>OZ241898.1:340000-5344657 GCA_965203525.1 Vicinamibacterales bacterium | reverse complement strand
CCAGTTCACGCCCAACGATCCGTACGACTACGACTCGGTGCAGGTGCCGGTGCTGGTCGACTTTCCGGCCCAGGACGGCGGCACGCTCAAGCTGATGCTGTGGGGCAACCGCAACGGCTTCTTCTACGTGCTCGACCGCGAGACCGGGCAATTCATCAACGGCCAGCCGTTCATCGCGCTGAACTGGGCGGAGGGCCTCGACGACAACGGCCGGCCGATCTTCATCCCGCAGGAGCCGGGCGCCACGACGTATCCGGGCGTGCAGGGCGGCACCAACTGGTACTCGCCGTCCTACAGCCCGTCGACGCGGCTCTTCTACCTGTCGGCGTGGGAAGGCTACGGCTCGGTCTTCGAGGCGCAGGAAGCGGAGTACGAGGAGGGACGACTGTTCCTCGGCGGCCGGCCCGCCCCGCCCATCCCCGGCGGCGCGCTCCCCAGCCTGGCGCGGGGACCGATCAACACCTGGACCGAGGCGGCCGGCAGCGGCGCCGTCATCGCCATCGATCCGGCGACCGGCGAGCAGGCGTGGAAGTACGAGATGACCGACGTCACGAGCAGCGGCATCCTGACGACCGCCACCGACCTGCTCTTCACCGGCAACCGCGAGGGATACTTCCACGCCCTCGACGCGCGGAACGGCGAGCTGCTCTGGCGGAAGACGCTCGGCGGGATGATCGCGAACGGCCCGATCAGCTACGCGGTGGACGGCCGGCAGTACGTCGCGGTGGCGGCCGGCAACGGGCTGTTCGTCTACGCGCTGCGGGAGTAGGGATCGCCCGGCCGCCTGCGCTCCCTCTCCGCCTCGCGTCCCCGCGGGAGCAGCGCCGGTGCGCGTCCGCGCGCGGGAGAGGTTTGCGGGCACGGTTCGGCGAACAGCGGGAGTGCGTCGCCACAACGGCCGCTCCTCGGCTGATTTGTCCTTCACGGAGTGACTGTTTTTGGAATATCGTCACTCTTGTAGTGACAATTTCACGTGACGTCCTCCGCGCGAAGCTGGACGAATCCCTGGCCGCCCGGCCCCGGCGCCTCACGCGCCGCGACGTGCGGCTGCCGGCGATCCCCGGCAAGGCGTTCGCCGTCATCGGCGTACGCCGCAGCGGCAAGACCTCGTTCCTCGCGCAGTGCCGCTCCGCGCGCCTGCGAGCCGGCGCCCGTCCCGAATCGCAGTTGCTGCTGCTGCTCGAGGACGAGCGGCTCGCCGGCCTCACCGTCGTCGACCTCGGCTGGCTGATCGAGGAGCACGCCCGCCGGTTTCCGCGTCTCCACGCGGAGGACGGCGTCACCCTGTACCTGGACGAAGTCCAGTACGTGCCGGGCTGGGAGGGACTGGTCCGCCGCCTGATGGACACCGGCGGCATGGAGGTGTTCGTCACCGGCTCGTCGGCCCGTCTCCTGAGCAGGGAAGTGGCGACCAGCCTGCGCGGGCGGGCGCTGGAGGTGCTCGTCCATCCGTTCAGCTTTCGGGAAGCGCTGCGTCACGCCGGAAACGAGCCGCCGGCGCACGTCGGGGTGGAGCAGCGGCCGGCGGCGCTCGACCAGCGGTTGCGGCGCTATCTCGTCGAGGGCGGCTTTCCCGAGGCGCAGGGCGCGAATGCGCGGGACCGGGCCGCGTTGCTCGGCAGCTACGTCGACGTCGTCGTGCTGCGCGACGTGATCGACCGGCACGGGATCACGAATCCGCTGGCGCTGCGCTGGCTGCAGCGGCAGTTGCTGGCGAACCCCGGCGGCGGTTTCTCGGTGAAGAAGCAGTACGACACCCTGCGCTCGCAGGGCGTGCGGGTCGGGAAGGATACGCTGCACGCGTATCTCGGCTACCTGGAGGACGCCTTCCTCGTACGCACCGTCTCCCTGCACGCCGCCTCCGAGCGCCAGCGGATGGTCAATCCGCGCAAGGCGTATCCGGTGGACCCGGGACTGATCCCGCTGTTCGCGCGCGGCGGCCGCGGCTACCAGGGGCACGCCCTGGAAACCACGGTCCTGCTGGAGCTGGAAAGGCGCGGCTGGGAGCTCTCCTACGTGCGCACGGCGGAGGGTTGGGAAGTCGATTTCTTCGCCCACCGCCCGGGCGAAGCGCCGTTACTCGTGCAGGTCTGCCTCGAAACGGGGGACGACGCCACATGGGAGCGGGAGGTGCGCGCGCTCCGGTCGGCGGGTGAGACGTACGGCGACGCGCGCCTCTTCCTCGTGACGCTCGATTCGTCCCCGCCGCGGCGGCGGCTTCCGGATCGCGTGACCTGGGCGCCGGCCGCCCGCTGGCTGCTGGAAGCCTGACGTCATTCGCACACGACGCCGTCGCCGTCCCCGTCCCGCATGTAGCGGTACGCCGGATGGCCGCGGAACACCGGCGCGATCCCGTGCCGCCGGGCCTCGGCGCACGTGATGCGGCCGTTGCCGTTGTCGTCCCACCGGGCCGCCGCCGCCGGCAGGCCGGACGACGCCCCCCGCCCGGAGGACGCCGCTGACGCCACCTGCCGTTCGGCCGGCGTTGCGCCCCACAACCCGCGGCCGGCGCGCCGCGCCTCGCGTTCGAGCTGCCGGAACCGGTCGCGGTGCCGGAACGGGAACCGCGTGTACGCGTGGCCGTAGCCCTGCCTGATGATCTCCGCGTTCACGAACGTGCCGTCCGGCAGATAGACGTACGCCAGCGTCCGCCCGTACCGGTCGGTGCGCTCCCGGTCGTATTCGAGCCGCACCCGCCGCCCCTCGACCAGTCGCTTCGTGAAGGCGCCGGCCTCCTTGCCGAAGAATTCGACCGGCCGCCGCGGATCGACCGTCTCCGGGGTGTCGACGCCGATCAGGCGCACGCGCCCCGCGCCGCGGACCACGATCGTGTCGCCGTCCACGACCCGCTCGACGTGCTGCGCCGCCGCCGGCGCCGGCGCGAGGACGAAGAGTCCGAACGCCAGCACTGCCGCGACCGCGCCGTGCGAGAAACCGCGGCATCGGAGCCGAGCCATCGACCGCCACCTTTCGCCGGCGGCGCGGATGGCAGGAATCGCCATCCGACAGGCGCCGGATGGTGGCAATTATCGCGTACTCGTCGTGCGTGGGCGGGTCGGGTCCCGCGACCCGCGAGTACTGCGCGCAGCACGGCAGGCGCGCCGGCGTACTCGTCGTGCGTGGGCGGGTCGGGTCCCGCGACGGCCTCCCGGACGATTCGTGAAGGCGGCCGCCCGAGACAACCGCCGCGTGTCCAGCCGGCGGCGCACAGCCCCGGTTGCTCTCCCGGAGCTGCCCGTTGATGAGGAGACAACCGCCGCGCGCCCGGCCGGCGGCGCACAGGCGCCGACCCTCGTACGGCATCCCGTTTGCGCCGGCCCGGGATCGCGACGGTCACGACCCGTCTTCCACCGCCAGGACCTCCGCCAGACGATCCAGTTTCTCCGTCACCTCGGGATGGATCTCGGCGGCCGTCATCCGCTCGGCCAGCAGGTGCAGATCCCGCTTGGGCGTCGGACAGCCCAGGGTTTCGAGCAGCGGCACGAGGAACTCGTCGCTCGCCTTGATGCGCGTGAGCGCGACGTGGTCGCCGAACAGATCGGTTCCCGGCGGCACGTGCGTTCCGAACGCCGCGTCCACCTGCCGGCGCATCAGGGGCAGGTTCTCCGGGAACGCGAAGCGGCGGATGGCGTCCGGGTGCAGCAGGTAGTTCTCGATCTCGTAGCGGCGCCAGCGCAGGACGACGAGGCCGGCGGCCGTCGTTTCGTCGTCCGGCTCGTCGCGGTTGTCGCCGTCGAGCAGACAGAGCGCGCGGAGCCGCGGGAACGCGAGCCGGAGGGCGAAGAGATGCTCCTTCGCTTCGCGCAGGCTGCGGCCGCCGAGCCAATGCACGAAGGGACGCTCGAAGAAACGGCGGGCCGGGTGGTCGAGAACGGCCGCCCAGCGGGCGAGCATCCGTTCGTCGGACCCGCTCTCGACGTAGAGCACGGCGCCGATCTCGCGCCCGAGCAGCAGGTCGGAGGTGGTCACCCGCTTGAGCGCCTCGCGGAGCCGGTCGCGCTCGTGCCGGGTGGCGAGCGGGCGCGGCGCGCGACCGAAGAACGCCATCACGCGGGTGGGGGCCGTCGCGTCGATCAGCACCTCGGAATGGGTCGCGAGGATCACCTGCCCCCCGCGGTCCCGGGCCACCGTGCGGATGCGGTCGTAGACCTGCCGCTGCAGGATGACGTGCTGGTGCGCATCCGGCTCGTCAAGCAGGATCACCGCGGCGGGGCGCGCGTACAGGAAGGCCAGCAGCAGCAGAACCTGCAGGGTGCCGCTGCCGGCGTTGGTCAGATCGAGCGGCCGGCCGCCGCCCGGCTCGCGGTACTCGCAGACGATGTAAGGCTGCGCCGGCGAGTAGACGGGCCTGACCAGCTCGATCCGGAACAGCTCCCGCAGATGCCCGGTGAGCGCCAGCCATGCGGCGTCGTCCGTCGCGGCGATCTCCAGCAGGAGGTTCCGCAGGATCTCGCCCGGCCGCCCCTGGCCGACCAGCAGATCCTGCATGCCGCGGTCGCGCCGCGGCTCGTCGCGCTCGATGCCCGAGAGCGGCGGCACGTGGACGACCCCGAGCCGGTGCGCCGGCGCCGGCGG
Organism: Vicinamibacterales bacterium; assembly: GCA_965203525.1. Classification (GTDB taxonomy): domain Bacteria; phylum Acidobacteriota; class Vicinamibacteria; order Vicinamibacterales; family UBA8438; genus WTFV01. The sequence continues at coordinate 5,340,082 of OZ241898.1, read as the reverse complement.
AAAGTTCCGGATGGCGTCGCGATCGAGGTCTCGCGCACCGCACGGGCGCGCGTACGCCAGATCGCGGTTGGCGTACTGGAACTCCATCCCGCAGGTCCACGCCGCGTCGTCGGCCTTCCCTTCGACGACGATCTCGATCAGGCGCCGTGCTCCGGCCATTCCCGCGGGACCGGTCACCTTGCGGCCCTCCCACAGCAGGTTCATCTCGCGGAGCGGGACCGCGGTGAAGTCGCCGCGCGTGATCGCCACGCCCGACCGCGCGACCGCGCGGCCGCCCTCGCGCTGCGCCACCCACCGGTCCAGCCCCAGCTTCCAGGCGGCGATCGCCTGCAGCAGGGTGGACTTGCCCGCGTTGTTCGGCCCGGCGAGCACCACCGATTCCGCCAGCTCGAAGGTCTGCGCGCGAAACCGCTTGAAGTGCCGGACGGCGACCCGACGGATCACGGGCGCTCCCCGCGGCAGGCCGACCTCACGTCAGCCCCCCGCGCCACGCCTCGTCGGGGTGCGTCCACCGCTCTCGATTGCCCCTTTACGCCGGCGCGGGCTCGGCCGCCGCGGACCGCGCGCATTCGGTGAGCCAGGCCAGCGCGGCCCCGACGCCGCCGGGCCGGTGCGGGACGCCGGCCAGCGCCAGGCCCATCTCGACGCCGGCCAGCGTGCCGAGCAGGCCGAGGTCGTTGAAGTCGCCGAGATGACCGATCCGGAACACCTTGCCGGCGAGCTTTCCGAGGCCGACGCCGAGCGCCATGTCGAAGCGGTCGAGGATGACGTCGAGCAGGCGCGCCGCGTCGTGGCCCCGCGGCGTCAGGACCGCGGTGAGCGACGAGCTGTACTCGGAGGGGTCGACGCAGAGCAGCTCCAGCCCCCACGCCCGCGCCGCGCGACGGGCCGCCTCGGCGTGTCGGTCGTGGCGGGCGAAGACGGCGTCGAGCCCCTCCGCCTGGAGCATCCGGAGCGCCTCGCGCAGCCCGAAGAGAAGGTTCGTCGGCGGGGTGTACGGAAAGAAGTCCTTCTCGTTGGCGGTGAGGATCGGCCCCCAGTCCCAGTAGCTGCGCGGCAGCCGGGCCGCGGCGTGCGCGGCGAGCGCCCGGTCCCCCACCGCGTTGAAGCTAAGGCCGGGGGGCAGCATCAGCCCCTTCTGTGACGCGCCGACGGTCACGTCGACGCCCCACTCGTCGTGCCGGTAGTCGATGGACGCGAGCGACGAGATCGTGTCCACCAGCAGCAGCGCCGGATGCCGCGCGGCGTCCAGGGCGCGGCGGACCGCGGCGACGTTGCTGGTCACCCCGGTCGAGGTTTCGTTGTGGACGATGCAGACCGCCTTGACGGCATGGGCGCCGTCCTCCGCGAGGCGGGCCTCGATCCGGGCCGCGTCCACGCCGCGCCGCCAGTCGCCCGGCAGGAACAGCGGATCGAGCCCGAGCCGGGTCGCGATCTCCTTCCAGAGCGTCGCGAAGTGCCCGGTCTCGACCATCAGCACGCGGTCGCCCGGCGACAGCGTGTTGGCGAGCGCCGCCTCCCAGGCCCCGGTTCCCGACGCCGGGAACAGTACCACCGGGTGGCGGGTCCGGACGACGGCGGCCATCCCGGCCAGCACCTCGCGGGTCAGCTCGCGGAACGCCGGCCCGCGGTGGTCGATGGTGGGCGCCGCCATCGCGCGCAGGACGCGGTCCGGCACGTTGGTCGGCCCGGGGATCTGCAGGAAGTGTCGGCCGCTTCGATGGAGCATGGCCGTAATCTAGCGTACCCGCGCGCCCCGGCGCGGTCCCGCCGCCGGCTCTATACTGCGTCGCATGGATGATCTCCGGACCGCTCTCGAAGCGCGGCTCGCCGGCGAGGTGCGCTTCGACGCGGTGTCCCGCGCGCTCTATTCCACCGACGCCAGCGTCTATCGGATCGAGCCGGTCGGGGTCGCCGTCGTCCGCTCGCGCGAGGACGTGCTGGCGGCGCTCGACTGCGCCCGCGCCCACGGCTGCTCCGTCACCGCGCGCGGCGGCGGCACGTCGCAGGCCGGCCAGGCGATCGGGGCCGGGCTGCAGATCGACACCTCGAAGTACTTCAACCGCCTGCTGGAGGTGAACGTCGAGCAGCGCTGGGCGCGCGTCGAGCCGGGCATCGTGCTCGACGAGCTGAACGCGCGGCTCGTGCCGCACCGGCTACGGTTCGCGCCCGACATCTCCACCGCCAGCCGCGCGACCATCGGGGGGATGATCTCCAACAACTCGAGCGGCGCGCGGTCGGTGCGCTACGGCAAGACCATCGATCACGTGCTCGACCTGCACGTCGCGCTGGCCGACGGCTCGGTCGCGCATCTGCGGCCGCTGGCGGCCGGCGAACTGGACGCGGCCTGCGCGGCGGACACCTTCGAGGGCCGTTGCCACCACGCCGTCCGCCGGCTGGCGGCGCGGCACGCGGAGGAGATCGACCGCCGCTACCCGAAAATCCTGCGCCGCGTCGGCGGCTACAACCTGGACGCGTTCACCCCGGCCCGCACCGGCGCCGGCGAGCCGTTCAACCTCGCGAAGCTGATCGTCGGCTCGGAAGGCACTCTCGGCTTCATCCTGGAGGCGCGGCTCAACCTGGTGCCGCTGCCGAAGGCCAGGGCGGTGCTGACCATCGAGTACGGCGATCTGCTCGACGCGCTCGGCGAGACCCCGGCGATCCTGGCCCACGAACCCGCCGCGGTCGAGGTGATGGACCACTCGATCCTCGACCACGCCCGGGAGAACCCGGCCCTCGACGCGATGCGGCGCGCGGTGCTCGAGACGGACCGCGGGACGCTGCTGTGCGTGGAGCTCCACGGCGACTCCGCGCGCGAGATCCTGCCGCGCCTCAACCGGCTGGAGTCGAACGTCCGCGCCCGCGGCGTCGCCGCGCACACCTCCCGCGCCGTCGCGCCGGCCGACCAGGCCCGCATCTGGAAGCTGCGCGAGTCGGCGCTCGGCCTTTCGATGGCGATGAAGGGGGACGCCAAGAGCATCTCGTTCGTCGAAGACACCGCGGTCGCCCCGGAAAAGCTGCGCGACTTCATCGAGCGCTTCCTCGGCGTGGTGCGCCGGCACGGGACGACGGCCGGCGTCTACGCCCACGCCTCGGTCGGCTGCCTGCACGTGCGGCCGGTGATCAACATGAAGACGGCGGCGGGCGTGCGGCAGTTCGAGGCGATCGCGAACGAGATCGCCGACCTGGTGCTGGAGTTCGGGGGCGCCCTCTCCGGCGAGCATGGCGACGGCCTCGTGCGGGGACCGTTCATGGCCCGCGTGTTCGGCCCGGAGCTGTACGAGGCATTTCGTACCGTCAAGCGGACGTTCGACCCGGAAGGGCTGTTCAATCCCGGCAAGATCGTCGACGCGCCGCCGCTGACCGCCAACCTGCGCTACGGCGCGGACTACCGGACGCCGGACCCGCCGGCCGCCTTCGACCACCGCGCGCACGGCGGACTCGGACGCGCGGTGGAAATGTGCAGCGGCGTCGGGGCTTGCCGCAAGACCCTCGGCGGGACCATGTGTCCGTCGTACATGGCGACGCGCGACGAAGCGCACTCGACGCGGGGCCGCGCCAACGCGCTGCGGCTCGCGATGACCGGGGCGCTCGGCGACGGGGACGGCGGGCGCGGCGCCGGGCTGGGCGACCGCGCCGTCCACGACGTGCTGGACCTCTGCCTGGAGTGCCGCGCCTGCAAGACCGAGTGTCCGGTCGGGGTCGACATGGCGCGCTTCAAGAGCGAGTTCCTCGCCGACTACTGGCGGCGCAACGGCACGCCGTTGCGGGCGCGCGTCCTCGGACACGTCCGCACGTTGTCGGCGCTGGCTAGCCGGGCCGCGCCGTTGATCAACCCGTGGCTCGACCGCGACTGGGTGCGGAGGCTGAACGAACGGCTGCTCGGCATCGATCGGCGGCGGTCGCTGCCGCCGTGGGCGTATCGCACGCTGGCCGCGGCGTGGCGGCGGCGGCGTTCGGCCGGCGGCGCCTCCCGGCGTTCCGCCGCGGCAGGGGGCCGGGAGCCGGCGGGCCGCGCCCCGGCGGCGGGCGCGCCGGACGCGGTGCTGTTCAACGACACGTTCACCAACTACTACGAGCCGGGGATCGGCCTCGCGGCGGCGGACGTCCTGGAGGCGGCGGGACTGACGGTCGGGCTCGGACCGCACGCCTGCTGCGGCCGGCCGCTCATCTCGCAGGGCCTGCTGACCAGGGCGCGCGACCGGGCGGCCCACTCGGTGCGCCGGCTGCACCCGCTGGCCGCGGCCGGAACGCCGATCGTCCTGCTGGAGCCGAGCTGCCTCTCGGCGCTGACGGACGACGTGCCGGCGCTGCTGCGCGGCGAGGCGCAGCAGCGGGCGCAAAAGGTCGCCGCCTCGTGCGTGCTCTTCGAGGACTACCTGAACCGTCGTCTCGACGAGGACGGCGCGACGCTCCCGTTGCGGCCGGGACCGGACGAAATCGTGCTCCACGGCCACTGCCACCAGAAGTCGCTGGGCCTCGTGGCGCCCGCGAAGGCGCTGCTCGACCGGATTCCCGACACGCGCGTGACCGACCTCGACTCCGGCTGCTGCGGCATGGCCGGATCGTTCGGCTACGCCCGCGAGCACTTCGACCTCTCCCGGCAGATCGGGGAGCGGCGGCTGCTGCCCGCCGCGCGCGCCCTCCAACCGGGCAACGTCCTGGTGGCCGCCGGCACGTCGTGCCGCCACCAGGTCCACGACTTCGCCGGCGTCCGCGCACTGCACCCCGCGGTGCTGCTGCGGTCGTTGCTGGACCGCTGACGGACTCGTGCGCGTAGAATGAAGCGGCGGAGAGGGTCAACCATGCCGATCTACGAGTACCGCTGCCACGCCTGCGACCACGAATTCGAAGCCGTCGTCCTTCCACGGGGAGGCCCGCCGGCCTGTCCCGCCTGCGCGAGCGGCGATCTCGAGCGGATGATTTCGATGTTCGCCGTCAGCTCCGACGGCACCCGCGAGACGAACCTGAAGTCGGCGCGCAAGCAGGCGGCGAAGATCCGGCGGGACAAGCAGGTCGCCGAGCACGAGGCGATCCACCACCACCATCACTGACGCGCCGCGCCGCCCGGGACAAGGCCGCCGCTCCGGATCCGCGCCGGCCACATGGAAACCGCCGGCAGCAACCGTTTCCTGCCGGCGGACGCGCTACGGGGGGATGTGCGGCGCGTCCGTGCCGCGGCGGCGGGGACCGGCGGCGCGCAGGAGCCGCCGGTCCCCGGCCGGGCAGGGTTGCGTTTCTGCTACCGGGCGGCCGCGTCCTCGGCGCGGCCGCCCGCGAGGATGCCTTCCATCCCGAGGTTGCCCTCGTGGCAGGCGTACTCGTACATCACCTCGGACGAGAGCGAAAACGGATACGAGACCGTCCAGGACCGCGTGTACATCTGAGGATCGTGGACCTCCACCTCGTATTCGAGCGTCTCGGGGCCGATACGGGTGAACCGCTCGACGAGCATCATGTCCTCGCCCGATCCATCGCGCGAGTTGAAGGCCGACCAGGGCTGCAGCGCGCTCACCCGGCGGTCGAGGTTGGTGGTCACGACGACCAGCGTGCCGCCCTCCCAGTGCCCGCGCGAATCGCCGTTCCACTGCCCGACCCGGTCCGACAGCGGCGGGCGTCCGTCGAGCGGCACCACCCGCACCTCGTGCACCTGCTCCAGCAGCATCACGACGTGATCCGGCGTCTGGAAGACCTGCATGTTGTTGTTGTACGACCGGGGGAACATCGCGTTGGGCATGCCGCCGCGGGTGACGCAACGTTCCCAGATGTGCCGGTCCTCCCACGTGTCGTCGCCCCGCGGCTGGCTGATGCGGGCCTTCTGTCCTTCCGGGGTCAGCGGCGGGAAGCGGCCGTCCGGCGGGTCGATCAGCATCGACGTGCGGTTCGTCCGCGCGCCCCGCTCCATCCAGAAGTTGTTGTAGGCGCCCACGTTGCCGCCGGCCGCGGTGCGCCGGGCGTCGGCGAGCAGAAGCTGCTGGTTGCGCTCCTCGGTCGCGCGCCGAATCTCCGCGACCTCCTCGTCGGTCAGGGTCGCGCGGCCCTGGTAATCGTCCGGCCGCTCCATCGGGGTCGCCCCGGACGAGCTCCAGATGCCCTGCAGGTCCGGGTGGCCCCACGGGGTGCGGTAGTCGTCCGCCGACTGCGCGGCGGCCAGCCCCGGAACGGCCAGCGCCAGGACGGGAATCAGGAGCAGACGGAACCGTCGAGCACTCATCTCGGACCTCCTTCGAGAACGCGGGAACGCGCGGCGCATGCGGATGCGGCAGTTTCCGAACGGAGTAACGTGGCACAGGCGGCGCAGAAGGTCAAGACCGGGTCGCATCCGGCACGAGGGTTGCGGCCGCCTCGGCCGTCACCCGGGACGACTGCCGGCAGGCGTCAAGATCGGGTCGCATCCGGCACGAGGGTTTTCGGCCGCCAGGACTCAGGAAACCGCTATTTGACATAATGCTGTCGTTATGAAATATTGCTGTCATGCCTCGCGACTCGACGGCGGCCGGCGGAGGCGCGGGCCGGCGGACGGATCGACGGCGGGAGCGAGCGGCCGAGGCGTTGCGGACACTCATCCTCGACGTGTTCCGGCTGAACGGTGCCCTGCTGCGGCACGGCGCGGCGCTGACCGCGCCGCATGGACAGACCCAGGCGCGGTGGCAGGTGATCGGCGCCGTGGCCGAGGCGCCGCGCACCGTGCCGCAGATCGCACGGCGCATGGGGATGTCGCGGCAGAGCGTGCAGCGCGTGGCCGATCTGCTCGCGCGCGACGGCGTCATGGCCTTCCAGGCGAACCCCGACCACGCCCGCTCCCCGTTGCTGCGCCTCACGCCGAAGGGCGAGCGCCTGGAACGCGCGCTGGCCGACGCCGGCGCCCGGTGGTCCGAAACGGTCGCCGACGGCATCGCCGCGCGCGACATCGACCGGACGGTCGACGTCGTCCGGCGGGTCATCCGGCGGCTCGAGGAGACGGCGTAAGCAAAGGAGATGCAACATGGCGGCGAACGAAGAACTCCGGCGTTTCGTGCGCGACGGCCTGACCGCCGGCGCCTCGCGCGACCAGCTCGCGCAGACCCTGCGGCAGGCCGGGTGGGCGTCGGCGCAGGTGCGCGGGGCCATCACGAGCTTCGCCGACGTCGAGTTTCCGATCCCGGTGCCGCGCCCGCGGCCCTACCTGTCGGCCCGCGACGCGTTCATGCACCTGCTGCTGTTCTCGACGCTGTACGTCGCCGCCTTCAACCTCGGCCAGCTCCTGTTCCAGTTGATCAATCTGGCGTTCCCGGATCCCGCCGACGCGCAAATCCCGCGCGTGATCGTGGACGAGACCATCCGCTGGTCGGTTGCGTCGCTCGTCGTGGCGTTTCCGGTCTTCCTCGGCGTGTCGCGGCGGGTGCGGCGCGAGCTGGCCGGCGACGCGGCGCGGCGGGCGTCGCCGGTGCGCCGCTGGTTCACCTGGATGACGCTCTTCATCGCGTCCGCGGTCATCATCGGAACCGTCATCGGCCTCGTCTACAACGCGCTGGGCGGCGAGCTCACGGTGCGGTTCCTGCTCAAGGCGGCGACGGTCGGCGGGATCGCCGGAGCCGCCCTGTGGTACTACCTCGCGGACCTGCGCACGGACGATACGGAGGGAGACGCATGACCGTGACCGCCCGTACGACTCTGGCCGGCGCCGCCGCCGCCGCGGCGGTCGCCGCCGCCGTCGGCTTCGGCCTCGCCAGCATCGGTTCGCCGGACGCGGCGCGCGCCCGCCGCCTCGACGCCCACCGGATCGACGACCTCCGCCACCTTGCGCGGGTCATCGACGTCCACTGGACCCGCGAGGGCGATCTCCCCGCTTCGCTCGGGGCTCTGCCGGGCCTCGACGCGGCCGCGATGGAGGATCCGGTCAGCGGCCGTCCCTACGGCTACCGCGTGGTCGCGGCGTCGACGTTCGAGCTGTGCGCGGCCTTCGACACCGAGACGACAAGGCTGCGGCGCGACCACCTCTGGTGGCATCCGGGCGGCCGGCACTGCTTCCGGCTGGAGGCGGAGGCGGCCCGGCGCCACCTCCTGGCGGAAGTCGAGGCGGACCGGCGCCGCTGAGCGGCGCGGCGCTATTCGCCGGCGCCCAGGCGGCGGAGCAGCGCGACGGTGCCGTGGTGCGGCGACGCGGCGCGGCCGCGTACCCGCCCGCGTTGCGCGAGGGCCAGCGGCGTCCGTCCGTCCCCGTTCCGCGCGTCGATCCGCGCGCCGTGCGCGACGAGGTACTCGACGACGCTGTCGTAGCCCCGTCCCGCGGCGGCGTGCAGCGCCGTGTTCCCCTCGGCGTTGGCGACGTTGACGTCGATCCCCTGCCCGGCGGCGATCGTGACCGCCGCGAGCATCGCCCGCTCGCGCACCGCCGGATCCGGCTCGCGCCGCGTGCTTCGGACCGGCGCGCTTTCGGCGATGCGGTCGAGACGATCCACCGAGAACAGCGGATCGCGGCCCCCGAGGCCGGCCGCCGCCATCAGGGCGGTCGTCGCGCCTTCTTCCACCTGCGCGCGCTCGTCCCGCACCGACAGGGAGCCGGGCCAGTAGCGCGGGTAGTGCGAGGCCAGCGGGTCGGCGCCGCGCTCGACGAGCAGCGTCATGATCGCCGGAACGTTGAAGCGCGCCGCGAGCCAGAACGGCGTGGCGCCGATCCAGGACGGATGCAGGTGGAAGTCGACCGCGTCGCGGCGGACCGGCGTGGAGCGCCGGATCGGGGCGTCCGGGTCCGCGCCGTGGTCGAGGAGCGCGCGCACGAGCGCCGCGTCCTTGCGCAGGATCGCCGCGTGGAGCGCCGTGTAGCCGGCGTCGGCCGCGTTCGGATCCGCACCCTGCTCCAGCAGGAACGCCGCCACGTCGCCGTGCCCGCCGTGCGCCGCGACCACCGCCGCGCTCGCGCCGTAGGGCGATCGGTCGTTCACGTCGGCCCCGGCCGCGACGAGCAGCCGCGCCGAGACGAGATCGCCCACCCGTGCCGCGAAGAGCAGCGGCGTGTAGCCTCCCCGCGGAACCTCCACGACGTACTCCGGATTCCACGGCTCGGGCGTCGTCTTCACCACCTCGGTCCGGACGGCCGACCGGGCGTCGACCGCCGCGCCGTGCGCGAGCAGCACTTCGACCACCGCGGGATGCCGCTGCGACACGGCCCACATCAGCGCCGTCTGGCCGCGGGCGCCGGTCACCGCCGCGTCGGCGCCCGCTTCGAGCAGCCGCCGCGCGACGTCCGCCGCGCCGACCCGCGCCGCCGTCATCAGCGGCGTCTCGCCGGAGAGGAGCGGCGCATTCGGATCCGCGCCCGCCGCGAGCAGACGCCGCGCCATCGCCGCGCCGCCGTTCTCGGCCGCGGCCCACAGCGGCGTCACCCCGAGGTCGTTCGCGGCGTTCACGTCGGCCCCGGCCGCGATCAGCAGGCCGGCGATCGCCGCCTCGTCCCGGTAGGCGGCCCAGTGCAGCGCCGTCGCGCCGTCCCCTTGGCGCGCGGTGACGTCGGCGCCCTGCTCCACCAGCGCGCGCACGGCGCGCCAGTCGCCGCGCCGCGCCGCGTCGGCGAGCGTCCCGGCCGCGGCGAACGAGGCGGACAGGCTCGCAACGACCAGCGCGGCCGCAACGGCGCATCTGCCAGTCAGCGTCATGCCCATGCGCGACAATGTAGAAGATCTCGACACCGCTCATTCCCCGTTTCCCGCGTACCGGCCGCGTCCGGCGCAGACCTCGCGAATGCGATCCTGGTTCTCGATCTGCCGAGCGATCACCTGGGGCGACACGTTGAACGAACCGGCAACCTCATCGACGTCACAGCCGTTGTCCACCATGTCGACCACGCTTTCGACCGGCGCCAGCAACTCCGCCGCGAACGCCCTGCCCGCCGCCTGCCTTTCCGCCTGATGCAGACCGTTCACCACGAAACGCCGCGCATCTCCGAAGCACACGACGTCGCCGATCGCCCGCGCGAATGCGAAGCTCTCCGCGTGCCGGGCCCAGTCCCGGGTTCCGCGTTCCCGGACGTGAATCCGAACGTCGCCGTCTCCGCGGCATGCGAGCGCGAAAATACCGGCGACCCCCGAAGTGCACCGGAAGCTCCGGGAACCCAACCTTCGGGCGACGTCCGACGGAGAGCGCAACCTCTCGGCTGGCGCGACGTCCAGAACGTCGCGAAACGCTCTCGCCGCCCGGTAACCCTTCGCCCAGCAGCCGCGCCCGGCCGGTTCGCGCGACGCGCGCTCGCCGATCCGAGCGGCGACGTCTTCGAGATCCGGAAGACACGACTGCTCCCGCGGCAGCGTCTCCACCGCCCGCACCCAACGCAGCAGGTTCCCCCGCACCGCGCCGCCGACCCCGGCCAGGAACTCCAGCAACGCCTCTCCCGAAAAGAGAGCGGACGCCTGCTCGATGAACTCGGCGTCCGCTTCCGAAACTCCATACGGGTCGACTCCCAGCGCCCCGGCCGCCTCGCAGAACGCGCGCTCGTCCGGATCGCCCAGCGATCGCGACACGCGCGACCAGCGGAGAGCCACTTCGCTGTTCGACACGCCGGTGGACGCCAGCCGTGCCGCGACGTCTTCGATCAACCCGGCCAGCGTCGACTCCGCGGCGGCGCGGGACAACGTTTCGTTGCCGACCTGCCAGAAACGCACGGCAGGGTTCTCGCTGGCAAACTGATCTGCCCGCACCTCGAACGTCGAGCCGTCAAATCCCAACGTCACGTCGGGAAACGCGAATCCGGTCCGATAGCCACGGATCGGGTGCTCTCGATCACGACCGCCGAAAATCGACCACCAGTCGGTAGCGAAACCTTCCGCCAGATGAACCGCCGGCGCAATGACGTGGTCGCATGCGCTGTTGGACGCTGGATCGAAGAACCTGCAAGCATTTTCCTCCGAGACGTACAAACGGAGACGACATAGCGTCGCTCGTTCCTCCGCCGACGCGTTCGGCGCCTGATCGATCCACTCAGTCGAAAATCGCACGCCGCTCGTCCTCGTCAATCGGCCAGCCCTTGTAGTGCCCCGCGGACGGATTGACGCAATGTCCGCACCAGATCCGCCCCTGCGCTCTGAACCACACCCGCTTGGGAAAATCCCGGTCGGATTCCACGAACCGGTACTGTCCGGCTACGATCGCCTCCCGCAGCCAGTCCGTCGCCGACTTGCGATCCTGGTCCGTGGTCAAAGGACAGACCGTGGTCGTCTGCCGGCCGCGGCGGCCGACCCGTCCTCCCGGCAGTTGCCGGGCCTTCGGCAACCCGTCCCACCAGCGACCGACCTTGTGCTCCGGACTTCCCACGTATCGCGCACGGGCCGCCAGATTTCTTCGCCCGGCAAGTGACAGTGGCTCACGCGTTCTTCTCTGAATCGGACGCCTCATTACCTGCCAGGCGACGAGCCGGCTCCACCGGATACGAAGAGAACCACCACCGTCCTCGAACCGCCTCCGCTCCCTTGTGTCACACCTCCGACAGCGTGTCGATCGGCAGCTTCGTCGTGCTGTCGCCGAGCCGCTCGAGCGGCATGTCGAGCTTGTCCATCAGCGTCAGCAGCAGATCGGCGTTCGACGTGTCGCCCGGATACCGCAGGTGCCGGCCGCCCGCGAGCCGGCCCGCCCCGCCGCCGACGACGAACAGCGGCAGGTTGACGCCCAGGTGCCGCGTGCTGTTCGAGATGCCGGCGCCGTAGAGGATCGTCATGTTGTCGAGCAGCGACCCGTCCGCGTCCTCCGCCTCGCGCAGCCGGGCCAGGTAGCCGGCGGTCAGATGCGCGTGGTAGGCGTTGATCTTCGACATGACGGCGATCCGTTCCGGATCGTCCTCGTGGTGCGAAAGCGGGTGGTGCGCGTCGGGCACCCCGATCTGCGGATAGGCGCGGGTGCTCTGCTCGCGTCCCATCATGAACGTGACGACGCGCGTCAGGTCCGCCTGCAGGGCGAGGAACTGGAGGTCGAACATCAACCGCAGGTGGTCCTCGAAGACCCGCGGCGGGGCGGACGGCTGCTCGGTGAACGACGGCTCGACGTCGCGCTGCTGCTCGGCGAGCTGGATGCGCCGCTCGACGTCGCGGATCGCCTCGGCGTACTCGTCCAGCTTGACGCGGTCGCGCGGGCCGACCTCCACCTTCAGGCCGGCCAGCTTGTCGGTCACCGAGTCGAGGATGCTTTGCTTCTGCCGCCGGCGCGCTCGGCGGACCGCCGGGTCGGCCGAGCCGCTGTCGCCGAACAGCCGCTCGAACACCGCGCGCGGGTTGTTCTCCATCGGCAGCGGCATGGTCGGCGTGCGCCACGAGATGGTCTGCGTGTAGGCGCAGCTCAGGCCGGCCGTGCACTGCCCGGCGTTGGCGAACTTGTCCATCGACACTTCGAGCGAGCCGAGCTGCGTCGTCCGGCCGAGCTCCCGCGCGAGGATCTGGTCCATCGAGGTGCTGGCCAGCACGTCGGTCTCGTTCTGCCCGCCGCGCGGCGTCCCGGTGAGGAACGACGCCGAGGCGCCGGCGTGGACGTAGGCCCACGACGCGCGCAGGCCGGAGATGACCAGAAGCTGATCGCGGAACGGCGCGAACGGGGCCAGGATCGGCGTCAGCTCGAAGTCGCGGCCCTCGCGCTCCGGCGTCCAGTACTGCATCGCCATGCCGTTCGGCACGTAGATCGCCTGGAAGCGGCGGGTCGGCTTCGCGGCGGTCTTCGCCAGCGCGGTGAGGGCGGGAGACATCGCGTCGAGGAGCGGGAGGCCCAGCGTGACGCCGAGGCCCCGCAGCACGGTCCGCCGCGGCAGCGATCGCTTGCTGATGGTCATGATGCGCCCATCCTACCGCGCGGAGAACGGCCGGGCAATCCCTCGGAACCGGCCGCCGCCGGCGGCGGACTCCAGGCCGTCGCCACGCGCGTCGTCATCGCTCGTCGGCCAGCGCGGACGCGGCCCGCGCATCGAGCAGGCGGCCGTACGCGTCGCCGGCCACCCTCCGCTTCCTGCGCCCGGCGCCGAGGGTGACCAGGGCGGCGAAGACCGCGGCCGCGACCAGCGCGGGGAAGGGCGACGGCAGCAGCAGGCCGGCCGCGACGGCGCCCAGGGCGGGCCAGCCGTACGTCGGCGGCGACCTCCGGACCGGTGCGGCGATGGCGTCGGGCGCCTGCTCCTGCGCCCGGAGTGCGCCGTAGGTCACGCCGGTGTCCTCGGTCAGCTCGACGGAGCCGCGCCCGTCCGGCGGCGCCGCGCGAGCGCGTCCGCCGCCGCCGAGCGACTTCCGGTAGTAGAGGCCGTGGCGCCCGCCGTGCACGTACGCGCGCCCCGCCGACGACAGGCCGATGCGGGCGCCGGTCACGCCGACGGAGGCGCCGACGCCGCTCTTCGAGAGGTTGAACCGGATCGGCCCCGCGCGAAACGACTTTCTGAGATAGAAGCCCATACCGTGACCCTCGATCAGGGCGCGCCCGTCGCCCGCATCTCCCTTCGGGCCGCGGCCCGGGCGCCGAATCGCTCCCCGTACGGCATCAACAACCCACGACCCGCACGTGACCGAGAGCACCGTACCGCAGGATCTCGGCATCACGAGTCGCCAGCACGTAGCCGAACGCCCGCGCCGTTGCGATGAGGATTCGATCCGCCGGATCGCCGGGCGGGCTTCCCGGCAGGCAGGCCGATGCGACCAGCACGGATGGCGGCATCGCGGCCAGCTCCACCGCGGGCGACTCGCAGAAGCGCTCGAACCACACCCGGGGATCGAGCGCAAGCGACATCCGCCCCCTCGCCACGAGCATCGCGATCTCCCACGCGGGTGATCGGAGACACGAACAGCCGCGCTCCACGCTCGCAGGCATCCGGCAATTCGCTCGCGGCAGGTTCGCGCAAGGGCTCACCCTGCGCGGTCCAGATCACCGCACACGTGTCGAGCAGGAAGCCGGTCATCGGCGTTGTCGAGCAGCGTCCCAGTCCTCGCCGACAGGATCGGTCAGATTCGTGCCCGGCGCGATCGTCACGGTGCCCTCAAGCAAGCCAAAGACGCTCGCGAACGACCCGCGACGGTCCGCGGAAGGCGCGCCGTCGCCGCGGAAAGTCCCCGGTCCGCTACTGGTGTCGGAACGTGGCGGGTTCGGCGCCGGCTTCCGGAACACCAGCCTGCGGTTCGCCATGTCGACCTTCTCCGTCTCGTACCCTGCCGCGAGCCATGCCCTGGTCATGACCCAGTTGGCGGGGTTGTTGGACCATAGCGCACGATACCTGAAGACTGATGCCGGTAGCTGCGCACCGATGACCCGTTCGATCTCCTCGAACGTCATGGGTATGCGCGTACGTCCGGACGCACGCAGGTAGGACTCAAGTGGGGCGTATTTTCTGTTCATGACCTATGCTCCTCGCGCCAGGGTGCCCCGGCTCCGCTTCTTCAGGCACATGTGTTTTTTTAGAGAAAATCCACCCCCGCGCCCTCACCACTTCCTCGGAGAAACCGGCCTGCCGAAGCCGCAAGAGTAAAACACACACATTGTTTACGTCAAGAGGTCCGGGCGGTGGCCGCCGGTGGCCCGCCGGTCCATCCCGGCCGGTTCTGGAGCGATGAATTCCCGATCGGCTACCGGTCCAGGGCGGGCAGCATCAGGACCACGCCTCGGTACTGTTGGACCCGCGGCCGCGACCACGCCGCCAGAGGGAATGCGTGCTCATCGGTGAGGTTTGCCGCGCGCGGGACACTATCGATCCGCTGCCGCGTTCCGCATCAGGAACGCCGGGCTCTTGACGACCCCGGCGACGAGCGCCGACCAGCGGTAGTCGTCGGCCGCGGCGTCGCGGACGATGGCGCGCACCGTCGGCCGGTCGGCGTGGGTCAGACCGCGCCCGAGGGCGTAGGCGAGGAGCTTCCCGGTCACCGTGCCGGCGAACTGCTCGGGCCGCTCCAGCAGCAATGCCCGGAGACCGGCCATCCCGGCCACCGTCCGGCCGTCCGGCATGGTCGCGGTGGCGTCGATCGGGTTGCCGAACTCGTCCTTCGTGCGCCACGCCCCCAGGCCGTCGAACTGCTCCAGCGCGAAGCCGGGCGGATCGATCGACGCGTGACAGGTCGCGCAGGCCGGCGCCTGCCGGTGGCGTTCGAGCCGCTCGCGCACCGAGGCGCTCCGGCCCCCCGCGCTCCGTTCCGGCAGCGCCGGCACGTCGGCCGGCGGGGACGGGGGCGGCGCGCCGAGAATCGTGTCGAGCAGCCACTTGCCGCGCAGCACCGGCGACGTGCGGGTCGGATAGGAGGTGAGCGCGAGCAGGCCGCCGTGACCGAGGAGGCCGCCGCGCTGCTCCCGGTCCGGAAGCGTGACGCGCCGGAACCGCGAGCCGTAGACGCCGGGGATGCCGTAGTGGCGGGCGAGCCGCTCGTTCACGAAGGTGTAGTCGGCGTCGAGCAGGTCGAGCACGCTGCGGTCCTCGCGCAGGGTGCTGGCGAGAAACAGCGTGGTCTCCTGCCGGAACGCCTCGACCAGATTGTCGTCGAAGTCGGGGAACGGCACCGGGTCGCCCGTGACGTCCTCCAGGTTGCGCAGGTGCAGCCACTGGACGGCGAAGTCGTCGACGAGCGAGCGGGCGCGCGGGTCGCCGAGCATGCGGCGGACCTGCGCCTCCAGCGCCGCCGGACGGGCGAGCCGGCCCTGCTCCGCCGCGGCGAGCAGCGGCTCGTCCGGAATGCTGCCCCACAAGAAGAACGAGAGGCGCGAGGCGACTTCCACGCCGCGCAGGCGGTACGGCTCTCCGGGCGCGGCGCCGGCCGGGTCGCGCTCGATGCGCAGGAGGAAATCGGGATCGACCAGCATCCGCTCGAGCGCGAGCTGGATGCCGGCGTCGAAGCCGCCGCCGCTCTCCCGGCCGCTGTCGAAGAAGCCGAGCAGCGTATCGACGTCCGCCGGCGTCACCGGCCGGCGGTAGGCGCGGCGCGCCAGCCGCGAGACGATTTCGGCGGCGCAGGCCCGCTCGTCCGCGGGCGCCGCGCTTTCCGGCCGGCAGGAGAAGACGGCTCGGCGGCTCGGCGTGTCGCCCGGCCCGGCCACGGCGTACGGCCCGCCGACGGCGACCGCGGCGACCGCGGCGTTGCCGTGGTACGCCTCGTCGTTCGACAGTACCTCGCCCGCCTGCCGCGGCTTCAGGATCCCCTCCGGCTCCCGGACGTTGCGCACGAACGAGACGCCGACCGTGCGCGGACCCGCCGCGACCGGCACGCGGACCTCCAGCCGTTCGTCCGCCGACTGCAGGTACGCCTCCCACTCCGGGTCGCCCCGCTCGGCGATGGTGAACGTCACCGGCGCGGGCCGGCCGCGGGCTTCGCCGCCGACCATGAACCGCTTGACCAGCTCGCCGTCGATCCGGACGTCGAGCCGATGGGCGCTGCCCATGCCGAGGATGTAGTCCTGCCAGTTGGAGCGCAGCTCGATCTTGACGAGGTAGTCGCCGTCGACCGGGAAGTGGTACCGGATGGCGACGCCGCCCCGCGAGCCGAGCGGCAGGTCCTCGCTCTGGTGCTCGTCCTGCAGCAGGAGCAGCGGCACGTCGAAGGTCTCGAACCCGGGCCCGGCCGGCGGCAGCCCCGTGGCGAGCCGCGTGACGGTGCGCGCCGCCGAGAGGTAGCGCTCGAGCTGCGCGGTGGAGATCGAAAGCACGTCGGCGTTGTTGTCGAAGCCGGTGTCCGACGTTTCGTCGCCCGGCAGCAGCGGGGTCACGTCGAGGTCGAGCGCGAGCAGGTCGCGAATCGCGTTGCGGTACCCGGTCCGGTTCAGCCGGTGGACCGTGCCGGTGCGGCCGGGGTTCGGATCGGCCGCGGCCGCGCGGTCGATGGCCGCCTCGATCCGGCTCGCCACTGCATCGGAAGTCGCCGGGCTCGGACGCGGGCGCCCCGGCGGCGGCATCGCGCCGGTCCGCAGCTTCGCGATCACCCGCTCCCATACGTCGGCGTCACGGCTCGGATCCGCGGCGTCGACGGTGGCCGCGTCCAGGCTCAGTCCGCCGGTGCGCAGCCGGTCGTTGTGACAGGTGACGCAGTAGCGGTCCAGGATCGCGCGGGCCGTCGGCGGCGCAGCCTGCGCCGCGGCCGCCGGCGACCCGACCGCGGCGAGGCCGGACGCCGCCAGCACGCAGGCACCGGCCAGCCGCACCGCCGCGCGCCGGTTGAAGAAACTCCCTGTCCGCGGCCGCCTCGTCGTTTCCCGCATCCGCATCTCCCCGCTCGAACCGCGCCGGGCGCCTCCCGACGTCACCGAATCCTAGCGCCCGCTCGCGGGCCGCGCAACGGGGCGCGCGCAAAACCTGATCGCCGGCCGGGCGACCCGGAACGCCCGCCGGGAAGTTTCAGGGGCCGAAGGCCCGGCGAAACCCCGTCTGCCGCCCCCGGAGCGACCCGGAACGCCCGCCGGGGAAGTGTCAGGGACCCAGCGCGCCGATCGGGACCACCCCCACGTCCCCGGGTCGTACCGAGCCGTACCCGGTGGGGACGATCACCGCGAGCGCCGCCGGCGGTCCGTGGTCGCTGTGCGCCATCCGGCCGGCCAGCCTGCGAAGGTTGCTGGCGCCGTCCTCCACCCAGCGTTCGCCCAGCTTGATCTCGAACGCCGCCCAGCGGCCATCGGCCGCCTCCACGACGGCGTCCACTTCCAGTCCGTCCTTCTCCCGGTAGTGGAACACCTGGGCGTCGGCGGCCTGGGCATGAACGCGCAGGTCGCGGACGACCAGGGACTCGAACAGCAGGCCGAGGAACCGGAGGTCGGCGGTCAGGCGCCCGAGCGCGGCGCGCAGGGCGGCCACCGCCAGGGACGGATCGACGAAGTGCCGGACCGGTGTCCGCCGGAGCGTCGCGCGGGATCGCAGGTGCGGCGACCACGCCGGCTGCGGTTCGACCACCATGAGCCGCTCCAGGGCGTCGAGGTACTCGGCGACCGTGTCGGCCTTCGACGCCCGGCCTTCCTCGCCCGCCTCGGCCGCGAGCTTCGTCAGGGCCACCGGGGTGGCCACGTTGCGCGCCAGCGACCGCAGCAGACGGCCCACCTTGACGGGATCGCGCGTCCTGCCGCCGGCTTTCGAGACGTCGGTGCGGCGGACGTCGTCCAGATAGCCGCGGTTCGCACGCAGGACCCCCGGCAACGGCTTGCCGGCGTGTCCCGGCCAGCCGCCGGCGCTGACGAGTTCCGCGATCGCGGCGATCGACAGCCCGGTTCGCGGCGCCCGTTGCGCCTCGCCGTCGAGCAGCCGCCGCAGCGAAATCTCCCCGCTGGCGACCCCGCTCTCGTACAGCGACATCGGGCGCATCCGCAGCCGGATGAAGCGCCCGGCGCCGGTGTGCCGGGCGAGGTCGTCGGCGGGAACGGCGGACCCGGTGAGGATGAACTGGCCGGCGACGCCGCGGCGGTCGATTTCCCGGCGGACGTGGTTCCAGACGGCCGGCTCGACCTGCCACTCGTCGATCAACCGCGGCGTGTCGCCGATCAGCACGGCCGCCGGGTCGGCGCCGATCATGCGCCGGGCGTTCTCGTCGACGTCGAGCAGCACCGTGCTGGCCGCCGCCCGCACGGCGGTCTCCGTCTTCCCGCAAGCCCGGGGGCCTTCCACGAGCACCGCCCCGGCGGCCCTCAGCAGCTCGGTCAGCTCGGTGTCGACGACGCGCGGAAAATAGGGCATGGCGGCCGGGTGGATCGGTGTTCGCCAAAAACTACCGCGAATACGCCGCGCGCGCAACTCCAGCGGGTGATTCGGCGACCGTCCAGCGGGTGATTCGGCGACCGTCCAGCGGGTGATTCGGCGACCGTCCAGCGGGTGATTCGGCGACCGTCCAGCGGGTGATTCGGCGACCGTCCAGCGGGTGATTCGGCGACCGTCCAGCGGGTGATTCGGCGACCGTCCAGCGGGTGATTCGGCGACCGTCCAGCGGGTGATTCGGCGACCGTCCAGCGGGTGATTCGGCGATCCCTGCCACTCGCCGCCGCCGGATCGGTTCGGCCGCCGCCGGCCGGCCCGGGCAGCGGAAGCCGGCCCGGCGGAGTGGCGGAACGCCCCCGGTGCGCGGCGCACACCGCCCGCGGCGCGCAAGACCGGCCGGCCCGGACGCGGCGGGCCGGTGTTACGATGGCAGGCGCAAAACGGTAGCCGGTCCGTCCGGGGAAGCTAGCACGTGCGCCGTGACCGCTTCCTTGAACGGCGCGGTCGGCGCAAACGGCAGCCGGTCCGTCCGGGGAAGCCAGCGGTCGAGAATGCTGCCGCCGTCTTCGAGGCTCCGCGGCGCAAACGGCAGCCGGTCCGTCCGGGGAAGCCAGGCTCCTCGGTGACGCCGGCCCGAGAAACAGTTCCGGCGCGGCGCAAACGGCAGCCGGTCCGTCCGGGAAAGCGCAGGTTCCGAGACATGGGAGGTCACGTCATGCGCCAGTCGAGCCCGCTCGGGGCGATCCTCGTCACCGTCGTCTGCGCGGCCGCCGCGTCCGCGCAGCCGCCGGCCGGCGGCGGCCCGTGGCAGACCTACGACACCTCCGGCGGCGAGTGGCGCAGCTACGCCGGCGACGTCCGCGGCACGAAGTACTCGCCGCTCGACCAGATCGACGCGCGCAACTTCGCCGACCTGGAGATCGCCTGGGAGTGGACCTCCGTGGACCACTTCGTCAGCCGCACGACGCCCGGCGGCGGCGAGTGGCTGGCCCCGCTCGACACCGTGGTCGACACGCTGATCGAGGACGACCCCGACCTCTACCGGACCGGACATCGGCCCATCCTGTCGCGCCTGCAGGCGACGCCGCTGATGGTGGGGGGCGTCCTCTACTTCAACACGCCCCTGTCGCAGGGGGTGGCGGTCGACGCCCGGACCGGCGAGACGCTGTGGGTCCACAACCCGAAGAGCTACGAGGAGGGGACGCCCACGATGAGCAGTCCCTGGTCGCAACGCGGCGTCGCGTACTGGACCGACGGCGCCGGCGACGAGCGGATCTTCTGGGGCACCGGCAACGGCTACCTGATCTGCGCCGACGCGCGGACCGGGCGGCCGTGCCCAGACTTCGGTCCGGACGAGGCGGGCCGGGTCGACGCGATGGCCGGCCTGCCGCGCGCCGACCGCGCCGACCGCGACTATCTGAACGCGCTGCCGTTCGGCATCCACTCGCCGCCGATCGTCGTGCGCGACAAGGTGATCCACGGCTCGCACGTCGCCGACCGGCGCATCACGAAGGAAGCGGTGCCCGGCTGGGTGCGGGCCTGGGACGTGCGGACCGGCGCGCACGCCTGGGACTTCCACACCGTGCCCGCCGGCGCCGACGAGTTCGGCGTCGACACCTGGCTGAACGAATCCTGGCGCTACTCCGGCAACGCCAACGTCTGGTCGATGCTCGCCGGCGACGACGAGCTGGGCCACGTCTACCTGCCGACCGGCACGGCGACGAACGACTACTACGGGGCCGACCGGCTCGGCGACAACCTCTTCTCGGAGACGCTGATCGCCGTGGACGTGGAGACCGGCCAGCGCGAATGGCACTTCCAGGCGGTGCATCACGGCTTGTGGGACTACGACTTCGCGACCCACCCGAACCTGGTGGACGTGACCGTCGACGGCCGTCCGATCCGGGCGATTGCGCAGGTGAGCAAGCAGGGCTTCGTCTACGTGTTCGACCGCGTGACCGGCGAACCGATCTGGCCGATCGAAGAGCGCCCGGTGCCGCAGGAGACCAACATGCCGGGCGAGGTCCCGTCGCCGACGCAGCCGTTCCCGACGAAGCCGGCGCCGTTCGACTACCAGGGCGTCACCATCGACGATCTGGTCGACTTCACCCCGGAGATCCGGCAGATGGCGCTCGAGGCGGTCGAGGGCTTCCGGCTCGGGCCGCTGTTCACGCCGCTGGACCGCCCGGTCGAGGGGGTCACGCTGGGCACCGTCATGCGCCCGCCGCCGGGCGGCACGGCGGGCTGGTCCGGGGCCGCGGTCGATCCCGATACCGGCATGCTGTACGTCCCGTCCCGCAACCGGACGGCGGTGGTCTCCCTGTACCGGCCCGACCCGGCCCTCGGCGCCACGGTTCTCTACACCCACGGCGCCCCCGAGGCCGAGCGGCTGGCCCGCGGCGGCGCCATCCGCCGCGAGCCGCGGATGCCGCGGGGGCTGCCGCTCGTCAAGCCGCCCTACTCGCGCATGACCGCCATCGACCTGAACACCGGCGAGCACGCCTGGTGGGTGCCGACCGGCGACGGCGACCGGTACCGCAACCACCCGCTGCTGCGCGACCTCGACCTGCCGCCGCTCGGCGGCGACAACGCCGTCAACGGCCCGCTGCTGACGAAGACGCTGCTGATCTACTGCCTCACCGCCGGCGGCTCGCACGGCGGGCCGCGGCTGGTCGCCTACGACAAGACCGACGGGACCGAGCTCGCGTCGGTGGACCTGCCGAGCGGCGCCATCGGCACGCCGATGACCTACATGCTGGACGGGCGGCAGTACGTCGCGCTGACCGTCGGCGGTGGCCCGCGCCTGATCGCCTTCGCGCTCCCGGAGAGCGGGCAGCCGCGTTGACCGCCGGCGGCGCGGCCGAACGCACGAACTGCAGGCCTTCAGGGCGGCCGGCGGAGGCTGGCCGCGAGGGAGCGGATCGGGGCGAGGTGCGCAGATGGCGCAGATGAAGTCCGGGGCGGCGCTCACGCTGCTGGCCTGGCTGGCCGCGGCCCCGGCGCCGGCCGCACAGGCCGGCGAACCGTTCGTCACCCCGCTCACGCTCGACGAGATGCGCGGCAAGCAGGCGGTCTTCGAGACCGACCACGGCACGATCGCCATCGATCTGCGCCCGGACCTGGCTCCCAACCACGTCGGGCTCGTGATGCGGCTCGCCGGGGAGGGGCGCTTCGACGGCACCACCTTCCACCGCATGGTGCGCCACGGCATCGTGCAGGGAGGCGACCCGCTGACTGCCGACCCGGCGCGCGCGGCGGAATACGGCCGGGGCGGTCTCGGCCTGGTCGACGCCGAGTTCAGCGCCGCCCGCCACGTGCGGGGCGCGGTCTCGGCCGTGCTGGCGCCCGGCCAGCCGGGCAGCGGCGGATCGCAGTTCTTCATCTGCGTGGTCGACCAGCCGGGGCTCGACGGCCGGCACACCATCTGGGGCCAGGTGGCCGACGGCATGGACGTCGTCACCCGCATCTCCGAGACCCCGGTCGACGCCGAGGGCCGCGCCGCCGAGCGCGTCGTGGTGCGCCGGGTGACCATCCGCGACAGGCCGCCACCCGAGATCCCGCCGTTCACGACGGAAACCGACGCGGAGCTCGCGGCCTTCCGGGCCGTGCTCGACACCACCCACGGGCGCATCGCCGTCGACATGTATCCGGACCGCGCCCCGAACCACGTCCGCAACTTTCTGCGGCTCGTCGAGGCCGGCGTCTACGACGGCATCGCGTTCCACCGCGTCGTGCCCGGCTTCGTCATCCAGAGCGGCCACCTGCCGACCCGCCGCGAGCCGCTCACCGACCGCCAGCAGCGGTTCGTGCGGAACCTGCAGCCGGAGTTCAACGACACGCCGCACGTGCGCGGCATCGTCTCGATGGCGCGGCTCGACGATCCGGCGAGCGCGTCGACCTCCTTCTTCATCGTCACCGGCCCGGCGCCCGCCCTCGACGGCGTCTACACCGTGTTCGGGGTCGTCGTGGCCGGGCTCGACGTGATCGCCCGCATCGAGGCGGCGCCGACCGAGGGGGAGACCCCGGTCGACCGGGTGGAGATCATCGACGCCGAGGTGACGCGGCGGTAGCTCACCGGGGGAGGGGCGCTTCGACGGCCCGAAGACGTCGACGGCGGTCTTGCCGGGCGCCTCGTCCGCGGCCCCGACGTCGTACCAGACGTTGACGGCGACGATCGGCGCCTTGTGGTCCTCGCGCACGATGAGGCGCAGGCCGTCTTCTCAGAACGCGGATTCCCAGATGGCGGACAGGGAGAGCACGAACCCCGGCAGGACTTCCTCGCCGGTGACGGAATCGGGCCGGTGGCGCCGTTCCGTGCCGCCGCCGGCGCGATAGATGGTGACGCTCCGGTGGTCCGGATCGAGCAGCCATCCCAGCCGCGCGCCGTTCTCCCGGTATTCTTCCATCTTCCGTTCGACGGCGGGGCGGGAATCGGAAGGAGAGAGCAGCTCGACGACGAAGTCCGGGCACAGGGGCAGGAAACCCCGGCGGTCCTCCGGTGCGATGCGGGCCAGCCGCACCCGCCGGACCCATGCCACGTCCGGCGATCGCACCGCGCCGTCGGGAAGCTCGAATCCGGTCGAAGAATCGAACGCCACGCCCGATCCGTCGTCATCCGCCCAGCGCAGCACCGCGGCGAGCAGGCGGCCGCACCGCGCTCCCGTCTCCCCGCCCGTCGGCGACATGACGGCTATGTCTCCCTCCGCGTCACGCTCGATCCGCACGTCGCGATTCAGTTGACAGAATCGGAAGAACTGCTCCCGGGTCAGCTCGATCGCCGGCTGCAATCGCAGCGCGAGCGAAGCCGGCATCCGCGCCCCGGCGGCGCGCGTTCGATCTGCCGCGGCCATGCACGCACCCTACCCCACACGACGAAGTCGATCAACTTGCGGGTCCCGAACCGTTGTGGCAGGGCCGCCGTTCATGACGCTGGAATCGACCGGACCGACGGGTTGCGCCGGTCGCCGCGGGCCCTCGGGGGGTGCGCGGGATTCCGGCTGGACGCCTTGGCATCGTGCAGGGAGGCGGCCCGCTGGCTGCCGACCCGGCGCGCGCGGCGGCGCCAGCGGCGCATCGTCCGCGGGGTTGCGCCATGAGCGGGCCGCGCCAGCGGCCCCCGGCAAGGCGCGCCGCGGCAAGGCGCGCCGCGGCAAGCGGCCGTGCCGCGTTCCGGGCTGCATGGCGGCCGCGGCCCCCGGCGCCCCGGTTTGACGGCGTGCCTGACAGGATCTGACACGCGCACCCGATACAATGGCGCGGACGATGGCAAGGCGGCCGACGCAGGGTAGCGCCATGAGCGGGGTGCGGAAAGTGGACAACCGGATTCGTGCGGCGACGGGCGCGCCGAAGCTCTCGCTGGTGCGCGCCATGATCAAGGGATGCTTGCAGGTTGCATCGATGCGGCGGAAACGGACGGCGACGGCGCGACCGGGGAAGCGTTGCACGATTGCCTTGACGCCATTGATCCGCCCGAGTCTTCCGGATGATGCGCAAGATTGGACAATCGGGGCGGCGGGCGCTTGGCGCGCAGGGTCGGGCCGCGTTGCGACTGGTAGGCGCCCCGGCGCCGCCATTACCAGGTCGGCCGTCGACGTCGTCCGGGCCGGCCGCGGCCCCGGCGCCGGCGCGGACGGCGCCCGGCGCCCCGTGGGCGGGTATCGGCGTGGCGCGCGCGGGCCGGCATCGTGCGCGAACTGGAACGGTTGCGCGAGCGGAACCGCGAACTTGAGCATGCGAACCGGCGCCTTGAGCGGGCGGTTGCGGCGGCGCGCGCGGACGGCGAGCGGGCCGAACGCGAGCGGACGGTCCGCACGATGGGCGGGCGGTTGCCGTCGATTCTTACGCGGCGGTGACAGGATCTGACACGCGCGCCCCGATACGATGCGGCGGAAACCCGGAAAGGACAAGGCGCCCCGGCGGGCGCAAGACAAGGGAGAATCCATCATGAGAAACGTTGCAACCGTCGTGTTCGTGTTCGTGTTCGTGGCGATCGGTGCGGCGGCGCAAACGTTGCGTTCGCCTGCGAACGCGGCCGCGGCCGCGTGTCTGCATCTGAGCAACAACCCGGACGTGTTTAGGCTCTTCCAGACTGACATTCTCGAACCCGCGGGCGCCGACCGGGTTCGGGCGCGGTTCCTGGTATCGAACCGCTGCCGAGTCGCCGTCCGCGTCATGGGCGGGCTGCGCGTGGATGGTTCGGAGATAGAGCAACGCGGGCCGATTGACGTTCTGGCGTTGCAGGATGCGCCCGACCCTTCGCCTGCCAATAATTTCAACCCGCGCGCGACGGTTGTAGGGCGCGATTCAATGCCGTCATTCGTCGTTCCGGCGAACGGACGGACGGAAGTTTCCGTCTTGATCGTTCTCGAAGGAGTCGTAACGCCTTCGGATGTTGCCGTTGCTGTCGTCGTCGACCCTTATAACGACGCCTACGGCCACGGGCACGCATCTACAAGGGGCGGGAGTAAGGACGTGTTTTTCACAGTCCCGGACGGCATTACCGGATGGTGCGCGCACTACGAGGATCGGCGTTGCGGGGAATATTGACGGTGCGCCGTGGCGAGCGGTTCGACGGCGCGCCCCGTCGCCGGCGAAGTCTTCCGCCAGCGGGCGCCCGGCTCGGCGCCCCGCGGCCCGCTCCGGGGCGCCGCGGCCTCTCGAAACCGGCCGCGCCCGCGTCCGATAAAACCCGCACTTACGTCAACTTCGACCGGCCCGGCCCGGACCGGCGGAATACGGCCGGGGCGGTCTCGGCTTGGTCGACGCCGAGTGCAGCGACGCCCGCCACGTGCGGAGCGCGCTGGCGCCCGGACAGCCGGGCAGCGGCGGCTCGCAGTTCTTCATCTGCGGTGACGCGGCGGTAGAGCGCCCGTCGGGCTGCGGCCCCCTCCCCCTGCGGTGGAGCCGCCGCCCCGGCCGGCAGCGTCCCGCCCCCGGCGCCCGCCGGCCCTCCATCGGCTTCCGCGCCGCGCTGGCGCCGCCGCGCCGGTGACGACGTCTGCGGTCTTCCCTCCGATGCGGTATCCTTGCCACGCGATGGCGGGTGGACAGCGGGAGAACCTGGACATGGACGAAGGCTACCGGTGGCTCGAGAGCGTCGCCGACAAGATGCACAAGGACGTCGCCAAGGGCGCGGCGCCCGAACCGGAGCGGCTGACCGTACGGCAACTGCTGCACCAGTTCGGCTATCAGAAACGGGGAGAGTGGATCAACAACCACATCCGCAACGGGATGGAGAAGTTCAAGCTTCGCACGGACCAGGATTTCACGATCGCCTGGCTCGGCTCCCGGATCGCCATCGAACCCGATGCGGACGCCTCCGGCGCTTCCGGCATGCCGCACGCCCCCGATCCCACGCACCGGGTCGGGCAGCTCGAAGCCGCGAACAGGGAGCCGAAGAGCGTCAAGCCGGAGAGCCTCCTGATCGAAGCGACCACGGTGATGCAGATGAACGACTATTCGCGGCTTCCCGTGATGAGGGACAAGCGCGACGTGTCGGGGATCGTCACGTGGAAGTCCATCGGCGCCCGCGCGGCGCTTGGGCGGAAAAGCACGCACGTCAAGGACTGCATGGAGCCGGCGCAAGTGATTCCCAGCGACACGCGGCTCTTCGACGCCATACGCGAGGTTTCGGAGCACGGCTACGTGCTGGTGCGGGCCAGAGACAAGACCATCGCCGGAATCGTGACCGCGACGGACCTCTTGCGACTCTTCCTCGAGCTCGCCGAGCCGTTCTTGTTCATCGGCGAGATCGAGGGCCACTTGCGAAACCTCATACACGGCACGTTCACGCTCGATCAGTTGCGGAAGGCGGCCGGCGGCAAGAAGCCCGTCGAAGGAGCCGCCGATCTGATGTTCGGCGGCTACCAGCATCTCTTGGGGGACGAGGACAACTGGAAGCAGTTGGGGTTGGGCATCGATCGCGGGGAGTTCATCCGGAATCTGGATTCCGTG
The DNA here is from genome assembly GCA_965203525.1 of Vicinamibacterales bacterium. GTDB lineage: Bacteria > Acidobacteriota > Vicinamibacteria > Vicinamibacterales > UBA8438 > WTFV01. The sequence goes on along the minus strand of OZ241898.1, from coordinate 5,313,486 downwards.
CGGAAAACACGCAACGAGATCATGCACTTCAATCCCGACGGGATCGATGACGACCAACGCCGCACGATAAGGAGCGTCGCGCGCTTCCTGGACCAACTGGCGCGCTTGACGCCCGCGCAGCGTCCCCGCGGGGGGAACGACGACAATCCGTAGTCGGCGGGCAACCGGCCGGAATCCGGCCGCCGGCCGCATCCGCGGTCAGGCCAGCAACTTCCCCGCCAGCCGCTCGTAGAGATCGACCGCGCGCACCAGCTCGTCGATCCGCACGTGCTCGTCCGCCGTATGGGCCGCGTGGATGGAGCCGGGGCCGACCAGCAGCGGCTTGCCCCACGCCGTCAGGAACGGGATGTCGGTGGTGAACGAGAAGGGCGCCGTCTCGAACCCCGGCACGGTGGTCGTCCTGACCGGGGGGACGATCATCACGTCGTCGATCGCCACCGAACCGGGCAGCGCTGCTTCGAGCCGCTCGCGCACGCGCGCGGCCGGCTCGACGATGCGGAAGTTGACGTCGGCCTCGGCGGCCGGCGGCACCACGTTGGGGGCGACGCCGCCCGAGAGCACGCCGATCGTGTAGGTGGTGGCGCCGAGCAGCGGATCGACCGGCAGCTCGACGCCGCGCAGGGCGACCAGGGCGTCGAGGAGCTTCTCGATCGCCGAGTCGCCGAGCTCCGGGTACGCGGAGTGGACCGCGCGGCCGGTGGCCGACAGGCGCACCCGGTAGGCGCCCTTGGTGGCCGCGCCGAGGCGGTTGTCGGTCGGCTCGCCGTTGATCAGGTAGCGGCAGCGGTTCGAGAGCCGGTTGGCGGCGCGGGCCCCGGGGCTGCCGTCCTCCTCGCCCACCACGACGAGCAGGCCGGCGCGCGTCTCGCCGGCGTCGCGGAGCCGGTCGAGCGCCATGATCTCGGCCGCCAGGATCCCCTTGGCGTCGCAGGCGCCCCGGCCGTACAGGGTGTCGCCCTCGATCCGGCTCGGAAAGAAGGGCGGCACGCAGTCGACGTGCGTCGAATAGACGACCTCGGGCTCCGCCGCGCCGACCGTGGCGACGACGTTGACCCGGTCGCCGGCCACCGGCTGCTCGGTGACCTGGTAGCCCCGCTCGCGCAGGCAGCGCGCGAGCCAGGCCGTCGCCGCGGCTTCTCTGCCGCTGGTCGAGTCGATGTCGATGAGGTTGCGGGCGAGGTCGACGAGCGGGGCGGCGGCCGGATCCATGCTTCGATCTCCGTGCGGGTTGCGGAAAGCGGCATCATACACGGCGTCGGCGGCGCGGCGGCCTGCCGCGGGCGGCGAGGCCGGGAGAACGTCCGGAAGCCGTTCCGGGCGTCAGGGCCACAGATCGGCGAGGCTGAAGGTGACCGCCGCGAAGGGGCGCACGGCGACCGGGTCGTCGTCCCTGGCCGTCGCAACCGGCGCCCACGCCCCCGCGCGCAGCTCGAACGCTTCCAGGGTGCGGTCCAGCGGGTCGACGAGCCACAGATGCGCCACTCCCTCCCGCGCGTAGACCGGGCGCTTGCCGTGCAGGTCGAGCTTGCGGGTCGAGGGCGAGAGCACTTCGCACACCCAGTCCGGCGCCAGCGTGAAGTACGCCGCGTCGGGATAGTCCGGCATGCGCTCGCGGCGCCAGCCCGCCAGATCGGGCACCAGGACGTCCTCGCCGAAATGCAGCTCCGGCTCGGAGATGATCCACCACCCGCCCGGTCCGCCGCGGCCGAACTGGAAGGGATTCGCGAGGTCGGCCCCCAGGGACGAGCTCGCGAGCGCGTGCGGTGCGGCCGGCCGCGGGTGGGTGTGGAGCGTCCCGTCGACGATCTCGGCCACTCGGTGCGCCGGCGCGTCGAGCACGTCCTGATAGGTCGCCCGCCGCGCGGGCGCGGCGGACCCGCCCCGGCGCGCCATCCGCGCGGCTACCGGATCCATGCTTCGAGCTCCGTGCGCGTGTCCGTGCGGTCGTCGCGGTACTTGACGATGACCGGCGTGGCGAGCGACAGCCCCCATCCGGGTCCCGCGCCGCTGGTGACGGCGCGCGCGCCGGGCACGACGACCGCGCCTTCCGGCACCACCGTCGGCTCGCCCGCGGCCGGCCTGATGATCCGCCCCCGCGGCAGGTCGTAGATCGGAGTCGACCCGGTCAGCACCGTGCCGGCCCCGATCACCGCCCGGCGCTTGACCACCGCGCCCTCGTAGAGGCCGGTGTTGCCGCCGACCAGCGCGTCGTCCTCGACGATCACCGGCAGGGCGCCCACCGGCTCGAGCACCCCGCCGATCTGCGCCGCGGCGCTCACGTGCACGCCGCTGCCGACCTGCGCGCAGGATCCGACCAGCGCGTGCGAGTCGATCAGGCTGCCGTCGCCGACCCAGGCGCCGACGTTGACGTACATCGGCGGCATGCAGATGACTCCCCGGCCGAGGTACGCGCCGTCCCGCACCGACGATCCGCCGGGCACGAGGCGCACGTTCGACGCCGTGGAGAGCGGGCGGAGGGGCAGCGTGTCCTTGTCGAGCCAGGGCGAATCGGCGCTGGGGGAGTCGAACGCCACGACGTCGCCGTGGCGGAAGCCGACCAGGATGCCCTGCTTGACCCACGCGTTGACGCGCCAGCCGGCCGGCGCCGCCGGGTCGGGCTCGGCCGCGCGCACGCGGCCCGCGGCGAGCGCCGCGCGCAGCTCGGCGAACGCGGCGCGCGCCTCTTCGCGGTCCGCCTCGGCGGCTTGGGCGTAGAGGTTCCGAATCCGCGTTTCGAGGTTCATGCGCCCTTCCGTGCGGACAGCCCCAGCGCGCGCAACGCCTCGGCGATGCGCGCCCGCGCCGCGGGAGCCGGCGGCGCCAGCGGCAGGCGGTAGACCTCCTCGACGAGGCCCAGTTCGGCCAGCGCGGCCTTGACCGGGATCGGGTTCGACTCGACGAAGTTCGCCTGCATCAGCGGCAGCAGCCGCTCGTGGGTGGCGCGGGCCGCCGCGAAGTCGCCCGCCGCCGCCTGGTCGACGAGGGCCGCCATCTCGGCCGGGGCCTCGTTGGCGACCACCGAGATCACGCCGGCGCCGCCGAGCGCCATCATGGCCAGGGTGAACGCGTCGTCGCCGGAGAGCACACAGAAGTCGTCCGGCACCGCGCGGCAGATCTCGCACATCTGTCCGAGGTCGCCGGAGGCCTCCTTCACGCCGACGACGTTGGCGATCTCCACGAGGCGGAGGAGGGTGGCCGGGTCGATGTTGCAGGCGGTTCGGCCCGGCACGTTGTACAGCACGATCGGCAGGTCGGTGCCGTCGGCGATGGCGCCGTAGTGCCGGCAGAGCCCCTCCGGCGTCGGCTTGCTGTAGTACGGCGTGACCGAGAGGATTCCCGCCGCGCCGGCGCGCGCCAGGTCGCGCGCCAGCGCGACGACGGCCCGCGTGTCGTAGCCGCCCGCCCCCGCCAGCACCGGGACCGCGCCGTCGGCCGCCTCGACGACGAGCTCGACGACGCGGAGCTTCTCGGCGGGCGACAGGGTGGGGCTCTCGCCGGTGGTTCCGCAGGGGACCAGGAAGTGCGCGCCGCCGTCGATCTGCCGTCGCGCCAGCCGCCTGACCGCCGCTTCGTCCACGGCGCCGCCCGCCGTGAACGGCGTGACGAGGGCCGTGCCGCAACCCGCCCAGCGTGTCTGCATGGCGTTTCCCGTTGCCTCAGTCGATGCCGAGCACGTGGCGCATCGAGAACCAGCCGCGCCTGCCGCGCACCCAGCGCGCCGCCTCCAGGGCGCCCCGCGCGAACGCCGCCCGGTCGCGGGCGGTGTGGGTCAGGGTGATCGTGTCGAACGGGCCGTCGTACCCGACCGTGTGCATGCCCGGCATCCGGCCCGCGCGCGTCGACGCCACGTCGATGCCCCGTGCGTACCCCGCGCCGCGCATCGCCGCCTGCAGCGCCAGCGCGGTGCCGGACGGGGCGTCCCGTTTCGCCGCGTGGTGGCCTTCGTGGATCCAGCTCCCGTAGTCGTCGTGGCGCGCGAACAGCGCCGCGCTCCGCTCCACGAGCGCCTGGAACAGATTGACCCCGAGCGAGAAGTTCGCGGCGTGCACCACGCCGATCCCGGCCTCTTCCGCGGCCCGCCGGACCTCGGCTTCCTGCGCCTCCCAGCCGGTCGTGCCGACCACGACGTCGATGCCGCGCGCGGCCAGCTTCTTCACGTTGGACGCCGCCGAATCGGCCAGGGAGAACTCGATCGCCACGTCGGCGGCGGGCAGCGCCGGCGAATCGATGCCCGCGCCGCGCAGGTTGTTGTGGACGTCGAGACGCTCGACCACCTCGCAGCCGTGATCGGCGCTCAGCGCGTCTACCGCCTTGCCCATCCGGCCGTAGCCGACCAGGACGATCCGCACGCTCATCGCGGGGCTGCTTCTTCCTCCCTGCCGACGTTCGGCGCGCCACCCGGCGGCGGGTGGTCGCGGGACCGACAGCACATGATGGTGCTCCACCCTCCCTGCCGACGTTCGGCGCGCCACCCGGCGGCGGGTGGACGATCCGCGCGCTCGTCGCGGGGCCGCTTCCCCCGGCCGCGGCTTCTTCGGCGTCGTGCGCCACCTGCCGGATCAGCGCCGCGCCCTTCCGGCGCCCCGGAAGGGCACGGCCCTGGGCGGCGGCTCCGCGAGACGGGCGCGCGCCGCGGCCGGGATCGGCACAGGTGACGCGAATTATACTCGCGCGCCGGGTCCCGCCGGCCCGGCCGCGGCGTCACCCGGACACGGCGCCACGGTTCGATGCGCACGTCGGCGCCCTCGGGCGCCTGCCGGCCCGGCCGCGGCATCACCCGGCCGCGGCGTCATCCGGCGCCCGCAGGTCGAGCGGGTCGCGGACCTGCACCGTGTCCATGCGGCGTCACCCGGCCGCGGCGTCACCCGGCGCCGCGCCCCCTTCGCGGCCTCCAGGAGCATGCAGATGGCGATTCCCGAAACCATGCGCGTCGTCGAGATCCCCGCGCCCGGTCCGCCCGAGGCGTTGCGGATCGGGATCCGGCCGGTACCGGCGGCCGGCCCCGGCGAGGTGTCGATCCGGGTGGCGGCGGCCGGAGTCAACCGCGCCGACGTGATGCAGCGCAAGGGCAACTATCCGCCGCCCCCCGGCGCCTCCGACGTCCCGGGACTCGAAGTGTCGGGCACGATCACGGCGGTCGGGGAGGGCGTGTCCCGTCTCACGGCTGGCGACGAAGTGTGCGCGCTGCTCACCGGCGGCGGGTACGCCGAGTACTGCGTGGCGCCGGCCCCGCAGTGCCTGCCGATCCCGGCGGGCGTGTCGCTGGCCGACGCGGCGGCGCTGCCGGAGGCGTACGCCACCGTCTGGACCAACGTCATCGACCGCGGCCGGCTCGCGGCGGGCGAAGCGCTGCTGGTGCACGGCGGATCGAGCGGGATCGGCACCGCGGCCATCCAGCTCGCGCGCCTGTTCGGGGCGCGCGTCTTCGCCACCGCCGGCACCCCGGCCAAGTGCGCCGCCTGCGTGGAACTGGGCGCCGAGCGGGCCATCGACTACCGCAGGGAGGACTTCGCGGCGGTGCTGCGCGAGGCGACCGGCGGCCGGGGCGTCGACCTCGTCCTCGACATGGTCGGCGGCGCCTACCTGCGGCGCAACCTCGCCAGCCTCGCCGTCGAGGGGCGGCTGGTGATCATCGCCCTCCCGGAGGGCGCGCAGGCCGAGCTCGACCTCGCGCGGCTGATGTCGCGCCGCCTGACCGTGACCGGGGCGACGCTGCGGGCGCGGGCGGTGGAGGAGAAGGCGAAGATCCTGGGGTCGCTGCGCGACCTCGTCTGGCCGCGGTTCGCGTCCGGCGCGCTGCGGCCGATCGTGCACGCCACCTGGCCGCTCGCCGGCGCGGCCGAGGCGCACCGCGTCATGGAGTCGAGCGCGCACGTCGGGAAGCTGCTGCTGACGACGTGAGCCGCCGGACACCCGGCCGCGGTCGCCGGCGCCGATCGCCGCGCGGCCGCCTGCCGCGCGGCCGGTCTCGCCGAGCGCCGCGCCCTCGCCTCGTGAAACGTAGTGGTTCAGGCGGCGGACCGCCTCGTTCAGCCCGTCTCGTCGAGCGCCGCGCACTGCGTCTCGTGAAACGCGCTCCCGCTCGCCGCGCCGGTCCCGCCCGCCCCGCGTCTCGTCGAGCGCCGCGCACTGCGCCTCGTGAAACCGGTCGCCGCCCGTCACCGGCGAGGCCGCCGGACACCGGACCGGCCGTTCCGGATCGTCCGGCGGTATACTGGCCGGGGGAGTCGAGACGAATGGCAGCAACCAAGGCAGGCCGGAACGCCCCCTGCCCGTGCGGCAGCGGACGCAAGTACAAGCAATGCTGCGCCGGCAAGCGGAGCGGCGGATCCCGGTTCGGCACCTACGCCCTCATCGTGGTCCTGGTGGCGATCGCGGGCGTCATCGCGTACACCTTCACGGCCGGCGGCGGATCCGGTCCGCGGCAGGTGTGGGATCCGGAGCACGGCCACTACCACACGGTGCCCTGAAGCGGCTGGGAATCCGGCGCGGCGCAGCCGGTCGGCGCCGATTGATGGCCGCGCATTGCGCATCGGGGTCCAGGCCGGGAATCCGGCGCGGCCGGCCGGCGCCGGTTGATGGCCGCGCATTGCGCATCGGGATCCAGGGGAATCCGGCGCAGCGCAGCCGGCCGGCGCCGGTTGCTGGCCGCGCATTGCGCATCGGGATCCAGGGGAATCCGGCGCAGCGCAGCCGGCCGGCGCCGGTTGCTGGCCGCGCATTGCGTAGCGGGGTCCAGGCCGGGAATCCGGCGCAGCGTTGCCGGCCGGCGCCGGGGCGCCCGCGGTGCGCGGCGGCCGCGCCGGGGTTGCGCGCGTCGCGAAAGCACTCCCATGGAATACGTCAACCTCGGCCGCACCGGCCTGCGCGTTTCGCGTCTCTGCCTCGGCACGATGACCTTCGGGTCGCCCGCCTGGCGTCCCTGGATCCTGCCCGAGGACGCCAGCCGTCCCTTCATCCGGCGGGCGCTCGACGCCGGCGTCAACTTCTTCGACACGGCGGACATGTACTCCCGCGGCGTCAGCGAGGAGATCGTCGGCCGCGCGCTCGGCGACTTCACCACCCGCGATCAGGTCGTGATCGCAACCAAGGCGTTCTTCCCCATGGGCGACGGGCCGAACGACCGCGGCCTGTCCCGCAAGCACCTCTTCGACGCCGTCGACGCCTCGCTACGGCGGCTCCGGACCGACTACGTCGACCTGTACCAGATCCACCGCTTCGACCCGCACACCCCGATCGAGGAGACGCTCGAAGCGCTGCACGACCTCGTGCGGGCCGGCAAGGCGCGCTACACGGGCGCGTCGAGCATGTTCGCGTGGCAGTTCGCGCGGATGCTTCATGTGTCGGAGCGCCGCGGGTGGGCGCGCTTCGCGTCGATGCAGAACCACTACAACCTCGTCTACCGCGAGGAAGAGCGCGAGATGCTGCCGCTGTGCCGCGCCGAGGGGATCGGCGTCATCCCGTGGAGCCCGCTGGCGCGCGGGTTCCTGGCCGGAAACCGCGCTCGGCCCGCCGGCCCCGACGAGTCCGCCAGCCCCGAAGAGAAGAAAGGCGGCGGGACGCTGCGCGCGCAAACCGACGAGTACGCCCGGTCGCTCTATTACGCCGACGCGGACTTCCGCGTCGTCGACCAGGTCGCCGATCTGGCGCGCCGGCGCGGCGTCACGCCGGCGCAGATCGCGCTGGCCTGGATCCTCCGCCAGCCGGGCGTGACCGCGCCGATCGTCGGCGTGACGAAGATGCGGCATCTCGACGACGCCGTGGCGGCGCTCGACATCACGCTCGACGACGACGAATGCCGCGCGCTCGAAGCGCCGTACGTGCCGCATCCGGTGCTCGGGCACCAGTAGCCGCCGCGGGTTGCCGGCCCCGCGTCCCGGTCGGATCTCGGCCAGGAGCGTGACCGCCGCGGCAGGTTGACGTTCTTGCCGCACGGCGCAGAGGCGTCATGCGGCTCTTGTCCGGCTGACACGAATTCCTTGATGACTCGGTCGGATCGAACCCGATGGCCCCGGCGATCTCGATGAACTCGATGACGTCGATCCGACGCTCGCCACCTTCGTACTTGGCAACGAACGACCGCGGCCGATCGAGCCGCGTAGCGAGCGCCGCCTGCGTCAGGCCCGCGGCGATTCGCATTTCCTTACCTGACGTCGAAACCGCATGTTCTCTTGCCCGAATGGGGTTGACCGCGCCACTGATCATATGTAGACTCTGCCCTTGAACATCCCAATTTTGGGATTTTATGGTGTCTGATCCGGAGGGAACAGTGGCAGAACGAGCATGCCGGCCACGCCCACTGGACGATGCCCGAACGACAGGAACAGGAAGGAAAGGGGAACGGAACAATGCGGACTCTCAACTACGTCGTTCTGGTGCTGGTGCTGGTGTCGTTCGGATTCGTTCTCGGCTGCGAGTCAGACAGTCCTACCGCGCCGTCTGCCACGATGGCGGAAGCGCCGACCTCCGGCCTGTCAACGTCCGTGAGAACGATGCCGGCGTCGTTCGATGCCGATGGCCTGCGTCCTGACAGCCGCGACGGATTCAACGCCTACGAATTCAGTGCTTCCTACGACGGTAGCATGCTGACCTTGATACTCACGGAAGACGAAATGCGAAGCATGCGCGAAGCGAGCCGGCCGCATCGCAACCGCAAGATCACGGTGGGAATCTGCCCGGTTGAACCGCACCATGTCTTGCAGGCGTGCGGCGATCCGATCTGGCAAGGTTCGATGCGACTGGCGGGCAGACTGGAACTGGCACCGATACCGCTTGCTTCCTGTGAAGGATGGATCGTCGTCGACGCGGCCGAGTTGTCGGACGACAGAAACGACGGCTGGAGAAACGCACCCTGCCCGGCGGCGGATGGCGAACCGGTAGGTTCGGATGGAATGGGCGACGCATGGCCGAACTACGGCGAATACGATCCTGCCGACCCGCGTAGAACAACCGGAACAACCAGAACGTTCTATACCGACTGTGTCAGGATCCATTGGACGGAACAGCAAAATGTAGGTGACCGGGTTCAGTATCGTTTCGAACTGGAGAATGTGTGCGAACGAGCTCTCCGAGTGTTCTACAAATCAAATGTTTATGAAAATCCTTGGGAGACGTTTTACGCGATAAGGTCAGACATCATCGGACCGGGTGAACGAGTTAGGTGGTCTACGTGGTCCCCCCCAGGGACGCCCGAAGTGAGATACTGCGCCAGTCTGAATACTAATTCGGTTTGGAATCCTTGCGTGGACGATACTACCCCACGAGATACGGATCGGACAAAAGTAGGAAGATCACAACCCACGGGGTAGGACAACGGATGCCGGCAAGGGTTCGTTCGGATCCGAATCCTTGCCGGCATCCGTGCAGCCGGGATGCCATTGGTGGCAAGTTACTGCGATGATTTTTCGGGATCTGGTCGAGATCGTCGCGGACGAGCCGCTGTTCGAAACGGGACTGCTGCTGGCGGGGGCGGTCGACGCGGCCGACCTGCGCCGCCAGCTCTCGCGCTGGACGCGCGGCGGACGGATTCAGCAGCTACGGCGGGGACTGTACGCGCTGGCGCCGCCGTGGCGAAAGCGGACACCCCATCCCTTTCTCGTTGCGAATCGGCTCGCGCCGGGTTCGTACGTCAGCGGCCTCTCGGCGCTGGCCTTCGCGCACGTGATTCCGGAGCACGTGGTCGAGGTGACCAGCGTCACGGCCGGCCGGCCGCGGCTGCGCCACACCCCCCTCGGACGGTTCTCGTTCCGTCACCTGAAACCCGGCCTGCTGTTCGGCTACCGCCGCGTCGCGCTCGGCGACGGCCAGCACGCCTTCGTCGCGGCGCCCGAGAAGGCGTTGCTCGACCTGATCCACCTGCAACCGGGCGGCGACGAAGAGGCCTGCCTCGGGGAGCTGCGCCTCGACTTCGAGCGGTTGCGCCTCGACGTCCTGGAAGCGTTCGCGGACACCGCCGCGTCGCCGAAGCTGATCCGCGCCGCCGGGCGCCTGCGCCGCCTCGCCGGCGCGGCGCCGGCGTACGAGGCGCTGTGAAGGATCATCTCGAGCAGCTCGTGCGGGGACGCGACCCGCTGCAGGGTCGGAACCTCGCGCGCGAGTATCTGCAGGCGCGCATCCTCGGGGGCGCTGCAGCGCGCCGGCGCCATGACCGCGCTGGCCTTCCAGGGGGGCACGTGCCTGCGGTTCCTCTTCAGCCTGCCGCGCTACTCCGAGGATCTCGACTTCGCCCTGGAACGCGAACCCGCGGACTACAGTCTGCGCCGTCGCCGATCTGGCGCGCCGGCGCGGCGTCACGCCGGCGCAGATCGCGCTGGCCTGGATCCTCCGCCAGCCCGGCGTGACCGCGCCGATCGTCGGCGTGACGAAGATGCGGCATCTCGACGACGCCGTGGCGGCGTTCGACGTCACGCTCGACGACGACGAATGCCGCGCGCTCGAAGCGCCGTACGTGCCGCATCCGGTGCTCGGGCACCAGTAGCCGGCCGCGGGTTGCCGGCTCCGGGTCCCGGCCGGATCTCGGCTAGCCGCGGACCGGCCGTCACGACGCCGGGCGACGGCCGGCGGGCTCAGTCGTCGGGGAACGCCGCGCGCGTCGTGGCCGGCTCCATCACGCGCGCGCTCAGGGCGCTGGAAACGGCCATGACGATGAAGAACGCGGCCCAGCGGGGGCGCGCGGGGGCGATGGCGGCCGCCATCGACAGCAGCAGCACCGCGAAGGCGGTGTCCAGCAGCCGCTTCCAGACGGCCGACGCCCGGCGCTGGGCGGCGAGCTGGGCCGGATAGACGCGCGACGTGAACCAGAGGTGGAGCCGCAGGTTGACGGCGGCCCCGACCACCGCCACCGCGGTCATGAACGTCACCAGCCCCCAGGGAGCGGGGAGCCAGTCCCGCGCCCGCCAGACGGGGTGGAGCATCAGCGCATAGACGACGCTCACCGCCACCTGGTGAAACTGCCACCACCAGCGCGGCGCGGCCTGCGCGCCGTTCCCCTCGCCGGCGGTCGCCGCGGAGTCGCCGGCCGGCGCGGCGTCCGGGGGCCGCGGCGGGCCCGGCGCGGCCGCCTGCGCAGGCGTGTCGCCGGCGGGCGTCGGCCGGCTTTCCGGGTGCGGCGCCGCGCCGGCGCCGGCTGCGCCCGTCTCGGCACGCGCAGGGACGGCGGCGGGCCGGCGGGCCGGGTGCGACGCCGCGCCGGCGCCGACCGCGTCCGCCGCGACGGCGTCGCGGGCCGCCTCGAGCGCCGTCACGAGCGCCTCGGTCGTCCGGTACCGGTCGCGCGGCGCCCCGGCGAGGCAGGTGGCGATGACGCGGGCGAGCGGCGCGGGACACTCCGGGCTGACGGGACCGCCGCCGGCCGGCTCCGCCGCGAGGATTCGCGCTGCCGCCGCGGCGTCGTCCGCGCCCCCGAAGGGACGTTCTCCGGTGACCAGCTCGTGGAGCAGCACGCCGAACGAGAACTGGTCGACCCGCGCGTCGACCGGGTCCCCGCGCAGGACCTCCGGCGCCATGTAGCCGGGGGTGCCGGGCACCGCGTCAGGCAGGGTCAGCCGTTCGGCGTCGTCGGGCGCGGCGCCCGGCTCGAACCGCGCGAGTCCGAAATCGACCACCTTGATCCCGCCGTCCGGCGCGCGCAGCACGTTCTCCGGCTTCAGGTCGCGGTGCAGGATGCCGTGCGCGTGCGCCGCGGCCAGCGCCCGCGCGACGTCGAGGGCGATGGACACGCTCTCGGCGATCGCCGGCCGCCCCGCGCGCCGCTTCATCGTCGCGCGCAGCGTGGGGCCCGGGACGTACTCCTGGACGAGACAGAGCTGCCCGTCGAACTCTTCGAACGCGAAGACGGTCGCGATGCCGGGATGCGAAAGGGCCGCGGCCGCCAGCGCCTCGCGCCGCAGACGGGCCCGCAGGCGGCCGTCGTGCATCAGCGCCGGGGGCAGCGCCTTGATGGCGACCGGCCGCCGGAGCCGGGTGTCGAGACCGAGGTAGACGACTCCCATCCCGCCGCGTCCGAGGAGGCCGGTCACCTCGTAGGGGCCGAGACGCCGGCCGATCAGCGGGTCGGCGTCCGCGGAGGGCAGCAGATCGGGGACGGCTTCCAGCGCCGGCCGGTCGACGACGCCCGGCCCGGTGCGCATCCGGAGCAGCGACGCCACCTCGGCGCGCAGATCCGGATCGCCGGCGCACGCTTCGTCGAGGAACGCGCCGCGCGCGGCCGGGCCGCGTTCGAGCGCCGCGTGGAACAGCTCGTTGATCCGCCGCCAGCGCTCAGCGTCCATCGGCGCCGCCACCGGTGATCTCGCGCTGGAGCCACGCCCTGGCCACCGCCCAGTGCCGCTTGACGGTGGCCGGGGAGACGCCGAGGACCGCGGCGGACTCGGTGATGGTCAACCCGCCGAAGAACCGTAGCTCCACCAGCCGCGCCCGCTCGGCGTCGATCTCCGCCAGCCTGCGCAGCGCGGCGTCCACCGCCAGCACGTCCACCGGTTGCGTGCCGCCGGCGACCATCCCTTCGTCCAGCGTCACCCGGTCGGCGCCGCCTCCCCGCTTCCGCGCCGCGCGGGCGCGGGCCGCCTCGACCAGGATCTGCCGCATCGCGACCGCGGCGATGCCGATCACCTGGGCGCGCGTCCGCCAGTCCTGCTTGCGGTCCTTGAGCAGGCGCAGGCAGGCCTCGTTGACGAGCGCCGTCGGCTGCAGGGTGTGCGCCCGCCGCTCGCGGCCGAGATAGCCGCGCGCAATGCGCCGCAACTCGTCGTAGACCAGCGGCATCAGCTCGGCCAGCGCCGCGCCCTCCTGCCGGTTCGCGCGGTCGGCCGGCTCGTTCGCGCGGCTGGAGTCGCTCATGCCGCTGGAACGGCCCGCGCGGTCCGCGGGGCGCGCCGCCGCGTCACGGTCCCACGGCGTACCGGGGCGGCGCCCGCGGCGCGGCGGCGGGTGGCGAGCGTTCTCATTCCGTCGAGGTGGCCGGCATCGGGCGGGCGCGACTGCGCGGCGCGGCGGCGGCGGGTGGCGAGCGTTCTCATGGGCCGCCATCTTACTCCCGATCCCGGGCGGCGGACCGGCGGACGCGGCGGCGTCAGGGTGCCGGCACCACTCGCAGCGGCAGCCTTCCCGAGCCCCGGGCGGCGGACCGGCGGCCGCGGCGGTTCGGCGCGGGCCGGCCGGAGGGGCGGGGCCGGCGATGCGTTATGATGCGCGGACGGCCCGCGGGGTGCGCGCGGCCCGCCGGTTCCGGTAGCCGACGGCGCCAGGAGGAGGGAAGGACCATGCGCAGATTCACACGGCTCGGACTCGCGTTGCTCGGATTCACGCTGCTCGCCGTCGTCAGTCTGCCGGCGCAGTCGGGCGACGTCTACACGCCGCAACGGATCAACAAGGTGATCGAGCTGTTCGAGCGGGACCAGCCGGTCTACTACACGCAGGTCAACGGCGGCGGCTACGAGGAGGGCGTGCGGCTGGCGCAGACCTGGGCCGACTACGTCACCTACAACATGGAGCACAGCCCCTTCAACATGGACAACCTGCGCGGCTTCATGCAGGGGCTGGTGGACGGCGGGCCGACGAAGAGCGGCCACCGCACGCCGACCGTCGTGGCGGTGCTGCCGTTCGGCGGCATCAACGAACAGGTGATGTGGGGCAACTACTGGATGGTCGAGCAGGTGCTCGGCTCCGGCGTCCACGGGGTGCTCCTCGCGCACGCGCGCTCGCCGGAGGTGGTCCGCGTCCTCGTGCAGTCGGCGCGCTATCCGCACGCGCCGCAAGCCGACGGAGTCGGCGAAGGGCTCCGCGGCAGCGGCGGCCAGGGGTTCGCCGCCCGCATCTGGGGCGTGTCGAACCAGGAGTACCAGCGGCGCGCCGACACGTGGCCGCTCAATCCGGACGGCGAGATCCTGGTCGGCCTGAAGATCGAGGACCGCCACGCGCTCGAGAACTCCGAGGCGAGCGTCGGCGTGCCGGGCGTCGGGTTCGCCGAGTGGGGCCCGGGCGACATGTCGATGTCGTACAACGTCCAGCGCGCCCGGATGCCGCGGGTGCTCGCGGACGCCCGCGCGCGGGTCTTCGAGGCGACGAAGAAGGCCGGCGTGCCGTTCCTCAACTCGATGAACGGCGACAACATCATCGCGATGATCGACGAGGGCGTGCGCATCGGCTCCAACCCCGGGCCCGAGGCGGCGGATCGCGGGCGCCGGCACACCAACCGCCGGATGCCCTGGTAAACGTGCGCTGCCGGCGGCCCGGGATCCGCCGCGCCCGGGCCGCCGCTTCGCCGCGCCGCATGGCGCGCATCTTCCGCGGCCGCCCGCGCGGCCCGGCATGCGGCGACCCGGGCCGCCGCATGCGCCGCGTCCGGCGGCCCGTGCGCGCGGCTCCGCCGAACCCGATGTCACGACTCCCGTTCGCGCTGTCGCTGGCGTGCGCCGCCGTGGCCTGTGACTCCGGGCCGTCCGCCACCGGCGCGCCGCCGGACGATCCGGCGCGGCGCGATCTCCATTCGTACGCCGACGACGGAGAGATCCGGGTCACCCACGTCGAGCTCGATCTGGAGGTCCGGTTCGACGAGCGGCGGCTGCGCGGATCGGCGATGCTTTCGTTCGACCGCCCGCGGGAGGACGCGGACGCGCTGGTGCTCGACACGCGCGAGCTGACGATCACCGCGGTGGAGAGCTGGTCCCCCACCGGCGGCTTCGACGCCGCCACGTACTCGCTGGCCGCGGCCGACCCGGTCCTCGGCGCCGCGCTCACGGTGGTCCTCCCGCCGCCGGCGACCCGCGTCCGGGTGGCGTACGAGACGAGCCCCGAGGCCTCGGGCCTGCAGTGGCTGACCCCGGAGCAGACCGCCGGCGGCGCGCATCCCTTCCTGTTCACGCAGTCGCAGGCGATCCATGCGCGAAGCTGGATCCCGCTGCAGGACAGCCCGGCCGTGCGGGTGACCTACGGCGCCCGCATCCGCACGCCGGAGGGGCTGCGGGCGGTGATGAGCGCCGCCAACGATCCGGACGCCCCGGCCGACGGCGACTACCGCTTCGACATGCCGCAGCCGATCCCGTCGTACCTGATCGCGCTGGCCGCCGGCGACCTCGCGTTCCGTCCGCTCGGCGCGCGGACCGGCGTCTACGCCGAGCCGTCCGTGGTGGAGGCGGCGGCGGACGAGTTCGCCGACACCGAGTCGATGCTGGCGGCGGCCGAGCGGCTGTACGGCCCCTACCGCTGGGAGCGCTACGACCTGCTCGTGCTGCCGCCCAGCTTCCCGTTCGGGGGCATGGAGAACCCCCGGCTGACCTTCGCGACGCCGACGATCCTGGCCGGCGACCGGAGCCTGGTCTCGCTGGTGGCCCACGAGCTGGCCCATTCGTGGTCCGGGAACCTGGTGACCAACGCCACCTGGCGCGACTTCTGGCTGAACGAGGGCTTCACGGTCTACCTGGAGCGCCGCATCGTCGAGGAGGTGTACGGGCCGGAGCGCGCGGCGATGGAGGCGGTGCTCGGTCTCCGGGCGCTGCGCGCCGACTTCGAGCGGCTGGACGACGCCGACGAGATCCTGCACGTCGATCTCGCCGGCCGCGACCCCGACGCCGGGATGACGCAGGTGCCCTACGAGAAGGGCGCCCTGTTCCTCCGCCGTCTGGAGGAGGCGGCCGGCCGCGAGCGGTTCGACGCGTTCCTGCGCGGCTACTTCGACCGCTTCGCGTTCCGGAGCGTCACGACCGCCGACTTTCTGGCCTACGCGGCCGGGCATCTGCTCGACGATCCGGCGCTGGCCGCCGTGCCGGTGGAGGAGTGGGTGCGCGCCCCCGGACTGCCGGCCGGCGCGCCGCGGCCGGCGTCCGCGGCGTTCGACGCCGTCGAGACCGCGGCGGCGCGCTGGGCGGCCGGGGAAACGCGGGCCGCCGGGCTGGCGGCGGCGGCCTGGACGACGCAGGAATGGCTCCACTTCCTCGGCGTTCTGCCGGCGCGCCTCGAATCGGCGCAGATGGCCGAACTGGACGCCGCGTTCGGTCTCACCGACGCCCCGAACGCCGAGATCGCCCACCAGTGGCTGCTGATCGCCGTCCGCAACGCGTACCGCCCCGCTGACGCCCGTCTCGAACGCTACCTCCTCGGGATCGGCCGGCGGAAGCTGATCCTGCCGCTGTACGCGGCGCTGGCCGCCACCCCGGCCGGCCGCGAGCGGGCGCGCGCGATCTACCGCCGGGCCCGGCCGGGCTACCACCCGATCGCCGCCGCTGCGATCGATCCGCTCCTCGGCTGGGACGAATAGGGCGGCCTTCGACCGCCGCGGCGCCCACGCCGTTCCGGTGAGCGCCTTCGATCCGCTCCCTTGGCTGCTCCGTTCCGGTGAGCGCCTTCGATCCGCTCCCCCCGGGCCGGGCGGACAGGCGGCTTCGACCGTTGCGGCGCCCGCGCGGTTCCACTGAGCGCCTTTCGGTCTGCTCCTCGGCTGGGACGGACAAGGCGACTTCGACCGCTACGGCGCCCGTGCCGTTCCGGACGGCGCCTTCGATCCGCTCCTCTGGCCGGGACGGACAGGTGGCTTGTGGCGCCCGCGCCGTTCCGGTGGGCGCCTTCGATCCGCTCCCCCGGCCCCGGGGGGATGCATATCTGATCCATCTCCGATCAGATTTCGATTCTCTCCCGGAAAATCCCCCCGGAACCGGGGAACTTTCCCGGCCAGCATCCGTCTCATCTTTCGTGAGTTAGCAGAAAACGCTAAGATTACTTGACTCATTCACTGTCATTCTGTAGGCTGAACGCAGGAATGACGCGAACGACGTTGCGCCGGGCACGGGGTTCGGCGCGCAGGAGGACACCGACGGAAGAGCGTCGGAGAAGGAGGATCGAGATGTTGAGCATGACGCGTTGGAACCCGTTCGAGGAGCTGACCGGCCTGCACCGGGAGATGGACCGCGTGTTCGGCCGCTACGTGGGCGACGAGCGGGCGGGGACGCCGGCGTCCGCCTGGGTTCCGGCCACCGAGATCGACCGGGACGACGACGGCTGGAAGGTGCGGGTGGCGCTGCCGGGGGTCGACCCCAAGGACGTCAGCGTCGATCTCAACGGCAACAACCTGACCGTCACCGGCGAGCGGAAGCGCGCCGGCGCGGACGGGCGGGGGCACTCGGAGTTCCACTACGGCCGCTTCGAGCGGGCGTTCACGCTTCCGGCCAACGTCGACGCGGAGAAGGTCCGCGCCGACTACGCGCACGGGGTGCTGGAGCTGACCCTGCCGCTGGCCGAGACCGCGAAGCCGCGCCGGATCGCCATCGGCGCGGGCGACGCCGCGGTGGAGCACGCCGCCTGAGCGGGGCGGCGTCCGTCACGCGGCCCGGGGCGGCGCCAGTCGTCCCGGGCCGCTTCGTCTGCGAGGCCCGGCCGGTGGCGGTCGGGCCGTTTTTGATCGAGCGGGGACGCCCCTGCGTGCGTCCGGCCGGGGCGCCGACGTAGAGGCGGTCGGCCTGTCCCGCGCAGACGCCCCTGCGTCGCGTCGGCCGGGGCTTCGTGACCGCCGGGGAGCGTGGCCGACCGAGGCTTGGTTGGCTAGCCGCCCTCCTGCGCGGCTTTTTCGGCCGCTTCCTTGGCGCGCTGCTCCTCCTCGAAGTACTCGCGCTGCCAGTCGGGCATCGCCTGCGGTCCGGGAACCATGCCGGCGATGTCGGGATCGTGATCGGTGGGGCGGGGCGGGGACTCCTGCCGCCGGGTCTTCGCCTCGGCGCGCCGCTCCACCTTCATGCGTGCGCGCTCCTGCCGCGCGCGCTCGCGCTGCCGCTTCGTCTGGGTGGGACGACCTCGGTTCGCCATACGTCTCCTCCGCGTCGTCGAGAAGGGTGAGCGCCGCGGCGCTCCGGGAACTTTCGATCTTATCAGACGGCGGAGATTCGGCCGCGCGGCGCCCCCCGCGCGGGGCGCCGCCGTGGTGCGCAACCGGCGTCCGCGACCGACCCGCCGCGGCGCCCCCCGCACGGCAGGTGCGCCACGCGGGCCGGAACGCGCGGACCGGATCGTCCGGGCGGACGGCGCGTTCAGAGTCCGGGTTCGTCCGCCTTGCGGACCACGAACTCGACCGCCTCGCGCGGCGTTTCGTATCCGCCGAGCACCCGGTTGCCCAGGAAGCCGACGTCGCGCGCCGCGGTACGCGGCGGAACGGACGGCATTGAAGACCTGCTGCCGGTCGAAGGGCGGATCCGTCGCCGGCGGAAGCGCGCAAGCCCGGTCGTGGAACGGGACGCCGCGCGGGGGCGGCGTCCCGTCGTTTCCGACTGCCGGACCTACCAGCGGGGCTCGCGGCGCCGGCCGCGGAAACCGTCGTCTGGCGGCCCGTCCGGCCGCGGCGCGCGCGGCCGGGCCTCGTTGACCGCCAGCCGGCGGCCCTGGAACTCGGTCTGATCCAGCTCGCTGATCGCCTTCTGGGCGTCTTCGTCGTTCACCATCTCGACGAAAGCAAAGCCGCGCGGGCGTCCCGTCGCCCGATCCGTGACGATATACACCGAGTCGATGGTTCCGAACCGCGAGAACAGATCGCGCAGATCGTCCTCTCCCGCGGCGAACGGAATGTTTCCGACGTACAACCTCTGGCCCATCCGGCACTCCTTCCGTGTCTCTTCGCGACGTTGCGCCGCATCGCGACACTACCCCTTGCAGCGCAGATCATCCAAGGCAGGAAGGCCAACCTCAGCGGTCTAGTCGGTGCTCGACGGCGGGTGACGCAAGCGGGTCGCAACCGTGGTCCCGATCAGCCTACTCCCTGCCGGCCCGGAATGCAAAGCCGGCATCGCAGGCCGCGGGGGGCGGCGGGCCGCCGGCGGGTCGAATCCCGCGAGCTTCCGTCATTGCGCGGCCCGCGCGCGGGCGCTCAGCACCTCGGCCATCGACGTCAGCGTGCGCGACAGGATGTCCCGCGCCGCGCGGTTGATCAGCGGCGACGCCATCCACCGCAGCAGGCGCGGAATGCCGCGGCTCAGGCTCAGGGACTCGCACTCGACGACGACGCCCTCGTCGACCTGCCGGTACCGCCAGTAGGAGTTCAGCCGCCAGAGGAAACCGCGGTCCCGCCCGATCGGCTTCTCGCGCTCGTCGGCCGTGCCGGCGTCTTCCAGCTCGGCGATGCGGGTCGCCACGCTGCGGCTCGACGCCGCGCCGGGCCGGTGGCGGGTGTAGGCCACGGCGTGTTCGGTGTTGTAGTGGACGGTCACCATCTGCTTGCGGCGGAGTTTGAGGAACACCACCAGCCGGTCTTCGCCGGGGCGCCCGAGCACGCGCGATTCGATCACGTCGTCCTGCAGCGCCTCCGGCTCGACCTCGTGGATCAGCGCGTCGAGGAGCTCGTCCAGCGTGACCCCCGGGATGAGCGCGCTTCCCAGCCAGTGGTGGATGGCGCCCTTCGGCACCCGGATCCGCTCTCCGTCCGCGGCGCGGGTCTCCAGCCTGTCGATGCGCACCCGGCCGGCGAGCACCTCCCGGCGCGCGGCGGCCGCCTCGTCGCGGAAGTCCTGCGCCAGGAACCGGTCGGCGTCGTCCAGCTCCCCCGCGATGCGCTGTTCGGTCGCCGCCACGTAACGTTCCCAGGCCGCGACCGTCCGGGCCTGCAGCTCCGCCGCGGCGGCCGGCGCGGTTCCGCCCGGGAGCACGGCCGCCAGTGCTGCCGCCAGCGTCGCGGCCCGCCCGGACAGGCTCCTCCGCCGCTCCCGCCGACCCAGCCCGGCCACCAGCGCCGCGGCCCGGCCGGACAGGTTCCTCCGCCGCCGCCGCCGATCCGCTGCGGCTGTCGGCGCGGTTCCGCCCGGGAGCACGGCCGCCAGCGTCGCGGCCCGTCCGGACAGGCTCTTCCGCCGCCGACCCCGCCCGGCCGCCAGCGCCGCGGCTCTGTCGGCCGACCGCCGTGAGCGCCCCGTAGATTGCATGGCCCACCTCATCATGTCTCATTCTCGCACTCGATCACCGCAAACACGATGCGCGCCCGATTGCATCGCGCGCCGCGTCATGTCTCACTCGCACTCGATCGCCGCAAACACGATGCGCGGAGATCGACGACGCGCCGGCCATGAGGCCGACCACGCCCGCCGCGACCACCGCCCGTGGAAGCCGCGGCCCCAATCCCGCCACCCGGCGGCGACCGTTCGGCCACCTGCCGGTTGCGTCCACCGCCCGTGGAAGCAGCTCCAGCGTGAAGTCGAGCCCGCGTCCGCCGGCGCCGCGGCCCCGATCCGCCCGTCCAGTGCGCGCGCCCAGGCAAAATCGCGCGGTTCAGCGGGGAAGCGGTTCGGCGCGGTAGAGCGCCCGGCCGTTGCGGGCCGCCGAGAACGCCAGTGCGCCGAACAGGCCGGCGACGGCGACGGCGCCACCGATGTCGAACAGCAGCCACGTCCTGCCGAAGAGCTCGACCTCGGGGCCGTGCGTCAGCAGCCGGAGCGTTCCGGCGGCCAGCACGATGCGCATCTCCGTCGGTCCCACCTTCAGCAGCGACACGCGGAAGACGCCGCACGCATGGGTCGCGAGATAGGCCTCGGCGGCGACCATCAGCCAGGCGGCGAGCAGCAGCAGCGCCACCTCCGGGCTCATGTGCGGCGACAGCGCCAGCCCGGCGCACAGCAGCAGCATGCTGGCGGCGTCGACGACGTGATCGACGTAGAAGCCGTAGCGCGGCCGCTGCTGGTTCCGGACGCGCGCCACCGTCCCGTCCAGGCTGTCGCCGAACCAGTTCAGGGCCAGGCCGGCGATCGCGCCGAGCAGGACCGGCCCGCTCCAGCGCGAGGCCCAGTACGACGCCCCGACCCCCGCCATGGCGAGCAGGCCGAGCGCCGTCAGGTGATCCGCGTTGACTCGCCGCGGCAGCCGGGCCGCCATCCAGACCAGGGCGCGCTTCTCCGCGTCCGCCAGAATGCTGCCGTGCTCGCGCACGTGCGCAGCCGCCTTCACCCGCGTCGCTGCCATGGACTTCCCCTTTCCTCCGCCGGGCGGCCGGATGCCGCCGCGACCCGCTTCGTCCGCGGCAGGGCCCGGTTGGCAGCCACCTCACGCACCCGGTGTGACGCTCGGCGGGCCGCGCGCCCGACCGCCGCTCCGCGCAGCCACCTCACGCACCCGGTGCGACGAGGCGTCCTGCCGCGGACTGCCCGGGAGTGCGCAGACGGGATGGAATCCGGCTCATCCGGGCGGAGCGCAGGCGAACAAGGCGCCCCCTCGGGCCGCGGCCGTACAGGACGGGATGGAATCCGGCTCATCCAGGCGGAGCGCAGGGCACGGACACCGCCGAGCCGAACGGGTCGAGCGGCCGCATCGCTCCGCGGCGCGGCATTGCCGGCATCGCCGACCCCGTGCTAGCCTGGAAATGCTCCCCGGCCCCCTTTGCGACCTGGAGACTCGTCGTGATCATGCAGATCGTCGCCACCGCGACTCCCGTCACAATCGAGTTGCCGACCGCCGTATCCGTCGCCGCGTGGGTCGTCGCCGCCCTGTTCGCCGTCATCGGCGCCCTGTTTGCCGTCATCGTCTGGTTCCTGCGCCGGGAGATCAGGAACAACGACGAGGCGCACAAGGAGCTGCGGGCGGACGTCAAGAAACTGCTCGAAGGCGACGTCGCGTGGGTTCGGTCGCTGCTCGAGCGCCTGCCGCGGTAGACGGTGCGCAACGGCCGGCCTCGCCCGGCGGACGAACGGGTTCGAGCGCCTGCCGCGGTAGACGGTGCGCAACGGCCGGCCTCGCCCGGCGGACGAACGGTTCGGGGCCGCCCGGGCGTGCTCGCCGATCAGTCCGCCGTGAGCGTCCGTGTCCGCACCGTCAGGTCGTCGATGCGGTCCACGTTCACGGTGACGCCGAGCCCCGGCCGGTCCGCCGGCACCGTCACCATGCCCGCGGAATCCATCGTCCATTCCGGCGTCACGACGTCCTCGGTCCAGTAGCGGGCGCTCGGACTCACGTCGCCCGGCAGGGTGAAGTTGGGAAGCGAGGCGAGCGCGACGTTGCAGGCGCGGCCGATCCCGCTCTCGAGCATCCCGCCGCACCAGACCGGCACCGCGTGGTGCTGGCAGAGGTCGTGGATCGCCCGGGCCTGGGTGAAGCCGCCCACCCGGCCCGGCTTGACGTTCACGATCCGGCCGGCGCCCAGCGCCAGCATGTCCTCGGCAGCGGCGGCGTGCGGGATCGACTCGTCGAGGCAGATCGGGGTCTCGATGCGATCCTGCAACTGCGCGTGCCGGCGCAGGTCGTCCTGCGCGAGCGGCTGCTCGATCATCAGCAGCCGGTAGGCGTCGAGGTCCGCCAGGTGCTCGGCGTGGCCGAGGGTGTAGGCGCTGTTGGCGTCGGCCATCAGCGGCGCGTCCGGACCGAGGGCTTCGCGCACCGCGCCGACGTACTCGATGTCGGCGCCGGGCCGGATCTTGAGCTTGATCTTGCGGTACCCGAGCGCCCGCGCCGCGCGCGCCCTGTCGACCAGCGCCCGCGGGCTGTCCTGGATGCCGATGGAGATGCCGGTGGCGATCGCGCGGCGCGTGCCGCCGAGCAGCCGCGACAGGCTCTTCCCTTCGCGCTCCGCCCACAGCGTCCAGGCGCCCATTTCGACCGCCGCCTTCGCCATCGGGTGGCCGCGGATGCCGCGCCGCAGCATGCCGTCGATCCCGTTCGGGTGACTCAGGCCGACGCCGAGGACGCGCGGAACGATCCATTCGGTCAGGGCCAGCCAGGCCGTGTCGACGGTCTCGGCCGAGAAGTGCGGCCGTTCCCCGGCGACGCACTCGCTCCAGGCGGTCGTCCCGTCCGCGTCTTCGAGCTCCAGCAGCAGGATGCGCCGGCGGGTCGTGCGGCCCGACGAGATCTCGAACGGCTCGCGCAGCGTCATCCGGATCTCCCGCAACGTGATGCGCGACAGGCGGAGGCTCATCGTTCCACCGCCGCCGGCGCGCGGGAGGCCTCGCCGGCGGACTCCGGCGCCCTGGTCACCAGGTAGTGCGAGTCGGCGGGCGCCGGGCGATGATCGAAGCCGGACACGCGGTACCCCTTGCGGAGGTACCAGGTGAACGCGCGGCGCTGGGTCCGCCGCCACGCCCTGGCGCACGCCGCATCGGCCGCCTTGAGCGCGTCGACGTCCGCCGGCGCAGCCACGCGGACACACGGGTCCGCCGGCAGCGGACGCTCCGCGGCGGACCACGCGAGGTCCACGACCGGCGTCGTTTCCGGCCGTTCCGGCGCCGGTCCGCTTCCGGCCGGCGCGGCGGCGGCGAGGTCCCACTCGACGACGAAACGGTCCGTGTCGAGTCCGGCGTGGAGCGTGCTGCGCGTGTCGCCGTACATGTTGACGACGTACTCCACCGGCACCGCCCCGAGGCTGTTCAGGTTCAGGTTGGCGTTGCGTGACACGAGCGGATCGTAGGTCCACAGCATGCGGCGGATGCCGCGTTCGAGGAGCAAGTCCCGCTGGAAGCGCTTGAGCTGCTTCCCGAGCCCTGCGCCGCGGAACCCGGGCCGCACGGCCAGCATGTCGGACCAGTGAGCCAGCTCGCCGCCGCGGATGCCGCTGATGCCGAAGACGAAGCCCAGCAGGCGGCCGTCGGCATCGAACGCGCCCGCCGACACGCCGCCGACCCGCTGGGAGACCATCAGGATGGTGGCCGGCACGACGTCCGCGAACCGTTCGCCCCAGACCTCGCGCTGCAGCCGCACGCAGGCGTCGTAGTCGGCGCGGGAGGCGAGCGGACGAATGGTCGTGCCGCGCGGCATCGTGCAGGATAACAGCCCGCGGCGGGACGGCCGGCAACGCGATCCGCGCATCCGCGCCGTCCGCGCAACGTCGAACCGCCGCCGGCCGGCGGGATGCCGAGCCGGCCGGCAGGGCGGGTCCAGCGCCGGCGCCGCTCCGCGTCGCGCGGTGTCCGCGGTACGCGCCACCCCCCCGCCGTGCGTATAATCGCGGCGGCAACCGCTGACAGCAAGGGAGATCCGATGCGCCACGCAAGATTCCGTTCCGCCCCGGCCGCGCTCGTCGTCCTGTCCGCCCTGGTCGCGACCGCGGCGCCCCTGTCCGCGGAAAGCGAGAACTGGCCCGCCTTCCGGGGCGCCGACGCGACGTCGACGGCCGACGACGATCCGCGGCTTCCGATCACGTGGAGCACGACCGACAACGTCGTCTGGAAGACGCCGATCCCCGGCCTCGGCTGGTCGTCGCCGGTGATCTGGGGCGACCGCGTCTTCCTGACCACCGTCGTCAGCGACGGCGACGAAGAGGAGCCGCGCATGGGGCTGTACTTCCCCTACGGCTCGCCGCGGGCGATGCCTTCCGGCGGACGGTTCCGCGATCCGGAGCCGGGCGACCTGCTGGAGCGCTCGGTGGCGGTCCACCACTGGCTGGTGCAGGCCGTCGACTTCGAGAGCGGCGACGTGCTCTGGACGTCGGAGGTGCACGCCGGGCGGCCGGAGTTCGACCGCCACCTGAAGAACACCTACGCTTCCTCGACGCCGGTGACCGACGGCGAACGGGTGTACGCCTACTTCGGCAACGTCGGCGTGTACGCCCTCGACATGGAGGGCGCCGTCGTCTGGGAGCGGCGCTTCGAGCCGGCGGCGACGCGCCTGGGGTGGGGGCCGGCGGCCTCGCCGGTGCTGCACGACGGCACGCTGTTCATCGTCAACGACAACGACGACGAGTCGTTCGTGGTGGCGCTCGACGCCGCGACCGGGGCGGAGCGCTGGCGGGCGGACCGCGACGAGGGCACGAACTGGTCGACGCCCTACGTCTGGGAGCACGAGGGCCGCACCGAGCTGGTGACGACGGGCAGCGACCTGGTGCGCTCGTACGACCTCGACGGCCGCGAGCTGTGGCGCTTCCGCGGCATGAACTCCATCGCGATCCCGCAGCCGTTCGCCGCCGGCGGTCTGCTCTACGTGATGTCCGGTTACGTCGGCGACGCGGTCCGGCCGGTCTACGCCATCCGGCCCGGCGCCGAGGGGGACGTCACCCTGCCGGACGGCGCGGCCGCCAGCGAGCACGTGGTCTGGTACCAGGACACCGCCGGGCCGTACCACCCCACGCCGCTGGTCTACGGCGACTACTACTTCACGCTGCTCGACCGCGGGTTCTTCACCGTCCACGACGCGCGCACCGGGGAGGAGCTGTACTTCACCGAGCAGCAGATCCAGACGCAGCAGGTGCGCCGCCGGGTGGCGCGCGGGGCGGCCGGGTTCACCTCCTCGCCGTGGGCCTACAACGGCATGGTCTTCGTGCTGAGCGAGGACGGCGACACCTACGTGCTCGACAGCAACGACCGGTTCCGGCTGATCGCCGCCAACGCGCTGGAGGAAGTCGCCATGTCGAGTCCGGCGATCGCCCGCGGGAGCCTGTTCATCCGCACCCGCTCGCACCTGTGGCGGCTGAGCGACCTGTCGGAATCCCGCTAGTGTCCAGTCAGTGAAGTTCGCGAAAGCCGGGGACGGCTGAAAAGGCCCGTAAAATTTGGAGAAACGCCCCGCACCGAAATCTTTCGCGAACCACGATTACGGGACACTAGTGTCCCGGCCGTGAGGTTCGCGAAAGCCAGGGACAGCAGAAAATACCCCATGAACGTTGTGGAAACGCCCATCTCGAATATTCCGCGAATCACGATTACGGGACACTAGCAGCCCGTGGCGAAACCCCGCGTCGCACCGAGACGGGCGGGGCGCCCGGCTGACAAGGCGTGAGGAGGGAGCATATCGGCCCTATGCGACCGACGAACGACGCAGTTCAGCCGGGATGCGGCGCCCGTCGCATGCAGCGGGGATTCCGCCACGGGCTGCCAAGCCGGCGCCGGACGCGGGCCGGAGGGCGTGGTCCGGTGTTACGGCCCGCTCCCGGCGCCGTTGCGGGGGGACGAAGCGGACGAACGGCGGGGTTCAGCGCGCCTCCAGGAGCTCCTGCCGCTCGAGGTTGCGGTAGACCTCCTGAATGTGCCGGATGTCGTGATTGCCCTCGTGGCAGGCGTACTCGTACATCGGCCCTTCGGTGGTCGTCATCGGGATCTCGGCGCTCCACGGCCGGTCCCAGGTGGCCGGGTCCTCCACCGTGAACGTGTAGTGGATCCGGTCGTCGGCCACCCGCGTGAACCGCTCCTCCACCTTGAGGCCGCGGCTCGATCCCTGCCACGCGGTCTTGTCGTTGAAGTGGCTGCTCTCGACGACCAGGGTGTCGCCCTCCCAGCGCCCGCGCGAGTCGCCCGGCCACTGGCGGATCTTCTCCGACACGGGCGGGCGCCCGTCGATCGGGATGATCCGCGGCCCGTGGGTGGTCTGCTCGGTGGAGATCACGACGTGCGTCGCCGTCTGGAAGATCTGGTGGATGTCGTTGTACGAGGGGGGCTGCAGCGGCGGCGCGTTGTAGCGGTAGTTGAGGCAGCGCTCGCTGTGCGGACGCAGCTCGTACCCGTCGAAGACCCCCCGGTCTCCGCGCGCCGCGCGCCGCGCCGCCGCCCGCGCCTGCGCCTGCTCGTTGCGCGGCGGGACCCGGCCGTTCGGCGGGTCGGTGATCAGCGAGGTGCGCCGCGTCGACAACCCCTTCGGCACGCTGGTGCCGAGCCAGATGGCGTTGTCGTAGTGGACGTAGGTCTCGTCGCGGTGGCTCTGGTCGAGGACCCGCGCCCGTTCCTCCGGGTCGGCGATCTCGATGACGAAGCGCGCCAGCGGGTCGGCCCCGTCGACCGTCAGTTGCGACTGGAGCAGCGCGAACTCCTCCTCGGTGTAGAACGCCTGGTCGCCGAGATACTCGGGGCGCTCCAGCGGCGTGAAGGTCTGGGTGGTCCAGTAGCCCTGCAGGTCGGGCCGGCCGTCCGGCAGGCGGGGCGTCTCCCAGCCCCCCGGATCCGCGTCCGGGGCGCTCTCGGGCCGGCTCTGGGCGAAGGCCGGTCCGGAAGCCAGCAGACCGGCCGTGAGCACCGCGGCGACTGTTCGAAGAAGATGATCCATCTCAAACCCTCCCGGGAGGCTGCCGTCGTTGTCCGGAACCCGCCCATCATCGCTCAGGTCCCCGCGGTTCGCAAGCCCCGGCAGCGCTTCGCGGAGCTCCTGACGAAGCAGCGAACCGTCACTCCGGCCCTGAAGTCCGCGGTTCGCAAGCCCTGGCAGGGCTTCGCGGAGCTCGGCCAATCGCTTCGCCGCGGGCCGGCTTCAGGGGCCGGCCGGCGGGGTCGGATCGTCCGGCCGGAACGTGAACGCCTCGTCGGGCCGGCCGTCGGCGTAGCGGATCCGCCCTTCCCACGTGCGCGTCGCCGTGTCCGTCAGCGTTGCGGACACGTCCGCGATCTCCGCGCCGGCGGCCAGACGCAACGAGCCGACGTGCTCGACGTTCCACCCGCCGGCGTCGCGGAACACGCCGACGTAGGCGGCGGCACCGGCTCCCGTGCGCGGCCGGTCGACGTGGAACGGCACGAGGAAGAGGCGCGGGTCCCGTTCGCCCTCCAGCACGGTGATCCGGTCGGCCCGGCGGATGGTGACGACGACGTCCGCGTCGTCGTCGCCGGCCTCCGGCGGGACCGCTCCCCGCGCGAACCGTTCCTGCCGGCGCTCGTCGAACTCGGGGTACAGCGTGACCGGCGTCGCGCCGGCCGGTCCGGGCGCGTGCACCGTCGCACCTTCGAGCCCGTCGCGCATTTCTCCGGCGGCGGAGCGGTCACACGTCCGGGCCTCCGCGTTCCAGACCGCTTCGCCGGCGTCGTACCACTCGGCGCAGAACCGGCGCCGGCGCTCCACTTCCTCCGGCGTCTCGCGCAGGACGCCGCGGACGAGCAACGGCGCGAGGACGAGGACGGCGGCCAGCGCGGCGGCGAACGAGCGCCACTCGCGGCGCAGGCCGTACACCAGCGGCGGCAGCACGACGAACACCGGCAGGAACAGGTTGACGAAGATGCCGGCGACGCCGATCAGGCCGCCCAGCAGGACGCCGAACAGCAGGAACGGAGCGAGGCCGGCGAGGACGATCCGGACCGTCCGCTGCTGCCGGCCGGTGTCGCACCGGTTCAGCCAGAACACGATCCAGGCCGTGAACAGGGCGCCGATCGCCGCGAAACGGAGACCCATGCCGGCGCGGGCGGCGAGGCCGCCGCCGGCCGGGATCATGCCGAGGGAGACGACCAGCCCGACGAGGGCGCCGGCCGCCGCGAGCCGGTACGAGTACGGGACGGCAGGCTGGCCGGCCGCCCCGCGGCCGGGATCCATCGGGGTCGCCATGGAAGTTCGCGCGCCTCCATCATGACATGCAGGCGGTCGGCACCGGCAACACGGCGCTCATGCGCGGTCGCCAATGGAGTTCGCGCGCCTCCATCATGGCATGGCCGGGTCTCGCCGTCCTCTCGCCCCGCCTCGCGCCTCGCGGCGCGGCACGCGGTCACCACTCGACGGCGCCGGCGGCGCTCATTCGTCGTCCCCTCCGCCTCGCGGCTCTCGGTGCGGCACGCGGTCACCACGGGGGCTGGTAGAATCGGCGTCATGCGGCGAGGAGAGGACCGATGACCACGAAACACCCCACCGCGTGCGTGCGCGCCGCGCTGTCGCTCGCGGCCGTGCTGGCCCTCGTGCCGCCGGTCGCGGCCGCGGCGCAGTCCCGCCCGGATGTGCTGCTCGCGGGTCTGGAGGGCCATGCGCTTGCGCCGCCGGGCGCGGCCGCGGCGCAGTCCCGCCGGCCGCCGCCCGAGCCGCCCGCCGCACGGGGGCCGATCCCGGCGGGGGCGGAGGCGGCGCGGACCATCCGCATCGAGCGCCTGCTCGACGCTCCCATCATCATCCCCGACATGGACGGGCGGATGGGGAGCAACATCGCCGGGCCGTCGCTCATCCGCGTGCCCGACTGGGTGGAGAACCCGCTCGGCCGCTACTACCTGTACTTCGCCGATCACCGCGGCCTCTACGTTCGCCTCGCCTACGCGGACGACCTGACCGGGCCGTGGACGACGTACGAGCCGGGGACGTTGCGGATCGAGCAGTCGCACTTCCCGGTCACCTGCCCGCCCTGCGGAGTCGACTCGGCCAACCCGGCCGGAGCGTACGCGCACGTCGCATCGCCGGACGTCCACGTGATCGAGGAGCGGCGGGAGATCGTCATGTACTTCCACGGGCGGGAGCGCGGCCCGCAGGTGACCCGCGCCGCGGTCTCGTCGGACGGCCTGCGCTTCGAAGGGCGCCCGGAGATCCTCGGCCGGCCGTACTTCCGCGCGTTCCGGCACGACGGTCACGTCTACGCGCTGGCCATGCCGGGCGTGATGTACCGCTCCCGCGACGGTCTGACCGGCTTCGAGGAGGGACCGGATCTGTTCAACCCGAACATGCGGCACTCGGCCCTGCTGAAGCGCGGCGACCGGCTGTTCGTCTTCTGGACCGAGCGGGGCGACGCACCCGAGCGGGTGTGGGCGGCTGGCATCGACCTGTCCGGCGACTGGCGGGACTGGCAGGCGACGGAGCGGACGGAGGTGCTCCGCCCGGAGCGGCCGTGGGAAGGCGCGGACCTGCCGGTGGAGCCGTCCCGCGGCGGCGCCGTCAACGTCCCGGTGAACCAGTTGCGCGATCCGGCGATCTTCGAGGAAGACGGCCGCGTCTACCTCCTGTACGCGGTCGCCGGCGAGCGGGGGATCGCGCTCGCCGAGGTGCATCTGGATCCGTAGCCCGGCGCACGCGGCCCGGAGATTCCGCCAGCCCGTGCGCGCCGGGCTACAGCGCCAGCACGCGCCTGAGTCCGGCGTCCACGCGCGCCATCAGCCCCGGCGAGATCTGCCCCACCCGGCGGGAAAGACAGTCTTCGTCGAGGGTCACGATCTGCGTGACGTTGGCCACGGAGTCCTTCGGAAGCCCGGTGCGCTGCGCCGGGAGAAGGACGTTCCCGGGCATCGCGACGAGCCTCGCGTTCGACGTCAGGATCACTCCGAGGATGGTCCTGAGCCTGCTTCTGTTGAAGGCGTCAGCCTGGACAATGAGGATGGGACGACGAAACCCGGGTGCGGAGCCGCGCGGCTCGTCCAGGTCGGCCCACCACACCTCGCGCCGCGCGACTACCATTTCCCGGCGCCGACGCTGCGGGCCTGGGTTGCCCGCAACGCCGGATCGATGCCGCTCGGTTCACTGGCGAGCACTTCGTTCAGCTTCGTCGTGACGTCCTCGTCGCGATGCCTCGCCACGTACTCGGCGAGCGCGACGGCGAACAGCCTGCTCCGCGACATCCCCTGCCGTTTGGCCAGGTCGTCGGCCGACAGGAAGAGCTCGTCCGGCAGTGAGACTGCGGTTTTCATACCACCATCATACCTGGTTATCCTCGGTGAAGGGCCTTCCATCATGAGCATCGTGACCGTGCTGTTCGACGTCCTCGTCGGGATCCACGCCGCCACCGGGTTCGTCGGCCTCGCGGCGTTCTGGGTCCCCGTCTTCGCCCGCAAGGGGGGCCGGGCGCACGTGCGGGCCGGCCGCGTCTACACCTACTGCGCCTACGTCGTGACGCTGTCGGCGGTCACCGCGTCGGCCGGCCGGATCGTCTCGTACCAGGCGCAGGGCATCGGCCTCGTGGAACGGCCCGACCTGTACGGCTTCGCCCTGTTCCTCGGCTACCTCGGGGTGACGACGTTCGCCACGGTGCGGCAGGCGATGCGGGTGGTGGCCACGCGGCGGGCGCCGGAGACGCTGCGGACCCCGGTCCACGAAGCGCTCGCCTGGGCCTCCATCGCGGGCAGCGTCACCGTCGTCGTCTTCGCGCTGGCGGTATGGTCCGACGTGTCCCCGATCCTGCTGGGGCTCAGTCCGATCGGCCTCTTCACGGGCCGCGGCATGCTGCGGTCGATGCGCAACCCGGGGGCGCGGCGCATGGGCTGGTTCTACAGCCACCTCGGATCGATGCTGGGGGGCGGCATCGCGTTCCACACCGCGTTCATCGTCTTCGGGGCGCAGAGCCTGTGGCCCTGGGAGCTCGCCGGACCGCTCGCCGTGGCGCCGTGGATCCTGCCGACCGTCGTCGGCATTCCGGCCATCGTCGTCTGGACCCGGTACTACCGGCGGAAGTTCGAGCCTGCGGCGCCCGCCGCGACGTAGGCCGCCGCAGGCGGGAGCACTCCGGCGCTACTTGATCTGCGAGTAGTCGGTCGCCTCCAGCCACAGCACGTCGACGTTCTGCACGATCCGGCCGTCGCGCTGCGATTCCTCGGCCACCCGCGCCCACTCGGGATCGGCCCGGAACGCGTCCCAGCTCGCCTGCCCGGCCTCGCGGCTGTCGTGGGCCAGGATGTAGACCAGCGTGTCCTCGGACAGCGGCGCCTCCTGCGGCGTCCAGTAGCCGACGTTCGTCATGCCGTGCTTCTCGAAGATCCGCGTCGTGTGGTTGCGGAACCGGGCGTTGAGCGCGTCGAGGCGGCCGGGATGCGCGGTGTAGGTCCGCATCTCGAAGATCCGCTCCGACTGCGCCCGGGCGACGCTCTCGAACGCGGTGAACTGGCCGGCCGCGTAGCCGAGACCGAAGACCGCGAGAGCGAGGAACGCGGCGAGATACCGTTTCTGCTTCAACATCGTGTCACTCCTCCTCCGAACGAGTGGGACCACCGGGTTGCGTCGATTGCCGCGCCGCCGCCGGCGCGCAAGAGCGCGCGCCCGGACGCCGGCGCCCGGCGATCATAGCCGGATCCCCGCCCGGAAGTCCTCGCCGGGCGCCGTCCGCGGCCGGCGGGAGCCGGGCCGGCGGCGAGTCGCCCGCGGCGTCGGTTCGCAAAGGAACGAGACGCCGGATTCCCGGCCGTCCGCGGTGCCGAGGCGGACCGCCGTCTGGCGACGGCCGGAACCGGGCGGGGCCCGGTGCGGTCAGAAGCGGACGCGGACGCCGAACGACGGGAGGATGGGGAAGCCGGCGGTCGGAGTTTCGACGATGCGCGGCGTCAGCGCGCCGGGGGCGTGCGCCAGAGTGGTCTCCAGCGCCACCGGGTTGTCGCGGTTCAGCAGGTTGATCGCTTCGACGTACCACGACCAGCGGCCGCCGGGACCGCCCGGCCGGTGGCTGATCCGCAGGTCGACGCGGGCGTAGAGCGGCAGGCGCCCCCGCTGCAGGCGGTCGAGGCCGCCGAGGTCGACGCCGTAGATCAGCGCGCCGGCAGGGTCCCGCGCCGGGACGAGCCGCCCCCGCGCGTCCTCCTCGGCGGCGACCCGGACGCCGGCCGCGGGCGTGTACGGGAAGCCGGTCGCCACCTGTGCCGTCGCCGCCATGCTCCAGCGGTCGTTCAGACGGAGGCGGCCGACGGCGTTGAACCCGTGGCGGCGGTCGTATTCGAACGGGTAGCGCAGGCCGTAGGTCTCCCGGTTCGCGCGGCCCCAGGCGTAGGTGAGCCAGCCGGCCAGACGCGCGTCCGGCGCGGTCCGAGCCAGGTAGGCGTCGACGCCCCAGGCGATCCCGGCGCCGCCGTTGGCCGGCAGGCTGGTGATCCGCGCCGCGGCGGGCACGCTGTCCTGCAGACCGGCCGGAAAGTCGTACCGCGCGACCCGGGCGCGGCGCGCCGTCTCCGATTCGAGCCGGCCGACGATCAGGTCGTCGAACGTCTTGCGGTAGCCCTCCACGCGGACCACGGTGTCGGGTCCGAGGTCCTGCTCCATGCCCGCCACCAGATGCGTGGCGCGTTCGTGCCGCAGGGTGGTGACGTACTCGGGCGAGAGGTCGAAGAAGTAGTCGGACTGGATCAGTTTCTCGTAACCCGGGCTCTGCGTGTAGAGGCCGCCCGCCACCCGCAGCCGGCGGGTCGGGCCGAGCGTGACCGTGGCGGCGAACCGGGGCGATGCGACGGCGCCGCCGTTGACCGTGCTCCAGTCGAGGCGCAGGCCCGGCTCGAGCGACAGCCGCGGCGCCGGCGTCCAGCGGTCCTGGATCCAGGCGCCGCCGCGCGTGCCGCCCGGCGTCGAGTCGAGGTACGCGGGCAGTCCGGTCCCGCCCAGCACGCTCGACGGGTTGGCGACGGTTTCGTTCCGGTCGCCGGTGATCGACAGGCCGACCCGCGACGCGAGGCGGTGCAGCTCGATGCCGACGTCGAGCGCGTGCGCGGGCGCCGGCGACAGGGCGAACTCCTGCCGGATCGACAGGTCGCGCACTTCGATGGTGCGGTCGAACCGCACCGTGGTCAGGGCGGCCGCGGTCCGGTCGTCGGGCGTGTTCGACCGCCTCTCGTCCGATTCGAACGTGCCCGCGACATCGATCAGGTCGGTGTTGCGGTACCACGCCACGATCGTGCGCGACGTGCCGGCGTTCCCCAGCAGCGCATCCAGGCGGAGCGAGGCGAGGTCGTTGCCCGCCCGGGAAGTGAGGCGGCCGGTGTCGCGGGACGCCGGGTCGTCCTGATCGTCCAGGCTGAAGTCGGAGTTCTCGCGGCTCGCGAGGCCGAACAGCGACAGGCGGTGCCCCGGCCCGAACGTCCAGTCGCCCTGCATCTGCGCGTCGGCGAACGACGGCAGGTTCTGGTCCGTGAAGAGTCCGGCCACCAGATCGTAGTAGGTCCGGCGCCCGGTCAGCAGCCACGAACCGCCGCCCGGCGCCGCCCCTTCGAAGACCACGTTGGCGTCGGTCACGCTCGACGACGACGAGCCCTCGAACGTGCGTCCGCCGACCCGGTTGTCGACGACGAGCAGCGACGAGAGCCGGTCGCCGTACGCCGCCCCGAAGCCGCCCGCGGTCAGCTCGAACCGCTCGACCGTCTCCGGATTGAACGCGCTGACCAGGCCGAACAGCCGGTAGGGGTTGTGGATCTCCACCCCGTCCATCACCGTCAGGTTCTGGTCCGGCGTGCCGCCGCGCACCGCCAGCCGGCTGTTGAAGTCGCCGGTCAGCGCGACGCCCGGCAGCAGGTTGAGCGTGCGGAAGACGTTGTCGAACGCCCCGGCGACCTCCAGCACCTGTTCGCTCTCGACCGGCGTCGCCGACGGCCGCTCCGGCGCGGGGACCGGCGAGACGACCCGCACCGTTTCGGCGAAGGTGTTCCGGAACAGCGCCACCTCCAGCGCCGGCCGCGGGCCGGGCGCGGCCGGGTTGACGGGGACGGCGGCGTCCAGGTAGCCGGCGGCGGTGATCCGCAGCTCCGCGTCGCCCGGCGCGAGCGTCACCGTGAAGCGCCCGCCGGCGCCGGTCGCGGCCGTTTCGGCGCCGCTGGCGACGGCGGCGCCCGGGATCGGGTCGCCGGTGACGCCGTCCACCACCGTGCCGGTCACCACGGCGGGCGGCGGCGGCTGCGCCTGCGCGGCGGCGGCGGCCAGCAGGACGGCGGAGAGGCAGTGGAGCAGCAGGCGGAGTCGGCGCATTTCCCGAACTTACGGGGGCGGGCGCGGGAACGTTCCGGTTCTTCATGATACCCGGCCGGCGGCGGGCGCCTCCCTCGACACCGAATCATCCCGCCGACGAAACGTTCCCGCGCCGCGTGTCGCAATGCGCGTGGCGGGACGGCGCGCCGGCGGGTGGCGGCTACCGGGCGGCGTAGCGTTCGACGAGCCGCCGGCGGTCGCGCTCCGTCAGGCGCATGTACTCCGGCCGGTCCGTCGCGAGCTCGCTGGTGCGGCAGGGACCGCACATCAGCGCGGTCGGGTCGCGGTTGTGGCGCAGCCCCAGCGTGTGGCCGATCTCGTGCGCGATGATGTTCCGGGCGATGTTCGGGTTGGTGGCCATCGCGGTGCGATCCTCTTCGATCGCCACGAAGTGGCCCGGCCGCCGCGGGAGGGGCCAGGCGAACGACATCAGGTCCTGGCGCGACAGCAGCAGGACCGCCTCGACGCCGAAGCCGGTGATCGCGTCCGGCGCGTCCGGCTCGCCCGGCCCGCCCCGCAGACGTCCCGCCCGTTGCGAGATCGACCGCGCGTAGTTCTCCAGCGCGCGCGTGACCGGTGACGCGACGTGAATCTCCTCGACCAGCCGGACCCAAAGTCCCAGGTCCGCCAGCACGTCGTTCCAGAACGCGATCGCGTCGAGCGCCATCGGCAGCCGGACGTCGTTGGTGTCGTAGGCGACGATCGCGACGCGGTGCTCGGCCGGCTGCGCGGACGCGAACGGGGTCGGCGCGAGGAGCAGGGCGAGGAGGAGCAGCAGCGCCGGCAACCGCCGTCCAGGTTGTCCGGGCGCCGCCGGCCGCCCGCGCCGCGTGATCATCGGGTGCGCTGCCGTTTCCAGTACGCAGGGAAAGCTATCACAGCGCAGGCCGCCGCACCGCGGAACCGGGTGCGCTCCGTCCGGCCGTCGGGGAACGGCTAGAATGACGTTTTCGTCGAGGGAGCGCGCAACCCATGCTCAACACCCTGCTCCGGCACCGCATCGGCAGTTCCCTCGTCCCCGTGGTTCTGGCCGCCGGACTGCCCGCGGGGGCGGCGGCGCAGTCGTCCGGCGGCAACGGCGAGCCGGCCGCGCCGGACGCACGCACCTTCTCCGCGCTCGAGGCCCGCGAGCTGACCGCGGCCGGCGCCCCGCTCACCCGCGCGTTGCGCGTCGCGGAGGCGCCGGCGATCGACGGCGAGGTCCTCGGCGACCCCGCCTACGCCGATGCGCGGCTGGCGACCGGCTTCGTGCAGAGCCGGCCGTTCGAGGGGGAGCCGGCGTCGGAGCGGACCGAGGTGCGCATCGTCCACACCGAGGACACGCTGTACTTCGGCGTCGTCTGCTACACGGACGACCCGGCGACGATCATCGCCGCCGACAGCCGCCGCGACTCGGACCTGACCGAGACCGACAGCTTCCGGATCATCCTGGACACCTACCACGACGGCCTGAACGGCTTCGTCTTCGGGACCAACCCGGCCGGCGTCGAGTACGACGGGCAGGTGACCAACGAGGGCCAGGGCAGCGGCCGGTTCGGCGGCGGCGGGAGCGGGCGGCCGAGCAACAGCCGGCAGCAGCGCGGGTCGGGCGGCGGGCTGAACGTGAACTGGGACGGCGTGTGGCAGGTGGTCACCGGCGTCACCGACGTCGGCTGGACGGCGGAGATCGCGATCCCGTTCCGCACCCTGCGCTACCCCCCCTCCGAGGTCCAGACCTGGGGGCTGAACTTCCAGCGCAACATCCGCGCCAACAACGAGCAGGCCTACTGGTCGCCGCTGCCGCGGCAGTTCACGCTCAACCGCCTGTCGCTGGCGGGCGAGCTGCAGGGGCTGCGGGTCCCGGCCCAGCGCAACCTGCAGCTCATGCCCTACGTGCTCGGCGACGCCGCGTACCGCGGCGCCGGGACGCGGACGGTGGGCACCGGCGACTGGGGCGCCGACCTGAAGTACAGCATCACGCCCAGCCTGACCCTCGACGCGACGTACCGGACCGACTTCGCGCAGGTGGAGGTGGACGACGAGCAGATCAACCTCGACCGCTTCACGCTGTTCTTTCCGGAGAAGCGGCCCTTCTTCCTGGAGAACGCCGGCCTGTTCTCGGTGGGGCAGTCCGGGGCGGTCGACGTGTTCTTCAGCCGGCGGATCGGCCTCGGCGCGGCGGGCGAGCAGATTCCGATAGTCGGCGGCGGCCGGTTGTCGGGCAAGGTGGGGAGCGACACGAACGTCGGGTTCCTGAACATGCAGACCGCGGCGGTCGATGCGGCCGGGACGCCGCGGCAGAACTTCACCGTGGGGCGCATCCGGCAGGACCTGGCCAACCGCTCCAACGTCGGCGTGCTGTTCGTCAACCGGCAGGCGGGCGGCGGCTTCGCCGGCGCGGACGACTTCAACCGGTCGTACGCGGTCGACGGCCGCTGGGGCATCGGGCAGGGGGGCACCGTCTCGGGCTTCGCGGCGAACACCGAGACCCCGCCGGGCGCGCTGGCCGCGTTTCGCGAGCGCCACGGGTTGACCGGGGCGGCGGAAAGCGCGCACGCCTACGGCCTCAGCGCGCGACACCAGTCGGAGGTCGCGCGCCTCGGCCTCGGGTACACCGAGGTGGCGCCGAACTTCAACCCGGAGGTCGGTTTTCTCGCCCGCCGGAGCTACCGGCGGATGAACGCCAGCGTGTTCACGACCCTGCGCCCGGACGATTGGTGGGGGGTCCACGAGTTCCGGCCGCACATCTCCCACAACACCGTCTTCGACTTCGCGACCGGCTGGCAGGAGACGCAGTTCACGCACATCGACAACCACATCGAGTGGCGCAACGGCTACGAGATCCACACCGGCATGAACGTCACGCGGGAGGGGGTCTTCGAGCCGTTCGAGATCTTCCCCGGGGTCGTCGTGCCGCCAGGGCGGTACGACCACAGCGAGGCGCAGATCGCCGGCAACACGAACCTCGGCGCGCCGGTCAGCGGCAACTTCAACGCCATCGTCGGGGGGCTGTTCGGCGGGCAGCGCGTCACGATCACCCCGTCGATCGCGGCGCGGGCCGGCGAGGCGTTCAACGCGCTGCTCGAATGGAGCTACAACGACCTGGACCTGCCGGGCGGGCACTTCACGACCAACCTGATCCGCCTGCGGACGTCCTATTCGTTCACCACCCGCATGTTCTTCCAGGCGCTGGTGCAGTACAACGACCGCGCCGGCCTGTGGTCGTCGAACCTGCGCTTCGGCCTGCTGTCGGACGCCAACACCGGCCTGTTCGTCGTCTACAACGACATTCAGCCGCTCGGCCTCGAGCGGCGCGACTTCGTCGTGGCCTCCGGCCGCTCGCTGACGGTGAAGTACAGCTACCTCTTCGACGTGCTGCGCTGAGCGCGCCGGCCCGCGGCGCGCGGCGCGTCCCCGGCGGCGGAACCCGCGCGCCCGGCCCTTGACACCGGCCGGCCGCGCGGCTACAAACCACCCGTGCGCATCGACGGCGTGTTGCCGCCTATTCCGACCCCCTTCCGGGACGGCCGGGTCGACGTTGCGGCGATGGCGTCGAACGTCGAGCGCTGGATGGCGACCCGCGTCCGCGGCGTGGTGGTGCTCGGCTCGAACGGCGAGGCGCCGCTGATCGACGAGGCGGAGTCGGACGCGGCCATCGCGGCGGCGCGCGACGCGGTTCCGGCCGGCCGCCTGTGCCTCGCCGGGACCGGCCGCGAGTCGACCGCCGCCGCCGTGCGCGCCGCGCGCCGGGCGGCCGATCTGGGCGCCGACGCGGTGCTGGTGCGGACCCCTTCCTACTTCAAGCCGCTGCTGACGTCCGACGCGTTCGTGGCGCACTACACGGCGGTCGCCGACGCGTCGCCGGTCCCGGTGGTCCTCTACAACTACACCGCGCTCACCGGCGTCACGCTGGGCGCGGACGCCGTCGCGCGGCTGGCCGGGCATCCGAACGTCGTCGGCATGAAGGAGTCGGGGAGCGACCTCAAGCTGCTGTCGGCCCTGATCGACGCCACCCCCGACGACTTCGCGGTCCTGGCCGGGTCCGCCCCGGTCTTCTACGCGAGCCTGCTGTCGGGCGCGGCCGGCGGCGTCCTGGCCCTGGCCTCGGTCGTGCCGGATCTGTGCGTCGATCTGTACGATCTGGTTCGCGCCGGCCGCCTCGACGAGGCCCGCGACCTGCAGCGGCGGCTGACGCCGCTCGCGGGCCTGGTGACGTCGCGGTACGGCGTGCCCGGCCTCAAGGCGGCCGTCTCGCTGCTCGGATTCACCGGCGGCGACCCCTGCCCCCCGCTCCGCCCCGCGAGCGAGGCGGCGGTCGAAGCGATCCGCCAGGCGCTGGACCGCCTGCGCGTGCCGGCGGCGTAACCCGGCCGGCGGCCCGCTCCCGTCTCGTCTTCGCGATGCTGCTCGTGGTTCCGGCCGAGGTCCGGCGTAACCCGGCCGGCGGCCCGCTCCCCCCGTCTCGCCCGCCGCGCGCCGGCGCCGTCCGGCGGCTCATGGTACGCTGAGGAGTGGAACGGCGCGCGGAACCCGTGCGCCGTGCGCCGTGCGCCCTGTCCGCGACGCCGCGCGGAGGTTGACGGCGCGGCTCGTCCACGGCGCCCGGCCGCCGGCCGCCTCGCACGCCGGCGATCCGGATCCCGCGGAGGTCGACGACATGCCTCGTCCACGGCGCAGCACGTCCCGCGCGTTCGGAATCCCGGCGCCGAAGTGCGCGGAGGTTGACGACATGCCTCATCCACGGCGCAGCACGTCCCGCGTCCCCGCGGGCGCCCCTTCGGGCGGCCGCGGCCGCTCCGCCATGCGAGCGTTCGCGGAAGACCTCTCCCGATTGCCTGCCGACACCCGTTCGGGCGGCCGCGGCCGCTCCGGCCCCGCCCGGCTGCTCGCCGCGATCCTGCTTGTGGCCGTCGCCGCGGCGTGCGCCCGGAACCCGGTCACCGGAGGCCGCGAGCTCGTCTTCATGAGCGAGTCCCAGGAGGCCGAGCTCGGCCGGCAGGCCGACGCGCAGATTCGGGGCGAGATGGGGGTCTACGACGACGACGCGCTGCAGGAGTACGTCGCGGCGATCGGCGCCGAGCTGGCCGCCGTGTCGCACCGCCCGGACCTGCCGTGGCAGTTCGCGGTCATCGATTCTCCGGTGGTCAACGCGTTCGCGGTGCCGGGGGGGTACGTCTACCTGACGCGCGGCCTGCTGGCGTACCTGAACGACGAGGCGGAGCTGGCCGGGGTGCTGGGACACGAGATCGGCCACGTGACGGCCCGGCACTCGGTGCAGGCGTACAGCCGCGCCGCCGGTGCCCAGATGGGACTGCTGCTCGGCCAGATCTTCGTGCCGGCGATGCGCCCGCGGTACGGGTCGCCCGGCCTCAGCGACGCCGCCGGGCAGGGGCTGGGGCTGCTGTTCCTGAAGTTCGGGCGCGACGACGAACGGCAGGCGGATCGCCTGGGCGCCGAGTACGCCGCCGCCTCCGGCTGGGACCCGCACGGCGTCGGCGACATGCTGGCGACGCTGGGGCGCATCGCGGACACCACCGACCGGCGCGGAACCCCCAACTGGCTGGCGACGCATCCGGAACCGGCCGACCGGGTGGCCGGCGTCGCCGGCACGGTCGAAGCGCTGCTCGCCGAGACGCCCGACCTCGGCGCGCTGCGGATCGACCGGGCGGGGTACCTCGCCCGCATCGAGGGCGTCGTCCACGGCGACAACCCCGAGCAGGGCGTCGTCCGCGGCCGGGAGTTCCTGCACCCGGCGTTGCGCTTCGCACTCGAGTTCCCGGCCGGTTGGGAGGTGCGCAACGGGGCCGAGATGGTGATGGCGCGCGAGCCGGGGCAGGAGCGCTACATGCTGCTGAGGATCGTGCGGGAGAACGGCTCCGACCTCCAGCGGATCGCCGAACGCGAGATGACCGGCGCCGGGTTCGTGGAGCAGCAGGGGACGCCGGCCACGATCAACGGCCTCGACGCCTGGGTCGGCGCCTGGACCCAGGACGTCCGCGGGGTGGGACCGATGATCGCGCGCGTCGCCTTCATTCGCTCCGGATCCGCGGTCTATCTGCTCGGCGCCTTCGCCGACGCGGACGGGTACCGGCTCGTCGAGCGCGAAGTCCACGACAGCATCCATTCGTTCCGGCAGTTGCGCCGCGACGAGGCCGAACGGATCCGGCCCAACCGAATCGCCCTCTACCAGGTCGAGGGCGGAGACACCTGGCAGCGCATCGCCCAGCGGGTGGGCGGGGAGATCGTGCCGGCCGCCACCCTCGCCGTCATGAACGGCTATCCGGTGAACGAGCAGCCGTTGCCCGGCGACGTCGTCAAGGTCGTCCGGCCGGGGTCGGTCGCGGTCGCGGACTAGGCGCGAAAACGGTCGGCCTCCGGCTTCGGAGGCCGGCGCGCCCCCGATCCATCCAGGCGTTTCAGCCTCCGGACGTTCTCATGCCGCGCCAGAAGACGAAGATAGCGGTCGTTCGCCGCGTTCTGAATCAGGATCGCGTTCTCCCAACGGTTCAGCGTCGCTTCCCCGAGTCCGGTCACCCTGGAGAACTCCGCGCGCGACATGCCGTGCATCCTTCGAATGCCGCGTATCTCCTTCGGGGTCAGCACCCCGAGATGCGCGCAGACGGCCTCGTGCTGCAGCGTCTCCGCTTCGTGATCGAGAAACTCGAAACCGCACGAGCGGCAGACGCGCACCGGCAGGGTGACGTTCAGCTCCACGGCGGAGGCCCCGGCCCCGAACCTGCTCGCCGGGTCGATTACCTCGTGCGGCTGCGAGTTCAAGGTGGCCGGGCGGACCGTGCGGAGTCCTCGGCCGGGGAGCGCGAGCGCGGACCGAAAGTAAGATCCCGCCGTGGACAGGCGCAGGCTCCCCGTCGGCATCCAGACCTTCCGCCGCATCCGGGAGGAAGGCTACTACTACGTCGACAAGACGGCCTTCGCCCGACGGATCGCGGCAGGCGACGCCAAGCATTACTTCCTGTCGCGCCCCCGGCGCTTCGGCAAGAGCCTGTTCGTGGACACACTCAAGGAGCTGTACGAAGGCGCCGAGCCGCTGTTCCGGGGTCTGGCCGTCCACGACGGCTGGGAGTGGTCGAAGCGCCATCCCGTCGTGCGGCTGAGCTTCGCCGGCGGCAACTTCAAGCGGCCGGAGGAGCTGCGCGCGAGCGTCATGCGGCAGCTCGCCTCGGCCGAACGCCGGGCCGGACTGCCCGCCTCCGGCGTCCACACCCCCTCGGGACGCTTCGCCGACCTGCTGGAGGCGCTGCACGAGCGGACAGGCGAGCGCGTCGTCGTGCTGGTGGACGAGTACGACAAGCCGATCCTGGACGCGCGGGACGAGGCGGAGCTTCCGGGCGAAGAGCGGGAGGCCGCCCCCCGCGCCGGCAACGAGCAGGCGAAGGCCAACCGCGACGACCTGCGCGGGCTGTACGGCACGCTCAAGGACTGCGACGCCCACGTCGAGCTCACCTTCCTCACCGGCGTCAGCAAGTTCTCGAAGGTCAGCCTGTTCTCCGACCTGAACTTCCTCACCGACCTCACCCTGGACCCGCGCTGCGCGGCCATCTGCGGCTACACCGAGACGGACCTCGACACGGTGTTCGCACCCGAGCTCCCCGGCCTCGACCGGGACCGGATCCGCGCCTGGTACAACGGCTACGACTGGCGGGGGGAAGAGCGCGTCTACAACCCCTGGGCCATCCTCCACCTGTTCGCCAGCCGCGAGTTCCGGGCGCACTGGTTCGAGACCGCAACGCCGCGGTTCCTGATCGACACGCTGCTGCGGCGCGGCTTCTCCGCCCCGGACATCGAGGGTCTGCGCGCCGACGACGACCTGCTGTCGGCCTTCGACGTGGACGCCGTGTCGACCGAGGCGCTGCTGTTCCAGACCGGCTATCTGACCATCGCGGAGGAGGAGAAGGACCCCGACGGTCTGCCGCTGTACCGTCTGGACTATCCGAACCGCGAGGTGCGGCGGGGCCTGAGCCGGGGTCTGCTCGACGCCCTGGCGCCGCGCTGGCGGTCGGCGGGGAGCGGCATCGCGCTCCGCCGCGTGCTGGCGGCGGCGGACTGGAGCGGACTGGAGGCGCTGTTCCGGAAGCTGCTGGCGGGCATCCCGCACGACTGGCACCGGCGGAACGAGGTCGCCCGCTACGAGGGCTACTGGTCGAGCGTCTTCTACGCCTGGTTCCAGGCGTCGATGGACGGCGTGGCGGTCGAGGACGCGACCAGCCGCGGGCGGCTGGATCTGGCGGTGGTGACGGGCGGCGCCGCGTTCCTGTTCGAGTTCAAGGTTGCCGAGCGGACGGCGCGGAGCTCGCGGCCGGACAGCGCGAGCGCGGACCGCTCACGGCCGGAGAACGCGGCGCTGGCGCAGTTGCGGGCGCGCCGCTACGCGGACAAGTACCGCACACCGGGCCGTGCGGTGCACCTGATCGGGGTGGAGATCAGCGCCGCCGAGCGCGACGTCGCGGCGTTCGACGTCGAGTCCGCCTGAGCCCCAAATTCGGCCGGCGCGTCCTCGCTGCATCCAGACGCTCCAGCCTCCGGACGTTCTCATGCCGCGCCAGAAGACGAAGATAGCGGTCGTTCGCCGCGTTCTGAATCAGGATCGCGTTCTCCCAACGGTTCAGCGTCGCTTCCCCGATTCCGGTCACCCTGGAAAACTCCGCGCGCGACATGCCGTGCATCCTTCGAATGCCGCGTATCTCCTTCGGGGTCAGCACACCGAGATGCGCGCAGACGGCATCGTGCTGCAGCGTCTCCCCTTCGTGGTCGAGAAACTCGAAACCGCACGAGCGGCAGACGCGCACCGGCAGAGTGACGTTCAGCTCCACGGCGGAGGCCCCGGCCCCGTAGCGGAACGCATGTTCGCGCCACCGCGTGTCGGCCGGCGCGTCGCACTCACTCGAAGCAGGCGCATTCGTTCCCTGCGCCATCGTTCCCGGTCGGCACCGCGGCCCGATCCGGCTCCATGACTCGCGATCTTCCCTCACTCATGCCGGAAAGTAGTGGAAGCTCCGACCGGGTATTCTTCCGGCCCGCGGCTCCACTTCATCGTCTACGTAAATCATCAGCATGATATTGAAGTCTTGTTTCACCGTTACGATAACCATAGTAGGTGAAATCGCTTTGTCCATCTTCCCTCAAGAACAAAAAATAGTCTGTAGAATCTACAGGAAACCCGGAAACGGAGTAACCATCGCCGCCACCCGCCCCGGACCAGAAACATGTACCACCAGCGAACTCACAATCCCATGTTCCAGTTTTCCTAACAGACTGGGAACCAGCCGGTTCATTGCCTGTACTTCTCCACGTCAGAGACATAGATTCCCCGTGCCTCGGTTCTCTTGGCACTTCCACAGCGAAACGAAACCCGTCCCTGAAAGACCAAGAAGTTTCGCCGTTCAACCACAGCT
Source organism: Vicinamibacterales bacterium (assembly GCA_965203525.1). Lineage (GTDB taxonomy): Bacteria > Acidobacteriota > Vicinamibacteria > Vicinamibacterales > UBA8438 > WTFV01. The sequence continues at coordinate 5,269,852 of OZ241898.1, read as the reverse complement.
CGGCATCACCGTACCATTCGCCAGCGTACACCCTCGTAGTGGGCGGCGTGGTGGGCGTGGTGGGCGTGGTGGGCGTGGTGGGCGTGGTAGTAGATGGTCCGGTAAGCGCACCAAGACCGCCGCCGCCTTCGCCGCCGCATCCGGCGAGGCCGAACGACAGCATGAGAACGAACGCGAGAACGACAGCGTTGCGAAGTGTCATTGTTACCTCTCCCCCGGGAACGACAGCGTTGCGAAGTGTCATTGTTACCTCCCCGGTTTGACCCGGTTGCCAACAGAACGACAGTTACCTCCCCTAACTAACTAACTAATTGTTGTAGCCTTGTTTTATGTAGGCCCGTTTGCAAAACACAATATAGCCGAGCCGGTCACTGTAACTGCTGTTGTAACCACCATTGCTCGAACATTCATCCCAACCGGGCGAGGTCCACGGCCAGCCTAAATCTTGGTTGCCGACGACAACTATGTACCGGTCGCCTGTTCTGATTACGGCACCATAGTTGGTTTCGGATCCTTCGGAATATTGTCTGCGTTCGCCAGGATTCAACTCCAAGCCAATCGTGCCGTAAGGATGGTCTTCGTAGTACAATGGATCAGTCAGAAAGTAGAACCAGCACACGTCGTCGGACAAGGACGCGTCGCACCCGAACGTAATCGAGTCATTGCTGCCCGGCGTGGTGGGCGTGGTGGGCGTGGTAGTAGATGGTCCGGTAAGCGCACCAAGACCGCCGCCGCCTTCACCGCCGCATCCGGCGAGGCCGAACGACAGAATCAGAACGACCGCGAGAACGACAGCGTTGCGAAGTGTCATTGTTACCTCCGCTCGAAGTCGACGACCCACTCACCGGCTCCGGCGCCACCTCCGGTGCCGGAACCAGTCAGGGTTCCCGTGAACGTCCGGCTGTCACCACCGGTATTGACGCGTACAGTGTAGTTCGTCGCCTGCACGCCGCAACTGTCCCAGTAGTTGACCCGCACCGTGTAGAAGCCGCGCGGGGCAGTGCCCGCCGGCCACGTTACGTTCTCGTTCCTGATGCCGTCGATTCTGCAGCCCGCGTTCGAGTCCAAATCCAGTTCCCCACCGCCCGAAGTCCGATTGCCGTAATAGATTTCATCTCCATCCGGCGGTAATACATGCAGATCGACGTCCGAATCCTGATCCCACGACAACGAAATCTGCACGTCGCCCGTGCCCACTTCGACCACGTCAAAACTATGTCTGGCTGCTGGCCCGACCGCACCGCCGTTGCGACCGGCGAACGACAAATCAATCGAAGTCTCCGGAATCTCCTGCGCCAACGTCAACCGTAGCGTTACCGGAGTGCCCGCGACGGGGACCTCGTAGTACCCACGGCCGGCGCCAGTCTCGAAGAGCACAAGGGAATCGAACGAGCCGGATCCGCGACAGATCACGTCGGACGTGCCGCCGTTTACTACGGCGCGATTGGCTGACACCTCGACCCGCGGACCGCCACCGCCGCTGTTGACCGGCACGGCGCCGGTATTCCAAGTTCCGTTCCGACCGCCGGCTGATACTGACGTCACCCAACGCACCAAGCTACTTTCACGGACTGGCGTGGTAGTAGACGGCCCGGTAGGCCCAAGACCGCCGCCTTCGCCGCCGCCGCCTTCGCCGCCGCACCCGAACGACAGAACCAGAACCGCGAGAACGACAGCGTTGCGAAGTGTCATTGTTCGGTCCCCCACCGAGAGAACGACAGCGTTGCGAAGTGTCATTGTTCGGTCCCCCACCGAGAGAACGATCCCCTTTCGATGCGGCCCGGCCCGGTGCTAGAACCGAAAGTATGCGCCGTAGTGGAACAAGAAGGTGCTGACCCCCTCGCGCGCGCCCGCATCCAGGGTAGCTTGCACCCCCACCTTGCGCCCAATATCGATACTTGCACCTCCAACGAAGGTTACAGAAGACCCTGACGACAAGATTCCGAGTCGCGGGGCGATTCGGAAAATGCTGTCGGCAGAACCCAAAGGGTATTCCAGACCCGCGGTCACGAAAGGCCGGCCGCCGCCTTGAAGAGAGAAAGTCGCCCCTCCGTAAGGGACAACCGCGAAATCGAAAGCGGTTATCCTCCCCTCAACGTACCCGAAGCGTGAGCTGGACAGCGATTGCCCTTGGTATGCCTGGACTATGGACGCCACCCCCCCAGCGAGCACGATCCCCATTTCCGCGGCCGGTTGCACCGGTTGCGGCGGCGGCGACGCTACCACCTGCGGCGCCGGTTGCGGCGGCGGCGCTACCGGTCGCGGCTGCTCTACCATCGTCGCCCCACGTGTACGGCAGTCAAGGCGGAAGCCCTGGGCGGTATCCGTTCGAACGCATTCCTGCCCCGACCACGTGCAGTCAAGGCGGAAGCCCTGGGCGGTATCCGTTCGAACGCATTCCTGCCCCGCCGCCGGCGCTGCGAGAAACACCGCCGACACGACGAACACGACGCACGTGGTAACGCAGAATTTCATTGCTCCGTCCCTTTCGGTCCCGAAGGTTTGCGCCGCCGCCGATCGCCGGCGCCAGGATTCGCGGTAGCTCCGTTCGCCGATTCGCCTAGGCCCGGACTCGAGGCCGCTGATCCCCTCGGTGCGGTTCGCTTCCACCGCGGGCCCGAAATGCCGCATCACTCGATGGCGACCGCCGCCACGAGCACGACCGCCGCGCCGGACCTGCCGGTCGACCGGAGAACGCCCCGCAACCGCCGTGCGAGGAGCGGGGGAACCCGCTCCCGCAACAGCGAACCGCATCCGCGGCACCGGGTGGCCCGCTGCTGCGACCGGCCGATCGAACGAACTGTGTGTTGTGCTCCGGCCCGGCGACGGGCCGTTTTCGGAGGGACGAACGACGACGGTCGAACTAGTAGCGGGTGCCCTACCTACCGGCCAAGTTGGTACGGAACTTGCTTTCCGGGGGGGGGGGGGGTAGCTTGTAAGCTACTCGAAACAAACGACTTGCAGCGACGCTGCAGCAACGACGGCGCCCGACCGGAATCCTGCCCGCGGTGGCCGGCGCAACCCGTCGTTCCCGGCGGCTCAAGCCTCATGGACGGCAACCCTACCACAACGGATCGGGACCCGCAAGTGGTTTTTTCACCGAGCAGGCCGCCGCAAGCCCCGCAGGAAGGCGTCCGGGGCGACGAACCGGGTGTGGTACTTCCGCCAGTCGTCCTTGTGGCGGAGGTGGACCGGATCGTCTTCGAGGGCGGGCGAGGCGTCGGGGTCGTACTCCGGCTCGCCGTGCGACGGCAGCGGGCCGACGGTCTTGGAGTGGGCGGTGTTGAAGTCGCCGTCCTTGACCCAGCCGTCGGTGATCAGGACGAAGTCGCGGCGCCAGCCGGCGGGCGGGGGCGGCGGCGCGGCGAAGCGGAGCCGGAGCTCGTCGCCGGCGTTCATGATCACGTAGCGGTCCTCGACCTCCGCCAGCAGCTCGCGCACGTCGCCGAAGCGGGTGTGGTAGCCGACCAGGTCGCGCCAGCGGGGCCGGACGCCCGCCAGTTCGTAGACCGGCAGCTCCAGCCGGCGGGGGCCGACGAACTCCGTCCGGTTGTAGCCGCGGTAGGCGAGGTCGGCGGCCACGGGGGCGAGCCGCACGGTCTCGCGCGGCGCGTCGGCGCGCAGCGGCGCCCAGGCGATCCGGTCCCAGTAGATCTCCAGGTTGGTGCGCAGCCGCAGCCGGCGCGGATACCGCCCGTCGGCCAGCCGCCCGACCGGGATGATCATCGTCTTGAGCTTGCCGGCCGGGAATCCCAGGTCGGCGTGCAGGACGGTCCAGCGCCCCCTGCCGTCGAGCGCCTCCACCGCCACGCCGCGGGGCGCCGGCAGGCTGCTCTGCCCCAGCGCGACGTTGATGCTGCTGTCGGTGGGGTAGATCCAGCCGTGGGCGAGCAGCCGGAGCGCGGCGTGCGCCTCGGCGTCCGGGCCAAGCTCGAGCTCCAGGAAGTGGTCGCGCGTGATCCCCTGGTGCGTCCCCCGCTCGAAGGTGGCGACGTAGCGCCGGTCGCGGTCGCGGACCAGCGCGCCGACGTCCTTGCCGGCGTCGTCCCACGCCCCGGCGACCGGCTGCGAAGGCCCGGTGACGATCGGGTCGAGCGGCGCCGGGTCGCGGGCGAACCGTTCATCTACGAAGACCTCGGTGTCCGCCGGATGGTCGACCACCAGCAGCGACGCGTGGTCGACGAAGTGGGTCTCCCACAGCTCGGCGGTGATGCGCAGGTCGTACTCGCCGTCCCGCGGGGCGAGCTGGTCGCCCCGGACGAGCACGCGGTCCTCGGTCTGGGTGACGCCGGCGGTGTCCTGCGCGTTGATCCGCATGCCGAGCGGCGACCGCCAGAGGACGTCGGTGACGAAGCGCTGGCCGCTGCCGTCGTCGGCGAAGAGCCACGGACACGACCCCTTGAGGCGCTGCTCGGCGACGAACACCTCCCGCGCCGCCAGCTCGAAGTCGGCCTGCACCACGCCGTTCGGCCAGGCGACGCGCGCCACGTCGATGCGCGGCTGCCCGCCCAGGCCGAAGTGGACCGGGGCGCCGGTCAGCACCTGCTTCTGCACCAGCAGTCCGGCCCGCACCTCGATCTCGCCGCCGACCCCGAAGGCGTTGATCCGCTGATCGCCGGCCGCGACGTGCGCCCGCGGGCGGATCTCCTGCCAGCCGTAGCCGGCGCTCCCCCGGCCGAGCAGCCGGACCGGTGCGCCGTCCCGCACGCCGACCAGATCGAGCCGGCCGTCGGCGTCCAGATCGGCGACGCCGAAGATCTCGGCCGCGACCTGCGCGGCGGGGGGGGCTTCCCGGAGCACGGACCGCTCGTCCGCCAGCCAGACGCGGGTTCCGGCGGACCCGGAGCCGAGCAGATCGAGGGCGCCGTTGTTGTCGAGGTCGGCCAGCAGGAGGCGTTGCGAGCCGGCCTCCGCCGCGGGCGGGAACGCCGGCCACGCGGCCACGCGCTCGCGGCGCCACGTCCCGCCGGCCCGGCTCGTCCGCCACACCGACCCGGCCGCGTCGACGGTGACGACGTCGAGGACGCCGTCGGCGTCGAGGTCTCCCAGGGCCAGGCCGACCACGCGGTCCGCCGGCTCCCACGCCGGCCACGCCCCGAAGCGCCCGGCCTGGAGGTTCTCGAACGGATGCGCGCCGCCCGCCGCGTCGAGCAGCACCGCGTCCGGATCGCCGTCGACGTCCAGATCGCCCCAGACGAAGCCGCGCAGGCCCGCCACGCCGGGGAACGGCCGCACCGCCTGCCACGTACCGTCGGTGTTGTTCCGCAGCACCCACGGCGCCTCGGACACCGGCCCCAGGACCACGTCGAGGTCGCCGTCCATCTCGACGTCCGCCGCCCAGGCGCCGTAACCGGCCAGGTCTTCCGCCGGCGTGTCGTCCGCCGACCCCGGCGTCGACTCGTCGAAGCTCCCGTCCGTCCCCTGCGCCAGCAGGCGGAACCCGCCCGGTCCGACGAGGGCGAGGTCCATGCGGTAGTCGCCGTTCCAGTCGAGCGGGAGCAGCGCCTCGGCCGCCGGCCGCGCCCCGGCCGCGGCCCCCGGGAAGGAGAACGCCGCGTCCGCGCCGGCCGCGCCCGCCCGGCGCACGACCTCGCCGTCGGTGGCCAGGATCATCGGCGTTTCGTCCGCGCCGCCGTGCACGATCGCGAGCGCGGCCAGGCCGGCGGTTCCGGCCGCGGCGGGTTCGAGCGGCTCCGCGGCCCAGGCCAGCGTCTCGTCCGGAGGCGCCGCGGACGCCGGCGGCGACGGCAGCCGCAGGAAGCGCAGCAGCGGTTGCGCGATCTGCTCCGCGCCGACGCTGACCGCGGCCAGGTCCTCGCGGAAGGCCGGGGTGCGGACCAGCACGTTGCGGAGCAACTGCGCCGCCGTCGCGGCGCGCGCCAGATCGCCGGCCGCCGCGGCCTGCGACAGGCCTTCGAACTGGGTCGCGGCCAGCTCCGGCCAGGCCTCGTTCAGCCGGGTCAGGCGGTCGACCGTGTCGTCGACGACGACGCCGTCCCCCGTCCGGGCCGCCCACCGCGCCCGCTCCAGCAGGACCGCCAGGTTCTCCGGCCGGCGCGCCAGGACTTCCTCCAGCCACCGCCGCGCTTCCGGCAGATCGGCCTCCGCCCCGCCCCGCTCCAGCTCCTGCGCCAGGGCGAACCGGGCCCGCACGTGCTCCGGATCGAGCGCCGTGGCGCGCCGGTAGCGGGCGACCGCTTCCTCGGACCGCCCGCTGAAGCTCGCGAGCTGGCCGCGCAGGAAGGCGACCGCGGCGCTGTCGGGCGCCAGCGCGGACGCGGTGTCCAGCGCGGCCGACGCCGCCTCGTCGTCGCCCACGCCCACCGAGGCCACGGCCAGGTTGGCGTGCACGGCCGGCTCCCGCGGCGCCAGCTCGCCCGCCAGCGCGAACTGGTCGCGGGCGTCGCCGAGCAACCCGACCTCCAGCGACGCCAGCCCCCGGTAGAAGACGCGCACCGTCTCCCGGTACTCGGGCGAGCGCGGCGCCGGCAGGCCCGCGGGCGGGCGCGTGAACCAGTACGCCGCGCCGGCCGCCACGGCGGCCAGACCGAGCAGGGCCGGCCAGAGCCGGCGCCGACGCCCCGCCGCGGACGGCCCGGACGCGCCCGCGGACGGAGAAGATGATGATGCGGAAGAGGACTCTGATGGACGCACGTTCACCCCATTCACCAATGTGGATCTTTGCTATTCTTGCCAACCGTAGCATGGCCGGCAAGGCAGGCGCCCGCGGCGGAAGCCTCCGCCGCATCCGACCGGCGGCGCATCCCCCCGGACTGCGCCGCGCCGCCGCCGAACGCGCCCGCCAGGCCCCATCGCGGCGCCGCGCCGGACGGACGCCGCGGCGCCGCGCACAGTTGTGCCGCGGGCTCGCCGCCGCATGCGCCCTCGCCGCCTGGACGGCCGGCGCTCCGGTCTCCGCGCAACCGGCCGGGACCGCGCCGCTCGTCCTGACCGCCGCCCGGCCGGACCCGGGGGCGGGCACGCTGACGATCACCGGCGCGGGTTTCGGCCGCACCCCTTTCGTCACCCTCGACCTGGTGCCGCTGGCCGTCCGCTCGGCGACCGACACCGGGATCGTCGCCGCCGCGCCGCTCGCCCTCATGCCGCCGGGCGAGTACGTCCTGACCGTCAGCCGCGGTCCGGCCCCCGGCAGCCACGCATCGCTCGACGTCGCCCTGCGCGGCGGCGCGGCGGCCGGCGGGACACCGGGGGAGGGCGCAGGCGCGGCGCGGGAGCAGCCGGTCCCGGCGAACGGCGCCGCCGGCCCCCGCCTGGCCGCCGTGCCGGACGCGGTCGCCGCGACGGTCGGCGGCCGCGTCATCACCGTGGCCGAGGTGGATCGCGAGTGGCGCAGGCAGGACCCGGGCGGCTTCGTCGCGCTCGCCCGCGAGATCCACGACACCCGCTGGCGCTTCACCGACGCGCTGGTGGCCGACGAACTGCTGGCGCGCGAGGCGGCCGCGCACGACCTGACGCCGGAAGCGCTGCTGGAACGGGAACTGCCGCCGCGGATCGTGGAGCTGCCCGAGTCGGCGGCCCGGTCGCTCTACGCCGATCTGGGCACGGCGGCGCGCGGCGCGAGCTACGAGCAGATGCGGCCGGCCCTGCGCGCGTGGCTCGAACGGGTGACGGCGCGCGAGCTGGCCCGGATGAACTATCTGGAGGAGCTGACCGCGGTGTCCATCCGCGCCGAGCTGTCCCTGGATCCGCCCCGCGTGGCCGTGGAGCGCACCGCGCAGGACGCCGCGCTCGGCCCCGCCGCCCCGGTCGAGCTGGTCGCCTTCGGCGACTTCCAGAGCGCCGACTACGGCCGCTTCGCCGCCGCGTTCCCGCGCGTCCGGGAGACGTACGGCGACCGGGTCCGGCTCGTGTTCAAGCACCTGCCCCCGCCCGACCGCCCGGCCGCGATCCGGGCGGCGCAGGCGGCGCAGTGCGCCAACCGCCAGAACCGGTTCTGGCCGTTCCACGACGCGCTGCTGTCGCGGCCGGCGGTGCTCGACGCCGCCCGCCTGCGGCAGGCGGCGGGCGAAGCCGGGCTGGACGCGCAACGGTTCGACGCCTGCCTCGCGGACGACGCCGCGCGGCGGACGATCCTGGCCGCGCTGGAGGAAGCGGTGCGCTACGGCCTGCACGCCAGCCCGAGCTTCCTCGTCAACGGCCGGCTCGCGCCGGAGCCACCCCCGTTCCTGCCGCCGTTCGAATTCTTCACGCGCCTGATCGAGGAAGAACTGCTGCGGGCGTCACGGCGCGGACGCTGAACCGCGGACGGCCGCGGGCGTCACGGCGCGGACGCCGAACGGAGGATGCCGGCCGCCTCGTCGACGACGATCCGCTGGTTGGCGGCGACGCCGGCGAACCGTTGCGTCACGCCCGACGGCCAGCGCACTTCCAGCGTCTCCACTCCCGGGTCGCGCCCGAGCCCGAACGTCAGCGGCAACTCGCTCTGCGAGGCGTAGCTCGACCCGCTGCGCACCATCCGCCGCTGGACGCCCGACGCGCCCGCGATCCGCACCACCGCCCCGATGCCGCGCCGGTTCGAGCGCACGCCGCGCAGCCGGACCCGCAGCCAGCGGTTCCGGTCGCCCCCGTCGTTGCGGAGCAGCCGGGCCGGACCGTTCAGCGCGGTCAGCACCAGATCCAGGTCCCCGTCCCCGTCGAAGTCGGCGTAGGCCGCCCCGCGCCCCATGGCCGGCCGGCCGAACGCCGCGCCGGCCGCCCCGGTGACGTCGTCGAACCCGCCGTCCCCCCGGTTCCGCAGCAGCAGCGGCGGCTGGCTGAGCCGCGCCCGCGAATCCAGCATCCCCTGCGACTCGTCGGTGCCGCCGTTCGCCGCGAAGACGTCCAGGAAGCCGTCGAGGTCGATGTCGAGGAAGAAGACCGCCCAGGTGACCGACCGGTAGCTGGCGCGGCCCACGGTGGTGCGCGGCGCCGCGTCCACGAAATGGCCGTCGCCGGTGGCGCGGTAGAGGCCGAGCATCTCGTGCAGGAAGTTGCCGACGAGGATGTCCGGGCGCCCCGACCGGTCGTAGTCGGCGGCGTCGACCCCCATGTTCGCGCGGGCCCGCCCGCGTTCGCTCAGCGCCACGCCGGCCCGCAACCCGTGGTCGACGAACCCGCCGGCGCGGTCGTTGCGGTACAGCCGGGCGGGCACGCGGTCGCTGCCGACGAACAGGTCGGGCCAGCCGTCGAGGTCGTAGTCGAGCACCGCCACGCCCATCGCCTTGTCGGCCGGTTCGTCGAGGCCGGCCCGCGCGGTGACGTCCTCGAACCGTCCCCGCCCGAGGTTGCGGTACAGCACCGGCGCGACCGGCGGGTACGCCTCGGGACCGCAGTAGCCGGGCGGATCGCCGCAACTCCTCTCGGTCTCCGGCGACCAGTCGACGTAGTTGCCGGCGAACAGGTCGACCCGTCCGTCGCGGTCGTAGTCGAGCCACGCGGCGCTGACCGCGAACCGGCCGTCCCCGATGCCCGCCTCGGCGGTCACGTCGCGGAACGCGCCGCCCCCCGCGTTGCGGTACAACCGGCCGCCGTCGACCGTCGTCAGGAAGACGTCGTCACGGCCGTCGTTGTCGTAGTCGGCGACCGCCGCCCCCAGGGCGTAGGCGTCGGAGCCGTCCAGGCCGCTGCCGGCGAACACGTCGGTGAACGTGCCGTCGCGGTCGTTGCGGTACAGCCCGTGGCGGGTGGCCCCGGCCGACCGCCAGTCCCGGCCGTTGACGAACAGCAGGTCCGGCCAGCCGTCGCCGTCGACGTCCAGGACCGCGACCCCGCCGCCGAACAGCTCCGGGTAGCGGTGCGCGCCCCGGGCGCCGTTCTCGTGCGTGAAGCGGATGCCCGCCTGCGCCGTCACGTCGGTGAAGACGACGCCGTCCTGCGCGCCGGCCCGCGCCCCCGCGCCGCCCCCCCACGGGCCGGCTGCCAGCGCCGCGCAGGCGACCGCGGCCGCGCGCAGGGCGCCGCGCGCGGCGCGCCGCGGGAGGGCGCCGCGCGTCACGGCACCTCCCCGGCGGGCCACGGCGTGCGGCACGCCTCGCCCCGCTCGTAGCGCCGCAGGTTCGCCCGCAGCCGGCGCGACACGTCCGGCCAGCCGGCGCGCGCCGCGGCGGTCACCAGATCCCGCTGCAGCGCCGCCGCCCGCGCGTGGGCGCCCGTCTCCGCCAGGGCCATCGCCAGCGTCTCGCCGAGTTCGACGGTCCGCCCCTGCGCCGCGAGGCGGCGGGCCAGCGCCAGGGCGCGTTCGCCGTCGCGGACGCGGCTGTCCGGCGCCGCGGCCAGCAGCCGGGCGAGGGCATGCGCGAGCCCCGCGTCGTCCGGATGGGTTTCCACCGCCTGCTCCAGGCGGGCGCGCGCCTCGTCCCAGCGGCGCAGGACCACCAGCGTCATCGCGTGCCCGAAGGCGGCCTCCACCAGATCCGGATGCCTGCGCGACACCTGCTCGTACTGCGTCAGCGCCCCCTCCGGATCGCCCGCCCGGCGGAGGCTCCAGGCCAGCCGCAGACGCGCCTCGGCGTAGGCCGGCCGATGCCGCAGCGCGGTGGCGAACCGCTCGGCCGCCGCGGCGTGCCGGCCCTCTTCGTGCAGCAGCACGCCCAGGCTGTAGTGCGCCCGCGGCAGGTCCGGGGCCGCTGCCGCGGCCCGCTCGAACTCCGCCCGCGCCGCGTCCGTGTCTCCCTGGAGGAAAAGCGCGGTGCCGAGGCGGTGGCGCAGCTCCGCGTCCGCGGGGTCGAGCGCCAGCCCGCGCCGGAACGCCGCCGCGGCGGCGGCCCAGTCCTCCCGGTCGAGGGCCTGAATCCCCCGCGTCTCGTACGCCTGGGCGCTCTCCAGCAGGCGATCCAGGGCGGCCAGCAACGGATCGTCGGGACGGATGTCGGCCGCCTCGCGCCGCCGGAGGTGCTCCTGCGCCCGCTCCGGCTCGCCGAGCCGCAGATACGCCTGCCCCAGCGGATAGTGCGCGGCGGCGGCGTCCGGCCGCAGCTCGAGGATCTCTTCCAGGCCCCGGGCCGCCGCTTCGAAGTCCTCCCGCATCAGGGCCGCGCGCGCCAGCCCGAAGCGCGCCGAGAGCGAATCGGGATGGAGCCGCAGGGCCCGTGCGAACAGCGGCTCGGCCGCCTCCGCGTCCCCCTGCGCCAGGCGGACGTCACCCAGCCAGACGAGAATCGCCATGTCGTCCGGTTCCAGGCGCCGGGCCGCCTCGAAGCGGTCGGCCGCCGCGTCGAGCGCGCCGGCGTCGCGATGCAGGTGGGCCAGGTAATAGGGCCAGCGGACGTCGCCGGGGGCCAGCGCCTGCGCGTTCCGGAAGGCCGGGACCGCCGCGGCGGGGAACTCCGCCGCCGTCAGCACCATGCCCAGCGCGCCGTAGCGCTCCGCCGCGTCCGCCGCGGCGGCCGAGCCGCCGTCCTGCAGGCGCTCGACCGGGCGCCAGCGCGCCAGCACCTGCTCGCGGACCGAATCGGTCACCGGCGACAGGTCGGGGAGGACGACCGCCTCCGGCCGGGCGTCCGCCGCCGCGCCGGGAACCCGCCCCTCCCCGCCGGCCTCCGGCGTGCCGGCCCCGCCGCACGCCGCCGCCAGGACGAGCAGCAGCGCGGCGGGCGCCCCGGCGGCGCATCGAACCCGCGCGCCCGCGCCGGCCGACCCGCGCGTCAGGCCGGGAGCCGACGAGGCCGAAGCCGCGACGGACGAGGCGTACGACACCGCGGCGGCCGGACGGCGCGCCGGGCCGGGAGCCGCCGAACGGGACGCCGCGCATCCGACCCGCGGCCCCGCGCCGCTCATGGAGATCCGTCCCCGACCGGATCGCCGGTCCCCTGCGCCAGCGTCCGCCAGCCGTCGATCGGCAGCGCCGGCCACCGCTCCACCCCGCCGTCCGGCCAGCGGACCGTCACCGCGGGCGCCGCCGCCGAATCCCCCAGGCCGACCAGCACGCGCGGGTCGTTCGCCGACGCGTAGCTGCCGTCCGACCGGGCCCGCCGCCAGAGCGTCGGGAGGCCCGGCCGCGCGACCGCCACGCGCGCGCCGAGCATGTCCCGGCCGCCGGCCCCGACGAGACGGAGGCCGAGCCAGTGGTTCCGGCCGCCGGCCTCGCTGCCGTTGATCAGCAGCCGCGCCGGCCCGCCGCCGTTCCCGACCAGCACGTCCGCGTCGCCGTCGTTGTCGACGTCGCCGAACGCGGCCCCCCGTCCGACCGCGGGGCGCCCGAAGACCGCCCCGGCCCGCGCGCCCACCTCCTCGAAACGCCCGTCGCCCCGGTTGCGGAAGAGCGTCATCCGCTGATCGTAGGGGAAGGCGCCGCGTTCCCCTCCCTCCACCATCACCACCGTGCCGTTGACCGCCAGCAGATCGAGCCAGCCGTCGTTGTCGTAGTCGAACCACGACGTCCCCCAGCCGGTGTGCGGCAGGCTCGCTCCGCCCAGGCCGGACGGCGCGCTCCGGTCGGCGAAGCGGCCGGTGCCGTCGTTGACGTACAGGTTGTTCCCTTCCCGCGTCAGGTGCGTCATGAAGAGATCCTCGTCGCCGTCGTTGTCGAAGTCGCCGGCGTCCACCCCCATGCTCGCCTCCGGCACGCCGAGGCCGCTCAGCGCCGCGCCGGACGCCAGCGCGGCCTCGCGGAAGGTCCCGTCGCCCTGGTTCATCCAGAGCAGGTTCTCGGTCCCGTCGTTGGCCACGTAGACGTCGATCCAGCCGTCGCCGTCGAAGTCGGCGGTCACCACGCCGAGCGCCGGGCCGAAACGTCCGCCGGCGAGCGCCGCCGCGCTCACGTCCGCGAACCGGCCGCCGCCGCGGTTGCGGTACAGGCGGTCCGGAGTCCCGCCGTACACCTGCGGGGGACAGTAGTCGCGCACCCCCGCCTGGTTCGGGCACTCGGCGCCGTGCTCGAGGCGGTAGTCGACGTTGTGGCCGACGTACAGGTCCAGCCAGCCGTCGCGGTCGTAGTCGAAGAACGCCGCCGAGACGCCGAACCCCTCCGCCTCCGCGAGGCCGCTCGCGGCCGACCGGTCGGTGAACGTCCCGTCGCCGTTGTTGCGGTAGAGCCGCGGCGGACCGAAGTTCGTCAGGAAGAGGTCGACGAGGCCGTCGTTGTCGACGTCGCCGGCCGCCACGCCGAGGCCGTAGCCGTCCGCGGCGATCCCGCTCGCGGCGGTCACGTCGGTGAAGCGGAGCGCGGGACGGCCGTCCGGACCGGCGGCGAGATCGTTGCGGAAGAGGCGCCCGCCGGACGGCGCCCGGCCGGCGGAGGGCGCCGTTGCGCCGGACGGCGCCCGGTCCGGGCCGAGCGCGCGCCCCTGCGCGAAGTACGCGTCGAGGTCGCCGTCGGCGTCGTAGTCGAAGAGCGCCACGCCGGGGGGCAGGATCTCCGGGTAGTGGAAACGCCCGGAGGCGCCGTTGAAATGCACGAAGTCGAGGCCCGCCTCCGCCGCGCGGTCGACGAACAGGTCGCCCCCCGCGCGCGGAGCGCGGTCGGCGCCGGCCCGCGCGCCGGACGCCCCGGGCGGCGGGCCGGCGTCCGCGCCGCACGCCACGGTCGAGCCGGCGAAGAGCAGCACGGCCGCCAGACGCCGGCCGCGGGCGCGTCGGCGGGCAGGTCGAGCCCGTCCGGGAAGCCTCCGGACCCGTCCGGCCGGGCCGCCCGCCGACGCCAGCCCGCCGAGCCGCGATTCGGCCGCTCCGGGAGACCGCCGGACCCGCCCGGCCGGGCCGCCCGCCGACGCCAGCCCGCCGAGCCGCGATTCGGCCGCTCCGGGAGACCGCCGGACCCGCCCGGCCGGGACGCCCGGACGCCGCGCTGCGCTCGGAACCGCGTGGGGATCCACCGCCAGCAGCCGGACGGCCGTCTCGCGCGGCCGCCCGGCCGGAGTCCGGATCAGGAACAGAAAAACCCGCAGCCGTCCCGGCGCTCCCGGCGGGTCGACGGGGTGGAATCCTCGACCGCGCGGTCGAGCTTCATCATGATCAGGCCGATCGCGACGCCGGCGCCGACGAGCGCCCATACGTTGCGCGCCCGCATCCGGCCCCGGTCGCCCCGCCCCGCCGGGGCCTGCGCGGCCGCGGCCCTTGCGCCCGCGCCGGGCCGGGCGGAAGAACCGGCGGAAACCGCGTCCCGTTCCGGCGCCGGCGGCTGCGCCCGCACCTCCGCCGCGGCCTGCAGGGCCGATTCCAGCAGGCTCCCCGCGAACGCCGCCGGCGCGTGCGCGACGAACACCGCCAGCGCCAGCGCCGTCACCCGCTTCCAGTTCGTCTTCGCAGCCATCTGCAGCTCCTCTCGATGCGACGCGGACGCTAGAAGCGCAGGTTCGCGTACACCTGCAGCACCCGGGCGTCGAGCACCGTGATCGGCCGGCCGAACGCGAGGCCGATCGTGTTCTCGATCGACTGGACCGAGTTGGAGTTGAGCGCGTTGTAGAGGTCGATGCTGGTGTCCAGGCGCATGTCGCCCAGGTTGAACGTCCGCAGGAACCGCAGGTCGAGCTGCGTGAACCGATCCGTGAAGTACTGGTTCGGCGCAGTGATGGCGAGCGTCCGGGTGCTGCTGCCGGCGAAACCGGTCCGCGTGCTCGTCGGATCGCAGTTCCCGTTGCCGTCCGCCCAGCAGTGGACGTCGGCGTTGGTGAAGTCGCCGACCGCGTTGATCGGCGTGCCGGGCGTGTTCTTGTAGATCCAGCTCAGCATGAAGTCCGACGGCAGCGGGACGTCGCCGTGCATCCGGAAGTCCGCCAGGTTGCCCCACGTATGGGTGTGGCTGCAGTTCGGACCGCCCGCCGGCAGGTTGTTGAACAGGTCGCGGGGCTGGTTCGGCTCGTCCACGGTGAAGCAGTTGCCGACCGACTGCGTCCCGAGGTCGAGACCGCCGGTCACCCGGATGCCGTTCGGCAGGCGTCCGTCGACCGAGAAGACGAAGCCGTTCCAGACGCGGGTCTGGGCGCCGTACTTGTCGGCGATGGTCACGAGCCGCTTGCTCTGGCCGAACAGCTCGGGCCGGACGTCGTAGTAGCCGCAGAGCACCTGGTTCGGCGAGATGTCGTCGACCACCTGGAACAGCCGTCCGCCGGACGGCGCGGTGATGCAGTACTCGTCGTAGTCGGCGGGCGTGGTCAGCAGGTTGTCCGACACCCAGAAGCCGCCCGACCAGTTCCGGTTGTAGCCGGCGCTGACCGACAGTCCGGTCAGCAGCTCGCGCTGGATCTCGGTCAGGAAGTCCCAGGTGTAGGGCCGGTTGTCGTACAGCACGTCCGGATCGAACGTCGTGGCGGGGCAGGCTTCCGGATTCTCCCGCGAGCAGCCATCCAGGTTGCCCAGGACGTAGTCCTCCGGCTGCAGCGCCGGAAACTGGCCGAAGTTGACGTTGTCGATGCCGCCGCACTCGCCGTTCGGCGTGAAGTCCTGCGTGTCGCAGTCCGGGATCCAGTTCTGGTTGAGGTCGTACCAGGACCGCCACGCCGACGAGACCGACGACGTGAACGGATGGAATTCGCGCGTCAGCCGGCTGCGCGTCAGCTCGTTGAAGCGGCCGACCGACACCTTCACCGCCGTCCGGCCGTCCCCGGTCAGGTCGTAGCTGACGCCGCCGCGGGGGTTGACGTCGGTCCAGTCCGGAACCCCCCGCAGTTCCGGCACCGTCCGCGCCGGCACGAAGGGCCCGCTCCCCAGATCGGAGGCGGGGAACCCCATCGTGACGTAGTCGGTCCGGATGCCGCCGGTCAGCGTCAGGTTCCCGACCGTCCACGAATCCTGGACGTACAGGCCCAGCTCGGTGTTCATCCGCTCCTGCTGGAAGTACGGCTGCGCGTAGTAGTAGAGGCGCAACGGGGCGCCGTTGAACAGCAGGTACCACAGCGTGTCCTGGTGGCCGGTGGTCCGCTCCTCGTCGTTGAACGCCTGCTCCAGCGTCAGCCCGACGCGGAAGTTGTGCGAACCGGTGACGTACGACATCCGGAAGTACTCCATGCTGCGGCCGGTCCGCGCGCGGGGCGCGATGTTCAGGAGCGGAGCGCCCCAGCGATACCCGGTGCCGGCGTCGCGGAAGTGACGATCCTGGCCGTCGACGACGCCGGTGGCCGGGAAGTTGACCCAGCTCGCGGTCTGCCAGCCGCCGCCCGCCTCGAGCAGCAGGCGCGTCGTGACCGGTGACGTCCAGGAGCCCTGGACGACGCCGTTGGGCCACATGTCCCACCCGTTCTCCTGCTCGATGGCGTACTGCCCGGTGTAGCCGGTGGTGCAGCGGCAGTCCTTCTGGATGTCGAGGAAGCTCGCGAACCGGTGCCGCTCGGCCGCCTGCCAGGTGAGGCGGACGGCGTGGGTCCGGTTCCAGTCGAAGTCGTAGGCGGGGCGGCCGGT
Organism: Vicinamibacterales bacterium; assembly: GCA_965203525.1. Lineage (GTDB taxonomy): Bacteria > Acidobacteriota > Vicinamibacteria > Vicinamibacterales > UBA8438 > WTFV01. Next base: position 5,253,520 of record OZ241898.1, on the reverse strand, counting down.
GTCGAGCTGGTGGGAGATGGTGCGGGTGTTGTAGAAGCCGGGCGTGCCCGGCCCGCCCCGGAGGCCGAACGGGTCTTCGATCTCGTCGGGGCCGGCCGGCCGGGGGTCCGGGAAGGGAGCCCCGGCCGACCCGAACTGGTTGTGCCCCTGCAGCGAGTTGAAGAAGCCGCCCGGCGGCTGGATGCGGCGGCCCCAGCGCGCGACGGCGCCGTAGTACCACAGCCTGTCCGTCAGGATCGGTCCGCCGATCGTGCCGGCGGCGCGCCAGATGTTCTGCATGCGCGGCGGCTCGATGCCGAACTCCCGCAGTTCGGGGGTCAGGTTCTCGGCCTGCATGCCGCCGCCGGAGTACTTCGTGTTGACCGACGCGGTGAAGACGTTGCTCCCCTCGCGCGGGATCGCGTTGATCGTGGTGCTGCCCGAACCGTTCTCGGCGCCCATGCCGGCGATCTCGACCTGCATCTCCCCGATGGTGTCGGAGTTGGTGATGTAGCCGGAGCCGGACGCGGTGCCGATGTAGTACTGGTTCCGGAAGCCGTTGAACGACGCGCGGGTGCCCGGCTTGCCGTGGTAGAAGCGGTAGGCCCCCTGCGCCGACCAGGTGTCGCGGGTGCCGCCGACGTCGGCCCGGTCCTCGGTGAACCCGGGGGTCACCTGGGCGATCGTCTGCAGGCCGTAGTTGCCCACCGGCAGCACTTCGAGCTCCTCGGTGTCGAGCACCGCCTGCTGGCGGACCGTCTGCACGTCGACCACCGGCGCCTCCCCGGTGACGGTGATCGTCTCCTCGACCGAGCCGACGGCCAACTGCGCATCGACCGTCGCGGTGAACCCGGCGCCGATCGTGATCCCGTCGCGGACGACCGTGGAGAAACCGGGCAGCGTGAAGGTGACGGTGTAGATCCCGAGCGGGAGCGACACCACGCTGTAGAGCCCGGCGCCGTCGGTGAACGCCACCTGCGGCGCGCCGAGCGCGTCCGAGGTCACCTCGACGGTGACGCCCGGCAGGACGCCGCCGGTGTTGTCGGCCACCTCGCCGGCGATGCCGCCGAGCTGCTGCGCCGACGCGCCGCCGGCGCAGGCGAGCGCCGCGCAGAGCGCGGCGGAAGTCCGGACGCCGAAACGGAACCGTTGCCTGAACGCGCGAAACACAGGGACACCTCCCGTCGAAGCGGAACCGGACGACCCTCTGCCACGTCCAACCGTTCAGGCCCGCGGCCTGTCCGGCCGACGTTGCGCCTGCCCGCGACCGTAGCACAGGAGATCGGGGCGCGCAACACGGAAGAACGAAGAGGGTGCACGTCAGATTTGTGAGGGACCGCCATCGGGGGTGCAGGGCAGGGCGAGATCGGCCGACAACTTCAGTAGACCGGCTGTTCACTGGAGGAGTCCGACCATGCCCGAGGAATCGATCGCCGCGCTCGAACAGCGCCGCGCCCACCTGTGCCGGCAGTTGGCCTCGATCGGCGAGATGCGTTCGGGGTCGCTGATGGCGCGTTGCCGGCGCTGCGGCAAGACCGGCTGCGGCTGCGCCCCGCCGGGGAAGGCACAGCGGGGTCCGGTGCTGTCGCTGACGCGCAAGGAGTCGGGGAAGACGGTGACCCGGATCATTCCGGCGCGGGCGGCGGAGCAAGCCTGGGCCGAGGCGGCCGAGTATCGGCGGTTCCGGCGCCTGTCGCAGGAGTTGATCGAAGCCAGCGACGCGCTGAGCGAGGCCCGGCTGCGGGCCGGGAGCGGGAGCGGGCGGGACCCCGCGGCGGCGGCAGCCGGCGCGGGAAAAAAGGGGGCTGCGAGAAGACGCTCGCGGGCGAAATCGACGCCGAAATCGATGCCCTGGTAAGGTCGAAGACGGCCGGCGGCCCGGATTTCGAGGCCTTCGAGCAAGCCGTCCGCCGCCGGGCGCTCGACACGGCCGCGCGGTCGGTCGAGCGCCGGCTGAACGCGGACTGCGCCGACCACCAGGATTCGACCGTGCGGTGCGCCTGCGGACGAAAGGCGCGCTACGCCGGCCGCCGTCCGAAGACGTTTCTGAGCGTGTTGGGGCCGTTGCGGCTGGAACGCGCCTGCTACCACTGCGACGCCTGCCGCACGGGCATCTGTCCGCGCGACCGGGCGTTGGGTCTGGAAGGCACTTCGTTGTCGCCCGCCACCACGCGGATGGTGGGGGCGGCGGCGGCCGAGGTCAGCTTCGACAAGGCGGGCGAACTGGTGGGGGCGTGCGCCGGGGTGCGGGTCGAGACCAAACAGGTCGAGCGCACGGCCGAGGCCCTGGGACGCCAGGTCGCCGCCGACGAACGCACCGTGACCGAGCCGGCGCCCGCCCCCGCGCCGACGATGTACCTGGGGCTGGACGGCACCGGCGTGCCGGTGCGCCCCTCCGAGGTCGAGGGCCGCCCCGGAAAGCAGCCGGACGGCTCGGCCAGGACCCGCGAGGTCAAGCTGGTCACCGTCTGGACGGCCGAATCGCGCGACAAACGGGGCCGGCCCGTGCGCGACCCCGGATCGGTCAGCTACAACGCCGCCGTCGAGAGCGCGGCCGGCCGCGACACCGACCCGCGGCCGGCCCCGTTCGCGCAACGGGTGTATCGCGAGGCGCAACGGCGCGGCTTCGACGCCGCCGAACGCCGCGTCGTCCTCGGCGACGGCGCCCCCTGGATCTGGAATCTGGCCGGCGAGCAGTTTCCAGGCGCCACCGAAATCGTCGACGTCTACCATGCCAGGCAGCATCTGTCCGACGTGGCCAAGACCCTCTACGGCCCCGGCACCGACCGCGCCGACGCCTGGGCCAGGCAGCGGAAGGACGAGTTGGACGCCGGACGGCTGCGCGCGATCGTGGCCGAACTGCGGTCCCACACCGAGACCACCGACGCCGCGCGCCGGTGCCTCGACTACGTGGTGCGCAACCGCCGCCGGATGCGCTATCCGCGGTTCCGCGCCCAAGGCCTGTGCGTCTCTTCGGGCGTGGTCGAGGCCGGCTGCAAGCGGGTCGTCGGCGCACGGTTGAAGCGCGCCGGCATGCGCTGGACCGTCGCCGGCGCCAACGCCATCATCGCCCTGCGCTGCTGCCAGCTCAGTGGCCGCTTCGAGGACTTCTGGGAGCGACGAGCCGCCAGAGCCGCCTGACGGTCCTCACAAATCTGACGTGCACCCGAACGAAGAAGCCACACGTTCAACTTCTGCCTCCCGCCCGCGCCGGGCTCGGCGCGCAACACGGAAGAACGAAGGGACGAAGAAGCCACCCCCGCGCTATACTCCGGGTCATGGCGCGGAGAGCCGCGTGGAAGAGGACGGCGCTGGCCGCCGCCCTGCTGACGGCCGCCGGCGGCGCAGGAGAGGCGCAGCAGCCGCCGGTGTTCCGGTCGGGCGTCACGCTGGTGACCACCGACGTCATCGTCCGCGACGGCGGCGGCCAGTTCATTCCCGACCTGCAGCGCGGCGACTTCACCATCTACGAGGACGGCCGGCCGCAGGAGATCGCGTCGCTGGTCCTCGTGCACGGCGGACGGGTCTTCAACCAGTTGCTGCCTCCCCCGCCGGTCCGGGAAGGGATCATCCTGCCGGGGCGGACCGCCCCGGCGGCGACGGCGACGCCGGGGCGCATCTTCGTCATCTTCATCGACGACCTGCACATCCGGCCGGCCGACACCCCGCTGATCCACCGCGTCATGGATCTGCTGCCCGACACGCTGATCCACGAAGGGGACGAGTTCGGGATCCTCTCGAGCGGCAAGTCGGCCATCCGCGTGCAGATGACGACCGACCGGAACCGGCTGCGGGCCATCGACCGGGCGGTGGGCGAAGCGTTCGATCCCCGGCAACTGATCGACCGGGCGACGCAACTCTCGGCGCTGGGCGAGTCGCGCTGGCGCGCCCACGTCGCGTTCAAGACGGCCGTCGAGACGGTGCGCGGCCTGGAGCGGATCCGGCACCGGCGCAAGGCCTTCCTGTACGTCAGCGCCGGCTACAACTTCAATCCGTTCGACGACAGCCGCGTCAACGCGCGGATCGAGTCGATGCGGGAGGCGGGCTTCTTCCGGGACGGCGGCGTCCGGCTGCCGGAGTTCGACGAGCCGGCCCTCGATCAGTTCACGACGACCGACGCGTTCGGCGAGGTCTTCAGCGATTCGGAGCTGCACAACGAGCTGCTGCTGCTGATCGACGCCGCGAACCGCGCCAACGTCTCGTTCCACACCATCGACGTCCGCGGGCTCACCACCATCCCGGATCTCGACTTCGACCTGCGGGCGACCGAGTGGAACGAGTACGTCCGCAAGCAGCACTCGACGCTGCGGACGCTGGCGGAGCTGACCGGCGGGATCGCGGTGGTCAACCGCAACACGTTCCGCGAGGCGTTCCTGGAAATCGACGCCGACACGAGCGACTACTACGTGCTCGGGTTCTATTCGTCCAACCCGGACGAGACGCGGCGGACGCGCCGGCTGCGGGTGGAGGTGGCGCGCGCGGGGGCCAGCGTCCGCTCCCGGACCCACTACGTGCTGCCGTTCCCGGACGCCCCGCCGGAACCGCCGCCGTCGCCCGCGGCGGGGGCCGTGCCCCCGGCGCCCCGGCCCCCCGAGTGACCGGGCCCGCCGCGGGCCGCAGGGCGGCGGCGCCGCAGGACCGGCTCGTGCCCAACCGAAATCGCTGCCGGCGACCGGCGTCGGCGAACGCCGCCTCGATCGGCGCCCGATGGTTGGCACGCAACATGCATCGGTTTTCACGCGGACGCCCCGACCGTGGAGGCGGCGTCGCAGCGTGTGGTAGCTTGAGGGGAGCCGTGCCGGGAGGCCCGCGATGATCCAGCCTGCACCTGCCGCCGCCGTTCCGATCGAGTACCCGAGCTCGGACGGCAAGCCGATGGCGGAGAACGATGCGCAACGCAGCGCCATCATGTACGGGGTCGGCGCGCTGGCCCGCCATTTCAAGGACCGCCGGGACGTGTACGTCTCCGGAGACCTCCTGATCTACTACGAGGAAGGCAACCCGCGGGTGTCGATCGCCCCGGACGTCTTCGTCGTGTTCGGCGTGGAAAAGCGGCAGCGGCCCAACTACAAGCTGTGGGAAGAGGGGCGCGCGCCCGCCTTCGTCCTGGAGGTCGCCTCGCCGAGCACGTGGCGGGACGACCTCGGGTGGAAGCGGTCGGTGTACGCCCGCCTCGGCGTGCGCGAGTACTGGCAGTACGACCCGGCGGGAAAATTCCTGCCCGAGCGTCTGCTGGGCCAGCGGCTGACGCGGTCGGATTTCGTGCGCCAACCGGCGGAGACGGCCCCGGACGGGACGCTGACGCTGCGCAGCCGGACGCTCGGCCTGGAGCTGCGGGCCGTCCCGGGGCGGGAGATGCGCTTCCGCGACCCGGCGACCGGTCACGATCTGCGCAGCCACGACGAGGAAGCCGAGGATCGTCTGGCGGAGGCGGCCGCCCGCCTAGCCGCCGAAACGCGCGCCGCCGCCGCCGAAGCCCGGGTGGCCGAACTGGAAGCGCTCGTGCGCAAGCGGTCCGGTTGACCATTCCGGGCCGCGTCAGCGTTCGATCGGGTGCGCGTCGACGACGCCGGCGCCTTCCTCGATCGTGATGCGCTGACCTGCTTCGAGCGGCCCGGCCTCGTCGACGCGCCCGGCGGGCCAGATCACCCGCACCGCCTCCACGCGCGGCGCGCCGCTTAGGCCGAACGTGACCGGCAGCTCGCTCTGCGAGGCGTAGCTCGATCCGGTCCGCACCCGCCGCCAGCGGGTCCGGCCGCCGGCCGTCACTTCGACGCGCGCCCCGACGCCGTCGCGGTTCGCGGCTGTCCCGACCAGGCGCACCCGCAGCAGGCCGCCGGCCGCGGTGTCGTTGCGCAACAGCCGCGGCGCGCCCCCGTTGGCGGTGATCACCACGTCGAGGTCGCCGTCGCCGTCGAAGTCGGCGTAGGCGGCGCCGCGCCCGACGAGCGGCGTCTCCAGCCCCCCGCCGGCCCCGGTCACCTCTTCGAACCGGCCGCCGCCGGCGTTGCGGAACAGTTGCGGGCGTTGCGCGTGGGTGACCCGCGACTGGAGTCGGCCGACGTCGTCCGCCACGTGGCCGTTCGCGGCGAAGATGTCGAGGCGCCCGTCGAGGTCCGCGTCGAAGAAGAAGCAGCCGAACGTCAGCGTCAGCAGCGTCGCCCGGCCGAGCGGCGAGCGGGGCGCCTCGTCGATGAACAACCCGTTCCCCTCGTTGTGGTACAACGCCAGCATCTCGTTCGAGAAGTTGCCGATGACGAGGCCGGGCAGCCCCGAGTCGTCGTAGTCGGCCGCGTCGGCCCCCATGCCGGCCCGCGCCAGCCCGGTCTCGCTGAAGGCGACCGCGGCGGGGACCGCGACGTCCTCGAACGTGCCGTCGCCCCGGTTGCGGAACAACTGGTTCGGCTGCGTGTCGTTGGCCACGAACAGATCCATCCAGCCGTCGGCGTCGCTGTCGAGCATGACCACGCCGAGCGCCTTGGCCGACGGCGCGCCCACCCCGGCGGCGGCCGTCACGTCCTCGAACGTGCCGTCGCCCCGGTTGCGGTAGAGCGTGGCGCTCTGGCCCGGGTACGACTCCGGCGTGCAGTACGACTTGGTCTCGCCGTCGAGGGTGCAGAACAGGTCGGTCTCCGCCGTCCACTCGACGTAGTTGGCGACGAAGAGGTCGAGGCGCCCGTCGCGGTCGTAGTCGAACCAGAGGGCGCTGGTCGAGAACCCGGGATCGCCGACGCCGGCGGCGTCGGTCACGTCGGCGAACGTACCGTCCCCGCTGCCCTTGTACAGGCGGTTCGGGCCGAGCGCGGTCAGGTAGAGATCGGCGTGCCCGTCGTTGTCGTAGTCGGCGGCGGCGCCGCCGATGCCGTAGATCGGCGTCCCGAGCCCCGCTCCGCGGGTGACGTCGGTGAACGACCCGTCGCCGTCGTTGCGGTACAGCGCCGGCGGCGTGCCGGCGCCCCGGCCCGGCCAGTCGGTCGAGTTGACCAGCAGCAGGTCCTGCCGGCCGTCGCCGTCGGCGTCCAGCCAGACCGCGCCGGCGCCGAGCGTCTCCGGGAGGTACTTCTCGCCGAAGGCGCCGGTGTTGTGGGTGAACCGGATCCCCGCCGCGGCGGTGACGTCGGTGAAGACGATCGGCGCCGCCGGGCCGCCGGCCGCGGGGTCGCCGGACGCGGTCACGGCCCCGGACGCATCCGCGCCGGACGCCGGGTCCGCGGCATCGTCCGCGGCCGGCCCGCCGCAGCCGGACGCGGCGGCGAGCAGGACCAGGGCCGCGCCCGGCAGCAGCCCGTGGCGAAATCCCGCGTCGCGCCGGGGCATCGAGGGGTGCGGGAGCCTGCCTCTCATGGCGCCGGCGCCGATTCGTCCCGGGACGCCGGACGATCCGGGCCGTGCTCGTGGATCGCCTGCCGTTCGTTGTTGTCCTCCGGCGAAGCGCGCCGGAACGGACCGGTGATCGCCTGCGCCGCCTCGTCCGCCTTGAAGCGCTCGTACAGCACCCGCTCGCGGGCGGCCTCCTCCGCGCGGCCGGCGCCCTGGTGGCTCAGCATCAGGTTGTAGTGCGCCTGCAGGTCCTCCGGATCGATGCGCAGCACCTCCTCGAGCGTCGCGACCGCCTCGTCGAAGCGCCGCTCCAGGAAATGGATCCGGCCGATCTGGTTCAGCACCACGCGGTCGCGCGGGTACTGCGCCCGCGCCGCTTCGAAATGGGCCAGCGCTTCGTCGTAGCGGCCCAGCGCGCGCAGCGCGGCGCCCAGGAAGTAGTGGGCGCGCGCAAGTCCCGGGGACAGCTCCAGCGCCTGCTCCAGCAAGGGCACGGCGGCCTCGACGTCCCCTTCCCGGAGGCGGGCGCGGGCCACGTTGACCGGCCCGTCCGCGTACGCCGGATCGATCTCCATCACCGTCCGGAAGGCCGCCTCGGCGCCGCGCAGATCGCCCTGCAACAGCAGGCCGATGCCGTAGTCGTTCCAGCGTTCGCGCAACGACGGGGCCGAAACCCGCGGCGCCGCCGGCAGCGGCGCGTCGGCGTCGACGACTGCGAGCGACGCCTCCGCCTCGGCCATCACCGTCGTCGGGATGTCCGGAATCGCCTTGACCGCGCCGGAGACGCCGCTGGTGTCCCCGGTATACGCCCACTCCGCGTCGTCGTAGTCGGCGGTCGGGGGCGGCGCGTGCGGATCGCGCACCCCGGCGAACGCCCATTGCGTGTACCGCCACGCGAACTTCCGGTAGTTGACCTTCGCCCGCAGGAAGATGCGGTCGCCGGCGTCCTCCGGCACCCGCAGCCGGTAGTGCACGGTGTCGGCGGCCCCGGGCGGGATCAGCCGGACGTAGGCGACCGACCGGGTCATCCAGGCGTTGCGCTTGTCGATCGGGTTGCCGTGCGCGTCGAGCTGCAGGCTGCGGTAGAAGTGGGCGCCCGGGTCCACCGGCCCGCTGCCGCCGTCGGCCGCCGCGCCGCTGTGCAGCAGCACGCGCCCGCGGTCGTCGACCGCCTCGAACTCCACCCATACGTCGAACGCATCGACCGTGCCGCCCGGAAAGAAATGCCCCACCTTCCGCGTCCGGACCACCACCTCCACCCGCACCGACTCGCCGCGGCGGACGGCGACCGGCGCCAGATCGAGCGGCGCGATCACCTCGGCGGGCGCCCGCACCACGCCTCCGGCCCCGAACCGGGCCGACTCCTCGCCGACCGCGAACGTGCTCGCCAGCCGCGGCGCGGCGGTTCGTCCGCCCGGCGCCGGCGCCGGCGCGGCCTCTTCCGCCCGCGTGATCCCGAACACGTCGACCGAAATCTGCCCGGCCCGCAGGAAGTCCTGCACGACCCGCAACTGCTCGGCGTCGCCGTTGACCCAGGGCAGCGCGGTGTTCGCCCCCGGGAAGCGGTGCGAGCGCACGTAGCCGCCGTCCGCCGCCGGGTCGTCCGACCGCACCAGCGGCATGTGGCAGTCGTTGCAGTCAAGCGGCGTCTCCGGGTAGTAGAACGACCGCGCGCCCTGTCCCGACACCCCGGACGCCTGCCAGTTGTCGTACTCGTTGAAGCCGCGGATCCAGCGGTAGCCGTTCACCGGCACGTCCAGGTGCACCTTGTGGCAGGTCGAGCAGAACTCGGCGCCGTCGTCGCGGTGGAACGGCTTCAGGAAGGTGCGCCGGTGCGGCTCCGGGGCCAGCTCGGTCACCAGATCGTGCGCCCAGCGCAGCAGCGGCGCCTCGCTGGCGGCCAAGTCGTGCAGCGGCGGGTACTCCACGACGAAGTCCCCCTGCCCCATCGTGCCGCCGACGTGCACGATCGAATGGCAGGACGTGCAGCCCAGACCCGCCTGCGCCTCCGGCGTGTCGATCTGCTCCCGGATCGGCCGATCGAAGCGCCCGTTGAAGAAGACGGCGTGATCGTGGCAGCCGGCGCACCACTTCGACGGCCGGGTGCCCACCACGTCCTGCATGTACTCGATGGAGCGGCGGTACCACTGGTTGTTGAACGACGAGAAGTGGTGCGCCGAGGCGCGCCACTGCTCGTAGACGTCGCGGTGGCACCGCCCGCACGCCGCGCTGGTCAGGAAGAAGTCGGCCGGAATCACGTCCCCGGTGGTCGTCCGGGCGGACGACGGGAAGAACGGGCTGTCCGGACCGTCCCCCTCGCCCTCCATCGTCGCGGGCGGGCGCAGGGGGTTCACGATGCGGTGCGCCGCGCGCCAGTCGGCGTCCCACGCCGCCCGCGCCGCCGGCGTCAGCAGCGCCGCGGCCGCCAGGACCGCGACGCCGCCCCGGATCGCCCACGACGGCGCGCGGCTCCCCGGCGCCGCCCGGACGCCGGAAGCGCGGCGCCACAGATGCGCCGCGACGAGCACCGCGCCGGCCGCCGACACCGCCACGTGCAGATCGAGCAGCCACTCGTACGGCCGCGTCGCGCCCAGGACCAGCACGCCGCAGCCGAGCAGCAGCCCCGCGCCGAGCAGACCGAGGCCCGCCGCCGGAAGCGGTCCCGCGGGACGCTTGCGCCGCCGGACGATCCACACGCCGGCGGCCGCCGCCAGGAACAGGCCGAGCAGCGGATGGGCCACGACCTGGACCACGTAGCCGAGCGACGCGCTCGGCGCGGCGGCCAGCCACATGGCGTTCAGGAGCAGCAGGGAAAAGCCGGCGAGCAGGAGCGCGGACAAGCGGTCCGGCGCTCCCGGGGGCGAAGGTCCGCTCCGCGGGTCACGGGATCGGGGAGTCGTTCCGCGCATCCTCATCCGGCGGCTCCCATTGTAGCCGCCGGGCTTGCAGCTACCGGGCTCCTCCTGCCCGGTCCGCCTCGTCAGTCGCTCTCCAGCACCCGGCGCGGCATGTGGTACCACGCGATCCGGCCGGATTCGACCAGTTCCACGATCCGCTCGTCGATACGCAGGCTCGCCACGGCCGGGCGGCAGGCGGATCCGGTGAAGCGGGACAGGAAACCGGCGTTGCGCATCGCCCGCGCCGTGTCCCGCCCGTTCGCGGTGTACGAGACCTCCACGGCCACGTACTCCGTCGCGCCCTGCTCGTTCTCGGCCTCGAACACTAGGTCCGCCTGCACGTAGCTCCGGATCGCGTCGTCGCTCATGTCGGCGCCGGCGGCGCTGGCCAGATCGAACAACTCCCCGCCGTCGAGCACCCGGCGCTGCCGCAACCCCATCGACCGCGCGATCAACCCGAGGTTCCGCTCGGCCGCGTTCCGGGCGTGGGCGCCCTTGAGCACGCCCAGGTCGTCGCGGATCGACTGGAACTGCCGGTTCGTCGCCGCGACGAAATCATGCATCTCGGTCTTGAACGTCGTCGTATCGGCCTTGAACGTCGTCGTATCGGCCTTGAACGCCGTCATCTCGGCCTTGAATTCCATCATCTCGGCCTTGAATTCCTTCATCTCCGCGACGAATTCCTTCATCTCCGCGACGAACGCCACCATCTCGGCCTTGAATTCCTTCATCTCCGCGACGAACGCCACCATCTCGCGGCGGAACGCCTGCGTCTCGGCGACGAACGTCTGCATCTCTTCGCGGAACGCCTGCGTCTCGGCGACGAAGCTCGCGAACTTCGACGGCAGCTCCAACAGCTCCCGCGACAGCAGGCGGGTGCGCACCGCCTCGAGCCAGTCCGGATGGTCGTCGAGAACGCGAACGAGGTCTTCGATGGTGTCTATGCGAATCATGGCTTCTACGCAAGCACGTTCCGTGCCACGCGGGGCGGGCGTCGCGTTCGCTCCGGCCCTCCGGCCTCGGAATTGTACACGCACACGCATATAATGGCCGCTTGGGATCGTGTCGGACCTGAGCACACCGCTACCCGGTGGATGGCGCGGGCTCGTCGGCGGCGCGCTGCTCTGTTTCGGGGTCGTTGCGCCGGCGCCGGCCGAGCCGGCCGCGCCCACCTTCGCCGACGACGTCGCGCCGCTCGTGATCGAGCACTGCGCGCCCTGCCACCGGCCCGGCGGGGCGGGTCCGTTCCCGCTCCTCACCTACGACGACGTCCGGCGGCGGGCGCGGCAGATCGCCGAGGTGACCGCCAGCCGCTTCATGCCCCCCTGGAAGCCGGCGCCCGGCTTCGGCGGCCCGTTCGTCGGCTCCCGGCGGCTCCCGGACGGCGACGTCGCGCTGTTCCGGCGCTGGGCCGAGGCGGGGGCGCCGGCGGGCGATCCGCGCCGCCTGCCGCCGCCGCCCGCCTGGCCGGAGGGCTGGCGTCTCGGCACGCCCGACGTCGTGGTCACGATGCCGGAGCCGTACACGGTGCCGGCCGACGCCCCCGACACGTTCCGCAACTTCGTGCTGCCGATCCCGGTCGAGCGGCCGGCGTTCGTGGCCGGCATCGAATTCCGGCCCGGCAACGCGCGCGTCGCGCACCATGCCAACCTGCGCCTCGACCGGACGCGCTCGTCCCGCCGGCTCGACGCGGAGGACCCGGCGCCCGGCTACGAGGGCCCGATCAGCCCGCGGGCGCACTACCCGGACGGGCACTTCCTGGGCTGGACCCCGGGCCAGCTTCCGCCGCTGGCCGAGCCGGGGATGGCGTGGCGCCTGGAGCCGGGCAGCGACTTCGTGATCCAGCTCCACATGCAGTCGACCGGCCGTCCGGAGTCGATCCGGGCCAGCGTCGGGCTCTACTTCACCGACGATCCGCCGGCGCGCACGCCGATGATGCTGCGCCTCGGCCGCCAGAGCATCGACATCCCGCCCGGCGAGCCGCGCTACGTCATCCGCGACCGGTTCACGCTGCCGGTCGGGGCCGAACTGATCGGCGTCCAGCCGCACGCCCACTTCCGCGCCACCGAGATCAACGGCTTCGCCACCTTCCCCGACGGCCGCACCGAGCCGCTGATCCGCATCCCCGACTGGGACTTCAACTGGCAGGACGTCTACCGCTACGAGACGCGGCCGTTCCTGCCCGCGGGGACGACGGTCGCGATGGAGTACGTCTACGACAACTCCGCCGCCAACCCCCGCAATCCGGACCATCCGCCCCGCCGGGTGCGGTTCGGCCAGTTCTCGAACGACGAGATGGGGGACCTCTGGCTGCAGCTCCTGCCCCGCTCGGAAGCGGATCGCCGGACGCTCGTCCAGGCCTTCATGCCGAAGGTGCGCAACGAGGACATCGTCGGCTACGAGTCGATGCTCGCCTCCGATCCGGACAACGCGGTGCTGCACCGCGACGTGGCGGTGCTCTACATGACCGCCGGCCGCACCGCGGCGGCGATCCGCCACTACCGGCGCGCGCTCGATCTGGACCCGGCGTCGGCGACCGCGCACTACAACCTGGCGACGCTGCTGGCGGCGGGCGGGGCGCTCGACGAGGCGCTGCGGCACTTCCGGCGCGCGGTCGCGCTGCGGCCCGCGCACGCCGCCGCGCACAACAACCTGGGGGCGGTCCTGAAGGCGCTCGGCCGCCCGGCCGAGGCGGCCCCGTACTTCGAGCGCGCGGTGGCCCTCGACGCGGGCAACGCCGCGGCCCACAACAACCTGGCCAGCGCCCTGGCGTCCACCGGCCGGGCCGCCGACGCCGTCCGCCACTACCGGCGGGCGCTGGCGCTGGAGCCGGACGGGGTCGAGGCGCTGACGTCGCTCGCCTGGATCCTGGCGACCGCCGGCGACGGGCCGTTGCGGGCACCGGACGAAGCGCTGGCGCTGGCCGAACGGGCGGCGGCGCTGACCGGCCGGCGCGACGTCAACGTCCTGGCCACGCTGGCCGCCGCCTGCGCCGCGACCGGGCGCTTCGACGAGGCGCTGGCGGCGCAGCGGCAGGCGATCGCCCTGGCCCGGCCGCTGGGCGGCCCCGATCTGGTCACGGAGCTGCAACGCCGGTTGACGCTGTACTCGCAGGGGCGGCCGCTCCGGCCGGCGCCCTGAAGGCGGATTGACCGCCACGCCCTTCCACCATGCCGCGACACCGCCCGGCGCCCGGCGCCACGGACCGAGGCGAGCCTCGGACACGCCGCGGGCCATCTCATGGATCAGGCCGCCGCCCGGCGCCCGGCGCCTCGGATCGCGGCGAGCCGGCCGCCCGCCGCACTCTTCCCACCATGCCGCGCCACCGACGGTTCGCCTCCGGCGTCGCCGCGGCGGCCCTGGTCGTCGCCGGCGCATGCGCCGGCCGCGCGGCCGGCGCCACGGAAGCCGGCCCCGCCCCGGCCGCGCAGACCGGCGGGCCGGTGACGTTCAACCGCGACGTAGCGCCGCTGCTCCATGCCCACTGCGCCGGCTGCCACCGGCCGGACGGCATCGGACCGTTCAGCCTGACCACCTACGCCGGTGCGCGGGACCGGGCGGAGCGCATCGCCGCGGCCACCGCCGCACGGCGGATGCCGCCCTGGAAACCGGTCCCCGGCCACGGCCGTTTCCGGAACGAGCGGCGCCTGTCGGACGCGGAGATCGCCCTGCTGTCCCGGTGGGCGGCGACCGGCGCGGCCGAAGGCGACCCGGCCGACCTCCCGCCGCCGCCCCCCGCCGGCGGCTGGCGGCTCGGCCCGCCGGACCTCGTCGTGACGATGGCGGCGCCGTTCCGACTGCCCGCGGGCGACGGCGACGTCTACCGCAACTTCGTGCTCCCGGTGGCGCTGGACGCCCGCCGCTGGGTGCGCGCCGTCGAGTTGCGGCCGGGCGCCGGCGGCGGGCGCGCGATCCACCATGCGCGCATCCTGCTGGACGCCACGGGCGCGGCCCGCGCGCTCGACGCCGAGGACGCCGCGCCGGGCTACGACGGACTCATGCTCGACCACGCGCGGTTCCCCGCCGGCCACTTCCTGGGCTGGGCGCCGGGCAAGACTCCGGCGGCGGTCCCGGACGAGCTCGCCTGGCCGCTCGACCCCGGCGCCGACCTCGTGCTGCAGCTCCACCTGCTGCGCGGCCGCGAGCCGGCCGACGTGCGGCCGGTGGTCGGACTCCACTTCGCCGCCCGGCCCGCGACCCTGACCCCGGTCTCGGTGCTCCTCACGTCGAAGGCCATCCGCATCCCCGCCGGCGATCCGGCCCACGTCGTCGAGGACAGCTACCGCCTGCCGGTCGCGGTCGACGTGCTGGGCATCGCACCGCACATGCACTACCTGGGCAAACGGGTCGCGGCGCACGCCATGCTGCCGGACGGGCGCGATGAGCCCCTGCTGCGGATCGACGACTGGGACTTCGACTGGCAGGACGAGTACCGCTACCGCGAACCGATCCACCTGCCGGCCGGCACGCGGCTGCGGGTGCGCTTCACCTTCGACAATTCGGCCGCCAACCCGCGCAACCCGCACGACCCGCCGGTCACGGTCGGCTTCGGACCGCGGGCGGCCGACGAGATGGCGGAGCTGCTGCTGCAGGTGCTGCCGGTCGGCGACGCCGGCACGCTGGCCCGCGGCCTCGCCGTCAAGCGGGCCCGCGACGACATCCTCGGCTACCAGGCGCTGCTGCGCGCCGACCCGGCCGATCACGTGAACCACGCCGCGCTCGCGGTCCGCTACCTCGACGTCGGCCGGGTGGCGCTCGCCCGCGCGCACCTGGAACGGGCCATCGCCCTCGCCCCGGACTTCGCGGACGCCCACTTCAACCTGGGCGCCGCGGCCCTGGCCGAAGGCGATGCGGCGGCGGCCGTCGCGGCCTACCGGCAGGCCGTCGCGTTGCGGCCCGACTACCCGGAGGCGCACAACAACCTCGGCGGACTGCTGGCCGCGGCCGGGAAGCTCGACGAGGCGCTCGTCCACTACCGGCTGGCGGTGCGCTTCGACCCGCGCCATTCCGGCGCGCACTACAACCTGGCCAACGCGCTGCTGGGGCGCGGCGAGACGGCGGAAGCGATCCGGCACTACCGGCTCGCGCTGGAGGCCGCCCCGCGCGACCCCGAGGTGCTGAACAACCTCGCGCGGGCGCTGGCCGGCGCGGGCGCCGCGACCGAGGCGGCCGGGCTGTACCGGCGAGCCGTCGCGGCCGGCCCCGGCCTGGCCGCGCCGCGGCTGGGACTGGCGTGGATCCGGGCCACCGCGGCCGACGCGGCCCTGCGTGACGGTGCGGAAGCGTTGCGGCTCGCCGAAGAAGCCCTGCGGATCGGAGGCGACGGCCACCCGGATGCGCTCGACACGCTGGCCGCCGCCTACGCCGCCGCCGGCCGCTTCGACGAAGCCGCCGCCGCGGCCCGCCGCGCCGCGGCCCGCGCCCGCGCGACGCCGGGACTCGCGGGCCTGGCGCCGGCGATCGAGCAGCGGCTGCGGCTGTACCTGCGCCGCGAGCCGTACCGCGCCCCGCGGTAGCGCCACGTCATCGGTGGCGTGCTCGCCCCCCGGCCGCGCGCCGCGAGCCGTACCGCGCCCCGCGGCAGGCACCACGCCGGCGGCGGCGTGCTTGACCCCGTCCGCGCCGCGAGCCGTACCGCGCCCCGCGGCAGGCGCCGGCGCGGCAGGTTCAGCGCGTCTCTTCGACCTGCGCCAGCAGCGCCGTCAGATCGGCGTGCCCCGGGTGCACCAGCAGCGCCTCGCGCAGCCACGCGCGGGCCTCGCCGGGCCGGCCGAGCTCCAGCAGGACGACGGCCCGCACCATCCACGCCTCCGCGAACGCGGGGTCGCCGCGGACCGCCGCGGCGAACTGCTCGGCGGCCTCCTCCAGCCGGCCGGTGAGCCGGAGCGCCTCGGCCAGCCCGAGCCGCGCCTCCAGGTAGTTCGGCCGCAGCTCGACCGCCGCCGCGTAGCGCCCGATCGCTTCGGCGTGCCGGCCGCTCATGCCGAGGAGCACCCCGATTCCGAACTGCGCCTTTTCGAAGTCGGGCGCGATGCGCAACGTCGCCTCGAACTCCGCGCGGGCGCTGGCGGCGTCGCCGGCCATCATCAGCGCGGTGCCGAGCCGGTGCCGCAACGAAGGGTCGTCCGGGGTCTCGGCCAGCCCCGCGCGGAAGATCGCGGCCGCCTCGTCGAACCGGCGGGCCTCCATCGCCCGCATGCCCCGGATCTCGTAGGCCAGCGCGCTGCGCAGCAGACCGTTGTAGGCCTCCAGCAACGGATCGGGCGGCGCCGGCGCCCCGCCGCCCCGCCGCAGCAAGTGCGACTGCGCCGCGTCGAGGTTGCCGAGGGCCCGGTGCGCCATGGCCAGGTTGTAGTGCAGGCTGCCGGCCGACGGATCGAGCGCCAGGGCGCGTTCCAGGTAACCGACCGCGCGGTCCCCGTCCCGCGCCGCCAGGGCCGCCCGCCCCGCCCCGGCGAGGGCCGCGGCCGAGGCCGGATCGACGGCCAGCGCCCGCTCGAAGGCCGCCGCCGCCGCGCCGGGACGCCCCCGATCCAGTTCCATCCGGCCGAGCCAGACCAGGGCGGCAAGGTGGGCCGGCTCCAGCGCCAGCGCGCGGGCGAAGAAATCGGCCGCCCGCTCCCGATCCCCCCGCTGGCGGTACAGGTGCGCGAGATAGTAGGGCCAGCGCATGACGCGCGGCGCCAGCCCGTGCGCGTTCAGCAACGCGGCCTCGGCCCGTTCGCGATAGTCGGCGGCCATCAGGATCAGGCCGAGCTCGCCCCAGGCGTCGCCCAGCGCCGCCGGCGGCGCGTCGGCGTCGGCGGCCGCGCGCGACACCGCGGCGTACCGCCCGCGCACCTGCGCCTGCACCGGCGGCGCCAGCCGCGACAGGTCCGGTTGGTCCACCGGCCGCGGCCCCGACCAGTCGAGCGCGTTCGGGGCGGGCGGCGCCGGACCCTCCGAGCGGGACGATCCGGCGCCGCCGCACGCCACCGCGAGAGCGGTCGCGGCCAGCAGACAGCCGGCCGGCGGGGGTCGCCTCCCCCGGCGCAGCGATCGGTCCGCCGCCGCTGGCATCGCCGCGACGGCCGGGAGGTCTTCGCGACGCCCGGAACGACCAACCACGCCCGCGGCGAGACGCGCTCGCATCGCCGCGGAGGCCGGGAGGTCTTCGCGGCCGACTCCGGGAAGAAGGCGCGGCGATCGTCCCGCCGCCACCCGCGTCACGGCCGCCCCTCGCCTTGCACCAGGGTGCTGTAGCGTCCGACCGGCGCCGCGGGCCACGTCTCGGTCCGCCCGTCCGGCCAGGTGACCCGCACGGCCAGGGCCTCGGCCGCCTCGTCCCCCAGCCCGATCAGCACCCGCGGATCGTGCGCCGACGCGTAGCTGCCGTCGGCCCGCGCCCGCCGCCGGCGCGTGACGCCGTCCGAACCGGTGACCGCCACGCGCGCGCCCACCGCGTCGCGCGGCGCGGCGGCGCCCACCAGACGCAGCCCGAGCCAGCCGCGGCGCTGACCCACCTGGTTGATCAGCAGCTCTGCCCGGCCGGCGGCGTTCGCCACCAGGACGTCGGTGTCGCCGTCGTTGTCCACGTCGCCGAACGCCGCGCCGCGGCTCACCGCGGACCGGGCGAACGGCGCGCCGGCCCGGCCGGTCACGTCCTCGAAACGCTCCCCGGCGAGGTTGTGGAACACCTGGTTGCGCTGATCGAGGGGAAAGGGATTCTCCGGCCCCAGCGATTCGAGACGCTGCGTCACCGAGCCGTTGACGGCGACGACGTCGAGCCAGCCGTCGTTGTCGACGTCGATCCAGCCCGCTCCGAACCCCGTGTAGGGCAGGCTCGCGGCGCGGATGCCGTAGGCGGCGCTCAGGTCCTCGAACAGCCCGGCCCCGTCGTTGACGTAGAGCGTGCTCCCCTGCCCGGTCAGCTCCGTGATGAACAGGTCCTCGTCGCCGTCGTTGTCGAAGTCCCCCGCATCCACCCCCATGTCCGCCTTGGCGTCTCCCGCCGCGCCGAGCGCGACGCCCCGCGGCAGGGCCAGGTTCCGGAACCGGCCGCCGCCCTGGTTGATCCAGAGCTGGTTCTCCTGCTGGTCGTTGGCGACGAACAGGTCGATCCGGCCGTCGCCGTCGTAGTCGGCCGCCGCGGCGCCGAGCGCCGGGCCGAACTCCCGGGCCAGGCCGGCCGCCGCCGTGACGTCGGCGAAGGCGCCGTCGCCCCGGTTGCGGTACAGGCGGCTCGGCGCCGGCGGACTCACCTCCGGCGGGCAGTAGTCCGGCGGCCCGGCCCGGTTGTAGCACTGCGTATGCGTGTCCAGGGTGTAGTTCAGGTAGTTGCCGACGAACAGATCCAGCCAGCCGTCGCGGTCGAAGTCGAAGAACGACGCGGGCACCCCCCACGACGGCTCGTCGGCGCCGGTCGCGGCGGACACGTCGGCGAACGTCCCGTCGCCGCGGTTGCGCAGCATCCGGTTCCGTCCGAAGCGGGTCAGGTACAGATCCACCCAGCCGTCGTTGTCGTAGTCGCCCGCCGCCACCCCCATGCCGTAGCCGCCGGCCGGCACCCCGCTCTCTTCCGTGACGTCGGTGAAGCGGAGCGTCCGCGTCCCGTCCGGCCGGACCTCCAGGTCGTTGCGGTACAGCCGATCGCCCGGCGGCTGTCCCTCCGGCAGCGGCACCAGCGGCGTCCCGCTGCCGAGCAGCTCGCCCTGCGCCAGGTAGACGTCGAGGTCGCCGTCGTTGTCGTAGTCGAACAGACCGGCGCCCGGCCCCATCATCTCGGGCTGGTAGAAGCTGCCCGACATCCCGTTGAAGTGGACGAAATCGAGCCCGGCCGCGGCCGCCCGGTCGACGAACCACTCGACGGCGGGTTCCGGGGGCGCGGCGGGCGGCGCCGGCCCGGGCGGCGCCGGCGATCCGGAATCGGCCGCGCCGCACGCGCAAGCCGCCGCCGCCGACCACGCCAGCAGCGCCCGCCTCACGATGCGCAGCCGTCGGCGATCGCCATCACGCGCTCAGATCACCGGCGTCACGCGCACCGTCACGTCCTCGCGCGCGACCCCGATCCGGATCTCCAGCGTTTCGAGGTCGAGCGGCAGCGCGGCGCGGGAATAGGTCAGCACGTACTGGCCGGCGATCTCGTTGGCGATCTCCAGCAGCGGCTTCGCGAGGCCGGCGCTGGCGTAGGTGTTGACGAGCCGGCCGCCGGTCCGCCGCGACGCGGTCTCCAGCGCCATCAGCCAGTCGCGGGTCTCGCGGGCGACGATCGAGTTGCGCATGTTGTTGTCGGCGGTGCCGCTGAAGGCCGACTCGCGATCGAAGACGCCGCGTCCCACGATGGAGAACGACGCGCTGCTGCGCAGCGCCACGATGTGCACCGGCGCGCCGATCGCCTGCAGCACTTCGATGACCTGCGACACCGGCCGGGCCGACGTGTTGGGCGACTCGGTGGCGAAGGCGCCGGCCACCTGATCCGAGGTGATGATGAGCAGCGCGGGCCGGCTCGGCTGGCGGTTGCGGATGTCGCGAACCGTCTCGATCAGCGCGTCCTGAAAGCGTGGAATCGCGCCGACGGCCGGAAACACGCGGTCGACCGCCTCCCGGATCGCATCGAGACGGGTCGTCGGCGGCGCCACCCGCACCGGCAGATCGCCGAAGGTCATCAGCGACATGCGCGCGTATCCGTCCAGGGCGTCGACGAATTCGGTCAGCGCCCGCCGGACGTGGGTGGTGGCCGGCACGACCGCTTCGCTCGTGTCGACCAGGATCGAGACGTCCGCCGGACCTCTCGGCCGCGCCAGGTACAGCACCTCGCACCGCACGCCGTTCTCCGCCACGGAGACTTCGTGGGCCCGCAGGTCGACCACCGGCCGGCCGTCGGCGTCGAGCACCGTCAGGTAGAGCTGCTGGGCCGACTGCGCCGGCAGGGCCCTTTCCGCCGCCGGCCAGAGGAGGGCGGCGGCGGCCGCGGCGACGAACGGGCGGAGACGCGGCGAACGGCACGATCGCATCGACGTCGCCATGGGCGGTCCTCCTTGCGCTGCCGGTCGACGCCACTATACGCCAAGTCGGGCGGACGGACGCCCCCGCGCCGGATCGCCGGACGGCGGGTCAGAAGACCGGCGCCACGCGGATCGTGACGTCCTCGCGCGCGACCTGGAAACCGAGCACGACGTCCGCGGCGTCGTCCGGCAGCTCGGGGCGCGCGTAGGTCAGCACGTACTGCGCCAGGATCTCGTCGGCGATGGCGGCGAGCGGCTCCTCCAGCCGGGTTTGGTTCGCGACCATCGCGAAGCGGCCCGCGGTGCGCGCGGCGATCTCGGCCAGGCCGCCGCGCAGGTCGCCCGGCCCCCGCCGCAGGACCACGAGGTGCACCGGCGTGCCGACCGAGACCAGCGGATCCAGAAAGTCCCGGACGTACCGGCGCGACGGCGACCGGCTCGCGGCGGACGACGTCACCGCGACGATGATCGGGCGGCGCGGCCGCCGTTCGGCGATGCCCCGGGCGGTCTGCATCACGGCGTCGTGGAAGACGCCGACGTGGAAGCCGGGGCTCGGAAACAGTGCGTCGATCGCCGCGCGCAACGGCGCGGCCCGCAGGGTGGGCGCCACCACGTTCCGCGCCCCGGTGTCGAAAATCATCAACGACGTCCGCGCCCGGCCCGCCAGCCGGTCGACGAACGTCCGGAGTCCGCGCCGCAGGTGGTGGGTCGCGGAAACGAAATCGCGGCTCGCATCGACCAGGAGCGCGACGTCGGCCGGCGACCGCGGCCGCACGAGGTGGAGCACCTCGCCCGGCACGCCGTTCTCCCGCACGACCACGTCGCGAGGTTGCAGGTCGACGATCGGCGCGCCGTCCCGGTCGAGCACCGTCAGGTAGACCTGCGCATGCGATCCCTGTCCGGCGAGCGGCGCGGCGGCGGCCAGCCACAGCGCGGCGGCGGCCGCCGCCGGC
This sequence comes from Vicinamibacterales bacterium, assembly GCA_965203525.1. Classification (GTDB taxonomy): domain Bacteria; phylum Acidobacteriota; class Vicinamibacteria; order Vicinamibacterales; family UBA8438; genus WTFV01. The sequence goes on along the minus strand of OZ241898.1, from coordinate 5,232,388 downwards.
AGGGCGCCGCGGGCGCCCCGCGGGCCGCGGCAGGGACCGCCTCTTTCCTTCGCGGCGCGGCGTCCGGGGGCCGCGGCGCGCGTCCGCGGCGCACGATCGGACGACGTCGGCGGGCGTTCGCCCGCTACGGCATGGCGTCGGCGGGCCACGGCGTCCGGCATGGCTCCCTCCGTTCGTAGCGCCGAAGATTCACGGTCAGGCGCCGGACGGCGTCCGGCAGCCGCGCCAGCTCGGCGGCGCCGATCAGCGTGCGCTGCACCTCGGCGGCCTCGCCGAAGCGACCCAGCTCGGCCAGCGTCATCGCCATCGTCTCCGCCAGATCGATGGTCGGCTCGGGCTCGGCGTCCATCACCTGCTCGACCAGCGCCAGCGCCCGCCGGCCGTCGCGGACCGCGGGCTCCGGCGCGGCGGCCAGCAGTCGGGCCAGCGCGTGCGGGAAGGACGTCTCGTTCGGAAACGCCTCCATCGCGGTGACCAGCCGATCGTGCGCCTCGCGCCAGCGGCCGAGCTGCACCAGGGCCATCACGTAGCCGAAGCGCGCCTCCGCCGCGTCCGGGGTCGAACGCAGCACCGCCTCGTAGCGGGCCAGCGCCGCCCGCGGGTCCCCCGCGTGCCGCAGGCTGATCGCCATCCGCAGGCCGGCCGCCTCGTCCCCCGGCCGGTGGCGCAACGCGATCCGGAACCGCTCGACCGCCTCGGCGTGCCGCCCGGTCTCCTGCAGCAGTACGCCGATGCTGTAATGCGACGGGAAGTAGTCCGGGGTGGTCCGCACGACCCGCTCGAACTCGGCCATCGCGCCGGCGGGATCGCCGGTCATGAACAGCGCGGTGCCGAGCCGGTGCCGCAGCCCGGGGTCGTCCGGGTCCAGCGCCAGCCCCTGCCGGAACTGCTCGATCGCGGCCGGCCATTCTTCGCGGTCGAGCGCCGCCAGCCCGCCGCTCTCGTAGGTCCCGGCCGCGTCGAGCAGCGAGTCGAGCGCCGCCATCAGCGGGTCCGCGGGGCGGATCTCGGCGTTCTCCCGCCGCCGCAGGTGCTCCTCGGCCCGCGCGTCGTCCCCCAGCCCGCGGTAGGCCATCCCCAGCGGATAGTGCACGGCACCGACGTCCGGGTCGCGGGCCAGGATCTCCTCCAGCAGGTCGGCCGCCCGGCGGTAGTCCTCCTCCAGCAGCGCCGTCTGCGCCAGGCCGTACCGCGCCGACAGCGAAGACGGGTACAGGGACAACGCCTGCGCGAAGAGCGGCTCGGCGTCTTCCGGCCGTCCCTGCTCCAGGCGGACGTCCCCGAGCCAGAACAGCGTCGTCGGATCCTCGGGCCGGATCCGCAACGCCTGCTCGAAGAACGCGGCGGACTCCTCCAGGGCGCCGCGGTCGCGGTGCAACTGCGCGAGGTAGTAAGGCCAGCGGACGTCTTCGGGGACCAGCGCCGCCGCCTCGCGCAGACACGGCTCGGCCGCCTCCGTGAACCAGGAGGCCATCAGGAGCATCCCCATCCCGCCCAGCGCCTCGGCCCGCGCCTCGGCCGGCATGCCCGCCCGCTCGTCCCGCGGCGGCAACGCGGCGTGCTGCCGGCGAATCTGCGTCCGCACCGACTCGCCGACCCGGCCGAGATCCGGCAGCGCGTCCCCGCACGGGGCCGCGACGTCCGTAGCGGCCCGCGCGCCGGCGACCGGCGGCGAATCGCCCGCCGCCGTCCCGTCCGGCGCGGAGCACCCGGCGGCCAGCACGGCGAGTCCGAGTCCGAGCGCCGCGGCGCAGGCCCGCGCCGGGACCGGCCCGCGCAACGGCCGTCCCGGCGCGGACGGCCGCCCGCCTCGACGCGCGGCGCAGGCCCGCGCCGGGACCGGCCGTCGCAACCCCTTCGTTCGTCCCGCCGGCATCAGGAACTCCCCGTCCCCTGCTCGAGCGTCGTCCAGCGGTCGATCTCGACGTCCTCCCAGGTCTCCGTCCGCCCGTCCGGCCAGCGCACCTCGACGGCGGGGCGGGCGTCCGACTCGCCCAGGCCGACGAGCACCCGCGGGTCGTTGGCCGAGGCGTAGCTGCCGTCCGAACGCGCCCGGCGCCACAGCGTCGGCTCGCCCGGACGCCGGACCGCCACCCGCGCCCCGAGCATGTCGCGGCCGCCGACGCCGGCGAGCCGCAGCCCGAGCCAGTGCCGCCGGTTGCCGACCCGGTTGATCAGCAGCCGCACCGGACCGGCGCCGTTGCCCACCAGCACGTCCACGTCGCCGTCGTTGTCGACGTCGCCGAAGGCGGCGCCCCGGCCCGTCTCGGACAGCTCGAACACCGCGCCGGCCCGCCCGGTCACGTCCTCGAAGGCGCCGTCCCCCAGGTTGCGGAACAGCGACTTCCGCTGGTCGTACGGAAACGGGCGGTCCGCCGGGCCCGGACTGGCGATGACGGTGCCGTTCACCGCCAGCAGATCGAGCCAGCCGTCGTTGTCGTAGTCGAACCAGGTGGTCCCCCACCCGGTGTACGGCAGGCTGCCGGCGCCGAGGCCCGACACGGTGCTCCGATCCTGGAACGAAGCGGCGCCGTCGTTCACGTAGAGGTTGTTGCCCTCGTTCGTGATGTGGGTCATGAAGAGGTCTTCGTCGCCGTCGTTGTCGTAGTCGCCGGCGTCCACCCCCATGCTCGCCTCGGCCAGCCCCATCCCGCTCAGCGCGGCGCCGGACAGCAGGGCGACGTCCCGCAGGGTGCCGTCCCGCTGATTGAGCCAGAGCAGGTTCTCGGTGGCGTCGTTGGCCACGTAGACGTCGATCCAGCCGTCGCCGTCGTAGTCGGCGGCCGCCACGCCGAGGGCCGGCCCGAACTGGCCGCCCACCAGCGCCGTGTCGCTCACGTCGACGAAGCGGCCGCCCCCGGTGTTGCGGTAGAGACGATCCGGCGTCCCGCCGTAGGTCTCCGGCGGACAGTAGTCGCGGGCGCCGGTCACGTTGGAGCACTCGATGGTGTTGTCCAGCGCATAGTTGACGTTGTGGCCCACGTAGAGGTCGAGCCAGCCGTCCCGATCGTAGTCGGCGAACGCGGCGGACACCCCGAACCCGGGCGCCCCGTCGATGCCGCTCGCCGCCGACGCGTCGCGGAACGTGCCGTCACCCCGGTTCAGGTAGAGGCGCCCCGGGCCGAAGTCGGTCAGGAACAGGTCGGTCCAGCCGTCGTTGTCGACGTCGGCCGCGGCCACCCCGAGGCCGAACCCGTCGGCTTCGATCCCGCTCGCGGCGGTCACGTCGGTGAAGCGCGCCGCGCGGGAGCCGTCCGCCGCCGTCTCCAGGTCGTTGCGGTAGAGCCTGCCGGTGAGCGGCAGCGCCCGCTCCGGCGGGTCCGGCGCAACGGCCGGGGCCGCGCCGAGCCTCCGGCCCTGCACGAGGTAGACGTCGAGGTCGCCGTCGTTGTCGTAATCGAGCAGGCCGACGCCGGGCGGCAGGATCTCCGGATAGTAGAACCCGCCCGCGGCGCCGTTGAAGTGGACGAAGTCGAGACCGCTCTCCTGCGCGCGGTCGACGAACCAGTCGGCGCCGGCGCGCGCCGCGCCGTCGAGGCCGGGGCCGGCCGCGCCGCCCGGCCCGCCGCAGCCGGCGGCCAGCACGAGGCACGACCCCAACCACGCGGTCCGGATCCTCACTTCAGTCCCGCAGTCTAGCACGCGCCCCCACCGGCGCAGCCGAAGAAGTCGGGGGGAGGACGTCCTCCCGGGCGCAGCCGGAGCACGACGCAGAGCACGCGCCCCTGCCGGCGCACGCCGGAGACCTCCGTGGCAACGTTGACAGGCACGCCCAAGTCGGACAAGGAGCGCGCCCCCCGCCGGCGCACGCCGGAGACGTCGGGAGGCGGCGGTTCGATCGCGGTTCCCGCCGGCGGAGTAGAATCCCCCTGCCGGCCGCGCGGCGGCGCGGCCCGACGGAACCAGTGAGCAGGGGGCAGGCATGGCGGATCGGATAGCGGCCGGCGGACTCCGGGTGGACAAGGAGCTGTACGACTTCATCAACGACGAGGCGCTGCCGGGCACCGGGGTGTCCCGGGAGGCGTTCTGGTCCGGCTTCGACGCGCTCGTCCACGGCCTGGCGCCGCGGAACCGGGAGCTGCTCGCCAAGCGCGAGGACCTGCAGCGCCGCATCGACGCCTGGTACCGCGAGAACCGCGACGCGCCGATCGACCTGCCGGAGTACAAGGCGATGCTCCGGGAGATCGGCTATCTGGTGCCGGAGGGCGGCGACTTCTCGGCGACGACGGCCAACGTCGACCCGGAGATTTCGACCGTCGCCGGGCCGCAGCTCGTCGTGCCGGTCACCAACCCGCGCTATGCGCTGAACGCCGCCAACGCCCGCTGGGGCAGCCTGTACGACGCGCTCTACGGCACCGACGCCGTCCCCGAGGACGACGGCTGCGAGCGCACCGCCGAGTACAACCCGGTGCGCGGCGCACGGGTGATCGCCCGCTCCCGCGAGTTCCTCGACGCCGCGGTGCCGCTGGCCGGCGGCAGCCACAAGGACGCGGCGTCCTACGCGGTGGCCGGCGGCGCGCTGTCCGTCACGTTGCGGGACGGGCGCGCGACCGGGCTGGCCGACGCGGCGCAGTTCGCCGGATACCGCGGCGACGCCGCCGCGCCGTCGGCCGTCCTGCTCCGCAACAACGGCCTGCACGTCGAGATCGCGATCGACCGCGGCCACCCCGTCGGCCGGGACGACGGCGCCGGCGTCAAGGACGTCCTGCTGGAGGCGGCGGCGACGACCATCATGGACCTGGAGGACTCGGTGTCGACGGTCGACGCCGAGGACAAGGTGGTCGCCTACCGGAACTGGCTGGGCCTGATCAAGGGCGACCTGACCGACCGCTTCGAGAAGGGCGGCCGGATGGTGGACCGCGCCATGAACCCGCCCCGCGAGTACACCGCGCCGGACGGCTCGAGCCTGACCCTGCCCGGTATCAGCCTGATGCTGATCCGCAACGTCGGACACCTGATGACCAACCCCGCCGTCCTCGACAGGGACGGCGCCGAGGCGCCGGAAGGGCTCCTCGACGCGATGATCTCGTCGCTGATCGCCGTCCACGATCTCCGGAGCCGCAGGAACAGCCGCGCCGGCTCCATCTACATCGTCAAGCCGAAGATGCACGGGCCGGAGGAGGTCGCCTTCTGCGACCGGACGCTCGCGCAGGTGGAGGACGTGCTCGGCCTCGACCGCCACACGATCAAGATCGGCATCATGGACGAGGAGCGGCGGACGACGGTGAACCTGAAGGAGTGCGTGCGCGCCGCGCAGGAGCGCGTCTTCTTCATCAACACCGGCTTCCTCGACCGTACCGGCGACGAGATGCGCACCGCGATGGAAGCGGGGCCGATGATCCGCAAGAAGGAGATGAAGACGGCCGACTGGATGGTCACCTACGAGGACTGGAACGTCGACGTCGGGCTGGCGTGCGGCCTGCCGGGCCACGCCCAGATCGGCAAGGGCATGTGGGCGATGCCCGACCTGATGGCGGACATGCTGAAGACCAAGATCGGCCATCCGCAACAGGGCGCCAACACCGCCTGGGTCCCCTCGCCGACCGCCGCCACGCTGCACGCGACCCACTACCACCGGGTGGACGTGGCGGCGCGGCAGGCGGAGCTACGGTCGCGCCCGCGGGCCGACCTCGACCGGATCCTGACGATTCCGCGCGCCGAGCGGCCGGACTGGTCGCCGGAGGAGGTCCGGCAGGAGCTCGACAACAACGCCCAGGGCATCCTGGGCTACGTCGTGCGCTGGGTCGACCAGGGCGTCGGCTGCTCCAAGGTCCCCGACATCAACAACGTGGGACTGATGGAGGACCGGGCCACGCTGCGCATCTCCAGCCAGCACATCGCCAACTGGCTGCGCCACGGCGTCTGCACCGAGGCGCAGGTGCGCGAGACGCTGCAGCGGATGGCCGCGGTCGTCGACCGCCAGAACGCCGGCGACCCGCGCTATCGGCCGATGGCGCCGAACTTCGACGACAGCATCGCCTTCCAGGCCGCCTGCGACCTGGTGTTCAAGGGACGCGAGCAGCCGAGCGGCTACACCGAGCCGATCCTCCACGCGCGGCGGCAGGAGGCGAAGGCGAAGTACGGCGGGCGCGGCTGATGGCGTCCGGGACGGCCGCGGCCGGAACCGCCGCCGTGCAGGCGCGGTATCCCCGCACGGTCGCGCTGGCCGACGGGCGGACGGTGACGTTGCGGCTGATGACGCCGGACGACGTCGAGGCGGTGCTCGCGTTCGCGCGGAGCCTCGATCCGGACGAGCTGCTCTACCTGCGGGTCAACATCACCGAGCCGGCCGTCGTGGAGCGCTGGGCGCACTACGTCGAGACGGGCCGCACCGAGACGGTGCTCGCGCTCGACGGCGGCGCGGTGGCCGGCGAGGCCAGCCTGCTCCACAACCGGACGAGCTGGACCCGGCATCTGGGCGAGATCCGGCTGCAGGTGACCCCGCGCCACCGGCGCCGCGGGCTGGCGCGCCTGCTGGTCGACGAGGTGGAGTGGATCGCCCGCACGCTGAGCCTGCGGATGCTGACGGCGCGGATGACGCTCGACCAGACCGCCGCGCAGTCGTTCTTCCGGCGGATCGGGTTCCAGCGCGAGGCGGTGCTGTGGGACTACGTGATGACGGCCGACGGCAGGACGCGCAACCTGCTCGTCGCGACGAAGCGGCTATGATCGACCGCGCCGCGTGACGGCCCGGGCGCCGCGGCCGCCGCCGGTTTCGGGGGCGGCGCGGCCGGGCGGCGCGTGCGCCCGCGCAGACACGAACCGTTGCCGACCAAGGGGAGGACGCCGTGGCCGACGAGAAACCGAACGCCGGATTCGATGCGCTGCTGACCGAGGATCGCGTCTTCGATCCGCCGGACGAGTTCCGCCGGAACGCCAACGTCAACGACCCCGGCGTCTACGAGCGCGCCGAGGCGGATCCGGAGGGGTTCTGGGCCGGCTTCGCGCAGGAGCTCGAATGGAGCCGGCCGTGGGACACGGTGCTCGACTGGCGCCCGCCCGACGCCAAGTGGTTCGTCGGCGGGAAGATCAACGCCAGCGTCAACTGCGTCGACCGCCACGCCCTGGGCGGCCGCCGCGACAAGCGCGCCCTCGTCTGGGAGGGCGAGCCGGGCGACCGGAAGACCCTCACCTACGGCGAGCTGCACGTCGAGGTCCAGAAGTGCGCCAACGTGCTCAAGCAGCTCGGCGTCGGCCACGGCGACCGCGTGGCGGTCTACCTGCCGATGATCCCCGAGCTGCCGATCGTGCTGCTGGCGTGCGCCCGCATCGGCGCGGTCCACAGCGTCGTCTTCGGCGGCTTCAGCGCCGAGTCGCTGCGCGACCGGATCAACGACATGCGGGCGAAGCTGCTGGTGACGGCCGACGGCGGCTGGCGCCGCGGCGGCATCGTGCCGCTGAAGCAGATCTCGGACGAGGCGCTCGACGGCGCGCCGAGCGTCGAGAACGTGCTGCTGGTCAAGCGCGAGGGCCTGGAGACGCCGTTCGAGGTCGTCGCCGGCCGCGACCACTGGTACCACGAACGGATGGCGCAGGCCGCCGACACCTGCGCGCCGCGCGAGAACGACGCCGAGGACCTGCTGTTCACGCTCTACACCTCCGGCACCACCGGCAAGCCGAAGGGGATCGCGCACACCACCGGCGGGTATCTGGTAGGGACCTACGCCACCGCCAAGTGGGTCTTCGACCTGAAGGAAGACGACGTCTACTGGTGCACCGCCGACATCGGCTGGGTCACCGGCCACAGCTACCTGGTCTACGGGCCGCTCGCCAACGGCGCCACCTGCGTCATGTACGAAGGGGCGCCCGACACCCCCGGCCGCGACCGCTTCTGGGACATGGTGGCGCGCCACAGGGTGACCGTCTTCTACACCGCCCCGACGGCCATCCGGGCCTTCATGAAGTGGGGGCCGGAGCACGTCCGGAAGCACGATCTGAGTTCCCTGCGCCTGCTCGGGTCGGTCGGCGAGCCGATCAACCCGGAGGCCTGGATGTGGTACCACCAGCACGTCGGCGGCGGCCGCTGCCCCGTCGTCGACACCTGGTGGCAGACCGAGACCGGCAGCATCCTGATCGCCCCGCTCCCCGGCATCACGCCCCTCAAGCCGGGCTCGGCGTCGCGGCCGTTCCCCGGCCTGAAGCCGGCCATCGTCACCGAGAGCGGCGAGCCGGTCGAGGTGGGCGGCGGCTACCTGGTCCAGACCCGCCCCTGGCCGTCGATGCTGCGCACCATCTACGGCGACCACGACCGCTTCGTCGCCACCTACTGGAACCGCTGGGGCCGCGGCGTCTACGTCACCGGCGACGGCGCGAAGGTGGACGAGGACGGCTACTTCTGGCTGCTCGGCCGCGTCGACGACGTGCTGAACGTCGCCGGCCACCGCGTCGGCACGATGGAGGTCGAAAGCGCCCTGGTCGACCACCAGGAGGTGGCCGAGGCGGCCGTCGTCGGCAAGGAGCACGACGTCAAGGGCCAGGCGATCTGCGCCTTCGTAACGCTGAAGGAAGGCGTGCAGGCGTCCGACGGCAAGCTGGCGGAGCTCAAGCAGCACGTGGCGCGCAAGATCGGCGCCATCGCCCGCCCGGACGAGATCCTCTGGACCGCCGACCTGCCGAAGACCCGCTCCGGCAAGATCATGCGCCGCCTGCTGCGCGACATCGCCGCCGGCAAGGCCCTCGGCGACGTGACGACGCTGGCCGACCCGTCCATCGTGGCGAAGCTGCGCGAGCAGTACGAGGAGAAGGAGGGATAGCCTTCGGATGGCCGTGGGCGACGTCTCGATTCCGATAGAGACCGGAACGGAAACGGCAGGCATGACCGCGCGGCAAGAATGTCGATCGCTCGATGGCTGGAGGTCAGTGGAGGTCCAGCGACCGAGCAAAGGGGGCGCGCGGTGAATCGGCCGTTCGGCTCCTTCTTCAAAGCGGCGACCGGTTTCCAGGAAGGTCCACGTGAATATCAGGTCAACCTCGCCGAACGCCAACGCCTGCCAGACATCCTCGCCGTACCCACCGGATGCGGGAAAACGGCTGCGGCCGTCCTCTCGTGGGCGTGGCGCCGGCGAGAGTGTCCCGATCTCGACATCCGGCGACGCACGCCCCGGCGACTGGTCTACTGCTTGCCGATGCGCTCACTCGTCGAGCAGGTGCACGGCGACGTCATCAGATGGTTTGGCAGCCTTGGCTGGCTTTCGCCGACGGCCTCCTACCCTGGATTATTCATGAAGGTCGGGCATGAGGCCCCGACGGGCCATGCTCGGCCACGAAACGGGGTCTCGGACACGCGTCGGTGCGCGGGCCGCGACGCGTGGAACAGCCTTCACGGGTCTGGCGGTTGCGGACAGACGGATTCAGGACCGCCGAGGGCGAGCAACCGTCATCGAAGGCGTCGTTCGCGGGCCCGGCGGTTGCGGACAGGCGGGTTCAGGCAAGGCTCCGCCGTCGCGGGCGGTGCGGTTCGGGCTACGGGCTGCGCGGGTTTCGGACTACCCGGCGCGGGCGCCGAGGGCCAGCGCGATGCGCCGCCATGCGTTCAGATGCGGCGTCCCCCGGGGCAGATGCAGGACGATGCGGCGCACGGAGCCGACGACGTGCACGCCGAGCTTCAGCAGCCGGTTGCGCAGCCACGTCACCTGGGTGCGGGCACAGCCGGTTCGCGCCGCCCGCAGCCGCAGTTCCTGCATGAGCACGTAGGCGGCAGCCGTCAGCAACACGCGCAACTGGTTCGCCAGGAACCGGCAGCAGCTCGTGCGGTCGATCTGCAGACCGTCCAGCAACTCCTTGATCCGGTTCTCGACGTCGCCGCGGGCGCAGTAGACCTTTTCGTAGACGAAGCGCGGATTCTGCGGGAGATTCGTCACGACGAAGCGCGGATTGTCCCGCGGCTCGCGGCCCGGATGCCGGACCACTTCGGCCTTGATCACGACCCGGCGTTGGCGGTTCCACGTGCGGGCCGCGTAGCGGGTGTCGGTATAGACGTGCTCGGTTCGGCCGCTGGCCCCGCTCTGCGCGCGGGCCGCCGCCATGGCGGATTCGGCCTGCCGCACCAACACCGCGTTCCTGCCCATCGCCACCACGTAGTCGAGTCCCGGTTCCGCCTCCAGGAAATCGAAGACCTCCGGGGTCGCAAAGCCCCCGTCGAGCCGGACGAGAAACGACGTCCGCGGAAACGCCGCCCGCAGCATCGGCAGCAGCCGTCTCAGCAGGCCCAGGCTCCCGTCGGCCGCCACCGCATTGCCCGGCCGCAGCACCGCCGCGCACAGATACTGCTCCGTCTCGTCGTTGAAGGTCAGGAACGCGAGCAGCGGCAGATAACACCAGCCGCCGTAGTGTCCGTTGAAGAACGAAAGCTGTTGTGCGCCATGCGTCAGGTCGTCGGTCGGGTCCAGATCGATGGTGATGCGCCGCACCCGCCGCCCCAGCCGGCGCCGGTGCCGCTCGATGACGCTCGCCGCCAACTCCCGCGCCATGCGATAGAGCGCGCCGCGGCCCGGGCTGTTCTCGAACCGCGAGATCGTCGGTTGCGACGCCAGCGGCGCGCCGGCCACCGGGTCCCGTCCGAGCAGCAGCTTGTGAACGGGGTCGTCGGCCAGATCGTCGGCATCGTTGCCGTCGGGGTGGCCGCACGCGATGCCGAAGATCCGCTGCCCGACCAGTTCCGCGAGCGTGTGCCGAATCTTCTCCGGGTCGCGCCGGTCGGCGAGACAGCGGGCAAACGTCTTGACGAGGCCGTACACGCGCTCGGCCGCCTTGAGGAGAACGGCTCCGCCGTCGGAGCTGGCGTGCTCGCGGTCGAAGGTGGCGACGAGGGGCTTGTCGAACAGTTCCGGGAACAGGACAGTCTGTGGTATCGTGTCGGTCGTCACGCAGGGGCCTCCGTGGTGGTGAAAATGCCTGTTGCCACTGCGATTTTACCGCGCGGAGGCCCTTGTGTCTCTCCCGGATCGGCACCCCCGGTGAATAATCCAGGTTAGCCCGCCAGAAAAGTGACACGTCCGTAGTTCCCGCGCCCACGTCAACCACCAGTATCAGTCCACGAGCGGGATCCTTTGATATCCTGCCACTTGCCGCGGCCAACGCTTCCAGTCTTCCCCCCGCACGTGGATCAGACGCCGAACCCTCGCCACTCTCCTGCCCTCGATCCAGCAGCCACATCAAGCGATCGTCGAGGCTGGCGGCGCGTCGGAGAACGCCTTCCACTTTCGACACGTGAATGCCCTTACGCCACTTTCCGTGAAACGTGTCCGCCACTACCTGCGCCCGGACCAGCACTCGCGCTATGAACGACTCGGCCCACTTGCGTTGAGCTTCTTTCCACCACGGAATGGTAAACCGCCTCCTGACGTAGCGGGTACCTACCTTGGTCTCCAATTCCGTAGCCGCTAAATCGGTGAGATAAGCCAGATAGAATGTAATTGCATCCTGGTACGTCAACGGTACCGACGAAATCGGATTCAGCGTCGATCCCAGGCGTTTGTTCTCGAAGCCACGATCCGGATCGATCTGACTGATTTCCTGCTTGATCGAATCGATGCGCTGCCTTGCCCGCACGGATTCACCGTATAGTGCGCCATGCTTGACGGCCTCTGAACCCGCGAACATGAGGCCTTCGTCGTCGATCCACACTGACGAACTCACGGAATAGACCGCGTCGTCAAGGTCCTGATCCAGTTTGCCCAAGGGGAGATCCAGCGGCTTTTCGGTGTCGTTTCTCCACGCAAACGCCTTGGATTTCGCCGTGCCGAAATCAAGACACAGCATCCATTCGGGCTCTGGCGATCCGTCAAGACCGAGAACCGTTTCGTCAATCGGGTATTCCGTCGCCTGCGACGTATCGCCACCTCCGACATCTTGTTCCACCGAAGCGGGCTGTTCGGGTATCGCTTCCACCTGATGCAGAAGTTCTCGTAACTGGTTCCGTTCCGCATCCGACACGACCCCGCGAAACAGCGGTCGTTCTGACCGGGCATCGGCTTCAAGCCGTTCGAGCAGGTTTTGCAGGAGCGCGTATTTCATTGTGCTGCCCGTCATTGCGCCACCTTTCGATGAACGGCGTCGATCCTGTCGCCCAGCGGCTCGACGTGCCCCTTGAGGACAACGTGCGGAGCGCCTTCCTCGGTCGTGCGTACCACGATTGGACTGATCAGCCGAACACGGCGCCCCGGTGTTCCGTCACCGCGGAATCGATGCTCGCGCGGCGAGAATTCCACTTCCTGGCCGACCTCCTGTTTCCGGACGCGCAACGACCTCCAGACCATGGCCAGCTTCAGCTTGTTCACCATGGCGTCAGCCGTGCCGGTCAGACGATTCAGCGGCCCCTCCGATTGCGGAAGCACCGTGGAGACGTCAGGAAGCACGTCGGACTTCACGGCCTCGGACGCGCGGGACAGTTTTTCCATGTCGAGGAGCACTTCCGCCAGCACCGTGTCGATCGCCCGCGTCTGGCTCTCCACGGCGTTTGCGCTCCGAATCCGCCGCGGGGCCTTCACCAGCCAGTCCCTCACGTCCTGGGGAACGTCCGACCTCTCGGTCGCGATCTTCCGGCAGACCGCGTCGGCGTCGCCGGACGACCCGCAGACGGTCTCCAGCGCGCGCCGCAGATCGTCATCCGTCAGACCGAGCCTCGCCAGCAGCAGCAGCGCTTCGCGAACGTCCTTCTTCACGCGCGCCAGCCAGTCGGACGATGCGCACAAGTCGCGCCATTCGACCGGCTCGAACCACTCCCGCACCACCTCGAGCGCTTCGTACGTCCGATGTTCCGCCGCCAGCGAAAAGCCGGACCGGACGATCTCGTGAACGAGCGCGGCGGTCCGCTCCGCGATGCCGGTCCTGACGGCGGCGCTTTCGGGCCGGCCGTGCGCCCGCACGGTCCGTTCGACGAACAGGCCGAGGTCGCGTCCCACCTGTTGCCCCACCTGCCGGTGCGACTTCGACAGGGTGTCGGCGACCACCTGGAGGAGTCGCTTCAGACGACGGCCGAGGCTGTCGCCCGGCTTCTTCGTCGGAAACCGCATCTCCACGAGCGCCGCGCGGAGCCTGTCGAGCGCCGCGGCCACGTCGGTCGAAAGTTCGACGACGCCCTCGACGCACTCCTTCCGGATCGCCTCGCCCATTTCCTCGCGGACGGCCGCCGTGGCGAGCAGGTCCAGATACAACTCGCCGTTCCGAACGGCGCGCCATGATCTGGCGGCGTACAGCCTGTCGTCGGCGTCCTTCAGCGCGTGGAGGTTCTCGAGCGGCTCCGCTACGACTCTTCGCAGGAGCTCGTCGACGACCTTCCGCAACGGCTTCGACACGGCGGCGGCCCGCTCCAGCGTCGCGATCGCCGTGAGCCTGTCGCCCGGCGTTCCCGTCCGCACCGCGGCGGCGAGGCGCTCGAGGCCGCCCCGAAACGTGGCGTCCGCCGCCACGTCGTGGATGCGCTTGCTCTTGACGAGGTCGACGACGACTCCGCGTTGCGACGCGACGTCGGCGGCGCCGGCGAATTCCGACAGAGCCTCCGTGGTGGTCACTGCCCTGCTCCCGGCTGCGAGACGACGTTGTAGAAGGTGTCGCGCTCGACCGGCTCGCGGCCGGCGATGCGGATCAGGCGGGCGATCTCGGCCGGGGTCATCGCCTCGGGGGTCGGGGCGCCGGCCATGTGGTAGATGCGCTCCTCCTGCACCGTGCCGTCGAGGTCGTCGACCCCGAACCAGAGGGCGGTCTGCGCCACCCCGACGCCGGTGGCGATCCAGAACGCCTTGACGTGCGGCACGTTGTCGAGCAGCAGGCGGGCGACGGCGTGAACGCGCAGCGTGTCGGCCGCGGTGGGGGCCGGCAGCTTCTCCATCCGGTTGTTGTCGGGATGGAACGCCAGCGGGATGAACGCCTGGAAGCCGCCGGTGTCGTCCTGCAGCGCCCGCGCGCGCAGCATGTGGTCGACCCGCTCCTCGTCCGTCTCGACGTGGCCGTAGAGCATCGTGACGTTCGACCGCAGGCCGAGCCGGTGGGCGAGGCGGTGGATCGCCAGATAGCGGTCCGCGTCCGCCTTGTCGTGGCAGATCTTGCGGCGCACCCGCTCGGCGAAGACCTCGGCGCCGCCGCCGGGCAGCGAGTCGAGCCCGGCGTCCATCAGCTCCCGGAGCACCTGCTCGTCGGTCATGCCGTAGAGTTCGGCGAAGAACGCGATCTCGACCGCGGTGAAGCATTTCAGGTGGATGTCGGGCCGGATGCGCTTGAAGCCGCGGAGCAGCTCCAGGTAGTAGTCCCAGGGCAGATCCGGGTGCAGGCCGTTGACCACGTGCACCTCGGTCAGCGGCTGGCCGGCCCGCTCGCGCAGCTTGCCCCACGCCTGCTCCAGGCTCATGGCATAGGCGCCCGGGTCGCCCGGCTGCAGGCGCGCGAAGGCGCAGAAGAGGCAGCTTGCGACGCAGACGTTGGTCGCCTCGAGGCGGATGTTGTGGTTGAAGAACGTGCGGCCGCCGTGGCGTTTCTCGCGCTCGCGGTTGGCCAGCCAGCCGACCGCGAGCAGGTCCGGGCTGGCGAACAGCCGCAGCCCGTCGGCGAGGTCGAGGCGGACGCCCCCGTCCAGCTTGTCGGCAACGCCGCGCAGCCCCGCCGACGCGATCCGGGCGTACATGGCTTTCCTCTCGCAAATCTCCGTTCAGTCGACGAACTCGACCGGCACCGGCGCCGGAATCAGCTTCCGGGCGCAGGCGTCGGCGAACAGGCGCTCGACCGCGGCGCGCCCCCGCTCGCCGTAGTCGAGGGTCAGTCCGTTCACGTACATGCCGACGAAGCGGTCGGTCCGCGCGGCGTCGAGGCCCCGGCCGAAGTCGAGCGCGTAGCGCAGCGCGTCGTCCCGGTGGTCGAGCGCGTGCGCGATGCTCGCCCGCAGCAGGCGCGAGACCGCGCGCATCGTCCCGGCGCCGAGGTCGCGCCGGATGACGTTGCAGCCGAGCGGCAGCGGCAGGCCGCCGGTCCGCTCCGCCCACCAGACGCCGAGGTCGACCAGGCGCCGGAGCCCGTCGTCGCCGTAGGTCAACTGCCCTTCGTGGATCAGCAGGCCGGCCTCCACCGCGCCGTCGACGACGGCGGGCTGAATCGCATCGAACGGCAGCACGCGATACGCGACGCCGGGATGGAACAACTGCAGGACCAGGTACGCGGTCGTCAACTCGCCCGGAACGGCCACGGTGACGCCGTCCAGCGACCGCGGACCGTCCTGCCGCGTGACGACGATCGGCCCGTAGCGGTCGCCCATGCTGGCGCCGTGCGGCAACAGGGCGTAGCGGTCGAGCAGGCGCGCGTAGGCGTGGAAGGAGACCGCCGTCACCTCGTAGCGCCCCTCGAACGCCGCCCGGTTCAGGCTCTCGATGTCGGCCAGCACCTGATCGATCTCAAACCCCTCGGCGGCGACCGCGCCGCACGCGAAGCCGTAGAACATGAACGCGTCGTCCGAGTCCGGACTGTGGGCGACCGTGATGCGCATGAATGGGATTGCCGCGGCGCGCCGGCGGTCAGGCGTCGTCGTCCTCCGGCACGGCGTACGGGGTCGCGGCCTGGCGGACGACGATGGTCATGCCGAACAGCACGATGACGCCGGCCGCTCCGAGCGCCAGCCAGCCGCCGGGAGCCATCGTGGGGTCCGGAAACCCGACCGCGGTCCGGCTGCCCTGCACGATGGCGCGCGCCTGCGACTGCGCCCAGATCTGCTGGGCGGAGGTCCGCTCCAGCCACTGCTCGCTGACCAGCACGATCCCGAACGCCGCCAGCCCGACGATCAGCAGCGGATGGCGGGAGTTCTTGCGGGTGATCACGCTGAGGAGGGCGAGGACGGCGGCCAGGATCCCGAGCCCGAGGACCCACAGGCCGGCGATGCTCGGCACGCCGCCGAGACCGCGCCCGCCGACCAGCATCCACGGCATGAAGGCGCTCGCGGCCAGCACCACGCCGGCGGCGAGCGGCAGGTAGTACGCGCGCATGCTGTGCGAGAAAACGCCCGCGACCATGGCGCGCAGTCTAGCACGGCGCCGTGGCGGACAGGCGCCGCACGGGCCACCCGCCCCGGGGCGCCCCGCGCGCGACGCCGGCCGCCCGGGGAGCGCGCTGGCGCTGTTCGGCGCCGCGGGTCCCGTCCCGGGGCGCGCCGCGCGCGGCGCCGGCCGCTGCTACGAAGGCCGTGCTCCCGGAGGAATCCGCACGCGGCTGACGCTCAACCGTTCGCGGCCGCCCGCGCGTATGACCGGCGCCGGCGGCAGCGCCCGCGGATCGAGCTGCTCGAGCCCCTCCAGAATGTCGGACGCCCATCCGAAGACGTCGCGCCCCGCGACGATCCGCCGCATCGCCCGCATGCGCCGGCGCCGTTCGTCGGGCGGCATGTCGATCGCCTGCTCGATCGCCGCGGTGAAGCCCTCGACGTCGTAGGGGTTGATGAGCAGCGCGTCGTGGAGCTGCTGCGCCGCGCCCGCCATCTCGCTCAGCACCAGCACGCCGTCCTCGTCCTCCCGCGCCGCGACGAACTCCTTGGCCACGAGGTTCATGCCGTCGTGCAGGGAACTGACGATGCAGAAGTTCGCGAGGCGGTAGAGCGCGACGAGGCGCTTGATCCGGAACGAGGACTTCCGGTAGCGGATCGCCCGCCCCGAGCCGTGCCGGGCGTTGATGTCGGCCACCTTGCGGTCGATCGCTTCGACGACGTCGACGTAGCTCGGCAGGCTGCTCCGCGAAGGGACGCCGATCTGCACGAAGGTCAGCCGGTCGCGGACGTCGCTGCGCCGCTCCAGCAGCAGCTCCAGCGCGTCCAGGCGTTCGAGTACGCCCTTCGTGTAGTCGAGACGGTCGACCCCGATCCCGATCAGCGGCGTGTCGAGCCCGAGCTCCTGCCGCAGGCGCGCCTGTTCCGCGCCGATGGCCGGGTCCTGCGTGATCCGCTGGATGCGGTCGTAGTCGACCCCGATCGGCACCGCCTTGACCGCCACGATGCGGTTCCCCATGCGCACCGTGTTGCGGGTCACCTCCAGGCCGCTCTCGCGGGCCGCGGTCAGGAAGTTGCGGCGGTCGCGATCGAGCTGGAAGGCGATGAGGTCGTTCCCCAGCAGCCCCGCGAGCAGCTCGCGACGCCAGGGACAGATGCGCAGCCGGTCCTGGCTCGGCCACGGGATGTGCCAGAAGATGGCCGTCTTCACGCCCGGCTGGCGGCGGCGGAGACGCGCCCCGACGAGCGCGAGGTGGTAGTCCTGGATGAAGACCGGCGCCGACAGCTCGGGCAGCTCGGCCTCGATCACGTCCGCGAACCGGTCGTTGACGTGCTGGTACCGCTCCCAGTCCGGCTTGCGGAAGATGGGCCGTACGTGCGCCTCGTGGCACAGCGGCCACAGCCCTTCGTTGGCGAAGCCTTCGTAGTACTGCTTCGCCGCCTCCTCCGTCAGCCAGAGTCGGCGCAGGGTATAGCCGGGATGGTCGGGCGGCACGAGCACGCGGTCGCGCTCGTCGACGACCTCCCGGTCTGCGTCTCCCGATCCGTGCGCAATCCAGACCCCGCCGCGCTCGCGCATCAGCGCGTCGAGCGCCACGGCGACGCCGCCGGTGGTCGGCGACCACTGGATGGACCCGTCGCGGGCGCGGGTGTGCTGATAGGGCTCGCGGTTGGACACGACCACGAGCGGCCGGCGCGGGCGGATCCCGGTTGCGTCAGTGATGGCGGACATGACCGCAAGGGCGGTGGACGCCGGCCTGCGGCGGCGCCCGGGCCCCGGCTACGCGTCGAACGACAGTCCGCACCCGCACTCGCTCTTCGCGTTCGGGTTGCGGAAGATCAACGACTGCCCGAGCATGGACGCGTCGCAGTCGAGGACGGTGCCGCGCAGGTACCTGTAACTCTTCCGGTCGACGAAGATCTTCATGTCGCCGCCGGCCTCGAAGACCTCGTCGTCCGGCCGGGGCGCCGTCTCCCACCGGAACACGTAGCTGAAGCCGGAGCACCCGCCGGCCTTGACGCCGACGCGCAGCCCGCCCTCGGCCACGCCGTCGCTCGCCATCGCCTCGCGGATCCGCTTCGCCGCCGCCGCGGTGACTTCAATCATCGTCGGACGCTCCCAGTGTACCCGATCGCCGGAAGCGGCGTCGGCGCGCACGGCGCGAGTCGAGCGGGCGGCGGCGTGGCGGATCCGCGCCGGGGCCGCGTCAGCGCGCAGGAGGACGCAACTGCCGCAGGCGGGCCACGAAGCCGGCCACCTTGCCGCCGGCGTTTCCGAAGCGCTCGCCGAAGAACGGCAGCATCGCCCCGACCCCCGGGACCGGAACGCCGGGAGGGATTATCGATCAGCGGCCGGCGCGGAGAACGCCGACTCGGCGGGCCGGCGAACCAGCGGCAGCGGCTCGGGCGCGTCGTCGCTGACCAGCTCGTTGATCGTGAAGGCGGCCAGCGACTGCACGATGCGGTCCTTGAGCCGCCAGAGCGGGTCGCGCACGTTGCACTTGGCGTACTGCTCGCAGCTTTCGTCCTCGTCCGAGCAGGCGGTCACCAGGACCGGCCCGTCGATCCCCTGGATCACGTCGGCGACCGAGATCCGCGTCGCGTCGCGCGCGAGCTGGTAGCCGCCGCGGGTTCCCTGGTGCGAGGCGACGATCCCCATCCGGGCGAGCCGTTGCAGCACCTTCGCCATCAACTCGATCGGGACGTCGTACCGGCCGGCGATCTCGCGGGCGTTGGACGAGCTTCCGGGAGGGCGAGACGCGAGATCCTTCAGTGCGATGAGCGCGTAGTCGGCCTTCTTCGAGAATCGCAGCATCGGAACCCGCCGCGGGTCGGAACGACTTCCCGTCATTCTAGCCCGCCAGGCCGAACGCGCCAAACCCGCGGGTCACCGAGGTCGTCGAAATCGAGCTCGAAATCGAACTGCCCATTCGCCAGGTCGAACGCGCCAAAACCCGCGGGTCACCGGACGCCGGTTCGTGCGCGGACTCGGCACGGCCGGCTCCCGAGCCCGGCCGGCGCAGCTGGCTCCGTCCCGACGAGCGCCTCGGCATCCCGGCGCCGCAGGACGACGAGGCCGGACCCGGCCGGCACAGCTTGCTCCGTCCCGACTCGATGCCCCATCATGCGGGGCATGCGGCCCGAGCGGACCGATGAAACCCTGGCGGCGCGCCTGACGGGGGCGCTGGAACCGCGGCCGGAGATCCTCGAAGCCTACCTGTTCGGTTCCCGGGCGCGGGGGGACGCGCACTCGCGGAGCGACGTGGACGTCGCCGTCTACGTCGACGACGCCCGCACCGCGGCCGGTCCCTTCGGATACCAGGCGGACCTGACGACGCACCTCATGACGGCGCTCGGAACGAACGCGATCGACGTCGTCGTGCTCAACCGGGCGCCGGTCCTGCTCTATCACCGCGTGCTGCGCGACGGCGTCCGGCTGCTGTCCCGGGACCTGCGGGCGACCACCGCGCGCGCCGGCTACGCGCTCTCGCGCTACTTCGACTACCTGCCCCAGATGGAGAAGATGGCCGCCGCGCGACGCCGCGCGGCGAACGAGGACCAGCGGTGACTCCGGGGCGCACCGACCCGGACGTGGTGGACCGCCACCTCGCCGCCCTCCGCCGGACGCTGGCCGCGCTGCGCCGGCACGCCGGCGTCTCGCCGCGCTCGTTGCGCGCCGACTCCGATCGCCGCTGGGCCGTCGAACGCGGTCTCCAGCTCTGTGCGCAGAACGCGCTCGACGTTGCGAGTCACATCGCTTCCTCGGCCGGGCTCGACCCGACGACCTACGGCTCATCCATCGACTGTCTCGTGGAAGCGACCGTGCTGCCGCCGGACTTCGGCGAACGTTTCCGTGGCGTCGCCGGTTTCCGCAACGTACTCGTGCACGGTTACCTCGACCTCGATCTCGACCTGATCTGCAGGATGCTGGCCGCGTCTCTCGACGACTTCGAGGAGTTCGCCCGGCACGTCGAGCGGTGGCTCGCCGGAACCGCCGCGCCGACGTCGAGAAGCCGGCGATCGTCCGCCGGGGAAGCCGCGCCGGTTCTTGCGATCGGTGTCGACGCATGCCCCGCGGGCTGGTTCTTCGTTGCACTGGAACCGTCCGGGGCATCACGTTGCGGAACCGTCCGGACTCTCGACGAGCTGGTACGAAATACCCGCGAACCTGCCCTTGTCCTTGTCGACATTCCCATCGGGCTCCCGGACGGGTCGGGCGGGCGGGAGTGCGACCGGGAGGCGCGGCGTGTGATCGGCCCCCGCCGGTCCAGTGTTTTTTCGGCTCCGGCGCGGGCCGTGCTCGACGCGACCGGCTACGAGGACGCCAAGCGACGCAGCCGGACGGCCGCCGGCGTCGGTCTCAGCAAACAGGCGTTCGCCATCGTCCCCAAGTGCAGGGAGCTCGATGAATTGCTGCGCGCCGACGCCAGGGCGCGGCGGATCGTTCGGGAGACCCACCCGGAAGTCTGTTTCTGGGCGCTGGCCGGACGCAAACCGATGAAACACGGCAAGAAAACGGAGGCAGGATGGAAGGAACGCATCGCGGCGCTCAACCGGCTCCGGCCCGCGTCGGGGCAGGAAATCGAAGGGATGCTGGGCCGGTTCCGGCGCCGGGAGGTTGCGCGCGACGACGCGGTCGATGCGCTGGCCGCCGCGGTGACGGCCTCCGCGGACGCCGCGGCTCTGCGGACTCTGCCTTCGGAACCACCAACGGATTCGGTCGGGCTGCCGATGGAAATGGTCTGGTTCGAACCTGAAACGACGTGAAGAGCTCCTGCGCCGGTAACGGATGACACGCTTCTCGACGTCGGGCCCGGCCGCGCCCGGCGCCGCTCAGAGGATTTCTTCGGTCCAGAGCCGTTCAAGGAACGCCCGCCACGGCAGCACGTCGACGTCGCCCGTGCGCCGCGGGGCGGGATCGTTGCTGACGACTATGGCGCGGCGCGGCCGGTGCTCCTCGCGGAACGCCCGGATCCCCTTCAGGTCGTCAGGCCGGACGCGCCGCGTCCCCTGCACCTCGACGGCCACCTCGGCGTCGCGGCCCAGCACGAAGTCGACCTCCAGACCCGACTTCGTCCGCCAGTACCGCACCGGGACGTCCCGCTCCCGGTAACTCCGAAAGGCCAGGATCTCCATCAGCACGTAGTGCTCGAGGGCCTGTCCGAACGCCGGTCCCGCGTCGCGGTCGAGGCGGCGCCCGCTCAGATGGCCGGCGACCCCGACGTCGAAGAGATAGAACTTCGGCGCCCGCACGAGGACGGCGCGCGACCGCCGCCGGCCGAACGGCTCGACGAAGACGCCGAGCAGGGTGTCGACGAGGATCTGGAAGTACTCGCGGGCCGTCTTGGCGTCGACGCCGCAATCGCGCGCGACGTTGGCGAAGTTCAGCACCTGGCCGTGACAGAAGCCGAGCGCGTCGAAGAAGCGGGCGAACGTGGCCGCGTTGCGCGTCAGCCCCTCGGCGAAGACCTCCTCCTTGAGGTAGTCGTCGACGTATCCCGCCAGCGCGCGGCGATGCTGCGCTGCATCGTAGTGCTGGGGCACGAGACCCCGATTCAGCGCGCGCAGCAGATCGAGCCCGGGAACCTCCGGCCACGCGAGCGGGTGCAGCGCGAACCGCCACGCCCGGCCTCCCAGCAGATTGGCCCCGCCCCGCTTCAGTTTTCTCGCGCTCGATCCGCACAGAACGAACGCCAGCCCATGACGCTCGATCAGGCGGTGCGCCTCGTCGAGCAGCGCCGGAACCTTCTGTACTTCGTCGACGACGATCGGCCGCGTCCGCTGCGCCGCGTCCAGCGCCAGGACCCGCTCGGTGAACAGCCACGGCTCGCGCGTGAAATCGATGAAGGTGCGGGTCTCCAGCAGATCGAAGCGCGCGGAGTTCGGGAACCGCTCGGAGAGCAACGTCGACTTGCCGGTCTTGCGCGGTCCCCAGAGGAATGCGGACTGCCCCTCCGGCAGGTCGAGGGCGAGCTCCCTTCGATACGAACTCATTCGGATCGCGTTCCTGATTGGATCGACCAGACAGGATTATATTCCTTGAATGGTTCGCACATGAAAACTCTCGGACAGCCCCCCGGGGCCGGGGTCGTTGATTCGGCACTGCTTTCGTGTTATTTTCGCCTTCCGCGACGTCGTCTTCTCGATCCGATCTCCGTAGTGGGTGCACGTCAAAAAAATGAGACGCTGCCGCTGGGGGCATCCAGCGCGGCCGGTTCTCGCGACGTCCGTCCCGTTCGGATGGCCTGGATGCCGAAACGACACCGTAATCGACAACTCTGACAGCGCCAGAGCACTCGTCTCACAAATCTGACGTGCACCCCTCCGTGGTGCCCGGCTTGACCGCATGACGAAGGCGCATCTACACTTGCAGTCCGTGAACGGACTCATGCCCGCGGGTACCACCGAGGGTGAACCGTCACGCTCCGTCTCCGCCGGACGACCCGCACGCTCCGCCGGAGCCCCGACGGCCGCCGACCCCACGCAGGAAACGACCCGACACCGCGGGCGGCGCGACAGCGCCCGGCAACTCACGTTGCCGGGCGGAACCGCGCGCCGGTCCGTGCTCCCGGCCGTCACGTCGCCCCACGGCGGCGAGACCGTGGCGCGTCAGGCGTTGAACGACCGCTTCGCGGACCGGGTCGCATTCGACCCGGAGTTCACGCGGAGAACCGTCTCGTACCAGGGCAACCGCGAAGTCCCCGGCCTGCGCTGGATGAAGTACAAGGAGGGGTTTTCCCGGGCGCTGGTCGACTACCTGCTGGACGAGCACGAGCCCGATCGCGTGCTCGATCCCTTCGCGGGGATAGGCACGACGCCGCTGGTCGCCGCCGGGCGGGGAATGCGAGCCACGGGAATCGAAATCATGCCGGTCGGCGTCCTCGCCGGCGCCGGCATCGCCGAGGCGGCCTCCAACGGCTTGTCGAGAACCGCCGTGGGCAAGGCGGCGAACGCCATCCGCAAGCGGATGGCATCGACGCGGCCCGCCGCGCCCGGCCACGCGTTCCCGCACGTGCGGATCACCAGAGCCGCCTTCCCGGCCGCGACCGAGAGCGCCATCGGGAAGGCGCGCGAGTTCATCGCCGGCATGCAGGACGGCGCGGCGAAGACGCTGGTGGATCTCGCGTGCATGTCCGTTCTCGAAGCCGTGAGCTACACCCGCAAGGACGGCCAGTACCTCCGCTGGGACACCAGATCCGGCCGCGAGCTGCGCACGAAGATGGACAAGGGGCCTCTCCCGTCGTTTCCGGACGCATTGGAGAAACGCCTCTCGGAAATGGCGGACGACCTCGGCTACGTCAAGCGGAACTACGGCGGGCGCCGCCCGGAGCTCCTGCGCGGCTCTTCGCTCGAGTTGCTCAAGACGCTGCCCGACGCGGCGTTCGACATGGTGATCACGTCGCCGCCCTACGCGAACCGGTACGACTACACGCGGACGTACGCGCTAGCCTGGATTATTCACCGGGGGTGCCGATCCGGGAGAGACACAAGGGCCTCCGCGCGGTAAAATCGCAGTGGCAACAGCCATTTTCACCACCACGGAGGCCCCTGCGTGACGACCGACACGATACCACAGACTGTCCTGTTCCCGGAACTGTTCGACAAGCCCCTCGTCGCCACCTTCGACCGCGAGCACGCCAGCTCCGACGGCGGCGCCGTTCTCCTCAAGGCGGCCGAGCGCGTGTACGGCCTCGTCAAGACGTTTGCCCGCTGTCTCGCCGACCGGCGCGACCCGGAGAAGATTCGGCACACGCTCGCGGAACTGGTCGGGCAGCGGATCTTCGGCATCGCGTGCGGTCACCCCGACGGCAACGATGCCGACGACCTGGCCGACGACCCCGTTCACAAGCTGCTGCTCGGACGGGACCCGGTGGCCGGCGCGCCGCTGGCGTCGCAACCGACGATCTCGCGGTTCGAGAACAGCCCGGGCCGCGGCGCGCTCTATCGCATGGCGCGGGAGTTGGCCGCGAGCGTCATCGAGCGACACCGGCGCCGGCTGGGGCGGCGGGTGCGGCGCATCACCATCGATCTGGACCCGACCGACGACCTGACGCATGGCGCACAACAGCTTTCGTTCTTCAACGGACACTACGGCGGCTGGTGTTATCTGCCGCTGCTCGCGTTCCTGACCTTCAACGACGAGACGGAGCAGTATCTGTGCGCGGCGGTGCTGCGGCCGGGCAATGCGGTGGCGGCCGACGGGAGCCTGGGCCTGCTGAGACGGCTGCTGCCGATGCTGCGGGCGGCGTTTCCGCGGACGTCGTTTCTCGTCCGGCTCGACGGGGGCTTTGCGACCCCGGAGGTCTTCGATTTCCTGGAGGCGGAACCGGGACTCGACTACGTGGTGGCGATGGGCAGGAACGCGGTGTTGGTGCGGCAGGCCGAATCCGCCATGGCGGCGGCCCGCGCGCAGAGCGGGGCCAGCGGCCGGACCGAGCACGTCTATACCGACACCCGCTACGCGGCCCGCACGTGGAAGCGCGAACGCCGGGTCGTGATCAAGGCCGAAGTGGTCCGGCATCCGGGCCGCGAGCCGCGGGACAATCCGCGCTTCGTCGTGACGAATCTCCCGCAGAATCCGCGCTTCGTCTACGAGAAGGTCTACTGCGCCCGCGGCGACGTCGAGAACCGGATCAAGGAGTTGCTGGACGGTCTGCAGATCGACCGCACGAGCTGCTGCCGGTTCCTGGCGAACCAGTTGCGCGTGTTGCTGACGGCTGCCGCCTACGTGCTCATGCAGGAACTGCGGCTGCGGGCGGCGCGAACCGGCTGTGCCCGCACCCAGGTGACGTGGCTGCGCAACCGGCTGCTGAAGCTCGGCGTGCACGTCGTCGGCTCCGTGCGCCGCATCGTCCTGCATCTGCCCCGGGGGACGCCGCATCTGAACGCATGGCGGCGCATCGCGCTGGCCCTCGGCGCCCGCGCCGGGTAGTCCGAAACCCGCGCAGCCCGTAGCCCGAACCGCACCGCCCGCGACGGCGGAGCCTTGCCTGAACCCGCCTGTCCGCAACCGCCGGGCCCGCGAACGACGCCTTCGATGACGGTTGCTCGCCCTCGGCGGTCCTGAATCCGTCTGTCCGCAACCGCCAGACCCGTGAAGGCTGTTCCACGCGTCGCGGCCCGCGCACCGACGCGTGTCCGAGACCCCGTTTCGTGGCCGAGCATGGCCCGTCGGGGCCTCATGCCCGACCTTCATGAATAATCCAGGCTAGAACTCGCCTGGCTGGACCTCGACCACGACGGCTTCTCCCGGCTCCGCCAGCAGATGCTCTCGGCCACCGTCGAGAACCGGACCAAGATCGACGCATTGCGCAGGCTGTACAGCGACAGGCCGGAAACCCTGACCCGGGCCGTCGCCCAGTACGAAGAACAAGCCGCTCTTCACGAAGTGCTGCGCATCCTGCGCGCGCACGCCCCCGAGCTCGGCAACCGCCACGTCATACGGCTCCTGGAAGGGTATTTCCTGGAAATGGCGGTCATCGTCACCGAACTCGGCCGTCTGGTGCGGCCGGGCGGAAACGTCATCATGATCAACGACAACGTGCAGTATCATGGAGAGGAAGTGCCGGTCGACTTCATCCTCTCCGCTCTCGCCGAGCAGTCGGGATTCAATTGCGCCGCCATCTGGACGCTTGCGCGGGGCAAGGGAAACGCAAGCCAGCAGATGGGACGGTTCGGCCGCCGCGAAATCCGCAAGTGCGTCTACCACTGGGTACGAAAAGGATGACGGCGCGCGACGACTTGATCCGCCGTTCGAAAGTTCTCTCCGAGCGCATCAGGCAACGTACCGACGTCAAGACAAGAAAGCTCGTTGACGAATACGCCGGCGCACTCGAATACGCACCCGTGGAAAACCTGATGATCAGTCAGTCGGCTTGGGAGCACGTAACCGCGTCGGGAATCGAGCCGCGCCAAGTCTTCGCGCATCCCGACCTGCTGCAGCGATTTCCTGAAGCTTCGCTGTATTACCGTGGACTCGCGCTGCTTCCACAGAAGCGGATGCGCGCGGCAGGTGCGGTTGACGTGAAGAACTGGGAGAACAGATCGCGCGTGAGACCCGTATCTCGGGCTGATGCGAAGAAAGTCTGCCGCCTGTACAACAGCGTGATTTCCTCCATCATCGAAGGCACCGCCGAGTGGACCCTGAACAACGGCTATCGGAACATCATGAGCAACATGGGAGTAACCCTCGACGGGATGTTCCGGAACGTCATCGGGCAGGATGCCGAGCGGCTGATCAAGACGAAAATAGGTCTTGGGTTACCGGGCGTTCGGGACCGATTTGGCCAATGGCCACGGGGCGAAATGAAGCGGACGTTCGGGGAAGTTACGGCCTGACGATGCTGCGCCGTGCACAGTTTTGTCGTTCTGGCGGGACGGGTTCTGCCGTATGGAAGCGGCAATCGGCGCAGCGTTTCTTGCGGGCGTTGTCTTCGGCGCGGCGGCGCAGCCCGGACGTGGAGCAGGCCGGGCGGTCGCGGCCGGCCCGGCGTCGAGATGGCGGCGAGCGGGCCGGGGATTGCCGGGGGCGCGGCTTCCGCGGGTATCGGTCCGGGGTCGTAGGCCGCGCGGGCCCGGGCGGAAGGCGGATGCGTGGTTCCCGCGCCGGCCGTCAGGCAGGCGGCGGCAGGGCGAGGGCTTCGGGCACGACCGGTTCGGGGGCGCGCAGCATCGTGGTGAACAGGGCGCGGGGGTCGAGCTGTCGCTGGCGGGCGGTGCGCACGACGCTGGCCAGGATCTGCTGGGTGTCGGCCCCGCGCCGGGTGCGGTTGCCGCCGCAGACCTTGCGGGTGACCACCGCGGGTCGGATGGCGTGTTCGGCCCGCCAGTTGGTGGCGTCGAGGGACGGGTCGCGCAGGAAGAGGAACACGGCCTCGAATTCGCGGGTCAGGTGCCTGGCGAAGCGCTCGGCGGGGGCCAGCGGCGGCGGGGCGTCGATCAGCCGGCCGAGCCGGGCTTCGAGCCGACCGCGGGCCGACGCGAGGCCGTGCTCGCCGATGCCGCCGGCGTTGCAGCGGGTCCGCAGGGCGAGGGCGTCCTGCAGGACCGTCTGCACGGCGGCGGCCCAGGGGCTGTCGGGATGATCGGTCCGCAGGTCCTTGCAGCGCCGCAGCAGATGCGCCAGGCAGGTCTGGTGGGGCGCGTGCTCGAAGCCGCGATACGCCACCCATCCGTCCCGCACCAGCACGCCCGCGAAGTCGGCGCCGAGCACCGCCGCCGCGTCGGCGAACCCGCGGCCGGCGCAGATGGAGTACACCGTCGTCTCCGGGGTGGCGAACGCCCACAGCCAGTGGCGGGTCGCGTCCACGCGCCAGCCGGTCTCGTCCGGCGTGACCACCGGGCTGCGGCGGACCTGCTCGCACAGCGCCGCATACGCGGGCGCCGCCGCGTCGGCCGTGCGGTGCAGCAGTCGGACCAGGCCGCCTTTGGTCACGTGCAGTCCGAACCGGGTCCGCAGCACGCGGGCGGTCTTCTCCAGTGGCAGGCCCGACTCGGTGTGCAACTCGGCGGTCAGCGCGGCGACGTTCGGCCCCCACTGCACGCCGGCCGCGCCGAGCGCATCGGAGGTCTGCAAGGGGTGCCGGCCCTGCACGCGCCGCCGGCACTGCGCGCAACGGCCCACCTCGACGTCGAAGCGGCGCACCAGCGGGCGCACGTCCGGCACGTCTTCCTGATACTGCGCCGCCACCCGCTCCACGGCGACGTGGCCGCCGCAGTCGGGGCACGTCTTCGGGGCGGGCGCCGCATGGGTCTCGTCCACCCGGGTCGGCGGCCGGCGGGTTCCCTGCTTCCCGTATTCTGCGCCGGCGCGCCGTCCCGGGCGGCGTCCGGTTCCCTGCCGGCGGTCCTTGGCGAAGGGGGCGGCCTGCCGGCGTCCGGCGCGCCGGGCGGCCTCGAGTTCCTTCTCCAGGCGCTCGATGCGGCGCTTCAGGTCCTCGCTGTGGCCCTGCAGGTCCTCGCTGCGGCGCTTCCAGTGGTCCCGATCCTCGATCAGCTTCGCCTTTTCTCGTTCGAGGTGTTCGATGCGCACGTCCCGGGGGTCCCGCCGAGGCCCAGCCCCCATCGAACCGCTCCGGTCATCGTTCTTGCGCGCCATACTTCACATATCGGCACGTGGCCGCCGTACCTGCACACTCTTTCGTGGATTTTTTTCGCCCGACCCGGTAACCCAAGACGAAAATAGAAGACTGGCTGCGCGGACAGAACTTGCTCGAAGAACGGAAGAGTCAAAACACATTCATGCTTTCAGATAATGTAACGATGATCTACGGAAGCGATCCCGACATCCTTTTCACGCAAAAGAAACGCGACCAGAAGAAACGCGACATCGCGACTATTGAAATCAAGGGCGGCACGGACCCTGCCGGTGCGCTTGAACGACTCGGCGCCATGCAGAAGAGCTTCGACGCAACGCCGGCCGGGTGCCAGAACATCCTGATCGCGGGAGTCGTCACGCCCGAGATGCGGTCTCGACTCGAGCAGATCGGCATCATCAAGGTCTTCATTCTCGACGACCTGTTGAACGACGAGGAATGGAACGCCTTCACGAATGAAGTGTTCCATCACATACTCAGAATTGTATAGCCGGACTCGGCGCGGCGTCCAGGATCGGGATGTCGCGAGGTTCCGCTTCAATGAAGTGCAGGTCTCGCAGCATCGCCTTGACGGCCTCTTCCTGCAGTCGCTTGGCGTCCGAGCGGCGCGACGTTTCCACCTTGCGCGCGGCTACCAGGACGGCTGAAGCGATGACGGCGCGCATGCGTTCATGTTCGGTCGGATTCCGGTTTCGGCCTTGGCCTGCTCGACGTCACGCGCCAGTTCCGACGCGGTCCATCGTCGGGGATCGTTCATGGAGTCGTTCCGGCGGGGGGATCGGGATGCATTCGATCTCTCGCGGTTCGAACTTCGTCAGGCCGCCGGCGTAGGTGCGTCCGCCGGAAGTGCGGACGTTCCCCCGCAGCCAGGCCACCAGCGCGTCGAGCGTCGCGGCGGACAGCGGCTCGCGCGGGTAGAGTCCGTGCGCGATGTTGAGGTGACGCGCGCCGCGCGGGTTCCTGACGAACGCCGGCGGCCGGCGCGCCATGTAGGTGCAGAGGATCGGCGCGGGGTTTCGCAGGCCGACCGCCCACCAGGCCCGCCGGGCGCCGGCGACGTACGAGGCGTCGGCCCGCATGCTCCTGGCCCAGCGGAGGAAGCGCCGGACCTGATCGCGTGCCGCGGCGTCGAGATCGCCGAGGTCGATCGGCAGGTCGATCACGCGGCGCAAGGTCTCGACGGAAGAGAGGCGCGGCCCGGCGTCGAACAGTTCGCGGGCCCTGGTGACCGACGCGACCAGCACGGCGTCCGGCAGCGGCCCCGGATAGCCGCCGGCGATCCAGACCGCGTTGCAGCCGGTGACCTGCCCCCGGTGGACCCGGCACAACTCGCCGAGTTCGACGTAGCCGCGGGGCGCGCGTTCGGCCGGCCGCAGAAAGGGAGACCATCGGCGCGCCGCGGCGAGCCGGGCTCTGGCGACCGGGCGGCCCCCGTCGAGGGCGCCGAGCTCCGAGACCGCGCCGACCGCGCGCACCCGGATCGCTTCGGTCGGGCGCCCGGTGTGGAAACAGGCGATGGCGCCGGTCGCGTCGGCGTCGGGAAACGGCGCCGCCGCGGGAGCCATGACGTGCAGCGCCGCGCCGCCGAGGACGCCCGCGAACGCCTTGCGCACGACGTCGCCGTAGTTCACGTCGAGCCATTCGGCCGAGGTGATGAACGCGCCGTAGTCGCCCGGCCTGGCGAGCTGGCACGTCTTCAGCAGGAAATGGACGTGCAGTCCGGCGAGCCGGCTCGCCCGGAGGCCGTACCGCGCCGCCGCCGCCGCCAGCCAGTCCTTCCAGGCCGGCGCGACGTCGTGGTGGCGAACGTAGGGCGGGTTGCCGACGTACAGGGTCGGTCCGTCGACGTCGGGCAGATCGACCGAGCGATAGTCGGCCGCCAGCAGCGTCAGCCGATCCGTCATGCCGAGCACGGCGGCGTTGGCGCGCAACGTCAGCGCGGCCAGGGAATCCGTTTCCACCGCCACCAGCACCGCTTCGGGGAAAGGCGCGCCCGGCCGCAAGCAGGAAACGGCCGGAACCGGCGCCGGGGTCGACGACGCGCGCCGGCCTGCCCGCGGCTGCGGCCCACCGGAGCATCGACTCGACGATCGGCCGGGGCGTGTAGACGGCGCCGCGGCGGCGGCGCGTCTTCGGCGGGCGCAGCCGGCAGAAGGCGTCGCCGAGCGGGTCGCCGCCAGCGGCGATGGCGCGGGCGAGCCGCCGCACGCGGCCGGGAAACGGCAACGCGGCCTGACGCCGGCCGGCGCGCTCGACCGGATTCGGACACGGCCGGACGCCCGCCAGCTCGGCGGCGAGCGCCGCCAGATCCGCTTCGGTCGCCGGCAAAGCAGCGGAAGTCCGCACCGGTTCGAGAGCGCCGCGGCTGTTCCGCGTCGAGGCGGAGGCCGGATGCTGGTTGCACACCGCCCAGCCCGCGGCGAAATTGCCGCCGGACGCCAGGAGCCAGCGTGCGCTTTCAGTATAGCGCCGCCGTGACGCCGCTCATCGAGCGGTCATCGTCGAGATCGGCCGGCGCAGCTTGCTCCGCGGCCGGAGATCCTCGAAGCCTACCTGTTCGGTTCCCGGGCGCGGGGGGACGCGCACTCGCGGAGCGACGTGGACGTCGCCGTCTACGTCGACGCCGCCCGCGCCGCGGCCGGTCCCTTCGGATACCAGGCGGACCTGACGACGCACCTCATGACGACGCTCGGTCCGGTCCTGGTGCACTTCCGTCGTGAACCGGATCGTCCGGGAAAGCAAGGCTTCGGCGGCGCGTCCTGCTACACGTTCGTGAGCAGGTCGGACCAATCGCGGCGATGCCGGTACTCCGCGGCCCGCTTGTCCAGCTCGGCGCCGATGGCTCTCGCGAACCTGACGCGCCACTCTTCGTCCAGCAGCGCGAACGTGCTGTGGACGAGTTCCCCGATCGTGATCCAGTAGACGTTCGTGCCCTTCGCCCATTCGTCGGCGATCCTCGAACGAACCTCGCCTTCATCCTGTTGGCGTATGCCCGGCACAGTGAACATCACGTTCGCGAGTGCGTTGCGCCGAGTCTTTGCGAGCGTCGCATCGAGGTCGACCAGCGTCAGATCGCGATCCTTGACCTCGACCGCCAGTCGCAGATCGCCGGCCGGTCCGTAACACATGACGTCGGCCGGCATTCCGGTCGCCGCGTCGGGTTCGTTCAACCCCTGGCTCTCCACTCGCGGGAAGAGACCGAACGCCTTGCCGAGCGTGGTCATCAAGGCGGTCGTCACTACGAGCGGTCTCAGCCCGTTGCTCGGCTCGTTGAGCAAGCCATCGAGCAGGTTCTCGAGCTGGTCCAACGCGAGCCGCAACGGCACCGGGTACTCGATGGTGAGTTTGTTGAATCGGCGAACCGCGCTCCGAAGACACCGGCGAGCCGCATCGAGCACCACCGCGCGATCATCCGCTCTCTCCAATTCCCGAAGGAAATCGCGGAGCGCGTTCCACTCGGCCCGCCGCTGTACTTTCTCGTCGCCGTCGAGTCGCGGCCGCCGCAAGGGGTTGTTGACGTACGGGTCGCCGCTGCTTCCCAGCACATCGCCGTTCCGCCGGACCCACGGCACCACGACGGCGATGCAGAACTCCGCGGATCCCAGCGCCCGGCTTCCTCGGCGCCCTCCGCTACGCCCCTCTGCAAGCACAGCAGGTCGCGAGCAGGATCGGCGACCTTGCCGAGCAACTGCGTCACCACCGCATATCGGATGCTTGATGACATTTGAATCGACGAGCCGGTCCACGTCGGGATCCGCCTCGGCCGTGTCGCCGTCGAGCGCATTCGCCCACTCGCGGTCCAGCCAGACGGCGAGCTCGTCTTCCTTCACGGCCGGAAGTTCAGCCACAGCGATTCGTGGCGCGGCTGCCGCACCGAGTGCGCGTTGCGGACGGGAGCGTCGACACGCCGCCAGCCGCCGTACAGCTCGTCGTACAGCGGCGTCCGGTAGCCGGACAGCACCGCGCGCCCGCGTATCGACGACAGCGCGGCGGCGAGCTCGGCATGGTCGTCGTCGGTCATCTCGAACTCGTAGGCCGCCGAATCCCCGCGCGCGGAGTGGACGTACGGGGGATCGAGGTAGAAGACGGTCTCCGGCGTGTCGTACCGGGCGATCACCTCGAGCGCCGGGGCGTTCTCGATCTGCACCCGCTGCAGCCTCTGCGCGATCTCCGCCAGGCCTTCCACCGAACCCAGCCACCGCGACACCGCCCCGGCCATGCCGGCGCGGGAGGTCAGCACGCAGTGCGCCCAACGGCCCTCGCTGCTGGTCTGCGCAAGGCCGGTGCGGGTCTGGCGGGCCCGCACGAAGAACCGCCGCGCCCGTTCGAGGGTGGACAGCCCGCGCTCGTACCCGCACGCGCGGGCCAGCTCCTCGCGCGAGAACGGGGTCAGGCCGATCGCGCGCAGCAGTTCGTCCGGCTGGTTGCGGAGGGTCTCGAAGAAGTTGACCAGCTCGGAGTCGAGGTCGTTGTAGGTCTCGACCGGGGACGGCTCGCGGTTGAAGAGGACGGCCGCGGATCCTCCGAACACGTCGCAGAAGTGCGTCGCGTCCCGAGGGACGTTCGGGAGGATGAAGTCCAGGTGGCTGTACTTGCCGCCGTACCAGCCGAAGGCGATCAGCCGCTTGCGCCGCGGGTTCGAGCGGGAAGCGATGCGCCGGCCCGTCCCGGTCGAGTTCGCGGCGGGGCGCGGGTCGGGTTGATCGAAAGCGCCGAACAGCGCGCGCTGCTCCCGCGCCGACGGCCCCGCCGCGCCGTCGAGGCGCCAGACTCCGGACGAAGCCCACCCGGCGGCGCGCTGCTCCCGCGCCGACGGCCCCGCCGCGCCGTCGAGGCGGGGCACCGCACGTTGACGACGACCCGCGTCGGCACCGTCCCGGTCATCCCGCTCCCCGGTTCTTTCCACCCTTGCCACCCTGGCGGCCCGTGGCCGAACAGCCCGTGGTGAAACCCCGCTGCATTCGACGGGCGCCGCGCGTCCACCCGGCTGAACTGCGTCGTTCGTCGGTCGCACAGGGCCGATATGCTCCCTCCTCACGCCTTGTCAGCCGGGCGCCCCGCCCGTCTCGGTGCGACGCGGGGTTTTCGCCACGGGCTGCCAGCGTGCTTCGTCCTGCGCTCGGCCAACTCTACCTGAACCGCGCGCGGAGGTCACCCGGCCGCCTGTCCGGGCAGCGCCACCACGATCTCTACCTGCAACCGCGCGCGGAGGTCACCCGGCGCCTTGCCGCCGGCGCCGACGCCGGGCGGAGCCGGAGCCGGGAGCGCATCGACGGGACCGACGCCCGGCGAACGCGCGCGGGTGCCGGCCGAACCGGTCATCCGGCGCCCGCCGGGAACGGTTGGCTCCGGCGGCATGACGTGGTTGACCGGATCAGGCCGTCGGACTACCCTCCGCGAGCAGGACCACCGTGCGGACGGGTCCCGCACGCCGGGCATGTCCTGGCCGAGCGGGACGACCTCATCCTCCCGCACGAAGCAGGGAACGGCCGATGCGAACGGGCGCACGGCGGCACGGCGAGAACGTCCAGCCAGAGGGTGGCGGTCGCGCCCGCGTCGACGATACGAACGAGGGCGCACGGCGGCACGGCGAGAACGTCCCTCGCGGCCTTCGGATCGGCCGGCGAAAGACGTCCATGAGCAGAAGGCGGCTGCCGATCGGCATCCAGACGTTCCGGGAACTCCGCGAACGCGGCTGCTACTACGTCGACAAGACCGCCTACATGGCGTGGCTGGCCGACGAGGGCAAGCACTACTTCCTCTCGCGCCCGCGCCGCTTCGGCAAGAGCCTGTTCCTCGACACGCTGAAGGAGCTGTTCGAGGGCAACGAGCCGTTGTTCCAAGGACTGGCCGTTCACGACACGTGGGACTGGTCGGTCCGCCACCCGGTGCTGCGGCTGAGTTTCGGCAGCGGCGACTTTCGGGCGGCTGGCGGCCTGCACGCGAACGTGATGGCGCAACTCGACGCGGGCGAGGCCGGGGCCGGCATCGCGTCCGATTACTCCACCGCGCCCGAACGTTTCCGGAATCTGCTCGCGGCCATGCACGAGCGCGCCGGACAACGCGTGGTGGTGCTGGTCGACGAATACGACAAGCCGATCCTGGACGTGCTGGACGTCCCCGATCTGGCCCGCGCCAACCGCGACCTCCTGAGAAGCGTCTACGCCGTCGTCAAGGACGCCGACGCGCACGTCCGGTTCACGTTCCTGACCGGCGTCAGCAAGTTCTCGAAGGTCAGCCTGTTCTTGGGGCTCAACAACCTGATCGACATCACCCTCGACCCGCGGTTCTCCGCCGTCTGCGGCTATACGGAAGCGGACCTCGACGCCGTGTTCGCGGCGGAACTGGACGGACTCGACCGCGACGAGGTCCGGCACTGGTACGACGGCTACAACTGGCTCGGCGAAGAGAACGTCTACAACCCGTACGACGTCCTGCTGCTGCTGCGCAACCGCACGTTCGACGCCTGGTGGTTCGAGACCGGCACGCCATCGTTCCTCGTCGAGACGCTGCTCGCGCGCGGCGTCGGTTCGATGACGCTTGACGGCATGGCCGGCAGCGCCGACCTGCTGTCGGCCTTCGACGTCGATCACGTCGCGACCGAGGCGCTGCTCTTCCAGACCGGTTACCTGACGATCGCCGGCGTGGAAAACCTCGGCGGCAAGACGCTCTACCGGCTGGGCTATCCGAACCGCGAGGTGCGCCAGAGCCTGAACGAGCGGCTGCTGCGCGCCATGACGCCGGAGGCGTCGCAGCAGGGAATGCGCGAGATCCGCCTCTACCGGTTGCTGCGGTCCAACGACTTCACCGGATTGCGGACGTTCTTCGAGGCGTTCTTCGCCGGCATTCCCCACGACTGGCACCGGAAGAACGACATCGCGCGCTACGAGGGCTACTACGCCAGCGTGTTCTACTCCCACTTCGCGGCATTGGGGCTGGACGTCGTCGTCGAGGAGGGAAGCAGCCGCGGCCGTCTGGACATGGCGGTCCGCTTCGACGATCAGGTCTGCCTGTTCGAGTTCAAGGTGGTCGAGGCGGCGCCCGAGGGCGCGGCGCTGGCGCAGTTGAAGGCGAAGCGCTACGCCGACAAGTACCGCGGCCTCGGCCGGCCGATCCACCTGATCGCGGTGGAGTTCAGCCGCGAAACGCGGAACGTCGCCGCGTTCGAGGTGGAGCGGGCCTGAGCGACCGGCTTTTGCCGGACGCGGCCGTGGAGCGCGTCCGCTCCCCGCGGCGCCGTCGGGCATAATGGCCCGCGTCGAAGTCAGGCCGGAAAGCCGATCTCCGGCACGACGACAGCCCATGCCGACGCCACGGTCCGCAACGGCCCCGCGCGCAGGCCAGATCCTCACCGGGCCGCTCTTCGACGAGCCGATGCGGGTGGAGACCGTCGCCGCGGCGGGTCCCGACGGCTGGTCGCTCGGGCTGGTCGGCACGCGGTCCGAGCGCTTCCGCAAGGTCGCGCTCGGCGCGGACGACCTGGCCGGGCTGACCGTGCGCGACGGCGTCTTCCGCTACGACGGGGACGGCGCGCTGCTGCGGCTGGGGTTGCAGGCCCACGTCCTGGGCATCGCCTGGGAGTTCGACCCGTACTTCGGGCTGTCGGTCTCGCGCGTCGACCCGCTGCCGCACCAGTTGGAGGCGGTCTACGACCACCTGCTGAAGCCGGCGCGGGTGCGGTTCCTGCTCGCCGACGACGCCGGCGCGGGCAAGACGATCATGGCCGGGCTGCTGATCCGCGAGCTGCGGTTGCGGGGCCTCGCCGAGCGCATCCTGATCGTCGCCCCCTCGAACCTCGCGTTCCAGTGGCAACGCGAGCTGCGGGAGAAGTTCGACGAGACGTTCGTCGTGCTGCGTGGCGGCGACCTGCGCGCGCAGTTCGGCGTGAACCAGTGGATGCGGCAGCCGAAGGCGGTCACCTCGCTCGACCTCGCGAAGCGCGACGACATCCTGCCGGGCCTGCGCCAGGCGCACTGGGACCTGGTGATCGTGGACGAGGCGCACCGCATGTCGGCGCGCGACGAATCGCACAAGAGCCAGCGGTACAAGCTGGGCGAGCTGCTGCGCGACGCGTCGGACCACATGCTGCTGCTGACCGCCACGCCGCACAAGGGCGACCCGGACAACTTCTCGCTCTTCCTCCAGCTTCTCGACCGCGACGCCTACGCCGACGTGCGCTCCATCCGGCAGGCGATGGACGCCGGCCGCGCCCCGTTCTACCTGCGGCGCACGAAAGAAGCGATGGTCCACTTCCCGGAGCGGGACGCCGACGGGCGGTGGGCGGCGCGGAAGATCTTCACCCGGCGCATTCCCCGCACGGTGGACTTCGCCATCGACGGGCCGGAGTTCGAGCTGTACAGCGAGGTGACCCGGTTCGTGAAGCGCCAGAGCGCCCGCGCCGCGGATGCCGGCGACGACCGGCGCGCCCGCGCCGTCGGCTTCCTGATGGCGCTCTACCAGCGGCGCCTGGCCTCGAGCGCGCGGGCCATCGGGCGCAGCCTGTCGAACCGCGCGGAGCGGCTGGAGCGCGGGCTGGCGCAGGCCGAGGATCTGGCGCGCGCCGCGCCCCCGGACGTCCCGGGCCCGGACGAGCTCGACGAGATGGAGGACCACGACCGCGAACGGCTGGAGCGGCTGCTCGAAGCGGTCACGCTGGCCGGCAACGCCGGCCGGGTGCGCGAAGAGATCGCCGAGCTGCGGGCGCTGGCGGCCCGGGCGCGGGACGTCGAGCGGGCCGGCGTCGAGGCGAAGCTGGCGAAGCTCGAAGACCTGCTGCGCGGCCAGGGGTTCTTCGACCGGCCGGACCAGCGCCTCGTCCTCTTCACCGAGTTCCGGGACACGCTCGACTACCTGATCGAAAGGCTCGCGGCCTGGGGCTTCCGGGTGGCGAGCATCCACGGCGGCATGCAGCCGGGCAGCCGCGACGAGCCGGGCACCCGGCTGCACGCCGAGCAGCGGTTCCGCGACGGCGCGGCGCAGGTGCTCGCGGCGACCGAGGCGGCCGGCGAAGGGATCAACCTGCAGGTTTCGAACGTCCTCTTCAACTACGACATCCCGTGGAACCCCAACCGCCTCGAGCAGCGCATGGGGCGCATCCACCGCTACGGCCAGAAGAAGGACTGCCTGATCTGCAACTTCGTCGCCACCAACACCATCGAGGGGCGCGTGCTCCAGCGCCTGCTCGACAAGCTGCAGGAGATCCGCGACGCGCTCGACGACGACGCGGTGTTCAACGTCGTCGGCGAGGTGCTGCCGGCGGCCCGCGTCGAGCGGGTGCTGCGCGACTACTACGCGGGGCGGCTCGGCGACGAGGACCTGGAGGAGCGCCTGCTGCGGAACGTCGACGAGGGGCGCTTCCGCAACATCTGCCGGAACGCCCTGGAGGGGCTGGCGTCGAAGAAGCTGAACCTGGAGATGCTGGTCGAGCGCCGCGCCCGCGCCCGCGAGCGCCGGGTGGTGCCCGAGACCATCGCGCGCTTCCTGCGCGACGCGGCGCCGCCGGCTTCGTTGC
The DNA here is from genome assembly GCA_965203525.1 of Vicinamibacterales bacterium. Lineage (GTDB taxonomy): Bacteria > Acidobacteriota > Vicinamibacteria > Vicinamibacterales > UBA8438 > WTFV01. The sequence continues at coordinate 5,194,827 of OZ241898.1, read as the reverse complement.
GGCTCGCCTTCGCCGGCGGGCTGCCGCACACGTTCGAGCCGGGGCGCACGCCCGCCGCGCTGCGCCGCTTCGAGCGCGAGCCCGACTGGCGGCTGCCGGCGCTGGCGGCCCGCTATCCCCGCTGCACGACCGACCGCGACACGGCGCAGCGGCACGCCCTGGAATGGGTGACGCCGGGCCATCCGCTGTTCGAAGCGCTCCGCCGCCATGCGCGCGAGCAGGCCCTCGACCCGCTCGCCCGCGGCGCCACCTTCCACTCGCTGGCCCACGACGCGCCGGCCCGCATCGACTGCTACCGCGCGCGCGTCGTCGACGGACTCGGGCACGTCGCGCACGAGACGGTCTTCGCCGTCGAACTAGCCGGCGGCGGCGCGCCGCGGCGGTGCGAACCGGGCGTGCTCGGCGACCTGACGCCGGCCCCGGTCCCCGACGAGCTGCCGGAGGTCGCGCACCGGCCGGAGCCGGCGGCCTGGCTCCAGGAACACGTGCTGCGGCCGCTGCTCGAGGCGACGCGCGCCGAACGGGCCGCCGAGGTCGAGCGCGTCGCGCGGCACGTGGAGCTCTCGCTGACCGAGCTGCTGCAGCGGACCGACGACGAGATCGGCCGCGCCGCCGGCGACGTGGACGAGGGCCGGCAGGGCGCCGAGGGCCGGCTGGCGATGGCCGAGGCCCGGCACGACGAGCTCTCCGCCCGCCGCGACCGCCGCCGGGACGAACTGGGCCGGCAGCGGGCGCTCTCGCTCCAGGCGGTGGAGCGCATGACCAGCGTGCTGGTCCTCCCGCACCCGGACCGCGCCGCCGCCGCGGTGAAGCGCCACCGGCCCGCCCCCGAGACCGAGGCGACGGCCATGCGCGTGGCCATGGAGCACGAGCGGGGCCGCGGGCGGCACGTCGAGGACGTGAGCGCGAAGAACCTCGGCTACGACCTGACCAGCCTCGACCCCGAATCGGGCGACCTCCGCCTCATCGAGGTCAAGGGCCTCGCCGCCGCCGCGGGGACGATCCTGCTCACCCCCAACGAACGCCGGGTCGCCGAGGACCGCCCCGACTGCTACTGGCTGTACGTCGTCACCGACTGCCGCGGCACGCCGGCGCTCCGGACGCCGATCGCGAACCCCGCCCGGTTCCCCTGGCACGAGATGACGAAGGTGCAGCACTACTATCTGGAACTCGGCGCGCTGACCGGGCCGGCGCCGGCCCGGGAGGCCGGGCCGGGCACACCGGGCGAGGGAAACGAATGAGCACCGACACCGAACTGCTCGAACGCATCACGGTGCGCGCCGACGTGTTCGGCGGCAAGCCCGTGATCCGCGGCCTGCGGATCGCGGTGGAGCACGTCCTGGCCATGCTCTCGGCGGGAGATACCGTGGAAACGATTCTCCGGGAACATCCGATTCTGGAGCCGGAGGACGTCCGGGCCTGTCTGCTGTTCGCGCATCGCGCCCTGGCCGGCGAGCACGTGTGCGACCGCGCGGCGGTTCGCTGACCGATGTGAATACGCCGTGCAGAGGACGACGCCGATGAGCGTAGCGCCGGGGGAGTCCTGACAAGGAGTGGTTCGGATGCACGAGGTGAAGTCGATCCAGGAGCTGCTGAACCAGATCGGCCGGGACGAGATCCTGCTGCCGGAGTTCCAGCGGGGCTACGTCTGGAAGAAGGATCAGGTGCGCGGCCTCGTGCGGTCGCTCTACCGGAAGCATCCCACCGGGCATCTGCTGGTCTGGCGCACCTACCGGCCGTCGCGCGTGCGCGGCGGGACGGCGGCCGGCGACGGGCACTCGCTGCTGCTGCTCGACGGGCAGCAGCGGTTGACGACGCTGTACGTGCTGTTCCGGGGGAAAGCGCCCCGGTTCTACGAGGGTGAGAAGCTGTTCTTCGACCTCTGCTTCAACGTCCAGACCGGGGAGTTCCGCTTCCGGCAGAAGACGCTGATGGAGAAGAACCCGGCCTGGATCGGCGTCCACGAGTTCCTGAGCGAGACGCTCAACGGACTGCTCGAACGCCTGCCCGGGCTCGACGCCGAGCGCCGGGAGGTGCTGCAGGCCAACCTCGCACGCCTGAGCCGGCTGGACCAGATCCGCAACTACGCCTACACCGTCGATCAGGTGACCGGCGACGATTTCGGCGTCGACGAGGTGGTGGAGATCTTCAACCGGGTGAACCGGGCGGGCACGCCGCTCACGAAGGCCGACCTCGCCCTGGCCCACGTCTGCAGCATCTGGCCGGAGGCGCGCGCCGAAATGCGCGGCTTCCTGGAGAAGATGGCGGAGCAGGGGTTCGGCGTTTCGTTCGACTTTCTCGTCCGGTGTCTGGCCGCGCTGGCGACCGGGTCGGTGCTGCTCGAAGGGTCGTTCGTCAAGACGCCGGCAGCGGACCTGCAACGGGCGTGGACGGAGATGCAGGCGGCGTTCGAGCATCTCGTCGGCGTCCTGCGGCACGACGCCTTCATCGACGGCCTCGACGACCTGCCGACGCACAACGCGCTCGTGCCGGCGACGGTGTACCTCGCCCGGCACGGGGGACAGTTTCCGACCGACGCGATCAAGCGGCGCTTCATCCGGTGGCTCTACCTCGCCGGGCTGTGGGCGCGCTATTCCGGGGCGACCGAGACCAAGCTGCAGCAGGACGTGGCGCTGGTGACCGGGCGCGACGCCGATCCGACGCACGAGCTGGAGGCGACGATCCTGCGCGAACGCGGGCGCATCGTGCTGGAGGCGGCGGATCTTGCCGGCTCCTGGATCGATTCGGCGGTCGGACGTTTCAGCCACGTGGTCGCCCGCGCGGCCGAGGCGCGGGACTGGTTCACCGGCATCCGCCTGTACGACCGGTCGGCCGGCCGGCGCAGCGGGTCCGTGCGCCACTACGTCTTCTCCCGCAAGGTGCTCGAGAAGGCCGGATTCGACAGGCGCGCCGACCGCAAGCTGATCAACGAGCTGGCCAACCGCGCGGCGCTCGCCCGGGAACCGGATCCGAAGCGGGCCGGCGTTCCGCCGAACGAATACCTGCCGGAGGTGGAAGAGAACCAGCCGGGCGCGTTGCGGGCGCAGTCGGTGCCGATGGACCGGCAGCTCTGGAACCCGGAGCGCTACGAGGACTTCCTGGCCGCCCGCCGCCGGATCCTGGCGCAGGCGATGAACGAGTTCATCGCGGGCTGGGCTCCGCGGGACCCCCCGCCCTTGCCCGACGAGTCGTTGGTGCGCCGCCTCATGGCGGCCGGCGAGAACGACCGGGTCGAGTTCAAGTCGAGCCTGCGCTGGGACCGGCGCGAGGAGCGGGTCAACAAGAACCTCGAAAAGGTGGTCGCCAAGACGCTCGCCGGCTTTCTCAACGCAAAGGGCGGCACGCTGCTCATCGGCGTCGACGACGCCGGCGCCGCGTCGGGGCTGGCGGCCGACTACGATTCGCTCAAGCGGAAGGACCGGGACGGGTTCGAGCAACATCTCCAGCAGGTCATCGCCCGCGACTTGGGCGACTCGGTGTCGCCGTCCTTCCTGACCGTCATCTTCAACGAGATCGACGGTCACGACGTATGCCACGTTTCGGTCGACCCGAGCGACCATCCGGTCTACGTCGACGCGGTCTTCTTCCTCCGCGCCGGCAACGGAACCCGCCCGCTCCCGGTGGACGAAGCGGTGCAGTACGTGCAGCACCGTTGGGGCGATGCGTAGCTCATGCTCCGCGATTCTACTCGGCCTTCCTTCCTGCCTGCAATTCATACAGGCGGTCAACGCGGGTCGTGAGGGTGTCGATCCGCTTCGTCAAGCTCACGAACATGTATCCGATGAACGCCAAGGGGACGGCGTTGATGATGGCGGCGATGGTCGTATCTTCCACTTTTCATCCTGCCGGCCGGCGCCGGTCATGCTCCTCCCGGGACCGGCATTCAATGTAATCCCACGGCGAGCGACCGTCAAGCGCGGGAAGCTGACGACGCGCGCCGTGGCCACACGATTCCGCGCGAGTGCAAGCGCCTCGCCGAGGTGGACTTCCCGATCGCGGGTCGCACGCGAGACTGGCGCGGGCCGCGCACCCGGAGGAGGCGCCGGGCGCACCTCCTCCCGACGCCGCTTGCGCCGCGCGGGGGCGCGACATGCGCCGTGATGCCATCATGGAGGAATTGCGGGCCACTCGCGAACGATTGGCGGCGCGGCGCAACTGCGACGTGCGCGCCCTGGCCGAGGAGGCGAAGGACCGTGAGCGCGCCAGCAATCGGAAGGTGGTCAAGTTGACGCCACGACGGCCGGCTGCGGCGGCCACGGAAGGGAACCGCGACGGGACCCTCGACCCGCGCACGCTGGACGAAATCGTCCGGCGCGTCGTCGAAGTTGCGCAACCGGAACGGATCGTCCTGTTCGGATCGGCCGCCCGCGGGGACATGACGCGCCACAGTGACGTGGATCTGCCGATCGTCAAGGATGGCGCGGATGCTCTCGAGCTGATGTCCCGGATCTACCGCCGCTTGCGGGGCGTGGGCGTCCCGGTCGATGCGCTGGTGGTCTCCGCCGCCGACGTGGCGCGCTACCGCGACAGCCATGCGCTGGTCATCAAGCCGGCCCTGCGCGAGGGAAGGACCGTGTATGAGTCCGCCTGAGCGTCTACCACCCGACGACCCGCGCGAGTGGCTGAACCGTGCGCGGAGCAATCTGGTGCGTGCCGGTCACCGCGACGCAGGGGTGTACCTCGAAGATTTGTGCTTCGATGCGCAGCAAGCAGCCGAGAAGGCCGTGAAGCTGGCCTACCCGTTCTTCACCCGCGAATGGGAGCTGCTGACCGCGGACGGGTGGCGCGCGCTACGCGAGGTCGGCGATTGTGCCGCAACGACCGTCTGTTGTACCTTGGCAGGGGTTCGCCCGCGTCCGTTGCGGGTACGAGAATCGACCGGATTGCGGCGCGGAATCTCGATCGTGCAGAGGGCCAATGAGCGGGAATCGACCAACGCCGGACCGTAGCGGAGCGAACGCATGACGCCCGAATCGAGTCCCTTCAGACCCGGCCAGCCGGCGCCGGTCGAGTCCTTCGTGGGACGGAACGCCGAGATCGAACGGCTGCGCGGCATGGTCCGGGCCAGTACGCGGGGACGCCTAGGCCTGGGGTTCGTCAGTGGCGAGCGGGGCATCGGCAAGAGCTCGCTGGCCCGCTTCGTGCGCCATCTGGTCGAGCGGGAGCGCGACGCCGTCGGGTGTCACGTTTTCCTGGGCGGCGTGAACGATCTCGGACAAATGCTGCGGCGGACGTTCGAGTGCCTCCTGAACGAAAGCGTTGACAAGCCGTGGCGCCAGCAGTTGCAGGAGTTCTTCGGCGATCGCATTCGCAAGGTGGGTCTCTTCGGCATCACGCTGGAGCTGGATCTGCCTGAACGCGATCTGTCGGCCGTCAAGCGCGGTTTCGTCGCCTCGGTCCGCCGGCTGCTCGACAGCCTGAAGGCGCGCGAGTCGCTGTTCCTGGTCCTGGACGACGTCAACGGACTGGCGGTCTCGAGCGAGTTCGCCAACTGGCTGAAGAGCACCGTGGACGAAATCGCCGCGTCGGAACAGGAAACACGGCTCTGCATGCTCGTCGTCGGACTTGAAGCGCGGCGGCAGGAACTGGTGTCGCGGCAGCCGTCGCTGGCCCGCGTGTTCGAACTGATCGACGTCGTGCCGTGGTCCGACGACGAGGTGACGGCGTTCTACCGCGAATCGTTCGGCCGCGCCGGCGCCGGGGTCTCGGACGCGGGACTGCGGAACTTGACCCTGTACACCGGCGGACTTCCGGTGCTTGCGCACGAAATCGGCGACGCCGTGTGGCGTACGGCGCGGAGCGCGGCCATCGCGGATGGCGAGGTCGCGGCCGGCATCGCCATGGCGGCCGAGGTCATCGGAAGAAAACTGCTGGAGCCGCGGATATTCAAGGCGCTCCGCAACGAGCGCTACCGGTCGATTCTCGGCAAGATGGCGAAGGAGCCGCGCATCCGGTTCCGCAGGGCGGAGCTTCGGGAGCGGCTGACGGACGGCGAACGCGGCGTGCTGGACAATTTTCTCCGCCGCATGCGGGAACTCGGCGTGCTGGCGCTCGATCCCGAGATCCAGGGCGGATACCGGTTTCCCAATCATCTTCATGCGCTGTACGTGCACATGGAGTCGCGCCGGACGGCGACGTGAGGGCCGGTCGGCCGGCGGGAAAGGCGTGGGGGCGTCGATAAAGTTGCGGAACCGTGAAAGTCGCAACCGGCGCGCGACGACGCCGGCGCGTTTCGGTGCGCTCAGTCAGCCGGCGGCGCGGCGGGCAGGATGGCCCGTTCGAGCGTGGCCAGGCGTTGCGTGACCTTTCCGAGCTCGATCTCGACGGCGCGTACGCGGGCGTCGAGCTCGCGGATCCCGGCCCGGATCTCGGTTCGGAACTCGCTCATCTCGCGCCGGTTGTTGTCCACGGCGACTTCCAGCCGCCCGATGCGAACGCCGATCTCGTCCAGTCTGGCGCTGGTTGCGCCGTGCTGCGTCCAGAGCAACGCGGCGAGGGCGAGCAACGCGCCGATCAGCCATTGCGTGTTTTGATCCGGCACCTTCGGTATCGTAGCGCATTCGGCGCCGGGGCGCCGCGCCGCCCGTGTCGGCGCGAGCGGGCGGCGGATCGGAGGGTCGCCGCCGGCCGCCTTGTTCGGCGCCGCTGTCCTGCAACACGACGGATGCTCCGGTGGAGCGATCTGTTCACGCGCGGCAGTAAGGTGGATACCGCGCGGCCCGCGATCCAGCCAGTGTATAATATCTGGACGTCGGCGCGACAGACAGCGCGCGAAGGAAATGAGAAGAAACCATGAGAACACACAACCTGTTCATCAGCCATTCGTGGAGCTACCCGGATCAGTACGACAGACTTGAGCGGCTGTTGAGGGAGAGAAGCTACTTCAGATTCAAGAATTACTCCGTACCCCGAAACCATCCGATTCACAACGTCGGAACGGACGCCCAACTGCTTGACGCGATTCGCAGCCAGATGGCCCCGTGTGGTGTGGTTCTCATTCTCGCCGGCGTCTATGCCAGCTACAGCAAGTGGATAGAAAAGGAGATCGATCTCGCAGAAAGAGGTTTCAATCACCGAAAACCGATCATCGCCATCGAGCCGTGGGGAAGCGAGCGAACCTCCGCGCGCGTCAAGCAGGCAGCCGACCGAATCGTCAAGTGGAACACCGAGAGCGTCGTCGGCGCGATCAGGGAGCTTGCGCCATGACCGACTCGACGCGGAACGAAATGCTGGAGATCTACAAGCTCCACGCCGAGCTCGCCGACCGGGTGAGCCAGCGGCGCGAGGGGGCCAACCGGCTGTACGTCAGCCTGCTCGTGGGACTGACGGTGTTCTCCGCGGCGCTGCTGCGTTACGGTACCGGCGACGCTCCCGCCCGCATCGTGCTCTGCGCCGTCGGGATCGTCGGCGCGCTGCTGGCGGTCTCCTGGTTCGTCGTCATCCGGTCGTACCGCCAGCTCAACACCGGGAAATTCAGGACCCTGACCGAACTCGAGAAGAAGCTGGCCTACCCGTTCTTCACCCGCGAATGGGAGCTGCTGGCCGAGGGCCGGGACCGGCGGCGCTACTGGAAACTGACCGTCGTCGAGACCAGCCTGCCGTGCATCTTCTTCGCGCTGTTTCTCGGCCTGGTGATTCTCTCGTGCTTCCAGTGAAGAGACGCCCATGATTCCGCGCGAATGCAAGCGCCTCGCCGAGGTGGACTTCCCGATCGCCACGGTGTCGCAGCACGCGGCGCGCGAGAAGTCGATCCGCCACGGGCATCCGTCGACGCTGCACCTGTGGTGGGCGCGCCGGCCGCTGGCGTCGAGCCGGGCCGTGCTGCTGGCGCTGCTGCTGCCGGACCCGTGCGATCCGGCGTGCCCGCCGTCGTTCACGGCCCGGGCGCGGGAGATCCTGACCGCGGTGCGGCAGCGGCCGGAAGACGCGGCCGAACTGCGGAAGGCGCTGATCTGGTTCATCGGGACGTTCGCCGACTGGAACCTGGCGGCGGACCCGACCTACCTGCGGGTGGCACGCGAACTGGTGCGGGCCGCGCACCCGGGGGAGGCGCCGCTGGTGGTGGATCCTTTCGCCGGCGGCGGGTCGATTCCGCTGGAGGCGTTGCGGGTGGGCTGCGAGGCGTTCGCGAGCGATCTGAACCCGGTGGCGTGCCTGATCCTGAAGGTGATGCTGGAGGAGATCCCGCGCCACGGGCCGGGACTGGCGCAGGAGTTGCGGCGGGTCGGCGGCGAGGTCAAGGCGGCGGCCGAGAAGGAGCTGGCCGATCTCTACCCGCCGGACCCGGACGGGGCGGCGCCGATCGCGTATCTGTGGGCGCGTACGGTGCGCTGCGAGGCGCCGAACTGCGGGGCGGAGATCCCGCTGCTGCGTTCGTTCTGGCTGTGCCGGAAGCCGAAGCGCCGGCGGGCGTTGTGGGCGGCGGTGGCGCGGCCGTCGGGAGAGCCGCCGCGCGTGGATCTGGAAGTGTTCGAGCCGGCGTCCGAGCGGGACGTGCGGGCGGGCACGGTGACGCGGGCGAAGGCGGCGTGCCCGTGCTGCGGCGTCGTCCTGCCTCCGGAGCGGGTGCGGGCGCAGCTCGCCGCGCAACGCGGCGGCGCGGACGCGGTGTTCGACGAGGCGGGCCGGCGCGTCGGCGGGGCGCGCCTGACGGCGGTGGTGACGCTCCGGCCGGGGGAGACGGGCCGGCACTACCGGCCGGCGGCCGAGGCGGACTACGCGGCGGTGCGCGCGGCGCAGGCGCGGCTGGCGGGGATTCTCGGCGAGTGGGAGCGGGGCGGGAAACAGGGGCTGTGTCCGGTGCCGGACGAGCCGACACCGGCGGGCGGCGGGTCGGGCGCCGGTCGCGCGTTCAGCGTGCAACGCTACGGGATGTTCCAGTGGAGCGACCTGTTCACGGCGCGGCAGAAGGTGGCGTTGGTGGTTTTAACCAACCTGTGCGACTCCGTTCCCGACGACGAGCGAAGTGGCAAGGGGTGCGTCGGATTGTCGCTAAGCGGTGTCGCAGACAGAAATGTCTCGCTGGCCACGTGGCGGCCCCAAGCGGATCAAGAAAAAGTCGAGCACTTATTCGCACGACAGGCTCTTCCAATGGCGTGGGACTTTGGCGAGGCCGTTCCGCTCAGCGATTCTACTGGTAGTTTCGGCGACAGATCGGATATTCTTGTCAGGACAATTTCCGCGATGTCGGGGGGCTGCGAAACATTGCATGCGGCGAACTCAATTCAATCCGCCGATGCTACAGCTCACCCTCTGCCCGACCAGGCCGCCGGCGTCTGGTTCACCGATCCGCCCTACTACGACGCGATTCCTTATTCGGACCTCTCCGACTTCTTCCTCGTCTGGCTCAAGCGGGCGTTGCCCGGCCACCCGCTGCTGCGCGACCCCTTCGACCCGGCCAACCCGCTGTCGCCCAAGACCCGCGAGGCGGTGCAGGACGAGACGAAGACCTGCAATGGGCGCGTCAAGAACCGCGCGTTCTTCGAGGACACGATGGGCGCCGCCTTCGCCGAGGGCCGCCGCGTCCTCAATGAAGACGGCATCGGATCGGTCGTCTTCGCGCACAAGACCACCGAAGGCTGGGAAGCGCTGCTCGCCGGCATGATCCGCGGCGGCTGGACCATCACCGGCTCGTGGCCCATCGCCACCGAGATGGGCACGCGCCTGCGCGCCCGCGACTCCGCCGCCCTCGCCACCAGCATCCACCTCGTCTGCCGCCCGCGCCCCGACGACGCACCGGTCGGCGACTGGGCCGTCGTCCTGCGCGAGCTGCCCGAGCGCGTCGGGGAGTGGATGGAGCGCCTGCAAGACGAGGGCGTCCGGGGCGCAGACCTCGTCTTCGCCTGCATCGGCCCGGCGCTGGAGATCTTCAGCCGCTATGCGCAGGTCGAGACCGCCGACGGGGGCGAGGTCGGCCTGCCGGCGTATCTGGAGCGGGTCTGGGAAGTGGTCGGCCGCACCGCGCTGGAGAACGTCCTCGGCGCGGCGGAGGCGCAGGCCCGCAACGGACTCGCCGGGGCGCTCGAAGAGGACGCGCGGCTGACGGCGCTCTTCCTCTGGACGCTCCAGGCGACCGACGCCGGCGCGGACGCGGGAGACGCCGGCGGCGACGGCCCGCCGTCCCGCGACGCCGACGAGGACGAGATTCCGTCCGGCGGCAAGGCGCAGGGCTTCGCGCTGGTCTTCGATGTCGTGCGCCGCTTCGCGCAGCCGCTCGGCATCGACCTGCCGAAGTGGGAGAAGAAGCGCACCATCGAGACGAAGAAGGGCGTGGTCCGCCTGCTGCCGGTGGCCGAGCGGGCGCGGCATCTCTTCGGCGCGCGCGGGGCGCAGGCCGTCGCGGCGCGGCTGGAACGGGAAGCGGCGGTCGGAACGGACCCGCTGCAGGGGTTGCTGTTTCCGGACCGGCAGGAAACCGCGGCGGCCGCCGTCCGGGAGCGGCGGCCGCGGTACGGCGACGGCGACGGTCCGGCCGACGATCGTCCCCCGGCGCCCGGCGCCACGACGCTGGACCGGGTCCACACGGGGATGCTGTTCCAGGCCGGCGGGCAGACGAACGCGCTGCACGCGCTGCTGAAGACGGAGCGGGAGCGCGGCCCCGACTTCCTGCGCCTGTCGAACGCGCTGTCGGCGCTCTACCCGCGCGGCAGCGAGGAGAAGCGCCTGCTCGACGCGATGCTGCTGGCGGTTCCGCGGTGACTGCCGTGGCGGAAAGGAACGCGGCGGGTATATCGACGAAGGAGCCGGACGCATGAGCCATTCCGAACTGCTGAGGCGCATCACGGTGCGGCCGGACGTCTTCGGCGGCAAGCCGATCGTGCGGGACATGCGGCTGTCGGTGGAGCTGATCCTGAGCCTGCTGGCCCAGGGGGTCACGACGGAAGAGATTCTGGACGACTACCCGAAGCTCGAAGCTGACGACGTCCGCGCGTGCATCGCCTACGCGCATGCGGTGATCGCCGACGATACGCTGGCCGCCGTCTCGGTGACGAGATCGTGAAGTTCCTCGTCGACCACTGCGCGGGCCGTCGCTTGGCCGAGTGGCTGCGCGGTCGGGGCCACGACGTCTTCGCCGCCGCCGAGCTCGAATCGGATCCGGGCGATCGGACGCTGCTTGAACTCGCCGCGGCCGAGAGCCGGATTCTGATCACGATCGACAACGACTTCGGCAGGTTGGTGTATCTCGGGAGAACCAGTCACGCTGGCGTAGTACGGCTTCCCGATGTACCCGTTCCAGACCGCATCGCCCTGATGACCGAAGTGCTCGCGGAGCACCGGGAAGCTCTGGAGGAGCACGCATTCGTTACGATTCGCAGCGGGCGAATCCGAATCACACATCCGAGGCGGTCTGAGCGCGGAACATGAGGACGGAGGAGGCTCCGGGCGCAGCTTGCGCCGGACCACGGTGCGCCCTACAGTTCAGCCATGCGTCCCGAGCGAACCGCGGCGTCCGTCGCCGAAAGATTGCGGGTCACGTTCGATCTGGTCGAAACGGGCTTGGCGTTGCAGCGCCAGAACATCCGCCGCCGCCATCCCGCCGCGAGCGAGGCGGAAATCGACCGGAGACTCGATGAGTGGCTCGGCGACCGGCCGCCCGACAGTCCCGGCCGGCGCATCGACCGGCCCCGCCGGCGCACGTGACCGTGCGGCGTCCGGCCGCGACCTCGAGCGTGCGCGGCTCGCGCTTGCCCTGATCACCGCCCGCGGCTACCACCGGGGCCGGGACCTCGCGGCGGAGATGGACGGCCTGCTGCACGCATGACGCGGCTGGCGGCGCGGTGGATCGGGAACGAACGATGAGCAGGAACCCGCGGTTCCGGCGTCTGCGCCTGCGGAACTGGAAGAACTTCCTGCAAGTGGACGTCGCCGTCGGGAACCGCCTGTTCCTCGTGGGGGCGAACGCCGCCGGCAAGTCGAACTTCCTGGACGCCTTTCGCTTTCTCCGGGACGTCGCGCTCTCCGGCAACGGCTTTCGGGAAGCCGTGCTGCACCCGCGCCGCGGCGGTGTCGCCGGCATCCGCTGCCTGGCCGCGCGCCGGAACCCCGACGTGGAGATCACCGTCGATCTGGAAGGAGAGGGCGGCGTCTCGTGGCGGTACGAGATCGCCTTCCACCAGGACAACCGGCGGCGGCCCCGCATCCGGCGGGAGCGCGTGAGCCGGAGCGGGGAGGCGCTGGTCGACCGGCCGAACGACGAAGATGCCGCGGATCCCGAACGGCTCACCCAGACGTACCTGGAACAGGTCAGCGTCAATCAGCCGTTCCGCGATCTGGCCGCGTTCTTCGGCTCCATCCGGTACCTGCACCTGGTTCCGCAGCTCCGTCCGCGAGCCCGATCGCTCGGTGGGCCGTACGAACGATCCCTTCGGCGGCGACTTCATCGAGCAGGTCGCCAAGACTCCGGAGCGTACCCGCACGGCCCGCCTGCGCCGAATCCAGCACGCCCTTTGCGTCGCGGTGCCGCAACTCGAACGGATCGACCTGTGGTGCGACGCAAGCGGCACGCCGCGTCTGCGGGGAAAACACCGACACTGGCGCGCGCACGGAGCGTGGCAGGGCGAGGAGCAGTTCTCGGACGGCACGTTGCGTCTGATGGGGTTGCTCTGGGCGACGATGGACAAGGGCGGACCGCTCCTGCTCGAAGAGCCGGAGCTGTCGCTCCATCCCGAGATCGTGCGCGTGCTGCCGCAGATGCTGGCCCGCGTACAGCGGAGAAGCGGCCGGCAGATCTTCGTGAGCACCCACTCTCCGGACCTGCTGCGCGACGAGGGCATCGGCCTCGACGAAACGATGCTCCTCGTGCCGGGCGCCGAGGGCACGAAGGTGGTCCCGGCCGGGTCCGACCGGGAAGTGCGCGCCCTGCTCGAAGGCGGCCTGTCGCTCGCCGACGTCGCCATACCCAGGACCCGGCCGGAGAACGCCGCGCAGCTCGCCCTGTTCGGCGACGTCTGACGGTGCCGTCCTTCACCATTTCCGCCGCCGTCGAGGGCAGCCTGCGGCGCGCCATCGACCGTCTCCGGCGGTTGCGCACCGGGAGCGCCTGACACGAGTGCGCCTGCGCGCCGCCCTCGTTCGACTCCCGCTCCAGCGACTCGGATTTCCTCCTTCGCGGTCGCACGAAGTATCGTCCAACGGTCCGGGCGACGACGGGCCGCGCCGCGGGTACGGGCGGGGCGAGAGCGGGAGGAGGGACACGATGAGAACGGGGCGCAGGGCGTTCGTCAGGGCGGCGGGGGCGGCCGTGGCCGCCGCGGGCGCGGCGCCGGCGGTTGGGGCGGAGCCGGCCGGCGCACGCAGAGCCGCGCAGGCGCCGGGCAGGGCCGCGGGCATCGAGGCGTTCGCGTTCGACGCCTACGGGACGCTGTTCGACGTCTTTTCGGTGACCGCGCTGTGCGAGGAGCTCTTCCCGGGCGCCGGCGACGCGCTGGCCGGGCGCTGGCGCGCCAAACAGCTCCAGTACAGCCTGTTGCGCAGCCTCATGGGCCGGCACCGGGACTTCTGGCAGGTGACCGGGGACGCGCTGGCGTACGCCGCCCGGAGTATGGGGCTGGACCTGACGGCCGCGCGGCGGGAGCGCCTGATGGACGCCTATCTCTCGCTGGCGGCGTTCCCGGACGTGCGGCCGGGGCTGCGGGCGCTCCGCGACCGGGGCCTGCGCCTGGCGATCCTCTCGAACGGCGAGCCGCGCATGCTGGAGGCGGCGGCGCGCAACGCCGGCATCGACACCCTGCTCGACACCATCATCAGCGTCGAGGAGGTGCGGATCTTCAAGGTGAGCCCGCGCGTCTACAACCTCGGACCGGAACGGCTCGGCGTCGACCGGACGGCCCTCGGGTTCGTCTCGTCGAACTCCTGGGACGTCGCCGGCGCCGCCTCGGCCGGCCTGACCACGTTCTGGATTCAGCGTGCCGCCGCCGAGCCCCCGGAGGAGCTCGGGTTCGCGGCGCAGCACGTGGTCGCGGCGATCACCGAACTGGCGCCGCTCGTGGACAGGTAGCGCGGCCGGCGGCGCGACGCGCGGCAGGGCGCAGCGCGGCACTGGAGCGGCTCGTGGCAGGTAGAGCGGTCAGCGGTGCGCAGCGCGGCGGGGCGCAACGCGGCACTGGCGCCGCTCGTGGGCAGGAGCGCTGTCGGCGGCGTGACGCGCGGCGGGGCGCAACGCGGCGTCAGGGGCGTTCGTTGACGGTGTCGACGAGCTCCACCGGGACGCGCGCCCCGCGCGACGTGGCGACGCGCGGCGTCAGGGAGCCACTTCGTCGAGGCGGCCGGTCTTTACGTCGTAGACGAAGCCGCGGATTCTGTCCTTCACCGGAATGAACGGACAGGCTTCGATGCGACGGATGGACTGCCGCACGTCCCCTTCCAGGTCCGTGAACGCCTCGAACGAGAAGGCCGGACGCAATCCGGTGTCCGCCTCGATGCCCGCCTTCAGGTCCGCGTCCCCGAACGTCAGCATGCCGCAGTCGGTGTGGTGGATCAGGACGACCTCCCCGGTGCCCAGCAGGCGCTGGGAGATGACCAGGGAGCGCAGCACGTCGTCCGTCACCACGCCGCCGGCGTTGCGGATGACGTGGGCGTCCCCCGCGGAGAGGCCGAGCAGCCGGCCGACGTCGAGGCGGGCGTCCATGCAGGCCACCACCGCGGCCTTGCGGCGCGGCGGACCGGCGAGGTCCCCCTTGTCGAACTCCGCCGCGTAGCGGGCGTTGCCGGCGAGGCAGGCATCCGCGAAGGTCTGCGCTGACATGGCCTGCAACTTACTACGCCACGGCCGCCGCCGGCAATCCACCCGCCGCTGGCCGAGTGCGTCGTCGCCTGCGCCGGGTGGCTCGACTACGCAACGGCCGTCGCCGGCAACGCGCCCACCGGACCGGCCGGAAACGCCGCGCGGCCCGCCCTGTTCGGCGACCTCTGACATTGCCGTCCTCCGCCATCTCCGCCGCCGCCTGTCTCCGGCGGTTGCGCGCCGAGAGCGCCTGACACGAATGGGCTCGCGCGCGGCCGGGGCCGGCCAAGACAGCGGCGACGAACGCATGAGCGACGAACGAGTGCCCGCGCGCGGCCGGGGCCGGCCAATCCTGCCCTCGCCTTCAGTAATGAGGACCCAGTGAGCCCGCGCGCGGCCGGGGCCGGCCAATCCCACGCTTGCCGAATACCGTCTCCGACGCCATAATGAAGCGATTCGCCCGGGGCGATGCCGCCGGCTGCGTCGCGGCGGACGAACAGGGACCACTTCATGAACCGCGTCACGCTGGAGAACTTCCGCTGCTTTCGCGAACGGCAGCAGGCGCGCCTGGCGCCGCTCACGCTGCTGGTGGGAGAAAACAGCACCGGGAAAACGTCGTTCCTGGCGCTGCTTCGGGCGCTGTGGACCGCCGCGTACCAGCGAGAGGTGCCCAACTTCAAGGAGGCCCCCTATGATCTCGGCAGCTTCGACGAGATCGCTCATTACCGAGGCGGGAGAGCCGGACAGGCGCATGAGTTCACGGCGGGATTCGAAGTCGTCGCATCCCGGCAACAGAAGGCCGTGGAATCCGATGACTCCTTCCATCGCTTCGAGGTCACGTTCGGTCGCAAGGGGACTGCTCCGGCGCCGATCCGATGGCTGTTCGGGCGGGAAGACATCGAAGTCACGAATCACGTCGCGACCGGATGGGAATTTCGTTACCGGACACCGAGAGGCGAGTGGTCGTGGCAGGCGCCCGCGAAGCTAGGTGCAAGTCTGGCGAATCGATTGTTTTTTTCTCTCGGCAGTTTTTCACTTGTGGAAAGCGATGACCTGAAGCCGGTCGGCGGTTCCCCGAAGGTCACCACCGGCGACCGGGAAGGACTGGGACGCCTTCTTGTTGGCAATATCGAGTCCTTCCCCGAAGAAGGGCCATCCGCCGGCGCGCCGGTGCGCTCCAAGCCGCGCAGGACCTACGACTCTTCGCACCATGCCCGCGATCCTGAGGGCGATACGATTCCGATGTTCCTCTACTACATGGAGTTCTTCGAGGACAAGAAGTCGTGGAAGGCGCTGAAGGAGGCGCTCGAGAATTTCGGCCGCGAAACAGGTCTCTTCGACGAAATCGCCGTGAAACCATTGGGAAAGCGTGGCGGCGAGCCTTTCCAGGTGCACGTCAGAAAGTTCGGGCGGCGCGCAAAGGGACCATTTCGCAACCTGATCGACGTCGGCTACGGCGTGAGCCAGGTGCTGCCGGTCGTCACCGATCTGTTCCGGGACGACGCCCCGCCCATGTTCCTGCTGCAGCAGCCGGAAGTGCATCTGCACCCCAGCGCGCAGGCCGCGCTCGGCAGCCTGTTCTGCCAGATTGCCGGCAATCGGCGGCAACTGGTGGTCGAGACGCACAGCGACCACCTGCTGGACCGCGTGCGCATGGACGTGCGCGACGGCAAGGGAAAGCTGAAACCCGACGACGTGTCGATCCTGTTCTTCGAGCGCGACGACCGCGACGTTCGGATCCACTCGATCCGCCTCGACGAGGAAGGGAACGTGCTGGATGCGCCGCGGAGCTATCGACGTTTCTTCATGAACGAGACGCGGCGATCTCTGGGGCTCTGAAGATGTGCGCCATCCTGGACAACAACGTCGTGCACGAGGTCTTTGGAGACCGCCGGTCGCCGGCCGGCCAGGCGTTCTTTGATTGGATCGATTCCGGTCGTGGACGGCTGATCGGCGGAGGCAGGTTGCTGAAAGAGCTTGCTTGCAATGAAAACTTCGGCTCGTGGTGGCGCGATGCCGTGCTCGCAGGGCTTGCCACGCGCGTGGGCGACGAGGCGGTGGAGGCCGAGACGGTTCGGTTGGCCGAGCGGAAGGCGTGTGGATCGAACGACGAGCACGTAATCGCCCTGGCGGTGATCGGCGCCGCCCGTTTGCTGTACTCGAACGACCGGAAGCTGCAGCGCGACTTCAAGGACAGGCGTCTGATCGACCGGCCGCCGGGGAAGGTGTATTCCACGCTCCGCGCTGATGCCTTCACGAAGAACAAGAGACAGCTCCTCGCGGGAAGCTCCTGCAGGAGAGGTCTCCCGGATTCGGTGTCGCGATAGTGGCATGCCGCTCGCCGCTGGCAACGGAGCAAACCATGACACGGGCCGACCTGCTGAAGCGCATCACCGTGAGGTCCCACGTTGCCCGGGTGGGATCCTGCCTGTTCGGTTCCCGTGGCAAGATCCGTCCGGGAGGAAACCGCCGATGACCGCGGGCAAGATCGAATCCGTTCGCATCCGGGGGTTCCGATCCCTCGCCGACGTGGAGCTGTCGAATCTCCGGAACGCCAACGTCCTGATTGGAGCCAACGGCTCCGGAAAATCCAACGTCATCCGTTTCTTCGAAATGACGAGCTGGATGCTGCGGTCGCGCCGGCTCGCGGAGTTCGTTGCGCTGCAGGGCGGCGCCGACGACCAGTTGCACCGGGGCAACCGCGTCACGCCGCGCATGGAGGCCGAGCTTGCCCTGCGCACCGAGGCGGGCCGGAACGACTACCGCTTCGCCCTGGCTCACGCCCACCCCGACCGGCTCGCCTTCACCGCAGGAACCGACAAGTCGTTCGGCGCACACCTTACGTCCGACGGGTCGCTCCGTTTCTTCGCGCTGGTCACCTTGCTGAATCTGCCGCTGGAGATGCTGCCGAACGTGTTGCTGCTCGACGAGCCGGAGCTCGGCCTGCACCCGGCCGCCGTCGCGCTGGTCGGCGGCATGATCAAGGCGCTGGCGGCCGACCGGCAGATCATCGTGGCGACGCAGTCGCCGCTGCTCGTCGATGCGTTCGATCTCGACGAGATCGTCGTTCTGGATCTTCAGGATGGACGTACCACGGCCCGCAGGCCGGATGCGGACGAGTACCGGCGCTGGCTCGAAGAAGGCTTCACGCCGGGTGAGCTGTGGCAGAAGAACCTCATCGGAGGGCGCCCGTGATACGCCTCGCCGTGTCGGTGGAAGGGCAGACCGAAGAACGGATCTTGGCGATCGTACCGGGGTGCAGGCGATGCTGAAGAAGTTGGCCGTCCGCAACTTCAAGTCGCTCGTGGACGTGACCGTGGAGTTCCCGCGTTTCGCGGTGCTCTTCGGCCCGAACGCGGCCGGCAAGAGCAACCTGCTGGACGCCATCGCCGCGTTGTCCTGGATCGGCAACGCCCGCACGCTCTCCGACGCGCTCGACCGGCCGCTGCCGGTGCGCGGCCACGCGGTCGAGGCGTTCTCGTTTCCGGCGGGAGGGCTGCCGGCGTTGCTGCAACAGGAACACGCCCGGTTCTCGCTCGAAGCCGACCTCGCCGTGGGCGCGGAGCGGTACCGGTACCGTGTCGAGCCGAGCATCGAATCGCGGTCGGGCCGTCTCGGCGTGGCCGACGAGTACCTTGCCCTTCTGGGACGAACCGGCAATCCGAAGGGGACGCCGGCGATCGAGCGCGTGGACTCGAAGCTCCACGTGCGGCGCAAGGGAAAGCCGGCGCACCCGCGCCAGGAGCCGATCGGCATGAACCATTCGATCCTGTCCGACCGGAGTCTCGCCGGCGCCGAGTACCGCTGGCTGGAAACCGTCCGCGGAGAACTGGGCGAGTGGTGCGCGCACTATCTCGATCCCGGGCTGGCGATGCGCGTCCCCCGCCCGCCGGCCGACGTCTTCGACGTCGGCGCGCACGGGGAGGACGTCGGCCCCTTCCTGTACAAGCTGCGGGCCGTGGAGCCGAAGCGATTCGACACCGTCGCCCGCACGCTTCGCTCGATCGTCCCCGGCGTCGAGTCGCTGGAGGTGCTTCTGGACGAGCGCCGCGGCACGCTCGACATCCTCATCCGGCAGGAGGGCATGGAGTACTCGTCTCGTGTCGTTTCCGAGGGGACGTTGCGCGTGCTCGCCCTGTGCGCCATCGCCGTGAACCCGTGGGGCGGCTCTTTGCTCGCTTTCGAGGAACCAGAGAACGGCGTCCACCCGCGCCGGCTCGACCTGATCGCCCGCCTGCTGCTGTCGCTGGCGTCGGACGGCGGTCGTCAGGTCATCGTCACGACCCATTCTCCGCTGTTCTGCGACGCCGTGCTGAAGCACGCCTCGTCCACGTCGGACGACGTCGGTCTGTTCAACGTGCGCCGCGTCGGTCAGGCCACTGCCGTCGAGCCGTTCGACGCAACCGGGCCGTTCAAGGATGCCGATATCGCCGCGGCGCTCACGAGTCATGCGGAGGACGGGCTGTTCGAGAACCTGCTGCTGCGAGGCCTGATCGATGAGTGATCCGCTCGTCGGTCCTCGGTCGCCACGTCCAGCCCCGCCGCCGCAAAAGCTGCGAGGCCTGATCGATGAGTGATCCGCTCGTCGTGGATCTCTTCGTCGAGGATCTCGCGCATGAGGTGTTCGTCCGCGCGCTCGTGGACCGGATCGCACGAGAAGAGCAGGTGGCGTTGCGTGCGCAGGCTCGCTCGGCGCGTGGCGGCCACCCGCGCGCACTGAAGGAGTTCGGTACGTATCAGTCCTTGGTCGAAAAGGGAGCCCTTGCGGACCGCACGCCGGATCTGATCATCGTCGTCATCGACGGCAACTGTTCGACGGCCCGAAAGAAGCGGGAGGAGATCGAGCGGGCCGCGCACCCCCGGCTCCAGGACCGGCTCGTTGCCGGCTGTCCGAATCCGCATGTCGAGCGCTGGTTCCTTGCCGATCCCGATTCGTTCCACGAGGTGGTGGGCCACCGGCCGGTGGTCGGTCGCGGGAAATGCGAGCGCGGACACTACAAACGACTCCTGGTGGAGGCGATCCGCCAGGGAAATCAACCCGCGACCCTGGGCGGGATCGAGTTCGCCGTCGAGCTCGTGGAAGCGATGAACCTCTACCGCGCCGGCAAAGGCGATTCGTCGTTGAAGGCTTTCATCGACGATCTTCGAGGGAAACTTCGCGCAGTCCGCGGCGGGACAGGCAGTAGACTTTCGTGAGCATCGGACCCGTGTCTGTCGCGCCCGGAACGGCAGGAGGAGAAAACGACGGATGGCGCTCGATCCCTGGTACAAGGTCGCGCTCCCGCGCGAGGAGGTCCGCGAGGGCCGGTCGTTCAATCCCGACGAGTTCGCGATCGCGCTAGAGCAGGTGGTCGGGGGGACGGCGCCGGCCGACTACCGCGACCCGGAGGCGTTCTTCGCCCGCACCTGCTTCACCCGCGCGTTGCGCGCGCACGCCGGGATGGTGCTGCGGCGGCTGGCGGGGAAGACGGCCGACACGTCGCCGGTGATGACGCTGGTGACGCAGTTCGGCGGCGGCAAGACCCACACCCTGACCGCGCTCTATCACCTGGTGACGGCCGGCGGGCGGGCCGCGGACCTGGACGGCGTCCCGGCGCTGCTGCGCGAGGCGGGGCTGCCGGCCGCGCCGGCGGCCCGGGTGGCGGTGTTCGTGGGCAACGCCTGGGATCCGCGGGAGGGACGCGAGACGCCGTGGATCGACGTCGCGCGGCAGCTTGCCGGCAAGCAGGGCGCGGCGCTGCTGGGCGCCGACGCGCGGACGACGCCGCCGGGCACCGACGCACTCGGGCGCGTGTTCGCCGCGGCCGGCGCGCCGGTGCTGGTGCTGTTCGACGAGGTGCTCAACTTCGTCAACCGCCACCGGGGGATGGCGGATCCGTTCCACGCCTTCATCCAGAACCTGACCGTCGCGATGACCGGCACCACCCACGGGGCCGCGGTCGTCAGCCTGCCGCGCAGCCAGGTCGAGATGTCCGATTTCGACCTGGCCTGGCAGGAGCGGATCACGAAGGTGGTGCGCCGCGTTGCCAGGGATCTGCTGGCGAACGACGACGCCGAGGTGGCCGAGGTGGTCCGGCGGCGGCTGTTCGACGCCGTCGGCGCGGAACGCGCCCGGAAGAAGGTGTCGAAGACGTACGCCGACTGGTGCTTCGAGCGGCGCACGCGGTTGCCGCCGGAATGGACGCTGGTGGACAGCGCGGCCACCGAGTCGAGGGCGCGCGAGCATCTGCGGGCGCGCTTCGAAGCGTGCTACCCGTTTCATCCCGCCACGCTGTCCGTCTTCCAGCGCAAGTGGCAGATACTGCAGCACTTCCAGCAGACGCGCGGCACGCTGGCGATGCTGGCGCAGTGGATCTCGTGGGCGCACCGGGACGGCTTCCGGCGGGCGCGCACCGAGCCGCTGATCACGCTCGGGTCGGCGCCGCTCGAGGTCCCCGAGTTCCGGAGCGTCGTCCTCGGCCAGCTCGGCGAGCCGCGGCTGGCCGCCGCCATCGACGCCGACGTCGCCGGCGAGCAGGCGCACGCGCGGGCGCTCGACGCCGACACGAAGGGGGCGCTCCGCGACGTCCACCGCCGCGTCGGCACGACGATGCTGTTCGAGTCGTCGGGCGGACAGGTCGACCGGGTGGCGCACCTGCCGGAGCTGCGCTTCGCGCTCGGCGAGCCGGCGGTCGACACGACCTCGGTCGACACCGCGGCGGCCAAGCTGGAGGAACGGGCCTACTTCCTGCGGCGCGTGGGAACCGACGGGTTCCGGATCGACTACCGGCCGACGATCAAGAAGGTGGTCAACGACCGCCGCGCGTCTCTCGACGAGGAAAACGAGGTCCGCCCGGCCGTCCGCCGTCTGGTCGAGGAGGGCTTCGAACGGGGCGCAAGCCTGCCGCGCATCTGTTTCCCCGCCGACGCCGCCGCGATCCCGGACACGCCCCGGCTGACGCTGGTGGTGCTGGACCCGGAGGCGGCGTGGACCGGCGCGGCCGGCGACGAGGTCCGGGCGCGGATCGCGCGGTGGACGCGCGCCCGCGGCGCATCGCCCCGCCTGTATCCGGGCGCGCTGATCTGGGCGGTCGGGAAACCGGGGCGCGCGCTGCGGGAGAAGGCGGAACTGTGGCTCGCCTGGAAGCGGGTGGCCGCCGAGGTGTCCGCGGGCGTCCTCGGCCACGAGTTCGACGCCGACGACCGCAGGGAGCTCCGCGCGAAGGTCCGGGAAGCCGGCGAGGCGGCGCGGGAAGAGGTGTGGGGAAGCTACCGCTTCGTGGTGCTCGCCGACGCCGCGGGACCGGACGGACTGAAGGCGATCGACCTGGGCGTCGGGCACTCCAGCAGCGGCGGGAACCTGTGCGGGCGGGTCGTCGCCGCGCTCAAGTCGAGCGCCCTGCTCAACGACTCGATCGGCGCCCGGTACCTGGAACGCAACTGGCCGCCGGCGCTGAAGGCGGACGGCGCCTGGCCGCTCGCCAGCCTGCGCCAGAGCTTTCTCGACGGCTCGCTGACGCGGCTGCTCGATCCGGACGCGGTGCTGCGCGACAAGGTCGTGGCGTGGGTCGGCGCCGGAGAGTTCGGACTCGGCTCCGGACAGGGCGCGGACGGCCGGTTCGAGCACGTGTCGTTCCGGGAACCGGTGGCGGCCGAGGACGTCATGTTCGAGTCGGACGTCCACCTGCTGACCAGGAAGGCTGCCGAGAGCGCGAAGGCGGCGCCCGAGCCGGACCCGGAGACGCCGGCGGCATCGCGATCCGAAGCGGACGCCGCACCCGGAGCGTCCGGCGCGCCCGTTCAACCGGCGGCGTCGCAATCCGGAACGGCCGCCGCGCCCGGCGGCCTGTTCGTCCCCGCCGGGGGGCAGGACGCCGCCCCGAGTCCGCAACCTGGTGGTGAACTTCCTGCTCGTGTCGGTGCTCTACCCGCCGGGGGGCAGGACGCCGCCCCGAGTCCGCAACCTCCGGCGCCTTCCGAGCCGCCCGCCGACCATACGATTCACGTCCATGGCAAGATCCCGGCGGAGACCTGGAACCGCGTGGGCACCCGGCTGCTGCCGAAGCTGCGCGGGAACTCCGGTTGCGAACTGCAGGTGACGGTCTCGTTCGAGCTGACGGCGGGCGGCCCCGGAACCGACGCGCTGCTGGCCGACCTGCGGCGGATCGTCGACGACCTGCGGCTGGGCGAAGCGCTCCGGATCGACGCGGAGGCGGCGAAGCAGTGACGGCGCGAGCGGATACGGAACGAGAAAGAGGAACCGCTGGAGTTGCCCCGGTTTCGCGGACACCTGATCCTGTTGGGAGGAGGAAGGAGGAGGTATCCGCAATGCCGAAATCGAGACCGCCGTATGCGGCGGAGTTCCGCCAGCAGATGGTCGAGCTGGTTCCGGCGTCCGCATCCATGGTGGCGCCGGCTGCGTCCACCGGGGGGCGCCAACGGCGTGCGGAGGGAGCGTGTCGGCCATGTTCGACCGGGGCCCGGCGCCCGTCGAGTGCGCCGGGGCTCCCGCCACAGGCTGATATGATTGATCGTTGGTGCAAGGAGGCGCGGCAATGACTTTGCAGCCGGTCAACGAACTGGTCCCGATGGCGGTCGACGGCGACGGAAGCATCCGTATCGGCGGCACGCGCATCACGCTTGACGATCTGATCGCCCATTTCGACGCGGGCGCAACGCCCGAGGAGATCGTGGAGCAACTCGACACGCTCGACCTCGCGGACGTCTACCTCGTTCGCGGCTACTGCCTGCGCCACCCCGACAGGGTGCGGGAGTACCTGCGCGGACGTTCGGAACGCGCCGAGCGCATCAAAACCGAGATCGAAGCCGAGTTCGGCTCCGCCGGCTTCGTCCGCGGCATCCTTGCCCGCGCCAACGGGCGGTAAGTCTGCGTGCTGCGTTTCCTCGCGGACGAAAACATCGAAGCCGCGCTCGTGCAGGCAGTCCGACGCAACCCTCGAATGGACATCGTACGAGTTCAGGACGTGGGATTGTCGGGGGCGGATGATTCTGTCGTGCTCGAATGGGCCGCAGAAGAAGACCGCCTCGTCATAACGCACGACGCCGGCACGATGCCGCGTTACGCACGTGATCGTGTGAACGCGGGATTGCCAATGCCCGGTGTCATCGAAGTGCCCAAGCCGTTCCGCGTGGGAAGGGTTGCGGAGGAACTGGTACTGCTCGCCCTGTGCAGTCGCAGGGGAGAATGGGACAAACGCATCGTGTACTTGCAAGGGTGAGCAGCGTGGCGCAGTTCGCCTTCCGCATGTATACCGCGCAGCCTCCGCGCCGCGCGGCTCACGGCTTTCGGGTTCATGATCGTCAGCGCCACTTCGTCTTTTCGTTCCCGGTCTCTTCCGGAACGAACCGCCCGAGTCCGAAGTGCGCATCTGCTCCCACAGGGCGCGGAAGGGCGACTGGCCGATCGAATTCCAGAGCGAACCACGCCGCAGCCCTCCTGGTCCAGCGCCATGCGCCACGCTGGTAGAGGTGCGCACGAACCGTCGTAATCCTGCCCGTTCCCCCTGGTCCGGACGTCGGCGTTACCCGAGGACTTGCACCTGTGATTTCCTCTACCGTCCTCCGGAGTTGCTCGGCTGGTATCGATTCGCGGCGCCCGCGGCGCGAGTGCAGCGGTGCCAGGAATGGCGTCAGGGATCGCCACCGATGCGACCGCCGCGGTTCCGGGTACGTCTCGCTCACACGCTCGGCCACCACGAGGATAGGATAATCGTCATGGTCGAAAATGCGTTGGACGCTGTCAGGCGACAGTGAAAACTGCCCCCCTGGCGACATCGAAAACTGACCCCCTTGTCCAGAGAGGAGTCAGCAGATGAAGGGATGCGAGGATGTCGGCTCGTGGACGGGGAGGCCACGGGCACAGACGATGATGAAATCAGATGAGGTGGAGGCGATGCTGCGTCTGCACGCGCTCGGTTGGGGACTCAGGCGCATAGCGCGGGAGTTCGGGTGCAGCCGGAACACGGTGAGACGCTACGTGGCGGCCGACGGCTGGACGGCGTACCGCCGCCGGGCCGGTGGCGGCCGGCTCGAGACGCAGGAGGCGTGGCTGAAGGAGCGCTTCTTCCGGCACCGGGGCAACGCCGAGGTGGTACGCCAGGACCTGCTGCGGGAGCAGTCGGTGGAGGTGAGCCTGCGCACGGTGGAGCGCGCGGTGGCGCCGTTGCGTCGGCTGCTGACGGCGGAGGCGAAGGCGACGGTGCGTTTCGAGACGCCGCCGGGCCGTCAACTGCAGATCGACTTCGGGCAGCTCCGGGTGCCGATCGCCGCCGAGCGGGAGCGGGTGTACCTGTTCGTGGCGACGTTGGGGTATTCGCGGCGCTGCCACGTGGCGGCGTTCCGTCACGAGCGGCAGTCGTCGTGGTTCCGGGGTCTGGAAGGGGCGTTCGGTCACTTCGGCGGCGTGCCCCGGGAGGTGCTGATCGACAACCCGCGTCCGCTGGTGGTCAGCCACGACGCGGCGACGCGCGCGGTCGAGTTCAACGACCGGTTCCTGGCGTTCGCGGCCTACTGGGGATTCCGTCCGCGCGCCTGTGCGCCGTATCGGGCGCGGACCAAGGGGAAGGACGAGCGGGGTGTCGGCTACGTCAAGGGGAACGCGATCGCGGGCCATCGCTTCGAGAGTTGGGCGGCGCTGGAGGCGCATCTGGGATGGTGGCAGCGGGAGATTGCGGACCGGCGGCGCCACGGCACGACGGGGGAGGTCCCTCTCGACCGCTTCGTCCGGGAAGCCGAGAGCCTGCGCCCCTGTGCGGGCCGGCCGCCGTTCGGCCAGTTGCGGGACCTGGTTCGGACGGTCCATGCCGACTGCGCGGTGGTGGTCGACACCAACGCCTACTCGGTGCCGTGGCGGCTGATCGGCGAGCGCGTGCGGGTGGTGGTCAGCGGCGGGCGGGTGCGTGTGCACCACGGGCCGGCCGTCGTCGCCGAGCACGTCGAGCATCCGGGCCGGCACGCGCGGGTCCTCGACCGCGCGCACCTGGTCGGCGTCAACGGAGGCCCCCGCCCGTCTGAGACCGCGGCGGTCCGGTCGCAGCCGGCGTTGCTGCGTCCGCTCGACGAGTATGCGGCGGTCGCCGGGGGGAGCTTCTGAGATGGCCGGTGTGGACCAGGACACGCTGGCCGGCTGGCTGACCCGGCTGCGGCTGACGGCGATCCGCGACCAGCTCGACAACCTGCTCGACGAGGCGGCGGAGCGGAAGCTGACGCTGCGCGAGGCGCTGGCCCTGTTCGTCGAACGGGAGGTTGCCCGCAAGGACGAACGGCGCATCGGGATGGCGTTCCAGATCGCGCACTTCCCGGCCGTGCGCGAACTCGCGGACTTCGACTTCCCGGCGCAGCGGAGCGTCGACGAGCGCCAGATCCGGGAGTTGGCGGCGTCGCGGTGGGTGGCGCACGGCGATGCGCTGCTGCTGCTCGGTCCGCCCGGGGTCGGCAAGACGCATCTGGCGATTGCGCTCGGACGCGAGGCGATCCGGCAGCGCTACTCGGTGCTGTTCACGACGGCCCAGGCGCTGATGGCGGCGCTGGTCAAGGCGCACAGCACGGGCCGGCTGGAAGACCGCCTGGTCTTCTACGCCAAGCCGAAGCTGCTCATCGTCGACGAACTCGGCTACCTGCCGTTCGAGGCGCACGCCGCGCACCTGTTCTTCCAGCTCGTCGCGAGGCGCTACGAGCGCGGAAGCCTCCTGATCACGTCGAACCGGCCGGTGAGCGAATGGGGCGAGGTGTTCGGCGACGCGGTGGTCGCCACCGCGATCCTCGACCGGCTGCTGCACCACAGCCACGTCCTGACGATCACCGGCGAGAGCTACCGGCTGCGGGAGAAGCGTCGAGCGGGCGCCCTGAAGATCCCGGTATCGGAGCCTGCCGCGGCGGGGGACCCGCTCGCGGGCATCGACAGGCCCGCGACCCCGGGCGACGTCATGCTGCGCCCGGCGGCTGCCGCGGCGGGGGACCCGCTCGCGGGCATCGACAGGGCCACGCGGCCGACACCGCGGCGGGCACGGGCGCGGACCCTGTGACCACACGGCCGACACCGCGGCGGGCACGGGCGCGGACCCTCGCGCCAGACGACTCGTGCGAGGGTCGCGCCAACTCCGGGAGTCGTGTGGATCCTGCCACCGGCGTGGAAAACGCGCGCGGGCGCTTCGAGAGGAGTGCCGCATCGAGAAGCGCGTTTCCCACCCCGGTTTGGACGGCGCAAGCGCCGCCCACAGGCTCCACACGAATTCATCGTTGTCGATCTGTATACGCCGTTTCTTCGGGGGGTCAGTTTTCGATGTCGCCAGGGGGTCAGTTTTGGATGTCGCTTGACAGACGCCAAGAAGGGCTTCGAGTTCTGGTTGATCGATGCCGTCCGCTCCATCCGGAAGCCACACGGTGCATTTCTGCAGGAATCCCGTCCCGTCGTCAGGTTCCGGTAACCCGAACGCATGCCGGTGTCCCCTCGAAACGCTGCCGTCGGTCTCGCGGCCGGTGAGCCGGCTGGACCGAACTCCAGTCCTGGCCTCGAAGCTCATGGTCGCCCGATCGCGGATTTCCCGAGCCACTCGCACGAGCTCCGACAGGCGGATCGGAATACGCCGGAACAACCCGAACCGCACTGCTGCGACGTGCCGGCGCGCCTCGGACGCGGGAGCTTGGCGGCGAGGAAGTCGGGTACGAACGATCATCGCCGGCAACGCATAGTCGATCCAATCGGTGTTCGGTGGCCGCTTTCGCCCCCTGACGATCGCCGCCTGCACGAGGTGGCCGCGGCCGCCTCCGAGGTCCGCCGCCCAGAGGTCGGTGGCGTTGAAGGGGTATCTGGAGACCAGCACCCGTCGTCGGATTTCACTCGATGCAGAACGGTCACCCGCCGGAACCACCTTCCGCAAATTCCGCGAAGGCGACTCCACGAGCGAAAATAGCGCCCTCGACTCAGTCCGCCCAAGGTAGGTCATTCTCGCAAGCAGCGCCGCGAGACCACGCTGCTGCTCGGTTGACAGACGGATGTCGAACTCGAAGCAGAAGCAAGCACCTTCATCACCCTCCGACAGCACCGCGAAGTGATCGAAGTGCAGGACGCGTTTCAGCTCCTTTTTCTCGTTGACGATCGGCTGGTAGTACGGGATTTCTGCGAACGATACCGGCGGCAGCCACATCGCCGGCGGCGAAGCCCTGCCGAGCACTTGCAGCAGAGCGTCGCGTTCCGCCTTCGTGATGGGAGCAGGGTTCGCGTCGAACCATGCTGCGGCCAGACCACGCAGGAGCCGCCAGGGAGACGGAGGCCATTCGGGCCCCGCCATCGCATGTTGCGCCTCGCCCCAGGGATGCGCGTGGTAGCGCCCCGACAGCAGGCTCACCTGGACTACAACACGCGACATCGGCTACTTCCCGTAGGAAACGGTGGTATCCAGCCCGAGGTTGAACGGATCCGCCTTCAGCAGTTGCTCGAAGCTGGGCGGTGCAACGAGAAGTCCGGGGGCTTCGTCTTCCTTGCTCGGTTTCACCAGTCTTTCTGTATCCAGTTCACGGCCTTGGTCGAACGCGACGCCCCGCTTCGACCCCGACCACTTCACCTTGCTGACGGCCAGGGAGCAGTCGGCGCGCAAACGGAGGGCCCCCATCGTGTCGCCGGTACGGGCATCGAACGCCGGCCCGTTCGTGAGGAACCGGTGGATTTTCCAGAGAGCCAGCGCAAGCAGGAAGCGCTGAGCGTTTCGGTTCTCGTCGTCGTCGGCAGCAACCAAGGACCGCTCCCGCAGCGTCAGCACGTCGATCTCGAAGGTGGCATGAATTGATTCGGGCACGTGGCGAGTCTTGGCGGCGATACTCTGGCCTTTGTTGCTTTTCTTTGCCGCCGACGACTCGGGTTCGATGCTGTCCACCTTGACGAGTCCGTAGTGGACGTCGCTGTCCGTGTCCGCGAGCACCGCTTCCAGGCGCGAATGGAGCAGCCTTGCGGCACGAAGGCCCACGGCCTCCCACTGCATGAACTGGAAGCCGTGCAGTACCGCGGCCGGGTCAAGCGCGAACACGGCCTGCGTGAGTTTCTCTCGGCCACCCAGGGGCCAGACCTTTCCCTTCAGACCCAGGTGTTTCTCCAGCTTCTCGCCAAGTGTCGTCCCGTTGACCGTACCCTCGAGCACGTACGACGAAGCGATTCGGTGAGGCTCGGTGAGGTTCGTCGCCAGAAGCCCGTTGCGTCCCTCGACACGGATGACGGGCAGCTTGCCGTCGAACGGTTCCCGCCACACCCCTGGCGGCCTCATGCAGACGGCCTCGAGTCGGTTGGCCATGCTCTGCTCGCTCTCCACGAGGCATCGGCGCTGCCCCGCGCCGTCGATGTAGATGCAGGCGCCGATGTCCGGGAAACCGGTCGGCTGGAAGAACGAGCCGGTCGCGGGGCGGAGCTCGGCCGAGATCAGAGCGCGATCCTGGCGCAGAAGCTCGTCGAGAAGATTGACGTCAGGCATGGGCAGTCTCCATTCGGGGCCGCTGTTTCGGTTCGTCAGAGGCGGGTGGTACGAGAAGCGTGTCCTCGAGCGTCGCCACACTCTCATCGCACACCGGGACCAGCACGGCGGCGGCCATTACCTCCGCCTGTGCCCGCGTGAGGACGATTTCAGGCAGCGCGACGCTCTTCCCGCTCGGGCGCGCGTCGTCGGGCCAATCACCGGGCAATCCAGACATGCGCAGTCGGCGCAGGGCGGCGCGGCAGGCGCTTGCAACCGAGCTCTCTGTGCCGGTGGCGATGCCTCGCGGCACGACGCCGTCGAGCGGACGCCGCGCGTCCGGCGTCGCCCGGGCCGACAGTTCGATCCAGAGTCGAAGGGCGGCGTAGGCCGGCTGCAGCCAACCCGCGGGGGCGCCCGGTCGCGGCGGCGCATCGCCGCTCTTGTCCAGGAGCAGGAACGCCAGGAAGTACCGCTGCAATGTCTTCACGTCGACCTCGCCACGCAGCAGAGCGGCTACGTCGGCTACGTTGGCGGGGCGAGTTCCTCTTCCGGGAAGTACCGGCAGGCTGGTCGCATCGAGCCACCTGCGCCAGAACAGCGCGGAAAATTCCCGGGCCGGCTTGTGGCCGGGCTGATGAACGCGCTGTCCGGGCTGCTGAGGATCGGAAACGCCGAGCCTGCCGCCGGGGTTGGTCGCCACTGGTAGAAGCTGTTCAACGACCGGCCTCATGATCTGTCGCTTGCTGTCATCTGTGACCGGGAACCAACCCAGTGAAGCCAGCGCCCAACCGAGACGTGCAGCAGCTTCTTTGTTCAGAAGCTCCGCGAGCGCCGATTGCCATGCATATCCCTCCAGCAGCGGCGCAGGTTCGAAAGACACTTTTCCCCGCCTGCGCTCCGACGCCTTCCACAATTCAACCTGAAGGTCCCATAGCGCCTTCAGCACGGCGATCTGATTCGTGTCTCCAGCCTCTTCGTGCGAATCGATGGCAGCGTGGACAGCCGCGTCGAAGCACGCCTTGGCCAGCGCCAGCTTCTCGGAGTCCGCATCCATCTTGCCGCCAATCCGTAATCGAAACCTCTCAAGCCATCTCGAATCATCGAGTGGGGCAAGCAGAAACCGCAAGCTGCTGCGGGTGACCGACGCTGGTCCCACAGTTGTGATCCCGCGGGAGATGGCTTGGTTCTGGGGACTCCGCTGGCCGGGCTTCCTCGGTTCAAGCGCGAACCGATGGAACGCCGCGAACCCGCCCGTGATCGCCCTGCCGGCGACGGCTCGTCTGAAGTCGGCTGCGCCGGAGGCGAAATCCTTCCGACCGACCCGCGCCTGGAAGCCCTGCACCTGCGCTTCGAACTCGGCCAGTGTCCTGGGACGGTCACTGCTCCAGGTTGGAAGGAAGACATCGTTTGCCTGAATCGTCGAACCCTGAGCCCGGATGACAGAGCCCGGGAGTATGAACGGGAACGTCGGATACTCGCTCCGCGATCCTCGAGGTGAGCCGATTGCGCCTCGGAACAGCAACAAACCGCGCATCGCCAGTACGAAGTCCCACAGCCCGACAGGTTTCTTGCTCTCGTGAATCCAGACGGTTCCGGTGGCGTAGCGCTTGATTCCTTCGGGAAACAGAACGCCGCTTCCTTTGGTGGTCCGACGGGCCCCGGTGACAGCATCATTTCCAAAGATGGCTTCGCCGATATCCGCTCGCTTCGCGCGTCTTCCGGCGTCAAGCAGGGTGTTGAACAGGTTCGCGCTTCCGTCCTGGCCCCAATGAGCAAGCACAGGGTTCGGGCGACCCTTCTTCCCGATAAGCATGCCCACGGCTTCCGCATCAACGACGCGCGCTTCGCAGAGCGATCTCCAAGTGACTTCATCTTCCAAAGGGGGATTGCCTGGCTCTGTCCCCTTTTTCTTGTTCTTGCGAGTTTTCTCGAACGCCGCACCTCTATCGCGCGCCCATTCCGCCAGTTTGAAGACGCTGTCGTGAATGGCCTCGTTCACAGCGTCGGTCTCGCAGTCATCTGCTAACTCGGCTACTCTGGTCGCCAGTGCGCCGGAGGCCGTCCACCAGAAACGCGCGTCCCGCCACGTTGCGCCAACGCCTGCCATGATGCCGTAGCCTTTCAACATCGCACCCAGCGAAGCCGTCGATACGCCCCGAAACTCAATCGTCATCGAGATCGGACCTCCAGTCCGCGACGCGGATCAGAGCCTCCAGGTACGCGAGAAACTGTGGCCCGTGTTCCGTCCGCAGTTTCACGGCGCGTCCCTGCCAGCCTGGGTGAGAGAGCGATGGCAGCAGCAGGTCGGGATCGAGTGCACGGGCTTCCTCACGCGCAACGAACGACATCGCCCTGGCCGGGATGCGGTCACCGGGCCGGACGCCGGCGACGTCGTCCAACCGCTGGTCGTTCCACGGCGTGGGCATCATCCGCACCTTCCCGTGGTGCGCCATGATGAGCCACGCGACCAGGTCGTCGGCGTTCTTTTCGGTCAGGTACGCCAATGCGGACGCGGCTTCGTGGCGGAACCGGTGATCGTCCGGCGTCGTCCTGCGGCGACTGTTGGACTTGGCATAGTACGTATCGTCTCGAGGGTCCGGCGGATCCGAACTGCCCGCCTCGCGGAGCATTTTCTGGAATGGAGCGATGCCGCCGTCGGCGTCTCCTCGTTCGAGAGCCTTTCCGACGTCGTGCCACCGGGCCGCCGTCGCAAGTTCGTCGGTCAAGTGCGGAACCAGTTTCTCCGCGAGTTGACGGGCTTCGGATTCGGCCGTGGCAAGGTGGCGGGAGAGCTCCATCCACCGATACCTGTGGCTGCGCGGGTCTCCGTCGAGGCCGGCCCACGCGATCGTCCGATCATCGATGCTGTCCGGATTCCCATCGCTTCGTACCCACGAACGACGTCCGCCAACGTTACTCACCCAGCACGACGGTCGGCTGTTCTCGGAGCCGACCCAACCAAGTTGGTCGTCGTACCCCCCGACGGAGATGTCGAGCATCACTGTGTCCCCAGGTCGAATGCCGGGGTCACCCAGTCGGACGTTCCGCCACGCACTTCGACGGCGGGAGCGTTGAAACCCAAGCAGCCAGCCTTGCTTGTCCTTGTTGCGACCCAGATTGCGAAGGTCGTCGATCTTGGCCTTACAGATCTCGTCAGGGTGGGGCGCCGGAGCGTTCTCCGGATCATGATCGTCGAGCGCTCGCCAGAGCACTGCTACGTCGAGATCCATCCGGTCACTGCGGATGAACCTGGATACGTCGCGGTGGCCGCCCGACAGGTCGAGGTCGGTTTCGAAGTGATCGTCGATGTGGTGTCGTCGCAGTACGGGTCCTTCCACTGGAACCGTGTACGGATCAGCTTGGTTGATGCTCTCGATCGCCTTGATCGATGCATCTCCAGAAAGTGCCGCTGCGCGGCGCCGTGCGGCTTCAAAATCCTCCCACTCGTACGGTAACGCCGCCCTGCGTCGTGCATCTTCTTCGGCTTGCTCACGCTCGGGTTTCTTGCTTGGCCAGCCTCCGCTCGGCGCGTCTATCGGCACTTCCAGGATGCGGGCAACTCCGTCTTTCGTCCCACGCCGATTGAGCCGACCGAGACGCTGTACCAGGGACGGCCACGGGCAGATCTCACTTACCAGCACGTCCGCGTCGAGGTCGACGCCGGCTTCGAGGACCTGCGTGCTGATCGCGATCCGCCCCCGACTCGGAGCGGCTTCCATGAGGCGGGTCATCGCCGCGGTGCGTTCACGGGGTCGAAAACGGGAGTGCAGAAGCAGGACCTCCGGGGTCTCGTCGTCGTGGGCGACAAGCGCTCTGACCTTGCTAAAAAGCGCCCGGGCGCGCGCGACGCGGTTGACCATCGCCAGGACGAGTCGTCCGCCGGATGCGTATCCCAGAAGCCGTTCGGGAAGATCCTCAGCCTCCACCGTGTCCGCCGTACATTCCACACGCTTCGGTCCGGTGAGGATATCGGACATCGCCGTGCGGTCGGCGTTTTCCAGCCCAAGCACCGTGACGTCCGGTTCTCCGTGTTCCGGTGTCCGCATCCATGGCGGCGCCGGCTGCGTCCACCGCCCGCCTGCTTCTTCGGAAGCCGTCGCGCCGGTCGTCGCGCTCATCCAGAGACTCTCGCGCGGCAGGTGCTGCGGCGAGGGTCGAAACCGATGGAGCTGAACGCTCGTGGTCCGGCCGGCACCCATGATCTGGACTTCGTCGAGGATCCACAGCGTGTCGACGTTGATCAATCCGAACGCGATCGGCCAGTAGTACGGTTTCATCGCGTACCCGCGATTCAGGGCGCGCGACAGGAGCATGTCCTGAGTTCCCACGAGCACCGCTTCCCGTTCGGGGTGGCCCTCCCATTCTTCGGCTTCTTCTCCGCCCATCAGCCGAAATACGGGCACGGCGTCGTCGGACCAGCACGGCCGGTAGCCTGGATTATTCACCGGGGGTGCCGATCCGGGAGAGACACAAGGGCCTCCGCGCGGTAAAATCGCAGTGGCAACAGGCATTTTCACCACCACGGAGGCCCCTGCGTGACGACCGACACGATACCACAGACTGTCCTGTTCCCGGAACTGTTCGACAAGCCCCTCGTCGCCACCTTCGACCGCGAGCACGCCAGCTCCGACGGCGGAGCCGTTCTCCTCAAGGCGGCCGAGCGCGTGTACGGCCTCGTCAAGACGTTTGCCCGCTGTCTCGCCGACCGGCGCGACCCGGAGAAGATTCGGCACACGCTCGCGGAACTGGTCGGGCAGCGGATCTTCGGCATCGCGTGCGGCCACCCCGACGGCAACGATGCCGACGATCTGGCCGACGACCCCGTTCACAAGCTGCTGCTCGGACGGGACCCGGTGGCCGGCGCGCCGCTGGCGTCGCAACCGACGATCTCGCGGTTCGAGAACAGCCCGGGCCGCGGCGCGCTCTATCGCATGGCGCGGGAGTTGGCGGCGAGCGTCATCGAGCGGCACCGGCGCCGGCTGGGGCGGCGGGTGCGGCGCATCACCATCGATCTGGACCCGACCGACGACCTGACGCATGGCGCACAACAGCTTTCGTTCTTCAACGGACACTACGGCGGCTGGTGTTATCTGCCGCTGCTCGCGTTCCTGACCTTCAACGACGAGACGGAGCAGTATCTGTGCGCGGCGGTGCTGCGGCCGGGCAATGCGGTGGCGGCCGACGGGAGCCTGGGCCTGCTGAGACGGCTGCTGCCGATGCTGCGGGCGGCGTTTCCGCGGACGTCGTTTCTCGTCCGGCTCGACGGGGGCTTTGCGACCCCGGAGGTCTTCGATTTCCTGGAGGCGGAACCGGGACTCGACTACGTGGTGGCGATGGGCAGGAACGCGGTGTTGGTGCGGCAGGCCGAATCCGCCATGGCGGCGGCCCGCGCGCAGAGCGGGGCCAGCGGCCGAACCGAGCACGTCTATACCGACACCCGCTACGCGGCCCGCACGTGGAACCGCCAACGCCGGGTCGTGATCAAGGCCGAAGTGGTCCGGCATCCGGGCCGCGAGCCGCGGGACAATCCGCGCTTCGTCGTGACGAATCTCCCGCAGAATCCGCGCTTCGTCTACGAAAAGGTCTACTGCGCCCGCGGCGACGTCGAGAACCGGATCAAGGAGTTGCTGGACGGTCTGCAGATCGACCGCACGAGCTGCTGCCGGTTCCTGGCGAACCAGTTGCGCGTGTTGCTGACGGCTGCCGCCTACGTGCTCATGCAGGAACTGCGGCTGCGGGCGGCGCGAACCGGCTGTGCCCGCACCCAGGTGACGTGGCTGCGCAACCGGCTGCTGAAGCTCGGCGTGCACGTCGTCGGCTCCGTGCGCCGCATCGTCCTGCATCTGCCCCGGGGGACGCCGCATCTGAACGCATGGCGGCGCATCGCGCTGGCCCTCGGCGCCCGCGCCGGGTAGTCCGAAACCCGCGCAGCCCGTAGCCCGAACCGCACCGCCCGCGACGGCGGAGCCTTGCCTGAACCCGCCTGTCCGCAACCGCCGGGCCCGCGAACGACGCCTTCGATGACGGTTGCTCGCCCTCGGCGGTCCTGAATCCGTCTGTCCGCAACCGCCAGACCCGTGAAGGCTGTTCCACGCGTCGCGGCCCGCGCACCGACGCGTGTCCGAGACCCCGTTTCGTGGCCGAGCATGGCCCGTCGGGGCCTCATGCCCGACCTTCATGAATAATCCAGGCTAAAGATGGAGCTGCCCCGGTTCTTCCATGCGGATCGGCAATCAAACAGGCAGGCGACACGCTGGATTCGCTCCTCCTCAAGGAATTGCTGCAGAGGTCCCACCTCGGAGCCGATCCGGAACTGAAGAGGCGAGTGAGAGATGATCTGCTTCGGCGGAGCGTTCGACGACTCAAGGAGAGTTTGTTCAAGACGGGTCGGATCTCGGAGCGTCTTTCCAATGATCAGTTGGTTGAGCTGACCGAACAGGAATTCTTGGATCTGGAGGGCATCTCGACGTTTACTGAAAATATCCGCCGGACAGTTCAAGAAGACCTCTTGGACAAGGTTCATGAAAGTTGGGGTGCGGCCGCTGCGCCAGACAAGGGTTCCTTCAAGCTCATACTGACTGGTGGCGGGTGCGACTTGCCCATGATACGTGATCTCGCAAACGAGCAGTGGGCAATCGGCAACAAGAGGGTTCGATTTCGCTTGGTCAAGAGCGTACCGGATTTCGTCGCTGACGAGTTGGGTGACGAGTTCGCTCGGGAGTACCCACAACTGGCCGTAGCCATGGGGGGCGCCATGCCGCTGCTTCTTGACGAGCGGCGGGCTCTGGAGAAATGGGCGGGCGACGCGCCGAAGCGTGGATCCATTGAGCGACCGCCGGGTAGCGGCTGGACTGGATGATGGGGAAGCGAATCGGATTCACCGGCTCCCGGGTAACGTCCTCTGCGCTTCGTTTCCCGCGTCAGCGAAGTAACGGTTCAACAGTCCCCACTGCCATACTGTTCGCGCCACCGGAGTGACGCATGGACGATTGCACGCTACGCGGGATGACGTTGAGCGGTTTCCGCAGCATCGACCTTCAGGAGGTGGAGTTCGGCAACCCGATCTTCGTCGTCGGACGGAACGGTTCCGGCAAGAGCAACTTCGCCGACGCCTTCGCGTTTCTCTCGGAGGCCATGGCGTCCCCCTTGCAGGCGGTCGTCGAGCGGCGCGGCGGATTCTCCGCCGTATCCCACCGCCGCTCGGCGAGAGGCCGGCTGGCGAACGTGACTCTCTCGGTGGCTTTGGAGAAACCGGACAGCGATACGGCTACGGCGCGCTACTACGTCGATCTGCGCCCGCGGTGGGGCCACCACTTCGAGGTCGCGTCGGAATCCTGCTTCGTGGAGCGAAACGACGGGCAGAAAGACTCTTTCCACCGCTCGACCGGCAAAGGATCCACGGACTGGAGCAGCACCGTGGAGTCATTGGCTCCCGCCGTCGAACCGAACGCCCTGGCGTTGCCGCTGGTCGGTGGAGACAGCCGCTTTCGGCCGGTGCTTCGTTTCCTTGCGGACATGCGGACATACCGGATCGAGCCGGCGGCCCTGCGGGCGATGCAGGACCCGGACGGCGGCGTGGGGTTGCGCGCGGACGGCAGGAATGCCGCCAGCGTGCTGCGTGAAATCCGGCGCCGGTCGCCGGAGGACGACTGGAAGCGGATTTGCGAGCTGCTCGAGAGTGTCGTTCCGGGAACGGTCGCCGTCCGGTCGAAAAAGCACGGCAACAAGTTGACGTTGGAGTTCACGCAGACCAGGGCGGACGCGGACCCCATCAAGTTCGAGGCCTTCAGCATGTCCGACGGCACGCTTCGGGTTCTGGGGTTGATCACGGCCGTATTCCAGCGCCCGGCCCCGTCGCTCCTCGTGATCGAGGAACCGGAAGCATCGATCCATCCGGGCGCGCTCGGGTCGATTCTCGACGTACTGAAACTGGCCAGCCGTTCCATGCAGGTGGTGGTCACGACGCACAGCCCGGACGTTCTCGACGCGAAGTGGATCGAGGCTCGGCACCTGCGGATTCTGAGCTGGGAGCATGGACGTACCCGGATCGGTCGTGTCTCGCAGGCGGTGCGTACGGCACTGCGGAACCATCTGATGGGCGCGGGCGAGCTGCTTCGTTCGAACGCCCTGACTGCCGAGGACGAGACCGACGGAAACTCCGGCGATCCGACCCGCCCGGAGGATGGAACGGCATGAAGATCCAGCCGATCGTGGAAGGCCACGGGGACGTGGCGGCGCTCCCGGTCCTGTTGCGTCGTCTCGTCGAGCAAGCCGGGTCTGGACAGTAGACGTCGGGAAACCGATTCGACGACCGCGCCACCGGCTGGTACGTGAGGCCGGAGTGCGACAGGCGGTTCGACTGGCGCTCGCGCAGCCGGACTGCGGCGCCGTGCTGGTGCTGCTGGACGGAGACGCGGACTGCCCCGCCGAAACGGGCAGCCTGACGATCCACTCGTCGTTCACGGTGCCGACGAGCGCGCGCGCCGACCCGCCAACCTCCGTCCGGCGCGACGAGGGACACGTCGCCGCGGACAGCGGATTCCGACGCTTCCGGTCACCGGTCCGCGCCGGTCATGAGAGAATGGGCATCGGGGTCCACTCCCGGCGCATGCCATGAGCCGAGCCGACAAGCCGTTTCCCTCGCTCGCCCCGTCGCTGCTGGTCTCGATGCCGCAGCTCGCCGATCCGCACTTCCACCGCAGCGTCATCCTGCTGTGCGAGCATGGCGAGGAGGGCGCGTTCGGCCTCGTGCTGAACCGGCGCACGACGACGCCCGCATCCGAGGTCGTCCGGCTGACGCCGCCGGTGTCGCCCGGCAGCAGTCTGGAGCTCTGGATCGGCGGTCCCGTGGAGCCGGAGCGGGGCTGGATCCTGACCGGCGCCGAGCCGTCCGACGTCGAGTCGGTGCGGGTGTGCGAGGGGATCTTCCTCTCGACCTCGCCGCGCCTCCTGCGCCGGCTGCTGGAATCGCCCCCGCCGCCGCGCACGCGGCTGCTCACCGGCTACGCGGGGTGGGGCGCCGGACAACTGGACGCCGAGCTGGCGTCGTCGTCGTGGCTGCATGCCGACGTGGACCCGGACGTCATCTTCGGCACCCGGCCCGACGACATGTGGGAGGCGGTCATCCGCCGCCTGGGCGTCGATCCGTCGTTCCTCCAGCCGGGCGGCGCCGGCGCGGTGCACTGACGCGCGGCGTCGCGTGAGCGCGCCGGCTGGCAGCCCGTGGCGAACCCCGCATCGCACCGAGACGGGCGTGGCGCCGGCTGACAAGGCGTGAGGAGGGCGCAGATCGGCCCGTGCGACCGACGAACGACGCAGTCAGGCGGGTCAACGGCCGCCGGTGTCCCTGCCGCCGCGCCGGCCGGCCCGCAGATGCGCCAGCAGGGCTTCGACGCCCGCGTCGATCGGCGCCCTGCCGTCGACCGTGACGTCCGCGAAGCGGGCGGCCGGCTCCACGTGGCGCCGGTACATCGGCCAGACCGTCGTCTTCCACTGGCGGCGCACCGAGTCCGGGCTCCGCCCGCGAAACCGCGTGTCCCGCTCCATCCGGCGCGCCAGCGCGGTCTCCTCGTCGATGCGGATGAAGACCGTCGTGTCGCAGAGGGTTCGGATCGCGGGCCAGCAGAGGGCCAGGATGCCCTCGACCAGCAGGTGACGGCCCGGCCGAACCGTCCGCGTGGTGCGCGTCCGCCGGTGCGTGCGGAAGTCGTAGCTCGGGCGCTCGACGGCGCGTCCGGCGCGGAGCGCCGCCAGGTGCGCTTCGAGCAGGGCGGCGTCCACGGCGTCCGGCGCGTCGTAGTTCGCCGCGGCCCGCTCCGCGGCGGTCGCGTCCGGCCGATCCCGGTAGTAGGCGTCGATCGGCAGCACGGCGGCGTCCGGCGGGCCGAGGGCGGCGGCCGCGCGGCGGGCCAGCGTCGTCTTGCCGGATCCGGAGGCGCCGGCGATCGCGATCAGATGAGGACGCGCCATGGGACCGTGCCGCGGCGTGCGCCGGTCGCGGGACGTTTCCGCGCGGCACGTCCCGGCCGCGGTGTCCGGCGCCTGGCAGCCCGTGGCGGAATCCCGCCGCGTTCGACGGGCGCCGCATCCCCGCGTGACTGCGTCGTTCGTCGGTCGCACAGGGCCGACATGCTCTCTCCTCGCGCCTTGTCAGCCGGGCGCCCCGCCCGTCCCGGTGCGACGCGGGTTTCGCCACGGGCTGCCAAGCGTCAGTATAGAATCGCCGGCATGTCCGACACGACGACGCTCGATCCGGCCGCGGCCGGCTCCGCGTCCCCGGGCGCCGCCGGCCGGCCTCCGGAAGCCGCGGCCCGGAGCGGCGGCGGCGGC
Organism: Vicinamibacterales bacterium; assembly: GCA_965203525.1. GTDB lineage: Bacteria > Acidobacteriota > Vicinamibacteria > Vicinamibacterales > UBA8438 > WTFV01. Next base: position 5,155,335 of record OZ241898.1, on the reverse strand, counting down.
GAAGAAGGCGCTCCCGATCTGCGCGAGCATGGCGCGCCGGTGCGCGGCGTGCCGCAGACCTCCACCCGCCGGCTGTTCGTGCAGTTGCACGTGTTCACCGGCTGCCCGCGGCCGGCCGGCATCATCGCCGAGGTGCGGAAGAGCGGCCTCGACGCGGTGGTCTACGCGGACCTGAACGATCCGCGCGGCATCGGGGTGCTGCTGCTGAGCGAGGATCCGGCCGTCTTCGCCGGGGAAGGGCGCGCGCTGCTCGCGGACTTCGCGTTCCGGGCCGTGACGCCGCGGCCGGAGATGACGATGATCGGCCGCACGTACTCGTCCGGGCGGGAGGCCGACCTCGAGGACTTCCTGCTGCGCAAGGTGCCCCGCAACGTGCTGAACCCGGATCATCCGTGGGCGGTCTGGTATCCGCTCCGGCGCATCGGCGCCTTCAACCAGCTTCCGCGCGCCGAGCAGGGACGGATCCTGATGGAGCACGGCATGCTGGGGCGGCGCTACGGCGAGGCGGGCCACGCGGTGGACGTGCGGCTCGAGTGCCACGGCCTCGACCGGGACGACAACGAGTTCGTGATCGGCCTCGTCGGACCGGAGCTGTACCCGCTGTCCCGGCTCGTCAAGGACATGCGCGCGACCCGCCAGACGTCCGAGTTCATCCAGCGGATGGGGCCGTTCTTCGTCGGCAGGACGTTGTACCAGTCGCCCTTCCCGGGCCCGGCCTCCGCGTGACGGCCCGGCGTCCGCGGGCGGTCTGATACGATCGCCGCCATGCCGAACGACCAGCCGTCCGCTGCCGCGCGCTCGGGGTCCGGGGCGTCCGACGCGCTGCGCCGGCTGCCGCTGCCCGACACGAATCCGCGCGGGCTGCTGCGGCACTTCGGGCCGGGGCTGATCCTGATGATGACCGGGATCGGCACCAGCCATCTGGTCACCGCGCCGGTGGCCGGCGGCCGGTTCGAATACGCGCTGCTCTGGTGCATTCCGGTGGCCTACGTCTTCAAGTACTACGGTTTCGAGATGGCCTTCCGGTTCACCAACGCGACCGGCCGGAGCATGCTCGACGCCTACACCACGGCGCCCGGCAAGTGGCCGGTCTGGTACGTGCTGGTGACCACGATCGTCCAGTGCGCCCTGGGCCAGGCGGGGCGGCTGGCGGCGGCCGCGGCGGTGCTGTTCTACGTCGTCTCGGAGTATCTCGGGCTGGGGCTGCCGAGCTGGGTGTACGGGCTGGGGCTCGGGGCGCTCTCGGTCGGGATCATCCTGTACGGGCGCTACGCCGCGGTGGAGGCGGCCACCAAGGTGCTGGCCGGGCTGCTGTTCGTCTCGACCGTCGGCGTCTACCTGTTCGAGCCGGCGCCGCTGTCGGCCATGGGGCGCTTCTTCGTCGTCGAGACGCCGGCCGGGTCGTGGCTGGTCATCGCCGCGTTCCTCGGGCTGCTGCCGACCGGCATCGACGTGTCGCTGCAGGCCTCGGAGTGGGGCAAGGCCAAGCGGGTCGGGATGGGACGCATCCGCGGGCAGCTCGAACGGGACGGACTGGCCCGGCGGTTCGACCCGTTCGGCTCGACCAGCCGGGATCTGGCCGTCGACGTCTCGAAGCTGCCGGCGCACGCGCAGGAGTACTGCCGGCGCTGGTTCCGGATCGGGATCTGGGACTTCACCCTCGGCCACGTGGTCTCGTTCCTGCTCGCGGTCGTCTTCCTGCTGCTGGCCGCGGTCTGGCTCCATCCGAGCGAAGTGGCGGGCAACGCGGTGATCGGCGAGATTGCGCGCATCTTCACCGACAGCATCGGTCCGGGGATGATGCTCGTGTTCCTGCTGGGCGCGTTCGCGGCCACCTTCTCGACCGCGTTCAACTACTTCGACGGCTGGCCGCGGGTGGTGGCGGCCTGTTGCCGCAACCTGTTCCGGGCCACCGCGGCGCTGCCGGGCATCGCCGCCGACGAGCTGACCGACGCCCACCGCCGGACGCCGGCCTCCGAGTACAACGTCTACCGCATCACGATGTTCTATTCGCTGATCGCGGCCGTGCTCATCCTCGCCGGCCTGCCGCGCCCGGTCTTCCTGGTGCTCGTCTCCTCGGCGCTCGCGTTCTTCGTCGCCCCGGTCATCTTCTTCCTGAACCTGTACTATTGCGTGACGGTGATCCCGAAGACCGACCCGGCGTTCTATCCGTCGCCGCTGGTGCGCGCCTGCGCCTGGTTCAGTCTGGCCGTCTTCACCGGCCTGACCGTCCTCGTCATCCTGGCCCGCGTGTTCGGAGTGACCCTCTTTGGCGGATAGACGACGGCCGATCGTCGGTGCCGCGCGCCGGCCGGCCGCGCCGTCCGCGGCAGGGGCTCCGCCGCCCGCGCGCGGCGCCGCCTTCCGCCTGCGTGAAGCCGCGGGCCGCGCTCGCGGACCGCGAGGCGCTCCGCCGCCCGCGCGCGGCGCCGCCTTCCGCCTGCGCGCGGCGGTCCGGGCGTGCGGGGTGTGCGCGTTCCTGCTGCTGAACGGAGCGGACGCCGCGGCCGGGCAGGGCCGGCCGGATCTGATCTCCGCCGTCACGCACCGGGCGCGGGCCCTTCATCCGGGGGAGATCGTCGTCCTCAACGTGCGGACGTCCGAGGCGCCGGCCTCGCTCGGGGCCACCGCGTTCGGCGCCGAGCTGCGGTTCTTCCCGGCCGGGCCGGCCAACGTCTGGTCGGCGCTGATCGGGATCGATCTCGACGTCGAGCCGGGAGAGCACCCGGTCACCGTGCGGGCGGCGGCGGTCGACGGCTCCGCGGCCGAGACCGTCTACCCGCTCGCGGTGGAGCCGAAGCAGTTCGCGACCCGGAGACTGCGCGTCGCCCCGCGCTACGTCGATCCGCCGCCCGAGGTCGTGGAGCGGATCCTGCGCGAAAGGGACCGGCTGGCGGCGCTCTTTCCGGTTTCGACCGCCGTGCGGTACTGGCGCGGCGGGTTCCTGCGGCCGGTGCCGGGGCGCGCGAACAGCGCCTTCGGCCGCCGCAGCGTATTCAACGGCCAGCCGCGCAGCCCCCACAGCGGCGCCGATTTCCGGGCCGCGGAGGGGACGCCGATCAAGGCGCCGAACGACGGCGTGGTGGTGCTCGCCGCCGATCTCTACTTCTCCGGCAACGTCGTGATCATCGACCACGGCTGGGGGCTCTACTCGTACTTCGCGCACCTGTCCGCGATCGGCGTCGCCGAGGGCGACCGCGTGCGCCGGGGAGCGGTGGTCGGCGCGGTCGGCGCGACCGGCCGCGTGACCGGGGCGCACCTGCACTGGACGGTGCGCCTGCACGACGCCCGCGTCGACCCGCTCTCGCTGCTGGAGCTGTTTCCCGCCGATTGACGCATCCGGGCCGCCGGCGCCGTTTCCTCAGGCGCGGACCGCACCGGCGACGACGTCGATCAACGCCTCCAGGTCTACCCGCTCTCGCTGCTGGAGCTGTTTCCCGCCGATTGACGCATCCGGGCCGCCGGCGCCGTTTCCTCAGGCGCGAACCGCATCGGCGACGACGTCGATCAGCGCCTCCAGGTCGCCGGCGTCGTTGTACAGATGCGGCGCGACGCGGACCGCCCCGCCGCGCAGCGACACCGACACCCGCCGCGCCGCGAAGCCGCGGCCGAGCAGCGGGAGGTCGACGCCGGCCGGCAGGCGCACTCCGAACAGGTGGCCGGCGCGCCAGCGGCCCTCCTCCACCCGGCAGCCGAGGTCCCGGAGCCGCTCGACCGCGTCGCCGGTCAGCGCGCGGACGTGCGCCGCGACCGTCTCCGGACCCCACGCGACCACCTGCTCCAGCGCCGCCTCGAGCATCGGCAGCAGGACGAAGTTCGAGCGTTCGCCCATGTCGTAGCGGATGGCGCCCGGCTGGTAGTCGTCGCGGTAGTCGACCAGCTCGTTGAAGCGCTCGCTGCCGCGGCGGGTGATCCAGTTCTCTTCGAGCGGCGCGCCGCCATCGAAGGCGGGGCCGTACCACGCGGCGCCGATCGCGTAGGGGCCGGTCAGCCACTTGTAGCCGGCGCAGATCAGCGCGTCGGGGCGGGTGCGGGTGACGTCGAACGGCAGCGCCCCGACCGCCTGCGTGCCGTCGACGATGAACCGGGCGCCCGCCGCGCGCGCCCGGGCCCCGACGGCGTCGAGGTCGAACCGGAGGCCGTCGGTCCAGTGCAGCGGCGGCAGCACGACGGCCGCCGTCCGGCCGTCGATCGCGTCGAGCAGCGCCGCGTTCCACGCCTCGCCGCGCGACCCCGCGGTGGCCGGCGGTCCGACGGTGCGCAACGTGGCGCCGGTCTCGCGGCATGCCCGCCGCCAGGCGTAGACCGCGCTCGGGAACTGCTCTTCCACCACGACCACCGTCTGCCCGGTGGCGAGCGGCGTGTTCCGTACAATCGTCGCCATCGCGTAGGAGACGGCCGGAACGATCGCCACCCGGTTCGGATCGGGTGCGTTGACGAGCCGGGCGAAGAGTCGCCGGACGCGCGCGCCGGGCTCGAAGAAGTCGGCGGTTCCCAGGCAACTCGGCGCGGCGAGGCGCTCGATCGCGCGGCGCCCGGCCTCCGCGACCCGCTTCGACGCCGGCGCCATGAACGCGCAGTTGAGGTAATGGACGTCCGGCGGCAGCGCGAAGAGGTCCGCGTAGCGCCCGCCCGCGTCGGCCATGGCGTCGATCCTATGCCGGCCGGTCCCGGCCGGCCAGCCGGCGGAGGAGTCGCCGGCCGGCACCGCGACGACCGGGGCGGCGGGGCGCAGGATCCCGCGCCGGGCGACGCAGGTGGTATGCTGATCCGGCCTCCGAGGAACCGATGCCGCGCCCGCTGACGACGCTTGCGCCCGCCGCGCCGGCGCTTGCCGCCGTGCTCCTCGGAGGCTGCGCCCCCGGCACGCCGGAGGAGCGCGCGGAGCGGGCGCTCGCCGCGCGCGCGGCGGCCATCCACGAGCGCGTGCTGACGCTCGACACGCACGTCGACGTCCCGCTCAACTTCGCCACCCGCGCCGTCGACCCCGGGGTGGCGGGCGACTTCCAGGTGGACCTGCCGAAGATGCGCGCCGGGGGACTCGACGCCGGGTTCTTCGTCGTCTCCGTCGGCCAGACCGCGCGGACGCCGGAGAACGAGGCGCAGGCCAGGGCGGACGCGATGACGAAGTTCGAGGCGATCCACCGCATGGCCGGGGAGCTGTATCCGGACGAGATCGAGATCGCCCACTCCGCGGCCGACGTGCCACGGATCGCCGCCGCCGGCAAGCTGGTCGCGGCGATCGGCATCGGGAACGGCTACGCCGTCGGCCGCGACCTGTCGCTGCTGGAGACCTACCACCGGCTCGGCGCGCGCTACATGACGCTGGCGCACGGCGGCCACAACGACGTCGCGGACTCGGCGACGCCCCGCGAGGCGCTGGGCGACGCGGAGTCCGAGCACGGCGGCGTGAGCCCGTTCGGCGCGCAGGTCATCGCCGAGATGAACCGCCTCGGCATGCTGGTCGACGTGTCCCACGTCTCCCGGGCCGCCATGCTGGACGCGGTGCGTCTTTCGGAAGCGCCGGTCATCGCCTCGCATTCGAGCATGCACGCCCTGATGCCCCATCCCCGCAACCTGGACGACGAACAGCTCCTGGCGCTGGCCGGGAGCAGGGGCGTCGTGCAGACCGTGGCGCTCGGCGCGTTCCTGTCCGAGACGGCCGCCCTGCGCGCGGCCGAGTACCGGAACATCCGCGGCGCGTTCGGCATGATTCCGGGCCAGCAGCCGGAGGAGCTCGGAGCCGAGCCGTACGAGGACTACGTCGGGCGGATGGAAGCGCTCGACGAGCGCTGGCCCGACGCGACCGTCGCCGACTTCGTCGATCACATCGACTACGCGGTGAACCTGATCGGCATCGACCACGTCGGGATCAGCTCCGATTTCGACGGCGGCGGCGGGGTCGTCGGCTGGAGCGACGCGAGCGAGACGCTGAACGTCACGGTCGAGCTGGTGCGGCGCGGCTACAGCGAGGAGGAGATCGCCAGGCTGTGGGGCGGGAACCTCCTGCGGGTGTGGGGCGAGGCCGAAGCGGTGGCCGCGCGGCTCGCGCGGTAGGCGGCGGGTCCCGCGAGCATGTCCAGCCCGACCCCGCCGGCGTCGCCGCGGCCGGCGCGCGCCGCGCCGCGCACCACGCACGCCCTGCCGTGGGCCCTCGATCCGCGCGCGCGCGGACGGTGGCTGTCCGCGGTGGCCGGCGGGTCGGCCGGGGTGTTTCTCGACTACGACGGCACCCTGACGCCGATCGCGGACCGGCCGGAGCAGGCGACGCTCGGCGCCGCGACGCGGGCGCAGCTCGCCAGACTGGCGTCCCGCTGTCCCGTCACCATCGTCACCGGCCGGGACGTCGCCGTCGTCCGCGACTTCGTGCGGCTCGACGAGATCGGCTACGCCGGCTGTCACGGCCTCGACATCCGGGGGGCGGCCGGCAGCGGCCTGCGCTACGAGGCGGCGGAGGAAGTGCTGCCCACCCTCGACGCCGCGGAGGCCGGGCTGCGGAACGGGCTGGCCGGCGTCGCCGGCGCGCTCGTGGAGCGCAAGCGGTACAGCGTCTCCACCCACTACCGGCTCGTGCGCCCGGCCGACGCCGCCGGCGTGGAGGAAGTCGTCGCGTCCGTCGCGCGCCGGCACCCCGCGCTGCGCCGCGAGCGTGGCAAGAAGGTGTTCGAGCTGCGTCCCGACGTGGCCTGGGACAAGGGGAGCGCCGTCGGCTGGCTGCTCGCGGCCCTGTCCCTGGACCTCGAGGCGGCCGCCTACGTCGGGGACGACGAGACCGACGAGCATGCGTTCGAGCTGCTGGACGGGGCCGGCGCGGCCATCGTCGTGGAGCGGCGCGACCGGCCCACGAGCGCGCGCTACCGCGTACGCGATCCGCACGAGGTGACGCAGGTCCTGGAGCTGCTGATCGAGGCGCTGGCGCGGCGTTGAAGCGGTCCGCGTTGCGGTTCGGGCGGGGCGTGGGATACGCTCGGAACGAGTTTTCCGAAGGAGTGCGGCTTGGACCCGGCCCAGGGCGCCGTAGCGCGCGCCGCCGATGCGCTGAACCGGTTGAAGACCCGCCTGCTCGCGATGGGCGGCGAAGCGGAAGAGCAGGTGCGCGCGGCGGTGCGGGCGCTCGTCGACGGCGACCTCGGTCTGGCGGAGCGGGTTCTCTGCGGGGACGAGCCGCTCAACCGCCTGCACATGGAGATCGACAGGCGTTGCTACGACCTGCTGGTGGATCATCGCCCCGCGGCGACCGACGTGCGGATCGTCATGTCGGGCGTGAAGATCAACAGCGACCTGGAGCGCGTCGGCGACATTGCCGTCAACATCGCCGAGGCGACGTTCGGCTACCTGCAGCACCCCCCGGTCAAGCCGCTCATCGACATTCCGCGCATGGCCGAGCATGCCCAGGGGATGCTGCGCGACGCGCTGAACGCCTACGTGCGCCACGACACCGGGCTGGCGGCCGACGTCCTCGACCGGGACGACGTCCTGGACGGATTGAAGGATCAGGTGTTCCGCGAGCTGCTGCGCCACATGGCGCAGAACCCCGCCACGACCGAGCCCGCCCTGGATCTGATCCTGATTTCCCGCCATCTGGAGCGCATCGGCGATCACGCCACCAACATCGCCGAAGAGGTGATCTTCATGGTGTCCGGCCGCGACGTGCGGCACCATGCGCGGGAACGGAGGGGCTCCGCTGAGCGCTGAACCGCCGGCCGCCGCCGCACCGGACGCGCAACCGCCGGTCCCCGGGGCCTCGTCCGCCGCCGGCGGCGACCGGGTGCTCGTGGTCGAGGACGATCTCGACATCGCCGAGCTGGTGGCCCACCATCTGCGCAAGGCGGGGTACGCGTCCGAGATCCTGACCTCCGGCTCCGAGGTCCTGCCGCTCGTCCGCGGGCGCCCCCCCGCGCTGGTCGTGCTCGATCTGATGCTGCCGGGCCGCAACGGCCTCGACGTCTGCCGCTCGCTGCGCGCCGACCCGCGGACGTCGGGCGTGCCGATCATCATGCTGACGGCCAGGACCGACGAGACCGACCGGATCGTCGGCCTCGAGCTGGGCGGCGACGACTACGTCACCAAGCCCTTCAGCCCCAAGGAGCTGGTCGCGCGCGTGGGCGCCGTGCTGCGGCGGTCGCGCCGCGCGCAGCCGCCGCGCAGCCTGCTCCGCTTCGGGCGCGTGACCGTCGACACCGACCGCCACCTGGTCACCTGCGAGGGCCGCGACGTGCGGTTGACGGCGAAGGAGTTCCTGCTTCTGCGCTACCTCATCGAGCATCGCGGCCGGGTCCTCTCGCGCGACGTCCTGCTGTCGGACGTCTGGGGCTACACCTACACCGGCGGCACCCGCACCGTCGACGTCCACGTCCGGCGGCTGCGCGAGAAGCTGCCGCTGCTGGCGCGCGCGATCGTCACGGTGAAGCAGTTCGGCTACAAGCTGACGGAGGAGGACGCAAGCCCGCCGCCCCGGCCATGAGACTTCGGACCCGGCTGTTTCTGGCGGCGTTCGGCATCGCCGGCATCAGCCTGCTGCTGGCCGCCGCGCTCGTGGCGTGGCTGCTCGAGCGCCGGCTGCTCGAGCGCATCGCGACCGATCTGGTGGCCGAGGCGCAGTTGGTGGCCGATCTGGTCGCCCGGCGCGGGCCGTACCCCACCGCCGCCGATCTCGACCGGGAAGCCGACTCGCTCGGGGGCAGCCTGGGCGCGCGGGTGACCCTCGTCGACCCGGCCGGACGCGTCGTCGGCGACACCGCCGAGGACGGCGCCGCGCTGGCCGCGATGGAGAACCACGGCGCGCGGCCCGAGATCGCCGCGGCCCGCTCCGCCGGAATCGGAGTGACGCGCCGCTACAGCACCACGGTGGAGCGCGACCTGTTGTACGCGGCGGTGCGGGTCGATCACCCCCGGGTGGCGTTCGTCCGGCTGGCCCTGCCCCTGACCGCCGTCGACGACCAGATCGCGTCCGTGCAGCGCGGCACGGCCGGCGGCCTGCTGGCGGCCCTGGCCGGCGCGCTCGTGCTGGCCTGGGTCACGTCGGCGGCGATGAGCCGGCGGGTCAGCGCGATCGCCGCGGTGGCGCGGCGCTATGCCGCCGGAGACATGACGCCGCGGAGCGGTCCGTACGGGGACGACGAAATCGGCACGGTGGCGCGCGCTCTCGACGCCTCGATGCAGGAGCTCGGCCGGCGCCTCGCGGAACTGTCGCGGAACCGCCGGCTGACCGACGCCATTCTCGCCAGCATGACCGAGGGGGTGCTCGTCGTCGACGCCGGCGGCCGGGTGCGGATGGCCAACGACGCGGTACGCCGCCTGCTGCCGATCGAGGAGACGCCGGTCGACCGCCACTACGTCGAGCTGATCCGCCACCCGGAGCTGGCCCGGCAGATCGGCCGGGCGCTCGAAGCCGGCGGGTCCAGCCGGACCGAGATCACGTTGAGCACCGAACCGGTGCGAATCTGCCTGGCGAGCGCCGCGCCGTACACCGGGCAGGAGGAGCCCGGCGTGGTCGTCGTGCTGCACGACGTGAGCGACTATCGCCGCGCGGCGCAGATCCGGCAGGACTTCGTCGCCAACGTCTCGCACGAACTCCGTACGCCGCTGACGGCGGTTCGTGGCGCGGTCGACGCGCTGGCCGACGAGACGGAGGCGGCCGCGCGCCGGCGGTTCCTCGACATCGTCGCGCGCCATACGACCCGCATGGAGCGGCTGGTCACCGATCTGCTCCGGCTGGCCCGCCTCGACGCCGGGCAGGAGGTCCCGCGGCGGACCGCCTGCGTCACCGCGTCGCTCTTCTCGGGCGTCGCGGCGGAACTGGCCCCGGTGCTGGAGGCGAAACGGCTGCGGGTGCGGTCGAGCATCGAGCCGGGTGCGGAGCGTCTGGTGGCCGACCAGGGCAAGATCCACGACGTCGTCAAGAACCTCGTCGAGAACGCTGCGCACTACGCGCCGGAGCGGAGCGCGATCGAGCTCGACGCCGGAAACGGGCGGCCCGGCGGCGAGATCGTCCTGCGGATCTCCGACCGCGGTCCCGGCATCCCGGACACCGACCTCGCGCGGGTCTTCGAACGCTTCTACCGGGTGGAGCACTCCAGGGCCCGGAACCCGGGCGGCACCGGGCTCGGCCTCGCCATCGTCAAGCATCTGGTCGGCCTGCACGACGGCACGGTCGAAGCCGCGCACCGGCCCGGTGGCGGCTCCGTGTTCACCGTCGTCCTGCCGCAACGCGGGGCGGACGGCGGCGCCGCGTCCGCGCCCGGCGCAGCCGCCGGCGCGCAGGACGGCCGCCGCTTGAAATCCGCCGCGGCGTCGTGAAAAACTCCGCCTTGTCCCGCGACCGAGACGTTCACGATCACGGTGACGTACCAGACCACGCGTCTCTACGACGCCAACGGTCCGTACACGTTCCTGAGCGTCAGCGGCTCCACGGTCCAGCGGCTCCACATCGCCTTCCTGATGCTCGACCGCCCCGTGTGTCCCACGGACGGGACCAACGTGCGGTACAACGGAGTGGTCCGCCTCCGCGGCGATGCTTCTACTCCCGGGTTCACGGCGCCGACCGACGGCAGCTACTGCCTGGTCGAGATGGCGACTTGTTCGTCGAACGGCGTCGTCTTCTGCGCCTGATGCGGGCCGCGGGGATGCGCCGCCGCCAGGGCATGCCGATCGGCCGTCGCATTCGACGTGCGCCCGCCGGCGCGCCCGCCCCGGCGGGCCGGCGCGCGCGGCCGGGTGAAGGTGGCCGGCGGCGCCGCGGCAGGACGACGGGGAACACGGAGCCCGGCCCGCCCGCGCGCGCCGGGCCCCCGCGTGTGCGGGGAAGCATCGAGGGGAGGACCCGGCCCAGCCCGCGCGCGGCCGGGCCGCGGGTCAGCGTGGAGGCGCGGCCCGCGCCGCGAGGAACGCGCGCAGCTTCCGGAACGCGCGCCCGCGGTGGCTGACCGCCGCCTTGCGGCCGGCGCTCACCTCGGCGAGCGTGCAGCCGTACGGCGGGTAGAAGAAGATCGGGTCGTAGCCGAATCCGGCGTCGCCGGCCGGCGCGTCGGCGATGCGCCCCTCGATCGTGCCGCTGGCTTCGAAGACGACGCGCCCTCCCTCGGCCGCCGCCACCGCGCACACGAACCGCGCCGGGCTGGCGAGGGCGCGGCGTGCGCGCAGCCACGCGTAGATCGCGTCGAACTTCTCCGGGTACGTCCCGCCGTTGAAGCGCGCCGAGCGGACCCCCGGCGCTCCGTCCAGGCCGTCGATCACGAGGCCGGAGTCGTCCGCGACCGTCAGGTGCGGCGCGAGCCTCCCGTAGTGCAGCGCCTTCAGCCGCGCGTTCCCGGCGAACGTCCGGGCGTTCTCGTCCGGCGCCGATCCGGCGGCGCAGGCCGCGAGCGGCCGGATCGCATGGCCGAGGCCGTCGAGGATCCGCGTGATCTCGGCCAGCTTGTGCCGGTTCGTGGTGGCGACCACGAGCGTCCGGACGGTCTGCGCGCGCACGATCCCGGGCGGCGGGGAATGCCGCTCAGCCCGCGGCCGGGGAGAGGAAGCCCCCGACGATCTCCCGCTGCAGGGCGACGAGCCGCCCGATCGCGCCGTCCGCCAGATGCAGCAGGGCGTCGAGCGCGTTGCGGTCGAAGGGCGCGCCCTCGGCCGTGCCCTGCACTTCGATGAACCGTCCGCCGCCGGTCTTGACGACGTTCATGTCGACCTCGGCCCGGGAGTCCTCCGCGTAGGCCAGGTCGGCCAGCGGCCGGCCGTCGACGATTCCGACGCTGATGGCCGCCACGTAGTCGGCAAGCGGCAGGCGCGCGATCGTGCCGTTCTCGCGGAGCTTCCGCAGGGCCAGGGCCAGGGCCACGAAGCCCCCGGTGATGGACGCGGTGCGCGTGCCGCCGTCCGCCTGGATCACGTCGCAGTCCACCCAGACCGTGCGTTCGCCCAGCTCGTCGAGCCGGGTCACCGCGCGCAGCGAGCGTCCGATCAGGCGCTGGATCTCCTGGGTGCGGCCCCCGACCCGGCCGGCCGACGATTCCCGGGAGGAACGCGTGGAGGTCGACCGCGGGAGCATCCCGTACTCGCCGGTCACCCAGCCGGTGCCCTTGCCGCGCAGGAACGGGGGCACGCGGTCTTCGACGCTCGCGGTGCAGATCACACGGGTCAGACCGGCCTCGATCAGCACCGATCCCTCGGCGTGCACCACGTAGTGCGGGGTGATGCGGGTCTCGCGCAACTCGGCGGCGTGCCGGCCGTCGAAGCGGGGCGCGCCGGCCGGCGCGCTGGGCGTAGTCATGCGGGAGAGTCTAGCCCGGATTGGCACGCACGCGCGGGCGGCGTCAGTCGGGAACGAAGACCGTCACCTCCGGAAATCCGACCCTTTGCAACACCCTCGCCGCCACGTCGCACATCGATTCCGAGCCGCGCCGGCAGTCGACGACGACGGGCCGGGAATGCGGCAGTTCGATCGCGGCCCGCGACTGCAGTTCCCTTTCCGGTATGTTGACCGCGCCGTCGCGGTGCCCCTGCGCGTAGAGGTCCCTTGCGCGCGGGTCGACGAGGATCGGGTCGGCCGTTTCCAGCAGCTCCCGGAGCTCCGCGCCGTCGATGCGGCGCGGCCGGTCGTCCGCGGGCCGGTCGTCCGCGGGCCGGTCGTCCGACCGCGGCCTGGCGGCCGAACGTTCGGCCGCCAGGACCGGTCCGCTGACGACACGGCCTTCCCCTTCCTCGATCAGGAAGTAGAACACCATCGTGGCCATGCCCTTGTACGGGACTCCGGGGTTGTGGTCGAAGCGGATCGGCGGAAGCACCCATTGCCCGAGCGCATCCCGCACGGCGTCGGCGACGTGCGAATCCGGCGCTTCGAGCACGTCGACCCGCTCCATGCGTCCGTCGAACCCGATCAGAATCGACGCGACGGCGACGCCGGCCGTCCCGTTCCCGAGGGACGCGGCCGGATAGCGGGGAAACGGTTTGCGCGTGGCCAGGTCTTCGATGGCCGGCTGGCTGGTGCGCGCCAGCGGAACCCGGTCCTCGTCCGATCCGGCCGGATCGAGGCCGCACGCGCCGCACAGCAGCAACGCGGCGAACGGTCGGCAGACGGGCTTCACGGCAGGCATTGGCGCACTCCTTCCGCTGGATGCATGCGCGCCGCCCGGAACGCGGGCAGCAGGCACGCGGCCGCGCCCGCCGCAAGGACCACCAGGAAGGCGGCCGCGAACGACGTCGGGTCGGCGGGCGTCACCCCGACGAGCAGGCTGTCCATGAGACGGTAGACGGCCGCCGCGGCGGCGGCGCCGATGAGCAGGCCGGCGCCCACGACGCCCATGCCGCCGCGGAACACCGCGAGCAGGACGTTCCCGCGGCGGGCGCCGAGCGCCATCCGGATGCCGATCTCCCGCGTGCGGGAACGCACCGAGAGAGCCAGCACGGCGAACCCTCCGACCGCGGCGAGCGCCAGGGCGAAGCCGCCCAGCAGACCGAAGACGACGGCGCCGAGCCGCCAGGAGCGCGTCTGCCCGTCGACCAGATCCGCCAGCAGCCGAACGTCGAGGAACGGCAACCCCGGATCCGCGCCGCGCAGCGTGGCCGCCACCGGGCCGACGGCTTCCCGCGCGACGCCGCGGGAGCGGACCAGCAGCGTCGGCGCCGTCGGGCCGGCGACGTACCGCGCCGTCTGACTCCACGGAACGAAGACCTCGTGGTGCACGCCCGTCACCGACACGTGCCGGCGATCCTCGCTGACCCCGACGACCTCGACGCACGGCAGACCGCCGAGGGCCACGCACCGGCCGAGCGCCTCGGCATCCGGCCACAACCGCTCGGCGAGACCCTCGTTGATCACGACCACGGCCCGCCCGCCCGCATCGGCCGCGGCAAAACGCCGGCCGCGCAGGATGCGTGTGCCGACGGTTGCGAAATAGTCCGGCGACACGGCGTTGAAGATCGGCACGACCGTCCGTTCGGCGCCGCCCGCCGCGCGAATCGGGAAGGCCCTGGTGGAACTGCCCGACCCGAGCAGGGGCGCCAGGCTGACGGCGGCGGAGACCGCCCGGGGCGCTTTGTCGAGACGCCGCAGGAATTCTTCGAAGACGCCCCGGATCCGGTCGGCGGAGTAGCCGGCCCTGACCAGATCGACCGTCGCGACGATGACGCGATCCGGGTCGAAGCCGGGCGCCCGCGTGAGGTGCCGCACGGTGCCGACGAACAGGCCCGCGCCGACGACGAGCACCACCGCCAGCGCGAACTGCGCGGCCACCAGCCCGCCGCGGCGCCCGCCGCCGAGCCGCGCCGGCGCCGCCGTGGCCTGCATCGGCCGCGACTGCGCGTTGCGCGCGACGCCGATCGCCGGTCCGACGCCGCTCGCCACGCCCGCCAGCAGCGTCAACGCCGCCAGGCGCAGGAAGAACGGACCGCCGAAGAACTCGTCCAGGCCGGCAACCGGCAACAGTCCCGCCAGCAGCCTGCCGACCGCGCCGCCGACGCCGGCGGCGGCGGCCGCGCACGCGAACGCCGCGACGAGGTGCTCCAGGAGGAACTGCGCGAACACCTGCGCCCGAGTCGCGCCGAGCTGCATCCGCACGGCGAACTCCCCGGCGCGGTCGAGCCCCTGGATCGACAGGAGAACGGCGACGTTCAGGCACGCGACGAGGAAAATCAGCCCGCCCGCCCCCGCCAGCCAGAGCGTCACCCGGCCGTCACGCGTACGCGCCCGCCAGGCGCCGTAGGCGGGCACGACAAGGCGGCCGGGCGGCGTCTCGAACGCCAGCGACGCCAGCTCCGCTTCCGCGTCGCGAAGGTCGAAACCGTCTCGCAGGCGTCCGACGACCCGCAACCACGCACCGCCGTCGGCGGCGAGAAGATCCGTTCCCGTGAAGGAGCACAGCTCCGGGGCGGCCACCAGCGGTATCCAGGCGTCGACCGCCGCCGCGCCGGCCCCCCGGAACCCCCGCGGCATGACTCCGGCCACGACGTGCCCGCGATCGCTCAGCACGACGCGGCGTCCGACCACCTCCGGGCGCCCGCCGAACCGGCGCATCCAGAGGCCGTGCGACAGAACGATGGACCCGCCGGCGCCGCGCACCGCATCGGATGCCCGGAACGTCCGGCCCGCCACCGGGCGCACGCCGAGGAGGTCGAAGTACCCCCGCGTCACGCACTCGACGCGGACCGAGGCCGCCTCCGCGCCGGCGCCGAGACTCAGTTCGTTGCGCGTGCGGGCGGCGAGGTCGAGGGTCTTCGAGCGCCGGCTGACGTCGGAGTATGCGACCCAGGTTCCAATCGCAGGCGCCAGGACCACCCGCTCCGGATCCCGGACGTGGTCCGGCGCCGCCAGCAACAGCGCCGCCGCGAGGGTCAGCGTCGCGGCGTTCGCACCGACGCCGAGGGCCAGCGCCAGCAAGACGCCTGGGAACGACGATCGCCGCCCGAACCGGCGGACCGCGAACTGCGCCTCCCGAAGCAGGAACCGCATTCCTTCCCTCCAGCCGTCCAGCCGCGCACGCCTCACTCTTACTCTACATTGGTGTATCCGGCAGGTGTGGGGACCGGTCACGCGGGGTGCACGTCAGATTTGTGAGACGAGTGCACGTTGGCACTGTCAGAGTTGTCGATTACGGTGTCGTTCTCGGCATCCAGGCCCTCCGGACAGGACGGACGCCACGAGAACCGGCCGCGCCGGATGCTCCCAGCGGCGTCGTCTCACTTTTTGACGTGCATCCGTGACGGTCACGCGTTCTTCGCACGGCGCTGCGACCTCGACGTGGCCCGGCTGCGCCGCACGATCGACCGGGAAGCTGGGCCCCGCGCAAGCCTGATGGAAATCTCTCCTTTCCAAGAGGATAATTTTGCTGTAAATTCAACTTTTGGGAAGGAGAAATGCCATCCGTGGCAGCGGTCACCCGCTTGCGACAGGCCATCGGGGAGCAGCTCGCCGACTCCGCGCAAAAGCCCCTGCCCGACCCTACGCCCCGCCGCGTCTTCGGCCGGGTGCGGTTCCCCGGCAAGGTCACGGTGGTCGTCGGCATGCGCCGGTCCGGCAAGACCACCTTCCTGCATCAACTCCGCCGCGAACGCATCGAGCAGGGCGTCCCCAGGGAACGGCTGCCCTACGTCTCGTTCGAGGACGAGCGCTTCGCCGAGCTCGACGCCGCGCGCCTCGACCTGCTGGTGTCCGAGTACGCCCGCCGGTTCCCGGACGCGGACGACGCCGCGACGGTGGTCTGGCACTTCGACGAAATCCAGGTCGTACCCGGGTGGGAACGGTTCGTCCGGCGGCTGCTGGATACGGAGCGGGCCGAGGTGCTCGTCAGCGGATCGTCGGCGGCCCTCCTGTCGCGAGAGATCGCGACGGCGCTCCGCGGCCGGGCGTGGCAGGTGCTGATGCATCCGTTCAGCTTCGAGGAGGCGCTTCGTCACGCGGGACGCACGCCACCGGACGATCCCGCCCGGCTGACGGGCCGCGGGCGGGCGCGCCTGGAGCGCGCGCTGCTGGACTGGCTGGCGGCCGGCGGCTTTCCGGAAGCGCAGGGGCTGGACGCGCCGTCGCGGCAGCGGCTCCTTCGCGACTACGTGGACGTCGCGATGCTGCGCGACGTGGTCGAGCGCCACGACGTGCGCAACGTGGCCGGTCTGCGCTGGCTCGTGCGGCACCTGCTGGGCAACGCCGGCGGGCTGTTCAGCATCGAGAAGTTCCGCGCGGCCCTGAAGTCGCAGGGCCTCCCCGTCGCCAAGGACACCCTGCATCAGTTCCTCGGCTACCTGGAGGATTGCTTTCTCGTGCGGATCGTCTGGATGGAGTCGGCGTCGGAACGCCAGCGCATGGTGAATCCGCGCAAGGCGTATCCGGTCGACCCGGGGCTGATCCCGGTGTTCGACCGCACCGGGCGGGCCAACCTGGGCCATGCGCTGGAGACGGCGGTGCTCGTGGAGCTCGAGCGCCGGGGATTCGAGGTGACCTACGTGCGGACCCCCGAGGGCTGGGAGGTCGACTTCCTCGCCCGCGCCGCGGCCGGCGGGACGGAGCTGATCCAGGTATGCGCCGACCTGTCGGACGCGGCCACCGCGGAGCGCGAGTGCCGGGCGCTCGCCGCGGCCGGCAGGCTGTTTCCGCGCGCCCGCAAGCGGCTGCTGACGGCGACGCGGGACGGACTGCCCGCCGAGCCGCCCGCCGGCACGGAAGTGCAGACCGCCGGCGAGTGGTTGCTGGAAGACGCGCCGCGCGCATCGTGATCCGGAACCGCCACGTCGGCCTCAACGTCGCATTCCGAGTGCGTTGCGGGGAAGACGCGCCGCGCGCATCGTGATCCGGAACCGCCGGCTACGCACGGGCCGCGCCCTGCGGTCCGCACCACGCCACGCGCCCGACGATCCGATCGCAGTCGGCCATGCGCCGGGACAGGTGGGCCGGGTTGTCGTTGATCAGGTTCCAGCAGTCGCCGGCCCGCCGCAGGCGCCTGACGACGACCCCTTCCCGGGTCCGCAGCACGAACAGTTGCGCATCGAGAGGCGCCGGCCGGTCCTGGTCGAGCACGACCAGATCGCCGTCGCGGACGGTCGGCTCCATCGAACGGCCGACCACCCGGACGCACGTCAGGCGACCCGCCCGGGCCCAGGACGGCAGCACCTTCTCGGCGACGGCGATCGACAGTTCCGCCGACTCCTCGAACTCCACCTCGCCGGTGTCGGCCTTGAGCCGGACCTCCCGGGCGAACGGCACCATGCGCGCCGTCGAGAACGCGCCGGCGGCCAGCCGGGGGATCAACTCCGCCGCCACGGCCGCACGGTCCGCCAACTCCCGCACGACGCCCATCCCTTCCCGCAGCTTCGACGCCAGGAGGTCCTTGTCGATCATTCCGACCGCGTCGGCGACGCTGGCGTCCGAGGGCAGATCGAGGGCCCTGGCGATCTCCGGCGGCAGCCCCGGACCCGCCGCGTTCCCCCGCCGCGCCGGACCGATGTAGAGTTGCAGCCCCATGACGGACGCGATCGACGCCAGGGTCGTGTACCGCGCCGCCCGGCCCTGGACGAGGCTGCGAAGCTGCCCCACGGGAATACCGGTGCGTACCGAGAACGGCCGCAGCCCCTCGTTCTCGATCCTCTGCCGAACCGCCTGCCGCAAGTAGTCGACGTCGCACAGTGTCACAAATGACACGATACACGAAGTCAGCCCCCGGCCGGCCCCCCGGCCGCGCGCGTGGTAGGGTTCGGGCGTGGAGAAGCGCAGGCTGCCCGTCGGCATCCAGACATTCCGCCAGATCCGGGAGGAGGGCTACTACTACGTCGACAAGACCGCCTACGCCCGCCGGCTCGCGGACGACGCCGGCAAGCATTACTTCCTGTCGCGTCCCCGCCGCTTCGGCAAGAGCCTGCTGGTGGACACCCTCAAGGAGCTGTTCGAGGGCCGCGAGACGCTGTTCCGCGGTCTGGCCGTCCACGACGGCTGGAACTGGTCACGGCGTCACCCGGTGGTGCGGCTGGACTTCAGCGGCGGCAACTTCAAGAAGCGCGGCCTGATCGAGGAAAGCGCGGCGGCGCAGCTCGAGGACGCCGGCCGGCGGGCCGGCGTCGGAACGGGCGGCGGCAGCGCCCCCGTGCGGCTCCGCCGCCTGATCGAAGCGCTGCGCGAACGCGCGGGCCGGCGCGTCGTCGTGCTGGTGGACGAGTACGACAAACCGATCCTGGACGCACTGGACGAACCGGACACGGCGAAGGCCAACCGTGACGACCTGCGCGGGCTGTACGGCACGCTCAAGGCCTGCGACGCCCACGTGGAGCTCACCTTCCTGACCGGGGTGAGCAGGTTCTCCAGGGTCAGCCTGTTCTCCGGCCTGAACAACCTCACCGACCTCACCCTGGACCCGGACTACGCCGCGATCTGCGGCTACACCGAAGCCGATCTGGACGCGGTGTTCGCGGCGGAGCTGCCGGGCCTGGACCGGGACCGGATCCGCGCGTGGTACAACGGCTACGACTGGCTGGGCGGGGAGAAGGTGTACAACCCCTTCGGCATCCTCGAACTGTTCCGCAGCCGGCGGTTCCGCGCGCACTGGTTCGAGACCGCGACGCCGACCTTCCTGGTCGACACGCTCGTCAAGCGCGGCTTCGCCGCCCCCGACCTCGAAGGCGTCCGCGCCAGCGCCGCCCTGCTGTCGAAGTTCGACGTGGACGACGTGGCCACCGAGGCGCTGCTGTTCCAGACCGGCTACCTGACCATCCGGGGCGTGGAGGAGGAAGTCGACGGCACGCCCCTCTACCGTCTCGACTATCCGAACCACGAAGTGCGCCGGGGCTTGAACGAGAGCCTGCTCGCCGCCCTGGTGCCGAACGCGTCGTGGCGCGCGCGCAACGGCTCGCGGCTGGGCCGGCTGCTGCGGGCGAACGACTTCGCCGGGGTGGAGGCGCTGCTGAAAGCGTTCTTTGCAAGCATTCCTTACGAATGGCACGCGAACAACGACGTCGCCCGCTACGAGGGATACTGGGCCAGCGTGTTCTACGCCTGGTTCGCGGCGCTCGGCTTCGACGTGGCGGTGGAGGACGGCACGAACCGCGGCCGGCTGGACATGGCGGTGCGGTTCGCCGGCGCGGTGTACCTGTTCGAGTTCAAGGTCGTGGAACGGGCGGGGTCCGGCTCGGCGCTGGCGCAGCTCAGGGAGCGCGGCTACGCGGAGAAGCACCGAGCCCCCGGGCGGGCGGTCCGTCTGGTCGGCGTGGAGTTCAGCAGCGAGGCGCGCAACGTCGTGGCGTTCGACGTGGAACCCGACGCCCCCGACGCCCCGCGGTGAGTGACCTCGTGTCATGCGCATCCTGAGCTGGAACGTCAACGGCCTGCGCGCCTGCGCCAAGAAGGGCTTCCTCGTGTCATGCGCATCCTGAGCTGGAACGTCAACGGCCTGCGCGCCTGCGCCAGGAAGGGCTTCCTCCGGTTTCTGGCCGGCTCGGACGCCGACGTGGTCGGCATCCAGGAAGTGCGCGCGTTCGAACACCAGCTAGATCCGGAGGTGCGCGCGCCGGCCGGGTGGCATGCGGCCTTCTCGCCGGCCGAGCGGGCCGGCTACAGCGGCGTCGCCATCTACTCGCGCGAACCCCCCGCCCGCGTCGAGACCGCCCTGGGCGAGCCGCGCTTCGACGCCGAGGGACGCCTGATCGTCGCCCGGTTCGGGCGGCTTGCGGTGGCTTCGGTCTACTTCCCCAAGGGGAGCGGCCGGGAGCGCGACAACAGCCGGGTGCCCTACAAGCTCGACTTCTACGCGGCGCTCTTCGACCGGGTGCAGGCCCTGCGGCGCCGCGGGCCGGTCCTCGTGATCGGCGACTGCAACACCGCGCACGAGCCGATCGACCTCGCGCGGCCCGCCGCCAACGCGAAGACCAGCGGCTTCCTGCCGGAGGAGCGCGCGGAGCTGACGCGCTGGATCGGCGCGGGCTGGGTGGACACGTTCCGCGCCCGGCATCCCGGCGCGGCCGGCCGCTACACCTGGTGGCGGCAGTGGGGCGGCGCCCGCGAGAAGAACGTCGGGTGGCGCATCGACTACGTGCTCGCGTCCCCGGCCGCGGCGCGACGGGTGACGGACGCCTTCATCTGGCCGCACGTGACCGGTTCCGACCACTGCCCCGTCGGCGTCGACCTGTCCCTGTAGCCGCTTCCGCCGCGCCGGCCTCCCGGACGGGCCGTGACGCGGCGCGGGTGGCACCTTCCTTGCTTGCTTGACGACGTTCGAAGACCGGGCGCCCGCTCCGCGTCGGAACGACGGCGCCCGGCGGCCTCGCCGGCGGCGAGGCCGCGACGGAGGACGTGAGATGACGAGCAGAATCTGCACGCTCCGGTGCTGCGTCGCCGTGCTGGCGGCCGCGGCCGCCGCGGCGCATCCCGCCGCCCAGGACGACGTCGTTCTGGAGCGGTATACGCGGCGGCCGAACGGGGCGGCCGCGTGGTTCGGTCTGCACCCGGTCACGTCGCACGTGGCGCGCGCCGGCCGGGGCGAGGCGGCGTACGACGCGGCGGAGGGGTGGCCGGAACCGGGGATCCCCGTGCCGGCGATCCTGATGGACTGCAAGCGGGCCGAGCCGCAACGGACGCGCGACGCCGCCGCGTGGCCGCTGACGGGTCTCCTGATCGTCCGCCGGCTCCCCTCCGAGCCGCCCGCGGTGATGATTCTCGGCAACCCCCTGCGCTGGCTGAACCCGCGGCACTGGGGGGACCGGCCGTACTACCGCGAGAACGGACGCCTGACCTGGTCGCGCGGCGACGCGGGCGGCCCGCTCCGGGTGGACGCGGTCGAGGTGCTCCGGCGCCGGTGGCAGTACTCGACCGACAGCGCCTACCGGATCCGGCTGGCGGCGGCGGCGCTGCTGGACGTGTTCGCCGCGCCGGGGCGGGTGACCCTCGACCTCGATGCTCCCGGCTACACGGTGCGCGGCGCCTACGACGTCGGCGAGACCACCATGGCCTTCATGGACTGGTGCCGGCCGACAGTGCCCTGAGCGCCGGACGGCCCCGGTCCGGTCCGCCCGCGCCGCTTGTCCTGCGCCGAAGTCTCTGGTACGCTTCAAGGCACGATGGTCGCAGGAGAACCCATGCGCGAAGGGCTCGCACGACGCGGCCCCGGCTGGCGCGCCTGGATCGCCGTTCTGGCGATCGCGCTGGTCGGCGCCGCATCCACCGCGGCCGCCTGGCACGAGGAGCAAATAGGCGATCAGGACTGTCAGGACTGCGTGGTCTGCCAGCTCCGACACCAGGCTGCCGACGAAACGTCCGGTTCCCTGCCGGTCGAACCCGCGGACGCTCCGCGGCCGTTCGAGCAGCAACCCCCTGCCGAATGGGTCGAAACCGGTCACTTCCGCCGCCTTCCGGCCCGCGCCCCGCCCGCCTAGTTCCCGTCACACGCCGCGTTTCGTCCGTCGTCATCGCGATCGCCGCCGATCCGGCCGCCCGTGGCGCACGCATCCGTGCGCCGGAGCGTGCGCCGTATCTCCAGGCGCCGTCCGCGGGTTCCGTCTCCTGACACTGTCGGAGGGGGTCCCCCGGGGACGGCGTGTGCCGCCGATCGCACGACGGGAACGGTTTCACGAACGGTTGAGGGCTCGGAAAGGGAATCTGATGTACCACCGATTGATTGCGACGTGTTTCGCGGCGGCCGTGGCCACGGCCGCCCTCTCTTCTGCAACGCCGGCCCGGGCGCAGGAGACCGGCGCCGTGCGCGGCGCGGTGACGCTGGCGGAAAACGGGGACCCGGTTCGCGGCGCGGTGATCCTCGTCGTCGGCTCGGGCATCTTCGCGCTGACCGACGAACAGGGCGCGTTCGAGATCGACGACGTGCCGGCCGGCTCCTACGAAGTGCTCGCGCAGCGCGAGCATCTGACCGCGGAACGGCGGACGGTGACCGTCGCGGCCGGCGCGGCGGCCCCGGTCGACTTCACGCTCGGGCTCTCACCCGTCCGCGAGGACGTGACGGTGACCGCCTCGGCGGGGGGGACCGAGACGGCGTTCGAAGCGTTCAACGCCGTCTCCACCCTCGCCGCGTTCGACGTCGTCCAGGAATCGGCCGGCAACCTCGGTGACGCGCTGCAGCACGAGCCGGGCGTCGCGAGCCGCAGCTACGGCCCCGGAGCGAGCCGGCCGATCATCCGCGGCTTCGACGGCGACCGGGTGCTCATCCTCGACAACGGGATCCGCACCGGCGACCTGTCCAGCTCGTCCGGCGACCACGGGGTGACGATCGACCCGTACAACGCCGAGCGGATCGAGATCGTGCGCGGGCCGGTGACCCTGCTCTACGGGTCGAACGCGGTCGGCGGCGTCGTCAACATGATCACGCCGCACGAGAGGTACCGCGAGTCGCTGTTCGACGGCACGCGGGCGCAGTTCGGCACCGTCGCCGGCAGCGCCAACGCCGAGGCCGGCACCAACGCCAGCCTGCAGCACATGCTGGGGAACATGCTGGTCTGGAGCAACGGCAGCATGCGGCGCACCGACGAATACGAAACGCCCGCGGGGACGGTCGAGAACTCCGCCACCGAGCTGACCAACGCGCGGGCCGGCCTCGGCTGGTTCGGCGACCGGTTCTTCGCGAGCGGCGGGATCACGTTCGAGGACGGCCGCTACGGCGTGCCGTTCGCGGAAGAGTTCCACGTGCACGATCACGGCGGCCACGACGATCACGACGACGACGGCGGCGACGACGGCGGTCACGACGAGGGAGAGGTCGCGATCGACCTCGATTCACGCCGCCGCGTCGGGCGCATCGACCTCGGCCTGCGCGATCTGCGCAACGGCGTCATCGAGGGCGTGCGCGTCGCGCTGAACGTCGTCGACTGGAACCACGACGAACTGGAGGTGGAGGGAGGCGTCGAGCGCATCGGCACCCGGTTCGCGAACCGGAGCTACATCGTGCGGGCCGACGTCGATCAGCAGCAGACCGACCGGTTGTCGGGCCGGCTCGGGGCCTGGACTCAGTTGCGCGACTTCGAGGCGGTGGGCGCCGAGGCGCTGGTGCCGCGGACCGACCAGACCTCCTTCGCCGCCTTCGCCTACGAACAAGTGAACTTCGGCCGCGTCCGGCTGCAGTTCGGCGGACGCGTCGAGCAGAACGACTACCGGACGGCGGAGCGTGTCGGGGAGCCCGGTCACGACGACCACGACGACCACGGCGACGAGGAAGAGGAACATCACGACGCGGACGACGACCACGACGCGGCCCACGACGACCATGACGACGATCATGATGACGACGACGGCGATCATCATGACGATGACGACCACCATGGTCACGAAGAAGAACATCACCTCGAGGCGCCCGACCCGCGCGACCGGCAGTTCCTCGGAACGTCGGTCTCCGCCGGCCTGCACTCCGACCTCGGCGGCGGCAACGCCTTCGTCGTCAACCTCACCCGTTCGCACCGTGCGCCGGCGCTCGAAGAGCTCTACAGCTTCGGCCCGCACGCCGGAACCATCGCCTTCGACGTAGGCAACCCCGAGCTCGAAGCGGAGACGACGCTCGGCCTCGACGTGAGCCTGCGGCACCGGACGGACCGCGTGCGCGGCAACCTGAACGCCTACGTCTACTCCATCGGCAACTTCATCTTCGGCGACCGCACCGGCGAGATGGAGGACGGCCTGCCGGTCCTGGACTTCATCCAGGGCGACAGCCGCTTCACCGGCTTCGACGCCAGGGGCAGCGTCCGGCTGGGAGGGAGCGCGTGGGCCACGCTCGGCATCGGCTACGTGGACGCGACGCTCACGTCCACCGGCGAGCCGCTGCCGCGCATTCCGCCGCTGCGCGGGACGCTGAGCCTGGACGTCCCGTACGGCGGATTCACGCTCGGCCCGCAACTGGCGTTCGCGGGGCGGCAGGCCGACCTGTTCCGCGGCGAGACGGAGACGGACGGCTATTCGATCGTCAACCTGCGGGCGTCCTACGTCTGGCCGCGGCAGCACACGGCGCACGTCCTGTCGTTCACCGGCTACAACCTGACCAACGCGCTGTACCGCAACCACACGTCGTACATCAAGGACCTGGCGCCCGAGATGGGCCGCGGGGTCCGGGTGAACTACTCGGTGCGCTTCTTCTAAGGAGGCGCCGGCCCCGGACTCGGTCACCGGAGCGGGTGGCGGGGCGCGATTCGGTTCGCCGGCAGCGGGGAGGTCGGCCGGTGACGGCCCCCCGCGCCACTTGTCCTGCGTCGAAGTCTCTGGTAGGCTTCAAGACGCGATGGTCGCAGGAGAACCCATGCGCGCAGGGCTCGCACGACGCGGCCCCGGCTGGCGCGCCTGGATTGCCGTTCTGGCGATCGCGCTGGTCGGCGCCGCGTCCACCGCGGCCGCCTGGCACGAGGAGCACGCGGCCGATCAGGACTGCGCGGTCTGCCAGCTCCGACACCAGCCTGCCGACGAAACGTCCGGTTCCCTGCCGGCCGAACCCGTGGACGCTCCGCGGCCGTTCGAGCAGCAACCCCCTGCCGGATGGGTCGAAACCGATTACTTCCGCCGCCTTCCGGCCCGCGCCCCGCCCGCCTAGTTCCCGTCACACGCCGCGTTTCGTCCGTCGTCATCGCGATCGCCGCCGATCCGGCCACCCGTGGCGTACGCATCCGTGCCACGGGGTGTGCGCCGCGTGGCACGGCGCCGTTCCGCGGGTTCCGTCTCCCGACGCCGTCGGAGGGTTCCACCGGGGGCGGCGCGTGCCGCCGATCGCACGACGGGAACGGTTTCATGAACGATTGAGGGCTCGGAAAGGGAATCTGATGCACCACCGATTGATTGCGACGTGTTTCGCGGCGGCCGTGGCCACGGCCGCCCTCTCTGCAACGCCGGCCCGGGCGCAGGAGACCGGCGCCGTGCGCGGCGCGGTGACGCTGGCGGAAAACGGGGACCCGGTTCACGGCGCGGTGGTCCTCGTCGTCGGCTCGGGCGCCTTCGCGCTGACCGACGAACAGGGCGCGTTCGAGATCGGCGACGTGCCGGCCGGCTCCTACGAAGTGCTCGCGCAGCGCGAGCACCTGACCGCGGAACGGCGGACGGTGACCGTCGCGGCCGGCGCGGCGGCCACGGTCGACTTCGCGCTCGAGCTCTCGCCCGTCCACGAGGACGTGACGGTGACCGCCTCGGTGGGAGGGACCGAGACGGCGTTCGAAGCGTTCAACGCCGTCTCCACCGTCGACTCGTTCGACGTCGTCCAGGAATCGGCCGGCAGCCTCGGTGACGCGCTGCAGCACGAGCCGGGCGTCGCAAGCCGCAGCTACGGTCCCGGCTCGAGCCGGCCGATCATCCGCGGCTTCGACGGCGACCGGGTGCTCATCCTCGACAACGGGATCCGCACCGGCGACCTGTCCAGCTCGTCCGGCGACCACGGGGTGACGATCGACCCGTACAACGCCGAGCGGATCGAGATCGTGCGCGGGCCGGTGACCCTGCTCTACGGGTCGAACGCGGTCGGCGGCCTCGTCAACGTGATCACGCCGCACGAGAAGTACCACGAGTCGCTGTTCGACGGCACGCGGGCGCAGTTCGGCGTCGTCGCCGGCAGCGCCAACGCCGAGGCCGGCACCACCGCCAGCCTGCAGCACGCGCAGGGGAACGTGCTGGTCTGGGGCAACGGCAGCATGCGGCGCACCGACGAATACAACACGCCCGCGGGGGCGGTCGAGAACTCCGCCACCGAGCTGACCAACGCGCGGGCCGGCCTCGGCTGGTTCGGCGACCGGTTCTTCGCGAGCGGCGGAATCACGTTCGAGGACGGCCGCTACGGCGTGCCGTTCGCGGACGAGTTCCACGCGCACGATCACGGTCACGGCGAGGAAGAGGACGACCACGACGACCACGACGAGGAAGAGGACGACCACGAAGAAGAGGACGACCACGACCACGACGACGGCGACGACGACCACGAGGAAGAGGACGACCACGACGACCACGGCGAGGAAGAGGACGACCACGAAGAGGAGATCGCGATCGACCTCGATTCACGCCGCCGCGTCGGGCGCATCGACCTCGGCCTGCGCGATCTGCGCAACGGCGTCATCGAGGGCGTGCGCGTCGCGCTGAACGTCGTCGACTGGAACCACGACGAACTGGAGGTGGAGGAAGGCGTCGAGCGCATCGGCACCCGGTTCGCGAACCGGAGCTACATCGTGCGGGCCGACGTCGATCAGCAGCAGACCGACCGGTTGTCGGGCCGGTTCGGGGCCTGGACCCGGTTGCGCGACTTCGAGGCGGTGGGCGCCGAGGCGCTGGCTCCGAGGACCGACCAGACCTCCTTCGCCGCCTTCGCCTACGAAGAAGTGAACTTCGGCCGCGTCCGGCTGCAGTTCGGCGGACGCGTCGAGCAGAACGACTACCGGACGGCAGAGCGTGTCGGGGAGCCCGGTCACGACGACCACGACGACGAGGAAGAGGAACATCACGACGCGGACGACGACGACCACGACGCGGCCCACGACGACCATGACGACGATCATGACGACGACGGCGATCATCATGACGATGACGACGACGACCATGGTCACGAAGAAGAACATCACCTCGAGGCGCCCGACCCGCGCGACCGGCAGTTCCTCGGAACGTCGGCCTCCGTCGGCCTGCACTCCGACCTCGGCGGCGGCAACGCCTTCGTCGTCAACCTCACCCGTTCGCACCGTTCGCCGGCGCTCGAAGAGCTCTACAACTTCGGCCCGCACCCCGGATCCATCGCCTTCGAGGTGGGCAATCCCGAGCTCGAAGCGGAGACGACGCTCGGCCTCGACGTGAGCCTGCGGCACCGGACGGACCGCGTGCGCGGCAACCTGAACGCCTACGTCTACTCCATCGGCAACTTCATCTTCGGCGACCGCACCGGCGAGATGGAGGACGGCCTGCCGGTCCTGGACTTCATCCAGGGCGACAGCCGCTTCGCCGGCTTCGACGCCAAGGGCAGCGTCCGGCTGGGAGCGAATGCGTGGGCCACGCTCGGCATCGGCTACGTGGACGCGACGCTCACGTCCACCGGCGAGCCGCTGCCGCGCATTCCGCCGTTGCGCGGGACGCTGAGCCTGGACGTCCCGTACGGCGGATTCACGTTCGGCCCGCAACTGGCGTTCGCGGGACGGCAGGCCGACCTGTTCCGCGGCGAGACGGAGACGGACGGCTATTCGATCGTCAACCTGCGGGCGTCCTACGTCTGGCCGCGGCAGCACGCGGCGCACGTCCTGTCGTTCACCGGCTACAACCTGACCAACGCGCTGTACCGCAACCACACGTCGTTCATCAAGGACCTGGCGCCCGAGATGGGCCGCGGGGTCCGGGTGAACTACTCGGTGCGCTTCTTCTAAGGAGGCGCCGGCGTTCCGTCCCTGCGCACGAGCCGCCCGCCGGATCTCCTCCGGCGGGCGGCTGCGAAGCGCTGCCGGCGCCCGCCGGGCACGAGCCGGCAGGGGCGGCGGCGCCCGACGGCAGCCGGCTCACGGAAGCGGCGGCAGCGTGAGCCGGCTGCCGGGCGGGCGCCGCACGTCGAACGCCTTCACGGAAGCGGCGGCAGCGTGAGCCGGCTGCCGGGCGGGCGCTGCACGTCGAACGCCTTGAGCGTGTAGTTGACCAGCGTGTAGTGGCCGACCAGACCCGCGAGGTCCATCAGGCCCTGGTTGCCGAAGATGCGCTGCGCCGCCTCGAACGCTTCGTCGCTCAGCTTCGGCTCCCGGATCAGCTCGCGGACGACGCGGACGACGGTCCGTTCCGGCTCGTTCAGTCCCGGCAGTTCCCCGGCGTCGGCCAGCGGGGTGTCCCACCGGAGCAGCTCGATGATCTCCTCTTCGAGCCCGGCGCCGCGGCCCAGCGGCTCGTGGGCGGACCACTCGTACTGGCTGTTCAGCGCGCGGGCGGCGGTCAGTATCGCGAGCTCGGCGAGCCGCTGATCCCGCCGGCCGTCGGCCCCGAAGCGCAGGTAGGTGCTGGCCGGGAACAGGTGCTCGGCCATCGGCGGGCTGTACATCCACATCCCGATCGGCCCCCGCAGGCCGTCGGCGTAGCGGCTGTCCGGGTGCACGACGACGTCGTACGCCCGTTGGCCGTCGGCGTCGAGCGACTCGCGCGTGATCCGCGGCAGCCGCGCCCAGGAATCCTCGTGAATGCCGGGGGGAACGTCCTCGCGCGCCACGACCCGCGGCGTGAACTCCCCGCGCTGCGCCGGCGGGGCTTCCTCGAACGGGGCGCCGGCGCCGGCGGTGGCCGCCGCGGCGCCGATCGTCGCCGCGGCGGCGCAGGCCGCCAGCAGCAGGTGCTTCGGCTGCCGGGGCGGCGACGGCCTTGCCGTTCGCCCTCCGGCAGCCGGTGAGCCGGGCGATCGCGCCGCTCGGCACCGACGGGGCGGCGACGTCCTTGCCGTTCGCCCTCCGGCGGGGCGGCGCGGCCGTGCCTGCGCAGCGGTTTCACGTTTCGGTCTCATGGGCGGCCTCCTTCCTGTTCGCCCTTCGGCAGGGCGACGTAGTCGTGCTTGAACACCGGCTTCACGGTGTAGCCGTGCGCCTCCAGGCGGCCCCACGTGTCGTGGATCCGCTCCCGCACCTCGGGCGGCGCGGTCTCGTAGTCCGCGCCGCCCACGATCTCGATCAGAATCACCGGCCGGTTGCGGCGGATGGTCTCCACGGCGCCCGCGAGCACCTCGTCCTCGTAGTGCTCCACGTCGATCTTGAGCAGCGACACCCGCTCGAACCCGAAGCTGTCCAGGCTGCGCAGTTCCGCCCGGTCGCCCCCGGCGCCCACCCCCGTGCCCCCTTCGTTGCCGGGCGTGGCGGGGTTCATCTCGATGACGCGCGTCTCCCCCGCGCCGATCGCGTAGCGTAGCGGCACGACGTTGGTGAGACCGTTGAGCGCAAGGTTGTGGTACAGCTCGCGGTGGAGCTTGCGTTGCGGCTCGAAGGCGTAGACGCGGCCCCAGGGACCGGCGAGGCGCGCCAGCGACACGGTGTGGCTGCCCACGTGCGCTCCGACCTCGACCACCACCGAGCCCGGCTCGACGTGCTCCTCGAAGAGCTCGACCTGATGCCGTTCCCACGCGTAGCCGGCCACGATGACCTGCTTGATCATGTCCGCGGGGTCGTCGATGAAGAAGCGCCCGACGCCCGGTACGTCGTGCTGCTCGTACGACCCGCTCGGGAACGCGTTGAGGTAGCGCCGGGTCCGCTCCGCGTCGTCCAGCAGCGCCGGCGCCACCGCCACGACCGGCAGCGGCGCGTAGTCCGCGGGAGGACCGCCGCCCCCGCAGGCGGCGAGCAGCGCCGCGACGGCCGCGACGACCAGCGCCCGCCTCGTCACCGATCCCGTCCTCCCGCCCGCCGCGACGCGGATCGAGCCGCCGGCGAGCCGTCCCGCGGCGGCCGCCGCGACCGCAGTCCGCCTCTTCCGACGATCCATCTTCCCGACTGCCGCCCCGCGGATCGAGCCGCCATCGCCGCCAATACTACAGGCCCGGCAACGTTCGGGGCACCGGGTCGCCGACCGGCCCCGGTCCCGCTCATGCGTCCCGCGCCGCCCGCTCCAGCACGCCGCGGGTCCGCGCCGCCGCCGCCGTCCAGTCGAACGCGCCGGCCCGCTCCCGTCCCAGCCGCGAGAGGCGTCCGCGCAGGTTCTCGTCGCGCGCCAGCTCGGCCAGCGTCCGCTTCCACGCGGCCGGATCGTCCGCCGGCGCGAAGAGGGCGGCGGCGCCGGCCACCTCCCGGAACACCGGGATGTCGCTCGCCACGACCGGCGTGCCGGCCGCCAGCGCCTCGACCAGCGGCAGTCCGAAGCCCTCGTAGCGGGACGGGCAGACGACGGCCAGCGCCCCGCGGTAGAGCGCCGCCAGCGCGTCGTCGTCGACGTAGCCGGGACGGCGCAGCCAGCCGGCCGCCGCGGCGCGGCCGAACGCCGCGTGCAGCGCGCCGCTCTTCCAGCCCCGCCGGCCGCACAGCAGCAGCGCCGGCGCCGCCGGGTCTTCCGCCGCCCACGCCTCCCACACCGCCAGCAGCAGCCCGACGTTCTTGCGCGGCTCGACGGTGCCGACGTGGAGCACGTAGCGCGCCGGGGTCCCGGCGGGCGGCGCACCGCCCGTTCGCCCCGACAGATGCCCCGGACCGTGGTGGATCGCGGTGACCCGCGCCGCCCCGATCGGCTCGCCCGCCAGCAGCTCGCCGCGGACCGCGCGCGACACGGTGATCACGGCGGCGGCGCGGGCCAGGGTGCGCTGGAACTGCGCCTCGAGCGCGGCCCGCGTCTCGTCGCGCACCGTCCACGGCAGCCGGCGGAACGCCAGGTCGTGGACCGTCGCCACCGTCGCCCCGCGGGCCAGCCGGAACGCCCGCGGCAGGATGAAGTTGGGCGCGAAGAGGACCGCGTTGCGGTGGAGGGCGAAGACCAGCGGCTCGATCCCGCGCAGCGCGCGCAGCACCACCCGCCGCCGGCCCCACGCGCCGGGCGGCGCAGGCCCCGTGACCCGCTCGATGGCCGGACCGGCGGGCGGTTCCACCACCGGACCCGGGGCGTCCGGATCGGGAAACAGCGTCGGGCCGTAGAGCCGCAGGCGCAGCCCTTCCTCGTCGGCCAGATGCCGCAGGAGCTCGAAGAGGTACCAGCCGACCCCGGTCAGCGACTCCCAGAACGCGGCAGCGTCGACCGCGACGGTCAGCCGGCCGTCCGGCGGCGGGCCGGCCCCGGCGCACAACCGCCGCAGCCAGCGGCCCGCCGCGCGGGCGCTCGCCGCGATCCGCCGCCAGCGCGCGCGGAAGGCTGCCGGCGCCGGCGGCGCCGGATCGTCCAAGGGCAACGTCCCGGCACCCCGGCCAGCTCCGCCTCGTCGTTCAGCTAGTGTCCCGGCCGTGAGGTTCGCGAAAGCCAAGGACAGCAGAAAATACCCCATGAACGTTGGGGAAACGACGCCCATCTCGAATATTCCGCGAATCACGATTACGGGACACTAGCGGCGCCGGACCGCCCGAGGGCAACTCCCCCACCGTGATCTTCGCGGCCACCGGAAGGCGATCTCGCGCGGGTCGATCCGCGCCGGAGCCGGACAGTGCCGCCGCGCGCGGTGTCGGGGCGTGCGCGCCTTGCCTGGCAGCCCGTGGCGAAATCCCCGCTGCATTCGACGGGCACCGCATCCCGGCTGACTGCGTGGTTCGTCGGTCGCATAGGGCCGATATGCTCCCTCCTCACGCCTTGTCAGCCGGGCGCCCCGCGCCCGTCTCGGTGCGACGCGGGGTTTCGCCACGAGCTGCGAAGGCTTCCGGCCGGTCACGCCGGCTCGGGCCTGCCGCTCCCACCAAGGTACAGCACGCGATCCGGCGCCGCAAGAAGCCTCCGTCTCTCCCCCGGCCCCGGACGAGCCGGAACCTCCCCGGCCGGCGGCGCTACGCCGCGCGCCGGCCGAGGGCGCTCAGCCCGCCGACGAGGCAGACCGCCGCGACGCCGACCAGGTTGTGCCACATGAACGAGACGTCGGTGAACGTCGCCACCGCGGCCACCGACGCCATGCCGCCGATCAGGCCCCAGAACGCGCCGCCGGCGGTCGAGCGGCGCATGCCGACGGCGAGGACGAAGACGCCGAGCAGCGAGCCGTAGAAGAAGGATCCGAAGCGGTTGACCACCTCGATCAGCGAGCCGAGGTTGGCGGCGTACAGCGCGGTCACCGCGGCGAAGAGGCCCCAGAAGCCGGTCGCCGCCTTCGACACCCGCAGGTAGTGCGCCTCGGAGGCGCCGGGACGGAAGTGGCGGCGGTAGAAGTCGATGGTGCTGGCCGCCGACAGGGCGTTGAGCTCCGCCGCGATGCTCGACATCGCCGCCGCGAAGATCGCCGCGATCAGCAGCCCGACCAGCCCGACCGGAAGCTGCGTCGTGATGAACGTCGGGAAGACGTAGTTGACGTCGCTGTAGGCGGCGTCGCCGGTCACCTCGCGCACCAGCGTCCGCGCGCGTTCCCGGACGCCGCCCACCCGCCGGTCGCTCTCGACGAACGCCGCCGTGGCCTGCCGCGCCCCCGCGGCGTCGCCCGCCTGCCGCGCCCCCGCCGCCGCCGCCGCCGCGGCGCGCCGGCCGGCGTGGGCGGCCCGGAACTCGTCGTCGAGCGCCCGGTACTCGTCCGCCCGCCCGCTCGCCTCCACCGCCGCCGCGTGCGTCGGGTTGAAGAGCATCGGCGGCTCGGTGAACAGGTAGAAGCAGAAGACGAGCACGCCCATCCCGAGGATGAGCACCTGCAGCGGGATCTTCGCGAACGCGCTCATCAGCAGCGACTGCCGCCCGGCGTCGACCGACTTCGCGGTCAGGTAGCGCTGGACCTGGCTCTGGTCGCAGCCGAAGTAGCCGAGCATCAGGAACAGCCCGCCGATCAGGCCGGACCAGAAGGTATAGGTCTCGCGCGGGTCGAAGGTGAAGTCGATCGCCTGCAGCCGGCCGGTGGCGCCCGCGACGTGGAGCACCGGCTCGAGGCCGACGCCGGCCGGCAGGCCGGCGATCAGGGCGGTCACCGCGGCGGTCACCCCGACCATGATCACCACCATCTGCTTGACGTCGGCCCAGGTCACCGCCTGCACGCCGCCCAGCATCGTGTAGACCGTCGTCGGAATCCCGATCGCCAGGATGGTGAGCGGCAGGCTCCAGCCGAGCACGATGGAGAGGATGACGGCCGGCGCCGCGATGATCACCCCCGCGCCGAGGCCGCGCGAGACGAGGAACAGCAGGCTCGTCAGCGCGCGCGTGCGGGCGTCGAAGCGCCGTTCCAGGTACTCGTAGGCGGTGAACACCCGCGCCCGGTGGAAGAAGGGGACCAGCGTGACCGACAGGATGATCATCGCCAGCGGCAGCCCGAAGTAGAACTGCACGAAGCGGATGCCGTCGTCGTAGCCCTGCCCGGTGGTGCCGACCAGCGTGATGGCGCTCATCTGGGTCGCCATCACCGACAGGCCGACCGCCCACCACGGCAGCGAACGCGACGCCAGGAAGTAGCCGTCGACGGCGCCGGTCCCCCGCGCGCGCTTCACGCCGTCGTAGAGGACCCAGGCGAGGTAGGCGGCGATGATCGTCCAGTCGATGGGGTGCATCCGACGGTCCCGGAAGCGGCGCTCACGCGGCGAAGTGCCGGGAGAGGAGCCACAGCGCCACGAGCACCGCCGCCTCCACGACGACGACCGCGACGTAGATGCGGGTCACCCGGCGAGTATAGCGGGGCCCGCCGCCGCCCCGCGCGGCGGCGGGCGCGAGGCCGCCCGACGCCGCGGGCCGTTCCACCATCAGACCTGAAAATTGAAAGTCTCCCTTTCGATTTTCAGGGTTCATGACCGGCCGGCGTCAACCGGCCGGCGGGAGCGGCGGCGCGGCGTTTCCGTGCGGCAGACAGGTCGGCGGCGTTTGAGCGGTTCGCCCGCGGTCCACGCCGCCCCGGGCGGCGCGGCGTTTCCGTGCGGCAGACAGGGTCATGGAGTGCGGTCCCGGGACGCGGTCGGCGGTGGTGTCGCAGCGACGCCACCCGGGCGGCGCGGCGTTTCCGCGCGGCGGCGGCGGATGGTACGATCCCGCGC
Organism: Vicinamibacterales bacterium; assembly: GCA_965203525.1. Lineage (GTDB taxonomy): Bacteria > Acidobacteriota > Vicinamibacteria > Vicinamibacterales > UBA8438 > WTFV01. The sequence continues at coordinate 5,121,360 of OZ241898.1, read as the reverse complement.
CGATGCCCACGGAGAGCCCGGATCCGAAACGTCTTCCGGTCGCCCGCGTTCTGGCGGGGATCGTCGCCATCGTCGCCCTGGTCGCGCTCGGCCGGCAGTTCGGCGTCTTTCTCGACCGCTTCGTCGAGTGGGTCGCGGGTCTCGGGGCGCTGGGGCCGGCCGCCTTCATCCTCGGCTACGTGGCCGCGACGGTGGCGTTCATCCCGGGGGCGGTGCTGACGCTGGCCGCGGGCGCCGTCTTCGGACTCGGGCCGGGGTTGGTCTACGTGATGATCGGCGCCACGGCCGGCGCGTCGCTCGCGTTCCTGCTGGCCCGCTCCGTCGCCCGCGAGGCGATCGCGCAACGGCTGGCCGGCAATCCGCGGTTCGGCGCGATCGATCGCGCCGTCGGCCGCGAGGGGTTCAAGATCGTCGTCCTGCTCCGCCTGTCGCCGGTGTTCCCGTTCAACATGCTGAACTACGGCCTGGGCCTGACGAACGTCCGCTTCACCGACTACGTGCTCGCCTCGATCGGCATGCTGCCCGGCTCGCTCCTCTACACCTACTCCGGCTTCGTGGCCGGCGACGTCGTGCGTCTCGCCGGAAGCGGCGGTCCCGAACGGGGACCCGCGTACTACGCCCTGGTCGCGGCCGGTCTGGCCGCCACGATCGCGGTGGCGGCCCTCGTCACCCGCACCGCGCGGCGCGCCATCCGCGAGGCGACCGGCGAGACGGAAGCCGCGGCCGGCTGACGCGGCCGCCGGAGACGCGCCCGGTTCCCGGCGCACGAACCGCGCTCCCGCCGGTTCGCTCCCCGGCCCGCGCGGGCGGGTTCTCGCGGTCACCCATCCCGGCCGCCTGCCGGGTCGTCGCTCCCCGGCCGGCGCGGGTGCACGTCAGATTTGTGAGGACCGTCAGGCGGCTCTGGCGGCTCGTCGCTCCCAGAAGTCCTCGAAGCGGCCACTGAGCTGGCAGCAGCGCAGTGCGATGATGGCGTTGGCGCCGGCGACGGTCCAGCGCATGCCGGCGCGCTTCAACCGTGCGCCGACGACCCGCTTGCAGCCGGCCTCGACCACGCCCGAAGAGACGCACAGGCCTTGGGCGCGGAACCGCGGATAGCGCATCCGGCGGCGGTTGCGCACCACGTAGTCGAGGCACCGGCGCGCGGCGTCGGTGGTCTCGGTGTGGGACCGCAGTTCGGCCACGATCGCGCGCAGCCGTCCGGCGTCCAACTCGTCCTTCCGCTGCCTGGCCCAGGCGTCGGCGCGGTCGGTGCCGGGGCCGTAGAGGGTCTTGGCCACGTCGGACAGATGCTGCCTGGCATGGTAGACGTCGACGATTTCGGTGGCGCCTGGAAACTGCTCGCCGGCCAGATTCCAGATCCAGGGGGCGCCGTCGCCGAGGACGACGCGGCGTTCGGCGGCGTCGAAGCCGCGCCGTTGCGCCTCGCGATACACCCGTTGCGCGAACGGGGCCGGCCGCGGGTCGGTGTCGCGGCCGGCCGCGCTCTCGACGGCGGCGTTGTAGCTGACCGATCCGGGGTCGCGCACGGGCCGGCCCCGTTTGTCGCGCGATTCGGCCGTCCAGACGGTGACCAGCTTGACCTCGCGGGTCCTGGCCGAGCCGTCCGGCTGCTTCCGGGGCGGCCCTCGACCTCGGAGGGGCGCACCGGCACGCCGGTGCCGTCCAGCCCCAGGTACATCGTCGGCGCGGGGGCGGGCGCCGGCTCGGTCACGGTGCGTTCGTCGGCGGCGACCTGGCGTCCCAGGGCCTCGGCCGTGCGCTCGACCTGTTTGGTCTCGACCCGCACCCCGGCGCACGCCCCCACCAGTTCGCCCGCCTTGTCGAAGCTGACCTCGGCCGCCGCCGCCCCCACCATCCGCGTGGTGGCGGGCGACAACGAAGTGCCTTCCAGACCCAACGCCCGGTCGCGCGGACAGATGCCCGTGCGGCAGGCGTCGCAGTGGTAGCAGGCGCGTTCCAGCCGCAACGGCCCCAACACGCTCAGAAACGTCTTCGGACGGCGGCCGGCGTAGCGCGCCTTTCGTCCGCAGGCGCACCGCACGGTCGAATCCTGGTGGTCGGCGCAGTCCGCGTTCAGCCGGCGCTCGACCGACCGCGCGGCCGTGTCGAGCGCCCGGCGGCGGACGGCTTGCTCGAAGGCCTCGAAATCCGGGCCGCCGGCCGTCTTCGACCTTACCAGGGCATCGATTTCGGCGTCGATTTCGCCCGCGAGCGTCTTCTCGCAGCCCCCTTTTTTCCCGCGCCGGCTGCCGCCGCCGCGGGGTCCCGCCCGCTCCCGCTCCCGGCCCGCAGCCGGGCCTCGCTCAGCGCGTCGCTGGCTTCGATCAACTCCTGCGACAGGCGCCGGAACCGCCGATACTCGGCCGCCTCGGCCCAGGCTTGCTCCGCCGCCCGCGCCGGAATGATCCGGGTCACCGTCTTCCCCGACTCCTTGCGCGTCAGCGACAGCACCGGACCCCGCTGTGCCTTCCCCGGCGGGGCGCAGCCGCAGCCGGTCTTGCCGCAGCGCCGGCAACGCGCCATCAGCGACCCCGAACGCATCTCGCCGATCGAGGCCAACTGCCGGCACAGGTGGGCGCGGCGCTGTTCGAGCGCGGCGATCGATTCCTCGGGCATGGTCGGACTCCTCCAGTGAACAGCCGGTCTACTGAAGTTGTCGGCCGATCTCGCCCTGCCCTGCACCCCCGATGGCGGTCCCTCACAAATCTGACGTGCACCCGGCCGGCGCGGGCGGGTTGCGCGGGCCGGGCCGGCCGGAATAGAATGCTGCCGGCGCGGGCGGTTCCCGACGGGCGGGGGCGCGCCGCCCGCGGCGACGGACGGCAACACGGACCAGATCGCCCCGCACGCACTTCCCCACGGAACACGTAGCGGGTCGGAGACAGAGTGACGCTGCACGAAAGGAGTCACGACGTTGGCTGACGTGACGACCACCGAGCAAGCCGCCCCGGCGGCGGGCGCGCACGACGGCGAACACGCGCACGGCGGGCACGGCCACCACGACCTCGGGTTCTGGCGGACGTACGTCTTCTCCGTCGATCACAAGGTGATCGGCATCCAGTACGCGGTGACCGGCCTGCTCTTCCTGCTGTTCGGCTTCCTGCTGATGATGCTCATGCGCTGGCAGATCGCCTACCCCGGCGAGGCGATCCCGCTGATCGGCGAGTGGCTGGGCGACGAGCGCGCGCCCGGCGGCATCATGCTGCCGGAGTTCTACAACCAGCTCGGCGCCATGCACGGCACCATCATGGTGTTCCTCGGGGTCGTGCCGCTCGCCGTCGGCGGCTTCGGCAACTTCGTGCTGCCGCTGCAGATCGGCGCGCCGGACATGGCGTTCCCGAAGCTGAACATGGCCAGCTACTGGTCGTTCTTCGCGGGCGGCGTGGTGATGTTCGCCAGCTTCTTCGCGCCGGGCGGGGCGGCCAACTCGGGCTGGACCTCCTACGCGCCGCTGTCGGTCTTCGCGACCACCGGCCAGACGATGTGGCTGATCGGCATGATCTTCCTGATCACGTCGTCGCTGCTCGGCTCGGTCAACTTCATCGTCACCACCATCCAGTTGCGCGCCCCCGGCCTGAGCTTCATGCGCCTGCCGTTCTTCGTCTGGGCGCAGCTCGTCACCGCGTTCCTCCTGCTGCTCGCCTTCCCGCCGCTCGAGGCGGCGGGCGTGATGCAGTTGATGGACCGCGTGGCCGGCACCAGCTTCTTCCTGCCGAGCGGCCTGGTCTACGCCGACGCGCCGTGGGAGGCGAGCGGGGGCGGCAGCGTGCTGCTGTGGCAGCACCTGTTCTGGTTCCTCGCGCACCCGGAGGTGTACGTCCTGATCCTGCCGGCCCTCGGCATCGTCGCCGACATCATCGCCAACAACACGCGCAAGCCGATCTGGGGCTACCGCGTGCTGGTCATCGCGTCGGTGCTCCTCGGCTTCATGTCGTTCGTCGTCTGGGCGCACCACATGTTCCTGACCGGCATGGGGACGACGATGAGCTCGTTCTTCCAGACGACCACGATGATCATCTCGATCCCGTCGGTGGTCATCCTGTCGGCGCTGTTCATCACGCTCTACGGCGGATCGATCCGCTTCACGACGCCGATGCTCTTCGCGCTCGCGTTCCTGCCGATGTTCGGCATCGGCGGGCTGACCGGGCTGCCGCTCGGCCTGTCGGCGCCCGACATCCACCTGCACGACACCTACTACGTGATCGGCCACTTCCACTACGTGGTCGCACCGGGCACGCTGATGGCGCTGTTCGGCGGCATCTACTACTGGTTCCCGAAGGCGACCGGGCGGAAGATGAACGACCGGCTCGGGCGGATCCACTTCTGGGGCTCGTTCGTGTCGATCAACGTGGTCTTCATGCCGATGTTCATCCAGGGGCTGGCCGGGATGAACCGCCGGATGTACGACGGCGGCGCGCAGTACGAGATGAACGCCGAAGTGCTGGTCTGGAACGAGGTGATCAGCATCGGCGCGTGGGTGCTCGGCCTGTTCCAGATCCCGTTCGTCTACAACTTCTTCCACAGCATCAAGCGCGGCGAGAAGGTCGGCGACAACCCGTGGCGGGCCACGACCATCGAATGGCAGGCGCCGTCGCCGCCGCCCCACGGCAACTTCGCGGCGCCGCCGGTGGCCTACCGCGGGCCGTACGAGTACAGCGTGCCGGGCGCGCCCGACGACTTCCTCATGCAGGGTGAACCGGACCCGGCGGCGGCCGAACCGGCCAGGGTGTAGCGAACGTCATGGAGATTCCGTACATCGTCGAAGAACGGGCCGACACCGGGCTCAACAACGTCAAGCTCGGCATCTGGCTCTTCCTGGCGTCGGAGGTCATGCTCTTCGGCGCGCTCTTCTCGTCCTACGTGCTGCTGCGCCTGATGGCGACCGAGTGGCCGTTCGGGGTGGACGTCCTCAACGTCCCGCTCGGCACGCTCAACACCGCCGTCCTGATCGGGTCGAGCGTCACCATGGTCATGGCCTACGCGTCGCTGAAGATGGACGAGTTCGGCCGGTTCAGGATGTGGCTGGCGGCCACGATCGGCCTGTCGCTCGTCTTCATGGTCGTCAAGGGCTTCGAGTACAACCACGAGTTCGAGATCGGCAACTTCCCGTCGACGAGCACCTACCTGGCGATCTACTTCACGATGACCGGCCTGCACGCGCTGCACATCATCGGCGGCGTCGTCGTGAACACGTACCTGCTGTTCCCGGGCTCGAAGATGTGGAGGACGAACAAGGCGCAGTTCACGAACCGGATCGAGGCCGCCGGCCTCTACTGGCACTTCGTCGACCTGGTGTGGATCTTCCTGTTCCCGGTGCTCTACCTGCTGTAGGGCGGCGGGCGGCGAAACCAAAGGAACCTGTCGAGATCATCATGAGCGAAGACGTTCAGTCGCACGTTCGGACGTACCTGAAGGTGGGCGGCGCGCTGGCGGTGCTGACGGTGCTGACGGTCGCCGTGTCGTACATCGATTTCTGGGGCGTGCCGTTCGCGGTGTTCGTGGCGCTGGTCATCGCCACGACCAAGGGCTCGCTGGTGGTCAGCTTCTTCATGCACCTCGTCGAAGAGAAGAAGATGATCCTCGCGACGCTCGTGCTCACGGTCTTCTTCTTCGTCGTGCTGATCTTCCTGCCGCTGCTGGGGCACGCGGACCTGCACGGCGAGTACTACACGCTTCCGAACGCCGACGCCCCGGCCGCGGCGCCGGCGGCGGGGCACTAGGCGCGGCGGCAGCGCAGGGACAGGAGCCGAACCATGTCGCTCCGGGCCATCCACCTCGTGTTCATCGCCGCGTCGATTCTGCTGGCGGCGTTCATGACGTTCTGGGGCGCCGCGATGTTCCTGAGCGAGCGGGGCGGCGCGGGGTATCTGGCGTTCGCCGCCGGCTCGTTCTGCGCGGCGGCGGCGATGGGGATCTACGCGGTCAGGTTCGTCCGGAAGACCCGCGCGATCGGGATGCGCTGAGCGCGCCGGGCGACGGGCAGGAGGACAGGCTGATGACACGAACCGGAACGAGGGCCGCGCGCGTGGTTGCGCTGGCGGCGGCGCTGTTCGTCCTCGCCCCCGCGATCGCGGGGGCGTGTCCGATCTGCTTCGGCGGCGACCCCGACTCGGCGGAAGGCCGGAGCCTGAACTGGGCCATCTTCACGCTGCTGGGGGTCACCGGCGGGGTCCTGAGCGGGTTCGTCGGGTTCTTCTTCAGTCTGTTGAAACGTTCCCGGCAGGCGCTCGGGAACGATGCGGCGTTCGAGGCCGCGGCGCGGCGCGGCGAGCCCGGAGGGAAATCGCAAGATGGGTGAATTCCTGGGACTGCCGATCCAGGCGTCGGAGCACGCCGCCGAGATCGACGAGATGATCATTCTGATCCACTGGCTGATGGCCGTGCTGTTCGTCGGCTGGGGCATCTTCTACGTCTACACGCTGTTCCGGTTCCGCGCGAGCGTCAATCCGAAGGCGGACTACACCGGCGTCACCAGCCACACGTCGAGCTACCTGGAGATCAGCGTGGCGGTCATCGAGATGGTCCTGCTGGCCGGCTTCGCCATCCCCGCCTGGGCGCACCGGGTGAACGACGTCCCGCCGGAAGGGGAGGCGACCGTCATCCACGTGATCGGCAAGCAGTTCGAGTGGATCTCGCACTATCCGGGCGCGGACGGCCGGTTCGGGCGGCGCGACATCAGCCTGATCACGCCGACCAACAACATCGGCCTCGACCGCGGCGACCCGAACGGCGCCGACGACATCGTGTCGATCAACCAGATGAACGTCCCGGTGGACAAGCCGGTGATCGTCCACCTGTCGTCGCAGGACGTCATCCACAGCTTCGGCATCGCCGAGATGCGGGTGAAGCAGGACGCGGTGCCCGGAATCCGCATCCCGGTCTGGTGGGTGCCGACCGAGCTCGGACAGTTCGAGGTCAACTGCTCGCAGCTCTGCGGCCTCGGCCACTACCGGATGCGCGGCTTCGTCACCGTCCAGACGGAGGAGCAATACGACGCCTGGCTCGCGGAGGAAGCGTCGTTGCTCGCCGGCGATTGATCGGACCCACTCGCACCTGATCCCCCCGCTCGGGCGCCAGACCTTGCCGCCGGCGCCCGTGGCGAGCGGGCTTCGTTGCGATCCCCACTGGCGGCGTCCGGCGACCCTGCGAATCTCCGCGGTGGCGATGAACCCGGCATCCTCGCGTGCGTGTCCACCCCTTCGAGCGCGCGCTCGAAGCTGACCAGGCGGCTGATCAGACCGTTGTAGCGCGAGTGCGCGTCGCACGGGTGCGCGGCGCCCACGGCGGCGTACAGGAGCAGCTCCGGAGAGTCCGGCAAATCGGGCGGCGCGGGGATCTCCAGACCGGCGGCGCGCAGCCGGCGCGCGCCCACGGCGACCAGCAGCGCCTCGACGGTCAGCTCGCCCCGCCGCAGCGCTTCGACCCCGGACGCGATCAGGTCCGCGCCGGGCAGATCCCGCGGTACTTCGGTCACCGGTTCATCGCCGCCGCGGCGGTCTCGACCCTGCCGCGGAAGGACGCCGGGTCTATCGCCGGATGGCGGATCAAGGCAGGCTCGATTGCGCCGAACAATTCGAGCAGTCGCGCCGGCTCGATCAGCCGCTGCCGGCGCATCGCCTCGACGTCGAGCAGATCCCGTTCGTGCCCGCGCTCGATCTTCGCGAGCGCCTGCGCGTAGAAGTCGTAGTGAAAGAAGTCGACCGGGCCATGCCGGGTGATGAACACGCTTCGGTCGCGCCAACCGGGCAGCGCCGGCATGAAGTCGTCCGGCGCGGCCAGCTCGACGTTGACGTTCAGCGCGTCCTTGGCGCGGGCGACCGCCTCGAAGACGCCGGCCGGCTCCGGGTCGAGCTTGAGATCGACGTCCACGGTGGTTGCGCGCCAGTCGAGCAGTACCGCCGACGCGCCCCCGACGAGGTAGACCCGGCCGGGACCGCGCGATTCGGCGCCCAGGCGCTTCATGAGATCGCGCACCCGCGCCGCCGCGGCCGGTTCACGCATGCCTTCGCGTCAACCGCCGGAGTCCGCGATCGCCTGCCGGAGATCGGCGGCGATCTCCGCCATCCGGTCGCCCGCCTCGGACACGTCCCGGACCGCGGTTCTCGACGCCGCGTCGATGCGCTCCTGGAACGGGCCGATCGGCAACGCCCGCCGCGCCGCCTCGATCATCAACCGCAGGGTCTCGACTCGAAGCTGCCGGTAGCGCCGGTGCTCGGGGGAAGCCAGCTCCTCCGGGACAGCCGGGGGCCGGGGAGCCGAAGACTCCGGGGCCGGAACGACACCGTTCGGCGGCGCGCCGGCAGGCGAACCGCCGGAGCGGGGGACGGCCGACCGCGGCACCGCGCCGGTGCCGGCGGACGGGGAGGATCCTGCCATCTCGGACCCCGCGCCATCGTCGCCGGCCCGCGGCACATCGCCGCCGCAGGCCGCGGCGACGACTAGCAACGCCGCCAGCAGCATGCCCGCGCCGTAGCGCGTTCCCGGCCCGCTCCCGGGCGCCCGTCTACCGCCCGACGGCGGCCTGCCGAACGACGACGCGCGCCGCCGGATGCGGAGACCGCTCCCGGGCGCCCGTCTACCGCGCGGCGGCGGCCAGCTCCTCACGAACGATCTCCGCGAACGTCTCGTAGGGCACCGCGCCCACGACGGCCCGGCCGTTCAGGAACAGCGTCGGCGTCGAGGAGACGCCGTGGCTCATGCCGATGCGCAGGTCGCGGTCCACGGTCGCGGCGTGCCGGCCGCTGTCCAGACACTCGTCGAACGCTTCCGCGTCGAGCCCGAGGTCCGCCGCGTAGCCCTTCAGCGCGTCGACGTCCAGCTCGCCCTGGCTGGCGAACATCGTGTCGTGCAGCGCCCAGAAGCGGCCCTGCTCGTGCGCGCAGTTGCCCGCCTCGGCCGCCTTGAACGCGTTGGGATGGCTCGGCAGCGGGTAGTCCTTGTAGACGAACCGGATCTGTCCCTCGAACTGCTCCATCAGCCGCTCCACGGTCTCGGTGGCCCGCCGGCAGTAGGGACAGTCGAAGTCGGAGAATTCGACCAGCTCCACCGGCGCCGTGTCCGGCCCGCGCGCCGGATCCTCGGCCAGCGCCTCGACGGCGTGGCGCGGCGGCGCCAGCAGCACCGACACGTCGTCGGCCAGTGCCCGCAGCTCGTTCATGTAGGCGTGCAGCGCCTGCATCGGCTGCTGCCGATCGAGCGCGGCGCGGATCTCCGGCCGCATCTGCTCCAGCGTGCGCCCCGCAAAACGATCCCGGTTGCGCTCGTAGATCCGACCGATCTCCGCGTCGGTCACCTCGATCGTCCGCGCCGGCAGCTCGGCCGCAAGCAGCTCGTCGCGCGTCATGCCGCGCGCCACCGCCTCCCGCTCCACCAGACGCTCGCCCACGACCACGTCGAGCGCGCGCCGCCGCGTGTCGTACAGCTCCTGGAGCATCCGGAGCCGCGACGACGCGTCGTTGCGCCGCCACGCGTCGTCGAGCTCGGCGGCGGTCACCGCGACGTCGCCGATGCGGGCCACCACCGTGTCGTCCTGCCCCTGCGCCCCGGCGGGCGCCGCCAGGCACAGGCCGAGAACCGCCGCCGCCGCCGGACACGTCGTTCTGGAAGTCATGAGGAGTGGACTGTACCACCGATTGGCGCGGGGGGCATGCTTCGCGTCGCCGGCCGCGGGCACGCGCCTATAATGCCGGCCCGATGGCTTCGCACCGGATCAGGGCGCGCCCGCCGCGCGGCCGGATCGTCGACACCGACGTCCGGCGCGACGCCGAAACGGTGTCGGCGGTGCTCGAAGACGCGGCCCACCATCCGGGCGGCCGCGCGGCCGGGGTGGCCCGGCCGGCCACCGAGGCGGATGTGGCCGCGCTGGTCGCCGGCGCGTCGCACGTGCTGCCGATCGGCGCCCAGTCGTCGCTGACCGGCGGCGCGACGCCGACGGGCGGCCTCGTGCTCGACCTGCGGCGGTTCGACCGCATCGTCGCCATGCGCCCGGACGAGGTGGCCGTGCAGCCGGGCGTCCCGATCGGCGCGCTCCAGGCGGCGCTCGCAAGGGAAGACCGGTTCTATCCGCCGGCGCCCACCTTCGACGGCGCCTGCGCGGGCGGCGTCGTCGCCACGAACGCGGCGGGCGCGGCCACGTTCAAGTACGGGACGACGCGCGACTGGGTGCGGCGGCTGACGGTGGTTCTCGCAACCGGCGACGTCCTCGATCTGACCCGCGGCGAGACGGCCGCCGGCCCGGACGGCCGCTTCGAGATCGTCACCGGCGGCGGTTCGATGCGCGTGGCGGTCCCGACGTATCGGATGCCGGACGTGGCCAAGTGCTCGGCCGGCTACTTCGCCGCGCCCGGCATGGATCTGGTCGATCTGTTCGTCGGCTCGGAGGGGACGCTGGGCATCGTCACCGAGGTGACGTTCGCCGTCGTCGCCCCCGCGCCGCGGGTGGCGGCGGTCTGGATCCCGCTCCCGGACGAGGCGGCGGCGGTCGCCCTGGCGGGGCGGCTCCGCGCCGCGGCCCGGGAGGCGTGGCGGCGGGGACCGGCGGACGGCGTCGACGTGGCCGCCGTCGAGTACCTCGACGCGCGGAGTCTGGCCATCGTGCGGGAAGACGGCGCGGCGCGCCGGCCGCAGGTCCCGGCGCCGGACGACGCCGGGGCGGCCCTGCTCGCGCAGGTCGAGCTGCCGGCCGGCGCCGCGCCGACCTCGCGGGCGGCCTACGAGGAAATCGGCGCCGCCCTGGCCGCCGACGCGCCCGCCACGCCGCTCGTGCGGCTCTGCCGGCTGCTGGCCGCGGCCGGCGTCCTCGAGCGGGCCGAGATCGCGCTGCCCGGCGATCGGCGGCAGGCGCATCTGGCCGCGGTGCGGGAGGCGGCGCCGGAGGGCGTCAACCGCCGGGTCGGCGAGGCGCAACGCCGGCGGGGGGCGGCCATCGAGAAGACCGCCGCCGACATGATCGCGCCGTTCGCACGGTTCGCCGAGAGCCTGGCGCTGTTCCGCCGCGCGTTCGACTCGCGCCGCCTCGACTACGCCGTCTGGGGCCACGTCTCGGACGGCAACGTCCATCCGAACGTCATTCCGGCTACGATGGAAGACGTCGTGCTCGGCAGGCAGGCGATTCTGGAGTGCGGGCGGGAGATCGTCCGGCTCGGCGGGTGTCCGCTCGCCGAGCACGGCGTGGGCCGCAACCCGGTGAAGCAGGCCCTGCTGCGGCAGTTGTACGGCGCGGAGGGCGTCGCCGAGATGCGCGCGGTGAAGGCCGCGCTCGATCCGGACTGGAAGCTGGCCCCCGGCGTGCTGTTTCCGCGATAGACGCGATGCCCCGGTTCCTCGCCCACTGGTTGACCACCGCGCTGGCGCTCGGCGCCGTCGCCTGGATCCTGCCCGGCGTCGTCATCACGTCGCTGCCGGCGCTGGCCGTCGCGGCCCTCGTCCTGGGACTGGTCAACGCCGTCGTCAAGCCCCTGCTCCTCGTCCTGACGCTACCGCTGACGGTGCTGTCGCTCGGCGTCTTCTACTTCGTCGTCAACGGACTGGCGTTTGCGTTCGCCGCCCTGCTCGTGCCCGGATTCCAGGTCCGATCGTTCTTCTGGGCGATGCTCGGCGCCGCGCTCGCGGGTCTGGTGTCGATGTTCATCGGCGGATTCCGCCAGCCGCCGCAACGCCGGCGAATCGACGTCATCGACGTGACGGCGCGCCGGGACTGAGAACCGCGGCGGAGCCCGGGGCTCTGTCCTCCGCCGGGCAGGCGCTCCGGGCTGCAGGACGGGTGGGCTTCCCGCCGCACGTGCGCTCCGGCGGACGCCGGACCCTTCGACGCGGAACCCGCCACGAGCCGGGGCCGCCGCACGTGCGGTCCGGACGCAGCCGCGCCGGGCTACAGCTCGACCCGCCGCAGGCGCAGCGCGTTGCCGACCACCGACAGCGAGCTCAGGGTCATCGCGGCGCTCGCCCAGACCGGGCTGACGAGCAGACCGAGCACCGGATAGAGCAGGCCGGCCGCCACCGGCACCCCGACCGCGTTGTAGACGAACGCCAGGGCCAGGTTCTGGCGGACGTTGCGCATGGTGGAGCGGCTGAGGCGCCGCGCCCGGACGATCGCCCGCAGATCGCCGCGGACGAGGGTGACGCCGGCGCTCTCCATCGCAACGTCGGCGCCGGTCCCCATCGCGATGCCGACGGCCGCCTCGGCCAGGGCCGGCGCGTCGTTGATGCCGTCGCCCGCCATCGCCACCACCCGCCCGCGCGCCTGCTCGTCCGCCACGAGGCGGCGCTTGCCGGCCGGCAGGACCTCGGCCACCACGTCCGCCGGGTCGATGCCGACCTGGCTCGCCACGGCCTCGGCGGTCGCCCGGTCGTCGCCGGTCGCCATCACGATCCGCAGCCGCCCGCGGCGCAGCAGGGCGAGCGCTTCCCGCGTGGACGGCCGGATCGGATCGACGACCCCGACGACGCCGCCGGGCGCGCCGTCGACCGCGACCAGCACCACGGTTTCCCCGCGCCCGCGCGCCTCGTCCGCGGCGGCGGCCAGCTCGCGCGCGGCGGCCCCGTGCGCCTCCAGGAACGCGGCGGTGCCGATCGCGACCCGCCGGCCGTCGACGCGGCCGGCCACTCCGCGGCCGGTCTCGGACGTGAAGTCGGCGGCGACCACCGCCGGCAACCCGCGGGCGTCCGCCTCCCCGACGACGGCCGCCGCGAGCGGGTGCTCGCTGGCGCGCTCCACCCCGGCGGCCAGACGCAGCAGCTCGTTCTCGTCGAGCCCCGCGCCGGGCGCCGCCGCCACCGTGCGGACGCGCGGCCGGCCCTCGGTCAGGGTGCCGGTCTTGTCCACGATCAGCGTGTCGACCCGCTCCAGGGCCTCCAGCGCCGCCGCGTCCCGGATGAGCACGCCGGCCGTCGCCCCGCGCCCGGTCCCGACCATGATCGCCATCGGGGTCGCCAGCCCGAGCGCGCACGGACAGGCGATGATGAGCACCGCGACCGCGCTCACCAGGGCCAGCGCCAGGCGCGGCTCGGGCCCCCAGAGCGCCCAGCCGGCGAACGAAGCGGCGGCGACGGCGACGACCGCCGGCACGAACCAGCGGGCCAGCCGATCCGCCACCCGCTGGATCGGCGCGCGGCTGCGCTGCGCCTCGCTCACCATCCGCACGATCTGCGCCAGCAGCGTCTCGGCGCCGACCCGCTCGGCGAGCATGGTCAGGCTCCCCGTCCCGTTCGTCGTGGCGCCGATCACCGGGTCGCCCGGACCCTTCTCGACCGGCAGCGGCTCCCCGCTGACCATCGATTCGTCGACGGCGCTCCGTCCCTCGACGACGACGCCGTCCACCGGCACGCGCTCGCCGGGCCGTACCCGCAGCAGGTCGCCGGCGCGCACCTCGGCGAGCGACACGTCCTCGTCGGGCGCCCCCGTCGTGTCCGGCGGGCCGCCCGCGGCGGCGGCTTCGGTCGCGGCGCCGCCGCCGATCCGGTGCGCCACCGCCGGCGCAAGGCCGAGCAGCGACCGCAGCGCCGCGCCGGTCCGCTGCCGCGCCCGCAGTTCCAGCACCTGCCCGAGCAGCACGAGCACGACGATGACCACGGCCGTGTCGAAGTACGGCTCGACGCCCCCCTCCATCCGGAAGCCGGCCGGAAAGCTGCCCGGAATCACCGTCGCCGCCGCGCTGTAGAGGAACGCCGCCCCCACCCCGAGCGTGATCAGCGTGAACATGTTCGGGCTGCGGTTGACGATCGACGCCCAGCCCCGCTCGAAGAACGGACGTCCCGCCCAGAGCACGACCGGCGCGGCGCAGACGAGCTGGACCCAGTTCGAGACGGTCCGGCTCAGCGGCAGCGCCCCGGCGCCGGCGACCATCTCGGTCATGGCGATGCCGAACACCGGCAGCCCGATCGCCGCCGCCGTCCGGAACCGGCGCGTCATGTCGGCCAGCTCGGGGTTGGGCGCCTCGTCCCGCGCCGCGGCGCGCGGCTCCAGCGCCATGCCGCACGCCGGACACGCGCCGGGCGCTTCGCGCAGCACCTCCGGATGCATCGGACAGACGTACTCGACGGCGGCAGGCGGCGCCGCGGCGATCTCCGGCTCGAGCGCCATGCCGCAGCTCGGGCAGGGAACCGGCTCCGTCTCGCGCACCTCCGGGCACATCGGGCAGACGTACGCGGCGGCGGCAGGCGGAGCCGCGGCCGTGCGCCGCGGTTCCGGGGCGCCGGCCTGCCCCCGTCCCGCGCCGGGCGCCGCGGGACCCGGATCGGCGCGGCCGGCGGGCGCCGCCGCCGGGACGCCGGAAGCGGGACGGCGGCGGTCGGCGTCACGGCCCGCCGGCGCGTGACCCTGCCGGGCGCCGCCGTTCTCCGCGGCCTCGCCGCGCGCGCGCAGGAACGCCTCCGGATCGCTCCGGAACGCCGCCTGGCACCCGCCGCAGCAGAACAGCCAGGTCGTGCCCGCGTAGTCGTGCGTGAACCGGCCGGTGTCCGGATTCACGGTCATGCCGCAGACCGGATCGCGTGTTTCGACAGGCATTGGCGGTGATGGAAAGCGCGGTGCGGATGCCGGCAACCTCGTCGATCAGTCTCGTGCGCAGTCTTCGCCGGCGCCGCCGCGGACGGGCGCGGTGCGATGCCGGCAACGTCGTCGATCAGTCCGTCACCGGACGGGACCCGGGGCGCTCACAGTTCCCGCAGCGCCGTCGCCACCGGCAGGCGCGCCGCGCGGACGGCGGGGAAGAGGCCGCCGAGCACGCCCATCACGACCGCCCAGACGATTCCCTGGACGAGCAGCGCCGGGGTCACCGCGAAGGCGAACGCCACCTGGCTGAAGGTCTGCCAGTTCAGCGTGGCGGTCTGGTAGCCGTTGAAGCCGGCGTAGGCGAGCAGCCCGCCGATGACGCCGCCGGCGACGCACAGCGCCACCGATTCGACCAGCACCGAGATCACCACCGGCAGCCCCCCGAACCCGAGCGCGCGCAGCGTCGCGATCTCGCGGGTCCGCGCGGCGACGGCGGTGTACATCGTGTTGATGCCCCCGAACACCGCGCCGACCGCCATCAGCAGCGCGATCACCGTGCCGATGCCGGTGATGATGCCGGTGATCACCTGGGACTGCCCCTGGTAGTAGGCGTCCTCGCGCTCGACCATCACGTCCAGCCGCGGATCCGACGTCAGCGCGTCCTTGAACGGTTCGAAGTCGCCCGCCGAGGCGAGCTTCGCATAGACCGACTGGAAGGTGTCGCCGCGCCGGTAGGCGGGCTGCAGCACGCGGGCGTCGCACCAGATCTCCGACTCGGCGATGGTGCCGCCGGCCTCGAAGATGCCGACCACCTCCCACTCGCTCTCGCCCCAGCGCCGGGTCGAGCCGAGGTCGATCCCCGCGAACTGGGCGGCCGCGCCGCGGCCGACGATGATCTCGTTGGTGCCGGGCCGGAAGGTGCGGCCCTCGACGACGCGGATTTCGTCGCGGACGCCGAACGCGGCCGGCTCCACCCCGCGCAGCGGAACGTTGGCCGGCGTCCCGGTGCTCCGCTTCGGCACGTCCACCACCACGAACAGCTCGGCCGAGGCGACCGGGCCGCCGTCCCCCCGCCGCACGCCCGGCGCGTCCTTGACGATGCGGGTGGTGGCCAGCGAGATGCCGCTGCTCAGCTCGCTGTCGCTCCCGCCCCGCATGACGATCGCCGTGTCCGGCGAGCCGGCGCCGGTGAGCGCCGCCCGGAACCCCTCGGCGATGGAGAGCACCGCCACGAAGACGATGACCACGCCGGTCACGCCGACCACCGCGACCACCGACGAGCCGGCCCGTTGCGGCAGCGTGCGGAGCGTGAGCCCCGCGACCGTCAGCACCTGGGTGAGGAACCGCATCGCCTACACCTTCCGCAGCGCGTCGACGATCCGCAGGCGCGTCGCCAGCAGCGCCGGCACGGCCCCGGCCGCGAAGCCGAGCAGGACGACGAGCGCGCCGCCGACCACGAGGTCGCCCGTCGGGGTGAAGAACACCGGCAGGAACCCGCCGGTCGGATCCCCTAGGCCGATCAGCAGGTAGCCGAGGCCCAGACCCGCGGCGCCGCCGGCCACGGCCAGCGCGAGCGACTCGCACAGCACCAGCGCCAGCACCCGGCGGTCGGTGAAGCCGAGCGTCTTGAGCACCGCCAGCTCGTTCGTCCGCTCCCGGATCGACTGCGCCATCGTGTTGGCCGTGATCACCAGGATCGTGAAGAAGACCGCGGCCAGGACCGCGGTCACGATGGCGCCGACGTTGCCGATCTGGTCCGCGAAGCCCTGCAGGAACGCCTGCTCGGTGGAGGTCCGCGTCTCGGCCGGCGAGTTGGCGAAGCGCGTGTCGATCGCCGCCGCCACGTCCGGCGCCTGCGACGGATCCGCGATGCGGATGACGTACTGGCCCACGAACCGCACCCCTTCCGAATTGGCCTCCATCAGGTACTCGTGGTGGAAGTAGAGCGCGGACGTGTCGTAGCCTTCCGCGCCCGCCTCGAAGACGCCGTCGATGGTGAACTCCCAGGTCGGGCCGTCGCGGGTGCGGAAGATGGTGCCCTGGAGCGGGATCCGGTCGCCCGCTTGCCACCCGAAGCGGTCCGCCGTCGCCCGCCCGACGATGGCCCCGGTGCGGTTGCGCAGCCACGCCCCGCGCTCGGCGTCGGACAGCACGATCTCGGGGTAGAGGCGCAGGAAGCTCTCCGGATCCACCGCGAACTGCGGGAAGAAGTTGCGCGGATCCTGGTAGATGCCCCCGAACCACGACTGGTGGCTGACGTCGGTCACCCCGTCGACGGCAGCGATGCGGCCCAGGTAGCTCTCCGGCAGCGGCTGGATGAGCGACACCTTGTGGATGACCAGCAGGCGGTCCGCGCCGGCGACCGAGACCCCGGAGCTGAACGCCACCCGGACGGCGGCCAGGTACGTGAACAGGACGAACGCCACGACGATCGACAGCACCGTGAACAGCGTCCGCGCCTTGCGCCGGAACAGGTTCTTCCAGACCAGCGGCAGAAACTTCATGCTTCCGGCTCCGCGGCGAGCACGCCCTTGTTCAGATGCAGCGTCCGCCGGGCGCGGGCGGCGGCGTGCGCGTCGTGCGTCACCATGACGATGGTCTTGCCGTGCTCGGCGTTGAGCGCCTGCAGCAGGTCGAGGATCTCGTCCCCGGACCTCCGGTCGAGGTCGCCGGTCGGCTCGTCGCACAGCAGCAGCGTCGGGTCGGTGACGATGGCGCGCGCGATGCCGACCCGCTGCTCCTGCCCGCCGGAGAGCTGGCGCGGGTAGTGCTTCGCGCGGTCCGCCAGACCGACCACCTCCAGCGCCGTCGCCACGTGCCGGCGCCGCTCGCCGCGCGACAGCGCCGTCAGCAGCAGCGGCAGCTCCACGTTCTTCTCCGCCGTCAGCACCGGCAGCAGGTTGTAGAACTGGAACACGAACCCGACGTGCCGCGCCCGCCAGCCGGCGAGCCGGCCCCCCGCCATGCGGTCGATCCGGTCGCCCCCGACGACCACCTCCCCCTCGCTCGGCGTGTCGAGGCCGCCGAGCAGGTTGAGCAGGGTGGTCTTGCCCGAACCGGACGGCCCCATCAGGGCCAGGAAGTCTCCCGCCGGCAGGTCGAGGGTGACGCCCTGCAGCACGTCGATCCGCTCCGCCCCGCGCCGGAACACCTTGTGGAGGTTCCGGACCCGGACCAACGCTCCGTTCCCGCTCATGCCGTGCGCCTCCGTTCCTCCGCGGCGCCGCCGGCCGTCCCCGGGCGCCATCGGACAGGCAGCGCTCTCGCCCGGGATTCGTAGACCGTGAAACGCCGCGGCCGCTGCGTCATTGCGCCGTCACCCGGTCGCCGTCGGACAGGTCCGGCGGTCCTTCGATCACCACCCGCTCCCCGGCCGCGACGCCGGCCAGCACCTCGACGTCGCCGCCGTCCTCGAGGCCGGTGGTCACCGCCCGCCGCTCCACCGTCTCCCCGCGCGCCACGAAGACCACCTGCGTCCCGCCGTCGCCGCGCACCGCCGCGGCCGGAATCCAGAGCCGGGGGGGCGCCGCGGCGACGGCGGCCTCCGGCGGCGGCCCGGCCTCCAGAAACGCCACGTTCACCCCCATGTCCGGGAGGATGCGGGGGTCGCCCAGCTCGTCGAACGCGATCCGCACCAGCACCGTCGCGCGCTGCCGGTCGGCGGCGGGGATGGTCGTGATGACGCGGGCCGGGATCTGCCAGTCGGGATACGCGTCGAGGGTGGCCACCACCCGCTGCGCGGGAGAGACGCGGTTGATGTAGCTCTCGTTGACGTCGACCTCGATCTCCAGCGACGACATGTCGACGATGGTGCAGACGCCGGTGCGCGTGAAGCCGCCGCCCGCGCTGACCGGGCTGATCATCTCGCCCGGCTGCGCGTCCTTGGAGATGGCGACGCCGCTGAACGGCGCGCGGATGACGGTGTCCTCCAGCGCGGTCCGCCGCACGTCGATCTCGCGCTCGGCGACCACGACCCGCTCGCGCTGGTTGGCGATGCGGGCCCGGAGCGAGTCGGCCTCGGCCTGCGCCGCGTCGAGGTCGGCCTGCCCGATCAGCCGCTGATCGAGCAGCCGGCGCTGGCGGTCGAGGTCAAGCCGGGCCTCCGCGTAGCGCACCTCGAGCTCGGCCAGCGCGCCCCGCGCGGCGCCGAGCTGCGCATCGGCCAGCGCCAGGTACGAACGCTCCGTGGTGTCGTCGAGCCGGGCCAGGATCTGCCCCCGGCGGACCGCCATCCCCTCTTCGACCAGCACTTCGACGATGCGGCCGGTGACCTTGGACGAGACGGTCGACTGCAGGCGCGCCGTCACGTAGCCGGAAGCGTTCAGGACCGTCGGCTGGCCGTCGGCCGGCACGGTCCGCCGCACCGGCGCGGTGCGCACGACCGGAACCCGGGCCTCCTCGAACCAGCGCCAGCCCGCGGCCCCGCCGGCGCCCAGGACCACGAGGCCCAGGACCAGGGAGACGATCCGGGCCACCCGCGGCCGGCCGTCCCGCGACCGGTCGATCTTCAGCTCGTCGAGTGACGCGGCCATGATCCTGCTGCCGTGACGATACCAGATTCCGCGTCGGGCGCATCCGAACGTCTCAGCGCTTCGCCGACGGTTCCCCTGCCGGAGCATGCTCCGGGGCAGCGGCCGGGACCGCCGGCGCAGTCACGTCGAACGACTCCGGCATGACGTCCCGCCCGCGAGGGAACGAAGCGCCTGGCCATTCAGGTGCTTCGGAGCGATGGAAAAAGAATCGCGCGGGACCGGGCGCATTCAGCGGGCGGCGCCGGGATGCCCCGGGCCGCGGAACGAGCTTTGTGTCGACGGTCCGCGGAAGCGTGAACGCCGCGCCGCTGACAACGTCGATGCCGACCGACCAGATCAACGTTCCGGCCGCGACCAGCCCCGGGTGCGCGTCGCCAAAAGCGGTCCGATCGACGGCGGCCATGGCGCCGGACAGCGCCGCGAGCACCAGGTTGCCGAAGATCCAGCGGTCGAGGCGGGACTCGACCTGGAACTCCGACGCGGCGAAACCCTCTTTCTCGAACCTGAGCACGACACGAGGGCGGCCCTGCCCCCACCAGTTGCCGCGCTTCCGCAACGGAACCGTCACCGGCGTCTCGCCGGCTGTTTCTCCGTCCGCAACGACGGTTGCGGCGGGCGGATCCGACACCAGGGTCGTCTGCTGCTGCGCGTGCCATCCGCCACCCGCCACGGTGGCGCACCCGGTCAGGGCGCCGGCCGCCGCCGTCAACAGCAAACGGCGCACGGCTTCGGAGCATTTGAACGACATTGGTTGCCTCCCTCGTTCACCCTTCATTCCCAGCGGAACCAGCGGGCGGCCAGCCAACCGAGTCCCGCGCACCAGATCAGGACCAGCCACGGTTCCCAGGCGTACGGCAGCGGCTGGTCCAGCGCGACGGCGCGGAACCAGTCGAACGCCGGGCGCGCCGGAGAGACGAACGTCAGCCACTCGACCGCGGGCGGAAACGGCACGTCGTAGACGCCGCTCATCCCCATGTGGAAGAACAGGAACGGAAGCAACACCGCGATGGCGCTCTGCGGACGCGACAGGAACCTGCTCAGCAGCAGGCCGAGGGCCGTCATCGTGTACAGGCTGACCGCCCAGACCGCGGCCGCGGCGAGCGGGTTGGCGGGCGGCGGGTGGCCCGCGGTGATCCAGGCCACCAGGTAGACGAGCAGGGCGGCCAGACCCGCCACGGCGGCGTTTCCGCCGACGACACCGGCGAGCAGGGCGCTCTCCGGCAGCGGGCTGGCCCGGAACCGGCGGAGCAGCCGGGCCTCCCTCCAGGCGATCACCACCATGCCCGACGACACGAGGGTCGTGTTGAGCAACGCCCAGAACGTCATCGCCGCCGGCAACGACGCCAGCCGTTCCGGGAACGCGGCGAACGCCGGGGACAGCGGCAGAAAAACGACCTGCACCGGCCCCAGGACGAGATTGAACAGGGTTGCGATCGCGTTGCGCACGGTGGAGCGGAACATGTACCGGCTGAAGGCGAACGCCGCCCGTCCCCACTGGATTGCCCGCGAGGAAAGCAGGGCCAGGTCCGTGACCCGGGCATCCGCCGGGACGCCGCCCGTGCCCGCCACGTCAGTGCGCCTCCGTGCCGGGGGTGTCGCTCATCAGCTCCAGGTACGCCGCTTCGAGCGTCTGCTTGTTCGACTCGATACGCTCCGGCCGGCGGCCGTGCTCGGCAGCCCAGGCGCCGAGCGCCAGCAGCAGCGCGTCGGCGTCCCGGCCCTTCAGCAGATAGCGGCCGTCCGGCTCCCGTTCGCAACTCCGCAGATCGCCGGCGTCGGCCAGATGCCCGGCGACGCCCGCGGCGACTTCGTCCTCGCTCACGGCGTCGGCGAGACCGAAACGGACCGTGCCGACCAGGATCGAGTCCTTGACCGAGTCCGGCGTGCCGGAAGCGGCCACCGCGCCGCGGTCGAGCAACAGCACCCGGTCGCAGAGCGCCTCCGCCTCGTCCATCAGGTGGGTCGTGACGAGGATCGTGCCTCCGGTGGCGCGGAAGTCACGCAGCAGTCCCCAGAACCGGCGGCGGGCCACCGGGTCCAGACCGGTGGTCGGCTCGTCGACGACGATCATCGAAGGCCGGCCGAGCAGCGCGAGGGCCAGACCGACCCGCTGCCGCTGGCCGCCGGACAGCGACCGCATCCGCTTGCGCCGGCACTCCGACAGACCGACGCGGTCGAGCGCCTCGCGGGTGGACACCGGATCGGGGTAGATGCCGCGGAACACGTCGATCACCTGCTCGACGCGCTCGTCGTCCTGCAGCGCGGTCGCCTGGAGCTGGACGCCGAGCCGCCGGTGCGCCTCGCGCCGCCGGGTCCAGGGATCGAGCCCGAAGACGCGGCACGAGCCCCAGGTCGGCCGGCGCAGGCCCTCGACGGTCTCGACCAGGGTCGTCTTGCCGGCCCCGTTCGGGCCGAGGATGCCGACGATTTCTCCCGCTTTCGCCTCCAGGGAGACGCCCCGGAGCGCGCGAACCGCGCCGTACTCGACGTGCAGGGTGTCCACGGTCAGCGGAACCGGAATCATCGTGGCCTCCTTGCATCCAGTCTATTACCGCCAAACGCCGCCGCGCGGCCGGCGGCCGGGAGTTTCCGATCGACGGTCGGATTGCGTCACCGAACGGTCTCCGAGACATCGTCGACCGCCGGGCCCCGACCCGCCTCGTCGTCGCGGAAGCCGCCGATCGTCCCGCGCCCCCGCGCGGCGCGGAAGCCGATTGACTGGACAAACGGCGGCCGGGTAGGGTAGATGATCGGCAGGCATCCATCCGACATCCGATTCCCGTGTCGAGGAAATACCGCCAGCAGGGGTACCAGGACGACGAGCGCCTGCGTCCGGAGCGCGCGGGCGACCGCGGGCCGAAGGGCGACGGCCGCCCGCGGCGCGGCTACGGCCCGCGCGAGCCGCGGGCGATCAACATGCCCGCCTTCCGCGAGGTGCTGAAGTGCGCCCGTTGCGGAGCCGCCCTGCCGTCCCCGTCCATCCGCTTCGACACCCGGTGCGCGAAGTGCGCGGCCGACCTGCATAGCTGCGCGCAGTGCACGTGGTTCGACACCAGCCGCACGCTGGAGTGCGCCCGGCCCATCCCGAAGCGCGTGTCGCCCAAGGACGCCCGCAACAGTTGCACTTGGTTCGAGGCGCGGGTGACGGTGGAGCGCGAGACCCATTCGAGCGCCCCGGCGGCGCCGGCGAGCGCCCCGGCGGCGGGACGGCCGTCGAGCCCGGCGGCGGCCAGCGCGCGGCAGGCGTTCGACGACCTGTTCAAGTAGACGACCCGTTCGATGCACTTTCCCGGCGCAGCCACCGACCCCCGGCGGCGTCTCGAGGCGTTGCCGTCGCCGGTGCGGCTGGTCTTTTTCACGCAGACCTTCGGGTGCGACGCCTGCCTGCCGGCGCGGCAGGCGGCGGACCGGATCGCGGCGCTGTCGGAGCGGGTCACCGTCGAGGAGCACAACCTGGTGCTCGACCGCGGGCGGGCCGCGGAGTACGGCGTCGAACGGGCGCCGGCGCTGGCGGTGGTCGGAGCGCGGGACGCGGGGCTGCGCTACTACGGCATCCCCGACGGCTACGAGATCGAGTCGCTGGTGGAGGCGATCGAGATCGCCGGCGGCGGCGGCCCCGCGCTCGGCGGCGACAGTCGCGACGCGCTCGACGCCCTGGAGCGGGACGTGCGCCTGCAGGTGTTCGTCACCCCCACGTGACGGTTCTGTCCCCAGGCGGTCAGCCTGGTCTGGCGTCTCGCCGCCGCGAGCCCGCGCGTGACGGCGTCGGTGATCGAGGCGACTTCGTTCCCCGATCTGGCCCGGCGGTACCGGGTGACCGGCGTCCCGAAGACGGTCGTCGACGACCGGGTCGAGATCCTGGGCGCGCTGCCCGAAGCCGAGTTCGTGGCGCAGGTCGTGCAGGCCGGCGCCTGATCGCCCGCCGCCGGCAGGTTGCGCGGAAACGGCTGGTCCCTTAATCTTCGGGGTACGTGGGCCCGCCGCGCGGGCGGGCCGGTGCACCTGTATTCGGGAAGGACGTTCATCATGCCGACGAGACTCGCGGTCGCGCTGGCGGCGCTGGTCCTGTTCGTCGCGCTGCCGGCGCTGGCCGATCTGTACACCGAATGGCTCTGGTTCGGTGAAGTGGAGTACCGGAGCGTCTTCCTCAAGAGCCTGACGACGCGCTGGCTGCTCGGGACCGCGGCGTTCCTGGCCGCGTTCCTCGTCCTGTTCGGCAACCTCCGCCCGGCCGTCCGGAGCGCCGCCCGCCCGTTCGTGCTGTTCGCCGGCGGCGGGGACCTGCAGCCGGTCGTGCTCGAACCCCGCCACCTCGGCTGGCTGGCCCTGGGCGTCTCCGGCCTGATCGCGCTCTTCATCGGCGGCGTCGCCTCGAGCCAGTGGCTGCTGGTGCTGCAGTACCTGGAAGCGACGCCGTTCGGCCAGACCGATCCGCTGATCGGGCGCGACGCCGCGTTCTACGTCTTCACGCTGCCTTTCCTCGACTTCGTGCGCCTCGGGCTCTTCGCGCTCGTCGCCCTGTCGCTCGTCGGATCGGCCGCCGCCTACGTGGTGTCGGGCCAGCTCGCGCTCCGGCCGGACGGCGTCCGCGTCGGAGAGCAGGCCCGCCGGCACCTGCTGCTGCTCGGCGCCGCCGTCTTCCTGCTGTTCGCCTGGGCCGCGTACCTGGACATGCCGCGCCTGCTGACGACGCCGGCCGGCATCGTGCACGGGGCGTCGTACGTCGACGTGGCGGTGCGCCTGCCGGTGCTGCGGATCCTGATGGCGGTGTCGGTGTTCGCGGCGGGCGCCTGCATCTACTCCGCGTTCGCCGGCAGCCTGTGGCCGGTGGCCGCGGCGGCCGGCGTGTACCTGCTGATCTGGATCGGCGGGGGCGGGGCGGCGGCCGGGCTGCAGCGGCTGGTGGTGACGCCGGACGAGCAGCAGAAGGAGGCGCCGTACATCGCGCACAACATCGCCGCGACGCGCACCGCGTTCGACCTCGACGCGGTCGAGGAACGGCAGTTGTCGGGCGACGCCCTCCTGACCATGGAGGACATCGAGAACAACGCCGAGACGATCAACAACGTCCGGCTCTGGGACCACCAGCCGCTGCTCGACACGTTCGGGCAGATCCAGGAGATCCGCACCTACTACGAGTTCGCGTCGGTCGACAACGACCGCTACGTCATCGACGGCGAGTACCGCCAGACCATGCTGTCGAGCCGCGAGCTCAACTCCGACAACCTGCCGAACCGTTCGTGGGTGAACGAGCGCCTGCAGTACACGCACGGGTTCGGCGTCGCCCTCGGCCCCGTCAACCAGGTGACGGAGGAAGGGCTGCCGGTCCTGTTCATCCAGGACCTGCCGCCCACGTCGCAGACCGACCTCGCGGTCGAGCAGCCGAGCATCTACTTCGGCGAGCTGTCGAACGACTACGTGCTGGTGAACACGAACACCGACGAGTTCCACTACCCGCAGGGCGACGACAACGTCTCCACCCGCTACGACGGCGCCGGCGGGGTCGAGATCGGCGGCCTGCTGCGCCGCATGCTGCTCAGCCTCCGGTTCCGGTCGTACGAGATCCTGGTCAGCGGCCAGCTCAACGCCGACAGCCGGGTGATCTTCCACCGCAACATCTCGGACCGGGTGGCGACCATCGCGCCGTTCCTGCGCTACGACGCCGACCCCTATCTGGTGATCGCGGGCGGGCGGCTCTACTGGATGCGCGACGCCTACACGGTCACCGGCAACTTCCCGTACTCGACGCCGGTCAGCAGCGGCATCAACTACATCCGCAACTCGGTGAAGATCGTCATCGACGCCTACGACGGCGACACGACGTTCTACCTGGCCGAGCCGGAGGATCCGCTCGGCGTCACCCTCGGGAAGATCTTCCCGGACCTGCTGCGGCCGCTCGACGAGATGCCGGACGAACTCAAGAGCCACGTCCGCTACCCGGAGGGAATCTTCTCGTTGCAGACGTCGATGTACTCCACGTTCCACATGACCAACCCCAGCGTCTTCTACAACCGCGAGGACGAGTGGGAGGTGCCGGTCATCGACAACGAGCAGATGGAGCCGTACTACACCATCATGCGGCTGCCGGGCGCGGAGCGGGCCGAGTTCATCCAGATGCTGCCGTTCACGCCGCGCGGCAAGAACAACCTGGCCGCGTGGATGGTGGCGCGCAGCGACGGCGAGAACTACGGCAAGTTGCTCGTCTTCCAGTTCCCGAAGCAGAAGCTGGTGTTCGGGCCGTCGCAGATCGTCGCCCGCATCAACCAGGACCAGGAAATATCGCCCCAGATCACCCTCTGGAACCAGCAGGGGTCGGAGGTGATCCAGGGCACGCTGCTCGTCATCCCGATCGAGGAAGCGCTGTTGTACGTCCGCCCGCTGTATCTGCGGGCGTCCGGGGGCCGCATCCCGGAGCTGACGCGGGTGGTGGCGGCGTACCAGAACCGGATCGTCATGGAGGAGACGCTGGACGACGCGCTCGCGCGCCTCTTCGGCGGACCGGGCCCGCCGCCGGCCGCGTCGCCCGCCTCGCTCGTCGCGGACATCGTGGCCGGCGCGGCGCGGGGACCGGGGACGGCGCGCGCGGGGTCGACGGCGGGCCGGGCGGGGGGCTCGCTGGCCGACCGGGCGCAGGATCACTACACGCGCGCCATCCGCGCCCAGCGCGACGGCGACTGGGCGCTCTACGGCGCGGAGATCGAGCGGCTCGGCGCGGTGATCGAGGAACTGCGGGACGTCGGGGGCGACAATTGACGGCTTCGCCATTCAGAAGGGCAGGAACAGGGAACATGAAGAGTCTGCAGCGTTACGCGACAGTCGCACCGGCCGCCGCCGTCCTGGCCGCCGCGGCGGCCTGCGGCGGCGCGCCGGAGCCGGTCGAGCCGACGCCGGGACTGACCGCCTTCACCGGCGCGCGCCTGATCGTCGGGGACGGCGGCGCCATCGAGAGCGGCACGATCGTGGTGCGGGACGGCGTCATCGAGGCGGTCGGGGCGAGCGGCGAAGTCGCCGCGCCCGAGGACGCCGCGACGGTGGATCTGACCGGCAGGACGGTGACGCCCGGGCTGGTCAACGCGCACGGGCACGTCAACGACGTTCGCGGGCTGGAGGCCGACCCGTCCTTCTACACAGAGGAGCACGTGGCGAGCCAGCTCGCGCTCTACGCGCGCTACGGCGTGACCACCGTCGCCAGTCTCGGCGGCGACGGCCCCGAGGGCGTCGCGGTGCGCGACCGCGAGGGTCCCGGCCTGACCCACGCGCGGCTGCGCGTGGCCGGTCCGGTCATCGTCGCCGACACCCCCGAGCAGGCGGCGGAGCGGGTGAACGCGGCGGCCGACATGAACGTCGACTTCATCAAGATCCGGGTCGACGACAACCTCGGCGCCACCGAGAAGATGACGCCGGAAGTCTACCGGGCGGTCATCGACACGGCCCACGAGCGCGGCCTGAAGCTGACCGCGCACCTCTACTACCTCGACGACGCCAAGGGGCTGCTGCAGGCCGGCGCCGACTTCGTCGCCCACAGCGTCCGCGACCTCGACGTCGACCAGGAACTGATCGACCTGCTGACCGCCGGCGGCGTCTGCGTCTGCCCGACCCTGATGCGCGAGGTCTCGACCTACGTCTACGAGGAGCGGCCGGAGTGGTTCGACGATCCGTTCTTCCTGCGGGACGCCGATCCGGAGGTGATCGCCGCGCTGGAGGCTCCGGAGCGGCAGGAGCGCGTCCGCAACAGCAGCAGCGCGCAGACCTACAAGGCGCAGCTCCCGACCGCGATGCGCAACGTCAAGGTGCTCCACGACGCCGGGGTGCGGATTGCGATGGGGACCGACACCGGCCCCGCCGCCCGCTTCCAGGGCTACTTCGAGCACGGCGAGCTCGCCCTGATGGTGGAAGCGGGCCTGACGCCGATGCAGGCGATCGTCGCCTCGACCCGCGACGCCGCGGCCTGCCTGGGCCTGGAAGGAGTGGGAACGCTGGAGGCCGGCAACTTCGCCGACTTCGTCGTCTACACGGCGAACCCGGCCGAGGACATCGCCAACAGCCACACGATCGAGTCGGTCTGGATCGCCGGCAACCAGGTGCCGGGCGTGACGGGGAACTGACCTGGACGTTCTCCCGGAACCGATCGGCGAGTTGCTCGATGCGGTTCGTCACGAGTACGGCGTACTGACCGCCTTGCTGACGGTGGCGGTCGTCTATCTGGAGTACATGCTCCACAGGCAGTACGCGCAGCGCTTGAAGGACAAGGATCGGGAAATCGAAAGACTGAGCAAGGAACGCAGCGAGTTGCAGAACCTCGTTCTCGGAAAACGACTCAGCACTCAGGCAAAACGAAAAAATGACGGAAGCTGATTTCCTGCCGGTACTCGCCCTGTTTCTGGTCGTCCTCGCGTCGTCCGCGTGGCGATGGCGCTTCCTGCGGCGCGAGCGGCTGAAAACGGATCGCTACGCGCTGTTCGCCGTTCGCGACCGGATCGTGCGTCTGGCCGCGGAACGGCACGTCTCCGAAGAAGACGAGAGCTTTCGGTTTCTCTACGAGGAAATCAACATCATCATCCCGAAATCGGAACCCCTCACGCTCCGCAACGTCGTGCGCGCGATCCGTGACAGCCGCCTGCTGAGCGACGAAGCCTTTCGAGAGCGATGGCGCGCGGCCGCGTGCCATCAGAATCCCCGTGTCCGAGAAGCGGCGCGCGACTTCATCCGCGCGATCCTGGGGATCCTGATCGGACGAAGCCTGTTCGTAAAAGTTTCGGCGCACGTCACGCAATCCGGAACGGTCGTGGTTTCCGCGGTGCGGAATCTGATTTCCCGAGTCCTGCGGATCGAAGACGAAGCGTACCGGATGCATCGGGACTTGGCCGACATGGCCGAGATGGCCCACGGCGATTCTTCCGGTTGACCCGGGCACGCATGCCCGGCGCCCGGGCCGCCGGCCCGGCAATCGAAATGGCGCCTCACGCCGTCAAGAAGTCCACCGGGCCGCAGACGTTGCACGACCGGGATTTCCACGCCTGGACGCAGCAACAGGCGGCGCTTCTCAGGGCCGGCCGGCTGGCCGACGCCGACCTCGAGCACCTGATCGAAGAGGTCGAGGACATGGGCGGCGAGCAGAGGTATGCGGTGCGGTCGCACCTCCATCACGTGGTCATGCATCTGCTGAAACTGCGCTGCTCTCCGGCCGACGGGCCGCGGCGAGGCTGGAAGAACGAGGTTCGGAACCACCGCACCGAAATCGAGGGTCGTCTCGACGGCAGTCCCAGCCTGCGGTCGCACCTCGATGCGCTGCTGGCCAAAGTCTGGCCGCGGGCGCGCCGGCAGGCCGCCGCGCAGATGGCGGACTACGGGGAACGTCCCGAGCTCCCGCGCGAATGCCCCTTCACGCCGGCGCAGGCGCTCGACGACGACTACTGGCCCGATCGGGTGCGCGAGGACGCGATCCCGGTCGCCACCGGGAAGGCCGGGGCGGAGACGACCCGGAAGAGCTGACGGCGCGCCGGGACGCGGCGAGGCGGCGGAGCGGACGCCCGGCAGGCGCACCGGCGGCGGCGCATGCGTCCCGGGACCCGGATTCCTGGTACCCTGTGTTCGTGCGGCAGTCCGAAGGCTCCATCGTCTGCGCCGCGTGCAGCCGGCTGGTCGGCATCAACGAGGAGCGCTGCCCGTACTGCGGCGCCTGGCGGCCCGGGCTGTTCGGGTGGGCGCCGTTCCTGCGTTCCCTCGTCGGCTCGCGCCTCGATCCGGTCGTCCTCGTCATCGGCGCGTGCCTGACGCTGTACGCCCTGGCGCTGCTGCTGCAGCCGGAGGCGATCTTCCGGGCGACCGGCTTCCTCTCCATCCTGTCGCCCGGCGGGCGCGCCCTGTATCAGCTCGGCATGACCGGCGGGATCGCGTGGGAGCTCGGCTGGTGGTGGACGCTTTTGACCGCCACCTACCTCCACGGCGGCCTGCTGCACATCGCGTTCAACGTGATGTGGATCCGCAACCTCGGCCCGGCCGCGGCCGAAGTCTACGGCCCCGCCAGGACGTTCGTGCTGTTCAACGCCGCCGGCGCGTCCGGGTTCCTGCTGTCGAACCAGATGTCGGGCGCGCCGACCATCGGCGCATCGGGCGCGATCTTCGGCCTGCTCGCCGCGCTGATCGTCTACGGCCGCAAGCGGGGCAGCTCCGTCATGACGCAGCAGCTCTGGCAGTGGGCGGTCATCCTGGGCATCTTCGGCTTCATCGTGCCGAGCGTGAACAACTGGGCGCACGGCGGCGGCTTCGCCGGCGGGTGGATCGCGGCGCAACTGATGGGTTTCAGCGACGAGCATCGGGAGAGCACGCGCATCCTGGTGGCGGCGCTCGCGCTCGTCGCGGTCACCGCCGTCGGGATCGGGCTGTCGTTCTTCAAGGTGACCGGCATCCTGCTCGCCGGGTAGGGAACCGTCCGGAGCCGGCCGTTCCGCCGCCGCGGTTCCCCCACGGGCGGCGCTCCCGATCCGGCCCTGCACCGTCAGCGCGGCCAACAGGCGGCAACAGCGCGACGCCCCCCACGGGCGGCGCTCCCGATCCGGTCCTGTACCGGGCGCCGTTCATCGTTCCGCCGCGGCCGCGCGCACCCTCACTCGGCAGCCGGCGCGCGGGGGGAACGCCGCCGGCCCCGGCGGCGGCGCCGGCGGGGGGGCGCCCGCACTCCGTGGGCCGCGAGGTCCTGCCAGCGCGCGAGCGCCTCCGGGTCTTCGCCGTGGATCTCCAACCAGGTGAGCGCGTCGGGCAGGCTGCTGCGCCCGAGGATCCCCCGTATCCTGCGCGGCGGGAGGCCGGGCTCCTTGAGCAGCGGCTGCAACGCCAGCACCTGCCGCAGGTGCTCGACGTCGCGCCGGGCCACCGGCTGGTCGCCCAGCGAGACGCGGAGCGGCATTCCGCGCGGGCCGCGCCGGGGCGCCGTCAGGTCGATCGTCTGGAACGGCGCCACCAGGCTGCCGAGGAGGACCGCGTTCGAGAGCGCGTCGGGCGCCGCGTCGAAGCGCGCCCGGTAGGCGTCGAGCGCTTCGAGCGACCGCCACAGCGCAACCGAGCGCGGGCGGTTGACCTCCGGGGCGACGTGACGCAGAAGCCCGGTCCGGGACAGCCGCTTGAAAATCCGGGTGGCGACGCCGCTGCGCAGAAGCTTGTAGATTTCTTCGACCAGCCGGGCCGGAGACGCGTTGCGAATCTGCGCGCGCTGTCTGGCGATGCCCTCGCGCACCGGCGCTTCGAGGCGGAAGTCGAGCCGCGCGGCGAAGGCGACGGCCCGCAGCATCCGGACCGGATCCTCGACGAACCGCTCGTCCGGGTCGCCGATGCAGCGGATGAGCCGCCGGCGGAGGTCCGCCATCCCGCCGACGTAGTCGATGACCGCGAAGGTCTCGACGTCGTAGAAGAGCCCGTTGATCGTGAAGTCGCGGCGGAAGGCGTCCTCCTCGGGGGTGCCGAAGGTGTTGTCGCGCCGGACCGGCCGCCGCCCGCGCCGGTGCCCGCCCGCGCCGGGCGGCGGAGGTTCCGGTCCCCGGCGGGATGCCGCGGTGGCGTCCGCGGCCGGCGGCGCGGCGGCGTCCGCGGCCGGCGGCGCGTCCTCCGGAACCTGGCGGCGGAACGTCGCCACCTCGATCGTCTTGTCGCCGAACTTGACGTGCGCCAGCCGGAAGCGCCGGCCGATGATCCAGCAGTTCCGGAAGATGCGCTTGACCTCCTGCGGATGGGCCGACGTGCCGACGTCGAAGTCCTTCGGGCGGCGGTCGAGCAGCAGGTCGCGCACCCCGCCGCCCACCAGGTAGGCGGTGTGGTCGAACTTTCGGAGCCGGTAGAGGACCTTCAGCGCGTCGGGGTCGATCCGCCGGCGCGAGATGGAGTGGTCGGCGCGGGAGACGATGGTCGGAGCGACCACTAGCGGAGCCTCGACCGAACGTCCTCCGGCGACCCGAATCGGCGGCCACGCGGGCGGGACATGAACCGGCGCCATTGTAGCCGTTGCGCCGGCGCGGCGGGAGAGCCGGCGCCGCCGGCGCTGCGCGAGCGTCCCGCGGGCACGACTCGACCCCGGCGGCGGCTCATGCCTCCCGCGGCGTCTTCCACAGGCGGACGATGAAGCGGTGCTCTTCCTCGATCAGGTCCGGTTCGGTCCCGTTGTGCTCCCGCATGGCGTCGATGATCCGCCTGCGCACCCCCATGCCGAGATGCTCCACGTACCCGTAGTCGCGCAACACGTCCTTCACGAGCTCGTTTCTGGAGACCCGCAGCACGCCTTCGCGCATCTTCGTGACCGTGACGCTGTTGGGGAGCCGTCCGGGCGAGATGACCTCGAGGCGGTCGCGGTACGCGGACACCTCGACGTCGGTGCCGGTCAGCGTGTAGTCCCGGTGGGTGACGGCGTTGACGATCGACTCGCGGACCGCCTCCAGGGGCAGCACCTTCCTGCGGATCCGGCGGCCGCCGTCGAGCCAGGCGACCGTCGGCAGGTTGCGGGCGACGAAATCCACGGCGCGGTCGATGACGCCCTTCTCCTCGGCGCGTCCGCGGCCGGACGTGATGGAGACGAGCGGACCGCGGATCACCTCCTCGTCGATGGTGTCGTAGTCCTTGTCCGTGCCGGGAAACGCGGTCGCGGTGATTCCCGCCTGCGGCACGCGGCGGTTCGGGTCCTCGCCGAAGAGCAGCAGTCCGGCGACGGTGGCGGCCGCGGTTCCCGCCGCCTCGACGAGCAGACCGGTGTTGACGAGCAGCCTGCGCCACGCCTCGTCGTCATCCACCGCCGGCGCCGCGCGCTGCAACCGCACCCGGAAATAGTTGGCGAGCCGGTCCCGATCGAGACTGTCCAGCCCCGCGTCGAGCACCGGTTTGATCTCGTACCGCATCAGGCGGCCGGCCTGGTACAGCCGGCCCTCCTCGTCCCGCGTCGCTTCCCTCGACGTGGTGCCGACGCGCACGAACGTCACCCAGTGCGAGCCGCGCTTCGCCTTGTACGGTTTGCCGGGTTCGTCGGCGCCGATACGGACCACCCCCACGCCGCCGCCGTCGAGCAGGACGACGGACCACGCCGGAATGAACCCCGGCCGCACGTGCGCGCGGGCGATCTCCATGACTCGCCGCTCGGCGTCCGCCCGATTGCGCAGGCCCGAAACACTGCCGTCGTCCTCGACGCCCAGCAGGATCACGCCACCCTCGAAGTTGAGCAGGGCGGACATTTCCTTGGCCAGGGAGTCGGCATGGACGCCGTCCCGCTTGAACTCGACGCCGGAATTCTCTCCGTTGCGGATGATCTCGGTCAGCTCGGCCCGGTTCATCGTGCTCCGGATCGTAGCGAAACCGCGCCTCCGCTGACGCCAGACTTCGGCCCGTCGCCGCGCGGGCGCATCCGGACCGACGCTCCAGCCCGGTCGCCACGGCGCCGGCGCGTCAGTCGCCGGCGCCGAGCGCGCGCAGCCGCGCCGCGATCTCCGGCTGCGTCGACCGCAGGCCGTTGGTGCCGATGACCGGCAGGCTGGTCTCGGCCAGGGCCAGCGGCGTCTGGCCCCGGTCGTTCACGACGCCGAGATCGGCCCCGTGCGCCGCCAGCAGCTCGACGACCGACGCGAAGCCGGTCCGCACCGCGTCGTGGAGCGCGGTGTTGCCCCGGTCGTCGGCCTGGTTCACGTCGACCCCGAGGGCGAGGACGACGTGCGCGAGGTCGAGCGTCATGCGCTCCAGGTCGATGCGATCCATCGGGTTCGGCGCGTCCACGCGGTTGCGCCGGTCCTCCTGGGAGATCTGCGGCACGCCCAGCGCCGCCTTCAGCGACGACGTGCGGCTGGCGGGCGAGACGTGCGGGTCGGCGCCCCACTCGGCGAGCAGACGGAGGATCTCCGGCTCGCCGTAGCGCGCCGCGAGCCAGAAGGCGTTCGCGCCGACCGCCTGGTGGCGGATGCTGTAGTCGGCGCTGAACCGCCGGCCCGGCGTGCCGCGTGCGACGACGGCGTCCACGTCGGCCCCGCGCTCGAGGAGCGCCGCGGCCAGCGCGGGCTGGCTGCGCAGGGCCGCGGCGTGCAGCGCGGTATAGCCGGCGCCGGCCGCGTTCGGGTCGGCGCCCTGTTCCAGCAGGTAGACGGCGAGCGGCCCGTGGCCGCTGTGCGCGGCGACGACGAGGGCGCTTGCGCCGGACGCCGCCGTGTCGTCGACGTCGGCGCCGGCCTCGACGAGCGCGCGCGCCGTCTCCACGTCGCCGTTGCGCGCCGCGAAGAGCAGCGCCGTCGAGCCGCCGTGGCGCATGCGGAAGTTGCCGCTCGTATTGGTGTTGCCGGCGGTGTTCTCGAGCTGCTCCCAGACCCGCGTGCGGACGTGCGGGTCGGCGCCGCGCCCGGCCAGCAGGCGGACGACGCCGGCGTGCTGCTGGGCCGCCGCCCACATCAGCGCCGTCTGGCCGCGTTCGCGCTCCGCCGCGTTCACGTCGGCGCCGGCGTCGAGAAGCAGCTCGACCACCGGCAGACTGCCGCTCCGGGCCGCGCTCATCAGCGGGGTCTCCCCCATCCGGAGCGCGGCGTTCGGGTCGGCGCCGGCCCGCAGCAGCAGCTCGACCAGCGGCGCGTTGCCGTTCTTCGCGGCCAGCCAGAGGGGGGTCGCGCCGAGCGCGCCGGCGGCGTCCGCCGGCGCGCCGGCGGCGAGCAGCAGGCGGGCGGCTTCGACGTCGTCGCGGTGCGCGGCCCAGTGCAGCGCCGTCGCGCCGTCCCCGGTCCGCGCTTCGACCGGGGCGCCGGCGGAGATCGCCGCGCGCAAGGCGGCGAGGTCCCCCGCGCGGGCCGCGGCGAGCAGCCCCGGCGCGGTCTGTCCGTGGAGGCCGGCGGCCGGCGCGAGCAGCGCCGCGGCCGTCGCGGCCAGGGTCCGTGCGGCGAAAGATCGATGGGTCATGCCGCCCATGTTACCGCGGGCGACCCGCGGCGGACAGGGCGCGTCTTCACGCCGGCCGGAAACCGCCAGCAAAGCGCCGCCGGCCTCAGCCGCCGAAGCGGTAGGTGAGCCCCACCTTCACGCGCCGGCCCTTCGGGTCGTGCGTGAAGCCGTCGTATCCGGTCTCGACGTTGGCCCACGGCGGACGGGCGCCGGTCAGGTTCAAGGCGTACAGGCTGAGGTTGATCCCGCTGCCCGGGAAGCGCCACGCGAAGCTGACGTCCCAGGTGAGGAAGGGGTCGATGACCGGCGCCGTGGTGCTCGAAGCCCGATCCTGGTAAGAGGAGATGTAGTTCACGTAGTTCGCGAGCGTGTAGTCGTTCCAGTCGTAGACCGCCGACCAGCGGCTCTTCCAGCGGGGCAGCGGCACCGAGATCGGGTGGGCGAAGTTCAGGTAGCCGGCGGTCTCGCGTTCCTCGTAGAGGGTCAGGCCGGTCCCCGCCAGCGTCAGCTCCTTCGTCCGGTACCCCACCGTGTAGGTGGTGTCCCAGCTCGCCGAGAGCTGTCCCGGCCCCGCGGCGGTCCGGGTGGCGAAGTGCGTGTCGATCCCGGAGGTGGTCAGCCCCGGCCAGTTCACCAGATCGATCTGGACCCGCTCGAGCGCCGCGGCCGCGCACCGGGCGGCGGGAAGCAGATCCGAGGCCACGCCCTCCGGGCAGACGATGAACCGCGACACCGCGTCCTGCGTGGCCGGCTGGTTGTACAGCCTGGTGATCGCGTCGTAGGGCATCGATCCGATCACGTTCTCGAAGTCGTAGCTCCAGTAGTCGACCGTCGCTTCGACGCCCCCTTCCAGGAAGAGCACGACGCCCGTGTTGTAGGTGAACGCGCGCTCGGGCAGCAGGTCCGGGCTGCCGTAGCGGTCGACGGCCTGATAGGCCCCGGTCTCGTTGATCCACTCCAGGGTGGTCAGCGGGCTGGTGTTCAGGTCGTCGAGCGACGGCGTGCGGAACGTCGTCTGCAGGGACCCGCGCAGCGAGAGGGAATAGTGCAGGCTCTCGGCGAGCTGCAGGCGTCCGCCCAGCTTCGGGTCGAAACTGCTGACGTTGCGGCCGGCCACGGTGTAGAACTCGTAGTTCGCGGCCGCCTGCACGTCGACCCGCGGACCGGCGTTGAACGCCAGCTCGCCGAAGAAACGCTGGACCTGCTGGTCCGCCGCGTACGGCCGGTGGACGTTGGTGAAGAGATACGGGCCGAACCGGTCGCCGGCCGAGCAGCTCGTGTCGCCCGCCACCGGACAGGGGTTGAGCGTGACGTCGCCGGCGGCGTTCGGGTCGCCGTCGGCGCGCATGCCGCGGAACTGGTAGCCGACCGCGAAGTCCGCCACGTTCGGGACGAGGTTGCCGCTCACCGTGGCGTCGGCCACGAACAGGTCGGTGGTGCTGACCAGATCGACCTCCTCGGCGAGCCACGTCCGCAACGCTTCCGGGTTCGCCAGGCCGGCGACGTAGTCGGGGTTCGCGGTGGTCGCGAACCGCGCCCCCGGTTGCTGATCGGCGTACTGGATGGCGCTGCTGAACGGGTTGTAGTACATGCAGTCGCCGGCGCCCGCCACCCTGCCGCCCAGCGGCCCGAGCGTCATGCCGGCAGGCGAAGAGCGGTCCGCCGCCACGCCGACGCCGCAGTTCGGGCCGCCGAAGCCGCGGAAGGCACGGAACATCCGGTCCGTGTACACCGCCGGCAGGTTCAGGTTCCCGCGCGCCCGGGAGTAGGTGACGCCGACGTCCCAGTTGGCGTCCCGGCCGCCCATCTGGAAGTCGCCGTCGACCGATCCGGCGAGCCGCCAGGTGCGGGACTGCCGGCGCAGCGTCCGGGCCGGCCCCGAGTTCCCGAAGGGGCGGCCGTTGAAGTACCAGTTCTCGCCGCCCGCGCAGGCGCCCTCCGGGTCCGCCTTGGCGTCGCCGGCGTACTGGTTGCAGAACGCCATCCGGCCGGGGTGGTCGGGCGCCACTTCCTGGATGGTGGTGCTCGTCACCGTGAAGGGCGGGTACGACGGCGTGGTGTACCAGTTGGGAATCACCGCGTCGGCCCACAGCCCTTCCAGGTGGTAGTCGATCCCTTCGTTCAGGGGGCCGTTGAGCTCGACGAAGGCCCGGGTCTGATCCTGCTCCTCGATCAGGTTGTCGTACGGCGCGTAGCGGAACCGGCAGGTCCAGCCCTCGTCCTGGCCGCCCAGGTCCTCGCACCGGGGGTCGAAGACGTCGGCCGTGAACGGCACGGGACTTCCGACGGAGAACGTGCCGGGGTTGCCCAGGCTGGACCAGCCGGCGCGGTTGCCGGCGACGTGCGGGGTGAACCGATCCAGGAGGAAGCCGCGCTCGTTGAACTGCAGCGCCTGGCGGCTGACCCGCTCGGCGGAGAAGACCGCGCTGCTCTCTCCGATCCGTCCGCCCCAGATGCCGGCCACGGTCGTGTCGCCCGCGTCGGCGAAGGAGTCCTGCGAGAGGTTGACCTCGAAGCCGCGGAAGTCCCGGCGCGTCACGAAGTTGGCGACGCCGCCCACCGCGTCCGAGCCGTACGTCGCCGACGCCCCCTCCTTCAACACCTCCAGCCGGCCGACGGCGATGCCCGGGATGGTGTTGACGTCGACGAACCGCCCGCCGATGAGGCGCGCGGGCACCGGCACGTGGCGGCGGCCGTTGATCAGCACCAGCGTCCGCGAGGCGCCGAGGCCGCGCAGGTTCACGTTCGCGACGTTCTCGGTCAGCGTCGCGGGCTGGTTCGAGTTGTACCAGCTATTCCGCTCGCCGATCACGCCATGACTCTGGCTCAAGTTCTTGACGAGGTCGACGAGCTGCGTCGCCCCCTGCCGCTCCAGCGTTTCGCGGCTGACCAGCGTGACCGCGTTCGGCATGTTGATGGCCGGCGCGTCGATCGCCGTGCCGGTCACCGCCACCGTCACTTCCTCGAACAGGCCGCCGAGCCGCAACCGCGCGTCGACGGTCACCGTGGCGCCGGCCGCCACCTCGACGCCGGCGCGTTCGAGCTGCTCGAAGCCGGGCATGACGAACGTCAGGTCGTAGGCCCCGGGCGGCAGCGGGGCGAGCGCGTAGCGGCCGTCGCCGTCGGTGAACGCGACGGTGACGCCGCCGGGCAGCGCCGGACTCGCGGCCTCCACCGTCACCCCCGGCAGGACGCCGCCGGTGTCGTCGGAGACGATCCCGCCGATGCCCCCCTCCTGCGCATGGACCGGGACCGCGGCCGCCGCGAGCAGCGCCGCGGCGATCGCGGCTCGTCTGGCGGCGGTCATCCGGAATCTTCCGTCGATCGGTGGGGTGGCGAGCATGAACAGTCTCCTCCTCCGGGCTTTTACAACCGTATATCCAACGAGTATCGGCCGCAACGTTCGCCGGCTTCAGCCCCGCGGCGGGGCGCCAGGACGCGCCCGCCGATCCGGACGCCGATCACGCCGATCTCCCGACCGTCACCGATCGCCGGGACGGGAACGTCCGCGCGGCGGGAGCGGAGCGCGGGCCGGACCGCCGCGGCCGGCGCCCGGCAGCAACGTTCGCCGGCTTCAGCCCCGCGACGGGGGGCGCCGGGACGCGCCCGCCGATCCGGACGCCGATCACGCCGATCTCCCGGCCGTCACCGGTCGCCGGGACGGGAACGTCCGCGTGGCGGAGCGGAGTGCGGGCCAGACCGCCGCGGCCGGCGCCCGGCAGCGCGTTCCGGCGGCCCTGTACAGGTTCCGCCCCCCGCTCGATCGCCCTTATCGCCGCCCGTTATTGAAGGAAGCCGGCCGTGATCCTGCGCGCCGTGCGGAACCGTCGGCGGCGACGCCGCGCGGGCGGACGGCAGGACACCGACGAACAAGATTGACACGGAATCCGGCATCGGACAAGCTATGCGGACGTTCGGTCGATCAGCGCCGGAAGGAGCCGACGGACGGATGTCTCACGCTCGCGCGCGGTCGTTGTCTGCGTTTGTTGCGGCGGCCGCGCTCGCCGCGGCGTTCCCGGCGTCGCCGTCCGCCGCGGGGACCGGCGCGCAGGCCGGGCCGCCCCGCGCGGGCGCGGATCTGTTGCGGCAGACCGTCCGCCGCTACTGCGCCTCCTGCCACAACGACCGGCTCCGGACCGCCGGGCTGACCCTGACCGGCCTCGACCTCTCGCAGGTCGGCGCGCACGCCGAGACGTGGGAGAAGGTGGTCACGAAGCTGCGGACGCGGACCATGCCGCCGGCCGGCCGGCCGCGTCCGGCGGCGGAAACCTACGACGGGCTGGCCGCCTGGCTGGAGACCGAGATCGACCGGTTCGCCGCGTTGCGGCCGAATCCGGGACGCACCGAGGCGTTCCACCGCCTGAACCGCGCCGAGTACGCCAACGCCGTCCGGGATCTGCTGGCGCTCGACGTCGACGTCGCCGAGCTGCTGCCGGCCGACGACATCGACGAGCACGGCTTCGACAACATGGCGGACGTCCTGACCGTCTCGCCCGCCCTGATGGAGCGGTACCTCTCGGCGGCGCGCAAGATCGGCCGTCTGGCGGTGGGCGAGGCACCGCTCGGGCCGGCCACCGAAACCTACAAGGTGCCGATCCTCCTGCTGCAGGACGATCGGATGGGCGACGACACGCCGTTCGGCTCGCGCGGCGGGATCGGCGTCCGCCACTACTTCCCGGTGGACGGGGAGTACGACGTGCGGATCCGGCTGCACCGGAACTACGTGAACTACGTGCGCGGCATGGGCTCGCGCCACGAGCTGGAGGTCCGGCTCGACGGCGTGCTCGTGCGGACGTTCGTCTTCGGCGGCGAAGAACCCGAGGGCGTCCAGGCGCCGGCCAGCTACGGCGGCAACCAGTTCGGCGATCCGGCGTGGGAAGAGTACATGCTCTACGCCGACGCCGGCATGCGCGCGCGGTTCCATGCGACGGCGGGGCCGCACGTGGTCAGCGTGGCGTTCGTGCGGCGGTTCACCGAGCCGGAAGGCGTGCTGCAGCCGCGCCAGAGCATCTTCGCGGTCGCCGTCAACGAGATGCGCGACGGCAACGCGGCGGTCGAGCAGGTGGAGATCGGCGGGCCGTACGCCGGCGCCGGCCCCGGCGACACCCCGGCGCGCCGGGCGCTGTTCACGTGCCGGCCGGCCGGCGCGGCGACGGCCGACGAGGAAGCCTGCGCGGAAGAGATCCTGTCGTCGCTCGCGCGCCGCGCCTACCGCCGGCCGCCGGAGGCGGGGGACGTCGCGACCCTGATGGACTTCTACCGGCTCGGCCGCGCCGGCGGCGGCTTCGACGCCGGCATCCAGCTCGCGCTCGAACGCGTGCTCATCGCGCCCGACTTCCTCTTCCGGGTCGAGCGCGATCCGATCGACGCCCGGCCGGGCGCGGCCTACGCGCTGAACGACCTCGAGCTGGCGTCGCGGCTGTCCTACTTCCTCTGGTCCGCCGGCCCGGACGACGAGCTGCTGGCGCTCGCCGCGCGGGGCCGGCTCGGCGACCCGGAGGTCCTGGCACGGCAGACGCGCCGGATGCTGGCGGATCCGCGCTCGAAGGAGCTGGTCCGCAACTTCGCGGGCCAGTGGCTCTACCTGCGCAACCTGCGCGGCGTGGTGCCGGACGCGGTGGTCTTCCCCGAGTTCGACGAGAACCTGCGCGCGGCGTTCCTGCAGGAGACGGAACTGTTCGTCGAGAGCCTCGTCCGCGAGGACCGGAGCGTCCTCGACCTGCTCGGGGCCGACTACACGTTCGTCAACGAGCGGCTGGCCCGGCACTACGGCATCCCGAACGTCTACGGCAGCCGCTTCCGGCGCGTGACGCTGCCCCCGGAGCTGGCGGAGCGCCGCGGCGGGATCTTCGGCCACGGCAGCCTGCTCACCGTGACGTCGTACCCGAACCGGACGTCGCCGGTGCTGCGCGGCAAGTGGGTGCTGACCAACGTCCTCGGCACCCCGCCGCCTCCTCCGCCCGCCGACGTGCCGGACCTGCCGGACCGCGGCGCCGACGGCCGCGCCGCCACCGTGCGGGACCGCCTGCAGCGGCACCGCGAGAGTCCCGCCTGCTCGGTCTGCCACGCGCCGATGGATCCGCTCGGGCTGGCGCTGGAAAACTACGACGCCGTCGGCAAGTGGCGCGAGACCGGCGCGGCGGAGCTGCCGATCGACGCCTCCGGGAACCTGCCCGACGGCACCGCGTTCGAAGGGCCGGCCGGCCTGCGGACGCTGCTGCTCGAGCGGCGCGAGCAGTTCATCGGCACCCTGACGGAGAAGCTGCTGGCGTACGCGCTCGGGCGCGGACCGGAGTACTACGACCGCCCGACCGTGCGCGCCATCACCCGTTCGGCCGCCTCGGACAACTACCGCTGGTCGTCAATCATCGCCGGAATCGTGCAGAGCACGCCGTTCCGCATGCGGAGGTCAGAATCATGATCATCACCAGGAAGGCGATCCCCCGCCGCACCGTGCTGCGCGGACTGGGCGCCTCGCTCGCGCTGCCCCTGCTCGACGGAATGGTGCCGGCGGCGGCGGCTGTCCGCAACACCGCGGCGGCGCCGGTCAGGCGGCTCGGCGTCGTCTACGTCCCGAACGGGATGATGATGAACCACTGGACGCCGAAGACCGAGGGAGCCGGGTTCGACTTTCCGGCCGTCCTCAAGCCGCTGGAGCCGTTCCGGTCCCGCGTCCAGGTTCTGTCGGGCATGCACGGGGTCGAAGGCGAGGGGCCGCACGCCCGCTCCTCGACGCGCTTCCTGACCGGCGTGCCGTCGAAGCCGGACAACGGCTCCGACCTGCTGGCCGCGGTTTCTGCGGATCAGATCGCCGGGCGCGTCCTCGGACGCGAGACGCAGCTCGCCACCCTCGAGCTGGCGATCGACGGGCGCGACTTCGCCGGCTCGTGCGACGACGGCTTCAGTTGCGCCTACACGAACACGATCGCCTGGGCGAACGACACGACCCCGCTGCCGATGGAGAACAATCCGCGCGTCGTCTTCGAGCGGCTGTTCGGCGACACCGGCAGCACCGATCCGGCCGTCCGAGAGGCGCGGCTCCGCAAGGACGCCAGCCTTCTCGATTCGGTGACCGAGCGGGCCGGCGACCTTGCGCGCCGGATCGGGCCGGGCGACCGCGCCAAGCTGAGCCAGTACCTCGACGCCGTCCGCGACGTCGAGCGGCGGATCCGGATGGCCGAGGCGCAGAGCGGGCGGGAGCTGCCGGTCGTCGACCAGCCGGCGGGGATCCCGGCGACGCTGGGCGAGCACGCGAAGCTGATGTTCGACCTCCAGGCCCTCGCCTGGGAGACCGATCTGACCCGCGTCGTCACCTTCATGATGGGCCGCGAGATCACCGGCCGGACCTACGCCGAGATCGGGGTGCCGGACGCGCACCACCCGATTTCGCACCACCAGCGCGATCCCGCCAAGCTGGCCAAGCTGACGAAGATCAACCAGTACCACGTCCAGCTCTTCGCGCAGTTCCTGGAGCGGCTGCGGTCGACCCCGGACGGCGACGGCACGCTGCTCGACCACGCGATGATCGTCTACGGCGCCGGCATGGCCGACAGCAACTCGCACGGCTCGCAGGACCTGCCGATCCTGCTGGCCGGAGGCGGCGCCGGCACGGGCGGGCGCCACGTCCGGTACCCGGCCGACACCCCGCTCGCCAACCTGCACGTCACGCTGCTCGACAAGCTGGGCGTGTCGGTCGAGTCGCTCGGCCACGCCACCGGCCGGCTGCCGCTCGACCCGGCCGGCCGCGGCGCAGCGGCGGGGTAGCGGACGCCAACGGGAACCCAGCCCGGCGGTGCCCGTCCGGGCTGGGTTGGCGGCTGTCGGCTGGACCGCACGCCTCGGCCGCGGGGCCGGAAGTCGCCGGCAGCCGACGCAACGGGAAACCCGCCGCCGGCGCCTTCCGGGCCGGTGCTCACCGCGAGCGCCGGCCCGTCGTGCGTACGACCGTTCCGGCTTGAACCGCTCGAAAAACCGTGAAAAAGGAAGGTCAACGATGGGCTTCGTTTTCTGGTTCTTCGTTGCTGTCGCGGTTGCCGGCGCGATCCTGGTGCTGTTCGGACTGGTGCTCGGAATCGTGGTGCGTGCGTTGCAAAGGGAGTGAACAGACGGCGTGTGCGACATCCGGCAGGGCGTCCGCCGCCGGGTCTCACATGCCCCATAGTCGATGGAGACGCCGCGAACGGACCCGGCTGTCGCAAGGGCGTCCCGCCGCCGGGTCTCACATGCCGCGGCGACGAGGGCGAGGTAGGACGCGGGGCCCCAGGTCGCAAGGGCGTCCCGCCGCCGAGTCTCACACATGCCCCACACGTCGATGGAGACGCCGCCGCGAACGGACCCGGCGTCCCGCCGCCGGGTCTCACATGCCATGCGTGAGTGGCATTTACCCGCATCAGGCGTGCTGTCGCAAGGGCGTCCGCCGCCGGGTCTCACATGCCCCACACGTCGATGGAGACGCCGCCGCCCGACGTCATCCGCCGCTGGAACACCTTTTCGTCCCAGCGCTTCCCCTCGCCGCGATCGATGACCACGAGGTGACCTTCCTGCGCCGCACAGCGATCCATGTACGCCGCCGTCTGCTCCAGGCCGTCGGCCAGGGTGCGCTCCAGGCCCTTGCGCAACACCTTGCATTCGATCACGACCTTGTCGACCCGCGCCGCCGGTCCGCCGCGCGCGGGAGAACCGCCGGCGGCCGGTCGGCCGCCGGCGCGGGACCTGCCGGCTGCCGGCCCGTCCCTGGTACCTGTGCCCGTGGCTCGGCTCGTAGCGGCTCCGGCGGCGCGGGACCTGCCGGCTGCCGACCCGTCCCCGCCGCGCGGCCAGACGATCAGCAGGTCGGTGCGCCCCCGCCCCAGCCCGTACTCCCGCTCGATGCGCCCGCCGCTGTTCACCACCCGCTGCAGGAACGCCTGCAGCAGCAACTGCGGCCACGCCTCCTGGTACAGGAACCGCTGCCGCCAGTGCTCCGAATGTTCCCGGAAGAAGGTCTGGAACGCGGCCAGCAGCGCCCGCGCGTCCAGCCCGCCGGCGGCGTCCACGTACCACGCCGTGTCGTGCTCGAACTCCTCCTGCGCCACCCAGGTCAGCTCGCGCGGCACCACCTCGGCGTAGATCGGATTCGCGATCCGCACCGGCCGGTCCTGCGCGACCAGCCCGAGGTCCCGCACGTACTCCAGGTCGCGGGCCGCGAAGCCGCGCTCCGCCCCGCCGCTCAGCAGCGGCTCGACCACCCGCCGCACCCGCTCTTCCTGCAGCTTGTCCGCCAACTGGTCCAGATGCGTCTCCCGCCGCAGAATCAGCCGCTCCTGCGCCGCCAGAACCGCCTCCGCGCCGATCGGCCGCGAACGGTCCCGGCCCGCCCTGTGCCGGAAGCAGGCGTCGTACGCCAGCGCGTTCACCAGCCACGGCTGCCCCTGCGTCCGCTCCCACACCGTCTCCAGCGCCCCGGCCGTGAACGCCTGTCCCGTCTCCGCCGTGTGCTGGCCGAGCAGCGCGGTCACCTCGTCCCGCGAGAAGTCCTCCAGCCGCAGCGACTCCGCCCTGACGTTGAACGCGCTGCCCCCGGCGATGACCGCGTTCGCCGATCCCGAATGAATGCGGTAGTCCCGCACGTCCCGCACCCCGCACAGCATCACGCTCTGCGGAAACTCCGCCGGCCGCCGGTCGTAGCCCGCCCGGAGCTGCCGCAGCACGGCCACCAGCGAGTCGCCGACCAG
Organism: Vicinamibacterales bacterium; assembly: GCA_965203525.1. Lineage (GTDB taxonomy): Bacteria > Acidobacteriota > Vicinamibacteria > Vicinamibacterales > UBA8438 > WTFV01. The sequence continues at coordinate 5,077,735 of OZ241898.1, read as the reverse complement.
CGCGTCGATCTCGTCGATCAGCAGCACCAGCGGCCGCGGGTCGGCCGCCGCCCAGCGGCCCAGCGCTTCTCCAAGCGCCCGGTCCGGCCCGTACGTCGCCAGCAGGTCGGGCCAGACGCCGTCCAGGAAACCATCGCCCGCCGAGCGCGCCCGCGAGGCCAGTTCGCCCAGCACCGCGCGCATCGCCCGTTCCGTATCCTCGCGGGCGGTCTGCCCGCCCTCGACGTTGGCGTACACGCACCGGCAGCCCTCGGCGCGCAGCCGGTCCCGCAACGCCAGCAGGGCCGAGGTCTTCCCGGTCTGCCGCGGCGCGTGCAGCACGAAGTAGCGCTTCTGGCGGACGAGCAGGAGCAGCTCGTCCAGGTCCAGGCGGTCCAGCGGCGGGATGCGGTAGTGGTCCGCCGCCACCACCGGGCCGGTGGTGTTGAAGAAACGCATTGCCGCCGCTAGCGGAGCGTGGCCAGCCGGTCGGCCGTCACCGGTTCGGCGGGGCCGTGGAAGATGGCGTTGAAGAGCAGCTTGAACGTGGCCCGGGTCTGGGTGCGGAACGCGATCTGGCTGCCCATGGTGACGGCGGTCCCGCGGCCCACCTCGAAGGCGACGACGTTGGCCCGCGCGCGCAGGAACTCGTCGCCGAGCAGCCAGCCGCTCGCCACCATGTCGTCCTCGTCGGGGTAGCGCGAGACCACCGCGGCCGGAATCTCGAAGCTGGGCAGGAGCTGGTATGCCTGATCGAACCGGAAGAAGACCGGCCAGGTCTCCGGCATGCCGTAGGCGACCGGATGCCGCGGGTTGTACTCCTGCTTGAGCAGCGTGCCGGGCGAGTAGAACAGCGACGTCGGATCGACGACCCGGTCGCGCAACGTCCGGGCGAGCGCGGCGGGGCTGCGGAAGGCGTCGCGCAGCCGCCGCTCGGCCTGGCCGGGCGTGATGCGGACCGGGCGCCGGCCGCCGCCGTTCCGCGCGGGGACGCCGCGGGCGGGCAGCACCGGCTCGATGGGCAGGTCCAGCAACCGGCGGGCGGTGGCCACGGCCGATCCGAGCGCGACGAGCGTGCCTCCGTCCTCCTCGACCCACCGCCGCAGCTTGCGCCAGCCGGAGCGGCCGACCCCGTAGGCCCAGCGCCACGACTCGTCGTGCCGGGCGGGACTCAGGCCCCGGACGATCCGGGTGCGGCTGGTGCCGGACGGGAGCACGATGACGTCGTACTTGTCGGCGAGGTCGCCCTCGAAATCGAGCGACGAGATCACCGCGTGGTCGAGCTCGTACTGCTCGAACAGCCACAGCATCCAGCCGCCCGGCATGTTGTTCGCGGCGCGCCAGAGGCCGACCCGCGTCGGCTGGCGCAGGCGATGGCCGTCCACCCGCGGCGCGCGGCCGGCCGCCGTCACGACGAGGCCGGTCTCGTCGGCGACCTGCCCGAGGATCCGCTCGGCGTCGTCCGTCGGCGGCACCAGCCACGTCCCGGGGGCGTGGTGCCGGCCGCCCGCTTCGAACTCCTCCGCCGCGCGATAGACCGGCACCCCGGCCGCCTGCAGCCGCGCCGCGGCCAGAAAGCCGGCGTTGGACGAGGGCGGGATCGCATAGCCCCAGGCCGGCCGCCCGGGCAGCGGGGTCCGCCGCGGCTCGATCGTCTCCAGCAGCGTCAGGTCGGCCTCCACCGGTTCGTCGATCCGATCGACGTCGACGCCCATCAGCATGCCGAGCGTGTGCGCGGTGACGTCGTAGGGCGGGATGGGCGGTCCGCCCGGGTAGTACCGCAGGTCGGGATACACCTGCCGCTCGAGCATCGTCTTGGCGAAGGCGCCGTATGGCTGCGCGAGCCGGATCACCCACGAGCCGGCGGGGTAGGCCGCGCCGCCGGCGCGGAACGGCGCCCGCGCCCGGTGGATCTCGACCTCGCCGAAGTGGAGGATCCGCAGCAGCTCGTACGTCGCGAACGGATCCCGTTGCGCCGCCGGCACGACGAACGCATGGGGCGCCTCGTCGCGCTCGACCCAGTCGCGGTGGACGCGGTGGAAGTTCTCCATCCAGCGCGTGCGGTACTTCGCCACGTGCTCCAGCGCGGCGAAGGTGGCGATCTCGCCGTACTCGACGATGTCGCCGAGACGCCAGACGGCCGAGTCGTACGGCACCGGGAAGTTCGTCCGCGCCTCCTGCCGGCCGAGGGGGCGGTTGGGGCCGTTCGGGTTGACGTACGGATCGGCGAGGTTCGCGCTGGCGATCTCGGTCAGGATGCGCGGCTGCCCGTGGTAGACCATGTACTGCCGCGCCGGCGTCCACAGATCGTACTGGTCGCTGGAGATGATCCCCTTCTTGCCGCGGGCGACGAGCGCCGACGCCATCGCCCGCCCGATCTGCGCCTGCCCCTCCAGCAGGATCGGGTGGATGTTCGGGTCGTGCGGGTCCCGGTAGGGCGGCACGAACATCCGGGCGCCGCGCGGTCCCATCTGGTGCATGTCGTGGGTGACCTGCGGCTTGTACTCGCGGTGGACGTCGATGGCGAGGCGGGTCTCCTTCTGCGTGAACATGAACCAGTCGCGGTTGTCGTCGTGGCCGGTGTAGCGCTGGTAGAGATCCGGATAGACGCGGTCGAACCCGGTGCCCCGCGTGGCGTACCAGTGGTCGACGACCAGGATCTGGCCGTCGGGGTTCTGCGACGGCACGAGCAGCACGACGGCGTTGTCGAGGATCTCGCGGATCTCCGGCGAGTCCTCGGTCGCCAGCCGGTGCGCGACGTTGACGATCGCCTGGCCGTTGCCCACCTCCGTCGAGTGGATCGTGGCGTAGAGGAAATAGAACGGCACGCCCTCGCGCGCCAGCGCCGCCGCCTCGTCCTCCGGGAGGCCGCGGGGATCGGCCAGCCGGTGGTTGATCTCGATCAACCGCTCGAGGCGGCCGAGGTTCGCCGGCGAGCTGAACTTCACGAGCACGTACGGATTGCCGTCGGTCGTCGTCCCGCGGGGCTCGTACTCCACCCGGCCGGTGCGCTCCGCCAGAAGCCGCAGGTAGTCGAGCACCCGCGGATACCGCGCCAGTTCGCCGTCGGTCCCCATCTCGAAGCCGAAGTACTGCGCGGGCGTCGGAACGGACTGCGCGCCGGCCAGCGCGGGCAAGGCGACGAGCAACGCGACGGCCGCGGGCAGGCGGATGCGCACAAGCTTGCTCCTTTGTGGCGTGGGACGCGTCGGACGACCGGCAAGGCAGGATACCATGCGGGGACCGACGGCCGTCGACGTCCGTTCGGCCGGTGCGGCCCGGTGCGCGACGGCCGGCGCAGGAGGCGGCGCGGTCCCCGGAACCGCTGCCGGACGGCCTCCGCGTGGCGACGGTCCGGTGCGCGACGGCCGGCGCAGGAGGCGGCGCGGTCCTGCCGGGTCCCGTCGGCCGCGTTCCGCCGGATCCGATGCGCGCGGGGCCGGCGGCCGGTGCGGGAGAGGCGCAGAGACGTTTCCACCGCGGACAGGAGATCGATTCCATGCACAGCACCAAGTGGCCGGCTCGCCGTCGGTCCGCTGGACGGCCACCCAGTCCGGGGAGATCGATTTCCATGGACAGCACCAAATGGCCGGCGGCCGCCGCCGCCCTCGTCCTCGGCTGCGTCGCCGCCGGCTGGCTCGCGGCCCCGGTCCAGGCGCAGGAGAGTCGCGCGGCGCGGCACCGCGTGCCGGCCGAGTTCATGAGCTACCTCGGCGCCGACTGGCTGGAACGGCCGGAGCGCGTCGAGCAGGAACAGCCGGAGCGCGTCCTCGACGCGCTGGGCCTGCGCCCCGGCGACGTGGTCGCCGACGTCGGGTGCGGCTCGGGCTACTACGCGCGGCGCATCGCGCGCCGGGTGGGGCCGGGCGGGACGGTGTACTGCCAGGACATCCAGCCCGAGATGCTCGACCTCATGCGGCGCCGCGCCGCGGACGAGGGGGTGACCGGCATCGAGGCGGTGTTGGGCACGCCGACCGATCCGAAGCTGCCGGCCGGCGCCGCCGACTGGATCGTCATCGCCGACGTCTACCACGAGATGTCCGATCCGGAGCCGATGCTGGCCGGGATCCGGCGCGCCCTCTCGCCCCGCGGCCGGGTCGCGCTGCTCGAGTACCGGGTGGAAGACGGGAGCGGCGACCGGATCAAGGCCGACCACGCGATGTCGGTGCGGCAGGTGCTGCTGGAATGGCGGGCGGCCGGTTTCGAGCTGGTCGCGCTGCACGACTTCCTGCCGAGCCAGCACCTCTTCTTCTTCCGGGCCGGCGGCAGCGAGGCCGGCGGGGGCGCGGCGCTCGCCGACCACGACCTGTTCGACGCCCTCGACGCCGGTCTGGTGGAAGTCGAGGCGCGTGGCGGCGGCGCCGAAGCGGTGACCCTGCGCATCCGCCGCACGGGACGCGAGCCCCTCGTGGTCACGTCGCCGGTGGCCGCCGGTTTCGACGCCGGGGACGGACGCGGCATGGTCGCCCGCCGCGACGGCTGGATCGTGCTCGCCGACGACGGCTGGAGCGAGTGGACGCTGCGCGCCGTCGGCCGGCGGCCCGGCCCGGAGCCTCCAGGCGCCGGCGACCGGCTCGCCGTCCGGCCCCCGTCGGCCGCTCCGGCCGTCGAAGCGGTGCTCCGGGAGATTCAGGCGGGGACGTACGCCGTCGCCGACTCGCCGACCCTCTACCCGCCGCGGACCCCGGGGATGGAACGGGCCGCGGTCTGGATCGCCGACGGCGACGCGGACTACGCGGCGCTGGCGCCGCACGCCGCCGGGCCGCTGCTGCCGGCGCAGTACGCCGTCGCCTTCGCGCTGGTCTTCGTCGACCGGGCCGGCATCGACGTCACCCGGCGGCGCGTGTGGGCCGACCGCGAAGAGGTCTTCGGCCGGCTGCGCGACCAGGGCCTGCGCATCTGGTACCGGCTGAAGACGGGCGGCCGGTAACGTCGATCTCGGTCGTCAGGCCGTGGCGCGTCGAATACACGGGCGCACAGACGATCGTCGAGAATCGGGAATCGATGAGCGCCTGCCGGCTGACGCCGACGCGGAAGCGCTTCGGCTCGCGCGCGGCCGGCCTCTCGACCCACGGGTACACTCCGTGGCGTGCGCATCGGCCGGCCGCCCGCCTTCGCGCAACGGCTCGCCGTCGCCGGCCTGCTGCTGGTGGGACCGGCTACTGCCTGGCGGCCGCCTGCAACCCTTTGATGAACGTGTCCACTTCCGCGGTGGTGTGAAAAGCGCCGCCCAAGCCGACGGCATCAGCCTGCTCTTCCTCTGAACTGCGCCGCCAACTGCGTACTTTCGTTGTCTTGCTGACATTTCCCGGCAACATGGCTTTCAGGTCTTCCAGACCTACCTTAAAGCAGTTACCAAACCGGGTAGCATGTATGGTAAAACCAAGTCCCCCGGTCTCACCCGCGGGAACGGCTTCGACGAACATGACGGTCTGAATCCGCCCATCGTCGAGACGCCGATAATAACCTACTGTTTCGCGGTAGGGAGTAGCGGTAAAAATCCGGCTAACCCCCTCCCGCACCAGGCGGTACAAATCTCCTACGCCGTTTTCCTCAGCCAGATCTTGCAACTGGTTTACCGTTCTGTACCCCGTCGTCCTCTTGGAAATCGGTTGGGACCTGGGCACCAGGAAAACCTGGGCCAGCATTTCCCGGCCGCCATCCCCCCGGAAGTGCTGTACCGTAGCAACGTTGACAGGCACGCCCATGTCGGACAAATACCGAACGATCCGTTCAGTGGCAGTGTCCATGGACTCGGCTACGATCAACGATCTATGGCTTTCGTTCAAGGTGCCGGGCAGAGGTTGCCCGAACTTCGTCTCGAACGCCTCTTCCAAGGTGCCCCGGGGGTTCAGGTAACCGTTGGCTATGTCCCGGATGCGTTCGAAGGATAGCTCCTTCGCCCGTGAGGCGTAGTCCAACGCCTGGGTGGTTACTTCTCTGGAGTTGCCCCGGTTTCGTGGACACCTATCCTGTTGGGAGGAGGAGGTATTCGCGATGCCGAAATCGAGACCGCCGTATGCGGCGGAGTTCCGCCGGCAGATGGTCGAGCTGGTCCGGTCGGGGCGCACGCCGGAGGCTCTGGCGCGGGAGTTCGAGCCGTCGGCCCAGGCCATCCGGAATTGGGTGGCGCAGGCCGGCCGGGATGCCGGCGAGCGCACCGACGGCCTGCGTACCGGGGAGCGTGAGGAGATGCGCCGGCTGCGTCGGGAGAACCGGCGGCTGCGGGAAGAGCGGGAGATCCTGGCAAAAGCCACGGCCTGGTTCGCGCGGGAGACCGGATCCGGGGGATCTACCGGTTCATGAGCGCGAATCAGGCCCGCTTCCGGATCGCCGCCATGGCCCGGGTGCTCGGTGTCTCCCCGAGCGGGTACTATGCGTGGCGTCGGCGGGGTCCATCCGCCAGGGCGCAGGCTGACGCGGACCTGACGGTCCGCGTCAGCGCGATCCACGCCCACAGCCGCGGGACGTATGGCGCGCCCCGGATTCAGGCGGAACTGTCGGCAGGCGGATCCGCGGTGAGCCGCAAGCGGGTGGCGCGGGTGATGCGCTCGGCGGGCATTGCGGGGGTGAGCCGGCGCCGCGGGCCGCGCACGACGCGGCGGGCGGTCCGGGTCCGGCCGGCCCCGGATCGGGTCGAGCGCCGTTTCGAGGCGGCGGGGCCGAACCGCCTGTGGGTCGCCGACATCACGTACGTCCCGACGCTGGCCGGCTTCCTCTATCTGGCCGTCGTCCTCGACGTGTTCAGCCGGCGGGTCGTGGGTTGGGCGATGGCAGCGCACCTGCGCACGGCGCTGGTGACCGAAGCGCTGGAGATGGCCGTGAAGCAACGCCGACCGGCGGCGGTGATCCATCACTCCGACCAGGGCTGCCAGTACACGTCGCTGGCCTTCGGCGCCCGCTGTCAGGAATGGGGCGTGACGCCGTCGATGGGTTCGGTCGGCGACTGCTTCGACAACGCGATGGCCGAGAGCTTCTTCGCGACGCTGGAGTGCGAGTTGCTCGACCGCACGAAGTGGGCGACGCACGCCGAGGCGCGGTCGGCGGTGTTCGCGTTCATCGAAGGGTGGTACAACACGCGGCGGCGTCATTCCGCGTTGGGCTACCTGTCGCCGCTGGATTTCGAACGTCTCCGGGAGACGGCGCCCGCGGACGGGGGCCGGTCCGGCGAGGCGCTCGAACCCGCGGGCCGGGTTGCGTCCGGCGCGCCGGCGCCGGCTGGCGTCGTCACCGGCGTTGCTGCCGGAAACACGGGGAGGGCATGATGGCGCACGGGCGCACGGCTCGCCTTCGCCTTCGCGAGGCGGACAACCGCCGTGAAGCGGCGTCGGCGGACCGACCGGACGCCGGGGGCGCTGTGGACCTGCCCGGCCTGTGGACGCCCGCGGGGCGTCGCGCTGCATCGCAGATCGGCGCGGCGGGCGCCCACAGGCCGTTGGAAATCTCGCGGGCGATCGCTGCCGCCGGCGCCTGCACCGAGGCCGCGAGATTCCCACAGGTCCACAGCGCTTTCCTCGTTGATGACTCACACGGAAACCCGTCCATCCGGGGACCTGTCATGATGGGAACCCAAGCGTTAACCTGTCCACGGGATCGGGGCAACCTCACTCTGGGAGTTTGCCCCCTTTTGAGTTCAATGACCACCAGGTCGCCGTTGGAATCCAGACACAACAGGTCTATGGTGCCGACGGAAGGAATACGAACCTGCCGGCCAATGACCATGAGGTCAGGGTCGAGCATGGAAATGTCGCTTTCCAACCAACTCTCCAACCGCTGCTCCAAATTGATTCCGGGGCTGGTGATTTCAACCAGCGAATCTTCCCGGGTAACTTCCCACATCCGAATCTGCTGCGGCATCTTGCTGCCTCCCTGGTGATTGCGGTTCCGACCGTGTGACCAGTGTAGCCCGGCGGCGCAGGGTGGTCAAGCAGTCCGGGGTAGAAGGGTGCACGTCAGACTTGTGAGGACCGTCAGGCGGCTCTGGCGGTTCGTCGCTCCCAGAAGTCCTCGAAGCGGCCACTGAGCCGGCAGCAGCGCAGGGCGATGATGGCGTTGGCGCCAGCGACGGTCCAGCGCATGCCGGCACGCTTCAACCGTGCGCCGACGACCGATCTCGTCCTGCCCTGCACCCCGATGGCGATCCCTCACAAATCTGACGTGCACCCGGCGGAGCGGTAGCGCGGCGGTCCGCGCCGAATTGGGCCGGAGAAGGAGAAGGCTAGGGATTTCCCTAGTTCCAGCGGCGGCCGACCGGGGCTACGGTTGCAGGGACAGGGAGGTACCGATGCCCAAGACGCCGACCTCGGCCGACGCCCCTGCTGCCCCGTCACGCTGCTACGTCTACTGGCGGGCGCCTTCCGGGTTCTGGACGCGCCGCGTCGCGGTGGAGAAACCCGACCGGCCCTGGTGCGCGGGAATCGACGGCGTGCGGCGGAGGGAAACCCGGGCGGACGCCGCGCCGCCGGCGCAGGCTCCGCGTCGGACGAACGGAGGCGGAGCGCACGGCGTCGCGCCGGCGTGAAGCGCACGACAAAACGCCGCTGTCCAGCCGGGAGGCAGCGGGCGGGCGCGCGCTCGTCACGCCCGCCGCAAGCCGCGTGCGCAACCGGAACCCGGATGGAGCACGGCAGGCCGGCCCGCGGTCCGGGAGTGCTCCCGCCTGCGGCCTACGTCGCGGCGGGCGCCGCCGGCTCGAACTTCCGCCGGTAATACCGGGTCTGGACGACGATGGCCGGAATGCCGACGACGGTCGGCAGGATCCACGGCGCCACGGCGAGCGGTCCGGCGAGCTCCCAGGGCCACAGGCTCTGCGCCCCGAAGACGATGAACGCGGTGTGGAACGCGATGCCGCCCCCCAGCATCGATCCGAGGTGGCTGTAGAACCAGCCCATGCGCCGCGCCTCCGGGTTGCGCATCGACCGACGAACGACGCAGTGCAAGCCGGGATGCGGCGCCCGTCGAATGCAGCGGGGGGATTCGCCACGGACTGCTACACTTGCCTTGGTGACGCGTCTTCGCAGCGTGGGAAGGACGCGGAAGGAGGGTGAGCGATGAGCCATCGATCTCTCGTGGCGGCGTGGACCGTGGCCGCGGTCGTGATGCTGGCGCCGGCGTTCGCGGCGGCGCAGGGGGCGGACGCGGCGGATCCGCCCCGGACGCCGTGGGGCGCGCCGGATCTGCAGGGGGTGTGGGACTTCCGGTCCATCACGCCGATGGAGCGGCCCGACGACCTGGCGGAACAGGAGTTCCTGACGGCGGAGGAGGCGGCGCGCCTGGAGCAGGAGACCGTCGCCCGGAACGAGGAGCTGCTGAACCGGCCCGCCGTGCGGACGACGGTGACCGAGAGCGTGGACTCCGGCGAGAACGGGGCGCCCGGCTTCTACAACAACTTCTGGCTCGACCGCGGCACGACGATCGTCGGGACCCGGCGCACGTCGCTGATCGTGGACCCGCCGAACGGCAGGATGCCGGCGCTGACGCCGGAGGCGGAAGCGAAGCAGGCGGCGTTGCGGGCGGCGCGCGAAGGGATCGTGACGCACGCGCCGACGCCCGGCGGCTGGGTCGAGGACCTCGGCTCCAACGGATTGCAGTTGCGCTGCATCACCGGGTTCAACTCCGGACCGCCGATGACGCCGGGCGGGTACAACAACAACGTCCAGATCTTCCAGACGCCGGACACCGTCGCGCTGCTCAACGAGATGAACCACAACGTGCGCGTGGTCCCGCTCGACGGCCGCGGGACCGTCGATCTCCCGCAGTGGACGGGGGAGTCGCGCGGCCACTGGGAGGGCGACACGCTCGTCGTCGAGACGGCCGGCTTCCTGCGCGAGACCAGCTTCTCGTCGGGACGAACCGACGCGAACCTGCGGCTCGTCGAACGCTTCACGCGCGTGGCGCCGGAGACGCTGGCGTACGAGGCGACGATCGACGATCCGACCGTCTGGACGCGGCCCTGGACCTACCAGGTCCCGATGCGGCGCAACGACCAGCCGCTGTACGAGTACGCCTGCCACGAAGGGAACTACGGCCTCTACAACATCCTGGCCGGCGCGCGCGCGGAGGAAGCCGCCGCCGGCCTCGAACCCTGATCCGGAGCGGTCGCCGGAGAAGCCGGGCGGAGGGAATCATGGGGAAGCGAATCGGATTCTTCGTTGCCGCCGCGCTGCTGGCGGCCGGACCGGCCGCGGCCCAGGATGCGCAGGCGGTCCTGCGGGCCGCCGCCGAGACGATGGGCGTCACCGACATGACGTCCATCCGGTACTCCGGGAGCGGCTGGGTCGGCGCCACGGGCCAGAACTACTCCCCCGACCTCGACTGGCCGCGCTTCGAGCTGGCGGAGTACACGCGCACCATCGACTTCGAGACGAACTCCTCGCTGGAGGAGATGGTCGTCCGGCAGGGCGACTATCCCGCCCGGGGCGGCGGCGGCGCGCCCATCCGGGGCGACCGGGTCCGGACGTGGATGGTCCGGGGCGAGCACGCCTGGAACTCCCAGGTCGACCGGGTGATCCCCAGGCCGCGGGACGCCGAACGCCGGCTGCTGGAGATCTTCCTCACGCCGCACGGGTTCCTCAAGGGCGCGCTGGCCGGCGATCCGATCGCGGTCACGCGCAACGAGTACGGCGGGCGGGTGACCGTCGTCTCGTTCATCGCGCTCGACAAGTACCGGGTGAACGGCACCATCACCGAGGACAACGTGGTCCAGCGGGTGCAGACCTGGATGCCCAACCCGGTCGTCGGGGACATGTACTACGAGACCGTCTACACCGACTACCAGGACGTCGGCGGGGGCATGATGTTCCCCATGAACTGGCACCAGCACCAGGACTTCGACGACGGGGCGCACGAGCCGAACGTCAGCGGCGGCGACCACTCGTTCGGGCTGACGGCCATCGACGACGTGCAGGTGAACGTGGACGGCGCCGCGCTGACCGTCCCCGACGTAGTGCGGACCGCCACCGTGCCGCCGATGCGCGTGGAGGCGGAAGAGGTGGCCGAGGGCGTGTGGCTGATGGGCGGCGGGTCCCACAACAGCGTGGCCGTCGAGTTCGAGGACCACGTGGCGGTCATCGAGGCGCCGCTGAACGAGGCGCGGTCACTCGCCGTGATCGACGAGGTGCTGCGGCTGATTCCGGACAAGCCGATCCGCTTCGTCGTGACCACCCACCACCACTGGGACCACCTGGGCGGCATGCGCGCCTACGTGCACGAGGGCGCCACCGTCGTCACCCACGAGGGGAACCGCCCCTACTACCAGGAAGTGCTGCGGGCGCGGCCGTGGCTGCTGGAGCCGGACCGCTTCTCGCTGTTCCCGCCGGAGGAGTGGTCGGAGGGCTACATCTTCGAGACGGTGCGGGAGAAGTACATTCTCGGCGACACGACGCGCTTGGTGGAGCTGCACCACGTCCAGGGCCTCGCCCACGCGGCCGGGATGCTGATCGCGTACCTGCCGCACGAGAAGCTGCTGGTGGAGGCCGACCTCTACACGCCGCCGGGTCCCGGCCGGCCGCTGCCTGCCGAACCGAGCGCCAGCGCCCGGACCCTCTACCGCAACGTGGAGCGTCTCGGGCTCGACGTCGAGACGATCGTCCCCATTCACGGGCGCCCGGGACCGATGTCGGAATTCGTCGGGTTCGTGACCGGCACGCAGTGACGCACGCTTCGCCGGAGCCGTGAGCCGGGTGGTTCGCCGCCCCCCGCGCGCACGGCCCCGTCGACGGCAGGCCCGACGGCGGGCGACAGCGCAACGCCGTCGGGCTGGCGGGCGCGGCACGGTCCCGGAGACACGGGGCCGACGGCGGGTGGTGACAGCGCAACGCCGTCGGGCTGGCGGCGTCGGCACGGCCCCGGAGACACGGGGCCGACGGCGGGTGGCGACAGCGTAGCGCCGTCGGGCTGGCGGCGTCGGCACGGCCCCGGAGCCGTGGGCCGACGGCGGGTACCGACGGCGCCCCGCTTGTCGGGCCGGCGGCGTCTGCCGCGGCCGAACCGCACGGAGCGCCCCGGATTCAGTCGCTGATGCGGGCCCAGAGGATCGTGCTCTGTACCTCGCGCCCCTCGTCGTCGGTGCCGGCGGGCGGCCGCAGCGTCAGGTGGGTGTCGGTCAGCTCGAAGAAGCGTTGCGCGTCGGTCCCGCTCTGGCCCGGGTCCTCGTTGCCCACGCGGTGGTGCACCAGGTAGCCCTCTTCCTCGTTCACCGAGAACGGACCGAAGTAGCTGCCGTAGCTCAGCACCGTCGCCAGCGCCTCGTCGGCGGTCGGCTCGTCGCCGGCGTACGGCATTCGATCCGGCCGCATCAGGTGCACCGACATGTGCCCCGACGGCGCGTACAGGATGTACGCCGTCTCGTACTGCGCGGCCTCGACCGGCTCGCCGTCCGCGGTCCGGCGCGTCACCGACTCCACGCGATAGACGCCGAAGAGCCGGCGGTGGGTGTCGGTCAGTTCCGCCTCCGGCAGGTCGGGCAGCCGCCGCCAGGTGATGAACGACCGCGAGCCGTCCGCGCCGGCCGGGGGCTGGAGGGTCAGCGTGTCCCCCTCCAGCGTGTAATACCGCCGGTAGTCCGAACCGGCGCCGTTCGGGTTGAGGCTCCCTTCGAGGTGGTGGGTCACGTATCCCTCTTCCTCGTTGACGGTGAACCGCCCGAAGTACGACGCGTAGCTGCCCATCTGGGCGAGCGCCTCCTCGGCCGTCGGCCCGCCCTCGGAGTACGGCTCCCGGCCGTTCGCCATGAGCGCCACGCCCATGTGCCCGGACGGGTCGTACAGGATGTAGCCGACCCGGTCCTCGCGCGGCGACCCCAGCAGCTCGCCGTCGGCGTCCCGGCGCTCGCTGCGCACGAGGCTCCAGGCGCCGGCGAACCGCTCGGCGGGGTTCGCCGCTTCCGGCTCGGCCGCCGGCTCGGGTGGCGGCGCGCTCCCCCCGCACGCGAACGACAGGACGAGTACGACCGCAACGAGCAGCGCGCAGGGCGTGGTCCGCATCGTGTCCTCCTGAATCCCCCGGAGTGCGCCGGCGCGCCGGCCGGCGTCGACCGCCCATGCGGCGGACGTGCCCGCATCTTAGCGCGCGACCGGACCGGGACGCCACCGCCGGGGAAAACGCCGCCGGCCGCGATCGGGAATCCACTTCCTCCGCGCCCGACTACGCGACCGCTTCCGTGTGCCACCGCGGCGGACGTCGCGCGATCGGGAATCCGCTTTCCTCCGCGCCCGACGCACGGCACGGAATCCGGGTCTGGTGCGGCGCGCCCGCGGTCCCGAGGGGCCGCGGGCCGGAGCTTATACTTCTGATTGCGCGGCGCCGGTGGAGCTCCCGGTCAGGCAGGACTGCGTGCGCCCGGGGACCCTCGTCGGACAGGATGGCAATCGAGAAGAAAGGCGTCGACGCGCAGGAAGGACGTGGCGTGCGCCCAGGGACCCTCGTCGGCTCGGGGCGCGACGTTTCCGGGCGCCCCAACCGGCGCCGCGCCCCGCGCCGGCATCCAGGAGCACGTCTCCGCGAAACACCGGCAGAACGACCCGACGGAGAACGACAAACGTCATGGAGGACTCGTGCTCGAAAGCCGGCGCCGGCGAGCGCTCCTGACCCTGGCGGCGGCGCTGCTGACCACGTTTCCCTGCCTGCCCGCGGCGGCGCAGGACGAAAGCGCGGCGGAACCGTCCGGGCGCCGGGAGCAGCCGCGCCGGGATCCGCGGGACCCGCCGGCGGAGGCGGCGCCGCCGGAGTTCACCGACGAGGTCGTGGTGGTCGGCAGCCGCGCGCGCCCCCGGTCGGTGACCGAGTCGACGACGCCGGTCGACGCCGTCCCGGCCGCCGACGTCGCGCGGCAGGGCGGCGGCGACCTCGCCGACCGGTTGCGGGCGATCCTGCCTTCCTTCAACGTCAACCCGCAGGAGGACGGCGACGCCGCCGCCGTCGTGCGGCCGGCGCACCTGCGCGGGCTGGCCCCGCACCATACGCTGGTGCTGGTCAACGGCAAGCGGCGGCACCGGGGGGCGGTCATCGTCTGGAACGACGCCTACGGCATGCAGGAGGGCGCCCAGGGACCGGACGTCTCCGCGATTCCGGCGATCGCGCTGCGGCAGGTCGAAGTGCTGCGGGACGGCGCGGCGGCGCAGTACGGCTCCGACGCCATCGCCGGCGTGCTCAACTTCCTGCTCCGGGACGACCGGTCCGGCGGCAGCGTCGAGCTGCGCACCGGGACCCGCGCCGCCGGCGATGGCCGCGGGTACTCCTTCGCCGGCAACGCCGGCCTGCCGCTCGGCCGGACCGGGTTCGCCAACCTCAGCATCGAGTACGGCGGCGCCGGCTCCACCAGCCGCAGCGCCCAGCGGCGCGACGCGGCGGCGCTCGTCGCGGCCGGCAACACGGCGGTGGCCGACCCGGCCCAGGTATGGGGAGCCCCGGAGGTCGCCGACGACCTGAAGCTCTTCGGCCACTTCGGACACCTGCTCGCCAGCGGCGCGCAGCTCTACGGGCACACGAACTACGCGAGCCGGAAGGTCACGAGCTTCTTCTACTTCCGGAACCCCAACACGCGCGCCGGCGTGTTCAGCAACGACGGCGGCCGGACCCTGCTCGTGGGCGACGTGCGCGCCGCGCGGGGCGCGGGCTCCGCGGACTGTCCTACCGTCGCCGTCACCGACGATGCGCCGGATCCGGACGCGCTCGGGCGGGTCCGCGACGATCCGGACTGCTTCTCCTTCCGGGAGCCGTTCCCGGGCGGCTTCCAGCCGCGGTTCGGAGGGACGGTGCGCGACGCGTCCGCGGTGGCCGGCGTGCGCGGGCAGTTCGCCGGCGGCGCGCTCTGGGATGCGAGCCTCGTCACCGGGTCCAGCACCGCGGACTTCTTCTTCATCGACACGGTCAACGCCTCGCTCGGCCCCGAATCTCCCACCCGGCACCGGCCCGGAAGCTACGGACAGCGGGAGCTCGGCCTGAACCTCGACGTCAGCCGCACCGTCACCGGCCGGGCGCACGCGGCGTTCGGCGCCGAGTGGCGGCGCGAGGCGTTCGAGATCGGCCTCGGCCATCCCGATTCCTGGCGGGCGGGTCCGTACGCCGCCCAGGGCTTCAGCGTCGGCTCCAACGGGCTCAACGGGTTCGGACCGATCGCGGCCGGAAAGTGGGACCGCGGCAACTACGCCGCGTACGGCGACGTCGAATACCGCGGGGCGGAGACCGCCTGGACCCTCGGTGCCGCCGGCCGGATCGAGCGCTTCGAGGACTTCGGCGCCACGGCGAACGGCAAGCTGTCGGCGCGCTATCCGCTGTCCGACGCGGCGGCCCTGCGCGGCAGCGCGGGCACCGGGTTCCGCGCGCCGACGCCCGGCCAGCAGAACGCCTTCAACGTCTCCACCGTGTTCGACTTCCAGCGGGGGGAACTGTTCAACGTCGGCACGATCCCTTCGACCTCCGCGCTCGCCGCGTTGCGGGGCGGCCGCCCGCTCCGGCCCGAGCGGTCGCGCAACTACAGCGCCGGCGCGGTGGCCGGCGGCGGGCCGTTCACGCTGACCGCCGACTGGTTCCGCATCGATCTCTCCGATCGGCTGATCCTGACCCGGACCTTCACGCTCGACCCGCCGGAAGCGGACCGCCTGATCGCGGACGGCGTCGCCAGCGCCCGCGAGCTGTCGGACTTCCGCTTCTTCACCAACGATCTGGAGACCCGTACGCAGGGACTCGACCTGATCGCCGCCTGGACGCCGCCGGCGCTCGACGGCGACACGACGATCAGCGCCCTCTTCAACCACACCCGGACCGCCGTCACGCGCGTCAACCGCGCGCTGCTGAGCCCCGACTGGGTGACCGACCGGATCCGCAACCTGGAGGAAGCCCATCCGCGGACCCGCTGGCACGTCACCGTCGAGCAGGCCGCGGCCGGCTGGCGCCTGCTCGGCCGCTTGAGCTGGTACGGCGCCTGGTTCGACTACCGGGACGGCTTCGCGTACGCCGGCAAGCCGATCGTCGACGTCGAGGCCGCCCGGCCGCTGGGCGACGCCGTCACGCTCGCCGTCGGCGGCCAGAACGCGCTGAACACCTATCCGGACGAGAACCCCAAGGTCACCGACCCCGCCCTCGGTTTCTGGGGCGGGAACCTCTACCCGCCGTCCGCGCCGTTCGGCTTCAGCGGGGGCTACTACTACGTCCGGATCAACTACGGGTGGAAGACCGGCGGCTGACAATGAAAATATACCCTGAAAAACGTAATCTCGAATTGATTTTACAGGCTTGAAAATGAAACAATCGTTTTCGTGCACCGTCGTCGGCTGCGGGACTTGGAGGAGTGGCTGCAGCGGCCCGGGCGCAAGCCGCTGGTCCTGCGCGGCGCACGGCAGGTCGGCAAATCCACGCTGGTCGAGCTGTTCTGCGAAGCCGAAGCCGGCCGCGATCTGC
Organism: Vicinamibacterales bacterium; assembly: GCA_965203525.1. Taxonomy (GTDB): domain Bacteria; phylum Acidobacteriota; class Vicinamibacteria; order Vicinamibacterales; family UBA8438; genus WTFV01. The sequence continues at coordinate 5,061,358 of OZ241898.1, read as the reverse complement.
TGACCGTCAACCTCGAGCGCCATCCATACCTCGCCGGGACGTTCGCCGGCAACGACCCGGCGGCCATCCTCAACGTGATCGAGGCGGTCTCGGGTCGCTCACGGTCCGCGGGCACGATCCTGTTCCTGGACGAGATCCAGGCGGCCCCCGCCGCCTTCGTCTCCCTGCGCTACTTCCTTGAAGAGATGCCGGAGCTGCCGATAGCAGCCGCCGGATCGCTGATGGAGTTCATGCTGTCGGACCACGCCTTCCCCATGCCGGTCGGACGCATGGAATATCTCGACCTGGGTCCGATGACGTTCACCGAGTTCCTGCGAGCCGTCGGCCAAGTCCCGCTCGCCCGCGAGATCGAGACGTTCGAGTGGCCGTCCGGCCGCGAGCCGTCGTCGCCGCACCCGGTCATTCACCAGCGTCTGCTGGAGTTCCTGCGCCTGTACCAATTCGTCGGCGGCATGCCGGAGGCGGTCAAGGCGTACGCCGAGTCCGGGAACCTCCGCGCCGTCAGCGCCGTGCACGCCAGCATCATCGACACCTGGCGGGACGACTTTCCGAAGTACGCGGCGCGCCGCGACCTGACCCGCATGCTCCGCGTGTTCAACTTCGCCGCGCGGGACGCCGGACGCAAGGTCAAGTACAGCAACGTCTCTCCCGGCGACCAGAGCGCCACGATCCGCCGCGACGTCGACTTGCTGGCCATGGCGCGCGTCATCGCGAAAGTGACCCACAGCCAGTGTTCCGGCCTCCCGCTGCAAGCCGACCTCAAGGAGAAGGTCTTCAAGCTGATCTTCCTGGACGTCGGCCTGCTGAACGCCGTCTGCGGACTCGGCTGGCAGACCATCGCCGGGCGGACCGAGACCCAACTGGTCAACGCCGGCGCCGGGGCCGAGCAGTTCATCGGCCAGCACCTGCAGTTTCTTCTCGCCGGCCGGCCGAACCGCGAACTGATCTGGTGGCTGCGCGAGGGACGCTCCAACAATGCCGAGGTCGACTACGTATGCGAGCTCGGCGGACACGTCGTGCCGATCGAAGTGAAGGCCGGCCGCACCGGGACGCTGAAATCGTTGCACCAGTTCGTAGCGGAAAAGCAGGTTCCCTTCGCCGTCCGTTTCGATGCGAACCTGCCGGCGCTCCACACCGTGGAAGCCGACGTTCGCCGCGGGCAAAGGTCCGAACGGATCCGCTACCGGCTGCTGTCGCTGCCGCTCTATCTGGTGGAACGGTTACCCCGCCTCGTCGCCGGGATCTGACTACACGCCGGAGAGCGGCTCCAGCGGCAGCGTGCCGGTGGCGTCGCCGAACCGGTCCGTGTTCACGCCGACCCGCTCCAGCATCGCCAGCAGCAGGTTGTTCATCGGCGTGTCCTTCGGGTGCCGCAGGACCTTGCCGCCCCGGACGCCGCCCGCGCCGCCGACCAGGACCAGCGGCAGGTCGATGTGCGAGTGCTCGTTCGCGTCGCTGATGCCGCCGCCGTGCAGCACCAGCGAATGGTCAAGCAGGTTGCCGTCACCGTCCGGCGTCGCCTTCAGCCGGTCGAGGAAATGGGCGGTCAGGCCGACGTGGTACTGGTTGATCTTGTGCCCCTGCTCGAACTTCAGCGGGTCGTGCTGGTGGTGCGACACCGCGTGGTGGGCGGCGTTGACGCCCAGCTCGGGATAGGCGCGGTTGGTCTGCTCCTTGCCGAGCGTGAAGACGAAGACGCGCGTGACGTCGGCCTGGAACGCGAGAGCCAGCAGGTCGAACATCAGCCTGGCGTGCTCGTCGTACGACTCCGGCGCCCCGACCGGCCGGTCCGGTAGCTCCAGCACCGACTCGCTCTGCTGGCGCTCCGCCGCCTGCAGCCGCCGCTCGACCTCGCGCACCGAGTCGAGATACTCGTTGACGCTACCGCGGTCCGCCGGGCCGAGCTTCTTCCGCAGGTGCGCGACGTCGGCCGTCACCCAGTCGAGGATGCTGCGGTCTTCGTGCATCTGCGCCAGCCGCTCCTCGCGCGAGCCGCCGTCGCCGAACATCCGCTGGAAGACGACGCGCGGGTTCGTCTCGTGCGGGTTCGGGGTCGTCGCCGTCCGCCAGGAGATGCTGTTGGTGTAGACGCAGCTATAGCCGTTGTCGCAGTTGCCGATGAGGTAGGTCTGCTCCATCGCCAGTTCGAGCGACCGCAACGGCGCGTCGCCGCCGATGCGCTGCGCCGCGATCTGGTCGGCCGTGACGCCGTTGCGAACGTCGGCGCCCTCGGTCTCCTTCGGGTGCACGCCGCTCAGCCAGACCGTCCCGGCGCGGGAGTGTTCGCCGTTGCCGTCACCGAGCGCCTCGGCCTGCTTCTGGCTCAGGCCGATCGGGACGATCACCTGGTCCTGGAACGGCGCGAGCGGACTCAGCGTGGGCGACAGTGCTTCGAGCGCGCCGGCGCCGGCCGGCTGCCAGTGCTTCATCACCGCCCCGTTCGGGATGTAGACGAAGCCGAGGCGCCGCACCGGCCGGGCCGCAGTCTTCGCGAGCGCCGAGGCGGCCGGCACCATCGCATCGAGCAGCGGCAGGCCGAGCGTGACGCCCATGCCGCGGAGGAACGTCCGGCGAGGCAACGCGGTCCTGGTGATGAACATGACAGCTACTCCTGATCGGCGATCGGGCTTCGGTTCCGGGATTCAGTCGGCGGCCGCGCCGCCCCTGGCCAGCCGCATCTGAAAGGGCGTGCTCCTGACGACGCCGACGATCAGTGACGCCAGTCCGTAGTCGTGTTCGGACGCCGCGCGCACGATCTCCCGCACCGCCGGGGCGTCGTAGTGCTCCACGCCGCGGCCGAGGGCGTAGGTCAGCAGCTTTTCGGTGACGACGGTCACGAACTGCTCCGGGTTCCGGACCAGCAGCCCGCGCAGCTCCGCCGGACCGTCGAACGGCGCGCCGTCCGGCATCGTCCCGGACGCGTCGATGGCGGTCCCGCCCGGCATGTGGCCGCGCCAGCGGCCGATCGCGTCGAAGTTCTCCAGGGCGAGTCCCAGCGGATCCATCAGCCGGTGGCAGCTCGCGCAGACCGGGTTCGCGCGGTGCTGCTCCATCCGCTCGCGCATCGCCAGCGCCTTGCCCGCGTCCCCGGCCGGCTCCAGCTCCGGCACGTTGGCCGGCGGCGGGGGCGGAGGCGTCCCGAGGACGTTCTCCAGCACCCACTTGCCGCGGCCGACCGGCGACGTGCGGTCGGGATACGAGGTCACGGTCAGGATGCTGCCCTGGCCGAGCAGGCCGCGCCGATTGGGGTCGGTCAGCGTCACGCGCCGGAAATCGCTGCCGTAGACGCCGGGGACGCCGTAGTGCCGGGCAAGCCGTTCGTTGAGGAACGTATGGCCGGCGGTCAGCAGCTCGGTGACGCTGCGATCCGCGCGGATCACGCTGTCGAAGAAGAGCTCGGTCTCCCGGACGAAGTCCTGGCGGAGGCTCTCCCCGAAGTCGGGGAAGAGGACGTCCGACGGCAGCGCGCCCGAGACGTTGCGCAGGCGCAGCCACTGGCCGGCGAAGTTCTTCGCCAGCGCCTCCGACCGCGGGTCGGCCAGCATCCGGCGCACCTGCCGCTCGACCACCTCGGGATCCCGCAGGCCGCCCCGCGCGGCGACGTCGAGCAGCTCGTCGTCCGGGATGCTGCTCCAGAGGAAGAACGAGATGCGCGACGCCAGCTCCAGGCCGCTCAGCCGGTAGGGCGCTCCCGGCGCGGCGTCCGCCGGTTCCGACACGACGCGGAACAGGAAGTCGGGACTCACGAGGAGCGCGCGGACCGCCCGCTCGACGCCTGCCTCGAAGCCGCCGGCGGCGCGGCCCTCGCGGTAGAAGGCGAACAGGCCGTCGACGTCCGCGGCGGTCACCGGCCGCCGCCAGGCGCGGCGCGCCAGCGTCGAGAGGATTTCCCGCGCGCACGGCGTCTCGTCCGCGGCGCCGGCCGGCCGGCAGACGAAGATGCGCCTGCGCGAGGGGGTGTCCCCGGCGCCGCTCGCATCGAACGGCCCGGAGATGGTCAGCGTGCCCAGGTGCGGCTGATACAGCAGGTAGTCGCCCTCGCCGTGCGGCCGGTCGAACGGCTGCCGGACGCTCTCCGCGAGCGCGGCGGTCTTCCCGATGAACGCCGCGGTCACGGTTCGCGGGCCGGCCCCGACCTGCGCGCGGGTCCGGAGCGAATCGGGACCGCGGTTGTAGGCCGCGCCCTGATCGAGGCCGGGGTCCGGCGGCGTCAGGAGGAAGACCGCGATCCGCTCCCCGTCCACGCTCAGCTCGAGCTGGTGCGGTTCGCGGATCGGGGCGCCGGCGAAGAGGTCGAGCAGTTCCAGCTCGATCTCGTACTCGGCGTCCCGCGGGAAGTTGTACTGCACCGTCATGCCGCCGCGCGTCCCGAACGGCAGCCCGCCGCGGTGCCGGTACTGGGAGAGATCGGAGACGATGCGGAACGTCTCGCCGGCCGGCGCCAGCGGCGACGCGCCGACGGCCAGGCGGCTGACGGAGCGCGCCGCGTTCATGTAGCGCTCCAGCAGCGTCGGAGAGACCTTCAGGACGCCCGCGACGTTGTCGAACCCGTAGCTCTGGTCGTCGGCCGGCACCAAGGCGGCGGCGTCGACGTCGAGGGCCAGCAGATCGCGGATCGCGTTCTGGTACTCGGTGCGGTTCAGCCGGTGCAACGGCTCCGTGCGCCCCGGATTGGGATGCGCCGCCGCGGCGCGGTCGATCTCCGTCTCCAGCCAGGAGGCGAGCGCGTCGGCGGCGCCGGCGTCCGGCCGCGGACGGCCCGCCGGCGGCATCGATCCGGTCCGCAGCTTGCGGATCACCTTCTCCCAGACCTCGGCGTTGCCCGGCACGTCGTCCAGATCGGCCGTCCGCAACGCGACCGGCACCGTGCCGCGGGCGGCGAGCCGGTCGTTGTGGCAGGTGATGCAGTAGCGGTCGAGCAGCGCCTCGTGCCCGGCGGCCGGCGCAACGGCCGCCGCTTCCTGGTGCGCCGGGCCGGCCGCCACCGCGGGGGCGAAGCAGACCGCCCACGCCGCCATCCAGACGCCGAACGGAACGAATGCGCGTCGCGTCATCGGATTTCCCGCCGCCGCGGCCGGTTCCACCCGGCCGCCGAAACGAAACCGCCCTCCCGACCCGCGTATATCCTACGTCGTCCGCAACCGTTGTCAACCGCCAATCCGCCGAACGCCGCGCGCGTCGACCGCCGGACGGTGCGAGCGGGCTGCATCGGCCGGAAGCCCGGACGGGCGCCGGGGAGCGCAATGCGGTAGCATCGCATCGTGATCGCAGACGTCGGCGCCGCGGGCATCCGAGGAGGCAAGGAAATGCGCGGAAAGCACGGAGCGTTCGGGTCGTGGCATGCCGTTCTGTTCGTGGCCGGCGTACTCGTCGGCGCGCCTTTCGCCGGTCTGGCGGCGCCGGCCTCCGCGGGCCGGGACCTGCCGCTGGTCGACGCCGCGAAGGCGTCGGACACAGACGCCGTCCGCGCCCTGCTGGAGCGCGAGGCCGACGTCGACGCCGCCGAGGCCGACGGCACGACGGCGCTGCACTGGGCGGCGTACCGGGGCGACGTCGAGACGGCGCAGCTTCTGCTCGGGGCGGGAGCGGACGCCGAAACCGCCAACCGCTACGGCGTGACGCCCCTCGTCCTCGCCGCCGGCCGCGGGAGCGCGCCGATCGTCGAGGCGCTCCTCGCCGCCGGCGCCGACCCGGACACGACCCTGCCGGAGGGCGAGACGGTGCTGATGACGGCGGCGCGCACCGGCGACGTCGACGTGCTGCGGCTGCTGCTGGCGCGCGGCGCCGACCTCCGCGCCCGGGAAAGCTGGCGCGACCAGACCGCGCTGCACTGGGCCGCCGCCGAGAACCACCCGGCCGCCGTCCATACGCTGATCGAGCTCGGCGCGGACGTCGACGAGCGGTCGGCCGCGGGCTGGTCGGCGCTGCTGTTCGCGGTGCGCGCGGGCAAGGCCGACGCGGTGCGCGCGCTGCTCGCGGCGGGCGCGGACGCCAACGACACGATCCGGCCGCCCGCCGCCGGGACCGACGCCGCGGAAGGCGCGCCTCGGACGCGCGACCCGAACGCGGGCACGAGCGCCCTGGTCCTCGCGGTGATGAACGGGCACTTCTCGCTGGCGCAGTACCTCGTCGAGCGCGGCGCCGACCCGAACGGGGCCGAGCAGGGCTGGACGGCCCTGCACCAGTTGGCCTACACGCGGCGGCCGAACTCCGGCAAGGGCATGCCGCCGGTGGTGCTGCTCGACCGGGTCGACACGCTGGCGTTCGCCCGCTTCCTGCTGGACAACGGCGCGAATCCGAACGCGCGGCAGACCGAGCGGTTCAACAACCGCGAGCGGAACAACCTGAACCGCGTCGGGGCGACGCCGTATCTGCTGGCCGCCAAGCATGCCGACGCGCCGCTCATGCGCCTGCTGGCGGAGTACGGCGCCGACACGCGGCTGCCGACCGCGGGCAACGCGTCGCCGCTGATGGTCGCCGCCGGCGTCGGCATCTTCAACTTGGGCGAGAGCGCCGGGACCAACGAAGAGGCGTTCGAAGCCGTCGAGCTGGCTTGGGAGCTGGGCGACCGCGACGTGAACCGGGCCGACGATCGGGGCTACACGGCGCTGCACGGCGCCGCCCTCCGCGGCGCGAATCCGATCGTGGAGTTCCTGGCCGCGCGGGGCGCCGACCTGCTCGCGGAAAGCAACGAAGGATGGACGCCGTTGCGCATCGCCGACGGCGTGCACTACACCGGCACCGTGAAGCGTGCGGACCACACCGCGGAACTGCTGCGGCGGCTCATGCGGGACCGCGAAGTCTACGACGCGGCGAAGCACGCCAAGGACGTCAACAGCGTGGCGGTGGCGAAGCCGGCCGGGCAGCAGTAGGAGCCTGCAACCGGGCCGCCTTCGCTTACCGCGCGCAGGCGGCGGCCACCATGCCGAGCGAGCTGACGTTGATCCGGTCGCCGGCCGGGTCCCGGATCAGGAAGCCCTTGACCGCCATCCGGTGGCCGGCGTGCGCGGCCGGGTCGGGATAGACGTTCATCAGCCCGAAGGTCCGCGTGCCGGGCGGGCGGACGCCGAGGGCGCCCAGCTCGTCTTCGGTCGCGGCGGACGGGTCGCGCGTGCGGACGGCCCGGGTGGCGTTCGTCAGCCGCCACCCGGCGCCGTCTTCGGTCAGGCAACCGACCACCTGCACCAGCGCGAAGCTCGGCACCTCGGCCGGCCCCTCCCGGCCCTCGATCCGGAGGTCCGCGAGGCCGTCCGGCGCCAGCTCGTGATCGCCGGGCGGGAAACCGTTGAATTCCAGGATGTAGGCGACGCTGTCCAGGTATGCCTGTTCGCCAAGCGTCGCCGGCTCGTCGAACGGCATCAGGTTCCGGATGCGGGTGAACAGCGTGTGTACGGTGTCCTCGCGCCAGTCCTGCATGAAGCGCTCGCCGGCGAGCGGGCGCGCCTCGTCCGAGCCGCTCATGTCGGGCAGGTGGCAGGCCCCGCAATTCCGGTCGTAGACGATCTTGCCGCGGGCGGCCTGCTCGGCGGTGTAGACGCCGTCCCACACCGTCGTCCGTTCCTCCTCCTGCCCCGCCTGCGCCTCCGGCGGGCCGCCGAGCGGGACGGCAAGGGCCAGCGCGGCGCCGAGCGCCAGCTCGACGCGCCGGGGCGACCTCCGCCGCGCCGCGGCCGGTGCGGCGCCCGCCGCCGGACCGACGCGCCGAGGCAGCCTCCGCCGCACGGTCTTCAATGCTGTCTGCATGGTCCTGCGAACCGGCCCCGGAGTCAGTGCGTGACGGTGACGGTGACGGTGACGTCGGCGGCCGTATACAGATAGCCGTCGTCGGCCATCCCGCGGATGACGTAGGTCCCCGGCGCGCTGAACCGTGCCGTCGTGACGACGCGTCCGTCCGCGGGCAGCGGCGGCGGCGTCCAGCCCGGGGTGTGATCCTCCATCGGGGCGCTCCAGGGATCGAAGTCGACCGTTCCCGGCCCGCGGTACTGGATCCACGTCAGCCGCAGGCCGAGCGCGTTGCGGCGCCCCGGGGGGCGGCTCTGGCGGGCGGGACGCATCTCCGGAACGCCGTCGTCGCGGATGATCGCGGTCAGGGTCAGCGGCTCGCCCACCCGCACGGAGCGCTCCGTGCTTTCGACCAGCACGATCGCGGGCGCCGCGTTGACGACGTCGGGCGCGCCGCCGCCGCTCCGGTTCATCGCGATCACCTGCTCGTCGATGATCTGCGCCGGCACCAGCCACCCGACCGCCCGGTCCGTCCGGCCGTGCGCGGTGACGGTCCAGACCAGCTCCTTGTCGCCCCAGTCGGCCGGCACGCGGACGCGGAAGGCGAAGCGCTGCCGCCGCGGATAGAAGAACGTCGGCTGCCCCCGATCGGCGGCGCCCGGCTCGAAGTGGTTGTCCGCCCCGACCGGAACGTTCAGGTGCTCTTCGTAGTTCCGGTTCAGGTACCCGAAGACCATGTTGAAGCTGCCGTCGGCGTTCTGCTCCCAGCCTTCGAAGACCGGCTGCAGGTTCTGGCCGCTGTGGTAGGTCTGGGCCGACGCCGCCGGCGCGCCGCCGAGCAGCAACGCCCCGACGAGCGCCGCGAGGCCGCGGACCGCGCATCGCCTCGCCGTCATCGCTCTGCCCCCCCCGTGGAATCTCGTGGTCCCCGAAATTTCGCCGGCCGGCCTTGCAGTTTCCCGGCGCTCCGCGCGCGCGTCAGTCGTTGCGCGGACCGCCGCGGGCGTGTCGGACAGGTCGGCGGCGCTCCGCGCGCGTCAGTCGTTGTTGGCCGACCGCGCGCGCTCCGCCAGCTTGCGCTCGAACTCGTCCGGCGGCATGTGGTAGAAGCTCATCCAGGCGAAGCTCATGTCGTCGATGGAGCGGTTGCCGAACCCCACCCAGTTCTTCGGGTCGGGGTTGTAGCGGTTCGACGCCGTGTTGTCGTGCCAGCCGATCACGTGCAGGATGGTGCCGGCCGGCAGCAGCGGCGCCTCGTGGTCGGCGTAGTTGTAGACGATGTGCCAGCCGAAGTTGTGCTTCGTGCAGCTCAGCGTCTCGATGGCGCCGTTCGGGCGGATCGCCTCGACGCACATCCGCTTCCCCCGAATGTGCATGTGGGGCTGGAAGCCGGTGACCTGCGTCGGCTCCGGGAGCACGTAGTAGCCGTCGCTGCGCGCGTTGTCCTCGCCGGCCCGGATGTCGAGGGTGTCGAAGCTGTCGCCGACGTGCCGCGAGATCAGGACCCGCTCCGGCACGTGACCGGCCGGATGGAACTGGAAGCCGACGCGCGTCCGGTCCTCGATCTCCTCGCCGACCGAGCTGTAGTGCATGTTGAACCGGATCTGCGTGCCCGCCCGGATCAGGCGGCCGGTCCCCTCGGGAAAGATGTCGCCGTTCTTGCCCATGGCGTACTCGTTGAGGAACCCGCCGCCTTCCTCGCCGTTCTCGTCCTCCCAGACCATCGACGTCGCCACGTGGTGCACGACCGGGTAGGCGCCCGGCGACGGCTTCGTCTCGACCGCCTTGATGTAGCGGTCCTCGGTCAGGCGCGAGTCGGCCCAGATGTTGAGCCAGCGGTCGGCGTCGACCGCGCCGATCGTCTGCGCCTCGGGCAGCTCGACGATCCACTCGGGTTCTCCGATGCGCCAGTCGTCCAGCGCCGCGAGCTCGATCGGCGGCGGCGCGTCGGCCGGGTTGCCGCGCGGCGCGCCTGCCTCGACCCAGCGCGCGATGGTGGCGATCTCCTCGTCCGCCAGCGACGGATCCTCCTTGAAAGCGCGGACGCCGACGTTGCGCTCGATGAACCACGGCGGCATCTCGCGCTGCGCGGTCTTGTCGCGGATGGCGCGCGCCCACGGCCGGACCTCGGCGTAGGTCAGCAGCGACATCGGCGCCACCGATCCGGGCCGGTGACATTGCTGGCAGGCGCGCTGCAGGATCGGCAGCACGTCCTTCGTGAACGTCGGCTCCGCGCCGGCGGTCTGCGCGCCGGCCAGACCGGCCGCGGCGAACAGCGCCAGCCCCACGACGGCGGCGACGACTCCGGCGCGAATGGCGAAACGGGCGTAGCTGCAGCAATGGATCCCGTTCATCGTCCAGTCCTCCCCTGCTCCGTTCACGATCCGACCGGCGCCGCGGCGCCGCGGCGCTCGGTTTCTCGCGGGCGACGTTCACGATCCGGCGGCCGGTGGCGCCGCGCGTGACGGACCCCGAACCGCCGATTATGCCGCCCCGGGTTCGGAACCGGCGCCGACCGCGCACCGTCGGCCGCGACTCCGACCGCCACCGTTATACCACGCCGCGAGCGGTCGCGGCGCCCGGATTCGTGGTCGACGACGCGCCGGCCATGCCGGACGCGCGTGTCCGTGCCTGACGCCGCCGGACCCGAGCGGGCGCGCCGGACGGTCACTCGCGGCCGATCCGCACGCCGCACCTGGCGGCTATCGCCGTCGCGAGCTTCTCGAAATCCCGGTAGCAGTCCTTCACGGCGTGGATGTGGCCGCCGAGCGCACCGTCCGCCGCCCTGAGATGGAACATCGGCTTGCGGACTTCGTGGGCCATGGCCATCAGGCTGCGGTAGTGCTTGAGGGTGGCCAGACGTTCGGCGTCGTCGTCGGTCGAAGAGACGCCGCCGTTCCGATCCAGCACTTCCCTGTGATACACGCCGGGTATCCGCCGGATCCATTTCCGGTACGCCTGCACGGGCCGCCCCGCGCGCACCGCGTGCTGCATCACGACGTAGCCGGCCGGCACGACGTCGGCCGACGGCAACTCGAGATCACACACCCGCGGACTTCGGTCAAGGCGATCCTGCCATTCGCCGCGCCACGCGCGGAGCGTCGGTCCGACGTTGCGGAGCGCCTGGAGGGAAAACAGATCGGGCGCGAGCGGAAAGACCACGAAGTCCGCCGCCACGATCGCCGCCCGGTTGATGGCGCCCAGGTTCGGTCCGACGTCGATCAACGCCAGGTCGGCGCCCTGCTTGCCGGCGGCGTTGCGGATCGTCCGATGGAAAGCCGACTCGGTGCGAAACGCCGATTCGTCCCGATCCAGGCAGCCCGGCCACGCCGAGGACAGCTTCGCCTCGAAGGTGGACAGTCCCAGGTCGCCGACGACCAGGCCGAGGTTGTCCGCGATCGGCTCGACGTGCGGCTCCCGGACGTCGCCGAGACCTCTCAGGACGGGCGACAACGCACCGAGAATGCTGTCCGGATGATCGCCGTCGGGCCACAACCGCTCGAGACGTTCCTCGTCGAGGAACACGGCGCTCAGATTCGCCTGCGGATCGAGGTCCGCGGCCACCACCGAGTATCCGAGCTCCGCGTACATCCAGGCGACGTGGTAGACCAGCGTCGTCTTGCCGACCCCTCCCTTGTTGTTGAAGAATGCGATCGTCTTCATGGCTTCCGCCGGATGGTCGCCAGCACGTGGGACGGCTCGAACGTGAACTCCGCCTCCGGATTCCCGTTCCTCCGCAACGCCTCCTGCGCACGGATCACGCCGCGCCCGAACGCGTTGACGTAGCCGAGCGTCGCCAGGGCCTCGGAAAGAACCGGATTGCGGTAGTCCGTCTGGCGCGGGAAGTTCTCCGGCGACGCCACGCCGTACAGCCCGCCGGGGTTCTGGATCTCCATGCGGTCGTCGTACCAGTAGAACCGAACCGGCGCATTCGATTCGTACGAGCGGTGCATGACCGCGTTCAACAGCAACTCGCGAATCGCCACCAGCGGGTAATCGGACTCCGTTCGTTCCCGCAGAGCCGATTCCGCGACGGGGCGCGGCCGCGCCGGAAGAGACATGAACGCCTGCACTTCCCTGAGGACCGTGACCAGGTCGCCGCTGAAGCGTTTCTCGTCGATCGGGTCGTCCGCCATCGTCTTCCCGGCCCAGCGGACGAACTGAATCGAGGCGCCGGGAATCCAGCGCAGAGGATCCCTGCCGAACAACAGCACGCCCGCGTTCGTAGGACAGCCGGCGGCGAGGTCGTAGAACCGTAGCGACGCCATCTGTTCTTCGTCAGCGCGGTCGTTCTCCTCGATCACGGTGCGCTCCACGGCGGCCGGCAGGTAGGAGACCAGGAACAGGTCCGGGACGAGGTCGTCGATCGTGCAGCCCTTGCACGGACGGGCGTCGAAGGTCCGTTGCCGAGCGGTCCGTTTCTCGATCAGAATCCGTTCTTCTTGCAGGTTCGCGGCACGGCGCGAGGGACCGATGCGAATCCAGACCCGGCCCTTGTAGCGCACGGGCGGCAGGTCCGACGGCAGGACCTCGACAACCGCCACCTCTCCCTCCGGCAACGAATACTTCCGCACGGTCATGGCGGGAAGCGGTTCGATGTTGACGTTCGAGCGCAACGCCCCCAGATTTCGCAGCAGCGCATCGCTGACGGACAGACCACTGACCTTTCCGCCGTCGTCCACCCCGACGATGAGATACCCCGGCCGTCCGTGGTCGGGAAAATCGTTGGCGAAGGCGCACACCGCCTCCCCGAACTTGTCCGTCTTCTTCGTCGAAACCGTGAACTCTACGCGATCGGACTCGTGGGCCGCGATCAACGCACGCAGTTCCCCCGTCGTCAGCATGGCCCGGTTCGATTCCCGCGCTTGCGGCGGGAGATTACGCGCCGGTTTCGATGCCTTCGCGCGTTTCCGCGACCACCAGGTCGACGACGGCCCGCAACGCCTGTTCCGGCGTGTCGCCCTCCAGCCGGCGGAGGCGGAAATGGTCGAGCTGCCGGTCGGCGCCGCTGCCGTCGTGGATGATGGCGAGCGCGTGCCGCACCTCGTCCTCGCAGCCGAGGTCGCGGGCGTCGTTCGCCAGCTCCCCGACGAGCCGGGCGGCGTAGTCCTGGATGTCCACCCGGCCGCCGGCGCCCCAGACGTTGCCGAGGAAGGCGAGCACGCCGTAGCGCTGGGCGAGCCAGCGGTTCTCGGCGATGATCTCGGTGGGCGGATCCGGCGGCAGCAGACCCCGGCGGTCCAGTTGCAGCAGCCGCCGCACGAGCGCGGCGTAGAGCGCGACGATGCTCAGCGCGTCGTCGAGCCGGGGACAGGCGTCGCAGATCCGCATCTCCACCGTCGGATAGTCCTGCGACGGCCGGACGTCCCACCACAGCTCGCTGCTGTTCTCGATGAACTCCATCCGCCGGTAGGCCGCCACGATGCGTTCGTAGTCCGCCCGGGACAGGAACGGGCCCGGCATGCTGGTACGCGGCAGCGCGCCCATGATGCTCAACCGGCAGGACTTGAACCCGGTCTCGCGGCCGTCGTGGAAGGGCGACGACGTCGACAGCGCATGCAGCAGCGGCAGGTAGCGCCGGACGGCGGTCATCACCCGGATGCGGGAATCGGGATCGCCGAAGCCGGCGTGGACGTGCATGCCCCCGACGACCAGCCGGCGCATGCTCTCCTGGAAGGTGTCGGCGAGCCGCTCGTAACGCTGGCGGGGCGTGACGAGCTGCGACTGCCACGCGCCGAAAGGGTGGCTGGACGCGGCCATCACCGCCGCCCCGTGCCGCGCCGCCGACTCCACGACCAGCCGGCGGGTCTCGCGCAACGCCGCGCGCGCCTCGGCCACCGATCCGCACACCTTCGTGGCGGTCTCGATCTGGGAGCGGAGCGCTTCGTGCACGACCGTGTGCGGCCCGCGCTTCCGCTCGCACTCCTCGAAGATGCCCGGGTCGGGATCGGACAACAGATCGCGCGTCTCCGGGTCGACGAGGAAGAACTCCTCCTCGACGCCGAGCGTGATGGTGAGATCCGGTTCGCTCATGGGCCGGGTCTTCGGTTCGCCACGGACGTTCCCCGTTCACTCGGCGACGATGGCGATCCCCCACGGGCGCTCGCCGGCCGGCACCCTGGCGACCACCTGCATCGTTTCGGTGTCCACGACGCTGACGTCGTTCGACGGGCCGTTCGCGGTATAGAGATACCGGCCGTCGGGGGTGATCCCGACGCCCCAGGGCCGCTCGCCCACCTCCACCTCCGCCACCGGCTCGCCGGAGGCGGCGTCGATGGCCACCACGTCGCGCCCGCGGCCGATCGTCACGTACACGCGCGAGGCGTCCGGCGACACGACGACGCCCATCGGCCGCACCAGCTCGCCGGTGAGCTGGATGGTCCGGACGACCTCGTGGACCGCCGTGTCGACGACGTGCACCGTGCCGCTGTTCTCGGCGGTCACGTAGGCGCGGCCGCCGTCCGGCGAGAACGCCGAGGCGCGCGGGCGGGCGCCCACCTCGAACTGCGCCACGACCTCGTTGGCGGCGGTGTCGATGGCCGAAACCTGGTTGTCCTCCTCCGAAGTGACGTAGACCACGCTGCCGTCCGGGCTGATCCGGACGCCCTCGGGCTCGCCCCCGACCGGCAGGGCGGCCAGGATCTCGCCGCTCGCGACGTCCACCACGCTCGCCTCGCCGGCATCCTCGTTGGCGACGTAGAGCCGCGTGCCGTCCGCGCTGATCGCGAGCTGCTCGGGATCGGTGCCCGCGCGGACCATGCCGACCATCTCGCGCGACGCGACGTCGACCACGCCGATGCCGTCCGCCGAGCGGTCGGGCGGCGGCAGGGTGCTCTCGTCGATGCCCGGCGGGGCCGGCGGCGAGCCGCTCAACGCCACGAACAACCGCGTGCCGTCGGGCGACACCTTGATGCCGCGCGGCCGCTTCCCGAGCGGAATCGTGGCGACCACCTCGTTCGTGCCGCCGGCGATGACCGTCAGGTCGCCGGAGTACTCGTTGGTGACGTAGATGTGGTACGGCGGCGCGGCGGCATCCGCGGCCGGGTCGGCCGCCGGCGCCGCGGCCGCCGCTTCTACAGGTTCCGCCGACGCCGTCCGCCGGGTGACGGACTCCCCCGCGGTGCCCTGCAGGAGGCGCTCGACGTTGTCCATCCGTCTCGCCAGGTCGGTGACCCGGTCGTTCGTCGTGTTCGCCAGGTCGGTGATTCGGTCGTTCGTCGTGCTCACCACGTCGGCGATTCGAAGACCCACGTCGGTGATTCGGCCATTCGTCGAGCAGGACGTCCCGACGATGGCGACCATGACGCCCCCGAAGCCGACGACGAGCGTCAGCATTTCCCTGAATCCCATGCCGCGCACTCCTTTCGCGCCGGCCGCCGGCCGCGCGCCGGCGGCATCCCCGGACGGCCCGCTTCCCTCGCCGGTCATGGCTCCACCATGACCTGCCCCATCGCCCAGGGGTGGTCCTCGCAGTGATAGGTGAACGTCCCGGCCCGCTCCATCCGCACGTAGCCGGACTGGGCGCGCAGCAGCGGACCGGTGGTCCAGGACGCGTCCTGCGCCGTGATGGTATGGGTGACGTCGCCGCTGTTGACGAACGTGACGATCGTGCCGACCGGCACGCGGGCCAGCGGCGGATTGAACGCGTGCTCGTCGACCGCGTAGCGCAGGCCGACGCCCCGCTCCGCGCTCCGCACGAGGGTCGACGTCATGATCTCGCTGGTCTGCCGGCCGGCCCGGCGGCGGCGCCCCCGCGGCGGCGCCTCCTGCTCGGGCAGCGTCCCGCCGAGGGCGAACGCCCAGAGCTCCGGCCCCATCGCGACCGCGACGTACTGCCGGCCCTGCGCCTCGTAGGTGATCGACGGACCGCGCGCGCCGCGCACGCCGGTCTGGAACCGCCACAGCGCGGCGCCCGTACGGGCGTCCCAGGCCTGGAACGTCCCGTCGCCGGATGCGCGGAACAACAGCCCGCCGGCGGTGGTCAGCGGCCCGCTGGTGCCGAGGATACCCGCCTCGACTTCGTGCTTCCAGACCACGCGGTTGGTCCGGGTGTCGATGGCGCCGAAGACGCCGACCGCGTCCGGCAGGTTCGTGTGCGAGGGCGCGCCGCCCCGGAACCAGGGGTCGCCGGTGATCCGCCGCGCCCGCCCGACGTGCGCCGTCCCCTGCGCGTACAGGTAGCGCGTCCGCGGGTTCCAGGCGATCGGCGTCACCCGCACGCGCGGAATCGGCGCGCCCGGCGCCACGACGTTGTTGCGGCCCAGGTACGGCGGCGTGAACGTGCTGCAACTGAGCACGAACGGCGGCGCCACCTTGTCGCGCCACTGCGCGCAGTCGCCGGCGATGCTCTCGGCGCCGACCGGAAACGGCTGGGTCGGGGCGGTGAAGTTGTACGGGTCCTGCGGCACCGGCACCTCCTCGATCGGGTGGACCGGCTCGCCGGTCTCGCGGTCGAGCAGGAAGAAGAAGCCGTCGGCCCGCAACGCGGCCAGCGCCGGGCGCGTCTCGCCGTCGACCTGCGCGTCGTAGAGCAGCGGCGCGATGGCGACGTCGGCGTCCCACAGGTCGTGGCGCACGACCTGGTAGTGCCAGCGCAACGCGCCGGTCTCCATCTCCAGCGCGAGGATGGACGCGGTATAGAGGTTGTCGCCCCGCCGCGCCTCGCCCCCGAACATCGGCACCGCGTTGCCGGTCACGAAGTAGACCAGCCCCAGATCGGGGTCGGCGTTGCCGACGTGCCAGACGCCCGCGCCCCCCTGCTCCCAGACGTGCGCCCACTCGCCCTCCTGCGGCCAGGTCTCGTGGCCGGGCTCGCCGGGGCCGGGAATCGTGTGGAACTCCCACAGCAGCGCGCCCGTCTCGGCGTCCAGCGCGACCACCTTGCCGCGGAACGCCCAGTCGCCGTTCGCCAGTCCGACGTAGATCCGGCCGTCGACGTAGAGCGGGGCGCCGGAGACCGCCTGCCCCTTCTTCGGCGGGTCGTAGCCGATCTGGGTGGTCCAGAGGAACTCGCCGGTCTCCTGCCGCACCGCCGCCACCCGGCCGTCCATCAGGCCGACGAAGACCTTGCCGGCGCCCAGCGCCACCCCGGGCGGGGACGGGATGGCGCGGCCCGCGTTCAGGATGTCCCCGATGCCGGCGGTGTCGAGGTCGGCCGGGGCGTCCTCGTCCGGCCGCACCGACCAGATCGTCTCGCCGGTGGCCGCGTCGAGCGCGTAGAGCCGGGTGCCGGCGCCGATGTACAGCACCCCGTCGTCGACGACCGGCGTCGCACGGGTGGAGGCGCGGCCCGCGAACGGGAACGACCAGACCGCGCCCAGCTCGCCGACGTTCCCGGCGTGGATCTCGTCGAGCGTCGAGTAGCGCGAGTTCGCCCAGTCGCCGCCGACGAAGGGCCAGTCGGCGCCGCCGTGCGCGCGCCCGTCCTCCGGCTGCGCGAACACGGACGACCCCGCAACGGCGGCGATGCCGGCCGCCACGGCGGCCGCGATCCAACAGTGACGTCCAGCGGTCATGACCGACGTCCTCCTCTCGATGCCAACGACCCAAGAAACGAAAGGGACAGGCGCGCCGGCGGCGCCTGCCCCTTCCTTGCCGGACTCCGGCCCCCGGACGAGACGGCTCGCGCTACCTCGCCAGCGGTTCGGGACGGAGCTGGAAGTGCACCATCTTGCTCTTGGTGCCCTTGCCGCCCTCGGTGTGCCAGATGTAGTTGGAGCCGTAGTTGGCCCACAGGCCGCGGCCCTTCCACCCGGCCGCCGGATCGTCGATCCGGCCGTCGAGCCCGCGCGAGTAGAACGCCATCGGATACGGCACGCGCAGCACGGTCCACTCGCCGCTCTCCGGATCGAGGGCCAGCAGCGAGTCGGACGACGAACCGTTCGCGATCGGGACGTTCTCGCCCAGCCCGAGGGTGTTGTACTGGTCGACCCAACTGTAGTAGTGGAAGTCGGCGCTGCCCGGCGTCTCCACGCCCTTCATCTGCGGGCCGGGAACGTCGTACAGCGTCCACCCCTCGGGGCAGTGCTGGCCGGTCGCCCGCGGACCGCTCGTGACGGCGCATTGCGAGCGGTCGAAGCTGGCCATCTGGCTGCTGCCGGAGAGGGCGGTCCAGATGACGCCGTTGCGGTCGACGTCGATGCCGCGCGGCGCGAAGCCGGTCTGCGCCGGGTCGACGTCCGGGTTCTCGACGGACGGCGGCTCGTAGACCTCGGCGATGCAGGTCTCGGGCGGGTTGTCGCCCCGCTCCAGACGGACCAGCCGGCCCGGGAACGGACCGGTGCGCGTGATCCAGACCGCGTCGTCGATCGGGCTGGCGATGATGCCGTACCCGAACCCGACGATCCGCGTGTCGAGCGCCGGGTCGATCTCCACCTCGCCGCGGCGGTTCGGCTCGTTCCACGGCCTGGTGATCACGCCGTCGCCGTTGGTGTCGATGACGGTCGGGCACCAGCCCTGCGAGGCGATCTCGTCACCGGTGAGATCGTAGGCCTTCGTGTCGACCCAGCCGATCGAGGTGCTGTCGCCGCTGAACCAGAGGGTGTCGTTGTGATCCTCGCCGAACTGCAGGTGGTGCGTCCCGAAGCAGGTGTCGATCAGGACGAACTCCTCGGTCGCCGGATCGTAGTAGGACGCCTGCCGGCCGCTCGCCGAAAGGGGCCAGTACCGCGCGAACCGGTTGTCCGACCCCTCCTTGCACCAGTCCGGGTTCGGGCGGGCGCGGACGGTCGACGTCATCCACAGGCGGCCCTGCTGGTCCATCATCGGGTTGTGCGGATCCGACGAGTTCTCACGGCCGTCGGGACCGCCGCGGCCCCACAGCAACTGGTCGCCCCAGTAGTAGGAGGGCTGGAGCTGCATCTGCGGGAAGCGCGACGGCACCGAGTCGGGATCCTCCGGCCGCACCGGGATCTTCAGCTCGACGGCGCTGTTGGCGACCGGGTCGACCACCGTCAGTGTGCCGTGGCCCGCCGACACGCCGTAGACCGGCCCGCCGCCGTTGACGGCCGGATTCCGCTTGTCGGTCGTGATCTCGTCGTGGATGAAGGAGCTGTCCTGCCCCCAGTCCCACAGCGTGACCACGAGGTTCCGCTCGACGCCGGACGGACGCGGCGGACGCGGCGGCGTCTCGCCGTCGGCGATACGGTCCGACCAGTCGGCGAACATCTCCAGCGCGCGCTGCCGGCCGAAGCGGGTCATCGCCGC
Source organism: Vicinamibacterales bacterium (assembly GCA_965203525.1). GTDB lineage: Bacteria > Acidobacteriota > Vicinamibacteria > Vicinamibacterales > UBA8438 > WTFV01. The sequence continues at coordinate 5,042,431 of OZ241898.1, read as the reverse complement.
GCTCATCTGGTTGCCGCGCTGTCCGGTCTGCACCCGGTGGTCCCAGGCCGCGACGGTCGAGTCGAAGTCGTCGCGGTGCTGCACCACGCGCGTCGCCTCGTTGCCGATCTGGTGGCAGAGCTGGCAGCCCTGCTTCATGATGTCGACCCAGGCGGCCTGGCTCTTCAGGTTCGGCGAGATGCCGTTGCCGTCCGGGCCGGTGCCGGGGAACTCGCTGGCGGCCGGCGGCTCGATCAGGGAGTACCAGTAGTTGCCGGGGTAGTACTGCGCGGCGGCCTGCTCGTCGGGCGCGACGACGGCGGTCAGGCTGACCTCCCCGGCCGTCGGCGAAAGCCGCACCTTCTCCGAGTCGACGAGGCCGTAGCCGCGCACCCAGACGTCGTAGGTCGCATCCGGCATCTGCGGCAGCACGAAGCGGCCGTCGTCGTCGGTGACGACGATCTTGGCGAACTTCGTCTCCAGCTCGTCGGTCTCGGCGATGACCCACACGCCCGCTTCGGGGCCGTCGGCGCTCTCGACCACGCCGCCGATCCAGCCCTCGGCCATCTCCGCTTCTTCGGCCCCGGGCGCCGCCCCGAAGGCCGCGATCACGGCGCCGAGAGCCGCGCTCGCGACGGCGGGACGCGCCAGCCTGCGCCATGACGATTGTGTCCGCGCGTTCATGTCGTCTCCTCCTCGATCCGGGTCTTCCCGCATCCGTGTCCGACGGCGGACCGCCCGCCGCACTCGTTCATCGACAGTTCACGGTTCCCGCCACCGCGCGGGCGACGAGCCCCGCGGCCGGCGGCCGCGCCGGGGCGGTGGCCGGCCGCGGGCAGGCATTGTATTCCGTATCGGCGGAATCACGGCTCCTGCCGTTGCGCCAGCGCCAGCCGCTCGGCCGGCGACAGGTCCTCCGGCCGCCGCGAGCCCGCGTCCGGGTCGGCGCCGAGGTCGAGCAGCAGAACCGCCAGTTCGGGGTGCCGGTTGAAGGTGTTCGGATAGAACACTCCCTGCGCGACCGACAGCGGCGACCAGCCCTTGCCGTTGACGGCGTCGACGTCGGCGCCCTTCTCCACCAGGAACCGGACGATCGCGCCGGCGCCCCGGTGGACCGCGCCGTGCAGCGCGGTGTCGCCGTTGGCGTCCACCGCGTTCACGTCGTTGCCCAGCTCCCACGCCAGCCGGACCGCCGTGAGCGCCTCCGCGTTGGTCCCCGGGTTCTCCCCGATCTTCCAGATGCCGACGCCCGCCGCCGCCATGAGCGGCGTCACCCCCTCCGCGGTGGCAAGGGAGGGGTCGGCCCCGAGGTCGACCAGGAGCCGCATCATCTCCACGTCGGCCACCTTCGCCGCCTGCAGGAACGGCGTCGATCCGATCCGGTCGAGCAGGTTCCGGTTGCCGTCGCGCGGCTCCTTCGTCTGGCGGGCATCGAGGTCCGCGCCGGCCGCGGCCAGGGCCCGCACGAGGTCGAACGCGTCGAGCGCGCCGAGCGGCACCGGGAACGGCGGGTTCCGCCCGAGGTTCGGCCGCCGCGTCCACACCGTCTGGTGCAGCGCCGTCCAGCCGTTGCCGGCCGCGTCGGGGTCGGCTCCCAGGTCGAGCAGCGCCTGCGCGAAGTCGTACTGCGCGTTGTAGACGGCCAGGACGAGCGCGCTCATGCCGCTGGCCGGGAGCGTGTCGTCGACGTCCGCGCCGGCGCGCACCAGGGCGTCCAGGACGTCGACGTGTCCCTCGCGGGCCGCGAACAGCAGCGGCGTGAAGCCCCGCGCGGAGCGCGCGTTCGGATCCGCGCCGACCGCCAGCAGCGCTTCGACGGCCGCCGTCTGGTTCTGCGCCGCCGCCCACGTCAGCGCCGTCTGGCCGCGCCACGCTTCGACCGCGTCCACCGCGGCGCCGGCCGCGAGCAGGACGTCGAGGGCGTCCGCATTCCCGGTTCGGGCCGCCGTCATCAGCGGCGTCTCGCCCTCCGGATTCGGCAGGTTCGGGTCGGCGCCGGCCGCGAGCAGCCGCGCGATCATCGCCGCGTCGCCGTTGACCGACGCCAGCGCCAGCGGCGTCACGCCGTAGCGGTTGGCCGCATCGACCGCCGCGCCGGCGGCGAGCAGCAGGCCGGCGATCTCCACCTGTTCGCGGTGCGCCGCCCAGTGCAGCGCCGTCGTCCCGTCCGGTTCCGGCGTCCCGACCCGGGCGCCACGCTCCAGCAGCGCGCGCACGGCCACGGCGTCACCCGTCCGCACGGCATCGACCAGCGGACGATCGGACGCGGCCGCCGCGACCGCCGGCGCCAACCAAACGGCGACGGCTGCAAGCGGTCCGGCGACGGAGCAGAGGATTCGATCGGGCATCACACCCCGCCGAGCGTTTCCATCGGCAGCCGCCCGGTGCTGTCGCCCAGCTCGTCGACCGGCACGCCCGCCTTGTCGAGCATGCTGACGAGCAGGTTGGTCATCGGCGTCTCCCCCTCGTACCGCAGGTGGCGTCCCCCCCGCAACGCGCCGGCGCCGCCGCCGGCGAGGATCAGCGGCAGGTCGAGGTGCGAGTGCTGGTCGCCGTCGCTGATGCCGCCGCCATAGAGGATCAACGACTGGTCGAGCAGGGTGCCGTCGCCGTCCGGCGTCGCCCGGAGCTTCTCCAGGAAGCCGGCGAGCAGGCTCACCTGGTAGGTGTTGATCATGGCGTACTTCTCGAGCCGCTCCGCGTCCAGCTGGTGGTGCGACATGGCGTGGTGCGGGTCGGGGACGCCGATTTCCGGGAAGCTCTGCGCGGTCTGCTCGCGCCCGACGAGGAAGGTGAAGACGCGGGTGACGTCGGCCTGGAAGGCGAGCGCCTGGAGGTCGAACATCAGCCGGGCGTGCTCGTCGAACGACTCCGGGATGCCCACCGGCCGCTCCAGCACCTCGGGCAGGGCGGCGTCGGCCTGCGCCTCGGCCCGCCCGATACGCCGCTCGATTTCGCGCACCGCGTCCAGGTACTGCGTCACGCGCGAGCGGTCGGCGGCGCCGAGCGTCCGCTCCAGCCGCGCCATGTCCTCGCGCACCGCGTCCAGGATGCTACGGTCGTCCTGCAGCCGGACGGCGCGCTGCGCCTCGGTGCCTCCCTCCCCGAACAGCCGCTCGAAGACGACGCGCGGGTTGTGCTCCATCGGGAGCGGCGTCGTCGGGGTGCGCCACGAGAAGGTGTTGGTGTAGACGCAGCTGTAGCCGTTGTCGCAGTTGCCGACGACGAAGCTGTTCTCGAGCGCCAGCTCCAGCGACGGCAGCGGCGTCTCCCGGCCGATCGTGGCGGCGGCGATCTGGTCGGCGGTGGTGCCCGCCCGCACGTCGGCGCCCTCGGTCCGCTTCGGGTGGACGCCGTTCAGCCAGACGGCGCTCGCCCGTGAATGCTCACCGTTGCCGTCGCCCCACGCCTCCGCCTGCCGGTGGTCGAGGCCGGTCGGGACGATCACCTGGTCCCGCACGTTCGCCAGCGGCTCGAGGCTGCGGGAGAGCGTCAGCGGACCGCCCTCGCCGGCCGGGGTCCACTGCGCCATGTTCGCGCCGTTCGGGATGTAGATGAAGCCGAGCCGCGGCGCGGGCTTCGCGGCGGTCTTCGCCAGCGCGGTCGCGGCCGGAACCATCGCGTCGAGCAGCGGCAGGGCCACGGCGGCGCCCATCCCGCGCAGGAAGGTCCGCCGCGGCAGTGACGTCCTGTTGATGATCATGACGGCGCTCTCCTCATCTGAAACGGCGCGCTCCGGACGACGCCCCGGACGAGCGACGACAGGCGGTATCCGTCCCCGGCGGCGTCCCGGACGATCGCGCGCACCGCCGGCGCATCGTAGTGTTCAAGGCCCCGCCCGAGGGCGTAGGTCAGCAGCTTCTCGGTCACGGTGGTGACGAACCGGTCCGGATGGCGGAGCAGGGCCGCCTTCAGGCCCGCCGGCCCGTCGAACGGCGTCCCGTCCGGCAGCTCCCCGGTCGCGTCGATCGTCCCGCGGGTCTCGCTCCGGCCGCGCCAGCGGCCGATGGCGTCGAAGTTCTCCAGCGACAGCCCCAGCGGGTCCATCAGACGGTGGCAGCTCGCGCAGACCGGATTGGCGCGGTGCTGCTCCATCGCCTCCCGCATCGACAGCGCCTTGCCGCCCTCCGCCGTCTCCAGATCCGGCACGTCCGGCGGCGGGGGCGGCGGCGGCGTCCCCAGGATGTTCTCCAGGACCCACTTGCCGCGGTTCACCGGCGAGGTCCGGTTGGCGTACGACGTCACGGTCAGGATGCTGCCGTGGCCGAGCAGGCCGCCCCGCGTCTCGTCCGCGAGCGCGACGCGGCGGAAGTGGCTGCCGCGCACGTTCGGAATGCCGTAGTGCCGGGCCAGCCGCTCGTTGACGAAGGTGTAGTCCGCGGCGAGCAGGTCGAGGACGCTGCGGTCCTCGCGCAGCACGCTGTCGAACAGCAGCTCGGTCTCGCGCCGGAACGCCCGCCGCAGCCCTTCGCCGAAGTCGGGGAACGCGTCCTCGTCCGGCCGGACCGCCGCGGCGTTGCGCAACGTCAGCCACTGCCCGGCGAAGTTGTCCACCAGGGCCGCCGAGCGCGGGTCGGCGAGCATGCGCTCCACCTGCGCCTCGAAGACCGCCGGGGCGCCCACCTCCCCGCGCTCCGCCGCCGCCAGCAGCTCGTCGTCCGGAATGCTGCTCCAGAGGAAGAACGACAGCCGGGACGCCAGCTCCAGGCCGCTGACGCGGTAGACCTCCCCGGCCGCGACGCCTTCCGGGTCGCGCTCGACCCGGAACAGGAACTCGGGGCTGACCAGCAGCCGCCGGAGCGCCATCTCGACGCCGGCGTCGAAGCCGCCCGCCGCGCGGCCCCGGTGGTAGAAGGCCAGAAGCCGCTCCACGTCCGCGCCGGCGACGGGCCGGCGGTACGCCCGCCGCGCCAGCGCCGACAGGATCTCGCGCGCGCAGGCGGCCTCTTCCGCGGCGGCGCCGCGCGCCGGACGGCAGGTGAAGATGCGCTCGCGGCTCGGGGTCCCCGCGACCGGCCGGGCGCCGCTCGATTCGTAGGGGCCGGCGATGGTCACGCTCTCGACGTAGGGCTGGTAGCGCGAATCGCCCCCCGATCCCTCGCCGGTGAACGGCCGCAGATAGAGCTTGCGGATCCCCTCCGGCTCGGCCGCGGTCTTGCGCAGGAAGGCGACGCCCACCTCGTGCGGCCCCGCGGTGACCGGCGCCCGCACTTCGAGCGCCTCGACCCGCGGCGTGTAGAGACCGCGCGGATCGTCCGGGTCGGGCGCCTTGCCGACGGTCAGCAGCGCGATGCGCTCGCCGTCGATCGCGAGCTCGAGGTCGTGCGGCTCGATGCGCAACGGCCCGTCCGGCAGGATTTCGAAGACGTACTCCGCGTCCTCGGGGAAGTTGTAGTCGACCACCATGCCGCCGCGGGTGCCGAACGGCAGCCTCTCCATGCGGCGGTCCTGCCCGAGATCGGAGGCGATCCGGAACGTCTCGGCGGTCGGCGACGGAACCGGCGAGGCGACGGCGAGACGGCTGATCCTGCGCGCGGCCGAAAGGTACCGCTCCATCAGGGTCGGCGACACGCCGAGCACCCCGGCGATGTTGTCGAAGCCGTAGCTCGTGTCGTCGGCCGGCAGCAGATCCTCGACGCCGACCTCGAGGGCGAGCAGGTCGCGGACCGCGTTGCGGTACTCGGTCCGGCTCAGGCGGTGGAAGGTCTCCGTCCGGCCGGGGTTCGGATCGGCCGCCGCGGCGGCGTCGAGCTCCCCTTCGAGCCAGGCGCGGAAACCGTCGTAGGTCTCCCGCCCGGGGCGCGGGCGGGGACGGGGCGGCATGGCGCCCGCGCGCAGCTTGCGCACCACCTTCTCCCACGCCTCGGGATGCGCCGCCACGTCGGCGGCGTCGAGCGGATCGAACGAGAAGCCGCCGGTCTCGAGACGATCGTTGTGGCAGGTGACGCAGTAGCGGCCGATGAGCGCCTGGCCGTCGATCCCGGCCCCGGCCGGTCGCGGACCGGCGCCGGTCTGCGCGGCACCGGGCGTGGTGACGAGGACCGCCGCCAGCGTTGCGAGCACCCGAAGCGGGAGCCTCGGGATCGGGAATGCGCGGCCGCGGGCGGGCGGGCGGGGCGGAATTCGTCTCTGCATGGGGCGCGCGTGCATGGAACCCCCGTAAGCCGCCGATTGTGAGGCGCATCATAACATGGCCGGACCGGCGAAAACGCGGGCCGCGGCCCCGGGGCCGGCTGCGATCGCATGAGACTCGGCCAAGCCGGACCCGTGGTCACGAGCCGGGGCAATGACGAGGCGGCAGCCGGGCGCCGGGTACCGCGTGGCAGCGCGGCGGAACGACACCGATCCCCATCGGGGGCAATGACGAGGCGGCAGCCAGGCGCCGGGTACCGGATCAGCGGGCCGGAAGGCTGCCGATCCCGCGAGTTTCTCCGCGGGAGAAACGACGACGCGCCGGCCGGTCGTCACATGCCCCACACGTCGATGTCGACGCCGTCCCGCGACGTCTTCCGCCGGTGGAACACCTTCTCGGCCCACCGCTGCCCCTCCGTGCGGTCGACGATCACCAGGTGACCTTCCTGCGCCGCGCACCGGTCCATGTACGCCGCCGTCTGCTCCAGCCCCTCGGCGATTGTCCGCTCCAGACTCCCGCGCAGCACCTTGCACTCGATCACGACCTTGTCGACCCGCGCAACCTGCCCCGGCGCCTCCGCGGCGCGCGCGCGACGCGAACGGGCTGCGTCTCGGTCGCCGGAGTCGACCCGCGCAACCTGCGCCGCTACCTCTTCAGTCCCGGGGGACGATCCCCCGGCGCGGGATGCGCCGGGAGCCAATCCTCCACCCGCCCGCGGCCAGACGATCAGCAGGTCGGTGCGGCCCCGCCCCAGCCCGTACTCCCGCTCGATCCGCCCGCCGCCGTTCACCACCCGCTGCAGGAACGCCTGCAGCAGCAACTGCGGCCACGCCTCCTGGTACTGGAACCGTTGCGACCAGTGTTCCGAGTGCTCCCGGAAGAACGTCTGGAACGCCGACAGCAGCTTCCGCACGTCCAGCCCGCCGCCGGCGTCCACGTACCACGCCATCTCCTCGGTCAGCCCCGCCTGGACCGCATAGGTCAGCTCGCGCGGGACCACCTCGGCGTAGATCGGATTGGCGACCCGCGGCGGGTCGTCCACCGCGATCAGGCCCAGGTCGCGCACGTACTCCAGGTCGCGGGCCGCGAAGCCGCTCTCGGCCCCGCCGCTCAGCAGCGGCTCGACCACCCGCCGCACCCGCTCTTCCTGCAGCTTGTCCGCCAACTGGTCCAGGTGCGTCTCCCGACGCAGAATCAGACGCTCCTGCGCCGCCAGAACCGCCTCCGCGTCGATCGGAAGCGACCGGTCCCGGCCCACCTTGTGCCGGAAGCAGGCGTCGTACGCCAGCGCGTTCACCAGCCACGGCTGCCCCTGCGTCCGCTCCCACACCGTCTCCAGCGCCCCGGCCGTGAACGCCTGCCCCGTCTCCGCCGTGTGCTGCCCCAGCAGCGCCAGGACGTCGCCCCGCGAGAAGTCCCCCAGCCGCAACGACTCCGCCCTGACGTTGAACGCGCTGCCCCCGGCGACGGCCGTGTTCGCCGACCCGGAGTGGATCCGGTAGTCCCGCACGTCCCGCACCCCGCACAGCATCACGCTCTGCGGAAAGTTCCGCGGCCGCTGGTCGTACCCCGCCCGCAACTGCCGCAGCACGGCCAGCAGCGAGTCGCCCACCAGCGCGTCGATCTCGTCGATCAGCAGCACCAGCGGACGCGCGTCGGCGGCGGCCCAGCGCGCCAGCGCCTCGCGCAACACGCCGTCCGGCGCGTACTGCGTCAGCAGCCCCAGCCAGATCCCGTCCAGGAACTCGTCGCCCAGCGTCGTGCGCGCCCGCGAGGCGAGCTCGCCCAGCACCGTGCGCAGCGCCCGCCCCACGTCCTCGCGGGCCGTCTGCGCCATCTCGACGTTGGCGTACACACACCGGCAGCCGGCGGCGTTCAGCCGGTCCCGCAACGCCAGCAGGGCCGAGGTCTTCCCCGTCTGCCGGGGCGCGTGCAGCACGAAGTAGCGCTTTTCGCGGACGAGCCGGAGCAGATCGTCCAGGTCCAGGCGCGACAGCGGCGGAATGCAGTAGTGGTCCGCCGCCACCACCGGGCCGGTCGTGTTGAAGAAGCGCATGGAACCGAACCATCATAGAGAATCGACCGGCACGCACGCGCCGCCGCGCGGTGCTACACTCGCCGGCGTTCCGGCGCGGACGCGCCGGGACCTCCCTGTCGCGCAGTCGGCGGCTGCCCATCCCGGCCCATGATCGTCACCTCGCGCCTCCCATCGCCCGGCCTTCGCGCCCCCCGTCGTGGCCGGCCGCCGGCGGCGGTGCCCGGGGCGCCCGGACGCGGCGGCGCGCGGACAGCGAATGGGTAATCGGACGGATCCGTCACACACCAGCCGGCCGGCGGCGGCGCGCGCGGCGGCCACCGAGGGTGAGCGGCCGGGAGGCGCGGTCGCGGCCGGAAGCGTCCGCGACGCGGTGCGGCTGGCCCGCGCGCTGATCGCCGACGCGCCGCGCCGGGTCGCCCTGGCGCTGCTGCTCATGCTGGCCGCCGGGATGACCGAGGCGTTCGGGATCCTCATGATCGTGCCGCTGCTGCAGGTGGTCGGGCTCGGCGGTCCGGCCGGGGGCGGCGGCGCGGTGGCGCGCGCGTTGGACGCCGCCGGCGTGGAAATGACGCTGCCGGCGGTGCTCGGGCTGTTCCTGGTGCTCGCCGCCGGGCGATCCGCGGCGGCGTGGCAGCGGGATCTGCTGACGGCGCGGACGCGGCTGGAATTCGTCGACCGGTTCACCGATCGGATCTACCGGGCGACCGCCGGGGCACGGTGGGAGTTCCTGCTCGGCCGCCGTCAATCCGACCTGCTGCACGTCCTGACCGCGGACGTCAACCGCATCGGCCAGGCCACGCTCTGCCTCCTGCGACTGACGGTCACCTCCGTGCAGGCGGCGGCGCAGGTGGCGCTCGCGGCGGCGATCTCCCCGGCTGCAACCGCCGCGGCGATCGTCACCGGCGCGGCGCTGCTGGGCTCCGCCCACCCGCTGCTGCGGCAATCGCGCACGCTCGGCGAACGGCTGACCGGCGCCAACCGGCAGATCGTCGCGTCCGTGACCGACTTTCTGGCCGGCCTGAAGCTGGCCCGGGTGTACGAAGCCGAAGAGGAGCACGTCCGGCGCTTCACGGACGCGAAGACCGCCGTGCGCCGGCGCCGGCTGGCGTTCACGCGGACGAGCGCGGCGGCGCGCGCGGCCTTCCAGTCCGGGGCGGCCGCCGCGCTCGCGGCGCTGATCTGGTTCGCCGTGTCCGTCGCCGACGCGACGCCGGCGGAGCTGGCGATCATGGCGTTGATCTTCGCACGGGTGTTGCCGGCGGCGGAGCGCCTGCAGCGCCAGACGCAGGAGCTCGCGCACGCGCTGCCCGCGTATGCCCACGCGCTCGCGATGCAGCAGGCGCTGATCGAGGCCGCCGAGGCACCGGCCGGCGCCGGCGGCGGCGCGCGGACGGCGGGGGATGCGGGCGCCGGGGATGAAACGGCGTCCCCGGCGGGCGGCGGGCGCGCGGACGGCGGCGGCGGAGCGACCGACGCGACGCCCGGCCGCGGCGGCGCGCGGATGGCGCTCCGCCGCGCGCTGACGGTGCGCGGCGTGTCGTTCGCCTGGGCGCCGGGCGGACGGCCGGCGCTGGCGCACGTCGACCTGGACGTGCCCGCCGGCGCGCTGACGGTCATCACCGGCCCGTCCGGGGCCGGCAAGAGCACGCTGGCGGAAATTCTGATCGGCCTCGTCGAACCGGGCGCCGGCCGGGTGCTCGTGGACGGCGTCCCGCTGACCGGATCGAACCGGCGCCGCTGGCGGCGGTCGGTCGCGGTCGTTCCGCAGGATCCGCATCTGTTTCCCGACACCCTCCGGGCGAACCTGCGGTGGGCGCGGCCGGATGCGTCGGACGCCGATCTGTGGCGCGCCCTGGGCCTCGCCGCCGCCGACTTCGTCGCGGCGCTGCCGGACGGCCTGGAGACGTTCGCGGGGCACCGCGGAACGCGGTTCTCCGGCGGCGAGCGGCAGCGGATCGCACTGGCGCGGGCGCTGCTGCGCGAACCGGCCCTGCTGGTGCTCGACGAGGCTACGAGTCATCTCGACGCCGAAAACGAGCGGCGGATCGTCGCGGGATTGCGCGCGGGCGCGACCGTGGTCGCCATCGCCCACGGCGGGGAGCTGCCGGCGGCGGCGGACCGATGCGTCCGTCTCGACGCCGGCCGCGTCGTCAGCATCGAACGCCAGCGCGGGGCGGCCCGCGAACACGCGGCGGCGCGCTACGCGACGGCCGGCGCCGAGGTTCACGCGGCCCCCGGCGACCGGATGCGCGCCGGCATCCGGCTGCGGTAGCATTGACGGCCCGGGACCCGGAGCCCGGCGCGGCCACGCGCTCCGGCCCGGCGCGGGCGGCATGGACGGTTCGGGGGCTCGGCGCCGGTCGCGACCCGCGGGCGGCGCCGGCCGCGGCGCAACGGAGCCGCGCAAGAAAGGACGGCAGCGATGGCCTCTTCACGACGACGGTTTCTGACGACGATCGGCGCGGCGGCGGCCGGCGCAGGAGTCTCGGGCGGCGCCCGGGCGGCCACGCCGGCCGGACCGCGCGCCGGCGGCGCGCAGGCAGGCGACGCCTTCTCTCCCGCGGGGCTCCTCGAACGCCACGCGCGGCAGGCGGCCGCGGCCGGGACGGCGCCGGCGGCCGGGCAGGCGGACCCGCGCATGCCGTCCCAGGCGGAGGTCGAGTCGTGGTACACCGACCGCCGCAACTGGGGGCGCTGGGGCGACGACGACCAGAAGGGCGCCGTCAACCTCATCACCCCGGCGAAGAGCGCCGCGGCGGCCGGCCTCGTCCGGAACGGCCGCAAGGTCTCCATGAGCCGCGTCTTCGAGCCGGAGCAGCACTTCCTCCGCAAGAGCCCGCGGGCCGGCGGCGCCGGCGCGGTGGTCGACTACTACGGCTTCATCTACCACGGCCAGACCATCACCCACATCGACGCGCTGTGCCACATGTGGGACGCCGACGGGATGTGGCAGGGCCGCGACGCCGACGTCGAGGTGACGACGCAGGGCGCCGCCTTCGGCGCGATCGACGCCTGGAGCGACGGCATCGTCACGAAGGGCGTGCTGCTCGACGTCCCGCGCCACCGCGGCGAGCCGCACGTCACCCCGGAGCGGCCGGTGCACGGCTGGGAGCTCGAGGAGATCGCACGCGCCGAGGGCGTGGAGGTCGAACCGGGCGACGCGCTGCTGGTCTACAGCGGCAAGGATCCCTACGTCCGCGCCGGCGGCGAGTACGGCGGCGGGGACCGCCCCGGCCTCAGCGTCACCTGCGCGAAGTTCATCCGCGACCACGACGTGGCGCTCCTCGGCTGGGACATGATGGACTCCCGGCCCGATCCCTACGGCCTCGCCTTCCCGGTCCACGGCGTGCTGTTCAACTACGGGGTGGCGCTGCTCGACAACGCCCTGCTCGAGCCGCTCGCCGCGGCGTGCGCCGAGGAGGGCCGCTACGAGTTCCTGTTCATGGGGCTGCCGCTGAAGGTCGCGCGCGGCACCGGCAGCCCGGTGAACCCGATCGCGATGTTCTAAACCTGGACTCGAGCGCGCGGCGCCCGGAGATCCGGGGAACGGACGAAGGCACAGGAAACGAAGGCAGGCAAGGAAGGAAGGGACGAACATGAAGCGCGTGATCGCCGCTACCGCGAGCGTTGGCATCGCCGTCGTCGGAGTGCTCGCCGCACCGGGCGCCAACCAGGAGGTCCTGGCGGCCCGGGCGGTCCAGGCCGCCGCGTGCGACCGCGTGACGGCGCTCTCGCTGCCGAACACCGCCGTCACCGGCGCCGAGATGGTCGCGGCGGGCGCGTTCACGCCGCCGGGCGGCGGGCGTCCCCCGTCGGCCGCGCAGATGCGCGCCTACGCCGAGCTGCCGGCGTTCTGCCGCGTCTCGGCGACCCTGACGCCGTCGGAGGACTCCGACGTCAAGGTCGAGGTCTGGCTGCCGTCCGATGGCTGGAACGGCAAGTACCAGGCGGTCGGCAACGGCGCGTTCACCGGCTCGATCCGCCACGGCTCGATGGCCGCGGCCGTCGCCCGCGGCTACGCGAGCAGCTCCACCGACACCGGACACGTCGGCAACACCGCCAGCTTCGGCCTCGGCCACCCCGAGAAGGTGATCGACTTCGGCTACCGCTCGGTGCACGAGATGACCGTCTTCGCCAAGGCGGCCGTCGAGGCGCACTACGGCGAGGCGCCGCGCTACGCCTACTGGAACGGCTGCTCGGCCGGCGGTCGGCAGGCGATGAAGGAGGCGCAACGGTTCCCCGCGGACTTCGACGGCATCATCGCCGGCGCGCCGGGCCTCGACTGGACCGGCCGGGCGGCGGGTTCGCTGCGCGTGGCGAAGCCGCTGGAGGCCGACGAAGCGATGCGGCTCCTGGCCCCCCAGCGGCAACTGGTGCACGACGCGGTCCTCGCCGCCTGCGACGCGGCCGACGGCGTGCGGGACGGCGTCGTGGGCGACCCGGAGCGTTGCGACTTCGATCCGGCCGCGCTGCAGTGCGCGGGCGACGGCGACGAATCCTGTCTCACCGCGGTCCAGGTCCGCACCGTCCGCATGCTCTACTCGTCGCCGGAGAACCCGAAGACGGGCCGGCCCATCACCGGCCTCCTGCCCGGCAGCGAACTCGGCTGGACCGATCTCGGCTGGACCCGCTCGGCGCGGGCGACCGGACTGGAGCAGTTCCGCTACCTGACGTTCGCGGACCCGGAGTGGACCGTCGACCGCTTCAACTTCGAGACCGACGTCGTGCTCGCCGAGGAGCGGGACGACGACACCCTCAACGCGCTCGACCCGAACCTGAAGCCGTTCTTCGACCGCGGCGGCAAGCTGCTCTCGTACCACGGCTGGAGCGATCCGCAGATCTCGCCCGCCAACGTGACGCAGTACTACAACCGCGTCGTGGACGCGATCGGCAGCCGGGAGGAGGTCCACGACTCCTACCGCCTCTTCATGGCGCCGGGCATGGGCCACTGCGGCGGCGGCGCCGGGCCGAGCCGCTTCGACATGCTCGCGGCCCTCGAGCAGTGGGTGGAGGAAGGCGAGGCGCCCGACCGGATCATCGCGTCCCGGGTGCGGGACGGCGAGGTGGATCGGACCCGGCCGCTCTGCCCGTATCCCGAGCAGGCGGTCTACACCGGCGGCGGCAGCACGGACGAGGCGGAGAACTTCGTCTGCCGCATGCCGTCGGACGACTAGCGCGCCCGGGCAGGCCGGACACGAAACGGAAAGCGTTGGGGGACAGGAGGGCGGCGGCATGTTCCCGCGGCTCGATCCCCGGGGCCGGCGAAACCAGCCGCTACGCGGTCAGCACCGGGAGGAGGGCGGCGGCATGTTCCCGCGGCTCGATCCCGGATGCCGCGTAGCGAACGACGATGCCGAACCGGGCGCAGGACTGGCTCCTGCAGGCGGAACACGATCTGCAGCATGCGCGTCACGCCCGCGACATCGAAGATCACGACTGGGCCTGCTTCGCCGCACAGCAAGCCGCGGAGAAGGCGGTCAAGGCGCTGCATCAGGCGCACGGGCAGGAGGCGTGGGGCCATTCCGTCCTGCGGCTGCTCAAGGACCTGCCCGTCGCCGTTCCGGAGCCGCTGATCGAGAAGGCGCGCGGCCTCGACGCGTTCTACGTGCCGGCCCGCTATCCCAACGGGCACTTCACGGGGCCGGCCTTCGAGTACTACGGCCCCCTGCAGAGCGGGCAGGCGCTCGGCCATGCCGGTGACGTCGTCGAGTTCGTCCGTCAAGCGCTGGCCGACGACTGAGATCGTTCTCGACCGCCTGCGGGCCTGGGCCGCCGCCGAGGCCGGCAGGCGCCGCGACCTGGAGGCGCTCGGTTACTTCGGCTCGTACGCCCGCGGCGACGAGGGGTTCGGCAGCGACCTCGATCTCGTCGCCGTGGTCGCGCGGAGTCCCGTGCCCTTCCCGGAGCGCGGCCGGGACTGGAAGACCGAGACGCTTCCGGTCCCGGCCGATCTGCTCGTCTACACCGCGGACGAATGGGAAGCGCTACGGAACGGGGGCGGCCGTTTCGCCCGGGTGCTGGCGGCGGAGACCGTCTGGATCGTCCGCCGGGACCGAAGCCGCCCGCATCCGGACGCTGGCGACAGGTTGCCCCGGAGGCCGCGGGGGCAGTAGGGTCGGATCCAGTCCATGACCATCGCCGATCCTGAGCATGCCGCCGCATCCGCCCGGCAGGGACTGGAGCGGTTCTTCAACGAACTGGCGCCCAGACTGGAGGCGGCGCGAACCGTGGAGCGCGAGCTGGACCGGCAGCTCGCCCGGCAGTTCAATGCCTTCGACTACCTGCGCCCGGACGAGCTGCGGCTGTCGAAGATGATCGGAGACCTGCTCGACCCCGAGGGCCCGCACGGGCAGGGCCATGTCTTTCTGCGTCTGCTTCTGGACAGGGTGGGGTTCGCCCGCGGCGCCGATCTGCGGAACAGCCGCGTGGACGTTGAACTGCTGACGGAGAACCAGCGCCGCCTCGACGTCGCCGTGCGGTGGGGCGTTGCGGCCGTCGAAGAGGCGGGCGCGCTGATGGAGAACCAGCGCCGCCTCGACGTCGCCGTGGACATCGGTGACGGTCGGCACTGCTTCGCCATCGAGAACAAACCCTTTGCGGGCGATCAGAAGGACCAGATCAAGGCTTACCTCGGCTGGCTCCGGGACAACTACGACAGGTTCCTGCTGATCTACCTCTCGCCACGGGGCGAAGCGCCGTCCGATTACAGCGGCGTGAAGCCGACCGACCTGCAGGACGAGGCGGGCAACCCCGTCAAGACCTTCCGGATCATGCCGTACCACCGGGCGGAAGACGGCGCCGGGGACGACGATTTCGAGCTCTTCCGCACCGGCTTTGGACTCGCCGACTGGCTCAGGGAGTGCCGCGAGCACTGCGACGTGGAGCGGCTGCGCTGGTTTCTGCGCGAAGCCGAAACCTTTTGCGAGAGACGATTCGGAGGAAGCGCGATGACGACGGGCGAACACAAGATAGTCAAGGACTTCTTGCTTGCCGGCGACCGCAACTGGGCCACGGCGTGTGCGATCCAGGGCGCCATGCCCGAGATCGCCGCGGACGTTCGCAGGCAGTTCATCGAGACCATCGCCAACCGCCTGAGGGGGTTGGGATACAAGAGCGGATGGGAGTACAGCGACAAAGCGTATCAGTCCTGGGTACAGGCATACCTTCCACAGTGGCGTGAGTACCCAAATGCCGTTTTTCCGGAACGGTCGCGCACCTGCCTTTGTCTTGAAGCCGGTCAAAAACAGGGCAACGGCTGGTATATCGGCATCCGGTCGCCGTTGCCCAAGACCAAGATGACAGGAGACGATCTTCGGCGACGAGAACGGATCGACGAGCGCTTGGCCGGCGTATCGAAGAACAACATGGGCAGCAACGAATGGTGGCCATGGAAGGAGAAGGAGTTCGTCGTTGAAGAGTATCGCAACTGGGACCTGCTGATCCCCGACCTGCACAGGGAGTCGCAACAGGACGGCGGCGGCAAGATCACCGGCGGCAAGATCACCGACTATTTCGTCAACAAGTTCGTCGAGATCGCGAAGTCCGTCAAGCCCATTCTCGACGACATCGAGAGAAGCACCGGTTGATCGAGCCGTGGGCCGCCCGCGCTCCGGCAGAGAAACCCCGGCTGATCGGACCGCGGGGCCGGCCAGCGTCCGCGCGCCGGCGTTGAAGCAACCGTCAGCCGGTCGTGACGCGGGCCAGCAGATCGGCCGCCGTCCCCACTCGATGATCAGGTCCCCGACCTCCGCGAGCCGGTCCGGATCGCTGACGTCCGCCAGCAACGCGGCCAATGCTCTGCGCCCCCGAACCGGTCGAGCCCGAAGCCCTCGCCCTGCTGCCTGACGGACGGCGGCGCGGGAATCAACCAACGCATCTGTTCCGGCCGGGCCCACGCGGTCCACGACCCCGGACCGATACCCGCGGAAAGCCGCGCCCCCGGCAACCCCCCGGCCCGCTCTCCGCCATCTCGACGCCAAGCCGACCGCAACAGCCCGGGCCTGCTCCACGTCCGGGCTGCGCCGCCGCGCCGACGAGAACGCCCGCAAGCACTCGCCGCCGGGCGGGTCGAGGTCCCGCCCGGGACCCGATTGCGGCAGCGGCTCGCCCATGTCGCCCACGTCGCCCACATCGCCGGCGAGCGGGGTCGCCGGCCTGTCCGCGGCGGAGCGCAACGGGCCGGCGATCCCGCCGCACGCGCCCCACATGGCAGACGACTGCATGCACGGCCAGCGGCCGCCCCACGTCGCCCACGGGCGGCGCCGTGCGCCCCCACGGAACCGGTGCTGGCGGCGATCCGGAAGCACGTCGGCGCCGAGCCGGATCCGTGGGAATGGATCGCCGGCCTCTGGAGGCCGGACCCGATCGCGAAGGGTGTGCCGCATCCTGCCGTGTACGACGCGGCTCGTCGATGCCGGTTACGATCCGCCGGAACCAGGAGGGGAACCGTGCCGGAGTTGCCGGAGGCCGAACGGGGCCGCCGACTCGCGGAGTCGGTTGCCGCCGGCCGCCGCATCGAGCAGGTGTGGTGCGACGGCGATGCGCTCGTGTTCGACGGGGTCGCGCCGGACCGCTGGCGCCGCGCCCTCGAAGGCAGGCGGGTCGCCGCGGCGCGGCGCTGGGGCAAGCAGATCTGGCTGGAACTGGACGCGCCGCCGCATCCGCTCTTCCACTTCGGCATGGCGGGCGGATTCAAGACGCCGTCCGCGACGCCGTTGCAGCTCAAGTCGGGGCCGCGCGAGGACCCGTCGGTCTGGCCTCCGCGCTTCCTGAAGATCCGGCTGCGGCTCGACGACGGCGGCGAGCTGGCGATGACCGACGGCCGGCGGCTCGGACGCATCCTGCTGCGCGCCGATCCGGAGCGCGAGCCGCCGATTTCCGGGCTGGGCTTCGACCCGCTGCTCGCCATGCCCTCGCCGCGGCGGTTCTCCGATCTGGTGCGGGCGCGGGGCGGCATGCTCAAGCCGCTGCTCCTCGACCAGTCGTTCGCGGCCGGCGTGGGCAACTGGATCGCCGACGAGGCGCTCTATCAGGCCGGGCTCGATCCTCGGCGGCGGGCTTCGTCGCTGACCGACGCGGAGGCGCGGCGGCTGCGCGCCAGACTGCGCGCGATCGTCCGGCGCGCGGTCGACGCGAACGCCGACGATTCTCTCTATCCCCGCACGTGGCTGTTCCACCGGCGCTGGGGCCGGCGCGGCGATGCGCGGACGGCGCGCGGCGAGCGGATCGAGCACCTGAAGATCGGGGGACGCACCACCGCGTGGGCGCCCGCCAGACAACGCTGACCGCGGTGAGCGGCCGGAGACGCGGCCCGGGTGGCGGCGGAGACGGAGGCGCGCCGCGGCGAGCGGATCGAGCACCTGAAGATCGGGGGACGCACCACCGCGTGGGCGCCCGCCAGACAACGCTGACCGCGGTGAGCGGCCGGAGACGCGGCCCGGGTGGCGGCGGAGACGGAGGCGCCCGCGGGTGCCGGTCGATGGCCTGGTGGAGACGCGGCCCGGGTGGCGGCGGAGACGGAGGCGGCGGGTGGCGGCCGGGGTGGTGGCGAGCCGCGGAGCTCGATCCCGAAGGATCGGGATCGCGAAGAGGCGGCGGCGGGTGGCGGCCGGCTGGATGCGCCGCTCGATCTCGCGCACCGAGTCGAGGCGGCGGGGTGGTGGCGGCCGGCCCTCACGACCCGAACAGCCACGTCCCGCCCGTGACGTAGAACGCCACCACCGGGATCTCGCCCAGCGTCACGCCGAGCAGGAACTTCCCGAGCGGCATCCGGAGCGATCCGGCGACGTAGCAGACGACATCGGTCGGAACGAACGGGAAGACCGACCAGCCGGCGACGATCCACAGGCCGCGGCGGCGGATCTGCTCCTCCAGCCACCGCACGCGCGCCGCGTGCCGGCGCTCGAACGGCTCGGCGAGGTCCAGAAAGTCGAAGAAACGGTAGATGAGCGCGGCCGACGCCACGACGCCGCCGAGCGAGACGGCGAACACCGTCCAGTAGCGATCCGGAAAGAGCAGCGTCCCGGCGACGATCAGCACCGTGCTCGGCACCAGCGTCACCGGACGCAGGACGCTCACGACCACGTAGCCGGGCAGCACGAAGGAGCCCGACTGCCGCAGCACGCCGACCAGGTTCGCCGGCTCGAGCAGCTCGGGCCGCGCGGCGTAGAGGACGCCGAGACCGGCCGTCGCGGTCAGCCAGAACCCGAGCGCGATGCGCCGGCCGGTGGTCATGAACGGCGCGCGGCCGGGTCACGACCGCAACGGCGGCAGCGCTTCGCCGGCGGGCACGAACCGCAGCGCCACCCCGTTGTTGCAGTAGCGCTGCCCGGTGGGCCGCGGGCCGTCCCGGAAGACGTGCCCCTGGTGCCCGCCGCAGCGCGCGCAGTGGTACTCGGTGCGGGGCAGGATCAGCTTGAAGTCGGTCTTCGTGCCGATCCTGCCGGGAATCGCGTCGAAGAAACTCGGCCAGCCGGTGCCGCTTTCGTACTTGGCGGACGACTCGAAGAGCGGCAGGTGGCAGGCCGCGCAGACGAACGTTCCCGCGCGCTTCTCGTGGTTGAGCGCGCTCGATCCGGGGGGCTCGGTCGCCTCCTTGAACAGGACCTTCCAGGACTCCCGCGAGAGCAGTTCGCGCCACTCCGCGTCCGGCTTGTCGAGCTTGTCGAAATCGTCACTCATGCGTCACCCGCGCCTTTCGCGCCGCCGCCGGTCTCGCCATGCCGTCGTTCCTTGCCCGCCGCCCGTCTCGTCGAACCGCCGCGCAGGTCGCACCACCCGGATTTCGCGCCCCCGGCGTCAATAGCGGAACAGCACCCGCAGCTTGGTGAAGAGCGCGCGGTTCGTCCGCCGGAAGGCGGTCGGCTGGAAGAAGCGGGGATCGTGCGCGTCGTCGATCCGATCCGCCTGCCGGAAGTGATCGTCGTATCCGACGTAGAACACCGTCAGCGCGTTGACGCGGTAGGTCAGCAGGAGGTTCGTGCCCCGCGTCCCGCGGAACGAATCGTACTCCGTGATGTTGCGCAGCAGGAGCCGGTCGGTGAACGTGAACGTCGACAGCGCCCGCAGGACGCGCACGTTGAACACCTCGCGGCGGCCGCCGCCGCGGACGTCGAAGAACCGGCTGGTGGCGAGGTTGATCTGCGACGTGAACCGCGGCGCCGGCCGGATCGCGGCCGACAGCGTGGCGCTGGAGCCGCGTCCCAGATACGGGTTCCGCCGGTCGACGTAGTAGATCTCGTCGCCCCACCGCAGGGTGCCGCCCAGGGAGAACAGGCGGCTCGTGCTGACGAAGGTGGAGAGACTGTAGTTGCGGCGGTCGAAGTCGACGCCCCCGAACCGCTCGTGGGCCTGGATCGCGTTCGCGCCGGCGTTGACGTTGCGGGTGAAGTCGAAGTCCAGCCCGGCGTCGATCATCTCGTCTTCCCGGACGCCCGCGTGGGTGTGGCTGAGCTGGTAGTCGATGTTCGGCCCCCAGTTGATGATCCAGTTCTCCGGCCACCAGCGGTACCCCGCGTCGGCGCCCAGGAGCCGCTGGTCCACGCGCCGGAGGAATCCCACGTCGGTGCGGAAGTCGGGGTCGATGCGCCCGACGAACGCCGAGGCCCGCAGGTGGCGCCCCTCGTGCTGGAGCAGGGCGCCGAGCATCGGCCCGGTCCGCTCCACGCCTTCTTCGTCCCGATGCTGCGACTGGAACGCGACGACGTTGAAGCGGCTGGCCCGGCCGAGCCGGAACTGCCCGTCGACGCCGCCCACCCGGTTGTGCCCGTCGAGGAACTCGCGATCCGTGACGAGCGCCCCGACGTGCGACTCCGAGTAGAGGTCGTAGCGCGCCCGGCCGATCAGCACCTGCGCGTTCCGGCCGAACGCCGGATCGTTCCGGTCGTCCCGCTTCCCCGGCGCCTCGTCGTCGGTCAGCATCACGCCGAGCGTCGTGTCGCCGACCTTGCCGGTCAGCTTCGCTCCGAAGTTCGGATCGACGAGCGTCCGCGTATGCACGAGATCGACCGGCGAGACGAAGTCGAATATTTCGGCGCCCTCCAGGAAGAAGGGCCGCAGCTCCGGGAAGAAGAGAGGAAACCGCTGGTTGACCTCGATCTGCGGCAGATCCGATTCGATCTGCGAGAAGTCGGGGTTGCCGGTGAAGTCGGCGGTCAGGTTCGACGTGAGGCCGTACTTGACGTTCACCCCCCCTTCCGGGTCCGTGCCCCGGTCGACGAACTCGCCCGAGGCCGCGTCCAGCGCGCCGTACCGGATGGCGGTGAACGACGGCAGGATCTCCAGGTTGCGGCTGGTGGACAGGTCCGTCATCCCTTCGAGCACGCCCATCTGCGCCATGAAGCTCCGGACGTCGCGCGACATCGGCGCCCAGACCACGTTCTCCTGGTCCTTGCCCTTGATCTCCCGCACGATCTGGAAGCCCCAGCGGTGCTCCACGCCGGGCGGCCGCTCCGGATACCGGAAACTCTTGAACGGGATCGCCATCTCCGCCGTGTAGCCGTCCTCGACGATCCGCGTCCCGCTGTGGAACAGCGCGTCCCACGACCGGTCGGCGACGGGAATCGGACCGCCGCGCGTCTGGCCGGCGTTGATCACCCCGTCGCCCTGCACGTTGTAGCCGTTGAGGTCGAAGTCGTAGCAGCGCTGCTGATCCATGAACGTGTCGAGGTAGACCGTTATCAGATCGTCCTGCCACGCCGTGTCGCGGTCCACGCGGTTGGCCCGCAGGAGGCTCGGGTCGGAGTAGTGCAGGTAGAAGGCGAAGTAGACGTGGTCGCTGTCGTAGGCGACGTAGACCTCGGTCTGCTCGGTCGCCGGCGCGCCGTCGAGCGGCGACTGCTGCACGAACTCCGAAAGCATCGCCGCGGTGCGCCAGACCTCGTCGTCGAGGCGGCCGTCGATGGTCGGCGGCGTGTCGGTGCGGGTCGCCCGGACACGCGGCCGGCCGGTGAGCACGCCGTAGCCGGCGCCCGAGGACTCCGTCGTCGTGTCGTCGACGCGCGGCCGATCCGGCCCGTGGACGCCCATCGGGAAACCGGCCCCGGACTGCGCCGCGAGGTCCGCCGCCGCGGCGGTCAGGAGGCACGGGGCAAGCGCCGCAACCGCGGCGAATCGTGGCATCGACATGGTCCGTGGGGCGTCGCGAAACGTCGGAAAGCGAGGCCACGCGCTCGATCAGGCCGTGGCATCGACATGGTCCGTGGACCTCGTCGCGAAGGCGCGACGCGTGACGGCGTCGAGCCGGGCAGCCGGGCGCTCGGCGCGCAGACGGTTCCGAGTACAGTTTACAGGGTCGGTCCGGCGCCCGGTCGGCGAACCCCGCGACCGGTCCGGCGCGATGAACGGATGTCCACCGGCTGGCGCGATCCGTGAGCCGGCCGGCGTCGGAACCCGCGACCGGTCCGGCGTGATGAACGGATGTCCACCGCACGAGCAACCGCGCGGGATCCGCGCCGGGTCTACGAAGCGCGGCGCGCCGCGCGCCGGACGGCGCACGCGGCCGCCGGCCGGCGGCACCACGCCGTCGGCACGCTCCGCCTGCTCGGGGTCGGCGTCGCCGGCGCGCTGGGACTCGGCGTCGTCGGCGGCGCGGGGTACTCCGGCTGGTGGCTGCTGGTCCCGCTGGCCGGCGTCTTCCTGCTCGGGGTGCGGCTCGACCGCATCGAGGCGGAACGCACCCGCCTGGCGCGGGCCGTCGCGTTCTACGACCGCAGCCTCGCGCGGCTGGACGGCGCCTGGGCCGGAACCGGCGACCGCGGGGACGACTTCGCCGACCCGCGGCACCTGTACGCCGCCGACCTCGATCTGTTCGGCCACGGGTCGCTGTTCCAGCGCCTCTGCGCCGCGCGGACGCGC
Organism: Vicinamibacterales bacterium; assembly: GCA_965203525.1. Classification (GTDB taxonomy): domain Bacteria; phylum Acidobacteriota; class Vicinamibacteria; order Vicinamibacterales; family UBA8438; genus WTFV01. Next base: position 5,020,427 of record OZ241898.1, on the reverse strand, counting down.
CGCGGCAAGGCGACGCTGGCCGCCTGGCTGCTGGCCCCGGCCCCGCCCGCGGTGGTCCGCGCCCGGCAGGCGGCGGTCGACGAGCTCGCCCCCGACGCGGATCTGCGGGAGGATCTGGCGGTGCTCGGTGACGAGACGCGGGACGCCGTCGACGCGCCGGCGCTGGCCGCCTGGGGCGCCGCGCCGCCCGCGTTCGATTCGCCGGCCCTGCCGGCGGCGGGACGCGCCGCGTCGGTGGCCGGGGCGCTCGCGCTTGCGGCCGGTACCGCGTACGTGCTCGCCGCCGGCCGCTCTCTCGACCTGAGCGCCGGCGTCCGGTCGCTGCTCGGTTGGTGCTTCGTCGCGGCCGTGGCCGGGGTGGCGCTCGTGCGAATGCGTCTCCGGCCGGCCGCGGAGCGCGTGTTCCGGGGCGTCGGCGCCGCGGCGCGCGACGCCGCGCTGCTCGGCGGACTGCTCGGCCGGCTCGAAGCCGAACGCTTCCGCGCGCCGCGCCTCGCCGAGCTGCGCGCCCGGCTCGACGCCGCCGGCGGGCCGCCTTCCCGGCAGGTGGCGCGGCTGACGCGCCTGCTGGAGCAGGTCGATTCGCGCCGCAACGCCTTCGCCCGCCTGTTCGGGTTCTTCCTCATGTGGGACGTGCGCCTCGCGCACGCCGTCGAGCGCTGGCGCCTCGCCTCGGGCCCGCGGCTCGGCACGTGGCTCGACGTCGTCGGCGAACTGGAAGCCCTCGCGTCGCTGGCCGGCTATCGATTCGAGCGGCCCGGCGACGTTTGGCCCGAGCTGGCGGCCGGGGCGCCGCGATTCGAGGCGGAAGCCCTCGCGCATCCGCTGCTCGACGCGCAGGCGGTCGCCAACGACGTGCGGCTGGACGACGAACCGCGGGTGCTGCTCGTGAGCGGCTCGAACATGGCGGGCAAGAGCACGCTGCTGCGCGCCGTCGGCGTCAACGCCGTCCTCGCCCAGGCGGGGGCCCCGGTCCGGGCGCGGCGGCTGCGGACGTCGCCGCTGGCGGTCGGCGCGTCGATCCGGATCGTCGACTCGCTGCAGGACGGCAGCTCCCGCTTTCATGCCGAGATCCTGCGGCTGCGGGCCATCCTGGCCAGGACTTCCGCGCAGGAACCGGACGCCGGCGGCCCGCCGGACGCCGCAACGGCGGTGCTCTTCCTCATCGACGAATGCCTGCACGGCACGAACTCGCACGAGCGGCGGATCGGCGCCGCCGCCGTCGTGCGGGGCCTCGCGGAGCGGGGCGCCGTCGGTCTCGTGACGACGCACGACCTTGCGCTGACGGCGATCACCGACGCGCTGGGGCCGCGCGCGGCGAACGTCCACTTCACGGACCACCTGTCGAACGGAAAGCTCCGCTTCGACTACCGGCTGCGGCCGGGCGTGGCCGGCAAGGGCAACGCCGTCGCGCTGCTGCGCGCGGCCGGCTTCGACGTTTGAAGACGCCGGGCCACCGATCCGCCGCCCGCGCCGCCGCGTCGCGTCGAGGGCGCGATCGGTGACGGTCGCGATGCGTTGCGGCCGGATCGATCCGCCGCCCGCGCCGTTGCGTCGCATCGAGGGCCGGAGCGTGATAGGCTCGCCACGGAGTCGGGCGCCCGCGTGCCGCGCGCCGGCGCCCGGCGGTGATTACCGAGATGTTCGACTCCCTGTTCGAGCTCTTCTTCAAGTACCGGCCGCTGGTTTTCGAGCAGGGGGACTTCGCGTTCCGCGCGCCCTGGACCGGCGGACTGGCGGTGGCCGCGGCGGTGGCGGCCGGCGTCGTCACGTGGCGGTCGTACGCGCGCGTGCGCGGCGGCAGCCGGCCGCTCGACCGGGCGGCGCTGGCCGTCGTGCGCCTGGCCGCCTTCGCGCTGCTCGCCTTCTGCCTGATGCGGCCGGTCCTGGTGCTGTCGTCGGTCGTGCCGCGGCAGAACTTCCTCGGGGTGCTCGTCGACGATTCCCGCAGCATGCGGATCGCCGACCGGGACGAGACGCCCCGGTTGCAGTTCGTGCGGGAGCGGCTCGCGGCGCCGGAGGGCGATCTGCGCGCCGCGCTGGGCGAACGCTTCGCGCTCCGCTTCTTCCGCTTCTCGTCCGGGACGAACCGGCTCGACGAGGCCGGCGATCTCGAGTTCGACGGCACGCGGACGCACCTCGGGCAGGCGCTCGCCCGCGCCCACGACGAGCTGTCGGACGTGCCGCTGTCCGGCCTCGTCGTCGTGACCGACGGCGCCGACAACGCGGGCGGGGAACTCGACGAGTCGCTGCTGCCGATCCAGGCGGCCGGCGTGCCGGTCTTCACGGTCGGTCTGGGCCGCGAGTCGTACGAGCGGGACGTCGAACTCGGCCGCGTGGAGACGCCGCGCCGCGTGCTGCGCGGCGCATCTCTCGTCACCGACGTCGTGGTGACCCACCGCGGCTATGCCGGCCGGCCGGTGACCATCCAGGTCGAGGACGAGGGGCGCATCGTCGGGTCCGAGCGGGTCACGCTGCTCGGCGACGGCGATCTGCAGACCGTCCGCCTGCGCTTCACCGCGGGCGAGGCCGGCCCGCGCCTCTTCACCTTCCGGGTCTCGCCGCAGCCGGGCGAGATGGTGACGCAGAACAACGTCCGCGAAGCGCTGATCGCCGTCGACGACCGGCGTGACAGGATCCTCTACTTCGAGGGCGAGCCCCGCTTCGAGGTCAAGTTCCTCCGCCGCGCGGTCGAGGACGACGAGAACCTGCAGGTCGCCATCCTGCAGCGGACCGCCGAGAACAAGTTCATGCGGTTCAACGTCGACGGGCCGGACGATCTGGCCGGCGGCTTCCCCCGCACCCGCGCCGAGCTGTTCCGCTACCGGGGCCTGGTGCTCGGCAGCATCGAGGCGAACCACTTCACGCCCGACCAGCTCCGCATGATCGCCGACTTCGTCAACCACCGCGGCGGAGGCCTGCTGATGCTCGGCAGCCGCCGCTCGTTCGCCGAGGGCGGGTACGCCGGGACCCCGGTCGCCGACGTGCTGCCGGTCGTCGTCGGCGAGCCGCGGGGCGGCGGCGAAGAGACCTTCTTCGTCGAGGCCGCGGTGGAGCCCACCCGCGCCGGGGCGTCGCACGCGTCCACGCAGATCGCGGACACCGAGGAGTCGTCGGCCGCCCGCTGGCGGGAGCTGCCGCCGATCACCATCGTCAACCCGATCACGGAGGTGAAGCCGGGCGCGACGACGCTGCTGACCGCGGCCGAGAGCGAGCTGGTGGTGCTGGCGTTCCAGCGCTACGGCGCCGGCAAGTCGATGGCGTTTCCGGTGCAGGACTCGTGGACGTGGCAGATGCACGCCGACGTCGCGGTCGACGACATGACCCACGAGACCTACTGGCGGCGGCTGCTCCGCTGGCTGATCGACGGCGCGCCCGACCAGGTGGTCACGGAGTTGCCGCTGGATCGCGTGCAGCCGGGCGAACCGGCCACCATCCTCGCCGCGGTGGGCGACGCGAACTTCGAGGAGCTGAACAACAGCGTCGTGATGGCGTCGGTGACCCATCCGAACGGCGAGTTCACGGACCTGCCGATGGAGTGGACGGCGCAGCGCGACGGCGAGTACCGCGCGAGCTTCACGCCGTCGACGGAGGGGTTCTACGAGGTGCGGGTCGAGGCGCTGGCCGGCGACGAGCTGCTCGGCGAGGACGTCACCTGGCTGCAGGTGGCCCCGAGCGACGCCGAGTTCCACGACTCGACGATGCGCGCCTCGCTGCTGGAACGGATCGCGGAGGAGACCGGCGGGCGCTTCTACACCGCGGAGACCGCGTCGGCGCTGGCCGACGACGTCCGGTACGTCGGCGGCGGCGTGACGGTGGTCGAGGAGCACGACCTGTGGGACATGCCGATCCTGCTGCTGCTGCTGGCCGGCCTCGTGCTCGGGGAGTGGAGCTTCCGCCGGTTCCGGGGGTTGGCGTGACGGCTGAGCTTCCACCGGTTCCGGGGGTTGGCGTGGCGGCGCATCCGTACGGCCGGCGGGCCGCCTGGTGTGAACGCCATGCGGCCGGCGGCGCGTCGGGGGGCAGCGCGGGTGGTCCCGACCCTCGTCACACGGCTTGCCGTGGGCGCCGGATGGAGCGCGGAGGCCGGCCGGGCTCGTTCCGGGCCGCGGGTTGCGCGGCGTGCGCAGCGCCCGCGGCGCGGGCGCTGCTGGCGGTTGCGCTGCTGTGCGCAGGCTCGGCCGCCCCGGCGCACGCGCAGCAGACGCACCTGCTGGTGATCGCCGGCCTCGGCGGCGACCCCGCCTACACCGAGCAGTTCCACGCCTGGGCGACGACTTTGGTCGAGGCGGCCACCGGGCGCCACGGTCTGCCAGCCGGGAACGTCGTCTATCTCGGCGAGCGGACCGACCTCGATCCGCGGGCGATCGCGGATCGATCGACGCGCGAGAACGTGGCCGCCGCCGTCGAGGCGATCGCCGGGCGCGCCGGTCCGGCCGACCACGTCGCCATCGTTCTCTTCGGCCACGGCAGCTTCACCGACAGCGCCCGCATCAACCTGCCGGGCCGCGACCCGGCGGCCGAGGACTTCGCGCCGCTGCTGAACCGGCTGGACGTCCAGCGGATCACGTTCGTGAACACCGCCAGCGCCAGCGGCCCCTTCCTGGAGGCGCTGTCCGGTCCCGGGCGCGTGGTGATGACCGCGACCCGCAACGGCCGCGAGCGCAACGCCACCCTCTTCGGGGGCTACTTCGTCGAGGCGTTCGCCGACGGCGAGCAGGAGGCGGACCAGGATCGCAACGGGCGCGTGTCGATGCTGGAGGCGTTCGTCCATGCGCGCCGGAAGGTGGTGGCCGCCTACGAGGCCGAGGGGACGCTGCTGACCGAACACGCCCTGCTCGACGACGACGGCGACGGCGTGGGCACGGACGCGCCGGATCCGCTGGCCGGCGACGGCATGCTGGCCCGGACCGCGTTCCTCGCCGGCGGCGCGGACCTCGCCGCGGCGCGGACGGCGTTCCCCGACGACCCGGAGCTGCGGCCGCTGTACGCGGAACGGGCGGAGATCGAGGCCCGCGTGGACGAGCTGCGGGTGCTGCGGGGCGGCGCGGACCGGGAGCAGTACGAGGCGGAACTCGAACGGCTGCTGATCGAGCTGGCGCTGAAGAGCCGCCGGATCCGGCAGTTGGAGGCGGCGAAGGGAGCGGAGGAGCCGCGATGACGCACCCGCCGGCCGAACTCGCCGCGGCAGATCAGCGGGACCGCCGCGAAGGGAGCGGAGGAGCCGCGATGACGCACCCGCCGGCGCGGGTCCGGCACGCCGGGCCTGCCCGCGCACCGCTCCGCATCCGGCCGAGTCGGCTACTGGCCGGGACGTTCCGCGGCGGCGCGGGGGAACACCGTGCGGAAGTCGGCGCGGAGGTCGGAGATTCTGGCGTTCGTGTCGTCGATCCGCTTGCCGACCTGCGCGTGGGCTTCCCGCGTTTCGGCCCGCAGGTCGGCGATGCGGGCGTTGGTGTCGTCGATCCGCTTGCCGATCTGCGCGTGGGCTTCCCGCGTTTCGGCCCGGAGATCGTCGATCCGCTTGCCGATCTGCGCGTGGGCTTCCCGCGTTTCGGCCCGCAGGTCGGCGATGCGGGCGTTGGTGTCGTCGATCCGCTTGCCGATCTGCGCGTGGGCTTCCCGCGTTTCGGTCCGCAGGTCGGCGATGCGGGCGTTGGTGTCGTCGATCCGCTTGCCGATCTGCGCGTGGGCTTCCCGCGTTTCGGCCCGCAGGTCGTCGATCCGCTTGCCGACGTCGGCGCGCAGCATGCGGATCATCGAGATCGTGACCGTGAGGGTGATCCCGGTCGCGGCGGCGACCGTGCCGGCCATGGACACGATGATCGTCAGGGTGTCCGACATGCATGCAGCCTACCACGGAACCCCTGCCCGGGGCTCGCGGGCGCCCGGAGGCGCCGCGGCGAAGTGGAGGACGCCCGGTGACGCCGGGGCCGCGCCGGTTCGGCGCCCGGTTCGCCGCGGCCTCGGCGCGCGGCGCCGGTCCGGTACGTGCGCCGGAACGCCGGTCCCGCGTCCGGCTCGCCGCCGCGGCGGTCCTGGCCGCCGTGCTGGCGGCGCTGGCCGCGGCGACCGCCGCCAGCGGCGCCGACGTCCTGCCGGGCAACGTCCCCTACGACGGCCGGTTCACGTTCGTGCGCCTGCGCTACGACATGCAGTGGGGGCTGCGGAGCGGCCTGTTCGGGCGCGACGTCAAGTGGGCGCACGACTACCCGCGGGCGGAGCGGAACTTCGGGAAGATCGTCGAGGAGATCAGCGCACTCGACGTCCACCTGGCGCCGAACGGGGGCAACGTGCTTCCGCTCGACGATCCGGAGCTGCACCGCTTTCCGGTGGCCTACATGGCGGAGCCGGGCTTCTGGCACCCGGACGAGGCGGAGATCGCGGGGCTGCGCAGCTATCTGCTCAAGGGCGGCTTCGTCATCTTCGACGACTTCACCGGCTGGCACTGGGAGAACTTCACCGCGCAGATGGCCCGCGTGCTGCCCGGCGTCCGGCCGATCCGGCTCGACGTCTCGCATCCGATCTTCCATTCGTTCTTCGACGTCGAGACGCTCGACATGGAGCCGATGTACGGGCCGCCCCCCACCTTCTGGGGCCTCTTCGAGGACAACGACCCGACCGGCCGGATGTACGGCATCGCCAACTACGAGAACGACATCGGGGAGTACTGGGAATTCTCCGACACCGGCTGGTACGCCGTCGACGTGACCAACGAGGCGTACAAGTTCGGCGTGAACTACGTGATGTACGCGTTGACGCATTGACGCGGCCGGCTGATGGATGGAGGGAAGAATGATGAAAGCAAGTGACAGCGTCGTTTGGCGGGTGGGATCACGCCGCGCGGCGATCCTGGTGTGCCTGGCGTGCCTTCTGACGTTCGTCACGGGCGGCGCGGCGGCGCAGAACTCGATGGCGCCGGCCGGCGACGGGATGCCGCCGGACGAATGGCTGGCGAACGAGGTGCAGGCGCGAGCGATCGACTACCACGACACCCGAAATCCCGACAACGTACCCGAACGGATTCTGATGGAGATCGGAGTCCGCCAACTCGAAGCAGGCGCGTCGCCGGATCGGGTGGCGGCGGACATAGAGTCGCGGCGAGAGGCTGTTCAGGATGGGTGCATAGCAGAAAGGCACCTTCAGGGTGTCGGATGGAGCTTTATTTGCGCGGCAGGGGTTTCCCTCTCGACCGGCGGTGCTTTCCCTCTAACGGCGGGAGCTGCCGGTGTCCTCTGTGGTACGGTTGCCAGTATGTTCACAGAGTTCCGTTGCACGGCCGAGGAACGTCGCCTGAACAGGCTTCAAGCCCGATCGACCAGTGAGCTCCTGAGAACTCTCAAGGCGACGAGTGGTGGCGAGGATTTCTGGGATGATGCCGGGTTCGCGGACAGGACTGGCTTACTGCTCGATGACCCCGTGGAGACGGTGCTGGATGAGAAACCTGCGTTCGCCGAGGTCTTGGCCGAACACGGCCTGGATGTCGAGCTGAAGCAAGCGATCGCGGACGGGTTCGCCAACCTGGAAGCCCGGCAGCGAAAATCGCTTGAGATGCAGGAGCGATCCCAGGAGATTCTGTCGGAAATGCACGGCGCCATCGAACGTTCAGGCGAGATCACGGGCGCGTTCACCTCGGAAATCTTGACGGCTTGGGCTGTAGCGAAGAGGAACGAGGAAACCAGACTGGAACGACGCAGGGCGCGGACCGACCTGGCGAATGCGCACGCTGCGCTGGGCGGGGCGGTGGCGCTGGTCGGACTCGCCGGGCCGGACGCGCAGAGGGTCGGCCGGAGGGTTCTTGCCGTGGGCGATGCGGTGGTCAGCGTGCACGGCGCCGTGGATGCCTTCAACGCCGCGAAGGAAATCGGCGCGAACACCAACCTTGCGACTTTGGCGCTGTCGGGGAATCTGGTCGGCGTCGGTCTCGGCCTCATCGGGAGCTTCCTCGGCACGGGGCCGAGCGCGGACGAAATCATCATCGAGGAGATCGGCAAGCTGCGACAGGAGGTGGCCGAACTCCACGGCCGTTTCGACGGCGTTCACGAGCACCTCGACCGGGTGATGGAGAGGCTGGATACAGGCTTCGAGTTGTTGTCGGAAGACATCGCCGAAGTCGGAGCGCAACTCGTTGAAGTGCAGGGCGAACTGCGCACGCTCGGCTCGCAGGTGGATCGGGTGGCGCGCGCCGTCTCCTATACGTACGTGAACATGACGAACCAGCACGATCAGCTCATGCGCGCCGTGGTCGGAGGCGAAACCATCGCGTGCACGGACGTGCTCAGACAGAGCGTGTCGACAACGTTCCTGGAAGACTGCCGGTCCCACTTCGACAACCTTGCCGCTCTCGTCGCTGGCGATCAGAGCAGAGTGTCGCAGGATTCGGAACGTGACGGCATGTGGCTTCTCGACCATCCCGACCGCACCGCCAACGTCAGCTTCAGAGAGTTCAAGCGATTGCTCGCGGCGTCAGGCCGCACGTCGGACGGGCTGCCGGCCGCCGTGGTCGGTACCGAGGCGTGGATCGAGCTGATGGTCCGGCAGAACGAGTTTCTGGTTCTGCGCCAGGACCTTGCGGGGCGTTCCGGAGTGAATACCCTTACCGGCGATCTGTTCGCCGACACGATGCGTGGCCATCGATTCGCCCTGAGACGTTATCTCGACGCCGTGGTGGAGGAGTTGCGGGTGTTCACGGGCGCGGAGGAACCGCGCGAGACGGTGTTCTCGGCGCTGTTCGCCGAGGCGCGGGACCGGCACGCGTCGCTGCGCGATCTGATCGAATCGATCCAGGACGACTACTATGCGGACGGCGAACTGTTCGATGGACGCACGCGGACGGCCGGCGATGGCGACGCGGTGATTCCAGAGACCCGTTACGAGGATCCCTACGCATGGAATCGCATGGTGGATTTCTACCCCGCCGACGAGTTGCCGGAATGGCTGCGGTTTCTTCTCATAGAAGAGTGCAGACCAGGATGGAGGGTTGAGCCTGAGCGGTTGGCGGGCGATGAATTGCTGCGGTTTGTGCATGAGGACGACCTGCTGCCGGCCCGTCTCGGGATGGGCGAAATCGGAGTTTGCACCGCGATGACGAACGGCCGGTTCACCAACAGGAGGTTTGTGGCCGGGAACCTCGCCGTCAAGGTATGGTTCATGCCGACCAGCGACACCGGGTGTCCGCGAACGGTGCTGCTGGACGAAGTGGCGGCGACGGGTACCATCCTTCCCCGCAACCGAATCTTCCAGTTGCTCCAGAAGGTCCGGCGGCGCACCGGCGCGCCGCGTCCGATCCTGCTCGATCGGGAAGACGACACTTCCGCGTGCCGGAAATCTTATGAAGAGCGATTTGAAACGAAGCGGCGGGGGCTGTCGGACTACGTGCGGAACCGGCTGGAAGACGAGAGCGAGTTCACAGAGATCGCCCGCTCGATGACGATCGCGAACGCGCATCTCCGGTCGTGGCTGGCGTTGGCGTTGGACGACGTGCGCTGGCGATCGGAAACGGTCGATGCGATCCTGTCGGACGCCGGCGGCGTCGGGTTTCCTGATCTGGAGCAATTGCTGCGCGACGAAAGCGGGTACGCCTGGGACGTGGCGGAGGAGGGGCTTCGGAAGGTCGAGAGCCTCGAGGAGATCCTGCGATCCGGACGGATGCGCGACGCCGTGACGTACGGTGCCGGGCACCGGTATCTGACTGTGGCCCGTTTCCGGAGCCTCGACGGCGCGGCGCGCGCGGACGGCGTTTTGGCGAGCAGGTGACGTGCCGGCCGGTCTGCGGTTGGGAGGCGGGCTCCGTCGTTGCTCGCGCCAGCGGTGATGGGCTACGATGCGGCGCATGGATGTTGATCGACCTTGCGCCGGTCACGGCTCTGCCGGCGGCGTTCGCCTCCTGGATCGACCGGCAGGGAATCGTCGCTCGGGATGCGCAGCGCCCGCGGTGCTGCAAGGCGCGGAATGGCGACGCTGGGCCGACAGGCCGGAAACGGCGGATTCGAGGAGAAAATTCGTGACCGACATGCCCGATGCGCAACGGAGCGGCACGGCGCAGGCGACCGGCGGCGAGGCGCGGCCGACCGCCGAGACGGTGGCGGCGGCCGCCGCGGCGCAAGGGGCCGAAGAAGAAGTGGCGGAGAAGCCGACGGACGTTGCCGCTCCGGTGACCGGCGCGGCGCAAGCGACGGACGACGTGGCGGCGCCGGCCGTCGCCGCGGCTCCGGCGGCCGATCTGGAGTCCCCCGACGACGTCGCCCTCGCGGACCGGATGAAGGCGGGCCGGGAGCAGATCCTGACGGAGCTGCACAAGAAGATCATCGGCCAGGACGAGATCATCGAGCAGGTGCTGCTGACCCTGTTCGTGGGCGGCAACAGCCTGATCGTGGGCGTCCCGGGGCTGGCCAAGACCCTGCTGATCCAGACGATGGCGCAGGTCCTCGACCTGAAGTTCGCCCGCATCCAGTTCACCCCCGACCTGATGCCGTCCGACATCACCGGGACCGACATCATCCAGGACGACCCCGACACCGGCGGGCGGCGGATGGTGTTCGCGCCCGGTCCGGTGTTCACCAACATCCTGCTGGCGGACGAGATCAACCGGACGCCACCCAAGACGCAGTCGGCGCTGCTCGAAGCGATGCAGGAGCACCGCGTCACCGTCCAGGGCCGCACCTACGAGCTCGACGAGCCGTTCTTCGTCTTCGCGACCCAGAACCCGATCGAGCTGGAGGGGACCTACCCGCTGCCGGAAGCGCAGCTCGACCGCTTCATGTTCCACGTCGTGATCGAGCATCCGCCGGAGCACGAGGAGCTCGAAGTGGTGCGCACCACGACGATCACGAACGAGCCGGACTTCCGGCACGCCGTGACCGGGGCGGATCTGGTGGCGTTCCAGGAACTGGTGCGCAAGGTGCCGGTGTCCGAGGCGGTCATGCGCTACACCCTCGACCTGGTCCGGACGAGCCGGCTGAACGACAAGGACGGCGCCGGTCCGGACTTCGTCAAGAAGTGGGTGCAGTACGGGGCGAGCGTGCGCGCGGCGCAGTACCTGATCCTCGGCAGCAAGGCGCGGGCGCTCACGCAGGGGCGCTACCACGTCAACTTCGACGATGTCCGGGCGCTCTCGCGCCCCGTGCTCCGGCACCGGGTGCTGCTCAACTTCCACGCCGAGTCCGAGGGCGTCACGTCCGATCGGATCGTCGACCAGCTTCTGGAGGCGGTGCCGGCGCCGGCGTCGCGGATGTGACGTGCCCGCCGAGCCTTCCTCGTCGACGCCCGGCGCCCGGTTCGTCGATCCGCGGGTCCTCGCGCGCATCGGGAACCTGAAGCTGCTGGCGCGCAGCGTCGTCGACGGCTTCATCAACGGCCTGCACAAGGCGCCCTACCTCGGGGTGTCGGTCGACTTCGCCGAGCACCGCGGCTACATGCCCGGCGACGACATCCGGTTCATCGACTGGCGCGTCTTCGCGCGCACCGACCGCTTCTACGTGAAGCAGTTCGAGGCGGACACGAACGCCAACTTCTCGGTGCTGTTCGACGTCTCGCGCTCGATGCGCTTCGCCAGCCGGGGCGTCTCCAAGCTGGACTACGGCCGGTACCTGGCGGGGTGCCTCACCTACTTCGCCACCACGCAGCGCGACCGGGTCGGGATCGTCACCTTCGACGACGACGTCGTGACCCGCGTGCCCCCGTCGGCGAAGCATCTCGACGTCGTGCTCCACACGCTCCACCGGATCGAGGCGGGCCGGCCCGGCTCGTTCGAGAAGCCGCTGTTCCGCATGACCGAGTTCTTCAAGCGGCGCGGCATCCTGCTGCTCATCTCGGACCTCTACGAGGAGCCGGAGACCATCGTCGACTCCCTGAAGCCGCTCGCCTACGGCGGCAACGACCTGATCGTGTTCCACGTGCTCGATCCGGCCGAGGTCGACTTTCCGTACGCCGAGGCGGGCAACTTCCGGGACCTCGAGACGGGCCGGCGGATGCCGGTGGTGCCGGACCGGCTCCGCGAGCAGTACCGGGCGCTGGTCGCCGAGCACGTCGAGCGGCTGACGAAGCTCTGCGCCGAGAACCGGATCGACTACGCGTTCTTCAACACCGCGCAGCCGCTCGACCACGGGCTGTTCCGGTTCCTGGCGCTGCGCGAGAAGCTGAACCGGGTGCGCTGATGGGATTGCTGGCCCCGCTGTTCCTGCTCGGACTCGCGACCGTCGCCGTGCCGGTGATCCTGCACATGATCCAGCGCGAGCGGAAGGACGAGGTCGAGTTCCCCTCGCTGATGTTCCTGCGGAAGATCCCCTACCGCTCCTTCCGCCGCCAGCGCATCCGCCACTGGTTCCTCCTGCTGCTGCGCTGCGCGGCGCTGCTCCTGCTGCTGTTCGCCTTCGCGCGCCCCTTCGTCCGCGCCGCGGCGCTGGCCGGGGTGGCCGGCGGCGCGCGGGAGGTGGTGGTCCTGCTCGACCGTTCCTGGAGCATGGGCTACGGCGGCCGCTGGGACGAGGCGCAGAGTCTGGCCCTCGACGCGATCGCCTCGCTCGCGGCGGGCGACCGGGCGACGGTGATCCTGTTCGACGGCGGCGCCGAGAGCGGGCCGCGCTCGACGACCGACCGCGCCAGCCTGCGCAACCTGGTCGCGAACGCGGAGGTCGGCTCCGGCGGCACCCGCTACGGGCCGGCCCTCCAGCTCGCCGAGGGGATCTTCGAGGCCTCGGATCTGCCGCGCCTGGAGGCGGTGCTGATCAGCGACTTCCAGCGCGCCGGGGTCGAGAGCGCGGTCGGGGTCCGGTTCCCGCCGGGGACGACGCTGACGCCGGTTCCGGTCGGCCGCGGCGAACCGGCCGCGGCCAACGTCAGCGTGGCCGGCGTGCTCTTCGAGCGCGAGTATTTCTCGGGCCGCGAGCGGGTCCGGGTGGCGGCGCGGCTGACGAACCGCGGCGCCGCCGCGGTCGGCGGTCTCGGCGTGACGCTGGAGATGGAAGGGCGGGCGGTGGAGACGCTGACCGCCGACCTGCCGCCGGCCGGCTCCGCGACGGTGGACTTCGCGCCGGTGACCCTGGGCGGCGCGCAGACGTTCGGGGCGGTCCGCATCGCGCCGGATGCGCTGCCGGCCGACGACGTCTTCCACTTCGCCGTCTCGCCGGGACAGGTGATCACGGTGCTCGTCGTCGGCAGCGCGGCGGCGCCGGACGACGCGGACCTGTTCCTGACGCGCGCGCTCGGCATCGGCTCCGAGCCGGCGTTCGACGTGCGCGCGACGACGCTGGAGAGCTTCACGGCGGCGGATCTGGCGGACCGGCAGGTGGTGGTGCTGAACGACACGCGGCCGCCGGCGGGCGTGGCCGGCGCGGCGCTGGCCGCGTTCGTCGAGGCGGGCGGCGGCCTGCTCGTCGTGGCCGGCGAACGGACCGCGTGGCCGCCGGACGGCGGCGGTCTGCTGCCCGGCCGCATCGGGGCGCCGGCGGACCGCGACGGCCGCGGCGGGTCGCTCGGCTTCGTCGACTACGGCCATCCGGTGTTCGAGGTGTTCGGCGCGCCGCGTAGCGGCGACGTCACGACCGCCCGCTTCTTCCGCTTCCGGCCGGTGGAGCCGGCGCCGGGGGCGACGGTGGCGGCGCGTTTCGACGACGGCAACCCGGCCCTGATCGAGGGGCGGTCCGGCGCCGGGCGGGTGCTGCTGTGGGCTTCGACCATCGACACGTTCTGGAACGATCTGGCCAAGAAGCCGGTCTACCTGCCCTTCGTCCACCGGCTGGTCGAGCATCTGGCGGATTACGCGCCGCCGACGCCCTGGTTCCTGGCCGGGCAGGTCCTGAACCTGGCCGAGCAGGACGTCCCGCCCGGCGCGGGGGGGACCGCCGACGCGGAGTACGTCGTGATGTCGCCGGCCGGGGCGCGGCTGCCGATCGCGGCCGGCGCGCGGGCCGGGTTCCTCGACCTCGCCGAGCAGGGCGTCTACGAGGTACGCGACGCCGCCGCGGCCGAGGAACCCCCGCTGCTGGTGGCCGTCAACGTCGACCTGGCCGAAGCGGACCTGTCGACCGTCGATCCGGAGGAACTGGCCGGCATGGTCACCGGGCGGGCCGGCGGCGCCCGTGCGGCGGCGGGCGGGCCGGCGCGCGTGGTCCCGGCCGAGGATCTGGAGCGGCGGCAGTCGGTCTGGTGGTACCTGTTGGCCGCCGCGGCCCTGCTGTTCGTGGCCGAGACGCTGGTGTCGAACCGCCTCTCGCGCACGGTGCTGAGCACGGAGTAGAGCGGGGGAACCGGCCCCGGCCGGCTCCCGGCGCCCGGCCGGGCCGTTCCCGCCGGCCGGCCGCCCCGGGCCGGCGCGGCGGCGGGCGGGCTTGGCGTGCGGCGTCATGCGTGGTAAACATGGGCATGCCGTGCCGCTGACCCACGCTCGAATCGAGGCTGATCATGTTCAACGAGCCGCTGCTGACCGGTGATCGGGACGAGGTCCTCCGCGCCATCCGTCACGTCCGGAACCGCTGGCGCCTGCGGCTGGCGTTGCGCGGCGCGGCGGTGCTCGCGGCGGCGGCGCTCGGGACGCTGCTGGCGTCGTCCTGGGGTCTCGAGCTGTTCCGGTTCGACCCGGCGGCGATCGTCGGGTTCCGCGTCGTCACCTACGCGGCGCTGCTCGCCTGCGGCTGGTGGCTCTTCATCCGGCCGATCTCGCGCCGCGTCTCCGACGAGCGGGTCGCGCTCTACATCGAGGAGCACGCGCCGGAGCTGCAGGCGACGGTGCTGAGCGCGGTGGAGGAGAGCCGCAGGGGCGCGCGCGAGCGGGCGGCGGACCACTCGCCCGAACTCGTGCGGCGGCTGATCGAGTCGGCGGTGCGGCAGATCCGCGACATCGACATGGGCCGGCACGTCGAGCGGCGGCGGCTGTGGCGCTCCTCGGGCCTGGTGGCCGCGGCCGGTGTCGCCGCGGCGCTGCTCTTCACGTTCGGGCCGGCGTATCTGCGGCACGGCGTCAACGCGCTGCTCACCCCCATGGGGAGCGTCCAGGCGGCGAGCCCGTACAGCATCGAGGTTCTGCCGGGGGACGCGACCGTCGCGCGCGGCGCGGACCAGGCGATCACGGCCCGCCTCGTCGGATTCGAGGCCGAGGACGTGAACCTGCTGCTGCGGAGCGGCGGGGACTCGTTCGACAGACTGCCGCTGATCCCGGTCCTGACCGAGGACGGCGCCGTCGCGGCCGGCCGCTTCGAGGTGCTGCTGTTCGATCTGCAGGAGCCGGTCGACTACTTCGTCGAATCGATCGGGGTCGAATCGCCCGCCTACCGGCTCGACGTGATCGATCTGCCGTACGCGGAACGCATCGAGCTGGAGTACCACTTCCCCGAGTACACCGGCCTCGAGCCCCGCACGGTCGAGGACGGCGGCGACATAGCGGTGCTGCAGGGCACCGAGGTCAGGCTGCGCGCCGTCCCGACGATGGGCACGACGGGCGGCCGGCTCGTCTTCGACGACGACGGCCGGCGGCTCGATCTGGCGCTGGAGGACGACGGAACGTTGACCGCCGCCTTCACGGTCGAGGAGGAGGGCTTCTACCGCGTCGACCTCGTCGCGCCGGCCGGCGAGCTGGTGACCGCGTCGCCGCAGTACACGATCGACGTGCTGACGGATCAGCCGCCCGCCGCGATGTTCATCCGGCCGGGGCGCGACACCACCGCCAGCGCGATCGAGGAGGTGTTCGTCGAGGCGCGCGCCGACGACGACTTCGGGCTGCATTCTCTCGATCTGGTCTGGTCGGTGAACGGCGGTCCCGAGGAGTCGGTCAGCCTGTTCCGCGGCGAGGGGGACGCCCTGCGGGAGGTCTCGGCCGGCCACACCTTCTTCTTCGAGGAGCTGGAGCTGGAACCGGGCGACTTCCTCTCGTATTACGCGCGGGCGACCGACCGCAACCTGCTGCAGGAGGGCGCCGACGTCAAGAGCGACCTCTATTTCATCCAGATCCGGCGCTACAGCCAGGACTACCGGATGCAGCCGTCGCAGGGCGGCGCCGGCGGCGGCATGGGGGGCGGGGCGGACGCGCGCGAACTCTCGAAGGCGCAGCGCGAGATCATCTCGGCGACGTTCAACCTGGTCCGGGA
Source organism: Vicinamibacterales bacterium (assembly GCA_965203525.1). GTDB lineage: Bacteria > Acidobacteriota > Vicinamibacteria > Vicinamibacterales > UBA8438 > WTFV01. The sequence goes on along the minus strand of OZ241898.1, from coordinate 5,004,348 downwards.
CAGGGAGCAGTACGACGCCGGGGAGTTCGAGGAGAACGTCGTCTTCCTGACCCTCGCCCAGGGGCGGCTGCGCGAGCAGGTGGAGACGCTCGTGCGCCGGATGAACAGCCGCGTCATGCCGGCCGATCCCGCCTTCCGGACCATCCAGGAGATCCTGCCGCGGGCCGCCGGGGCGATGCGGGAGGCCGAGGCGGAGCTGCAGGAGCAGGACGCCGACGGGGCGCTGCCGCCCGAGCAGCGCTCGCTCCAGCATCTCCAGCGCGCCGAGGAAGCCTACGAAGAGGTGATGGTCACGATGGGCGGCGGCGGCGGTGGCGGTGGGGGCGGCGGCCGGCAGGCGGCCGAGGATCTCGCGGATCTGTTCGAGCTGGAGCTCGACAAGATGCGCAACCAGTACGAGACGCTGCAGCGGGCCGGGCAGGAGCGGGCCGACGAAACCATCGACGAACTGATGGAGCGGCTGCGGGAGCTGGCCCGCCGGCAGGAGCGCGAGGCGGAGCGGCAGCGGCGGCGGGCGCGCGGCCAGCAGTCCACGCAGGGGGGCGGGGCCGGCCAGCGCGCGCTGGCCGAAGAGGCGGAGGAGGCGGCGCGGCGTCTCGAGCGGCTGGCCCGCGAGCAGAACTCCCCGCGGATGATGGACACGGCGCGCCGGCTGCAGGAGGCGGCCGACGCGATGCGGCGCGCCGCCGCCAACGACGACAACCTCGGCTTCGCGGAGGCGGGGACCGCCCTCGACCGCTTGCGCGAGGTGCAGGAGCGGTTGGGCGGCGAGCAGCGCAGCCGGCTGGAGCGCGACATCGCCGACCAGTTGCGGCGCGCCAACCGCCTGGCCGACGAGCAGCGCGAGATGCGCGCCGAGGTGGAGCAGCTTCCCGGCTTGCAGGACGAGGAGCGGTTCGCCGCGCTGCGCCGCCTGCTGGAACAGAAGGCCGGCATGGAAGAGGAGGTGGCCGACCTGGAGCGGCAGATCGACTCGACCTCGGCCGAATTCCGGCGCGACGAGCGCGACGCGTCGCGCGAGCTGCAGGAGGCCGCCGGCGGGATCCGCGACAACAAGCTCAAGGAGAAGATCCGCTACACCCGGGGCCTGATTCGCAGCCGCCCCGGTCCGACCGCCAACGCGTTCGAGGAGCAGATCGGCGAGAACATCGAGGAGCTGGCCGAGGACCTGGCCGAGGCGGCGGCGGCGGTCGGCAAGTCCGGGGGCGACCACATGGCGCAGGCGCTCGACCGGACGCGCGACCTGATGCGGAGCCTCGAGTCGCTCGACCACCGCATGTGGCGGCAGGGCCGCGAGGGCCGGGATGGCGAGCAGGAGCAGGAAGGCCGGCCGGGGCAGGAAGGTCAGCCGGGCGCGGGCGCCGGGCAGGGCGACGGCGATCAACCGGGCCGGCAGGGAGGCCAGCCGGAGCAGGCGGGCCGGCCGGGGCAGGAAGGTCAGGCCGGCGGGCAACTCGGCGGCGGACCCGGCGGCTGGCGGGGCGACGCCAGCAACTTCGGCCGCGAGTGGGGCGGCTACGGGTACGGCGACCGGCGGCCGGGCACGGCCGCCTGGGAGCCGGGCGAAGTCCGCCAGTGGAGCCGCGAGTACGAGCAGCGGGCCGGCGAGGCGCAGGAGCTGCGGCGGCTGCTCGACGAGCAGGACTTCGAGGTGGGCGACCTCGACGCCGTCATCCAGCGGATGCGCGAGCTCGACGACCTGCGCCGCTACCAGGATCCGGAGGAGATCGCCCGGTTGCAGACCTTCGTCCTCGAAGAGCTGAAACGCTTCGAGTACCGGCTGCGGCGGGAGATCACCGAGGAGAACGAGGACCTGTTCCTCGCCGGCAACGAGGAGATGCCGGACGAGTTCCGCGAGCTGGTGGAGGAGTACTTCCGGTCGCTGGCCGCGGATCAGTAGGTTCGCGCCGCCGGACGCGGGGGCGCCCGCACAGTCGGCGCTTGCCCGAACCCGTGATCGAGCGGTGTGTTCAGTGCCGGCGTTCACTGGCTGGTGAGCGGCGAACGCGCGTCACACGATGCGGGCGGCCGTTTCGAGCAACGCGACATGCGCGGCAGGCTGACGGCGGCGGTGGTTCTCGTCCTGATCGCCGGCGGCGTGGCGGCGGCGGCGCAGCGTGGCTGGCGGGGCGGCTGGTACCGGATGCCGCCCAAGTTTCCGGCCGAGTCCCCGACGCACCGCGCGTTCACCTTCTCGCGCATCCTGTACGACAGCGACCGCCGCGAGGCGGGCGGCCAGGGCTGGTACACCGACTATCCGACGGCCGATCGGAACCTGATGATCCGCCTGTCGGAGATGACGACCACCCACGTCGGGTTCGACCGCCGCGACGAGCCGGATCACGTCGTCGTCCGCCTCACCGACGACGCGCTGTTCGACTACCCGTTCATCTTCATGTCCGACGTCGGCACCATCCGCCTGAGCGACCTCGAGGCGACGCGCCTGCGCGAGTACCTGGAGAAGGGCGGCTTCCTGTGGGTCGACGACTTCTGGGGGCCGTGGGCCTGGGAGCAGTGGACCGGCGAGCTCGCCCGCGTGCTGCCGCCGGCGCAGTACCCCATCTTCGACGTTCCGGACGATCACCCGATCCGGCGCATCCAGTACGACGTGGAGGAGATCCCGCAGATCCCCTCCATCCAGCACTGGCGCCGGAGCGGCGGGGCGACCACCTCGGAGCGCGGCATGCGCAGCGACGAGGTGCACTTCCGGGGCATCGCCGACGACGGCGGGCGCCTGCTGGTGCTGATGAGCCACAACACCGACATCGCGGACGGCTGGGAGCGGGAGGGCGAGGACTACGAGTTCTTCTACCGCTTCTCGGTCCGGGCCTACGCCGTCGGCATCAACACCGTCGTCCACGCCATGACGCACTGACGGCCCGGACGCGCGCCGGGCACGACCGGAAGAAAACTCCCCTGCCGCTCATGCCGTATCTGGAGACGCTCGAAGTCGAACCGGCGGGACCCGCCGGCGCATCCGTGATCTGGATGCACGGCCTCGGCGCCGACGCGCGCGACTTCTACGGGATTCCGCCCGAGCTCGGCCTGCCGGCCGAACCGCGGGTGCGCTACGTATTCCCCAACGCGCCCCGCATGCCGGTGACCATCAACCAGGGTCTGATCATGCGGGCCTGGTACGACGTGGCCGGGTTCGGGGCGCGCGACCAGGACGAACGGGGCATCCGGCGCGCGGCCGGGTGGATCGACGAGCTGATCGCGCGCGAGGCCGGGCGCGGCGTCCCGGCCGGCCGCGTCGTGCTCGGCGGCTTCTCGCAGGGGGGCGCGATGGCGCTCTTCGCCGGCCCGCGGTACCCGGAGGCGCTGGCCGGCGTCATGTGCCTGTCCGGTTATCTCCTGCTGCCCGACGCGCTGGAGGCGGAGGCGTCCGACGCCAACCGTTCCGTCCCGATCTTCCAGGCGCACGGCACGGCCGACCCGATGGTGCCGCCGGCGCTCGGCCGCGCCGGGCGGGAGCGGCTGGAGCAGGCCGGCTACGAGGTCGACTACCACGAGTACGCGATGGCCCACCAGGTCTGCCGCGACGAGGTGCGCGACCTCGGCGACTGGCTGGCCGGCGTGCTGGAGTGAGATCGCTGCCCTGCCCGCCGCCGACGGCGGGGTCGCCTTCGAGCGGTCGTGATGTTTCCGATGCGGTACGGTGTGATAATGGCGTCGTCGTGCCCGGGACCCCGTGCGCGGCCGGTCCGGGCGGGCGATGCGGGGCGTCGAAGCGGAGCGCCGTGGACGCGCGCCGCCGAACCCTTCGCCGCGCGGGAGGAGAACATGGCCGGATCGCGGCGAATCGCGGAGATCGCCGGTGCGGCGTTGCTGGCGGCCTGCGCCGCCGAGGCCGAGGAGCAGGACTTCGACGTGCCGCCGCCCCCGCCGACGGAAGTTCGGGAAGTCGTCGACACGCTGCACGGCGTGGAGGTGCCGGATCCGTACCGCTGGCTCGAAGACCAGGAGACCCCCGAGACGCGGGCGTGGATCGACGCCCAGAACGCGCATACCGACGCCGTGCTCGGCGCGCTGCCGGGCCGCGAGGCGTTGCGGACGGTGGCCGCGTCGGTGCTGGAGCGGGACGCGGTCGGGCTGCCGACCGAGCGCGGGGGACGGTACTTCTACGGCAAGCGGCGCGCCGATCAGGACCTGGCGGTGATCTACGTGCGCGAGGGGCCGGACGGCGCGGAGCGGGTGCTGATCGATCCGCATCCGCTGAGCCCGGACCACACGACCAGCGTGGAACTGCGCGACGTCTCGGACGACGGGACGCGGGTGGCCTATGCCGTCCGCGAGGGGGGCGTCGACGAGGTCGCGATCCGGATCCGCGACGTCGACACCGGGGAAGATCTCGCCGACGCGCTGCCGCCGGCGCGGTACGGCGGAGTGACGCTGGCCCCGGACGGCGGCGGTTTCTACTACGAGCGGTACGGCGACGTGGCGCCGCGCGTCATGTACCACGCCTTCGGCGCGCCGCCGGCCGCCGACGCGCAGCTCTTCGGCGCGGGGTACGAGCGCCATCAGATACCGGTCACGGTCGTCTCGGACGACGGCCGCTGGATGGTGGTGCACGTCGTCGAAGGCTCGTCGGGCCCCACCGAGATCCACGTCAAGGACCTCGCGCGCGACACGCCGTTCGTGACCGCCATCGCCGACGGCGTGTCCGAGTCCTGGGCCGGGTTCGCGGGCGGCGAACTGCTCGTCGTCACCAACCTGAACGCGCCGAACAAGCGGGTGATGCTGGCCGATCCGGCCGATCCGGCGTCCGGGCGGTGGCGCGAGGTGATCGCGGAGCGCGACGACGTCGTGATAGAGGGAGCCGCCGCCCTGGGCGGGAAGCTGGCCGTGTCGTACCTGCGGGACGCGCAGCCGCGGGTGGCCGTCCACGAGCTGGACGGGACGCACGTCCGCGACGTCGCGTTCGACGCCATCGGCTCGGTCGGCGGCGGCTCGGGGCGCTGGACCAGCAGCGAGGCGTTCTTCACGTTCCAGACCTTCCACGTGCCGGGCACCATCTACCGCCACGACCTCGAGACCGGCGAGCGGTCGGTCTGGGCCGAGCCGGAGCTGCCGGTCGCCCCGGCCGCCTACCGGGTGACCCAGCGCTGGTTCACGTCGCGGGACGGGACCGACGTGCCGATGTTCGTGGTCCACCGGCCGGACGTCGCGCTCGACGGGCGCAACCCGACGCTGCTGACCGGCTACGGCGGCTTCAACAACAGCCTCACGCCGGCGTTCTCGGTCCTGGCGACGACGTGGCTGGAGTCGGGCGGCGTCTTCGCGCTGGCGAACCTGCGCGGCGGCGGCGAGTTCGGGGAGGAGTGGCGCCGGGCCGGCATGCTCGGGAACAAGCAGAACGTCTTCGACGACTTCATCGCCGCCGCCGAGCACCTGATCGCGGAGGGCTACACCGACAGCGGGCATCTGGCGATCCGCGGCGGGAGCAACGGCGGCCTGCTCGTCGGCGCGGTGGCGAACCAGCGGCCCGACCTTTTCGGGGCGGTGGTCTGCACCTACCCGCTGCTCGACATGGTGCGGTACCACCGGTTCCTCGTCGCCGGCTTCTGGGTGCCGGAGTACGGCTCGAGCGACGACCCGGAGCAGTTCGCCTACCTGCGCGCCTATTCGCCCTACCACAACGTCGTCGAGGGCGGCGAGTACCCGGCGACGCTGTACCTGTCCGGCGACGGCGACACGCGCGTGGCGCCGCTCCACGCCCGCAAGATGACGGCGCTGATGCAGGCGAAGAACGGTTCGGACAACCCCGTTCTGCTGCGCTACCACACGCAGGCGGGGCACTCCGGCGGCCAGCCGGTGAGCCAGCAGATCGACGAGCTGGTGGATACGGTGAGCTTCCTGCTCTGGCAGGTGGGGCGGGAATAGAGGGGTTTCCGCACGCGCCTCGTCGCGCGGCTGGACGCGGCGACCGCCCGGCGCGGTGGATACGGTGAGCTTCCTGCTCTGGCAGGTGGGGCGGGAATAGAGGGGTTTCCGCACGCGCCTCGTCGCGCGGCTGGACGCGGCGACCGCCCTGCGCGAGGGCGGATTTTCCGCGCGCTCCTCGTCGCGCGGATGCGTGCTCTTGCCGCCCGGCAGGTGGGGCGGGAATAGAGGGATTTCCCGCGCGGGGCCGCGCGGCGCCGGCCGGCGGGATGGAGGGGGGAGGTTGACAGTGCCCGGGATGTATCGAAGTGTCGCGTTGACGGGATTGCTGGCCGCCGTGGCCTGCGGCGAGGCGTCCGGCCAGACGCCGGGGGTTGCGGCGGGGATCGGCGCCGATACGCTGCTGGCCGCGGTCGAAACGCTCGCCGCGGACGAGTTCGAGGGGCGGGCGCCGGGGACGGAAGGCGAGGAGAAGACGGTCGCCTGGCTGACCGGGCAGTTTTCCGCGCTCGGCCTGACGCCGGGCAACCCCGACGGAACGTGGGTGCAGGAGGTGCCGCTGGTCGGCATCACCCCGTTGCCGGGCGACGGCCTGGTGGTGACGGCGGGGGGCGCAAGCCGGACCCTCGAGCCGGCGGCGGACTACGTCGCGGCGACGAAGCACGTCGTCGACGCGGTCGAGGTGTCGGACGCCGAGTTCGTCTTCGTCGGCTACGGGGCGCGGGCGCCGGAGTACGAGTGGGACGACTTCGGGGACACCGACCTGAGCGGCCGGATCCTGCTCTTCCTGGTCAACGACCCGCCCCTCGTCGACGCCTTCGGCGGCCCGGCGATGACCTACTACGGGCGCTGGACCTACAAGCACGAGATCGCGGCCGAGCTGGGCGCGGCCGGGTCGCTGGTCATCCACGAGACGGGGCCGGCCGGCTACCCGTGGGAGGTGGTCGGAAGCGCGCCCCACGCCGAGTCGTTCGACCTCGTCGCCGCCGACGGCAACCTGGGCCGGGCGAAGTTCGAAGGCTGGGTGCGGCGCGCCACCGCCGAGACGCTCTTCGAGATGGCGGGGCTGGACTTCGAGGAGGCGAAGCGGCAGGCGGCCGGCCGCGGGTTCGAGCCGATCCCGCTCGGGGTGACCGGTTCGCTCCGTATCCGCAACGAGCTGCGCCGCATCGACTCGCTGAACGTCGCCGCGAAGATCGAGGGCGGCGAGGCGCCGGACGAGGTGGTGGCGTACGTCGCCCACTGGGACCACCTGGGCGTCGACCCGAACCTGGACGGCGACCGGATCTTCAACGGGGCGGCCGACAACGCCACCGGCACCGCCGGGCTCGTCGAGATCGCCCGCGCGTTCCGGCAGGCGCCGGAGCCGCCGCGCCGCTCCGTCCTGTTCCTGGCCGTCACGGCCGAGGAGCAGGGCCTGCTCGGATCGCGGCACTACGCCGAGAACCCGCTCTACCCGGCCGCGCAGACGGTCGCCGCGCTCAACATGGACGTCCTCAACCAGTGGGGCCGGACCCGCGATCTGACCATCGTCGGCATGGGCCAGTCGGAGCTGGACGACGTCGCCGCCGAAGTCGCGGCGCGCCTCGGACGCATCCTGGCTCCCGACCCGGAGCCGGAGAAGGGCTTCTACTACCGGTCGGACCACTTCTCGTTCGCGAAGGCGGGCATCCCGGCGTTCTACGCCGACCCCGGCGTCGAGTACGTCGACAAGCCGGCGGGCTACGGCATCGAGAAGCGCACGGAGTACACCGCGAACGACTACCACAAGGTGTCGGACGAGGTGAAACCGGACTGGGACCTGTCGGGGGCGGTCGAGGATCTGACCTTCCTGTACCACGTGGGCGCCCGGCTCGCGGCGGGCGAAGAGTGGCCGGCGTGGAGCGAGACCAGCGAGTTCCGGGCACTCCGGGAGGCGCAGCGGCCGAGGCGGTGACCGTCGCCGGCGCGGCATGGTCGGCCAGCAGCCCGGTGAGGCGCTGTCCCAGGGCGCAGCGGCCGAGGCGGTGACGGCCGTCGCCGGCGCGGCATGGTCGGCCAGCAGCCCGGTGAGGCGCTGTCCCAGAGCGTAGCGGCCGAGGCGGTGACGGCCGTCGCCGGCGCGGCGGCCGAACGCCCGCCGGTCGGCGAACCGGACGCCGCCGCGGACCCGGTGGCATAATCGGCCAGGATCTCGAAACGGAGGAGGAGGCGTCATGCTCGCATCCGGCAGGCCGTGGTTCCGATTCCGGTCGGCGTTCATCGCGCGCGGCGCCTTCGCCGCCGCCGCCCTGGCGGTCGTGGCCGGGCCCCCGGCCTTCGCGCAGGAAGCGGACCGCATCCGCCCGGTCACCGCCGCCGAGCTGGAGAACCCGGCTCCCGGCGACTGGCTCATGTGGCGCCGGACGCTGGACGGCTGGGGGTACAGCCCGCTCGACCGGATCGACCGCGGCAACGTCGATCGGCTCCGGCTGGTCTGGTCGCGGGCGCTGACGCCGGGCCGCCAGCAGGGGACCCCCCTGGTCCGCGACGGCGTGCTGTTCATGCCCAACCCGCGCGACGTCATCCAGGCCCTCGACGCGGTGACCGGGGACCTGATCTGGGAGCATCGCCGGGACCGCCCGGACGATCTGGCCGACTACATGATCGGCACCCTGATCGACACGAACCGGAACATCGCGATCCACGGCGAGCTGATCATCGACACCAGCATGGACGACCACGTCTTCGCCCTCCACGCGGAGACCGGCGCAGTGGTCTGGGACACCGAGATCCTCGATTACCGGGTGAATCCGGCCAACCAGACCTCGGGTCCGATCGTCGCGGGCGGGAAGGTGTTTTCGGGGCGGAGCTGCGATCCGCGGGGCGGTCCGAACGGCTGCGTCGTCACCGCGCACGACGCGGAGACCGGCGAGGAGCTGTGGCGGCGGCGCCTGATCCCCGCCCCCGGCGAGCCGGGCGACGAGACGTGGGGCGACGTGCCGTTCGAACGGCGGTCGCACGTCGGCTCGTGGATGGTGCCGAGCTACGATCCGGAGCTGAACCTGGTCTACGTCGGCACGTCGGTCACCTCGCCGGCGCCGAAGTTCATGCTGGGCGGGGTGGACAAGACGCACCTCTACCACAACTCGACGCTGGCCCTGAACGGGGACACCGGCGAGGGTGCACGTCAGATTTGTGAGGGACCGCCATCGGGGGTGCAGGGCAGGGCGAGATCGGCCGACAACTTCAGTAGACCGGCTGTTCACTGGAGGAGTCCGACCATGCCCGAGGAATCGATCGCCGCGCTCGAACAGCGCCGCGCCCACCTGTGCCGGCAGTTGGCCTCGATCGGCGAGATGCGTTCGGGGTCGCTGATGGCGCGCGGCAAGACCGGCTGCGGCTGCGCCCCGCCGGGGAAGGCACAGCGGGGTCCGGTGCTGTCGCTGACGCGCAAGGAGTCGGGGAAGACGGTGACCCGGATCATTCCGGCGCAGGCGGCGGAGCAAGCCTGGGCCGAGGCGGCCGAGTATCGGCGGTTCCGGCGCCTGTCGCAGGAGTTGATCGAAGCCAGCGACGCGCTGAGCGAGGCCCGGCTGCGGGCCGGGAGCGGGAGCGAGAGCGGGCGGGACCCCGCGGCGGCGGCAGCCGGCGCGGGAAAAAAGGGGGCTGCGAGAAGACGCTCGCGGGCGAAATCGACGCCGAAATCGATGCCCTGGTAAGGTCGAAGACGGCCGGCGGCCCGGATTTCGAGGCCTTCGAGCAAGCCGTCCGCCGGCGGGCGCTCGACACGGCCGCGCGGTCGGTCGAGCGCCGGCTGAACGCGGACCGCGCCGACCACCAGGATTCGACCGTGCGGTGCGCCTGCGGACGGAAGGCGCGCTACGCCGGCCGCCGTCCGAAGACGTTTCTGAGCGTGTTGGGGCCGTTGCGGCTGGAACGCGCCTGCTACCACTGTGACGCCTGCCGCACGGGCATCTGTCCGCGCGACCGGGCGTTGGGTCTGGAAGGCACTTCACTGTCGCCCACCACCACGCGGATGGTGGGGGCGGCGGCGGCCGAGGTCAGCTTCGACAAGGCGGGCGAACTGGTGGGGGCGTGCGCCGGGGTGCGGGTCGAGACCAAACAGGTCGAGCGCACGGCCGAGGCCCTGGGACGCCAGGTCGCTGCCGACGAACGCACCGTGACCGAGCCGGCGCCCGCCCCCGCGCCGACGATGTACCTGGGGCTGGACGGCACCGGCGTGCCGGTGCGCCCCTCCGAGGTCGAGGGCCGCCCCGGAAAGCAGCCGGACGGCTCGGCCAGGACCCGCGAGGTCAAGCTGGTCACCGTCTGGACGGCCGAATCGCGGGACAAACGGGGCCGGCCCGTGCGCGACCCCGGATCGGTCAGCTACAACGCCGCCGTCGAGAGCGCGGCCGGCCGCGACACCGACCCGCGGCCGGCCCCGTTCGCGCAACGGGTGTATCGCGAGGCGCAACGCCGCGGCTTCGACGCCGCCGAACGCCGCGTCGTCCTCGGCGACGGCGCCCCCTGGATCTGGAATCTGGCCGGCGAGCAGTTTCCAGGCGCCACCGAAATCGTCGACGTCTACCATGCCAGGCAGCATCTGTCCGACGTGGCCAAGACCCTCTACGGCCCCGGCACCGACCGCGCCGACGCCTGGGCCAGGCAGCGGCAGGACGAGTTGGACGCCGGACGGCTGCGCGCGATCGTGGCCGAACTGCGGTCCCACACCAGGACCACCGACGCCGCGCGCCGGTGCCTCGACTACGTGGTGCGCAACCGCCGCCGGATGCGCTATCCGCGGTTCCGCGCCCAAGGCCTGTGCGTCTCTTCGGGCGTGGTCGAGGCCGGCTGCAAGCGGGTCGTCGGCGCACGGTTGAAGCGCGCCGGCATGCGCTGGACCGTCGCCGGCGCCAACGCCATCATCGCCCTGCGCTGCTGCCAGCTCAGTGGCCGCTTCGAGGACTTCTGGGAGCGACGAGCCGCCTGAGCCGCCTGACGGTCCTCACAAATCTGACGTGCACCCCACCGGCGAGATCGTGTGGTACTACCAGCACCTGAACGACAGTTGGGACCTCGACCACCCGTTCGAGCGGCTGCTGGTCGACACGGCGGTGCGGCCGGACCCGTCCGCCGTGAGCTGGATCAACCCGCGGCTGAACCCGGGCGAAGAGCGCCGGGTGGTGACCGGCATACCGGGCAAGACCGGCATCGTCTACACGCTCGACCGCGAGACCGGCGAGTTCCTGTGGGCCACCCCGACCATCGTCCAGAACGTCGTCAGCGGCATCGACGGCGCGACCGGGGCGGTGACCGAGAACGCCGAGCTGGTCTTCACCGCGCGGGGGCAGACCGTGCTCGCCTGTCCGCACGCCAGCGGCGGCAAGGACTGGGAGGCGGGCGCCTACAGCCCCCTGACCAACACCATGTACATGCCGTTGCGCAACGTCTGCGCGCGGATGCGCGCCATGTCCGAGCCGGACGAAACGGACGAAGCCCGGCGCCTCTACGCCATCGCCTGGCGTCCGGAGATCGCCCCGGGCACCGACCAGGTGGGGAGCGTGCAGGCGATTTCGGCGGAGACCGGCCGGGTGGTCTGGAACCACCAGCAGCGGGCCGCCACCATGGCCCTGGCCGCCACCGGCGGCGGGCTCGTCTTCGGCGGCGACGTCAACGGGCGTTTCCGCGCCTTCGACCACGAGACGGGCGAGATCCTGTGGGAGGTCAACCTCGGCTCGCCGGTCTCCGGCTTCCCGATCACCTACGCGGTCGACGGCCGGCAGTACGTGGCGGTCAGCACCGGCTATGGCCGCTTTCTGGAGCTGACGCCGGAGCTGCGCCCGAGCACCGGCAACAACCTGTTCGTCTTCGCCCTGCCGGAATGAGGATTCTTCCAATGACCAGATGCGCTGCCGCCGTCGTCGCCGCCCTCGTCGTTCTCCTGCCGCCGGGAGCCGCCGTCCCCGCCGCCGCCCAGGAACCGGACTGCGCCCCGGACGGCGACGTGCGGTTCCTCTGCGGGCCGGTCAGCCCGGAGGACTTCGCGCCGGTGCCGGACTCCCCCTGGGTCCTCGTCGCCAGCATGGTCGACGAGGGCCACGTCTACGCCGCCGACACCCGCGACCTCAGCGCCACCGTCGTCTTCCCGGCCGCGGCGTCCGGAACGCGCCACGACACCGCCGCCTACGGCGCGTGCCCCGGCCCGGTGACGAGCGAGATCCGGCCGCACGGCCTCAATCTGAAGGCCGGCGCCGGCGGCCTGCACACCCTCTACGTCGTCGGGCACGGCGCCCGCGAGGCGATCGAGGTGTTCGAGCTGGACGCGACCGGCGCCCTGCCGGTGCTGACCTGGATCGGCTGCGCCGTCGCGCCCGAGCCGCTCGCGCTGAATTCGGTGGTCGCGCTTCCGGAAGGCGGCTTCACCGCCACGAGTCCCCGCACCGGCGACATCTGGGAGTGGCAGCCGGGCGCCGGCTGGAGCCGCGTCCCCGGCAGCGAGGACATCGGTCCCAACGGCATCGAGCTCTCCCGCGACGGAGAGTGGTACTACGTCGGCGGCTACGGCGCGCAGTCGCTCATCCGCCTCTCGCGCAACCGCACTCCGCCCGAGCGGCACCCGATCCCGGTCGGTTTCCACGTCGACAACGTGCGCTGGGGGCCGGGCGACACGCTGCTGGCGGCGGGCCACGTCGGTCCGACGCGGGCCGCCATCGGCGAATGCATCCGCGAGGGCCGTTGCGACGGCGTCAGCTCCCGCGTCGCGCGCATCGACCTGGACGACTTCACCGCCGAGGAGATCGTCAGCTACCCGTCGAACGACCTGCTGATCCTCGGCACCGCGGCCATCCAGGTGGACGACGAGATCTGGGTGGGGCAGGTCGCCGGGGGGGACCGGATCGCGCGCTTTCCGGCGCGGTAGACGCCGGCCGGGCGCGCTCCTTCCCGCCGGTTTCGTCAGTTGCTTCCGGGCGGCTTCTGGAAGCTGCGGCGGATGCTCACCGGCCGGACCGCGTCCGGAACCGCTTTGTTCTTGAGGATGCTGATGGTGGTTTCGAGCCTCGACACGACGCGTTCGACGTTGGCGAGTCTCTGGTTGTGATCCTGCAACTGGCGGATCACCTCGCCGCCCTGTGCGGTCAGCCGCTGGTCGACGTCTTCGAGCCGCTTTTCGATTCGGCCGAGTTGTTTGGCCAACGCCCCGATCTGCTCGGCAACCTGCTTGTTGGTCAACGCTGCCCCCCGGTTCGACGAAGCCGGCCCCGAAAGGCCGGAATCCTGCTTGCCTCCACTCCTGCTCCGCCGAGCCCGCCGCGGCGCGGCTTGCGCTCCGCGCCGTCAGCCGCACGGCCGTTCCGGCCGGCCGACACCGCCTCCCGGCTCCACGCCGCACGCGGCGGACTCGTGTTTCCCGACGCCCTATGTTACGCGATGCGGGCCGCGTCCGGCTGTTGCGCCGGGCGCACGGCATGGGGCATGATGCCGGCTCTCGAACCGGGTGCATCCGGACGGCGCCGGCGACGTTGCGCCGGGCGCGCGGCATGGGCATGATGCCGAATCGCCGACGCGCCGGCGGGCGGGAGGACGAGATGGGCAGCGGGCGGGGACGCACGGATGCGCGGGAGGCAAAGCGGGCCGGCGGACGCCGCTTCGCGCTCGCCGCGGCGGCGCTGGCGGCCGGTCTGGCGGGGGCGGGCTGGGCGCCGGCGTCCGGCGCGCACCCGGCGGGGGCCGCGCCCCGCGGGGCGGCGGGCGGACAGCCGGGCGGCTCGGTGCTCGACGGCGTGTTCACGGAAGCGCAGGCGTTGCGCGGCGAGCGGACCTTCCGGCAGGCGTGCTCCGCATGCCACGACACGGGCGAGTTCTCCGGCGGCCGGTTCCGGCTGAGCTGGGTCGGCCGGAGCGCCGGCGATCTGTTCGACACCATCTCGACCCTGATGCCGGAAGGGGATCCGGGCAGCCTCAGTCCCGCCGAGTATGCGTCGGTCGTCGCGTACCTGCTGCGGCTGAACGGCTATCCGGCCGGCGGAGCGGCGCTGCCGGCCAGCCCGTCGGCACTGCGGACGCTGGAGATCGTGGAGGCGCCGTAACCCGGAACGCGGTTGCCGGCCGTGAGGCGCGGATCGAGGAGGTACGCGACGTGCGCCGGGCCGGGCGTCAATCCGCCGACCGGCGTTGCGGGAGGCGGCGATCGGGCAGGCGCCGCGGTCCGCCGGTTCGCGGATTTCGCAGCCCGCCTCCGTAGCCGGGCATCCGAGGAAGGACCAGACCGATGAGCGGTTCGATTGCACGGTTCCGAAACGGCCGGACGTGGTTGCGCGCGGCTGTCGTCGTCGCGTCGGCCGCCCGGGCGGGCGTCGCCGTCGCCGGCGTTCTGTGCGCCCCGGCGGCAGCGGCCGCGCAGGGGGGCGGGGCGCCCGCCGGCGAGTGGCGCTACGTCGGCGGCGACGCCGGGCACACCCGCTACTCGGGCCTCGATCAGATCACCGCCGACAACTTCGCGGACCTCGAGGTGGCGTGGATCTGGCGCGGCGACAACTTCGGACCGACCGCGCTCGGCGTATCGCGCTCGACGCCGATCTACGTCGACGGCTGGCCGATCGAGGATCGGCCGGCGCCGCCGTCGGAGGTGCCGGGCGAGCGGCTCTCGCCGACCCAGCCGGTCCCCACCCGGCCGGCCGCCTACGAAATGCAGGGGCTGACCGAGGACGACCTGATCGACTTCACCCCGGAGCTGCGGGCCGAGGCGCTGGCGATCGTCCGGAACTACCGCCTCGGGCCGATCTTCAATCCGCCGATCCAGCGGGGGCACCCCTCCGGCCTGCGCTCGTTCGTGAGCTGCCCGAGCGGCGCGTCGAACATCTTCGGGCCGACGTCGGCCGATCCGGAGACGGGCGTCCTCTACGTCTCGACCCGGCGCGGCTGCCGCTCGGAGAACATCGTGGCGGGGGAGCTCGTCGACGCGCCGGACGACATGAAGACCACCGGCCGCACCATCGCCGACTTCGCGGTCCTCAACCGCGGCGACTTCCGCGGTCCGCAAGGGCTGCCGATTTACAAGCCGCCCTACGCCCGCATCGTCGCCATCGACATGAACACCGGCGAGCACCTGTGGGAGACGCCGAACGGCGACACCCCGGACCACATCCGCAACCATCCGGCCCTGCAGGGCGTGGACCTGCCGAACACCGGCGTCCCGTCGCACCCCGTCACCCTGGTCACGAAGACGCTGCTGATCACCGCCGAGGGCACCGCCGGGCTGCCGCGCCTGCACGCCCTCGACAAGCGGACCGGCGAGCGGCTCGGCACGGTGGCGCTGCCGGCGTCGGGGCAGTACGGGATGATGGGCTATCTGCACGAGGGCCGGCAGTGCGTCGTGGTGCAGGTGGCGGGACCGGATCTGCCGGGGTCGTTGGCGGCGCTGCGGTTGCCGTGAGGCGCGGGTCGACGAGGTGCGCGGCGTGCTCCGGCCGGTGCGGCAACTTGCCCCTTGACTCCTCGTGTCATCCCGTGGTAGAAGTTGCTCCATGACGATGAAGATGTCCTTCACGGCTCTCGGAGCGGCGGTTCTCGGAGCGATTGTGGCGGTGCTCTTGCCCGCGCTGTGGCGCGGAGCGCCTGAGTCCGTGGTGGGTGAAGACGTTCGCGTCGGCGACGTGACCGCGGAGGCCTTGACGGCTTTTGCCGATCTCTGTTCCAGACGGCGTGAGGCCACCCCGTCGATGATACATGTTGCAATGGCGGATCCGTCAACCAGGCAGGAAGAGGTGGAGGACGCTTGGGCCGAGTTCGATCGGTTGTGCGTGGCCGGTGAAGAATCGGGAGCTCATGAAGTAGTACGCCAACTTGATTCCATCCGCGGAAGGGTCATGGAAATCGAAAGGTCCGCGTGCGGGCCGGAATTCGGGATCAACTGGCCCTACCACCTCGGCATGGTTCGCAGCGCCGAAGATTCCGAGGAGATGGTGAGATACATCCGCGCAATCGACAAGTCACTTTCCTATTATGAATACTTGGCGGCCCGTATATGCAGCCTGCGGAAGCAGACGGAAGAGAGATTAGGGGAACTGGATGAGCGACATCGATCCGATATAAGTAGGAATCTCCGCGCCGCCTTGGTCAGGGTAATTCGAGTCTCCCCAAGGATTTCTGAAATTTGCACAGTTCTTGCTAAGGACGAGATTACAACTTGGGATGGAAGATTTCCATCCAGCTACAACCGAAGTTTCAGCGAAGATGTCGCTTCTGAATGCCCGAGGAAGCTTCTTTTCCCTAATGATGACGGCGAATGGGTCAATGTTCGGAATTTCGCGCATCTCAGAAGGTTGGCCGGTGGCCACATTCTTGGCTTCTTCTACCCAGGTAATGGTCCTATAAATCGAGTCGATGAAATCCGTAGTCAAGTGTGTGTACATAGGTTTTCTTCCCCGCCGGGAACCGTCGCTGATTTGGAACCTGACTCCGACGAACCTGACTCCGACCCAAGTCGGAGGTCCCCACGGCGCCCCGGAAGCATGCTCTTCACGAACGCACTGCTTGGCTGGCGTGACATGGAATCTCTGGAGAGGGACCGCTACAGAGACCTCTTCGAACGCATAGCGAACGCTGTGAATTCCAGTAATGCGAACATCTGTGCAGACATCAGATCCGGCCGTGGTCGACGGACGTACACCGGGCGATCGCGGCCTCAAACGCCTGCCGCCGGATCTCCTCGTGCAAACGACATCGAGACTGGGAGATCCGGCCGTGGTCGACGGACGTACTTTACACAGGGGGAGTTAGTTCTTTGGTCGATAGCCACCGATGTCATTGACGCGATGTACACGGAAGCCAAGAAAGCCGTGGAAAAGGAGGCGGTCGATCGATTTATTGAAGAATACGCTATGGAGCATTACGTCGGGCGCCAGCTTGAGGTTGGCGTGAACCTCGAGAGGATATACAGTCTGGAGTACTACGACATGGACTTGACGCCCGAGGATGTCAGTCGCGAGAGGTATGACAGGACGCCGTTGGGTGAAGTGGTGGGCGAGCTGATTGAAGATTTCAAAAGAATGGTCAAGGAGGATAAAGATCGTGATTTCGAAAGATGGAAGTTGCAGTTGGAAGCGGACACACAGATAGAGAAGGCGGCGATAGATGCGGGGGCTCGGATCGAGAAGGCCAAGATAGAATCCGCCGTGCGACGGTACGAGGCGAATATGAAGTACAAAACGGAACTGGCGAAGATCCGGGCGCAGGATCGAGCAAGGCCGGGTTTTTTCGGGAAGCTTCTCGGTGCGGTGACAGGAATGCTCGGTAGTGACGCTGTTGCCAAAGGCGTCGTGGACTTGGTGGTCCCCAAGCCGCCGGCGCCGCCGGCGCCGCCGTCGCCGAGTGGTACGGTCGAGAGAACTACCACGACGGTTACTACGACGACTCCGGACGGGAAGTCGATTGAACGCACAGAGACGGAATCGGAAAAACTCCCGCTGGGCGGACGATGAATGGAGGATGAAACGAGATGCGAACTTTGGTTGTCGTCGTGGTTTTGTGTCTGGCGGGGAGTCCGATCGAAGCGTTGCAGGAGTTCCGGATTTCGCGGTCGGATTTGTCGCCGGAATCCGTGGAGGTACTGGAAGCGATCGACAGGATTCAAAACAGCGCCAAACTGACCCGCGGCGCGCTTGTGTTCGGCACGATCGGCGGTTTGTCAGGCGGGAGGGGATCCGTTCTTGTCAGGTATCTGAACCTCTCCAATCTCGACGATCTCGCGGAAGCGGTGGATGCGACCGGTCGAATTGCAGCTTGTAGAGTGGTGCAGGAGGTAGGGCTTCATACTGTCACCGCCGATTGGAAGACCGACGTGGAGCGGCGGTACTTCCGCGAGCTGGCCCGGCAGAGCGAGCGAATTTGCTCGCGTTGACCCGCGAGTTGAGCTGCTTCTACCGGATTCTGCCCCGACACACCGCGCGTCCCGCCTACGGCCCGACAGGCGGGGGCTGCCGACCACCCTCGCATCGATTCCACGATCGCGCCACGAGCCGCGAGCTGGTCCCGCCCGACATGCTCCGCGACCTCGAGCGGGCGAAGATCGTCGTCACCAACTACCACGCGTTCCAGCGGCGCGAGACGCTGGCCGTCTCCGCCGTCGGCCGCGCCCTGCTCCGGGGCCAGGGCGCCCCGCTGCGCACGCGGGAGACCGAGGGCCGGATGCTGCAGCGGGTCCTGCCCGAGCTGATGGGCCTGAAGCGGATCTGGGTGCTCAACGACGAGGCCCACCACTGCTACCGCGAGAGGCCGGCCGAGTCGGTCGAAGGCGCGCTGCGGGGCGACGAGCGGCAGGAGGCGAAGAAGAACCGCGAGGCCGCGCGCATCTGGATGTCGGGCCTCGAAGCGGTGCGGCGCCGGCTCGGCCTGCAGCGGGTCGTCGACCTGTCGGCGACGCCGTTCTTCCTGCGCGGGTCGGGCTATGCCGAGGGGACGCTGTTCCCGTGGACCGCGAGCGACTTCTCGCTGCTCGACGCCATCGAGTGCGGCATCGTCAAGCTGCCGCGGGTGCCGGTGGCCGACAACGTCCCCGGCGCCGAGATGCCCAGTTCCGCGAGCTGTGGAAGCACGTCGGCAGGCAGATGCCGAAGAAGGGCCGCGGGGCGGGCGCGGCCGACCCGCTGCGCCTGCCGACGAAGCTGGTGACCGCCCTCGAGGCGCTGTACGGCCACTACGCGCGGGCCTTCGACGCGTGGCGGGAGGCGGGCATCCGCGTCCCGCCCTGCTTCATCGTCGTCTGCAACAACACCGCCACGTCGAAGCTGGTCTACGACTACGTCTCCGGGTTCCACCGCCGGCGCGAGGACGGTTCGACCAGCCTGGAGCAGGGCCGCCTGCCGCTCTTCCGCAACTTCGACGAGCACGGCCGGCCCCTGGCCCGGCCCCGGACGCTGCTGATCGACAGCGAGCAGCTCGACTCCGGCGAGGCGCTCGACCGGGGGTTCCGCACCGCGGCGGCCGACGAGATCGAACGCTTCCGGCGCGAGATCGTCGCGCGCACCGGCGACCGCCGGCAGGCCGACCGGCTCACCGACGAAGACCTGCTGCGCGAGGTGGTCAACACCGTCGGCGTCGAGGGCCGGCTGGGCGGGCGGACCCGTTGCGTGGTGTCGGTCTCGATGCTCAGCGAGGGCTGGGACGCGCGCACCGTCACCCACGTCCTGGGCGTGCGGGCGTTCGGCACGCAGCTTCTCTGCGAACAGATCGTCGGCCGCGCGCTGCGCCGGCAGTCGTACGAAGTCAACGGCGAGACCGGCCTGTTCGACGTGGAGTACGCCGACGTGCTCGGCATCCCGTTCGACTTCACGGCCAAGCCGGTGGTGGCCCCGCCCCTGCCGCCGCGCGAGACGGTCATGGTGCGGGCGGTGACGCCGGACCGCGACGCGTGCGAAATCCGCTTCCCGCGCGTCCAGGGCTACCGCGTGGAGCTCCCCGACGACCGGCTGACGGCCCGCTTCGACGACGACTCCACCCTGGTGCTCACCCCCGAGCTGGTCGGCCCCGCCGTCACCCGCAACGAGGGGATCGTCGGCGAGGGGATCGACCTGACGCTGGTCCGCGCCGGCGCCGTGCGGCGCGCCACGCTGCTCTACCACCTGACCCGCCATCTGCTTGCTGACCGAGTGGCGCGACCCGAACCAGGAGCCCCGGCTGTACCTGTTCGGTCAGCTCAAGCGCATCGCCCGGCAGTGGCTCGACGCGCATCTGGTCTGCGAGGGGGGCACGCGCCCGGCGCAACTGCTGTACGCCGAGCTGGCCGACCACGCCTGCCGGCGCATCACCGACGGCATCGTCGAGCGGCATCGGGAGACCCGCCCGATCCAGGCGATGCTCGACCCCTACAACCCCGAGGGGTCCACGCGGCACGTGCGGTTCGCCACGTCGAAGCGGACCCGCTGGCGGACCGACGCCCGGCGCTGCCACGTCGACTGGGCCGTCTGCGACAGCGACTGGGAGGCGGAGTTCTGCCGCGTCGCCGAGGCGCACCCGCGGGTGCGGGCGTACGTCAAGAACCACAACCTCGGGCTGGAGGTCCCCTACCGCCGCGGCGCCGAGCACCGGCGCTACCTGCCCGACTTCGTCCTGCTCGTCGACGACGGGCGCGGCCCCGACGACCTCCTGCGTCTCGTGGTCGAGGTCAAGGGCTACCGCCGCGAGGACGCGAAGGACAAGAAGACGGCGATGGAGACCTACTGGCTCCCGGCCGTCAACCGCCTGGGTGCCTTCGGCCGCTGGACGTTCCGGGAGATGACGTCCGCGTACGGGATGGAGACCGACCTCGACGCCGCCGTCTCCGCCGCCTTCGAGCGGACGTTCGCGTCCCTCCCGAGCGGATAGGCCGCGACGCGCGACGGCCCGTCCCATGCGCCGGGGCGCGGCCTCTTCGCCGGGCGGCGGAGCCGAACACGATGATGCGGTCCGGGGCGACGGCCTCGGCGATGGCGTCGAGGACGGGCTGCAGTTCGGTCTCGTCCGGGCGGCCGTCGGTGACCGTCCAGGTGTCCGGGGAGCCGTGGACGTGCCGCGCGGTTCGATCGGGCATGGCGGAATCACACCATCTTCCGCATCGTACCCGATGATCGGCGACGGCGCGGCGCGGAATCGTGGATTCCTCGCGACTGTCGCGCGGGCCCGTCACCGTGCCCGAATCGCAGCAACGTTCCTGCCGCGTCCGGTTGACGCGGAACGGCAGCCGGCATATGATCTGGCATATGTTGCAACCTCCAGGCAAGCCGGAAGCTGTTCGCCGCGCACGGTTGTTCAGGAACGGACGCAATCAGGCGGTGCGCATTCCCCGCGACTTCGAGCTCGACGGCGCGGAAGCCGTCATGTGGCGCGACGGGGACCGTCTGGTCATCGAACCGGTCAGGAAGGGCCGCCTGCTCGACCTGCTCGCGCGCCTGCCGCCGCTGCCCGACGAGTTCCCCGACGTGGACGACACGCTGGAACCGCTTGACGACGTGGAAATCTGAAAGTGGCGCGCCGGTTCCTGCTCGACACGAACATCGTTTCTCACGCCGCGCGGTTTCCGCAGGGAACGGCCGCGGATCGGATCGCCGAGGTCGGCGAACGGCAGGTGTGCACCAGCATCGTCGTGGCGGCCGAGCTGCGATACGGCGTGGCGCGGCGGCAATCGGAACGATTGACCCGCCGCATCGAGGCCGTTCTCTCGACGCTTGTCGTTCTTCCGTTCGAAGAGCCGGCGGATCGGCACTACGCCGAGTTGAGAACGCACCTTGAACGTTGCGGCACGCCAATCGGACCCAACGACATGCTCATCGCCGCACAGGCGCTGGCGCTGGGCCTGACCGTGGTCAGCGCGAACGCGGGCGAGTTCCGACGCGTGCCGAAGCTCCATGTCGAGAATTGGCTCGACGCGGTCGCGAGCCAGTCGTAAAACCGCGTGGGCGGATCCGGTGGATGGCACATGGCAACGTGGCGCCGGTTCGGTCCGTTCCGCTGACGGTCTTCGAGTTCACGCAAGGCGGGGCGGCCTGAGCGATGCCCCGGGAAGCCGATGGTCGCCGGACGAGCAATGCTGGAAGAACATGATCGCATCGTGCTCACGGAGGACGTTCCCGGCCTGCGCCTGAAGGCGGGAGACGTCGGCACGATCGTGCACGTCTATCGCGGCGGCCGGGCCTTCGAGGTGGAGTTTCTGACCCTTGACGGCGGCACGGCGGCGGTGGCCACGGTCCCGGCGGCGCGGCTCCGCCCCGTGGCCGCCACGGATTCCGACCCACGCGCGGGCGGCCGGTGACAGCCGCGACGAACGCCACGCCAGGACGCCCGCTTCGGATGCGGCCTATAATGCGGCCATGAAGAGAACCAACGTCGCCGAGTCCAAGAACCGTCTGAGCGGGCATCTGGCCGCCGAGAACGCGCCGCTCGCCCGCGTCGGCCCGAGCCCGGCCCGTCAATGCAACCGGATGGTGCTCGGATCCGGCAGGGGGTCGGTGATTGTCAAGGAAAGTCTGGTCGACCCTCTGATCCCGCTTGGCGACTGGGAGATGCTGGGGGAAATCCGTCGTGACGGTCGTGCTCAACGCGGTCGTCGGGCCGTCAGCGAACCCGATTCGAGCACGCGAGATTAGCATTGAGGGGAAAATCTGGAATGCACAACTACTCCGCCATACCGGTCAGGCTCGCCACTGCGCTTCTTCTCAAGCACGGCGAAATCTCGCTTGGCGAAATCAGGGCGCTGCCGCTGGTGGAGGATGAGCAAGCGGTGCTGGCGATAGCGGACTTGCTGGCTCACAACTTCCACGTCACGCGGTTTGGCCGCTGGGACCGCGGCGCGCCACCCACTCGCTTCGAGGACGTGATTCGCTTGGTGGGACCTGTCGAGCGCACGGCGGAAATCGCCTGAGAAGCAGCAACAGAGACGGCGGCGGCGTTGGTCACGGTTCCGGCGGCGCGGCTTGTCCGTGGCCGCCACGGAGCTGGACCCACGCGCGGGCGCTTGAGACTTCGTGCGGGACGTCGAGATCGTGAAGGACGGTAAAGAGGTCGAGATGGCGAAGCGCAAGCATCTGCTGCTGACGGTGCTGGGAACGGCGCCGAAGCCGGCGCGCTACGAGGCGCGGCTTGCGCCTGTCGCCCTGATGGAGCTTCTGCCGCCCGAAGGCCGGCCGGATCACGTGTTGGCGCTCTGTACGGCGCAGGCGATGCACGGCAGTTGGCCGCTGCTGGAGCAGGCGCTCGGCGCCGGATGTTCGAAGACGGCGGTCGAGGTTCCTGCCGGTGAGACGCAGGCAGACGTCGATACCTTCCTGTCGAAAGTGACCACCGCGATCGCCGGGAACGTCGATCTCACCGTCGACGTCACTCACGGCTACCGGCACTTCTCGTTCCTCACGTACGTCGCGGTTCTCTATCTGGCCGCCCTCCGCCGCGTCAGCGTCCGTGGCGCGTATTACGGCCTGTTGCGCCCGGACCCGTCGGGGGTGAATCAGGATCGGTCCGAGGCGTCGTCCTCACCGCCGGAAGGCGCCGCCGCGCGGAACGTCACGGAAGCGACCTTCCTCGATTTGCGGCCGCTGCTCGCACTGCCCCGCTGGCTGCATGCGCTGCAAGTCCTTGACGACACGGGCAGCACGACACCGATGGCCAAAGTCCTTTGCGACGGATCGCGAAACCAGTCGGCGGGGAAAATCGCCCACGAATTGTCGCGAATCTCCGAGGGGTATCTGTCCGGTCTGCCGGTCGAGCTGGGTCGGGAGACGCATCTGTTTCGGAAGCGGAGCCTCCGTGAGTTGAAGAAGTTGCTCCGGCGGGAACATCACCTGCCGCTCGCCGGCGAACTGGTCGATCGACTCGGCGAACTTCTCGAACCGTTCGCCCTGACCGCGCCGGTCGACGGTGATGGATGGAAGCGGCACGTCGTTCTGTCGGACGACGAGCTGAAGCGTCAGGCGCGGGTCATCGACGACTTGTGGCGCCGAGACAACATCGGGACCGCGCTCGGTCTCATGAACGAGTGGACGGTGTCGTGGGCGGTATGGCGCATCGGCGACGGAAACGGCTGGCTCGATCGGCAGGTACGGTGCAAGGTATCTCATCGTCTCCATGCGATCGCGGCCGTCGGGCGCGATTCCGAAATCGCCGATGCCTTGACGAACGAGCAGCGTGCGCTCGGCTCCTTCTGGGAAGAACTTTGCGAGCTGCGCAACGCGTACCATCACCATGGCATGCGTCGGGGCGTCGTCGTCAGTGAAGGAGGAAAGGTCCGCAAGCAGCTCGACGGAATCCGGGGCTTCTGGGAGCGAACGCTCCGCTCCTGTCCGGACGTGTCGCTGTCGCTCGGAGAATCACACGGTGGCCCGGTGCTGATCAGCCCGATCGGCAGGCGTCCGGGCGTGCTGTTCAGCGCATTGCACGCCTGCCGCGCGGCCGGCGACGGCGCCGATCCCGCCGTGTGTCTCGTAGTCTGTTCGAGCGAGACGGAAGGGTTGATCGCCGAAACGGTGTCGCACGCGGAGTATTCGGGACCCGTCGAACCGCTTCGCCTCGAAGATCCGTACGGCGGGCGTCCCGAAATCGACCGGGTGGTCAAGGCGACGCGGGCGCGTTTCGTCGGCGCGGGCGAGGTCTTCGTCAACGTCACCGGAGGCACGACGCTCATGGGACTCGTGGCCGAAGCGCTCGCGGACGCCGCGCGCCGGCTCGCGTGCCCGGTCCGGCGGTTCGGGTTGATCGACCGCCGGCCGCCGGCGCAGCAGGACGCGGAGCCGTATCGTGCGGGCGAGCCGTTCTGGCTCGACCCCGCGAAGGATGACGATGACGATTGACGCCGCCTATCGGGTCGTCACGCCGCTGTTCTCCGCCGGCGCCGATCCGCAGGACCCTGAATTGCGCGCGCCCAGCGTCAAGGGGGTGCTGCGCTACTGGTGGCGGGCCCTGGCGTGGTCACGGTGCGGCGGCGATCTCGATGCCGTCCGGCGGCAGGAAGACCGGCTCTTCGGGAGCGCTGCCGGCGGCCGGTCCCGGGTGTCCATGCATCTGATCTCCAGCAAACTGGATGAGAAAAAGGCGCGCGTCGGTGACGTGCTCAAGGTGCCGGGAACGGGCGGAACCGTCGGCGAGGGAGCGCGCTATCTCGGCTACGGCGTCATGGAGGCGTTCGCGAGCAGGAAGAAAAATACGAGGGAAGGACAGCTCACGCGCGCCTGTCTCCGCGCCCCGTTCGATTTCGTGGTCCGGATGCGGGGACGCGACCTGACCGAGGCCGACGCGGCGTCACTTCGGGACACCTTGATCGCCCTGGGCACGCTCGGCGGTCTGGGCGCCCGGAGCCGCAAGGGGTACGGTTCCACGGTGCTGCAATCCCTCCGCGTGGACGGCGTGGATCGGTGGAGCGCACCGCAAACCGTGGGCGCGTTGCGCGGCGTGATCGCGGGTCTTCCGCGTGGTGACGACAAGCGCGCGTTGCCGGAGTTCACGGCGCTGTCTTCGCGAACGCGGCACGTGCTGGTGTCGAGCAGCAAGAAGGAGCCCCTCGACTTGCTGGACCTCGTCGGTCGCGAGCTGGTCAGGTTTCGGAGCTGGGGCCGCAAGGAAAAGGTCCTGGGAGGCCCGTCCGAACGGCGCTTCCAAGACGATCACGACCTGATGAAGCGCGTAGGGCAGGGCGTCAGGCCGGAGAAGCATCCCGACCGCATCGCCTTCGGCCTCCCGCACAACTACGGCAAGAAGCCGCGCGAACAGGTCGGTCCTCACGACCGGGACCTGGATCGGCGTGCGAGTCCGCTGTTCATCCACCTGCACGTATGCGGCGGCGCGCCCGTGGCGGTCCTATCGTTCCTCCCGGCGCGGTTTCTTCCCGAAGGCCGATCGGACGTCTCGGTCGGCGGGCACGTGGTGCCTCAACGCCCGGAGGACGAGTTGTACCGCCCTGTTCACGACTTCCTCGATCGCCTCCGCGATCCGAAGAAACGCAAGGAGCCCTTCACCGAAACGGCGGAGGTTCCGTCGTGACGATGCGCGTCGACGTCTCCATCGGTCCGGTCCAGGGGTTCGTCGCGCAGTCGCGGCGCACCCGCGACCTGTGGGGCAGTTCGTACCTGCTTTCGTTCCTGTCCGCGCACGCCATGGCCGGCGCGCGGGCCGCCGGCGGCCGGATCGTCCAGCCGCTCGTCGAAGACGACCCGCTGTACCGGTGGGTCTCGGGCCGTGGCGACGGAGACCTGCCCCGGCTCGGCTCCGTGCCGAACCACTTCGTGGTCGAGACGGACGAGGACGTGCGAATGGTGGCCGGCGCCGCCGGCCGCGCGCTCGACGCCGCGTGGAAGCGGGTCTGCGACGCCGTGTGGAAGCGCTTCGTCGAACCCTCATGTCCTGCCGGCGCGGAAACGGATCGCATCTGGGACCGACAGGTGGGCGGCTTCTGGGAGGTCGTGTGGACGGCGGGCAGTTCCCCGGCCGGCGGCGGTCTGCTTGCCCGCCGCAAGCACTGGCGGAGTCATCGTTCCCCCGACGAGCCGGGGGACAAGTGCACCGTCATGCACGATCTGCAGGAGCTGTCGGGCCACGTTCGCGGGCGGCGCGGCGGCGGGCAGCGGCAGGACGACTTCTGGGCCGGCATGCGCGAGCGCCTCGGCGCGCTGGAGATCCGCGACAACGAGCGGCTGTGCGCGATCGCGCTCGTGAAGCGGGTGTTCCCGAAGGTGTCGAACGAGGCGCTGGGCTGGCCCGTCGACGGTGCGCAGCACTGGCCGTCGACGGTGTACGTCGGCGCAGTTCCCTGGCTCCGGGACGTGGCGGCCATCGCGCCGACGCAGGCCCGGGAATACGCCGAGGCGGTACGTCGGAGCACGTCTCCGGGCGTGCTGGCGGAGCGCCGGACCCCGTTCAAGAACCTGCTTGATCCAGCCGCCGGCGACTTCCCGGCGCTCGACGCGAACTTCTTTCACCGTGCGTCCCTGAAGGACGAGCGGCTGTGCCCGCTCGCCAGCGGCGCGCCGGTTGACGCGCGGACGGACCTGGATCGGGCGTTGAAGCAGGTCTACTGCGCCAGGGACGCGACCGGCCGTTCCCCGGGTCCGTCGCCGGCGTTCTACGCGCTGCTGCTCGCGGACGGCGACCGCCTGGGCAAGCTGGTGGGGCGTCTGGGCGGAGAACCGGTCGGACGGGCGTTGGCCGCCTTCACCCGCGCCGTGCGGGACGTCGTCGTGCGGGACCACGACGGCGTGGCGGTCTACGCCGGCGGGGACGACGTGCTGGCGATGCTGTTCATGCCCCGGGCGATCGCGTGCGCCTCCGCGCTGTCGGACCGTTACCGGAACGCCTTCGCGGACCAGCAGAAGGAAAGCGGGGCGACCCTCTCCGCGGCGGTGGTGTTCGCTCCCGTCCGCCACCCGCTCGGCGCGGTGATCGCGGAGGCGCGGTGGCTCCTCGACGCCGTCGCCAAGGACGCCAACGGACGCGATTCGCTGGCCGCCGCCGTGCTGAAGAACAGCGGGACGTACTGTCGCTGGGTGACCACCTGGACCCGGAGGGGCCCGGACGGGAAATCCCGGCCGGCTGCCGATCTGCTGGACCGTCTGACCGGACCTCTGGGCGGCGACGCGGCAGGTCCGGTTCTTTCGTCGGGGCTCCTCTACCGGATCCGCGAGATGCTGACCCGGCTGGGTGGATGGTCTCGATGGCGGCCCGGCATGTGGGGCGCTCTGCCTCCCGAATGCGATGCCCGGACGTTCCTGAAGGCGGAGATTCTCCACAGCCTGACCGCGAGAGCGGTGGAGCGCGCGGAGACCCGCGCCGACGAGTTGACCGATCTGGTGTGGGCGGCGCTGGCCCCGTCGCGGGCGTCGGCCGGCCGCACGGAGACCGGCGTCGACGAGGCCGGCGTCGATGCGCTCCTGCTCGCCCGGTTCCTCGCCGACCCCGACCGGGAGGAGGACGACGAATGATCGGGGTCCGGCTGGAACCGGTGGACACGTGGTTCTTTCGCGACGGGACGCCGTTCGCCGCCGGCAGCGCGCCCCAGGACGGCGTCGCGAGCCTGTTTCCTCCGCACCCCGCTTCGGTGGCCGGCGCGCTCCGGGCGGCGCTCGCGCGCTGCAACGGATGGAACGGCGCGGGGCGCTGGCCGACGGAACTGGACGCCGTGCTCGGCGACGGTCCGGACGATGTCGGGGCGCTGTCCGTGGACGGTCCCTTCCTGCTGCGCGACGGCCAGCCTCTCTTCCGGGCGCCGCGCCACCTGCTCGGCTCGACGGACGCCGGCACGTGGACGCCCCGCGTGCTTCTTCGTCCGGGCCCGGAAACCGTGTGCGACCTCGGCGACGCGGTGCGGCTTCCCGAAGCGCCCCGCACCGCCGGCGAGATCGAAACGCTTGAAGCGGGCGGCGATTGGTGGCTGACCGGGACGGGCATGGAGACGGTGTTGCGCGGCCGGGTTCCGCCGGTGTCGGCGGTCGTGCCGGGACGGAAGCTCTGGCGCGAAGAGGCGCGCATCGGCCTCGAGCGCGACCGACACACGCGCACGGCGGTCGAACGGAGGCTCTACAGCACGCGGCACGTGCGGCTGGCGCGCGGCGTCTCGCTCGGCGCGCGCCTGCGCGGCCTGCCTGCCGGCTGGACGCCGCCGTTCGGCCGTCTGGCGCCACTCGGGGGCGAAAGCCGACTCGCGGAGTGCGCGGAATGGCAGGTCGAACCGCTTCCCGCGCTGTCCGCGGACGAGATTGACGACCGCGGACGGGTGACGATCATCGCCGTCACGCCGCTCGATCTCGACCACGAGATCTGCCGCGGCGAAAAGCCGCTGGCGCTCCCCGGCGGCGCGCGGATCGTCTCCGCGTGCCTGAACCGTCCGCAACGGATCGGCGGGTGGGACTCTCTGCGGCGCGAACCGCGACCGATCCGAAGCGTGCTGCCACCCGGCAGCGTACTGTTCTGCGAGGTGGCCGAGCCGCGGCGTTTCGTCCATGCCGTCAGGGCGGCCGACGGCCTGACACGCATGGGCGCCCGGCAGCGATGGGGCTTCGGTCTCGTGGCGCTCGGCGTCTGGCCCGACGAAGAGGAGGGAGATGCATGAACGTGGCGATGCTCGGCCTGCTCGCCGAAACGCCGATCCACCCCGGCGCCGGCCGCGGCATGGGGGTCGTGGACCTGCCGGTGGCCCGAGAGGCCGCCACGGATTATCCGGTGCTCGTCGGTTCGAGCCTCAAGGGCGCGTTGCGCGACAAGGCCGAGAACGCGGAGGCCGAGAACACCGTACCGGACGCTCGGTTCGGCACCCGGGACCGGGCCGGCGATCTGCTGGTGTCGGACGGACGGTTGCTGCTTCTCCCGGTGCGGAGCCTGACCGCCTCGTTCCGCTGGGCGACCTGCCCGCACCTCGTCGAGCGGTACCGCCGGGACCTCGCGCGGGCCGGATTGGAGCCTCGCCCGGCGGTGCCCGACGTGCCGTCCGGCTCCGTGCTGGCGGCCGGCGGCGGCAGCCTGTTCCTGGAGGAGCGGCAGTTCCCCGTCGCCGGTCCGCTGCCGGACGGACTGGTGGAGGCCGTCGCGCCGCTTCTCCTGCACGAAGAAACCGGTCGCCGCCTGCCGGACCGGATCGCCGTGCTGAATGACTGCGACTTCGCCTGGTTCGTCCGCTACGGTCTGTCCATCCAGGCGCGCAACGTTCTGGATGACGGGACCAAGAAGAGCAAGAACCTGTGGTACGAAGAAACGTTGCCCCCGGACACCGTCATGCACGCCCTCGTCGCCGGGCGGAGCGCCGAACCGTTGCAGGCGTTGCAGACGTTGTTCCCGGACGACGATCCGTATCTGCAAGCCGGCGGCAACGAGACGGTGGGGCAGGGATGGTTCGCCGTCCGCGTCCGCGGCGCCGGGAGGGAAGCATGAAGACCCTGGAGCAACGCCGCGCGGCGAACGCGCGGTCGCGCGTCGAGGAGCTGAGCAGCCGATCCGACGGGTTCAGGAAGCGGTACCGGGCGTACGTGGATCGGCTGGGCCCCGCGGTCCTCATGAACGGTCTCGGACAGGCTCTCGCGACGGAACTCGCCGCCGCCGGCCCCCAGCCGGCCGGTGATGATCGACAGGCGCACCATGCGTTGTACGTCAGCCTGCAAGGCTGGCTGTGCCGGAAGGACGGAGGCGTCTATCCATCGAGCGACGATCTCCTGCAGGCGCTCACGGCGGGGGACGAGTCGCGCTATCTGCTTGCCCAGGCCGAGGCGCTGGCATGGCTGACGTGGCACAAGAAGTGCTGCCGGGCCGCGTTCCCCGCGGGCGAGGAGACGGCGGCGTGACCCTTCCGTTGTACCGGGCCGCCGCCCGGCCGGAGCGCCGCGACCCGGAGGGCCACGCCGGATTGTGGTTCGACAAGTTCTGCGATCGCTGGCGCGTTGCCGAGCGCGCATGGACGATGGCGAACGACAAAAACGACAACCCGAAGATCGAGTGGATCAGGACGCTGACCGGCGGCCGGGTCGGCGCCGAGGAGCAGATCGACGGCTACGCGTCGAGGCTGCTGCGGCTGACGACGAGTCGCGGCGGCCGGGCCGAGGTGTTCACGACCACGGCCCGATTCGTGACCGGACTGGGGCGGAGTCACCCGGTCGAGAACGGATTCGCCTGGCATCCGACGCTGGGGACGCCGTATCTGGCCGGCAGCTCGGTCAAGGGACTGGTTCGCGCTTGGGCGACGACGGAAGCGGAACCGCGTCCCGACGCGGGTACGCTCGGGCGATTGCTGGGCTCGCCCGGAAAGGCGGGAACCGTCTGTTTCCTGGACGCGGCGCCAATCGTGCCGGTGCGGCTCGAAGCCGACGTCATGACCCCGCATTACGCCGGCTGGAGCGCCGAGGATCCGCCGGGAGACTGGCGTTCGCCCAATCCCATTCCCTTCCTGACCACGGCCGCCGACACACGGTTCCTCTTTGGAATCCTTCCCTGTCGGCCCTCTTCGGACGACGATCTGGAGGTCGTTTCGGGATGGTTGCGGTCCGCTCTCGAAAACGCGGGCGGCGGCGCGAAGACGGCGGTTGGGTACGGACGCTTCACCCGCGACGACGAAGCGACTCGCAGATTGAACGAGGCGGCGATCACCGCGGATCGCCGGCGGCGCGAGGAACGCGCCCGCGAAGACGCCATGCAGAGTCCGGAAGGGCGATGGCGGCTGAAGCTTCAGGAGCGTACGGAGGCGGAAATCCTCGATCTCGTGCGAATCCACCTGGAGAAGGAACCGCTGGAGGATCCCGCCGAGCGGCGGGCCTTCGTGCGGGCGTTGCTCGCCGCGGATCTGGTCGACCACTGGCGCCGGGGCCGCACGCGGGATTCGCGGACGGGTGTCGGGAAGAAGAAGCTCAAGGAGCGGGCGGGACTGATCGACCGGGTGCTTGCGGAAGTCGAATCCGGCCACAAGGGCAATGGCTGAACCAGCTTGCCGAGGCGCAGCCGACGGATACGGAATGGATCGAGTACGGTCGACCGAGGTGAGCATGCCTGACTGCCCGGTCTGCGGTGCCGATCGGAGCCGTGACGATCTGGTCGAGGACGTCTTTCGCGTCGGCGACCGCTACGTGCTGGTCGGTCGCATCCCGGCGCGCGTCTGCGTCCGGTGCGGAGAGCAGTCGTTCAGCCGCGCGACCGCGGAGCGGGTCCGGCGGATGGCGCATGGCGGCGCGGAACCGGTTCGGTCCGTTCCGCTGACGGTCTTCGAGTTCACGCAAGGCGGGGCGGCCTGAGCGATGCCCCGGAAGCCGAAGCAGCCGACCACGGTCGAGACCCTCACCCACGGCGCCGCCTCGCGCCGGAACATCCCGACCGCCGAGTTCGAGCCGGTCCTCGGCCCGGCCGATCAGGAACCGGTCCGCACCGCCTGGAAGCGCCGCAACCGCGACCTCGACCCGCAGCTCGTCTGGCGCGGCAAGGACCTCGCGGACTGGTCCGACCTCGTCGTGCCCGCCCCGCCCCTCTTCATCCAGGAGAAGGTGCACCCGAAGGTCCTCGTCGACGACCTGCGCCGCGAGACCCGCGCGCGGCAGGCGGGCGCCGGGGGCGGGGACGGGCAGCCCGACCTGTTCGCCGACTTCAACGGCCTGCCCGCCGGCGACGCCCGCACCGAGTTCTACCGGCACGACGCCAACTGGTCGAACCGGATGATCCTGGGCGACAGCCTCCAGGTGATGGCGTCGCTGGCCGAGCGCGAGGGGCTGCGCGGCAAGGTGCAGTGCATCTACCTCGACCCGCCCTACGGCATCCGGTTCAACTCCAACTTCCAGTGGTCCACCACCAGCCGCGACGTCAAGGACGGCAAGGCCGAGCACATCAGCCGCGAGCCGGAGCAGGTGAAGGCGTTCCGCGACACGTGGCGCGACGGGATCCACTCGTACCTGACCTACCTGCGCGACCGGCTGACCGTGGCGCGGGAGCTGCTGACGGAGAGCGGGAGCATTTTCGTGCAGATCGGCGACGAGAACGTCCACCGGGTGCGGGCGTTGATGGATGAGGTTTTTGGAAGAGAGAACTCAATCTCGCTAATATCTTTTTCGACCACCACGGGATCAACGGACAAGTATCTTGGGCAGACAACCGATTACCTCCTGTGGTATAGCAAAAAAGAAGCCGCTGTCAAGTACAGGCCAATCTACCAACGCAAAACACCGGGTGGCAAGAGCGGAAGCAGTTACAACCGTACGCGCGACATCGGAATCGTCGACAAACCGACTTCTGGTAGCCAGACGTCCGCGTACCCGGGCGTGTATTCGCTAGACAACCTGACGTCCCAGAGTATCGGCCGACAGAAGGGTGAAGGAGCCGCGTGTTGGTTTGATGTCGAGTTTCGCGGAGTGGTCTACAGACCTACCTTGTCCGCTCGATGGAAGACGAACTATGAGGGAATGACGCGGCTACGGTCGTCAGACCGACTTGAACCCACCAGGAACCGTTTACGGTACGTCCGTTATCTTGACGACTTCCCTGTTGCTCAGATCGTGAATCGCTGGGACGATGTCGGTCTGTCGGACAAGTCGTATGTCGTCCAGACGTCGCCGACGGTTGCGCAGCGCTGCATCCTGATGACCACCGACCCGGGCGATCTGGTCCTCGACCCCACGTGCGGGTCCGGCACCACCGCCTACGTCGCCGAGCAGTGGGGCCGCCGCTGGATCACCATCGACACGTCGCGGGTCGCCCTCGCGCTCGCCCGCGCCCGCGTCATGGGCGCGCGCTACCCGTACTACCTGCTCGCCGACAGCCCGGCGGGGCAGCGGAAGGAAGCCGAAATCACCGGCGCGACCCCGTCCGAGGCGCCCGCGCGCGGCGACGTCCGGCAGGGCTTCGTCTGCGAGCGCGTGCCGCACGTCACCCTCAAGTCGATCGCCAACAACGCGGAGATCGACGTCATATGGGAACGCTGGCAGGAGACGCTCGAGCCGCTCCGCGCCGACCTGAACGCCGCGCTCGGCCGGTCGTGGCGGGAGTGGGAGATCCCGCGCGACGCCGGCGAGCCGTGGCCCCCGGCGGCCGCCGCGGCCTGGAAGCGCCTGGAAGCGGCCGGGACGGACGCCGACCGCGCCGCCGCCCTGCGCGCCGTCAACGCTGCGCTCGACCGCCGCTACACCCTGACCGATCTCCCCGCCGGGCCGCGCGACCCGTGGCCGACCGCCGCGGCCGAGGCGCACCGCCGGTGGTGGGAGGCGCGCATCGCGCGGCAGCGGGAGATCGACGCCTCCATCGCCGCGCGCGCCGACGTCGAATACCTCTACGACAAGCCGTACGACGACCGGAAGAAGGTGCGCGTCGCCGGCCCGTTCACGGTCGAGAGCCTGTCGCCGCACCGCCTGCTGGCCCTCGACGAGCGCGACGAGCTGATCGACCGGGTCGCCGAGCAGGCCCCCGCCTACGGGTCGGCGGAAGACTTCGCGGCTATGGTGCTCGGCCACCTCGCCACCGCCGGCGTGCAGCAGGCGCGCAAGGCCGACCGCATCCGCTTCACGGCGCTCGACCCCTGGCCCGGCCACCTGATCTGCGCCCAGGGCCGCTACGTCGAAAGCGAGGACGACGACGGCCCCGAGCGGCGCGCCGGCATCCTCGTCGGCCCCGAGTTCGGCACGGTGAGCCGGCAGGACCTCGTGCGCGCCGCACGCGAGGCGGGCGACGCCGGCTTCGACGTGCTGATCGCCTGCGCCTTCAACTACGAACCGCACACCACCGACTTCAGCAGGCTCGGCGCCCTGCCCGTGCTGAAGGCGCGCATGAACGCCGACCTGCACATGGCCGGCGAGCTGAAGAACACCGGCAAGGGCAACCTGTTCGTCGTCTTCGGCGAGCCGGACGTCGAGATCCTGCCCGCCGACGGCGACGATTCGCGCGACGACCCCGGCGGCAGCGACAAGCCCGGCTCCGGAGACAGGCCCGGCGCGGGCGACAAGCCCGGCGCGGGTGACAGGCCCGGCGGCGGCGACAAGCCGGACGCCGGCCGCATCCGGGTCCGCATCGCCGGCGTCGACGTCTTCCACCCCAACACCGGCGAGGTCCGCAGCGACGGCCCCGACGGCATCGCCTGCTGGTTCATCGACACCGACTACAACGACGAGAGCTTCTTCGTCCGCCACGCCTACTTCCTCGGCGCCAACGACCCCTACAAGGCGCTCCGCACGACGCTCAAGGCCGAGATCGACCCCGACGCGTGGGCCACCCTGCGCAGCGACACGTCGCGCCCGTTCCCGCGCCCCGCGTCCGGCCGCATCGCCGTGAAGGTGATCAACCACCTGGGCGACGAGGTGATGAAGGTGTTCCGGGTGTGAGGGAATGAGACCACGCGTATACGTCGAAACCACCGTCATCAGCTACTTGGCCGCTCGTCCAGCGCGTGACGTGGTCGTCGCCGGACGACAGCAGAGCACCCGCGACTGGTGGATGACGGCTTCGCAGAGGTTTGAACTGGTCGTCTCCGCGCTGGTGCGCCAGGAGGCCGGAGCCGGCGACCCCGATGCGGTTCGCGCCCGGCTCGCCCTGCTCGATCCGCTGGGGTCGCTCGACGTGGGTGCGGAAGCGCAGGAATTGGCCGAACGGCTGGTCAACGCGGACGCCGTGCCGGCATCCGCGCAACGAGACGCCGTGCACATTGCCGTAGCCGCGACCAATGGGGTTCATTACCTGGTGACGTGGAACTTGCGTCACATCGCGAACGCGGTTGTGCGGCCGCGGATCGAGGCGGCTTGCCGGCAGGCGGGTTTCGATCCGCCTGTGATCTGCACGCCTGACGAGTTGATGGAGGACGTCGACGATGAGAATGGATCCCATCGTGGCTGAAGTGCGGGCGGTTCGGGACAGGCTCGCCGCCGAGTGCGGCAACGACCTCCGGGAGATGTTTCGGCAGATCCGGGAGTATCAAGCGAAGTCCGGCCTGCGGTACGTTCGCTACCCGCCCCGCCGAATGCAGGAGCCGGAAGAAGTGAGGAAGTCCGACACGGCCGTTGCTGAGAAGCCGGAGAGTGAGTGCCGGAGTCGAATGGAGTAGCACGGCTTCGACGCGCGTGGTTCCGGAAGAATCGAAGGCCGATCTGGGCGAGGAGGCGGCCGCGCTGGCCGTCCTGTCGTACTTCTTCGAGCGGTGCGACATCTTCGAGGATCCGGGTGAGGTGGCCCCGGTTGTTCGGACAACTCGAGGGCTTCATTAAGGTGTATTCCGGTTGCGAATATGCCCTCGTGGTCTTCGTCCCCCGTGCCGGCGAGCGACAGCCCCGGGCGGCACGGCGCCGGTTGTGGCTGATGACGAGCCGGCTCCCCGCCCCAGGCGGCGCACAACGGAACGGACGGGCTCGATCGTGTCCGATGCGCGACGACCAGGGCGACAACGCGCTGTGGGACTGTGGGAATCTCGCGGCCGGGACGCAGGCATCGGCGACGGCGATCGCCCGCGAGATTTCCGACAACCGGGTGCGGCTCGATGCGCTGCTCGACGTCAACGCGCTGCCGGGACGAGGGTATCGTTCGCAGGCCAACCGGGGAACGGGAAGCGGAGGAGTCCTTCGTGGCGGCGCGGCGTGCGCATCCGGCGATCGAGTCGGCCATCAACGGGTTGGAGCATCGGGGCCTCGACCGGGTGCGCAGTCATGGCGCCGACGGCTTTGCGCGAACGGTTCTGGAGAGGTGATCTCGCCGGTCATGGCCAGATCGCTCCGAACGGGACGCCCGGTGAGCTCCGAGACGAGCGCGGGGGAGGCCGTCAAGCCTCGCGGCGTGCTCGCGCAGGCATTGCGGCGGTCACTCCACCCAGTCGGGCCGCCGACCGCCGAGCGCGGCGAGGATGAGCGCCGCGCCGGTCGCCCCGGCCACCAGCCCCAGGCCGTCCGACGCCCAGCTCTCCCACGCGGCGTCCATCGCCGCGAGCCAGACCGCGCAGCCGGCGCACGCGAGGCCGGCCACGAACGCGGCGGGCCGGTTGAAGGCGAGCCGGAGCAGCGCCCCGCGCAGCCGGCGGATCAGGGGCGGCGCGCTTCGGCGCGCGCCGCCGCCGGGTCGGGGACCGCCGGCGTGCGGTTCGGTGGAGCGGCGCATGGTGGCGTGGGCGGCTGGTGCGCGGCGACGCTACATGCCGGTGGCGTGGTACCCGCCGTCGACCATCAGCACCTCGCCGGTGACGCCCCGCCCGCCCGGCCCGAGCAGGAAACGGGCGGCGGCGGCCACCTCTTCGGCGTCGACGGTGCGGCCAAGCGGCGCGCTCTCCCGGTAGTGCTGGAGGATGCGGCTGAAATCGGGGATCCCGGACGCGGCCAGCGTCTTGATCGGTCCCGCGGAGATGGCGTTGACGCGGATGTTCCGCGGCCCGAGGTCGTTCGCCAGATACCGCACCGCCGCCTCCAGCGCCGCCTTGGCCACGCCCATGACGTTGTAGTACGGAAACACGCGCTCGCTGCCGAGGTAGGTGAGCGTCACGACGCTGCCGCCGCCGCGGCGCTCCATCAGCGGCGCCGCCCCGCGGGCGAGGGCGACGAGCGAGTAGGCGCTGACGTCGAGCGCCTGGGCGAAGTCGGCGCGGCTGGTCCGGAGGAACGGCGCCGACATCGCCTCGCGCGACGCGAACGCCACCGCGTGGACCAGGAAGTCGAGCCCGCCGTCGGTCTCGTCGATCTGCCGGAAGAGCGCCGCGATCGCGGCGTCGTCCGTCACGTCGCACGCGACGAGCCGCGGCGGCGTGGTCAGGGTGCCGGCCAGCTTGCGGGCGTTGGACTCGAACCGCTCGGTCGCGTAGCCGAGGGTAAGCCGCGCGCCCGCCTCGTCCGCGGCTCTGGCGATGGCCCAGGCCAGCGAGCGCCGGTTGGCTACGCCGACGATCAGCCCGTTCTTGCCGGCGAGCTCACCCATGCGGCGGCACCGGCGGCTAGCGGGACCGGCCCCGGCCGCGGCGGGCCGGCCGCGGCTTCGAGCCGGAACGCCCGTCCGGCCGGGCCTGGTTGCCGGCGGGCCGGCCGTCGCCGGACCCGCCGCCCGCGCGCCGGCGGTCGTTGAACGAACGGGGCTGGCCGCCGCGCCCGCGTTCCTGCTTCCGGTTGGGCGGCGCCGCGTCCGATCCGTTGCCGCCCGTCTGCTGGTGCATCGTGAACACGGGGGGCTCGCGCGGCGGGGGCGGCGCGCCGTCCGGGTACGTCAGCGTGGCCCGGATGAGCGGGCGGCGGACCGACCCTTCCCGCTCGGCGTCCCGGGCGTCGTCGCCGGCGTCCGCGACCGCCCGCGTCAGCGCCTGGTCTTCGCGCGAACCGTCGTCCACAGTGTCGCCCTCGCGGACTTGCCGCTGCCCCATCTGGTTCCCCCGAGCAATCAGAACACCGTCTTGGAAGGCGGGACCGAACAAAAGCCGGCGCGCAGGCCGTTGAGTCTAACAGAGCCGGCGAACGCGGGCAACCGTCTCCGGCCGCGTCCGCGCCCGGCGCGGCGCCGGCTACCGGTCCGGCTCTCCGTCGACGCCCGGAGCCGCAACGGACCGCCGCGCGGCCGGCCCGGGGCGCGGCGCCGGCGGCCGGTCCGACTCCTCTTCGACCCACGCGCGGACCGCGGCCAGCGCCCCGGCGACCGCCTCCGGGGCGGTCGACTGCGGCGTCCGGCGCGCGGCGACCGACGCGCGGCTCGTCACGCGCCCGCCGGCGTCGGCGCCGAAGCGGGCGTCGTAGCCCCGCCATTCGTCCGGCGTCAGCGAGTCGAAGTCCCGCCCCTGGGCCAGCAGGTCCCGCACGATGCGGCCCACGATCTCGTGCGCGCTGCGGAACGGCACGCCCCGGCGCACCAGGTGGTCGGCGACGTCGGTCGCCAGCAGCATGCCGCCGGCCGCCGCCTCCGAGCGCGCCGGCCGCGGCTCGATGCCCGCCACCACCGCGGCGGCGGCCCGCAACGACCCGAGCACCTGGTCCTCGGCGTCGAAGACCGCCTCCTTGTCCTCCTGCAGATCCTTGTTGTAGCCGCTCGGAAGCCCCTTCATGGTCGCGAGCCAGCCGGCCAGGCGCCCGATCACGCGGCCGCTCTTGCCGCGCGCCAGCTCCAGCGGATCGGGGTTCTTCTTCTGCGGCATCAGGCTGCTGCCGGTCGCCACCCGGTCGTGCAGCTCGAAGTAGCCGAACTCCTCGCCGGTGAAGAGGACGAGGTCCTCGGCCAGCCGGCTGACGTGCACCATGGTCAGCGCGCAGGCGTGCAGGGTTGACGACACGAAGTCGCGGTCGGCCGCCGCGTCGATGCTGTTGGCCGCCACGCGCGAGAACCCGAGGCGGCGGGCCAGCGCGGTGGTGTCCACCGCGTAGCTTGTCCCCGCCACGGCGCCGGACCCGAGCGGCATCGCGTCGGCCTCCCCGCGCGCCGCGGCCAGGCGGGCGTGGTCGCGCCGGAACGCCGCGGCGTGGGCGAGCAGGAAGTGGGCCACGAGGACCGGCTGGGCGCGCCGCAGATGCGTGTACGCCGGCATGATCGCCCGCCCCGCCGCCGCCGCGCGGTCCGCCAGCGCCGCGACCAGCGCGACCACCTCCCGCTGCAGCGCCGGCAGCCGGCGGCGCAGGTACAGGCGCAGGTCCAGCGAGACCTGCTCGTTGCGCGAGCGGCCGGTGTGGAGCCGGCGCCCGACGTCTCCGAGGCGGTCGACGAGCTGCCGCTCGACGAACGCGTGCACGTCCTCGTCGGGACCGGCGACGAACGCGGGATCGTCGCGGCCCCGCTGCCGGATCTCGATCAGCGCGGCGCGCAACGCGCCGGCGTCGGCGGCCGACAGCACCCCGGCCGCGGCCAGCGCTTCGGCCCACGCCAGGCTCCCCTCCACGTCGTCGTCGAACAGGCGCCGGTCGAATCCGAACGAGGCCTGGAAGCGGAAGACCTCCTCGTCGGGGGCGTCTTCGAACCGGCCGGACCAGAGATGCGACTCGCCGCGCATGGCAAGGGATGGACGGGTCAGGAGGCGGCCGGCGCCGCGGGCGCGGGCGCGCCGGCCTTCGCCGCCCGCCGCCTGCCGGCCGCGCTGGCGACCGGCAGGCCCCAGATCTCGATGAAGCCCTCGGCCGCCTCGTGATCGAACCGGTCCCCCTCGTCGTAGGTGGCCAGCGCCGCGTCGTACAGCGACGCGGGGGACTTGCGTCCGACCACGCGGCAGTCGCCCTTCGACAACTTCACCCGCACCGTGCCGGTGACGTGCTGCTGCACGTTGGCCACGAAGGCGTCGAGCGCGTCGCGCGTCGGCGAAAACCACAGCCCGTCGTAGACGAGGTCGGCGTAGGTGCGCGAGAGACCGGCCTTGAGCCGTTCGAGGTCGCGCGGAACGACCAGCGCTTCGAGCTCGCGGTGGGCGGCGTGCAGCACCGTCGCGGCGGGCGCCTCGTAGATCTCCCGCGACTTGATCCCGACCAGACGGTTTTCGACCATGTCGATCCGCCCGACGCCGTGCGCGCCGGCGATCGTCTCGAGCGAGTTGATCAACTCGGTCAGGGGCATCGCCACCCCGTTGACCTTGATCGGGACGCCGCGCTCGAACTCCACCTCGACGCAGGCGGGCGCGTCGGGGGCGCCGGCCGGCGACTTCGTCAGCGCGTAGATTTCCTCCGGCGGCTCCCGCCACGGGTCCTCCAGGACGCCGCATTCGATCGAGCGGCCCCACAGGTTCGAGTCGGTGCTGTAGGGACTGTCCACCGAGGCGGGAACGGGGATGCCGTGCTCGCGCGCGTAGGCGATCTCCTCCGGGCGGCTCATGCCCCAGACGCGGGCCGGCGCAACCACCTTCAGATCCGGATTCAGGGCGCGCGCCGACACGTCCATGCGCACCTGGTCGTTGCCCTTGCCGGTGCAGCCGTGCGCGATCATGCCGGCGTCCTCCAGCTCCGCGATCTCCACCAGCTTTTTCGCGATCAGCGGCCGTCCGAGCGCGGTCGCCAGCGGGTAGCGGTCCTCGTAGACGGCCCCGGCCTGCAGCGCCGGCAGGATGTACTGCTGCGCGAACTCCTCGCGCGCGTCGATCACGTGGGCGCGCACCGCCCCGACCGCCAGGGCGCGCTCCCGCACGTCGTCGAGCTCCCTGCCCTGGCCGAGGTCGATGGTGGCCGCCACGATCTCGGCGTCGTAGCGGTCGGCGAGCCACTTGACCGCCACCGAGGTGTCCAGCCCGCCGGAGTACGCCAGCACGATCCGTTCCATGTCCTGTTCTCCTCCGTCCGCGTGGAAGCTACGCCCGGCGCGGATACGCCCGGCCGCTGCAGGCGGTCCGCGGCGCCGCCCCGGGCTTGCTCGCGTGTGAAGCTACGCCCGGCGCGGATACGCCCGGCCGTCCATGGCCCAGCCCTCGAACAGCCGCCGCACCTCGCGGCCGGCCCGCGCGTGCCGCGTGATCACCAGGATGGTGTCGTCGCCGGCCACCGTGCCGACCACCTCCGGCCGCTCGGCCCGGTCGATCGCCAGGGCCAGCGGCTGCGCCTGTCCCGGATCGGTCCGCAGCACCAGCAACTGCTGCACCAGATCGACGCGGCGCAGGTACTCGCCGATCGCCCGGCGCAGGGACGCGTCGGCCGTCCCGCGGGCGGCCTCCGCGGCGCCGGGCCGTTCGTACGCGCCGTCGCTCGCACGCTTGACGAGCCGCAGCTCCTTGATGTCGCGCGAGATGGTCGCCTGCGTCGCGTGGAAGCCGCGCGCGCGGAGCTGCCGTCCCAGCGCGTCCTGGCTGCAGACCGCTTCGCGGGACACCAGATCGAGAATGGCCGACTGCCGGTAGCGCTTCATAAATATTCACGCAACCGTATCAGTATACAATGCCGGAGGTGCGGGGCGCAACTGCGGCCGGGCCGCCCGGAACGGATCGGGGCCGGGACCGGTCCGGTTGACGCGGTCGGCGCCGCGTGCGTATAATTAAAACCTTGCACGCATAGTTATTCAGCGCCCGGAACACGCGCATGTCCACCATCCGCATCGGGATCGCCGGCGCGACCGGCTACGGGGGCCAGGAGCTGCTGCGCCTCGCGGCGCGGCACGCTGCGGTCGAGGTGACCGTCGCGATGCGCTCCGGGGCCGGCGACGGCGCGCGGGAACTGCCCGCGCTCGCGGGGATCTGGGACGGACGCATCGAACCGTTCGCGCTCGACACGCTGGCCGAGCGGGCCGACGTCGTCTTCCTCGGCCTGCCGGACACGGCCAGCGCCGAGCTCGCCCCGGCCCTGCTGGCGCGCGGGCGGCGGGTCTTCGACCTGTCGGGCGCCTTCCGCCTGCGCGACGCCGGCGCGCGGCGGCGCTGGTACCCGGCGACCCCGCCGCTCGACCGGCCCGCCGCCTACGGGCTGCCGGAATGGAACCGCGCCGCGCTGCCCGGCGCCGCGCTGGTGGCCTGTCCCGGCTGCTATCCGACCGGGGCGCTGCTGGCCCTGAAGCCGCTCGTCGAGGCCGGCCTGATCGCCGCCGGCGCGGACGTCTGCATCGACGCCAAGTCCGGGGTTTCGGGAGCCGGCAAGAAGCCGAGCCCGCGCACGCACTTCTCCGAGGTGCACGGCAGCGTCGCCGCGTACGGCATCTTCGCGCACCGGCACGGCGCCGAGATCGAGCAGGAGCTGTCGCGCCCGGTGACGTTCGTCCCCCATCTGGTGCCGCTCGACCGCGGCATCCTGGAGACGATCTACACCCGCCTGCGCCCCGGCGTGACGGCGGACACGGTGGGCGAGGCGTACGCCGGCGCCTACGAAGGCTCCCCGTTCGTGCGGCTGACCGGCGAGCGTCCGCCGGAGATCAAGCACGTGGCGCACACGAACTTCTGCGACGTCGGATGGCGGGTGGACGGCGGGCGGCTGGTGCTGGTCTGCTGCCTGGACAACCTGGTGAAGGGCGCCGCCGGGCAGGCGCTGCAGAGCTTCAACGTCGCGCACGGACTGGACGAGCGCGAGGGGCTGCGGTGACCGCGCCCCGGCCGGCGTCACGGCGCCGCCGCCGGCCGGTGACCGACGCGCGCGCGGGCAGCGCCGCAAGCCGCCCGGCCGCACGGTGCGGAGACCGGCCGTGACGGCGCGGCGCGGCGCTCCGACGGTGGTCAAGCTCGGCGGCGAGCTGCTGGAAGAACCGGCGCGGCTGCGCCGCCTCGCGGGCGCCCTGGCCGGCGTGGCG
This sequence comes from Vicinamibacterales bacterium, assembly GCA_965203525.1. Lineage (GTDB taxonomy): Bacteria > Acidobacteriota > Vicinamibacteria > Vicinamibacterales > UBA8438 > WTFV01. The sequence continues at coordinate 4,962,417 of OZ241898.1, read as the reverse complement.
GAACGCGAGCCGCTGGTGGTGGTGCACGGCGGCGGCCGGGAGGTGGACGCCGAGCTGGCCCGCCTCGGCATCCCGAAGCGGGCCGTCGACGGGTTGCGCATCACCGACGCGGCCACCCTGGACGTGGTGGCGGGGGTCCTGGCCGGGCGGGTCAACACGCGGCTGGTGGCGGCGCTCGGCGCGGCCGGCGCCAGCGCGGTCGGCCTGACCGGCGCCGACGGCGGTCTGGCCCCGGTCCGGCGAGAACGCCTGTACAGGGCCGCGGACGGGACCGGGGTCGACCTCGGATTCGTGGGCCGGCCGGTCGGAACGGATCCGCCCGCGTTGCTGATCGACTTGCTGGACGGCGGCCACGTGCCGGTCGTCGCCAGCCTGGGCGCCGGCGCCGGCGGACAGATCTTCAACGTCAACGCCGATACACTGGCCGGAGCGCTGGCGGCCCGGCTCGGGGCGCGGCGGCTCGTCGTCGCCGGCGGCACGGCGGGAGTGCTTGACGCGGAGGGCCGGACGATCCCCGCCGTGGACGACCGCGGAATCGACGCCCTGATCGGCGGCGGGCAGGCCAGCGCCGGCATGGTGGCCAAGCTGCTCGCCTGCCGGGCCGCGCTGGCCGGGGGCGCCGGCGCGGTCGCCATCGTCGATGGACGGCGCGCGCGGCGCGGCATGTTCGACCGGCCGCCGGAGACGGCCGTGACCGCCGTCCGGCAACGCGGCGTTCGCGGGCGCGGCGAGCCGGCGCCGCGCGGGAGAGCACGATGACGACGAGGGCGGAGAAGATCCGGGCGGTCGAGGCCGCGCACGTGCTGCAGAACTACAAGCGGCACCCGGTGGTGTTCGTGCGCGGCCGCGGATCGCGCCTCGTCGATACGGAGGGGCGCGAGTACCTCGACCTGCTCTCGGGCATCGGCGTCGCCTCGCTCGGCCACGCCCCGCCGGCGCTGGCCGCGGCGCTGGCCGCGCAGGCCGGGGAGCTGCTGCACACGTCCAACCTCTTCTTCCACCCGTTGCAGGGCGAGGTCGCCGAACGTCTCGCGCGGATGTCCGGGTTGCCGCGGGCGTTCTTCTGCAACAGCGGGACCGAGGCGGTCGAGGCGTGCCTGAAGTTCGCGCGCCGCTACTGGCGCACGCGCGGGGCGGACGACCGGCACGAGATCGTGGCGTTCGAGGGCGCGTTCCACGGCCGGACGTTCGGTTCGCTGTCCGTCACCGCGGGCGAGCCGTACCGGACGCCGTTCGCGCCGCTGCTGCCCGGCGTGCGCTTCGTGTCCCCGGCCGACCCGGACCAGGTGCGCGCCGCCGTCGGCGGGCGGACCGCGGCGGTCGTCGTCGAGCCGATCCAGGGCGAGGGGGGCGTGCGGCCGCTTCCGCGGGCCACCGCGGCGGCCGTCGCCGAGGCGTGCGCGGGGACGGGAACGCTGCTGATCGCCGACGAGGTCCAGTGCGGTCTCGGACGCACGGGACGGCTGTTCTACGGCGCGGCCCTCGGGCTGGCCCCGGACCTGATGGCGGTCGGCAAGTCGCTGGGGGGCGGCTTTCCGGTCGCCGCGGCGCTCCTGAGCGACGCGGTCGCCTCCGCGGTCGCGTTCGGCGACCACGGCAGCACCTACGGCGGCAACCTGCTGGCGTGCCGCGCCGCGCTGGTCTTCCTCGACGCGCTCGAGAACGGTCTCGTCGACCGCGTGGCGGCGGCCGGCCGCCGCTTCCGGCAGGGGCTCGACGCGCTGGCGGCGGCCGGCGGCGCCGTGCGCGAGGTGCGCGGGGCGGGGCTCATGTGGGGCGTCGAGGTCGACCGGACGGTGGCGGACCGGGCGGTCGACTGCGCCCTCGCGCGCGGGTTGCTGATCAACCGCACGGCCGGCACCGTGATCCGGCTGCTGCCGCCGCTCGACATCTCCGACGACGACGTCGACGACGGACTGCGGCGCCTGCGTCTGGCGCTCGCCGACGCCGGCGCCGCGCCGCCGGCGTCCTGAGCGACGGATTCCGCGAAACGATGGCCGCCATGACCGGAGTCGCAACCGCCGCGCCGCCGGCGCCGCACGCGCGGGAGGTCGGGATCCGCCCCGCGACCGCCGCGGACGCCGGACGCATGTACCAGCTCATCACCGAGAACCTCGTCTCCGGCCACCTGCTCGCGCGGCCCCTCGGCGAAGTCGAGCTGCACGTTCCCCGCTTCGTCGTGGCGGCGGCCGGCGACGCCGTCGTCGGCTGCGGCGAGCTGGCCCGCCTGAGCCCCGCCGTGGCCGAGGTCCGGTCGCTCGTCGTCGACGGGCCGCGGCGCGGGGAAGGCGTCGGACGGCGGCTGCTCGACGCGCTGATCGCCGAGGCGGTGGCGCAGCGGTTCCCCCGGCTGTGCGCCTTCACGCACCAGGCGCGGCCGTTCGTGCGGGCCGGATTCTCCATCGTGCCGCACCCGTGGGTGCCGGCCAAGATCGCAGTCGACTGTCAGCGGTGCGACCTGTTCCGCCGCTGCCGGCAATACGCCGTCGTGCTCGACCTCGAGCGCGCGGAAGGAGTGTGGCGATGAACGCATCGGCGGTCACCCCGGCGGCCGGCGGAATCACGGCGCCGGCCGGATATCGGGCGGCGGGAGTCGCCTGCGGACTCAAACCCTCGGGGCTGGACGTCGCCCTCGTCGTCTCCGACGAGGTGGCGAGCGCCGCCGGCCTCTTCACCACCAGCCTCGCGGTGGCGGCGCCGGTCGTGGTGTCGCGCGAGCAGCTCGCCCGCTCCGGCGGCCGCGCACGGGCCGTCGCCGTCAACAGCCGGTGCGCCAACGCCTGCACCGGCGCGGCCGGCATGACCGCCGCGCGCGCGATGGCCGCCGCCGCCGCCGAGGCCGTCGGCTGCGATCCGGCGCACGCGCTGATCGCGTCGACCGGCGTCATCGGCATGCAGCTCGACACCGGCAAGGTGACCGCCGGCATCGCCGACGCGGCGCGGCGGCTGAGCCGCGACGCGCACATCGCCGCGGCCGAGGCGATCATGACGACCGACATCGCGCCCAAGGAGGCCGCGGTCCGCGTCGCGACGCCGGCCGGCCGCTTCACCATCGGCGGCATGGTCAAGGGCGCCGGGATGATCGAACCGAACCTGGCGACGATGCTCGGGTTCCTGACGACCGACGCCGCGGTCGATCCCGCGACCCTGGACGGCACGCTGCGCGAAGTGGCGCGCGACACGTTCAACGCGATCACGGTGGACGGCGAGCCGTCCACCAACGACACGGTCTTCCTGCTGGCCAACGGGGCGAGCGGGGTCGCCGTCGACGAGGCGGCCCGTCCGGCGTTCGCGGCCGGTCTCCGCGAACTGTGCACGAGCCTGTCCCGCGAGATCGTGCGCGGCGGCGAAGGCGCGACGAAGCTGGTGACGGTGCGGGTGACCGGCGCCGCGTCGGAGGAGGATGCGCGGCGGGCGGCGCGGCTGATCGCCAACTCGCCCCTGGTCAAGACGGCGATCAACGGCGGCGACCCGAACTGGGGGCGGCTGGTGGCGGTCGCCGCGCGGGCCGGCGTCGCGTTCGATCCGGACCGGACCGCGGTGCGGATCGGCCGGGTCACGCTCTACGACGGCGCGACGGTCTTCGCCGAGCGGGAACGCGAGGCGGCCGCGCACCTGAAGGGACACGAGGTCGAAATCGCCGTCGACCTCGGCGCCGGCGGCGGCGCCGCGGCCACGATGTGGACCTGCGATCTGAGCGCCGAGTACGTGCGCATCAACGCGGACTACCGCACCTGAAAGCCGGGGCAGTGACCGTCTCCCGCCCCGCGCCGCCGGCCGCGGACACGCCGCACGGGGCCGGCAGTCTGGAGGGCCGCTGCTTCCTGTCGATCCTCGACTTCGAGCCGGACGATCTGGAGCACGGCCTGGCGCTGTCGGCCGCCATGAAGCGCGACCGGCCGCTCGGCAAGGAGGCGCCGACGGCGGCGGCGCTGGAGGGCACCTACGTCGCGCTGCTGTTCGAGAAGCCGTCGTTGCGCACCCGCTCCACGTTCGAGATCGCCATCCGCGAGCTGGGGGGAAACTACATCGATCCGGCCGCGGAAGTCGTCCTCGGGCAACGGGAGTCGCTCGCCGACGTCGGCCGCAGCCTCGAGCGCTGGGTGGCCGGCGCGGTGGTGCGGACCTACGAGCAGTCGCGGCTGCGGGACCTGGCGCTGGCGACCAGGTCGTTTCGCGTCATCAACGCGCTCAGCAACGAGGAGCACCCCTGCCAGGCGCTGGCCGACTGCCTGACCCTGCAGGAGCGCTGGGGCGACCCGCGCGGGCGCACCGCGGCCTTCGTCGGGGACGGCAACAACGTCGCGACCTCGTTCGCCCAGGCCGCGGCGATGCTCGGCATCCACGTGCGGGTGGCCTCGCCGGAAGGCTTCGACCTGCCGCCGGGAGTCGACGCCGACGTCGCGCGGGTCGCGCGGCACGGCGCGGAGCTGACGCGGTTCCGCGACCCGGTGGCCGCCGTGCGCGGGGCCGACGCGGTCTATACCGACGTCTGGACCTCGATGGGCCGCGAGGCGGAGGCCGCGGTGCGGCGCCGCCTCTTCGCGCCCTACCAGGTGAACGACGCCCTGCTGGCCCACGCCCGGCCGGACGCCTGCTTCCTGCACTGCCTGCCGGCCCACCGCGGGGAGGAAGTGACCGACTCGGTGCTGGACGGTCCGGCGTCGGTGGTCTTCGATCAGGCCGAGAACCGCCTCCACACGCAGAAGGCGCTGCTCGTGATGCTGTTCGAGGATTGACGGCCCGGGCGCGGGGTCACGACCCGGCGGCGCTCTCGAGCTCGGCCGCCGCCCGTTCGACCTTGTCGGCCAGTCCGGTCTTGTAGGCGGCCAGCTTCTCCGCGACGCGGGCGTCGGAGAGCGCCAGGATCTGGGCCGCGAGCACGGCGGCGTTGACCGCCCCGGCCGCGCCGACCGACACCGTGGCCACGGGCACCCCGGGCGGCATCTGGACGGTGGCGAGCAGCGCGTCCCAGCCCTTCAGCGGGGACGAATCGATCGGCACGCCGACGACCGGCAGGGTCGAGTGGGCCGCGACCACCCCCGCGAGGTGGGCGGCGGCGCCGGCGCCGACGATGAAGACCTTCACGCCGCGGGCCGGCGCCTCCTCGACGATGCGCCGCACGCGGGCCGGCGAGCGGTGCGCCGAGGCGACCGTCACGTGCGACGTGACGCCGAGCGCCTCGAGCACGTCGACCGCCTTGCGCATGACCGGCGCGTCCGAATTCGAGCCCATCAGTATCTGCACGTCCCGTTCCGCCATCCGACGCAGCCCTCCCGTTCACGCGCCGCCGCGGCCCGCCGCCGCGGGCAGCGCCTTGTTTCCGATGTCCGTCCGCGCGTGGCTGCCGTCGAACGCAATGCGTCCGACGGCGTCGTAGGCCCGCGCGACGGCCTGCTCGAAGCTCTTCCCGCGCGCCACGACCGTCAGCACGCGGCCGCCGCTGGTGACGACGCGGCCGCCCTCGAGCGCGGTGCCCGCGTGCGCCACGTGCACGCCCGGCACCGCGGCGGCGTCCTCGAGTCCGCGGATCGGCAATCCGGTCCTGTACGGCCCGGGGTATCCGCCGGAGGCCAGCACCACCCCGACGTGCGGGTCCGGAACGACGCGCCAGCCGGCGCCGCCGAGATCCCCGCGCGCCGCCGCGAGCAGCACCGGCGCCAGGCCGCCTTCGACCATCGGGAGGACGACCTGCGCCTCCGGGTCGCCGAACCGCGCGTTGAACTCGATCACCCGCGGGCCGTCCGCCGTCAGCATCAGGCCGGCGTAGAGCACGCCGCGGTACTCGCGGCCCTCGGCGCGCAGGCCGTCGATCGTCGGAGTGACGATCTCGCGCAGGACGCGCGCCTCGAGCGCGCCGTCGAAGAGCGGGCTGGGCCCGAACGCCCCCATCCCGCCGGTGTTCGGCCCCGCGTCGCCATCGAAGGCGCGCTTGTGGTCCTGGGCCGCCGGCAGCGCCAGGCAGCGGCGGCCGTCGGAGACTGCGAAGCAGGAGACCTCCGGCCCCGTCAGACACTCCTCGACGACCACCGCCGCGCCGGCGTCCCCGAAGCGCCGCGCCACCATCGCGTCGCGCACGGCGGCCTCGGCGGCGCCGCGGTCCGCCGCGACGGTCACCCCCTTGCCGGCCGCGAGACCGTCCGCCTTGACGACGACCGGGAATCCGAACCGGTCTCCGCCGACCGCCGCGAGCGCCTGCCGCTCGTCCGCGCACACCGCGAACCGCGCCGTCGGAATGCCGTGGCGCGCCATGAACCGCTTGGCGAACGCCTTGCTCGATTCGAGTTCCGCCGCCGCCCGCGTCGGCCCGAACAGCAGCCGGCCGGCGGCGGCGAACACGTCCGCCACCCCCCGCGCGAGCGGCAGCTCGGGCCCGACGACGGTCAGGTCGACGCCCTCCGCCGCGGCCAGTTCCAGCAGCGCCGCCGGATCCGACGCGTCCACCGGAACCACCCGCGCCGCGGCCTCCGCGGCGATGCCCGCGTTGCCGGGCGCGCAAACGACCCGCTCGACGGCCGCGTCGGCCGCCAGCGCCCTGACGAGCGCATGCTCGCGGGCGCCGTTCCCGACGACCAGCACCTTCACGGCCGCGACGCTCCCTGCATGATCGTTCGCGTGCGCCCCGGCCGCTCCCGCCCGCGGTTCCGCGGCGCCGGTTGACGGTCAGGAAGGATTCAACCTATTCTGAACGTTTCCGGCCGGCGCGTCGAGCCTGGCATGCGAGCCGGTCCGGGCAACACGATCCGCGCGGGTCGACGGAGGGGGTGAATCGCACGTGGCCGAGGTCCGAGTTCAGGAAAACGAATCGATCGAGAGCGCCCTCCGCCGCTTCAAGCGGAAGGTCCAGCAGGAAGACATCATCAAGGACATCAAGAAGCACTCCTTCTATCTGAAGCCGGGCGACAAGCGGCGCGCCAAGCAGGCGCTCGCGAGAAAACGCTCGCGGAAGAAGATGCGGCGGGACGCCGACTGACGGGCCGCGCGGCTCCGGCGTGTCGTTGACAGTGACGGGGGTGCGTGGTACGTTTTCGGGTCTTTTGCGCGGTCAACAGCCTTCCCGGTAGCAGCGGTCAGCGGTACGCGGCGGGCCGTCCCGGGCGTCGGAGGCTCCGATTCGGAGGTACAGCAGCGATGCAGATCGAAGAGCGCCAGGCCGGCAACAACGTCGTCATTCTGGATCTGGCGGGCAAGCTGACGATTGGGGAAGGCGACGAGCTGCTGAAGGACAAGATCAACAGCATCCTCCACCAGGGGCACAAGAACCTGCTGCTCAACCTGGCCGAGGTGCCGTACGTCGACAGCGCCGGTCTCGGCCAGATGGTCAGCACCCTGCACACCGTCAACCGCCAGGGCGGCAAGCTGAAGCTGCTGAACCTGACCAGGCGCATCGAGGATCTGCTGTCCATCACGAAGCTGCTGACCGTGTTCGACGCCTTCGACGACGAGCAGGAGGCGCTCGACAGCTTTTCCTGATCGGCGAGCGCCCGCCGAACGCCCCGCACCCGGACCGGGCCGCGGCATCCTTCCGCGATGGCCGAGTTCAACATCCGATCCGATGCCGTCGACGTCGAGCGGATCATGGAGCAGATCCGCTCCCGCATCCGCGAGAAGCGGGGCGTGGACTATACGGAAGAGCAGATCCGCGAGCTGGCGAACGTCAAGCTTGAGCGCTTTCTCGACCCGCGGAACGTCCGCTCCGACCTGCTGGCCCACTACCGGGAGCAGCGCGCCGAATCGTCCGCGGCGGCCGGCGAAGCGGCGGACGCCTTCGACTTGGCGGCCGTGCCGGCTTTCGAGCCCGACGACGTCTACCGTTCGTCCCGCGGCGGCGTCGGCTGGATCCTGCGGACGATACGACGTCTGCTGCGGCCGGTGCTGAAGCTGTTCATCAACCCGGGCCCGCTGCTGGAAGCGGTGCGGGGGCTCGGAGCGCATGCGGACGGCACCGGCCGGGCGCTGTCGCGGGTGAACGCGGGGAATCGGGCGCGCGCGGAGCTCGACGCCCTGACGTACGAGGTCCTGAACAACCTCGTCGTCGAAATGACCCGGCTGGCCATCGACCTGAAGAACCACAAGATGCGGGTCGAGTCGGTCGCCGCGCGTCTCGACTTCGACGAACGGCGGGCCCGGGCGCTGGAGGAGATCGTGCAGTACCGGGCGGCGGCCGCGTCCGGCGCCGCGTCACCGGCGACCGGCGGCGCCGCGGCCCCCGCGGGCGCCGACGGCGGAGAGACCGGCCCGGAGAAACGCCGGCGCCGCCGGCGGCGGGGCCGCCGGCGGGCGGGAAGCGGAACCGCGGCCGCGGGCGAGACCGCGCCGGACACGGCCGGCGGGAACGGGTCCGCCGGCCAAGGAGCGGGCGGCGGCGCCGCGCCGGCGGCAGCCGGCGGCGAACCCCGTGCCCAGACGTCACCCGGAGCCGCCGGCGGACCGGCCGGCGCGGCGGCCGGCGAACCCCGTTCCGACTCGTCGCGCGAACCCCGTTCCGACTCGTCACCCGGCGCGGCGGCCGGCGAACCCCGTTCCGACTCGTCGCGCGAACCCCGTTCCGACTCGTCACCTGGCGCCGGCGGCGAACCCCGTTCCGACTCGTCGCGCGAAGCCGCCGGCGAACCGGCCGGCGACGCCTCCGAATCGTGAAGCTCGCGGTCGTCGTGCAGCGCTACGGCGCCGACGTGAGCGGCGGTGCCGAGCTGCACGCGCGCTACGTCGCCGAGCGCCTCTCCCGGCACGTCGAGGTCGACGTGCTCACCACCTGCGCCCGCGACTACGTCACCTGGCGCAACGAGCTCGCGCCGGGCGAACAGGTGGTCAACGGCGTCACGGTGCGGCGGTTTCCGGTGCGCCGGGAACGCGACCCGCACGACTTCGGCCGCCGCTCGCACCACGTTTTCGAGAAACGGCACTCCCTGCGGGACGAACTGCGGTGGCTCGACTCCGAGGGGCCGGCGAGTCCGGCGCTGGTCGCCCATCTGCGCCGCGCCGCGCCGCGCTACGACTTCATCGTGTTCTTCAGCTACCGCTACTACCACGCCTATCACGGGATCCGCGCGGCGCCGTCGCAGGCCGTGCTCGTCCCGACCGCCGAACGGGATCCGGCGCTCGGGCTCGCGACCTCCGCCCGAACGTTCCGAAGCGTGCGCGCCCTCATGTACAACTCGCACGAAGAGCGGAGGCTCATCCACGCGGTGGCGGGCAACCAGCACGTCCCGGGCGTGGTGGTGGGGGTCGGCTCGGAGATCCGGGACGATGCGAGCGCCGCGCGATTCCGGGCGCGGACCGGCATCGACGGGCCGTTCGTCCTCTACGTCGGGCGGATCGACGAGAACAAGGGCTGCGCCGAACTGTTCGACCATTTCAGGCGTTACGCCGGCCAGGTCTCGCAGCGCATCCAGCTGGTGCTCGCGGGTACGCCGGTCATGGCGATTCCGCCGCACCCGCGGATCCGCCACCTCGGATTCGTGAGCGAGGAAGAGAAGTACGACGCGCTGGCGGCGGCCGACGTGCTGCTGATGCCGTCCTACTACGAGAGCCTGTCGATGGTCACCCTCGAAGCCTGGGCCATGCGCACGCCGGTGCTGGTCAACGGCCGTTGCGACGTGCTGCGGGGACAGGTCGTGCGGGCGAACGCCGGCCTGTACTACGAGTCGTACGACGAGTTCGCCGAGGCGCTCCGGCGCCTCGAAACGGATCGCGCCCTGCGCCGCGCGCTGGGAGCGAACGGCCGCGCCAGCTTTGAGCGGCACTACACGTGGGACGTCGTCGAGGGCAAGTACCTCGCCATGCTGGACCGCCTCGGGCGGAGGGACGAGGACGCCGAACGGGCGCGGCGCGAGCCGGAACCGGGCTGGCTCGGCCGGTGCCGCCGCGTGCTGCCCCCCGCGCGGGAAGTGGTCGACCGGCTGCCGGCAGGTCCCGCGGCCGCGACGTGGGACGCCGGCGCTCCGGAGCCGGAAGCGGCCACCGCGCACGGAGGGGCGGGCGGCCGATGACGCAGCGCGGCGTCGCGGTTCACCAGGTGCTGGCGACGCTCGGGTACGGCGACGCCATCGGCAACGAAGCCCTCGGGATGCGACGGGTCCTGCGCGACGCGGGATACGAGTCGCGGATCTACGTGGAGACGGCGGATCCGCCGCTGGAGGATCGAACCGAGGACTATCGCGATCTGATCGACGACGTCCGCGCCGACGACGTCCTGATCCACCACTTCTCGATCGGCTCGCGGGCGTCGCGCGTCGCCTTCGCGTCGCCGGCGCGGATGATCCTGATCTATCACAACATCACGCCCGCGCGGTACTTTCTCGACGCCCGCCCCGCGCTCGCCAGGCAGTGCCACGGCGGGCGGCGGGAGCTCGGCGCCTACGCCGCGCGCTGCGAACTCGCGCTCGGCGACTCGGCCTTCAACCAGGCCGACCTCGACGCGCTCGGTTTCCCCCGCACCGGGGTCCTGCCGGTCGTCCCGGACTTCTCCCACCTGGACGTCACGCCGCGCCGGTGGCTGGCGCGGCAGTTCGACGACGACGCGACGAACGTCCTGTTCGTGGGCCGAATCATCCCCAACAAGCGGATCGACGACCTCGTCCGCTTCTTCCACGCCTACCGCCTCCGCTACGACCCCGCCGCGCGGCTGCTGCTGGTCGGCTCCCATACGCTGTTCGACGACTATCGCGCCGCGGTCGCCGACCTCGTCCGGCGCCTCGGCACGCCGAACGTCCACCTGATCGGCCACGTGGCGAACGAGGAGCTGACGGCGCTGTACGACGTCGCCGACCTGTTCCTCTCCGCGAGCGAGCACGAGGGCTTCTGCGTCCCCCTGGTCGAGGCGTTCCACAAGCGGATTCCGGTGATCGCGTTCGCGGCGGCGGCCGTGCCCGCCACGATGGACGGCGGCGGCGTCCTCTACGGGCGCAAGGACGCCCGGCACGTCGCGGCGCTGATGAACGCGGTGCTGACGGACCCGGCGCTCGAAGACGAGATCCTCGCCGCCCAGGACGCCGCGCTCGCCCGGCTGCGCGCGCGGGACTTCGCCGGCACGCTGCTCGGCTTCGTCGACCGCGTGCGGGCGGCGCCGCGCCGGCCGCCGTGCCGGGTCGCCCCGGACTTCCGGACCCGGCTCGACCGGTTCGAGCAGCTCGAAGAGCTGAAGGTCTTCAGGCCGTCGGCGTTCAAGGCGCTTCCCGCGGCCGGAGCCGGCCGACCGGCGGCCGCCGCTCGCGCCCGTCCGCCGGCGCCGGCGGCATGACGGAGACGCCGCGTTGGTGATCAACCAGTGGCTGCCGGCGGCGCACCGGGGAGACGCGGTCGGCGACAGCGCGCGCGGCGTGCGCGACCTGCTGCGCCGCAAGGGCCACGCGGCGGACGTCTTCGCGCTCTCCGTCGACGACGACCTCCGCGGCGACGTGCGGCCGTTCACGGACCCGGCGGCGCGCGGCGGCGACGTCACGATGCTGCACTTCGCCATCCCCTCGCCGCTGACCGCCGCGCTCGCCGCGCAGCGCGGCCGGCGCGTGATCCAGTACCACAACGTCACGCCGGCGCATTTCTTCGCGCCGTACGACGCGGACGTCTTCCGCATCGCCGCGCTGGGCCGGACCGAGCTGCGGACGCTGGCCGGACGCGTCGATCTGGCGCTGGGCGACTCCGAGTACAACCGCCGGGAGCTGGAGGCGCTCGGCTTCCCCGACACCGGCGTGCTGCCGCTGCTGATCGACACCGGGCGCATCACGAGCGCGCCGCGGCGGCCGGCGCTCGAACGGACGCTCGACGACGGTCCGGCCAACATCCTCTTCGTCGGCCGCGTCGCCCCGAACAAGAAGCTCGAAGACCACCTCCGGCTGGCCGAACACTACAAGCGCTACGTCGACACCGACTACCGGTTCGTCTTCGTCGGCCGGACGGACGCGGCGCCGCGCTACTACGCGACGCTGCGGGCCCTCGTCCTGCAGTACGAGATGCGGCCCGAGCGGTTCCTGTTCACCGGCCCGGTGTCCGACGACGAGCTGGCCGCCTACTACCGCACGGCGAGCGCCTACGTCTCGCTGAGCGAGCACGAGGGCTTCTGCGTACCGCTGGTCGAGGCGATGGCGGCCGGCGTGCCGGTGCTGGCGTACGGCGCGGCGGCGGTGCCGGAGACCCTGGGAGGCGCCGGCGTCTGCTTCACCCCCAAGGACCTGGAGCACGCGGCCGAGTTGCTGGGGCTGCTGGTGTACGATGACGAGTTGCGGTCGGCGGTCCTCGCCGGCCAGCGGCGGCGGCTGGCCGACTTCGGCGCGGCGCGCACCGAACGGGCGCTCGACGACGTGCTCGAATCACTCACGCCGTGAAGATAGCCCTCATCGTCCAACGCTACGGCGCCGAGATCATCGGAGGTTCCGAGTACCACTGCCGGCTCGTGGCGGAACGTCTCGCCCTCCGCCACGACGTCGAGGTCCTCACGACCTGCGCCCAGAACTACGTGACCTGGGCGAACGAGTACCCGGAGGGCTCCGACCGCATCCGGGGCGTGACGGTGCGCCGCTTCGCCAACGACCGGACCCGCGACGTCGAGAGCTTCAACGAGTACTCGGACTGGATCTTCGCCAACCCCCACACCGCCGGCGACGAGCTGGAATGGCTCAGGCGGCAGGGGCCGTGGTGCCCGGCGCTGATCGAGCATCTCGAGCGGCGCCATCGCGACTACGACGCGCTCATCTTCTTCACCTACCTGTACGCGCCGACGGTGCTCGGCCTGCGCGTCGATCCGCGGCGGAGCATCCTGGTGCCGACGGCGCACGACGAGCCGGCGATCCGGCTCGGGATCTACCGCGACGTGTTCGGAGCGCCGGCCGGCATGGCCTACAACACCGGCGTGGAGCGGGCGTTCCTGCGGGCGCATTTCCGCATCGGCGCCGCGGCGGAAGCGATCGTCGGATGCGGGGTCGACCTCCCGCCACGGTTCGCAACGGACGGGCAGGGTCCCGATTCCGACGCCGCGCCGCACGAACCCGGCCCCGACCCGCGCCGCACGAGCGCGGCGGCGTTCCGTCGCCGGCACCGGCTCTACGAACCGTTCGCGCTCTACGGCGGCCGCATCGATCCGGGCAAGGGTTGCGAGGAGCTCGTCGAGTACTTCAGCGCCTACGCGGCCGGCCGGGGCGACGCCGTCCTGGCCCTGATGGGCGTCAAGCTGATGCCGATCCCGGATGAACCCTTCATCCGGTTCGCCGGCCTGCTGTCGGAGGCCGAACGCCTGGAGGCGCTGCAGGCGGCCACCGCGGTCGTCGCGCCGTCGCCCCACGAGAGCCTTTCGCTGCTCGCCCTCGAGGCGTTCGCGGTCGGCACGCCGGTGCTCGCCAACGCCCGCAGCGAGGTCGTCCGCGAGCACTGCCAGCGCAGCAACGCGGGGCTCTACTACGCCGACCGGGACGAGTTCGTCGCCTGTCTCGGGCTGCTGATCGACGACGCGGACCTGCGGGAGGCGCTCGGCCGCAACGGCCAGGCCTACGTCGGAGCCAACTACGAGTGGGACGTGATCCTGCGCAAGTACGATCGGCTCCTCGGCGAGGTCGCCGACCCGCGCCCGGGAGGTCCGCGCCGTTCCGGTAGCCCGCGGGCGGGCGGCCGCGGCCGCCCGCGCAGCCCGCGGAAGCGGTAGACGGACCGCGCCCGGCGCTTCCCCGGAGAATCAGTCGGCGCGGCCCGGACGCTTGTCGAACGTTGCGGCGAGGTCGGAAACGACCGGCGCGGACTGCGCGCCCGCCGCGCCCTGGCCGGTGCGCGCCGCGGCGCCGGACCCGCCCCGGGCGGAGGCGCCGCGAGACCCGCGCGCCCGAATCCCGTGGCGCTTGATCATCTCGTTGAGGGTCGTCGGCTTGACCTGCAGCAGCTCCGCGGCGCGCTTCTGGACCCCGCCGGCCGCTTCGAGCGCGCGGACGATCAGCCGCGCCTCCATGTTGTCGATGATCTTCCGGAAGGGGATCCCGTCGCGCGGCATGTCGAAGTGCGGCAGATCGAACGAGGACGACGCCTTGACGACGTCGGGGATCAGCTCGGGACCGATCTGGCGCTTGACGGTCAGCACCGCCGCCCGCTCGATCACGTTCTCCAGCTCCCGCACGTTGCCGGGCCAGTGATACGCCTCCAGCAGCTCCAGCGCCCGCGGCGTCAACTCCAGGTCGGGCTTGCCGTTCTCCTTCCCGTACCGGGTGAGGAAGCTCCGCGCGAGCAGCGGAACGTCCTCCCGGCGCTCGCGCAGAGGCGGCAGCTCGATGGCGATGACGTGCAGCCGATAGTACAGATCCTCCCGGAACGCGCCGTCCCCGACCATCCGCTGCAGGTCGACGTTGGTGGCGGCGATGATCCGGACGTCCACCTTGACGGTGTCGACGCCTCCCAGCCGCCTGAACTCCCGCTCCTGGATCACCCGCAACAGCTTGGCCTGGGTTTCCAGAGGGATCGTGCCGATTTCGTCGAAGAAGATGCTTCCCTGATCGGCCATCTCGAAGAGGCCCTTCTTGGAGGTCACCGCGCCGGTGAAGGCCCCCTTCACGTGACCGAAGAGGTTCGACTCCAGCAGATCCGGAGGCAGGCTGCCCGAGTTGACGGGGACGAACGGCCGGCCGGCGCGCGGCGAGTTGGCGTGTATCGCGCGCGCCACGAGCTCCTTGCCGGTTCCGCTCTCCCCCGAGACCAGAATCGTGGCGCGGCTGGGCGCCGCCTGCGCGATGGTCTCGAACACCGTCCGGATGCGCGGGCCGTGGCCGATGATGTCGGCGAACCGGCTCGCCTGCGCCCGCAGGCTCCGGCGCAACGCGCGGTTCTCGCTCGCGAGCCGCTGCTGCGCCACCGCGTTGCGCACGACGAGCAGCACGTCGTCGTTCTTGAACGGCTTTTCGATGAAGTCGAAGGCGCCGCGCTTGAACGCCTCGCGGGTGTTCCCGGAAGTGCCGAACGCCGTGATCATGATCACCGGGGGCGCTTCGTCGAACCGCGCGAGCTCGTCGAGAGCCGCCAGCCCGTCCATCCCGGGCATCATCACGTCGAGCAGCACCGCGTCGAACGGCTCCGCCCGCGCGCGCTCGACGCCCTCGCGGCCGGAGGTCGCGAGCCGCACGCGGCACCCCTGGCGCTCCAGCAGGGACTGGAGGATCTCCCGCATGATCGACTCGTCGTCGACGACCAGCAGCGAAGCCCCGTCCAGCATCGGTTCCGGCACGCGGTCAGCGGGCCGCCTCGGTGGCCGGCGCCTGGTCCGGCGCCGCCAGCGGCAGGGTCAGCGTGAACCGGGTCCCGTGTCCCGGCCGGCTCGCGCACTCGATGGTCCCCTGGTGTTCCTGCACGACGCCGTAGGTGACCGACAGCCCGAGTCCGGTCCCCTGGCCGGCCGTCTTGGTCGTGAAGAACGGGTCGTAGATCCGCGAAAGGTGCTCCGGCGAGATGCCCGCGCCGGTGTCGGACACCTCGATGACGGCGGCGCCTTCCTCCACGCGGCTGCTCACCGCCAGCCAGCCGCCGCTCGGCATGGCGTCGCGGGCGTTGAGGAACAGGTTGAGGAACACCTGCTGCATCTTGAACTCGACGCCCTGCACCACCGGCGGCGGGCTCGCCAGCTCGCGGCGGACCTTGACGTTGCCCGCTTCGAGCTGATGCTCCAGCAGCACCAGCACGTCGCCGATCACCGCGTTGACGTCGACCGGGCCGGTCGTGTCCGTCCGGCGCGGCCGCGCGAGGTTCAGCAAGCCGTTGACGATCCGGGCCGCCCGGATCGTCTGGTGCTCGATCTTCTCCAGCAGCCGCGTCCTCGGATCGTCCGGATCCGCGTCCTCCAGCAGCATCTGGGTGAAGCTGGAGATGCCGGTCAACGGCGTGTTGACCTCGTGCGCGACCCCGGCCGCGAGCACCCCGATGGAGGCCATCTTCTCCGAAAGCTGCAACTGCTCTTCGAGCTGCGCCCGGGCCGTGCTGTCGACCACGATGAGCATCGTACCGCTGATCCGGCCGGCGGACGTCATCAGCGGCGCCGTGGCGGCCTTGACCCGCAACCGCCGCCGCTCCTCGTGCCGCGAGAGCAGCGGCACGCGGTAGAGCTCGGCCCCCGCCGGCCGTTCCGCGCGCGCCGCGTTCAGCCGCGCGACGAAGTCCGCGTCGAACACCTCGTCCAGCGACCTGCCGATCGCCTCGGCGCGCGGAACGCCGTGCAGGCGTTCGAAACCGGCGTTCCAACGGACGATGCGGTCGTCGAGATCCATCACCGCCAGCCCGTCGCTCAGCGACTCGATGACGTTTTCGCTGAACTGCCGCAGGCGGTCGAGCTCGCCCGCCTTCTCCCGGAGCCGGCCGTACAGACGCCCGTTCTCCAGGGCGGTCGCCACCTGCCCGGCCACGGCGGCCAGCAGCGCCACGTCCTCGCTGCTCAGCGGTTCGCCGCTCTCCCTGCGGCCGAGGGCCATGACCGCGATGGCTTCCCCCTCGGAGACGCAGGGCACGAAGTAGTACAGACCGCGCGCGTGCCAGAACGCCGCATCGCCCGCGGCGCACTTCCGCCGGCTGCCCGGATCGTCCAGCAGCACCGTCTGCCGGGCGCGCATCCGCTTTCCGAGGCTGGAGGCGCGCGGCAACACGGGCGGCGCGGCGTCGAACCCGACCCAGCGCAACGGGTGGAAGTCGTCGCCCGCGGAGTGCGTTCCGGCGGCGGACGGGTCGCGGCCCAGCAGCAGCGCCATGCGATCGATGCCGAGGGTCTCCGCAACCCGGGCCACCAGTCGTTCGCTCAGCCGCTCGAGGTCCAGGTCGGCGCTGAGGTCGCGGGCGAACCGGGTCAGGGCGCGCCGATAGTCGAACCGCTCGCGGTAGTGGGCCCGGTCGAGCATGGTTTGTATGGTCTTCTTGGCCGGCCTCGCCAGCAGCGCCACGACCGCCGTCGCCAGCAACGCGATGATCGAGTTGCGCTGACCGAACTCGTCGAGGAACACCGCGGCGGCCAGGCGCTCCAGTCCGAAGTAGATCACGGCCATCGCCGCCACCACCACCGCGTAGCCGACGCTCCGCTTGACGATGACCTCCACGTCGCGGAGCCGGTAGCGGACGATTGCCGACGCGAACGCCAGCGGAATCAGGCCCAGCGGCACCGCGGTCAGCTCCAGCCCGCCGGCGGGTTCGAAACCGAGGGCATAGGGAACCGCGTAGCCGAACGTGAACGGCAGGCCCCCGAGCACGGCGCCGGACACGATCCAGCGCAACTGGCGCCGCGCCGTGCTGGAGCTGACGCGGCGCAGGCCGACGACCATCATGGTCAGCCCCCCCAGCGTGCACGCCGCCAGGTAGAGGTGCTGCAGGCTCCAGACCCGCTCGACGGCCCGCGTGAAGCCTGCGCCGGCGTCCGGGCCGAGCACCGCCCCCGCCTGCATCGCGCCGAGAACGGCCGCGGGCGCGTAGACGAGGGGCAGCAGGCCCCGTCCGAACCGGTGCCGGAGCCAGCCCGGGGCGCGCTCCGGGAACACCAGGGCGAAGTGCATGAAGAGGGGGGCCAACAGCAGAATGGCTACTTCGTCGGCCCAGAAGAAGACCTGGTCGAGCCGATCGCCCCGCCCGGTGTGCGAGAACGCGAACACGCCGAAGAAGGCGACGGTCAGCCAGAAGAAATGGAGCGTGGCCTGACGCCCCGGCCGCCGGACGCGCACCGCGGCGCCGACGAGCAGCCCGAGCAGGCCGATGGCGGCGAGCACGAAGTACGTCGGCAGAGCCGCCGGGGCGGCCTTCTCGAGCGCAACGGTATGCAACCGCCGCTCGCCGGGGCGCAGAAGCGTGTAGTCGAGACGCGTCCCTTCCGCAACGGACGCCAGCAGGCGCAGCAGCTCGGCGCGGCGTTCGAGCGGCCGGCCCCGAACGGCCAGCAGCACGTCACCCGCCTCGATCCCTGCCGCCGCCGCCGGCGAGTCCGGCGCCACCGTCGCCGCGACCAGCCCGCCGGCGCCGTCCCTCCACAGCACGCCGTCCCCTACGCCGCTCCCGTCGGCGCGGACGAACGCGTTGGCGACGGCCAGACACAGCAACGCCGCGACGACACCGACGGCAAGCAGGGCCCGCCCCCACTCGCCGCGGCGGCGAGAACCGGCCTTGCGTTCAGCCAACGTCATGAGGCTCGGATCTCATCCGTGCAAAACATGCGCCATGCATGCCGCCGCCGCACGCGCGCAAGATCCTTGCAGGCGGAAACGCACGGGGAGCCGCAGCCCGGCGGATGCAGGAAAATGGACCCGGCGATCCAATATTCCGAATCGTGCCGGCCGGCCGCCAACGACTCGACCCGGAACCGGCGACTCCCAGCGAAACTCTTCGGCAGCGCGCCGCCGGCGACGGCTGCACTCGACCCGGCACCGGCGGCGAACCCGACTCAGAAATGGACGACCAGACCGCCGACGAGTTGCCGCGGCGGATCGACGACGAGCAACTCGTCATGGATGGATGCGCCCTCGGCCGGCCCGTGGAAGAGGCTGCGCAAGGCGACGAGCAACTCCCAGTCGCTTCCCTCGAACGGCGCGAAGGGCAGGGCCTGGGTGACCTGCACGTCGAAACGGGCATCGAGGCCGGAGGTCACGCCGTCGCGGCCGGGACGCGCGTACGCCGTGCTGACGCGGCAGCGCGCGGCCACCCGCGTCGACGTCTCGGGGATCTCGGCTTCCAGCGTCGCCGTCGCGTCATGGAAGCGCTGCCGGCCGGCCCGCGGCAACCCGGCAGGCTGCGCCGCGCCCGCGGCGCCCGGTGGAGTCCACTCCGCGCGGACGACGCGGTAGTCGACCGCGCCGCGCAACCGCTCGTCGAGCTCCTGGCTGAAGGTGACGCCCCAGCCCTCCGCGTCGACGCCGCCGGCGGCGGTCAGGTAGTAGTGCCCGCCGGACGCCGGCAGGGTTCCGGGCGGCGCGTGCGCGCCGGGCGCGAACATCGCCAGGAGCTGGCCGTCGACGGTCTGGCTGAAACGCCGCACGCCGACGGCGGCGCGTGCCCCGAGGTCGCGCTCGAGGCCGACTTCCGCGTGCCGGACTTCCTGGGCCTGCAGGTCCCGGAACCCGGAAAGCGACGTGTACGTCCGTTCCGGCGGCAGCCACACGCCGTCGAGCGGCGGGAGGAACTGCTCGCCGCCCGGGGCGGTCAGGTTCCGGGACAGCGCCGCCCGCACCCGGGTCCGGGCGGCCGGCGCCACCGTGACGCTCGCCCGCGGGCTGAACAGCCGGCCGTCCTCCAGGTAGCCGTACCGTGCGAGCTCGGCGCCGTAGCCGACCTCGAGGGCGGGTGAAACGGTCCACGTATCGACCACGTCGAGGCGGCCGACCTCGCGGCTGGGCAAGCCCGCGTCGACCGGCCCGCCGCCGTCGAGACGCAGGTCGGCGGCGGCCGCGTGCGCCTGGCGGCTGTACGAGATCGCGACCTGCAGGTCGTGATCGTCGCGCGGCTCCGCCGCGTACCAGCCGGCGATCGCCCAGGACGAGGTCGCGCCGGTCGTCACGTCGACGGTGCCGCGCAACGCCCAGTCGCCGGGGCCCGACGGCGCCACGGACACGTAGGCCACCTGCCCGGGCCAGGCGGCGGACGGCCAGAGGAAGCCCGGTCCGGCCAGCGTGGCCCGCGTCAGAAGCTGAACCTCCCCGGAGACGGGCAGCCCGGGCAAGCCGGCCAGCGGATGCCCCGGCGGTGCGTGGCCGGACGCGGCCCAGCGCTCGGCGAGGCCGGCCGTCTCGCCGGAACCCGGGGCGCGCCCGCCGCCCCGCTGCACGAGGGATGCGCCGGGCGTCCGTTCCTTGAGCACGCTGCGCCGCGCGCGCCGCAGCCACCACGTCCTGCCGCCCCGCTGCCGCGCATCGGCGGCGGCCCGCGAGCCGGAATCCGCCGCCTCCGCCGCCGGCGCGCCGCCGGCTTCCTCCCCGGACGGGAGGGCGTCGTCGCCCGCGGGGACGTGCGTGACCGGAGCGCCGCCGAGCGGGAAGGCGCCGCCCGCGAACCGGAGCTCCCGGCCCGCCGCCCCGGTTTCGTCGAGCACGAACGGCTCGAAGACCGCTGCGCCCGGCGCAATCCGCACGAACCGCCGACCCGCGCCGGCGCCGGCCGGATGCGTGCGCAACAGGTAGCGTCCCGCCGCGAGCGCGTCGAACCGGAAGCGTCCGGCGGCGTCGGAAACGGCCAGGGCCGACCCGCCCGGCCCGGACAGCGAGATCAGGACGTCTCCGACCGCTACGCCGCCGGTCGTGGTGACGACGCCGGCCAGCTCCCCCGCGGCGGCCGCGGCTTTCCCGTGCGCCCCGGGGACGGCTGGCGCGGCGAGCGGATCCTGACCCGCCGCGAGCGCCGGGAAGACGCTCCCGGCCAGCAGTGCGATGCCGACGCCGAAGAAAAGGCTGCGGGCCATTCTTGTTTCAGGCCGCCCGGGATCCGCGGCCCCTCCTATTGCTCCAGCACGTTGAACGTCACGTTCTCGATGATCTCCGCGGAGTTCGTGTTGTCCGTGACCTTGATCTCCAGCCGGTAGCTTCCGGCCGGGAAGAGCGACAGCGGCACCGTCTGCCCCGCCACGATCTGGTGGCCCAGCGTCAGGTCGAAACCGGGCGGAAGCGTCTGGCCGTTGAACTGCTGCGGGTTCGTCCGGTTGAAGTACTCTTCGCCCCCGGCCGTCTGCTGATGGAACGCGTACTCGATCGTGACGTCCGGCTTCGTTCCGTCGGCGAGACCCGGGTTGTAGACGAGAAAGATCAGCGACAGCTCCGCCTGCTTCCCGAAGTCCTGGTCGAACTTCGGGACGATGCGCGTGGTTCCGAGGCTGTACGGACTGAGAACCTGCTCGTCCGGCGTCAGCGGTGCGGACAGCGGCTCCACCAGCTCCGGCAGGATGATCGAGCTCAACTGCAGCCGATCGTTCCACAGATCCGGCACGTCGACGCGCGTCCGCAGCATCATCATCGTCGCGTGCTCTTCGTTTTCGTCGAAGTTGCGCCGCGGGCGCCGCTGCAGGCGGTACGCCCGGTACTCCTGCTCCTGACACGCGAAGCGCATGCCGACGTCGTCCGGAAACTCGGTGGCGCAGTAGTCGTCGATCTGCGCCCGATCCCGGTCGCCCGGGCGGTTGTCGTCCGGCGCCAGATCCTCGGAGCTCTCCCGCAGCACGACGTACACGTCGTAGGCGCCGCCCGGAACCGCGAACGCCCGGCTGATGCGAATCGGCTCGTCGCCGGCCGACGCCGCGTTCGCGAAGAACGCGTCCTCGAAGACCGCCGCGTCGTCCCCGGGCTCGACCACGTACAGGTACATGGCGAGCGTCGGGGTGTCGACCCGGTCCGGCTCGATCGACAACGTGAACGGCACGTAGGCGTTGCCGTCGGTGCCCTTGAGAAAGTCGGGCCGGAACCCGAACGGTTCGCCGACCGGGACGATCCGGCCGTCGAGCCCGGCCTCGACGGCTTCGAGCATCGCGCGCAACTCCGCTCTCTGCCAGTCCTCGAGGTCGTCCTGGGCGGCGGGAGCGACGGCCGGCAACGCGACCGCGACGCACGCAGCCAGGATTCTCGACGACCGGGTGATGTCATGCATGGGATGTTGATCTCCTGCCGGATGGACTCACGGTTGATCGACGAATCATATGCGACCGCCGGCGCGCAAGTCAAAACCGGCTCCAGCGCCATAAAGCACTGATTCGCAAGCGGTTATGCGTCACGTCGGCAGTCCCGGCGTCCTCCGGAGTGCTATGATCCGGCGTACGTCCCCCGCCGTCATGTCCGCCGCCCGCCGCCCGCCGGCCGTCCTCGTCGTCCTCGACGGCTGGGGAATCAGCCCCGAGCGCGATCACAACGCGATCGCCCTGGCCCGCACGCCCGCGTACGCCGGGCTCCGGGAGCGCTTTCCGCATGCGTCGCTCGTGACCAGCGGCGAAGCGGTCGGCCTGCCGGCAGGCCAGATGGGCAACTCCGAGGTGGGTCACATGAACCTCGGCGCGGGCCGCGTGGTCTACCAGGATCTGTCCCGGATCGACCGCAGCATCCGGGAGGGCGAATTCTTCGCGAACCCGGCGCTGTCCGCGGCCATGGCGCGGTGCGCAGGGGACCGGCACGCGCTGCACCTGGTGGGGCTGGTCTCGCAGGGGGGCGTGCACAGCCACCTCCGGCATCTGGCGGCGCTCGTCGAGATGGCGCGGCGGCAGCGCGTGGCGCGGCTGTTCGTCCACGCGCTCACCGACGGACGCGACACCGCGCCCACCGCCGCGGCGGACGACGTCGCGACCGTCGAGCGCATGCTGGCGGATTCGGGCGCGGGACGCATCGCGACGGTCATCGGCCGCTACTACGCGATGGACCGCGATCGGCGCTGGGAGCGGACCCGGCGCGCCTGGGCGGCGCTGACCGAGGGCGCCGGGCGCACCGCCCCGGACGCCGGCGCGCTGGTCGCCGGCGCCTACGCCGCGGGCACGACGGACGAGTTCATCGAGCCGGGCGTGGTGGTGGACGGCGACGGGCGGCCGGTCGGCCCCCTGCGCGACGGCGACTCGGTCGTGTTCTTCAACTTCCGCGCGGACCGGGCGCGGCAGTTGACCCGGGCCCTCGCGTTCGACGAGCGCCGGTTCGACGCGTTCGAGCGCCCGCGCCGCCCCGCCGTCGCGGTCACGACGCTGACCGAGTACGACGCGGACTACGGCCTGCCCGTCGCCTTCGATCCGCCGTCGTTCGCGGGCAACGTGGCGGAGGTCCTGGCCGCGGCCGGCCGGACCAGCCTGCGGCTGGCGGAGACTGAGAAGTACGCCCACGTCACCTATTTCTTCAACAGCGGCGAGGAACGGCCGTACGCGGGAGAAGATCGCATCCTGGTGCCGTCGCCCAGGGTCCCGACCTACGACCTGCGGCCGGAGATGAGCGCGGCCGGCATCACCGACGCGCTCGTCGACGACGTGGAGCACGGCCGCCACGACGTGATCGTCTGCAATTTCGCCAACGCCGACATGGTGGGACACACCGGCGACCTGGACGCCGCGGCCCGCGCCGTGGCGACCCTCGACGGCTGCCTGGACCGCATCGCCGCCGCCGTCACCGGGGCGGAGGGCACGCTGATCGTGACCGCCGACCACGGCAACGCCGAGCAGATGTGGGATGCGGAACGCAACGGACCGCACACGGCGCACACCAGCAATCCCGTGCCGGTGCTGCTCGTCGACCGGCGGCTCTCCCGGGCGCGCCACGCGCTGCGGGACGGATCGCTGCGCGACGTCGCCCCCACGCTGCTGGCCGTCGCCGGCGTCGGCGCCCCGCCCGAGATGACCGGCCGCGACCTCCGCGCCTGGATCGACTGATCGGCCGCCCGCCGATTCGCGGCGCCGGCGGCGAAGCACTCCCGCCCCCGGCAGCCCGGGGTGCAAGTCCCCGCCGCATCGAGCGGCGCTGCATCGCCGCTCCCGGCGCAACGCGGAGTCCCCCACGGGCTGCTAGAATCGCTCCCCGTGCGTTCCCGCGCGCATCGCCCTGCTCCCGCCGCCGCCGCGGGTCCCGACCGGCTCGGCGCCCCGGGCCGCTTCCCGTTCACGCGGGGCATCCACCCGACGATGTACCGTGGCCGGCTCTGGACGATGCGCCAGTACGCCGGCTTCGGCACGGCGGCCGAGTCGAACCGCCGCTACCGCTACCTGCTCGATCAGGGGGTGACCGGACTGAGCGTCGCCTTCGATCTGCCGACGCAGATCGGCTACGACTCCGACCATGCGCTGGCGGCGGGCGAGGTGGGGCGCGTGGGGGTCGCCATCGACTCGCTCGAGGACGTGTCGCGGCTCTTCGACGGCATCCCGCTGGACCGCGTGTCGACCTCGATGACGATCAACGCGACAGCCATCATCCTGCTGGCGCTGTACGTCGCCGCGGGCAGGCGCCAGGGGGTCGATCCGCGCCGGCTGGCCGGCACCGTGCAGAACGACGTCCTGAAGGAGTACGTGGCGCGCGGCACGTACATCTACCCGCCGCGGGCCTCGTTGCGCATCGTCACCGACGTGGTCGCGTTCTGCGAGCGGGAGCTTCCGCGCTGGCACCCGATCTCCATCAGCGGCTACCACGTCCGCGAGGCGGGCTCGACGGCGGCGCAGGAGATCGCGTTCACCTTCGCCCACGCCCTGGCCTACGTGCGAGCGGCCGTCGACCGCGGCCTCGACGTCGATTCCTTCGGCAGCCGCCTCTCGTTCTTCTTCAACGCGCACAACGACTTCCTCGAGGAGATCGCCAAGTTCCGCGCCGCCCGCCGGCTCTGGGCCACCCTGATGCGCGACCGTTTCGGCGCCGCCGCGCCCCGCGCGCAGCAGCTCCGCTTCCACACGCAGACCGCCGGCAGCACGCTGACCGCGCAGCAGCCGGAGAACAACGTCGTGCGCGTGGCCCTGCAGGCGCTGGCCGCGGTGCTCGGCGGCACCCAGTCGCTCCACTGCAACGGGCGCGACGAGGCGCTCGGGCTGCCGACCGAGGAGGCGGCGCGGATCGCGCTGCGCACGCAGCAGATCATCGCCGCCGAGACCGGCGTGACCGACACCGTCGACCCCGTCGGGGGGGCCTGGACCATCGAGACGCTCACCGACCGGCTGGAAGCCGAGGCGGTCTCGCTGCTCGATCGCATCGACGAGCGGGGCGGCGTCCTCGCCGCCATCGAATCCGGCTTCATCCAGGCGGAGATCCAGGAGGCCGCCTACCGCGCGCAGCAGGCGGTCGACGCCGGCGACGCGGTCGTGGTCGGCGTCAACCGTTTCGCCGCCGGCGAGACGGCGCCGATCGGGACGCAGCGGATCGATCCGCGGATAGAGATCGACCAGGCGGCGCGCGTCGCCGCCCTGCGCGCCGCGCGGGACCCCGCGGCGCCGCGGGCCGCGCTCGCCGCGGTCGAGCGGGCGGCGCGCGACGGGACGAACCTGACGCCGCCGATCATCGCGGCCGTCGAGGCCCTGGCGACGGTGGGGGAGATCGCCGACACGCTGCGCGGGGTCTTCGGCGAATACCGGGCCGCGGGCTGAACGTTTCGAGGCCCGACTTCACGACCGTGTCCCGAGCAGCAACTGGTGCTCGTCGCTCACGCCACCCTGACGAGAGCTTTCGAGGTCTTCAGGGTGTCGAGCATGCGGCGTTCCCGTCCCGTGGGCGATCGTAGCAACCCGGCGTCCGGAGTCAGCGGGTCACGGTGACGGTCAGGTTCTCCGCGGTCTGCAACGCGCCGTCGCCGGCCACGGCGCGCAGCACGTAGGTTCCCGGCGCGTCGAAGGTGGCGTCCACTTCCCACCGTCCGTCCGGCGGGACCGGCGGCAGCAGGTAGGGGGGCGACCACGGCGAGTTCGAGTAGACCCGCGTGTCCTGCCACGTCTTCGACTGGTGGGGCGAGAACGTGACCCGCGCGGCGTCGCCGCGGTAGACGATCCACGAGAACCGGAGGCCGGGCGGGTTGCCGGGCACGATCTGCCGGGGCGGCGTGTACGCCGGATGCGGCTTGCCGGGCTCGACCCGCGGCGGCTCGTAGCGCCCCGACGGTTTTCCGTCGTCGCTCACGAACGCCACCAGCCGCAACGGTTCGCCGACGCGGACGCGGCGCGGCTGATCGACGGCGAGGCCGAGGGTCGGAAACTCGTTGTCCCGCCACTCGTCCCGGACGCGCCCGAAGTTGGCGCCCATCTCGGTGGCGATGGTCTGCCGGTCGAGCAGGTAGTCGGTGCGTAGCGAGCCGTAGGCGCGCTCCGTCCGGCCGTTGGTGGTCAGCGTCCAGACCACCTCGCCGTCACCGAAGTCGGCCGGCACTTCCACCGTGAACAGGAACATGTTCCGCCGCGGGTAGAAGTGCGTCGGCTGGCCCCGGTCGGGACCGCCCGGCTCGATGCGGTTGTCGGGTCCGATCGGGACGTCCAGCTCCTCTTCCCAGTTCGAGTTCATGTAGCCGAAGAACATCGTGTGGGAGCCGTCGTCGTTCGGCCACCAGCCCTCGTAGGCGGGGGAGACGCTCTGCCCCCGCGAGTAGGTGAACCGGGTCTGGGCGCCGGCCTCGGCGTGCGCCAGCGCGAGCAACGCGGACAGCGCCACCGCTCCGCGGCGGAGCCGTCGTTTCCTGTTCATCCGGCAGGACGCACCGGACGGCCGCGACGCCTTCGTGCTCGCGGTTTCGAGACAGGCCGTCAGCATTTCCCGCCCCCCTCCGGCGCGCCTACTGGCCGTCGTCCGCCGCCTCGTCGACCTGCGAGGGGAACTCCACCAGGCACAGCGGACAGCCGATCAGGTGGTCGTTGGGAGTCAGTCCGAGCCGCTCGCGGCGCCCCGCCATCTCCGCCTCGAACTGCTCGTCGGTCAGCTCCAGCGCCTCGCCGAGGTCGATGAACATGTTGGCGACCGAGCGGCGTCCGCCGCCCGACCAGTTGCGCGGGTCGGCGACGTTGCGGTTGGCGACGGTGGTGTCCAGCCAGCCGATGACGTGGAGGATCGTTCCCTTCGGCAGCAGCGGGGCGTAGTCGTCCTCGTAGATGTACTGCTTGACCCAGTTGTGGTCGTAGCCGACGCAGTTCAGCGTCTCGATGTTGTGGCCCCAGATCGCCTCCACGCACATGCGCGTGCCGGGCGCGTGCTGGTGCGGCTCGAACGACACGATCCTGGTGTGCCGTTCCAGCACCCGGTAGGCGTGCAGCTCCTGGCCGGCCTGGTTCGGCTTGATGTCGATGTCGACGCCGTTGCCCACGAAGGTCC
Organism: Vicinamibacterales bacterium; assembly: GCA_965203525.1. GTDB lineage: Bacteria > Acidobacteriota > Vicinamibacteria > Vicinamibacterales > UBA8438 > WTFV01. The sequence goes on along the minus strand of OZ241898.1, from coordinate 4,935,721 downwards.
GCGAATGCGGGATCTCCGGCCGGTAGCCCTTCGGATGCAGCTTGAACGCGAACTTCAGATGCGCGCGGGTCTCGCGGCCGTTGGCGTGCAGGTGCGCCGTCTCGAGCTCGAGGGCCGAGCCGGCGGGCAGCAGCCGGCCCGCCTGCGGCGGGAAGACGTCGGCGTTGCGGCCTACCTCGTGGACCGGGAAGCGCGTCGCCGACTCGACGTCCGCGCCCTCCGGCAGCACCGCGCCGTAGGTCATGTGGTGGAAGACGTAGCGGCCGCCGACGGTGCCGCCGCCGCCGTCCGGCGGGACGTCGTTGAACTCCTTGACCTCGACCGCGGCCACGTAGCGGTCCTCGGTCAGCCCGGTCGGAATCGTGCCGAGCGAGGTCCACTTGTCCGGCGCGGCGGCGGGCACGGTCACCACCGGCGACTCCAGGATCAGATCCGGCTCGCCGATCGACCATTCGTTCGCGTCGCCGAAGTCGATGGGCGGGGGCAGGTCGGCCCGGTCGCCGAACGGCGCGCCGTTGTCGGCCCAGACCGCGATCTTCTCGATCTCCGCCTCGCTCAGGGAGGGATCGTTCTTGAAGCGCTGGATGCCCAGATCCCGTTCGACGAACCACGGCGGCATGGCCCCGCGCTGGTTCCGCAGGCCGGTCCGCATCTTGATGGCGCGCGCCCACGGCCGCACCTCCTCGTAGGTGCGGAGCGACATCGGGGCGACCGACTCCGGCCGGTGGCATTGCTGGCAACTCCGCTGCAGGATCGGCGCGATGTCCTTCGCGAACGTCACCTCCACCGCCTCGCCGCCTGACCGGGCTCCGGCCGGGACCGGCGTCGTGACGCCGACCAGACCGGCGAACGCCAGACCGAGAACGTGCTGCATCTTCATCGCGGAAATCTCCCCTCGCAGGTGACCGGGCAACGCCCTACAGTACCTTCCCGGCGGGTCCGTCCGCAACTGGAGGCGCAGGCGCGCCCGGGTCAGGCGAGCAGCTCGCCGCGCAGCACGGTGACCGCCTGTCCCGACAGCGTGACCCGTTCGCCGCGGACCGCGACCTTGACGAGGCCGCCGCGTTCGGACGCCTGCCATGCCGTGAACGCGTCCCGGCCGAGTCGGCGCCGCCAGTACGGTCCCAGGCAGCAGTGCGCGGACCCGGTCACCGGATCCTCGTCGATGCCGGTGCGCGGGGCGAAGAAACGCGACACGAAGTCGAACCCGCCGGTTGCGGCCCGCGCGGTGACGATGAGGCCGCGGGCGTCGATCCCGGCGAGGCGCCGGAAGTCCGGGGCCAGACGCCGCACGGTCTTCTCCGCGTCGACTTCGACGAGGTAGTCGAAGCGATTGCGCCCGACGTGCAGCGGCTCGGCGCCGAGCGCCTCGGCCAGCCCGGCCGGGGCGGGCACCGGCTCGGCCGGCTCGGCCGGGAAGTCCATCTCGATCCACCCGCCGCGCCGGGTCGCCGACAGGCGGCCGGAGCGGGTGTGGAAGACGGCCGGCGCGTCCGGCGCAAGGTGGTTCTCTTCCCACAGCACGTGGGCGCCGGCCAGCGTCGCGTGCCCGCAGAGGTCGACTTCGACGGCCGGCGTGAACCAGCGCAGGTCGAATCCGCCGTCGCCGCGGCGCACCAGGAACGCCGTTTCCGCCAGGTTCATCTCGCGCGCCACGCGCTGCATCCACGCCGCGTCGGCCGGACCGGGAAGCAGGCACACGGCGGCCGGATTGCCGCCGAACGGCTCGCTGGTGAACGCGTCGACCTGGATCGTCCGCAACGGCACGATGTCTTACCTCCCAACGTCTCGCCGCGGCGGTCGATGACGCCGGCGCGGCCGGTTCAACGACGTATCGGCGCCGTCGGCCGCTCGCGCCGCGCCGGGCTGCGCGGACGGGCGGGGCGACGGCCGGTTCAACGACGTATCGGCGCCGTCGGCCGCTCGCGGACAACTCGCGGGCCAACCGTCTGAACCCGGCTCCGGGTTCAACGACGAATTGGCGCCGTCGGCCGCCGAAGCGCCGGCGCGGACGGCGCCGGAAATCAGGATACGCCGGATCGGGCGGCGAGCGAACTTTCGCGGCACCCGCCGCGTCTGAACGGAGGATGACGAGATGCGCCCTGCCCGCCGTTCCGGCTCTGCCCGCGGCCGGACCCAGGCCGTCCCGCGCCCGGGAACGGAAGACGACGCGCCGCGCCCTGCTCGCCGTCCTGGCTCTGCTCGCGGCCGGACCCCGGCCGGCCGGCGCCCAGGAGGCGGGTGACGGCGAGCTGGACCGCTTCATGGAACGCGTGCTCGAACAGCGCGCGCGGAACGCGGCGGCCCGCCTGCAGTACGTGCTGGACGAGCAGTCGCGGTTTCGCGTCACCGGCCCCGGGGGCGCGGCGCTGTGGGGCTTTCGCGGCGACTACACGTGGTACGAGCGGGACGGTTTCTTCGTGCGGAGTCCGGTCCGCATCGACGGCGTCACGATCGACGAGGCGCGCCGGCGCGAGTACGAAGCCGAGTGGCTGCAACGGGAGCAGCGGCGCAGCCGGCGGCGCCGGGACGAACACCGGCCGCCGGAGCGGACGTCGCGGCGTTCGACGCGCGACAACGTGGAGCTGGCCGTCGAGCGTCTGTGGGGCGCGCGCCCGGAGGGCGGGCTGCTCGATGCGATCGCCGAACAGGCCGAGACGTGGGGCGACGACCACGCCGCGATCGTGGCGGCGGCCGACCGCATCCTGGAGGCGCTCGGCGGCGTGGCGGCGGTCGGGTTCGGCCGCGCCGTGGAGCGGGCGCGGGACGGGTTCGCGATGCTGGAGACCGGCCGCCTGCATCCGGACGAGGTGGCGGGACCGCTCGGCCGCGCCATCGCGCAGATCGCGCCGGCCGCCCCCGCGGCGACCGATGCGGAGTTCGAGCGGTTCCTGGAGCTGTTCGATCTGGCCGTGCGGTTCGAGCTGGCGCTGCCGCCGGTGGACGCGGCGCCGGCGGCGACGCACGCGGATCCGGCGGTGGCGGCGGTTCGCGCGGCTGCGCTGGCCGCCCGCCGGCGGGCGCTGCCGGCGCCGGCGGGCGGGGCGGACGACGGACGACGGCGCCGGGAGCCGGGGCCGGCGGATCCGGCGTGGGGCGGCATCGAGCCGCGCTTCGTCGCCGATGCGTACTTCCTCGATTTCGAGTTCGAGCCGGGCAACTACTATCTGGTCGGCCGCGAGCGCCTGGATGGACGGGACGTGCTGCGGATCGAGTACTACCCCGAGCGGATGTTCGCCGAGGGCCGCGGTGACGCGGACGGGGACCCGGACCGAACCGGCGGCGCCACGGACGGGGATCCGGACCGGACCGGGGATCGGGGCGGGCGCGCCGGCCGCGACAAGGAGGCGGCCGGCGGCCGGGACGGAACGGGCGGCGGTCGCGAAGCCGCGGGCATGGACAAGACCAGTCTCGTCACGCTCTGGATCGATCCGGCGCAGCACCAGATCGTGCGCTACACGTTCGACAACCTCGGCTTCGACTTCCTGCCGGGACGCTGGCTGTTCCGCCTGGACGACCTCACCGCGTCGATGACGATGCGCCAGCCCTTTCCGGGCGTCTGGCTGCCGGCCCGCATCGAGGTGCGCGCCGCGCTGTCGCTCGCCACCGGCGCCTACGAATTCGTCGGCACGCGCACCTACGCGAACTACCGCGAAGCGGAGACCGGCGGGCGGCTGCGGGCCGTCGGGCCCGGCCTGCCTCGATGACGCCCCGGCGGCCCGGGCGTCGTTCTCCATGTTCCGCGCAGCCCGCGCCGCGCAGATCCCGGCCGGCCCGACGGCGAGCCCGGGACGAGCCGGCGGCCACGAGGAGCGGAGGGAACGCGCCGCGCAGATCTCGGCCGGCCCGGCGGCAAGCCCCGCGGACGCCGCGGCGGCTCGGGCGCCGCTCCCGGAACGCCTTGCGCGGCCCGGCCGCGCTCGTGCTCGCGCTCGCGTTCGCTGTACCCGGCGCGTTCGCGCAGGGGCCGGCGCCGGAGACGCCGGAGACGGTCGTCGACCTCCGCGTGCACGGCAACCACTCGATCCCGGACGAGGAGGTGCTGGCGCTGGCCGGCGTGGCGCTCGGCGACGTCGTCGACGCCGGCGTCGTGGACGCGGTGACCCGGCGTCTCGAAGGCAGCGGGCGTTTCGAGTCGGTCGAGGTGCGCAAGCGGTACCGCTCGCTGACGGCGACCGACCGCGTCGCGCTGGTCATCGTGGTTCGGGAGAGACCGCGGGCGTCGATCCGGAATCCGGTGGCGCGGTCGCTCGCCCGCCTTGCCGGCCAGTCGATGTTCCTTCCGATCCTGCGCTACGACGAGGGCTACGGCATGTCGTACGGCGCGCGCTTCAGCCTCGTGGACGTCCTGGGGCCGGAGAGCCGCGTGTCGGCGCCGGCGACCTGGGGCGGCGACCGGCGGGTGGCGCTGGAGGCGGAGCGGCCGCTTCCCGGCGGCGCGGTCGGCCGGGTGCGGGGCGGCGGATCGCACGGACGCCGGACGCATCCGTACTTCGGGGTCGAGGAGCGGCGGACCCGGGCCTGGATCGGCGTCGACCGCGAGCTGCGGACCGGGCTGCGGGCCGGCGTGGAGACGGCGTGGGAGGAGGTCGGGTTCGCGGGACCGTCGGGCCGGCTGACCCGGCTGACCGCCGGCATCGAGTACGACGGCGTCTCGGCCGGCGCGTTCCCGCGCGACGACGTGAAGCTGCGCGCCGGGATCGAGCGGATCGCCTTCGCCGGACGGCCGGCGGCGGTCGTCCGGCCGCGCGTCGACGCGCGGGTCTTCATGGGCGTGGGCGGACAGGCGGTGGTCGCCGCGCGCCTCCTGTTCGAAGGCGCCTCGGCGGCGCTGCCGCCGTACGAACGCTCCCTGCTCGGCGGCAGCGGCGTCCTGCGCGGGTGGCGGGTCGGCGCGCGGGTGGGAGACCGGCTCGCGGCGGCGTCGGTCGAGTTGCGGCTGCCGCTGGGCTCGCCGCTCCTGGTGGGGAACGCCGGGGTGCGCTTCTTCTACGACACCGCCGCCGTCAGCGCCGCCGGCCGCTCCCTGCGCGGCGCGCGGTTCCTGCGGGGGGCCGGCGGCGGCGTCTTCGTGACCGTTCCCTTCGGCAGCCTGCACCTCGACGCCGGCCACGACTTCCGCGGCTCGGTCCGGATCCACGCCGGGGCGGGACTCGGCTTCTGACCGCCGGGCCGCCGCGCGCCCGCCGGCGTTGCGCGGTTCGGGCGCGCCGCTCCGGCGGCGCTATAATCCGCCGTGCCCGCCGGCCGCCGCTTCGGCACCTTCCTCTTCGATCTGGACGGCACGCTCATCGATTCGATTCCGCTCATCATGGAGTCGTTCCGGCACACGATGCGGGCGCATCTGGGCGCGGTGCCGGACGACGCGGGCTGGCGGGCCGGCTTCGGCACGCCGCTGCGGCCGCAGCTCCGGAAGTTCGCGCGCGACGACGCGCACGCCGCGCGCATGGTCGACACCTACCGCGCCTACACCGACGCCCACCATGACCGTCTCCTGCGGTCCTATCCCGGCATCGACGGCGCGCTCGCCGCCCTGCGCGCAGGGGGCGCGGGGCTCGCGGTGGTCACCAGCAAGACGCACGCGCTCGCGCGGCGCGGCCTGACGCGCTGCGGGCTCGACGAGTACTTCGGCGTGCTGGTCGGCGCCGACGACGTGCGGCGGCACAAGCCGCATCCGGCGCCGGTGCTGGCCGCCCTCGAGCGGCTGGCGGCCGACCCGCGGGACACGGTCTTCATCGGCGACTCGCCGCACGACGTCGAGTCGGGGCGCGCCGCCGGGGTGCGGACCGCAGCCGCCCTCTGGGGGCCGTTCCCGCGCGCGGCGCTGGCGCGGGCGTCACCGCATCACTGGCTCGCCGAGCCGGCCCGCATCGCCGATCTCGCCCCGTGACGGCCGCCCGCCGGCGGCGGATCTTCGCTACCGCGCTTCCCGCACCATCCGCCGACCGAAAACGGTCCCGTGCCTGGAATGTCCGGAGCCGGTCACGGACCTCGTGCGGCGCATGCGCCCGTACCGGTTCGTACCGGCGGCGTGACGGCCGCCCGCCGCCGGCGGATCTTCGCTACCATTCCGGCCATGGACCCGCACTCGACCACGAATCCCGCGTTGCCGCCCGGGTACCGCGCCTACGCCTACGAGGATCCCTTCGAAGACCACGTCGGCCCGTTCGGGTACAAGGTGGACGGCGGCGCGATCTCGTTCGCGTTCCGGTCCGATCGCCGGCACGCGAACACCGGCGGCACGCTGCACGGCGGCATGCTGATGACCTTCGCCGACTACGCGCTCTGCCTGACCGCGGTCTGGGACCAGCCGGGGGAGAAGTGCGTCACCGTGTCGTGCAACTGCGAGTTCGTCGCCACGGGCGAGCCGGGGGCGCTGGTCGAGGCGGCCGGCGAGGTGGTGCGCCGGACCCGCTCGCTGGCGTTCGTGCGCGGGCAGATCCGCGCCGGCGGCCGCGTGCTGCTGACGTACAGCGGGATCGTCAAGCGCATTCCGGGCGGGCGCGTCCCGGCCGCCGCCGGGTAGCGGCCTATAATTCGCCCCTGACCGCTCTGGAACTGGAGGAAGCAAGATGCGCGATCGCAACGTTCCCGCCGGCGCCGCGGCTTGTGCGTTCGTTCTCGTCCTCTCCTGCGCCGCGTCCCCCGCGTTCGCCCAGCACGGGGCGGCCGACGGCCAGTGGCGCGCCTACGCCGCCGACCCCGGCGCGACCAAGTACTCGCCGCTCGACCAGATCGACGCGGACAACGTCGACCGCCTGCGGATCGCCTGGACGCGCCCGACCGTCGACCAGTCGATCCTCGACGTCGTCCCGAACCTCGGCTACGGGAACGCGAACCGGGCGACGCCGCTGATGGTCGACGGCGTCGTCTACGCGCCGAACGCGGTCGGTCTGGTCGAGGCGTGGGATCCGGCGACCGGCGAGACGATCTGGGTGCAGCAGCCGTTCGAGGAGGGGCCGGCCGGCTACCGCGGGGCGGGGCACCGCGGCATCGCCTTCTGGACCGACGGGACGGAGCGGCGCATCATCGCCCACCGCGGCGAGTGGCTGTACGCGCTCGATCCGGCGACCGGCGAGCCGTTCGCGGACTTCGGCGAGAACGGGCGGGTCGACCTGAAGACCGGCCTGGCCGAGGGGGCGCGCTACCGCTGGGGCGGCGCCCCGACGGTGGTGCGCGACGTGATCGTGATGGGCCAGTCGATGAGCGACACGTTCTACACCAAGGAGGACGTCCGCGGCGACGTGCGCGCGTTCGACGTCCGTACCGGTGCGTTGCGCTGGATATTCCACACCATCCCGCAGGAGGGCGAGTTCGGGACCGGCACCTGGGGCGACCGCTCCTGGGAGTACAGCGGCCACGCGCCGGTCTGGTCGCTTTTCGCCGCCGACGAGGAGCTCGGCACCGTCTACATGCCGACCTCGTCGGCCACCAACGACATGTACGGCGGGCACCGCCCCGGCGACAACCTCTTCACGCAGTCGATCGTCTGCGTCGACGCCGAGACCGGCGAGCGCGTCTGGCACTACCAGCTCGTGCACCACGGCCTGTGGGACTACGACATCCCCGCCGCGCCGATCCTGGCCGACCTCACCGTCGACGGCCGCGACGTCAAGGCGGTGATCCAGATCACCAAGCAGGCGTTCGCCTTCGCGTTCGACCGGGTGACCGGCGAGCCGATCTGGCCGATCGAGGAGCGCCCGGTGCCGCAGTCGGGCACGCCGGGGGAGATGGTCTCGCCGACGCAGCCGTTCCCGACGAAGCCGCCGGCGTTCGACCGCCAGGGGGCGACCGTCGAGAACCTGATCGACTTCACGCCGGAGCTGCGCGCCGAGGCGCTGGAGATCGTCGAGCGCTACACCATCGGGCCGATGTTCACGCCGCCGTCGGTCCGCGGCGACGGGCCCGACGACAACCAGGGCACCATCCAGCTTCCCGGCTCGCAGGGAGGCGCCGACGTCCAGGGGGCGGCGTTCGACCCCGAGACGGGATACCTCTACGTCCCTTCGATCACCTCGCCGTTCGTCGCCGACATCGTCGAGGGCAACCCCGACCGGACCAACCTCGCCTACGTCAAGGGCCGGCGCCAGTGGATCGGCGGCCCGCGCGGGCTGCCGCTCTTCAAGCCGCCCTACGGCCGCGTCACCGCCATCGACATGCGCACCGGCGAGATCGTGTGGATGACGCCGAACGGCCGCGGCCCGACCGACCATCCCGCCATCGCCCACCTGAACCTCGGCCGTCTCGGGTCGCCCGGCCGCCCCGGACCGCTGCTGACGAAGACGCTGCTCTTCCTCGGCGAGGGCTCCGACGTCGGCATCCAGGAGGGCGGGCGCGTGATGGACGGCATGCCGCTCAACATCGTCACCAACTACGGCGAGCCGTGGTTCCGCGCCTACGACAAGGCGACCGGCGACGTCGTCTGGGAGATGGAGCTCGAGGCGGGGACCACCGGCGTCCCGATGACCTACCTGCACGAGGGGAAGCAGTACGTCGTCGTGCCGATCGGGGGCCGCGAGGTCGCCGGCCGGTGGGTCGCGCTCGCCCTGCCGTAGCGGACCGTTGACGGCGGCGAGTACCGCGGGCTCCGGCGGTAGTCCGCGTCAGCCGCGCGCGCGCCGAACGGCAGGCGGGCGTGCGGAGACGACCTGATCGCACGGCATCGTGAACGATTGCGTCGTGCGATCATGGGGCGTGCCGGATTCGCTGTTCGGCCGTCCGCGCGCCGAGGTCGAGGCCGCCCTGCCGAACCGCGAGCCGGTCGACTGCCCGCTGTGCGGCCGGGCGCCGCGGCCGTTCGGCGTCGACTTCCAGGGGTTGCGGCTCGCCCGTTGCGGCGCCTGCGGCCTTGAATTCCAGCATCCCCGGCCGGTGTTCGAGCAACTCGCCGCCGCCGTCTACGGGTCCGGCTACCACCCGGCGGGGCACGAGACGGTCGATCCGCGCCGGCAGCGGACCTTCGCGCGGCAGATGCGGCGGCTCGAACGGTACGTCCGCCGCCGTCCCGCCGCCGTGCTCGACGTCGGCTGCGGGGCGGGCGCCTTCCTGGGCTACGCCCGCGGGCGCGGGTGGGAGGTGGGCGGCACCGACGTTCGCGTCACCGCGGCGGCGCGGCGCCACGGCGCGCGGCTCTGGGAAGGGCAGTTGCCGGACGTCGACTTCGAGGGCGCGCGCTTCGACGCCGTCCGTCTCAACCACGTGCTGGAGCACACGCCGGACCCGTTGCGGGAACTGCGCCGGGCGCGGCGCATCGTCGCCGGCGACGGCGTGCTGCTGGTCGGCGTGCCGAACGTCGCGGGGCTGAGCGTCCGCCTCAAGAGCTGGCAGAGCCGGCTCGGCCTGAAGCGGCGGCCCTGGAAGCACTACGGCGCGCTGCACCACCTGTGGTTCTTCACGCCGGCGACGCTCGCCGCGCTCGTCGAGGCGGCCGGGTTCGCGGTGACGCACTGGGAAACGCCGGCCGAGGATCGGCCGGGGCGGTCCGGATGGATCGGGGCGCTCGTCCGAAGGCCGCTGGAGGCCGCGCGCGCCGGCGGCGTCCTCGATCTGTACGCGCGGCCGCGGCGCGAACCGACGGCGTGAATCTGGTTGACATGGCCGGACTCGACGTGAATACTGGCCGCGTGACGAGACCTTCACGGCATGGAGATGCCGGGACGTCGAGGCCGACTGGACGAATCCGCACAACGAGACGATCATGAGAATGACGACTGCGCGAACGAGGTTGGTCACGGTGTGCCTGTCGGGCATGGCGACCGTCGGATGCGCCTTGCAGATGAACGGAACCACTCAGCGTGTGGCCGTAGCGTCGGCGCCGCCGGGCGCCCGCGTGTTTCTGGACGGGGAACGGGTCGGTGTGACGCCGATGGAAGTGGTCGTGCGCAGACGCAGTGCCGACATTGTACTGAGACTCGAGAAGGACGGCTTTCGGTCTGCCGAGGAGGTGCTTCAACGTTCGCCGAGTCGTTGGCTTTGGCTTGACGTTCCACTGAGCGTGTTTTTCGGCAAGGCCGGGTACTGGGTGCAATACGTCAGAACCGAAAACACCGCGCATGCCATCGCCGGCGCGGTCGCCGGAGCTTCTCCCGCCATCCTCGGAATCGCTACGGGAGCCGCGTTTGTTTTTCCCGATCGGATATATGCCGAGCTCGTTCCATTGAATGATACGAAATTGCAAGACACTGATTTTGCTTCCTGGTTCTTGTTTCCCGCAACGACTGCCGGCGAGTCGCGTGAAGCGGAAGCAGGGGAGCTCGTTCCGTGATCCTCAGGAGCGGGCGCCCACCGCGGTGGCCCGCCGGGCCCGGCGATAGGCCCGCTGGGGGAGATCGTTCCGTGATCCTCAGGAGCGGGCGCCCGGCAGGCGCATGCGTCACGCGGTGCGCCATGGCAAAGTACCGTCGACTCGTCATAGGAACGGTCCTGGTGCTCTCGTGCGGGTGCGCGACACTGGCCAGTCCGTCTTCGACTCAGAGGGTCGTCGTGTCTTCGGATCCGCCAGGGGCGCAACTGCTGGTCGACGGGCAGCCCGCGGGTGTCACGCCGACCGCCGTCGAACTCGGACGACGTGCCCGCGAGACCACGCTTCGCTTTGAAAAGGACGGGTTTCTGCCCGACGAACGTTCCGTTCGGAGGTCGATCAGCCGCTGGTTGCTTGCGGACGTTGCGTTCATGACGGTCACCAGTTTTCTTCCGGGCGGAGGAGACGCGGGACCTCCCGCGCCGCGGATTGCGGTCGGGTTGTCGTGGGTGCTGGGGCTGGAGTATCTCACGGGCGCGGCGTTCAGGCTTCCGAAGTCCATCGACGCGAAGTTGACGCCGGCGCCGGCGGGCATGCGGAGACAACCTGACCGCACGGCACCGTGAACGTCGGCCGGCCGCGCCCGCCGCGCCGCGGGAGTCCGCCGGCGAGATGGAACGAGCGGGCGGCGTGGTACCCGGCGGCGTTCCCCGCGGCGCGGCGTGCTGCCCCCGACCCGGCGGACCTTGACCCGCGGTGCGGCGCCAGAGCTGATCGGCAGCCACTGCGATGAAAGGACCGGACACCGAAATGACAGGCCAGAACCAACGGAGCAGCGGCGGGTGGCGGGAATGGAAGGAGGCCCGGCCCGCCGGCCACACGACGATCCGCTTCCGGACCGACGGCAGTCAGGAATGGAGGACGGTGCGAGTGGACAGCAACCAGGAAGAAGAGCTGCTCGCAGCTACCGCGGACGGCGTGCTGGAAGTCCGCAACGACGGACCAGAAATCGTGACGATCGACGGGCGGTACGAAAGGACGGAGTTCTTCAACGGCGACGAAACCAATCCTTGGGAAATCAAGGGTCGGACACTGTGCGGAAGCCTCGCCGCGGGGGAGAGCAGCCGGTGGCGGATAGGAGACGAGCGCATTGTAGCCACCGCACGAACCGAGTGCTTCATGGTCGACCGGACAGAGTACTTGCGGATGCGACGGAGCAAGAAGGGCCGCCGGAGCGGGAAGTCCGGAGAAGAGCTGTTCGCACACCTGTTCCGGGTACGGGGAATGGAAGCAGAATGCATCGTCGCCCGGGGACACGGGGTTCCGACACCGGACTTCCGGGTGCGGGCGAACGGCCTGGAAACGGTGTGGGAGGTGAAGACGCTCATCGACGAACAGCCGGACGTGCTCGGCGACAGCTACAGCACGGGAGCGGACGACCGGACGCTGGCGAACGTCGCGGACAAGGCAGCTCGGCAACTGATGAACCACGCGGGCGCGGGTGTGCCCACGGTCCTGGGGTTGGTGAACCTGAGAGGGTACGACCCGAACGCGATCCAGGGAGACGAGCTCGCGCTGCTGCTGTACGGGCAGGTGGAAGCAGGAATCGACCAGGAGAAAGGGACCGGGCTGACGACAGGCCGGATACCGAACCGTGACAGGGGCTACAGGCACATCAGTGCGATAGCGGCGCTGGAGTTCCACGTCGCGAACCCGCCGAGCAAGGAACGGGGACGCCGGTACAGCGACTTCGCGCAGAACACCGCGATGATCGGAGTGAGCAAGGTCTTCGTGAACACTGAAGCGGTGGTCCCGCTCAAGCCGGAAGATCTGACTCGACTGCGGGCTAGCTGGATGAGCTGGACGACGGCGCCCGGGCGCGAGGTGCTCGTGAGCACATGCAAGACACACGAGGAGTGGGACGGGTTCATGGACATCGCGCCGAAGGACGACTCCACCATGGGGATGGTGGCCGCGGGAATGAAGGAAATCCGAGAAGAGATGAGGCGTCAGATCCGCGAAGGCAAGGTCGACTGGATCGGGGACGACGGGCGGATGGCGGCGGACCGCCGGTCGGTGCTGCTGCGCAGCGAACCTCTGCGGTGTGAGGAGACATGGACGCGGTACGTTGTGGAGGACGCCGAAAAACCATGGACCGCTCGTATAGCGGGCAGCAGGACGAAGGTGACCGAGGTACTCGGGCTGGTGGCCGGGCAAGTGCCGTACAAGGAGATCGCGGGAAAGATAGAGAGCGGTTCTCTCTCGGTAGACGACGACTGTATCGCGGTAAGAGCGGCCGCGGCCTACGCGGGAACGGTCGTGAACGAGGGGCGGAACCTGCCGCCCGACAGCGACGAGATCGAACGGGTCCCGGGGCGATGCGGCGGGGCGCCGGTGCTGAAGAACACGCGCCTGCGGGTCACCGGCGTATTCGACGGGATCGAAAGCGGCATGTCCGTGAACGAAATCGCCCGCGACTGGGAAGCGCAGGTCGACCTCGTGCTGGCAGCAGTACGGTACGGACTGGACGCAGTGCTGAAGCATGAGAACCGCGAGCAGCGGTCGGTTGGCCCATGAACCGGAAGCGGCGCCTGCTTCTGAACGCCAACGTAACGGGACTTTTGCGCGAACTGAGAGCGCGAGGGTACGACGTGGAGCTCTCGAAGAGCGGAAGGGACCCCGACTCCGAAGTGCAAAGGCAGGCGGACGAGCAGAGCCGCGTGGTGATCACCTGCGACACCGACTGGGATACGCCCGCAATGCATGCAAGACGGCGCGGCGGTCTGATCCTGATCGGAAAGGCGGCCGCCGCCGGCAGAGAGGCATCTGCCAAAGAGAAGCTGGAGTTGGCAGTGTACGTGCTGAACAACCATTGGAAGGAGCTGGAAGCTGGAAGAGCGGTCAAGGTAACACGCCACCAGCGGACCGGGAGGATAAGCGCCCGGCTGATCGACGTTCGCGCGTCCCGAAGGAACAGGTAGCCAGACCTCGACGTCCGATGATCACCAAACGACCGGACACGCCCCGGGCGTTGAAGCGGTTCCCGAATCGGCCGGCGCGGAGCCGGAGTCAGTCGTCGACGACGGGGGGAGAGTGACCGTCCAGATGGTCGACGAAGTACCCGCGCAGCTCGCGCATCTGCGCCTCGGACTGCTCGCGCCACTCGCGCATCTGCGTTTCGGACTGCTCGCGCAGCTCGCGCATCTGCGTTTCGGATTGCGCGCGCAACTCGCGCATCTCCTGACGCAATTCCTCGCGCAGCTCGCGCATCTCCTGGCGAATCGATGCGACGTCGTCCGTCGTGGCGACGTTTGACGTGACGCCGACGATCGCGGCGACGACGGAGAAGATGGCGGCGATCACGGCGGCGACCGCGGCGACCCGGTTCCCGTCCACCCCGGCAGGGTAGCACGAACTCCCCGGTGGTAGGATGGCGCATGGCTTTTCATCCGCCCCGCTTCGCTGCCGGCCGTCCGCCCGGCCCGCCCGGACGAGCGGCGGCGCGCCGGCCGGTCCGCGAGGACTCGCAACCGCTGAACACGCCCTTGATCGAGAGGAGCTTCCGCACATGCACGGCACGACCTCGCCCGCCCGCTTCGCCGGCGCCGGCCCCGGTGCGCCCCCGCACGTGCGCGGCACGACGCGATTCGTGACGGCGGCCGCGTTCGCGGCGGCGCTGGTTGCCGCCGCGCCCGCCGCGCCGCAGGAGTCCGCCGGCGGAATGGTCGAATGGCCCTACGTGGGCGCCGACCAGGCGGCGTCGAAGTACTCGCCGCTGGCCGACGTCGACGCCTCGAACGTCGACCGGTTGCGGATCGCCTGGACCTGGGAACCGAACGAGCTGCCGAACCAGGAGTTCCGGACGCGGCCGGGCAGCTTCGAGGTGATGCCGCTGATGATCGGCGGCGTCGTCTACGTGTCGACGATGTACACGCGGGTGGTTGCGCTCGACGCCGAGACCGGCGCGCAGCTCTGGGCGTTCGATCCGGAGGCGTGGCGCACCGGCCCGCGGGGCGGCCCGCCCGGCGGCTTCAAGCATCGGGGCGTGGCGGTCTGGCCGGCCGGCGGCCGGCCGGCGCGCGCGGACGGCGGCATGCGGGTGTTCATCAACAGCCGCGACAGCCTGTACGCGCTGGACGCCGCCGACGGGTCGCTGATCCGCTCCTTCGGAGACGGCGGCCGGGTGCTGCTGACCGAGAACTTCCCGAACCCGGTGACCCACGAGACGTTCGACCAGACGTCGCCGCCGGTCGTCTTCGAGGACCTGGTCATCGTGGGCAGCCGCGTGCCGGACCGCATCCAGCAGCGGTTCGACACGCCGGGGTCGGTGCAGGCGTTCGACGTCCGCACCGGCGAGCGGCGCTGGGTCTTCTACACGGTGCCGCAGTCGAACGACGCGTTCGGGGCCGACACCTGGGAGGGCGGCTCCTGGCGCTTCACCGGGCACGCCAACGTCTGGGGCCTGATGTCGCTCGACGCCGAACGGGGGCTGCTGTACGTCCCGACCAGCACGCCGAGCAGCGACTACTGGGGCGGCCGGCGGCTCGGCGCCAACCTGTTCGCCGAGTCGCTCGTCTGCCTCGACGCGCGGACCGGCCGCCGCGAGTGGCACTTCCAGGCGGTCCACCACGGCCTGTGGGACTACGACTTCACGTCGGCGCCGAACCTGATGACCCTGGAGGTGGACGGCAGGACCGTCGACGCGGTGGCGGAGGTCTCGAAGCAGGGTTTCACCTACGTGTTCGACCGGGTGACGGGGGAGCCGGTCTGGCCGATCGAGGAGCGGCCGGTCGACACCGAAACCGACGTGCCGGGCGAGGTGCCGTATCCGACCCAGCCGTTCCCGACGAAGCCGCCGCCGTTCGCCGGGCAGGGGGTGTCGCTGGCGGACGCGAACGACCTGACGCCGGAGATCCGCCGCCTCGCGGTCGAGGAAATGCGGACGTACCGCCTCGGGCCGCTCTTCACGCCGCCCAGCCTGCGGGGAACGCTGCAGCGGCCGCGCGTCGACGGCGGCGCCAACTGGGGCGGCGCGGCGCTCGACCCCGCCACCAACCGGCTCTACGTGCGCACTTCGGAAGGGGTGTCGGCCAACCAGGTGTGCGAGACCCATCCCGACCTGCCGGAGGTGGACGTCGCCTACACGAACAACTGCCCGCGCGGCGGTTCGGCCGGCATCTTCCGGGGGCTGGGCGGGTACGTGCCGGCGGAGCGCAGCCGCCTCGGCCCGATCCCGCTCGTCAAGCCGCCCTACGCGCGGCTGGTGGCGATCGACCTGAACGCGGGCGAAATCGCCTGGAGCGTGCCGTTCGGCGAGGGGAGCCGGGTCCTGCGCGCGCACCCGCTGCTGCGGGGCGTCGACCTGCCGGACCGGCTCGGCACGCCGGGCGCCCCCGGTCCGCTCGTCACCGGCGGCGGGCTCGTCTTCCTCGGCGGCGGCGACCCGTACCTGTACGCCTTCGACGCCGGGACCGGCCGCGAGGTGACCCGCGTGGCCACCGAGTTCCGGACCAGCGGCAACCCGATGACCTACCGCTCGCGCGCCGGCCGGCAGTTCATCCTGATCGCCACCGGCGCCGGCCCCGACGCGCGGCTGGTGGCGTTCGCGCTGCCGGAAGGGTGAGGAAACGTGGTATTCTGACGAGGCTGGATCGGTCGTTCCGTGCAGGCCGGTCTCGCTAGCGTGTTGGCGGCGGCGGGGCCAGGAGAAACTGGAAGAATCGCTCACGGATTGAGGAATGCAGACCACAAGCCTTGGCCTCGGGGAGTTGCTCAGGAGAGCGAAAGAGGGAAGCCTGAAGATTCCTCAGTTCCAGCGTTCTTTCGTGTGGCGCGAGTCCCAAGTCAGCCTGCTGATAGATTCGATGTCCCGATCGTATCCGATCGGCTCCCTGCTTCTGCTCGACAGGAAGCCGGATCTGGATCTTGCGTCCCGAAGCATCGAGGCGGAGATCCGAGAAGGCTATCCGCCTGACGACGGAACGTTGAGCGGACCGAACGAAACGCCGCCAGACGTGGAGTCCTACATCCTGGACGGCCAGCAACGCACCACCGCGATCGCGCGTGTTTTCCTGAATGCCCATCCGAGAAAACTTTATTATTTCGACCTCAAGCGGCTGTTAGAAGAACACGGCCGGGAGGAAACGTCCTGGATTCGAGTCCGGCAGCGGGGAAAAACGCAACCGGACCGAAAGGAAAACAACCGGTTGCTTCGTGCCGACATAACCCTGGATCAAAAGAGGGCGGCGATCTACGTAATCGAGTACATTGAAGACTCCGGAGACTTCCCGGAGAAGACCCTCTCCGAGACGATGCGCGACTACAAGGTAAGGCGGAGAGAGGCCGCTGCTCGCATAAACGGCGTCTTCGAGACGATGCGCAACTACAAGATACCTGTTGTCACTCTCGAACGGGACAGCGGCGTCGAGTCGGTCTGCCGGGTGTTCGAAACGATAAACAGCACGGGAACCCGGCTGACGACGTTCGACCTCGCCGTGGCCCGCTTCTATCCGAAGCCGGACTTGAGGCGCCTGTGGGACGATGCGAGGGAAGACAACTCCATCCTGAAAACTTACGAAGTAGACGGCGAGCGAGTTCTTCAGGCGTTGTACCTGACGGTGGCCGATCGCAGTGGCAAGTACCCCGATCCGACACGAAGCAACTTGCTTTCCTTGTCACACCGTGAAATTGAACGGGAATGGAGAAAATCTTCAGAGGCCCTGGCGGAAACGTACAGATGGGCGCGTGCGCACGGCGCGCGGCCGAAAACTCTGCCGAACCACAACGTCCTGGTTGCGCTTGCGGCGATAAGGAACCTGTTTTCCGAAGACGCAAGCGACGAAATGTGGCCGGATCACGAGTTCATCAGGCGCTGGTACTTCAGCAAGATCATGCAGGCCGGAGCATCCCAGGCGTCGAATTACAGGATTGGCCAGGACTTCGACGCATTACGCCGCTACGTCAGGGATGGCGAAAGGCCGGCAGTCGCGTCGGTGAAGCTGAACGCCGACATCGTCATGAAGCTCAAGCCGTCCGACGTCCGGTACAAGGCGCTCCAGAACGTATTTGCGTCGACTGTCCGTCACGATCTGATTTACGGAAAAGACATAAACTCCGAATCCGTGCTTCACGATCATCACGTATTCCCCAGGAACGCCGGCAAGCGGCACGGCCTGCATCAAAAGATGCTGGATGGAATCTGCAACCGGGTGCCGGTCCTGGAGCAGTCCAACCTGAAACTCAACGAGGCGTACCCGGAGGAATATTTCCGGGAAATGGCGGACCAAGCGCGATCGGAGGGGACTCTGGGCGGCGTGAGCCGAAGACTTCGTGACTGCATGATCCCGGGCGATCCGCGCGACCCGGACTGGCCCGACAGTTTCTCCATCGAGCGGTTCGAGGACTTCTGTCGAGCACGAGCCAGACTCATCGTTGCCCGCGTCAAGGAAGTCGTCGGGGATTCACTCGTCACCGATATTTCTCCCGACGAGGAACTGGCGGATGACAGTGACGTCTGATTCCCGACGCGGCGGCGGCACCGTCCTTCGCGAACACGGCAATCGACATGATGGCGGGATCGACCCGCGCCACAAGAGGATCGCACGGCGGATCGTCGGGCGGCGGCGGATGCCGGGCCCGGGATCACGGAACGGCAGCACCCACCGATGACGCACGAGGCCGTTGCGCTCTCCAGCGACACCGAGACCCGCCCGACGGCCGGCATGCGCGCGGCGATGGCGGCGGCCGAGGTCGGCGACGAGCAGAAGGGGCAGGATCCGACCGTCGCGCGGTTGCAGGAGCGGGTGGCGGATCTGCTCGGCAAGGAGGCGGCGCTCTGGCTGCCGACCGGGACGATGTGCAACCTCGTGGCGGTCAAGACGCACACCCGGCCGGGAGACGCGCTGGTGGCCGACGGGATGGCGCACGTCATCCGCGCGGAGTCGGGCGGGGCGGCGCTCGCTTCCGGCGTGATGGTGCAGCCGATCCCGACCGGGCGGGGCGTCTTCACGCCGGCCGAGCTCGAAGCCGCGCTGGAACGGGTGGCCGCGGTGCCGGTGCCGTACGGGCAGCCGGTCGGGGTGGTCTGCGTCGAGCAGACCCACAACTTCGGCGGCGGCGCCGTCTGGTCGCGCGAGGAGCTGGGCGCGGTCGCGGCGTGCGCGCGGGCGCGGGGCGTGCCGCTCCACATGGACGGCGCCCGGCTGCTGAACGCCTGCGTGGCGAGCGGCGTCTCCGCCGCCGCGTTCGCGGCGGAAGCGGACAGCCTGTGGATCGACTTCACCAAGGGGCTCGGGGCGCCGATCGGCGCGGTGCTGGCGGGGACGCGCGGCTTCGTCGCGGCGGCGCGCCGCTACAAGCAGCTCTTCGGCGGCGCCATGCGGCAGGCGGGGGTCGCCGCGGCGGGCTGTCTGTACGCCCTCGACCACCACGTCGAGCGGCTGGCCGAGGACCACGAGCACGCGCGCCTGCTGGCCGGCGGCCTGGCCGCGATCGACGGCATCGAAGTCCGGACCGCCGAGCCGGAAACCAACATGGTTTTCTTCGACGTGCGCGGACTCGGCCTGGGCAACCGGGAGTTCGTCGACCGGCTGGCGGCGTCCGGCGTGCGGGTGAGCGGCGCCGGCGGCGCGATCCGGGCCGTCACGCACCTCGACGTCTCGCGCCGGGGGATCGAGCGGGCGCTCGCGGCGATCGGGCGGATCGCCTCCGCCGCGCGAGGCTGAGGAAGCCGCGGCGGCCCGGGGGCTGTTGGGGGTGACGGCGCCGGGCGGATCGCCTCCGCCGCGCGAGGCTGAGGAAGCCGCCGCCCCGCCGTCCGCCGACCCTTCCCGCGGCGCCGACCGCGGACCGGCGGAGGGCGCCGGGCGGTGACGTTGACACGCCGCCCCGCCGTCCGCCGACCCTTTTCCCGCAGCGCCGGCCGCGGACCCGGCGGAGGGCGCCGGGCGGTGACGTTGACACGCCGCGCGCAGGCGCGCACCATGAGGCGAATCCGGGAAGGAGGACGACGTGCGCATGACCCGCCGCCAGTTCGTTTCCGCCGCCGGGGCGGCGCTCGCCGGGGCGGCGCGCCCGCGCGCGGCGTCCTGGGACCTGGTCGTCCGGGGCGGGCGGGTGATCGATCCGTCGCTGGGGCTCGACGCCGTCCGCGACGTGGCGATAGCCGGCGGCCGCATCGCGGCGGTGGAGCCGGGCATCGACGCCGGCGGCGCGCGGGTGGTCGACGCCCGGGGCCGGTTCGTGGCGCCCGGCCTCATCGACGTCCACACGCACTACGCCCGCGAGCCGGAAGGCCCCCGGACCTGCCTGGAGGACGGCGTGACCGCGTGGGTCGACGCCGGCTCGGCAGGGGCCGACGCCATCGCCGGGCGGGTGGCCGTCGCGCGCGGGGCGCCGCAGCAGGGACGGGTGCTGGTCAACATCGGGCGGCGGGGCATCCTGCCGGACGGCGACACCATGGACCTCGCCCTGGCGGACGTCGGGGCGGCGCGGGAGGCCGTCGCGCGCCACCGCGAGTACGTCGTGGGGGTCAAGGCGCGGCTGTCGCGCAACGTCGCGGCCGACGACGTGGAGGTGCTGCGGCGCGCGCAGGCCGCGGCGTCGGCCTTCGACCTGCCGGTGATGATTCACATGGGACAGACCGTCTCGCCGCTGGCCACGCTGTTCGCGCTGCTCAAGCCGGGCGACGTCGTCACCCACATGTACGCCCCGCCGCCGAACGCCATCGTCGACGACGGCGGCCGCATCCGGCCCGCGGTGCTCGAGGCGCGGCGCCGCGGCGTCCGCTTCGACGTGGCCAACGGCCGCACCGGCCACATCCGTTGGGACACCTTCGACCAGGTCATGCGGACCGGCTTCCTGCCGGACACCATCTCCACCGACGGCAACGCCGCGAGCCGCGACGTGCCGGGCGTGGTGGACCTGCCGAACGTGATGTCGAAGTTCCTCGACGCCGGGATGAGCCTGCCGCAAGTGGTGGCCTGCGTCACCGCCGACGCCGCGCGCGTCTTCCCGCACCTGCGCGGCCGCGGCACGCTCCACGTCGGGGCGCGGGCCGACCTGGCCCTGCTGGAGCTGCGCGTCGGCCGCTTCGACTTCGTCGACAACTACGGCAACGTGCGCACCGGCGGCCAGCGCCTGTTTCCGCGCGGGACGGTGCTCGGGGGCGAGTGGCTGCCGCGCGCCTGACCGCGTCCGCCGCGGGCGGCCGGGCGAAACGCGCCGGGAAGGGGGATCGGATGACACTGCGCTCGCGGACGGCGGCGGCGCCGGCAGGCCTCGCGCTGGCGCTGGCGGCGGCGCTCGCGCCGGGCGCGGCGGGGGTGCGGCCGGCAGGCGCCCAGGAGAGCGCCGGCGGCGGGCCCCGTTTCGCAACCCATACGATCGACGCGGATCTGGCTGGCGGCTACCAGCCGGTGGTGGCGGATCTGGACCGTGACGGCCGCCCGGACGTCATCGGCCTTTCGACCCGCGCCGGCGAGCTGGCGTGGTACCGCAACCCCGGTTGGGAACGGCACGTCCTGACGGCCGGGCTGAACCGCGCCATCAACGCCGCGGCGCGGGATCTGGACGGCGACGGGATTCCGGAGATCGCCCTCGCCCACGAGTTCGGGACCACGCATGCGAGCAGCCTCGGCATCCTCAGCCTGCTGACCCACCGGGGCGATCCGGCCGAACCCTGGAGCATCCGGGAGCTCGACCGCACGCCGACCGCGCACCGCATCCGGTGGGCCGATCCGGACGGCACGGGACGCCCGGTGCTGGTGAGCGCGCCGCTGTCCGGCCCCGCCGCCGAGCCGCCGGACTACCGCGCCGCGGTTCCCGTCTACTGGTACCGGCCCGGCGACTGGCGGCGGCGCATCGTCACCGGCGCCGGGCAGGGCGTGGTGCACGGCCTGCTCGTCACGCCCTGGCGCGCCCCGGCCGGCGACGCCGTGTTCACCGCCAGCTTCGCCGGCGTGCATCTGCACCGCTATCTGGACGGCGGGTGGAGCCGGGAAACGGTCGTCGCCGGCGACCCCGCCCCGTGGCCCCGGAGCGGGGCGAGCGAGGTGGCGGTGGGCCGCCTCGGGAACCGGGACTTCGTGGCGACCATCGAGCCGTGGCACGGCCCGCGGGTCGTCGTCTACCGCGCGGACGGAGGGGAGTGGACCCGGCAGGTGATCGACGAGATCGGCAGCGGCCACACCCTCGTCACCGCGGACTTCGACGGCGACGGGCGGGACGAGATCGTCACCGGCGACCGCGGCGACACGCGCCGGCTGCACCTGTACGCCGCCGCCGACCCGGAGGGAGCCTCCTGGTCGCGCCGGGTGCTCGACGAGGACATGTCGCCCTCGGGATGCGCGGTGGCGGACCTGAACGGCGACGGCCGTCCCGATCTGGTCTGCATCGGCGGCCGCACCGCGAATCTCAAGTGGTACGAGAACACCGCGCCGTGACGAAACTGCCGGTTCCGGCCGGCCGTGCCGCTCCGGACGCCGGTCCCGGGGCGGGCGCGGGTCCGGAGCGTCCGCGCTACAATACGGCCGTGCGCTTCCAACGCGCGCCGGCCGCGGCGCTGAGCCTCGCCCTGCTCGCGGCGGCGCCGGCTTCCGCCGCGTCTTCCCGGGCCACGGCGGCCGCCGCGGCCGGGCAGGATCACCCGGGGGCGCAGCCCTACCGGCAGGTGTGCGGGTTCTGCCACGGAACCGCCGGCCGCGGAGACATCGCACCGGCGCTGGTCCCCTTCGGGTTCGACGCCGACTACCTCCTGGCCGTGGTCCGCGAGGGCTACGGGCAGATGCCGCCCATCTCGCGCCGCGAACTCGACGACGACGCCGTGCGGCAGGTGGCGGGGTACCTGGAAGCGCTGACGTCGCCGCCGGCCGCTGCCGGGACCGCGGCGACGCCGGGCGAAGCGGCGCCGGAGGTCGAGGAAGCGGAGACGGAGACCGCGGCGGCCGAAACCGGGAGCGCGGCGGCGGCCGGGAGCGCGGCGGCGCCGGGCGAAGCGGCGGCGCCGGGGGGCGGGCAGGAGGAAGCCGCCCGCCCACTGCGCGACGGGGGCCGCCACCATGCCGGCGAAGCGGCGCCGGGGGGCGGGCAGGAGGGAGCCGCGGCCGGGACGGTCCGCTACGACGGGCCGCGCACGCCGGAGGGGCGGCCCGACCTGAACGGCATCTGGCAGACGCTCAACGCGGCGTCCTGGGACGTCCGGCCGCACAACGCGCAGGACGGCGTGCCGGCCGGGCTCGGCGTGGTCGAGGGGGGAGAGATTCCCTATCGGCCGTGGGCGGCGGCGCAGCAGGAACAGAACTACGCCAACCGGCTCTCCGACGATCCGGTGCGCAAGTGCTACCTGCCGGGCGTGCCGCGCATCACCTACATGCCGTTTCCGTTCCGCATCCTGCAGACGCCCGACCATGTGGTCGTCACCTACGAGTTCGCGCACGCGGTGCGCATCATCTACACCGACGGCAGCGGCCACCCGCTGCCCAACGACTTCTGGATGGGCGACTCGCGCGGCCACTGGGACGGCGACACGCTGGTGGTCGACACGACGCACTTCAACGGCCTGACCTGGTTCGACGCGGCGGGCAACTTCCACGGCGACCAGTTGCACGTGGTGGAGCGCTACACGCCGATCACCCCGTACCACGTCGACTACGAGGTGACCATCGAGGACCCCGAGGTCTTCACCCGGCCCTGGACCATGCGCATGCCGCTGTACCGCCGCATGGAGGACCGGCTGCAGCTTCTGGACTACGACTGCGTCGATTTCATCCTGCAGGCGCTGACTGCGCCGGAGGGGGGTGCGCGGTGACCCGTTGCGGAATCGGTTTCGGCGGCGCCGCCGCCGCGGCTTCGTCCATCCCCATGTGGCTGGCCAAGTCGGCCGGTTGCGGAATCGGTTTCGGCGGCGCCGTCGTCGCGGCCGCGGCGCTCGGCCTGCTCGGCCCGGCCGCGCTGCCCGCGCCGGCCCACGCCCAGGGGGGCGCCCCGGCGGACTTCGAGCCGCCCCGCACCCCGTGGGGCGCTCCCGACTTCCGGGGCTACTACCTGCCCGGCGCGCCGCAGCCGCTCGAGACGCGGGCGAGCGACGAGTGGCGGCCGGAGGAAGGGGCCGACCGCGGCCAGGGCGCCGCGTTCTCGCGCTTCTTCGAACCCGACCCGGCCGCGCCGCCGCGGCCGGCGCGCATCGCGCGGCCGATGATCATCGACCCGCCGGACGGCAAGGTGCCGCTGCAGCCGTGGGCGGCCGGGCGGCGGGACGAGATCATGGCCCGGCAGGACGAGCTGGCGCACCTCGATCCGCGCGTCAAGTGCCTGCCGTCGGCGCTGCCGCGCGCCCACCTGCCGGTCGGCTACAACACGTACCAGATCCTGCAGATCCCCGGCTACGTGGTCATGCTCTACGAGTGGAACCACCTCTACCGGTACATCCCGCTCGACGGCCGGCCGCACCTGCCGCCCGGCGTCCGGCTCGGCATGGGCGACTCGCGCGGCCGCTGGGAGGGCGACACCCTCGTGGTCGAAGTCACCAACTTCACCGCCAACACCTGGCCGGTCGGGCACGGCGCGCCGCCGGAAGGCGCGCCGGCCTCCGCGCTGACCAGCGGCCACGGCGTCTTCCACAGCGGGGACCTGCGCGTGGTCGAGCGTTTCACGTTCGTCGACGCCGACACGATCCGCTACACCGCGACCATCGAGGACCCGCACGTGTTCACGCGGCCGTGGACCCTCGAGTTCGACGCCCTGCGGCGGGCCCCGGCGGGCCACATGCTGTTCGAGTACGCCTGCCACGAGGGCAACGGCCGTAACCTCGAGCTGATGACCGGCGTGGATGTCGACGCGGTGCGGGTGCAGGTCAGGTAGAGGACGGCATGCTGTTCGAGTACGCCTGCCACGAGGGCAACGGCCGCAACCTCGAGCTGATGACCGGCGTGGACATCGACGCGGCGCGGGTGCAGGTCAGGTAGAGGACCGGCGGGAGCGAGGGAATACGATGCGAACCAAGCATGCCGCGGCGGCGGCCGGCCCGGGGCCGGGCGCTCCGTCCGGCACCCGGATGGCTGCGAAGCCGGACAGGATCGAAAGCGAACCACTGCCCATCGGGCCGGGTGCCTTGTCCGTCACCCGGACGGCTGCGCCGGCCGCGCGGTCCGCGGCGATGAACCGTCCGGGGCCGGGCGTCTTCCTTTTGCTCGCGCTGCTCGCCAGCGCGGTCCCGGCGGCGGCGCACCACGCCTTCTCGGCCGAGTTCGACGCCGACCGGCCGTTGCGGCTCGTCGGCACGGTCTCGAAGACCGAGTGGATCAACCCGCATTCCTGGATCCACGTCGACGTCGAGGGCGAGGACGGCGAAATCGTGACGTGGGCCATCGAATGCGGCGCGCCGAACGCGCTGCTGCGCCGCGGCCTCAACAAGAACTCCGTCCCGGTCGGCACCGAGCTGGTCATCGACGGCTTCGGCGCCAAGAACGGCTCGAACACCGCCAACGCGCGGGACGTCACGTTCCCCGACGGCTCGCGGTTCTTCGTCGGCTCGTCCGGCACCGGCGCGCCGTACGAGCGGCAGCGTCAGTAGTAGAAGCGGCAGCGTCAGTAGAAGCAGAAGAGGTTGCGTTGCGTGACGGAGCGATCGGCTCGACGGCTCGCGCGACCAACACGGAGGGCGGAACCGGCCGGGAGGTTGCGATGCGTGACGGAGCGATCGGCTCGACGGGTTCGGCGGCCGCGGTGCTGGCGCTGCTCGCGCTCCTGCCGCCGGCGGGAGCCCGCGGCGAAACCCCGCGCGGCGCCGGGATCGGCGAAGCGCAGGCAGTGCAGGGCGCGGCGCAGGCGGCGCGCGGCGCGGCGGCGGAGCTCCCGGGCCGGTCCGCGGCCGGCGGCGGCTGGACGGCGCCGCGCACCGCCTGGGGCGACCCCGATCTGCAGGGGCTGTGGACGTCGGCGACCCTCACGCCGCTGGAGCGGCCCGCCCGGCAGGCGGAGCGGGCGCTGCTGACCGGCGAGGAGGCCGCGGCGATCGAGCAGGAATCCGCCGCCCGCCGGGCCGCGTCCGACGGCCGGTCGGCTCCCGGCAGCGTCGGCGGCTACAACCAGGTCTGGCTGGACGCCGGTACCCGCGTCGTCGGCGACCGGCGCACGTCGCTGATCGTCGACCCGCCGGAGGGCGTCATCCCGTGGTTTCCCGCGCGGAAGGTCGAGAGCGACCGCGAGCGGGCCCGCTACGGCGTCGGCCCGTTCCACGCCCATACCGACCTCGACACCGGCGAGCGCTGCATCACCGACGGCCTGCCCAACATGGTTCCCCTGCAGCCGTACAACATGAACATGCGCGTCTTCCAGACGCCGGGGCAGGTGGTGATGCTGCACGAGATGTACCACGAGCTGCGCGTCGTGCCGCTCGACGGCCGGCCCCGGACCGGCGTCCGGCAGTGGACGGGCGAGGCCCGCGGACGCTGGGAGGGCGAAACGCTGGTCGTCGAGACGATCGGCTTCGTCGACAAGCCCGATACGTACTGGAGCGCCCCGTGGCGGGCCGCCCGCCCCGGCCTGCGCCTGGTCGAGCGGTTCACGCGCGTCGGGCCGGAGACGATCGACTACACGTTCACGCTCGAGGATCCGCTGTCGTTCACCCGGCCCTGGACCGCGGCGGCGCCGCTGACCACCGATCACGCGGCGCGCGGGGTGACCGCGGGCGAAATGTGGGAGTACGCCTGCCACGAGGGGAACCACGCGATGATCAACATCCTGGCGGGCGCCCGCGCCGAGGAGGCGGAGGCCGCGGCCGGCGGGCGGTGACGCATCCGGAGGAGCCGGAAATTCGGAACGCGCGGGAAACGGGCGAGGAGGATGCGATGAGCCGTGGAGGATTCGTCGTCGTGCGCACGGTAACCGCGGTTGCGGCGCTGCTGGCGCTGCCGGCCGCGTCCGGGGCCCAGGACGGTTCGGCGCCGCCGCGCACCGCGTGGGGCGATCCGGACCTGCAGGGGATCTGGAACAACGCCACGCTGACGCCGTTCCAGCGCCCGGAGGCGCTCGGCGGCCGGGAGTTCCTGACCGAGGAGGAGGCGGCCGGCCTGGAGCAGCGGACCGTCGACCGCAACGCCGCGCTGTGGGAGGCGCCGGCGCGCCGGACCGAGGCGGGCGGCAACGTCGGGGCCTACAACAACTTCTGGATGGAGCGGGGCACGACGGTGGTGCCGACCCGCCGCACGTCGATCGTCATCGATCCGCCGGACGGCCGGCTGCCCGAGGTGACGCCGGAAGTCGCCGCCTGGCTGGCCTCGCCGGCGGCCGCCCACCGGGCCGCGGTGCGCCGCGGGGATCGGCCGGCCGACAGCCACGAGCAGCTCGACCTGGGCGACCGCTGCATCTGGTACCGCGGGATCCCGTCGTTCCCGACCGGCTACAACAACAACTACCACATCGTCCAGAACCCCGACTTCGTGGTCATCCTGCAGGAGCACATCCACGACGTGCGGTTCATCCCCATCGACGGGCGCCCGCACGTCTCCGGGCGGATCCGGCAGTACGGAGGCGATTCGCGCGGCCACTGGGAGGGCGACACGCTGGTCGTCGAGACCACCCGCTTCAACGATCAGGCGTTCATCCGGAACTTCAACAACGTGGAGCTCAGCGAGGAGCTGCACGTGGTGGAGCGCTTCACCCGCAGCGCGCCGGACGTCCTCGACTACGAGTTCACGGTCACCGACCCGAACACCTGGACCCGCCCCTGGCGGGGCTCGCTGCCGATGTCGCGCAACGAGGGGCCGATGTTCGAGTACGCCTGTCACGAGGGCAACTACGGGCTGACGAACATCCTCGCCGGGTCGCGCGCCGCGGAGGCCGCCGCCGCCGCGGCGGCAGCCAAGTGAGCCGTCCGGCGGGCGCCGCCTGCCGCGCGCGGGCGGCGCCGCGCCGGCCGGATCATCCGGCCCGCTCGCGCGCGTCGACGTCGCGGATCGCGTGGTACGCGGAGGCGACCGCCCCTTCCTGCCAGCCGGGCAGATAGCTGATCTGGTCGCCCACCATGTAGTGGCGGCCGGCGGGCCGTTGCAGGGTCTCGAAGTGGGCGGCGCGCAACGCGTCCGTCCACAGCACCGGACACCCTTCGACGTGGGCCATGCGCCCCCAGGCGACGCTGACGCCGTGCTCCACGAAGCCGCGGTAGTCGGGATGCACCTTCTCCGCCTGTCGAATGGCGGTCTCCAGGCGTTCGGCCGGCGGCAGGCGGGTGAGGCGCGCGCCGGTGTCCTCGAAGGCGTAGGCGCCGACCACGACGCCCTTCTCGCCGTGGATGCCGTGCGGCGGGTACCAGATCTGCGTGATGTCCTGGTTCGTCCAGGAGATGCCGCCGTAGATCCGCTCGTCCTCCCAGAAGCGCCGCCGCATCTGGAAGCCGATCTTGAACAGTTCGCCGAGCGGCGGGGCGGCGAGCGCCCGCCGGTAGCGCGCCGGGAAGTTGTGGCGGAGACGGCCGGCGAGGTGGATCGGGATGCTGTTCAGGCAGTAGTCGGCGGACAGGATCCGCACGCCGCCGGCCGGCGCGCCGTAGGCGACGTCGACGCCGTCGTCGCGCAACCGGATCTCCCGCACCGGCGACCGCAGGGAGACCCGGTCCCCGACGCGGGCCATGAACGCATCGACGATGCGGTCCATGCCGCCCACCGGCTGCATCATCGGCGCCGCCTGCTCGGCCACCTCGCCCCAGTGCATGTACTCCCGCCAGTGGGCGGTCCGCAGCAGCTCGAGGAGCGCGGCGGGGCGCCTGGTGACGCCGGGGGAGACGACCCCGCCGCGGGCGTAGCCGGCGCGGGCGGAGCCGCGGTAACGGCCGTCGCCCGCGAGATCGCCGTACGCGGCGAACAGCTCGAAGAGCCGCTCGGCGTCGCCGGCCGACAGGGGAGCGTCCAGCGCCGCGGGATCGACCGACTTGGCGAGCAGCTCCGCCAGGAACCCGCGCACGTCCGTCCGATACCGGCGGCTGCGGACCGGACGCCCGCCGAACGCGGCGTCGTCCTGCACCCAGGCGTTGCGGTTGTCGTTGACGAAGATCTCCAGCGGGACGCGGAACGTTCGGCAATACCCGAGCACGGCGACGTGATCCGCCGGGATCCGCGCCGGACCGGCGTTGAGGTACAGGTCCGGATGGTCGTCGAACGCGCACACCTGCCGGTTGCCGATCTCGTCCACCACGTCGCCGCCGCGCACCGTCAGGTTGCGCCCGCCGGGCCGCGGCGCGGCGTCGAGCACCGTGCAGTCGTAGCCGGCGCGGCCGAGCTCGTACGCCGCGGCCAGCCCGGCCATGCCCGCTCCGAGAATCGCCACCCGCCGCCCGCCGCCCGGCTTCAGGTCGAGCGGTCCGGCCGCGGCCGGCTTCGGCGCGAGACCGAGAGCGGTGGCCGCCGCGTACACCGCGGCCGAGCCGCCGGCGGCGCCGAGCGCTTCGAGAAACCGGCGGCGGTCGAGCGTCGTGTCCGTCATGCCCTGATCTTATTGGCAAACGAGGGCGACACGTCGAACCCGGCCGTCGTCCGCCGGGCTTGACGGGGCTTGGCGCCGCGCCGGCGGCGGAGCCCGGATCGTCGCCGCCGACGCCTCGCTATACTGCGTCATGCCGACCCGCGTCTCGGCCTCCGTCGACCCGGAGCGCACGTTGCTCACGGCAGAGGACTTTCTGGAGTGGCTGGAGCCCGGGCGTTGCGCCGACCTGATCGGCGGAGAGATCCGCATGCATTCGCCCGTGTCCATCCGCCACGCCAGGCTGCTCAACTTCCTCGATCGTCTGCTTGGTGTCTACGTGGACCGGCGTCGACTCGGCGAGCTGTTTCGGGAGGAGGTAGCCGTCCGTCTGAGCTCCCGGAACGTCTTTCAGCCCGACCTGGCGTTCTATCGGGCGGAGCGCCGCGACCGGATCCGCGACAACCACGTCGAAGGCGCCCCGGATCTGGTCGTCGAAGTGTTGAGTCCGGGAACCGCGGACCGCGACGTCGGCCCGAAGTTCGCCGAGTACGAACGGCACGGCGTGATCGAGTACTGGGTGCTGGATCCGGCGACCCTCGCCCATCGCTTCTACCGCCGCGACGGCGAGTTGCTGGTGGAGTACGCGGAGCAGGGCGCCCGGATCGAATCTCGGGTCGTGCCGGGATTCTTCGTCCTCCGGGAGTGGCTCGACCCGGAGCGCACGCCCCCGATCACCGAATCGCTCGCGCGAATCGAAGGATGACGCCGCCCGGCGGGACCAGCCGCGGGTCCGGCTCGCCGCCCGTCGAATAAGGAGAAGTGACCGCCATGCGAATCCACCTGCGCCGCCCGATCGTGCCCGGCGCCGCCTGCGTGCTCGTTCTCGTCTTCACGGCCGCCCTCGCCGCCCAGCGCGACGGATGGACGCGGCCGTTCCCCGGACACCGGGTGATCGGCAACCTCTACGCCGTCGGCACCTGGGACCTGGCGGTGTTCCTCGTCACGTCGGACGAGGGGCACTTCCTGATCAACACCGGGCTCGAAGACTCGATCCCGCTGATCCGCGAGAACGTCGAGTCGCTCGGGTTCCGGCTCGAGGACGTGAAGGTGCTGCTGACCATGCAGGCGCACTGGGACCACACCGCCGCCCTGGCCGGGATCAAGGAGCTGGCGGGGGCCGAGATGTGGGCGACGGCCGGCGACGCGCCGGTGCTGGAGGACGGCGGGTTCAGCGATCCGCACTTCGGCGGCCGGCAGTCGTTCGAGCCGGTCGCGGTCGACCGCATCATCGAGGACGGCGAGGTGCTGGCCCTCGGCGCCGCGCGCCTGACGGTGCTCGAAAGCCCCGGGCACACCGCCGGCAGCTCCAGCTATCTGATGACGGTGCACGAGGGCGGCCGCGACTACGACGTCGTCATCGCCAACATGGGCACCATCAACCCCGGCAAGCGGCTCGTCGTCGAGCCCACCTACCCCGGCGTGGCCGACGACTTCGCCGAGACGTTCCGCAAGCAGAAGGCGCTGGACGTCGACGTCTGGGTGGCGGCGCACGGCGGGCAGTACGGCCTGCACGACAAGTACGAGGCGGGGCAGGCGTACAGCCCGGACACGTTCGTCGATCCGGAAGGCTTCTGGGCCGCGGTGGAACGCCTGGAGAACCTCTACCTGGCGCAGATCGCGTCCGAGCGGCAATAGGGGCGCGCCTCCGCCGTCACATGCCCAGACGGTGACCGGGGCGCCGCCGGTGGCGGAGGTGGCCGCGCGGTTGGGCGTGGCGGTGCGGCCCGACGGAATCGGCGCCGTCGATGCCCATGCCACGACCGCCGCCGCGCCGGTGGGCAGGCGGTACGGCCTGCCGAAATCGGCGCTGTCGGTGACGTGGACCGGTTCGTCCCCGCCGTCACATGCCCCAGACGGTGACCGGGACGCGCCGGTGGGCATGGCGGTACGGCCTGCCGGAATCGGCGCCGTCGGTGACGTGGACCGGTTCGTCTCCGCCGTCACATGCCCCAGACGGTGACCGGGGCGCCGCCGGCGGTCTCCTCCCGCCGGAAGATCCTGTCCGCCCAGGGGGTCTCCGGGTTCCGGTCGAAGATCACCAGGTGTCCTTCGGCGGCGGCGCAACGGTCCATGTACGCCCTGATCTGCTCGAGTCCTTGCGCGGCCGTGCGGTCGAGCGGGCCGCGCCGGACCTTGCATTCGACGACGACGCGCTGGACGCCGCCCGGATGCGGCCAGACGATCAGCAGGTCGGTCCGCATCCTCCCGAGGCCGTACTCGCGCTCGATCCGCCCGCCGCTGTTGACCACCCGCTGCAGGAAAGCCTGCAGCAGCAGTTGCGGTCCCGCTTCCCGGTACCGGAACCGCTCGACCCAGTGCTCCGAGTGCTCGCGGAAGAACGTCTGGAACGCGGCCAGCAGCTTCGGCGTCCGCAGACGGCCGTCCGCCGGCTCGACGTACCAGGCGGGCTCGATGGCGATCCCGGCCTGCGCGGCGGCGGTCAGCTCGCGCGGGATCACCTCGGCGTAGATCGGATTGGCGACGCGCAGGGGGCCGGCGGCGGCGATCAGCCCCAGGTCCCGGGCATATTCGATGTCGCGGGCGGAGAACGCGCGCCCGTCGCCGCCGCTCAGCAGGGGCTCCACCACGCGCCGCACGCGGTCTTCCCGCAGCTTGTCGGCAAGCTGGTCCAGATGCGTCTCCCGGCGCCGGATGATGCGCTCCTTCGCCTGCTGGACGGCGTCGGGCCCGACGCCGGCGGAGGCGTCCGGGGCCTCGTCGGTGATCTCGGCGCCGAGCGCGTTGACGAGCCACGGCTGGCCGCGGGTCAGCTCCCAGACCAGCGCCAGCGCCTCCGGGCTCCAGACGCGGCCGGTCTCGGCCGCGTCCTGCGCGAGAAGCGCCCGCGTGTCGGCCGCCGAGAAATCCCCCAGCCGCAGCGAGACGGCCTTGACGTTGAACGCGCTGCCCCCGGTCACCAGGGCGTCCTCGGTCTCCGAGCGGATCCGGTAGTCCCGCACGTCGCGCACGCCGCACAGGATCACGCTCTGGGGGAAGCTCGCCGGCCGGCGGTGGTAGCCGGCGCGCAGTTGGCGGAGCACGGCGACGAGGGTGTCGCCGACGAGCGAGTCGATCTCGTCCACCAGCAGCACCAGCGGCGTCTCGTTCGCCGCCGCCCAGCGCGAGAGCGCCTCGCCGAGCGCGTCGTGCGGTCCGGCGCGGTCGAGGAGGTCGGGCCAGACCCCGGTGAGGAAGGGATCGTCGAGCGCGTGGCGCGCCTCGCGGGCCAGCGCGCTGAGGATCGCGCGCATGCCCGCCGCCACGTCCGTCCGGGCCGACTGGCCGATCTCGACGTTCACGTACACGCAACGGTGTCCGCCGGCGGCGTGCAGGCGGTCCCGCAGCGCCAGCAGCGCCGACGTCTTGCCGGTCTGCCGGGGCGCGTGCAGCACGAAGTACCGGCGCTGGCGGATCAGGCGCAGCACGCGCTCCAGGTCGAGCCGCTCGAGCGGGGGGATGCAGTAGTGCTCCCGCGGATCGACCGGCCCGGTGGTGTTGAAGAAGCGCATCGCGGCATTCTCGCATTTCGGCCCGCCCGCGGAGCCGCCACGGCCGGCCGGCGCTACCGCGACACGACCAGCAGCACCCCGGTCACGACGACCGCGGAGCAGCCCAGCGACCACGGCGTTCTCGCATTCGGCCCGCCCGCGGAGCCGCCGCGGCCGGCCGGCGCTACCGCGACACGACCAGCAGCACCCCGGTCACGACGACCGCGGAGCAGCCCAGCGACCACGGCGACAGCGTCTCGCCGGCCAGCAGGTAGCCGAGCAGCAGCGCGATGACCGGGTTCACGAAGGCGTAGGTGGCCGCCTTGGACGGCGTCGACGCCTTCAGTAGCCACAGGTAGCAGCCGTAAGCCACCGAGCCGAACGCCGCGACGTAGACCCAGGCGGCGAAGGCGGCGGGGGAGACGGCGCTCCAGTCCAGCCCGGCCGGCTCGCCCGCCGCCGCCGACATGGCCAGCAGGACCGCTCCGCCGCCGAGCATCTGCATGCCGGACGAGAGCGGCTGCGAAGCCGGCTGGGGGGCGTAGCGGGAGCAGACCGAGCCGGCCGCCCACAGCATGCTGGCCAGGACGATGGTGCCCGCGCCCGTCAGGTCGAGGGTGCGCGCGCCGGCAACGTCGGCCGGATCGACGAGCAGGGCCACCCCCGTGAACCCGAGCGCGAGGCCCAGGATCACCCGTCCCGGCGGCCGGGCGCCGCGCGGCCGAAGCCAGTCGGCCAGCGTCACCCAGAACGGCACCATCGCGACCAGCAGCGCGCCGAGCCCCGACGGCACGCGCTGCAGCGCCCAGGTGATCAGTCCGTTGCCGCCGGCCGCCATCAGCAGGCCGATGAGCGCGGTCGCCAGCCAGTCGCGCGCGGTCGGCCGCGCCGCCCCCCGGCAGGCGGCCCAGGCCACGAGCACCAGCCCGGCGCCGACGAAGCGCCCGCCGGCCATCAGGAACGGCGGGATCTCGGCCACGCCCCAGCGGATGGCCAGGTAGGTCGAGCCCCAGATGAGGTAGACGGCCGCGAAGGCGGCGGCGAGGGCGGCGCGCGGGGGCTGAGTCATGGGCCGGCGCAGGGAGGCGGCACGGGCGGCGTGCGCGGCGCCGGCCACCATGATCGCACGAAGGCGGCCGGCGGCGGCGAACGGTCCCCACGTGTGCGATCCCCGGTCACGAGTCTGCTATCCGGGCAACCGGCGGGTCGACGGCCGGCGCGCCGAAAGGGGGACCGGCGGCGGCGGCGAACGGTCCCCACGTGTGCGATCCCCGGTCACGTGTCTGCCATCCGGGCAACCGGCGGGTCGACGGCCGGCGCGCCGAGCACCGGGATACGGGACAACGATCGCCCGCGCCGCGACGGCGGCAGGAATCCTCCGGCGGGCGGTTCGATCTCGAATTCTGACTTCTGACGCGGGGCAAGCCCGTTTCGTTCCGCCCGGACGCCGTTTCGTTCCGTCCGGCGGCGGTTTCGTCACCTGGCTGTTTCCGTCCGGCCTCCGCGTCGTCATCATGATCCGCATGGTGACGGTGCGGCGCCGGCGTCCCGTGGCGAAGCGCCGGCGGAACCGCGGCGGCGCCGCAAGGGGGGAGCGCATCATGAGCATCGTGAAACGGGCAATCAGGGCGTCGGCGCTGGCGTGCGGTCTCGGTCTGGCGTGCGCCGCGGCCGCGGCGGCCCAGACCGGCGCCGACCGGGAGTGGCGGGCGATCGTCGATTCACTCGACCGCGCGGTGGTCGCGGGCGACGCCGGGACGATCGGCGACGCGCGGGACCGTTGCCGCCGGCTCCTCGACGGAACGCCGACCGGCGGGCAGCGGGCGCGGATCCGGTATCTGCTCGCCTATGCGAACTGGCGGCTGCTCGGGGCGCGGCCGGACCTGGACGGCGGCGAGCGGGACGACCTGGCCGACGAGGCCGCGGCGCTGCTGGCCGAGAACGTCGCCGCGCATGCCGCGGACGTCGAGGCGCACGCGCTGCTGGGCGGCGTCTACGGGATGAAGATCGGGTCCTCGGCGTGGCGCGGCATGACGCTGGGCCGGCGGGCCGCGCGGGCGTTCGACGACGCGCGGGCGATCGACGAACGCAACCCCAGGTTCCTGCTGCTCAAGGGGATCGACGCCTTCCACCGGCCGGCGATGTTCGGCGGCGGGCTCGAGCGGGCCGAGCGCTGGTTCCGGTCGGCGCTCGGGCACTTCGAAGCGCAGCCGCCCGATCTGCCCTGGCCGAACTGGGGGCTGCTCGACGCCCGCGCCTGGCTCGGGCAGACGCTGGCGCGGCGCGGCGATCCGGACGGCGCCCGCGAGCAGTACGAGGCGGCGTTGCGGATCGCACCCGGGTACGCCTTCGTGCGCCACGTCCTGCTCCCGCGCCTCGCACGGCGGAACTGACGATGCCGGCCGGCGAACGCGGGACGGTGTTCGTTCGCTACGGCGCGGCGACGGAACCGGGTGACGCAATAACATGGCCGGCGACCTCGATGCGCGCACGCCGCTGGCCGCTGGAGGCCGCCTGCAACGCCCTGTTCTGCACGTTCGCCGCCACGGTGCTGAGCCTGGCGATGGAGGAATCCCTGGCGCCCGGATACTTCGTGGTCGGCTACAGCATCGGGTTCTGCGTCCAGGTCTGCAATGCCGTCGGGCGCGCGTACGGACCTGCGCGACGGCGTCCGCGGCTGGCGGCGCGGGTCGTCACGACCGGTTGCGGGCTGGCCGCCGGTCTCGCCCTGGGGGGATGGTTGTCGGCCGGCCGGCCGCTGCTTCTGCTGGCCGACGGCTCGACGCTGCTGATCGCGATGCTGGTGGGCGTGATGGCCCTCGCCGGTTTCGAGGGGTTGAAACAACTGTGGGACACGCGTGACCGGCTGTTGCGGGCGGAGCGCGACGCGCTGGCCCGCGACAAGGCGCTGGCGGAGTCTCGGCTCCGCGTGCTGCAGGCGCAGGTCGAACCGCACTTCCTGTTCAACACGCTCGCGAACGTCATCTCCCTGATTCACACCCGGCCCGTTCGCGCCGCCCGGCTTCTGGAAGGGTTGACGTCCTGGTTGCGCGCGGCGCTCTCTCGATCGCGCCGCCCGAACGGCACGCTGGCCGACGAGCTCGACCTGGTGCGCGTCTGGCTCGACGTGCAGGCGCTGCGCATGGCGGGACGGCTGACGTACGAGGTCCGAGCCGACGCCGGGGCCGGAACGGTGCCGGCGCCCCCGCTGCTCGTGCAGCCGCTGGTGGAGAACGCGGTGCTGCACGGCATCGAACCGTCGGCGGCGGGAGGGCGCGTCGAGGTGCGCGCGACCCGCTCGGCCGGCGCCGTGCGCGTTCTCGTGACCGACGACGGGGTCGGCCTGAACCCGGACACCGCCGGCTGCGGCGTGGGCATCGCCAACGTCCGCGAGCGTTTGCAGGCCGCGTTCGGCCCGCGTGGCCGGCTCCTCGTCACCGAAAGGCCGGGGGGCGGGGTCAGCGTCGAGCTGCGGATTCCTCTGGCGCCCGCGGCGGACGCGGAGGCGGGATGAACGCCGCCGCCGGAGTCCCGACGGCGTTGATCGCCGACGACGAGCCCGCGTTGCGGGAGGAGCTGCAACGGCTGCTCGCCGACGCGTGGCCGGAGCTGGTCGTCGCCGCGTCCGTCGGGAACGGCGCGGCGGCGCTCGAGGCGATCGGCCGGTTGCGGCCGGACGCCGCCTTTCTGGACGTCCGCATGCCGCCGCCGTCGGGCCTCGACGTCGCCCGGCAGGTCGGCGCGCAGACCGCGGTCGTGTTCGTGACGGCGTACGACGATCACGCCGTGGAGGCGTTCGAGCACGCGGCCGTGGATTATCTCCTCAAGCCGGTGACCGGGCCGCGTCTTCGGGAAACGGCGAATCGCCTGCGGCGGCGGTTCGCCGGCGGCGCGCCCGCCGGGTTCGATCCGCGGAGACTCGAATCGCTGGTCCGCCGCCTCGCGGATGCGCCGGCGCACCTGCGCTGGTTGCGCGTCGGGTACGGCGAACGGGTCGAGATCGTCGCCGTCGACGACGTCTGCTTCTTCCGCTCCGACCACAAGTACACCGCCGCGGTGACGCGCGACAGGGAACATCTCGTCCGCATGCCGATCGCGGAGCTCGCCGCCCGGCTCGACCCGGAGCGCTTCTGGCGCATCCACCGCGGCGTCGTCGTCAACGTCGCCGCGATCGAGTCGGCCCGCCGCGACCTGCGCGGCCGGTACCGCCTGGCGTTGAAGGGACGCCCGGAGGTGCTGCGGGCGAGCGCCGGCTACGGACACCTGTTCCGGCGCACGTAGCGGCCGCCCGTGCCGATCCGAAGCGCGTTCGCAGCCGCCGCGTTGCAGGCCGGTCTGGCGCTTGCCGGACCCGGCGCCGCCGCCGCCGGACAGGAGACGGTCGTGCGCGGAGTGGCGCTGGACGCAGCCGCCGCGTTGCAGGCCGGTCTGGCGCTTGCCGGACCCGGCGCCGCCGCCGGACAGGAGGCGGTCGTGCGCGGAGTGGTGCTGGACGCCACCGCCACGGCGCTGCCGGGCGTGCGGGTCTGGGTGCGGGGCGGCGCCGGCAGCGCGGTCACCGGCGCGGACGGGCGGTTCGAGCTGGTCTCGGGACTCGGCGGCCGGCAGGTGGTGGTCGCGTTCCTCGCCGGGTTCCGCCCGGCCGAGCAGGACGTCGACCTGCGCGGCGGCGCGCCCGACCTGCGCATCGTGCTCGATCCGGCCGCGGTGACCGAGACGGTCCGCGTGGTCGCCGCCCGGCCGCCGCCGGCGGCGCCGTCCACGGAACGGCTGACGGCGCTCGACGTCGTGCGGGTGCCCGGCTCGCGGGCCGACGTGCTGCGCGCCTTGCAGGACGTCGAAGGGGTGACGCAGGTGGACGACGGGGCGGGCCTGTTCGTGCGCGGCGGCAATCCCGACGAGGTGCTGGTGCTGCTGGACGGCGCCGTGCTCCATCATCCCTACCGCTACGAGACGGCCGCCGGCGACGGCGGCGCGATGGGTACGGTGGAGCCCTTCCTGCTCGACGACGTGGCGTTCAGCAGCGGCGGGTTCCCGGCCCGGTACGGCAACGTGCTCAGCGCGGTTCTCGACATGCGGGGGCTGGGCCGGCCGCATCGCGCGTCCGGCGCGGCGGCGGCGGGGTTGGCGGGCGTTTCCGGACGAAGCGGGCTGCCGGTCGGCGCGCGGGGCGGCGTCCGGGTGTCCGGCAACTGGATCGACACGCGGCCGCTGTTCGCCCTCAACGGATCGCGGCGGCCGTTCTCGCGTCACCCCGCCGGCAGGGACGTCAACGTCAGCGGACACTACGACTCCCCGGCCCTCGGATCGGTCAAGGTGTTCGGCACCGCGGCGGAGGACGAAGTGGGCGTGGAGCTCGAAGCGGACGCCTTTCGCGGATTCCTGGCCTCGGAGACCGCCAACCGTCTGTACTCGGCGCGCTGGGAACGCGCCGTCGCCCGGAACTGGCTGGCCGCGGCCAGCGTCGGATGGAATGACTACCGGCGGCGCACCGGTGCCGGCGTGCTGGACGTCGAGGTGGGCGACCGCCGCCTGTCCTGGCGCGCGGACCTGTCCGGCGGCGCGGGGCCCTGGCTGCTGCGGGCCGGCGCGGACGGCGGCTCGACGCGGACGACGGCCGCCGGATTCGTCCCGACGCGGGGGCAGGACTTCAGCGGAATCGGCGGCGTCTCCGATTTCGACGTCGCACTCGACGACCGGCGGGTCGGCGCCTGGGCGGAGATCGAAGGCAGCGCCGGCGTGGTCGTCCCGAACCTGGGCGTGCGGGTCGACCGCTTCGAGCGCGCCGCCGAGACGACGGCGGACCCGCGCCTGAGCCTGCTCGTGCCGGCCGGCCGCGCGCACCGGGTGCGCGTCGCCTGGGGCCTCTACCACCAGGCGCCGCCCCCCCTGTACTACGACCGTCATCGCGGCGCGGCGCGGCTGCCGCCCATGCGGGCGTCGCACCAGGTCTTCGGATACGAATACGGCGCGGACGACGACTCCTTTGCCGTGCGCCTCGAGGCGTACCGCAAACGCTATCGGGATCTGCCCCTGGAGGTTCCCGCGGCCGGCGCCGCCGGCCCGGGTCCCGGATTCTCGGCCGCCGGCCACGGGTCCGCGGCCGGCGTCGACGTCTCCGCACGGGGCGCGTGGTCGGTGGTCGACGTGCGGGCCGCCTACGGCTGGCTGCGGGCGGCGCGGCGGTGGACGCCCGTGGATCAACGGAATCGCTACGAGCTGCCGGCCGGGACGTGGACGCCCGATTTCTCGATTCCGCACAACCTGCGGCTGACGGCGCTGATCGCGGTGACGCCGGCGGTGACGTTCGGCGTCCGGTGGCGGACGGCCTCCGGCCGGCCGTACACGCCGGTCGTGGCCGCGCTGCCGCGCGACGCGGGCTACGAACCGGTGTTCGGGCCGATCAACTCGCAGCGGGCGTCGCGGTACGAGCGGCTGGATCTGGCGGTGGACGTCCTCACGGCCGCGGGCCGGGTCCCGGTGGTGCTGTTCGGCGGCGTGACGAACGTCCTGAATCGATACAACGTCCTCGCGTACGCCTATTCCCCCGACTTCAGCGCGCGCCGGCCGGTGACCAGCGCGACGCCGCGCGCGCTCTACGTCGGGTTCTCGGTGGGGCTGTAGGTTCGCGGGATGTGACAGGATGAAGGCATGACGACCGCCAGTCCGGCGACGCTCCCGTCCGCCTCGTCGCAGGAGGCGCTGCACGCCCTGCTGCGCGAGGTCTTGCCGCGCCAGGGGGCCTGGAGCGACGAGGAGTATCTGTGGCTCACGGACCGCGCGCGCCGCCTGATCGAGTTCACCGACGGCCGCGTCGAAGCACTGCCGATGCCGACCGATACGCACCAGGTCATCCTGCTTTCCCTCTATCGACTGCTCCACGCCCACGTCCGGGAACCGACGCGCCGCGGCGTCGTCGTGACCTCGGGATTGCGGATGCGCGGGCGCGCGGGCAAGTTCCGCGAACCCGATCTCCTGCTGCTTCGCGACCGGTCCGACCCCCGTCGGCAGGATCGCTTCTGGCTGGGCGCGGACCTGGTGGCGGAGATCGTCAGCCCGGACGACCCGTCCCGTGATCTCGTCGTCAAGCGGGCCGACTACGCCGAGGCGGCCGTCTCCGAATACTGGATCGTCGATCCCCGCGTCGAAACGGTGACCGTGCTCACCCTCGCCGGGAGCGCCTATGTCGAGCACGGCGTGTTCGTACGCGGCGACACCGTGACGTCGCCCCTGCTGGACGGCGTCGCCGCCGACGTGACGGCCCTGTTCGACGACGCCGAGGGATAGCGGCGGAAGACGCGGCCGGCCTGCGCGGCCGGCGGGACGAACGGGATCCGCGGGACCGGACCCGGCCGCTACCGGGATGTTTGACGCGGCCGTCGCGCAGTCGCAGGAGGACGAACGGGATCCGCGGGACCGGACCCGGCCGCTACTACGGCTCGTCGAGCAGCTCGCGCAGCCTGAAGACCGTCCGGTGGTTCCGGACCGTGAGGCGCCGGTAGACGGGGGCCGCGGCCAGCTTCATCCAGGTGGCGCGGGTCTGGTGCTCCCTGGAGATCGACCAGAAGATCACGCCCGGTCCCGTGGCGAGCGCCTCGACGTCCGGCCTGGGAACCGGCAGTTGCGCGACGGC
Source organism: Vicinamibacterales bacterium (assembly GCA_965203525.1). Taxonomy (GTDB): domain Bacteria; phylum Acidobacteriota; class Vicinamibacteria; order Vicinamibacterales; family UBA8438; genus WTFV01. The sequence goes on along the minus strand of OZ241898.1, from coordinate 4,895,847 downwards.
CTGCCGCGCCGTGACGCCGCGCAGCGTGAACGCCGCGTTGTGCTTGCGGTCGTCGTCGCGGCCCCAGGTGTCCGGGGCCGCCGCGAGCGCCGCCCGGTAGCGCGCGCGGCTGAAGACGACGGCCCGGACCGGGTTCGAAAGCCGTTCCGACAGCCGCGCCTCGATCGCGCAGGTGAGCGCCGCGGCGCGCGTCTCGCCGGAGCGGAACAGCACGTTGCCGCTCTGGATGTAGGTGCGGACGTTCCCGAATCCGAGGTCTTCGAAGCAGCGGACCAGGTCGTCCTTGCCGATGACGTTCTGTCCGCCGACGTTGAGGCCGCGCAGCAGGGCCAGGAATCGCGGTGCGGTGTTCGGCATCGCCTGTCGTCCGCCGCCGCCGCGTCCGGGTCGTTCAGCGACCTCGCCGGGCGGCGTCCGGGACCGCGGCGGCGGGGCCCCGGTGCGCCGGCGCGTCCTCCCGCGCGAAGCCCGCGATCCTGTCGTCGACGGGCGAGGCGCGGCGGCTCGTCATTCCCCGGCCGTGACGCGGACGACGAGCCGCAGGGCGGTCTCGAGGGCCGAGTCGCTCGCCCGCAGCTCCAGCTCGTGGACGCCCGGCGCGTCGAACCGGGCCAGGGTGCGCGGTTCGTCCGGCGCGCTGAACGTCACCGCGCCGGAGCCTTCGACCAGCCGCCAGGCGCTGGTCAGCCGGCCGCCGCGCGGCAGGCCCTCGTCCCGCACGCTGCCGAAGAGCTTCAGCTCCGCGCCGGCCGCCACCGAGACCTCCGGCGGCTCCCCCTCGGGGCCGCTGCGCAGGCCGAGGAAGCGCACCAGCGGCGACCGGTTGAGGCAGACTCCGCGCGGCGCGGCGCGCACGTCGACGTCGCGCAGGACGGCGCGGGTGGTCCGGTCGTCGAGCTCCCAGTTGTACTGCAGCATGTCCTCGCTGGTCGACGTCGTCGTGCCGGCGTGGGAGAGCGTCCAGCGCAGCCCGCCCGCGAAGTCCGCGTCCAGCACCATGACGCACTGGAAGCGGTGGTGCCCCGGCTTGAACGTGGTCGGCTGGAGGCGGTCGGCCGGCCCGGTCTCGAACGCGTTGGCCGCGCCGGGCGGAACGGCCACGTCGTCGAAGTTGTGGCTGAAGTAGGCGAACGAAATGACGTGGAGGCCGTCCCCGGTGACGTGGAAGCCGTCGTACACGGGGTAGACCGGCTGGTTCGACTGCGCCGCTGCGGGCGCCGGCAGGCCCGCGGCCAGCCACGCGGCGAGCAGCAGCGGAAGGGATCGCAGGTCGGTCATGGACGTGCTCCGGATGCGACGTGTTTGCGCCAGGGGGCGGTCCGGCGCGGGCGGGGCGCCGCCCGGTTCCCCGGCCGCCCCGACCGCCGGGATCAGAGTGTAGACTGATGGGAATCGCGGCACAATCGACGTGCGAGCGGGCCGCGCCGCGCGCGCAGGGATATCCGTCGGGATGGTCGGGGAGCGGCGCTCGTCAACCGGGCCGCGCCGCGCGCGCAGGGATATCCGGTCGGCGGCCCGGTGCGGAGCGGCGGCCAGCGTGGCCGCGGCGCGCGCGCAGGGACGTCCGAGTCCGGATCGGTTGCGCGTGAGGACGTCCGCGGCCGCGTTGCGCGCGCAGGGGATATCCGCAACGATCCGGCGCAAGGGGGGCTTCTCCCGGCCGCGGCGCGCGCCAGGGGGGCATCACGACCGATGGGCGCCACCTACGTCACCGTCACCATCCGCAACCCGGCCGAGCCCTCGCGCAGTTGGGAGGGCCTGTTCCTGGTCGATACCGGCGCGACGGACTCGCTCGCGCCGCGGCGGCGCCTGGAAGCCATCGGTCTCGCGGCCAAGGGCCAGCGCGTGTACGAAACGGCCGACGGCCGCGAGGTGAAGATGGACGTGACGACCGGCGACATCGAGTTCCTGGGAGACTTCACGGCCGGGCGCATCATCATGGGCGCGGACGACGCCGAACCGCTGCTCGGCGTGACGGCCCTGGAATCGGCGGGCATCGAGGTCGATCCGGTGAACCGGCGGTTGAAGAGACTGCCGGCCTTGCGGTTGAAGAACCTGCGCCGCGTGTAGACTGACGGGAACACCGGAAGATGCGAAGCGGCGCCGCGCGGGGGTCGCCGCCGGAAGAACGCCGGATGAAAACAGGGAGAGCAGCCATGCGTCGAATCTGGAACCTCGTGCCGGTTTGCGCGGCGGTCGGGATCGTGCTGTCGGCGGCGGGCGCGGGCCTCGCGGCGGCCGGGGCCGCGGAGCCCGGGCAGGCCGGGCCGGCGGCGCAGGAAGCGCCGACCTTCACCCGCGACGTGCTGCCGATCCTCCAGCGCGCGTGCCAGCGCTGCCACCGGCCCGGCGCCGGCGCGCCGATGTCGCTGCTGACCTACGAGGAGACCCGCCCTTGGGCGCGCGCCGTCAAGGACCGCGTGGTGACCCGGCAGATGCCGCCCTGGCACCTCGACCGCGGCATCGGGGAGTACACCGCCGACCCGTCGCTGCGCGACGACGAGATCGCGACCGTGGCGGCCTGGGTCGACGCCGGCGCGCCGCGCGGCAACCCGGCCGACGCCCCGCCGCCGCTCGACCTCGCCGCCCTGAACGAATGGACCTACGGCGAGCCGGATCTGATCGTCCAGATGAAGGAGGGCTTCCGGATCCCCGCCGAGGGTCCCGACTTCTACCCGTCGGAGGTCGTCGACCCCGGCCTGACCGAGGACCGCTACGTCAAGTGGGTGCAGATCATCCCCGAGGCGTACTGCTGCGTGCACCACTCGCACGTCTACGTCAGCGTCCCGGAGACGGCCGAGGACCTCGAGGAGTTCCGGCTCGGCATGGGGTCGAACACGGAAGAGATCGACCTGATCGAGTACGCCATGGGCAGCACCGGGCAGTACTACCCGGAGGGCACCGGCCGCAAGCTGCCCGCCGGCGGCCTGTTCCGCTTCGCGCCGCACTACCACCCGTGGGGCGAGGAGACCATCGACCGCCAGAAGGTGGGCGTCAAGTTCTACCCGCGGGGCGAGGCGCCGGAGCTCATCGTCACCGCGCACCGCATCCGCACCGGCATCGGCCACGACTGGAAGCTGAACCGCGAAGCGGTCGAGGACCGGCTGCTGCGCGCCGGCTACGACCTCGACCTGCACGCCGACCGCATGCCGCCCGGCGCCCTGATCGACGACAACACGCTGAACGGCGTCGCGCTGCTGAGCATCCCGCCCCACAGCGTCGTCCGCCACGAGCGCTTCTGGCCGCTGCCGCAGGCCGCGCTGATCCTGAGCTTCCAGCCCCACATGCACTTCCGCGGCAAGCGCATGCTGCTGGAGGCGATCCACCTCGACGGCCGCCGCGAGGTGCTGACCGACGTCGTCGACTACGAGCAGACGTGGCAGATCGTCTACCCCTACAAGGAGCCGCACCTGTTCCCGAAGGGCACCATCCTGCACACCGTCTCGTGGCACGACAACACCGCCAACAACCGCCACAACCCCGACCCGTCGGCGTGGATCGGCTGGGGCGGCCGCACCATGGACGAGATGGGCCACGGCTGGACCGACGTCGCGTTCATGACCGACGAGCAGTACGCCCGCCGCGTCGCCGAGCGGGAGGCGCAGGCGAACGACGAGTAGCGCAACGTGCCGTCGGGCTGCAGCGGATGCCGGCCGGCCCCGCGCCAGCCGGCCCCGCGCCAGCCGGCCCCGCGCCGCCCGCACGGCGCAGGCGAACGACGGGTAGCGCGACGTGCCGTCGGCTGCAGCGGATGCCGGCCGGCCCCGGCGCCAGCCGGCCCCGCGCCGCCCGCGCGGCGCAAGTGAACGACGAGTAGCGCAACGTGCCGTTGGGGCTGTTTCGGCGGTACGAGCCGATGGGCGGGAGCTTCCGGGACCGCTTTTCCGCGGCCGGGCCCGGCAACGTCCTGGTGGGCCTCTGCGCCTGGGGGCTGGCGGCCTGGGCCGGTTTCGACTGGCTGCGAGATGTCGCGATCGCCCCGCTCGTGGTGGGGGTCGTCCAGCTCGTGCTGCGCGCCGTCCGCGGTTACCGGCGCTCGCACCCGGAATCGCTCACCTCCCTGACCGACGAGCAGTACGCCCGTCGCGTCGCCGAACGGGCGGCGGGGAACGACGAGTAGCGGGCGCGGGCGGGGGATCGACACGTTCTCCCAGATCCGGCGCGCCGGAGGCGCCTGCCGGGCGAAGCCGGGATCCGGTAGCATTCCAGCCACTTGGCCGGAAGGAGTCGTGAAGGGACGATGCTGACGCCGGACCAGGCCGCCAAGCCGGGGCGAGGCTCCACGTCGTCGAAGGACCGCGGGGACCTTGCTACCGGACGTTTCGCGTTCGGCAGGAACTGGCGGCGGTTTCTCCGCGTACTGACGAGCGAGAGAATCGCCATCGCGGAAGCCAGTCTGCAGGCGGCGCTGGGCACCGGCGATCTGACCGGCCGGACGTTCCTGGACATAGGCTCCGGCAGCGGCCTGTTCTCCCTGTGCGCGCGGCGGATGGGCGCGGCCGTCGTGTCGTTCGATCACGATCCGGAGGCGGTGGCCTGCACGCTCGAGTTGCGCGCGCGGCATTTCCCGGACGATGCGGGCTGGACGGTTCGGCAGGGGTCGATTCTCGATGATCGGTTCGTCCGGTCCCTCGGAACGTTCGACGTCGTCTATGCGTGGGGCGTCCTGCATCATACCGGCGACATGTGGACCGCGCTGGACAACACGGCGGCGTTGGTCAACACCGGAGGTGTCCTCCATCTGGCGCTTTACGACGACCAGGGATGGCGATCCGCGTTCTGGCTGCGGGTCAAGCGCCGCTATTGTTCCGGGCCACTCGGCAGGGCCCTCGTGCTGTGCATCTTCCTGCCGTACTGTGTCGCCAGGACCCTGCTGAAATCGTGCGTCACGGGAACCAACTGGTTCGCCGAACACAAGCGGGGCATGTCCATCTGGATAGACTACATCGACTGGCTGGGCGGGCTGCCGTTCGAGGTGGCCGCTCCCGAAAGGGTGCTGCGCGCCCTGGCGCGGTCGGGACTCGGCGAGCGGGTGGTTGTAAAGTTGCTGAACAAGATGAACGAATACGTCGTGCGCCGAAGCCCCGGACCGGCTCCCGCCGAACCGGCGGCCGCAAGGTAGTCCGGATCGTTCCCGGGAAGCGCAATCCCATGCGCCGACACGTCGGTGAAACCGGGGTGCAGCAAGTCAAGCATGTTTCACGGCGAGACCGATGAGATCGGGACCTGCCCAGGAACCCGCCCCGTCGCCGGCCAAGCCGCGCTTTTCGCCGTCAACCTCGCGTCGCACTGCTACCGGTGCCGCGTCGTTCTTCCCGGTTCTGTCGCTTCCGGCGCATGGAGGGGCGCAGCGTGGCCGAGCACGTGAGCCGTCAGCGAGGGGATGCCCGGCTCGTAGCGGACCGGCGGCAACTGTCCGGGCGGACGCCACACGAAACCCATGCGCTGCAGGGCGTCCAGGCCTTCCTGCACCGGTCCAGGCGCCGCCGGCGGGGCGAGGCCGTCGGTGACGGCGGCCTTCAATTCTTCGTACGCCAGCGTCGGCGTGGACTGAAACCGCTTCGCCACCTGCTCGGCCACCGCCAGCCAGCCGGACCGATCCAGCTCGACGTACCGGTCTTCGTAGTAGTCCGTGACGCGGGCGGTCACGTCGGACCGCACCGCTTCGGCGTCGGCCGCCGTCAACCGGGTCGCTCCGGTTGCCAGACGCCGCTGCCACAGGGCGCGGCCCCAGATCTGAATGAAGTACGGGTAGCGCTGGCTGTCGGCGACCACCGCATCGAGCGTGTCGCCGTCGACATCCACGCCGTGGGCCGCCAGCGGTTCGACCAGGGCGGCCCGGGCGGCCGTGGCGCTCAGCAGGCCGATGCCCAGGCGCCCGTCGTCCAACCGGTTCCAGAAAGAGACGTTCATCGTGCCGAGATGCGCCGCCAGCCCCGGCGTGCCGGCCAGTACGAGCAGGAGCGGGGCGTTGGTCCGGACGTCCTGGCTGGCGTTCAGCAGCAGTTGGCCGACGTCATGATCGAGGGTGTGCGCTTCGTCGAGCAGGACGGCCAACGGCCTGCGGCGGCAGCGGGCGGTCAGGCGCTCGGTCAGTTCCCACGGGGACGGAGGCGGCGCCGCCCATTCCGCCCTGCCGACGCCCGTGAGGCCGAACCGCCGCGGCAGGAACTTCCTGATGCCGGTGGCCGGCAGCAGCCGGTCGACCAGATCCTGCCCGGTCCGTACCTGGCTCGGCGACAAGCGCGCGACGTCCACGCCGCCGGCAGCGCGGCAGGCGCGCTCGAACCAGTTGAGCAGCACCGTCTTGCCGTTGCCGCGTGGCCCCGTCAGCGCGACGTCGTGTGGGGTGGATCTGCCGCCGGCCAGATCCGCCAGGCACTGCCGCAGCACCGCCTGCTCCCGCTCTCGCCCCGTGAGCGCCGGCGGGGCGGCGCCGGCGCCGGGTTGAAACAGCCGCGGCTCCGCCTCCTTCGCGCCGGGGAGTTCGGGGTTGACCTCCATTCATTCCCCCTCGGGGGTTGGAACAACCGTTGCGGCCGACGCCGGCGCGTGCGCCGCCGGCTGCAACGGCGTCATGGGCGCCATCTTACCACCCGCGTCCGCGCGCCGCCGGGACCGCCCCGCACCGTTTCGACCCGGCTGCGCCCGGCCGAACCGCGGATGCTCCGGCCGTAACGGTGCGCGGCGCAAGCCCGCCGCATTCGGCGCCGGCCGCTATACTGCGAGAATGGAGCCGACGAGCGGTCTGGGCCCGTTTCGACCCGGGAGCCGGGCATACCGAGCCTGATGGACTACATGCGGGAGCGCGTCCCCGCCCCGCCGGCCGCCGCTGCGCACGGGTGAACGGCCGCCGCGCTCGTCCGGTGGTCGAAGTCGATCCGCACTCCGACCGTCTGGCCGTTACGGGTCCCGGCCGGCGCCGCCGGATCCGGCACCCGGTGCGCCGGGCCGCTCAGTGGCCGAGCCGCCTACTTCGCGGCGAGCTGCGCCTTGAACTCGGCTTCGAGCTCGGCCTCCCACTCGACGCGCGCCTCGATCTGGTCGCGGCGGGTCTGCAGGCAGTCGAAGCAGAGCGTGCCCGGGATGGCGTGGCCCTCGCCGTCGGCCGGGATGCCGCGGTCCGCCATCAGCTCGCGGAGCAGCGCCGCGGTGTGCTTCTGCGCCTTGTAGAAGTCCGAGTAGCTGAACCCGTCGGCAACGGCGAGCGGCGAGTAGCCGAGGGCGGTGCGCGCGTCCAGGTCGGCGCCCTGCGCAACGAGGTACTCGACGACGCCGTTCGCGCCCCGGAAGGCGGCGCCGTGCAGCGCCGTCATCCCCCGGTAGTTCGCGGCGTTGACGTCGTTGCCGAGCTCGACGCACATCTTCACCGCCTCGAGCACCTCGTCCTCCTGGCCCGGCAGCGACCCGCCGTCCTCGCCCGGATTCCAGATGGCGACCCCGGCCGCCACCATCAGCGGCGTCGTGCCGTCGGCGTTCGGTATCGTCGCATCGGCGCCGGCGTCCACCAGCACCCGCAGCGCCTCGGTGTCGGTCACCTTGGCGGCCAGGAAGAAGGGGGTCGCGCCCAGCCGGTTGAGGCGGTTGCGCTGGCCGTCCTTCATGCCGTTGACGGTCATCCGCGCGTTGACGTCGCCGCCGGCGGCGATCATCTTCTTCAGCACGTCGATGCTGTCGACGCTGCCGCTCGGGATGGGCCCGGGGAACCCGAAGCCGGTGTTCATCCGGCGCGTGCGCACGAGCTGGTGCAGCGCGTTCCAGCCGGCTCCGGCCAGGTTCGGGTCGGCCCCGCGGTCGAGCAGGTAGCCGGCCAGCTCCCAGTTGGCGTTGGCCACCGCCACGACCAGCGCGCTCTGCCCGTCCGACAGCGTGTCGTCGACGTCGGCGCCGGCCGCCAGCAACACCCGCACGGCCTCGACGTGACCGCCGCGGGCGGCGAACAGCAGCGCGGTGAAGCCGGTCGGTGGCGGCGCGTAGAACAGGCGGTTGCCGAGCGGCGCCCGCGCCACCGTCCCGGTCTTCGCGCGCACGTCGGCGCCCAGCTCGGCCAGCGCGTGCGCGGCGCCGGCGTTGTTGCGGGCCGCCGCCCACATCAACGCGGTCTGGCCCCGGAAGCCGTCGCGCAGGTTCGGGTCGGCCCCGCGCACGAGCAACACCCGAACCGCCTCGGCGTCGCCGGTGCGCGCGGCGGTCATCAGCACCGTCTCGCCCCCCGGCAGCGCGGCGTTCGGATCGGCCCCGGCCGCCAGCAGCGCTTCCAGGATCCCGGCGTCGCCGTTCTCGGCGGCGAGCGAAATCGGCTGCACGCCATAGCGGTTGGCGGTCGAGACGCCGGCGCCGGCCGCGAGCAGGAGATCGACCAGGGCGGCGTCGTTCCGGTGCACCGCCCAGTGCAGCGCGGTGGCGCCGTCGGGCGCGGCCTGGTTGACGTCGACGCCCCGATCGACGATCAGCGAACGCACCGCGTCGACGTCGGCCGCCTTGACCGCCGCGATCAACGGCGCGTCGCGCCGCGCGGCCGCCGCCCCCGGCGCGGCGAGTGCGCCCGCGAGAAGCCCGGCAACGGCAACCAGCGACGCCGGCGCGTACGACAGCTTCACGTTGACATGCATGATGACCGCCTCGTTCCTGAACGCCGGCCCGGCCCCCCGGACGAAGCCACCATGCTAGCACGGCGCGCCGGCCGGCCCGGGGGTTCGGAACGTTCGGAAGCGGGCGCGCGGCGTCACGTCCCCGGGGACGCCGCCAGCACCGTGTCCGGCCCGATGACGGAGGCCCCGTCCACGCGGCCGCCGGCCGGGCGTTTCAGCCAGAGCGCGTAGTGCAGCCGGCGCCCGCGCCGGAAGGGGATGCGTTGCGCCTTGCGGACGAGCCCGGCGAGTATGCCCGCGGCGTCGGAACGATCCGACCACTTCGCTTCGCCGAGCAGCAGGTGACGCCCGTCCGCGGACTCGGCCACGACGTCGATCTCCAGCGGCGCGCCGTCGACGCCCCCGCCCCACCAGCGCGCCGCGGGGCTCCAGCGCAGCCCGTCGACCGCCACGCGCGGCGTCGAACGCCGGGCCAGTTCTTCCCATACTTCCGCCACGTCCGGCCAGCCGGGCGAGCACGTCCGCGCGGACCGGCTCGACCAGGTCGACTTCGAGGCGCGACCGGTTCGGCGCGACGAACCGGTACCAGAACAGCAGGAAGGGATCGTCCAGGCGGTACAGGCTGCGTCTGGTCGAGCGGACGCTCTCGCCGAAGGGAACCTCGCGCCGCAGGTAGCCCAGATCGATCAACCGGCCCAGGGGGCGGCTCAGGCTGGTGGCCGGCTGGCCGACGCGGCCGCCGAGTTCGCTGAGCCGATGGCACCCGGAGCCGATCAGCGCGAGCAGCGTGTTGGCCTGCACGGCGCTGCGCATGTCGTCCAGCAGCGGGTCAGCTCGCGGACACGGTCGAGAAACGGGAGCCGCACGCGCTGTATTCTGCTTGACGGACAGTATGTGTGTCCATCAGATGACCCCCTGGCGCCGCCGATCCTCGAATCCCCCTTCGCGAACGCCCCGCCACCACCAGCGGTTCTCCAGATACCAGCGGACGGTGCGTCCGAGGCCCGCGCGCAGATCGACGGCCGGCCGCCATCCGAGTTCCCGGCGCACCCGGCCCGTGTCGATGGCGTAGCGGCGGTCGTGGCCCGGGCGATCCGCCACGAAGGTGACGAGATCGGCGTGCGGGCGATGCGGGCTGTCGGGAACGAGATCGTCCATCCAGCCGCAGACGGCCCGCACCAGATCGAGGTTCGTCGTCTCCGCGCCGGCCCCCACGTTGTAGATCCCGCCCGGCTTTCCCCGGCGCACGATCGCCTCGAGCGCGCGGGCGTGGTCCTCGACGTAGAGCCAGTCCCGCACGTTGCGGCCGTCGCCGTACATCGGGATCGGCCGTCCCTCCAGGGCGGCCAGGATGGCCACCGGAACCAGCTTCTCCGGCATCTGGCGGGGCCCGTAGTTGTTGGAGCAATGGCTGATCAGGACCGGCAGGCCGAAGGTGCGGCGCCAGGCCCGGGCGAAGTGGTCCGCGGCCGCCTTGCTCGCCGCGTAGGGCGAGTTGGGCCGGTACGGCGTCGTCTCGGTGAAGACCCCCGCGGCCCCGAGCGATCCGTAGACCTCGTCGGTCGATACGTGCAGGAAGCGGAAGGCGTCCCGCGCCGCCGGCGCCAGGCCCCGCCAGTGTTCGGCCGCCGCCTCGAGCAGCGTCACCGTGCCCTGGACGTTGGTGGTCACGAAGTCCATGGGGCTGTCGATCGAACGGTCGACGTGGGACTCGGCGGCGAGGTGGATCACCGCGTCGGGCCGCGTGTCGCGGAAGACGCGGCGCACGGCCCCCGCGTCCCGGACGTCGGCGCGCCGCAGATCGTGGTTCGGGGCCTTCAGGGCCGCGCCGAGCGATTCGACGCGGCCGGCGTAGGTGAGCGCGTCGAGCGTCACCACCTGCTCGCCGGCCGCCACCAACCGCCGCACCACGCAGGAGCCGATGAACCCCGCCCCGCCCGTGATCAGGAACTTCACGTCCGTTCGTCCGCCGCGGCGTGATTCCGGGACCCGCGCCCGCGGACCTGCCGAACCGCGGTCCGGCGCGTTGCGGGCGAACAGGGACGGGGCCGCGCGTCCCGGAGCGATGGCGGCATCGACGAGCGGCCGCTCCGGTCAGGCGAACGGCGTCCCGACGTCCGCGAGCCGCGGCTGCCGGCGGTCCCGGTCCGAGAGGACGGCGTCGGCTTCCGGAACCGGCCACTCGATGCCGAGCGCCGGATCGTTCCACAGCAGCCCCCGGTCGTGCGCCGGCGAGTAGTAGTCGCTCACCTTGTAGACCACCTCGGTGTCCGGCTCGAGGGTCATGAACCCGTGGGCGAAGCCGACCGGCACCAGTACCTGGTTCCACGCGGCGGCCGACAGCACGACGCCCGCGTGCCGGCCGTAGGTGGGCGAGGCCCGGCGCAGATCGACGGCCACGTCGAACGCCGCCCCCCGCGTCACGCGCACCAGCTTGTGCTGCGCGCACGGCGGGGTCTGGAAGTGCAGGCCGCGCACCGTCCCTTTCCCGGCCGACAGGGAATGATTGTCCTGCACGAACTCGACGTCGATGCCGGCCGCGGCGAGCGCCAGCCTATTGTAGACCTCCGAGAAGAAGCCGCGGCGGTCGCCGTGCCGCGCCGGGGTCAGCAGCTTGACGGCGGGGATGCGCAACGCCGTGATCCGCGGGCCGGTCCCGGGACGCGCCGGAGCGCGCGCCCGCCGCGGGTCCTGGTGCCGGGTCATCGCCATGCGTCCCGCATCGGCCGGCTCGAACACGCGCCCGCCGGCGGCGGCCAGCGGATCGGGTTGCGCGCGATCCGGCGACCTGCCGTCAGTCCACCCAGTCGGCGAGGAAGACGTTGGTGTCGCCTTCCGCCGCCGCGTCGCGGTTGGAGGCGAAGACGAGCTTCGTGCCGTCCGGCGAAAACATCGGGAAGCCGTCGAACGTGCCGTTGAAGGTGATCCGCTCCAGCCCGGAGCCGTCGACGCCGATCAGGAACAGATCGAAGTTGCGGCCGTCCGGGTTGTGCAGGTTCGACGAGAAGATGATGCGCTCGCCGTCGGGGTGCCAGTACGGGGCGAAGCTCGCCCCGCCGAAGTCGGTCACCTGCCGCAGGTTGCTTCCGTCGGCGTCCATCACGAACACCTCGACCGCGGTCGGGCGCCACAGCCCCCGATCGAGCAGCCGCTTGTAGTCGTCGTACTCCGCGCCGTCCGGGATCTGCCGGCCCCGGAAGACGATCCGCGAGCCGTCGGGCGAGAAGAACGCCCCGCCGTCCGGCCCCTGCCGGCGCGTCAGCCGGCGCACGTCGGAACCGTCGCCGTTCATGGAGTAGATCTCCATGTCGCCGTCCCGGACGCTGGTGAAGACGATGCGGCCGTCCGGCCCGACGGTCGCCTCGGCGTCGTAACCCGGCGCGTCGGTGAGCCGCGTCAGCCCGCTGCCGTCCGGCGCCGCGCGGAAGATGTCGAACGAGTCGTAGATGGCCCACACGTAGCCCATCCGGAAGCTCGGCGGCGGAGGGCACGCGGCGTCGCCGAGGTGCGTCGACGCGTAGAGGATCGACTCGCCGTCCGGGTAGAAGTACCCGCAGGTGGTGCGGCCGGCGCCGGTGCTCACCATCCGCTGGTCCGAACCGTCGAGGTTCATCGTGAAGATCTGGTCGCACGGCACCCCGGCGCGGGTCGACTGGAAGATGATCCGCGTCCCGTCGAACGAGAAGTAGGCCTCGGCGTTCTCGCCCCCGAAGGTGAGCTGCCGGACGTTGGCCAGACGCCTCTCCTCCCCGCCGGCGTCGTCCTGCCCGGCCGCCACCGGCCCGGCCGGCGCGGACCTGGCCGGCGGCGGACCCGCGCCGAGTACCGGAAACGCCGCGCCGCCGAACGCCGCCAGCGCGAGCAGCAGGCCCGCCGGCGTCGACCCCGTACGCAGACCGTTCCGCATCGTGCAATCCCCCTTCGATTTCTCCGGCCCGTCCGCGAAACGGGTCCGGCGTGTGACGCCCGCGCCCGGACCTTCCCGCGCGCCGCCCGGCCTCATTGTCGCCCGACCAGCTCCAGCAACCCAAGCGTGAGCCACGGGAAGTAGGTGATGACCAGCACGCCGAGCCCCAGGATCGCCAGCAGCGGCACCGACGCGCGGTAGACCTCCAGCAGCGGGCGGTCGAAGCGGTACGAGGCGAGGAACAGGTTCAGCCCGACCGGCGGGGTCAGGTAGCCCAGTTCCAGGTTGGCGACGAAGATGATGCCGAGGTGCACCGGATCGATGCCGTACGCCGCCCCGATCGCGCTGATGAGCGGCACCACGACGACGATGGCCGAGAAGATGTCCATCACGCAGCCGACGATCAGCAGGAAGACGTTGAGCGCGAGAAGGAACAGCAGCGGCGACTCGATGCGCGCCTGCGTCCACTCCAGCAGCCGGAACGGAACGTCGACGTCCACCATGTAGGCGGTGAACCCCTTCGCCACGCCCAGGATGATCAGCACGCCGCCGATCAGCACCACGCACTCCCGGAACGCCTGCCGCAGGCCGGGGCCGGGCCGGAAGTCGCGGTGGACCAGCCCGGTGACGATCGCCGCGTAGAGGGCGGTGAGGGCGGCCGTCTCCACCAGCGTCGCGCGTCCGCTGAAGAGCGCCCCCAGCACGACCGCCGGCAGGGCCAGCTCCCACTTCGCCGCCCACAGCGCCCGGCGCGCCTCCGCCGCCGCGAAGGGGTGGCGGCCGGCGCCGGTGACGATCCCTTCGCGCATCCCCCAGGCGGCCACCAGCGCGACGAGCAGCACGCCCGGCAGGATGCCGCCGACGAACAGGTTCTCCGGCGCGGTCTGCGCGACGATGGCGTACAGGATCAGCGGCATCGCCGGCGGCAGCAGCAGCCCGAGCGATCCGGACGCGGTCAGCAGGCCGACGGAGAACCGGTCGCGGTAGCCGTCCTTCAGCAGCGCCGGCAGCAGCAGCCCGCCGAGGGCCAGGATCGTGACGCCGGAGCCGCCGGTGAAGATGGTGAAGAACGCGCAGACGACGGCGCAGACCACCGCCGTGCCTCCCGGCATCCAGCCGACCAGCGCCCGGAACACCCGCAGCAGCCGTTCGGACGACTGCCCCTGGGCGAGGATGAACCCGGTCAGCGTGAAGAGCGGGATCGACGGCAGGTGCGGCTCGGTCGCCAGGTCGTAGGCGTACAGCGGCACCGCCGCCGGATCGAACGCGTCGACCAGGTAGAGGAAGACCGCCGCGCCCGCGAGCACGGTGAAGATCGGCGCCCCGGCCAGCGCCGCGAGCACGACCAGCACCACCCACGGCCACCCCGGACCGCCGGACAGCACGCAGGCGGTCTCCTCGCCGGCCCCGCACGCGGCGCCGGTTCCGCTCAGCCAGACGCCGGCGAGGATCCCGGCCGCCGCCGCCGCGCGGGCGCCCCATCCGCCGGCCCGCCATCCGAGCCGCGCCGCGATGACCCCGAACCCGAGCGGCAGCACTAGCTGGAAGGCCCAGGACGGCGCCCCGAGCGCGATCTCGCCGCCCACTTCCATCTCGATGGCGACCACGTCGAGCGCCGAGCGGGCGAGCAGCGCGGAGACCGCCGCGCCCACCGTCGCGGCGAACGCCCGCGCGGCCCGCCGCGCCGTCCCGTCGGGAATGAAGGTGGCGGTGGCGAGCGCGATCAGCTTGTTCCGGCGCGCCGCGATGCCGGCTCCCAGGAACGCGACCCACAGCGTGAGGTGCTGCACGAACGGAATGGATCCGGGAATGCCTCCCGTGACGATCGGGCGGACGACGATCTCGGCCAGCGGCAGCAGCGCCATCGCGGCCAGGGCGCCCGCGGCAAGCAGCTCTTCGGCCTTGTGGAGGCACCCGAGGACGCGCGGCAGGCGGGCGGTGCGGGGTGGCGCAGCCATGGGATTTGGAATCAGGACGGCAGCGGCTCGCACCGGGCCGCAGAGATCGGGACGTTGCGCGATCTGGTCACGACGGGCTGATCGTACCGGATCACGACGACGCAAGCGCCCGCTGGAACGACCCGCCGTCCTGGAATCCCGCCGCGCCGCGTGGCCGGGCGCCGTTTCTTCGACCGGCCGCCGGCGCGGGCAACCCGCGGCCCTCCGGCGCCGTCCCATACAGTGATGGTCGAGACGCAAGCGATGGAAGTCCCTGCGCCGGCCGTGGCGGGCGCCGAACGAACGGCCTTCGAGTCGCTCTACCGCACCCACGCGCGGCGGATCTATTCGCTGGCCTACCGGTTCACCGGCAACGCGGCGGAGGCGGAAGAACTGCTGCAGGACGTCTTCCTGCAGGCCTACCGGAAGCTGGGCGGCTTCCGGCGCGAAGCGGCGCTTTCGACCTGGCTGCACCGGCTGGCGGTCAACCGCTGTCTCGATCATCTGCGGAGCCGCGCGGCCCGGCAGGACGCGGTGACGGGACCGCTGGCGGAGGAAGCCGCGGCGGCGGCGCCGCGCTCCCGCGCCGCGAGTCCGATCACCCGTCTGGATCTGGAACGGGCGATCGCGCGGCTTCCGGACGGATGCCGGGCCGCGTTCGTGCTGCACGACGTCGAGGGATACGAACACCGGGAGATCGCCGCGCTGCTGGGCATCGCCGTCGGCACCTCCAAGTCGCAGGTGCACAAGGCCCGGCTGCGTCTCCGCGGCATCTTGAAACCGACACGGGGAGAAGGATGAGCAACTGCGAACCGAGACCGGGACCCGAGTGCGCCCGCCACGCCGACGCGCTCGCCGCCCTGGTGGACGAGGCGCCGCGCCGCCGCCGGGCTGGCGACGGCGCCGAACGCCACGCCGACGCGCTCGCCTCGCGGGTGGACGAGGCGCCGGACACGCTGGACCGGCGGGGGCTCGACGCGCATCTGGCCGGCTGCGAGGCGTGCCGGAGCCTGCTGGCGGATCTGCGGGAGATCCGGGCGCTCGCCGCGTCCCTCGAGCCGCTGGAACCGCCGGCCCGGGTCTGGCGCGGCGTCGAGCGGCGGGTCGCGGCGGAGGGGTGGGCGCTACGCGGGACGGTTCGGCGGTGGCTTCGGTGGCTGTTCGCGGCGGAGGGGTGGATGCCGCGCGGAGCGGGCGGGCGGCGGTTCCGGTGGTCGCTCGGGGACGCGACCCTGGCCGGCGCGGCCGTCGTCATCGTGCTGGGCGTCGTCTTCGACGGAACCCGGGACCGGCTGCCGCGGACGCCGGCCGGCGGCGCGGGCGCGACGGCGGACGGCGACCCGGGAGCGCCCGAACGACAGTACGCGGCCGCGATCCGCGACCTGGAGCAGGTCTCGAACGCCGGCGTCCCGATTCCCGCGGCGGCCCGGGCCGCGCTGACGCGCAATCTGGTCCTGGTCGACCGGGCAATCGCGGAGAGCCGTTCCGCGGTGGCGGCGGCGCCGGACAACGAAGTGGCGCGGGGCCACCTGCGGGCCGGACTGGCGCGCAAGCTCAGGCTGCTGCGAACGGGGGCGGCGCTTGGACTGGAACCGAGATGACCGGCCGACAGGGGGGAGGGAAAACGTCATGACCAGACGGAATCTCCGGAACGTTTTCATCGCCGTCGCGCTGGCCGGCCTGTCCGGTACGGCCGCCGGCCAGACCCGGGAACTGGTTCGCACCATCCCGATGCAGCCCGGCGGGTGGTTCACGCTCGACAACGTCAGCGGCGACACGATCGTGACGGGCGTGGACGGCGCCGAGCTGACGATCCGGGCGACGAAGCGGCTCGCCGGCCGTGGAACCACCGACGAGGACGCACTGGACCGGGTCGCGATCGGGATCCGCGAGCGCGGCAACCGGGTCGCCGTCGAAACCGAGTACAACGGCCGGGGCTCGCTTCTGGAGTGGCTGCTCAACCCGTTCACCGGCGGCCGGTCGGGCCGGGCCGCCGTCGCCGTGGACTACACGGTGACCGTGCCCCGTAGCGCCGGCGTCACCATCGAGTCGATCTCCGGCGACGTCACCGTCGAAGGGGTGGACGGCGAGACGCACGTCGAGATCGTGAGCGGCGACGGGCGGCTCACCGCGCTGGCCAGGCTCGTCGAGGTGAAGACGGTGTCCGGGGATCTGCGGCTCACCGACGTGCGCAGCGACGACGCCCTGTCCGTCGAGACGCTCAACGGGCGGATCGACGTCGAGGGGGTCCGGGCGCCGCGGCTCGACGTGTCCACGATGAACGGCGCGGTGGCGCTGCGCGGGGCGGAGTGCCGGCGCGTCGCGGTGCGGACGCTCTCGGGAGCGGTGACCTTCGCCGGCGTGCTCGCGGCCGACGGCCGCTACGAGTTCGAGTCGCACTCGGGCGACGTCCGCCTGACGGTTCCGGACGGCTCCGGATTCGATCTGGAGGCGAAGTCCCTCGGCGGCGATCTGCACTCCGAGATTCCCATCCTGATCGGCGGGGGCGACCGGGCGCTCGAAGCGCTCGCCTTCGGGCGCGGAGGCCGTTCCATCGACGGGCCGGCCGGCGGCCCCGTCACCGGCGCGATCCGCGGCACTCCCACGCTCCTCGGAAGCCGTTCCATCAGCGGGACGGCCGGCGACGGGGGCGCGCGCGTCGAGCTGTCCACCTTCAGCGGCGACGTGACGATCACGGCGGGACCGTCCCGCTGAGCGCGCTTCGCCCGGGTCGGTCATCGGCAGATCCGACCGGCTGCAGCGTCGGGGACGTGGTCAACCACTGAACGCGCTTCGCCCGGGTCGGTCATCGGCAGATCCGACCGGCTGCAGCGTCGGGGACCATGGAGGTCCGGCGGCAGGTGCCCGCTACGCCGACCCTTACCTGCGCCGTCGGCGCCGGCGCCGGCGTTCGTGCCGCCGGCGCGCCCAGTCGACGTGCTCGGCCACCATCGGATCGCCGCCTGACGCCTCTGCCGCCGCCGGATCGGCGATCGCGGCCGCCGCCGCGTCCGTGGCGCTGTTGCCCAGCGCGACCGCCACGTTCCGCCGGAGCCCCTTCAACCCGGCCCGCGACATGGCGCTGTCTTCCAGCAGCTTCCCCAGCCGCTCGTCGGACTGCCGCCAGAGAACGGGCAGCCGTGCCCGGTCGAACGCCGGCACCGGCTGCCACGCCGGATCGTCCGACCGGGCGGGGGCCGCGTTGTAGGGGCAGACCTCCTGGCAGACGTCGCAGCCGTAGACGTGCGCCCCGACGTCGGGCCGCCGGCCCTCCGGAATCGGACCGCGCAACTCGATGGTCAGGTACGCCAGGCAGCGCGTCGCGTCGAGCACCCACGGCTCGCGGAGCGCGTCGGTGGGGCACGCCTCCAGGCACAGCGTGCAGCTTCCGCACCGATCCAGCCCCGGCGCGTCCGGTTCGAGCGGCAGGCTGGTGATGATCTCGGACAGGAAGATCCACGAGCCCTGCTCGGGATGGATGAGGCAGGTGTTCTTGCCGATCCAGCCGAGGCCCGCGTACTGCGCGTAGACGCGCTCCTGCACCGGCCCGGTGTCGACGTACCAGCGCGCCTCGAACGGCTCGCCGGCCGCCGCGCGCATCCGGGCGAGCAGCGCCTCGGCGCGGCGGCCGAGCACGTCGTGGTAGTCGGCGCCCCAGGCGTAGCGCGCGATCAGCGCCGCGTCGGGGTCGTCCACCTCCGTCGAATAGGGACGGTCGGTGTGGTAGACCGCGCCCAGGCAGACGACCGAACGCGCCGACGGCACCACCCGCCGCACGTCCGCCCGCCGCCGCGCGGTCCGCGCCAGGTAGCGCATCTCGCCCGCGTAGCCCCGGTCGAGCCAGTCGTCGAGGAACCGGAGCTCCGGAAACGCCTCCGCCGGCGCGACGCCGCACAGGTCGAACCCCGCCTCGCGCGCGAACGCCTTCACGTCGTCCGACGTCAGCATGCCGGTACCCGATCCGCCGAGCCGCCGGCTCGCGCCGCCGACTCCGAAGATCCTGCCCGTGAGCGGGACCGCGCCGGTGCCCGGTCCGCCGCGCCGCCGGCTCGCGCCGCCGGCGTTCGACTCGTTCCCGCCCGGCGTCCCGGCTCGCGACGCGGGCCCCGGAGGCGGCGCACGGTGCGGGCGGCGCCGTCAGTCATCGACGGCGTCCAGCAGGCGCGCGCAGAGCCCGGCGACGTACTCCAGGTGGCCCGCCGCCCGCTCGGCGTCCGCGCGGTCGAAGAGGTCCCGCGGCCCGAGGCGCTGGCGCTCGTCGCCGTAGAACGCGATGCCGCGGTCACCCGCCATCTCGGTCGAGATGGCCGCCAGATGATCGACCTCGGCGCGGAACCAGTCCGGGAACCGCGTCGCCTCCCGGCGGAGCAGCGCCGCGACGTCGTGGGTACGGGTCGGCTCGACCGCCGCCAGCCGCAGGGCTCCCTTCAGGAACAGTTCGACGGACTCCTGCGCCTCGCGCACGACCGTCGCCCACAGTCCACGCTCGACCGCGAGGCGCACGAGCTCCACCCGGCTTGCAGCTTCCTCGACGTACTGCCGGCCCATGCGCGCGCTGGTCACCGATCCGCGACCTCGCCGAACCGGGAGTCCGGCTTTCGTCGAGCGCGCAGGGTCATATCTCCACGACCTCGCCGAACCGGAAGTCCGGCTTCAGGTCCCAGTACCAGCTCCCGTCTTCCAGGTACACCCGCCGGCTGCCGAGCTGCCGCATGCGCTCGCGCATGGCGTCGAGCACGTTCCGGAAGAAGTCGCCGCGGTCGATCAGCAGGATGCCGTCCTCGACGACGTCGAGGTACAGCGGGGAACGGTGCCGGGCCTCGTCCGGCGACTTCGTCACCAGGTTCCATTCGATCGCCGGCAACCCCAGATCGGCCCGCACGCGCGACCACGCCGCCAGGAGGGGGCGCCGCCGCTCGGCCAGGCTGCGCGGGAAGCCGTCGGCGACCACCAGCAGGTCGACGTCCGACCGCGCCGTGCTCCGTCCCCGGGCGACCGAGCCGAAGAGCACGAGTGAACGGAGGCGGGGATGCGGAAGAGCGGCCCAGGCGGCGGCGGCCGCGACGAGCGACGCGCGCACCGGTTCGGGAACGGATGCCGGCAGGCCGGCGAGATCGAACCCATCCATGCCCACGGCCGGCATTCTACCGCCCGCGGCGGCGCGCCGCCCCGCCGCGGTAAGCCGCCGCGGCGGTGGAGCGCCGCCGTCACCCTCGCGCACCCGGCCCTGCATTCCGGCGGGGACGCGGGCGGATCGATCACCTGGAGCAGCGGGGTGTTCCGCCTGCAGTTCGACAACCTGACTCGCCATGACTCGCCCACGACCCGGCTATACTGACCGCGGGGGAGCCCCGGTCACGGAACCGCCGGTGACCCGATTCGCCCGCGGCGGTCGCCCGGCCGGCGGGGATGAAACAGCCAGGGTCTCATGCTGACGCGACTGGAGGCCGACGGCTTCAAGAACCTCGTCGGATTCTCGGTCGATTTCGGCCCCTGCACCTGCATCGCGGGGCCGAACGGCATCGGCAAGTCGAACGTCTTCGACGCGATCCACTTCCTGTCGCTGCTGGCGGATCGTTCGATCCTGGAGGCCGCCCTCCGCGTGCGCGCGAGAACCGGCGACTCGGGCCGGGTCGAAGACCTGTTCTTCCGCGGGGGCCGGAACACGTTCAGGCTCGCGGCCGAGATGCTGGTGGACCGGGAGGTCCGGGACGACTTCGCGCGCGCCGGCGAGGCCACGTCCACCTTCCTGCGGTACGAGATCGAGATCGGACGGCGCACCGGCCGAACGGAGCGCGCGGACCCGTTCGTCTCCGACGTCGAGCTGCGCTCGGAATCCCTGACCATCATCCGGCAGGGCGACGCCGGCCGGAAACTGCGGTTCCCGCACTCGAAATCCAGGTTCCGCGACAAGGCGGTCAGGAACCGGCGCTTCGCCCGGACCGGCTACATCTCGACGGAACCCGGCGGCGGCGAACCCGAGATCGTCATTCACCAGGACGGCGGGGCCAGAGGCCCCGGACAGCGGGCGCCGGCCCGCACGGCGCCGAAGACCATCGTCGGGACCACCAACTCGATCGCGACGCCGACCATTCTGGCCGCGCGGCGGGAGATGCAGAAATGGCGGATCCTGTCGCTGGAGCCGAGCGCCATGCGCCAGCCGGACCGGATGCGGAGAGACCCCCCGTTCGTTTCGGACAACGGCCGGCACCTGGCTTCGACGCTGGAGAGACTGACGAGGACGGACGCGTCTCCCGACGACGACGTCGCCGCGCGCATCTCGGCGCGGCTGGCGGAGCTGGTGCCGGTGACCGGCGTGGAAGTGCTGCGCGACGACGTCCGCGAACTGCTCACCCTGTCGATTACCGAGACCGGCGGCCAGCCGTTTCCCGCCAGCGCCGTGTCGGACGGCACGTTGCGGTTCCTGGCGCTCGCGATCCTCGCCGAGGATCCGGAGGCCCGCGGCCTGCTCTGCATCGAGGAACCGGAGAACGGCGTCCATCCCGAACGGTTGCGGGCCATGGCCGGACTCGTCAAGGACCTCGCCGTGGATGCCGGCGACTCTCCCGGAGAAGGCAACGTCATGCGGCAGGTCATCGTCGCGACGCATTCTCCCTATTTCCTCCAGTTGCAGGACCCCCACGACGTCCTGATTGCGAAGGAAGCGTCGCTGAACGGCGTCCGGTCGTCGCTCCGGGCGTTGCGCTGCTATCCGCTGGCGAAGACGTGGCGTTCGTCGGCCGACGAACGCCGGGCGCTCGGCCCCCTCATGATGCGGGAGTACCTGCAACCGCCCGAAGGGGTACAGCTTCGCATGCCGTTCGAGACCGAACCGTAGCCGATATGACCCGCCGTCACGTCCGTTTCGTGCTCCTGTGCGAAGGCACCTCGGATCAGGCGCTCGAGTCGCACCTGCGCAGGTTGCTGTCGCATTGCGGCGCCGGGGAGGTGGTGGGAACTTCCATTCCGCTCGCGAGGGTCCGAGTGCCGAGGGAGCGGGCCGGCAACGTCCTTGCGCGGAAGATCGCCACGGTGCTGTCCGCGGATTCGGCACTCGATCTGATCTTCATCCACCGCGACGCCAACACGGTCGGGTACGCGGCCAGGGCCGGCGCAATCGAAGAGATCATGCGCGGCGTGCAATGGGATTCACGGGATTCGGACTGGCTTCCGGTGATTCCTGTGCGGTCCACGGAAGCCTGGCTTCTGCTGAGCGAGGCGGCCATCCGCAGGGTCGCCGGGAATCCGCGAGGCAGCCAGCCCCTGCAATTGCCGAAGCCCTCACAGGTCGAGAACGTCTCCGACCCGAAAGAAACGCTCAGGAAGGCGCTGGCCGACGCCAGCGGAAAACAGGGCCGGCGGCTGAACACGGTCAGGAAGAGCTTCAGCCAGCATCGGCGCATACTTCTGGAGCAGCTTCCCGTGGGCGGCGCGCTGGAACAGGTGCCGGCGTGGCGCCGCCTCGAACTGCGGGTGTCGGCCTTCGTCCACGGCTGAACCGGACGCCGCGTCCTCGCAACGGGAGTATCGGCCTTCCGGGATCGAGCCGGACGCCGCGGACCGCGCCTCAGAACACGAACCGCAGGCCGAACTGCATCTCCCGCGCGTGCAGGGCGCTGAAGATGCGGCCGAAGTTGGGCGACCCGAAGAAGCGGTTGGGCAGGTCGAAGTTGGCCCGGTTGAGGACGTTGAAGACTTCCCAGCGGAACTCCAGCCGGCCGCCGCCCGCCAGGAACCAGTTCTTGGCGAGCGCCAGGTCGACGTTGGCGTAGCCGGGGGCGAAGACCGGGTTGCGGGGCGCGCTGCCGTAGGTGAAGGGAGCCTGCAGGGCGAACGCGCCGGTGTCGAACCAGCGCTCGACGGTCCGCTCGCCGCGCGGCAGGTTCGGGTCGCGCAACATGTCCGGCCGCTGCGCCGGCCCCGCCCCGACGTTGGCGCGGTCGTCGGTGACGTTCACGGTGAACGGCGCGCCGGACTGCACGGTGAAGATGCCGTTCAGGCGCCAGTGGCCGAGCAGCCCCTCCCGCCAGCCGCCGGCGTTGCGCCGGAACGGAAACTCGTAGGTGGCGCTGCCGACGAACTGGTGGCGGTGGTCGAAGCTCGACAGCGCGTTCTCGCCCGGAAACACGTTGCGCACGTCCTGCGGCAGGTTCGATTCGAACGCGGTCGGGCCCGGGCTCGACGCGTCGTCCTTCGACTGCGAGAGGGTGTAGGCGAGGTCGAACGCGAGGCCGCCGCGCAGGCGCCGGACCGTCTTGGCGGTCAGCGCGTGGTAGATCGACTTGCCGTCGAAGCGGATGGCGCGGATCCCGGCGAGCTGCGGGATGGCGCGCCGGGCGCTGATCGGGCCGGGGCCGGGAACCGGCACGTTGCGCACCGTGGAGTTGTCGGCGCCGATGGTGTACGACCCCATGTAGAAGACTTCGAGCGCGGCCCCGGGGCGGATCTCGGTCTGGACGCCGCCGCTCCAGGTCTGGGTGTACTCGACCTGGAAGTCGTAGTCCATGATCGACCCGCCGATGCTGCCGGTCGGGTCCGCGGCGAGTATGGACCGCGTGTCGTGGAGCGGCACGAACTGCCCCGCGGGCACGTCGACCTGCTTGCGGAAGAAGAACGGCAGGTTGCGGGTGAACGCCGTCTGGACGCTGTAGGCCCACTGGTTGAGGAAGATGCCGTAGCCGCCGCGGACGACCGTGCGTCCCTCGTCGTCGGCCAGCCAGGCGAATCCGAGGCGCGGGGCGAAGCGCGTCCGGCTGGGCCGCAGCAGGCTCCGGTCCCAGCCGATCTCGGCCGAGGTCACCCAAGGGATCGGGATCAGCGGCAGCAGCTCCTTCGCCGCCGGCGAGACGTTGCCCGCCTCGTCGCTCGCGATGACGTAGCGCCCCCCCGGCACGTCGATCGTCGACAGGCGGTTGTCGACGTCGCGCAGGTGCTGGTTGATCTCGTAGCGCAGGCCGACGTTCAGGGTCAGGCCGTCGCGCACCCGCCAGTCGTCCTGCGCGTAGAGGTGCAGCCAGTTGGTGCGGGCGTCCTCGCTGCCGCGCCCGCCGACGCCCGAGCGCGCCTCGACCGGGTAGCCGAGCAGGAAGTCGGCGAACGCGTTGCCGCTGAACCGGCCGGTGTAGCGGAAGCGGCCGCGCGCCGTGTCCGGGTTCTCGGGGCGGAACCGGAGATGGAACCAGTAGCCGCCGAACTTCAGGCGGTGCGCGCCGCGGTCGATCAGGAAGTTGTTGTAGAGCTCGAAGTGCTCGTTGCGCCGGTAGACGAAGCTGGCCGGATCGCCCATCGCGCTGTAGAGCCCGGCGGTGTCGATCTGCGGATAGCCGACGTCGCGCGGATCGCGGGTGACCCCGAGCAGCCCGGCGGATCGGGCGAAGTCGACGCCGCGGTTCAGGCTCTGCTGCCCGCCGTCGACGCTCATCCAGCCGAAGCGCGTCTCGTTGAGCATGGCCGCGCCGATCGTCCGCGTGTAGCTCGCGGCCAGGTTGCGCGTGCGGGTGGAGAGGGTGCGCCCGAAGCCCGGAATCAGCGCCTCCTGCTGCACGCTGGTGCCGAACGGCTGCAGGTCGTGGGCGTCGAACGTGCTGAAGCGGGCGAACGTCTGGTCGTTCGCGCCGAACCGGTGGTCGACGCGGACGCTGAACTGATCGACGTCGGACTCGGAGGCCTCGACGGCGGTCAGATTCTGCACTTCTCCCGCGGCGTCCGGCAGCGGCACCTGCTCCAGGAAGGCGGCGGCGAGCGGGTCGATGCGGCCGGCCGGGATCCGGTTGCCGGCGAAGTACGACCGGCAGGCGCCGGTGGCGGGGTCGCGGGCGAGCGGGTCGCACACCGGACCGAATCCCGAGAAGTCGCCGCCGCGGACCGCCGGAGACGGCACCGAGAAGGTCTTCGTCAGCGAGCGGGTGGTGCGCTGCCCCTCGTAGCTGACGAACGCGAACGTCCGGTCGCGGGCGAGCGGGCCGCCGAAGGTCCCGCCGAACTGCCCCTGATCGAGCGGCGGCACCGGCTCGTCGCGCGGATCGAAATAGTTGTGGGCGTCGAACCGCTCGTCGCGGGCGAACGCGAAGGCGCTGCCGTGGAAGCGGTTCGTGCCCGCCTTGGTCGCGACGTTGATCAGCGCCGACGCCTTGCCGCCGAACTCCGGCGGGTACATCGACTTCTGGATCTTGAACTCCCGGATCGAGTCCACCGACGGGTTGATGACCAGGTTGTTGAACAGCTCGTCGGTCACCTTCACGCCGTCGAGCAGGTAGATGTTGTGGCCGGCGCGCTGCCCGCCGACGTTGGGCAGCGGCCCGGCCTGCTGCAGCGCCGCGCCGCGGGTGCCCCCGGGGGGGATCACGACGGCGTCGCTGAGCTGCGCGAGCTGCAGGAACTGCCGTCCGTTCAGGGGAATCTGCTCCACCTCGCGGTTGGCGATGACGTCGCTGATCTCCGCGCTGGTCGTCTGCAGCAGCGGCGCGTCGGCCGTCACCGTCACCTCTTCGCTCAGCGCGCCCAGCTCGAGACGGAACGGCAGGTCGAGCGTGCGGCCGATCTCCAGCGCCACGCCGGTCCGCACCACGCGCCGGAAGCCGGGCAGCTCGGCCGCGATCTCCCAGCCGCCGATCGGCAGCGACGCCATGAAGAACCGGCCGTCCGCATCGGTGACGCGCTCGACCGACAAGCCGGTGTCGACGTGCGTCGCCACGACGGTGGCGCCCGGCAGCACGGCGCCCGATTCGTCGCGCACCACGCCGCCGAGATCGCCCGTGTTGGTCTGGCCGCGGGCCGGCGCGGCGCCGGCCGCCAGCAGGCACACGAGCAGCAGCAGTCGGCCGGTCGCCGCGGTTGCGCGCATCCGTACGTCGGCACCGTATCGCTTCATCGTTCGAACGCCCTTCAGCACCGGGCGGCAAGACGGTATCTTACCCGCATCCTGGCGGTCGCGGCCCGGGGCGCATCTCGGACGAACTGCAACGGCACGCGCGCCACTTCGTGCTTGCCGTGGACGCCCTCCCCGGCGTGACGGTCGCCTGGCCAGGTTGGGAGACGTTGGCGGCATGCGCGGCGCAGACCAGAACCGGCAACGTCCTTGCCCACGATGCGATCGAAGTCCAAAGCAGCCCGCCGCCGCCATGACCAGTCCGGGCGCTCACCACCGCCCGCGCGGGATCGGACGCCGGCCCCCGGCCAGCGCCAGGATGCGCCCGGCCGCGCGCCGGCTCGCGCCGGGGGAGCCGAGCCGCTCGCGCACGCGCTCCAACGCCGCCCGGGTCCGCTCGGCGCGCGCCGCGTCCGCGAGGAACGAGATTACCTCGCCAGCCACCGCGTCCGGCGTGAAGGCGTCCTGGATCAGCTCCGGCACGACCTGCTCGCCGGCGATGAGGTTCGCCATGCCCGCGTGCGGCACGTGCGAGAAGGCCCTGACGATGCGGTAGGTCAGGGCCGACAGCCGATAGACGATGACCATCGGGCGCCGGTGGATGGCGGTCTGCACCGTCGCGGTGCCGGACGCCGTGACCACCGCGTCCGAGGCGGCCAGAACGTCGTCGGCGCGCCCCTCGACCACCACCGCGGCGCCGGCCGCGGCGAGCGGAGCGACCGGCGCCAGCAGCGCGTCGTCGAGATTGGGCGCGCGGGCCACCACGAACTGCGCCGCCGGGATGCGCCCGCGGACGAGCGCCGCCGCGAGCGCGACGGTCGGCAGGATCGCCCGCAGCTCGTTCGGGCGGCTGCCCGGCAGCAGCGCCACCGTCGGCGCCGCCGGATCGAGTCCCAGTGACCGGAGAAAGGGCGTCCGGGCCTGCGTCGCTTCGGACAGCTCCAGCAGCGGGTGTCCCACGAACTCCACCGGAACGCCGGCGTTCCGGTACAGCGCCTCCTCGAACGGGAAGATCACCAGCGCGAGATCCACCAGGCGGCGCATCGTCTCGATCCGCCGCCGCCGCCACGCCCAGAGCTGCGGCCCGACGTAGTAGACGACCGGGATGCCGAGCCGCCGCACCGCCGCCGCAACCCGGAAGTTGATCTCCGGAAAGTCGACCGCGACGAACACGTCCGGCCGCTCGGTCCGGGCGCGCGCGACCAGTTCCCGGTAGACCGCGAACGAACGGGGGACCACGGCGAGGGCCTCCGAAAGCCCGGTCGCGGCCAGCCCCCGGTAGTGGGCCGTCAGCTCGGCGCCGCCCGCGCGCAGGCGGTCGCCGCCCAGCCCGAAGACGCGCGCGCCCGGATCGAGCTCGCGCAGGGAGGCGGTCAGCGCGCCGGCGTAGAGATCGCCGGAGGGTTCGCCGCAGGAGATCAAGATCACCGGCAAGGCGATCACCGCGCCGAGCGCTTCGATTCGTACGGTCCCAGAAATCGCCCACCGTCGAAATGGACCAGGTGGGCAGGCGCGCTGGCGCACCTCCGTACGACCCGCCAGGTCTCTTCGGTGATCTGGTCCTTCACGGCTTCGATTGTCGAGGCGATCTGATCCGCGCCCTCGTCCGTGGGCAACGAGTTCAGCCTGGCGCGAAAGCCCTGCAGAAACTCGATCAGCGCCGCCAGATCGGCATCCATCCTCGCCTTCACGTCTGGCGACGGCAGCACTTCCACCAGCGCGGACAGATCGCTCAAGAACCTGTCTAGTCTCCGGCCCGTGGTAACAACGCTCATGGCTCGAACCTCTCCAACAGCTCGTCGACTACCCTGGGATACTCTTGCTTTCCCGTCATGACCTGTCCGCCGATGCGCACTTGCCGTCAGCGCCGTTCCGCGGTCTCGCGAGGGGCTGGCGGGTCTTCGGAGGGCGGCGGCCCGGACGGGTTCGCATTCTTGTAGAAGCGCGACTCCAAGATCCGCATGCGTTCCTTGTAAAGCTCCTTCTGGTCCGATGCGGTGAGATCGAATGCCCGGACGAAGAACCGGCATTCCATTCCGACGCTCCAATCGTAGATCTCCTGCGTCTGATCCAGAAATTGTCCGGGGCCCAACCTGCGCCCGGTTCGGACCCGTGAGAGAGGAAGCGACACCCGCTTCCGTTCATGCTGCGGCGCCTGCGCCGGCTGAATGACGTAGCCCTCATCGCTCAGCGCCACGTCGAACAGGTAGGCGATGGTTCCATCGTCGTCGTACCAGCAACTCGGGTGATCGGTGCCCCCGCCGCCTCGCACCTGCGCTTGCAGCCGCTCGATCCGTTCGTTCGCCCGGTCGAGCTCGGCCGCAAGATCCTCCGAGTCGGCGCCGGCGTGCTCACGCCAGCGCTCCGCATCCCGGACGATCTCTTCCAGGGAGTGCGGTGCCGGTTCCTCGCCACGGCCGCGAAGCGCGTCGTCGATTGCCTCGTAGGCGGTGATGGCGTCGCGGATCTCGTCAGTCGCCAAGCCCGCTTCACGTCCTGCCTGAACCACCTCGGCAAGCTGCGTCATGGTTTCAGGCGTCGATTCGATGCCGGCGTCGTCAAGCGCCTCGTCGAGCGCCTCGTGCACGGCGTTCCGATCCAGGGCATCGTGCGCTTCCTGCAGACGAGTGACGATCGTTTCCGGGGACGGATCGGGCATCTGCGGGTCCAGATCGCGAACCAGTTCTCGCCAGTTGTCCGCGTAGTCTCGTTCTTCCCGGTCCGTCCGGACCGTGTCCAGAAATTCATCGGGGTCGTGACCACGCTCCACGAGAAGCAGTCGCAGTTCCTCGTATTGTTCGAGGTCCTGTTTCGCTTGTTCCAGGCCTTGTTCCGCGTCGCGGCGTCGGTCTGCCTCCCGGCCGAGCAGAGCGGTCAGCGCCAGCAGCAGAACGAAGATGATCAGGATGGCGGTCTCCGCCATCGTCAGTCCCAGGACGAGGCCCCGGGGGAAAGTGCGCCCTCGATCCGGAGTCATCGCCACGGAGGGAACCACCGGCGACGCCTTGAGGCGGACGCAGCCGTCTCGATTTTCCGGGCCAGGGCTGCAAGCGTGTTCGTCATGCGCGTCAGTTCCTCGTTCACGGCTCGGACTCGTTCGACCGATCGGGAGAATTCGTCGCGCACGCCGGCGACTTGGCGCGCGGCATCCTGCGCGTCTTCACCGAACCGGGAAACGCGGTCGCCAACTGCTTGAAGGGCTGCCGCGGCTTCGCGGGAACCGTCCGCCGCGCTGGCCGCCGCCTCCGCGAGGTCGCCGCTTTTCTTCAGCGCCTCGCTGATTCGGGTCATTGCCTGCTCGTTGCCGGCAAGCACCCGCTCGCGTTGCGCGTCGGCTTGCCGCAGTTTATCGAGCAGCGTCGAGAACTCGGCCGACGCCGCGCGAAGCTCGCTCGACGCCGGTTTGACGGTATGGTCGAGAAAGGCTTGGCGAAAGTCGACGGCTCGGATCCGCTCGGCTTGCGACCGGAGCGATTCGTGGATCCTGCTGGCGCCCGCGGTCAGTTCATCGGATCGCTGCTCGACGGCTTCGGCCACCGAATCAGCCCCGGTCCGGAGGCGCTTGACGGCGTTTTCGAATTCGGTCAGCACGGCGACACTTCGTTCCAGATCTTGCATCCGATTCACGATAACTGCCGCGGCCGTCTGCGATCCTTCTTCGAACTTCGCTATCGCCCGCTCGAGAGACAACGAACGTCTGAGCGTCTTCGAAGCAACCGCCTGCGCGTCGTCGAAGTCCCGAACCAGTTTCTTCCCGAAGCCTTCGAAGTCCTTCCCCAGTTGCTCGCGGAAGCTCTTGAAGTCCTGGACGGTGTAGTTCATTTCGGCCTGAACCTCGCGCGCGGCCTGCGCCAGGTTCCGGTGCGCAGAATCTTCCATCGTCGCCAGCTCGTCGTCCGCCGTGCGGCCGAGGAGAATGCGCAGCGCCATCCCCAGGATGGTGGTGGAGATCGCGATGCCGAAGTTGGTGATGATGCCCTCCGTGCCTTCCTGATCGGTGCTGAAGCGATAGAGCGAGTGCCCCAGGGAAGTCAGCGTATAAAGGAAGCCCAGGTAGTACAGATTGTCGCCGGTCGAATGGGCCCGCGGCCGGTTGTCTTCGAAGTCCCAATGCAGGCAGGCATACGCCAGCATGAGCATGCAGGGTACGGCCGTGACGATGACCTGGTTGTCGATCAGTCCCTTCAGCGTCAGGATGAACATGACGCCGACCACGAAGAACCAGAAGAAGTACCAGCGATCGTTTTCGGCCGACCACGGTTCGGGGCGTCTGGCCATCAGTTCAGTCCGTCGATCTTCCGGACTCTCGTCAGCCGGCCGCTCTGATCCGCGATCCAGCGCTCCCAGAATTCGATCAACCGCCGCTCGCCGCCGATCCGATCGTGCTCCCTGCGCTGGATGAACCGAATTTCGATGCCGACGTCCTGAAGGTTCGTGCGCAGGGCGCGGGCGCTCGCCGTGCCGACGAAGGCTTCGTAGTCAAGTGGATCGTCGAAGAACGACAACTGTTCGGAGTGCTGCACCAGATCGGAAACCACTACGAGACGCTTGGGAACGTCCTGATGCCGGCGGCGTCCCAGGACCGTCGCGGCGATCGCCTGGACGTTCTCCATCAGCGGCGACGTCGTTGCGGGGGTGCGATTCAGGAGTTGCTGGAACAGTTGTTCGAGGGGACGCTCGTAGTCGTCCTGCAGGCGGCGCCGGATGAGTTCCGGGTTCGATATGAGTGGATTGGCGTCGTCCGGATCTCCGGGGTTGCAGACGGCAAGCAGGGGCGGCAGGGGGGCGTCGTTGTGGTCCGGGCCGATCGGCGACGTTTCGTAGGCGATCATCATTTCGTCCGGCTGACTGGACGCCACGAGGTCGTCGAGGCTTCCGAGAATGTCGGCGCGGCTCACCGGCCCGACACGGTCCGTCGTGTCGATCAGGATCGCCGTGACCTTGCCGGGGCCGTCGTCAGGGCACATGGTGTCGAGATCGCGGACGACGGGCACGGGCCGCAACACCAACATGGCCAGGACTCCGGCGACGGCAAGAACACCCAGAGCGATGCCTGCCAGCGCGGGTCCGCTCGTCCATTCGGAACGACTTTTCCGGCGCGCGCCGCGCCGTCCTTGTGGCGTCATGTTCGGATTGCGGGACGCACCGTGACCGATTCCGTTGCGAGCGAGACGGCCGGAGCGTTCGCTCCGCCGTTGTTCAGGATTCTGTTCCGGGTTGCCTTGTAGTGTTCGTGGATCCGGTCGGTGGCCTGCTGGTAGTCGCCCTCGATCTGCTGGAGCTGCTTTTCCGACAAGGGGACCACGTCGTCCGACGGGTCGCCAACTTCCGGACGCTCCGGGCTCCAGGGCTTCTGATGGGCCTTCGGAATCCGCCCGTCCGGACGAGCGCTGCGATTCGCTTCCCGGTACTCCGCGATCAACTCGGCGCCGGCTCGCTCCAGGTCGTCGAGGTATCGGCGGAACTCTTCGATCAGCCGGCGCCGGTTGGTTGCGATGCGCTGGCATTCCCGTGGCTGCTCCTTGGCCTTGTCCGCGGTACGCTTGACGGCTTCAAGGGCCTCGTCCCGGATCTCTTCCAGCGCGCCGCTGACCTCGTCCAGCTCACCGCGATGTGCGTCGCGCGCCTTTGCGCGCAAGCGATCCAGCTTGCCGTATCCGGGATAGGCATCGTCCAGCTTGTAGCCGTCGAAGAATGCGATCAGCGAAAAGATGAGGCCGAGGACGAACAGCAACCAGGATTCGGCGTCCTGAAGGTCGAGGGGATTTTGCGTCATCCGGCGGACTACTTCGACGCCGGCGTCGCCGATCAGCCTGCCGGACACCTCCCGGTAGTGAGCGACGCCAAGGTTCAACATGAACGCGTAGACGATATAGAGGAGACTCAAAATCCATGCGAGCAGCCGCCTCCAGGATTTGACGTGTGAGGTATTGCGGCTGAGCGGACCGAAGGCGAAGAACGGCGGCAGCAGGTTCGCCAGGCTGATGCCGAAAGCGACGCCGTAGGCGCCCACCACGCCGAGTTCGTTGCCTTTGGCGAGAAACACCGAGTTGGCGATGCTTTCGCCGAGGAACAGAACAGCGACTACACCCCAGGAAAAAATCTGCCACTCGACGTCGGGGTAGTTCGGCTCCCGGTGCAGCCGGTTGTCCTGTCGGAACTTTCGGAGGTCTTCCCGGCGTTTGTCGACCTCGACGCGTTTGTGGTGGAGGTCCTGGCTTCCGATCTGTTCGACGTCGTCGAACCTGGTGAACGCATTCTGCTGCGCGGTGTTCATGTCGCCGCGCCATTCCGGACCGTGGGAGTTCTTGAGGTGCTTGTCCGCCTGCTCCAGTTGATCTTCCAGCGACGATCTCTCGTCCCGCATGAGTTTTTCGATCTTTTCGACGATCGGATGCTCGTGCGGATCGTGGGGCGATTCCGGGGTCGGCAGGCCCCGCTGGCCGGCATCGTGCCCGAGATGGACGGGATCGAGCTCGTCACGAAGTTCGGCGACGTCGACCTGTTTGGACATGAGACTCTGCGCCGCCAGTAAAGCGCGCGACGAGGATGCACACTCTTGCGCAACGCCGGCGAGGTTGCGAGGCCCCGCGCCGGAGCGGCGCGGGGCCTCGGCGACCGCATTCGCACGCGGCCGGCGGCGGATCAGTCCATCCCCGCCTTGCCGTACTTGGTGAGGCCGCCGCCCGCGAACGGCCGCGAGGCCGGCCCCTCGGCCACGAACACGTTGCCGTCCTCGTCCACCGCGACGCCCTCGCCGGCGAGGCCCTGCAGGGTGCGGCCCTCTTCGGGGACGTGCGGTGGAATGAAGGCGGTCACCCGGTCTTCACCGGCGGGTCCGATGCGGACGCCGTTCTTCCAGCCGTAGTGGTTGGTCTCCTGCGACTCGGAGTCGATCGCGTAGAGCGTGTCGTCGGCCGTGATGAACAGCCCGCTGATGCGGCTGAACTGGTGGTAGATGTCCAGCAGCTCGCCTTCCTGGTCGAAGATCTGGATGCGGTGGTTGCCGCGGTCGGCCACGAACAGGCGGCCCTGCGAGTCGAATTCGATCGCGTGCGGCGTGCGGAACTGGCCCGGCCGGAAGCCGATCTCGCCCCACTGCTTGATGAAGTTGCCGTCCCGGTCGTACTTCAGGATGCGGCCCGTCCGGCCCTCGGGCGGGTTCGGGCTCTGGCCGCTGTGGCCGTCGGAGACGAAGATGTCGCCGGTCGGGCCCCAGGTGATGACGTCGCACGGCTCGTTCAGATGCCGTCCCTCCGGGTCGCTGCCCGGCTGCCCGGCGACGCCGAGTGTCATCAGGACCTCGCCCTCGGGGCTGAACTTGATGACCTGGTGCCCGATCTCGTCGTTGCCCTGCGAGTCGGTGACCCAGACGTTGCCGTCGTCGTCGACGTGCAGGCCGTGCGGCAGCACGAACAGTCCGGCGCCGAACTCCGCGAGCAGCTCGCCCGTGTTCCGGTCGTACTTCAGGATCGGATTCACGGTCGGGTTGGCCGCGCAGCCGCCGGCGAGCGCGAAGCCGCCGCAACGGTCGTAGACCCAGACGTGGCCGTCGGTCGGGTCGATGTCGACGCCGGCGGTCGAGCCCCACGTCCGTCCGCCGGGCAGCTTGGCCCAGTGCAACATGACCTCGGGGTTCGGGTTCGGGAGCATCCGCTGCACCAGGTCGGCTTCTCCCTGGGCCGCCGCGCCGCCGGCGCCGAGCGCCGCGAGCGACAGGACCAGCAGGGCCACGCCTGCGCCCTTCGGGACGATCCGTCGATTCTGCGTCATACTGCTTCTCCTCTTGTTGAAACCGGGGCCATATATCCTAGCCGATCCGCGGCGCCGGGGCGGACGGGAAACCCCCGGCGCGGCGCCGGGGCCGCGCGCGGCGCGTAAACGGCGCCCGGATC
Source organism: Vicinamibacterales bacterium (assembly GCA_965203525.1). GTDB lineage: Bacteria > Acidobacteriota > Vicinamibacteria > Vicinamibacterales > UBA8438 > WTFV01. The sequence continues at coordinate 4,862,650 of OZ241898.1, read as the reverse complement.
GACAGGCGTCTGAAACGAGGACAGCGATGAACGAACCGCACCCCCGCCGGTCCCTCTCCACGGCCGCCCGCGCCGCGCCGGCCGCGATCCTGCGCCGCGTGGCCGCGGTCCTGGCGGCGCGACTTCCGCCGTGCGCCACCGTCGCCGCGCCGGTCGCAATCGCGGCGCTCGCCTGCCTCCCGGCCGCCGCCTGGGGCCAGACGGCGGCGCCCCGCACCCCCTGGGGAACGCCGGATCTGAACGGCGTCTGGAACCACGGGACCGCCACGCCGCTCGAGCGCCCCGAGCGGCACGGCGGCCGCGAGCGCCTGACGGAGGCGGAGATCGCCGAAATCAACGCCGCCCAGCGGTCGACCGACGGCGTCGGAGCCCGCCGGGCCGTCTGGTGGGAGCGCAGCCTGTCGGACGGGCGCACGGCGCTGATCGTCGATCCCCCGGACGGCCGCATTCCGTACTCCGGGGCGGGTCTGGAACGCGTCCGCGCCCGCCCGGGGCAGACGAGCGAAGGGCCCGAGGGCCGCAGTCCCCAGGAACGCTGCATCTCGTACGGCATCCCGAGGCTCGGCGGCCCCTACAGCCAGAACGTCCACGTCGCGCAGACGCCGGACCACGTGCTGCTGCTCCACGAGATGGTCCACGAGTTCCGCGTCATCCCGCTCGACGGCCGGCCCCACCTGCCGGGGCGCGTGCGCCAGTGGCTGGGCGACTCGCGCGGGCGCTGGGCAGGAGACACGCTGGTCGTCGAAACCGCCAACTTCAGCCCGGCGCAGTGGTTCCGCGGGCTGTCGCAGGGCGGCATGCGCCTGGTCGAGCGCTTCACGCGCGTCGACCGCGGCACGCTGCGCTACGAGGTGACGTTCGACGATCCGGACCTGTGGACACAGCCCTGGACGGCCGCGATCCGGATGCCGCCCACGCAGGGGGCGATGTTCGAGTTCGCCTGTCACGAGGGGAACACCGGCATGACCGCCCTGCTCGAGATCGCCCGCCTGGAGGAAGCCGCGGCGGGCGGGACGCGGTAGCCGGCGAAGCCCCCCGCCGGCCCCATCCCGATGCCTGGGATCGCACCCCGCGCCGTTTTCCGGCGCCGCGCCCGCGCCGCCGCCCCGGGCGGCCGGCGCGCGGGCAGCCGTGCTCCGGGCCCCCGGCTGGACGGGGCAGCGCTCCGCGCCCGCCCCGTTGCGCCGGCCAGCCGGACGCCGGCCCGCGCCGCGGCCGTGCTGCTGCTCCTGATTCCGGGCGCCGCCCCCGCCGCGCCGGAGCCGCAGGACGCCGCGCCGCCCCCTGCCACCGGGATCTTCGGCCCGCCCCCGCCGCTCCCGCCCGCGGTGATCGCCCGCGACGGCGCCGGCGGGGTCACCGTGCGGGCCACCCGGGTCGAAGAGCCCCTGCGCATCGACGGCAGGCTGGACGAGCCGGTCTACGGACGGGTGCGGCCGATGTCGGACTTCATCCAGAACGATCCCGCCGAGGGCGAGCCGGCCACCGAGCGCACCGAGGTCTGGCTGCTCTTCGACCGCGACAACGTGTACGTGGTCGCCCGCTGCCAGGAGACGCGGCCGGACCGGATCATCGCCAGCGAGATGCGCCGCGACAACATCCGCATCGTGCGCGACGACAACTTCGCCTGGTCGTTCGACACCTTCTACGACCGGCGCAACGTGGTCCTCTTCGAGGTCTCGGCGGTCGGCGGCCGGCTCGACGCGCAGCTCACCAACGAGTCGCAGCCGAACCTCGACTGGAACCCGGTGTGGGACGTCTCCGTCGCCCGCATGGAAGGCGGCTGGGCGATGGAGGCGGCCCTGCCCTTCAAGTCGCTCCGCTACCGGGGCGCGGGCCCGCAGATCTGGGGCTTCCAGGCCCGGCGGGTCAACCGCTGGAAGAACGAGTCGTCCTACCTGACCCCGCTGTCGGCCGCGCAGGGGCTGCGCGGCCATTTCCGGGCGTCGCTGGCCGCCACCCTGGTCGGCATCGACGCCCCGCCGGCGTCGCGGCTGCTCGAGGTCAAACCGTACGCGATCGGCGACCTGACCAGCAGCGCCGCCGCCACGCCGCCGGTGTCGAACCGGGCGGGGGGCGACGGCGGCATCGACGTCAAGTACGGGGTGACCCAGGGGCTGACCGCCGACTTCACCGCCAACCCGGACTTCGCGCAGGTCGAGGCCGACGAGCAGCAGATCAACCTGACGCGCTTCAACCTCTTCTTCCCCGAGAAGCGCGAGTTCTTCCTGGAGAACCAGGGGACGTTCCGCTTCGGCGGCGCGGCGACCAGCGGCAGGCAGGCGGGGGCGACGGACACGCCGGTCCTCTTCTACAGCCGCCGCATCGGCCTGAGCGGCGGGCCGGCGGCGCAGGAGGTGCCCCTGCGCGCGGGCGGCCGGCTCACCGGACGGGCCGGCGCGTACACGCTCGGCGCCCTCGCCATCCGGTCCGGCGACCTCGCCGCGGCCGGCGCGCAGGCGACCAGCTTCACCGTGCTGCGGGCCCGGCGCGACGTTCTGCGCCGCAGCAGCATCGGCGCCATGTTCACCGGCCGGTCGGTCGGCCTGAGCGGCGCCGGGGGCAACGAGGCCTACGGCGTCGACGCCATCTTCGGCTTCTACGACGACCTGAACGTCAACACCCACTGGGCGCGGACCCGCACCGACGGCAGGGACGGCGACGACACCAGCTACCGGGCCCACCTGGAGTACGCCGGCGACCGCTACGGGGCGCAGCTCGAGCACCTGCTGGTGGGCGGCGACTTCAATCCGGAGGTGGGGTTCGTGCGCCGCCGCGACATGCGGCGCAGCTTCGGCGAGTTCCGGTTCAGCCCCCGCCCGCGGTCGATCGACCGGGTGCGCCGGTTCGTCTGGACCGGTTCGTTCGCCTACGTCGAGAACCTGGCCGGCGCGGTCGAGACGCGCGAAACGCTCGCCTCGTTCGCCGTCGAGCTGGAGAACAGCGACCAGCTTCTGCTGAACGGCATGCGCTCGTACGAGTTCCTCCCCCGGCCGTTCGAGATCTCGGACGGCGTCACGCTTCCGGTCCGCGGCTACGACTTCGCCAACGCCGGCGTCGGCTACAACTTCGGGCAGCAGCGCCGCTGGTCGGCCAACGTCCTGGCCGAGCACGGCACCTTCTACAGCGGCCACAAGACGGCCCTGACCGTCACCCGCGGCCGCGCCAGCCTCACCGACCGGTTCTCGGTGGAGCCGCTGTACTCGATCAACCGGATCGAGCTGGCGGAAGGGGCGTTCACGACGAACCTGTTCGGCGCGCGGGTCACCTACACGATGACGCCCCTCATGTTCGCCAGCGCGCTGGTGCAGTACAACTCCAGCCGCAACACCGCCTCGGCCAACGTCCGCTTCCGCTGGGAGTACCAGCCGGGCAGCGAGCTGTTCATCGTCTTCAACGAGGAGCGCGACACCGGGCTGCGGCGCTTCCCGGGACCGGCGAACCGGGCTTTCATCGTCAAGTTCAACCGCCTGTTCCGGTTCTGATCCGCCCGCCGCCCGGCCTGCGCCGTCGGCTCGGCCGAGCCGTCGGCTTTTCTCGCGGTGCGCGGCCCGCGCGGATCGGACGTCGCCAGGGGCGCTCGCTGCATTTCATCGTCCGGAAAGCCGGATTTCGCGGTAGGATCGGCCGCAACACCGCTACCGAGACGAGGGGAGTATCGAGATGACGAGCCATTCACGCGCCGCCGTCGCCGCCGCCCTGCTGGCCGCCGTCCTGGCCGCGCCGGTCCCGGCCGCCGCCCAGTCGGACGCCCCGGCCATGCCGATGCGCACCCCGGACGGCCAGCCGGACATCTCCGGCATCTTCACGTTCCGCACGCTGACGCCCCTCGAGCGCCCCGCCGCGCTGGCCGGCAGGGAAACGCTCGGCGCCGAGGAGGCCGCCGCCTTCGAGGCGTCGGAGCGGGTGCGCCTCAACCGCGACCTGTTCGACCCGATCACGGGCGCCCCGAGCGCCGGCTACCAGCCGCGCGCCGAGGGCGGAGTGCTCTCCTACAACGAGTTCTGGTACGAGCGGGGCATCGAGCTGACGAAGGACAAGCGGACCTCGCTGGTGATCGATCCGCCCGACGGCCGGATCCCGTACACCGACGAGTACCGCACGGCCCGGGCGGTCAACCGCCTCAACATGCGCAACGGCTTCGCCGACCACTACACCGACCGCACCCTGGGCGACCGCTGCCTGATGGGCTCCAACTCGGGGCCGCCGATGCGGCCGGGCTCCTACAACAACAACGTGCACGTCTTCCAGGCGCCGGGCTACGTGGCGCTGCTCAACGAGCACATCCACAACGTGCGCATCATCCCGATCGACCAGCCGCACGGCGCGGTCCGGCAGTGGGTGGGCGATTCGCGCGGCCGCTGGGAAGGCGAGACGCTGGTCGTAGAGACGACGAACTTCGCCCGCGAGACCAACTTCGCCGGCTCGTCCCGGGACAGCCGTCTGGTCGAGCGGTTCACGCGCATCGATCCCGACACGGTGCTGTACGAATTCACGTTCGCGGATCCGAACAACCTCACGCGACCGTTCAGCGTCGCCATTCCGTTCCGGCGCACCGACGGCGTGCTGTACGAGTACGCCTGCCACGAAGGCAACTACGGCCTGACCGGCATCCTGGCCGGCGCGCGGCGCAAGAACACGCAGAAGGTGACGGCGACCAGGTAGCGTTTCCCGTCGAGACTCCGGCCGGGGACCGCGGGTCCCCGGCCGTCCGCCGGCCGGCGCGCGAACCGCGCAATGGCGCCCCTCGACTTCCTGATCGTCGCCGCCTTCGTCGCCTTCGCCGTCCGCTCGGGCCTCCGGAACCGGCGGGCGGCGTCCCGCAACCTCGACGAGTACTTCCTCGCGAACCGCAGCCTGCCGGGCTGGCAGGCGGGGCTCAGCATGGCCGCCACGCAGTTCGCGGCGGACACGCCGCTGCTGGTCACCGGCCTCATCGCCACCGCCGGCATCTTCGCGCTCTGGCAGCTCTGGATCTACGCGCTCGCCTTCCTGCTGCTGGGCTTCGTCCTGGCGCCGGGCTGGCGGCGCGCCGGGGTGCTGACCGACGCCGAGCTCGCCGAGGTCCGCTACGGACGGCGGGCGGCGGCGGTGCTGCGCGGCGTCAAGGCGGTCTACTTCGGAACGGTGTTCAACTGCACCGTGCTGGCGTTCGTCTTCTTCGCCGCGGCGCAGATCGCCGAGCCGTTCCTGCTCTGGCACGCCTGGCTGCCCGACCGCCTCTTCCTCCCGGTGGCCGACCTCGCGCAGCGGATCGGCGTGCCGCTGACGATCGGGCCGCCCGACGATCCCGGCGTCTGGACGCGCACCGCGAGCAACCTGATCTCCATCCTGCTCATCCTCGCCGTCGCCACGTTCTACTCGACCACCGGCGGGCTGCGCAGCGTGGTGGCGACCGACGTCGCGCAGCTCGCGGTCATGCTGCTCGGCACCGCGGCGTTCGCGGCGGTCGTCGTCGCCGAGGCGGGCGGTCTCGGCGCCGTCACGGAGCGGATCCACACCCTGTACGCCGGCGGCGGACCCGGCGGGATCCTGCCGGAACAGATCCTGGCGTTCACCCCGGACCGGGCGCGCGACGCCTCGGCGGCGGTGCTGCTGCTGTTCGGCCTCCAGTGGCTCATCCAGATCAACGCCGACGGGACCGGCTACCTGGCGCAACGCTCGATGGCCTGCCGCGGCGACGCCGACGCGAAGACCGCCGCCGTCGTCTTCACGTTCACGCAGGTGCTGCTGCGCAGCCTGCTCTGGATCCCGCTCGGGCTCGGCCTCCTCGTCCTCTTCCCGCCCGCCGCCGGCCTCGCGCCGGACGCCGGGGCGCTGCAGGCCGACCGCGAGGCGGCCTACGTGCGGGGCATGGCGGAGCTGCTGCCCCCCGGCGTCAAGGGGCTGATGGTGACCGGCATGCTGGCGGCGCTCGCCTCCACCGTCGACACGCACCTCAACTGGGGCGCGTCGTACTGGACCAACGACGTCTACAAGCGGTTCGTCTGCCAGCTCTGGCTCCGCCGCGAACCGGGCGGCCGGTCGCTGGTGTGGGTGGCGCGGGGGTCGAACGTGCTGCTGGTGGGAATCGCGCTCGCGATCATGACGCGGCTCACCTCGATCCAGGCCGCCTGGCAGACCAGCCTGCTGCTCGGCGCCGGGATGGGCGTGGTGCTGATCCTGCGCTGGATCTGGTGGCGGATGAACGCCTGGGCGGAGATCGCGGCGGTGCTCGCGTCGCTCGCGGCGGCACCGCTGCTGATGCTCTTCGTCGGCGACGACCGGCACGCCCTGCGGCTGCTGCTCGCGGCGGCGTTCGCGACCGCGGCGGCGCTGGCCGCCGTCCGGATCGCCGGCCCGGAGGACCGGGACCGGCTCGCCGCCTTCTACCGCCGGGTCCGGCCGGCCGGCTTCTGGGGGCCGGTCGCCCGGGACGCCGGCGCGGACGAGGACGACGGACCGCGCCGGTTGTGGCGGGCGTTGGCCGCCACGGGAAGCTGCGGGCTGTCGGTCTTCTGCCTGCTGGTCGGCATCGGCTCGTGGATCGCGGACGGTCCCGCGCCCCGCTGGTTCCCGTTCGACGGCGCGTGGCGCGGCGGCCTGATCGCGGCGGGCATCGCGCTGACGCCGCTCTGGTACCGCCTGGGGTACCGGGACGGCGGCGGGCAGTCCGGGGCGTCCCCGGCCGGGGCGACGGAACGGACCGGGCCGCAAGGGAACGGGGAATAGACTACGCGCGCCCGGTCCGTACCTGACACCGGGCCGACCCGTAGCGCCCGTCCCCCTGAAGCGGCGTCCGGCCGCGTGTAGGATCCCGGCATGGAAGCGCAGGCCGCCCGCGGGCTGGTCGCCGGCGCGGCGCGGATCGTCGGCTTCACCGGCGCCGGCATCTCCACCGAGTCGGGCGTGCCGGACTTCCGCGGCCCGCACGGGGTGTGGGCGCAGAACCGGATCGTCGACTTCCGGGAGTTCGTCTCCAGCGAGGCGGGGCGCATCGAGTACTGGCGGCAGAAGGTCGCCGGCTGGCCCGCCATGCGCGACGCGCAGCCGAACGCGGGCCACTACGCGTTCGTCGAGCTCCACCGCCAGCGACGGCTGGACGTGCTGGTCACGCAGAACATCGAGCGCCTGCACCAGCGGTCCGGATTGCCCCCCGAAAAGGTCCTGGAGTTGCACGGCACCACGACCGAGGCGGTCTGCCTGACCTGCGGCGACCGCATCGCCTCGGACGAGGCGTGCCGGCGCGTCGCGGGCGGCGAGAAGGCGCCGCGCTGCCGGCGGTGCGGAGGGCTGCTGAAGCCGGCGACGATCTCCTTCGGGCAGTCGATGCCGCACGACGTCATGGCGCGGGCGCAGGCCGCGGCCGAGACGTGCGATCTGCTGCTGGCCGTCGGCTCGTCGCTGGTGGTCGAACCGGCCGCCTCGATCCCGCGCGTGGCCCGGCAGGCCGGCGCGCGCCTGATCATCGTCAACCGCGACCCGACCCCGCTCGACGACGCCGCGGACGCGGTGGTGCGGGGCGAAATCGGCGCCGTGCTGCCGGAGCTGGTGCGCCGGGACGGGTGACGGCCGGCCGCGCCGCGCGGCGGTCCCCCGCCGGAAGTTCTCGATGCCCGAGTTGCCCGAAGTCGAGACGGTGCGCCGCACGCTGGCCCCCGCCGTCGAGGGACGGACCGTCGCGGCGGTCTCGTTCGTCTGGCCGCGGACCTGCGTCGGCGACCCGCGGGCGACGGAGGCGCGGCTGGCCGGCCAGCGCATCGAGCGGCTCGAGCGCCACGGGAAGTACCTGCTGTTCCGGCTCCGCAAGGACGGCCGCGATTCGCTGCTGGCGGTTCACCTGCGGATGACCGGCCGCCTCCTCGCGAACGGCGCGCCCGGCAGGTTCACGCGGGCCCGCATGGCCCTGGACGACGGGACCGCGGTGGTGTTCCAGGACGTCCGCAAGTTCGGGCGCTGGCAATGGTCCGAGCGCTTCCCGCCCCGTCTCGCCGCGCTGGGTCCGGAGCCGCTGGAGATCGGGGGCGGCGCGTTCGCGGCCCGGCTGCGGTCCCGCCGGGCGCGGCTCAAGGCGCTGCTGCTCGACCAGGAGTTCCTGCGCGGCCTCGGCAACATCTACGCGGACGAGGCGCTGTTCCGCGCGCGCCTGCATCCGGAACGGAGCGCCGCCACCGTCGGACCGCGCAAGGCGCGCGACCTGCACGGGGCCGTCCAGGAGGTGCTGCAGCAGGCCATCGACGCCGGGGGCACGAGCATCCGCGACTACCGCGACGGCCGCGGCGCGCCGGGCGGGTTCCAGCACCGGATCCTGATCTACGGCCGGGAGGGCGCGCCGTGCCCCACCTGCGGGACGCGCGTGCGGCGGGTGCTCGTGGCGCAGCGCAGCTCGCACTTCTGTCCCCGCTGCCAGCGTCGGCGGTGACGGAGAAGGCGCGGCGGCGGGTGCTTGCGGCGGCAGACCTCCTTGCGCATCTCCCGCGCGCTCGCCGCGTGACGGAGAAGGCGCGGCGGCGGGTGCTTGCGGCGTCGTCGACGCGGGGAGCGGCGACGCCGGCATCGACGTGTGACGGAGAAGGCGCGGCGGCGGGCGCTCGCGGCGGGCGCCGCCGCCCCCGCCGTCACGCGCGCAGCCGGCTATACTCGCCGCATGGCGCCGCCGGTGACCGCCGTGACGTCGCAGGAGGCGCTCGACGCGATCCTGAGCGACACGCTGCCGCGGCAGGGCCGCTGGAGCGACGAGGAGTACCTCTGGCTCACGGATCGCACCCGCCGGCTGATCGAATTCACCGATGGCCGCATCGAGGAACTGCCGATGCCGACCTCGACCCACCAGGCCATCCTGGCGTTCCTCTATCGCGCGCTGTACGCCCACCTGGCTCCTCGGGGCGGCGCCGTCATGTTCTCGGCGTTGCGGCTGCGCATTCGCGAAGGCAAGTTTCGCGAGCCCGACGTCCTGGTGCTTCGCGACCGGGCGGACCCTCGGTATCAGGAACGCTTCTGGCTGGGCGCGGACCTGGTGGTGGAAGTCGTCAGCCCGGATCGCCCGGAACGGGATCTGGTCGACAAGCGAACCGACTACGCCGAGGCGGGCATCCCGGAGTACTGGATCGCCGACCCCCGGCACGACACCATCACCGTGCTGACGCTCGCGGCGGGCGCCTACGTCGAGCACGGCGTCCACTCGCGCGGAGACACGGCGGCGTCTCCGCTGCTCGACGGCCTCGCCGTCGACGTGGCGGCCGCGTTCGACGCACGGTAACGGGCAGACGGGCCGGCTGCCGGGCGTCAGCCGCCGCGCGACGCGCCGAACCGGGGGGAGACCGGCGAACCGTCGGCGATCGGAAGGCCCACCTGCACGGAACGCGCCGCGCCGGCGACGGTGACGTACTTCCAGAAGGCGCCGTCCGCGGCCCGCGCCGCGGTCGGGCGCACCACCGCGCGCGGCGCTTCCTCCCCGGTCTCCCCGGCCGGCGCCAGGTCGGCGGCGTGCGGCGGCGCCGCGCCGCCGGCGGGAGGCGACGGCAGACCGGCGTAGACCACCCCGCGACCCGGCGCGGCGACGCGGATCTCGCCGATGGGGGTGGAGCGCACGATGCGCCGCAGCCGGCCGTCGATCTCCCCGGCCGCCCACCCCGCCGCCTCGGCGGCGGCGGCGAAGCACTCCGCGAGCGTGGCCTGGACGATCATCTGCTGGCCCAGAAGTCCCTCGAACACGCTCCTGATCTCGCCGAACTCGCTGGTCCGGGCGCTGGCCAGCAGATCCGGCTCGCTGAACGCGGCCAGCACGGCGGTCATGACCGGCGAGGTGTAGACGCCGCTCTGGAGCGCCTGCTCCTCGAAGGCGAGCGCGTTGCCCACCTGCACGATCCGCCGCCGATCGACGCCCGCGACGCCGACGTACTTGTAGACCTCGTTGTCGATCTCGCGCACCTGCGCGCCCTGCGCGACGACGTCGTCGCTGTCCGTCGCCGACGCGAGCAGGGGATGGAACGCCGAGGCCTGCGGCTGCACCGCCGGGTCGGGGCTGAACCGGAACGGCACCAGCGCCCCGCCGGCGTCCCGGACGTTGGTCAGGTAGGCGACGCCCTCCTCGCCGGTGATCCAGAACTCGTCGAGCACCGTGGTCGCCGCGACGGTGGACAGCGTGTCGATCACGCGTCCCGCGTCGTATCCGGCGGCCTCCGCCGCCGCCACCAGGTGCGCGGCGATGCGGGCCTGCCCGGTCATCTGATCGTCGAGCATCGCGTCGAGGGCGCGCGCCACGTCGGCCAGCGAAATGTCGTCCATTTCCGTCCCGCCTCCCTCGGGTCCCGTTGCGCCGCGGGCGCGCCGACCGGCGCCGCGCGCCCCGCGAGGATCAGTGTACGGGGACCGGATCGGCGTGTCGAGCGCCCGCCCCGGACGCCGCGCCCCGCTCCGCGGGCGCCGGGGAGCCGGACGCCGCTCAGTGCGTCAGCCCGTACAGCATGTAGTTGACGCCGAGCTCGAACCCGGTGTTCATCGGCTCGAGCGGGAAGAACCCGGTGCCTCCCGACTGCCAGAACTCCGCCAGGTTGGTGTTGTAGCAGGCGATCGACATCAGCCGCCCTTCCGGGTCGTTGTCCTCGAACAATCCGAAGTACTCCGGGACGAGGCCGGCGAGGTGGTGGTTGTAGGGATTCGGGAGATCGAGCTTCTCGACGCGGAAGAACGAGTCGAAGATGCGGTGGCCGGGGTCGAGCGGGAGCCAGCGGCCGTCCGGGATCACGCGGCGCATCTGCGCCTCGAAATTGTCCCACTGCCGCCCTTCGAAGTCGTTGAAGATGACGAAGCCGCCCTTGAGCAGGTACTCCCGGAGGCGGTCCGCCTGCTCGTCGGTCAGCGCCCAGAAGCCCGGCTCCTGCATCAGCGCGATCGGATGCCGGAAGAGCCGGGGATCGTCGAGCGGCAGAATCAGGCTGCCGGTCTCCTTGGCGTCGACGGTCGTGAAGTCGCCGAGGAGCGTCATCAGGTGCTGCTCGGCCCGCGGGAACTCGTGCGCCCACATCATGCGGCCCCGTCCCCGCACCGGCGCGCCGAACGTGCCGCGGTCCCAGCGCAGGCGCACGAAGGTGACCTCGCCGTCGTAGCGCAGGTCGGGACGCCCCCACGCGCCGAAGCCGAGGAAGGGCTGGGCGGAGACGCCCGCCGCCAGCAGCGCGCAGGCGAGCGCGGAGAGGACGAACGCCCGCGGGCCGACTGTTCGCCAGCGCATCTGGACTGTCGATGGTAGCGTGGCGGGACGGCCCGCGCCAGCAAGACCGCCGCGGTTGCCTGCCGCGCACTCGCCGCGGAACGTGTGGCCGATGATGCCGCCGACGTGGCCCGCGCCAGCAAGACCGCCGCGGTTGTCCACCGCGCCCCGCCACCCGCCGGCCGCCGCGGCCGCGGGAACGGCGCGCCGGCGCGCTGTTCAACGAGCGGTTCGCGGCTTGGCTGGAGTCGCTGGAGCAGCGGCCCGCCTGATCAGACGCGCGACCGGTCAGGGAGTCTCGCCTCGCCGACGTGCGGATCCGGCGGCCATGCGGCCTGACCAGCCGCGCGGCCGGTCAGGGTGGGCCCGCCGGCGCGACCGGCACGCGGCGCACGAGCGGCCGTTCGTCGATCGGCAGGTGGATCAGGGCGGCGGCGAGGCCGAGGGCGACGCCGGCCCACCAGACGCCGTCGTAGGAGCCGGTCGCGTCGAAGAGCCAGCCGCCCAGCCACACGCCGAGGAAGCTGCCGAGCTGGTGGCCGAGGAAGACCACCCCGAACAGCGTCGCCAGGTACCGCACGCCGAAGATCTGGCCGACGATCCCGGTGGTGAGCGGCACCGTCGAGAGCCACAGCACCCCCATCACCGCGGCGAACAGGTAGATGACGCCGGCCGTCTTCGGCAGGAGCATCAGCGCCGTGATGGCCGCGGCGCGCGCCGCGTAGATCGTGCTCAGCCCGCATTTCTTGCTCCAGCGCTGGCCGGCGGCGCCGGACGCGAACGAGCCGAGGACGTTGAACAGGCCGATGACCGCGAGCGCCGCCGCCCCCACCGACGGGGCCAGGCCGAGGTCGCGCACGTAGGCCGGAAAATGGACCGTGATGAAGGCCACGTGGAAGCCGCAGACGAAGAAGCCGGTGGTCAGCAGCGCGTACCCGCGGTGCCCGAACGCCTCGCGGAGGGCCGCCGGCAGCGACTGCCCGGCCGCCGGCTCCTCGCCGCGCACGGCCGGGGAGCCGGGCAGCACGAAGGCCAGCGGCGCGATCAGCAGCGCCGAGGCGGCCAGGAACGCCAGCGCGGCCTGCCACCCGGCGGCGGAGATGAACGCCTGCCCGAGCGGCGAGAAGACCACCTGCCCGGCGGATCCCGCCGCGGTTCCCAACCCCAGCGCCAGCGAGCGCCGCCCGGGCCCCACCACCTTCGCCATGGCGGCCAGGGCGAGGGAAAACGCGGTGCACGCCACGCCGACCCCCACCAGGACGCCGGCCGTCAGGTGCAGCGCGCCGGCGCTCTCCGCGGACGCCATCCCCCAGATGCCGGCGGCGTAGATCGCCGCCCCCGCCGCCAGCACCCGCGGCGCGCCGAACCGGTCGGCGAGCGCGCCGGCGCACGGCAGGACCAGGCCCCACACGAGGTTCTGGATCGCCAGGGCCAGCGCGAACGTCTCGCGGCCCCAGCCGCGCGCGGCGGTCATCGGCTCCAGGAACAGCCCGAAGACCGACCGCGCGCCGAAGCCGAGCAGGGAGACCGCGCACGCCGCGGCGATGACCAGCGCCGGCGTCCGCCAGCGGGAGAGGGCGCCGGCGCCCCGGTCGTGCGGGACGCCGGTGGAACTGCCCGTCATCGGCGCCCAGCTTATCAGCCGACGTTGCGCACGGTGAACAGGGTGCGCGCGGAGGCGAGCGGCGGGTAGCGCCCGCGCTGCGGACGGGGGTACGCGACAGCGAGACCCGCCTGCCAGCCGTGACCGTGCAGCACGTCGTACCGGCTCGCACACGTCGACGGTGCGGGACGCGCACGTGCTCGGCAGCAGGTCGTGGCCGTGCAGCACGTCGTACCGGATCCGCACGGGCCGCGCGCCGGCCGGGGTGCACGTCAGATTTGTGAGGACCGTCAGGCGGCTCTGGCGGCTCGTCGCTCCCAGAAGTCCTCGAAGCGGCCACTGAGCTGGCAGCAGCGCAGGGCGATGATGGCGTTGGCGCCGGCGACGGTCCAGCGCATGCCGGCGCGCTTCAACCGTGCGCCGACGACCCGCTTGCAGCCGGCCTCGACCACGCCCGAAGAGACGCACAGGCCTTGGGCGCGGAACCGCGGATAGCGCATCCGGCGGCGGTTGCGCACCACGTAGTCGAGGCACCGGCGCGCGGCGTCGGTGGTCTCGGTGTGGGACCGCAGTTCGGCCACGATCGCGCGCAGCCGTCCGGCGTCCAACTCGTCCTTCCGCTGCCTGGCCCAGGCGTCGGCGCGGTCGGTGCCGGGGCCGTAGAGGGTCTTGGCCACGTCGGACAGATGCTGCCTGGCATGGTAGACGTCGACGATTTCGGTGGCGCCTGGAAACTGCTCGCCGGCCAGATTCCAGATCCAGGGGGCGCCGTCGCCGAGGACGACGCGGCGTTCGGCGGCGTCGAAGCCGCGCCGTTGCGCCTCGCGATACACCCGTTGCGCGAACGGGGCCGGCCGCGGGTCGGTGTCGCGGCCGGCCGCGCTCTCGACGGCGGCGTTGTAGCTGACCGATCCGGGGTCGCGCACGGGCCGGCCCCGTTTGTCGCGCGATTCGGCCGTCCAGACGGTGACCAGCTTGACCTCGCGGGTCCTGGCCGAGCCGTCCGGCTGCTTTCCGGGGCGGCCCTCGACCTCGGAGGGGCGCACCGGCACGCCGGTGCCGTCCAGCCCCAGGTACATCGTCGGCGCGGGGGCGGGCGCCGGCTCGGTCACGGTGCGTTCGTCGGCGGCGACCTGGCGTCCCAGGGCCTCGGCCGTGCGCTCGACCTGTTTGGTCTCGACCCGCACCCCGGCGCACGCCCCCACCAGTTCGCCCGCCTTGTCGAAGCTGACCTCGGCCGCCGCCGCCCCCACCATCCGCGTGGTGGCGGGCGACAACGAAGTGCCTTCCAGACCCAACGCCCGGTCGCGCGGACAGATGCCCGTGCGGCAGGCGTCGCAGTGGTAGCAGGCGCGTTCCAGCCGCAACGGCCCCAACACGCTCAGAAACGTCTTCGGACGGCGGCCGGCGTAGCGCGCCTTTCGTCCGCAGGCGCACCGCACGGTCGAATCCTGGTGGTCGGCGCAGTCCGCGTTCAGCCGGCGCTCGACCGACCGCGCGGCCGTGTCGAGCGCCCGGCGGCGGACGGCTTGCTCGAAGGCCTCGAAATCCGGGCCGCCGGCCGTCTTCGACCTTACCAGGGCATCGATTTCGGCGTCGATTTCGCCCGCGAGCGTCTTCTCGCAGCCCCCTTTTTTCCCGCGCCGGCTGCCGCCGCCGCGGGGTCCCGCCCGCTCCCGCTCCCGGCCCGCAGCCGGGCCTCGCTCAGCGCGTCGCTGGCTTCGATCAACTCCTGCGACAGGCGCCGGAACCGCCGATACTCGGCCGCCTCGGCCCAGGCTTGCTCCGCCGCCCGCGCCGGAATGATCCGGGTCACCGTCTTCCCCGACTCCTTGCGCGTCAGCGACAGCACCGGACCCCGCTGTGCCTTCCCCGGCGGGGCGCAGCCGCAGCCGGTCTTGCCGCAGCGCCGGCAACGCGCCATCAGCGACCCCGAACGCATCTCGCCGATCGAGGCCAACTGCCGGCACAGGTGGGCGCGGCGCTGTTCGAGCGCGGCGATCGATTCCTCGGGCATGGTCGGACTCCTCCAGTGAACAGCCGGTCTACTGAAGTTGTCGGCCGATCTCGCCCTGCCCTGCACCCCCGATGGCGGTCCCTCACAAATCTGACGTGCACCCCGCCGGCCGCCCTTGCTTGCGCCGGGCGTGAACGATCGTGTAACAACGAACGGCCCACCGGCCGATAGAAACCGGGAGAGGATGCGCCGCCCATGACCTCGACAACCGCCGCCGGCGTCCGGGAACTGCGTTACGAACCGGAGGAGCGGCCGCCGCCGGCGCTCGCCCTCGGACTCGGCTTCCAGTTCGCCATGCTCACCGTGGCGGGCATCGTGCTGACGCCGGCGATCGTGGTGCGCGCGGCGGAGGGCGGCGAGGACTTCGTGTCGTGGGCCGCGTTCGCGGCGCTGGCGATCAGCGGGGTCACGACGGTGCTGCAGGCGGTCCGGGTGGGGCGCGTCGGCTCCGGCCACGTGCTGCTGATGGGGACGTCGGCCGCCTTCATCGCGGTCTGCGTCACCGCGATCGTCGAAGGCGGGCCGGGGCTGCTGGCGACGCTGGTCACCGTCTCGGCGCTGTTCCAGTTCGGGCTCTCGACGCGCCTGTCGCTGCTGCGCCGGGTCCTCACGCCGACGGTGTGCGGCACGGTGATCATGCTGATCCCGGTGACCCTGATGCCGATCATGTTCGGCATGCTGGCGGACGCGCCGGAGGGAGCGCCGCCGGCCGCCGCGCCGGTCTGCGTGCTGGTGACGCTGGTGGTCACGGTCGGGGTCACGCTCCGCGCCGCCGGCGTCTGGCGCCTCTGGGCGCCGGTCATCGGCATCTCCGCCGGCTGCCTGGCCGCCGGGGCGTACGGCATCTACGACACGCGGCTCGTCGCCGAGGCCGACTGGATCGGACTGCCGGCGGGCGCCTGGCCGGGATTCGACCTCCACTTCGGCGTGGCGTTCTGGTCCCTGCTGCCGGCGTTCGTGTTCGTCACCCTCATCGGCGCCATCGAGACGATCGGCGACAGCGTCGCCATTCAGCGCGTCTCGCGGCGCAAGCCGCGGGCGACCGACTTCCGCGTCGTGCAGGGCGCGGTGGCCGCCGACGGCGTGGGCAACCTGCTCTCCGGCCTCGCGGCGACGGTGCCGAACACCACCTACTCGTCGTCGGTCTCGGTCACCGACATCACCGGCGTGGCCGCCCGCGCCGTCGGCGTCCACATCGGCGCCATCTTCGTCGTGCTCGCGTTCCTGCCGAAGTTCATGGCGCTCATCCTCGCGATTCCCGGCCCGGTGGTCGGGGCGTACACCATCGTGCTGATGGCCACCCTTTTCGTGCTCGGCATGCGGGTGGTGGTCGAGGACGGCGTCGACTACCGCAAGGGGATCGTGGCGGGCGTCGGGTTCTGGGTCGGACTCGGGTTCCAGAACGGGTTGATCTTCGCCGACGCGCTGGGCGCGTGGAGCGGACTGCTGGGCAACGGCATGACCTCCGGGGGCCTCGCGGCGATTCTGATGACGCTGTTCCTGGAGCTGTCCAGACCCCGGCCGCACCGCCTCCGGACCGCCCTGAACACGGACGCCTATCCGGCGCTCGACGCCTTCCTGACGGAGTTCGCCGCCGCCCGCGGCTGGAGCAAGGCGATGACCGAGCGGCTGCGCGCGGTCGGCGAGGAGACGCTGCTCACCCTCATCCGGCAGGACGACGACGGCCCGGAACGCCACCTGCGGCTCAGCGCCCGCAACGACGGCCGCGCCGCCGAGCTGGAGTTCGTCGCCGCGGCCGGCGAGTCGAACATCGAAGACCGCATGGCCCTGCTCGGGGACCGGGTGACCGGCCAGGGGGCCGAGCAGGAAGTCTCGCTCCGCCTGCTCCGGCACCTGGCGTCGTCCGTGCGCCACCAGCAGTACCACGAGACCGACGTCGTGACCGTCCGCGTGGAGTCGCCCGCGTAACCGTCCCGCGCGGCGTGTTATTCTTACGGCAGGACTGACGACCAACCCGCTGGCGCCCCCTTCCCGGCTCTGACTCCCGGAACGGTTCGGCTCGGCGGCCTCCCGCGCGCAACGGATTCGCGCGGCGAGGCACGGAAACGTCGCATCGGTTCGGTTTCCTGCGCAGTCGCGGTTTCGTGCGCGGTACCGGCGCGCCCCGGGCAAGGCGCCCGGCGTACGGAATTTTGAGATTGAGTCTCAGTTTTAGTGAAACCTCCGCGATCCGTAGCCGGTCGGCGCTTCCGGGGGCGGCGGCACCGGCGAGTTCGTGGCGCGCCCGGGTTGCAACGGAACCGCCGCACGGAGCGCGCGACGACGATCCCGGCCCGGCCGGCGGCCGAGACGTGACGTGTGGAGGCGGAGGACGAAACGGCATGACGAAACCGGGGGGGGGGGGGGGGGGCACCGCAATGCGGCGGACAGCCCGCGGATCCGGCCCGGCCGGGCCGCATCTTGATCGTCGGGCCGCCGCGCCGGTCGCGCATCCGGCTTCCTGAACACGACCTGACGGCAACAGCAGACGCACGTCGCCGCTCGAGCCGGGGACCGCTCCGCGCCGCGAGATTCCCCGTGCCATGAGCCCCCTTCGTACCGCAAGACTCGTCGTCGGACTGCTGACCGCCGCCGCCTGGACGTTCGCCGACGCCACCGCCGCGCAGGACGGGGCGCCGACCCTCTCCATCGATTCGCCGCGCGTCGCCGAGGGCGCCAGCGGCTCCACCTCCCTGACCTTCACGGTGACGCTCGCTCCGGCGGGCGACAAGACGGTCACGGTGCCCTACGCGGACTCCCGGACCGGCACCGCCACGGCCGGCGCCGACTACAACGCGCTCGCTCCGGGAACCCTGACCTTCGCCGCGGGGGAAACGAGCAAGACCATCACCGTGTCCGTGATCGGCGATACGGCGGCCGAGTCGGACGAAACCGTGGTGGTGGCGCTGGGCAAGGCCGACGGCGCCGCGGTCGGAACCGCGGCCGGAACCGGGACGATCGCCGACGACGACACGGTTCCGGCGCTCTCCATCGATTCGCCGCGCGTCAACGAAGGCGACGCGGGCATGGTGAACCTCACCTTCACGGTGACGCTCGCCCCGGCGAGCACGAAGGAGGTGACCGTCGGATACGCCGAGGGCGCCGGCGGCACCGCCACGGCCGGCGCCGACTACAACGCGCTCGCCCCGGGAACCCTGACCTTCGCCGCGGGGGACGCCAGGAAGACGGTCACCGTCTCGGTGATTCCGGACACGAAGGCCGAATCGAACGAAACCGTGGTGGTGACGCTGTCGAAGCCGGAGAACGCGACCATCGCCCGCGCGGCCGGAACCGGGACGATCATCGACGACGACGGCGCGCGCACCGTCTCGATCGACTCGCCGAGCATCACCGAGGGGGACGGCGGCTCGCGCACGCTGCAATACACCGTGTCCCTGAGCGGGCCGAGCGGGAGACGGGTCACCGTGCATTACGCCGAGGGCGCCGGCGGCACCGCCACGGCCGGCGTCGACTACACCGCGCTCGCCCCGGGAACGCTGACCTTCGCCGCCGGCGAGACGAGCAAGCGCATCGCGGTGTCCGTAACCGGTGACACCGCCATAGAGAGGAACGAAACGATCCGCGTCGTGCTGAGCAACCCGACGAACGCCACGCTGGGGACCGCCACCGGGATCGGAACGATCACCGACGACGAAGCCGGCCCGTCGCTCTCGATCGCGGGAGCGACGGTCACGGAAGGAACCGGGGGTTCGACGGACCTGACCTTCACCGTGACGCTGAGCGCGGCCAGTTCGGCCGGGGTCACCGTGGACTACGCCACCGGGACCGGCGGTACGGCGGTCTCCGGAACGGACTACACGGCCGTTTCCGGGACGCTGACCTTCGCCGCGAACGACACCACCGAAACCATTTCCGTCCCGGTCACGACCGACGCGACGGACGAAAACGACGAAACGGTGACGGTAATCCTGTCGAACCCGGTGAACGCGACGATCTCCACCGCCTCCGGCACCGGGACCATCACGGACGACGACGCCCCTCCGACGGTGTCCATCGCCTCGGCGCGGGCGGCCGAGGGGGACAGCGGCTCGAACGACCTGGAGTTCACCGTGTCGCTCGGCGCCGCGAGCGGCCGCGAGATCACCGTGGACTACGCCGAGGGAACCGGCGGCACGGCGGTCTCCGGAACGGACTACACGGCCGTTTCCGGGACGCTGACCTTCGCCGCGGGCGTGACGCGTCGAACGGTCACGGTCGCCACCATCGGCGACACCACCGACGAACCGAACGAAACGGTCGTCGTGGTACTCCGCAACGCGGTGAACGCCTCGCTCGGCGCCGCCACCGCCACCGGAACGATCACCGACGACGACGACCCGCCCACGGTGACGCTCTCGCTGTCGTCGGGCTCGATCTCGGAGGCCTCCGGCACGACGGCGGTCTCGGCGACGCTGAGCCACGCATCGAGCGCAGCGACGACGATCGCCATCCCCGCCCGGTCGCTGGCCTGGACGGTTCCCGCGGATGCGTCCATCACCATCCCCGCCGGCGCGACCGCGAACAGCGCGGACACGGTGACCCTCACCGCCATGGACAACACCTCCGACGAGCCGGACCGGAGGTACACGGTCACCGGTTCGGCGAGCAACGCGGTCGGCGCGGGCGCGGTGACCGGCGCCGCCCTCACGATCACCGACGACGACGCGAGCCCCGGCGGCTCGTGCGCCTCGGGGGGAGTCGACCTGCAGTTCGCGGTGTCCCGGGGGACCATCGACGAAAACGGCGGGACCGCCACCGTAACGGTGCAGGCGCTCGCCCCCGACCTCGCCGTCGTCCAGGTGCTGTTCAGTTTCTCCGGAGCGACGCGAGGGACGCATTTCACGGTGACCGGGAGCGGGACCGCCCAGTCCGGCGGCGGCTGGCTGCTGGGCGCCCCGGGGGGCGCCGCGAGAACCACCTCGACCTTCACGATCACGGCGCGGGACAACAACGATTTCGAGACCCGCACGCTGCGGATGAACGTCGCCGTCCTGAACGTCGCCGGCTGCTCTTTCCCGGCGCAGCAAATCGTCATCCGGGACGACGACGCCGCGCTGGTGACCTCCGCCGTCAGCGGCCAGGCGACGGAGGCGGGCGGCGCCGCCACCTTCACCGTGCGGCTGGCGAGCCGTCCCACGGCGAGCGTGTCGGTGGCGCTCTCGAGCACCGACTCCGGCGAAGGAACCGTCAGCCCGACGAACCTCACCTTCACTCCCACGAACTGGAACTCGCCGCGGACGGTCACGGTGACCGGAGTGGACGACGACTTCCACGACGGCGATCGGAGGTACGCCGTGCGCCTCGGCCGGCCCGCGACCACCGACGTCGGATACGGCCGGCTCGGCCCGCGGGAAGTGTCCGTCAGCACCACCGACGACGAGTCGCCGCCGCGGGTGACCCTGTCGGTGTCCCCGGGTTCCGTTCCGGAGAACGGCGGAACGGCGCGGGTCTCGGCCACCCTCGGCGTGGCCTCGGAGGCCGCGACCACGATCACGATCTCCCCGGTGTCCGGCGCCTACACCGTCGGAAGCGACGCGACGATCACCATACCCGCCGGCGCCACCGCGAACGCCGCCGACACGGTGACGGTGACCGCGGTGGACAACGGCGCGGACGAGGTGGACCGGACGCCGATAGTGACCGGGACCGCCTCCAACCCGCTCGGCGTCGGCGCGGTCACCGGCGCCGTCCTCACGCTGACCGACGACGACGGAGCGCCGACGGTGATCCTGTCCGTCTCGCCGGCGCGCATCTCCGAAGCCGGGGGGTGGGCGACGATCCGGGCGGCGCTGTCGAGCGCCTTTTCCTCGGACATCGAGGTGGCCGTCTCCGGACTTCTCGGTGTCTATGGGGTCCCCGACACCGCGATCGTCATCCGGGCCGGTTCGACGACCAGCGAGAACACGTTGACCCTCACCGCGTCGAACAACCCGACCGACGCCCCCGACCGCGCGCTCGCGGTTTCCGGCCGCGCCCGTTACACCACCGGCTCCGGCACCGCGGCGACGGCGGCCGTGCGCCCGGCTTCGCTGACCATCGTGGACGACGACCTGCCTTCGGGCTCTTCCCCGATCTTCATCAACACCCGCGGGCACCGGACCAGCGAGAGCAGCGCCGGGACCGGAACGACCTTCGCCATCGGGTTCGAGGTCATCCTCTCCCACCCCGCCCGCGGCGAGGGCGTCACCGTGGACTACGCGGTGACTTCCGGCACCGCGACCGCCGGCCAGGACTACCGCGCCGGACGCGACTTCGCGAACGTCCTGCGCGGCGGCAGCACGGTCCTGGGCGGCACGCTGACCTTCGCCGCCGGCGAGCAGCAAAAGTGGATCTACCTGGAGGGGCTGAAGGACGGAGTGACCGAACCGGTCGAGACGGTGGTCGTGGGGCTCAGCAACGCGACGAACGCGACGATCGGACAGGCGACGATCCGCTCGACGATTTCGGACGGCGCGCTGCCGCCGTACCTGACGATCTCTCCGGTGCATCAGTACACCGGCGAAGGCGGCGTCATGCGGTTCCGGGTGACGATGGATTCGCTGGCTTCCGGGACGGTCACCGTGGACTACGCCGACGCCGGCACGGGCACGGCGACCTCCGGGGCGGACTACACGGCGGTGACCTCCGGGACCCTGACGATGGGCAGTCTGGTCGAGTACATCCAGGTGCAGACGCTGGACGACACGGTGGACGAAGAGAACCACGAGACGCTCGTCCTGCGGTTGAGCAACGCGACGAACGCCACTTTCACCGACAACGCCGCCACGACGACCGGAACCGGCATCATCGTGGACGACGACGCCCCGCCGACCGTCTCCATCGACTCGCCCACCGTCGCCGAAGGCGACAGCGGACGCCGGAACCTCGACTTCACGGTGACCCTGGGGTCGGCCAGCGGGCGTACGGTCGAGGTCCCATACCGGGACGTCGCCGGGACCGCGGACACCCGGGATTACGAGGAAGTTCGCGGAACCCTGACCTTCGCGCCGGGGGAAACGAGCAAGACGGTGTCCGTCCCGGTGAAGGGAGACACGACGGACGAAGAAGACGAGACCCTGGACCTGCTCCTGACCAGCAGACACCTCACGCTCACCGAGTCGTCGCGACGCGCGACGGGGACGATCACCGACGACGACGACGCACCGCAACTGGGCATCTCCTCCGGGAGCGTCACCGAAGGGGACGACGGCTCGACGACGCTGGACTTCACCGTGAGCCTGAGCGCGGCGAGCGGGAAGTCGGTCACCGTGGAGTACGAGGACGCGGGCACGGGAACGGCGGCTTCCGGCGCGGACTACGCCGCGCTCCCGGCGGGAACGCTCACTTTCGCGGCCGGCGAAACGAGCAAGACCGTGACGGTTTCCGTTACCGGGGACGAGACCGACGAACCGAACGAGACCGTCGTCCTCGAACTCAGCGATCCCGTGAACGCGACGATCTCGACGGCGTCCGCCACGGGCACGATCACCGACGACGACGATGCCGCGACGGTGACCCTGTCGCTCTCCCCGGATTCCCTCGCGGAAGGCGGCCGGGACGAGGTGAGCACGGTTACGGCGACGCTGGACCGCGTGACCGGCCGGGAGACGGTGGTCACGGTGTCCGCGGCGGCGGGGACGAACGCCGCCGCTTCCGACTTCCGGCTGAGTTCGAACACCGAACTCCGGATCGCCGCCGGCGCGACTTCGAGCACCGGAACGGTGACGATCACCGCGGTGGACAACGCCACCGATCAGCCGACGAGGAGCGTCACCGTGTCCGGCTCGGCGGCGAGCGACCTCGAAGTCCGGGACCCGTCCGCGGTGACGCTGACCATCACCGACGACGACCCGGCGCCGACGGCGGCGATCGACTCGCCGAGCGTCACCGAGGGCGACGACGGCGACACGGCGCTGCTGGGGTTCACCGTGCGTCTCAGCGCGGCGAGCGGCAAGACCGTCGAAGTCGCCTACGGCGAAGACACCACCGAGAGCACGGCCGAATCAGGGACGGACTACACGGCCGTGGGGAGCGGCAAGGTCACCTTCACCCCCGGGGAGACCGGGAAGACGATCGCGGTATCGGTTACCGGAGACGATCTGGACGAAGGCGACGAGACCGTTTCGATCAAGTTGACGAGCGCGAAGGAGGCGACGATCAGCACCTCCGGCGACTCCGGCACGGGCACGATCACCGACGACGACGACGAGCCGTCACTCTCGATCTCCTCCCCGAGCGTGAGCGAGGGCGACAGCGGCGCCACCGACCTGGCCTTCACCGTGACCCTCGACGCGGCCAGCGGGCGGTCGATCACCGTCGCCTACGCGGACGCCGGGACGGGATCGGCCCGGAGCGGAACGGACTACGCCGCGATCAGCGGCGGCACCCTGACCTTCGCTGCCGGCGACACGAGCAAGACGGTGACGGTGTCGGTGCGGGGGGACACGGCCGACGAGCCGAACGAGACGGTGGTGGTGGCCCTGAGCAGCCCCACGAACGCGACCGTGTCGAGCACCGCCGGCACGGGGACGGGGACGATCAACGACGACGACGATGTCCCGACGGTGACCCTGGCGCTGTCCCGGACCTCGATAGCGGAGAGCGGCGCGACCAACTCGGCGACGGTGACCGCGAGCCTGGACCGGGCGTCGTCCGAGGACACGACGGTGACGGTGGCGGCGGCGGCGGGGGCGGCCACGGCGGCGACGGACTTCACGCTGAGCGCCAGCCCGACGCTGACCATCGCGGCGGGGGCGACGAGCAGCAGCGGAACCGTGACGGTCACGGCGGTGGACGACACGCGGGACGAGGCGGACAAGAGCGTGACCGTGTCGGGTACGGCGACCAACAGCCAGGGGATCACGCAGCCTTCGGCGGTGACGCTGGCGATCACCGACGACGACGATGTGCCGACGCTGTCGATCGACGCGCCGAGCGTGACGGAGGGAGACGGCGGCTCGGCGGACCTGACCTTCACGGTGAGTCTGGACGCGGCCAGCGGGAAGGAGATCACCGTCGCGTACGCGGAGGGGACGGGCGGCACGGCGACGTCGGGTACCGACTACACGGCGCTGAGCGGCGGGACGCTGACCTTCGCGGCGGGGGACACGAGCAAGACGGTGACGGTCTCGGTGCGGGGGGACACGACCGACGAGCCGAACGAGACGGTGGTGGTGGCCCTGAGCGGCCCCACGAACGCGACCGTGTCGGCCACGGCGGGCAGCGGCGCCGGAACGATCACCGACGACGACGACGCGCCGACGGTGACCCTGGCGCTGTCGCGGAGTTCTATCGCGGAGAGCGGGGCGACCAACTCGGCGACGGTGACCGCGAGTCTGGATCGGGCGTCGTCCGAGGACACGACGGTGACGGTGGCGGCGGCGGCAGGGGCGGCCACGGCGCCGACGGACTTCACGCTGAGCGCCGGCCCGACGCTGACCATCGCGGCCGGCAGCACGAGCAGCACGGGGACGGTGACGATCACGGCGGTGGACAACAGCCGGGACGACCCGGACAAGAGCGTGACCGTGTCGGGTACGGCGACCAACAGCCAGGGGATCACGCAGCCTTCGTCGGTGACGCTGACGATCACCGACGACGACGACGCGCCGACGCTGTCGATCGACGCGCCGAGCGTGACGGAGGGAAACAGCGGCTCGGCGAACCTGACGTTCACGGTGACGCTGAGTCCGGCCAGCGGCAAGCGGGTGACGGTGGCGTATGCGGAGGGTACGGGCGGCACGGCGACATCGGGCACGGACTACACGGCGCTGAGCGGCGGGATGCTGACGTTCGCGGCGGGGGACACGAGCAGGACGGTGACGGTCTCGGTGACCGGGGACACGACCGACGAGCCGAACGAGACGGTGGTGGTGGCCCTGAGCAGCCCGACGAACGCGACGGTGTCGGCCACGGCGGGCAGCGGCGCCGGGACGATCACCGACGACGACGACGCGCCGACGGTGACCCTGTCGCCGTCGCGGACTTCGATCGCGGAGAGCGGCGCGACCAACTCGGCGACGGTGACCGCGAGCCTGGACCGGGCGTCGTCCGCGTCGACGACGGTGACGGTTGCAGCGGCGGCGGGTGCGAACACGGCGGCGGGGGACTTCCGGCTGAGCAGCAACACGACGTTGAAGATCGCGGCCGGCAGCACGAGCAGCAGCGGAACCGTGACGGTGACCGCGGTGGACAACACGCGGGACGCCCCGGACAAGAGCGTGACCGTGTCGGCTTCGGCGACCAACTCGCAGGGGATCACGCAGCCTTCGTCGGTGACGCTGACGATCACCGACGACGACGCGGCGCCGACGGTGACGCTGTCTCTGTCGCGGAGTTCGATCGCGGAGAGCGGGGCGACCAACTCGGCGACAGTGACGGCGACGCTGGATCGGCCTTCGTCGGCGTCGACGACGGTGACGGTGTCCGCGGCGGCGGGCGCGAACGCGGCGGCGGGCGACTTCTCGCTGAGCAGCAACGCGACGCTCACCATTGCAGCCGGGAGCACGAGCAGCACGGGGTCGGTGACGGTGACGGCGGTGGACAACTCCACCGACGAGGCGGACAAGAGCGTGACCGTGTCCGGTTCGGCGACCAACGGTCAGGGGATCACGCAGCCTTCGTCGGTGACGCTGACGATCACCGACGACGACGATGCGCCGACGGTGACGCTGTCTCTGTCGCGGAGTTCGATCGCGGAGAGCGGGGCGACCAACTCGGCGACGGTGACCGCGAGCCTGGATCGGGCGTCGAGCCAGCAGACGACGGTGACGGTTTCCGCGACGGCCGGTGCGAACGCGGTGGCCGGGGACTTCCGGCTGAGCAGCAACGCGACGCTCACCATTGCAGCCGGGAGCACGAGCAGCACGGGTTCGGTGACGGTGACGGCGGTGGACAACTCCACCGACGAGGCGGACAAGAACGTGACCGTGTCCGGTTCGGCGACCAACAGTCAGGGGATCACGCAGCCTTCGTCGGTGACGCTGACGATCACCGACGACGATGCGGCGCCGACGGTGACGCTGTCTCTGTCGCGGACATCGATCACCGAGAGCGGCGCGACCAATTCGGCGACGGTGACCGCGAGCCTGGACCGGCCTTCGTCGTCGGCGACGACCATCACGGTGTCCGCGGCGCCGGGCGCGAACGCGGCGGCGGGCGACTTCTCGCTGAGCAGCAACACGACGCTCACCATTGCAGTCGGGAGCACGAGCAGCACGGGTTCGGTGACGGTGACGGCGGTGGACAACTCCACCGACGAGGCGGACAAGAGCGTGACCGTGTCCGGTTCGGCGACCAACAGCCGGGGAATCACGCAGCCGGCGGCGGTGACGCTGACGATCAACGACGACGACGCGGCGCCGACGGTGACGCTGTCTCTGTCGCGGACCTCGATCGCGGAGAGCGGCGCGACCAACTCGGCGACGGTGACCGCGAGCCTGGACCGGGCGTCCAGCCAGCAGACGACGGTGACGGTTTCCGCGGCGGCGGGGGCGAACACGGCGAACGGCGACTTCAGCCTGAGCGCCAGCCCGACGCTGACCATCGCGGCGGGGGACACGAGCAGCAGCGGAACCGTGACAGTGACCGCGGTGGACAACACGCGGGACGAGGCGGACAAGAGCGTGACCGTGTCCGGCTCGGCGACGAACTCGCAGGGAATCACGCAGCCTTCGTCGGTGACGCTGACGATCACCGACGACGACGCGGCGCCGACGCTGTCGATCGATTCGCCGAGCGTGACGGAAGGAAACAGCGGCTCGGCGAACCTGACGTTCACGGTGACGCTGAGTCCGGCCAGCGGCCGGCAGGTAACCGTGAACTACGCGGAGGGTACGGGTGGCACGGCGACATCGGGTACGGACTACACGGCGCTGAGCGGCGGAACGCTGACGTTCGCGGCGGGAGACACGAGCAAGACGGTGACGGTGACGGTGCGGGGGGACACGACCGACGAGCCGAACGAGACGGTGGTGGTGGCTCTGAGCGGCCCCACGAACGCGACGGTGTCGGCCACGGCGGGCAGCGGGACGGGAACGATCACCGACGACGATGCGGCGCCGAGGGTGACCCTGGCGCTGTCCCGGAGTTCGATAGCGGAGAGCGGTGCGACCAACTCGGCGACCGTGACGGCGACGCTGGATCGGCCTTCGTCCGCGTCGACGACGGTGACGGTTGCAGCGGCGCCGGGAGCGAACACGGCGGCGGGCGACTTCTCGCTGAGCAGCAACAAGACGCTCACCATTGCAGCCGGGAGCACGAGCAGCACGGGGTCGGTGACGGTGACGGCGGTGGACAACTCCACCGACGAGGCGGACAAGAGCGTGACCGTGTCCGGTTCGGCGACCAACAGCCAGGGAATCACGCAACCGTCGTCGGTGACGCTGACGATCACCGACGACGACGGCGCGCCGACGCTGTCGATCGACTCGCCGAGCGTGACGGAGGGAAACAGCGGCTCGGCGAACCTGACGTTCACGGTGACGCTGAGTCCGGCCAGCGGGCGGCAGGTGACGGTGAACTACGCGGAGGGAGCGGGCGGCACGGCGACGTCGGGAACGGACTACACGGCGCTGAGCGGCGGAATGCTGACGTTCGCGGTGGGAGACACGAGCAAGACGGTGACGGTGTCGGTGCGGGGGGACACGACCGACGAGCCGAACGAGACGGTGGTGGTGGCCCTGAGCGGGGCGACGAACGCTACGGTGTCGAGCACCGCCGGCACGGGGACGGGAACGATCACAGACGACGACGCGACGCCGAAGGTGACGCTGGCGCTGTCGCGGACCTCGATCACCGAGAGCGGCGCGACCAACTCGGCGACGGTGACCGCGAGCCTGGATCGGCCTTCGTCCGCGTCGACGACCATCACGGTGGCGGCGGCGGCAGGGGCGGCCACGGCGGCGACGGACTTCACGCTGAGCGCCAGCCCGACGCTGACCATCGCGGCGGGGAGCACAAGCAGCAGCGGGACGGTGACGGTGACGGCGGGGGACAACACGCGGGACGAGGCGGACAAGAGCGTGACCGTGTCGGGTTCGGCGACCAACTCGCAGGGAATCACGCAGCCGTCGTCGGTGACGCTGACG
Organism: Vicinamibacterales bacterium; assembly: GCA_965203525.1. Classification (GTDB taxonomy): domain Bacteria; phylum Acidobacteriota; class Vicinamibacteria; order Vicinamibacterales; family UBA8438; genus WTFV01. The sequence continues at coordinate 4,834,772 of OZ241898.1, read as the reverse complement.
ATCACCGACGACGACGGGACGCCGACGCTGTCGATCGATTCGCCGAGCGTGACGGAGGGAAACAGCGGGTCGGCGAACCTGACGTTCACGGTGAGTCTGAGTCCGGCCAGCGGCAAGCGGGTGACGGTGGCGTATGCGGAGGGTACGGGCGGCACGGCGATGTCGGGCACCGACTACACGGCGCTGAGCGGCGGGACGCTGACGTTCGCGGCGGGGGACACGAGCAAGACGGTGACGGTCTCGGTGCGGGGGGACACGACCGACGAGCCGAACGAGACGGTGGTGGTGGCCCTGAGCAGCCCCACCAACGCGACGGTGTCGGCCACGGCCGGCACCGGGACGGGGACGATCACCGACGACGACGCGGCGCCGACGGTGACCCTGGTGCTGTCCCGAAGTTCGATCGCGGAGAGCGGCGCGACCAACTCGGCGACCGTGACCGCCAGCCTGGACCGGGCGTCGTCTGCGTCGACGACGGTGACGGTGGCGGCGGCGGCGGGGGCGGCCACGGCGGCGGGCGACTTCAGCCTGAGCAGCAACACGACGCTGACGATCGCGGCGGGCAGCACGAGCAGCAGCGGAACCGTGACGGTGACCGCAGTGGACAACACGCGGGACCAGGTCGACAAGAGCGTGACGGTGTCGGCTTCGGCGACCAACAGCCAGGGAATCACGCAGCCTTCGGCGGTGACGCTGACGATCACCGACGACGACGGGGCGCCGACGCTGTCGATCGACTCGCCGAGCGTGACGGAGGGGAACAGCGGCTCGGCGAACCTGACGTTCACGGTGAGTCTGAGTCCGGCCAGCGGCCGGCAGGTGACGGTGGCGTATGCGGAGGGTACGGGCGGCACGGCGACGGCGGGCACGGACTACACGGCGCTGAGCGGCGGGACACTGACGTTCGCGGCGGGTGACACGAGCAAGACGGTGACGGTGTCGGTGCGGGGGGACACGACCGACGAGCCGAACGAGACGGTGGTGGTGGCCCTGAGCAGCCCTACGAACGCGACGGTGTCGGCCACGGCGGGCACCGGGACGGGGACGATCAACGACGACGACGCGACGCCGACGGTGACGCTGGCGCTGTCCCGGACTTCGATAGCGGAAAGCGGCGCGACCAACTCGGCGACGGTGACCGCGAGCCTGGACCGGCCTTCGTCCGCGTCGACGACCATCACGGTTTCCGCGGCGCCGGGTGCGAACACGGCGACGGGCGACTTCAGCCTGAGCAGCAACACGACGCTGACGATCGCGGCGGGCAGCACGAGCAGCAGCGGAACCGTGACGGTGACCGCAGTGGACAACACGCGGGACCAGGTCGACAAGAGCGTGACGGTGTCGGCTTCGGCGACCAACAGCCAGGGAATCACGCAACCGTCGTCGGTGACGCTGACGATCACCGACGACGATGGGGCGCCGACGCTGTCGATCGACTCGCCGAGCGTGACGGAGGGAAACAGCGGCTCGGCGAACCTGACGTTCACGGTGACGCTGAGTCCGGCCAGCGGCCGGCAGGTGACGGTGAACTACGCGGAGGGAGCGGGCGGCACGGCGACGTCGGGAACGGACTACACGGCGCTGAGCGGCGGGATGCTGACGTTCGCGGCAGGAGACACGAGCAAGACGGTGACGGTGTCGGTGCGGGGGGACACGACCGACGAGCCGAACGAGACGGTGGTGGTGGCCCTAAGCGGGGCGGCGAACGCGACGGTGTCGGCCACGGCGGGCCGCGGGACGGGAACGATCACCGACGACGATGCGGCGCCGAGGGTGACCCTGGCGCTGTCCCGGAGTTCGATAGCGGAAAGCGGCGCGACCAACTCTGCGACCGTGACGGCCAGCCTGGATCGGCCTTCGTCGGCGTCGACGACGGTGACGGTTTCCGCGGCGCCGGGGGCAGCTACGGTGGCGGGGGACTTCCGGCTGAGCAGCAATACGACGCTGACGATTGCGGCCGGCGCAACGAGCAGCACGGGGTCGGTGACGGTCACGGCGGTGGACAACACGCGGGACGAGGCGGACAAGAGCGTGACCGTGTCCGGTTCTGCGGCCAACAGCCAGGGAATCACGCAGCCGGCGGCGGTGACGCTGACGATCACCGACGACGACGCGGCGCCGAAGGTGACCCTCGCGCTGTCCCGGACCTCGATAGCGGAAAGCGGTGCGACCAACTCGGCGACGGTGACCGCGAGCCTGGACCGGGCGTCGTCCGCGTCGACGACCATCACGGTGTCGGCAGCAGCGGGCGCGAACACGGCGGCGGGCGACTTCAGCCTGAGCAACAACAAGGCGCTCACCATTGCGGCAGGCAGCACGAACAGCACGGGGTCGGTGACGGTGACGGCGGTGGACAACACGCAGGACGAGGCGAACAAGAGCGTGACCGTGTCCGGTTCGGCGACCAACTCGCAGGGAATCACGCAACCGTCGTCGGTGACGCTGACGATCACCGACGACGATGGGGCGCCGACGCTGTCGATCGACTCGCCGAGCGTGACGGAGGGTAACAGCGGCTCGGCGAACCTGACGTTCACGGTGACGCTGAGTCCGGCCAGCGGCCGGCAGGTGACGGTGAACTACGCGGAGGGAGCGGGCGGCACGGCGACGGCGGGAACGGACTACACGGCGCTGAGCGGCGGGATGCTGACGTTCGCGGCAGGAGACACGAGCAAGACGGTGACGGTGTCGGTGCGGGGGGACACGACCGACGAGCCGAACGAGACGGTGGTGGTGGCCCTAAGCGGGGCGGCGAACGCGACGGTGTCGGCCACGGCGGGCCGCGGGACGGGAACGATCACCGACGACGATGCGGCGCCGAGGGTGACCCTGGCGCTGTCCCGGAGTTCGATAGCGGAAAGCGGCGCGACCAACTCTGCGACCGTGACGGCCAGCCTGGATCGGCCTTCGTCGGCGTCGACGACGGTGACGGTTTCCGCGGCGCCGGGGGCAGCTACGGTGGCGGGGGACTTCCGGCTGAGCAGCAATACGACGCTGACGATCGCGGCCGGCGCAACGAGCAGCACGGGGTCGGTGACGGTCACGGCGGTGGACAACACGCAGGACGAGGCGAACAAGAACGTGACCGTGTCCGGTTCGGCGACCAACAGCCAGGGGATCACGCAGCCGGCGGCGGTGACGCTGACGATCACCGACGACGATGCGACCCCGAAGGTGACCTTGTCACTGTCGCGGACTTCGATCACCGAGAGCGGCGCGACCAACTCGGCGACGGTGACCGCGACGCTGGACCGGCCTTCGTCGGCGTTGACGACGGTGACGGTTTCCGCGGCGGCGGGGGCAGCTACGGTGGCGGGGGACTTCCGGCTGAGCAGCAACAAGACGCTGACGATCGCGGCCGGCGCAACGAGCAGCACGGGGTCGGTAACGGTGACGGCGGTGGACAACACGCGGGACGAGGCGAACAAGAGCGTGACCGTGTCCGGTTCGGCGACCAACAGCCAGGGGATCACGCAGCCGGCGGCGGTGACGCTGACGATCACCGACGACGATGCGACCCCGAAGGTGACCTTGTCACTGTCGCGGACTTCGATCACCGAGAGCGGCGCGACCAACTCGGCGACGGTGACCGCGACGCTGGACCGGCCTTCGTCGGCGTTGACGACGGTGACGGTTTCCGCGGCGGCGGGGGCAGCTACGGTGGCGGGGGACTTCCGGCTGAGCAGCAACAAGACGCTGACGATCGCGGCCGGCGCAACGAGCAGCACGGGGTCGGTAACGGTGACGGCGGTGGACAACACGCGGGACGAGGCGAACAAGAGCGTGACCGTGTCCGGTTCGGCGACCAACAGCCAGGGGATCACGCAGCCGGCGGCGGTGACGCTGACGATCACCGACGACGATGCGACCCCGAAGGTGACGCTGGCGCTGTCGCGGACCTCGATCACCGAGAGCGGTGCGACCAACTCGACGACGGTGACCGCGACGCTGGACCGGGCATCGTCCGCGTCGACGACGGTGACGGTGACAGCGGCGGCCGGTGCGAACGCGGCGGCGGGCGACTTCCGGCTGAGCAGCAACACGACGCTGACGATCGCGGCAGGCGCAACGAGCAGCACCGGGTCGGTGACGGTGACGGCGGTGGACAACACGCAGGACGAAGCGAACAAGAGCGTGACCGTGTCCGGTTCGGCGGCCAACAGCCAGGGGATCACGCAGCCTTCGGCGATGACGCTGACGATCAACGACGACGACGCGACGCCGAAGGTGACCCTCGCGCTGTCGCGGACGTCGATCGCGGAGAGCGGCGCGACCAACTCGGCGACGGTGACCGCGAGCCTGGACCGGCCTTCGTCCGCGTCGACGACGGTGACGGTGACAGCGGCGGCCGGTGCGAACGCGGCGGCGGGAGACTTCCGGCTGAGCAGCAACACGACGCTGACGATCGCGGCAGGCGCAACGAGCAGCACCGGGTCGGTGACGGTGACGGCGGTGGACAACACGCAGGACGAAGCGAACAAGAGCGTGACCGTGTCCGGTTCGGCGACCAACAGCCAGGGAATCACGCAGCCGGCGGCGGTGACGCTGACGATCAACGACGACGATGCGACGCCGAAGGTGACTCTGGCGCTGTCGCGAACTTTGATCGCGGAAAGCGGTGCGACCAACTCGACGACGGTGACCGCGAACCTGGACCGGCCTTCGTCGGCGTCGACGACGGTGACGGTTTCGGCGGCGCCGGGCGCGAACGCGGCGGCGGGAGACTTCCGGCTGAGCAGCAACACGACGCTGACGATCGCGGCAGGCGCAACGAGCAGCACGGGGTCGGTCACGGTGACGGCGGTGGACAACTCCACCGACGAGGCGAACAAGAGCGTGACCGTGTCGGCTTTGGCGACCAACAGCCGGGGAATCACGCAGCCGGCGGCGGTGACGCTGACGATCACCGACGACGATGCGACGCCGAAGGTGACCCTGGCTCTGTCCCGGACCTCGATCACCGAGAGCGGCGCGACCAACTCGGCGACGGTGACGGCGAGCCTGAACCGGGCGTCGTCCGCGTCGACGACCATCACGGTGTCCGCGACGGCCGGTGCGAACACGGCGGCGGGCGACTTCAGCCTGAGCAACAACACGACGCTCACCATCGCGGCGGGGAGCACTAGCAGCACGGGGACGGTCACGGTCACCGCGGTGGACAACACGCAGGACGATCCGGACAAGAGCGTGACCGTGTCCGGTTCGGCGACCAACAACCAGGGAATCACGCAGCCTTCGTCAGTGACGCTGACGATCACCGACGACGACGCGGCGCCGAAGGTGACCCTCGCGCTGTCCCGGACCTCGATAGCGGAAAGCGGCGCGAACAACTCGGCGACGGTGACGGCCAGCCTGGACCGGCCTTCGTCCGCATCGACGACCATCACGGTGGCGGCGGCGCCGGGCGCGAACGCGGCGGCGGGCGACTTCCGGCTGAGCAGCAATACGACGCTGACGATCGCGGCCGGCGCAACGAGCAGCACGGGGTCGGTCACGGTCACGGCGGTGGACAACACGCGGGACGAGGCGAACAAGAGCGTGACCGTGTCCGGTTCGGCGACCAACTCACAGGGGATCACGCAGCCTTCGTCAGTGACGCTGACGATCACCGACGACGACGCGGCGCCGAAGGTGACCCTCGCGCTGTCCCGGACCTCGATAGCGGAAAGCGGCGCGAACAACTCGGCGACGGTGACGGCCAGCCTGGACCGGCCTTCGTCCGCGTCGACGACGGTGACGGTTTCCGCGGCGCCGGGGACAGCTACGGCGGCGGGCGACTTCCGGCTGAGCAGCAACACGACGCTGACGATCGCGGCCGGCGCAACGAGCAGCACCGGGTCGGTCACGGTGACGGCGGTGGACAACTCCACCGACGAGGCGAACAAGAGCGTGACCGTGTCGGCTTTGGCGACCAACAGCCGGGGAATCACGCAGCCGGCGGCGGTGACGCTGACGATCACCGACGACGATGCGACGCCGAAGGTGACGCTGGCTCTGTCCCGGACCTCGATCACCGAGAGCGGCGCGACCAACTCGGCAACGGTGACCGCGAGCCTGGACCGGGCGTCGTCCGCGTCGACGACCATCACGGTGTCCGCGGCGGCCGGTGCGAACACGGCGGCGGGCGACTTCAGCCTGAGCAACAACACGACGCTCACCATCGCGGCGGGGAGCATGAGCAGCACGGTGACGGTGACGGTGACGGCGGTGGACAACACGCAGGACGACCCGGACAAGAGCGTGACCGTGTCCGGTTCTGCGACCAACTCGCAGGGGATCACGCAGCCGGCGGCGGTGACGCTGACGATCACCGACGACGATGCGACGCCGAAGGTGACCCTGGCGTTGTCGCGGACGTCGATCACGGAGAGCGGCGCGACCAACGCGGCGACGGTGACCGCGAGTCTGGACCGGCCTTCGTCGGCGTCGACGACCATCACGGTTTCTGTGGCGGCCGGCGCGAACGCGGCGGCGGGCGACTTCAGCCTGAGCAGCAACACGACGCTGACGATCGCGGCGGGCAGCACGAGCAGCACGGGGTCGGTCACGGTGACGGCGGTGGACAACACGCAGGACGACCCGAACAAGAGCGTGACCGTGTCGGGTTCTGCGACCAACTCGCAGGGGATCACGCAGCCGGCGGCGGTGACGCTGACGATCACCGATGACGATGCAACGCCGAAGGTGACGCTGGCTCTGTCGCGGACTTCGATCACTGAGAGCGGCGCAACCAACTCGGCAACGGTGACGGCGAGCCTGGACCGGGCGTCGTCCGCGTCGACGACCATCACGGTTTCCGCGGCGCCGGGCGCGAACACGGCGGCGGGAGACTTCAGTCCGAGCAGCAACACGACGCTGACGATCGCGGCGGGCAGCACGAGCAGCACGGGGTCGGTGACGGTGACGGCGGTGGACAACTCCACCGACGAAGCGGACAAGAGCGTGACCTTGTCCGGTTCTGCGACCAACTCGCAGGGGATCACGCAGCCGGCGGCGGTGACGCTGACCATCACCGACGACGACGGCGCACCGTCGCTGTCGATCTCGTCACCGAGCGTGGCGGAGGGCGCGGCGGGCGAGACGGCGACGCTGACGTTCAAAGTGACGTTGAGCGCGGCGAGCGGCAAGCAGGTGACGGTGGAGTACGCGGACGCGGGCACGGGGACGGCGACGTCCGGCGAGGACTACACAGCGCTGTCGTCGGGGACGCTGACGTTCGCGGCGGGCGAGACGGAGGAGACGATCGACGTGTCGGTGACCGGGGATGCGCTGCACGAATCGGACGAGACGGTGAAGGTGGCGCTGAGCAGCCCGACCAACGCGACCGTGTCCAGCACGGCGGGTACGGGTACGGGAACGATCACCGACGACGACGGCGCACCGACCCTGTCGATCTCGTCACCGAGCGTGGCGGAGGGCGCAACGGGCGAGACGGCGACGCTGACGTTCCAGGTGACGTTGAGCGCGGCCAGCGGCCGGACGGTGACGGTGCAGTACGCGGACGCGGGAACGGGCACGGCGACGTCCGGCGAGGACTACTCGGCGCTGTCGTCGGGGACGCTGACGTTCGCGGCGGGCGAGACCGAGCAGACGATCGACGTGTCGGTGACCGGTGACGGGCTGGATGAATCGGACGAGACGGTGAAGGTGGCGCTGAGCAGCCCGACCAACGCGGCCGTGTCCAGCACCGCGGGGACGGGGACGGGAACGATCACCGACGACGACGGCGCACCGACCCTGTCGATCTCGTCTCCGAGCGTGGCGGAGGGCGCGTCGGGCGAGACGGCGACGCTGACGTTCCAGGTGACGTTGAGCTCGGCGAGCGGTCAGGCGGTGACGGTGGAGTACGCGGACGCGGGGACGGGGACGGCGACGTCCGGCGAGGACTACACGGCGCTGTCGCCGGGGACGCTGGAGTTCGCGGCGGGCGAGACGGAACAGACGATCGAGGTGTCGGTGACGGGCGACGGGCAGAGCGAGTCGGACGAGACGGTGGTGGTGACGCTGAGCAGCCCGACCAACGCGACCGTGTCGAGCACGGCGGGAACGGGGACGGGAACGATCACCGACGACGACGGCGCGCCGTCGCTGTCGATCTCGTCACCGGGCGTGGCGGAGGGCGCCGCGGGCGAGACGGCGACGCTGACGTTCGAAGTGACGTTGAGCGCGGCCAGCGGCCAGGCGGTGACGGTGGAGTACGCGGACGCGGGCACGGGGACGGCGACGTCGGGGGAGGACTATACGGCGCTGCCGCCGGGGACGCTGACGTTCGCGGCGGGCGAGACAGAACAGACGATCGACGTGTCGGTGGCGGGGGACGAGGAAGCGGAGTCGGACGAGACGGTGGAGGTGGCGCTGAGCAGCCCGACCAACGCGACCGTGTCGAGCACGGCGGGAACGGGAGCGGGAACGATCACGGACGACGACGGGGCGCCGTCGCTGTCGATTTCGTCACCGAGCGTGGCGGAGGGCGCGTCGGGCGAGATGTCGACGCTGACGTTCGCGGTGACGTTGCGTCCGGCGAGCGGCCAGACGGTGACGGTGGAGTACGCGGACGCGGGCACGGGGACGGCGATGCCGGGGGACTATACGGCGCTGTCGCCGGGGACGCTGACGTTCGCGGCGGGCGAGACGGAGCGGACGATCGAGGTGTCGGTGACCGGGGACGAGGAAGCGGAGCCGGACGAGACGGTGGTCCTCACGTTGCGCAACGCGACGCAGGCGGCCATCGTCACGGAGACGGGCACGGGGGCGATCCTGGACGACGATCTGATCGCGGCCTCGGAAGCGGTGGACGAGCTGTCGTTCGACGACGCGGCGGTGGCCGATCGGTCGTGGATCCGCGACGCGGCGATCGACGCGCTGGTCCTGCCGGAGGCGGCGGGCGGCGTCCCGCCGTTGCGCTACGACCTGCAGGGCCCGTCGCTTCCGCCGGGAGTGAAACGGCGCAGGTTCCGGATCACGGGGACGCCGACCGAGACGATGGACCGGCGGAAGTACCGCTGGACGGTGAAGGACGCGCTGGATGCGGAGGCGACGCTGCAGTTCGCCGTGCAGGTGGAGGCGCCGGATCTGCACCCGCGGTTCGAAACCGGGATCGAGGACCAGCAGTATCAGGCGGAGACGCCGACGGCGCCGCTGACTCTGCCGGCGGCGGCGGGCGGGGACGGGCCGTTGCGCTACGCGCTGTCGCCGGCGCCGCCGCCGGGTCTGGTGCTGGATGCGGAGACCCGGACGCTGTCGGGGACGCCGCTGGCGGCAATGGAACCGGCGCGGTGCGCGTGGACGGTGACCGACGCGGACGGCGACACGGCGGAGGTGACGTTCCTGCTGGAAGTGCGTCCGGACCTGAAGCCGGTGTTCGAAGTGGAAGGGCCGGATCTGCGGTACCGGGTGGGCCGGCGGATCGAGCCGGAGACGCTGCCGGCGGCGGTGGGGGGCGACCCGCCGTTGCGCTACGACCTGTCGCCGGCGCCGCCGGAGGGTCTGCGGTTCGACGGCGGGCGCCGGGAGTTGTCGGGGACACCGGCGGCCGAGCAGGCGGAGTCCGCCTGGACGCTGACGGCGACCGACGCGGACGGCGACACGGCGGCGCTGGGGCTGACGATCACGGTGGTGGACCCGCCGGTGGTCGTGGCGTTGCGCGTCGTGTCGCGTCCGGCGGCGGGGGACACGTACGGCTACGGGGAGGAAATTGCGCTGGCGGTGACGTTCAGCGAGCCGGTGACGGTGACCGGGACGCCCGGTCTGGCGCTGACGGTGGGGGAGCGGCAGCGGGCGATGGGGTTCGCGTCGGCGGCGGGCGCGCGGCTGGATTTCGGGTACGGGGTGGCGGGCGCGGACCGGGACGAGGACGGGGTGGGCGTGGCGGCGGACGCGCTGACGCTGGACGGCGCGACGATCGTCGACTCGATGGGTACGGCGGCCGAGCTGGATCACGAGCGGCTGGCGGACCAGCCTGGGCACAAGGTGGACGGGGCGCCGCGGGCGGTGGGGAGTCTGCCGCCGCTGCGTCTGGTGCTGGGCGGCCCGCCGGCGCGGGTGGAGCTGGCCGGGGCGTTCGCGGGGGCGGAGACGTACGCGGCCGAATCGTCGGCGCCGGCGGTGGCGTCGGCGGAAGTGGAGGGGACGGCGGCGGTGGTGACGGCGCGGTCGGAGGGGGCGGCGGCGGTGACCGTGTTCGGCCGCAACGACGGCGGGGAGGCGCTGCAACGGTTCGAGGTGGCGGTGGAGACGGCGGCGGCGGAGGTGGAGGTGGTGTCGGCGGCGCTGGCCGGCGTGGGCCGGAGCCTGCTGGCGAGCACGGCGGCGACGGTGGGCCGGCGCCTGGAGGAGCGGACCGGCGGCGGGTCGCAGATGATGCTGGCGGGGCAGTCGCTGCCGGTGGGGGAGGACGAGCCGGCGGGTGCGGCGGGGCGGCCGGCGCTGCCGGGCGCGGCGGGCGGGCTGCCGCCGGCGTCGTTCGCGGCGCCGGCCGGTTCGGTGGCGGACGGTCCGCTGCACGCGGCGCGGCAGGCGGCGGCGGCGCGGCAGGCGGCGGCGGGTTTGCGGACCGGCGCCGCCCCGGTGACCGCGGACGACCTGCTGCCGGGCAGCGCGTTCACGCTGTCGTTCGGCGGGGAGGACGCGGCGCCGGGCGCGGACGGGCCGGCCGCCGCCGGCGGGAACGGCGGCGGCGCGGCGGGCGGCGCGCGATGGACGGCGTGGGGCGCCGGCGACGTGCAGTCGTTCCAGGGGCAGACCGCTTCGGGTTCGACCTGGTCCGGGAGTCCGGCGACGGCGTGGCTGGGGGCCGACGTCGAGCGCGGCCGCCTGCTGGCAGGGGTGGCGGTGGCGCGCAACGCGGCCGAGGCGGCCTACGCGTTCACCGAGGGGGAGGCGAGCGGCAGCGGGACGCTGGCGGCGCGCCTGGTGACGGTGCAGCCCTACGGGCGGTGGATGCTGGACGAGCGGACGTCGCTGTGGGGGGTGTTCGGGGCGGGCCGCGGGCGGACGACGCTGTCGCGGTCGGTGACCGCGGCCCGGGAGGACGCGGGCCTGGGCCTGCTGCTCGGTCTGGCGGGGGTGCGGCGGGAACTGGGTTCGGGCGGCGGCTTCGATCTGGCGCTGCGGGGCGACGCCGGCGGGGTGCGCCTGTCGACGTCGGGCGGCGGCGCGGTGCTGGGCGGGATGGCCGCGGCGGCCTACCGCACGCGGCTGGGGCTGGAGGTGACGCGTCCGTTCGGGCAGGGGCTGACGGTGACGCCGTTCGCGGCGGTGAGCGGCCGGTACGACGGGGGGACGGACCTGTCGGGCGCCGGCCTGGAGGCGGCCGGCGGCCTGCGGCTGGCGGACGGGGCGGGCCGCGTCGAGGTGGAGACCCGGGGCCGGATGCTGGCGGCGCACACGGCGGCGGGATACCGGGAACGGGGGGCGAGCGTGACGGCGCGGTTGACCCCGGCCGGCGCCGGCCGGGGGCTGCATCTGGACGTGTCGCCGCGGTGGGGGGCGCCGGCGGCGGGCGCCGACGCGCTGTGGCAGGAACAGGTGTTCGGCCGGGCGCCGGCGGCCGGCCCCCTGGCGGCCGGGGGGCTCGATGCGCGGGTGGGGTACGGGTTCGGTCTGCTGGCCCCGTTCGCCGAGGCGGGCTGGGCCGAGCCGGATTCCCGGCGGCTGCGCCTGGGCGCGACCGTCGGCGGCGTCGGCGAGGCGATCGACGTCGAGGTGACCGGCGAGCGGTACGAGGCCGGCGGCGAAGCGCCCGACCTCCGCTTCAGCCTCATCGGCTACGTCGCGTTCTGAATGCGCCGCGGACGCGCCTCTCCCCCCGTTCGGACCGGCTCGCGGCCCGCGCGCGCCGGCCCGCGCGCGTCTTGACGGGGCCGCCGCTCGGTCACCTGCGAGGTGATGAGCGTCGCCGACTCCGCGAGCGCCGGCCCGCGCGTCTTGACGGGGCCGCTCCCTCTCCGTGACGATCCAGGGACGCCGCCCGCTCCCCCGGCGATCCCGCGAGGCATGCGCCTGACCGCACGACCCGGCGACCCGACGGCGACCCTGACGGCCGGCGTCCGGCAGCTCCAGGCCCGGATGGGGGTGGACGTCTGCTCGATATACCTGCTCGAATCGGACCGGACCCATCTGGTGCTGGCCGCCACCGTCGGCCTGCGCCCCGAGAGCGTCGGCAAGGTCCGGATGGAGCTGCACGAGGGACTCGCGGGGCTGGTCGCCGAGCAGTTGCGGCCGATCGAGGCGCCGAACGTGAAGCGGCACCCGCGCTTCAAGCACTTCGCGGAGACCGGCGAGGACCCGTACTACTCGTTCCTCGGCGTCCCCCTGATCGACCGGGAGCTGCTGCAGGGCGTGCTGATCGTGCAGACGGTCGAGGAGCGCAGCTTCTCCGACGACGAGATCGCCTCGCTGCTGCTGGCGGCGGGCGAGATCAGTCCCCTCGTCGCGCAGGTCCGCGAGCGCGACCAGTCGATCGGGCCGCTCCAGCGCCGGCTCTGGGCGCTTGCGCGGAACATGTGGTGGAGCTGGGACGCCAGCGCCGTGAGCCTGTTCCAGGACCTCGATCCGGCGCGCTGGGAAGAGCTGGGACGCAACCCGGTGGCGCTGCTGTCGGAGATGCCGCTCGACGACCTCGACGAGCGCATCGGCGACCTCGCGCTGGCCCACCGCATCAATCACGCGTTCCGGCGGTTGCAGGAGTACCGCGAACGCGCCGCCACGTGGGGCGACACGCACGCCGGGGTGCTGCGGCGCCAGCCGGTCGCCTACTTCTCGGCCGAGTTCGGGATCCACGAATCGCTGCCGATCTACTCGGGCGGGCTCGGCGTGCTGGCCGGCGACCACGTCAAGAGCGCCTCGGATCTGGACGTCCCGCTCGTCGGCGTGGGGCTGTTCTACGGCCAGGGCTATTTTCGGCAACGCCTCGACGCCTCCGGCTGGCAGCAGGAGGAATACGCGGAGGTGGACGTCTCCCGGCTGCCGCTGGAACCGGCGGTGGACCCGGACGGCAAGGCGATCGCGCCGGAGATCGAGACCCGCGGCGGGACCCTGCGCGCCCGGGTCTGGCAGGCGGCCGTCGGGCGGCGCACGCTGCTGCTGCTCGACTCCGACGTCGAAGGCAACACGCCGGAGGACCGGGCGTTGACGGCGCGGTTCTACGGCGGCGGCGTCCGGGTGCGGATCCGCCAGGAGCTGCTGCTCGGCATCGGCGGGCTGAAGGCGCTGCACGCGGCGGGCGTCGCGCCGGGCGTCCTCCACCTGAACGAGGGCCACAGCGCCTTCGCGGTGCTGGAGGCGATGCGCCGGCGCATGGAGCGCGAGGGCGCCGACTTCGACACCGCGGTCCGGGAGGTCGCCCGGCGCACCGTCTTCACGACCCATACGCCGGCGCCGGTCGGGCACGACCGCTTCCCCCCGGATCTGGTCGACGAGCACCTGGGGCCGTTGCGCGACGCGCTCGGCATCCCACACGAGCGGCTCATGAGCCTCGGACGGGTGCATCCGGACGACGCGGACGAGGAGTTCTGCATGACGGTGCTGGGACTCCGGGTCTCCCGGCGCGCGAACGCCGTGTCGTCCCTGCACGGCGAAGTCGCGCGGCACACGTGGACCGGCCTGTGGAGCGACCGCCCGGAGGAGGACGCGCCGATCGGGCACGTCACCAGCGGGATCCACGTGCCGAGCTGGCTGGCGCCGCAGATGCAGCAGTTGTACGACCGGCACCGCTCCCCGGAGACCCGCGAGGACGCCTTCCCGGAGATCTCGGCCGGCGTCGCGAACGTCAGCGACGGGGCGCTGTGGGAGACCCACGTGGCGCTCAAGATCCGCCTTCTCGACGCGGTGCGCCGGCGGGTCCTGCGCGAGGCGGCCCGCCGCGGCGAGCCCGCCGTCGTCCTGGAGCAGTTGTCGCACGCGCTCAGCCAGGACGCCCTGACCATCGGCTTCGCCCGCCGCGTCGCCACCTGCAAGCGGGCGGCGCTGTTCCTGCAGGATCCGGACCGCCTGGCCAGTCTGGTCAACGACCCGCAACGCCCCGTCCAGTTCGTGGTCGCCGGCAAGGCCCACCCACGCGACGAGCCGGCCAAGGGCGTGCTGCGGCAGATCCACGAGCTGAGCCGGGACTCCCGCTTCCTCGGCAAGCTGGTCCTGCTGGAGGACTACGACGTCAGCCTCGGCCGGCAGCTCGTCCAGGGGGTCGACGTCTGGCTCAACAACCCCCGCCGGCCGCGGGAAGCGTCCGGCACCAGCGGACAGAAGGTCCTGCTGAACGGCGGCCTGAACCTGTCGGTCCTCGATGGCTGGTGGGCGGAAGCCTACGACGGCGCGAACGGGTTCGCGATCGGCGCCGGCGAGACGCACGCGTCGCCCGAGGCGCAGGATCGCCGCGACGCCGCGGAGCTGCTGCGGGTGCTCGCCGACGAGGTGGTCCCGCTCTTCTACGACCGCGACCCGGACGGCGTCCCGCGCGCCTGGACGGCGCGGATGAAGCGCGCCATCCGGACCCTGGGCTGGCGGTTCAACGCGGACCGGATGGTGATGGACTACGTGCGCCTGTGCTACCTGCCGGCCGCCGGCGGCCTGTCGAGCGACATGGCGCGGCGGTGACGCGCGCGCCGGCCGGCCGGACTCAGCTCTTGATCCCTGACGTTTGTCGAGCGACATGGCGCGGCGGTGACGCGCGCCGCCCGGATGGAGGTTGCATTCGGCACCCGTTCGGCTATGCTTTGCTTTGCGGACCGCCGGCCGCTGGCGATCGCGCGCCGGCTTCACGCCGCGTCGCGGACCTGCGAGGGAGAGCCGAGGATGACTGGACGAAGATCACGTACGGGCGTGCCCGGCCGCGGAGCGAGCCGGCGGCAGTTCTTCAAGCTGCTGGCGGCCAGCCCGTTCCTGGGCCTGGCCTCGTCCGGCCTGCCGGCCGACTGGCGGCGGGCGCTGGCGCGCGAGGCGGAGCGGGGCGCGGCCGGCGGAGCGGCGACGCCCTGCCCCGAGTGCGGCGCCGGGGCGTTCCCGTCGTTGACGCAGCCGCGTTTCCACGCCGTGCAGGACCCGGCGCCGCCTCCGCGGAACGCCCTGGAAGACCAGTTGCGGGGACAGCTCGTCGAATCGCCCGACGACGCGATCAACGTCTGGGATTTCGAGCGCGTGGCGCACGCCAACAATCTGGCCCAGCACTGGGACTACCTGCACATGGGGGTCGACGACTACGAGACGAGGAGGGCGAACCGGGAAGGATTCCAGCGCCTGATGCTTCGTCCCCGCCGACTCGGCGGCGAGCCGGCGGCGGAGCCCGACACGTCGGTCGAGCTCTATGGCCGCCGCTGGGACTCGCCCCTCTTCCTTTGTCCGGTCGCGAGCCTCGAGGCCTACCACACGCAGGGCGAGAGCGGCGCCGCCCGGGCCGCCCGGACGAGGGACGTTCTGCAGATGCAGTCGCATCAGAGCTCGCAGTCCTACGCCGAGATCGCCGAGGCCCGCGGCGAGCCGCACTGGTTCCAGATCTACACGGTGCCCGACTGGAACGTGAACAAGCGGGTCATCGACCGCGTCGCCAGCGCGGGCTGCCGCGTTCTCGTGTGGACCATCGACCTGCTGGGCGGCAGCAACCGCGAGCTGCAGCGGCGCACCCTGGCGGGCGAGGGGTACGCGTCGGTGCTCTGCCAGAGCTGCCACCAGCACCGGCCGGACTACACGCGGCCGATGCGGGCCGGGCTGGAAGGCCCGGCCGGCCCGCGCCACCCCTACACCTGGGACTACGTCAAGCGTCTCAAGGACGCCAGCGGCATGCAGGTCGTCCTGAAGGGCATCATGACGGCCGAGGGCGCCGAGCAGGCGATCGAGCACGGCGCGGACGGGATCTTCGTGTCCAACCACGGCGGCCGGGCGGTGAACAGCCTCTGGTCGTCGATCGACGCGCTGCCCGAAGTGGTCGGCGCGGTCAGGGGGCGGGTGCCGGTGTTCATCGACAGCGGCGTCCGCCGCGGCACCGACGTCTTCAAGGCGCTGGCGCTGGGCGCCGATGCCGTCGGGATCGGCCGCCCCTACGTGTGGGGTCTCGGCGCCTTCGGAGAAGACGGCGTCGCCAAGGTGATCGATCTGCTGCTCGCGGAATTGCGGATCGCCATGCGGCAGACCCGGACGGCCTCCGTCGGGCAGATCACGTCCCGCTTCGTCATGGAGGGGAAGAATCCCATCATGATGCGCGACAACCGCTTCGGCTTCGGGCTGTAAGCCGGCGTTGCGTCCATGATGCGCGACAACCGCTTCGGTTGCGGGCCGCATGCCGACGTTGCGCGCCGGCTCGGCCGCGGAGGATCCTGGTAATGCCGGCCGCACATCGAACGAGTTTCCCGCTTCGGTTCGTGACCACCGTTTCCGTCGGTCTCGCGCTGCTCGCCGCGTACCCGGCGGCGGCGCAGCAGTCCCCGGTCGAGTTCACCGTGTCCGGCACGTCGACGGTCCGGGGCTGGACCTGTGCGGTGCGCGGGACCGCCGCGGTGACGCCCGGTTCGTCCCCGCCGGCGCCCGGCTTCGCCGGCGGGGTGCGGTCGGCGACGCTCACCGTGCCGGTGGCCGACTTCGAGTGCCCCGACGAAACGATGACCGAGCATCTGCTCGAGGCGATGAAGCCGGCCGAGTTCGCCGCGATCACCTTCCGGCTCGAGAGCTACGAAGCGTCCGGCGCGGGCGCCGAAGCCCGCGGCGCGCTCACCATCCAGGGCGTCACGAAGCCGGTGAGCTTCCCGATCGCGCTGACTCCGTCCGGCGCGGGTGTCGCGATCGCGGGCGAGCTCGGACTCGACATGACGGACTACGGCGTGGAGCCTCCCGTCGTCCTGCTCGGCCTGCTGCGCGTGCGGCCGCAGATCCGCATCGAGTTCGAGGGCCTCGTCGCCCCGTAGGATTCAAAGCAACGAGAGGGCACGGGGGGATTCGAACCCCGGAGAGGCGCTCGCAAAATCTGGCGGAGGGACGGGGATTCGAACCCCGGGGCGAGTTTCCCCGCCAACGGTTTTCAAGACCGCCGCCTTCGACCGCTCGGCCATCCCTCCGCAAGACGATCATTCCCGCACCGGCTCGATCCGCTCGAGCCCGCCCATGTACGGGCGCAGCGCCGCCGGCACCGCGACCGAACCGTCCCGCTGCTGGCAGTTCTCCAGAATCGCCACCAGCGCGCGACCGACCGCCACCCCGGAGCCGTTCAGCGTGTGCAGATGCTCCGGCTTCCCCTTCCCGTCCCGCCGGAAACGGATGCCGGCGCGGCGCGCCTGGAACGCCTCCGTGTTGCTGCACGACGAGATCTCCCGGTAGGCGTCGTGTCCCGGCAGCCACACCTCGAGGTCGTAGGTCTTCGACGCGGCGAACCCCATGTCGCCGGTGCACAGCACCACCGTGCGGTACGGCAGGCCGAGCCGCTTCAGCACCTCCTCGGCGTGCAGGGTCAGCTCCTCGTGCGCCTCCCAGGACGCTTCCGGCGCCGCGAACGCCACCAGCTCCACCTTGTCGAACTGGTGCTGGCGGATCAGGCCCCGGACGTCCTTGCCGTACGAGCCCGCCTCGCTCCGGAAGCAGGGGGTGTACGCGACGTAGCGCGCGGGCAGCAGACGCCCGTCGAGGATCTCCTCCCGGTGCAGGTTGCACAGGGGGACCTCCGCCGTGGGGATCAGGTAGAGGTTCCAGTCGCCCGCCACCTTGAACAGGTCGTGCTCGAACTTCGGCAGGTTGCCGGTGCCGGTCAGCGCGGCCTCGTTGGCCAGGAACGGCGGCTCGACCTCGGTGTAGCCGTGCTCGCCGGTGTGCAGATCGAGCATGAAGTTGATGAGCGCCCGCGCCAGCCGGGCACCGGCGCCGGTCAGAACGGCGAAGCGCGACCCCGCCATCCGGGCCGCGCGCTCGAAGTCGAGGATGCCGAGCGCATGGCCGAGTTCCCAGTGCGGACGCGGTTCGAAGTCGAAGCGGGTCGGCTCCCCGTGCCGCCGGATCTCCACGTTGTCCGCCTCGGAGCGGCCGACCGGCACGCTGGCGTGCGGCAGGTTGGGCAACGTGCGCGCGCAGGCGTCCCGCTCGGCTTCCACCGTCCCGAGCCGGGCCTCCAGGGCCTTGATGACGGCCCCGTGCTCCTGGCCGACCCGCATCAGTTCGTCGAGCGCGGCGCCGCTCCGGCCCGCCTTCCGCGCCCGGGCGACCTGCTCGCCCACCAGCTTGCGGGCCCGGCGGTTCGTTTCGAGCTCCGGAATGATGGCGCGGCGCTGGACGCCCGCCCGCACCAGCCGGTCGAGGTCGGCGTCGTGGTCCTCGCCGCGCGTCCCGAGACGCGCGCGGACGTCGTCGAGGCGTTCACGAAGCAGAGCCGGATCCAGCATGGCAGACCACGAATGATACGATCCGAATCCCATGACGACGAGCGTCGCCGTCCGCAGCGTGCTCGTGCCGGCGGCCGGCCTCGGCACGCGGATGCTGCCGGCCACCAAGGCCGTTCCCAAGGAGCTGCTCCCCCTCGTCGACCGGCCGATCATCCAGTACGGCGTCGAGGAAGCCGTGCGGTCCGGGGTTCGGCGCGTCGTGCTGGTGACGAATCCGGGGAACACCCTGACCGCCTCGCACTTCGCGCCCGCCCCCGAGCTGGAGGCGGAGCTCGGCGCGCGCGGCAAGCCCGACCTGCTGGCCGCCGTCCGCGCACTGACGGCGCTGGCCGACGTCGCCTGCGTCCACCAGCCGCGGCCGCTCGGCCTCGGCCACGCGGTGCTGTGCGGCCGGGACGCCGTCGGGGACGCCCCGTTCGCGGTCCTGCTGCCCGACGACGTGATCGACGCCGAGCCGCCCGCCCTGCGCCAGATGCTCGACATCTTCGCGGCACGCGGCGGACCGGTCCTGCTGGTCGAGCGCGTGCCGCGCGCCGCCGTGCACCGCTACGGCATCGTCGCCGCCGAGCCGCTCGGCGCCGGCGTGTTCCGCGTGACCGATCTGGTCGAAAAGCCGTCCGCGGCCGATGCGCCGTCCGATCTCGCAATCCTCGGCCGCTACGTCCTGACGCCCGACGTCTTCGACGCCCTCGAATCGACGGACCGGGGCGCCGGGGGCGAGATTCAGTTGACCGACGGCCTGCGACGCCTGCTGCGGACCCGGCCGATTCACGCCTGCGCGCTGAACGGGACGCGGCTCGACGCCGGCGATCGGAACGGATTCCTCAAGGCCACCATCCACTTCGCCGCGAAGCAGCCGGCCCTGGCCGCGAGCCTGCGGGAAGCGCTCGACGGCGTGAACGTGCCCGCGACCGGCGCCTGAGCGGCTCCGCCACCGGCCGCGAGCCCGCGGGAAACTCTCGATGGCGCGAACGTCTCCGCGACCGGCGCCCGAGCGGTTCCGCTACCGCGTGGCGGCCGAGTCCGACGCGGGCTTCGCCGTCGATGCGGCCGGTTCCGTCTTCGGTGCCGCAGACGATGCGTCCCCGGATGCCGCGGCGCCGGAACCCTTGCCGCCGGCGCCCTTCTCCCCGGCATCCTTCTTCTTCCCGTCCTCGCCGCCGTCCGGCCGGGCCCCGTCCGGCTTCTTCTTCGCGTAGTCGGTGACGTACCACCCGGTCCCCTTGAACTGGATGGCCGGCGACGACAGCAGCTTGCGGACCGCGCCGCCGCAGGCGGGACAGGTCGAGGCCAGCGGATCGGAGAACCTCTGAATCCGCTCGAAGCGGTGTTCGCAATCGTTGCACTCGTACTCGTAGAGCGGCATCGTCCCGGCCGGTCGCCCGCGCGGTTCGGCGCCCCTCGCGACGCCGATACGAAGCAACCCTGTATCTTACACCCGCTCCAGCTTCGCGTGCCGCGCCAGGAGCTTCTTCTCGCCGATGCCGGTGAAGCGGACGGAGAGCTTCAGGTCGCCGGCCGCCGGTTCGACGCCCACCACCGTGCCGATCCCGAACTTCGGGTGCCGCACCCGCGCCCCGCGCGAGATCCCGCCCTCCGACTGATCCTCGCCGGCGTCGTCGTAGAAGGCGGCGGACTGCCCGCGCCGCTCGGCCCGCCGCCGGCCGCCGTACCCCCGCCGGCGGGCTTCGTACCCGGACGCGGGCGGCAGCGGATCGTACGCCGGCTCGACCACCCGGACCAGCTCGTGCGGGATCTCGAACAGAAAGCGTGACGGCTCGGTCGACTGGTACTCGCCGAACACCCGCCGCCGGGCGGCGCCGGTCAGCACCAGCCGCCGCTCGGCCCGCGTCATCCCGACGTAGCAGAGCCGCCGTTCCTCTTCCAGCTCCTGGTCGGCCTCCAGGGTGCGCGCATGGGGGAACAGCCCCTCCTCCATGCCCGCCAGCACGACGAGCGGGAATTCGAGCCCCTTGGCGGCGTGCAGGGTCATCAGCCAGACGACCGCGTCGCCCGGCCCTTCTCCCTCGTCCGCCTCCGACAGCAGCGACTGCCGGTCGACGAAGCCGCCGAGGCTGTGGTCCTCCTCCCGCAGCTCGTAGTCCTGGGCCGCCGCCACCAGCTCCATCAGGTTGGACAGCCGGTTCTCGGCCTCTTCGCTCCCTTGCTTGCGCAGGGCCGGCTCGTAGCCGCTGTCGGCGAGGACCGCTTTGAGCGTGACGGAAACCGGCTCCGCCGCGGCGGTCGCCCGCAGCGACTCCAGCAGCGTCCGGAACGCCGACAGCGCGTTCACGGCCCGTTTCGGTAGCAGGCGCTCGTCGGTCGCCCGCACCAGCCGCTTCCAGAGCGACCAGCCGGTCCCGGCCGCCCCGGGGCCGGGCGGTTCGTCGAACAGCGGCGCGTCGGCGGCGGGCGCGGGCTCGACGCCTTCCAGTCCTTTCATCACCCCCGGGCCGATCCCGCGGGCCGGGACGTTGACGACGCGGCGCAGGCTGACGTCGTCGTCGGGGTTCAGCAGCAGCTTCAGGTACGCCAGGGCATCCTTGATCTCCTTGCGCTCGTAGAACCGGACCCCGCCCACCACGCGGTACGGGATGCCGGCGCGCACCAGCGCCTCCTCGATCGCCCGCGACTGCGCGTTGGTCCGATAGAGGACCGCCGCCCGTCCGGCGCCCCCCGCGCCGCGGAGCTGGCCCAGTATGAAGTCGGCCTCCTCGATCTCGTCGGCGGCGCGATGCAGGACCACCGGCTCCCCGCCGCCGCTCTCCGTGTACAGGCGCTTCTCCCGGCGGCGGCGATTGTGCGCGATCAGCCCCGACGCGGCGTCGAGGATGACCTGCGTGGAGCGGTAGTTGCGCTCCAGGCGCACGACGGTCGTTTCGGGGAAGTCCGCCTCGAAGTCGAGGATGTTGCGCAGGTCCGCCCCGCGCCAGCCGTAGATCGACTGATCGGGGTCGCCGACCGCGCACAGGTTGCGGTGCTGCTCGGCCAGGCGCCGGATCAGCAGGTACTGCGGCCGGTTGGTGTCCTGGTACTCGTCGACCATGACGTACCGGAAGCGTTCGGCATAGCGGGTCCGCGCCTCCGCCGATTCCTCGAACAGCGCCACCGCCTTCAGCAGCAGGTCGTCGAAATCGAGCGCCTGACCGGCCGTCAGCACGCGGGCGTAGCGCTCGTAGACCGCCGCGAGCTGCTCGTCGGCGAAGGTCTCGCCGCCGCGCCGCAGGTCGGCGGCGCTCTCGAAGCGGTTCTTTGCGTGGCTGATGCGCGACAGCAGGGACTTTGCCGGCGCGATCTTCGGGTCGACGTTCAGCTCCCGCATGGCCTGCCGCACCACGTCGAGCTGGTCGGCGCCGTCGTAGATCACGAAATCGCGCGAGAGGCCGATCCGCGGTCCTTCGCGCCGCAGCAGCCGCGCGCAGAAGGCGTGGAACGTCGAAACCCGCAGGCGCGGCGCCGCCGCGCCGAGGAGCCGCTCGACGCGGCCGCGCATCTCCTCGGCCGCCTTGTTGGTGAAGGTCACCGCCAGGACCTGCTCCGGCAGCGCGTGCCCGCCGCCGATCAGGGCGGCGAGCCGGCAGCAGACGACCCGCGTCTTGCCGGAGCCGGCGCCGGCCAGGATCAGCAGCGGCCCGTCGCGGTGCAGCACCGCCGCGCGCTGCTCGGGATTGAGCCCGGACAGCAGTTCCTCGCCGGACGCGCGCGCCGACCGCCTACTCAACCGTCACGCTCTTCGCAAGGTTGCGCGGCTGGTCCACGTCGCAGCCCCGCAGCACGGCGACGTGGTAGGCCAGGAGCTGGAGCGGCACCACCATCGGGATCGGCATCAGCAGGGGATGCGTCGGCGGCACGGGTATGACGGAGTCGCGCTCGCGATCGAGCACCGCCTCGAACTCTTCGGGCGGTGCGTCGGTGACGGCGATCACGGAACCGCCGCGCGCCTTCACTTCCTGCAGGTTCCCGCGCATCTTCTCGAAGACGCCGTCCCGCGGCGCGAGCGCCACCACCGGCATGTGCTCGTCGATCAGGGCGATCGGGCCGTGCTTCATCTCGCCGGCCGGGTAGCCCTCGGCGTGGATGTAGGAGACCTCCTTCAGCTTGAGGGCGCCTTCGAGCGCGATGGGATAGTTGACGCCGCGCCCCAGGTACAAGGCGTTCGGGCTGCGGTAGAAGCGCTTCGCGATCGACTGGATGAGCGCGTCCGACTTCAGGGCGTGCTCGACGAGCACCGGCACGTGCGCAATCGACTCGACGAGCTTCCGGGCCGCCGGCTCCTCCAGGGTCCCGCGGACGTGCGCCAGGTGCAGCGCCAGCAGGTGCAGCGCCAGCAACTGCGACGTGAACGCCTTGGTCGACGCGACCCCGATCTCCGGTCCCGCGTGGGTGTAGACCGTGCCGTCGGACTCGCGGGTGGCCATGCTCCCGACGACGTTGCAGACGGCGATGCCGCGGGCGCCCTTCCCCCGCGCCTCGCGCAGCGCGGCGAGCGTGTCGGCGGTCTCCCCGGACTGCGAGATGACCACCGCCAGCGTCCGTTGGCCGACGATCGGATCGCGGTACCGGAACTCCGAGCCGTAGTCCACCTCGACGCGGACGCGCGCGAGCTGCTCGACGAGGAACTTCCCGACGAGCGCGGCGTGCCACGACGTGCCGCAGGCGATCAGCACCACCTGCTCCACCTCGCGCAGCGCGGCGTCCGGGATCTCGAGCTCGCCCAGGAACACCCGCGCCCGTTCCTCGGAGACCCGGCCGAGCACCGTCTCCTGCAGCGCCACGGCTGCTCGAAGATCTCCTTGAGCATGAAGTGCTTGTACCCGGCCTTCTCGGCCATGACCGGGTCCCACTGAATCCGTTGCGTCGCCTTGGACACGGCGCGCCCGGCGAAGTCCGTGAACTCGACGCCGCCGCGCGTGATCACGGCCATCTCCCGGTCGCCGAGGAAGACCACGTCGCGCGTGTGATCGAGGATGGCGGGGATGTCGGACGCCACGAGGAACTCGTCGTCGCCGATCCCCACGACGATCGGGGGGCCGTTGCGCACCGCGACGAGCTTGTCCGGATCCTCGGCATGCGCCAGCACCATCCCGAACAGCCCGCGCAGCTTCCGCAGCGCGCGCCGCACCGCGTTCTCGACGCCGTCGCCCTCCAGCTCGCGCTCCACCAGATGGGCGATGACCTCGGTGTCGGTCTCCGTCTCGAAGCGGTGGCCGGCCCGCTGCAGTTCGCGCTTCAGCGCCAGATAGTTCTCGATGATCCCGTTGTGCACCACGACCAGCCGGCCGCTGCAGTCGCGGTGCGGATGGGCGTTCTCCTCGGTCGGCCGCCCGTGCGTGGCCCACCGCGTGTGCCCGACGCCGAAGTCGCCGTCCACCGGATCGGCCCGGATGGCCCGCTCCAGACGCTCGATCTTCCCGGCGGCGCGCCGGACCTCGATCCGGCCGCCCGCCGCCAGCGCGATGCCGGCCGAGTCGTAACCGCGATACTCCAGCCTCCGCAACGCGCCGATCAGCACCGGCACGACCGGTTTGGCCCCGACGTAGGCGACGATGCCGCACATGGGTCGTCCTATTCCGAATCCGCGCCCTTCTTGCGCACCGCCGCCGCGCGGCCCGGCTTGTTGACCTGCCGGCTGCGCGCCAGCGCGAGCGCCGCGGCGGGGACGTCGTCGGTGATGCAGGAACCGGCCGCCACGTAGGCTCCCGGTTCGATGGTGACCGGCGCGACCAGTTGCGTGCCGCTGCCGATGAAGACGCCGGCCCCGATCGTCGTGCGGTGCTTGGCCGCGCCGTCGAAGTTGCAGGTGATCGTCCCCGCGCCGATGTTGGCGCCGGCGCCGACTGCGGCGTCGCCGACGTAGCTCAGGTGGCCCGCCTTCGACCCGGCGCCGAGCGCGGCCTTCTTGAGCTCGACGAAGTTGCCCACCCTGGCCTGCTCGCCGACGGAGGATCCGGGGCGGACGTGCGCGAAGGGCCCGATGCGGGCGGCGGCGGCGATCTCGGCGTCGACGATGACCGAATGGTTCTCGACCGTGACGTCGTCGCCGACGATCGAGTTCACGATCCGGACCCCGGCGTGCAGCTCGCAGCGGGCCCCGACGGACGTGCGTCCCTCGAGGAGGACGCCCGGGTGGATCACGGTATCGGGTCCCACGTCGACGTCGACGTCGACGTAGGCGGTCGCCGGGTCGACGACGGTCACGCCCGCCGCCATCATTTCCTCGTTCTTGCGCTGCCGCATCAGGGAACCTGCTTCCGCCAGCTCGCGCCGGCTGTTGATGCCGCGGATCTCGTCGGCGGCCGCCGTCACGGTCTCGACCGCGAGGCCCTGCTCGCGGTACCGCCGCAGGATGCCCGGCAGGTACCGTTCGCGCTTCGGGCCGGCCTCCGGCACCGCCCGCAGGGCGGCGAAGAACGGCGCCAGATCGAACGCGTAGATGCCGCTGTTGACTTCGCGCAGCGCGCGCTGCCCGGGCGTCGCGTCCGCTTCCTCGACCACCTCGACGAACCGCCCGCCGCGGCGGACGATGCGGCCGTAGCCGTACGGCCGCTCGAGCGTCGCGGTGAGCACGGTGGCCGCCGCGCCGGTGCGTTCGTGCGTTTCGGCCAGCGCCCGCGTGGTGCGCGGCGACACGAGCGGCGCATCGCCCATCAGGACGATCAAGGCGCCGCGGCGCCCCGCCAGCAGCGGTTCGGCCTGCAGCACCGCGTGCGCGGTGCCGAGTTGCGGTTCCTGGCGCACGAAGCGGAGCGCGCCGCGGGCCGCGGCCAGCGCCTGCTCGACGAGCCCCGCCTGATGGCCGACGACGAGCGTCGTCGACGCCGCGCCGAGCGGATCGGCCGCGTGCAGAACGTGCTCGACCAGCGGCCGGCCGGCGAGGCGGTGCAGCACCTTCGGCCGGCTCGACCGCATGCGCGTGCCCTTGCCCGCCGCCAGCACCAGGACGTGCCGTTCGGTCACCTTCGCTCCCGCGCGCTCTCTATGGCCTGGTACACCTGCCGGCTCGGCACGTCGTACCTGGCGGCCAGCGAGCGAATCGACGCGCGCCGCGACAACCCGCCTTCCGTCAGCAGGCCGAACTCCCGGAACAGCTCCGACTCGGCCGGCGTGCCGGGCCGCGAAGCGGGAGCGGGGCTCAGGACGACGGTGAACTCGCCGCGCGGACGCGGCAGGGCGGCCAGCACGTCCGCCAGCGGCCCGCTGACCAGCTCTTCGTGCGCCTTGGTCAGCTCCCTGCAAACCGCGACGATCCGATCGCCGGCCACGGCTTCGAGATCCGCCAGCGAGGCGCGGATGCGGTGCGGCGCCTCGAAGAAGACGACGGGCCGCGGCTCGTGCGCCGTCTCCGCGTACCACCGTTTTCTGTCTTTCGACCTGGCTGGTGGAAAACCCGCGAACGTGAAGGCGTCCCCGGCCAGCCCGGAGGCGACCAGCGCCGCCAGCACGGCGCTCGCCCCGGGGACGGCCTCCACCCGGAAGCCGGCCTCGCGCGCCGCGCGGGCGAGCCTGCGGCCGGGGTCCGATATCAGCGGCGTGCCCGCGTCGCTCACCAGCGCGAGCGTCCCTCCCTCGGCCAGGCGCGCCAGCAGGCCCGACGTCCGCCGCGACTCGTTGTGCTCGTGCAGGCTGATGCGCCGCGTCGTGACGCCGTAGCGATCGAGCAGCCGGGCCGTCCGGCGGGTGTCCTCCGCCGCGATCAGGTCGACGTCGCGGAGCACGCGGATCGCGCGGTACGTCACGTCCTCGAGGTTGCCGATGGGGGTGGAGACGACGTGCAGCGTGCCGGGCGTGAGCGCAGAAGGCACGAGATTTCGCAGGCTGCCGGGCGCCGCCGCGCGGAGACGACCGCACGGCGGCAGTATTGTACCATCAAGGGAGCCACGCGCCGTCGATCGTCCGCGACACGTCCGATGCGCAAGTCGACCACCACCCACGTATCCGAGCCGCTCTCGCACTTCGTCGAGGAGTACCTCGCCTACCTCTACGAGCGGTACCCCACGGCGGCGGCCGCCGACGGTGTCCACGTCCACGACGATCTGCTGGAAGACCTGAGCCGGCCGGCGATCGACGCCCGCATCCGGGAACTGGGCGGATGGGCCCGCCGCCTCGACGGCATCAGCCCGTCGGCGCTGACGCCCGCCGAGGCGCTGGAGAGGCGGATGCTCGGCGACCGCATCCGCGGCCACCTCTTCGCGCTCGAGGAGGTTCGCGACTGGCAACGCAGTCCGCTCCACTACGCCGACACCCTGGCCGCGAGCCTCGCCGGACAGACCCTGTTCGCCTACGCCGACCTGCCGGAACGAGCGCGGCGCGTCGGCTCGAAGCTGCGGCAGGTGCCCAGGCTGCTGGACGCGGCGCGCCGGAACGTCACCGAGGCGCCGGGCCTCTTCGTCAAGGTCGGCATCGAAGCGCTCGAGGGGGTGCTCGGGTTCGTCGAGCGGGACCTGCCGCGGGCGTTCCGCGACCTGGAGGACATGCATCTGCTCGGCGTGCTCGCGGACACGTCGATGGAGGCCACCGACGCCCTGCGGGAGCACGTCGCCCATCTGCGCGACAACGTGGCTCCGAAGAGCCGCGCCTCGTTCCGGCTCGGCCGGCCGCGTTTCGAACAGATGCTGCGGCTCGACGAGGGCCTCGATCTGCCGGCCGCCCGGTTGCTCGAAGTCGCCCGGCGCGAGCTGCGCGCCACGCAGGACGAGTTCGCCCGCGTCGCGGCGGAGATCGATACGGACCCGCAAGCGGCTTGGCGGCGAGTCAGGGACAGGCATCCGGCGGCGGACTCGCTCCTCGGCGAAGCAAGCCGGCAGGTCGAAACGCTACGGACGTTCCTGACGAGAAAGCGCATCGTGACCATTCCGGAGCACGCCGGGGTCCGGGTGCGCCCGACGCCCGACTTCGGCCGCCGGACGGCCGCCAGCCTGTGGACGCCGGGCCCGTTCGAACCAGCCCGGACGCCGGCCTGCTACCACGTCACGAACGTCGAGCCGTCCTGGCCGGCGCGGCGCCGGCAGGAGCACCTGCGCGATCTGAACTGCGCGACCCTGGCGTCGATCACCGCGCACGAGGTCTTTCCCGGCCACTTCCTGCACTGCGAACACCTGCGCGGCGTTTCGTCTTCGTGCCGCAAGTCGGGGTTCTTCGCGGCCACGTCGTTCGTGGAAGGCTGGGCCCACTACGCCGAGCAGATGGTCCTGGACGAAGGCTTCGAGCGAGGCAACCCGGCGCCGCGGCTCGGGCAGTTGGCCGAGGCGCTCCTCCGGCTCGCCCGCACCATCGTGGGCATCCGCCTGCACACCGAGGATCTGTCCGTCGAGCAGGGAGTCCGGTTCTTCTGCGACGAGGCGTACCTGGAGGAGTCGAGCGCGCGGCAGGAGGCCGAGCGCGCCACGTTCGACCCCGGCTACGTGCTGTACGCCGTCGGAAAGCTGATGTTGCTGAAGCTGCGCGCCGACGTGCGGGAAGCGGAGGGCGAGCGGTTCTCGCTGCTGCGCTTCCACGACCGGCTGCTCGGCCAGGGATGCCTGCCGTTCTGGATGCACCGCGCGCTGCTGGCGGCCGACGGCCCGCCGCTGGAGTGACGGGCGCACTAGCCTACGATCCGCCCCCCGCCCCCACTACCGGCCCGGCCGGCAGCGGGACGGCCGGGCTTGCGACCCGGCCATCCTCGAATCCAACGTGGACGTGCGACTACGGAAGGGAAGCCGGGCAACAAGCGCGCGCTGCCGCCCGCGGCGGCTCTATTCCGCGGCCTCGTGGCCTTCGCAAGGCATGTTGTTCTTCTCGATGCCCGTGATGATCCAGCGGCCTTCGACGACGCCGGGGCCCGCTTCCTCTCCGCCCTCTTCCTCGCCTTCCGCGCTCGCCATCTCGATGCCGTGCAGCTCCGCCTTCTCGATCGTGAAGCACATCGTCATCTCTTCGGCCATCTCGTCCTTCGTCACGGTCGCGGTCACCGTGAACTGCTTCGTCACGAGCTCGCCGCCGTACCCGATCACCTCGATCGGTTCGGGCGAATCCCGGACGAAGTCGTAGAGGCTGACGTCCACGATGCGCCGCTCTTCGTTGAGGGCGTTCTGCGCGTCGGAGACCTTGCGCGCCCATTCGCGCTCGTCGGCGACCTGCATGTGCCAGGCGTTGCGAACCTCGTCGAAGTTCTCGCGCCGCAGGCGGTTGTTCCCCGGCGCCCGCTCCCCGGTGCGGCCGGCCCAAGCCCTGGTGGCCTGCCTGATGTCGGCGTTGCTCGGATCCTCGCCCTCGCGATCGGACTCGATGACCAGGGTGATCAGTTCCTCGTTCTCGTCCTGGTACGTCTTCTTGTCGGCGCGGAAGTTCGTCTCGGCGTCCCGCGCCTCGGCGAGGGCCTGGTTCATCTCGATCATCTGGAGCGGGCGCCGCTCCTCGGGACCGACGAAGTCGACGCCGGGGCTCGACGCGATGCCGTCGTCCTGCGGAGTGAAGGGAACCAGCGACATGTTGCCCAGGGAGGTACGGTCGTCGAACCGCGCCGCCTGGAAGAAGGCGCGCGCAATCGTGAGTTCGTCGCCTCCCCCTCCGCACGCCGCGGCCAGCAATCCCCCGGACAGGATCACCGCAATCAGAACCACTGACCTCTTGACGATGGAACGAGACATCCCCGCCTCCTTGCTTCTGCGACCGGCGTCCGTCACGAACGCTCGGTACCGGGCCTAGCCGTCGCCGGCGGTCGACTCGCCGCCGTTCGTCTCGCCGGCGTCTTCGCGCGCATCACCGTCTCTCTCGACGAATCTCGCCACGGACACGACGCGATCGTCGTCGCCGATCCCGATCAGCCGCACGCCCTGGGTGGCCCTGCCGATGGGCCGCGCATCCTGCGCGACCATCCGCAGGACCTTGCCCTGCTGCGTGATCAACAGCACCTCGTCGCCGCCGTCGACACATGCGACCCCGACGACCATTCCGTTCCTCCGGCTCGCCTGGATGCTTATGATACCGAGTCCCCCACGGGATTGCACGCGGTATTCTTCGAGCTCGGTCCGCTTGCCGTAGCCGTTCTCGGTCACCGTCAGGAGCGTGGCGCCCGGCCGCACCACGGTCATCGCGACCACCTCGTCGCCGTCGCGCAGCGCGATGCCGCGGACGCCGCGCGCCGTGCGGCCCATCGGACGCACGTTGGACTGCGGGAAGCGGATCGCCATTCCGGCGCGCGTGCCGATGAAGATCTCCCCCTGGCCGTCCGTCAGCTCCGCGCCGACCACCGCATCGTCCGGATCCACTCCCATCGCGATGACTCCGCCCGGCCGCGCGTGCCGGAAGGCGCTCAAGTCGACGCGCTTGACCACGCCCCGCCGTGTCCCCAGGACGACGAACTGCCGGCCGGGCTCGGTCGGAAACTCCTTGACGGTCTCCAGCGCGGCGATCTTCTCCTCCGGGTCGAGCGCCACCAGGTTCGCGATGGCCTTGCCGCGCCCCGCCGGCCCGACGTCGGGAATGCGGTGGACCTTGAGCGGATAGACGCGCCCGCGGTCCGAAAAGATCAGGATGAAGGCGTGCGTCGACGCGACGAACAGGTGCGTCAGGAAATCCTCTTCGCGCGTCCGCATGCCGAGCCGGCCCTTGCCGCCCCGGCGCTGGTTCCGGTACTGCGTCACCGCCGTGCGCTTGATGTATCCCGTCCTGCTGGCCGTGATGACGACGTCCTCGTCGACGATCAGATCCTCGATGCTGAACTCGCCGTCCTCGCCGTCGATGATCTCGGTGCGCCGCTCGTCCCCGTACTTCTCCCGTACCTGCTGCAGCTCGTCGGTGACGATGCCCAGCAGGAGCGACTCGTTCTCGAGGATGGCCCGCAGTTCGCGGATCTTCTCGGCCAGCCGGGCCAGCTCCTCCAGGATCTTCTCGCGCTCGAGGCCGGTCAGGCGCTGGAGCTGCATGTCGAGGATGGCCTGCGCCTGGATCTCGCTGAGCGAGAAGCGCGCGACGAGCTGCCGCCGCGCCTCCGGAGGGTTGCGGGCGGCCCGAATCAGGGCGATGACGGCGTCGAGGTGGTCGAGCGCGACCTTGAGGCCCTCCAGGACGTGGATGCGCGCCTCGGCCTTGGCCAGGTCGTGCTCCGTGCGGCGGCGGACCACTTCCTGCCGGAATTCGAGAAAGCGCTCCACGAGGTCGAGCAGCGGCAGAACCCGCGGCCGGCCCTCCACGATCGCCAGGGCGATGATCCCGAACGAGGTCTGCAGCGAGGTGTGCTTGTAGAGGTTGTTCAGCACCACCTCCGGCACTTCGCCCCGGCGCAGCTCGATCACGATGCGCATGCCGCGGCGGTCGGACTCGTCGCGCAGGTCGGCGATCCCTTCGATCACCTTCTCGCGCACGAGTTCGGCGGTCTTCTCGAGAAGCCGGGACTTGTTGACCTGGTAGGGGATCTCGCTGACGACGATGGCGACCCGCTCGCCCTTCCGGCCGGAATCCTCGACCTCGGCGCGGGCGCGCAGGGTGATCGACCCCCGGCCGGTCAGGTAGGCCTGCACGATGCCGGCCCGTCCGACGATGAACCCGCCGGTGGGGAAGTCGGGGCCCGGGATCAGTCCGAGCAGCTCCCGTTCCTTGTCCTTCCGTAGCGCGTCGCGGTGCTCGGCGACCCACACGATGCCGTCGATCACCTCGCGCAGGTTGTGCGGCGGAACGTTGGTCGCCATGCCGACCGCGATGCCGGCCGAGCCGTTCACCAGCAGGTTGGGGAACGGCGCCGGCAGGACGGACGGTTCGCGGGTCGTCTCGTCGTAGTTGGGTACGAAATCGACCGTCTCCCGATCGAGATCCGCCATCAGGTCGTCGGACAGCGCCTGCAGCCGCGCTTCCGTGTAGCGCATCGCGGCGGGGGGATCCCCGTCGACCGACCCGAAGTTCCCCTGGCCGTCGACCAGCGGATAGCGCATGTTGAAGCGCTGTGCGAGGCGGACGAGCGTGTCGTAGATGGACTGGTCCCCGTGCGGGTGGAAGTTGCCCATCACCTCGCCGACGATCTTGGCGCACTTGCGGTAGGCCCGGTTCGAGGCGAGCCCCATTGTGCGCATGCCGTAGATGACGCGCCGGTGCGCCGGCTTGAGGCCGTCGCGGACGTCGGGCAGCGCGCGCCCGATGATGACGCTCATCGCGTAGTCCATGTAGGACCGGCGCATCTCGTCTTCGATGGTGACGGGGACGTTGGGGCGTTCGACGTCGGACATGGCGTTGCGATGGAAATCCGGGGCCGGGACCGAAGGGCATCCACGGCCGCTCCCGGGCGGCGGACGCTAGACGTCCAGGTTCTGGACGTCCAGGGCGTTGTCCTCGATGAACTTCCGGCGCGGTTCGACCTGGTCGCCCATGAGCGTCGTGAACATGTGATCGGCCTCGGCGTCGTCTTCCGCGCGCACCTGCAGCAGGGTGCGGTTCTCCGGGTTCATCGTCGTCGTCCAGAGCTGGTCGGGGTTCATCTCGCCCAACCCCTTGTAGCGGTTGATGGCGACGCCGCGCTTGCCGGCGGAGAGGAAGTGATCGATCAGTTCCTGAATCGATTCGATTTCCGTCTGCCGTTCGGACGGCGCTTCCGCGCCCGGGGCGGGCGCTTCGCCGCTGTCGGCCGTCCCGCTCGGCGCCCCGTTCCCGCCGCCGGCCGCGGCGGCCGGCGGGACGGCGCCGACGACCAGCCGACCGCGCAACGGGGTGGTTGCGTCGTGATGCCCGAGCAGCGCGCGGTACTCGGCCCCTTCCACGAAGTCGACGCCCACCGCGTGACGGCTCGAAAACCCGTTCCGCCGCTCGGCGACGACCAGACGGCACGCGCCGTGCTCCTCGTCGTCCTCGATCGCGACGTCCCGGTTCGCGGCGGCAACCAACCGGCCGACCGCCTCGACCCGGCCGCGATCGGCGAAGAACGTGCGATCCCTGGCGCCCTGCTCCAGCACCGCCAGGACGACGTCGGGACCCGGCCCCCGCCGCTCGACCGCCTGCAGCAGCCGCTGGAACGCGATCAGCCTGCGGAGCATCTCCTCCAGGTCGCCGCCGGCGAACGTCCGGCCGGTCTCGACCACCCGCACCACGCGGGATTCGCTGCTGCGCCGGACGAGGTACGCCTCCAGTTCGTGATCGTCCTTGATGTAGCTCTCCGAGCGGCCGCGCTTGGCGCGGTACAGCGGCGGCTGCGCGATGAACACGTGGCCGTGCTCGATCAGCTCCCGCATCTGGCGGTAGAAGAACGTCAGCAGCAGCGTGCGGATGTGCGAGCCGTCCACGTCGGCGTCGGTCATGATCACGATGCGGTGGTACCGCAGCCTGGAGAGATCGAAGTCCTCCCTCCCGATGCCGCACCCGAGGGCCGCGATCATCGTCTTGATCTCGTCGCTGCCCAGCATCTTGTCGAAGCGCGCCTTCTCGACGTTGAGGATCTTGCCCTTGATGGGAAGGATGGCCTGAAACTTGCGGTCCCGCCCCTGCTTGGCCGAACCGCCGGCCGATTCGCCCTCGACGATGTAGATCTCGCTGCGGGCCGGGTCCCGCTCCTGACAGTCGGCCAGCTTGCCCGGCAGGGCGCTGTTGTCGAGCGCGCCCTTGCGCCGCACGAGGTCGCGCGCCTTGCGCGCCGCCTCGCGGGCCCGCGCCGCGTCGATCGCCTTGCTGACGATCCGCTTGGCGACCGCCGGATTTTCTTCAAGGTATGCGCCCAGCCGGTCGTTGACGATCGCTTCGACGATCCCCTTCACCTCGGTGTTGCCGAGCTTCGTCTTGGTCTGCCCCTCGAACTGCGGCTGCGGGATCTTCACGCTGACGACCACGACCAGACCTTCGCGGATGTCGTCGCCGCCGATGCTCTCCTTGAGGTCGCGCGCCAGGTTGTTGCGGTTCGCGTAGCTGTTGATCGTGCGCGTGAGCGCGGCCCGGAAGCCGGACAGGTGCGTTCCGCCCTCCTGGGTGTTGATGTTGTTGGCGAACGCGTACACGGTGTCCGCGTAGCCGTCGTTCCACTGCAGCGCGATCTCGACGTCGACGCCGTCCCTCGATCCGCGCATGTAGATCGGCTCGCCGCTGACGACCGTCTTGTTGCGGTTGATGAACTCAACGAACGAGCGGATGCCCCCCTCGTAGGTGAACTCGTGGCTCTTGCCGCTGCGCTCGTCGTTCAGGGTGATCAGCACGCCCGCGTTGAGGAACGCCAGCTCCCGCAGGCGGTGGGCCAGCGTGTCGAAGCTGTACTCGACGGTCTCGAAGACCCCCGCGTCCGCCTTGAACGTCACCTTGGTCCCGCGCCGCTTCGTCCGGCCGATCACGTCGAGCCCGGAAACCGGCCGGCCGCGTTCGTACCGCTGGCGATAGACGTGGCCGTCCCGCCAGATCTCCAGATCGAGGGACTCGGACAGGGCGTTCACGACCGAGACCCCCACCCCGTGCAGTCCGCCCGACACCTTGTAGCTCTCGTTGTCGAACTTGCCGCCCGCGTGGAGCACGGTCAGCACGACCTCCGCCGCCGACTTGCCGCTTGCGTGGCGGTCGACCGGGATGCCGCGGCCGTTGTCCGCGATGGTCACCGAATCGTCGATGTGCAGCGTGACGCGAACCGTGTCGCAGTAGCCGGCCAGCGCTTCGTCGATGGAGTTGTCGACCACCTCGTACACGAGGTGGTGGAGTCCCTGCGCGCCGGTGGAGCCGATGTACATCGCCGGCCGCTTCCGAACCGCGTCGAGGCCTTCGAGGACCTTGATCTGCTCGGCGCGGTAGCCGTCCGGCTCGTCGGACGGCGGATCGGAACCGGCCGGTACGGGAAGGGGGGCGGTCGCGTCCGAGGGCCGCGCAGCCCCCGCCGCATCGGGATCGAGTCGTGTCATTCGGTTTCCACCGACCGGGCGGACTCGGCGAGCAGGGCGCGGCGCCGAGCCGCATCGGGATCGAGTCGTGTCATTCGGTTTCCACTGCCGGCTCGCGGCGCTCTCGTCCAGCGGCCGCGGCCGGGAAGAACGCTATACGCGCATCGGCATGATCACGTACGTGTAGGCCTCCTTCTCGCCCGACGGATACATGACCGCCTGGCTCTTCTCGTCCTTGAGCTCCAGCGTCACGCCGTCCGTTTCGGCCACCGCGAGAAAATCGAGCACGTACTGCGCGTTGAAGCAGATCTCCAGATCGGCGCCGGCGTATTCGACGGGCAGCACTTCCTTGGCGTCCCCGAACTCCGGACTGCTCGACGTCACCTCGGCCGCCGCCTCGGTGATCTGGAACTTGATCGCGTGGGAGCGCTCGCTGGACAGCAGCGCGACGCGCCGGATCGCGCCGCCCAACCGATCCCGCTCGAACTCGATCCGCCTGTCGTTTCCGGTCGGGATCACGCGCTCGTAGGCGGGAAACTGCGCATCGATCATGCGCGAAATGAGCTGCCGCCCGTCGACCTCGAAGAACAGGTGGCTCTCGCCGCGGGTGTACCGGACGTCGCCGTCCCCGTCGCCCAGCAGCCGCAACAGCTCCCCGAGAGTCTTCCGGGGCAGGATCGCCTGCACTTCGCCCTCCGCGCCGCCCGGCCCGTCCGCTCCGCCCCGCTCCGCGGTGGCCAGCGCGAGGCGATGGCCGTCGGTGGCGATCAGGCTCATCGAGCCCGGCTTCAGGACGAACAGCGCGCCGTTGAGGAAATACCGCGTGTCCTCCCCCGTGATGGCGAACTGCGTCTTCGCCACCATGCCCCGCAGAGCCGCGCGCGGCACGGTCTCCACGGCGTCGCCGCCCGGGTCGGGCAGCGTCGGGAAGTCCTCCCTCGGCAGCGTCTGCATGCGGGAGTCGAAGCGCTCCGCCGACACCTTGACGGCGCCTTGCGCGGCCGCCTCGATCCGGATCTCCGCCTCCGGCAACGCCCGCACGATCTCGAACAGCTTCTTCGCGGGGACCGTCAGCGCCCCGGGGCGGGCAATCGACGCCTGGCACCGGCTCCGCAATCCGACTTCGAGATCCGTCGCCAGCAGCCGCACGCCCCCGTCGTCGCTCGTTTCGAACAGGACGTTCCCGAGGATCGGAATGGTGTTCTTGCGTTCGACGATCCCCTGGCAGAGCTGGAGCTCGTGCAGCAGATCGCCTTTCTGAACGGTCAGTTCCATGGCGACGGTGACCTCGGCCAGAGAGCGCGCATCGGCGACGGCGACTCCGGCCGGAGAGCGCATGTCGATGACGGTGACCTCGGCTGGAGAGCGCGCATCGGCGGCATGTGATCGTGTTCGGAATCAGGAAGATCAGGTAAGTATAACAGGATCCGGAAGGGCTGTGGAAGTGTCGACGGGCTTCGTCAAGTACAATCGGGTCAACGACTTAGCGGAGAACCCGAGTGTTGGCGACGGTAGCGGCGGCGATGCCGGAGGCGGGCGGACGACGCGCGTCCACAGCCGGTGTCCGGCGACGCCCGCGGACTGCCTGTGGACGGGAGCCGGGCCGCGGGACGATCCCCGCCCGGCGCGCCTAGCGGAACTTTTCGATGAAGCTGTTGATCAGGTTGTGGAACTCCTGATCCGTCTGGCACTGCTTCTCGATCTTGCGGATCGAGTGGACGACGGTGGAATGATCCCGGCCGAAGCTCTTTCCGATCCGCGGCAGCGAGGCGTCCGTCAGGGCCCTGCACAGGAACATGGCGATCTGCCGCGGTTGCGCGACCGCCTTGGAGCTGTCGCGGCCCTTCAGGTCGGCAAGCTTCAGCCGGTAGTGGCTGGCGACGAACTTCTGGATCCGGTCGATGGTCACCGGCGGCGCGTCGCGGGGGCGCAGGATGTTGCGGAGCACCTCCTGGGCCAGCGAGAGCGAGATGACGCTGCCGGTCAGCGAGGCGTAGGCGATGAGCCGGATGAGCGACCCCTCCAGCTCGCGGACGTTGGACTTGATGCCGCCGGCGATGTACAGCGCCACGTCGTCGGGCAGGGGGACCGCCTCCGCCTCGGCCTTCTTCTTCAGGATCGCGATCTTCGTCTCCAGGTCCGGCGACTGGATGTCCGCGATCAGTCCCCATTCGAACCGCGACCGGAGGCGTTCCTCCAGCGCCTGGAGCTCTCCGGGCGGGCAGTCGCTGCTGATGACGATCTGCTTGTGGGCGTCGTACAGCGAGTTGAACGTGTGGAAGAACTCGGTCTGGGTGGCCTCCTTGCCCGCCAGGAACTGGACGTCGTCGACCATCAGGACGTCCAGCTTCCGGTAGCGCTCCCGGAAGTCGAGTATGCGATCGGACTGTATCGCATTGATCATCTCGTTCATGAAGCGCTCGGACGAGATGTAGGTGAGAGCGGTGTCCGGCGTCTGACTGAGCAGGTGGTGGCCGATCGCGTGCATCAGATGGGTCTTGCCCAGGCCGACGCCGCCGTACAGGTAAAGCGGGTTGTACGAGCGGGACGGGGCCTCGCCGACGGCCACCGCGGCCGCGTTGGCGAACTGGTTCGACGAGCCGACCACGAACGATTCGAACGTGTAGCGGGGATTCAGACCACGGGCCGCCGCGTCCGGGGGCGGGGAGGCGATCTCCCGCGCCACGGGTCGCGAGTCGCCCTCCGCGCGCCCGATCCCGGCTGCCGCGTCGGGGGGCGGGGAGGTGATCTGCCAGGGCGCGTCGCGCCGCACGGCGGCTTCCAGCTCCTCGTCGATGACGAATTGCAAGCTGACGCCGTCGCGTCGAATCTCGGCCATCGCTTCCGTGATCACCTCGGTGTAGTGCTTGTTCAGCCAGCCGCGGCAGAGCTCGCTGGGCACCCTGATCGTCATGCGGTCGCCGGTGTCCTCGACGAACGTGGTCTGGCTGAACCACGTGTTGAAGCTGTGCCGGTTGACCTTGGTTTCGATGCGGGCGAGAAGCTCCGTCCAGACGTTGTTCGGCATCGGCGTGACGGTTGTCCGGCGCGCGGCCCGCGTGGGCGGGCCGGCGCGCGGCACACGGATTTCTGCGGTTGCCCCGGAACGGTGTCCTCCGGTGACGTCTCCCCCGCCGCGCGGAGCAGGACGGCCCTCCCGGATTTCCACAGATCTTTCCACACCCTGTGGAGAAAAGTGCGCTGGATGGGAGACCATGTTGCCGCCGGGGGGGAACCGTACTACATTCAGGGGACGGCGACAACCGGAAATCGGCGCCTCGGGGGCGAAGCTCCGAACCGTTGAACCGTCCGCGACCGTTGACATCGCCTCGCGGATCTCGCTACCATGTCCGTTTGGTGTCACGCGGGTCCGCTGGCGCGGGCCGCGGGGATGACGGGGCATGAAGCGCACGTACCAGCCAAACAACCGGCGGCGCAGACGGACGCACGGATTTCGCAGGCGGATGAGCACGAAGATGGGCAGGCAGGTTCTGCGGCGCCGCCGCGCCAAGGGCCGCAAGCGCCTTTCCGTGTCGTAGGGAACGGCCCCGCCGGCCGCTCCGCGGAGTGGTCGCGGCGGCAGGGAGACGTGGACCGGAGTCTTTCCCGGCGCGACCGGATTCGACGGCGTAGCGAGTTTCTCGGCGTGCAGCGGCAGGGCTTCCGGATCCGGGGCCGCCATCTGACCCTGTTCGTCCTGCCGAACGGCCTCGACCGGAGCAGGCTGGGGATCATCGCCACCCGCCGTCTCGGCGGGGCGGTTCTCCGGAACCGGGCGAAGCGCCTGATGCGCGAGCTCTTCAGGCACGACAGAGGGATACCGGGATTCGATCTGGTCGCGCTGCTGCGACCCGGGTTTCCCGACGTTCGGTTCACCGCGCTGGAGTCCGACTATCGTGCCACGCTCCGGCGGCATGGGCGGTCGCGCCGCCGGCGCCCGCGCGAGCGGGGGCCGGACCCGGTCCCTGGCCGCGCGCCTGCTGCTGGGCGCGATTAGGTCCTATCAAGTGGCGTTTTCCCAGGTACTGGGGGGGCACTGCCGGTTCGTTCCCTCGTGCTCCGCCTACGCCGCCGAGGCGATCGCGCGGCACGGAGCGGTCCGGGGCGGGCGGCTCGCGGCGTGGAGGCTGGTTCGCTGCCAGCCGTTCTGCCGCGGCGGGCTCGACCAGGTTCCCGCACCGCGTGGGCACCGCGCGGACGTTCCCCGGAATTCCAACGCTCCGGCCACGAGCGCACATACCAGACCCACTCATGGAACGAAGAGTCCTGCTTGCCTTCCTGCTGTCCCTGCTGGTGCTGCTCGCGTACCAGAGCCTCGTCGTGCCGCCGGCGCCGCCGCGCGACGGGGTCGAAGCCGGCGATCCGGCGTCTCCTCCTCTTCCGCGGGCCACCCCGGCCCGACCGGCGCCGCGGGGCGCCCCGGCCGCCCCGGGTGAACCCGCCCCGGATGCGGAGAGCGCCCCCCGCGACGAGATCACGCCGGTGATCGCCGGCGATGCGCCTCGGGACATCGTCGTCGAGGGCGAACGGCTGCGCGCGGTGTTCCGCAATCGCGGCGCCTCGCCGTTCCGCTGGGAGCTCAAGGACCACCTGGACCAGGAAACGGGCGCGCCCATCGACCTCGTGCCCCGCGAGCTGCCGGCCGAGGAGTTTTCGCCGTTCTCGCTGGTGTTCGACGACCCGGGGCTGACCGCGCGGGCCGCCGATGCGCTCTTCCGGCCGAGCGCCAGCCGGATCCCGCTCGGCGGACGCGCGCGGACCCTGGCGTTCGAGTTCGAGGACTCGTCCGGCTTTCGCGTCACCAAGGAGTACGAATTCGAGCCGGCCGCGCACGGTTATCTGGTCCGCTTCCGCGCCGCCGCGTCCCTCGGAGACAGATCTCTGACCCCGGCCGTCGAATGGGGTCCGGCCCTCGGCGGCGTGGAGTCGTCGAGCTCCGGGATGGCCTACCGCGAAGGACCGCGCGGCGTCATCTTCGGGCGCCTCGTGGGCGTCGAGGGCGTGGAGGACGAAGGCATGACGCGGCCGACGTCGTCGGACGTGCTCGCCCAGCCGACGTACGGCGGCCGGATCGCGTTCGCGGGCGTCGACAACCACTACTTCGTCGCCGTGGCGCTCACCGGCCGGCGGGAAGCGGAGGTTTCGTATCGCTACGTGCCGCTGCCGCCCCGGACGCCCGACGGGCCGCCGCGCGAGCTCATCGCGTTCGGCCTGCGGGCGCCGGGAGGCGCGATCGATCTGCCGTTCTTCATCGGTCCGAAGGAATTCGACCTGCTCGAGCAGGTGGATCCGGCGCTCATACGGTCCATCGACTTCGGCTGGCTGGGCTGGCTCGTCGTGCCGCTGCACCGCTCGCTCACCTGGGTCCACGGATACGTGGGGAACTGGGGCTGGGCGATCATCATCCTGACGATCCTGGTGAACGTCATGATCTTCCCGCTGCGCCACAAGAGCGTGGTGTCGATGCGGAAGATGCAGGAAGTGCAGCCGGAGATGAAGGCCATTCAGGAACGCTACGCCCACCTGAAGGCGACCGATCCCCAGAAGCAGAAGATGAACCAGGAGATCATGGCCCTCTACAAGGAGCGGGGAGTGAACCCCGCCAGCGGGTGCCTGCCGATGCTCCTGACGTTTCCGGTCCTCTTCGCGTTCTTCAGCCTCCTCCGGTCGGCAGTCGAGATTCGCGGCGAGCCGTTCGTCGGCTGGATCACCGACCTGTCGGTGGAGGATCCGCTCTACGTCACGCCGATCGTCATGGGCGCCTCGATGGTGCTCCAGCAGAAGATGACGCCGACCCAGGCGGATCCGATGCAGCAGAAGATCATGATGATCATGCCCGTGGTGTTCACTTTCATGTTCGTGTGGGCACCGAGCGGACTGGTCCTGTACTGGCTGACCAGCAACGTCATCGGGATTTTGCAGACGGTGGTGACGAACCGCGTGATCGGCCCTCCGAAGACGCGCACCGTACGGCCGCCGGCCGAACGCCGCGTGAACGTGAAGAAGGGCGGCCGCGGCGCCGGATCAGGAAGGAAGGCCAGGCGCGATGGATGACGCTCTCGACACGCGAATGGGCGAGTTCGTGACGGAAATCGGTCTGGCGCTCGGTCTGGCGCTGGAAGTCGAAGTCGAGCGGATCGAGGACGGCACGCGGGTGCGCTTGGCCGGAGACGGCGCCGAAGCGCTTCTGCAGCGCCGCGCGGCCGGGCTCGACGCGCTGCAGCACGTGGTCAACGCCGCCTTCCGGCGCGAGCACGCCGGCGGACACGTCGTGGTCGATTGCCTCGACTACCGCAAGGGCAAGGACGAAGAGCTGCGCGAATCGGCGCGAATCCTCGCGCAGCGAGTCCTCGACACCGGTCAGGCCCAGGAGCTCGGTCCGCTCAATCCCTACGCGCGGCGCATCGTGCATCTCGCCGTCGCCGGCATCGCGGGCGTCTCGTCGGAGAGCACCGGGGACGCCTTCATGAAGACGGTTCTCATCACCGCCGGCGAGTGAGCGGCCTCCGGGGGCCCCGGCCTGCCGTTCGACGCTGGTCCGGCACGCGCCGGAGCGGCAAGCCGTCAAGCGCGGCGGTCCGGCGCGAAGACACGCATGTTCGCCACCGACGACACGATCGTGGCCATTGCGACGGCATCGGGTCCCGGCGGCATCGGCGTGATCCGCGTGAGCGGAGCCGGGGCGGCGCGAGTGGCGGCCGCCATTCTTTCGACGCCTTCCACCCTGGAGCCGCGGCACGCCACGCTGACGGACGTGCTCGACCCCGTCGGCCGCCGAGCCATCGATCGCGTGCTGGCGACGTACTTCCCGGCCCCGCGGTCCTACACCGGCGAGGACGTCGTGGAGATCAGCGGGCACGGCAGTCCGGTGACGCTCCGGCAAATCGTCGCGGCGGCAAGCGCGGCCGGCGCCCGGCTGGCCGAGCCGGGCGAGTTCACGTTCCGGGCTTTTCTTCATGGCCGCATCGACCTGGTGCAGGCGGAGGCGGTACACGACCTGGTCACCGCGGTCACCCCGCGGCAGGCGCGCGTCGCCTTCGACCAGCTCGAAGGAACCGCCACCGCGGCGATCAGCGCCCTCGACAAGGCGTTGTTCGACCTGGTGGCGCGGCTGGAAGCGTCGCTGGACTTCCCGGACGAGGGCTACCACTTCATCGACGCGCAGGCGGCCGGTGCGGAAGCGGCGCGCCTGGCCGGGCAGGTGGGCGCCCTGATTGCCGCGGCGCGCCGGGGGCGGTTGATTCGCGAGGGCTGCCAGGTCGCCGTCGCGGGCCGCCCGAACACGGGCAAGTCATCCTTGTTCAACGAGCTGTGCGGCGTGCAGCGGGCCATCGTCACCGGCGCGGCGGGGACCACTCGGGACCTGGTGACCGAGACCGTCGATCTCGGCGGGATTCCGGTGACCCTGGTCGACACCGCCGGAATTCGCGCGGCGACCGACGAAGCGGAAGCCGAAGGGGTGCGCCGGGCACGCGCCGCGCTCGGCGTGGCGGCGGCGGTGGTCGTCGTTCTCGATCGATCGCGGCCGCTCGACGCGGACGACCGGGCCCTGCTGGCGGAGACGGCGCCGCGGCCGAGGCTCGTGGTGGTGAACAAGCGGGATCTGCCCGCGGCGTGGTCGCCGGCGGAGCAGCCGGAGGTGTCGGCCTGCCCGGACGTGCTGGAGACCTGCCTGATCGACGGCAGCGCGGCGGACGCCGTTCGCGATGCGATCCTGGGGATTCTGGAGGGCGGGACCCCGCTACGGGACACCCCGGCCATCTCGAACGTCCGGCACGTGGATCTGCTCACCGCGGCGGAGGCGGCGCTGCGCCGCGCCTCGGCGGCCGCGGCCGCCGAAGCGACGGAAGAGCTGCTGCTGGCCGACCTGGAAGAGGCGCGGCGCGCGTTCGAGGAGATATCCGGAAAGCGAACGCCCGATGCCGTCCTCGAGCAGATCTTCCGGCAGTTCTGCATCGGAAAATGAGGCGGGACGGTCGACGTGGGAGATCATCGATTCGACGTCATCGTGATCGGGGCGGGGCACGCCGGCGTGGAGGCGGCCCGCGCCGCGGCCCGCATGGGGCGTCGCGTCGGCCTCTGCACCCTCTCCGGCGCGACCGTCGCGCACATGCCCTGCAATCCCGCCATCGGCGGAACCGCCAAGGGACATCTGGTTCGCGAGATCGACGCGCTCGGCGGACTGATGGGCGAGGCGATCGACGCCACCGGCATCCAGTTCAAGCTTCTGAACCGCAGCCGGGGGCCGGCGGTTCGCTCGCCGCGCGCCCAGGCGGACAAACGACGCTACGGGGCGTGGGTCGCGGACGCGTTGCGCCGGGAAGAACGGATCACGTGGATCTTCGGCCGCGTCGGCCGCGTGACGACGCGCGGAGACCGCGTCACCGGCGTCGAGCTCGAAACCCCCGGCGGCGAAGCGGGCGGTGGGCGGCTGCACGCCCGGGCGGTCGTCGTGACCACCGGCACCTTCCTGAACGGTCTGGTGCACGTCGGGGACCGGCGGACGCCGGCGGGCCGGGCGGGGGAGCCGCCGGCGCGCCGCCTGGCGGAATCGTTGCAGGCGCTCGGTCTGCCCCGGGGCCGGCTGAAGACCGGGACGCCGCCGAGGCTCCACCGGCGCAGCATCGACTTCAGCCGGTTCGAGGAGGCGCCGGGCGACGAGCCGCCGGTGCCGTTCTCGTTCCTGACCGGCAGGCTGGACAGGCCACAGATCGTGTGCCACCGGATGCATACGACGGAGCGCGCACACGAGATCGTGCGAGCCAACATCGACCGGTCGCCGCTCTACAACGGCCGGATCGAAGGCATCGGGCCGCGCTACTGTCCGTCGCTCGAAGACAAGGTCATGCGGTTTCCCCATCACGAGCGGCACCACCTCGTTCTGGAGCCGGAAGGGACCGATGTGGACGAGATCTACGTGAACGGCTACTCGATGAGCCTGCCGGCCGACGTCCAGGAGACGCTCGTGCATGCCCTTCCCGGGCTGGAGAACGCGGTGATGATGCGGCCGGGCTATGCGGTCGAGTACGACTTCGTGCAGCCGACGGCGCTCACGCGGACCTACGAGACGAAGGCCGTGGCGGGACTGTTCCTGGCCGGGCAGGTCAACGGCACGTCCGGATACGAGGAAGCGGCTGGCCAAGGAATCGTCGCCGGGATCAACGCGGCGCGCGCGATCGCGGGGGAGGAACCGTTCGTGCTGGGTCGCGACGAGGCGTATCTGGGGGTTCTGGCCGACGACCTGACGACGCGCGGTTGCCTGGAGCCGTACCGGATGTTCACGTCGCGGGCGGAATACCGTCTTCTGCTGCGGATCGACAATGCCGACCTGCGCCTGACCGAGCGGGGGCGGGAAGCGGGACTGGTGGACGACCGGCGGTGGGCGCGCTTCGAGCAGCGCCGCTCACGGTTCGAGAAGAACGCCCGCCGGCTCGCGGCGGCGACGGTCACGCTCGCGGACGGAACCCGCACGAAGGCCGCGCTGGCATTGCGGCG
This sequence comes from Vicinamibacterales bacterium, assembly GCA_965203525.1. GTDB lineage: Bacteria > Acidobacteriota > Vicinamibacteria > Vicinamibacterales > UBA8438 > WTFV01. The sequence goes on along the minus strand of OZ241898.1, from coordinate 4,791,115 downwards.
TCCGGACACGGAACTCGAGCCGCTGGCCAGGACCAACGCATTGGAGCTCGACGTCGCGCGCGGCGAGGAGCAGATCGACCTGTGGAGCGTGGAGACGCACTGCAAGTACGCGGGCTACCTGGAGCGGCAGCAGGCGACCATCGAACGCGCGCGGCGTCTGGAGCACCGGCGCATTCCCGCCGGCTTTTCCTACCAGGGCCTGCCGGGACTTTCCCGCGAGGTCGCGGAGCGCCTGACGGGAACCCGGCCCGAGACGCTGGGTCAGGCGGCGCGTGTTCCCGGGGTGACGCCGGCGGCGGTGGCGTTGATCGGCGCCAGACTGAGCGCGTAGCCGTGCCCGAAGCAGAGTTGGCGGACCGCCTTCGCAGGCGGGCCGAACACGCGCGGCTGGCGGTCGATCCGGAAACGGCCCGGCGCCTGGCGGCCTACGTGACGCTGCTGTTGCGCTGGAACGAGCGCATGAACCTGACCGCGCTCGACGAGCGTGAAAGAGGCATCGACCGGCTGGTGCTCGAGCCGCTGCTGGCGGCGCGGCGCATACCGTCGGCGTCGAGGTCGGTGATCGACGTCGGCTCGGGTAACGGATCCCCTGCGATTCCGATCAGGATCGCGCGGCCGGAGCTTTTCCTGCGGATGGTGGAGGCGAAGGGGCGGAAGGCGGCGTTCCTGCGGGAAGCGGTTCGACGTCTGGACCTGGACGGCACGGTCGTGGAGGGTTGTCGCTACGAGACGTTGCGGGAGCGTTGCGAGCTGCGCGGGGCGCACGACGTCCTGACGGTTCGCGGCGTCCGGGTGGAGGAGCGGGCCGCGGGCAGGCTCCAGGAGTTCGTAAGGCCGGGGGGAATGGTGCTGATCTTCTGCGCCGCGGGCCAGTCCGGGCTCGGGTTGGTTTCGCGCACGCAGCTAAGGGTGGAGGAAAGGACCGAGCTGTTGGAAGCGTCCGGGAGCGAGCTGGTCGTGATCCGCAAGGCGCACGCCGGCAGGGAGTGATGCGCGCCGGGCGGAGGTGAGAAGAGTTGCGTGGTTTGGCGTGTAGTGTTCCACGTGGAACGTTGCCGCGGGTTGAACCGGTGGGACATCTCGCGGCACTCGGGGGGGCTGCCACCGCGATCCATCAAAGGGAACAGCCGTTTGGCCTGCCTCCTGACGATCCCATGGTAGCTGGTATTTCTGCTGTCCCGGGCTTTCGCGAACTGCACGGCCGGGGACACTAGGCGCGTGGCGCATTTTGACCGGCCCGTTTGCACACAGCAGCGGGCGATCCACCACCCGGAGACGGCTCGCGCGCTACCGGCTGGTGCCGGACGTGCCGCGGGCGCCGCCGCTGCCGCCGGGCTCGGAGGATCGGCGGTGGCTGTTTGAACGGTGGGGTGACCGTGGAGACAAGCGTCGTCTGGCGCAGGTGGTCGAGGTGGAAAGGGATCCGGGCCGACCGAGGACTGTCTCTCTCCGTACGCGCGTCTTCAAATAACAGGACGGGAGGTGTGTTCTGAAGGGAAGGGATCGTCTCATCGTCGCACTCGACGTGCGCACCCACGATGAAGCCGAACGGCTCGTCGACAGCCTGGAGAACGTATCGTTCTTCAAGATCGGTCTGCGCCTGTTCCTCGCGGGTGACCTCTACGGGCTTCTCAAGAGGCTGAAGGAGCGGAGGAGCGCGGCGTTCGTCGACCTCAAGATGGCCGGCGACATCAGCAACACGATCAAGGACTTCGTCGACCATGCTGCCGATCTCGGGATCCGGTTCGTCACGCTCGCGGAAAGCCGGGACGACGTGTTCACCCGCCACAGTCTCGCGGCCGGCCGGGCGGCGCGGGGAGAAAACCGGTTTCCGCGGTTCCTCATGGTGCCGCTGTTGTCCAGCCTGACGCCGGCGAACTTCGGCCGCCCCGAGTTGCGCGCCGAGGAATACGTCGTGGGCCGCGGGCGCGAGATGCTGGCGGCGGGCTGCGACGGGCTGATCGTGTCGGGCCAGGCGATCGGGGCTTGCAGGTCGGCATTCGGGCCCGAAGTGACGCTGGTGAGTCCGGGCATCCGACCGGCCTGGGCGCAGGCGGACGATCACCAGCGGCTGACCACCCCCGCCGAAGCGATCCGCCTCGGAGCAGACTACCTGGTCGTCGGCCGCCCGATCCGCACGGCGCCGGAGCCGTACGAGGCGGCGCAACGGGTAATCGACGAGATCGACGAGGCGTTGTCGAAGCGGGACCGTCCACGGTGACGGTCACGGCTACCAGGGACACAACGTGGAGTCCGGACGGCAGAAGGTGCTTCGGTTTGCGATAGACGGCAGCTCGGAGCCGGGCAATCCTCGGCGGCGCGGCGGTGCTTGGCTCGAAGGGCGTAGCGCAGCCAATGCAGGAATGGCCTTGCGCGCCATCGACGAGTAGCGGTGGTCGCGTTCGATGCCGATGCTCTCGTACCCGACGGCAACCGAGGCCGCGAGAGTGGATCCGGATCCGGCGAACGGATCGATCACCACGCCTTCACCAAGCGGCAGGATCGCGCGCACCACCTGCCGCAGGAATGCCTGCGGTTTCAGGCTCGGATGCGGAGCGAACCGGCGTTCCTCCGGTCGAGTGGGACTGGATCGGATCACGTCGCCGAACGGCTGCCGATCGGACACGCGGCGAAGCCCCCCGGTCTTCCACTTTCTCAAGTTGTCCTGCACCCGTCCGTCGAGCGGCTTGCGGAACAGCAGCCAGGGCTCGTACATCGACCGCGGCAGCACGGTGACGCTACGGAACTCGGCGTGCGCGTTCTTCGGCCGGTCGCCGCCGCGCATCGTCATCACCAGACGCACGATCTCGCCCCGCCGTTCGAAACCGGCGGTGCGCACGGCGTGCGCAACCCAGTGCGAGACGAGCGGGTTGGACGCGACCAGCACGTGAGCGCCGGGCACGAGGGTCGGATGCAGAGCCTGCGCCCACTCGGCGAAGAACAGGGACAGGGTTTCGAGATCCTTCCTCCGCAACGTCGTGAAACGCGGCAACGGCGCGCGCCGGTGGCCGTCGAAGGACGGCGGCTGCCGCCACACGCCGCCACGGCCGGTACGCAGTTTCTTCTGCTCCGCCGGCGTGTACTCGACGAGGCCATAGGGGGGATCCGTTACGCACGCGTGCAGACTGTTCGGCTTGCGGGCCTTCAGCCACGCGACGCAATCGCACCGGTAGAGCGTCGCTCCCTCGTGCGTGCAGGCGGGGGTCATTGAGAGATCAAGCGGTACCGGCCGCGAGACGTTCTCTCAAAAGCCTTGCCAACGTTCAGGTTGAGGTGCGACTGCACGGAAGATCGGCGGACGTGCGCGCCGAGTGACTGCCGGACGGCCGAGAGTATTTCGGTTACCGGAGGACTGCCGTCCTGCGAGCGCAGGTAGTCGACGATCGCGTCCCGAACGGCGCCGGGTTTCTGTCGGTCAGGCATGGGGGCAAGAATAAAGACGTCCAGACGTCTTTGTCAAGAGGGGTGCGGGCAAAGAAGGCGGGGGGGTTGCGTGGCTTGCAGTGGGGCACTGACAACGTCCTGCCGGCACGCCACGAGCCGGGCGTTCGCGTGGTTCATGGAGCGGAGCGTTGTTCCACGTGGAACAACATTTGACCGCCGGGGAGCCGGGGGCGTACGATCGCAACCGCGCGGTTTCGCCTCGGACGGACGAAGCCTACGGAGCCTGTCCGCTTGTGCAGTGGTGCCGGCCCACCAAGGGCGAACAAAAAGCGACACTCGGCTGGCTTGGGGCCAAGTCTGCAAAGGTCCGGCCGCGCAGGAATCCGGGCGCTCCGTGGTCCATCGGACGGCCCCGGTTTCGACCTGAGGGATCCGTGTGAGATCTCGGATATTCGCAATCGCGAACCAGAAGGGCGGGGTCGGAAAGACCACGACCGCGATCAACCTCGCGGCCTCGTTGGCGTTGGGCGATCAGGCGGTGCTGGTCGTCGACATGGATCCGCAGGGCAATCTGACGAGCGGTGTCGGCGGGAAAGGGAACTACGCGCCCTGCGGGACCATCTACGAAGCCCTGACCGCCGAATCGACGCCGGCGGCAGGCGACTACATCGTCCCCACGTGCGTATCGGGACTCTCGCTGCTGCCGGCGGACCGCAATCTGACCGGCGCCGAGGTCGAGCTCGTCTCCGCCGCACGCCGGGAGTGGCGGCTGCGCCTGTTGCTGGACCAGGTGCGCGGCCGCTTCGACTACATCCTGGTCGACACGCCGCCGTCGCTCGGGCTGCTGACCCTCAACACCCTGGTCGCCGCCGATGGCGTGATCATTCCGGTGGTGTGCGAGTACTTTGCGCTCGAAGGGCTGGCCGCCCTGACGGCGACGTTGCAGCAGGTCAGGAACGCCTTCAACGGGGGGCTCGAGATCGCCGGCGTGGTCCTCACCATGACGGATCTCCGCACGAACCTCGGCAAGGAGGTCGCGACGGAGGTGCAGGGCGTGTTCGGCAACAAGGTCTTCGAGACCACGATTCCCCGCAACGTCCGGCTAGGCGAAGCGCCGGGCCACGGGCTGCCGGTGATCCTGTACGACGTGCAGTCGAAGGGCGCCGAGGCCTATCTCGCTCTCGCCCGCGAGTTCCTGGCGTGCACGCGGTCTGCGCCCATGCCGACTGGAGGAGCGCTCCGTGGCTGAGAAACGCAAGGCGCTCGGACGCGGGTTGCGCGCGCTGATCCCGGACGCCCCGGCGGCCGAAGCGGCGACTGCGCCGGACGCCGTTCCCCGGGAGGTCGATCTCGATCGGTTGCGGCCCAATCCGGATCAGCCGCGGCAGGCGGTGGACGAGGCGAAGCTCGACGAGCTGGCGCAGTCGATCCGGACGCACGGCGTGATCCAGCCGATCGTCGTGACCAGGCGCGACGACGAGGCGGGCTTCGAGATCATCGCCGGCGAGCGGCGCTGGCGGGCAGCGCAGCGGGCCGGCCTGATGCAGGTTCCGGTGGTCGTGCGCGAGATGCAGCGGACGAAACGGCTGGAATTGGCGTTGATCGAGAACATCCAGCGCGAGAACCTGAACCCGATCGAGGAAGCAGCCGCCTACCGGCGGCTCGCCGACGAGTTCGGCATGACGCAGCAACGGATCGCCGAGGCGGTGGGCAAGGAGCGCGCCACCGTCGCGAACTACCAGCGCCTGCTCCGCCTGCCCGCCGAGGTGCAGGCCGACGTCGCGTCCGGACGCCTGAGCATGGGACATGCGCGCGCGCTCGCCGGTCTGGCTGCCGTCGGGGACCAGATCACGGTGGCGCGCAGGATCCGCGAAGACGATCTGTCGGTTCGCGAGGCCGAAGCGCTGGTCAAGCGCGCCGCGGCGCCGAAGTCGGAATCCCCGCCGGAGAAGCCGCCGGCCGACGTCCACGTGCGCGCCGCGGAGGAACGTCTCCGCCTCTCGCTCGGCACGCGCGTCCGAATCGTGCAGCGCGGAAAGCGCGGCCGGATCGTGATCGACTTCACGTCCGAGGACGAGCTGCAGCGCCTGTACGACCATCTGGCCGGCGGGTGAGCGGCTTGCCCGCCGCGCGGACGAAATGTTATAAAAGACTGTTTGGCCCACGCTGGTTGGACCCGCCTGACGCCCCCGAACGATTCAGGTACCCGGCGGAAGTGAAGGAAGAATGACGGAACAGGCGGCGGCAATCCGGTACGCGCGGGCGCTCTTCGAGGTCAGCGTCGATCGTGACGATCCGCAACGCACCGAGCGCGAGGTCGTGGCGTTCCAGGAGCTCGTCGACGGCCACCCGACGCTTGGGCGGGTGGTGCGCAACCGGGCAATCTCTCCCGTCGCGAAGCGGGCGATCGTGGCGGCGATTCTCGACCGCACGCGGCCGGCGTCGCCGGTGGCCGGGCGCCTGCTCCTGATGCTCGCCGAGCGCGGCCGGCTTCACCTGCTGCCGGCGCTGCTGGCCGGGTACCGCGATCGCCTGCTGGAGCACCGCGGGGCCGTGCGGGCGCGCGTCACGACCGCCGAACCGCTCGATTCGGCGCGCGTCGCGTCCGTCACCCGGAAGCTGCGGGACGCGGTCGGCCGGCAGGTGACGATCGAGACCGCGGTCGACGAGCGCCTCCTGGGCGGCATGGTGACCCGGATCGGCGGCACGGTCTTCGACGGCAGCCTCGCGCACCACCTGGACCGGCTCCGGCAGCGCTTCCTGGCGGCGTGACCGGCATCACAGAACCGATGACGATAAAAGCAGACGAGATCTCCCGGATCATCAAGGAACAGCTCGGGGACTACGCCCTCGACGTCGACGTCGCGGAAGTGGGCACGGTCGTGTCGGTCGGGGACGGCATCGCGCGGTTGCACGGGATCGATCGCGCGATGGCCACCGAGATGCTCGAGTTTCCGCACGGCGTTTCCGGCATCGCGTTGAACCTCGAAGAGGACGGCGTCGGCGCGGTGCTGCTGGGCGAATCGACCGCGATCAAGGAAGGCGACACGGTCAAGCGGACCGGGCGCGTCATGTCCGTGCCGGTCGGCGAGGCGATGCTCGGCCGGGTCGTCAACGCCCTCGGGCAGCCCCTCGACGGCAAGGGGCCGATCGCCGCCGACCGGCAGTCGCCGGTGGAGCGCATCGCGCCGGGCGTGGTCGACCGCCAGCCGGTCAAGGAGCCGCTCCAGACCGGCCTGAAGGCGATCGACGCCATGATCCCGATCGGGCGGGGGCAGCGCGAGCTGATCATCGGCGACCGGCAGACCGGCAAGACGGCGGTGGCGGTCGACACGATCATCAACCAGAAGGGGCTCGACGTCGTCTGCATCTACAACGCCATCGGACAGAAGCAGTCGACCATCGCGCAGGTCGTCAAGACGCTCGAGGACGAGGGCGCGATGGAGTACACGGTGGTGGTCGCGGCCGCCGCGTCGGATCCGGCGCCGCTGCTCTACGTCAGCCCGTACTCGGCCTGCGCGCTCGGCGAGTTCTTCCGGGACAGCGGGCGCCACGCGCTGTGCATCTACGACGATCTGTCGAAGCACGCGCAGGCCTACCGCGAGATCTCGCTGCTGCTGCGCCGCCCGCCGGGGCGGGAGGCGTTCCCGGGCGACGTCTTCTACCTGCACTCGCGCCTGCTCGAGCGCGCGGCGAAGATGAACGCCGACAACGGCGGCGGCTCGCTCACCGCGCTGCCGATCATCGAGACCCAGGCCGGCGACCTGTCGGCCTACATTCCGACCAACGTCATCTCCATCACGGACGGGCAGATCTTCCTGGAGTCGGATCTCTTCCACCAGGGGATCCGGCCGGCCATCAACGTCGGCAACTCGGTGTCGCGCGTCGGCGGGTCGGCGCAGATCAAGGCGATGCGCCAGGTCGCCGGCACGCTGCGCCTCGACCTCGCGCAGTTCCGGGAGCTGCAGGCGTTCGCGCAGTTCGGAAGCGATCTCGACAAGGCGACCCGGCAGCAGCTCGATCGCGGCCGCCGGCTCGTGGAAGTGTTGAAGCAGCCGCAGTACGCGCCGCTGCCGGTGGAGCGTCAGGTGCTCGTCATCTTCGCCGGCACGCGGGGCTTCCTGGACGACGTCGCCGAGAGCGACGTCGCCGCGTTCGAGCCGGAGCTGTACCGGTTCCTGGAGACCCGGCACGCCGACGTGCTCGCCCGCCTCGCGGCCGACAAGGCGTTGAGCAAGGAGCTGGAAGCCGCCGTCGAGGCCGCGGTGCGGGAGTTCAGCGAGCAGTTCGTCGCGGCGCGCCAGGGCGCGGCCGCGTAGCGCGGGGGAGCGATGCCGTCACTCATCGACCTCCGGCGCCGGATCCGCGCCGTCAAGTCCACCGAGCAGATCACGAAGGCGATGAAGACGGTCGCCGCGTCGAAGCTGCGGCGCGCCCAGGACCGCATCGTCGGCGCCCGTCCCTTCGCCCGCTTGATGCAGCGGGTGCTGAGCGACCTCGCGGCGCGGACGGGAGTCGCCGCCGCGCATCCGCTGCTGGCGCCGCCGGCGGCCCCGGACGCGCCGGTCCTGCTGTTCGTCGTGACCGCCGACAAGGGGCTGTGCGGCAGCTTCAACTCCAACCTCGTTCGACGGGCGGCCACCTTCGCGGCCGAGCCGGGGCGGAAGGCGGCGCTGGGGCTGGTCGGACGCAAGGGGCGCGACTTCTTCGTCCGGCGCGGCGTCGACGTCCGCTTCGAGATGGTGAACCTCTTCAACGACCTGCGGTACAGCCACGCGGCGGCGATGGCCGAGACCGCGATCGAACAGTACACGTCGGGCGCGGCGTCGGGGGTGTCGATCCTCTACAACGAGTTCAAGAGCGTGCTGCAGCAGCAGGTCGTGGTCGACCAGGTGTTGCCGGTTCCGCCGCTGGACGCGTCGGACGAAGGCGGCGCGGCGCTGGCGGACTACCTCTTCGAGCCGCCGGCGGAGAAGATCTTTTCGGATCTGCTGCCGCATCACGTGGAGACGCAGTTCTTCCACGCCCTGCTCGAATCGGCCGCGGCCGAGCACGCGGCCCGGATGACCGCGATGGACGCGGCGACCCGCAACGCGGGCGAGATGATCGACGGGTTGACGCTGCACATGAACAAGGTGCGGCAGGCGGCGATCACGCGCGAGCTGATCGAAGTGGTGTCGGGCGCGGAGGCGCTGTAGGGCGCGGGCCGCGGGGAATCGGGCAACGAAGGAGCGGGGGGAACCGGACGATGGCGGACGCGGGTGCGAAGAAGGTCGGGCGGGTCGTGGCGGTGATCGGTCCGGTGGTCGACGTCGAGTTCGAGGGCGGGCATCTGCCGCCGATCTACAACGCCCTGCAGATCCGGTCGGACGGCGCGGGCGCCGAACCCATCGACGTGATCGCCGAGGTGGAGCAGCACCTCGGCGAGGGCCGCGTCCGGGCCGTGGCGATGAAGCCTACCGACGGGATGCAGCGCGGCATGGCGGTCGTGGACACCGGCGCGCCGATCTCCATGCCGGTCGGGCCGCGGACCCTCGGCCGGGTGCTCAACGTGCTGGGCGAGCCGGTCGACTTTCCCGACCAGCCGGTGCAGGCCGAGGAACGCTGGCCGATTCACCGCGCGGCGCCGAACCTGGAGGATCAGTCCACCGAGCTCAAGATGTTCGAGACCGGGATCAAGGTCATCGACCTGCTCGAGCCGTACCTGCAGGGCGGCAAGATCGGGTTGTTCGGCGGAGCTGGCGTCGGCAAGACGGTCATCATCCAGGAACTCATCCACAACATCGCCCTCAAGCACGGCGGCGTGTCGGTGTTCGGCGGCGTCGGCGAGCGGACGCGCGAGGGCAACGATCTGTGGCTTGAGTTCCAGGAGAGCGGCGTCGTCACCCTGAACGACCCCGACAAGTCGCGCGCCGCCCTGATCTACGGGCAGATGACCGAGCCTCCCGGCGCCCGCCTGCGCGTCGGCCTGAGCGCGCTGACGGTGGCGGAGTACTTCCGCGACGCCGAGGGCAAGGACGTCCTGCTGTTCATCGACAACATCTTCCGCTTCACGCAGGCGGGCTCGGAAGTGTCGGCGCTGCTCGGCCGGATGCCGTCCGCGGTCGGCTACCAGCCGACGCTGCTGACGGAGATGGGCGCCCTGCAGGAGCGGATCACTTCGACCCGGAAGGGATCGATCACGTCGGTGCAGGCCATCTACGTGCCGGCCGACGACTACACGGACCCGGCGCCGGCCACGACGTTCGCCCATCTCGACGCCACGACGAACCTGTCGCGGCGCATCGTCGAGCTCGGAATCTACCCGGCGGTGGATCCCCTCGCGTCGACGTCGCGCATCCTCGACCCGCGCGTCATCGGCGAGGAGCACTACGACGTCGCGCGCCGCGTGAAGCAGGTGCTGCAGCGCTACAAGGACCTGCAGGACATCATTGCGATCCTGGGGATCGACGAGCTGTCCGAGGACGACAAGCTGGCCGTCTCGCGCGCCCGGAAGATCGAGAAGTTCCTGTCGCAGCCGTTCTTCGTCGCCCAGCAGTTCACCGGCAAGGAAGGCAAGTACGTGCCCATCGCCGATACGGTCCGCGGTTTCCGGGAGATCGTCGACGGCAAGCACGACGACCTGCCGGAGCAGGCGTTCTACATGGTCGGCACGATCGAAGAAGCGGTCGCGAACGCGGAGCGGCAGTCGGCCGCCGCGTGACGCCGTCCGGATCCGGAACCATGCCGCTTCCCGCGCATCTGACGCTCGAGATCGTGACCCCCGAGCGGGCGATCGTCCACGAGACGGTCGATGAAGCCCGCCTGCCGGGGGCCGAGGGCTATCTCGGCGTGCTGCCGGGGCACACGCCGCTGCTGGTGAGGCTGCAGGTCGGCGAGATCTGGTTCCGGCGGGGTTCCGAGAACACCTGGCTCCACGCCGCGTTCGGATTCGCGGAGATCCTGCCCGATCGGATCCGCATCCTGGCGCGTACCGCGGAACGGGCCGACGAGATCGACGTCGAGCGCGCCGAGGCGGCCGCGGCCCGCGCCCGGGACCGGCTGGCGTCGGTGTCGGCGGCCGACGTCGACTTCGAGCGGGCGCGCATCGCGTTGCTCAAGTCGTTGTCGCGCCTGCAGGTGGCCCGCCGCATCGGCCTGCGAGTCGCCGGGACGAGATGATTCGCGGCGTGTGACGTCCGTCGCCAGCGCACCGGCGGCCATGCCGGAGTCCGGTGTCGGTGTTCGGTTCCAGATGCGACTGACCTGCGCCGCCCGGACGGATCCCGGCCGCCGCCGCAAGAACAACGAGGACAGCTTCCGCACCCGGGAAGATCTGGGCCTGTTCGTCGTGGCCGACGGCATGGGCGGCCACGTCGCGGGCGAAGTCGCATCCCGCCTGGCGGTCGAGGCGATCGAGCGCTTCGTCGCGGCGCCGTCGCCGGCCAGCGCCTCCGGCGCGGCGCCGGCCCGGACCGGGGCCGTCGATGCCCGCGACCGGCTGGGAGCCGCCCTGCTCGAGGCGAACCGCGAGTTGGCGGCCCGCATCGCCGGAGACGCCGCGCTGCACGGCATGGCCACGACCGCGGTCGCGCTGCTGACCGCCGGCGGCGCGGCCGTCCTGGCCCACGTCGGCGACAGCCGCGCCTACCGCTACCGCGCCCGGCATCTGACCCGGCTCACGAGCGACCATTCCTGGGTCGAAGAGCAGATGCGCGCCGGCCTGTTGACGCCGGAGGCGGCGCGCCGGCATCCGTGGCGGCACGTGGTGACGCGCGCCCTGTGCGGGGAAACGGCCCTCGACGTCGAAGTGTCCGACGTCGAGCTGGCGCCGGGCGACCGGCTCCTGCTCTGCTCCGACGGACTGTCGTCCGTGGTGCCCGACGCCGGAATCGCCGGCGTGCTTCGGAAAGGGCAGGATCACCCTCCCCGCGACGTCTGCGGCGAGCTGGTGCGGCGGGCCAACGCCGCGGGGGGACCCGACAACGTGACCGTCGTCCTGGTCGACGTCCATGCTGCGTAACCTGCGGCGGCTGTTCGGGTACCGCGTCCTCGTCCAGACGCTGGTCATGCGCGAGCTGAAGGCGCGCTACCGGGGCTCGGTGCTCGGCTTCTTCTGGTCCTTCGCCAACCCGCTGCTCCTCCTGCTGGTCTACACCCTCGTCTTCTCGGTCGTGCTGCCGGCCCGCTTCGAGGGCGTCGACAACTACGCGCTCTTCCTCTTCTGCGGATTGCTGCCCTGGACCTGGTTCTCGTCCGCGCTGACCGAGTCGTCCCACTCGCTGCTCGCCAACGGCAACCTGATCAAGAAGGTGCTCTTTCCGGCCGAGGTGCTGCCGCTGGTCGCGGTGCTGGCCAACATGGTGCACTTCCTTCTGGCGTTGCCGATCCTGATCGTGGCGCTCGTGCTGTTCGTTGCGACGCCCCCGGGCATCACGGAGCTGCTGTGGTTCCCCGCCGTGGTCGCCGTGCAGTTCCTGCTCACGCTCGGGCTGGGACTGATGCTCGCGGCGCTCACGGTGCACTTCCGGGACATCCGGGATCTGCTGGCGAACGTGCTGACGCTCTGGTTCTTCGCGACGCCGATCCTCTACCCGTGGACCATGGTGGCGTCACGGGGGCCCTCGGTCGCCGGCCTGCCGCCCGCCGGCAAGGTGCTGATGGACCTGAACCCGTTCGCCCACATCGCCATCTCGTACCAGGAGATCCTGTTCTTCGACGGGCCGTTCGGGCACTGGAAGTGGCTGCTGGCGCTGGCGGCGGCCGGCGCGGCCCTGTTCCTTGCCGGCTACGCGCTCTTCGACCGGCTGCGTGATTCGTTCGCGGAGGAAGTGTGACGGACCCGGCCATCGAGCTGCGCGACGTGACGAAGCTCTATCGGCGGTACGCGTACCGCCGTCAGTTCTCCACGCTGAAGAGCGCCCTGCTGAAGGGAAGCCTGGCCGGCGAGCTCGATGCGAGCGAGGTGCTGCGGGCCGTCGACCGCGTGTCGCTGGCGGTGACCGCGGGGACCACGGTCGGTTTCGTCGGGCGGAACGGCTCGGGGAAGAGCACGCTGCTGAAGCTGGTGGCGGGGATCACCCGGCCGACCACCGGCACGGTCCGCGTTCGGGGGCGGATCTCGGCCCTGATCGAGCTCGGCGCCGGCTTTCACCCGGAGATCTCGGGGCGCGAGAACGTCTTCATCAACGGGGTGATGCTCGGTCTGACGAAGGGGGAGATCGCGCGCCGGTTCGAAGAGATCGTGGAGTTCGCCGAGCTCGAGGACTTCATCGATTCGCCGGTCAAGACCTACTCGTCCGGCATGTACATGCGGCTCGGGTTCGCCGTCGCCGTGCACGTCGATCCCGACGTCCTGCTGGTCGACGAGGTGCTCGCGGTCGGCGACGAGGGGTTCAGCCTGAAGTGCCTGGACAAGTTCGCGGAGTTCAAGCGGCGGGGCAGAACGATCGTGCTGGTCACGCACGGACTGGGGCTCGTCGAGCGGTACTGTGACGAGGCGGTCTGGGTGGACGCCGGGCGCATCCGCGGCCGGGGCGATCCGCGCCGTGTCGTGCATGCCTATACGACCGACGTCATGAAGAACGAAGAGCGTGCGCTCGCCTCGGCCGACCGGAAGGTGCAGGAAGCGGCGGAGGCGTCCGGGGGCAGGGAGGGCGCCGCGCCGGAAGCGGCCGCGGAGCCGCCGGTGGTGACGGACGAGCCGCCCCCCGACATGTTCCGGGCGGCGCAGGGCCGCTGGGGAGCGGGGCCGGTGCGCATCGACCGGGTCGCGCTCGAACGCGGCGGAACCGAGACGCACGTCTTCCGGAGCGGCGACCGGATCGCGATCCGGCTCGCGGTGAGCACGCCCCGTCCGGTGCGCGACTTCGTGTTCGGGATCAGCATCTTCAACGCCGAGGGGGTCTGCTGTTACGGCACGAACACGGACATCGAGCAGTTCGAGCCGGTCGAGATGACGGGCGCCGGCGAGGTGCTGTTCGTCATCGACAGCCTCGATCTGGTCGAGGGCACGTACAAGCTCGACGTGGCGGCGCACACCCGCCACGGGCTGCAGTACGATTACCATCGGCTGCTCCATACCTTCCGCGTGAAGTCCCGCACCCGGGACGCGGGCATCTACCGCCCCCGTCACACCTGGTCGTTCAGCCCCGGGGTGCGCCTCGCGCAACGACCCGCAAGCGTGTAGAATCAGGGGTTCGGCGCCGAACCCGCGCCCGCGCCGTCTGCCCCCGTGCCGTCGATCTCCGCGTCGCTGACGCTTCGCGCCCTGCTTCACGAGACGGCCGCCCGCGCCGGCTTCGCGCGCAGCGCGCCGTCCGGCGAGTCCGTCAGCGGCCTGACCCCGCCCGCCCAGGCCCTGGCGGCGGCCGCCGGCGCGGGGGCCGAGCCGGTGGTTCTCGTGGTTCCGGGGGATGCGGACGTCGACCGGATGACGGCTGACGCCCGGTTCTTCCTGGCGGGGCTCGAGGGACTTGCCCGCGGCGACGTCGAACGCGGCGTGCTTCCGTTTCCTTCGCCGGAGGTGGACCCCTACCGGGGCATGACGCCGCACCTGGACGTCGCCTCCTCCCGCTCCCGCGCGCTGGCGGCGCTGGCCCTCGGCCAGGCGCGCATCGTCGTCGCCTCGGCCGTATCGCTCCTGCCGCGCCTCAGCCCGCCGGACCGGTTGCTGCGCGCCAGCGTCGATCTCCGGCTGGGTGGAACCTGCTCGCCGACCGAGCTGGCCGACCGCCTGGTGGACGCCGGCTTCACGCGCGCCGATCCGGTCGAGGCGCACGGCGAATTCTGCGGGCGGGGCGGCGTGGTCGACGTGTTCCCGGCGGGAGAGGCCTTCCCGATCCGCGCGGAGTTCGTCGGCGACAACGTCGAATCGCTCCGCCGCTTCGACCCCGCGACGCAACGATCGGTGGCGACGCTGGACCACGTGGCGGTCCGCCCGCTGACCGACCAGCTCGAACGGCCGGCGGGCGCCGGCGCGCCGGAGCCGGACCGCACCGCGACCTTCGACGACTACGTCCGCCGCGGCGCGGCCCGCTTCGTCGTCACCGAGCCGGCCGAGACCGCCGTCCGCGTCCGGCAGGCGGCGGAGCAGGTGCGGGGGAGCCACGCGGACGCGGTCGCGCGCGGCGACCCGGCGCCGCCCCCGGCCACGCTCCAGGCGGACGGCGACGAAGTGGCCGCGTGGCTTGCCGGCGCCGCGACGCTCGACACGCTGGAGATCGACGCGGCGCCGCCGCCCGCGGAACCCGAACCCGCCGGCCGCCGGCACGTCGCCTGCCAGCCGGCGATGGAGTTTCGGGGGCGCCTTCGCGAGTGGGTGGCGGAAGTCGAGCGCGCGCGCGACCGGCGGGACGTGCAGGTGTTCGTCGCCGAGACCGCCGGCCGCGCCGAGCGCATCGTGGAGCTGCTGGCCGAGCACGACCTGGTCGGCGTGCCGCTGGAGGGAGCCGAGGAGACCGCTTCCGCGACGGTGCTGGTGGCCACCGGCGTCCTCTCCCGCGGATTCCGGCTGCCCGCCGCCGGGCTGCAGATATACGCCGAGACCGATCTCTTCGAGGCCGAGCACGTCGTCCGCCACCAGCGGCGGTCGGTGGCGAAGTCCTTCCTGTCCGACTTCCGCGACCTGAAGGTCGGCGATCACGTGGTGCACGTCGACCACGGGGTGGGCGAGTTCGTCGGGTTGCGGCAGATCGCCGTGCCGGAGACCGGCGGCCGGCACGAATTCGTGGAGCTGCGGTATTCCACCGGCGACAAGCTGTTCGTGCCGGTCGAACAGCTCGAGCTGCTGCAGAAGTACACCGGCGCCGCCCGTCCCCGGCTGGATCGGCTGGGCGGAACCACCTGGGCCAGGACCAGGACGCGCGTCCGGAAGTCGATGCGCGACATGACGCAGGAGCTCCTGAAGCTGTACGCCGCGCGGCAGGCGCTCCCCGGCCACGCCTTCGGCCCCGACACGCACTGGCAGCAGGAGTTCGAAGCGGCCTTCGAGTACGAGCTCACGCCCGATCAGCAGTCGGCTCTGGCGGAGATCAAGCAGGACATGGAGCGGCCGTCGACGATGGACCGGCTCCTGTGCGGCGACGTCGGCTACGGCAAGACCGAGGTCGCGCTGCGGGCCGCGTTCAAGGCGCTGATGGACGGCAAGCAGGTGGCGGTGCTGACCCCGACGACGGTCCTCGCCTTCCAGCACGGCGAGACGATCCGGGAGCGCTTCGCGTCCTTTCCGGTCCGCGTCGCGGTGCTGAGCCGTTTCCTGAGCCGCGCCGGGCAGAGGGCGGCGCTGGCCGACCTCGAGGCGGGCAGGGTGGATCTGATCGTCGGGACCCACCGCCTGCTCTCCAGGGACGTGAAGTTCCGCGACTTCGGGCTGCTGATCGTCGACGAGGAGCAGCGCTTCGGCGTGGGCCACAAGGAGCGCATCAAGCAGATGCGGCGCCACGTCGACGTGCTGACCCTCACCGCGACCCCCATTCCGCGCACGCTCAACATGTCGCTGGCCGGCATCCGGGACATGTCGGTCATCGAGACGCCGCCGAAGGACCGGATGGCGATCCGGACCAGCGTCGTGCGGTTCGACCCGCAGGTGATCGCGCGGGCCGTCCGTACGGAGCTCGGCCGGGGCGGTCAGGTCTACGTGGTGCACAACCGCGTGGAGTCGATCGACTCGATCGCGGGGCTGATCGGCCGGCTCGTCCCCGAGGCGCGGCTCGCCGTCGCCCACGGCCAGACCAGCGAGGCGGCGCTGGAGAAGACGATGATCGCCTTCGTGGCCCACGAGTACGACGTCCTCGTCGCCACCACGATCATCGAGAACGGCCTCGACATCCCGAACGTCAACACGATCATCGTCAACCACGCCGAACGCTACGGGCTGGCCCAGCTCTACCAGTTGCGCGGGCGCGTCGGGCGTTCCGATCGGCGCGCGTACGCCTACCTCGTGGTGCCGGCCGACAACGCGCTGTCGCCGGTGGCGCGGCAGCGTCTCTCCGCCCTCCGCGAGTTCAGCGATCTGGGCAGCGGCTTCCGGATCGCCGCCCTCGACCTGGAGATCCGCGGGGCCGGGAACCTGCTGGGCGCGCAGCAGAGCGGACACATCGAGGCGGTCGGCTTCGACATGTACGTCAAGCTGCTCGAGCAGACCGTCCGCGAGCTGCAGGGCGAGGAGGTGCGGGACGAGCATCGGGCGCGCGTCAACCTCGGCGTCGACCTGCGGATCGACGAGGGCTACGTCACCGAGACCGATCAGCGGCTCGCCGTGTACCGCAAGGTGGCCACCGCGGCCGACGAGCCGGCGCTGGCCGCGGCCCTCGAGGAGGTCGCGGACCGCTACGGGCCGCTGCACCCGTCGCTCACCCGCCTTGCGGAGTACGGCCGCGCCCGTGTGCGCGCCAGCGGGCTCGGGGTGGAGGCGATCGACCGGGAGGCGTCCCGGCTCGTCATGCGGTTCGGGGAAAACACGCCGCTCGACCCGGGCCGCCTCGTCGAATTCGTGCGCTCTCGTCCCGGCGTCGCGCTCACGCCGGCCGGGGTCCTGCGGCTCGACCTCCAGGCCGTCGGCGGCGTGGAGAATCCGGAGGCTGCCGGCGGACTTCGCGGCTCCGGCGCGGTTCCGCCCGTCGGGCGCGATCTCGATCTGCTGGCGCGCGTCAACACCTGGCTCCAGGAGCTCGGCGCCGCCGGATGACGGTTACACTCGTGACGAGGCTCCACCTGACGGAGAGAAAAACGATGAGACAGACGGCACGGAGAACACGCCGGCATTGGTTCGCGGCCGCCACGAGCCACATGACGAGCCTCGGAATCACGCGCGTGGCACGGAGAACACGCCGGCATTGGTTCGCGGCCGCCGGCGCGATCCTGCTGATCGCCGTTCCCGCGGCGGCGCAGCAGGATCTGCTGGGCGGCGCGACGCCGGAGACGGCGACGGGCATCGTGCTCGAGCGCATCCTCGTCAAGGTCAACGGCGACATCATCACCCTGACCGAGCTCGAAGAGCGGCAGGTCGGCGTGATCCGCCAGCGCGGTTTCCAGGCGCGCACCGACGCGGAGCTCGCGCAGGCGTTGCGGGAGGTCACGCCCGAGGTGATCTCCGGCGCCGTCGACGAGCTGCTGCTCATCCAGCGGGCGCGGGAGCTCGGCTACCAGTTCACCGACGAGCAGTTCCAGGAGATCCTCGGCGATCTCATGGAGGAGAACGGCTTCGAGACGGAAGAGGAGTTCCGGGAGGCCCTCGCCCAGCAGGAAGGGATGACCCTCGAAGACATGCGCCGCGTGATGGAGCGGCAGATCCTGATCAACCAGGTGCAGCAGATCGAAGTGCTCGGGGCCGTGACGCTCACCGAGGTGGAGGCGCGCGAGCACTACGAGGCCAACATCGCCCAGTACACCGAGCCGCCGACGGTGACCATGCGCGAGATCCTGGTCCGGGTGCCGGAGGGACTCGGCGGAGCCGGCGTCGCGGCCGACGATCAGGCCCGGTTGGACGCGGAGGAGGCGCGGCTGCGGGTGCTCGACGGCGAGGACTTCGCGCTGGTCGCGATCGCCGTGTCCGACGCCGCGTCCAAGGCGAACGGGGGTTTGATAGGCCCCATCGACCTCTCGCTCCTGAGCGGCACGCTGCGGGACGTGCTCGCCGACCTGGAGGTGGGGGACGTCACCGAGCCGCTCCAGACGCCGCTCGGCTACCAGGTGTTGCGGCTCGAAGCGCGGACGCGGCCCGAGCCGAGGCCGTTCGAGGAGGTCCGCGACCAGATCTCCGAAAACGTGTTCAACGATCGGCGTCTCGCGGAATACGCGCGGTACCTCGATCGCCTGCGCAGCGAGGCCGACTTCGAGTGGAAGGACGATCGGATCCGGCAGGCTTTCGAAGACTACGAAGAGGTGCGCGCGTCGCGGCTCGCAAGCGGCGGCGAATCGGTCCGACGCTGACGCCGCGCCGAGCGCTCGACGAGCACGAACGCCATAGAGTACCGCAAGCGGGGGCGAGAGGCGGCCTGTCGAAGTTGGCGGTGACCGGGCTGATCGAGTGAACGGGTCCGACGGCGGCGAGGGGGCGTAGAGGGGATTCGAAGCGGGCGAACGGAGCGTGAGGGCCGGCGGCCGGCAGGCCGCGCTCACGGTTCGGGTCTCGTGAGCCGCGGCCTGCCGCCGCTTTGCCTGCGCGCCGGAGCTTCAGGGCACGGTGCCCGGGACGGCGCCGCCCGGTCCGGGCGGCCGCGCCGTCTCCGGCGCATCGGCCGCTCTGGCCGATCGTCCCGGCGGGGAGGGGGCCCCGGGTCCGGCCCCGAACCCGCCACCCGCCGCCGGAGCCGAACGTGACGCTTCCTGGGAGACCGCCTGTCGTGCGGCCGGCGGAAGATCCGCGCCGCCCGCCGCCGACGCCTCGTTCGCCGGTGCGGGGACCGAGCCGGCGGAGGCGGGCCCCGCCGCCGGCGGTGGCTCCGCGGTCTCCGGCTCGTTCCCGGCGAGCTCGGCCGCCGGGTCGGGCGGTCTGGCTGCATCGAAGGCGGAGCTGTCCGGCTGCAGCGAATCCGGACGTCCGCCGCCGCTCTGCGGCGCCGGGGGCTCGACCACCGAGGTCGCCACCTCCGGTTCGGAAGTCGGGTCGGCGGCCGGGTCCCCGTTGCTCATGCCGCCGGGCCCCGCCCCGCCGGCGGCGGCGTTCGCCGGATCGTCAAGGCGCGCGAGGTCGTCTTCCACCAGCCGCGTGAGCTCCGTCGTGATCTCGCGCGAGATCTCGCCCATCCGCGCCAGCGCGATGCGCCCGACCGCATCGCGGATCGGATCGAACACCTCGGTCAGATCCAGCTCCACGCGGTTGCCGCGCTCGCGAGTCTCCCGGAGCTCGGCGATCTGCTGCTCGAGCGCGAGAATCCGCTCCTGCGCATCTAGCTGCTGCTGCAGGAGGTCGTTCCGATTGGTCTGCATCTCGTTGGCGTTGACCAGGTAGCCGGTGCCGTAGGCGCCGCCCAGCGCGATCACCAGCAGTAGAAACTGAAGCACGAACCGCTGGAACCCCGACTTCTTCTGCGGCAGCGGGGCCGGCTTGCGGGGAGCGGGTGCGGGTGCGGGAGCGGGACGCACCGGGTTGGCGCCTCGCTCCATGGACGGATCCGCTGACGGTTTGGTCGACATCGTTGCCCTCCTCCTGGTTTGGACGACGGCGCCCGGCAGGATGGTCGGCACGAATGCCTCCCTGGATCCCGACGCACTTCCGAGCCGGGACGCTCGGGCGCCGCAACGTCTACGCGCGTTTTCTGAACCGGAATACCCCGAACGGCCTGGGAGATCCGTTGTGGGGAGGTGGGCCGAAACCTGACAGTGCTTCCACTGTATACAGGCGCCCGCGCCGTTGTCAAGCCGCGCGGGAGCACGCAAGAAGCGCGGCCAGGGGTTCGATCGGGGCCGCGGAGGACGCCGCGTCCGCGCGTTTCGAGGCGCCGCCGTTCGCCGTCAGACCCCGGCCGCGGCCCGCTCGCCCGCCGGCTCGTACGCGAGGTTCGCGGCCAGCCACCGCTCCGCCTCGGCGATCGGCAGCCTCTTGCGGGCGGCGTACGCGGCCACCTGATCCGCGCCGATCCGGCCGACGGTGAAGTACCGCGCCGCCGGGTGCGCGAAGTAGAGGCCGGCGACGCTGGCCGCCGGGGTCATCGCGGCGTTCTCGGTCAGGTCGAGACCGGCCGCGCGCGCGTCGAGCAGGTCGAACAGCTTGAACTTCTCGCTGTGGTCCGGACAGGCCGGGTAGCCGAACGCGGGGCGGATCCCGCGATACCGCCCGGCGATCAGATCTTCGTTGGAGAGTGCCTCCCCGGCCGCGCAGCCCCATTCCCGGCGGACGCGCGCGTGCAGCATCTCCGCGAACGCCTCGGCCAGCCGGTCGGCCAGCGCCTTGACCATGATGGCGCGGTAGTCGTCGTGGTCCCGTTCGCAGCGGCGCACGAGGTCCTCGACGCCGAGGCCGGCGGTGACCGCGAACGCCCCGACGTGGTCGGTCCGCCCCGCTCCGGGGGGGGCGACGAAGTCGGCCAGCGAGCGGTGCGGCCGGCCGTCGCCGGACGACTCCTGCTGGCGCAGCATGGCGAAGCGGACCACCTCGGCGCCGCCGGCCCCGCCGGACGTCCCCGGGGCGTGGAGCACCACGTCGTCGCCCTCGGCGTGCGCCGGCCAGAAGCCGTAGACCCCGCGCGCGGTCAGGCTGCGCGCCGCGCCGATCTCCGCGAGCAGCCCCTGCGCGTGCTCGTGCAGTTCGCGCGCCGCCGCGCCCTGGGCCGGGTCGTCGAGGATGGCGGGAAAGCGGCCCCGCAGCTCCCACGCGGCGAAGAAGAACGTCCAGTCGATGTACGGCGTCAGCTCGTCGAGCGCCGGTTCGACCTGCCGCCGGCCGGTGAACGCGGGGACCGGCAGGTCGGCCGCTTCCCAGTCCGTCCGGAACGGATTGGCCCGCGCCGCGGCGTACGTCGCCAGCTTCCGCTCTCCCCGCCGCGAGAACTGCTCGCGCAACCGCGACTGGTCGGCGCGGTTCCCGGCGTCGAACGCCGCCCGGCGTTCCGGGTTCAGCAGGCCGGAGACCACGTCGACCACCCGTGAGGCGTCGGCCACGTGGACCGTGCTCCCGTCGAACGCCGGCGCGATCCGCACCGCGGTGTGCTGGCGCGACGTCGTGGCCCCGCCGATGAGCAGCGGCGTCCGCATCTTCCGGCGCCGCATCTCGCCGGCGACGAACACCATTTCGTCGAGCGACGGCGTGATCAGGCCGCTCAGCCCGACCAGATCGGCCCCCTCGTCGGCCGCGGCCCGGAGAATCCGGTCGCAGGGGACCATCACGCCGAGGTCGATCACGTCGTAGCGGTTGCAGCCGAGCACGACGCCGACGATGTTCTTGCCGATGTCGTGCACGTCGCCCTTGACCGTCGCCAGCACGATCCGGCCCTGCGACGTCCCGGTGCTCCGCTCCTCCTCCATGTGCGGCTGCAGGTACGCCACCGCCTTCTTCATGGCGCGGGCGCTCTTGACCACCTGCGGCAGGAACATCTTGCCCGCCCCGAACAGGTCGCCGACCGCCTTCATGCCGTTCATCAGCGGCCCTTCGATGACGTCGAGAGGCCGCGCGGCCCGCTGCCGCGCCTCCTCCACGTCCGCCTCGATGAAGTCGACGATCCCGTGCACGAGGGCGTGGGCCAGCCGCGCCTCGACGTCCGCGTCGCGCCAGCCGAGGTCCGCCTCGCGCGTGCGCGCGGTCCCCCGCACCCCCGCGGCGAAGCGGACCAGCCGTTCGGTCGCGTCGGCGCGCCGGTTGAAGACGACGTCCTCGACGCGGGCCAGCAGGTCCGCCGGGACGTCCTCGTAGACCGCGAGCTGGCCGGCGTTGACGATCCCCATGTCCAGGCCGGCCCGGATCGCGTGGTACAGGAACGCCGCGTGCATCGCTTCGCGCACGGCGTCGTTGCCCCGGAACGAGAACGAGAGGTTGCTGATCCCGCCGCTCACCTTCGCGCCGGGGCAGCGCGCCTTGATGCGCCGGGTGGCCTCGAGGAAGGCGACCGCGTAGTCGGCGTGCTCCTCGAGGCCGGTGGCGACCGCGAGAACGTTCGGGTCGAAGACGACGTCCTCGGGCGCCACGCCGGCGCGCGTGGTGAGCAGCCGGTAGGCGCGCTCGCAGATCTCCACCTTGCGGTCGACGGTGTCGGCCTGGCCGGTCTCGTCGAACGCCATCACCACCATCGCCGCGCCGTAGTCCCGGATGCGGCGCGCCTGGTCGAGGAACGCCGTCTCGCCTTCCTTGAGGCTGATGGAGTTGACGATGCCCTTGCCCTGGACGCACTTCAGCCCCGCCTCGATGACCGACCACTTCGAGCTGTCGATCATGATCGGCACGCGGGCGATCTCCGGCTCGGTGGCGATCAGGCGCAGGAACCGCGTCATGCACGCCTCGGAGTCGAGCATCCCCTCGTCCATGTTGACGTCGATCACGTTCGCGCCGCCGCGCACCTGATCGAGGGCGACCTCGGCCGCCGCGGCGTAGTCGCCGGCCTTGATCAGCCGGGCGAAGCGGCGCGAGCCGGTCACGTTGGTCCGCTCGCCGATCGTCAGGAAGCCGGCGTCCGGCGGCGCCGTCAGCCGTTCGAGCCCGGCGAGCTCGGTGGCGCGCGGAGCGTCCCCGGCGGGGCGCCGGCGCGGCGCCACGTCCCGCACCACGTCGGCCACCGCCCGGACGTGGTCCGGCGTGGTGCCGCAGCAGCCGCCGAGGAGGTTCACGAAGCCGCTCTCGGCGAACTCGCGCAGCAGCGCGGCGGTCTCCTCCGGGCGCTCGTCGTACTCGCCGAAGGCGTTGGGCAGGCCGGCGTTCGGATAGCAACTGATCCAGGTGCCGGCGACGCGGGCCAGCTCCGCCAGGTACGGCCGCATGTCGCGGGCGCCGAGCGCGCAGTTGATCCCGACGGAGAAGGGCCGGGCGTGCGCGACCGAGACGTGGAACGCGTCGATGGTCTGCCCCGAGAGCGTCCGCCCGCTGCGGTCGGTGATGGTCACCGAGAGCATCAGGGGCAGCTCGCTCCCCCGCTCGTCGAACACCTCCCGGACGGCGACGATCGCCGCCTTGGCGTTGAGCGTGTCGAAGATCGTCTCGATCAGCAGCAGGTCGCAGCCCCCCTCGATCAGCGCGCGGGCCTGCTCGGCGTACGCCTCGCGCAGCGCGTCGAAGGTGGATGCGCGGAACGTCTGGTCGTTGACGTCGGGCGAGATGGAGAGGGTGCGGTTGGTCGGCCCGATGGCGCCGGCGACGTAGCGCGGGCGCTCCGGCGTGCGGGCGGTCCAGCGCGCGGCGGCGCGCCGGGCGATCCGCGCCGCCTCGACGTTGAGCTCGTGGACGACGGTCTCGAGCCCGTAGTCGCCCTGCGCGATCGAGGTGCCGCTGAACGTGTTGGTCTCGATGACGTCGGCGCCGGCCGCGAGGTAGGCGTCGTGGATCTCCTCGATCACGTCCGGGCGCGTGAGGACCAGCAGGTCGTTGTCGCCCTTCAGGTCCCGCGGATGGCCGGCGAACCGCGTCCCGCGGAAGTCCGCCTCCGCGAGCCCGCGCCGCTGGATCATCGTCCCCAGCGCGCCGTCGATGATCAGGATCCGCTCGCGCAACGCGCCGTCGAGCGCCCGTCGTACGTCGTCGGACATTGCCATCGTGACGCGGAACGCCGTATCCCCCGCGGCCGGCGAGCCTGCCGGCGCGCGCGTCGATCACGGACGCCCGTCCGCACCCCGCGCGGGCTCGTCAGTGCATGGGGGCTGGTGGACGGCGCCGGACGTGCGCCCGTCCGCACCCCGCGCGGGCTCGTCCGAAAGTACACTCCAACGTGCGCGTTGACAATGCGCGGGGGTGCACGTCAAAAAACGAGACGCCGCCGCTGGGGGGCATCCAGCGCGGCCGGTTCTCGCGACGTCCGTCCCGTTCGGAGGGCCTGGATGCCGAGAACGACACCGGAATCGACGACTCTGACAGCGCCAGAGCACTCGTCTCACAAGTCTGACGCGCACCCGATGCGCGGCGTTCCGTTGCGCGCACGCGCCAGCGGCGGTAAGCTGCGCGCATGCCATCTCCACGAACGTGCGCGGTTCCGGCGGTCCTGGCCGGACTGCTGGCGGCGGGCGCCGGTGCCGCGGCGCAGCAGCAGCCCCTGTTCCGCAGCGGGACGCAACTGGTCGACCTGTTCGTCACGGTCACCGACCGCAACGGGCGTCTCGTGCCCGACCTGCTCCGCGAGGACTTCGAGGTCTTCGACGACGGGCGACCGGCCGAGATCGTGCTGTTCGAGAACGACGTCCGGCCGATCACGGTCGTCGTCATGCTCGACACCAGCGCGAGCATGGACCTCAACCGCCGCCGCCTGATGGCCGGCGCCGAGCAGTTCCTGATCCGGATGCTGCCGTTCGACCGGGCCCGGGTCGGCGCGTTCAACGACAAGGTGGAGATCGAGCCGGCCGCGTTCACCGGCGACCGCGACGAGCTCGTCTCCTGGCTGCCCCGCCTCGACTTCGGCAACGCCACCCGGGTCTACGACGCCGCCGCGGCGGCGCTCGACGCGCTGTCGGACGTGCCGGGCCGGCGCGTCGTGCTGCTCTTCACCGACGGCGACGACACCGACAGCGACGCCGGATCGCGCGACGTGCTCGACCGCGCGATCGCCGACGAAGTGATGATCTACTCCATCGGATTCGAGAGCAACTACTTCAACGGGGCGCGCTACGTGACGACCCGCCCGGACCGCAACCTGCGGCGGTTCGCGGAGCAGACCGGCGGCGGCTACTTCGAGCTGACCGAGGCGGCCGACCTCGGTCCCACCTTCACGCGCGTCGCCCAGGAGCTGCACAGCCAGTACGTCATCGGCTTCACGCCGCGGCGGGACGGGCGGCTGCACGAGATAGAGGTGCGCGTCAGGCAACGCGGGATGCAGGCGCGGGCGCGCCGCACCTATGCGGCGCCGGCGGCCGCCGGTGGTCCCTGACCGTGTACTCCGCCCGGGTCGAGAGCGCCGCCGCCACGATGCTCGAGGCGCACGGCTTGCGGCGGCGCAAGGCGGGCCGCGGCTTCGAGGCGTCCCACGCGCTGTCGGTGGCGTGGATCGCCGCGGACTTCGGCTGCGACGAAGACACCGTCGTCGCCGCGCTGCTGCACGACACGCTCGAAGACACCGACCTCGATCCGGGGATCATCGCGGAGCGCTTCGGCGAACCGGTGCTCCGCATGGTGCGGGACGTCTCCGAGCCGCCGCGGCCGGCGCGCTGGAAGACGCGGAAGCTCGCCTACCTCGACCAGCTTCGGACCACGCCGCGGCTCGGCTCGCTCGCCGTCGCCTCGGCGGACAAGATCCACAACCTGACGAAGATGGTCTCCGGCATCGAGGCGCGTGGCGCCGCCTTTCTGGACGCGTTCAGCGCCGGTCTCGAGGAGATGCTGTGGTACCAGAACGCCGTCTACGACCTGGCCGCCGGCCGCTGGAGCCACGCGATCCTGGCGGAGCACCGGCGGCGGCTCGACGCCTTCGCCGCGGCGGCGGAGGCGCTTCGGGAGGATGCGCGTCAGATTCGTGCGGGACTGCCGCCGGGGGTACGGGGCAGGGCGTGAGCGGCCGAAAACTCCAGTAGACCGACTGTTCACTGGAGGAATCCGGCCATGCCCGACGCATCGATCGCCGCGGGCGCCGGGACGACCGGAGCGCGTCACATGCCCCACACGTCGACCGGCGCGGCGCCGGCGCCGCTTTGCGGGCGCGCCGGGCGGCGTCGGTGGTGGAACGTCTTCTCGTCCCAGCTCCGGTCCTCCCGCTGGTCGATGACCACCAGGTGCCCCGCCTCGGCCGCGCAGCGCGCCACGTAGCGCGCCGTCTGCTCCACCCCCTCGTCGATCGTGCTCTCCAGGCTGTCGCGCTCCCGCACCACCTTGCATTCCACCACCAACTCCTGGAGCCGGTCCGCAAGCGGCCAGACGATCAGCAGGTCCACCCGCCCGCTCCCCAGCGCATACTCCCGCTCGATGCGCCCGCCCCCGTTCACCACCCGCTGCAGATACGCCTGCAGCAGCAACTGCGGCCACGCCTCCTCGTAGGCGAAGCGGTTCCGCCAGTGCTCGGAGTGGCGCCGGAAGAAGTCCTGGAACTCCCGCATCAGCAGCGCCGCGTCGAGGCTGCCGTCCGCCCGCAGGTACCGCGGCGGCGACAGGTCCAGCGTCTCCTGCGCCACCCAGGCCAGTTCGCGCGGCAGCACTTCGGCGTAGATCGGGTTGGCGATGCGTACCGGCGCGTCCTGCGCCAGCAGCCCCAGGTCGCGCGCGTATCCGACGTCGCGGTCCGTGAAGGCGTACCGGTCCGCGCCGGTCAGCATCGGCTCGATCACCCGCCGCACGCGCTCCTCCCGCAGCTTGTCCGCCAGATAGTCCAGGTGCGTCACCCGGTCCACGATGAGCTGCTCGCGGACCGCGGCGACGTCGGCGGCGGTGACCGGGCGCGAGCGGTCGGCGCGCAGCGTCTTGTTCTCGAAACAGGCTCCGTACGCCAGCGCGTTCACCAGCCACGGCTGGCCGCAAGTCTGCGTCCACACCGCCTCCAGCGCGTCCGGCGCGAACGCCTGCCCGGTCTCCGCGGTGTGCTGGCCGAGCAGGGCCAGCGTCTCGGCGCGCGAGAAGTCCCCCAGCCGCAGCGACGCGGCGACGATGTTGAACGGGCTGCCGGAGGCGCCCATGCGGTAGTCGCGCACGTCGCGCAGGCCGCACAGCACCACGCTCTGCGGGAAGCGCTCGGGCCGGTCGGGGTAGCCGGCGCGGAGTTGTTGCAGCACCGACAGCAGCGAGTCGCCCACCAGGGTGTCGATCTCGTCGATCAGCAGCACCAGCGGACGCGGCGCCGCCTCCGCCCAGCGCCGCAGGGCGGTGCGCAACGCCATGTTCGGCCCGAACCGGGCGAGGACGTCGGGCCACGCTTCGCCCAGGAAGCGATCGCCCAGCGCGATCTCCGCCGCCTCGCCCAGCGCGGCGAGAACCACCTGCATCGCCTGCCGCACGTCGTCGCGAGCGGTGCGGGCGGTTTCCACGGTGACGTACACGCAGTGGTAGCCCCGCTCGTTCAGCGCCTCGGCCAGGGCCAGCAGCGCCGAGGTCTTGCCGGTCTGCCGCGGCGCGTGCAGCACGAAGTACTTCTCGTCGCGCACGAGACCGAGGACTTCGTCCGGATCGATGCGCGAGAGCGGCGGGATGCAGTAGTGATCGGCCGGCTTGACGGGGCCGGCGGTGTTGAACGAACGCATGGTTTCGATCCCCGCCCAACCAGACGTGCGACTCGCGGAGCGATTCGCCCGGTCCGGGGCATGAGCCTCCGGAACGAACGTGTCAACTTCACACTCCGGGCGCGCGCGGAGGCGCGCCTGCAGGGATCGCTGGTCCACGGTGGCGCGCATCACACTCCGGGCGCGCGCGGCGGCGCGCCTGACGACCGCCGAGCAGGTGCAACTCCTCGATCACACTCCGGGCGCGCGATCCGACCCCGCGCCAAGTCCACCATTGGCAGTCACACTTCGGGCGCGCGCGGCGGCGCGCAGTCGCCGCAGTCGTGGCACGACGCGCCGCCGCCGCGCTTCGGCGCCGCGAAGATCCCCCGCAGGTGCCGGTAGAGCGCCGCCACCGCGGATCCGACGACGACCGCCACCGCCGCTTCCTGCCAGTCCATCACACCCCCCAGCCCAGCAGCGTTCCCACCTGATGTCGCCGCCGCGGGCCGGGTCCAGCGGCCGCCAGGAGCATCACACCCCCCAGCCCAGCAGCGTTCCCACCTGGTAGACGAGGAGCGACGCGCCGTAGGCGAGCACGGACATGTAGCCGAACATGAAGGCCGGCCAGCCCCACGAGCCCGACTCGCGCCGGACCACGCCGATCGTGCTCATGCACTGGCACGCCAGCACGAAGAAGACCATCAGCGACACGCCGGCCAGCGGCGTCATCAGCGGGGAGCCGTCCGCGTGCGTCGCTTCCTGCAGCGACGCGCGCAACGACTGGCTCTCCTCGTCCGCCTCCGCGATGCCGAAGACGATGCCGAGGGTGGAGACGAAGACCTCGCGCGCGGCGAACGCGCCGAGGATGCCGACCCCGATGCGCCAGTCGAAACCGAGCGGCTCGATGGCCGGCTCGATCAGGCGTCCGACCCGCCCGGCGATGCTGTGCTCCAGGCTCTCGCCCGCCTCGCGGCCGGCGAGCAGATCGAGCTGCTCCGCGCGGGCGTCGGGGTCGGCCGCCGACGCCTCCGCCTCGGCGCGCAGGCCCGCGTACCGCTCGGCGATCTCCGCGCTGCGCGGATAGGAGAGCAGCGCCCAGAGGATGATGGTCATCGTCAGGATGATGGTCCCGGCGTCGACCAGGAACTTCCGCAGCCCGCGCCAGGCGACCAGCCCGACGTTGCGCCAGAGCGGCACGCGGTACGGCGGCAGCTCCAGCACGAGCGGCAGCCGCGGCCCCTTGAGCACGGTCCGCCGCAGAACCGCCGCGGCCCCCAGCGTCGCGGCCACCGAGAGGGCGTACATCGCGAACAGGACCGCGGCGCCGGCGCTGAACAGGCCGAGCACCCGCGCATCGCCCGCGAACACGACCGCCGTCACCAGGGCGTAGACCGGCAGCCGGGCGCTGCAGGAGACCATCGGCAGGGTCAGCATCGTGATCAGCCGGTCCCGCCGGCTCTCGATCGTGCGGGTGGCCATCACCGCCGGGATGGCGCAGGCGAACCCGGACAGCATCGGCACGAACGCCTTGCCGTGCAGCCCGACGCGGCCCATCAGGCGGTCGATGACGAACGCGACGCGCGCCAGGTACCCGACGTCTTCGAGGAACGCGATGAAGAGGAACAGCATCGCGATCTGCGGCACGAACACCACGACGTTGCCGACCCCGGCGATCACGCCGTCGACCATCAGGTCCTGCAGCGGACCCTCCGGCAGGATCCCGGCGACGCCGGTCTGCAGCGCCCCGGTGGCCGCTTCGATGGCGCCGATGAACGGTTCGGACCAGGCGAACAGCGCCTCGAACAGGAGGGCCATGACGACGGCGAAGACGCCCAGGCCGTAGAAGCGGTGGGTGAGGACGCCGTCGATGCGGTCCGTCCAGGCGCGGTTGCCGGCCGCGGCCGGCGCCAGGCGGCGCACGTCGGCCACCACCGTCTCGATCCACCGGTAGCGCGCGGCGACGACCTCCTGCTCGAGGTTCACCTGCTCGCCCGCGGCCCGCAGGCGCAGATCGTCGACGGTGCCGCGCGCGGCGGCGGGCAGCCCTTCGACGTCGTCCTCGTCGGCCGCGTGGGACAGCAGCGACCAGACCGCCCACGACCGGCGGGCGGCCGGCGTCCGGTCGAACGCCCCGCCGCGCAGCGTCCCCTCCACCGCGGACACGGCGTTCTCGACCGGCGGCGGAAATCCGGTCCACGCGACGTCGCCGCGCGGCGCCAGTTCGATCGCCTCTCCGACCGCGCGGCGCAGGCCGTCGAGCCCGGCGCCCGTCGAGCCGACGGTGGGGACGACGGTGACGCCCAGCCAGCCGCCCAGCCTGTCCGCGTCCACCGTGACGCCGGCCGCCGCCGCCTCGTCGACCATGTTCAGCGCCACCACCGCCGGCGTCCCGGTCTCGACGATCTGCAGGACCAGGTACAGGCCGCGCTCCAGCGCGCCGGCGTCGACGACGATCACGACGGCGTCGGGCGGCGCGCCGCGCCGGCCCAGCACTTCGTCGACCGCCACCTGCTCGTCCGGCGAATGCGTGCTCAGGCTGTAGGTTCCGGGCAGGTCGACCAGCTCGACGCGCTCCCCGCCGGGCAGGGCGATCTCGCGCGACGAACGGGTCACGGTGACGCCGGGATAGTTGCCGATCCGGGCGCGCGCGCCGGTCAGGGCGTTGAAGATGGTCGTCTTGCCGGAGTTGGCGTTGCCGGCGACGAGCACGCGCGGGACCCGCGTCCGCGGCGCCGCGTGCCGCGGCGGATGGGGGTCGAAACGCGGCGGCGTTCCGGACTCCGCGCCGCCGCCCGGGGCGACCTGATCGAGCGGCGCCAGCGAGACTTCCGCGGCGTCGGCCGACCGGAGGCTCAGCAGGTAGCCCCGCAGCCGGATCTCCAGCGGGTCGCCGAAAGGCGCGCGGCGGACCATCTCGATCCGCGTGCCCGGCAGCAGGCCCATCTCCATGAGCCGGCCCCCCACGCGCCGCGCGCAGTCGACGCGGTGAACGACGGCGCTCTCGCCGATCGGCAGTCGATCGAGTGTGCGGAGGCCCTGGTGCACGGGAACGCCTCCCGGATGACGGCGTGCGCGGACGTACGGCCGCCCCGGCGCCCCGGAATGCGACCGGATCTCGATTGCGCCCAGTCTACAGCAGGAAGCCGCCGCGCAGGGGGGCGCCGGCGTCGATCACGGACTCGCGGCGCCCGGTGACCCATGCGCGGCCCGCGATCCGCGGCACGGCCGGCCGGCCGCCGGGAGGAAGTGCTGGTAGCGGTACGGGGATTCGAACCCCGGTCCCGTGGCTGAGAACCACGTATCCTAACCCCTAGACGATACCGCCACGTCAGGCTGCCCGATCATCTTAGCAACCCGCCGTTTCGATCGTCAACGAAGGGGCGGTATCATGGACGGGTGATTCGAGCCGTCCTCGGGCTCGCGGCCGGGTTGGCCCTGGGCGCCGCCGTCGCCGCCTGGATTTCGGCGGGGCAGGCGGCCGGGCCGGCCCTCGACGTCGTGCGGCCCGGCGAGTTCATCGGGCGTAGCGCGTCCTTCGTCGCGACGGCGGAGACGCCCGGATCGGAATTCCTGACGCTCACCGCGCACGTCGAGCAGGACGGCGCCGTCTTTCCGCTCTTCTCCCTCGCAGATCCCGCCGGCGCGGCGCTGGAGCAGGAGACGGACGACCGCCTGCGCATCGCGCGCACCTTCGACCGCGAGACCCATCCCGATCTGGTGGAGGGTCCGGCGCGCGTCGTGGTCACCGCGACCCGTCCGGTGCTGTTCGGGCTGCGCGAGAGCCGGAGCGAGGTCGCCGCCGACGTCACGGTGCGCCTGACGCCGCCGCGCCTGACGCCGCTGTCGACGCTGCATTACGTCACGCACGGCGGCGCGGAGCTCGTCGTCTACCGGGTGACGCCCGCCGACGCCGAATCGGGCGTCCGCGTCGGCGGCCTCGAGTACCCCGGCTACCCGGCCGCGGGAGCCGGGATCGAAGGCCGGGACGACCTGCGGGTGGCGTTCTTCGCGCTCCTCCATAACCAGGATCTCGGCGCGCCGATCCGGCTCTACGCGCGGGACCCGGCCGGCAACGAAGCGACCGCCGACTTCACCCACCGGGTCTTCGAGCGGCGGTTCCGGCGCTCGCGGATCCCGGTGAGCGACGGCTTCCTGCGGCGCGTCGTGCCCGCGATCGTGGCGGAGGCGCCGGAGCTGGCCGGCGAGACGGCCGACGGCTCCACCGCCCCGTCCGAGCTGCTGCAGCTCTATCTGCTCATCAACGGGCAGCTCCGGGAGAGCAACCGGGGCGCCGTCGCCGCCCTGGCCGCCGGGACGGCCCCCCGGCTGCTCTGGAGCGGTCCCTTCCGGCAACTCGCCAACTCGCAGGTCGAATCGGGCTTCGCCGATCACCGGACGTACCTCTACGACGGCGAGGAGGTCGACCAGCAGGTGCACCTCGGCTTCGATCTCGCGTCGACGGCCAACGCGCCGGTGCGCGCCGCGAACGCCGGCACGGTCGTGCTGGCCGAGTACCTCGGCATCTTCGGGCGCTGCGTCGTGATCGACCACGGACTCGGTCTCCAGTCGCTCTACGCCCACCTGTCGTCCATCGACGTCGCGGCCGGCGCGTCCGTCGAGCGCGGCCGGCAGCTCGGACTGAGCGGGCGGACCGGTCTGGCCGGCGGGGATCACCTGCACTTCGCGATGCTGCTGCAGGGCCGGCCGGTGACCCCGATGGAATGGTGGGACGAGCACTGGATCGAGGATCGCGTGCTGCGCAAGCTGCGCGCGGCGGCGGACCTGCCCGGGGCGAACGCCGGCGGACGGGCGGCATCCACGGACGGGCGGTGACCCCTGACGACGGCGAAGTGGGCGGGCAGCTCCTGCGGCGGCATCCACGGGCGGGCGGTGGCCCCTCTCCCGGAGCAGCGCGAGCGCATGGCGAAGCTCGAAGGATTCCTCGCCGGCCGGCGCGACCGCGACGCCGCCTGACGCCGGCCGATCCGCAATCTGGCGGCGCGTGCCCCGGCGCGCCGGGCTCCGGGGTGACCGGCGCGCCGGATTGCCGTTATAATCAACGGGTTTGCAAGGTATCCGGGCGGCGTGCCCTTGCGCGCGTGGCCCGATCGTTCCGGTATCCACGTCCGCGCAGGAGAAAGCTCGATGCGACACCGTACGCTCCGGATCCTCGTCTCGCTGGCCGCGATCGCGGCCGCGGGGGCCTGCAATTCCCGCTCCGACGTCCCGCCCGTGTCGATCGTCCCGGAAGGCGGCGGCGCGGCGGCGAACGCCGCCGGCGCCACCGGCACCAGCCGGGTCAGCGGCATGATCACGCTCGAGGGCACGCCGCCGGCGGCCGAGACGATTCGGATGAACTCGGATCCGGTCTGCGTCAAGGAGGCGACGAACACCGAGACCGAGTACTACGTGGTCGGCGAAGGCGGCGGGCTCGGGAACGTCTTCGTCTACGTCAAGGAAGGCCTGTCCGGGTCGTATCCGCCGTCCGGCGAGACCCTCACCCTGGATCAGCAGGGCTGCCGCTACACCCCGCACGTCTTCGGCGTGCAGGTCGGCCAGACGGTGCGGATCGTCAACTCCGATCCGACGCTGCACAACATCCACGCCACGCCGGTCGTGAACGACGAGTTCAACACCGGCCAGCCGATCCAGGGCATGTCGCTGGAGCGGACCTTCGACCAGGTCGAGGTGGCCGCGGACGGTTCGCCGATGGTGCCGTTCAAGTGCGACGTGCACGGCTGGATGAACGCCTTCGTCGGCGTGCTCGACCACCCGTATTTCGCGACGACCGGTTCCGACGGCGCATTCGACATCGGCAACCTGCCGGCCGGCGACTACGTCATCGAAGCGTGGCACGAAATGCTCGGCGCGCAGACCATGAACGTGACCGTCGGCGACGGCGCGACCGCCGACGTGTCGTTCACGTTCACCGTCGGCTGACCGGCCGGCCGGAACCACGAATCCGCGCGGGCCGCGGCGTCCCCGGTGGCGGACGTCCCGGCCCGCCGCACCCTGGCCGCGGCCCCGCGCGGCCGCCGCTCATGCGCTGGCTGCATCTGTACCTGAGGTTCGTCACCGCGGCGTCGCTGCTGCTCATCGTGGCCGGCGGCCTGGTCACCAGCACCGGCTCCGGCCTGGCGGTGCCCGACTGGCCGAACACCTACGGCGTCTTCCTGTTCGCGTTTCCGTTCTCGAAGATGGTGGGCGGCATCTTCTACGAGCACGGCCACCGGTTGCTCGCGAGCGCCGTCGGCCTGCTGACGATCGGGCTGGCCGTCTGGACCGCCGGCGTCGAGCCGCGCCGCTGGGTGCGCCGCCTCGGCTGGACGGCCCTGGCCGCGGTCGTCACCCAGGGACTGCTCGGCGGGATCACGGTCCTGTACTTCCTGCCCGCTCCGGTCTCGATCGGCCACGCGGGACTGGCGCATCTCTTCTTCGCGCTGGTGGCGAGCCTCGCCCTGTTCACTTCGCCGGGCTGGCGGGCGGGCGCCGGGGCGCCGGACGCGCGCGGCGACCGGATCCTGGCCCGGCTCGCCGTCGCCGCGCCGGCCGTCGTCTACGGGCAGATCCTGCTCGGCGCCACGATGCGGCATACGGGCGCGGGGCTCGCGATACCCGACTTTCCGCTGGCGTTCGGCCACCTCGTGCCCCCGGTATGGAACGCGGGAACGGCCATCCACTTCGCCCACCGGATCGGCGCGCTGGCGGTGGCGGCGGTCGTGGCCGCGGCCGCCGGACACCTGCTGGTCCGGCACCGGGCGCGAACCGATCTGACGCGCCCCGCGCTCCTGCTGGCGGCGCTCGTGCTCGCGCAGGTCGGCCTGGGGGCCTGGACGGTGCTGAGCGGCCGGCAGGTGGCGGTGAACACCGCGCACGTCGCGGTGGGCGCGGCCACGCTGGCCACGTCGGTGGTGCTGGCGCTGCGCGCGCACCGCGGCTGGTTCCCGGACGCCGCCGCCGGCGTCCGGGCCGCCGCGAGCGCCACCGCGCGGCCGATCGGCAGCGGTTCGGAGGCGCGGGCGTGAGGGGCGCCGCCGCGACGCTGGCCGCCGCTCCGCACCGGGCCGCCGACTTCCTGGCGCTCACGAAGCCGCGGCTCAACTCGCTGGTGGTGGCGACGGCCGGCGTCGGGTACTACCTCGGCGCCGCCGCGGCGCCCGACCTCACCATCGCGCTGCACGTGCTGGTGGGCTCGGCGCTGGTGGCGGGCGGCGCCGCCGCCTTCAACCAGGTCGCCGAACGGGACATCGACGAGCGCATGCGGCGCACGCGCCTGCGGCCCGTCGCCGCGGGCCGCGTCACCCCGCTCGAGGGCCGCCTGTTCGCGGTGACGCTCAGCGTGGCCGGCCTGCTCGAGCTCGCGTTGCGGGTCAACGCGCTCTCCGCGGCGGTGGCCCTGGCCACGCTGGTCAGCTACGCCGGCGTCTACACGCCGCTCAAGCGGCGGACCTCCTGGGCGACGCTGGCCGGCGCCGTCCCGGGTGCGTTGCCGCCCGTGATCGGCTGGACCGCCGCGCGCGGCGCGCTGACGGTGGACGCCTGGCTTCTGTTCGGGGTCGTCTTCGTCTGGCAACTGCCGCACTTCGATGCGCTGTCCTGGCTCTACCGGGACGACTTCGGACGCGCCGGCCTGCCCCTGGCCGCCACCCGCGATCCCGACGGCCGGCGGACGGCGCTGCATGCGCTCCTCTGCGCCGTGGTGCTCGTTCCCCTGAGCCTCATGCCGGCGCTGACCGGGATGGCCGGCCCGCACCACGTCGCGGTCGCCGGCCTCCTGGGCGCGTCGTTCGTGGTCCTCGCCGTCCGTTTTCTCGCCCGGCGTTCCGAGGCGCGGGCAAGGGCCCTGTTCGTCGGGTCGCTGGCGTATCTGCCGCTGTTCTGGGTCTCGCTGCTGGCGGCCCCGGCGCCCTGAGGCCGCCCGCGTGCCGGAGGTCACCGATCTGCCGGGCGTGAACGCCGCGCTGAACGCCGTCTCGGCGCTGCTGCTGGCGGCCGGGTACGGCCTGATCCGCGCCGGCCGGGTCGGCCCGCACCGCGCCTGCATGCTCGCCGCCTGCGGCGTCTCCACCCTCTTTCTTGCTTCGTACGTCGTCTACCACGTCCACGTCGGATCCGTGGCGTTCACCGGCGAGGGACCGATCCGCGCCGTCTATTTCACGGTGCTGATCAGCCACGTCGTGCTCGCGGCGCTCATCCTGCCGCTGGCCCTGGCGACCCTGGTCAGGGCGTTGCGGGGACGCTTCGCGGCGCACGCCGCGCTCGCGCGCTGGACGCTGCCGATCTGGCTGTACGTGTCGCTGACCGGCGTGGCGGTCTACTGGATGCTGTACCGGATGTGAGCGGCGAGCGGGCGCGCCCCGTCCGAACCGCTCCTGTCGGGGCGATGCTGTACCGGATGTGAGCGGCGAGCGGGCGCGCCTCGTCCGAACCGCTCCTGTCGGGACGTGGCGGTCTGCTGGATGCTGTACCGGATGCGAGGACCCGCCGCGCCGTCAAGGAGCCGCGCCGATCGCGGCGGCGGCTAGGGTCGCCACGAGGCCGCGCAGCCGGACCACGTTGCCGCCGCCGTCCGGATGCACCCGGTTCGAGAGGAAGACGACGACGGTCTCCGTCCCCGGATCGATCCAGATCGAGGTGCCGGTGAACCCGGTATGGCCGAAGGAACCGGGCGGGAAGAGGTCGCCGCGGTTGCTCGCGTAGCGCGAGTCGACGTCCCAGCCGAGCCCGCGCACGTCCCGCACGTGGGCCGGCGTCGACGGCCTCGTCATGCGCGCGACGGTCAGCGGCGACAGCACGGCCCTGCCGGACGCCGCGCGCCCGCCGTTCAGCAGCATCGCGCCGAAGCGGGCCAGATCGCCGGCGGTGCCGAACAGGCCGGCGTGTCCGGCCACGCCCCCCATGCGCCGGGCGGTCGGGTCGTGGACCGTTCCCCGCAGCATCACCGCCCCCGGCCCGCCGCAGGGCCACCGGAGGCGCGCGCACGCCTCGGTGGGGGCGATGCGCGCGGCGCGCTCCGGACCCGGGCGGAACGACGTGTCGCGCATGCCGAGCGGCGCGAACAGACGTTCGGCGGCGAAGGCGTCGAGCGCCTGCCGGCTCACCCGCCGGACGATCTCGCCGAGCAGCAGGAAGTTGAGGTCGCTGTAGACGAACGCCTCGCCCGGTGGAGCCTCCGGGCGTTCCTCGAATACGCGCCGCAGGGCTTCGTCCGCGCCCTCGAACTCCTCCTCGAGCGGCAGGTCGGGCCGCAGCCCCGACACGTGCGTCAGCAGATGTTCGACGGTGACGGCTTCCTTGCCGTGCCGCTGGAATCCGGGGAGGAAACGGGCCGCGCGATCGCGCAGCCGGACGGCTCCGTCCTCGACGAGCGCCATCACGCTCGGCGCGGTGGCGATCACCTTGGTGAGCGAGGCGAGGTCGAAGATCGTGTCGACGGTCATCGGCTCGCGCGCCGGACGGAGCGAGCGGTGGCCGAACGCCTTGCGATAGACGATCCGGTCCCGGTGGGCGATCAGCACCACCGCGCCGGGCAGCTCGCCCGCGGCGACGGCGTCGCCGACGACGGCGTCGATCCGCGCGAGGCGCGCCGTGTCGACCGGCGGCGGCGCGCCGGCCCGCGGCGCGGCCTGCGCCCGCGGCGCCGCCTGCCCGGATGCGGTGACGAGCAGGGCCAGGACGGCTCCGGCGAGGGGGGCACGGCGCAGGATCGCGTGCATCGTTCCGACCGGATCCGAGTGTATACTGTTGACCGCTCCAGCCGGCTCACGCGGCATCGGCCCTGCCTGAGGACGGAAGCCCGGCGGGGGCCACGAGGAAACGCCATGCCACGTTCCGCGGTCACCGTTCCGGCGCTGGTCGTCACGTCGCTGCTTCTGCCGCCGCTCGCAGCGGCGGCCGCCACCCAGACCGGCGTGGTCACCGGGGCGGTGCGGGACGTCGAAGGGGAGCCGATAGTCGGCGCGGAGGTCGTGGGAGAGAACACGGAGTGGCAGCGCCGGATCGAGACGACGACGAACGACGCGGGCCGCTTCTCCTTCATCGGCCTGCAGAGGGGCCGCTGGCTCTTCCTCATCCGACGGCGGGGCTACGAGCCGGTGCAGGGATTCGCCAACGTGCGCGGGGCGGGAACGGCGCGCGTCGGCTTCGTCATGGAGACCGACCCGCTCCATCCGCCGGCGCCGTCGACGGGCGTCCTGGCGAACCTCCGCGGCGACGAACTGCAGGAAGCGCTGAACGCCGCCGACGCGCTCTACGACGACGGCGACTACGACGCGGCCATCGACGCGTACGGCGCGGTGCTGGCCAGCGTCCCGCGGCTCACCGGCCTGCACGTCCAGATAGGACATGCGTACCGCGAGAAGAACGATCTCGAACGGGCGCTCGCGGCGTATCGCGCCGTTCCCGCCGGCGGTTCCGCCGGCAGGGAGGCGCAGGGAGCGATCGAGGCGCTGCTGGCGAGCGTGGACCGGTAGGCGCACCGGGTCCGCGCGCGTCCCGGAGCGCGTGAGGAGCGCAGATCGCATGCGCACGTACCCGGCGAGCAATTCTCCCGGCGGTTCCGGGGAGATACAAGGAGTTACGACATGAGCCTGCGCCCGCGTTGCGTCATCCGTTCCCTGCCCGGTTTCTTCCTCCTTCTGGCGATCGCCGCCCCGGCGGCGGCGCAGGGCCAGGGACGCGTGGCCGGGCAGGTCACCGACGAGGACGGGAGACCGTTGGCCGGCGTCCGGATCACGGCCACCAACCCGGCCGCCAACCCCCCGCAGTTCACCACCGAGACCGAGGAAGACGGGCGGTTCGCCATCCTCGGACTGGTCAGCGGCAACTGGAGCTTCCGGGCCGACTGTTCGGGCGCCTGCGCCGAGCGCAACGGGGCGGCGCGCGGCTATGCGCCGAGCGAGGGACCGGCGCGGATCACCCAGACGCGGAACCCCCCGGTCGACTTCGCCCTGCTTCGCATCCGCCACCCGCTGGCGGAGATGCTCGGCGACGAGGCGGTCGCCGGGATCGACCTCGATGCGATAGACGCGCAGACGGCGGCGGCGGACGCCGCGTTCAACGCCGGGAACTACGAGGAGTCGATCGCCGGCTACGAAGCCGTGCTGGCGCAGCTTCCGGCGCTCAGCAACCTGTACTTCAACATCGGCAACGCCTGGTCCCAGATGCAGGATTACGAGGCGGCGATCGCGGCTTTCGAGCGCGCGCTGGCGAACGATCCGCAGAACCAGGACCTGCTCGCCGCCCGCGCCCGGGCGCGGCTGGCGAACGGCACGGCCGACGCCGCCGACCGGCAGTTGCTCGAAGCCGCGGCGTCCAGCCTCTCGGCCTCGCGCGAGGACCTCTACAACCAGGGCGAGCAGGCTTTCGCCCGCGGCGCCGTCGACGACGCCGCCCAGTGGTACGAGCGGGCGACCATGGTGGACCCGAACTGGGGCAAGCCGCTCTTCAAGCTCGCGCTCGTGGCGCTCAACAAGGGGGACGTGGCGACCGCCAAGGAGTACTTCCAGCGGGTGGTCGACGTCGACGATCCGACGTCGCAGGCCGAGGCCGCGCAGGCGCAGGCGACGCTGAACGCGCTCCCCTGAGCGCCGGCTCGCGGTGCGGCGTGACGGTGGAAGTCCGTGCTGCCATCGAGTTTGACTTCCCCTTGTAACGTCATGACGACAGGCGGCGGGTCGTTCCGGTCGATGCGAACCCTGGGCGCCGTCGTGTGCCTGTGGGGAGCGGCCGCGGCCGGCGCGGCGGGAAGCCAGGCTGGTGCGCCGCCGGACCCCGGCGGCGGGCTGGGCACGGGCGACGTGGTGCGGATCATCGTGTACGAGCAGGAACAGCTCAGCGGTCTCTACACGGTCGAGGCGGATGGTTCCTTCGCCTTTCCGCCGCTCGGACGAATCGCCGTGGGCGGCATGACGCTGCGTTCCCTCGAGGAACTCCTCACGACGCGTCTGGCGGACGGGCACCTGCGGGACCCCCGGGTCAGAGCGGCGATGGAGACGTTGCGCAGCCGGCGGGTGTCCGTCATCGGCGAAGTCGAGAATCCCGGCGTGTTTCCCCTGCTCGGGGAGATGACGCTGATAGAAGCCTTGGCCACCGCCGGACCGACGACGAAGCGCGCCTCCCACGAAGTGATCCTGGTGCGGCCGGCGCCGCGGCGGACGGATCGGGAGGGGGGGGGGGGGGGGGGGGGGGGCTCCTCGCGGAACCCGAAGCCGCCGATACGATCCGCGTGGACCTGCGAGACCTGCAGCGCGGAATCGCGCGGCACGGCGGCGTCCCGCTCCGGAACGGAGACACGGTGATCGTGCCCAGGGCCCCCACGATCTTCGTGCGGGGCGCGGTGCGGAATCCGGGAGAGTACCCCTTGCGCCGGAACGACCTGATGGTGTCGCAGGCGCTGGCGCTGGCGGGCGGCGGCACCTGGCTGGGCGCGCTCGACCGGATCCGCGCCTTGCGGGTCGTGGACGGCGAGCCGGCCGAGGTTCGCCTGGAGTTGTCGGACGTGGTGCGCCCCGACGACACCATCGTCGTTCCGCGGCGGTTCTTCTGATGACGATGACGACGCACGACCGGAAGCCGGCCCACCTCGCGGACGTCGACGACGGGAGCGTCGTCAGCGCGTTGCGCGGCTGCCTGCGCGTGCTGTACCGGCGGCGCTGGCTGTTCCTGGCCGCGGGGCTGCCCGTGTTCCTTGCTTCCATCTGGTACGCCGTGTCCGTTCCCCGGTTCTACACGGCGACGGCGACGCTGATGTTCGGGAACGTCGAGTCGAACAGACTGAGACTCCCCGCGGATCGCGACGAAGCGCCGCGCGAAGCCAGGCGAATTCAGACCCATTTCATAAGGCTGAAGGGCCGGTTGGTCGCGCGGCGGACACTCGACCGGCTCGAGCTGTGGGATCACCACGAGTTCAAACCGAGGCCGACGGCCGGCGGGAACGACGAAGCGCCGCTTCCGGACGAGGCGTCAGGCGGCGGCCGGGACGCGACCCGGGCCGAACGAACCAGGTCGCGGACCGTCACCCGCTTCCTTCGCAATCTGACGGTCGCGCCGGAACGGAACTCGCGGCTGGTCCGCGTCGCGTTCCGTTCCCGGGACCGGAACCTGGCGGCCGAGGTGGCGAGCACGATAGGCAGCGAGTACATCCGGATACTGGCGGAGGAGCGGGGCGATCTCCTGTCGAACTTCCATGAAGCGCTGCGCCAGCACGTCGCGGCGCAGCGCAGGCAGGTTTCGGAGGCTGAACTCGCGGTTCAGCGGTACCTGGAACGTTACGACGGCACTTCCATCGAGAATCGGCAGTCCGTCGTCATCCGGGAGATCGTGGATCTGAACGTGGCGGCGACCCAGGCCGCGATAAGACGGATCCGGGAGGAAACACACTACGCCCGGTTGGAAGAGCTCCGCGGCGACCCCGCGCGAATCGACACGTTTCCCGACATCCTGGCGAACGGCGTCATACAGGGCCAGAAAGCGAATCTCGCGGCGTTGCGGAGCCAGGAGGCCCAACTGACCGAGACGTTGGGCGACCGTCATCCGGAGCTGCGCAAGGTGCGGCGGGCCATCGGGATCGCCACGGCGATGATCGACGGCGAAATCGACAAGCTGATCGAATCGCAACGCAACGAGTACCTGCTGGCGGAGGCCGAAGAACAGAGGCTTCAGGCGAAACTCGAAACCGCGAAGGTCGAGGCGACCGAGATAAACCGGGAGAGAATAGAGTACAGCGAGCTGCAACGCGAGGCCGAGGGGGCCCGAAGGCTCTACGAGAGGATCCTGGGGCAAATCGAGGAAGCGGACGTAATCATCGATCTGCCCCTGAACAACGCGCGAATCATTGAAGAAGCCGAAGTGCCGCTCCGACCCGGCGGTTCGTCGTGGCGGCTGACCGTGCTGGCCGGCCTGTTCGGCGGGATCCTGTTCGCCGTCGGTTTCGTGGTCGTCCTGGATCGGTTCGACGACCGGATCAACACGCCGGACCGGCTGGACGCTCTGTCGCTGCCGAATCTGGGCATGCTGCCGGCGGGCGCCGGCCGCGAGTCCGAAGCGCGTGCGCAGTGCCAGGAAACCATGCGGGACGTCCATGCGCACCTCGTCATCTCGCCGGCGGATCCCGGCTGCCGTTCGGTAGCCGTCACGAGCGCCGACGCGCAGGAGGGCAAGAGCTTCGTCAGCAGTCTGCTCGCGGACGTGCTCGCGCAGTCGGACCGCGTCCTGATCGTCGACGCGGACTTCCTTCGCCCGCGTCTGCACACCACCTTCGGCGTGGAGCGCGAGCCCGGCCTGTCGGACGTGCTGGCCGGCGCCACGGAGGCCGGGGCGGCGATCAGGAAGGTCCGCGGCAACCTGTCGGTTCTGCCGGCCGGATCGGCGTCCCCCGTGCCCGCCACGCAGATCGAGCCGGCCCGGTTCCGACGGCAACTGGCGTCGCTCGGCAACCGGTTCGACTGGATCGTGATCGATACGTCGCCGCTCATGCTGATCGGCGACGCCATGCTGGTGGCCGGCGCCGTGAACGACGTGGTGTTCGTGGTCGACGCCACGAAAACGACCCGGCCCTCGGCCGTCGCCGCCCTGGAACGGTTGCAGCGGGTGAACGCGCGGATGGCGGGGGGCATCCTCAACCACGCCGACCCGCGCGATTATCCTCGCTACTACTCTCGGAACTTCAAGCGGCCGTTCGCCTGGCGGGATCAACCCGCTTGACGCCGTTCGACAGACCCGTGCGCGTTGTCCCGGCTCTCGTGCGCCGCGGGGTCCCGACGCTCCACGGCGGCGTCGAGGCCGGCCTCGGCTACGGCGGCGGCCGGTGAGTACCGACGCGGCTTGCGTCGCCCGGCCCGGCCACCCCCTTGACGGCGGGAGTATCAATTGATACTGTACGGCATGTCGGTCGCGGGGTACTCCCGATGATCCAGGTGTCGACCACGGTTTCGCGCGGTCCATGGCGGACGAACCCAAGCCCGGCCCTGAAGATGCCCTCGGTCCGGTACTCGAGGCGGCTCGCCGGTGCATTCGACGCGGGGACGGCTGGGAGCCGGAGAACTACGATCGGCTTCGTCGAGACTGTGACGCGATCGGCGTTCGCGGCGAACCTGCCATTACCGTTTCCCTGCGCAAGAGTCTCGCGGAGATCACCGTGGAGGATCTCCATGCGCGCGACGACCCCGGCTACGGCGGTCTCTGCGCCGGGCACCGTCTGTACGAGGCCGCGTGGTCCTCTGCAAGTCTCCGGCGCCGGATGTACGTCAAGTTCTCGCTGTTCGACGGGCGGCTGATCATCGTGAGCTTTCACGAGTCCACCGAGACGCAAGACCCATGAACCGGGTATCCCGGAATCCAGAAGAATGAAGTGCATCAAGTGCGGGCACGTCGTCGAGCAGGAAGCCCTCCGAACCATCGAGGCCGAGCTGAAGGGCGAGCGCGTCTCGGTGACCCTGCATGCGCCGCAGTGCATGCGCTGTGGGCGCGTGGTCATCCTGGGCAGGCACACCCGCGCCTACCACCGGGCGGTGTCGGATGCGTACCGCCGCAAGGTCGGCTTGCTCACGATCGGCGAGATCGACCGCCTGCGGCGGAACCTGGCGATGACGTGGCCCGATTTCGCCGACTACCTGTCCATCGGCATCGCCACGCTCAAGCGCTGGAGGAGAGGGGAGATCCAGACGCAGGCGCTGGACCGCCTGGTTCGACTGAAGGCGGATCCCCGATTCCTCGAGACGGCCTTGAGTGAGCTGCACGCTCGCATGGCGAAAGCGGCCCGCGCGGCATCAGGTCCGTCGGCGTCCCGTTGTTGAATGGGCGGCCTGGAGCGGACCGTCGGATTCGATCCGCGGTACCCCCGCGGAGGCGGCGGCCGGTGAGCACCGACGCCGTTCGCGACCGGCGGGTCGCGCTGCGGCGGGTCGGTCCCGCGCGTTATCCTCGCTTTCCGTACCACCCGCCGCGCCGCTATCCGGAACTGTCCGCCTTCGAAGCGCAATGCGATCCGACGAACCACGTATATGACGCGGTGCGGAGCATCCTCGCGGACCTGGGCCTCGATCGGGACAATTTCGGCAAACCCGCCTGGAACCCGTTGCGGCGTTTCCTCACGCGCGGCCGGAGGGCGTTGATCAAGCCGAACTGGGTGCTCCACTCGAACCCGCTGGACGAATCCATCGAATCGCTGGTCACGCACACGTCGCTGATTCGCGCGGCGATCGACTACCTGATCCTGGCGCTCGACGGCGAGGGGGAGATCGACGTCGCGGACGCGCCGCTGCAAGGATGCGACTTCGAAGCCCTCGTCCGGCGGAATGCGGTCGGGGAATTGATGGACCGCTACCGGAAACGCTTTCCGGGAATCACGTTTTCCGTCCTCGACCTCAGAAGGACCGTCCTGCGCGGCCACGACGGCCGGATCACCGGACTCGAGAACCAGTCCGAGGGAACGGGGGATCCGCGCGGCTACACCCTGATCGACCTCGGACAGGACAGCCTGCTTGCGGAAGTGCAGAACAGGTCCGCGCGGTTCCGCGTCACGATGTACGACCCGCGGCTCATGCGCACGCACCATGATCGACGCAAGCACGAATATCTCGTCGCCAACTCCGTCCTGTCCGCGGACTTCGTCATCAATCTGCCCAAGCTGAAATGCCATGTCAAGGCGGGGATCACGGGCGCGTTGAAGAACGTCGTCGGCATCAACGGCCGCAAGGAGTATCTGCCGCACCACACCAACGGCAGTCCGGCCACCGGGGGCGACCAGTATCGGCGCGCAAGCATCGTGAAACCACTGCTCAACCGCGTGTCCGACGACTACTGGGCCAACCTCGGCCGGCGGGCGACGGCGCTCAACACGCTGGAGGCCCTGCTGATGCGAGTCCTTCACCATGCCTCCGGGAGGCTGGACCGGGACCGTCTGTTCGACGGCGGCTGGTCGGGAAACGACACGATTCCCAGGACCACCCTCGACTTGAACCACGCGCTCTACTTCTACGATCCGCGCGCGCGCGGCCTGGCGGCGGATCCGGTCCGCAACGTGCTCCACGTCGTCGACGGCGTCGTCGCCGGCGAAGGGTACGGCCCGCTCCGGCCCGCTCCGAAGGCCGCCGGCGTCGTGCTGGGCGGCTGGAATCCCCTGCTGGTCGATACGGGCGGGGCGCGGCTCATCGGTTTCGATCCGTTGAAGGTGCGCCTTCTGCGCTACGGATTCCGGCACGCGAAGAGCCGGCTGGCGGTTCCCGTGTCGTCGCCGATGGAAGTGGAGATCCTGGACGACGGCGAACCGACGCCGCTGACCCGATTGTCCGGCCTCGAATTCGAGATTCCGGAGGAATGGCAGGATGCGATGGCGTGAGCGCGCCTCGAAGCTGAAGTTTCGTCTGCTTCAAGCGGTGCGGCGGCGTTACCGGGACATCGACGAGTCCGTCCGCGAAATGACCGGCGCGGATCCCTTCGCCGCGTCCCGCGCACGTCTCGGAAAGCTGCTTTCGTTCGCCGCCGGCCACAACGAACACTACGCGGGGCTCCTGGCGAAGTCCCGGGAACTCGAGCGCCTGCCGATATTGACGAAGGACGTCATCCGCCGGAAGTTCGCCGCGTTGCAGAGCGCCGGACCGACGGCGGCCAGATATGAAAACACGTCCGGGGGCTCGACGGGCCGGCCGGTG
Organism: Vicinamibacterales bacterium; assembly: GCA_965203525.1. GTDB lineage: Bacteria > Acidobacteriota > Vicinamibacteria > Vicinamibacterales > UBA8438 > WTFV01. Next base: position 4,746,350 of record OZ241898.1, on the reverse strand, counting down.
GTCCTGATCCAGGATGCCGAGTACGCGCTCCAGGCCGAGGCGACGCACGAGTACTATTTTCGCGAGTTCCTGGGCGTGGAGCGGTACGCCGTGAGGAACGCCTGGCTCTGGGGGTCCGACCGCGACCTCGCGGCGGCGAAGCCGTGGCGCAAGCGGATCGGGTGCTACCTGCAGAACCGCCTGTTGCTCGATACGTTCGAGATGACGAACGACCGACGCTGGCTGGAGCACGTCGAGCGGCTGCGATCGTGGCGCCCGCATTACGTGGCCGGATACGCCGGCTCGCTGCACCAGATGGCGCGGGCGGCCCGGAAGCACGGAGTGCGCCTGCCACGGCCGCGATTTCTCCATTCCGCGGCGGAAATGCTGCGTGACTTCATGCGGGAGGAGATCGAGGAGCGGTTCGGCGCGAAGGCGTACGACTACTACGGCTCCAGGGAGGTCGGAGCGATCGCCGGCGAGTGCCGGGCGGGCCGCCGGCACGTGTTCATCATGAACAACGTCGTCGAAATCGTGGACGACGCGGGCCGGCCGGCGGGCGACGGCGAAGAGGGAAGAATCATCGTCACCAATCTGCACAACTATTCCATGCCCCTGATCCGTTACGACGTCGGAGACACCGGAGCGATGCGCTTCCACCCTTGCGGCTGCGGATCCCCCCTGCCGGTTCTGGAGAAGTTGACGGGCCGCGTCACGGACCATTTCCGCTCGCGGGACGGCGCGGTCGTGCACGGGGAGTTCTTCACGCACCTGTTCTATTTTCGAAGCTGGATCGAACAGTTCCAGGTCGATCAGGTCGACTACGACCACCTCCGGATCTCGGTCGTGCGGTGCGCCGGAATCGACGAGGACGACGTGGCGGAGGTCGAGGCCGGGATACGCGGCGCCCTGGGAAGAGGGTGCCGGGTGGAATGGCGGTACGTGGATCGGATTCCGAAGACCGCCCAGGGAAAGCACCGCTTCACGCGGTGCCTCCTCGACGAGTAGCCGGAGCGATCCGGCGTCCGGCCGGCGCCCCCGCCGGCGTCCGGCCGGCGCCGATCAAGGGCGCGGCGGCCGTGGCGGCGGCGGCGGCGCAGGCTTCGGCGCCGGCGGCTTCGGGATCGGAACGCCGGCCGGTATGGGTGGGCCGGTTCTCGTCTCTTCGCCGCTACGACGCATACAAGTGCTCCATCTCGGAAAAGGTGTCCCTGGTCGTCTTTTCGTTGAGCTTGTCGCGGCAGGTCGTCGGATCCTTCGCCGTGACTTCCTCCAGGTGGGAGTTCAGGGTCTTGAGCATCCAGTTCGCATCGGCGTCGGCCATTCCGGGATACCGGCGCAGCAGATCGTCCAGCGTCAGCCGCATGCGCCCGCACTCGTCGCGGATCAGCGCGAGCGTGGCGGCGGTCTGCCCCGGCCTGACGACGAAGTCGACGATCACCGCGGCGGCGACGAAGACCCCGAACACGACTCCGACGGCCGCCGGCATGTCGGAGAGGAACGATGAGATGGAGCCCATCGCCGAAGCGAGCAGCACGGACCGGATGACCGTCTCCCACCACGTGAACCGGTCCGTCAGGATCCTGTAGTAGCGTTCCCATCTGGCGCTGTTCAGAAGCGCCAGCCAGATCGCGTCGTGCGTACCCATTGGACCTTCTCCCTCCCGTGCGCATCATAATACGCGCGGCCGGCGCCCCCGCCGGCGTCCGGCCGGCGCCGATCAAGGGCGCGGGAACGCCCCCTGCGCTCGCAGCGCCTCGCGCAGCACCCCATCCCACGCGCGCATCACCTTCTCCAGGCCGAAGCGCTCCACCACCTCCGGCGCACGGGCCGCCAGACGCCGCCGGCCGGGCGCGTCCCGCATCAGGCGCCGCATGGCGTCCGCCAGCGCCCGCGGGTCGCCGGGAGGCGCGAGCAGCCCGTCGACCCCGTCCCGGACGATCCGGGAGGGACCGACCGGACAATCGACGCTCACCACCGGCAGCCCGCACGCCATCGCCTCGCACAGCACGTTGGGAAAGCCCTCGTAGCGTGACGACAGCACGAACAGGTCGGCCTGCCGCATCGTCCCGAAGGGCTCCCGCGTCCGCCCCGGGAGGAATGCGCGCCCGCCGAGCCCGAGCTCGTCCCGCAGACGCTCCAGCGCGCCGCGCAGCTCTCCTTCGCCCCAAATCACCAGGGACCATTCCGGACACTCGGGCGCAACGTCCGCGAACGCCCGCAGCAGCACGTCGAACCCCTTCTGCGGATCCAGACGCCCCATCGCGGCGACGGTGTTCGGGCGCCGCCCGGGCGGCGCGGCGCGGGCGGCCGGGGGCGCCGCCACCGGATTCGGAACGACGCGCCCCTTTCTCCGCACCGGCTCGGCGAAATACTGCAGGACGTCCCGGTGCTGCACGACCAGACGCGTGGCCCAGGGATACGTCCACCGCCGCAGAACGTTCCAATGCCGGCCGATTGCGTGGTGCGCCGGCCAGACCCGCTCGGAGACGACGACCGGCAAGCCGAGTCCGCGCGTCGCCAGCAGCACCAGCACGTTGATCTGGTCCATGAAGGAGATCACCGCCCGCGGGGCGCTCTCCCGGATGGCGCGCCGCAGGACCCGCAGCAGTCTCGCCAGCCTCCGGACCGAGGCGCGCGACGTCGCGAGGCCGAGCGGGCGATGCCGCACCGCGGGGTGCAGATCGAAGAACGGCGGCTCGGATCCGTCGAAGGTCAGCAACGTGACCTCCCACCCCCGCGCCGCCCAGTGGTTGGCCATCCGGGACAGGACCCGCTCCGCCCCGCCGCAGGACAGCGACCAGATGACGAGCGTCAACCGCATCGCGCGTCGCGCGGCCGGCCTCCCCGCAGGCCCGGAAGCATCCTGAAGGCGGCCGTCACCAGGAAGGCGCAGGACGCGGCGTACACGCAGGCGGTCGACAGGGCGATGCCCGCGACCCCCAGGCGCCGCATGAACACGTAGTTCAGCACGACGTTCAAGGTCAGGTTCAGCAACGATCCGAACAGGAGGACGCGGTTCGCCGCCGCCGCCGAGATGAGGCGCACGAACAGAATCCCCAGCACGTAGAACGGGATCTGCAACGCGTACAGCGCCTGGACCCGGCCGACGAGCCGGGTGTCGGCCGCCGTGAACTCCCCGCGTTCGAAGATCAGGCGCACCAGCGGTTCCGAAAGGACGCAGATGGCCAGCGCGGCCGGAACGGTCACCAGCAGGATCAGCAGGCTGTACGTTCTGACGACGCGCCGCACCGCGCCCCAGTCCCGCGCGCCGATCAACCGCGAGAACACCGGCAGCACCACCGTCCCCAGCGCCCCGGCGCCGACGGTCAGGGCCGCGGCGACCACCTTGTTCCCGTAGTGCAGCGCCGCGGCGCTGCCCGGCGCGAGCGTCGCCGCCATGGCGCCGTCCACCAGCGCCGCGCCGCCCATGACCGACGCCCCGGCCACCAGCGGCAGATACTGGCCGATCACCCGGCGCAGGGCGGGACTCCCGCCGCGCCAGCGCGGCGCCAGCGCCGTCCCGCGCCGTTTCAGCCCCCACCCCAGCAGCGCCAGTTGCAGCGCCAGCCCGCCGACTGCGCCGGCCACGAGGGCGTCGACGGCCGGGTCCGCGCGCCAGACGAGCAGCGCGCCGACCGTGGCGGCCGGCAGCAGCAGGGGCGCCGCGCCCGCCAGGCCGAAGCGCTCGCCGGCATGGAGCGCCGCGGACCAGATGGTCGTGACGCCGCGGAGGACGACGACCGGCAGCAGCAGCAGAAAGAGCCGTTGCGTCTGCGCCAGCTTGCCGGCGGCGAAGCCGAGACCGAGCAGCGGCAGGAAGTGCGGCGCCAGCAGCGCGAGCGAGGCGGCGACGGCGAGCAGCCACGCCGCGGCCACGGCCACGGCTTCCGAAAACAGGCGTTGCGCCGCCGCTCGTCCGCGCCGCTCCCTCTCCTGCACGTACGTCGGGATCAAGGCGGACGAGAACGCCTCGGCGACGACGGTGACCGCGAACGACACGGGCAGCAACGCGACGACGAAGGCGTCGAGGGCGTCGTCGGTGCCGAACGACGCGGCCACGAACATTTCCTTGCCCATGGACAGGACGGACAGGCCGGCGGACAACCCCCCGACGCCCGCCGCCGCGCCGAAAATCCTGCCCTCGACGGATGCCCCGGCCGGGCGGAGCCGCCCGCCGCGCGCCGCCGGCCGGCGCGCCAGGCGTTGCCCGCTCAACCACCGCCTCCCGCGGGCAGGCGCCGGCGCACGGCGTCGAGCGCGCCGGTCCCGAGCCGGGCGACGCCCCGATCGGCCCGCGGCGCCAGCTCGTGGACGGCCAGCGCGGTCGCGGCGACGAGAACCGGAAGGAGAGGGAGCGAGTAGCGCGGGATGTAATCGGTCGCCGCCGCGTGGACGCCGTACGACCAGGCGGCCGGCAGCAGCAGCAGGGCGAGGCTCGCGTCGCGCCGCCGCCAGGCGGCGACCGCCAGCAGGCCGGCGAACGGCCAGACCAGCATCGTCCCGTAGCGGGCGAGCCGGCAGGCCGGACCCACCGGCCACCCGATCAGGCGTCCGAACCGCTGGTCGGCAGGGTCGGTCAACGTGCTGCAACCGTGGGTCGGGAATGCCAACCCGCGTTCCGCGAACACCAGCGTCAGGGCCATGTGCTTGAGCCAGTCCTCGCGGATCAGATCGGCCGCCGCCCGTTTCAGGACGGCGTCAATCGTCGCCTGGCCGCCACTTCTCCACCCGGGGGCGATCCGGCTCGCGCGTTCCGCGGCGTCTCCCGCCATGGACATGGCGGGTCTGTAGAACCCCCGCGGATTGTCGCGGTCGAAACGGGCGTATCCGAAGGTCTCCGGTTCGAGCCACCGCATGGCGAGGGCGCGGAACCCGTGGAAGGGGACGCTCGATGGGGTGCTCGCGGAGTGGGGCAGATAGTACGCGAACGCCCCGCGGATCTCCGGCCAGGTCATGCGGCTGTACTCGGCGCGGACCGCCAGCACCTCGCCGCCGCGGCCCGAGATGCCGAAGTGTCCCACCTCGACGGCGTTGCGGGCCATCCAGGGCAGGGTCAGGGCCCAGGCGGCGAGCACCAGGGCCGCGCAGGCCGGCGCCAGCGTCCGGCGCCGGTCCGCGTCCCGCCACAGGCCCGCCGCGAGCACCAGCGCGACTCCCGCGAGCCAGTACTGGAACACGGCCTTGGTCAGGACCAGCAGGCCCAGGGCGAGGCCGCTCAGGACGCCGGTCGCGATCCGGGGTTTCCGCCACGTCCGCGCGGCCAGGGCCGCATGGACCAGCAGGAACAGGCCGGCGAGGAGGCTCGGAACGTCCCGGGTCGGGACGAGCGGCATCAGCAGCAGGCTCCATCCGCCGCCGATCCCCACCGACACCGTCCAGCTTCGCGTCAGGACGAAGGTCGCGAGGAACGCGACGGCCACCGCCGCGCCCGCCAGAAGGAACGTCAGGCGCCAGACGCGCTCGCGCACCGGGGCGGCCTCTTCGCATTCCGGGTCTTCGATGCACTCCCAGGAGGGCACCGCCGCGAACTCGGGCGAGGACGCGAAAACCGCGGCCAGGTACAGGGGGTAGACCGGCTCCCGGCGCGAATACGACCCCACATCCCGCACCGAACGGGCATCGTGGAACACTCCGTGGCGGGCGAGGTTGAACGCGATGCGTTGGTACTCGTCGCGGTCGAAAGCCCCCGGCGTCCCGAGGTCGGCCACCGGCCACGACAGCGCAATCGCGCACAGGGCGAACGCCGCGGCGGCCGCCGCGGCGCGGGTCCGTTCCGTGGCGCGGACGTTCATCGTTTCATCGCTCCAGGTCTTCACGCATCGGTCTTGCGCCGCTCGATCTCCGCATCGACCACCAGCCCGACCGGCCGCACCGTGCCGATGCGCCGCGCGATTCCTCCCCGCGGCGATTCAGTCCGTCCGCGCGCCATGTGCCGCGGGAGCGCGCCGGGCGAGCAGGCCGACGGCGACGGCGAACGCCACGACGTAGTACCGGTTGCCCAGGAAGTTGTGGGTGGCGCTCCAGCCGATCAACGTGACGGCGATGATCGCGAACGGCAATCCGTCGTCCCTCGACGAGAGCCAGGCCCTTGCGAGCAACCAGCCATGGCAGAAGACCAGCAGCGCGAACACGACGAAACCGGCCTCGCCGGCGACCATGAGGTACATGTTGTGAACTCCATGCCATTGGCCGCGCCCGAAAACCGGGTGCGAAATTTGCGCAGCGAATACGCCTCCCTCCAGCGCATGAAACGATCCGAATCCGGAGCCATGCGGAAAGGTGTCCCGGATGCGCGCAATCCCCAGGGACCAGAGAATGCCCCTGGGACCGAGCGCCGAGGTCGTAAATTCGCCCGAGAAAAAATCTACGGCATCATCGATCCTGTCCCTTGCGCTCCCCGTCAACGGCTGCTCCGACTGCTGCCTCCCCTCCTGCCACTCCTGACGATAGCGGTCCGTTATGAACACCTCCACAATTTGTTCTTCGTAGGCGTCGAGAATCGGCCGCGCCGACGACAGGACAAGCAGGGCCGCGACCGGCACGACGGCAAGAACCACCCACTGCCGCCTGATCCACAGGAACAGCAGGAGGCTCACGAGCAGCAGCGCGGCGCCGGTCTTGGACAGCGTGAGAAAGGTCGCCGCCGGCGCCACGGCGACGGCGAACCAGTTGAGGAGTCTCTGGTTCCAGGGTCTGTACAGAACGAAGTTCAGCAGCAGCACGGAAGCCATCGCGGCTTCGTTCGGATTCCAGAAGAAACCGTCGAATCGGAACACGTCGCTGCCGTAGCCCGTCGGAGGATCGAAAGACCCGAAAAGGATGGAGGCCACGGAGATCAGCAAGGCGATTCGCGCAACGCCGATCAGACCGCGAACCGCCACGCCGCTGCTTCTGGCGACGTGGGCGGCCACCAGGGCCAGGAGCAGGCAGTTGAACAGATAGACGGGCAGGAGGCCCTCGGTGTTTTCCGAGGAGCCGTGCAACAAGGCGAACGCGATGTACGCCAGCAGCGGCGCGGCCGCCGCCAGCACGAACCGGTTGCCGGCGGCGTACGGCCAGTGCCACGCGAGCAGAACCGCGGCGGGAGGCCCCAGCAGGCCCGTCACGACGAAGCGCAGGCCGAAGGTGCCGACGAGGAGCTCCACGACGCCCGCCAGCGACACGAAGACGACGAACCGCGCCGCCAGCTCCGGGAGGGCGAACCGTGGCCCCGCAGGACGGCGGTGCGTCATGACGGCCCCGCGGGTCTCGTTTTGCGCGCCGCGACCCAATGGAGCAGCTCCAGGTGCCGCGCCATGGACGCCGCCGCGGAGTAGTGGCCGGCCCTGGCGATCAGACGCGCCGGCGCGATCGGATCGTCGAGCGTGTCCCGCATCGCCCGCGCCAGCGCGCGCCAGTCGCCCACCGGCGCCAGCCTCCCCCACCTGCCCCCTTCCAGGATCTCGTGCGGGCCGCTCGGACAGTCCGTGCTGACCACCGGCGTCCCGCACGCCATCGCTTCGATCAGCGCCGCGGGCAGTCCTTCGAAGGTCGAAGAGAGGACGAACAGCCGCGCGCGGGCCATGCAGGCGAAGGGGTTGGGCTGGAACCCGCGGAAGTCGACGTCGTCCCGGATGCCCAGCTCGCGCGCGAGAGTCTCCAGCCGGCCGCGGTCCGGTCCGTCTCCCAGCACCATCAGCCGGGCGGGACGCGCTTTGCGCACCGCGGCGAACGCCCGGAGCAGGGTCGGCTGGTCCTTCTCCGCGGCGAGACGGCCGGCGGTGAGGACCACCGGCGTGCGCGGGTCGCCGAACCAGGGATGATCCGCCGGCGCCCGGGCTTTCTCGAGCAGTGCGGGCGTCACCACCGGATTCGGGACCGGCCACACCGGGCCGGCGCGCGGGACGGTCCGCCGCAGGTCTTCGGCCACGCCGGACGACACGGCGAGGACCGCGTCGGCGGCGGGCAGCAGGCGCTTCATGGCGCCGAGCGCCATGCGCGTGCGGAATCCCCCGGCCCGGAACTGGGCCGTGCGGTTGCTTTGCTGGCGCACGATCAGACGCAGGTCCCGCACGAAGAACCGCTTGGCGAGCAGGGCCGCCACGTTGCACGCTTCCAGCGAGGAAAGGAGCGCAGCCGGCCTTTCGCGCCGGACGTACCGAACCAGTCCGGGAAGGGAGGCCACCGCCTTCCAGGAGTTCAGGTTCAGCAGCCGGACGTTCTCCGGAACCGATCCCCAAAGCGCGCCGCCGCCGCGGGTCACCAGGAAATCGACGGCGAACCGGCGCCGCGCCAACTGGCGCGCGAGTTCCACCATGACCCGCTCCGCGCCGCCGGCGTCGAGCGATGGTATGAACAGGGCCACGGGCCGGCCGAGAAGCGGCCGCCGGTCGCCGTTCACGGCGACCGGCGGCCGGATCGACGGGGCCTGAGGGCGTGGTCGTCGGCCGTGAGGCGGACTGACTCGCTGGCGGTCATCCCGCGGGACGCCCGCGCCGGTTTCATACATGAACCCCAGGTTGTTCTGCGCGGCTGCGTCGCCCTGCTCGGCGCGGGCGCGAACCGCGGCGACGCCCGGGGTTCGTCTCGTCTTCGGCATGGTGTCCCTCCTCAAGCACCGCTGCCGTCCCGGTGGTCGCGTTCCTTCTGGCGGCCGGCCAGGAACGCCACGTCGTGCGCAACCGCGTCGAGCTTCCGCGCGTGTTCGTCCGCACGCGCCAGCGCCTCGCCACGCGAAGAGTCGATGCGCTCCACGATCCCCGCGTGCGCAGCCTCGTTCTTCGCGTCGAGATGACGAACCTGCCCCAACACCTCGGCGCGCGACGTGTCGATGCGCTCCGCGGTCCCCGCGTGCGCCGCCTCGTTCTTCGCGTCGAGGTCCCGGACGTGCTGCTCGGTCTTCGCGTGCGCCGCCTCGTTCTTCGCGTCGAGGTCCCGGACGTGCTGCTCGGTCTTCGCGTGCGCCGCCTCGTTCTTCGCGTCGAGGTCCCGGACGTGCTGCTCGGTCTTCGCGTGCGCCGCCTCGTTCTTCGCGTCGAGGTCCCGGACGTGCTGCTCGGTCTTCGCGTGCGCCGCCTCGTTCTTCGCGTCGAGGTCCCGGACGTGCTGCTCGGTCTTCGCGTGCGCCGCCTCGTTCTTCGCGTCGAGCGCCTGCACCTCGCCCCTGAGGTCCCGGACGTGCTGCTCGGTCTTCGCGTGCGCCGCCTCGTTCTTCGCGTCGAGCGCCTGCACCTGTGCCGTCACCTCACCCTTGATGTCGCGGAGGTTCTGTTCGGTCCGCGCGTGCGCGGCGTCGTTGCTCTTCCGCATCGACTGAACCAGCATCACCAGCGCCACCCCGAACCCCGCCACCGTCACGAGCAGCGTGCCGAATCCGATCGGGGCCATCCAGTCGTCCATCGTTCAACCCCCCACGTCCACCGAGACCGCCACCGGGTCCGGGCTGCCGTAGCGCCAGACGTCGACGATCTGCCCCACGTCGGCCGCGTCCAGCCCGGCCGCCTCGGCGATGGCCGCGTCGAGGTCGCCGGCCCGCAACGGGCGCCGCCGCTGGTCGAGGCCGCCGACGTAGAACCGCGTGCCGTCCGGACGTCGGCGGCGTCGCGCGCTTCCGCTGCGGGGCGATCGGCACGGCACGGCCGGCTGCGCGCTCGCGGGCGCACCACGCCGAGACGGCCATCTTCGTCACGCCAATGGCGCGCGCGGCCGTCCCCATGCTCTCGCCGGCGCCGAGCATCGCACGGATGGTCGCGCCTTCGCCGGCGTTGATCTTCGGCTCTTGGCCCACACGCCACGGTAGCACGCTTTACGCTTTACGCTCCGGCGCGGAGTAGAATGCTGCGATGGACCTGATTCCGCTCGCGGCGCTGGTGGTCGGGGTTGTGGGGCTGTCCGCGGCGGCGGTCTGGAAGATCGTCACCCGCAGCGAGGACAAGCTGCGCGACGAGATCCGGGATACGCACGCGAAGAACGAAACGGCCCACGCCCGGATCGTGACCCGGCTCGAGGACGGCTTCCGGGAGACCAACCGGGACGTCAAGGATGGCTTCCGGGAGGTCAACAGCAACTTCCACAAGCTCTTCCTCGAAGTCGGCGAGGTCAAGGGCCGACAGATGGAGAGCGCCGGCCGCCCGGAAGACGAGCGGCGCCCGGCAGGGTCTTGAACCCTGCGAAGGTGGCGCGGACGTAAGATCGGGCCATGAAGGTCGAGACCGTCGAGGTTCATCCCGCGCGCGCGGGGCGCACCGGCCGAAAGCATGATCGCCGATCCAGCCGGGGGGCGTCAATCACGGGTCCCGCCGGGTCCCGTGGGACGTAGTCCCGGAGGTCGTCGAACCGCGCGTTGAAGTTGTCGGTGACCCTCTTCTCCGCCGCCTTGACGTTCTCGTCAACCCGGAGAATGTTCGCGCCGAGCTCGGCATGCGCCGTCCGCGCGTCTTCCTTGACGTCCTTCACGGCGGCGTCGAGTCGCGCCCCTGATTCGCGGATGTTCGCGCCGATCTCGGCGTGCGCCGTCCGCGCGTCTTCCTTCAGGTCCTTCACGGCGGCGTCGTTCTTCGCGTCGAGCTGATTCATCTGCGCCTGCACCCCGTCGAACCTTCTGTTGAAGTCTTCCTTGATGGCTTGGTACGCGGCGTCGTTCTTCGCGTCGAGCTGATTCATCTGCGCCTGCACCCCGTCGAACCTTCTGTTGAAGTCTTCCTTGATGGCTTGGTACGCTGCCTCGTTGCTCTTCCTCGTTGACCGACCCTGCGCCACAAGTCCCAGCCCGAAGCCCGCGACCGTCACGAGCAGCGCTGCGAATCCGATCACGACTGCCAAGTCCATCGTCGCCCCCCTTGGTAGCTCGTCATACCTCCGCGGGCGTGAAGTCGCCGGTGTCGAGCCGCGTCGCCACTTCCGCCAGCCGCGCCTGCAGATTCGGGGTGGCCCCGTGCGGCTTCGGCCGCGGCCGCCGCGCGGATCGCGTCGTCCTCTTCGAGCGTCCAGGGGCGCCCCGGCTGCTTGCTGCCCATGCTGTCCAGTGTCCCGGATCCCGGCGCCGCTGTCCAGTGATGCGCAAGGCGACGAGGCAGATGGCGCCGGGGCGGTGGGGCGGAAAACGGCCCGCAACCCGCCCGGCCGCAACGCCGGGCGCGCCGGACGGGGAGCGACGCTCTGATGCGGATCGGATATCGGGCTTGTTAGAGAAAATCAGACGGAGACACTACCCCAGAGGCGGCCGGCGCCAGTGTAGGATGGTGCCGTCGTGGCGCTGCGGGGGCTCTCTCGTTTCCGGTCCGCTGCTCGGCGGCTCGTCGGAGGATGGTTCCGCCGGCGGGCCCCGCGGCCCGTTGCGATGCGGCGTGCGGCGTGGACGGTGCGGGCGTCGGCGTTGCTCGCGGCGTGGATCGTCCCGCTGCTCGGCGTCGAGCTCCTGCTGCGGGTGCTGCCGGTCCACGGATACCTCCGCTACGCGCGGGTCGACGCCGAGCAGCCGATCCACCGGTTCGAACCCGATCAGGAATTCACGTGGTCCAAGGACTGGAACTTCTCGATCGTCAACACCGTGGCGGTCAACAACGCCGGGTTCGTCAGCGACGTCGCCTACCGGGCGGACGCCCCCGGCCCGCTCCTCGCCGTCGTCGGTGACAGCTACGTCGAAGCGGTCATGGTGCCGTACCGCTCCACGTGCGCCGGCCGGCTCGCGACCCTGCTGGAACCGGCCGCCCGCGTCTACTCGTTCGGCATGTCCGGCGCTCCCCTGAGTCAGTACCTGGCGTTTGCCCGGCACGCGCGCGACACGTACCGGCCGGACGGGCTGGTCGTCGTCGTGATCGACAACGACTACGACGAGAGCCTGATCGAGTATGGAGCGAAGGTGAGGTTCCACCAGTTTGCCGACCGGGGGGAGGGGGTCGCCCTCGAGCGCATCGACCACGCTCCGTCCCTTCGATCCCGGCTGCTGCTGCGGTCGGCGCTGGTCAGGTATCTGGTGTACAACCTCCAGGCGCTGGAGTCGGCGCGCCGGGTCCGTTCCCGGATCGCCGGCACGGAGGACCCCCGGCTGTTTTCCGTCCACACGCCGGCGCGCGCGGAGCGGGCGCGGGTCGCCGCTTCGAAACGGGCGGTCGATGCGTTCCTCGACCTGCTGCCTGCATACGCGGGCCTCGATCCGGGGCGGATCGCGTTCGTGGTCGACGGGATACGGCCCCGTCTGTACGACGGCCGGGCGCTGGCCGCGGCGCGCGGGAGCTTCGTGGACGTGATGCGCCGCTATTTCCTGGCGAACGCGGACCGCGCGGGGTACGCGGCCATCGACTTGCAGCCGCGGTTCATCGCTCATTACCGGCGGCACCGCCAGCGGTTCGAGTGGCCGCGGGACGACCACTGGAACGCGTTGGGACACGAACGGTGCTTCGACGCGGTGGCCGGCTCGGGCCTGTTGTCCGCGTTCCCGCGCCGCTGAGCAGCCTCGGCCCAGTCGCGGAGCGGCCCCCGCAGCCACGAGGCGGGCGGAACCGCGAATCCCGCCTTCGCTTTCCGCCGTTCGCGGCGGCCGGCGCCAAGTTCGACGGACCGCCGCTCGTGCCGCCGGTGCGATCCGGCTTTCCCGTTGCGCCGGTGTAGCATGGTGCCGTCGTGGCGCTGCGGGGGCTCTCTCGTTTCCAGTCCGCTGCTCGGCGGCTCGTCGGAGGATGGTTCCGCCGGCGGCCCCCGCGGCCCGTTGCGATGCGGCGTGCGGCGTGGACGGTGCGGGCGTCGGCGTTGCTCGCGGCGTGGATCGTCCCGCTGCTCGGCGTCGAGCTCCTGCTGCGGGTCCTGCCGGTCCACGGAAGCACCCGCCGCGAGCCGGTCGACGACGAGCATCCGATCATGCGGTTCGAACCCGATCGGGAGTTCACGTGGTCCAGGGACTGGAACTTCTCGATCGTCAACACCGTGGCGGTCAACAACGCCGGTTTCGTCAGCGACGTCGACTACCGGGCGGACGCCCCCGGCCCGCTCCTCGCCGTCGTCGGCGACAGCTACGTCGAAGCGTTCATGGTGCCGTTCCGCTCCACGTGCGCCGGCCGGCTCGCGACCCTGCTGGAACCGGCCGCCCGCGTCTACTCCTTCGGCATGGCCGGCGCCCCCCTGAGCCAGTACCTGGCGTGGGCCCGGCACGCGCGCGACGCGTACCGGCCGGACGGGCTGGTCGTCGTCGTGATCGGCAACGACTACGACGAGAGCCTGATCGAGTACGGAGGGACGGCGGGGTATCACTACTTCGCCGACCGCGGCGGCCGGCTCGCCCTCGAGCGCGTCGACCGCGTTCCGTCCCTTCCATACCGGCTGCTGCGGCGGTCGGCGCTGGTCAGGTATCTGGGGCACAACCTCCAGGTGCTGGAATCGGCGCGCCGGGTCCGTTCCCGGGTCACCGGCGCGGAGGACTCCCGGCAGGGGCCCCGGCTGTCTCCCGTTCACACGCCGGCGAGCGCGGAGCGGCCGCGGGTCGCGGAGCGGCCGCGGGTCGCCGCTTCGAAACGGGCGGTCGATGCGTTCCTCGACCTGCTGCCCGCATACGCGGGCCTCGATCCGGGACGGATCGTGTTCGTGGTCGACGGGATACGGTACGGCCGGTCGCTGGCCGCGGCGCGCGGGAGCTTCGTGGACGTGATGCGCCGCTATTTCCTGGCGAACGCGGACCGCGCGGGGTACGCGGCCATCGACTTGCAGTCGCGGTTCATCGCCCACCACCGGCGGCACGGCCAGCGGTTCGAGTGGCCGCAGGAGGGCCACTGGAACGCGTTGGGACACGAACGGTGCTTCGACGCCGTCGCCGGCTCGGACCTGTTGTCCGCGTTCCCGCGCCGCTGAGCAGCGCGGGTTTCGATTTTCACGACGCGGGGGCCGCCGGCCGCCGGCCGCGCCGGCCGTGCTCCAGCCACGCCTGGAACATCAGGATGCTCCAGAGGTGCTGGTGCCAGCCTTCGCGCCAGCTCAAGTGCTCGCTCCAGCGCCGCCGGACCGGCCGCGGGTCCAGGAATCCCTCGGACCGCAGGCGGCGTTCGTCCAGCAGGGCCTCGGCCCAGTCGCGGAGCGGTCCCCGCAGCCACGAGGCGAGCGGAACCGCGAATCCCGCCTTCGGCCGTTCGACGAGCCGCGGGGGCACGTATTCGTGGAGCACCCGCTGCAGCCCCCATTTCTGCCGGCCGTTCCGGATCTTGACCGCCAGCGGCAGGCGCCAGGCGAATTCCACCACCCGGTGATCCAGCAACGGCGCGCGCGTTTCGAGGCTCGTCCCCATCGCGGCCCGATCCACCTTGACCAGGATGTCGTCGGGAAGATACGTCAGCGCGTCGACCGCCATCAGCCGTTGTTCGAGTTCGGGCGTATCCGGCCAGCTCGCGGGATCGGTCAGCACGGTGACCGGCGCGGACGCCCCGCGCACGGCGGCCGACGGGTCCGGGCAGGGCGATCGCTGGTGGAGGAAAAAAAGCCGTTCCGGCGTCCGGCAGTCCATCAGCAGCGCCAGCTTGCGCGCCCTGGGGCCCATCCGGAGCCATCCGCGGCCCAGGCGCGTCCGGCGCAGCAGGCGGGCCGGCGGCCGGAACGGCCCGGGCGCGAAGACGGCCGCAACGGCTCGGGCGCCGAGCCGGCGCAACGGCGCCGGCGTGTTCGACAGCGCGCGCCAGACCCGGGGCGTCCTCGAGTAATGCGTATAGCCGCCGAACAGCTCGTCGCCGCCGTCCCCGGAGAGGGCGACGGTCACGTGCCGGCTGGCCAGCGCCGACACCAGGGAGGTCGGAATCTGCGAGGAATCGGCGAAGGGCTCGTCGAACAGGGCGGGCAGGCGCGGGATGACGTCCAGCCCGTCCCGCGCCGACACGTACAGCTCGGTATGCTCGGTTCCCAGATGGCCGGCCACCGCCCGGGCGTGCCGCGCCTCGTCGTAACCGGGCTCCTCGAACCCGATCGTGAAGGTTCGCACCGGGCGGTTCGATTGCGCCTGCATCAACGCGACGACCGTCGACGAGTCGATCCCGCCGGACAGGAAGGCGCCGAGCGGGACGTCCGCGGCCATCTGCCGGCGGACCGCGTCGAGCAGCAGATCGCGCAGGGCGTCCACCGCCTCGTCGGGCGTGCCTTCGAACGGTTGCGCGCGGCCCGCCGCGACGACGTTCCGCAACGACCAGTACGGCCGCGGTTCCGGCAGTTCGCCGGCGCGCGCCCGGCCGGCGGCGACCCGGACGTACGTGCCCGCGGGCAGTTTTCGTATCCCCTCGTAGATCGACCAGGGCGCCGGAACGTAGAGGTCCCGAAGCAGCAGGGCCAGCGCGCCCCGGTCGACGTCTCCCGCGAACGCGGGGTGTGCGGCGAGCGCCTTCAGCTCGGACCCGAACAGGAACACGCCGTTCTGCCAGCCGTAGTAGAGGGGCTTTTCGCCCATCCGGTCGCGGGCCAGCCAGAGCGTCCGGTCCTCGCGGTCCCAGAGCGCGAACGCGAACATGCCGGCGGCCGACCGCAACGCCTCCTCCAGCCCCAGGCATTCGACGGCGGCCAGCAGGGTTTCCGTGTCGGAACGCCCCCGCCACGCCACGGCGTCCGGAAACCGCGCTTCGAGCCGGCGCCTGAGGTCCGCGTGGTTGTAGATCTCGCCGTTGAAGACGATGACGTAGCGCCCCGACGCGGACGGCATCGGCTGGCGGCCGGCCGGCGACAGGTCGATGACGGCCAGGCGGCGGTGGGCCAGCGCGACCCCGGCGTCGCGGTCGAGCCAGACCCCGGCGTCGTCCGGGCCGCGGTGCGCGACCGCGTCCGCCATCGCGCCGGCGATCGCCGGCGACGCTTCCGAAAGGAAGGAACCGCCGTCGAGAAAGCCGGCCACGCCACACATGCGAACGCGCATTGTACCGGCGGAGCCGCACGGCGGCTCCCGCGGTTCGGTAGCTGGCGCTCGGCGACGGCCGGTTCGTCCATGCGCCGAGCGAACGCGGCAAGGTCCGCGTCGAGAGCCTGAGCGTCCGCTACTGGCGGAACCGCTACCTCGGGGCCCGGCGGATCGCTTCCGAAACGGGCTGAGCGGCACGCGCGGTTGCCGCGTCCGGGCGCGCCGGCGAGCGTCTCGGCGCCGCGCATCGCTCAGGGCGCCTGTCGCGCCCGGTCACGCTACAGCGTCCAGACGACCACCCGGCGGCCCTCCCGCCGGCGCTCGCCGGCCCCCGCCTCGCCGTCACCGCGCCGGCGTTCCTCGGCGCGGCGGTCGATCACCACCAGATGCCCTTCCTCGGCGCCGCACCGCGCCATGTAGCCCAGCGTCTGCTCCACCCCGCGCTCGATCGTCCCCGCGAGGCTCTTGCGGTCCGCGTCGCGCAGCACCTTGCACTCGATCACGAACCGCTGCCACAGTTCCGCCGGCTGGCCCGGCTCGCGCGGCCACCGCAACAGCAGGTCCGTACGGCCCCGGCCCAACCCGTACTCCCGCTCGATGCGGCCGCCTCCGTTCACCACCCGCTGCAGGTACGCCTGCAGGATGAGCTGCGGCGCCGCCTCGGGGTAGTCGTCGAAGCGCCCCAGCCAGTGCTCCGCGTGCTCCCCGTAGAACGTGCGGAACGCCGCCAGCAGCTTGCGCACGTCCAGGCCGCCGGCGCCGTCCACGTACCACGCCACGTCCTGGTCCAGGCTGCTCTGCAACACGTAACCCAGCTCGCGCGGCACCACCTCCGCGTAGATCGGGTTCGCCATGCGCGGCGGCGCGCCGCCGTCGATCAGACCCAGGTCGCGGACGTATTCGAGGTCGCGCACGTGGTGCCGCGCCTCGCCGCCGCTCAGGATCGGCTCGACGACCCGCCGCACCCGCTCCTCCTCCAGCTTGTGGGCGAGCTGGTCCAGGTGCGTGCGGCGCGAGAGGATCAGTTCCTCCCGCGCCGCGTGGACGTCGTCCTCCCCGATGGCGCGCGAGCGGTCGCGCCCCGCCCGGTCGTCGAAGCACGCCCCCGCGCACAGCGCGTTCACCAGCCACGGCTGGCCCCGCGTCTGCGTCCACACCGCGTCGAGCGCCGCCGCCGAAAAGCGCTGGCCGGTCTCCGCCGTGTGCTGCGCCATCAGCGATCGGGTCTCGGCCTCGGTGAAGTCGCCCAGGCGCAGCGACTTCGCGGCGACGTTGAACGGGCTGCCGCCCGCGACGACCTCGCCCGAACTCGACCGGATGCGGTAGTCGCGGACGTCGCGCACGCCGCACAGCACGATGCTCTGCGGGAAGCCCGCGGGGCGCTGCGGATAGCCCGCGCGGAGCTGGCGCAGCACCGACAGCAGGGTGTCGCCCACCAGCGAATCGATCTCGTCCACCAGCAGCACCAGCGGCGTCGGGTTGGCCATGCACCAGCGGGTGAGCAATTCCCGGAGGGCGTCCTCCGGCCCGATTCTGGCGAGCAGGTCGGGCCAGACGCCGTCCGGGTAGTCGTCGCCCAGAAGCCGTGCGCCGGAGGCCAGACTGCTCAGAATGGCCCGCATGCCCCGCGCGGTGTCGTCGCGGGCCACCTGACCGACCTCGACGTTCACGTCCACGCAACGGAAATCGCCCGCCTCGCCGCGGTTGAGCAGGTCGCGCAGAGCGATCAGAGTGGAGGTCTTGCCGGTCTGCCGCGGCGCGTGCAACACGAAGTAGCGCTTGGACCGAACCAGATCCAGCAGTTCGTCGACGTCCACCCGGCTCAGCGGCGGAATGGCGTAGTGGTCGTCCGGGCGCACCGGCCCTTCCGTGTTGAAGAAGCGCATGGCCCGATTATGGCACCCGGCCGCGCATGGTTGCGCTCGGCAGCGCGGACATCGGGCCGGAATCGTGAACGAGCACGTGAACGAGCAACGGAAGAGCGTCGTGACCGGCAGTCCGCGGACGCGCGCGCCCGCGCCGCGCGCAAGTTGCCGGAACGAGCAACGCAAGGAACGTCTGCGCTATCGCAGGCGGCTCCGGCGTTTCGGCAGCAGCACGCGCAAGTACTGGTCGACGGCCGGCTCCACCGCGTACCGGCCGGCTCTGGCAACCAGGAGACCGGGGTCGCCGGGGCGGTCCAGGGTGTCCCGGATCGCCCCGGCCAGCGACTGATGATCTCCCACCGGCACGAGCCGCCCCCACCTGCCGCCTTCCAGTATCTCCCGCGGACCGTACGGACAGTCCGTGGCGACCACGGGCGTCCCGCACGCCATGCTCTCGATCAGCACGGACGGCAGCCCTTCGGACGTGGAGGAGAGCGCGAACACCCGCGCCTTCGCCATGTACGCGAACGGGTTGGTCCGGAACCCGGGGAAGTCGACGGCCCGCTCGATCCGCAGCTCCCGGGCGAGCGCCCGCAGCCTCGCAAGAAGAGGGCCCTCGCCGAGTATCACCAGGCGCGCCGGGCGCGCCTGCGCCACTTCGGAAAACGCCCTGAGCAGCGTCGGAAAGTCCTTGTGGGAATGCAGGCGTCCGGCCGACAGCACCACCGGAACCCGCCGGTCGGCGAACCAGGGGTGGGCCACCGGCGCCGCCGCCCGCGCGGCCAGCTCGGAGTCGACCACCGGGTTGGGAACGACGCGCACCAGATCTCGCGCCGCCCCGGGCAGGTGGCGCTCGAGATCCTCCGCCACGCCGCGGGAGACCGCTATGATCGCGTCGGCGGAGGGCAGGAGGTGTTTCAGCGCCCGCATCACGACCCCGCGGATCCGGAACCGGCTCTCGGCGAGCGCCGCCGAAAAAACGGCCGCCTGCCGCACCACGACCCGCGGCTCGCGCGCGAAGCACTTCTTCGCGATCAGGGCGAAGGCGTTGGTCCAGTCCAGGTTCGACAGCAGCACGTCGGGACGTTCCCGATGGAGGTACCGCAGCAGCTTGGGAAGGGTGGTGCCGGACAGCCGCGCATCGAGACGCAGCAGCCGGACCCCCGTGGGCACCAGTTCCACGTACGGGCCCTCGGCGCGTTCGATGAGCAGATCGACCGCGAAGCCGCGGCGCGCGAGGCCGGCGGCGACCATCAGAAACATCTTCTCCGCGCCGCCCCCCGCCAGCGAAGGCATGAGCATGGCTATCCGCCGCGTCCGGCCGGCCACGCCGCCCGCGTCCGGCATCCGGCCGGAGGTCGCGCCGGTCATGGCCTGCGCCCCGGCGTTGCGCTCCCGAGCGCAAAGCGTTGCGCGCCTCTCCGGTTCGGCGCAGGGTCGACCCCGTTCCCGGGAGCGCGCGCCACGCCGAAGGTTTCCGGCCGGCGCCGAAGGGCGGGGGCGGGGAAGTCCCGGCGCCTCCGTCGCCGATCGCCTCTGCGATGCGGTCGCGCGTCGGCCGGTCGAGCGGCGGCGCCCGCCGCGTGACGGGCAACAGCGATGACCGGAAGGGTCCTCGTCACCGGCAGCTCGGGTTTCATCGGGCGCCATCTTCTCCAGCGGCTGCTGGCGGTCGGCTGCGACGCGTGGGGCGCCGACCTGGTCCCTCCATCAGCGGAAGGCCACCGGCGGAGGTTCCGGCTCTGCGATCTGCTGGACCGGAACCGGGTGGCGGAGGTCGTGGGCGAGGTCGCGCCGGACGCGGTGGTCCACCTCGCCGCCCGCACCGATCTGGCGGACACCGGGAGCGGCGCGCAATACCGGGTGAACACCCGCGGAACCATCCACCTGATGGACGCCATGGCCGGCGCCGGCGTGCGGCGCTGCATCTTCACCTCCACCCAACTGGTCTGTCCGGCCGGATACGTTCCCGCCGGCCCGGACGACCTCCGGCCGCCCAACCTGTACGGCGCGAGCAAGGCGATCATGGAGCGCTCGATCCGGGAGCGGCGCGGAGGGGTTCCCGAATGGTGCATCGTACGCCCCACGACGGTGTGGGGTCCCGGCATGGGACGGCACTACCTCCGCTTCCTGCGCATGATCCGGCGGGGTTGGTACTTTCACGTGGGGCGCGAGCCGCGGTGGAAGGCGTACGGCTACGTGGGGAACGTGGCGCACCAGTACCAGCGGCTCCTCGATGCGCCGGCGGCGGCGATCCACCGCAAGGTCTTCTACCTGGCCGACTACCGGCCGCTCTCGCTGCGGAGCTGGTGCGACGGCCTGCAGCGGGAACTCGGCGCGCCGCCGATTCGGACCCTCCCGACGCCCCTCGCCAGACTGGCCGCCGGAGCGGGCGATCTGATCAATTTCGTCGGGTTCCGGAATTTTCCGTTCAATTCCTTTCGGCTCCGGAACGTTCTCGCCGAGCCGCGGATCGACGTCGCGCCGATCCGGGAAGTCTGCGGCGACCTGCCGTGCGCCGTGGAACAGGGCGTCCGGGAAACCGCCCGCTGGGTGAGGTCGCTGGACGACCCCGCGCAGGGCGCCTGACGGCCGTCTCGCAGGCGTGCGTCAAGCCGGGCGCCGTCAGGACGGCGGCATGGCTGCCTGACGACCGCGACCGACCCCGTTCGGCCGGCTTCCGCGCGGGGCGTCGACCTGTCCGGCGCCGGCATGACGAGCAGGGAACGGCGGGCGATCACGTTCGGCCGGCTTCCGCGCGGGCGTCGACCTGTCCGGCGCCGGCATGACGGGCAGGGAACGGCGGGCGATCACGTTCGGCCGGCTTCCGCGCGGGCGCCGGCCGGCGACGTCCCGGCGTCCCGGACCGGCAGCGCGTCGACCACGAGATCGCAGAGGCGGGGACAGAGCTCCGCCTTCGCAAAAGGCGCGGCCGCTCTTCGCGCGCGCGCGCCCATCGCCTCCAGCTCGCCGGCCTCCGCCGCCGCGGCGGCGCGCACCGTGCGTTCCACCCCGTCCACGTCGCCGTGCCGGTGAATCCAGCCGATCCTGTGCCGGCGGACGAGGTCCGCGGCGCTGCATCGCTCCGGGCCGACGAGGAGTATCGGGCGCGCCGCCGCCATGGCGCCGTAGACCTTGCTCGGATGGACGATGCCGACCATCGGGTCGCCGAACGTGACCAGGTGCGCGTCGGCGGCGGCGAGCGACCGGTCGAGGCGCTCGAGCGGCTGATAGGGCAGCGCGCGCACGTTGCCGACGCCCGCCGCGATCGCCGCGTCCACCTCGCGCCGGGCGGAACCGGAGCCGACGAACAGGAACACGACGCGCTCGAGGTCCCGCACTCGCCAGGCCGCCTCGAGCAGCGTGGTCAGGGGGTGCGCCTGCGAGTGGTTGCCGCTGTACAGGAAGACCAGCTTGCCGTCCAGGCCCTGCTCGCGACGGAACGGGTTTTCGCCTCGGGACGGCGCGCGGCGCGGATCGTTGTGCGGCCACGGCGGCAGGACGGCGAGGCGGCCGCCGATGTGCGCCTTGCGCTCGAGACGTTCGGCCATGAAGCGATCGAGCGTCACCACGCTCCGCGCTCGGCGCAGCGCGGCGCGGTTCAGCATCTCGAACGCGCGCACCGCGAGGCCGGCCGGCTGCATCTGCCCGAGGGCGACCGCCTGATCGGGGTTGATGTCCATCACCCAGAAACAGATCGGCGACCGGCGCAGCGCCGAGATGCCGAGCGCGGCCAGCGTCGCCATCGGCGGGGACGTGCTCACCAGCACCCCGGCCAGCCCGCGGGTGAAGATCCCGCGCACGAGGGCCTGGAGCAGGAACGACGCCGCGCCGGCGAGGCGCGGCAGCATCGAGCCCTTGCCGAAGGAAGCCAGGGGGAGGCGCCGAATCTCGACGCCGTCCCGCCGCTCGCGCGCGGGGTAGCGCCGGCTCGGATCGCCGTAACCGCGCGCGGAAGTGAGCACCACCACCCGGCGGCCGCGCCGCCGCAGCTCGGCCGCCACGTCGGCCAGGTGCTGGCCGACGCTCGCCGGATCCGGCACGTAGACCTGGCTCAGGATGAGGATTGCGGAGGATGGCACTTGTCGTCCGGAGCGCCCGGGGCGTTGCAGGTCGGCGCGGCGGAACGAATGCGTTCGATTCCGTTGCGGCCCGCGTCGGAGCGGGGAAGGCGTCGCGCGCCGCCGGCGTGGTACTGCTTCTCGATCCACGCGTAGGTGCGCGCCATCCCGTCGCGCAGGCCGATGCCCGGCGCCCAACCGAGGTCGCGCCGGATCCGGGTGTTGTCCGAGTTGCGCCCCATGACGCCGCGCGGCGCGTCGAGCCGGTAGCGGCGCTCGAGGGACGCGCCCGCGACCTCTTCGACGACGTCGACGAGGCCGTCGATCGTCACCAGTTCGTCGGAGCCGACGTTGAGCGGGTCTTCGACGCCGCTCGCCATGAGGCGCAAGGTTCCCTCGATGCAGTCGTCGACGTACGTGAACGAGCGGGTCTGGGCGCCGTCGCCCCAGATTTCGATGGTGCGCTCGCCGGTCGCGAGCGCATGGACCACCTTGCGGCAGATCGCGGCCGGCGCCTTCTCCCGCCCGCCGTCCCAGGCGCCGCCGGGCCCGTAGACGTTGTGGTACCGGGCGATCCGGGTCGCCAGCCCGTAGTCCTCGCGGAAGTGCCGGCACATGCGCTCGGAAAAGAGCTTTTCCCAGCCGTAGCCGTCTTCCGGATCGGCCGGATGGGCGTCGGACTCGCGCAACGGCGTGACGTCGGCGTCGCGCTGCCTGGCGGCACGATAGACGCAGGCGGACGACGAGAAGAAGAAACGCTCGACGCCGCCGTCCCTGGCCGCGACCAGCATGTGCGTGTTGATCAGCACCGAGAGCATGCACTCGGCCTTGTGCGTCTCGATGAAGCCCATGCCCCCCATGTCGGACGCGAGCTGGAAAACCTGTTGCGCGCCGCGGCACGCCTCCTTGCAGGCCTCGGGGCGCCGGAGATCGAGCCGGCGGTTCTCGACGTCGTCGAAGCGCTGGTACCACTCGTCGATCGGCTTCGCGTCGACCGAGCGCAGCCGGGTATGTCCGAGTTCGCGCAGCCGCGCGATCAGGTGGCCGCCGATGAAGCCGCCGCCGCCCGTGACGACGACGAGATCGTCCATCACGAAGTGAAGTGTAGATTGCGGGTATCCCCGCGATCAAGGAAACGGGGCCGCCGTCCGCCTCCGTCATCTCCGGCGGCAGTCCGCGACCAGGCGGAGGGGCTCCTCCGGGGGCATGTGCGCCGCGGCGGCACCGTCATCGGAGAGTCAGGTATATCCCTTTGACTTCTCCCTTGTGCTCGTTCACTCCGGCCGATGAATGAACGTTCATTCCTCCGCGGCCCGGCTGCCCACGTAGGTCATCAGGGACGGGATGCCGGCGACCCAGGTGAGCGGCGGCGACTGGTCCGGCGGCTCCCAGAAATAGCCGAGCCGGTGCAGCGCCTCGCGGGCGGCCCGGCGTCCCGCGGCGTCCGCGCCGGTCGCGGCGAGCGCTTCGTCGATCTGGTGGTCGGACGCCGCGGCGTCGGCGCCGGCCCGGAACAGCCGCGCCGTGGCAACCGCCGCCGGCAGCAGTTCGCCGGCCTCCAGTTCCCGCCAGCGATCCTTGTAGTAGTCCGCGACCTGGGCCGTCACGGCGGGCCGCGCCGCGGCCACGTGGGCGGCGGTCAGCCGCGCCGCGCCGGTGGCCGCATGCTGCTTCCACAGGGAAGCGCCCCAGAGCTGGATGAAGTACGGATAGCGCTGGCTGCTCTCGACGACCGCGTCGAGCGGCTCCGGGTCGATGCGCACGCCGTATTTCTTCAACGGTTCGACCAGCGCGTTCCGGGCGGCTTCGTCGCTCAGGCGGCCGATCCCCAGGCGCCCTTCCGCCAGACGGCTCCAGAAAGTCGCGTTCATGGCGCCGAGGTGCGCCGGCAGGCCCGGCGTGCCGGCCAGCACCAGCAGGAACGGCGCCTCGGCGCGCACCTGCTGGCTGGTGTTGAGAAGCATGCGGCCGACCGCGGGGTCCAGCGTGTGCGCCTCGTCGAGCAGCACCGCGAGCGACCGCCTGCGGCAACGGGCGGCGAGCCGCGCCGTCAGGGTCCTCGCAGTCCGTTGCGGCGACGCCCATTCGACCGATCCGACGGCCGCGAGACCGAGCTTCCGGGGCAGCAGCCTCGCCAGGCCGGCCGGCGGCGCCAGGACGTCGACGAGGTCTTCCCGGCTCGGGACGTCGGCCGGTGTCACGTGCACCAATTCCACGCCCTTCCCGCGTTCGCGGCAGGCGCTTTGGAACCAGTGGAGCAGCGCGGTCTTGCCGTTGCCGCGCGGGCCCGTGAGGACGACGTTGTGCGGCGGCGCCCGGCCGACGGCCAGATCCGCCAGGCACCCCAGCAGCACCTCCTCCTCCCGTTCGCGGCCGGTGAGCGCCGGGGGGACGGCGCCGTCGCCGGGAGTGAACACGCGCTGCGGCGGCGCCGTCATCGGAAAGCCATTATATTACTTGCAGGAAGCGGTCCGCAGCCGGGGGGCTGACATGCAGCGGATACACTCGGTCGCCGTGCTCGGCGCCGGCGCCATGGGCGCCCAGATCGCCGCCCACGCCGCCAACGCGGGCCTCTCCGTCCTGCTGCTGGACCTCGACGCCGGGACGGCGCGCGCGGGACTGCGGCGCGCCCGCGGATTGAAGCCCGACCCGTTCTTCACGCCGGAGACGGCGCGGCGCATCGCCACGGGCGGGTTCGACGCCGATCTGCCGCGCATCGGCGGGTGCGACTGGATCGTCGAAGCGGTCGTCGAGCGGCTCGACGTCAAGCAGGAGTTGCTGGCGCGGGTCGAGCCGCACCGGGCGGAGCGCGCCGTCGTCAGTTCCAACACGTCGGGCATCCCGATCGGCAGCCTCGCGGCCGGGCGCGGCGCGGCGTTCCGGCGCCGCTGGCTCGGTACCCACTTCTTCAATCCGCCGCGGTACCTGCCGCTGCTCGAGATCGTCCCGGCCGCCGACACGGATCCGGCGGTGGTCGACGCCATGGTGCGCTTCGGCGAGCGCGCGCTCGGAAAGGGCGTGGTCGTCGCCAAGGACACGCCGAACTTCATCGCCAACCGCATCGGCATGTTCGGCGTCCTGCGGGTGCTGGAGCAGCTCGCGGGGGACGCGCACACGATCGAGGAGATCGACGCCATGACCGGCCCCGCCGTCGGCCGGCCCCGCTCGGCGACGTTCCGCACGCTCGACCTCGCGGGCCTGGACGTCCTGGCCCAGGTGGCCGCCAACCTGGCCGAGCGCCTCGAGGACGCGGAGGAGCGCGCCTCCTTCGCACTGCCCCCGCTGGTCGCCGGCATGGTCGAACGGGGCCGGCTGGGGGCGAAGGCGGGGGGCGGCTTCTACCGCAAGCGCGAGGCCGGGGGCGGCAGCGAGATCCTGACGCTGGATCCGCGCACGATGGACTA
The DNA here is from genome assembly GCA_965203525.1 of Vicinamibacterales bacterium. GTDB lineage: Bacteria > Acidobacteriota > Vicinamibacteria > Vicinamibacterales > UBA8438 > WTFV01. Next base: position 4,721,206 of record OZ241898.1, on the reverse strand, counting down.
CCGTCCCCGCCGGCCGCCGCGGCTGCCGGCGCTGGACGCCGCCGCCGCGATCGGCGACCCCGCCGAGCGGATCCGGACCCTGTTCGAGGACCGCGGCCGCGTCGGGGAGTTCCTGCGCGCCACGCTCGCCCCCACGCTGGTGTACGCGGCGGAGGCCGCGCCGGCGATCGCGCACTCCATCGACGACGTCGACCGCGCGATGCGCTGGGGCTTCGGGTGGGAGCTCGGTCCGTTCGAGCTCTGGGACGCCGTCGGGGTCGACGCCGTGCTGCGCGCGGCCGGCCGGCAGGACCCGCCGGCGCTCGTGCGCGATCTGCGGCGTTCCGCCCCGGCCCCGGCCGCCGCGGTCCGCTTCCGGCCGGGCGCGGTTCCGCCGCGGGCGCCCGATCTGCAACTCCTGCGGCGCGCGAAGGAGGAACGGCCGCCGGTGAGACGGAACGCCGGCGCGAGCCTCGTCGACCTCGGCGACGGCGTGCTCGGCCTGGAGTTCCACTCGAAGATGAACGCCATCGGCGGCGACACCGTCGCCATGATGCAGGCCGGCGTGGAGGAAGCCGCCGGGAACTTCGAGGCGCTGGTCGTCGGCAACGACGCGCCGGCGTTCTCGGCGGGCGCCAACCTGATGCTCCTGCTGCTCGCGGCCCGGGAGGAGGACTGGGACGAGATCGACCTGCTGGTGCGCACGTTCCAGGCGGCCGTCCTCGGGCTGCGGTACGCCGCCGTGCCGGTGGTCGCCGCCCCGGCCGGGCTGGCCCTGGGCGGCGGCTGCGAGATCGTCCTGCACGCCGACCGCGTGCAGGCCGCGGCCGAGACGTACCTGGGCCAGGTGGAGGTGGGCGCCGGCCTGATCCCGGCCGGTTGCGGGACGAAGGAGCTGCTCGTCCGGTTCATGGCCCGCGCGCCGGCCGGCGCGGCCGACCCGCTGCCGTACGTCCGGCATGCGTTCGAGCTCGTCGGCCTCGGCAAGGTCTCGACGAGCGCCGCCGACGCCCGGCGCCTCGGCCTCCTGCGCGACACCGACGCGGTCACGATGAACCGGGAGCGGCTCCTGGCGGACGCGAAAGCGGCGGCGCTGGGCCTGGCGCGCGCCGGCTACCAGCCGCCGGCGCCGCGCGGCAACGTTCCCGTGGGCGGCGCCGGGGTGCGCGCGGCGCTGGACCTCGGGGTGCATCTGGCGTGGCGCGCGGGGCGCATCAGCGACTACGACGCGCACGTCGGGCGCACGCTCGCCCGCGTCCTCGCCGGCGGCGACCTCCCGCACGCCGCGGCGGTGTCGGAGCAGCGGCTGCTCGACCTCGAACGCGAAGCGTTTCTGAGCCTGTGCGGCGAACCGCGGACGCAGGAGCGCATCGCCCACCTGCTCAAGACCGGAAAACCGCTGAGGAACTGATGACGGACCGCGGAGCCGGCCTGCCGCACTCCGGGATGTCCGCGGCATCCTCCCGGTTGCCCCGGAGGAACTGATGACGGACCGCGGAGCCGGCCTGCCGCTCGCGCTCGTCCCCGGCATCCAGGGCCGCTGGGAGTGGATGCGTCCCGCGGTGGACGCGCTCGCGGCGCGCTGCCGCGTGATCACCGGATCGCTGCCGGGCGACCCCGGGTCGATCGCCGGGGCCGACCCGGCGGCCGGCTTCGAGCGCCACACCGAGTGGCTCGACGCCCTGCTCGACCGGGCCGGCGTCCGCGGCCCGGTGTCGCTGTGCGGGGTGTCCTACGGCGGCTGGATCGCGGTGCACTACGCCGCCGCCCGCCCGGAGCGCGTCCGGACCCTGACGCTGGTGTCCGCGCCGCCGCCCTCGTGGCGGCCGGGATGCGACGTGAGCCGGTACCTCGCCGCCCCCCGGCTGACGTCGCCGCTCTACGCGCTCGGATCCTGTTTCCGGCTCCACCCCGAGCTCGCCGCCGCCTTCCCGCCGCTCGGCGCGCGCATGCGCTTCGCCGCGGGCCATCTGCTGCGGGTCACCCGCTATCCCATGGCGCCGGTCCGCATGGCCGAGCGCGTGCGTTGCGCGGGGCGCGTCGACTTCGCGGCCGACTGCGCCCGGATCACGGCTCCCACCCAGATCGTGACCGGCGAGCCGGACCTCGACCGCGTCGTGGCGGTCGCCGCCACGCGCGAGTACCTGCGGGCGATCCCGGGCGCGCGCTACGATTGCCTCGAGCGGACGGGCCACCTGGGCCTCGTGACGCGCCCCGAGCGCTTCGCCGGCGCCGTGGCGCGGTTCATCCACTCCCACGCGGCGCGCGCCGCCGCGCCGTTGCGGATCCCCGCGTGATCGATCATCCTGACGCAAGCGAGCCGAGACCATGAGAGACGCAGTCATCGCATCCGCCGTCCGCACCCCGGTCGGCAAGGCGCCGAAGGGCGCGTTGCGCACGACCCGCCCCGACGAGCTGGCCGCCGTCGCGATCCGCGAAGCGCTCCGCCGCGCCGAGGGCATCGAACCGGAAACGGTGGACGACGTCATCCTCGGCTGCGCGATGCCGGAGGCCGAGCAGGGCATGAACGTGGCCCGCATCGCCAGCCTGCGGGCCGGGATCCCGGTCGCCGCCGCGGCCGTCACCGTCAACCGCTTCTGCGCGTCGGGGCTGCAGTCGATCGCCTTCGCGGCGGAACGGATCCTGGCCGGCGGGGCCGACACGATCGTGGCCGGCGGAACCGAATCGATGAGCCTCGTGCCGCTGGGGGGGCACAAGGTCGCCCCCAACCCGGAGCTGGTGGCCCACTACCCGGACGTCTACCTCGGCACCGGCCTCGTCGCCGAGAACCACGCCCGCGAGTCGTCGATCACCCGCGAGGAACAGGACGCCTACGCCCTGCGCAGCCACCAGCGCGCGCTCGCGGCGCTGGCCGCCGGCCGCTTCGACGCCGAGACCGTCCCGGTCACGGTCCGCGTCGCCGAGCCGGGGAACGGCGGCGGCGCGGCGCCGGCCGTGCGGGAGGTCGCGTTCGAGAAGGACGAGGGGCCGCGCGCGGACACCTCGCTGGAGGCGCTCGGGAAGCTGCGCCCGGTGTTCCGCGCCGGCGGATCGGTCACCGCCGGCAATTCCTCCCAGACGAGCGACGGCGCGGCGGCGGTGGTCGTCACGACCGCCGAGCGGGCCGCGCGGGCGGGACTGAAGCCGCTGGCGCGCTTCGTGACCTGCGCGACGGCCGGCGTCGAGCCGGAACTGTTCGGCATCGGCCCCGTGCCGGCCATGCGCAAGGCGCTCGCGACGGCCGGCCTGACGCTCGACGACATCGATCTGGTGGAGCTGAACGAGGCGTTCGCGGCGCAGATTCTCGCCTGCCTGCGCGAGCTGCCGATCGATCCGGACAAGCTCAACGTCAACGGGGGCGCCATCGCGCTCGGCCATCCCCTCGGCTGCACCGGCGCGAAGCTGACCGCCACCCTGCTGCACGAGCTCGAACGGCGCGGCGGACGCTACGGCATGGTCACCATGTGCGTGGGGGGCGGCATGGGCGCGGCCGGCATCTTCGAACGGCTCTGACCCGCGCCGCGGACCGGCGAACGTTCACGAGACGAGGGACATCATGACGACCACCGCAGTCGAGACCGTGCCGCGCGGCGGAGAGTGGCTCCTGGAGGCGGCGCAGCCCGACGCCGTCTTCACGCCGGAGCGCATGACCGAGGAGCACCGGCTGATTCAGCGGACGGCGCAGGAGTTCGCCGACGAGGTCGCCGGGCAGAACGACCGGCTGGAGGCGAAGGACTGGGATCTGGCCCGCGAGCTGCTGCGCCGCGCCGGCGAGCTGGGCCTGCTCGGCACCGACGTGCCGGAGGCCTACGGGGGCCTGGCGCTGGACAAGGCCAGCGCGGCCATCATCTCCGGCGCCCTGGGCCGGTGCGGATCGTTCGGCGCCACCTACGGGGCGCACGCCAACCTCGCCGTCCTGCCGCTCCGGATGTTCGGCACCGGCGAGCAGAAGCAGCGCTACCTGCCGTCCCTGGTGACCGGGGAGACCGTCGGCGCCTACTGCCTGAGCGAGGCCGGCTCCGGCTCGGACGCGCTCGGGGCCAGGGCCCGCGCGACGCGCCAGGCGGACGGCGGCTTCGTCCTGAACGGCGAGAAGATGTGGATCACCAACGGCGGGTTCGCCGACCTCTACGTCGTCTTCGCCAGGGTGGACGGCGAGCACTTCACGGCGTTCCTCGTCGAGCGCGGGTTCGACGGGGTCTCCACCGGCAAGGAAGAACACAAGATGGGCCTGCACGGTTCGTCGACGACGCCGGTGATCCTGCAGGACGTGCGGGTTCCGGCCGGCAACCTGCTCGGCGAAGTCGGCAAGGGCCACAAGGTCGCCTTCAACGTGCTCAACTACGGCCGCTTCAAGCTGGGCGCGTCGACCGCCGGCGGCGCGCGGGGCGCCATCGGCGAAGCGGCGCGCTACGCGGCCGGCCGGCGGCAGTTCGGGCAGCCGATAGCCGGCTTCGGCGCCGTCAAGCACAAGATCGGCGGCATGGTCGCCCGCACCTACGCGCTCGAGTCGATGGTCTTCCGCACCGTGGGCCTCATCGACGGGATGCTCGAGGGCGCCGACCCCGGCGACGACGGCGCCGTTCTCCGCGCGCTGGAGGAGTACGCCGTCGAGTCGTCGATCCTCAAGGTGGCGGGCAGCGAGACGCTGCACGAGGTGCTCGACGAGAACGTGCAGATCCACGGCGGCAACGGGTTCGTCCGGGACTACCCGGCCGAGCGCCACTACCGCGATTCGCGGGTGAACCGCATCTTCGAGGGGACGAACGAGATCAACCGCCTGCTCATCCCGGGCATGCTCGTCAAGCGGGCCGTCAAGGGCGCGCTGCCCCTGATCCCCGCCGCGAAGAAGCTGCAGGACGAATTGCTGGCGCCGCGGGCCGCCGCGGCCCCGGCGGACGGCCCGCTGGCGGCCGCGGCGGCCGCCGCCGGCGCGTTCCGCAAGGTCGGGCTGGCCGTCGTCGGCCTCGCCATGCAGACGTACGGCGAGCAGCTCGGCGAGCAGCAGGAGGTGCTTTCGTTCGCGGCCGACGTCGCGATCGACACCTATGCGGCCGACAGCGCCGTCGCCCGCGCTCGGGCCGCGGCGCGGACCGGGGCGGCCGGGGCCGGCCTGCAGGCCGACGCGGCCGTGTCGTACGTCGACGGGGCGGCGATGCGCATCGAGACGACGGCCCGCTCCGCGTTCGCCGCGCTGGCGGAAGGCGACGAGCTGAGGACGCATCTGGCCGCGTTGCGCCGGCTGCTGAAGGTGACGCCGGTCAACGACGTGCGCATCCGGAGGCGGCTCTCGGAGGCGGCGGTGGAGCGGGGCGCGTACCCCTTGTAGGGCGGCGGTCCGTTCGTCGCGGCGCCGGCCAGCCGCCGACCCGCCGCGGCGTCCGGACGCGCCCTTGCCGGGCGGCGGTTCGTTTCTTCGCGGCCCGCCGCCGCACCGGCGGCGGGCGCCTGCGCCCGGGCGCGCCGCCTTGCCGGGCGGTCGACGTCCCCGACGTCGGGATATAGTGGCGGGGGAACGGTCGGCGATCCGGCGTTCCCGGCGCCGCCGGTCTCGCCGGCGCCTTGCTTTGGAAGTCGATGACCGAGATCGTACGAGAACGGCCGGCACGGGCGGGCGCCACGGGAAGCGGCCGATCGCGCGGCGGCACGGCCGCGCCCGGCCGTCTGCCGCGCGGCGTGCGCGGGGCGGCGGAAGCGATCGTCCGGCGCGCCGCCGGCGCTCGAAGACGCCCTGGCGCCGCGGCCGGCGCGCCGACACGGGAAAAGCCCGCCCGCCGGACTGCGCCCGGCCTGCTGCTCGTCTTCCTGCCGCTGGCCGCCTGCGGCCCGCCCGCGCCGGACGAGGGCGGGTACCTGGAGCAGCTCGTCGAAGCCCGCGCCTACAAGGACGAGTTCCTCGCCAGCGACCCCGAGTCCTTCGTGCCGCTTGACCGGCGCTCGTGGATGGTGCCGCTCCGCTACTACGAGCCGGACCCGTCCTACCGGGTGCCGGCGCGGCTCGCCGTCGCCGACGAGCAGCCGGTCTACGACGTTCCCACGTCGACCGGACAGATCCGCCGCATGCAGCGCATCGGCCATCTGGAGTTCGTGCTCCACGGCGAGCCGCGGCGGCTGACCGCGCTGCTGTCCGACGAGGAGGGCCTCTTCGTGCCGTTCCGCGACGACACGAGCCGCGACGAAACCTATCCGGCCGGACGCTACATCGATCTGCCGTTCAGCCCGACCGGCGTCTACGACCTCGACTTCAACCGCGCCTACCATCCCACGTGCTACTTCGACGAGCAGTACGACTGCCCGTTTCCGCCCCCGGAGAACCGCCTCCGGACGGCGATACGCGCCGGCGAGAAGCTGCCGCCCGTCGAAGAGCGCCGGCTGCCGGTCACCATGCCGGCCGGCGCGGCGGACCCATGACCGCGTCCGGCGTCCGGGGCCCCGGCCGGGGGAGCGCGGACGCCGGGCCGCTGCTCGGCGTCGTCTTCGACTTCGACGGCGTCATCGCCGACACCGAGCGCCTGCACCTGCGGGCGTACCAGGATGTCCTGCGCGTCCGCGGGACGACCCTGTCGCAGGATGAATACATGGCCCGCTACCTGGGCTTCGACGACGCCGGGGTGTTCACCGCCCTCGCCGCCGACCGCGGTCTTCCCCTCGGCGGCGGCGAGCTGGACCGGCTGATCGCGGCCAAGGGGCGGCGGTTCGACGAGCTGGCCGGCGCGGGGAACGTCGTGTTCCCGGACGCCCCCGCCTGCATCGAGCGGCTCGCCGCCGGCCTCGTCCTGGGGATCGCCTCCGGCGCGCTCCACCGGGAGATCGAGGACGTCCTGCGCGGCGCCGGACTCCGCCGGCATTTCTCGGCCGTCGTCGCGGCCGACGACGTAGCCCGCGCCAAGCCGGCCCCGGACTGCTACGCCCGCGCGGTGGAGTTGCTGAGCGCGCGCCTCGGGCGCGCCCCGTCGCCCGCCGGCTTCGTCGCGATCGAGGATTCCCGCTGGGGCGTCGAAGCGGCCGCCGCCGCGGGGCTGCCCTGCGTCGGCGTCACCACGACCTACGATGCCGGCGAATTGTCCGGCGCGGCGGCCCTCGTGTCGCGTCTCGCCGACGTCGACCTTCCCTTCCTGGCCGCCGTCCGCCGGCCGCGCGATCCGGAACGGGTCGACGCGCGCCCGCGGCCGGCGCGGACTGGAGTGACGTGACGAACGTCGTCTCGGCCGACTTCATCCGGCGGTTCGCCGAGGTGGCCCGGGCCCCGTCGCCCGATCTGGCGCCGGCCGCCCTGGCGATCGCCCGCCTCGAGTATCCGCAGCTCGACGCGCCGCGGTACCTGCGGGCGCTCGACCGGATGGGCGCGGAGGCCGCGGATCGGCTCGCGGCGCTCGGCGCCGACGCCGGCCTGGCGCAGCGGATTCGCGGCGTCAGCGCCTACCTGTTCAGGGAACAGGGCTTCGCGGGCAACCGCGGACACTACGACGATCCGCGGAACAGCTTCCTCAACAACGTCCTCGATCGCCGCACCGGCATCCCGATCACGCTCGCCCTCGTCTACATCGAGGTGTCGCGCCGGGCCGGCCTGCGGACCGACGGCGTGAACTTCCCGGGCCACTTCCTGCTGCGCGCGCAGCCGGACGGCCCGGACGACCCGCCCGCCGGCGGCGAGCACGTGATCGTCGACCCCTTCCACGGCGGCACGATCCTGTCGGAGCTCGACTGCCGCAAGCTGTTGCGCTCGCACGCCGGGGGCGAGGCGCCGTTCGACCGCCGGCTGCTGGCGCGGGCCACCAAGCCGGAGATCATCGTCCGCATGCTGGTCAACCTGAAGCGCATCTACGTCCGCATGCGCTCGTTCCCGCAGGCGCACGCGATCACCGAGCTGCTGCTGGCCCTCGATCCCTCCGCCACGACCGAGCTGCGGGACCGCGGACTGCTGGCCTACCATCTGAACGACTACCCCGCCGCGTTGCGGGACCTGGAGGCGTACCTGCGGTTCTCGTCACGCGGGCCCGTGGGCGACGCGGAGGAAGGCGACGCCGAGGGCCGGGACGAGCACAAGCAGATCTGGGAGCACGTCAAGGCGCTGCGGCGGCGGGTCGCGAACCTGAACTGAACCGGACGCGGCGCGCGCCGCGTATCATGACCGTGCGTTCGACGCTCGCCGTCCCGGAGACCTTCACCCCGGAGGAAACCGCCGCGCTGGCGTCCCGCTTCGGCAACACGGACCGGCCGATCTTCGCGCTGACCAACCTTCCCGAGACGGTCAAGGGGGCGCTCTTCGCGCGGTATTCGCGCTCCGCGAAATCGCTGCGGCGCCTCTTCCTCGACGAATTCCTCGCCGGCGCCGGCGGGGACGCGGGCGGCGCCCGCGGCGAGCCGGGCCGCGAACGCGCCGAGCGGCTGTACCGCCGGGTGTTCGAACAGTACGGCGACGACTCGGTGGCGCAGCTCGGCGGCGCGCACGTCGCCTGCGAGGGCGTGTCGAACGTCCTCACGAAGGTGCTCGAGCGCGGCCGGCTGATGTCGTACCTGGAGCAGTCGACCCGCTACGTGCCGTACACCGACCGGCCCGGCGGACGCTGGAAGTACGTCGTCCCGGCCGAACTGGAGGACGACTCGGACCGCCGGGCGTTCGAGGCGGCGCTCGATCGGGCGTTCGAGACCTACGCGCGCTGGATCGGGCCGCTGCAGGAGCACTTCCGGGCGCGGCACCCGCGGTCCGCCGCGGATTCGGACGCGGTCTACCGCGCGGTGATCCGCGCCAAGGCGCTCGACACGCTGCGCGGCCTCCTGCCGGCCGCAACCCGGTCCAACGTGGGAATCTACGGCTCCGGCCAGGCCTGCGAGATGCTGCTGCTGCGCATGCGGGCCCATCCGCTGGCCGAAACGCGCGAGGTGGCCGGCCTGCTGCTCGAGGAGCTCAGGCGGGTGATTCCGGCGTTCCTGCAGCGGGTCGACCGCCCGGACCGCGGCGTCCGCTGGAGCGGCTATCTCGCGGCGTGCGAACGGGAGACGCGGGCGCTCGCCGAGGCGACGGCCGATCTTGCGGACTCCGGGCCGGGCGCCGAGGTCACGCTGGCCGACTTCGACCCCGAGGGCGAGGTCAAGGTGGTGGCCGCGGCCCTCTACCCCGCCTCCGCGCTCCCGCTCGACCGTCTGCTGGCCGTGGCGCGCGGCATGACGACCGAAGAGCGGGTCCGGGTGCTCCGGACCTGCGCCGGGAACCGGGAGAACCGCCGGCACCGCCCCGGCCGGGCCTTCGAGCATGCGACCTACACGTTCGACGTCGTGTCCGACTACGGCGCGTTCCGGGACCTGCAGCGCCACCGGATGCTGACCGTCGACTGGCAGGATCTGACGACGCGGCACGGATACGCGCCCCTGTCCGACGCCGGCTCGGAAGCCGGCGCGGAAGCCGACTGGCGCCGCGTGATGGACGACTCCGCCGCGCTGCACGAGCGTCTTGCGCGCCGGTGCTCGCCGGCCGCGGCGCAGTACGCCGTCTCGATGGCCTACCGCATCCGCTTCTACATGCGGATGAACGCGCGGGAAGCGATGCACGTCGTCGAGCTCAGAACGACCCCGCAGGGACACCCGGCGTACCGGCGGATCTGCCAGCGGATGCACCGGCTGATCGCGGAGCGGGCTGGTCACGCCGCGATCGCGGCGGCGATGACGTTCGCGGACCATTCGCCGGTCGCGCTCGGGCGGCTCGCGTCCGAGCGGGCGCTCGACAGGAAGCGCGCCGAAGGCGGGAATTCGCCGGACCGTCCGCGTCAATCCTCCGGGCCGCCGTCCTTCTCCCGGTAGCGGGCGTACTCGGCAAGGCGGGAATTCGCCGGACCGTCCGCGTCAATCCTCCGGGCCGCCGTCCTTCTCCCAGTAGCGGGCGTACTCGGCGAGGAAGGTCAGGCTGTCGAACGAGCGCATGCGGTCGAGGAACAGCACGCCGTCGAGGTGGTCGGTCTCGTGCTGAATCACGCGGGCGGCGAAGCCCCTGGCGGTCATGCGCTGCGGCGCGCCGTGGCGGTCGAGCGACCGGACCCGGACGTTCGCCGCGCGCGGCACGCGGCCCCGGACGTCCGGGATGCTCAGGCACCCCTCCCAGTCCTCTTCCTCGGTCCGGTCGAGAAGCTCGATCTCCGGGTTGATCATCACGACCGGGGGCAGGCCGCCGTCCGGGTCGTCCACGCCCGCGACGAACAGCCGCAGGCTCTCGTGCACCTGCGGCGCGGCCAGCCCGATGCCGGCGTATTCGTTCATCGTCGCGAACATGTCGTCGATGAGCTGCTGGACGGCCGGGGAGCCGACGTCGGCCGGGTCGAGAGGCGGCGTGCGGCGGCGGAGCACCGGGTGTCCCATCCGCGCCACCTTCAGGATGGACATCGGGCCGGATTATACTTCCGGCGCCGGTCGCGTTGCGCCCCGCGCTCCGTTGCGCCGGCCGGCGCCCGGACATCCTCGCGGCCGGCGCCCGACACGTGAACGACCCGCACGATCACGCCTCCGTCCCGCGGTTCTGCTCGTCCTGCGGCGGCCCGCTCGCGCCGCGGCGGATCAAGGAGGGCGAACCGGAGCGGCCGGTCTGCGCCCGTTGCGGACACGTCGTCTACCTGGACCCGAAGGTGGCGGCGGGAACCGTGATCACGGACGGGCGCGGCCGGCTCGCGCTGGTCCGCCGGGCGATCGAGCCGGGCTACGGCAAGTGGGTCTTTCCCGGCGGCTACGTGGACCGCGGGGAACTGCCGACCGTCGCCGCGGTCCGCGAGGCGCGCGAGGAAGCCTGCCTGGACGTCCGGCTCGACGGGCTCGTCAACGTCTACGCGTATGCGGGGGCGGCGCCGATCGTCATCGTCTACAAGGCGTCGGTGGTGGGCGGGACGCTGGCCGCGGCCGACGAGTCGCTGGAGGCGGCGTGGTTCGCCCCGGACGACGTCCCGTGGCCGGACCTCGCCTTCCGGAGCACCCGCGACGCGCTGCGCGACCACCGGCGGGGCCTGTTGCACCCGGATCTGCTCTGACCCCGCTCCCCTCGCGCGCCAACTCAGCGCCGGCAGCGGTGGCCGCGAGGGCGAACGTTTCGATCTGGAGCCGTGAACCGGCGCTCCCACTCGGCCTGCAATCCGGCGGCGGTGATACAGGTGCACATCAGCGCCTTGGGCCAGTCATCGAAGGCGTGCAGGAGAAAGAAGAACCCGGCGGGGAGAAGCACGGCAGCGGTTATCACAGCCACCAGCCACTCACGGTCCGTCGCGACCTGCTTTTTTCGGCTCATGCGGGATCCGGGGGTGGATCGATGATAGCAGCGGCCCGCGCCGGCGGCGGGAACCGGAAGTCCTGCCGCTCGACCGCCGCCACCGCCTTGTCGACCAGCTCCGCGACCGGCAGATTCCGCTCGGCGCGCTCGACCTGCTCCCGGCGCGCCCGGGTCGCCGGCCGGCGCGGCACGAACAGCGTGCAGCAATCCTGGTCCGGAACGATGGAGATCGGATAGGTGCCGAGACGGCGCGCCTCCCGCGTGATCTCCTCCTTGTCGAAGCCGATCAGCGGCCGCAGCACGGGCAGCGCGGCGGCGTCGTCGATCACCGCCAGGTTCTCGACGGTCTGCGACGCCACCTGCCCCACCGACTCGCCGGTGACCAGCGCCTGCGCCCCGCAGACGCCGGCCAGCCGCTCGGCGATCCGCATCATCATCCGCCGGTAGAGCACGACCCGCAGCGGCGGCGGCGCGGAGAGCACGATGGTCTGCTGAATCTCCCCGAAGCGGACGGAGTAGAGCCGCGAGCGCAACTGGTGGCGCGTCAGCAGGCCGGCGATCTCCCGCGTCTTGTCGAGCGACGCCCGCGACAGGATCGGGTACGCGTGGAAGTGGACGAACCGCACGCGGCAGCCCCGCTTCATGAGGCGGCAGGCGGCGACCGGCGAGTCGATTCCGCCGGACAGCAGGCAGAGCACGGCGCCGCTGGCGCCGGTCGGCAACCCGCCCTGGCCCGGCTCCTTGCCCAGCGTGTAGAACACGCGGTCCGGGAGTATCTCGACGCCGACGGCGAGATCCGGGGCGCCGAGGTCCACCCGCCAGCCCCGCGCCGCCTTGATCCGGCCGCCCACCTCGCGCTCCACCCGTGGCGACGTCAGCGGATACGTCTTGTCCGCCCGGCTGACCCGGACCCGGAAGCTCGCGACGCGGGCCGCGCCGGCGTCGGGTTCGTCGAGATGCCGCACGATCGCGCCGGCGATCTCCTCGATCCCGCGTCCCGTGCTCCGGGCGCGCGCGAAGTTCGCCACGCCGAAGACCCGGCCGAGGCGCTCGCGCACCGCGGACCATTCGGCCGCCGGGCCCAGGCCCACCTCGATCCGCCCCATGAGCGGGCGCACGTGCGTGACGTCCAGGTCCGCCGTCGCGGCGCGCAGGCTGCCCGCGAGGCGGTCGATGAACCAGGGACGGTTCCGCCCCTTGAGCGCGATCTCGTGGTAGTGGACGATGACCGATTCCATCGGACGTGACCCGGCGGCGCGCGCGCCGGGATCGTACCCGGCGCCCCGGCCCGCGGTCCAACCGCCGGAGCGCGGCCGGGCGGCCCCGCCGCCGCGACGGCCCCGAACGTCCGGCGGCCCGGCCGCGGTCCAGCCCGCCGGCTCGCGATGCGCGCAGGCGTTACCATGGGCGCATGCGCGACGTCGTGGCGGCGCTGGTCGCGATGCTGCTCGTCTTCTTCGCCCTGCGGCTCGCGACGGCGCTGACCCGCGACCGCCGCCGGCGCCACGGCGAACGCGAGGCGCTGGCGGCCGGCGGGCGGACGATCCTGGCCGAGATCCCGTCGGACGCGGGCCTGCGCTTCTTCACCGAGGACGCCGAGGCGTTCCATCTCGGTGACCGCCCGATCCCGAAGGCGGCGATCACCGCCGCGCGGGTCCTGATCAACGGCGCCCCCATCGCCGCCGCCGCCCGGCCCGATCACCAGGCCGCGGCCACGACGTCGAGCGAGCTGATCCAGCAGCGGCCGGAGGGACTCGCCCGCGACCGGTGGGACGTCGCCATCGACACCGAAGAGGGCACCGTTCTCGTTCCGTGCGGCGCGATCCGCGAGCGGATCTCGCAGGAGCTCGCCCGCGACGTCTTCGAGGCGGTGAAGGGCGCCATCGAAGCGAGGCGTTGATCGCCCGCCCGCCGTCCGTCTTTGAAGTCTTCGCGGCAGGCGATCGACGAGGCCGCCGACCGCCTGCTCCTCAATCCGCTCGCGCTGTGGCCTGCGTCTCCGCTTGAGGTCGAAGCGTCTGCGCAGTCACCTTCCGCTTCCGGCTGATCTTCCCAAGCCTTCTGCGCATTCTGCGACCTTCGGATCCTCGCCATGTCATTCCCCAAGCAGTTCAGGTACTCCGTTCTATCCTTGAACCACGCTCTTCTCGCATCAAGTCTCGTATCGAGGTAGTCATCGGCTTCCATCCTCCTTTGTTTCTCACCCGCGGATTTCCTCTGTCAAGCCTGCTCTCTGTGCCGCAATCCTGGCCGGGCTGTGGTATCATCCTGCTGTGGCGACGGAGACGAAGAGGCGGCGGTCATTCGGCCCGTCGCCGGTGCGGGGCTCGGCTCTCGTTCCGGTGGATGTGCGGGAGCGGCTGGATCAGTTGGCGGCGGCGCACGGCGTGACGCTCGGCACGGTGGGTCGCCGAGGCCGTGGTCGAAAGGCTTTCCAATACTCTGGCCGCGTGAGGTAACTGAGAATGAGTTCTTCTGTCGACTGGCTTGCTGTTGCGAAGCAGGCTCTCACAACCGTCTGGGCGAGGTCGCCGCTTTTGAACGCCTGCGTTCCGGTTCGGAAGCAGGATGCGGTGGCCAGCAGCATCGAGGTTCACAGTATTCCGATCGGGTTCGACGAGCACTCTTCGGATGTCGATCCTGTGGACCAAGCCCGGTACAACCTGTCCCAAGTGGCGAGGGCGGCCGAGGATACCGTCGCGGAGGTTCTGCGTACCGGTTTGACGCAACGCGTGCGGGTGGTCGGGCCGCACGACGATGTTCTCGTCCGACTTCACAGGGGATGGGGCGGTGGCCACACGCCTCCACTCGTCTTCATCGGGTTGCGGGCTCCAAAGAAGAGCTCCCTCGCGGACGTGGCGCACGGGATTGGCGCACGGGTTCGTTTCCGGGGCATCTTCTTTCTGCCTGCGACCCGGTGTCTGCGGGCTGTTCGCTGGTTCCCCGCCTGTCGGGCCGCCAGACGGAATGCAGGGAACGAACTGCGAGATCGTGGATCCCACTTCCTTCGATCACCATGCTCCGTACTCCGCTCTCTACTTTCGGGCGGTCTCGTCTCCCCCATCGATCTTTGGCCCGGCCTTCGAGCGCGGTGCGTCTCACGTCGTCTCGATCCAGCACGGAGCTGTCGTCGCCGATCAATCTCTGGGCTGCATCCTTGAGGTCGACTGACCTTTTCGCCGTTGCAGAGGCGCGCCATCTAATCCCGGCGTTGATCGCGCGCCCGCCGGGCGGCGACCCGGCTTCCCGCCCTCGCCACGCGCCGCGTGCCCGGCGGGGGGCGGGGCGCATGGACGGAGAGCGCTCACCATTCGATTTCGGCGACGCCGGCCCGGTGGTTCACGGCGCGCGCCAGCGCGAACAGCAGGTCGGACAGCCGGTTGACGTACCGCAGGAGCGCCGGCTCCACCGACTCGACGCCGAGCCCGACGATCCGCCGCTCGGCGCGGCGGCAGACGGCGCGGGCCTGGTGCAGGGCCGCCCCGGCCGGGGCGCCCCCCGGCAGAACGAAGGCCCGCAACGGCGGCAGGGCGCCGTCGACCCGGTCGATCCACGCCTCCAGCCGCTCGACGTCGGCATCGCCGATCCGCGCCTTGGTCACGCGGGCCGAGATGCGCGCGCGCGGATCGGCCAAGCGCGCGCCGAGCGCGAACAGGTCGCGCTGCAGCGCGGCGACCATCTCGTCGAGGTCGTCCGGCAGCCCGGCCGCGCGGGCCAGACCGACCACCGCGTTCAGCTCGTCGACGTCGCCGTAGACGGCGACGCGCGCGTCGTCCTTCGGTACCGTGGTCCCGTCGAACAGCGCCGTGGCGCCGCGATCTCCCGCGCCGGTATAGAGAGGCATCGGCTGGGATCATACGCCCTCGCCAGAGGTCGCGGCGTGGCGGAACCCGACCAGGGGCGATCGCCGGCGCAAGCGCGTTCGGGTTCGCGCCGGCCGGCATCCGCCGGGGCAGTACGTCACGGTGTGGTTCGGGGGATGCGCCGGCAGACGCGCCATGCTTCTTCGAGCACCGCGGCGTCCTTGCGAACCGCCTCGCGTGCCTCGGCCAGCGTCCCGCGAATAGAAGGTCTTGTGCATTTGGTGGCGGTGCCAGTTTCCACGTGTTAGTATCTGATCGGATCGAGTTTCCATCATCTGGGAGGGCTGACGATGCGGACATCCGGAGCTGGGATCGGGGTGCTGATGGCGGTTCTGCTTTCATGGGCACCCGCGATGGCGCAGGACGACGATGCCGGGACCGGCATGGAGAAGTATCTCCTTCTTGCGACCAACCGTACCGGGACGATGGAACGGGAACTCAACGAGGCCGGCGCTCGAGGCTACCGATTTGCCGGAGCGCAGGGCGGTGAGACCGCCTTCGGCGGGCGCGAAGCGGTTGTGATCATGCAGCTCGACCCCGATGGCAGGAAGTATCGGTACATCCTGCTGGCCACCAGCCGCACCGGCACCATGCACCGCGAGATGAACGAGGCGCCGCCGGCTTACCGGTACGTCGGCATGACGGTGTTCACATCGACGTTCGGCGGCAAGGAAGCCGCAGTGATCCTCGAAGCCGATCTCGTCGATTAACCCGGGTGGAAGTACGTAAAATCAAACGGTCGAGAGGACCGAAAGTCCGCACGGGAGCAACAAGAAGCTGGACCGTGCCAGACGGTTGGAGGGACAAGAAAACCTTGATGTTGAAGAAGATCAAGCCAAGGCCGAACAAGCCAGTGCTGGTTACCAGGCCTGGGCCAATGACAAAGGACGAACGGGAAAAGCAAACGTGCGATCCACGATCGCGCGTCGCAGAGTTGTCAGCTAACCTGGATTATTCACCGGGGGTGCCGATCCGGGAGAGACACAAGGGCCTCCGCGCGGTAAAATCGCAGTGGCAACAGCCATTTTCACCACCACGGAGGCCCCTGCGTGACGACCGACACGATACCACAGACTGTCCTGTTCCCGGAACTGTTCGACAAGCCCCTCGTCGCCACCTTCGACCGCGAGCACGCCAGCTCCGACGGCGGCGCCGTTCTCCTCAAGGCGGCCGAGCGCGTGTACGGCCTCGTCAAGACGTTTGCCCGCTGTCTCGCCGACCGGCGCGACCCGGAGAAGATTCGGCACACGCTCGCGGAACTGGTCGGGCAGCGGATCTTCGGCATCGCGTGCGGTCACCCCGACGGCAACGATGCCGACGACCTGGCCGACGACCCCGTTCACAAGCTGCTGCTCGGACGGGACCCGGTGGCCGGCGCGCCGCTGGCGTCGCAACCGACGATCTCGCGGTTCGAGAACAGCCCGGGCCGCGGCGCGCTCTATCGCATGGCGCGGGAGTTGGCCGCGAGCGTCATCGAGCGACACCGGCGCCGGCTGGGGCGGCGGGTGCGGCGCATCACCATCGATCTGGACCCGACCGACGACCTGACGCATGGCGCACAACAGCTTTCGTTCTTCAACGGACACTACGGCGGCTGGTGTTATCTGCCGCTGCTCGCGTTCCTGACCTTCAACGACGAGACGGAGCAGTATCTGTGCGCGGCGGTGCTGCGGCCGGGCAATGCGGTGGCGGCCGACGGGAGCCTGGGCCTGCTGAGACGGCTGCTGCCGATGCTGCGGGCGGCGTTTCCGCGGACGTCGTTTCTCGTCCGGCTCGACGGGGGCTTTGCGACCCCGGAGGTCTTCGATTTCCTGGAGGCGGAACCGGGACTCGACTACGTGGTGGCGATGGGCAGGAACGCGGTGTTGGTGCGGCAGGCCGAATCCGCCATGGCGGCGGCCCGCGCGCAGAGCGGGGCCAGCGGCCGGACCGAGCACGTCTATACCGACACCCGCTACGCGGCCCGCACGTGGAAGCGCGAACGCCGGGTCGTGATCAAGGCCGAAGTGGTCCGGCATCCGGGCCGCGAGCCGCGGGACAATCCGCGCTTCGTCGTGACGAATCTCCCGCAGAATCCGCGCTTCGTCTACGAGAAGGTCTACTGCGCCCGCGGCGACGTCGAGAACCGGATCAAGGAGTTGCTGGACGGTCTGCAGATCGACCGCACGAGCTGCTGCCGGTTCCTGGCGAACCAGTTGCGCGTGTTGCTGACGGCTGCCGCCTACGTGCTCATGCAGGAACTGCGGCTGCGGGCGGCGCGAACCGGCTGTGCCCGCACCCAGGTGACGTGGCTGCGCAACCGGCTGCTGAAGCTCGGCGTGCACGTCGTCGGCTCCGTGCGCCGCATCGTCCTGCATCTGCCCCGGGGGACGCCGCATCTGAACGCATGGCGGCGCATCGCGCTGGCCCTCGGCGCCCGCGCCGGGTAGTCCGAAACCCGCGCAGCCCGTAGCCCGAACCGCACCGCCCGCGACGGCGGAGCCTTGCCTGAACCCGCCTGTCCGCAACCGCCGGGCCCGCGAACGACGCCTTCGATGACGGTTGCTCGCCCTCGGCGGTCCTGAATCCGTCTGTCCGCAACCGCCAGACCCGTGAAGGCTGTTCCACGCGTCGCGGCCCGCGCACCGACGCGTGTCCGAGACCCCGTTTCGTGGCCGAGCATGGCCCGTCGGGGCCTCATGCCCGACCTTCATGAATAATCCAGGCTAAGGACAACGAGCCGGTAAGAGTAGTGGACGACGACGAGAACATGGGCGGACGACGACTGTTCATCTACGCATGCAATGCGCTCTATGAGCAAGTTCCACAACTGAGGCGGTCACAGCTACAAGCAGCAAACAAGAAGGCGCTGCACCTGAGCTCGACAGCAAAGGAATGGAAGAGAGCTGCAAGAGCACTTGAGAAACTGAAGAAACTGACAGGACACGAACAGGAAGAGATCGAAAAATTGGGCTTGGATTGGATGGAAGCAGTAACACTGACGGTGTACAGCGCAACCGCGGCGATAGAAACATTCGTACACGAGACGATGTACGAGCATTGCAAGGAAGAACCAAAAATGGTAGGACGAAGTAGCGTGATAGACTTATTGAAGGATGTCCTTCCGGAGCTGACGAAAAAGAGCCGGCCAACGCAAACCAGATGGTGGCCGGATCTGCAAGCGATCCATCGGGCCAGGAACTCCCTGACACACAGCGGGACCGTTAAACCCGAGAGAGACGAAGAAGTGACGCAGGCATGGAACGCCATGCTAAAAGACGGAATGAATCCGCCGATGGTAATACGGAAGGCAATCAGTCACTTCTTGGAAACGGAGCCATGGTGGATAAAAAAGATAGTTGAGCAGACAGAGGAACCATCAGCAGACGAAACCAAGACGGAGAAGATCCATACACCCACGAGAAGTAGATGACGTTCTGTCGAAACTACATGCACGGGCTCCGCGTCGAGAAGGAGCTACCGCCGAGCCCGGACGCACAGGGAACGAATCCCCCGAGTGACCGCGTGTGGAATCGCCTGAGCGGCGGATCGATCCTCGTCCGCGCCTGTTCCTCGCGCGGGCACGGGGACTCTTCGGTCTCCTCCGGCCATCCCGCGCCGGGGGTGCGTGTTTGCGGCCGGGCTGCGAGCGACGTCGTCGAACGGCCGGGGGACGTCACCCGCCGGGGTCGCCGGAGCGCACGAACGGCAGGGCGGTCACGGCGGCGGGAACGCGCTCGGTCCCCAACGCCACCTGCGCGGGCGCCCCGCCGGCGTCGGCGGCGTCCGCCAGCTCCCGGCGGACGTAACCGAGCGCGATGACCGCCCCGACCGCGGGCGAGCGCACCGCGCTGGTCACGCGCCCCACTTCGTCGTCTCCGCTGAAGATCGCCGCGCCGTGGGAGGGCAGCGGCGAATCCGGGTCCGCGGACCGTTCGCAGGTCAGCCCCGCGAGCCTGCGCGCGACCCGCCCCCCGCCCCGGTGGAGGATCCGGACGATGACCTCCTGGCCGACGTAGCAGCCCTTGTCGAAGCTGACGGCGCGGTCGGCGATCCCCGCCTCGAGCGGGATCGTGTCCTGATCCATGTCGCCGGGGAACGCCGGGCGGCCCGATTCGACGCGGACGACTTCGGCGGCGGCCGGCTCCACCGCGGCGGCGCCGGCCGCCGCGAGCGCGCGTCGCAGCGCCTCGGCGGCCGGCCGCTCCACCACGACGCGGTAGCCCTCCACGCCCAGGTCGTCGGTCCGCGCCACCAGACCGGCGGCCGTTCCGATCGCCAGCGCGCGATGCTCGCAGACCGCCATCCGGCCGGCCGGCGCCCCGGTCAGCGCCTCCGCCACCGCGCGGGCGCCCGGCCCGTGCACCCCGTACGCGGCCAGGCCGGCCGTGCGGTCGTCGATGCGCACGTCCTCGGTGAAGACGAGATCGTCGAACCGCTGCCGCAACCGGTCCGCCACGCCGCCGTCGACGTCCAGCAGCAGGCGGCCGCGGTCGGCAAAGACGTGCAGGTCGGCGATCATGCGCCCCCGCGGCGTCAGCATGGTGGCGTAGCACCCGCCCCCCGGCGGCAGGGCGGCGACGTCGTTGCTCAGCAGTCCCTGCAGGAACGCGGCGCGGTCCTGGCCGGCGACCTCGAGCCAGCCGCGGTCCGCGAGCTCGACGAAACCCGCGCCGGCGCGCAGAATCCGGTAGTCGTCGGCTTTCACGTCCATGTGTCCCCGCGGTCTGCCGGATGATATGCTGACTTTCGTGCGGCAACGACTTCGTCCGGGCATGCGCCTGGCGCTCTGCGTGCTGGCGGCGGCCGCGGTCGCGGTCGCCGGCGCCGGCCGGGCGCAGCCGGCGGCCGATCCGGCCGCCGGCGAGGCTCTCTTCAACGTCTTCGCAGGCTCGACGCCCGCCGGTTTCGAGCGCGTGCGCGTGGTCCGGACGGACGACGGCGGGTGGCTGGTGCAGGCGAGCGGCCAGTTGACGGCGCCGGTCCCGGTCGACACGCGGGTCTTCGAAGCGGAGTACGACCCGCGGTGGCGCCCCCGGCGGCTCGTCCTCGAAGGTTCGCGGGCGGGCGTTCCCTTCCGCCTCGAGAGCACCTTCGCGGACGGCGCCGCGGCCAACACCCTGCAGGAGGGGGACCGGCGGAGCACGACCGGCGACCGGATCGATCCGGCGGCGGTCCTGCTGCCCAACTCGATCTTCGCCGGCTACGAAGCGCTGGCCGCGCGGCTGGGCGTGTCGCAGCCGGGCGACGAGCTGCCGATCTACGTCCCGCCCCGCGGCTTCCTGTCGGCGCGGGTCGACGCGGCCGGCATTCAGCACGTCGAGACCGCCGAACGGATCATCGAGGCGCGGACCTACCGCATCACGTTCGTCGATCCCGGGCAGCCGCTCGACGCCGAGGTGTGGATCGACGAGAGCGGCCGGCTGCTGCGCGTCAGCCTGCCGCACGCCGCGGTGGAGGTCGCGCGGCGCGACGTCGCGTCGGTCTCGGCGCGGCTGACCACCGATCCGCCGCACCCCGGCAGCGAGCGCGTGCGCGTGCGCGCGGCCGGGTTCAGTCTCGCGGCCACGGTGATCACGCCGGTGGACGCGCCGCCGCCGCCCGGCGGCCGCTGGCCGGCGGTGCTGCTGGTGCCCGGCACCGGCCCGGTCGACCGGGACGAGACGGTGGCGGGCGTCCCGATCTTCCGCCAGCTCGCCTGGGCGCTCGCGGACGGCGGGTTCGTGGTCGCCCGCTACGACAAGCGCGGTTTCGGACAGAGCGGCGGCCGGGCCGAATCGGCCGCGCTGGGCGACTACGCCGGCGACGTGCGCGAGATGGTGCGCTACCTCCGGCGGCGCGACGACGTGGATCGTGACCGCATCGTCGCGGTGGGGTACGGCGAAGGCGGCTGGATCGGCCTGCTGGCGGCGCGCCGCGAGAACCGGATCGGGGGGCTGGCGCTGCTGGCGACGCCGGGCGCCAACGGCGCGGCGTTCGTGCTGGAGCAGCAGCGGGACGAGCTGCGGCGCACCGGCACGACGGGAGAGGAACGACGGGAGCGCATCGATCTGCAGACCCGCATCCATCGCGCCGTCCTCGGCGAAGGCGGGTGGGACGGCATCCCCGACGCGCTGCGCAGGCAGGCCGACACGCCCCTGTTCCGCAGCTTCCTCGCCTTCGACCCGACCGCCGCCGTGCGCCGGGTGCGCCAGCCGCTGCTGCTGATCCAGGGCGCCGCGGACCGTCGAGTGCCGCCGTATCACGCGCAACGCCTCGAGCGGGTGGCCCGCTTGCGGGGGCGCCGGGAGTCGACGGTGGAGCTCGCCACCCTCGAGGGCGTCGATCACCTGCTGCTGCCGGCGGCCGGCGCCGGGGGCGACGATGCGCCGCCGGCGAACCGCGAGATCACGCCGCGGGTCGCCGAGGTCCTCATCGACTGGATCGAACGGAACCTGCCTGCCGAATAGCCTGCGCGCCGCCGCGGCCGCCGCGGCCGCCGATGGCGTCGGCGATCCGCGGTCCGCGTGTCATGCGCCGGAGACGTGCTCGTCCGTCCGGATGCGGGAAGGCCCGTCCGGGGCCGCCCGGTTCACGCGGAACTCCGCGTGGCCCATCTTGACGCGGTCGCCGTCTTCGAGGGTGGCGAGCTGGACGCGGGATTCGTTGACGAAGATGCCGTTGGTGCTCTTCAGATCCTCGATCACGAGATGCTCTTCGGTCGCGGTGAGCCGGCAGTGGACGCGCGAGACGAGCGCGTCGGCGACGATGAAGTCGGCGTTCGTGCCCCTTCCCAGCGTCCGCACCGCGCCCGGCGGCAACCGGAAGGTCCGGGTCCGTTCCTCGATGGTCGCGCGCAGAATCCACATGGCTCCTCACCCGGGCGCTCAGCCCTTGCGGGGTTGCGACGGACGGATCTCGACCCGGCTGGGCAGACTCCGCGCCTCGTGGCCCAGCAGGTCGACGACCACCTGCGCGACGTCGTCGGCGGCCAGCTTCCAGGGCGCCGCGGCGTGCCGGTCGTCGCTGCCGGCGAACGCGGTCCCCACCGAGCCGGGCGCGACCGCGCTCACCCGGATGCCGTCGAAACGCACTTCCTGCATCAGGGCGGCGGTGAACGCGTCGAGGCCCGCCTTCGACGCGCAGTAGGCGGCGCCGTTCGCGAACGGGTAGCTGCCGGCGAGGCTGCTGACGTTGACGATCCACCCGCCGCCCCGCCGCCGCAGGACCGGGATCGCGGCCCGGCAGCAGTAGAAGACCCCGCTCAGGTTGGTCTCGATCACCTGCGCCCAGTCGTCGATGGACTGCTCGGCGACCGCCTCGAAGCGTCCGACCCCGGCGTTGTTGACCAGGACGTCGACGCCGCCGAAGCGGTCCGCCGCGGCGGCGACCAGCCGCTCGGCGTCGGCGGGACGACGCACGTCGGCGGCCAGGGTCTCGATGCGGCCGGCGCCGGCGCTCGCCGCGACCCGCGCCAGTTCGGCCGCCGCGGCGGCCAGCGGCCCCGCCGCGCGCCCCGCGATCAGGACGTCGGCGCCGCGCCGCAGCAGGCTCTCCGCCACGGCGCGTCCGATCCCGCGCGACCCGCCGGTCACGACCGCCGCCAACCCGCGGAAACGGGCGTCTCCCCCTTGCGCCGGCGTCCGTTCGTCGTTCGTCATCGCCACTAGAATACCGCGAGCCGCGCACGGCACGCCGCGGGCGGCGCGACATGTCGATCCTCGCCATCCTCGGCGCCGGAACGCTCGGCGGCGCGCTCGCCCACCGCGCCGCGTCGCACGACCTCTGGCGCGAAGTGCGGCTGATCGACGACGCCCGCGGCGTGGCGGCCGGAAAGGCGCTCGACGTCCTGCAGGCGGGACCGATCGAGGGCTTCGGAACCACGGTCGTGGGGGACGCCGGCCCCTCGGCGGCGACCGGAGCGGACGTGGTGGTCCTGACCGGCCCGGCGGCGGGGCCCGCTTCCGAATGGGGCGCCGACGACGGTCTGGACCGGTTGCGCCAGGTGGCCGCGTTCGGTCGCGGCGCGGTCGTCGTCTGCGCGGGCGCCGGCCAGCGCGGGCTCGTCGAGCGGGGCGTGTTCGAGGCGGGATTCGACCGGCGCCGGCTGCTCGGCTCCGCCCCGGAAGCGCTGCGGGGCGCCCTGCGGGCCGTCGTCGCGCTGGAGGTCGGCTGCGAAGCCTCGGAAGTCGCCCTCGCCGTGCTCGGCGCCCCGCCCCGGCACGTCGTCGTGCCCTGGAGCCAGGCGACGGTCGGCGGGCTGTCGCTGGAGGCGATCCTTCCGCCCCCGCGGCACCGGCGGCTGCGCGAGCGGGCGGCCGCCCTGTGGCCGCCGGGTCCCTGCGCGCTCGCGGCCGCGGCCGGCCGGGTCGCGGCGACGCTGGTTACCGGCAGCCGCCGCCAGACGTCCTGTTTCGTCGCCCTCGACGGGGAATTCGGTGTTCGGCGGCAGGCGCTGGCCGCTCCGGTCCGGCTCGGCGCCGGCGGCGTGGCGCGCATCGTCGAGCCGGCGCTGACCCCCCGCGAGCGCGGCCGGCTCGAAGCCGCGCGCGCCGGCTGACTCGCGGCGCTTTGCGGACGCCGCCTCGTCGACGCCGATCTTGCAGCTCGAAGCCGCGCGCCGGTTGGCTCGCGGCACTTTGTCGGCGCCGACTCGTTGACGCCGATCTCGCGGCTCGAAGCCGCGCGCGGGCTGCCTCGCGGCACCGGGCCGCGTTGTGTCCGCGCGCCCCTATTCCTCCTCGGCCCCCTGCTCCTCCTCGGCTCCCCGCGGCCCGGCCGGCGCGCTCGCCGCGCCGCGCGCTCCGCCGACGGACGTGATCTCGCGCTCGAACACCTCCGCGAACCGTCCCGCGACGCTGCCGGCCACCGCGGTGTCCGGGATCTTCGCGCCGGTGAGCCGGGCGAGGGAGGTCACGCCGCGGTCCGCGAGACCGCACGGCCGGATCAGCGCGAAGTCGTCGAGGTCGGTCGCCACGTTCAGCGCGAACCCGTGACTCGTGACCCAGCGCGACAGCCGCACGCCGATCGCGGCCAGCTTGTCGTTGCCGACCCAGACCCCGGTCAGTCCCGGGATCCGCGTGGCGCGGACGCCGAATTCGGCCACCGCCCGGATGAGGACCTCTTCGAGGTCGCGGACGTACCGGTGCGCGTCGCAGCGATCGGGCTTCAGCAGCACGATCGGATACCCGACGAGCTGCCCCGGACCGTGGTAGGTCACGTCGCCGCCCCGCCGCGCCTCGTGCAGCTCCACGCCGCGCCGGCGCAGCACGGCCGGTGACGCCAGCACGTTGTCCGCGGCGGCCCGTACGCCGCGGGTGATGACCGGCGGATGCTCCAGCAGCAGCAACTGGTCGGCGATCCGGCCGCGCTGGCGCTCGGCCACGAGCTTCTGCTGCAGCGCGGCCGCGGCGCGGTAGGGGACGCGGCCGAGCCGCCGCACCTCCAGCGGCGGACGCATGGCGAAGCCCGCCGGGGCTACGGCGCGCCCGGGGCGTCCGGATCGGGAAACAGCGTCGGGCCGTGGACGCATGACGAAGCCCGCCGGGGGCTACAGCGCGCTGCCGTCGAACCGTTCCAGGCCGGACTTGACCCTGCTCATGAACCGGTCCGCGACCGCGCCGTCGATCAACCGGTGGTCGAAACCGAGCGTCAGGCAGGCGCGCGGCTGCGCCGCGATGGTCCCGGCGTCGTCCACCACCGCCGGCCGCCGCTCGACCGCGCCCAGACAGAGGATGGCCACCTGCGGCTGGTTGATGATCGGCATCCCGAAGAGGGATCCGAACGCCCCCGGATTGGTGATGGTGAACGTGCCGCCCTGCGCTTCTTCCGGCGCGAGGCGTTTCGAACGGGCGCGGGCGGCGAGGTCGGCGATCGCCGCGCTCAACTCGGGGACGCTCTTGCCGCCGGCGTCCCTGATCACCGGGACGACCAGGCCTTCGTCGTCGTCGAGAGCCACGGCGATGCCCAGGTGGACGCCCGGCGCACGGATCACGCCGGTCCCGTCGCTCGTGAGCGATGCATTGAGCAGCGGCACGTCGGCCAGCGCGTCGACGGCCGCCTTCGCGACGAACGACAGGAACGTCAACCGGATGCCGCGCCGCGCGTACGCGTCCCGGTGCGCTTCCCGCAGCGCCGCGACGCGCGAGAAGTCGACGTCGAACACGGTGTGGACGTGCGCCGACGTGCGCCGGCTGCGGAGCATGTGCTCCGCGATCCCGCGCCGCATGGCCGACAGCGGTTCGACGCGCCGTCCGTCCGTCCGCGGCGTCGCATCCGCGCCCTTCGCCGGCGGCCTCGTTGCGACGTACCGCAGGACGTCGGCCTTCGTGACCCGCCCGCCCGCGCCGGTCCCCGCCACGTCGGTCGGATCGACGCCGTGCTCGCGGGCCAGCTTCCGGACGACCGGCGAGACGCGCCCCGCCCCGTCCCTTTCCGCCGGGGGACGAACCGGGGCCGGGTGCGCCGGCGTCTCCGACTCCGCCGCGTCCGGGTCCGCGCCCGGCGTCCCGCCGTCCGCGGCGGGCGTTTCCCCCGGGGCGCCGATGGTGGCGACGATGCTGTCCACCGGCACGGTCTCGCCCGCCTGCGCGCGCACCGCGGTCAGGATGCCCCCGGCCGGCGCCGGCACCTCGGCGTCGACCTTGTCGGTCGACACCTCGAACAGCGGCTCGTCCCGGTCGACCCGCTCGCCCACGCGCTTGTTCCAGCGCACGATCGTGCCCTCGGCGATGGATTCGCCGAGTTGCGGCATGAGCACGTGGGTGGCCATCGGCTGGTTCCGGCCGTGCGGCGAAAGGCGTGCCGTGACCTCGCGCGGGCCGGCGCCGGCCCTCCGAAGTCACGTACGGAGCAGAAGGCTGGATCGAAGTCGATCCGGCCTCGCCGGCCGGATCGACGAATCGCGCGGTCGATCCGCGGGGAACGTCATCCCTCGGGGAGCACGGCGTCCTTGAGCTGCTTCGCGATGCGCGCCTTGACGACCTGCTTCGCCGGAATCTGGATGGATTCCCCGGTCGCAGGGTTGCGGCCCGTCCGCGCTTCGCGCTTCTGCAGTACGAGCTTGGCGATGCCGGGCAGCGTGAACTCGCCGGAATCCTGAAGCTGTCCTTCGCACAGCCGCTGCAGCTCGTCGAAGAACTCGCGCACGTCGGCGCGCTTGAGGCTGACGTCGAAGGCAGCCATGTGCTCGACGAAATGCCCGAACAGCTCGGTCTTGCCCATCTTGCGGGCTGCGGCCATCGACGCTCTCCCTCTGTGTTGGCGCGCTGTATTCCCGACACCGCGAAGACCACGCGCACCGGTGATCACGCGAAGAAGCCCAACAAGCGCAAGACTCTAGTGCGAGGGACGCTGGCGTGTCAATCGCCGCCGCCGGCCGCGTTCGGCTAGACTGCACTCGTGTCGGATACGCCGCTGGAGACGTTCCCGAACCCGAGACGCGGGCGCGACTACGAGATCGCCATCCGCTGTCCCGAGTTCACGTCGGTCTGTCCGCGGACCGGGCTTCCCGACTTCGGGGAGATCCGCATCACCTACGTGCCCGACGAACGCTGCGTCGAGCTCAAGGCGTTGAAGCAGTACCTGCTGGCGTTCCGCAACCAGGGCATTTTTTACGAGGACGTCACCAACCGGATCCTGGACGACCTCGTCACGGCGTGCCGCCCGCGGCGCATGACGGTGGTCGGCGACTTCTCGGTGCGCGGCGGCATGACCACCCGGGTGACGGCGACCCATGAGCAGCCGTGAGACGCCCCGCCGCGCGCCCGCCGCGGCGGGGCCGGATCCGCGCCCGTTCGCGCCGCGCGGCGTCCGGTCCGTGGCCGCGGAGTGCGCGCGGCGCCGGCCGGCCGGCGTCGCGGCCGGTTTCGCCGGCTGTCTCACGCTGGCCTTGGCCGCGCCGGCGGCCGCCCAGCCGCGTCCGCCGGAGATGACGATCGAGGGGCCCGCGAGCCTGCGCGCCGTCGCCGGCCGGATCCGGCGGCTCGACGCGGGCCGGCTGACGGCGGTCGTGCGCCTGGTCGGTCTGCGCGACCCGGGCAACCGGATCCGGATCGTGCTCGTGCCGGAGGACTCCCGCATCGCGCGCGACACCGAGCCGTGGGTCGGGGCGTTCGCCGACCCCGCGCACGATCTCGTCGTCCTGTTCCCCGACCGCATCGGAAGCTATCCGCACGATTCGCTCGAAGTGGTGATCCACCACGAGGTGGCCCACGTCCTGGCGTCGCGGGCGGCCGGCGGCGGACGCCTGCCGCGCTGGTTCAGCGAGGGGCTGGCCAGCGTCGCCGAACGGAGTTGGGACATCGGCGACCGGTCGCGGTTCCTGTGGGCCACCATCACGGCCGGCCAGCCGACGGTCACGGCCCTCGAGGGCCTGTTCCTGCGCGCGGAAAACGGCCGCGACGCAGCGCGCGCCTACGTCATCGCGCACGCCGTCGTCCGCGACGTCATCCGGCGGCACGGCCCCGGCGTCGTCCCGCGCATCCTGTCCGGGGTCGCCGCCGGCAAGACCTTCGACAACGCCTTCGTCGACGCCACCGGAACGACGGTGGGGGGCGCGGCGCGCCTGTTCTGGCGCAGTTCGGGCGGCTGGGAGGAGTGGATCACCTTCCTGGCCAGTCCGTTCACCCTCTGGACGCTCATCACGAGCCTCGCCCTGGCCGCCATCTGGCGCCACCGCCTGCGGCGGGCGGAGCGGCGGCGGCGCTGGGAGGCGGAGGAGGCGTTCGACGCGGACCCGCGGGAGGGGTACCGGGGCGATTATCGACTGCACTGACGCCGGCTGCGGATCCTCGACGACCGCCTCGTCCATGCCGGTGGAGTACCGGGACGGCTGTCGGCCGCACCGACGCCGGCGGGCCGGATTCCGGCCGGTCCTGCTACCAGGGATCGAGTCCCAGCAGGCGGGCCGGGTTCCGCCGCGCCATGACGTCGATCTCCGCCTCGGTGACGCCGGCGTCCAGCATGGCGCGAACGTAGGCGCGCAGTCCGTCGGCGTGCGCCGGATTGCCGGCCTGTCCGAGGTCCGACGACATGCAGAACGCCTCCGCGCCGATCTCGCGAACGGCCGCGGCGTAGTCCTCGACAGCGCGTCCGCCGGAGTGCACGGCCAGCCAGTCGATCTCCAGGATCGCGCCCGCCTCGGCCATCCGCCGCATCTGCTCGCGCGTCGCGCCCTGGCTGAAGACGTGGGTCACGAGGATGCGCCGCACCCCGAGCCGCCTGGCTTCCGGAATCAGGCGCAGCACCTCCCCCGGCCCCGAGTGCCCCGTCGCCAGCGTCAGGTCGTGTTCGGCGATCAGCGCGAAGACCTCCCGCACCGCCGGCAGCGGTTCGCCGTCCTCCAGGACGGACACGAACGGCCCGTCGCCGCCTGCCGCCGTCACGTAGTGCTCGGCGTCGAAGGTCGGCAGCCAGACCACCTTGCCCCGGCCGCCGGAGAAGGCGGCCATCTGGCGCACCGCCTCGGGGTTGATGCCGCCGACCGCGCGGTTCAGGACGACCCCGCCGAAGATCTCCAGGCCGTCCACCTGCCCCATCGCGATCGCCGCCCGGTCGGCGGTCATCGTGAAGTGGTTCTTCAGCAGGATGGCGCGCAGGCCCGCCTCGGCGGCGAGACGCGCCGCCTCGACGTCGTCCACCGACCGCGGACGCGAGTCCGGGCCGGAGTGGACGTGCAGGTCGACGATTCCCGCGAGCGGGATTCCCGCCTCCTGGCCCCCTGCCGGCGCGGCCGCGCCGAGCCCCGCCGTCCCGGCCGCGGCGGCCGCCAGCACCATGATGCGCACCATTCGATCCATCGCAGGCCTCCCGCGGCGCCGGCCGGCACGGCCGATCTCGATCCGCCAGGCACTATCATAGGACCACCGGACCGCGCCCGCACCAGTCCGCAACGGGCGCACCCGGCGCTACGCCACGGATGCCGGGAACGGAAATCCGCACGGCCTCGGCAGACAGGTCGGGGCGTCGATGTCCGTCGCTACGCCACGGATGCCGGGAACGGAAATCCGCCGCGCGGAGGCCGCGGCAAGCGGCGGGCCGCCCCCGTTCCGGCGCCGGCCACCGGGAAGCCACGCCCGAACCCCTCGAGCCCCGGTCGCGCCCCTGGATCTGGGCCGTCTACCTGTTCCTCTTCGCCGCCTCGGTGCCGTGGTACCTGCCGGCCGGCAGTCCCGCGCGGATCTGGTTCGGCCTGCCGCACTGGGTCGTCCTCTCGCTGTCCGCCTGTCTGGCCGTCGCCCTCTTCACCGCGTACGTGGTGGCGCGCTGCTGGTCCGCGCCGCCGTCCGGCGAAGACCCGGACGACGCGCACGCGCCGGCGCCCGACTCGACCGCGGCCGTTCGGTCCGCGCCGCCGTCCGGCGAAGACCCGGACGGCCGGGAAGGCGCGGCGTGAGCCCGCCGCTCGCGATCGGGGCCGGCGCCGCCGTCGGCCTCTATCTGGTCGTGCTGGTCTCGGTCGGCTACGCCACGCGGCGGCGCGGCCGGCAGACCGGCCTGGGCGACTTCTACCTGGCCGGCCGCAACCTCGGCGGCTTCGTGCTGCTGCTGACCCTCTACGCGACGCAGTACAGCGGCAACACGCTGCTCGGCTATCCCGGCGAGGCGTTCCGCATCGGCTATGCGTGGGTCATGAGCGTCGGTTTCATGATGGCGATCGTCGTCGTCTACCTGATCTTCGCCCCGCGCCTGCAACGCCTCGCCCGCCGCCACCGCTTCGTCACCCCCGGGGACTGGATCGCCTGGCGTTTCGGCTCGCCGTCCCTGACGCTGCTCGCCAACGTGCTGCTGGTCCTGGCGATCGCCAACTACCTGCTGGCGCAGCTCATGGCGATGGGCCACGTCACCGCGGGGCTGTCGGGCGGAGCCGTGCCCTACTGGGCCGGCGTGGTGCTGCTGACGCTGGTCGTCATCGTCTACGAGACGGTCGGCGGCATGCGCGCCGTCGCCTGGACCGACTGCGTGCAGGGGGTCATGCTGCTGGCGGGGCTGGCCGGTCTGCTGCTGGCCGTCGTGCCGACGCCGGCCCACCTGGCCGAGCTGACCGCGGCGGTCGCGGCGGCGGCGCCGGAGAAGGCCGCGGTTCCCGCCCCGGAGGTCTCGCGCAACTGGCTCAGCACGCTCCTCCTCATCGGCTTCTCCGGGGCGGTCTATCCCCACGCCATCCAGCGCATCTACGCCGCCCGCGACGCGGCCACCCTCAAGCGCGCCCTCGGCGTGCTGGTCTTCCTGCCGTTCGTCACGACCGGGATCATGTTCCTGGTCGGCATCCTGGCCATCCGCGACCTGCCCGCCTCCGGCGACGCCGACCAGGTGCTGCCGGCGCTGCTGACCGCCTGGAGCGAACGGTCGGTGCTGCTCCACGTCCTCTGCGTGGTGGTCGTCACCGCCGTCGTCGCCGCCGTGATGTCGACCGCCGACTCGGTGCTCCTGAGCCTGTCGTCGATCCTCGCCAAGGACGTCGCCGGCGCCACCCTGCTGAAGGGCGCGTCCGAGGAACGGCTGACCCGCGCGGGCAAGCTGCTCTCGTGGGTGGTCGTCGGCGTGCTGGTGGTCGTCGCGCTGTCGCCGCGGGTGACCCTGTGGGGCCTGACCGAGATCAAGATGGAGATCCTGGCCCAGGTGGCGCCGTTGTTCGTCCTCGGCGTGACGTGGCGGCGCATGACCACGGCGGCCGCGTGCAGCGGGATGCTGGCCGGCTGCGCGACCTACGCCGGGCTGTTGCTCGCCGGCCGGCCGGAGGTGTGGGACGTCCACGCCGGCGTCCTCGGACTCGGCGTCAACGTGGCGGCGTGCGTGGCGGTGACGCTGCTCGTTACCGCGGATTGACCCGGGTGCTTCCACCAAACCATGTGCTACGCTGTGCGTCACCATGACTGCCGCTTCGGCCGGCACGTTCAGGGTCGGCATTCGCGAGTTGCGGCAGAACCTGAGCGTCTACGTGCGGCGCATTCGCCGCGGCGAGCGTTTCGAGGTCACCGAACGCGGCCGGCCCGTCGCCCTGCTCGTGCCGCTAGCCGGCGCCGCGTCGCCGCTGGCGAAGCTCGTGGCCTCGGGACGGGCACGCATGCCGGACGGGGACCTGCTGGATCTCCCGCCCCTCGCCGGCGAGCCTTCCACGGAGGCCGGCGAGGCGCTGATCGCCGACCGTGAAGACCGGCTCTGAAACGCCGTGGTGTATCTGGACTCCTCTGCGCTCGTCAAGCTCGTCGTCACCGAACCGCCGGCCGGGACGACCTGCGAACGCGACGCGGCTACCGTGGCATGACCGACCGCATCGTCGTCTCCCCTGGCGCCTTGTCCTGTCCATTATTCCACCAGGTCGCCGGCCGGGGCATGAGCTACACTCGTCTTCACTTGATCTCCACCCCCCATGCGCATCGCCAATCCCATGTACGACGCCGTCTTCAAGCATCTGCTGGAGGACCCGGCGTCGGCGAAGCTGATCGTCGGCTCGATCCTCGGCGAGGATCTCGAGAGTCTCGAGATGGTTCCGCAGGAGAGCGCGGTGCAGGTCGGTTCGGCGCGGTCGGCGGCGGCGCCGGAGGGCGCCGGCTTCACGGTGCTGCGGGTGGACTTCGCGGCGACGGTCCGCACCGTGGCGGGAGAGCATCTGCGGGTGCTGATCGAGGTGCAGAAAGCACGCTACTCGGACGACGTGATGCGTTTCCGGCGATACCTGGGAACGCACTACGCGGACGAGCGGAACGCCGTGACGTACCTGGAGGACGGCCGCAAGCGGTCGCGGCCGCGCAGGCTGACGACGATCTACTTCCTGGGAGAGCCGTTGCCGTGCGCGGACGCGACGGTGCTGAAGGTGACGCGCCAGTACGTGGACGCGGTGACGGGGGAGCGGCTGGCGGTGCGGGAGGAGTTCGTCGAGGCGCTGACGCACGACTGCTACGTGGTGCAGGTGTCCCGGCTGCCGGCGCGGCGGCGCAACGACCTGGAGAAGCTGCTGAGCGTGTTCGACCAGGAACTGCGCGCGGCGGACAGCCGGCATGCGCTGGAGGTGGACGCCGCGGCGATGCCGGAACGCTATGCGCCCGTGCTGCGCCGTCTGCAGCGTGCGGCGGCGAGTCCGGAGCTGCGGCACTCGATGCTGACGGAAGACGAAATCCTCGGCGCGTGGGAGCGCATGCATCGGGAGAATCTGGATCAGCAGAAGGCGCTCGCAGAGCAGCAGAAAACCATCGCGGAGCGGGACGAAACCATCGCGGCGCAACGGGCGGAAAACGAGAAGCAGCGGGGAGAAATCGAGGAGTTGCGGCGCCGGCTCGGCGACCGCGGATGAGATGCGACGGCTGGCGGCAAGTTTTAGAGCCGACCGGAACCGTCGCCCATCGAGTCAGACCTGACTTCCCAGGTGCTTTGCGGCCCACCGAGTGCGATCGGAGCCTCAACAGCCCGTGGCGAAATCCCGCTGCATTCGACGGGCGCTGCATCCCGGCTGAACTGCGTTGTTCGTCGGTCGCACAGGGCCGAGATGCTCCCTCCTCACGCCTTGTCAGCCGGGCGCCCCGCCCGTCTCGGTGCGACGCGGGGTTTCACCACGGGCTGTCAAGCCTGCGCCACGGTGACGTTACCGCGGATTGACCCGGGTGCTTTGCGACGAGACGCATTGCCACCGGCCGTCGCGCAGCACCCAGACGTCGGTGTAGCGCAACGTCAGCTCCGCCCGCTCCCCCCGCCGGATGCCGACCACCCGGAGCGTGAACCAGACCACCGCGGCGTCGTCGTGGACCTGCACGATGAAGTCGTCCTGCGTGGCCGACAGCACCCGCTGGTTGAACGACGCGGCCAGCTCCAGCTCGCGCGCCTTGTCGCCCCGGGCGCCGTCGTCGTAGGTGGCGATGAACTCGTCGGCCAGGACGGTTTCGAGAAACTCCACGTCCCGGGCGTAGAACGCCTCGTTCCAGCCCCGTTCGAGCGCGATGAGGGTCTCCTCCACCGACACGGCCGGCGGCTGGGCGGCGAGGGCGCCTGCCGTCCAGACGGCCGCCGGAATGCAACCCGCGAGACACCGCGGCCATCGTCTTCGCATCATCGTCTCCCCCCTGGCGCCTTGTCCGGTCCATTATTCCACCAGGCCGCCGGCCGGGGCATGCGCTACACTCGTCGTCCTTGATCTCCATCCCCATGCGCATCGCCAACCCCATGTACGACGCCGTCTTCAAGCACCTGCTGGAGGATCCGGCGTCGGCGAAGCTGATCGTCGGCTCGATCCTCGGCGAGGATCTCGAGAGTCTCGAGATGGTTCCGCAGGAGAGCGCGGTGCAGGTCGGTTCGTCGCGGTCGGCGGCGGCGCCGGAGGGCGCCGGCTTCACGGTGCTGCGGGTGGACTTCGCGGCGACGGTCCGCACCGTGGCGGGAGAGCATCTGCGGGTGCTGATCGAGGTGCAGAAAGCACGCTACTCGGACGACGTGATGCGTTTCCGGCGGTACCTGGGAACGCACTACGCGGACGAGCGGAATGCCGTGACGTACCTGGAGGACGGCCGCAAGCGATCGCGGCCGCGCAGGCTGACGACGATCTACTTCCTGGGAGAGCCGTTGCCGTGCGCGGACGCGACGGTGCTGAAGGTGACGCGCCAGTACGTGGACGCGGTGACGGGGGAGCGGCTGGCGGTGCGGGAGGAGTTCGTCGAGGCGCTGACGCACGACTGCTACGTGGTGCAGGTGTCCCGGCTGCCGGCGCGGCGGCGCAACGACCTGGAGAAGCTGCTGAGCGTGTTCGACCAGGAGCTGCGCGCGGCGGACAGCCGGCATGCGCTGGAGGTGGACGCCGCGGCGATGCCGGACCGCTATGCGCCCGTGCTGCGCCGTCTGCAGCGTGCGGCGGCGAGTCCGGAGCTGCGGCACTCGATGCTGACGGAAGACGAAATCCTCGGCGCGTGGGAACGCATGCACCAGGAGAATCTGGAGCAGCAGAAGGCGCTCGCAGAGCAGCGGAAGGCATTCGCGGATCAGCAGAAGGCGCTCGAGGATCGGCAGAAGGCGCTCGCAGAGCAGCGGAAGGCATTCGCGGATCAGCAGAAGACACTCGAAGATCAGCAGAAGACACTCGCGGAGCGGCAGAAGACACTCGCGGATCAGCAGAAGACACTCGCGGAGCGGGACGAAACCATCGCGGCGCAACGGGCGGAAAACGAGAAGCAGCGGGGAGAAATCGAGGAGTTGCGGCGCCGGCTCGGCGACCGAAGATGAGATGCGACGGCTGGCGGCAAGAGCCGGCCGGAACCGTCGCCCGTCGAGGTCAGGCCGGTCCTGACTTCCCGGGTGCTTTGCGGCCCACCGAGTGTGATCGGAGCCTCAAGCCGGCGCCACGGTGACGTTATACCGCGGATTGACTCGGGTACTTTGCGACGAGACGCACTGCCACCGGCCGTCGCGTAGCACCCAGACGTCGGTGTAGCGCAACGTCAGCTCCGCCCGCTCCCCCCGCCGGATGCCGACCACCCGGAGCGTGAACCACCAAACCACGTGCTACGCTGTGCGTCACCATGACTGCCGCTTCGACCGGCACGTTCAGGGTCGGCATTCACGAGTTGCGGCAGAACCTGAGCGTCTACGTGCGGCGCATTCGCCGCGGCGAGCTTCCACGGAGGCCGGCGAGGCGCTGATCGCCGGCCGTGAAGACCGGCTCTGATACGCCGTGGTGTATCTGGACTCCTCTGCGCTCGTCAAGTTCGTCGTCACCGAGCCCGAGGCAGCCCTGGCAGATGCAGCCCGACGTAGCCGATCTCGATTTCCCGCGTGCGCGCGTCGAACCGCAGGTGAATGCGCCCACCATCGCCGTAGCGCGCATGCCATTCGAACAGCAGGCGTTCGCCGCCGACTGACCTGAACCGCCGAGCCTCCCGCAGTTTCGGGCGCTGCATGAGCTTGTCGCTCTCGGGCGTCACCATGCACGTCCACGGCGGGGCGGCGGTGCCGACCGCCTCCCCCCACGCCGCGGCTGTTGCGTCGAGATCCGCCAGCCGGTTCACGACCGTCGTCAGCCATCCCGCGTTCAGCCTTCCGAGTTGTTCCTTCACGTCAGGCCCGAACGTCAGATACGGGAACGCCGCCGCCCGCTGGTTCCAGATGTCGGCCGGCGTCTCGATTCGGCTTCGCAGGTGTCGGAGATGACGAGCTGTGATCGGTCCGGCGTGCGCGGGCCGCGCCAGATGGTCGATCTCCTCGTCCGCTTCTTTGAACGTGTCGTCCGGCAGCAGCTCCCGGAACGCGACCGTGATTCGATCCCGGTCCCAGACCGGTTCCGACGGGAAGCCCACGGCCACCCCACCCGTGATGGCGCACAGCACCAGCGGCGCGCCGTCTTCCGGCGGCAGCGTCTTCGTTTCGCACTCCGTGGTTTCACACGCCAGGAACCGATTCTTGACGTCCGAATCGACGTCGCTCAGAAGCGGAACTTTGTAGGCCAAACGCATGAAAAACCGAAATTCCTCAAGTTTGCCTTGCCTTTGCAACTCAAGAGACACGTCGTACAGCGACCAGTCACCAGAACAGCCGATCTCGTACAACGGCCGGTACATACGCAGGGTCTTCTGCGAGACGACACGGCTCAGGACCAGAGATTTCATGCCATTCACGACGTCCGCCAACCGCGCCGTCGCCTCGTGCCGCCCGGCGGCTGCAACGCTCGCGTGGTTCAGGATCATCTCGCGCATGGCGATCCAGCTCGTCAGGTTGGCGGCGCCAGAAGCCGCAAGAGGTTCTCGTCGTGCTGGTCGAAGAACCCGGTCGGCCAGTGCGACAGGCGGCCGTCGGCGTCGATCTCCGGCGACTCGACAGTGACGCGGCCGTCCCGCCGCTCGAAGTAATGGATCGCCGCGTCCGCGGGCGCGATCAGGCCGTTGCGCACCGCGATCCGTACGCCGTCCACGAAATGGTCGCTGTGCGTCTCGACGAACACCTGCACGCCCGCCTGCGCCGCCCGCACTGCGAGCTCCGCCAGCTTCGTCTGCCCGCGGGGATGCAGGTGCGCCTCCGGGTTCTCGATGAGGCAGAGTGCGCCGGGCGGTGCGCCGTCTTCGGCGGTCGTCGTTGCGGTGGCTCGTTCTCCTTCGCCGCGATGATCTCGCCGTGGCGCGAGCAGCGCGAGCACCACCGGCAGCACGTAGGACAACCCGAAGCCGACGTTGGTGGCGCGGTGCCGCCGCGACTGGACGTCGCCCGGCTGGTCGAACGCGAACCCGGACAGAACGGCGTCGGCGGCGGGGACCGCTTCGAGCTGGAGGTGCGCGCCGGGACTCACGTCCTGCAGCCAGTGGTTCACGACGTCGACCAGCCGGCGTCCCGAAGCGTCCGCGCAACGAGGATCCTCCGCCGGCAACAGCTCGTTCCGGTGGTCGTTCAGGTAGTTCCAGGCATACTCGCCACGCACGCCGAGTTCGCCGCGCCGCGCCGCCACCTCCGACAGCGGATACAACTTGCGCGGCCCGACCCGTTCCGCCTGCACGTAGTGGAGGAGTCCTCCGAAGGGCGGCGTACGCCACCAGCCCGCCAGCAGGGTTTTCGCCGCTTCTTCCGATTCGACCGCGGTCAACTGGTCGCCGGCTCGCGAATAGCGAAACGTCCCGATCCATTCCTTAGGAGGGTACCACCGAGTGAAGTACCGGGATGGCCTCTGGACTTGTTTGACGCCGTCTTCCCTGGCCCGCGAGAGGGCGCGCCGAAAGGCGGCGGGACTCGCCACGCGCCCACCCAGATCGCTTACCTCCATCTTGCCCGCCAACAACTGGTTGAGAATGGACTTGGCCTTGCTGTCCGTGCCGAGGCCTGCAAACGTCTTCCTGGTCGGCTTGCCCGTGACCGGGCAAAGGTCTGACGGCCTCGGCTGCTCGGCGACGAGCTTGAACCGGATGACTTCCTCCACCGCGTTCTCGAACAGCACGTCCGAGCCTGCGCCGAGATCGATCAGCTCTCCACCCAGCACCAGATGGCCGGCCTGCAACTCTCCGGATGCGAACGACTGCCGCAGAACCAGCAGCGCCTGGATGACGCTGCTCTTGCCCATCCCGTTCAGGCCGCACAGCAGGTTCAGCGGCGCGCACGGCAGGTGGAGCGCATCGAAGCACTTGAAGTTCGTGAGCGCGATGCTGCGCAACATCAGACCAGCTCCTGTACGAGGTCGCGAATCGCCGCGAAACGCTTCCGGATCCGCCGCGGCGTGCCGGTCGAAGACGAGATCGCCTTCTCGAACTCCGGATCCTGGTTCAGCAACGCCATGAAGCGCTCCCGCACTACGTCCCGCCGCTCGACGAGCCGGTCGATCCGCTCCTGTGAGCACCGCGCCAACTGCACGCTCCACGCTTCGAACAGCGGCATGCTGACCTGGCGGCGGGAATCGCTTCGAACGTATCGCTTGCGAAACGCGTCGTCGCCGAAGATGCGCGCCGCGGCCCGCATCGCCTTCCTGAAGTCCTCGGCCAAGGCGTTCCGTCGATCCTGCCCCATCGCGTTGATCTCCTTCATGGCGGCATTGAGATGTCCGTCGAGAGAACTACCAGAGTAATCTTCCCACGGCGCCATGTGGAACGCTAGGAACCGGAGGACGCACGCGCGATCCTCCATGCGATTCGGCCGGATCGACCGGTCCGTGGCCTCGGCGAACTCGTCCGATTCGGCGAGCGCCTTCAGATAGTCCCGGACCGGACCGGGGTTGAGCACGTGGCGGATCTCCTGGCCGTTGAGCGGTATGCCACCGGTACTATAGATGCGACGGAAGATGTTGAACGTCACCTCCGGCGGCGTACCCGGCTCGATGACGTTCACGACGAACTGCGTTTCGTCGATCCGCCGCTGCATGGGCCGCGGCAGGTCGTCATGGCGCCGGCCGTCGAACTCGCTGCGGTACTCGAGTCCGGTCAGGGGGAACTCGCCCTTCACGTAGTCGCGAATGGTCGAGAGCCGCTGGGCGCCGTCGACCATCGCCCACTTGTCGTCCGCGTCCGCCGTAACGTAGAAGGCTGGAATGGGAATGCGCAGCAGCAGCGACTCGATCAGCCGGCTCTTCTTCTCGGTGTTCCAGATGCCGGACCGGCGCTGGAAGTCGGGCGACAGATCGATCTCGTCGTGCTCCATCCGCGACAGGAGTTGACCGACCAGGGCCGGAACGGTGCGCACCTTGATCTTCGCCGGATCGAACGGGTGCTCGACCGCGCCGCTTTCCGGATCCACCCTCTCTTCTTCGACGCTGCGGTCCGGATCGGTCGCCGTGGTTGTCGTGGCCGTGGTCGTGGTCGTCGTCGCCGGTTTTGCCACCGGCTTTACCACTGGCGGTTCCGGCGGAGTCAAGTAGCGAAGCACTTCTTCCAGGGTCAGATCGGGCTGATTGTACCGTCGTTTGTGATTGTTGAGGGTTTGCAGGCGCTTCGCGATTGTGGCGGGATCGCCCTTCTCGACTGCCTTCTTGAAAGAACCCCACGAGTCCGCCGGAATATATGAAGGTCGCCCAGTCCTGGTCGTTGCCACCGGCGGCTTTGCCACTGGCGGCGCAGGTTTGGGAGTAACTACTGCGGGCGTGGACTGCCCGATCGCCGCCAGGAACTCCTCGCTCTGGCGGATTTCGGAAACGTTGGGAGCTCTACTCAACCGTTTCCGGAACGATTTGGAGAAATCACTCCTGTGGAGCGATCGTGCGTCCCAGGCGACCGCGCATCGATTGCGATACGGACAACCATCGTCTCCCGTGGCGCCGACGCAGGGTCCCGTCACACGGCCGTACCGCAACCGTACCCGGTCGGCCTCCGGGGTGATCACGTAGTCTCCCACGCGCATGCGCAAGAAGTTCCAGAGTTGGCGCCATTCACTCTTGATTCCCGTGCCCGCGGCGTGCAGCAGGTGCCGGATCTCGGTGTCGTCTTTCGCGGCGGATACGTCCGCAAGGCCCGCGGCGGCATATCCGCCGGCGACGAACCGATCCGTGTACCGGCCCTTGTCCGCCCGAACGAGCCAGACCCCCGGCCGCACCGCTTCCGTTGCGGCCCCCGCCGACCGCTCGACGGGGGAGTCCGGCGGTTCGCGTTCCGCCGCCCCGTCCGCGCCGGCGCGGCGCGTGTTCGGTGGTTCGGACGTCATGACTCGTGCGAAGGTGCGCGCGCGGCACGCCGCCGGAATTACGAACGAAACACGCGCAGCAGCCGGCTCAGCGGGTCGTACAGCTTGTCGACCACCCGCTCCTTGAGCGGGATGATGGCGTTGTCGGTGATGGTGATCTCCTCGGGGCAGACCTTGGTGCAGCACTTCGTGATGTTGCAGTAGCCGACGCCGAAGTCGTTCGCCAGCTCGTCCGTGCGGTCCGCCGTGTCGAGCGGGTTCATCTCCAGCGCCGCGCTGTAGACGAAGAAGCGCGGGCCGATGAACTCGTGGTGCAGCCGGTGGTCGCGCAGCACGTGGCAGAC
Organism: Vicinamibacterales bacterium; assembly: GCA_965203525.1. Taxonomy (GTDB): domain Bacteria; phylum Acidobacteriota; class Vicinamibacteria; order Vicinamibacterales; family UBA8438; genus WTFV01. The sequence goes on along the minus strand of OZ241898.1, from coordinate 4,681,754 downwards.
GTCCTGGCAGAGGAAGCACTCGATGCACTTGCGGAACTCCTGGACCCGTTCCGCGTCCGACTGCCGCATGCGCCACGTCCCGTCTTCGGCGTCCGGCGGACGCGGCGCGAACGGCTTGATCCGCTTCTTGACCTCGTAGTTCCAGGACACGTCGGTGACCAGGTCCCGGAGCGGCGGGAACGCCTTCATCGGCTCGATGGTCACCGGCTGATCGAGGTCGAGGCTGTTGAGCCGCGTCATGCACATCAGCTTCGGGTGGCCGTTCACCTCGGCGGAGCACGAGCCGCACTTGCCCGCCTTGCAGTTCCAGCGGACCGCGAGGTCGTTGGCCGACTCGGCCTGGATCTGGTGCACGGCGTCGAGCACCACCATTCCCTCGGTCACCTCGGTGGCGTAGTCCCGGTACTCGCCGCCCTCGGCGTTGCCGCGCCAGATTCGGAACGTCGCGCTCGCCATCGGTCTCCCCCGGTTCCAACCCGTCCTGCATCCGGCGCCGCGGGCCGGATGCCGTCGTCAGCTCTTCTGGTTCTCTTCGATGATGCGCTGCAGGTCTTCCCGCGGCGGCGGGATCGGCTCGCGGCGAATCTCCATCGAGCCGTCGGATCCCTGCCGGACGACGAGCGTCGTCCGGCCCCACGTCTCGTCCTTGCCCAGGCAGTCCTCGCGGAAGTGCGCGCCGCGGCTCTCGCGCCGCTCGATGGCCGCGCGGGTCACCGCCTCGGCCACCGGCATCAGGTTGCGCAGGTCGAGCGCGGTGTGCCAGCCGGCGTTGTACTCGCGGTTGCCCTGCGCCTCGACGCGCTTGACACGCTCCTGCAGGCGTTGCAGGGCGTCGAGCGCCTGGCGCAGCTCCGCGTCGTTGCGGACGATGCCGACCTGGCTCTGCATCAGGTCCTGCAGCTCGTACTGGAGCTGATAGGGCGCCTCGCCGCTGCCCTGCCGGTCGAGCGGTTCGAGGGCCGTGCGCGCCGCCGCCTCCACCTGGCCCTCGTCGACCGCGCCGGCCCGGTGGTCCCGCGCGAACGCCGCGGCGTACTCCCCCGCGCGCTTGCCGAACACGAGCAGGTCGGACAGGGAGTTGCCGCCGAGCCGGTTCGCCCCGTTCAGGCCGCCCGCCACCTCCCCCGCCGCGAACAGGCCGGGGACGGCGGTCATCTGCGAATCGGCGTCCACCCGCACGCCGCCCATGACGTAGTGGGTCGTCGGACCGACCTCCATCGGCGTCGCGGTGATGTCGATGCCGGCGAGCTGCTTGAACTGGTGGTACATGCTCGGCAGCTTCTTCCGGATGTGCTCGGCGCCGTTCGGCAGCTTCGACCGGATCCAGGCGATGTCGAGGAAGACGCCGCCGTGCGGGCTGCCGCGCCCCTCCTTGATCTCGCGCACGATGCAGCGCGCGACGTGGTCGCGCGTCAGCAGCTCCGGCGGTCGGCGGGCCTGCTTGTCGCCCTGCGTGTAGTTCCAGCCCTCTTCCTCGTCGTCGGCGGTCTGGTGCTTGTAGAGGTCGGGGACGTCGTCGAACATGAAGCGGCGGCCCTCGCTGTTGCGCAGCACGCCGCCTTCGCCCCGCACCCCCTCGGTGACCAGGATCCCCTTCACCGAGGGGGGCCAGACCATCCCGGTCGGGTGGAACTGCACGAACTCCATGTCGATGAGCTCGGCGCCGGCCCGGTAGGCCAGGGCCTGCCCGTCGCCGGTGTACTCCCAACTGTTGCTGGTCACCTTGAACGCGCGCCCGATGCCGCCCGAGGCGAGCACCACCGCCGGCGCCCGGAAGACGCGGAACCGGCCCCGCTCGCGGTCGTATCCGAAGGCCCCGGCGATGCGCCCGCCGTCCTTCAGAAGCTCGACGACCGTGCACTCCATGTGCACGTCGATGCCCTGGTGCACGCCGTGGTCCTGCAGGGTGCGGATCATCTCCAGGCCGGTCCGGTCGCCGACGTGGGCCAGCCGCGGATACTTGTGGCCGCCGAAGTTGCGCTGCAGGATGCGCCCGTCGCGCGTCCGGTCGAAGACCGCGCCCCAGGCTTCCAGCTCCCGCACGCGGGCCGGCGCCTCCCTGGCGTGCAGTTCGGCCATCCGCCAGTTGTTGAGGTACTGGCCGCCCCGCATCGTGTCGGCGAAGTGCGTCTCCCAGCCGTCGCGGTCGTCGACGTTGCCGAGCGCCGCCGCCATCCCGCCTTCGGCCATCACGGTGTGCGCCTTGCCGAGCAGCGACTTGCAGACCAGGCCGACCGAGACCCCGGCCGCCGAGGCTTCCACCGCCGCCCGCAGCCCCGCGCCGCCGGCGCCGATCACCAGGACGTCGTGTTCGTATGTCTGGTAGTCCATCCTTGCTTCACGTCAACGAGCCACGGGGAGTTTCCGCGGAACTAGAGGATGCGGAAGTCGGTCCAGACCCCCATCGAGCAGAGCCGCACGTACACGTCGGAGAACCCGACCCAGACGAGGCTCAGCCAGGCGAAGAGCATGTGGCGGCGGTTCAGGCAGCTCACGCAGTCGTACGCGCGCTTCTGCGCGGGGCGCGCCGAGATGCAGTCGCGCCGGCCGCCGACGAGATGGCGGAGCGAATGGCAACTGAACGTGTAGCCGCCGAGCAGGACGACGTTGAGCGCGAGCACCAGCGTCCCGACGCCGACGCCGAACGACGCCGCGCCGGCGGGGTCCTCGAACCAGAGCGCGTTCCACACGTCGTAGCTCAGGAACACGAGGAAGCCGAGCGCGAGGTACAGGAAGTAGCGGTGGACGTTCTGCAGGATCAGCGGGAACGAGTTCTCGCCGCGGAAGGCGTTGCGCGGCTCGCCGACCGCGCACGACGGCGGGTCCGCCCAGAACGCCTTGTAGTACGCGCCGCGGTAGTAGTAGCACGTCAGCCGGAAGCCGGCCGGCGCCCACAGGATCAGGAACGCGGGCGAGAACGGCAGCCACCCCGGCCACCATCCGGGACGCGGCCCGAACAGGCTGTGCGACGAGTCGCCGAAGATCTCCGGCGAGTACATCGGCGACAGGTAGCCGCCGTACGAGTAGTGCTCGCCCTGGAACGCGGCCCAGGTCGAGTAGACGAGGAAGGCCGAGAGGCCGGCGAAGACCGCGGCCGGCTGCACCCACCAGGCGTCGCGCCGGGAGGTCTCGCCGAAGCCCCGCACCGGTATTGCAATCTGCACCCGCTCCATCTCGCTGCTCCGTTCGGCGCCGGGAAGACAGGCCGGAACACGGCCCACGACCGCCGGATCCGCCGTTCAGGATACCACTTCGGCCGCGCGTGCGCCGCGCGCCGCCGGATCTCGGGTCCCGCCGCGGTCGGTCCCTGCCCGGCGCCGGCTGGCGTCGGACGTCGGGTTGCCCCCACAGGTTCTATAATCGTCGAACGAGCCGGCCGCCGCGGGTCGGCCGTCTTGCCGCGCCAGACGACCCGCGCCAGAGGAGAAGCACCATGTCACTGCGCATCAACGACGTCGCGCCCGATTTCGACGCCGACACGACCGAGGGCCCCATCGGCTTCCACGACTGGATCGGCGACGGTTGGGCGATCCTGTTCTCGCACCCGAAGGACTTCACGCCGGTCTGCACGACCGAGCTGGGCACGGTGGCCGGGCTCCGGCCGGAGTTCGCGAAGCGGAACTGCAAGGTGCTCGGCATCAGCGTCGACGGCGTCGGCGACCACCGGCGGTGGTCGAAGGACATCGAGGCGTCGCAGGGCCACGCCCTCAACTACCCGCTCGTCGGCGACCCGGAGCTGAAGATCGTCAAGGCCTACGACATGCTGCCGGCCGACGCCGGCGACACGTCGGCCGGGCGCACGCCGGCCGACAACGCCACCGCGCGCTCGGTCTTCGTCATCGGCCCGGACAAGCGCATCAAGGCGACGCTGACCTACCCGATGAGCACCGGCCGCAACTTCGACGAGATCCTGCGGCTGCTCGATTCGTGCCAGCTCACCGCCGCGAAGAAGGTGGCGACGCCGGCCAACTGGAGCCAGGGCGACGACGTCATCATCCTGCCCGCCGTCTCCGACGCCGAGGCGCGGGAGAAGTACCCGGAGGGCTGGCGGTCGCCGCTGCCGTACATCCGCGTCGTGCCCCAGCCGAAGTAGAAAAGCGCGGGCGTCCCGGGCGCCCGGTTTCAGTGGATCGCAGCGCAGCGCGCGCGTCCCGCGCGCCGGTGTCAGTGGATCACCGTGTCGTCGCCCATCTCGTCGAGCGTCTCCAGATGCGGGATGTCCAGATCGCGCACGGCGCGGATGACGGCGTCGAGCGCTTCGACGGCGCCGACGGGCTCCGCTTCGTCCCGCAACCGCCTCCGCGCGGCGCGCAACTCGCGGAGCACCTGGGCCCGATCGAACCGCTGACCTGCGCAGTGCTCGCAGAAGCTCATGATCCGTCTTCCTGCATGTGGGGGTACCGGTAGTCGCTCGGGGGCAGGAAATTCTCCTTCGTGGTGCGCGGACTCACCCAGCGGATCAGGTTCAGGAAGCTGCCCGCCTTGTCGTTGGTCCCCGACGCGCGCGCGCCACCGAAGGGCTGCTGGCCGACCACCGCGCCGGTCGGCTTGTCGTTGACGTAGAAGTTCCCCGCGGCGTTGACGAGCGTCCGGTGGGCGAGATTGATCGCCTGCCGGTCGGTTCCGAAGACGGCCCCGGTCAGGGCGTACGGCGACGTGGCGTCGCACAGCCCGAGCGTTTCCTCGTAGGCGTCGTCGTCGTAGACGTACACCGTCAGCACCGGGCCGAACAGCTCGACCTGCATCGTCCGGTAGCGCGGGTCGCGGGCCCGGATGATCGTCGGAGCGACGAACCAGCCCTTGCCGTCGTCGCAGCGGCCGCCGCAGACGACGTCGGCGTCGGCGTCGGCGCGCGCGCCGTCGATCGCCGCGGTGAGCGTCGCGTAGGACGCCCGATCGATCACCGCGCCCATGAAGTTCGTCAGATCGGCCACGTCGCCGTAGCGGATCGCCTCGATCCGGTGGCACCACTCGTCGCCGTACCGGTCCCACAGGCTCCGCGGGACGTAGGCCCGGCTGGCCGCGCTGCACTTCTGGCCCTGGTACTCGAAGGCGCCGCGAATCAGCCCCGCCGCCAGCGCGTCCGGATCCGCGGAGGCGTGGGCGAAGATGAAGTCCTTGCCGCCGGTTTCGCCCACGATGCGCGGATAGCCGCGGTAGCTCGCGATGTTCGCGCCGACCGTCTTCCACATCCCCTGGAAGACGGCGGTGCTGCCGGTGAAGTGCACTCCGCCGAGCGCCGGGTGGTTCATCGCCGGCTCGCCGATCCGCGCCCCGCTCCCCGGCACGAAGTTGATGACCCCGTCGGGCAGGCCGGCCTCCTTGAACACCCGCATCAGGAGGTGGGCGGCCAGCACGGCGGTCGACGCCGGTTTCCAGACGACGGTGTTGCCCATCATCGCCGGGCCGGTCGGGAGGTTGCCGGCGATCGCGGTGAAGTTGAACGGCGTGACCGCAAGGACGAACCCTTCGAGCGGCCGGTACTCGACGTAGTTCCACGTCGCCGGACCGCTGGCCGGCTGCTGCTCGAAGATCCAGGGCATGTACGAGACGTTGAAGCGGAGGAAGTCGATCAGCTCGCACGCGGCGTCGATCTCCGCCTGGATGACCGTCTTGCTCTGGTTGAGCATCGTCGCCGCGTTGACGGCCGGACGGTACTTGCCGGCGAGCAGCTCCGCCGCCTTGAGGAAGATCGACGCCCGGGCCTCCCAGGGCATCGCCGCCCACCCGGGACGAGCGGCGGCGGCGGCGTCCACCGCCTGCCGGACCGTGTCGGCGTTCCCCTTGTGGAACGTGGCCAGCACGTGCCGGTGGTCGTGCGGCATGACGCACCGGCCGAGATCGCCGGTGGTGACCTCGGCGCCGCCGACGATCAGCGGGATCTCGATCTGCCGGCCGGCCTGCTCTGCGAGCTGCGCGGTCAGCGCGCGCCGCTCCGGCGACCCGGGCGCGTAGCTCAGCACGGGTTCGTTGACGGGGGTGGGCACCTGCACGCGGGCGTTGATCATCGAGAGGACTCCTTGCGGTCTGCGACAGAAGGTTACCGCATCGGCGACGCGCTCATCCCGCCCGCCGCCGTCCGGCCTGTCTCGAAGCGGGGGGCGACGGCCCGGGTACGCTTTTCACGACTTCTTCTTTCACGGCTTCGCGACAGCCGTCAGCACGCGCCGAAGCGGGACGGACTCGTGACCTCGAGCGCGGCGTCGAGCCGGCGGTCGACCACCAGATCGGCGATCACGGCCGCGGTCAGCGGGGCCAGCAGGATGCCGTTGCGGAAGTGGCCGCAGGCGTATACGAGGCCGGGCACGGCCGCCGACGGACCGATGACCGGCAGTTCGTCCGGGGTCGCGGGCCGGAGGCCGACGCGGGCCTCCTGGAACGACGCGTCGCTCACGCCCGGGGCGACCCGCCGCGTCGCGTCGATCAGATCCCGGACGCCGGCCACCGTGGCGCGCTCGTCGAAGCCGACTTCCTCGATCGTGGCGCCGGCGAGCACCGAGCCGTCGCTCCACGGCACGAGGTAGCAGTCCGGCGCCCAGATCACGCGCCGCGGGGGGGGCGCAGGCCATCCCAGGTGCAGGAGCTGGCCGCGCACCGGTCGAATCGGAACCGGGGCGGCGCCGTCGATTTCGACGTGGCCCGACCAGCTGCCGGCCGCCATGACCGCCGCTTCGCAGGCGAAGGCCTTGCCGGCGGTTTCGATGCGCAGCCCGGCGTCGTTCCGCGTGACGCGCGTCGCGGCCGACGACGTCTCGAACGACACGCCGTGCGCCGCGGCGGCCCGCCGCAACGCGGCGGTCAACTCGGACGCGCCGATGAATCCGTGCGACTCGACGAGCAGCCCGCCCCGCACGGCCGGCGCCAGTTGCGGCTCCACGCGGCGTACCGCGGCCGCGTCGAGCAGCTCCGCGCCGATGCCGTGCTCCACGCAGGCCGCGTGGATGCCCGCGAGGCGCGCCGCGTCGTCCGGGCCGGTCGCGATCTCCAGGGTGCCCGTGCGCACGTACTGCACCGCCGCGCCCGAATCTTCGACGATGCGCGCCACGAACTCGTCGTAGAGATCGAGGCTGCGGGTGGTCAGGTCGAGCAGCGGCCGGCGATCGTGCGCTTCGATGTACGGCGCGAGGACGCCGGCCGAGGCCCGCGTCGCCCCCTGGCCGACCTCGCGGCGCTCGACGACGCGGACCCGGACCCCGCGCCGGGCGAGTTCGTAGGCGACTGCGCAGCCGACGATTCCGGCTCCGATGACGACGACCTGCGATGTCCGGTCCACGTTTCCGCGTCCTGCCCAACCGCACAGTGTACTACCACGGCCGGCCGCGCGTCCCGCGCCGCCGGCGGGCCGCGGCGGCGGACGGTCGTCCCGTCACTCGAAGAGGCGCCCGACGGCGATGCAGAGCGCCGGCAGGCCGTAGAACAGGAGGGCGACCCACAACACCGTCAGCTTGCGCCACCGCAGGGCGAGCTTCGTCAACTGCCGCGCCGCCTCCAGCGGCAGCCGGCGGATCGCTTTCACCGGATAGAGCAGCAGCAGGCCGCTCACGTTGAACAGCAGGTGCACCAGGGCGATCTCGAGACCGGCCGCCGCGTTCGGGCCGGAGACCGCGAGGGCGGCGAGCAGCGCCGTCACCGTGGTGCCGATGTTGGCCCCGATGGTGACCGGAAACGCCTGCTCGAGCCGCAGCAGGCCCGCGCCGCCCAGCGGGACCAGCAGCGACGTCGTGATCGAGCTCGACTGCACCATCACGGTGACGGCGACGCCGACCAGCAGCGCGACGACCGCGCTCGAGCTCAGCACCATGTCGATGATGCCTTCCACCCGCGAATGCACCGCCGCGCGCATGACCTTCACGAGCAGGAACAGGGCGAAGAAGATGCAGGCGCCGCTCACGCCGACGAGGAACACGGCCTGCCCGCCCCGGGCCGCGAAGAGCGCCTCGGCGGTCGCCGCGACCGGGGCGAAACCGGCGCTCAGCGCCGTGCCGAGAGGACTCTCGTACTCGACCCCGCCCACCTGGCCGAGCATCTCGGCCAGCGTGCTCGCGGTCGTTCGCAGGTATCCGGTCGCCATCTCGACGGGCAGCAGGATCACCACCGCGAGATAGTTGAAGACGTCGTGGCAGATTGCGACCGGGAACGCGCGCTCGAACTCGTCCCGCCGCCCGATGTGCGCCAGCGAGACGATGGTCGCGGTGACCGTGGTCCCGATGTTGGCCCCCATCACCATCGGGATCGCGTTGGCCAGCGGCAGCGGGTTCTCGGGGGCCGCGACCAGGCCGACGACCATCGCCGTGGTCACCGAGGAGCTCTGCATGACCGTCGTCGCCAGCAGGCCGACCACGAGGCCGATGAACGGGTTCGACGTGGCCGCGAAGAAACTCTCGATGACGTCCTGTCCGATCAGCTCGAACCCGTCGCCCAACCCCTTGACGCCGAGGAGGAAGACGAAGAGCAGCCCCGCCACGCTCAGCAGGCGCAGGACGAGCGTGGATCCGGAACGTTCGGGGGCGGGGGCTGCGGGAGGCAAATCGATTCCGGACGCTGCTCGGTGTCCTTGCCTTTCTCGAACCGGACGCGCCGGATCGGTCCCCCAACCGATTCGGCGGCATCATTCTACACGTTGCCCCGGCCCGCGCGTTGCCCCCGGCCCGCCCAGGGGCGCACCGCCTCTACGCCGCGTTGCCCCCCGGCCCGCGCGTGCGCACGGACCGCCGCGGGGGACAGCCGGTCACCCCACGGTGACACCGCCGTGCCGGGCGAAACGATCCGGGGAGACGCCCCGCGTGCGGAAAAGCGTTTGCAACCGGGCGGGATAGCGGCATAATCGTCTTGTACCGTTGCGGCACGGCTCTTGCTGTCTTGCCGCGGTGAGGAGTCTTCCGCATGGACAGGACAGACAGGACACGCGCAACCTTCCTGATCGCCGCCCTGGCCGTCACGCTGGCCGCCGCCGCGGCCGGCATCGGCGCCTATGTCGCGGTGCGCCAGAACGCCCGGGCGTCGAACACGGCCGTCGAGCAGCCGGCGCCGGAGAACCGCATGGCCGCGGCGCTCGACGGGATCGACGCGGAAGCGGCCGCCGGCGAACCGGGCCCGGGCTCCGGGATCGCCGTAGAATCCACGGAACAGGTCGTGGAGTCGGCACCCGCCCCCGCCGCGGCCCCGCGCGCCCGCCGGCCGCCGGAGCCGGCGTCCCCGCGCCCCGCGGCCCGGTCGGCCGCTTCTGCTCCGGTCCCCGCTCCGCCTCCACCACCCCGGCCGGCGCGGGAGGAGGTCGAGCGCCCCGCGCCGCGTTCTGCTCCAGCCCCCGCTCCTCCTGCACCATCCCGGCAGCCGCCCCGGCCGGCGCGGGAGGAGGTCGAGCGCCCCGCGCCGCGTCCCGTGCCGACGGTCGCGCAACCGCGGCCGGACACGGCGCCGGATCCGTTGCCGCCCCCGGTGCGGCCGGAAGCGGGCGCCCCCCGCGGCCTGCCCGAGGTCGAAGGCTGGCGGCCGGCGGATCCCGCGTCGCCGGCCGCGGCTCGGCCCGCGCCGGCGCGCGGCGCGGCGGCCGTTCGGAACCTGCCGCTCCCGGCGTCCGCGCGCTCCGAACCCGCGGCTCCCGGCGCCGGCGCCGATCCTCGGCCGCCGGCGACCGAAGAGCTCCGAATCCCCGCCGACTCGGTGATCGGGTTGCAGATCGACACGTTCGTCACCACGGACCGCGCCGAGGTGGAGGACGACGTGCAGGCGCGCGTGACGCGCGACGTGACGGTGGCGCGCCGCGTCGCCATTCCCGCCGGCAGCCTCGTCGCCGGCTCGGTGGTGATGGTGGAGCGGGGCGGCAAGCTGAAGGGCGCCGCCCGCCTCGGCGTCCGTTTCCACACCGTGGTGCTCGACGACGGGGTCGAAGTGCCCATCGCGACGGAGACCGTCTATCGCGAGGGACGCTCGCGCGGGCGCGACAACGCCGCGCGGATCGGCGGCGGCGCGGTGGCCGGAGCCATCCTCGGAGCGATCTTCGGCGGCGGACGCGGCGCCGCGATCGGGGGCGCCGCCGGCGCCGCGGGCGGCACCGCGGCGGCCGCCGCGGGCGACGCCGAGCCGGCGACGCTGCCGGCCGGAACCACGTTGACGGTCCGCCTCTCGCGGCCGAGCAGCGTGACCGTCGAGCGGTAGCAGCGACCGTCGGGAGCGGCGCTCGCGGCGTTCGGGGCCGTGCTATATTGCTGCCCGTGGCGCAGGACGAGATCACGCAAGCCGTGCTCGCCCGCGACGAGGTCGTCCGGTATCTCGAGGGCCGCGGCGGGCGGACGCGCGATCAGGCGCGCGCCGCCATCCACGGTTACCTGGACGAGCTGCGCACCACGCAACGGTACCGGATGTACCGCGCGCTCCAGCACCCGCTCTACCCCCTGCTCCGCAAGATCGACCGCATCAGCGAGGGAATCTCCAGGGTCCATGCGGCGACCCGCGCCGGACGGGTCGTCTACGCGTCGAACCACAGGAGCCATACCGACTGGATGGTGCAGCCGCTCGTGCTCGACGACAACGGGATCCGGCCGCCGGTCGTCGCCGCGGGCAGCAACCTCTTCGGCGGCGCGCTCGGACTGATTCAGAAGCACGTCACCGGCGCCATACCCGTTCGCCGGGACGTGAAGGACCCGGCCTATCTCGTCACCCTCAAGGCGTACGTCGCCGAGCTGCTGCGCCGGGCCGAGCTCCTCCTGTATCTGGAGGGCGGGCGCAGCTACAGCGGAGAGCTCAAGCCGTTCAAGACCGGACTGCTGCATGCCGCCGCCCAGGCCGCACAGGTGGGCCGGAACGACATGGTCGTCATTCCGACCGCCATCGCCTACGACCTCGTCATCGAGGACTTCGTGCTTGCGCGCCAGCGGGTCAAGCGCGTCCAGCGTCCCTTCCACCAGGAGCTCGCGGAGATGCTCCGGTACACTGTCGGCTACCAGTCGCGCAGCATCGTCAGCTTCGGGCAGCCGATCCGGTTCGACGGCTACGACCCCGACGACCGCCGCGCCATGGTCCGCTTGAAGCGGCGCGTCCGCGCCGCCATCGGCCGCCTGTGCAAGGTGGTGCCGACGGCGCTGGTGGCGGCGGCCATCCGGCCTTCCATCACCCGTGCGGAACTGGAGGATCGAATCGAGCAGCTCATCGGCATCCTGCGGTCCGCCGGCGCGAACCTGGACGTCGAGACCGGCCGGCAGGCGGTCGAAGCGGCCGCGGAGCCGCTCGCCGCCCGCGGCATCCTCGTGGTGGAGGGACAGCGCTTCCGCGTCCGCCAACGGATGGTCCTGCGCTACTACGCGCGGTCGCTCGACCATCTGCTCGCACATCGCGGCGAATCGGCCCTGACACACTAGCGGCCGGTGGACCTCACCCCCTCGACCGTGCTGGACGCCGTCTCGCGGCGGCTGTTCCTCGCGCTGGCCGGAAGCCGCACCGTCAAGGAGGCGGCCTCCCGGTACGGCATGCGCGGCCCCGGCGGCATCGCGCGCCGGTTCATCGGCGGCCGGAACGTCAGCGAGGCCATCGACGCGGCCCGCCGCCTGGAACAGGGCGGTCTGCTGCACACGTTCAACTATTTGGGCGAGCACGTCCGCAGCCGCGAAGCCGCCGAGGCGGCCACGATCGCCTACCTGTGGGTCATCGAATCGGTCGGCCTGGCCGGCATGACCTGCAACCTGTCGGTCAAGCTGACGCAACTCGGCCTCGAGCTCGACACCGGTCTGTGCCGCGACAACCTCAAGCGCATCCTGACCCACAGCGACGCCCGGCGTTGCTTCGTCCGGATCGACATGGAAGGCTCGCCGCTGGTGGACCGCACGCTCGACGCCGCGGCGGCGATGCGCGCGCTCGGCCACGGGCATCTGGGCGTCGTCCTGCAGTCGGCCCTCCGCCGCACGCCGGACGATCTGGCCCGCGTCACCGGGCTCGGCCTTCCGGTGCGGCTGGTCAAGGGCGCCTACAAGGAGCCGCCGGAAGTGGCGTACCAGGACAAGCGGGAGGTCGACCGCGCATTCGTGCGGCTGGCGGAGACGCTGCTCGACACGGGGGGCCGTCCCGCGTTCGCCACCCACGACCCGCGCATGATCCGCGCGGTTCGGGCCGCCGCCGCCGGCCGCGGACTCGGACCCGACCGGTTCGAGTTCCAGATGCTCTACGGCGTCCGGCGGGATCTGCAGGCCGCGCTCGCGGCCAGGGGCCACGCGGTCCGGATCTACCTGCCGTTCGGCGGCGACTGGTTCCCCTACTTCATGCGCCGGCTGGCGGAACGGCCGGCGAACGTGCTGTTCGTGATGCGGAGCCTGCTGCACGAGCAGCTCGGCGACCGCCACGGGCAGGAGTGAGGAATCAGCGGTCGGACGAGCGGGCGGTCGCGGCGGCGTGGGCGGGGATTCCGCCACGGGCTGCCGGGAGTATGATGCCGTCGTGGAAAGGCGCAGGCTGCCGGCCGGCATCCAGACGTTCCGCCAGATCCGCGAGGAAGGCTATTACTACGTCGACAAGACCGCCTACGCGCGCCGGCTTGCGGAAGACGCCGGCAAGCACTACTTCCTCTCCCGTCCCCGGCGCTTCGGCAAGAGCCTTTTCGTGGACACCCTCAAGGAGCTGTACGAGGGAGCGGAGCCGCTGTTCCGCGGCCTCGCCGTCCACGACGGTTGGGACTGGTCGCGGCGCCATCCGGTGGTGCGGCTGGACTTCGCCGGCGGCAACTACAAACGGCCCGGCGAACTGCAGAGACGCGTGACCGAACAACTGGCCGACATCGAACGCGCGGCGGGCGCGCCCGCTTCCGAAGGCGCCACGGCGCCGGGGCGATTCGCCCGTCTGCTGGCGGCGTTGCACCGCGGGACCGGCCGGCGGGTGGTCGCGCTGGTGGACGAGTACGACAAGCCGATTCTGGACGCCCTGAACGATGCGCCGGATACCGCGGCGGCCAACCGCGACGACCTGCGCGGGCTGTACGGCACGATCAAGGCTTGCGATGCCCACGTGGAATTCACCTTCATCACCGGGGTGAGCCGGTTTTCCAAGGTGAGCCTGTTCTCGGACCTGAACTTCCTCACCGACCTCACCCTGAACCCGCGCTACTCGGCCGTCTGCGGTTACACCGAGGCCGATCTGGACACGGTGTTCGCGCCGGAGCTGCCGGGCCTGGACCGCGGCCAGATCCGCGCCTGGTACGACGGTTACAACTGGCGGGGAAGCGAGAGCGTCTACAACCCCTACGCCATTCTGCATCTCTTCGCCAGCCGCGAGTTCGAAACGCACTGGTTCGAGACCGCGACGCCGCGGTTCCTGATCGACACGTTGATCCGGCGCGGTTTCTCCGCCCCGGCGCTCGAAAGCGTTCACGCCAGCGCCGCGCTGCTGTCGGCGTTCGACGTGGATGACGTTGCGCCGGAGGCGCTGCTGTTCCAGACCGGCTACCTGACGATCGTGGATGAGCAGCAGTGCGACGGGCGGCCGCTGTACCGGCTGGGCTATCCGAACCGGGAGGTGCGGCGTGGCCTGAACGAGAGCCTGCTGAACGCGCTCGCGCCCAACTGGCGGGCGGGGGGAGACGGCGCCGCGCTGCGCCGCGCCCTGGCGGCGGCGGACTGGGCCGGCCTGGAAGCGCTGTTCCGCAGGCTGTTGGCGGGCATCCCGCACGACTGGCATCGGCGTAGCGACGTCGCCCGCTACGAGGGCTACTGGTCGAGCGTGTTCTACGCCTGGTTCCAGGCGTCGATGGACGGCGTGACGGTGGAGGACGCCACCAGCCGCGGCCGCCTGGACATGGCGGTGCGGCTGGGAGAGACCGTCTGCCTGTTCGAGTTCAAGGTGGCGGAGCGGTCGAAGGAGGGCGCGGCTCTGGCACAGTTGCAGGCGCGCCGCTACGCCGACAAGCACCGCGCACCGGGCCGGTCGGTGCATCTGGTCGGCGTGGAGATCAGCGCCGAGTCCCGTGACCTGGTGGCCTTCGAGACCGTCACGTACCCCTGACGCGCCGGCCGTCCGACCCGGGGCGCCCTTCCTCCAGCAGCGCCCTGGCCGCGGCCGTCGCTTCCTCCAGCGTCGCGAGTCCGCCGTCGATCTGGCGTTCGTAGACCTGCCGCAGGATGGCTCCGACGCCGGGGCCGGGCGGCACGCCGAGGGCCAGCACGTGCCGTCCCATCAGGATCGGCGCCGGGGGGGCGTGCTCGACGCCGAGCGCCCGCGCCCGCTCCAGGAACCAGTCCGCCGCCGAGCAGTCGAAGTCGCCGGTCCGTCCCAGGCAGTCGGCCTGCGCGAGCCGGGCGAGCAACTCGAGGTCCACCTTGCGCGCGAGCCGCCGGAACGCGCCGTCGCCGACCTTGGGCGCGGCGCGCCACATCCCCGGCTTCAGGTGGTTCGCGACCAGGCCGAGCACCTGGCCCCGCACGTCGTAGCCGTCGACGGTGCGGACGTTCAGCCGGTCGAGGAGCGCGGTGGCGGGGGGCACGCCCATCTCCTCGTGGTTCAGCGACCGGATGCGGCCGTCGAGGTGCGCCGTGGTCGCCGGCTTGCCGAGGTCGTGGCAGACGGCGCCGAGCATCACCGCGAGCTGCCGCGGGCGCGGCAGATCGCCGATCCGCCGCCGCGCCTGATCGATCACGAGCAGGGTATGGATCCAGACGTCGCCTTCCGGATGCCACTCCGGCTCCTGCGGGCAGTCGACCAGCGCCGCCAGTTCCGGGAACAGCCGGCCGACCACCCCCAGATCCCGCGCGAGGGCGAAGCCGAGCGACGGCCGGGCGGCGCGCAGGAGCAGTTTTTCCATCTCGCCCCGGATCCGTTCGGCCGGCAGATCGTCGAGCGCGATCGTGCGGCAGACGGCGCGCGTCGGCTCGTCGACCTCGAATTCGAGGCGCGCCGCGAGCTGGACGGCCCGCAGGACGCGCAGGCTGTCGTCGCCGAAGGTCGCCGGATCGACCATGCGCAGGCGCCCGGCGCGCAGATCGCCGCGCCCCCCGTGGGGATCGAGGTGCTCCCGCCGCAACGGGTCCCAGGCGATGGCGTTGACGGTGAAGTCGCGGCGGCGCGCGGCCTCCGCCAGTGGCAACGCGGGGTCGCCGGTGACCGCGAAGCCCCGGTGGCCGCGGCCCGCCTTCGATTCGGTGCGGGGGAGGGAGATGTCGAGCGGACCGAGCTTGAAGACCGCGAAGCTGGCGCCGACGCAGTTGACCGGACCGAGTCCCGCCAGCACCGCCTGCAGCCTCTCCGCGGGCAGGCCGTGGACTTCGACGTCGACGTCCTTCGACGCGACGCCCAGCAACTGGTCGCGGACCCAACCGCCGACCAGCAGCGCCCGCCCGCCGGCGGCGCGCACCGCGCGGGCCACGCGGTGGGCGAGTTCCAGCTCCTCAGACATCTCTTGCGACCCGGAACCCGTAGTCGGTGTAGCGGAACGACGGATCGAGCCGGCTGCGGGCGGACACGCGGCTGATGGTCACCGCGTGGCGCCACGAGCCTCCGCGCGACGCGCGCCGCCGGCCGCGGGCGGGGCCGGCCGGATTGCGTGCCGGCGAGCGCGCGTAGTAGTCCCTCGCGTGCCAGTCGGCGCACCATTCGTGGACGTTCGCCGCGATGCCGCGGACGCCGAAGCCGTTCGGCGGGCCGAGCGTGACCGGCCACGGCCCGTCGAGCGGCCCCCGGCCGCGGTTCGGGATCCAGGCGGGGACGGCGTCGCCCCACGGATAGTCCAGACCGTCCCGCCCGCCCCGCGCGGCCCGCTCCCATTCCGCCTCGGTGGGCAGCCGCACCGGCGGTCCGTCCCCCTGTGACGATCGCCACAGGCAGTAGACCGCCGCGTCGTTCCAGCTCACGCCGACCACCGGCAGGTCCGGGGCGGCGAACCGCGGGTCGTCCCACCCGCGCGGCGCCGCGCGGCCGGCCGCCTCGCGGAAACGCGCGTACTCGGCGCGCGTCACCGGGTCGACGGCCAGCTCGAAGGCAGCGACCCACACCCGGTGCTCGGGCGCCTCGTCCGGCTGCCCGGCGCCGCTCCCCATGACGAACCAGCCGGCGGGAATCGCCGCGAAACCGGTCACCGGATCACCCCGCGAATACTACCTTACGCCGGGCGCCGCGCGGTCCCGGCAGCCGGCGCCGAGACCGCGCGCGGCGGGCCGCCGGCGCCCGGCTGCGATCGCCGACACGCCCGCCCCGGCGAGCAGCACGAGCCGCGCCGGTGCCGCGACCGGCCGCCGGCGGCCCGGCTGCTATGATGGAAACCGCACATGGCTTCCGGCGGCACGAGAACCCCCGCTTCGCCAGCGGTTCGGCTGGTGGCCGCGCTCGTCGCGGCGGCGGCTCTGGCCGGCTGCTCGCTCCGCACGATGGCGGTCAACGCCGTGCTGCCGACCCTGGTCAATCCGGCGGTCTACCTGTCGGAGGAGGACCCGGAGCTGGTCCGCGACGCGCTCCCGTTCCTGCTCAAGACGATCGAGTCGATCAGCGAGGCGGATCCGGCCCGGCAGGACGTGCTGCTGTTCGCGAACACCGGGTTCGTCCTCTACGCCAACGCCTTCCTGCAGGCGGACGCGGCGCTGGCCGAGTGGGAGGACTACGACCTCGCGCTTGCGCTGAACGAGCGGGCGCGCCGCATGTACCTGCGGGCGCGGGACTACGGGCTGCGCAACGTCGAGGTCGACCACCCCGGCATCACCGCGCGCCTGCGGGCCGATCCCGAAACGGCGGCCGCGGTCTTCGAGCGGCAGGACGTCGAGAGTCTGTACTACCTCGGCGGAGCCTGGATGCTGGCCATCTCGCTCGGCCTGGACCGGCCCGCGCTGGTCGCCGACCTGCCGGCGGCGCGCGCCCTGCTGGATCGCGCGCTGGCGCTCGACGAGGGCTTCGAGCGGGGCGCGCTGCATTCCGCCTTCATCACGCTCGAGTCGGTAGGCGAGGCGATGGGCGGTTCGTACGCCCGGGCGCGCGAGCACTTCGCCCGGGCCGTCGAGCTGTCCGGCGGCCGGGACGCCGGCCCCTACCTCGCGCTGGCGACCGGCGTCGCGGTGGCCGAGGAGAACCGCGGGGAGTTCCGCGAGCTGCTGGAGGCCGCCCTCGCCATCGACCCGGACGAGGCGCCGGAGAACCGACTGCTGAACCTGATCGCGCAAAAGCGCGCGCGGGTCCTGCTGGACCACGTCGACGATCTGTTCTTCGAGCCGTTCGACGCGCTCGAAGAGGAGCCGGAGAACCGACCATGAAAGCGTTCCGCCTCGCCGTCGCCGCCGTGCTGCTGCTGAGCCCCGCCCTGCTCGCCGCCCAGAGCGCCAACCTGCGGCTCGGCACCATCCTGCCGGCGAACTCCGTCTGGGACCGGTCGCTGCGGCAGATGGCGTCGGCGTGGCGGCAGGCCACCGCCGGCCGCGTCCGCCTGCAGGTGCGGGGGACCACCGGCGACGAGGCGACCATCATCCGGCGCATGCGCCTGAACAACCCGCAGGTGGCGGCGCTCACCCTGCCCGGGCTGACGGAAATCGACGAGGCGTTTAACGTCTTCGGCATTCCGTTCTTCTACGAGTCGGACGCCGAGGCGCTGCACGTGCTCGAGGCGCTCACGCCGCGCCTGCGCGAGGCGCTCGCCGAGAACCGCCTCGTGCTGCTCAACTGGGGGCACGGCGGCTGGGCGCACATCTTCTCGGCGCAGCCGATACGCGACCTGAGCGGCCTGCAGGCCGCGAAGCTCTTCACGTCGGCCGGCGACGACGGCATGGTCCGGTGGTACCGCGAGAACGGCTTCGAGCCGGTGCCGCTCGAACTCACCGACGTGCTGATGGGATTGAACACCGGACTCATCGACGCCTACCCGAGCCCGCCGTACGGCGCGCTGGTGTTCCAGTGGTACCGGCAGACGCCGCACATGCTCGACGTGCCGCTCAGTCCGGTCTTCGGCGCCACCGTGATGACCGAGCGGGCCTGGGCCCGCATCGGCGAAGCGGACCGCGGCGCGCTGCTGGAGGCCGCGGCGGCGACGCAGGACTTCCTGTTCGACGAGGTGCCGCGCCAGGACGAGGAGGCGGTGGCCGAAATGCGGAAACGCGGGCTGACCGTGGCGGCGGTCAGCGAGTCCGAGGCCGCCGTGTTCCGCGCCGCGGCCGAACGCATGACGGCCACGTGGCGCGGCGGCCGCGTGCCGGCGGACGTCTACGACGCGGCGGTCGCCGCCCGCGCCGAGTTCCGGGCGCGCGGCGATTGAGCGGGGCCTGATCCGGAATTCCTGCCGCGACGCTACGCGCCGGCGCAACGATGAACGGGTCGGGACTCGAATGAACGCCGGTTCGATCGTCAGATGCCGGAACCGCCAATGGGTGCTGCTGCCGGGCGACGATCCCGACGTTCATCGCCTCCGGCCGCTCACCGGCGCTACCGATGACGTCGTCGCCGTTCACCGGCAGTTGGCGAACCTGATCGGCTCCGACCTGCCCGAGGAGCGGCCGCGGCCCGCGGCCTTCCCGCCTCCGACCGTGGACGACGTGACGGACGCCGCCGGTGCGCATCTGCTCTGGCAGGCGGCCCGGCTGACGTTGCGGGAGGGAGCCACGCCGTTCCGGTCGCCGGGCCGGATCTCGATCCGGCCCCGCATCTATCAGTTCGTCCCGCTCCTGATGGCGCTCCGGATCGACCCGGTGCGGCTGCTGATCGCCGACGACGTCGGTGTCGGCAAGACGATCGAGGCGCTGCTGGTGGCGCGGGAGTTGTTCGATCGGGGCGAGGTCCGGCGGCTGTGCGTACTCTGCCCGCCGAACCTGTGCGAGCAGTGGCGCAGCGAGATGGTCGGGAAGTTCAACCTGGAGGCGGAGGTGATCCGGTCCGGGACCATTGGCCGGCTCGAACGCCGCACGCCGGTATCCCGAAGCGTCTACCGCCACTATCCGGTGCAGGTCGCCAGCATCGACTTCGTGAAGACCGATCGGAACCGGCATGCGTTCCTGCAGGATTGTCCGGAACTGGTCATCGTCGACGAGGCGCACGGTGCGGCGTCGTCGTCGGAAACGAGCCGGCAGCAGCGCCATCGGCTGGTTCGGGACGTCGCCGCCCGGGGCGGCCAGCACCTGATCCTGTTGACGGCCACGCCGCACAGCGGAATCGAACCGGCGTTCCGGTCGCTGCTCACTCTTCTCCGCCCCGCGTTCGGCGCCTGGGATACGTCGGCCCTCACGGAGCGGCAACGCGCGGAACTCGCGCGCCACTACGTGCAGCGGACGCGACGGGACGTCGAGCGCGACTGGGAAGGGGGCCGCTGCTTTCCGCGGCGGGAATCGTCGGACGCCACCTACGAGCTCGCCGACCGGTACCGGGAGCTCTTCCGGCGCGCCTACGCCTTCTGCGAGGGAATCGTCACGAAGGGACGGGCGCTGGAGGAGCGGCGCCGCCGCGTCCGGTACTGGGGCGCGCTGGCCATGCTCCGTTGCGTGATGTCGAGCCCGGCGGCCGCGGCGGCGACGTTGGCGGCGCGGCGGCGGGGAGCGCTCGACGCCGGCGACGTCGATCGACCGTTGGTCGTCGAATCGTCCGATGACCACGCCGACGACGATCAGCCCACCGTGCAGGTTGCGTCCGCCATGGCGACGCTCGACGCAGCGGACCGGGCGCGGGTGCGCGAGATCGAACGGGAGGTGGAAGCTCTGCGCCATTCCACCGACGACCGCAAGCTGCTCGGTTGCATCGACCTCGTCGCCGGCCTGATCGGGGACGGCCATCACCCGATCGTCTGGTGTCGATTCGTCGCGACGGCCGACTACGTCGCCGAGGGACTGCGAACGGCGCTGGGAAGCGCGCCGCCCGGGGTGCGGGTCGTCTCGGTGACCGGTCGCATCGGTGACGACGAGCGTCGGGCGAAGGTCGCCGAGCTGGCGCGGGAGCCCCGCCGGGTGCTCGTCGCCACCGACTGTCTCAGCGAAGGCGTCAACCTGCAGGAGGCGTTCACCGCCGTCCTGCACTACGACCTGCCGTGGAACCCGAACCGCCTGGAGCAGCGCGAAGGGAGGGTCGATCGGTACGGACAGCCGGCGCCGGAGGTCAGGGCGATCCGGTACTTCTGTCCCGGGAGCCCGGTCGACGGCGTCGTCCTGGACGTGCTGCTGAACAAGGCCCGAGAGATTCATCGCGTGCTCGGCACCCACGTGCCGATCCCGGAAGAACGCGAAACGGTGACCGAGGCGCTGCTCAACGCGCTGTTCCTGCGCCGCGCCCCGGGGGCGGCCGTGCAGTTGGCCTTCGATCTCGGCGGCGCCGCGGAGCAGGTGAAGGCGCTGCATCACCGCTGGGACCTGGACGTGGAACGCGAGCGCGTCAACCGCACGCGGTTCGCGCAGCGCGCCATCAAGCCGGACGTGGTCCGGCGGGAGCTGGAGGCGACCGACGACGTCCTTGGTGATCCCGCCGCGGTGCGGCGGTTCGTCATCGATGCGGGCCAGCGTCTCCAACTCGGCATCACGCCGGACACGGCGCCGGACGTCTTCCGCGTGCCGGTCGGTCCCGAATCCCGGTCGACCGTTCCTGCGCCGATCCGGTTCGTGCTGCCGCCGCCCGCGCCGAATCGGTGGCTGGTCAGTTTCACTTCGCCGACGCCGGCCGGCGCCGAGTACCTGGGCCGCAATCACCCGTTCGTCGCCGCCCTAGCCCGTTTCCTGATGGAACAGGCGCTGGAGCAGGGAAAGGACGCCGCCGCGTCCCGTTGCGGCGTGATTCGAACGCGGGCCGTGCGGACGCTTCGCACCATTCTGCTGCTGCGCGTCCGGTATCTGCTGGAGCAGCCGGACCGGACGCCGCTACTGGCCGAGGAAGTGTTGGTGCGGGGAGTCGCGGGGCATCCGGGCGTGGCCGCCCCGGACTGGATGCCGCCTGGCGAGGCGTTGCGGCTGCTGGCCGATGCCGCCCCGGACGCCAACGTGCCGCTGGCGGAGAAACGCGAGTCGATCCAGGCGGCGCTGCAATCGTGGCCGGCGTACGAACCGGCGCTCCGCGCCGCCATCGAGGATCGGGCTTCCATCCTGCAGGGGAGCCACCGGCGTGTCCGGCGGACGGTGGGGCAGAGGGTCCGGCGGCTCGCCGTCGTTCCGCAGCTTCCGCCCGATCTGCTCGGGATGCTCGTTCTACAGCCGATGGTCTGACCGCCGTGGCGCACTACCCGTCCATCCGGATCGAGGGTGGCTTGTTCGGTCTGGACGTATTCGACGAGCTCCGGGCGGGGGATCTGCCCGGCCAGCAGCCGATCGACTTTGCGGCGCCGGCGCCGGTTGCGGCGGCGCCGTCGTCGGGGGACCGCGTCGGGGAGGCGCGTCCGGCCTGCGGCGGGACGGAGCGCCGCCCGTCGCGGCACTTGGGCGACGCGATTGCGGAGGCGTTTGCGGACGCGCGGCGTTTGTGGACGGTGTTCGGTCACTGTCGGGAGCGGATTCGCGCGGGCGATCCGGGGACCGGCGTGACGCGGGACGCGTGGGTGGTTCCGTTTCTGGGGCTGCTGGACTACGAGCTGTCGTACAACCGCCGGGCGCAAGACGTCGACGGCGTGACGTTCGCGGTCTCGCACCGGGCGGGTGCGTCGGCGATGTCGCCGCCGGTGCACGTGGTCGGCGTCGGTCAGGACCTGGGCCGGGCGCCGTCGTCGGGCCGGCCGCGTCTGGCGCCGCACGCGCTGCTGCAGGAGTATCTGAACCGTACCGAGTCGCTGTGGGGGGTGGTGACCAACGGGCGCACGCTGCGTCTGCTGCGGGACTGCGCGTCGGTGCGTCGGCAGGCGTACGTGGAGTTCGACCTGCCGGGGATGCTGGAGGAGCGGCGGTTCGCGGACTTCGAGGCGCTGTACCGGCTGCTGCACCGGACGCGGCTGCCGCGGGACGCGTCGGGTGCGTCCGGGTGTCTTCTGGAGCGGTACTACGCGCATGGCGTGGAGCAGGGGGGCCGGGTCCGCGAGCGGCTGCGGGAAGGGGTGGAGGTCTGTCTCGTGCGGTTGGCGGCCGGCTTCCTGGATCGGCCGGAGAACGCGGGTCTGCGTCGTCGGGCCGCGCCGGACGGTGCCGTTTCGGACCCGGACCATCTTCCGGCGGCGGCGTTCTACCGGGCGCTGCTGACGCTGGTGTACCGGCTGCTGTTCCTGCTGGTGGCGGAGGACCGGGGTCTGCTCGGGGCGAGCGGGCTGTATGCGGCGCATTACGGGGTCGGCCGTCTGCGCCGCCGTCTCGACCGGCCGGCGGGGGAGACCGGCGGCGGCCACGACGATCTGTGGCAGTCGCTGCGGGTGCTGTGGCGGGTGCTGGCGTCGGATCGGCCGGAGCAGTCGTTGGGCGGCCGTCCGCTGGCGGCGCTGCTGGAGCTGCCGGTGCTGAACGGCGATCTGTTCCAGCCGGGGCCGTTCGACGACGCGACGATCGGCAACCGGGATCTGCTGGCGGCGCTCGATCCGGTGGTTCGGTATCGGGAGGGTTCGTCGGGGCCGCCGCGGCGGGTCAACTACGGGGCGCTGGACGTGGAGGAGCTGGGCTCGGTGTACGAGAGCCTGCTGGACTTCGCGCCGGTGCTGGAGCGGGAGTCGGACGGGGGGCTGGCGTTCCGTCTGGCGGCGGGTTCGGAGCGGAAGTCGACGGGTTCGTTCTACACGCCGCCGGCGCTGGTGGAGGAGCTGGTCGGGTCGGCGCTCGGTCCGGTGCTGGCGTCGCGGCTGTCGGGGTGCGCGTCGGCGGCGGATCGGGAGCGCGCGGTGCTGGGTCTGCGGGTGTGCGATCCGGCCTGCGGGTCGGGGCACTTTCTGCTGGCGGCGTCGCGGCGTTTGGGGCTGGAGCTGGCGCGCATCCGTACGGGGGAGACGGCGCCGGCGCCGGAGCGGGTGCGGGAGGCGGTGCGGGACGTGGTGTCGCAGTCGATCTACGGGGTGGACCGGAACCCGCTGGCGGTGGATCTGTGCCGGGTGGCGCTGTGGATCGAGAGCCACGCGGCGGGGCGTCCGCTGACGTTCCTGGACCACCGGGTCCGTTGCGGGGACTCGCTGGCGGGGGTGCTGGAGGTGGGCGTGCTGGCGTCGGGGGTCCCGGACGCGGCGTTCTCGCCGCTGTCGGGGGACGACCGGGAGGCGGCGCGTCGGACGAAGGCGCGGAACCGCCGGGAGCGTGAGGCGGGGCAGCGCCGTCTGCCGTGGGACGGAGGGGAGGCGCTGGCCGGTTTCTCGGAGTTGAGCCGGGCGGTGGGGGCGATCGCGGACGAGTCGCCGGAGGCGGTGCGGCGGAAGCGGACGCTGTTCGAGGGGCGGTATGCGGACGCGGCGCGTCGTCGGCTGCGGCAGGCGTGCGATCTGTGGAGCGGGGCGTTCTTCCAGGCGTTGCGGTCGGGGAAGCGGAGTTTGACGACGGCGCCGCTGGCGGACCACCTCGACGGGGCGGGCGTCGATCCGCGGGACCTCGCGCTGGCGGAGTCTCTGTCCGCGGAGCACCGGTTCTTTCACTGGCCGCTGGAGTTCCCCGAAGTGTTCGACGACCGCGCCGCCGGCGGACCCGGCTTCGACGTCGTCCTCGGCAACCCGCCCTGGGTGTCCTACACCGGACGCCAGAAAGCAGCCGTTTCCCCGGGGGCGCTCCGATCGCTGCTGCACCGCTTTCCCGGCGTGGCGCGCTGGCCGGCGACCCACACGGCGTTCCTGGTTCTCTCGGTCGATCTGCTGGCGAAGCAGGGCCGCGCCGGCCTCGTCCTCCCCCGGCAGGTCGGCGAGTTGGCGGCCTATGGACCCGCGCGCGCCGCGGTCGGCGCGCGGGCGCGTTTGTCGGGACCGGTCGTCGATGCGGGGGAGAACGCATTCGACGGGGTGGCGCAGCCGGTCGGATTGTTTTCCCTTGTCGCCGGAACCGACAGCGCGCACGGTTCGGAAGCGCCGTGGTCCGTCGCCGATACGGTTCGGACCGCCGCGGCCGGGGACGCCGTGCGACGGCGCAACGGCAAGCCCGCCGGTGCGCTGCCCGACCTGCTGGCGCTGCTGGCCGGGCAGCCCCGTTTCGAGCGCGCGACGTTCGCGGACCCCGGCGTGCATTCCGGCAACGTGTCCAGGAAGCTCATCGCGCAGGAACAGCCGGCGGGCGCGGCCGACTACGCGCCCGTGCGCGAAGGACGGGACGTTGTCCCCTTCCTGTGCAAGGCTCCCCGGAAGTGGCTCTGGACCGCGCCCTTGCTGCTGCAGGGCGAATATTGCCGGATCCGGCCGGAGCGTTTTTATCGCCACGTGCCCATCCTGCTGCGCCAGACCGCCAGCCGCCCGATCGCCGCGCGGCATCGGAGCGCCACCTATTTCCGCAACAGTCTCCTGGCTTGCGCGGGAATGGACGGCGTGCCGGATACGGTCGTCGTCGCCTTTCTGAACTCCGCGCTCTACGCGTTGCTGCATCGGGCCGCGTCGGAGGACGCGAACCAGAAGACCTTTCCGCAAGTCAAGATCCGGCACCTCCGGGCCTTGCCGGCGGTGCCGGTGGCGGCGTTGGGCCGCGACTTCGACGGTTCGACGGTGGGGGACGCGCTCGACGCCGCCGCGCAGGCGGCGGAGGCGACGGCCCGCGCCGAGGCGCAGGTCTCGCGGGAACTGCGGGAGCGGATCGAACGGACGGTGCTGTTCGCGTTCGATCTCGATCCGGATCTGGCGCCGGCCTTGCTGGAGGCGGCGGGATGATCCCGTGCAAGCTCGTGCACGATACCGGCACGATGATCCGCTTCCGCACGAGCCAGCTCGAAGATCTGCCGAAGGCGAGCCAAGGCGTGGCGCTGCTGCTGCCGACCGGGCGCATCGTGACCGGACACTTCAATCGGAACCCGCAGAACCCGAACGTCAGCGGCGAAAGTCTGGTGCGGTACGTCAAGCAGCGTCTGAGTTTCGGTGAACGAGAGGACGTGCTGCTGGAGCGGCGCCGCGCCGACTTCTGGGTGCTCCACTTGCTGAAAGACGCGGAGGCCGTTGCGACCGAGGTCAAGCTGTCTCCGACTGGAATCGACAGGATCAGGAGCGGTACGCTGAAGTTCCGGGACCTCGTTGCGCTCGTGAACCTGGCCGACCGCGAGGACCACCGCGGCCGGCGCGTGCAGGAGTACAAGCGCGTGCTCAGGCCGGCGGGCCTGCGCCGCCTGGTCCTGAACGCGGTCGGCGCCGGCGCGTGCATGGTGCGCGATTGCGACGCCAGCGAGCATTTCGAGGCCGCCTGGGGCGCGGGGAGCGGCGCGGTCATCGTCGAAGTCCATCACGTCGAGCAGGTCGCCCGCGCCGTCGATCACCATCCGCGCAACCTGTGCATCCTCTGCGCCAACCACCACCGGTTCGTTCACGGTTCCGGTTCGTGGACCGTCCGCCATGACGGGCCGGACGTGATCCTCGGCCGGGCGAAACGCGAACTCGTCATCCGTCGTCCGGACACGTTCGCGGCCTGACGGACGATGGGCGTCCATCCATCGATCCGCATCGAGGGCGGCCTGCTGGGGCCGGACGTGTTCGACGAGCTCCGGGCGGGGGATCTGCCCGGCCAGCAGCCGATCGACTTTGCGGCGCCGGCGCCGGTTGCGGCGGCGCCGGCGTCGGGGGACCGCGTCGGGGAGGCGCGTCCGGCCTGTGGCGGGACGGAGCGCCGCCCGTCGCGGCACTTGGGCGACGCGATTGCGGAGGCGTTTGCGGACGCGCGGCGGCTGTGGACGGTGTTCGGTCACCGTCGGGAGCGGATTCGCGCGGGCGATCCGGGGACCGGCGTGACGCGGGATGCGTGGGTGGTTCCGTTTCTGGGGCTGCTGGACTACGAGCTGTCGTACAACCGCCGGGCGCACGACGTCGACGGCGTGACGTTCGCGGTCTCGCACCGGGCGGGTGCGTCGGACGTGGTCCACCTGCGCAACGTGCCGCCGACGCCGGCCAACTACACCCAGCGAAGCGGCCGGGCCGGCCGGCAGGGACAACCGGGGCTGGTCCTCACGTACTGCGGAGCGGTCAACAGCCACGACCGGTACTTCTTCGGGCGCCGCGCCGAGATGGTGTCGGGCGCGGTCCGGCCGCCCCGCATCGACCTGGACAACGAAGCGCTCCGTCGGGCCCACGTCCACGCCGTCTGGCTGGCCGCGGTGCGCCTGCCGCTCGGCAATTCCATCGAGCAGGTCCTCGACGCCGAAACGGACGACCTGCGCCTGCACACAAACGCGCAACGCCAGATCCGGTTGGGGCTGGCGGCCCTCGGGGAAGTCCGGCGGCGCGTGCGCCGGATGCTGGAGGCGAACGCCGGGCGGTTCGACTTCAAGGGACCGCGCACCGACGACTGGATCGATCGCGTGCTCGACGAGGCGCCGGAACGTTTCGATCGCGCCTTCGACCGGTGGCGGGAATTGTACCGGGCCGCGATGCGGCAACTGCAGGCGGCGCAGCACGAGCTGCTGCGCGCGCGGAACCCGAACGATCAGGCGGCCGCGACAAGGCGCCAGCAGGAAGCGATCCGCCAGCGCAACCTGCTGCTGCAAAGCGGCGTCGGCCGCGAAGAGAGCGACTTCTACCCGTACCGCTATCTCGCCAGCGAAGGATTTCTGCCCGGCTACAACTTTCCGGCCCTGCCGGTGCGCGCCTGGGTGCCGCGCGGAGACGGCGGGGAGTTCATCGCCCGGCCCCGCTTTCTGGCGTTGCGGGAGTTCGGACCGGGCAACTTCGTGTATCACGAGGGCGCCAAGTGGGAATCGTCCAGTTTCCAGTTGCCGGCCGGCGGACTCGACGAACGCCGCGTGGAGCGACGACTCTGCCGCTCCTGCGGCGCCTTCTGTGACCGCGCCCTCGACCTCTGTCCCGTCTGCGCAGTCCGTTTCGACGGGCAGAACAGCCAGATCGCCGCGCTGGTGGACATGCCGAACGTCCGTCTGCGGCGGCGGGAGCGGATCACCTGCGACGAGGAGGAGCGGGGGCGGCGGGGCTACGACCTGGAAACCTGCTTCCAGTTCGCTCCGGACTCTTCCGCCGGCCGGCGCCGGGAAGCCGACGTGTCGTGCGGCGAGACGCCGACGCTCCACTTGATCTACGCTCCGGCCGCCTCGTTGCTCCGCGTCAATCACGGCTGGCGCGGAGCCGGTCACGCGGGCTTCCTGATCGACGTCGAATCGGGCGAATTCGTGACGGATGCGGCGGCCGGGCGGACGCCGCCGGCCGGACAGCGGCGCGTCGAACGGATCCGGCTGTCGGTGGAAGCGACGCACAATCTGCTGCTGGTGCGATTCGTCCGTTCCGACTTGCAGAACGATCCCGAGCTCCAGGCGACGTTGCAGTACGCGCTCCAGCGCGGCTGCGAACAGACGTTCGATCTGGAGGAGTCGGAGCTGGGCGCCGAGCGCGTGGGCGAGGGCCGTTTCGGACGATGTTGCTGTACGAGCGGGCGGAAGGAGGCGCCGGTGTCCTGCGCCGGCTGGTCGACGAGCGCGCCGCCCTCGTTCGCGTGGCCCGCGCCGGGCTGGCGCGTTGTCACTTCGACCCGGAGGGGAACGACGTCAGGGCCGAGTGTCGGGCCGCCTGCCATGAGTGCCTGATGAGCTACGGCAACCAGTTCGAGGCGCTTTCGCTCGATCGTCACCGTGTCCGGCAGCTTCTGCTCGATCTGGCGGACGGCGAGGTGCGTCCGCGCACCGGCGGCCGGGACTGGCGCACGCATCTGGCCCACCTGCGTGCGCGGACCGATTCCCGTTCGGAGCTGGAGCGACGCTTTCTCGACGCCCTGGCCGAAGGGCGCCTGCGGCTGCCGGACGATGCGCAACGGCCGGTGGCGGAGGCCGACTGCATCCCGGACTTCTTCTACGAGCCGAACGTCTGCGTGTTCTGCGACGGCTCCGTCCACGACGACCCGGCGCAGATGGATAGAGATCAGCGGATTCGCGCCGATCTCGTCAACCTGGGTTATCGAGTCGTCGTGATCCGGTACGATCGGCCCGTTCGTGACCAGATCGCGCAACGTCCCGATCTCTTCGGCCCGGTGTGAACCGCTGCCGTCCTGATTCCAAGTCCCATGGCTGCGCCACCCCGCACTGCCCACCTGCCGCGCGTCCTCGGGTTCCTCCACAAGGCCGAAGAGCTGCTTGCCGCGGGCGGCCCTGGCCGCGATGGCGCTGCCGCCCGCGCCGAGTTCCGGGCGAGCGGCGATTGATCTCCGCGGCGCACGTCCGCCGGGAGTCCACCGAGTCCGTTCTTCGCGTTCGGTCGAAATTGCACAACTATTACATTGGCCGGCGTTCGGCCCGCGATGCCGGCTGGTAGGCTTGTCGCTCGCCGGTCCGGGCGCCGGCGCCCGGGACCGACGAGCGAGGAGTTGCCATGCCCGCGAGGGAGATAGACTTCGCAAGCGCGGACGGGATCAGTTGGAGCACCGCCGTCGCGTTCGGCTTCTTTCACGTTCTGGCGGTCGTCGCCCTGTTCTTCACCACCCGCGAGGCGGTGCTCGTCGCCGCGGCGCTGCACTGGGTGTGCGTCGGGTGGGGCATCGGGCTGGGGTACCACCGGCTCCACACGCACCGCTCGTACAAGACGCCGAAGATCGTCGAGTACTTCTTCGCGCTCTGCGCGACGCTGACGCTGCAGGGCGGGCCGATCTTCTGGACGGCGCTGCATCGCATCCACCACCAGAAGTCCGACCGGGAAGGCGACCCGCACACGCCGCGCGACGGCAAGTGGTGGTCGCACATGCTGTGGACCATCTTCGGCGAAGCGTTGCACGGCGACATCGAGACGATGGGCAGGTACGCGCCCGACCTGATGAAGGACCCCTTCTACCGGGCGCTGACCAAGTGGCACTGGGTGCCGCTGGTGGTCCTCGGGCTGGCGCTGCTGGCCGTCGGCGGCCTGCCGTGGCTGCTGTGGGGCGTGTTCCTGCGCGTCGTCGTCGGTCTGCACTGCACGTGGCTGATCAACTCGGCCACGCACATCTGGGGCAGCCGCCGCTTCGAGACCCGCGACGATTCGAGGAACTCGTTCTGGGTGGCGCTGATCACCTTCGGCGAAGGCTGGCACAACAACCACCACGCCTACCCGACGTCCGCCCGGCACGGGATGACGTGGCGCGAGGTCGACCTGAGCTGGATGCAGATCAGGCTGATGTCGTGGCTGGGGCTCGCCTGGGACGTGAAGGTCCCCACCGCCGCGCAGATCGCCGACAAGGCGGTCACCGCCGAGAACGCCGCGTAGCCGGGGGCGCGCCCCTGCGGGCGCCTGGCGCCGACCCGGACGCTGCCTGCCGAGATCGTCGAGCTCGGTCTTTCAAGGGGCGCGCTCCACGGGCGCCGGTGCGCCGGCCCGGCGCCGGGGGCTACCGGTCGCCGTCCGGATCGGCGACGAACCGGTAGCCGACCCCGCGCACCGTCAGCAGGCGCCGCGGGCGCGCCGGCCGCGGCTCGACGTAGCGCCGCAGGCGGGCGACGAAGTTGTCGACGGTGCGCGTGTCGGTGTCCTCCCGCACCCCCCACACTTCCTCCAGGAGCGCCTTGCGGGACACGGTCTCCCCCGCGTGCCGCACCAGATAGCGCAGCAGCGTCGCCTCCATCACCGTCAACGGCTGCTCCGACGCGCCGCGGCGCAGCACCTGGTTGCGAAAGTCGATGCGGACGTCCGCGAAGCGGTACTCGTCGACGTCCCGCTCGCGCCCCGCCGCGGCGTCGCCCCGCAACCACGTGCGCCGGCGGAGCAGACCGGCGATCCGCGCCAGCAGAATGGAGAGGTCGAACGGCTTCGGCAGGAAGTCGTCGGCCCCCGCCTCGAAGCCCTGCAGCACGTCGTCGGTGCCCGAGCGGGCGGTCAGCAGCATCACCGGCACGAACTGCCGCGCGGCCCGCAACCGGCGCACCACCTCGAAACCGTCGAGACCCGGCAGCATGACGTCGAGCAGGACGACGTCGAACCCGCCCGCGCCGGCGCCGGCGAGCCGGCGCAGGGCCACCTCGCCGTTCTCCTCGACGTCTGCGGCGTAGCCTTCCGCCTCGAGGTTCAGCTTCAGGCCCGCGGCGAGGTGTTCCTCGTCTTCGACGATGAGGACGCGGCTCATGACGCCTTCAGCGGCAGTTCGAGGGTGAAGGTGCTCCCGCGACCGGCGCCCCGGCTCTCCGCGTAGGCGCGCCCGCCGTGCCGCCGCGCCACCGCGCGCACGATCGACAGGCCGAGACCGGTCCCGCGCACCCGCGACCGCAACGCCGCCGGCAGGCGGTAGAACCGGCGGAACACCCGCTTCAGCTCGTCGCCGGTGATGCCGATGCCCTGGTCGCGAACGCTGATCGCGACCCGCCGGACGCCGACGCGGGCGACCTCCACCGCCACCCGCACCCGGGCCCCGGAGTACTTGATCGCGTTGTCGACGAGGTTGGTGACCGCCGCGAGCAGCTCCTCGCGGTCGCCCTGCACCACGAACGCCCCGTCCGGCGGACGACGGACGTACGCCACTTCGCCGTTCACGAGGTGGTGCCGCTTCCCCGCGAGGGAGACGCATTCGCGCACGATCTCCGACACGTCGACGTCGGCCGGGTGCGCGACGCGGCGGACGTCCCCGGTCTTGCCCGCCAGCAGGATCTGATCGATGGTCCGCTGCAGGCGATCCGAATCGTCGAGCATCGTGTCGATGACCTCGCGCCGCGTGTCGGCCGGCAGCGCGCGTTGGCGCAGCGTCTGCAGGTACAGCTTGATGCTCGCCAGCGGCGTCTTCAGCTCGTGGGTCACCGCGTGGATGAAGGCGTCGTGCTGCTCGCTCCTGCGGATCTCGCGGATCAGGAACGCGGTGTTCAGCACCAGTCCGCCGACCAGCACCACGAAGCTGATCACGCCGAGCAGCACCAGGAGCCCGGCGCGCCAACTGACCACGATGAAGCCGACGTTGAGGGCCGCCGCGACGGCGATCAGTCCGCCGCCGAGCAGCGCCACCAGCACGACGGACCGCTTGCGGTTCCCGCCGAAGCGATGCATGCGCCGACAAGGATAACGTCTCGGACGAGTCACGCGGGCGCGCGCCGGACGATCGGCGCGCAGGCCGTCCGCCGCCGCCACCGTGCGGCGAGCCGCGTCCGAGGGGTCGGCCGCGCCGCCCGCGAGTGCCGGTTCGGGTCGAGCGTGCACGAGAGGTGCGGCGAGCCGCGTCCGATGGGTCGGCCGCGCCGCTCCCGGCGGTTGAGCCCGCGTTCCTGCCGGTCGGCTTCATGGCGAGCCGCGTCCGATGGGTCGGCCGCGCCGCTCCTGCCGCGCCGGACCCGCGCCGCTACAATGCGCCGGGCCGCCGGGGCGCCGGGCCGCGCCGTTTCCGATGAGCACGACACGAGCCGATCGGACCGCCATGCGCCGCCATGCGCTGTCCCGCCCGGTGGCTCTCGCCGTCGACGACGGGCTCGTTCGTCAGGACCGCACCTTCTTCGACTACGGCTGCGGCCGCGGCGACGACCTGCTGCGGCTGCACGGCATGGGGATCCCCGTGTCCGGCTGGGACCCGGCATTCTTCCCCGACGAAGAGCGCACGCCTTCCGACGTCGTCAACCTCGGCTACGTCGTCAACGTCGTGGAAGATCCGGGCGAGCGGGCCGTCGTCCTCGCCGCGGCGTGGGAGCTCGCCCGGCAGGTCCTCGTCGTGTCCGCCCGCCTCGACTGGGAGGCGGCGGATGCCGCGGTCGACTTCCAGGGCGACGGCGTCGTGACCGGCAAGCGCACCTTCCAGAAGTTCTTCCGGCACGAAGAACTCCGCGCGTGGATCGAGCGGGTGCTCCGCCGGCGCCCCGTGGCCGCGGCCCCCGGCGTCTTCTACGTGTTCCGCGACGAGACCGCCGCGCAGTCGTTCGCCGTGCGCCGCGTCTCCCGGCGCCGGCGGCCCCCCGGCGCCGACGAATGCCGGGACCTCGTCGCCGGCCACCGGGAACTGCTCGCTCCGCTCGTGGCGTTCGTCACCGAGCGCGGGCGCCTGCCCGTCGACCGCGAACTGCCGGCGGCGCCGCGCCTGACGCCGGTCTTCGGCAGCGTCGCGCGCGCGTTCTCCCTGCTGCGCCGGGCCACCGGCGCCGGCCGCTGGGACCGCGTCCGGCAGGAACGGCGCGCCGACCTTCTCGTGTACCTGGCCCTGGCCGCGTTTCCGAAGCGCCCGCGGTTCGGCGCGTTGCCCGAGGCGACCCGGCACGACGTCCGCGCCTTCTGCGGGTCGTACAAGGCCGGTTGCGCCGAGGCCGACGCCCTCCTGTTCTCCGCCGGCGACCAGGACGCCGTCGATCGCGCGTGCCGCGACGCCGGCATCGGCAAGCTGCTGCCCGACGCCCTCTACGTCCACCACACCGCCGTCGAGCACCTGCCGCCGGTGCTGCGGGTCTACGAAGGGTGCGGGCGGCAACTCGCCGGGGCCGTCGAGGGGCTGACGCTGGTCAAGCTCTTCCGTCGGCGCGCCCGCGTGTCGTACCTCGTGTACGAGGACTTCGACCGCCACCCGCATCCCGCGCTCCGGCAGGCGTTCGTCGCCGACCTGCGCCGGCTCGACCTGCGCCGACTCGACTACCGGCAGGCGCCGAATCCGCCGATCCTGCACCGCAAGGAACTGTTCGTGGCGGACGACTACCCGGCCCGCGCGCGCTTCGCCCGCCTCACCGCGCGCGAGGAGCGCCTGCGGCTGCTCGCCGCGCCGAGCGCCATCGGCACCCGGGACGGCTGGCGGGCGGTGCTGGCCCGGCACGGCGTGACGACGCGCGGCCACCGGATCGTGCGGGACGCCTCCTGAACCGGGCCGTGCGTGCCGGCCGCGGGACGCGCTGGGCACGGCGACGCGGCTCGGGCGGGTAGTCTTCCCGACCCCGGCCGTGTCTTGTCGTGGTCGTCTCTCGTTCCAACCGGCCGGCGGTCGGCTCGGACGGGTAATTTCTCTAACCCGGCCGTGCCTCCCGGCTCCGGGACACACGACAGCCGGAAGCTTCTCCCGCCGCCCGCGCGCCGCGAGACGACGAAGGAAACTCACCGCAGGCCGACGAGCCCCCGCACCGACTCGGCCAGCGCCGGCGCGTCGTAGCCGACCCCTTCCTTGAACACCAGCGTCACGTTGCGGATCTCGGACTCGCGGCGCACCGGGTCGCCGTCGATGACGACCAGGTCGGCCAGCTTGCCCGGCTCGATGGACCCGAAGCGGTCGTCCTCGCCCAGCACGCGGGCGCCGTTGAGCGACATGATCCGGATGACCTGCTCCGGCGCGAACCCCGACTCCAGCAGCAACTCGTAGTTGCGCTGGTCGCCGTAGCCGGGCAGCGCCCCGCCCATGCCGGTGGGGTCGACCCCGGCGGCGAGCAGGCCGCCCGCCTCGACGAACATCCGCTCGAACGCCTGCGCCTTGGGGAAGAGCGCCGCCATCGGGGCGTCGTCGCGCGCGGCGACGTCGGCGCGCGATTGCAGGTACTCGTCGCGGGCGCCGGGGGCCAGCATGTCCAGCACCCGCTGCTCCAGCGGCGGGCGGTTGGGAACGGCGAGCTCGTAGACCGGCAGGGTCGAGGTCATGGCGACGCCGGCGTCGACCATCTCGCGGATGGTGGCCGCCACCTCCTCGCCGTCGAGGTCGACCTCCAGCAGGCTGCGCTGCACGCCGGGCGGGCAGACGCCGGGCTGCTTGCCCGGGACGTAGTCGCTGTTGGTGAAGAAGCCGTGCTCGACGTTGTCGATGCCGAGCGCCACCGCCTCCCGGAACGAGACCGAGCAGAGGTGGCCGGTGACCTTGATGCCGCGCCGGTGCGCCTCGTCGATGGCGGCGGCCAGCTCCTCGTCGCCGATGCGGGTGTAGGCCTTGAACCAGTCCACGCCCTCGTCGGCCCAGTAGGCGACGACGCGGCGCGCGTCCTCGGGCGTGCCGGCCTGGAACATCTGCGGCATCGCGCCGGCGCCCGACAGGTACGGTCCGGTGACGTACATCCGCGGGCCGACCGCCCGGCCCTCCGCGATCGACCGCTTGAGGTTCAGCTCGCTGTAGGGCGAGAAGGCGCCGGTGGTGCGGATGGTGGTCACGCCGCTGGCCAGGTACAGGCGCGGCGCGCTGACGTTGAGCTGCACCCGCCGGCCGCGGGTCATGTAGAAGGTGTGGTCGTGCAGGCCGACGAAGCCGGGGACCACCGTGTGTCCGTCGAGGGCCAGGACGCGGGCGCCGGCGGGGACCTCGACCTCGGCGTCGGGGCCCGCCGCCGCGATCCGGCCGTCCCGGATCAGGATGGTCTGGCCGCGGGCCGCGGGGCGGCCGGTGCCGTCGACCACCTGCGCGCCGGTCAGCGCCACCGTCGGTTCGGCGACCTCGACGAACTGCCGCACGGCGGCGGAGAGCGCGTCCGCCGGCTGCGCCGCGCACGGGAGCGCGGCGGTCAGGACCGCGAGCGCCGCGATCGGGATGCGCATGCTGCTACCTCCATCCGGCCGGCCGCCGGAACGTGCCGGCGCCGGGACGCGCCGGCCGCCTGACTTGCTCCATTCGACAGCCGCTCCGGTCAGTTTTCCGGTTTCGCTGTCCAGATCCAACCTTCGCGTTCGGCCAACCTTCGATCTGGCGGCGGCATCGCACGCCTGGTGACGAAGTCCCTCGCCGCCAGGACACATACGGCCGCATCCAGCAGATCCGAATTTTCAGAAAGCTCCTTGTCGACGCCCGCCGGAATGGCAATCTTCTTTCGTAGCGCCTCCACGATCTCGAGGCGACATCCCAGGTTCTCGTCATGGCCGCGTTGCGCGTCAGTCTTGCCCTTGTAACGGGTATCCCGGATTCCGTGGGCTTTCAAGGTGGCGGCGGGGTACACCTCGATCACGGCATGTTCGGTCACGTCCGCCGGATCCCAGGCCAGGGGAATCGCGGCGCCGAGTTGCGCCCGCAGAACTCCCAGAAGCCGGAGAGCCGCATGAGCCGTCCGGGCGATCCGATCGGCGCCGATGTCGAGCGGCGTCTTTTTCACTTCACGCTTGATGAACTTGTCGGCCGCTCGACGGAACAGGTCATCGGCCGGCTTCTTCAGCGCCTCGCCGGCGGCGTGTGACTTCAGGGACGCGGCCAGCGGCATGGGCCAGCCGAGCGGGGCGTCGATGGCGATCAGTACGGCGCCGCCGCTGCCGGTCAGCCATTTTTCCAGGATGGACCGAACCGGCTGGTCACGGTCGGGGATCCTGACTTCACGCAGCCGAACGCCGTCCGCGGTCGCCAGGGCCAGTCCCGTTTTGGCGTCCTCCGTTGCGACGTCGACGCCGATGATCCCGGCGATTCTGCCGGCGCACGTGTTGCCGCGCGCATTTCGGACCGCTCCGTCCCGGTCCGCCCAGCGTCGAGCCAACGCGATCATTTCCGGTCCGGCAGCGGGCCAATCGTGGAGCGTCGCGGGATCGAAGTCCGCGCCGTTCGGCCAGACGAGAGTATGCGCTTCCGGGTCGATCGCGACGCGTTCGAACACCGCGGCGTCACGAAGGGCCCCGTACAGCTCTCCGTGCAGCACGGGTCGGAAATCGATGCGCTGTCGCGTTCGGTCGTCGAACGTGACGTTCAGCACGAACGGTTCGACGACCTCGAACGCCGTGACGCGATGGAGTGGGTGTTCCATGAGCTACCGCAACGGCTCGATCTTGAACGGCGCCTGCCCTGCCTGCAGCCGTTCCCAGTCGGCGGTCAGCTCCGCGCGGTGGATCTCGCTCCACGCTTCGACGAGCCGTTGTTGCGGTCGCGGCAGGTGACCGCTGATCAGCTCGATCGGCTCGATACCGAAGACCGCGGCCGCATCCTGATAGTAGGCATGAAAGTGCGGCCGCTGGTGGCGCGTGGCCGGTTCGGCGAACATCCTGATGATGATTCCGAAGAATCGTGAGATTTCCGGCATCCGGCATGACCCTGTGCCTGCGCGGATTATGTCCGACGCGCTCGGCGTCCGCAACGGGAGACAACGTCCGCGGATCGGCCGTCAGCGGCGCCCCGGCGGCGGTCCGGCCGCGACGTCGAAGACCAGCTTCATGCCCGCTTCGAGGTGCTCGGCGATGTGGCAGTGCAGCATCCAGCGTCCGGGGTTGGACAGCTCCAGCAGCAGGTCGGCGGTCGATCCCGCCGGCACCAGCGTGGTGTCCTTCCAGACCAGGTTGCCGTTCGGGACGCCGTCGCGGCTCAGCACGAGGAACCGCTGCCCGTGGACGTGGATCGGGTGCTGCATGGCGTGCGCCGCGCCGCGGTCGTTGCGCAGGCGAATCTTCACCACGTCGCCGCGGGTGAAGCGCCAGTCGATGGCGTCGTTCTCCAGGCCGGTGTCCAGGTCGCGCAGGATCCAGCGCACCCGGCCGGCGGTGGCGACCCAGTTCATGCGCGGCATGGTGCCGCTCCACTCCACCGGGTTGAAGAACGAGCGGTCCAGGTTCAGCAGCGGTTCGAGCGGGTCCGGCAGGTCGCCGAGCGCCAGCGTCAGCAGCAGCCGGTGGTCGACGGGCCGGTCGAACTCGCCGCGGTAGCGGTCGACGTCGGCGCCGACGTCCGCGTGGCTCCGCAATTCGCGGAAGCTGGCCGTGTGGTCCGGGACGGCCGGAGCGTCGGTGACGGTGACGGCGCCGAGCACCGTGTGGTCGGCGAAGTAGTTGCCGTGGACGTGATCGATCGCCCGCACGCGGTTGACCAGCGGCGCTTCGCCCGGCCGGTCGAAGAGGACCTCGACGACGTAGCGTTCGGCCGGGGCGATGACCACGCTGTCGACCCGGGCCTGCCGCTCGAACTTCCCGACGTCGGACGCCACCAGCTTGATCGCGGCGCCGCCGAACGACAGGTTGAACGTGCGAGTGTTCGAGACGTTGATCAGGAAGAAGCGGACGACCTCGCCGCGGGCGACGGTCAGGCGGTAGTCCGGCTCGCCGTTGACGAGCAGCAGGTTCCCGAAGCGGCCCATCAGCGCGTGGGTGGCCCGCTGGCGGCCGAACGGCGCGAGTCCCGCCTCGTCGAGGAGCAGGTCGTCGAGCATCAGCACCTGCTCGCGGTTGGCCGGACCGAAGTAGCGCGGGTCGGCCGCCTCCACCTGCAGCGCGCCGTACAGCCCCAGATCCTGCTGGACGTCCTCGCGGTGGTGCGGGTGGTACCAGTAGAGGCCGGCGTCCGGGAAGTGGATGCGGTACCGGAACGTCGCGCCCGGTTCGATCGGCTCCTGGGTGAGCCCGGGAACGCCGTCGAAGCGGTTTTCGAGGCGGATGCCGTGCCAGTGGACGGCGGTCGGCAGGTCGAGCCGGTTGGTGACGTCGACGGTGATCGTGGCCTGTTGCGGCACCTGGACGAGGGGGCCGGGATACTGCCCGTTGAAGCCGTACATGGTGAACGTGCGGCCGTTGATGGTGCGCCGGACGAGTCCGGCCTCCAGATCGAGCGCGCCGCCGTCGCCGAGCCGCACCACCTCGCGCGGCCGCGCCGCCGGCGGCGGCTCCGCCGCGGAGGGCAGAAACGGGTCGACGGCCGGGGCGAGGCGGCCGAGGCCCGGCATCATCGCCACCGACGGATGCATCGGCGGGCGCGTCCACCCGCGGGCGGGCGGCGGCGGCGCGGCGTCCCCGACCATCCCGGTCAGCGCCAGCAGATCCTCCGGCTCCATCCGCATCCCGGCCGAGGTGCCCCGCAGCACGATGCGGCCCCGCCACGCGGGCGCCGCCGGGTCCGACTCGGCGGTGACGAGCACCAGGAACTTGTCCAGGTCGACCGATCCGAGCGCCGTGCGGCCGTTCGTGACCGGTCCCAGGTTCCGGATCGGCCGCAGCCGCGGCGTGGCCGCCCAGGCGACGTAGCCGCCGTAGCCGCCGAGCGCGGCCGGGTCCGGCAGCCCGTCGACGTGCAGGGCGAGGTCGAACCGGTGGTGGCCGTCGACGGTGACGGAGGCGCCGAACGGCGACGGTGACGGGGTGAGCTCGACGTACCCCGACGCGCCGGGAAAGTCGGGGGCGTGGATCAGCGTGATGCAGTACAGATCCGGATCGGCCGCCGGCCCGCGCGGATCCAGGGCGGGACACCGCAACGGCGCCTCGGCGTCCTGTCCGGCGGCCGCGGGCGGGGTCGACGCGGGCCCTGCGAGGAGACAGATCCCGAGGACCGCGGCCGGCGCGGCGGCGCCGGTGCGCCGGGTCGCCCCGCGGCCTCCCGCCCGGGGCGCGGGGCGGGTCCTTCCCTGCGTGTCGATGCGCGCCGGTTGGAAACTCATCCCGATCAGTCTGCACCAAATCTTCGTGTCGGATCGACGCCCCGGTCGCGCAACGTCCGGGCGAGCGCGGCGGGGCTGCGGAAAGGCGTCGGACGATCCGGGTACGGCTGGCGCCGCGAACCAGAGAGGCGAGAACCAGAGTTGAAACCTGGTTCAATCATGAGTCATGATTGGACCCATGATTCGACTGAACATTCACGAGGCCAAGACGCACCTCTCTCGCTACCTTGCCCGCCTCGAGGCCGGCGAGACCATCGTGCTGTGCCGCCGCAACCAGCCGATCGCGGAGTTGCGGCCTCTGCCGCGCATCGAGGCCGCCCCGCGTCCCTTCGGGCTGGCCCGCGGGACCTTTTCCGTGCCGGACTCCTTCTTCGAACCACTGCCCGCGGACGTGATCGAGGGGTTCGAGGGTGGTCCGCGGTGAGCCTGTTGCTCGACACCTGCACGTTTCTCTGGTGGACGCATGGCGCAAGTCGGATTCCGGATCGTGTCCGGGCGCTGCTCGCCGACCCGGCCAACGAGGTGTGGCTGAGCGCGGTTTCGTCCTGGGAAATCGCGGTGAAGCACGCACTCGGCCGAATACCGCTCCCGGAACCGCCAGAGCGTTTCGTTCCGCGGGAGCGGGAGCGTCATCGATTCGCCAGCCTGCCGGTGGACGAAGCCAGCACGCTGCACCTGGGGCGCCTGCCGCCGTTGCACCAGGATCCGTTCGACCGCATGCTGCTGTGCCAGGGGATCGAGCACGGGCTGACGATCGTCACCCCGGATCGGCTGATCACGCAATATCCGGTACGCTGCCTCTGGTGAATCGGCTCGGCGAGGCTGCTGGAGCGGACCATCCGCCTGCGCCGCCTCGTGCGGTGCGTCCTGCGCCGGCACGGCTACCCGTCCGACCGGCAGGAAGCGGCCACGCGGACGGTGCTGGAGCAGGCCGAGGCGCTGTCGGCGTCGTGGGCGGCCGGAGACCGGGCCGGCTCCGAATGACTCGGCCCGGCCGATTTCGACGGCCGCGCCGAGTGCGTTCCGCAACCAGGATTGGCTGCAACGTCGCAGTGGAGCACAACGGTTGTCGAAGCAGAGAGGAGACTATCCATGTCGGACACACGCCCCGCGTCCTTCGCCGTCCGCACCGCCGTCCTGGCCGGCGTCGCCGCCGCGCTGATCGCGCTCGGCGTCCTGGCGCAGGAGCGCCGCCTCCGCAGTCCCCCCGGCCACTCGGCGGTGCAGGTCGGCGGCGCGTTCGACCCCGTGCAGTACGGCTACCTCGGCGGCCCGTGGATCGACGTGTACTACGGCCGCCCCCTCAAGCGCGGGCGCGATCTGTTCGGCCCGCCGGACTGGGCCGCGATGCTCAACGACGGCGCCCCGGTCTGGCGCGCCGGCGCCAACCAGTCGACGCGCCTCGTCACCGAGGCGCCCCTGATCATCGGGGGCGCGCGGGTCGAGCCGGGCGAGTACACGCTGTTCATCGAGCTGTCCGACGACGGCTGGACCTTCATCGTGTCGACCTGGCCGGCGCAGAGAACCTACGACCACGAGAACCGGGACGCGCTCTTCGGGGCCTTCGACTACACGGACGACCGCGACGTGCTGCGGACGCCGATGGCGCTGGAGACGCTGCCCGTGTCCTTCGAGCAGCTCTCGTGGCAGTTTCTCGACGTGACCGCGCGCG
This sequence comes from Vicinamibacterales bacterium, assembly GCA_965203525.1. Lineage (GTDB taxonomy): Bacteria > Acidobacteriota > Vicinamibacteria > Vicinamibacterales > UBA8438 > WTFV01. Next base: position 4,641,943 of record OZ241898.1, on the reverse strand, counting down.
GCGGGCGGCTCGCGCTGCTGTGGGACGACAGGATGGCGTCGGTGCGGTTCACCGTCGCGGAGTAGCGCACCTTCCGGCGCGGAGGCGAACCGCGCGCCCTATAATCGCGGTCATGACCACGACCGACGACACGCGCGCACCGGACTGGCGGGCGCTCGCCGACCGGCTCGCCGCGGCGCTGAAGCCGTTCGCGCCGCCGCTGGCGATCTCGTTCCACGCGCCCGGCGAAACGCCGCCCGCGGCCCGCGTCGAGCCGCGCTACCCCGAGCCGAACGAGCACGGCCGCACCGGGCAGACGCCGGCCGGCTGCGTCTTCTGGATCCAGGGCGCGAGCCGCGCCTTCGCCACCGGGGCCGCCGACCACGCCAACTGCAGCGTCGGCAGCTACACGCACGGGTTCCTGACGCTCGAGGAAGCGGCCGGCAAGGACGACGTCGGCGCCGTCCTCGAAGCCGGATGGGTCGACCAGGCGGCGGTGACGGGGCTGCCGCACGTGGCCGAGCGGCCCGAGTCGGTGGTCTACGGACCGCTCGCCGAGCGCCGCACGCCCCCCGACGTCGTGCTGCTGCGGATCAACGGCCTCGGCCTGATGACGCTGAAGGACGCCTTCCCGGAGCTGCCGATCGAAGGCAAGCCGCAGTGCCACGTCGTGGCCCTGGCGAAGGAGCGGAACGTCGTGGCGGCCAGCGTCGGCTGCGCGCTCAGCCGTTCGCGGACCGGGATGCGTCCCGAGGAGATGACCTGCGTCATTCCCGGCCGGCGGCTGGCGGAGGTGGTGGAGACGCTTGAAGCAACGGTCGGCCTCGACCGCGCGATGGCGAGCTACGCGTCGGCCGACGCGAAACGGTTCGGATGACCTGGCCGCCGGCACGGGAGCAGGTGGCCGGCCCGCGGCGGCTCCGCCGGGGTGAACGCCGGCGGCGAACCGGCGCGCTCCGGTGCCCGTGATGCCGAATGCGACAGGCTTCCAACCGTCCGGCCAGCCCCCGGATCCCGCGCGAGAGGAGACCTGCTGATGACGGCGTTGCGGCTGCTCCTGTCGATCGGTCTCGCAACCCTCGCGGCATTGCCGGCGCCCCGCGCGGCCGCGGCCCAGCCGGCGGCGGCGCCGGCGGGCGGGGCGCACCGCGGCTACGTCGCCGCGCGGCTGCTGCGCGGCGGCGCGGTGCAGGTGATCGACGAGTCGAACGCCGGCCGTCTCTTCGTCCCCGCCTCGGTGCTCAAGGTGGTGACGGCGGCGGCCGCGCTCGATCGTCTCGGGCCCGAATACCGCTGGCTCACCCGCCTGACGACGGCCGGCGAAGTGAGCGGCGCGGTCCTCGACGGCGACCTGCTCGTCGAGCCTGGGGCCGATCCGACCTGGGGCGCGTTCTTCGACCGGGGCGCGGACGAACCGCTGGCGGCGCTGGCGGGCCAGGTGCGGGCGCGCGGCGTCACGCGCGTCCGGGGCGACCTGGTGGTGGACGCCGGCCGTTTCCCCGGCCGCCCGCATCCGCTCGACCGCTCCCTCGGCGACCTGCCCTACCGCCACGGCACGCCGCCGGCGGGCCTGGCGGTCGACGAGGCGACCGTCACGGTGCGGGTCGCGCCGGGTCCCGCGGCCGGGACGCCGGCCCGGGCGCGGGCGCCTGCCGGCGTGGAGCTGATCAACCGGACGCTGACCGTGGGCCGCGACCGCCACGGCGCCGGCAGTCTCGACTTCCTGCCGGTGTGGGGCACCGACACCCTGCTGCTCCGCGGCGAGTACCCGATCAGCGAGCCTCCCTTCGCGGTCGCGGCCAGCGACCCGGCGCCGATGCTGCGCGCCGCGCGCCGACTGCGGGTTGCGCTCCGGAACGCCGGCGTCGCCGTCGAGGGCACGGTGGCGCTCCGGAGACGGCCGGCGGCGGCGTCCGGGCCGCTCACCGTGCTCGCGGCGCTGCGTTCGCCTCCTCTGGAAGCGCTGCTGCCGGAGATCCTCACGCAGAGCCACAACTGGTACGCCGACACGCTGGCCCTGACGCTGGGGCTGGAGGTGGCGCAGACCGGCCGCTTCGACGACGGGGTCGAGGTGGTCGCCGACTTCGTGGCGGATCTGGCGCGCGGCGGCGCAAGCGGTCCGCCGGAGCCGGCGCTGCGGGACGGATCCGGCCTTTCCCCCGCCAACCTGCTGACGCCGGCGGTCGTCGTGCGGGTTCTCGCCCATGCCGCCGGACGCCCTTGGGGGCGCACGTTCGCCGCCGCCCTGGCCGGGCCCGGCGAGGGGACGCTCGCGGCGTGGCCCCGCCTGCCGCCGGTCGCCGCCAAGACCGGCACGTTGCGCCACGCCGTCGCCCTGGCCGGGATGCTCGATCCCGCCTCGGACACCCCGGTCGTGTTCTGCTACTTCGTCAACCACGACCCGCGGCCGCGGTCGGCGGCGCGGCGCGAGATCGCCGCCGCGCTCCGGCGCTGGCGCACCGCCGGCGCCGTCCGCTGAACCGCTTCTCCGGCGGCGGCGGGATACGCCGGGGCAGGGCGTGCGCGCGCTGGCCGGGCTGCGCGGCGCGGCGGGATACGCCGGGCAGGGCGTGCGCGCTGGCCGGGCTGCGCGGAACCGCTTCTCCCGCGCCGGCAGCGAGGTCCGGCCGGCGCGGTCCGGCTGGCGACCGGACTCGAGGCGGTGCGGCGCAACGGCGTGCCGCTCGTGGCGCGGTCCGGCCGGCGCGGTCCGGCTGGCGACCGGACTCGAGGCGGTGCGGCGCAACGGCGTGCCGCTCGTGGCGCGGTCCGGCCGGCGCGGTCCGGCTGGCGACGTTTCGCCCCTGCGCTCCCGCGGCTTCCGCGCATACAATGCGTACCCGGCGGTCACCCCGGTCGTCCAGGAGGTCGCGATGCGGATGCCACGTTTCGCCCGCACGGTCGTCGTCCTGCTCGTCGTCGCCCCGGTCGCCGCGCTCGCGCCCGGCGCGGCGGCGGTGGCGCACGCCCAGACGCCGTCCGGCTTCGTTCCGGTCACCGACGAGATGCTGCAGGATCCGCCCGCCTCGGAATGGCTCATGTGGCGCCGGACCCTCGACGGGTGGGGGTACAGCCCGCTGGATCAGATCGACCGCGGCAACGTCGGCGCGTTGCGCATGGTCTGGTCGCGCGCGCTCACCGAGGGACGCCAGCAGGGCACGCCGCTCGTCCACGACGGCGTGCTGTACATGCCGAATCCGGCCGACGTCATCCAGGCCCTCGACGCGGTCACCGGCGACCTGCGCTGGGAGCATCGCCGCGAGGTGCCGGAGGACATCGGCGAGTACGTCTTCAACACCCTGTGGCAGAACAACCGCAACCTGGCGATCCACGGTTCGTTCATCATCGACACCAGCGCCGACGACCACATCTTCGCCCTCGACGCCGAGACCGGCCGGCTGGCGTGGGAGACCAGGATCCTGGACTACCGGGAGCACCCCGCCACGCAGACCTCGGGTCCGATCATCGCGGACGGCAAGGCGATCTCGGGGCGAAGCTGCATGCCGGCGGCGGGACCCGACGGCTGCGTGATCACCGCCCACGACCCGCGCACCGGCGAGGAGCTGTGGCGCCGGCGCACCATCCCCGCGCCCGGCGAACCGGGCGACGAGTCCTGGGGCGGCGTGCCGTTCGCGGAGCGGAAGCACGTCGGGGCCTGGATGGTGCCCAGCTACGACCCGGATCTGAACCTCGTCTACGTCGGGACCTCGGTCACCTCGCCGGCTCCGAAGTTCCTGATCGGCGGGACCGGCAACCGGCACCTGTACCACAACTCGACCCTGGCCCTCGACGCCGACACGGGAGAGATCGTCTGGTACTACCAGCACCTGAACGACCACTGGGACCTCGACCATCCCTTCGAGCGGCTGCTGGTGGACACCGCCGTCGCCCCCGACCCCGGCGCCGTCGAATGGATCAATCCCCGCCTGCGGCCGGGTGCCGTCCGCCGGGTCGTGACCGGGATTCCGGGCAAGACCGGCGTCGTCTACACCCTCGACCGCGAGACCGGCGAGTTCCTGTGGGCGAAGCCGACCATCACCCAGAACGTGATCAGCGGCATCGACGGCGCCACCGGGGCGGTGACCGAGAACCCGGAGCTGATCTTCACCGCCGAGGGGCAGGAGATGCTGACCTGCCCGCACGCCAGCGGCGGCAAGGACTGGGAGGCGGGCGCCTACAGCCCGCTGACCAACATGATGTACTACCCGTTGCGCAACGTCTGCGCGAACATGCGCGCCGAGGGCCCGGACAGCACGTCGATATACGCCATCGCGTGGCGCCCGCGGATCGCGCCGGGGACCGACCGGGTCGGCGCCGTGCACGCGATCTCGGCCGAGACCGGCGAGACCGCTTGGGTCCACGAGCAGCGCGCGGCCACCATGTCGCTGGTCGCGACCGGCGGCGGCCTCGTCTTCGGCGGCGACGTCAACGGGCGCTTCCGCGCGCACGACCACGAAACCGGCGAGATCCTGTGGGAGGTCAACCTCGGCTCGCCGGTCTCCGGCTTCCCGATCACCTACGCCGTCGACGGCCGGCAGTACGTGGCGGTCAGCACCGGCACCGGCCGGTTCCTCGACCTGACCCCGGAGCTGCGCCCGAGCCGGGGCAACAACCTGTTCGTGTTCGCCCTGCCGGAGAGCCGGTTGCCTTGATCGCGGCGGTTCGGGGTACGTATCGACGTTCGTCGATCCGGCTGAAAGGAACGATGCCGGAGCGGTGAGGCGAACCGTTTCCTTGCCGCGAGACACCACTGCCGGGACCGTCATCCTGGCCGTGTCCGCCGCCGAGCGGCTACCGAACGTTCCTCAAGTGCCGAATCCTCCGCTCCCGCCGCGCCTGATCGCGCCCTTCCTGCGGGGCTGGAACCACCCAACCGCCCCGACAGAGAGGCGGCTCGCCACGGCGTCCCGTTGCACGCCAGGCGGCGACGCGCGCCTTGCACTCTTCGACCCGTTCGTCTTCGACACGCTCGTTGACGCCGGCCGGCGAGAATAGACTGAACAGGTACAACAACGCCCCGAAAAAGGCGATCGCGCCACCGAGCCTGCCACTGAGAACCGGGAAGGATGGGCCGCTGACCGCACCCAGGATCCAGAGATCAAGGTAGAACCAGCGGCTGATCGCACCCAGGATTCAGCCCAGGCGACCAGGAACAGCAGCAAGATCATCAAGCCGAGCGCGGCGAGTGCCCCAGCTCCCAGCATCTATAGAACCCTGAGTGTATGATGGAATACTTCTTTCGTGAAGTCGTTCCACTCGTCGTCGTTCAACAGATTGTCGAGGATGAAGACCTTGATGACGCCGATCTGCTCGAGTCGGACCTGCATCTGCGGCGTGACGACTCCCGCGATCAGGATGTTCTGGCACCCGGCTGGCGTTGCATCGAAACTCTTCTGCATGGCCCCGAGTCGTTCGAGCGCGCCGGCGGGATCCTTGCCGCCCTTGATTTCGATCGTGGCGACCGGGCGTGCCGCTCGCATGAAGAGGATGTCGGGATCGCTTCCGTAGATCATCGTCACGCCGCCCGATAGTACGAACCTGCCTTGGCTCTTCCGCTCTTCGATCAGCTTCTGTTCGCGCAGCCAGTCTTCGACTTTCGTCTTGATCAGCCGCTCGGCGTCCTGGCCGATGACGTTCCGGAACATCCCGTCGAGGGTTATTCCGATGCTGTTCATGATGTTCCGGTAGCCGTTGTCCAGGGTCCACTCGACGGAACCTTCGATGATCGAGGAAATCACGCTGTTGTACAGACGACAGACCGTCTTTGCATTCTCCCGGGATACGGGGCGCGCGAGTGATTTGTTCTCCCAGTTCTTGACGTCGACCGCTCCCGCCGCGCGCATCCTCTTCTGCGGAAGCAGCGAGAGTCCACGGTAGTAGAGCGACGCTTCAGGGTGCTGCTGAAGCAATTCGGGGTGCGCAAAGACCTGCCGCGGCTCGATTCCCGACCGGGTGACGTGCTCCCAGGCGGACGGGCTGATCATCAGATCAGATCTGGCCGTGTAATCGAGCGGGCCGGAGAAGTCGTCGATGAGCTTTCTTATCTTGACGTCCGTGCGTTGTCTGATTCGCTCCGAAAGAACTTTCGAGCGGCGTATCAGATCTTCGCGCGCGGTCATCGCTCCCGGACCCAGCGGTAGACGCACTTGCGGATTTCACGTCGTCCGAACCGTCCCATCTGCTGGCTTGCGTTTCCCTTGCCCCGCGCAAGCGTCCAGATGTCGGAGCAGGTGAACCCCGACTGTTCGGCGAGGTCGGAGAGGATGAAGTCGACCGGCACTTCCTCCCCGTGGTACTGCACGTTGTCGTTGACCATGATCACGTTGCCGCCGGGACGCACCAGGCGCCCGAGCTCGGCGACGATGACCGCCATTTCCAGGAAGTACCCCTCCAGAAGCCGGATGACGTGACGGTTGCCGAGCTCGGGGGCGTGCGCGCGCAGGATGCGCAGCACTTCGTGAAGGGCCGCTTGTTTCTCGTACCTGGTGACGGCCTGCCGCAGAGTATCCGGCCTGTCGGCGTACAGCTCGCGCAGTGCGCCGATCTTGGTGCGGTTCTCGACGGTGGCCGAAAGCATCTGCTGGCGGAGCCTGGCGAAGCCATCCTGATCGACGCCCAGCCAGGCGAGCTCGAGCGCGTACGTGCGGGTGTAGTCGTACCGGTTCGCATAGGGCGGCGACGTGATCACCATGTCGAACGCCGCGTCGGGCAACGTCCCGAGCAAATCGAGCGAGGAGCCGTTCACGAGCTCCGGGCTGCCGCCGCCGTAGTTCCGCTTGACGTGGTCGAGGTCGCCGGCCATTTCCGCGAGGCGTCTCTCGAGCGCGTCCGGGAACGACGGGATGGGGCCCTTGCGCATCCCGGCCCGCAGCTTGCGGCCGGACCGGGTGTCCCAGCGGAGGTACTGGCCGTCCTTGCGGGTGTAGCTCACGGCTTCGAGGATGGACATGCAGGCGAGGTTCATCAGCGTCTTCGCCGCGCCGTCCTGCATTTCGGAGATGAACTCGCGCGCCTTCCCGATGGCGCTCTCGGTTTCGGCCGGGAAGGCGGCCTCGGTGATCCGCACGTGCGGGAACGCATGCTCGGGCGCGGCGGGTCGCGCCGACGCCAACCGTTTCCGGATCGCGTTCGCCGTTTCGTCCAGGGCCGCTCTCGACAGGCCGTTGGCCGCCGCGGCGACGCCGGCGCCGGCGAGGACGCCGACCGGCATGATCTCGATGCCGGTGGCCTGCAACCCCCGTCCGGCGGCGATCAGCGCGGTCGTGCCGATTCCGGCGAAGGGATCGAGCACCCGAGCGGGCTCGTACTCGTCCAGCAGGTAGGCGACCAGCGCTCCGGAGAACCCCTCCTTGTACTTCATCCAGCGCAGTCCGGGGACTTGGCGGTTCCCCTGGTACGAGACGGTCCTCCGCGTGAACTCCGGGTCGAATGCGACCCGCTCCGCGAAGCGATCGTTCAGCGTCTGACGCGCCGCGGTCTCGCCGGCGTGGGGTGACGTGACGGTCGGGATCACCGGCCGACCGGCGACTCCGCACTGCAAGGAGAGTTGCCGGCCGCCCGGGTACCGCCGGCCGCGGAGGGCCGGCGCCGGTGTCGGAGCAGCCACCGCCGCGAGCTGCCGGCCGGGAACGGATTTCGCCGGTTCACCCTCGGCCGTCTCCGCGGGGGTGAACCCGCGCACGTGCAGGTGGGCTTTCGTCACAGGGTCAAGCCTCGCGCCAAGTGGTCCGGGGAGAGTCAATCCGCCGCTCTCCTCTGGAAGCGAATATAATACGAAAGAACCGGTCGAATCAACCGCACGCGGACGGCCTCACCGGGGCGGATAGCCGCCCACCCAGACGGGGCTCGACCAGGCCAGGGCGTCGTTCACTTGGCGGACGCGGACGTAATAGTAGTCGCCCTGCCGCGGATCGTCCTCGTCGGTGTGGCTGAAGCTGACGTCGCGCGGGCCGTTGCGGATCAGGCGGCGGAGCGTGATGCGGTCGTCCGGGTAGCCGTCCGCCGGCACGGTCCGGTCGACCCCGCCGGCGGCGAGGGTGAGCCGCACGCGGCGCCCCGGGACGTCGGCCGGCGGCCGGAAGAAGGGGGGCGCCGATCCGGTCTCGCGCGCCTCTTCGAGGTCGAGCACGATGGCGGCGTTCGGCCGGATGCCGGACAGCGTCATCCGCAACGAACTGGCGTCGCCGCGCGTGTGGGTCGCGAAGCGGGCGCCGTTGCGGGCCGGCTCGGGCTCGAGATGCTGGGTGGTCGGGTTGACGAAGTCGGTGGCGGCGATCGCGTCGAGGACGGCGCCGTTCACCCGGAGCCGCCCCCGCCAGTGGCGCCAGCCGCGCGGCGCGTCGCCCGGATGCAGCGGCGCGGCGTCGGACGAGAACGAGAGGAGCCACTCTTCGGTGGCGGCGGGCCGGCCGCGGCCCACGCCGTAGGTCCGGCTCCAGATCGGCTCGTCGTTCTTCAGCAGCGTGACCGATTCGATCGGCGCGGTGCCGATCACCCGGCCCTCGACGGCGCGGGTGTCCGCGTAGTCGGCGCGCTGGCCCATCCGGGTGCCGTTGACGGTGACGTCGAGGATGATGCGGTCGCCGGTGGTCGCGTACGTCCGCCGCTCCTTCATCGCGTCGAAGATCGCGTCGCGGGACTTCTCGGGCGCCAGCACCGCGGCGAGGCCGCCGCGCTGCGCCAGCGAGTCGCGGTTCGGAGCGGAGTAGCCGGGGTGCGACAGGTGGTCGTCCGACGCCGCGACCAGTCCGACCTGGTGGCCGTGCGACAGGTACTGCCGGGCGAACCACTCGAAGGTGCCGTGCATCGACATCATCTCGACGAGCGGCTCGAGTTGCGGGTCCGACTGCCGGTAGTCGCCCGGGTTGTGGGCGTGCGGGATGACCAGCACGTCGGCCGGGTCGTAGCGCGCGCGCAGGCCCTGGTACAGCGCCGACAGCGTCGGGTACTCCAGCGCCGACACCCGCTCGCGGCCCTCCGCGTCGCGGAACAGCACGTTGTGGTGGCCGCCGAAGCGGGCGTGCCGCGTCCACTCCCAGCCGAGGTACGGAATGAACCGGCCCGGCTCGTCGTAGGCCCGCACCGCGCTCCGGGACAGCTCCCACTCGGCGTCGTCGAGCCAGACGTCGTGCTCGGAGTGGGTGACGAAGTCGAGCCGCGCGTCGTCGCGGGCGAAGGTCATGAAGAAGTCGATGGTGCCGATGCCCTCGGCGTAGCCGGAGTGGCCGTGGGTGTCGCCCCAGTAGATGCGGCGGACCGGATCCTCCTCGACCAGGACCGGGTTCGCGACGCCGCGGATCGCGCCGTCCTCCGAGCGGAACTCGATCCAGTGCGGTCCCGGCTCGTCGAGCGTCAGCTCCAGCACGGTGATCGGCTCGGTCCCCGCCGGGGTCGCGGCGCGCACGTCGCCGTCCACCAGCACCTCGAACGCCGGGACGGCGCCGGACGCGCGGTTGAAGAACGCATCCTCGGCGCGCACCGACAGCTCGAACGGCTCGCCCGGGGCGACGATGCTCGGCGCGAAGCCGTGCACTCCGGCCACGCGCGTCCCGCTGACGGCGAACGGCAGGATCGGCAGCGGCCGCCACTCGCCGGAGGCGTCGAGATCGACGTACAGCGGCAACGGCATCCGGGCGCTCGACGTGCCGGTCATCAGCAGGCCCGGCCCGCCGCCGCTGGTGTCGCCGTAGGTGACGGTCACCGTCTCGCCGGGATCGACGCGGCCGGAGGCGACCCGGAACACCAGCGCCGGTTCGGGCGCCCGGAACCCGCCGTGCGGACCGCGCGCCATGCGCACGTCGGTTGCGAACGTCGCGTCGCCGTCGGTCGTGGCGATGGTCACGTAGCCGTCCCCGGCCGGATCGTCGGTCTGGAACGGACCGTAATCGACGTTGAAGTGCCGCGCCACCCAGAACCCGCCGCCGGTCTCGACCGGGCGCGTGCCGGCGGTCCAGCTCTGGCGGATGGTCTGGAAGCTGCGCGCCTCGAACGGGCCGAGCGACTCGGCGGTCAGCTCCCCGAGCGCGCCCGGCTCGTCGTGCAGCGCGAACTGCCGCACCAGCCGGTCGATGACCGCCCCCTGGGCGACGGCCGCCCGGCCGGCCGGCGGCAGCGTCGCCTGCAGCCGGACGCGCGGCCCTTCAAGGCCCACCTCGTTGCCGGCGAGCGCATAGGCGTCGACCCAGTCGGCGAGGATCCGCGCGCGCTCGGCGACGGTCGTCTCGTCGGTGGGGCGCGCCGCCACGTCGGCCTTGAGCCGCTCGACCGCCGCCCGCAACTCCGGCGTCAGGTAGTCGTCGTCCGGCCCGCCGCCGTTTCCGGTACCGGCGCAGCCCGCGGCGCCGAGCGCGAGTACCAGCGCCGCCGCCGCGGCGGCCCACCGGCTCGCGGCCGCCTGTCCGTCACCGCGGGAATCCATCGGTCGTCCTTCCTCCGCGTCCGGCGCTACGCGGGCGGCACGAAGGCGAGGAAGCGCCGCGGATTGTCGACCAGGATCTTCCGGATCGTTTCCTCCGGCACGCCGGCGTAGCGCAGCTTCGGCACGAACTGCATCAGCACCGACGCCCACCCGTGGCCGTAGTAGCGCTTGAACTGCCGGACGTTGCCCTGGTCGGACGAGAGCAGGACGTGATCTTCCAGGCCGGCGTCGAGCAGGTCCTGCACCATCCGCACCTTGTCGGCGGCCGGGACGTCGGAACGGCTCATCTCGTGCCCCAGCGTGTCGAGGCCGACGAAGGCGCCGCGCCGCGCCACCGCCGTGTGGGTGGCCAGCGGATCGTGCTCCGGCCGGATGGTCGCCATGTGGCCGATCACGACATGCGAGAGGTCGACGCCCGCTCCTTCGATGACGTCCATCTGCTCCAGCGCGCAGCTCGGGCAGCTCTCGTGCGGCGTGTGCGTGAAGATCGGCAGTCCGGTCCGCAGGTGGGCGCGGGCGACCGCGCGGTGCACCTTCCGTTCGTCGGGCCGCATCTCGAGCGAGGAGGCGATCTCGCCGAACGCGCCCCAGCGTTGCGCGGCGGCGTCCGCCACCAGCTCCTCGACCAGCTCGTCCTCGGACATCTCGGCCACCCGCACCGGGTAGATGGCGAAGCCGACGTCCTCGAAGTAGCCCCCGGCCATCACGATGCGCACCGCGCTGCGGGCGGCGATGGCGTTCAGGTGCTCGACCTGCTCGGCCGTCCGGCGGCCGGTCGCGGCGTCCACGATGCAGCCGAGTCCGTCGAAGGCGCAGGCGCGCAGTTCCTCCACCGCGAGGTCGACGTCGGCGCGGCCGACGTGCTCGTGGAACAGCGTCGCCCCCGCGGCGAGCTCCACCGGATCGACGTCGCCCTGCAGGGTGCGGACGATCGCGCCCGCCGGGAACTCCGGCGGCTCCGCGCTGGTGAAGCGCTGCTGCGCGCGGAGCGGCGGCGCGGCGCCGGAAGCGGCCCCGGCGCCGGCTGCCGCGGCCGTGCCGAGGAGGCCGAGGGCTTCGCGGCGGGTGTACCGGCGGGGCCGGACGGTCGGATTGGTCATGATCGTCTCCCGTGGCGCGCGGCTTCGAGCGCGCGACGCAGCCTGCCGCGCGGCGCGCCGCAACGCGCGCGTGGATCGTTCGGCGCCGAACCGGGCCGGAGGCCCGCGGGCCGCGGCGGTCGACACTTGTCCGCAACGCCGCGCGTGAGGCATTCTAGCGGCTGATGGCAATCCCGGCGACCTCCTCCCCGCCCGCGTCCGCGGGCCCGGCGTCCGATCTCCGCTGTCTGCGCGCCCTCGAACGCAAGGTCCTGTGGCTGGCCGTCTGGATGATCCACAACGCGAACCACCTCCGCCCGGCGCGCGACGGGCTGAAGGTGGGCGGCCACCAGGCGTCGTCCGCGTCGGTGGCGACGCTGATGACGGCGCTCTACTTCGACGCCCTGCGGCCGGAGGACCGGGTGGCGGTGAAGCCGCACGCGAGCCCGGTGTTCCACGCCATCCAGTACCTGCTCGGCAACCAGACCCGGGAGCAGCTCGCGCGCTTCCGCGGGTTCGGCGGCGCGCAGTCGTACCCCTCGCGCACGAAGGACGCCGACGACGTCGACTTCTCCACCGGTTCGGTCGGTCTCGGCGTGGCGATGACCAGCTTCGCGGCGCTCGTGCAGGACTACGTGCGGCTGAAGCGCTTCGGGCCGGAACGGCCGCCGGGCCGCATGATCGCCGTGGCGGGCGACGCCGAGTTCGACGAGGGCAACATCTTCGAGGCGCTCGTCGAGTCGTGGAAGCACGACGTGCGCAACGTCTGGTGGATCGTCGACTACAACCGCCAGAGCCTCGACGCGGTGATGGTCGAGCGCTTCTCGGACCGGCTGGAGACCGTCTTCCGCAACCTCGACTGGCGGGTGGAGGTGCTCAAGTACGGACGCCTGCTGACCGCCGCCTTCGAGCGGCCGGGGGGCGGCGCGCTCCGGCGCTGGATCGACGAGGCGGACAACTCGCGCTACTCGGCCCTCGCCTACCGCGGCGGCGCGGCGTGGCGCGCGGAGCTGCTGCGCGACCTGGGCGGCGCCGGCGGCATCCGCGCCCTGCTCGACGAGCACGACGACGACGCGCTGGGGCGGCTGATGACCAACCTCGGCGGGCACGATCTGGCGACCATGCGGGACGCCTTCCGGGCCGTGCGGGACGACCGGCCCACCTGCTTCATCGCCTACACCATCAAGGGCTACGGCCTGCCGTTCGCCGGCCACAAGGACAACCACGCCGGCCTGATCACGCGGGATCAGATGGCCGCCTTCCAGCAGCGCATGGGCATCGCCGACGGCGAGGAATGGGACCGCTTCGCCGGCCTCGACGTGCCGCGGGCCGAGCTGCAGGCGTTTCTCGACGCCGTGCCCTTCGGCCGCGCGTCCGGGCGCCGGCGCGCCGCGGCGCGCATCGCGGTGCCGGAGCGGTTCGCGCCGCCGGCCGGCGAGCGGCTGTCGACCCAGGACGCGTTCGGCCGCTTCCTGTCCGACCTCGCGCGGCGCCATCCCGGGCTCGCCGACCGCGTCGTGACGTCGTCGCCGGACGTGACCGTCTCGACCAGCCTCGGCTCGTGGCTGAACCGGCGGAACATCTTCGGGCGGCGCGCCCGCGGCGACCTGTTCCGGGACGAGCGGATCCTCTCGGCCCTCAACTGGGAGGTCTCCGCCAGGGGCCAGCACATCGAGCTCGGGATCGCCGAGAACAACCTGTTCATCCTGCTCGCGGCCCTCGGGCTGAGCGCGCCGCTCTTCGGGGAGCGGCTGCTGCCGATAGGGACCATCTACGACCCGTTCATCAGCCGCGGCCTCGACGCGCTGAACTACGCCTGCTACCAGGACGCGCGCTTCATCGTGGTCGGGACGCCGTCGGGGGTGTCGCTGGCCGCCGAGGGGGGCGCGCACCAGTCGATCTACGAGCCGCTGCTCGGAATGGCCCAGCCCGGCCTGACCGCGTTCGAGCCGACCTGGGCGGACGAGCTGTGCGAGATCCTGCGCTGGAGCTTCGAGCATCTGCAGGCGGACGACGGCGGGGCGGTCTACCTGCGCCTGTCGACGCGCCCGGTGGAGCAGCCGCGGCGGCGCCTGACTTCCGGTCTCGCAGGGGAGATCACCGCCGGCGGCTACTGGCTGGCGCCGCCGGGGCCGGACGCCGAGCTCGCGATCGCGGCCAGCGGCGCGGTGCTGCCGGAAGCGATCGAGGCGCACCGGCAGATCGCCGAGGATGTTCCCGGCGCCGGCCTGCTGGTGGTCACGTCGGTCGATCGGCTGTACCGCGGGTGGACGGCGAGTCATCGGGGGGGCGTCGGGGCGGCCCGTCCCGTCCCGCACGTCGAGCGGCTGCTCGCGCCGCTGCCGGACGGAGCCGGCCTGATCACCGTGATCGACGCGCATCCGGCGACGCTGTCGTGGCTGGCGTCGGTCCGCGGGCAGCGGGTGGTCCCGCTGGGCGTGGACCGCTTCGGCCAGTCCGGCGATCTGCCGGATCTGTACCGCGAATACCGCCTGGACGTCGACGCGATCATCGACGCGGCGGCGCGCGTCCTGCTGCCGGCCGGCGTGTGACGGGCAGGGAAACCGATGTCGGAGCAGGTTGAAGTCCGCCTCCCGGAGCTGGCCGACGCGATGGCGTCGGCCACCGTCACCGCGTGGCTGAAGAAGCCCGGCGACCCGGTGGCCGCCGGCGAGCCGATCGCGGAAGTCGAGACCGACAAGACCACCGTCGAACTCGAAGCGCCGGCCGACGGCGTGCTCGCCGAGATCCGCGTCGAAGCGGGCGCCGAGGCGGTCGAGGTGGGCGCGCTGCTGGCGCTGTTGCGGGCCGGAGCGCCCGGCGCGAGCGGCGCGCAGGGTGCGCCGGCGGAGCCGGCGGCTGCGCCCGGAGCCGCCGCCTCCGAGTCTCCGCCGTCCGGCGCCGGCGCCGGGAACGAAGGCGCGCCGGCCCCTGCCGTTGGCGCCGGCGATGTCGCGGCGGCGGACACGGACGCGGACGCCACCCCGCTGGCGCGGCGGATGGCGGCGCTCGCCGGGCTCGACCTCTCCGGCGTGGCCGGTTCCGGCGCCGGCGGCCGCGTGATGAAGATCGACGTGGAGCGCCTGCTCCGGCCGTCCCGCGAGGCCCCTCCTCCGCCGCCGCCGGCCGCCGGACTCGCCCCGCCCGCCGTGCCTTCGCCCGCAACGCCGCCCGCCGGACCCGCCCCGGCCGCCGCGCCTTCGCCCGCAACGCCGCCCGCCGGACCCGCCCCGCCCGCGGCGCATTCGGCGGCGGCGGTCCCGGACCTGCCGCACGAGGACCGGCCGCTGACGGCGATGCGCCGCGTCACCGCGCGGCGCACGGCCGAGGCGAAGCGGTCGGCCCCGCACTTCTACCTGGAAGTCGAATGCGCCGTCGACCGCCTGCTGGCGCGGCGCAACGCGGAGAACGCGGCGGCCGGCGGAGTGCCGGCCACGGCCGGCCGCGCCGGCGCGCCGACGGTGAACGACGTCGTCGTCCGCGCCGCGGCGCTCGCCCTGCGCGAGGTCCCGCTGGCCAATTCGGCGTGGACCGGCGACGCCGTGCGCGTCTACGACCGGGTCGACCTGGCCGTCGCGGTGACGACCCCGGCGGGACTGGTGACGCCGGTGGTCCGCGCGGCCGACACCAGGACGCTGGCCGAGATCGCCGGCGAACTGCGCAGGCTGGCGGCGGACGCGCGCGCCGGGCGCCTGCCGCCGGCCGACTACCAGGGCGGCACCTGCACGATCTCGAACCTCGGGATGTACGGCGTGGCGAGCCTCTACGCCATCCTCAACCCGCCGCAGGCCTGCATCCTCGGGGTCGGCGCCGTCACCGAGCGGCCCGTCGTCCGCGACGGCGCGGTCGCGGTCGGATCGACGATGAAAGTGACCCTCTCGGCCGACCACCGCGCCATCGACGGCGCCACCGGCGCGGAGCTGCTGCGCGCGCTCAAGGAGTTGCTCGAAGATCCGCAAGAGGTGTACGGGTGACCCCGCCGCGGCGTCAGCGCCGTTTCCGGGAATCTTCCCCCAATGGCTCACCGGGAGACGGTCGATTGACCCGAATGAAACTCGAACCGACGGGCAAGTGTTGGTGCGGGTGCGGCGAGACGGCGGGAACAGGCCGTTTTTTCCGATCTGGTCACGACAGGAAAGCCGAAACTCGGGTCGTCAAGGAACAGTACGGCGGGATTCCCGAGTTTCCGGACGCTCATGGTCATGGACCGGGCGGCACGTATGCCAAAGCCTGAAGGAGGCGCGTAGCGTATGCCGGCGACGTATTCGACGTTCGCATCCACCGTGCAGGGAGAGACCGCGTTCACCGTGCTCGCCGCGGCCCGGCGCCTGCTCGCGGCCGGCAAGGACGTCATCGAGCTGGAGATCGGCGACAGCCCGTTCCCGACCTCGCCGGCCGCGCTCGACGCGGGCCTCCGCGCGATCCGCGGAGGCCACACCCACTACGGGCCGTCGCTCGGCCTGCCCGACTTCCGGGCGGCGGCGGCGGCGTATCTCGAGCGGCAGTACGGCCTTCCGGTCACCGCGGAGCACGTCGTCGCGGGACCGGGCGCGAAGATCTACGAGCAGTTCTTCTGCGAGGCGTTCGTCGATCCCGGCGACGGGGTGCTCGTCTTCAGTCCCCACTTTCCCACCTACCCCGCCAACGTCCAGCGGCGCGGCGGACGGATGGTGGTGTCGCGGCTGCGCGCATCCGACGACTTCCGGCCGCGCCTCGCGGACGTCGAGCGCTTTCTGGCCGAGGACCCGCGTCCGAAGGCGATCTTCCTCAACAGCCCCCACAATCCGACCGGCGGGGTCGCGACGCTCGAGGATCTCGAAGGTCTCGCCGGCCTGGTTCGCGGCCGGGACGTGGCGGTGTTCAGCGACGAGCCGTACGACGCGATGGTCTGGCGCGGCCGGCACCACACGCTGCTGAGCCAGCCGGGAATGTTCGACCACTGCGTCGCCGCCTACACCCTCAGCAAGTCGTTCAGCATGAGCGGCTGGCGGCTCGGTTTCGCGGTCGGCAGCCCGGCGACGATCGACCTGCTCGGGACGCTGGAGAACACGACGCTGTCGTGCGTGCCGCCCTTCACGCAGATGGCCGGCATGGCGGCGCTGGCCGGCGACGGGGCGGTGCGCGACGAACGGATGGCGGACTTCCGGCGCAAGGTCGAACGGCTGGTCGACGGCCTCAACACCATCGACGACGTCGCGTGCCTGATGCCCGGCGGGACCTTCTACGTCTTCCCGTCGGTCAAGCCGATCTGCAACCGCCACGGCATCACGTCGCACGGGCTGGCGCTGTTCCTGCTCGAAGCGGCGGACGACGCGCGCGGCGTCGCCTGCCTCGGCGGGGAGTGCTTCGGCGCGGCGGGCGGCGGGTTCCTGCGCCTGAGCTGCGCCGAACCGGACGAACGGCTGTCCGAGGCGGTGGCGTTCATCGCCGAGGCGGTCACCCGCGGCGGGCGGATGGCGTCGTATCTGGCAACGCATCCCGAATACCGGCTGGCCGAGCCGTACGGGGACGACTAGCCGGCGCGCAGCAGCAGTGAGGCGCCGCGGCGTGCTATCGTGGCGGGCAGCATGTTCGACACCCATGCCATCGCCCGCGCCCTGACCGCGGCCGACTTCACCCCCGCCCAGGCCGACGCCCTCACCGACGCGGTGCGCCGGGCCGCCGAGCACGACGACGCCGGCGTCGACGTCGGAACGCTGGCGACGAGGGACGACGTGGCCGCCCTCCTCCGCGCCGAGATCGCCGTACTCGAACTCCGGCTCGTCGAGTGGATCGTCGGAACCGGCGTCGCCGTCGCGGGGCTGGTGGTCGCGGCGTTGCGCCTGCTCGGATAGCTGCGCGTGCTGTGCCGGCCGGCGAAGGACCTGCGGCACATCGACGCGCGGCGCTACTGACGGAGCGGGAGATCGGATTCGACCACGCCGAACGGCTGGCCGGCCGCTCCGGACCCCGGCCTCGGACGCCGATCCGTCCGGTGCCGATGCGCCCGCCGCCGGATGCGGCCGGTTGCGCGACGCGGCATGACGACCGCCGGCGCCTTCCGAACGCGGCCCGGACGCCGATCCGCCCCGGCGCCGATGGGCGCGGCGCGAATGGTATCCTGATCGACGGTCGGCGGCGGGGTGTCCGTCGCGCCGCCACGATCCGCTGAACGCATCCCGCCATGCCGTCGCTCCAGTTCAAGGGCCGGGTCTTCGTCGAGGACTTCCACCTCGGCGCGCCGTTCCACGCGCTGACGCCGGTCCGACCGTAGCAGGGTCGATCCGGAAGGCGAGCCTGCGCACAACCGGATCGTCGAGGGCGACAACCCCGTCGCGCGGAACGCTCGGTCAGCAGCCCACCAGCTTTCGCAGGCCGGAAACGAAGACCCGAAAGCTGCGCGACCGATTCTCTTGCCCCCCGCTCGCGTCCACGGACAGATGCGGGCCGATCGCCCGCGATCCGGAGACCTTCTGGTAGCGATTTCCATCATTGGTTCTGGTCACGCGTTCGAGTTCCTGCGCGGGGTTGGCGAGACGGTCGGGATCGCGGTACTTCGAGCGCAACTGCCTGTCGGCCAACCCCGGCAGCCCCATTCCCAGTTCTACCGCCTTCAGGTCGCCCAGATACCAGCTCTCCAGCTCGTGGCAGGCGATGCGGACCAGGGCATTCGGCTTGCCCGCTTTTTGACAGATTTCGACCAGCTCGTTCTTGACACGGACGCAATCCGCACGGTCCTTGTCGCGCAGCACCACGAAGCGGGAGTCGGGCGTGCGCCAGCCTCGCAGCTTCTTCGGCAATTGTTTTTTCATGTCGCTCTTGCCTTCGAAGACTACGTATCGCGGGATTGTATCGTCGGACAGGAGCCCGGGAAGCAGGCCCTTCAACATTGCCCGTGCGGAAGGTTCTTCGAGAAAGAAAACCAGGTTGGTCATTGCGGATCGGACCCTTCGAAGAAGCCCTGTTTCCACAAGTGCCCCATCTGGTCTCCCTCGGCCATGAAGGAGGAGATCTGTTCGTCGTCGCGGGCGCGCCGCATTTGCGTAAAACCCCCTCGCTTGACCAGCCAGAAAACTTCGTCGAGCCTGACCGCGTTCAGGAAATCGGGCGAATGGGTGGACACGAACACCTGCCCGCCCCGGTTGGCGTAATTCCTGAACTCCTCCGCCAACTCCCACAACAGGGTCGGGTAGAGCTGATTCTCCGGCTCCTCCACGCACAGCAGCGGATGCGGCTCCGGATCGTACAGGAGCACGAGGTACGCGAACATCTTGATGGTTCCGTCCGAAACGTACCGGTCCACGAACGGGTCCACGAAGGAGTCGTCGCGAAAACGGAGCAGAAGCCTGCCGTCCTCCGTCAGCACGGGCGTCACGGCGCTGACGCCCGGCACGCGCCGTTTCATGGCTTCGACGATCTTGTCGAAGACGTCGGGCGCACTCTCGTGAATGTTCCTGGCGACCAACTGGAGGTTGTCGCCCGTGACCGAAAGATGATCGGCGTATCCGGCCGCGTCCTTGCTGCCGCGCGCCAGATTGATGTGAAAATCGGAGACGTGCCAATTCTCGATCAGCCGCCGAAAGGCGCTCGCCGCCCTGAACCGCTCGAACTGCCCGAGACCTTTGACGGCGAGCGCCCCCGCGCCCACGGACTGGTGCTCGCGCGTCAACTCCTCGTCCGACTTGCCGAACGATTCCTCGTTCGTGATGGCGTAACCGGAACCGTCCTTGAAGTCCAGGAAGCGAAACGGAGATCCATACCGCCCGCGCTTGTAGCGGAGTATTTCCCGTTGGACGACGGGCTGGTTCCGTTCCTGTCCGATTTCGAGAAGATAAGTGACGAGACGGTTGACACCCGCGATTTCCATGCGGAACTTGACTTCGATCTCTATCGGGCCAGGGGCTTCTCCCCTGCTGATGACCTCCGAGTAGCCGCCTCGCGTCTGCAACGCCTGGCGCACGTTGAACGTCAGGCAATCCTTCAGAAAACCGAAGACGTCGAACAGCGTGCTCTTTCCGGCGCCGTTTGCGCCCACGACCACGCAGCAGGACGGAATGTCCTGCATCCTGACGTCTCTGAAACTCTTGAAGTTCCTCAGCCTGATCGATTCGATGCGCATCTTCGTCGCCCTGCGCCTTGTCCCGGGAAACCCGTCACGCTGCCCCGGTGGGACCGGGTTGCCGGACGTCCTTGAGGTTGAACAGATCGTAGAACGGATGCCCCGCGCCCCGCGGCAGGCCCGCCGCCGCCACCCATGTCGATTGCTGCGACCCGGCGGCGCGCCTCGTGCCCATCGCCATGCCCGCCAGTGTAGAACAGAAGAGCCGTTGCGTCGATTCCCGGGAGCCCGGCGCGTCGTGCGCGGCCCGCGGCGCCGGCTCACGCCCGCAATGGCCGCCGAACGCACCAACCGGGCCATCCGCCTGCGGCTCGCCGCATTCCCGGCGGCGGACAGTTCCAGATAAATCCGGGAAGCGCCATGCGTCCCGCGGCCACGTCCGTGTTGCGCGACGCGGCACGAGGGCGGCCGGCGCCTTCCGAACGCGGCCCCGGACGCCGATCCGTCCGGCGCCGATGCGCCTGCGGCCGGGCGCGGCGTGAGTTGCGCGACGCGGCACGAGGGCGGCCGGCGCCTTCCGAGTGGCCTCGGATGCCGATCCGTCCGGCGCCGATCCGTCCGCCGCCGGGCGCGGCCGGTTGCGCGACGCGGCATGACGGCGCCCGCCGCCGATCCGCCCCGGCGCCGATGCGCCGCCCGCCGCCGGGCACGGCGCGAGTGGTATCCTGATCGGCGGCCGGCGGCGGGGTGTCCGCCGCGCCGCCACGCGCCGCTGAACGCATCCCGCCATGCCGTCGCTCCAGTTCAAGGGCCGGGTCTTCGTCGAGAACTTCCACCTCGGCGCGCCGTTCCATGCGCTGACGCCGGTCCGCTCGAAGGGCCTGAGCCGGAAGGCGAGCCTGCGCGACAACCTGATCGTCGAGGGCGACAACCTCCTCGCGCTCAAGGCGCTGCTGCCCACGTACCACGGCAAGGTGAAGTGCGTCACCATCGACCCGCCCTACAACACCGGCAACGAGAGCTGGGCCTACAACGACCGCGTGAACTCCCCGATGATGAAGGAGTGGTTCAGCAAGGTCGTGGACCGCGACGACCTGACCCGCCACGACAAGTGGTGCTGCATGATGCTGCCCCGCCTGAAGCTGCTGCGGGAACTGCTGCGCGACGACGGCGCGATCTTCGTCTCCATCGACGACAACGAGGTCCACCGGCTGCGCTGCCTGATGGACGAGGTGTTCGGGGAGGAGAACTTCGTCGCGAACGTCGTGTGGCAGAAGCGATATGTATCGAATGTGACGGCGGGGTTTCTCTCCGATATGCACGATCACATATTGTGCTACGCGAGACTCATCGATTCCTTTTCGGTGCACAGAATATCTCGAAGTTCCGAACAGGAAGCGGCGTACAAGAACCCTGACGACGATCCTCGCGGTCCCTGGCGAGCTCAGGATCTTTCGGCAAGCAAACCCTACTCCGCCGGACAATTCACGATCACGGGTCCCGACGGAACGCGATTCGACCCACCGCCGAATCGCTATTGGCGGATGAACAGGACGCAGTACCAAAAGTGGTTGGACGATGGGCGAATTACTTTCGGGACCACCGGGAAGGGACGCCCCATGTTGAAGCGATTTCTTGCTGACACCCAGGAAGGACTTACACCAAACACGTGGTGGGACTACAAATTCGCCGGGCACAACAAGGAAGCGACTCTGGAATTGAAGGATTTGCACGAAGGCGCCGCGCCATTCGATACTCCCAAACCCGTCAGGTTGCTGAAGCGCATTCTTCGACTCGCCGCCGACAAGGACTCCATCGTCCTCGACTCCTTCGCCGGCTCCGGCACGACCGCCCACGCCGTGCTCGCGCTGAACAAGGAGGACGGCGGCGACCGGCGCTTCATCCTGATCGAGTGCGAGGACTACGTCGATTCGATCACCGCCGAGCGCGTGCGGCGCGTGATCAAGGGCGTGCCGTCGGCGAAGGACGAGGCGCTGAAGACCGGTCTCGGCGGCGGGTTCAGCTACTTCAAGCTCGGCGCACCGCTGCGCCGGGAGTCGCTGCTCGAACCGGCGAAGCTGCCGAGCTACGAGAAGCTGGCCGCCTACGTCTTCTTCACCGCCACCGGCGAGGAGTTCGAGCCGGACAAGGTGCGGCGCGACCGCTGGTTCATCGGCCGGAGCCGCGTCCACGACGTCTTCCTCCTCTACACCGACGACGTGGAGGAGCTGAAGAACCTGGCGCTGACGAGGCGCATCGCCGAGACGCTGCCGCGCGGCGAGCGCCCGAAGCTGGTCTTCGCGCCCACGAAGTATCTGGGCCAGGAGATGCTGCACCGCTACGGCGTCACCTTCCAGCAACTGCCGTTCGAGATCTACGAATCGGTCGAGAAGCTCGAACGATGATCCTCAAGGAGTACCAGCAGCGGGCGCTGGACCGCGTCGGCGCGTTCGTCGAGCGGCTGGCGGAGTGGCGCGGGAAGGCGGCCAAGGCGCGCGCGCACGATCCCGACCTGACGTTCGACTGGGTCGGGAAGGCGTGGGAGGCGGCGGCGCCCGGCCGCGCGTACCTGGCGCGCCGCAACGGCCTGGGCGAGCCGCTGCCGTCGTTCTGCCTGAAGGTGCCGACCGGCGGCGGCAAGACGCTGCTGGCGACGAAGGTGATCGACTGCGTCAACACCCGCTACCTGCGCCGGCAGACCGGGCTGGTGCTGTGGATCGTGCCGACCACGCAGATCTACGGCCAGACCCTCAAGGCGCTGAAGGACCGCGACCACCCGTACCGCCAGCAGCTCGACGTGGCGTCGGCGGGCCGCACCCTGGTGCTGGAGAAGACGAGCGGCTTCGGCCCGCGGGACGTGCGGGAGCGGCTGTGCGTCCTGCTGCTGATGCTGCCGTCGGCGAACCGCGAGACGAAGGAGCAGTTGCGGATGTTCCGCGACGCGGGCGGCTTCGACCGCTTCTTCCCCGCGGACGACGACGCCGCCGGCCAGGAGAAGCTGCTCGCCGCCGTCCCCAACCTCGACACGTTCGCGCCGGACGGCGGCGTGTGGGGCGCGGCCGTCAAGACCTCGCTCGGCAACGCGCTGCGCCTGCTGCAACCGCTCGTCGTCCTCGACGAGGGGCACAAGGCGTACAGCCTGAACGCGCGGGAGACGCTCGAAGGGTTCAACCCGTGCCTGATCGTCGAGCTGACGGCGACGCCGCCGCGGGGCGCCAACGTGCTCGTGGAGATCTCCGGCCGCGAACTGCACGCGGAGGAGATGATCAAGCTCGACCTGCACGTGGTGAACAAGGCGAACGCGAGCTGGCAGGACACGCTGCTCGCGGCCATCGAGCGGCGCGACGCGCTCGAGGAGGCGGCGCGCGCGCACGAGGCCGACACCGGCGCCTACGTCCGGCCGATCTGCCTCGTGCAGGTGGAGCGCACCGGCCGGGACCAGCGGCGGGCCGGGGTGGTTCACGCCGACGACGTGCGCGACTACCTGCTGCGCCACCCGCGCATCGGCGCCGAGCAGATCGCCGTGAAGACCAGCGGCCGGGACGAGTTGAAGGCGGTGGACGAAGCCGGCGGCCTGCTCTCGCGCGACTGCCCCGTCCGCTACATCGTCACGAAGCAGGCGCTGCAGGAGGGCTGGGACTGTTCGTTCGCCTATGTCCTCGCGATCCTGACCAATCCGGGTTCGAAGAGCGCGCTGACGCAGCTCGTGGGCCGCATACTCCGCCAGCCGTACGCGGCGAAGACCGGCGTCGCGGCGCTCGACGAGAGCTACGTGTTCTGCTTCCAGCGGCGCGGCGCCGACCTGCTCGCGGAGGTGCGCAAGGGTTTCGGCCTGGAGGGTCTGCAGGACCTGGAAGGCCGGATCACGGACGACGCGGACGGCGCGGACGACGGCCGGTCCGGCGCGAAACGGACCGCCCGCCCGCGCGAACGCTACCGGCAGGCCGCCGCCGAACTCGTGCTGCCGGCGTTCCTGATCCGGGACGGCGGGCAGTGGCGTCCGGCGCAGTACGAAACGGACCTGCTGTCGCGCATCCCCTGGGACGACGTCGACCTGTCGCCCCTCTTCGACCTCGAGCTCGGCGCCGGCGAGCGGGACGTGGCGCTGCGCGCGGGCCTCGACGCGGACCCGCTGGCGGCGCATCCCGGCGGGCAGGACGCGGGGGCGGACGCCGGCGCGGCAGGGGCGGACGCCGGCACGGCAGGGGCGGACGCCGGCACGGCAGGGGCAGGCACCGGCGCGGCGGGGGCGGACGCCGGCGCGGCGGGGGCGGACGCCGGCGCGGCGGGGGCGGACGGTTGGGCGGACGCCGGCGCCGGAGACGGCATCGACTACTACTTCGCCGCCAGCCACCTGCTCGACGCGATGCCCAATCCGTGGCGCGGCGCGGAAGCCGCCCGGCGGGTGTTCGGCGCGCTGCTGGCCAGGCATCCCCGCGGCCGGGTCGCCGCGAACTTCGCGTTCGTGCTCGAAGAGCTGCGCAAGCGGCTGGAGCGGGAACGCGACCGGCTGTCGCGGCAGGTGTTCTCGCAACTGCTTGAGGCGGGGACGATGCGCTTCCTCGTCGTGGCCGACGATCTCGCCTTCAACCGCCTCCCGCGCCGGATCGAGACCTCCGGGGCGCGGCAGGCGAACCGCGAGGACGGCGGCCAGTACCAGCGCAACCTGTTCGACGTGACCACCGAGGAGGAGCTGAACGGCCTGGAGAACAAGGTCGCCACCTATCTCGACGGGCAGGCCCGCCTGTTCTTCTGGTACCGGAACCGCTCGCGCCGCGACTACTACGTGCAGGGCTGGAAGCCCGGCCGCATCTACGCCGACTTCATCCTGACGCTCAGGCCCGACGAGCCGGGCGTCGGCGACGAGTACCACCGCGTCTTCGTCGTCGAGACGAAGGGCATGCACCTCGGGCGCTCCGAGGACGCCGAGTACAAGCGCTCGGTCTTCGACCTCTGCACGCGGCACGCGCGCAAGGCGGACTGGGCGGAGTTCGTCCCCGCCATGCGCAACCGGGTGATGCGCTTCGAGGTGGTCGACGAGGCGGAGTGGAAGCTGCGCCTCAACGCCCTGCTCGCGGGTTGACGGCGGCGGGCGGGCCCGAACGGGCCCGGGTCACGGCCGCCAGTCGTCGTCCGGCATGATGCGCCGCATGAACTGATCGAACAGCGGCACGGTGAAGCCGGTGTCGCCGTGGCTCGGGCTCCAGACCATGCCCTTGGCGATCAACTGGCTTCTCGTCGGTCCGAGCGCCGTCACCTTCTTTTGCAGGATCCGGGCGACGTCGCCCGATCGGTGCGGCCCCGGGCCGAGTTCGGCCATGGCCCGCAGGTAGCGCCGTTCGGAGGGAGTCAGGCGGTCGAATCGAACGCGGAAGAAGCTTTCGTCGAGCGCGGCGGTGGCGGTGGCGGACGCCCGTTCGACGTCGCCGAGGTCGATGGGGGACGCATCGGCGGCGTCCCAGGCATGCTTGCCCCATTCCTGCAGGAAGTACGGGTAGCAGCGGGTCTGCTCGATGATGCGTTCCAGCGCGTCGCCGGCGATCGTCACGCCTTCCGCCCGCGCGGGCTTCTCGATGGCGCTTCGCGCCGCCTCCGGCGTGAGCGGCCCGACTTCGGGGAAGTCGAACAACCGCTCCGCGTACGACTTGGCCCGGCCCGTGCGGGCGCGCAGATGGGGCAGGCCGGCGCCGACCAGCGTCACCGGCGACCGCCGTTGCGCGGCGCGGTGCAGCGCGGTGATGAGCGCCGCCAGCTCGCCTTCGGCGACGTACTGCAGCTCGTCCACGAACAGGGACAACGCGGTCCCGGCCTTGCGGGCCGCCGTCCCGGCGGCCAGGAGCAGATCCGCAAGGTCCTGCTCCAGGTCGCCGCTGTCGGCCAGCCCGGGTTCGGGATCGAAGTCCAGGCCCACTTCGACGTCCTCGTACTGCACCTTGAGCGCCCTGGCGAAACCGGCCAGTGCGCTCAACGCCCGTTGCGCCAGGTCCCGCGCCCGCTCGTGCCTGGACAGCTTCAGCAGAGCCGCGCGGAGCCGGGGCGCCAGCATCGCGGGCAGGGACCGGTCCTCGGGGGCTTCGACGGACAGGGCATGCATGCCGGCCGCCTCCGCCTCTTCCCGGATCCGGTCGAGCAGGACGGTCTTGCCGACGCCGCGCAGACCGACCAGGATCACGCTCTTGGCCGGCCGGGCGCGTCGAACCCGTTCCAGCGCGATCCTGGCCGTCTCGCGCAGCTCGTCCCGCCCCGCCAGCTCGGGGGGCGGCGTACCGGCTCCCGGCGCGTAAGGATTGCGGATCGGGTCCACGGGGAAATTATACGGATATTATGGAGTTTATGTCCGCTAGATAAATTGCCTAATTTCGATCAAGCTCACAGCTTGGCCTGGCGTCCGGCGCCGTTGCGACGCCCGGCCGCGGGGCGCCGCTGGCTCCCGCCGGTGGGAAGAAGCCGGTGGCCGTGGCGGTGCCCGAACGGGAGACTCCGGCTGAAGCGCTCGCCCTGAATGGCGGCAACGCCGGTTCCGGCAGGTGTTCTCGCAACTGCTCGACGCGGGGACGATGCGCTTCCTCGTCGTGGGCGACGACCTCGCCTTCAACCGCCTCCCGCGCCGGACCGAGACGTCCGGGGCGTGGCAGGCGAACCGCGCGACTACTACGTGCAGGGCTGGAAGAGTGGAAGCTGCGCCTCAACGCCCTGCTCGCGGGTTGAGGGCGGCATCGAGGCGGCCACGCCCCGGCCTCGTGCGGGCCGGCAACACCGGTTGGCACTCGCCGGGGCGCAGTCCGCGCACCGGCACGGTCCGACAGGAAACAGTGGCGGCGCCATCTCAGGAACGTTTCTTGCTTGCTGGTGATTGCGGCACGCCGAACCGATGAGAAACGCCCGCCACGTTGGTAAACTGAACGGGGGGCACGGGCGGACGGTCGCCGCGAGCCCGTTTCCGCGATGAACCAGAGGTGCGAGACGTAGCGGAACCGTCAGGGACATCACGACATGACCACGCACGCAGTCACGCCGATCATCGTCGCCGAACACCTGTTGTGGCATGCGGGCGAAGCGTCGCGCATCCTGACGCCGATGCAGATTCTCAAGCTCGTCTACATCGCTCACGGATGGATGCTCGGACTGTCGAGTCGACCGCTCATCAACGAGCCGGCCGAGGCATGGCGGTACGGTCCGGTCGTACGCAGTGTCTACCGGCGTTACAGGAAGTACCGCGGCGACCCGATCAGCGAGCCGCGCATCGATCGAAAGGCCCACCTCGACGACGGTCAGCAGGATCTCTTGAGACAGATATCGGAGAATTACAGAGATTACTCGGGCATTCAGTTGTCACGCCTCACCCACAAGCCGGGCACACCGTGGAGCATCGCGTGGGAAGCCGGGTTGCTCGTCATCCCGAATGAACTCATCAAGGACTACTACCGCCGCCGCGCGGAGGAATTGCGGTGACGCCCACTGCCGGACTCCCGTCGGTGCCTGTCGAGCCCGAACCGGTCGGCGGCAACGATGAACCCGCGCTCACCGAAGCTCGACTCATCGAACAGGGCAAACTCGCCGCACTCCGGCATCATGCCCAGTTCAAGCGGCACATCCACTGGATCGCCCTGGGCGCCCTGTGGGGCGCCGCCGTCATCGGCGCAGTGGTCTTCTGGCATCTCGTGACGCCTCCGGTCATCCACTTCCTCGGAGACGATCAACTCCGGGAGCTGCGGACGGTGGCTCTCACGATCTTCGGATCTTCCGTTGCCACCGTTTATTTCGAGAAACGCTCGGCCTGAGTCTTCGGATGTGACCGGTCGCCATCGAAAGCGCCGAGCGCGAACGGGAGCTCCGGCTGAACGTCGTGCTCGCCCTGTCGCCGAACGCGGCAACGCCAGTTGACGTTTCGCTGGCGCGCAACCCGCGTACCGGCGCGGGGCGGATGGGCACGGCGGCGGCGCCTCTCTACTCCCGGCCGGACATGCGCATGTACCGCCCCCTCGACCGCGGGCCGACGGACACGGCGGCGGCGCCCATCTCTCACCCACCCGGACGCGCGCAGGTATCGCCCCCCCTCGACCGCGGGCGAACGGGAACGGCGGCGGCGCCGTCTCTCGCCCGGTCAGGAACGTTTCTTGCTTGTCTCCGTGGCGTGCCGAAAAACCCGGCAGGCCGGCTCGCCGAGGCGAGTGCCGCCGCCGGGCGGCTGGCGACGCGCGCACTTCTTCAAGGAGGCTTCCCCATGCGACGACTGTCGATCATCGCGCTGGCGCTTCTGCTCGCCCCGGCCGCCGGCGCCGGCCAGCCGGAACCGCCGGGGGTGGCGCTGGCCGGCGTCTACCGCGAGGGCGTCGACCTCACGCGCTACTGGGTGAGCGAGAAGCTCGACGGCGTGCGGGCGCGGTGGGACGGCGAGGCGCTGTACTCCCGGCGGGGCAACCGCTTCCACGCGCCCCCCTGGTTCACCGAGGGATTTCCGCGTGAGCCGCTCGACGGCGAGCTGTGGCTCGGCCGCGGGACCTTCGAGACGCTGTCGGGCATCGTGCGCCGGGCGACCCCCGACGACGAGGCGTGGCGCAACGTCCGGTTCATGGTGTTCGACCTGCCGGCGGACCCCGCGGACTTCGACGGCCGCCTGCGGCGCCTGCGGGCGCTGTTCGCCCGGGTTGCGTCTCCGCACGTCGCGCTGGTGGAACAGTTCCGGGTGGCGGACCACGCCGAATTGACGGCCGCGCTGGACCGGGTCGTGTCCGCCGGCGGCGAGGGACTGATGCTGCACGAGGGGAGCGCACGCTACCGGGCCGGACGCTCGAACGACCTGCTGAAGGTGAAGCGCCACGAGGACGCCGAGGCGGTCGTCGTCGCGCATCTGCCGGGCCGCGGAAAGTACGCCGGCATGCTCGGCTCGCTGCTGGTGGAGATGCCCGACGGCCGCCGCTTCCGGCTCGGGTCCGGCTTCTCGGACGAGGAACGCCGTCGGCCGCCGCCCGTCGGCGCGACCGTCACCTACAAGCACTACGGAACCACGCGCAACGGCATCCCGCGGTTCGCCAGCTTCCTGCGCGTGCGCGCCGGCCACTGACGCGACGCTCGTGGGCCGCGGCCGCTACTGGCGGGTGAGGGTCAGCGTCCCCTGATCGACGGCCGGCGCCTGGCACGACTCGTTGGTCGTCCACGTCCCTTCCAGCGTCGTCCGGCTGAAGGACGTGACCGTCACCGCGATCGCGCACTCGGTGCTGCCGAAGTAGGTCGCAAACGCGGCGGCGAACCCGAACGACAGCTCCGCCGTCGTGCCGGTGACCGTTCCCGTCGGGTCGCCCAGGCGGCGCTGCGGGTGTCCGATCTGTGGTTCACCTTCCGGACGCAGGCGGTCTGGTCGATCATGGACGAGGTGGTCCGAAGGCCCTGACCTTCGTTTCGCTGTTCGACGACGGGGCGGACGTATGGGCGGGACGAGGACTTCCGGTTGGTCGAGCCGCTGTCGACGGTGTCGCGCTGGTTGCTGCCGGACGAGTTCGCGGCCGTGTTGCGCGACGCGGTACGACGGCCGCCGGCGCCTCCGAACGTGGCCCGGACGCCGATCCGTCCGGCGCCGATGGGGCCCGCCGCCGGGCGGCGTGGTATCCTGAATGGGGGGCAGCGGCGGCGGGATGTACACTGCGCCGCTGAACGCATCCAGCCATGCCGTCACTCCAGTTCAAGGGCCGGGTCTTCGTCGAGAACTTCCACCTCGGCGCGCCGTACCACGAGCTGACGCCGGTCCGCTCGAAGGGGCTGAGCCGGAAGGCGAACCTGCACGACAACCTGATCGTCGAAGGCGACAACCTCCTCACGCTCAAGGCGCTGCTGCCGACGTACCACGGCAAGGTGAAATGCATCTACATCGACCCGCCCTACAACACCGGCAACGAAGGCTGGGCCTACAACGACCGCGTGAACTCTCCGATGATGAAGGACTGGTTCGGCAAGGTGGTGGATCGGGACGATCTCACCCGCCACGACAAGTGGTGCTGCATGATGCTGCCGCGGCTGAAGCTGCTGCGGGAGCTGCTGAGCGACGACGGGGCAATCTTCGTGTCGATAGACGACAACGAAGTGCATCGGCTGCGGTGTCTGATGGATGAGGTGTTTGGGGAGGAGAATTTTGTTGGGTCTGTGGTTTGGCGTAACGTGACCGACAACAACCCAACGAATATCAGCGTCGAGCATGAGTACGTTGTCTGCTATGCGAGATCGAAGGATAGCCTCGAGAAAATCTGGCGGGC
The DNA here is from genome assembly GCA_965203525.1 of Vicinamibacterales bacterium. Taxonomy (GTDB): domain Bacteria; phylum Acidobacteriota; class Vicinamibacteria; order Vicinamibacterales; family UBA8438; genus WTFV01. The sequence goes on along the minus strand of OZ241898.1, from coordinate 4,612,183 downwards.
GGCAGCTCTGCCGGTACAGAGGACGTTGATTGACATTGGGCGAGAGTTTATACAAACCTACGCAGACAAGGGCGAGCGGCAGTCAGCATACGCGAAGTGGTTTCGGGAAAACCGACGGCAGCTCGCGCCCCTTGATCGATATAGGTACATTGACGGCCACGGAATTTACACCGGCAGCCAGAGCGTCCATAACCCGGGCAAGGAAGGCTATCGTTACGACGTTGTTCATCCAAAGACCGGCAAACCCTGCAAAGAGCCATTGATGGGATATCGGTTCCCGGAAGAAACGATGCGCCAAATGCTCCGAGATGGGAAAATCCTGTTTGGAGATGATGAGAATAAGATTATCGAAATCAAGCTCTATGCAAGCGAATACAAGGCCAAGCTGCCAAGCGTCTTGGAGATGGATACTCGGCTCAGTTCCTATGAACTCAGGAGCGTTTTTGCGGAAGTCATGCGCGTCTTCGAATACGCAAAGCCGTCACAGTTAATGCGGGAACTGCTGTCGTTCAGCACGAACAAGAACTCCATCGTCTTAGATTCGTTTGCCGGTTCCGGCACCACCGCCCACGCAGTGCTTGCCCTCAATAAAGAGGACGGCGGCAACCGCCGCTTCATCCTCGTCGAGTGCGAGGACTACGCGGACACCATCACCGCGGAGCGGGTCCGCCGCGTCATCAAGGGCGTGCCGTCGGCAGAGTCGCTGCGCGAGGGCTTGGGCGGCACGTTCAGCTACTTCAAGCTCGGCAAGCCGATGCGCAAGGAATCCATGCTGGACCGCGCAAAGCTGCCGAGCTACGAGAGGCTGGCTGCGTACATCTTCTTCACGGCCACTGGCGAAGAGTTCGATGCCGCCAAGATGCGCGCCGAGCATCACTTCATCGGCCGCAGCCGCAACTACGACGTGTTCCTCATCTACACGGACGACTTCGAGCAGTTGAAGGACATGGCGCTCACCACGGACATCGCCGAGAAGCTCTCGCGGTCCAAACGCCCGAAACTGGTGTTCGCGCCCACGAAGTACCTCGACCAAGAATTCCTGCACCGCTATCGCATCACCTTTCAGCAGCTGCCGTTCGAAATCTACGAAACGGTGGATCGGTTGGGGCAATGAGTCTCAAGGAGTATCAGAAAACGGCGCTGCAAGCCGTGCGGACGTTCCTCGATCTGCTCTGCGAGCAGCGGCAGAAAAATGAGGCCGGCCACGAGACGGACGACTACTGGGTGGACAAGGCATGGGACAAAGTCCGCACCGGTCGCACTTACATGCGACGCAAGAACGGTTTGGGAGAACCCCTGCCTACCTTCTGCCTGAAGATTCCCACCGGCGGCGGCAAGACGTTGCTGGCCACCAAGGTAATTGACTTGGTGAACAGGCACTACCGCCGTCAACAAACCGGCTTGGTGCTGTGGATTGTGCCCACCACGCAAATCTACAACCAAACCTTGAAGGCGCTGAAGGACCGCGACCATCCCTATCGCCAGCAACTCGACGTCTCCTCCGCCGGCAAAACACTGGTGTTGGAGAAAAACACCGGCTTCAAGCCGCAGGACGTGCGCGAGCGCCTTTGCGTACTGCTGCTCATGCTGCAATCCGCCAACAAACAGACTAAGGAGCAGCTACGAATGTTCCGGGACAGCGGTGGGTTCGACCGCTTCTTCCCCAGAGAGGACGACGCCTGCGCCCAAGAAAAGCTGCTCGCCGAGGTGCGGAACTTGGACACCTTCGAGTCCGAAAGCGGCGTGTGGGGCAAACAGGCCAAGACTTCGCTCGGCAACACGCTGCGGCGCTTGCGACCGCTCATCATTCTGGACGAGGGGCACAAGGCGTACAGCCAGGGCGCCAAGAAGACGTTGGAAGGCTTCAACCCGTCCATGATCGTCGAGCTCTCGGCCACGCCGCCAAAGGAAGCCAACGTACTGGTGGAAATCACCGGCCAAGCGCTGAACGCCGAGGAGATGATCAAGCTGGACTTGAACATCCACAACAAGGCGAGCGTCAGTTGGCAGGATACGCTGCTGGCCGCCATCGAACACCGTGCTTCCTTGGAGGCCAAGGCGAGGGATCACGAAGCGCAGACCGGCGCGTACATCCGCCCCATCTGTCTGGTGCAGGTGGAGCGTACCGGCAAGGAGCAACGACAGGCGGGCCTCATTCATGCCGAGGATGTGCGTGAGTATCTACTGTGTCACCCGGCCATCAGCGCCGAAAAGGTGGCAGTGAAGACCAGCGCTCGCGACGAATTGAAGGAAGTGGACGAGGCCGGCGGGCTGCTCTCCCGGGAGTGCCCGATCCGCTTCATCATCACCAAGCAGGCATTGCAGGAAGGCTGGGATTGCTCCTTCGCCTATGTGCTGGTCATCTTGACCAACCCCAGTTCCAGGAGTGCGTTGACGCAGCTAGTCGGGCGCATCCTGCGCCAGCCCTATGCCAGAAAGACGCATGTTCCGGCGCTGGACGAAAGCTATGTGTTCTGCTTCCAACGGAGGGGCAGCGACCTGCTGCAAGAAGTTCGCGAGGGGTTCGGACTAGAGGGATTGCAGGGCTTGGAGGGGCGTGTCAAGGTGGATGCGGAAGAACGGTCCGGCGGCTTGGTTGTCTCCGGGCAGCGCCAGCGGTTTCGCCGGGCAGCGGCGAGCCTGGTGCTGCCCACGTTCATGATCCACGACGGACGCCGCTGGCGGCTGGTGCATTACGAAGCGGACATCCTCTCCCGTGTGCCCTGGGACGAAGTAGACGTCAGCCCCCTGTTCGATTTGGATTTGCAAGCCCAAGGCAACAAGGACGTCACGCTGCGCGCCGGCCTGGATTTCGAGCCGCTGTTCGCGGACGTGGATGCAACCGGAGAACCGGCGAGCTCGGAGACCGGCATCGACACCTACTTCGCCGCCAGCCACCTGCTGGACGCCATGCCCAACCCCTGGCGCGGCGCCGAAGCCACCGAGCGCGTCTTCAACGCCTTGCTTGAGAAGCACCCCCGTGAGCAGGTGCTGGCCAACACGGTGTTCATCCTCGAAGAACTCCGCAAACGCTTGGAGGCGGAGCGAGACCGCCTGTCGCAGCAAGTGTTCGCCGAGTTATTGGACGCCGGCACGATGCGCTTCATCGTCGTCACCGACGACCTGCAGTTCAACCGCCCGCCGCAACGCATCGAGTCGCCAGCAACCGAGCGCCAAGCCAACCGCGAAGACGGCAGCCAGTATCAACTCGGCCTCTTCGATCGTGTGAGCGAAGGCGAGCTGAACGGCTTGGAGAACAAGGTCGCCACCTACCTGGACCGCCAAGCCCGCCTCTTCTTCTGGTACCGCAACCGCGCTCGCAAGGACTACTTCGTGCAAGGCTGGAAGCCCCAACGTATCTACGCCGACTTCATCCTCACGCTGCAACCAGACGAGCCGAACCAAGACGACGAGTTCCACCAAGTGTTCGTCGTGGAAACGAAAGGGATGCATTTGAAGGAGGCGGCAGACACGTCCTACAAGCGCTCGGTGTTCGACATCTGTTCCGAACACGCGAAGAGGGCGGATTGGGCCGAGTTCGTGCCCGCTATGCAGGGCAAGGTGGTGCGCTACGAGGTGGTGGATGGAGACGAGTGGGAGCAGTGCTTGAACGCGATGTTCGCGGGTTGACGGCGGCCCGGACCATGCACATGTGCCGCCCCATCCCCGCTATGTTTGGTAAAACTGAACGCGGGATCACGGACGGACGGTTGCCGCGAGCCTGTAGGAGCATCACGACATGATCACGCACGCAGTCACGCCGATCATTGCAATCCCAACGCCTGTCCAAGATCCGAACGGATCGAAGGGAGGAGCCCGCGCTGGTGGCGATCACGAGCCTCGGGCACGCCACGATTTGGATGGGACCTCGCGCCCTCAACTTCCTTCTTTAGCTGGCGGTAGAGACGGTCTGCGCCAACGTCGCCGACATCGAAGGCGGTGGTCGTCGACGGAAGCAGATACCGAGGTATCGGATTCTCATTCTCATCGGACCTGCTATCGCGATTCATTAATACGGTCTCGAACACTTCGTCCGAGACATAGTAGGCAGCGAACGCGGAGGCTGCCCCCCGACACCTTTCGGTTTCACAGGTTCGCGACAGGACGAGAGCGTCCGTGAATAGCGTTGGGTGATCACCATCCCCCAGTGTTGCAGACGCCACGTAGGGTCCGCGCAAAAATAGATTCCGTTTTTGCTACATGGGTGCGATGGTGTAGTTCCACTTGGGCATGATGCTGTCCGGTGTGATGCGCAGTTCTCGCATTTGGACGTCGGTGATCTTGACGCCGGTTTTGTAGATTTTCCGCACAAGGTGTGCGCGCACACGCAATCCGGTGGAAGTGTGGGTGGTGCGCAGGTATTTCAGGATGGTCTCGTAGCTATCGAGAGGTCGGCCCGCCCAGTTCTTGCTGATCTCGGAGAACAGGCGGTGCTCGATGGGGTTCCATTTCGACGTGGCCGGCGGGTAGTGGGCCACCGTCACCCGCAGGCCGTGTCGGTTGCAGAGACGATGTTGCAGGTTGAACTTCCAGGCGCGCGCCGTGCAACTGTTGCTGCCGCCGCCGTCGGCGAGGATCTGGAGGGTTTTGGCTTCGGGGTAACGCCGGCGGCCCTCGGTGCGCCACCACTTCTCGATGCAGTCGACGGCGAATGCCGGGGTGTCGGCGGTGCTGCCGACGAAGACGGTGCCGGCGTTGGCGCGGAGATCGTAGATGCCGTAGGGGATGGCGAGGCCCTCGGCATCGGAGCGAAAATCGTGGTCGTTGACGAGTTCCGGGCTGCGGTCCCACTTCGCGCCGGAATTGCGGAACGCGCCGACGAGCTCCTTTTTCTTCGTATCGACGCAGATGACGGGGATGTTGTCGGCGTCGCAGCGTTCACGCAGGTCGGAGATGTGCTGGAACTGCTGGTCTCGATCCGGATGTGTGGCGCCGGCGCGTTTCTTGTGGTTGACGCGCAGCGAATAGCCCATCGTCTTGAGGAGCCGCGCGACGGTTCGCGGGCAGACGTGGATGCCGAGTTCGCGGAGTGCGTCGGCGAGTCTGGCGGTCGTGCGATGTGTCCACTTCAGGCCGCTGACGGGGTCGCCGGCCGTCTCGCGGGCCATCAAGGCTTCGATGCAGGCAATGACTTCGGGCGTTTTTTTTCCAGCCGCTTCCGACCGCCGCCGGCGCGGCGCACCCTGTCGACCTCGACGTCGCGCTCGACGAGCTGCCGGCGGCCGGCGGCAACCGTCGACGGGTCGATGCCGAGCAGGGCGGCGATGCGCCGGTCGCCGCCCCACCCGCACTTGATCGATTCGAGTCCGGCGAACAGCCGCCGCTGGCGTTCGTCGAGCAGGCTGGCGAACAGCACGATGGCGGCGCGCAACTCTTCCGGCATCAGGTCGGCGTCGGGCAGGGGCCGCACGAGTCCGGGTGTGGCCGTCAACAGCCGTCGGGCGCGGAGTTGGCGCGTCTGGTGCGCGGGGTCGGCCGCGCAGTAAAGGAACTGGCTGGCGAACTTGTGCCGCGTCAGCCGCCCGTCGCCGACGAGCTTGCGCAGGGCGTCCTGGGTGCCGACGTGGAGCAGGTTGTCCAACTCGTCGGCGAAGTGTCCGGCCTCGGCGTGGTTGACGACCGCCTCGGCGGCTTCGACCAGGGTGCCGGCGCGGGAGAAGCGAATGCCGGCGAACGACCACAGGCCGCGTTGGTCGAAGTCGGCGAGTTCGTCGAGGGTGTAATAGCCGCCGCGATGCGAGTAGCTGGTTCGGGCGTCGAGGTCCTTGAGCTTGCGGAACGCGGTGCGCCTGCTGACGCCGGGGCCGAGGGCGGCCATCACGTCGGGCAGGTTGGCGACGGTCTGCTCTCGGAGCAGGTCGGCGACGGCGTCTGGGGAAAATCGGGTTGGTCTCATTATGGCACTATTACGGAATCAGGATTCCGCAATAGTGCCATAATTCCGGGCAGATTGCACTCCAGAATCCGAAAATTCTGCTTCTGCTTGGGAGATTTCTCCGGGGCAGGAGCGTGCGCGGCCGCCCCGTGCTCTACTGCGACATTGCAGCCAATTCTATGGATTTATTTTTGCGCGGACCCGTAGAGATCGTCACCCGGACGAAAAGCTTCGTTCGTGAGAATCTTATTTAGGCGCTCCGAGTAGCCAATGAGGGCATCGGCGCCGTTGCTGGCGAACATCTTGACATAAGCGTCATCATCATCAGCGTCGCCGCAGTTTTCTCCCGCACGGCACGCCGCCCCGATCCTTTCGAACCCCTGCCTTACCGAGGGCTCCAGTCCGTTGTTCGCAGCATTGTCCAGGACATCCTCCCAGCTCGCTTCCGGAGACGAATCCTCGATGGCGTCCAAGTAGATCAGGATTGAGTCCCAGGAACCGTCGAGATCGCCAACCAGATCCACGGCGCTTGTGCCTGCGGCGTCGAGAATGGACAGGAGCTCGGACAGGTTGCGAGCTTTCCGGACCTCCTCCAGTCTGGAGATTACAAAGTATCCGCATGTCCAGTGCGGAACCCCATACACGGTATCCCCCGAAGTGACCGCCTCGATCGCCGCCGGCAGAAACGAAACGCCACCAACCCCGAAGGGCTGGATTGCCTGGTTCTCGATCAGTTTGCCGAGGATCACCGTGTCGATTTCCACGAGGTGCTGGAAATCCAAGGAGTTTGCGTTCTTGAGTGCATCCGTCGTTTTCTCGAATTTGTAGGCGAGGTCGACATCATCCGCCATCGCCACTGGTCGTACTACGAGATCGATATCGGAGTGCTTCTCTTCGAAATCCTTCTCGATCCACTCCATGAAGGAATCGGCATCAGGCAACCACGGGTAGAGAGCCACCTTCAACTGAAACGGTCCCTCCTCGGAGGACGGAGATTCTTCCAGTACGGGCTCGGAGGACGGAGATTCTTCCGGCGCAGGCTCGGGCTGGGCACCTGCCGGTGCTGTCGTACCGAGGATGGCGATCGAGGCGACGAGAGCAATGATGGCGCGCATTGTTATCTCCTTCGTCGTGGGCTTCCGCAATCTCCATGCCATCCAGCGAGGCCAACTCCACAAGGAGGGCTCCCGCAGGTGGTTCTCGATCGTGGACAGATGAAACCCTCTCCCGCGAAAGCCTACCACCCGGGAGCGGTTGCCGTCAACGGGGATCTCGTCCGGCATGCTCGGCTCGCTACTGGTGGAGACGCCCGACGGCCGCCGCTTCCGGCTCGGGTCCGGCTTCTCGGACGAGGAACGCCGGCGGCCGCCGCCCGTCGGCGCGATCGTCACCTACAAGCACTACGGAACCACGCGCAAGGCATCCCGCGGTTCGCCAGCTTCCTGCGCGTGCGCGCCGGTCACTGACGCGACGCTCGTGGGCTGCGGCGAAAACCGCCTGCCGGCGGGTGAGGGCCGGCGTCCCCTGATCGGCGCGGCGCGGCGCCGCGCCCGGGCTGGCCGCGGCCGCTACTGGCGGGTGAAGGTCAGCGTCCCCTGATCGACGGCGGGCGCCTGGCACGACTCGTTGGTCGTCCACGTCCCTTCCAGCGTCGTCCGGCTGAAGGACGTGACCGTCACCGCGATCGCGCACTCGGTACTGCCGAAGTAGGTCGCGAACGCGGCGGCGAACCCGAACGACAGCTCCGCCGTCGTGCCGGTGACCGTTCCCGTCACCGGCCCTTCGAGATCGACGTCCGCCGGCGCGCCGACGGCGACCAGCGCGGGCGGCATCGCCATCGACCAGTCGCCGGTCGCGCTGGTTCCGGTCTGGGTCAGCTCGGCCCGGGCGTCACCGTCGACCAGAACGCCGTCGACCGGCCCCGACCACGTTCCGGTGAGCGTCACCGGGGTCGGGTCGGGCGTCGTCGGCGCCGTCGGCGCCGCCGGGCTGGAGTCGCCGCCGCACGCGGCGGGCGCCAGGGCGAGGCAGACGAGGACCGCTGCGCGGATGCTGTCGTTCTTCGGCAGGCTGAGCATGAATCGTCCCGGCGCCTTTCGATCCGCCCGCGCCCGCGGCGCGGGGGCGATGACGCCGCTCACAGGCTGAGCGGCGCCGTGTTGAGCAGTCCCGTGCTGTCCCCGAGCTTGCCGGCGGGCACCCCCGCCTTGTCGAGCACCGTCAGCAGCAGGTTCGCATAGGGCGTGTCCGCCGGATAGGCGCGGTGGCGCCCGCCGTGGAGCCTGCCGCCGCCGCCGCCCGCCACGAGGCACGGCAGGTTCGTGTGCTCGTGGAGGTTGCCGTTCCCGATGCCCCCGCCGTAGACGATCATCGAGTGATCCAGCAGGTTGCCGTCGCCGTCCGGGGTCTCCCGCAGCCGGCCGAGCAGATGCGTCAGCACCTGGACGTGGTAGGTGTCGATCTTGGCCTTCCTGGCGATGTACTCCGGGTCGTTCCGGTGGTGGGACACCGTGTGGTGCTGGTCGGGTACCCCGATCTGCGGGTACGGCCGGGGGCTCGCCTCGCGCGCCATCATCAGCGTGAACACCCGCGTGACGTCCGCCTGGAACGCCAGCACCTGGAGGTCGAACATCAGCTTCGCGTGCTCTTCGAACTCCTCCGGAACGTCGACCGGCCGCTCCGGCAGCTCGACGAACGCCTCGTCGCCCCGCGACTCCGCGCGCCGGACCCGCTGCTCGACGTCGCGCACCGCGTCGAGATACTCGTCCAGCTTGTTGCGGTCGCCCGGGCCGAGGGTCCCGCCGAGGCGCGCCGCCTCCGCGACCACCGAGTCGAGGATGCTGCCGGTCTGCCGGGCCACCGCCCGGCGGTCGGCGGCGCTGCCCCCCTCGCCGAACAGCCGCTCGAAGACGACGCGCGGATGCGCCTCCATGTCGAGCGGGGTCGTCTCGTTGCGCCACGAGATCGTGTTCGAGTAGAAGCAGTCGCCGGTGTCGCAGGCGATGGCCGTCGGCTGCTCCAGGGCCAGCTCCAGCGACGGCAGCGGCGTCTGCTTGCCGAACTCGCGCGCCGCGATCTGGTCCGCGGTGATCCCCAGCTTGATCTCGGTCGGCCCCTGGCGCCCGCGGCGCTCCCAGGCGTGGACGCCGCTCAGCCAGACGGCGGTGGCGCGCGGGTGGTCGCCGTTGCCGTCGCCGAACGAATCCGCCTGCCGGTGGGCCAGCCCGCTCAGGACCAGCACCTGGTCGCGGAACGGCGCCAGCGGGCTCAGGATCGGCGGGAACCGGAATCCGCGGCCCGTCTGCGCCGGCACCCACTGCTCCTGGATGACGCCGTTGGGGACGTAGACGAATCCGAGCCTCCGCGCCGGGGCCGGCGCCGCGGACGCGGCGGGCGCCATCGCGTCGAGGAACGGCAGGGCCAGCGTCGCGCCGACGCCGCGCAGGAACGTCCGCCGGGGCAGGGCTTTCTGCGTGATGATCATGATTGCGGCATCCTCATCTGAAACGGCGTGCTCCGCACGATGCCCAGGACGATGGACGAGAACCGGTAGCCGTCCTGCTCCGCGCCGCGCACGACGGCGCGCACCGCGGGCATGTCGTACGGCTCGACGTTGCGGCCGAGCGCGTAGGTCAGCAGCTTCTCGGCGACCGTGGCGACGAACCGCCGCGGGTCGCGCAGCAGCGCCCGCCGCATGCCGTCGGGGCCGTCGAACGACGTGCCGTCGGGCAGGACGCCGGACGCGTCGATCGGCTCGTTCGACTCGCCGCGGGCGCGCCAGCGGCCGACCGCGTCGAAGTTCTCGAGGGCGAAGCCGAGCGGGTCCATCCGGGCGTGGCAGCTCGCGCAGGCCGGATTCGCCCGATGCCGCTCCATCGCGGCACGCATCGACAGCGCCGCCCCCTCGCCGGTCGTCTCCGCCAGGGCCGGGATGTCCGGCGGCGGCGGGGGCGGCGGCGACGCCAGCAGGTTCTCCAGGATCCACTTGCCGCGCAGCACCGGCGAGGTGCGCGTGGCGTAGGAGGTGAGCGTCAGGATGCCGCCCTGCCCCAGCAGCCCGCGCCGCCCCGTGCCGGCCAGCGGCACGCGCCGGAAGTGACTGCCGTAGACGTGCGGGATCCCGTAGTGCTTCGCGAGGCGTTCGTCGACGAACGTGTGGTCGGCGGTCAGCAGCTCGGTGACGCCGCGGTCCTCGCGGAGCACGCTGTCGATGAACAGCTCCGTCTCCCGCTGGAACGCCCGGCGCAGGTTCTCGTCGAAGCCGGGGAAGAAGCCGGGGTCCGGCTCCTTGGCCTCGACGTCCCGCAGGTAGAGCCACTGCGCGGCGAAGTTGTCGACGAGCGCGCGCGCGCGGCCGTCGGCCAGCATCCGCCGCACCTGCGCCTCCAGCACCGCCGGGTCGGCGAGGGTCCCGTCGACGGCGCGGTCGAGCAGCTCGTCGTCGGGGATGCTGCTCCACAGGAAGAACGACAGGCGCGAGGCGAGCTCGATGCCGCCGACGCGGTACGGCGCGCCGGGCACGGCGTCCGCCGGATCGCGCTCGATGCGGAAGAGGAACTCGGGGCTGACGAGCAGCCTTTCGAGGGCGCGCTGGATGCCGCGGTCGAACCCGCCCGCGGCGCGCCCCTCCTCGTAGAACGGGAGCAGGAGGTCGAGGTCGGCGGCGGTCGCCGGACGGCGGTACGCGCGGCGCGCCAGCGTCGAGAGGATTTCGCGCGCGCACGGTTCGGCGGCCGGGGCGGCGGCGCCGGGGCGGCACGTGAAGATGCGCCGGCGGCTCGGCGTGTCGCCGGCGCCGTCGACGCCGTACGGGCCGCTGAGCGTCACCGTCGAGATGGCCGGCTCGCGGCGCTGTCCGCGCCGGGACGCGCGCACCAGGCTCTCGTGCCGCGCGCCGGTCTTGCGGACGAAGGCCACCGCGATCTCGCGCGGCCCCGCCCCCAGCGGCACCCGGACGTCGACCGGCGGCTCGGCCTCGAACGCGAACACGCCGCTCGCCCCCCGCACCAGCGGCCGGCCGCCGATGGTGAAGAGGCCGGCGCGCTCGCCGTCGACGCTCACCTCCACCTCGTGCTCCTCGCGGGCCGCCTGGGCGAACTCGACGGTCAGGACGTACTCGCCGTCCGCCGGCAGGTAGCCGCGGATCACCGCCCCGCCCCGCGTGCCGAGCGGCAACCCGTCCAGGTGGCCGTCCTGAATCAGATCGCGGTCGAGCTGGTGGCGGTCGACGATCGGCGGCATGCTCGTGTCGCCGACCGCGAGCCGGCTGATCCGGCGCGCCGCCGCCAGGTACCGCTCCAGGGTCGCCGGCGAGACGAACAGCAGCTCGGCCAGGTTGTCGAAGCCGCTGGTGACGTTGTCGGCCGGCAGCAGCGTCGAGACGTCGAACTCCTTCGGGAGGTCGTCGAGCGCCAGCAGGTCGCGCACCGCGTTGCGGTACTCGGTGCGGCTGAGGCGGTGGAGCGCGGGGCGCCGGCCCGGGTTCGGGGCCGCGGCGGCCGCCCGGTCGAGCTCCGCCTCCAGCCAGCCGATCACGCCGCCGTACGTCTCGTCGTCCGGCCGGGGGCGGCCGGCCGGCGGCATGGTCCGCGCCTGCAGCTTGCGGATGACGCGCTCCCACGCGCCGGCGTCGCCGGCCACGTGACCGGCGTCGAGCGTGTCCAGCGCCAGGCCCGCGGCGCGCAACTGCGAAACCAGCATCGACGGGGCGGCGCCGCGGCCGTCGACGACGCGCTGGTTGTGGCACGTCACGCAGTACCGGTCGATCGTCGCCGCCACCGACGCGGCGTCCGCCCCGCCGCCGGACGACGCGGACGCGGCCGGCGCCGCGGCGAGCAGACCGCCCGCCGCCGCCAGCGCCGCGGCCCGGATCCGAAGCGGCGCCCGCGCGTCTCGCCGCGTCGTCATCGCATCACCCCTCGGCATCTGCCGCCAGCTCCGCGGCCCGGACCCGGAGCGGCGCCCGCGCGTCTCGCCGCGTCGTCATCACATCATCTCTTGGCATCTGCCGCCAGCGTCTTCCGCACCGCGAGTTAAAGCCGCCGGCGTCTTCCGCACACCGCGAAATCGGCTGCATCCGATCCGGCCGGCGGCGCGCCCGCTCCGGCGCACGACGGAAGAATCCGCCGGCTCCCGTCGGTACCGGCCCTTTGTACGCTTCTCGCCGGGTGTTGTCAACGCGGACGCCACGCGATAGCATCCGCCAATTGCCTGGATCCGGCCGCCGCGCCATGCCGGAAGGGGAACCTCTCATGCGCAAGCAACGGGACTCGGCGTGGTCGGCGCCGGCGCGGGGAACGGCGGAACGTCCCCCGCGCAAGCGACGGGACCGCCGGCGGGCGCCACGCGCGGACTGCGCGCTCGCCGCCGCGGCTTCAACCTCGTCGAGTACTTCAGCGGCGCCGCCGCGGGAGACGCGCGCGGGCCGCGCGCTCGCCGCCGCCCTGCTCGCGGCCGCGCCGTTCGTCCTGCCCGGCGCCGCCGCGGCGGCCGACGCGCCGCTGATCGCCGCCGCCCGGACGGGAGACGCCGGCCGCGTCGCCGCCCTGCTGGCGGAAGGCGCCGACGCGCGGGCCGCGGCGCCGGACGGCACGACCGCGCTGCATTGGGCGGCGCGGGCCGCGGCGGCCGAGGTCGTCGAGCAGTTGCTCGCGGCCGGCGCCGACCCGGAGCGGGCGAGCCGCCACGGCGTGACGCCGCTGGCGCTCGCGGCGCAGAGCGGCGAGCCGGCGGCCGTCGGGGCGCTGCTCGCGGCCGGGGCCGACCCGAACACGGCCACCCCCGCGGGCGAGACGGTCCTGATGGCCGCGGCCCGGACCGGCCGCGTCCCGGTCCTGGACCAGCTGCTCGCGGCCGGCGCGGCGGTCGACGCGGCCGAGAGCTGGCGCGGCCAGACCGCGCTGATGTGGGCCGCCGCCGAGAACAACGCCGCGGCGGTCGCGCGGCTGCTCGCGGCCGGGGCCGACGTGGAGGCGCGCTCGAGCGGCGGGCTGACCCCGCTGCTGTTCGCGGTGCGCGAAGGGGGGCTCGACGCCGTCCGGGCGCTGCTGGCCGGCGGCGCCGACGCCAACGCCGGCATCAGCAACACGACGGCGGGCTCCGGCTCCTACACGCCGGCCGCCACCGGCCGCACGTCGCCGCTCGCGCTGGCGGTCATCAACGCGCACTTCGATCTCGCCGCGGTCCTGCTGGAGGCGGGGGCCGATCCGGCCGCCCGCGACGCGCGCGGCTCGGTGCTGCACGCCCTGGCCTGGATTCGGCGCCCCGGCTCCGGCCGCCCGCCGGAACCGACGGGGAATCTCGACAGTCTGGCGCTGGCGCGCCGCCTGCTCGCGCAGGGCGCAGACCCCGACGTGCGCATCGCGTGGCGGGAGATCCCGTTCGAGGTCGACCTGGGCATCGTCAAGCCGCCGCCGAACGTCTCGGTCGGCCGCAACTACCTCAGCTTCGTCGGCGCCACGCCGTTCTACCTGGCCGCCAAGCACGCGGACCTGGACCTGATGCGGCTGCTGGTCGACTACGGCGCCGACCCGCTGACCCCCACCGGCCAGGGCGTGACCCCGCTGATGGCGGCGGCCGGCCTCGGGTTCTGGGACGGCGAGAGCCCGGGTCCGCTCAACGGCACCCCCGAGCGGGTGCGGCTGGAGGCGGTGAAGCTGGCGCTCGCCCTCGGCAACGACCTGCGCGCGGCGGCCGACTTCGGCGACACCCGGCTGGAAGGCGACGGAGTGGAGCTGCTGCTGCGCCACCCGCTGAACCTGCTGGCTCTCGATCCGCAACGCGACCGCGGCGACATGCGCTGGAACGGCAGCACGGCGCTGCACGGCGCCGCGATGATGGGCTCGAACCTGATCGTGCGGTACCTCGTCGAGCGGGGCGCGGACGTCAACGCCCGCAACACCGTGGGCTGGACGCCGCTGATGGTCGCCGAGGGCGTCTTCGTGGCGAACACCGAAAAGGCGTGGCCGGAGACGGCGGCGCTGTTGCGTGAACTCGGCGGAGAAACGGTGGAACGACGATGACCATGACGAGACTGGCGAGCCTGTCGGCCGCGGCGGCCTGCGCGGCCTTGGCCGCGGCGGGAACGGCCGCGGCGGCGGACAACGACGGCGTGATTCGCGGCACGGTCACCAGCGCCGCCGGCCCGGAGGCGGGCGTGTGGGTGATCGCCGAGACCGACGACCTCGAAACGGTGTTCCGCAAGATCGTCGTCACCGACGACGACGGGCGGTACGTCCTGCCGGAGCTCCCGGACGCGGTCTACGACGTGTGGGTCCGCGGCTACGGCCTCGTCGACTCCGAGCCGGTCGCGGGGCGGCCGGACCGGACGCTCGACCTGACCGCGGTGGTGGCGGCGACGCCGCGGGAAGCGGCGCAGGTCTACCCCTCCACCTACTGGCTGTCGCTCATCGAACTGCCCGCCGCGCACGAGTTTCCGGGCACCGGCCCCGACGGCAACGGCATCGACCCGCGGATGGGCAGCCAGAGCGAGTGGATCAACAACCTGAAGGGCTGCCAGCGCTGCCACCAGGTGGGCAACCGGCGCACCCGCGAGGTCCCCGACCTCGAGGACTTCGACTCGGCCCGCTCCGCCTGGGACGACCGGATGCGGCGCGGGCAGCGCGGCTCGCTGATGAACAGCTTCGTCACCCGCTTCGGCCGCGGGCGCGGCCTCGACATGCTGGTCGACTGGAGCGACCGCATCGCGGCCGGCGAGGCGCCCCCCGCCCCGCCCCGTCCGCGGGGCGTCGAGCGCAACGTCGTGCTCACGATGTGGAACTGGGGCAACAACGTCGCCTTCGTCCACGACGAGATCGCCACCGACAAGCGCAACCCGCGCGTCAACGCGAACGGCCCGCTCTACGGCGTCGACATCGGCAACGACTTCCTGCTGGTGACCGACACCGCCGAGCACCGCTCGCGGATGATCAAGATCCCGCTGCGCGACGACGACCCGCCGGTCCCGTCGATGTTCGCCACCGAGGGCTTCAGGCCGTGGCGCGACTTCGGCGCCGAGGCGGTCTGGAACGATCCCGCCAACCCGCACAACCCGATGCTCGACGCCGAGGGGCGGGTCTGGCTGACGACGCGCATCCGCCACCCGGACAACCCCGACTGGTGCCGCGCGGGGTCGGACAACGCCTACGCGCGGTACTTCCCGCTCGACCGCGCCGGCCGCCACACCGGCTACTACGATCCGGAGGCGGACGACTTCGTCCTCATCGACACCTGCTACGGCACGCACCACCTGCAGTTCGCCGAGGACGCCAACGACACGCTCTACTTCAGCGGCGGCGGTTCCGTCATCGGCTGGCTCGACACGAAGGTCTACGACGAGACCGGCGACGAGCAGCTTTCCCAGGGCTGGTGCCCGACCGTCCTCGACACCAACGGCGACGGCGTCATCACGAAGCCGTGGAACGAGCCGGCGCCGCGCGGCAGCCGCGAGGAGCCGCCGTTCGACCCGGCCCGCGACACGCGCGTGGCGGTCGGCGCCTACGGGATCATCGCCAACCCGCTCGACGACGCGGTGTGGATCGTCTCCGACGACTTCCCCGGCCGGCTGCTGCGCCTGGAGCGCGGCGACGACCCGCCGGAGACCTGCATCAGCGAGCTCTACACGGTGCCGGTCGAGAAGGGCTACCGCACCCGCGGCCTCGACGTCGACCGCCGCGGCGTGCTCTGGACCGCCCTGGCCGGCAGCAGCCACTTCGCCTCGTTCGACCGCGGCGCGTGCGCCGTCTTCGGCGGCCCCGAGGTGCGCGGCGGCCGGCAGTGCGACGAGGGCTGGTCCTTCTACAAGGCGCCGGGCCCCAACTTCCGGAACACCGACGTCGGGACCGACTTCCACTACTACAACTGGGTCGACCAGTTCAACACGCTCGGCCTGGGCGAGAACGTCCCGATCGCCAACGGCTCGAGCTCCGACTCGCTGCTGGCCCTCGACCCGGAGACCGGCGAGTGGACCATCCTGCGCGTGCCCTATCCGCTGGGCTTCCACAGCCGCGGGCTCGACGGCCGCATCGACGACCCGGACGCCGGCTGGAAGGGCCGCGGCGTGTACGCGACCTACGGCGCCGACGCGGCCTGGCACGTCGAAGGCGGCCCGGTGGAGCCGGGCAACCTGGTCAGGTTCCAGATCCGGCCCGACCCGCTGGCGCACTGACAGCCCGTGGTGAAATCCCCGCTGCATTCGACGGGCGCTGCATCCCGGCTGACTGCGTTGTTCGTCGGTCGCATATGGCCGATATGCTCCCTCCTCACGCCTTGTCAGCCGGGCGCCCCGCCCGTCTCGGTGCGACGCGGGGTTTCACCACGGGCTGCCAAGGGGAGCGGCGGGCAGGACGGCGAACTGCTGGCGGTTCTCGAGGACCTGGACGGAACGCGGCTTCGGCTTCCCCGTGATCGCGGCGACTGGCCGGACCCCGCGTTCCTGGAGCGGCGGTTCTCGGACTTTCGCCGCGTGCGGCAGGATGGCCGTTGACGCCGGGACCATCCCGGGGTATATCTCGTTCCAGTAAGCCAATGCGTTTCCCAGCCATGACGATGAAAGTCTGCGTACCAGCGCGCACGGGAGACCGGAAGAAGCGTTCGAGGCCCGTCCGCGCAATTGTGCAACAAGCGGTTGCACAATTGCGCGCAACAGGACCGCGGCGCGCCGAATACCGAAGGGGACAGGCTGAACGTTGACCGGGAAAGAAAGAGCGCTGCAACGCCGCTCCACAACCGGCGGGCGCGTTTCCCGCAACCGTGAACCTGCGGGCGCGTCCTTTCCGGCGCGGCCGTCCGGGCACGTACCCGACGGTTACGCCGCCGGCTTCGCGCAGATAAAGGAACGCATCCGCGCGCAACGCCTGCGGGTAGTGCTGGCCGCCAACGAGGCGCTGGTGCTGCTGTACTGGGACGTTGGCCGCATGATCCTGGAATACCAGGAGCGTGAAGGCTGGGGCGCCAGGATCATCGATCGCCTCTCCTGCGACCTGCGCGATGAATTTCCGGACATGCAGGGCCTGTCGCCCCGCAATTTGAAGTACATGCGGTCCTTCGCCGCCGCGTGGCCCGATCGCCGAATTGTGCAACAGGCGGTTGCACAATTTCCTTGGTCGCACAACGTCATCCTGCTGGACAAGGTCAAGGATGCGGAAACGCGGCTGTGGTACGCCAGCAAGGCCCGCGAAGAGGGCTGGAGCCGCAACGTGCTGGCCATGCGTATAGACGCCCGGCTGCACGAACGGGAGGGCCGGGCCGTCACCAACTTCGCCGCGACGCTGCCCCCGGGCGACTCCGACATGGCGGCGCAGGCGTTCAAGGATCCCTATCTGTTCGACTTCCTGGGCACCGCCGCCCCACGGACCGAGCGCGAGATCGAGCAGGCCCTCGTCGACCACATGCAGCGGTTCCTGCTGGAGTTGGGCGCCGGCTTCGCGTTCGTCGGCCGGCAGGTGCTGCTGGAAGTGGGTGACCGCGACTTCTACGCGGATCTGCTCTTCTACCACCTGAAGCTCCGCCGCTACGTCGTCGTCGAGCTCAAGGCCGTCCCGTTCGACCCCGCCTTCGTCGGCCAGATGAACGTGTACCTCTCCGCCGTGGACGACCTGATGCGCCATCCCGACGATCTGCCGACCATCGGGCTTCTCATCTGCAAGAGCAAGGACCGCCTGGTGGTCGAATACGCCCTGCGCGGCTTCGACAAGCCGATGGGCGTCGCGGATTGGGAGACCCGCCTGGTCGACTCGCTGCCGTCCGAGCTGAAGGGAAGCCTGCCGACCATCGAAGAAATCGAGGTGGAGATGAACGGCGGCGCGGACGGCGACTGAGCCCTGACCGGCGGGGTCGCCGTCAGCGGAGCACCGGTGGACCGCCGTCAACCTATAATCAGTCCCCCGGGAGGCGCGCCCCGGGGTGGACGGACCGCACTGCACGGGGAGGCTGCGATGCTGTGGAAGATTCTCGCGCTCGTCGGGTTCACGTTCGGGATCGTCGGTAGCGGCTGGGCGATCGCCCAGCAGCAGCGCGCGGCGTCGCGCGTCTACGAGCTGCGCATCTACAAGACGATGCCGGGCAAGCGGGAGGCGTTGGCGAACCGCTTCCGCGACCACACGGCGGCGATGTTCGAGCGGGCCGGCATGACGAACGTCGGCTACTGGAACGCGGTCACCGGCGACGACGTCGAGGACACCTTCGTCTACATGCTCGCGTATCCGTCCCGCGCGGCGCGCGACGAGATGTGGCGGGAGCTCGGAACGTTCGAGGACTTCCAGGAGATCATCGTCGCCGTCGAGCAGGACGAGGAGCGCAGGCTGGTCGACGGCATCGACGCGCGGATCCTGGAGCCGACCTCGTACTCCGCGCTGCGATAGCCGGCCTGGCTGCCGCCGGGCCTTGTCGTATTCTTTACGCCGTGCCCACGTTCACCTGCCAGGCGTGCCGCGCGTCGTTCGAGGTGGCGCAGGCCGTGCTCGACAAGTATCCCGGCTGGCGGCCGAAGTACTGCCGGCGGCATGCGCCGCGGAAGCGGACCGCCGCCCGGCCGGCCGGTCGCGCCGCCCGCGGCGGAAGTGACCGCGGCCGCGCCCTGCGCGAGAAGAACCCGACCCTGTCCGAGGTGCTGGCGAAGTACGAGGACGGCCCCGACCGCGGCGTGTTCACCGACGGCAGCGCGACGCCGAATCCCGGCCCCGGCGGCTGGGGCGTCGTCTGGGTCGAGGACGGCCGGATCGTCTCGCAGGCGCACGGCCACGAGCCGGACACGACGAACAACCGCATGGAGCTGCGGGCGCTGATCGAAGCGTTCAAGATGCTGCCGGCGGACGCCGAGATCGACGTCCTCAGCGACAGCGAACTCTGCGTGAACACGATCACCCGCTGGGCGCCCGGCTGGGAGCGCGCCGGGTGGAAGCGGAAGGCCGGCCCGATCCGGAACCTGGAGCTGGTGCGGGAACTGCTGGCGCTCCGCCGCGCCCATCCGGCCTGCCGGCTGCGGTGGACCGCCGCCCATTCGGGAACCCGCTGGAACGAGTACGCGGACAGCCTCGCCACTGCCTGGATGCGGTCGACGCTGTGAACCCCGCGCCACCGCGGGGGCGCGCGTCCGGCGCAGGCGGTCACGCGGGTCGAACGACGCGCATCAAGTCCGGCGCCGAACCGTTCCACGCGGGCGGCGCCTCCATCGGACCGACGCTGCTGGACTGCTGGCGCTGGTCGAACTCCGATCTGCTGAGCGCCGCCTGGCGCGGCGTGCTGGCCGAATTCCTGATCGCCAGCGCGCTCGGCCTGGCGGCCGAACCGCGCGTCGAGTGGGCGGCCTTCGACCTGCGGACCCGGTCGGGCGTCGCCATCGAGGTGAAGAGCGCCGCCTACGTCCAGGCGTGGCGCCAGGACCGCCCCTCGGTCATCGAGTTCGACATCGCCCCGCGGAAGCAGGTCTGGAATCCGGCGACGAACGAGACCACGGTGCTGCCCGAGCCGCGGCGCCTCGCCGACGTCTACGTCTTCTGCGTGCTCGGACACCGGGACCGGACCGCGGTCGATCCGCTCGACGTCGATCAGTGGGCGTTCTACGTGCTCGGGCGGGCGTACCTGGACCGCGAGCGCCCGGGCCAGAAGACCATCGGCCTCAACGCGCTGCTGTCCCTGTTGCGGCGCGCCCCGCGGCACGTGGAAGACGCGGTGCGCTACGGCGAACTGCCCGCGACGATCGAACGGGCGGGAGGCGTCCCCGGTCCCGCCGCCGACTCCGGCCGGACCGCATGACGCCGTCCGCGGGAACCACGGAGAACGAGCGCAGCCGCCGCTTACCATGAAATCTCGGCATATACCGCCGATATTTCATGGTAAATGCTCTCCTTGTCCGCGCGCTCCGCCACGTCCGCGGTTTTCGAGCGCGGGGAGAATCCGGGCGCCCCGCGGATCGTCCGCCGCCGCCGGCGTCGGTACCCGGACGCGGAAATGCCACCGACCGCCGCCGCGCTCACGCGCCCGACTCCGGCGCGTCGAACACCGTCGACACGTCGGCCGCGAAGCCTTCGAGCAGCCGCGACGTGGCCGAACCGCCGCGCCGGAACACGCCGTGTTCGACGTACGCGCCGTCCCGCAGCGTGAGCACGGTGATGGTTGCGTCCCGCGGATCGACGATCCAGTACTCAGGAATCCCTGCCTCGGCGTAGTCGGCGCGCTTCTCGACCAGGTCCCGCGCCGGGTCGTCCGGACTGACGACCTCCACCACCAGGTCGGCGCCCAGCCAGTAGCGGTCCTGGTAGCGGGAGTCCGCGCGATCGCGGAGCAGCAGCAGGTCCGGCTCGCGGAACTTGCCCTCGCGCAGCCGCAACCGCAGCGCCGAGAACATCACGACGCCGCCGCGCGGCCTGACGTAGCCGCGGAACAGCACGTGCAGGACGGCCAGGACGGCCTGATGCGTGGCGGTCGGCATGGGCAGTGCCTCGACGTGGCCGTCGGTGAACTCGATCGGGCGGCGGCTGCGGTCCGTGAGCCACAGGTACGCCTCGTCGCTCCAGGCCCCCTGCGGCGGCAGGACATCGCGCAGAAGGGAGGCCAGCGCGCGCCGGGACGCCGGCGCGGCCGCCGCGGGTTCCGGGATCGGCATGGCCTTCATCGTAGCGCGTTTCGTCCGGCGCGCGCCGTCGGTGGACGTGTCGACGTCAGGACGATCACTCGGGGCACCAGCGCTTGGCGACTTCGTCCTTCACGTCCACGTAGCGAGCCAGATTCTTGCCGTCCGCGATAGCTGAGTCGGCAACCTTGCCATGCCTTCGCACGTATTCATCCGCGATCTGCTTCGCCGGCACTCCGCCGCCCCCGATATGCCTGGCGAAGATGACGCCAAAAAGGTGCGTCATCGCCGTTTTCTCTCCATGCCCCGCCGCGGCCAGCATTTCCCGCAGCTTCTCGACCAACTCGTTCTTTGTCATCGCCACCCTTTCAGGCCGTTACGAAATGGGTGAGCGCCGCCCGCAGGGAAACCCACGCGCAAGTGCTCACGTCAGATGCCGCCACTGCCGCATCACCTCCATGCCTTCTTCCAGCAGCGCCCGTTCCCGGCGGCCGACGGATCGTACTCCTACGCCAGGATCCCCCGGATCGGGTGGCCGTCGACGTCGGTCAGGCGGAAGTCGCGTCCGCCGAAGCGGTAGGTGAGGTTCTGGTGGTCGAGGCCGAGCAGGTGCAGCACGGTGGCGTGCAGGTCGCGCACGGTGTGGGCGTTCTCGACGACGCGGTAGCCGTACTCGTCGGTGCGGCCGTAGACGAAGCCCTTCTTGAGGCCGCCGCCGGCGAGCCAGAGGCTGAAGCCGTAGGGGTTGTGGTCGCGGCCGTTGGTCCCCTGCACGAACGGGGTGCGGCCGAACTCGCCGGAGAAGATGACCAGGGTCTCGTCGAGCAGGCCGCGGGCGCGCAGGTCCCTGACGAGGGCGGCGACCGGCTGGTCGACGGTGAGCGCGTTGGCGGCGTGCCCCTCCTCCAGCTTCGTGTGCTGGTCCCAGGGGTTGGCGGCCTGGCCCATGCCGTCGGTGCCGACCATGGTCAGCTCGACGAACCGGACGCCGCGCTCGACGAGACGCCGCGCCACCAGGCACTGGCGCCCGTAGGCGGCGGTGGAGGCGTTGGGCGAGTCGAGGCCGTAGAGCTTCTTCGTCGCTTCCGTCTCGCCGCGCAGGTCGGTCAGCTCGGGGACCGCGGTCTGCATGCGGTAGGCGATCTCGTAGTTGTCGATGGCCGCCTCGACGCGCGCCTCGCCGTCGGTGCGGTGGAGGAACCGCCGGTCGAGGTCGCCGATGAACGAGAGCCGCGCGCGCTGCTCGGCGTCGGTCTCGGCGGGCCGGACGTTGTGCAGCGGCTCGGCGTGCTCGGGGTAGATGAGCGAGCCCTGGTGGACGGCGGGCAGGAAGCCGTTGCCGAAGACGTTGATCCCCCCGAGCGGGATGCCCCCGCTGCCGAGGACGACGAACCCCGGCAGGTTCTGGTTCTCGGTCCCCAGACCGTAGGTGATCCAGGCCCCCATGCTCGGGAAGCCGGTGAACGGCATGCCGCAGTGGAAGTAGAAGTTCGCCTGGGCGTGCTCCATGAACGGCGCGGTCATCGAGCGGACGACGGTCAGCTCGTCGGCGACGCCGCCGACGTGCGGAAAGAGCGCGCTGACCGGGATGCCGCTCTCGCCGTAGCGGGTGAACGCCCACGGGCTGGGCCAGATGTCGCCGTCCTGGTTGAACATCGTCCGCTCGGTCTCGAACGGCATCGGCCGGCCCGCCTCGGCCGCCAGACGCGGCTTCGGGTCGAACGAGTCGACGTGCGACAGCCCGCCGGACATGTAGCAGAAGATGACGTTCCTGACCCTGGGCGCGAAGTCGGGCGCCCTGGCGGCCAGCGGACCGTCGTCGGCGCCGGCCCCGGCGGCCGGCCCGCCCCCGGCGGCTGCGCGTCTCTGGGCCGGCCCGGCGTAGGCGGCGTCGGCCAGCAGCGCCGAGAGCGCGAGCCAGCCGAAGCCGGTGGACGTCTGGCGCAGCATCTCGCGGCGCGTCAGAAACGGGTGCGGTCCGGGATGGCGGCGTGGGTCGAACGGCATCGGAGCACCTCGTCGTGCGGCGTTTCGTCTCTTCGGGCGTTGCGCCCTGGCTCGGGCCGGGCTTGCTCCATGCGTTGCCCGGCGTCGTGCGGCGTTTCGTCTCTTCGGGCGTTGCGCCTGCGCCGCCGGCGGCGCTACGCCGCCGGGCCGGGCCTGCCGGGGTCGCGGAGTTCTGCGCGGCGCACCCTTCTACGGGACGAAGATGAACTCCTTCAGGTTGAACAGGC
Source organism: Vicinamibacterales bacterium (assembly GCA_965203525.1). GTDB lineage: Bacteria > Acidobacteriota > Vicinamibacteria > Vicinamibacterales > UBA8438 > WTFV01. Next base: position 4,589,505 of record OZ241898.1, on the reverse strand, counting down.
CGTGCGCGACGTCCCGCCAGACCGCGGCGTCGTGGAGCAGCAGCGACCGCTCGACGCCCCGCCCGGCCGCCCGCGCGGTCAGATAATCGGCGACGCGGGCGCGCTCCGCCTCCGACGGCGGGCGGGCGAGCGCCTTGACGAACATGTGCGCGATGCGCCCGTCCGCCGACGCCGCCTCCCCCTCGGCCAGCCGCCGGCCCCATTCGGCCGCCTGTCCGATCACGAACGGGCTGTTGAGCAGCGCCAGCGACTGCGCCGGGACGTTCGTCGCGTCCCGCTGGCCGCGCGTCGTGGCCGGCTTCGGCAGGTCGAAGACCTCCAGGAACGGGTTGTGGGCGTTGCGGCGGATTTCCTGGTAGACGCTCCGCCGCCCGTCGCCGTCGAGCGGACCGTTGTCGGGGTCGCCCTCGGTCAGGCCGCGCCGCGCCGCGTAGCGCACCGGCACCGACGGTCCGTACATCGCCGGGTCGAGCCGGCCCGATATCGAGAGGATCGCGTCGCGGATCGCCTCCGCGTCGAGCCGCCGCAGGTTGGCGTGCTGCAGCAGGCGGTTGGACGGGTCGAGCCGGGCGGCGCGGGCCGACCCCCGGCTGCTCGTCCGGTAGGTCCGGCCGAGGACGAGGCGGCGGACGAGCCGCTTGATCGACCAGCCGTCGTCGACGAACCGGGCGGCGAGGTGGTCGAGCAGCGCCGGGTGCGACGGCGGGTCGCCGAGCCGGCCGAAGTTGTCGACGGTCCGCACGATGCCGTAGCCGAACAGGTGCCGCCACACGCGGTTGACGGCGACGCGCGCCGCCAGCGGGTTGCCGGGCGCGGCGATCGCCTCGGCCAGATGCAGGCGGACGAGTCCGGGCTCGGGGTACGGCCGGCCGTCGATCGCGGCCAGGAAGCCGCGCGGCACCGCCTCGCCGAGGTTCCGGTGGTTGCCCCGCACCAGCAGCGGCTGATCCGGCGCCGCCTCGTCGAGGACGCCGGGGACGCGGCGCGGCACCGGCACGTCCCGTTCCAGCCGGCGGTACTCCGCGGCCGGCGCCCGCAGCTCGACCAGCTCCTCCAGCGAGCGGGGCAGCAGATCCGCGCGGACGAACTCGTCGAGGAACGCCGCCTGCTGCTCGGTCAGCCGGTCGTCGCGCCACGCGGCGACCGCTTCGCCCAGCCGGCGGCCGATCCGCGCGGCCAGCGCTTCGCGCGACGCCGGCCCGGCGCGCGGCGCCGCCCCGCTCCCGCCCGGCGCGCCGTCCGCCGCGTCCGCCGCCGAGCTGCCGGCCGCGCCGTCCGCCACGTCCGCCGCCGAGCCCCCGGCCGCGCCGGTCGCCGGCATGTCCAGTAGCGAGAGGACGGGTACGGCCGTCTCCTTCGGCGTCCGCTTCTCGTCGTGGAACACGATGCGGCCGGCGCCGATGAACGACCGCCCGTCACCGCGGCGCGTCGGGCGGTGCAGCAGGAGGCTGTCCTCCGGGTCGAGCTGGAACCGGGTGGCGTCGTCCTGGGTGGCGAACTCGACGTACGCCGTGAAGCCCTTCCAGAACGCGGTGTCCCACTGCGCCCAGGTCATCACGTCCTGCTTGGGGCTGTAGCGCAGGTGGTAGATGCCGCCGCGCGGCACGGCGTAGTTCTCGATGATCAACTGGGCGAAGCTGAGGTCGCCGCCCAGCACGCGGAAGCTGACGAAGTCGCTGTCGATCCGGAAGCGGGGCGTCTGGATGACGCCGGCGTGCTTCGTCGACAGCAGATGCGTATAGGCGCCGCCCGGATAGATCCCGTTCAGCAACCGGTCGCCGCGGTGCTCGATGGCGAACTCGCCCGGCTTCGAAGGAGCCGCCGGCCGGCCGGTCCCGTGCCCGACCGTCGCCGCGTAGCCGGGACCGCTCAGATCCCATGCCGTTTCGAAGTGCTCGGCGTTGAAGCGCTCGCGGGCGGCGATCTCCGCCTCCCAGTGCGCGCGAAGGTCCCGCCACGCGCGCGGGAACTCGTCCGGACCGAGCGCGGCGAGCTCGCGCCACGCGGCGAGGACGCTGCCGGCGGCCGGGCGGGAACCGGAAACGCCGGCCCGTCCCGCGCCCGCGGCCGTCTCCGCCGGCGCCGCAGCGCGCCCGGCCGCGTCCGCCCCCGCGCCGGCGCCGGGCTGTTCCGCATCGAGCGCCGCCAGCAATTCCGCGCCGACGCTTTCCGCCGCCGCGCTCCACGCGTCGGCGAGCAGGCGGCGGACGTCGGCCTTCAGCGCGGCGAGCGCGTCCCGGTTCGTCTCGAGGACGGCCGGGGCGTCGATGGCCCGCATCGTCGGCCGCGCCCCGTACAGCGTGCCGAAGAACGCGTAGTAGTCCCGCTGGCTGATCGCGTCGAACTTGTGGTCGTGGCAGCGTGCGCACGACACGGTGAGGCCCAGGAACGCCTTCGACGCCACGTCCACCTGGTTGTCGGTCCACTTGACGCGATCCTCCCACGGGTCGACCGGCTGGAAGCCGTGCTCGACGAGCCGGAAGTTGGCGGGCCCGATCATCGACTCGTTGGTCCGACCCTCCGCGTCGAAGCGCGGGTTCGGCAGCAGGTCGCCGGCGAGGTGCTCCCGAATCAACTGGTCGTACGGAACGTCGTGGTTGAAGGCGCGGATGAGGTAGTCGCGGTAGCGCCACGCGAACGGGATGTCGGGATCGCCCTCGCTGCCGTGCGACTCGCTGTAGCGGAACAGGTCCATCCAGTGGCGCGCCCAGCGCTCGCCGAAGCGCGGCGAATCGAGATAGCGGTCGACGAGGGCGGCGTACGCGGCCGGGGAATCGTCGCCGGCGAACCGCGCGATCTCGGCCGGCGTCGGCGGCAGCCCGCGCAGATCGAACGACAGGCGGCGGATGAGGGTGGCGCGGTCCGCGTCCGGCGCCGGTGCGAGCTCCTGCTCTTCGAGCGCCGCCAGGATGAACCGGTCGGCCGGCGTCGCCGGCCACGTCTCGTCATCGACCCCGGGCGGCTCGGCGGCCCGCACCGGCTGCCAGGCCCAATGGGCGCGCCGCCGCGCCGGCAGATCGAACGGGGCGGACGGGTCCGGCGGATCCGCCGCCGCGGCCGCGCCCGGTTCGGGCCACGGCGCGCCCAGCGCGACCCAGCGCGTGATCGCCGCGACATCCCGGTCGGCGAGCGGTCCGGCCGGCGGCATCAGCCTGGGCCGGCCGCGCAGACGCTGCACCAGTGCGCTCTCGGCCGGGCGGCCGGGCACGATCGCCGGCCCGGAGTCGCCGCCGGCCAGCAGCCCCTCGCGGCTGTCGAGCCGGAGCCCGCCGAACGGCGTGCCGGCCTGCGCGCTGTGACACGCGTGGCAGTTGTCGGCGAGCAGCGGGCGGATGGTGGACTCGAAGAACTCCGCTTGCCCGGCGTCCGGGGGCGCCTGCCCGGCGTCCGGGGGCGCCTGCCCGGCGGACGCCGGGACCTGCGCCGGGACGGGCCGCCCGAGCCCGGCCAGGGCCAGCGTCGAGACGGCGAGCGCGGCAAACAGGCGCGTCGTCGACCGCGTTGCGCTCCGCGGCATCGGCATCGTCACGAGCAATCTACTATCGCCGGCCGCCGGGAGCAACCCGCACGGCGCCGCGGCCTCCGGGCGCCGGCCCGGCGTCGGCGGACCGGTCAGGCCGGCGCGCGTATACTGGAACGTGGCGCGCGCAACGGCGCGGCGCCGGCACTGGAACGGGAGGCAGCGTGCGAGTCGGTGTCTACGTCGATACGGACAACATCACCCGGAACGGCGGACGGGGGCTGCGGTACGACGTCCTGCGGGAGTTCGCGTGCCGCGACGGAGCGGACGCGTTGCGGCTGAATTCGTACACGTCGTTCGACCGCGAACGCGCCCAGGCGGACGAAGACTACAAGCGCAACGTGCAGAGCTTCCAGGCGGCGTTGCGCGACTTCGGCTACAAGGTCATCGTCAAGCACGTCAAGTGGTACGCCAACGAGGACGGCAAGCGGATCGCCAAGGCCAACAGCGACCTCGACATGGCGGTCGACGTGCTGCTGGAGGCCCGCAACATCGACCGCGTGCTGCTGGCGACGGGCGACGGGGACTTCACCAAGGTCGCCCGGGCGCTGCAGAACATGGGCTGCCGGGTCGAGGTGGTGGCGTTCGACAACGTGTCGGGCGATCTGCGGCGCGAGGCGGACCTGTTCGTGTCCGGGTACCTGATTCCGGGACTGCTGCCGGGCGAGTCGCGGGGTCCCGACTGGGGCGAGGAAGGCTCGCGGGTCCGGGGGCTCTGCCACTGGTACGACTCCATCAAGGGGTTCGGCTTCATCCGCTACCTGCGCTCGTCCACCGGACCGCTCTGGGTCACCGACACCACCCGCAAGGACTCGCCGTACGCGTCGACCTTCGTGCACAGCAGCGAGCTGCAGCGGGCGGGCATCAACACGCAGGAGCTGCCGAGCCGGCGGCTGATCCTGGAGTTCGCCCTGCGGCCGTCGCCCACCAAGCCGGGCGAGCTGACCGCCCAGGAGATCACCCTCGCGCCCCGGCCGCAGACGAGGGAGCCGCCGCCCGCCTCCGGGGCGGGCCAGTCCCCGGCCTGGAGACCCGCGCCCCGGCCGCACGCACGGGAGCCGCGTCCGCCGCTGTCGTCCGGCCGCGGGTACGGGACCGCCGATGCGCCGGGTCGAAGTACCGGCGGCGCCGCTACGCCGAGCCGCGGCTACGGCAACGCCGACGCGCCGGGTCGAAGTACCGGCGGCGCCGCTACGCCGAGCCGCGGCTACGGCAACGCCGACGCGCCGGGCCGCGGCTACGGCAACGGTGAAGGGCCGGGCGGCGGGGCCGACAAGACCGAGCGCGGTCCCGGCGCCGCAGACGCGCCCGACCGCCCGGACTGAGCGCAGGGCCGGGCGGCGGGGCCGGCAACCTTGGGCGGAGCGCGTCACCGCAACGCCGACGCGCCGGACCGCCGGACTGCGCGGTCGCTCCGAATGCGGCGGCGAAGGTTTCCGGCGCCGCACCGTTCGGGGGCCGCATCGTCCGACCTGCCGGAGCCGATCCGGATGCCCCGCGAAAGGTCAAGCGGACGCGTGCGGGCTCACGTGCCGCATCGTCCGACCTGCCGGAGCCGATCCGGATGCGGCGAACGATCCCCGGCGCCCGGGGATCGTTCGCCGCACTGCCGCGGGCCGTGACGGGGAATCACCGGCCGCCCCGATCCTCGCGGCGTTCCCGCATCCGCTCGCGCCGCTCCCGCATCCGCTCGCGCCGCGCGTTGCGCCGTTCGCTCCGTTCGGCTTCGATTTCCTCGGCCCGCGCCTGCTGCTCCGGCGTCAGGATCTCCCATACGGCCGCGTAGACCCGCGCCCGCCGGATCGCGGCGTCACCTTCGAGCCTTCCGACCTCGGCCGCCAGCGTCCGGATCCGATCCTCGTCCACGGTCGCCGCCGCGGACGCCGCGGCCAGCGCCTCGCGCGCGGCGCGCAGCTCCCGGAAGGCGGTGCGGGCCGCCTCGCGGTTCTCGCCGATCACGGTTCGGACCTGCTCGCGCTGTTCGTCGTCGAGGTCCAGCCGCCGCAACGGGGGCAGGAACGCGCCCGCCGGACCGCCGCCGCGCGGCCCTCCCAGCCAGGCGCCGCGCCCGCCGCGGCCGCCCGGGCGTTGCGTCTCGGCCGCGAACGCCTCGTGGGCGGCCACCGCCGCCGCCATCGCGAGGGCCAGCCCGACACCGCCCGCCAGGACCTTCCCGCGTGTTGACGAAAAGTCGATTCGCATCTTCGTGCCTCCTTTGCCGTCGCCGTTTGGTGACGCCGGACCGGCCGTTCCTGCCGAACGACGTCCGGTTCGCCGTAGCGCGCCTCCCTGCCGGCGCTGTCGGTACCGACCGCGCCGGCAACGAAGTTCTTCCCCGCGCCGGCGCAGAAAGCCGGCGGGAATATCCGCGCGGGCCGGGAGAGTCTGCGTCAGTTTGCGGATGGCCTTGCATTCCTCCAAAGGGAGCTGCCGGCGGGAATATCCGCGCGGGCCGGAGAGTCTGCGTCAGTGACGAGTGCGCGTATGCTCGCAACGACGGACGCAGGGCCGGCGTGGCCGGCGGAGCCGCGGGTGAATTCGGAGGGTGCAGCAGTCGGGGTCGACCCCGCCGTGAACGCAGGGCCGGCGTGGCCGGTGGAACCGCGGGTGAATTCGGAGGGTGCAGCAGCCGGGGCCGACCCCGTGGCGAACGCAGGGCCGGCGTGGCCGGCGGAGAGCCGCGGATGAATTCGGAGGGCGCAGCAGTCGGGGTCGACCCCGCCGTGAACGCAGGGCCGGCGTGGCCAGTGGAGCCGCGGGTGAATTCGGAGGGCGCAGCCGGGGCCGACCCCGCCGTCGTCGACGGCGCCGGGCGGGCGGATGCGGGCGCGGGTGCGGCGGCCGATCCCGACCGCGCCGCGGTCGACGCCGCCAGGGCCGGCGACGCCGGCGCCTTCGAAACGCTCGTGCTGCGGTACCAGGCGAGAATCGTCAACTACGCGTCGGCGCTGGTGCGCGACGCGGGCGCCGCCGAGGACGTGGCGCAGGAGACGTTCGTCCGCGCCTGGCGGGGACTCGGCCGCTTCCGCGGCGAGAGCGCGTTCCGGACGTGGCTCTACCGCATCGCCGCGAACGTCGCGCGGACGCATCTCGACCGGCGCGGCCGGCAGGCGCGGATCGCGGACGGCAGCCTGGACGACGAGACCGAGCCGCTGCAGGCGGACGACGTCGCGTCCGAGGCGCCCGACGCCGAGACGTCGCTCGTCACGCGGGAAGCCATCGACCGCGCCCTGGCCGAGCTGCCCGACGAGCTGCGGCTGGCGCTGGTGCTGCGGGACGTGGAGGGGCTCGACTACAAGGAGATAGCCGGCGTCACCGGGGCGCCCATGGGGACGGTGGAATCGCGGATCTTCCGCGCCCGGCGCCACATGCGGACGCTGCTGCGCCCGCTCCGGACCGCGCGGCCCCCGCGGAGGGGAATCGGAAACGGGAGATCCGGGCCACGAGGGGAAGACCGATGACCTGCCGACAGGCCGAACCGTTGCTCGCGCGCGCCGCCGACGGGACGCTCGACGCCGAACGCGGCGCGGCCCTCGCCCCGCACCTGGACGCCTGCGCGGACTGCCGGGACGCGCTCGCCGCGCAGCGCGCCACGCGGGCGCTGCTCGCCGCGCGTCCGCCGGCGCCGGCGCCGTTCGGCTTCGCCGCGCGCGTCATGGCCAACCTGCCGGAACGGGAGACCGCCCCGGCGGCCGGATGGCTCGCCGCCCTGCGCTGGCGCACCTGGACGCTGCGCCTCGCGCCGGTGGCCGGGGCGCTGTTCGTCGGGGCCGCGCTCGGCCCGGGCCCGGCGGCCGAGACCGTCGCGGCCGGCGCGCCGGAGTACTCCGACGTGGTGACCGCGTGGATGGCCGAGGAGACGGCGGACGGCGCGGTCCGGGACCCGGCGGCGGCCGAAACGGTGTCGCGGCTCTGGCAGGATGCCGGCGAGACGGCGGACGACCTGTTCCTCGACGTCCTGCTGGCCGATCCGCGGGTTTCCCTCCCGGGAGCGGACGAGGCGGGACGATGACCGTCGAGATGCGCACGCGCGTGTGGGTCGGCCTGTTCGTGCTGGTCGTGTTCGCGGCCGGTCTGGGCGTCGGCATCCTCGCCGGCCCGTGGCTCGGACCCGGCCCGCGCTTCGGATTCGGCCCGGGCCGCGGCGGTCTCCCGGTGCCCCCGCTGCGGGGGCGCGTGCTGGAGCGGATGGCGTCCCGGCTCGACCTGAGCGACGAGCAGAGCGAACGCCTCGCGGCGTTGTTCGAGGCGCGCCGCGAGCGGTTCCGCGCCATCAGCCGCGAGATGCGCCGCCAGATGCGTGCGCGCTTCGCGGCGGAGCAGGAAACGCTGCGCGCCGCCATCGCCGAGATCCTGACCCCGGCGCAGATGAACCGCTTCGACGCCGAGATCGCCCGGATGGACGAGGAGCGCCGGCGGCGGCGCGGGGGCGGCGGCCGGCGCGAGCGGGGGCGCGGCCCGTGATCGAGCACGGCAACCCCGCTCGGCGCAGGCGATAACATTGCCGGCGCGTGGCCTTCACCGACTGGCGGTTCCTCGTCGTCTTCCTGCCGGTCGTCCTCGGCCTGCACTCCCTGGCCGCGCGGCTCACCTCGCGCGGCGCGGCCGGCGGGCGGCCGCGGTTCCACGCCGCCAACTGGGTCCTCGTCGCCGGCGGCCTCGGGTTCCTCGCGGCAGGGGCCGGCCGGTTCGCCGCCGTGCCGGGCGCCGCCGCCCTATTGCTGCACTTCCTCGGCCGCGGCATCGCCGGCGGGCGGCGCACCGGCCCGGCGGCCCGGCCGGACCGCATCAGCGCCGTTCCGGAGATCTGCTTCTCGCTCGCGGTCACCGGCGCCCTGTTCCTGTTCGCGTACTGCCGCTACCTCGCTCCCTCCGCGGGAGAGGTCCTGCCGTGGCTCGACACGTTCGCCGCCGCGTCGTTCCCGGCGCCCGGCCTGCTCGCGCCGCTCGGGCTGGCGGTCTTCACCTGCCACGCGGTGTCGTACGCCGCCGACGTCCATCGCGGCGAGGCGGCGGCGCCGCGGAATCCGGTCCACACGCTGACCTACCTGCTCCTCTTCCCCCTGCTGGTCGCCGGCCCCCTCGTCCGGTTCCGGGACGTGAGCGCCCAGCTCGCGGCGCGGCAGGTGGGCATGGCGGCGTTCGCCTACGGCGTGCGGCGCTTCACCATCGGGCTGGCGAAGGCGTGGCTCCTCGCCGGGACGCTGGCGCCGCCGGCCGAGGCGGCGTTCTCGATGCCGGCGGACACGCTCGACGCGGCGCACGCGTGGCTCGGCCTCGCCTGCTTCTCGCTGCAGATCTACTTCGCGCTGTCCGGCTACGCCGACATGGCTCTCGGCCTGGGACGCATGCTCGGGTTCCGGCTGCCGGAACACTTCCAGCGGCCGTACGCGGCGGACAGCCTGCACGGTTTCTGGCGGCGCTGGGCGATGACCCTGACGGCCTGGTTCGACGTCTACCTCCGGTTTCCGTTGCGGCCGGAACCGGGCCGGTCCGCGGGACGGGAGGCGCGGGCGACCCTTTCGCTGCTCCTGCTGTTCCTGCTGATCGCGGTCTGGCACGGCGGGGGCTGGCCGCTGCTGCTCTGGGGGGCGTGGCACGGCGCCGCCGTCGCGCTGGAACGGACGCTCCGGGGCGCGCCGCCGGCCCGCCTGCCCGCGCCGCTGCGCCACCTGCCGGAACAGACGCCCGGCGGCCCGATCGTCCAGGACGCGCCGCCGGCCCGCCTGCCCGCGCCGCTGCGCCACGGCTACGTGCTGGCGGTCGTGACCGCCGGCTGGATCCTCTTCCGCGCCGACAGCCTGCCCCACGCCGTCGTCTTCGCGCAGGCGCTGGCGGGATTCGGGGCGGCGCCGTCGCCGAACGCCCCCCTGCCGCTGACCGGCGGCGTGCCGATCGCGCTGGTGGCCGGCGCGGTCGCGGCGGCGCCGCGGCTCCCGTCGGTGAGCCGCTGGAGCGTGACGGTCGACGCGCTGGCCACCGCGCTGCAGATGATCGTCACCGCGGCCGCCGTCTTCGTCTGGACACGGGTGCTCGGCCGGGGGCGCCGCCGGCCGCCGGCGCCGGGCGCGTAGCGCCGCCGCACCTGCCGCCGGGGGCGCTCGAACCGGCCGCGGCACGCGCCGCCTGCCAAGGAGCGTCCGGCGTGACCCGCAACCGCCGCCGGGGGCGCTCACCGGGTGGCCCCTCGTTGCCAGGGATCGTCCGGCGTGACCCGCAACCGCTGCCGGGGGCGCTCGAACCGGGCGCCGCGCGCTGCTACCAGGGCTTGTCCGGCGTGACCCGCCAGCGGCTCGGCTCGTGGTGCTCCAGGTACTGCCGGCGGGTGATCCAGCCGAAGATCATCGCCCGGGTGAGCCACCAGTGGTCGGGGCGCAACGCGAAGTAGACGTGCGCCGCCACGAGGCCGACCAGGGAGACGCCGACCAGCCCGTGCAGCACGTAGACCCAGCCCCAGGCCAGCTCGCTGATCAGGTACTGGTTGTGGGCGAAGAACGGCGTGTCGATGCGGAACATCATGAGGACGCCGGTGACGATGACCAGCAGCCCGACGACGGTCAGGATCCAGTGGTAGAGCTGGTTGCCCAGGGGGTACTTGGCGGGCCGCGGGGCCTCGGTGATGCGGCCGGTCTCGCGCAGCATCAGCGCCTTGAACTCCGGCACGTCCTTCGGGCCCGCCCAGATGGACCAGAAGTCGAGCCAGACGGTCGTGTGGACGACGTGCCAGACGATGATCCCGGTGAAGATCATCCCCGCCCAGTAGTGCCAGGGCACCCAGTCGAACCCGATCCCGATGATCGGGAAGAACGCGGTCACCAGCAGGACGAGCATCGTGGCCGACATCGTCCAGTGGAAGAGCCGCGCCGCCAGCGAGTGGCGCAGGATGCGCGCCGGCACGCCGGGGTTCGCCGCCTCCAGGGCGCCGGCCTCGGCGGCGCTGCGCTTCCGGCCGGACGAGAGCATCGTGTAGGCGGCGTGCGCCAGGACGAACATGACGAGGCAGAAGATCGAGACCCACAGCGGGTCCCAGGCGAGATGCTGCAGGATCGGGCGCTGCCACGGGTCGTGCCCCCAGACGACGAAATCCACGATCGGCTCCTCCCGCCGCGCGGCCCCCGGCGTTCCGGCCCGGGAACGCCGGCCGCGCCGGTCTCATCCTCACGGCCACGGCCGCGGCGCCGGCGTGGCGCCGACGCGGGACACCGCGCCGGCGTCCGCGCCTATCGCATCCTGACGACCACGGCCGCGGCGACCGGCTGGTCCTCCCGCGCCAGCTCGGACTCCAGCTTCCGGTGCTCCTTGAAGGCGAGCCACTGCTCGTCGCTCCACTGCCTGCGGTGCGCGCGCGGCTGCGCGGCCAGCTCCGCGCCATCGGCACCTGCGTAGAACGGGACGTCTTCGTGCGGCGCGCGTCGGCGCCGGCGGCGCGCGTCGATCGGCACCGCCTCGGTCACCTCGTGCGTCGGCAGCGGGACGGAGACGTACTCCACGCCGCGCTCGTCGCGGTAGACGACGCTCACGCCGTCCATTCTACGGCAGCCGCCGGCGCGGAAGCGAAAACGGATCCGGCCGGACGCGCGGACTGCGATGGGGCCACGTTCGGGCTCCATCGTTTCAGCCTGCGGGCGAAACGGATCCGACCGGACGCGCCGACTGCGATCCTCGACGCGGGGAACTGGTCGCCCATCGAGACGGGCGAAAACGGCCTGGCCGGACGCGCCGACTGCGATAGACTATCCAATCCGGACGGACGAGGGGCGCTCGGGCGCTCCGTTGGCGGGGCGTTTCCCACGCTGGAGGAACGAGAAGATGAGAAGGAACCGCACATCGGGCTGGCGCACCGCCGGCTCGCTCGGCCTGCTGACGGCGCTGATCGCCGGGCTGGCCGTGCTGACACCGGTGACCGCGCAGGAGCCGGAGGCGCCGCGCGGCAACCCCCACGGCGAATGGCGCTACCAGAGCGGCGACGCCTGGGGCACCCGGTACTCGCCGCTCGACCAGATCGACGCCGGCAACTTCGAGGACCTCGAGGTGGCGTGGGTCTGGCGGGGCGACAACTTCGGGCCGCATCCGCTGTACCTGTCGCGCTCCACGCCGAGCTACATCGACGGCATCCTCTACACCGTGGCCGGCTACCGGCGCACCGTCGCGGCGATCGACCCGGCCACCGGCGAGACGCTCTGGACCTACCGCGAGCCGAACACCCGGCGCTGGGAGGAGTCGATGCGCGCCAGCTACGGCAAGGGCGTCGGCTACGCCGAGGTCGACGGGCGCGGCGTCATCTACGTGATCACGCCCGCCTTCTTCCTGCACGCGCTCGACGCGAAGACCGGCGAGCACCTCGAGGGCTTCGGCAAGCCGGTGCCGATCGCGGGCTTCCCGAAGACCGGCGTCGTCGACCTGCTCGCCGACCTCGGCCACGAGTACGACCCCTACGAGGGCATCCCGATGGAGGTCGGCTACATCACCAACTCGTCGCCGCCGATCGTCGTCAACGGCACGGTGGTGGTGGGCAACTCCCACGAGCAGGGCTACTCGCAGACGCGCGTCGAGAACGTGCCGGGCGACATCCTGGCCTACGACGCGAAGACCGGCGAGCACAAGTGGAAGTTCAACGTCATCCCGCAGTCCGAGAGCGAGTTCGGCTTCGACACCTGGCAGAACGACGCCTGGGACTGGACCGGGGACGTCTCGTCGTGGGCGCCGCTGTCGGCCGACCTCGAGCGGGGCATCGTCTACATCCCGACCAATTCGCCCACCATCGACTACTACGGCGGGTTCCGGCCGGGGAACAACCTGTTCGGCACCAGCACCATCGCCATCGACGTCGAGAGCGGCCAGCGGGCCTGGCACTTCCAGACGGTGCACCACCCGATCTGGAACTACGACCTGCCCAACGTGCCGATCCTGGTCGACGTGACGGTCGACGGCGAAGAGGTGCCGATGGCCATCCAGACCACGAAGCAGGGCATGACCTTCGCCTTCAACCGCGAGACCGGCGAGCCGGTCTGGCCCATCGAGGAACGCGAAGTGCCGGCGTCGATCGTGCCCGGCGAGCAGCTCGCGCCGACCCAGCCGTTCCCGACCCGGCCGGCCCCGCTGAACCCGCTCGGGCTGACCGAGGACGACGTCATCGACCTGACGCCGGAGCTGAAGCAGGAAGCGATCGAGATCATGAGCCGCTTCCGGATCGGCGGGCCGTACGTGCCGCCGCTGCCGAACGACCACACCGAGTCGGTGCAGGGCTGGATCTCCTGCGGCGCCGGCGGGGTCAACATCACCCACCCGGCCACGCTCGATCCGGAGACCGGCTATCTGTACCAGGCGAACGGGCAGGGCTGCTCCGGCCGGACGGTGCGGCCGGGCGCGCCCGTCGACGCCGACGTCCACAACTGCACGTCCGACTCCGGCGAGTGCACCACCACCGGCACGACGATCTCCGACTGGGTCCAGGGCGGAGGCGTCGGCTGGGCCGGACCGCAGGGCCTGCCGATGTACAAGCCGCCGTTCAGCAAGATCACGGCGATCGACATGAACACCGGCGAGCACGTCTTCTCGGTGCCGGTCGGGGAGCCGTCCGAACAGATGCAGCGCCACCCGGCGCTGCAGGGCGTCGACCTCTCGGGCGTCGGGGCCGCGCGCGCGCGCGCCATCCTCATGACCACCGGCAGCCTGCTGCTGGCCACCGAGGGCGCCAACGGCCCGCCGGTGCTCAACGCCCACGACAAGCGGACGGGCGAGAAGCTCGGCACCGTCGCGCTGCCCGCGCCGGGCCAGTACGGCATGATGACCTACCAGCACGAGGGGCAGCAGTACATCATCGTGCAGGTCGGCCGGGGCGGGACCATGCCCGGCTCGCTCGCCGCGCTCCGCCTGCCGGCCGGCGGCTGAGCGTCCCCGCGCGCACTTCCAGGGAGCGGGCCGGGCGGCCGGTCCGCTCCCTTTCTGTTTGCGGAAAGGGCGGATGGACAAGGTTTTCGTCTACTGGGACAATTCGAACGTCTTCATCGGCGCGCGCGCCGAGGCGGAGGAGCGAGAAGGCGCCGCGGCGCGGTACCGGGTGCGGATCAGCTTCAAGGCGATGATGCGCCTGGCGCACGCCGATCGACCCGTGGAAAAGGCGCTCGCCGCCGGTTCGGTGCCGCCGGAAATGCGCGCGCTGTGGAACCGTCTGAGCGCCGAGGGCGTCGCCGTCGAGCTGTTCGACCGCGGGGCGGTGGAGCGCGGCGAGCAGCAGAGTCCGGACCGCGTCCTCCAGTTGCAGATGCTGCGCGACTTCGCCGACTACAACGGCGATCCGGGCATCGTGGTCCTGCTGACCGGCGACGGGCAGGGGTTCTACGACGGCGCGGGATTCCACGCCGACCTCGAACGCATGCACCGGCGCGGCTGGCGGGTCGAGGTGCTGTCTTGGGCGCACTCCTGCAACACGCGGATGCGCGAATGGGTGAAAGCGCACGGCGTCTTCGTCCCGCTGGACGACTTCTACGACGCGGTTACGTTTCTGGAGCCGTCCAGCCCCGACTATCCCGCCGCGGACCCGCGGCACGCGGCGGAGCTCGACCTGTCGAAACGCCCGGCCGCCGCCCCGACGCGCCCGCCGGGCATCCAATCTCGATGAGGAGTAGCGGGGCGAAACGTGGTTCCGCATCGTGTCTCGATGTGACATCTACATGAAGGCGACCGAAAGTGTGCGCTTTCCTCGCTCCACGGAGCGAACGCGCCGTGATTGTCGAAGCGATGGGTCATCGCGGGAAGAACGGCTTCCACGGTCCTCCGGGCGCGGCGCCGAGTTCCGAGTCTTCAGGCAGGATCACGGAACCAGGATAGACCGTCTCGACCACCCGCGAAGGCGCATGCGGAAAAACGTCCGCCGTCATGAAGGTCTGCTCCCCGCGCGGGCTTGGTTTCCCATCCGCGTGGCGGGGAGAACCCGAGTTGTAGCGAGAGAATCGCGGAGCCGCATTCTTGTTCGCGTCGAACAGCGATTTCGTCTTGACTCGAATCATGGCGACATTCTCGCCCTGGTAACGCTTGAAGTGTCGACAGCCGTAATCTATGGGGCCGTCTTCCGTGCCGGGCCAGAAGAAGACGAGTTCGTTGAGCTTCTGGACGAAGCACTCGAACGACCACCCCCGATCAAGTTCCATGTGACCGCGATGAAGAGGTTTTTGATCCCGTACGTGAACGTCCTCGTCGCCTACTCGGACCAGACAACTTTCGGTGCGTCGGCAACGCGACAGTTCCGGGCGCCCAGCCGCGGCGAACGTCTCGGCGGCGCTGTCGAGGCGCCGCATCCGTCGAATGCGGCGCAGGTTCTCGGCCGCTGTGAGGTGATGTTGAAAAGGTCTTGTCCGCGCGAATTCATGCAGCTCAAAAGACATCGTCGCAATCTCCGTGACCGTTGCGGTTCCGGCTTCCGATTGACGATTTGCGGCTCGATTCGAGCCGCCGTCATGCGGCGTTGCGTGAATCTGACGAACGCTGGTCCTGGATGAACGTCGACAGGCTTCCTCCGAGCTTCCCGGTGCGGTCGCGAAGCGTCGCGATGTCCTGTGCGATCTGGTCGATGCGCTTGTTCGTGTCGTTCACCCGTTCTTCGACGTACTGCATTCGCTGGTTGATCCGGGTGAGGTCCTCCTTCAGATCCGCTTTCAACTCGTCGAAGCGTTTGTTCATGTCGTCGAAGCGCCTGCTCGCGTCGTCGAAGCGCTTGTTCAGTGTCCGGTTGAAGGCGTAGACCGCCCCGAGCAGCGTCGCGACGTTGGCGAGGATGATGCCGATGGCGTCAGGCATGGTCTCTTCCCATGGTGATTGCTGAGCGATTCTCCAATCGTATCACGTCGGCGCGCGTTCCGGATCGCCTCACATGCCCCACACGTCCACGGCGGCGCCGGCGCGTGACGTCATCCGGCGGTGGAACACCTTGTCGTCCCAGCGCTTCCCTGCGCCGCGGTCGATGATCAACAGATGCCCCTCCGCCGCCGCGCAACGGTCCATGTACGCCGCCGTCTGTTCCAGCCCCTCGGCGATGGTCCGCTCCGGACTGCCGTGCAACACCTTGCACTCGATCACGACCTGATCGACCTGCCGGCCCGGGCCCGGGACCTCTCCGCCGCCACCCGTCTCCCCGGCGCGCGGAACGCCGGCGCCCGCCTCCCCGGCGCCGCGCGGCCAGACGATCAGCAGGTCCGTGCGCCCCCGCCCCAGCCCGTACTCCCGCTCGATGCGCCCGCCGCTGTTCACCACCCGCTGCAGGAACGCCTGCAGCAGCAACTGCGGCCACGCCTCCTGGTACTGGAACCGCTGCCGCCAGTGCTCGGAGTGCTCCCGGAAGAAGGTCTGGAACGCCGCCAGCAACGCCCGTGCGTCCAGCCCGCCGGCGGCGTCCACGTACCACGCCGTGTCGTGCTCGAACTCTTCCTGCGCCACCCAGGTCAGCTCGCGCGGCACCACCTCGGCGTAGATCGGATTCGCGATGCGCACCGGCCGGTCCCGCGCGACCAGCCCGAGATCCCGGACGTACTCCAGGTCGCGGCCGGTGAAGGTCCGCGTCTCGGCGCCGCTCAGCAGCGGCTCGACCACCCGCCGCACCCGTTCTTCCCGCAGCTTGTCCGCCAACTGGTCCAGGTGCGTCTCCCGGCGCAGGATCAGACGCTCCTGCGCCGCCAGAACCGCCTCCGCGTCGATCGGCCGCGACCGGTCCCGGCCCGCCTTGTGCCGGAAGCAGGCGTCGTACGCCAGCGCGTTCACCAGCCACGGCTGCCCCTGCGTCCGCTCCCACACCAGCGCCAGCGCCCCGGCCGTGAACGCCTGCCCGGTCTCCGCCGTGTGCTGGCCGAGCAGCGCCGCCACCTCGTCCCGCGAGAAGTCCCCCAGCCGCAGCGACTCCGCCTTGACGTTGAACGCGCTGCCCCCGGCGACGGCCGTGTTCGCCGAGCCCGAATGGATGCGGTAGTCCCGCACGTCCCGCACCCCGCACAGAATCACGCTTTGCGGAAAGTTCCGCGGGCGCTGGTCGTACCCTGCCCGCAACTGCCGCAGCACGGCCAGCAGCGAGTCGCCGACCAGCGCGTCGATCTCGTCGATCAGCAGCACCAGCGGCCGTGCGTCGGCGGCGGCCCAGCGCGCCAGCGCCTCGATCAGCACCTCGTCCGGCGCGTGCGTCTCGATCAGGCCGCGGTAAACGCCGTCCAGGAACTCGTCGCCCAGCGTCGTCCGCGCCCGGGAGGCCAGCCGGCCCAGCACCGTGCGGACCGCCCGCCCCACGTCCTCGCGGGCCGTCTGCGCTCCCTCGACGTTGGCGTACACGCACCGGTAGCCGTCCCCGTGCAGGCGGTCCCGCAGCGCCAGCAGGGCCGAGGTCTTTCCCGTCTGCCGGGGCGCGTGCAGCACGAAGTAGCGCTTTTCGCGGACGAGCCGGAGCAGATCGTCCAGGTCCAGGCGCGACAGCGGCGGAATGCGGTAGTGGTCCGCCGCCACCACCGGGCCGGTCGTGTTGAAGAAGCGCATGGCGGCGCGGCCGGCCGGGCCGGTCATCGGCCCCAGCGGTAGGCGAGGCGCGCGTAGTAGTACCCGCCGCTGAAGCCCCAGGGGGTGAACTGGCTGTGGGGGAGGCCGAACCGCGCGGCGAACAGGTCCATCCGGTCCGAGAAGGTGTTGAAGACGTTCTGGCCGCCGATCGCCAGCGTCACGTCGGCGGCGAGGGCGACGGAGGCCTCCAGGTCGAGGAGGAAACGGCCGGCGAGGACCGGGGCGTCGGCGCCGCGCACGGAGCGCGCGTCGAGGTGGTCGACCCACGACCCGTAGTAGTGCAGGCGGCCGAGCAGGCCGACCCGCCCGGCGCGCTGGTTGACGGCGGCGTTCCAGCGCGTCTCCGGCACGCCGCGTTCGATGGCGAGCACGTCGCCGGGGCCGAGCAGGTTCGATTCCTCCGTCACCGCCGTGTCGGTGTGGTTCAGCGCGAGGCTGAAGACGGTGTCGCCGCCCAGCCGCGGGGGTGCCCAGGTGGAGACGACGTCGATCCCGCGCGTGCGGGTCGAGAAGTCGTTGATGAAGAAGCGGAAGAAGGCCAGGGTGCGCGCCGACGTGATGCCCTCGGACAGCAGCAGCGCGCGTTCGTCCGCCCCGAGGGTGAAGTTCTGCGACAGGGCGAGGCGGTTGTCGACGTCGACGTGGAAGTAGTCGGCGGTCAGGGTGAACGGTCCGGAGTCGACCACCAGCCCCGCCGTCAGGTTGACCGAGGTTTCGGGATCGAGCGGCCGGCCGCCCCGGAGCTGCGCCGCCCGGAAAGTGGACGGCACGGTGGCGCTGTCCACCAGGTCCAGCGTTTCGGGGTTGATGGTCGACTGCACGTTGAACGTGTTCTGCTGGCCGGGCGTCGGCGCGCGGAACCCGGTGCTGGCCCCGCCGCGCACCGAGACGGCGCCGCCCAGCGCGTAGCGGGCGGACAGCTTCCCGTTGGCCGTCGCGCCGAACACGTCGAAGCGTTCGACCCGCAGGGCGCCGCCGGCGGTCCACCGTTGTTCGGGGTCCCGCAGCTCGACGTCCCCGTAGAGGGCGGCGTTGGCGCGGGTCCAGGTCCCGGCCGTGTAGTCGGGGAACCCCGGAAAGCCGTTGGAGCCGGAGACGAAGCCCTGCGGCGCGAACGGACCGACCTCCCACGACGAACGCTCCCCGGCGCGGATCGTGAACCGTTCGTCCCGCCACTCGCCGCCGGCGGCGAGATGGACCAGGTCGGAGGCGGCGTAGGAAACGTCGAAGTTGAGGTTGACCTCCGCCTGCCGGTAGAGGCCGGGATCGAAGTCGCGCGGGGTCGCCGGGCCGAGCGACGCGTTGACGGTGTTGTAGAGGAAGAAGTCCGCCTCGTGCGCGCCGTAGCCGGCGCTGGCGTCCCAGGTCAGGCCGCCGGCCGTGGTCCGGCGCGCGCCGGCGACCGCCGACAGGTCGGTGAGCACCCCGCTGAACCGCGGCGTGAACCCGCCCGGCGCGACCTCCTGGAACGAGAAGCAGTTCGGATCGGCGCGCACCTGCGCCAGGGCCGCCGGGTCCGGCCGGTGGTCGGTGATCGCCACCGCGGGACAGTTCGCCGAGCCGTCCCGGACGCCGTCGCGCGCGTCGAGCGCGTCGCCGACGAGGAGCGTCCGCCCGCCGTCGAGGCTGAAGATGTTGGCCCGCGTATTGGGATTCCGGTAGTAGAACCCCTGGGTGACGGTCTTCCCGGCGTAGTTGGCGTGGCCGTAGAGCTGCAGGCCGCCGGCGTAGCGGCGGCCGAAGTTGCCGAACAGCTTCAGATCGTCGTCCACCGCCGGGTCGCCCCAGATCTGAACCGGATCCGCCACGGCGGTGTTGCCGGCCGCGGCGAGCGCCGCCGCGTCGGCGCGCTGCACGCTGCGGTTCGTGGAGTCGGCGCCGCCGTACTCGAGGCTGAGGTTGGCGAAGCCGTCGTCGCCGAGCGGCAGCCCGACGTTGCCGGCGAAGTTGTACGCGGCGCCGTCGCCCGCGCGGTAGGCGCCGGTGTCGAACTCCAGGCGGCCGCCCCGGGGGGCGTCCCGGGGCAGGAAGTTGAGCACGCCGGCGATGGCGTCGGAGCCGTACTGCGCCGACGCGCCGTCGCGCAGAACCTCCACCTGCCGCAACGCGATCGAAGGAATGGTCGAGATGTCCGGTCCCTGCGTGCCGTCCGTCACGCCGCCGAACCAGACGAGGATCGCGGAGCGGTGGCGGCGCTTGCCGTCGACGAGCACCAGCGTGTGGTCGTGGGCGAGGTTGCGCAGGCTGGCCGGCCGCACGAGCGTCGCCGCGCCGCTGATCGGATGCGTGGCGACGTTGAACGAGGGGACCAGGGTCCGCAGCCGGTAGTCGAGCGCGTCGGGGCCCTGGCTGGCGACGTCCCGAAACGGAATGGCGTCGATGGGAACCGGCGACGCGGTCACCGACCGCGGTTGCGCGCGGCTGCCGACGACCACCACCTGCTCTTCGAACCGCACCGGGAGGGCGGCGTCGAGGATCACCGCGGCCCCGGCGCCGACCGCCACGCCGCGGCGGACGTCGGTCCGGAAGCCGGGCAGCGAGAACGTCACGTCGTACAGGCCGGGCGGCAGGCCGGCGATCGCGAACGCGCCGGCGCCGTCGGTGACGGCGGCCGCCGCCGGACCATCGGGCGCCGCGCCGCGGGCCTCCACGGTCACGCCGGGCAGCGCCAGCCCGGTCTCGTCGGTGACCGTCCCGGCGATGGCCGGCTCCTGGGCCCGGACGACGTTCGCCGCGGCCAGCCCGACCAGCAGGGCGAGCACCGCGGCCGGATGCGTTGCGGGAGAGCGTCTCGTCATGATTCTGAAGTCATCGCGGGACCATGTTACGCGACGCGGGCAAGTTCCGGCGCATCGACAGCGGCGCCGCCGGTTATCATGACGATCAACGGCAACGCCGCTGGTTGTCATCGACATGGCGCATCCGGCCGTTCCCCGGCGCCTGGACGCGCGGGCCATCGTGGAGCAGAAGTCCTGCTTCCTGTTCGGTCCGCGGCAGACCGGCAAGTCGACGCTGATCCGGCAGCAGTTCGCCGACTGCCCCGCGTGGAACCTGCTCGACCAGACGCTCTTCGTCCGCCTGTCCCGCAACCCGTCGCTGATCCGGCAATCGCTGGCGGACCGGCCCGGGACGTCCATCGCGGTGATCGACGAGATCCAGCGGATGCCCGCGCTGCTCAACGAAGTGCAGATCCTGATCGAGGAGCACGGGATGCGGTTCCTGCTCACCGGATCGAGCGCGCGGAGCCTGCGCCGCAAGGGGGTCAACCTGCTCGGCGGCCGGGCGCGGTCGCGCGCCCTGCACCCCTTCGTCCGCGCCGAGCTCGGCGAGCGGTTCCACCTGGACCGGGCGCTGGAATACGGTCTCCTGCCGCCGATCGTCTTCTCCGGGTCGCCGGTGGAAGATCTGGACGCCTACGCGGGCGACTACCTCCGGGAAGAGGTGGCGGCCGAGGCGATCGTCAGGAACATCGGCGCGTTCAGCCGGTTCCTGGAGGTCGCCGCGCACGCGCACGGGGAAGTGATCAACTTCGCCAACCTGGCCAGCGACGCGCAGGCGCCGGCCTCCACCGTCCGGGAGTACTACCAGATCCTCAAGGACACGCTCATCGCCCACGAAGTGCCGGCGTTCACCGACACCCGGAAGCGCAAGGCGGTTTCCACGTCGAAGTACTACCTGTTCGACGTCGGAGTCGCCCGGCGTCTTCAGGGGCGGCGGGGGTTGGCGCCGGGGACCTTCGAATACGGCATGGCGTTCGAGAGCCTCGTCTTCCAGGAGATCAAGGCGTTCTGCGACTACCACCGTCTCGACCCCCCGCGGTACTGGCGATCGAAGTCGAAGTTCGAGGTCGACTTCCTGTTCGAGGGCCTGGCCGTCGAAGTGAAGGCGAAGAAGCACGTCGGCGCGCGGGATCTCAAGGGACTCCGGGCGCTCCGCGAGGAGAACCTGTGCTCCGACTACCTGCTGGTGTCGATGGAACCGGCGCCGCGCGTCGTCGACGGTCTCCGGATCCTGCCCTGGGCCGATTTCCTGGACCGGCTCTGGGACGGGACCTTTCTCCGCGGCGGCGGTCCCGGACGGCGCGCGCCGTCCTGAACCGTGCCGGCCGCCGCCGGCGGGCCATTATTACGCCGGGGGCGCCGCGGCCGGGAACGACGCCGCCAGCGCGGGAACGTCCGCGGCCGGGAGTACCGAGATCCGGTCGTCCAGGGAGTACGCCTCGTCGCCGGGATAGACGATCCAGAGATGCTCGAGACCGAGGTCGTCGAGGGCGACGCGCATCGACCGCGTCGTCCCCGGCGCGTCGCCCGCCTTGCACTCGAATCCGTAGCGTCTCCCGCCGCGGGTGACCAGCAGATCGAGCTCCGCGCCGCCGTGCGTCGCCCAGAAACAGGCGTCGCGGGCCGGCAGCGCGGCCAGCAACTGCTCGATGACGAAACCCTCGAACGACGCGCACACCTTGGGATGGCCGGCGAGCTCGTCGTCCTGCGCCAGGCCGAGCAGGGTGTGGAGCAGGCCGGTGTCGCGCACGTAGATCTTCGGCGCCTTCACCTGACGCTTCTTCAGGTTCTCGAACCACGGCGGCAGCACCCGGACCATGAACGCCCCGGAGAGCACGTCGAGATACCGGCGCGCCGCGCCCTGGTTCGCCCCGAGCGCCCGGGCGAACTCGGCCGCGTTCCAGATCTGCCCGTGGTAATGGGCGATCATCGTCCAGAAGCGGCGCAGCGTCGCCGCCGGAATCGTGATGCCGAGCTGCGGGACGTCCCGTTCGAGAAACGTCCGGACGAAGCTCTCGCGCCACAGCGCCGATCCGGGCAGATCGGGCGCGAGATACGCGCGCGGAAAGCCGCCCCGCAACCAGAGCGTCCGCCACGCGGCGGCGCCCGTCTCGCGCAGATCGAACCCCGCCAGATCGACCAGCCCGACGCGGCCGGCGAGCGACTCCGACACGCCCGTGACCAGCGCCGGCGATGCGCTGCCGAGCAGCAGGAACCGGGCGCCCCGGTCCGGCCGGTCGACCAGCACGCGCAACGTCTCGAAGAGCGCCGGCGCGCGCTGCACCTCGTCGATGACCACCAGCCCGCCGAGGCGTCCGAGCGTCCGCTCCGGCGCTTCGAGACGCCGGCGATCGACCGCGGCTTCCAGATCGAAGTACGTGCTCGCCGGCTCGCGCGCCGCGATCGCCCTGGCCAGCGTCGTCTTGCCGCACTGCCGCGGGCCGGTCAGGGCGACGACCGGATGGACGGCGAACGCCTCCCGGACGCGGGCCGCCGCCGCGGGCCGATCGACGTGCACACCGGATATTGTAATCCTTGAAAATCTTCTGTTCGACCGTGGATTTTCAAGGAAAATCCCCCAAGCCCGGCGCTATCGGAGGGGCGCCGCGCCGGTGGCAACGTCCATGATCATCCGCGTCAGCAGGTACAGCCGCGGCACGATCGAGTCCAGCGCGACGTACTCCCGGGCGTCGGAATGCGCGCCGAAACCGATCAGTCCGAAGCCCTCGATCACCGCGGCGTCGGTCTCGAGCGCCGCGAACGCCGCGTCGGTTCCGCCGCCGGCCGCCTGATCGGTCACGCCGAGCGGGCGTCCGAGCTCCCCGTACACCGCCTGCGCGTGCGCCGCGAGCGCGCGGGACGCGGGGGTCGCCTCGAGGGGCGGACGGCGCCGCTCGAACGACACCGAGACGGTCGTGCCGGGGATGAGCCGATCGCGGATCCGGGCGCGCACCTGCCGTTCCACCTCGTCGTAGGCGGCCACCCGCAGCACCCGGAAGTCGGCGGTGGCGCGCGCCTCGGCGGGAATGACGTTGCGGGTCGCGCCGGCGCGCGCGATGGTCCAGTTGAGCTTGATGCCGGCCGTCTCGTCGCTGAGATCGCGCATCCGCAGCACCTGGTGGGCCAGCTCGTACAGCGCGTTGCGTCCCCGCTCGGGGGCGCTTCCGGCGTGCGAGGCGCGTCCCCGCACCTCCAGCAGCACCGCGCCGATCCCGGCCGTCGCCAGCGCCAGACGGTCGGCCGCGCCGCCTCCCTCGCACGAAAAGACCGCGTCGTGCTCCGCCCCGAGCGCGGAGATCAGCCCGCGCGAACCGGCCGAGCTCACTTCCTCGTCGGCGTTGATCAGCACGGTGATCCGTTCGTAGTCGTCGAAGTCGAGCGCGCGCAACGCGGCAAGCGCGTGCAGGATGACCGCGATGCCGCTCTTGTCGTCGGCGATGCCGAGCCCGTAGGCGCGCCCGTCGGAGATCCGGAACGGCTGCTCCGCGAGCTGCCCCCGCAGGTAGACCGTATCCATGTGGGCCAGCAGCAGGATGCGGCCGCGGCCCCGCCCGCGGAAACGGGCCACCACGCTCCGGCCGATCTCGGCGGGGGTGTCGACCATCACGTAGGGGTCGTCGTGCGACACGAGCTCGACCTCTCCGCCGAGGTCGCGGAGCCGGCCGGCGATCAGGGCCGCGATCCGCCGCAGTCCTTCCGGATCGCGGCTGCCGGACTCGATGCCCACGAGCCGCCGCATGGTCTCGACGAGCGGCGCACGCTCGGCTTCGATCGCGGCCAGCACCGCCGGGTCCGGCTGGGCGCGGGCCGCGCAGACGGTGAACCAGAGACCGCAGACGACGACGAAGATGGTGAGGCGCATGGCACGGCCATCATACCGCCGCGGACGCGGCGTTCGCGCGGAATGCGGCGGTGTCCCCGGCGAGTCGTCCGGGAGAACCGCAACCGGCCGCCGGCGTACCGCCGCGGACGCCGCGTCGCGCGGAATGCGGACGGGGCGGCGGCCGCCTGTCGGCGTGGGAAGGCTACGGCTCGGTCTTCGAGCCGCGGCGCGCGGAAAGCGGACGGGGGCCGGCGGGCGTTACTACTGGGCCGCCTGGCCGGCGAGCTCGCGGCGGCCGCGGTCGAACAACCGGCGGATGCGGTCGCTGTGCCGGAACTCGTTCAGGATGGCCGCCCGCCGGCTCGTGTTCAGATCCTGGATCGCGAAGGCGAGGACGGTCGCCATCACGGCGCCCTCTTCGGTGCCGGTGTTCGAGAACCGGCGGCGAAAGTCCTCCAGCGTCGATCGGAAGCGGTCCTCGTGCCATTCCTCGATGCTGGCGTCGAGCCGGACGAACTCGTCGAGGACGGCGGCGTACCCGGGATCCGGGGGGCGGTGCCAGAACGAGACGTCCGGCCCGAAGTCCGCGACGTACTCGGGCAGGTACAGGTTGGCCCGCGCCGGGACCTGCCGCACCAGGGCCGGGTTGTAGCGCCGCACCTCGTCGCGCGAGAGGCCGGTGCGCTGCATCACCCGCGTGATCGGCGTGCTGCGCGGCACGCGCATGGCGAAGATCCTCGACTGCGGCATCTCGGCCGTCAGGCGCCTGATGGTCGCCGTGTTGCCGAAGATCATCTCGGCGTACAGCGCCGAGCGCGGACCGTAGGTGCGGAACAGCGCCCGGTAGCGGCGGATCGAGATCGAGCGCAGCCGGCGGGCGAAGTCGGATCCCCGCAGGTACTGCTCGCGCGTGTCCCCCGCGCCGAGCCGCGCCCCGTTGATGACCGTGCGCCCGACGTTGACGCCGCCGGCGTGATGCTCGGACAGCGCCGGGATGAAGCTGTCGTACATCGTCGCCAGCACCGTCAGGTAGGCGGCGCAGTACGGCGCCTGGGTGGTCTGGTTGTACCCCTCGATCACGTGCGGGGAGCGCCGCTTCAGGTAGTTCCAGTTGCGGGGCAGCCACTGGCAGAAGCCGAGGGCGCGCGCGGAGGAACGGGCGCGGCCGTTGAAGCCGGACTCGACCATCGCCTGCGCCAGGCCGATCTCGGCCGGCACCCCGAAGCGTTCGTAGATCGCTCCCCACTCGCTCAGGAAGTTGCCGTAGCGGGCGGCGTGGGGCGCCACGAAGCTGCCGCGCGCCGAGTTGTGCACGACCGGCCCGACCAGCCGCTCGAGCGCCTGCTCGACGGCGCGCCGCCGGTCCCGCAGACGCCGCGGGAGACCGCGGCCGGAGAGCGCGTCGGCCAGCGACGGCTCCGTCCAGGCGCCGTTGCGCCGCCAGTCGCCCCGGGTGGGGAAGGACACGAGCAGCCGCCCGTCGGTCCGGCTCCCGAAAACGACGTTGCCGTCCGGAATCGCGAAGACGTGCCGCCAGAAGGGGAAGGACGGCCGGAACGCGGACAGCACCTCGTAGTCCCCGGCGAGGCGGTCACGCGCATGCGCGCGGAACGGGGCATCGGCGGCCGGCGCGACCCCCTCGGGCACGATCGGCCGCGCCGGCGCGGGCGCGACCGCCCCGGGCAGCGCCTGCGCGTGAACGTCAGGGACGTCGATCGGGAGGATCGAAACGGCCAGAACGAAGCCGGCGAGCGTGGCTGAGACTCTCATGACACCTGCGCCTGATTGAGGATCCATCCGCACGGCCGCACGAAACAGGCTGTCGGGACACGGATTGCCGCATTATACGGCTTCCTGGGACATGTATCGTCTGCTAGCCTTGCGTTCATGAATCTTCGCGCCGCCGCGTTCGCCTGCGCCGGCTTCCTGCCGCTGCTCGCCTGCGGGAGCGGGCCGATCCCGTTGAGCGACGCCGTGACGTTCCTGCCGCTCCCGGAGGGCGGCCGGCTGCCGCGGGCGGTCGTCGACGACGGCGGAACCGCGCACGTCGTCTACTTCCGGGGGGAGCCGCGCGCCGGCGATCTGCTGTACGTCAGCCGGGCGCCGGGCGCGGCCGGCTGGTCCGAGCCGCGCTACGTCAACTCCGAGCCGGGCACGGTGGTGGGGATCGGCCCGATAGACGGCGGGCAGCTCGCCCTCGGCAGGGACGGCCGCCTGCACGTGGTCTGGTTCAAGCTCGGCCGCACCGAATTCCTCTACACGCGGACCGGCGACGACGGCGCCCGGTTCGAGCCGCAGTTCGCCCTCGCCGCCGGCGAAGGGGTCGAAGCGGGGCCGTCGGTCGCCGCGGACCGGGCCGGCAACCTGTACGTGTTCTGGCACATCGGCGCGCCGCCCGACGCCGAACGCTCGGTCTTCATGACCGTCTCGCGCGACGACGGCCGCACCTTCTCGGCCGCGCGCCCGGTGAGCGGCGAGGCGGAAGGGGCGTGCGACTGTTGCGCCCTGCACGCGCTGACGGACCGGGAGGGCGCGGTCCACGTGTCGTACCGCGGGGCCGGCGGCAACGTCCGCCGCGGCCAGCGCCTGCTGACGTCGCGCGACCGCGGCGCGTCGTTCACCGACGAGCTGCTCGATCCGTGGGAGATCAACGCCTGCCCGATCTCCACCACGAGCCTCGCGCGCGGACCCGCCGGAACGACCGTCGCCTGGGAAACGGCCGGCCAGGTGCGCTTCGGCCCGGTCGACGCGCCGCGGCGGGCGGCGTCACCGGCCGGCGCCGCCGCGGCGCGCCGCAAGAACCCGGCCGTGGCGGTCAACCACCGCGGCGAGACGCTGCTCGGCTGGGGCGACGGCTTCGGCTGGCGGTCGGGCGGGACGTTCCACTGGCAACTGTTCGACGCCGGCGGCTCCCCGCTGGACGAACGGGGAACCGGGCCGGAGATTCCGGACGGCAGCCTCGCGGCCGTCGTCGCCGAGCCGGACGGGACCTTCCTGGTGACGTTCTAGCAATCGAGGCCGGCCGCCGAACTGCCGGGCGGAACCCGTGCGCCCGGGCATCGAGCCCCATGGGTGTAGGATGGCATGGAATGGGATCCGCCCCCGGTACGTCGCAGGCCGACGAGGCGCACGTGAGGGCCAGGACCGGCTGGATGACCGCCGAGGATCTCCTGCATCTGCCGGACGACGGCTGCCGGCACGAGCTGATCCGGGGAAAATTGAAACGGATGGCGCCCGCCGGAAACCGTCACGGCCGCCTGGCCGCCAACGTCGCGGCTTCTCTCTGGATCCACGTCCGGGCGTCAGAGTTGGTCGGACCGTCCGCCGCCGGACGCGGTTTCCGACTCCAGCGCCCGCCAGAACGACCGGACGCGCGGGACGCCATCCGCCCTGCCGTTCCAGCCCGACATCATCTGTTCCGGCAACACCCGCCGCCGAAGGAACGTCTTGGGCCGGCCACTGGTGGCGCGCTGTTCCTTCGCCACGATCTCGTGGTCGATGAGCAGCCGCTCGACGGCCGCCCACTTCGGATCGCCGAACAGGCCCGCGAGCGCGGGATCTTCCGCGCACACCGGATTCGCCCGGCGGTATGCCCGCACCAGACGCCCGACGAGTTCGACGTATTCGGGCGGCACCCGGGAACCGACTGCCTTGTCCGGATCGGGCGTCGGCGCGCCGCATTCCCTCAGCTTCGCCGCAACGGTCGACGGCTCGTAGAAAGTCTCCGGAGATCCCGCGAGACGCAGTCCCGTCACGTGGGAGACTTCGAGCCCCTGCAATTCCAGACGTGTCGAACCCGGCGCCACGCGCGGTTCGAACAACAGGACGTTCCGGGCCGCGCACTCCACGAACCGGGCCGTCGTCAAGTCGGTGCGGCGAACATCCACGTCGACCAGCGAGCAGCGCCGCAGCGTGACGTCGCGGAGCCGACTGCCGGGGAAGACGACGGATCGCACCGTGCATTCATCGATCTCATGCCCGCCTTCGCCGAGGCCGGCGTACGCCTGCAGCAAAGCCATCACGAGGAGACCGGCGTTCTCACGCACCTGCATGGTCCGCCGGCACTCCTTGCGACCCGCGTCGGCCAGACGATCCAGCAGCTTCTGCAATCGATCCCGTGCGCCCGCTCCGTCCCGTCCGCCCGTTTCGTTCCGCGCGTGCAACTGCGCCGCCACCCGCTCCGCGACGTCGCCAGGCAGCGCGGACCTGCTCAGGACGATGCGCACGTCCGCGCTGGCCGAGCTGAACTCCGACACGATGGCACCAGCGAGGAAATAGGAGAAGAACAGTTCGTGCTCGAAGGAGATCCCTCCGCTGCGCAACGAACGGCCGTCGCTCCGCGCGAGAAACGCCAGAGCCGGCATGCGTTCGACGACGGACTGCTTCGCCGTGTCCGACAGACTCTCGCTTTCGACGAAGAATTCCGCGACCTCCCGTACGGAGCGGGAGTCGAGCTCGCGGGTCTCCTGGTTCCACATCTCCTGCGCCAGCTCGCACATCAGCCGTTCGAACTGCGCTTCCGTCAGCAGGGAACCGGATTGCCTGTCCAGCAGCTTTTCGTTCCGCTCCCTGGACAGGTATTCGCGCACGAGCGCTTGCAGCAGATCGTCGCCTCCCGAGAACTCCCGATCGTTCCAGAGCAACTCCACCACCCGCGCAAGGAACAGCGGCTTCTTCGCCAGCTCCTCGTGCCCGCGTGCGAAGATCTTCTCCACCCGGCGACGAAGCCGATCCGCGGCCTCGCCCGTCAGCCCCCGGTCCGCGATCCATTCGTCCAGATAGCGCCGGCGGTCGTCGGCCGACCATTCGAGCACGCGAACCGGCACCTGCGACCAGTTGCCGGTCGCGAGGCCCGCCCGCGCAAGGAACTCCTCTTCGTAGTAGACGGAACGCGCCGACGCGAGCAATTGTCCTTCGCCCTCGAGTTGGTCGAGGAACCCGGCCAGAGAACTGAACGCATCGTCGTAGCCGCTGACGCCCAGCAACTCGTCGAATCCGTCGATCACCGGCACCAGGATCCCGAGCCTGGCCAGCGTGGCGACCGAGTGGTAGGTCAAGCCGACCTTCAGATCCTGCAATTCCGTCGCCAGCGCTTCGTTCAGCCTCGCCAGCGACCGCCCCTGCGCGTCGACGTAGAGCAACAGCCTCCGGGTCCGCCCGTGCAGATAATCGTCCGCGTAGCGGCGGACCAGTTCCTTCAGCACGCACGTCTTGCCCGCCCCCGCGTCCGCGGTGACCATGACGACACGTGTCGCCACGCCGTCCTCCTCCTCGAGGAGATCCGCCAGCAGCCCGACGGCGGAAGCCTTCCTCGTGTCGCCGTCGGCGACGGAACGTTTCGCGCTGGTTTCCACGAACAATCCCGACGGCATCGCCTGCAGGATCATCCGCGCGACGCGTTGGAGATCCGCCATGTCCGATCCCGCGACGAACGATCGGTAGGGAAGGGTGCGGCCTTCTTCCGTCACCGAAACGCCCGCGCCGCGCGACACGGAGAACATCGCCTCGCGCTCCACGCCCTGCATGGTCCAGGCGGCGCGGAACGCACGTCCCGTCGTCCCCCTGACGTCGACCAGGGCGCCCGGGTCGCCGAACGAGGTCAGATCGCGCTCGATCCGACCCTTCCAGTAGTCCGCGAACCGGCCTGCGTCAGACATGGGTTTCCTCCTCGATCCGGTGGATGCGGAGCCCCCGATTCGCCAGTCGCCGATCGTTCAATCCCTCGCGGGAACGCCGGGAACGCACCCAGATCGTCCAGGTTCCATTCGCGGCGTGCGCGGCCAGCAGCGCGGGAACCAGATCGTCGTCGTCGGTGACCACGCCGACCCGGGTCAGACCCTCCGTGGCGACGAAGATCGCATCGCACCCCAGCATGCCGTCAACCATCTTCTGTCGCTTCGGTTTCGTGCGCAACCGCACCGTGCCCCACAGGCGGACGTCGGGAAGCTGCACCATCGCCGTCGCCAGCGACGGACGCACGATCACGCCGTGACGCCGGCCGCGGAGGGCCGGAACGACCTGCAGCAGAAGGAAGGCAGCCGGACTGGGAATGCCGCGCTCGTCCGTCCAGCCGCCGTAGAGCCGCACGTCCAACTCCCGCAGCTCCGGAAACGCGGCGCAGAACACGCGTGTGATCGCATCGACGAGACCGTCCGTGCGCCGTTCGACGTCGACCCGGGACCAGCGTTGTCCGGCGCGTCCGCGCCGCCCCGGGGCGTATGCCTCGCACACGTTGTCGTAGTCGACGAGCGCCAGACCCTGCATGCGTTCACTTCCAAGCAATGATCGTATCGTTCTGCAAGCAAAATCCGCGCCGAAGTTTCGCGCCCCGCGTCAGCCCGCCGGAAGGTCCGCCAGCGCCGCGGCCAGCGTCCGTGACCGGCGCCACCAGATCGCGGTCACCAGGCTGCCGACCAGGACGAGGCCGGTCGAGATCCCGATCCACAGTCCGACGACGCCCCAGCCGATCCGGAAACAGAGCAGACAGCCGACCGGGAGGCCGATCAGCCAGTGGCCGGCCAGGTTCAGCAGCATCGGGGTCCGCGTGTCCCCCAGGCCCCGGAGCGCCCCGGTGGCCACCCCCTGCAGCCCGTCGAAGATCTGGAACAGCGCGACGACGACGATCAGGGTCAGGCCCGCCTCCACGACCCGGCCGTCGATCGTGAAGATCCCCAGCAGCGCGCGCGGCGCGGCCAGGAACGCCGCGGCGGCCGACGCCATGAAGCCGGCGCCGAGCGCGATGGCGGTCCAGCCGGCGCCGGACGCCCCCGCCGCATCCCGCCGGCCGACCGCGTGCCCGACGCGGACCGCCCCGGCCGACGCGACCCCCAGCGGCACCATGTAGGTCAGCCCGGCCAGGTTGGCGACGATCTGATGCGCCGCCAAGGTCGAGGGCTCGAGCCGCCCCGCGAGCATCGTCACGGCGGCGAACGCACCGTACTCCAGCGTCACCTGCGTCGCGGCGGGCCACCCGAGCCCCAGGATCCGCCGCAGGCCGGCGGTCCGCACCCCGGCGGTCAGCGTCCAGGGCCGCACGCCCCGGCGGGCGACGGCGGCCGCCAGCACGATCACCATGCAGGCGCGGGCGAGGCACGTGGCCCAGCCGGCGCCGTCGACGCCCAGGGCCGGCGCGCCGAGGCGGCCGAAGATCAGGACCCAGTTGGCGGCGGCGTTGACGACGTTGGCGGCGACCAGCGCGATCATGATCGGCGCGACCACCGACACCGCCTGCAGGTAGCGCCGGAACGCGGCGTACAGCAGCAGCAGCGGCAGGCTCCAGGTGACGATGGCGAAATAGGGACGCACCAGCGCCAGGACCCGCGGATCGAAGCCCCAGACGTCGAGGCGGCTCCCGACGACCCGGGCGAGCAGGACGATGGGCACCGTCAGGACCAGGGCCAGGAACACCCCGTGCCGCAGCCAGCCGTCGCACGCCTCCCGGTCGCGGGCGCCGAACGCCTGCGACACCAGCGTGTCGAGGCCGAGCAGCAGCCCCATGCCGAAGACGCCGAACGCCAGCAGCAGCGCGCTACCCACGCCGACCGCGCCGATCGCCTCCGGACCGAGCCGGCCGACCATGGCGATGTCGACGATCTGCATCGCCACCCAGCCGACCTCGGCGATCACGACCGGGGCCGCGAGCGCCACCGTCGGGCGCATTTCCCGCCGGAGCGTGGCTGACAGGGACGTCGGCATCGGACGCAGGAAGAAACGAGCGGCTCTTGCAGCGGCCGCGCAGGAAGGCCGGCGGCGGCTCCCGCGAAACGACTACCGCTCGAAGAGACCGGCGGCGGAAGGCCCGAACCGCCGCGGCGCCGGCGCGCGGCCGGGGACTAGCGCCAGGGCATGAGCGCTTCGATCCACCGGATGCGGGTCAGGTCGTTGTAGATCACGGTGACCATCAGCAGCATCAGGACCACGAAGCCGGCGAGCAGCATCCGCTCCTTGACGCGCATGCTGAAGTCGCGGCGCGCCACGCTCTCCATGCCCATGATGAAGATGTGGCCGCCGTCGAGGATCGGGATCGGCAGCAGGTTCAGGATGCCGAGGTTGAGCGAGATCATCGCCATGAGGCTGAAGAGCTGGATCCAGCCCACCTGGGCCGCGCTGCCGGACAACTGCGCGATGCCGACCGGACCGACCAGTTGCCGCGGCGAGGTCTCCGCGGTCAGCAGCCCCCAGAGGGTCTGGAAGATCAAGCCGGACCACTCGTAGTTCCGCTGGAGGCTCATGCCGAACGCCTCGACGAAGCCCGGCTCGACGATCCGCGTCTCGTACGGCGCGATCGACATGCCGGTCAGCCCGACGTCGCCGCGCAACGCCGGCGTGACGCGGACGTCGAGCGCCTCGCCGCCACGGCGCACGGTGAGGGTGAGCGGCACGTCGGGACTGGCGTTGATGCGCGCGATCAGCCCGGCGCGGTCGACCGGCTCGCCGTCGACCGCCTCGATGACGTCGCGCACCCGGAGCCCGGCCCGGTCCGCCGGCTCGTCCGGCATGATTTGGACGATCTGCGGATGCACCGCCGGGCCGACGCCGAGGTCCCCCATCTCGAAGCGGGTCTGCGCGTCCGGGGTCACCTGCAGGGTCCGTTCCCGCCCTCCCGCGTCACGCACGACCACCGGGATCTCGCGCTCGGCCCGCGGCAGGACCTCCAGGAACAGGGCGTCCCATGTGTCGACGGCCCGGCCGGCGACGCTCACGATCCGCTCGCCGACCGCGATGCCGGCGCGGGCGGCGGGAGAATCCTCCGCCACGCTGCCGACCACGGGGGGTTCGATCTCGTACGCGGGCTCCTCCGCCCCCTGGTAGAGCACGAACCACATCACGATCACGGCGAGCACGAGGTTCATCGCCGGTCCCATGACGAGCACCAGGAAGCGCTCCCACTTGGACTTCGACATGAACTCGTCGGCAGCGCCGCTGCGGTTCTCCTCGCCGTGCTCGCCCGCCATCTTCACGTAGCCGCCGAGCGGGATCGCGCTGACGCAGTACTCGGTGTCGCCGCGCCGCGCCTTCAGGAGCTTGGGTCCGAACCCGAGCGAGAAGGTCAGCACCCGCACGCCGAGCCGGCGGGCCATCAGGAAGTGGCCCAGCTCGTGCACGAAGACGAGCACCCCGAGGACGAACAGGAAGGCAAGCAGCGTGGTCACGGTTGAGTCGTCGGATCGCGGCGGCGGATCGTCATGCGCGTCCTTGATTCTACCCGCCCGCGACCGAAGACGAAAAGGCGCGCGCCCAGGCGTCGAGCTCGCGGACGTCGGCCAGCGCCTCCGGCTCGGCCGGCGCGCGCCCCGCCGCGGCGTCGAGGGTCGCCTCGATGACGCGCGGGATGGCGGTGAACGAGAGGCGGCGCGCCAGGAACGCCGCCACCGCCACCTCGTTCGCCGCGTTGAGCACGGCGGGGAACCCCGCCCCGGCCCGCAGCGCGTGGTAGGCCAGCCCGAGGCACGGAAAGCGGCCGGCGTCGGGCGCCTGGAAGTCGAGCGGCCCGCAGGCGGCCAGATCGAGCGCCGGCAGCGGCGCGGGCCAGCGCTCCGGATAGGAAAAGGCGTACTGGATCGGCAGGCGCATGTCGGTGACGCCGAGCTGGGCGATCACCGAGCCGTCGCGCAGCTCGACCAGCGAGTGCACGACCGATTGCGGATGGACCACGACGTCGATGCGCTCGGGCGGCGCGTCGAAGAGCCAGCGGGCTTCGATGACCTCCAGGCCCTTGTTCATCAACGTCGCCGAATCGATCGTGATCTTCGGTCCCATCGACCAGGTGGGATGGCGCAGGGCGTCCTCCGGCGTCACCGCCTCGAGGTCCGCGGCCGGCCGGTCCCGGAACGGCCCGCCGGACGCGGTCAGGACGTACCGCAGCACGTCGCCCGGCGCGCGCCCGTCGACGCACTGGTGAATCGCGTTGTGCTCGCTGTCGACCGGGAGGATCGCCACGCCGCGCCGCCGCGCCGCCGCGATCATCAGCCGGCCGGCGGTCACCAGCACTTCCTTGTTGGCCAGCGCCACCGTCTTGCCCGCCTCGATGGCGGCCAGCGTGGCCCCCAGCGCCGCGGTGCCGGCCGAGGCGCACAGGACGAGGTCCACGCGCGGATGGGTGGCGACCGCGACCAGCCCTTCCTCGCCCCAGCCGGCCGCGGCGGAGGCGGACAGCGCGCCCGCCCCCCGCAGCCGGTCCAGCGCCGCGCCGTCCGCGAGGGCGACCGCCGCGGGCTCCACCGCGGCGACCTGCTCGGCGAAACGCTCGACGTTGCGTCCGGCCGCGAGACCGACGACCTCCAGGCGCTCGGGATGCGCCGCCGCGACCGCGAGCGCGCTGCGGCCGATGGAGCCGGTCGAGCCGAGGATGGCGATCCGCTTCACGGCAGGCCCCCGCGCGCGAAGAACAGCACCGCGTAGTGGACCGGCGCGGCGAAGAGGAGCCCGTCGATACGATCCAGCACGCCGCCGTGCCCCGGAATGAGGTCCGACGAATCCTTGACGCCCGACGCCCGCTTCAGGTGCGACTCGAACAGGTCGCCGGCCATGCCGAGCACCGCGAGCGTCATGCCGAGCACCGCGCGGGCGGGCGGCGGCGCCGCGGGCAGCCACCAGGCGCCCGCGCCGGCGAACGCCGCCGCGCCGGCGGCGGCCCCGCAGAGCGCCCCCTCCACCGTCTTGCCCGGGCTGACCGCGGGGGCCAGCGGCCGCCGGCCGAGGAGACGGCCGCCGTAGTACTGCGCCGTGTCGCTGGCCGCGATGGTGGCGATCAGGAGCAGCAGCGCCTCGCGGCCCGCGTGCAGGTGGAGGGCCGCCAGCGCGCCGATCGGGAGTCCCAGCCAGAACAGCGGAAACACGGCCGCGCCCACGGCCGCCAGCCCCCCTTCGCCCCGGGGCCGGACCAGCGCCGCCGCCGCGATCGGCAGCAGGCCGGCCATCGCCACCACCGCGAGCGCGCCGGGGGCCAGGGCGACCGCCGCCGCCGCCGCCAGGGTCGCCGACGCGCTGGAAACCCGGTCGAACGTCAGGCCGGCGGAGCGCGCCAGCCCCGCGTACTCCGCGAACGCCAGCAACAGGACGCAGCCGGCCGGCAGCATCATGGCGGCGGGGGGCAGGAACCAGATCCCGCCGGCGGCCAGGGCCGCCAGCGTGACGCCGCTGAGGATTCTGGTCACGCCCGGCGCCCGACGACCGCCGGCTCCTCCTCGATCCCGCCGTAGCGGCGGTCGCGCTTCTGGTAGGCGAGCACCGCCTCCAGGAGGTGCCGGGCGCGGAAGTCCGGCCAGTGCGTGTCGGTCACCCATATTTCCGAGTACGCGATCTGCCAGAGCAGGAAGTTACTGATGCGCATCTCCCCGCTGGTCCGGATCAGCAGGTCCGGATCGGGCTGGCCGGCGGTGTACAGCAGCCCGGCGAACCGCGCTTCGTCCAGCTCGTCCGGATCGACGCCGGCCCGGAGCGCGCGGCGGACCGCCGCCACGATCTCGGCCCGGCCGCCGTAGTTGAGCGCGATGTTGAAGACCATGCCGGTGTTGCCGCCGGTCCGCTCCTGCGCCGCGTCGAGTTCCTGCCGCACGTCCGGCGCGAGCTCCGCCTCGCTGCCGATCACCTTGAGGCGGATGTCGTTTTCCATCAGCGTGGCGAGCTCCAGCCGCAGGTAGCGCTTGAGGAGCCCCATCAGCCCCCGCACCTCGGCCGGCGGGCGCTTCCAGTTCTCCACCGAGAAGGCGTAGAGGGTCAGCACCCCGATGCCGAGACGGGCGGAGAGCTCCACCGCGTCGCGGACCGCATCGATGCCGGCGCGATGCCCTTCGACGCGCGGCAGGCGCCGGCGGGCGGCCCAGCGGCCGTTGCCGTCCATGATGACCGCGACGTGCGCCGGCAGGCGGTCGAAATCGACCTGGCGCGCGAGGCCGGCTGCGACGGATCCGGCCGGCGCCCACGCCAGTACGTCGTGCAGGCCCATTGGCTTCTTATGATAAATCAGTAGTCGACGGCGACCAGAAACAGGCCGTGCGGCGGAGCGGTCGGCCCCGCCCGCTCCCGCGCCCGGGACGCCACGATCCCGCTCACGCCGGACGCCGGGAAGCGGCCGGCGCCGACCGCGACGAGCGTGCCGGCGATGATCCGCACCATGTGCCTCAGAAACCCGTCGCCGGCGACGTCGATGGCCAACGCCCGCGCCGGACCGGCGGGCGGCGCTGCGAAGGCCGCGGACGCGGGCTCGACCGCCACCGAGCGTATCGTCCGGACGGTGGTGGCCACGCGGCTCCCCACGGCCTGGAACGCCGCGAAGTCGTGGCGCCCCTCGAGCCGGGCCGCGGCCGCGCGCATGGCGTCGAGATCGAGCGGCCCGCGGACGTGCCAGGCGTAGCGCCGCGCGAACGGGCTCGCGATCGCGCCGGAAGTCAGATTGTACCGGTAGGTCTTGCCCCGCGCCGCGTAGCGGGCGTGAAAGCCGGCGGCGGCCGTCTCGGCCGCGAGCAGGCGGACGTCGGGCGGCAGCTTCGCGTTGAGCGCCCGGACGAGGGCGGGCGTCCCGATCCGGTGCGCGAGCCGCACGCTGGCCACCTGTCCGAGGGCGTGCACGCCGGCGTCCGTGCGTCCGGCGCCGGCGGCGGCCACCGGCCGCCCTTCGATCGTGGCCAGCGCCTGCTCCAGCACGCCCTGGATCGAACGGCCCCGGGCCTGGCGCTGCCAGCCGACGTAGCCGGTCCCGTCGTAGGCGAGGGTCAGCTTGATGGTTCGCATCGCGGCGGTCCGGCGGCGGCGCTCCTGGTAGACTCGGAGCCGCCCCCATGCCCCGCCTTTCGGTGGTCGTGATCACCCGCGACGAGGCCGCCAACGTCCGCGCCGCGCTCGAATCGGCGCGCTGGGCCGACGAGCTGGTGGTGGTGGACTCCGGCAGCAGCGACGGCACGGCGCGCATCGCGCGGGAGATCGCCGACCGCGTCACCGCGCGCGAGTGGAAGGGCTACGGGGCGCAGAAGAACCACGCGGCGGCGCTCGCGGCGCACGACTGGGTGCTGTCGCTCGACGCGGACGAACGCGTGTCGCCGGCGCTGGCGCGCGAGATTCGAGCCCTGCTGGACGCCGAGCCGGCCGCCCGCGGGTACCGCGTCCCGCGCGTGACGCGCTATCTCGGCCGCTGGATCCGTTCCACCGACTGGTACCCCGACCTCCAGTTGCGCCTCTACGACCGCCGCGCCGGCCGCTGGAACGACCGCCTGGTGCACGAGTCGGTCGCGGTGGACGGACCGGTGGGCCGGTTGCGGGGAGAACTGGAGCACCACGCCTACCGCAACGTCTCCCATCACCTGCGGACCATCGACCGCTACACGACGCTCGCGGCCCGCCAGTTGCAGCGCGAGGGGCGCCGCGCCGGGTGGGTCGACCTCACGGCGCGCCCGATCGCCGCCTTCCTGCGCAATTATGTCGTCCGGCGCGGCGCGCGCGACGGCGCGCACGGGTTGATCGTCTCGATCCTGAACGCCGGCTACGTCTTTCTGAAGTTCGCGAAGCTGTGGGAGCGGCAGCGCGCCGGCGGCGGAGACCGCGGCTGAACCGCCCGCCGCAGCGGCCGCGCGACCGGCGATGTTCTCCCTGCATCTCGACACGGCGCGGACGTGGCGCGGCGGCCAGAACCAGGTGCTGCTGACGGTGCTCGGCCTGCGCCGGCGGGGGCAGCGCGCCGCGCTGGCCGCTTGGCCGCGGGGCGCGCTGTACCGGCGCGCGGAGGCGGCGGGCGACCTGTACCCGCTCGCCCCGCGCGGCGATGCGGACCTGCCCGCCGCCTGGCGGCTCCGCCGGCTGGTCCGCGACCTGGCGCCGGACGTGATACACGCCCACGACGCCCGCGCCATCGCGGCCGCGACGCTCGCCCGCTCGCTGGCCGGACGCGCGGCGCCTCCCCTGATCGCCTCCCGGCGCGTCGATTTCCACGTCGGGAGCAACGTGTTCTCCCGCTGGAAGTACCGCCGGGTGGACCGCTTCGTCTGCGCGTCGTCCGCGATCCGCGACATGCTGGCCGGCGACGGCGTGCCGCCGGCGCGAACCACCGTGGTGCGCGAGGGGATCGACTGCGACCGCATCGAACGGGCGCCGGCCCTGGATCTGCACCGCGAGTTCGACCTGCCGCCCGGCTGCCCGATCGCCGGCAACGTCGCCGCGCTCGTGCCGCACAAGGGCCAGCGGCACCTGGTCGACGCGGCGGCGCGGCTCGTCCGCGAGGTCCCCGAGGCCCGGGTGCTGATCGTCGGCGCGGGCGAGCTGGAGGGGGCGCTCGCCAGCCGGATCCGGCGCCTGCGTCTCGACGGGAAAGTCATCCTGACCGGCTTCCGGTCCGACGTGCCGTCGCTGCTGAAGGGGCTGGACCTCTTCGTCATGAGCTCGGTCACCGAGGGACTCGGCACGTCGGTGCTCGACGCGATGGCGGCCGGGCTGGCGGTGGTCGGCACCCGCGCCGGCGGCATCCCGGAGAGCGTCGTCGACGGCGAGACGGGTCTGCTGACCCCGCCCGGCGACGCGCCGGCGCTGGCCCGGGCCATGGCCGGCCTGCTGCGGGACGCCGCGCGGCGGCGCGCGTTCGGCGCCGCGGGACGCCGGCGCGCCCGGGCGCGCTTCGGCGTGGATCGGATGGTCGACGAAACCGCCGCGGTCTACGCCGCGGTGACCGCCGGCCAGGCCAGCCCGGCGGCGCCGGGAACCGCTTCGTTGGTGTAGACGACGCGCCCGCCGACGATGGTGGCGGCCACCGCCCCCCGCAGCCGCCAGCCGTCGAACGGGGTGTTGCGCGCCCTGGAACGGAACCGGTCCGCCGCCACCTCCACCGCCGCGTCCGGCGCGAGGATGGTCAGGTCGGCCGCCGCGCCCGGTTTCAGCGTCCCGCCCGCGACCCCCAGGATGCGCGCCGGATTCGGGGCGTACAGCTCCACCAGCCGGGTCATGGAGAGCACGCCGCGGTGGACGAGCCGGTCGAGCGACAGCGACACCGCGGTCTCCAGACCGATGACGCCGAACGGCGCCCGGTCGAACTCCACCGCCTTCTCGTCGGCGTGGTGCGGCGCGTGATCGGTGGCGATGGCGTCGATGCTCCCGTCGGCGAGCCCCGCCAGCATCGCGTCGCGGTCCGCCACCGCGCGCAACGGGGGGTTCATCTTGAAGTTGGTGTCGTAGCGCAGATCCTCGTCCGTCAGGATGAAGTGATGCGGCGTCACCTCGCAGGTCACCGGGACGCCGCGTTCCTTTCCCGAGCGCACCGCGCGCAGCGACCCGCGCGCGCTCATGTGGGCCACGTGCACCGCCCCGCCGGTCAGCCCGCTCAGGCTGACGTCCCGCTCCACCATGATCGACTCGGTCTCGCCGGGCTGGCCGCGCAGCCCCAGCGCGGCCGCCGGGAACCCCTCGTGCGCCACCCCGCCGGCGGCCAGCGTCGGCTCCTCGCAGTGGTCTATGACCGGCATCCCGAACATCGACGCGTACTCGAGCGCCCGCCGCATCAGCAGCGCGCTGGCCACCGGGTGGCCGTCGTCGGAGATTCCGACGCAGCCGGCCTCCCGGAGCGCCTTGACCTCGGTCATCCGCTCGCCCCGCGAGCCCACCGACACGGCGCCGATCGGGTAGACCCGGGCCAGCCCGGCGTCGGCCGCCTTGCGCACGATCTCCCCGGTCACGCCGGCGTGATCGTTGACCGGATCGGTGTTCGGCATGCACGCGGCGGCCACGAAGCCGCCGGCCACGGCGGCGGCGGCGCCGGTGGCGATGGTCTCCTTGTGCTCCTGTCCCGGCTCCCGGAAGTGGACGTGCATGTCGATGAAGCCGGGGCAGACGACGAATCCGGCCGGAACCTCCCGCGGGAGCGCGCCGTCGAGCGGCAGGTCGGGACCGACCGCCGCCACGCGCCCCCCCTCGATGCGGACGTCGGCCGCGCCGTCGATTCCCTGCGCCGGGTCGACCACCGTCCCGCCCTTGAGCACCACCGCCTGCGCCGTCATGCCGATCCCTCGCCCGCCTCGAATCCGGCGAGCAGATAGAGCACCGCCATCCGCACCGCGACGCCGTTCGCCACCTGCTCCAGGATGACCGACACCGGGCCGTCGGCCACGTCGGAGGCGATCTCGACCCCCCGGTTCATCGGACCCGGATGCATCACGACGACGTCGGGCCGCGCGCGCCGGAGCCGTTCCGCGGTCAGTCCGAACGTGGCGAAGTACTCCCGGCGGGAGGGGAAGAAATGCCCGTGCATCCGTTCCGCCTGCACGCGCAGCAGCATCACCACGTCGGCGTCGGCCAGCGCCTCGTCCAGCGAGGTCGTCGCCCGCACCCCGAAACGCTCCACGCCGGGCGGCATCAGCGTCCGCGGGCCGCAGACCCGGACCTCGGCGCCCAGCGCGGTCAGCAGCAGGACGTTCGACCGCAGCACGCGGCTGTGCAGCAGGTCGCCGACGATGGCCACCTGCAGCCCCTCGAACCGCGGCTTGCGCTCGCGGATCGTGAACGCGTCGAGCAGCGCCTGGGTGGGATGCTCGTGCATCCCGTCGCCCGCGTTGACGATCCGCGCGTCGCAGGCGTCGGCCAGCAGGTGGCAGGCGCCGGACGCGCCGTGCCGCAGGACGACCACGTCGGGGGCCATCGCCTCGAGCGTCCGCGCCGTGTCGACCAGCGTCTCCCCTTTCACCAGGCTCGACGTGCCGCCCGCGACGTTGATCGTGTCGGCGCTCAGCCGCTTCTCGGCGATCTCGAACGACGTGCGGGTC
Organism: Vicinamibacterales bacterium; assembly: GCA_965203525.1. Classification (GTDB taxonomy): domain Bacteria; phylum Acidobacteriota; class Vicinamibacteria; order Vicinamibacterales; family UBA8438; genus WTFV01. The sequence continues at coordinate 4,549,113 of OZ241898.1, read as the reverse complement.
CGCGTGCTCGGCTCCAGGAACAGGTTGACGACGGTCGCGCCCCGCAGCGCCGGCACCTTCTTGATGCGCCGCGCGCCGACCTCCTTCATCGCCTCGGCCGCATCGAGGACGAGCAGGATCTCCTCCCGGCTCAGGTCGCCGGCGCTCAGCAGGTGCTTCGAGCGCAATCGCGGCGCGGGTTCCGAGCCGCCGCCCGCCGCCGCCCCGCGCACGTCGAGGACGGTGCTCACGGTGCGCCTCCGCCGGCCGGCGCGGGCCGGCGGCCGGACCCGCCCCCGCGGACGGCCGGCCGCGCGCTCACGGCGCGCCTCCACCGGACGCCGGCGCGCCTCCGCCGTCCCCGGCGGCGCCCTCGACCGCCACCTCGTCCACCCCGTCCTCCTCGGTCAGCTTGACCTGCACGCTCTGGCCGGCCGCCGTCGGAACGCTCCTGCCGACGTAGTCGGCCTCGATGGGCAGCTCCCGGTGGCCGCGGTCCACCAGCACGACGAGCTGGATGCCGCGGGGCCGCCCGAAGTCGATGAGCGCGTCGAGCGCGGCCCGGATCGTGCGCCCGGTGTACAGCACGTCGTCGACCAGCAGGATGCGCCGCTCGTCGATCGAGAAGGGGATCTCGGTCCGCCGCAGCACCGGTTGCGGCCCGACCGCCTGCCGCAGCAGATCGTCGCGGTACAGCGTGATGTCGAGGGCGCCGGCCGGCACCTCGCGGCCGGTGATCTCCAGCAGGCTGCGGGCGAGCCGCCGCGCGATCGTCACGCCGCGGCGCCGGATGCCGACCAGGGCGACATCGCCGGCGCCACGGTTGCGCTCCACGATCTCGTGCGCGATCCGCACGAGGGCGCGGCGCATCCCCTCGACGTCCATCACCAGGGGCATGGGATTCGTCCCGCCGCGGCGGGCCTGTCTCCACGGCCGGCGCGCAACGCCGGGCGTCCGAACGAGGGCGGCGCGGGCTGGATGGGCGGGATCAAGAGTAGCCTCCACGGCCGGCGCGCAACACCGGGGCGTCCGCACGGAAGCGCGTGCGGACGCGAGGGATGCGCGGGCGACGCCTCTTCGCGGCCTCGCCGGGCGCGCTGGAACGGTGCCGGGATCCTAGTCCCGCGCCGCGCGGGCGCGCAAGGCCGCGCCCGGCAGGCAGGAGCGGCCGGCGCACAGGGGGCGGCCGGGCGCCCGGATGTACTCCGCCCGTGGCCGGCCCGGTCGACGTCGGGCAGGCAGGAGCGGCCGGCGCGCAGGGGCGGCCGGGCGCTCGGATATACTCCGCCCGTGGCCGGCCCGGTCGACGTCGACGCCCGCATCGCGGCCAATCACCGCCTGTCCGACGCGTACAACGTCCTCGACGTCGAAGCGCCGGCGATCGCCCGGCGGACCCGGCCGGGCCAGTTCGTGATGGTCAAGCGGGCCCTCGGACGCGAGCCGCTGCTCCGGCGGCCGTTCTCGGTCTTCCGGATCCTGCGGGACGCGCGGGGCGCGGTGACCGGCCTCTCGCTGCTGAACAAGCAGGTGGGCGTCGTCACCCGCGCCCTGTTCCGGGCCGAGCCGGGCGAACGGCTCCGCTGTCTCGGGCCGCTGGGCGTCCCGTTCCCGGCCGTCGATCCGCCGACCCGCGCCTGGATGGTGGCCGGCGGGGTCGGGCTGGCGCCGTTCGCCACGCTGGCCGAGGCGCTCGGCGCGCGGGGCGTCGACACCACGCTGTTCTACGGCGGGCGCTCGGCCGACGACCTCCACCACGTCCCGTTCTTCGAGCGGCTCGGAGTGCGGGTCGTGCTGACGACCGAGGACGGCGCGCGGGGCGAGGCGGGACGGGTGACGGCGCCGCTGGAGCGCGAGCTGGCCGCGGCCGGCTGCCGGCGGGTGATGGTCTACGCCTGCGGCCCGACCCCGATGATGCGCGCGGCGGCGGAACTGGCCGCGCGCGCGGACCAGCCGGTCCGGGTTTCCCTGGAGCCGGTCATGGGCTGCGGGCTCGGCGGTTGCTACAGTTGCGTGGTGCGCGTCCTCGACGGCGGCGCCCGGTTCGTCCGGGCCTGCCTCGAAGGACCGGTCTTCGAGGGAAGCCGCGTCTCGTGGGCCGACCTGACCTGAGCGTCGACGTCGCCGGCCTGCGGCTCGCCAATCCGCTCATCGCCGCCAGCGGCTGCTTCGGCTACGGGGTCGAGTACGCGGAGCTCGTCGATCTGTCGACGCTCGGCGCGGTCGCCGTCAAGGGCCTGTTCCTCGAGGCCCGCGAGGGGCACGCGCCGCCGCGCATCGTGGAGACGCCGAGCGGCATGCTCAACGCCATCGGGCTGCAGGGCATCGGCGTACGGGCCTTCGTGGCGGAGAAGCTGCCCGCGCTGCGGGCGCGGCGCGCCGTCGTCATCGTCAACGTCTGCGGCTCGACGGTCGAGGAGTACGCCGAGATCGCGCGGATCCTGTCCGACGCGGAGGGGGTCGCCGCCATCGAGATCAACGTCTCCTGCCCCAACATCGACCGGGGAGGCCATACGTTCGGATGCAGTCTCGCCGGCGTGCGCGACGTGGTGCGCGCCGTGCGGGCGGCGACGACGCTGCCGATCTTCCCCAAGCTGACGCCCAACGTCACCGACGTGGCCGCCCTCGCGGTGGCCGCCGAGGACGCCGGCGCAGACGCGATCTCGCTGGTCAACACGTTTCTCGCGATGGCCATCGACGTGGAGACGCGGCGCCCGCGGCTGTCCAACGTCGTCGGCGGCCTGAGCGGCCCGGCCATCCGCCCCATCGCCGTGCGCATGGTGTACGAGTGCCGCGCCGCCGTGCGCATCCCGATCGTCGGCATGGGAGGCATCGCCTCCGCGCGCGACGTGCTGGAGTTCCTCATCGCCGGCGCGAGCGCGGTGCAGGTGGGGACCGCGAACTTCGAGGACCCCGGCATCTGGCCGAAGCTCCGGGAAGGGGTGGCCGGCTACCTGGAGCGCCACGGGCACTCGTCGGTCGGCGAAATCGTCGGCACGGTCGACCTCTCCGCGCGGGAGGACGCGCGGGCCGGTTCCTGACCGCTCCCGGACGGAACCATGATTCGGTTGACGCTGTGCACGCGGCCGGGCTGCCAGCCGGTTCCTGACCGCTCCCGGACGGAACCATGATTCGGCTGACGCTGTACACGCGGCCGGGCTGCCACCTGTGCGACACGATGAAGAACGTGGTCGGCGAGGTGGCGCGCGAGGAGCCGGTCACGCTCCGCGAGGTCGACGTCACCGGCGACGCCCGCCTCGAGCGCCGGTTCGGGACCGAGATTCCAGTGCTGGCGCACGGCGAACGGGTCGTCGCCCGCGTCAGGACGACCCGCGCGGCGCTCCTCGAGTCGCTACGGATCGTACGGCGGTAGGCCGCCCGGCGCGGACGGCCCGTCCGCCGTCGAGTTCCGTGTCCGCCGCGGCTACTTGACGATGACCGCGAAGTGGCCGCGCCGGTTGCGCGACCAGCAGCCCTCGTGGCTCTCCGCGCAGAAGGGCGCTTCCTCTCCGCGGCTCACCGGCGTGATCCGACTGGCGTCGATCCCCAGCGAAACCATGTAGTCGCGCACCGCGGCGGCCCGCGAATCGCCGAGGGCGAGGTTGTACTCGTTGGTGCCCCGCTCGTCGCAGTGCCCTTCGATGCGCACCCGGGTCGACGGCCAGCGGCGCATCCACTCGGCGTTCTGCTGCAGGACCATCTGGCCGTCCGGCAGAATCTCCGCCTCGTCGTAGTTGAAGAACACGGGCAGCAGCGGCGCCGTGGCGTTCAACTCGTCCAGCGTCATCCGCATGAACCGCTCCTCTTCGGTGGGCGGCGGGGGCGGAGGCGGCGGCGGGGGCGGAGGCGGCGGCGGGGGCGGAGGCGGCGGAGGCTCCTCCACCGGCGGAGGAGGCGGAGGCGGCTCCGGCGGCGGATTGCCGCCGCAGGCCACGACGCCGAGGGCCATGACCGCGGCTACGAAAACAGTCAACAGGTATCGCCACGCTGATTTCATAATGCGGTTCTCCACACCTGCAGCTTCATCGGCCCGGGCCGCCGCCCGGACGGCCGGCCTGCCACCGGTTTCCTCACCGGGGCCGGGTTCGCGGACTCGTGAACCTCACCGGGGCGGCATTATAGCGACGAAACGCCGCGCTTCGCAACGCGGCGCCGCGCCCCGCACGGGCTGTCCCGGGTCGCGCAGCAGCCGATAGATCCGGCGATGGCCGCATCCGCCGCCGCGTCGAAGACCATCGTGGTCGCCGACGAGGCCGCCGAAGTCCGCGACCGGTTCGCGGCGGCGCTCGAGAACGCGGGACACACGGCCATCGGCGTCGGAACCGCGCCGGAACTGCTCGCCTGCCTCCGGGCGCGGACCGGCGCGGTCGACCTCGTCGTGCTCGACCTGCGGCTCGTTCCGCCCCCGGCGGCCGATCTGATCCGGGCCGTCCGCGAGTGCGGCGCCGGCCGGCCGCCCATCCTGGTCTTCAGCGGATCGATCACGAGCGCGCAGCAGATCCGGCAGCTCGCCGGCCTGGGCGTCGCCGGCTACGTGAACGAGCACAGCGGGGACGCGCACATCGTGCCTTCGCTGGCGCCCCATCTGTTCCCCGACAGCTTCGACCGGCGGCTCAGCCCCCGCGTTCCACTCGGCATCCCGGTCGCCTGCCGGTTCGACGGCACCGTCACCGCCGCCCGCACCCTGGATCTCGGCAAGGGGGGAATCGGCGTGTGGACCACGAATCCGCTGCCCCCCGGCACGGCGGTGCACGTCCAGTTCCGGCTCCCGGCGACGGAACGCGCCGTCGAAGCGCGGGCGCGCGTGGTCTGGAGCGACCGGCGCCGCGGGATGGGTCTCCGCTTCGAGCGCATCGACTCCGCGGCCCAGGCGGCCATAGACGAGTTCGTCGACCGCAACGCCGCGCAGGACCGGCCGCGGTGACGGCCGGGACCGGCGGCCCCCGGCGCGGCCGGCGCCCGCACGCCGGTTGACACCTTTTCCGCCTCGTGATTACATTTCGTCCAGGGATTCTTCGTGTCCGGTCCGGCCGCGTTCCGGCCGCCAGAAAACGCCGGGGGTTCTTCCCGGCGAGCCCGATTCAGGAGTTGCGCCGGTGATTGAAGTGCAGCACGTCACGAAACGCTACGGCCCGGTGGCTGCCGTCGACGACGTGAGCTTCCGGGTGGAAGCGGGGCAGATCCTCGGTTTCCTCGGCCCCAACGGCGCCGGCAAGACCACCACGATGCGGGTGCTGACCGGCTACCTGCCGCCGACCGAGGGCACCGCCGCGGTGGCCGGGTTCGACGTGCTCGAGGAGCCGCTCGAGGCCAAGCGGCGCACCGGCTACCTGCCGGAGACGCCCCCGCTCTATCCCGACATGACGGTGCGGGAGTACCTGACCTTCGTCGCCCGCATCAACGGGCTCGCAGCCGCGGAGCGGCGCGGCCGCATCGACCGGGTCATGGCGCGCACCAGCGTCGACGACGTGGCCGACCGGCACTGCGGCAAGCTGTCGAAGGGCTACCGGCAGCGCGTGGGGCTGGCGCAGGCCATCCTGCACAACCCCGACGTGCTGATCCTGGACGAGCCGACCGCCGGCCTCGACCCGAAGCAGATCATCGAGACCCGCGAGCTGATCAAGGAGCTGGCCGGCGACCACACCATCATCCTGAGCACGCACATCCTGCCGGAGGTGGCGCAGACGTGCGAGCGGGTGGTGATCATCAACAAGGGCCGCGTCGTGGCCGAGGATACGCCGGACAACCTGACCGGACGCCTGCACGGGACGGTGACCGTCCGGATGCGGGTCGACACGGCCGGCGCGGACCCGGCCGCGGCGCTGCGGGCGATCCCGGGCGTCGTCTCCGTCAGCGTGGGCGAGCCGGGCGGCGACGGCCGCGCCGTCGACGTGCAGAGCGCCCAGGACGCGGACCTCCGGCGGGAGCTGGCGAACGCGGTCGTCTCCAACGGCTGGGGCCTGCTGGAGATGCGCCGGGCGCGCCTGAGTCTCGAAGAGATCTTCCTGCAGTTGACGACCGCGGAAGAAGAAGAAGCGGCCGGCGAGGACGCGGAGCGCGAAGACCGCGACGGGCCGGCCGCGGCAACGGAGAGCGCCGATGAATAACGTCCTCGCAATCGCCCACCGGGAGCTGCGCTCCTACTTCGTCTCGCCGATCGCCTACGTGGTGGTCGGCCTGTTCGCGCTGCTGTACGGCTACTTCTACATCGCCAGCCTCGCCTTCATGGTGCGGTTCAGCGCGGAGTCCGGCATGTTCGGCGGCGGACCGCAGACCGTCAACGTCAACGAGTTCATGATCCGGCCGCTGCTCTCGAACACCGCGATCATCCTGCTGTTCATCCTCCCCTTCCTGACCGCGCGCGCCTACGCCGAGGAGAAGCGCTCCGGCACCATCGAGCTGCTGCTGACGTCGCCGCTGAGCGACCTGCAGATCATTCTCGGCAAGTTCCTGGGCGCGTTCGCCCTCTTCCTGCTGATGCTGTCGGTGACCGCCGTCCACATGGGCATCCTCTTCTGGTACGGCGATCCGGAGCCCGGCTCGATCCTGAGCGGCTACCTCGGGCTGGCGCTGATGGGAGGCTCGTTCATCGCCCTCGGTCTGCTGGTGTCGAGCGCGACGCGCAACCAGGTCGTGGCCGGCGTCGGCACGTTCTCGCTGCTGCTGCTGTTCTGGGTCCTGAGCTGGATGTCCGACTCGGCCGGGCCGACGGCCGGCGCCATCCTGTCGTACCTGTCGATCCTGGAGCACTTCGACGACTTCTCGAAGGGAGTCATCGACACCGCGCACGTGACCTATTACCTCAGCTTCATCGCCTTCGGCCTGTTCCTGACCGCGAAGTCGGTCGACAGCGAAAGGTGGCGGGGGTAGGAACCATGGCGAACCGGATCTTGCAGGGACTCGGCTGGGCCGGCGTCGCGGCGGTCTTCGCGGCGCTCGTCGTCCGCTTCACGCTCCCGGATCGGCAGGAGCTGTGGTGGTGGCTGGCGGTGGCCGGGCTGGCGCTGGTCGCGGCGCACACGCTGAGCCAGTGGCGCGGCATCCTGGCCTTCTTCAGCCGGCGGCAGGCGCGCGAGGGGGCGTTGGCGACGTCCGGCGTGGCGCTGGCGCTCGGCATCCTCGTCGCCGCCAACTACGTCCTGTCGCGGCAGAACGTCCGCTGGGACCTGACCGCGGCGCAGCAGTACTCGCTGTCGGACCAGACGCGGCGGGTGCTCGAATCGCTCGAGGTGCCGGTCTCCGTGCTCGTGTTCGCGCGCGAGGCGGAGTTTCCGGGGTTCCGCGACCGGCTCGACGAGTACGCCTACGTGTCGCCGCAAGTGAACGTCGAGTACGTCGACGTCGACCGCAACCCGGTCCGCGCGCGGCAGTACGAGGTGCAGGCCTACGGCACGATCGTCTTCGAGTACGAGGGCCGCGTCGAACGCACCACGTCCAACACGGAACAGGAGTTGACCAACGCGCTGATCAAGGCGGTGGAGGGCGAGGAGCGGATCGTCTACTTCGTCCAGGGCCACGGCGAGCGCGACCCCGAGGGGGACGGCCGCGACGGCTACGGCGCGGTGCGCGACGCCCTCGGCCGCGACAACTTCCGGGTCGAGACGGTCGTCCTGGCGCAGACCGGCGAGGCGCCGGCCGACGCCACGGTGCTGGTCGTGGCCGGCCCGTCCACCGACCTGCTCCCGGCCGAGGCGGACCTGCTGCGCGACTACCTGGCGGGCGGCGGCAAGCTGCTGCTCATGCTGGACCCGCCCGACGCGGAAGGCGAGGGGCCGCCGCAACCGAACCTGACCGCGCTGGCCGGCGAATGGGGCCTCGAGCTCGGCTCGGACGTCGTCGTCGACGCCAGCGGCGTCGGCCAGTTGCTCGGGACGGACGCCTCCGTGCCGGTCGCCGCTTCCTATCCGCCGCACGCGATCACCGACGGCTTCAACCTGCTGACCGCCTTCCCCCTCGCCCGCTCGGTGCGGCCGGTGGCGGGCGGCGTGGCGGGCCGGATCGGCGAGGTCGTCGTCGAGACCGGCGACCGGAGCTGGGCGGAAGCGGACCTGGGCCAGCTCGCGGCGGGCGAGGTCACCCTGGACGAGGACGCGGGCGACGTGCCCGGGCCGGTGCCGATCGCCGCGGTCGTGTCGCAGATCATCGACGAACCGGAGCCGGCGGACGACGGGGAGGACGCCGCCGGAGACGCGGACGAGGACGCCGAAGCGGGCGCCGACGAAGCGGACGGGGACGACGACACGCCGCCGGAGGCGCGGCTGGCGGTCTTCGGCGACTCGGACTTCGCCTCGAACGCCGCGGTCGGGATTCAGGGCAACCGCGACCTGGTTCTCAACACCATCAACTGGCTCGCGCAGCAGGAGAACCTCATCGCCATCCGGCCGCGCGAACCCGAGGACCGGCGGATCACGCTGACCGCCGATCAGCAGGCGCGCGTCTACTGGCTCTCGCTGCTGCTCCTGCCGGGCTTCATCGCGGGCGCCGGGTTCTACACCTGGTGGAACCGGCGGGGGTGACGGCCATGCGACGCCTGCGCTCGACGCTCGTGCTGCTCGTGCTGTTCCTGGCGATCGGCGGCTACGCCTGGTTCGTCGAGCGCGAACGGCCGCCGGCCTCGGAAGCCGACGCCGACGAACAGGCGTTCGACGTCGCGGCCGGCCGGATCACCGACCTCACGGTGAACGCGGAGAACGGCGACGTCACGGTGCTGACCCGCACCGAGAACGAGATCGACTGGACGCTCACCGCGCCGGTCGAGACCGAGGCCGACGACAACGCGGCGACGGCCATCGCCACCACCCTGGCCGCGCTCGAGGTCCGGCGCGTGGTCGAGCAGGAAGCCGCGGATCTGGCGCCGTTCGGGCTGGCCGAGCCGGCGGTCAGCGTCACGTTCGCGACGCCCGGCGGCGAGCCGCTGACCCTGTCGGTGGGTGACGAAACCCCCACCGGCGGAGACCGCTACGCCGCCGTCGGCGACCGGGTGATCCTCGTCGCCAACTTCGTCGAGTCGACGCTGAACCGCACCACGTTCGAGCTGCGCGACCGGTCCATCCTGGAGTTCACCGGCCCGGACGTCACCAGTTTCACGGTCGAGCAGGGCGGCGGCACGCTACGCTTCGCGAAGGCGGACGGCAACTGGCGCATCGTGGAGCCGCTCGCGGCGCGGGCGGACTTCGGCCTGGTCGAGGCGCTGGTCGGACGGCTCGGCTCGGGCGAGATGGTCGTCGTCGAGTCGGAGTCGGCGGCCGACGACGCGCTGGCGCCGTTCGGGCTCGACGCTCCCCGTCTGACCGCGACGGTCGAGGTCGCGGGCGAAAGCCACACCCTGCTGGTCGGCGACGAGAACCCGGAGACCACGGTCTACGCCCGCGACGCGGCGCGCGGCCTGGTCTTCACGATCGACGCCGCGCTGGTCGACGATCTGGCGCGCGGCGCGGACGCCTACCGCGAGAAGGACCTGTTCGACTTCCGCCCGTTCAACGCCGCCGCGCTCAGCGTGCTGCGTGACGGCCGGACGATCCGGTTCGAGAAGGGACCGGCCGCCGAGGACGCGGAGGACGAGAACGCCGGGGAGGACGCCGGCGGCGGCGAGGAGGCGTGGCGGCGGATCGAGCCGGAGCCGGCCGCCGTCGAACGTACGGAGATGGACGCCCTGCTGCGGGCGCTGTCGAATCTGCGCGCCGATTCCTTCGTCGAGAGCCGCGGGGGAACCGGGCTGGATGCGCCGCTGGCCACGATCACCGCGACGTTCGGGGACGACGGCCGGCAGGAGCGCGTGCTCGTCGGCCGGTCCGGCGAGGTCACGTACGGGGCGCACGGCGAGGAACCGGGCGCCGCCGTCGTGGACACCGACGCGGTCGACGACGCCCTCGAAGCGCTGGACGCCCTGGCAGCCCGTGGTGAAACCCCGCGTCGCACCGAGACGGGCGGGGCGCCCGGCTGACAAGGCGTGAGGAGGGAGCATATCGGCCCTATGCGACCGACGAACGACGCAGTTCAGCCGGGATGCAGCGCCCGTCGAATGCAGCGGGGATTTCGCCACGGGCTGCCAGACCCGGCCGCCGCGACGGAATGACGGCCGCGGAAGGGCGGAATCCGCGCGGGCCGCGCCGAATCGAACATCTTCGTCCCGCTGCCGGCGGGACGGAATCCGCGCGGGCCGCGCGAATCTGCCGCGGCCCCGGTGTTCCCGCGCCTTCGAGCCGATAGATCGATGCGAGCATGAGCACGCGGGTGCTTCGCATCACCGCGATTCTGGTCGCCATCGCGATCGCCGGCTGCGCGGCGCGGGCCGGCGGGCCGGTTTCCTTCCCGGGCGCCGCCGTCCCGCGGGACGGCGCGGCTTCTTCGCCCGAGGCTCCTCCGGCGGCGGCCGGGGAACGCCCGGTCGAACCGGCCCCGGGGGTCGCCGCTGCCGCCGCCCCGGCCGCGCCCGACCCGCCCCGCAATCCGGGTCGCCGCCGCGCGCCGGGCGCCGCCGGTCCGGCTCCGGCCCGCGGCGCGCATCGTCCGGGCGCTCCCGGTCTGACGCGGCGTCTCGATCCGCTGTTCACGGCAAGCGAAATCGGCCCCGCGGTCTGGGGCGTCGACGTGCGGGCGCTCGACCGCAACGAGCGCCTCTACGCGCGCAATCCCGACGTGCTGCTGACGCCCGCCTCGACGATGAAGCTGGTCACGCTGGCCGCCGCCGCCGAGCGGCTGGGCTGGGACGACCGTTTCGAGACGACGCTGCTCGCCGCCGCGCCGATCCGCGGCGGGACGCTGCAGGGCGACCTCGTGGTGCGCGGGACGGGCGACCCGACGATCGGCGCGTCCGGCGCCGGGAACGTCTTCGCCGGCTGGGCGGACGAGCTGCGGAAGCTCGGGGTGCGGCGCATCGCCGGACGGATCATCGGCGACGACGACGTTCTCGACGACGGCGCGCTCGAGACGCCGGGCCTGGGCAGCGGGTGGGCCTGGGACGACCTCTCGCGCGGATTCGCGGCCCCGGCGGGGGCGCTCCAGCACCGCGAGAACGTGGTCGAGGTGGTCGTGGCGCCGGGCCCGGCCGCCGGCCGGCCCGCGAGCGCGCGGTTCCTCCACCCCGGATCCGGCCTGACCCTGCGCAACCACGTCGTGACCGTCCGGGCGGACCAGCCGGCCGGCATCCGGCTGCGGCGGCTCCCCGACCGGCCCGCGCTGGTGGTCAGCGGCCGGATCCCGCGCGGGACCTCCCCCGTCGTGCGGGCCGCCGCGGTCGGGAACCCGACCCTCTTCTTCGTGCAGGCGTTCAAGGACGCGCTGGAGCGGCGCGGGATCGCCGTCGACGGCGAGGCGGTCGACGTCGACTCGCTCGGGCGGGACAGGGTGTCCGCGTTGCCCGGTCTGCGTCCGCTCGTCCGCCACCGGTCCGAGCCGCTGTCGGCGATCGGCGTCGACATGCTGAAGCGGAGCAGGAACCTCTACGCCGAGTCGCTGGTGCGCCACCTCGGCGTCACCGCGGGTTCCGCCGCGCACGCGGGGCGCTCGGTGGTGCGCGAGGTGCTGGCCGGCTGGGGCATCGACGGGCGGGGCGCGGTCGTCGCGGACGGGTCGGGCCTGTCGCGCTACACCTACCTGACGGCCGGCGCGCTGGTGGAGGTGCTGGCTAGGTTGTATCGGGATCCGGACCACCGCGCGCGGATCCTGGCGGCGCTCCCCGTCGCCGGCCGGGACGGCACGCTGCTCCGGCGGCTGGCCGGAACCGCGGCCGAGGGCGTCGCGCGCGCGAAGACCGGCTCGATGAGCCGGGTGCGGGCGCTGGCGGGCTACGTCGAAACCGCGGACGGCGAGCCGCTGGCGTTCGCGATCCTGGCCAACAACTTCAGCGCGACCGCCGCCGAGGTGACCCGCGTCATCGACGAGGCGGTCGCCGCGCTCGCCGCGTTCTCCCGCCGGTAGCCGGTTCCGGCGCATACCGCCGTGTTGTACTGCTCGAACGGCGCATACCCCGGCGTCAGAACCGTCGTAATCGCCCGCGACTGCCGGCCCATCGTCTGACGCGCCGCCCCGAAGTCGATCAGCACCGGCGACCCGTCGCCACGCAGCATCACGTTCGCCGGCTTGATGTCCCGGTGTACCAGACCCGCCGCGTGCACCGGTTCCAGGCCGAACGTCAGCGCGTCGGGCAGCGCCAGCACCCGCGACTCCGCCACGGCCCCTCCGCCCGCAACGCCGCCTCCAGGCTCCGGCCCTCCACGTACTCCGTCACCATGTACGCCGTGCCCCGCTTCTCGATCACTCGATGCACCTGCAACACGTTCGGATGGCGGAGCCGCGCCAGCACCCGCGCCTCCTCCAGAAAACGCTCCCGCCCCCAACGGTAGTTCTCCGCGTGCGTCGCCAACCGCGGACCGACCTCGCCATCCGACCGCCGCGTTCCCCAGTCTTGCGGCAGATACTCCTTGATGGCCACCGGCCGATTGAGCGACGTGTCGTGGGCCAGGTACGTCACCCCGAACCCGCCCGCCCCCAGCTCGCGCTCGATCTCGAACTCCTCCAGCCGCGTCCCCGCCGGCAGAACGTCCCCGCCGCACATCTCGTCCATCGTCACTTCATGCCTCCGCCACGCCTCTCGTCCGACGCCGACCGTGACCGCCGGTCCGTCGAACGCGCCTCGGACCAAGGGCCCGGTTTACGGAGCCGCCAAGCGCACCAACGGAAAGTACGTCCTGATCCGGGCTACGCCCAATACTGTTGCTTTAAGGATCGCACCCCTGTATGCTGTCCCGGAAAAGCGGGAACGCGGAGGGGTGGATGTCCCGAACACAAGCGGTTCTGCCGGGTGGCCCGCGGCTGTCGGACTACCTGAGCATCGGGGTGCTTGCGCAGGTGTACCCGATCACGTCGGTGCGCGAGGCGTTGGCTTCGTGTGGCCGGGAAAGCCGTCGGCAGCGTGATCTGCCGGCCGAGGCGATGGTGTATTTACGTCGTGGCGCTGGGGCTGTTCCGGTCGGTGTCGGCGCGGGAGGTGCTGCGCTGCTTGCTGGAGGGACTGCGCTGGGTGTCGCCGGACGCGGCGGTGCTGCGGGTGTCGGGGAAGTCGTCGATATTCGCGTGCGCGTGCGCGCCTGGGGCCGGAACCGTTCGAGGCGTTGCGCGCGGTGCGGGTCAAGCCGCTGGCGGATCCGGCGACACGCGGGGCGTGGTATCGCGGGCGGCGCCTGGTGGCGTTCGACGGGTCGGCGTTGAACGTGCCGGACGAGGCGGGGAACCGGGAGACGTTCGGGGCGCCCGGGGCATCACGTGGCCGTGCCGCCTTCCCGCAGGTGCGCCTGACGGCGCTGGTGGAGTTGGGGACGCGGGCGGCGTTCGCCTGGCGGGCGGGCGCGTATGGCGAGTCGGAGGAGGCACAGGCCGGGACGCTGCTGCCGTGGTTGTCGGCGGGGATGCTGGTGCTGGCGGACCGGGGCTACTGCGGCTTCCCGCTCTGGCGGCGGGCGTCGGACACCGGCGCCGACCTGCTGTGGCGTATGAAGGCGAAGCTGCGCCTGCCGGTACTGGAGCGCTTCGACGACGGTTCCTACCGGAGCGTGCTGCGAGGCAGCGGGCAGGATCGCCGGCGCAGTCGGGGCGTCTGCCCCGTGCGGGTCGTCGAGTATACGCTGGCCGGCGCCGGCGGCGAGGTCTACCGTCTGGCCACCACCCTGCTCGACCCGGCCGTTGCGCCGGCGGCCGAGATGGCCGCCTTGTATCATGAGCGTTGGGAAGTGGAAACCACCTACGATGAGGTCAAGACGCACATTCTGGGTCCCGGCGCGATCCTGCGCAGCAAGACGCCGGACCTGCTGCTGCAGGAGGTGCACGGCCTGATGCTGGCGCATTACGCGGTGCGGCGCCTGATCCACGAGGCGGCGCGCAAGGTGGACGAGGACCCGGACCGTCTTTCGTTCGTCCACGCCGTGCGGGTCTTGCGCCGCCGTGTCGAGCACCCCGGCGTTTCCCCCCTCGGCGGCGCATGAGGGGCTTCACGACCGCGTACTGGAGGAGATTCTGGAAGAGCGGGTGGTCTCCAGCCGCGGTCAGAAGAAACCGCGCGGCGTCAAGCGGAAGATGAGCGGCAATCCGCTCCGCCGCCCTGGCCCGGTGTCCCGCCGCAAGTGGGACTGGACGCCGCACATTGTCGCGCCGGAACGTTAAAGCAACAGTATTGAGGCTACGTCCGCCGTCGCCAGTGTCCAGCCCATTACCTGGGCGTGTGCGCCGATGAAGAAATCCGGCAACGGAGTTCGCGGCGACTCCTTGCCGGACTGCTGCCGCCTTCGTTCACGGTACTTCCGGTAGGCTGCCGCACAAACATCGGCCGCCGCAGCCGGGACGTCGATCACTTCGACGCCCCAGCCGCGAATCCGATCGGCCACGGTCGCAGGGTCGTCCTCGCCGACGCAGATCTCCGCCAGACATACGGCGTTGATGGCCGCACCCTCGGTGGACACGGCCTCGACGATCATCCGTCGCGCCCAATCGTGATGCGCGGACCCGCGCTCTGACGCGCGTAGAACGCCACGTTTGGAGTCAAGGAGGGTCATGGCTCGCGGGTGATGCGCCGCAACTCCTCCCACGACAACGTCATGCGCAGAGGAGTCTCGGACATGGCCTTCAAACACGCTTCGCGGCTCTTCCCCGGCGTGGCGGCCGGCCGATTCAGCACGTACCGTTTGTCGCCATGCCGCTCAACGTCATCTCCGGGTTCGGCGTACGGAATGACACTCTCCCTGGCGTGGGCCGGCGCGACGCCGCCGGCCCACGCACCGTCCCGGCCCTCCGTCGTGCCCGCCATCCCGCCCGCCGCCGGCAAGCCCAGCAGCTTCCGCCACTCCCCAACGCTCTGCGGGCGATCCGGACCCCGCAATGCCAGCGCCGCCCCGATCGCATCCGCAAACCCCGGACTCACCCCATGCGCCGACACCTCCGTCATCGGCCGCAACGTGTCGTCCTCCATCCGCGCGGGCGCTTCCTCCGGCACACGGCCGCTCAGCGCCTCGTACGCCATCGCCCCCAATGCATAACACGTCCGTCCACGGTCCCTGCCGGCCCGTCTTGCTGTACTGCTCAAACGGGGCATAGCCGGGCGTCAGAACCGCCGTCACCGCCCGCGACTGCCGACCCACCACCTGACGCGCCGCGAAGAAGTCGATCAGAACCGGCGAACCGTCGCCACGTAGCATCACGTTCGCCGGCGTGATGGCTCGGTGCACCAGACCCGCCGCGTGCACCGACCTCAGACCGGACGTCAGCGCGTCGAGCAGCGCCAGAACCCGCGCCTCCGGCACGGTCCCTCCGCCCGCAACGCCTCCGCCAGGCTCCGGCCCTCCACGTACTCCGTCACCGTGTAGGCCGTGCCTCGCACCGCGATCACCCGATACACCTGCACGACT
The DNA here is from genome assembly GCA_965203525.1 of Vicinamibacterales bacterium. Taxonomy (GTDB): domain Bacteria; phylum Acidobacteriota; class Vicinamibacteria; order Vicinamibacterales; family UBA8438; genus WTFV01. The sequence goes on along the minus strand of OZ241898.1, from coordinate 4,533,742 downwards.
TGCGGATGGTGGAACCGCGCCAGAACCCGCGCCTCCTCCAGAAAACGCTCCAGCCCCCAACGGTAGTTCTCCGCATGCGTGGCCGACCACGGACCGACGGCGCCGCCCGGCCACCGCGTCGCCCAGTCGTGCGGCAGATACTCCTTGATCGCCACTCGCCGGTCGAGCGACCGGTCGTGGGCCAGGTACGTTTACCCCGAACCCGCCCGCGCCCAGCTCCCGCTCGATCTCGAACTCCTCCAGCCGCGTCCCCGCCGACAGCGCGTCCTCGCCGCGCATGTCGTCCACCGTCACTTCATGCCCCCACCGCGCTTCTTGCCCGCCGCCGCCCGCGACCGACGGCCCGTCGAACGCGCCCCCCGGTCGTGACGCTTGATGCGTTACAGGGCGACTACGTGACGCCGGATGCGTTCGCGGACCCGCCGGCCCGGAATCCGGCGCCGGCGGCACCGGCGCGCGACCCGGCGTGTCCGCCGTACCACCCGCCGCCGGCAGGCCCAGCCGCGACCGCCAGTCCGCCAGAGTCTGCGGCCGATCCTGCCACCGGAACGCCAGCGCCACCCCGATCGCATCCGCAAACCCGGACTCACCCCATGCGCCGACACCTCCGCCACCGGCCGCAACGTGTCGTCCTCCATCCGCGCGGTCGCCTCCACCGGCACACGGCCGCTCAGCGCCTCGTACGCCATCGCCCCCAACGCATACACGTCCGTCCACGGTCCCTGACGACCCGTCTCGCTGTACTGCTCGACCGGCGCATAGCCGGGCGTCAGAACCACCCTCCTGACGCTGCGCCGCACCGAAGTCGATCAGGACCGGCGACCCGTCGCCACGCAGCATCACGTTCGCCGGCTTGATGTCCCGGTGCACCAGACCCGCCGCGTGCACCGGCCCCAGACCGGAAGTCAGCTTGTCGAGCAGCGCCAGCCCCCGCGACTCTCGCCACGGCCCCTCCGACCGCAACGCAGCCACCAGGCTCCGGCCCTCCACGTACTCCATCACCATGTAGGCCGTGCCCCGCGCCTCGATCACCCGATGCACCTGCACGACGTTCGGATGGTGGAGCTTCGCCAGAACCTTCGCCTTCTTCAGAAACCGATCGAAACCCCACGAATAGTCCTTTTCCTGGGACGCCGACCGCGGACCGACTCCGCCGTCCGACCGCCGCGTCGCCCAGTCGTGCGGCAGGTACTCCTTGATCGCCACCTGCCGGTCGAGCGACCGGTCGTGGGCCAGGTACGTCACGCCGAAGCCGCCCGCGCCCAGCTCCCGCTCGATCTCGAACTCCTCCAGCCGCGTCCCCGCCGCCAGCACTTCCCCGCCCCGCATGTCGTCCATTCGTCACTCCACGCATTCCCCGCGCCTCTGCCCGACGCCGCCCGCGACAGGTCAGGGCGAAGCTGGTCGACACACAGGCCGCCATTCCCCACGCCTCTCGCCCGACGCCGCCCGCGACCCCCGGCCCGTCGAACACGCCCCCCGGCCGGCCAGCGCCACCGGGCACGGACGCGCGGGCGGCCCCGCCCCCCTCGGCCGAGCGCCACCATGCGGCCATACTACCCTGCATTCTCCGCACCGGAAGAACGCCGTCGTCGTACAATGGAAACGAGCGGAGTTCCTGGCGACGTCGTTCCGCGGGCCGCCGCCTGTGTCGGTGTAGACCGCCGACAGGACGCCGGTCTACCGTGGACCACGTACTTGGTCCGCAAGGCGGGTCCCGTTCGAGCGATGCGCGCACCCGACACCTTCGAACGCAAATCGCCGCGGGTCTGGACCGTCGCCGAAGCGAAGGCGCGGCTCTCCGAGGTGTTGCGCCGGTCCGCGGACGAGCGCATCACCCGCGCCCGCTTGCGGCTCACCGCGGCCCGGCTGCGCCTCTATCCGCTGCCGCTCAGCCGTTCCGCTTCCCGCACGAGCTTCTTCAGCGTCTTCACGCTGCTCCGCAGCTCGTCGTCGACGTGACCGCTTCCCAGCCGCACGTTCCGCAACCCGGTCTCGACCTCGCGCAACGGTCTCTTCTCCGCCTGCAACTGCTCCCACGCATCGGCGTTCAAATGCGCCAGCAGGTTGTCCCGCAGCCATCTGATCGAGCTCGTTTCCCGCATCAACCGGTTCGCCAGCTCTTCGACGGCCGTCGTCCCGCCGCCGCCCTCCCTCGTGGCCAGCGCCTCGCAGTGCTTCACCAGATTGGCCGCCGACATCGAGCCGCCGTGGTGGTCCGTCAGGCGCGTCACGTCCAGCACGCATGCGGTGGTGACGCAGGCGGCGAGATTCACGTCGCCGGCGCGTAGCGCCTCGTCCCTCCGCTCCAGGCGCCCGGCCGCCTCTTCCACCGCGGCGCGGAAGAGCGCGACGTACCGCTCCGCTTCGGCTGCGCTCGATCGCCGCCGGCGCCGGCCCGGTGTCCGGGCGATCGTCTTCCTCCGGTCCGCGGCGGCCGCCGTCGCCTCGGCCGCGATCTTCGCGCTCGTGCCGGTCACCAGCAGGTTCGGGCCGTCGTACACGGTGGGATGCGGCACGCCCTTCGCGATCGGGTCCGGCCTCCAGAGGCCGGCGATCCATTCCCACGGATCCGGTTCGTCGCCGACGTGCTTCCGGATCGCCTCCAGCACCGGTTCCGGTCCCCGGTTCTCGGGCGTCGTCCGGCCGTCGTCCGGCGCGGTCGACGCGAACACCGCCGTCCCCTCTTCGGTCCTGTACACGTGGCCCCGCAGGCGCCGCCGGGCGAGATCGGCCGCTATGCCCTCGAGCGCGCGTTCCTTCCGCGGATGACGCGGTTCATCGCGTCCATCCGGCGATCTCCCGCGGAGCGGCCCTTCCGGGTTCGTATGCTGGCCGTGCCGGCGCGTCCATCCGGCGATCTCCCGCGGAGCGGCATCTCCGGGTTCGTACGCCGGCCGTGCCGGAGCAGCAGCGGCGCGCGCCTCTGCCCCGGTGGGCGTTCGTCCCCGGTCGGCTTCATTCGGCATCCGCGGCTCGGCTGGCTCCGGCATTGCGCCGCAGCATTTCCACCAGCATCGCCCTGACGTCGTCCCGCAACGTTCGACCCGGGTAGGCTTCACCGTGCACCGCCGCGGCCTGTTCCTCGTTCTCGATCCTGCAGGCCGAGAGGAGCAGCTTCGTGTCGGCGACATCTCCCTCGCGACCCGCCTCGAGCTTCATCGCGAGCAGCCGCTTCGGTGACGCGCCCACGATCCGCAGCCGGGCTCCTTCGTACAGGCCTTCTTCCCCGCGGTCGGGTGCCTGCGGCAGATGGCGCATGGTCACGGCCTGGTTCAACCAGGACGGATGCAGGTCCTCTTCCTTCGCCACCGCTCTCGCCGCGTTGGTCACCGCTATGAACCCCTTGCGGATGTGGCAGTCGACGTCGGTCGTCACCCTCGATACGCTGTGCGCCAGCATCATCATCGCTCCGCCGACGACGTAGATCTCGGCGTCGGTCTTCTGCTCCTCAAGCTTCTCGTCCATGCGGTCGAACAGATGGAACAGCCGTGCGCGCGTCAGGACCTCAGCGGCCAACCTCTCCTCCTCTCTCGTCGAGGTCGCGCGGGTCGATGAACGCGCCGTGGCGAACGAACGCCGCGGGGCAACCGTACAGCTTGCGGCGCCATCCGGCTTCGCCGTGGGCATCGATCCAGGGCTCGTCGAGGAAGCGTTCCGGGCGGTCCACCCACGCGGGCGGCGTTTCGCCGTGCAGGCGCGTCACGTGCTCGACGACGGCGGCCAGCAGGGCGTCCCAGGCGGTGCCGGTCAGCGGCGGCTCGTCGCCGGCGAGTTCCCGGCGCCGCGCCGCGCCGCTCGCGTGGTACTCGCGCGGGAAGCCCCGCACGATGAGGCGGTAGAGCTGATCGGCGGGCCAGTGCGCGTTGACGCCGGCGGCGTACGCGGAGAGCATGTCGGCGATTTCCGTAGCGTTGACCGTCCTTAGTTAGCTAGCTGGAAGTTGCCGCTGCCGAAGCTGAGACGCAGCACGGGATGCCGCACCGACCAGTCCCACCCGCCGTGGATGGCCAGCCCCTTGAACAGCGGCTCGCTTCCTTCGAACAGCTCCTTGCAGGTGTCCAGGAACAGGCTCTTGCCGAAGCGCCGCGGACGGGAGAGGAAATAGTGCTTGCCTTCGTCGAGCAGTCTCTCGAGGTGGGCCGTCTTGTCGACGTAGTAGCAGTCCTGTTCCCGGATCTCGCGGAACGTCTGCATGCCGATGGGCAGCTTGCGTCGAGGCATCGGACACGCCGATCCGCCTGCACCGCCGGAATCCGCCCCGCCGGGACCGCCTACAGCGCGCTCAGGTGCGCGATGCGCCCGGTGCTGTCGCCGATCCGGTCGCGATGCACCCCGAGGCGGTCGAGCAGCGTCAGGAACAGGTTCGTCATCGGCGTGCCGTCCAGGTACCGCAGGTGGCGTCCGCCGCGCAGCGTCCCGCCGCCGCCGCCGGCCAGCAGCGTCGGCAGGTCGTCGTGGGTGTGCGCGTTGGAGTCGCTCAGGCTGCTGCCGTAGACGACCATCGCGTGGTCGAGCAGCGACCCGTTCTCGTCCTGCGCGGCGCGCAGTTTTCCGAGCAGGTAGGCGAACGTCGCCACGTGGTGCCGGTCGATCATCTGCAGGCGGGCCATCTTTTCGGGGTCGTTCTGGTGGTGGGACAGGCCGTGGTGGGCGTCCGGGACGCCGATGGAGCGGTAGGTCCGGTTGCCTCCCTCCCGGCTGTACATCAGCGTGACCACCCGCGTCAGGTCGGCCTGGAACGCGATGGTGATCAGGTCCGACATCAGCCGGACGTGCTCCTCGAACGTCGGGGGGATGCCGTCGGGGCGGTCGAGCACCGGCAGGGCGGCGCCGTCGTAGCGCGCGTTGCGGATGCGGCGCTCCACCTCGCGCACCGAGTCGAGGTAGTCGCCCAGCTTGCGCCGGTCGCCGGCGCCGAGCGTGGCGCGCAGGCGCGCCGCGTCTTCGCGCACGAAATCGAGCAGGCTGCGGTTCTGCCGCGCGCGGACCGCCCGCACCGCCGGGTCGGTGGTGTCGCCGTCGCCGAACAGCCGGGTGAAGACCCGGCTCGGGTTGTTCTCGTAGGGCAGCGGGGTGGTCGGCGAGCTCCACGAGATGGTGTTGCTGTAGGCGCAGCTATAGCCGGAATCGCAGCCGCCGACCATCCGCACGTCCTGCAGCCCCAGTTCCAGCGACGGCAGCGGCGTACCGCGGCCGATCGTCCCGGCCAGCATCTGGTCGACCGACATGCCGTTGCGGATGTCGGCGCCCCGGGTCTTCTTCGGATGCACGCCGGTCAGCCAGCTCGCGCCGGCGCGGGCGTGGTCGCCGGGGCCGTCGCCGAGCGCCTCGCCGTTGCGGTGCGCGAGACCGGTGAGGACCAGCAGATCGTCCCGGAACGGCTCGACCGGCGCCAGCGTCTTCGAGAACGCGAAGCCGGCGCCCTCCGCGGCGGGCGTCCAGTCGCGCATGATGACGCCGTTGGCGGTGTAGACGAACGCCACCCGGGGGACCGGCTTCGACGGGGACGCGAACGCCGGCGTCATCGCGTCGAGGAACGGCAGGGCGACGGTGGCGCCCATGCCTCGCAGAAAGGTGCGGCGCGGCAGCGCGGTTCCGGTGATCATGGCTCCGGGGCCCTCCTCAGGCGGAATGGTACGCTCTCGACGACGGCCGACACAAGCGCGGAGAACCGGTAGCCGGCGGCCTCCGCGCGGCGCCGGATCTCCCGCACCGCCGGCTGGTCGTACGATTCGAGTCCCCGGCCGACGGCGTAGGTCAGAAGCCGGGCGGCCAGCGTCTCCACGAACTCGTCGCGGCGGTCGAGCAGCACCCGCCGCAGGCCGGCGGGGCCGTCGACGAGGGTGCCGTCCGGGAGCGCTCCCGACGCTTCCACCGCCACGCCGCCGTCCTCCGTCCGGTACGCGCCGACCGCGTCGAAGTTCTCCAGCGCGAACCCGAGCGGGTCGAGCCGGGCGTGGCAGGCGGCGCAGGCGGGGCTGGCGCGGTGCCGCTCCAGCGCCTCGCGCAGGCTGCCGGCGGAGGTCTCCGCGCCGGCAGCCAGGGCCGGCACGTCGGGCGGCGGCGGCGGGGGCGGCGCGCCGAGCAGGTTCTCCAGCACCCACTTGCCGCGCAGCACCGGGGACGTGCGCGTCGGATACGAGGTCACCATCAGGACGCTGCCGTGCGTGAGGACGCCGCCGCGGCCGGTGCCCGCGAGCGGCACGCGGCGGAAGTAGCCGCCGCCGACGCCGTCGATGCCGTAGAAGTCGGCCAGCCGCTCGTTGACGAACGTGTAGTCGGCGTCGATCAGCTCCAGGACGTTGCGGTCCTCGCGGACGAGGTGGTCGAGGAACAGCGCCGTCTCGCGCTCGAAGGCGTAGCGCAACGCGTCGTCGAAATCGGCGAACCGTTCCGGGTCCGGCGTCCAGCCGGCCACGTTGCGCAGGTGCAGCCACTGGCCCCCGAAGTTGTCCACCAGCGCCCGCGCCTTCGGGTCGGCCAGCATCCGGGCGATCTGTCCGGCGCGCACCGCCGGGTCGCTCAGCCGCCCGCGCTCGGCGAGGGCGAGCAGTTCCTCGTCCGGGATGCTGCTCCACAGAAAGAACGACAGCCGCGACGCCAGATCGACGTCCGAGAGGCGGTGCGCGGAACCCGGCTCGGCGTCCTCCGGCGCGCGCGGCGCCCGGAACAGGAAGCTCGGCGAGACGAGCACGCCGCTCAGCGCCATCTCGACGCCGTCCTCGAAACGGCCCCCGTCCGCGCGCCCGAGCGCGAACAGATCGAGCAGCGGGTCGACGTCGGCCGCGGTGACCGGCCGCCGGTAGGCGCGGCGGGCCAGCCGCGCCAGGATCCGGCGGGCGCAGGGCGCCTCCGGCTCGTCCGCCGCCGGCCGGCAGACGAAGATCCGGCGCCGGACCCCGGTCTCGCCCGGACCGGCCGCGCCGTACGGACCGCCGACCAGCACGTGATCGACGGCGTAGCCGTTCGTGTCGCCGCCGGCCTCGCTCCGCGCGTACTCGGTGAGGAACCCCGCCGCGATCTCGTGCTCGCCCGCCCGCAACGGCAGCCGCAGCTCGAAGTTGCGGGTGAGCTGGTTCGCTTCCTCGGGATCGAAGTCGGCGTCGAGGAGCCGCACGCGCCGGCCGTCGACCCGGACGTCGAGCCGCGGCGCCGGCATCCCGGCCGGGCGCCGTCCCCCCACCCGCACCGTGATCGTGTAGTCGGCGTCGAACGCGAAATGGCGCCGGAACAGGATGCCTCCCCGCTCGCCCGGCGGCAGCCCGTCGAGCGCCTCGCCGGCGGTCCCGTCCGGCGGCTCGTAGCGTTCGACCACCGGCCGCGGCGTCAGGTTGCCGACCGCCAGCCGGCTGATGCGCCGCGCCGCGGCCACGTACTGCTCGACGTGCAGCGGCGACACCGTCAGCACGTCGCCGATGTTGTCGAAGCCGTAGCCGGAATCGTCCGCCGGCAGGTCGCGGGCGTGATCGAGGTCGAGCCCCAGCAGGTCCCGGACGGCGTTGCGGTACTCGGCGCGGTTCAGTCGGTGGATCGCAGGCGCCCCCGGGTCGGGATTCCCGGCCGCGGCGCGGTCGAGTGCGGTTTCCAGCCACGCGACGAGACCGGCCGCCGTGGCCGCGTCGGGGCGCGGCCGGCCCGCCGGCGGCATTTCGCCGGCCCGGAGTTTCCGGAACACCTTCTCGAGGACGGGCGCATGCTCGGCGACGCGCGCGGGGCGCACGTGCTGGAGCGACAGGCCCGCGGTGCGGGTGCGGTCGTCGTGGCAGCCGAGACAGTAGCGGCGGACGGTGACCTGCAGAAGCTCGGCGCCGGCCGGCGCGCTCCCGCTCCGCTCCTGCGCCGAGGCGCCCGGTGCGGCCAGCAGGCAGACCAGCGCCGGCAGGAGCGCCGCGGTTCGGGCGAGTCGTCGTCCGCGCACGGATTCGGAGTGTAGCATTCGATCCATGCGGAAGACGTACCGGTGGGGATCGATGCTGGCGCTGGCGCTGCCGGCGGCGCCGCTCGCAGCGGCGCCCGGCGCCCCCGCCCCGGCGCCGGCCCAGGATGCGCGTCCGGCTCTCGCGCCCGGGACGCTGGCGCTGGCGTTGCCGCCCGCCGCGGTGATCGGGGTTCAGGATGCGCGGCCGGCTCCCGCGCCCGAAATGCAGGCGCCTGCGCAGCCGTCCGCCGCGGCGCCGGCCCAGGATGCGTGGCCGGTTCCCGCGTCCGGGACGGCGCTCGTCGAGGCCGTCCAGCGCCGGGACGCGCGCGCCGTGGCCGCGCTCGTCGCCGGCGGGGCCGACGTGAACGCGGCGCGCGGCGACGGCTCGACGCCGCTGGCCTGGGCCGCCGTGCGGGACGCCCCGGAGATCGCCGCGGCGCTGTTGCGCGCCGGCGCCGACCCGAACGCGGCCGACGAGAACGGCGACACGCCGCTGCTCTTCGCCTGCGGCAACGGCAACCTGCCGCTCGCGCGGATGCTGCTCGACCACGGCGCCGCGGTCGACGCGGCGCGCTGGAGCGGCGACACGCCGCTGTTCGCCGCCGCCCGGGCCGGAAACGCGGCGCTCGTCCGTCTGCTCGTCGAGCGCGGCGCGGCGGTGAACGTCGCCGAGCGCCGGATGGGGCAGACCCCGCTGATGTGGGCCGCCGCCGGAGGCCGCACCGCCGTCGTCCGCCTGCTCGTCGCATCCGGCGCCGACGCCGGCGCCGCGTCCGCCAACGGCTTCCGCCCGCTCCTGTTCGCCGCCGCCGCCGGCGACGCGGACGGCGTACGCGCCCTGATCGCGGCCGGGGCCGACCCGCACGCCGCCGCCGCCGACGGCCGGAGCGCCTTTCTGATCGCCGCGGCGGCCGGCCGCGACGCGGTGACCCGCCTGCTGCTCGACCACGGCGCCGACGTCGACGCCCGGGATCGGGAAGGGGGCACGGCCCTGCACGCGATCGTCGCGCAGGGCAACGTCGAGCTGGCCCGCGAGCTGGTGGCGCGCGGCGCCGACGTGCGCGCCCGTACCGGCGGCGCCGGCGCCGCCGGCCCGGCGTGGCGCCGCACGGGGGGCCTGACGCCGTTTCTCACCGCCGCCCGGGCCGGCAACGTCGAGATGATGGCGGCGCTGCTGGCGCTGGGGGCCGATCCGGCGGCGGAGACCAACGACGGCGCCGGCGCGGTGCTGCTCGCCGCGGCCAGCCGCGAGCTGGACGCGGTCCGGTTCGCGGTGGAGATCGGCCTGGACGTCAACGTCCACCCCCGCGGCCGTCCGAGCGCCCTGCACACCGCCATCCGCGCCGGCGAGGACGCCATCGTCGAGTATCTGGCCGACCACGGGGCCGACTTCGACGCCCGGGACCAGTACGGCCGCACGCCGTTGGAAGAGGCGGAGTTCGAGGCGCCGGCGCACACCATCGAGCTGATGCGCCGGCTCGCCGCGGAGCGCGCGGCGGGGATACGGTGACGGGGATGGAAACCCGTCCACGCTGACGGGGAACGACCGCGCCCCTCGCGGATGACCGCGCGGATGCGGTCGCCGGTGGTGTGGAAACCCGTCCACGCTGACGGGAACGACCGCGCCTCCTGGGTTCGCCGTCGTCCAACGGAGAGGGCAAACCCCGCGTCGCACCGAGACGGGCGGGGCGCCCGGCTGACAAGGCGTGAGGAGGGAGCATATCGGCCCTGTGCGACCGACGAACGACGCAGTGCAGCCGGGATGCGGCGCCCGTCGAATGCAGCGGGGATTCGCCACGGGCTGCTATACTCGACGGGTGGAGACGGTCGGAAGCTCCACGATCGCTGACGCGGCGTCGTTCGTGAGATTCTTCGGATCCCGGAAGGAGTCACGAAATGTCGACGATGTCGAAGGCGGCGTCCGCCGGTCGCTTCGCGTTCCTTCACGTCCCCGCCACCCTGGCGTTGCTGGCGGCGTCCGCCGGGACGGCTCACTCCCAGCAGGGCGTCTCCATCGTCCGCGGCACGGTCGCCGACGAGCAGCAGGGGGTGCTGCCCGGCGTCACGGTCGTGGCCACGCATGACGAATCCGGCCGGTTCCAGCAGACGGTGACGGGCGCATCGGGCGTCTACTTCCTTTCGAACCTGCTGCCCGGCCCGTACACCCTGACCGCGGAGCTGGCCGGCTTCAACCGGTTCGTGCGCGAGGGGGTCACCCTGGAAGTGGGCGTGACCACGACGATCGACGTCACCATGAGCATCGGCGCGCTGGAGGAAACGGTCACCGTCGCCGGCGAGGCGCCGCTGGTCGACCTGTCGTCGTCGCAAGTGGGGGGCAACGTCTCCGAGGAGGAGCTTCTCGATTTGCCCTCGTCCACGCGCAACTTCACCGGGTTCGTCGCCCTGCTGCCCGGCGTGCAGATCGTTCCGTCGGCCAGCCCCAACTCCGCCAACCTGCGGATCAACGGCCAGGACGGCAGCGGCGTGCTGTTCCTGATGGACGGAGGCAACAACAACGACGACCTGCGCGGCGGGTCGGCGGGGGCGCAGGCGAAGACCGGCCTGGAGGCGATCCAGGAGTTCCAGATCATCACGAACCAGTTCGACGCGGAGTATTCCTCCGCGATCGCCGGCGTCGTCAACGCCGTCACGAAGTCCGGAAGCAACCAGCTCAGCGGCAGCGCGTTCGGCTACTTCACCGAATCGGGACTGACCGAGCAGGACTTCTTCGCCAGGCAGTCCGGTCTCGAAAAGGTCGACGGCGCCCGGCGCCAGGTCGGCGGCACGCTCGGCGGGCCGATCGTCGAGGACAAGGCGCACTTCTTCTTCAGCTACGAGCGTCAGAACATCGACGCGGCCGACAGCCGGTCCTATGCGACGCGGCCCGACCTCAATTTCGTCACGACGCAGAAGGCGCACTTCAACAACTATCTGGCGCGCGTCGATCACCAGGTGAGCGCCAACCACAACTGGGGCCTCCGCTTCCTCTGGGACCACCAGCCGACCACGGACGACCCGGTCGGCATGGCCACCGCGGAAACGCTGAGCATCGAGAAGGACAACGACATCACGACGGTCGGGACCTGGAACTGGGTCGTCGGCAACACCGGGCTGAACACGCTGCGCGGGTCGTTCACGCACGAGCGCCCGCACTGGGGCCATGCCGACTACTTCGCGAACGGTTTCAACCAGGATCAGCTGCCGCCGACCATCCGGCTGGCGAGCGGCATCAACACCCGGGCGAGCGACTTCGCCCTCGACCGCACCATGCGTTCGTACCAGGTCGACGACGTCTTCAGCTGGTTCGTCCCGACGGCGACGGGAAGCCACGACCTCAAGTTCGGCTTCCAGTACAACCTGTCGGACCACGTCCGGATCGATCAGATCGCCATGAACGGCGTCTTCCAGCTCGCGACCGACAGGGACTTCCTGGAGGGCGACTACTCGACGTACCCGGAGCGGCTGATCATCCGCGTGCCGCGGCCGGACATGCCCGAGAGCTCGGTTCACTCGTTCGGCATGTTCGCGCAGGACAAGTGGCAGCCGCGCGCCAACCTGACGCTCAGCCTCGGGGTCCGCTACGACGTCCAGGTGGCGCCGATCGACTCCGGGCGGGACAACCCGCTGTTCGGCGAGGTGGGCGCCGACCACCGGCCGGTCGATGCGAACAACGTCGCGCCCCGCCTGGGGTTCGCGTACGACGTCGGCGGCGATTCGGTCTTCCGGGGCGGCTACGGGCTGTTCTACGAGCGGCTCTGGGTGAACCGCTTCGAGAACTTCGTCCGCCGGGGCGTGTTCGCCAATTCGTTCCAGGCCGAGTTTCCGCTCGACGACGCGGATCCCGGGCCGGCCCTGGGCCTGCGCCCGACGCATCCGCTGCTGGCCGGCGGACCGGTCCTCGACCGGGACCTGCTCGACACGTTCCTCGCCGGGACCACGACGCAACGGAACCTGGGCAGCGTCTGGCTCGACACGCCGGAGCGGCCGATCGCGTACCAGCACCAGGCGACGGTCGGCTACGAGCGGCAGATGGGGCCGCGGCTCTCGGTGTCGATCGACTACGTGCGCATGGAGGGGCGCGACCTGCCGCTCCGCTACAACCTCAACCCGCGCCTGCGCATGGGAACGAACCGGACGGATCCGATCCGGCGCACGCCGATCGGGTACGGCAGCGTCGGCGACATAGCCGGCGCGTTGGGCCTCCCGCCGTTCTCGTCCAACGTGTTCATCATCGAGAACATCGCGTCGTCCCGGTACGACGGGCTCAACCTCGCGCTGGAGAAGCGGTTCTCCAACTTCTGGGGCGGACGGGTCTCGTACGCCCTCGGCCGCGCGCGGTCCAACAACGACGGCAACGTGGTCAACGAGGTGAACGTGTTCCAGACGGGCGCGGAACGCAACCTCGACCGGCTCTGGGGACCGAGCCCGTACGACCGGCGGCACGTCCTGTCGCTGAGCGGCCGCGTGGAGATCCCGGGCACGGGCGGCGTGACGGCGAGCGCCGTCGCGCGGTACATGAGCGGCACGCCGTTCACGATCCACGACAGCCGCTTCGACCTGGACCGGAACGGAATCCTCGTGGATCCGCTGCCGGCGGGCGCCTACAGCGGGGTCGGGGAAAACGCGCTGACCGTTGAGAACGCCGGCGGCCTCCGGGGCGCCTACGGCCCGGCGTACTTCCAGCTCGACTGCCGGATCGGTTACCGCCTGCGGCCGTCGGACACCCGGACGCTCGATCTGTTCGCCGAGATCTTCAACGCCACCAACCAGGTGAACTTCGCCAACCCGACCGGCGACATGCGCCTGGGCTCGTTCCTCAATCCGACCGAGCTGCAGGGGGGCGGGAACCCGCGGCAGTTGCAGTTCGGCGTGCGGTACGGCTTCTAGCCCGGTCAGCCGCCCGTTTCGCTGTCGCTCCGCACCCGCATGGTGCTATCGTTACGGTTCGTCCGGGGACACTCCACCAGGAGGGACGGCATGCGGCGGGGCTCAGTGACACCACGCGCGCTGGCGATCGGCACGGCGCTGGCTCTCGGATTGCCGGCGGGGGCGGCGGCGCAGTCCGCCGCGGCGGAGGACGCGGGGGTCGCGCCGGCCGCGGACTGGACGGTTCCCCGCACGCCGTGGGGCGCGCCCGACCTGCAGGGGGTGTGGGACTACCGGACGATGACGCCGCTGGAGCGCCCGCGCGAGCTGGCCGGCAAGGCCACCCTGACCGCGGAGGAGGCGGCGGCGTACGAGAAGCGGCAGAACGAGCTGCTCGACGACTACGACCGCTCCCCGAGCGTCCACGCCAAGTGGTGGCTGGACTACGGCCGGGCGCTGACCGGCGACCGCCGGACCTCGCTGCTCGTGGATCCGGCGGACGGCCGGCTGCCGGCTACGACCGCGGACGCGCAACGGCGCGCCGCCGCGCGCTCCCGGCTGCGGCGCCTGCGGGGGACGGACGCGGCGGAGTTCCGCGGGCTGACCGAGCGCTGCCTCACGTTCGGCATGCCGCGGCTCCCCGGCGCCTACAACAACAACTACCAGATCCTGCAGACGCCGACCCACGTGGCGATCGTCTCCGAGATGATCCACGACGCGCGCATCGTCCCGCTGGACGCCGGCCCGCGTCCGCCGGCCGGCCTGCCGCAGTGGCACGGGGACTCGCGCGGGCGCTACGACGGCGACACGCTGATCGTCGAGACCGTCAACTTCTCGCCCCGGAGCGCCTTCCGCGGCTCGACGGAGACGCTACGGCTCGTGGAGCGGTTCACCCGCGTCGGCCCGGAGACGGTCCACTACGAGATCACCGTGTCGGATCCGGCCACCTGGACCAGTCCGTGGACCGCGCTGGTCCCCATGAAGAAGACCGATCAGGCCATCTACGAATACGCCTGCCACGAGGGCAACCACGGCCTGCGCAACATCCTGCACAACGCGCGGTTCGAAGAAGATCCCGACTACGCGGACAAGCTGCCGGCGCCGGGCCGGCGGGACTGACCGGGCCGCGAGAACCAGCGGAGCGACGAGGAGACGATGCGGAGAGCAAGACCTTCCGTCCTGTTCGGCGTGACACTCACGGCCGCCGGCGCGGCGGCGACCGCCGGGGCCCAGACCGAGCCGATCGACTTCACGGACCACATCCGGCCGATCATGGAGCGGAGCTGCTGGAACTGCCACGGCGAGGCGGCCCGGCTCTCCGACCTGGATCTGCGCACCCGCGAGGGCGCGCTCGAGGGGGGCGCGCAGGGTCCCGCCATCGTGCCCGGCCGGGCCGGGGACAGCCGCCTGTTCCGGATGGTGGCCGGCCTCGATCAGCCGTCGATGCCGATGGCCGGCGATCCGCTCACCGACGCGGAGCTCGCGGCGGTCCGCGCCTGGATCGACGAGGGGGCGCACTGGGACACCGAAGCGGCGACGGGCGCCGCCGACGCGCTGGCCGCGCTGGAGAACGACGAGCTGCCGCCGGGCGCCCGCGACTACTGGGCGTTCCAGCCGCCCCGGAAGGCGCCGGTGCCCGCCGCGCGGGGGTTCGACCACCCCGTCGACCGCTTTCTCGAGGCGGCGCGGAAGGACGCCGGCGTGACCCCCGCCCCGCGGGCCGGCCGGCTGGTCCTGTTGCGGCGCGCCTATCTCGACCTCGTCGGCCTGCCGCCGACGCCCGAGCAGGTCGAGGAGTTCCTGGCCGACACCGGGCGGGGTGCCTGGGAGCGGCTGATCGACAGGCTGCTGGACTCGCCCCATTACGGCGAGCGCTGGGGCCGCCACTGGCTGGACGTGGCGCGCTACGCCGACACCGACGGCTTCGAGCAGGACTACGTCCGCCCGAACGCCTGGCGCTACCGCGACTACGTCATCGACGCGTTCAACGACGACAAACCCTACAACCAGTTCCTGCGCGAGCAGATCGCGGGCGACGAGCTGGACCACGTGACCGACGAGACGCGCATCGCCACCGGGTTCCTGCGGGCCGGCCCGCGGGTCAACTTCCGCGAGAAGGACAACCCCGAACGGCGGCACGACTACCTGGACGACGTGCTGGCGACGATCGGCCGCGGCGTCCTCGGCATGACGGTCCACTGCGCCCGCTGCCACGACCACAAGTTCGACCCGATCCTGCAGAAGGACTACTACGCCATGCAGGCGTCGATCTTCGGCTACGTGGAGATCGACTATCCCCTGCTCGACCGGCACGAGGCGGACGCGTACTTCTCGGCGATGCGGGCGACGGACGAGCGGCAGCAGCCGTTGCGTGACGAGGTGGACGCGATCGAGACGCCGTACCGCGAAGCGCTCCGCGCGGAGATGATCCGGGAGCGGTTCCCGGAGAACGTGCAGGCGGCGGCCTTCAAGCCGGAAGCGGAGCGCACCCCCGGCGAGCAGCTTCTCGCCGCGCAGGTGCTCTCCATCAGCCCGCCGCGCCGGGACGTCGCCGCCGCGCTGCGCCCGGAGGACAAGGCGCGGGTGGACGAGCTGAACGCGCGGATCGCGGCGCTCGAGGACCAGCGGCCGGCCACGCCGGCGATGGCGCACGTCGTCACCGACGGCGACTACCGCTTCGCCCCGGACGGTCCGGGCGACAACGTGATCGGCTGCCCGGAGTGCCGTACGCCGCCCGGCGTCGAGGGAACGTTCCTGTGGGAGGAAGGCGGCCCCGACTACGAGGCGCCGCCCAACTACTTCCTGATCCGCGGCGACCCGTTCAGCCCCGGCTCGGAGATGTCGCCCGGCTTCCTGACCGCGGCCACCCGCGGCGAGCCGCCGGTGGAGATTTCCCGGCCCGACGGGCGCACGTCCGGCCGGCGGCTGGCCCTCGCCGAGTGGATCGCCGCGCGCGGCAATCCGCTGACGGCGCGGGTCGCCGTCAACCGCGTCTGGCACCACCACTTCGGGCGCGGCATCGTGCGGACGCTCGACAACCTGGGCCGCATGGGCGACGCGCCGACGCATCCGGAACTGCTCGACTGGCTGGCCGTCGAGTTCATGGACCGCGGCTGGAGCATCAAGGAGCTGCACCGGCTGCTGATGACCTCCGAGGCGTACCGGATGGCGTCCTCGTTCCGGCACGAGGCGAACGCGGGCGCCGACCCGGAGAACGACCTGCTCTGGCGCTACCGCGGGCAGCGGCTTGAAGCGGAGATCCTGCGCGACGCGATCATGACGGTGAGTGGCGGCATCGATCTGACGGTGGGCGGGCCGCCGATCTTCCCACACATTCCGGCCGACATCCTGTTCCAGTCGGACGGCAAGGGATTCTGGTGCGGCAGCCCCGAGCCGGGACGGCGGATCACGGCGCCGGCCACCGGCATCTGGTGCGAGGAGCCGGACCGCCCCGAGGTCTGGCGCCGCAGCGTCTACGTCTTCCGCCGCCGGTCGCTCGGGTTCCCCTTCTTCGACACGTTCGACCTGCCGGATCAGAACCAGACGGCGGCGGCGCGCAACGTCTCCACCGTCTCGACGCAGGCGCTGACGCTGATGAACAACCCGTTCGTGCTGAACCAGGCGGCGCTGTTCGCCGAGCGCCTCGAGCGGGAGGCGCCCGGCGACGTCGACCGCCAGATCGATCGCGCCTACCTGATCGCGCTGACCCGGGAACCGACCGCGACCGAGCGCGAGGTCGCCCGCGGCCTGATCGCCGGGCAGTCGCTG
Organism: Vicinamibacterales bacterium; assembly: GCA_965203525.1. Classification (GTDB taxonomy): domain Bacteria; phylum Acidobacteriota; class Vicinamibacteria; order Vicinamibacterales; family UBA8438; genus WTFV01. The sequence continues at coordinate 4,517,184 of OZ241898.1, read as the reverse complement.
GTCGACTTCGCGCACGTGATGATGAACCTGAACGAGTTCCTGTACCTGCGGTAGCCCGACGGGCGCCCGGACGCACGGCAACGGATCGACAGACAGAGGACACGACGATGCACGACCATCACCACCACCACTGCCGGAAGAAGACGTTCTGGTCGCGGCGCGACTTCCTGTTCCAGTCGGGCGGCGGCATCGCGGGGCTGGCGCTGGCCGATCTGCTCTCCCGGCAGGGCCTGCTGGCGGCGGAGACGGCGCAGTCCGACACCTGCGAGGCGCCGCTCCCGGGCAACCCGTTCGCGCCGAAGCAGCCGCATTTCGAGCCGCGCGCGACGGCGGTCATCTCGCTCTTCATGAGCGGCGGCGTCAGCCAGGTCGACACCTTCGACCCGAAGCCGGCGCTGAAGCGGTACGCCGGCCAGCCGATGGCCGAGTCGGTGGTCGTCCGCCAGGGGCACCCCGGTCCCCTGATGCCGAGCCCGTTCGAGTTCCACCGGCACGGCGAGAGCGGCATCGAAGTGTCGGAGATCTTCCCGCACCTGGCCGGCAAGGTGGACGAGATGGCGTTCATCCGGTCGCTGTACGGCCGGTCGAACGACCACATCCAGGCGACCTACGAGATGCAGAGCGGGCAGATCCGGATGGGCTTCCCGAGCGTCGGCTCGTGGGTCACCTACGGCCTCGGCTCCGAGGCGGCGAGCCTGCCCGCCTACGTCGTGATGAACGACCACCGCGGCGGGCCGCTCGGCGGGCCGAACGACTGGAGCGCCGGGTTCATGCCGGCCACCTACCAGGGGACGCTGTTCCGGGCGGTCGGCGACCCGATCGTCGACCTGGCGCCGCCGCCGGGGATGACCGAGGCGCAGCAGCGCGCCCGCCTCGACACGCTGGCGAAGCTGAACGACATCGACCTGGCGAAGAACCCGGGCAACTCGGAGCTGGCCGCGCGGATCTCCTCCTACGAGCTCGCCTACCGGATGCAGGGCTGCGCGCCGGAAGCGGTCGACGTGTCGGCCGAGTCGGAGGCGACGAAGAAGCTGTACGGCCTCGACGACCCGATCACCGAGCCGTTCGGGCGGCAGTGCCTGATGGCGCGCCGGCTGGTGGAGCGGGGCGTCCGCTTCGTGCAACTCTTCCACGGCGGCATCGGCCAGCAGAACACCGACACCTGGGACGCGCACAGCAACCTGGTGGAGAACCACACGCTGCACGCGGCGGAGACCGACCTGCCGATCGCCGGCCTGATGACGGACCTGAAGGCGCGCGGCATGCTCGACTCGACGCTGCTCGTCTGGCACGCCGAGTTCGGCCGGATGCCGATCTCGCAACGCGGCGTCGGCCGCGACCACAACCCGGGCACGATGACCGGCTGGATGGCCGGGGCCGGCATCCGGGGCGGACAGGCGATCGGCGCCAGCGACGAGTTCGGCTACAAGGCGGCCGAGCAGCGGGTGTCGCCGCACGACCTGCACGCGACCATCCTGCATCTGCTGGGCATCGACCACACGAAGCTGACGTACCGGTACAACGGCCGCGACATGCGGCTGACCGACGTCCACGGGGTGCCGATTCCGCAGATCGTCGCGTAGCGCGCGCACGCGGTCCGGACGGGGTGGCGCACGCTACGAGATGGGGAAAGGGTGGAACCACCACCCTCCCCCATTCGCGCACGTGGTCCGGACGGGGTGGCGCACGTTGCGAGAGGATGGCGAGGCCCGGAGAGCGGCGGTTCTGTGCGGGCGCGGCGACGGCGGCCAGCGCAACGGTTGCGCAGATAGAGGATGGCGAGGCCCGGAGAGCGGCGGTTCGACGGGCCTCGTCACATGCCCCATACGTCGACGGGAACGCCGCCGGGCGACGCCATCCGGCGGTGGAACACCTTCTCGTCCCACGTCTTCCCCTCGGCGCGGTCGACGATCACCAGGTGGCCTTCCTGCGCCGCGCACCGGTCCATGTACGCCGCCGTCTGCTCCAGACCCGCCGCGGTGGTGCGCTCGAGGCTCCCGTGCAACACCTTGCACTCGATCACGACCCGGTCGACCCGCGCGGTCCGCCCCGGCGCCTCTCCGCTTCGCGCACCCTGAACGCCGCGGCCCCGGTCGCCACCCTCGAGCCGCGCGGTACGTCCCGGCGCCTCCCCGGCTCGCGCACCCTGAACGCCGCCGCCCCGGTCGCCGCCCTCAAGCCGCGCGGTCCGTCCCGGCGCCTCTCCGCTTCCGGCGGCTGCCCGCCCGATGCCCGGTCTGCCGGCGCCCGCTTCCCAGCCACCGCGCGGCCAGACGATCAGCAGATCCGTGCGCCCCCGCCCCAGCCCGTACTCCCGCTCGATCCGCCCGCCGCTGTTCACCACCCGCTGCAGGAACGCCTGCAGCAGCAACTGCGGCCATGCCTCCTGGTACTGGAACCGCTGCGACCAGTGCTCCGAATGCTCCCGGAAGAAGGTCTGGAACGCCGCAAGCAACGCCCGCACGTCCAGTCCGCCGTCCGCATCCACGTACCACGCCATCTCCTCCGTCAGCCCCGCCTGGACCGCGTAGGTCAGCTCGCGCGGGACCACCTCGGCGTAGATCGGATTGGCGACCCGCAACGGGTCGTCCGCCGCGATCAGGCCCAGGTCGCGCACGTACTCCAGGTCGCGGTCGGTGAAGGTCCGCGCCTCGCCACCGCTCAGCAGCGGCTCGACCACCCGCCGCACCCGCTCTTCCTGCAGCTTGTCTGCCAACTGGTCCAGGTGCGTCTCCCGACGCAGAATCAGACGCTCCTGCGCCGCCAGAACCGCTTCCGCGTCGACCGGCCGCGATCGATCCCGGCCCGCCTTGTGCCGGAAGCAGGCGTCGTCCGCCAGCGCGTTCACCAGCCACGGCTGCCCCTGCGTCCGCTCCCACACCGTCTCCAGCGCCCCGGCCGTGAACGCCTGCCCCGTCTCCGCCGTGTGTTGCCCCAGCAGCGCCGCCACCTCGTCCCGCGAGAAGTCCCCCAGCCGCAACGACTCCGCCCTGACGTTGAACGCGCTGCCCCCGGCGACGACCGCGTTCGCCGACCCGGAGTGGATCCGGTAGTCCCGCACGTTCCGTATTCCGCACAGCACCACGCTTTGCGGAAACTCCGCTGGACGCCGGTCGTACTTCGCGCGTAGCTGGCGCAGCACCGACACCAGCGAGTCGCCGACCAGCGCGTCGATCTCGTCGACCAGCAGCACCAGCGGCCGCGAGTCGGCCGCGGCCCAGCGGCTCAGCGCCTCGCCCAGCGCCCGGTCCGCTCCGTACCGCGCCAGCAGATCGGGCCAGGCGCCGTCCAGGAACTCGTCGTCCAGCGCCGACCGCGCCCGGTAGCCCAGCTCGCCCAGCACCGCGCGCATCGCCCGCCCCACGTCCTCGCGGGCCGTCTGCCCCTCCTCGACGTTGGCGTACACGCACCGGTACCCGTCGGCGTTCAACCGCTCCTGCAACGCCAGCAGCGCCGTCGTCTTCCCCGTCTGCCGCGGCGCGTGCAGCACGAAGTAGCGCTTCTGGCGGACCAGCATCAGCAGCTCGTCCAGGTCCAGGCGGTCCAGCGGCGGGATGCAGTAGTGGTCCGCCGCCACCATCGGACCGGTCGTGTTGAAGAAACGCATGCCGTGGAGTCCTTCCGGCGCCGACGCTCCGCCCCGGATCGCGGACCCGGCGTCCCTCCATGACGGTACCGCGTGACCACGTGCCGTCGTCAAGTCCGCGCCGCGCCCGGAGACCACCGGCGATCCGCCCGCCGGCGACCCACGGCGACGCCTCGCGCGGCCGCCCGGGCTCGACGCGCGCCGGGTGGTAGACTGACCGCACCATGAAAGTTGCGTCGCAAGCGCTGATCGTCGTCGGATGCCTGCTGCTCATCCCGGTTGCCGCCGTCGTCACCGCCGCCGCGAAACAACGCTTCGCCGACGGCCCGAACCGCGTGTTCTCGGGCGGCCCCCTCGTGTCCGGCGCGCTGCACTCCGGCCCGGAACCGGACTGGAGCTTCGTCCGGGACGTCGAGACCATCGAATTGCAGTTGCTCGACCCGCCGCGCTCCCGCCGCATCTGGACCGCGGAGCACGGCGGCAAGCTCTACGTCTGGTCCGGCTACATGGGCACCACGGTCGGCCGGCTCTGGAAACGCTGGCCGGTCCAGGCCGAACGGGACGGCCGCGCGGTGCTCCGGATCGACGGCAAACGCTACGAGCGGCGACTCGTGCGCATCGAGTCGGGCGAGATCCTCGACGGCATCAGCAGCGCCATCCGCGGCAAGTACCCGTCCCGGGTCACCCGCGCGGCGGTGGAAGCCGGCGAATCCTGGGTGTTCGAGGCGGCGCCGCGCTGACGGCGCGTTCACCACATGAAGACCTTCTACTGGTGCATCGCGGCGGCGCTGGTCGTGACCATCTGCGCGGTTCTGTTCGTCCCGGGCGTGGACGACTTCGTGGAACGCACGTTTCAGCGTTACGTCGGCCGCGCCGCCCGCTGACCGGATTCGATAATCGGGCCATGCGCTTCTTCAACACGGAAGGGCCGGTGCGCCCGGACGACCACTACGCCATTCCGCCGCTGAGCCGGGTGGACGTCGACGAACTGCTGGACCTGGTTCGGTCCAAGCGCTACTTCGTGTTGCACGCGCCGCGGCAGACCGGCAAGACTTCGGCCCTGATCGCCCTGCGCGACCTGCTCAACCGCGGCGAGGCGGGCAACTTCCGTTGCGTGGACGTGAACGTCGAGGTCGGCCAGGTGGCCCGCGACGACACCGCGCGGGGCATGCGGGCCGTTCTGAGCAGTCTGGCCTCCGGCGCACGGCTTCTGGGCGACGACTACCCGGACGGCGTCTGGCCCGACCTGCTCGCCAGAGTCGGGCCGGAGGACGCCCTCCGGGAACTGCTCACCCGCTGGTGCATGGCCGACCCGACGCCGCTGGTGCTGCTGATCGACGAGATCGACGCGCTGGTGGGCGACACCCTGCTCTCGGTGCTGCGTCAGCTCCGCGCCGGCTACCCGCAGCGCCCCGCGGGCTTCCCGCAGAGCATCGTGCTGTGCGGCGTGCGCGACGTCCGCGACTACCGCATCCGGTCGAGTTCGGGCGAGGTCGTCGCGGGCGGCAGCCCGTTCAACGTCGCCGCGAAGTCGCTGCGCCTGGGCGACTTCACGGAGGCCGAGACCCGATCGCTGATGGCGCAGCACACGGCGGAGACCGGCCAGCGCTTTTCGGCGGCGGCGCTCGACGCGGTGTGGACGCAGACGCGGGGCCAGCCGTGGCTGGTGAACGCGCTGTGCGCGGGGGCGTGCTTCGACGACCGGGCGGGGCGCGACCGCTCGCGCGCCATCGGGGAGGACGACGTCCACGCGGCGCGGGAGGAACTGATCCTCTCGCGCCGCACGCACCTGGACCAGCTCGCGCACAAGCTGGAGGAGGAGCGGGTGCGGCGCGTCGTCGAGCCGATCCTGAGCAACGTGGAGGAGCCGCGGTGCGACGTGTCGGACATCGGCTACCAGCGCGACATCGACTATGTCCGCGACCTGGGGCTGATCGCGCCGGACCCGCCGCCGCGCATGGCGAACCCGATCTACGCGGAGGTGGTGCCGCGCGAGCTGACGTCGGCGGCGCAGGAGCGTCTGATGGAGCGGGCGGCGTGGTACGTGGACGGCGCCGGCGGCCTGGACGTGCACAAGCTGCTGGCGGCGTTCCGCACGTTCTACGGGGAGCACGCGGAGCACTGGCTGGGGCGCTTCGACTACCGCGAGGCGGGTCCGCAGCTCATCCTGCAGGCGTATCTGCAGCGGGTGGTGAACGGGGGCGGCCGCATCGAGCGGGAGTACGGGTTGGGCCGGGGCCGTACGGACCTGCTGTTGCGGTGGCCGCGCGAGCCGGGCCAGCCGTCGGAACTGTGGCAGCGGTTCGTGATCGAGTGCAAGGTGCTGCGCGACGCGGACCGCAAGAGCCTCGCGGGGACGATCGAGCGCGGGGTGGAGCAGACGCTGGGCTACATGGCGCGGTGCGGCGCCGCGGAAGGGCATCTGGTGGTGATCGACCGCCGCGCCGAGGAACGCCGGCGCGGTGACGGCGAGGCGGGGGCCGGCGAGCGCCGGCGGGAGGGCCGCCGGGTGGTCGTCTGGACGTTGTAGCGTGGCCGGGCGCGACGAGCGCCCTGTCGTTGCGCGGCGCCGAGACGCGCGCCCGGGAAGCCGCCGCCGCGCGCGCCGATCAGCCCGTTTCAGGAAGCGATCCGCCGGGCCCCGAGATAGCGGTTCCGCCAGTAGCGGACGCTCAGGCTCTCGACGCGGACCTTGCCGCGTTCGCTCGGCGCATGGACGAACCGGCCGTCGCCGAGCGCCAGTCCGACGTGCGAAGGGCCGGGCGCGATGGTGCTGAAGAAGACCAGGTCGCCCGGCTGCAGGTCGCGCGAGGAGACCGCGCGGCCGATCCGGTACTGGTGCGCGGCGACCCTGGGGAGCGAGACCCCGTGCTGCGCGTAGACGTAGTGGGTGAAGCCGCTGCAGTCGAAGCCCCGCGGCGTGGTCCCGCCCCAGGCGTAGGGCGCGCCCCGCAGCGACAGCGCTGTCTCGAGCACCGCGGAGGGCTCGAAGGGACCGCTCCGCGCGGGGTCCGTCCCGGACGCCGGCCCCGCGCCGGGAAACGCGCGGGGCACGTATCCGCCGCGCGCGCCGCACGCCGACGCGGCCAGGGCGGCCGCCAGGATCAGCAGTCCGAACCGGTAGGGCGCCATCGAATCCGTTCCGTGAAAGTCCGCGCTCCCCGGTCCTGGAACGAGCGTCCGAACCGGCAGGGCGCCGTCGAATCCGTTCCCGTGTATCGGCTCCGGCCGGCCGGACCGACAGCGCGGGGCGGCCGGTCGCCACTGCGCGATGTAACCCTCGCGCGCGCAACGCGTTACGCCGCCGTTCCGGTTGACATGCCCCCGGGCGTCGGGGAAAATTGCGCAGCATTCGGGGGGCCCGTGGAGCAGACGCTGTTGCTGAACGCGACGTACGAGCCGCTCAAGGTGGTCGACTGGCGCAAGGCGATGACCCTGCTGTGCCAGGGCAAGGTGGAGGTCGTCTCCGAGTACGACCGCGAGATCCGCTCGGTGTCGGTCACGTTCCGGTTGCCCTCGGTGATCCGCCTGCTGCGCTGCATCACCATCGCCAGACGGATGGACGACGTGCCCTTCTCGCGCGCCAACATCTACGCGCGCGACGAACACCGGTGCCAGTACTGCGGGCGGGAGTTCCCGGTCGGCGACCTGACGTTCGATCACGTCGTGCCGGTGTCGCAGGGCGGACGGAAGGATTGGGAGAACATCGTCACCGCGTGCATTCCCTGCAACCGGAGGAAGGGCGGCCGGACGCCGGCCCAGGCCGGGATGCAGGTCATCCGGCAGCCGTGCCGTCCGCGCCGCTCGCCGGTCGTCCGCATCACGTTCGGCCTGCGCGACGCGCCCGCCAGTTGGCGCGACTATCTGTACTGGAACGTCGAGCTCGAGCGGACCTGATGCGACAGGGCATCCGCCCGGCGTCCTCCGCCTTCCGCCGCGGGGCGAGTCCGCCGCGCCCGGTTTCCCGCCGTGCAAGGGACGTCCGCCCGGTGTCCTCCGTCTTCCGCCGCGGGTACTGACGGGTGTCCGCTCCGCGCATCACCGGCGTGCAGCCGCCGTGGGCGGTCGCGGGAGGCCGCGTCACCATCGACGGGCACGACCTCGCCGCCCCGGATCGCAGGACGCTCCTGCCCGCGGTGCGGATCGGTCCGGCGACCGCGCAGGTGGTCGCCGCCTCGCCGCGGTCCGTGTCGTTCCTCGTGCCGGCCGATCTCGACGGCGGGCGGACCGCGGTGCGGGTCGGCGACGGACCGGAGGGGACCGCGTTCCTCGACGTCGGGCGGCCGGTGGCGGCCGGCGTGCACCAGGTGGACAACCCCGTGATCGACGGCGACGGGACCCTGTTCGTCACCTACAGCGGTCCGCGCGGCGAACGCGCGCCCGTGTCGATCTTCCGCATCCGTTCCGACGGCTATCGCGAGCCGTTCGTGACCGGCATCGTCAACGCAACGTCCATGGCCCTGTCGCCGGACGGGCGCCTGCACGTATCGAGCCGCTCCGAAGGGGCCGTCTACCGCGTCGCCGGCGACGGATCGTACGACGTGTTCGCCGGCGACCTCGGGGCCGCCTGCGGCATGGCGTTCAGCCCGGACGGCACGCTCTACGTGGGTGACCGCTCGGGGACCGTCTTCCGCGTCGCGACCTCCGGCCGGGCGACGCCCTTCGCGACCCTGCCGTCCAGCGTCGCCGCGTTTCACCTCGCCTGGGGACCGGACGACGGGCTGTACGTCTCCGCGCCGACGCTGGCGACCCGCGACCGCGTCCGCCGCATCGACCGCACCGGCGCCGTGGCGACGCTCCCGCCGGGGTTCGGCCGGCCGCAGGGGCTCGCATTCGATGCGCGGGGCGTGCTCCACGTCGTCGAAGCGCTCGCCGGGGCAAGCGGCCTCTACCGGATCGACGGCGACGGGACGCGCACCCTGGTGCTGGCGGCGGGCAACCTCGTCGGCGTCGCGTTCGATCCGTCGGGCGGCGGCGTCGTGGTGGCGTCGAACGACACCGCGTACCGCCTCGATCCCGGCGCCGTGGCGATCGGGCGGCCGGGGCTTCCCTGACCAACGTGTTAGCATGACAGGTTGGGGTTCCGTCAAAGGGGGCTGACGGTGCCATGCCGCACGACTGGATCGACATCCGCGGGGCGCGCGTCCACAACCTGAAGGACGTCGACGTCCGCATCCCGCGCAACCGGCTGGTCGTCGTGACCGGCCTGTCCGGTTCCGGCAAGTCGTCGCTGGCGTTCGACACCCTCTACGCGGAAGGCCAGCGGCGCTACGTCGAGTCGCTTTCCGCCTACGCCCGCCAGTTTCTCGAGCAGGTCGAAAAACCGGACGTCGATCAGATCGACGGCCTGTCGCCCGCCATCTCCATCGAGCAGCGCACCACCGGGTCGAACCCGCGCTCGACGGTGGGAACCGTCACCGAGGTCTACGACTATCTCCGCCTGCTGTTCGCCAACGTCGGCGTGCCGCATTGTCCGTCGTGCGGGCGCGCGATCACGTCGCAGTCGGTGGAGCGCATCGTCGAGACGATCATGGCCGGGCCGGCGGCCGGGCGGGTCGACGTCCTGGCGCCCATCGTGCGCGGCCGCAAGGGCGAGTTCAAGAAGGAGCTGGCCGCCGTCCGGGCGCGGGGGCTGACACGGGTCCGGATCGACGGCGAGATCCGCGCCGTCGAGGACGAACCGCGGCTCGACCGGCGGCGGAACCACTGGATCGACGTGGTGGTGGACCGTCTCGTCGTGCGCCGCGGCGCCGAGCGGCGCCTCACCGAGTCGATCGAGTTCGCGCTGACCCTGGCGGACGACGTCGTCGTCATCCACACGGACGGCGGGGGGGACCGGCTGTTTTCGCGCCGCATGGCCTGCGTCGAGTGCGGGATCAGCGTGCCCGAGATGACGCCGCGCGCGTTCTCGTTCAACTCGCCGCACGGCGCGTGTCCCGCCTGTCACGGGCTCGGCGCGCTGGAGGACTTCGATCCGGCGCGGATCGTGCCCGACGAGTCCCTCACCCTGTCCGGCGGCGCCATCCGGGCCTGGGCCGGCGGCGACCGCCAGTTCGTCAGGCGGGCGCTGTCGCGGCTGTCGAACTGCTTCGGCATCGACCTCGACGTGCCGTTCCGCAAGTTGCCGCGGCGTCACCGCAAGTTGCTGCTCTTCGGTCCGAACGGCGGCGGGGGGGGGCCTCCGGCGCCCGCCGCCGGGCGGGGCCGGCGCACGCGGCCCGGCCGGGCGGATCCGTTCGGCAGGGATTTCGAAGGCGTCATCCCCAACCTCCGGCGCCGCTACGACGAGGGGGCCTGGGCGCAGCAGGAAGCGTTGGAGGGCTACCGCACGCTGCAGCCGTGCCCCGCCTGCGCCGGTCGGCGGCTGCGGCCGGAGAGCTGCGCGGTGCGGGTGCAGGGCCGCACGCTGGCGGACTACGTCAACGTGTCGGTGACGGACGCGCTCGCGATGATCGAAGGGCTCGAACTGCGCGCGCGCGAGTCGCGCGTGGCCGGCCGCGTCGTCCGCGAGATCCGCGATCGGCTGCGGTTCCTGTGCGACGTGGGCGTCGGCTACCTGACCCTGGCGCGGGGCGCGGCGACCCTGTCGGGAGGAGAAGCGCAGCGTATCCGGCTGGCCACGCAGGTGGGGGCCAACCTGACCGGGGTGCTCTACGTGCTCGACGAGCCGTCGATCGGGCTGCACCAGCGCGACAACCGGTTGCTGCTGGGCACGCTGCGGCAGCTTCGCGATCTGGGCAACACGGTGGTGGTGGTCGAGCACGACGAGGAGACCATTCGCGCCTCGGACTACGTGGTCGACCTCGGGCCGGGAGCGGGGGAGCACGGGGGGCGGCTGATCTTCCAGGGCCCGTCCGGAACGCTGGCGGCGGCCGGGGGCGATTCGCTCACGGCGGCGTACCTGCGGGGCGAGCGCGCGATTCCGGTGCCGGCGTCACGGCGTCCCGCGCGCAACGGCGCGCTCGTGATCCGCGGCGCCCGGGCGAACAACCTGCAGGACGTCGACGCCGCGGTGCCGCTGGGGTTGCTCACCGCGGTGACCGGGGTCAGCGGGTCCGGCAAGTCCACCCTGGTCAACGACGTCCTCTATCGGGCGCTGGCCCGGGCGCTCTACCGGGCCGGCGCCGACCCCGGCCCGCACACCGCGATAGAGGGCATCGAGCTGATCGACAAGGTGATCCGGATCGACCAGTCGCCGATCGGACGCACGCCGCGCTCCAACCCCGCCACCTACACCGGGCTGTTCACGTTCATCCGCGAGCTTTATGCCATGCTGCCCGAGTCGCGGGCCCGCGGTTTCCGGCCGGGCCGCTTCTCCTTCAACGTCAAGGGCGGACGGTGCGAGGCGTGCCGGGGGGACGGGCTCATCGCGATAGAGATGCACTTCCTGCCGGACGTCTACGTGACCTGCGAGCAGTGCAAGGGGCGCCGCTACAACCGGGAGACGCTGGAGGTCGCCTATCGCGGCGCGTCGATCGCCGACATGCTGGCGTTGACGGTGGACCAGGCCCTGCCGCTGCTGGAGAACGTTCCGTCCGTGGCCGCGAAGCTGCGCACGCTGCAGGACGTCGGCCTCGGCTACGTGACGCTGGGCCAGTCGGCCACGACGCTCAGCGGCGGCGAGGCGCAACGGGTCAAGCTCGCGAAGGAGCTGTCCCGCCGGAGCACCGGCCGCACGCTCTACATCCTGGACGAGCCGACGACGGGGCTGCACCTCGAAGACACGCGCCGCCTGCTGGACGTGCTGCAGCTCCTGGTGGGCGTCGGCAACACGGTGGTCGTCATCGAGCATCACCTCGACGTCATCAAGACGGCGGACCACGTGCTGGATCTCGGGCCGGGCGGCGGCGACGCAGGGGGCCGGATCGTGGCCCGGGGCACGCCCGAAGAGGTCGCGGAGCACACCGAATCCGCGACCGGCGCGTTCCTCCGGCCGCTGCTCGGCCACGGAACCGCGCGGGTCGATGCGGCGGGTCGCCGGCCGTCCGGCGCCGCCGGGGAGGCGTCTCGCGGGCCGGGCTGAACGCGCGGGGCGCGGTCTCGACGGCGTCCCGCCGGCTGCCGATCAGATGGGGCCGGGCTGAACGCGCGGGGCGCGGTCTCCGCCGGCGGCGGCTGGCGTCCGCCGGTCGAATTCCGTTAAAGTTGGCCGCGCAAGGGCCGATAGATCCAAAGACGCTGGCCGTGTGTGGTATAAGGGCCACGCCGCGCGGCGACCGATGACCGTCGGTCGGACAGGCACCGCCCGAACCACCCGTTGCGAGCGGCTGGCGAAGCGAGACTCCCGGGACGCGTTCCCGGGGGGACGAGGGATCGGGCGGAAGGAGGCCGACGTGTCCTGCCGAACCGATGCGTTGCGGGAGGCTCACGGTCGCTCGGAATGACGATCCAGCGGACACTCGGGCGGTCGGTCAAGTGCACGGGCATCGGGCTCCATTCGGGGCGGAAGGTGACCCTTCGACTCAAGCCTGCCCCCGCCGATCACGGCATCCGTTTCAAGCGCCTCGACCTTGACGGTCTGGAAGTTCCCGCGGTGGCGGAGCGGATCGCCGGCATCAGCTACGCCACCGGGCTCGCGCAGGACGCGGCCTCGGTCGGCACGGTCGAGCATCTGCTGGCGGCGCTCGTCGGGATGGGCGTCGACAACGTCAGCGTCGAGCTGGATCAGGCCGAAGTGCCGATCATGGACGGCAGCGCGGCCTCGTTCGTCTACCTCGTGCACGAAGCCGGCCGCAAGACGTTGAAGGCTCCCCGGCGCTTCCTGAAGATCCTGCGGCCGATCGCGCTCTCGAACGGCAGCAAGCGGATTGCCGTATATCCTTCCGACCATTTCAAGGTGACCTACAGCATCAGCTTCGACCACCCGCTGCTGCGGCACCAGTCGCGGACCCAGCAGGTGACCGAGGAGACGTTCGTCGAGGAGATCGCGCCGGCGCGCACCTTCGGCTTCCTGAAGGAGGTCGAGCAGTTGCGCAAGAAGGGGCTCGCGCTCGGCGGGTCGCTCGACAACGCCATCGTGCTCGGCGAGACCGGTTTTCTCAACAACACCCTCCGCTTCGAGGACGAGTTCGTCCGCCACAAGATCCTCGACGTGATCGGCGATCTGGCGCTCGTCGGGCACCCGATCATCGGGCACGTGGTCGCCCATCGAGGCGGACACGCCCTGCACGCCGGCTTCGCCCGGAAGATTCTCGACGAGCAGGACGCGTGGCGCTTCGTCCAGTCCCCGTCCGAACCGCCCGCGCGAGCCGTCCCCGCGGTGAGCCCGGACGCCGTCCCGGTGCGCTGATCCCCCCGCGACGGCCGGGACCGCGGTTCCGCAGGCCGGGCGGCGCTCGATTCCTGCCGGCGGAGCCTTCACGGTCTGGCCGCGGCGGCCGGGACCGCGGTTCAGGAGCGCTCGGCGGGCGCGGCCGGCGGTCCCGATTCGGAGGTGAGCCTGCGGACGTACGCGCCGAGCTTTTCGTTCTCGTAGGTCACGGAGTTGAGGAAGAGGCTTTCGAGCAGGTACGTCTCGCGTTCCGTCTCCGCCATCTGGCCGATCAGGTGCCGGATCTCCCGCATCGTGTCCTCGAAGCTGTAATCGAGTCCGTGGCGGACGTGGAGCTCGTGGTACAGCGTTTCGAGAACCGCCAGCAGGTCGCCGTCCAGCGTGATCTCGGTGCCCGAGGTCGTCTTGATCGTGCGCATGTTCATTCCCCGAAGCTGCCGGCGGCGCCCGCCTCGTCGGCGTGCAGCTCGATGAAATTGTGCGCGCCCGTCATGGTCAGCATCGTCTCGACGCGCTTCCGCACGCCGGCGAGCTTGATCGCTCCGCCCGCCTTGTCGGTCTGGCGGTAGAGGTCCATCAGGCAGCCGATGGTCGCGCTGTCGACGTACACGACCCGCGACATGTCGATGATCACCCGCTTCTCGCCGGCCGCCAGCAGCTTCGTCACCGAATCGGCGAACGTCGAGAGGATCTGGTAGGTCAGTTTGGCCTCGCCGACCCGGACGACGACCGCCTTGCCGACACGTTCGCTTGACAGGTTCATTGCCGTGCTCTCCGCTCAGGGGGTGACGGTGGTCTCGCGTGCGCGCGGCGGGGCGTCTGCGCGGCGCGCGCGTTCGATGCGGAGCACCTGCCGCGCCAGCTCGTGGCGTCCCCGGTTGATCCGCGACTTCACCGTGCCGTCCGGAAGACCCAGCCGTCCGGCGATTTCCTGGTAGGACAGTTCCTGCAGGTCGCGCATGGCGACCGCCGTCCGGAGCGTCTCCGGCAGCGCCGCGAGCGCCTCGCGCAACAACGCCCGCCGGTCGAAGCGATCGAGCCGCGCGAACGCGTCGACGCCCCCGGCGATCGGGGTGAGCTCGCTCGCGTCCACCCGGTGATCGACCACCTCGCGTTCCTTCCGCACGCGCCGGTAGTGGTCGATGCACAGGTTGCGGCTGACGCTGATGATCCACGTGGTGAAGTTGGCCCGGCGGTCGAACGTGCCGAGCGCCTTGAAGACCTTCAGGAAGATGTCCTGCGTCAGATCCTCGGCCTCCTCGTGGCGCCCGACGAACGTGTACGCGACGTTGAACACTTTCCGGCGGTAGCGGCGCACGATGGCCTCCCACGCCGCCTGGTCTCCCCGCAGACAGGCCTCGACGAGGGCGTCCGTGGAGTCGGCAGGCGCAGGCGGCGGGTCGGCGGGCACAAGGCGCTAGTTTCGCGCGCGCACCCGCGCCGGGTCAAATCGGCCCCGGCCGGCATCAAGTATCTCCCGGCGGCGCCGGTCCTGGCCGGCACGCCCGGACTCGGACGAATCCGGCTGTCGCGCATGCTCATGCTGCCTTCCGCCGGCGGGATGACAACCGGGCCGCCGCGGGCGCATGACGGCATGACTTCCGCGTTCTCGCAGTCGATCCGGGACGTCCCCGAATGTGAGACGATGGACGGATGCGCGCCATCCTGAAGATCGTCGGCGTCGTCGGCATCGTCACCGCCGCCGCGTGGCCGTTGCGCGCGGCCGACTGGCCGGAGTGGCGCGGCGCCGGCCGGCTCGGCGTCTGGACCGAGACCGGCATCGTCGAGACGTTTCCCGAGGCGGGCCTGACCGCCGCGTGGCGGACGCCGGTCCACGGCGGCTACGCCGGGCCGGCGGTGGCGGACGGCCGCGTCTTCGTCACCGACGCGCGCCGTCCCGACCCGCGCAGCACCGCGGCGGTCGAGCGGATCCTCGCCCTGGACGAGGCGACCGGCGCCGTGCTCTGGACCCACGAGTGGGAGACCAACTACGCCGGCCTCCAGCTCGCCTACGCCATCGGGCCGCGGGCGACGCCGACCGTCGACGGCGGGCGCGTCTACGCGCTCGGGGCGATGGGCGACCTGTGGGCGCTCGACGTGGCCGACGGCCGGGTCCTGTGGCGCAAGGACTACGTCCGCGACTTCAACGCCGCGGTGCCGTCGTGGGGCATCAGCGGCGCGCCGCTGGTCGACGGCGGCCGGCTCATCTGCCTGGTGGGCGGCGAACCAGACGCCAAGGTGGTCGCCTTCGACAAGCGCACCGGCGAGGTGCTCTGGCAGGCGCTGTCGTCCGACTGGGAGCCGGGCTACTCGGCGCCGTTCCTGATCGACGCCGCCGGCGTGCCGCAACTGATCGTCTGGCATCCGCGCGCCGTCAGTTCCCTCGACCCGGCGACCGGCGCCGTCCGCTGGGAGGTGCCGCACGTCGTCGACATGGGGATGAGCGTGTCGACGCCGGTGCGCGCCGGTCCGTACCTGTTCGTCACCTCGCAGTGGGGCGGGGCGCGCATGTTGCGGCTGGCCGAGAGCCGTCCGGACGCCGCGCTGGTCTGGCAGGGGGTCGGCGAGAGCGATCCGCGGCACGGACGCGACTTCGATACGCTCGACTCGGTGATCAGCACGCCGGTGATCCGGGGCGACCACGTCTACGGGGTGGACGGCGAGGGGATCCTGCGCTGCCTGGAGCTGCGGACCGGCCGGCGCGTATGGGAGACCGACGCGCTGATCCGCGATCCGGCGCGCTGGGCGACGGCGTTCTTCGTCCGCCACGGCGACCGCTACTTCATCAACACCGACGGCGGCGATCTGGTGATCGCCCGGCTCTCGCCGGAGGGCTACGACGAGATCGGCCGCACGCGCCTGATCGCTCCGACGAGTCCCTACGTGCGGCGCCGCGCGCAGGGACCGTACGTGAACTGGTCCCATCCGGCCTACGCGAACCGGCACGTGATTGCGAGGAACGATGAGGAAATCGCCCGCTTCTCGCTCGCTCGGACGCCGTAGGCCGGCGCCCTGGTGGCGCCGCGCGTCACCGGTTGCCGCGGCGGCCGGCCGGGCCCGGCCGCGCGGCGCGTCTTCCCGTCCCGGCCGCGCCGGCGTGCCGCCGGTCCTGCCGAACCCGTGGCCGGGCGGGGCGGCCCTGGCCGTCCTGGTGGCGATCGCGGCGGCCTGCGCGGCGGTGACCGCGCCGCTGTGGCCGGCCCTCGCGCCGCGGGCCGCGACGTTGCCGGCGCCCGCGCAGGACGGCGGATCGCAACGGCTGACCGTGGTCATCGCCGATCTGCACCTGGGCGCCGGCCGCGACGCCGACGGGGAGTGGCATGCCGGCGAGGACTTCCGCTGGGCGGACGAGTTCGCCCTCTTCCTGGAGGCGCTCGACGCGGAAGGCGGGGGGGCGGCCGACCTCGTCCTGAACGGCGACACCTTCGAGCTGGACCGGCTTCCCGGCGCGGACTGCGCGGCCGGGGATCCGGCGCTCGGCTGCACGGAATCCGAGGCGCTCGCCCGGGTCGGGCGCGTGCTCGCGGCGCACGCGGACACGGTGGACGCCCTGGCGGCGTTCGCCGGTTCGGGGGCGAACCGGCTCGTCCTCGTGCCCGGCGAGCACGACGCCGCGCTGCTCTTTCCGGCGGTGGCGCAACGGGTGGAGCAGGCGCTCGGGGCGCCCGGAGCCCGCGTCACCGTGGCGGCCGGCGGATCCTGGCGCTCGGAGGACGGCCGGATTTACGTGGAGCACGGTCACCAGATCGGCTGGCGCGTGGATCGCTTCGCGTCGTGGCCGGAGCCGTTCGTCGAGCGGGCCGGCCGCCGGCATCTGGCGCGGCCCGCGCGGGCGCGCGCCGTCGACGCCTTCTTCGACGAGCACGAGGCGCGCTACCCGGTCATCGACAACTTCGCGGACGAAGGCGCCGGGTTGACGCACGGGCTGGCCGCCGAGGGGATCACCGACCTCGGCGCGGCGGCGCCGGAGATGCTGCGCTACGTCCTCTTCCGGATGCCGTGGCAGCAGTTCCGGGTGGACCTCGACGCCGGCGACGTGCGGCCTCCCGCCTGGGACCTCGCCGCGGCGCGGGCGCAGGGACCGTCGTTCCTGGTCGATTCCCTGCCGCGCGACGATCCGTTCAGGCCGCTGGCGCAGCGGGCGCACGAGGCGGGACTGCTCGCGGCATCGATGGACGGCCTGCGCGACGACGAGCTCGTCGCCCTCTGCGACTACCGGGCGGCGGCGCGCCGCGCCCGCCGGCGCTTCGAACGGCCGCTGACGCAGTTCGACCCGCAGGGTCCGCCGGTGCGCGAGTGCCCGCGCCTGCCCGGCAGCCGCGGCGGGCTGTTCGACTACTTCTGGCGGACGCGCGACCGGATCTACGGCGGGCGTATCGAGGCGGCGCAGGCGGCCGGCCCGCCCGGCGCGCCGCCCATCGCCGTGTTCGTGCGCAACCACACCCACCTGGTCGACTGGCGGCAGCGCGTCCTGGAGCTCACCCGGCTCGGCCGCACCGTCGTCGTCGACGGCTTCTCGCCGGTCCGCAACGCCCTCGCGCCGGTGGTGGTCAACGGCGGCCCGTGGCAGCGGACCATCACCCCGGTGCAGTTCGCGCGCCTGCGGGCCGGGCACGGCCTCTCCGACGCGGCGCTGCTGGCCGCCCTGCGCCCGGAGCATCTCCCGCCCTGCTACGGCTTCGTGCGGATCGATCCCTACGACGAGACGCCCGCGCTCCCGCGGATCCGCTACTGGCGGCAGGCGGAGAGCGGCGGCTGGGAGTTCGCGGACGGGTGCGGCCGGCAGCCGGCGCTGGCGCCCGCGGACGCCCGGTAACCCGAGACCGGCTCCCGGTCGTCCCCTGACGGCCGACGCGGCGGCGGCTCTCGATGGTAGAGTCCGAACCATGTCCGAAAACGATCGCGCGCGGGGGCTGATGGTCGGAATCGCGGCCGGCAACCTGCTCGGAATCGTGCAGGAGGGGTGGTCGAAACGGCGGATTGCCGCGGCGTATCCGGACGGCGTGCGCGAGATGGAGGCGCAGCCGGGCTACCCGGACGACGACGATCTCGCCCAGGCGCTGATCGTCGCCGAGGCGGCCGAGCGGGGACCGCTCGATCCGAACGATCTGGGGCGCCGGTTCTGGTACTGGGCGGAGACGAACGGCCTCGGCATGGGGGGCCTGACCGGCCAGGTGCTCGAGCTGTACGGCGGGGACTATCCGCGGTGCCCGGGACGCCGGCGCGGCACGGCGCACGGGGCGACCGATCCGCCGCGGGAGCCGGCCGGCGTGCCGATCACCGAGGCGTCGCGGACCGCGTGGGGCGGCGGGCAGGCCGGGAACGGGGCGCTGATGCGTTGCGCGCCCGTCGCGGTCCGCTGGCGTGACGACGCGGCGGCGCTGGTGCGCAACAGCATCGTCAGCGCCGTGCCGACCCACTGGGATCGGCGTTGCGGCTGGTCCTGCGCGCTGGCGAACCTGGCCGCCGCGGCGGCGCTGCGCGGCGAGACGCCGGCGGTCGACGAGCTGCTCGACGCGGGCGTCGAAGGCGTGCGGGCCGCGCTGCCCGAACTGCAGCAGTACGGCTACGAGGCGCGCGCGCCCCGGTCGGTCCGCGAGGCGGTCCGCGGCGCGGCCGGCGCGGAGGTGGGCGACGTCCGCGCCGACGACGACTCGAAGGGATACACGCTGCTGACGCTGCGGCTCGCGTTGATCGCGCTCTGGCGCGCGCCCGGCTTCGAGCAGGGCCTGCGCAGCGTCGTCGAGGCCGGGGGCGACACGGACACCAACGGCGCGGCCGCGGGCGCCGTGCTCGGCGCGCGGTTCGGGATCGACGCGATTCCGGCGCGCTGGCGCCGGCGGATCGCGGAGATTCGCGCCGGACGGACGCCGCCGGAGTCGTACGCGGACCGCCTGCAAGCGGCGGGCGCGGCCGACGGCTCGCGGGCGCGGAGTGGAACGGACGTGCCGCACACCCGGTAACCCGCATGGAATGGCGCGACGTCGTTCGCCGCATCGAGGCGGGCGAGAACAGGCACACGGAGTTCAAGCGCGGGCTCGGGGACCTGTCGGCCGTCGGCAGGGCGATGTGCGCCTTCGCGAACACCGAGGGCGGTCTGCTCGTGCTGGGCGTGGAGGACTCGAAGGCGGTCACGGGCGTCAGGGAAGACACGGAGCGCGTGCAGGAGCGCCTGGCCGGGTTCCTCCAGACCGGCTGCAGCGCGCCCGTTCACGCCCGCACCGGACGTCACGAGGATCCGTCGGCGGGCTGGGTGCACTGGATCGAGATCCCGCGGCAACGCGGATTCGAGCCCCTGCGCTACGGCGGCCGGGTCTGGGTTCGGCGCGAGCGCAGCAGCGTGGAACCGTCGCCGACGGAACTCCAGGAGCTCTACAACGCGTTCGGGTACATCCTGACCGAAGAACGCGCCATCCTGGACGCGCCGCCTGCGCACATCGACCTGGAGGCGTTTCGCGCGTACCTGAAACGTCTGGGGTTCGACGTGGACGGCGAGCCGCAACCGGACCCGGAAGACGACCTCCGCAACCGCGACGTGCTCGTCGAGGTGGGGGGGGAGCCGCGCGCGACGCTCTATGGCGTGCTGGCGTTCGGAAGAGACCCGCAGCGCTACGCCCGGACACGCGATTTCCGCATCGAGTGCGTGGCCTACGCGGGTGACGACCGCGCTTCGGAGGTGCTGCAGGTCGCCGACGCGGCCGGGCGTCTCGACGAGCAGGTGGACCGGGCGACGGGTTGGTTTCTCGGACTCGGCCGTTTCGAGTCGTACGAGGGCCTCGTGCGGGAGGACCGCCACTTGCTGCCCCGGCGCGCGGTCCGCGAGGCGCTGACGAACGCGGTGACGCATCGCGACTACGCCGTCACCGGCGCCAAGGTGCTGCTCGAAGTGTTCGACCGGCGCGTCGACGTGACCAGTCCGGGCCGCCTTCCCAACCACATGACGGCGGAGCGCGTGCGCGCCGGCGCCAACCCGCGGTCGAGAAACGAGTCCCTGGCCCACTTCATGGCGGGGATGGGTTTCATGGAGCGGCGGGGCCGAGGCTGGCTGACGATGCGCCGCGAGATGTCCGCGTTCAACGGCACGGATCCGGAACTGCTGCACGACGAGCCCAACCGGTTCGTTCGCGTGACCTTTCGCCTCGTTCCCGGCGGGAGCGGGGCGTGACGGCCGGACCGGTCCGGTTCGCGGTCGAACCCGCGGGTCACGACGAGCCCAACCGGTTCGTTCGCGTGACCTTTCGCCTTGCTCCCGGCGGGAGCGGGGCGTGACGTCGGTCCCGGTCCGGTTCGCGGTCGCGAACCCGCGGGGTCACGCCGGGCGGCGCGGCGCGGACCCGGCGCGGACCTCGCGCCACAGGCGGAGCGCGGCCGGGAAGTCGCGGTTGGCCAGGGCGGCCAGCGCCAGCGCGGTCACGGATGCGGGGGACCGGTGCAGCGCGCAGGCGCGGCCGGCGCGGTCGCGGGCCTCCGCGCGGTCGCCGCGGTCGAGGGCCGCGCGGGTCTGGCGCCGGTAGCGGGCGGCGGCCCGTTCCACCGCCAGTACCTGCCGGAGGTCGGTCTGGCAGCGGTGACAGGACGACCCGCCGGCGTGCCGGGCTCCGCAGGTCGGGCAGCGTTCCATGCCGGCTGTTCCGGGCAGGCTATTCCAGGTAGAAGAGGATCTCGTCGAGCTCGCGCTTGAGGTCGGACGCCGGCGCGGCGCGGCCCTCCCGGAGTGCGTCCCGCAGATCCTCCATCAGGTTGATCATCTCTTCGCGGTCTTCGGCCGGCGCGGCTTCGAGCGCCTTCTCGGCCCGCGCGAGCGTCTCGCGGATTTCCCGGGCCGCGGCCGGCGGCACCGCGGACCCGGCCGGCGCCGGCGGAGCCCCGGCGCGGCCGGCGTCGTCCCCGGTGCGGCCGGCAGCGTCGTCCCCGCCGCGGTCGGCAGCGTCCCCGGTGTCGCCGGCGTCGTCCCCGGCCGCCTCGTTCCAGAGCGCCGAGACCCGTTCCCGGGCGGCGCCGAGCGCCTCGTCGGTGGAACGGCCCAGGGCGTTTTCGACGACGGCGCGGAGCTCGCGGCCGGTCGCCCGTTCCCGGGCGTGGACGTGCAGCAGACCGTCGAGGTCCAGGCTGTAGGTGACGACCAGGCCCTGGTCGTAGGCGTCCTTCTCCTGGTTCAGGCCGCTGAACAGGAAGGTGCCGATCGCCACGTTCTTCAGGGCGTCCGGGTCCTCGCCCTGGTAGACCTTGACGTCCACGGCGTCCTGGTTCGGAAGCATGGTGTAGAACACCTCGGTGCGGGTGGCCGGCAGCTTGCTGTTGCGCCGGATGAGGGGCACGAACTCGTGGGCGTACGGCGCCCCGTGAAGCTCCCCCGCGGCGCTGGTTCCGAAGGTGTAGGGCGTGATGTCGACCAGCACGGCCCGCATGTCGTGCCCCATCTCGATCCCCGCCTGCACGCCGGCCCCGAGCGCGACGCACAGATCCGGATCGACCTCGCCGTGCGGCTCCTGCCCCAGCCGTTCCGCCAGCACCGCCGCGATCCGCGGGATGCGGGTCGAGCCGCCCACCAGCAGCACGCGGTCGAGCTGGCCCGGACGCACCCCGGCATCCTGCAGCGCCGTGGTCACGGCCTGGAGGGAGCGGTCGAGGAACGGCTCCAGGTCGCGTTCGAAATCGGCGCGGGTCAGCTCGCAGGCAAGGTGCAGGGCCTCGCCGTTCACCGTGGCGACGTGATCTTCCTCGACGCGGACGTAGGGTCGATCCGACAGCTCGATCTTGGCGCGTTCGGCCGTCCGTCTCAGCCGCGCCTGCAGGAGCCGGTCGTCACGGGCATGCTCGATCCCCGCCGCCGTCTCCAGATGGGCGTTGAGGCGCTCGAGGACGAGCGCGTCGAAGTCGTCGCCGCCGAGCTGGTTGTCGCCGGTGGAGGCCAGGACTTCGACCACGCCTTCTTCCATGCGCACGACCGAGACGTCGAAGGTGCCGCCGCCGAGGTCGTAGACGAGGAGGGTGCGTCGTCCGCTGCCGCCGCTTTCGTAGCTGAGGGCGGCGGCGGTCGGTTCGTTGATGATCCGGACGACCGTCAGACCGGCGATCTCGCCGGCTTCCCGCGTCGCCTGCCGCTGGGCGTCGGTGAAGTAGGCCGGCACGGTGATGACCGCCTTGCGCACGTCCCCGCCGAGGGCGCGGTCCGCCCGCTCCTTGAGCGCCTTGAGGATGAAGGCGGAGATCTCCTGCGGGGTGTAGGCTTCCCTGCCCATCCGCACGCGCGTATCGGAACCGATCAGGCGCTTGACGGACAGCACCGTCCGCTCGGGGGCGGCCGCGGCCTGGTTGCGGGCCTGACGCCCGACGATGACGGCGCCGGTCTCGTCGAGTCCCACGCACGAGGGCAGGATCGCTTCGCCGCCCTCCTCCACGACGGAGGGCTGCCCGCCGGAGACGATCGCCACCTCCGAGTTCGTGGTGCCCAGATCGATGCCGATGATGGTGTCGGTGTCGCTCGCCCTGCCGGCCATCGCCGTCACTCCTGCGCCTGATGAAGTCGGTTGACCGCGACGTCGGCGAGGCGCAGCACGTCGTCGCGCCGCACGAATCCGCTCCGCAGCTCTTCGACCACCAGCCCGTCGCCGGCCCGCTCCACGCGGCGCACGTCCACCGCGTGCATGACCCGGGCGTCGAACGGTCGTCCCACGGTCCGCACGCGCCGGACGTCGAACCGGGACAGCATCCGGTCGAAGCGCTTGATCGCCAGCTCGTAGCCTTCGACGACGCCGGCAACTCCCCGCGGCGGGCGCCGGAACAGCCGGGGCCGGCCGCGCAGCCGGACCGCCGCCTCCCGGCCTCGCTCCAGGGCGTCGCGCACCTCCAGGGTCGCCGCGAGGCAGCGGTCCTCGGCCGTTCTGGAGACGCGCTGCTCGAACGCGGCGAGCGTCTCGCCGCCGCGCTCCGCCTGGCGGGCCGCCGCGTCGTACCGCTCCGCGGCGGCCGCCAGCTCCCGGCCCGCCCTGGCCTGCTCCCGGTTCTGCAGGCGGATCTCCTGCCGCAACGCGGCGAACTCGGCGAACAGGTCCCGCAGGTCGCAGTCCGGCGCGTCGGCCGCGGCGGGTTCCGGGGGGTCCTCGTCCGCCGCGGCGAGCCACTGCCGAAAGTCCTCCAGCGCCTCCCGCTTCCAGTCTCCGCCCGGTTCACTCATGCAGCTTCCGTTCCACGGCCAGGAGGGTCTGCAGACCGGGCGCCCTGCGACGCTCCAGGCGCGCCCGCACCAGGGCGTCGAGTACGACCTCGAAGTCACCGTAGCCGGCCGTCCCGAAGAGGGCCGTCCGGACGCGCGCGCGATCGTCCTTCAATGCCTCGTAGGCCGCGGTGATCTGCTGGAAACGTTCGGCGTCCTCGCCCGGCCGGTGCGCGCGCACCAGCTCCAGGTAGCGGCGGCGGATCTCGCCGCCCGTCGCCGACGGGGACAGGCCCAGCACCAGGTAGGGGGCAAGCATATCCTGTTCCGGCTAGCGGCCTTTCCTTCTTGCGCGGGGGAAGAGCAGCGCCTCCGCCTCCGGCGTGAGCGTGTCGCGGAAGCCGGCGGCTTCGCACTCGCGCGCCACCCGTTCCATCTGCCGCCGCGTCCGCGGCTCGGACCGCATGTTGCCGGCGACTTCCCGCAGTTCCGATGCCGGCGCGCCGCGCAGGCCGTTGTCGTCGATCAGTGCTTCCAGATCGTCCAGATCGTCGGACAGCTCCTGATCCAACAACGATTCCTGCCCGGTTTCGCCCCGCGGCGCCTGCGCCGCGGCCTCCATCGCTTGCAGGAACCGTGCGGCCGCCGCCGGGTCGCCGGGACGCGGCAGCCCCGCCGGTGTCGGGCCGGACGGCGGCAGGCCTTCGATTCCCATGTTCTCGGCCAGCGCGGCAAAAAATTCCCCGATCGGCGGCATCGTCCCGCCGATCGGGGCAGGCGGCGCGTCGAGCGGTTTGAAGTCGAACGTCAACAGCGCGTGGCGCAACCGGCCCTGCGCATGACGGGCGAGCCGGGCGGCGGCCGCCCGCAGCCGCTCGCGGGTGGCCGCGTCCGCCTTCTTCACGACGTCGGTGAAGCGCCGGGCGCCGCGGTCGGCGCCTTCCTGGTAGCGGAGCACCGCCAGATAGAAGAGCAGCAGCGGATCGCGCCGGGACTTTCCGACGCCGCGGAGGCGGTCTTCGACCGCGTAGCGAACCTCGTTCCGGGCGCCGCAGTCCAGCAGGACGTCCAGGGCGGCCGGCAGGCGCTCCACGTCCAGGCGCGCGAGGAGCGCGGGCCACCAGTCCACGAAGATCGGCGCGATCCGCCGGTCGCCGTAGAGGAGGTCCAGCGCGGCGGGCAGCGGCTCGAGCAGCCGGACGATTTCCTCTGCGCCGCACTCGCCGGCGAGGGCCGCCTTGCGGGTCAGCACGCGCCGCAAGGCGGCGGTCACTTTCGGTCCGACGTTCCGGACGTGCCGGTTCTCCTCCGCGTCGCGGATCAGCAGGCCCAGCGTCCGCAACTGCGCCGCCGGCGGCAGACGCTCCAGGCGGCGGACGGCGGTCGCAGCCGCGCCGGCGCGGCCGGACACGACCTCCAGCAGAAGCCGTTTCGCCGGCAGAACGAGGCCGGTCAGCTTCCGCCCGAGGTCTTCGGCGCGCTGCAGGTCCCGTTCCGCGAGTGCGAACCGGCCGTTCTTCCGGCTCTGATCGGCCGACTTGAGGAAGCCCACCGCCTGCAGATCCAGGAGCCGGTCGTCGTGGGGGGCGCGCCGGCGGGCCTCGGCCAGCGCGCTTTCGGCCCGGCGGTACGCGTTCTTCGAGTAGTGGAGGGTGGCCAGCTCCAGCCACGGCGTCGGATCGTCGGGGAACTGCTGCGCCATGTCCCCCAGGACACGCTCGACCCGCGCCTTGGCGGAGGTCTGTCCGCGCAGCAGATCGAGGACGAAGAGGTAGCCGTCGCGGTTGTCGGGATCGGCCGCGAGACTCGCGGTCATCAGCTCGACCAGGGCCATCCCGGGGACTTCCAGCGGCCGGCCGATCAGGACGGACACAGCCTTCTTGATGCCGTCGGGCAGGAATTGGGGACGCACCGCGCCTCTGCCCGTCCGCGCCAGCGATTCCAGCACGCAGGCGCGCGCGAGGGCCTGATCCGCCGCCCGGGGAAACTCCGCCGGCAGCTCGGCGAGGAACATGACCGCGGGAACGGGATTCCACAACGCGGGCGACACCCGCTGCGTCAGCAGCAGGATGCGGGCCCCGATGCGATCGACCCGATCCGCCGGCAACAGACGGCGCTCCAGTTGGACGGTCGCGGGCAGGGGGAAGGCGTTCCGGGCCGCCGCCAGCCCCACGATCTCCAGCAGGTCGATCCGCGCTCTGACGGGGTCCTCGGGATAGAGGGCGTCGGCCAGGCGTTCAATCGCGGTCCCGACCGCGCGCACCTTCCCCTGGCGCACGGCCCGCTTCAGATCGGCGGCCAGAGCCGTCGTCCTCGCACGCTCGCCGCCCAGCTCCGGCGGCGCCCCGGCCGCACCGTCGCCGCTGTCGCCGGCAATCAGGCGCCGGCAGGCGTCGGCCGTGCGGGCCAGGGCGAAGTCGGGCGGCAGGCGCTCGAGAATGCGGCGCAGTCCGTCGTCGTCGCCCGCGCCGAAACAGACCATCGCCTTGGCGAACAGGCGCCAGGCGGCGAACGGCGAGCGCCGCGGCACCCCCTGCAGCAGGTTCGCGGCCCGGGTCCAGTCGCCGGCGTCCATGGCGTCGAGACCGGGCATGACCGCCGCCGCGTCCCGCCGCAGCGGGTGGCTGGCGTCGAAGACGCCGAGACCGTCCCAGAAGCGCTCGACGACGAGACGATCCGCGAGCGTCCGTTCCACCTGGAGCATGGGCGGCGCCTTGCGCACGTGCTCCGCATAGGCCGCCAGGGCGTCCGGGCCGTCCAGATACCGGACGTACTGGACCTGGTCGGCTTCCGACAGCGCCGGCAGCGAGAGGGACGCCCGGTGCCGCTCCGCCGCGGCGCGCATGGCGGCCGCTTCCGCGTCCATGCCCTTCGCGGCAAGTTGCCGGGCGCGCTGCACGGAGGCGCAGAAGGAGATCAGAGGCAGGCCGGGCAGGCCGTGGTCCCGGTCCCGCGCCTGCCGGATCAGATCGAGCGCCTTCCGCCCGTCTCCCGCGGCGAGCGCGCCGCGCGCCTGATCCAGCAGGCGCCGGGGGGATGCGCGGGACGCGCGCGCCGGCGCCGGCCGTTTGCGATTGCGCCTGTTGGGCAACGTCGATGGTGCGAAGTCTTCGACGCCGATCCGCCGCGCCGGCGGGTCGTCGAGGCCGGACCGGGGTGGCGATATGGTAGGGGAAAGGGAAGCGCCAGTCCACGGAACGAGAAACGCCGCGCGGCGCGCCCCCTGCGCGGGCTTCGACCCCGGCCGCTCCTGGCGCCGTGCGGGGGCCGCACAACTGGACCGCTCCGGTGGGGCCCTGCGCGGGCTTCGACCCCGGCCGCTCCTGGCGCCTGACGGCGCGGGACGAGAACGCCGCGCGGCGCGCCCCTACGCGAGCCGGGCCAGGACGTCGTCGACCGTGCGGCAGGCGAGCGCGAGCATGGTGAGGGTGGGGTTCTGGGTGCCGACGCTCGGCATCGATCCGCAGCCGGCGAGATACAGGTTGGGGTGGTCCCAGGTCCGCTGCCAGGCGTTCACCACCGAGTTGCCGGGGGCGCTTCCCATGACGTGCGTGCCGCACATGTGACCCGCGCCGCGGTACTGGTAGTCCCGGCCGCCGTGGCGGAACGCGGTGGGAGCGTCCGCGTCGGCCGCGGTGTGGTCCTCCGCGCCGAGCAGCGCCATGATCCGGGCCGCGGCGGCGCGCGCCGACGCGAAGCCGGCCCGCACGTAGTCCGACAGGCCGTAGCTGATGCGCGGCCGCGGGATGCCCAGGTTGTCCGTCCACGTGTCCGACAGTTCGACCCGGTTGGACGGGTCCGCCTCCTGCTCGACCAGGAAGGCGAGCCGGAACTGGCGCGTGAGGATGCCGTTGACGGCCGCTGCGTAGGCGCGGTGGGACAGGATGCGCCGTTGCGGGTTGACGCCGCTGTCGTTTCGTCCGTAGACGAAATCGGCGCCGGTCACGTAGGGGTCGCCGATCGGCCACGTCCAGCCGCCGTTGCCCACCTCGATGCGCCACGCGGCGCGGCGGCGCCGGAACGGCCCGTCCCGCAGGGTCTCGACGCCGGAGGTGGAGAGCGGACCGCGGTAGCCGTAGAAGGGCGTGGCGGCCGGCGTCAGGCCCCAGGCGAGATGCACCGGATGGTCCATCAGGTGCCGTCCCACCAGTCCCGAGGAGTTGGCGGCGGGCCGGCCGGTGACCCGTTCGGTGTTCAGCAGGATGCGCGCGTTCTCGATGGCGTGCGCGGCCAGCACGTAGACCTTGGCCACGGCGACGCCCTCGCCCGTCCGGCCCGTGGCGGCCGGGACCGCGACGTCGTCGTAGCGCAGGTAGTGGAGGCCGGTCACCGCGCCGCCGTCGTCGACCTGCACGGCGTCGACCACGGCCTTCGGGAGCAGCTCGACGCGGCCGGTGTCGAGCGCCGTGCGCAGCGTCGCCCGCGGGTCGTACTTCGCCCGCACCGGGCAGATCGGGGTGCAGCTCGCGCTGCCGAGACAGGGGCTCCGGTCCATGAAGGGCCCGGCGTTGCGGCCGGCCGGCGTCGACGTGGTGCGCGCCGCGGCCGGCGTGTCGGCGGCGATCGGCACCCCGTCCACCCGCGCCCGGAAGAGCCGATCCCCGTGGGAGGGCGGGAGCGGCCCCTGCGGATAGTCGTAGCCCTCGCCGTAGGGGATGCCGTTGACCTGCTCCTGCTCGGCCCGGTCGCCGGCGACGCCGACGAGGCGTTCCGCCTGCCGGTAGTACGGCTCCAGGTCGTCGTAGCCGAGCGGCCAGTCGAGGCCGTGCCCGCAGGCGGACCGGAGCGCGAAGTCGGTTCCGTCCATCCGGATCGCCGTCCCCATCCAGTGGTTCCCGGTCCCGCCGGCCAGACGTTCCGACGTGCTCCCGAACGGCAGCGAGCCGGGCGCGTACTCCAGGTACGACCGGGCCGGGTCGTTCCACGCCCGCACCAGCGCCTCGGTCGTCGGCCGCGGCGCGTTCGCGCGGCTCGGGTCGAGGGCGCCCGCGTCGGGGGGGTACGGGGCCGAGGGGGACTTGAACGTGCTCAGCAGGTAGCGCTCGAGCAGCTCGCCGTGCGGGATTTCGAATCCCGGTCCGGCTTCCAGAACCAG
Organism: Vicinamibacterales bacterium; assembly: GCA_965203525.1. GTDB lineage: Bacteria > Acidobacteriota > Vicinamibacteria > Vicinamibacterales > UBA8438 > WTFV01. Next base: position 4,489,076 of record OZ241898.1, on the reverse strand, counting down.
CACCCGCTTGCCGGCGCGGGCGAGGAGCCACGCCATGTTGGCGCCGGCGAAGCCGGAGCCGGCGATGACCACGTCGTAGCGGGTCCGTCGTGTGGTGCGCATGCGACGAGACGGCGCGCCCGGGTCGCCCGGACCGCCGGTCAGGCCTCCTCCAGGAACCGCGCCAGGTCCGGCGGCGGCTCCGCCCAGGCTCCCGGCGCGCCGGCTGCGAAACCCGGCGGACCGGTCTGGGCGAAGCGCCAGATCCAGGCGTTGCGGTAGGCGTGGACGGAGACGACCGCGTCGGTCCGGTGGACGGGATCGAGAAAGGCGGCCGAGCCGGGCATGCGGGTCGTCTCCAGCCCGCCGTACCAGACGCCGTAGAGCCACATCAGCATCGTCAGCCGCGCCGCCGCCCCCACGCCGTCCGGCCGGGGCCGTCCGCCGGCCGACAGCAACCGCTGCGCGCCGGCCGCCGGCGCTTCGCCCCCGGCCTCTGCCCGGCCGTGTTCCGCCAGCAGCGCCGCGAGCGCCGCGGGCGCGGCCTCGGCGCACAGCGCGTGGAACGTGTCGGCGAGCGGCGGAACGCCGGGCCGGGGCGCCGGCTCCAGCATGGCCGCCTCGACCCCCAGCAGCGCCGCCGACAGGCGCACGTAGCCGCGCGGCGCCGCCTGCGCGGCGGGCTGTTCCGCCTCCGCGCGGAGGGGGAGCCCGCCCGCGAGCAGCAGCGAGCCGGCCGCGCCGGCGCCCTTGATCACCGACCGCCGCGTCAGCGCCATGTTCCGTGCGAGCCTATCACCGGACGGCGGTTGCGTGGCGGCGCGGGCCGCGGACCTGCCGCCGAGGCGGGCCGGGCGCCGCGGGCGCCGCGGGCGTTCCTCGGTCGAACCGGGGCGCCCAGGGTCCGCGGACGACGTCGACGCGCGGACGGCGCTCCGTCGAAGACTTCCTCGAACCGCTCGCCGGCGACGTGCGGCCGGGGCGCCGGGGCCGAACCGCGGCGCCGCCCGAGCTCGCCGGCGAGGAAGACGGCGGCGGGGCCGCGGGCCGCTCGCCGGGGCGCCCAGGGTCCGCGGACGACGTCGACGCGCGGACGGCGCTCCGTCGAAGACTTCCTCGAACCGCTCGCCGGGCGCGCCCAGGGTCCGCGCCGCGGCGCCGCTGGCGTTCCTCGAACCGCGCCGGGGCGCCCAGGGTCCGCGGCCGGGCGCCGTCGAAGACTTCCTCGCCGGCGAGGAAGACGGCGGGGCGCCGTATTCAACCGCCTGCATGCCCGAGTACTTCTGGACGCGGGCGGGGCGCGGGCGCAATCCGGGCCGGCCGGCCGCACGTCGCCGGCGGAATTGTCGCACGTGCGCCATGCAGCCGCGGATGAATACTGCATGCGGCCGGGGCGGGGGCGGGGGCGGAAAGGCCAGCGAATCCGGGCAGATTCGGTTGCCAGGCGCGCTAGGCGCGCGGGCGCCGACTGCATATCGGCCGCAGCGGGGCCGAAGTTGACGTAAGTGCGGGTTATCGGACGCGCCGCGCATCCTCGGCCGCGGCCCGCACGCCGACGATCGCCACGCCGGCGGCGCCCGGAAGCTGCGCGGCATCGTGCAGAACCTCGCCAAGCACCGCGACGTTGCACGCGCACGGACAGCGCGCGCAGACGGCGCAGACGCACGCGCGGGGCGCGGCCGGCCGCGGGTTCCTCCTCGAACCCTACCACGGGGGCCAGCGGCCGAACCGCGACGGCGCCCGGCCGACGTGCGGTAGGATTCCCCAATGACGAAAACGCTCACGCTCACGCTCACGCTCGCCATGCTCGCCACGGTTCCCGCCCCGGCCGACGCGCAGCAACGCGCCGGCGGGCTTGCTCTGATTGCCGGCGGAACGCTCATGACACTCGCAAGCGGAACGTGCGCCGAACCCGACACCGGCCGACAGTCGCTTGACACGACAGTTGATGGGATTCGCGCGCAGATTCGGGCCACCGGCGGCCCGATGATCTGGACGGACTGCAGTCTGGAACTGCGGTTTTCCGCGCCCGGGCTGGGCTTCGATACCGACTGGCTTTCCCCCGCGGAGATGGATTCCTACTTCACCGCATTAGCCTGGATTATTCACCGGGGGTGCCGATCCGGGAGAGACACAAGGGCCTCCGCGCGGTAAAATCGCAGTGGCAACAGGCATTTTCACCACCACGGAGGCCCCTGCGTGACGACCGACACGATACCACAGACTGTCCTGTTCCCGGAACTGTTCGACAAGCCCCTCGTCGCCACCTTCGACCGCGAGCACGCCAGCTCCGACGGCGGAGCCGTTCTCCTCAAGGCGGCCGAGCGCGTGTACGGCCTCGTCAAGACGTTTGCCCGCTGTCTCGCCGACCGGCGCGACCCGGAGAAGATTCGGCACACGCTCGCGGAACTGGTCGGGCAGCGGATCTTCGGCATCGCGTGCGGCCACCCCGACGGCAACGATGCCGACGATCTGGCCGACGACCCCGTTCACAAGCTGCTGCTCGGACGGGACCCGGTGGCCGGCGCGCCGCTGGCGTCGCAACCGACGATCTCGCGGTTCGAGAACAGCCCGGGCCGCGGCGCGCTCTATCGCATGGCGCGGGAGTTGGCGGCGAGCGTCATCGAGCGGCACCGGCGCCGGCTGGGGCGGCGGGTGCGGCGCATCACCATCGATCTGGACCCGACCGACGACCTGACGCATGGCGCACAACAGCTTTCGTTCTTCAACGGACACTACGGCGGCTGGTGTTATCTGCCGCTGCTCGCGTTCCTGACCTTCAACGACGAGACGGAGCAGTATCTGTGCGCGGCGGTGCTGCGGCCGGGCAATGCGGTGGCGGCCGACGGGAGCCTGGGCCTGCTGAGACGGCTGCTGCCGATGCTGCGGGCGGCGTTTCCGCGGACGTCGTTTCTCGTCCGGCTCGACGGGGGCTTTGCGACCCCGGAGGTCTTCGATTTCCTGGAGGCGGAACCGGGACTCGACTACGTGGTGGCGATGGGCAGGAACGCGGTGTTGGTGCGGCAGGCCGAATCCGCCATGGCGGCGGCCCGCGCGCAGAGCGGGGCCAGCGGCCGGACCGAGCACGTCTATACCGACACCCGCTACGCGGCCCGCACGTGGAAGCGCGAACGCCGGGTCGTGATCAAGGCCGAAGTGGTCCGGCATCCGGGCCGCGAGCCGCGGGACAATCCGCGCTTCGTCGTGACGAATCTCCCGCAGAATCCGCGCTTCGTCTACGAGAAGGTCTACTGCGCCCGCGGCGACGTCGAGAACCGGATCAAGGAGTTGCTGGACGGTCTGCAGATCGACCGCACGAGCTGCTGCCGGTTCCTGGCGAACCAGTTGCGCGTGTTGCTGACGGCTGCCGCCTACGTGCTCATGCAGGAACTGCGGCTGCGGGCGGCGCGAACCGGCTGTGCCCGCACCCAGGTGACGTGGCTGCGCAACCGGCTGCTGAAGCTCGGCGTGCACGTCGTCGGCTCCGTGCGCCGCATCGTCCTGCATCTGCCCCGGGGGACGCCGCATCTGAACGCATGGCGGCGCATCGCGCTGGCCCTCGGCGCCCGCGCCGGGTAGTCCGAAACCCGCGCAGCCCGTAGCCCGAACCGCACCGCCCGCGACGGCGGAGCCTTGCCTGAACCCGCCTGTCCGCAACCGCCGGGCCCGCGAACGACGCCTTCGATGACGGTTGCTCGCCCTCGGCGGTCCTGAATCCGTCTGTCCGCAACCGCCAGACCCGTGAAGGCTGTTCCACGCGTCGCGGCCCGCGCACCGACGCGTGTCCGAGACCCCGTTTCGTGGCCGAGCATGGCCCGTCGGGGCCTCATGCCCGACCTTCATGAATAATCCAGGTTAGGGATTCCCAATCCCGGAATCGCCGTCGCCGCCCGCGACGAGATAACGAGAAGCTACCGCCCCGCCATGCTCTACGGCGGAATCGCCGCCATCGCGGCCGGCGCCGTCCTCGCCATCCTGCCCGGCGGCGGCGACACGCCCGCGCTTGACCTGCGGGCCGGGCCGCAAGGTATCCGCCTGTCGCGCACGTTCGGATTCTGACACCGCCCCGGAAGGGTTGACGCTCCCATGAAGACTCGAACCGCCGCCGCCTTGCTCGCCTGCATGCTGGCCGCATGCAGCGACGACACCGGCAACCCCGTCGCACCGTCCGTACCCGCCGCGGCGCCGGAAACCGCCGCGGCCGGGCCGACCGAGCCGACCGGACTTGCGGCCGCGGCGCCCGCCGGCGCGGAACCGCTGCAGCCGCCGGCCGGCGAGATTCCGCCGCCGATGCGCTTCGACCTGCCGCAACTCCCGCGCGGATGGTTCGAGCGGCCGACGTTCCCCGCGGCGGGCCACCGCCCCGCGTATACCGGACTGCGGATCGTGTCTGACGACCCGGACTATCCGGGCCGAATAGACCAATACGACACGGAGAAACTGCGGGCCGTGATCACGCGGAACGACGGAGTAACCGCAACCAGCGGGGCCGACTGGCGAACCGGCAATACGCACGTGGCGACCGTAAACCAGCATGGCCACGTCACCGCGCACAACCCCGGCCGCTTCGACGCGATCGCCACGGCGCGCGGACTGGAAGCCCGCATGACCGGAATGGAGGTTCATCCGGGGCCGGCCCGCGCCTACGATGATCGGTTCTGGCAGGAAATCGTCTACGACGCTCACGACGAACCCGGCGGGCCGATGGACTACATCTACACGCTGGACGACCCGCTGCCGGGTTTCTACCTGTGGCTTGGCGACCCGGCCGGGCGCCGCGTGGCAAGCAACGACTGGATCCATTGGGCGCGGCGGAACTTTCCGCGCGCCGTAGAATCCCTGACCGGCGAGCGTTACTACGGGCGCATCGAAGGCGGGCTTGCGGACCGGAACGAGCAAGGGTGGATAACCGTCGTTTTCGATACCCCGCCGCACGAAAACGACTCAAGCGGCGCATGCGGGCGGGCGAGAGTCGGGGCTAACTTCCCTGACTACACGGGCCGAATCTGGATTTACTTGGATTCACGCGGCCGGCCGCTCAGAAATTGCGGATCTGGCAACTATCAGATTCATACGATCATACACGAGATCGGACACAGCTTGGGCTTTATGCACGTGCGAGACAGCCGGGCGATCATGTTTCCGGGCGGCGACGGAAGCGGAAGTTACCCGACCGTCTTTACCGCCCGCGAGCAATACCACGCGCGCCTTGCCTACCGCATCGGCCGCGGCTGGCGTGATTACTGCGGATGGCCGCTACGCGTCGCCTGTGGCGACCTGCCGCGCCGCGGCGCCGCGCCCCGCATGCTGATCGAACCGTGATCGGACGGCCGGGGGCGCCGGCGCCGAACCGAGGCGGCGCCCGAGCTCGCCGGCGAGGAAGACGGCGGCGGGACCGCGGGCCGGGCGCCGCTGGCGCCGCTGGCGTTCCTCGGTCGAACCGGGGCGCCCAGGAGCCGCGCCGCAGCGCCGCCATCGAAGACTTCCTCGAACCGCTCGCCGGCGACGTGCGACCGGGGCGCCGGTGCCGAACCGGGGCGGCGCCCGAGCTCGCCGGCGAGGAAGACGGCGGCGCCGCTACTACCGGATCCGAAAAGGCCCACAGCGACAGTCCACGTCGCCGCTCGCTTCGACCCGGAACCGAACATGAGACCATCGACCGATAGGTGTCCGCACGCGCCATGCATGACTACGGCCGGCCGACAGACCGCCCGCCCCGTCCCAAAGCGGCATCGTGGCGAACGTCGTAGACCCGGAAGTGAAGATTACCGATGCCGAAATGCTGTCAGCATTCACGGAACCAGTGTTACGAACCACCCCGGAAAGAAAACCGATCCCGTCCGCCCCGTAGAGATCGAACCGTTCCCACCCTAAACCTTCGACTGCGATCTGAACCCGTGGCGGCGGCGGCGGCGCCGGCGGCGGCGAGACGATTCCCCTGGTAGTTGGCGACACCGGCGACGATTGCTCCCCGCCGCTGCACCCGAAGACGACCATTCCTACGATGGCAACGACGATTGCTTTCATGATGCTCCCCCCGCCGCCGCCCCGCGGCGGTGGCGACGTTGACGTAACCGCCTGCCACTCTACCACGGGGCGCGCTTTGTCCACTTCGCCGGATTCCGCCGCACGCATCCGGTTGTCCACTTTCCCCCTTCCGAGCCGCGGGCGCCGGCCGCTCATGGCTCGCCGAACTGGAACGGCTGCGCGTTCGCGTTCAAGACCTTGCGGCGTTCGTGGAACGCTTGCGGCACCAGCGGCGCATCGTCCGCAGGGTTGCGGCGCCGCGGGCGTTCCTCGGTCGAACCGGGGCGCCCAGGGGCCGCGGGCCGCGCCGCTGGCGTTCCTCGGTCGAACCGGGGCGCCCAAGGGCCGCGGACGATGTCGACGCGCGGACGGGCGCGCCGTCGAAGACTTCCTCGAACCGCTCGCCGGCGACATGCGGCCGGGGCGCCGGGGCCGAACCGCGGCGCCGCCCGAGCTCGCCGGCGAGGCAGACGGCGGCGGGGCCGCGCCCTGGCGCGTGAGCGGCAAGGCGCAGTCTGCCGGAACAGTCCTTGCGCGGGTCGCGGGCCGGCCGCCGAGGCGCCCTGGCGTGGCGCCGGAGTGTGGGGAGTGTGGTACGCTGGCCCCGGCCCGCCCGGCAGAGCCGGGGACGACGATGACGATGCCCCCGCGTCACGCCGAGGTCGAGCCGGTCGCGGGCGGCGGCGTCCTGTTTCTGGCGCTCCCGCCGCTCGTCCGGCTCGACGACGATCAGTTCTACGAACTGTGCCGGTGGAACCGCGAGCTGCGCATCGAGCGCGCCGCTGGCGGAGGGCTGTCCATCATGCCGCCGGCGGGAGGCGAGACCAGCCGCAGGAACGCGGAGATCGCCCGGCAACTCGGGAACTGGACCAGACGGGCCGGAACCGGGACGAGCTTCGATTCCTCGTGCGGCTTCGTCCTGCCGAACGGCGCGATCCGCTCCCCGGACGCTTCCTGGGTTTCCCGCGAGCGGCTGGCCGCTCTGACCGATCGGCAGCGGAGCCGCTTTCTCCCGCTGTGTCCCGACTTCGTCGTGGAGCTGCGCTCGCCGACCGACGGCCTGCAGGTCCTGCAGGACAAGATGCGCGAGTACGTCGGCAACGGAGCCCGCCTCGGCTGGCTGATCGATCCGGAGCGCCGGGAGGTCTTCGTCTACCGCGCGGGCGTCGCCGTCGAGTGTCTGCGCGCGCCGGCGCACATCTCGGCCGAGCCGCCGCTGGCGGGGTTCCGGCTGGAACGGGACGCGATCTGGTAGCCGTTGACACCCCTGCCGGCAGCCACTAGCATGCGGGGTTCGGGGAACAAGCCATCGAGGTGCGCCGGCGTGACGAAGATCAGCAGGGCGTTGCTCGTGTCGGTGGCCGCGCTCGCCGGCATCGGAACGGCGTCGGCCGCGCAGGAGCCGGTGCCGGTGGCCGCGCCGCCGGTCGCGCAGGAGCCGGTCGGGGCGTCCGCCGCGCCGGACGCCGGCGCCGCCCACCGCGCGCTGCTCGACCGGTACTGTGTCACCTGCCACAACGAGCGGGTGGTGCGCGGCCGGGGCCGCGCCGCCTCGCCGCTGGCCGGGCAGCTCCGCGCCGTCGGGCTCACCCTCGACACGCTCGATCTCGCGGACGTGGGCCGCCATGCCGACGCCTGGGAGAAGGTGGTCCGCAAGTTGCGCGGCGGGGTCATGCCGCCGGCCGGGCGGCCGCGGCCGCCCGCGGACCGGCTCGCGGCGTTCCTGACCTGGCTGGAGGGAGCGCTCGACGACGCCTGGGCCGAGACCCGCGATCCCGGCCGGACGGCCACCTTCCACCGCCTGAACCGCACCGAGTACCGCAACGCCGTCCGCGATCTGCTGGCGGTGGAGATCGACGCGGACGACTTCCTGCCGGCCGACGACGCGAGCTTCGGTTTCGACAACATCGGCGGCGTCCTGAAGATGTCGCAGTCGCTGATGGAGCGCTACCTCGCGGCGGCGCGGACCATCAGCCGGCTGGCGACGGGCGGCCCGCCGCCCGCGGTCGCGGCCGACACCTACGAGGCGGCGCAGGATCTGCCGCAGCACGAGCGGGTGGAGGCGCTGCCGTTCGGGACGCGCGGCGGCCTCCACGTCGAGCACCTGTTTCCGCGGGACGCCGAGTACGACGTGCGGATCGAGCTGACCGGCACGCAACGCCTGCGCGAGAACCACGACCTGGAAGTGACGCTGGACGGCGAGCCGGTGCGGCTGGTGACGCTCGGCCCGCCGGCGCCCGGCGCGCCGGACAATCCCTACGCCCGGGCTTCCACGGTGGATTTCCGGCTGCCGGTCGCGGCCGGCCCGCGCGAGGTGGGCGTCACCTTCTTCAAGAAGCCGTCCGCCCTGGTCGAGCGGGTTCGCGAGCCGTTCCCGAACCCGCGAGTGGCCGGGAACCCCGGCGGCCCGGCCGGGCAGCAGCCGTTCGTGCGCAGCGTGACGATCACCGGTCCCCGCGGCGGCGGCTCCGGGGTGACGGAGACCCCGTCGCGCGCGCGCATCTTCACGTGCCGTCCGTCCGTCCCCGACGAGGAGGCGTCGTGCGCGCGCGACGTCCTCGCGGCGCTGGCCCGGCGCGCCTACCGGCGCCCGGTGACGGCCGGCGAACTGCAGGTGCTGCTCGACTTCTACGAGCAGGGCCGCCGCGGCGGCAGCTTCGAGGACGGCGTCGAGCTGGCCGTCCGGCGCCTGCTCGTCAGCCCGGAGTTCCTCTACCGCATCGAGACCGATCCGGCCGGCGCGGCGCCCGGCGAGCCGTACCGCGTGCCGGACCTCGATCTCGCCTCGCGGCTGTCGTTCTTCCTGTGGAGCAGCATCCCGGACGACGAGCTGCTCGCCGCGGCCGAGCAGGGTCGGCTGCGCGACCCGGCCGAGCGGCGGCGGCAGGTGCGGCGGATGGTGGCCGATCCGCGTTCCGAAACCCTCACCACCAACTTCGCCGCGCAGTGGCTGCAGCTCCGGAACCTGGAGACGACGGTGCGGCCGGGCGATCCGTACTCGGTCGCCTTCGACGAGTCGTTGCGGCGGAGCATGCTGCGCGAGACCGAGCTCTTCGTCGACCACGTGGTGCGGAACGACCGCGGCATGGTCGAGCTGCTGACGGCGGACTACACGTTCCTGAACGAGCGGCTGGCCGGGCACTACGGCATCCCCGGCGTGACCGGCAGCCACTTCCGGCGCGTCGACCTGCCGGCCGGCGGCGCCCGGCGCGGCATCCTGGGGCACGGCAGCATCCTGACCCTGACGTCGCACGCCATCCGCACGTCGCCGGTGCTGCGCGGCAAGTGGATCCTGGACAACCTGCTCGGGACGCCGCCGCCGGACCCGCCGCCCAACGTCCCGGCGCTCAACGACCGGAAGACCCAGGCGAAGCGGCCCACCCTGCGCGCCCGGATGGAGGCGCACCGCGACAACCCGGCCTGCTCGGCCTGCCACTCGATGATCGATCCGACCGGTTTCGCGCTGGAGAACTTCGACGCCATCGGCCGCTGGCGCGTCGTCGACGAGTCGTTCAACGCGATCGATCCGTCCGGCGTGCTGCCCGACGGCCGGGCCTTCGACGACGTCGCGGGGATGCGCCGGGCGCTGGCCGAAAACGCCGCGCAGTTCGTCACCACCGTGACCGAAAAGCTGATGACCTACGCCCTCGGCCGCGGCCTCGGGCCCCACGACATGCCGGCGCTGCGCCGCATCGTGCGGACGGCGGCGGCGGACGGCTACCGGTTCCAGACCGTCATTCTCGGCATCGTCGAGAGCGACCCGTTCCTGATGAGGAGAGCGCAGTCATGATCGTCACTCAGAAGTCGCTGTCCCGCCGGACCGTGCTGCGCGGCCTCGGCGCCACCGTCGCCCTGCCGCTGCTCGACGCCATGGTGCCGGCGCTCTCGGCCGCCGCCCGGAAGGTGACCGCGCCGGCGCCGCGCCTCGCGTTCTTCTACGTGCCGAACGGGACCCTCCCGCGCAACTTCCATCCGCGGGGGAACGGCGGGTCCGGCTTCGACCTGACGCCGGTGCTCGGTCCGCTCGCGCCGCACCGCGACCGGCTGACGGTGGTGACCGGCCTGAGCAACTCCGGCGTGGTCAGCCCCAACGAGGGCGGCGGCGTCCACACCCGCGCGCACGGCGGCTGGCTCAACGGCATCCTGCCGAAGCGGACCGAGGGGGCCGACATCCGCGCCGGGAAGACGATCGACCAGTACGCCGCCGACAAGCTGGGGGCGGACACGGCGTTGCGCTCGCTGGAGCTGACCACCGAGTCGAACTACCAGGTCGGCAACTGCGAGAACGGCTATAGCTGCGCCTACCGCAACTCCACGTCGTGGCTCACGCCGACCACTCCCCTGCCGCACGAGCGCGACCCGCGCGTCGTCTTCCAGCGTCTGTTCGGCGACGGCGGCAGCGTCGAGGCGCGCCTGGCGCAGATGAAGACCGACCGCAGCATCCTCGACTCGGTGACCGAAAGCATCCACCGTCTGGAGAAGCGCGTCGGCGCCCGGGACCGTGCCGCCGTCGACGAGTACCTGCAGTCGATCCGCGCCATCGAGCGGCGCATCCAGCGGACGGAAGAGACCAACAGCGCCACGCCGCTGCCCGCCGTCGACCAGCCGGCCGGCGTTCCCGACGACTACGAGGAGCACGTCGGGCTGCTGCACGACATGCTGGTGCTGGCCTTCCAGGCCGACGTCACCCGCGTGAGCTGCATGCAGATGGCGCGCGAGACCAGCGGCCGGACCTACCCGCGCATCGGCGTGCCGGAGGCGCACCACACGGTGTCGCACCACCAGCAGGACCCGCACAACATCGCGCAGTACACGAAGATCAGCCAGTACCAGATGAGCCTCTTCGCCAGGCTGGTCGAGAAGATGCGCAACACCCCGGACGGCGACGGCACGCTGCTCGACCACGCCATCCTGCTGCACGGCGCCGGCATGGGCGACGGCGACCAGCACACGCCCTACAACCTGCCGGTCACCCTGGTGGGGGGCGGCCGCGGCCGGCTCGCCGGCAACCGGCACCTCGTCTACGAGATGCACACCCCGTTCATGAACCTCGGGCTGACGCTGCTGGAGAAGGTCGGCGTGCAGGTGGACCGCATCTCGGACAGCACCGGGCCGCTGACGGGGGTGTAGGAAGCCGCGTTTCGCGCAACGCGGCTCGTCGAGCGCGAGCCATGCGCTCGTTCAACACCACCGGCCCCGTCAACCCGGCGGACCACTACTGCATCCCGCCGCTCGAGCGCTTCGATCTGGACGAAGTGCTGATGCTCGTGCGGATGAAGAAGTACTTCGTGCTGCACGCGCCGCGGCAGACGGGCAAGACGTCCGCCCTGCTGGCGTTGCGCGACCTGCTGCACGGGCAGGGCTACCGTTGCGTGTACGCCACCGTGGAGGACGCGCGCACGGCCCGGGACGACGTGGAGCAGACGATGCGGGCGGTGCTCGGCAGCCTGGCGCTGCGGGCGCGGTGGACGGCGGGCGACGGGTTCCTGGACGACGCCTGGCCCGGCATCCTCGCCAAGGCCGGCCCGAACCGCGCCCTGGGCGAGGCGCTGGCGCTCTGGGCCAGGGCGTCGGCGAAGCCGCTGGTGCTGCTCATCGACGAGATCGACACCCTGGCGGGCGACTCCCTGCTGTCGGTGCTGCAGCAGTTGCGCGGCGGCTACGACATGCGCCCCGCGGGGTTCCCGCAGAGCGTGGTGCTGTGCGGGCTGCGCGACGTGCGCGACTACCGCGTCCATTCGACCAGCAGCCCGTTCAACATCGTGGCGAAGTCGTTGCGCCTGCGGGACTTCACGCGGGACGAGACGCTGGCGCTGCTCGGCCAGCACCGCGCGGAGACCGGGCAGGCGTTCACGCCCGAGGCGCTGGCGGCGGTCTGGGAGCAGACCGCGGGACAGCCGTGGCTGGTGAACGCCCTCGCCTACGGGACCTGCTTCGAGAGCAGGGCCGGCCGCGACCGCTCCCGCAGCGTGACCGCGGACGACGTCGCCGCGGCCCGGGAGCAGCTCATCGTGCGCCGGGTGACGCACCTCGACCAGCTGGCCGACAAGTTGGGGGAGGCGCGGGTGCGGCGGGTGGTCGAGCCGATGCTGAGCGGCGCGGACGAGCACGCCTTCTCGAACCGCGACGTCGAGTACGTGCGCGACCTGGGCCTCATCGCCGGGGACGCGCCGGTGCGCATCGCCAACCCCATCTACGCCGAGGTCGTGCCGCGGGAGCTGGGCCGGGTGGCGCAGGAGACGCTGGACCAGGACACGGCGTGGTACGTCGGCACGGACGGCGGTCTCGACGTGGACAAACTGATGAGCGAGTTCCAGGGTTTCTTCCGCCGGCACTCCGAGCACTGGAGGAACCGCTTCGAGTACGAGGAGGCGTGGCCGCAGCTTCTGCTGCAGGCGTTCCTGCACCGGGTGGTGAACGGCGGCGGGCGCATCGAGCGCGAGTACGGCTTGGGCCGCGGGCGCGTGGACCTGCTGCTCGTCTGGCCGCGGGGCGGCCGGTCGCGGGAGTGGGCGGTGGAGTGCAAGGTCGTCCGCGACGGAGACGGCCTGGAGAGCACCGTGGCGGCGGGCGTGGAGCAGACGGCGGGGTACATGGACCGTTGCGCGGCGGAAGCGGGACACTTGGTGATCTTCGACCAGCGCGCGGGCCGGAGCTGGGGCGACAAGGTGTTCCACCGGCGACGGCGGTCGAAGAGCGGCGCATCGATCGACGTGTGGGGCATGTGACGCGATCGGTCGGCGTCGAAGCCGCGCCGTTGCGCCTCGCGAGACACCCGGCCGGGTGTCTCCATCTGTTGCGCCGCCCGCCCGCATCGGCGATGATGCCCGGGTGCGGGAATCGGGAACCGTTCCCGCGTGCCGGCGGCGCGCAGGGCCGCCGAGGCCGTGGCGCGGAGTGCGGAGAAGGAGACGAACGAATGCGAGAGAGTGAACGCGGGCGGTTCGTGCCGGCGTGCCTGGCCGGTTTCCTGTTCCTGCCGGCCGGGGCCGCCCTCGGGCAGGAGGAGGCCGCGTGGGAGCCGGTCACCGCGGAGCGGCTGCTCGAGCCGCGGGACGGCGACTGGATGAACTACCGGCGAAGCTACGACGTGACCGGGTTCAGCCCGCTCGACCAGATCGACCGCGGCAACGTGGCCGGCCTGCGCCTCGTCTGGGCCTCGTCGATGCGGGACGGCAGCCGCTGGGTGCCGACGCCGATCGTGGCCAACGGCCTGCTGTACGTCTCCGAGGGAAGCGGCCGGGTCACCGCCTTCGACGCCGTGTCCGGCGACATCGTCTGGGCGCACACGCGGAGCTACCCGGAAGACATCGAGAGGTCGCAGGCGTTCGGCCGGCACCGCGGCGTCTCGGTGTACGGCGACACGATCTACTGGGGGACGGCCGACTCCGCGCTGGTGGCCCTGGACGCGCGGACGGGCGAGCAGCGCTGGGAGGTCAGCACCGGGGACTACGGCGACGGACTGGGCCACAGCCACCCGGCGCTGATCGCCGACGGCAAGGTCGTGCTGGGGTTCGCCGGCGGCGACCGTAGCGGGCGCGGCACGGTGGTGGCGCACGACGCCGAGACCGGCGAGCACCTCTGGACCACCTACACGGTGCCGCGCGAGGGCGAGCCGGGGTACGAAACCTGGACGCCGCGCGAGATCCCCCCGCTGGGCGGGCTGGCCTGGAGCACGATCAGCTACGACCCCGAGCTCGGCCTCATCTACCTCGGCACGGGGCAGCCGACGCCGTGGGCGTCCACGCTGCGCGGGCCGGGCGACGCGCTCCACACCAACTGCATCCTGGCCCTGGACATCGACACCGGCGCGATCGAGTGGTACTTCCAGGTGGTGCCGGCGGACAACTGGGATCTGGACGCGACCGCCGAGAGCATGCTGGTCGATCTGGTCATCGGCGGCGTCGAGCGCAAGGCGCTCATCCAGACCAGCAAGATCGGCTGGGGCGTCGTGCTCGACCGCGAGACCGGCCGGTTCCTGCACGCCTTCCGCACCGCCTACGACAACGTCATCACCGGCTGGACCGACACCGGCAGCCCCATCTTCAACCCGGACCAGATCCCCACGCTGGAGGACGTCGACTCGGACCGGGTGTTCGAGGTCTGCCCCCATCTGCACGGGGCGCGGAACCTGAATTCGGCGAGCTACAGCCCGGAGACCGGCCTGTACTACGTGGGCATCAACAACGCCTGCATGGACGTGACGTTCGTGTCCGAGGAATACCGTCCGGGCCGCGTCTACCGGGGCATGGGCAGCCGCGTCAAGCGGGTGCCGGGATACGACCACATCGGCGAATTCGCGGCGTTCGACCCGGTGACGGGGCGTCGGGCCTGGACGTACCGGCCCGCCAACGGGGCGCCGATGACCGCCGCGGCGCTCGCCACCGGCGGCGGGCTCGTGTTCGGGGGCACCGCGGACCGGCGGTTCTTCGCCCTCGACGCCGGGACCGGGGAGCTGCTCTGGCAGACGCGCCTGAACGGGGACGTCTCCGGGGCGCCGGTCACCTTCGAGGTGGACGGGCGCCAGTACCTCGCGGTCGGGGCCGGCGGGCGCATCGGGCAGACCACGTCCTACGCGCGGCTGACCGGCATCACGCTGCCGCAGGGCAGCGGCGTGATGTGGGTGTTCGCACTGCCGGACGAGGCGGGCGCGCGGTAGCGTTCGCCGCCGCGCGGCGCGGCGACGCGAAGATCGGCGTGTTCAGCGCGTGGACCGGCGGCGATCCCGAAGGACGACTCCGGCACGCCTGATCGCTCTCTGCGACGGGAGGCCGGCGTCGGGGCGGCGGGCAAGCTCGGCGGCGATGCCGTGTGGTGCGGCGGCGGACAAGCTCGGCGGCGATGCCGTGTGGCGCGGCGGCGGGCCGGACCTTCCGCGGCGGGAGAGGCGACAAGGAATGCGGATGCGGTCTTCACGTTTTGCGGCGGCGCTGGCGGTGGTCTTCTTCTTCGCGGGCGGGCCATTCCGGCCGCCGGCGCAGGGGCAGGAGGTCACCACGTCCGACCTGGAGCAGGCCGCCGCCGACACCTCGGCGTGGCTGATGTACGGCCGCGACTACCACGGCCACCGCTTCGTGGAGCTGGACCAGATCACGCCGGACAACGTCGACCGGCTGCACCCGGCCTGGGTGTTCGCCACCGGCGGCGAGAACCGCGGCCTGCAGGCGACGCCGCTGCTGCACGAGGGGGTGCTCTACCTGTCGGCCGACGAGTCGCGCGTGTTCGCCATCGACGCCCGGACCGGGGCGAAGAAGTGGAGTTTCGACCCGCGGCTGTCCGACGAGGTCGAGCGCGTGTACTGCTGCGGGTCGAACAACCGCGGGGTGGCGCTGTTCGGGGATCTGGTCTACGTCGGCACGATGGACGCGCGGATGATCGCGCTCCACCGGGAGACCGGCGCCGTCGCGTGGGAGGCCGAGGTCGTCGACTGGCGGCAGGGCTACAGCATCACCGGCGCGCCGCTGGTGGTCAACGGCCTGGTCCTGACCGGGGTCGCGGGTGGCGAGTACGGCATCCGCGGCTTCGTCAAGGCGTTCGACGCGATGACCGGCGAACCGCGCTGGACCACCTACACCATCCCCGGTCCCGGCGAGCCGGGCAACGAGACGTGGCCCGGCGACACCTGGAAGAACGGCGGCGCCCCCACCTGGACCACCGGCGCCTACGATCCGGCGCTGAACCTCGTCTACTGGAACACCGGCAACGCCGCCCCGTGGAACTGCCAGGTCCGCCGGGGCGACAACCAGTGGGCGGCCGCCACCATCGCCCTCGACGCCGACAGCGGCGACATCCGCTGGGGGTTCCAGTACACCCCCTGGGACTGCTGGGACTACGACGCGGTCAGCACGCCGGTCCTCGCCGACGTGACCCTGCCCGGCCACGGGCCGGTCAAGGCGCTGTTCCACCACGACAAGAACGGCTTCTTCTACGCGCTCGACCGCACCGACGGCCGGTTCCTCTACGGCGAGCCGATCGTGCCCGGCATCAACTGGGCCTTCGGCCTCGACCCGGAGACCGGCCGCCCGCAAGTGAATCCCGAGATGGTGGCGCAGTCCGGCGGCCCCGAGGTGGGGCCGATCATCCCCAGCCTGGAGGGGGCCATCGACTGGCAGCCGCTCGCCTGGAACCCCGACCTCGGCGCGCTCTACTTCATGTCGAATCAGTGGGCGATGGGCTACCGCTTCTGGGCCGAGGACGAGTTCGAGCCGCCGACCAACGGCGAGGCGTACTTCGGCGCCGACTACCAGCAGTACCTGACCAGCGACAACCCCGGCAACTTCGTCGGCTTCGACGTCGTCGAGCGGAAGGTGCTGTGGCGCGTGACGAGCCCGGCGCCCTTCTGGGCCGGCGCCGTGGCGACGTCGAGCGGGCTGGTCTTCACCGGCGACATGCGCGGCTACTTCATGGCCATCGACGCCCGCAGCGGCGAAGTGCTTTGGCGCTTCCAGACCGGCTCGGGCATCATCGGCAGCCCCATCACCTACGAGCTCGACGGGACGCAGTACGTCGCGGTGCCTTCGGGCGGCATCGGCGGCGACATGATCTTCTACTACACCGAACCGAAGGCCGGGAACCTGTGGGTGTTCGCGCTCGACGGCGGTCCGCGGGAAGAGCAGCCGGGCACGAACCTGACCCCGCTGCCGGGCGGCCTGCCGCGGGTCGGCGAGCCGGGCCACACCCTCGGCGGCCGCGTCCTGCCGGGCTACGGCTTCCCGCCCACCGAGGGCGGCGCGCCGATCCGGCCCTCCGCGCCGGACGTTCCGTCCGCGCCGGACACGGGCGCCGCACCGGACACGGGCACCGGGGACGCGGCCGACCCCGCGCCGGGCGGCGAACCGATCCAGGGCGCGGCGGCGCTCACCCTCGCCCCGACCGACCCCGCGCCGGGCGGCGAAGCCGCCGCCGCGGCCGGCGAACGCATCTACCGCGCCCGTTGCGTCGTGTGTCACCGGACCGGCGGCGGCGCAGGCGCCAGTCTCTTCAGGACCGGGCTGCCGGCCGACCGTTTCTTCGACGTGGTCGCGCGCGGACGCGAGGGCACGAACATGCCCGCCTTCGGGCAACTGCTCTCACGCGACGAGATCCGGCAGGTGCGCGCGTTCCTGATGTCGCGCGACGGACTCTGAGGCGCCGGACGCGAACCGGCCCGCGGGTGCGAGCGCCTCGCCGGGCCGGTCCCCGTCCGCGGGCGCCGTCTCCCGGAGACGTTCGAAATCCAGCGGCGGCAGGTAGCCCAACGCGGAATGACGCCGCCGCGTGTTGTACCACCCTTCGATGAACGTGAACACCGCCGACCGCGCCTCGGCGTGCGTCGCCCACTTCGTGCGGTCGAGCAACTCGCACTCCAGCGTCGCGAAGAAGCTCTCGGCCATCGCATTGTCGAAGCAGTCGCCGACCGAACCCATCGACGGCGTCACGCCCCATTCCCGACAGCGGGCGCCGAAGGCCAGCGACGTGTACTGGCAGCCCTGGTCGGAGTGAGGGATCACCGCCGCCGGTCGGCGCTGCTTCACGGCCATCTCCAGCGCTTCGGTCACCAGCGCCGTGCGCAGGTGCGCCGCCATCGCCCAACAGGATCAGGTGTCCACGAAACCGGGGCAACTCCCAGGAACAATACAACTTATGCCCGTTTTCGAGCCGTTTGCGGTCATCTTGGACCGCCTGCCACCACGGGGGCTGTCAAGCGGTGACGGCGTTGGGGTTCCGTGCCGTGATCTGGTCGACCAGGGTGCCGAAGAATGCATCGAACGTCTGGGACGTGGCCAGTATCGATGAGCCGGAGCGGAAGTCCACTTCCACGAGCAGGAAGTCTTCCACGGTTCCAGCGGTCCAGGAGGGCGGCCGGCGACCGGACAGCGAGGTTACCCGCTCTCGAAAGAGATCGCACCACGTCGAGTCGTGCTTCTTCGAGAAACCGTCTTCCGCGACGTTGAAGATCATGATGTAGCCGATCACGATCTCGGGGGAGTGAAGCTGGGCGTTGGTGACTTCGCCGATGAGCTCGTCGATTCGGTTCGGAACGGTACCGCCGAGATTCTTCAGAAGCGATTTCAGAGAGATTCCCAGTCGGTACTTGCCGTCGTAACGCCACGCGACGTCCCATTTCTTGTCGCGCCCCGCGCCGGGAATCGCCGCCTCTTTCTCGACGTTGTTCAGGCCGTGACGCGTCAGTTCCTGCACGCAGAAGTCCGCCAGCACGTCGAGCCGCGACGTCGACGTGCTCTTCTGTTGTGCGACGGCCACGCGGTACAGGTCGTCGATCGCGTCCTGGGCGGTAATCATGCGCAGCTCACGCCGTGACGGGCAACCCGGATTCCGCGTCGATCGCGCCGGCGCTCACGTCGGCCGTGCTCAGCAGGCCGGTCGTCTCGCGCCGCAGCCGCGCCGCCGCATTCTCGTGGTACACCGGGTCGACTTCGAGGCCGACGCTGTTGCGGCCGCACGCGGCGGCGGCGACCTGGGTCGACGCGGTGCCGGTGAAGGGATCGAGCACCGTGTCGCCGACGAAGCTGAACATCCTGACGAGGCGTTCGGCGAGGGCGACGGGGTAGGGCGCGGGGTGGTCTCGGGTCGATGCGCCGGCGACGTCCGTCCAGACCTGCCGGAACAGCGTCTTGAAGTCGTCCTCGGACAGCAGGCTGAGGGTACGCGCGGCGGCGCTCGGCTTCCGGTAACCGCCCGGTTTCCGCTGCATCAGGATGAACTCGACGTCGTTCTTGATGACGGCGTTGGGTTCGTACGGCTTGCCGAGGAAACCGCCGGTTCCCCGTTCCACTTCGTGCGCCGCGTTCGCGATCTTGTGCCAGACGATCGGCGCCAGGTTGTCGAACCCGATCGCCCGGCAGCGATCCTGGATGGAGGCGTGCAGGGGCACCACGGTGTGCCGGCCGCCGTTCCGGCGCCGGGACAGGCACACGTCGCCCACCACGCAAATGAGCCGCCCTCCGGGTACGAGCGCCCGATGACAGGTGCGCCAGACGGCGTCCAGTTGATCGAGAAACTCGTCGTAGTCGGCGACGTCGCCCAGTTGGCCGGCGGTGCGGCGGTACTGCTTGAGGGTCCAGTACGGCGGCGACGTGAGCACGAGGTGGACCGAGTCGGCGGGCAGGACCGCGCGGCGGGCGTCGCCCAGCAGAAGCCGATGGCGGGTCGGCACCTGCTTCACGGCGGCCCCGATCGACCTCATGGCCGCGGGGTCCTTCGCGATCCGCGGGAGGTCGCGCGAGGGGGTCTCCAGGCGCCGGAACGGCGCTGGAACGAAAGCGTCCAGCGGTGCGTCAGCGGTCATCGGACGAGGGCGACCGCCGAAGCGCCCGGCGGGTCTCTTCGACGAGGGCGGGAACACGCCGCTCGGCGTGATGCAGGACGTCGCGCACGACGGGGCGGGTGTCGGCCCACGTCCGATCCGGATTCTCGTCGGAAGGATGGTCGTAAGACCAGTGGCCCGCGTACAGGGACAACCTGTCCAGGGCCGCACGATCCCGCATGGCGCCCGGAGGTTCGCCGGAAGTCTCCGCCTGGTCCCACAGCCTGTTCAGGTCGTGCGTATGTTCGACGCGCACGCCCTGCGCGCTGACGAGAGCCTTCAAGGAGCGTTCGAGAGACGCTTGCAGCATCTCGCAGCGAAAGGCCGCCTGTCTCTCGGGATTCTCGGCGACTTGAAGCCTTTCCCGGGCCTGTGCGAGAAAATCGAGAGACTTGTCGGGTTCGAAAAGAGTATGGCGGACCATGACCACCCCGTTCCCAATCCATCCCGGCCCCGTCGGCAGCAGCGCGGCGCCCTCGCGCGCATAGAGAGTCCGGCCTTCCTCGACGGCGGCCGCCTCGACGGAGGTCGCGCTCCGGCGCGCCGCCTGCACCGCGCCGCGGTCGCGGAGGACGACGTCCACGTCGTCGCCCGTCGCGGGACAGGACCAGTGGTAGTGGCCGGCGCGGGGAGATCCGGGGGGCGGCTCGCGGATGACCAGGAGGTCGAGGTCGCTGTGCGCCGACATGGCGCCGCGGACCGCGGAGCCGAAGAGCACGATCTGATCGGGCCGCAGGCGTTCGACGACGAAGTCCACGACCGCCTGCAGACGCTCGGGGCCGGGAACGCCGGGGGACGAGCCGGTCGAGACCGGAAACGACATGCGGCATCGTAGCATTGCGGGGCGGGCGCCGGGCGGACTGCTCTCGTGCGCCTTCTCGGTTCGACACCCGGTCGGCTGCTTCCTCGAGCCCGTGGCGGGCGCCGGACGGACTGCTTTTGTGGCACTACTACCACGCACCCGGCTCCGGGGCGTCGAACACCGCGGAGACGTCGGCGGCGAAGCCTTCGAGCAGCGGCGACGTAGCCGTCCCGCTGCGGCCGAACACGCCGTGCTTGACGTACGCCTCGCCCTCCAGCGCGAGCACCGTGATCGTCTCGTCACGCGGGTCGGCGATCCAGTACTCGGGAATCCCTCCCTCGGCGTAGTCCGCGCGTTTCTCGACCAGGTCCCGATGCGGGTCGTCCGGGCTCACCACCTCGACCACCAGATCCGCGCCCAGCCAGTAGCGATCCCGGCGGCGGGGATCCGAGCGGTCGCGGACCATCAGCAGATCGGGTTCGCGGAACTTGCCCGCGCGGATGCGCAGGCGGAGCGCGGAGAACCTCACGATTCCGCCGCGCGGATCGAGGTGGTCGTGGAACAGGCGGTAGAGGCACGCGAGGACGGCCTGGTGCGCATCGGTCGGCATGGGCAGTTCCTGAACGTGCCCGTCGGTGAATTCGATCAGGCGGCGGGTACGGTCGGTGAGCCACAGGTAGGCCTCGTCGCTCCACGCCCCCTGGGGCGGCAGAACGTCGCACAGGAGGGAGGCCAGCGCCGGCTGCCGCCGGGAAGCCGGGACGGTCGTCGCCGGGTCGGTGGTCGCCATGACTTCAATCGTAACGCGTTTCCTCGACGGCTCCGTCGCCGGGGTCGGTGGACGGCGGGCGCCGGACGGACGGACTGCATCTCGTGGCGCGGTACGTCCGCATCGACGACAGCGAGACAAGGCCTGCGGCGGGCGCCGGGCGGACTGCTCTCGTGGCGCCCCTGGCGGACGTGGACGACGACGGCGTCTGGCGGCATGCGGCGGGCGCCGCGGCTGCTTCCTCGGGCCCGCGGCGGGCGCCGGACGGACTGCTCTTGTGGCACACTTGTCTCCGCGGGGATCGACGGCGGGTGCGAACGCTCCGCCGGACCCGCGAGGAGGTCGAGATGAGCCGACGCTGTTTCACGTTGCCGGCGGCGCTGGCGGCCGTGTTCGCGCTCGTGACCCCGGCCGCGCCGGCCGGGGCGCAGGATCAGGCTCCGCCGGACGCAGACTGGACGGCGCCGCGCACGCCGTGGGGCCATCCGGACATCCAGGCGATCTGGAACAACGGCACCATCACGCCGCTGGAACGCCCGGAGAACCTCGCCGAGCAGGCGTTCCTCAGCCCCGAAGAAGTGGCGGCGCTCGAACGGCGGGCCCGGGACCGCGTGGACCGCGAGAACGCGCCGAGCGTCGTGCGCACCGAGCCGCTGCCGGCCGGCGGCAACGTCGGCGCCTACAACAGCTACTGGACCGAGCAGAACACGTCGGTGGTCGGCACCCACCGCACCTCGCTCATCACCGATCCCGAAAACGGCCGGCTGCCGCCGCTGACCCCGGAGGCGCTCGCCCGGATCACGTCGCCGGAGTCGCGGCGGCTGGCCGACGTGCAGAACGGCGCCGCGCCCGCCGGCGGCCCGGAAGAGATGGGCCTCAGCGAGCGCTGCCTGTGGTACCGCGGCATCCCGTCGATACCGACCGGCTACAACAACAACTACCACTTCTTCCAGGGACCCGGCTACGTCGTGATCCTGCAGGAGCACATCCACGATCTGCGGGTCGTCTACCTCGACGGCCGGCCCCACCTGCCCGCCGCCGTCCGCCAGTTCGCCGGGAGCTCGCGCGGACGCTGGAAGGGTGACACGCTGGTGGTCGAGACCACCAACCTGCGCGAGCCTTTCATTCGGCGCTGGAGCCGCCCGGAGCATTCGCTGTCGCGCGGCAGGCTCAGCGAGTCGGCGGTCGTGACCGAGCGCTTCACGCGGACCGGCCCCGACACGCTCGACTACGCGTTCACCGTCGACGACCCCGGGACCTGGACCCGGCCGTGGTCGGGCGCCCTGCCGTACGCCCGGACGGACGGCCCGATGTTCGAGTTCGCGTGCCACGAGGGCAACTACGGGATGCTGAACATGATGACCGGCTCGCGGGCCGAGGAGGCCGAGGGCGGCGAAGGCCCGTAGCCGCGGTGGGCGCCGGGGCGGCGTCAGTCCCGCGGCGAGCCCGCGAGCAGCGGCTCCAGCGGGAGCAGTTCGGCGCCGTTCCCGGTGCAGACGGCGTAGCGGCTGGTTTCGCCGGCGTACAGGGACACGCCGGCGTGCCGCCCCTGCCGGTCGAGGACGTAGAACGACAGGCCGAAAGCCGGCAGGCCGCGGCCGTTGAGCAGCCGCGGCTCGACGGTGTTCGCCCGCACCCGGCGAAGCGCCTCCATCCCCGCGTCGAGCGGATGCATCCCGGCCCGCATCCGTTCGACGATCAGGAAGGACGCCAAATTGTAGAGGTTGGCCTCGCCGCGCCCGGTCGATCCGGCCGCGCCCACCTCGTTGTCGACGTACAACCCGGCGCCCAGAATCGGCGAGTCTCCGACGCGGCCCGGAATCTTCCACGCCAGGCCGCTGGTCGTCGTGACCCCGCAGACGTCCCCCGCCGCGTTGACGCCGTCGCAGTTGATCGTCCCGTGCAGTTCCTCCTCCGTGAGGACCCCGTCGGCCAGCAGCTCCCGGTCGACGTCGCGCCGGCGGCCGTCCGCCCCGCCGCTGCGCCGGCCGGCGTCCCGAGCGACGTGGCGCCGGCCGGCGGCCGGCCCGTTCCCGTCCCCGTTCGCAGCGGCGCTCCCGCCCGCGTTCGCGCCGCGGTCCGGGTCCAGGTAGTGGCCGGGATCGGTGCGCCGCTTCCATTCGAACCACATCCGCCGCGACCGGTCGGTGTTCAGATCGTCCTCGACGGGGAACCCGAGCTGCCGCGCGAACCGCTGCGCGCCGGCGCCGACCAGCAGGTGGTGGTCGGTGAGGTCCGCGACCGCCTGCGCGACGCGGGACGGCGTGCGCACCCCTTCGAGCGCCGCGACGCCGCCCGCCCGCCGCTTCGGTCCGTGCATGCAGCAGGCGTCGAGCTGCACGACGCCGTCCGCGTTGGGACGCCCGCCGTAGCCGACGCTGGCGTCCTCCGGGTCGAGCTCGACGACGTTCACCCCGGCGACGAGCGCGTCGAGCACGTCGGCGCCCGACGTCAGCAGGCGGAACGCGGTCTCCACGCAGGTCTCGGTCCCGCCGTTCGTGTAGCGGTGGCCGTTCGCCGAGGCGATCACCACCGGCGCGGCCCCGCGCGGCGACTGGACCGCCGGGGCCCGGCCGAAGGCCGCGGCCGGCGCCGCGGCGGCCGGACCGGCCGGGGTCCGACCCGGCGCGGAAGTGGGCACCGCGACAGCGGCCAGACCGGCCGCGGACGTCACGAACTGGCGACGATTGAGCCTGGATGCCATGCAACGATCCTCTCACGGATCGCACGGGGCGGCGATCCGCTCCGGAGCGGTGGTTTCCCGGGCGCGGGGGCAGACCGAACCAAGCCCGAGCGGTCCTGCTTCGACGGCGGCAGTCTTCCGGGCGCGGGAGCCGACCACGAAAATGGTTGGATTGAAACCCGCGCGGCGCTATCATGGCGGATGCTCGTGAGAATCAGGCAGTGGTGCGTCCCGCTCGCCGCCGCGGGGCTGCTGTGCGGCGCGTGGACCGCCGGTGAGGCGGCGGGCGGCTCCGCGCAGGAAGGTCGCGCCCGGCGCGCCGACCTGCTCGGCACGCGAACCGGCCAGGCGGGCGGCTCCGACCGGCGGCTCGTCGACGCGGCGAAGCACCGGGACCGGGCCGCGGTCGGCGTCCTGCTGGACCAGGGCGTCGACGCCGACACGCCCCAGGGCGACGGCGCGACGGCGCTGCACTGGGCGGCGCACTGGAACGACCTGGAGACGGCGGACCGGCTGATCGCGGCCGGCGCGAACGTCGACGCGGCGAACGATCTCGGCGCCACCCCGCTGTGGGTCGGCTGCGCCAGCCGTAGCACCGACGTCGTGCGGCGGCTGCTGGCCGCCGGGGCGGACGCCGGCGGCGGGCTGCTGGCGGGCGAGACGGCGCTGATGCGCTGCGCGGCGACGGGCGATCCGGCGGCGATGGAGGCGCTGATCGAGCACGGCGCCGACGTCGACGCCACCGAGCCGGAGAACGGGCAGACCGCGCTGATGTGGGCCGCCGCCCACCGCCAGCCGGACGCGACGCGGGTGCTGCTGGCGCACGGCGCGGCGGTCGGCGCCCGCACGATCGTCAGGCGGCAGTTCCGCGGCACGGGGCTGCGCAGCACGACCAGCCCGGCCGGCGCCGAGCACTTCGACGCCGGCGGCTTCACGCCGCTGCTGTTCGCCGCGCGCCACGGCGACGTCGACTCCGCCCGCCTCCTGCTCGACGCGGGCGCCGACGTGAACGACACCGGCGCGGACGGCAACGGCGCGCTGGCGCTGGCGGCCATGAGCGGCCATCCCCGGCTCGCGGAGTTCCTGCTGGCGCGGGGCGCCGACCCCAACGCGGCCGGCGCCGGCTACGGTCCCCTGCACGCGGCGGTGCTGCGCGCCGACCTGCGACTGGTGGAAGCGTTGCTGGCCCGCGGGGCGGACCCGAACGCGCGGCTCGCCAGAAGCACGCCGGTGCCCCGCTGGACGTACGAGTTCGTCTTCACCCTGCGCGAGAAGGGCGCCACCCCGTTCCTGCTGGCGGTCAAGTATCTGGAGCCGGAGATCGCCCGGACGCTCGCCGCGGCCGGCGCCGACCCGCTCGTCCGCGCGGACGACGGCACGACGGCGCTGATGGCGGCGGTGGGACTCGGCCTGAGCCGCAGCACGACGCGCCGCAGCCGGCTGATCGCCCCGGAGCTGGTCAGCGCCCAGTGGAACGACGAAGGCCGCGTGCTGGAGAGCGTGCGGGCCGCCGTCGACGCGGGCGCCGCCGATCTCGTGCATGAGACGATCCGGGCGGGCGAGACCGCCCTGCACGCGGCGGCGCGGTACGGATTCACGAACGTGTTCGACTTGCTGGTCGGCCTCGGGGCCGATCCGGACCGGGCGAGCGAGGACGGCACGACGCCGCGCGATCTGCTGGATCGCCACCTCGCGCGGGTGGCGGCCCGGAACTGACGCGGGCGCCGGAGGAAACACCGGCCGCGGCGCACGGGGGCGGCGGCCGGGGCGAGGAAGCGCACCGCCGCGGGAACACGAGCCCGCGGCCGGACACGGGATCGCGGGTTCTTCACGGAGGCGCAACGATGTCACGCTGGATACTCGCAGGCGCGGGTCCCGACCGGCGGGCGGGCGGGAAACTGTCGACGGGCGCAACGATGTCACGCCGGATACTCGCAGGCGCGGGGCTGGCGGCCCTGATCGGCGCGGCGCAGATCGGCCTGCGCGCCGAGCCGCGGCCCGCCGCGCAGCACGAAACCGGGACCGCCGCCGAGGCCGGCGCCGCCGAGGCGCGGGCCCTGCTCGGCCGGTACTGCGTGGCCTGCCACAACCGGCGCACGCTGACCGCGGGGCTGGCCCTCGACACGCTGGACGTCGCGCGCCCGGAGACGAACGCGGCGACCTGGGAGCACGTGATCCGCCGGCTGCGCGCGAACGCGATGCCGCCGGCCGGCCGGCCGCGCCCGACCGCCGCGGCGGCCCGCGCGTTCGTCGAGTGGCTGGAGGCGGGGCTCGACCGGGCGGGCCTGGAGAATCCGGATCCGGGCCGGCCCGCCGTCCACCGCCTCAACCGCGCGGAGTACGCCAACGCCGTCCGCGACGTCTTCGGACTCGAGATCGACGCCGACGCCCTGCTGCCGGCCGACGACGAGCACCACGGCTTCGACAACATCGCCGACGTGCTGTCCGTCTCGCCGACCCTGATCGAACGCTATCTCGCCGCGGCGCGCCGCATCAGCCAGCTCGTGGTGGGCGACACGGGCCTGCGGCCGGTGGCCGAGGTTCATCCGGTGCACGGCGCGCTGGACCAGGACGGCGCGGTCAGCGACGACCTGCCGTTCGGGTCGCGCGGCGGCGTCGCCGTCGAGCACCACTTCCCGGTCGACGGGGAGTACGTCATCCGCGTCAGCCTGCGGAAGCAGGAGTACGGCTACGTGCGCGGCCTCGGCCGGCCGCACGAACTCGACGTGCGGGTGGACGGCGAGCGCGTCGGCGGTTTCACGGTCGGCCGCGAGTGGGAGCCGGGCCAGCGGCCCCCGCTGGGCTACGCCGGCAAGTTCGAGGACATCTACGACTCGCGCTCCTTCCCCGATTGGGAGCTGTACGCGCTGCACGCCGACGAAGGGCTGGAGGTCCGCACGCCGGTCACCGCCGGCCGGCATCTGGTCGGCCTCTCCTTCCACCGGCGCCCGGCGCTGCCGGAAGGGATCCTGCCCCTGCCGGTCGACCGCTCGTCGTACTCGTACGGGCAGAACGAGCTGCAGGAGGGCTACCCGGCCGTTTCCGAGGTGCAGATCATCGGACCGTACCACGCGAGCGGCGCGGCCGGGCTGCCGAACCGGAACCGGTTGTTCGTCTGCGAACCGGCCGGCGGCGCGGCCGGCGAGGAACGTTGCGCGCGCGAGATCCTCTCGACCCTGGCGCGGCGGGCCTACCGCCGGCCGGCCACCGCCGCGGACGTCGAAACGCTGCTCCCCTTCTACCGCGACAGCCGCGCCGCGGGGGGCTTCGACGCCGGCGTCCAGGCGGCGGTCGAGCGGGTCCTGGTCGATCCGGAGTTCCTGTTCCGCATCGAAACGGATCCGCCGGGCGTCGCGGCCGGCGCGCCGTACCGCGTCAGCGGCCTGGAGCTCGCCTCGCGCCTCTCCTTCTTCCTGTGGAGCAGCATCCCCGACGACGAGCTGCTCGACCTCGCGGCCGGGGGCCGGCTGCGCGAGCCGGCGGTGCTCGACCGGCAGATCGAGCGGATGCTGGCCGATCCCCGCTCCGAGGCGCTGATCGAGAACTTCGCGGGCCAGTGGCTGCAGCTCCGCAAGCTGCGCAACGCGACGCCGGACACCGCCACCTACACCGCCTTCGACGAGAACCTGCGCGAGGCGATGCGGCGGGAGACGGAGCTGTTCCTGCAGCACGAGCTGCGGGAGGACCGCCCGGTCGTCAACGCCCTGCGGGCGGACTACACCTTCGTCAACGAGCGGCTGGCCCGGCACTACGGCATCCCGGACGTGCACGGCGTGCACTTCCGGCGGGTGGAGTATCCCGACGACACCCGCGGCGGACTGCTCGGGCACGCCAGCCTGCTGACGATCACGTCGTACGCCAACCGCACGTCGCCGGTGGTGCGCGGGGTCTGGCTGCTGGAGAACGTCCTCGGCACGCCCCCCGCGCCGGCCCCGCCCGACGTGCCGAGCCTGCCGAGCGCGCGCGAGGGCGGCGCGTCCCGCTCGGTCCGCGAGCGGCTGGAGCAGCACCGCACCAACGCGATCTGCGCGAGCTGCCACAACACCATCGACCCGCTCGGCTTCGCGCTCGAAGAGTTCGACGCCATCGGCCGCTGGCGCGCGACCAACGGCGGCGGCACGCCGTTCGATACCGGGATCCCGATCGACGCGTCGGGCACCCTGATCGACGGCACCGAGCTGCACGGACTGGCCGGGCTGCGGAACGTGATCCTGGAGCGCGAGGACCAGTTCGTCGAGACGGTCACCGAGAAGCTGCTGACGTACGCCCTCGGCCGCACCCTCGAGCCCTACGACATGCCGGTGGTCCGGCGGATCGCCCGCCGGACGGCGCCCGGCGACCTCACCTGGTCGGACCTCGTCTCGTCCGTCGTCAAGAGCACACCGTTCCTCATGCGGAGGTCAGAGTCATGATCATTGCGAAGAAGGCCCTTCCCCGCCGGACCGTGCTGCGCGGCCTCGGCGCCACGCTGGCCCTGCCGCTCCTCGACGGCATGGCGCCGGCGCTGACCGCGCTGTCGAAGAGCGCGGCCCGGCCGGTCACCCGGTTCGGCACCGTCTACGTGCCGAACGGCGTCATCATGGCTGGCTGGACGCCGGCGGCCGAGGGGAGCGGCTTCGAGTTCACGCCCACCCTGAAGCCGCTGGAGGCGCACCGGCGCCACCTGCTCGTTCTCAGCGGCCTCGACAACACCGGCGCCATGTCGCGCACCGGCAGCTCCGGCGCCCACGCCAAGCCGGCCGGCGCGTTCATGACCGGGGTCGAGCCGTTGCGGACCACCGGCAGCTCCAGCCTGCAGCTCGGCACCTCGATGGACCAGATCCTGGCCCGGGAGATCGGGCAGGAGACCCCGCTGCCGTCGCTGGAGCTCGGCCTCGAAGGCGCCGACACGGTCAACGGGGTCGGCACCTGCGACGTCGGCTTCAGTTGCGCCTACCAGAACCGGCTGGCCTGGAGCAGCCCGACGACGCCGCTGCCGGTCGAGGCGAACCCGCGCGTGGTCTTCGAGCGGCTGTTCGGCAGCGTCGAGAGCACCGACCCGGCGGTGCGGCGGGCCCGCCTGCGCCGGCAGGGCAGCATCATCGACTCGGTGCTCGACAAGGTGCGCTCGCTGGAGGGCGATCTCGGCCCGCGCGACCGCCTGAAGCTGGGCGAGTACGTCGACTCGGTGCGCGAGATCGAGCGGCGCATCCAGAACGCCGAGGCGCGCGGGCGGGAGCTGCCGCTGGTCGATTCGCCGGCCGGCATCCCGGTCAGCTACGACGAGCACGCGCGGCTGATGTTCGACATGCAGACGCTCGCCCTGCAGACCGATACCACGCGCGTCATCACGTTCCAGATCGGCCGCGAGCAGAGCGGCGCGACCTATCCGCAGATCGGCGTCTCCGACTCGCACCACCCCATCTCGCACCACGGGGGCGACGAGCAGAAGATCGCCAGCCTGCGGAAGATCAATGAGTACCACGCGTCGCTCTTCGCCTACTACCTGGACCGGCTCGCGGAGACGCCGGACGGCGACGGCTCGCTGCTGGACCACGTCGTCATCCTGTACGGCAGCGCTATCAGCGAAGGGAACCGGCACGACATCCGGAACCTGCCGATCCTGCTGGCCGGCGGGGGCGCGGGCCGCATCCGGAGCGGCCGGCACGTGCGCTACGCGGAGGGCGCCCAGCGGCTGACCAACCTGCAGTTGACGCTGCTGAACACGCTGGGGGTGCCCGCGGAGAAGTTCGGCGACAGCACCGGCGAGCGGCTCGAAGAGCTGTCCGGCGTCGCGACCGCCACGGACTGACGCCATGCGGACGGCGCCGTTCCCCGGCGCCGTCCGCTGTTCGCGCCCCGCCGGCCTGACGGTTTCTGACATCGGTCCGTGCTAGCGTTCGGTCCCATGCGTCACGCCGCCGGCTGGCTCGCGTTCTCGGCCGCCGATCTCGCGTGCGGCCGGCGATGCCGGACCTTGCAGCACGCACGGGAGCAGGATCGCCGGCAGGTGGGTGTTTGGGGAGCGTTTGCTTGCGACCGGAGGGTCAAAAGCGATGATCGGAAAAGTAGCGGCCCGGTGACCACTTCCGGTCACCGGGCGCAGTCACACGGGGAGACCGCCATGTTGATACGCATCGCCGTCGCTGTCGTCGTTGGAGCACTTCTCGTCGTCTCGTCGCCCGCCGCTGCTCAACAGCCGACCTCGCCGCCACAGATCGATGTGACCTGCCACGGGTACGACGAGGGACCGACCCGTGCGTACAACTGCATCCCGGTGGCCGCACAACAGCACCTGCTGGCGACGTTTGTTCCGCCGGTCGGTTCGACGTGCAACGGCGGCCAGGTGGCCGAATTCCCGCCCGGCCGGATCGTCTTCCAGATCCGGTGTCAGGAGACCGGGACGGGCTCAACGCCGCCCCCGCAACCAACAGGATGGTCAGCGTCTGGCCGGGGTTCTCGTCTGGTTTCCAAGCCGATCAACATCACACGGGTTCGGATCACGTCTTCGTTCTCCGGCAGTTCCGCCAACTTCATCGTCTGGTGTCATGCTCCACGTCGTGACCTGATCGTCAATGAGTTGATCGGCACTTCATGGGGCAACGATGGAACGGTCGGGGTCTACCGGATGGAGCAATGCTCCGAAATAGACGTGACCACCGACCAGACGACTACATGGCAGTTCTCGCAAGAAGGAGGTCAGACCGCGTTCACCCCGCCGCGCTCCTGGACGGCCGTGACGGGTGCCGGGAGCGAGCTGTCGGCGGAAGCCTTGGCCGCGCTCGCAACGGCCACCGAAGTCGAACGGGGAATACGATAGGCTACCGGCCGTGTCGCCCCATGCCGGCGCCGGCGCCCGGACGCGGTTCGATCCCGGGCGCCGGCGCCGGCGCAGTAGCGCCCCGGCACCCGGCCGGAAGCGGTGTATCCGGCGTTCGACCGGACTCGCCCAAGTGCGTCGCTGGCGCGCTACCTCGCCCACGGCCGCGGCCGGACCGCCACGGTTCCGGTTCCAGCCGTCGTGCATGTCCGATGCGCCGGTCGATCCCTTCGTTCAGAACATCGCGATCGGATTGACCGGCGAGCCGGTGCCGTTCGGAATCGGCAGCGGCGCGATGGTCACCAGGAACTCCCAGCGGTTGCGCTCCGCGGCGGCCGCGGCGAGCGCCTGGAAGTCCGCGCGGTCGAGGATCTGGATCCCCAGGATCGTTAGCGCGAAGTTGTGCAGCGCCGTGCGCGGCAGGTCGCCTTCCGGCTGCGGCGCGTAGCCCGGCGTCTCCCAGCCCGCCACCGCCACGTCCCGCTCCTTCAGCCACGGGATCACGTTGTTGTCGAGGCCGGCCGCCTCCAGCCCGGTGTCGAACGGACCGAGCGCGTCCTGGCGGGCCCAGCGCCCCCAGCGCACCAGGAACGCGTCGCCGGGACCGGCCCGGACGCCGGCCCGCTCCTCCCACGCCTCCAGGTCCTCCACCGTGATGCGCGTCCCCGGCTCCAGCCACGGCACGCCCTTCAGCCGCGGGATGTCGTAGAGGACGCCGCGCGTCACGATCCCGTTCTTCATGGTCAGGATGGAGTTCTTCGCGGCGCCCCCCTCCATCGTGACCAGCCCGTCGACGTCGTACCCGTTCCACATCCGGCCGTCGAAGAAGACGTGCGCGAACGCATCCAGGTGCGTGGTGCCGGGACCGTGGATGCACGGGTAGGCGATCCGGTCGCTGGCGCCCGTGCGGGTGGCGCGCACCATGCTCCATTCCACCGGGCAGGGCACGTCGACGCTCTCGTGGTCCTGCGCGTTCGACGCCAGCGACACGGTGAACCCCTCGCTGACCAGCCCGGCCGCGGCGGCGCGCCGGGCCGGCGTGATCAGGTTGAACGCGCCCAGCTCGTCGTCCGGCCCCCACCGGCCCCAGTTGGACAGCTCGACGAGCCAGCGATCGAACTGCTCCTGGCTCACCAGCGGAGGCCCGGACGACTCCTGGGCCGCCGCCGGAGGCCGCCCCGCCGCCGCGAGAACCACCGCCGCCGCGACCCCGACGACCGCTCCGTACCGCCACGTCTTCATCGTCTCCTCCTTCTCGCCGCCGGCAACGCCAGCGTAGCACGGAGGGGGTGCACGTCAGATTTGTGAGGACCGTCAGGCGGCTCTGGCGGCTCGTCGCTCCCAGAAGTCCTCGAAGCGGCCACTGAGCTGGCAGCAGCGCAGGGCGATGATGGCGTTGGCGCCGGCGACGGTCCAGCGCATGCCGGCGCGCTTCAACCGTGCGCCGACGACCCGCTTGCAGCCGGCCTCGACCACGCCCGAAGAGACGCACAGGCCTTGGGCGCGGAACCGCGGATAGCGCATCCGGCGGCGGTTGCGCACCACGTAGTCGAGGCACCGGCGCGCGGCGTCGGTGGTCTCGGTGTGGGACCGCAGTTCGGCCACGATCGCGCGCAGCCGTCCGGCGTCCAACTCGTCCTTCCGCTGCCTGGCCCAGGCGTCGGCGCGGTCGGTGCCGGGGCCGTAGAGGGTCTTGGCCACGTCGGACAGATGCTGCCTGGCATGGTAGACGTCGACGATTTCGGTGGCGCCTGGAAACTGCTCGCCGGCCAGATTCCAGATCCAGGGGGCGCCGTCGCCGAGGACGACGCGGCGTTCGGCGGCGTCGAAGCCGCGCCGTTGCGCCTCGCGATACACCCGTTGCGCGAACGGGGCCGGCCGCGGGTCGGTGTCGCGGCCGGCCGCGCTCTCGACGGCGGCGTTGTAGCTGACCGATCCGGGGTCGCGCACGGGCCGGCCCCGTTTGTCGCGCGATTCGGCCGTCCAGACGGTGACCAGCTTGACCTCGCGGGTCCTGGCCGAGCCGTCCGGCTGCTTTCCGGGGCGGCCCTCGACCTCGGAGGGGCGCACCGGCACGCCGGTGCCGTCCAGCCCCAGGTACATCGTCGGCGCGGGGGCGGGCGCCGGCTCGGTCACGGTGCGTTCGTCGGCGGCGACCTGGCGTCCCAGGGCCTCGGCCGTGCGCTCGACCTGTTTGGTCTCGACCCGCACCCCGGCGCACGCCCCCACCAGTTCGCCCGCCTTGTCGAAGCTGACCTCGGCCGCCGCCGCCCCCACCATCCGCGTGGTGGCGGGCGACAACGAAGTGCCTTCCAGACCCAACGCCCGGTCGCGCGGACAGATGCCCGTGCGGCAGGCGTCGCAGTGGTAGCAGGCGCGTTCCAGCCGCAACGGCCCCAACACGCTCAGAAACGTCTTCGGACGGCGGCCGGCGTAGCGCGCCTTTCGTCCGCAGGCGCACCGCACGGTCGAATCCTGGTGGTCGGCGCAGTCCGCGTTCAGCCGGCGCTCGACCGACCGCGCGGCCGTGTCGAGCGCCCGGCGGCGGACGGCTTGCTCGAAGGCCTCGAAATCCGGGCCGCCGGCCGTCTTCGACCTTACCAGGGCATCGATTTCGGCGTCGATTTCGCCCGCGAGCGTCTTCTCGCAGCCCCCTTTTTTCCCGCGCCGGCTGCCGCCGCCGCGGGGTCCCGCCCGCTCCCGCTCCCGGCCCGCAGCCGGGCCTCGCTCAGCGCGTCGCTGGCTTCGATCAACTCCTGCGACAGGCGCCGGAACCGCCGATACTCGGCCGCCTCGGCCCAGGCTTGCTCCGCCGCCCGCGCCGGAATGATCCGGGTCACCGTCTTCCCCGACTCCTTGCGCGTCAGCGACAGCACCGGACCCCGCTGTGCCTTCCCCGGCGGGGC
Source organism: Vicinamibacterales bacterium (assembly GCA_965203525.1). Classification (GTDB taxonomy): domain Bacteria; phylum Acidobacteriota; class Vicinamibacteria; order Vicinamibacterales; family UBA8438; genus WTFV01. The sequence continues at coordinate 4,455,805 of OZ241898.1, read as the reverse complement.
GCAGCCGCAGCCGGTCTTGCCGCAGCGCCGGCAACGCGCCATCAGCGACCCCGAACGCATCTCGCCGATCGAGGCCAACTGCCGGCACAGGTGGGCGCGGCGCTGTTCGAGCGCGGCGATCGATTCCTCGGGCATGGTCGGACTCCTCCAGTGAACAGCCGGTCTACTGAAGTTGTCGGCCGATCTCGCCCTGCCCTGCACCCCCGATGGCGGTCCCTCACAAATCTGACGTGCACCCGCACGGAGGCGCCCGGTCGACCCGGGCGCCGCGCAGGCCGCGCCGGTGCCGGTCGGCGTCCGCCGGCGCCGCCGGCCGCTGACGGGTTCTGACATCCGGCATGGCTACCGTGGGTCAGGACGCCGACGAAACCGCCGGCGTCGAGGGGCGCCGGGCTCTCGCGGCCGGGCTTGCGCCCTTTGACCCACGGGCCGCAGAGGAATGAATCGATGAAACGGTTGATCTTCACGTTCTGGGCGTGCCTCGCCCTGGTTCCCCTGTCCGCCGCCGCCGTGGCCGGCGAGACGCCGGTGGTTTCCGGCGGTCAACGCCTCGACCTGAATTTCCAGGACACGGCGCTCAGCGGCGACTGTCAGGCCGCGGCGCGTGCGGGAACACTCGACGCGCAAACACGTCAAGGGCGCGGCGCATGGTTGGCCGGCGGCCTGTTCCTGCCGATCATCATGCCCATCGCCGCCCACGCGTCCACGCCCTCGGCGCCGGCGGAGTTGGCCATGCAACATGCGGGCGAGGCGCGGCGATGCTACTCGAACGCGTACGCATCCACCGCATCCGGTCGTCGGAAGAGCGGCGCGTGGATCGGATCGCTCGCGGCCATCGGCTCCTACATCGCGCTGTTCGCCATCGCCGGCGGATCATGAACCGACTCCGTCCGGCGATTCCCTGATCGGGATCGGTCGGGCGGAACGGGGCGGCGGATGCCGGCCGGGACCTTCGTTTTCCGGTCCTGGCCGGCACCGACCGTGCGGAAACCACGCCGCCCCGCCGCGTGGTGGCAGCCTGGCATGTCCGACGCTGCCCGCTTTCGGAGCGCCGGCGGACTGGCCGATTTCCGTGCCGGCTCCGCCTGCACTTCCGGCATCTCGCTACTCGACCGTCCACCACGGCGTCGATCGGCCGGGCGGCGCCGCCTGCTCGCGACGACCTCGTCCATCAGCGAGATTCCATTCCCGGCGCCGGCTCTCCGAGCCGGTTCCTGTACGGGTAGCGCTCGGCGAGAGTTCCCTGAAACGACCGAAACGCCGGCACGTTCTCGAGCGGGCTGTAGTCCGTTATGTACTCGGCGACGCTCACGCGGCGTTGCGCGATGGAACGTCTGAAGATCCTTCCGCGCCGGCCGGCGGGCTCTCCCGCGGCACGGAAAAGCAGCTTGTCCAATCTTTCTTTCGGATTCCCGATGCTCTCGATTTCGGCGACCCGGGGTACGGGCACTTCGGCGGCCCGTGATCCGGCCGCCCGGGCCACGGCCGGTCCATCGAAGAGGATCCAGGCTTCCGACATCTGAACCGGCACGACGGGAACGACGTTCGGCCGGGTGACGGTCTCGAATTCTTTCAAGCGGCCCTGGAGCGAGAGGCTTTCCGAATCCCGGTGAACGAAGATGATCATGGCGCCGGTGCTGCAGGCGCCGAGGGATTCCTCGACGCTTCCGCGTCGTTTCCGGAACTCCGGTTCGAGTATTTCCACGTCCGGATCGAGCCGGTGTATCGCCCACTGGATCACCGGAACGAGCAGTCGGTCCGTGCCGCCGTCGGCCACAATCGACCAGGTCAGTTGACGGTTCATCTGGCCGATCCGAACTCGAACCGCAACTGACCGAGCGCCGGGTTGACCGGCGAGCCTCCGATGAAGTCGACGACCGCCTGCGGATCGATGGGCCGCGCGCTCGAATCGCCTCCGTCGGACAGGTTCGCCCGCCACGCGCCCGAGATCGGCCGGAACGTGCTGATCGGTCCGTCCTTCGTGGTGAGCGCCCGCTCGACGAACACCAGCTCGTCGAAGGAAAGCTGTCGCGCCACCTCGGGAGAATGCGTATTGAGGACGACTTGCCGCAACGGGTTGTCGGTGGCGACCGCATCGTCGACGTCGACCGCGTAGTCCCGCAGCAGCTCGGTCAGGGTCGGCACCCGCGACGGATGGATGCCGTTCTCCGGCTCCTCGATGCACAGCACGGCGCGGTCCTGGACGTCCACCAGCATCAGGACCAGTGCGATGTACCGCAGGGTGCCGTCCGAAAGGGAACGGCCGTACAGCCAGCGGTCCACCCCGGGAACGCGCGCCCGCAGTGCGAGCTGGTCTCGGACGTCGTCCGAGTAGACGTCCAGCTCGACGACGTCCGAGTTGAGTTGCCGGAGCCGGTTGAGGATCTCGGCCTGCGCGTCGGGACGTCTCGCGGCGAGCGCATGCAGCGTCGCCGGCATGTTGCCGCCGGACGCGGAGACGTGAGGCGGTGCGGATCGGGTGTCGGGAGTCCTCATCGCGCTCGGCTCGAGGTGGAGTATCCGCCACGACGCCATTTCCCGCTTCGCGGCCAGGACGGTCGGATAGTCGTACGTGTTGGTGCCGCCGACCACCGTCAACGGAGACCTGCCGACCGGTGCGGGCCGTCCCCGGCTTCCACCGTCGCCGTGGAGCTGAATCCGGTCCTCCTTCGTCGAGATCAGCGGTCCTCCGCGCCGCACTCCCAGTGCGACCGACTTCCTGAACTCCTTCGACGAGCGGAATCCGACGAACTTCGCGTAGCCTTCCAGCTTTGCGTGCGTCAGGCTCTCGTGCTCCACCAGCAGGCGGTCCGACCGCGGCTGGTACCGCAACCGGATCCTGTAGGTGAGAAGCGTCGTGCTCGGTTTCGTCAGTTGGCCGAAGTCGTCCTCCGCCCGCGGCGGGACCACCATGTCCGCGCCCAGCTCGATCCGGCGATCGGGGTCGCGGCCGAACACCAGGTCGAGGGGCGACGAGCCCCCGTCGCTCGTCCGTCTCACTTCGGTGGCCGCGGCGGCGATGTCGCGGTCGGCCAGAGCGCCGAGGAAGTGGATCGCGTCGAACAGGTTGCTCTTCCCCACGCCGTTGTGGCCGACGAAACACGTGAACGGCCCGAAGCGCACGTGCGCTTCGCGGATGCTCTTGAAGTTCTTGATGGACAGGCTCACAAGCATGGGACCGTTGCAGTATCTCAGCCGTGCCAATCGACGACCTGCAAGCCGGGCACGCGGTCGAAGTGGCGCCGGTCGTGGGTCACGATCGCCGCGTCCATCGCGAGCGCATGCGCTGCGATCAGCGTGTCGAAAGCGCCGATCGGCACGCCTCTGCGCGACAGCGCCGCGGCGACGGCGCCGAAACGCTCGGCCGCGGCGGCATCGAACGGCACGACCTCCATCGCCGACACGAAGGTGTCGACCAGCGCCGCCAGCCGGCGAGACCGACGCAGGGCGACGCCGCGGCGCAGCTCGCTCAACGTGAGGGCGCTGATGCCGACCTCGCGCCTGGGCGTCGCGCGAAAGCGCTCCGCCGTCCGACCCGCATCCCGCAGGATCAGGCTCACCGTGTCGGTATCCAGCAGGAACGTCACCCGTCGTCGTGCTCGAACGGATTCCCGCAAGCGGCGAGCGGGGCCTGGGGCAGGCGCGGAAGATCTTCGTCGAGTCGTCCGATGCACTCCAGAACGGCCGGAGGCCACCCGTCCGACGCTTCAAGCACCACCCGATTCCCCTCCCGGCTGACGACGACTTCCCCGGCGTCCTTCGGAAACCGGCACTCCTTCGGAAGTCGAACGGCCTGGCTGCCGCCTGTCCGGAACAGCTTCGCGCGATAATGGTCCGGCATTTTCGGAGACAGTATGTACAGTCTGTATGTACAAGTCAACGCCGGCGGCTTTCGCCACGCGTATCATCATGCGCTCCGCCGCGCGTCGCCCGTCACGCTCGCCTTCCGGCTCACCCTGTCCGGCGCCGCCATCGCCCGGTCGACCGGCGCGATTGAAGGGACCGTCGTTTCTCGCGGCGACGGCGCGCCGGTTCCCGGCGCCGTCGTGACGGCCGAGGGCGGGAGTCTGGCCGCGGTCACGAACGCGGTCGGCCGTTTCGAAATTCCCGGTGCGCCGGCCGGGTCCGTCACGCTGATCGTGAGCGCGCCGGGCTATCTGGAGTTGCGGGTTCCGGACGTCCGGATGGCGGCCGGGGCGGTGACCGTGGTGCAGCCCCGGCGCTGCATCGAGAGCGGCAAGGCGCCCGCTGACAAGACTTGAGAGCGTTTCTGTACCATGCTTGCGTCATGAAACGCTGTCGAGATCCGGTCCGGCGGCAACGCCTGGCGGCGGATGCGGGCGGCGGGGCCCGCGTGACGCCCGTGGCGCCGGGGGTGCCTCGCCGGAGTATATTGGGGGACAGGGCGCGCGGGCGTCGCGCCCGGCGGCGACGTCGCGTGGCCGCGGTGGCGCTGGCCGGCCGCGGAAAGGCAGGCAGGAACACCGGACGAGCCGGGAAGGCGAAAGATGGATCTCCAGCCGCACGAACTGAAGACCGCCGTCGAATTGGCCGTCAGGGAGTGGGAACCGGAACAGATCATACTCTTCGGGTCCTGTGCGAAGGGTCTGCGGACGAAGGAAAGCGACATCGACCTCCTGGCGATCACCGACGACAGGAACGGCGAGGCTCCGGAAGCGTACGAAGAACGCCGGGACGACGAGACCGGCTGCAGAATCGAAGTCGTGGTCCGGCACAGAAGCACCGTCGAAGAGAAACGAACCTGGGCCGCCGCGGTCGAAGCCGCGGCCGTGGAAGAAGGCACCACCGTCTACCTGAAGAACGGCGCGACGGCGATCGCGACCGGGCCGCGAAAGGCGAGGGTGAACGGCATGATGGTCGAGAGCACGCTCTTCAAGCCTGAAAAGGCGGACGAGTTCGTAAGAAAAGCAAGGGAGCAGTTCCGCTTCAGCGAAATGGACGACACGTTCGACGACACCCGGTGCCAGACGTCACAGATGGCGATGGAATTCGCCCTCAAGGCGTTGATCGTCGCGCAAGGAATGCGCGTGAGGCACACGCACGACTTGAACGCGCTCTGGGAGCAGGCGGAGGAAGGCGGCATGGTCTTGCCCGCGGAACGGAACAAGGACGCCGTCGAGAGACTCTCGATATACGGGTCCAGGTGGAAATACGATGCGCCGACCGACGAGGACCCGACGACGACGCGGCGGGAGACGAAAGAAACGGTCGGGGCGGTGGTGCGGCACGCCGAAGACGCAGTGCCGGGCCTGACGTACGAGACGCGCAGGAAACTCGAAGAGCAGGAAGCCGCGCTGCGAGGCGAGGGCTAGCTATGGAGTTTCTCGACAACCATGGCAGGGGTGTTGATTCTGTACCTCTGTTGTCCGAGTCAGACGTTTGACTTTGGACGTTTGCGTAATCTCGCGGCAAAGGAGGAGTGAGATGGGAACTGAAATGATGCGCCGCGGGCGTCGTGGCGAGGTGGCGCTTCGTGTGGTTCGGTCGGTGTTACCCGACCGGTGGGTGATGGGAATGGCCGGTGGGGTTACCATCGTGGCGGGGCTTGACGCGGCAATGTGGGAAGTGCTGTCGGCGGCGGACAGCATTCGGTACGGGGTCGGCGCGCCCGTAGCTGTAATCGCGGTTCGCGCCGTGACTATGTTGGTAGGGGCGAACCGAGGGTTGCGGGTGATGCTGACGAACAGCGTCGGGGTTGTCACGTGTGCGAACTACTCGATGATGTTCCTTCGGACCGCAGGTCTTATAACGGAAGCGACGTTCTCGATCCTGTACGTGTCTCTGTTCAATGCGGGACTTACGGCCCTGCTCCTCGGCATCGATGGCGACGAGGTGAGGGGGCTGCGCGCAGGTGCGCGAAGTGTTCGGAAGCGATTCAACGAGCGGCCGACGTTGCGGATATTGTTGGTGACGGTAGTGGCGGCTACGTTCCTTCCGCTGATTGGCATGGTATTCGGGGGCGTAATGGTGAGCACGATCATTGGCATCGTGTTGCTCTTCGGTGGGATGACATTGTTTTCAATCCGCGACCTTGCCGCCGGTGGAGATGGGCACTGGCCGTGAAAGCGGAACCGGACCTGTCGGCGTGTGACTCCGTCTACGTGTGGGTCGACGGGATCCACGACCGCTCTGCACGCTGGTGCTGATCGGGGTGAAGGAGGACGGGACGAAGTGGAGCAGGCCTCGGGTGGTTTGCGGCCGGCTCGGCGTCGAGATGGCGGAGAGCGGGCCGGGGTTTGCCGGGGGCGCGGCTTCCGCGGGTATCGGTCCGGGGGCGTGGGCCGCGTGGGCCCGGGCGGAAACGGATGCGTGGTTCCCGCGCCGGGCGTCAGGTAGGCGGCGGCAGGGCGAGGGCTTCGGGCACGGCCGGTTCGGGGGCGCAGAGCATCGTGGTGAACAGGGCGCGGGGGTCGAGCTGGCGCTGGCGGGCGGTGCGCACGACGCTGGCCAGAATCTGCTGAGTGTCGGCTCCGCGCCAGAATGCACGTCGCCGGTCGGGCCACCCGTGTCGACACCGTCGGTTGGCGCGGACTCGGCCACTGAGGTTGCCCCGCGCGCCGATGCTACGATCGCCCGGTGCCGCACCGCGCGCCCGGGGCGCCCGACACCCCTGCCGCCCGCCACCTCCAGGGCCAACCGATCCGCTATTACCGCCCGCGCGGCGACGCCGGCGTCCGCACGCTGATCGACGAGGGGTTCCAGGCGTTCAATGCCGGGCGCCTGTCGGAGGCGTGCCGCGTCTTCACCGACCGGATGCTGGACCCGGCGCACGACACCACCATCGGCCTGACGATGGCCGGCGCCCTGACCCCGGCCGGGCTCGGCGGCTGCGTCATCGAGCTGCTCGACCGCGGTCTCGTCGACTTCGTGATCAGCACCGGGGCCAACCTCTACCACGACCTCCACTACGCGCTGAACTTCACCCTGCACCGCGGCTCGCCGTTCCTCGACGACGTCGAGCTGCACGCGGACGGCGTCATCCGCATCTACGACGTGCTGTTCCCCGCCACGGTGCTGCTCGAAACCGACGCCTACGTCCGCGAGTTCCTCGTCCGCTCCGGACTCGACGGGCCGGTATCGAGCGCCGAGCTGCACTACCGGCTCGGCCGCGACCTGCTGGACCGGCGGCCGGAGTGCGCGGAGCACTCGGTGGTGGCCAGGGCGGCGGCGGCCGGCGTGCCGATCTACACGTCGTCGCCCGGCGACAGCTCCATCGGCATGAACGTCGCCTGCCACCGTCTCATGGAGAAGAGCGGGCTGATCGTCGATCCGAGCCGCGACGTCAACGAGGTGTGCGCCATCGTCCTGGCCGCGGAGAAGAACGGCTGCGTGATCCTGGGCGGCGGCTCGCCGAAGAACTTCTACCTTCAGGGCCAGCCGACGCTGTGGGAGGTGTACGGGATCCCGAAGGGGGGCAACGACTACTTCATCCAGATCACCACCGATCAGGTGGTATGGGGCGGGCTGTCGGGCGCGACGCCGGCCGAGGCGGTGAGCTGGGGCAAGGTGAACCCGGGCGTGCTGCCGGACACCGTGGTGGTGTACGCCGATTCGACCATCGCGTTTCCGCTGTTCTGCGAGTACGCGGTCGGCTCCGGGCGGGGCCGCCGCGAGCGGAAGGGGCTGCTGCACCGGCGGGACGCGCTGGCGGAGGCGCTCGAACGGCAGGCGCGGGCGGCGCGCGCGGCCGGCGCCGGAACGTAGCCGTCGGCCTCGGCGCGGAGGCGGAGCGTTCCGTGCGGCGCGGTCGGCGCGCGCGGCCGGCGCCGGAGCGTAGCGTCGGCGCGGCCTGCGTCGACTTGCGGCCACCGCACGGCGAGACTGCGCCGCGAGGCGGGCCAGGCGGTGGACGTGCGGCTCGATGCGTCGGCTTGCGGCCACCGCACGGCGAGACTGCACGCCCCCCGCAGAACCGCGGACGCCGGTCGCCACGTCGGCCTCAGCCAGCGGATTCAGGCTGTGATGGAGGACTACCGCCCGCAGAACCTCGGACGCCGGTCGCCACGTCGGCCGGCCGGAATGCATAGGGCGCCGGGTCGGCGACGCCCGCCGCCGCGAACGCTTCGAGCCGCTCCCGGCACTTGCTGCAGCGGCCGCAGTGGCGTCCGGCCGCCGGGTTCATGCACGAGAGCGTCCGCTCGAACGGCACGTTCAGCTCCCGGCCGCGGGCGATCACCGCCACCTTGGAGAGCTGCCGGAACGGCATCGCGATCCGCAGCTCGTGGTCGAGGCCCTGCGACAGCGCCCGCTCCATCGCCGCGAGGAAGGCCGGCGTGGCGTCGGGGAACGGATTGCCGGCGAGCGGTCCGAGGGCGATGCGGCCGATGCGCTCGACCGCGCACCAAGTGGCGACCTTGGCCAGCAGCAGCACGTTGCGCCCCACCAGGTAGACCTCTTCGTCCGCCGTGGCGTAGGCCGGCGGCGTGCCCGCCAGCGCCCAGTGGCCGGGCCGGTAGGTGTCCGTCACGGGACAGTCGAGCACGGCCAGCGGGGCGACCCGGCCGGCGAACGGCGGCGCCGCGATCAGGCGTTCCGCCAGCCGGCGCTCCTCCGTTTCCCACGCCAGGCCGCCGCGCACGTAGACCGGCCGCACGTGCGCCGCGCCGCCCGCTGCCGCCTGCAGCTCGCTCGCCAGCAGAACCGCGCTGTCGAGGCCGCCGGAGCAGAGCACCGCGGTGCGGGCAGCCGCCACGGCCGGACCCGCCGCCCCGGCCTGTCGCCCGGTCCGGAGATCGTCCGGCATGGGCTGAATCCTACCAGTCCGCCGGCGCGCCCGGCGCGGCGGCGGGAACGCGGGCGTGTGCTACGATCCGGTGCGCCGCTCCCCCCGGTGGCCCTCATGTCCAATCCCGCCGTTCAGACCGGTCGCTGGAGCCGTCACCGCTACGACCGCGCGGTTGCCGCCGGCGTGTTCGGCGCGGACGACAGGATCGAACTGATCGCGGGGGAGCTCGTCGCGATGACGCCGCACGGAAGCCGGCGCGCCACCGCCATCCGGCTCGTCAATCGGGCGCTGGCGCGCGTGTTCGGAGAGGACTGCATAGTCCAGTGCCGGTTGCCGCTGGCGATCGCCGACGACTCGGAGCCGGAACCGGACGTGGCGGTGGTCGAAGGCGAGATCGCGGACTACCGCGACGCGCATCCGTCGGCGGCGCTCCTGGTGGTGGAGGTGGCGGACGACTCGTTGCGCCGCGACCGGACCGTCAAGCGGCGCCTCTACGCGCGTTGCGGCATTCCGGAATACTGGATCGTCTCCCTTCCGGACGCCCGTCTCGAGGTCTTCCGCGACCCGGCCGGCGGCGACTACCGCGATGTCACCGTCCCGCGGGCCGGGGAGACGGCCGCGCCGCTTGCCCGTCCCGCCGCCGCGATCCCGGTGGGCGATCTGCTTCCTTGAACCCGCGTCCCGAAACGCCTGCGATGTACTCCGTCACCAAGCGCATCGACTTCTGCTACGGCCATCGCCTGCTGCACTACGACGGCGTCTGCAAGCATCCCCACGGGCACAACGCGGTGGCCGAGGTCGAGGTGCGGACCGAGTCGCTCGACGACCGCCACATGGTCTGCGACTTCAGCGACATCAAGCGGAAGATCAAGGGCTGGATCGACCGCGAGCTCGACCACAAGATGATCCTCCACCGCGACGACCCGCTGATCGGCCCCCTGCGCGAGCTGGGCGAGCCGGTCTACGTCAGCGACGAGAACCCCACCGTCGAGCACGTCGCCCGCCTGATCTTCGAGAAGACCCGCGACCACGGGTTCCCGGTGGTCCGCGTCACGGTCTGGGAGACCCCGACGTCGTTCGCCACCTACCAGCCGGGCGCCGCGCAGGGGTGACGCCCGGCAGGGGAGGGATCCGGCCGCATGCCCTGCACGGTGCCGTAGCCGGTCGTGTCACCCAGACATAGGTGTGACGCCCGGCAGGGGAGGGATCCGGCCGCATGCCGCGGCGTGGTACGTGGTACGCTGTCCGCGCGCATGCCGCCGTCGAGCACCGTCGAGAACTATCTCAAGGCGATCTATCAGGCGGAGATGGCGCCCGGCGGGGACGGCGCCCTGGTGCCGATGGGGCGGCTGGCGAGCGCGTTGCGCGTGGTGCCCGGCACCGCCACGACGATGGTGAAGGCGCTGTCCGATTCCGGGCTCGTGCGCTACGAGCCGTACGCCGGCGTGCGGCTGACGCCGGCGGGGCAGAAGCTGGCCGCACTGGTGCTTCGGCGCCACCGGCTGATCGAGCTGTTTCTGGTGAAGGTGCTGGGCATGAGCTGGGCCGAGGTGCACGACGAGGCGGAGCGGCTGGAGCATGCCGCCTCCGATCGTCTCATCGACCGCATCGACGCCATGCTGGGGTGGCCGGCGGTCGATCCCCACGGAGATCCGATTCCGGACCCGGACGGCGCCATCGCGACGCCGCGCTACCAGAACCTGCTGACCTGTCCGCTGGACACGCCGGTCGTCCTGACGCGGGTCACCGATCAGGACGCGGCGTTCCTGCGGTTCCTGGAGAGCCACGAGCTGACGCCCGGCCGGTCGCTCCGGGTCGCCGCGCGCGACGAGGCGGCCGACCGCGTGCAGGTCCGCGTCGCGCCCGACCGGCCGGTGATGATCGGGATGCGGGCGGCGGCGAAGCTGCTGGTGGCGCCGCGCGGATGAGCGCGGCCGGTGGAGCGATGGACGTGGATCGGGAGCGGTGGTCGGGCGAGGGGGACTTCACCGAGCAGTTGCTGGCGTGGCTCGCCGCGCGGGACGACGTCGCGTTCCTGCGGGTCGAGGACGCCGCGGCGACCCGGGCGGAGGTCGACTACAACTTCGTCAGCAACGAGATCTACGTTCGTTTCCGCACGCGCGGCCGGCAGGTGCGCCGCCGTCTGTGGGGCGTCATCCCGGTCCGGCGGACCGTCGCCGAGAAGGTGACGACGATGGAGGCGCTCGAGACCGCCCTCGCGGACGACCCGGAGCTGGGGGCGCCGGACTACGCCGACGAAGGCATGATCCAGTACCTCCATGCCCGGCGCGTGATCCCCCCCTACCAGACCCGGGGCTACAAGCTGATCGAGCTGGTGCGCATCTACGAGGCGGGCGCCGAGCCGCGGGCCTGACGGGTGACATGGAGACCGGCGACGTCCGCCGCCGCGTGCGGCGGGCCATAGACGACGCGCGGGCGCGGGCGCAGGCGAGACGCCGGGCCGTCGCGGACGCCGAGGCGGCCGGGCGCGGAGTCCTGGAAGTGGTGGCGGCGCCGCTGTTCCGGACCGTGGCTTCCGCGCTGAAGGCCGAAGGCTACCGCTTCGCGGTGGAGACGCCGGCCGGAGCGGTGCGCCTGGCGTCCGCGGCGTCGGGCGAGGACTTCATCGAGCTGGCTCTCGACACGGCGCGGGACCCGCCGGCGCTGATGGGACGGACGAGCTACGTCCGGGGCCGGCGGGTGCTGAGCGACGAACGGATCGTCGCCGAGCATCCGGGCCTCGGCGACCTCGACGCGGGCGGCGTGCTCGACTTCGTGGTGTCGGCGCTGGCGCCGCTCGTGGAGCGCTGACGCGGGCCGGGAACCGAACAGGAACGCAGGACGGTCGCACCGGACCGGGCGCGGAGGCACAGTCTCCACTATGTCCGCCGGGGAACCGAACAGGAACGCAGGAACGCCAGACGATGACCGACACCGCGACCCCTTCGCCGTCCCGGGAGGCGCCCGGCGCGCTTGACGGCGTGACCGTGCTCGACCTCACCCGCGTCCTCTCCGGCCCCTACTGCACGATGATGCTCGCCGACATGGGCGCGCGCGTCGTCAAGGTGGAGCAGCCGGGCAAGGGGGACGACACCCGCGCGTGGGGGCCGCCGTTCCAGGCGGGCGAGAGCGCGTACTTCCTGAGCATCAACCGCAACAAGGAGAGCATCACGCTCAACCTGAAGCACCCGGACGGCCGCCGGGTGCTCGACGCCCTGCTCGAGCGCGCCGACGTCCTGGTGGAGAACTTCCGGCCCGGCACGCTGGAGCGCATGGGGCTGGGATACGCCGAGGTGGCCCGGCGACGCCCCGGCCTCGTCTACTGCTCCATCTCCGGGTTCGGGCAGACCGGCCCGCGGCGGCGCGAGCCGGGCTACGACGCGGTCCTGCAGGGCGAGGGCGGGCTGATGAGCATCACCGGCGAGCAGGACGGGCCGGCCTACCGCCTCGGGGTGGCGATCGCCGACATCGTCTCCGGGATGTTCTCCGCCTACGGCGTCGCGGCCGCCCTGCTGGCGCGGCACCGCACCGGCCGCGGACAGCTCGTCGACGTCGGGATGCTCGACGCGGTGGCGGCGGTGCTGACCTACCAGGCGGGGATCTACTTCGCCACCGGGGCCGCGCCGGGACGGCTCGGCAACCGGCATCCGACGATCACGCCGTACGAGTCGCTCGAGACGGCCGACGGCGAGCTGGTCGTCGCGGTCGGCAACGATCAGCTCTGGCGCACGTTCTGCGGGGTGCTCGGCGCGGACGACCTTGCCGACGACCCGCGCTTCCGCACCAACAAGGACCGCGTCGCCGCGCGGGAGACGCTGCGGCCGATGCTCGTCGAGCGGCTGCGGGCGCGGCCGGCGGCCGAGTGGCTGGCCGACCTCAAGGCGGCGGGGGTTCCGTGCGGCGGCGTCCGGGACCTCGAGCAGGTGTTCACCGACCCGCAGGTTCTGGAGCGGGCGATGGTGGTGGCGCTCGACCATCCGGTCGCCGGGGCGATCCGGCAGCTCGGCGTCCCGGTCAAGCTGGGCGGCACGCCCGGCGCGGTCCGCACGCCGCCCCCGACGCTCGGCCAGCACACCGCCGCGATCCTGGGCGAGCTGGGGATCGGGGACGCCGAGGCTGCGCGCCTGCGGGCGGCCGGCGCGATCTGAACGCGGGCGCCGGCTCGGGCCGGGGGCGCCGGTGCAGCGAGGCGGGGCCCGGCGCTCACGGCTGCAGCGCCGCGGCGCCGCGCAGCACCCGGCCGATCCGGGCGAGACCGTCGCGGAGTGGGCCGGGGGCGCCGCCGAAGCCGATCCGCAGGTAGCCGTCCATTCCGAAGTGGCCGCCCGGCACGACCAGAACCCCTTCCGTCTCGCGCAGCCGGGTGGCGAGCGCGGTCGAACCGGCCGGGTGGCTGCAGCGGACGAAGGCGAGGGCGCCCGCCTCGGGCGGGACCGCCGCGAGCGCCGGAGTGTGCCGGCCGATCCAGTCCGCGACGATCCGCCAGTTGGCGGTGACGCACCGCCGCGCCCGTGCGAGCAGCGCCGCGCGGCGGGCGGGGGCCAGGGCGTGCCGGGCGAGCAGATCGCTCACGGCGCCCGGCGCGATCGTCGTGTAGTCGCGGCGGCTCCAGAGCTCGGCGGCCGTCGGCCGGGGACAAACGGCCCAGCCGATCCGCAGGCCCGGCAGACCGTACGCCTTCGACAACCCGCCGGTGACGATCACCCGCCCGGTCCGGCCCCACGCCGTCGGCGTCTCCACGCCGTCGCGCTCGACGCCGCGGTAGATCTCGTCGGACAGCACCCACGCGCCGTGCCGCTCCGCGACGGCGCAGACCGCCGCCACCTCGGCATCGGTCAGGCGCGCGCCGGTCGGGTTGTTCGGATTGCAGACGGCGACCAGCTTCGTGCGATCCGACACCAGCGCGCGCAGCTCGTCGAGGTCGGGCGCCCAGCGGGGCGCGGCGCCGGTCCGCTGCTCGCGCAGCGGCCAGGGCCGGACGATCGCGCCGAATCCTTCCGCCAGCCCCTGCACCTGCCCGTAGTTGGGCTGCATCACCACGACCTCGTCGCCCGGCTCGACGAGGCGCCAGCAGGCGACGAAGTTCGCTTCGGCCCCGCCGTTGGTGACGAGGATCTCGTTCTCGGCGGCGCCGGGCAGGGTGGTGGCGATCGCCGCGCGCAGCTCCGCCGTGCCGTTGGTCTGGGTATAGGCGAGCGGCTGGCCGGCCAGCAGGCCGGCCGCGTCCGGACCGAGCAGCTCGCCGACCGTCAGCGGCTCCACGCCGCTCTCGGACAGGTTGATCTCGACCTGGTGTTCGTGGAGCGACTGGAGCCGTTCGAGCGCGAAGGGCGGGATTCTCACGGGACCGGATCTCCTGACTCGTCTTCGGCGTTGCGGCAGCAGGTGCGACGTGGCGCGCGGCATCGCCGCGCCGGCGGACACCGCTCGGCGGTCGGCCGTGCTCCTGCTTGAAGCGCAGGCGACGTGGCGCACGGCATCGCCGCGCCGGCGGACACTCCCACGCCACGGGAAGAATACGAGCTTGAAGACCATGCCCGCAATGCCGACGGCGGACCGATGACGACGGGGCCGTAGAGGGCCCTGGGGAACCCTGACTTCGCGGGGTGGCGTGAGCTCCAGGCTGAGCGGCTGAGCGATGCGCTCGAGTCGTTGCCGGGAGTGGTAGCGGGGCACAACCCGGCCGCACCGTCGAGCTTCTCGGTCCGGGGATTCACACGGTCGCAGATCACGGTTCTCCGCGACGGGATCTGGCTCGGTCCGGCCAACATGGTCATGCGGCCGCAGAACACCTTCAACCTCGACCGCGTGGAGTTGCTGCGAGGCCCGTCGTCCGTACTGAACGGACAGGGGGCCGTGGCCGGCACCGTCAACGCCATCACGAAGCAGGCGACGCCGGCCACGGCGGCGGCGTGGAACGCACTCGTGTCCTACGGACGGTTCAACCGCCGTCAGACGGCGATCGGCGTCAATGGTCCGGTCAGCGATACCCTCTGGTATCGAGTCGACGTCGGCCAATACGCCTCGGACGGCTACGTCGACCGCGGCGACCGTGGTTCGTCGAACGTCACGGGCAGCCTGCTGTGGCGGCCGGCGCCTCGGGCGGAGCTGCGGTTCAGCGTCGACTATCTCGACGACGACGTCGGGTCGTATTTCGGCACACCGCTCGTGCCGGCCGCGGTGGCCACCGAGCCGCTCGACGTGATCGCGACGACGACGGGCGAGGCGATCGACGCCCGGACGCGTTTTCGGAACTACAACGTCGAAGACCCGGTGAACGACTCCCGCCAGCTACTGGTGCGCGCGGATGCCGAGATCCGGCTGAGTGAGCGAGTGACGCTGCGCAACACGCTCTACGGCTTCGATGCCGACCGGCACTGGCAGAACGCGGAAGGCTACGTCTACTGCGCCGAGGTGGTCGACGTCTGCACCACCCCCGGGGTGATACAACGCTACTACGGCTACTTCTTCGTCGACCACGACCAGCAGATGTTTGGCGACCGGTTCCACCTCGATCTCCGCACGCCGATCGGCGAACGCGAGAACCGGGCCACGGCCGGCTTCGAGGCGTCGACCCTCGACTTCGAGCGGGGCCGCGGGTTTCGCCGGTCGGTGCCGCCCGCCCCCGGTGACGCCGTCGATCTGCTGAACCCGCTCCCCGGCCGCTACGGGCTGCGAGAGTTGCGGGGCGTCAGCCCGACGTTCATCGACTCGTGGGCTTTCTTTGCCGAGGACTCGCTGCCGGTCACGAGCCGTCTCCGGGTGACCGGCGCCCTGCGCTACGAGGGGATGAACCTCGATCGGATCAACCGGGACGCGGAGGGCGTGCTGGAGCCGAGCGGGTTCACCCGGGAGTTCCGATGGTGGAGTTGGCGCGCGGGCGCGGTGGTGACACTCGAAGAGGACGTGGTCGCCTACGGGCAGGTGAGCAGCGCGAAGGACCCGGTGAACGCCAACCTCTTCCTGGTCAATGCGGGGCAGGACTTCGACCTGACCGACGCCCGGCAGTGGGAGGTCGGGGTCAAGGCGGACCTCGACGAGGGACGGACCCAGGTCACCGCCGCCTGGTTCGACGTCGAGCGCGACGACGTCCTCGAACGGTTCGCGCTGGACAGCGCCACGACGATCGGCGGCATCGCGTCCCGCGGTATCGAGGTGACGGCCGCGGCCCGCCCCACCGCCGACGCCCGTCTCGGCGCCAGCCTCGCCTGGACCGACGCCGAGTTCCGGCCGTCGTCGAACTTCGTCGCGTTCGCCGGGAACACGCCACCCAACGTGCCGGCCGTGGTGACCCATCTCTGGAGCAGCTACGCCAACCTCGGCGGTGTCCCGCTCGAAGTCGGCGGCGCCGTTCGTCTGGTGGGGGACCGGCCGGCGAACAATGCCAACACCATCACGATGAACGGGTACGGAGTGGCCGACGCCTACGTCGCCTGGACGGTCGGGCCAGCGCGGCTGACGTTCGCCGTCGACAATCTGACCGACACCGCCTACGCCTCATGGTCCGACGTGTTTTATCTGGGGCAAACCGACCCGTCGTTCATCTACTCCAACACGCTGATGCTCGGTCCGCCGCGGACCTACTCGGTCATGCTGCAGACGCGCTTCTGAGCGATGCGCGCGCAGGAGTCCGTCCGGCCACCGGGACGGCGGGCACGCCGCCCGGCCACCGGGGGCGGCGCCGGCTGATCCGGACGCACCGCTGCGTTGGTGTTCCCCCGCGTCCCGCCACTTCCAGGCGAGCAAGCTCTACGCCCTGCCGATCCGGACGCACCGCTGCGTTGGTGTTTCCCCGCGGCCCCCGGCCGTGCAGGCCATCGACGGCGATGGTGACAACCGCCGACGATTCGGCTCCTCGGCCTGCCGCGCCGGAGGCGTACGCAAGCTCCGCGATCGGATAGGATCAGAGGGATGGAAGCTCACCGGCTCCGCGTCTACGACTCGATTCTCGGTCTGCTTTCCGGCGCCGACAATCCGACGCCGCTGGTCCGTCTGAACCGGGTGACGCCGTTCCGCCACGCCGCGGCATACGCCAAGCTCGAGTGGTACAACCCGTTCGGAGCCGTCAAGGATCGCGTGGCGGCCAACCTGGTCGCGGACGGCGAGGCACGCCGGACGGTGCAGGCGCAGCAGAAGCTGGTGGAGCCGACCTCGGGGAACACCGGCATGGCGCTGGCGATGATCGCCAACGCGAAGGGCTACTCGCTGACGACGCCGCTGTCGAGCGAGGTGCCGCTGGAGAAGCGCACCATGCTGCGCTTCTTCGGGGCCGACGTGCTGGAACTGGCCGACACCCTGTGCCCGGCCCCCGGCGCGCCGGAAGGCGCCATCGCCAGGGCGATGGAGATCGGGGACCGCCCCGACTTCCACATGCTGAACCAGTACGTCAACGAGGCCAACCCCGAGGCGCACTACAGGACGACCGGACCGGAGATCTGGAAGCAGACCGAGGGCAGGGTGACGCATTTCGTCGCCGGTCTCGGCACCTGCGGCACCATCACGGGTACGGGACGCTTCCTCAAGGCGCAGCGTTCGGCGGTGCGGGTGCTCGGCGTCTATCCCAACGAGGGGCACGACATTCCGGGCGTGCGCAGTCTCCGCCAGCTCCGGCAGACGAAGCTGTTCTTCCCGGACGAGTACGACGGCCTGGTCGAGGTCCGCAACCAGACCGCGTTCGAGCTCTGCCTGCGCTTGAACCGGGAGGAGAGCATCATTGCGGGACCGAGCTCGGCCATGGCCCTGCAGGGGGCGTTCGAGCTCGTACCCGACGAACCCGGCCACGTCGTCGTGGTGATCTTCCCCGACAACGCCTTCAAGTACGCGTCTTCGGTGGTCAAGCACCTGCCGGGGCTGGTGGCGCAGGAGGCGAAGCCGGCCGCGCCGCCCCGCAACCCGCTGCTCGACACCATGGTGGAGAACGTGCGGGGCAACCCCGACCTGACCATCGACGTCGAATCCGCCCACGCCGAGCTGCGGAACGGCAGGCCGTTCGTGCTCGACGTCCGGCCGCGGAAGCAGTTCGAGGAGGCGCACGTGCCGGGCGCCGTCAACCGGCCGCTGGCGGAGCTGCCCGAGAACCACGCGGGCCTGCCGGCGGATCGCGGCGCGCCGATTCTGAGCGTCTGCCAGCGCGGGAACGCCTCGCTGTCGGGGCTGCTGTTCCTCAAGTCGCTCGGCTACCGCAACGTGCGGAGCGTCGCCGGCGGCACGCTGGCCTGGCGGGAAAAGGGTTTCGCCACCGAGTCCGGCCCCGGCGCGGCGGCGGACTGAGCGGACGTGGGCGACCGATGCTGACGCTCTGCGCCGAGGCCGACGCCGGCATCCGGCGGCACGGCCGCGAGACGTACCCGTACGAGTGCTGCGGAGCGCTCATCGGCCGCGGCGGCCGGGTGATCGAGGCGCTGGCCCTGCCCAACGCCGCCGAGGAGGGCGCGCGGCGCCGGTTCCGGGTGCGGCCGGCCGACTACCGCGCGGCCGAGCGGCGGGCGGAAGCGCTGGGCGCCGACCTGCTCGGCTTCTATCACTCGCACCCCGACCACCCGGCGCGTCCGTCGCGGTACGACCTGGACCACGCCTGGCCGACGTTCGCCTGCGTCATCGTCGCGGTCGAGGGCGGCGAGCCGGGGGCGCTGACCTCGTGGCGGTTGCGCGAGGACCGCTCGGCGTTGGACGAAGAGCCGGTCGCCGTCGAGGAAACATCATGCCAACCAGGATTCTGATTCCGACGCCGTTGCGCGTCTACGCGGACAAGCAGGAGGTCGTCGAGGCCGAGGGCGGGACGGTCGGCGAGCTGCTCGCGAACATGACCGCCCGGTACGGCGATCTGCGCAAGCACCTGTACAACGAGGACGGCAAGCTGCGCAGCTTCGTCGCCATCTACGTGAACGACGACGACATCCGCTTCCTCGACAGGGAGGCGACGCCGGTCCGGGAGGGCGACACCGTCAGCATCATCCCGTCGGTCGCGGGCGGGGTGCGGCGGCCGTGACGGTCGCCGCGCCGGCGGCGCTCAGCAACGCCGAGGTCGCCCGCTACAGCCGCCACCTGATCATGCCGGAGGTCGGCATGGAGGGGCAGTTGAAGCTGAAGGCGGCCGGCGTCCTCTGCATCGGCGCCGGGGGGCTCGGTTCGCCGGTGGCGATGTACCTGGCCGCGGCGGGCGTCGGGCGGCTCGGCCTCGTCGACTTCGACGTCGTCGACTACAGCAACCTGCAGCGGCAGGTGATCCACGGGACGCCGGACGTCGGGCGGCCGAAGCTCGAGTCGGCGCGCGACACCCTGCGCGCCATCAACCCCGAGGTGCGCGTCGAAACCCACGAGGTGGCGCTGTCGTCGCGCAACGCGCTCGACCTGCTCGGCGGCTACGACGTCATCGTCGACGGCACCGACAACTTCCCCACCCGGTATCTCGTCAACGACGCCTGCGTGCTGCTCGGCAAGCCGAACGCCTACGGCAGCATCTTCCGCTTCGAGGGGCAGGCGTCGGTGTTCGCGGCCCAGGACGGCCCGTGCTACCGCTGCCTGTACCCGGAGCCGCCGCCCCCCGGGCTCGTGCCGAGCTGCGCCGAGGGGGGCGTGCTCGGCATCCTGCCGGGCGTGGTCGGCACCATCCAGGCGACGGAGGCGGTCAAGCTGATCATGGGCGTCGGCGAGCCGCTCGTCGGCCGCTTCCTGGTCTACGACGCGTTGCGGATGCGCTTCCGCGAATTGAAGCTGCGGCGGGACCCGGACTGCCCGGTCTGCGGCGACGAGCCCACCGTCACCGAGCTGATCGACTACGAACAGTTCTGCGGCGTCACCCCGGCCGCCCCGGTTGCGGAGCCGGCCGCCGGCGGCGGCGCGGACGACGCGACCGTCGAGCAGCTCAAGGCGCGCATCGACGCCGGGGACGGCGTCTTCGTCCTCGACGTCCGCGAGCCGCAGGAGCACCGGATCTGTTCCATCCCCGGCTCGACGCTGATCCCGCTCGGCGACCTCCCCGGCCGCCTCCGCGAGCTGGCGGGGCGCGGCGAGATGATCGTCCACTGCAAGTCGGGCGCCCGCAGCGCCAAGGCGGTCAAGCTCCTCCGCGAGGCCGGCTTCGCCGGCGCCAGGAACCTGCGCGGCGGCATCCTGCGCTGGATCGACGCGGTCGACCCGTCACTGCCGAAGTACTGACTCGCGGTTCTTCCGGAGGTCGCGCCGATCTTCGCAGCTATCCTTCCGCCTGGAGGAACGTCGATGCCCAGAGCGCAGCGAAAATCACTTCTGCTGGCCGGTCTCGCCCTGCTGGCCGCGCCGCCGGCGGCTTCGGCCGACCTGATCATCAGGAACGCACGGCTCCTGGACGGCACCGGCGCGCCCCCGGTGGAAGGCGCCGCCATCGTCGTCGTCGGGGACCGCATCGTCTCCGTTGACGGTTCCGGCGCCCGCGCCGGCGCCGCGGTCATCGACGCCGGCGGCAGGACGGTGATGCCGGGGCTCTCCGAACTGCACGTGCATTCCTCGCTGGAGTTCCGGGTCGAAGAAGAATCTCCCGACACCTACCCGGCGCCGGATACGGGCATCATCAGCGACGCCCGCATGGCCGAATTCCGCGACGAGCGGCTGGCGGCCCGGCTGCTGAGTTTCCTGGACGCCGGCGTGACCACCATCGTGGACCCGGGCGGCTTCATGCCCTTCGTGGTGGAGATTCGGGACCAGGTCGCCGCCGGCGAGCTCCCGGGGCCGCGCATGTACGTCTCCGGGCGGTTGTTCACCGCGCCGAGGGGACATCCGGCCGTCACCGTCTGCAGCAGCGACCCCTGGTGCATCGAGCACCTGACCTGCAACACCCACGACCCGGAAACGGCCCGGCAGTGCGCGCGGGACCTCGCGGCGGCCGGCGTCGACGGCCTGAAGCTGGTCTATGACGGCGGCTCGACCTGGCCCATGCCGCTTGAACTCCTGCGCGAGGAGGTGCTGCGCGCCGTCGTCGACGAGGGCCACAAGGCGGGCCTGCCCGTGGTGGCCCACACCACCACCGCCGACGAGACCGCCGCCGTGGTCCGCGCCGGCGTCGACGGACTGGCTCACCTCGTGGAGGACGAAGCCGGCCGGCTGACGACTTCCGGCGGCGAGTATCTGCCGGAACTCCTGAACCGCTTCAACGTCTCGATGACGACCACCGTACGCCCCGCCGACCCCGGGACGGAACCCGGCGCGCGGCGCGACGCGGCGTTGCAACGGATCGCGGACGTGACCGGCCCCAGCCTGCAAGCCCACGCCAGGGCCGGCGTCGTCCTGCTGTTCGGCACCGACTTCCAGGGCATCGGCACGCCGGCCGATCCGCGGCCCCTGATGGAAGCCGAAATGCGCGCGCTGCTCGCCAGCGGATTCAGCGCGATGGACGTCATCAGGATGATGACGGGCAATTCCGCCCGGCATCCCTTCACGCCGGACGACTACGGCGTCATCGCGCCGGGAATGCTCGCGGACCTCATCGTTCTCGACGGCGACCCGCTCGCGGACCTGACCGCGGCCACGCGTCCGGTCGTCGTCGTCAAGGGCGGCGAAATCGTGATCGACAAGCGTCAGCCGGGAGATTGAACCTGCGCCGGGGTCGATCGTGATCCGCGCCTTCGCTTGGTGGCAGGCGTCGGAATGCAGCGGTCACGGCCGGGGGAGGTCGCTCGCCGCCGGCTTGCGCGCGCAATCCACCGCGGCGTCGCGACGCCGGCGTCCGGCCGCGGCCGCCGGCTCCCGCGCCTGGAGGATCAGAACCGCGACGCCGCGATCCAGGTGTCGGACCGTTCCCAGCTCCGCTCGAACTCGGCGTCCACGTCCGGCGCCGCCTTGCCCTGCGCCGCCAGCGCCGTCTTGAGGCCGAAGAGCGACCAGCCGTTGTTGGGGTGGTCCGCCAGCTCCGCCCGGTAGACGCGCTCGGCGTCGGCGAAGCGCCCCGCTTCGAGCAGCGCGGCGCCCAGCCAGTGCCGCGCGGCGAACGGCAGCGGCTCCGGCTCCGAGTACTCGAGCCGGTCCTCGATCTCCACCGCCCGTTCGAACGCCTCGATGGCCGCGTGCAGATGGCCGGCGGCCCGCCGGATCTCGCCCTCCAGGATGCCCCCCACCGTCTTCAGCAGCAGCTCGGCCGAATCGAAGCGGAAGCGGGCGCTGGTCTCGCCGGCCAGCTTCAGCACCCGGTCCAGGTAGACCTGCGCGAAGTCGGCGTCGCCGGTCCGCAGGTGCGCGTAGCCCCGGGCGAAGTCCCAGAGCCCGCCCGATCCGTCCTGCTCCGGCCGCCCGGTGACTTCGAGCACCTCGTCGAAGCGCCCGAACCGGATCAGCGTCAGCACGTGGAACACGCTGTCGCCGGTCAGCCTGGCGTAGTCCTTGCCGGCCTGGATGGCGATCGCGCCCTGCCCGTCCATCGACGCCGCGAAGAGCAGCATGTGCAGGTTGTGGCTCGGATAGATGGCCACCCCCTCGCCCACCTCCGCCTTGAGGTCGGAGTGCCACGCGTCCAGGTTGGCGCGCACGCCGTCGGCCCAGCGGCCGATCTCGTTCCAGGTGTGCGACGGCATGTGGTTGATGTGGCTGGCCCCCGGAATCTCGTCCCCGAGGTGCTCGGCGCACTCGGCCGCCTTGCCCGGATCGGCGGTCGACTCGGTTGCGTGGATGTAGAGGTGGCAGGCGCCCGGGTGCGTCACGTCCCGGTCGAGCACGCTCTCGAGGACGGCGTGCAACCGCCGCACGTTCGGATCGCGCAGGTCGCGCGTGCCGCGGCGCGGCTCCAGCAGGAACAGCGCGTCGCCGTAGAGGGTCACCGCGTCGAGGTCGTCCGGGTACGCCTCGGCCAGCTTCCGCATCGCCTCGGCGTAGGCCTCGTCCTGCTCGCGCCGCCGCTCCGGGTCGAAGTCCTCGACGTAGCGGGCCGTGAGCGCTTCGACGTAGGCCCGCTCCTTCGGGCTCGCGCCGCCGACGCGGGCGACCGCCTCCTGCAGCGCCGCGTAGGCGTGCGGCGCCTCGAACGGGCGCATCGGGCCGTTCAGGTACGAGCCCCACGCCCACGCCTCGCCCCAGTAGCAGATGGCGCAGTCCGGGTCGTGCTTCCACGCCTCGCGGAACGACCGCACCGCGTCCTGCTTGCCGAAGGCGTACATCAGCCGGAAGCCCTGGTCGAAGTACGCCTGCGCCTTCTCGTTCGTCGACGAGATGGGGTGGTGGTGATCGCCGAGCGCGGTCTCGAACAGCGGCATCGGCTCGTCGAAGACCTCCGGCAGTTCGCGCGCCGCGCCGGGCGCGCCGCCGCCGTGGTCGTGCTGCGCCAGCGCGGGGGCGGCGACGAGGGCGAACAGAACGACGGCGGCAAGACGGATCGGGAAAATGCTCATGGGCGAATCGTTCCTTTTCAGCCGGATCGGCGAACGTCCGATCATACCCCGCGCCCGGGCGACTCGGGCGGCGCGGTGCGGTATGCTGTGAGAGCCATGACGCGCCGGGTCCTTGCGCTCGCGGTGGCGTCGTTCCTCCTGTCCGGCCTGCTGGCCGGCGCGGCGGCGCAGTGGGGCTGGGGGGTCGGGGAGGGCAACCTGCCGGTGCGCTTCCCGCCCGCCTCGATGCCGGACCGCGGCTTCGCGTTCTGCAAGCTGATGTACGACCAGGTGCGCTACGAGGCGCTCGGCATGGGCTGGTCGACCGACTATCCGTACGCCGGCATCAACCTGATGCACCGGCTCGAGGATCTGACGACGACGCAGGTCAGCAAGGACCGCCGCGGCGACCCGAACCACTGGGTGGTGCGGCTGACCGACGACGAGCTGTTCAACTGTCCGTTCGTCATGGCCGCCGACGTCGGCACGATCGGGATGAGCGCGGCCGAGGCGGCGCGGCTCCGCGAGTACCTCCTCAAGGGGGGCTTCCTCTGGGTGGACGACTTCTGGGGACCGCGCGCCTGGAACCACTGGGTGAGCGAGATCTCCCGCGTGCTGCCGCCGGCGCAGTACCCCATCCGCGACGTGCCGCTCGAGCACCCGGTGTTCCGCGCGCTGACGCACGTCGAAAAGGTGCCCCAGATCACGTCGATCCAGTTCTGGTACCGCGCGCGGGGACGCACGACGTCGGAGCGGGGGCGCGACAGCGACGTCGCGCATTTCCGGGCGATCAGCGACGAGCACGGGCGATTCCTCGTGGTGATGACGCACAACACCGACGTGGCCGACGCATGGGAGCGGGAAGCGGACGACCCCCGGTTCTTCCAGCAGTTCTCGCCCGACGGCTACGGCCTCGGCATCAACGTGGTGCTCTATTCGATGAGTCGCTAACTAAGCGGTCCGGCGACCGCCGGCGGCCCTCTTGTTCAGGAGACGTACCTGCCATGCCCGCCACCCGCTTTTCGCGCCGCGCCTTCGTCGGGAGCCTGCCGGCGCTGGCCGCGCTGCCGCACGCCCCGGCCGCCGCCGCGTCCGCGCCGCGCCTGCCGGCGGGCCAGGCCGAGCTCGGCCTGCGCATCACCGGCATGGAGCTGATCGTCGTGCGCGCCACCGCCCGGACGAGCTGGATCTTCGTGCGGCTCTCGACCAACGACGGCATGACCGGCCTGGGCGAGGCGTCGATGGGCCGGCTGACCGACTTCCCGGAGGTGGCGGAGTTCTTCGATCTCGTGCGCGGCCGCTCCCCGTTCGAGATTCACCGCTACCGGCAACGGGGCCGCCCGCGGGCGGCGGCGGGCGGGCGGCGGATCGCCACCGCGTTCAGCGCCGTCGAGCAGGCGCAGTGGGATCTGGTCGGCAAGGCGCTGCAGGCCCCGGTCCACGATCTGACCGGCGGCGCGTTGCGGCGCGCGCTGCCGGTCTACGCCAACATCAACCGCGCGACGGCGGACCGCACCCCGGCCGGCTTCGCCGCCAACGCGCGGCAGGCGGTGGCCGACGGCTTCCGCGCCGTCAAGGCGGCGCCGTTCGACGGGTTCCCGGCGCTCGACCGCCCGGCCGCCGAGATCGAGGCGGCGGCCGAGGCGGGCATCGCCTGCATCGAGGCGATGCGGGCCGCCATCGGTCCGGACGTCGACCTGAAGATCGACGTCCACAGCAACTTCGACGTGCCGCTGGCCGTCGAGGTGGCCCGGCGCCTCGAGCCGCAGGCGCTGTCGTGGTACGAGGAGCCGGTGCCCCCGACCGACCTGGAGAGCACCCGGGCGATCAAGGACGGCATCCGCCAGCCGATGGCGGGCGGCGAGTTCCTGTTCGGCGTCGAGGGCTTCGCCCCGCTCTGCCGGGAGCGTGCGGTCGACGTAATCATGCCGGACGTCAAGCACTGCGGCGGCGTCGCCGAGCTGGGCCGGATCGCCACCGTGGCCGAGCTGCACGACGTGCTCGTCTCGCCGCACAACCCGAGCGGGCCGGTCGGCACGATGATCTCGGCGAGCGTCTGCGCCGGGCTCTCGAACTTCGACGTCCTGGAATACCAGTGGAACGAGGTGCCGTGGCGCGGCGACCTGATCGATCCGCCGGAGCGCTTCGCGGACGGGATCCTGCAGGCGCCGGACGGACCCGGTTTCGGCGTCACCCTGAACGACACCCTGGCGCGGGAACACGCATGAGCCGGCGGAGGCGCGCGACGCGATGAAGATCCGGGCGGTCGACGGGCTGGAAGTGATCGATTCCCGCGGCAATCCGACGGTGGAGGCCCGCGTCCATCTCGACGACGGCGTCGTCGCGGCCGCGCGGGTGCCGTCCGGCGCATCGACCGGCGAACGCGAGGCGGCGGAGCTGCGGGACGGCGGCGCGCGCTACGGCGGCAAGGGCGTGCGGCAGGCGGTGGCCAACGTCGACGGCGAGATCGCCCGGGCGCTGGCCGGGCACGACGCGGCGGACCAGCGCGGGCTCGACCAGCGTCTGATCGAGCTCGACGGCACCCCGAACAAGTCCCGGCTCGGCGCCAACGCGATTCTCGGCGTGTCGATGGCGGCGGCGCGGGCGGCGGCCGCGTCGGCCGGCGTCCCGCTGTACCGGCATCTCGGTGGCGGCGGCGCGACGGTGCTGCCGGTGCCCTGCCTCAACGTCATCAACGGCGGGCGGCACGCGGACAACACGGTCGACTTCCAGGAGTTCAAGATCGCCCCGCACAACGCGCCGTCGTTCGCCGAGGCGCTCCGCATGGGCATCGAGACCTTCCATGCCCTGCGGGCGCTGCTCGCGAGCCGGGGCAAGTCGACCGGCATCGGCGACGAAGGCGGCTTCGCCCCGGATCTGGCGGGCAACGAGGAAGCGGTCGAGCTGATCGTCGAGGCGATCGGGAAGGCCGGCTACCGGCCCGGGGCCGACGTCGCCGTCTGTCTCGATCCGGCGACGAGCGAGATGTGGCGCGACGGTTCCTACGTCGCGTTCAAGTCGGACCGGCCGGCGCGCAGCACGGCGGAGATGATCGCGCTCTGGAACGAATGGATCGACCGCTACCCGATCGTCCTCGTCGAGGACGCGCTGGCCGAAAACGACTGGGACGGCTGGACGCGGATCACGGCGGCCCTCGGATCGAAGATCGAGCTGGTCGGCGACGACCTGTTCTGCACGAACCCGGTCCTCCTGCAGCGCGGCATCGACCGCGGCGCCGCCAACTCGATCCTCGTCAAGCCGAACCAGATCGGGACGGTGACCGAGACCCTGGACACCGTGCGCCTCGCGCAACGGAACGGCTACGGCGCCTACGTGTCGCACCGCTCCGGCGAGACCGAGGACACCTTCATCGCCGACCTCGCCGTCGCCACCGGCTGCGGCCACGTCAAGACCGGCTCCGGCTGCCGCGGGGAGCGGACCGCGAAGTTCAACCGCCTGCTGCGCATCGAGCACGAGCTGGGCGGGCGGGCGGCCTTCGCCGGCCTCGGCGGCTTCCGGCAGTCCGTGCTGGCGCCCTGACCGTGGCGCCTCGGCGCGGCCTTGTCCGCTCGGCCCTCGCCGCGCCGGGGCGTTGCCGGGCCCGTCGATCCTGCCACGGGCAGGCGCGCTGTCACGCGCAACGCACGTTCTGCACGACGATGCCGAGGCCGGCGGCCCGCGAGAGCGGGCCGTCCGCGGTCAGGAGAGGAGCATCGAAGATACGGGCCGCCGCCACGTAGAAGGCGTCGTACGTGCTGGCGTTGTGGCGCCGCCGCCACGCCGACGGCGCCAGCGTCCGATGGGAGATCCGAACCACTTCCCAACCGACCAGGTCCGCGATCGCCCCCTGCGCGATCGACGCCGCAAGCCGTTTCTTCAGCACCGCGCGCCGCAGCGCCGACAACACCTCGACGTCCAGCAGTTCCGGAGCGATCAGGAAAGCATGCTCGATCTCTCCGGCAACGTTCCGGCCGAGTCGCGTTCGCAGCAGGTATTCGACCGCCGCGGAAGCATCGATGACGTATCGCGTCACCGCAACGCCTCGTCGCGGAGATTGCGATCCTGCTCGATCAGGGAGGCGGCCGAGACGCCCAGATCGACCTCCGGGCGCGTACGCAGGCGGTCGAGCCACTCCTGCCGCGCCAGTTCCCGTTCGATGGAAGCCAGCACCAGATCGCTGATCGTTCGATTCTGCAACCGCGCCCGCCGCCGCAACCGCTCGTGGAGCGGCGCCGGCACGTTCTTCACTTGTATGTTCATGGCATGACCATAGCATGACCTGGGCATGATGTTGCCGGGCCCGTCTATCATGCCACGGGCAGGTCCTCGGCATGCGCGGGCGTCAGCAACACCGACGTGCGGATGGCCGAGGCGTTCAGCCCGCCGGAGATCGGCGGGAAGGAGGAACCGATGAAGCAGATCGTCGCGCTGTGCATATGGACGCAGGGAGTCGTCCTGGCGTCGGGGAGCCCCGCCGGCGCACAACCCGCCGATCGGTACGAGTATCTGGTGCTCGCGACCAGCCGCACCTCCACGATGGAGCGCGAGATGAACGAGGCGGCGGAAGACGGCTACCGCTTCAAGGCCGTGATGGGTGGAGACCGGGAGGCCGGCGACACGGAGCTGGTGGCGATCATGGTGCGCGACCCGGCGCCGGGAAGACGCAGCTATCGCGTGCTGGCGACCGCGCAGACCTCGACCATGCAGGCGGAACTGGAAGAAGCCGGGGCGGAAGGCTACGACCACCGCGGGCAGACCGTGTACCCGACGATCTTCGGCGTGCAGGAGGTGGTCGTCATTCTGGAGCGCGACGAGGAGGCACCCGCCGTGCGATACGACTACGAGTTGCTCGCCACCAACCGGACCTCGACCATGCAGCGGGAGTTGAGCACGGCCGGGCGGCGGGGATTCGAGGTCGTCGGACTGACCGTGTCCGAAACCGAATTCGGCGGATTCGAGCTCGTGGTGATCACGCGCCGCGTCGGCGCTCGATGATCCGCGGCGTTCCGGCGCGGCGAGGCGCAGGAGCTCACGTGGTGATCACGCGCCGCGTCGGCGCTCGATGATCCGCGGCGTTCCGGCGCGGCGAGGCGCAGGAGCTCACGTGGTGATCACGCGCCGCGTCGGCGCTCGATGATCCGCGGCGTTCCGGCGCGGCAAGGCGCAGGAGCTCACGTGGTGGTCACGCGCCGCGTCGGCGTTCGATGATCCGGGCCGAGTCGCGTTCGCAGCAGGTATTCGACCGCCGCGGAAGCATCGATGCGGTGCCCGGCACGGGAGGAAGGAACCCGCGCAGGCGAAGCCGGAGCGAAACTCAGGACGACGGCGGCAGCGGCACGGTCATGTAATACAACTCGCCAGCAATAGCGTTGTTGTCGGTGCAAAGGGAAGTGAGCCTTGTGACGGTCGAACTTCTCTGGAATCTCATGGTCCACAGGCGGACCGGGTCGTCGCTGTACCCGGCCGGCACCCGGGATATCGGGTTTCCGTTGCCGTCAAGACGGCGGGCGGGGGTGTCGCTGGGAAGCCGTTCGGCTCCGCCTGTGCCGAGCGGCGCGCCGGATGGCAAGAATTCAGCAATCCAAACCGGGTTGTCGCCCGGCCCGATCACCGAGCAACCAACGTTGTAGCTACCCCCGAAGGCCCAGCTTCCCTCGGAATAGAACTGGACGATCGTCCAGCCGGGTTCGCCCTCGGCGTAGTACCATCTTGCCCACCGGAGCGGCCAGCCGCTGCTGTTGTCGGGGCCGGCCCCCGTGAAGGGGTAGCCGGGGAACCCCATGTTCCCGCGGATGGCGGCGAGGCTGTCGGCGAGCAGGATCCAGACTGGACGATCATCTTCCGGTTCCGGCTCTGGTTCCGGCTCTGGCTCCGGCCGCGCCGGCGGGTCGAACCGGCTGTCCTCCCAGCCATCCCCGCTGCCGTCCGAGCCGACCGCGCCGCCCCCCGCGGCCGGACAGGGCGCGTTCCGCCAGCCGTCCTGGACGTCGTCGGAGAGCTCGTCGGCGCGCACCACGACCCAGCCTTCGCACGCCGGAAGCGCGATCGGATCCAGCTCGACCCGTCCGGCCAGCCGCACCTGCCCCGTCCACAGCGCCGGCCCGCACGACTGCAGCGCGTGATGCGGCTCCACCGGGCAGTGCCCGACCGTGACGCGCCGCATCCGGTGCGGCTTCGACGCCTCCCGCATCGACCGCATTTCGTCCTCGACCAGCGCCAGGCTCAGCATGCCGCCGTCGTAGCCGGCGAAGAAATCGTAGGCGTTCCAGCCGTAGTCATACGGAGCGAGGGAATCCCCCGATAATCCCCCCCCCCCCCCCCCCCCCCCCGGAACACCGGCGGCGTCGTGGAGGACCGGTGCGAGCGACGGGGCGCGAAGCGGCGAGACCCGCCCGACCGCCGGAGACGGCGACGGGGCCGTCGGGGACTCGGTGTCGCCGCAGCCGGCCGCCGCGGCGAGACAGGCGAAGACGATGACGTGATCTTTCATGTTCCTCCACTCCTCCCGGCATCCGCATTGCCGACGCGGCATCGGCAATTCCCGCCAGCCCGTGGTGAAACCGGGGTGAAACTCCGCGTCGCACCGAGCGGGCGGTCCCGGCTCAGGGCTGCGGCCGGTTCAGGCTCCAATCGTAATCGTACCCGATCGCCCCCTCGAAACCGCTCAGGAACGTCGCGAGCTCGTCGTCGGCGTACTCGGCGAGGTGCTCGATCACCGCCTCTTCGGTGCGGCCGAAGTCCTCGGCGTACCAGTCGTAGATGCTCGACAGGACGATGGAGTCCTCGGCGACCACGTCGACGCCCCGCGCGTGGTTCACGTAGGCGCGCGCGCCGGCTTCGAGCAGCTCCTCGGTGTTGCCGGCGGTGAAGGCGGTCTTCAGCAGATGCGGACAGCCATAGGCGGCGCAGTTCACCGCGTAGTGAATCCGCTCGTCCCGCCAGACGGGGCGCAGGATGCCGTGCTCCATCTGGTTCAGGGTCAGGTCGTGACCGGCCACCCGGGCGCGCACGTCGTCCCACGGACCGGCGAGCGGAATCACCCCCTCGTGGACGTCCCGGATGCTGTCCACCGGCCAGGCGTCCAGCACGGCCTGCACCGTCAGCGCGTTGTAGAAGTTGATCCAGTACGCCATCTGCTCCGCGCGGCGGTAGTCGCGGGGATCCAGATCCTGCAGACGGGCGAGGTACCCGGCGAGCCGCGCGGCGTCCTCCTCGTCGGCTCCGAGCGCTTCGTAGTCGACGAGATTGACGCCTTCCGCGTCGGCCGTGACGTAGTCGTCCAGGATCCGCTGCCAGGCGCCGTGATCGATGCGCCCGGCGTTGTCTTCGTCGCTGACGTCCCAGCCGGCGATCGCCTCCGGCGCCGGCGCCCCGCAGGCGCCGGCGAGCAGCGCCGTGGCGAGCAGGAGCGCGGCGCATCGTGCGCGCGGCGCGCGGACCCGCCCGCCGCGCACCGCCGAACGGCGCGTGACGAACGTGCGCGCGGCAGATCGCGCGGGCGGCGCCGGGGACCGAAGCGCGCGGTCGGCGTCGTCAACCCTTTTCTCCCGCGCCACGGCGTCCGTTGCGCGCCGTGCCGTGGGGGGGAACGTACCGTCGACGAAGGCTGGCGTCATGATCGTTGTCCCCCTCCTGGT
Source organism: Vicinamibacterales bacterium (assembly GCA_965203525.1). Taxonomy (GTDB): domain Bacteria; phylum Acidobacteriota; class Vicinamibacteria; order Vicinamibacterales; family UBA8438; genus WTFV01. The sequence goes on along the minus strand of OZ241898.1, from coordinate 4,425,092 downwards.
CGGCAGCCTTCCGCGGTGACGACCCCCGCGACGGCGGGGCGTCATGATCGCTGTCCCTCTCCTGGTCGGCGGCCTCCGCGGTGACGACCTCCGCGGCGGCTGCGAAGCCGGACGATCGTCCCGAGAATCCCCACGCCGGCCCCGATGACGCCCCGGACGGTCCCCCCCACCTTCGAGCGGCCGAAACGCCGCCGCAGGGAGCGCACCGGGACTTCGACGATCCGCAGCCGCAGCCGGATCGCCTGGATCTGCATCTCCACCGTCCAGCCGTAGGCGGTGTCGCGCACGTCCAGCCGCCGCAGGGCGTCCGCGCGGACGGCCCGGAAGGGACCGAGGTCGGTCACCTTCCGCCCCCAGAGCAGCCGGATCAGCGCCGACGCCACCCGGTTGCCGGCGATCTGGGGCAGCGACAGGGCGCCCGGCTCCCTCCGCCCCGCCACGCGGGCGCCGATCGCCAGATCGGCCCCGTCCGCGATGGCCCGCAGCAGATCACGGGCCTGTTCGACGTCGCACGAGCGGTCGCCGTCGACGAACAGGACCACGTCCACGGGCCGGAGCGCGGCGATCGCGGCCAGGCACGCCCGCCCGTAGCCGGGCGTCTTCTCGACGGTCACGCGGGCCCCCGCCGCGCGCGCCCGCTCCGCCGTGGCGTCGGCGGATCCGTTGTCGCACACGACGAGGTCGTCGACGACCGGCCGCCCGGTGTCCGCGCGCAGCCCCAGCAGCCCCCCGACGACGTGGCCGACGTTCTCCGCCTCGTCGCGCGCCGGAATCACGACGCCGACGGTCAGGCCTTCGTACATGGCGAAGAACGCCGGCAGATCGGGTTCACCGGACCGCCGCGCCGGCACGGCGAGGGCGGCGTACCCCCGGCAGCCCGTGGCGAAATCCCCGCTGCATTCGACGGGCGCCGCATCCCGGCTGCACTGCGTCGTTCGTCGGTCGCACAGGGCCGATATGCTCCCTCCTCACGCCTTGTGTCAGCCGGGCCCCGCCCGTATCGGTGCGACGCGGGGTTTCGCCACGGGCTGTCAGGGCGCGCCGGAGGCCGGCGCATCCGCGAGGCGCATCCCGGCTTCGCCGGCGCGTCAGTTCCGCGGCGGCGGCGGCTCCGCCGGAAAATAGCGGGCCAGCGTCGCCGCGGCCGGCTTCGGCGTCAGCCGGGACACGACGACCATCAGCAGCGACGATCCGATCAGCATCGGCAGCACCGGCAGGTAGCCGAGGACGGCGGTCCCCCCGGGCGTGCGCGTCACCACGTCGACGCCGCCCACCGTCCAGACCGGGACCGCGGTTCCCGGCGGCGGCGCCGGCACGGCCGCCTGCAGCACCGCGACGGCGGTCATGGTCGCGGCCGTCCACACGACCACCGCCAGGGCGCCCCACTTCGTGCTCCCGCGCCAGAAGAGCGCCGCGACCAGCAGCGGCAGCAGCGTCGCGAACCCGGAGAACGCGTACTGGACGGCGATGCCGAAGATGCCGGGCGGCGCCTGCAGGGCGATGACGTACGCGACGAGCGCGATCAGCACGACGAACAGCCTCCCCATCTGCGCCTGCACCGCCGGTCCGAACCTCGACGTCCCGCCGTAGAACGCGAACACGTCCTCCGTGAACATCGTGGAGAGCGCCAGGATCTGCGAGTCGCTGGCCATCACCGCGGCCAGGATGCCCGCCCCCAGCAGCCCCGCCAGCCACAGCGGCGCGTAGTGCTCCAGCATCAGGATGATCACGTCGTCGCCGGCCGCCGCGCGTTGCAGCTCCGCCGTCTCGGCGGCCGGCCGCGTCTCGCGGTCGGCGGCGAGCGCGGCCCGCGCCTCCAGCTTCGACTCGATGCCCGGCACGTCGGTCATCGCGTTGGCGGCCAGACCGAGGAACGTGCACGGCAGCCAGATCGCGAGGATGCACAGCGGGTAGAAGACGACCGTCTTGCGGAACTGCCCCATCCGCCGCGCCGTCAGGCAGAAGATGGAGATGTGCGGGAACATGATCGACGAGAGCGGGATCAGCATGTAGCTGAAGAAGAACCGCGGCGGCACCTCCTCGCGGGTCAGCAGCCGGGCCGTGTCCGGCGCGTCGGCCAGCCGCCCGATCGCCTGCGGGAAGCCGCCGATACTGGCGCCGACGAAGAGGACGGCGGCCGCCCCGAACGCCAGGAAGAGGACCGTCTGGAAGGTGTTGACCCACGCGGTGCCGCGCATGCCCCCGAAGAAGACGTAGCTCATCACGACGGCGGCCACGACCAGGCCGCCGAACCAGTACGGCACCGCGCCGCCGCTCACCGCGTGCAGCGTCGTGCCGCCGCCCATCACCGCGATGACGACGTAGGGCACGAGCAGCGTCGCCTGCACCGCGAAGATGGCGGTCCCGACGTGTCCGCACTCCCAGCGGTCGCGGTACATCTGCACCGGGGTCATGAAGCCGAACCGCTTGCCGAGGGCCCAGACCCGCGTGCCGAACAGGTACAGCGTCAGCGGGATCACGAACGCCGACGACGAGCCCATCAGGGCGTAGGTCACGACGCCGTTGGCGAAGGCGTGGCCCGCCGAGCCGAGGATGGTGAACGCCGTCATGTTCGTGCCGAAGAGCGAGAGCAGGAAGACGTACTGGCCCAGCGACCGGTTGGCGAGGAAATAGCCTTCCGCCTCCTCGCGGCCCCCGGCGCGGCGGAAGGCGAAGATGCCGATGTAGAGGACGACGCCCAGGTAGAGGAAGACGACGACGGCCGGGATCACGTCCGCCCTCCCGCCCCGCCCGGCGGATCGCCTTCCGCCTCCGCCGGCTCCGCCTCGGCCTCGAGACGGGCCGGCCAGGCGAACCGCACCAGCCCCCACATCAGCGCGGCGGCGGCCAGCGAGTAGACGGCGTGGTAGAAGAGGCCGACCGGCAGGAAGCCGAAGACCAGGGGCCGCGCCGCGTTCCAGAACCAGAAGTCCTGGTGCAGCAGCCAGAAGGCGGCGACCGCGGCGGCGAGCAGCCGGTTGCGCATCGGTTTCCGGCGCCCGCCGGCGGACGCCCGCGTTCAGCATACATCGTCACCCGGACGGCCCGGCGGTCCCGTCGCCCGCCGTCCGCCGGACGCGGCCGGACCGGTCGTCCCGCGCCATGTCCGGCGGTCCCGGCGCGCGCCGTCCGCCGAACGCGGCCGGACCGGTCGTCCCGCGCCATGTGAAGAAGCCGTCGTCTCCGTGACGACGTCGCGCGGCCGCCGAAACGCGGCCGGACCGGTCGTCCCGCGCCCGCGAATCGTTTGCGATTTCCCTTGACCCGGCCGGCCGGCGGGCGGAGGCCGCCTGCTCCGTCGTCCCGCGGTCCGCGAATTTTCGCCGCGATTTCCCTTGACCGACCGAATTGGTCGGAGATACAGTTGCACTCGTGCCGAAACTGAGACTCAGTATCAATTCAGCTTTTCCGGCCGGCCTCGCGCTGGCCCTGCTCCTGCATCCGCCCGGTCCGGCGGCTGCGCAGGACGCCGCCGCCGACGCTTGGCGCCCGCCGGAGCCCGCCGCCGCCCGCCGAGGCGCGGCGACCCGCGACGGCGCGCCGCCCGGCGGGCATCAGGGACAAGGCCGCAACTCTCGCGCAGGTCGCGGCGCGACGCCCCGCGACGGCGCGCCGCCCGTCCGCGGCGGCCGGACCCGCGCGCACGCGGCGGAGAACGCCGGCCCCGGGCGGGGCGCCACGCGCTGGCCCGGCTTTCGCGGCGGACGGGACACCAACGTCAGCCGGGCCGCCCGCCTGCCGCTGACCTGGTCCGACGACAGCGTCGCGTGGCGGGTGACGACGCCCGGATTCGGGCAGTCGAGCCCGGTGATCTGGGACGGCACGGTGTTCCTCACCTCCCTGGCCGGCGCGCGGAAGGAAACCCTCTTCGTCACCGCCCTCGGACTCGACGACGGCGGGGAACGCTGGCGGCGGACCTTCGACGCCGCGGAAGCGTTCGAGTGGAACGACTACGTGTCGAAGGGCGCGCCGACGCCGGCGGTCGACGCCGAACGGCTCTACGTCTTCTTCGACAGCGGCGACCTGCTGGCCCTGACCCACGACGGCGAGACCGTCTGGCACCGCCGGCTGGGCGCCGAGTACGGGACGGTCGGCGGCAACCACGGGGTCGGGAACTCCGTCCTGCTGACCGGCGACGCGGTGGTGGTGCTGCTGACCCGCCGCACCTATTCGTACCTGCTGGCGGCGGACCCGGCCACCGGCGAGACCCTGTGGAAGGCCGACCGCGAGCCGGGCGTCGCCTGGAGCACGCCGGCGCTCGCCCCGGCCGGCGGCGAGATCGTCGTCAGCGCGGCGGGCCGGATCGAAGGATTCGATCCGGCCACCGGCGCGCGGCTCTGGTTCTTCGAGGACCTGCGGGGCAACCACGTGCCCTCGCCGACGATCACCGCGGATCTGGTCATCGTCGGCGGGCTGAGCGTCGGGGCGAACCTCGCCCTGCGCCGCGGCCGGACCGGCGCGCTCGATCGGACGGACGTGGCGTGGACGGCGGGCTCGGCCTCCAACTTCGCCTCGCCCTTCGTCTACCGCGGCTGCGTCTACCAGGTGAACCCGGCCGGCGCCGCCCGCTGCCTCGCGCCGGAGTCGGGCGCCGTCCGCTGGACCCACCGCCTGCCGGCCTCCGCCTGGGCGACGCCGCTCGGCCACGGCGACCGCGTCTACTTCTTCACGCAGGACGGCGTGACGCAGGTGCTGCGGGCGTCGGCCGAGGCGCCGGAGGTGCTCGCGACCAATCACCTGTCGGTCGACGCGCCGGTGACCGGGTTCGCGGCGGTGGACGACGCCATCGTCATCCGCGCGGGGAGCGAGGCGATCCGGGTGGGGCGGCCGGCCGCGGTTCCGGCGCAACCGAACGGGATCGGGCACGGCGGGATCCGCCCGCCGCGCTGAGCAGGACGGGCGCGCCTCCCGCGGACGGATCGAGGAACCGCACGGGAGCGCCCGCCGGGGCCGCGGCGGCGCATGGTGCGCCGCCGGCAATTCACTGGGAGTAAGGCAATGCGACGCGCGCGAGTCGCCGGCCCACTGGCGGACGGACGCCGGGCCGCCGGCAATTCACCAGGAGTACAGGCAATGCGACTCATCCCTTGCAGCGACGCGGCCCGCCGCGCGGTTTCGACGCCGGCGGCGGCCACGGTCCTCGCGGCGCTGGGGCTCGTCCTTTCGGCCCCGGCCGTCACGCCGGCGCAACCGCGGGCGACGGCGGCGCAAACGCCGGCAGACGGCGGAACGCCCGGCTCGGAGCCGGCCGGCGGCGGGTCCGGCGAGCCAGGCGGTGCGTCTGCTGACGCGGGGTCCGAGGGCGGGTCCGGCGAACCGGCCGGCGGCGGGTCCGGCGAGCCCCTCACCTTCCTCGACTCCGTCACCGTCTCGGCGACGCTCCGGCCGGCGCCGGTGCGGGAGACGCCGGGCACGGTCTCGGTGATCGATGCCGAAACCATCCAGGAGCGGCTGATCGAGAACTTCGCCGACCTCGTCAAGTACGAGCCGGGCGTCTACGTCGAGAACAACGTCACCCGTCTCGGGCTCAACGGCTTCAACATCCGCGGCATCGGCGGCAACCGGGTGCTGACCCGGGTGGACGGCGTGCAGACGTCGGAGCAGTTCGACTTCGGCCCGTTCAACGTCCACCAGGTGGGGCTCGACGTCGACGTCCTGAAGTCGGTCGAGATCGTGCGCAGCGCCAACTCGGCGCTCTACGGCAGCGACGCCCTCGGCGGCGTCGTGTCGCTCTTCACCAAGGATCCCGCCGACTACCTGCGCGGCCGGCCGCGCCATCTCGGCGCCAAGGTGACCTGGGACGGCCGCGCCGACGGGCTCAGCGGCAACCTGGCGGCGGCCGCCGGGATCGGGCGGCTGCAGGGATCGCTCTTCGCGAGCGTCCGCCGCGGCAACGAGATCCGCAACAAGGGCGACGTGGAGACGGCCGACGACACCCGCACCGCGCCGAATCCGCAGGACGTCGAGGACACGCAGCTCCTCGCCAAGCTCGTCTTCACCGCCTCGCCCGGCAACATGCTGCGGGGGGCGGCCGAGGTCTACGACACGCGGGTCGAGACCGAGTGGTTCTCGGACCGCGGCCTGGTCGACTTCGGCAGCTTCAGCTTCCGGAACACCGATTCCGACGCCGTCGTCACCCAGGACCGCCTGCGCCTGTCGGTCGACCACACGCTGGCCGGCCGCGGCCTCGACCAGCTTTCCTGGCGCCTGCACGGCCAGTTCAACGACACGTCGCAGGTCGTCGACCGCGAGCGCGTGACCTTCGGCTTCGGCCCGCCGCTCCCCTCCCTGCGCCACGGCACGCTGGACTACGAGCAGGGCGGCACCGGCGGGTCGGCGCAGGGCCAGCACCATCTGGGGGATCCGGCCGGCGGCGTGCTGCTCACGGCCGGCGCCGGCTTCCAGAGCGATTACTTCGACATCCTGCGCGACCGGACCGAGACCCACGCGGTCACCGGGGCGCCGGTGCGGACGAGCCTGATCTTTCCGACCAAGTACTTTCCGGAGAGCACCGTCACCGAGAGCGGCGCCTGGCTGCAGGCCGAGTTCCGGTACGGCCGCCTCTCCTTCGTGCCCGGGGTGCGCTACGACCGCTTCGCGCTCGACGCCAACCAGAACGACCCGGTCTTCATCGCGAGCCTCAACCCCGATGCGGTCGACTTCTCCGACGCGGCGGTGTCGCCGAAGCTCGGCGTGGCGGCGCAGGTGGCGGACGCGCTGACCGTGCACGCGCAGTATTCCGGCGGATTCCGGGCGCCGCCCTACAGCGCCATCAACACCGGGTTCACGAATCCGCGCGGCGGGTACGTCACGTTGCCGAATCCGGATCTGCGGGCCGAAACCAGCCGCAACGTCGAAGCCGGCGTGCGCGCCGCCTTCGACCGGGCGAGCCTGGGACTCACCGTCTTCTCGAACCGCTACGACGACTTCATCGCGAACACCTCGCTCGGCGTCAACCCGCTGACGCGGCTGCTGGAGTTCCAGAGCCAGAACCTGGAAGAGGCGGAGATCGAGGGGGTCGAGCTGCGGGGCGAGGCGTACCTGAGCGACAGCCTGACGGTGCGCTGGAGCTACGCTCGCATCGCCGGAGCCGAGATCTTCGAGGACGCCGCGGTGCCCGCGTTCGCCGAGGAGACGCCGCTCGGCGAGATCGCCCCGAACGAAGGGGTGGTCGGCCTGCGCTACGTCCGCCCGTCCGGCCGCTGGGGCGGCGAGTTCTCCGTCCGGCTGGTGGAGTCGTACCGGAACGGCGACGAGGATCAGTTCGCGCCGGAAGACTACCAGGTCGTCGATCTGGTCGGCTTCGTCTCCCTCGCGGAATCGCTGACGTTCCGCCTCGGCCTGCTGAATCTGACCGACAGCAAGCACTTCGAGTGGTGGAACGTGCGCGGCCGCGTGGCGAACGACCCGGTGATCGATCGGTATTCGAGCCCCGGGTTCAGCGTCGTCGGCTCGCTCGGGTACGACTGGTGACACGGACGGGAAGGGAGCTGGAAATGGAATCGACCATGCGCGGCAGCGGCGGCGAGTCGGAAACGTTGGCCAAGGGGGCGGAACTGGCCGTCTACCGGTGCGGGCACGGCCTGCTGCACCTGCGCGTGAACCGCGTGACGCTGACCCTCAAGCCGGAGGAGTTCAGCCGGCTCGCGATGCTCGTCGGCGAGGCGTGCATGCGGCTGGGCACCAGGGAAGCCGTCGAGCAGTGCGCGACGCACTGAGCCGCCGCGAACGAAGCAGGGAGGAACCGACATGTCGAGACGCGTCCGAACCCGACTGTTGCTTGCGCTGTTGTCCGGTCTGCTGGCGCCCGGGGCCGTCGAGGCCCAGGGGATCCTGCTGCTCGCGCACGGAGGCGGCGACGACTGGAACCGGGAAGTCCTCGCCCTGGCGGCCCGCGTCGACCCGGTCCGGCCGGTCGAGGTGGCGTTCGGCATGGCGAACAAGCGCACGATCCAGGACGCGGTGGACCGGCTGGAGGCGCGGGACGTCGCGAGCATCGTCGCGGTTCCGCTGTTCATCTCGTCGCACAGCAGCGTCATGCGCGCCACCGAGTACCTGCTGGGGAGCCGCGGCGAAGCGCCGCCGGAGATGGAGGCCTTCGCCCGCATGGGCGCCCGCCGCGATTCCGGCGCCGACCCCGGCTTCGACCGGACGACCCCGGTCGAAACGGCGGCGCCGATCTCGGTGACGGCGGCGCTGGACGGCCACGCGGTGGTCGCCGAGATCCTGATCTCCCGCGCGCTCGACGCCAGCCGGACGCCGGAAGAGGAAGTCGTCGTGCTGGTGGCGCACGGCCCGAGCACCGAGGAGGACAACGACCTCTGGCTCGCGAACATGGGCGTCCTGGTCGAGCGGATGCGCCTTCGCACGCGCTTCGACCGCATCGAGCGCCTGACGGTGCGTGACGACGCGGCGGACCCGGTCCGGGAGCGGGCGACCGCGGAACTGCGCGCCGTGGTCGAAGGCGCCGTGCGGGAAGGAAGGTCCGTGTTGATCGTGCCGCTGCTCCTGTCCTACGGCGGCATCGAGGTCGGCATCCGGCGGCGGCTCGAGGGGCTGCCGTACCGCATGGCCGATCAGGCCCTGCTGCCGGACGAACGCCTGTCCGAGTGGGTTCTGATGCAGGCGGGCGCCGCTACGACGTCCGGCCGCGGGGCGCCGCCGGCCCCGACGCGCGGCGGGCTTCGAGCAGCGCCGACAGGTCGTTCTCCAGCGCCTGCGGATCCCGGCAGACGAGGAAGTCCCACGTGCCGAGGCGGCCCCAGTGGTTGACGGCGGACACCCAGCGCCGCGCCGCCTCGTGCTTCGCGTCCGTGCCGGGGTACTGCCGGCCCTTGATCTCCAGCACGACGTGGACGCCGTTCTTCAGGCGTACGAGGAAGTCCGGTTCGTAGGCGTGCGGCTCGCCGTAGAGCTCGTACGGAACGTTGAATTCGAGGTGGTCGTTGCGCGCGTAGCAGTCGACGACGCCGCGCTCGGCCAGGCGCTCCAGTTGGAACGCCGCCGCCTGCTCCCAGCCCGCGGTGTCGCACGCGACGTAGTTCAGGTGACTGGCCTTGGTGGCCTGCACGGGCCGCGCGGTCTTGAAGCGCACCCGCGCGGTGGTGCCGACCGGCTCGTAGCGGTTCAGCCGCGGCAGCAGCGGCGGCTCGCCCCCGGCGTCGGCGGGCCGGATGGCGGCGACGAGCAGCCCGGCGATGCGCTGCGCGTAGGTCTGCAAGCCGATCTCGCACGGATGCAGGCCGTTGAAGCGCACGCGCGTCCCGACGTACCGCTGCACGATGCGCAGCACCTGCGGGAACAGCGCGCCCCGGTGGACGCGCCGCCGCGCGCCGGCGCCGGCGGCGTCGATCAACTGGCGGACCACCTCGACGGCGATCCGGAACGCGATCGTCTGCGGGTGCACGGCGTCGTAGTACGCCTGCCGGTCGACCTCTTCGAACCCGAAGCCGCCGTACGAGGCGGGGTCGCCGATCTTGTAGCCGACCGAGGGCTGCACGAACGCGGCGACCGGCGTGGTCGACGGGTCGAGGACGGTCTGCTCCATCGACTCGACGTCGCAGACCACGCGGTTCGCGGCGAGCGAGACGACGTAGCCCTCCACGACCGGAAAGCGGATCTCGAACGCCGCGCGCGCGGGCAGGGCCAGGACTTCGTGCTTCGGTCCCTCCCGCGGCGGCGGCTTCGCTCCCGGTTCGCGGCCCTTGAACGGAATCAGCGAGAACGGGACGCCGAAGACGTCGACGTACTCGGCGGTCAGCAGGCCGGTGGCCGGATCGGGCGTGTAGTCCATGCGCCGGAGGCCGCGGCCGACGACCTGCTCGCACAGCAACTGGCTCTGGAAGGCGCGCAGCCCGAGAATGTGGGTCACGTTGTTGGCGTCCCACCCCTCGCTCAGCATGTTGACGCTGACCACGCAGCGGATGCGCGCCCCCGGTTCGCCGGGGCGCCCGATGGTCGAGACGACCCGCCGCAGCGCCTCGGCGGCTTCCTTCCGGGTGGCGTTCGGGTCGCCGCGTTCGGCCGCTTCGAGCAGTTTGGAGTCGATGCGGAGCGTGACCTCCTCGCCGTCGCGGTTCCACAACTCCGGGAACCCGGACAGCCCGGCGCCCCGGCGCGTCGTCCGCGCCCGGCGCCGCGGCCGCGGCGCATCGCCGTCGTTGTCGTCGTCGTCGCCGCCGGACCGGTCCGAAGCCCGGTCCTCGACCGCCTCCTCGCCGGAGATCATCCCGTGCACGTGGGTCGCGGTGGCGGTGGTGTCGCAGACGACGATCAGCACCGGCGGGGTCCGGTCCTGGCCGGGCGCCGACGCCCGCACCTGGTCGAAGCGCTCCCGCCACTGGCCGGCGAGGGTGAGCAGCGCATCCTCCGCCTTGCGGTAGACCACTTCCGGCTTGGGCCGCCCGCCCGTCAGCCGTTCCCCTGCCTTCAGGTCCTTCGTCACGTGCTCCCACAGCCGGAAGTACTTCGGGTCGGGCCGCCCGGTGTTGTCGGCGGCGGGGAGGCGCGGGATCTTCGTGACGCCGCATTCGATGGCGTCGACCAGGCTGAAGTCGCTGACGATCCAGGGGAACGGCGACCCTTCGGGGTATCCGCTGCCCTGGATGTGGAACGGCGTGGCCGACAGATCGACGCAGGCGTCGATGCCGCAGGCGGCGTTGATGCGGTCGAGCCCGTCCACCCAGACCGTCGCCGCCTCGCGGTCGGCCCGCTCCTCGGCCGACAGGGCGTCGCCGCCGGCCGGCGCCGGCCGGTACGCGTGGTGGCCTTCGTCGTTCAGCACCAGCAGCGGCTCGCCGTCGCAGAGGTCGCCGAGGCGGTTGCGGGCGAACGCCTCCGGCGTCTCCTCCCCGAGCCGGCCCACCGCCGCCCCGCCCACCGTCACCGTCTCCGGCGCGGGGCTGAGCCGGTGCCAGTTGACGACGAGCACCTTGCCCGCGGCGAGGGCGGGGCGGAGCGGCGACGGCACGACGTCGAACTGCTCGTAGTAGCTGCCGGGGGCGGAGGGGCGCAGCACGCGCAGCCGGTCGCGGATCGTCAGGTTGGGGCAGACCACCAGCGCCCGGCGCGGGAACCGCGGGTCGCCGGGCGTCGCGCCGCGGTTGCAGAACGCCCAGGCGACGAGCATCGCCATGACCACCGTCTTGCCGCTGCCGGTCGCCATCTTGCAGGCGTAGCGCGGGATGGCCCGCCCGCCGTTCCCGTGCGGCGCATCGGCGAGCCGGGGCGGCTGCGCCACCCGGGCCACCCACTCGCCGGGCCGCGGGTTGCGCCCCGCGTCCAGCAGCTCGAAGTCGCGCACGCCGAGCTTCGGCGTCCAGCGCGGCTTCCGGCCCCGCGCCAGCATCTCGCGCAGGTAGACGACGGTCTCGACCGCCTCGAGCTGGCAGAAGAACAGCCGCCGCGCGCGGTCCGGGCGCCACCAGTGGCGCAGGAGCTTCTTCGTGGTCTGCGAGGCGCCCGGCCAGCCCGCCTTCCGCCACCGGCGCACGTCGTCCCGCAGGACGTTCACGAGCGGCAGGTCGTCCCGCTCTTCCTCCGCCAGCAGCGAGCGCTGCGCGCTTCCCGTGCGTTCGGTCCGGAACCAGTAGCCGGCCGGCCGTCGCCCGGGCGCCTTCGACGGCACGCCGGTGCGCGTGTCGTACAGCCAGTGCCGGTCCGGTTCCTCCCAGGGCGAGCAGAGGATCGGATCCTCGACCGGCCGGACGGGTATCTGGTTGTCCGGCATCGGTTCACCGGTCCCGGAGATGCGCCGCGATGCGGTCGCGCAAGACCTGCAACTCCGGGCAGAGCCGAAGCAGGAGCGGGAGGTTCCGTAGCGACGCTTCGATCATCAGGTCTCTGCCGCCGCCCGAACGGCGCGGGACGCCGTGCTTCGCAAGCAGCGATTGGAAGACGTCTTCCTTCAGGCGCGGATGCATGCGGGCGTCCTCCCAGGTTCCGTCCAGGTCGTCGCGGAACGCGGCGCAGGCGTAAATCTCGACCTCCGGTTGCGCCGGGCAGCAGAACAACGGTACCTTTTGCTTTTCGAGATCGGCTTCCAATCTCCGCATGGCGTCGGCGTTCGCCCGGTCGGCGTCGGGGAAGAACAGCCAGAGGTCCATGAAATCGTAGACCCCCGGCAGTTCGCCGCGGATGACCTTTACGGCGTGGTCGTAACCGCGAGTTCTTGGCTTGGTCAATAGCTCCACCTTGGCGGCCGGTCGACCGGAATCTCGCATGATCGCCAGAACCAGAGGCTTGAGAATGTGCCCGTTCTGCTCTGGATCTTCGGGAATGACGAGCACGTTGAAACTCATGGCGCCATTTCCATCCAACCCTCGGAGAACAGTTCGGAAACGGGTTTCTTCTTGACGACGTCCATGAATCGAGGCACGTCGGCCAGGGGACGGACCCGCGATTCGCCCGTCGTCTCGTCCCGTCTGAACAGGAACGTGGTCTTGTAATCCTCCTCCTGAAGCCAGTCCAGAACCGCCGCCGAGTGGGTCGTCGCCACGACTTGCGTTCCCGTGACTTCAGCCTGGCTGCGCAACAATTCCAGCAGGACTTGCACGCGGCTCGCATGAAGGCCCTTCTCGATTTCCTCGATCGTCAGGAGGCCGGGCATGTCGTCCTGGAAGAAGGCGGCCGTGATTGCGGCGAAACGCAGGGTGCCGTCGCTCAGGACCGGCGCAGGAAACTCCCTGCCGTTCTCTCGAAGCATGAACATCGGTTCGCCGACGGCTCCGGACAGGGTTCCGACGTCTTCCACTTCTTCCGGGCGAAGCTGGCGCAACCACGCCAGGTAGGCGTCTTTCAACACGTCGTTCTGACCGATCGTCCGAACGAGGGCGGCGAAGTTCTCTCCGTGGTCGCCCAGGCGCCGGACGTGATGGGACCGCGAATACTCCCGAAGCGCCGCGGGTGAAGGATCCAGACGTTGGGCATTCGCCAGCAGCGCAGCCACTTTGGCGGCCGGATCGACGTACTTCTGCACCCTCTCCTTCATCTCCTGCGGCAAGTCAGGTATGCCAAATGCAAGTTTTCCGTCTCCGTGTCGGGCTGGGACACCGCCTTCTTTCCCGACCTGCAAGCCAGGTATGCCGGCGGCAAGTCTTCCGAGCCAAGGTTGCACACTCGTTGGTCCTTGAAAGAACAGGTTCTGACTCCAAGCGTTCAGATTGCTAGCGAAAGCGTAGACGGTTTGCGAGTCCACATTGAATTGCTCGTGCGTCACCTGCCCGGCCGTTGGCGAGAACGCAATCCGAAGCTCCCAGGTCCGTGACGCCCCGTCCTCGAACCTGCCGTGCGCCTCGATGGTCACCGCGCCGGACCCGTCGGCGGCGGCATAGCACGCCTTGGAACTTCCGCCGCGAATGCCGTCCCAAACCTCGCTGGTCGCGCTCTTCGGCTTGCCGTCAAGGATTTCGCTGATGGTGAATCCGGCGCCGATGCCCTGCAGCACGCGCAGGGCGTCGAGGAAGTTGGACTTCCCGCTGGCGTTCGCGCCGATCAGCAGGTTCATGCGGCCGAGCTTCAGGTCGACCCGGCGCAGGCTCTTGAAGTTCTCGACGACGATGCGGTCGATCACGCCCAGGCCCCCCCTTCGGTCAGCACCCGCAGGCCCTCGTTGCCGCGCGGATCGATCACCTTGACGGCGACGCGCCACCGCTCGCCGGGGCCGAGTCGGGACGGCCGCGGGAAGGGGACGCTCCGCAGCCCGCTCAGGGCGTCGAACGCGCCCTCGTCCACCAGCCCGGCGCCGCCGAGCGCCTTCGCCAGCTTCTTCCACTGGCCCTTGTCCGGGAAGAACGCCTGGCAGATGCAGAACGTGCGGCCGTCGTAGTCGGTGTCGACGAACCACGCCGCGATGCGCTCCTTGGCGGTCGGCAGGATCTCGTTGGCCGCGGGGTCGTAGACGTCCATCCCCTCGACCTCGACGACGTAGTGGCCGTCGTCCTGCCGGGTCGGGCCGCTCACCCGCGGCGCGCTGAACACGTTGAATATCTGGCTGCCGGGCCGGGTCTTGAGCAGGTCGGCCATCGCCGCGTCGGGGTTGATCAGCGCCATGTGCAGGCGCAGCTTCGGGTGCTCGGCGCTCTCGACGGCGTCCTGCGCCGCCGCGTCGAAGCCGAAGCCGGCGAAGACCAGGTCGTCGTATCCCCGCCGGTTGGCGTAGCGGACCGCCTCTTCGACCTGCATCACGGTCACGTTGCCGGCCTCCGGGCCGACGCTGACGGCGACGGATCGTCCCTCCCGCGGCCCGCCGTTCCGCCATTCGCCCTCGGCGTGGACCAGGGCCGGCCCCGTCGCCGCGTCCAGCCGCTCGAACTTCAGGTTCCGGTTGCCGGGGAAGTCGACGCCGCTCGCCTTGAGCAGACGGACGATCTTGTCGAGGTGCGCCTCGGCGTTGACGACCGCCGCGTCCGCGGCGGCGGCGTCCGGCGCGAAGCCGTCCAGTTGGTCGGGCGCGCCGCCGATGGGCGAGTCCGGCCCCTCTTCGACCGCGATCACGCCTTCCATCGTGAACGGCCCGGCGACGCGCACCGTGCCCCGGACGACCTCCGGCTGGTCGACCAGCTCCTCCACGTCGGCGTTGGCGGCGATGCAGGCGTTCACCTCGTCCATCTTCGCCCGCCACGCGGCGCGGTAGCCGGCCAGCGCGTCCCGCAGCGGCGCCGGCCAGTCCGGGTCGGCGTCGAACGGCGCCTCCCACGCGCGCCACTCCCGCCGGGGGATCCGTTCCCGGTACTTCGCGGCCTGCCGGGCCGTGACCGCCTTGCGCGGCCGGCGGGCCGGGGCCGGCGCGATCGCGTCGGGCGGCGTGTCGGGCAACAGCCAGCGGCGCGCGTCGGCGTCGGTTACGGCGTTGGCGCCCTCCGCGCGGTGCCGGGCGACCAGCTTCTCGGCCAGCCTGCGCTTCGTTTCCGCGGAGACCGCGGCGGCCTCGCGGTTGAGCGCCGCGAGCGCCCCGGCGAGGATCGGTTCGTGCCGGGCGAAGATCGGATCGAGCGACGTGTTGCGGGCGATGCTTCTCAGGGTGACGTGCGGCACCGTCCGGCAGTCGAAGGTCAGCCGCCGTCCGGTCGTCCGGCCCGCGTCGTCCGGCTCCGCGATCCACGTGCCGTCCGGGTTGCGCGCCACGTCGTCGGCGTTCGGCTCGCGCAGCCGGTAGTAGTCGTACTTCGCGGTCAGCAGCCGGTGCTTCGCCAGCGTCAGCGCCACGCGGCTCGTGTCGATGGTGATCCAGCGCCGCCCCCATTGCTCGGCGACGTAGGCGGTGGTCCCGCTGCCGCAGGTGGGGTCGAGGACGAGGTCGCCGGGGTCGGTGGTCATCAAGAGGCAGCGTTCGATGACCCGAGTATCGGTCTGAACGACGTATATTTTGGGGTCTACGTTCGAAAAACCAGCACTTCCAGTATCGGACCAGGTGTTGCCGAACGACGTGTATTTCGAGTCACTGAAGTAGCGGATGTAATTTATCTGCGTAGCCAAGTCAATAAGCCGGGCTGCGCCAGCAAGACGGTTCAGGCCGTCTGGAGTGGTTTTCCAATGACGGTGGGCGCCACAGTCAAAAGATACGTCGCGGAATTTAAAGTAGCGTTCTTCTGGCTTCCCGGATTCTTGCGATACAGCAAAACTCAATTGTGCAAAGCCCCATCCATCCGGCGTACTTGATAGATCAGATCGCTCTTCCATCGATATCGATCTTGCAGACGATGCATCATCGCTTACAAGGTACTTATAACTTTTGAGATTGGAAAGATCCTTTGCCGAAAGCAACTGGCGGAACTTGACTCGTTGCTTGTCTTTTGCGTACCACAAAATATAATCATTCTCTTCTACAAGAAGTTTTGTCGAACGACTCGCTGTTTTCCTGAATGAGATAACGGTACAGCAATTTTCGAACCCGAACACCTCGTCCAGCACGCAGCGCACCCGGTGCAGGTTCTCGTCGCTGATCTGGACGAAGATGCTCCCGGTGTCGGCGAGCAGCTCCCGCGCCATCGCGAGACGATCGCGCAGGTAGGCGAGATAGGAGTGGATGCCCAGCGTCCAGGTGTCGCGGTACGCCTTGACCATCTCCGGCTCGCGGGTCAGGTCCTGTTGGCGGTCCTTCACGTCGCGCTGGCCGAGCCGCGGCTGGAAGTTCGAGGCGAAGCGGATGCCGTAGGGCGGGTCCAGGTAGATCATCTGGACCTTGCCGGCCAGATTCTCCCGGCGCGCGAGGCTCGCCATCACCTGCAGCGAGTCGCCCAGGATCATCCGGTTGGCCCAGTCGACGTCGTGCCGGTAGAACTGCACGGCCCGCGCGTAGTCGAGCTGCGGGTCGGCGAACAGGTCGCGCTGCACGTCCTGCCGCGCGAGCACCCGCAGGACGGCCTGCGTGGAGACCCGCTCGTGCATGTGCAGGGCCACCGGATCGACCTCGAACCAGGGCCGCTCCCGCTTGCCGCTCCATTCGAGCCACGGCTCGTGCCGGCGTAGCGCCTCGGCCAGCAGGTCGGCTTCCTCCGCCGAAAGCGGCCGCCCCCGCGCCGCGGCCAGCAGCTCGGGCAGCCGGTCGGCCGCGGCGGCGTCGGGCGAGAACCGCAGCGCCGGCGGCAGGTGGGGGTTGAACTCGTGGCGGACCCTCGGCTTCTCCCGGACCACCCCGTGGGCTTCGAGGCCGGCCGGCGGGATGTTCTTCCGTTTCGCGGCGTAGGTGATCGCCGCCACGCCCGCCTTGTCGCGGTCGCCCGTCCGGTTCTTCCTGCGCGGCATCGAGTCGGGTTCCTTGCGTTACTGCCCGGCCAGAGTCAGCACGGTTTCGGTTCGCATGCGGGAGTCCAGTGCGCTCCGGCCGGCGCCGGGCGGCGGAAGGTATCGCCGCCGGGCGGGAATCTCTCTCTCCTGCCGGCTCCGGGTTTCGAACCCGATATCCCGGGCGAGCGACTCGACGAGACTGGCGTTGTCGATGGTCGCTCCCCGCAGGAAAGAGTTGCCGAGAACCAGGACCACTCTGCCGCTCCGCTTGACGACCCGTCGGAGTTGACGAAGCACGGCGGTCATGTCGAAGGCATAGCGTCGTATCCACCCGCGATGGCGTGACGCAAGGGTCGAATCTTCCGCGTCGCGCACGAAACGCGCGACGTCCGGCGCCTCGGTCTCTGGCAGCGCCCGTTCCGTTCCGACGCTGTCGGCTCGCACCGCTCGCAGCGCGCCGACGCCGTAGCCCAGCCACACGAGCGCCAGCCGGTGGCCGCGCAGGTAATCGATGGCGTTGAGGTACGGCGGCGACGTGAGCGCGAGGTCGACGCTCGCGTCTTCCACGTCGTCGAGCGATCGCGCGTCCGCGCGGCGAATGTCCGCCCGTCCCTTGATCCGGCCCGGATCGAGCCGCGCCGCCACCTGGCGCGCCGAACGCAGAAAACCGACGTGGACGTCGAAGTCGTTCGAGTCGGCGACCTTGTGGGGACGGCTGTGCGACGTGTCGCGTGCCAGCGACGCCATCATTTCCTTCGAGATGATGATACGGCTCAGCGCAACCGCCAACACGTTCCGTACCGGTTCTTCCCGACGCCGCAGCGCGGTTGCGAGGCGCGCAAGCTCGGCTTCCTGCCGCGGCGCGAACCAGTAGGAGATGAACCGGACCGTCGCCGAATCCGTCGGGCGCTCGATTTCCCGATCGGCGAGCGCCTTCGCGTCTCGCACGAGTTCCTCGGCGGCGCCGTGTATTCGCGGCAGGTCCACCGGCGTCGTCCACGCGCGCGCCATCAGTACGGCCAGCGGATCGACGTCCATCCCGACGCATCGGTGCCCTGCCTCGACCGCGGCGCGCGCGACCGTGCCGGAGCCGCACATGGGATCGAGCACCTGTCCCCCCGCCGGAACTTCCAAAAGCGAGCGGCTGGCGATTTCGGGAGCCATCCGGGCGGGAAACGGATGAATGGGGGAGAACTTCATCGGCCCTTCTCGGCTACTCCTCGCTCGTCCTCGCTCGATTCGGTGTCCAGATCACCGATGTTGCGTTCGACCTCGGCGAGGATCTGCCCGGCCGTCTGATGCATGAGCACGTTCCCGGAGTCCTCCTCGACCTCGATCCAGCGGACGCCGACGAGATTCTCGACCGCCTTCAGCCGCGCGAGGAGGCGCTCCGGCTCGAATTCCCGAAACGTCTGGTTCTTCGCGCGGCGCACGGCGTAGACGTTGGGTGTCGCCTTCGGATCGCTCTTCTCGAGCTCGAGGCCGTGGAGCAGTGCCTGGACTGGAATCTGGCTTCGCTGGAGCTTTTCCTCCAGGGAATCGAGCCAATCGCGTACTTGCGAAGTCGTCCGCGCCTTCTCGAACAGCGAACGAAGTTCGGTGAGCGTGACGCCGTGCCGGTAGTGCAACCGGACCAGGCGGCGCAGGTGATCGACCTTGAGCAACGTCAAGGGACGATACGCGTCGTTAGCCAGGATCTTCTCGTTGAGTGTTCCGGCATCGTCCTCTTCCGCGGCGTACTTGGTCGCAATGAAGAACCCGAAGTCGGCTTTCGCCTGCTTGCGGAAGTTCTCCAGGCTCGCGAGATCGATCTTGCCGGCCGGGACCGACGGCTGGTTGGTCTGCTTTGTGTCGTAGACCAGACGGTAGTCGGACAGGGCTTTCCGGTGGCGGCCGAGACGGGCATAGAGGACGCCGTCCGGCCCTGGCTCGGTGCCGCCCTTCCGTTCGTATTTGAAACCCAGGACGCGAAAAGCAGTGCCGACGGCCCTTTCGAGAGCCACGGAATCCCGATTGGCGGCAGCGAGCTGCCGCACCACCTCCGCCGCCGTCGGAGGCGCGTCACCGGCGGCGAGCCGCAATACCCGGTCGCGGTCTCGCAGGAAGCCGGTAATTGCGGTCTGGTCCATCCCTTGATCCTGAAGCTGACCCTCGACCAGCACTTCGGAGGACGCGAACAATCTGGCGGGATTGCGCTGCTTGTCGCCGTTGGTGAGCTTGTCGATGAACGGGTGATCGGAGTTGACCATGAGCCTGCGTGCCGCCGGATCGTAGCGAAGGGCGGGGGCGTTCGGCCCGTGCTTCTCGAACGTGGTTCGATCGAACGGCGCCTCCGTCATCGTGCGTTCACAGGTTTCCAGCCATCCGGGGCCATCGTCCTCCGTCACCCCCGCCGGGGCCTCGACGTAGAAGGAATCCGCGCCGATCTCCACCGTGTTGCGCACGCTTCGGAAGAGAGGTTCGGTTATGTGAACGCTCGGCGTCTCCGACAAGAGCTGCGCAACGTCCAGTTCTTCATCTTGACTTCTTTGCCACGCGTCGTAGGCCGACCGGCACGCGTTGAAGACGCCGCGCAGGTAGTCGCGGAACCGCCGGATGTCATCCGAATCCCTGACGCCCTCGCGGGACGAAAGCAGGTGGTCCCGCAGCCCGTCGGCGTCGACCTCCAGAGCGAAGCGGGACCACGCGGCGTGGTTGAGGGCCTCCAGGCCGAACAACTCGTCCTCCAGGTTGATGACGCGTCCCCGCACGCGGATGAAGAACCCGTTGCTGCGTCCGACGTCCCCGGACCTGCCGGTCTCGAGCTGCTTTTCGTAAATGCACGCCTCGCCGCGGACCTCTCCGATCCCCGGCAGGCTCACGCAACCGTTGGAAGGCGTGACGCCGTCGAGGGCGTCGGCGGCCGTATCGCCGGCACCGCCAAGCACGATCGTCTTGATCTTCGGATAGTTCTCCTTGCTCGACCGCACGGATTCGCCATCGAGCTGGATCCTGAAATCCGTGTGGAGAGGCAGGCCGGTGCTCAAGATCCAGCGCAGCCGGCCGGCGGAGAGCTTGCGGTACAATTCCTTGAAGTCGGACAATGCCACGGCCGTCCAGGCTGGACGTCGCCGCTGCTCGTCGAACATGATGTTCCATGCCTCGCGATCGCGTTTCTCGATCTCGGCGAGGAGTGACTTGGCCTCGGTTTCGTTCACTTCGCGCAATGAAATCCGAACCGGGTCGCTGGCATCGCTTTGGCGTCGTCCGACGACGTCATGGAAGTCCATGGACGTCAGCAGCAGCCCGCCGTCCATGCGGCTCACGTGGGTCAGCTTCCAGGCGAGCACGTACGCCGCCAGTTTGCCGATGCCGAACTGGCCGATCGGGGGGCGGCCGCTGGACGGCGGATCGTTCTTGTTCGATTCGGCGACGCGCCAGAGTTGACGAAATCCGTCCGCATCCATTCCGTGGCCATCGTCGATGACCCACAGCGGAGCCGAGTCCGTCGCGTCTCCGGGTTCCTCCGGCAACAGGACGTGGACTCGCTCCGCTCCGGCATCATAGCCGTTGCTCACGAGTTCCTCAACCGCCTTGTGCGGACTCCGGTAAAGTCCCTCGGAGAACAACCTGATGATGTCGTAGTTGACAGGGACGGGAATCTTGTCAAGTTCCCGACCAGCGCTTGCGAACGCCGGATCATTCGTGGCGATTTTCGTCAACCCGTTCACTCTCCATACTCCGCGGTCGTCGACGGCGCGCCGGATGCAGGAAGCGGCGCCTGCAAGGGCGACGGCCGCGGGCAAGCGTATCACAAGCGAGCGGCCCGAGCGCACGCCGCGTCTTCGCCCGCAACGCCCCCGTCGGCGACGCTCGATGCGCCCGGATATCCGGGCCGAGACGGGCTTCCTTCGCCGAGAGCGGCCGCTACCGCGCCGCCGCTCGGGCAGCCGTCGGCCGCGGCGGCGTCGGGCGAGGACCGCAACGCCGGTGGCAGGTGGGGGGTTGAACTCGTAGCGGACCCTCGGCTTCTCCCGGACCACCGACGCGATCGCCGCGATGCGGCGGCGGTACGTCGCGGCGAATCGGACGGACCGGGCCCCGGTTGCGTTCCTGCCGCGGAATCGGCCAGAATCGATTGCAGATCGGGTTCGCGGCGCGAACGAGGAATCATGCTCACCACGTTGGACATCGACGACCCCGTGTTCGCGGCGGCCGAAGCGCTCGCGAAGAAGGAAGGCAGGCCGGTCGGTCAACTCCTGTCCGAGCTGGTGCGCGAGGCCTTGCAGGTCAGGACGAACCAGGCAACGTCCGGAACGCCACGCGGCCGGTATGGCTTCCGCCCGCTTCCGGCAAGAGGCGCGGTGGTCACCAACGAACTCGTGAACGATCTTCGTGACGAACTGGGCGTGTGACCGTCGCCAAACGCGGACCGGGTTCCGGTTGCGTTCCTGCCACGGAATCGGTCAGAATCATTCGCAGCTCCGGTTCACGGCGCGGATACGGTGTCGTCTGCCGGAATCCGGGGCGCTGAACGGGTGCGGGCGGTCACCTGACATGGCCACATACGCAATCTGGAACAACAAGGGCGGCGTGGGGAAGAGCTACCTGACGTTCCAGTTGGCGTGCGAGTACGCCGCGCTCCGTCCGCATGAGACCGTCCTGGCCGTCGATCTCTGCCCCCAGGCGAATTCGTCCGGGATGTTGCTCGGCGGCATCGAAGCGGGCGAGGAGGCGCTGGAGAGCCTGTCGGGCCAGTCGCCGCCGCGAACGATATCGGGCTACGTCGAAGATCGGATCAGGAGCCCCTACGTGAACACCCGGACGGGTTCTTCGTATGCCGTGCGGGTCGCGGACTTCAACGACGCGGCGCCGTCGAACCTCCATCTGGTCGCCGGTGACGAGCAGCTCGAGTTGCAGTCTTCCCGAGTGCTGGCCGCCACCACGCCCGGGCCGTCGGACGCGTGGCGCATCGTGCATACCTGGATCAGCGACCTGATCGGTGACGTCCGCCGGCAGTGCGGCTCGGCATCGACGGTCTTCATCGACTGCAACCCCAGCTTCGGCATATGCACGGAACTCGCCCTGTCGGCCGCCGATCGGCTGATCATCCCCTTCTCCGCCGACGGCTCCTCGCGAAGGGCGGTGCGAAGCGTGCTGGCGTTGTTGTACGGAATCACCCGTCGACCGGGCGCGCAGCAGTCCGATTATTACCTGAGGTCGGACCAGTATCGTCTGCCCCTGCCCAGGATCTACTGCTACGTCGGCAATCGATTGACGCAGTACGTCAAGTCCGCCAAGGCCTTCCGGGCCGTCGTCGGGGCGATCGGCGACGAGATCTGGGCCGTGTGGAAGGACAATCCCAACGTCTTCCACACGCATCCGAACGGATCCCCGCCGCCGGGAAGCCGGAGGGACTTCGAGCGCATGTTCCAGGCCGAAGTGCCGGACGCCAATACGGCGTCCGTCGTTTCGAGTTCCCTGGGCATCCCGGTCGTCAAGCTGTCGGCGGGAACGCGGCGCGTGGCCGGGAAGGACGTCATGGTCAATCAGAGCCAATTGGACAGGCAGCAGCCCGGGATACGCGCTCTCGCCGAACTCATCACGTAAGTGGACTTTTCTTGAAGCAGGGCGTCGCACATGGACGCGACGTACAGGCGGTTGTTCTCGCGGCCCCGCATGGTCCGGGACCTCCTGCGGGGCTTCGCCGCCCGCGGCTGGAGCGGGGGCATCGACTTCGGATCGCTGACTCGGCTGCCGGCCAGCTACGTCAGCCGCGATCTGCGTTGCTGGCGGACGTCAGCGATCCGGACCGGCTCGCGGAGGTCGGGGACCTGATCATCAAGTGCGAGACGGCGGCCGATCTGCTGGCCCGCGTCACGACCGGCTGACGGTTGCTTCATCGCCGGCGTACGGACGCTGGCGGCCCCGCGGTTCGATCAGCCGGGCTTCTCTGCCGGAGCGCGGGCGGCCCGCGGCTCGATCAACCGGGGCTTCCCTCGATGTCGTCGAGAATGGGCCTGGCGAACTTCGCGATCTCGACGAACTTGTTGACGAAATAGTCGGTGATCTTGCCGCCGGTGATCTTGCCGCCGCCGTCCTGCTGCGACTCCCTGCGCAGGTCGGGGATCAGCAGGTCCCAGTTGCGATACTCGTCAACGACGAACTCGTACCATGGCCACCATGAGCTGCTCATGCCATTCTTCGATACGCCGGCCAAGCGCTCGTCGATCCGTTCTCGTCTCCGAAGATCGTCTCCTGTCATCTTGGTCTTGGGCAACGGCGACCGGATGCCGATATACCAGCCGTTGCCCTGTCTTTGACCGGCTTCAAGAGAAAGGCAGGTACGCGACCGTTCCGGAATTTCGGCATTTTGGTACTCACGCCACTGTGGAAGGTATGCCTGTACCCAGGATTGCCACGCTTTGTCGCTGTACTCCCATCCGCTGGTGTATTCCAACTCGGTCGTCAGGCGGTTGGCGATGGTCTTGAGGAACTGCCTGCGAACTGCCGCGGCGATCTCGGGCAAGGCGCCCTGGATCGCACACGCCGTGGCCCAGTTGCGGTCGTCGGCAAGCAAGAAGTCCTTGACTATCTTGCGTTCGCCCGTCGTCATCGCGCTTCCTCCGAATCGTCTCTCGCAAAAGGTTTCGGCTTCGCGCAGAAACCAGCGCAGCCGCTCCACGTCGCAGTGCTCGCGGCACTCCCTGAGCCAGTCGGCGAGTCCGAAGCCGGTGCGGAAGGGCTCGAAATCGTCGTCCCCGGCGCCGTCTTCCGCCCGGTGGTACGGCATGATCCGGAAGGTCTTGACGGGGTTGCCCGCCTCGTCCTGCAGGTCGGTCGGCTTCACGCCGCTGTAGTCGGACGGCGCTTCGCCCCGTGGCGAGAGGTAGATCAGCAGGAACCGGTCGACGTACTTCTCCCGGAGCCCGTCGAGGTAATCCTTGATCTGGTCCTTCTGGTCGCCCGCAAAGGGTTTGTTCTCGATGGCGAGGCAGTGCCGGCCACCACCGACGTCCACGGCGATGTCGAGGCGGCGGCGCTGGTTCTCCATCCGCAGTTCAACATCCACGTGGCTGTTCCGCAGATCGGCGCCGCGGGCGAACCCCACCTTGTCCAGAAGCAGACGCAGGAAGACATGGCCCTGCCCGTGCGGGCCCTTGAGGTCGAGCAGGTCCCCGATCATCTTCGACAGCCGCAGCTCGTCCGGGCGCAGGTAGTCGAAGGCATTGAACTGCCGGGCGAGCTGCCGGTCCAGCTCGCGCTCCACGGTTCGCGCCGCCTCCAGTCTGGGCGCCAGTTCGTTGAAGAACCGCTCCAGTCCCTGCCGGGTGGTGGATGCGGCGGCGTGCTCAGGATCGGCGGTGGTCATGGACTGGATCCGACCCTACTACCCCCGCGGCCTCCGGGGCAACCTGTCGCCAGCGTCCGGATGCGGGCGCTTTGACGGACGAACTCCTCGCCGACGGCGGCGCCCTCCCGGCTCACAGGCTGAACCGCACCTCGCCGACGACGGTGCGCCGCAGGATGTCGCCGAAGACGTGCTGCTGGATGCTCTGGTTGAAGAGGTTGGTCACCTTGATCAGCGTCGTGACCGTGCCGCCGCTCCACTTCATCCCGAAGCTGCCGTTCACCAGCGTGTAGCCGTCCGAGTAGCCGTGGAAGTCCGGCGTGAGCACGTCGGCCCAGAACGCTTCGGTGGCGGTGCTCACCGACGCGTTGCCGAGGAAGCGCGCGCCGTCCCAGGAGACGCCGGCGTTGACCCGGTGGGTCGGGGGCAGGCTGAGCTCCGCGCTCGGGTACGGGTTCTCCGCGTCCAGGATCTCGGGCTCGGACTGCCACGAGTAGTTGACCCAGGCCGACGCCGACCGCGCGAGCCGCTGATCCAGCCACAGCTCCACGCCGGTCTGCCGCACCGGCCCGAGGTTGACGTAGGTGAAGGAGGTCCGCGGCAGGAAGACGCCGAACTGCGCCATCTGGTGCAGCAGCAGTCCCGGCACCACCGGCGCCAGGGACGGCGGAAGCTGGTCCGCCCCCAGGTACCGAGCCCATCCCGGCGGCTGGTCGGCCACCGTGTACGGGTCGGCGGAGTTGGGCAGGGACACGAAGTTGATCGAGTCGTCCCGCCGGTTGACGTACGCGGCGGCCCCGATCGTCGTGCCCGGCAGGACCGATCCGGTGTAGCTCACCTCGTACGCGGTCAGCGATTCCTCCACGAGGCCGGGCCGCGGCGCGTCGCCGAACGGGACGTCGCTGCCCGCCGCCCCGACGACGAGCGGGAACGGCTGCGCGAGCCGCGGCGCGATCACCGGCGCCAGCGTCGCCGGCAGGAAGGGGGCGAGGCCGCGCAGGTCCACCGGCTGGACGATGTTCATCGCCAGGAAGTTGTTGATGATCGACGGCGCCCGGAAGGCCCGGTTGTACGACAGCGTCACGGAGTGGTCCGCGCCCGGCTTGACCATGAACGCCAGCCGCGGCGAGAACGCCGGGCTGCTCAGGTTGCCGAACTTGTCGACGCGGCCGCCCAGGATGATCCGCAACGGATCCAGGATGATCTCGTCCTGCAGGTAGGCGCCCGCCTCCAGCCGGTTCGCGGCGCCCGGCGCGATGGAGACGTCGAACGCGTTGTGGCGCACGTTCCCGCCGTAGTTCAGCACGTGGCGCCCGCCGAGAACCGTGGAATGGCCGAGCTCGGCGTCGACCGTCCGCGACTTGAAGCCGAGTTGCAGCGCTCCCCCGCTCGGATTCGGGAGCAGCAGGTTCGGGGCGTCGCCGTCGAGCAGGTTCGTGAACACTTGCGCCCGCAGGTCGCCGCGGGCGTAGTCGATCTTGGCGTAGCCCAGCCAGGAGCCGGGCTGGATGTCGAAGGGACCGACCCCCGAGTGCACGATGCCCTGCGTGCCGGCCACGCCGCCGGAGTAGCTGAGCGTGGCGTCCGACAGCTCCTGGTCCACGCGCAGGTCGAACTTCGGCTGGCTGGTGCCGCGGTTCGCGAACGCGGTGCCGAAGGCGCCCGCCCCGTCGCCGGGATAGAACGCGCCCCCCACCATGCGGCCCGGCTCCCGCGGATCGTCGATCACCGGGATCCGGCCCGCCGGGCGCGCGAACGCGTCGGAGGTGAAGTATCCGCCACTGACGCGGTACGCCAGCCGGTCGCTCGGCGCGCGCGTGACCGTCGCGTTGGCCCCGAACATCGTCCCCGCGCCCCGGCCGGCGGTCGATCCGGCGTTGCGGTCGATCCAGCCGCTGCTGAGCGTCACGGTGTTGCCCACCGACTCGCGCGGCCGCCGCGTGACGACGTTGACCGCGCCGGTCATCGCGTTCGCGCCCCACGTGGCCGACGCCGGCCCGCGCACCACCTCGATCTGCTCGATGTCACCCGCGTTCGTGGGGACGAGATCCCACAGCACCATGCCGAAGAAGTCCAGGTACACGCTCCGCCCGTCCACCAGTACGAGCTGCGAATTGGCGAGCGTGCCGGTGGACTGCCGGCTGGTCACGTTGACGTCGCGCGCAGAGAGCTGGACCACGTTGACGCCGGGCACCGAGCGCAACGCCTCGCCGACGTTGGTCGCCGCCGCCGTCGCCAGGGTGGTCGCCGGGATGACCGACGTGGTGACCGGGGCGTCGACCACCCGGACCTCGGTCCGCGACGCGGTGACGACCACCGTGTCGCCGAAGCTCGCGAGCGACAGCGTGACGGCGGGCGCCTCGACGGGGGCGCCGGCGACGACGACGTCCTCCACCGTCGCGTCCGAGAAGCCGGACAGGGACACCGTCACGGCGTAGACGCCGTCGGAGACGTTCTCGAACAGGTACTCTCCGGCGCCGCCGGTGCTGGTCGCGCGGACGCCGTCCAGGCCGCGCAGGGTGACCGTGGCGCCCGGCAGCACGGCGCCGGTCTCGTCCAGGACGGCGCCGCGCACCTGTCCGGGCTGCGCCGCGGCCGGAACCGCCCCCAGCATCAAGAGAATCAGGCCAATCGTGGCTGGATGTCGCGTCAACGGTGTCGTCCTCCGGGTTGCGGTCTGCAAGGGGCTGCAGGGAAGTCGGGTTGCCGTGCGGTCGAAACGAATCGAGTGTAGCAGCGAATGCGGACGGATCCTTTGAGATTGCGTCTCAGTTGCAAACGAGCTAGGATCCGGCCGTGCTGTCGGCCACGCTCCCGGCGCCTCGGCGCGCGGTCCGCGAACCGGACGGGTTCGTGTGCGCGTGCCTGCGGATCACGGAGCGGCAGTTGCTGAACACCCTGTCCGGCACGCCGATCCGCTCACTCCGCGACCTGCGGCGCACCCTCGGCGCCGGCGACGGCTGCACGGCCTGCCACGACCTGCTCCAGCAGTACCTGGACGCCGGCGGTCAGCGGTCGTGCCCGCCCATCTGCTCCGACAGGTAGTTCTCGATCCCCACCTTCCCGATGCGGTGGAGCTGCGTCTCCAGCCAGTCGACGTGCTCCTCCGACTCGGTCAGGATCGGCGCCACGAGCTCGCGCGTCCCGTTGTCGCCGAGCCGCATGCTCGACTCGACGAGGGAGTTGTAGTGGGCGACGCCCTTCATCTCGAGCGCAAGGTCGTTCTCGAACTGCTCCTTCACGTCCGTGCCGACCCGGATGACGTCGTAGCGCGCGATCTCCGGAGTCCCCTCCAGGAACAGGATGCGCTCGATCAGCTTCTCGGCGTGCTTCATCTCGCCGATCGACTCCTCGTGGTGCTTCCGCGCCAGGTTGAGGAAGCCCCAGTCGGCGCACATCTTCGACTGGCAGAAGTACTGGTTGATCGCGGTGAGCTCGATGGTGAGCGCGCCGTTGAGTCCGGCGATGATCTCGGATTGCCCTTTCATGGTCCTCGTCCTCCTCGTCCGCGGGGCCGTGCGGATGCTCCGCACTCCTGCCACGCTACTACGCGCAGGACGGGAGAGGTGAGATTGCGACTCAGTCGCGCGGCAAGCCGGGAAGGCGCGGGGCGAACGGCTTCCGCCCGCCCGCGCCGGCGCCCGGGCCGTTCAGTGCGCCCGCGCCACGTGCTCCCGCAGCAGGTCCCGGCCGAGGTCGCCGTCGAAGTCCCGGAACGCCGCGTGGATGTGGTTCGGGTCCTCCTGGGTGTTGTCGAACTCGATGAGGAACTCGGAGCCCTGGACCCGGTAGTACGCCACCTCGCCCCGTTCGGTCGGCCCGGCCCAGGCGAACCAGGTGTCGTCGATCCCGCCGGCCCGGACCGCCGCCCGGCGCAACGCGGCGACGTCGTCGGCCATGAGGCCGACGTACGACTCGATCACCGCCTGCAGCAGCTCCTGCTGCGCGGGCGACAGAGCGGAGCCCGGAATGCCGATCGGGTCGAGCGGGTCGACCACCAGGTCGGCGCCCGTCACCACGTTGGTGGGCGCGACGTCGTCGAAGATCGCGCGGGCCCGCTGATTCTCGTCCAGCGACGCGAGCAGGGCGCGCGCCGTGTCCTCCTGCGCCTTCATCGCCCGCAGGCCCCGGCGCGGCCCGGACGGCACCGTCGCCGGATTCGCACCCAGGAAGGTGGGCGTGCTCACGGTGGGCTCGCCGTCGACGACGGTGAAGTGCAGGGACAGGTGATGGCCTTCCCAGCGCCACCCCCACGTGCCCCCGGCCCCCGGCGCCCCGAACACCGAGACCCAGTAGGCGTCCTGGTCGCGCGCGAACCGGCGCCCCTCGCCTTCCACCAGAACCCCCAGGATCCCCTCGACCTCCATGATCTGCTGCGCCGTCAGATACCCGGTCCGGCTCAGGCCGGAGCGGAGCAGGTCCAGGGCGCGCACCTTCTGCTCGGCGTTCATGTCGCCGTACGCCATGCCGCGCCGCTCGAACACCTCGGGCGGGATGAAGTGGTGCCGCGAGCGTTCCTCCGAATCGAACGCGAAGGTCGCCTGCGCCGCCTGCGCGTCGGAGAGCGACGCGAGCAGCGCCCGGGCCGCCCCGGCCATCTCGTCCGCCGCGCGCGCGTGCTGGAAGGTCTCGACGGCGCCTGCGCCGCACAATCCGGCAATTGCCGCCGCCACCGCGATTCTGGCCGTCCCCAAGATCCTGGCCGCCTGCATGATCGCACCTCCTGACGTGCGTGCCGCTGGTTCCCCGCCTATCGTATCGCCGGTCCGCCGACGCCGTCAGCCGCCCGCGGCCGCCGCCGCGCGGCGCTCCCCGATGGCGTGGAGGTGGCCGGTCGTGCGGATGAACAACTGCCCCTCGGAAACGGCGGGCGAGCTGAGGCAGTAGTCGTCCAGGTCGTTCTCCGCCAGCACCTCGAACTCCGGCCCGGCGCGCAGAACGGTGGTCAGGCCGGCCTCGTTGGTGACGTAGATCTTCCCGTCGGCCAGCACCGGCGACGCGCTGTAGGTGCCCCGGCGGATGCGCTCGGGCCCGTAGACCGGTTCGCCGGTCTTCGCATCCGTCACGAAGACGATGCCGCGGTCGTTGACGACGTAGAAGTACTCGCCGTCGGTCACCGGCGTCGGCACGTCGGGACCGTCGTCGGTCGACCAGACGACGTGCGTGTCGAGCACGTCGCCCCGTCCGCCGGGCCGCAGCGCCAGCAGCGGCCGGACCCGCGTCGGCGCGTAGATCATCCCGTCCCGCACCAGCGGCGACGCCACGATGCGGTAGTCGCGCTGCCGCGTCGGGTTCAATCCGTCGGCCCGCCACAGCTCGCGGCCGGTCTCCGGATCGTGTCCGGTCACCGCGTCCCCGCCGGTGACGACGATCTCCGTCGTCCCGTCGTACTCCAGCAGCGCCGGCGTCGTGTACGCGTCCGGGGATTCCCGCACCGCCAGCGACGGCCGCTCGACCCGCCAGACCGTCTCGCCGGTGCGCGCGTCGATCCGCAGCACGTAGGAGGGATCGTCGGTCCGCATCCCGTGCAGCACCTGCACGTAGAGCGCCCCGCCGTGCAGCAGGGGCGACGAGGCGTAGCCCCAGTTCAGCCCGAAGGGGCCGTGGGAGGCCGGAACGTCCCGCATCCAGAGCTCGGCGCCGTCGAAGTCGAACGCCTTGAGGATGCCGGTGCCGGTCATCACCCAGACGCGCTCCCCGTCGGTCACCGGCGACGGCGACGACATGTTCTGCTTCCGGAGCCGGCGGTTCCCGCCGCCCAGGCGCCGCTTCCAGAGCGGCCGGCCGGTGTCCCGGTCGAGGCACCAGAGCTCCAGGTGGTCGTCGTCGACCGCGACGTTCAGGAAGATCCGGCCGCCCCAGACGATGGGCGTCGACCCCGACCAGGCCGGCATGGGCAGCCGCCACGCGACGTTCCGTTCGGTGTCCCATTCGACCGGCAGGTTCGTCTCGGTGCTGACGCCGTCGCCGGTCGGCCCGCGCCATGCCGGCCAGTTCTCCGCCTCGGCGACGCCGGCGGCCCCGGTCGCGGCCAGCAGCACCGCCGCGGCCAGACTGTTGACGAGCGGTTGCCTGCGCATCATCTCCTCCCGTTCCAAGCTCCGAGTCTACCGCGGCGGCGGCCGCGTCCGCGAATCGGGCGCCGCTACAGCGTCCGGAGATACGAGGACATGACCGGGTCCACCAGGGTCCAGCGCCCGTCGTCCTCCTGCCGGATCAGATCGTCCTGCTCCAGCACTTCCTTCGCCCGGTTCCCGGTGGAGGTGGGCAACCGGAGGGACGACAGGAACCGGGCCGACGCCGGGTGCTCGACCCCGCCGTCCGATTGCGCGATCGCCTTCAGCATCGCGCGCTGGCTCGGCGCGAGACGGACGAGCCGGCCGGCGACGACGTGCTTGTCCTCGGCGACGATCCGCGCCCAGGCCGCCCGCACCGACTCGACCGCGGGCGGCTGGTCCGCTCCCCACAACCGGGCGCAGAGCGCATTGACGTAGTAGGGATGCCGGGCCGTGACCGCAAGGATCTCGTCGCTGACGCCGTCCGCGGCCGGCCGGCGCCAGCGACGCGCGCCCGCGCTCCGGATGAACGTCCGGTAGTCGGCCGCGGCGATGCGGCCGAGGGTCATCTTGCGGCACAGGCGGTACAGCGGCCGATCCTCGTCCTCGAACATCGACGCCAGCAGGTGCTTCCGGCTGCCCGAGAACACGTACGTCACGTGCGCGGAGCGCTCGACCGCATGCCGGATCGCGCCTTCCGGACCGTGCGGCGCCGTTCCGGAGGCGAGCTGGTCGAGCTGCTGGAATTCGTCGATCACGATCACGAGCCGCCGCCGGTACATCCCGGCCGCGCGGTCGAGCCCGAGCAGCATCTCGGCGATCCCGCGCTCCGGCTGACCCGGCGCCGACAGCTTGACTTTCAGACCCGGCGCGCCGAACGAGAACTCGGGCCGGAACGCGCGGAAGGCTTCGGCGAGCTTGCTGCTCGACTTCCGGCCCCGCGGCACGATCCGGGCGCCGAGGCGCTCGACCGCGGCCCGGAGCCGCAGCTCCAGGTCGTGCTCGTCGTGCACGACGAGCAGATCGAGCGTGGCGGCGACCACGCCGGCCCGGGCAACGTCCAGAAGCACCTGCTCGACGAGGCTGGTCTTGCCCATGCGGCGCCGCCCCCAGAGCCAGGTATGCGCCCCGGTGCGGACGTTTCCGGCGAGCTCGGCGCGCGCCGCCGCGCGGTTGCAGTGCGCGGGCCCGGTGGCGACGCCGAGCGGAAACAGGCCGAGTGCGTCAGGCATGCCTCTGAACACGCCGAATGATCCGGTCAACGGAACACCGGTTGATGCTACATCATATCATGTTCCACTACTTTGCGTTCCCGCGATCGCGGGAACACGATCCACGGGAACACGATCCATGGCAAGGCGGCGCATCGGCCGACCGACCGCGCGTCCGCCGCGGCCGGGCCGCGTTCCAGCATCCGCACGCCGCCGACCGGGAAGCTCGTCCGCCCGATCGGCATCCGCACGCCGCCGGCCGGGAAGCTCGTCCGCCCGATCAGGGTCCGCTCGACGGTCGAGCCGGGCTGCCCGGCCTGCTTCAGCGCTCCGAATGTTCCGTCACGTGCTCGACGAGCAGCGACGACATCGCCTCGGCCGCCAGATCGGGAATCCAGTGGCTCACGCCCTCCAGGACCTCGAAGCGGTACGGGCCGGCGACGTACTCCCCGGTGAGCAGCGCCCCGTCGATGCAGAGCGCGGTGTCGCCGTCGCTCCAGGTGAACATGGTCGGGACCTCGACGGGTCCGAGGGCGGGTCCCCGCAGCGTGCGGTCGCCGATGTTCGCGCGGTACCAGTTCAGCGCGGCGCCGAGGGCCGGCTTCGACCCGAGGACCCGCACGTACTCGTCCACCGCCTCGCCGTCGATGCCGGCGAAGATGCCGCGCAGAAGGGCCTGATCGTTCGCCAGGAAGGCGTCTTCCGAGTTCGGCTGGACGAACACGTCGAAGTAGGACGACGCTTCGACCTGGCACGACGTCGGGTCGTTCAGGACCCGCGCGAACGCATCCGGGTGGGGGACCGACACCGGGTTGACGGTGATGACGCGTTCGGCCGCGGCCACCGCGACGCCCCACGCCACCGCCGCCCCCCAGTCGTGGCCCGCGACGTGGAACCGTCCGGCGCCGACGGCTTCGGCCAGGCCGACGACGTCCTGCACGAGGAGCGGCAGCGCGTAGTCGGCGACGTCCGGCGGGCGGGCGCCCGGCGAGTAGCCGCGCTGATCCGGCGCCACGGCCCGGAACCCGGCCGCGGCGAGCGCCCGGATCTGGTGGCGCCACTCGTAGGAGGTCTGCGGGAACCCGTGCAGCAGGATCACCACCTCGCCGTCCTCCGGGCCCGCGACCCGCACGTCGAACGTGAAGTCGCCCACCGCGACCCGCGTCATTTCGATCCCGGCGTTCGACGCCGCCGAGGAAACCGCCGCGGCGCCGGCCGGTTCGCCGCCGGCCGCGGTCTGTCCGTCCGCGCGCGCCGGCCCGGCGAGCATTCCCAGGATCGCCGCCGCGCAACATGCCGCCGCCGGAATCCGCCCGTTCCCGTGTGTTTCCATCCGTCCAGCATACACGTCACGGTGCGGCCGGCTCGCGGCCGGCCAGACCCGCCAGATCCAGCAGGAACGCGTACTGCAAGGCGATCTCGCGGTATTGCCGGTAGCGCCCCGACGCGCCGCCGTGCCCGGCGTCCATGTCGGTCTTCAGCAGCAGCCGCCGGCCGTCGTCCGGCTGCAGCGCGCGGCGCCGGGCCACCCACTTCGCCGGCTCCCAGTACTGCACCTGCGAGTCGTGCAGGCCGGTCGTCACGAGCAGGTGCGGCCAGGTGACCGGCTCCATGTTGTCGTAGGGCGAATACGATCGGATGTACGTGTAGTCCCCCGCCTCGTTCGGATTCCCCCATTCGTCGTACTCGCCGGTGGTCAGGGGGATGGACTCGTCGAGCATCGTCGTCACGACGTCGACGAACGGCACCTGCGCGACCACGCCGTGGAAGAGGTCGGGGCGCAGGTTGACGACCGCCCCCAGCAGCAGGCCGCCGGCGCTGCCGCCCGTCGCGAAGAGCCGCCCGGGCCGCGTGCGGCCCGCCGCGACGAGGTGCTCGGCGCAGGCGATGAAGTCGGTGAAGGTGTTCTTCTTGTTGCGGAGCCTCCCGCCGTCGTACCACCGGCGACCGAGCTCCTCCCCGCCCCGGACGTGGGCGATGGCGAAGGTGAACCCGCGGTCGAGCAGGCTCAGCCGGGACGACCGGAAGGTAGGCTCCATGCTGATGCCGTAGGCGCCGTAGCCGTAGAGGAGCAGCGGCCCGCCGCCGTCCGGCGCGCCGTCGGGCGGCGGCGCGTCGCTCCTGCGCCGGACGAGCGAGATCGGGACGCGCACGCCGTCCGGCGCGGTCGCGAACAGGCGCTCGGTTTCGTAGCGCGCCGGATCGAAGCCGCCCAGCACCTCCTCCCGCTTGCGGAGCGTGCGGGCGCGGGTCCGCATGTCGTAGTCGTAGACCGACGGCGGCGTGCTCAGCGAGCTGTAGCGGAACCGCAACGTCGCCGTCTCCGGCTCGCGGTTCACGTCGATGGCCACCGCGTGCGCCGGCTCGTCGAATGCGACGTGATGCTCATCGCCGTCGCCACCGCCGCCGCCGCGCCAGGGCCGGACGCGGATTCGCGTCAGCCCGTCGTGCCGCTCCGCCACGGCCAGATGATCGCGGAAGAGCATGAACCCTTCGATCAGCACGTCGTCCCGATGCGGGAGCAGCTCGCGCCACGCGCCGCGCTCCGGCCGGTCCTCGTCCGCCTCCAGCAGCCGGAAGTTGGGGGCGCCGGCGTTCGTCCGCACGTAGAATCGCCCGCGGTAGTGGTCGAGCTCGTATTCGTGGCCCCGCTCCCGCGGCAGGAACGTCGCCGGCGGCGCATCGGGATCGGCCGCGTCGAGATACCGGAACTCGGTGGTGAGGGTCTGGAACGACCCGATCAGCAGGTAGCGCTTCGACCGGCTCGGCCAGACGCCGCAGGAAAACTCGGCGTCGGTCTCCTCGTGGACGAGCCGGTCGGCGGCCTGGTCGTCGCCGAGCCGGTGCCGCAGGATCCGGCACGGACGCAACGTGGCCGGATCGTGGCGCGCGTAGAAGAGCGTCTTGCCGTCGGCCGCCCAGGCGAGGTTGGCGGTCACGTCCGGGATGACGTCCGGAAGGTCCTCTCCGGTGGCGAGATCGCGCACGCGGACGGCGTACCGCCGGCGCCCGACGGTGTCGACGGCGTAGGCCAGCAGCCGCCCGTCCGGGCTGACGGGCCGCGCCGCCACCTGGCAGAACGCATGTCCCTCGGCCACCTGGTTGACGTCCAGGATCACCTGCTCGCCGTGCGCCGCGGCGCCCGACTCGCCCTCGTCCGTGGCGCACGCGGACGGCCGGTGGGCGCGGTCGAGCCCGCCGTGCGCCGCGGCGCCCGACCCGCCCTCGTCCGCCAGCCGCCGGCGGCAGTGAATCTCGTACTCGCGGCCGTCCTCGTAGCGGCGGTAGTACCGGTACTCCCCTTCGCGGTACGGGACCGACACGTCGGTCTGCCGGATCCGCCCCTTGATCTCCGCGAACAGCCGCTCCTCGAAGTCGGCCGTGCCGGCCAGCGCCTCCCGGAGGTAGGCGTTCTCGGCTTCCAGATACGCCCGGACCTCGGGGTCGTCGCGCTCCCGCAACCAGTAGTACTCGTCGACGCGGACGTCGCCGTGCTTCTCGATACGGTGCGGGCGGCGCGGAGCGACAGGCGGTTCGGCGGTGGACATGGGATCGATCGTATCCTCCGGGCGGCTGGACGGCGCGGACTCCGCGCGTCGACGTGATCGGTTTCTGCGGGACGTGGTCTCCGACGGACCCGGCGGCTGGGACGGCGCGGACTCCGCGCGCCGGCCCCCGCCGCTGCTCGACCCGCGGCCGGTCAGCGACGAGATCCCGGACGCTCCCGGCCGCCTGACGCGGCGTCGGCCCCGCCGGTCGCCGGCAGCCCCCGGCGGCTGGACGCCTACTCGACCCGCAGCGCCGTCAGCGGATCGACGCGGGCCGCGCGCCGGGCCGGCAGCCAGCTCGCAAGCAGGCAGACGCCGACCAGCAGCGTCGAGACGGCGACGAAGACCGCCGGGTCGAGCGGGCTGGTCTCGAAGAGCAGCGCCCGCAGCCGGCGGGTCAGCGCCGCCGCCGCGCCGACGCCGAGCGCCGCGCCGGCCGCCGCCGTCACCCCCGCCTCGGTCAGCACCAGACGGCGCACGTCGGATCCCTGCGCCCCGACCGCCACGCGGACGGCGATCTCGCGGCGCCGTTGCGCGACCCCGTACGACGCCACGCCGTACAGACCGACCGCGCCGACGAGCAACGCCAGTCCCGCGGCGATGGCGAGCAGGACCATGACGAACGCCCGCTCCCCCCGCGCGCGCCCGACCAGCGTCTCCAGCGTCTCGACGTCGGCGATCGGCAGGGTCGGATCGAGTCTCCGCACCACCTCCCGCACCGCGCCGGCGAGCCCGGCGGCGCGCGGGGCGCGGACGACGTAGCGCATCGACGCCGGAACGCCCTGGCCGTTCACGACCCCGGCGGCCGGGTAGTACGCCATCGGCGGCGGGTCTTCGTGGAGCGCGATCTCGCGCACGTCGTCCACGACGCCGACGACGCGGAACCATTCCTCGTCCTCGCCCGGCGGGCCGCCCGGCCGGATGCCCTGCCCGATCGCGCTCTCCCCCGGCCACTGCGCCTGCGCCGCCGAGCGCGACACGACGACCACCGCGGCGCCGCGCTCCCCGTCCAGCCGGTCGAAGGCGCGCCCCTCGACCAGCTCGATCCCCAGCGCCTCGAAGTAGCCGGGCAGGACCCGTTTCCACGTGAGCACCGGCGGCACTTCGCCGTCGGCCGGCGGCCGGCCCTCGATGGTGTGCCCGGATCCGGAGCGTTCTCCTCCGAGCGGCACGGTCGACGCGGCGGACGCGGCGGTGGCGCCCGGCAGGGCGCGCAGCCCGTCGACCACCTGGCGATGGAAGTCGAGCCGCGCGGCGGCGGCGGCGTAGTTCCGCGCCGGCAGCGCCAACCCGAACGTGAGCGCGCCGTCCGGGTCGAAGCCGGGGGCGACCGCCGCCAGCCGCTGGAACGAGCGGACCGCCAGCCCGGAGCCGGCCAGCAGCGTCAGGGCCAGCGCGATCTGGACCACGACGAGACCGCGCCGGGCGAGCTGCCGCTCCCGGCCGCCGGCGGCCCCGCGCGCCCCGGCGGTCATGCACCCCGCGGCGGCCGCGGCGCCCGCCCGCAACGCCGGCAGCAGGCCGAAGAGCAGGCCGGCCGCGACCGACACCGCGAGACCGAACAGCAGGACGGCGCCGTCGACCGAGATCTCCTGCAGGCGCGGCAGGTCCCGCGGGCCGAAGCGGACCAGCAGGCGCACCGCCCCCAGCGCCAGGGGGAGCGCCGCGAGACCGCCGGCCAGGCCGAACACCAGGCTCTCGCCGAGAACGGAGCCGGCCAGCCGGCCGCGGCCCTCGCCGAGCGCGGCGCGCACCGCCACCTCGCCGCGCCGCGCCTCGGACCGCGCCAGGAAGAGGTTGGCGACGTTGGCGCAGGCGATCAGCAGCAGGAACCCGGCCGCGCCGAGCAGGATCCGCAACGTCGCTTCGATTTCGCCCGTCACCGCTTCGCGGGCGCGCGCGATCAGCGGCCGGAACCCGGCGTTCGCCAGGACGGGCGCCGCGCCTTCGTCCGGAAAGGCCGCGGCCAGGTTCGAGACCATGGCGCCGAGCTCGGCCTGCGCCTGCTCCAGCGTCGAGCCGTCCGCGATGCGCGCCACGCCGACCAGTCCGAACGCGCCCAACGTCACGTCGCCGCAGTCGAGACGCAACGGCCGCCAGAGCGCCGGCTCCGGCCGCGTGAACGAGAAGCCGGGGGGCATCACCCCCACGATCTCGACGTTCGCCCCGTCGATTTCGACGACCCGTCCGACGACGGCCGGATCGGCCCCGAACCGGCTCCGCCACAAACCGTCGGCGAGCACGGCCACCGGCGCGGCGCCCGGCCGGTCGTCCCCGGCGGTGAAGGCGCGGCCGATGCGCGGCGGGGTCCGCAGCACTTCGAAGAACGAGGCGGTGACGCTCGCCGCCGCCACCCGCTGCGGGTCGTCCGGACCGGTGAAGCTCGCCTGCCCGGCGCGGAGCGCCGCCACGCTCTCCAGGGTGTCGCTCTCCTCGGCGTAGAAGAAGTAGAGCGCGTCCGAGATCGGCAGCCGGTCGAGCTGCGCGAGCCCCGGGGCGGCGTGGCGGAGCAGCACCACCCGTTCCGAGTCGGGAAACGGCAGGGGGCGCAGCAGCACCGCGTTGACGATGGTGAAGATCGCGACGTTCGCGCCCACCCCGATCGCCAGCGTCGCCAGCGACAGGAGCGTGAAGGCGGGATGCGCGGCGGCGCCGCGCCAGAGGAGACGAAGCTGCAAGCGGAACGCCATCGGCTGCCTGTCCGGTCAGTATACGAGCCGGCGTGCGGCCGACTGCGCCGCGCCGCGTCCGGACGCGGTCCGAAGGCCGCCGCGCCGTACCGCGCCTGCGCGTCCTGCGCCCGCGCCGCGTTCGAATGCGGTTCCGCAGCCCGTCCGGCGGGACCCGCGCCGCGCGGCGGATGCGGTAGGGTTGCGCCGTGTCCGCTCTCGTCGCCATCGCCGAACGGCTGCGGGCGCGGACGCGCGCGCTCTCCTTCGCCGCCCCGGTCGCGCACGTGTACGCCCCGCTCGACTACGCCTGGGCGCCGCACCGCCTCTACCTGGAGCGCTACGGGAACCGGCCGCGGGAGATCCTCTTCGTCGGCATGAACC
The DNA here is from genome assembly GCA_965203525.1 of Vicinamibacterales bacterium. Lineage (GTDB taxonomy): Bacteria > Acidobacteriota > Vicinamibacteria > Vicinamibacterales > UBA8438 > WTFV01. The sequence goes on along the minus strand of OZ241898.1, from coordinate 4,387,169 downwards.
CGGGCCCGTTCGGCATGGCGCAGACCGGGGTGCCGTTCGGCGACGTCGCGATGGTGCGCGACTGGCTGGGCATCGAGGCGCCGGTGGAGCGGCCGGCCGGAGAGCACCCGCGGCGCCCCGTCCGCGGCTTCGGGATCGGCCGCGGCGAGGTGAGCGGGGCCCGCCTGTGGGGCTGGGCGCGGGAACGCTTCGGCGCCCCGGAGCGGTTCTTCCGGCGCGCGTTCGTGTGGAACTACTGCCCGTTGTGCTTCCTGGACGGCGGCGGACGCAACGTCACCCCCGACCGGCTCCGCCCCCGCGACGCGCGCGAGCGGCTGTTCTCGACGTGCGACGAGGCGCTCGCCGGCGTGGTGGACCACCTGCGGCCCGCCGTCGTGGTCGGCATCGGCCGCTTCGCCGCCGCCCGGGCCGGGCCGGTCGCAACGGCGCGCGGCGCGCGTTGCGGAACCGCTCCGCACCCGAGCCCGGCCAGCCCCCTGGCGAACCGCGGCTGGCCCGCCGTCTTCGACGCCGCCCTCCGCGAGCTGGGCATCGAAACGTAGCGCGAGCGCCACTCGCAAGCGTTCATGCGACGTGTCTCCACCGGCGCATCACGTCGATGCCTTCCTCCAGAAGGGAACCGTCGCCGCGGTCGACGGCCGTATCGGGTACGAGCAACACCTGCCGGGCTTCCCCGGGCTCCAGCTTGAGCATGCCGCCGCCGAGCGGATGTCCTTCCAGCTCGCAACTCAGCCGCCGGGCGGGCGAGTTCCAGGCGGCCGCGAGCCACTGCCCGGAGGTTGCGCCGCCGCCGTCGCCCGCTCCGGGTCCCGGATCGACCGCGAGCAGAGCGTTCGTGCACGCGCACCGGCTCCGATTCGCCGCGAGCGTCGGGGACTTCCCGCTCATGTAGGTCAGGACGAACTGCGGGCGCCGGACGTCGGGCACGGCGTACCACGGCCTGCGGTTGCGGCACTTGTACGAGGCCCTGGCCTGTCGTCCCGCGGCGGTGTCGAGATAGGCCCGGACCGCGTCGGGCACCTGGGCGCGCGGCGGTATGCGCAGCAGCAAGACCGGTTCGTCCCGCTCGACCCAGCGCTGGACGTCGGCCTCCTCGATCACCCCGCGGGTGACGTACCGGCCGTTGCGGATCGACGGGACCAGGAACGCATCGGGGATCGAGAACCGGGACGCATCGGACGGGCGCAGATGAAAGAACCGATTCGCGCCGCTGACGTACCCGATGCCGATTCGTGCGATCCCGCCGAGGCGGACGGCGGCCGGGTCCAGCGTCAGGCGCTCGTAGAGGCCGCGGACCGGAGACGGAAGCAGAAAGGGCCGCAACCTCCCGCGCCAGCGGTCCCGCCACGCGTCGACGGCCACCTGCTCCGACGCCGGCGGCGGCAGCGCGTCAGGGTCGAACCGGTCGATTTTCGAGAGCCGGACAACGTCCGTGCGACGACCCGCGTCGTCGGCGAACAGCAGCCAGCAGTCTTCCGCGAGCCGCGGGAAGACCTTCTCCCGGATGGCGATCACGTGCACGGCGCCGAAGTTCGAAACCAGATAGTCCAGCAGGGGCGCGGCGTACGGCGCGTGTCCGATCTCCGCCGGGACGACGAAGGCGATCCGCCCGCCCGGCCGCAGCTTGCCGGCGGCGGCGACGAGGAACGGCGCCCACGACGACGAGAGTCCGCTGAACGTCACCCCCAGGCGCCGGCAGTGGTCGAGCGCGGCGCGGCGGGTGGCGCCGGCGAACCGCTGGTAGCGGATGAACGGCGGATTGCCGACGGCGCAATCGAACCGGCGCCCGTCGCCGGAAGCCCACGCGAAGAAGTCGTCCTCGACGATGGTGGCGCGCGGGGCGCGGCGGGCGGACTCGGCGGCCGAGACCGGATCGCGTTCGACGCCGACGCTGTTCGCATGCAGGGCGACGAAGCGCCCGTCGCCGCTCGACGGGTCGAGAAGCAGGTCGGCCGAATCCCGGACCGCCCACCGCACCAGGGCGGCGGCGACCGCCTCCGGCGTGAAGTAGGCGCCGAGCGTCTTGCTGTCACGGCGCATCGGACTCGGCGTGCGCGACGTTCCTGCCGCGGCTGCAAGACGGATCGGGTTGCCCGCCCGTGGTCAGGGCTGGTCGTCCCCGGCCGCGGCCGGCACGTCGCGCAGGCGCTCCTGGACGGTGCCCGGGATGCCGAGCTTCGTGTCGGCGCCCAGATCCGCCAGCAGCGCGGCCGTCTCCGGCCAGCTCTGGAACTGGAACGACTGCTTCGCGCCCTCGGCCATCCGGTAGGCGGTCCGCCCGCGGAAGTCCCGCGCGTCGAGGTCGGCGCCGTGCGCGGCGAGGTACTCCACGACCTCGTTCAGCCCGCGGAACGCGGCGCCGTGCAGCGCCGTGAAGTCGGCCTCGTTCCGGGCGTTGACGTCCGCGCCCGCCGCCAGCAGCACCCGCACCGCCTCCTCGGCGCTCGGGGAGCGGACCCCGCGCGGCTGGCGCGGCGTGTACGTCGCGCGGCCGAGTCCCGCCGCCGCCATGAACGGCGTCGTGCCGTCGTCGGTGGTCAGGTGCTGGTCGGCGCCCGCCTCCAGCAGCGTCCGCAGGATCCCGGCGCTGCTCGCGGTGCGGCTGGCCCCGACTCCGAACACCTGGCCGCCGGCCCCGTTCATGTCGAACGCCGCCACCCACAGCGGCGTGGCGCCGCGCAGATCGCCGGTGCCGCACGCGAACGGCTCGAACGCGCCCTTCTTCGGGTAGCCGACGTAGCTCATGATCATCGCCGACGTCGTGATCCGCGCGTTCGGGTCGGCGCCCCGGTCCAGGAGCGCCCGCACCAGCGGCAACCGCCGGCCGGCGTCGAGCCGCGAGCGGCCGGGCCGGGCGTAGAGACGGTTGCCCCCGTGCCGGGCGTACCACTCGCGCAGCCAGAGGCCGACCCCGCCCGCCGCCGCGTGCAGGGCGCGCACGCCGTTCATCCCGCCCTCCGGGTCGGCCCCCTCGGCGAGCAGAAACAGGGCGAACGCGTCCTGGCCGTTCACGATGGCGAACGGCAGGACGTGGGTGCCGTCGGCGCTCGGCGCGTTGACGTCGACGCCGGCCGCGAGCAGCGCCCGGGCCGTCTCGACGTCGCCGTTGCGCGCCGCGAACATCAGCGGCGTGAAGCCCTTGACGGTCGATGCGGCGGGGTCGGCGCCGGCATCGAGGAGCAGCCGCACGATTTCCGGATGCGGCTCCGACACCGCCCACATCAGCGCCGTGGCGCGCGTTTCGGTCACCGCCGCATCGACGTCCGCGCCGTGCGCGAGGAGCGCCCGGACGACGGCGGGGTTCCCGGTGCGGGCGGCGGTCATCAGCGGGACGAGGCCGCTGGCCTGCGCGGCGTTGACGTCGGCGCCGGCGGCGATCAGCATCTCCACCATGGCGAGACTCGCGTTCTCGGCCGCGCGCTCCAGCGCCGTCACGCCGTGGTCGTCGGCCGCGTCGACGGCGGCGCCGGCGGCGATCAGCCGTCGCGCCAGATCGAGGTCGTCCCGGTGGGCCGCCCACAGGAGCGCCGTCGCGCCGTCGGCCCGCGCCGCGTCGACGTCGGCGCCCGCCGCGAGGAGCGCGAGCGCCGCGTCGCGGTCCTGGTTCGCCACGGCGGTCACCAGCCGCGGGTCCTGCCCGCCGGCGGCCGCGGCGCCGGCGGCCGGCAACGCGAGCAGGAAGCCCAGGCAGAGGCGCGTGGAGCGGATCGTCATCGTCATGGGTTCCACTATATGCACGCGGCGGGCGCCCGTCTACCGGTGGGCCGCCGGGGCGCGCCGCGGCCGCCGAAGCGCGGCCCGCGCCGGCCGGGGGCACGCGCACGCGCAACGAGTGGGGACGCCGGGGCGCGCCCCGGTCTCCGAAGCGCGACCCGTTCCCGGCGGGCGGCGGCGGTGGACGAGCGGACGCCGCGTGCCTGTGTATAGTGGGCCGATGACCACGAGGATCCGCACCATGCGCCGTTGCGTCGGTTTCCTCCTCGCGTTCTGGACGGCGGGGCCCGCGCCGGCGCCGGCCCAGGAGCGGAGCGCCGCCGCGGACTGGCCGACCTACAACCGCGATCTGGCCGGCACCCGCTATTCGCCCCTCGACCGGATCGACACCGGCAACGTCGGCGAGCTGCAGGAGGTCTGGTCGTACCGCTTCCACCCCGAGGACGGGTTCATCGAAGGCCCGAGCCCGGCCGAGCTCTTCCAGCAGGTCACCCCGATCGTGGTCGACGGCGTCATGTACCTCGCCGCCGGGAACCGGGTGGTCGCCCTGCGGCCCGAGACCGGCGCGGAGATCTGGCGGCACGAGCTGCGCGCGGGGCTGGCGTCCTTCCGCGGCGTCGCCTACGGACCGGCCACCGGCGCGCACGGCCCCCGCATCTACTTCACCAGCCTGAGCAAGGTGGTCGCCCTGCACGCCGGCACCGGCGAACGGGACGTCTCGTTCGGCGACCGGGGGGAAGTCGAGCTGCGCATCCCGTACACCGGCGTGCCGGTGGTCTACCGGGACGTCCTGGTGCTCGGGTCCAGCGCCTTCGGCCCCGGACAGGAGCACATCGCGCCCCACCTGAACCAGCCGCGGGGCGGCGGCGAGCCGGAGTACGCGTATCCGCGGGCGCTCGACGCCGCCGGCGCGCTGCTGTGGGAGTTTCCGACCCTCCCCACCGAGTCCGACTTCGGAAGCCACACGTGGGGCGGCCAGAGCTGGCGCAACCGCATCGGGAACAACGTGTGGGCGTTCACGCTCACCGTCGACGAGGAGCGCGGCCTGGTCTACCTGCCGGTCAGCAGCCCCGGCTCGAACTTCTACGGCGGCGACCGGCCCGGCGACAACCTGTTCGCCAACTCGACCGTCGCCGTCGACGCGCGGACCGGCGAGCTGACGTGGTACTTCCAGAACATCCACCACGAGCTGTGGGACTACAACCTGCCGCCGGCGCCCGGCCTGTTCGAGATCGAGCGCGGCGGCGAGCGGATTCCGGCCCTGGCGCAGGTCGGCAAGTCGGCCTTCATGTTCATCCTGAACCGGGTGACGGGCGAGCCGATCCACGGCGTCGAGGAGCGGCCGGTGCCCGCCGGCGACGTGCCGGGCGAGCAGTACTCCCCGACCCAGCCGATTCCGCGCAAGCCGCCGCCGCTGGCGCGGGTGCGCATCGGCCCCGGCGACGTGGTGACCGCGGACGACACCACGCCGGAGCACGCGGCGGCCTGCCGCGCGCTGTGGGACACGGTCGGCTACTACAACGCGGGCCCCTACACGCCCCTGCGGCTCAAGCGGGAGGGCACGCCGCCGTCGCTCGTGTTCCCCGGCACCGGCGGCGGCGTGAACTGGAACGGCACCGCCTACGATCCGGAGCTCGGCTACCTCTTCGTCAACTCCAAGGACCAGCCGATCAGCGGCTGGATGGACGAGAATCCGCTGTACGGCCCCGACACCGAAGATCAGGTGGCCTACGTCCGCTCGCCGGGCCCGCCGTTCGAGGCGCCGATCTTCGGCGCGGACGGCCGGCGGCTGGGAGCGCTGCCCTGCTACAAGCCACCGTGGGCGCGGCTGTACGCGGTCCACGCGGCCAGCGGCGAGATCGCGTGGGAGGTTCCGCTCGGCGTCAACGAGCTGCTTCCCGAGGGCCGGCGGCGGGTCGGTTCCCCGAGCGTCGGCGGCGCGATCGCCACCGCCGGCGGGCTCGTGTTCATCGGCGCCACCGCCGACCGGCGGTTCCGGGCGTTCGACTCCCGCACCGGCGAAGAACTCTGGTCGGCCGCGTTCGACTACAACGTCGAGGCGGTCCCCATCACCTACGCGGGGAGCGACGGCCGGCAGTACGTGGCGGCCAACGTCTCGGCGCCGGCCAGCGGCGAACCCCGCGGGAACGAGCGTCTGGTCGTGTTCGCCCTGCCCGACGACTAGCCGGAACCGCGGGCCCGGCGCCGCCGCCACCGCGGCCCGCCGCCGCGCCGGCGGCCGGTTCCCCGCCCGGCGGCCGGTTCTCCGCGCGGCGGCCGGTTCTCCGCGCGGCGGCCGGTTCTCCGCGCGGCGGCCGGTTCTCCGCGCGGCGCGGGGCGGTCGTCGCGCGCCGCCGGCGTCGCCACGGTGTTCGTCGCAGGCCCCGCGTGAAAGGAGAACCGTACAGGGTTGTCGAGGAGCGGCCGGTCGACCGTCCACGTTCCGCACGCGGGCCGCTCCGCCACCGGCGGCCGACGCCCGCGAGCGGCGCAACCCGCGCCCGGCGCGCCGAAAAGACGCAGGCGTACCGGACCTGCCCCCGCGGGCCGGCCGCGCCGGGCGGCACGTGCGAGGGTGCGCTACAATAAGCGGTTGTACTTTGCGAACCAACGCCGCACAGGGCATCGGCAAGAGAAACGGAGCGAATACATGGCAGATCACAGACGGACACCCATTGCGCTGGCGCTGGCGCTCGCCGGCGCGGTGCTCGCGCCCGGGGCCGCCGCCGCGCAGGACGGCGAGATCTCCGGCACGGTCACCGACGCGACGGGGTTGGTGCTCCCCGGCGTCGCCGTGACCGCGCGGGACGCGGACGGGGACGTGCAGGTCACCTTCACCGACGGGACCGGCCGGTACGCCTTCAGCGGCCTCGCGCCGGGGACCTGGGAAGTGACGTTCGAGCTGGCCGGCTTCAGCGCGCCCGCGCAGATCGTCGAGGTGGACGCCGGCGCCGCCATGCTGGACGTGGAGATGGAGGTCGGGCTCGAGGAGCAGGTGGTCGTCGTCGGCAGCCGCGCTCGGCCGCGCTCGGTCACCGAATCGACGGTGCCGGTCGACGTGATCCCGACCCGGGACTTCGCGGCGCAGGGCGACTCCGACCTCACGAACCAGTTGCGGACCATCGTCCCGTCGTTCAACGTCGCCACCCAGCCGATCAGCGACGCGGCGACGATCGTGCGGCCGGTGAACCTCCGCAACCTGGCGCCCGACCACACGCTGATCCTGGTGAACGGCAAGCGCCGCCACCGCGCCGCGGTCATCACGTGGCTCGGCAACGGCATCGCGGACGGCTCGCAGGGGCCGGACATCTCGGTCATCCCCTCCATCGCGATCCGCCAGGCCGAGGTGCTGCGGGACGGCGCGTCGGCGCAGTACGGCTCGGACGCCATCGCCGGCGTCATGAACTTCCAGTTGAAGGACGCCCGCTCCGGCGGCAGCATGGAGTTCCGCACCGGCGCCTACCGGGACGCCAACCCCGGCAATCCGGGGACCTACGCAGACGCCGGCAAGCACGGCCGGGCCTACGGGTTCGCCGGCAACGTCGGCCTGCCCCTCGGCCAGACCGGCTTCGCGAACCTCAGCCTGGAGTACGGCGGCGCGCAGCCGACCAACCGGGCCGTCCAGCGCACCGACGCGCAGAACATCATCGCCGCCGGCAACACACTGGTCCGCGACCCGGCGCAGGTGTGGGGCTCGCCGGCGATAGACGACGACCTGAAGCTGTTCGGCAACTTCGGGCACCTGTTCCAGAACGGCCTGCAGTGGTACGGACACACGAACTACGCCAGCAAGACGGTGACCGGGGGGTTCTACTTCCGGAACCCGCACACGCGCGGCGCGGTCTTCAGCGGCGACAGCGGCCGGACGCTGCTGGTCGGCGACCGGCTGTGGGCCGACACCGGGGTCGAGCGGGCCGGCAACTGCCCGACCATCCCGGTGGTCGACAACGTCCCGGACGCGGCGGCGCTGGCGGCGGTCGAGGCGGATCCGAACTGCTTCACCCTCTATTCGCGGTTCCCGGGCGGCTTCACGCCCAACTTCGGCGGCAAGCTGATCGACTATTCGGTGGTGACCGGCCTGCGCGGGCTGACCGGCGACGGCCTCACCTGGGACGCCAGCGTCAACCTCGGCTCCAACGACGTCGATCAGTTCATCAACAACACGGTCAACGCGTCGCTCGGCTACGACACGCCCACCGCGTTCAACCCCGGGGCGTACCGCCAGGAGGACGTCAACCTCAACTTCGACCTCTCCTACCTGGTCAACGACATGATCAACCTCGCCGGCGGCACGGAGTGGCGTGACGAGCAGTTCTCGATCCGCGCGGGCGGCCGGCCGTCGTGGGAGATCGGCCCCTACGCCGCGCAGGGGTTCAGCTCCGGGTCGAACGGCTTCAACGGGTACCGGGCGGACGTGGCGGCCGGAAGCTGGAACCGCAGCAACGTCGCGGTCTACGGCGACCTCGAGGTGCACGATCCGGACGGCCGGTGGACCGTCGGCAGCGCGGCCCGCATCGAGCGCTTCGACACCTTCGGCACCACGATGAACAGCAAGCTGTCGGCCCGCGTCGCCGCCAGCGACGTCGTCGCGCTGCGCGCCGCCATCAGCAGCGGGTTCCGCGCACCGACGCCCGGCCAGCAGAACGCGGTCAACGTCTCGACCATCTTCGATTACGACCTCCAGGACCTGATCAACCGGGGCGTGGTGCCGTCCAACTCGCCGGCCGCGGTGCTGCGGGGAGGCGAAGTCCTGCAGCCGGAGACCTCGATCAACTACTCGGTCGGGTCGGTGGTCGACACCGGGCCGTTCACCTTCACGGCCGACTACTTCCAGATCGACGTCGAGGACCGCATCGCTACAACCCAGCAGTTCTCGCTGACGCCGGGCGAGGTCGACAGTCTCATCGCCGGCGGCTTCGCCGAGGCGCGGAACCTGGGGACGTTCGTCTTCTTCGCCAACGACTTCTCGACGCGGACGCGCGGGATCGACATCGTCTCGACCTGGACGCCGCCGGCGCTCGGCGGCGGCGACACGTTCAGCTTCGTCTTCAACCACATGAGAACGAAGGTGACCACGCCGGAATCGCCCACCATCGACGCACGCCGGATCATGGCCATCGAAGAGGGACTGCCCAACAGCCGCTGGAACGTCGCCTGGAACCATCTCGGCGCCGTGAACGTCCTCGCCCGCCTGAACTACTACGGCTCGTACTGGGACGACGAGGACGCGGCCAACAACCTCGGCTCGGCGATGGCGGTGCTCTACGGTCGGTACAGCGGCAAGCCGCTGCTCGACCTCGAGGTCGGCTTCCCGTTCGGCGAAGGGGTCGTGCTGTCGGTCGGCGCCCAGAACGCGCTGAACACGTATCCGGACGTCAACCCGCTCGCTGCCGACCGCGTCGGCAACCTCTACGGCCAGTTCTCGCCGTTCGGCTTCAACGGCGCCTACTACTACGTGCGGCTCAACTACGGCTGGGGCGGATAGCCGTGTGAGCGGACGGAAGGGAACCCTCCGCCGGGCGCGGCCTGATGCGCGCCCGGCGGGGCGGGTCTTTCTTTCCTGACTTCCCTGCCGGGTGCCGGTTCCTGTTGGCGACGGCCTGCAACGTCGTCAAGCCGGCCGGCCCGCGCCCGTACGGCATCGCGTTGAGCACGAACAGCGGCAGTTGGGTGGCGGGGGCTGGCCCGCGCCCGTACGGCATCGCGCATCGCCTTGTCGACGATCGGCGTCGCCGACTGGGCTGGCCCGCGCGCGTACGGCATCGCGCGTCACCCTGCCCGCTCTATATCAGCGCGCTCGCGGGGGCTGGCCCGCGCGCGTACGGCATCGCGCTCTTCGCGCGGGTGGAGAACCTGCTCGACGCGGGCTGGCCCGCGCGCGTACGGCATCGCGGGCCGCCGCGTTCCATCTCCGCAACGAAAGCCGCGGTTTCCCGAGTGAAGATTGGTGAGCCGCCAGGGACTCGAACCCCGAACCCGCAGATTAAGAGTCTGCTGCTCTACCAGTTGAGCTAGCGGCCCGTCGAGAGGCAGGAAGGCACTCATTATAGCGCAGCTCGCCGCGGCGGGCGCGCGGATCGCATGTCCGCCGAGGCCGCTCCCCTGCCTTGCGCAGCCCGGTGGCTGCATTCGACGGGCGCCGCATCCCGGCTGCACCGTGCGCGCCGTTTCACCCCCTTCGGCCGCGCCACGGGCGGAACGGTTCCGGTGCCGCATCCCGGCTGCACCCGTGCGCGCCGTCACCCGCTCGGCGTCGGGGGAGCGGAAAAACTGTCGCCAGAAGAGCCGGTTTCGGGTAGAGTCGGAAGCAGGCGGGCGCCGGCCCGACCCGCGGAAGGGGGACGCATGAAGACGACGATCGCAGCCATCACCGTGCTCGGCGCGCTGACGACGGCCGGCGCGGTGCCGGCCGCCGGGCAGGCGCAGTGGGACGCGCGGGATCTCGAGGGCGGCGGCAAGGAGTTCCAGCTCCGCAACGACGAGGGCGCCGTGATCATCCTCGCGTGCCAGATCAACGGGCTGGGCGCGGGATTCGCGTTCCCCGAGCCGATCGAGTCGACGCAACGGGCCGTGGTGCGCGGCGTTCCCGGCGCGCGGGAGAACGTCGCGGTCTCGCCCGTCAACGATCGCACGCTGCAGATCGCCGGCGGACGCGGGCTCGACTTCACGCTGGAGCTGCTGCGCACCGCCGCGCGCATCTCCGTGCGGGCCGGCGGCCGGAGCGCTTCCTTCGAGGTCTTCGGCAGCAACTCGGTCGTCAGCGAGTGCGTGGACCAGCAGGAGGATCGGATCGGGGATCCCAGACGGCTGTAGGGCCGAGGAGAGGAACGATGAAAGCGACCGTTGCGGCGATTGCGATGCTCGGCGTGCTCGCGACGGCGGGCGCCGTTCCCGCGGCCGGGCAGGCGCAGTGGGACGAGCGTGACGTCGAGGGCGGGAAGGAGTTCCGGCTCCACAACGACGAGGGGGGCGCGATCGCCCTCCGGTGCCTGGTCCGCGGCGTCGGCGGGGGCTTCGAGTTCCCCGAGCCGATCGAGCCGACCCAGGGGGCCACCGTGCGCGGCATTCCCGGCGAGCGCCGGAACATCGCGGTGCAGTTGTCCGGGGATCGTCTCCTGCGGATCGCCGGCGGACAGGGACGCGACTTCATTCTGCGGTTGCTCCGCAACTCCGCCAGCCTTACCGTGCGCGCATCCGGCCGGCAGATGTCCTTTCGGGTCTTCGGGAGCGACGCGATCGTCAGCCAGTGCCTGCAGCAGCAGGAGGCCGTGCCCCAGTAGTCCGGAAGCGTTGCGACCAGAGCGTCCGCGGCACCCGCATCCTGCTCGATGGAGTCCGCGCCGGCCGCCGTGAGGGGGGCGAGTCGTGGTGCGTAGCGGTTCCGCCCGGCGAGCCGGTCAGGACGGGGAATCCAGGCGCGCGCAGACCGCCCGGATGACCGCGACGCCGATCCCCAGCGTGGCCGCGTGGGGCCACGTCTGCACCAGCGTCAGTCCGAGCAGGACCGCGGCCACGGGCGCGCCGCTCCGCCAGGTGACGGGCGCGCCGTCGGCGAGGATGGAATGGCCGGCCAGGAGCCTGCCGATCACGTAGAGGGCGATGCAGGCGAGCGCCAGCGTGGCGGCGTGGGGCGCCGTCTCCACCAGCGTCAGCCCGAATGCGATCGCGGCCGCGAAGCCGGCTCTCTGCCACGTCATGCCACTCCTCCGGTGCGGGCGGGTGCGAGCCTCCGCGGTCGTCCTCGCATGCGCGGGAACTGGCGGCGCGCCCGGCACAGCCACCTTCACATCGACCGGTCGTCCTCGCATGCGCGGGAACTGGCGCGCCCGACAGGATTCGAACCTGTGGCCTTCGGCTCCGGAGGCCGACGCTCTATCCAGCTGAGCTACGGGCGCGTTTCGTCACGTTCGCACGCCGGCCCGACCCCTGCGGCGTCGGCGCGCGGTGACCGCTTTTGGCGCGCCCGGAGGGATTTGAACCCCCGACCTGCGGGTTCGAAGCCCGACGCTCTATCCAACTGAGCTACGGGCGCGCGAAACGCCATCTTACCACGCCGGGCCGTTTACTGCTCGTACGCGAACGCCGCCTCGAGGCGCGCCGGCTCGACGGTCCGCAGCTCCGCCCAGAGATCGCCCACCTGCTCGAGGCGCGGGAAGATGGACCGCATCGTGAAGTCCCGCGGCCGCAGCCCGGCCGCGGCCCCTTCGCGCACCTCCGTCCACGTCAGCGGCGTCGACACGCCGGCGAACGGGCTGGCGCGGGCGCTGTAGGCGCAGGCGAGCGTCTTGCCGTAGACGTTCTGCAGGTAGTCGACGTAGACGGCGTCCGCCCGCCGGCGCCTGACCGTGCGCTCGACGGTGGCCGCCGCCGGATGCGCGGCGGCCACGACGGTGGCGACGATCTGGCAGAAGATCATCCCCGCTTCGCAGGGGGTTCCGGGGGGGAGCGGAATGAAGACGTGCAGCCCTTCGGAACCGGACGTCTTGGCGAAGCAGGGCACGCCGAGCCGGTCGAGCTCGTCGTGCAGCCAGCAGGTGACGTCCAGCACCCGGTCGAACGACGCCTCCGGCATCGGGTCGAGGTCGAGCGCGGCCAGGTCGGCCGTCCCGACGTCCGGCAGCGTGGAGAACCACGGGTCCTGGGAGATCACCCCGAGCTGCGCCATGTAGAGCAGCGTCTGGAGCCGTCCGCCGACCAGGTACGGGACGGTCGAGTCCGGTTTGTCCGGGTTCTCGCGGACCGCCGCCACGCGGAGGCCGTCCGGCAGCGGTTCCGGCGCGCGGTGCTGGTAGAACGACTTGCCTTCGACGCCGTTGGGGAACCGCTTCATGACGAGCGGCCGGTCCGCGACGACCGGCAGCAGATACGGCGCCACGCGCAGGTAGAAGCGCACGAGCTCCCCCTTGGTGACGCCCGGGCCGGGCCAGAACACCTTGTGCAGGTTGCCGGCCGGGAGGCGTGCGCCGTCGCGCAGGACGAGGACGCCGCGCCGCCGGTCGCGTTCCAGCGCTTCGAGCCGTTCCAGCAGATCGTCGACCGCCGGTTCGGGATGCGCCGGTTGAACCGCTCGTCGTTGCGGGGCCGTTCCCGGCGTGGGTCGAGACCCCCGCGCCGGTTCGGGATGCGCCGGTTGCGCCGCTCGTCGTTGCGGGGCCGCGCTGCGCCGGCGCGCGGGACGGTCCGCGGGCGGCGTTCCGGTCTTCGTCGCGGCGGACGCGCCGGGGACGGAACGCGTCGCCGGCGGCGTTCGGGCGCCCGGGTGCGGCGGATCGGCCGCGGCCGCGGGCGCGCCGGGGACGGGATGCTTCGCCGGCGGCGTTCGGGCGCCCGGGTGCGGCGGATCGACCGTGGCCGCGGGTCGCCTCGTCGTTCCGGTCCTCGTCCCGGCCCGCCGCTCCGCCGGTTCGGATGCGCGGCCGGGGGGCGGGCGGCGCCGGGGGAGCCGCACCTCCGCCGGCCGCTTGTCGTCGCGCAGCCCGAGGTAGACCGGATGCCGCAGCACGCCGTCCGGCGTCCAGCGGCTGAACGACGTCTGCGCCACCAGCACCGGTTCGACCCAGCGCCGTTTCTCGGACGGTTTCGGCGGCGCCAGCTCGACGAACGGCGGGGCGTCGGCGGCCAGCGGAGCGAGCAGGCCGGCGAGCCGCTCGAGCTCGGCGTCGGTGAAGCCGGTTCCGACCTGCCCCGCGAAGACGAGCGGCTCGCGTTCCGAGCGGCGGACGCCGGCCGGATAGTAGCCGAGCAGCAGGGCGCCGAAGTGCCGGCGCGACCCGCGGGGCAGGGTCCAGCCGCCGATCACGAACTCCTCGCCGCGGATGAACTTCAGCTTCCGCCAGTCCGTTCCGCGGCTGCCGCTCGCGTAGCGTGCGTCCGGCCGCTTGACGATGATCCCTTCCCAGTTCCGCTCCCGGGCGTGCGCGGCCAGCGCCACGCCGTTGCCGACGTTGCTGTCGACCAGCCGCACCGCGTGCGACCCGGCCCGGCGCAGCAGGCGCTCCAGCCGCCGGCGGCGCTCCGTGAACGGAAGCGGGCGCAGGTCCTCGCCGCCGTCGCGCAGCAGGTCGAAGACGACGAGCGCGGCCGCGACCCGGCGCGCCGCGGCGGCGACCGCCGCGCCCGTGACGTGCAGCCTTTCCTGGAGGCACTCGAACGCCAGGGCCTCGCCGGCGGCGTCCGTCGCCACGATCTCGCCGTCGAGCAGCGCCGGCCGCCGGAGCCGGCGTCCGAGCGCGGCCAGCGGCTCGACCAGATCCGGGAACTGGCCGGTCTTGTCGCGCCCGAGCCGGGTGCGGATCACGGGCCGCTCCGGGGCGTCGAGCGACACGAGCGCGCGGATCCCGTCGTACTTCGGTTCGAAGACGAGCTCCGGGTTCCGGAGCAGGCGCTCGTGGGCGCCCGGCGCCGCCGGCGTCGCCAGCATCGGCCGCACGTCGCACGGGTCGCCCGTCCACGCCGCCGCCGTCCGCCGCCGCGCCATCGGCCGTTCCGCCATCCGGGGATCAGCATATGGCACGTGCGCTGCGACGGCCGGGCGGCGGCGGCGGCCGGTTCCGATCCGCCGTCCGACGAGCCGGACGGTATGGCACGTGCGCGGCGAACGGCCGGGCGGCGGCGGGCCGGTTTCCCGCGCGTCGGCCGGGCGGCGCGTCGTGCCGATATATTGGATCGAGCGGCGCGTCGTACGGTCCGGCGCGCAGGACGCCGCCGGCGCGCCGCGTTGCGCGCGTACGCCCCGGAGCGTGTTCCGCGGGGCGCGTGAACCGGCGACAAGGAGCAACACGGATGGCCGCACGTCCAACCTGGAAGGGCTACCTGAAGGTCAGCCTGGTCAACGTCCCGGTGCGGGTGTTTCCCGCCACCAGCACGGCCGGAGCGATCCGGTTCAACCAGTTGCACGCCGAGTGCCGGACCCGGATCCGGCAGAAGAAGTGGTGCGAGGAGTGCGACCGCGAGGTCGACAAGACCGAGATCGCCAAGGGCTACGAGTTCGAGAAGGGGCGCTACGTGGTGGTCGACGACGAGGACGTCGCCAAGGCGAAGCCGGAGTCCACGCGGATCATCAACCTGCTCCGGTTCGCCGACGTCGAGTCGATCGACCCGATCTACGTCGAGCGCCCGTACTATCTGGCGCCGGACGGCAAGGTGGCGGCCGGGGCGTTCGCGGTGCTCCGCGAGGCGCTGCAGGGCAAGGCGGGCATCGGCAAGCTGGCGCTCCTCGGCCGCGAGTACGCGGTCGCCGTGCAGCCCCGCGAGAAGGGCCTGATGATGCTCACGCTGCGCGCGGCGAGCGAGGTGCGCCGGATGTCGGCGATCGAGGAACTCGAAGACCTGCCGGAGACCGTCGACGACGCCGAGGTGCAGCTTGCCCGGCAGGTGATCGGCACCTTCGCGGGCGACCTCGACCTGTCGGCGTTCACCGACGAGTACCAGGCGGAGCTGCGGCGCATCATCGACGCGAAGGTCGCGGGCGAAGAGGTGGTCGAGCGCGAGACCGATTCTCCGGCCAAGGTCGTCAACCTGATGGAGGCCCTGCGGAAGAGCCTCGACCAGGTGAGCGCGGCGAAGAAGAAGCCGGCCAAGGCGCCGGCGAAGAGGACGGCCCCGGCCGCGCGCCGGCCCGCGGCCGGGGACGCGGCGGCCGTCCGGGCGGCGCCGGCCCGCAAGCGCAAGCGCGCATGAACGGGCGCCCGGGCGGCACCGGCCCCGGGGGCGCAGGCGCGCGTAAGAGGACCGCGGGGGCGGCGCCGGCCCGCAAGCGCAGGCGCCGCAGACGTCCGCGGCGCGCCGTCACCGCGGCGGAGACAGGTCGAACGCGGCCATCTGGCGGGCGTTCCGCACCAGGATGCGCCCGCCCGCCAGGGCCGGCACGTTCCAGGTCTTGCCCTCGATGGCGCGGAAGGCGGCCACCTCCTCGTGACCGTCCGGCGTCGCCCGCACCAGCACGAGATCGCCGCGCTCGGTCAGCACCACCAGATGGTCGCCGGCGGCCAGAAGCTGCCCGTGGCCGTAGCGGCCGCCCTTCCACATCAACTCGCCGCTGGCCGCGTCGAGGCAGGCGAGGATCGACTCGTCGAGACCGTAGACGTAGCCGTCGATCAGCACCGAGCTGCTGAACTTGTTCTTCATGCGGTTGGTTTCCCAGACCGTCGCCGCGGTGAAGCGGCCGCCGTCCGGGGTCAGCTCGACCAGCGCCGCGCCCTTCCCGTAGCCGGCCGACAGGAAGATCCGCGTGTCGCCGACGACCAGCGGCTGTGCGATGTTCGGCACGATCGGCACGGCCCAGGGATGTTCCCACAGCAGCGTTCCGTCTTCCGGCCGCAGGCCGGCGGCCCGTTCGGCGGTCACCACCACGATCTGCCGCACGCCGCCCAGCGTCGCCAGCATCGGCGACGTGTAGCCCTGCACGTCGTCCAGCACGTGCCAGACCGGGTCGCCGGTGCGGCGGTCGTAGGCGGCGACCGACCAGCCGCCGGCGCCGCCCGGCTGGACGACGACCAGCTCGTCGACGACGAGGGGCGCGCCGGACATCGCCCAGGGCAGGTTCGCGGCGCCGGCGTCGGCCAGTATGTCGCGGTGCCAGACGACCCCGCCGGTGGCGGCGTCCAGGCAGACGAGGCGGCCGGTCGCGCCCAGGGCGTACAGCCGGCCGTCGCGCCAGGTCGGCGTCGCGCGCGGTCCGGGGCCGCCCATCATTTCCCGAAAGTGCGCGGGCCAGGCGTGCGTCCAGAGCTCGGCCCCGGTGGCGGCGTCGTAGGCGGCGACCACCTCCCGGTCCCGGCGCTGCTCGATGGTGAACGCCCGCCCGTCCGCGACGACGAACGACGCATGGCCCCCGCCGACCGGCTGGCGCCAGAGAGGCTCCAGGCCGCCGGCCGGCCACTCGGTGCGGATGGCGGTCTCCGTGTACAGACCGTCCCGGCGCGGTCCGCGGAAGTCGGTCCAGTAGGCGTCGTGGCCGGATGCCGGCGTCGCGGCCGGGTCGCGGTGGGCGTCGTGGCCGGGTGCCGGCGTCGCGGCCGGGTCGCGGTAGGCGCCGTGGCCGGATGCCGGCGTCGCGGCCGGGTCGGGGTAGGCGTCGTGGCCGGATGCCGGCGTCGCGGCCGGGTCGGGGTTCGCGGCGTCTCCCGCGGCGGCGCCGGGCGGGGTCGCGGGCGCGGCGGCGGTGGATGCGGCACCGGCCGGGGCATCGGGCGCAACGGTCGATGTGACGCCGGCCGGGGTCGCGGGCGCAACGGTCGATGCGACGACGGGCGCATCGGCCGCCTCCGACCCGACGGCCGCGTCCGGAGGCGGTTGGGCCACGCTGCGCGCGTCCGGCGCAGTCGTTCCGCCGGCCGGCCGGCTCGCGCGATCGGCTTCGAGAGCCGCGTAGTGGGCGTCCGGACCACCGAACGAAAACATCGGCCGCAGGCCGCCGGCGAACTCGATCTGCAGGTCGAACGCGACGACGAGCAGCCCCGTGACGCCCGCCGCGAGCGCCGCGAGCAGCCCGACCCCGGCCAGCACGCGCAACAGTATCGTCATGCTTCGTCTCCCGCCACCCTCGCCTTCACGCGCAGGGTAGCACGAAGGAGCGCGGCGGCGAGCAGCTCCGCCGGTGGTCACAGGAAGACGGCAAGCTCGGCAGGAAGCGCCCGCGCCTTCGCGGGCCCGCGGCCCTGTCGCGAAGACGATCCGGGGTGGACTTGCATCTTTGGAGTAAGATGGGCTGTTGAACCCGTTCCGTTCGGAGGTTCCCGTGAAACTCAAGCTCATCCCCCTCGCCGTCTGCGCCGTGCTGCTCCTGCCGGCCGGCACTCCGGCCGAGGCGCAGATGTGATCGGCTGGCCGCACCTACGGCGGGCTCGGCATGATCGCCGGCGGCGCCTTCATGATGCTCGGCAGCGGCACGTGCGATCCGGGCGAGCCGTACAGCGTCTCGGCCGGAGACTACCTGATCTCGTTCACGAGCCCGGGCGCAACGGGCGGGATGTTCCCGTGGACGCACGCTTCGCCGCGCGAAGTGCGCTTTTCGAAGACGTTCGGATTCTGATGGTGGCCGCCCGGGCGGGCGGACTCGCCCGGACCTGGCCGGGTCCGCGGTCGCCTGCCTGGGATTGACACCATGCGGGGGCTTCGTGGAGACGAGGACCAGCCTGATCAGGCGCAGGCTGGAGCGGGACGGTTGGTATCTGGCGCGCCGCGGTTCCGGACACGACGTTTATCGGCATCCGGACGTCAAGGGCATCGTCACTCTTCCACGTCATCCGAAGGTGTCTCCCGGCGTCGCGCGGTCCATCGCCCGGAAGGCTGGTTGGCCGGACCGGTTTTGATTCCCGCGGGGGGAGCGATGCAGCCATGATCAGGTACCCCGCGTTGGTCGACGGCGAAAAGGGCGCTTACGGCGTCACCTTCCCGGACTTCCCGGGCATAGTCGCCATGGGCGGCACGATCGACGAAGTCCTCGTGAACGCCGAGGAGGCGCTTCGCGACCACGTGACCGAAACGGAAAAGGACGGCGACTCCGTCGAACCGCCGACCCCGATCGAGCAGGTGGCGACGCCGGCCGGTTGCGCGCTCGTCGCGGTGCCCCTGATCCGGATTTCAGGCCGGCGCGTGCGCGCCAGCCTGACGCTCGACGAAGGAATTGCCGCCTTCATCGACGGCGAGGCGCGGCGGCGCAACATGACGCGGGCGGCGTTCGTGGAATGGATGGCCCGCCGTATCGCGCAGGAAGGCGGGTAGCTGCGGCCGGAAATCAGCAGGTCCTGCTCGGCCGAGAGGAAGAGGCGAGCGGGTCGAGGTCGGTTTCCGGCCGCGCGCGTCCGCGGTCCGCGCCGGCGGAGCGGCACGCAACGAAATCCGTGTTCCGCCGAAACACGCAACCGCGCGTCATGTTTCGTCTCCCGCTGCTTTCGCCTTCTCCTGCAGGCAGGCGAAGAAGCGGTCCATCATCATCTTCGAGACGCCGCCGAGCAGCCGCTGGCCGACGCGGGCGATGGTGCCGCCGACCTGGGCCTTGCCCGTCACCGCGACGCTGGTCCGCGCGCCGCCGTCCGCCTCCGCCAGCGCGACGCGGGCCGAGCCGTTCACGAAGCCGGGCTTGCCCTTGCCCTCGACGGCGAGGGTGTAGCCGGCCGGCTCGTCCTTGCCGGTCATGCGGACCGTGCCCTGGTAGCGTCCGGTGATGGCGGCGACCCCGATGGTCAGGGTGGCCCGCCAGGTGTCGTCGCCGGCCGGCTCCAGCGCCTCGCAGCCGGGGAGGCAGCCGGCGATCACCCGCGGATCGATCAGCAGATCCCAGACCCGTTGCCGGGGCGCGTCGAACGCGTACGTGGCGGATACTTCCATCTCGTGAGCATACACGCACGTCCGCATCCGTTCCCGGCCTGCAACCTGGCGGCCCGCCAGCGGCGTCGGGGCCGCCCGGTCCCGGATCGTCTATCCCGACGGCTCGCAGACCGCGCCGGCCGTGCCGGGGCCGGCGACGCGGCGGCGTCCCTTCGCCGTACCGCGGTCCGGCGCCGGTGCGGCGCGGTTGAGCCGCCGGCCGGCGGCGGGTTAGAATCCGCCGCAATGCTTCGGTTCGCCATCGTCGCCGCCGTCGTGCCGGCCGTCCTGTCCGGGACGCCGTTCCCCGTGGCGGCGCAGTCGCGTGACACGCCGATCCCGCATGACGCCGGGCAGAGCGCGAGTCCGTCGTTCGAGGGCTGGTATCCCAACGAGGACGGCACGTTCTCGCTGTCGTTCGGCTACTTCAACCGCAACTACGAGGCGACGCTCGACGTCCCCGTCGGCCCGGACAACCACTTCACGCCCGGCGCCGAGGATCGCGGGCAGCCGACGCACCTGCTGCCGCGCCGGCAGACCGGCGTGTTCACGGTGGAGGTTCCCGCCGACTTCGGCGACCGGACGCTGACCTGGTCGCTGACCACCGGCGGCGAGACGTACGCCGTGCCGGGCCACCTGCGTCCGGAGTGGCGGATCGACGCGCTCGAGGAGGTGACGAGCGGCAACCGGCCGCCGGAGCTCACCTTCGACGGGGAGGACGGGGAGCCGCGCAGCGGCCAGGGTCCCGGCGGCGTGCGGCGTTCGCTGGCGGCCACGCCCGGCGCCCCGCTGACGCTCGCGATCCGGGTGCGCGACGACCGGGTCCGCAAGCAGAGCCTGCAGGGGCGCCCGACCCGCATCGGCCTCGCCTGGAGCAAGTACCGCGGTCCCGGCGCAGTCGCAATCGCCGAGCCGGCGCCGGAGATCCCGGAGGACGGCCTCGCGACGACCACCGTCACCTTCAGCGAACCGGGCCGCTACGTCCTGCGCGCGCTGGCCTGGGACGATTCGGGCGGACAGGGAGCGATCATGGCCGGCGGCTTCCAGTGCTGCTGGACCAACGCGTACGTCGACGTTCGTGTACAGTGAGCGATTCGGCCGGACGCGCGGCCGCGACGGACACGTGACAGGCGGAGAAACAGCCATGAAGACCCACGGACTCGTGCTCGCGGCGATTGCGGCAGTGACGGCGGCCGGGGCCCTGCCGGCGGCGGCGCAGACGGCCGGTTCGAACGAGGTGACGTTCGCCCGCGACGTCGCGCCGATTCTCCAGCGGAGCTGCCAGGGGTGCCATCGCAGCGGCAGCATGGCGCCGATGTCGCTGGTGACCTACCGCGAGGTGCGGCCGTGGGCCCGCGCCATCAAGGAGAACGTCGCGGCGCGCAGGATGCCGCCGTGGCACATCGACAAGACGGTCGGCATCCGCGACTTCGCCAACGACATCTCGCTGAGCGACGCCGAGATCGACACGGTGGTGCGCTGGGTCGACGCCGGCGCGCCGCTCGGCGAGCCGGCCGACGCGCCGCCGCCGATCGCATGGCCGGCGGACGACGTCTGGCGCCTCGCCGAGAAGTACGAGGAGCTCGGCGAGCCGGACCTCGTGGTCCGCTCGACCCCGTGGACGCAGCCGGCCGCGGGCCAGGACCAGTGGTACCAGCCGGTCGTCGAGACCGGGCTGACCGAGGACCGCTGGGTCAAGGCGCTTGAGGTGCGGCCGTCGCTGCCCGGCCGCCCCATCGTCCACCACGCCGTCACCTACCTGCTGCAGGAGGAGAGCCCGGAGGACTTCGAGGCGGCCGTCGACGTCCCGGGCACCGGCTCCTACTTCACCGAGTTCGCGGTCGGCAAGATCGGCGACGTCTTCCGCGAGAACACCGGCAAGCTGCTGAAGGCCGGCTCGCGGATCCGCTTCGACCTCCACTACCACTCGGTCGGCGAGGAGATCACCGACTCGACCGAGCTCGGCATCTGGCTCCAGCCCCGGGGCTACGTCCCCAAGTACCGGGTCTACGCGCAGGCGATGGGGGTGCGGCAGGCGATGCGGACGCTCGACATCCCGCCCGGCGTGGTCACCGAGCACGAAGCGTTCGTCCCGTTGCGGTTCCCGGCCCGGCTCGAGAACTTCCAGCCGCACATGCACATCCGCGGCAAGGCGCTGGCGATGGAGGCGATCCACCCGGACGGACGGACGGAGATGCTGAGCTACGTCGGCCAGTTCGACTTCAACTGGCACGTCAACTACGTCTACGCCGACCATTCCGCGCCGGTGCTGCCCGCCGGCACGGTCGTCAAGATCACCGCGTGGCACGACAACACGGCCGGCAACCGCGCGAATCCGGATCCGACGCAGTGGGTCGGCTGGGGCCAGCGGAGCTACGACGACATGTACCACGCCCACGTGAACGTCGTGTACCTCACCGACGAGGACTACGAGCGGATCGTCGCGGAGCGGGCCGCGGCGCGCGCGGCGGACGAGTAGCCGACCGCCGGACGACGGCAACACGGCAGGCAGACGAGCGGCGCGGAACACCCCGGCGCCGTTCGCCTGCCGCCGTCTCATCCGGTTCGACAGCGGTTCGGCCTGCGCCCCGCCACGACCGCCATCCCCGCCTCGCGCCAGACGCACCGGGCGTCGAAGCCGGCCGCCGCGAAGGCCGCCAGCTCCTCCTCGAGCGGGAAGTAGGTGTCTTCCTCCGCCCACTCCGCGAAGTGCTCGAACGCGCGCCGCTCCTCGATGCCCTGCCTCATCATGTGGCCGGCCCAGGCGCGCCACGTCGCCTCCCGCGCGGCGGACTCCGCCGGCATGGTGGCGTCGGCGTTGACGAAGACGCCGCCCGGATCGAGCGCGTCGTGGATCCGCCGGTAGAGGGCCCGCTTGGCGTCCAGCGTCCGCACGTGGTGCAACGCCAGCGACGCCGCGGCGCCGGCGCAACGCGGCAGGTCGGCGAGGAACGACCGCTCGGTGAACCGCGCACGCCCGCCGAACCGCGCCAGCCGCGCCCGGGCCCGCGCGAGCATCTCGCCGTCGACGTCGATCAGTTCGACGGTCGCGTGCCCCCCGGACTCGAGGATCGCCTCGGCGAGGGCGCCGGTGCCGCCCCCGAGGTCGAGCACCGGACCCGGGCCGGCGCCGGCCAGCTCGCGGGCGGCGGCGCCGAGCATCGCTTCGTAGCCGGGAATGAACCGGCGAATCTCCGCGTCGTAGGCGTCGACGGCGACCCGCAGGTGGCGGCGCACGGAGTGGCGCGCGTCGTCGGTCATGCCCGCTCCGCGGAGGAAGGCGGTCTCGATCTACCGAGCGAACGCAAAGACGTCGGCGACCGGCAGACGGAACCCGGGGAACAGCGGCTCGCCGTCCAGCCCGCCGGATCCCGCCAGACGCCGCGGGGCGCGGTCCGGACCCTGGACGGTGACCGACTCGCCGGCCGGATCCACGACCCACACGAGCCGCGTGCCGGCGGCGAGCCACGACGCCACCTTGTCCGCCACTTCGGGACGGGTGTCGCCCGGGGACGTGACCTCCACCGCCAGGTCCGGCGCTCCCTCCCAGAAGGCCGCCGGAGGACCGGACGCTGGAATCCGATCCTGACGAACGAAAGCCACGTCGGGAGCGAGCACGGTGTCGGGCCGCCGCGCCAGCACGAATCCGGTCTCGGCGCCGCAGACCACGCCCAGCCGGTGCGCCTTCACGTGCCGACTCAACGGGCCGGCCACGTTCATGACGACCACGCCGTGCCGGAATCCGGCCGCCGCCATCCGCTGCAACTCCCCTCTGACCAGCGCATGCCGGCAGTTGCCGTCCGGCAGGCGGAACAGTTCTTCCGCCGTCATCGGCCGGCCCGCCGCCGGCGCCGGAAGACGTTGCCCCGGCACGGGCAGCGGCGGGACCGGGGCGCTGAGCCTCATGGGGTGACGGTGACGGTGACGTCGGCGGTGGTCGCCAGTCCGCCGTCGTGGGCGATGCCGCGCAGCACGTAGGTTCCCGGCTCGGCGAACGTCGCCGCGGTGATCCAGCGGCCGTCGGCGGGCGGCTCCGGCGTCGTCCAGCCGGGCGACCACGGAGATCCGCCGGTGTCCCGCGTGTCCTCCCAGACCTTGATCTGGGGCGGATCGAAAGCGACATCCCCCGCGCCGCGGTAGACGAACCAGGAGAAGCGGTGCCCGGTCGCGGTGTCGGTGGTGAAGCGCCCCGGGTTCCGCGGATCCGACGCGGGCATCGACCGCGCGCGCGGCTTGCCGTCGTCGGTCGATGCCGCCACCAGCGTCACCGGCTCGCCGGGCCGCGCCGTGCGCTCGCGCGCGCCCTCGATCGTCAGGGTCGGCGCCTCGTTGTCCGCCAGCTCCGGCGTCGTCCCGGCGGCCCCGCCCGCCCCGTAGTTGGCCTGGATCACCAGATCGTCGATGAAGTAGTCGCGCTTCAGCGTGGCGTAGGCGCGCTCGGTCCGGCCGTTGGTGGTGAGGGTCCAGACGAGCTCCTGGTCGCCGAAGTCGGCCGGCACCCGGACGCGGAAGACGAAGCGGTTGCGCCGGGGGTGGAAGCGGGTCGGCTGCCCCCGATCGGGCCCGCCCGGCTCGATGCCGTTGCCGGGGCCGACCGGCACGTCGATCACTTCTTCCCAGTTCCGGTTCATGTAACCGAACACCAGGTTGAAGGAGCCGTCGTCGTTGCGCTCCCAGCCCTCGTAGGCGGGCGCGACGGTCTGTCCCGCCGCGTACGATTGCTGGGCGAGTCCGCTCGACGGCGCGCCGAGCACGGCCGCGGCCGCCGCCGCCGCGAGCCCGAAACGCACGCTGCCGGTCATGGATCCGTCCCTCAGTCGTTGCCGCCGCCGGCGTCCGCCCCGGCCCGCTGCTCGCCGGCGGCCCCGCAGAGCAGGCACCCGATGTCCGCGCCCCCGCCGGCTTCGACGGCCGCCTCGCGCTCGGCGACCGCGGCGGCGAACTCCTCGTCGTCCAGATAGATCGCCTGCATCAGGTTGATGAACATGTTGTCGACCGAGCGGTGGCCCGAGCCGGACCAGTTCCGCGGGTCGACCACGTTCGGATTGGCCGGCGAGTTGTCGAAGTACCCCGTCAGGTGCAGGATCGTCCCCTTCGGCAGCAGCGGCGCGGCGTCGTCCTCGTACTTGTAGACGCGCACCCAGTTGTGGTCGTAGCCGGCGCAGTTGAGCGTCTGCACCGTCGTGCCCCAGATCGCCTCCATGCACATTCGCACGCCCGGCGCATGCATGTGCGGCTCGAAGACGCTGATCTTCGCGTTCTCCGGCATGGTGAAGTACGCGTCGTGCCGCTGGTCCGCCTCCAGCGGGCGGATGTCGAGGTCGGGGCCGTTGCCGAAGAAGAGCAGCTCCATCCGCTTCTCCGGCTCGTACCCCCGCGGATGGAACTTGAAGCCGACGTCGATGTGCGCCCGCGTGTCCGTGCCGTTCGCGTGCAGGTGCGTTGACGAGAACAGCAGCGTCGACCCCGCCCGCAGGAGACGGCCGGCGTCCGCGTCGAAGACGTCCGCGTTGCGGCCGACCTCGTGCACCGGCCAGACCTGCGGCGGCCCCGAATCGTCCCCCTCCGCCACGGAGTAGAGCGCCGAGTGGTGCACCACGAACAGGCCGCCGACCGTGTCGGACCGCACGCCGCGCCGCAGGTCGTTGCGCTCCTTGTACTCGATGGCCGCCACGTAGCGATCCTCGGTCAGTCCGGTCTCGGACTGCCCCAGACTGCCCCACCAGTCCGGCGCGTCGCCCTCGACCTCGAACGACGGCGACGAGACGACGAGATCGGGTTCGCCGATCTCCCACTCGTCGACGTCGATGAACGGCGGCGGCTCCGGCATGTCGGCCGGGTCGCCCCGCGGCGCGCCGTCGTCCGCCCAGCGGGCGATCGTCGCCACCTCGTCGTCGCTCAGCGACCAGTCGTCCTTGAACCGCTGGATGCCGATGTCCTTCTCGATGTACCACGGCGGCATGACGCCCGGCTTGTCCCGCAGCCCCGTCCGGTACTTGATGGCGCGCGCCCAGGGCCGGACCTCTTCGTACGAGATGAGCGACATCGGCGCGAGGGAGTTCGGCCGGTGGCACTTCTGGCAGCTCCGCTGCAGGATCGGTGCGACGTCCCGGCTGAACGTCGGGTCGTCCGGAACCGCGCCGGCGGACGCGGGAAGCGGCGCCGCGAGCGCGAAGATCGCGGCAAGGCCGCCGAGAACAACCGGCTTCGAAGTCGTCATGGTGCGAATCCTCACTCGTATTCCGGGGCCGCGCAACCGGAATTCAGTATACCGCAGGTGCGGGGGATGACCGGCGGGCAGGAGTGATGCTCCTCGCCGGCGCCGCGCATGCGGAGCAGGTCATCGAGGAGGTGCGGGGGATGACCGGCGGGCAGGAGTGATGCTCCTGCTTCGCGTCGCTCATCATTCTCACTGCCGGAGCAGGCGCCCGACACGAGGCCGCCGGGGCCGGCCGCCTACGCCGCGCCGCGGTCCAGGCGGTCCATGCCCGTCTCGTAGATCGCCCGCACCCGGCCCGTGACCTCCCGGTACCGCGCCAGCAGCTCCGCGCCGGACGCCGGTTCCCGCAGCCGGCGCGCCAGCGGCTCGAGCGCGGCGGGGTCGGTCGGGATGGCGCCGCCGCCGGTGTCGGTGTGGATGCGCAGCACCGTCTCCAGCTCGCGCAGGAACCAGTACGCGCCGCGGAGGGCGTCGGCCTCCGCCGCGGGCAGGAATTCGGTGGCGGGCAGCGTGTCGAGCAGCCAGCGGGTTCCGGCGACGCGGAACGCCGGGTTCGCCCGCCCTTCCCGGATCTGCAGCACCTGCAGCAGGAAGTCGACGTCGGCGAGCCCGCCGCGGCCGCGCTTCAGGTCGAGGTGGTCGCCGGTCTCCTCGTGGGCCAGCTCGCGCTCGATGCGGGAGCGGACGTGCCGGGCGTAGCCGGGGACGTCGGACGCCCACGGCCCGTAGACGAAGTCGTCGACGGTCTCGCGGACCTGCGCGGCGAGTGCCGCGTCGCCGCCGACGTGGCGGCAGCGCGTCCAGGCCATGCGCTCCCAGATCTCGGCCCGTTCGCGCAGGTAGCGCTGGAAGGCGGGGAAGGGAATCGCCAGCGCGCCCATCTTGCCCTCGGGACGCAGCCGCGTGTCGATCTCGTAGGCGGAGCCGGCCGCCGTCTTCTTCGCGAGCAGGTCGTGGATGGTCCGCACGAACTTCTGCTGGCCCTGGAACCGGGCGCCGTCGGTCGTCTCGCCCGCGTAGACGAAGACCAGGTCGAGGTCGGAGTGCACCGTCAGTTCGCGGCTGCCGAGCTTGCCGAGGGCGAACACCGTCCAGCCGGCGTCCGGGTCCGGCGCGTCCGGGGCGGGCGGACGGTCCCGCGCCACCACCCGCGCGGCGGCCCGCACGGCGCAGTCGGCGACGAGCGAGAGCTTGTCGTTCAGCGGCGCGAGGCGGCGGCCGGTCAGCCACTCGGCGAGCACCTTGAACTCTTCGATCGCCTTGACCCGGCGGAAGGGATCGAAGCGGGAAGGGAGGTCGGAACCGTCCGCGACCACCCCGTCGAAGGCGGCGACCACCGCCGCGCGGAAGGCGTCCTCGTCCAGATCCACGGCGGGCAGGAAGTCGAGCAGCTCCGGATACGTGGCGAGCCGCGCGGCGAACAGGTCGCCGGCGTCGAGGCCGATCAGCATCCGGCGCCGCAGCGCGTCGTCCTCCAGCAGCGTGCGGTACAGCGCGGCGGGCGCTCCCGCCCCGGCCACCACCTTCTCGAGGCGGATCAGAACCTGTCCCGGCGCGCACAACGGCGTCTCGTTCGACAGGATCGACGCGAGCAGGTTCGCCAGGAGGTTGCGCGAGGACGACCGGCCCTGGGACGGCGCCGCGTCCAGCGCCCGGATCGCCTGCAGCGCGCCGTCCGCGTGGTCGACCCCGGCTTCCGCGAGCCGCGCGCGCCCCCGCTCGTCGTCGATCTCGCCGGCCAGGAGCCGGAACAGCTCCCGCCCGGCCAGTCCCTCTTCGCCCGTTTCGTTGTGGAACAGGTTGGCGTAGACCGCGTGCACCCGCTCCCGGTGGCGGTCGAGCGCCCCGGTGAGCGTCTCGAGCTCGTCGAACCCGAGCCGCCGCGCGAGCGCCCGCAGGCCGCGCTCGCTGGCCGAGAGGCTGTGGGTCTGCTGGCCTTCCGCCGCCTGCAGCCCGTGCTCGATGTTGCGCAGGAAGATGTAGGCGGACGAGAGCCGTTCCCGGACGTCGGCGTCGATGAAGCCGTGCGCGCCGAGCTGGTCGAGGGCGGTCAGCGTGTGGCCGGTCCGCAGCGCCGGCTGGCCGCCGCCGTAGATCAGCAGGAACACCTGCGCGAACAGCTCCACCTCGCGGATGCCGCCGCGGCCCTCCTTGATGTTGACGTTCAGGTCGCCGTGGCGCGCATGCTCCCGGTCGGCCCGCGCCTTGTAGCGCGCGAGCTCCTCGACGGCGGCGTGGTCCAGGTACTTGCGGTAGACGAACGGCGCGACCATCTCGACGAACCGCCGGCCGAGCGCGAGGTCGCCGGCGATCGGCCGCGCCTTGAGCAGCGCGAACCGCTCGAACGTCTCGCCCAGGGTCTCGTAGTACTGCGCCGACTGCTTCAGGGAGTAGACGAGTGCGCCGCCCCCGCCCATCGGCCGCAGGCGCATGTCGACGCGGTAGAGATACCCCTCGGCGGTATGGTCGGCCAGCAGCCCGGTGAGGCGCCGCCCCAGCTTCTGGTAGCGCCCGTGGGCCGCGCCGGCCTCCTCGGCGGAGGCTTCGTAGACGTAGATGAGGTCGATGTCGGAGCTGTAGTTCAGATCGCCGCCGCCCAGCTTGCCCATGCCGATGACCGTGAACCGACCGGGGAGCGGACCCTGCCTGGCGGCGGCCTCCGCCGCCGCGATGCGCAGGGCGCGGTCGACGATCGTGTCGGCGAGGTTGGACAACTGCGTGGTGGTCGTCGTCAGCGACTCCCGGTTGAGCATCCCGAAGAGGTCGCGCGCCGCCACCCGCAGCATCTCCCGCCGCTGGAAGCGCTTGAGCACGTTCACCTGCTGCTCGACGGTCTGCGCGTTGTCCACCAGCCGGTCCAGCTCCGTTTCGTAGTCGACGCGGTCGGGCGGGGCGGCGTCGAGCCGGTGCCGCAGCCAGTAGAGGTACTCCGGGTTGCGGATCAGGATCTCGCTCAGGAACGGCGAGGTGCCGAGGATCTGCATCAGGATGTCGAGCAGGCGCGGGTCGGCGGCCAGCTCCCGGATGAACCCGGCCTTGGGGGTGTGCGCGCCGGTGTAGCGGCAGAAGCCGACGAGCGCCGCGTCGGGGTCGGGGGTCGTCGAGAGGATGTCGAGCAGCGTGGGGGCCAGCTCGCCCAGCGCCAGGCGGCTGGGCAGGTCGTCGGCGAGCTGTTGCAGGTGCCCGTCGGCCGCCTCGCCGTCGCGCGGACCGTAGCGTTCGAGGAAGCGGGCGGCCGTTTCGGTCGGCAGTTCCGCCGCCAGGAAGATGTCTCGTGGCGTGGTCATGGGCTGGTCCAGCGCCGGCGGCGGGGCGGCCGTGACCGGGACGTCACCCGCGGACCCTGCCGATCGCGAGGGAAATCATACCGCGGGCTAGAAGCGGAAGTCTTCCGGCGCGGCGTCGTCCCGCTTGCGGGGCCGGCGGCGCGCCTTGTAGAAGGCGCAGTCGGGGCACCAGGCCCGCGGACGGAAGCCGTTGCGGCCGGCGTACGGCAGCACCTCGCCGTGCTTGCAGAACTCGGCGCCGCCGTTGGTTTCGTCGTGCCAGCGGCAGGCGCGGAACCGGGCGACCGCGGGGTCCGGTGCGGGCCCCGGCGCCCCGCGCGAGGAGGACCGGTCGGCTCCGGAATCGTCCAACATCGCCTGCTCGGCCGCCAGTCGGCGAACCGGTCGCCGGGAAGCGCCCGGCTCAACGTGCGCGGAACGTGATGATCCCGCGGGCCGGGTCGTACGGGGAGACGCCGACGGTGACCCGGTCGCCGGGGACGACCTTGATGCGGAACCGGCGCATCCGGCCGCTCAACTGGGCCAGGACCTCGTGTCCCGCGTCGCACTGCACGCGGTAGAGGCCGCCGCTGTGCACCGCGACGATGGTGCCCTGCACGTCGATGAGGTCGTCCTTCGCCACGTCGGGTTCCCGAAGCGGGAAGATTATATAGGAGCGGCCGGCGCCCGTGCGCGCGGCGGCGCTGCCGGACGTTCGTTCCCCGGCCGGCGGCCTCGGGATTCGGTGCCCGTGCGCGCGGCGGCGCTACGCCGACGTCCAGGTTCGCCGCGGCGCGCCGGGGTCGGCGCCCGTGCGGGCGGCGGCGCTACAACGCCCGCACGGCTTCTTCGATCCGGCGCGCGATCGCCGCGTAGTCGTCGCCTTCGACGCGGAGGGGCGCGCCGAACGCGACCCGCACCCGGCCCGGCCGCGCCCGGTGCGCCCCCACCGGCAGCACGCGGTCGACGCCGTCGATGCGCACCGGCACCACGGGCGCCCGCATCCGCGCGGCCAGCATCCCGACGCCCGGCTGGAAGGGGTCGATCCGCCCGGTCTCGCAGCGCCGCCCCTCGGGGAAGATCAGCACCGACGAGCCTTGTCCGAGCAGGGTGCCGATGTCCCGCAACGCCTCGCGCGCGCCCGCTTCGCGCTGCGGCAGCGGCGCCACGTCGAAGCAGAGGACGCCGAGGTAGTACGCCAGGCTGGTGGCCAGCCGCCGCAGCCGCGGCTGGCCCCGCGGGTGGAAGTGCGGCGCGAACCACTCGCGGGCCGCGACGGTGGCGACCCGGTAGCGCCGCTCCGGCGGCAGCGCGGCCAGGATGACCGGACCGTCCATCACGCTCTGGTGGTTGGCGGCGTACAGCACCGGATCCTGCGCGCGGGCGAGCCGCTCCAGGCCCTCGACCCGGATCCAGGCGAAGATCCGGGTGAGCGGCAGCAGGAACGCCGCCAGCGCCGCGCGCCGGAAGCCGCGCGCGGCGGGATGCCGGCTCCAGGTGGGGAAGTCGGACGCCGCCTCGGAGCCGGCGTCCCCGCGCGCCGGCGCCGCCCCGGACCCGGCCGTCCCCCGCGACGGGCCGGACAGCAGCGTCCGCAGGTCGTCCACCGTCGCAAGCTGCGCCAGGGCCGTCTCGTCGATCGTGCAGCCGAACCGCCGTTCGAGGGCCAGGGCCAGCTCGATGCGTTCCAGGGAGCCGAGTCCGAGCTCCTCGAAGGTGGTGGCGCCGGTGACCGCCCGGCCGTGCGCGAAGCGGGCCACGATCTCCTCGAGCAGTTCGCCGCTGGCGCCGCCCGCCGGCGCCGGCGGCCGGTCTTCGCCGTCCACCCAGCGCTTCAGCTCGCGGCGCTTCAGCTTCTGCGTGCCGTCGGTGCGGGGCAGCGCCGGACCGGGCCAGACGGAGAAGGCGCGGATCCGCTGGCGTTCCTCCAGCTTCGCGTTGGCGTCCCGCACCGCGGCGGCCGGGTCGGCGCCCGGGTCAGGCAGCAGCACGGCGTGCACGTGCTCGCGTCCCGGCTCGCCGCCGGCGACCACGGCGGCGTCGCGCACCCCGGCGCACGCCAGAACCACCCGTTCCACGTCGTCCGGAAAGACGTTCTGGCCGTCCGGCGTGACGATCATCTCCTTCTTGCGGCCATGGACCGTCAGACGGCCCTCCGCGTCGAGGGCGCCTACGTCGCCAGTATGGAACCAGCCGTCCCGGAACGCGGCGGCCGTCGCCTCGGGGGCGTCGTAGTAGCCGCCGGTGACGTTGCCGCCGCGCACCAGGATCTCGCCGTCGTCGGCGATGGCGACCTCGATGCCGGCGATCGGCTTGCCCACGGACCCGCGCCGGGTGCGGAAGGGATGGTTGAGGGTGACGATCGGCGCGGTCTCGGTCAGGCCGTAGCCCTGGACGACCAGGAACCCGAGCCGCGACCAGAACGCCTCGAGCCCGGGGTCGAGCGGCGCCGCGCCGACGACGAACGACCAGAACTTCCAGCCGAACAGCCGGTGGACCCTCCGGTAGCGCCACCAGCGCCGCGCGACGTGCAGCGGCTGTTCCGCGGGGGCGGCGGCCTCGGGCGCCAGATGCGCGACGTAGTCGCGCAGCACGTCCAGGATCTTCGGCACGCAGACGAGGACCGACACGCGGCGGGTCCGGATCTGCCGGACGATGCCGGCGGGGTCGTGGCCGCGCATGAAGACGGTGACGCCCTCCAGCATCGGCGGCACGAAGGTCGCCATCGCCTGGCCGAACATGTGGCTGAGCGGCAGCAGGTTCAGGAAGCGGAGCGGAAAGAAGGGGCGCCCGTACCGCGCGTACTTCCGGATCTCGCGCTCCACCGGCACGATGTTGGCCAGCACGTTCGCGTGCGTGATCCGGACGCCCCGGGGCTCGGCCGTGGCGCCGGACGTGAAGATGATCTCGGCCAGGTCGTCGCGGCCCGGACGGTCCGCGGCGTCCGGTTCGGCGGCGGCGCCGGGGACGCCGGGGGCCGGGGACGCGGGCTGCCGGAAGCCGCCGGCGCCGTCCGCGAGCAGATCGTCGAGCGCCCAGGTCGCCACCCCGTCCAGCGGCGGGGGACGGAGGCCGGCGCCCGCGACGACGAGCGGGGCCGAGACGATCCGCACGACGCGCCCGACCAGCTCCGCGGAGGCGCGCAGGTCGACGGGCACGGCCACCGCGCGGGCGAGCAGGCAGCCCCAGAAGGCGACGATCCACTCGGCGCGGTTCTCGCCCCACAGCACCACGCGGTCGCCGGGGGCGACGCCGTGCCCGCGCAGGCGGGCGGCGAAGTTCCGGGCGGCGCGGCGAATCTCGCCGTACGACCAGACGTAGCCGCGGTACCCGCCGTCGTAGACGAGGAACGGCCGGTCCGACCGGATGCGATCGTCGAAGAAATCGAGTAACGTGTCCCGGCGCATGCGGGGATTATGGGGCGAAGCGCGGCGGAACGGGCAGGACGTTCGGCGCGCGTCCCGGCGTATGCGGGGATTTCCGGTGGCCTCACCGGAACGACGCGCCGACGTTGAAGGCCACCTGCGTCATGCGGGGCGAGCCGGGAGCATCTTCCCGCGCCGGCAGCGGGCTGATGGCGTACAGGCGGACGTCCACGGTGAACGCGACGTGCCGGTTGAGGAACCAGCGCATCCCGCCGCCGTAGTTGAGGGTGTTCGCGGGGCGTTGCGGCGGCTCCTCGGCGTCCAGCGGGAACAGCGACAGGCGTGACGAGCCGAGTCCGCCGCTCAGGTAGCTCCAGCCGTTCCGGTGGCCGAAGTTGAAGGAGAGCTGGTACGACAGCATGGAGAATCGCTTGCGGAGCGTCGGGCCGTCGGGGTCGTCCGAGAACTCCGCGCGCGGTCGATCGGCGCGCGAGGCGTGGTAGCTCGCCCCCAGGCCGAAGGTGATCCCCAGCAGGCGCACGAGGTACGCGTGCGCGCCGACGTCGTAGCCGAAGCCGCGGCCCGGCGTGTCGAGGGGCGGCAGGCCGCGGGCGGCGGCGAGGTCGGCGTTGCGGACGAACGGAACCAGCGTGCCGCGCACGTCGAACACGTAGCGGCCGATCGGTTCCGGCGGCGGCTGCGCCCGCGCCGGAAGGGAGGTTGCGAGCAGCGATGACAGGACGCAGAGCAGGCACAGACGGGGCGCGGCGGGGAAGGCCGGCCGGATCACGCGGGTCGGTGTCACGCGGGTCAGTATACGGCCGGCGCCGGCGGGCCGGCGGGCGGGGAGCGCCCCGCCGCGCGGGTCGCGCGGGCGGCCGGGACCGCGCGGGCGGCGGCCGATGAGCCCGCTGGTCGGGCCGGCCGCCATCGACGCCGCCGCGGAGCGGATTCGGGGCGCCGTCCGCCGCACCCCGCTCGTCGACGTGTCGGACGTCGCCGGCCGTTCCCTGCGGCTCAAGTGCGAGAACCTGCAGGTGGCGGGCGCGTTCAAGATCCGCGGCGCCAGCAACCTGGTCGCGCAGATCGCGTCCGGCCCGGACGTGCGCGGCGTCATCACCTATTCGTCGGGCAACCACGCGCAGGCGGTTGCGTGCGCGGCGCGCCGGAGCGGCCTGCCGGCGGTGGTCGTGATGCCGGAGACGGCGCCGGCCGTCAAGGTCGAGGGCACCCGGTCGTACGGCGCCGAGGTGCTCTTCGAGGGTACGACGTCGGTCGAGCGGCGGCGGCGGGCCGAGGCGCTGGCGGCGGAGCGGGGCCTGACCATGGTGCCGCCGTTCGACCATCCGGAGATCATCGCCGGGCAGGGGACGGTCGGCCGCGAGATCCTGGAGGACCAGCCGTCGAGCGACACCATCTACGTGCCGATCGGCGGCGGCGGGCTCGTCGCGGGGGTGGCCGCGGCGGTCAAGCGGCGGCGGCCGGCGACCCGCGTCGTCGGCGTCGAGCCGGTCGGCGCGGCGGCCATGGCCCGTTCGCTCGCGGCGGGGGCGCCGGTGACTCTCGACGGCGCGGCGAGCATCGCCGACGGTCTGCTGCCGGTGCGCCCGGGGGACCTGACGTTCGCCCACGCGGTAGCGTTCGTCGACGACGTCGTGACGGTCGAGGAGCGGGCGATCGCGGACGCCGTCCGCTGGCTCGCGGCGCGGGCGAAGCTGGTCGTCGAGCCGAGCGGCGCCGCCGCGGTCGCGGCGGCGCTCTTCTCCGGACGCGGGAACGGCGGCGAGGACGGCGACACCGTCGCCGTCCTCAGCGGCGGCAACGTCGCCCCGGCGGCGCTCGCGGCGCTGCTCCGGGAAGGGGGCGCGGAGTAGTCCCCGCGCGCCGCGCCCGCGCGGTCAGAACCGCACCCGCACGCCCCCGAAGGCGCTACGCGGCATGCCGGGTCCGACGAACCGCGGATCGCTCGCATCCGGCACCTCGCGCAGAGGGACCTCCAGCTCGGCCAGCACGCCGCTCGTCGCATACCGCGCGTCGAGCAGGTTCTCCACCCGCGCGAAGAGTTCGACGCCGTTGGCGAAGCGATACGACGAACGCAGGTTCACCACCCCGTAGCCGTCGAGCGGGACCTGGTCGTTGCCCTCGTCGCCGACGAAGAACCGGCTGGATGCGACGACCGCCTCCAGGGCGGCGTCCCAGGCGTCTGTGAGGTCCTGCCGCACGCCCGCCTTGAGGCCGTGGCGCGGGATGCCGGGCAGGCGGTCGCCGGGCGCGACGGCGATCGTCCCGTCGTCGGAGGCCGCGTCGTTGACCTCCTCGTCGCCCGGCAGCAGGACCGGCGATTCGAACGTCGCGTCCACCAGTCCGTAGCTGAGGTACCAGCTCGTGCGCGCCGCCCGCCCGTGCAGCTCGACGTCGAACCCGCTGCGCGCGGTGGTCCCGGCGTTCCGGAAGTAGCCGGTGCCGATCAGCTCCGGCGAGGCCACGAAGAGGATGTCGTCTTCGATCCGGGTGCGCCAGGCCGAGACGGACCATTCGCCCCGTCCGGCCCCGGACTCCCAGCGGCCCCGGACTCCCACGTCGACGGAGCGTGCGACGGCCTGCTCGAGCGGCGGGTCGGAAACGAAGGCGTTGGGCACGCGGCACGGCTCGGCCGGGTCGGCGCAGCTCAGCTCGGCGGCCGTCGGGGCGCGGTTCGATTCCGAGTACCGCGCGAAGAACGAGGTGCTTTCGTCCGCCTGGTAGACCGCGCCGACCGCCGGGTTGAAGCGCCCGAAGGCGTGCGTGCCGTCGAGCGACGTGCCGAGCCGGTCCGCAATGTCGATGCGCGCCCGGTTGTAGCGGCCGGAAACCGTCACGTGCGCGCGGTCCGTCAACGACAGCGTGTCGCTGAAATACAGCCCGAACGCGCTGTTCGCGGTTTCGAGGGAGGTGTTGAACAGGTCGTCGCCTCCCAGGCCGTGGAGGCCGGTCCGCAGTCCCGAGCCGGCGACGCCCCGCTCCGGGGTCAGCGTGCCCGGCTCGCTGTCCGACTCGAAGGCGACGTCGGCCAGATCGGCCGAGACGCCCGCCACGAACACGTTGGCGCGCGTGCCGGCGGTGGTCGCCGCCGTCGCCTGCAGCGTGGCTCCGTACCCCTGCGCCAGCGTCGAGGTGCGGTTGTAGGCGCCGTCGCCGGCGGCGTCCAGACTCGTGATGAAGCGGCCGGACCGGAGGTCGACCAGCGGCGTCGCTTCCTCGCCGCCGTGCCCGTCGTCGTCATCGTCGTCGTCGCCATGATCGTCATCGTCGTCGCCATGATCGTCGTCGTCGTCGCCGCCGTGGCCGGCATCGCCGCCGCCGTGGTGGTCGTCATCGTCGTCGTCGCCATGATCGTGGCCGTCGTCGTCGCCGTGGTCGTCGTCGTCGTCGTCCGCGCCGAAGCACAGGGTCTCCTCCGGCGCGCCGGCCGGCAGGGCGTCGTCGTCGCAGACGCCGAACTCCGCCTCGTCCCCGTTCAGCGTGCGGCGGTCGAGGTCGCGGTAGTAGCCGGTGACCTGTATCGACCAGGTGTCGGACGCGGCGGCGTTGGCGCGGCCCTGCACGAACGCCAGCCGGTTCTCCGTCCGGTCCGGGAACGTGAACACCGCCGACCGGTCCGCCGCGAGCAGTTCCACCGGCGCGGGCGCGTTTCCGGTCAGCAGCGTGTCGGCGTAGGTGACGCTGACCCCGGCGTCCACGCCCCCCTGCCGGTATCCGACGTCCGCGAACGCCTGCGTCACCTCCGACGGGGACGCGAACCGCCAGCCGTCTTCCTGGAAGCGCGTCGCGCCGCCGTAGAACGCCCAGGACCCCGCGGCGGCGCCGTACGCGGCCGTCGCGGCGAGTCGTCCGAAGGCGCCCCCGGAAACCTCGCCGCCGAACCCGGCGTGATCGAATCCGTTCTTGAGACCGAGCACGAGGGCGCCGCCGAGACTGTTCAGGCCGTAGGTCGGGTCGGACCCGGCGCTGAGCTGCACGCGGTCGACGGCGAACTGCGGCAGGAGGTCGAACTGCACCGTGTCGCCGAACGGCTCGTTGACGCGGACTCCGTTCTGGTACACGGCGATGCCCTGCGGCAGGCCGAGCAGCGGCGAGGCGGTGAAGCCCCGGAAGCGGAGCGTCGGCTGGAACGGGTTGGTGGTCGTTCCTTCGAGGGAGACCGCGCCGAGGCGCTCGTTCAGCGCGTCGGCCATCGAGGCCGCGCCGCGCGCCGCGAGGTCTCCGCCGTCGAGGACGGTCACCGCCGCGGCGACCCGGTCCCGGCTGACGCCGGTCCCGGGCAGCGGGGTGACGCCGACCACGTCGACCCGCTCGGCGATCGCCGCCAGCGGCAGCGTCACGTCGAGGACCGCCGTCTCCCCGGCGGCCAGCCGCACGCCCTCCCGGCGTTGCGTCTCGAAGCCGCTCAGCGTGAAGGTCACGGTCCAGGTCCCGGGCACAAGGGCCAGCACGTACCTGCCGGCCCCGTCGGTGGTCACGGTGGCCGGGGCGCCCGGCGCCGAGCGCGCCGTCACCGTCACGCCCGGCGCCGCGGCGCCCTGCGCGTCGGTCACCACGCCGGTCAGCGATCCGGTCTGCGCCGCGCCCGGCGCCGCGGCGCCCGGGCCCAGGACGGCCGCTCCGACCGCGGCGAGTCGGAGGAAGCCGCGAATGCGGCGCCGCGCGGCGGGAAAGACAGAGGGCAGCGTGGTTCTCGCGTGCGATCTGCTGGTCATGGAGCCGCGAATGCGGCGCCGCGCGGCGGGAAAAAAGAAAGCGGGCGGACGGTCGGCTGGTGACGAATGCATGCTGATACATTCCCTCGGGGGCGGATCCGTTCAGACGGAATCCCGCGGGGTCGCGGGCCGCGGGCCGGACCGCCTGCGCCACGCCGTCGAAGACGCCCGGAATCCCGCGGGGTCGCGGGCCGCGGGGAGTCGGCCGGCTTGGCGCGGTCCGCCGCCCCCGGAATTCCGCGGGGTCGCGGGCCGCGGCCGGGTCGCCTGCGCCACGCTGTCGGAGACGCCCGGAATCCCGCGGGATCGCGGCCGCGGGCAGTCGGTCAACGCGGCGGGTGTAGACTGCCTCGCGAGTAAGGGATGGTGCCCGCGGTTCACGATTCCCCGGTCGATCTGCCCCTCGGCATCGGCGAGACCGCCGCTCCGGCGGCGCGGGCCGAGGCCCGGGATGTCGTGTTGCGACTGTTCGACGCGCACCGCGGCGCAGTGCACCGCTACGTGCGCGCGCTCGGCGTGACCGACCGGGACGGCGACGACGTCGCGCAGGAGGTCTTTCTCGCGCTGTTCGACCACGTGGCGCGCGGCAGGGACCGGTCGAACCTGCGCGGCTGGATCTTCCGGGTGGCCCACAACCTGGCGCTCAGGCACCGGGCGCGCGAGGCGCGGCGGCGGCGTCTGCGGGCGCTGCTCGCGCCCGGATCCGTCGTCGACTCGACGCCCACGCCCGAGGACCGCTACCTGGCCGGCCGGCGGCAGGCCCGGCTGCTGGCCGTCGTGGACGCGCTGCCGGCGCGCGACCGGCGCTGCCTGCAGTTGCGGGCCGAGGGGCTGCGGTACCGCGAGATCGCCGGCGTGCTCGGCATCTCGCTGGGCAGCGTGGCCAACACGCTGGCGCGGGCGCTGGCGCGGCTGCGCCGCGCCGACGAAAGGTGAACCGATGGGGCGCAAGGTCCGGCACCTGTCCGACGGCGAGCTGCTGATCCTGGCCGAGGAGGAGGGCGCGCGCGCCGCGCGCCGCCGGGCGCGGGCCCGCGCGCATCTCGCCGCGTGCCCGCGGTGCGCGGGGCGGC
This sequence comes from Vicinamibacterales bacterium, assembly GCA_965203525.1. Taxonomy (GTDB): domain Bacteria; phylum Acidobacteriota; class Vicinamibacteria; order Vicinamibacterales; family UBA8438; genus WTFV01. The sequence goes on along the minus strand of OZ241898.1, from coordinate 4,349,486 downwards.
AGGCGGACCTCGACGCCCTGTCGCGCGCGGCCGGGCTCGCGTGCCGCGGCCGGCCGGCCGCGGCGGTGCCCCCGCACGTCGCCCGCGCCCGCCTGCGCGCGGCGCTGGAAGCCCGCGCGGGGCGGCGTGCGGTGCGCGGGTGGCCGGCGCGCGCCGCCGCGGCCGCCGCCCTCGCCGCGGCGCTCCTGTCGTGGCCGGCCGCCGATCGGAGCCGGCCCGGGCCGGGCGCGCCGCCGCCCGCGGACCGCGCGGCCGGGGCAGCCGGCCTGCTGCTGCCCAGGCCCGATCTCACCCCGGGCAGCGTCCGGCCGATCGGGGTCGGCGACGTCTGTGGCGGCGCGCTGCCGGGCGCTCCGGCCGTCGCGGCGCAGGTGCCGCGGCAGGTGTTCGAGGCGTACGGCGTGGACTACGGGGACGCCGCGGACTACGAGCTGGACTTTCTGATCACGCCGGAGCTGGGCGGCGCGGCGGACGCCGGCAACCTCTGGCCCCAGCCGTATCGGAGCGTCGTCTGGAACGCCTACGTCAAGGACGAGCTCGAGCTGCACCTGCGGCGCCTCGTCTGCCGGGGCGCGCTGGATCTGGCGACGGCCCAGCAGGAGCTGGCGGACGACTGGATCGCCGCCTACAAGCGGCGCTTCGACACCGAGCGCCCCCTGCGCGACTACGGCCGGTTCCCGTTGGCCGCCGGCGACTTCGAAGCCCCGCGGGCCGAGGCGGACGAGCAGCGGCTGCTGCCGGTCCCGCGGCGCTCCTGAAACCCATGCGCAACACTTCTCCCGTTCCCGCCGCGGCCGGTCCCGCGGCGCTCCTGAAACCCATGCGCAACACTTCTCCCGTTCCCGCCGCGGCCGGTCCCGCGGCGCTCCTGAAACCCATGCGCAACATTTCTCTCGTTCTCGCCGCGGCGTTGACGATCGGTTCGGCCGCGCCGGGCGCCGGCGGCGGAACGGCGCAGGCGCCGTCTCCGTACAGGGTCGGGTCGGTCCCGCTGGCCGAGCCGGCCACGGCGCTGGCGGCCGGCGCCGGCCGCCTGATCGTCGGGAGCGGAACGCGCGTCCTCGTGATCGACGTCTCCCGCCCCGAGGCGCCCGCGCCCGCCGGGACGTACGAGTTCGCGCAGCCCGTGCTGGGCCTGGCCGCCGCCGGCGAAGCGGTCTACGTGGCCAACGGCCACGACGGGCTCCGCCGGCTCGATCTGTCCGGCCCGGCGCCGGCGCTGACCGGAACCTCCGCGACGCGCGGCCAGGCGGTCGGCGTGGCCGCGTCGGGCGCCCGCGCGTTCGTCGGCGACAACTCGATCGGGTTCGACGTCGTCGACGCGGCAGGCGGCTTCCGGCGCGCCGGGGAGTACCTGGGCGACGGGTTTCCGCGCGGCATCGCCGCCGCCGGCCCGCTGGTCTTCGTCGCGGATCAGCCGGCCGGCCTGATCGTCGTCGACGTGTCGTCGCCGGCCGCGCCGGCCGCGGTCGGCCGCCTGTCGCTCGGCCGCGACCCGATCACGCGGGTGGTCGTGCCGGACGCGCGCTCCACCGGCGGCGCGCCGCCGCCGGTGGCCGCCATCGTCAGCGGACGCGCCGGACTCCAGGCGGTCGACGTCTCCGACCCGGCCGCGCCCCGCGTGGCGGCGGCCGTCCCCACCGCCGGCCGCGTCGCCGGCGCCGCGATGTGGGGCCGCCGGCTCTACGCGGCCGGCGGCGGCGTCCTGCAGGTGTTCGACCTGACCGATCCCGGCCGGCCCGTGCCGGCGGGGACGTCCCCGCTCGGCGGCGAGGCCGGGCCGGTGGCGGTCACCGCGGAGCTCGTCTTCGCCGCCATCCCCGGCGAGGTCGTCGTCTTCCAGCGGCCGGGCGATTGAGGCTCTCCTGCAACGAGTGTGGGCAGGTTGAGGCGTGATCGTCGGATCGGCGCGGGGTGCCGATGAAACGTCACGCGCGTCTTGGGTTGGCGGGTCGCGGCGAGAAGTCCACGAAAGGTGCGCACGTACGGCGGCCACGTGCCGATACGTGAAGCATGGCACGCAGGAGCGACGACCGGGGGCGGTTCGAAGGGCCCCCTCGGCTCCCGGCCAGCAACTCCGTCGCCGTGATACTGTTGCCGTACCTGCACACCCTATATCGTAGACGCCGGGGAATTTGCGATGCGAAACTGCTTCTTCGTGATCACGGTCCTGCTGGCCGCCGGTGCGGGCCTGATCGCCTGCTCCGACGACGACTCCTCGTCCTCGCCGCTTCAGCCGTCGCCGCTGGCGACCGCGCCGTCCGGGGGGGGGGGGGGGGGAGTAGACCCGGGGTAGACCCGTTCCATCGTCTTGCCGGTGACTCCGACCTGCACGGCGGCCCGCCGGCCGCGCCGGTCAGCCTGACGGCAGGCGACGCCCCGGGGCTCTCGCATCTCGGGCCGATAGCCGCCGACTTCAACGCGTACGACGTGCAGGTCGAGTACCTGGACGGCGAGGTGACGCTCACGTTCGCCCCGGTCGACATGCCCGGGATGCCGGACGCGGCCCGCGAGTACCGGAACCGCGCCGTCACCGTCTGGCAGTGCCCGGTGGAGCCCCACCACGTCGGCCAGACGTGCGGTGAGCCGGTCTTCCGGGACAGCTTCGCGTTCCTGGGGTCGCTGTCGAGGACGTTCCCGCTTGCGGACTGCGCCGGCTGGCTCGTCGTCGAGGCGGCCGAACTGTCCGCCGACCGCCACGACGGCTGGCGCAACGCGCCGCTGTCGTGCCGGATGGACGACGAGGGCCGCGCCGTCGCGAGCGCCAACACGAACGGCAGCGGCGACGGCTGGAGCGACAGCCGGCACGCCCCGCCGTCGCGGGGAGGGGGGAGCGGTCCCGTGCTCACGAATCCGGGCGCCATGACCTTCTTTCCCGGAGAGACCATCACTTCGTTCCCCGTCACGGAGACGGGGGCGGGCACGGTGACGGTGACGGGGCTTCCCGACGGTCTGACGTGGTCCGGCGGGGTGGTCTCCGGAACGGTTTCCTCTTCCGCCGCCACACGGGACTACACCGTGACCGTTCACGGCGGAACCAACACGGCGGAGTTCACGATCACCGTCATCACCACCTGGATCCTGCTCGTCGACAGCTTTGACGCCGCCCGCAACCTCGGGAGGACGGGAGCCGGCCCCGACGCCGGCAACTTTTCGTTTCGGTGGGTGAGGTGGTACTACGACGCGAGCGACCCCACCACGACGATCACCCAGGCCTATGCCGATGCAGGCTTTCACGGCGGGGGCACCGACGCCCGTGGTTGCAGGCACACCGGGCCGCCACCCAGCCGCAGCCCGATCCACGAGGGTGCCAGAAGGCCGAACGAAACGGACTACACCACGGGCACAGGAACCAGGGTACTTACTCCACGAGATCATGCGAACAGTCGTCTTCCCGTCCGCCGTCTTGACAGCAACGGAAACGAGATCCCCCGGGTGCGGAGCGGGTACGGCGACACAAACATCAACCTGTGGACCGTGAGCTTCACGAGAACATCGGTCACAAGGTTCACTACCCTTTGCACCAACAACGCCGGCTGGACTGGCGATATGTATTACATGGACGTGCCGCTGCCGCCAGGAGTGTCCTGATGCCCGGGGGAGCGGGCCGGGACGGCGGGCGGCGGGTGGGCCGACAGACCGCGGCGGTCGTGGCGGCGCAGCCGGATCCGCGCTGGCCGCGTCGCAGGGGAACGGCCGGCGCGCCGTCCCGGCCGCGGCCGGCGGTCAGCGGCCGAACGAATAGCGCATCCCGAGCTGCGCCTGCCAGCGGCTGCGCAGGTCGTCGCGCGTGAAGCGGTCGCCGGCGAAGCCGGGGCGCGCCGGCGTGTCGAGGCGGTAGACGTACCGCCCGCTCTCCGGATCGACGCTCGACCGCACCGGCTGGAGGTTCCGGAAGAACGCGAACTCCACCAGTCCGCCCGTGCGGCGGAACGCGTTGAGCAGGTTCCGCACGTCGAGGAAGAATTCCACCTCGTTCCGGCCCGCCGGCAGATCGACGCCCACGTGGAGGTCGAGCGCGCGGATCCAGGGTCCGCGGCAGGCGTTGCGCGGCACGATCGCGCCGGGCGTGACGTCGCAGCCGGCGGTCAGGAACCGCAGCAGGTCGTCGAAGGTCCCGTCGGCGACGATCACGTCGGCGGCGTCGCGCGGCACGTAGAGCAGGTCGTTGCCCCGCGTCCCGTCGCCGTTGGCGTCGCTGCCGTCCAGGTAGCTGTAGGGCCGGCCCTGCCGGGCGTCGAAGTACGCGGCCAGCGTGACGCCGGCCGGCCCGGCCGGAACGCGGTACGAACCGGACAGGGTGAACCGGTGTCCGGGCGAGAAGTTCGAGACGGCCGCGGGCACCGCGTTCGGGTCGCCCGCGTTGTAGTTGTAGCGCCAGTTCGAGCTGGCCTGGCTCGAGCCGCCGTCGTTCACCGCGCGCGACTCGCCGTAGAGGTACGAGCCGCTCAGGAACCAGTCGTCGCGGAACCGCTTGTCGAGCTGCGCGGCGATCGCCCAGGCGCTCCCCGCGCCGGTGTTGGTCAGCAGGACGACGTCGCTGAAGTCCTGGTGCCGCCGCGTGTGGATCGGCCGCCCGTCCGGCGCGGCGCCGCGCGCGGCGAGGTTGAGGTTGCGGTAGTCGACGTCCTGCAGCGTCTTCGAGAACAGCAGCTCGACGCTGCCGATCAGGCCGAGGAAGCCGAAGTCCCGGTCCCAGGCCAGGTTGCCGCGCAGGAGCCGCGGGAAGCGGTAGTCCGGATCGACGAGGTTGATCTCGTTGGTGGACGCCGAGCCGACGTCGGCCGGCTGGTTGCCGGGATCGGGCACGAACGGGATCCGGTTGTCCGGATCGAAGAACACCCGGATGCGCCGGAACTCGTTGCCGGTGTTCGAGTACTGGTTGGACAGCCAGACGTACGGCGTGCGCCCGTGGAACAGCCCGAGGCCGCCGCGCACCTGCTGCCGGACGGCGCGGCCGGAACCGAGGTCGTGATTGAATCCGATCCGCGGCGACCAGTTGCGGGCGGCGGGGACCACGTCCGTGCGCCGCCCGTACAACCGCTCCACCCGCGGGTTGGCGGTGGGAGTGTCCGGAAAGAGGGGCGCGTCGAGGCGCACCCCGTAGGTCAGCGTCAGGTCGTCGCGGACCCGCCACTGGCCGCCGGCGTGGAAGCCGAGCCGGCGGACCCGGAACCGGGCCTGCTGGCGCGGGTCGCCGGTCCGCGAGAAGCTGTAGCTGTAGGACTGCGCGAGCCCCTGCTCGAACAGCTCGGGACTCGTGAATTCGTAGACCCCGAAGTTGTCCCGGATGAACAGGTTCCGGAACGCGAAGAGCTCGTTGTGGGTGCCGGCGGTGAACTGGTGGCGGCCCCGCACCCAGGTCAGGTCGTCGTGGATCTCGAGGACGTCCTGGTCGACCGCGTTCGCGGTGGAGAACTGCTCGGTGCCGAAGCGGATCTGCTCGCCCCCGTCGAGGTCGATGGTGACCTGCGGGAACGGCGCGGTCCGCGGCCCGCGGCGGTCGCGGACCCGCTGGAAGCCGATCCGGGCCTGGTTCACCGCGGCGCCGAACGTGCTGTCGAGCTGGACGACGGTGGAACGGGTCCGGCTCTCGAAGCGGTAGAAGTTGTCGGTGAAGCGGTAGCGGGAGTTCGACTGCTCCCCGACGTCGGCGGCGCCGTCCACGTAGTTGTGCCGCAGCGAGAGCCGGTGCCCCGGCGACAGGTTGACGTCGGCGCGGGCGAAGACCTTGTCGTTCGGGTTCCCGCGGACGATCTCGCCGAACCCGCCGGGGACGTCGTAGCCGTAGCGTTCGCCGGCGATCCGCACGATCCGTTGCGCCTCGGCCAGGCGGCCGAAGTCGACGCCCGACGATCCGTCGAGCGAGTAGCCGGCCGGGGTCTCGCGGCGCCGGCTCTCGACGTTGGCGAAGAAGAAGGCGCGGTTCCGGATCAGCGGCCCGCCCGCGCTCGCGCCCTGCTGGCGGTCGGAGAAGGTGGCGATCGGCACGTCGTCGACGCCGCGGCCGACCAGCCCTTCGTTGCGGCCGTAGAGGTAGCCGGTCCCGCTGAAGGTGTTCGAGCCGCCGCGGGTGACGACGTTGACGCCGCCGCCGGAGAACCCGCTCTGCCGCACGTCGTACGGCGCGACCACCAGCTGCAGCTCGCGGACCGCGTCCAGGCTGATCGGCTCCGTGTTCGCCTGCCCGCCCGGGGTCCCCTGCCGCGCGAGACCGAACAGGTCGTTGTGCACCGCGCCGTCGATCCGGACGTTGTTGTAGCGGCCGCTACGGCCGGCGACGCTGAGGAAGCTCTCGGAATCGGCGTTGCGGCTCGTCTTGACGAAGAACGGGTTCACGCGCGCGAAGTCCTGCAGGCTGCGCCCGATCGTCGGCAGGGTTTCGATGACGCCGGCGGCGATCCCCGCGGTCGTTCCCGCGCGGGACGGCGAGAACACCGCGTCCGCCTCCGCGGTGACCTCCACGGTTTCGGCCAGCGCGGCGAGCTGCATCGTGACCGGCACCTCCGTCGCTTCGCCGAGGGTCACGGCCACGCCGGAGAGCGACCACGGCGCGAAACCGCTCATCGCGACCTCGAGGTCGTAGGGCCCGACCTGCACGTTCAGCAGGTCGAACCGCCCGTCGGCCCGCGTGAAGGCCTCGTGCCGCGTCCCGGTGGGGACGTGCGCGGCGACCACCGCGGCGCCCGGCAGCACGCCCTGCCGCGCGTCGCGGACGACGCCCCCGAGCGTCCCGGTGGTGGCGTTCTGCGCCCTTCCGGCGGCGGGGCCGGCGACCGCGGCGGCCGCCGCCAGAACCGTCGCCGCTTTCCATTGCGTACGTCGAATCATCTCGCATGCCCTCCAGTGGCCCGCAGTGTACCGACGCGGTTTTTCCGCGGCGCAACGAACGCGTACCGCGCCGGGAAAGGCCGAATCGTCGGCTGCCGCCAAGCCGACCGTGCGAACATGGACAGGATCAGTCCGGATGTCGCGCAACCGGTCACAGAGTCGCGGTGAGAGATTCTGGTCGAAGAGCAGCTTCACTTCGCGCCGGCAACGAGCCGCCGCTCGCGATCGGCGGCGAACGCGAGGCACGCCCGGATGTCTTCGCGGGTCAGATCCGGAAAATCACGAAGCACTTCGTCCTCGGACATCCCGGACGCGAGGTAATCGAGAACGTCGGAGACGGTCATGCGCAACCCTCGGACGCACGGCTTGCCGCCGCGCTTTCCAGGTTCGATCGTGATGCGGTCCCGGTACGTCATCGCTCCAGCCTATGCAACAGCCCGCTTCAGGTCAATCGGCCGAAGCTCCGTCAACCGTCGTTCGTGTCTGGCCGACGGGCTGTCCTCGGTAGCGGAAGGCGTTGCGGCTCTTCAGGAAATCGAATCCGCCGCTGCTCGAATGGCTCGGCTCGCCGATCGTCTACCGCGAGCACGGCCGCCGCCGCCAGCCTGCGCCGGATCGCCGCGCGCAGCTTTTCGCCGCGAACGGTGGCTGTTGACAACCGGGCGCCCGGGATTCCGCCGCGGGCTGACACATCCGGGCTACGACGGGGACGTTCCTTTCAGCGGCGGCAGATTGTAACTGCCGCTCATCGTTCGCCACCGCGTCGTTCGTCCCTTTTCTTCGCGGAACAGCAACTTTTCACTCATTCCCGTTGCTCTTGCGTACTCCGCGGCTTCCACCAGTTCCCTTCCCGTCGCCTCCTTTCGGCTCAGGTGTTCGTTCACCCCTCTCCTTTCGAACTCCTGTTCCGCCGCGGCGACGGGTATTTCCGTCACCTGCCTTCCTCGCAGGGCCGTTCCCGTCGTCAGGAGCATCGTTCCGCCCGCGGCCCGGACCTCCAGTTCGTCGTAGAGCGCCGCCTCCACTGCGCCGCCGGCCCGTTTTCCCAGTTGTGGCAGCTTCCTTCTCTCCCGTCCGCTGATGCCTTTCAACTGGTGCTCTCCGTGCAGCGCCAGCCACCGTTCCTTGAGCTTCCAGTCTCCGCAAATGGCTCTCATCCGCATTCGCGGCAGCGCGTTGACCGCCGCTTCCAGGCTTCCAGGATCGGTTTCCGCGGCCATGGCCAGGTCGTAGACGTCGCGGACCACCATGTCGTGCGTCCGTTCCAGTTTTCCGCGCAGGATCTGCGCGTTCGACAGCACCGTCTCCCGTTCTCCTGCGATCTGCAACTCCGTCTGGCCGCTTCCGAACAGGGGCGATTTCGCCCATATTTCGACCTTGTTCTTTCCGAACGTGACGACGTGCCTGTCGGCGTCCTCGTCGTACTCGTGGGTTCCGCCAAGTCTCTCCATCTTCCCGACGAAACCGCCGGGGTCGTCGGCCGCCAGTCGTATCAGCTTCGCGTTCGTCTCGGTCGTAACGTCCAGGTCCGTGCTTTCCCGGTGCCCCCACCGGGCGGCCAGGATCGTTCCGCCCCCGAGTCTGTATGCCGTTTTTCCCGCCGCCAGCGCCGCCAGCGCCGGCTTTATGACGCCCCGCGTCCTCAACCACAGTATCCTCGCCGGCTCCGGCAGTTCCAGGTCGGCGGGCGCTTTCATTCCCGAACTTCCACTCTTTCCGGGTGTTTCACCCACGTGTTCAGCAGGTCCGTGATGCGGCAAGCGGTAATTTCCGCTTCATGCAGCGCTCTCGCCAGCGCGCGCAGCGTATATGCCCGTTCCGCCCACGCGTGCAGCACCTCGTACCACGTCGCCTCCGTCGCCCAGACGTACAGTATCGACACCTGCCGGCTGTTCCGCGTCGCCGCGTGCACCGCCGCGTGGAACTCTTCCGCACCCGGCGGGTTCCGCCACCCTGCGCAACTGCAGCAAAGCCGTCTTGCCACCGTCTTGCTCTTTTCTCTTCTGCGCGCCGGATCCGCGTTCGGCACCAGGTACCAGAAGTCTTCTTCCGTCGCCTCGTCGTCCCCGAACGCCTCCGGCGGCGCCAGACGCCGCCGCTGTTCCGGTGCCCCCTGTCCGCCGTTCATGGCTCTTGCCTTCGTCAAATCCAACCCGAACCCCGCGCGAAGGGCCGGCAGCGGGAGACACGGGAGGCCCCTCCGCGCGGGAAATTACAGTGACCACAGGCGCTTCACCGCCACGAAGGCGCCTGCATGACTCCGGCACGATACCACGGACACGGCGCGGCGGTCGCCTCCGACGGGCGGCCGGCGTTGTCGAAGCTGCTGCCCCTGCCTGCTGCCCTGCGCGCTGCTGCCTGCGCGCTTCCGCCGGCGCACTTCGGCTCGTCGGCGCGCCCCGGGCGCGAGCGGCCGGAGGAGCCGGGGCGCCGGACGGCACGACCGTAGCGAGCGGGCGCGCGCCAGCGCCCCGGGCGCGGGCGGCCGGAGGCCAGACCGGCTCGGCGCCGCGCAGCTCGTACGACAGCGCCCCGGGCGCGGGCGGCCGGAGGAGCCGGGGCGCCGGACGGCGGGACTGCCCGGCCACCACTCCGCACCCGGCGTCGGCGTTCGGCGATCCGGCAGACCGCCTTGGCGGTGCGGACGATCAGGCTGTCGTCAAGGAGGGCCGGCGGCGCCATCGGAGACCGCCCGCTCGGGGAGGGCGCATGCGGACGCCGGCGCGCGATTCCGCGAAGGTCACGGCGAGCGGCGGCGGACGCTGTCTGCCCGGCGGCAGCCGCGAGGCGCGGCGCAACCTCGTGATCCGGGCCGTTGACCGGGAGGGCGTCCGGGACGTCAGCTTCCGGCGCCGGCGGCGTCTCGTTCGGCCTGTCGTCCGGTGAGGAACGCGACGTCGACGGCCAGGTTCTTGAGATCGCGGACGACGGTGTCGAGCGTGGCTTCGATCCGTTCGGCGTCACGGGCGACCGCTTCGATCGCGGCTTCGATCCGCTCGATCCGTTCGTCGTTCCGACGTTCGGCGCGTTCGCCGAAGTACACGAGAACCGCGACGACGACGGCCACGGCGGTGAAGACGACGCCGACGATTCCGATCCATTCCTGGCGGGTCATGTCTGCTTCCCCGGTTGGCGCGGCATGGGGTGCATCGCGCCCTGGCCGCTACATGCAGGGTAGCACGATCCGTCCGACCCGCTCCGCCAGCCCGGGACAGGCAGCGGACGCAGCTCTGCTTGGCGACGGCAACGAGCCGCCGCGGCGGCGTCAACGCAGAGCGGCCCGCCAGCGCCGGCTTTATGACGCCCCGCGTCCTCAACCACAGTATCCTCGCCGGCTCCGGCAGTTCCAGGTCGGCGGGCGCCTTCATTCCCGAACTTCCACTCTTTCCGGGTGTTTCACCCACGTGTTCAGCAGGTCCGTGATGCGGCAAGCGGTAATTTCCGCTTCATGCAGCGCTCTCGCCAGCGCGCGCAGCGTATATGCCCGTTCCGCCCACGCGCGTGCAGCACCTCGGTCGACGAATCTCCCCGCGTCGTCCTTCTCTCGGTTCCGCCCACGCGCGTGCAGCACCTCGTCCCACGTCGCCTCCGTCGCCCAGACGGCGGGCAGCCGCCCGGAGCAGGAACGCGGCCTGTATGATTACGACGATGACCGAACGAAACCGGACGAACGGCCGTTGCGCGGCCCGCACGGCGGCGTTGCTCCTCGCCCTCCTCGCCTCGGCCGCCGGACCGGCCGGCGCGCAGCAATGGGCGCAGTTCCGCGGGCCGGCCGCGGCCGGCGTCGCCGCCGGCAACCCCGACCTGCCGGAACGCTGGAGCGCGACCGAGAACGTCGCCTGGCGCACGCCGCTGCCCGGCCTCGGGTGGAGCTCGCCGATCGTCGCGAACGGCCTGGTGTTCCTCACCACCGTCGCCAGCGACGGGGAGGTCGAAACGCCCGCGGGCGGCTGGTACCGGTTCGGCGAGCGTCCGGCGCCGGAGGACGTCCACCACTGGCTGGTCTACGCGCTCGACCTGGAGACCGGCGCGGTGCGCTGGCGCAGGGAAGTGCGCACGGGCGTGCCGGCGTCGTCGCATCACCTGAAGAACACCTTCGCGTCGGAGACCCCGGTCACCGACGGGGAACGCCTGTACGTGCTCTTCGGCAACGTCGGCCTCTACGCGCTCGGCTTCGACGGGACGCTGCTCTGGTCGCGCGGCCTGCCGCCCGCGCGGACCCGCAACGGCTGGGGCACGGCGTCGTCGCCGGCGCTCCACGACGGCCGCCTCTACCTGGTGGCCGACAACGAGGAGCAGTCCTGGATCGCGGCGCTGAGCGCCGAGACCGGCGCCGAGATCTGGCGCACGGACCGCGACGAAGGGTCCAACTGGTCGACGCCCTACGTCTGGGAGCACGCCGGGCGGACGGAAATCGTGACCACCGGCACGGACCGCGTCCGTTCCTACGATCTCGACGGCCGGCTGCTGTGGGAGCTGGCGGGGATGTCGTCCATCGTGATCCCCACCCCGGTCGCCGCGCACGGGCTGCTGTACCTGGAGTCGGGCTACATCGGCGACTTCTTCCGTCCGGTCTACGCGATCCGGCCCGGCGCGTCCGGCGACATCTCGCTCGCGGACGGGGAGACCTCCGGCGAGTACGTCGCGTGGTCGCTGGAGCAGGGCGGCTCGTACCACCCCTCGCCCCTCGTGTACGGCGACTACTACTACACGCTGCTCGACCGCGGGCTGATGACCGCGCACGACGCCCGCACCGGCGCGGAGGTCTACGGCCGGCGGCGGATCGACGTCGGCCACGCGTTCACGGCGTCGCCGTGGGCCTACAACGGCAGGATCTTCGCTCTGAGCGAACAGGGGACGACCTACGTCGTCGAAGCGGGGCCGGAGTTCCGGGTCCTCGCCGAGAACCCGCTCGACGAGTTCACGATGGCGACGCCGGCCGTCCTCGACGACAGCCTGATCATCCGCACCGCCGAGGCGGTCTACCGGATCGCCGAACGCTGACGCCGGGGAGCGGAGCGGCGCCGGCGGGCGCAGCGCCGGCGCGGGCCGCCGCCCGGACCGGTGCGCGGCCGGCGCGCAGGGCCCCCCGTGGCGGCACCGGCGCCCGGCCGCGCTGGAATCCCGGCCGCGGCTTCGGCGTATAATGGCGGCATCCGTCGATCGACCCGGAAGGATCGGCGCGGACGAGCCTTCATCCACGAGGAGCGATCCCATGCGAGGCGATACGAAGTTGCCGGCGGTGGCCTTGGCCGCGATGCTGCTCGCGCTGCCGGGCGCGGCCGTCGCGGGCGCCGAGGACACCACGCCCACGTTCACGAAGGACGTGGCGCCCATCTTCCAGCAGAAGTGCCAGGCGTGCCACCGTCCGGGCTACATCGCGCCGATGTCGCTGACGACCTACGCGGAGTCGCGGCCCTGGGCGCGGTCGATCCGGACCCGCGTCGAGACGCGGCAGATGCCGCCGTGGCACATCGACAAGTCGGTCGGCATCCAGGACTTCCAGAACGACCGCTCGCTGACCGACGAGGAGATCGACACCATCGTCCGCTGGGTGGACGGCGGCGCGCCGCGCGGCAACCCGGAGGACATGCCGCCGCCGGTCGAGTTCGCCGCCGACGACGTCTGGAACTTCGCCGGCCTGTTCGGCGGCCCGCCGGATCTGGTGATCCATTCGACGCCGTACACGGTGCCGGCCGTGGCGCAGGATCGCTGGTGGAAGCCGGAGGTGCCGACCGGGCTGACCGAGGACCGCTGGATCCGGGCCATCGAGATCCGCCCCTCGAGCGTCGACGGGCGCCGCGTCACGCACCACGCCCTGGCCCGCCTGCAGCAGGAGGAGGACGAGGACGCGCTCGGGGCGGCGTCGGACGTCGGCCCCGGCCTGCTGATGGAGTGGGCGGTCGGCAAGCAGGGCGAGATCATGCGGCCGAACAGCGGCAAGCTGATCAAGGCCGGTTCGACCATCGTGTGGGACGTCCACTACCACGCGGTCGGCGAGGAGATCACCGACACGGTGGAGCTCGGCCTCTACTTCTACCCGCGGGGCGAGGAGCCGAAGCACCGGCAGGTGCTCTCGGCGTTCAGCACCATCGAGGGGGGCAGCGACCATCTGTCGATCCCCCCCAACGCGGTGACGGTGACCGAACGCTTCCACGTCCTGAAGCAGAACGGGCGGGTGGAGAACTACCAGCCGCACATGCATCTGCGGGGCAAGGGGATGCAGATGACCGCCGTCCTCCCGGACGGCGCGACCCGCGTGCTGAGCCGCGTGAGCGACTTCAACTTCAACTGGCACAACAACTACGTGTACGCCGACCACGCGGCGCCGCTGCTGCCGAAGGGGACGGTGCTGCACCTGAAGTCGTGGTACGACAACACGTCGGCGAACCGGGCCAATCCCGACCCCAACCAGTGGGTCGGCTACGGGGACCGGACCGTGGACGAAATGGGCCACGCCTGGGTCAACGTCACCTACCTGGACGACGCCGACTTCGCGGCGGCCGTCGCCGAGCGCGAGGCGCTCGCGGCCACCGCCGGCAACGACTGATCGCCGCATGCGGGCGCACGTTTTCACGGGCCGGGCAGCGCCGGCGCTGGCCGCGGCCGGCTGGCTGCTGCTCGGCGCCGGGGCGGCCGGCGCGCAGGCGCCGCGGACGCTGCAGCAGTTCGGCGCGCCGGTCTACCCGGCCTACGAGGGGTGGTACGAGAATCCGGACGGCAGCATCACGCTGCTCGCCGGCTACTTCAACGCCAGCACCGAGGAGGTCGTCACGGCGCCGGTCGGCGCGGACAACTACGTCGAACCGGGGCCGCCGGACCAGGGGCAGCCGACCCGCTTCACGCCGGGCCGCGCTTGGGGCGTCTTCACCATCCGGATACCGGGCGGCGATCCGGACCGGCGGGTGATCTGGCATCTGACCGCGAACGGCGAGACGGCGTCGGTCCCGATGCACCTCGACCCGCAGTGGGTGATCGAGCCGTTCGCGGACGCCGCCAACGGCAACCGGCCGCCGGTGATCCGCTTCGCCCCGGACGGCGAGGCGTTCACCGGCCCGCCGATCGGGATCGCGCAGGAGCTCGCCGCCACCGTGGGAGTCCCGCTGGAGCTGGCCGTCTGGACCTCCGACGAGAAGCCGACGGACAACCTGGAGGCGGCCTCCCGCCGGCCGCGGCCGGCGTTGATCCTCCGCTGGCACGTGCAGCGCGGGCCGGGCGAGGTGGAGTTTTCCGCCGCGGTGCAGGAGTTCGCCGACTCGTCGGATCAGAATCCCGCGACGACCGCCACCTTCTCCGCCGCCGGCGACTACGTCCTGCGCGCCGAGGCCCTCGACGAGACCGGGGTGGGCGGCAGCGGCTTCCAGTGCTGCTGGACGTCGGCGCTGGTCGTGGTCCGGGTCTCCGAATAGGACGGCGCCCGGGCCGCGGTTCCGCGGCCGGCCACGACGATCGGCAACCCGCGGGGCGGCCCGATCGACGGCCTGCTCTCCAACGATCGTTGCGAACGGATCGGCCACGATCTGCGCGAAGCTGCCGTGCCCGTTCCGGTCTGCCGGGAGGAGTGATGCCGTGACCGCGCTCTCGGTCAACGTCAACAAGATCGCGTGGCTGCGCAACTCGCGCGCGGGCGGCCGGCCGAGCCTCCTGGAGGCGGCGCGCACCGCCGTCGCGGCCGGCGCGCACGGCATCACCGTCCACCCGCGCCCCGATCAACGCCACGTCCGGCCGGCCGACGTCGAGGCGCTGGCCGCCTTGCTGGCCGCCGAGGCGCCGCGCGTCGAGTTCAACGTCGAAGGGAACCCGGCCGCCGGCCCGCGCGGCAACGGCTACCCGGGGTTCGACCGCCTGATCGAGACGGCGCGTCCGGATCAGGCGACGCTGGTTCCCGACGCCGACGCGCAGCTCACCTCCGACCACGGCTGGGATCTCTCCGACCCGTCCGCGGCCCGGAGGGTGCGGGAGGCGGCCGCGCGCTACCGGCGCCAGGGGGTCCGGGTCAGCCTCTTCCTCGACCCCGTCGAAGAGCAGATCGCCCGCGCGCAGGAGTGCGGCGCGGACCGCGTCGAGCTCTACACCGGTCCCTACGCCGAACTGGTCGAGCGCCGCGGACCGGAGCACCCGGAGACCCGCGCCAGCCGGGAATCCTACGCCCGCGCCGCGCGGTACGCGGCCGGGCTCGGGTTGGGGGTCAACGCGGGGCACGATCTGAACCTGGACAACCTCGCCGCGTTCGTCGCCGTCGGCGGCATCGCCGAGGTCTCCATCGGCCACGCGCTGATCGCGGATGCGCTGGAGATCGGCCTCGCGGCGGCGGTGCGGCGGTACCGCGACGCGATTGCGGCGGGTGCGTCCGGCCGGTCCGGCGCCCGGCCGGCCGGTTGATTGCAGCCCGGCCGTCCTCACGGCGGCTCGACGCACGTCCGCGCCGTCGGGCCGCCGCGGGAAGGCGGCCCGCGCCGGTCCGTGGCGCCGCGCGGGGGTGGTCACGCCGGCGCCTTGCCCGCAACGGACACGAGCCCGCCCTGGCGCCGGGCCGGGCGGTGCGCCGGCAGCGTGTTCAGGTGGCGGGCCAGCGCCTCGAGGCTGGCGAGGTTGTGGACCGGGAGAAAGTCGTCGATGGACGGCAGCGCCGCCTGCATGCCGCGGGTCAGGGGCACGTAGTCGGGCGAACCGAGCAGCGGGTTCAGCCAGATCAGCCGGTGGCACGAGCGCTGGAGGCGCGCGATCTCGGTCCGCAGGCGCTCCGGCTCGCCCCGGTCCCAGCCGTCGGATATCAGCAGCACCAGCGGGCCCCGTCCGCGCACCCGCCGCGCCCACTCGACGTTGAACGCGCGCAGCGCGTCGCCGATCCGCGTGCCGCCGCCGAAGTCGGCGATCGTGCGCGGCAGGCGGGGCACCGCGACCTCGGCCCGGCGCGTGACGAGTTGCCGAGTGATGCGCGTCAGGCGGGTGGCGAAGACGAACGACTCGACCCGGCCCAGGCGCCCGCCGCCGGTCAGCGCGTGGACGAAATGCAGCAGCATCCGGCTGTAGCGCTCCATCGAGCCGCTGACGTCGCACAGCAGGATCAGCGGGCGGCGCCTGGTCCTGCGCCGCCGCTCCGGCAGGTCGAGCAGTTCGCCGCCGTAGCGCATGTTGGCGCGCACCGCGCGGCGCAGATCCGGCGCGGGTCCCCGACCGGCCTGCCAGCGCCTGGACGCGCGCACGCCGAGATCCCACCGCAGGCGGGCCAGCATCCGTTCGGCGGCGGCCAGCTCCTCCTCGGTGAAGTGTTCGAAGTCCTTCGCGTAGAGCGACTCGCGGTCGCTGTAGCTGAGCACCGCCATCCGCTCCACCCGGTAGCGGACCCGGCCGTCGCCGCCGTCCTGCCCGGCGTCCCCGGCATCGGATTCCGGCGCCTCCGACTCGTACTCCGGCGCCCCCGAACGGCGCGTCTCGCCCAGCGCGCGCAGGTCCTTCTCGGTCCAGTCGCCGTGCGGGCGCCGCCAGAACACGCGGAACGCCTCGTCGAACGGGGCGAGGTCCTCGGCGCGATGAATCAGCAGGCTGCGCAGCGTGTGGCGGAAGTCCGCCCGCCGGCCGACGTCGACGTGGGCGAGCGCCGCGGCCGCGTCGCGCGCGCGGCCGGCCTGCACGTCGAGACCCAGCCGGTGCAGCAGCCGGGTGAAGTGGAGGACGTTGCGGAGCAGGAACGACACGGCGCCCGGCGCTCAGAACTGGCGCGTCATCGACTCGGGCTCCGGACCGGGCGGATCGCGCCGGATCCAGTAGGTCGCCGCGTCCGGGTCGCGCCGCAGGCGCAACGGGTCCTTGCCCAGCGCCCGCATCACGAGGCCGGTCGGCGTCACCACCGCGAAGTAGATGATCGCCAGCACCACCGGATGGGCGATCCGCTGCAGCAGCAGCCCCAACCGGAACCAGAGCCGGTTGAGCGGCGCCAGCCACGCCGCCCGGACCAGCGCCACCGCCAGGAACGTCCCCGCGCCGGCCAGCGGCCACCCGCGCGGCGGCGCGCCGTCGAGCACCGGCCACAGCCCGATCGCCGCCAGCAGGACCGCGAAGACGATCCCGAAGGCGCGGTCGGAGCCGATCGTCGCGGCGGATTCGTCCGAGTCGAACCGTTCGTGCGTCTTGCGTCCCATCATTCTCGGCCGGCGCGCCTGCGCGGCCGACGTTCCGGCGTCTCGTGACGAAACCCGGCGGGCGGCCGGCCCGTCGCGGCGCCAGCGCACTTGCGCGGCCGATGTCCGGCAACGGTCGTCGCCCTCAGTCTACAACGGTCCGCGCGCCGCTCCGGCGGCGCGAAGGGAACCGTCCTGCTGCCGCACGTCACGCCCGCGAGACCGGGCGGCGCCGCGCTCTTCTCGCCGCTCGACACCGTGTTCACGGCGTTTGGAAGATCCACGGCGTCCAGGGAGATCCGCGTCCCTGGTCTTCGGGCACCTCGGCGTCGATGCGCCGGAGGAACTTCAGGAACTCGGCCGACCGATGGCGGCGATGCAGTGGGCCGAGCGCGACCGATGGGCCAGCGAGGTCAAGGCTTGCCGTTCGCCGTCCGTCAGGACGACCGGTGTCGGGGTGCGTCCTCTGCGCATGGTACCTCCTGGGGAGGTCTAGTCCAGCACGGTCAAGGCCATGTCGATCCGGATGGTCTCGCCGGTGACGCGGTCCGTCGCCGCGAGGTACTGCCTGGACTCTCCGTCCCGGAGCACCAGGGTGACGTCCGACGTGAACGAGGGGAAAATCGGTGTTCCGGGCTCCAGCGACGCAACGGTGGAGGCCCGCTCGGCGCCTTCGATCGACGATTCCTCGATGAGGACGCGTATCCGGTAGCGGCCTTCGCCCACGACCCGCGCGTCGCAGGAGATGTCCGTGCCTGCCTGCTCGTAGCTGAAACTGCCCTCGCCCCGCACCGTCATCCGGGCGTACATGCCGAGGCTGCTGGGCAGGCCGCCGGTCGTCACGGCCAGGCTGTACGGCAGGCTGCTGGTCAGCTCGTCGCCCCGATACCGCGAGACGGTCACCTCCACGCGCAACGGCACGACGTCGACGGAGCCCGGCGCGTCGTCGCGGTCCTGCGTCCGCGCGGCCGTTGCCGAGGCGAGCGTCAACGCCAGAACGACCGCCGGCGGTGCGAGTCTCCGGATCATCATTGCACTCCTCCCGTGTCGTGAACGTCGGATCCCGGTTCGCGGGCGCGATTGGCGGAAACGACTGGCGCGCCCCGCCGAACCGGGCGCGGATCGAAGTGATCGCCGGGAACGCCATTCTACCGGGCCGGCCCCTTCCGATCTATACGGGCCGGCCCCTTCCGACAGCCGGCGCCGCGGGCGGACGGCCGGCTGCTGCGCCCCGCCGCCGAGCCGGCGCTCGCTCAGCGCGGCCCGATCGACCGCCTCGCCGCACAGGTACACCGCCTCGATGCGCCGCGTGTTCGTGACGTCCTCGAGCGGATTCGCTTCGAGGACCACGAAGTCAGCGAGCTGCCCGCCTCCACGGCGCCAGCGTCGTCCAGCGCAACGGGATCGCACGGACTCGCGGAAGAATAGCAACTCGCGCGCGGAGCTACGCGGGCAACGCCAAATCTGGTCCGAGGCCGGGCCGCCGGCCGCGCCCGGTTGCAGGCCGGCTTTCTCGCGCGGCTCGACGGCGGCTTCGCGACCCCGGTTAGAATCATTCCCGTCCGCAGGTTCCCGTCAGGAGGTATCCCGTGCCGACAGCCAGACCCTGGCGCTTCGCATCGTTCGCCGCGGCCTGCGCCGCGCTCGCGCTGACCGCCTTCACGCTCGCCGCCCCGCCCGTCACGGCGGAACGCGGGCGCGCCGCGGCGGTCCTCGACACCGTCGCCCCGGCCGAGGTCGGGCTTGCGGCCGAACGTCTCGAACGGCTGGACGCGGGGCTGCAGGCGCTGGTCGACGACGGCCGGCTGGCCGGCGTGGTGGCGCTGCTCGCCCGGCACGGCAGGATCGCGTTCGCCGACGTGGCCGGCGCGCAGGACGTCGAGAGCGGCCGGCCGATGGCGCGCGACTCGATCTTCCGCATCTTCTCGATGACGAAGCCGGTCACCGGCGTCGCGATGATGATGCTCTACGAAGAGGGCAAGTGGCGGCTGAACGATCCGGTCTCGCGCCACGTGCCGGAGCTGGCCGGCCTGCAGGTCTACGCCGGCGAAGACGACGACGGATCGATGCGGCTCGTCGACGCCGACCACGAGATGACCATGCGCGAGCTGATGACGCACACGGCCGGGCTCGGCTACGTGCTCGATCCGGGCCACCCGGTCAACCGCCTGTTCCTCGAGAAGCGGGTGCTGAACCCGCTGGAGCCGCTGTCGGCGATGATCGGCAAGCTGGCGACGGTGCCGCTGCTGGCGCAGCCGGGGACGCGCTGGATCTACAGCGCCGCGGTCGACGTGCAGGGCTACCTGGTGGAGAAGCTGTCCGGCCGGCCGCTCGCCGAGTTCCTCGACGAGCGCATCTTCGAGCCGCTCGGCATGGTCGACACCGGGTTCCACGTGCCGCCGTCGGAGGTCCACCGGGTGGCCCTGCGGCACGCGGCCGGCGAAGACGGCGCGCTCGTGCTCGACTCGCGCGGCGACCCGTTCACCAGCCCGCCGGCCGGACCGTCCGGGGGCGGCGGCCTGTACGGCACCGCCGACGACTACCTGCGGTTCACGCAGATGCTGCTCGACGGCGGCGCGCTCGACGGCGTGCGCCTGCTCGCGCCGCGCACCGTCGAGATGATGCGCACCAACCACCTGTCGGCCGAGGCGACCGCGCACATGCGGCCCGGCATGGGCTTCGGCATGGACTTCATGATCTACGTGGATCCGGCCGCGGCCGGCGAGCCGCACGCGCCCGGGGCGTACTACTGGCTCGGCATCGACGGCACGTGGTTCTGGATCGACCCGGTCCTCGACTTCGCCTTCGTCGGCATGATCCAGCACCAGGGCGGCTCGCGGCACGAAGTGCACGGGCTGTCGCGGAACTGGGTCTACCAGGCGATCGTCGATTGACGCTCGCCCTGTCTCGGAATCGGTGAACCCTCGGCGGCGGATCGGAAGGAGTGACACGATGCAGGCAGCGACAGCGCGGTGGCGATGGTCGGCGGTGGCCCTGTCCGCCGCCGTGACGTACGCGGCGATGGCCGGGACGGCGCCGCTCGCGGCCGAGCGGGCCGCGGCGCGCGATCTGGAGACGGTCGCGCCGGCCGAGGTGGGCGTTTCCGGGGAACGCCTGGAACGGCTCGCGGCCGGGATGCGGCGCATGGTCGACGACGGCCGGCTGGCCGGCGTGGTGACCCTGATGGCGCGCGGCGGCAAGCTCGTCCACGCGCACGTCGCCGGCGTCCAGGACGTCGAGAGCGGCGCGCCGATGCGCCGGGACTCCATCTTCCGCATTTATTCGATGACCAAGCCGATCACCGGCGTCGCGCTGATGATGCTCTACGAAGAGGGCAGGTGGCGGCTCAACGATCCGGTGTCACGCTACGTTCCGGGGTTCGCCGGCCTGAAGGTGCACGCCGGCGACCGGGCCAACGGCGAGCCGCGGCTGGTCGACGCCGAACGCCCGATGACGATGGCCGAGCTGATGTCGCATTCCGGCGGCCTCGCCTACGGCCTCGGGACCGCGAACCACGTCGACCGTCTCTACCGCGAGCAGCGCGTGCTGAACGCGGACGAGCCGCTGCAGGCGATGATCGACAAGCTGTCGAACCTGCCGCTGCTGGCCCAGCCGGGGACGCGCTGGTACTACAGCATCGGCGTCGACGTGCAGGGCCATCTGGTGGAGAAGCTCTCGGGGCAGCCGTTCGCGGAGTTCCTCCAGGAGCGGATCTTCGATCCGCTCGGCATGGTCGACACCGCGTTCTACGTGCCCGAGGAAAAGCTGGACCGCTTGGCGCTCGTCCACGGCGAGAGCGACGACGGCGGGCTCGAGCGGTTCGACATGGGCCCGACGCGCACGTCGATGCCGGCCGGCCCGTCGGGCGGCGGCGGACTCTGGGGCACCGCCGACGACTACCTGCGGTTCACGCAGATGCTGCTCAACGGCGGCGCGCTCGACGGCGTGCGCCTGCTCGCGCCGCGCACCGTCGAGATGATGCGCACCAACTTCCTGTCGCCCGAGGCGCTGGCGACCATGCGGCCCGGGCAGGGCTTCGGCCTCGACTTCGCCACCGTGCACGACCCGGCCGCGGCGGGTGAGCCGTACGCCGGGGGCACCTATTACTGGGGCGGAGCGGCCGGCACCTGGTTCTGGATCGATCCGCGGACGGACCTGACCTTCGTCGGGATGATCCAGCACCGCGGGACCGCGGTCCGCGAGGTGCAGGGGATCTCGCGCAACCTGGCGTACCAGGCGATCGTCGACTGAGCGCGCATCCGTGGGAGTTCAAGCGCGTGCGGAGCGATGACGCGGGCGGAACGTGGCGGGAGATCAGCAACCTGCCGTGCGACTTCGGCTTCCCCGTCGAGGTCCACGCCCACGAGCCGGAGACCGGTATCTTCCCGGCCCACGGGTACGACGCCGGCGCACTCGGGGACCGGAGGCCGGACCGGCCGCCGACGCACCGGGGTTGGCGGAACGGGAGTGCGCTGGAGTCATTGTAGACCCTGCCGAGGCGCGCAGGGGGCGGCGCAGGCGCCGGGACGACCGGAGCGCGTCACATGCCCCACACGTCGACCGGCGCGGCGCCGCTTTGCGGGCGCGCCGGTCGGCGTCGGTGGTGGAACGTCTTCTCGTCCCAGCTCCGGTCCTCCCGCTGATCGATGACCACCAGATGCCCCGCCTCGGCCGCGCAGCGCGCCACGTAGCGCGCCGTCTGCTCCACCCCCTCGTCGATCGTGCTCTCCAGCCCGTCCCGCTCCCGCACCACCTTGCACTCCACCGCGAACTCCTGCACCCGGTCCGCCAGCGGCCACACGATCAGCAGATCCACCCGCCCGCTCCCCAGCGCATACTCCCGCTCGATGCGCCCGCCGCCGTTCACCACCCGCTGCAGATACGCCTGCAGCAGCAACTGCGGCCACGCCTCCTCGTAGGCGAAGCGGTTCCGCCAGTGCTCCGAGTGGCGCCGGAAGAAGCTCTGGAACTCCCGCATCAGCAGCGCCGCGTCGAGACTGCCGTCCGCCCGCGCGAACGACGCCGCTTCCTGCTCCAGCTCGTCCTGCGCCTCCCACGCCAGCTCGCGCGGTATCACTTCCGCGTAGATCGGGTTGGCGATGCGCGCCCGCCCCTCCTGCGCGATCAGGCCCAGGTCGCGCGCGTACTCCACGTCGCGCGCCGAGGCGCGGCGCGCCCCGCCGCCGAGCATCGGCTCGATCACCCGCCGCACGCGCTCCTCCCGCAGCTTGTCCGCCAGATAGTCCAGGTGCGTCACCCGGTTGACGATGAGCTGCTCGCGGACCGCGGCGACGTCGGCCGCGGTCACGGTGCGCGAACGGTCGGCGCGTAGCGCCTTGTTCCCGAAGCACGTCCCGTGCGCCAGCGCGTTCACCAGCCACGGCTGGCCGCAGGTATGGGTCCACACCGCCTCCAGCGCGTCCGGCGCGAACGCCTGCCCGGTCTCCGCGGTGTGCTGGCCGAGCAGGGCCAGCGTTTCGGCGCGCGAGAAGTCCCCCAGCCGCAGCGACGCGGCGACGATGTTGAACGGGCTGCCGGCGGCCCCCATGCGGTAGTCGCGCACGTCGCGCAGGCCGCACAGCACCACGCTCTGCGGGAAGCGGCCCGGGCGGTCGGGGTAGCCGGCGCGGAGTTGTTGCAGCACCGACAGCAGCGAGTCGCCGACCAGGGTGTCGATCTCGTCGATCAGCAGCACCAGCGGCCGTGGCGCCGCCTCCGCCCAGCGCCGCAGGGCGGTGCGCAACGCCATGTCCGGCCCGAACCTGGCGAGGAGGTCGGGCCACGCTTCGCCCAGGAAGCGATCGCCCAGCGCGGCCTCCGCCGCCTCGCCCAGCGCGGCGAGCACCACCTGCATCGCCCGCCGCACGTCGTCGCGGGCGGTGCGGGCGGTCTCCACGGTGGCGTACACGCAGTGGCAACCCCGCTCGTTCAGCACCTCGGCCAGGGCCAGCAGCGCCGAGGTCTTGCCGGTCTGCCGCGGCGCATGCAGCACGAAGTACTTCTCGTCGCGCACGAGACCGAGGACTTCGTCCGGATCGATGCGCGAGAGCGGCGGGATGCAGTAGTGATCGGCCGGCTTGACGGGGCCGGCGGTGTTGAACGAACGCATGGTTTCGATTCCCGCCCAACCATACCGGATGCCGGCGCCGGCGGCGCGGCGGCGGATAGAATGGCTCCGTGACGCGGATCGACCGTTTTCTCGGCGCGCTACGGCCGCTGCTGGACGCGCAGCACGCCCACGCCGCGTGGATCTTCGGATCGCACGCCCGCGGCACGGCGCGGGAAGGCAGCGACGTCGACGTCATCGTGGTGGCCCCGACGGAGCGGCCTTTCGTGGAGCGGTTCCGCGACTACCTGCCGGCGCTCGTGGCGGCCGGGGTCGGCGTCGATCTGCTGGTCTACACGCCCGAGGAGTTCACCCGCATGCGGGCGGAGGAGCGGCCGTTCCTGATCGATGCGCTCGCCGGCGCCAGAAAGATTCATGTGGGACGCCCGGGCGGAAGCTGACCGCTGGCGGCGGCAGGCGGCCAACGACCTCGCGTTCGCGCGGGTCGCGCTGCGGGAGCGGTTCTGCGCGCAAGCCTGCTTCATCGCGCAGCAGGCGGCGGAGAAGGCGGTCAAGGCGATCGCCTACGGCCTCGGTGAGCGGACCGTGCTCGGCCACTCGCTGGTGGCGCTCGTTTCGCGGTACGGGGAGCGCGCGCCCGGGTTGAACGAGCTGCGGGAGCTGGCGGGCATCCTCGATCAGTACTACGTGCCGACCCGCTACCCGAACGGCCTCGCCGGCGGCGTGCCGTTCGAGGCGTTCGGGGAGTCGCAGGCGGCCGCCGCGGTCGATGCGGCCGACCGTTTCGTGCGACTCGCGGAGCGATTCGCCCGGTCCGGGGCATGAGGCTCCGGAACGTGTCAAGAACTTCCACATCCCGGGCGCGCGCGGAGGCGTGCGATCGGGGAGCGGGGGAATCGGAAGTCACGGCACGTGCAGGTTGCCCCGTCCGCGGCCGGCGAAGGAATAGAGCGTCATGCCGGCCGCGGCGGCCATGTCCACCGCGACGCTCGACGCGGCGCCCACCGAGACCAGTACCGGAATGGCGGCCATCAGGGCCTTCTGCACCAGCTCGAAGCCGGCCCGACCGCTGACGACCAGGATCCGGTCCCGGAGCGGCGCCTCGCCGCGCAGGACGAAGTGGCCGATCACCTTGTCGACGGCGTTGTGGCGGCCGATGTCCTCCCGCGCGCACAGCAGCGCGCCGTCCAGCGTGAAGATGCCGGCGGCGTGGATGCCGCCGGTGGCTTCGAACAGCGCCTGCGCCGCGCGCAGGCGGGCGGGCAGCGCCTCCAGCAGCGCCGGCCGGCACGCCACCGGCGTGATTGCCGGCAGCTCCTGGTCGAGCTCCTCCAGCGACGCCTTGCCGCAGACGCCGCACGCGGCCGTGGCCCGGAACTCCCGCTCCGGCCCGGCGGCCCGCGGTGCGGAGGACGGCGCGGCGGCGGCGTGCTCCGCGTGGTCCGCGGGACCCGCAAGCCGCACTTCGACGCGGTCGCCCGCGAAGCTCGCGACCCGGATCCGGGCCGGCCCCTCGGCCGCCGCCCCCCCGCGCTCGCCCGCGACCGCGCGGAGCGCCGCGATCCCGGCACTGCCGGCGACCATTCCCTCGGCGTGGAGGAAGCCCGCGGCCAGTTCCTCGTCGTCGCCGGGCGTGCGCATCGTGACGACCAGCGGCTTGCCGTCGAGCCGTATCTCGAGCGGCTCCTCGACGACGATCAGGTCCCGATCGAGCCGGTCGCCGCGCCGGCGCACGGTCACCGTCCGGAGGGCGGGCGAGAGGACGGCATCCGATCCCACGCCGCGATCATAGCCCCGGTGGACCATCTCCGGCCCGGCGGTTCGTTGCGTTCGTCGCCGGCCGCGACCGCCTGCGGCCTATACTGCTGGCGATTCGGAGGAATGCAAAATGCGCAAGAACACGTATCGCCTGTTCGGTTTCTTCGGGCTCCTCGCTTTTCTGGCGGCAGGGCTCGCGGCGACTCCCGCCCGCGCCCAGTGGACGCCGGATCGGCTGGCGGCGGACGGAGCGGAGCTGCCCCGCACGCCTTGGGGGGATCCCGACTTCCAGGGTGTCTGGAACAATTCGACGACGACGCCCCTGGAGCGGCTGACACGGGAAGAGCAGGCCCTGGGACGACGTGCGCGGCAGGCGGTCGTCGAGGCGACGCGGGGCACCGGGGCGGGCTGGCTGGAGCAGGCGGGGAACATCGAGCGCGAGTCGCTGATCGTCGACCCGCCCGACGGACGCATCCGGATGGCCGAGCAGGGCGTGCGGCGCCTGATCGACCGCGAGAACGCGCGGGCCGGCCGCGGCGAGGCCGACTCGTGGCTCGACCGCAACAGTTGGGAGCGGTGCATCTCGCGGACCCTGCCGACCGCGATGATCCCGACGCTGTACAACGCCAACTACCAGATCTTCCAGACGCCCAGCCACTTCGTCCTGATGATGGAGATGATCCACGAAGCGCGCATCGTCCCGCTGGACGGACGGCCCCACGCCTCCGGCGCCGTCCGCCAGTGGCTCGGCGACGGCCGCGGGCGCTGGGAGGGCGACACGCTGGTCGTCGAGACGCTGCACTTCAACGACCGGCTCGACGGCGGCGATCACCAGCCGTCGCACGTCACCCCGACCGGACCGCGCGGCTCGGGCGCGACCCTGCGGCTGGTCGAACGGTTCACGCTGCTCGACGCCAACACCATCGACTACCGGGTGACGGTCGAGGATCCGCGGACCTTCGCCGCGCCCTACACCGCGGCCATCCCGATGCACCGGTCGGCCCCCGGCGTCACGCTGTTCGAGTACGCCTGCCACGAGGGCAACCACGCCATGGTCAACCTGCTCCGCGCCGGACGCGCCGACGAGCAGCAGGCGATCGACGCCGCGGCGCTGGTCTCGCGCCAGCGGATCGAAGCCGGACACCCCGGCGTGCGGGAGCCGGCCGTGCCGTTCGCGCCGCTTCCGAAGGAGCGGTGAAACGTTGAGCCGGGCCGACGTCCTCGACACGGGGACGACGAACTACCTCGATCTGATCGGCACCGGCAAGGCGTATCGAGTGCCGCCGTACCAGCGCGACTACGCCTGGACGCAGCAGGAGTGGGAAGACCTCTGGAACGACGTCGTCGAGCTGCGGGGCGAACCGGCCGGCCGGCACTACATGGGGGCCCTGGTCGTGCAGGCCCGCGGCGATCGGGAGTTCCTGGTCATCGACGGCCAGCAGCGGCTGGCGACCATCTCGTTGCTCGCGCTGGCGGTCATCGGCAAGCTCCGGCGCATGGCGGATCAGGGCGCGGACGAAGATCGGAACCGGGAGCGTGCGACCGAGCTTCGGAACCGCTTCATCGGCGAGAAGGACCCCGCGTCCCTCGTCGAGAGCAGCAGGCTGCGCCTGAACGAGACCGACGACCCTTTCTACCAGGACTATCTGGTGCAGATCAGGGATCCGCTCAACCCGCGCGGCCTGCCGCGATCGAATGCGCTGCTGTGGGACTGCTTCCGGTATTTCTCGGAACAGATCGACGAGCTGGAAGTGGATGCCGGCAACGCAGGCGAGGAAACAGCGAAGCTCCTGTCGGAGACGGTGGCGCGGCGCCTGCTCTTCATCCTCATCACGGTGGACGACGAGCTGAACGCCTATACGCTGTTCGAGACCCTCAACGCGCGCGGGCTGGAGCTCACGACGACCGACCTGCTGAAGAACTTTTTCTTCTCGAAGGTGCGCGCCAGGACCGACGTCGACGCGCTGAAACGCCGCTGGCGGGCGTTGATCGCCACCGTCGCCCAGGAACGCTTTCCCGACTTCCTGCGCTACCACCTGCTCTGCGAGCAGCCGAAGATACGCCGGCAGCGGCTGTTCAAGCTCGTACGGGACCGCGTCCGGACCGCGCGGCAGACCTTCGAGTTCGTGGCGGCGCTGGAGGACCGGGCGGAGCTGTTCGCGGCGTTGCGCGACGTCAACCACGGGTACTGGAGCGACCGGCCCGGGGCCAGGCAGTTCGTTCGCGAGTTGAACCTGTTCGGCGCCCGGCAGATGACGCCGGTCTTCTTCGCGGCGTGGGGCGCGTTCTCCGACGACGACTTCGTCCGGCTGCTGAAGCTCGCGAGCGTCATCGCCTTCCGGTACTCCGTGGTGAGCGGCCTGAATTCCAATCCGCTGGAGCGCGTCTGCCACCTGGCGGCGAAGGCGGTGCTCGACGGGCAGGCGACTCGTCCGGACGCGGTGTTCAGACACCTCCGGCCGCTCTACGTGGACGACGACCGGTTCGAGAGCGACTTCGCGCGGTGGACCGTCGGTACCCGAGGCCGGCGGGGCAAGGTCGCGCGGTACGTGCTCGCCCGGCTGGAGACGGACGCCGGCGAACGCGCGGTCGATCCGGAGACCGACCCCGCCACCGTCGAGCACGTGCTGCCCGAGAACCCGGCCGGCGCGTGGGCCGGGGTCTTCCCGCCGGAGCGCCGGGAGGCGGCGGTCGACCGCCTGGGCAACCTGACGCTGCTGGAGCGCACGCGGAACCGGAACGTCGGAAGCGCGGCGTACCCGGCCAAGCGGGTCGCCTACGAGTCGAGCGCGTACGCGATCACCCGGGAGATCGCCGGCCTCGCGCCCGACGAATGGAGCCCGGCGTTGCTGGAGGAGCGGCAACGGCGACTTGCCGCGCGCGCCGTGCGCCTTTGGCGGGCGGACTTCGCGTAGCGCGGTGGCCGGGTGCGGGCTGTCCCGCCGCCGGCCGGCGCACCGCCGCGCCGCAACGCCACCGGCGCGTTGTGGTATAACGGGGCGGAGCACGGGGCAACCCCATGGACATCTCCCGCCGCACGTTCCTGAAGGCCTCGGCCGCCGGCGCCGCGGTCAGCGTCCTCGGCTTCGACCTGCGGCCGGCGCACGCCGCCGTGCGGCAGCTCAAGATCCGCAACGCCACCGAGTACCGGACGGTCTGCCCGTACTGCGCGGTCGGCTGCGGGACCATCGCCTACGTCCACGGCAGCGGCGGCCTGAACACGAAGAACACCGTCATCCACGTCGAGGGCGACCCCGACAGCCCGATCAACGGCGGCACCCTCTGCCCGAAGGGCGCGTCGCAGATGCAGCTCGCGGTCAGCCCGCGGCTGCGGCACCAGCCGCTGCTGCGCCGGGCCGGCGCCGCCGACTGGGAAGAGGTGGACTGGGACACCGCGATGGACTGGTTCGCGCGCCGGTTCAAGGACTCGCGCGACGCGTCGTTCCGCGAGCGGGACGACGCCGGCCGGGTGGTCAACCGGGCCGACGGCATCGCCTGGGTCGGCAGCGCCACCGTCTCGAACGAGGACGCCTACCTCATCACCAAGACGATGCGGGCCATGGGCCTGGTCTACATCGACCACCAGGCCCGCATATGACACAGCCCCACGGTGGCCAGTCTGGCCGCCACGTTCGGCCGCGGGGCGATGACCAACCACTGGAAGGACATCAAGAACACCGACGTCATCCTGGTGATGGGCGCCAACCCGGCGGAGAACCATCCGTGCGGGTTCAAGTGGGCGGTCGAGGCGCGTGACGAACGGGGCGCGAAGCTCCTGACCATCGACCCGCGCTACACCCGCACGTCGGCGGTGGCCGACCGCCACATGCAGATCCGGCCCGGCTCGGACATCGCGGTCCTCGGCGGGCTGATCCGCTACGCGCTCGAGAACGGCCTGCACCACGCCGACTACGTGCGCGCCCACACCAACGCGGCGTTCGTCGTGGACGAGCGGTACGGCTTCGCCGACGGCCTGTTCACGGGCTTCGACGAGGCCGCGAGCAACTACGACCGGACGACCTGGGACTACGAGCGGGGCCCGGACGGCTACGTCCGCCGCGACCCGACGCTGCGGCACCCGCGCTCGGTCTTCCAGTTGCTGAAGCGGCACTACGACCGCTACACGCCGGAGGTGGTCGCGGACATCGCCGGCTGTCCGGCCGACGAGTTCCTGCGGATGGCCGAAATCATCTGCTCGACGGGGCGGGCCGGCCGGGTCGGAACCATCCTGTACGCGGTGGGCTGGACGATGCACACCGTCGGCAGCCAGATCATCCGGACCGCGGCGATCCTGCAGTTGCTGCTGGGCAACATCGGCCGGCCCGGCGGCGGCATCAACGCGCTGCGCGGGCACGCCAACGTGCAGGGGGCCACCGACCACGCCATCGTCGCGGGCATCCTGCCCGGCTACCTGAAGGTGCCGACGCCGCCGCAGACGTCGCTGGCCGCGCACCTCGGCGACTCGACGCCGCGGCCGCTCGTCCCCGACACCGTCAACTACTGGGGCAACTACCCGAAGTTCTACGTCTCGCAGATGAAGGCGTGGTTCGGCGCGCACGCCGCGCGCGAGAACGACTTCGCCTACCACTACTTGGCCAAGCAGGACGGCGACGCGACGTGGCTGACGATCTGGGACAAGGCCCGCCAAGGGACGCTCGAAGGCTTCGTCGCCCTCGGGTTCAACCCGCTGCTGGCCGGCCCGGACGTCCCGCGGCTGCTCGACTCGATGTCGAAGCTGAAGTGGAAGGTGGTCATCGACCCCTTCATGCTCGACTCGGCCGAGTTCTGGAAGGCGCCGGGCATGGACCCGTCGGCCATCGACACCGAGGTGCTCTACCTGCCGTCGTCCCACTGGATCGAGCGCGACGGCTCGTTCACCAACAGCGGGCGCTGGGCGCAGTGGAAGGAGAAGGCGATCGACCCGCCGATCGGAGTCCGGTCCGACACCTGGATCCTGTCGGAGCTCTTCTGGCGGGTGAAGGAGCTGTACCAGGCCGAGGGCGGCGCCTGGAACGAGCCGATCCAGCACCTGACGTGGGACTACCTGAACCCGCGCGAACCGACGATGGCCGAGCTGGCGCAGGAGATCAACGGCCGCGAGGTCGCCACCGGCCGGCAGCTCTCGTCGTTCGGGGAGCTGCGGGACGACGGGACGACGGCGGCCGGCAACTGGATCTACACCGGCAGCTTCACCGAGGCGGGCAACCGGATGCGGCGGCGCGGCACCGCCGACCCCACCGGCCTCGGCATGCACCACGACTGGGCGTTCAGTTGGCCGGCCAACCGCCGCGTGCTCTACAACCGCGCGTCGGCCGACGCCGAGGGCCGCCCTTGGGACCAGAGCCGCGCCGGCATCGCCTGGAACGGGCGCGAGTGGATCGGCGACGTGCCGGACTACGGGCGGACGACCCCGCCCGACGCGGCTGGGGCGTTCATCATGACCGAGGAAGGGGTGGCGCGCCTCTTCAGCAACCACCTCGCCGACGGCCCGTTCTCGGAGCACTACGAGCCGGTGGAGAGTCCGACTTCCAACCCGCTCCACGACGACGTGCCGATCAACCCGGTCATCCGCTGGTACGACGGCGTGCGCGAGACGCTGGCGTCCGGGGACGACGAGTTCCCCTACGCCTGCACCATCTACCGCGTCGTCGAGCGCGAGCACTTCGTGACGAGCAACGTGCCGTACCTGGTCGAGGCGATGCCCGACTTCTTCGTCGAGCTGCCCGAGGGCCTCGCGGAAGAGAAGGGCATTCCGAACGGCGGCCAGGTGCGCGTCTGGTCGAAGCGGGGTGAAGTGCAGGGGACGGCCATCGTCACCAAGCGCATCAAGCCGCTGCGCGTCAACGGCAAGGTCGTCTGGACCGTCGGCATCCCCGTCCACTGGGGCTTCGTGGGCCTGACCCAGGGCTCGATGGCCAACCTGCTGACCCCGTTCATCGGCGACGCCAACACCCGCTGCCCCGAGTTCAAGTCGTTCCTGGTCAACGTGGAGCGAGCGTAATGGCTTGGAAATCAATGCGCGACGTTCGGGATCTTGTCCGTAAGACTCATAGGAAATTAACGCGCGACGCTTGGGATCTCGTCCGTAAGACTCACCGTGCGGTCACTTTAGTCGCGCCATGGAATTTCTTGGTCGCTGTTCTTGCATTAGCTGTTGCTGTTTATGAACTTAGGGTCAATCGAACTCTCCGCGAAACGACATTGTTCATAATGGCATCGGAACGCTTAGAAAGCGCGCGCGCTATGGACGAAAGAAGAACCGACCCTTACCTTATGGTCCCTACGGCCAACGCAGGCCAGGTCCGTGTTCTGGAAGAAATGGTTGAGAATGATATTAGCTTAAGGAACATGGACTTGAGGCAGGTTAATCTCGAAAACGCTGAGTTGCCGAACGCCGACCTTCGAGGCGCAAACTTGTGGTGTACAATTCTAGTGGGTGCGAATCTTTCTGGCTCCAATTTTGAAAATGCGAATTCACAACTAGTAAATTTCTATGATGCTAATCTTTACCATGCTAATTTTACCGGTGCCTCGGTCGCAAGTTCGGGCTTTTGGATCTCGAGTGATGACAAGTCCCGTAATCGAAAAGGATCGCTCGCGGGAGCAGATTTCTCAGATGCTCGGTTATATGGCGCGCGTTTCTCACGGGTTCTACTCGCTGGAACGGCCTTTACAAATGCAAGGTTTGGCAATACTCGTTTCGAAAATGTAGATTTGCGCGAAGCAAGAGGGCTTAGCCAAGTTCAATTGAACAACGCGTGCAGAGAAGGAGATGACGTGCAATTACCGGACGGTTATTCTATTGAAGTGTGTGACAGCGATGCGGAGAACTATGCAGCATTATGCGATCAAGGTGAAGTGCAGAGATCGCTGAGGTAACCGATGGCCGACTCACTCACAATCCGCCGCGTCTCCGCCAGTCCGGACGCCTACATCCCGATCAGCGCGCTCCGGTCGGGCGGGCCGACCTACGCCAAGCTGGTCGACATCTCCAAGTGCATCGGCTGCAAGGGGTGCGAGGTCGCCTGCAAGGAGTGGAACGACCTCGGCGTCGAGCCGACCGCCAACTTCGGGAGCTACCAGAGCCACCGGGACCTGAGCCCGAAGACGTGGCTGCTGATGCGCTTCAAGGAGGTGGAGGTCGACGGCCGGCTCGACTGGCTGATCAAGAAGGACGCCTGCCTGCACTGCGAAGAGCCGGGCTGCCTGTTCTCGTGCCCCGCGCCGGGGGCCATCGTCCAGTACACGAACGGCATCGTCGACTTCAACCAGGAGAACTGCATCGGTTGCCAGTACTGCGTGACCGGCTGCCCGTTCGACATCCCGCGCTTCGACGCCGCCACCCGCAAGGTGTCGAAGTGCAACATGTGCGTCGACCGCGTCGAAGCGGGGCTGGAGCCGGCGTGCGTCAAGACCTGCCCGACCAACGCCATCGCCTGGGGCAGCAAGCGCGACATGCTGGCGCTGGCCGAGAGCAAGGTGGAGACGCTGAAGTCGCGCGGCTACGCGAACGCCGCGGTCTACAATCCCGCCGGCGTCGGCGGCACGCACATGATGTACGTCGTGCCGCACGGCGACCGCCTGGCGGACTACAGCCTGCCGTCGGACCCGACCGCGAGCCCCGCGCCGATGACCGCGCTCGGGTTCCTCAAGCGCGCCGGCGCGTACCTGATGGGCTTCGGCGTCCTCGGGGCGCTCGTCCACTTCCTCCGCTACGGGCCGGAGCGGCTGGAGGAGGAGCACGAATGACGCTGCTGCTCGACCGCTTCACCTTCGTCGAACGCATCGTCCACTGGGTGGTGGGCGTCACGTTCGTCCTGCTGCTGGCCACCGGCCTCGCGTTCTCCTACCCCGCGCTCTTCTGGCTGACCGCGCTGCTCGGCGGCGGCCCGTCCGCGCGCGTGCTGCACCCCTGGGTGGGCGTGGCGTTCGCGGTCGGCATGGTGTTCATGATCGCGATCTGGATCCGCGACATGTTCCTGAGCGACACCGACTGGCGGTGGCTGCGCGCGGTGCGCCACTACGCGACCCGCGACACGGCGCGCGTACCGCCGGCCGGCAAGTACAACGCCGGCCAGAAGCTGTTCTTCTGGGTGCAGGGCGCGCTGGCGGTCGTCTTCGCCGGCAGCGGCGTCCCGCTCTGGTTTCCGGCCGCGTTCGACGCGTCCTTCCTCCAGTGGATGCGCCTCGCCCACTACCTCGCCACCCTCGGCGGCGGCCTGTTCCTGATCGTCCACGTCTACCTGGGCACCGTCGCCTACCCCGGCACCGCCCGCGCCATGATCGACGGCACGGTCACCGACCGCTGGGCGCGCCACCACCACCCGCGCTGGCACGACGAGCAGACACGCGAGCCACTGCGACGGTAAGGTTACTTCGGCTTCTGATCGCGTTCGGCCTGACGGCCGGACAGGAAGGTGACTTCGCGCGTGATTGCCTCGAGCGCGGTCCGGTGCGCATCGAGCGCGGTTCGGTGTGCTTCGGCGCGCCGCTCGGCGCGGTCGTCGACGCGGTCGATCCGCTGCACGATGCCGGCATGCGCCGCCTCGTTCGCTTCCCGCTCCCGGTCGATCCGCTGGCTGATGCCTGCGTGCGCGTCGCGGTTCTCCCGGCGCAACGCCTTGAGCATCCGCCACACGCCGAACAGGATCGCAACCGCCAGCCCCGCGCCGGCCAGCACGCCTTGCAGCACCGTCACGTCAGCATGATATTACCCGGCGAGCCGGACGCCGGTGCGCCGGGCGCGGGAACGAAAGTGTCTCGATCGGGAGCGCTTCGGTTGCCGGGAGCGGGCGGGTAGCCGCAAGTGCAGCACGGGTTGTCTCTCGGCGGCGGGGAGCGCCGGACGCCGGACGCGCTCGCGGACGAGCTCGAACGCTGGCGTCGTTACGGCAGGAGGACGCACGTCGAGACCCGCGGCGGCGTTCCGATCTTCACGAACGAGTTCTGGACGTCGAAGCAGCGGGCGGCGCATTCCCTGCACGAGATCTCCTACCGGGCCTGCTTCAAGCCGCAACTGCCGCGGTTCTTCATCACCCGGCTGACGGATGCCGGCGACCTCGTCTTCGATCCGTTCATGGGGCGCGGCACGACGCTGCTCGAAGCGGCGCTGCTGGGACGCGACGCCTTGGGCAACGACGTCAATCCGGTTTCCCGCATCCTGGTCGAAGCGCGGCTGGACCCGCCGCCGCAACCGGAGGTCGAAGCCCGGCTCGCGCGGCTGGCGCTGGACGCATCCGCGGACCGGCCCGACGGCTTCGACGTGTTCTTTCACGAACGCACGCTCAACCAGATCTGCCGGTTGCGCGCCTACCTGATCGAGCGGGAAGCGGCCGGGCGCCTGGACGGCGTCGACCGCTGGATCCGGATGGTCGCCATGAACCGGCTGACCGGGCATTCGCCGGGGTTCTTCTCGGTCTATACGCTGCCGCCCAACCAGGCGACGTCGATCGGGCGGCAGCGCAGGACCAACGCGCGCCGGGGCCTGACGCCGGGGTACCGCGACGTCGCGGCGCTGATCGTGCGCAAGACGCGCGCGCTCCTGAAGGACGTGCGGGCGGCGGCGCCCACCGGCCGGTGCCGTGGATTCCTGCGCCAGAACGTCGCGGCGCCGTTCGAGTACGCCGGCCCGCCGGTGGCGCTCGCGGTCACGTCCCCGCCGTTTCTGAACGTCGTCGACTACCGGCAGGACAACTGGATGCGGTGCTGGTTCGCCGGGATCGATCCGCACGCGGTCGCGGTCACCCAGACGGCGAAGCTGGAGGAGTGGAAGGATCTGGTGCGCCGCGTGCTCGCCAATGTCGCCGCGGTCACCGCCCGAGACGGCGCGTTCGCCTTCGAAGTGGGCGAAGTCCGGAAGGGATCGCTGCTGCTGGACCGCGTGGTCGCGGACGTCGCGCGGGAGACGGCGTGGGAGCCGGTCTGCATCGTCGTCAACGAACAGCGCTTCACCAAGACGTCGAACACGTGGGGCGTCGGCAACAACCGCGGCGGCACGAACTCGAACCGCGTCGTCGTGCTGCGCCGCCGGGACGCGGGGAATTGCGGCTGACGCCGTTTCACCAGGAGGCTCTCCAATCATGACTCCGTCCGCGGTCTGGCCGCGCCGCCGGTGGCGGGTCGAGCGCCTGCGCGGCGAGCATCCGCACGCCGCGGAACTGCTGGCGTTCTACGGCGACGTGCTGGCCCTTCAGGAGCCGCTGTACGCCAGGGCGCTGAAGTCCCGCTGGCCGGGCGCGGTCGAAGCCGCCGACGGCCGCGCGCCGCGACTGCGCCCGGAATCGCTTCCGGAACGGCTGCGCGCGCGGGACTTCCCGCGTTTCGTGCGCGCCGTCCCGGCGTCCGCCACCGAGGTGCTGAAGACGCTGGCGTCGCGGCTGGCGTCGGAGCCCGCCGCGCTGTCGGAACTCGCGGGCGCCGTGCTCGGCGGCGAGCCGGTCGACGCGGTGGCGGCCCGGATCGACTGCGACGCCGTGGCGCTGGAGTTCTTTCCGCGCGCCTTCTTCCAGCCGATCGCGGAGGCGCTGGTCGCCCGGGCGCTGCACGACTTTCGCGGAGCCGCGCGCGACGACGGCGCCGGCGGTGTCGCCGGCGCCGGGGACGCCCGCGCCGCATGCCCGTACTGCGGAGCGGCGCCCCTTGCCGCGGTCCTGCGCGACGAGCCGGCCGTCAGGGGGCGGCGGACGCTGCTCTGTTCCCTGTGCCTGCACGAGTGGACGTTTCCGCGCACGCGCTGCCCCGCGTGCGGCGAGGAACGGGCGGAAAAGCGCCCGCATCACGTTTCGGAGCAGTGGCCGCACGTCCGCCTGGAGGAGTGCGGGTCGTGCCGGACCTACGTCAAGGCGATCGACCTCCGCGAGGCCGGCCTCGCCGTGCCGGTGGTCGACGAGCTGGCGTCGGTCGAGCTCGATCTCTGGGCGGTGGAGCAGGGGCTGTCGAAGCCGCGGACGAACCTGCTCGGCCTCTGACTGGTCCGCGGCGCGAATCTCGGCCGCGCGCGCCGCCGCGTCGGACCCGCGGACGAACCTGCTCGGGCTCTGACCGGTTCCGCGTGCCGAAGCTGCGCGGACGCCTCGCGGCGGCGGTCAGCTCGCGCAGGCGAACGCGGCTTCGACCGGCTCGAGTTGATCCAGCCAGTAGGCGTCTTCGTCGCGGCGGCGCACGAAGAAGCGCCCGAGGTCGCCGGGACTCTTGGCCTGGTGATAGCGCAGATAGATGCGCTCGTCGTCGACTCCGACGATCTCGACCTTGCCGGTCTCGTGCGACATGCAGTACTTCGCCCGCCGCGCCAGGCCGGAGCCCCGCCGGAGCGCCTGCTGGAAGATGCGCCAGCCGCGTACGATCGGCACCTCGTACGGCTCGTTCCCCGCGGTCGGCCGTCCCTGAAACAGGTAGTAGGGGGGACAGCCGACGTAGGAAAGCCGCGAGTACATCTCGGCGAGGACGTCCGCGTCGTCGTTGACGCCCCGGATCAGCGGGCACTGGTTCACGCAGACCACGCCGTTGCGGAGGCAGGCGTCGATGCCGGCGACGGCGTCGTCGGTGAGCTCGCGGGGATGGTCGAAGTGGGCCATCAGGTAGATGCGCTTCTCGGGCGTCGAGTACTTCCGGAACGCCGCCTGCAGATCCTCGTCGCGCAACACGCGCCAGGGGTCGAACGCCGGCATCTTCGACCCGATGCGGATGATCCGGACGTGCTCGATGCCGCGCAGCGCCTCGAAGATCTCGACCAGCCGCCGCGTGCTCATCAGCAGGGGGTCGCCGCCGGTCAGCAGCACGTTGGAGACCTCCGGGTGCGCGGCGATGTACGCCAGCCCGGCGCCGACGTCGTTGGTCGCCTCGTCGTTGTCGTCCATGAACAGCCGCTTGCGGAAGCAGTAGCGGCAGTAGGCGCCGCAGACCTCGTTGCAGAGGAGCAGGACGGTGTCGACGTACTTGTGCTGCACGCCGCGGGCGACGGTCACCGCGCTCTCGTTGCTGGCGTCGAGCCGGCCCCACTCGTTCAGCTCTTCCCGGCGCGGGATGATCAACTGCCGGATCGGGTCGTCGGGGTCGTTCCAGTCGATCAGGCGCAGGTAGTAGTCGTTGGCGCGGAACACGTACTCCTCGGTCACCGGCTGGAGCCGCGCCAGTTCGTCCGGGGGGATCTCGGGCACCTGATCCAGGCGTCGGACGTACTTCACCCGCCGTTGACCTGACCGAGCCGACGTCGTGGGCGTGCTCATGTGCCTGCCTCCGGCGGCGCCTGACGAGCGCGCGCCATTCAGCGTCCGGGGCGAGGTTCGCGCCGCGCGCCCGAAACCTCGTCCGAGGACTGCTCGAGTCCGATGGATATGGCCCGGGACCGGAAGTCGCCGGCACCGCGCCACGAGCCGAAACCGGGGCTTGCCCGCGCCAGGCTGGCCGCCCTTCTGGGGACCGCCAGTATGGACCACGAAACCGGTTCGGCGCAAGCCCCGAATCGGCCGCGGCCGGCCGCGCGTCCGGCCGGCCGCGAGACCTCACGCCGACGAGCGGGGAGGCCGCGTCGCGACGGTCACGCGGTCGACGCCCGGCATGAACCGCCCGCTGTCCGCCACCGCGAACCCGGCGCGCCGGGCACTCCGCCGGATCCTTGATGCGTCGCCGATCCGACTTGTTCCCGCGGCGCGCAAGGCGGTATAAAGAGCCACGTCGCCGGGGGCGCGGAGACACGATGGCCGATCTGTCGCGGCGGGAGATGCTCAAGCGGACGGTGGTGGCCGGCGCCGCCGCGTCGCTGCCGGCCGCGCCGGCCCCGGCCGCCGCCCTCCAGCCGCCGGCGCGCTCCTTCGAGACGCTCACGACCGGCGAGGGGGCGACGTTGGAGGCCGTCGTCGCGCGTCTGATCCCGGCCGACGAACGCGGTCCGGGCGCGCTGGAAGCGGGCGCGGCGACCTACATCGACCGGGCGCTGGCCGGTCCGCTGGCCGGCTCGCTCGCGACGTACCGCAACGGACTCGCGGCACTCGACCGCTACGCGCAGTCCGCGCGCGGCGCGCGCTTCGCGGCGCTCGAGGCGTCCGAACAGGATGCGTTGCTGCGTGACGTGGAAGCGAACGCCGCACCCGGATTCAGACCCGGCCCGGCGGCCTTCTTCAACCTGGTGCTGGCGCACGCGATCCAGGGCACCTTCTCCGACCCGGCCCACGGCGGCAACGTCGACTTCATCGGCTGGCGGCTGATCGGCTACCCGGGAGTCCGCACGATGGTCACCCCCGACCTGCAGCGGATCGACCGGATGCCGCCGTCGCGGCAGGTGTCGGCCTACGACTTCCCGGCGTTCGCCGCCGCCCGCGCGCGGAGGATCCGTGGCGGTTGAGCTCCCGAAGCGGGACGTCGCCGTGGTCGGCCTCGGCGCGGTGGGCGGGGTCGCCGTGCTGCCGCTGGCGGAGGCCGGCCTGGACGTGGTCGGTCTCGAAGCGGGGACGTGGCTGCGCGCCCGCGACCACGCGCCGGACGAGCTGTTCAACAACTACCGCGGCTGGCCCGAGTCGGCGCAGAAGGCGAACCGCGAGATCCCGGTGCATCGCCGCAACGCGTCGGCCCCCGATTCGCCGCGCGGCGCGCTGCACCCGATGATGAACGCGGTCGGCGGCACTTCGTTGCACTACTGGGCGCAGAGCTGGCGGCTCAATCCGTGGGACTTCCGGGTCGTCAGCGAGACGACGCGGCGCTACGGCGCGTCGCGGCTGCCGGTGGGGACGACGGTGGAGGACTGGCCGTTCGGCCTCGACGCGCTGGAGGAGTACTACGACCGGGTCGAGCACGCGATCGGGGTCTCCGGGCAGGCGGGCAACGTCGGCGGCGTGATCGACGAACGCGGCAACGTCTTCGAAGGACCGCGGCGCCGGCCCTACCCGATGCCGCCCCTGCGCTGGACCGGCTTCATCGAGCAGATGGCCGCGGCGGCGCGCGGACTCGGCTGGCATCCGTTTCCCGGCCCGGCGGCGGTGAACTCCGTCCGCTACCAGAACCGCGCGGCGTGCGGTTACCACGGCTTCTGCGACCGGGGCGGCTGCCATCTCGACGCGAAGAATTCGACCGCGGTGTCGACGATCCCGCGCGCGCAGGAGACCGGCCGTCTGCAGGTGGTGACCGGGGCGCACGTACGCCGCGTGGAGGTGGACGGCGCGGGCCGCGCCGCCGGCGTCCGCTACGTCCGGGGCGGCGAGGAGTACGTGCAGCCGGCCGACGTCGTCCTGCTGGCCGGCTATACGTACGAAAACGTCCGCCTGCTGCTCCTGTCCGCGTCGCCGGCGTATCCCCGCGGACTGTCGAACAACGGCGGCCAGGTGGGCCGGCACTACATGACCCACGCCACCGGCGCGGGGGTGCTGGCGCTCTTCCCGCATCGGCTGAACCGCTGGTACGGGCTGCCCGCGCAGGGGGTCGCGATCGACGACTGGGCGGCCGACAACTTCGACCACTCCGACCTCGACTTCCTCGGCGGCGGCAACCTGTGGGTCTACTCCGACCGCCGCCCGATCGCGGCCGCCCGCATGCCCACCTTCGGCCGCGCCCCGCGCTGGGGCTCGGCCTGGAAGGCGTTCGTCGCCGACAACGCCGATCGCTGGAGCAACTGCTACATCCAGAAGTCGACGCTGCCCTACGAGGACAACTACCTCGATCTGCACCCCGCCGTGACCGACCCGCTCGGCGATCCGGTCTGCCGCATCACCGCCGACTTCCGGGACAACGAGCGCCGCGTCGCGGCGTTCGTCCAGGACCGCATGGTGGAGTGGTTCCGCGCCGCCGGCGCGGTCGAGATCGTCCGCCAGGGCCTCGGCACCATGGGCCCGTCGACCCACGCCTACGGTGGCACCCGCATGGGCGACGACCCGGCGACCAACGTCGTCGACCGCTGGGGTTTCTCGCACGAGGTTCCGAACCTCGGGGTCCTCGGGGCGTCGGTCATGGGGACGAGCGGGTCCCACAACCCGACGCTGACGGCCCAGGCCCTCGCGTGGCGCACGGCCGAGCATCTGGTGGAACGCTGGCGGTCGATATCGGAGTGAGGGGCCGGCCGGGCGGGTGACGGCCTCGGCGCGCTGGTGCTCCGGCGCGGCGGGAGCGCCGGCCTCCGGATCGGCGGACGCGGACACGTCGAGCACGGACGCGGGTCGACGGCGCCGTTCCGCATCCTGAACAAGGGCGAGGTCCCCGACCGCGACTGGACGCACGCTTGCGGGTGCGGGTCGCAACCGCCGACCGCGGTTCACGAGACGGCCTGTTCCGCCGCCCCTCCGCCGCCGGCGTCCAGCACGAGCGGCTCCGGCTCGGAGTCGACCAGGTAGGCGAACTCCTCCGCGAACCGCTCCCGCGACGCCCCCACGGTGGCCGCCAGCTTCGCCAGCTCGTGCGGGTCGTCGAAGTCGTCGCGGCGCAGCCGGATCATGTAGCGGTGGGCGATGCGGTAGCGGGTGGACTCGACGTCGACGAGCCGGATGCGGAAACGCCCCTGGTCCCGATCGATCAGGCGCTCGAACGGAATCGGCACGAACTGGCCGGCGTCGAGCGAGATCAGGGCGGCGTTGCCTCCCTGCAGCAGGTACTTGGCCGCGCAGAAGCCGAGGTCGCGCGTGTACTCCATGTCGGCGGGCACCGGATCCGCGCATCGCAGTTCGTAGCCGACGTTCTTGGCGACGGTGGTGATCTTGAGGCCGAATCCCGCCAGGCGGGCCGCGACCTGGGTCTTGAGGATTTCGCCCAGGTTCACCTCGGCGATGCGCACGTTGTCGTGCTCGTCCCGCTCGACGTCGGCGAGCTGCCGGAGATCGTCGGGATCGATCCGCAGCACCAGCCCTTCCGCGAGGACCGCGACGCCGTCGCGCCGCCCCCCGGTCCAGCGCTTGATCATCGCGCCGGCCAGCGTGTCGACGACCGTCTTCAGCGGCACCCGCTCCGGCTGGAACGCCTCCGGAATCAGCGTCAGCGTGGCGCCGGCCGCCTTGCCGATCCCGAGCGCCAGGTGTCCGGCCTTGCGGCCCATCGTGACCAGGAAGTACCAGCGCGAGGTGGTCTTGGCGTCGACCATCAGGTTCTTGACGATCTCGACGCCGTGATGGCGCGCGGTCTGGAAGCCGAACGTCTCGACGTGCGACGGCAGGTCGAGGTCGTTGTCGATGGTCTTCGGCACGTGCACGACGCGCAGCCGGCCCGCGCCGGCGCGCTCGAGTTGCATGGCGGAGAAGGCGGTGTCGTCGCCGCCGATCGTGATGAGCCGCGACACGTTCAGCCGCAGCAGCGAGGTGATGACGTTTTCGAGCAGTTGCGGGTCGGTCGTCGGATTGGCCCGCGACGTGCCGATGACGGAGCCGCCGCGGAAGTGAATCCGGCTGACGGCGTCGATGGTCAGCGGGGTCACCCGGGCGACGTCGCCCCGCATGATCGACTCGAAGCCGTCGCGGATGCCGATCACCTCGACGTCCTCGAGGCGGCAGCGGATCGTCGCCGCCCCGATGACGCTGTTGATTCCGGGCGCCGGCCCCCCGCCGACCAGGATTGCGACCTTCTTGGGATGGCTCATCTCGGTTTCCCCGCAACTCTCCCCTGGCGCCCGTCCGGCACGGTCCGGGCGGACGTCCGCGCGGCCGGCGACTCGCACCCGCGTCCCGCCTTCCTGTTCCCGAAGAGGCGCGGAAGGTCCACGGACGTCCGCGCGACCGGCGACTCGCACCCGCGTCCCGCCGGCCACCGGGCAGACGGATTCCGGAGGGTCACGGCGCCGGCGGCGCGTTCACGAGATCGAACAGGTCGAGCTTCTCCTTGCGCACCTCGCGCGTGGTCTTGACGTCGGCCCCGAACTCCAGCCATTCGTCGGCCGCCGCCTCGTAGCGCGGCCACGTCGCGAGCCCGACGCCGTTCGGATCTCCGGTGCGCGCGAAGTTCACCCAGTACTGCGACATCGCGCGCGAGATCTCGTGATCCCACGCGGTCCAGTTCAGCCCCACCCGCCCGGTGTTGCCGAAGGCGTAGGCCAGGTCGCCGGAATGGTACGCGCCGTAGCCGTCGGGTCCGTCGGGCATGTCGATGGCGGCGCGCTCCGGAACGTAGATCCGGAACACCGGCGGCGCCTGGCTGAAGAAGTAGAGGTACGCGTCGTTGCCGGCCGTCTCCACCGCGCGGGCCCAGGTCCGCATCTCCCAGACGAAGCCGCGGTCGGCCTGGATCGCCTGCGCGCCCCGCTTCGTCGACTTCTCGATCTCCGGCTCGTAGGCGGCCAGCAGCGCGTCGGCGTGGTCGCCGTACTGCTCGCGCAGCAGCGCGGCCAGCTCCGCCCCGGTCCGCTCCGGCATGCCGGCGTAGAGCGTCGTCCCCTCGTCGGCCAGCGCGCCGACGATGACCGGCACGTCGTTGTGCCCGCCCGCCGCGAAGATCGCGCGGGCCGGCCGCG
The DNA here is from genome assembly GCA_965203525.1 of Vicinamibacterales bacterium. Classification (GTDB taxonomy): domain Bacteria; phylum Acidobacteriota; class Vicinamibacteria; order Vicinamibacterales; family UBA8438; genus WTFV01. The sequence continues at coordinate 4,307,296 of OZ241898.1, read as the reverse complement.
GCAGGAACCAGCCGTCGACAATGGCGCCCGATCCGAGCTCCGAGGCGAGCACCGCCTCGGCGTCCAGCGCGCGGAGCGCCGCGAGCGCCCCGGCGCCGCCGCCCTCCGCCCCGAGCGCCGCCGCCGCCTCCAGACCCGCCTCGTGCGCCGCCGGCAGGTCGGGCCGGCCGCCGCGGAAACAGCCCCCGGAGTGGCCGACGGCCTTGTGGAAGAGACCGGCCGCCAGCGGCGACGCCATCAGGTAGCAGACGCTCCACGAGCCGGCCGACTGCCCGAAGATGGTCACGTTGCCGGGGTCGCCGCCGAAGGCCGCGACGTTGTCGCGCACCCACTCCAGGGCCGCCACCTTGTCGAGCAGCCCGTAGTTGCCGGACGAGGCGTGCGGCGACTCCGCGGTCAGCGCCGGGTGCGCCAGAAAGCCGAACGGCCCGAGCCGGTAGTTGATGGTGACGAGCACGACCCCCTTCTTCGCCAGCGCCGCGCCGTCGAAGACCTGCGCGCTCCCCCAGCCACCGGTGTGCCCGCCGCCGTGGAACCAGACCATCACCGGCCGCGCCTCGGCCGCCTGCTCCGCGGCGGTCCAGACGTTGAGGTACAGGCAGTCCTCGTCGCGCTCCAGATCGCCCCGCGTGTAGATGGAGGATTCCGGCGTGAGCCGCTGCCAGCAGGCCGGTCCGAAGGCGGTGGCCGGCCGCTCGCCTTCCCACGCCGCCCCGGGCGCCGGCGCGCGCCAGCGGGCGTCGCCCACCGGCGGCGCGGCGTACGGCACGCCGCGGAACACGAGCACCCCGTCGTCGCCGGCGGCGTGCTCCCCCGCCAGGGTCCCGAGGCGGGTCTCGACCACCGGGCCGAGCGGCTCGCCGGCGGGAGCGCCGGCGTCGCCCGCCCCGCACGCCGAAAGGACGAGGGCGCCGCACAGAACGACCACGATCCGCTGGATGCGCATCATCTTTTCCTTTCCTCCGCTGCTACTCGATGTCGAAGTCATGGGTGACCACGTCGCTGTCGCGGTAGCCGAGACGCCCGCACTGGAACCGTAGCGTCCAGAAGCGCATCCGGAACGGCCCCGTGTACAGCCGCCAGTAGAAGGGCGCCTCGCGTTCGGTGGTGTAGACGACGGCGGAGCCCTCGGTGGCGCACCGGAGCTCCACGCGGGGAGCGACATGGAACAGGCCGCCGGTCGGGTAGCCGCTCGGCGTGGCGGCGACCGGAGGCGCGCCCGGCGTCGGAGCCGGGAAGACGGGGTCCGCACCCGCGCCCGCGCCGGGTTGCGCGGGGGCGCCGGGATTCCTGCCTGTCCCGCGTTGCGCAAGGGCGGCCGGCGCGGCGGCGGCCGGCGCGGGGCCGGCGCGCGGACCCTGCCGGCCCGAACCGGCCAGTACCCGTCCCTCCATGTACGCCGGAACCGGCGCGCCGGCCAGCGCCAGCGCGGTCGGGGCGAAGTCCAGCAGGCTGACCGGGACGTCCGGCTCGTCGGCGGCGACGCCGGCGGGCCAGCGGACGGCGGCGGCCGGCGCAGGGCCGCTCGCGCCGATCAGGAACACGGCCGTATCCTCCAGCAGATCGTCGGCCGCGAGCGCCTCGACGACGCGGGCAACCTGCTCATCGAGAGCCTGCCCCCGTCCGGCGCCGCCGGCATCGACGTTGAACAACGCGAAGAACGGCCGCGCGCCCGGGCTGCGCGCCCCGCCGCAGCCGAACGAAACCGTGCAGGGCGACTCCCAGTCCTTGTCCCGGCCCCGCCAGTCGGCGCCGGGACCGGCCGCATCCCACGCCCCCAGCAGGCCCGGCTGCGCCAGCGCCGCGGCCGGGACGGGCCGGGCGCGCGCGGCGGCATGGACGCCGCCGTCGACGCGCACGACCTCGACCGGTTCGCCGCCGCCGGCCGCGAGCTCGTGGCGCGGCGGCCCGGCGCGGCTCGTGTAGTAGCCGGCCCGCCGCAGTCGTTCCGGCAGGAGGGTGACGCCGGCGGGCGGCGGCGCGGCCAGCCGGCCGGTCGTTTCGTCGAGACCGAGCGTCGCCGGCCGGGCGCCGGTCAGCAGCACCGCGCGCGCCGCGGCCGGGCGGGACGCGACGGCGGACAACTCCGCCACCGCCGTTCGGGCCCCGGCGAGTCCCTTGAAGTCGGACGCCCCGACCGCGTCCGCGACGATCCAGACGACGTTCGGACGCGTCGGCGCACGCGGCCCGGCGCGGGCATCCGCCCGGTCGGGTCCGCTCCCCCCGGACCCGCCGGAGCAGGCCGCGCCGAGCACGAGCGCGGCTCCCGCCGAGACCGCGGCCGCGGCGGCGCGCCCCCGCCGGCGCGCGCTGCCCGCGACCAGGGTGCTTGCGACCCGCGTCGACCGCATCCTGCCGATCATAAACCGCGCCTCCCGCCGGCCGGCGGCCTGCCGGCCCCGGCGCCGCTTCGCCGCCGGGCGCCTCGCTGCTATCATTACCGAAGCAATGGTCCTGCAGTGCTCCACGTTTCCTCTCGCGAGTGAGTGTCTCCACACATGATGAAACCGCATCCCGCATCACGTTTCTTCCGCATCTCCGGCGGGCTCGCCGCCGGCGCCCTGGCGTTCTCCGCGGCCGCGGCGTTCGCGCAGAGCGGCGACGTCCCGCGCGCCTGGGACGGCCGGCCGGACCTGAACGGCGTCTGGCAGACGATGAGCTCGGCGAACTGGAACATCGAGGATCATCCCGCCGGCCCGGGGCATCCCGACCTCGGCGCCATCGGCGCGATTCCGCCCGGCCAGGGCGTGGTGGTCGGCGGCGAGATCCCCTACCAGGCCGCGGCGCGGCGGCAGCGGGACGAAAACTTCGCGAACCGCATGAGCGCCGACCCGGAGGCGAAGTGCTTCATGCCGGGCGTGCCGCGCGCCAACTACATGCCGTACCCGTTCCGGATCGTCCAGGGCGACCGCAAGATCCTGATGATCTACGGCTTCGCGGAGGCGAACCGCACCATCCACATGGACCGGGAGAACCCGGAGCCGCCGCCCATCGATAGCTGGATGGGACGCTCGCACGGCCGGTGGGAGGACGACACGCTCGTCGTCGACGCCGAGGGCTTCAACGGCGAGGCGTGGTTCGACCGCGCCGGCAACTTCGCGAGCAGCGCCCTGCGGGTGCGGGAGCGCTACACCCCGCTGGGGCCGAACGTGATCCGCTACGAGGCCACGATCGAGGATCCCACCGTGTTCACCCGGCCGTGGGACGTCAGCCTGCTGCTCTACCGGCGGCTGGAGGAAAACGCCCGGGTGCTGGAATTCAAGTGCATCGAATACTCGGAGGATCTCCTGTACGGGCATCTGCGCAGGGAGCCGACCCGCTAGAGCGGTCGTTCAGACCACGGAGGAACCGCATCATGACACAGAAATCGACACGCGTTGCGCTTGCGCTCCTCGTCGCGGGAGTGCTCGTCGGTGCGGCGCCGGGCGAAGTCCGGGCGGCGAACGCCGACTACCATCACGTCCAGATCACGTCGTCCGCGCCGCCCGAGTCGGTGCGCTGGTACGCGAACCACCTCGACTGCGCGCCGATCGTCGACCGCGACGACACGGCCGACTGCCAGGGCGTGGAGGTGACCTTCGTCCCGCAGCCGACGATGGGCGGCACGCAGGGCACCGGCGTCAACCACATCGGCTTCTCGTTCTCCGACGTGACGGCGAAGATGACCTCCCTCGAGGCGGTCGGAGTCCGCGGCTCCGGCGTGCGGCTGCAGCGCTTCGCGGACGGCGCGACGCTGCGCGAGGCGCCCGGCCTGTACAGGCACGGCTTCATCTTCGATCCGTGGGGGACGCGCATCGAGCTGGTCGAAGACCCCGAGCGCCTCGGCTTCCACCACGTCCACCTGAGCGCCACCGATCCCGAGGCGACGCTGGCCTGGTACGAACGGATGTTCGGCGGGGAGCGGGCCTCGCTGAAGGGGCGCCTCGACGGCGTGCGCTACGGCGACGTCTGGCTCTTCGCCGCCGAGCATCCGGAGGGCGCGCCGGCCGCCACCGAGGGCCGCGCCGTCGATCACCTCGGCTTCGTCGTCGACGACATCGAGACCGCCGCGGCGGACCTGCGCGCGGCCGGGGCCGAGTTCCAGGAAGAACCGGTGGTGCCGGAGAACGGCCGCACGTCGGCGCGGCGCGCCTTCGTCCACGGTCCGGACAACGTGCGGCTGGCCCTCGTCGAGACGGGGTTCGCGGGCGTCGACGCGAGCGGCGCGGCGCCGGTGTTCGCCGACGTGACCGAGCCGTACGACACGCCGCGCACCCCCTGGGACGAACCCGATCTGCAGGGCGTCTGGACCGGCAACGCGTCGCACGGCATCCCGCTCGAGCGCCCCGCCGACCTGACCGACCTCGAGACGTTGACGCCGCAGCAGGCGGCGGCGCGCCGCGAGCGCGGCACCCTGGGAAGCATCTGGGGCTACGAGCGCGAGTGGCGCGACACCACCCTCGGCTACGACAAGAACGCGCCGTCCACCCAGGTGGCGATGATCGTCGATCCGCCCGACGGCCGGCTGCCGGCGCTGACGACGGAGGGCGAGCGGCGGGCCGCGGCGGTGGCGCGCGACCGCGCCCGCTACACGAACAGCAACATCGCCGGTCCGGAAGAAGCGACGCCGTACGTCCGCTGCATCACGCGCGGGCTGCCGGGGCTGATGTTCCCGGGGGTCTACAACAACGGCCTGCAGATCTACCAGGGCCCCGGCTTCGTCGCGGTCCAGAAGGAGATGATCCACGAGACGCGGGTGATCCCGACGACCGAACGGCCGAAGGACGGCCCGCTGCTCACCTCGTGGCTCGGCAGCCCGCAGGGTCGCTGGGACGGCGACACGCTGGTGGTGGAAACGACCAACTTCAACGGCCGGGCGTCGTTCCGCGGGTCGAGTCCCGACATGATCCTGACCGAGCGGTTCACGCGCATCAGCCCGACGCGGCTCGCGTACGAGTTCACGGTGGACGATCCGGTCGTCTGGACCGCGCCCTTCACCGGCCGTTTCACGTTCGACCTCGACGACGAGCAGTACGAGCTGGTCGAGTACGCCTGCCACGAGGGCAACTACGGCATGTTCAACATCCTGAGCGGCGCGCGGGCGCGCGACCGCGAGGCGGCGGAGGCGGCCGGCCGGTAGACGGCCGTCACGCACCCGCGGGAGCACGACACAGCGAGGTATCACCGATGCGGAACAGACTGGCACCGACTCTGGCGGGCATCGCGCTCGCGATTCTGGCGACGGGCGGCGCGGCGCTCGCCCATCACGCGTTCTCGGCCGAGTTCGACGCGACCAAGCCGGTCGCGTTGCGGGGCAAGATCACCAAGATGGAGTGGATCAACCCGCACGCCTGGATGCACCTGGAAGTGACCAACGAGGACGGCACCGTCGACAACTGGATGATCGAGGCGGGCCCGCCGGGAGCGCTCGTCCGCCGCGGCTGGCGCCGGGACTCGGTCACGCCCGGCACCGAGGTGCTCGTCGAGGGCTACCAGGCGATCGACGGCGCGTTGCGCGCCAACGGCCGTGACGTGACGTTCCCCGACGGCACGCGGCTCTTCGCCGGCTCGTCCGGCACCGGCGCCCCGCGGGACGGACGGGACCCGACCGAACCGGAGTAGATCTTCTCTCGCCGCCCGGAGCCCGCGAGGCCGACCCCGGTTCTCGCGGGCTCCGGCGGGATTTTCCGCGCCCGGGGGGGCGGACCGACCGCCCCCCGAGTGACTCAGCGGCGGCGTTCGTCCTCCAGCCTGGCCGTCCGCAGCATCCCCACGATCGACTTGTTGCCCTCGTGGCAGGCGAACTCGTAGAGCGGCTGGTCGCGGCGCTGAAGCGGAACCTCCGCGGTCCAGGGCGCCGCCCACGTCCCCGGGTCGGTCAGGGTCACCCGGTACGCCAGCGTGTCCGGCCCGGTGCGGGTGAACCGCTCCACCAGATGCAGGCCGTCGGCGGCGCCGCGGTAGTAGCTCCGGGGCGAGAAGTTCTTCGTCTCCACGACGAACGTGTCGCCCTCCCAGCGGCCGCGGGAGTCGCCGTTCCACTGCCGGACGGTCTCCGGCAGGTGCGGCCGGTCCCCGATCGGGATCACCCGCGCATCGTGGAACGCCTCGCTGACGAAGGCCAGCCAGGCCGGCGTCTGCACGATCTGGTAGTAGGTGTAGGGTCCGGCGCCGAAGTTCCCGCCGAGCCGGGGGACGCCGGTCGTGATGCAGCGGTGGACGCTGTTCAGATCTTCCGGCCCGGTCTTGAACTCCCAGCCGCGGTCGACCGCCGCCTCGCGCGCCTCGGCCGCCGGGGTGAGCGCAGGGATCCGCCCGTCCGGCGGGTCGACGACGAGCGACGTCCGGTCGGTGAACGTCACGTCGACCATCCCGATCGAGCTGCTGGTCGACCACGCGACGTAGGTCTCCACGTTCTGCAACGCCGCGCGGAACGCGCTTTCCGGCGTGGCGAAGGCGCTGCGCCCGTTGGCGAAGATCCGCTCCGCGCGCGCCGTCAGCGTGGCGACCTCCTCCCGGGTCAGATGCGAGCGGCCGGCCAGCGCCGGCAGCCGCTCGAGGGGCGTGGCCACGTTGTTGAGCCAGACCCCCTGCAGGTCGGGACGCCCCTCCGGGGTGCGGGGCGGAGCCCACGCGTCGGCGGTCTGCCCCTGCGCGGGCGGCGCCGTCCCCACCAGGGCCAGCGCCAGCAACGAAGCCGCGAAACGTCGAGACTGCATGACGGTCACCTCCGTTGGAACGTCGACTCGCCGACGGTGCGGCGCAAACGCCGGGGCGCCGCGCGCCCGGTCCATCTTCGCGCACTTCCCGCCCCGGCGCAACGCGGCGCGGGGCCGTACGCGAATCGGAAGCACCCGTCCGCGCTCGGTCATCAGCCGCGGGTGCTCGCCACCTGGCGGCGCGGGGCCGTACGCGAATCGGAAGCACCCGTCCGCCCGGACCGCGCGGAACCACCGGCCGCCGTCGCCCGGCCGAAAACGGCGCGGTTGCGGGCGCCGGGGGGAGGTGGCGCGGGGCCGCGTCGGGCGGGCGCCGTCGCATCCCCGCGCCGGTTGCGGGCGCCGCGGCTCTGCCGATAAGATAGCGGTCCGCGATCGGGCGTCCGGGTTCCGCGAGCGGCGCAAGCGCGGGACGGACAACGGTTCTGGAAACGTGGCCGCGGGCGGAAGGGGGCAGGGATGGCGAAGACAACCACGCGTCGCGAGATTCTCAAGGGCGGCATGGGGCTGGCGGGACTCGGCGTGCTCGGGTTCCCGAAATGGGCGCTGCCGGCGCTCGCGCAGGGTGAGACCCTCATGGAGTTCACCGACATCTCGGACGACGTGCGGTGGATCCGGGACGCGGAGCGGCGGATCATCGACGTCCGCCGGATCGACGGCCCGTTCACGCCGATCGAGCAGTTCTTCACGACGCAGCACTACGGCCATCCCGACGTGGACGCGGCGGCGTACCGCCTGCGCGTCTCCGGTCTGGTCGACACCCCGCTGGAATTGTCGATGGACGACCTGCGCGCCATGCCGGGCCGCGAGCTGGTCTTCGGCTTCGAATGCTCCGGCAACCGCGGACCGCTGAACGGCCTGTCGAGCAACGGCCGCTGGACCGGCGTCCCGTTGCGCGCGGTGCTCGAGCGGGCGGGCGTGCAGGACGCGGCGCGCGAGTTCGTCTTCTTCGGCGCCGACCGCGGCGAAGAAGAAGTGCTCTGGCGCGGCCGGACCTTCAACGTCGAGCAGCAGTACGGCCGGAGCCTCGAACGGGATCAGGCGCTCGCGGACGAACCGCTCCTCGCCTACGACCTGAACGGAGAGCCGCTCACGGCGCACCAGGGCCGTCCGTTGCGGCTGCTGGTGCCCGGCTGGTACGGCGCGCCGAACGTCAAGTGGGTCGCCGAAATCCACGTGCAGAAGGATCAGTACCTCGGCCGCTGGCAGGCCCGCTCGTACCGCACGCTGAAGGGCGAGATGATCAACGGCGAGATGAAGTGGACCGAGTCCGCCATCTCGACGATGCGGCTGAAGTCGTACGTCGCCCGCGTCACCGCGGTCGGCGGCGCGCACAACGTCTTCGGCGTCGTGCTGAACGACGGCACGCCGATCGACTCGGTCGAGGTCAAGGTCGACGACGGCCCGTGGCAGGCGGCGACGCTCGATCCGGAAACGATGCGCGAGAAGTACGGCTGGAAGTTCTTCAACTACCGGTGGGAGGGCGCAACCCCCGGCGAGCACACGGTCGTCTCGCGCGTGACCGACGTCGAGGGCAACGTCCAGCCGACCGCGGAGGAACTCGGGAACAAGATGACGTTCCTCGAGGCGCACGAACAGTTCCCGCGGACCGTCGTCATCGCGTAGAACCACCGGCGCCGCCGGGTAGCGCTCGTCCTACCCGGCGGTCGCGCCGGAACAGCTCGATCCGGCGCCGGCGGCGCAGCCGAAGCAGTGCCGGTCCACGACGATGGACCGCGATTCGAGAGCGGCGAGATCGAAGTCGGCGACGTGGCGGGGAACGCCCGGCTCGACCGGCAGGTCCAGCATCTGGTTGAAGTCGCAGTCGTAGAGCGCGCCGTCCCACCCGACCGACAAGGTGTTGCGGCACATCACGCCGCGCGCCGCGGCCGGGTTGTAGCTCGCCACTAGCCGCTCCATGTAGCGTTCCAGATTGGACGAGTCGACCAGCCACTCCAGGAAGCGGCTGATCGGCATGTTCGTGATCGTGCGCAGCGCGTTGAACCGGATGCCGTGGAGACGGTCGAGCTCGCGCTTCCACTCCCGCTCCAGGGACGCCTGCCCCGCCGGCAGGTACGCTCCGACCGGGTTGGTCACCAGGACCAGCCGCAGCCCCGACGATTCGTCGCCGTAGCCGGCCGCGTTCAGCTTCCGCAAACCCGCGATCGACTTGTCGAACACGCCGTCGCCCCGCTGCCGGTCGGTGTTGAGCCGGCGGTAGTGCGGCAGCGAGCAGACGACCTCGACCCGGTGCTCGGCGAGGAACGCCGCCAGGTCGGCCTGTGACGGCAGGCCGAGCACGGTGAGGTTGCAGCGGTCGAGCACGTGGCGGCCGAGCGCCGCGCACCGTTCGACGAGCCAGCGGAAGTGCGGGTTGAGCTCCGGGGCGCCGCCGGTGACATCGACCGTCGGGATGGACGTCCGCTGCAACACTGCGATGCACTGCGCCATCGTCTCGCGGGTCATGATCTCCCGCCGGTCGGGACCCGCGTCGACGTGGCAGTGCATGCAGGTCTGGTTGCAGAGCTTGCCGACGTTGATCTGCAGGATCTCGATGCCGGTCGGACGCAGGGGGGCCAGACCGCTCTCGTCGAGGGCCGCGGTGAATTCGCGCGCCAGCGGGAGGCGGCGCAGCGTCGCCAACTGCTCGCGCGACGACGCCAGCGGAAGCCGCCGCGCCGCGAGCGACGGAGACGTTCTGCCCATGACCGTCACCAGCCTGATCCGGCCGCCCGCGACAGTCCGCCCGCCGTCGCCGCGGTATGGAGCGCAACGCCGACGCCGTCACGTCCCGACGCGGCCTCGATGCTCGCCCTCGCGGGTCGGTCCCTGCCGGCGGGCAACGGCCCGGTTCGCATGGCCGCCGTCCCGGGCGCGGTGGCCGATATCCGCAACGCGTCGTCCGGCGGCGTCACATCCCGACCCGCTTCGCGTGGTTGCGCATCTGCACCCCGTGGACCAGCGAAGCGCCGCCGCGGATGGCGGACGCCACGTGCACCGCCTCGGTCATCTGGTCCAGGTCGGCGCCCTTCTCCAGCGCGTCGGCGCTGTAGGCGTCGATGCAATAGGGACACTGCACGGCGTGGGCGACCGCCAGGGCGATCAGCGACTTCTCCCGCGCCGACAGCGCCCCGTCCTCGAACACCGCCGCGTACCACGCGAAGAACTTCTCCGCCAGCTCGGGCCGGTTCCTGCCCACGTCCGCGAACCGCTCAAGATCCTTCGCGTGGTAATACGTGTCGTGCACGGTGCCGTCCCCCTAGAATCACCTCGTCACGTCTTGCCAGCGTAGCACGCGCAACCGAACCCGCACCGCCGGGCGGGCGCGTCCGCCGACCGGACCGCCGGAAACCGGCGCTCTTCCCGCCGTCCGCCTGACAGGATCTGACGCGCGCGCCCGATACAGTGCGGTGAGGCAACCGGGCGGACCGTCACGGTTTCAGCCGCCGCCGCCCGCCGCCCGGGACCCCCGCGAAGGGGAACGAGGTGAGCACGCCATGGACCGTCCGATTCGCCTGATCGAGATCCTGCAGCTTCTCGGCGGACGCCGCTCCTGGCGGCCGATCGAGATCGCCGGGCATTTCGGCATCTCGGAGCGAACCGCCTACCGCGACCTGCAGGACCTCGGGCGCCTGGAGAGCATCCCCATCACGCGGGACGAGCACGGCTACCGGCTGGTCGAGGGCGCGACGCTACGCGGGCTGGCCCTGACCGCCACCGAACGCGCGATGCTGAAGCTGCTGCTGCAGCATCCGGCGTTCCGGAGCGCGGCGGACCTGACCGCGGGACTGGAACGAAGACTCGACGCCGCGACGCGCGAGCTGGAGGAAACGCCCCAGGCGCTCACGCTGGCGGGTCCCGAGCGCTCCGGCGCCATCGCGCAGGGGCTGCTGCCGCTACTGGAAGAGGCCGTTCGCGAACGGAAGCCGGTGTCGCTGCTCTACCGCTCCCTGTGTAGCCGGCGGCAGACCCGGCGCGGTCTCGATCCGTACGCGGTGTTCCATCGCGAGAACGCCTGGTACCTCGTCGGGCACTGCCACCTGCGCACCGAGCCGCGCACGTTCCGACTCGACCGGATCGCCGAGGCGAAACTCCTGGACGGCGCCTTCGACCCGCCGGCTTTCGACCTCGATGCGTTCCTCCAGGAGACCTGGGGCGTGTACCGCGGCCGGACCCTGCACGAGGTCGTCATCCACTTCGAGGCGTCGCTCGCGCCGCTGATCCGGGAAGGCGCCCACCATCCCGAGGAACGCATCGACACGCTGGGGAACGGAGGGCTGGAATACCGCGTCACCATCTCCCACCTCGACGAGATTGCGCGCTGGATCGTCGGGTTCGCCGGCGCCGCCCGCGCCGTGGCGCCGCCCGCCCTCGTCGCGCGGGTCGCCGAGATCGCCGGCGGCGCGTACGAGCGGCACCGCGAGGACGAGCGGCGGACGCCGCCCGCGCCCCGCCCGCAGCGCAACCTCCCCGGCATGACCCGGGCCGCCGACGGCTCCGCCACCCGGCAGCCCGACCTGATCTGACCGCACCGGTTCGGCCCGGCCGCGGCGAGCAGCCCGCGCCCCGCCCGCAACGCAACCTCCCCGGCATGACCCGGGCCGCCGACGGCTCCGCCACCCGGCAGCCCGACCTGATCTGACCGCACCGGTTCGGCCCAGTCGCGGCGGGCAGCCCGACCGTGGCGAGCAGTCCGACCCAGCGCGAGACGGCGCCGACCGGGTCCATCGCGATCCTGACGTTCGGCGTAGCGCGGACGCTCCGACGTGCCGCGCGGGGCTTCTGCCGACGACGAGCCGCGGGCCTCACCGCGAACGTCGATTTCTGCTCCCCGCCCCCTGTTCCCACGAGCGCGAACGACCGACATGAACGGACGGGTGGTGTCGAGTACGGATTCTTCCTCTCGAAGCGGACCGACCTCGGGACGCCGCGCCGCCGGAGGGTAACGGCGCATGAGATTGTTCACCATCACGTACGACCGCGGCGGCGGGATCGCAGTCTCGACGGTCCAGGGCAACGAGATCGTCACCGTGGACGACTTCTTCTGCGTCCGCGAGCACGGCGTGCCGCTCGCCACCTTCCCGAAGCAGGACGTACTGCACGTCACCACCAACGGTCCCGGCGCCGATCGTCCGGCGCCGGTGACGGCGGACCTCGGGAAGCCGGCCCGCGGTCCGCGCGACGCGCACGCCGAACCGCGGTACTGGAGGCGCCTGCGGACGGCGCTCGACCCGACGACGCCGGGCGAGATCCGGCGCATGCCGGCGCAGAACGCGAGGGCGGCGACGCGGACGGCGCCCGACCCGACGCCGCGGCGCGAGACGGCCGCGCGCGTTGCCCGCCGCGCCCCGGCCGGCGGCGAGATCCGACGCCGGCAGCCCGTGGCGTCCTGAGACGACCGGGACAGCGCTCTCCGGTCTCGAGCCGGCGGCAGACAGGTTGCCGACGGCAGGTTGCAGCACTCCCGCCGCGGATCGCCAGATGCCCGCTGCCGGCGGCGCTCTCCGGTCTCGATCCGACGGCAGGCAGATTGCAGCGGCCCGCGTCGTACTGACGGCGGATCAGCTCGCCGGCACCGCCTCCATCAGCAGCGCCAGGGCGCGCCGCAGCGCCTGTCCGCCGGCCCGCGCGCCGCGGTAGTGCCCCTGCCGGACGACCACCAAGTCGTGCGACGGAACGATCAGCGTCGTCTGGCCGCCCGCCCCGGACATGTAGTACGCCTCGCGCGGGACGGGGAACGTGCCGGTTCCGTTGATCCAGAAGAACCCGCCGTAGATCGGCCGGCCGTCGGCCTCCCAGGCGGGCGCCACGGTGCTGACGAAGTCGACGAAGCCCTCCGGGAGGATCCGCTCGCCGTTCCAGACGCCGTCCTGCAGATAGAGGTTGCCGAGCCGCGCCCAGTCGCGGGCGGGGGCCAGCTCGTAGCCCTGCAGCAGGTAGTTGCCGTAGGGGTCGGTCTCCAGCACGAATCCGCGGGCGCCGATCCGGTCGAAGAGCTCGCGCTGCGGGAACGACAGGTACTCGCCGCCGCGGCCCTCGACGCCGAGCCGGACCAGGTAGTTGATCAGCACCGGGTCGGAGTTGCGGTAGCGGCCGATGGTGTTCGGGGGCCACTGCGGCGGGCGCGTCGCCGCCCACTCGAACGAGTTCGCCGATCCGGTGTAGACGTAGAGGTGGTCGGGATAGCCGAGCGCCGGGTCGAGATCCGGATCGGCGACGCCGCGGAACCGGATGCCGCTCGACATGCGCAGGACGTCCGCGATGCGGATCTGCCGGCGGGGGTCGCCGGGCGCCTGCCACTCCGGCACCGGCGCGGGCTGGTAGAGATCGTAGACGCCCTGCTGGATCAGCACGCCCATCAGCGTCGCGGTCAGGCTCTTCCCCATCGACCAGCTCTCGAGCGGCGTGCGCAGGGTGACGCCCGGGCCGTAGCGCTCGCCGATGATGCGCCCCCTGTGGGTCACGACGAACGCGGCGGTCAGCCCCGCGGCCGGCTCGAAGGCGGCGTCGACCGCCTGCCGCACCTTGTCCGCGTCGACGTCGGCGGGCAGCGGCGCGTCGGGCAGCGCATCTCCCATCGGCCACGGCGTGACCGCCGGATCCGGCAGCGCGCTGCGGATGTCGATCGGCTCGAAGAAGACGTCGTCCTCGCCCGGCGGCAGGGTGACGCAGCCGTGGTCGCCGTTCAGCTTGGCGGTGCGGACCACGCCGTTCGGCAGGGTCAGGCGGATGCGCCGCCCGTCGCGGTCGACCTCGCGCTTCGTGACGTGGCGCCGGTGCTCGTACGGCCCGCTGAAGAACCCGACGTTCTCGGCCGCGAAGTCCGGGTCGAGACCGGTGACGAAGACCGCCGAGCAGAGCGTTTTGGCGAAGCCGGAGACGTGGTGCGACAGCGGGTCGCCGGGGGGCGCGGCGTACTCGGTGTCGAGCTCCGCCGCGGCGGCGCGGGCGAGCATCGCCGCGCGCTGGTCCTCCTGCCCGGCGCCGGCCGGCGCCGGCGCGGCGAACAGCGCGTTCCACGCCACGAGGAGACCGATCAGCGCCGCGGCCAGCCCGAGCAGCCACGCCTCGACCCTCTGCACGAACGCCCGATGTTTCGCATCCATCCCGTCCTCCTCGTTCCGCCGTCCGGGAGCAAGCGTAGCACGCGAGACGCAACCGCCGGGGTGCTACAATGCGAGCCGTTCCACGAAACTTTCCCGAGGAGTCGCCATGTCGCCAGCACGCCGCGTTCACCGGACGTTCGCCGCCGTCGTCGCGCTCACGCTCGGCTTCTCCGCGGGCGCCGGGGCCCAGGTGCTGGACGCTCCCGACCCCGCCCAGATGGAGGATGCGCCGGATCTGGGGTACCGGCCCGTGCCGCACGGGCTGCAGATCCCGGACGACGTCGAGATGGGCGCGCCGTCCAGCGTCGGCTGGACTTCCAGGAACCGCATCCTGGTGTTCAACCGCGGCCCGAACCCGCTGATGGAGTTCGAGCCGGACGGCGCCTTCGTCCGCGCCTGGGGCCAGGGCCAGTACGACCGGCCGCACGGGATGCGCATCGACTCGCAGGGCCACATCTGGACCACCGACGTCAACGGCGACACGGTGCGCAAGATGAATCCGGAAGGCGAGGTGCTGCTGACCATCGACTCGGACGACACCCCGCTCCTGAACGAGCCGACCGACCTCGCCATCGGCCTCGAGGGGGAGATCTTCCTGCTCGTGGGCCACGGGCGCGGCGATCCGCACGTCCTGAAGTTCGACCCCGAGGGCGCGCTGCTGAAGTCGTGGGGCGAGGCCGGAACCGGCCCCGGGCAGTTCGACACGCCGCACTCGATCGTCGTCGACGGCGAGGGCATGGTGTACGTCGCGGACCGGCAGAACCGGCGGATCCAGATCTTCGACGGCGAGGGGACCTACGTCAAGGAGTGGGCCTACAAGGGTCTCCCCTGCGGTCTCTACCTCCACCCCGACGGCACGCTCTACATGGTGAGCGGCTTCGCCGGCGAGATCCTCGAGCTCGACGAGAACGGCCGGGCGGTCGGCGCCAACGGCCAGCCCGGGCGCGGGCTCGGCGAGTTCGGCGAGGCGCACTACATGACGATGGCCCCGAACGGCGACATCTACGTCGCCGACACCGTGCGGCCGGAACTGCACAAGTACGTGAAGGAGTAGCCGCCAGCGGCGCGGGCAGTCTCACGGCCCGCCGTCGCGGGAGGCGGCGATCAAGGCCATCCACACCGGGCCGTGGCGGACGGCAAGCCGGCGCCCGAGTCCGCCGCGCTGCACGGGTGGTGCCGAACGCGTCGCGACAGGCCGCCGCCGCGCCGCGCGGACGGCGCGGGACAGCACCGAACGCACACCTGCCCGCGCGCTGATCCTCGTGCCCACCGACGAGGGCGAGCCGCGGCGCCGAGGACGCCGGCGCTGCAATCCCCCGGACGATTGTTCGTCGCGCGGGACACGCAAGCTCCGATGCCTTCCGATCCGCCGTTGACGCTCGACGTGGCCGATTGCGGCCCGGTTGCCCGGGCGTGCGTCGAATTGCGCCCGTTGACCGTGTTCGTCGGGCCGAGCAACACCGGCAAGTCCTGGCTGGCGACGCTGGCGTACGCGCTGCACCGGTATTTTGGGGCCGTTCCGGAATGGCTTCCCCGGTACAGGCTCGGGATCGCGACGGCCGCGCTTCCCGAAGGCGCGCACGGGGATCTCCTCCGCACGGCGGGGAGGGAGTTGGCGGCAGCAGTCTTCCGGGGCGCGGAATCGGGGGAGGAGGACGGCATCGAGCTGACGGCCCCGATCCAGGCTGCCGTCCGGTTGCACGTCGAGGAACAGGGCGGAGCGATCGGCAAGGAGATCGAGCGTTGCTTCGGTCTCGACGCGGGTCGCCTGGTTCGAGAGGGAAGCGCAGGAGACGCGCGCATCCGGCTTCGACACGCGATCGACGGGATTTCGACGCCAGCCGCGCACGAACTGAAGGTCCGCGACGACGGATGGACGTTTCGGCCGACGGTTCCCGACGGCTTGCGCATACGAAGCGGCCTCCATGCATGGCTTGCCGATCTGTTGCTCACGGAGCACGAATCGGGGATCGCACAGGCGCACCGGACATGGGACGCCGTCGGTGCGCTGACCCGCGAGATGCTGCCGAAGCTCCGTCCGGCGTTCTATCTTCCCGCGGGGCGGACCAGTCTGATGAACGCCCACGCCACCGTCGTGAGCGCCCTCATCCAGAGCGCGACCCTGGCCGGGATCCGCCGCGCCGACCCCGTGCCGCCGCTGTCGGGCGTGCGAGGCGACTTCCTGCAGCAACTGGTGGAGATGGTGTCGAGCCAGCCGGCACGTGTCCGGCGCGGCCGACGCGACAGGGAAGACCTCCACCGACTCGGGAAACGCATCGAAGACGGGATTCTCGGCGGGGCGGTCAATGTCGGGGGCCTGCCCGGCGTCGCCTATCCGCACTTCACCTATCTGCCAAGTGGATGGAAGTCCGGGCTGCCTCTGACGAGCGCATCCTCGATGGTGTCCGAGCTCGCCCCGGTGGTGCTGTACCTGCGTCACGTCGTTTCGCTCGACGACCTGCTGATCATCGACGAGCCGGAATCGCACCTGCATCCCGCCATGCAAGTGGCGTTCACGCGGCAGATCGCGGCGATCGCCGGGGCCGGCGTGCGGATCCTGCTGACCACGCACAGCGAATGGGTGCTCGAGGCGCTCGGCAACGTCGTCGGACGCGCCGGGCTTCCCGACCGCGGCGCGGCGGGACAAGGCGGCGGAGAGTTTCTGGACGCCAACAGCGTCGGAGTGTGGCTGTTCGAACCGGCCGAGCCCGGCCGCGGCTCGACGGTGCGCGAGATCGCGCTGGACGCCGACACCGGGCTCTATCCGTCCGGGTTCGACAGCGTCGCATCGGTCCTGCACAACGACTGGGCGGAGATCGCCAGCCGGCGCGGAGACGCGGGGTGAGCGGCTTCGCGCACGAGGTCCTGCAACAGATCGACCGCCGCTGCCTGGTCGACGGCATCGACAAGGGCGGGTGCGGAGCGTTGCTGCCGGACGCGCCCCCCGCCCGCGCCGTCGTCAATCTCGACGCAGACGGATCGCCGTTGGGGCTGGCGAGCGTTCGGTGCGACTACCTGTTCTTCGCGGACCCGAACCTGGTCGCGCCGATAGAAATCAAGAACAGCGAGCCGAACGTCGTGCGTGCGGCCGGGCAGCTCCAGGCCGGCGCCGACGCGGCGGACCGCCTGCTCCCCCGTGATCGCGAGATCGTCTGCCGGCCCGTGCTGGTGTCCAAGAGCCTGCGACGCCGGAAGCAGATTGACCTGAGACAAGCGGTGGTGCAGTTTCGCGGACGCAAGGAAAAGGTCCGGCGCATCGCCTGCGGAGATCCGTTGACCGAGGCGTTCGGAACGTCTTGACCGTTCGTCGCCCGTAGCCGGTCATCGCGCCGCGTTGCCAGCGGCCGCGACCGAACCTTGAACCGCTCGCCGGGGTGCTGCGGCGGAAGACTTCGCTGGCGACGACGCGGCCCGTGGGCGACATGGGCGACAGGCGCGCCGTCGCCGTTCCCCGGTCCCCGCCTCAATATTCCCCGCAACGCCGATCCTCGTAATGGACGCACGATTGCGTAACGTCGCCCGGGGTAGGGACAGGCATACGTACACTCCCGCCCCTTATGTATGGAAAATCATGAGTCGAAGACTCAAACCCGGACGGCACGTAAACGACAACAACATCCGAAGGCGTTACGACGCCGTCAAGAATGATCAAGGCGGAAACTTCCGTCCGTCCGTTCGCCGGAACGACGAATGACGGCATTGAAGCACGCCCTACGACCATCCCGAACGCAAACGGATCGCCGGTGAAGTCGGCTACGCCTTCCTCTTCTATCGCCGCCGCCAGAACGTCAATCGGTCCGCGTTGCTGTATCTCCGAACCATCCGGGTGCAACCCGCCCATGACACGAACAGCGACGCTGCATCGGTTCGATGCCAGGAACCGCGCCCGCAGCCGGTCGGCGCCCGCGGGTTCGATAATGTCAGTTTGGAAGCCGGCCACGTCCGGGTTGTTGCTCAGACGCAGACACGAAGACGCGGAAGCGTTCACCGGCCAACGCAACGTCTGCGCCGCCGCCGCACCGATCGCCACGAACACGACGATTGCAACGTTCCTCATGATGATTCCCCCCCTTGTTGGTCGGCCCGGATGATGCCGCGCGCCGCCCGCCAGATCTCTTGAATCACTCCGGCGACTACAGCCGCAACCATGAAGACGAAATAGACCGGTATCCCGACTGGAAGCAATAGGAAAAGGTATACCAACCCCGCGGCAAACGGCCACCAAACAGGGTTAACCTGGATTATTCACCGGGGGTGCCGATCCGGGAGAGACACAAGGGCCTCCGCGCGGTAAAATCGCAGTGGCAACAGGCATTTTCACCACCACGGAGGCCCCTGCGTGACGACCGACACGATACCACAGACTGTCCTGTTCCCGGAACTGTTCGACAAGCCCCTCGTCGCCACCTTCGACCGCGAGCACGCCAGCTCCGACGGCGGAGCCGTTCTCCTCAAGGCGGCCGAGCGCGTGTACGGCCTCGTCAAGACGTTTGCCCGCTGTCTCGCCGACCGGCGCGACCCGGAGAAGATTCGGCACACGCTCGCGGAACTGGTCGGGCAGCGGATCTTCGGCATCGCGTGCGGCCACCCCGACGGCAACGATGCCGACGATCTGGCCGACGACCCCGTTCACAAGCTGCTGCTCGGACGGGACCCGGTGGCCGGCGCGCCGCTGGCGTCGCAACCGACGATCTCGCGGTTCGAGAACAGCCCGGGCCGCGGCGCGCTCTATCGCATGGCGCGGGAGTTGGCGGCGAGCGTCATCGAGCGGCACCGGCGCCGGCTGGGGCGGCGGGTGCGGCGCATCACCATCGATCTGGACCCGACCGACGACCTGACGCATGGCGCACAACAGCTTTCGTTCTTCAACGGACACTACGGCGGCTGGTGTTATCTGCCGCTGCTCGCGTTCCTGACCTTCAACGACGAGACGGAGCAGTATCTGTGCGCGGCGGTGCTGCGGCCGGGCAATGCGGTGGCGGCCGACGGGAGCCTGGGCCTGCTGAGACGGCTGCTGCCGATGCTGCGGGCGGCGTTTCCGCGGACGTCGTTTCTCGTCCGGCTCGACGGGGGCTTTGCGACCCCGGAGGTCTTCGATTTCCTGGAGGCGGAACCGGGACTCGACTACGTGGTGGCGATGGGCAGGAACGCGGTGTTGGTGCGGCAGGCCGAATCCGCCATGGCGGCGGCCCGCGCGCAGAGCGGGGCCAGCGGCCGGACCGAGCACGTCTATACCGACACCCGCTACGCGGCCCGCACGTGGAAGCGCGAACGCCGGGTCGTGATCAAGGCCGAAGTGGTCCGGCATCCGGGCCGCGAGCCGCGGGACAATCCGCGCTTCGTCGTGACGAATCTCCCGCAGAATCCGCGCTTCGTCTACGAGAAGGTCTACTGCGCCCGCGGCGACGTCGAGAACCGGATCAAGGAGTTGCTGGACGGTCTGCAGATCGACCGCACGAGCTGCTGCCGGTTCCTGGCGAACCAGTTGCGCGTGTTGCTGACGGCTGCCGCCTACGTGCTCATGCAGGAACTGCGGCTGCGGGCGGCGCGAACCGGCTGTGCCCGCACCCAGGTGACGTGGCTGCGCAACCGGCTGCTGAAGCTCGGCGTGCACGTCGTCGGCTCCGTGCGCCGCATCGTCCTGCATCTGCCCCGGGGGACGCCGCATCTGAACGCATGGCGGCGCATCGCGCTGGCCCTCGGCGCCCGCGCCGGGTAGTCCGAAACCCGCGCAGCCCGTAGCCCGAACCGCACCGCCCGCGACGGCGGAGCCTTGCCTGAACCCGCCTGTCCGCAACCGCCGGGCCCGCGAACGACGCCTTCGATGACGGTTGCTCGCCCTCGGCGGTCCTGAATCCGTCTGTCCGCAACCGCCAGACCCGTGAAGGCTGTTCCACGCGTCGCGGCCCGCGCACCGACGCGTGTCCGAGACCCCGTTTCGTGGCCGAGCATGGCCCGTCGGGGCCTCATGCCCGACCTTCATGAATAATCCAGGTTAACGTCGGGCGGCGCCGTCGCCACCAAGCTCACGACGGTAGGCACGACTGGAGCGATCATCGCTGCCGGAACCGCCCAATCCAGAATGCGGTCAAAGAGTGATTTCTGCATCCCCCCCTGTTCACCGGCGACGGCGCCGTAGCCTAAGGGTCCGCGCAAAAATAAATCCATAGAATTGGCTGCAATGTCGCAGTAGAGCACGGGGCGGCCGCGCACGCTCCTGCCCCGGAGAAATCTCCCAAGCAGAAGCAGAATTTTCGGATTCTGGAGTGCAATCTGCCCGGAATTATGGCACTATTGCGGAATCCTGATTCCGTAATAGTGCCATAATGAGACCAACCCGATTTTCCCCAGACGCCGTCGCCGACCTGCTCCGAGAGCAGACCGTCGCCAACCTGCCCGACGTGATGGCCGCCCTCGGCCCCGGCGTCAGCAGGCGCACCGCGTTCCGCAAGCTCAAGGACCTCGACGCCCGAACCAGCTACTCGCATCGCGGCGGCTATTACACCCTCGACGAACTCGCCGACTTCGACCAACGCGGCCTGTGGTCGTTCGCCGGCATTCGCTTCTCCCGCGCCGGCACCCTGGTCGAAGCCGCCGAGGCGGTCGTCAACCACGCCGAGGCCGGACACTTCGCCGACGAGTTGGACAACCTGCTCCACGTCGGCACCCAGGACGCCCTGCGCAAGCTCGTCGGCGACGGGCGGCTGACGCGGCACAAGTTCGCCAGCCAGTTCCTTTACTGCGCGGCCGACCCCGCGCACCAGACGCGCCAACTCCGCGCCCGACGGCTGTTGACGGCCACACCCGGACTCGTGCGGCCCCTGCCCGACGCCGACCTGATGCCGGAAGAGTTGCGCGCCGCCATCGTGCTGTTCGCCAGCCTGCTCGACGAACGCCAGCGGCGGCTGTTCGCCGGACTCGAATCGATCAAGTGCGGGTGGGGCGGCGACCGGCGCATCGCCGCCCTGCTCGGCATCGACCCGTCGACGGTTGCCGCCGGCCGCCGGCAGCTCGTCGAGCGCGACGTCGAGGTCGACAGGGTGCGCCGCGCCGGCGGCGGTCGGAAGCGGCTGGAAAAAAAACGCCCGAAGTCATTGCCTGCATCGAAGCCTTGATGGCCCGCGAGACGGCCGGCGACCCCGTCAGCGGCCTGAAGTGGACACATCGCACGACCGCCAGACTCGCCGACGCACTCCGCGAACTCGGCATCCACGTCTGCCCGCGAACCGTCGCGCGGCTCCTCAAGACGATGGGCTATTCGCTGCGCGTCAACCACAAGAAACGCGCCGGCGCCACACATCCGGATCGAGACCAGCAGTTCCAGCACATCTCCGACCTGCGTGAACGCTGCGACGCCGACAACATCCCCGTCATCTGCGTCGATACGAAGAAAAAGGAGCTCGTCGGCGCGTTCCGCAATTCCGGCGCGAAGTGGGACCGCAGCCCGGAACTCGTCAACGACCACGATTTTCGCTCCGATGCCGAGGGCCTCGCCATCCCCTACGGCATCTACGATCTCCGCGCCAACGCCGGCACCGTCTTCGTCGGCAGCACCGCCGACACCCCGGCATTCGCCGTCGACTGCATCGAGAAGTGGTGGCGCACCGAGGGCCGCCGGCGTTACCCCGAAGCCAAAACCCTCCAGATCCTCGCCGACGGCGGCGGCAGCAACAGTTGCACGGCGCGCGCCTGGAAGTTCAACCTGCAACATCGTCTCTGCAACCGACACGGCCTGCGGGTGACGGTGGCCCACTACCCGCCGGCCACGTCGAAATGGAACCCCATCGAGCACCGCCTGTTCTCCGAGATCAGCAAGAACTGGGCGGGCCGACCTCTCGATAGCTACGAGACCATCCTGAAATACCTGCGCACCACCCACACTTCCACCGGATTGCGTGTGCGCGCACACCTTGTGCGGAAAATCTACAAAACCGGCGTCAAGATCACCGACGTCCAAATGCGAGAACTGCGCATCACACCGGACAGCATCATGCCCAAGTGGAACTACACCATCGCACCCATGTAGCAAAAACGGAATCTATTTTTGCGCGGACCCTAACAAGGTCAAACCCCCATCCGGGATCCGGAACGAATACATGTTCCTCTTCGCCATCCTGCCAGATGCGTCGAACAATCGCATGCAGCCGCTCACGGGCGCGCCGAATCTCGCCGGCCGTGCGGCGCCGTGCGGATTCCGGCGAGTGATCGCCGCACCGGTCGCCGTCACCTCTATAGTCCAGTCGCGCGCACGACCGCCGCGCGCAGACGGCGCAGACGAACGCAGGCGGCCGGGTTCATGCTCGAACCCGGCCGCGCCGCCGCAATGCGACGTGGCGATCCTCCATCCGCTACCGGCGCCGCCGGCGCGTCGGGTCTTCCCTCCCGAGCTGCCCCCAGAAGTCCCGGCCCAGATCGAAGCCGAGCGCGGTGTCGGCACCGAGCGCCGCGAGGACCTCGCCGGTCTCCTCGTGGCGATAGAACGAGCCGGCGCGGTACTCGCCCTGCGCGGCGATCATCCAGGGCGTCTGTCCCCGCAGGTTGATCACGTCCATCTCGGCGCCCTGCTCCACCAGGTACGGAGCGATCAGCGTGCCCCCCATGTAGACGGCGCCGTGCAGCGGGGTCTGGCCGGCGTCGTTGACGGCGTTGACGTCGAGTCCGAGCTCCAGGCAGTACTTCGTCGCCTCGAACGCGCGGCGCTGCAGCGTCTCGTAGTAGGCGGGATACGAGCGGCGGCCGTACTTGTCCTGCCCCTCGACGTAGTCGGCGCCGGCGGCCACCATCAGCGCCGTCGTGCCGTCGTCGGTGGTCAGGAACGGGTCGGCGCCCGCCTCGACCAGGATGCGCATGATCTCGACGTCGCCGAAGCTCGCGGCGAGCAGGAAGGGCGTGGCGCCGATCGTGGCCGGCGTCAGCCCGTTGTCCTGGCTGATGCGGCGGGATACGAGCGGCAGCGGTCTTGCGAGGCGGGGATTCGGATCCGCGCCGGCCGCCAGCAGCGCCCGCACGACGTCCGGCATCGCGCGCTGCGTCGCCGCGTGCAGCGGCGTCCGCCCCGCCCCGTCGTGGTCGGGTTCGGCGCCGCGCGCGATCAGGAAACGCGCCATCCCGGCGTGGCCGCTGTCGATCGCGACCAGCAGGGCCGGCGCCTCGGTGTCCGCCCGGAAGAGCGCCCGCGCGTTGGTGTCGCCGCCGATGCCGTCCGGCGCCGCCTCGTCGACGTCGGCGCCCGCCGCGAGCAGCAGCCGGGCGACGTCGACGTTGCCCCGCTGCGCGGCGAACAGCAGCGGCGTGAAGCCGTTCGTCGAGCGGGTGGCGGCCCCGCCGCCGGTCTCGAGCAGGACTTCCGCCACTTGCGGGTGGTCCTCGGCCACCGCCCACATCAGCGCGGTCTGGCCGCGGGTGAACTCGGCCGCGGCCGGGTCCGCCCCCGCCCGCAGCAGGCGGCGGACGACCCCGACGTGGCCGACGCGCGCCGCGGTCATCAGCGGCGTCACGCCGCCGGTCCGCGCCAGGTCGGGGTCCGCGCCGGCCGCGAGCAGCAGGTCGACCATCGCGGCGCTGGCGTTGAGGCAGGCGAGGGCCAGCGGCGTCACGCCGTGGTCGTCGGCGGCGTCGACGTCGGCCCCGGCGCCGGCGAGCAGCCCGGCGACGTCGACCAGATCCCGGTGGGCGGCCCAGTGGAGCGCCGTCGCGCCGTCCCCCTGCGGCGCGTCGACGTCGACGCCTTCGGCCACGAGCCGCCGGACGCGATCCCGATCCGCCGCCCGGACGGCCTCGATCAGGGGCAGGTCGACGGCGGCCGGCGCGGACGCCGCTCCGAGCGGTCCGAACGCCAGGAACGCAACGATCATCGGCAGGATCCGCATGGCTGGACACCCCCCTCCGCGCGACGCGCTTCTTGACACTTCCGAAACGACGTCATGATAATGCACCCCTCTACTTCGTCGTACGCCGCACGGACTTCGCGCGCAGCCGGTCGGATCATGACGAGCCACCTTCCCGTACGCCGCCTGCGACGGTTCCTGTTCCTCTGCTCGTGCGCGCTCGCCGCCTGGGCCGGTTCCGCCTCCCCCGCCGCGCAGACCGCGGCGCCGGCGGGTTCCGCCTCCCGCGCCGCGCAGACCGTAGCGCCAGCGGATCCGGCCGCGGAGCACGGCCGGGTGGTCCGCCGCTACTGCATCGGCTGCCACAACGACCGGACCCTGACCGCGGGGGTGACGCTGCAGAGCCTCGATCTCTCGCGCATCGGGGCGGACGCCCGCGAGACGGAGGTCTGGGAGAAGGTCGTCCGCAAGCTGAGCACCCGTTCGATGCCGCCGGCGGACCGCCCGCGGCCGGACGAGGCGACCTACGACGCGCTGACCGCCTGGATCGCCGGCCGCATCGACGCGGCGGCCGCCGAGCGTCCCGATCCGGGCCGGCGCCACGCGGTGCACCGGCTGAACCGCGCCGAGTACGCCAACGCGATCCGCGACCTGCTCGCGCTCGACGTCGACGAGCGGACCCTGCTGCCGCCGGACGACTCCGGTTTCGGCTTCGACAACATCGCCGACGTGCTGTCGGTCTCGCCGATGCTGACCGAGCGCTATCTGGCCGCGTCGCGCCGCATAGCGCGGCTGGCGGTCGGCGACCCCGCGCTTCGGCCGACGACCGCGGTCTTCCCGGTCGACAAGAACCTGCGCCAGAACGAGCGGGTCGCCGACGATCTGCCGTTCGCCTCCCGCGGCGGGCTGTCCGTCCGCCACTTCTTCCCGGTCGACGGCGAGTACGTGGTGAAGATCTTCCTGCTGCGGACCTACGACGGCCGCGTGCGCGGGCTGCTCGAGCCGCACACGCTGGAGGTGCGCCTCGACGGCGCCCTCGTCGAATCCCTGACGGTCGGCGGCCCGGTCTTCGACGCGGACGGCGCCCCCGCGCGCCGCGACCTCCGGAACGTGCCGGACGACGGCCAGGAGGTGCGCTTCGCCGCCCGGGCCGGTCCGGCGACGCTGGCCGTGACCTTCGTCGACCGGCCGGCGTACCGGGAAGGCATGCGGCGGCCCGACTACCGCGTCACCAGCTACGAGTACGCCGGCGACCAGACGGTCCCGCCCGGCATCGGCAGCGTGGAGCTGCGCGGCCCCTACCACGTCACCGGCCGCGGCGACACCCCCAGCCGGCGGCGGATCTTCACCTGCCGCCCGGCCCGCGGCGCAGACGAGCTCCCGTGCGCCACGTCGATCGTGACACGCCTCGCCCGGCGCGCGTTCCGGCGCCCGGTGACCGGCCGCGACGTCGAGATGCTGCTCGGATTCTTCGAGACCGGCCGCGCCCGCGGCGACTTCGACGCGGGGATCGAGATGGCGCTGCGGCGCATCCTCGTCAGTCCGGACTTCCTGTTCCGGCGCGAGACGGATCCGGCCGGCGCGGAACCGGGCGAGCCGTACGCCGTCAGCGACCTCGAGCTCGCGTCGCGCCTGTCGTTCTTCCTCTGGAGCAGCATCCCGGACGACGAGCTGCTCGCCGCCGCCGAACGCGGGGCGCTCCGCGACCCGGACGTGCTCGGCGCCCAGGTCCGGCGCATGCTGGCCGATCCGCGCACGCGGGCGCTGGTCGACAACTTCGGGGGCCAGTGGCTGTACCTGCGCAACATGCCGCTGGTCACCCCCGACCCGCAGGCGTTCCCGGAGTTCGACACGAACCTGCGCGAAGCGATGGCGCGGGAGATGACGCTCTTCCTCGACAGCCAGATCCGCGCGGACCGCGGCGTGCTGGATCTGCTGACCGCCGACTACACGTTCGTCAACGAGCGGCTCGCCGACCACTACGGCATGCCGAACGTCTACGGCAACCACTTCCGCCGCGTCGAGCTCGGCGGGGCGCAGGCGGTCCGCCGGGGCCTGCTCGGCAAGGGCGGCCTGCTCACCGTCACCTCCTACGCCCACCGCACGTCGCCGGTGCTGCGCGGCAAGTGGCTGCTGGAGAACGTGCTCGGCACGCCGCCGCCGCCGCCGCCGCCCGACGTGCCGGCGCTCGAAGAAAACGACGAGTCGGGCGCCGCCCCGCGCTCGGTCCGCGAGCGCCTGGAGCAGCACCGCGCCAACCCGGTCTGCGCGAGCTGCCACCGGATCATGGATCCGCTCGGCTTCGCGCTCGAGAACTTCGACGGAGTCGGACGCTGGCGCGACGTCGGCGCGGACGGCACGCCGATCGACGCCAGCGGCACGCTCGTCGACGGCACGGCGGTGGACGGTCCCGGCACGCTGCGGCGGGCGCTGCGCGGCCGAGGCGAAAATTTCGTCACGACGGTGGCCGAAAAGCTGCTGACCTACGCGCTCGGACGCGGGGTGGAGCCGTTCGACGGTCCGGCCGTCCGCGGCATCGTGGACGACGCGGCCCGCGCGGGGTATCGTTGGTCGGCCCTCGTCGAGGGCATCGCGCGGAGCACGCCGTTTCAGATGAGGAGATCAGCGGAGCCATGATCATCACCAGGCAATCGATCCCCCGCCGCACGTTCCTCCGCGGCGTCGGCGCCTCGCTGGCGCTGCCGCTGCTCGACGGCATGGTTCCCGCGTTCGCGGCCGTCCGGCGCTCCGCCGCCGGGCCGGTCCCGCGGCTGTTCACCGGGTACGTGCCGAACGGCGTGATCATGGACCGGTGGACGCCGGCCGCCGCGGGCCCGCTGGCCGATCTGCCGGCGACGCTGGAACCGCTGGCCCCGTTCAAGGACAAGCTGCTGGTGGTCAGCGGCCTCGCCGACGCGCCGGCGTTCCCGCTGCCGGGCGAGGGGACCGGCGACCACGTGCGCGCCGCCGCCACGTTCCTCACCGGCGTGCATCCGAAGAAGACCGACGGCCCGGACATCCGCGGCGGCACCTCGATGGACCAGATCGCGGCCCGCGTGCTGGGCCGGGAGACGGTGCTGACGTCGCTGGAGCTCGCCATCGACCCGAACGAGCTGATCGGAGCCTGCGAAGCGGGCTGGAGCTGCGCGTACGCCAACACCCTGTCGTGGCGCGACCCGACCAACCCGCTGCCGATGGAGAACCAGCCGCGCGCGGTCTTCGAGCGGCTGTTCGGCGACACCGACGACACGACGCCGGAGGCGCGGCTCGCGCGGATCCGGGACGATCGCAGCATCCTCGACTCGCTGGTGCGCGAGGTGGCCGACTTCCAGCGCGCGCTCGGGCCGGGCGACCGGACCAAGGTGACGCAGTACCTGGACGCCATCCGCGACGTCGAGCGGCGCATCCAGCTCGCCGAGGCGCAGAGCCATCGGGAGCTGCCGGAGCTGGCGCGGCCCAGCGGCGGCATCCCCGACACGTTCGCCGAGCACGCCCGCGTGATGCTCGACCTGCAGGTGCTCGCCTTCCAGGCCGACCTGACCCGCGTCATCACGTTCATGATGTCGCGCGAGGTGAGCCCGCGCACGTATCCCGAGCTGGGCATCCCGGATCCGCACCACGGGCTGTCGCACCACCAGAACCGCCCGGAGCAGATGGCCAAGCTGGCGAAGCTCAACCGGCACCACGTCGAGCAGCTCGCCTACTTCATGGAGAAGCTCGCGGCCACCCCGGACGGCGACGGCACGCTGCTCGACCAGGTGCTGATCCAGTACGGCTGCGGCATCAGCGACGGCAACCAGCACCTGCACGTGAACCTGCCGGTGCTCGTGGCCGGCGGCGCGGCCGGTGCCGTGCGGGGCGGACGCCACCTGCGGGTGGCCGAGGAGACGCCGCTGACGAACCTGCAGCTCGCCGTGCTCGGGAAGCTCGGCGTGCCGATCGAGAGGCTGGGCGACAGCACCGGCGTCGTGAAGCATCTGTCGGGAGTCTGATCCTGCCAACGCGACCGCGGTCCGCCGAAGTCGGCCGCCGGTGGTGACGCCAGCCGTGGCCGCCGTCGATCAGCCCGTGATGATCCAGGCCGACGGCCTCACCAAGCGCTACGGCGCGGCGGTCGTGGTGGACGACTTCAGCCTGCACGTCCGCGCCGGCGAGCTGGTGGTCCTCCTCGGCGGCTCGGGTTCCGGAAAGACCACCACCCTCAAGATGATCAACCGGCTGATCGAGCCGACCGCCGGGTCCGTGCGGCTCGACGGCGTCGACACGGCGGATCTGCCGCCGCACGAGCTGCGCCGGCGGATCGGGTACGTGTTCCAGCGGATCGGCCTGTTCCCGCACATGACGGTCGGCGAGAACGTGGCGGTGACGCCGGGGCTGCTCGGCTGGCCGCCCGACCGGACCGCCGCGCGGGTGGACGAGCTGCTCGGCTTGGTGGAGCTCGATCCCGCCCTCCGGGACCGCCGGCCGGGCGAGCTGTCCGGCGGGCAGCAGCAGCGGGTCGGGGTGGCCCGCGCCCTGGCCGCCGAGCCCCGCGTCATGCTGCTCGACGAGCCGTTCGGAGCGCTCGATCCGGTCACCCGCGAGCGGCTGCAGCAGTCGTTCCTGCGCATTCGGGAGACGCTGGCGCTGACCACGGTCTTCGTGACCCACGACATGACCGAGGCGCTGACGCTCGCCGACCGCATCGGCGTCATGCACGAGGGCCGGCTCCTGCAGTTCGGCACGCCGCGCGACCTGCTCGCGCGCCCCGCCGACGGCTACGTCGACCGCCTGATGAGCACGCCGCGCCGGCAGGCGGCGGTCGTCGACGCCCTGCTCGCCGAGGCGTCCGGCGGAGCGCCGGCATGAACGATCCGTCCGCGCCGCCGGTCCGCGCCGGGAACGGCGTGCGCGGCCGCCGCGGCGGAGCGGCGCGTTGAGCGAACTGCTCGCGCTGCTTCCGTCCTACCTGACTGCGCACCTGCAGCTCACGCTGCTGGCGCTGCTGCTCAGCGCCGGCGTCAGCGTTCCGCTCGGCATCGCCTCGACCCGCGTCCCCTGGATCGAGCAACCGGCGCTGGCCGTGGCCGGGATCATCCAGACGGTGCCCAGCCTCGCCCTGCTGGCCGCCATGGTGCCGGTGCTCGCCGCCCTGGGCATGCAGAGCATCGGATTCCTGCCGGCCATCGTCGGGTTGACGCTGTACGGGGTGCTGCCGGTGCTGCGCAACACCGTCACCGGGATCGCCGGCGTCGATCCGGCCCTCAAGGAGGCGGCGCGCGGCGTGGGCATGACCGGCCGGCAGCAGCTCCTGCTGGTGGAGCTGCCGCTGGCGATGCCGGTGATCGTGGCGGGCATCCGCACCGCCACGGTCTGGGTGGTGGGCATCGCGACGCTCTCCACCCCGGTCGGGGCGACCAGCCTCGGCAACTACATCTTCAGCGGGCTGCAGACCCGCAACTACACGGCGATCCTCCTGGGCTGCGTGGCCGCCGCCGGTCTGGCCCTGCTGCTCGACGGGCTGGTCCGGGCGGTGGAGGTCGGTCTGGCGCGGCGCCGGCGCGGCCGGACGGCCGCGGCGCTGGGCGCGGTGGCTCTGCTCTACGCCTATGCCGGAATCACCCTCGCCGCCCCGTGGTTCGACGGCCGCGAGCGGCCGATCGTCGTCGGCGCCAAGACCTTCACGGAGCAGTACGTCCTGAGCGCCGCCATCGCCGGCTGGATCGAGCGCGAGACCGGCCGGCCGACGTCGCTGGTGCAGTCGCTCGGCTCCCTCGTGGCGTTCGAAGCCCTTGACGCCGGCGGGATCGACGTCTACGTCGACTACACCGGCACCCTCTGGGCCAACGAGATGGGGCGCGCCGAGATGCGCGCCGGACGCGCGGAGATGCTTGCCGGGGTCCGCGACTTCCTCGAACGGGGGCACGGCATGACGCTGGCGGCGATTCTCGGCTTCGAGAACACCTACGCCCTCACCGTGCGCGCGGCCGAGGCGGAGCGGCTGGGCCTGCGGGCCATCAGCGACCTCGTGGACCACGCGCCGCGGCTCGCCATCGGCGCCGACGTCGAGTTCTTCGCCCGCCCGGAATGGCCGGCCGTCCGCGACACCTACGGGCTCGACTTCCGTGAACAGCGGGCGATGGACGCCTCGCTCATGTATCAGGCCGCCGCGACGCGGGAGGTCGACGTGATCAGCGCATATACCACCGACGGGCGGATCACGGCGTACGATCTGCGGGTGCTGGCGGACGACCGCGGTGCGATCCCGCCGTACGACGCCATCGTGCTGGCCGGCGCGCGGCTGGCCCGGGAGGCGCCCGACGTCGTGCGGGCCCTGGCGCGGCTCGACGGCGCGATCGACGCGGACCGGATGCGCGCCATGAACCTGCGGGTCGACGAGCAGGGCGAAGACCCGGCGACGGTGGCGGCGGCGTTCGTCGCGGCGCTGTCGGCCCGCGGCGCCCAGTAGGCGCGGTCCGCGCCGCATGCCCGGCGCCCGCACGCGCGGGGACGACGGGCGGCGGAGTGCTGGCGGATCTGGAAGGCGGACCCGGCGCCCGCACGCGCGGGGACGACCTCGCGGACTTCGGCGTCATCGACGCCGCGGACCGCCGGCGCCCGCACGCGCGGGGACGACGGCCCCCCGCGCGCCGCCACCGAAGCGGTCAATCGCCGGCGCCCGCACGCGCGGGGACGACGGGCGAACCGGCCCGTCACGGGCCGCTCCCGGGAGATCGTCCGGCGGAACCGCAACCCGACGGGAGAGCGCATGCCGATTCTGGAGTTCCTGGGACTCGCGGGCGCGACCCGCGACGACGCGTCGCCGGAAGCCGACGTCGTCCGCCACATCGCGGACGAGCTCGAGGCGTTGCCGGAAGAACGCGCCCGCTACCTCGCCACGTTCGCCTGGGTGCTCGGCCGCGCGGCGCACGCCGACTCCCACGTCAGCGCGGACGAGACGCGCAAGATGGAGGACATCGTCCGGGTCCTCGGACACCTGCCGGAAGCGCAGGCGGTGCTGGTCGTGGAGATGGCCAGGCACCAGGTGCGGCTGTTCGGCGGCACCTGGAACTACGCGGTGACGCGCCGGTTCCGCGAGCTGTCGACGCCGGAGCAGCGGATCGAGCTGCTGGAATGCGTGTTCGCGGTCTCCGCCGCCGACGAGTCGATCACGGCCGTCGAGGAGGGCGAGGCACGCAGGATCTCGACCGAACTCGGGCTCGACCACGCGGAGTTCGTCCGCGCCCGCGCGGCCTACGTCGAGCACCTCGAAGCGCTGAAGACGCTGCGCGGCAGGCGCCGGACGGCCCGGGCCGCGGGCCCGACGCAGCAGTAGCAACGCACACGGTACGCCGCGCGCCGGACGCCCGTCATCGAATTGGCGGATAGCGTGCAGGGCGTGTCGCGAGTAGTAACGCACACGGTGCGCCGCGCGCCGGACGCCCGGCGGCCGGTTCGGGTGCGGGGCGCGTCGGGAGAACGGACGGCGGATCGACAAGGTGCTGGAGATGCTCGCCAGGCGGTGACGGCAAGGCCGGTTCGCGCGCTGCTTGCTACGCCAGGCCGAGATTCCGGAGGATCGCGAGCACGGACCGAGAACGGTTCAGACCGTAGAGGTGCAGTCCGGGCGCGCCGCCCGCGAGCAGCGCCTCGCACTGCTTCGACGCGAACTCGATGCCGAACGCGGTGACCGCCTCGTCGTCGCCGCCGAGCCGGTCGAGGTCCGCGGAGAGCCGGGGGGGCAGCGTCGCGCCGCAGAGGGCGGTGAAGCGCCGCACCTGCTTCGCGCTCAGGATCGGCAGGACGCCGGGGGTGATCGGCACGGCGACGCCGAGCGCGCCGGTCAGGTGGTCGACCATCCGGAAGTAGTCGGCGTTGTCGAAGAAGAGCTGCGTGAGGATGAACTCGGCGCCGTGCTCGACCTTGTCGCGCAGGCGCCGCCAGTCGACCTGCCGGCCTTCCTTGCAGTCGGGGTGGCCCTCCGGAAAGCCGGCGCAGCCGATTGCGAACTCGCCGGAGCGCGCCTTCAGGACGTCGACGAGCTGCCAGGCGTAGTCGAACCCGCCGGCCGGCCGCACGAAGTCCGGCTGCCCCGGCGGGGGGTCCCCGCGCAGGGCCAGGACGTTCCGGACGCCGAGGCCTGACGCCGCGTCGAGGAAGCCGTCGATCTCCGCGCGCGTGAAGCCGGCGCAGGTGACGTGGGCCATCGCGGTCAGGCCGTGCTCCCGCTGCATCCGGTCGACGATCTCCAGCGTCCGCGCCCGCGCGCCGCCGCCGCCGGCGCCGCAGGTGACCGAGCAGAAGTCGGGGCGCGCCGCCGCGAGGCGCGGCAGGACCCGCTCGAACAGGCTTTCGTCCCCCCGCGGCGTCTTCGGCGGAAAGAACTCGATGGAGATGACCGGACGGCCGGCGGCACGCTTTTCCGCGTAGACGTCGGGAATGCGCCGCGCGCCGGCCGGCTTCCGGTTGCGCGAACCGGGATCCGGCTTCACGAGTGACATGCTGGTGGTTTTTCCCGCTCGGGCCGGCGCGGAGCCGGGCGGTTTCGACGGCCAAGTATACCGGCGGCGCCCGCAACGTCCCGCGCACCGTCCGCCGTAGCAGGTGTGACAACCGGCGTTCCCGTCGTGCAGAATGGCCGCATGCATTCGACCAGCGACCCGCCGTCCCGTCCCTTCGCGCCGCTCGTGCCCGAATCGGCCGACCTGCCGGAGCTGACGTTCCGCGCGGTGCTTCTCGGCACCGCGATGGCGATCGTGCTCGGCACCGCCAACGCCTACCTCGGGATGCGGGCCGGCCTGACGGTGGCGGCGACGTTCCCGGCCGCCGTGGTGGCGATGGCGGCGCTGCGCATCTTCGGGGGCTCGGTGCTCGAGGAGAACATGGCGCGGACCACCGCGTCGGTGGGGGAGGCGCTGGTCGCCGGCGCCATCTTCACGATCCCCGCGTTCGTCATCAGCGGCGTGTGGGACGAGCTGCGCTACTGGGAGAGCACCGCCATCATGCTGATCGGCGGCGTGCTCGGCGTGCTCTTCATCATCGTGCTGCGCCGCACCCTGGTGGTCGAAGCCGAGCTGCCGTTCCCGGAGAGCGTCGCCGCCGCCGAGCTGGTCAAGGCGGGGCAGGGCGGCCGGCAGACCGGCGCCGCGTTCGTCTTCAAGGCGATGGGGATCGCCGGCGCGTGGGAGCTGGTCAAGAACGCCAACGGCCTGACCCTGGTGGCCGATTCGGCGGCCCGGTTCGTCTCGCTCGGCCGGTCGACCATCGAGATGGCGGGCCGGGAGGTGAGCTATGCCGGCGGGTTCCTGCTCCAGTCGCCGGCGGCGTCGCCGGCGCTGGTCGGGGTCGGCTTCATCGTCGGGCCGCGGATCGCCGCCACCCTGTTCGCCGGCGCGGTCCTCGGCTGGCTGACGCTCGTGCCGCTCGGCCTGTTCCTGAACCCGGCGCTCGCGGCGGAGGCGGCCGGCGCCGGCGGCTTCGCCGCCCTGAGCACCGAGGTCTGGCTGAGCCAGGTCCGGCCGCTCGCCGTCGGAACGATGATCGTCGCGGCGTTCTACACGCTGCACACGCTCCGGACGTCGCTCGCGCAGGGGATCGGGCGCGCGCTGGGCGACGTCCGGACGGCGCAGGCGGGGGAAGGCGGCCGGCAGGAGGTCGACCTCGACTTCCGGAAGGTGGGGATTGCCATCGCCGCGCTCGCCGGGCCGCTGTTCGGCCTCTACTGGTACTTCAGCGAGAGCTTCGGCGGCGCGATCCTGCTGACCGTCCTGATGATCGTCCTCGGGTTCCTGTTCGCGGCGGTGGCCGGCTATCTGGTGGGGCTGCTCGGCAGCTCCAACAACCCGATCAGCGGCCTGACGCTCAGCACGCTGCTGATCGCGGCGGTCGTCATGGTCGGGATCGGCGTCACCGGCTCGGGCGGCGTGCTCGGCGTGCTGGCGGTGGCGGGCGTCGTCTGCTGCGCCTGCGGCATCGCCGGCGACATGCTGCAGGACCTGAAGGTGGGCCACATCCTCGGCGGCACGCCGTGGCGGATGCAGGTGGGCGAGCTGATCGGGGTGACGATCGCCGCCCTGGTCCTGATCTGGCCGATGATCCTGATGGATCGGGTCTACGAGATCGGCAGCCCCGAGCTCCCCGCGCCGCAGGCCGGCCTGATGGCGCTCATTTCGCAGGGGATCGTCGGCGGCGAGATGGCGTGGCCGCTGGTGATCGCCGGGATGGCGCTGGCCGCGGTCCTGATCCTGACCGGCGCGCCGTCGCCGATGCTGATCGCGGTCGGCATGTACCTGCCGTTTCCCTCGACGGCGGCGATCTTCGTCGGCGGCATCGCGAGCTGGTGGCTGTCGCGCAAGCTCGACGAGCGGCAGGCCGCCGGCGAGGAGCGGACCCGCGCCGTGAACACCGGCGTGCTCCTCTCGTCCGGCTTCATCGCCGGCGAGGCCCTGATGGCGGTGCTGCTCGCCTTCCTGGTCGGCGCGAGCGCGGCCGCGCCGTGGCTCGACCTGCCGCGGGTCGCCGACAGCGCGCTCGGCGGGGCGCTGGTCTTCGTCCTGCTCTATTACCTGCTGGTCCGGACGCCGCTCGGCGCGGCGCGCGGCGGCGCTTCCGGCGGCGGAGGGCGGTGACCCCGGCCGGCCGCTCCGCACCGGTTTCCGGAACGGGCGCCGGGGTGCGTCGCGCGCGGAGCGGATCGGGCTCCCGGACCGGCGCCGGTTCGTCCGGTGCGCGGACAGCCGATGCCGCGTCCGCCGCTGCCGCCGACGCCGCCGGGTCCGGACGCGCCGCCGCGTTCTGGAACGCCTGCCCGCGCCGCCGCCTGGACTGGCGCGACCCGGGCGACGGCCGCGCGGTCGTCCTGCGCCCGAAGTTCGGCGAAAGCCGCGCCGGCCGCTGGCTCGCCGCCCGGCTGGGCGACCCGTGCTACCGCATCCGGCTCGACGAGGTCGGTGCCTTCATCTGGAGAGCGTGCGACGGCGAGACGCCGTTGATGGAGATCGCCGCCCGGCTGCGGGCGGAGTTCGGCGAGCGCGTCGAGCCGGCCGAGGAGCGTCTGGCCCGGTTCGTGCAAACGATGCTGCGGTCGCGGATGGTCGAACGGTGAGCCGTTCGCGAGACCGCGGAACGGCGCTGACGGCAGGTAGACCGCGCCGTCTGTCCGATGGCCCTCGTCGAGGGTTCCTTCCGGGGGCTCCGGCGCCGCTCGTCAGTCCGGTCCGAGACGGATCTCTCCTTCCCAGAGATTGTGGTAGCCGCCCTCCACCGCTACGTGCTGGCCGGTCCTTATCGCCGCGATGCCATATTCCGGGAGGGGGAACTCCACCACGCACGCGGCGTCCATCATCGCCCTCGTCGCGATCCGGAATTCTTCGTAACCACGCCGCTGGCGACGGACGGGGAGGTCGTCCGGAACGACCGGGTACACGCGCAGGAAGAGCGGCGCGGCGACGTCATCCGGTCCGCAAGGCTCCTTCACGTAGACGAGGCGGTTCTCGACAAGGTGCACGTCGAAGTCGGAGTCGATCGCCGGCCGGCGTTCTCCGACCCGATCCGCCAGATACTCGTCCGCCGTCAGCGTCGTCGCCCGCACGGGAGGAAGGGCGTCGTGCGGCAGCACGACGGCGCTGACGCAGAACCCGATTGACGTTTGCGTCCAGGGCATGAACACCCCGTTTTCCTGCCCGGCCCAGGTCCAGGTCACCACCTCGTCCGCGCAGTCCCGGGCGAACGCCTGCGCCAGCCGTCCGTCCACCAGGAGCCCGACGCCGTCCGCCTGGCGTTCGACGTGAGGCTCCATCCTTTCCCAGAACCAGGCGGCGCGATCGACCCCGCTCCATGACGTCCCCGGCGACTCGACGGACCAGAGCCAGAATCTTCTCCCGTCACTGCGACGCGGCATGCCTTCGAACAGCATGGTGTCTCCGGGTGCTCGGGGGAAGTTTCTTTCGAACAGCAGGCTCTCTCTGAGTGACCTGGCGTTAGTGGCCAGGTGGTCAATCCCGTACCGCGGAAGAAACGCGGCGGCGGTTCCCTCCTTTCGGGCGCGCAGGTAGTCCCAGGAATTGACCAGGCCGTCCAGATTCACCACCGGGAAGCGCGAGAAGTATCCCATCACGCCGGAACCCCCGGTCCCGACCACGCTGTCCCTGGGCAGCACGCGATCCATGACCATGAGGCCCAGGAGCCTGGAAACCATCCCGTTGCGGGCGTCCACTAGATCCATTCTGGAGTCGACGAACCGGAACGGAGCCGCAAAATCCATCGTCGCGAACAGGAATACCGCTCCGACAGCGACAATCCCCGAGCCGGGAATCCTGAACGCAAGGTGCGAATCCGGACGCCGAAAACGGCGAACGAACCAGATGGCGACGTAGCATCTGGCAGGAACGACGAGCGCCTCCATCAGATAGGCCGGAACGAAGTACCAGTCATATCTCCACGAAACGCCGGGATGCATGGTGAGAACGCTCTGCGCGAACTTGGCCAGATGGCCCGCCGCCAGGCCGAACACCCCCACCAGAAACGCCAGCAGCAGCCAGTCGTCCCGGCCGCGGGGGCGGCGGGAGAACCACCAGACCAGCCCCGCGTAGACGCATACCTCCAGCGCGATCAGGAGTTCGTAGTCGAAGAAACCCGTCCTCAGAAAGTCAAGGACGTTCCCCGGCAGGCTGTATCCGTTTCCCCGTTCCCAATGGAGTTGCGAAATCCATCGCTTGGCCGCGGCGCTCACCGGCACGATGCCGCCGAAGACGACGCCGTTCCAGGCGAAGTACGCCAGGATCCCGGCGACGGCCCCCGACAACGGCGCCGCCGCGTTCAGCGCGAGCACGGAGCGGCCCCATCCGCGCCATCCGCCGCGGCGAGCGCGCGGGGATGGCCCATCGACAGAAAGCCCCCTCCCCTCCCCGGAAAGGGTGGAAGGAAGCCGGTCCGACCACTCGACGAGGCACAGCCCCGCCGTCGCCGCCACCGCGACGGCGACGTACTCCAGGCGCACCCAGGGCAGGGCGAAGGCGACCGCCGCCAGCGGCCAACGCCACCGCCCCGGATCCCGCGCGAAGAGACAGACGGCCAGCAGGAACAGACCCAGCAGGAACAGACCCGCGGCCGCCTCCAGCCCCAGGAACAGGGCCGGATTCCCGTAGAGCGCCGGCAGCGCCGCGAACAGGAGAATCCACGGCAGCCGCGCCGCCCGCGCCGCGCCGGCGGCCAGCGCCACGCCTCCGGCGACCAGCATGATCTCGAACGCCTTGATCGCGAACAGCGCCTCCGTCTTGTCGAACACCCAGTAGAAGGGCGTGATCAGAAACAGCCAGAGCGGGTGGTAGCCGTTGGTCCGGGTGATGCCGCCGTCGAAGGTCGAGAATTCGCCCCCGGCCATGTGCCAGGCAATCTGGAAGTAGTAGAACGAATCGTCCAGGTTGACGGCGCGGACCAGGCTGAAGAGGTCGAAGCGGTCGAGCAGGTACCAGGCGAACGCCGCCCCGTAGGCCAGGATGCCGGCGACGAACAGGGCGAACGACGCCTGGCGCAAAGGGGCGCGGGCCCGGGCGCTCCCACGGGTTCTGGAAAGCATCACCGCTTCAAGCGTAGCATGCGGCGGCACCTTGCCAACCCAGGGCGCGACGCGCGCCGGCGCCGCGGAACCGGGCAAACTCCGGACGTTCACTGCCGCAGAAAGTGCGCCGGTTGCCGGCGCACCAGTTGCAACGAAGGGATGGCGCCGGAGACGGCGGCGACCCCGGCGAGGATCACGGCGCCGAGGGCCAGCGCGGCCGGCTCCATCCCCGTCGGGCCGGGCAGGAACGTCCGCAGCACCGGCCGCGCCAGCAGCCACAACCCGCCGCCTGCCACGGATCCGACGGCGGCGAAACCGATTCCTTCCACCACGACCCTGGCGAGGATCCGGGCTCCGGAGGCGCCGACGGCGAGCCGCACGCCGAACTCGCGCGCCCGGACCGCCACGGTGAAAGACAGCAGTCCGTGCACGCCGCCGGCCGTCAACGCCACCGCGAACAGCGAGAGCGTCCCCAGCAGCACCGTCTGGACCCGTCGATCCCGCAACGACACCGCGATGACTTCCTCCATGCTGCGCCATTCCGACAGCGGGGCCTGCCGGTCCAGCTCCCGCAACTCCTCGGCCGCCTCCCCGGGCCAGCCCGGCGGCGCGCCGCCCGGTCCGATCCGCACGATCCAGTTCGCCGCGGTGAAACCGTGGACGAGCTGCAGGAGTTCGAGCGGCACCTGCGCGACCGGCACGTACACGGCGGGGCCTTCCGGCTCCTTCCCGCGGCCCACGACGTCGCCCGCCACGCCGACGATCTCGCGCCAGCGGTCCGTCAGCGCCGGAATCCCCGGATGAATCCGGATCCGCTCCCCGATCACGTCCCGCCCGCGATGGTAGCGGGCTGCGAACGCTTCGTTCACGATCGCGACGGCCGGCGCCTGCAGACGATCGAACCGATTGAAGTCCCTGCCGCGCCGCCGCGGGACCCGCATCGTCTCGAAGTACCCCGGGGTGACGTACCGCCAGTCGACGTTGACCAGGTCGTTCGCGCCGGCCGACGTCGTATGCGGCAGGTTGACGCTCCGGAGTCCCGGCAGGCTGCTGACGACCGCCGCCGCCTCGACGGCGGGCGACGCCTGCAACCTGCGGACACCCTCCGCGAAGAAGACGCCGGCCTGCTCCGGGCCGTCGAAACCGTGGGCGGCGAGGGACATGGCCGCCGTCAGCACGTTGCGGGAATCGAATCCCGGATCCACGCGCGCCGCGTCCAGCGTCGTCCGCAGAAACAGCGCCGCCAGCACCACCAGGATGAAACTCGCCCCCATCTGGCCCACCACCATGCCCCGTCTCAGCCACGGCGCCTGCCGCCGGGCGCTGAACCCCCAGTCCTGCGCCCGCAGCGTGCCCTGCAGATTCGCCCTGGCGCAGCGCATCGCCGGCGCAACCCCGCAGGCCACGCCCGCCACGCAGGAGACCGCCAACGCGAACGACAGCACGCGCGCATCGACCGCGACCTGCCACGACGCGAACCGGCCGGCGTCCAGCAGCAGGAAGGCCCGCACGCCCACGACGGCCAGCACGCAGCCGACGACGCCCGCGCCGCACGCCAGCAGCAGGTTCTCGACGAGGATCAGGCGAACGATCCGCCACGGGGCGGCTCCCAGCACGAGCCGCGTGACGAACTCGGCCCGCCGGGCCAGTCCGCGCGCCAGCACCAGCGAGGCGCCGTTCACGCAGGACACCAGCAGAATCAACCCGACCGCGGCCAGCAGCAGGATCAGGACGCCGCGGAAGCCGCGCGCAAGATAGTCCTGGTAACCCCGCGCGTGAAATCGAACGAACCGCCGCTCCATCTCCGGCGCCTGCCGCAGAAACGCGCTGCTCGCAACGTCCAGCCGCGCCTGCGCCGCCGCCTGGCCGACGTCCGGAGGCAGGCGGCCGAGTCCGAGGTACCGGGAGCGGCGCGCCTGGGACGGCGCTTCCGGATCGCCCGGAATCCACGCCTCGACGGCCGCAAGGCGTGCGAATTCCTCCGCCATGACGCCGACGACCAGCCGCGAACGTCCGTTCACCACGGCGGAGCGGCCGACCGCTTCCGGTGCGGACCCGAAGGCCTGCCGCGCCGCGTCGTGCCCGAGGACGATGACCGCGTCGCCCCCGTCCGCGCCTTCGTCGGCCCGGAACACGCGGCCATGCTCCGGCGCGGCCCGCAGGACGGCGAAGTACTCGTCGGCGACCGCCAGCACGCGGACGTTCTCCGTACGCCCGCCCACCGCCATCGCGGCCGTCTCCTCGGTCATTGCCGCGAACGATTCGAACGGGCTGCCGTGGTCCCGAAGAAACGCGTAGGCGCTCCCGTCGAGCCGGAGAAAATCCCCGGACGGGTCCTGCCGCCGCACCACGACCAGGCGTTCCGGCTCGTCGAGGGGCAGCGGACGCAGGAAGAGCGCGCTGTAGACGGTGAAGACCGACGTCACGATTCCGATGCCGCAGGCCAGTATCAGGATCACGGCGGCCGCGTGACCGCGATCCCTGCTCAGCGACCGCATCGAACAGCGCAGATCATCGACCATGTCGTCCTCCCCCGACGGACCGGTTGGCGCGCAACCACCGGCCGCCGCAACCGGGCGCGGAGTCCTTTCCGATTCAGAGCGGCCCACCACCGGCCGTGGGCGTTCGCGACCCCCGGAGACGACGGCGCACTCCATCTGTGACGGCCGCGGGTTCGCCGAGGTTGCCCCGATTCCGCGGACAGGTCGAGGACGACGGTCAGGCAGAGAAGCCGGCCAGCCGTCGGGACGCAGGTGACGTCGGCGCCCCGCGGGCGGTTCGGCGCTGCCATCCGGGCGCCCTTGCGCGCAGCGCCCGGCCGGGGGGTGACGTCGGCGCCCCGCGGGCGGTTCGGCGCTGCCGCCTCGAAACGGGATATATTCTGAAGCGTCGCTGGCGCCGGGTGCGCGGGCGGCGGGTGAGCGGAGCGAGCGCGGCATGTCGTGGTGGGGCTGGTTGATCATCGGATTCGTCCTGGCGGGCGCGGAGTTGATGACCGACGCCGCGTTCTACCTCGTCTTCGCCGGCGCCGCCGCGATCTGCGTGGGCCTCCTCGGGCTGGCCGGCGTCGGGTTGCCGGCGTGGGCGCAGTGGGTGGCCTTCTCGACGCTCGCCGTCGCCTCGCTGGTGCTGTTCCGGCGGAAGTGCTACGACCGGCTCCGGGGCGGTGGGCAGGAGGAGTTCCGGCATCCGGCGGTCGGCGCGGCGGTGGAGGTGGACGAGGAGGTCGCCCCCGGCGGGCGGACCCGGGTCCGCCTGCAGGGGACGGAGTGGACGGCGGTGAACGTCGGACCGGGACCGATCGCCCGCGGCGCCGGCGCCGTCGTGGTCGACACCGACGGCGTCGCCCTGGAGATCGTCGAGACGTTGGGAGAACCATGATGCCGGACGCGGGTTTCATCGTCGCCCTGGTGCTGGCCGTCGTCGCGATAGCCGTCATCGCGAAGACGGCGGTCGTGGTGCCGCAGCAGAACGCCTACATCGTCGAGAGCCTCGGCAAGTACTCGAGGACGCTGGAATCCGGGTTCGCCATCCTGATCCCGTTCGTCGAGCGGGTCGCCTACCGGCACAGCCTGAAGGAGCGCGCGATCGACGTCGAGGAGCAGATCTGCATCACCGCGGACAACGTGCAGGTGGGGGTGGACGGCGTGCTCTACCTGCAGGTGATGGACGCGCGCAAGGCGTCCTACGGCATCGGCGACTACCTGTTCGCGATCTCCCAGCTCGCCCAGACCACCCTGCGCAGCGAAATCGGCAAGATCGAGCTGGACAAGACGTTCGAGGAGCGCAGCCACATCAACGTGCGGGTGGTCGAAGAACTCGACCAGGCCTCGAATCCGTGGGGCGTCAAGGTGCTGCGCTACGAGATCAAGAACATCAACCCGCCGCAGGACGTGCTGACGGCGATGGAAAAGCAGATGCGCGCCGAGCGGGAGAAGCGCGCGACCGTACTCGAGTCCGAGGGCGACCGGGACGCCAAGGTCAACCAGGCGGAAGGCGAGAAGCAGCGGGTCATCAAGGAGTCGGAAGCCGCCAAGCAGCAGCAGATCAACGAGGCGGAGGGCGAAGCGGCAGCCATCCTGGCGGTCGCCCAGGCGACGGCCGAGGGGTTGAAGAAGGTGGCCGCGGCGCTCAACGCGGAGGGGGGCGACAAGGCCATGCAGCTCCGCGTCGCCGAGGACTACCTGGAACGCTTCGGCAACCTGGCGAAGGCGGGCAACACCCTGATCGTGCCCGCCAACCTGAGCGACGTGTCGTCCATGATCAGCGCCGCCACGACGGTCCTGAAGCAGGTCTCGGGAGGCGGCGGCCCGGTGTCGGGCCGCTGACCGCGGCCTTGCGGATTGCCCGGCGCGCAGGTGAGCGGCAGGCCGCCGCCGTTCAGGGGCGCGCCGCCCCCCGGCTTGCCGGCGCGTAGCGGTTGGTGATCGGCAGCCGCCGATCCTTGCCGAACGCGCGCGTCGAGATGCGGACGCCGGGCGGCGCCTGCCGGCGCTTGTACTCCGCGCGGTCGACGAGCTGCACGACGCGCTCCACCGTCTCGCGGGCGAAGCCGCGCGCCTCGATCTCCGCCGGGCTGCGATCTTCTTCGACGTACGCTTCGAGAATCCCGTCGAGCACGTCGTAGGGCGGCAGGCTGTCGGAGTCGCGCTGGCCGGCGCGCAGTTCGGCCGTCGGCGGCTTGTCGATGATCCGTCGCGGGATCACTTCCCCGTCGCGGTTGCGCCAGGCGGCCAGACGGTAGACCCACGTCTTCGGCACGTCCTTCAGCACCGCGAAGCCGCCCGCCATGTCGCCGTAGAGGGTGGCATAGCCGACGCTCATCTCGCTCTTGTTGCCGGTGGTGAGCACCAGCCAGCCGAACTTGTTGGAGAGCGCCATCAGCAGGTTGCCCCGGATGCGCGCCTGCAGGTTCTCTTCGGCCACGTTCGGCTCCGTACCGGCGAAAGGCCCGGCCAGCGTCCGGCCGTAGGCGGCCGCCAGATCCTCGATCGGCAGTTCCAGAAACCGGACGCCGAGCCGGCGGGCCAGGACGGCCGCGTCGTCCCGGTTCATCCCGGCGGTGTAGCGCGACGGCATCGAGACCGCGGTCACCGCGCCCGGACCGATAGCGTCCGCGGCGACGGTGACCGCGAGCGCGGAGTCGATGCCGCCCGACAGGCCGAGCACGGCGCCGGAAAAGCCGTTCTTCCGCACGTAGTCGGCGGTTCCGAGGAGGAGCGCGCGGTAGACCTCCGCGGCGGGAGACGACGGCTCCGCCGCCGGACGCGGCGCGAGGGGAGGACGCCCGGGGTCCGCCGATCCGCGCAGACGGACCAGGGACACGCGGCCCGCTTCCGGGTCTGCGCGGCGCGGGCGGCCGCCGTCCGCGCCGCCGACAACGCGGACCGGGGACACGCGGCCCGCTTCCGGCCGGGACGCCGCGGGCGCGGGTTCCCGCTCCGGAGCCGCCCGCGGCGCGCGCCGGCGCAGGTC
The DNA here is from genome assembly GCA_965203525.1 of Vicinamibacterales bacterium. Classification (GTDB taxonomy): domain Bacteria; phylum Acidobacteriota; class Vicinamibacteria; order Vicinamibacterales; family UBA8438; genus WTFV01. The sequence goes on along the minus strand of OZ241898.1, from coordinate 4,264,653 downwards.
CGACGCCCGCTGGCCGTGCGCCGCGGCCGGGTCGACGTCGACGAGGATCAGTTCCTCCTCGAACGGCGCCCCGCGGGCGATGATCCCGCCGTCGGGTCCGATGACGAGGCTCTGGCCGTCGAAAACCAGCTCGTCCTGCCCGCCGACGGCGTTGCAGAACGCCAGGAAGCAGCGGTGCTCGATGCAGCGCGCCGCGAAGAGCCGCTCGCGCTCCCGGCCCTTGCCCTGGTGGTACGGCGAGGCCGAGAGGTTCAGGACGACCTCCGCGCCCCCGTCCCGCGCCGCCCATTCCACCGGGCCGCCCGGCGCCCAGAGGTCCTCGCAGATCGAAACGCCCAGGCGCCGGCCGTCGAGATCGACGACGACCGCCTCGTTCCCCGGCGCAAAATAGCGGCGTTCGTCGAAGACGGCGTAGTTCGGCAGGTGATGCTTGCGGTACAGCGCCGCGACCCGGCCGTCGGCCAGGACCGCCGCCGCGTTGCCCAGCCCGGTTCGCGGCGGGGCGCTCCCGGCCGTGCGCGGTCCGGTTCCGGCGGACGCGGCGCCGCCGCGGCGCGATCCCGCCGCGCCGTCGTCCGGCGCTCCGACGCAGGCCACGATGCCGGTGACGCCGGCGGCCAGCTCGCCGAGCGCCGCGGCGGCGTCCCGCACGAAACCGGGCTTGAGCAGGAGGTCTTCGGGCGGATAGCCGGTGATCGACAGCTCGGGGAAGAGGACGACGTCGGCCCGCTGCTCCCGCGCCTCGCGAATCCGCGCCTGCAGCGTCCGGACGTTGCCGGCGAGGTCGCCGACTACGAGGTTCGCCTGGCAGAGCGCGACGCGGAGCACGCCGGGCGGCGGCGACCGAACGGAACCTCCGGACCCGGGCGCGACCGCCACCGCCAGCTAGCGCCGCACGACGTGGGCGCGGGGCAGGTCGGTGAGTCCGACGGCCGCCGCGATCTGCCGGATCTTCTGCTGCACGCGGCGCTGGTTGTCGGGGCCCATGCCGATCAACTGCCGTTGCGTGGGCGAGAGAAACTCCAGCGTCGGGTCGGCGTACAGGTAGAGCGGTCCGCGGGCGACCAGGGCCGGCCGGCCCTCGATGACCGGCGCGTTGAGCAGGTGCGCCACCGCGCGCCACACCGTGTCGTGGAACGCGTCGCCGGGCTGGCCGAGCTCTTCGTAGGCCTCTTCCAGCAGCGGCCGGAACCGCCGGTACAGTTCGGCCGCCCCCTCCGCGTCGAGCGAGGCCACGATCGCTGCCACGCCGTCGTAGCGGGCGTGGCTGGCCTCGGAAACGCGCGGCGCCGCCGCGTCGCCGGCGACCCGGAAGCGGCCCTCGGGCCGGAGGAACGGCACGTGCCGCGAGGGGTTCGTCCCGTCGGCGACGTTGTCGACGACGACCACGAACGTCCGGACGAGTTCGTCGGTGACGAGCCAGCTCGTCAGTCCCGGGTTTCCGGACAGCGCGCCGGCCAGTTCGCGGACGACGGTATCGCTTGCGTCCAGCGCGGGCATCTCGAACGGCTCGGGTTCGGGTTCCGGTTCCGGCTCGGGCGGTGGGGGTGGCGGAGGAGGCGGAGGAGGCGGAGGAGACGGAACCTCCGCGACCACTTCCTCCGGTTCCGGTTCCGGATCCGGCCCCGTGCTCACGAAGTAGTAGGCGAGGACCGCAACCAGGATCACGACGCCGGCGAGGCCGGCGGCCGGCGGCAGTTGCTTCACGCGGGCCAGCAGATCCTGCAGCAGCGATGGATTCCCGTTCGTCATGCCGACGTTTCCCGCTGGAGCGCCCCGGGACCCCGGAGCGTCGTCGATTCGTGTTTACGCCGGCCCATTCGACGGGCCGGCAAGGCATGCTACCACGGATGCCCCGGCGCTTCAGTCGTCGCGCCGGAGGAGCCAGCCGCGCAGCTCGCCGCCGGGATTGCTCTCGGTCCGGATCTGCACGTAGTAGCGCTCGCCCCGGAGCTCGGCGATCTGGGCGTCGGTCAGCGTCACCGTGTCGGTGAACTCGCCGGCGGCGCCGGACGCCCCTCCGAGGTCGATCGCGAACGCGACGCCGCCGCCGCGGCGGGCCACCGGCGCGTTGCGCACGTGGGCCGCGGTCACCCCGCCGCTCAGCCCGCTGAACCGCACGGTGACGGTGAGGTCGTTGCCGGTCAGCTCGGCGGCGACTTCTCCCGCGCCCGAGATGGTCGACGTCGTGCGCAGATCCACCGGCATGCGCGAGAGGCGTTCGCCGTAGCGTTCCGGGTCCTGCGCTCCGACCCCTGCCACGGAGAGCGCCACGGCCAGCGCCCCCAGCGTCCTGCTGCCGGTCATCGGTCCACTCCTCGCGCCGCCGCGCCGGCGGGTCGCCGGGCGGCCGGGGCGCCCGCGCCGTGCGCGCCGAGCGCCCCCAGGATTTCCTCGTTGTGCTCGCCGAGCGCCGGCGGGCGGCGGCGGATGACCGCCGGCGTCCGCGACAGCCGGATCGGGTTGCCGAGACTCCGCATCGCGCCGAGGTCGTCGTGGGGGACGTCGAGGACCATGCCGCGCGCCCGCAGGTGGGGGTCCTCCAGCGCCTCCCCGATGGTCCGCACCTGCGCGCACGGCACGTTGTGCGCCCGCAGGCGTTCGATCAGCGCGTCGCGCGTGTACCGCGCCAGACGCGGCGTCAGCTCGGCGACGAGCCGCGGCCGGTGCGCCATCCGGTCGGTGTTGGTGGCGTAGTCCGGGTGGCTCTCGAGGTCCTGCGCCCCGACGGCGCGGCAGAACTGCTTCCAGAGCCGTTCGTTGCCGACCGCGACGACGACCAGTCCGTCCGCGGCCTCGATGGTTTCGTACGGGGTCAGCGTGTGGTGCTGGTTGCCCTCGCGCCCCGGCGCCTCGCCGGTGTGGAAGTAGATGCCGGCCGGCAGCGCGAGGGCCGAGGTCAGCGCGTCCAGCAGCGCGACGTCGACGTGCTGCCCCCGGCCCGTCCGGTCGCGGTCGCGCAGCGCGAGGAGGATGCCGCTCATCGCATAGAGGCCGGCCAGATAGTCGGTGACGGCCACGCCGACCCGCGTCGGCGGTCCGTCGGGATGGCCGGTGACGTCCATCAGCCCGCTCTCGGCCTGGATGACCGCGTCGTAGCCCGGCAGGTCCTTCTTCGGCCCGACCTGTCCGTAGCCGGTGACCGAGCAGTAGACCAGCCGTGGGTTGCGCGCGGCGACCGCTTCGTAGCCGAAGCCGAGCTTCGCGAGGCTCCCCGGCCGGAAGTTCTCGATCAGCACGTCGGCGGTCGCGATCAGGCGGCGGAGCGCGTCGGCGCCCGCGTCGGACTTCAGGTCCAGCGCGACGCTCTTCTTGCTGCGGTTCAGGCCGAGGAAGAAGGTGCTCCACCCGCCGCGGTGCGGCGCCCAGGCGCGCGTGTCGTCGCCGTGGGCCGGCTCCTCGATCTTCAGCACCTCGGCTCCCATGTCGCCCAGCATCATGGCGCAGTAGGGGCCGGCCAGCACCCGGGTGAGATCGAGCACGCGCAGTCCGTCGAGAGGCGGCATCGGGCGCCGCGATTATACGCGGGCCGGCGTGCGGCGCGGAGGTCACGGAGGCGGCGCCGCGGACGCCAGGCGCTGCTTCTTCGCGATCTTCGACCACGTATCGCGCAACGTGACCGTACGGTTGAACACCGGGGCGGCGGGCGTCGAGTCCGGATCGACGCAGAAGTATCCCAGCCGCTCGAATTGATAGCGTGCGCCGGCCGGCGCGCCGGCCAGGCTCGGTTCGACCCACGGTTGATCGGGTTGCCCCGGGCCGGGCCGCTCGACGAGCGAACCGGCGTCGAGGCCGTCCTTGTAGTCCGATCCGGCGGGCGTGTTTTCCGGATGCTCCGCCGTGAACAGATGTTCGTAGTACCGGACCGTGGCCCGCAGCGCGTGCCGGGCGGACACCCAGTGGATCGTTCCCCGCACCTTCCGGCCGTCCGGCGCATATCCGCCCCGGGTCTCCGGGTCGCAGGTGCAGCGGAGCTCGACGACGTTGCCCGCCGCATCCTTCACCACCTCCCGGCAACGGATGAAGTAGGCGTACCGGAGGCGGACCTCCCGCCCCGGCGCGAGCCGGAAGAACTTCCTGGGAGGGTTTTCCTCGAAGTCGGCCCGATCGATGTACAGCTCGCGCGAGAACGGCACCCTGCGCGTTCCAGCGCCGGCGTCCTCCGGATTGTTGACCGCCTCGAGCTCCTCGGTCCTGTCCGCGGGATAGTTCTCGACGACCACCTTCAGCGGACGCAGCACCGCCAGCACCCGCGGAGCGGTCCGGTTGAGTTCCTGCCGGACGGCGTCTTCGAGCTGCGCCATCTGCACGACGCTGTTCGCCTTGGCGATGCCGATCCGGTCGCAGAAGGCGCGGATGGCGGCCGGCGGGTAGCCGCGGCGCCGCATGCCGCTCAGCGTCGGCATCCGGGGATCGTCCCAGCCCCTGACGTGTCCCCCCTCGACCAGCTCCAGCAGCCTGCGCTTGCTGAGCACCGTGTGCGTGAGGTTGAGCCGGGCGAACTCGATCTGCCGCGGCGGGTCCTCGACGTCGAGCGCCTGCAGGTACCAGTCGTAGAGCGGCCGGTGGTCTTCGAACTCCAGCGTGCAGAGCGAATGCGTGATCCGCTCGAACGCGTCCGACAGCGGGTGCGTGAAGTCGTAGGTCGGATAGATGACCCAGCCGTCGGCCTGCCGGTAGTGGGGACGGCGGCGGATCCGGTAGATGGCCGGGTCGCGCAGGTTCATGTTGGGCGCCGCCATGTCGATCTTCGCCCGCAACGTCCGTGCGCCGTCGGGGAATTCGCCCGCCCGCATCCGCGCGAACAGGTCCAGGTTCTCCTCCACCGTCCGGCCGCGGTACGGGCTGTCGCGCCCCGGCTCGTCCCACCGCCCGCGGTAGCGGCTCACCGCGTCCCCCGACAGGTCGTCGACGTAGGCCAGCCCCTTGCGGATCAGCGTCACCGCGCACTCGTACAACCGCTCGAAGTAGTCCGAGGCGTAGTACGAACGGTCCTCCCAGTCGAAGCCGAGCCAGCGGACGTCCCGCTCGATCGCGCGCACGAACTCCAGATCCTCGGTCTCCGGGTTCGTGTCGTCCATGCGCAGGTTGCAGAGCCCGCCGAACTCCTGCGCGACGCCGAAGTTCAGGCAGATCGACTTGGCGTGGCCGATGTGCAGATAGCCGTTCGGCTCGGGCGGAAACCGGGTGCGGACCCCCCCCCCCCGCCGCCCGGCGGCCCGGTCGGCGGCGACGATCTCGCGGATGAAGTCGAGGCCGGACGCATCGGAAGCGGCAGTGGTCACGCGATCTCCCATCGTTCGTTCAGACGCACCGGCAGGCGCCGGATCGAGCCCTCCACAATTCTAGCGAGACGGGACGCGCGACCGGGGCTCGTGGATAGCTTCAGGAGCCGTCGTCCGGGCTACCTTCAGCCCCCACGAGCGCCAGCGCCCGGTCGATGCGTGCGAGACACGCCGCGCGGCCGAGAATCTCCAGCGCCTCGAACAGGCCGAACCCGACCCCCTTGCCGGTCACCGCGACCCGCACGGCGTGGATGATCTGCCCGATCCCGAGCGCCTCGGCCTCGACGAAGCGGTGCAGGGCGGCGTCGAGGGTCGCGGCGTCGAACGGTTCGACGGTCTCGAGCACGGCCCGGAAACGCCGCAGCCGGTCCGCGGCCCCCGGCGCAAGCAGCCGCTTCCGGATCGCCTTCTCGTCGTAGGGGAACGCCGCGTCGTCCTGGAAGAACTCCGCGTAGCGCACGACGTCGCCCGCCACCTTGATCCGGTCGCCGGCCGCGGCGACCACCGCCCCGACGCGGCCCCGCTCCGCAACGGCCGGCTCCGCCCCCGGCAACCCCAGGCGCGCGAGGAACGGAACGACCGCCGCGACCTTTTCGGCGACCGGCAGGGCCTGCATGCGGCGCTCCTCGAACGCCATCATCTTCCGCGGGTCGAAGCTCGCCGCGGCGCGGTTGACCCGGTCGAGCGAGAAGTGCTCGATCATCTCCGCGCGAGTGAAGTCCTCGGTGCGGCCGTCCAGCGACCAGCCGAGCAGCAGCAGGTAGTTGACCAGCGCCTCCGGCCGATAGCCGACGTCCCGGTAGAACTCCACCAGCACCGGGTTGCAGCGCTCCGGAACGACCTCCTCGCCGAGCGCGGCCAGTATGCCGGCGCCGTGGTCGCGCATCTGCCTGAAATCCGCCTGCGCGAGGTACCTGCCCAGCTTCCGCTTGCTCAGCTTCTCGGCGCCGCCGGGCGCCGCGACGTGGGGCAGATGCGCGTAGCGGGGCCGCTCGTGGCCGAGCCCCTCGGCGATGAAGATCTGCCGCGGCGTGTTCGACAGGTGCTCCACCGCGCGGATGACGTGGGTGATCCCGAAGTCGTGGTCGTCGACGGCGCTGGCGAGGTGATAGAGCGGGCTGCCGTCCGCCCGCTGGATCACGTGGTCCTGCTCCAGCGCCCACTCGAAGGCGACCGGCCCGCGCACCAGATCGTCGAAGCGGCAGGCGCCTTCGCGCGGCATCTTCAGCCGGACGACGGCGGTGCGGCCCGCGCGCTCGAACCGCGCCGCCTCGGCGCCGGTCTCCGCCATCCAGCGCCGGCTGCAGAGGAACCGCCGCTTCTCGCGCTGCGCCGCCTCCCGCTCGGCGTTCGTCTCCTCCGCCGTGGCGTAGTCGCGGTACGCGAGCCCGCGGTCGAGCAGCGCGGCCACCGCCGCCCGGTAGCGATCCGTCCGCTGCGACTGGCGGTACGGCGCGTGCGGGCCGCCCACCTCCGGCCCCTCGTCCCAGTCGATCCCCAGCCAGCGGAAGCCGTCCAGGATCGGCTGCAGCGCCGCCTCGACGTTGCGCTCCCGGTCGGTGTCGTCGATGCGCAGGATGAACCGCCCGCCGTGCCGCCGGGCGAACAGCCAGTTGAACAGCGCCGTCCGCACGCCCCCGATGTGGAGGTAGCCGGTCGGACTCGGGGCGAAGCGGGTGCGGACGGTCATGGCGTCGGGCGCCGCCCTGGCGGCGATCGTCTATTATGGCCTGCTGGCGGCGATGCGCGGCGCGCCGGGCGCTTCCGGGGCCGTGGGCGGCCAACCTGTGCCGCTCCCCGGTTCGATGCGCCGAGCGGACGAGAACGCGGGCGGGAGCGGGGTGGAGGAGACCGATGCGAACGTTGGGCAAAGCGGGCGTCGTCGCGGCGGGGATGGCGCTCGGCGCGGCCGCGGGCGTCCACGGCGCGGCGGCCGCGGCGGGAGAGTCTCCGCGCAACGGCGAGGCGGGCCGGGAAGCCCAGGCCGGAGGGCGGCCGACGGTGGAGCACCTGACGTTCGCGGTCGAAGGACACGGCGAGATGCCCTACGCGGTGTCGGCGCCGGCCGGCTACGATCCGGCCACTCCGCATCCCCTGATCCTCGCCCTGCACCCGGGCGGCGCGCGGGGGCCGTACTACGGCAGCCTCCACATGCGGCAGACCTTCGAGCCGGCGCTGCGGGGCCTGAACGCGGTGGTGGTCGCACCGGACGCGCCGGCGCGGCGCTGGACGAACGAGGTGTCCGAGCGCGCGGTCATGGCGCTGCTCGACCGAATCCTCGAAACCTACGCCATCGACCGCACGCGCATCCTCGTCACCGGGTTCAGCCTCGGCGGGCGCGGCACGTGGTTCTTCGCGACCAGGCACCCCGACTTCTTCACCGGCGCCATTCCGATCGCCGGCCGCCCCGGCAACGATCCGCTCGACGCGCTCGGTGACATGCCGGTGCACGTCATCCACAGCCGCGCGGATGACGTCGTCCCGTTCGGTCCCGCCGCCGAGGCGGCGCGGCGGCTCCGCGAGGCGGGCCGCCCGGTGGCGTTCACCGCGCTCGACGGCGTGGGCCACTACGCGATGGGCGGCTACGTGCGCGCGTTGCGCGAAGCCGGCGAGTGGATGCTCGAACAGTGGGCCGGCCGCTGATCCGGCGGCGCCTCCGGGTTTCCGTGCGCCGGTGGACGGGCCCAGTGCGCGCGATCCGCTGGCCGGCCGCCGATCCGGGCGGCGCCTCCGGGTTTCCCGCCGGTTCGCCGCGCATCCCCGTGCCGCTCCGAAACGCGCGCGGCGGCCGCCTCTGCTCCCCTGGCGGGAGGCGCGCGCGGGCGTTCCGCACGGCGGCCGTGACGCGCATCCCCGTGCCGCTCCGAAACGCGGCGACCGCCCCCGCTCCGCTGGCGGGAGGCCCTGCCGCGTGCGGCCGTTCCGCACGGCGGCCGTGACGCGCAGGACCCGCCCGCCCGGTAGAATCACCGGATGAAGTACCGACGACTCGGAACCACCGGGGTCTACGTCTCGGAGCTCTGCTTGGGCGCGATGACCTTCGGCGCCCAGTGGGAGCTGATCGGCGCGCTGGGCCAGAAGGAAGCCGATGCGCTCGTCGGCCGCTCGCTGGACGCCGGCGTCAACTTCTTCGACACCGCGGACGTCTACTCCACCGGCGAGTCGGAAGAGATCCTCGGACGCGCGCTCGCCGGCCGCCGCCGCGACGTGGTGGTCGCGACCAAGGTGCGCGCCCGCATGGGCCCCGGCCCCAACCAGGTCGGCCTGTCGCGGCTGCACGTCGTCGCCGCCTGCGAAGCGAGCCTGAAGCGGCTCGGCACCGACTACATCGACCTCTACCAGATCCACCGCGCCGACCCCGAGACCGCCATCGACGAGACGCTGGGCGCCCTGACCGATCTGGTCCGCGCCGGCAAGGTGCGCTACGTAGGCTGCTCGAACCTCGCGGCGTGGGAGCTGATGAAGGCGCTCGGCGTGTCGGAACGGCGGGGTTTCGAGCGGTTCCAGTGCACGCAGTCCTACTACTCGCTGGCCGGACGCGACGTCGAGCGGGACACGATCCCGCTCGTTCGGGACCAGGGCCTCGGCCTGCTCGTCTGGAGCCCGCTGGCCGGCGGCTTCCTCTCCGGGAAGTTCACCCGCGAGGGCGCCCGCGACCCCGACGCCCGCCGGGTGGCGTTCGACTTTCCGCCGCTGGACAAGGCGCGGGCGTTCGACGTCCTCGACGTCATGCAGCCGATCGCCGACGCCCGCGGCGCGTCGGTGGCGCAGGTGGCCCTGGCGTGGCTGCTCGCCAAGGACGCCGTCACCAGCGTCATCATCGGCGCCAGGCGGATGGATCAGCTCGCGGACAACCTGCGCGCGGTCGAGATCGCCCTGACCGGCGACGAGCTGGAACGGCTCGACGAGGTAAGCGCGACGCCCGAGCCGTACCCCGGCTGGATGCTGTCGCTCGGCGACGACCGCCGGCCCGGCACGGCGCGCGATCTGGCGGCGCTCCTGAAGAAGAAGTAGACGAGAGGAAGCGGAACGGAGGAGGCGAGGCGATGTCCCGGCAACCGGACGCCCCTGAGCGGCTGGAACAATTCATGGCCGGTCTCGTCCGGCGCAACCCGGGCGAACCGGAGTTCCACCAGGCGGTCCGCGAGGTGGCCGAGTGCGTCATCCCGTTCGTGACCGCGCATCCGGAGTACGAAGAGGCGCGCATCCTCGAGCGGCTCACCGAACCCGACCGGATCATCACGTTCCGGGTGACGTGGCAGGACGACGCGGGGGGCATCCGCGCCGCGCGGGCCTGGCGCGTGCAGTTCAACAACGCCATCGGCCCCTACAAGGGGGGCCTGCGCTTCCACCCGACGGTCACGCAGAGCGTGCTGAAGTTCCTCGGCTTCGAGCAGATCCTCAAGAACAGCCTGACCGGCCTGCCGATGGGGGGCGCCAAGGGCGGCTCCAACTTCAACCCCCGCGGGCGCAGCGCCAACGAGGTGATGCGCTTCTGCCAGGCGATGATGCGCGAACTGCACCGCCACATCGGCGAGGACACCGACGTTCCCGCCGGCGACGCCGGCGTCGGCACGCGCGAGATCGGCTTCCTGTTCGGCCAGTACATGCGGCTGGCCAACCGCTTCACCGGCGTCCTCACCGGCAAGGGCCTGGCGTTCGGCGGCAGCCTGGTGCGGACCGAGGCGACCGGCTACGGGGCCGTCTACTTCCTGCAGAACATGCTCGCGACCCGCGGCGACGGCGTCGCCGGCAAGACGGCGGTCGTCTCCGGCTCCGGCAACGTCGCGCTCTACGCCATCGAAAAGCTCGCCGAGCTCGGCGCCACCGTCGTCACCGCCTCGGATTCGGACGGCTTCGTCCACGACCCCCACGGCATCGACGCCGAGCGGCTGGCCTGGCTCAAGGAACTCAAGGAGGTGCGCCGGGGACGCGTCCGCGAGTACGCGGAGCGCTTCGGCTGCGCCTACCACGGCGGACGGCGGCCGTGGGGCGTCCCGTGCCAGCTCGCGCTGCCGTGCGCCACGCAGAACGAGCTCGACGCGGACGACGCCCGGACCCTCCTCGGCAACGGACTCCTGGCGGTGGCCGAAGGCGCCAACATGCCGTCCACCCTCGACGCCGTCCGCGCGTTCCTCGGCCGGAAGATCCTGTTCGGCCCGGCGAAGGCCGCCAACGCCGGCGGCGTCGCGGTCTCCGGGCTGGAGCAGAGCCAGAACGCCCTCCGGATCTCCTGGTCGCGCGAGGAGGTCGACCGCCAGCTCCGGAACATCATGCGCGACATCCACGAGAAGTGCCGGGCGGAAGGGGCCGACGCGGACGGCTTCGTCAACTACGTGCGCGGCGCCAACGTCGCCGGCTTCCGGAAGGTCGCCGACGCGATGCTCGCGTACGGCGTCGTGTAGCGGGCGGTCAGGCTCTCATTCCTGCCCGGCGCGTATCGTTTCCAGGATCGCCGTAACGATTGGCGGATGGCGGGACACGAACCACGTAATCAACGTAACGATTCCGCCGAGCAGCGCAACGATCCCTCCGAGCAGCCACGCGGCGGTCTTCGCGGCGGTCTTGATCCCGCTGAGCAGCCACGCGGCGGTCTTCATGAACGTGCGCGCCTCGGTCACTTCCTGACGCACCGCATCGAGCTTGGTGCCCTGGTCCCTGACCTGCTCGGTCAACGTGGCCACGGCCTGCGTGAGCCCACCGACGGACTTCTGCATCTCCACGACGGTCTGAAGCACCCAACTGTGGTCCGCGGCCTGCAAACCGGGCGGCGTGGCGACCGGATACTGATCCGGCGTGCTCTTGGCCGGTGGAATCGATCCTCCGCGGGCGGTTCCTTCAGTCCCCATTGTCCACGTTGCGCTTGGCGGCCAGCCATTCCCAGATCGTTTCGTTGTGGTAACCGTAGTAGCCACGGACAGGGAAGACGAGACCGGTCGGCTGCTTGCCGCCCTTGACGATGCGTTCCCACACGGCCTTGCTGGTCGAGGCGTCGGAGTGCACCAGCCACTGGCATGGACCGACCTTCAGGTAGTCGTCGTCGGGAAATCCCTGCCGGACGAGCTCCTCCCACACGTTTTCGCCATCGCCGAGCACACAGTAGATCATCAGCGTCAATTATCGGACGAACCCGGGGAACTACTGCCAACCCGCCATCTGAAGCAATTTTCGCGCCAGTTCGAGAGCTACCGCGTGACCGTCCCGAAGTAGTCCGGCAGGCCCGGCTTGGTGTCGCGCAGGATCTCCGCGATCGCCCGCCGGTCGGCGATCGCCAGCCGGTCGTAGGGGGGCTCGGCGACCGCGCCGGACAGGACCGCCCACAGACGCCGGTAGATCGCGTCGAGCGCCGTTTCCGGCAGCGCGTCGAACGCCTCGGTGTGGATCATGTAGCTGCACGGGTAGCGGAACAGCCGGCCGGCGAGCGACATCTCGCGCAGCGAGCGCCCGCGGCGGTCGTGCGGTCCGCGCGCCGAGAACGTCTCCGTGAAGCCCGAGCCGCCGGCGACGCCGGGCGGCAGCGGCGCCTCGTCGACGAACAGCAGGTAGTCGACCAGCTCCACCGCCGCCTCGTCGACGATCTCCCGGAACCGGCCGTCGTCGGTCGAGCGCCCGCGGTCCGCCGGGGCCACCATCCGCGCGCGGTGCTCCATCCGGCGCGCCTCCCAGCCGATGCGCGTGATCAGGTTCGTCATGTGCGCCTGGTGCTCCAGCACCAGCAGCGCCACGACGTCGCTGTAGGGCGTCGGGAAGCCGTCGAGGTCGAAACGCCCGGCCAGCGACTCGACGGCCGGCGGCACGACGCCGAAGGTCGCGTGCGGGTCCTCGACCTCCTCGACCTCCACGTTGCCCATGTGCGCCACCGAGCCGTGCGATCCGGTGACGTACCAGCCGCCCCAGCGATCCTCGAGCCGGCTGCGGTGGTCGGTGGCGTGCCCGCTGGCGTAGGCGTGCGGATCCTTCGGCATCGGGAACATGCTGAGGACCTGCAGGCCGGGCACGCCGAGCGTGTCCCACGACAGGTGGCAGGCGAGGCAGGTCTCGCGCCGCCGGAAACGGGGCGCCGCCGACGGCGTCTGCGCCAGCGAGTAGAAGATCGTCCCCTGGCGCCGATCCTGGGCCGCCAGTTCCAGCACGTCGGCCCCCCGCACCCAGCCGAGCGCCACGTCGTCCCGGAAGAAGATGGCGCGCGGGTTGTCGAAGGCGATCTGGTCTTCCTGGAAGCTCGTCGGGGAGAAGACGAGCACCTGCGACTCGACGGGGACGTCGAGCGCGTCGAGCACCGCGCGCAGGTAGCCGCTCCGCCCCTCGAAGGCGAGCGTGGCGGCGCCCTCCTCGAGCCGCCGGTTCAGGTCCGCGACGGCGTTGTCGATCGCGCCTTCCGTGTAGCGGATGGCCGGGTGGTCGCGCGACGCCCGGAACGCCCCGCCCCGCTGGCCGAACACCGACGCGACGGCGACGACGCCCAGAAGGACCAGCGCGGTTGCGCCGATCGCAGTCGTCCTGCCCATGTGAAACGCCCCCGCGCAGTGGTTCGTCTTTCCCGTCGAGAGCCGGCGGCCCGCCGGCCCCGGCCGGGCTTCCGACCAGCGATTATAATGGCTCGCCCGCTGCCGGCGCGCGCCGCCGCGGGCGAGAAGAAAGAACGAAAGGATGCATCCGATGCCGACCAGAATCCCGGGCGTGCCGGCGGTCGCCGCCGCGGCGGCGATCCTCGTTCCCGGCGCCGCGTTCGCGGCCGAAGACGGCGTGCCGACGTTCACCAGCGACGTCGCCCCGATCTTCCAGGCCAAGTGCGAGGCGTGCCACCGGGCGAACTCCATCGCCCCGATGTCGCTCGTCACCTGGCGGGAGTCGCGCCCCTGGGCGCGCTCGATCCGCGAGCGCGTGTCGACGCGCCAGATGCCGCCCTGGCACATCGACCGCACGGTCGGCATCGCCGAATTCAAGAACGACCGCTCGCTCACCGACGCCGAGATCGACACCATCGTCCGCTGGGTCGACGGCGGCGCCCCGCGCGGCAATCCGGCCGACGTGCCGGCGCCGGTCGAGTGGCCCGACGAGTCGAAGTGGTACTTCGCGGAGCTCTTCGGCCCGCCCGACCTGGTCGTCGAATCCGAGCCGTTCACCATGCCGGCCGAGGCGAACGACGCCTGGTGGAAGCCGACCTCCGAGACCGGCCTGACCGAGCCGCGCTGGGTGCGGGCGATCGAGATCCGGCCCGGCACGACGGCGGGCCGCAGGATCACCCACCACGCCATCGCCCGCCTGGAGCAGGAAGAGACGGACCCGCTGCTGCGGAACACGGCGGCCGCCGGCTCCGACGACCCCCTGAACAACTCCGGCCTCTTCATGGAGTGGGCGGTCGGCAAGCAGGGCGAGCTGATGCGTCCGGGCAGCGGCAAGCTGATGCTGCCCGGCTCGCGGATCGTCTGGGACGTCCACTACTCGGCCGCCGGCGAGGAGATCACCGACCACGTGGAGCTCGGCATCTACTTCTACCCCCGGGGCGAGGAGCCGGAGCACCGGCAGGTGCTGCACCTGATGGGGGCCGGCGGCGTCGACATCCCGCCGAACACCGTCTCGGTCACCGAGGGGTTCTTCCCGCTGAAGCGCGCCGCCCGCATCGAGAGCTTCCAGCCGCACATGCACCTGCGCGGCAAGGCGATGGCGATGGAGGCGATCCTGCCCACCGGCGCGCGGCAGGTCCTGAGCCACGTCGGCGACTTCAACTTCAACTGGCACAACAGCTACGTCTACGCCGACGAAGCCGCGCCGCTGCTGCCGCGGGGCACGATCGTCAAGATCACCGCGTGGCACGACAACACCGCGGCCAACCGCGCGAACCCGGACCCGAACGTCTGGGTCGGCTACGGCGACCGGACGGTGGACGAGATGGCCCACGCCTGGGTCAACGTCACCTACTTCACGGACGAGGACTACGAGGCCGAGGCCGCGGCGCGCGCGGCCCGGACCGACAACGACGACTGATCGCCGGTTCCGGGCCGGGCCGCCGCTCTACTTCGCGGGGCGGCGGCCCGGCGCCCGCTTCGCACCCTCCGCCCTGCCCCGAGGAATGACGCCGATGCAGCAACGTCAGTCGGCCGCAAACGGCTACAGAGCAGGCCTCCGCCCCTGTCCCGAGGGAGGAATGACGTCGATGCAGTTCCCCAGGTTTCGGCCCGGTCTCACGACGGCGCCCGCCGCGCGCCCGTCCGGGCGGCGCAGGTCGTCCCCGGACGTCCGGCTCGGCCGATCGCCCGGCCGTAGCGACTCGGCGCGGACGTTGTCGTCCCCGGACAGGCGGTTCGGCCGTCCCGCCGCGGCGCTCGCCGCCGTGCTCCTGTGCGCCGCCGCCCGCCGGGACAGCCGTGCCCGCGGCGCGATCGTGGCCGCGGCGCTCGCCGCCCTGCTCCTGTGCGCCGCCGCCGCGTCCGCGCAGCCGCCGCGCGCCCCGCTCCCGCTCGAGCCGGAGGGAAGCCGCGGCGAGGCGATCTTCCCCGCGTTCGAAGGCTGGTACCGCAACGCGGACGGGTCGTCCACGATCCTGCTGGGGTACTTCAGCCGGAACGAAGAGGCGGTCGACGTCCCGATCGGCCCCGACAACCGGATCGAGCCGGGCGGACCCGACCTCGGCCAGCCGACGCACTTCCTGCCCCGGCGCGCCTGGGGCGTCTTCGCGATCAACGTCCCGGCCGACGCCGGCGCACAGCGGTTCACCTGGACCCTGACCGCCAACAACCAGCGTTCGGAGGTCTCGTTCTGGCTGAATCCGCCCTACTTCGTCGACCCGTTCCTGAACCGCGCGAACGGCAACACGCCGCCGCGGCTGCGGGTGGGCGACGGCCCGGAGCTGCAGGGACCGCCGGTGACGGGGGGCTCGGCCACGTACGCCGCGGCGGTCGGCGAGACCATCGAGCTGCGGGCCGCGGCGCGCGACGAGCCGCTGACCAACCCGCCGCCCCCACGCCGGCGCGGCCGCCCGCGGCCGCCGCTGACGCTCACGTGGCGCCTCTACCGGGGACCCGCCGAGGTGGTCTTCGAGACCGGGAACGAGGACGGCGGGAGCGGGCGCCACGAGTTCGCGGACCTGGCCGGCGGCGAAACCCGCACCTTCGCGACCTTCGCGGAACCGGGCGACTACCGGCTGATGGTCACCGCCAACGACGTCTCCGGCAACGGCGGCGGCGGCGACCAGTGCTGCTGGACGACGGGTTTCGTCGACGTGACGGTGCGCTGACCGGCCGGCGCGGACTGCCGCCGTTCTTCGCCATGCCACGTTCCACGTGGTCATGCAAGCGCCGCGTGACAGAGCGCGCAATACGAATCTTCAAGTGGGGTCAGATGAAGATCAGATACGAACGTGGCCCGCTCGCATTCCTCGACACGTGGCGCGGCGCATGCGGATTCGTGGTGTTCCTGATCGGGGTGTCACTGTTTCCGCTGGCCGGCGAAGGCGCGCCGCCGATGGCGATCTTCTGTGTTCTCGCCGGCGCGGCATCTTCGATTCGGATTCTCTACAGACTCGGCAAGCTGGAACAGGAAGGACAGGAACCGTCAGAGGCGGCGAAACTCGCGTACAACGCGGCGATCTCTATCGCCTGCCTCACGGCCGGCTGGGCAGCATTGTTTGCTGTGTACGTCAACGCCACCAGCGTCCCGTGAAGTTCGCGAAAGCCCGGAACCGCTGAGGATGGCCCGTGGATCATGATACAGTGGCGCCATGACGAAGTTGACGGCGTGGCGGCTGCTGCCCGGTCTGGGCGTTGCCGGCTGGCTGCTCGCTGGAATCCCGGCCTGCACCCGGGAAGTCGCCGTGGAGCCGGACCGAGCGCCCGCCGAGCAGGGAGACGCCGACGCACGCACCCGGGAAGCCGCCGTGGAGGCGGATCGAATTCCCGCCGAGCAGGAAGACGCCGACCCGAACACCCGCGAAGTCGCTACGGAGGCGGATCGCCGGGCAGGAGACGCCGGCGCACGCCGGGCAGTCGCCACGGAGGCGGATCGAATTCTCGCCGAGCAGGGAGACGCCGACGCGCAGGCTCTTCTGGGAGTGGTGTACTACAATGGGCGTGGTGTGGCGCAAGACTACGGGGAGGCGGTGCGCTGGTCCCGGCTCGCCGCCGAGCAGGGAAACGCCCGGGGGCAGGCTCTTCTGGGAGTGGCGTACTACCACGGGCATGGCGTAGCGCAGGATTTCGATGAGGCGGTGCGTTGGGCCCGACTCGCCGCCGAGCAGGGGGACGCTGGCGCGCAGGTTGTCCTCGGGCTGTCGTACCTGAACGGGACGGGCGTGGCGCGAGACCCTGTCTCCGCCTACGCGTGGCTGACTCTCGCCTCGTCGGCCAGCGGCGTCGCAGGGGCCCGCGAGCTGCGTGACCGTCTCGCCGAACGCATGACGCCCGAACAGATTGCGGAAGCGCAGGCGCGAGTCCGCGAACTGGAGCGATGACGGCTTCCCCTGACACGGATTCCTATTCGAAGCGAAGCATTTTCATCGGGTCGACGCCCGCCGCCCGCCGGGCCGGGAACCAGCAGGCGACAACCGCAACGACCACGAGCACGAAGGGCGCCAGAAAGAACGTCAGAGGGTCGTTGGTGGCGACACCGTAGAGAAGACTCCCCAACATCCTGCTCGATGCGACCGCGGCGCCTGCGCCGAGGAAGATGCCGACGCCCATGAGCGCCGCGCCTTGTCGCGCAACCAGCGCGAGAATCTGCCTGCTCCCGGCGCCCAGCGCCATGCGGATTCCTATCTCGCGTTCGCGTTGCGCCACGGTGTGGCTCAACAGCCCGTAGACCCCGATCGCCGCGAGAGCCAGGGTAAGCCCGGCGAGCGACCCTGTAAAGAAAGCGTAGAGACGCGGCCCGGCAACCGCGGTCGACAGCCGCTCCTCCATCGTCGTCACCTGGCCGATCGTCGCCCGCGGGCTCGCCGCCGCCACGGATTCGCGCAGAAAGGGAACCACCGCCAGCGGATCACCGGGCGTCCGGATCGTGATCAGTATCCGCTGGCGGAAGCCGAAGAACGTCTCGCCGCTCCGAGCCAGCGGGAAGAATGCCTCGGCTTGCGGTTCCGCCGTCAGTGCAAGCCCCCCGTACACGACGTCCCCCACGACGCCGATCACCTCCCAGGGTTCGCCATGGCCGACTATCACCTGCCGGCCGACGGCCGGACGGTTCCCGAAGAGTTGGCGGGCCAGCGTTTCGTTGGCCACCAGGACGCGCGGACTTTCCCGCCCGTCCAGACGGGTGAAGGTACGACCGTCGCGCACGCGGTACCGCATCGTCTCGAAGTAACCGGGACTCACGATCTGCAGGAACGTTCGCACCATCTCGTTCGGATCGCTCGGTACGGGAGTGCCGGCCGGCCGCAACGGCGCACTGCTTCGGGAGTTCCTTCCGAAGGGCAGGTTCCACGACAGTCCGAACGCTTCGACGTCCGGGAGAGCCCCCAACCGCATCGTCAGCTCGTCAAAGATGCGTTCCTGCAGTCGCTGGTGGTCGCCTGTCATTCGGGACCATTGTTCCGGTACTTCGTGCGGTGCGATCGACATCGGATTCGTGACCGAGGTCGCAACCACGTCGGCCGGGTCGAAACCGCGGTCGAACGTGACGAGCCGCACGAAGCTGCGCAGCAACAACCCCGCGCCGATCAGCAGTACGACCGCCAGCGCCACCTGCATCGTCGACAGCACCGTGCGCATGCGATGCGTCCGCCGCAACCGGAAACCGCCGGCCGACCGCGCGCTCCCCTCGTTCAGCGTGCGCGCCGGATGGATCTGCGACCGCTGGAGAGCCGACCCCGCCCCGCACAGCAGCCCGACCACGATCGACAGCCCGGCGGTGAAGGCGAACACCACGCCGTCGATTCGCACTTCCTCGAGGCGTGCGACGTCGCCCGGAACGAGCGCGGGCGCCACCTGCAGAACGGCGGCCGCCGCGGCCAGCCCGAGCACGCCCCCGCCCAGGCTCAGCACCGTGCTTTCGGTCAGAAGCTGCCGTACGAGCCGGCTCCTGCTCGCGCCCAGGGCCGCGCTGACGGCAAGCGTCCGCTGGCGCGCCAGCCCGCGCGCCAGCAGCAGACCCGCCGCGTTCAGGCAGGCGACCAGCAGCAGGAGCGCCGTGGCCGCGGTCAGCAACGACAGCGCCGGCCGGTACGCACCGACCATCTCCTCCAGCAATGGAACCACGCGCACGTCGCGCCGGCCGTTCCCTCCCGCCAGCGCGCCGAACGCGTCGCCGCTTCGCTGCAGGATGGCGCGGGCTTCCGTGGCCGCCTGGTCCGCGGAGACGCCCGGCCCAAGCCGCCCGAGCGTCTTGAACAGGACGTCGACGACGGGATTGCCAGGTTGCCCTGCCGCATCCTCCGCCCGCGTCGGCGTGAACGGCGGAACGACGTACGGCGTCCAGAACTCGCTGTCCGGAGTCGGGAAGCGGAACCCTTCGGCAAGTACGCCGACGACGAGGTGCGGGTCGCCGTCCAGGTCGATCGTGGTTCCGACGACGGCCGGTTCCGAGGCGAGGCGGTTCGTCCAGGCGTCGTGGCTCAGCAGCACGACGCGCTCCGCGCCCGTCCGCGCTTCTTCCTCCAGAAAGAGCCGCCCCAGGCGGGGCGCTGCCCGCAACAGCGGGAACAGCGACGGCGAGACCCTGGCGCCGCGCAGGGTGACACCGCCCGCACCGTCCCAACCGGCGGAGACCTCCTGGTAGGCGGCGAGCTGCTCGAACGACTTGGCGCTCTCCTGCAGCAGCGGCAGCGAGCGGTTCGACAGACGCAGGTCCGACGCGCCTCCCGGACCGAAAGACTCGCCGACGCGCACGATCGCGCCGGCGTCCGGGTACGGCAGCGGCCGCAGCAGGACGCCGTGGACGATGCCGAACATGGCGCTGTTCGCGCCGATGCCCAACGCGAGGACGAGCGCCACGGTGGTCGCGAAGCCGGGACTGCGCCGCAAGCCCCGGAGGGCGTGGCGCAGGTCGCGCCCCAGGTCGTCGAGCCAGCGCCAGCCCATGCGTCACGTTCCCCGAATCAGGGCGCGTGCCCCGAAGTGGTGCAAATGCTCCGGACCTCCGTCCAGCCGCGGCCGTTCTTCGCGTGTCGAGCCGGCGCAGGCGTTGCTTCAGCGCGGAAACGCCGGCAACGCCGGCTCCACCCCTTCCGGGAGCGCGGTCCGCGCCGTGTTCATCACCATCGCCAGCAACTGGTAGTAGCCCAGGATGCCGATCGCGTCGATGACCCCCTTCTCGCCCAGGTGCGACACCATGCGGGCGTAGGTCGGGTCGCTGACGCGGTGGGTGCGCAGCAGCTCCGTGCAGAAGTCGTAGACCGCCGCCTCGTCGTCCGCGAGGTCCGCCGGCCGGCGCCCGTCGGCCACCGCCTCGATGACGGCGCGGTCCAGCCCTTCGCGCTCGGCGATCGGGGCGTGCACGTACCACTCGTAGTCCTGCGTCCAGTGGCGGGCGGTCAGCAGGATGACGAACTCGCTCAGACGCGGCGGCAGGGCGCTGCGGTAGCGGACGTAGTCGCCGACGTTGCGCGCGCGGTTCATCATCTCGGGGCTGCGGAGCAGCGGCGCGAACGGCCCGCCGACGCGGTCCGTGCCGCGGGCCGCCCGGAACTCCTCGACGGCGGCCTGCTGTTCCGGGGTCAACTGCTCCGCCGGCAACGGCGGCATGCGGTCCTGGGCGGTTGCGGTTGCGGTCATGGCAGGGGTCAGGGTCAGCAGCCCGGTGACGAGCGCGCCCGCGGCGGCGCAGGACGGCCGGCGTCGATGGGGAACGTGCATGGTGGTCTCCTCGCCGGAGGCGGATCGTCGTCTCCGCCGCACGGCCGGCGGCGCAGGATCGGACTGTACCACGGACGCCTTGCGCCGGCGGGCGCCGCCGTCTATCGTGAGGGGAAAACGGGCCGGCGGCGCCTCCGCCGGCCGGCACATGCGAAAGGCGCAGGGGGAGGTTCCAATGAGTGGCCGCGGTTTCACGGCAGGGGCGGCGCTGGCCGCCGTTCTCGCGCTGGCGCCCGTCGCGGCGTTCGGCCAGGACGACTACACGGCGCCCAGAAACGCCTTCGGGCAGCCGGATCTGTCCGGCATCTGGATGAACAACAGCGCGACGCCGCTGGAGCGGCCCGAGCAGCTCGCCGGCAGGACGACGCTCTCGGACGAGGAGCTCGCCGAGCTGACGCGGAAGATCGCCGAGTTCCGGGACGCCGAGCAGGCGGGCGACCTGCTCGGCGACCGGCTCGTCCAGCAGGCGCTCGGCAATCCGGAGTTCCAGGACTTCGACGTCGTCACCGGGAACTACAACGCGTTCTGGTTGGTGGAGCGCCATCTCGACAACCGGACGTCGCTCATCGTCGATCCCCCCGACGGCCGCATTCCCGCGCTGACCGAGGCGGCCGCGGCGCGGGCGGCCGAGCGGCGGGCCTACCGGGCCGAGCATCCGTCGGACGGTCCCGAGGACCGCACCCTGGGCGACCGCTGCCTGCATTTCGACGCGCCGCGCATGGGGGCGGGTTACAACAGCTACTTCCAGCTCGCGCAGACGCCGACCCACGTGGCGATCTTCCAGGAGATGGGGCACTTCACGCGGGTGATTCCGCTCGACGGCCGGCCCCGCGTGGACGACGGCATCCGGCTGTGGGCCGGCGACGCGCGGGGCCGCTGGGAAGGCGATACGCTGGTCGTCGAGACGACGAACTACTCGCCGCGGGCGCGCTTCTCGGGAGCGACCGCGAACCTGCATCTGGTGGAGCGCTACACGCGGGTCGGCCCCGGCGTGCTGCGGCACGAGATCACCCTGCGCGACGCCGACACCTGGACGCGGCCGTGGACGGTGGAGCTGCTCCACGAGTCGACCACGGACCCGATCTTCGAGTACGCCTGCCACGAGGGGAACTACTCGATGCCCGGCATCCTCGGCGGCGCGCGGCTCGAGGAACGGGAAGCGGGCGGAGAGTGAAGGCGGGCGGGCGGTGACGGCCCGCTTTCAACTTCGACGCGGAGTGATGCAGGGCCGGAGCGCGGAAGTGGTGGTTGCGCACTGACGCTGCCGGCCCGCGCCGTCTCGTGACGCGGGCCGGCAACGTATCCGATCGTCACCGCGTCGGGTGCTGCCGGCCCGCGCCGTCTCGTGACGCGGGCCGGCAACGTATCCGATCGTCACCTCGTCGGGTGCGGCCGGTCCGTGTCATGCCGCGTCGCGGTCACGGCGGCCGGCCAGGAATCCGTCGAGTGATCCTTCCAGTCTCGCCATCCGTTCCCGCAGGTCGGCCATCTCTCGTATCGTCTCGTCGAAGCGCTTGTTCACGTCGTCGAAGCGCTTGTTCACGTCGTCGAAGCGCTTGTTCACGTCGTCGAAGCGCTTGTTCATGTCGTCGAAGCGCTTGCTCATGTCGTCGAAGCGCTTGTTCGTTTCCTTGTTCATGTCGTCGAAGCGCTTGTTCGTTTCCTTGTTCGTCTCGTCGAAACGCTTGTTCAGCGCGTGGGCGCTTCTGATTTGCCCGGCAGCCAGGGCCAGGAATCCGATCAGCATCGTGACGTCCGTTGCGTCCATGGCGGGTTTCGTCCCTCCCGGCTACCGCGGGCGCCGCTCGGCGTCGTACGGCGCGCCGGTGCCGGACGAGCCCATGAAGAACTTGCGCCCGTCCTCGAAGGTCAGGTCGCGCGCGTTGGCGCGGGCCGTCCGATCCTTGCTCTGGTAGCCGTCGACGACGACCACCGTCCCCGGCTGCACGTAGTCCCGCCGCAGGCCGCGGCGCAGCAGCGTGTTCGGCGTGCCCCCTTCGACCATCCACACCTCCTTGGTGCCGTCGTCGTTGGTCACCTCCAGGTGGATCCAGGTGTGCGGATTGACCCATTCCACCCGGACGATCGGCCCCCGGAGGAGCACCGGGCGGTTCGGATCGAACTCGGCGCCGAAGGCGTGGTGGGCGGCGGCCGGGACGCCGGCCGCGACGACCGCGAGCAGGCCGGCGGCGAGCAGGCCGAGCAGGATGACGTGTGACCGGCGGCGTGACTGTGTGATCATGGCGTGTACCTCCGCTTCCGTCTCTTCCGTTCTCCTTGCGGGATCTCCCGCCCGTCCATCCGGGCGGCGAACCCTCCGCCTGCCGCGGGTTGCGCCGCCCGCGGGCGACGCGGCCCGTCCGGGCGTCGTCCGGCGTTTCGGCGAACCCTCCCTACCGCGGCGGTTCGGCGACCCGTCCCTCGCGGACGTCCTGCTCCAGAATGCGCGCGCCCCCCAGGATGCCGCGGAACGAGTAGTTCGCCTCGTGGCAGGCATACTCGTAGACCCGGTCGCGGGTGGCCGGCCAGACGTATTCCCCGCTCCACGGCGCGCTCCAGACCGTCGGATCGTCGACGGTGAACCGGTAGAGCAGCGTGTCGGCGTCGATGCGCCGGAAACGCTCCACGACGCGCAGGTTCCGTGACGCCCCGCCGAGCGCCGGCGTGTCGTTGAAGTTGGTGGTTTCGACGACGAGGGTGTCGTCCTCCCACCAGCCGATCGAATCGCCGAGCCAGCTCCGGACCTCCGGCGGGGCGTGCTCGGCGTTCATCCGGACGATGCGCGCGTCGTGCACCATCTCGACCAGGATCAGGACGTGGTCGTCGGTCTGCACGATCCGCTTCAGGTTGTTGTAGAGGACCGGCAGCATCGGCGGCCCGGCGGTAGAGCCGAAGCCGAGCAGGCAGCGCTCGGCGAGCGGCCGGATCTCGGGGTCGTCGTAGGGGCCGGGGGCGTCGGGGCCGTTCTCGATCAGCCACCACGCGGTGCCGGTGTTCGGCCGGAAGAAGGCGGCCGCCTCGGCCCGGCGCGCCTGCGCCTCGGGAGTCAGGGGCGGCCGGCGGCCGTTCGGCGGGTCGGTGATGATCGACGTCCGCCACTGGCCGTCGATCCGGAACGCCGAGCTGCCGCGGTCCATCCAGAAGGTGTTGTAGCCGCCGACGGCGCCGGCCGCCCCGGTCGAGCCGTCGCCGCCCACCGGCGGCGCCTCGCTGGGGGGCGCGCTCTCGACGTTCCGCTCCGGCGGGATGCCGAACACCGCGGCGAGCGCCAGCGGTTCGCCCTCGGCGAGCGCGGCGGCCTCTTCCTCGGTCAGCGCCAGGCGGTCGCCGAACCCGGCGGGCCGTTCCAGCGGCGTCAGCGTCGCCGTGTCGTAGGTCCCCGACAGGTCGGGGCGCCCGCCGGCGGTGCGGGGAACCTCCTGCGCCCGGATCGCGGCGCCGGCCGCGACCGCGAGGCCGAGCGCGAGCGCCGCGCCGGCCGCCGGTCCGTGTCGGATTGAATCGCGCATCCGTCCCTCCTTGCCTTCCACGCGGCCCTCGGTGCCGGACGCTACCGCGGCAGCGGATTCCGGCGCAGATCGCCGAACAGCAGTTCCTCGACGAACTCGACGCACTTGAAGTCCATCAGCCGCGCGCCCGGCTCGATCCGGCGGTAGAGCGGCATGCGGATGGTCCACGGCTCCGTGAAGACGGCGGGGTCCTCCATCGTCGCCTCGTACTGGATGTGGTGCGGGCCGATCAGCGTATAGCGTTCGACGACGCGCAGCTGGTTCGTGTGGTGGCTGCCCGCGCGGTCGAACCACGTCCGGTCGTTCTGGCCGGTCACCTCGACGACCAGGGTGTCGCCCTCCCAGCGGCCCACCGACTGGCCCATCCACGAATCGGTCTCGGCCGGACCGACGTCCTCCAGATAGACGTCGCGGACCGCCCCGGCGAACTCGTAGGCGATGAAGAAGTTGTCCTCGTTCTGGAAGATCCGGAACGGGAACGGCATGTAGGTGGCGCGGGGCACGCCCGGCAGGTAGCACTTGACCTCCGGGTCGCGGTCCACCCAGTGCGCCTGGTTCTCTTCCTTCAGCGCGCGGGCCTCCGGCGTGTAGGGAATCCGGCCGCCGCCCGCGACGACCCCCATGCCGCCCGGCACGGCGCCCACCGCGCCCAGCGCCAGCACCGGCACGTCCGGCAGCGGGCCGTGCGGACCCTGGCGAAGCTGCATCGCCGGCCGTGCGACGTGCGGCTCCACGTCGTAGTGCGCCGCGTTCAGCGCCTGCCAGATGCCGTTCATGTCCGGGTTGCCGTTCGACAGCCGGGGCGGCTCGAAGCCGGCCGGCTGCGCGGCGGCCGGACCCGCCGCCAGGAGGCCGATCCCGGCCAGCACCGCCGCCGCGACGGTCGTCGTCCGCATCGCCTTCAACATCACGGTCTGCGCCCCCCTCCTCGCTTGCGACCGGCCGTGCGGCCCCGCTCCGCCGCGGACCGCGCGCCGTCAGGGACATTCTACGCCGCGCGGCGGCGGGGGACAGGTCCGGGTGCGCTGCAAGTCGACGAGACGTGGGAGTCGGAGATCGCGACCACCCTGCGCGCGGCGGCGGGGGACAGGTCCGGGTGCGCTGCAAGTGCGGTCCGCCGCCCCGCCCCGCGATTCCGCTTGACCCACGGCCGGGCTTCCCCGGAGAACACGCCGCAAATGCGGTCCGCCGCCCCGCCCCGCGATTCTGTACGCTCGGCACGCGGCGCCGGCCGGCGCCGCCGCGATCGGGAGGAGGTCGGCATGCGAGTCGGATTCATCGGTCTGGGCGCGATGGGGCGCCCGATGGCGCTCAACCTGCTGCGGGCGCGGCATGCGCTGACGGTCTTCGCGCGGCGGCCGGCGTCGCTCGAGCCGCTGGTCGAGCGGGGCGCATCGTCCGCGGCGACGCCGGCGGCGCTGGCCGCCGACTGCGACGTGGTCTTCACCATGCTGACCGCAACCGGCGACGTCGAGCAGGTCCTGCTCGGCGACGGCGGCGTCGCGCACGGCGCCCGCCCGGGGACCGTGGTCGTCGACACCAGCACCATCGACCCGGCCGCCACCCGCGCGATCGCCGCCCGGCTGGCCGAACGCGGCGTCGACATGCTCGACGCGCCGGTGTCGGGCGGTCCCCACGGCGCCCGCGACGCCACTCTGTCGATCATGGTCGGCGGCCGGGCCGACGTGCTGGAACGGGTCCGGCCGCTGCTGGCGTGCGTCGGCGCGAAGGTGCTGCGCATGGGCGGGCACGGCGCCGGACAGGCGACGAAGGCCTGCCACCAGCTCCTGCTGCTGGTGACCGCGCAGGGGGTGGCCGAGGCGCTGACCCTGGCCCGGCGCGCCGGCCTCGACGCCGGGCAGGTCCGCGAAGCGATGCTGCAGGGGATGGCGTCGAGCCGGGTCCTCGACTTCTTCGGGGGCCGCATGGCGCGGCGCGACTTCGACGCCGGCATCGAGAGCCGGCTGTACCACAAGGACCTGGACGTCGTGCTGCGCCTGGCGCACGACCTCGGCGTCGCGCTGCCGGCCGGCGCGGTCACCATGCAGTGCATCAACGGCCTGCACGGCCGGGGCCGGGGGCGGGACGACCTGTCGGCGCTGATCACGCTGGTGGAGGAGCTGGGCGGAGGCTCGTGACGCGCGGGCGCGCTCCAGGCTCTTGCGCAACCCCTTGCATTCGATCACGACTTTGTCGCCCCCCGCCGCCGGTTCGCCGCTCGCGCAGCGCGCGGCGGAAGGCTCGCGACTCCGTCCGCAAGGCCCGTACGCGCCCCGCCAGTTCTTCGATGCGGGCGAGCAGATCTTCTCTCGATCCCGACAGGTCGAGCGCGCGGACCTCCAGCCGCTTGCCCGCGTGACGCACCGCGTGCGTCACCGGCTCCGCTTCGCCCTGCGCGTAGATCAGCAACCCGCCCGGCAGGTCGAGCGCCGTGGCGTATGCGAGAAGCTGATAGAGGTCCGCGTTGGGAACGCCGCCGTCGGCCCGTTTGTACTTGACGTCGCCGACGAACGCGCAGTCCGTCCCGTCCCACCAGGAAAGGTCGGGCAGCAGCCGGACGCGCCCGGCTTCGTCGAGGTGGACGCGGCCGACGCGGTCGTCGCCGCGGAACACGCGCTCGGAGACCCGCAACGCCTCCCGGAGCGCGCGCGTGACGAAGCCCTGGAACACCCTGTTCATGTCCATCAGAAAGCCCGCCGCCCGCAGGTTCCCGCGGCCGGTCTCGAACGACGAGTGCCGCAGGACGAGCCGCGCCAGCGCCACCACCTCGCGGTAGTGCCCGTTCAGCCGGTCGAACGCGACGTCGGGCACGCCGGCGGGCGGGTACTCGACGAGCGACACGTTCTCCAGCCGCGCGCCGATCCAGCGCAGGCCGTCGCGGGAACGGCGCTCCCGCAGCCGCATCCGGCCGAGCCGGACGGCCGCCGCCTTCACCAGACGGTTGGCGGTGACGTCGTCGGTGAACTCGTCGTAGCGGACTTCGACGGGAACCGCCGCGCCGAACCGGCGCCGGAGCTGATCGTCGATGCGGATGCGCCCGCGGACGGTGCGCAACGCCTCTTCCTCGGTGCGGTAGCCGTGGAGCAGTCCTCCGACGAACGCCCGGCGGGCGGCGGCGGCGAGCGCCGGCGCCAGCGCCTCGACCGGCGTCGCCGCCTCCGGGAACTCGAAGCGCTCCCGCTCCCGGACCTCGAACGCCTCCATCGCGTAGCCGGCGAGGAAGAGCACCCGGGCGATCTCCAGCTTGGGGCGGATCGACACCGACAGACCGCCGACCTCGACCGCGCCGATCGTGGAGCCGGGCTTCAGGTGATATTCGCCCTCCGCGCCGTCCGCCGGTTCGACGGCGACCGACGGCAGGACGCGTCGCAGCGCGGCGCGCTCCTGCAGCGAGAGGCGCCACGGACCGCTGGGTTCGTGCTCCCGCAGATCAACGGTCCGCATCGTCCGAGCCGGGGCCGTCCTCCTGCTTCTCCTCCGCCGCGCGGCGGAGACTGTCGAGGTCGAAATCGCGGAGGCGGTCGTGTTCCCCGGCCAGGCGCTCTTCGAGGTAGGGGAGCACGTTGTGCTTCCAGATCAGGCGGACGGTCTCGTCGTCCAGGTCCGGTTTCATGAAGTAGCTCGGCCCGACGGCCGCCTGCCGGTCGTCCAGCTTGGCGTTGGCCCGGTCGACGACGTCCGCGACCCACGTCATGTCGGGTGCGTTCTTCTCCAGCCAGCGTTTGAGCAGTCCTTGGACGGGCGGCTGGTCGGGGTGGAACTCCACGAAGTGGAACCGCCGGCGCAGCGCCAGGTCCACCAGCGCGATGGAGCGGTCGGCGGTGTTCATCGTGCCGACGACGTGCAGGTTGCCGGGCAGGGAGAACGGCTTGTCGGAGTACTGAAGGCGCATCTCCTCGTCGCGGTACTCCAGCAGGAAGTAGAGCTCGCCGAACACCTTGGCGAGGTTGCCCCGGTTGATTTCGTCGATGATCAGGAAGTGCTTGGCGTCGGGCTCGTCCCGCGCCCGCTCCGCCGCTTCGAGCAGCGGCCCGTTCCGGAGCTCGAAGCCCGGCTGACCTGCCTCCAGCGTCGGGCGGTACCCCTGGACGAAATCCTCGTAGGCGAAGGACGGATGGAACTGGACGATCCGGACGCGTTTCGGCGACCCCGCGAGGCAGGCCGCCAGCTCCCGCGCGACGAACGTCTTGCCGGTGCCGGGCGGCCCCTGGAAGATGACTTGGCGCTTGTCGTCGAGCAGCTTCTCGACTTCCGGGAGGAACCCGGCGTCGAAGAGCAGTTTGGCGGCGAGTCTTTGCAGACCGGACTGCTTCGCCACCCCCCAGACCACCGACTGCGCTTCCAGGCGGTTGCTCGGACACTCGAACCCGCGCGCCTTTGCTTCCTCGATGAATCGATCGAGAAACTCCAATGCGTGCTTGTACAGATCGGCTTCGTCCGCCCCTTTGCGAGGGAAGGGATAACGGATGTCCTCGTACGTCGTCTTGAACTCCGTCGTCTTGAACGGCGGATGTCGCTCCGCGCCCAGCGCCATCAGCAGAACGGAAATCGGCCGCATCCGGGTTCCAGCGCCCTTGAGATTCACGCACATCCGGGTCGCGAAGGCGCGAATCCGATCGATCGTTTCCTCCATGGAACCGTCCGTTCCTCGCGGTTGGTCGCCAGCGGCCCACAACTGGCACAACGCATCCTGCGATTTCGGGTCTTCCTGGAACCACTTCCGCACGCGGCCCGCATCGAACGCGCCAGCAAATATGTGGAAGTAGAGACGGAAGTCCTTCTTCTTCATGACGTCGGCCCAGTCGCTTTTTCCGGCGAGCACCGCGTCGCGCATCTCTCCGAGAACCCGTTCCAATGCGCGTTTGGGAGCCAGTTCTTCCCGGTCGAGGCGGCCGCTGTCGAGATACAGCCGCACGCGCTTGAAGTAGTCGTCCCATCTGTACGCTTCTTCCACGTTCCGCCTCCATCCCGGTTGAATGCCGGGGGTGAATGCCATGCCGTGCACGCGCCATGCCGAGCCGGCCCTTGCCGCCCCGGCGCTGGTTCCAGGCGCGGGCTGCCATCGTGCGGGTTCAGGATAGCACGGCCGGATCGTCAGAACCCGTCAGTCGGAGCAATCACGGCAGAATTCGCCGGCCGGGCCGCGCTTCGGCCTCGGCGCGCCCGCGGCGTTCGGCCGCATGTTTCCGGCGTTCGCGTTCAAGCGCCGTCTCGGGTTCCCGGACGCGGTGCGCAACCGCTCGAGCTGGCGGTCGCGGACCGGCTCCGCGACGTGCCGACGACCGTCAGGCCGCGCAGGAGCGTGGACCCGGTGGCCGCGAGCAGCCGTTCAACAGGACCGGACCGCCAGTCCCGCTTCTCGTCGCGGTACTCCAGCAGGAAGAAGTAGAGCTCGTCGAACACCTTGGCGAGTTTGCCCCGGTTGATTCCGCGCGGTGAACGTCTTGCCCGTGCCGGGCGGCCCCTGGAAGATCACCTGGGCACTTGTCGTCGAGCAGCTTCTCGACTTCCCGGAGGAATCGGGCGTCGAAGGGCAGTTCGTCAGCGAGTCCTTGCAGATCGGGCGCAGGCTTCAGATCAGGCGCGCGTCAGGGACCGTTTCGGTCCTTGTTTTTCTTATTTCTTTCCTGCCGCCACTGCAACGCCACCCTCCAGACCACCGACTGCGCTTCCAGGCGGTTCGTCGGCAGGTCGAGCCCGCGCATCTCGGTTTCTTTGATGAGTCGATCGATGAACCCCAGTGCGCACTTGTACAGTTCGGCCTCCGTCCTCTTGCGCGGCAAGGGACCATAACCGATTTCCTTGTACGTCTTATCGAATACCCTCGTCCCGAACGGCGGATGTCGCTCCGCACCCCGCGCCATCAGCAGAACGGAAATCACCGTCATGCGCCCTCCGGGACCGCGGATCTCCTGATGAAGCCCGTCCGCGAAGACGCGAATCCGTTCGAACATTTCCTCCGTGGAAGCGTTCGTCGTTGCGGTTCCGTTGTCATCGGCCCAGAGGCGTCGTAACGCATCCCGCGCTCCTGTTCGGTCTTTCTCAATCCATGACAACAGGGGGCCCAATCGCCTCCAGTTGCAGAGATCGTTGAGATGCCCGTGGAGGGGGTTTTTTCGCAGAAGGTCGACCCAACCGCTGTTTTCGGCGTCGGCCAGCACCGCGCTACGCACCGCTTTGAGACCTTGTTCGGTCTTGATCTTGAAATCCAGCTCCTTTTTGATTTCCTCGCGAGGGAGGCCCCGCACGCGCTCGAAGTAATCGCCCCATCTGTATGCTTTTTTCACGTTCCGCCTCCATCACGGTTGAATACCGCGCCGTGCGCGCCCGCGCGGACATACGGGCCGGCAACCAGAGCGACGACGGCCCGGCGCCCACCTGCATGGTCACGTTCAACACTGGCCGGACGACCGCAGGGCTGCCGCAACACAGGTTCAGTATAGCACGGTGGGATCGTCAGGACCCGTCAGTCGGGGCAATCCCGGCAGGATTCGCCGGCCGGACCGCGCTTCGGCCGCGGCGCGCCCGCGGCGTTCGGCCGCATGCTCCCGACGTTCGTGTTCGAGCGCCGTCTCAGCCTTTGGCAGCCGGGTCTTGCCGAGTCGGTTGCCTGCGCCGGCTCTCCAGGATTTCGGGCACGCGCCGGCGGGCGTGGCCGGTCAGTGCGCGGGCGGTGTCGCACGACTCCCGGAGCCGGCGGGCCGTCGTTCTTCCCCGCCAACGCGGATACTGCGCCGGTCCGCCGTACTCCGACAGGTCCTGGAGCTTCGGGATGGTCACCATGTCCGGCAGGTTCTCACCCGCCTTGCGGACTTCCGTTCCGAGGTCGACGAGATCGTGCCGGAAAGGAATCGCCCGGCCGTGGGCCGTCAGCAGGGCCTTCAGCGCCTTTTCCGCGGCCGCCTGCGCGCTGATGCAGCGGGCGGTCGGATGAATCGCGCCGCTTTCGGCGTCGACCACCGACATGGCGGCTTCCGCGTTTTCCAGCCAGCCCCGGGCTTCTTCCTCGTCGTATCGGATTTTCTTGACCATCGCTTGCGCCGGCGAGTCGTTGCGTACCGGAAGGGTGTCGATGGCGCGCCGCGTGCGCCCGTGCAGGGGACGCGCTCTGTCGTATACGACAAGGCCCTCCTCGACGGCCGGCCGGTACACCCAGCCGGGGCTGTCCCGATGTTCGTCGAGCAGTTCCCCGGTCGCCGCCACGACGTCGACAGGCGGGTGGACGCTCGGCAGGCTGCTTCGCGTCCGGGTTGCGAGCTGGCCCAGGTCCTCCATGTCCTTCACGATCAGGAGATCCAGATCGCTTTCCGGGGTCATCGTGGCGCGGGCCGCCGAGCCGAAGACGATGATGCGTTCCGGCTGGACGCCGTTGACGACGTGCTCGACGACGGCCGCGAGCTGTCTCTCGTCCGGCCGGCCGTTCACCACCGTCCAGCGCCGGTCGTCGGCCGCGCCGCCGTTTGCCGCCCGGCCGCATGCGCTGCTGCTCATCAGTGGTCACTATAGCAGTGGCCGCGGTTGCCGCCGGTTGCCGTCGAAGGGAAGGGAACGTAGCTGCGCCGGGAGGTTCCTGCGCGACGACGGTGGCGCACGTCAGGGAATGCCGCCGGGTGACGCGACGGGCACGTGCGCGATCTGTATCGCCGCGCGCACTTCGTCGTAGATGTTGGAGACCCAGAGATCGCTCGTCACTTCGATGGTCGTGACGAGCGCGTACGGAACCTCGTCCTCCAACGCGCCAGCGTCGGCCCGGCAACTCACCTGGATCTCCAGATTCGAGCCGGTCACGAACTCGCCCGATCTTTCGCCTTCCAGTACCTCGTGTTGCACCGTGCCGCGCTGAACCGCTCGCGGGTCCGCCTGTTTCCACTTGACGCCCAATTCCGTCATCGGTGGCGAGAACCAGAGCTGGGCGCGCCGCCAGTTCCGATGGCGTGGGTTCACGGGGGACGTCCACGCAAGGCTGATGGTCAGCCGGCGGTGGCCGCGCCAGCCGCTCAACGACGGCGGCAGCGGAATGCGATGGACGTGGGACTGTTCCTCTCGCAGCAATCCTCCGCCGAGCACCGTCACCCGGCTGGCCGTGCACTCCCGCACGCGGGCGACGTTCACGACGCCGTAGCCCAACAGCCGGGTCACGTGCTCCCTGACTCGACGGCCGCCGTGATCATCGCGGAGCACAGCCGTGATCGTCTTGCCGGCCGGCTCCCAATCTGTGCCGTGGACGACCAGCGCCTTGAGCCAGACGGCCCGCGGCACGGCGTCAATCATTTCGCCGCCCGGATCCTGGCGCAGCTCGTCCAGCACGTCGTAGAGCGACCCGGCGGCGCGGCTGACGAGCGCCGTGGCGCCGCTCGTGCCTCGCGTATGGAGGGCGGCCGTCTGATCGCCGGGCGTCGCGCCGGGCGCCGCGACGAGTTGTCCCGGCGAAAGCGTTCCCTCGTACACCTTCAGACTTGTCGGGGCGTCCTGCGTCGCTTCCAAGGGCGGTTGAACGACGGCACGGCCCCCGCTGGCGAGCAAGTCCGGCTTGATCGCCCGTCGGAATCCCATGCCTTGTGCGTTGATCGGGCTGGGCAGTTCGGTTTCGCGATACGGATCGAGCCATCTGGGCGGCGGAGTCCCGGTCGAGGCGTCATGATGCGCCGCGGCCACGGTCAGCCCGTTCACGGACTCCGCCGGAGAAAGCAACCGCCGATGGCGCGCGTCGGACGTTACCGCGCGGATCACGTGACGCTGTAATTCCTCGACGGGTACCGACAGGAAATCCTGTGTCTGTACAGGCAGCTCGATCCGTTGCGTGTAATTGCCGGCGCTGACGACGAACAGCACCTTGTAGTGCCATGCGAGCCAGTCGAGCAGCCGGGCGAGCGGACTGAGCGCCTGATCGAACGGGCGGTCGCGGATGCCGACCGACAAGTTGATTACAACAACGTCCGGGGCCGCCGCCTATTCGCCGCCTTCGCCTTCGAACAGCCGCCGGACTGCTCGATGCAGCAGATCGACAACGAGCGTGTCTTCACTCACCGTCTCGTTCTTGTTCTGCAAGTCCCTCGGATCAGGGCAGAGAATCGGACGGACGTACAAAGGTCGCGCCAACGGTGCTTCGCGGGCAGCCAGATCGCCGTGCAGAATCAGCGAGGCCATCGCGGTTCCGTGACGCCGCCGCGTGGCAGGGTAGTCTTCCGCGAAGTCGTCGGGATCGTCAACGATCAGGCGTTCCTGAAGCCGCCGATGCGCCTGCAGAGGCAGTCCGTCGAACAAGCGATCACCGGCGCGCCGACCGCGGGTTGGTCCGGAAGCGACGCACCGTCTTCTTGCGTCCCGGCGTCGGACAGAGTCGTCGCCATCTGCCCGCTGGCGCGGAAGAACTGAACCTGTTCGCATTGGACCAACGCGACGTCGCCGTCATTCCCTTCGAACAAAGGACCGATGGACGCCGCCGGCAGCCGAGCCAGAAACGCGTGATACGCGATCTCTTGAACCGCCGCTTCGGCAACGATCTGTCCCCCCTGGCCGGCGACGAGTCCAACGACACGATCTCGAGCGTTCCGACGCTGCTCGGGCGTTCCCCGATGCCACAACTCGATCTCGCAGGGAACGATCTCCTCGCCGCGCTTCACGCGCTCGTGCCAATCGTCAAGCACGCCCGTTTGATGCAGGCGATCCCGTACTCCCCATACCCGCACGTCATACAGTTGATTGAAGACCGTTCTCCATGTGGCATGGCCGGGTGGTAATTTCCCGTCCTTTCGCCATGCGTCTCGTAGCGACAGCATTTGCCGCAAGGCGTCCTGGTTCGTGAACACCATGAACAGACGCCCGCGAAGCGTCTTGTCCGGACGCCGCTCGCCATTCGTGGTGGTTTCGAAGAAGTCCTCGTCGGGCGGGACGTCGGTCTCGTCGATCTCCGCCAGCCATTCCATGCCGGGGACCTTCTTCACGGCGCGGACGAAGTTCTCGACCGTCCCGATGGTCTCCAGGACGACGACTTCTTCGGGAACGAGGTCGTGCGACTCGGCCTGCAGCCGCAAGCGGCGCGCCTCCATCGCTTGCCGAAGGGCGTCGAACTTCGGATCCAGCCGCTCCACCTGTCGCTCATGGCTCGGAAAGTGAGGAGCACCTCCTCCGCCGAATCGCCTGCGGCGAGCGAGCGGTTCACCGGGATGCGGCAGGATCAACAGCGGACGTTCAGGCATCGCCGTTCGTGGGTGCGGTCGCGCCGCCGCCAGTCGGCGGCACGCGCTTCCGCCACTGCCTCAACCGCGCGGCGACGATGGCTCGCACGTCGCCGTCGGGCAGGCTCAATACGTGATGCCGTTGCACGTCGAGCCCGAACTGCTCCAGCTCCGCGAAACTCAGGCCGCGGAGACGCCTGGCCAGTGTGGACGGGGCGGGAACCAGCTTCGCCCCGAGCCGTCGCTCGAAACGGCAGAGCCACTCCCGCGCGAGCGCCGGCGTCGGGGCAGGCAGCGCCAGCCGAAGCTGGAAGCGGCGCCACACCGCGCGGTCGAGCAGTTCCGGATGGTTCGTCGCCGAGACGGCGACGACGTAGCTCGGCAGCGTGTCGATCTGCAAGAGAAGCGAACTGACGACCCGCTTGATCTCGCCCGTCTCGTGCAGGTCGCCGCGCTCCTTGCCGACCACGTCGAATTCGTCGAAGAACAGCACGCATCGGCGCGTCCGCACCTGGTCGAAGAGGCGGGAGAACCGGACGGCGGTCTCGCCGAGATAACTGGCGATCAGCGACTCGTAACGGACCGAGAGCAGCGGGACCGCCAGTTCCGTCGCGAGCGCTTCCGCGAACGACGTCTTGCCGTTGCCGGGCGGGCCGGTGAGCAGGACGCGGTGCCGCGGTTCCAGATTGTGGGCGCGTAGCAGGTCGGCGCGGCCGTGCTCTTCGATCAGCTCCCGGCCGGCGTCGAGCACCGGGTCGGGGAGCACGAGATCATCCAACCGCCGCTCCGGCGCGGCCTCGTGGTACAGCGTCGCGCCCGGCCCGTTGTGTCGCGCGGCCGGCGGCATACCGCCCGCCGGCCGCGCCCCGTCAGGCTGAAGATGCGCCGCGAGGCGGTCGGCCAACACGTGGTGCTGCTTGGCCCGCTCCTCCGCGACGAGCGCTTCCAGCGACTTGCGGAACAGCGCCCGATCGCCGCGCGCGCCGGCGCGGACGAGATCGAGCAGCAGACCGGAGCGGGCCATTCAGCGGACCTCCACCGGGGACGGGAGGAAGGGATCGGGCGACGAAGAGTTTACGCCCGCTCGTCATCGTCGTCGATCAGCCCGAGTTCGCGCAACGGCTCCAGGACGCCGTTTTCGAGCTTGGCCCGGTCGAACCCAGTGTCCGACGCGGCCTGCACGCGGACCGAGATCTTGCCGGCGGCGTCGGCGAGGTTGGCGAGGGCGTTCCAGGCGTTGAACAGCTCGTTCCGGTCGGCGGAGAACGAGATGGTGAGGTCGCGCAAACCCGTGGCGGCGAGCCCGGTCCCGGCGATCACGTTCTCGCGGTCCCGGACCACGCCGGCGCCGCCGCCGGGCGCCGGGTAGCGGTCGCTGCCGCCGCCGGGCGTCGGGTAGCGGACGTCGTCGTCTCCGTCGCCAGGCGCCGGGGTCACGGCGGCGGCCGGCGCCGGCAGCGCGGTGGGCGCGATGAGGAAACCGGAGTCGAGGTCGATTTCGTCCTCGGCGACCGTCCGCTCGAAGGCGATGCGGCCGCGGTCGATCCGGTAGCGCCCGTCGGCGCCGAGCGCCGGCCGGCCGGTTGCGCAGGCGAACAGGCCGGTCTCGACGCCGCGGGCGATCGCCGTGCGCACCACGTCGGCGTCGCGCAGGCGCGGGAAGCCGAGGAACGAGAAGAACCCGGCCACCACCTTGTCGGTCGAAATGCCGGGTGCGCCGGCGTCGCCGGCATCGGGGCGTGCGGGTGTTCCGGCTGCCTTGCCGGTCGGGGCGCCGGGTGCGCCGGGAAGCTGCGCGCCGGCGTCGTTCGGTGCGTTGCCGCCGCCCGGGCGCCGGGTCGAGGCGCCGGGGCCGCCGGGGTCGCCGGCGCCGAGCCGGTACAGCTCGACGATCTTGCCCGGCGCGACGCTGCCGAAGACCTTCTTCTGCACGGTCGTCAGCAGCTCCGTCAGGCGCTCGTGGATGCGGGCGCGCTTCTTCGCGTCGAGCGTGGTCTGGAGGGGCCGGCCGCCCATGCGGACGGCTTCCATCGACAGCGCGCCGTCGGCGGACGCGGGCAGCCAGACCTCCGCGTACAGCTTGAGCAAGGCGGATTCGGCCGCCGCTCCCTCGGTGGCACGGCGCTCGCGGAGCTGGCCCTTCTGGGCGTCGGTCAGGTTGTGGAGTTGCCCCGATTTCGTGGACACCTGATCCTGTTGGGAGGAGGAGGTATCTGCGATGCCGAAATCGAGACCGCCGTATGCGGCGGAGTTCCGCCGGCAGATGGTCGAGCTGGTCCGGTCGGGGCGCACGCCGGAGGCTCTGGCGCGGGAGTTCGAGCCGTCGGCCCAGGCCATCCGGAACTGGGTTGCGCAGGCTGGCCGGGATGCCGGCGAGCGCACCGACGGCCTGCGTACCGGGGAGCGTGAGGAGATGCGCCGGCTGCGTCGGGAGAACCGTCGGCTGCGGGAAGAGCGGGAGATCCTGGCAAAAGCCACGGCCTGGTTCGCGCGGGAGACCGGATCCGGGGGATCTACCGGTTCATGAGCGCGAATCAGGCCTGCTTCCGGATCGCCACCATGGCCCGGGTGCTCGGTGTCTCCCCGAGCGGGTACTATGCGTGGCGTCGGCGGGGTGCGTCCGCTCGGGCGCAGGCTGACGCGGACCTGACGGTCCGCGTCAGCGCGATCCACGCCCACAGCCGCGGGACGTATGGCGCGCCCCGGATTCAGGCGGAACTGTCGGCAGGCGGGGCCGCGGTGAGCCGCAAGCGGGTGGCGCGGGTGATGCGTGCGGCGGGCATTGCGGGGGTGAGCCGGCGCCGCGGGCCGCGCACGACGCGGCGGGCGGTGCGGGTCCGGCCGGCCCCGGATCGGGTCGAGCGCCGTTTCGAGGCGGCGGGACCGAACCGGCTGTGGGTCGCCGACATCACGTATGTCCCGACGCTGGCCGGCTTCCTCT
The DNA here is from genome assembly GCA_965203525.1 of Vicinamibacterales bacterium. Taxonomy (GTDB): domain Bacteria; phylum Acidobacteriota; class Vicinamibacteria; order Vicinamibacterales; family UBA8438; genus WTFV01. Next base: position 4,227,954 of record OZ241898.1, on the reverse strand, counting down.
ACCTGGCCGTCGTCCTCGACGTGTTCAGCCGGCGGGTCGTGGGTTGGGCGATGGCGGCGCACCTGCGCACGGCGCTGGTGACCGAGGCGCTGGAGATGGCCGTGAAGCAGCGCCGACCGGCGGCGGTGATCCATCACTCCGACCAGGGCTGCCAGTACACGTCGCTGGCCTTCGGCGCCCGCTGTCAGGAATGGGGCGTGACGCCGTCGATGGGTTCGGTCGGCGACTGCTTCGACAACGCGATGGCCGAGAGCTTCTTCGCGACGCTGGAGTGCGAGTTGCTCGACCGCACGCGGTGGGCGACGCACGCCGAGGCGCGGTCGGCGGTGTTCACGTTCATCGAAGGGTGGTACAACACGCGGCGGCGTCATTCCGCGTTGGGCTACCTGTCGCCGCTGGATTTCGAACGTCTCCGGGAGACGGCGCCCGCGGACGGGGAGCGGTCCGGCGAGGCGCCCGAACCCGCGGGCCGGGTCGCGTCCGGCGCGCCGGCGCCGGCCGGCGGCGTCACCGGCGTTGCTGCCGGAAACACGGGGAGGGCATGATGGCGCACGGCTCGCCTCGCTGTCGCGAGGCGGACAACCGCCGTGAAGCGGCGTCGGCGGACCGACCGGGCGCCGGGGGCGCTGTGGACCTGCCCGGCCTGTGGACGCCCGCGGGACGTGGTGCCGCATCCGCGGATCGGCGCGGCGGGCGCCCACAGGCCGTTGGAAATCTCGCGGGCGATCGCTGCCGCCGGCGCCTGCGCCGAGGCCGCGAGATTCCCACAGGTCCACAGCGCTTTTTTCTCGTTGATGACTCACACGCAAACCCCCGTCCATCCGGGGACCTGTCATGATGGGAACCCAAGCGTTAACCTGTCCACGGAATCGGGGCAACCTCACTCCCGCGCTATGCGCCTGAGTCCCCAACCGAGCGCGTGCAGACGCAGCATCGCCTCCACCTCATCTGATTTCATCATCGTCTGTGCCCGTGGCCTCCCCGCCCACGAGCCGACATCCTCGCATCCCTTCATCTGCTGACTCCTCCCTGGACAAGGGGGGCAGTTTTCGATGTCGCCAGGGGGTCAGTTTCACTGTCGCCTGACAACGAACAGACCGAACCGCCCTACACCGTAGGCAGCGGCCCCACTAAACAGACCGGACAGAACTGCCCGATAGAGCCAGTCACCGGTGACCAACCCCTCCTCCAGCAGATTCGCCAGCCCTATCGACACGCCTATGACGGCCGGCAGTCTCTCGACCGTGAGCTTCATGTGTCACCCCCTTTCTGCCGCGCTCGGTAGTCCCCGCGAATCGAGCGGCCGGCCGCGATCCCCCTCGACGATCAGCCCAAGAGTCAGGAGGACCGCGCTGCCGACGTACGCCGCGACGAACCAGTTCAACGGCATCCCTGCACTCCCACCCCGGGCGCGCGACAACCGACCGAACGCTACCACTGACCTGCCGCCACCGAACGGCAAGCACGCATGATACCCCGCGACGAGGAGCATTCCTGCACTCCCACCCCGGGCGCGCGACAACCGACCGAACGCTACCACTGACCTGCCGCCACCGAACGGCAAGCACGCATGATACCCCGCGACGAGGAGCATCGACCCCGGAGCCCCCGGATCCGGCGCCCGCTGGCCGGCGCCGAAATGCCCGCACGATCCACCAGCCCCCTCGCATGCGAGCCGGCGGGCACGAGGAACCGCGACACATTGTTTCCATCTTACCTGCCAGGACAGAATTCACCCGGCGGGCAAGGCAGGAAGCGCGCGAGATATTGTCAAGAGTTGTGGATCGGGAGTGATCAGGCGGCCCCTTCCGAGCCTCCCTCTCCGTCCCGCCGCGCGCCTGCGGCAGGCCATCGACGAACCGCACGCCGGATCGCACCAGAGGAGCAGGTGCGCCCCGTTCAGCCGGCGCCACCGCCGCTGCGCCATGTCCAGCAGCTTGAACGCCATCAGCAGGCCCTTGCTGCGCGAACCCGCCCCCTTCGTTACACGCTGACGCAGCCGCACCGTCGAGAACGGCGATTCGATCAGACACCTCGTCGGGGGCGTACGCCGGAGGGTCCGGCTCGGGAGTGCGAGTCGTCGGTCCAAGTCATCCGAACATGGGTCGCGCAGGCCGGCCGGGACGCCGGCGAGCGCACCGACGGCCTGCGCACCGGGAAGCGTGAGGAAGCTACGTCGGCTGCCGTCACTCGCCGCGCTCGCACCATGGCAGCCATTCCGGGCAGGGTAGCTCGCACCACGGCTTTCATCGGCTTCCGCGTCGTTCGCGCTCCCTCGTCGTGACCCGAACGCCGCACGACCGGTGGCGCTTCGTCAGCGTTTCTTTTCGCGAACCGCGATGGCAGGGGCCAGCCAGCGAGCGACGTCGGCAGGCCCGGTCACGACTCGATCACCGACACGGAGGCCGGCGAGCACTTCGACGTACGCTTCCCCATCGATGCCGAGCTCCACTGCCCTGAACGAGATGCGTCCTGCCCTCGCGATCCACACACCGAGCTGACCGTCACGTGACAGCAACGCCAGCTTCGGAGCCGCGACGACCTTGCGGCGAGAAGCCGTGGTAATTTCCGTCGAGCAGGAAAAACCGGGTCGAACGCCCTCCCACGCGTCGACCGGCACGACCCGTGCCACGTAAGAGGCCCCGCCGCGCCGCCGGTATCCGATCGACTCCACCCGGCCCGGATACAACCGCCCCGGTTGTGCGTGCGGAGCAATGACCGCGTGTTGCCCGGCCGCCAGAACCGAAACGTCCGCCGCGTTCACGAACGCATCGACTACATGTCGATCGGGATCCTCGATGGTCACCAGAGAGCTGCCGAGATAGCGCCCTTGCCCCGCGACGACCTGCTGACCGGCTGCAACATGCAGGCGAGTTACGACGCCCGACAGCGGCGCGACCACCCGCGCCTCTCGCGCGGACTCCCGGACCGCGCGAGCTCGACTTCCGTCGACCGAAGACGCGCTGCCGCTTGGGCCAGGACCGCTTCGCTCCTGCGAACCCCGGCTTGCTTGGCGGCCACCTCCGCGACGGCGTCGGCGTGCTCTTCGTACGAAGCGAAACCGCGCGACCACAGCGCCGAGACCCGCTCCGAACGGGATCGTGCGCGGTCGGCCGCCAACCGCGCGCTTCGGCCAGCCACCCGCGCCCGTTCGACCGCCGACCGCTCGGCGCCGACGGCCGCGGCGACGGCTTGAACGTCCGCATCCAACCGGCCCGGCGCAAGCTCCACGAGCAGGTCGCCCGCGGTGACCCTCGTCCCCTCCGAGACCGCGAGGCGGGACACGCGCCCCGACGCGCCCGCCGTGACGCGGACGGCGCGATGCGCGCGGATGAGGCAATCGGCAGAGACCGTCGCCGAAAGATCCCGAAGACGAACGACGTCGACGTGCACGTCGACTGCCGGCGACGAACATCCTGATAGAATGAAAAACCCGCTCGCGAGAAGCGGCCCGAGGCGGACGGAAAGGAGGGTGGATCTCCGAAACCGTCCATGCACGGCGCCGCCCCCGCGAGCGGGAACTCACCTACCAGGTCACAGCGCCAGCTACGACCGCACCGTCAGCCGTTACGCCTACGGTGATCGACAGGGCATCCAGCCGCCGCTGAGCATCCCGGCGCTTGATGCGCCCAACCGCACCCGAGACGACAGCCACCGCCAACGCGGAGCCGCCCGTGATCTTCAGCGCCGTACCCAACCGCCCTCTCGAGTCGATCCACTGGTCCTCACCGGCGACGAACGGCGCCAGAGCAAGAGGCGCTATCCAGGAGGCGATGGATCCTGCCTTGATCCAGCGTTGCGCTACGACGAGATCCTGCTCCGCCTGCATCCGCGCAAGCTCAGAATCCCCTCCTTGGCCACCGGCCGCCTGCACAGGCACTTGATCAAGATCCTGCGCCGCCACCGAGAACGAAGCACACGCCACGAACGCCAAGCCGAGAATCCACCGCATCATGGTCACCTCCCGTATCGCGCCGCCCACGACCTTCTCAGAGCGGCGTGAGGTTGCCCCCGATCCCCGATTCCCCGTGGGCAGGTTATCGCATCATCTCTTGTCGAGCATATTCGTTCATCGGGTCGTGGTCAAGTGGAGTTGCCCAGTGCTGCGGACACCTGATCCTGATTGGGTGAGGTGTCCGCGATGTCGAAAACGAGACGACCGTATCCGGGTGCCGATCCGCCAGCAGATGGTCGAGCTGGTCCGGTCGGGGGGCGTACGCCGGAGGGTCCGGCTCGGGAGTGCGAGTCGTCGGCCCAGGCGCCATCCGAACATGGGTCGCGCAGGCCGGCGGGGATGCCGACGAGCGCACCGACGCCCGCGCACCGAAGAGCGTGAGGAGGTGCGCCGGCTGCGCCGGGAGAACCGGAGGCTGCGGGAAGAAGAAGACGTCGAACAAGGACTGGACTCACTCTCATGATCCGGGCGCAAAGATGAAGGACCGGCAGCACTCACATGTCCCACCAATGTTGAGCGTCCGGTGGACAAGCATTCTTCATTATAATCATCAGCGTGTTACCTGGTGGCGGAGTGACGCCTATGGCCTTGGCCATCACGCGGATGTATTCTTCTAGCCTAACGTGCGCCTCTTTCAGATTCCCCGCCGCAACAACAAGTTCTGCGGCATGGAGCACGTCCTTATAGTCTGCAAATACGACCGTCGCTCGATTCATCGCCGCTATAAGCCGATCCCTTTTGCGACAGCTATATTCTGGACGCATAAGGAATCGGTATCCCGCCACTTGATGAAGAACTTCAAGCCTCGCGTCCCTGTCTGCCTGCCGCGCCCCTTCATAATATCCAGCAATTGATATCATAATAGCAGTTGTTGCCGCAGTCGCCACAATTGCTACTGCGTTTGACCCAACTCGCTGCAATAATCCCCTTAGCCAAGCCGTCCTGATACCGACTTCATCCTCTGTCATCACACAGCCCCCCCTTGAGTCCCGCTGGGCAACCCCGCCACCCGGCTGCTGGATTCAGTGTTGCCCAAACTTGATCTGTTTGTCAAGTCCTATGGGAATCTCGCGGCCTCGGCACAGGTACCAGCGGCAGCGATCGCCCGCGAGATTTCCAACGGTCTGCGGGCGCCCGCCGCGCCGATCTGCGGATACAGCACGATGCGGCGGGCGTCCACAGGCCGGGCAGGTCCACGGCAGGTCCACAGTGCCCCCGGCGCCCGGTCGGTCCGCCGACGCCGCTTCACGGCGGTTGTCCGCCTCGCGACGGCGAAGGCGAGCCCTGCGCCCGCGTGCCATCATGCCCTCCCCGTGTTTCCGGCAGCAACGCCGGTGACGACGCCAGCCGGCGCCGGCGCGCCGGACGCGAACCGGCCCGGGGTAACTCCAGCCGTGACCAGAGGGCCCCCCTACGCGCGGGCCGCACGAAGGCACCGATCCCCTTCTCGGCGTCGGCCCGCGTCGGCGCGTACATGGCCTCGCGCAACGCCCGCTTCGTCCGCGGACGCAACCGCTTCGGCAGCTTGTCGTCACGCCCTCGTCGTGACCCGAACGGCGAACACCGCACGACCGGTGGCCTTTCGTCAGCGTTCCTTTTCGCGAACCGTGATGGAAGGGGCCAGCCAGCGAGCGACGTCGGCAGGCCCGGTCACGACTCGATCACCGACACGGAGGCCGGCGAGCACTTCGACGTACGCTTCCCCATCGATGCCGAGCTCCACTGCCCCGAACGAGATGCGTCCTGCCCTCACGATCCACACACCGAGCTGACCGTCACGTGACAGCAACGCCAGCTTCGGAGCCGCGACGACCTTGCGGCGAGAAGCCGTGGTAATTTCCGTCGAGCAGGAAAAACCGGGTCGAACGCCCTCCCACGCGTCGACCGGCACGACCCGTGCCACGTAAGAGGCCCCGCCGCGCCGCCGGTATCCGATCGACTCCACCCGGCCCGGATACAACCGCCCCGGTTGTGCGTGCGGAGCAATGACCGCGTGTTGCCCGGCCGCCAGAACCGAAACGTCCGCCGCGTTCACGAACGCATCGACTACATGTCGATCGGGATCCTCGATGGTCACCAGAGAGCTGCCGAGATAGCGCCCTCGCCCCGCGACGACCTGCTGACCGGCTGCAACATGCAGGCGAGTTACGACGCCCGACAGCGGCGCGACCACCCGTGCCTCTCGCGCGGACTCCCGGACCTGCGCGAGCTCGACTTCCGTCGACCGAAGACGCGCTGCCGCTTGGGCCAGGACCGCTTCGCTCCTGCGAACCCCGGCTTGCTTGGCGGCCACCTCCGCGACGGCGTCGGCGTGCTCTTCGTACGAAGCGAAACCGCGCGACCACAGCGCCGAGACCCGCTCCGAACGGGATCGTGCGCGGTCGGCCGCCAACCGCGCGCTTCGGCCAGCCACCCGCGCCCGTTCGACCGCCGACCGCTCGGCGCCGACGGCCGCGGCGACGGCTTGAACGTCCGCATCCAACCGGCCCGGCGCAAGCTCCACGAGCAGGTCGCCCGCGGTGACCCTCGTCCCCTCCGAGACCGCGAGGCGGGACACGCGCCCCGACGCGCCCGCCGTGACGCGGACGGCGCGATGCGCGCGGATGAGGCAATCGGCAGAGACCGTCGCCGAAAGATCCCGAAGACGAACGACGTCGACGTGCACGTCGACTGCCGGCGACGAACATCCTGATAGAATGAAAAACCCGCTCGCGAGAAGCGGCCCGAGGCGGACGGAAAGGAGGGTGGATCTCCGAAACCGTCCATGCACGGCGCCGCCCCCGCGAGCGGGAACTCACCTACCAGGTCACAGCGCCAGCTACGACCGCACCGTCAGCCGTTACGCCTACGGTGATCGACAGGGCATCCAGCCGCCGCTGAGCATCCCGGCGCTTGATGCGCCCAACCGCACCCGAGACGACAGCCACCGCCAACGCGGAGCCGCCCGTGATCTTCAGCGCCGTACCCAACCGCCCTCTCGAGTCGATCCACTGGTCCTCACCGGCGACGAACGGCGCCAGAGCAAGAGGCGCTATCCAGGAGGCGATGGATCCTGCCTTGATCCAGCGTTGCGCTACGACGAGATCCTGCTCCGCCTGCATCCGCGCAAGCTCAGAATCCCCTCCTTGGCCACCGGCCGCCTGCACAGGCACTTGATCAAGATCCTGCGCCGCCACCGAGAACGAAGCACACGCCACGAACGCCAAGCCGAGAATCCACCGCATCATGGTCACCTCCCGTATCGCGCCGCCCACGACCTTCTCAGAGCGGCGTCATTTGCAGAACCAGGGCCGGTGCTCCTTCGGAATGAATTTGCATAGCTGGAGCAACCGCCCGACCCAGCACCAGAGGCCACAGCCACTGCCGCCACCGCCGCCGCCGGCCTCACCCCGTTCGCACTCCGGTCGATCGCCTTGGTCTCCGCCGCCGCCGTCGTCCGTGCATTCCTGGGCGTGCACGTCCGTGTGAAGCGCGAACGCGAGCGGAACCCGTGCGTCGTCGCCGGCGACGATCTCGCCGACGCTGACGACACCGCCCATCATGAGCGCCACGCACAGCGCCGCCACCATCCGCCGAAGAAACGTGGATCGAAACATGCGTGCATCCTCCTGATGTATCGCAGAAAACTCGATCCACCATCGGCCTGGCGACCGCCCTCATGACGTCCGCTGCCGTCGAGACTACGACCTCGCCTGCGCCCTGTCAGCCAGGCTCCCCTTGGGACGAACTGTCCGACGCCGCATCCGCGGCATCTGACGCGCGTCCCGCGATCTCCGTGGCCCAGGAACATTTTCGGATCATAATCCGAATTGTGGCATTGTTTTTGCTTTTCCTACGTCACCGCTTTGGGGTTCTGTGCTTGCATCGCCGGCGCGCGGTCGAACCTTTCCGCCCGCCGACCCGGGTGCCGCGAACCAAGCGCCGCGGCCGCGGGGCGACCGTCCGCGGGCGCGCGGCAGGGGCAGTACGTCCAGCCGGCGCATGCCGAACGGCAGCCGAGAGGCGTTTCGGGCCGCGTCCCGCGGCGATCCGACGCGCGTCAAAAAAAGTTCGCGCAGGGGCTTGACCGCGCCGGCAATTCGGATTACCGGACATGAAGCGCGAACGCACCTCCTCGGTCCTGCCGGCCGGTCTGAACCGCCTCGACGCGGACCGCGTGTCCAGCGCCCGCCGCGCCAGCCGCGCCGCGAACACCGACGCCGCCTACGGCACGCAGTGGAGGCGCTTCGTCTCGTGGTGCGAGGAACGGGGCGCGGAACCGGCCCCCGCCGCGCCGGAAACCGCCGCCGCCTATCTGACCGAACTGGGCGCGGTCCGCAAGATCGCGACCGTCAAGGTCGCCGCCGCCGCCATCGGCGCCTTCCACCGCGCCGCCCGCCTGTCTCCCCCGACCGCCGACCCCGTGGTCACCGAGGCCCTGGCGGGCATCGCCCGGCGGCAGGCGGCCGATCCGCGTTGCGCGCCGAAGCAGGCGCCGACCTTCACGCACGAGGACGCCCTCGCCATGATGGACGCCGCCGTCCGGCGGCGCCGGAGCGGGCGCGGGGTCGAGTCGGCGCGCGGCGCGGCCGAACGCGGGCGGCTGGACCGCGTGATCCTCGCCCTCGCCTATTGCGCGATGCTGCGCCGGTCGGAGATCTCCGCCCTCGTGTGGGACGACGTCGAAGACCCGGGCGCCGGCCTGATCCGGATCCGCGTGCGGCGCTCGAAGCGCAACCAGGACGGCGCGAAGGTCGACGTCCGCGCCGTCGTCGGCACGTTCGCCGGCGCCCTCCGCGATCACCGCGCCGCCGCGGACGTCGTGCGGCCGGCCGGCCGCGTCGTGCCGCTCGGCGGCCACCAGATTGCCAAGCGCATCGCCGCGGCCGGCCGCGCCGTCGGCATCGACGGCCTCACGGGACACAGCCCGCGGCGGGCGATGGCCACCGAGCTGGCGCGCCGGAAGATCGACAGCGTCGCCATCGCGCGCGCGGGCGGCTGGAACAGCGTCGAGACCGTGAAGCGCTACACGAACGAGACCGAGCTGGAGCACGGCGCCATCGCGACCGCGTTCGGTGCGCAGGATTCGCCGGCTCTGGGTTCCGGTCGGGACCGGCGCGACGCCCGGCGCCGTGCCGATGCCCGGTGAGCACGCCGGCAGGGTCCGCGCCGAGCGTGGCTGGCCGGACGCCGAGGCCGCGCGACGGCGAAGCGGCGGCGCCTTTGACCGGCCGGCCGCTGGACGGATGCGGCGGTCCTGGTTTAGACTGGTCAAGAACGATTTTTTGATTCATCAAACTTCCATGCCCGACCCCGCGCCGGCGCTCGTCGTCTTCGGCATCCTGGCGGCCTCCGCGGCGGCCGCGTTCTGGCCCCGGATCGGCCTCGCGCCCCGCCTGCGCCGCCTCGTGCGGCTGAGTGAGCGGGTCCTCCTGGAGGACGCCGTCAAGCACGTCTACACCTGCGAACGGGCGGGCCGCGTCTGCTCTTTGGAGAGTCTGGCCGGCCGGCTGGAGGTCTCCCGGACGCGCGCGGCGGCCCTGCTCTCGCGTCTGACCGCGATGGCGCTGGTCCGCACCGGCGGCGCCGGGCCGGCCCTGACCGCCGCCGGCCGCCGCTCGGCGCTCCGCCTCGTGCGCACGCACCGCATGTGGGAACGCTATCTCGCCGACCGGACCGGGGTGCCGGCCAGCGAGTGGCACGACGAGGCGGAGCGGATGGAGCATGCCCTGTCGGCCGCGGAGGTCGACGCCCTCGACACGCGGCTCGGCCATCCGCGCTGGGACCCGCACGGCGACCCGATCCCCACCCCCGCCGGCGACGTCCCGCCCGACCAGGGCCTCGGGCTGCTGTCGGCCGGACCGGGACGGACGGTGGAGATCCTGCACCTGGAGGACGAGCCGCGCGAGATCTACGACGCGCTGATCCGCGACGGGCTCGTGCTGGGCGGCCGGCTCGAGGTCGTCGCGCGAACCGGCCGCGCCGTCCGCGTGCGCAGCGGCGGGCGCGAATGGGAGCTCGACGCGGTGGCCGCCGGCAACGTGACCGTCCGCTGCCTGCCGCCGGGCGAACGGGCCGAGACCAGCCGCACGACCCTGCTCGATGCGCGGTCCGGGGAGACGGTCCGCGTCACCGGCATCTCCCGCGCCTGCCAGGGCACCCAGCGCCGCCGGCTGCTCGACCTCGGCGTGGTGCGCGGCACGCCGGTCACGCCCGAGCTGGCGAGCGCGGCCGGCGACCCGGTCGCCTACCGCATCCGCGGCGCGCTGATCGCGCTGCGCCGGACGCAGGCGGCGTGGATCCAGGTCGAACGCGCCGGGGAGGCCGCCTGATGGCGCTGCCCGCGCCGGCGTGCGGCAGCCGCGCCGAGCACCGCGCGCAAAGCCTGATCCGGCTCGGCCTGCGCCCCGACCGGTGGGACCTCCTCGTGGCGCTCGCGGGGAATCCGAACGTCGGCAAGAGCACCGTCTTCAACGCCCTGACCGGCCTGCGGCAGCACACCGGCAACTGGCCCGGCAAGACCATCGTGCGCGCCGAGGGCGCCTTCGCGCACCGCGGGGCGCGCGTGAAGATCGTCGACCTGCCGGGCACCTACTCCCTGCAGGCGGGCAGCGCGGACGAAGAAGTGGCCCGCGAGTTCCTCCTGTTCGGACGGCCCGACGTCACCGTGGCGGTGGTCGACGCCACGCGGCTCGAACGCAACCTGAACCTCGTGCTGCAGATCCTCGACGTCACCGGCCGCGTGGTCGTCTACGTCAACCTGATGGACGAGGCCCGGCGCCACGGCATCGCGGTGGACCCGGCACGGCTGGAGCGGGAGCTCGGCGTGCCGGTCGTGGCCGGCGCGGCCCGCTCGTCGACCGGCATCGACGCGCTTCTCGACGCCGCGCACGGCGTCGCCACCGGCCGGACGCGCACGCGCCCGTTCCGCCTCGCGCAACAGGCCCCCGGGATCGAGCAGGCGGTCGCGTCGCTCGCCGCGGCGGTGGAACAGGCGTTCCCGGGCGTGCCGAGCAGCCGCTGGGTGGCGCAGCGCCTGCTGAACGCGGACGACGCCGTCGCCGAGGCGGTCCGCTCCGGGGAACTGGGCCGGCTCGGCGACGACCCGGCCGGCGCGCCGCTCCCGTCGAACGCGGACGACGCCGGTACCGAGGCCGCCCGCGCCGGGGAGCCGGGCCAAGCCGGCGGCGACGGAACCGGCGCGCGGGCGACCGTCCCGCCGCCGGCCGCGCGGGCCGCGGTGCTCGACACCGCGCAACGCCTGCGGTGGGACGTGCCGGCGGACTTCCACGACCGCCTGACGGAGCGCACCTACGCGGCGGCGCACGACGTCGCGGCGCGGGCGGAGGTCCGCGGGCTGCGCAAGGCCGGCCCGGACGTCGACCGCGTCCTGGATCGGCTGCTGACCAACCGCTGGCTCGGCTTCCCGCTGATGCTCGCGATCCTCGCCGCGGTCTTCTGGATCACCATCGAGGGCGCCAACGTGCCGTCGGGCCTGCTGGCGGCGCTGCTGATCGACGCCGCGCACCCGGCGCTCGGAAGCCTCGGCGACGCGGCCGGCCTGCCGTGGTGGCTGAGCGGCTTCCTCTTCGACGGCGTGTACCTGGCGACCGCCTGGGTCGTCGCGGTGATGCTGCCGCCGATGGCCATCTTCTTCCCGATCTTCACCCTGCTGGAGGACTTCGGCTACCTGCCGCGCGTCGCCTTCAACCTCGACGCGCTGTTCCGCCGGGCCGGGGCGCACGGCAAGCAGGCGCTGACGATGTGCATGGGGTTCGGGTGCAACGCGGCCGGCGTCGTGTCGACCCGCGTCATCGACAGCCCGCGCGAACGGCTCATCGCCATCCTCACCAACAACTTCTCGCTCTGCAACGGGCGCTGGCCGACGCAGATCCTGATCGCCTCGATCTTCATCGGCGCGCTCGCCCCGGCGCACCTCGCCGGCCTCGTTTCCGCCGCCGCGGTGGTCGGCATCGCGGTGCTCGGCATCGGCGCGATGTTCCTCGCGTCGTGGCTCCTGTCGAACACCGTGCTGCGCGGCGAGGCGACCGCCTTCAGCCTGGAACTGCCGCCCTACCGCCCGCCGCGGGTGCTGCGGACGTTGTACACCTCGCTCATCGACCGCACCCTGATCGTCCTCTGGCGCGCGGTGGTGTTCGCGGTGCCGGCCGGCGCCGTCATCTGGCTCGCGTCCAACGTGACGCTAGGCGGCGCCAGCGTCGCGGAGCACGCGGTCGGCTGGCTCGATCCGTTCGGCCTGTTCATCGGCCTCAACGGGGTGATCCTGCTCGCCTACGTGGTCGCGATTCCCGCCAACGAGATCGTCATCCCGACCGTGCTGATGCTGACCGTCCTGACCGCCGGGGGCGCGGCGGCGGGTCCGGGGGCCGGCGCCGGGGTGATGTTCGAGCTCGACAGCGCGGAGGCGACCGGCGACCTGCTGCGGGCCGGCGGCTGGACGCTGCTGACCGCGGTCAACCTGATGCTCTTCAGCCTGCTCCACAACCCCTGCTCGACGACCATCTACACGATCTACAAGGAGACCCGCAGCGCGCGCTGGACGACCGTGGCGTCGCTGCTCCCGGTGGCGATGGGCGTCTGCGTCTGCTTCCTGGTCGCGCAGGTGTGGCGGCTGCTGGCGTGAGCGGCGCCAACAGCGGGCGCGCGGAATCCGATAGACTGCCTGCGAATGCCGTAGCACCTTCCGAACCGGGAGTGATCCGATGCGACGACGACTCCGCAATCCGTGGCTCGCGCTCCTGCCGGCCGGCCTGATCGGAACGCTGGCGGTGGCCGGCGCGGCCCATCTCGCCGCGCAGTCCGGCGCCGCCGCCACGCCGCCGGTCATGCCGCGCTACGACGCGGACGGCGCGCTGCACCTGCCGGACGACTACCTGCGCTGGACCTTCGTCGGCGCCTCGCTCGGGCTGAGCTACAACGACGAACCGCCGCGCCGGGAGTCGTTCAACCACACGCTGATGGAGCCGACCGCCTACGACCACTTCGTCCGCACCGGCGCGTTCCGCGAGGGCACCATGCTGGCGCTGCTCGTGCGCCGCACCGAGGCGGACGCGATGCCGGCGCGCCACGGGCGGTTCGCCTCCGACGTCCTGGCGGTGGAACTGGCCGTGAAGGACCAGGCGCGCGTCGCGGCCGGCTGGGCCTACTACGACTTCGGCGGCGGCGCCCGCGCCCGGACGACGGCGCAACCCCAGCCGCCGGGCAACCGCTGCTACACGTGCCACGTCGAGCACGCGGCGCGCGACAACGTGTTCCTGCAGTTCTACCCCCTGCTGGCCGACGCGGCGGGCGTGACGGTCGATTGACGCGCCGTCAGCCGGGAGTCGTCGCCCTGGCCGTCGGAATCCTGGCCCTGGGTCTGGGCGTCAACACCGCGGTACTGGCTGTCGCCCACGGGGTGTTGTGGAGACCGCTCCCGTACCCGGACGCCCACCGGTTGGTAACCGTCGCGGAGGTGTACGAAGAAGGCGGACCGGAGCATGGCGCAAGGCTCGGCCAGCTTCGGGAGTGGGATCGACGTCTCGGAACGGCCCGGGTGGCCGGTTACGCCGTACGGCACCGCGCGGTGCGCGGTGCGGGGCAAAGCCGTGTGCTGGAGGTCGCCACGGTCACCGACGGCTTCTTCGACGTGGTCGGCGTGCCCGCCTGGCTCGGCGACGTTCCCCGGTTCGCGCCGGGTGACGCCGGGATCGTGATCAGTGCGACGCTGGCCCGGATGCTGGACACGGGGACGGGCGGGCCCGCCGTGGGACAGGGGGTGACGATCGGGGATCGCCGGTACGGCGTGGCGGCCGTCATGCCCGCGGAGTTCGCGTTTCCGTCGGAGGATACCCACGCATGGCTGGCGCCTCCGGGGGCCGCGGCGGAGGGCTCGGGTTCCTACCGGATTGTGGGGCGCATGCGCAACGGAACGGACGTCGCACGGGTGCGCGAGGACGCGACACGGGTCGCCAGGGAGATCAACGGGGAGGCATGGAGCGCGGCGGTCCGGTCAGTCGAAGAGACGCTGCGCGGGGAGTTGCGGCCCGTCCTGCTGGCGTCGATCGTGGCGGCGCTGCTCGTGCTGGTGGTGGCGTGCGCGAACACCGTGACGCTCCTCATCGGACGATCCCTCGTTCGGCGTCGGGAGTTCGCCGTCCGGATCGCACTGGGCTGCGGCCGGGCGCGGGTGATCCGGACGACGCTGGTCGAGGGTCTCGTAATCGCCGCGGCGGGATTCGTCCTCGGGCTCGCGCTGGCCTGGGCGGGACTGCGGGCGTTCTCGGCCCTGGCCGCCGGCGCGCTGCCGCGTGTCGACGCCGTCGCCGTCGATGCGCCGGTCCTGCTCGCGGGGGGCGCCCTGGCTCTTCTGGCCGCCGTCGCGTGCGGCGCCGCTTCCGCCGCGGGCGCCGTGGGCCGCGGCGGTTCCGCGCTGCTCCGCGATACGGCGACCACCGGCTCACGGACCACCAGGACGCCGCGGACGTGGCTGGTGGCCGGCCAGATCGCCCTGTCGATCGTGTTGCTGGCCGGCGCGGGTCTGCTCGCCCGGACCGTGGAACGGCTTCTGAACGAAGAAAGCGGTTTCGAGCCGCAACGGGCGCTGACCGCGCGGCTGCTGCTCGCCGATACGCCGTTCGTCGAGGGGGGCGGCGCAACGGCGTTCGTGAACGCGCTGCTGGAACGGATCCGGGCGTTGCCGGGCGTGCAGGCCGCCGGAGTGGGCAGCATGCTGCCCCCCGCCGATGCGCCCCTGCAAATCAGTTTCGTCTCCCCGGAGAACGGCGCGGATTCGCGTGCCGGCTCCATCACCCTGTCGTTCGGCACGGTCACGGCCGGCTACTTCGCGGCCCTGGGCGCACCGCTGCGGCAAGGGCGCCGGTTCGAGGCCTCCGACCTCGTTGCAGCGGTGTCCCCGGTGATTCTGAGCGAGACCGCGGCGCGGTTCGTCCACCGTCCGCACGCAGACCCGGTCGGCCGGCCGATGCCGTGGGACCTCGCGCCCTTCGAGATCCGGCGCGAAGATTCGCCTGTCGTCGCCGTCGTGGCCGACATGAAGTACCAGGGGCTCGACGCGCCGCGGACGGGCTCGGTGTACGTCCCGTGGCAGCGCGCGCCCACCGGCGTGTCGCACCTCGTGATACGGACCACCGGCGATCCGCTGGCGCTGGCGCCGACGATCCGCGACCTCGTTCGGGCCCTGGATCCGTCGCTGCCGGTACCGGAGGTGCGTACGCTCGCGGATCACGTCGCCGGCTCGGTTTCCGACCGGCGGCTGGCCGTCGTGCCCGCGGCCGGCTTCGCGGCGCTGGCGCTGGCGGTCGCCACGGTCGGGTTGTTCGGGACGCTGGCGCGGGCCGTCGTCGAGCGGCGGCGGGAACTGGCCGTCCGCGCCGCGGTGGGCGCCTCACCCGGACGGCTGTTGCGGCACGTCCTGCGCGACGGTCTGGCCGTCGCGGGCATCGGTCTGGCAGCGGGGCTGCCGGGAGCGGCCGCGACCGGCCGGGGTCTCGGCAGCCTGCTGCACGGCGTCAGTCCGTACGACCCGGTGACGTTCGGCGCAGTCGCCGTCGTCGTGGTGCTGGCCGCGCTGGCGGCGTCGGCCGTGCCGGCGCTCCGGGCCGCGCGCCTCGACCCGCTGACCGAGCTGCGGGCGGAATGATCGCGCCCCGGGCGCGGTCCCGGCTGCTCCGGCGCGCGGGCGCGGACGGGGCTGCTGCTGGCGCGCGTCTTGCCGGTCTTGACTGGCTCCGTCGCGCGTGCGCGGACGGAGTCCTGAATGGACTGGCGACGTCATGCAGGGCGCTGCTCCGTCACGCCGCGCGCGGACGGGGCGCGATCCGTCACTCGGCGGACGAGGCGGCGGCTTGCGCCAGCGCCCGCGGGTCCGCGAACAGCGTCAACGCCACGCCGTCCCAGCGCCCGTCGCCGGACGGGCTCTCCGCCGCCTCGGCGCCGAGCGCCATCGTGCCGGTGGCGCCCGCGCGGCGGAACGTCCGCGCGAGATGGCGCTCGACCACCTCGGCGCGCGCGTGCGCGTCGAGCATGCGCCGCCCGACCCCGCCCTCGGTGGCGTAGCCCTCCACGACGATCGGACTGCTGCGCGGGTACTGGAGCAGCTCGCCCATCGCCTCGGCGATCCGCCGTCCGGCTCCGTCGCGCAGCCGCGGGCCGCCGTCCGGATCGGTCTCGAACAGGCGGTCGGCGGCGAGCCAGATGCGGAGCGGCGCATACCGGTCGTCGCGCAGGAGCGTGCGGTACTCTTCGACGGTCAGCTCGTCCAGGTTGTAGAACCCGCGTTCGGCGAAGTAGCCCCGGAAGAGCCAGTTCCGCTTCAACGCCTCGGTGTTGTCCGCGACGTCCGCCATCGCCTCGCGGGCGCGGATCATCACCTCGCCGGCTTCGACCAGCAGCCGCTCGGCGGCGCTGTCGGGGCCGCTGAAACGGGCGACCGCCGCCTCGACGTGCTCGGCGCTCTCGCGCACCGCCCGCATCGTCCCCTCGGTCTCGCCGAGCACGCGCCCGACGGCGTCCTGCCCGGCCGTCACCGCGCCCATCACCTGGCGCACCTCGGCGACCATGCCCCGCGTCTCGTCGATCAGGCGCGCGCTGGCGCCGGTCACCCGCCCGACGTCGTTCCCGACGCCCTCGACGAGGCGGGTCGTGCTCGCGATGATCTCCTCGTAGCCGCTGAAGGCCTCGGACAGATCCGCCCGCATCTGCCCGATCTCGGCGGCGGCGATGCGGAACGTCTCCCGGCCTTCCGCGATCAGGTCGGCGACCGCCACCGCGTCGACGCCGGCCAGCGCGCCGCCGTCGGAGACGAGAGGAGCCGCCGCGGTGCCGGCGCGCAACTGGATGAACGCCGAGCCGAGCAGCCCGTCCGACAGGATCGCCGCCTCCGAGTCGGTGCGCACCAGCGCGCGCAGATCCTCGCGGACGCGCATCCGCACCACGAACCGGCCGCCCGGCCGGTCGGGAATCCCGATGCCGACCACTTCGCCCGCCGGCAGCCCCGACAGCCGCACGCCGGTGCCGATCTGCACTCCGGCCACGTTGCCGAAGTCGGCTTCTATCTCGAACTGCTCGCTGAACAGCAGGCGGCGGTCGCCGATCAGGAACAGGCCGACCGCGAACAGCAGCAGCCCGCCGATCACGAACGCGCCGACCAGCGCCAGGCGTGGGGAACCCATCTCATCCTCCCTTTCCGTGCGCGTCTCCGCGGCCGCCCGCTTCCGACCGCATGAACCGCCGCACCAGCTCGTGCTCGCTCCGCTCCAGGTCGCCGGCCGTGCCGCCCGTCACCCGCCCGCTTCCGACCGCATGAACCGCCGCACCAGCTCGTGCTCGCTCCGCTCCAGGTCGCCGGCCGTGCCGCGGGCCAGCACCCGGCCCTCGTGCAGGAACAGCATCGTGTCCGCGATGCGCCGCGCGCTCGGGATGTTGTGGGTGACCACGATCAGCGTCGTGCCGCGCTCCGCCTTGACGCGCACGAGCAGGTCGTCGATCTCCCCGGAGGTGACCGGGTCGAGGCCCGCGCTCGGCTCGTCCACCAGCAGGATCGCCGGATCGAGCGCCATCGCCCGCGCCAGCCCGGCCCGCTTGCGCATGCCCCCCGAGAGCGACCCCGGCATCGATTCGGCCGCGCGGGCCAGCCCGACCGCGGCCAGCTTCTCCAGCGCGCGCGCCCGCACCTGCGCGTCCGGGAGCGTCGTGTGCCGCCGCAGCGGGAACGCCACGTTCTCGGCGACCGTGATCGAGTCGAACAGCGCCGCGTTCTGGAACAGGAAGCCGATCCGCCGGCGCACCGCGGCCAGCGCCGCCGGCGGCAGCGCGGTGATCTCCGCGTCGTCCACGAAGACCCGGCCCGCGTCCGGCTGCAGCAGGCCGACGACGTGCCGCAGCATCACGCTCTTGCCGGTCCCGCTGCGGCCGAGCACCACCGTCGCGCGGCCGCGCGGGATGCGGAGCGACACGTCGTCGAGCACCCGGAACGCGCCGAACGCCTTCGACACGCGGTCGAGCCGGATCGCCGCGGCCGGCTCGTCCGCGCCGCGGCCGCCTGACGATACGCGGCGAAGAGCGCGATGCGGCGGGCGGATCGCCGCGGCCGGCTCGCCCGCGCCGCGGCCACCGGCAGCCCGCGCGCCGCGGTCCCCGGCAGCGCTCACTCCGCCGTCTCCGGAAAGAGGAAGAAGATCAGGCGCACCAGCACCACGTTGGCCGCGATCATCAGGATCGACGCGGTGACCACGGCGCGGGTCGCGGCGCGGCCCACCCCCTGGGTGCCGCCCGAGGCGTGGACGCCGAGATACGACGCGGTGACCGCGATGATGAACCCGAAGACCATCGTCTTGAGCGTACCGGGCACGTAGTCGGTGAATTCGACGAGCGAGAAGGCGGCCCGGAAGTAGGTCTGGAAGCCCATGCCGGAGACGGCCGACTCCGCCGTCCAGCCGCCGACGATGCCCATGAAGTTCATCACCGCGGTCAGGATCGGCATCGCGACCATGCACGCCACGACGCGCGTCACCACCAGGAACTTGAACGAATCGACCGCCACCGCCTCGAGCGCGTCGATCTGCTCGGTCACCTTCATCGCCCCGAGCTCCGCCCCGACGCCGGCGCCGACCCGCCCCGAGACGAGCAGCCCGACCACGAGCGGCCCGGTCTCGCGCACTAGGGCGAGGGCGAGCGCCGCCGGGATGAGCGCCTCGGCGCCGAACCGTTCCAGGGACGCCCGCGTGTGCATCGACATCACGATGCCGACCGCGTAGCCGGCGGCGGCGATCAGCGGCAGCGAGCGCCAGCCGATCTCGTGCACCTGCCGCGCCGTCTCCCGGAGCTCGAACGGCGGCCGGAACGTCTCGCGCAACGCGCGGCCCGCGAAGACCGCGGCGCGCCCTCCGCCCGCCAGGCCCGCCACGACCGCCGCGCGGACGACGCCCGCCGTCCCGTGCTCCGTCGTCCGCGGCATGGCTGGGGCGACTCTCAGAAGATCCAGTACGCGACGCCCACGCTCACGACGGCCGCATTCGCGCTCGTGCGCTCGGTGACGATCGACGCGTCGCTCGCGAACGTCACCGCGGGACTCGTGAACAGGTACCCGCCGAACACGTTGATCCCGACCCGCCTCGTCACGTCGATCCAGACCGCGGCGCCGGGACGCCAGACGAAGCTGTTCCCCACGGCGACCGCCCGGCCGGGACCCGCCCGCGTCGTGTCGACCTGCAGCCGGTTGAACGAGTACCCCGCCACGATCGAGGCGCCGGCCCAGAACCGCCCCCGGGCCGCGCCGAACTCGACGCCGCCCATCACCGGCCGCAACCGCAGCGCGGCGAGCCCCGGCCGTCCCCCGGGACCGCTCCCGATCTCCGCGTTCGTCCAGTTGAACGCCACCGACGGCCCCAGTCCGTTCCGCGGGCGCAGGCGCAGCAACGGCCCCGCGGCCAGCGCGCGCTCCAGGGTCGTCTCCGACGGCCGCGTGACGCGCACCGACGCACCCAGGCCGACGAGGCGCAACGGACCTCCCTCGGGACGAGGCGCCAGCGCGGGCAGCCGCGGGCGGGGCGGCGCGCCGCCCCGGTCCGCCCGCCGGCTCCGGGCGTCCGGGGACGGCTCCGCATCCCCGATCGCCAGGGCCGATTCGACCCGGGCCACCCCCGGAACGCCGCGCGCGAGGGCCAGCGCCCGATCCGCCTCGGCGGCCGACCGCACCGTGCCGTGGAGGGTGACGACGCCTGCCTGCGCCCGGACGTCGATCGGCAGCGTGCCGAGCGCGGGGTCGTTGACGAGCGCCGTCTTGACCCGCACCGCCGTCCGCGCGTCGGTGACGGCGGCCGACGGGTCCGGGGCGGCGCGCGCGGCGCAGCCGGCGGCGGCCAGGATCAGCAGCGCCGCGGCGACGCCCTGACGATCTCGGCCACCCCGCCGCGCCGTCAGGAACCGCGGCGGGCGACGCGGGCCAGCAGCTCGGCCTCCGTCCCGCACTCGATGATCCAGTCGCCCACCTCCGCCAGCCGCTCCGGGTCCGAGACCTCCGCCAGCGCCGCGGCCAGCCGTTGCGCGGTGCCGGCGTCGAACTTCCGCGCCGCCAGACGGCACAGCAGCGCGCGTTCCTCCGAGCGGCCCTGCTCCAGACCCTCCGCGCGGCCTTTCGCCGCCCACTCCGCCAGCCATTCCCACACCTGTTCGACGATCCGCGTCTGTGCCTTCCCCAGCCGCGGCGCTTCGGTTCCAGGCCGGCGAGCGTCCGCCACCCGGGCGAACAGTTCGGCCTCCGTCCCACAATCGATGATCCAGTCGCCGACCTCCGCCAGCCGCTCCGGATCGGTGACCTCGGCCAGCACGGCCGCCAGGCGTTGGGTGTCGTCGTCGTCGAACTTCCGCGCCGCTTGCCGGCACAGCAGCGCGCATTTCTCCACGCGGACCTGCTCGCGCCCCTGCTCACGGCCCTGTTCAAGCCCTTCTGCGCGGCCTTCAGCCACCCACAGCGCCTTCCATTTCTCCTTGTCTTTGACCAGCAGTATCACGTCTTCCATCCGCGGCGGCACTTCAGTCGGGGACCAGCGGGCCTCCGCCACCGGGGCGAACGGTTCGGCCCCCGTCGCGCATTCGACGATCCCGCCGCCGGCCTGCGTCAGCCGCTCCGGATCGGCGACCTCCGCCAGCACCGCCGCGGAGCGTTGCGCGCCGGCCCCGTGGACCTCCGCCACCCGGGCGAACAGTTCGGCCTCTGTCCCGCACTCGATGATCCAGTCACCGACCTGTGCCAGCCGCTCCGGATCGGCGACCTCCGCCAGCACCGCCGCCAGGCGTCGGGCGTCGTCGTCGAACTTCCGCGCCGCCTGCCGGCACAGCAGTGCGCGTTCCTCCGAGCGGCCCTGTTCGATCCCCTCCGCGCGGCCCTGTTCGATCCCCTTCGCGCGGCCTTCCGCCACCCACTCCGCCGTCCACTCCCGCACGTTCTCGGACAGCATCGTCTCCACCTCCTTCAGCCGCGGCAGCGACTTCGGTGCCGGCAATCCGGTGACGATTCACCGCGGGCGACCCGGGCCGGGCGCTCGCGCGGCGCCATGCCGGCAATGTTATCCGTTGCCCTGGTGGATTGGCGGGTGGCGCCCCGATCGCGGGGCGGAACGTCGTGTCTTCGCCGCTGTCGTCGTCCGTCGCAATCACGTGGCCTCTTGGCGGTGTTCCGGCGGTGTCCGGCCACCGGATTTCAGCGCCGCGCCGCAACCGGCGTCACCGCGCGGGCCGGGCCACGGCGCGATGCAACGCCATCGTCCAGACCGCCGGCGTCGCGGCGAGTCCCTCGACCGCCGCGAGCGGCACTTCGGCCCAGAGATGATCTTCGAAGCTGGCCGTGACCGCGCCACCGGCCGCGACGACCTGCTCCCGAACCGCCGCCACGTGGTCCGGCGACTCGCAGACGATCTCCACCGCCACCCGGCCGCCGTCGGACGACGCGCCCGCATCCCGGCCGTCCCGCTGCCCGCGCACCAGCTCCAGCAAGGCGCCGTCGAGCTTCGCTTCCACCGGCGTCACCGCGTCCGGCGCCGGCGCCACCCACGTCTCGGGCGTGATCTCAGGCGGCTTTTGCACGCAGAGACCGGCCTCCGCCACCGCGCCGAGCAGCAGGCAAACGAAAGACAGCACCGCGGCCGCGCATCGCGTCGGGTCTCGGCTGCGAGACCCGCCGAACACGATTGGTTGATTCAGCATCGTGACGAAATCCTGTCGCATGCCGCACGATCGTACGCCGAACGACCGACAAGACGAACAGGAGCCGGCTTCGCCGTGCCGAAGACACCGGCCGCCCGACCCGGCCGCCGGGCGTCGTCCGCGCCGGCGCGTATCGAGCGCACGTCCCGGGACCATCCGAACCGACACCATGAGCACCGCACGCGCGAAGAAACCCGCCTCGTCCCGCTCCGGCCGCGCGCGGAGCGGGACGACGGGCGCCCCCGGCGCGCCGCGCACCGGCCGCGCGCGCAAGCCGCCGCAAGCGGCGCGGGCGTCGAGATCCGCGGCGTCCGGCCGCAAGCGGCGTACCGGCCGCGGGCGCAAGCCGCCCCGCCGCACGTGGCTCGCGCTTGTCGGGCGGATCTGCGGGTACTCCTGTCTGCTGCTGCTGGCCGCCGGTCTCGTCGTTCCGCTGACGGCGGTGGTGGTGCTGCGCTGGGCGCCGCCGCCGACCACCGCCTTCATGCTGCGGGACGCGCGCGCGGCGGCGGACGGCGCCGCGCCGGCGCCGCGGACGCCGTACCGCTGGACCGCCTGGGACGGCATCGCGCCGGAGGCGGCGATCGCCGTCATCGCGTCCGAGGACCAGAAGTTCCCGGACCACAACGGCTTCGACGTCGAGGCGATCCGCATCGCGCTGGGCGACGCCCTGCACGGCGAGCGGCTGCGCGGCGCAAGCACCATCTCGCAGCAGACCGCCAAGAACCTGTTCCTGTGGCCGGGCCGCAGCCTGTTCCGCAAGGGGCTCGAAGCGTACCTGACGATGCTCGTCGAGCTCTGCTGGAGCAAGCGCCGGATCCTGGAGGTGTACCTCAACGTCGCCGAGTTCGGGCCGGGCGTGTTCGGGATCACGGCGGCCAGCGAACGGTTCTTCGACAAGCGCCCGCGCGAGTTGCACGCGGACGAGGCGGCGCTGCTGGCGGCGGTCCTGCCGAATCCCGCCGAGTGGCGCGTGGACGCCCCGTCGCAGCGCGTCCGCCGGCGGCAGCGATGGATCCGCGCCCAGATGGACCGGCTCGGCGGCGTCGCGATGATCGACGAGCGGCTCGCCGACTGACGGGCGGGTGACGACCCGCATAACGCTTTCGGGGTTCACATATGACAGGTCCCCGGATGACGGTTTCCGTGTGAGTCATCAACGAGGAAAGCGCTTTGGACCTGTGGAAATCTCGCGGCCTCGGCGCAGGCGCCGGCGGCAGCGATCGCCCGCGAGATTTCCAACGGCCCGTGGGCGCCCGCCGCGGCGCGGGGCTGCGCCGATGGCCGTCAGGCTAGAATGGCGTCCGCGCCACGAGCGGACAGGAGAGACGATGACGCCACGTACGCAGCGAATGATGGCCCTCGCGGGATGCGCCCTCCTCGCCCTTGCCGCCGGCCTCCCCGCCGTCCGCGCGCAGTCCGACGTGAGCGGCGTCTGGCGGATCGACCTGGACACGCAGACCGGCGAGCAGACCTGGACCGTCACGTTCGAGCAGGACGGCGCGACGCTGGGCGGCGAGATCGACATGCACGACGGCGAGGGCGCCCTGCCGGTCGAAGGCTCCGTCGACGGCGACGCGATCGAGTTCGTGTTCATCGTGCCGGACCTCGACGGCGACATGCCGATCAACCTCTCCGGCCGGCTCGAAGACGCCACCCTCCGGGGCGACGAGGGGCACTTCGTGTGGTACGGCTCCGGCGTCTGGACCGGGACCAGACCGCGTTAGCGCAGTGAACGACGAGAGCGGGACGGCGCTGGTGATCGGGGCGACCTCGGACGTCGGCCGCGCCGTCGCGCGCAGGCTGGCGGCGGACGGCCGGGCGTTGCTGCTCGCGGGCCGCGACCCGGCGCGGGTCGAAAGAGAAGCGCAGGACGTCCGGGTGCGTACCGGCGCCGCGGTGACCGTGCGCCGTTGCGACGTGCTCGACGCCGACGGCGGCGTTTCTCTGCTCGACGGGCTCGATCCGCTGCCGGAGGTGGCGGTGTGCGTCGTCGGGCTGCTCGGCGATCAGGCGGAGAGCCAGCGGAACGCGGCGGCCGCCGAACGGGTGATGCGGACCAACTACGTCGGCCCGGCCCTGCTGCTGGGCGCGCTGGCCGAGCGGTTCGCGGAACGCCGCCGCGGCGTCCTGGTCGGCGTCAGCTCGGTGGCCGGCGAACGGGGGCGCGCCGCGAACTACGTCTACGGCTCGGCCAAGGCGGGGTTCACCGCGTTCCTGTCCGGGCTGCGCAACCGGCTGGCCGCGTCCGGCGTCCACGTCGTGACGGTGAAGCCCGGTTTCGTGCGCACGCGGATGACCGAGGGGATGGACCTGCCGGCGCGGCTGACGGCGGAACCGGAGGAAGTCGCGGAAGCGGTCGTCCGGGCGATCCGCCGGCGCCGCGACGTCGTCTACGTGCGCCGCGTCTGGCGCCTCGTCATGCTGATCCTGCGCGCCGTCCCCGAACGGGTGTTCAAACGCCTCGCCGTGTAGGTCCCTGCCCGCTCCCGCCCGTCACCCCGGCGTCCGCCCGCCCGCCGGCCAGATCGACCAGCATGGCCGCCTGCATCATCAGGTTCAGACGGAACTGCTCGACCGTCACGAACTCGTGGTCGCTGTGTCCGGTGTAGGGCGCCCCGGGCATCGACGGCCCGAAGTTGACCCCGTTGGGGAGCAGGCGCGCCTGCGTGCCGCCGCCCACCGCGACCGGGCCGGCGTCGTGCTGGCCCGTGTAGTGGCGGTAGACGTCGACCAGCACCGGCACGTGGGGCGCCGACTCCACGTAGTACGGCTCGCCCATTTCGATCCGGCACGCGGGCCGCGCGCCCCCGCGCCGCACCGCCCACGCCTCGAGCGCGGCGTGGACGGCCGCCTCCACCTGCGCCCGGCTCCGCCCGGCCGGACAGCGGACGTTGAGACACGCTTCGAGGTCCTCGCCGCCGCGGGCGCGCAGCCGGGTCAGCGCGAGGGTGAGCGGTCCCATGAACGGATGCGCGCACGCCAGCTCGCCGAAGCGTTCGGCGCGGTCACCGGTGCCGACGAGGTCGGCGACGAGCCGCACCATGCGGCTCGCGGGCGTGGGCGGCCAGTCGCGGCGCGCCAGCAGCGCGGCGAGGTGCGTGACGGCGTTCCGGCCCTCCCACGGCGTGGACGAGTGCGCGGCGACGCCGTGCGCCCGCACGGTCAGCCGGTCTCCGTCCGGTTGCAGGTCGAACGTCACGCCGCCTGACGGATCGACGCCGGCGCGCAGCGCCGCCGCCAAGCCGGGGTCCGCGTTGCCGACGACCGCCACCGCCGCGGCGGGAACCCGGTTGCGTGCCTCGCCGCCGGCGATCGACAGCAGACGCGCGCCGCGCCGCGCCGGACCGGATTCGTCGGGCGGGCCCGGCCGCACGGTCAGGAAGATCGCGCCGGCGCCCTTCTCGGCGGTCACGACGGGGTACTTGGCGTCGAGCGCCACGTTGAGCGCCGGCGGGTCCCAGGTGCGCAGGAACTCGCGAAACGGCGTCCAGTCCGACTCCTCGGTCATCGAGACGAGGAGCTCGATCCGCCGCCGCAGCGGCGCGGCGATCTCGCGGGCGGCGCGCATGGCGTGCAGCGCGGTGGCGATGGACGCCTTGTCGTCCTCGACGCCGCGGCCGACCAGCCGGCCCGGCTCGCTGGTCGCGTCCAGCGCGAACGGATCCCCGCGCCAGCGGTCCCGGTCCGCCGGCTGCACGTCCCCGTGGGTCAGGAGCCCCAGGCGGTCCGGGGCGCTTCCGGTTCCGATCACGACCGCCGCCCCATGGTCCGCGAAGTCGAAGCCCAGGGCGCGGCAGACGCCCGCCAGGTACGCCTTCATCTCGCGGAACGGCGCCAGCCGCGCGTTGGGCGTCGGAAGATCCGCCACCGTCGGAAAGGCCACCAGCGCGGCCAGGGTCGAGACCGCCGCGTCGACGCGCCCGGCCGCCCGTTGCGCCGTTGCGCGGGCCGCCGCCGACGGCCCGCCGTGCGCGGCTCCCCTCCCGGTGTGGTCGATGACCGGCATGACGTCGCCCGATCCGCCGGCGGATCCTGGTATCGTCCCCCCGCAACGCGAAGGGGATCACCGGGCGGCGGATGCGCTCCGACTCCGCAACGGATCGTCCCCCCGCACGCGAAGGGGATCAGGATACATGCCGGATTCCGCGTCCGACCCGGCCGCCGGCGGATCGCGCGGCTCGTACCGCCGGATCTGGGCGCTCGCCTGGCCCACGCTGGTCTACAGCGTCCTGGAGTTGAGCCTGGGCGTCGCCGACTTCCTGATGGTCCGCGGGCTCGGCGCCGAGGCGACGGCCGCCATCGGACTGAACCGGCAGATCACGTTCCTGCTCGAGTCGGCGGCGCTGGCCGTCGCGGCCGGGGTGATCACGCTCGTCAGCCAGGGGGTCGGGGCGGGGGACCGGACACAGGTCGACGGCGCGGTGCGGCAGAGCTTCCGGCTCGTCGTTCTGCTCGGCGCGCCGACCACCCTGGTCGGATACCTTGCGAGCCGGCCGCTGCTGGTGGCGCTGCAGGCGAGCGACGGGACGCTGGCGCACGGCGTTCCCTACCTGCACGTCTACTTCCTGGGCACGCTGTTCCTCTGGACGAACGTCGTCGCCGCGGCCGTCCTGCGGGGGACGGGCGACACGCTGACGCCGCTGAAGATCGCCGCCGTCGTCAGCGTGCTGAACGTCGGGCTCAACTACGTCTTCGTCTTCGGCGCGGGGGCCGTTCCCGCCCAGGGCGTGGCCGGGGCGGCGATCGGCACGGTGGCGGCCCGCGGCCTCGGCGCGGCAGCCTGGCTGGCGCTGCTCGTGCGCGGCACCCCGCACGCGCGCCTGCGGCTGCGCCGCCCGAGAAGCGAGATGCGGAACGGACGGCAGGCCCCGCACGCGCGCCCGCGGCTGCGACGTCCGGATCCCGCCGGCGAGACGAGGGGCGGCGCCCCGCACGCGCGCCCGCGGCTGCGACCCGGGCAGGACGCCGATCGGGAACTGATGCGGCGCATCCTGCGGATCGGCACGCCGCCGGCCCTGGCCGCCGTCGCCCGCAACGGCGCCCGCGTGGTGTACCTGGCCCTGCTGGGGACGGCGCCGCGCGGGGCTGCGCTGCACGCCGCGGTCGGCGTGGGCCTGCAAGTGCGCCTGGCGAGCGTGCTGCCGGCGCTGGCGTTCCAGGTGGCGGCCGCGACGCTCGTCGGCCAGGCGGTCGGGGCGCGCCGCTACGATCTGGCGCAGTCGCTCGGCCAGCGCGCCGTGCTGCTGCTCGGGCTGATCATGGCGGGCGTCGTGGCGGCGACCTTTCTGTTCGCCGGCCCGCTCGCCGCCTTGTTCCTCGCCGATCCGGAAGTCGCCGCGCTGGGGGCCACGGTGCTGCGCTGGTTCGCGGTGGCGCAGTTCTTCAGCTCGCTCAGCATCGGCACCCAGGGAGCGCTGACCGGCGCGGGCGACACGAAGCCGATCTTCCGCTACACGATCGTGACGCAGTGGGGCGTGCTGCTGGCGCTGACGCTGATCCTGGCGGTCGGGGCCGGCTGGGCGCCCGAGGGCGCGCTGCTCGCCTGGGTGGCGGCGCCCGCGCTGCAGCTCGTGCTGATGCAGCGGCTCTTCCGCGGCGGGCGCTGGCGGACGATGCGCGTCTGACCGGAACGCCTCGGCGTCTCCGCGCGGCGAACCGGGCGCCGCGGGACCATCGAGCCGGTCGCGCAGCTCGCCGCCGGCGGACTCGCTGGCGCTCGGCGGCGGCATCGAACGGCTCGACGCGCGGCGAGCCGGTCGCGCAGCTTGCCGCCGGCGGACTCGGCGTCTCCGCACGGAGCCGGGTCGCCGCGGGGGGGACCGCCGGCCGGCGCGTCTCCGGGCCGCGGATCGGAGTCGTCGAACCCTTGCGCTCCGCCGGCGAGAGTGGTATGCTCCGACGTTCACCGTTCACAGCGTTTCTTCGGAACTACCAAGGAGTAGCCAAGATGACCTGGACGAAGCCCGAGTTCAAAGCGATCTCCCTCTCGATGGAAGTGACGTTCTACGTCAACAGCCGCTAGGCGGGGATCGACAGGGTCGTTCGCGGTGCGCGTTCGGATCCTGGGCTCGGCGGCCGGCGGCGGCCTGCCGCAGTGGAACTGCCGATGCCCGAACTGCTCTGGCGTGCGTGCGGGATCTCCCGAGATTTCCGCACGCACCCAGTCTTCCCTTGCGATTACCGCCGACGGCGAGCGGTGGTTCCTCTTCAACGTTTCTCCGGACATCCGACAGCAGATCCAGGCGACGCCCGAGTTGACGCCGGCCGGCGGCGGCGGGCGCGCGACGGCCATCGCGGGCTGCGTGCTCACCGACGCCGAGCTGGACCACGTGTCGGGACTCCTCCTCGTCCGGGAGGGCTGCGCGTTCCCGGTCGTCTCCACCCCGCTGGTGCGCGAGTGGCTGACGGAGCACTTCCCGGTGGCCCCGGTCCTGTCGCACTTCGCCCCGCGCCCCTGGATCGACCTGCCGCTGGACGAGCCGACGGAGCTGCCGGCGGGGGTGGACGGCGGGCCGAGCGGCCTGCGGCTGCGGGCGTTCGAGGTGGGACGCGACGTGCCGCGCTTCGTCGTCGGCACGGAGGCGGCCGACGCCGTCGGATCCGTGATCGGATTGGAGATCACCGACGTCGCCCGCGGCGCCCGGCTCGTGTACGCGCCCGGCGCGCCGGCCGTCAACGATGCGTTGCGCGCAGCGGCCGAGGGCGCCGACGCCCTCCTGCTGGACGGCACCTTCTGGTCGGACGACGAGCCGCGCACGGCCGGCATCACCGACGTCACGGCGCGGGAGATGGGGCATCTGCCGGTCGCCGGCGACGGTGGGAGCCTTGCGTGGATGGGCGGGCTGCCCGTCCGCCACCGCGTGTACGTGCACGTCAACAACACGAACCCGATGCTGAACGCGTCGAGCCCGGAGCGGCGCCGCGTCGAGGACGCGGGCGTCCGGGTCGGCGCCGACGGGGACGTCTTCGATCTCTGAGCAGCACGGCGCGGCCGCGGGGCGGCGGTAAGCCGTCCCGCGGAGCGGTGGGGGCGCTGATGAAACCGTGGTCACGGGACGAGTTCACCGGGCAGTTGCGGGCGGTCGGACAGGCCCGCTACCACGACAAGCATCCCTTTCACCGGCTGATGAACGACGGCCGGCTGAGCCGGGAGCAGATCCGGCTCTGGGTCGCCAACCGCTTCTACTACCAGAAGAACATCCCGATCAAGGACGCCATCCTGCTGTCGCGGTGTCCCGATCGCGTCATCCGCCAGAAGTGGATCCAGCGCATCCACGACCATGACGGCACGGACGGCACGCCGGGGGGCATCGACAAGTGGCTGCGTCTGGCCGCCGCGGCCGGCGTGGCCCCGGAGGAGCTCGAAGACGATCGCCGGCTCCTGCCCGGGGTGCGCTACGCCGTCGACGCCTACGTGAAGTTCGTCGAGACGCGCCCGTGGGTGGAGGGCGTCGCCTCGTCGCTGACCGAGCTCTTCTCGCCGGACCTGATGGCGACGCGGCTCGCGGCTTTCGAGAAGCACTACGCCTGGATCGATCCGGCGGCGCTCGCCTATTTCCGGTCGCGCCTGACGCAGGCGCCGCGCGACACCGACCACGGGCTGTCGATCGTCCTGGACCACTGCGTCACCCGTCCGGAGCAGGAGCGGGCGGCGGCGGCGCTGCGCTTCAAGTGCGATCTGCTCTGGGCGCAGCTCGACGCCGTCTACCACCAGTGCGTGACGCCGACCGGCGGCGCGGCGGGGTGACGATGGAGGAGGGCATCCGGCGGCCGGTGCTGGCGCCGCACACGCGTTATCGGTGGGACAAGGTGCGCAACGAGCACCAGCTCGTCTTCCCCGAGGGGATGATCGTGCTCAACGAGCCGGGCAAGGCGATCGTCGATCGGTGCGACGGGCGGTCGCTGGACGACGTGGTGGAGA
This sequence comes from Vicinamibacterales bacterium, assembly GCA_965203525.1. Lineage (GTDB taxonomy): Bacteria > Acidobacteriota > Vicinamibacteria > Vicinamibacterales > UBA8438 > WTFV01. Next base: position 4,198,372 of record OZ241898.1, on the reverse strand, counting down.
GCCTCAAGGAGCAGTTTCCCGGGGCGGAGCCGGAGGACGACGTCCGGGAGTTCCTCGGACGGCTCGCCGAGCGGGGACTGGTGCGTGACGCCGCCGCCGACCCGCCGCCGGCGCGCGGAGAGGGGAGTGGCGCATGACGCCCCCGCCGGCCGGCCTGCCGCCGGCTCGCCGCGAGTTCGCGCTCGATCCCCTCGCAGCCGAGCAGGCGCATCCGCCGCCGGCCGGCCTCGCCGTCAGCGGAGCACCGGTGGACCGCCGTCAACTCGCAGCCGAGCAGGTGCATCCGCCGCCGGCCGACCTGCCGCCGGCGCGCCGTGAGGGGAGTGGAGCATGACGCCGCCCGCCGACCTGCCCCGGCCGCGCGCGCTGCTGGCCGAGATCACCTACCGCTGTCCGTTGCAGTGTCCGTACTGCAGCAATCCGCTGGAGCTCGCCCGCTACCGGAACGAGCTGGACACCGCCACTTGGGTGCGGGTGTTCGAGCAGGCGGCCGAGCTCGGCGTCGCGCAGCTCCACCTGTCGGGCGGCGAGCCGCTCGTCCGCCGCGACGTCCTCGACCTGATCCGCGCGGCGCGCGCATGCGAGCTCTACTCGAATCTGAGCACCGGGGCCACGCTGGCCGACGAGAGGATGATCGAGAGCCTGCGCAAGGCGGGGCTCGACCACCTGCAGGTGAGCCTGCTCGACACCGAGCGCGAGTCGAACGACCGGCTGGCCGGCGCCCCGTCCTGGGGCCGCAAGCGCGACGCGGTGCTCGCCGCCAAGCGGATCGGGTTTCCGGTCACCCTCAACGTCGTGCTGCACCGGCACAACCTGGAGCGCATCGGCGAGGTCGTCGAGACCGCCTTCGCCTGGGGCGTCGACCGGCTGGAGCTGGCCAACACCCAGTACACCGGCTGGGCGTTCCGCAACCGCGCGGCGCTGATGCCGACCCGCGCGCAGGTCGAGCGGGCGCAGCGCGTCGTGGAAGAGAAGCTGGCCGCGAGCAGCGGCCGGCTGGACGTGGTGCACGTGCTGCCCGACTACTTCGAGAAGTTTCCCAAGGCGTGCCTGCACGGCTGGGGCATGGTCTTCCTGGCGGTGGCGCCGGACGGCGCGGCCCTGCCGTGCCAGACCGCGCGCGAGATCCCGGGCCTCGAATTCCCGAACGTCCGGGATTCGTCCCTGGAGGAGATCTGGTTCGCGTCCGGCGTCTTCCAGCGGTTCCGCGGCACCGACTGGCTGCCGGAGCCGTGCCGGAGCTGCGACCGGCGCGAGATCGACTTCGGCGGCTGCCGCTGCCAGGCCTACCTGATGACCGGCGACGCCGCCGCCACCGACCCGGTCTGCCACCTGTCGCCCCACCACCACCTGATCGCCGAGGCGCTCGCCGAGGCGGAGGAACCGGCCCCCCCGCTCGCGTTCCGCGTCATGCGCACCTGACGCCCGGGCCGGGGCGGGTCCGGCCGGGTGCTTCCGGGTGCTCGCCCACCGTCCCCGTAATCTCGCGCTCTCCCCGCATGCGGCGTCCGGCGTCCGGCCGGGTGCTCGCCCACCGTCCCCGTCCGCGCACGCCGTCATGTTGTAACCTTGCTCCGCGCAGGGCGGAGGCAGGCGGGGCGGCGGCGCCGCTTGCGGATGCGTCCGAAACCGCTTTTCGGTGAAACCGCTTTCGGTGATGGTGGGTGGAGTGGTGTTCTCGACGATTCGATTCGACAGGGGCGGCCCCGGCCGGGCCGCCGCCGCCGTTGCGCTCTGGCTCCTGACCGGCGCACCGGCGGCGGCGGAGCAGGACGGCGGCACGGGATCGGTCACCGGGACCGTGCTGGACGAGCTCGGCGGCGTCCTGCCGGGGGTTGCCGTCACGGCGCGTGACGCGGCGGGCCGGCCGCCGCGCAGCACCGTCTCGGACGCCCGCGGGGCGTACGAGATCGCCGGCCTGCCGGCGGGGGAGTACGAGATCGAGGCGTTCCTGCCCGGTTTTCTCGGCGAGTCGGCGGCGGTGACGGTCGGCGGCGGCGCTACGGCGCTCGATCTCACGCTGGCCATCGCGCCGCTGGCCGAGACGGTGACCGTGACCCGTTCCGATCAGCGCCTGGCGTCGGTCCCCAACGCGGTGGCGGTGGTGGGCGCCGAAGCCCTCGACTTCACCGAACGGAAGTCGTCGCTCGACGAGGCGCTGCGCGGCATTCCCGGCCTGCTGGTCCAGAACCGGCGCAACTACGGGCTGTCGGGCGGCATCGGGCTCAGCATCCGCGCGCCGCAGCCGCGCTTCGGCCTGCGCGGGCTGGCCATCATCCAGGACGGCATTCCGATCACGACGGCCGACGGCACCACCGAGCCGGGCAACGTCGATCTGGGGTCGGTGCGGCGCATCGAGGTCATCCGCGGGCCCAGCTCCGTGCTCTACGGCAACTCGGCCGGCGGCGTCATCAGCCTGTTCACCGAGATCGACCGGTCGCGGCGGCTGACGGTCCGCCCCGACCTGCAGATCGGCAGCAACGGCTACAACCGGCAGCAGTTGCGCGTCGACGGCCACAACGACGGCGGCACCCGCTTCATGGGCAGCTTCAGCCGCTTCCACACCGACAGCTGGCGCGACCACAGCGCGGCGGACGTCCGCCAGACGAACGTCGTGGCGCGGCAGGCGCTGTCGGATCGCACGGACCTTTCCGGCATCTTCAACCACTACGCCGCGCCGTTCGCCGAGAGCCCGAGCTTCCTGACCGCGGCGCAGGCGGGCGACCCGCGGCTGCCGGCGTCGGCGGGCGGCGCGAACCCGCGGCAGGCGCGCCCCTGCGGGGGACGCTTCGGCTGCTCGGGCCATCGGAGTCCGACCGTCGCCGAGCAGAACTGGGGGGAGACGGCCCGCCAGGGGCAGGGCGGCGTGACTCTGGAGCACCGTTTCGCCGGCGCGCAGCTCTTCCGCGCCACCGGCTGGGGCGCCCGGCGCGCGCTGGACGCCGGCGGCGTTGGCCGCGTCATCGACCTGAACCGCCGCGCCGCCGGCGTGCGGTCGGAGTATCTCGGCTCGGCCCGCGCCGGTTCGACGACGATCGAGTGGACGACCGGGGTGGACGTGGCGTCGCAGAACGACAGCCGCATGGAGTTCGGCTTCGCGCCGCCCTTCGTCGTCGGCGGCACGGCGCACCGCGGCGCTCCGCGGATCGACCAGCAGGAGGACGTCCTGTCGGCCGGACCGTTCGCGCAGACGAGCGTCTCGCCGCACGCCCGGGTCACCCTGACCGCCGGGGTGCGCTACGACTACTACCGGTTTCGGGCGACGGATCGGAAGCTGGACGACGGCGACCAGTCGGGCGACCGCACCATGGGGGCCGCGAGCCCCTCGGTCGGCGTCACCGTGGCGGCCTCCCCGAACCTCAACCTCTACGGCAACGTCGCCACGGCGTACGAGACGCCGACCACCGTCGAGTTGTCGAACACGCCGACCGGGGCGGGCGGCTTCAACCAGCTCCTCGATCCGGAGCGGCTGCGCAGTGCCGAGATCGGACTGCGCGGGCTGATCCAGCCGGCGCGGCTGCAGTACGAGGCCGCGGTCTACCGCGCCCGCGTGCTCGACGCCTTCGTGCCGTTCCAGCGCGCCGACGAAGCGACCTACTTCGACAACGCGGGCGAGACGTCCCGCAACGGCGTCGAGCTGGCCCTCAACTGGCAGCCGGTGTCGCGCTTCAGCGCGCGGGTCGCCTACACCTCGCAGGACTTCGTGTTCCGGCGGTTCGTGCTGGGGGACGACGACTTCAGCGGCAACCTGGAGCCGGGCGCGCCGCCCCGCCGCCTGTTCGCGGGCATCGACTACGCGGCGCCGTTCGGCCTGCGGTCGAGCGCCACGGTGCGCCGGGTCGACGAGTTCTTCCTCACCAACGCCAACGACCCGGCGGCGACGAACTGGGCCTACACGGTGGTCGACCTGCGTTTCGGCTGGGACGGGCGGTGGGGCGGCGTCGAGGTGCGCCCGTTCGTCGGAATCGACAACCTCTTCGACGAGCGCTACAACTCGTCGGCGATCACCAACGCGTTCGGCCGCCGCTACTACGAGCCGTCGCCGGACCGCGAGATCTACGTCGGGGTCACCTTCGGCGGCGGCGTGCGGTAGCCGGTAGCGGCGGGAGTCAGCCTCCGATGCCCGCCAGCCGCTTCGCGTAGCGCACGCTCGGCTGGACGTCGTGCTGCCGCCAGATGGTCATCTTCTCGGCTTCGATGCTCCCCTCCGCGTGCACCGCCAGCACCGCCTGGTAGCCGCCGAAGTCGGTGGCGGTGATCTCGGCGATCAGGTTCATCAGCCGCAGCCGGTCGCGCGCCGGCGTCCCCGCCCCGCCCAGGTAGCGGTCGATCAGGGCGCCGAGCCGCGGCTCGTCCAGATCCTCGGCGCTCGGGCCGGTCGCGAGCAGCCCGCCGGCGATGTCCTGCACCCAGGCGAGCGCCTGGTGGTAGTTGGTCGCGAAGTGCAGCTTGGCGACGTTGACCAGCTCGGCGGCGGGCACCGCGACGCCGTCCACGATGCTCGCCTCGCGCGCCGCCTCGCGGGTCATGCCGCGGCAGATCTGCGCGTAGCTGATGAGCCTGGCCAGCTTGTCGCGGACGTGCCCGGTGCGCAGGACGCCGTTGTACTCGGCCATCAGGTGCGACGCGCCGACGAACAGGTCGAGGAGCGGCAGCTTGTAGCTCACCGCCGTGAAGCGGTGGAACTCGACGAAGGTCTTCGCGAGCGGCCCCGCCATGTCGACCTCGCCGTTGAGGAACACCCGCTCCCACGGCACCTTGACGTCGTCGAAGACGGTCAGCGTCTCCATCATCTTGTGCCGCGCGCTGATCGGGTGCTCGAAGGCGTTGCCGGACCGGCCGTAGCCGCTCGCGAGCATCGTCAGGCCCGGCGCGTCGGCCGGCACCGCGCAGGCGACGGCGTACGCCTCCTCGCCGGCGGACAGGTTGCGGGTCGGCAGCACGACGATCTCGTGGGCGTTGGTCGAAACCGAGGTGTGCGCCTTGGCGCCGCGCAGCGTCAGGCCGTCGGCGTCCTGCGCCACCACGCGGACGTAGTAGTCGGGGTGGGCCTGCGCGGCCGGCCCCTTGCCGCGGTCGCCCTTGACGTCGGTCTGCGCCACCGCCACCGCGAGGTCGCGGTCCCGGCAGCGGGCGTGGAACGCTTCGACCCGCTTCAGGTAGCTGGTCCCCTTCCCGCGGTCCAGGCGCTCCGCGATCAGGCGCAGGGCGAACAGCGCGTCGGTGCCGATCTCCTTGATCAGCACCACCAGGGTGCCGCCGAGGGCCGTGGCCCGCTCGATGAGCGCGCTACGCTGGAGCAGGTCTTCCGGGGTGCGCGGGATCGCGTAGTAGCGCGAGCAGGGGCCGGAGGGTCCGTCGACGACCGCCAGCGGGCGGTGCGAGGCGTCGTGGGCCATCCGGTAGTCGATGGCGGCGTGCTCGACCGCGAGGCCGATCACGGGGTGGTTCGCGACATCCTCCACGCGCTTCCCCCGGTAGTAGACCGTCCGCCCGTCGCGCAGGCTGTTCTTGTACTCCTCGGCCGTCATCAGTGGCATCGATCCGTTCCTCCCGGTTCCGCGCGTCCGCGCCGGACGCCCGCGTCCGCCCCGCCTGCCGCCGGCGCCGGCCGAACATGTCGGCACCGGTGCGGGGGGCACCGCGTCGCCGGCGAAATCCGCCGCCTGCCCGCCGGCGCCGGCCGAACATGTTGGCACTCCGCCGGCCGGATGCCAAGTTTGCCGCCATCGACCGCCGCGAGCAGCGGTTCGGAGTCGCCGCGGTCCCTGCCGCCGCGGGCACGGGACTGCACGGCTTCCCGTTCGCCCAGCAGCGGTTCGGAGTCGCCGCGGTCCCTGCCGCCGCCGCGGGCATCCACGATGCGGGCGGCGCCACGCCGGCAGCCGGTTCCGATCCGCCGCCGCGGGCATCGGCGATGCGCCGCGCCGCGCGGGCGGCGCCGCGCCGGCGGCCGGTTTCGCCGGGTTGACGCCGACGATCCGGTCACGGGCGACCAAGCGCGGGCGGCGCCGCGCCGGCGGCCGGTTTCGCCCTGCCGGGCGTCGCAGGCGGCGGCGATGCGCCGCGCCCGCCGCGGTAGCGTCCGGCCGGCGACACTGATATGCTTGCCGTTTTTCGCGGGCGTTTCCTCCGTGTGAAAGGCGGCTCGTACGAGCGATGACTGTCGAGACCCCACCGGCCATTGACCGCGACCGCGCCATCGAGGTCGTGCAGCGCTTCCAGAGCGAGTCCACCAAGTGGCTGTACGGGCTCGACGACGCGGCGCGGACCCTCTCCTGGGCGTTCTTCACGCTGCTCCCGTACACCGACAAGCTGAGCCAGGGGAAGAAGCTGCGCCAGCCGCACGTCATGTTCCGGGGGCCGACCGGCACCGGCAAGACCGACCTGGTCAGCGCCTGCGCGATGGCCATCGACGCGAAGTTCGAGCGCATCCAGGGGCTGCCGACCTACATGCCGGAGGACATCCTCGGCTACGAGACGATCGTCGAGGAGCTCGACGGCAGCCGCAAGATCCACTTCAAGCCGGGCAAGCTGATGGCCCACATCGTCCTCATCGACGAGGACAACCGGCTGTCGGGCAAGACCAAGGCGGCGGTGCTCGAGGGCATGGAGGAGAGCTCGGCGACCCTCAACTCCGACTACGGCAACCTGTCCGAGGGGAAGATGCTGCCGCTCTTCCCGCTGTCGTGCGACTACGACGACGTCACCGGCCCCCGCTTCTTCATGGTGATCTGCACCGAGAACATCTTCGGCGAGGAGGAGGGGACGTTCGCCAACCCGGTGGCGCAGCTCGACCGGACCACGCTGTCGATCAACATGCTGGACCCGGAGGACGAGGACGACGAGCTGAACATCAGCGCCCGCAACGTCGTCGGCAAGAAGGTCGAGAAGCTGACGAACCTCCACGAGGTGCTCGACATCGCGCAGCACATCTTCGACACCGTGAAGATGTCGGAGTACGGCCAGCAGTACAAGGTGCGGCTGATCCGCAACACGCGGCCGCACCGGGTCCAGGGGCGCGCCACCCGCACCGTCCGGGAGTACGTCCGGGTCGGCATCTCGCCCCGCGTCCACTTCCATCTCGAGGCGGTCGCACGCACGTTCGCGTTCTTCCAGGGGGACACGATCATCACGCCGGACCACGTCAAGGCGGTGGCCGAGCCGGTGCTCGCGCACCGCCTGGTGCTGCGCGAGGGGATGGAGTTCTCGGTGAACAAGGAGGACCTGCTCCGCCAGATCCTGGCGGACATGGAGGTCCCGCCGTGGAAATAGAGGAAGTCTTCGCGCGATTCCGCAACATCAAGCACGGAATCAAGACGCGCAAGAAGTCCACCTCCATCCACTACGGCGATCACAAGAGCGGGTTCAAGGGGGCCGGCTACGACATCGTCGGCGTCGATCAGTGGCGTCCCGGCCAGCCGCTGAAGGACATCGCGTGGGTGCTCAGCCTCCGGACCTATCCCGAGAAGCTGTTCCGCATCGAGCGGATGGAGCCGAAGGAGCTCCGCGTCCTGTTCGTCGTCGACCTGTCGTCGTCGATCCTGTTCCAGCTCTCGCAGGCCTCGAACAAGGCGCTGCTGATGCTCGATCTGATCGGCAACATCGGGCTGACCCGCGCCAACGTCCGCGATCCGGTGGGGCTGCTCGGCTTCTCCGACCGCATCGAGACGTTCGTCAAGCCGAAGCTCGGCAGTCCGCAGGTCTTCTACGTCGCAAAGCAGATCTTCGAGAAGATCGAGCTCCAGCGGCGGTTCCCGCGGAAGCGGGCGGCCGACTTCACGGCGCCGTTCCGGTTCATCGCGGCGCGGCTCAGGAACCGCCACTCGCTCATCCTGATCTCCGACGCCGTCGACTTCGTCAACGACCACGCGTCGCTCGACTTCAAGCTGCTGCGCACGCTGGCCGCGAAGCACGATATGATGATGCTCATCCTGGACGACCCCGACGAGTTCGAGGTCAGGAGCCGTCTCGGCTACATCCGGATCAACGACATGGAGACCGACCGGCAGACTGTCATCTCGGCCCGCAAGGCCGGCGCCATCCGGCGGACCATCGAGGAGCGGACGTCGGAGCTCCAGTACCGGTTGAAGCACAGGAGCGGGGTCGATTCCGTCGTGCTCACCCCACGGAACCACGCCGACGCCCTGGCGGAGTTCCTGATCGCGCGAACGGCTCGCTAGTCCCGCCGGAACGGAAAGGAAGCATGGTGAGACGCGCCGCGGTCGTGACGTTCCTGGCGGCTCTGGCGTGCGCACGGCCCGGTGCGGCGCAGGCGCCGGTAGACGTGGAGACGCTGGAGCTGGAGCCGACGGTGGTCAAGACCGGCGACGTCATCGCGCAGACCTACCGCCTGCGTTTCCCGGACCTCGTCCCGGAGGGGCGCGAGATCATCGTCCTCGAGGATCGGATGGTGCCGGAGAACCTGCCCGTGCATCCGTTCGAGGCGGTGTCGCTCGACGTCGTGAAGCGGCGGATCGAGGACGAGCACGTCTGGGACTTCGAGTACGGACTCCGGCTGATCGCTCCCGAGAAGGCGGTCTACGTCGTCCCGTCGTTCAGCTTCTACTACCTGATCCGCGATCTCGGCGAGGACCTCGAGGAGGCCGAGATCCAGCAGGTGGACGGCGGACAGGGGCTGGTGCGCTACGTGTCGACGATGACGGACGTGCCGGTCCTCGACATCCGCGACACGATCGAGCTCGGCGAGTTCGGCGGACGCGCCGCGCTGTTCGCCACGATGGCGTGGACCGTCGCGCCGCTGCCGCTGCTCGTGTGGCTGGTCTTCCTCGTGCGGCAGTGGCGCAGGCGGGAGGTGGTGCCCACCGAGGTCGCCCGCGAACTCGAGGAGATCGAGCGCCTGGAGGCGCAGGTCCCGGCGCCGCCCTCCATCTGGGAGGCGCGCCGGACGCTGCAGGCCCGGGTGCGGGCCCTCGCCGCGGCCGAGGGCGGCGCGCCGCTCGGGGATCTCAAGCAGGATCTGGTCATCGCCGCGCGGGAGTACCTGCGGGCCGAGCTGCCGGAGCTGCGCAGCGGCGACACGCCGAAGGACATCCAGCGGCGCATCGAGGGGCTCGACGACGGCGGACGGAAGACGGCGCTGGCGACGCTCGCGGCGCGGCTCGCCGAGCACCACGCGGGGCTCGAGCGGGGCGAGGCGGCGGCCATCGCGAACCCGGGGGACGAGGCCCGGCGGCTGGAGGACGCCCTCGCGGCGCTCCGCCCGCACGTGCGTCTCTGGCGGGCGTTCACGGGCCTGTTCGGCGAGTAGGGACCATGCTGCAACCCTGGACCGAGTTCGTCGCGTTTCTGAACACCAGCCTGGCCGATCTGCTGGAGACGGAGTTCGCCCAGATCCGCTACGGCGACGTCGGGCTGGCGGCGGCGCTCTCGATCGCCGTCGCGGTCGTGGCGGCCGCCTCCGCGGCCCGGCTGGCGTTCCGCCGGCGGAAGCACGTGCGCCAGCATTCGGGGCACGCGATCGACCGCAGGCACACCAAGCGCCTCTGGGCGCGGACGGCGCACTCGCTGCCGAAGGCGCTGGTCGGCGGGGCCCTGGCCCTGATGCTCTTCGCCGCGGCCGACCCGTTCCTGACCGCCACCGAGGAGGTGAGCGGCCACGTCGAGTCCCGGGTGCGGGTGGACCTGGTCGACACCTCCGGCTCGATGGCATGGGAGTTCCCGGACACCGGCAAGTCGAAGGCCGAAGTGGCCCGCGACGCGCACCTGCGGTTCCTGGACATGCGCCGGGGCAAGAACGACCGGGTCTCGTTGTGGCTCTTCTCCACCTACCCCTACATGGTGGACGACTTCGTCATGGACGACGAGTTGTACTACTTCCAGGTGTGGGACGCGCCGTACGTGATGACGCAGCGGCTCGACAAGGCGATGGTGGTCCCGACCGACAAGGTGCGCATCGTGCCGGCCGAGGGGGACACGAACATCATCCGGCCGCTGCAGTCGATCACGAGGCAGCTCGATCAGGACGAGGCGGCCCTCGGCGGCGACCAGGTGAACCGCGCCGTGCTGATCGTGACCGATGCGGCGGTCGACGAGTTCCCGGACGCGGAGTTCGCCGCGCTGAGCCAGCGCAACGTCACGCCGTACATCATCTACATCAACACGAGCGACATCCGGACCGCGATGATCGGCCACCCGAGCACCCCGCGCCTCATCGAGATGATCCGCGAGTACGGCGGCGACTACTTCGACGTGACCGACGAGGACAGCCTGCTGGAGGCCTACCAGGCGATCGACGAGCGCGAGGCGGTGCGGGTGGAGCAGCGCCACCGCGCCCTGAAGGTGCCGATCTACGGCCGTTTCCTGCTGCTGGCGATGGGGTTGCTGGTGGTCGGCATCCCGCTCGGGTTCGCCGCGGAGCTGTTCTGGGGGACGAGCCCGTAGGCCGCCTCGCCGGCCGCCGCACAGGGGGGACACGTGGCATTGACGGACCTTCTCGACAAGGAACGGTCGTTCAAGTACCTGATCGGTTTCGTCCTCGCGCTCGTGTTCCTCGTGCTCGTGGCGCTCCCGTCGCGCAGTCTGGGGGGCTTCTACGCGCACCTCGACGCCCTGAGCGACGCCGTCGACCGCGGCGACTACGAGCAGGCGGATCTGCGGCTCGCCGAGGTGACCGGCTTCTACGAGCGCAGCCGGAGCCTGGGCCTCGGCTGGTTCTCCGACGCCTACCTCTTCGCGGACGCGTTCCTGCAGCAGGCGTCGTACAACTACCTGACCGGCGACTTCGAGGTCGTGGTTCGGGACCTGGCCGACGAGATCGACGACCCGCGGGCGTCGCATCTGCTGGCCAGCGCCAAGTTCCAGCTCGCGCGCCGGCGGTACCGCGCGATCGCCGACGACGATCCCGATGGGCAGGCGCGCAAGGCGGCCATCATCGAGGAAGTGCTCGACGAGGTGAACGCCGACTACGAGCGGGCGTTGCGGGCCGATCGGACCGGCCGCTTCGACTTCAAGTGGAACTACGATCTGACCAGCGACCCCGAGGCGGTGCGGCGCGCGCTCGAGCCGTTGCGCGAGGCCGAGCCGCCGCAGCTCGAGCAGATGCGGGGCGAGGGAACGCCGGTGCGCCGGCGGCGCGGCTGACGCGCTCCGCCGGGCTGGCGCCGCGCACTTCCGCCGGACGAGCGAATGAGCGAGTCAAGGCGCGCCGCCGGCCCCGCAAGCGGGACGCCGCCGGCCGCGCACTTCCGCCGGACGAGCGAATGAGCGAGTTGCAGTCGGCGCTGCGCGAGAGCGTCGAGTTCCAGAATCCGGAGTACCTGACGTTCGTGCCGATCGCCGGCCTGCTGTTGCTGATCGGCAGCGCGGTGTTCGTCCTCCGGCTGCGCCTCCGTCCGCCGCGGACGCACGGCTCCTCCTATCCGCTCTTCGGGCACGTCAAGTTCTGGTTCTTCGCGGTCCTGGCGCTGAGCGTTCTCAGCGTGGCGGCGGCCCGCCCGTTCTGGGTGTACGGCGGATCGAGCTTCAAGCGAGGCGACGTCGACGTCGCCGTCATCGTCGACGCCTCGGCCTCGATGTGGGTCCGCGACCTGGGGCCGTCGCGTCTGGAGATCGCGGTGCGCGAGGCGCTCGGCCTCTACACCGAGGACATCCTGACGCCGGGCGACCGGGTCGCCCTGTTCGTCTTCGGCACCACCGCGCTGCGGCAGGTGCACCTGTCGTCGAACGCGGAGCGCTTCGTCGAGCAGGTGGGGCAGATCGCGCCGCCCGAGCAACTGTCGGGCGACGCGTTCCCCTGGGACAGCGACATCGCCGCCGCGTTCGAGCACGTCTACCAGTCGCTCGACAACCAGGATCGGTTCGACAGCGGCGACGACGACTGGCAGCCGGCGCGGCGCTCCGATCGCGCCGTGCTGCTGTTCACCGACGGCGACTTCGCGGCCGACAACGAACAGGTTGCGCGCCTCGATCTGGCCCTCTCGGAGTTCGCCCGGCGCGGGCTGGCCGTCTATCCGGTGGTGATCGGCACGCGCACCGGCGTCGACGTCGACGTCGTCCTGCAGGACTACGTCCGCGGCATCGACTTCGACGAGACCCTGGAAGCGGACCTCGACGGCATCCGCACGCGGGTCGACCCCGAGGGCGTCGCGATGTTCGACCAGCGGTCCGGCGGCGGCTCGTTCGTCCTGGAGAACGTCGGCCTGTCGGCGGCCTCGTTCCTCCGCAACGCCATCGACTCCCACCGCAGCGTCACCTTCCAGCTCGTCCCGTCCGAGGACCAGCAGGAGATCTGGCAGTGGTTCGTCATCCTCGCGATCCTCGTCGTCGTCGTCGCGATGCTCTTCTACTGACCGTCCCGCGGCGGCGGCGGCCGGCGCAGTCACGGCCGATCGCGTCTGGACCGGCCCGCGGCCGCCCCGTATGATGGCCGGCACGCGGCGTTCCGCGCAGAGCGCGGCCGGCCGCGGGCCACTGGAGGCTGATTCATGCAGAGACTGGCCGGACCGTTGGCGATCCTCCTCGGCGCGTGGCCGGCCCCTGCGCCGGCCCAGACGGCGGAAGACCTGGTCAACGACGCACGAACCCCCGAGGACGTGCTCGTCCACAGCATGGGGTACGACCGCAAGAGCTACAGCCCGCTCGACCGGATCGACAAGTCCAACGTCCGCCGGCTGGCGCCGATCTGGAGCACGAGCCTGATGAACCTGTCGGGCGAGCTGGCCGCGCCGGCCGTCTACGACGGCGTCCTGTACGCGATCAACGGGAGCTGGACGTTCGCCATCGACCTGGAGACGGGCCGGCAGATCTGGCGCACGCCGGTCGTCCTCGAGGAAGAGTCGCGGCGCCGCAGCAGCTTCAACCGGGGCGGTCCGGTGCTCTACGAGGGCCGGCTCTTCCGGGTGACGGTCGACAACCACGTGCTCGCGCTCGACGTGCGGACGGGCGAGGAGCTGTGGAACCGGAAGTTCGCCGACGCGTCGCAGGGCTACTACGCGACCGGCGCGCCGATCGTGGCCGCCGGGGTGCTGATCTCGGGGATGTCGGGCGGGGAGTCCACCACGCGGGGCTTCCTCGACGGCTGGGACCCCGCCACCGGCGAGAAGCTGTGGCGCCGCTACACCATCCCCGGGCCCGGCGAGCCGGGCCACGAGACGTGGCCCGCCGACAGCGACGCCTGGCTGTACGGCGGCGCGCCGACCTGGCGCTCCGGCTCCTACGACCCCGAGCTCGACCTCGTCTACTGGGGGACCGGCAACGCCGAGCCGTACGATCCCGCGCCGCGCGGCGCGCTCGACAGCCTCTACGCATCGAGCGTGCTCGCCATCCGTCCGCGGACGGGGGAGATCCACTGCCACTACCAGTACACGCCCAACGACGTGTACGACGTGGACGGCGTCGACGAGAACGTGCTGGCCGAGCTGGAGGTGGACGGCAAGCCGCGGAAGGTGATGATCCAGGCCAACAAGAACGGGTTCCTGTACACGCTCGACCGCACCGACTGCTCGCTGATCGCCGCGCATCCCTACGTCCGCGTCAACTGGGCCACGCACGTCGACCCGGCGACCGGCCGGCCCGTGCTGACCGACCTCTACCGGGACTTCCTCGCCGGCGAGCAGGTCCGGATCTGGCCGTCCCGCGGCACCAACGCGGTGCCGATCGCCTTCAACCCGGACACCGGGCTCGTCTACGCGACCACGTGGCACGTGCCGCGCATCCAGCAGCTCCTCCCCGAACCGCGGGAGAGGGTCATCGGGACCAACTCCACCGGGGTCACCAACCGCTTCCCGCCTGTCGAGCCGGGCGACCTGCTCGGGCACGTCGTGGCCATCGATCCGCTGACCGGCGAAAAGAAGTGGGAGATCCCGATGCGCGATTTCCCCAGCTCGGCCGGCGTGCTGGCGACCGGCGGCGGACTGCTGTTCACCGGCCGGATCACCGGCGAGTTCGTCGCCCTCGACGAGGAGACCGGCGAGACGCTGTGGGAGTTCCAGACCGGATCGAGCGTCAACGCGACGGCGATCACCTACACCCTGAACGGCCGGCAGCAGATAACGGTCGCATCGGGACTCGGGGGCGGGCTCGCCAACCGCTACGCGCGCGGCCTGGTGCCGGCCGGTGGCTCGATCTGGACGTTCGCCCTGCCGCCCGAATAGCCGGCGGGCGCGGTGGTTGAAACCGCGGCGGGCGCTTGCGAACGCCGACGGTGGGGCTCAGATCGCCGTTTCCGGCACGTCGCCGTTCGTGATCAGCTCCGGCCCGGTCGCCGCGCGGATCTCGTCGACCGACACGCCGGGCGCGCGTTCCAGCAGGCGCAGGCCGCCCGGTTCGACTTCGATGACCGCCAGCGACGACACGATCGTGTTGACGACCCCCTTGCCGGTCAGCGGCAGGCTGCATTCGTCGAGGATCTTCCTGTCGCCGCGCTTCGACAGGTGGTCCATCACGATCAGGACCCGCCGGGCGCCGGAGACGAGGTCCATCGCGCCGCCCGGCCCCTTGACCATCGCCCCGGGGATCATCCAGTTGGCGAGGTCGCCGGCCGCCGAGACCTGCATGGCGCCGAGGATGGCGAGATCGACGTGGCCGCCGCGGATCATGGCGAAGCTCTGCGCGCTGCTGAAGTAGCTGGCCCCGTCGACGGCGGTCACCGTCTCCTTGCCGGCGTTGATCAGGTCGGCGTCGATCTCCGCCTCGGTGGGGTAGGGGCCGATCCCGAGCAGGCCGTTCTCGCTCTGGAGCATGATGCGCACGCCGGGCGGAATGAAGCTGGCGCACAGCGTCGGGATGCCGATCCCGAGGTTGACGTAGTCGCCGTCGCGCATCTCGCGCGCGGCGCGGGCCGCCATCTGCTCACGGGTCAAAGCCAAACCGCGTCTCCTTCTGTCGCCGCCGTCGCGAGCGGCCACGCGGCTCGGCACCGGTCGACCGGTCTGCCGGCGCCGTCGACGGCCACGGGTCCCGCTACGCCTCGGTTCGCCCGCAGTCCGACAACCCGAGGCTCTGAGCCGGCGCCGTCGACGGCCACGGGTCCCGCTACGCCGGCCGCGTCCGGCGGCGTTCGATGACCTTGGCCGGATCCTCGCCGACGACGATCCGGTCGACGTAGATCGCCGGGGTGTGGACGAGGTGCGGGTCGATCCGGCCGGCCGGCACGATCTCCTCGACCTCGGCCACCGTCACCCGCCCCGCCTCGGCCATCGGCGGGTTGAAGTTGCGCGCCGTCATGCGGTAGACGAGGTTGCCCGCTTCGTCCGCCTGCCACGCCTTGACCAGGGCCAGATCGGCGCGCAGCGCCGTCTCCAGCACCTGCCGGCGGCCGTCGAGCATGCGCGTCTCCTTGCCCTCGGTCAGCGGGGTGCCGTAGCCGGTGGGGGTGAAGAACGCCCCGATGCCGGCCCCGCCGGCCCGGATGCGTTCGGCCATCGTGCCCTGCGGGTTCAGCTCGACCTCCAGGGAGCCGTCGAGGAACTGCCGCTCGAACGTCTTGTTCTCGCCCACGTAGCTGGCGATCATCTTCCGGATCTGACGCGTGTCGAGCAGCAGCCCGAGGCCGGCGCCGTCGACGCCGGCGTTGTTGCTGATGCAGGTGAGCCCCGTCACCCCGGAGTCGCGCAACGCGACGCACAGGTTCTGCGGCACGCCGCACAGGCCGAAGCCGCCCACCATGATCGTCATGCCGTCGCGGAGCAGGCCCTCGAGGGCGGCGGCCGAACCGGGGTAGACCTTGCCGGGCATCGTCTCCTGGGCGTGGAAGTCCGTTCGCAGCGCCCGTCAGGCCTTCATCGGCCCGTTCGGGACCGCGGCGCCCTCGCGCACGAAGCGCGCCAGGTTCGACATGTCCTCGTCGCCGTAGCCCTGGGCGATCAGCGCGTCCTCGATGGTCGCCACCAGGCTCGCGATCGGCGCCGGCACCTGGAACTCGCGCGCGGTGTCGAGGGCGATGCCGAGGTCCTTGCGGTGCAGCCGGGTCCGGAAGCCGAGCGGGTAGTCGTCGTTCAGCATCTTGTCGGACCGGTTGTTGAGGATCCACGATCCGGCCACGCCGCCGCCGATCGCTTCGACCACGCGCTCCGGATTCGCGCCGGCGCGGTAGGCCAGGGTCAGCGCCTCGGCCAGGGCCATGAACGTGCCGGCGATCGCGACCTGGTTGGCCACCTTCGCGATCTGGCCGCAGCCGACCGGGCCGATCCGGGTCACCTTGGCGCCGATGATCTGCAGCACCGGCTCCGCGCGGGCGAAGTCCTCCTCGGCGCCGCCGCACATGATCGTCAGCGTCCCCTTGACGGCGCCCTCGGAGCCGCCCGACACGGGGGCGTCTACGTAGCCGATGCCCTTCGCGCGGAACCGCTCGGCGATGCGCCGCGTCGCGGCCGGGGCGATGGAGGAGCAGTCGATGACCAGTCCGCCCTCCCGCAGGCCGTGGAGGGCGCCGGAACCGCTTTCCAGCAGCACGTGCTCGACGTCGGGGGTGTCGGACACGCAGCTCAGGACGACGTCCGCCCCGGCCGCCGCCGCCGCGGGGCTGTCGGCGCGCGCCGCGCCCAGCTGGGCGAGCGGTTCCTCGCGGTTCCGGGTCCGGTTGTGGACCGTCACCTCGCAGCCGGCCTTGATCAGGTTGGCCGCCATCGGCGCGCCCATCGTTCCCATGCCGAGCACGGCGATCTTCATTGCGTTCTTCTCCTTCGTCGTCGATGCGGACGAGACGCGCGCGTGGACGATGCCGCGCCCCGACCGGGGGCGGTTGGTCACGAGCGCGACGAGCTTCTTCCAGTAGCGAAAAGACGGGGTGTAGACCGTTTCGACTTCGCTGAACCCGACGGATTGTAGCATCCGCTCCAGCGCCGTCAGGGTCGGCATCGCGCACAGCTCGCGCGGCGTCTCCCGCGCGTCCTCGTCGCCCGGGAAGAACGGGACGAGCGGGTAGCGCTCGTGGACGAACGGCAGCAGCACGTGGGTCTCGCAGATCAGCAGCCGCCGGGTGACCCGCGCGATCCGTTCGAGCGCGGCCAGCGGGTTCCGCAGGTGATAGAAGACGCCGAGCAGGAGCACCAGATCGAAGCGTCCGATCTCGTCCGGATCGAGCTCGTGCGCGTCGGCCCGCCGATACTCCACGGACGATCCGAGCCGCTCGCGCGCGGCCAGGAACTCGTCCATTCCGAAGCGGTCCCAGGCGTAGCTGTCCACCGCCAGCACCCGGTCGGCCCCGCGCCGCTCGCATTCGAACGAAAAGAAGCCGTGCCACGCCCCGACGTCGAGCACCGACCAGCCGCGGAGGTCGCCGGGAATCCCCAGCAGCCGCAGGCGCCGGGCGAAACGGCGCCGGGTCCGCCCCTCGTGGGACAGCGGCGGCGCGCCGGCGTACGGCCGGCTGACGATCTGATGCGGCCGTTCGCGCATGACTCGGCGAGCGTGGAGGATAGCACGCCGGATCCGGCGCGGGCGGGTCGCGGCGGGGATCACGCGCGGCGTCCGGGGGCGTCCAGCTCCAGGCGCTCGCGCAGGCGGCGGATGCGGTCGTCGACCGGCGGGTGCGTCGACAGGTAGGCGGCGAGGCCGAGCGGATCCGACTCGCGCTCCAGGCGGCGGAAGCATTCCAGCATCCGCACGCAGCCGTGCGGATCGAACCCGGCGGCGCGCATCAGGCGCCCGCCCAGCTCGTCCGCCTCGTACTCCTGCTCGCGCGAGTAGGCGTTCTCGAGCCACCGGACGCCGACCCGCCGCAACCAGGGCGCCACGGTGCGGCCCGCGGGCGTGGCCACCGAGACGGCCGACAGCGCCTTCCGGCTCCACTCCAGCTTGACGCGGTCGATCGCGTGGCCGCGGATGACGTGGGCCATCTCGTGCCCGATCACGAACGCCAGCTCGTCGCGGCCGCGGCCGATCCGTTCGACCAGGGCCGGCGCCACGAAGACGTAGCCGCCGGGCAGCGCGAAGGCAGTCGGGTGATCGCCGGCCACCGCGGTCACCTCGAAGCGGTGGACCGGGTTGCGCACGCGGGCGGCGAGCGCCGCCGCCAGCTCGTCGAGCAGCGCCTGCACGGCCGGGTCGACCGGTCCGGGCGCCTGCGCGCGGACCGCCGCCGCCATCTCCCGGCCGAGCCCCTGCCAAGCGCGGACGGCGTCGTCCTCGGCGCCGGCGACCGAATCCCACATCCACTTCGCCTTGCGGAACTGCCTGCCCGCCAGCCGGCCGAGAAGATAGGAGGTGCTGCGCGTCACAAGGGGAAGTCTAGCGCCGCCGGGTCCCGTCAGCGTTCGGTCTCGGCCGGGGCGAGCCGCGGGTCGGAGACCGGCAGGGTCGGGAAGCGATCGAGGAACGTCGCGCAGGCGACCACGAACAGGCTTGCCACCCCGGCCGTGACCAGGAACTCGAGCCACCCCAGCGGCACCCCCTCGCCGTGCCAGAGCGACGGCGCGACCAGGATGAAGCGCTCCAGCCACATGCCGGCGAAGACGACGGCCGCCACCGCCGTCAGGCCCGGCGCCCAGGTCTTGACGGCGCGGCTCAGCAGCACGACGAACGGGCCGGCGAACGCCATGCCGAACACGGCCCACGCCACCGGTTCCCACGCCCCGTGCATCCGGTGGTGGAGAAACTCGGTCTCCTCGGCGAGGTCGCCGTACCAGATCACCAGGTACTGCGACCAGAACAGGTAGGCCCAGAGGATGCAGAACCCGAAGAGCAGCTTGCCGAGGTCGTGCAACTGGTGGCGCCCGACGTAGCCGGCGATGCCGAGCCGCCGGCGCCCCGCAGCGGCGACGCCGGCGAGGAACGCCAGGCCGATCAGCAGGTTCCCGATGAAGTAGTAGCCGCCCAGCAGTGTCGAGAACCAGTGCGGATCGAGCGCCATGACGAAGTCGAAGGCGACCAGCGTGAACACCCAGCCATAGGCGACGAGCACCGCCACCGCCCACCGGCTCTGCCGGCGCTGGCCGATCGCCCGTTCGGCGTCGAGGTCCCGCCAGCCGGCGATGAGCCGCGCCGCCAGGCCGGTGGCGGGCCGTGCTCCCGATTCGTGCAGCATTCCGACGTCCGGCCGCAGCGAGCGGTAGACGTAGCGCAGGCTGAAACCGCTCAGCACCAGGAACGCCAGCAGGTTGCGCAGGACGAAGAACGGGACGTTCAGCCACGGCGTCTTCGCCTCGACCGGGTGGCGGACCCACGGCGCCCAGGCCGTCGTGCCCGCCAGCAGGACGAGCAGCAGGACGAACGCCGCCGGCAGGAACGCGACGGTCGCCTCGGCGACGCGCTTCAGCGGGCGGCCCCAGCGGGCGGAGGTCACCTGCAGGATGCACGAGAGCACCACGCCCGCCTGCGCCAGGCCGCCGAAGAAGAGGAAGTTGACCAGCAGCGCCTGCCAGGCGCGGATGCCGTCGAGAACCAGGCCGGCCAGGAACGCGGCGCCGCCCAGGGCCGTCAGGCCGAGCAGGAAGCGCCGGCCGGCGGGGGGCAGGAGCGGGCCCGGCGCCGGGCGGGCCGGCGGTGCGCCGTTCACCGCGCTGCCGCCCGCGGTTCCGGCTCCGCCGCGCCCAGCGTGCCGAGGTAGTGGACCAGCGCCCAGCGCTCGTCGACGCTCAGCGCATCGCCGAAACGGGGCATGTTGCGGCCCCCCTCGCGAATGATGCTGTAGACGAAGCCGTCCGGGTAGTTCAGGACGTGCCGCGCGGTCAGCGGCGGCATCCGGCGGTAGTAGCGGGCCAGCCCGCCGTCTCCTTCGCCTTCGCTGCCGTGGCAGAGCGCGCAGTAGGCCTCGTACAGCGCCCTGCCCTCGGCGATCGTCGCGGGGGTCTCGTCGAGCGGGTTCGTCAGTCCGGTGCGCGCCTCGCGCCGGTTCAGGATGCGGGGCGCGCCGACCGCCATCGAACGCTCCGGGAACGCGCGCGCCTCGGTCTGCGGCAGCACCGCCGGACCGGTCCACATGTCGCGGATCCAGGTGCGCGCGTCCGGGTCCGGCGGCGCGTCCGACGGCGCGCAGCCGGCCGCCCCCCACGCCGCCAGCAGGACCGCCGCGGCCAGACGAAAGCCCCCGCGCCGGAAACCGGACCCTTCAGTCATCCGTCCGCACCTCGATGGCGCCCGCGTCCGCGAGCAGCGTCCGCGCCGCCGCCGCCTGCGACGCGCGGCAGGTGATCTCCACGCCGAAGCAGTTCTTGCTGAACCGCGGGTCGCCGAGCGGCGCGCGGGCGAGCCGCGGCAGCCGGGCCAGCAGCAGGAAGCCGAGCATGCCGAAGATCGCGCCGAACAGGATCGTCAGCTCGAACGCGATCACCACGAAGGGGGGGATCGAGACGAGCGGCTTGCCCCCGGTGACGAGCGGCCAGGACGAGACCGTGTAGATCGGCAGCGCGAACCCGGCCGCGCAGCCGAGCAGCGCGCCGAGCAGCGTGAACGACCGCACCGGGCTGACGCGGCGGGCGCCGAGGAGCTGCTCCAGCGTGTGGTCGGGGGCCGGCGAGAAGGCGTCGATCCGGGCCAGCCCCGCGTCCTGCGCCGTGGCGACGGCCACCGCGGCCTTCGCCGGTTCGTCGTACACCCCCAGGATCCGCATGGCGCTCTCGTGCTCCTACCGTTCGTGCCGCGACTGCATGAACTCGATGCCCTCGGCCAGCACGTTGCGCCAGGCGCGGTCTACGTCGCGGTCGAAGTGCCCGTCGAATTCGCGGACGGTTTGCAGCAACGACTCCAGCCACAGGTCGTACAGGTCGAATCCGACGTCGAGGTCGTGCCGGCCGTGCCGGCGGGCGACGCGGTCCAGCTCCTCCAGCTCGTCCGGCGGCGCGCCGGACACGCTGGTCATCAGCGAGAGCGAGTCGGCCAGCATCTTCTTCTGGCGGGCGAAGTCGGTGTGGCGGAACTTCTCGCGCACTTGCGGGCTCGAGGCGAGGAACAGCTCGTAGAAGCGGTCGAGGAACCCGTGCCGCGTCAGGCACCGGGCCAGGCTGTCGTCGAAGACCTCGGCGTGCGCCGAGCCCTCCTTCATCTCCGTGATCGACACCGCCGGAAAGTTCTTGATGAAGAGCAGGAACAGCAGGAAGAAGAGCGAGAAGCTGCCGGCGGTGACGGCGCCCTCCACCCAGGTCGGCGCGTAGAGGCCGGTCCAGTTGGCCGGGTCGAAGTCGTGCGACAGCGACGTGACGATGATGACGAAGCGCTCCAGCCACATTCCGACGTTGACCAGGAGCGAGATGGCGAACAGCGCCGCCAGGTTCGTCCGCACGCGCTTGAAGAAGAGCGCCAGGGGAACGACGACGTTGCAGCCGAGCATGCCCCAGGTGAACAGCCGGTACTCGCCGAACATGCGGTTGTAGAACGTCCCCTGCTCGAACGGGTTGCCGCTGTACCAGGCGACGAAGAACTCCGTCAGGTAGGCGTAGCCGACGATGAGCGACGTGACGATGATCAGCTTCGCCAGGTTCTCGAAGTGCCGGATGGTGATGTATTCCTCCAGCCCCAGCAGCCGGCGGAGCGGGATCAGCAGCGTGATCACCATCGCCAGGCCCGAGAAGATGGCGCCGGCGACGAAGTAGGGGGCGAAGATCGTGCTGTGCCAGCCCGGCAGGATGGACATCGCGAAGTCCCACGAGACGACGCTGTGGACCGAGACGACGAGCGGGGTGGCCAGCGCGGCGAAGAAGCCGTACAGCGCGCCGTAGTGGATCCACTGCCGGGTCGATCCGCGCCAGCCGAGGGCGAGGACGCGGTAGATCGGCTTGCGCCAGTCGGCGCAGCGGTCGCGCGCGGCGGCGACGTCCGGAATCAGCCCCAGGAACAGGAACATCGCGCTCACCGTGAGGTAGGTGGTGATGGCGAAGACGTCCCAGACCAGCGGCGACTGGAAGTTGACCCAGAGCTGGCGCTCGTTCGGGTACGGGATCAGCCAGTAGAAGAACCAGGGGCGGCCGATGTGGATGATCGGGAAGAGTCCCGCGGTCATGACCGCGAACACCGTCATCGCCTCCGAGGCCCGCGCCACCGAGGTGCGCCACCGGGCCCGGAACAGGAACAGGACGGCCGAGATCAGGGTGCCGGAATGGGCGATGCCGACCCAGAAGACGAAGTTGGTGATGTAGATGCCCCACAGCACCGGGTGCTCGTAGCCGGCCACGCCGAGGCCGAGCCGCCACTGCACCGAGAACGCCCAGGCCCCGAGGGCGAGGCCGCCCAGGATCAGCGCGAGCGCGGCGAAGTACGCCCGGCCCGGCGGCTGCATCGTCCGCAGGATGTCGGCGTCGATGCGGCCGTAGGCGGCCGCGTGGTCCGCCACGCTCACGGGCGCGCCTTCCCGAGGCGGGTCGGGGCGCCGATCCGGCCGCGGCCGGCCGCGCGGTCCGCCGCGCTCACGTGGTCACCTTCTTCAGGTAGGTGACGGCCGGCCGCGTGTTGAGGACGCCGAGCGCGTGGTACCCGCGGTCGGCGGCGGAGAGCCGCGAGACGCGGCTGTCCGGATCGTTCAGGTCGCCGAAGACGATCGCCTGCGCGGGGCAGCTCTGGGCGCAGGCGGAGGTCACGTCGCCGTCCCGCACCGGACGGTCCTCGTCGCGCGCCCGGTCCTTGCCCTCCTGGATCCGCTGCACGCAGAACGTGCACTTCTCCATGACGCCGGCGCTGCGGACCGTCACGTCCGGGTTGAGCTGCAGCGGGAGCGGATCCGGAAACTCCGGCTCCCACCAGTTGAACCGCCGCACCTTGTACGGGCAGTTGTTCGAGCAGTAGCGGGTGCCGACGCAGCGGTTGTAGATCTGCGCGTTCAGGCCCTCCTCGCTGTGGTAGGTCGCGTAGACCGGGCAGACCGACTCGCACGGCGCGTGGTCGCAGTGCTGGCAGAGCATCGGCAGGAAGCGCGAGTCGACCCGCCCGCCGCCGTCCGGCGCGGGCCGCGGCTCCACGAAACGCTCGATCCGCAGCCACGACATGGTCCGGCCGCGCACCATCCGGTCCGCGCCCAGGACCGGCACGTTGTTCTCGGCGTAGCAGGCGGCGACGCAGGCGTTGCAGCCGGTGCAGGCGTTCAGGTCGATGGCCATGCCCCAGCGGTGGGTCGGGTGCTCGTGCTCCGGATAGAGGCTGAAGTGCGGCTCCTCGGGCTGCACGGCGCCGGCTTCGAGCGCCGTCCGCGAGACCGCCTGCGCGATCTCGCGCCCCTGCTGATCGAACGTGCGCTGCAGGCGCGCCAGGGGGCGGCGTAGCGCGCGCGGCGTCGCGTCGACGCGGGCGCCGGCCCAGCGCGGCCCGCCGGACGCCGCCTCCGGCGCCGGGTCGAGCAGCGCCAGAGGGTTGACGCCGCGGCCGGTGGCGTAGCGGCCGAAGTCGGCGTGGCCCTGGCCGATCGGGATCGCCACGACCCCGGGGTGGAGGTGCGGGTTCAGAACGACCGTCGCGTCGACCGCGCCGTGGTCCGACTCGAGGGTCACGAGCTGGCCTTCCTCCGCCCCGATGGACGCGGCGGTCCCGGGCGTCATCTCCGCCCCGCAACCCCACGCGGTCTTCAGCAGCGGGTCGGGGATCTCCTGCAGCCAGGGCCGGTTGGCCCCGCGTCCGTCGAAGAAGTGCAGCGACGGATAGGCGATCAGCGTCAGCGCGCGGCGGTCGTCGCCGGGCGCGGCGAGTCCCGCCGGGTCGATTTCGCCGAGCCGGGCGCTCAGCGTCACCGGCTCGGGCTCGACCCGCGGCCAGCGGCCGCCCTGCCGGACGGTGTCCGCCCAGAACGCCTCGAACTCCGCCTCGGCCGCCTGTCGCGCCTCGGCCGCCGCGCGCCGTGCCGCGGCGGCCGCCCGCCGGCGGGCGGCGGGGTCCTGCTGCTCCGGCTCGGGCGCGGTCACCGGCTCGGGCGCCGCCGCTTCGGCCGCGCCGCTGTCCGCGTCCAGCGCGGCCTTGACGCCGCGCCACTCGTCCCGCAGCACTTCGTAGAACTCGCCATCGGGCAGCGGCGGGGCGCCGTCGGGCGGCGGGGTACCCGCTTCCGCCGCGCCGGCGAGCGCGGTCCGGCCGGCCGCGAGGAGGACGTCGCCGAAATGCCGCGTGTCGTACAGCGGGCGCATCACCGGCTGCATCAGGCCGCGCCCGCCGGCGGCGGGGCGGTGGTCGCCCCACGATTCGAGCGGCGTGTGCGGCGGCAGGATCAGGTCCGCGCGCGCCGTCGTCTCGTCCGGCCAGCTCGACGCCGCGGCGACGAAGGGCACGGCGTCGAGGGCCGACGCGAAGTCGGCGGCGGACGGCAGCGTGTGCGCCGGATTGACCTGGTGCAGCAGCAGCAGCTCGATCTCCCCGGCCCGCATGGCGTCCGCCAGATCGAGCAGATCGCGGCAGGTCGAAGCGTGGTCCCACGGATCGTCGGGCGCGAACCGCACCGTGGCGCCGACGTTCCCCGCGACGTAGTTGAGCAGGGCGACGGCGACCTGCGCCTCGGTGGCGTGCGGCCCCGAAACGGCGACGCCGCCGCCGGCGGCCAGGGTGCGGCCCGGCCCGGCTCCCGGATCGGAGAAGGCCCGCGCGAGCTGCACGATGCGGCCGGCCGGCACGCCGCTCCGCGCGGCGGCCGCCTCCGGGGTCCAGTCGGCGACCAGGGCGCGGATGCGGGCCAGATCGTCGCCCGTGATCCCGCCCGCCTGCACCCGGCCCTCCGCCACGATGGTCCGCACCATCGCCGCCGCCAGCGCGCCCTCCGCGCCCGGCTCGATGCGGATCCACTCGTCGGCGCCCGACGCGGTCAGCGACAGCCGCGGCTCGAAGTGGACGGCGCGCACGGTTCGTCCGTTGCCCGGGCGCCGGGCGTCCGCGTACGCGCGGGAGTGGCTCACGGCCGACAGCCACGTCTCCAGGAAGTCGGCGCCGAACGAGACGACGAGATCCGCCCGGCCGAAGTCGTGGTACGGAACGGACGCGCGGTCGAAGGCGATCCGGTGGGCGGCCCGCAGCGGTTCGTAGGCGAACGCCTCGTAGCGCAGCCGGCGCGCTCCGCCGAGGGCCGCCGCCCAGCGGTCGACCAGGGCGTCGAGGGTCCCCGAGAGCAGCGGCGTGACCACCGCGATGCGGTCCGCCCGCCCCGCCGCGACGAGCGCGCCGATGCGTTCGGCGAGCGCGCCCTCGGCTTCGTCCCAGCTCACCGGCTCGAAGACCGACCGTCCGGCGTCGTCGGTGGTCCGGCGCCGTTGCGGGCCGCGGAAGCGGTCCGGGTTGTACAACCCCTGCAGCGCGGCCTGGCCGCGGACGCACAGCGCCCCTTCGTTGCCCGGGTGGGCCGGATTCCCCTCGATCTTGACCGCCCGTCCCTCGCGCGTCCGCACCCGGACGCCGCAGCCGTTCGGACATTCGCCGCACACGCTCGCGTACCAGGTCGCCACGCCGGGCACGACGTCGTCCGGGGGAACGACCAGCGGGATGATGGTCTCCGGCGCCGCCGGCGCGCAGGCGGCCACCGCCGCGGCCGGCCCCGCGCCGCCGAGCACCTTGAGGAACTTGCGGCGGCCGACGGTTTCGGTCAGGGCGTTCGTGTTGGAGGGCGTCTCACGCACATGCGATCCAGTCGGCGGTCCCGCCGGTCAGTAGTGGCACACCAGGCAGTCGCGGGACGCGTCCCGCGCCGTGTGGCAGTCGACGCACCAGCCCATCGACAGCGACTCCACCTGCACGGCGGCGTTCATGCCTGCAACGTCGCCGTGGCAGGCCGCGCAGTCGACGCCGCTCCGGACGTGCGCCTTGTGGCTGAAGCGGACGTAGTCGGGCAGATCGTGGATTCGGATCCACGGGATCGGCGTCTCCTCCTCCCAGTAGGCAAGCAGCTTCACGATCTCCGGCCGTTCGGCCGCGATGCCGCGGTGGCAGCCGACGCACCGCTCCACCGAGGGGATCCCGGCCACCGGCCCGCGGCGGGCGTAGGTGTGGCAGAACCGGCAGTCGATCCCGGCCTCCGCCACGTGGCGGGCGTGGCTGAACGCGATCGGCTGCGCGCCGGCCGCGGCCTCGCCGGAGCCGGCGATCGACGCCGGCGCGGACCCCTCCGGCTCCTGCGCCGCCGCGCCGCTCCAGACCGCCGCTGTCGCCGCCGCCAGCGCGGCGCCCGCCAGCGCCAGGGCCGCATGTGTCCACCGCCGCGCGGCGCAACCTCGAGTCATCGGTGATCCGGGAGAGGACGTGTCGAGCAGGGGCGAACCGGGCGTATTCTAGTCCGCGCCGCCGTTCGTGCCAACCTGCCGCCGCTGCAGTGCCATCGTCCGCGGTCTGAAGTTGTGGCAGGAGACGGCGTCGTGACGTGGTTCGGGCTGCGGCTACGCCGACAGCCGGTGTTCCCGCTCCATCTCCACGAAGCGCTGGATCAGCTCGGAGCGCCCGGTCACGTGGAAGACGTAGCGCGGCACGTCGCGACCGACGCGGCGGGACATGAAGGGCTCGCCCCAGAAACTGAGCAGGCACTCGGTGGCGCCGGTCGTCCGCGTGTCGGCGAGAACGAACGAGACGTCTTCCTGCAGGTCGCACCACCTGGGCTCCGCCACCTTGCGCGTACCGCCGCACGCCTCCACCTTGGGCCGGACGCTGCGGGCCCAGGCCGTCCTCTGCCGTTCGTCCAGCACGAAGGTGATCGCCGTCACCGACGGATTCTCGATGGCCGGGCGCAACAAGGCGTCAAACAGCGGTTGCCGCTCGAACATCGACAGGCACACGTTGAACCAGATCATTTCGCTCGCGGCGTTCGCGGCGAACTGCGTGCTCGCGCGCAACAGTTCCCGGGGACCGACGACCAGCACGTCCGGCCCCTTCGCATTCCGGGCCAGCTCGCCGAGCAGACGCTCGCCACGCTGCACGCTCGCGGCCACCTCGCTCCGTTCGTGCTCCTGCCGCAGCAGCCGGAGGAAGACCATGGCGATGAGCACCAGCGTGATCATCGCCAATACGTCGGTCTCGATGACGTGCAGGAAGTGCAGCACGATCGCGGCGACGGCGGCCACCACGCCGGCCACGGCATCCCATTCGATCTTCAGCAGGCTGCGCATCGGCAGAACGTCATCCCCGTCGCGCCCGCGGGTGCTCCACGAACGCCGCGTGGGCCGGCTTGCCCAAGCCGCGCGGCTGTGCCTCCACGACAGCGGGCAGATCGCCGCGCAACAGACGAAGTTGGCGCGCGTTCTTCAACGTGTTCGTGACGGCGCTGGCGGCGCTCCTTGGCCGACCACCGGGTCGGACGCCGGCGCCCCGGGAGACGCTCGATACGCCCGGCCTGGTTCCGCGTCAACTCGGGAACCGTAGCGCCGCGACCACCACGGCCGCGATCGCGACGCCAGCGGTGACCAGACGCCAAGCCAGGCGGGACTCGAGCTGCGCGAGCGCCGTGTCGAAGTGCGACCGCGTGACCAGCTCGCCGGTGGCCTCCGTGCCCGCCTCGCGCGCGACCTCGACCACCGCCACCGCAAGCGCCCCGTCGGCGCCGGCGTCGGTCAGCGTCTTCACGGCCGCATGCGTGTCGACGGCCATGCCCACAGGATACCACCGGGCGCCGGCGTCGAGCGTACCGAACAACTCGGTCGTCTCGCTCCGATCGGCTGAACCGAGGGCCACGTGGACCGCACGGCAGGCCACGGGGTCGAAGTCACGCACCGCGCGAGCACGGGAACGGGCGAGACCGGCCGGCGCGTGAACGCGGTCCCCACTGGCCGTGGTCGTTTCGCCGCCGTGCGGGCCGAGTCCCGAGCCCGGGCGTCAGGGCGTCGTGCTCCGACTAAGATAAGCACTGAAGACACGAAGAAACGCAGGGAGGTCAGGAAGATGGCGGGCCGCCGGCTCGGGCTTCGGCGTTGGCTGATCCTCGGCGTCGTGGTGGCGGGGCCGGGCACGCCGGGGAGCGAGGCGCAGTCCCTGCCGGCGGTGGAGCTGCTGGCCGGCGGCTGGCTGTCGTCGGCGGCCGTCGAGGGCGGCGCGAACCTCCGGGTCACGGAGTCGTTCGGTTTCGGCGTGCGTGGCTGGTTCGCGCCGGCCTGGTGGCGGAGGGGCGGAAGCGCCACGGGTGCGACGGTGGTCGCCGCCTTCAGACGGCGGGCGGTGCGGGACGTCGAGTTCCACTACGGCATCGGCTCGACCCAGATCCTGCACCGTCGGAAGGGCGAGTGGGTCTGGACGATGGAGTTTCTCGCCGGCCGCCGGTTCTCGCGGCGCTTCGGGGTGCGAGCCGGGCTGAGCGCCGTGGCGCCACGCTACCTGTCGGGCGGCATCCGCTTCTTTCCGAAGGCGTACGGTGTGATGTCGTTCTGAACCGCGGGCAGGCCCAGTACAGTGGAAACGGTCATGGCGCGCCGGCGCGCCGGCGTCTGTCGATGGTTGCTGGCCGCCGCGCTGCTCGCCGGGCCGTTCGCGGCCGCGGCCGGCGCGCAGGTTCGGTCGAACGGCGAGCTCGGGGGGCGCGGGACAGGCGGCGACGCCGTCCGCGCCACGGCCGGCGCGCAGGTTCGGTCGAACGGCGAGCTGCTGGTGGGCGCGTGGTCGGCCCCCGGCGCGTTCGAGATCGGCGTGACCGGCTGGGTGACGCGCTGGTTCGGCTTCACGGCCCGCGGCGTGTATCGGCCCGGCGGCGTGTATCGGCCCGGCGGTTGGCCCAGCTCCGTCCCTGGGTATCGCCGGCGCCCGAATCTCCGGTGGGTGGCGATGATGTACTCCCTGCGGTGGTTCTGGGGGACGCGCGTCGAGTGCAACGTCAGTTTCGGCGGGTTCGACACCCGTGTGGTGGCAGTTTCCGACGGCGGTTCGGTGGCCGAATCCACTGGCTTTTACCTGGAGTACCTCGTCGGCTACCGGATCGCCGACCACGTCGGATTCAAGGTCGGTGTCGGCACACCCTCTACCGGCGTGGAAGGGACCGTCACTCCGAAGGTGCTCGGCGTCGTTTCGTTCTGACGTCGAGCGGGTTCGGGACGGCCGTCCGCGGCGCCGCTTCGGGGCCGCCCGCCGGGAGCCGGCCGGGCGGACCGAGCGCGAGCTTCGCGGCGAGGACGCGACGAAGCGGAGGCGCGAAGATGGCAGGCCGCCGGCTCGGGCGTTGGCTGATCCTCGGCGTCCTCATGGTGGCGGGTCCGGGTACGCCGGGGGTCGCGGCGCAGTCCCCGCCGGCGGTGGAGCTGCTGGCCGGCGGCTGGCTGTCGCCGGCGGCCGTCGAGGGCGGCGCGAACGTCTGGGTCACGGAGTCGTTCGGTTTCGGCGTGCGCGGCGCGTTCGCGCCGGCGTGGCCGCTCACGACCGGCCTGTCGGCCGGCGGCTTCAAGGGGGCGGCGGCGATCGCGTACTTCCGCAGGGTTGCCGAACGCGGCATCGAGCTCCACACCGGGATCGGACTGACCGGCGTGCTCCAGGACCGGCGGTCCGCCCGACTGCCGCGGCTGAACCGGGAGACCTCGTTCGAATTCACGATGGAGTTCCTCGCCGGCCACTGGTTTTCCCGCCGTTTCGGCGTCAGAGCCGGGCTGGGCGTCTTGTTGCGCCACCCGTTGGACGGGGGAATCCGCTTCCTCCCGAAGGTCCAGTCGGTCGTCTCGTTCTGAAGGGGAGGCGGCATGGCGTACGGGCGTGCGGGAATCGGTCGGCGGGTGTTGGCCGCCGCGCTGGTGACCGGGTTGCAGACCGCCGCGGCCGGCGCGCAGGGACGGTCGAACGGCGAACTGCAGGTCGGCGCGTGGCTGGTCCCCGGGGCGTTCGAGGCCGGCGTGACCGGCTGGGTGACGGACTCGGTCGGCCTGACGGCGCGGGGGGTGTTCCGGCCCCCCGCCGCCCCGGGCGGGAACCTCCGCTGGGCGGCGGCGATGATCTCCTTCCGGCGCACGTGGGAGAACGGCTTCGAATGCAACCTCGGCCTCGGCGTCGTCGATACGCGCCACGTCGGCGGCTTCTATTCCGCCGGCCAGGAGACCGTCCATTCCGACGTGTACGTGGAACTGCTCGTCGGCCGCCGACTGTCGGGACGGTTCGGCGTCAAGGCGGGATTCGGGGTTCCCCTCGTCGTGGTCGACGCCGACCACGGTTTCGGTATCGCTCCGAAGGTGCTCGGCGTCGTCTCGTTCTGAGGGCGCGCGGGTTCGGGACCGACGCGGGGGCGCCGCGCCCGGCTGCGCGATCGGCCGCATCGGTGGTATCGTTGATCGTTGACCGTGATCGAAGACGACGCGGTTCCGCGCCGCGCCTGCGCGCTCGGCCCCCAGCCCGCGGCCGCCTCCGGCCCCGCTCCCGCGAATCCGGCCGGCGGCATCGTCGCCGCCGCGAGACCCGTCGACGTGTACCTCGTTCCGCTCGGTCCCGCCGGGTACGAGTTGTTCTGCGAATCGGCCGAGGTCGAGGACGCCGATCCCGAGGCGGATGCCCCGCGGGGCGGGCGTTTCTACGCGCGCTTCCGCCGGATGATCGCCGAGGCGCAGGAACAGCGGCGGGCCCGGCGGCTGGCCGCGGTTCCGGCCGACCCCGACAGGCCGCGTCCGTGGTCGGTCCGGCTGCGGAACACGGTCGTCGGATGGGTGGCCGAGGCGATCGCCGAGTGGCGGCTGCTGTGGCACCTGCGCAAGCAGACCGCGGTCGACCTCGTGCATCCGGCCGATCTCGACGGCGGCCGCGCGCTGGCGGTGGCGCGCCGCCGGCTCGGCCGCGACGCCGAGCACCACCTGCGGCGTCTGTTCCTCTCGTCGCTCGCGGCCGTTCTGCTGGGGCTGCTGCTGTTCTTCGTGCCCGGCCCCAACTTCGTGGCCTACTACTTCGTGTTCCTGGCCGTCGGGCACCTGCTGGCGTGGCGCGGCGCCCGGCACGGTCTCGCGCACGTGCGGTGGCGCACGCGGGCGAGCGAGCCGCTCGGGGAGCTGCGCGGCATTCTCGATCTGAACCCGGACGAGCGGGCGGGTCACGTGCGTGACGTCGCCGCCCGGCTGGGCCTCGACTACCTGGCGCCGTTCGTGGAGCGGATGGCGGTTCGACGGCGTTGAGGACGCTTCTCCCGCTCGTGCTGCCCGCCGTTCTCGCGGCGCCGGCGCAGCCCGCCGCCGCGCAGGTCGTCGGCGGTCCGCGGCCGGTCCAGACCGCCGCGCGCGAGCTCGGGTTCCTGACCCGCTACGACGTCCACACGCGGGCCGCGCGGCTGGCCGGCGACGGCGAGGAGCGGTTCGGCTGGGACACCGACGTCGGGGTCGACATGGACGTGTTCGACCTCCTCTTCGCGCGCGGCAGCGTGTTCTTCAACCTGGAGACGGTCGTCGGCGAGGAGCGCCGCGCCATCGATCCGACCCAGACCAACTACACGATGGACCTGTCGGTGTTCACCCGCCTGCCGCGGGGAGAGTTCGGCGTGACCTTCCACCACGTCTCGCGCCATCGCGCGGACCGGGAGCACCCCGGATCGCCCTCCTGGAACATGCTGGGGCTGTCCTGGGGCGACGGCCTGCGCCTCGGAGCGTTCGACGTCGAGATCGCCGGCCGCTGGCTCGCGACGATCACCCGCTCGGAGGTGGACTACGAGCAGGAGGCCGACGCCTACCTCCGCGTGCTCCGCCCGCTGAACGGGCGCGTGTCGCTGATCGGCGAGCTCGACGGGGCGGTGGCGCTGACCGACGAGAGCCTGTTCGGACGCACGCGGCAGTACGGCGGATCCGTCCACCTCGGCCTGCGGTTCCGCGGCGGCGCCGGCGCCGGCGAGCTCCTGATCGGCCGCGAGCGCCGCGTGGACCCCGACATCTTCGTGCGGCGGCCGGTCCGCTGGACCCGGCTGGCGTTCCGGTTCGTCGTCGACTGAACGTCCGCGCGCCCGGGCGGCCCGCGGACCGGGCCGCGAGGCTTCCGGCGCCGGCGGCGGATTCCGACGGGATGCGATGGTCGATCATCGCGTCGCCGGGATGCCGCGAGGCTTCCGGTGCCGGCGGCGGATTCCCCCGGCCGCCCGCGCGCCGGAGCCGGGTGGGGGAGCGGGAACGCGCTGTGGCATAATCGCGGCATGCGAGCCCTCCATCGTGCGCTCCGGCGCGCGGCCGCCGCCGCGTCGGCCGCGGGTCTTGCGGCGGCCGCCGCCGCCGCGCCCGCCGAGGCCGCGGTGCGGCCGCCGAAGTTCGACTACCACCTCACCACGCTGGACAACGGCCTGACGGTGATCCTGTCCGAGGATCACTCCACGCCGATCGTGAACCTCCAGATGTGGTACCACGTCGGATCGAAGAACGAGCCGGCCGGCCGCACCGGCTTCGCCCACCTGTTCGAGCACCTGATGTTCAAGGGCTCGCACAACGTGCGCTCCGACGAGCACCTGTCGATGATCTCCAGCGTCGGCGGGGAGGGCAACGCCTACACGACCGAGGACGTGACGGTCTTCTTCGAGACCGTGCCGGCGCAGTACCTCCCGCTCGTGCTGTGGCTGGAGGCGGACCGGATGGCGACGCTGCGCATCAGCCAGCGGACGCTCGACTCCGAGCGCGAGGTGGTCAAGGAGGAGCGGCGCTGGCGGTACGAGAACGAGCCGTTCGGCCTGCTGTCCGAGATCCTGTACGACGAGGCGTTCACGACCCATCCGTACAAGCACCAGACGATCGGATCGATGGCGGACATCGAAGCGGCGTCGATCGAGGACGTCCAGGAGTTCTTCGACACGTACTACGTGCCGGAGAACGCCACCCTGACCCTCGTCGGGGACTTCGAGACCGACTACGCGCTGCAGATGGTCGAGCACTACTTCGGCCGGGTGCCGAAGGCGAAGAAGCCGGTGCCGCGCGACCTGCCGCGCGAGCCCCCGGCGACCGGGAGCCGCCGGCTGACCGTGGAGGCGGACAACTGGCCGCTGCCCGCGGTGGTCGTCGCGCACCCCGTCACCTACGACGGGCATCCCGACGCCTATCCGCTGCACATCCTGTCGAAGATCCTGTCGGACGGACAGAGCGCCCGGATTCACCGCAGCCTGGTCTACGAGCAGCAGGTCGCGGTCTCGGCCTTCGGGCAGGGGGTCATCATCGAAGACCCGAACCTGTTCTACGCGGTGGCCCTCGTGCAGCCGGGGCGCACGCCGGAGGAGGTGGCGGAGGCCCTGATCGCCGAGCTGGACCGCGCCGGGACCGCGCCGCCCTCCGACGCCGAGCTGCAGCGCGCCAAGAACCAGTTCGCGCGCGATTACGTCATCGGCCGCGTCAGCATCGAGCAGAAGGGGATGCACCTCGCCCACGCGCAGGTCATTCACGACGACGTGACGACGGCCGACGCCGAGTTCGACATCTTCATGAACGTCTCGCGGGAGGACGTGCGGCGGGTGGCCCGCACCTACCTGCGCGACGACAACCGGCTGGTGCTGACGATCCTGCCGCGCGGCTCGCGGCGGGCGGGGCGGTGACGGGGAGGATCGACGTGGCGGGGCCGCGCGCGGCGCGGGCCGGCGCGCTGGCGCTGGCGCTGATCGTGGTCGGGCTGTCCGTTGCGCCCCCGGCGCGGGCGCAGCGGGTCGACTGGCCGCGCGAGCAGCCGCCGCCGCCGCTGACGAGGCGCCACGTCGATTTCCCGGACTACGAGATCCGCTCGCTGGCCAACGGGCTGCAGGTGGTCTACGTCGGCCACCACGAGCAGCCCGCGGTCAACGTGCGGATGATCGTGCGCGCCGGCGCCGCCGCCGACCCGCCCGGCCAGCCGGGCGTCGCCGCGCTCGTCGGACAGCTTCTCGATCAGGGGACGACCACCCGCTCCGCCCAGCAGATCGCCGGATCCATCGACAGCATCGGCGGCGCGCTCGGCGTGGGCACCGCCCGCGACCTCGGCTTCGTCGACGTGCTGGTGATGAAGGACAGCTTCGACTTCGCCCTCGACCTGCTCGCCGACGTGGCGCGGCGGCCGGCCTTCGCGCCGGCCGAGATCGAGCGGCAGCGCAACCAGGTGCTCTCCGGCCTGCGGGTCAGCTACGACGATCCGGCGTACGTCGCCAACGTCGTCTTCAACCGCCTGGTCTACGGTTTCCATCCCTACGGCCTGCCGCAGCGCGGCACGCCGCGGTCGATCCGCACCATCACGCGCGCCGACCTGGTGGCGTTCCACCGCACCCACTACCTGCCGAACAACGCCGTGCTCGCCGTCGTCGGCGACGTCACGGCCGCCGAGGCGTTCGCCGGGGTGGAGCGCGCCCTCGGCGACTGGAGGCCGGGCCCGGCGCCGCCTCCGGTCACCGCCGACGACGTCCCGGCCCCCGCCCGGCGCCTCGTGGTCGTCAACCGGCCGGGCGCGGTGCAGACCGTCGTCCACGCCGGCCACGTCGCGCCGCGGCGCGCGCACCCGGACTTCCTGGCCTTCGACGTCGCCGTCAAGATTCTCGGCGGCGAAGGGGGCAACCGGCTCGGCAGCGTGCTGCGGACCGCGCGGTCGCTCACCTACGCCGCCTCCGCCGACGTCGCCGGGCGCTCGGTCGCGGGCGACTTCCTGGCCAAGACCGACACGCGGTCGGACGCCACCGCCGAGGTGTTGCGCCTGACCGTCGACGAGATCGCCCGCCTGCGGCGGGAACGGGTGCGCGAGCCCGAGCTGCGGAGCGCGCAGGACTATCTGGCCGGCAGCTTTCCGATCACCATCGAGACGCCGAACGCCATCGCCGCGCAGGTGCTCGAAGCCATCCTCTACGGCCTGGACCTGGATGCGATCGAGGACTACCCGGAGCGCATCAACGCCGTCACCGTGTACGACATCGAGCGCGTCGCCGAAACCTGGCTCCGGCCGGCCGGCCTGTCGATGGTGCTGGTGGGGGACGCGTCGGTGTTCCTGCGCGACCTGCCCGGCGAAGGCTTCGACCGGATCGAGGTGCTGCCGCTGTCCGATCTCGATCTGACCGCCGCCGACTTTCGCCGCGCGCGGTGACGCCGCCACGGGCGGCGGACGAGCAGCGGGATGCGGATCGCGGGGAGTGAATCATGGAAGGTGACGCGATGCCGGACGCGGCGCCCCGCCCGCACGGAACTTCGATCCGACAGCCGCTCGAATGCCGGTACGTCGGTTCGCGGAGCGGCAACCCGCGCGTGAGAGACCGGAAACGGCCAGCGCACGGTGACGGCGTACCGTGGAATGCGTCGTCCTTCACGTTCGATCGCTTGCCGAAGAGGCTTCAGGAGCAACTGGGAACGACCGTTTCGCAGGTCGATGGCGGCGCCGATCACCCGCTGGCCGTCGACGCCGTTCACTGTGGCGACGCGCGGGAGCTCGTTCCCCGGATCGCGCAGAACAGCGTCGCCGTCAGCGTCTGGTCGCCGCCGCACTTCGTCGGCAAGTCGTACGAGGCGGAGCTGGGCTTCGAGGATTGGCAGGCGTTGCTGCGCGACGTCATCGCCGCCCATTGGCCGGTGATCAAGCCCGGCGGGTTCCTGGTCGTCAACATCGCCGACATCCTGTGCTTCCGCGATCCGTCGATGCCGAGGATCTCGGCCGAAACGATCGGCGCCCGCCGGCATCGTGTCACCCGGGACGCGGTGCTGCAGGCGATGCGCGAGCACCCGGAGATGAATCGGTACCAGATCGCGGATCTGCTCGGTTGCAGCGAGCAGACCATCGACCGTCGATTGAACGGCAACAACGTCCGCGGCGGGAAGTACGACAGTCAGACCCGGATCAGGATCGTCGGCGGACTGGTCGAGGAATGGGCCGCGGCGGCCGGATTCTACGCCTACGACCGCCGGATCTGGGTGAAGGACGCCTGTTGGGAGAACAGCCGCTGGGCCAGCCTCTCCTACCGCGCGGTGGACGAGTTCGAGTACCTCTACGTGTTCTGGAAGCCGGGGGTCACCAGGGTGGACCGGTCCCGCCTGAGCCGCGGCCAGTGGCGGGAATGGGGGTCGCGCGGCGTCTGGACCTTCCCGTCCGTGCGGCAGAACGACGATCACGAAGCGAAGTTCCCCATCGAGCTGCCGTCGCGCGTCATCAGGCTCCTGACCGATCCCGGCGACGTCGTGCTGGACTGCTTCCTGGGAAGCGGGACGACGGCGGTGGCCGCGGCTCGCCTGAACCGCCGCTACGTCGGCATCGAACTGCAGGAACGGTACGTGGCGCTGGCGCGGCGCCGCCTCGCGGACGAACGCCAGATGCCCCTGCCATGTTCGTGAATCCGCGCACACGGCTGCGAGTGCGACGGAGTTGAGGTGGTCGGACTGGCGGACATGCAGCCGGCACTCGTCGAAACCGCGGGGTTCTACGGCGTCGATGCTGCGGCTCGAATCGATCGTCGGCGCCGCGCCAGCTTGGGTCAGTTCATGACGCCGGCGCCGATCGGGCGGTTCATGGCCGGCATGTTCTCCAATCTGTCCGGCCGCGTCCGGGTGCTTGACCCGGGGGCGGGCGCCGGTTCGTTGACCGCCGCGGTGGTCGATCGGCTGTGCGCGGTGGCGGTGAAACCATGCGGCGTGGCTCTGGTCTGCTATGAAATCGAACCGTTGCTGATCGACTGTCTGGAGCGTACCCTGGACGCCGCCGTGGCGCGGTGCGAAGCCGTAGGCGTACCGGTCGACGTCGAGATCCGGCGACACGACTTCATCCTGAACCACCCGGCGGACCCTCAACCCGGCTTTTTCAACGCGGACGGTCATGACGCCGAGGGGTTCACCAACGTCATAATGAACCCGCCGTACCGCAAGATTCATTCGGATTCCGGGCATCGGATCGCGTTGCGGCGAGCCGGCGTGGAAACCTCCAACCTGTATGCCGGATTTCTTTTCCTGGCCGTACAGCACCTTCGGCATGGCGGCGAACTGGTGGCGATCGTGCCGCGTTCCTTCTGCAACGGCGCGTATTTCAAACCGTTTCGGAAGCGGTTCCTTTCCGTCATGAGCCTGCGTCGGATTCACCTGTTCGGCGCGCGCGACTCGGCGTTCGGCGGTGACCACGTACTGCAGGAGAACGTCATCCTGCATGCAGTCAAGGGCGCACCGGCGGCGGACGTGCGGATTACGACGAGCGCGGGCGGTGATTTCAAGCCCGATCCGGCGTCGGGGGAGTGGACGACGGGCGACCTGACGCAAAGAGTGGCGGATCCGGTTCAGGTCGTCCGCCCGGCGGATCCGGACCGCGTCGTACGGATCGTAGCGAACGATCTCGAACGGCGAATCGTGGACCGCATGGCCTGCTTCACGACGGATCTGGCCGACCTCGGCCTGGAGGTGTCCACCGGGCCGGTGGTCGACTTCCGAGTGCGATCCGACCTGCGGGGGCAACTTGCAGCAGGCGCCGTTCCGTTGTTGTATGCCGCGCACTTTCGCGGCGGCGATCTCGACTGGCCGGCGACCTCCCGTCCCAACGCCATTCAGGTGACGCATCGCACCCGCAAGTGGTTGTGGTCGAACCACGGCTGCTTCGTCGTCGTGAGACGTCTGACGTCGAAGGAGGAGCCGCGCCGCATCGTGGCATCGGTCTATGCGTCCGATCTGCCGGGCGATCGGATCGGTTTCGAGAACCACTTGAACGTTTATCATGCCGCGCAACGGGGCGTCGCTCGGGCGCTGGCCGATGGGCTGGCCGTTTACCTGAACAGCAGCCTCGTGGATCGGTATTTCCGGCAGTTCAGTGGTCATACGCAGGTGAACGCGGCGGACCTGCGTGCCTTGCGCTATCCGTCGCGGGCAGCGCTGGAGCGCATGGGGGCCGGCATCGGGAGCGTACCGCCTTCAGCGTCGCAGGTGGACGACATCGTCGAAAGGGAGTTGGCGGACATGGCGGAAGGCGAGAACCCGTTGCGTGCGCAGCGTAAGATCGACGAGGCGGCGGAGATCATCAAGTTCCTGGGCCTGCCGCCCGGTCAACGGAACGAGCGGTCCGCCCTGACGTTGCTCGCCCTGCTGGGTCTGAGACCGTCAGGCGCATGGGAAGATGCGAGCCGCCCCTTGATGGGCATCACGCCGATCATGGAATTTTGCCGGGAGCATTACGGGCGGGAATATGCGCCGAACACGCGGGAGACGTTCCGGCGACATACGATGCACCAGTTCGTCGAAGCCGGTCTCGCGGCGTACAACCCGGACGAACCCGGCCGCGCCGTCAACAGTCCCAAAGCATGCTACCAGATCACCGAGGAAGCCTGGCGGGTCGTACGGAGCTTCGGTTCCGGCGCCTGGCTGCCGTTGTTGAAGGAGTACCTTGCCGAGCGCCCGACGCTGGCCGCAAAATGGGCGAAACATCGCGTCATGGCGATGACGCCGGTGCGGCTGGCGGAAAACAAGCGGATCGATTTGACGCCCGGGGCGCACGGCGTACTTATCAAGCGGATCATTGAAGGGTTCGCTCCGCGCTTCGCGCCCGGTGCGGAGCTGATCTACGTGGGAGACACCGGGGACAAGGTGGGCTATTTCAGGGCCGCCCGTCTTTCGGAGCTGGGTGTGTCGATGGACCGGCACGGAAAAATGCCCGATGTCGTCCTGTATTTCGGATCCCGAAACTGGCTGTTGCTCGTAGAGGCGGTTACCAGTCACGGCCCCGTCGATGCGAAACGGCACGCCGAACTCGCCGCACTGTTTGCAGGTGCGGAGCCCGGACTGGTGTACGTCACTGCGTTTCCTGACATGACGGTCATGGGAAAATACCTGAAGGATATTTCCTGGGAAACGGAAGTCTGGTGTTCCAGCGCACCAACCCACCTGATCCATTTCGACGGTGGGCGATTTCTGGGGCCGTACGAATCGAAGCGCTCGGCGCGGTGATCGCTTTGCCGGTGATCTTGATCTCCTGCGGCGAACCCTCCGGCGATCTCTACGCCGGCGCGCTGACCGCCGCCCTGCGCGATCTCGATCCGGGCGCGCGCGTCTTCGGGCTCGGCGGCGACCGCCTGCGCGCGGGCGGCGCCGAGCTGACGGCCCACTACCGGGGGCTGGCCGCGACCGGGCTCTCGGAGGCCCTCGCCGTGGTCCCCCGTTCGTTCGCGGTCTACGGCCGTGACGCTGGTCACCTCAACCACGTGCTCCGGAATCACGTGCGCGAAGGCCAACGCCGAGAGGCCGCTGACGTACGAACCCGGCGCGAGCCGATTCGCAACGAGAAAGGGATGGGGTGTCCGCTTTCGCCATGGCGGCGCCAGCGCGTACAGTCCCCGCCACAGCTACTGAATCCGTCCGCCGCGCGTCCAGCGCGAGAGCTGGCGGCGCAGGTCGTCCGCGTCGACCGCCCCCGCCAGCAGCAGTCCCGTTTCGAACAGCGGCTCGTCCGCGACGATCTCGACCAGATCCCGAAAAATCATCGCAGCAACTTACCATCTCAATGGCAGTATTCTGCTCCCTGCGGGGGGCAACAAGGACCTGCCCCGGCCAGCCGCCTCGTGTGCTGCGCGCCGGCGCGGAGGAAGCGGGCTTCTATCGGCTCTACCTTGCCTGCCCGACCAGCCGCCCCGTGTGCTGCGCGCCGGCGGCCGAGCTCGCCCGCGGCGCGCTATCATGATCGCCGCACCCGGCGAAACAAGGAGCGACGAGACGTGGCCACGGCGCAACCCGTCGTCAAGTTCACCTGCGAGGACTACCGCACCGCGCCGCCGGACAGGCGCTACGAGCTGCTGGACGGAGACCTGCTCATGACGCCGGCGCCGAATCTGAAGCACCAGGAAGTGCAATGCCGCCTGGGACGACGACTGGCGCAGTTCGTCGAGGAGCGGGCGCTGGGAAAGTTCTTCTTCGCGCCCTGCGACGTGGTGCTGTCCGACACCGACGTCGTGCAGCCGGACCTGCTCTTCGTCTCCCGGGAACGCGCGCACCTGCTGCGCGGCGGCGACGCCGTGCGGGGCGCGCCCGACTTGGTCGTCGAGATCCTGTCGCCCGCCACCGCCGACCGCGACCGCGGCTACAAGCGCACGCTCTACGCCAGACACGGCGTGGCGGAACTGTGGTTGGTCGATCCGGCGGCGGAGACGATCCGGATTCACCGCCCGCGGGACGGCGCGCTGGCGGCCGCGCACACCTTCGGCCGGGGACAGACCCTCCGCTCGCCGCTGCTGGACGGCTTCGAGCTCGACCTGGACGCCGTCTTCCCGTCCTGAACGGAAACCGGACCGCGCGACCGACGCCGCGGCTATTCGATCTCGAACGGTACGCGCACGCCGATGTCGCCGCCGACGGCCAGTTCGTACTTCCCGCTTGCCCACGTGCCGGCCGGCGCGGCGAAGAAGAGGTTTCCTCGCACACACCTCCCTCCGGTCACGTCCGCCAGTGTCCGCCGGATGCCGCTGTCCACGAAAAAATCCAGGCTGCTGAGAGTGGGTTGAACCCAGGGATGACCTTTGACGGTGCAGAAATCCGGAAACTGGTAGGCGCCTCCCCGAATCTGGAGCAGCAACGGCAGCAGGCTGGCCCGTTCGCGGCGATAAGTCCGTTGCGAGATCAGCGGAAGCCGGGCGCCGTCGGGCCGCACGACATGCACGTCGTCCCGCTCGAAGGTCATCACCTGCTTCAACCTGTTCTCAAGCGCGAAGTCGATGGCCAACCACCGCGGATCGTGATCGTGGGGAAAGTAGTAACGGGCCGCGACGGCCCGCAGACGGCCGTCGCGGTATTCCATCATCCCGCGATAGACGCGAATCAACTCGCCGGGTTCCGGTTCGTCCTGCGCGCGGACGCCCGGCGCCCGCGGGACGGCGACGAGCAAGGCGACGGCCCCCGGCGCCGGACCCGCGCAGAATCGCGCGGCCCGCGACACGAGCAGCCTCCACGCCCCGGGGGAACGTCCGTTCTTCATTCGCGAAGAATAGTTGCGTCGGCGTCGGGAGTCCAGACTGCGACCGGACCCCGGTTCCCGACGCGGCGCCGGTCCGCCAACTGAAGTAACCTGTCGGCATGCGCCGTGCCGTGGGACGGGTGGCAGGAGTCGCCGCGGCGGGGCTTCTCGCCAGCGGATGCGGGACGCCGCGCGCCGCCGGCCCAGTCCGTCTGCCGGAGGGAGGCCTCTATCGGCTCTACCTTGCCTGCCCGACCAGCCGCCCCGTGCGCTGCGCGCCGGCGGCCGAGCTCGCCCGCGGCGCGCTATCATGATCGCCGCACCCGGCGAAACAAGGAGCGACGAGACGTGGCCACGGCGCAACCCGTCGTCAAGTTCACCTGGGAGGACTACCGCACCGCGCCGCCGGACAAGCGCTACGAGCTGCTGGACGGAGACCTGCTCATGACGCCGGCGCCGAATCTGAGGCACCAGCGGGTGCATCTGAGCCTGAGCAGGCGGCTGGCCGGGTTCATCGAGGAGCGGGCGCTGGGGGAGCTTTTCGTCGCGCCCTGCGACGTGGTGCTGTCCGACACCGATGTCGTGCAGCCGGACCTGCTTTTCGTCTCCCGGGAACGCGCGCACCTGCTGAGCGGCGGCGAGAACGTGCAGGGAGCGCCCGATCTGGTGATCGAGATCCTGTCGCCCGCCACCGCCGGCCGCGACCGGGGCTACAAGCGGGAGCTCTACGCCAGGCACGGCGTGACGGAGTACTGGCTGGTCGATCCGGCGGCCGGGACGGTGCGGATCCACCGGCTGCGGGACGGCGCGCTGGCGGCCGCGCACACCTTCGGCCGGGGACAGACCCTCCGCTCGCCGCTGCTGGACGGCTTCGAGCTCGACCTGGACGCCGTCTTCCCGTCCTGAACGGCAACCGGACCGCGGGCCGCGCGGCCGGCCGACGCCGCGGCTATTCGATCTCGAACGGTACGCGCACGCCGACCTCGCCGCCGACGGCCAGTTCGTATTCCCCGCTTGCCCACGTGCCGGCCGGCGCGGCGAAGAAGAGGTTTCCTCGCACACACCTCCCTCCGGTCACGTCCGCCAGTGTCCGCCGGATGCCGCTGTCCACGAAAAAATCCAGGCTTCTGACGTAGCAGAAATCCGGAAACTGGTAGGCGCCTCCCCGAATCTGGAGCAGCAACGGCAGCAGGCTGGCCCGTTCGCGGCGATAAGTCCGTTGCGAGATCAGTGGAAGCCGGGCGCCGTCGGGCCGCACGACATGCACGTCGTCCCGCTCGAAGGTCATCACCTGCTTCAACCTGTTCTCGAGCGCGAAGTCGATGGCCAACCACCGCGGATCGTGATCGTGGGGAAAGTAGTAACGGGCCGCGACGGTCCGCAGCCGGCCGTCGCGGTATTCCATCATCCCGCGATAGACGCGAATCAACTCGCCGGGTTCCGGTTCGTCCTGCGCGCGGACGCCCGGCGCCAGCGGGACGGCGACGAGCAAGGCGACGGCCCCCGGCGCCGAACCCGCGCAGAATCGCGCGGCCCGCGACACGAGCAGCCTCCACGCCCCGGGGGGAACGTCCGTTCTTCACTCGCGAAGAATAGTTGCGTCGGCGTCGGGAGTCCAAGCCGCGACCGGGCCCGGTTCCCGGCGCGGCGCCGGTCCTGGTATTCGGCAACTGGGGGGCGGTGCGGCGGGCCGCGACCCGGGCCCGGTTCCGGCGCGGCGCCGGTCCGCCAACTGAAGTAACCTGTCGGCATGCGCCGTGCCGTGGGACGGGTGGCGAGAGTCGCCGCGGCGGGGCTTCTCGCCAGCGGATGCGGGATGCCGCCCGCCGCGGAACCGGGCGCCGGGGACGCTCCGGCGGCCGCCGCGCCCGCCGGCCCCGTCACCTTCGCGCGCCACGTCGCCCCGATCGTCTTCGCGCACTGCGCGCCGTGCCACCGCCCGGGCGGCTCGGGCCCCTTCCCGCTGCTGAGCCACGACGACGCGGCCCGGCGCGCGCGCCAGATCGCGGAGGTGACGGCCAGCCGTTTCATGCCGCCGTGGCTGCCGGAACCCGGTTACGGGGAGTTCGTCGGCGAGCGCCGCCTGACGGAGGCGCAGATCGCCGTCCTGGCCGCGTGGGCCCGGTCCGGCGCCGCCGCGGGCGATCTGGCGGAGCTCCCGGAGCCGCCCGCCGCCGCCGGCGGTTGGGAGCTGGGCGAGCCGGACCTGACGGTGACGGCGCCGGCGCCGTACATCCTGCCGGCGGAGGGCCCCGACGTCTTCCGCAACCTCGTCGTCCCGCTGCCGGTCACCGAGACCCGCTGGGTGAAGACGGTGGAGCTGCGTCCCGGCAACCCGCGGTTCGTGCACCACGCGATCATGGCGGTGGACGACACGACGTCGTCGCGGCGCCGCGAAGAGGAGGAGATCGAGCAGCCCGAACAGCCGGGCTTCGCCGGCATGGAGATGGGGCTGGCGTTCATGCCGGACGGCCACCTGATGGGCTGGACGCCCGGGATGGCGCCGAACCCGGGCGTCGAAGGACTCGCCTGGCGCCTGGAACCGGGCGTCGACTTCGTGTTGCAGCTCCACATGCTGCCGTCCGGCCGGCCGGAGACCATCGCGCCGGT
Source organism: Vicinamibacterales bacterium (assembly GCA_965203525.1). Lineage (GTDB taxonomy): Bacteria > Acidobacteriota > Vicinamibacteria > Vicinamibacterales > UBA8438 > WTFV01. The sequence continues at coordinate 4,155,166 of OZ241898.1, read as the reverse complement.
GGCCGGCTTCCACTTCGCGGACGCGCCGCCGGCGGGGCCGCCGCTGTACCTGATCCGCCTCGACGCCGACCACCTCCTCGACATCCCGCCGGGTGACGCCGGCTTCGTCGTGACCGACGCCGTCACGCTCCCGATCGACGTCGAGGTGCATGCCGTCTATCCCCACGCGCACTACCTGGCGACGGCGATGGAAGGCAGGGCGACGCTGCCGGACGGAACCGAGCGGTGGCTGATCCGCATCGACGACTGGGACTTCGACTGGCAGGACGTCTACCGCGTGCGCGAACCGTACCTGCTGCCGGCCGGCACGACCCTGGCGATGCGGTTCACCTACGACAACTCGGCCGGCAATCCGCGCAATCCGCACGACCCGCCGCGGCGGGTGCGGGCCGGCAACCGGTCGTCGGACGAGATGGCGCACCTCCAGCTCCAGGTGCGCCCGCGGCGCGCCGCCGATCTGGTGCGGCTGCGCGAGTCGCTCTACCGGCACGCGATCCGCAGGAACCCGGCGAACCCGTGGTCGTACTACGAGCTCGGGAAGGCGCTGCTGGAGCAGGATCGCCTGGACGAGGCGGCGCGGCAGTACCTGGCGGGGCTCGCGGCCGACCCGACGCACGCGCCGTCACGCAACGGCCTGGGAGCGGTGCGCGAGCGGCAGGGACGCCTGGACGAGGCGGCGGCGGAGTTCCAGGCCGTCGTGCGGCTCGATCCCGGCTTCGCCGACGGGCGCTTCAACCTGGGCAGCGTGCGGCTGGCCCAGGGGCGCGCGGAGGACGCGGTGGACCACCTCCGCGAGACGCTTGCGCTGGAACCCGGCCACGCGCCGGCCCACGCCAACCTCGGGCACGCGCTACGCGAGCTCGGCCGGCTCGACGAAGCGGCGCACCACCACCGCGAGGCGCTGCGGCTCCGGCCCGGATCGGCCGAGACCCACAACAGCCTGGGCAGCGTGCTGGCGGTCAGCGGCCGCATCGACGAAGCGATCGACCACTTCGAGCGCGCGCTCCGCATCCAGCCGGACCACGTTCAGGCCCGCCGGAACCTGGAGCTGGCCCGCGAGATCGCGGCCGAACTGGAGCGGGCCGGGCTGCGCTGAAGCGCTCCGACTCGTCCCGCGGCGATGCGCCCAAGCCCGCGAGGCCGCGGTCGACCCGGAGCGGGCCGGATTGCGAGCGCGTCTCCGTGCGGCTATTCGATGCGGATCGGGTCGCCCTGATCGCCGAGATCGATGGCGAGCTCTTCCTCGCCGGCCGGATAGTCGTTGGACTGCAGGACGTACGCGATCACGTCGTTCAGCTCCTGCGCCGTCAACCGGCCCGGCGCGTCCTGGGGCATCGTGGCGTTCGTGAAGTCCGCGAGCTCCCACAGCGTCGCGCCGCTCCACCCGCCGATGAAGCCCGAGCCCTTCAGGCCGGGCGCCATCTCGCCGCCGAACAGATTGGCGGCGTGACAGGCGGCGCACTGGGCGCGGTAGGCGGCCCGGCCCCGCGTCGCCTGCGCGGCCGTGTAGACGCCGTCGTTGACGCTACGCTCCTCCTGCGCCGCCGCCGGAACCGAAAGCGCCGCCGCCACGGCCGCCGCCGCGCACAGCGTGAATGCTGACCGAGTTGTGATCGAAACTGCCATTTGTCGTTACTCCCGCCGCCTATTCTGTCATATTCGCCGCGGCGGGCCGGACGGGCTAGGCGGGGAGAAAGGCGGGGACGGCGGCGCGGATGCGGCGGGACGGTAGCGGGCGCCGAACCCCGCGAGGATGGCGCAAGGAGGGACCAAACCGGGATGGCGCGGATGCGGCGGGCCGCGTCGTCTCAGCGCTTCTCGGCGAACAGGTCGAAGTCCTGACCGACGGCCAGCGCGCCCGGCAGGGCGGCGAGGCGGGCCGGGCGGCCGCGTCGTCTCAGCGCTTCTCGGCGAACAGGTCGAAGTCCTGACCGACGGCCAGCGCGCCCGGCAGGGCGGCGAGGCGGGCCGCGTCGTCTCAGCGCTTCTCGGCGAGCAGGTCGAAGTCCTGACCGACGGCCAGCGCGCCCGGCAGGGCGGCGAGGCGCTGCACGCAACGGCGGTAGTGGAAGTACGGCCGCCAGGCCCGCGCCCGCCGGTGGCGCGCGGCGATCTCCGCATCGATCCGCGCCGCCTGCTCCGCGCGCCGCTCCGCCGCCGGCGCCCCGCCGCCGGACGCGGAGCGGCGATCCGGCGGCGCCAGCGCGGCGCGGCGCAGCACCTGCGCGCGGCCACGCCAGCCGGGGATCACGCCGAGCGCCCGCAGGCCGCGCCGGATCCCGATCGACCGGACGCGCAGCACCCGGAACCCGACGCCGTCGAGCAGGCGCAGGAGCTGCCCCCGCGAGAAGAACGACAGGTGCCCCTGGCCGAGGACCGGCAGATCGCCGCCGTCCCGCCCCGCCGCCGCGCGCTGCAGGGGACGCACGTCCGCTTCTCCGTTCGGGGTGACGACGCGCAGCCGGGCGCCCCGCCGCATGATCCGCCGCGTCTCCTCCAGGTGCCGCCGCGGGTGGGTCACGTGCTCCAGCAGATCCTTCTGCAGCACGTAGTCGAACGCCTCCGCCGGCAGCGCGGCCTCCTCCAGCGTTCCGTCGTGGACCCTGGCGCCGAACCGATCGCGGGCGTACCAGGCGCCGAACGCCGAGACTTCGACGCCTTCCACCTCCCACCGGGTGCCGGGGGCCAGCGCGGCGAGCAGGAAGCCGAGGGCGCTGCCGACCTCCAGGAACCGCCCCGCCGGCGCCAGCCGCCGGAGCTCGCGGGCGAGGAAGAACGCGTCCCGCTCGTAACGCTGCCGCTGGCGGGCGTACCCCGCGAAGCCGTGCGCCGCGGCCGGGTCGAAGTAGTCCGCGTCGTAGAGGGCCTCGAGGGCCGCCGGGGAAAGCCGCGGGCGCACCTGCCGCAGGCCGCAGCCGCCGCAACGGTGGATCCGCACCGGCCCGACGCCGGGCAGCCCCGCCTCGACGAGCGGGGTCATCCTGCCGGCCGCGCCGCAGACGTCGCACGGGTCGACCATGCCGCGAGCATGATATCTTTCGCTGGCCGATGCCGCGGTCGGAATCCTCCCGCCTGTTCAACCGCGCGCGCCGGGTCCTGCCCGGCGGCGTCAACAGCCCCGTGCGCGCCTTCGGCGCCGTCGGCGGCCACCCTCCGTTCATCGAGAGCGCGCGCGGGGCGCGCCTGCGCGACGTCGACGGACGGAGCTACATCGACTACGTCATGTCCTGGGGGCCGCTCATCCACGGGCACGCGCCGCCCGAGCTGACGCGCGCGCTGCGCGCCGCGGCGGGCCGCGGGACCAGCTTCGGCGCGCCCACCGCGCAGGAAGTCGAGCTCGGCCGGCTCGTCCGCCGTTGCGTCCCGTCCATCGAACGCGTGCGGTTCGTCAACTCGGGCACCGAGGCGGCGATGAGCGCCGTCCGCGTCGCGCGGGCCGCCACCGGCCGCGACCGGATCGTCAAGTTCGCCGGCTGCTACCACGGACACGCGGACGCGTTCCTCGTGCAGGCGGGCTCGGGCGCCACCACGCTCGGCGTGCCCACCAGCCCGGGCGTGGCCCGCGCCACCGCCGCCGACACGCTGATCGCCGCCTACAACGACCTGGAGTCGGTCGACCGGCTGTGCCATGCCCACCGCGGCGCGATCGCCGCCGTCATCGTCGAGCCGATCGCCGGCAACATGGGGGTGGTGCCGCCGGCCGCCGGCTTCCTCGAGGGGCTGCGCGGCCTGTGCGACCGCCACGGCATCGTGCTGATCTTCGACGAGGTGATCTCCGGCTTCCGCGCCTCCCGGGGGGGTGCGCAGGCGGTCTGCGGCGTCACGCCCGACCTCACCTGCTTGGGCAAGATCATCGGCGGCGGCCTGCCGGTCGGCGCGTACGGCGGCCGGGCCGACCTGATGGAGCGTGTCGCGCCGGCCGGGCCGGTCTACCAGGCCGGCACCCTGGCGGGCAATCCGCTGGCGATGACGGCCGGGATCTGGGCGCTCTCGAAGCTGTCGGCGGCGCTGTACCGGCGGTTGGACCGGCTCGGGCGCCGTCTGGCGGAAGGGCTGCGGGAGACCGCCCGCGAGGCGGGGGTGGCCCTTGCCGTCAACACCGCCGGCTCGGTGCTGACCCCGTTCTTCTCCGCCGGGCCGGTGACCGGCTACGCGTCGGCGACCGCGGCCGACACGGACGCCTACGCCGCCTTCTTCCGGGGCCTGCTGCGGCGCGGCGTTCATCCGCCGCCCTCGCAGTTCGAGGGCTGGTTCCTGTCGGACGCGCATACCGAGCGGGACGTCGACCGCACGATCCGCGCCGCCCGCGAATCGTTCGCGGAGCTCGGCTCCGCCTCCGGGCGGCCGGCCGCAAGCGGTGTCCCGCGGGCCTGACGTCATGCCGGCGACCACGACCGACGTCCGCCTGCGCCGCACGACGGCGGTGCCGGTCGGCGGCCTGCAGATCGGCGGCGGGGCGCCGGTGGCGGTGCAGTCGATGACGCTGACCGACACCGCCGACGCCGCGGCGACCGCCGCGCAGTGCATCGAACTCGCCGAGGCGGGCTCGGAGCTGGTGCGCGTCACCGTCAACCGGGACGACGCGGCGCGCGCGGTGCCGGAAATCAAGCGGCGGATGCTCGACGCCGGCTGCGCGGCGCCGCTCATCGGCGACTTCCACTACAACGGCCACCTGCTGCTCACCCGCCACCCGGCGTGCGCGGCGGCGCTCGACAAGTACCGCATCAACCCGGGCAACGTCGGCACCGGACGGCGCCGCGACGAACGGTTCGCGGCCATCTGCGCGGTGGCCCGGGACTACGGCAAGCCGGTGCGCATCGGCGTCAACGGCGGCTCCCTGAACCAGGAGCTCGTCATGGCGAAGATGCAGGAGAACACCGACCGCGGCCGCGGCCGGACGTCGGAGGAGATCATCAACGAGTGCATGGTGATCTCGGCCCTCGAATCGACCGCGCTGGCGCTCGACGGCGGGCTCGGCGAGGACCGGATCGTCATCTCGGCCAAGGTGTCGCGGCCCCGGGATCTGGTCGCCGTGTACCGCGCGCTGGCCGCGCAGACGCGGCAGCCGCTGCACCTCGGACTGACCGAGGCGGGCATGGGCACGAAGGGGCTCGTCTGGTCGGCGTCGGCCATGGGCATCCTGTTGCACCGGGGCATCGGCGACACGATCCGGGTCTCGCTGACGCCGCGTCCCGGCGGCGACCGCCGCGAGGAGGTGTACGCCGCGTGCGAGCTGCTGCAGGCGCTCGGGCTGCGCTCGTTCGCCCCGAGCATCACCGCCTGCCCCGGTTGCGGCCGGACCACCAGCACGACGTTCCAGGAGCTGGCCGAGCGGATCCAGGGCTACGTGCGCGGCATGATGCCGGCCTGGAAGACGGCGTACGACGGCGTCGAGGAGATGACGGTCGCCGTCATGGGCTGCGTGGTCAACGGGCCCGGCGAGTCGAAGGCGGCGAACATCGGCATCAGCCTGCCGGGCACGGGCGAGGAGCCGACCTGCCCGGTGTACGTGGACGGCCGGCACGCGACGACGCTGCGCGGCTCGTACGACGAGCTCTCCGAGGCGTTCCGCCGCCTGATCGACGACTACGTCGAGGAGAAGTACGCGAGGAAGCCGGCCGCGGCGCCGTAGCGGCCGCCCGGGGGAGGGGGGCTTCGGCCTTCGTCCTCCGGCACGACGCCCGCGCGACATCGGGAACGCCGTTCGACCGCACCGGCGCGCGGGCGGCGTTCCCCACCGCGCGCCACCAAGCCCCATGCGCCCCGCGGGTCCGGTCCGCCTCATCGCCATCGACATCGACGGCACGCTGCTCGACGGCCGCGGCCGGCTGCCCCCGCGCAACCGCCGGGCGGTCCGGCGGGCCATCGACGAGGGCGTCCACGTCGTGCTCGTGACCGGCCGCGCCTTCCACCACGCCCGGCCGATCGCCGAGGAACTCGCCCCCGGGCATGCGCCGGACGCGCCCGCGCTGATCGTCAGCAACGGCGCGCTGACCAAGCGGGCGGACGGAACGACCCTGGACCGCCGCCTCCTGCCGCGCGAAACCGCCCGCGCCGTCGTGGCCGCGCTGCGGCCGCGGCAGCGGGGAGTCGCGATGATCTTCGACCGGTCCGACGCGCGGCAGTACGTCTACGAAGGCATCGACTGGAGCCATCCGCAGCGCGCCTGGTACTACGAGCGGAACCGCGCGTTCATCACCCGTGTCGAGCCGATCGAGGCGGCGCTCGACGCGGACCCGGCCCAGGTGGCGTTCACCGGCGGGGTCGAGCCGATGCGGGCGCTGGCCGGCGAGGTCGCCGGCCTGCCGCAGGCCCCCGACGTGACCGCGACCCTGACGGAGTACGCCGAGCGGGACTTCTCGCTGCTGGACCTGATCGCCGGCGGCTGGTCGAAGGGCGCGGCGCTGCGGGCGTGGACGCGGCGCCTGGGACTGGACGCCGCCGCGGTCATGGCGGTCGGCGACAACCTGAACGACCGCGAGATGCTGGAGTTCGCCGGCCGGCCCGTCGTGATGGGCAACGCGGTGGAGCCGCTTGAGCAGCTCGCCGCGGAACGCGGCTGGCGGCTGACCGCGACCCACGACGAGTGCGGCCTGGCGGACGCCATCGACGCGGCCGTCGGCGGCGGTTCCGCCGTGCGCGCCGGCTGACAAGATGGGCGCCGCTACTACCGGCGACGGAGGACTGCCGTTGAACCCGACCCCGATCGGCCCGCCGTCCTCTGCGCTGACGCGGGCAATGCCGGTGCCACCCCGACTGCTCGGGGGTTTCGGCTACTACTGACGCGCCGTCCTCTACGCTGACGCGGGCAATGCCGGCGCCTGTCCGGCCGTGAGCCCGACGACGTCCTCGCGTCCCTGGCGGGAGAGGTCCAGCCGCGGCCGGCGGGCGGCGTCGCGCCCCGACACCCGCAGGTCGAACGGGAAGCAGGCGGGCGCCCGCAGCAGATCGCCGAGGGGGACGGCGCAGCGGCCCGTGCTCACGAGACCGGCCTCGAGGAGCCACGGGCCGACCTCTTCGCCGGCGGCCGCGATCCGCGGCGCGGGGGCGAAAACGCCCCGCGCGCCGGTCTCTTCGAGAACGCCCCAGTCGACGAACGACCGGACGATGCGCGGCGCGGCGCGCGTCACGCTGGTGCGCGCGCCCCAGGTTTCCGTCACGCGCCGGACGATCCGGTCGAGCGCGGCGGTGCCCTGCAGCGCCAGCAGCCGGCCGGTGGCGGCGGCCACGTCCCGGAAGAACGGATAGCCGGCGAGACACAGGCCCCAGTGCAGCGGCAGGCGGTCCCGCCCGGAACGGCCGGGCAGCAGAGCGAGGGCGTCGTCCCGGAGCGGGACCAGGGCCGCGGGGACGCGCGCCCAGACATGGACCAGCACCGTCGCCGTCTTGCCGCGCGCGTGGTGCGGCGTGTCGCCGCCGGCCACCTCGCCCTCCAGCCGCCGGACGAGTTGCGACCGCACTTCGGCGGGGGCCAGGCCCGCCGCGGTCCGGTCGGCCGCCGCGTCCAGCCACTCCAGCCGGATCCGCCGGTCGAAACCGATGATCCGGCGCGCCTCGGCGGTCACGGCCGGTCGATCTCCACGAACGGCACGATCACTTCCTCCAGGGCGGCGCCGCCGTGCGACACCGGGCGTTCCGACGCGGGGACGAACGCCGAGCGGCCGGGGGCGATCAGGGCGAGGTAGTCGTCGGGCAGGCCGGCCGGCGGCCACGCGATCGCGCCCGGCGCCCGCGCCGCCACCCGCGCGCGCAGCGCCGGATCGGTGAAGACGCGCACCCGCTGTCCCCGCAGTTCCGCCAGCGCGCCTTCCGCAATTCGGCCGACGCCCCGCGTTTCGACGTTGCCGTGGTCCGCGGTCAGGAAGACGTGGAACCCGGCGTCGAGCAGCAGGTCGAGCAGCGCCGCCGGGAACCCCTCCGCCGTCCACTGGCGGACCTGTCCGTGCATCCCCGCGCCGCCGAGGACCATGCCGTGCATGATCCGGTCCACCGTGTCCACCACCAGGCCGATCGCGCGCATCCGGGGGTCCGATGCGAGCTGCGCCACGCGGGGCAGGTCCGGCGCGCCGCGCAGGTTCTTCACGTAGCCGACCGCGGCCGGTTCGAGCCCTTCGTCGCCCCAGAACCGCCGCCACGCCGCCGGCTCGCGGTCGGTGGTGCGGATGTCCGACGGAAAGTAGAAGGGCGCGCGGCCCGCGAAGCACGCCTGCCGCGACACCATCGTCAGCGTCGGGATCCAGGCGAACAGCGCGCCTTCGCGGCAGCGCAGGCCCGGCCGCTGCGCCGCCAGCCCTTCGCGGACCGTCACCCACTGGTCGAGCGACAGGCCGTCCGCCACCACCAGCGCCACCTTCGCGCCGGCCGCCGCCGCGAGGCGCCGCGCCAGCAGGCGGGGCACGTGGTGGACCATCACCGGCGGCGCCGGCGGCTGGTTGTGCAGCGTCGAGAAGCGCCGGCCGAGCCACGCGGTGAACGCTGCGTCCACCCGGTCCCGGACGCCGCGGTAGCGCGCGCCGTTCTCCGGGGACGCGGGATCGGCGCCGGCGAAGCGCAACGCGTTCAGCGCCGCCCACACCCGCGCGAACGCCAGCCAGTCGCGGTGGCCGGCCGCGTCGTCCGGCAGCGACGCCTCGGCCCGGTCCAGCAGGCCGGCGATCCGCCGCCGCCGGTCGCCCGCGGCGTCCGTCCGCACGCCGGTGGCCGCCCACGACCCCGCCAGCGTGCGCGCGGCGGGATGCTCGACCGGCCGCAGCAGGCCTTCCAGGAACAGGGTGTCCACGTAGACGCGCACGTCGTCGTGGTCGAACGGGAGATCCGCCGGCCCGGGGAACGCCAATCCGTACGCCTCGGCCGGCTCGCCGAGCGTCGCCGCCCCGCCGGGACCGCGGAGCGCGCCGCCGCCGGCCGCGCAACGGTTCAGGAAGACCGGCCACCGTTCCTGAAGAAAGCCGAAGAACGCCTCGCGGTCCGGGACGATCCGCGCCAGCGGCCAGTCCGCGAAACGCCCGCGGAGCGCCCGCACGAGGTGACCGTCCAGGTCCGGCGGCACGCGGCGGTTCCGGTAGTGGCGCTCCAGCAGGAGGCGGAGCAGCGCCGGCGCGCCGGTGACCGCCTCGGGCGCGACCCCGAAGACGTGCCGCAACACGAACGCGCGGGTCCGGGCCGCGCCCAGCGGCCGGTCCGGCGCCTCCCGCGCCTGCGCGGCGTACAGCGCGTCGAGTTCGTCCCGGTCCAGTGCTTCGACCACCGGCGCGCTCAGGCGCGGGAACAGGTCCGCGAGGCCGAACGCCAGCCGCCGCCCCGCCCGCAGCAGGTCGTGGGGAAGCGCGCCCAGGTCCGGCTCCGCGCCCCGCCGGACGACGATCAGCCCCGCCGCCTCGCCCCCGTCCTCCCGCTCTCGGTACCGGGATTCGTACGCGAAGCGGAAGGCGACCGGGTCGTCGAACGGCAGCAGATCGAACCCGCGCTCCTCCAGCACCGCCAGCAGCCCCGCGTCGAGCAGCAGGCCGTCCGGGTCCGCGACCAGCGTCAGCCGCGCGGCGCCCGGCAGGAATTCCCGGAGGATCTCGTCGCGCCAGCCCTGCGCCGCGCCACCCCGTTCCGGCACGGTCCTATTCCTTCTCGCTGCGCGTCAAGGCCTGGTCGTACCACATCAGCAGCTTCGGGTCTTCCTGCAGCACCGTCTCCGGGACCTTCTCCGCGACCGCGATGATCGTGGCGTAGTCGCGTTCCTGCCACGCGCGCCGGAAGCCGGCGCGGACCGCCTCGAGGCGGAACACCTTGAGGCGGCGCCGGGCGGCGTCCCGGTATTCGTCGAACTCGCGGAGGAGCGTGCGGTCGCGGAGTATTTCGAGGTCGGCGGCCTTGTGGGGATCGGGCACGTACCAGCGGTCCTTCGCCGCCGCGCGGAGAGTGGGGGCGTCGCTCTCCAGGTTGCGAAGGTGGGCGAAGGCGCCGGACAGGTAGCCGCGCACCTGCTCGGGGACCTCGCCCCGGCCGCCGCAGCAGAGGAAGTTCTGTTCGAGCAGGTCGGAGAGCTCGATCATGCGCTCGTGCTTCATCCAGCCGCCGAGCTCCCGGATGAACCGCGGGTGGATCTGCTGGAAGGTTTGCGGCTCCTTCTCGAGCTGCTGCTTCAGCCACCGGATCGCCGTTTCCTCGTTCCGGACGAACAGGTCGAGCTGGACGATATCCTGCGCCGACAGGCGCCGGCGGTCGTACTCCGCCACCTGCTCGGGCAGGAAGAACATGCCGTCCCGCGCGGGGAAGCGTTGCGCGAGACCCTCGTGGAACTCCGCGGCGGAGAGCGGGACGGTCACGCCGCGCAGGACGTGGAAGGCGACCATGCGGTCGAACAGCAGATAGCCCTGGCGTTCGGCGATCACCTCGGCCCGCTCGTCCCGGGAGACGAAGACCGGCAGTTGGCGGAAGTGGGTCCGCACGAAGTCCCAGACGCCGTCCGCGGTCCCCGCCGCCAGCCTGAAACGCTCTTCGAGGCCGTGGTTCGGCTTGTAGGCGGAGATGACGAGGTCCTGCTTGACCGCGGTGCTCGTCACCTGCCGGTACGACCCCTGCCGCTTGTCGAGGGTGCGGACGTCGGCGACCACGAAGCCGGCCGCGAGCATCGCCTCCTGAATGGCGTTCCACACCGCGCTCCGGGAGTTGTGGAAGACGACGGTCATCCAGCGCCCCGGCTTCAGGACGCGGCGGTACTCCGCGAAGCACCGTTGCATCAGGCGCTGGTAGTCGATCAGCGCCTTGTCCTTCTTGCGGTCGACGATCGCCTCCGGCGCGGTCTTCGTGAACGTCCGGTGCCAGGATTCGACCAGGAAGTTCAGGTCGGCGTAGTAGATGTTCTCGCCGAACGGGGGGTCGGTGAAGACGTAGTCGACCGAGTTGTCGGCAATGGCGGACTCGCTGCAAGCTGCCGTCGTGACGGCAACGTGTTTTCCTCGCGATAGTTGCAGCTTCATGAACGAATCAGGTATCTGAGAAACCTTACTGTCGAGTCTGTACCAGGGAGATATTTCGGCCACCTGAGATGGAATGTAGTAGACGCCGCTCAGGACTTGGTTTGCCTGACCGGCTTGATTGGCGCGGAATCGATTGAGCACGGACAACGTCGTAGTCGCCTGTTCGATGAAGAACAGCAGCATGTTCCGCAGCCGGGGGTCCTCGTGCGCGGCGGCCCGCCGCCACAGCGCGGCCAGCGCGTGCGCCGCGCGGGGCAGGAACAGGTGGTGGACGTGCGTGAACCCCTTCGGGGCGAGACGCGAGCCGTGGTACATCGCGTCGATGGGGAAGGCGTCCGTCGGAACCTCCGAAGGCAGCGGCAGGCCGCCGATGCGGTCGAGCGTCGCCCGATCCGCGGCGTCCGGCTTCTTCCGGCGCCGCGAATCGCCGACGGTGTAGACGATCGAGACCGGCCGCAGCCGGATGCGGCGCCACGGCGCGCCGGACGCGGGGTCCGCGAGCGTCTCGAACGACCGTTCGAGGGTCTTCTTGGTCAGCGCGGCGCCGCAGCGCGGGCAGGGGAACCCGCTCCGCGTCCGGCCGGTCCCCTCGTCGAGCGCCTCGTCGATGAAGACGATCTCGCCGGCGCACTCCGGGCACGCGAACACCTCGCTCCACACCGTGTAGTCGATCCGCCCGCGGGTCGTCCCGTCGGCGTGGAGCGTTTCGTACATCCAGCCGACCTCCGCCGCCGCATCGTCGAGGAGCGTCCGGGCGGCGCGGGCGAAGGCGTCGGCGTCGAAGGGCAGGTTGTAGTTGCCGGCGATGAAGGCGGCGGCCGGCGAGAGGTCACCCAGAACCGCGCGGCGGGCGCCCCACGCCGGCGCGGCCCGGCCCTCCGCCGCCCACTGCCGTTCCAGCGTCCGGCGGTACGCGGGCGGCGCGGTCCCGCACCACTGCGCGGCGACGCCGGTCATCCCCGACCCGCAGAAGCCGTCCAGCACGAGGTCGCCCGGCCGCGTGTAGTGCAGGATGGACGGGACGATCGCCAGGTGCGGCACCTTGGTGTGGTAGCCGTGCGCCCGGTAGAGGGGATCGGTCTTGCCGACGCTGACGTCGACCGCGAACGGCTCGCGGTGGTACGGCTGCCCGGCGTCGTAGGGCCGGCCGTGGCGCTCGACGAACTCGGCCAGGAACGGGTTGGGGCAGGCGGTGTAGTACGGCGGGTCCGACAGCCGGAGGACGTCCGCGTCCGTCCCCGCCGGGAAGTCGGGCCGCCGCCGTAGCGCGGGGAGCATCGCCCGCAGCCGTTCGAGGAAGTGCGCGCGCCGCGCCGCGTCCGACTCGAAGGTCCGGCCGAGGCACTCGACCGGCCCGGCCGCCGCGGGGGCCGCGTCGTCCCGCGGCAGCCTCGGCGCCGGGTCACGCCGGGCCACGGCGCTCGTCCTCCCGGTCCCTGCCGCGGCGGGCCGCCTTGAGCGCGGCGCCGGCTTCCGTCAGGACGTAGCGCTGGCCGGACGCCCGCGGGTTGGCGGGGTTGGTCATGGCGACGAGCCCCGCCCGAATCAGCGGGTCGAGGTGCCGTTTCTTGAAGTAGCCGCGATGGGCGACGCCAAGCGCGTCCATGAGCTCGGCCAGCCGCCGGGGCGCGTCGCAACGCTCGACGATCCGCCATTGGAAGGCCGATGGTTCGGTCAGCGGCTCGTCCCGCCGAGCGTCCGACGCCCCGCGGCCATGCGCAGTGGACATGTGGCCGGACCCGCGTGCGACATGCGCATGTGCAGTGGACATGTGGCCGGACCCGCGTGCGACATGTGCAGTGGACATGCCGCCCACCTCCGGTTCGACTTGGTCAGTGACCATGCCACCGGCCCCGGACCCGACTTGGTCAGTGACCATGTCGCCCGTCCCCGACCCGACTTGGTCGGTGACCATGCCACCGGCCCCGGACCCGACTTGGTCAGTGACCCTGTCGCCCGTGCCGCCGGAGCCTTGGTCCGTGACCAACTCTTCCGAATCACCGCCGGCCTGGCCGCCGGACGACCGGCCGGGCGCCCGGATGTCGAGCCGGCCGGCAAGATGCTCGGCGATGCCGTATCGGACGCCCCCTTCGAGCGGACGCAAGAGCTTCTGGACGGCGAGCGCGTCCAGCACCGTCCGGGCCGCGGGTCCGGTCCGCCCCGTGACCGCCTTCGCGTCCGTGAGCGAGACACCGCCCTGTCGGCAGGCAAGGGCGAAGAGCCGCGCCTGCGCCTCGTCCAGCCGGACGCCGAGCTGCGCCTGGAACAGCCGTTGCTCCTCGCCGAGCAATTCCTCGCGCAGGAGGCGCAACTCGAACGCCTTCCTCGCCTTGTCGTTCCCGATCACCGGCGGCACGTGGCCGAGATTCTGCCAGTTCCGAAAAATCGCGCGCACGCCGGTCCCCGCCTGCTCGCTCAGCCCGATCCGCCGGAACGCGGCGACGAGGGCCGGATTGCGCACGTCCTTCTCGGTCGGGTTCAGGAGCTCGTCGGTGGCGGCGAAGGCGTCGCCCGGGTTCCAGAACAGTGTCCGGTCCCGGAAGAATCGGATCGACGCCTTCCGGCCGGGGTCGCCGTAGTCCTGGTGGATCAGCAGGTTGATGGCCGCTTCCCGGAACGAGACGTAGTCGGGCGGGTCGTCGTCCCGCCGAAGCGTCGCCGGGTCCAGCCGGAAGGGGTGCTCGGCGTGCTTCACGTAGCGTTCGGACAGAATGAGCCACGCCTGGATCAGATTCTCCTCGACCACCACGCGGTCGATCCAGCGCCGGTCCGTCGTCCAGGAGTCGTACGCGGCGTCGATGAACTGGCAATCGACCACGGGCCGGCCAAGCGCCCGGCGCAGATGGCGCGGGCGGCCGAAGAGGAGGACGGCCGCACGGGTCGGCGCGAGACCGCCGCCGTGCTCGACGACGAAGCCCCACTCGTGCAGGAACTCGGGGTCGGACGCCGCCTGGGTCCTGCCGGGGTTGCGTTCGCCGAACACGCGCCGGTACCAGCGGACGGAATCAGGATCGAAGAACTTCCCGGCGTCCAGCCCGTCGAGCGGCTGGTCGTCGTACCGGTCCCGCGCGGCGTCCCGCAGGAACCGCCCGATTTCCTCCGGCGTGCAGCGCTCGTCGCATCCGCCGCGCCGAATGAACGACCGCCGGAGGTCGCCGTCCAGGTAGACCGGCTTTTCGTGCCGGGGGGATTCCGGCACGTGGAAGACCAGCAACGTCTTGCCGTCGGTCTCGACCAGGTCCTCGGTGACGCTGACCGCGCGGCTCACCTTGCTGCCCGACCGCAGCGTGCTCAGGAACTCGCCCTGCACCTTGTCCACCTCGACGACGCCGACGACCTCGAACGCGCCGCCGCGGTCGCGGACGCCGAACACCAGCCATCCGCCCGCCGTGTTGGCGAACGCCGACACCGTCTCGTACGCCGCCTTCGGCGCGGCGGTGCGAGCCTCCTTGAACTCGACGTCGGACCACTCGTAGCCTTGCAACCGCTCGATTATCTCTTCCCGCATCATCGCCGCTTCCGCACCCTTCGCGTCTCTACTCCAGCACGATCCGCACCTTCTCCGGGTCCCGCCCCTGCGCCAGTGCGTCGAGATGATCGGCGAAGCGCCGCTTCATTTCCTCCGGCGTGGCCGGCGAGCCTCCGGCGAGGAGCGCGGCGCGGAGGTCCTCGGCCGTGACGGTCACCCTGGCGAGGCCGGAGAGCGCCTCGGCGACGGCGCGGACGAAGGCGGCGCCGGGCGGGTCGGGCAGCGTGCGCGCGTCGAGGAACGCCTGCACGGCGGCGCGCGGCTCCGGCTGGAGAAGCGCCGACTGCTCGCGGGTGGCCGGGGCGTCGAGGTTCTCCAGCAGGGTGGCGGTCCATTCGGCGAGCAGGGCGTCGATATGGTCGTCGATGGCGGCGAGCGTCTGCTCGGCGGACGCGCCGGTCACCGGCTCGGCGGCGGGGCGGAAGGCGCAGTGCGGGCATTCGGGCGCCGCGGCCAACTCGTCCTCGGTCAGCGCGAAGCAGGTGGTCAGAGCCGTCAGGCGGTCCCGGATCCCGGTCAGGCGGCGGCGCGGCAGCAGGTCGACGGCGGCCAGCGCGTCGAGCGCCTTCAAGCGTCCGTCGGCGAGGAGGCGCGCCTTGCGGCGGTCGGCGTCGACGCCCAGGCGGGCGCGGGCATGGCTGCCGACGTAGGCGCGGACGTATGCCTGCTTCAGGCCCTCCAGTTCGTGCAACGCCCGCCGGCGGAAGTCGGGCGCGGTCCGCTGTTCGGGGTCGCGGAGCCGGGCGCGCAACCCGTCGCGCGCCCGCCGCATCTCGGCGGCCTTGCCGTCGTCCGCCGGCAGGACCGCGGCCGCCGTCGAAAGGTACGACGCGGCGCCTTCGAGGTCCCGCAGCAGGGCGACGAGCGCCTCCGTGTCGCGGAGCGCGGCCAGCCCCGGCCTCCGGCGCGCCACGTCGTCGGCGCCGTACCGGAAGTTCTTCAGCTTGCCGGGCGACGAAAACGGCTGGAGGGACTCGACGAACTCCTTGGCCGCCGCCAGCGCCGCGTGCCGCTCGCCGCGTTCCGCGTCGTCGAGCAGGTTCGCGCCCCAGAAGGGGAGTCCCGCCCGGACCGCCTGCTGTGCGGCGACGATGCGGGCGGCATGGCCGGTCACCGCGGCCTGGAGCGCCTGCACCGGTTCGTCCCGGCCCTGCGCGACGAGCCGCGCCTGCCCCGGACCCAGTTCCAGCAGCTCGAACAGCGCCGTCAGGGCCGGCAGGTCCCACTCCTTCGGGCGCTCGACGTGCTTCAGGTTCACGAGGTCGTCGAGCGGGGCGTCGGCGAGGTCGGCGACGCCGGTGGCGTCGAAGCGGCGGCCGGGAAGGACGAGCACCACGTCCCCCGCGTGGACCAGGGCGGCGAGCAGGACGACGCCCCACTCCGGTTCCAGCCGGGACCGGTCCGGGTCCAGGTACTCGACGTCCCGGACGGCGCTCACGAACTCGGCCCGGTTCAGCACCTGCCCGGCACCCTTCGCGCGCAGCCGTTCGACGAGACGCCGCGCGTACGGCGAGCCGCGCGGGTCGAGGCGGGCGCCGTCGAGCAGGCCCAGCGCGGCGAGCACCTGCGCGCCCTGCCGCGTCTTCGACCGGCCGGCGATCCGGCGGAGGGCGTCCCGGACGGCCTGCGGCCGGCTGGCCCGCGTCCAGTACGCCGGGAAGGTCGGATGCTCGGGAGCCTGGTCTTCGAAGTGGGCGGCGAGCGCCGCCGCGCCCGCCGCGTTCACGAGGTCGCGCACGTTGACCTGCTCGTCGTCCGCCGCCGGCGCGACGTCCAGCCAGTCCGCGAGCGGTTTCGTCCGCCCCTGGCAGGTGACCCGGAACGCGGTCGCCATGCGCCCCCGGAGCCACGCGGTCAGGTCGCGGAGGGCGCCGTCCGCCCGGGTCCGGTAGACGTCCTGCGCGCGGCCGGAGGTGCGCGATGCGAGGTCGAGCGCGGCGGCGCAGGTCCGCAACGCCCGCCGGAACGCGTCGTCCCGACCCTCGAGCCGGAAGAACACCTCGTCCGCCTTCTTCTCGTCCCGGAAGGGGGGCGGCTCGTGCGGCTGGAGGAAGTAGAGGTAGAAGTCGCGCGGCGGCGCCGCCGTCGACCGTTCGTTCGGCGCACCGAAGAAGAGATAGCCGAGCCGCGACGCCCGCCGTTCGCGCCACTCCAGCTCGTGCTCCCAGATCCGGTAGCCGGTCACGTACGTGGCGTCGGCGCACTCCAGGACGCGCCGGAGCGCCGCGTAGTACCAGCGGTCGAGCTCCGCGTCGTCGAGGGTCTCGGCGCGGCGTTCGATCAGGGCGTCGAAGTCCTCCGTCTTCTTCAGGTCCAGGTAGTACTGGCGGTTGTCCCGGTTGGCGGAGACGAACTGGCCGTTGACGGTCCGGTGGATCTCGCGCAGCACCGTCTCCACCTGCGAGAGCAGGTCGTCGGCCGGGTCGCCGCCGAGGTCTTCGACGCCCGGCTGGTAGAGGCAGAGGCCGTCCCGCAACTCCTCCGGCGTCGCGCCGAGCGGCGCGTAGACGTCGTGGTGGGTCAGACGGTGGACCGACAGGCCGCGCACGATCCGGAGGGCCATTTCCTCGTAGGCGGGACGGGTGAACGCCTGCCGGATGCGCGCCTCCAGCACCCGGCTGCAGTCGATCACCTCCCGGACCTCCGGCACCGCGCGGACCGAGGGGTTCCCGCGCAACGTGTCCCAGTAGTCGTCGTACGCGATCAGGCCGGGGCGGTCGGCGGGCAGCTCCCGGTCGATCCGGCGCGTCATGGCGCGCGAGAGCGTCTTCAGCACTTCGCGCTTCTCGACCGCCGCGATGCGCTCGAACGTGTCGACGTAGTCGGGGTGCACGGGGAAGAGCCGGACGAATTCGTCCAGCCGCTCCTGCATGCCGCCGTAGCAGCGGGTGAAGGGTGCGAGGTAGTCCCGGACCTGCGCCTGCTGCCCGGCCGTCTTGCGGAGCAGCCGCTCGGCGACGACGTGCTTGACGTCGGTCCGGGCGATCGGCACCTGCTCGAAGCGGTCCTGCACCCGCCGCACGCTGTCCGCCACGTGGGCGAAGCGGTGGCTGTCGAAGATCGCCTCCTGCACGCCGGCGACGAAACGGAAGCGGAGGTCCTTGCAGACTTCGCCGACCTCGCGCAGGAAGTTCAGGTCGAGGACCAGTTCCTGATCCCGGCGGCTCTTGAGGTAGTCGAGCAGCTCGTCGACCACCAGCAGCAGGCCGCGGTCGGGATGCCGCGCGTGGAACGCGGCCATCATCTCCTCGAACGCCTGCTTGTGGTTCGGGATCGCGTCCCGCGCCGGGAAACGGTAGTCGACGCCCCAGCCGGCCAGCGCCTCCTCGAGCTGCGAGCAGACGAACGTCCGCAGGTCCATCGTGGTGGCGCCCAGTTCCGTCCGCGCCACCTGGAACCGCCCGGCCATGCGCCGCGCGGCGTCCGCCAGCCCCGGATGCGTCACCGCGTCGCAGAGCGCCGCCCGCTCGGCGACGGCCGAGACGACCGACATCAGGTGCGACTTGCCGGTCCCGTAGTGGCCGACGACCAGCACCCCCTTGTTGTCCGCCGGCCGGTCGAACTGCAACTGCGGGATCAGCACGGACGCGAGCTTGTCGGCCATCGCGCCGCTCACGACGTAGGTGGCGACGAGCCGCCGCGCCGCCGCTTCCTGGTCCGCGTCGCGGAGCTGGACCACCGTTTCGATCGGATCGAACCGGATCAGGTCGCCGTAGGTCATCGGCGTTTCCGCGTCGCGCGGCCCGGGGCGACGAGCCGCCACGCCGCCGCTTCCTGGTCCGCGTCGCGGAGCTGGACCACCGTTTCGATCGGATCGAACCGGATCAGGTCGCCGCAGGTCATCGGCGTTCCCGCGTCGCGCGGTCCGTGGCGCTGTCGCCGCGCCCGGCGTCGCGGAGACGCCCCCCGCTCCGCGCACCGTGCGGGCGCGCGGCGGCGCCGGCCAGATCGACGATCGGCAGATCGCCGCACGGGTAACGTCGGTGCTCCGGGTGATCCGGCGCGGCGTAGCTCAGGCAGCCTGCTTCCATCGTTCCCGGCCATGCGGCAACCACCGTCCGGTCGCGCGACACCCCTTGCAGCAAGCGGAGCGGGTCCTGTTCAAGGGCCGGGTCGAACAGGATCTCGAGGTGGTCGAGCAGCACGAGCGGACCTTCGTTTCGTGCGATCTCCTCCAGTACGCCGGGCAACTGCAGCGCCCGCCGGCGTACGGTGAGGTCGAGCATCCGGCGCGAGAGCTCCAGGTTGAGATTCAGGACGCGCGCGCCCGTCCGCGCCGCGACTTCGCGCAGCACCGGCGTTCTCCCGGGTCCGTCCGACGCGACGATCACCAGCCGGTGGTAGAGCGTCTCCGCCTTTCGCACGCCGGCAAGCACCTGCTCGGCGAGGGATTCCGCCGTCACCGCGTCAAAAAGTGTACGCGAGTTGGCCGGCTCCGCCCGCCTGCCACCGACCGGGCAGGCTGCCGTCGGCCGGCGCGCTCACTTAGCCAGCGCCCGCAGCACCTCGCGATCGTCGCGCATGACGTCATCGGCGAGCGCCATCTGGCGCGCGAAATCGGGATCGTACGGCGTAAGTCGGTACCCGCCGCCCGGCGCCTCGGTCTCACACCGGAACTTCCCACGCGCGCTCAATTCACGCTGCCGTGCGGCCATGAACGTCCCCCTCGCAATCCAGGGAAACCCGCCGGGCGGTTCAGTTGAACTCCGTGCCGCCCTTGCGCGTCAGGTAGTCGCCGGAGACGCTCTTCAGGATCACCCGCCCGAACTCGGCGGACTCCCGTTCGGCGGCGGGCCGCACCACGACCCCTTCGCGCAGATGCCGGCCGCCGAGCGCGGTCCTGCCGTCGGTCTCCCCGTTCAGCACGGCGGTGCTGAACGGCCCGCGGTACAGGACGGGGACCAGCGGGAACAGGTCGCCGAGCGACGACTCGATCTCGCCCGGGGCGAGATAGCGGCCCTGCCGCGGCTCGCCGACGTAGGCGTCGAACACCCGGAACGCGGGGTTGGGTTCGTCGTAGTGCAGGTCCTGCACGCCGCGCCCGTAGACCTCGCCGAGGACGTAGAACGGCTCGCCGGCCCCGGCGACGCGGGCGCGCGCCGTCTCGAACGCGGCCTCGTAGGCGCGCCACGTGCGCACGTAGAGGTTGTTCCGGTTCTCCTCGTTCAGGATCAGCGCCATGCCGCGATCGGACATCCCCTTGGAGGTGACCAGCGGGCCGTGGTCCGGATGCCAGCCGAGGCAGCACCAGGTGCCGTGCAGCTTCTCGGTGATGACGACCGGCTCGCCGTCCCGCAGCTCGTCCGGGTACTTCTTGACGTTCTCGATGTCGTAGTGCAGCGTCGCACCGTGCGCCGGCCGCACGGCGCCCTGCATGGCGACCGGGATCGGCGGCTCGTACTTCACCAGCTCCAGCAGCTCCGTCACCGTGTCGCCCTCGGCCACCGGCCGGCCGCGAATCATGCCGTCGCGCACCGGGTAGACGAGCCCCTGCGACAGCGCGCCGCGCAGCTTGACCGCCTTGACCCGGTTCTTGCGGCTGCCGGCGAGCTTGCCTTCCAGGCCGAGCTCGGCGATGAGCCAGTCGGGACAGATCGCCCCTTCCGGGACGTAGGCGGCGAGGTCGCCGTCGGCGAACGACCCCTTCCCGACGACGCAGCGGAAACCGCCGACAGCCGCCAGCTCGAGCCGGTCGGCGTTCGGATGCGGTTCGATGCGCAGGGTGTGGACCTTGGATTCGAAGGTGGCCATCGAGTTTTTCTCCGCGTTCAGCCGAAACGGACATTATCGCCGAGTTCGCCGGTGCGCTCCATCCATGCGGCGCACCGGCCCCGGGCGGGTGCGGCGATCTGGCGCGACGTGCCGGCGCCGGAGCGGGCGCGGCTGCCATCCATGCGGCGCCCGGCCCGGGCGGGTGCGGGCGAGGCCCCGGCTTCACCCCAAGCGCGCAGGGTCGCCGCGCGACGTCCATCTGGCGGGCCCGGGCGGGTGCGGCGAGGCCCCGGCTCACCCCGG
Source organism: Vicinamibacterales bacterium (assembly GCA_965203525.1). Taxonomy (GTDB): domain Bacteria; phylum Acidobacteriota; class Vicinamibacteria; order Vicinamibacterales; family UBA8438; genus WTFV01. Next base: position 4,134,649 of record OZ241898.1, on the reverse strand, counting down.
GGGGCCTGAAGCGGCGCCGGCTCACGGGGCCGGAGGGGGCGATGACCCGTTCACCCCGGAGTCCTGAAGCGGCGCCGGCTCACGGGGCCGGAGGGGGCCGTTCGTCCGCCTCCTCGACGAACTCGAAGTCGCGCCAGCGGCGGAATTCCGCGCGGCGCGTATGGCGGAAGACGACGCGCACGTCGCTGTAGATCTCGAACTGGATGCGCGCCCAGACGCCGCCGAGCACCGGGCCGCGGTCGAGCGAGCCGCGGGCGTGCCGGATCGTGCCGAGCATGCCCCACCACAGCCGCACGCGGTCGATCAGCTCGAACTCGACGCGTGCCGGCTCGTACGTGTCGCGATCGATCCAGACGCGGCCCCGCGCCTTGTTGAGCGCGTAGTCGATGCGCCGCCGCACCGGGAGACGGCCCGGGCGCGGCTCGAAGGCGATCCGGTAGCTCGGGCGGTTGCGGAACCGCTCCTCCTCTTCGAGCGTGAAGACGTAGCGTGCGACCAGCTCCGCGTTGAAGACGACGTCGTCGTCCTCTTCGGAATCGTCGGAGCCGCTTTCCTGCGCGCTTCGCCGCAGCTCCTCGCGGAACGCCGCCTCCCGCTGGTCCTCCCGGCTGCGCTCCGCGGCGTTCAGGGGACGGTCGCCGAACGTCAACCGCCGCTCGAACGGCACGCCGTCGATCGGCGCCACCTCGTATTCGCCGACGTCCCTGGTGCGCACGCCGCCGCTCCGGTCGAACCGCCGGACCTCCTTCGTCATCCGCGCCCGGTAGCGCGCGGCGACGTTCTGCTCCTCGTACCAGGCGGCGCGTTCCAGCGCCCGGAGGATGAGCGCGCGCGCACCGCCGTCGTCCCCGCCGGCCGCGGACTGGGCCGCCGGGCCGCCGGTCCACAGCAGCGCGAGCGCCGGCAGCGCGGCCGGCCACCACCATCGCATGGGGACATATTGTGCCTGATACCGCGGGCAGGCGACAGGCGGGCTTCGCAAGGCGCTCGGCGCCGCCGCAGGGCAACCGCGAGTACAACGCCGGCTGGCACACGGCGACAGGCGGGCTTCGCAAGGCGCTCGGCGCCGCGGTCAGGCGGCGGCCCGGCCCGGCGTCCGGATCGTCGAGGCCGCGACGTCAGGCGCCGGCCTGGCAGGGCTCGGCGCCGCGGTCAGGCGGCGGCCCGGCCCGGCGTCCGGATCGTCGAGGCCGCGACGTCCTCGCCATCGCCGCCGACCGCCGATCGACCCGTACAGGGACCGCGCCGGCGCTTCGACTTCCGCGCCCGCCCGACGAGTCCCGGCCCCGCGTCGCACGCCTCGTGCGTTGAAAAACTTGCGCAGGGCGCTTGCCGCCGGCGCGGGAAACCTCGCTCGAGCACGGTTTGACGCCCGATCGGAACGCCTCTACGATGCCGGTATGGCCGTTGCGGAGGGAACCCGGCGCTCGAACCGGGAGAGGATGCGGAACACGAGCGAAGCAAGGGAGGTCGATGTGGGCACTGCAACAAAAACCGTCGGGGAGATGCGCGAACTGCTGGTCGCCGGGGCGGCCAAGGACGAAGCGTTCCGCGCCCGGCTGATCGCCGAGCCGAACGCGGCGATCGAGGAAAGACTGGGCCTGAAGATTCCGGCCGGGTTCGCCGTCAAGGTGCTCGAGGACGACCCGAACACCGTACACCTGGTGCTTCCGCCGCCGGCCGCGCTCGACGAGGCCGATCTGGAGCAGGCGGCCGGCGGGATCGACTGGGCCGGCCGCGGCCGGGCCATGGGGGGCGGTTGGGGGAACCGGGGCGTGGTGGATTGATCCAGGAAACGCCGTCCTCCGGGCGCTCCGGCGTCACCGTCGGCGAGGCGGCAGCCCGGCTTGGCGTCCGGATCGATCGGCCGGCTCTACGCCTCCGGCGCCGACCGGGCCATGTGCCGTCGCCGACCGGCGGGCGCGCCATCGTCGAGGCCGCCCGCCCTCGTCATCACCGCCAGTGAAGCTCGGTTGGATGAACGTGATCCTGTCGGGAAGATCGTCGAGGCCGCGCCGCCCCGTCATCGCCGGCCGTCGCGGGCGGGGCGGACGACGGGAATTGACCGGCGGCAGCGGATGATCCGCCCTCGTCATCGCCGCCGGCCGCCGCGGGCGGCAGGAAGCCGCGGCCGCGGGCGATCGATGACGAGCAGGGCTCCGCGGACCACCACCTCGCGGCGCCCGGACCTGCTGATCAGCTCGCCCACCACGTCGTACTCGCCCGCCGGAAACCCGCGCCACTCGAAGGTGTGGGTCCGCCGGGAATCTTCCCCGGACAGTCCGATGGTGGTGCTGCGGTAGAACGCGCCGGAGTCGGCGACCACCCGCAGCTCGCCGGTCTGGGCGGTCGGCTCGATCGTGATCTCGAACTCGATCGTGCCCGGGGACTGCACGACGAGCCGCGCGGGAGGCGCAACGGGGGCGGCGGCCGGAGGCTGTCCGGCGCCGGTTGCAACGCTTGCCGCCGCCGGCGCGGCGAGCGCCAGACAAAGCGGACCGACCGATACGACCGACGTGACGCGACAGATTGCCTGCATGATTCACCTCCCCCTGCAGGGCCGAACGGCCGCCGGCCGGGACCCGGACGCGGCGGACCCGGCGGCCGCGCTGCTCCTTCATGTCAACACCATGTTAAATCCACGTTAACTGAAATTTACTTCCGCGGGACGCGCCATCGCTCTCTCCGCGCTCCGGCGCGGGGACGCGGATCGTCACGCCGCTACGGCTGACCGACGGTCTCCTCCTCCGCGCTCCGGCGGGTCCCAGGAAGCCGTCGCCCGCCGCGACCGCCCACGGCCGTCCCCCTCCACGCTCCGGCGGGTCTTGAAGGCGCGCATCATGACGCGGCGACACGGTGACGCCGCCCGTATCGTCCCCCTCCGCGCTCCGGCGGGTCTTGAAGGCACGGCCCGGGATTCGCTATCCTGTCCGGTCGAACGACCATGACTGCCCAGCCAATCCCGGTGATGATCGAGGCGAGCGGACTCTGCAAGTACTACGGGTCCTTCGTCGCGGTCCACGACATCTCGTTCTCCATCCCCCGGGGGCAGGTCGTCGCGTTCCTCGGCCCGAACGGCGCCGGGAAGACGACGATGATGCGGATGCTGACGGGGTATCTCGCGCCGAGCGCGGGCGAGGCGGCCATCGCGGGGCACGACGTCCGGCAGGACCGCATCGCCGCGTCGGCACGGCTCGGCTACCTGCCCGAGAACGGCCCGATGTATCCCGACATGACGCCGCTCGAGCTGCTGCGCTTCTTCGGCGAGGCGCGGCGGATGCCGCCGGCGACGCTACGGGAGCGGATGGACGCGGTCGTCGACCTGTGCGCGCTGGAACTGGTGACGGAGAAACCGATCGGCAAGCTGTCGCGGGGCTACCGGCAGCGGGTCGGCATGGCGCAGGCGCTGCTGCACGATCCGGACGTGCTGATCATGGACGAGCCGACGGCCGGGCTCGACCCGAACCAGATCCGCCAGTTCCGCGAGAACATCCAGCGCCTGGGACGGACGAAGACCCTGCTGATCTCGACCCACATCCTGCACGAAGCCGACGCGGTCGCCGATCGCGTGCTGCTGGTCAACAGCGGCCGGCTGGTGTTCGACGGTCCGGTCGAGGATCTGAAGGAAGGCGGCTCGCTGGAGCAGCCGTTCTACCGTCTGACCGCGGGCGGCGCGGCGCCCGCGAGTGGCGGTGACGGCGGGCCCGGGGGCAGCGGGGACGGGAAGAGCGCCGCCGCGGCCGACGGCGGCGGCACCGAATCAGGGGACGAAGCCGCGGCCGGCGGCGGCGCAGAGGAGAAGACGGCCGGCGCAACGAAGGCCGCCGGGACGACCGGCGCCGAAACGAAGACGGAGACCGAAGCAAAGGCCGCTGGCGCTGGGGTCGGCGGCGGCGAATCAGGGGACGAAGCCGCGGCCGGCGACGGCGCAGAGGAGAAGACGGCCGGCACAACAAAGGTCGCCGGAACGACTGGCGCTGAAACGAAGGCCGTCGCCGGGACCGGCGGCACCGAGCCGAAGGCGCAGACCGACGCGCCGGCGGCCGTCGCGGCCGACGCCGGCGGCGGGGTGGAACCGGAAGCGCCGGGCGCCGCCGCGGACGCGGGCGGGACCGGCGGCGAGGTCCCGCGGGCAGACTCGTCGAAGGCGTGAGGTGGCGATGGGAGGCATGGTCAACACGGCGGTAGTCAGCGCGCTCGCCCGCCGGGATCTGCGGATGTACTTCAGCAATCCCAGCGGCTACGTCTTCATCACGCTGTTCATCTTCCTCAGCGCCGCGGCGGCGTTCTGGCAGGATCGGTTCTTCCTGCAGAACCTGGCCAACCTCGACCAGTTGAACGGGGTGTTCCCCTACCTGCTGCTCTTCTTCATCCCCGCCCTGACGATGGGCGTCTGGTCGGAAGAGAAGAAGCTGGGGACGGACGAGCTGCTGCTGACGCTGCCGGGCACCGATCCGGAGGTGGTGCTCGGCAAGTACCTCGCCGTGCTCGGCATCTACACCGCGTCGCTGGTCCTGTCGCTCAGCTACGTGGCGGTGCTCTTCTACCTCGGCGCGCCCGATCTCGGGCTGATGGCGAGCAACTACCTCGGCTACTGGTTCGTCGGGGCCGCGCTGATCGCGGTCGGCATGCTCGCGTCGCTGCTGACCCGCAACGCCACGGTCGCATTCGTCGTCGCGGGACTGTCGTGCGCGGTCCTGGTGGCGGCCGGTCCGGCCGCCGCGGCCGTCGCGCCCGGCCTCGGGCGGGCGGTCGAGGCGCTCGGCGTGTTCCTGCACTTCGACGACTTCGCCAAGGGCATCGTCAGTCTGAGCGCGGTCGTCTACTTCGTGTCGCTCGGCGCGTTCTTCCTCTATCTGAACGTGCTCGTGCTGAGCCGGCGCCACTGGCCGCGCAGCGCCGACGGCTATCCAATGGGCCTGCACCACGCGGTGCGCGGCGTCGCCGTCGCGGCCGCCCTGGTGAGCGCGGGCGTGCTGGTGACGAACCGCGGCGTCCGCATCGACGTCACGGCCGAGCAGTTGCACTCGCTGAGCGGCGAGACGCGGCGGCTGCTCGACGAGCTGCCCGCGGATCGGCCGGTCTTCATCCAGGCGTTCGTCAGCCCGGACGTGCCCGAGCCGTTCGTGCAGACGCGCTCGAACCTCGTCAGCATCCTCGAGGAGATCGACCTCATCGCGGGCCCGCGGGTGGAGGTGCTCGTCCAGGACACGGAGCCGTTCACCGACGCGGCGCGCGAGGCGCGCGAGACCTTCGGCATCCAGCCGCGGCCCGTCCGCAACGTCAGCACGGCGCGGTCCGAGGTGGAGGAGGTGTTCCTCGGGGTCGCGTTCACCTGCGGCGCCGAGGAGCAGGTGATCGGTTTCTTCGACGTCGGACTGCCGGCCGAGTACGAGATCATGCGGAGCATCCGCGTGGTCGCCGGCACCGGGCGCAAGCGGGTCGGCGTCGTCGCGACGATGGCCAACCTGTTCGGCGGGACGAACTTCCAGCGCAACCAGTTCACGCCGCAGTGGTCGGTCGTCACCGAGCTGCGCAAGCAGTACGACGTGGTCGAGATCAGCCCGGAGACGGCGATCGGCCAGGAGGTCGACGCGCTGCTCGTGCCGCTGCCCTCGTCGCTGCAGACCGACGAGCAGGGCTTCGTGGCCGACTACGTCCGCTCGGGCAAGCCGGCGCTCGTCCTGGTCGACCCGCTGCCGGCGGTGAACCCGACGCTGTCGCCGTCGGAGTGGGTGGGAGACGGCAACCCCTTCACCTATCCGCCCGGCCAGCCGCGGCCCGGCCCGCGCGGCAACGTGCGCGAATGGATCCGCGGCCTGGGGGTCGACTGGGAGCCGACGCGGATCGTCTGGGACAGCTACAACCCGCATCCCGAGCTGGCCCACATGCCGGAGGACGTCGTCTTCCTCGGAGCCGGGAACGAGAACCCGGCGACGTTCGCCGCCGGCGACCCGATGACGGCGCAGCTTCAGGAGCTGGTGTTTCTTTTCCCCGGGTCCCTGCAGGCCGTCGACGACCCGCGCTTCGAGTTCCAGCCGCTGCTCCGCTCCGGCCGGGCGTCGGGCGCCAACGGGTACTTCTCGCTGGTGCGCAGCACGCCGTTCGGCCCGCAGGTGAATCCGAGTCCGCCCCGCCGGCCGGACGACGGCGACTACGTTCTCGCGGCCCGGATCCGGTCGGTGGGCGGCCGGGACGCGGCCGGGGACGTGGAGGAGGCCGAAGGCGTTGCGGCCCCCGGCGGCGAGACGACCGGGGCGGGTGAACCCGCGGCGGAGCCGGAGACCGAAGACGCCGCGGCCCCCGGCGGCGAAGCAGGCGAGCCGGGCGGCGAGGCGCCCGCCGCCGGCGGGGCCGGAGCAGCCGGCGGCGAGACGACCGGGGCGGGTGAACCCGCGGCGGATCCGGAGCCGGAGACCGAAGACGCCGGAGCGCCGGAAACGGCGGCGGGCGAACCAGAGGAGGCCGCGGAACCAGTTCCCGGCACGGCCGCGGCCACCGGGCCCGAGTCTGCCTCCGGGACGCCGGACCCCGCGGCGGCGGCCGAGTCTGCCTCCGGGACGCCGGACTCCGCGGCGGCGGCCGAGCCCGAGTCCACCCCCGCGGCGCCCGCCGGGACGGTGCCGCCGGCGTCGGAACAGGACGCCGCCGGGTCCGAGTCCGACCCCGCGGCGCCCGCCGGGACGGTGCCGCCCGCGCTGGAACAGGACACCGGCGAACCGGATCCGCGGCCACGGCCGGGAGCCACCGGGAGCGTCTCGGAAGCCGGGCCCGCCGAGCCGGAAGCGGCGGGCGGCGCGCCGGCGCCGGAGCCGGCGTCCGGGGCGCGAACCGAGGAGACCGGGCCCGTCGTCGCAACGGAGGTTGCCGGCGGACGGTCCGCAACGGAGGCTGCCGAGTCGCCGGCGGCCGAAGCGGAGGCCGAGGACGGCGGACCGGCGGCGGCGTCCGAAACTGCCGCGTCGTCGGAGACGCAGACCTCCGAAACTGCCGCATCGTCGGAGACGCAGACATCCGCGACTGCCGCGTCGTCGGGGACGCAGACCTCCGAAGCTGCCGCGTCGTCGGAGACGCAGGCGGAGGCCGCGTCCTCCGCGGCCGAGTCGTCCGGAACCGAGACCGCCGACCCGGCCGGGGCGACCGCGCCGGCGGAGTCCCAGCCCGCGACGGCCGGGTCCCCGGCAACGCCGGCCGGGACGCAGGATCTTTCCGACGCGGCGGTTCCCGAAGCGGCGGCCGCGGCGGCGCCGCCGACCGCCGGGCCGGCTGGTGCGGCGAACCCCGACACGCAGGCGGTCGAGCCGCCGGACGAACCGGCGGCCGCGGCGAGCCGGACGGATGCCGCGCAGTCGGTCGAGCCGCGGGACGAGCCGGCCGCCGAACCGACGGCAGCGGCGAACCCCGACGCGCAGTCGGTCGAGCCGGCCGCCGAGCCGACGGCAGCGGCGGGCCGGACGGATGCCGCGCAGTCCACCTCGGCCGCCGAAGCCGCCGCGGGCGACCCGGAAGCGGCGGCGGCCGAGCCGGCTCCCGACAGCGCGGATCCGGCGGATCCGGAGGAGGCGGGCAGCATCGACGTCATCGTCGTCGCCGACCTCGACTTCATCAGCGAGCAGTTCTTCCAGATCCGCGAGCAGGCGCCGGGCGGTCTCAACTTCGACAACGTCACGTTCTTCCTGAACGCGATGGACACGCTGCTCGGCGAGGATGCGTTCATCGACCTGCGCAGCCGGCGCGCCCGGCACCGGACCCTGGAGCGGGTCGAGGCGCAGACGGCGGAGTTCATCGCGCAGCGGACGGCGGACGAGCAGCAGGCGGAGGAGGACGCCGAGCAGGCGCTCACCGAGGCGCAGCAGCGGCTGAACGATCGCGTGGCGGAGCTGCAGGGGCGCGCCGACATCGACGCGCAGACGCGGCAGATCATGGTGCGCAACCTCGAAGAGGTGGAGAACCGGCGGCTGGAGGTGCTGTCGGCCAACATCGAGACCGAGAAGGACACGCGCATCCAGGCCAGCCGCGAGAACATGGAGGCGCAGATCCGCCGGATCCAGACGTCCATCAAGACGTTCGCGATCCTGCTGCCGCCGGTGCCGGTGGTGGCGCTGGGCATCGCCATCTTCATCCGGCGCAACCGGCGCGAGCGCGAGGGCGCCGCCGCCGCGCACCGGCTGCGGGAGTAGGAAGGAGCGCATGGGACGGACGCTTCTCCGGAAGGTCTGGGATCTGCACACCGTCCGGCGGCTCCCGTCGGGGCAGACGCAGCTCTTCGTCGGCCTGCACCTGATCCACGAGGTGACGACGCCGCAGGCGTTCGACATGCTGCGCCAGCGGGGCGTCGGCGTGGCGTTTCCGGAGCGGACCTACGCCACGGTCGACCACATCGTGCCGACCCTGGACCAGACCCGGCCGTTCGCCGACGAGCTCGCCGAACAGATGATGGCCGCCCTCGAGCGGAACTGCCGCGAGTTCGGGATCCGGTTCTCGGATCTGACGACCGACCGGCAGGGCATCGTCCACGTCATCGGTCCCGAGCTCGGCCTGACGCAACCGGGCGTGACCATCGCCTGCGGCGACAGCCACACGTCGACGCACGGCGCGTTCGGGGCGGTGGCGTTCGGCATCGGGACCTCGCAGGTGCGCGACGTGCTGGCGTCGCAATGCCTGGCCATCGATCCGTTGCGGGTCCGCCGCATCTCGGTCTCCGGCGCGCTCGGGCCGGGCGTCTACGCCAAGGACGTCATCCTCGAGATCATCGCCCGGCTCGGCGTGCGGGGCGGGGTCGGCTACGCCTACGAGTACGGCGGCGCGGCGGTCGAGCGGATGACGATGGACGAGCGGATGACGATGTGCAACATGTCGATCGAGGGCGGCGCCCGGATCGGCTACGTCAATCCGGACGAGACCACGTTCGCGTACCTGGAGGGGCGGCCGTTCGCACCCGCCGGCGACGCCTTCGAGCGCGCGCGGGGGTGGTGGCGCTCGCTGGCCTCGGACCCGGACGCGGCCTACGACGACGTCGTCGAGATCGACGGCGCGGCCATCGAGCCGCGGGTGACCTGGGGCATCAACCCGGGCCAGTCGGTCGGGGTCTCGGAGCGGATTCCGGACCCGGAGGCCGCGGCCGACGGGCCGGGCGCCGTCCGCGAGGCGCTCGACTTCATGGGATTCACGGCCGGCGCCCCCATCTCCGGGACCCGCGTGGACGTGGCGTTCGTCGGCTCCTGCACCAACTCGCGGCTGTCGGACCTGCGGGAGGCGGCGCGGGTGGTCGAGGGACGCCGGGTGGCGCCCCACGTCCGGGCGCTCGCCGTGCCCGGTTCGAAGAACGTGCGCCGCGCGGCGGAGGCCGAGGGGCTGCACGAGATCTTCCGGGAGGCGGGCTTCGAGTGGCGCGGCGCGGGCTGTTCGATGTGCCTGGCGATGAACCCGGACCGCCTGCGCGGACGCGAGGTGTGCGCCTCGTCGTCGAACCGCAACTTCAAGGGGCGGCAGGGGAGCCCGACCGGCCGCACCCTCCTGATGAGCCCGGCGATGGTCGCCGCCGCGGCGGTCCGCGGCGAGGTGACCGACGTGCGGCGGATGCTGGGATGACGCCCGCCGCCATGCCGACGCGCATCGATCGCATCGAGGGAACCGCCGTTCCGTTGCGCGGCGACGACATCGACACGGACCGGATCATCCCGGCCCGGTACCTGAAGGCGATCACCTTCGACGGCCTCGGCGCCCACGCTTTCGAGGACGACCGCGCGTCGATGCCGAATCATCCGTTCGCGGACCCGGCGTACGCGAACGCATCGATCCTCCTCGTCAACGAGAACTTCGGCTCCGGCTCGTCGCGCGAACACGCGCCGCAGGCGCTGAAGCGCTGGGGCATCGACGCGTGCGTCGGCCAGTCCTTCTCCGAGATCTTCCTGGGCAACGCCACCGCCATCGGACTGCCCTGCGCCACGGCCGCGCCCGAGGACGTCGAGGCGCTGATGGCGGCCGCCGAGAAGGCGCCGGGGACCCCGATGGCCTTCAGCGTCAGCGCGGGCTCCATCGAGGCGGCCGGCCGCAGCGTGCCGCTCGACATGCCCGCCGCCCTGCGCGACGCGCTCCTCGGCGGGCAGTGGGACGCGACCGGCCTGCTGCTCGACGCGTTCGACGACGTGCGCCGCGTGGCGGCGCGCCTCCCGTACGTCAACGGGTTCTGATTCCCGGAGCGCCCGCCCGCAGGCCGGCGCGTGGTACGATTCCTGCTTCCCGGATCCGGCGGGCGCTCGACTGCTTCCCCGGCAGGCCGAGACGGCGGAAGGAGGAAAGCGATGGGACTCGTAACCGCCCGGATCGAGCTCGCGAATGCGAAGGATCCGGCGACCAGGACGATGACGGTCTCGGCGCTGGTCGACACCGGGACCCTGCTGCTCTGCATCCCCGAGCACGTCGCCGGCCGGCTTGCTCTCGAGGAACTGGAGCGGCGCGAGGTGCGGACGGCCGACGGAACGCTGCACCGGGCGCCGTACGTCGGCCCCGTTCTCGTCAAGTTCGAAAACCGGCGCTGCCTCGCCGGCGCGCTCGTGCTCGGTGACGAAGTGCTCCTCGGCGCCGTGCCGATGGAGGACATGGACGTGCTCGTGTCGCCCGCCACGCGGACGCTCGTCGTCAATCCCGCGAGTCCGCATTGCGCCACGACGAGGGTGTAGCGGCCGTCAGCCCCGGCGCCGGGCGCGGATTCCCGGTGTGAACGACGGTTGCCACGCAGGCCGCTACGGCGGCGCGGACGCCACCGCCAGCGCGGCGTCGAGAAAGGCCGCCGCGGCGTGCGACATCTCGCCCGCGCGCCGATAGACCAGCCGCACCTGACGCGGGAGCCGGAGCTGCGCCACCTGGACGGCGGCGAGTTGCCCGCGGGCGATCTCGGCCACCGCGCAACGCTTCGGGAGCAGCGCCACGCCGAGTCCCATCTCCACCGCGCGCTTGATCCCGTCGAGGCTCGGCAGTCCGATCTGGATGTTGATCGACGTGCGCCGCTGCTCGTAGAGGCGGAGCACCCGCTCGCGGGCCGGCGAGGCCTCGTTGTGGGCGATCACCGTCTGGCGGCCGAACTCCTCCATCGTGATGCGCGGCCGCGCCGCCAGCGGGTGCCGGGGGTGGATCAGCATCACGAGCTCGTCCTCGCCGAGCGCGAGAGACCGCAGGCCCCGTTCGCGCGGGGCGAAGGTGAGCACGCCGAAGTCGAGCGAGCGGCCGAGCACCTCCCCGGCCACCTGCCGGGCGGAGACGCGGCGCACCTCGACCTGCGCGTGGGGATGGTCCGCGCGGAAACGTTCGACGACCGGAAGCAGGACGTGCACCGCGCCTTCGTTCGCGCCGATCAGCACCCGGCCGCGCCGCAGGTCCTGCAGCTCGCGAACCGCGCTCTCGGCTTCCGACTTCAACTGCATGAGGCGCTGCGCGTAGTCGAGCAGCAGCTCGCCCGCCTCGGTCAGCCGGCCTCCTTTCGACGAACGGTCGAACAGCCGCTCGTCGAGCTCGTCTTCGAGCCGCCGGATCGCCTGGCTGACCGCCGGCTGCGTCCGGTGCAGCCGTTCGGCCGCGCGCGAGAAGCTGCGCTCGGTGGCGACGGCGAGGAAGACGTGCAGCTCGGCGAGGTCCATGGCGGTGGTTTGCGGACGCGCGTCGCCCAACTATAAGCGCGAACCATGCAGACGCCGCGGCGGGGAATGGGGATGCGGCGGACCGCCGGGCCGGCCGGCTTCTCCCGCATCGAGCGCGAGCTGGCCCACGAGGAGGCCGGAGGGGATGCGGCGGACCGCGGGGCCGGCCGGCTTCCGCCCGGCCGGGCAGCCGCCGGCACCGGGCGCAGGCCGGTCAGTCGACGACGTGCGCGCCTGCGCGTCGCGCCGCCGGCCGGCGCGTTGTCGGCACTGGGGCGCGGGGCCGGTCAGTCGACGACGTAGCTGAACAGCTTGAACCGCCCTTCGCGCTCGAGGATCGAGCCGAACAGGGCGAGCCGGACTTCCTCGCCTTCCTCGTCGCGCAGGTCGAGGACGGTCTCGCGGTGCACCTCGTAGGTCCGGTAGCGCGTCGTTTCCGCGTCGAAGAGGACCCTCACCAGTTCGTACCGCCGTCCGCCGTGGCGGGCCGCGAGACGCCGCCGCGCGTTGTCGCTCTTCTGGCGCAGGTCGCCCCAGGCGTAGTCGAACGGCACGTTGCGCTCCGGCCGGCTGGCCGGCAGGTCCGGCCATACGGCGTTGCGGAACTCCGTCTCGTCGAGAGGCAGGGCGCGGAGCGTATCGACGTCGCGGGCGGCCAGCGCGGTCAGCACCGCCCGGCTCAGCGCTTCCGGTGACGGGAAGGTGTGGCGGAGCGGCGCCAGGGGCGGGTCGCCCCCGGCAGCGCGGGCGCACCCGCCGGCGGCGAGGCAGAGCAGCGCGGCGGCCGAGGCGAGAAGGACGGGGCGCCGCGTCGAACGGCCGGTGTGGCGTTGCAGTCGGCAGAGCAGCGCGGCGGCCGATGCGGGAAGGACGGAGACCCCGCGCGCCGCGGGGCCTCCGATCCGAACCGCCGGCGGCGATGCGCCGGTCAGTTGCGCGAGAAGTCGGTCCATCCCGTCCACCAGGTGTCGTGCTCGTCGTCGTCGCTGGCCGGACCGACGGCGCCGACGAAGTCGGTCATCTCGAAGAATCCGTCATGCGGGGGATACGCGGCCCGGACATAGCCGGTGACCGCCGGCGAGTGTTCCGCCGGCGTGAAGTCGGGGTCGTCCAGGTTGAACGGATCGGCCAGCTCGGGGTTCATCACGAAGACGTAGGGGCTGTCCGCCACGATGCGCCGGGTCGTCATCGCGGCGGCCATGTCGTCTTCGTCCATGCGGTACTCGCCCGTGCAGCCGTCGACGGAGCAGTTGTTCCAGAGCAGGCCGCTGGCAAGCGTGAGACCGCCTTCGAGCGCCTGGGTGAAGGTGGCGTCGTGGTCGATGTCGATCGCATCCTCCTTGAAGCCCATGACGATGAAGTTGCGGATCGTGCCCGCGGTGCCCTCGCGCAGCAGCATGCCGATGTCGCTCTCGTCGCCCTGGTTCGTGTCCGGGTCGCCGACCAGCGTCACGTTGTAGATGGTCGGGTTGGAGCGGGGCGTCAGGTTGTTGTTGTCGCCGTTGTTGTCGGACTCGAAGCCGTTGTCGGCGTCGTCGCCGCTCTGCATGGCGATCCAGAACTGGCCCTTGCCGGTCCAGCCGTCGGTCCAGTCGAAGCTGTCGTCGGCGATCCCGAAGCAGACGACGTGCTTCGCCTCGACGGTGCCGCCGAAGAACTCCACCCCGTCGTCCTTGTTGAACTTGACCATGACGTGGTCCACTTCGGTTCCGCGGCCGACGCCCTGGAACGCGATGCCGTTCAGCTCGTTGTCGGGGCTGAACTCGGTGCCGGCGAACTCGACGCGGACGTACCGGAGGATGCCGCTGCTGTCGTTCGGATCGTTGCCTCCGTAGGTGCCGGTGTCGCCCTCGCCTTCCGCTTCGCCCCCCTCGATGTTGAGCGGCGCCCTGCCGTTGATGATGAGGCCGCCCCAGTCGCCGCGCGCGCGCGACCCGGCGTACTGGTCGCTGGTCATGACGATCGGCGCGCCGGCCGTGCCGCGGGCGCGGATCTCGGCGCCCCGCGCGATGATCAGCGTGCCGTTGGTCGCCGAATCGCCGTAGATCGTGGTGCCCGCCTCGATCTCCAGGATGGCCGGCCGTTCGATGAACACGGCGCCGATCAGCCGGTACTCGTTCGAGGCCTCGAACGCCACGTCCCGCGTGAACGATCCCTTGACGGTGCAGACGTTCGCCGCGCAGTGGACGCCGTCCGCGATCTCCTGCGTGAACACGGCCGGGCCGCTCCAGGCGGCGGCCGCGGCCAGCAGGGCCGCCGCGAGTGCGCGCCCGGCCGGCCGGATTCGACGGATCGATCCTCGAGTCATCGTTGTTCTTCCCTCCCACTGGTGATTGCGTACGTACGATGGGTTCGCCGGGGTGGCCCCGGTTGTTCGGACAACTCGAGGGCTTCGTCAGGGTGTATTCCGGTTGCGAATCATGCCCTCGTGGTCTTCGTCCCCCCGTTCGCCGCCGCCCTCGTCAGGGTTCCGCCGGTCAGGGGCGCCAGGTGACCCCGAAGCTGATCGAGCGTCCGAGGTTGTAGCTGCGCTGGGTCGGGCCGTCCACGCCCTGCGTGTACACGTAGTCCTGGTCGGTGAGGTTCGACAGGGCGACCTTGAGGCTCGCCGGGTCCCAGCGTTTCGAGAAGACGAAGTCGAGCGACCGGCGTCCCTTCTCGATGATGTCGGGCAGCCCCAGGGATCCGACGTCGCTGATGCGGTCGTCGAAGTAGTTCCAGAGCAGGCGGCCGGAGAAGCCCGGGCCGCGCACCTCGAACAGCGCGTTGAACAGGTTGGCGGAAGTTCCGGCGAGGGGCCGGACGAGCGACGTCTGCACCTGGCGGGAGGCGGGCGACAGCGTCACCTCCGAATCGACGTGGGTGTAGTTGGCGCCGACCAGGAAGTAGCGGCCGACCAGCGAGCGCAGCTCCAGCTCGACGCCGGCGTTGCGGGCGGTGTCCGCGTTGGTGAAGGAGGTCCGCAACTGCGCGGTCGGCTCGACGATGCGCTCGATCGGGTCGTCGAACCGCTTGAAGAAGAAGCTCGCCGAGACGACCTCCTCGGCGCCCGGGAACCACTCCCAGCGCGCGTCGAAGTTCTGGATCAGCGACTGGCGCAGGTTCGGGTTGCCGACCACGGCGCGCCCGCCGACCACGTCGGTGAACTCGAACGGCGACACCTCGCGGAACTCGGGGCGGTTGACGGTCTGGCTGTAGCCGATCCGGACGTTCTGCCCGGCCGTCGCGGCGTAGACGAAGTTGACCGACGGGAAGACGTTCGTCTCGTCGAGCGACGCGGTCAGGACGTCGCCGGTCTGCTGGTCGAGCGTCCCCGCGAACGGATCCAGCGTCTCGACCTGCTGCGAGAACTGCTCGACGCGCGCGCCGGTGACGAGGCGGGCGCTGGCGGCGAGCGGCAGGTCGACCATGCCGTAGACCGCGCCGACGCTCTGCGCGGCGTCGTAGCGGTCGGTGCCGCGGGTCTCTTCCCGCAATTCGAACGCCGGGCCGACGTTGGCCGGGGCGAAAATCTGCTCGACCGGGGCCGACAGGTCGACTCCCGCGGCGTTGCGCGGGTTGAAGCGGAGACGCCGCGACAGGAAGTCGCGGTCCCGATCCAGGTGGCTGCCGCCGAACTTCACCTGCGAGGCCAGGCCGTCCCACTGCTTGAAGAGCGTGCTCCAGTTGCCGGAGGTCTCGATCGTGTCGTCGAGCAGGTCGTTGAACTGCCGCAGGCCGCTCTGCGACTCGTCGGCGAGCACGTACGCCGAGCGGGCCGGATCGAACTCGAAGAGCGCCTCGCGCAGGTCCGGCTCTTCCCGGTCGGCGCGGGAGAGGGCGATCTTCCAGTCGAGGCGGCTGTTCGAGAGGGCGGGGAACAGATGCTCGCCGCCGACGTGGTGGCTGGTGATCCGCTCTTCGACCCACCAGAGCCGCTGGTTGCGGATGTTCTCGCCGACGTCGTCGTTGTAGCCCTCGAAACGGCGGGTCTCGTCGGTGCCGACGTGGGTCAGGAAGTTCTCGAACGACAACCGCTGGTTGGGAGTGAACTGGTAGGAGACGTTGCCGACGCCGCCGACCACCCCCGACCGCTCGCTGATCTCGAAGTCGTACGGTCCGTTGAACGGCTCCACGCCGTCCTGGCCCACCTTGTAGTACGTCTGCTGCTCGGTGTTGTGCCGGGCGTTCTGCGCGTGGCGGAAGGTGGCCACGACCCCGAGCCTGCCGAAGCGGCCCCCGAACGTCCCGCTGTACGACTGGTCGAAGGGCATGGTCTCCGGCCGTGGATCCCACGTGTTCCCGAACGACAGGCCGATCGCCCGCAACTCCTCCGGGGTGAACCCGACGCCGGCGGGCGAGAAGCGCCCGCGGCGGGTCACCTTGCGGTCGGGGAAGCCGGCCGGGAGCGCGCGCGTGCCGTCGTCGAAGCCGGCCCAGTCGCGCCCGCCGCCCGGATAGCCGAGTCCCATGGCGCCCGTGGTCAGGCTGTTCCAGCCGCCGCCGGCCGAAACCTCGAACGAGGTCTCGCCGGGCAGCTTCAGCGGGACGATCTCGACCAGCCCGCCGGCGAACTGCGAGGGCTTGTCGGGGGTGTAGGTCTTGCTGACCTGCACGCTGTCGATGAGGCCGGTGGGGAAGAGGTCCAGCGGCACCACGCGGCGGTCCGGCTCGGTGGTCGGCAGGGTGGCCCCGGCCAGGGTCGTGTTGCTGTACCGCTCGCCGAGGCCGCGGACGAAGACCGACTGCCCCTCGACAACCGAGACCCCGGTGACGCGCTGCATGGCGTCGGCGGCGTTCGAGTCGTCGTTGGCGGACATCTCGATGGCGCCGATGTTGTCCTGCACGGACGGGGCGCGCATCCGCATCATCATCTGCGCGGCGGCGGTCGACGAATCGGCCTCCAGGGTCGGGGCGGTGACGACCAGCTCTTCCGCGAACACGTTCGAGCCGAGAGCCACCTGGACGGGCGACGACCGGCCGGCGACCACTTCGACGGTCACGTTCGTCTCGGCGTAGCCGGCCAGGACGATCCGGACGTCGTACGTGCCGGCGGGCAGCTCGAGACGGTAGCGGCCGTCGAGGTCCGTGTAGGCGATCCGGCCGGTGCCGACCGCCTCCACCGGGACCCCCGGGAGCGTGATCGCGAGGTTCTGGTCGATGACCTCGCCGGCGACCCAGCCGACCTCCTGGGCCTGCGCCGGCGCCGCGGCGACGGCCGCCGATACCAGGATCGACTCGATGGTTCTGCGCATGGGAATCCAACTTCTCCGACTTGGTAGAGTAGGGCATCCGGCGGCGGCGGGGCGGCAAACCGGCGTACGATACTGCGGTTTGTATCCGGTCCCCAATCCCCCGCGGGCGGGCGGCACGTTTTTTTACGCTTGATTTAACGAGCTTTACGCTGATTTAACAAACCCGATCATGGGGACCGGACACCGCGGCGACGCGTTTTACGCTGATTTAACAAGTCAACTTTGTTTTTTTACGCTGATTTAACAAGTTTTTCATCCCTTGCCGGCCCGGCACGGAACCAGTCGTCATCGTCACCGGCGCGGCGCGCGGGACCCGCCGGCGCGCGCCGCGGTCGGTGACCGGCTCCGTGTCCCGGATGAGCCGGGGGCGCTACGCCGGCCATGGCGCCCGGGATCCGGCCGTCCAGGGTGCGATCCGCGACCGGCCCGCCCGCGTTGCTGAATACATAAATAAAAATGATTGTTTTGTAATGATTATAACTTTGACTTGCAGCGGGCAAGGCGGGATAAAGTAGACGTACCAGAGACGTTCAGGCGGGAGCACCATGGCCAAGGACCGATTGATCATCTTCGACACCACCCTGCGCGACGGCGAGCAGTCGCCCGGCTTCTCCATGAACACGGACGAGAAGATCCGGCTCGCGCGCCAGATCGAGGCGCTGGGCGCCGACGTCATCGAGGCGGGCTTCCCGATCGCGTCCGACGACGACGCGCACGCGGTGGAGCTCGTCGCGCGGGAGATCCGGCGCCCGGTGATCGCCGCCCTCGCGCGCTGCAACCCGGCCGACGTCGAGCGCGCCGGCGAATCGCTCCGGCCGGCGGAGCGCGCCCGCATCCACACCTTCATCGCCACCTCCGACCTGCACCTGGAGCGCAAGCTGCGGATCGGCCGGGACGAGTGCCTGCAGGCGGTCACAGACTGCGTGACCCGGGCCCGGGGCTACACCGACGACGTGGAGTTCTCGGCCGAGGACGCGACCCGCAGCGACCTCGACTTCCTGTGCCGGGTCGTCGAGACCGCCGTCGCCGCCGGGGCGACCACCATCAACCTGCCCGACACGGTCGGCTACTGTACGCCGGAGGAGATCGAGGAGTTCTTCACCGAGGTGCGCGGCCGGGTGCGCGGCGCCGATCACGTCGTCTTCAGCGCGCACTGCCACGACGACCTCGGTCTGGCGGTGGCCAACTCGCTGGCCGCGATGCGGGCCGGGGTGCGCCAGGTGGAATGCACCATCAACGGCATCGGGGAGCGCGCGGGCAACGCCTCGCTCGAGGAGATCGTCATGGCGACGCGGGTCAAGCCCGACCGGGTGCCCTACACCACCGCGATCGACACCACGCAGCTCGTCCGGACGAGCCGGCTGCTCTCGGAGCTGACGCAGGAGCCGGTGCAGGCCAACAAGGCGATCGTCGGCCGCAACGCCTTCGCGCACGAGGCGGGCATCCACCAGGACGGCGTGATCAAGGACCGCCGCACCTACGAGATCATGACGCCGGCGGACGTGGGCGTCGAATCGACGCTCGTCCTCGGCAAGCACTCCGGACGGCACGCGGTCCGGAAGCGTTGCGAGGAGCTCGGGCACGAGCTGAGCCGGTTCGAGCTCGATCGGGTCTACCGGGAGGTGATCGCCCTGGCCGACCGCCGCAAGTCGGTCGGCGACGACGACGTCACCGCGATCGTCGGCCGCATCCGGGCCGCCGCGCCGGCTGCCGTCGCCGGCGGCGCCTGACGGTCACCCACTTGGCGTGAGTCGAACTTCCCTTTCGCCGCGCCGGCCGCCGACACCGGCGGCGCCTGACGGAGAGCCGTCAAGCCGCGATCGTCGGCCGCGCATCCGGGCCGCCGCGCCGGCCCGCCGTCGCCGGAGGCGCCTGACGGTCGTCAAGCCTTCCCCGGCGGGTAGTACTTGGCGCCGACCTTGCGCCCGCCGTTTCCGCAGGGTCGCGAGAGCCTGCCTTCGAAGACGTGCCGTGCGCTCGATATGGCGTGGTCCAGGGTCGGCACCGACCGTGCCGCCAGATAGTCGCTGAAACGCCGCAGGTCCCCTCTGTCGGCGGCCTCCAGGGCATCGACGTAGGCGTCCCTGTCGCTGGCCGTGATCAACGGCGGCGGCAGCCCCCGCTTGACGTAGACGTAGGCCATGAGCTGCCTGGACACGCGGCCGTTGCCGTCCTGGAACGGATGGGTGCGGACGAACCGGTGATGCAGCCACGCGGCCTCGAC
Organism: Vicinamibacterales bacterium; assembly: GCA_965203525.1. Lineage (GTDB taxonomy): Bacteria > Acidobacteriota > Vicinamibacteria > Vicinamibacterales > UBA8438 > WTFV01. The sequence goes on along the minus strand of OZ241898.1, from coordinate 4,115,555 downwards.
CTCCGCGGCATGGTTGCGCGCCTCGATGCCGGCATGCAGGTCGAGAAGCCGATCCATCTCGCTCTGCACCTGTTCCGGCGGGCAGTACTGATGCACCACCCCGTCGGGCCGCCGGGGATTGTTGGTCCTGGTCTTCCAGACACCCTTGTTCCTGAACTCCACCGCGACCCGTTCGCCGGCCGGGGTCAACCCCGCCACCGTTTCCTGGTGGCGCGTCAGGAGCTGGTGCCAGCTCCTGATCATGTGCTGCGACAGCCGTTGCCCGCTCGCCACGTCCGCGAAGATCATGTCGTAGGCGGTCCGCTGATCTTCGAGCAGCCCCCGGATGGTTCGATCCGCGACGCTTTCGACGGTGTGCGACGCGACGACGCCGGCGAATCCCTCGGCGATCAACTGTTCGGTGACGCCCCGCTTGAGGGTGTACAGGCCTTCGATCTGGCCGGTCTCGATGGCGAAAGCCCGGGCGCGTTCCGCCAGCCATTCCCGCATGAACTCGCCCTCGGGGCCGTCCTGCTTCAGCCTGGCCTTCGCGTCCAGCCAGCGCCTGGTCATTTCCCGGTAGCCGGGGAACGCCCAAGTCTCCGCCCCGTCCGGCATGCCCGTCAGCGGCCGCCACACCTCCGGGTCGTCAATCCGGTCCGCCACGCCGGTCGCGCTCCCGCATCAAGAACTTGCTTCTCCCGTTCGATTATACGTCCCGCGCTTGCGACGACCGCGTAGCCTTCCCGACCCGGATTTGTTCGATCTGGCTGGTCGCCGTTCCTTCCGCCTCCACCTTCTTCGTCGCTGGCACCGTCGCCGTCCTGGATTCGACTCGGCGGGTCGCCGTTCCTTCCACGCTGCCGCCGCCGAAGCGGGTAGTATTGCTTGGCACGGCGGTGCGCAGGCGCCCACGCCGCCCCCGCATGATACTCCCGGCGGCCGGCGGTCCCTGCAAGGACGCGGCATCGACCCCACGCGCGGTATGATGAGGTGGAGACGACGGGGAAGGCTGCACTAGGCAAGCCGCCACGATCATGCCGGCTTGCCCGGATCCACCACCCATGCGCGCCACCATCGCCCTGCTGCCCGGGGACGGGATCGGTCCCGAAGTCGTCGCCGCCGCGGCGGACGTCCTGCAAGCGGTCGCCGCGCGGCACGGCCACGCGTTCACCCTGACCCGCTCGCCGTTCGGGGCCGCCGCCCTGCGTGCCGGCGAGCCGCCCCTGCCGCCCGCCACGCTCGAGACCTGCCTCGCGGCCGACGCGGTGCTGCTCGGCGCGGTGGGCGACCCGGCGTTCGCCGCGGGGCCGCGGGAGCGGAGGCCGGAGACGGGGCTGCTGGCGCTGCGCAAGGCGCTCGGGGCGTACGCCAACCTGCGGCCGGCGCGGGTCTGGCCGGGACTCGAGGACGGCGGTTCCCTGCGGCCCGAGATCCTGCGCGGCGTGGACCTGCTGATCGTCCGCGAGCTGACCGGCGGCATCTACTTCGGCGAGCCGCGCGGACGGACGGACGACCGGCGCGAGGCGTTCGACACGATGCGGTACGCCGCGCACGAGATCGAGCGCATCGCCGCCGTCGCGTTCGAGAGCGCGCGCGGCCGGCGGAAGCTGGTGACGTCGGTCGACAAGGCGAACGTCCTGGAATCGTCGCGGCTGTGGCGCGAGGTGGTCACCGAGGTCGCCGCGGGCTACCCGGACGTGACGCTGGAGCACCAGCTCGTCGACTCGTGCGCGATGCGGCTGGTTTCGGACCCCGGCTCGTTCGACGTCCTGCTCGCGGGAAACCTGTTCGGCGACGTTCTTTCCGACGAGGCGGGCGCCGTGGTCGGCTCGCTCGGACTGCTGCCGTCGGCCAGCGTCGGGGGCCGGGGCGGCCTGTTCGAGCCGGTGCACGGCTCGGCGCCCGACATCGCGGGGCGGAACGTCGCGAACCCGATCGGGGCCATCGCCTCGGCCGCCATGCTGCTGCGCCATGCGCTTGGCCTGGGCGACGAAGCCGACGCCGTCGAAACGGCGATCGGCGCCGCGCTCGACGCCGGCTGCCGGACCGCCGACCTGGCGCCGCCGGGGGAGCCCTCCCTGCGCTGCTCGGAGATGACGCGCGCCGTCGTCGAGCGGCTCGGCTCCGGGTAGCCGGGGGCGTCGATGGCGGGTAGCCGGCATGCGCGTCCGCACGGGCGCCAGCGTTCGACAGGCTGGCGCCGACCGTCACGAGGCGAGGCGTTCGACACGCCGGCGGCGCCCGGTTTTATGCAGCCCGCGCCCGCGCGCCAGGTAGAACCGCGCCCCGCATTCGTTGCCGGTGTTGACCGCCGACAGGATGTTGGTCTATCCTGGACCACATAGTGGTCCGCAAGCGGATCACGCCGAGCGATGCGCGCACCCGACACCTTCGAACGCCAATCGCCGCGGGTCTGGACCGTCGCCGAAGCGAAGGCCCGGCTCTCCGAGGTGTTGCGCCGGTCCGCGGACGAGGGGCCGCAACGGATCGGCGCCCGAAAGCAGTTCGTCGTCGTGCCGGCCGAAGTCTGGGAAGAGAAGAACGGGACGCGGCAGTCGCTCGGCGAGTGGCTCATCGCGAACGCGCCCGGCGGCGGGCCGCTCGATCTTCCACCGCGCGCCGAAGAAGCACCGGAACGTCCCGACGCGTTCCACGACTGGACGGAGGACGACTGGAGGAGGTTCGATCGGCGGGACCCCGGTCGGGAAACGAACGGGTGACCGGGTTTCTCCTGGACACCAACGTCGTTTCCGAAATGATCAAACCGGCGCCGGATCCGCGCGTAACCGGATTTCTGCGCGAACGGCACGACCGCCTGTGGCTCTCCGTCGTGGTGCTGTACGAGCTGGAGTACGGAGTCCGGCTGCTCCCCGAGGGCCGGCGGCGTTTCCGGATTGCGACTCTGGTCGCCGGGGTCGCCGCGAACTACGGGGACCGCATCCTGCCGGTGGGCCGTAAAGCCGCGCAACGGGCGGCATGGCTCGGCGCACGCGCCCGCCGGGCGGGAAGACCCGCGCAGACCGGCGACGCGCTGATCGCCGGAACGGCCGAGGTGGAATCCCTCGTCGTGGCGACCCGCAACACGGAACACTTCGCGCCCTTCGACGTCGAAGTGCTGAACCCGTGGGGCAGAGCCACCGCGTGACGATCGGCGTTCGGCGCGGCCGGGCCTGGCAGCCCGTGGCGAAATCCCCGTTGCATTCGACGGGCGCCGCATCCCGGCTGCACTGCGTCGCTCGTCGGTCGCACAGGGCCGACGTGCTCCCTCCTCACGCCTTGTCAGCCGGGCGCCCCGCCCGTCTCGGTGCGACGCGGGGTTTCGCCACGGGCTTCCGGGCGCTGGCCGGCGCCGCCGTCTGGCTCGCCGCGGCAGCGCCGGCCGCGGCGCTCGCGCAGGAGGCGGCGGGCTCCGGGCGCTGGACGGACCGCGCCGGGGAGAGGGGGGGCACGGTGGCGATCGCGCCGTTCGCGAACATCTCCGCGGCGCCGGCGGACGACTGGATCGGCGCAGGCATCGCGGAGACGGTCTCCGCCGACCTCGAGCGGCTCGACGGGGTCTCGGTCGTCGGGCGCGCGGTGCCGGGCGGCGAGCTCGCCGCGGGCGCCTTCGATCCGCCGCGGGCGGGCGCGGGCGGCCCGGAACGGCGGGCGCGCGACGCCGGCCGGCGGCTCGGCGCGGCGTGGCTCGTCACCGGCGGCTACCAACGGCTGGGCGACCGGCTGCGCATCACGGCGCGGCTGGTCGACACGGCGACCGGCGCCCTGGCGGCCGGCGTCAAGGTGGACGGTCTGGCCGGCGATCTCTTCGCGCTGCAGGATCGGGTCGGCGCCGAACTCGGCGCGGCGTTCGACGCGGACGGGACCGTAGCGCACGGCCGTTTCGCCGGCGGAAACGGCGACGGCGGCGGCGGGAACGGTGACGGCGTCCGGGCGTCCGCGGCGGACCGCCGGGGCGTGCGCGGCCGGGGTCCCGCCGGGCTTGCCGGCTGGCCGGCGAACGCGGGGGCGCGCGGCCCCGGAAGCGGGCGCTTCGCGCCGGGGGGCGTCGCCGCGCGGCCGGCGCCGCAGCCCCCCGCGGGTGTCGCCGGCCGCATGGTGCTGGAAGAGCGAACCGCGGCAGGGAGCGCCGTCCCGCCGGCCGCCGGGCTTGCCGCCGCCGGCATCCTGGCCGGTCGCCCGACCCTGCGCCCGACGCGTACGGACGTCCGTCCCGACGTCGACGGCCGCCTCGACGACGCGGTGTGGCGGAACGCCCTGCGCGTCACCGAATTCGTCCAGCAGCAGCCGCTCGAGGGGGCGCCCGCCACCGAGGACACCGACGTCTGGATCAGCTACGACAGCCAGAACCTGTACCTCGCGGTGCACGCCCACTACGAGGACCCCGGCATCATGCGGGCGACCCGGGTGGAGCGCGACCGGGCGTTCCGCGACGACAACGTGACGGTCTATTTCGACCCGTTCCTGGATCAGCAGCGGGCCTACGCCTTCTCGGTCAACGGCTACGGCGTGCAGGGCGACGAGATCATCAACGCGCGGGGCCGCGGCGGCGGCGGGGGCCGCGGCGGCGGGGGCCGCGGCGGCGGCGGGTTCAGCAGCCGCGGCATTCCGTGGGGCGACGATTCGTGGGACGCGCTGTTCGACAGCGGCGCGCGGATCGTCGACGACGGCTTCACGGCCGAGATGTCGATCCCGTTCAAGAGCCTGCGCTATCCGCGGCGGGGGCGCGGCGTCCCGCACCGCTGGGGGTTCCAGATCGTGCGCGAGATCCGGGGCAAGGACGAGAACGTCGTCTGGGCGCCGATCTCGCGCGGGGTCGCCGGCTTCCTGCCCCAGATGGGGCTGCTGGAGGGGATGACGAACCTCTCGCTGAGCCGCAATCTGGAGATCATGCCGGTCGCCACCGGCATCCGGCTCGGCGCGCTCGACGCGTCGAGCGGCGACTTCGTGACCGGCGGCGCGGAGCCGGAGGGCGGGGTCAACGTCAAGTACGGGATCACGTCGAACCTGACCGCCGACTTCACGCTGAACCCGGACTTCTCGCAGATCGAGTCCGACCGGCCGCAGATCGAGATCAACCAGCGGTTCGCCCTCTTCTACCCGGAGCTGCGGCCCTTCTTTCTGGAGGGCGCCGAGATCTTCAACGTGTTCGGGCCGATCAACTTCGTGCACACGCGGACGATCCGGGACCCGGACTGGGGCGCGAAGATCACCGGCAAGGTGGGGCGGACGTCGGTCGGCCTGCTCGCGGCGAACGACGCGGCGGCCGGCTCGGTCGCCGGCCTCGAGGGGCCCGCCGGCGACGCCGCGGCGAACGTCCTGATCGGGCGGGCGCGCTACGACCTGTACGCGGAGTCGCACGTCGGCGCGATGGTGACGAACCGCGACTTCCTCGGCAGCCACAGCCGCATGGTGCTGGCCGACGGCGCGTTCCGGCTCGGCCGGACGCAGTCGCTCGGGTTCACCGCGGTCCGGACCGACCACCGCGATCCGCGGGGCGTGGACGCGGCCGGCCGGCTGTTCGACGTCAACTACCGGCTGAACGGCCGCCACTGGAGCATCTTCAACGGCACGTACACCCTGTCGCCCGACTTCCGGACCGACGTCGGCTTCGTGCGGCGCACCGACCAGCGGCGGAACGTCACCACCGTCGGGTACCGGTTCTGGCCGGAGAGCCGGATCGTCAACTGGGGACCGAGCGTGACCTACGGCCGCAACTGGAACTTCGACGGCGTGCTCGAGGACGAGGAGTTCCGCGCCAGCCTGAACACGACGTTCGCCAACAACGTCAGCGGCAGCCTCAGCGTCAACCGCGACATGGAGCGCTACCTCGGCGTGAACTTCGACAAGGCCAGCTACCGCGCCTTCGGCCGCGTCAGCAGCAGCCGGAAGTTCTCCGTCGGCGGGTTCTACCAGTACGGCGACGAGGTGCGGTACCAGGAGAACCCGTTCCTCGGGCGCGGCGGCAGCGGCGGGATGTTCGTCACCCTGCGGCCGGTGTCGCGGTTCCAGTCGCAGATCAACGTCAACACGAGCCGGCTGATCGACCCGCGCAACGACGAGCTGGTCTTCGACGTCACGATCTACCGCGCCCTGAGCACGTACCAGTTCACCGACCGGCTGGCGCTGCGCAACATCGCCGAGTTCAACACGCTGCAACGCACCGCCGGCCTGAACCTGCTGGCGAGCTACCGGGTCAACGCGGGGACGGTCTTCTACGTCGGCTACGACGACCGCTACCGGCAGGCCGACCACATCCTGGGCGGCGACCTCGACGGCGACGGGATCGACGACTACCTGTTCCCGTCGGTCACGACCCTGCAGCGCACCAACCGGGCGTTCTTCACGAAGTTCCAGTACCTGTTCCGGTACTGACCGGAGAACGTCACTCTCCCGGTTCCGGCGCCGATCGGCACGGCCCCGCGCGACCAGCGGTCCGCGGGGCCGGGCGGGTCGAACGGCGTAGTAGCATTGGGTGGACGCACGGCAACGAACTTGCGGCGACGCGGCCGTCCCCCCGACGTGGCGCAGGAGCCGCCGGATGGAGCAGGGCAATGGACGGCAACACGCGCTGGATCGTCGGGACCGGAATCGGGATCGCCGTGACCGTCCTCACGGTCGGAATTGCGTTGGGCGGCCTGATGGTTTCACAGCACGCCGGCATCAACGCCCGCCTGGATGCCCTGGACGCCGACGTGCGCGAGCTCCGCGCGGAAGTGCGCGCCCTCGACGACCGCCTGCGATCCGTCGAGATCGCCTTCGGCAAGGTTGACCAGCGGCTGGAGACGCTGGAACGCGCCATCCTGCCCGCCGCTGCGCCGGCCGGATAGCCGCGCGGAAGTGGAACCGGCGACCCGGGCCGCCTCGGAACCGGTTATGATAACGGGCTGAACGACCTCCGCACGCGGCCCGCAAGCAAGTGACAGGTGTGCGCCTTTCGATTCTCGTCCTCGCCGTAGCGGCGGCCGCCGGCCTGCCGCCGCGGGCGGCCACGGCCCAGGAACGGCTGTCCGATGCGCCGGAACCGCGGCGGCCGGCGGTCCGCTCCGACGCCGTCGCCGTCGTCCCGTTCGTGAACATCTCGGCCGCGCCGGCCGACGACTGGATCGGGACCGGCATCGCGGAGACGTTGTCGGCCGACCTGGAGCGGCTCGACGGGGTCTCCGTCGTCGGACGCGAGGCGCTGGACGCGGCGGTCCGCGCAATCGGCGCCGGCTCGCCGCCGCCCGGAACCGCGGACGGGCGGCGCGCGTTGCGCGAGGCCGGCCGGCGGCAGGGCGCCGCCTGGCTCGTCACCGGCGGGTATCAGCGTCTCGGCGCGCAGGTGCGGATCACCGCCCGCCTCGTCGACACGGGAACCGGCGCGGTGGCCGCGGGCGTCAAGGCGGACGGGGCGGCCGGGGAGATCTTCGCGCTCCAGGATCGCATCGGGGCGGAGCTGGCGCATGCGCTCGTCTCCCTGGCGGGCGCGGACGGGACGGCCGGGGCGGCGGGCGCGCGCGAGCACGGCGGCGGGAACGGCGACGGCCATCTCCCCGCGGCCGTGGAGACGCGCCCGACGCCAACGCCGTCGATGCGGACCGCCGGCGCAACGGCCCCGCCGCGCCCCGCGGCCGCGGAGACCGTGACCGGGCGGATCGCGCGTGGCGTCGCCGGAGGCGCAACGGCCCCGCCGCGCCCCGCGGCCGTGGAGACCGACGTGAACGGCGAAATCGCCCTCGGCGGCGCGCCGCGGACGGCCGGGTTCGGCGTGGCCGAGGGGTTGGGCATCCTGACCGGGCGGCCCACGCTGCGGCCGCCGCGGACCCGCGAGCGCCCGCGCGTCGACGGCCGGCTCGACGACGCGGTCTGGCGGGACGCCCTCCACGTCACCGGCTTCGTGCAGCAGAACCCGGTGGAGGGGGCGCCGGCGACCGAGGCGACCGACGTCTGGATCGCCTACGACAGCCAGAACTTCTATCTGGCGGTGCACGCCCATTACTCCGATCCGAGTCTGATGCGCGCCAACCGCATCGACCGCGACCAGGCCTTCGAGGACGACAACGTCGCGATCTACTTCGATACGTTCCTCGACCAGCAGCGCGCCTACCGCTTCAGCGTCAACGGCTACGGCGTGCAGGGCGACGCGATCGTCAACGCGCGGGGCTACAGCCGCAGCGGGCGCCGGCGGCGGACCGGCAGCAGCTTCTCCTCCCGCAACCGGATTCCGACGGGCGACTCGTCCTGGGACGCGCTGTTCGAAAGCGGCGGCCGGATCGTCGAGGACGGCTTCACGGCCGAGATGGCGATCCCGTTCAAGAGCCTGCGGTACCCGGAGCGGGAGCGGGACGTCCCGCACCGCTGGGGCTTCCAGATCGTGCGCGAGGTGCGGGGCAAGGACGAGAACCAGGTCTGGGCGCCGGTGAGCCGCAACGTCTCCGGCTTCCTGACGCAGGTGGGCGTGCTCGAGGGGCTGACGAACCTTTCGATGAGCCGCAACGTCGAGGTGCTGCCGACGTTCACCGCCAGTCAGCACGGCGCTCTGGACGCCGCGGGCGACTTCGTCGACAAGGATCCCGCGCCGGAGAGCGGGCTGAACGTGAAGTACGGCATCACGTCGAACCTGACGGCGGACGTGACGGTCAACCCCGACTTCTCGCAGATCGAGTCGGACCTGCCGCAGATCGAGGTCAACCAGCGCTTCGCGCTCCGCTATCCGGAGCTGCGGCCGTTCTTCCTCGAGGGGGCCGAGATCTTCCAGATGCTCGGACCGATCACCTTCGTCCATACCCGGACCATCGTCGATCCGGAGTTCGGCGGGAAGCTGACGGGGAAGGTGGGCAACACGACCCTCGGCGCGATCGTCGCCAACGACGAGGCGCCGGGCCGGGTCGAGCCGGGCGATCCCGCCTTCGGCCGCAAGGCGAACAACTTCGTCGGGCGGGCGCGCTACGACCTGTACGCCGAGTCCTACCTCGGCGCGATCTTCACGCACCGCGGCTTCCTGGACAGCCACAGCACGCTGGGCGCCCTGGACGGCAACTTCCGGCTCGGCCGCACGCAGGGGGTCGGGTTCAAGGCGGTGCAGACGGACCACCGCGACCTGGAAGGCGTCGGCCGGCGGGGCCGGATGTTCGATCTCAACTACCGGCTGAACAGCCGGCACTGGACCAGCTTCGTCGCCCTCTACACGCTCTCGCCCGACTTCCGGCACGACCTCGGCTTCGTCCGGCGGGTCGACACCAGGCGCCTGTACAGCCGCGTCGGCTACAACTTCTGGCCGGAGAGCTGGATCGTCAACTGGGGGCCGAGCATCCAGTACGGCCGGAACCACAACTTCGCCAACCAGCTCGAGGACGAGGACGTCCGCCTCGGGTTCACGGCCCGGTTCGCACGGAACGTCAGCTTCAACGCGGACGTGCGCGACGAGATGGAACGCTACGGCGGCGTCGACTTCCACAAGCAGGCGGTGTCGATCGGCGGGCAGATCAACACCAGCCGACGCCTGGCGGTCGGCGGCTACTACCGCCGCGGCGACGAGGTGAAGTACCAGGAGAACCCCTACCTCGGCAAGGGAGGCAGCGGCAGCTTCTTCGCCGCGGTGCGGCCGGTTTCGCGGTTCCAGTCCGAGCTGAACCTCAGCGTGAGCGACTTCATCGACCTGCGCGACGGCGCCGACACGATCTTCGACGTGAAGATCCTCCGCACCCTGAGCACCTACCAGTTCACCGACCGCTTCCTGCTGCGCAATATCGCGGAGTACAACACGTTCGACCGGACGTTCGGCCTGAACTGGCTGCTCACCTACCGCGTGAACGCCGGAACCGCGTTCTACCTCGGCTACGACGACCACTACCGGCAGGCGGATCGGATCTACGGGGATCTCGACGGCGACGGGTTCGAAGACCAGCTCTTCCCGACGCTGACGACGATGCGGCAGACCAACCGCGCCGTCTTCACGAAGGTGCAGTACCTGTTCCGGTACTGACCGGTTCGGGGCTCGTAACAATGGCGGAAACGGTTTCGATTCAGAAAGTTCTCGAGTGCCTGAACCGGGAGAAAGTGCGTTGCACTTATGGGGCCGTCGCCGACGTGATTGGAGGCATCTCGCTCGGGGTGTCACGACAGCTTGGACCCAAGCGCCTGTGGGCTTCCTGGGTGGTCAGCAAGCGCACCGGTGATCCAACCGGCTACACCGAAGATCAGAAGCACCCGGACCTGTATCGCAAGAAACACGTCATCACGACCGGCGAGGAACTCGTCCGGTGCATGAAGAGGGAAGTTGCCGAGTTTCCGGAATAGCCGCCATTCGCGCCGGAAGGATTCGGCGCACCGAGGTTGACGCAACTTTTTCGATCACGTCGGGCCGCCGGCGCCCCGAAGGGACACCATGATGAACCGATTCCCGTCGATCCTGTTCGCACTCGCTCTCGCTGTCGCCGTCGCCGCGGTGGCGCTGCTCGCCGCCCAGGGCGGCGGACCGCAACTCGACAAGGTGACCCTGCCGCCCGGGTTCTCCATCGACGTCTACGCGGCCGACGTGCCGAACGCGCGGCAGATGGCGCTGAGCCCGGACGGGACGCTGTTCGTCAGCACCCGCCGTCTCGGCAACGTCTACGCCGTGCTGGACGAGGACGGCGACCACGAGGCCGACCGCGTGCTGACGCTGGCGAGCGGCCTCAACATGCCGAACGGGGTCGCGTTCCGCGGCGGCGACCTCTACGTCGCCGAGGTCAACCGCGTCCTGCGCTACGACGATATCGAAGCCGACCTCGAGACGCCGCCCGAGCCGGTGGTGCTGAACGACGAGTTCCCGACCGACCGGGCGCACGGCTGGAAGTTCATCGCGTTCGGGCCCGACGGACGCCTCTACGTGCCGGTCGGCGCGCCGTGCAACGTCTGCGACCACGAGGCGACGACGCCGATCTACTCCACCATCACCAGCATGAACCCGGACGGGAGCGACGTGCGGATCTACGCGCGCGGCGTCCGCAACTCGGTAGGCTTCGCCTGGCACCCGGAGACGGACGAGCTCTGGTTCACCAACAACGGGCGCGACCGGCTCGGCGACTCGTTGCCGGCCGACACGCTGAACCACGCGCCGGAGCCCGGCCTCCACTTCGGCTTCCCGTTCTGTCACCAGGGCGACGTCCAGGATCCGGAGTTCGACACCCGCCCGTGCAGCGAATTCCGCCCGCCGGCGCAGAAGCTCGGCCCGCACGTCGCCTCCCTGGGCATGCGGTTCTACACCGGCGGCATGTTCCCGGCCGAGTACCGCAACCAGATCTTCATCGCCGAGCACGGCTCGTGGAACCGGACCCCGGAGGCGGGCCACACCGGCTACCGCCTGACCGTCGCGAAGCTCGACGGCGACCGGGTGACCGGCTACGAGGTGTTCGCCGAGGGCTGGCTGGAGCCGACCAACGAGTGGTGGGGCCGCCCCGTCGACGTGCAGGTGATGCCGGACGGCGCGCTGCTCGTCAGCGACGACACGGCCGGGGCGATCTACCGGATCACGTACTCGGAGTAGAACGCGGCGGGGGCATGGCGAAGAGCTCCCGGCGCCCGGGTGCGATCCTCGCAGCCGGGGCGGACCGGGGTTCGGACCGGCACGGACCGAAGGTATCCTCGCGCATGGCGGAACCAGACGTTGCGGCGGCGTCCGCCGGCCCCCGGCATCCGGCGCCCGGGCGGATTCCGGCCCTGGAGAACGGCGACCGGCTCACGCGTTGCGAGTTCGAGCGCCGCTACGCCGCGCGGCCGGACCTGAAGAAGGCGCAACTGATCGAGGGCGTCGTCCACGTGCCGTCACCCGTCAGCGTGGCCCACGCGGGACCCCACGCGATGATCCAGACCGTGCTGCTCGTGTACGCGGCGTCCACGCCCGGCGTGCGGGGATACGACAACGCCACCGTCCGTCTCGACCTCGACAACGAGCCCCAGCCCGACGTGCTGCTGCGCATCGAGCGGGAAGCGCGTGGCCGGTCGCGCGTGAGCGGCGACGAGTACCTGGAAGGAGCGCCGGAGCTGATCGTCGAAGTCGCGGCCAGCAGCGCATCCATCGATCTGCACGACAAGCTGCGCGCCTATCGCCGCAACGGCGTGCAGGAGTACGTCGTCTGGCGGACGCACGAGAAGCGTATCGACTGGTTCGAGCTGGCGGCCGGCGAGTACCGTCCGTTGCCGTCCGATGCCGCCGGGGTCGTTCGCAGCCGGGTGCTCCCCGGTCTGCGCCTCGCCACCGCCGCGCTGCTGCGCGAGGATCTCGCCGGCGCCCTGGCGGAAGCGCAGAAGGGCTTCGGAACGCCGGAACATCAGGCGTTCGTCGCGCGGCTTGCCGAGGAACGGGGCGGGACGTGAACGAACCGCCCCGCCTTCGGCCCCGTGGCGGCGCGCCTTCGGCCGCCGGCGGCAACGATCGGGCCGCGCTGCTCGGGAACCTGATTCTGGCCGCCGCCCTCGTGACGGGGTCGCCGTCGGCGACGGCGGCGGCCGGAGGGCAGGCGACCGACGCGTCACCGGCCGTTGCGCCGGCCGGCGGGCTCACCGCGGAACTGGTGCGCGAGCGGACCGAGCGCGAGTGGAACGTCAAGGCGGAGAAGATGCGGCGGCACCTGCTGCCGCTGATGCGGGCGCACGAGATCGACCTGTGGATCATCCTGAGCCGCGAGAACGCCCCCGACCCGGCGCTGGAGCTGTTCGGCGGCTACGGGATCACCGGCTGGTACGGCCACCGGAACGCCTATCTCCTCCACGACGCCGGCGAGGAGGGCCTGGAGACGACCGTCCTCGGAACGCACCTGAGCGGCCACCTCGCGCGGTTCTACGGCACGCGGCAGCTCTACGGGGAAGAGGGACTCGCGCCGCACCTGCGCCGCTACGTCGAGGCCCGCGACCCGCGGCGGATCGCGATCAACCAGTCGCGGACCATCAGCATGGCGGACGGGCTGACCGCGGAGCTGAAGGAGTACCTGCTCGACGCGCTCGGGCCGCGGCTCCGGGATCGGATCGTCTCGTCGGAGCCGCTGCTGGTCGAGTACGTCTCCACCCGCACCCCGGCCGAGGACGCGATCCAGCGCGAGGCCAGCGCGGCGACGTTCGCGATCCTGCGGCGGGCGCTGTCGAACGAGGTGATCACGCCGGGGCGGACCAGCCTGCTCGACGTCCACTACTGGATCACCGCCGAGTGGAAGCGCCAGGGCTTCGAATTCAACTTCCCGGCGTCGGTGGACCTGCAACGCGCCGGCGCCGGCCCGCTCGCCGACAGCGACGACGCGGTGATCCGGCCCGGCGACCTGCTGCACGTCGACTTCGGCGTGCGTAGCTCCGGCATCGTCGCCGACCAGCAGAAGATGGCCTACGTCCTGCGGCCGGGCGAGGAGGAGCCGCCGGCCGGGCTGCGCGCGGCGTTCGAGCGCTCGAACCGGATGGCCGCGATCCTCCTGGAGGAGTTCGTGATCGGCCGCACCGGCATCGCGATCAAGACGGCGGCCGAGGCGCGCGCCGCCGGCGAAGGGATCGACGCGCTCGTCTACTCGCACGCGCAGGGCAACTGGGTGCACGACGCCGGCGTCTGGATGGTCCACGACTGGCCGGAGCGCTACGGCGGCCACCCGCGGTTTCCGTTGCGCGCCGGGGAGTGGATCTCGCTGGAGTTCTCGGTCACCGCGCCGGCGCCGGAGTGGGACGGACAGGCGGTGACGATCATGCGCGAGGAAGACACCCTCGTGCACGGGGACGGCCGCGTGGAGTACCTGTCCGGGCCCCAGCGGGAACTCTGGCTCGTCCGCTGATCGCACACGGGTCGAGTGGTGAGCACCGGGACCCATGGATCGCTCTTCGCCGACGATCTCCTGGCCGGGAAGGTAGCCGATCTCGCGGCGTGGCGGGAGTTCGACCTCACCGGCCTCGATGCGTTCGAGCGGGACCTCCGCGCAATCGCGGACCGTTTCCCGGTCGGGCTGCAGCCCAACGAAAGCCAGACCGAGGAGGACCTGATCTGGCCGGTGCTCCGGCTGCTGGGCTGGACTGCCAGCCTGCGGCAGCAGACCCTCGAACCGCGCGGCCGGCAGCACGTGCCGGACGGTCTGCTGTTCCCCGACGCGGCGGCGAAGCGGCGGGCCAACGCCGTGCGCGCGGAGTGGGAGCGGTACCGGTTCGGCGCCGCCGTCGTCGAATCCAAGCGCTGGCGGCAGCCGCTCGACCGCGGGTCCGGGCTTCCGAACCGGCAGTCCGCGCCCTCGAGCCAGATCCTCCGGTATCTGCGGCGGGTCGACGACCTGACCGCCGGGGGCGTGCGCTGGGCCGTCCTGACCAACGGCGCGCAGTGGCGCCTCTACTACGCCGGCGCGCGGTCCGTGTCGGAGCAATTCCTGGAGGTCGATCTCGGAGCGGCGCTCGGCATGACGGCCGACGGCGAACTGTTCGCTCTCCCCGAGGAGGAACGCCGGCGCGAACTGACGCTGTTCGCCCTGTTCTTCGGGCGCGGCGCCTTCGCGCCGGGCCCGGCCGACCCGCGGACGTTCCACCAGCGGGTGCTGGACGAAGGGCGGCTGTACCAGGAGCGCGTCACCGCCAGCCTGTCGGAAGTGGTCTTCGGGGAGGCCTTTCCGCGGCTCGCCCGCGCCGTCGCGGCGGCCGCGCCCGGGGCGCCGCTCGCCGAGGTGCGCGACGCCGCCCTGATCCTGCTCTACCGCCTGCTGTTCATCCTCTACGCCGAAGACCGCGGGCTGCTGCCGGTGGGCGACGGGCGGTACGGCAACTGCGCGTTCCGCAACCGGGTGCGGGAGGACGTCGGGCGCCGCAAGGACCTGCGCGACGTCTTCTCGGCCGTCACCGCGTCGTACTGGTCGGCGGTGGACGACCTCTGCCGCATCATCGGCGGCGGCGACCCCGCCATCGGCCTGCCGGCGTACGACGGCGGGCTGTTCGATCCGGCGCGGGTCCCGCTGCTCGGCCGCATCCGGCTCGGCGACGACGTGATGGCCGACGTCGTCGACGCGCTGTCGTTCGAACGGACGGCAGGGGAACGCCGCTACGTCAACTACCGCGACCTGAGCGTGCGGCAGCTCGGATCGATCTACGAGCGCCTGCTGGAGCACGACGTCGCACGGGCGCCGGACGGCGGCGGGGAGATCGTCGTCCGCCTCAACGTCTTCGCCCGCAAGGACTCCGGCAGCTACTACACGCCGGACGACCTCGTCGGCCTGATCATCGACGAGACGATCCGGCCGCTGGTCGCCGCCCGGCTCGCCGCCTTCGACGAGCGGGCGCGGGAACTCGCACGCGGCCGGCGGCCGACGCCGGACAAGCTCCGCGCGCTCCGCCGGCACGATCCGGCCGAGCGGATCCTGGATCTGAAGGTGTGCGATCCGGCGATGGGCTCCGGCCACTTCCTGGTCGGCCTCGTCGACTATCTGGCGGACCGCGTCATCGCCGCGCTGGCCGACGCCGAAGCGGCGCTCGACGGCTACGTCTCGCCGCTCGCCGAGCGCATCGACGCCGTGCGCCGGACCATCCTGGACAACGCGGAAACGTTCGGCTGGGCCATCGACCCGGCGCAGCTCGACGACCGGCGCATCGTCCGGCGCATGGTGCTCAAGCGCTGCGTCCACGGCGTCGACAAGAACCCGCTGGCGGTCGAGCTGGCCAAGGTGTCGCTCTGGCTGCACACCTTCACGGCCGGCGCGCCGCTTAGCTTCCTGGACCACCACCTGCGCTGCGGCGACAGCCTCTTCGGCGCCTGGGTGCGCCAAGCGTTCGACACGGCGGAGCGGTACGGGGGCGCGCTGTTCCTCAACGAGCCGCTGAACCGGGCGACCCGCGCCGCCGGGTCCATGCGGACGATCGAGGCGCTGACCGACGCGGAGATCGCCGAGGCCGAACGGTCGGCCGGTTTCTTCGCCGACGTGGACGAGCTGACGTCGCCGCTGGCGTCCTTCCTGTCGCTGGTCCACGCGTGCGACTGGCTGCCCCGGCTGGACGCCGACGACGAGCGGGCCTGGAGCGCCTTCCTGTCGTCGGCCTTCGGCGACCCGGTGGCGATCGCGGCGGGCAAGGCGCCCGCGGGCGGGCCGCCGGACCGCACCGAGAGGATCGACCGCCTGCTGGCGCGGATGCGGGACGTGGCCGGCGAAGAACGGTTCCTGCACTGGCAGGTCGCCTTCCCGGGCATCTGGCGCGACTGGGAAGCCGGGGAACGGCAGGGGGGCTTCGACGCCGTGATCGGCAATCCGCCGTGGGACCGGATGAAGCTGCAGCAGGTGGAATGGTTCGCGACGCGGCGCCCCGAGGTCGCGCACGCCGCCCGGGCCGCCGACCGCAAGCGGATGGTCGACGCGTTGCGGCACGCCGGCGACCCCCTCGACGCCGAGTTCCGACGGGCCGACGAGCGGGCGGGAAGCGCCGCCCGCGTCGCCCGGACCGGCGGCGACTATCCGCTGCTGGCGAACGGCGACGTGAACGTCTACTCCCTGTTCGTCGAGCGCGCCATGGCGCTGGTGAAGCCCGAGGGCGTGATCGGGCTGCTGACCCCGTCCGGCATCGCCTCCGACAAGACCGCGGCCCCGTTCTTCCGGGGCGTCGCGACCGAGGGGCGCCTGTGGGCGCTCTACGACTTCGAGAACCGCCGCACCCGCCACGACGACCCGCCGTTCTTTCCCGACGTGCACGCGTCGTTCAAGTTCTGCGTGCTCGTCGCCGGCCGGTCGCCGCGGCCCGCTCCCGCGCGCTGCGCCTTCTTCCTGCAGGGCGTCTCGGAGCTCGCCGATCCCGACCGCTGCTTCGCGCTCGCGGCGGAGGACTTCGCCCGCGTCAACCCGAACACCGGCACCGCGCCGGTCTTCCGCACCCGGCGCGACGCGGAGATCACGACCGCGATCTACGGCCGCCTGCCGGTGTTCGTGGACCGTTCGGGCGGCGGAGAAGCGAAGACGTGGCCGGTGACCTACGAACGCATGTTCGACATGACGAACGACTCCGGCCGGTTCCGGCGCGCGGACGAACTGGAGGAAAGAGAAGGCGCGTGGCGCGTCGCCGGCAACCGGTTCGACAGTCCCGCCGGCGCCTGGCTGCCGCTCTACGAAGGCAAGATGGTGCAGGCGTTCGATCACCGGGCCGCAAGCATCGTCGTCAACCCGGCGAACCTGCACCGCCCCGCGCAGACCGCGCCGGCGACCGACGAGCAACGACGGAACCCCGACTGGCTGCCGAACCCGCAGTACTGGGTCGAGGACGCCAGGGTTCCGGCCGGTTTCCGCTGGTTCGTCGGGTGGAAGGACGTCACCGCGCCCACGAACGTCCGGACGATCATCGGCGCCGTCGTTCCCCGGTCAGGCGTCGGCAACACCTTCCCCGTGCTGCTGCCGGCCGGCGACGCCGACCCGGCCGCGTACGCGGCCGTCGCGCCGCTCGTCCTGGCGAACCTCAACGCCGTCGTGCTCGACTACGTCGCCCGCCAGAAGGTGCAAGGCCAGCATCTCAACCTCTACATCGTCGAGCAGCTTCCCGTCGTCCCCCCCGACCGGTACGATGCGGTCCGGTTCGGCCCGCGGTCCGCCGCCGAGATCGTCCGGGACGCGGTGCTGGAGTTGACCTGCACCGCCCACGACATGGCGCCGTTCGCCCGGGACCTGGGCCACGTCGACGCCGCCGGCGCCGTGCGGCCGCCGTTCCCCTGGGACGCCGAGCGCCGCCTCCGCCTGCGCGCGAAGCTCGACGCGCTCTTCTTCCACCTGTACGGCGTCACCGACCGCGACGACGTGCGCTACGTGTACTCGACCTTCCCGATCGTGGAGCGGCAGGAAACGGCGTCGTACGGCCGCTATCGTTCCCGCGACCTCTGCCTCGCGCACATGAACGCGCTGGCCGCGGGTGAACCGGACGCGGAGCCGGAAGCGTGACGCTTCGGCAAGCGCGTCCGATCGGACGACGACGAAGCGGCGGCCCCGCCTTTCGGCAGGCGCAGTGAAGGAAGGCTACCGGCGGAGCCTGCTGTACTCCTCGCACGCCTCGCGCAACGACGGCGGCGCGGCGGCGTCGAGTTGCCGCGCGTCGCGGCACATGCCGAACAGGGTTCCCGCGTGCCGGTCGCAGTCGCGTTCGCGTTTCAGGCGGGGATAGGTCTTGGCCTCGTCGACCTCGTTCCCGGCGTCAAGGTATGCCAGCCACGTTTCGATGTTTCTGCGCGGCACGATCAGAATGACCGGATCTGCGCCGGTCCTCGCCGGCACGTTCTGCTCCCGACACGCCGCTTCCAGTTGCCTCCGCCGGTCGTTCGTCGAACGATCGTCCGCGTCCGTGACGACGATCAGATACGCACCCTGCCTGCCTCGGATGGTTCGCAGCTCGGCAGGATATCTTTCCCGGACCCACTGCTCGCCCGATTGACGCCCATCCGGAAGCGGAAGGGTCCTGACGTCACGGCCGTGAAAATTCCGCCGCTTCAGGAACCGGCGGACGAACGAGTCGGTCTGCGAATCCTCGCAGAGCAGGGTGATGCGGACTCCGCTCATTCTTTTTCCCAACCCCGCGCGACGGTTTCCGACAGGGGCAATCCGTCAATCGTCCGATCCGGTTTGTCGCTGACCCGCGCCGGGCCGCTTCCCTCCCGGGAGAACCAGCGCCCGTTCGCGCCGGCCAGATAGTCTATCGTCACCGGGTGGTGAGAGATGATCACCGCCTGCTCCAGCAGATCCCCGCACGCCTCGGCGAGATGAACGAGCAACGGCTGCACTTCCCGAAGGGCGAGGTAGTTGTCCGGCTCGTCGAGGAACAGTGAAGTGCGGCTGGACGACAGAAAGGTCAGGCAGTACAACGCCACCAGCGCCCGCTTGCCGTCCGAAAGCTGGTCGAATCCGTAGTGGTTCACCTGGCGGTCGTCAGTCGATTGCCGAAACGCCACCTTCATGGCGCGCACGCCCTCCCCCGATTCGGCAAGGTTGATGGAATCGAAGCCCGGAAGCGCTTCGCGGAGAGCCCCGAACAGCTTCGATATACCCCCCATGTTCTCCTGGGCGGCGTGCCGGTACCAGCCTACGAAGTTCCGCATCAGCGGTTCGAGGAACTCGTCCTCGCTCCGCGCTTCCGGCTCGAAGACCGGGGGGCACGGGCTGGCGACGACGAAGCCGGCGACCGCCTTCTTGAACCGGGTCAGTTTCTGGTTGTCGGGCCGCGCGTACAGGGCGCCCACGCCGGATTGCGACCAGTCGAACGGCGTCAAAGGCCCAAGTGTGTAGTCGTCATGGTATAGCTGCGCGTCGCCGTCATGAAAGCTGAAGATCGGCTTGTCGTCGTGCCGGAGCGTCTCTTCGCCGATCCGCATCCGGCGGCGATCGCGATCGTGCTCGATCTCGACGGCGTAGCGGTAGGCGTCTCCATCGACGTTCAGATCGAGTTCGAAGCGCTGCTTGTCCCGAGCCTGGGTCAATGAGAGATCCTGCGCAGGAAACGCCGTGCCGACCCGGGCGCCGCGCACGATGAACTCCTGCATCCGGCCCAGCACGTGAAGCACCGACGTCTTGCCGCTGCCGTTGGGGCCGAGGAGCACGTTGGTCTCGTCCAGCATCAACTCGAAGTTCACCAGGCAGCGGAAATTGTCGGCATAGAGTCTCGTCAGCATGAAACGGATTTCCTTCCCGTGCTCACGTTGGCCAACCGTGACCGCGAAGCCGTGTGCGGCACGTTCCGGTCGGCGTTCGGGTCCCCCGTCCCGATCGGGCGCGCCGACGACCGGCTCGAGCGCGCGGCGTCTTATTCCGGCAGCGCGAAGGCGATCAGCTCCGGCACGTCCCCGCCGACGGTGAGGGCGATGTACTGCCGGCCCTCGTGCAGGTAGGTCATCGGCGTGCCGATGGCTCCGCCGGGGAGATCGACCGAGCCGACGATTTCCCCGGTCGCCTTGTCGCGCGCCACGAGCCGGGGGCCGTCGTCGTTGGCGGCCCCGCCCGCGGTCAGCGCGCTCACCAGCAGCGTCTTCGTCAGGACCGGCCCGCCGCGGCCGTCGCCCCCGAGCGGGGGCAGGTTCAGGTCGCGCAGCCGCGGGTGGTCGCGGTAGCGGTCGCCGTCGCCGTTGGGCTGCATCCAGGCGTGGTCGCCGGTGTTCAGATCGATGGCGGTGATGCGCGAGTACGGCGGCTTGAAGAGCGGCAGCCCCTGCGGCATCAGGGACGGCGTGTTGAAGCCGCCCTGCGTGTAGGCGAGGTTGGCGCCCTCCGCGTCCGGGGTGACGTACTTCAGGATGGAGTACGCGTTGACCGACGGGACGTAGAGGATGCCGGTCTCCGGGTCCACCGCCGAGCCCATCCAGTTTGCGCCGCCGCCGAGCGCGGGGCGCTGGATCGTGCCCTGGAGGCCGCCGTTCACCGAGAGCATCGGGGGCGAGAAGAGTCCGCCGAGGCGGTGGTTCCGCACCGCCTCGACCGCCAGCTCCCGGATCTCCGGCGTGAAGTCGACGAGCTGCTCGATGGACGAGCCCTGGTCCTCGAAGGGCGGCGGCTTCGTCGGAAACGGCTGCGTCGGCGACAGCGCTTCGCCCGGCAGGTCCGTGTCGGTCTCCACCGGGCGCTCCTCGATCGGCCAGACCGGTTCGCCCGTCACGCGGTCGAAGACGTAGGTGAAGCCCTGCTTGCTCACCTGGGCGATCGCCCGGACGGGGCGGCCGTCGACGGTGACGTCGACCAGGTTCGGGTGGGTCGGGAAGTCGTAGTCCCAGACGCCGTGGTGCACCGCCTGGAAGTGCCAGATCCGCTCGCCGGTCTCGACGTCGAGGGCGACGAGGCTCTCGGCGAAGAGGTTGTCGCCCGGCCGGTGGCCGCCGTAGTAGTCGTTGGTCGGGGTGCCGGTCGGCAGGTAGACGTAGCCGAGCTCGTCGTCGACGGCGAACGCCGACCAGACGTTGGCGCCGCCGGTGTAGCGCCACGAGTCGTTCAGCCAGGTGTCGACGCCGAGGTCGTCGGCCTGCGGGACGGTGCGGAACGTCCACTTCGTGTCGCCGGTGCGCGCGTCGATGCCCTTGACCCAGCCGGGCGCCTGCTCCTTGGCGATCGGCTGATCGGAGATCGACGTCGGGGTCACGACGACGCCGCGGGCGACGATGGGCGGCGAGTTGATGCTGATCCAGGGATGGCCCTGGTCGTCGATGGTGCCGCGGCCGTTGCGCGGAATGCCCGCGGCGAGGTCGACGCGGCCGTCGTCGCCGAAACCGCGCGCCGGCTCACCGGTCTCGGCGTCGAGGGCCAGCAGGTAGCCGTCGGGAGTGCCGTAGAAGATCCGCGCCTCGTGTCCGTCGGTCCACCATGCCAGCCCGCGCGTCCCGTAGCCGTTCATGTTGATCGAGTGCTTCGTTCCCCGCACCACGTCGGGGTCGCGCACCCACTTCGGCTCGCCGGTGCCGGCGTCGAGCGCGGCGGCGAGCCGGAGCGGCGTCACGACGAAGACGGTCCCGCCGACCATCAGCGGCGTCACCTTCATGCCGAGCAGGCTGACGTCCCCGTGGATCTCGCGCAGCGCGTCGAGGTCCAGCGTCTCGTCGGCCGACCGCCAGCGCCAGGCGATCTCCAGGTCGTCGAAGTTGTCCGCGTCGATCTGGTCGAGGGCGGAGTACTTGGTGCCGCCGAGGTCGCCGCCGTAGGAAGGCCACTCCCCGTTCGGGGCGCCGCGCTGCGCGGCGGCGGGGGCGGCCACGGCGGACAGCGCCGCCCAGGCGGCGAGGAGCCGGAGGATCGACGGCGGCCGGAAGCGGGTGTCGGAACGGGACCGCGCGGGTCCGCGGGCGCAACCTGTCACTGGAACCTCCCCGGGACGAAGCGCCCCTACTCCGGCTGCCGTTCCGCGGCGGCCTGCGTCTCGTCCGCCTCCCGGCCCGCGCCGAGGTCGCGCAGCGCCTGCGCCGAGTTCCCGCTCGGATAGCGGGTGATGTCGGGCCGTTCGAGGCGCCGCGCCTCGGCGCGCTCGGCCAGCGTCAGCGCGGTGGTCCCCCGGCCGTTCTTCCGGTCCAGGTCGGCGCCGTGCGCCGCGAGCAGTTCGACCAGCGTGGCGTAGTTGCGCTGCGCGGCGCTGTGCAGCGGCGCCGTGCCGGCGTGGTCGGCCTGGTTGACGTCGGCCCCGTGCTCGATGGCCGCCCGGGCCGCTTCGTACGCCGCGCGCTCCTCGCGGTCCGGGTTCCGCAACGAGCTGTTGAAAGTCCGCCCGCGCGTGTGCGTTCCGCTGACCGCGGCCAGCAGCGGCGTCTGGAAGCCGCCCGCGACGTGCGGCGGCCCGACGCCGCCGGCCCGCTCGAAGACGTGCGCCCAGCGCTCCAGCGTGGTCCGGCCCGGGTCGGCGCCCCAGGCGGCCAGCGCCCGCATCAGGTCCGCCTCTTGATAGTACGCCGCGAGCCAGTACGGCGTGGCGCTGACGAGTTGCGGCGCGATGGCCCAGTCCTGGCCCGCGCGGCGGAGCGGCGTTCCCTTCTCGAGGCGCGTGTTCGGATCCGCGCCGGCCGCCAGCAGGGCCGTCGCCAGCTCCGCGTCGCCGCGCAGGACCGCGGCGTGCAGCGGCGCGTATCCGGCCCCGGCGTCGTTGGGATCGGCGCCCGCCGCCAGCGCGAACCGCACGAAGTCGGCGTGGCCGCCGTGCGCCGCCACCACCAAGGCGCTCGCGCCGGTGGGGGCCGCGTCGTCGACGTCCGCGCCGGCGCCGACGAGCCGGCGGCCCGCCATGGCGTCGCCGTGGCGGGCCGCGAACAGCAGCGGCGTGTACCCGCCGCGGTTCCAGACGAGGCCCTGGTCGTACTGCGAGGCGTTGGTGGACTCGGCGTGCATCATGCGGGGCCGGACGCGGGAACGGGCGTCGACGTCCGCGCCGTGCGCGAGCAGCACGTCGATCACGTCGTGATGGCCCTGGGCCACCGCCCACATCAGCGCGGTCTGCCCGCGCGAATGCTCCTGCGCGTCGACGTCGGCCCCGCGGGCCAGGAGCCGCCGCACGGCGTCCGCGTCGCCGGTGCGCGCGGCGGTCATGACCGGCGTCTCGCCGTTGCGCAACGCGGCGTCCGGGTCGGCGCCCGCGTCCAGCAGCCGCTCGACCATGGCCGCGCTGCCGTTGTCGGCGGCCAGCCAGACCGGCGTCGCGCCCAGCTCGTTGGCGGCGTTGACGTCGGCGCCGGCCGCCAGCAGGAGCGCGGCGAGCCCGTGATCATCCCGGTAGGCCGCCCAGTGGAGCGCCGTGGCGCCGTCCGGCTGGGCGGCGTCGGGGTCGGCGCCCGCGGCGAGGAGCGTCCGGACGGCGTCGGCGTCCCGGACCCGCGCCGCGTCGACGATCGCCGGCGCGTCGACGCCGCCGGCCGCCGCGCCCGGCGCGGGAACCAGGACGACGCCGGCGGCCAGCAGGGCCGCGAGCCGCGCCGTCGAAGAACCGCTGGTCGCAATCCGCTTGACTTTCATCCCGTGGTCGCCTCCTGGCCGGCCGATGGTACCGCAGCCGCACCGCGATTGACAACGCGCCGCGAACCCGGTCAGACTACCGGGTCCCGGTACCGCCATCGCTCTTCACCGAAAGGGGCTGCAGGTGCATACAGGCTGGTTCGTCGCGGGCGTCGCCGCCCTGCTGCCGCCTGCCGCGGCGTTCGCGCAGGCCGGGGAGCCCGCGGCCGCGTCCCCGCAGCGGGCGCTCCTCGACCGGTACTGCGTCACCTGCCACAACGAGCGCGTGGTGGCGGGCGCCGGCGCCGGCATGATGGCCGAGCAGTTGCGCCTGGTCGGTCTGGCCCTCGACTCCGCCGACGTCGACGACGTGGCCGCCGCTCCCGAGCTGTGGGAGAAGGTGGTCCGCAAGCTGCGCGTCGGCGCGATGCCGCCGCAACCCCGTCCCCGCCCGGATCGGGAAACCTACGACGGCTTCCGCCGCTGGCTCGAGGACGAGCTGGACCGCGTCGCCGAGGCGCGTCCGAACCCGGGCCGCACGCAGGCGTTCCACCGGCTCAACCAGGCGGAGTACCGCAACGTAATCCGCGACCTGCTGGACCTGGAGATCGACGTCGACGCGCTGATTCCGGCCGACGCGCCGGACCGGAACGGCTTCGACAACATCGCCACCTCGCTGTCGCTGTCGCCCGCGCTGTTCGAGCGCTACGTGTCGGCCGCCAAGAAGATCGGCCGCCTGGCGATCGGCGAGGCGCCGGCCGGCGGCGCGGAGATCACGACCTACGACGTGCCCCTCAACCTCATCCAGAGCGATCGGCGGAGCGAGGACCTGCCGTTCGGGTCGCGCGGCGGCGCGGCCATCCGGCACCACTTCCCGGTGGACGGCGAATACCGCATCAGGGTGCGCCTGCAGACGAACTACGTCGGCTACGTGCGGGGCATCGACGACGCGCACGAGATCGAGTTCCGGCTCGACGGGCGGCGCCTCGAGCGGTTCACGTTCGGCGGCGAGGCGCCGGGCACCCCCGCCCCGATCAGCTTCGCCGGCAACATCCGCGGGACCGACGACTGGGAGCACTACACGCTGCACGCCGACGATCCGCTGGAGGTGACCGCGACCGTCTCGGCGGGGCCGCACACCGTCGGCATCTCCTTCCCCCGCGAGACGTGGGAAGAGGAGGGGGTGCTGCAGCCGCGGCAGACCGGATTCGCCCTCGCCATCAACGAGATGCCGGACGGGAATCCGGCCCTCGGCAGCGTGCGGATCACCGGACCGTTGCGCGTCGCCGGGCCGGGAGACACGCCGAGCCGCCGGCGCATCTTCACCTGCCGGCCGGATCCGGCGGCGCCGGCGTCCGAGGCGGAGGCGTGCGCGCGGGAGATCCTGGGCGCCCTCGCCCGCCGCGCCTACCGGCGCCCGGTGGACGAAGGCGACGTGGCGACGCTGCTGGAGTTCTACGAGTGGGGCCGGGCCGAGGGGGGCTTCGAGAAAGGCATCCAGTTCGCGCTCGAGCGGCTGCTGGCCGATCCGGACTTCCTCTACCGCGTCGAGCGGGATCCGGTGGACGCGCCGAGGGGTGCCGCCTATCCGATCTCCGACGTCGAACTCGCGTCGCGGCTTTCGTTCTTCCTCTGGAGCAGCATCCCGGACGACGAGCTGCTCGCGGCGGCCGAGAACGGAACGCTGAGCGACCCGCCGGTACTCGATGCGCAGGTGCGGCGGATGCTGGCCGACCCGCGCTCGCAGGCGATGGTCGACAACTTCGCCGGGCAGTGGCTCTACCTGCGCAACGTGGGCGGCGTCTATCCCGACCCGAACGTCTTCCCGGAGTTCGACGAGAACCTGCGCGAGGCGTTCACGCGCGAGACGGAGCTGTTCATCGGCAACCAGTTGCGGGCCGACGCCAGCGTGCTCGAGCTGCTGGCGGCCGACTACACCTGGGTCAACCAGCGGCTCGCCGAGCACTATGGCATCCCGAACGTCTACGGGAGCCGGTTCCGGCGGGTGGCGCTCGACGGCGCCCGGCGGGGCGGCCTGCTCGGCCACGGCAGCGTGATGACCGTCACCTCGTACCCCAACCGCACCTCGCCGGTGCTGCGCGGCAAGTGGGTGCTCGAGAACCTGCTGGGGGCGCCGCCGCCGGAGCCGCCGCCGGACATCCCGGCCCTCGAGGAGCGGAACGAGGACGGCGAGCCGGTGTCGATGCGCGAGGCGATGGTCCAGCACCGCGAGAACCCGGCCTGCTCGGTCTGCCACGCCCCGATGGACCCGATCGGGTTCGCGCTGCAGAACTACGACGCCATCGGCGGGTGGCGCGACGTCAACGAGGGGGGCACCCCCGTCGACGCCACCGGCGTGCTGCCGGACGGCTCGCGCTTCGAGGGCCGCGCCGGGCTGAGCGGCCTGCTGCTGGCCCGGCCGGACGACTTCGTCGGAACCGTCACCGAGAAACTTCTGACGTACGCGCTCGGCCGCGGGATGGAGCACTACGACGCCCCGACCGTGCGGAAGATCGTGCGCCGGGCGGCTGGCGAGGACTACCGCTGGTCGTCTATCATTCTCGGCATCGTCAACAGCGCCCCGTTCCAGATGCGGAGGTCAGACTCATGATCGTCACCCACAAGGCCGTTCCCCGGCGTACCGTGCTGCGCGGCATCGGCGCATCGCTCGCGCTTCCGTTCCTCGACAGCATGGCTCCCGCGTTCGCCGCCATCCGCAACACGGCGGCCCATCCGGTGCGGCGCTTCGGCGTCGTCTACGTGCCGAACGGCATGGCGATGAAGCACTTCACGCCGGCGGCGGAGGGCGTCGGATTCGAGACCACCCGCATCCTGAAGCCGATCGAGGCGTTCAAGGACCAGATGCACGTCCTGACCGGCCTGAACGGCGTGGCGAGCAACGCCGGGGTGCACGCCAGCGCGGCGACGCGGTTCCTGACCGGGGTGACGCCGGCGCGGACCGAGTCGAACCTGCAGGCGGGGGTGTCCGTCGATCAGCTCGTCGCGCGCAACTTCGAGAAGCACACGCAGCTCGCCTCCCTGGAGCTCGCGCTCGACAGCCGCGACGTCTCCGGGTCGTGCGACGTCGGCTTCAGTTGCACCTACACGAACACGATCTCGTGGCGCAGCGACACGACGCCGCTCTCCGGCGAGAACAACCCGCGGGCGGTGTTCGAGCGGCTCTTCGGCGACGCCGGCTCGACGGATTCGGCCGCGCGGCTGGCCCGCATCCGCAAGGACCGGAGCATCCTGGACTCGGTGACCGAGAAGATCGACGCGCTGCAGCGCGGGCTCGGCCCGAACGACCGGGTGCGCGTCACCGAGTACCTGGAGGCGGTGCGCGACGTCGAGCGGCGCATCCGGAAGGCGGAGGAGCAGAGCGGCCGCGCGCTGCCGGAGGTGGATCAGCCGGCCGGGATCCCGGCGACCTACGCCGAGCACGCGAAGCTGATGTTCGACCTGATGCTCCTGGCCTACCAGACCGACCTCACCCGCGTCAGCACGTACATGATGGCGCGCGAGATCAGCGGCCGGACGTATCCGGAGATCGGCGTGCCGGACTCGCACCACCCGACGTCCCATCACCGCGACGACCCGACCCTCTACGAGAAGATCGCGAAGATCAACGAGTTCCACATCTCGCTCTTCGGGTACTTCCTGGAGAAGGCGCGCGCGACGCCGGACGGCGACGGCAACCTGCTCGACCACATGATGCTGCTCTACGGCGCCGGCATGTCCGACAGCAACCTGCACGACAACAAGGGGCTGCCGCTGGTCCTGGTGGGCGGCGCGTCCGGGCAGCTCCGGCCGGGCGGGCGTCACCTGCGCTACGAGGAGAAGACGCCGGCGACCAACCTGCACCTGACCATCCTCGACAAGATGGGCGTGCCGGTCGACCGGATCGCCGACAGCACCGGCCCGCTCGACTTGCTGACGGTGAGCTGAACGGCGCGCCCGCGCGGCGGAAACTTCCGAAGGCCCGGCAGCAATGCCGGGCCTTTCGTTCGTCAGCGGCAAACGGCGGAGCGGACGGTCGGCGCGGGGGGAAGGTTCCCCGCCTTCAGTCCGTGAAGAACGCCCGCCGCAGTTCGGCGGAAGGCACGAGGCGCGTCGCCTGCCGCTGGATGGCGTGCAGGGTGCCGGTCGCCAGATTCGCGTGGTTGGGGACGATCAGGATCTGTCGCTCACCGGTCGGCGCGACCCGCACCAGCTTGACGTGGCTGCCGCGTCGGGCGGCAACCTCGAAACCGAACCGGTGGAGGATCCGCAACACGTCGCTGGACGAGAGTCGTCGCAGACGCGGCATCAGACTCGAACCGGGGGCGCCTCGTAGCTGACGAACAGCCGCGGCGCGGGCGACAGGCCGAGCCGGGCGGGATCCTCGCCGTCGACGTGCAGCGCCAGCGCCTCGCGAAGGTTCGCGAGCAGGTCGTCGAACGACCTTGCCTGCGTGACGACGGCGATCTCCAGGCACTCGGCAACGTACCAGCCGTCGCTTTCGGTCACCACGGCATGAACGGCGTCCCGCGTGCCGACGGGCGCTTCGCCGTACACCGGCGTGGCTTCCGCGGCCTTCGAGGCGGCGGTACGTTCCGCGCGGAGGTCCCGATGGGCCGCGGGCACCGGCGGGGGCAGGCGGAAGTCCGGTTCGATCTGGTACCGACCACGGGCCAGGCAACGGAAGTACGGCCAGCGGTGCGCGTGATGAACAGGCGCGTTCACGCAGCATCGACTGGTGATTTCCGTTCGCACGGTCGCCCCGTTGACGCCGGGCAGCAATCGCACCACCTCGGCGGGCGTGAACGTCCAGTCGTCCCGTGCCTCGCAGAGGCGTTGCGCCGCGGCGAGCACCTGCTTCCGGACTGATTCGGTCTTCATCCTGTTTGTCCCTGCCGCATCCCGATGTTCTATTATCACTTGCTTGTTATTTTTATCAAGTGCAAAATGCGAATTCCCGGGCGGCCGCCCCGAGCGGCGCGGAGTGTTACGCTTGTCCCGTCGTTCCGGAGGTGCCGATGGCCCGAGTCTCGATCACCGTCAACGGCAGGCGGCGCACCGCGGAGGTGGAGCCGCGCCTGCTGCTGGTCCACTTCCTGCGCGAGCACCTGAACCTCACCGGCACGCACGTCGGCTGCGACACCAGCCAGTGCGGCGCCTGCACGGTGCTGGTCGACGGGCGGAGCGCGAAGTCTTGCACGATCTTCGCGGTGCAGGCGGACGGCTCCGAGGTGACGACCATCGAGGGGCTGGCCGACGGCGGCCGGCTGCACCCGCTGCAGGAAGGGTTCTGGGAGGAGCACGGCCTGCAGTGCGGCTACTGCACGCCCGGCATGATCCTGTCGGCCGTCAACCTGCTGGCAGACAATCCGGTGCCGACCGAGCAGGAGATCCGGGACGGCCTCGACGGCAACCTCTGCCGCTGCACCGGCTACCAGCACGTCGTCAACGCGATTCAGCACGCCGCGGAGCGGATGGGCCGCCAGGACGCCGACGCGCGCCGATGACCGCCGTCCGGCCCCGCCCGTCCACCCCGCGGCCAGGAGGTACCCTGTTCGGGCTGGACGCGAGACGGGCAGCGCGAGTCGGGTCGAGGCGGAACCGGGTTCCGAAGAAAACGAGGACGAGGGAGGCGCTCATGACTCTTCAATCCGCAGGCGTCGCGGCCGCGCTCGTGGCCGCCGCGGCGCTCGCTCCGGCGGCGCTCGCGCAGTCGTCCGCGCAGGACGCCGACGCGGCCCACGCCGGGCTTCCCGTCGCCGACCCCGGCGCGGTGGGCATGTCCGCGGCAGGGCTGGCCCGCATCGTTCCCGCGATGCAGGCGTACGTCGACGACGGCCGGTTGGCCGGGGTGATGACGATGGTGGCGCGCCGAGGGCAGGTCGTCCACTGGGAGGCGGTGGGGACCCGCGACACCGCGGCCGGCGACCCCCTGGAGCGGGACGACATCTTCCGCATCTACTCGATGACCAAGCCGGTGACCAGCGCCGCGGTGATGATGCTGGTCGAAGAGGGCAAGGTCGCGCTCGACGACCCGCTCTCGAAGTTCGTGCCCGAGTTCGCCGGCGCGCAGGTGCTGACCGACGGGGGCGGCCGCGCCGCGGCCGACGGGCCCATCACCGTCGAGCACCTGCTGACCCACACGTCGGGGCTCGCCTACGGGTTCTTCGGCGACTCGGCCGTCGACCGCCTCTACAACGAAGCGAACCCCCTCGACCGCGCCGACAGTCTCGACGACTTCGCGCGCCGCGTGGCCGGGCTTCCGCTCGTCGCGAGTCCGGGCACGCGGTGGAACTACAGCGTGTCGACCGACGTGCTGGGCCGCGTCGTGGAGGTCGCGTCGGGGCAGGCATTCGACGCGTTCGTCGCGGCGCGCATCCTGGAGCCGCTCGGCATGGACGACACCGCGTTCTGGGTGCCGGCCGGGAAGCGCGGCCGGTTCATGGCCAGCTACGAGCAGCGGGGCGGCCGGCTCGTCGTCGCCGACTCTCCCGTGGACGAGTACACGCGCCCGCCGGCGTTCCCGTCCGGCGGCGGCGGGCTCACCTCGACCGCGTCCGACTACGTCCGGTTCGCCCAGATGCTGCTCGCCGGGGGGAGCCTCGACGGCGTGCGCATCCTCGCCCCGGAGACGGTCGCGCAGATGCGCGCCAACCGCCTGCCGGACGCGCTGGTCCCGATCGAGCTGGGGACGTTCCTCAGCGCCGGCTACGGCTTCGGGCTCGGGTTCGCGGTGCTGGTCGATGCCGGCGCCTCCCCCGAGCCGGACCACGACGGGGTCTTCCGCTGGGCCGGCGCCGCCAACACGTTCTTCTGGATCGACCCCGAGGCCGAGCTCGTCGGCATGGTGTGGACCCAGTTCTTTCCGTTCGCCGCCTACGACCTCGAGCGCGAGTTCCAGACCCTCGTCTACGCGGCGATCGAATAGCCGCGGCGCGTTTCGTTTCCGCCGTGCCGGCCGGGGCGGCGGCGCCGGCGCGGGGCCGGACAGGCGGTTCGACGCGCGCGGACGGCGCGGGGGACGGGGCAGCGCATACAATCGTGGAAGTCTCGGTCAGGTCCGCTACGAGGAAGGAAGAACGACCATGATGGAAAGTCTGCAGTTCATCTTCCGGTGGCTCCACGTGTTCGCGGGGATCATCTGGATCGGGCACCTCTACTTCTTCAACTTCGTGAACGGCCAGATGGCCGCGCAGCTCGACGGGCCGACGAAGCAGAAGGTGGTGCCGGAGCTGATGCCCCGGGCGCTGTTCTGGTTCCGCTGGGGCGCCGCGTGGACCTGGATCACCGGGGTCGTCCTGCTGATGCTGATCTTCCACCACGGCGGCCTGACGATCGGGGCCGACGCGAGCTGGGGGGCGGGCCCGATCGCCATGATCGCGGTGACGTTCCTGGCCGTCTTCGGCTACGACGCGCTGTGGAGCAGCGGGCTCAGGTCGAACGTCCGCGCCGCCACCATCGTCTCCTTCGTGCTGCTCGCGGTGGTCGTCTGGATGTTCGTGGCGGTCGGCGGTTTCCTGCCGCGCGCGGTCCTCATCCACACCGGCGCGATGTTCGGGACGATGATGGCCTTCAACGTGTGGTTCCGCATCTGGCCGGCGCAGCAGCGGATCATCGCCGCGGTCAAGGCCGGGAAGGCCCCGGACGCCGCCGACCCGGCGCTGGCCGGGCTGCGCTCGAAGCACAACACGTACCTGTCGCTGCCGCTGCTGTGGGCGATGCTCAACGAGCACGCGACCCCCTTCTTCGGCGGCAACCTCGGGATTCCCGGCGACTACTACTGGGTGGCGTGGCTCGCGGTGGTGGCCCTCGGGTGGCACGTCATCTTCCACTGCTACCGCATCGCCGGCCGCGTCTCGGGGATGTGAAGCACGCTCCGGTAGAGGAACAGAACGTCCGGGGCAGGTCTGCCGAGGCTCTCGGTAGACCTGCCGGAGAGTGCGCCCAGGGAGTAGCGGCTCAGCCGCTCCGCTCGTTCCCGTGCGTCGCGGAGATCCGGACGCTTCCGCGCGACCCGTCGTACGACATCGTGACGCGCCTCAGAAAGCTCCGTCCGAGAATGACCCCGAACGGACCGCGCATCTTCCTGATCGGGTAGCTCGGGCACGGGTCCAGCAGCGTGACGTCGAGGGCCTCGATGCGAATACGCGCGGAATAAACGTCCACGATCAGCCGGTTTCCGGTCACGCCGGTGACCGCGTGCCTGTCGACTTTCCTCAACTGGAGTTCCCGGGCCAGATCGACGTCGACGTAGCAGTCGCGAGCGCCGGTATCGATCAAGGCTTGCTGAGGATGCAGGTGCCGGGTGGGCGCACCAAGCGGTTGCGCATGTCCGATCTGGATCGCCAGCAGGACTCCGTCGCGGATCAGCCGGCCTGGATCCATCGGGAACCCCAGTTCAAGTGACATGGATCCGAGGCCACAGCGAGGTCGGCAGGACACGCGGGCCGGCCCCGATCTTGCGGATCAGGCACGGCTGCCGGTCGAACCGTGCGGAGCTCTCGCGATCCGCCTCCTCGAACGTGTCGAAGAACCCCACCGCCTTGCCGCCGTGGAACACGACCCACCGGCCCAGGTGATCGGTCTCCAAACGCTCCCGCAAGCGCTCGTACGCGGCGATTTCGGCGTCCAGACGGTCGGCCGTCGGCGCAGTCATGGCTTCCTCCTTCGTGTCGGGGGTCGCACGGTGGCGGCCCTTGGAGAGTCGGACCGCTTGCAGAAGGATTTCGGCGAAGCTCGTCGGGTCACTTCGCCGTCGGTGTACGTGCCGGTATCCAGCGGCCGGTGCGACGAGCGATCATTCCAGGGACTGATCACACCGATCACGGCGCCAAGCCCTTCACTTGGACGATACTATCCCACGCGACGTTTCGTTGACAGCGTCGCTTCCCGCGCAGCCGCCCCGGCCGCCCTTCCGGACAGTCGGCCGGCGGCGCCGGCACAGCCGGAAGGGACGGGGAGGGATACGGATGATGCCGCTTCGCCGCACCGCCCGACTCGGATCGCGCGCGTGCTGGATGCCGCTGCTGCTGGCGGCCGGCCTCGCCGCGGGCTGCGGGGCGGCGCCGCCGCGGTTCCGGCCGGAGGGGCCCGCCAGCCGG
This sequence comes from Vicinamibacterales bacterium, assembly GCA_965203525.1. Taxonomy (GTDB): domain Bacteria; phylum Acidobacteriota; class Vicinamibacteria; order Vicinamibacterales; family UBA8438; genus WTFV01. Next base: position 4,083,100 of record OZ241898.1, on the reverse strand, counting down.
ATCGTCAGCCTGGACTACTGCGCGGATCAGTTCGTGCTCGGACTCGCCGGACGCGAGCGCATCCTCGCGCTCTCGCCGGACGCCCGCGAAGATTTCTCGTATCTCCGGGCCGCGGCCGCGGGGTTGCCGGCGGTCCGGCCGCGCGCGGAGAACGTGCTGGCGCTCGATCCGGATCTGGTGGTGCGCACCTACGGCGGCGGACCGCGCGCCCGGACGTTCTTCGAGCGGGCCGGCGTGCCGGTTCTGCAGATCGGCTTCGCCCCCGACGTCGCCGCGGTCCGCGACCGGATTCGGCACGCCGCCGGCGCGCTGGGGGTTCCCGCGCGCGGCGAGGCGCTGATCGCCGGCATGGATGCCAGACTCGCGGCGGCGCAGGCGCAGGCCCGAGGCGGCCGCGCGCTCTACCTGAGTCCGTCGGGCGTCGCCGCCGGCGCCGGCACGTTCGTGGATCACCTGATCGCCGAGGTGGGGCTGGAGAACTTCGACGACAGGCCCGGCTGGCGCTCGATTCCTCTGGAACGGCTGGCGTACGAAACGCCCGACGTCTACGCCGTGCCCGCGTTCGAGGGCGCCGATCACAACGTGGCCTGGACGCCCTTCCGACACCCCGTGGCAGTGCGCCGCGTGCAGGCCGGACCCGCGGTGTCGATCGACGGCGCGACCACCTCCTGCGGTGCCTGGTTCCTGGCCGACGCGGTCGAAGCGCTGGCGGCGGGCGCCGCCGCGCGCGGGTCGTCCTGACGCGCGGCGGGCGGCGGGACCTCGTCCAGCACCAGCGGGACGGCGGCCAGCAGCGTCGCGCGCGGGTCGTCCTGACGCGCGGCGAGCGCCGGGCGCACGCGCTCCAGCTTCGGCACCCCTGCCCCCTGCCGGCCGATTCCCGCAACAGGCGCGCGCCTGATGCCCGCGGGCGCGCTTCCCCGCAGGCCCGGTCGAAGAGCTCCTGGTCCTGGTGCAGCGCACGCCCGATGCCCGCGGGCACCCTCTCGGGCGCGCCGGTCTGGTATACTCCGCGCTTCACGTTCGTGGCCAGGTGCTCGGGAAGTTCGGTGCGACGCCGACGCTGCCCTCGCAACTGTGAGCAGGTACGAAATCCGCACTGCAGCCACCGTCCGTCGAGGATGGGAAGGCGCGGAGAGTAGGCGCGAACCTGCAAGCCAGGAGACCGGCTTGGCCACGCCTCACCCCGCTTCCGATGGGGAAGCAAAGGAGGAATGGTGGCAGGCTCTCTCCCCGCGCTCGTCCGGCGCCCTTTCCGCATCCGGTTCCCGTATCTTCCCCTGTCGGTGCTCGCCCTGTGCGCGGCCGCCGTCCCGCCGGCGGACGCCCAGGCGCCGGCGCCGGTGGTCGTGACCGGACTGGTCACCGATGCGTCCGGCGGCGTCCTGCCGGGCGCCGCCGTCGAAGCGTTGCGCGGCCTGCGGGTGCTGGCCGCCGCGTCCACCGGCGCGGACGGCCGCTACCGTCTGGAGCTGCCGCCGGCCGGAGCCGAACGCGTGACGGCGCGTCTCGCCGGGTTCGCGCCGGCCGCCGTCGACCTGGCCGGGACGCCGGCGAGGGCCGTGACCGGGACGCCGCACGGCCGCCCGGGCGCCGCCGGCCGTACCGACCCGAGCGCGGCGGAGGGAGCCGTGACCGCCGACTTCCGGCTCGACCTCGCGCCGCTCGAGGACACCGTCGTCGTCACCGCGTCGCGCACCGCGCGGCGCCGGGCGTCGCTCGCCGCGTCCCACTCGGTCTTCACCGCGGACGACGTCGAGACGCTCGGGAGCCGTTCGGTGGCCGACGTCCTGCGCCACGTGCCCGGCCTGCACGTCGAATCGACCGGCCGCGAGGGCGCGATCGCGTCGGTCTTCGCGCGCGGCGGCGAGTCGGACTACAACCACGTGCTGATCGACGGCGTGCGGGTGAACGCCGACGGCGGCGCCTACGACTTCGGGCGGGTGGCGGCCGGCGAGATCGAGCGGGTCGAGGTGGTGCGCGGCGCGCAGTCGACCCTCTACGGATCGGACGCGATCGGTTCGGTCATCCAGATCTTCACGAAGCGGGGGACACCGGACGGCGGCCCGCGCCTGTCCGGTTCCGTCGAGAGCGGCTCGTTCGGCACGTCGCGGGGCGACCTGCGGCTGCTCGGCGGCGCGCGCCGCCGGCTCGACTACCAGCTCGGCGGCGCGCACCGCTCCACCGACGGCGCGTTCCGGGACCGCCTGCCGGAGCCGGATCGTTTCGACCAGCAGGCGATCGACGGCAACGCCGGGGCGCTGGTGGGCGATCACACGCGGCTGCGGTCCGGTTTCCGCTACAGCAGCGCCCGCGCGAACGCGGTGGGACCGATCCGCTATGCGCCGGGCGACACCGGCACCCGCTACGACACCGACGCGTTGACCTGGCATTTCGATCTGCGCCAGCGTCTCGGATCCCGCGCCGAGCAGACCTTCACGGCGAGCTGGTTCCGCGCCGGCCGGCGGTCGGCCGACGACGTCGCCGACCCGCGGTACCTCGTGCGGGCGGTGCTCGATGGGCGGCCCGGGGCCCTCTACCCGTCCGGCCCGCGGCTCGTGCGGCTGCTCGACCAGCCGGCCTTCGACGCGCTCGCGGCCGACCCCGGCGGCCTCGGCGCCGGGCGGTTCCTCGCGCAGAGCGGTCCGTACAGCGGCTACGACTACCCGTTCGCCTTCGAGACGCGCCTCCGGCGCCCGGCCGCCCGCTACCAGATCGACGCCAGGTGGCTGGACCGGCAGGTGCTGAGCGCCGGCTACGACTACTACCGCGAGACGAACGCGCTCGACGAGGCGCAGGAAGTGGAGAACCACTCCTGGTTCGTGCAGCAGCAGTTCGCGATCGGCGCCGCGTGGTTCGTGACCGGCGGGGCGCGGGTCGACGACAACGCCCACTACGGGACGGCGGTCAGCCCGAGGCTGTCCGCCGGCGGCTTTCCATTGCCGGTCCGCTCGGGGATCCTCTCCTCGGTCAAGGTGTCGGCGAACGTCGCGCGGGGCATCAAGAACCCCGCCTTCCCGGAGCTGTACGGCTCCCAGTGGGTGGACGGCGACCTGTCGCTGCGACCCGAGCGGGCGCTGACCGCCGACGCCGGGGCCGAGTTCACCTTCGCCGACCAGCGCTGGCTGGCCCGGGCCGTCTGGTTCCGCAACGACTACACGCAGCAGATCGCCTACGCCCCGTCGCTCGGAGGCGGCGGGGACGGCGTCGCCGACTACGTCAACGTCGACGGGTCGCGGGCGGCCGGTCTGGAGCTCGAATTCGGCCTGCGGCGTCCGGTGGGCGGACTGACGGCGCGCGCTTCCTACGCCCTGGTCGACACCGAGGTGGTGACCAGCCGGAGCACGAGCGAACAGTTCCAGCCGGGACAACCGCTGCTGCGCCGCCCGCGCCACGCCGGCCGCCTGCGGATCGACTACACGCGGGGGCGCGCCAGCCTGCATCTGCGCCTGCGGGTGACGGGCGACCGGCACGACAGCGCGTTCCTCGGCCTGCAGCGGGTGCCGGACGGACGTCCGGTCGACGTCACGGTCAATCCGGGCTACGCGCTGCTCGGCCTCGGCGGGCAGGTGCGGGTGCGCGGCGGGCTGACGCTGTTCGCGCGGATCGACAACGCGACCGACGCGGCGTACGACAGCGCACTGGGATATCCGGGCCTGCCGCGGGCGGCGGTCGCCGGCGCGAGGTTCGCGTTCGGTGGCTGACGACCGGGCGCTGATCGGCGGGCTGGCGGCGGCGGGCCTGGCGGCGGCCGCGGCGGCCTGCCTGCTGGGCCCGACGCCGCTCGGGGCGGGCCGCGTGCTCGCGGCGCTGGTCGGCGCGGCCGCCCCCGGCGACCTGATCGTGGTGTGGGAGATCCGGCTGCCGCGGGCGCTCGCCGCCTTCGGCGCCGGCGCCGCCCTCGGCGCGTCCGGCGCCGCCCTGCAGGGGCTGCTGCGCAATCCGCTGGCCGAGCCCGGCGTGCTGGGCGTATCCGCCGCGGCGTCGCTCGCCGCCACCTTCGTCCTCTACTACGGCCTCGTCGAGGCGGGCGCGTTCGCACTGCCGGCGGCCGCGATCGCGGGCGCGCTGGGAGCGACCGCGCTGCTGGCGGCGGCCGCGGCGCGGGTCGGATCGGTGGTGACGCTGATTCTGATCGGCGTCGGTCTGTCCAGCTTCGCCGGTGCATTGATGGCGCTGCTGATGAATCTGGCCCCGAATCCCTTCTCCCTCGCCGACATGCTCAACTGGACCCTCGGCACCGTCGCCAACCGGAGCTTCGACGATCTGCTGCTGGCGGCCCCCTTCCTCGCGGCGGGGCTGGGGTTGCTGGCGGCGGCGCGCCGCGGCCTCTCCGCCCTGACGCTGGGCGAAGAGGCAGCGGCCGGCGTCGGGGTCGATCTGCCGCGCGCGCGGCGGATGGTGGTGGTCGGCGCGGGGCTGGCCACCGGGGCCTCGGTCTCCATCGCCGGCGCGATCGGCTTCGTCGGCATCGTCGCCCCGCACCTGGTGAGGCCGCTGGTCGACCACGATCCGGCCCGGACCCTCGTCCCGGCGGCGCTGCTGGCCGGGGCGCTCCTGGTGCTGGCCGACGTCGGGGTGCGGCTGGCCCCCACGGACGCGGAGCCGCGGCTCGGGGTGGCGGCGGCGCTGATCGGAGCGCCGGTCTTCATCTGGATCGCGGCGCGCCGGCGGGCGGCGGACGGCTGAACCGGCGGTCGGCCGGCGCGGCGAACACGGCATGACGAGCAACGCGGGCGCGCCGCGAACGAACGAGCTCCCCCGGTGAGATGGCGTTGATTACCGTCACCGGCGCGACGAGCAACGCGGGCGCGCCGCGAACGAACGAGCTGGCCGTCGAGCGCCTGCGCGTGACGCTCGACGGCCGCGTGGTGGTGCGCGATGCGTCGTTGCGGCTGGCGCGGGGCGAGCTGGTGGCGCTGCTGGGGGCGAACGGGGCCGGCAAGACCACGCTGCTGCGCGGCGTGCTCGGTCTCGCGCCGCGCGCCGGCGGGGCGGTCCGCGCCGGCGGCGGCGACCCGGTCCGGCTCGCCCCGTCCGACCGGGCGCGGCGCATCGCCTACCTGCCGCAGATACGGCCGCTGGCGTGGCCGGTGCGGGTGCGCGACGTCGTCGCGCTGGGCCGTTTCGCCCACGGCGCCGCGCCGGGCCGGCTGGCCGGCCCCGACGCGGAGGCGGTGGCGCGCGCCCTGGCCGCCTGCGACCTGGAGCAATTCGCCGAGCGTTCCTGCGCGACCCTCTCCGGCGGCGAGCTGGCGCGCGTGCACGTGGCGCGGGCCCTGGCCGCCGAGGCGCCGCTCCTGCTGGCCGACGAGCCGACCGCCGCCCTCGATCCGCTGCACCGGTACCAGGTGCTGCGGCTCCTGCGGGCCGCCGCCGACGCCGGCCGCGGCGTCCTGGTGGTGATGCACGACGCGGCGGCGGCGGCGCGCGCCGCCGACCGGCTCGTCTGGATGGCGGACGGCCGGATCGTGGCCGACGGCCCCCCCGCGGCGACGCTGACGCCGGCCCGCCTGGCTGCCGTCTACGGCGTGCGGGCGGACGTCCGGCGCATCGATCGGGACTGGTTCGTCTCGGTCTCGGGCGCGGCGCGCGGCCCCGGAGAACCGTAGCAGCCCGTGGCGAAACCCCGCGTCGCACCGAGACGGGCGGGGCGGCCCGGCTGACAAGGCGTGAGAAGGGAGCATCTTGGCCCTGTGCGACCGACGAACGACGCAGTGCAGCCGGGATGCGGCGCCCGTCGAATGCAGCGGGGATTTCGCCGCGGGCTGTCAGGCTGTCCTGCGCTTCGCGGGCCGCTTGTCGCGCCGGGGCCATGCCGTTTACGCTACCTCGCTGTGAAGCCCGCCGCCCGGAGGACAGGATGACCCGTGCCGCGCTGACCGGCTGCGCCGCGCCCGCCGCGGATCGGAGATAGAACCATGGCCGCAACTCCCGTCCTGCCGAAGCTCGTCGGCCAGCGCGTCAAGCGGCGCGAGGATCCGCGCCTGATCCAGGGGCGCGGGACCTACGTCGACGACGTGAAGATCGCGGGCATGCGGCACCTCGCGTTCAAGCGGAGCGACGTCGCGCACGGCCGGATCCGCTCGATCGACACCCGCGCGGCCGAGGCGCTCGACGGCGTGGAGGCGGTCTTCACCGGGGCGCAGATCGCCCGGTTCCTCGCTCCGATGCCGATCGGCACGCCGTTCCCGTCGCCGGAGCATCGCGCGGTGGCGGTCGACGTCGTCCGCTTCGTCGGCGACCCGGTCGCGGTGGTGGTGGCGTGCGACCGCTACGTGGCGCGGGACGCGGCCGACGCCGTCGCCGTCGACTACGAACCGCTGCCGGCGGTGGTCGACCCGGAGACCGCGATGACCGGCGAGCCGGCGCTGCTGCACGCCGGCTTTCCGAACAACGTCGCCCTCGGCCCGCTGCCCGCCGGCACCGGCGTCGGGCGCAAGGGGGCGGTGGACGACACCGCCGTCGACGCGGCGTTCGAGGCGGCCGACGTGGTGATCGCCCAGCGGATGGTGAACCAGCGGCTGGCGCCGAGCTCCATCGAAGCGCGCGGCGTGGTGGCGCACTACGAGCCGGGCCGCGAGGCGCTGACCATCTGGTCGTCGAGCCAGAACCCCCACATCCTGCGCACCTTCGTGGCGCAAATGCTCGGTCTGGGACAGGACCGGGTGCGGGCCATCGCGCCGGAGGTGGGCGGCGGGTTCGGCGCCAAGATCAACGTCTACGGGGAGGAATACGTCGCGGCGGCGCTGTCGAAGCGGCTCGGCCTGCCGCTCAAGTGGATCGAGGACCGTTCCGAGGCGTTCCTCGCCACCGTGCACGGGCGCGGCCTGACCGCCGACGTGGAGCTGGCGGCCACGCGGGAAGGCAAGGTGCTCGGGCTGCGGATGCGGATCGTCGCCGACGTCGGCGCCTACAACATGCTGCTGACCGCCGGCGTGCCGACCAACAGCATGACGATGGCCAACGCGACCTACGCGTTTCCCGCCGTCCGCGCGACGCTGACCGAGGTCTTCACCAACAAGACGCCGACCGACGCGTACCGCGGCGCGGGGCGGCCCGAGGCGGCCTACTTCGTCGAGCGGGCGATGGACATGCTGGCCCGCGAGCTCGCGATGGACCCGGCCGAGCTGCGGCGGAAGAACTTCATCCGGCCGGATCAGTTCCCCTACAAGACCGAGATGGGGGCGGTCTACGACTCCGGCGACTACGAGAAGGCGCTCGACCACGCCCTGCGCGTCGCCGGCTGGGAGCGACTGCGGCGCGCGCGCGACGCGGCGCGGGCGGACGGCCGGCTGGTGGGCCTCGGCCTGTCGATGTACGTCGAGATCTGCGGCATGGGGCCGTCGTCGTCGCTCCCCCCCGGGGGCTGGGAACATTCGCAGGTCACCGTCGAGCGCGACGGCCGGATCAGCGCGACGACCGGCGCGTCGCCGCACGGGCAGGGCAACGAGACCACCTTCGCCCAGATGCTGGCCGATCAGTTCGGCGTGCCGCTCGACCACGTGACGATCCACCACGGCGACACCGCGGTGGTCAAGCAGGGCATCGGCACCTTCGGCAGCCGCTCGCAGGCGGTCGGCGGGGCGGCGCTGCACGAGGCGGGCGCGAAGGTGAAGGCCAAGATGGCGAAGTTCGCCGCCGCCCTGCTCGAGGCGCACGAGAGCGACCTGGTCTTCGAGAACGGGACGATCGCCGTCCGTGGCGCGCCGGCGTCGGCCAGGCCGTTCGCCGAGGTCGCCGCCTGGGCCTACCGGCCGCTCCGGCTGCCGGAGGGGCTGACGCCGGGGTTGAGCGACGAGGCGTTCTTCGAGCCGCGGAACAACACCTATCCGTTCGGCTGCCACGTCGCGATGCTGGAGATCGATCGGGAGACCGGCGAGCCGCGGCTGCTGAAGATGGTGGCGGTCGACGACGCCGGCCACCTGGTCAACCCGCTCATCGTCGAGGGGCAGATCCACGGCGGACTCGCGCAGGGCATCGGGCAGGCGCTGATCGAGGAGGTCGCCTACGGCCCGGACGGGCAGCCGCTGACCGCCTCGTTCATGGACTACGCGCTGCCGCGCGCCAGCGACTTCCCGCGCTTCGAGCTCGACAATACAGTCACCCCGACGCCGGTCAATCCGCTGGGCGCGAAGGGCGTGGGCGAGGCCGGCACCATCGGCTCCACGCCGTGCATCGTCAACGCCGCGGTCGATGCGCTGAGCGGGTTCGGCGTGCGGCACCTCGACATGCTGCTGCGGCCCGAGAAGCTGTGGCGCATCATTCACGGCCAGTCGGCCAGGAGCTCGGACGCATGATCCCGACCGCCTTCGAATACCAACGCGCCGCCTCCATCGACGACGCGCTCGCCAGACTGGCCGCGGCGGGCGGCGCCGGCAAGCTGATCGCCGGCGGCCACAGCCTCGTGCCGCTGATGAAGCTCCGGCTGAGCGAACCGGCGGTGCTGATCGACGTCGCGCACGTTCCGGGCTTCGCCGGCATCCGGGAGGCGGGCGGCCTGATCGAGATCGGCGCCGGGACCACCCACCACGACGTGGCGACCTCGGCGCTGCTGCGCGAGCGCTGCCCGGTGGTGGCGGAAACCGCCGCGGTCATCGGCGATCCGCAGGTCCGCAACCGGGGCACGCTGGGCGGCAGCCTCGCCCACGCCGATCCGGCCGCCGACTACCCGGCCGCGATGCTGGCCGTCGACGCGGACCTCCACCTGAAGGGGCCGGGGGGGTGGCGCACCGTCCGGGCCCGGGACTTCTTCCGGGGCATGCTGACCGTCGACCTGGCGCCGGACGAAATCCTCGCGAAGGTGACGTTCGCCCCGGTGCGGGCGGCGGCCTACGCCAAGCTGCGCCAGCGCGCGTCGGGGTTCGCGGTCGTCGGCGTGGCGGCGGCGCTCGACGTGCGCGGCGGCGTGATCGCGGCGGCGCGCGTCGGCCTGACCGGCGCGGCGGCGGCGCCGTCCCGGCTGGAGAACGTCGAGGCGGCGCTGGCCGGGCGGCCGGCCTCGGCCTCCGGTGTCGCCGCCGCGGCCGGGATCGCCGGAGACGGCGTCGAAGACCTCAACGACGACGTCCACGCCGGCGCGGAGTACCGCCGCGCCATGATCGCGGTCTTCACGCGGCGGGCGCTCGACGGCGCGCTGGCGCGGACCGCCGGCTGACGCGCGATCTGCTCTCCCGCGGCGCGCCATTCCCTCACGTCGTCAGCGCGTCGGCCGGTCTGGAAACCAGGCCGGCAGGCCCGGTTGCCCGGCCATCGTCCGGCCAAAACGCCGGCCTCGGCGCGGTGCTGCTGCGCAACGTGCTGGAAGTCGGGAAACCAGACCGGCAGGCCCGGTTGCCCGGCCATCGTCCGGCCAAAACGCCTCCCCGCCGCGTCTTAAACCTGTACTGATTGCGCCAAGCGGCCGGGCCGGCCCGGCCACGGCACGGGAGGGGGAGTCATGCGCAGGGCGACGACGACGGGAAAGGGACGGCGGAGCGGGACTCTTGCGGTGGCGGCCCTGCTGGTCGCGGGTCCGGCCGCGGCCAGGGCCGGCGGCGGCGGGGAGCCGGCTCGAAGCGCGCAGGAAGCGCGAGAACCGGCGTGGGCGGAAGCGCGGGAACGAGTGCGGGCGCTCTTCGATCCCGGCGCGGGCGGCAGTTCCGTCGGCGTGACGGTGCGCGACGTCGAAGACGGCGCGGCGCCGGCCGCGGCGGAAGAAGGGGCGCTCGTCACGGAGGTGGCCGCCGGCGCGCCGGCCGCCGCGGCCGGCATCGAGGCCGGCGACGTCGTCGTCGAATTCGACGGCGAACGCATTCGCAGCGTGCGGCAGTTGACGCGGATCGTTCGCGAGACGCCGGCGGGCCGGGCGGTGCCGGCCACCGTGCTGCGCGCCGGCGCGCGGATCACCCTGACCGTGACCCCGGCCGAGCGTCCGCGCCCCGCCTGGACGACGCGCCGGCCGCGGGTCGAAGTCGCCGGGCCCGGCGCGTCCTTCGCGTGGCGCGGGCATCCGTTCGCGCTCGACGAGCTGCCGGACTTCGTCGACCGCGCTTTCCGGTCCGTCGCCGGGCGCGCCCGGCTGGGCATTCGCGGGGAGTCCATCGACGGCCAGCTCGCCGGGTACTTCGGGGTTGCGGCCGGCGTTCTCGTCCGGCACGTCGGGGAGGAGACCGTCGCCGCGGCCGCCGGCCTGCGGGCCGGCGACGTGATCACGGCGATCGACGGGGAGGCGGTCGACGATCTCGGCGCGCTCCGCCGGCGGCTCTCCGCCCTCGACCCGGGCGCGTCGTTCGCCGTCGCCGTCATGCGCAACGGGACCGAAACGTCGTTGCCGGCCGAGCTGGAGGAGGACGAACCGGAGGAGGACGGGCGGCGTACGCCTTCGGTGCGGCGGGGGAATTCGATCTGATGCGGGCGCGGGCGCGGCGGAGCGGTGCGCGCGCCGCCGCGCCACGCGAGGCGCCGGCCGTGCGGGATTCCCCGCGTATACTGGCGGGCATGTCCAAGATCCTGCGGGTCCTCGGTTCGTCGGCGGTCTGTCTGGCGGCGGCGACGGCGGCGGCGCAGACCGGCGCGGCCGGCGGCGAATGGCGCACCTACGGCGGCGACCTCGGCCACACCCGCTACGCGCCGCTGGATCAGATCGACGCCGGCAACTTCGGCGACCTCGAAGTGGCCTGGCGGTTCAAGACCGACAACTTCGGCCCGGCGCCGGAGTTCCGGTTCCAGTCGACGCCGCTGGTGGTCGACGGCGTCCTGTACTCGACCGCGGGCTCGCGGCGGGCGGTGGTGGCGCTCGACGCGGCGACCGGCGAGCTGTTGTGGATGCACCGCCTCGACGAAGGGACGCGCGGCGCCGCCGCCCCGCGGCAGTTGTCCGGCCGGGGGCTGGCGTACTGGGCAGGCGACGAAGCCGGCGGCGAGCCGCCCCGGGTCGTCTACGTCACGCCGGGCTACCGGCTGATCGCGCTCGACGCGGCCACCGGGCGGCCGGCGCCGGAGTTCGGGACGGACGGGACGGTCGATCTGAAGCGCGGCGCCGACCAGCCGATCGACCCGGTCACGGGGGAGATCGGCCTGCACGCGACGCCGATCGTGGCCGGCGACGTCATCATCGTCGGGGCCGCCCACCGGACCGGCGGCAACCCGCGCAGCCGGGCCAACGTGAAGGGCTACGTGCGCGGCTACGACGTCCGCACCGGCGAGCGGCTGTGGATCTTCCACACCATTCCCCGCCCGGGTCAGTTCGGACGCGGGACGTGGCTGGCCGACTCGGCGGTGTACACCGGCAACACCGGGGTCTGGGGCCAGATCTCGGTGGACGAGGAGCTCGGACTGGTCTACCTGCCGGTCGAAGCGGCCACCGGCGACTACTTCGGCGCCAACCGGCCGGGCGCCAACCTGTTCGCCGAGAGCCTGGTGGCGGTGGACCTCCACACCGGCGAGCGGCGGTGGCACTACCAGCTCGTGCACCACGGCATCTGGGACCACGACATCCCCTGCGCGCCGATCCTGCTCGACCTGACGATCGACGGCGAGCCGGTCAAGGCGGTCGCCCAGCCGACCAAGCAGGTGTTCCTGTACGTCTTCAACCGCGAGACCGGCGAACCGATCTGGCCGATCGAGGAACGTCCGGTGCCGGCGGGGGACGTCCCCGGCGAGTGGTATTCGCCCACCCAGCCGTTTCCGACCAGGCCGCCCGCCTACGACCGGCAGGGCGTCGCGCCGGACGATCTGATCGACTTCACGCCGGCGTTGCGCGCCGCGGCGCTGGAGCGGGTCTCCTACTACCAGCTCGGACCGATCTTCACGCCGCCGGTGGTGAGCCGGCTCGACGGGCCGCTCGGCACCCTGATGGCCCCGGCCCAGGGCGGCGGCACCAACTGGCCCGGCGGCTCCTATGACCCGGAGACCCGCATCCTCTACGTCTCGTCCAACAGCTCGGTCGGTTCGCTCGGGATCGTGCCGCCCTATCCGGGGCAGTCCGACATGGCCTACATCCAGGGCAACGCGGTCACCGGACCGCGCACCTCCGGCGGGGCGGGCTCGACCGCCGGCGGCGGGCGCACGGAGTTCGAGGCGCCGCCCCGGCCGCGGCTGACCGCCGGGCAGCGCCGCCGCGCCCGGCTCACCATCGACGGGCTGCCGCTGCTCAAGCCGCCCTACGGCGTCATCGCCGCCATCGACATGGACCGCGGGGAGATCCTGTGGCGGATTCCGCACGGCGAGACGCCGGACAACGTCCGCAACCACCCCGCTCTGCGGGGCCTCGACATCCCGCGCACCGGACAGCCGGGCAGCGTCGGCACGCTGGTGACCCGCACGCTGCTCGTCGCCGGCGATCCGCAGACCCACACCACTCCGTCGGGCGAACGCGGCGCGATGCTCCGCGCCTACGACAAGGCGACCGGCGCCGAGGTGGGAACCGTGCTCCTGCCGGCGCAGCAGTCCGGCTCGCCGATGACGTACCTCCTCGACGGCGTGCAGTATCTGGTGGTCGCCGTCAGCGGGGCCGGCTATTCGGGGGAGCTGATCGCGTTCCGGCTGCCGGCGTGAAGCGGACATGCCGTTCGTCTCCGCGCCGGCGGCCGGGCTCGAGAACTGATCGCGTTCCGGCTGCCGGCGTGAAGCGGACCGGCAGCCGGCGGTGGTCGAGTCCCGGCCGCGTCCAGATTTCGCCCAACACGTAACGGGTGATCAGGTCCTGGATTTCCGCGGTGGCCCCGGTCGTGTCGGCGACCGCCCGGTCGACGTGGGCGTCGTCCAGAATCTGCCGCCGAGCGGCCATGCCTGCCGCGCGCTGTCGTCCCTGTGCGCTGCCTCGATGTGTCGGGAACTCGTCGGCCCGTGCGCGGCCGGTACGGCCACGCCGCATCGTCAGCTCCGGGAGCCGCCAACCCGCTCGACGACCCGGTCGATGTAGTCGCGGGTGGTGCCCAGGTAGTCGTCCGCCGCGAGCCGTCGCGCGACGGCGTCCCGATCGAGGTGCCGCGTCACGCGCGGGTCTTCGCCCAGGACCTCGGCCAAGGGGCGTCGTTCGTCCGCCGCGCGCCGGCAGGCCGCCGCGACGCGGGCGTGCGCTTCGCGCTTGCCGATCGCCGCGGCCAGGGCCATGGCGACCGACTCGGCCAGCAGGACGCCGCCGGAGGCGTCCGCGTTGGCGCGCATGCGCTCGGTGTCGACGACCAGACCGTCCAGCGCGTCGGCCGCCGCCCGTGTCCCGCCCGCGGCGACCACCACCAGATCGGGCAGCGTATCCCATTCCACCTGCCAGCCGCCGAGGCCGCGTTCGTGCTCCTGCACCAGCGCGCCGAGCATCGTCGCCACCAGCCCGGGCGCGCGGCCCGCGGCGGCCAGGGCGGCGGCCGCCGCCACCGGGTTCCGTTTCTGCGGCATCGTCGACGACCCGCCGCGTCCGGGCGCCGCCCGCTCGGCCGCTTCGCCCACCTCGGTCTGCGCCAGCAGCGCGACGTCGCGCCCGACCTTGCCGGCCGCGCCCGCCGCCACGCCGAGCGCGCAGGCGAGCTGCGCGAACCGGTCGCGGTGCGCGTGCCAGGGGATGTCCGGGGCGGGCAGTCCGAGCCGCGCGGCCAGCGCCCTGGTCACGGCGAGTCCCTGCGATCCGAGCGCAGCCAGCGTGCCGGCCGCGCCGCCGAACTGCAGCACGAGCGCCTCGTCGAGCGCGGCCGCCAGGCGGCGCCGCGCCCGGTCGAGCGCGTCCGCCCAGCCCGCCGCCTTCAGGCCGAAGGTGACCGGCGTCGCTTGCTGCAGCCAGGTCCGGCCGGCCATCGTGGCGTCGGCGTAGCGCCGCGCATGGCCGGCGGCGGCCCGCGCGCCGCGCGCGAGGTGGTCGATCACGGCCGGCGCCGCCGCGCGGAGCTGCAGCACCAGCCCGGTGTCCAGGATGTCCTGGCTGGTCGCGCCCCAATGGACGAAGCGCGCCGCGTCCGCGTCGGCCGCCGCCACCCGTTCGGTGAGACGCCGCACCACCGGGATGACGGGGTTGCCCGTCTCCGTCGCCTCGTCCGCGATGCGGGCGCAGTCGTACAGCTCGGCCCGGGCGGCCGCCCGGATGGGTTCGACGCAACTGACGGGAACCACCCCGACGGCGGCCTCGGCGCCGGCAAGCGCCGCCTCGACGTCCAGCATCCCCTGGAGCTGGGCGCGGCCGGAGAAGTGCGCCGCGACGCCCTCGTCACCCAGCGCCCGGCCGTGCAGGCGCGCGCCGCCCGTCAGCGCCGGGTCCGGCCCGTCAGACATCGAAGAACACCTTTCGCCTTTCTGTCTCTTGCCGAGCCTGGCGTCGTCAGCTTGGGTGCTGGCGGGTAAGGTCGCCGTCGAGCGGTCCGACCGGTCCGTGGCCGTGGACGGGGCCGGTCGTCTCGGACAGCGTCTGCGGAACCGCCACCAGCGGGCAGGCCGGGTGGCGCAGCGCGGTGGACCGGTACGCCGGCGCGTCGTTCGGCGGATGGTGTCCCGCCGGCGGGCGGCGACAGGGGCGAATTGGATGCGGCACGGCGTACGGCAATCGTATCCGAGACCGAGGCAGGAGGCTGGACGCGGCGATCTCGGCGGCCTCGACCCAGAAGCGGTGGGTCACCCATCGTATCCGAGGCCGAGGCAGGATGCTGGACGCGACGGTCGGGACATCCGGCTATTCGTCGTCCGACGCGTCGCTGTCCGCAATCGCCGGCGCCGTCCGTTCCACCGGCGGCGTGACGCCCCGCTGCTGCAGGAAGTTCCGTTCCCCGGCTATCAGCGCGTCGAGGCGTTTCCGTATCAGACCGGTCCGGTCGCCGTTTCGAAGCAGACCGATGCAGTCGATCGGAAAACCGTGCGTTGGCAGAACCTGCTTCAGTGCGTTGTCGTCCAGGTCCTTCAGTGTCTTCAGTGTCTGCCCGTCGTGGTCGTTGCCCACGAACATCCGGTTTGCCGGACTGGAAACCAGGTCGCGCCGTTCCGGGTTCGACACCACGTAACCCACCGCATCGGTTCCCAGTCGAGACAAGAGCGCATCCAGTTCCAGCTCGGTGGCGTCTCGAAGAAGCGCGCGAGGACGAAGGGACGCCAGGTACAGCAGGAATGCGCGAACGCGGGCGCTGCGATGATCGAAGCGGTCGGGAAAAGGCTGCGCCGGCATGTCCGGATCGACCACGCTGAACCTCTCGCTCTTCCTTTTCGCGATGTCGCGGATCTCCTCCAGTGCGCGCTTGGCCTGCGCCGCATTGCCTCCGAACCAGCCCGTGAAGGACGTTACCCAGAACCAGCGCTTCAGCACCTCGACCGTTTCCGCATTCGGTCGTGGGCAGATGCGATGGAATTCGCCGAGCAGCACGAGTTGCAGTCCGTACGGCAGCAGTCGGTCGGACGTAACGCCGAGGATCCGGAGCAACTTCAGTGCGAGTCCGATGCCCCGCGTGGCGGCATCGAACGCTTCCGGGAGCTTCTCGCGGATTTCCGGCTTCACCATGAGGTCCGCCCAGTCCTTGGCGTAGATGTCGCGTTCGAGAGCCGCGAGCACCGACCTGAGGAGAAAGACGCGGGCGAGGTTCCCGAAACCCTTCCTCTTCAGCTCGGCCTTGAACTCGTTCAACATATGGGCGAGATGGAACTCTCCTTCCTGGTAGGTCAGTGCCGACACCAGCTCGTCCGCGGCCATCTTGCGTCCGGTGCGGTTCAGGCGCGCGAAGACGGTGACCGCGCTCTCCAGGTCTGCCTCGCGGATGTGAATGAGAGGGAGTTGGTAGTTTCGAAAGGCGCTCGAGACGCGGTCCGCCTCGTCGAGCCATTTCTGGGCGCGATGCTTGTCGACTTGCTGCTCTATGCGACGGCAGGCGTTGATGAATCCGGCCGTGTAGAGCAGGCTGCGCACCGGAAAGTACCGGCCCCCGGGTTCTTTCGGCAGCTTGCGCTGATCGACGAATGCCGGTTCGTGCTGGCCGTCGAGGTCGTAGTAGATCCGCCAGTCGATCTGTTCCACGATCGGATCATTCACGCCGTCGGGTAGACACAACGTGCCTACGAGAGTCGAAACGCGCTGCTGGCCGTCGAGCAGGTATCCAGTTTGTCCTTCCAGGCGGGGGCTGATTTCAACCGGGCCGATACGCGAGGTGGACTCGATGTGTTTCTCCGTGTCCCAGACGAGGATCGAACCGATCGGAAAACCCCGCAGGACGCTGTCGAGCAGTGCGCTCAGGTCGGGCTGTTTCCACACGAAGGCGCGCTGGAACCTCGGGACGCGGATCTTGCCGTCGGCGACGTGTTCCACGAGTTTCCCCAGGAAGACGACCTCCGGAACGACCTCGGTACGCTGGTTGCTGCTTGGCATGTTACAGTTCCTTCCTGATCAGTACGAGGCCGCATTCGACGTCGCCCCGTCCCCGGGCAAGCAGTTCACCTCCGACGTCCCGCACGTCCCAGCGGTTCCAGCATTCATGCACGTTCGGGCCGAATCCCGTCGCGAGAATCTCCCGGTCGGCTTCCAGCAGGTCATCGAATAGATCCTCCTCGATCACCGAGGGGGCGTCCGGCAGGCCATCCTTCATGTCGAAGAAATCCTTCTGGTCGTCGCCGAGTCTGTCCCATGCTTCGACCAGCCTCTCATGCCTGTCGCCGGCGTCCGGCTTCGCGCGGAGGAGAATGCGAGGCAGGTAGTTCTCCGCTTCTCGTTTGGCGAGCACCCAGCAGGGCACGTCTCTTGCTTCGCATGTGCGCTGCAGCTCCCGGGCGGCGTCGCTCACGGTGTCGTCCGGGCCCTTCCGGTCGCTGTCGACGACTACGACCAGCCGCGGTCGACACGACACCGCGTCTGTCCGCTTCTGGACTTCCTTTCGCATCTGGCCAACGCCGCCCACGCTGTCGAACCGGATCGGTTCTCCGCCGCGTCCCCAGATCGCGCGGAGGGACTTGTCCATTTCCTTCACCACGCGTTCCACGAACGCGCCGTCGCTGTACCGGTTCTCGACGAGGATCACGAGCGGTTCGTCGGCCAGACGAAAAGCCTGCTCGGGCGTCAGTTCGTCCTTTCCAGATGGATGCGGAGTCACGTGGACGCGGCGTCCCCGCGGGTTCGGCGTCCACGCGTCGCGCCTCGTAGACTTGACGAGCAGCGCATCGCGCACCCGGTCACCCTTCGCGGCGCGTTCCTTGATCCAGGTCGTGGCTTGGAAGGCGGCGGCATCGGATTCGGGCAGATCCCACACGTGCCAGCCGTCCTCGATCCGGCCCAGAATGCGGTCCAGCCACCGGTGGCCGTCCGGATCGTTCGCCACGCTGACGTCGATCGTGATGCGCACGGCCGTCTACACCTCGCCATCGCCCCTGGCCGCCCGCCGGATAGCCAGGATTTCTTCGTAGTCCTCGATGAAGACGCCTTCCGGCCACGTCTCCATCTCGCCGTTGTCGCGGATGCCGATTTTCTCCAGCACGGACCCGCGCGCGGGATCGGCGTGAACCCAGTAGACCAGCACGTGCCCGGCCGGCAAACGTCCCTCCGCGACCCAGCGCCGCGCGCGAAGCAGCACCATTTCCGAGTGCGTCTCGACGATCAGCGGCCGTGCGGCTCCGGCGAGGTTCGCGAGCAGAAGCTCCGCGACGTCCGCGTGCGCCGCCGGATGGAGCTCGGCTTCCGGATGCTCGATGACGTCGGCGCCGGGACCCGCCCCGCGGGCTGACAGCGCGGTGACCGCGACCGGCAGCACGTGGGACAGCCCGCGGCCGGACTGCTCGAGGCGCACGTCGTCGTCCCGGACCGGCGTTCCCGTCACCAGCTCGAAGTACTTGCCCTGCGCGGCGACGTCGATACGCACGCCGAAGGTCTTGCGGTACCAGTCGCGAACCGATTGCCGCAGGGCGTCGTCCGCGGCCAGGGCCAGCGGCGTATCGCGTCCGTCCGATCCGATGGCCGTGGGCGCGTGTTTCGTCGCGGAAAACGGTGACGGCAGAAGACTCCGCGGGCACCGCAGGTGGCGGACGCCGGCGGCCCAGCCCGCGAAGGCATCGACTTGCGGGGCGACCCATTCCGCCAGTTCATCCGGCCGACTTGGCAGCAACCCTCGCCAGGCCACCGTCCGCGGGTTCGGTTCCGCTCCCGGCATGGAGATCCGATAATCGGACGTTGCGCCGAATCCCTGCCTTTCCGCAACGATCTCGCGGCCGCCGCTCGTCAGCCGCCAGTCGGAAATCTGGCGCTCGGACGGGCGCCCCGGCGCCACGACGTTGGTGACGGTGGCGGCAAGCGACGATTCGGCGCCCCCGTCCGCCAGGGTGATGGAAAGCCGTAGCTGGCCATGCAGGGCGCGCCCCGTCACCAGGTCCTCGAACGTCTCCCCGTGCCGGATTCCACCGGAATCCAGCGGAAGCGGTTCCCGCCCGTCGCTTTCCGAGGGAGCCAGCCCTCCCGCCAGCAACTGGATCGCCTGGGCCAGCGCGGTCTTGCCGGCGTTGTTGGGCCCCACCAGGATGGTCAGCGGCGCGAGCTCCACTTCGACCCGCCGCGCGTATCCCTTGTACCGTTCGAGACTGAATTTTCGGAGTTCCATCGTCAGGTGGCTGACGTCAAGCTACATGATACCGGTCCGCGGATCGCCGGCCGTGCGTCGGGCAGGGAAACGGCGTTCGCCTGTCAGATCTCGACCAGCGCATCCGGCACCGGCCGCGCGTCCTAGTCCAGTACGCGGCCGACTTCCGCGCGGAGATCGCCGCGCTCGAACTCCGGCTCGTCAAGTGAATCGTCGGGACCGGCGTCGCTGGGCCGGGGCTGGTGGTTGCGGCGCTGCGACTGCTCGGGTAGCCCGCGGCTCCTGAAGAGACAACTCCCAGCTTGGCCGACGAGACGATCGTGTCTCGCCCCGGCGATCTTCGCCGGGCGATCGCTGTCTCCCAAGTGTTCAGGGGGGCCCTTTTCACGTGGCCACGGGGGTCCCTTTTTCAGTTGCCATTTCCACGCGCTCAACGAAGGCCGGGGCGCGAACCCCGGCGACACCGCCGGTCGGCAGGCCGGCGACTTCGCGGTGATGCGCCGCTCAACGAAGGCCGGGGCGCGAACCCCGGCGACACCCGATCGCCACCCGGCCGGCCTCGTCGAGACGAGGCGCGCTCAACGAAGGCCGGGGCGCGAACCCCGGCGACACCGCCTGTCGCGCCACAGGGCGGGCGAGACGTAACGCGCTCAACGAAGGCCGGGGCGCGAACCCCGGCGACACGCCCGACGACGAGGCGGTCTGGATCCGGCTCGCCGACGCTCAACGAAGGCCGGGGCGCGAACCCCGGCGACACGCCCCAGACGTCGGTGGTGGCGTCCTCGGAGTCGACCGCTCAACGAAGGCCGGGGCGCGAACCCCGGCGACACCAGTCCCGCTCCGACGATTCTCGCGATCGCTGAGGCCGCTCAACGAAGGCCGGGGCGCGAACCCCGGCGACACGGTGCTGGTCCCCGCGGGCGGGGTCCCCGTCTCAATCGCTCAACGAAGGCCGGGGCGCGAACCCCGGCGACACTCGACGTGGAGTTGCTGTTCCCCGGCGGCGAGGAAGGCGCTCAACGAAGGCCGGGGCGCGAACCCCGGCGACACGCGGGGTCGTCCCTGATCGCCCTCGCCGGCGGCCCGCTCAACGAAGGCCGGGGCGCGAACCCCGGCGACACATCCAGGCCGCCGAACCCGAAACGTGGGACGGGTCCGCTCAACGAAGGCCGGGGCGCGAACCCCGGCGACACTCTGCAGCGAGACCCCTTCGGCGACGCGCAGACCGGCGCTCAACGAAGGCCGGGGCGCGAACCCCGGCGACACCGGAGCACGACATCGACACCGGCGTGACGACGGACACGCTCAACGAAGGCCGGGGCGCGAACCCCGGCGACACGCCTGTCTCGCCGGGGACACAACGTCGTCAACCGCCGCTCAACGAAGGCCGGGGCGCGAACCCCGGCGACACGCCGACCACGTAGATCCCCCACTCCTCGACGACGGGCGCTCAACGAAGGCCGGGGCGCGAACCCCGGCGACACATCGGCGCCGGTCGGCGTGGTCTGCGGGCCGTCGCCCGCTCAACGAAGGCCGGGGCGCGAACCCCGGCGACACCCTCGCCGAGATGGACAGGGCGACCGACCGATGCGATCCGCGCTCAACGAAGGCCGGGGCGCGAACCCCGGCGACACGGTCGCCGGCGGCGACCGCGATCTTGTTTGTCGCGGGCGCTCAACGAAGGCCGGGGCGCGAACCCCGGCGACACACGAAGAGGTCCCAGTCGATCGCGCCGCGCTCGGGGTCCGCTCAACGAAGGCCGGGGCGCGAACCCCGGCGACACTCGCCGGCGGCGACCGCGATCTTGTTCGTCGCGGTCGCTCAACGAAGGCCGGGGCGCGAACCCCGGCGACACACGACGGCGTCGAAGTCGGCGTCGGAGAGGGTGGCCGCTCAACGAAGGCCGGGGCGCGAACCCCGGCGACACACGCGCGCGGGACGGGGGAGGCCTGGCCGCTCGACTGCGCTCAACGAAGGCCGGGGCGCGAACCCCGGCGACACGGTGACCCGCTCGCGCCGGTGGTATGCCGGGTCGCGCCGCTCAACGAAGGCCGGGGCGCGAACCCCGGCGACACCCACCGCTGCTCGTCGGCCTCCCACTCGGCCCACGTGCCGCTCAACGAAGGCCGGGGCGCGAACCCCGGCGACACCCACGGGCATCGAGGCATGGCGGGGCCGCGGCGCCGCTCAACGAAGGCCGGGGCGCGAACCCCGGCGACACGTCTCTCCGGAGCTGGCCGAGTGCCTGGCCTCGGTCGCTCAACGAAGGCCGGGGCGCGAACCCCGGCGACACCGCCGCTTGCCGTCAAATGGTTCCCGGACCGCTGCCCCGCTCAACGAAGGCCGGGGCGCGAACCCCGGCGACACCCCGTACTGCTCAGAGCCAATCAGCGTTTCCTCGCCCGCTCAACGAAGGCCGGGGCGCGAACCCCGGCGACACTCGTCTCTCCGGAGCTGGCCGAGTGCTTGTCCTCAGTCGCTCAACGAAGGCCGGGGCGCGAACCCCGGCGACACGCCCGGGCCGCGGCCAGGGCGCCGAAGCACCGGACGACCGCTCAACGAAGGCCGGGGCGCGAACCCCGGCGACACGTCGTGCGGCGGGTGCGGGTAGGCGCGACCATCGATCGCTCAACGAAGGCCGGGGCGCGAACCCCGGCGACACACGCAGATTGGATCAAAACAGTCTCGACAACAGGATCCGCTCAACGAAGGCCGGGGCGCGAACCCCGGCGACACTGGACGGTCGTCCGGCCGCGCACCGGGAGCGCCGACGCTCAACGAAGGCCGGGGCGCGAACCCCGGCGACACTTCGGGGCCGTGGAAATGAAAGGGCCCGGCCGATCCCGCTCAACGAAGGCCGGGGCGCGAACCCCGGCGACACCTGCTCGGACGTGATGACTCCGCGATGCATCATCTCCGCTCAACGAAGGCCGGGGCGCGAACCCCGGCGACACCCAGGGTCATCCGCCGCCGCATCGGTCCGTCGATCTCGCTCAACGAAGGCCGGGGCGCGAACCCCGGCGACACCCGCGTCCGGATTTCAGCATCCCGGCCTGCCGCGACTGGCGCTCAACGAAGGCCGGGGCGCGAACCCCGGCGACACCCACGCGCAGGGAGCCGGAGAAGGGCGCGGGGCGCGACGCTCAACGAAGGCCGGGGCGCGAACCCCGGCGACACTCCGGTCGGATGCTTGACACGTCCGCAGTCCGTCCCGCTCAACGAAGGCCGGGGCGCGAACCCCGGCGACACCTCGCCGCGGACCCGGTCGTGCACCTGCCCCAGGGACGCTCAACGAAGGCCGGGGCGCGAACCCCGGCGACACCGGGGGCCGTCACGTTCAGCGCGCGGAGCGGCCCGACGCGCGCTCAACGAAGGCCGGGGCGCGAACCCCGGCGACACCCCCCACCATCCAGTGATGGAGTATTCGTATTCATCGCTCAACGAAGGCCGGGGCGCGAACCCCGGCGACACCTCGTTCGCGCGCGCCGCCGGGACCCGGATCGCCGCCGCTCAACGAAGGCCGGGGCGCGAACCCCGGCGACACCCCGGCGATCCAGCGGCCCCGCGTGACTAGGCTTTCTTCGCTCAACGAAGGCCGGGGCGCGAACCCCGGCGACACCGTCGAACCGCCTCGTCGAGTCGACCGCGGTCAAATCCGCTCAACGAAGGCCGGGGCGCGAACCCCGGCGACACCAGATCTGCTCCACCCTCAGCACGCAGTTGGTCGCCTGCGCTCAACGAAGGCCGGGGCGCGAACCCCGGCGACACTTCGTGGCGTCGGCGCTGGCTGCGGCTGTCCAGGGCCGCTCAACGAAGGCCGGGGCGCGAACCCCGGCGACACGCCGGCGACACGCCGGCGCCGAGCCGCCGCTGGGCCTGCTCGACCACGCTCAACGAAGGCCGGGGCGCGAACCCCGGCGACACCCCTCCTGCAGGTGATGGCGTCCGCGATGGCAGGAGCGCTCAACGAAGGCCGGGGCGCGAACCCCGGCGACACGGCCTCGCCCGTCGGCTCGCCGGCCGGGGCGGCGGGCGCTCAACGAAGGCCGGGGCGCGAACCCCGGCGACACCCGGCACGCGCGGCTGACGATGGACATGCAGGGCTGCGCTCAACGAAGGCCGGGGCGCGAACCCCGGCGACACGCGCCGGCCTCCGCGCCGCCGGCGCCGGTGCGCAGCAGCGCTCAACGAAGGCCGGGGCGCGAACCCCGGCGACACCCTCCGGCGCCAGGCCCGCCGCGGTGCTCACAGCCCGCTCAACGAAGGCCGGGGCGCGAACCCCGGCGACACGCGGGAGAAAGCCCCGGCCAGCCACTTGTCCACGGCCGCTCAACGAAGGCCGGGGCGCGAACCCCGGCGACACCTCCTTGTAATGCATTAGGCGTTCCAGTTATAGCGCGCCGCTCAACGAAGGCCGGGGCGCGAACCCCGGCGACACCTGGCCTGCGCGGCGGCGCGCGCGAGGGCCGGGCGCGCTCAACGAAGGCCGGGGCGCGAACCCCGGCGACACCGACCGGGCAAAGCGGCGCGGCCGTCGTATCCACCCGCGCTCAACGAAGGCCGGGGCGCGAACCCCGGCGACACCACGTCGACCGCGACTGGCGGATCGGCGTCGTGATGCCCGCTCAACGAAGGCCGGGGCGCGAACCCCGGCGACACTCCCGCACCAGCGGGCGGCGCACGGTGACTTCCGCCGCTCAACGAAGGCCGGGGCGCGAACCCCGGCGACACCATGCGGCGCCGCATGTGGCCGGTGTATTGCCGCTCCGCTCAACGAAGGCCGGGGCGCGAACCCCGGCGACACCCGAGCAGGACGTCTGGGGCAAGGTCGCGATCGTCGCCGCTCAACGAAGGCCGGGGCGCGAACCCCGGCGACACGCTGGCCGGTCCGGCTCTCCGCGTCGAGCAGCGCCGCTCAACGAAGGCCGGGGCGCGAACCCCGGCGACACGTCCTGCGCAGAGGCAATCTACGTTCCGGCCGGCTCGCGCTCAACGAAGGCCGGGGCGCGAACCCCGGCGACACACGTGTGCATGCCGCCGGACCCGTGCGTGGCGAGGACCGCTCAACGAAGGCCGGGGCGCGAACCCCGGCGACACCCGCGATCGCCTCGCGCGCCGCCGGGGCGGCGCCGGCCGCTCAACGAAGGCCGGGGCGCGAACCCCGGCGACACGGGGGGGCGGCGAACAGGAACCGGATCCAGTGCACGCTCAACGAAGGCCGGGGCGCGAACCCCGGCGACACCGGCCTAGCGAACCGGGACCCGACCCTGCCTACCTGCGCTCAACGAAGGCCGGGGCGCGAACCCCGGCGACACTCGACGGCTGCAGGAAGCAGTTGCCCCCGAGGGCCGCTCAACGAAGGCCGGGGCGCGAACCCCGGCGACACTACACCACGCGTGACTGGATGCGCTTCGCCGAGGCCGCTCAACGAAGGCCGGGGCGCGAACCCCGGCGACACCGTGACGGCCGTGATGGAGATCTGGCCCTTGTCCTTATCGCGCTCAACGAAGGCCGGGGCGCGAACCCCGGCGACACGCCAGACTTCCATCGCGGTGTCGTCCGCGCCGGCCGCTCAACGAAGGCCGGGGCGCGAACCCCGGCGACACGGCCATGGCCGCGGCGCCTCGCGGCGGCTGCGCCTCGCTCAACGAAGGCCGGGGCGCGAACCCCGGCGACACGCACACGTGCTGACTCTGGATCAACCGCGACGCGATCGCTCAACGAAGGCCGGGGCGCGAACCCCGGCGACACGTTGGTGCGCTTCTTGCCCAGGTGGGACTGCCAGAACGCTCAACGAAGGCCGGGGCGCGAACCCCGGCGACACGGAGGCGGGCGGGCTTGACTTCCTGAGCATGGCGTGCGCTCAACGAAGGCCGGGGCGCGAACCCCGGCGACACGCGGTCTCCGGGTGTCACGCGGCCCCCTCGAGGCGCGCTCAACGAAGGCCGGGGCGCGAACCCCGGCGACACGGCGGCCAGCCGCTCTTCGAGTTTTCCCCACCCCAGCGCTCAACGAAGGCCGGGGCGCGAACCCCGGCGACACCGCCCACCGGCCCGTCGAGGCCGCGATCCGGTCGCGCGCTCAACGAAGGCCGGGGCGCGAACCCCGGCGACACCGACCGACGGCGACGCGCTCGAGCGGGACTTCCCCCGCTCAACGAAGGCCGGGGCGCGAACCCCGGCGACACGACATGGAGCCGTCTGCGGTCGAAGCCGGCCAGCGCGCTCAACGAAGGCCGGGGCGCGAACCCCGGCGACACTCTGCCGTCTCGCCGTGGACGGCGCGCCCGCCGTACGCTCAACGAAGGCCGGGGCGCGAACCCCGGCGACACGTTTTCCTGGTGTGCGAAGAGGATGGCTGCCGGGTCCGCTCAACGAAGGCCGGGGCGCGAACCCCGGCGACACTCGACGCGTGAGCGGCACGGCCCGAAGCCATGCTGCGCTCAACGAAGGCCGGGGCGCGAACCCCGGCGACACAACCGGACGAGCTTCTACGCGGGGGCGTTCCCTGCGCTCAACGAAGGCCGGGGCGCGAACCCCGGCGACACCATGTAGCCGCCGTTGACGGCCGTGAACACGCCCCACGCTCAACGAAGGCCGGGGCGCGAACCCCGGCGACACGTGCAGCTCGCGGTGCCGCTCCGCCAGCCCCTGCCGCGCTCAACGAAGGCCGGGGCGCGAACCCCGGCGACACAACGCCCGCCCGAAGGCTTGACGTTCAGGTACAGGCGCTCAACGAAGGCCGGGGCGCGAACCCCGGCGACACGTCTTCTACCCAAAGGATTATGCGGACGCTTTCCTGTCCGCTCAACGAAGGCCGGGGCGCGAACCCCGGCGACACATGCGCCAGTCGCGGACCTGACGGGTGCGCCACTCCGCTCAACGAAGGCCGGGGCGCGAACCCCGGCGACACCCGCTCCGCCGGATGGACGCGCCCCTCCGCGACCGCGCTCAACGAAGGCCGGGGCGCGAACCCCGGCGACACCGCTCCGGCGGCCGGCCGGCCGGGTGAACCGCGCGGAACGCTCAACGAAGGCCGGGGCGCGAACCCCGGCGACACGGTGCAATTCCGGCCGGAACCTACGACATCTCCAACGCTCAACGAAGGCCGGGGCGCGAACCCCGGCGACACCCGGGCGGCGGTGGGGGCATGACGGCGCAAGAGGCGCGCTCAACGAAGGCCGGGGCGCGAACCCCGGCGACACCGCCGCCGCGCGCATGCCGGCATCGACATCGCCTGATTCGCTCAACGAAGGCCGGGGCGCGAACCCCGGCGACACGGATGGACGGGACAGTTCAAATCGAAAGCGCGGAACGCTCAACGAAGGCCGGGGCGCGAACCCCGGCGACACGGCCGCGACGCGCCGGTGGTAGACGGTGTGCCCGGCGTCCGCTCAACGAAGGCCGGGGCGCGAACCCCGGCGACACGTCTCAGACAAGGCCCAGTCGCTACCCTGGTCGCCTCGCTCAACGAAGGCCGGGGCGCGAACCCCGGCGACACGAATGCGAATGTCGCGAAGCCGGTCAGGTCGAACCTCGCTCAACGAAGGCCGGGGCGCGAACCCCGGCGACACCTGCGAGCAGCGGATCCCCACGCCGGTCACGCGCACGCTCAACGAAGGCCGGGGCGCGAACCCCGGCGACACCTTCGCGGCGTTCGCCTTTCCATGGCAGAGGGGTCCCGCTCAACGAAGGCCGGGGCGCGAACCCCGGCGACACCCTCGGGGACCGCCTCCCACGCCAGCCACGCCGCGCCCGCTCAACGAAGGCCGGGGCGCGAACCCCGGCGACACGACGCGCGCGGCGGCGATCACCCGCCCGCGCTCCCACGCTCAACGAAGGCCGGGGCGCGAACCCCGGCGACACGCCCGCCCCAATGAGAAGGAAGCGAGAGATGACAACGCTCAACGAAGGCCGGGGCGCGAACCCCGGCGACACCTGGCACATCGCCAACTTCCTGCGGGACGCCGCGCTCGCTCAACGAAGGCCGGGGCGCGAACCCCGGCGACACCACCGGCTCGGACTCGCCGACCGGCAGCACGACCAGCGCTCAACGAAGGCCGGGGCGCGAACCCCGGCGACACTTCCGGAAGTAGGCTTCCCCGGCCGCGAACATGCCCGCTCAACGAAGGCCGGGGCGCGAACCCCGGCGACACCGGGACGTGATGTCGCGCCCGCGGATCAGGCGAGCCGCTCAACGAAGGCCGGGGCGCGAACCCCGGCGACACCGGACGGCGGCGCCGGGGGCGCGGGCCGGCGCCGAACCGCTCAACGAAGGCCGGGGCGCGAACCCCGGCGACACCTTCCACGACATGGCCCTGGATCTGCTGGACGCCCTGGCGCTCAACGAAGGCCGGGGCGCGAACCCCGGCGACACTCCGCCGTCCGCCGTCGATGCGCGCAGGACGGACAGCGCTCAACGAAGGCCGGGGCGCGAACCCCGGCGACACCGCCGCGGTCGGCGCGGTCATCGCTGCGCCAGGCGCGCTCAACGAAGGCCGGGGCGCGAACCCCGGCGACACGGCGATCAGCCGCGCCGCCTCGTCGTCGCCGAGGGGGGCGCTCAACGAAGGCCGGGGCGCGAACCCCGGCGACACCGCAGGTTCGCCGGGTCGAAGAACGCTCCGCCCCCGCTCAACGAAGGCCGGGGCGCGAACCCCGGCGACACGACCTGGCGTCCGGGGCGGCCGGCTCGCTCCGCGACGCTCAACGAAGGCCGGGGCGCGAACCCCGGCGACACACGTTGACTTGCCGCGGTCCGCTGGACGACTGGACCGCTCAACGAAGGCCGGGGCGCGAACCCCGGCGACACGTGGATCGGGTCCATGCAACCCGCGTGATCACTGACCGCTCAACGAAGGCCGGGGCGCGAACCCCGGCGACACCTTCAATGAGGCCGCCCCCCGGCGACGGGCCGAAGCCGCTCAACGAAGGCCGGGGCGCGAACCCCGGCGACACTGGCGGAGGCGCTCGAAGCCGCGCCGGCGGAGTTCCGCGCTCAACGAAGGCCGGGGCGCGAACCCCGGCGACACATCAAGCGCCGCATCGAGGCGCTGTGGCGCTACGGCGCTCAACGAAGGCCGGGGCGCGAACCCCGGCGACACTCATGATCTGCCGCGCCATGCGCCCGATGCCGCCGTACGCTCAACGAAGGCCGGGGCGCGAACCCCGGCGACACCCGGCCGGCGGCGTACGCGGTCCGCATGTTCGTCTCCGCTCAACGAAGGCCGGGGCGCGAACCCCGGCGACACATGGGACGTGGCAGGTGCCCGCGGAGCCCCGGTGCGCTCAACGAAGGCCGGGGCGCGAACCCCGGCGACACTCGACGTCGACGAGGTGCGCCGCGCGGCGATCGAGGACGCTCAACGAAGGCCGGGGCGCGAACCCCGGCGACACTCAGGGCCACAGCGGGGTGCGACTGGTGGTCGCCGCGCTCAACGAAGGCCGGGGCGCGAACCCCGGCGACACGCGACGAAGCCGCCGCCGTCCTCCTCGTCCCAGCGGCGCTCAACGAAGGCCGGGGCGCGAACCCCGGCGACACGCGGCGGCGCGGCCGCCGAACCCGCAGACGGCCGTCGCTCAACGAAGGCCGGGGCGCGAACCCCGGCGACACCGCGCCGGCGGCGGCGAAGCCGGGCGAGATCCTGCTCGCTCAACGAAGGCCGGGGCGCGAACCCCGGCGACACCCACGAAAGGGCTTCCGCCCGAACGCCTACATCCACGCTCAACGAAGGCCGGGGCGCGAACCCCGGCGACACAAAATATCCACAAGAAAATTGGGACATCAGGCTTCCAACGCTCAACGAAGGCCGGGGCGCGAACCCCGGCGACACGTGGACCCGGCGAAAAGGTCCGCTTCGGACATCGTCGCTCAACGAAGGCCGGGGCGCGAACCCCGGCGACACGTCCGCAAGCGCGCGCAACGGCTCGGTGTCTGCGTCGCTCAACGAAGGCCGGGGCGCGAACCCCGGCGACACTCTAACCCCACCAACCGAGCTCGCGTGGCACGTCGGCGCTCAACGAAGGCCGGGGCGCGAACCCCGGCGACACAGCCGCACCACGTATTGGAAGTCCGTCGCAATACGCCGCTCAACGAAGGCCGGGGCGCGAACCCCGGCGACACAGGCGCAGCGCCGAATGCAGCAACCGGACTGGCTCCCGCTCAACGAAGGCCGGGGCGCGAACCCCGGCGACACCCGCGCGGCCGTGCCGGCCGGCGCGGGGAGCATCTGCGCTCAACGAAGGCCGGGGCGCGAACCCCGGCGACACGCGACCGCCGGCGTCACGTCGTCGCGGCTGCGCACCGCTCAACGAAGGCCGGGGCGCGAACCCCGGCGACACAGGCGAAGAAACTGGCGGCGGCGCGCTACATGGCCCTCGCTCAACGAAGGCCGGGGCGCGAACCCCGGCGACACCCGCCACAGCACCCGCGCCTTCTCCGGGTTGACCACGCTCAACGAAGGCCGGGGCGCGAACCCCGGCGACACTACGGCCGGGCCTCGGCGCCGTCGCGCTGCCGCTGCGCTCAACGAAGGCCGGGGCGCGAACCCCGGCGACACCGCGGCGTCGCGCACGCCGCGGGGCGGCAGCTCGGTCGCTCAACGAAGGCCGGGGCGCGAACCCCGGCGACACACGCGGGCCTGCAGGTCTCGGATGATCTCGATCTGCGCTCAACGAAGGCCGGGGCGCGAACCCCGGCGACACGGCCGCGCGCAACCGGCGCTGTTGCAGGACCCCGCGCGCTCAACGAAGGCCGGGGCGCGAACCCCGGCGACACGCGTCGTCCAGCGGCCGTACGGCGCCGACGTGCCCGCTCAACGAAGGCCGGGGCGCGAACCCCGGCGACACGCGTGACGCCTGCGCCACGCGGGGTAGCTGGCGCCCGCTCAACGAAGGCCGGGGCGCGAACCCCGGCGACACCCGGCGTCGCGTCCCAGTTCGTGTAGAGGTCCGGATCCGCTCAACGAAGGCCGGGGCGCGAACCCCGGCGACACGTCCATGCCCGCCCCGGATGCGGCCCGCACCAACCCCGCTCAACGAAGGCCGGGGCGCGAACCCCGGCGACACATGTCGAAGCTCTGGAGGCTGGGGGCCGGCTGTCCCGCTCAACGAAGGCCGGGGCGCGAACCCCGGCGACACTTTTCCCGCCGTTCGGCGGTCTGCATGCTCCAGCACGCTCAACGAAGGCCGGGGCGCGAACCCCGGCGACACTCGGAGCCGCGGCGGTGGAAGGCGGGCGAGAGATACGCTCAACGAAGGCCGGGGCGCGAACCCCGGCGACACGCGGGGAGGGGCGGCGGAGTACGCCGGCATCCTGCACGCTCAACGAAGGCCGGGGCGCGAACCCCGGCGACACGGCAAGTACCTCTACGACCTGGCGACCAGGCTTTCGCCCGCTCAACGAAGGCCGGGGCGCGAACCCCGGCGACACTGGGAGACGATGCGCCATGGATAGCAGGCGTCATCCTCGCTCAACGAAGGCCGGGGCGCGAACCCCGGCGACACGTAGTCCGTCGGCGTCTCGCTGGCGGGCACCACGGGCGCTCAACGAAGGCCGGGGCGCGAACCCCGGCGACACCGCGGTGGCGCGCGGCCGGGGCGACGCGGGCGCGCGTCGCTCAACGAAGGCCGGGGCGCGAACCCCGGCGACACAGGCCGTGTGGGGTCAGTCGCAGAAAATCCGAACGGCCGCTCAACGAAGGCCGGGGCGCGAACCCCGGCGACACGCCCGTGCCCAGTGTCGATACGACGTGCGGAACCCGTGACGCTCAACGAAGGCCGGGGCGCGAACCCCGGCGACACGCGGCCGGGGTCGCCGAAGCCGTTGCGTCCGGCAACGCTCAACGAAGGCCGGGGCGCGAACCCCGGCGACACCGTCGGATCGCACGGTCACGGATCCCCGGCTCCCGATCGCTCAACGAAGGCCGGGGCGCGAACCCCGGCGACACCGCCTCGACGCGTAGTCGGCCGGCGTGATCGACTCCGCTCAACGAAGGCCGGGGCGCGAACCCCGGCGACACTCCTGGCAGCCGGCCACCGTCGCCATGCCGAGATCCGCTCAACGAAGGCCGGGGCGCGAACCCCGGCGACACCGCGAGGAACTCGTCCCACTCCAGCGCCCGCGCGCCCGCTCAACGAAGGCCGGGGCGCGAACCCCGGCGACACAGACTACGAGGCCTGCATCGGGCAGGTTCGCGCGCGCGCTCAACGAAGGCCGGGGCGCGAACCCCGGCGACACCATCTGCCGCGGCCGTCCATCGAGCATGCCATCACGCCGCTCAACGAAGGCCGGGGCGCGAACCCCGGCGACACATAGCGATCACGTGCCGTAGATCGCGCGGCCAGCTCGCTCAACGAAGGCCGGGGCGCGAACCCCGGCGACACTCGAGGATCGACCCCGACCCCTTGAAGCTGACGTTCGCTCAACGAAGGCCGGGGCGCGAACCCCGGCGACACCATGCCCACCACGCGGTAGTCCGCATACGGCAGCGTCGCTCAACGAAGGCCGGGGCGCGAACCCCGGCGACACGAACGCCCGCCGGACGTCCTGGATCACCTGCTCCTGCGCTCAACGAAGGCCGGGGCGCGAACCCCGGCGACACAAGCGGTTGTCTCCGTCCCTGACGGTCTTGAGCATCGCTCAACGAAGGCCGGGGCGCGAACCCCGGCGACACCGCGACTTCATTGCGGCTCCACTTCATCAGCTCCATCGCTCAACGAAGGCCGGGGCGCGAACCCCGGCGACACATGCAGTACAGCCACCACCCGGCGGCCTTCGGGTCCGCTCAACGAAGGCCGGGGCGCGAACCCCGGCGACACGCTGCTTCCCGGCCGATCGATCCGGCGCGCAACCGCGTCGCTCAACGAAGGCCGGGGCGCGAACCCCGGCGACACTCGAGGACCGCGGCCTGCCCCTGCGAGAGCGTCTTCGCTCAACGAAGGCCGGGGCGCGAACCCCGGCGACACAGTAGATGGCCGGATCCTGGATGGCCGCGATCGGCTGCGCTCAACGAAGGCCGGGGCGCGAACCCCGGCGACACACGCCTCGATGTTCGGGTCCACGTAGTCGGCCAGTGCCGCTCAACGAAGGCCGGGGCGCGAACCCCGGCGACACACGGCCGTCTGCGGGTTCGGCGGCCTCTGGCTGACCGCTCAACGAAGGCCGGGGCGCGAACCCCGGCGACACTTCAGCCAGTACTGGATCCGCCGCATCGCGGGCATCGCTCAACGAAGGCCGGGGCGCGAACCCCGGCGACACGCTCCTGCCGATACCAGTCGACGCACGTGCGCCACCCGCGCTCAACGAAGGCCGGGGCGCGAACCCCGGCGACACGAAGACGGATGCCGCGAAGCCAGCCAGGTCGTACCGCGCTCAACGAAGGCCGGGGCGCGAACCCCGGCGACACAGATTCGGCGTGGTGGGGGCAGGTGGGACATCGCGCCCGCTCAACGAAGGCCGGGGCGCGAACCCCGGCGACACAGGTAGACGAGCTTCGGTCCCGGACCGCCGCACGTGACCGCTCAACGAAGGCCGGGGCGCGAACCCCGGCGACACCTCCCCGGCGCTGCCGATGGCACGTTCGGCGGCCCGCGCTCAACGAAGGCCGGGGCGCGAACCCCGGCGACACGACACCACGTGCTGGAACTGCGCAGCCTGCCGCGGGCCGCTCAACGAAGGCCGGGGCGCGAACCCCGGCGACACCTTCCTCGCAGCCATTCCCGCACCCCCTCGCGCATCGCTCAACGAAGGCCGGGGCGCGAACCCCGGCGACACAACGAACGGTAGCCGATGATGCAGGGGTCCAGCGTCGCTCAACGAAGGCCGGGGCGCGAACCCCGGCGACACCTGGATCGTCCAGACCGGCGGCTCGAAGCCGATGACCGCTCAACGAAGGCCGGGGCGCGAACCCCGGCGACACCCGACAAGGGCCTGCAGGGTCTTCGCGCCCTCCCCCGCTCAACGAAGGCCGGGGCGCGAACCCCGGCGACACTGCAGGTCGATTACGCCAGCAACCATCCAATCCGGCGCTCAACGAAGGCCGGGGCGCGAACCCCGGCGACACGAGCCGGCCGAACAGGGCGTTCGTCAACGCCTTGCACGCTCAACGAAGGCCGGGGCGCGAACCCCGGCGACACGCCGAGCCTCTGACGACCCGACGACACCCAGGATCGCCCGCTCAACGAAGGCCGGGGCGCGAACCCCGGCGACACGCGGAAGCTGCATCGTCCGACACACCAGCCTCAGTCACGCTCAACGAAGGCCGGGGCGCGAACCCCGGCGACACGCGCAATCTCTCGAGGGGGTAGGCATCTATAATGACGCTCAACGAAGGCCGGGGCGCGAACCCCGGCGACACCCGACCGCCGTCCAGCCGCCCGGCGGCACCTGCTGACCCGCTCAACGAAGGCCGGGGCGCGAACCCCGGCGACACGTCCCCTCGACGTGGATCCCCCCCACGCGATAGTCGCCCGCTCAACGAAGGCCGGGGCGCGAACCCCGGCGACACGTCACCTCGCAGGCGACGGTGCGGATGTGGCCGGCGGCCGCTCAACGAAGGCCGGGGCGCGAACCCCGGCGACACGCGCAACGCAAAGACCTACTGGCTGGCGTTCCATGCCGCGCTCAACGAAGGCCGGGGCGCGAACCCCGGCGACACCCGGCCGGCGCATCCTGGCCATGCCCGCCACGCCCCCGCTCAACGAAGGCCGGGGCGCGAACCCCGGCGACACGGCGGCGTGTAGTCGGCGGCGCAGCGGGGCGGCGGCGTCGCTCAACGAAGGCCGGGGCGCGAACCCCGGCGACACTGGTGGACGGCCTGCTGCGCCGGCGTCCAGCTGTCCGCTCAACGAAGGCCGGGGCGCGAACCCCGGCGACACTGCGCCACGTCGGCGGCTGGCCGGCGGACCTGCGGTTCGCTCAACGAAGGCCGGGGCGCGAACCCCGGCGACACGTGGCCCGCGCCACGTGGACCGTGCCGTTCACCGGCGCTCAACGAAGGCCGGGGCGCGAACCCCGGCGACACTCGAACCGCCTCGTCGAGTCGACCGTGGTCAGGTTCGCTCAACGAAGGCCGGGGCGCGAACCCCGGCGACACCCGATCCGGGCCATCAGGCCGGTCTCCCTCACGCCCGCTCAACGAAGGCCGGGGCGCGAACCCCGGCGACACGGGGGAACAGCACGTCGGCGACGTGGTCGGCGTTCTTCGCTCAACGAAGGCCGGGGCGCGAACCCCGGCGACACACGACCCGCCGCGCCGCCGGCGCCCACGATCAGCGTCGCTCAACGAAGGCCGGGGCGCGAACCCCGGCGACACCGGCTTCAACTCCCCGATGCGCCGCGTCGTCGGGCCCGCTCAACGAAGGCCGGGGCGCGAACCCCGGCGACACGAACCCATAGCGCTCGCAGCCGATCAACGTCTCCACGCCCGCTCAACGAAGGCCGGGGCGCGAACCCCGGCGACACCCATCCGCGGTGCGTCAATCTCATCCGCGAGATGCACGACGCTCAACGAAGGCCGGGGCGCGAACCCCGGCGACACGGCGGCCGTCATGGTGGCCATCGCTGGGGGGATATTCGCTCAACGAAGGCCGGGGCGCGAACCCCGGCGACACGTTCCGCGGCATCGAGGAGGCCGCGGCCGACAGTGGCGCTCAACGAAGGCCGGGGCGCGAACCCCGGCGACACGCCCCAGCCGATCGTCCACCAGCCGAGGGTGTCGCGCGCTCAACGAAGGCCGGGGCGCGAACCCCGGCGACACCTGATGCGGCCCTCTGCTACCCATACGCCACGAGCCTCGCTCAACGAAGGCCGGGGCGCGAACCCCGGCGACACCCGGCTGCGTCCGTAAGGCCCCAACCCGCCTGTGACCGCTCAACGAAGGCCGGGGCGCGAACCCCGGCGACACGTGCGCGGCCGAGTCCGCGTCGAGGTGCTGGTGCAACGCTCAACGAAGGCCGGGGCGCGAACCCCGGCGACACCTGCCGACGAGCGGCTTCGTCCGCGTCGACTGGGTCCACGCTCAACGAAGGCCGGGGCGCGAACCCCGGCGACACCCGGGTCCGGGGCCGCCGCGCTGGATGCGCTCGCGGCGCTCAACGAAGGCCGGGGCGCGAACCCCGGCGACACTCGTCGTCGTCGTCGTCGTCGTCGTCGTCATGTCCGCTCAACGAAGGCCGGGGCGCGAACCCCGGCGACACCCGGACCGGATGTGGCCAGAGGTGACCAGGTTGCGCAACGCTCAACGAAGGCCGGGGCGCGAACCCCGGCGACACCCCCGGCTGCCGGGCGGTGACACGCACCCGGCCGGGCGCTCAACGAAGGCCGGGGCGCGAACCCCGGCGACACCGGCTTCGCGCACCGCGCCCCGCGCCGCTGTTACGCCCGCTCAACGAAGGCCGGGGCGCGAACCCCGGCGACACTCGGACACCACGGTGTCGACGTGGCTCCGAGGGGACGCTCAACGAAGGCCGGGGCGCGAACCCCGGCGACACCGCTAATCTCCAAAGAAGCGTCGTTCTGGGCGCTGCGGCTGTGCTTTTCCGCCACTTGACCTGCTGGCAGCCACCTTCCGATTGATTTTACCCCCCTTGTAGAGCAATTCTGCAGTAATGAATGAATGATCCGGTACCTGGAATTGTACCAAACGGCACGGATCCGGGTGCTTCCGACCAGAATCACCGAGGGTTCGCAGGCCGGTCAGAGCACCCAGGGCTGACCCAGTTCACGCGGCTGATTGCGGCCGAACCGGAGCTTGGCATCTTGCAGTCGTCCGGGGAAGCGGTAGACGATCACCGAATCGCGACGGCTGTCGATGGCGTCCTGAACCTCGCCGATCATGCGAGCCAGTCGTTCGGGCGACAGCCGGCACTCGAAGACCGAGAACTGCACGCGCTGACCGTACTTTTCGCAGATCTGCGCGACACGCCTGAGCCGGGATGCGCCCACGGTCTCCGTATCCGCGATGTCGTAGGTGACGAGGACGTCCATGCGTTCACGTGACGACGAACGGCGGGTAGGCCGGCAGATCCCCGCGCAGATGGCGTGCGAGCAGCGTCGCCTGCACCGACGGCAGCGCCCACCTGCCTACCCGATCACCGGAAACCGCATGGTGGACCTCGGCTTCCTTGTGGTCTTCCCACGCCTCGAGCAGTCTGGTTCGACCTTCGTCACTCAAGTAGACGCCGCCTCCGGGCGTCCGCACGAAGCTGTCCGGACCGACTTGCCGGCGACGAACCAGGGACACGACGAACCGGTCGGTCAACGCCCGCAATTCCTCGGCCAGGTCGAGAGCAAGCGAGGGTCTGCCGGAACGGGGGCGGTGGAAGAAGCCCATCTGGTAGTCCAAGCCGACGCTCTCTATCGCGCCGATGAACTCCGTCACGAGCAGGCCGTAGCAGAACCCGAGCATGGCGTTGACCGGGTCTCGGGGCGGGCGCCGCGTCCTCGTCGAGAACTCGAGATCGCTCTTCGAGACGACCCGCGCCAGCGCACCGAAGTAGATTCTGGCGACATCTCCTTCGATACCACGAACATGGTTCGCCGTGCTTGCGGCGGCCAATCGAGGAACCCGGTCCAGGATCCATGCCGCTCGCTCGGCAAGACACTGAGCCTCGGTCGGGTCGTTCTCGTCCCGAGCCCAGCGATCGATCACTTTTCGGCTGTTCTGGAGCTTGGCTGCGACGATCGCCCTGGACAACCCGAGCGAGCGAGCATCGTCCGTTACCGCCCGGTACAGCGCGGTCCGGAGGTGTACGTTGCCGCCGATCGAATCGCCGACCACGAAGCGAACTGCCCCGCTCATCTGCAGCGCCGCGACGCGAACGCCGCGTCGGACACACGCGTCAAGCGCCTGCGTGGTGATCTGTGCGCTGCCCAGCACGACGACGGCGTCGATCGCTTCCAGTGGAACCCGCTGGCTGCCCTCCGGGGAAGACACGAGCAGCGACCCGCGGCGATGTCGCACCCGGGCGCGATGGTCACGGATGTACACGGTGTTCAGGTAGCGCATCGGAACACGACGCTCGCCATGTACCGGTTCACCCTGTCCGGCGCGGCGGTCAGTTCGGGCAGGCAGTGGTGCCGAAGCTGACACTCCACGCACCGACGATCGTTGGGAGCCGCCGGCAGATCGGCCGTGAGAAGCTGCATCCGGATTTCCCGGATGATCGATCGAACCTCGTCGCGAAGCGCGGGCGTGAAAGCGACCCGTACCTTGCGCCTCGGCCCGCCGTACCAGACGTGGCCCTCGGGCACCGCCACGCCGAGCATTTCTTCAAGGCACAACGCCTGAGCGCAAAGTTGCAGGTCTGCCGCCGTTCCATGCCGGAAACCGGACTTGTACTCGACTGGACGAACCGCACACCGTTCGATCGTCGCTGCGTCGGCACGGCCCGCCAGCACGTTCTCGCCGCTCGCCGGCGACAGGTCCTCGTTCGTTGCGGGTTCGATCTCGACCGCATCGGCGCGACCCGACAGCCCCAGGGTCTCCGACCACAGGGGAATGGCCCGAAGGACCAACCTCCCTCGCTCCCGCCGGTGACGCCCCCCGTCGACCCGGCGATGCGCCCGCGAACCCTTCACGGTGTGGACGTTGTCGCTCCAGACGCCGTCGCAGTGAATGAGGGCGCATTGCCGACGGCAGTACACGAAGTGCTCGATCGCGGAGATCGGGACGAAGAGCGGGTCGGTCACAGGGGTTCGGCTCCGAAGGCTCGCGTGACGTCATTCGAACCCCTGGGCATCAACCGGACGCTCCGCCACCCAGCCTGAACCCCTATTCTTGTCCAAGCGGATCGCCTCCCATGCATCGGCTTCCAGATGTCCATGAGCGCATCGATGCCGGCGCAATCGAGCGGCTGGCTCCAGGCCGGCCACGCGAAACGGCGGTCGCGCCGTTCTCCGGGGATTGTCAGCCACCCTCTCTGTGTCTCCCGAGCACGGGGGAAACGACTCAGCCGCTGGTCGACGCCGTTGCCCCGCACGGGAAGAATGGCAAGGCCGAAGAATGCGAGCGTTTCAACCACGGGGTCAACGAGAACCGAGGTTGCATCGGACTGCGAACCCAGCCGGGTCTGATCGAATCCCAATCCGTTGTCCTCGACGCGCACCGCCCGCCCCTCGAACGAGTCTCGGATGCATTCGATCGTCGGCTCGACCTTCGAGTGGACCTTCATCAGTCGATGGTGCAGCCACTTGATGGTCCCCGGGCCCGCAGGATCCAACGGAGCGTGAGCTACTTCGCCGTGTTCGTCGATGCAGAGATCCGTCATGGTCGACGACAGCGCCCACGAATGCCGATGTCCGCGCGCGGACCGCGCGCGTTCGGCGAACGCGCCGACCGAAACCTTGCGCTGCAACCGACCGGCGCCATTCTAGTTTTCGGCAATCGGCAGGTCCTTCAACAGCTCCGCATCCGGCCAGGACTCGACGACGGCCTCGATCGGCTCGACGTTCTCGGCGGAAAGCACTGCCCGATGAGTGTCCGCCGTCCAGTGCAGTCGGATACGGGAATCGAGCACCGTTGCGCCTACCGCCGCCAACCATCCGTTGAGCCAGTCCGCCGGCAGACCGGGGCAGCGCATTCGCGGCATCAGCGTACCTCCACGAGGCGCGAGTCGGCGCCGGCGGAAACGGCGTGATCGGCGCGGACCACGATCGCCTCGAGCAAGGCAAGACCCCACGGCCCGAACCGGTCGTTGAGACGCCGGAACCGGGCCGGCTGGTTCCAGTCGACGATGGACAGATCCGCCGGCGCCGTGATGGTTGCGCCTTCGACGACCGTGGACACGACCTCCCTCGTGCCGTCAGCGACCGGCGGTGGCGGTACCAGCGGCCGGCCCTTGCCGTGGTGGCTGATCACCAGGTGGACCAGCAGGTCTTGCTCATCCCAGGTCGGGGATTGTTCCAGCCACCGGAGCACCAGGCGCGCCGACAATTCTTCGTGGCGGCCGCCACGAGGCCATCCGGCGGCGATGCGCGCCGTGTTCCACTGGTGTCGAGGCATGTTCGACTTCGCGGCCTTGCCATTCCGCGCACCCTCGGGATCCAGCCAACGCTGGAAACGCCGATCCGCCTTGCCGACGTCATGCAGCCGGCCGGCGCGTTCCACCACCTTCACGAGATCGTCCGGCAAGCCGATGCGTTTCGCGATCAATCCCGCCCGCGTCCCGACGGCTTGGCAATGGAGATCCAGATCGATCGCGGTCTTGGCCAGCGACGTCTCGTCGAGCTCGTCACTACGAGGTTCGGCGGCAGGGTGGGCAACGGGCAGCCGGGGTACCTCGTTGCGAGCCGTAACGACCGGTGGTCCCAAGCCATTCGCGAAAGTCTGCCATTCGTCTTCGCTCCAGCCGGTCGGCGCCGGTGCGGCGGCGACGGCCGCCAGAATCTGCTCCACGGCTTCGGCCCGCTCCGTCGGATCGACGTCCTCGTCGTCGGCGACGCCCAGAGCCGTGTCGAGCAGATGACCAACAGAGACGTCGCAGAGGCGCCGGAGCGCCGTCTCATCAAGGGGCAGACCGTGTTTGCCAAGCGATGCGTCGACGACGGGTGAAGTCGCCGCCGGGTTCCACCCGAACTCGTCCAGCAAGCCCCGATCCGACGGCACAACGACGGTGTCGCCGGGGCGCAGCTCGTCAAGGGAGATTCTTTCTATCGTCACTCCATCGGAACTCAGGCGGCGAAGGTCTTCTTCGTCACCGAACGGGTCTCGCACCTCGCGAATCGGAACGTCGACAGCCTCCCGATCGCTGGCCCGCGGCCAGAGCTGTTTGCCATCGTCAGGGACGTGCGCCCGCCAGATCAGCGAGACCGCGTACTCCGGGCCGGCAATCCCGGAAAAGTAGGGCTCGACGGGGGCTTCGTCCGGCGGGGGTGTCGTCGTCTTCGTCCATTCCCACAGGAGTCCGGGCAAGACCTCCGGCGCACGGCCCGGGTCGTCGCCCGGCGCCCCCAGGATTTCGGCAACGTGGCGCGGCGACAAGTTGACGGTTTCCGTCCCCTGGCTGCGCCGCCCGGCTTTCAGCCTCTCGAGCACGCGCAGAGGCTCGGAACCGTAGACCGGCCACTCGTCGGAGTCGGCATCCGTCCGCCTGCTCCCCCTGGAACGTTTGGCCGGCGGCAGGTGGACGTAGACCGCACGGGCGTGCGGATGGCGGCCCAGTCGATTCAGCCTGCCGAGCCGTTGCGTCAGCGCCCGCACGCCGCACGCCTCGGTCACCAGATATTCCGCGTCGACGTCCGCGCCGACCTCGAGGGTTTGCGTGGCGACGACGATCAGATGACGCTGGCGCGCGGCCGTCGCGCGCTTCGACGCCATGCCGTCCGCCGGATGGAGAATTCGAGACCGAATCCGCTCCGCCTCCCGTTCCCGCGATCGGCCGGTCAGAAGCAGCAGCTCCGCGGAGTTGCCCGCAACCCGTTTTTTCAGGCGCTCGAACGTTTTTCGTGCCGTGCCGGGAGTGTTTGCGAACACGATGGATGCCGCGGGAGAAGGCGCATCCTTGATCAGTTCCAGCGCGGCCTCGGCCAGCCGCTGGGCGACGTCGCCGGTTTCGATGCGCAGCGTCACCGGTTTGGCCGCGTCGAGACGCTGCCGCACGACGGGGTTCGCCTTGTCGTCGTCATCGAGATCCACGGTATGCCGCTCGTCGCCGGTCGCCGTCAGTGTCACGACCGTGGGTCTCGAACGGGCGTGCGGAAGGATGGATTGCGCACCGGGTGTGCAATCCGCGAGCGCCGGAAGCAGCGCGCGCAGATGAGGCGCCAGATGCGCCTCGTCCAGAAGGACGAGACTGTCGGCGCCGGCCATGGCGGCGTCTGCCGGGCGCAGCTTCCTGGTCGACCCGTAACCCCGAAACAGCAGCCGGGAACCGTACATGGGGAGCGTGCACAACACCACCGCCGGCTGCGAGGGATCGGTCGGCGTGCGCGACGGGATTCCTCCGCGAAGCCGGATCACTTCCAGAGGCTCGGCGTTCGGGTCCGCGGAGAGAGAGCGCAGCCGGTCGGCGACCGCCGCCACGTCCTCCGCCTCCTGGCCAGCCAGTCCGTGCTTTCCCGGGTCGCAGAGCGCACGAGCGATCTCTTCGGCATGCTCGCTGGTCGAATCGACCAGCAACCGCCGGTTGACGACCCACCAGATGCGGGTGGGCGCGGTGCGTTCCGCGGGCTCGAGGTGCGCCTGCGATGCGAGCCACCAGACGGCGACGTCCAGGCAGGCGGTCTTGCCCAGACCCGTGGGAATGCCGACCGCGGGCCAATCGCCGCCGGCGGCCAGTCTGTCGGCCAGTTTCGCCTGCCAGGGAAACGGGTCGCGACGGCCGCGGCGGTGTCGTTGGCACTCTGGATCGGCGTTGACGGCCCGGTAGAACGCGGCGAAGGCAGGCATCGCCGGAGCCGGCCTGTCCGACGTCCGCGGCGCCTCCGTCATTTGCGCAGACCTCCCATCAGTCGTCGATCGGGGCGCAGAGCCCGAGACCCCGCTGCCGGCCCGCGCCAATCACGACCGGTCCCGGAACCGGGTGAGCGAACCGGATCTCGACGTGGGAGTAGGGAAGACCCTGCCGGCCGGGTCGGTTGACTTCGACGGGAGCCAGATCGACCGCTCCGGGAAGAAGCGGAGTTCGCGCCGCCCGGAACCAGACCGGCGCCGGCAAGCCCGCGTGCCGGCACCACCGCGCCACCTCCGCCAGATCGAGAACCCGCCGGCGTTCGTGAATCGCCGGAAACGCCGTCGCCCAGCGTCGAGACTCCCGGGTCCAGCGATCGGGCCGCATGACCACCGGCCGTTCCTGGTCTTCCCACCACGCAACGGAAACGTCGACACCGGAACCGAACAGCCGCCGCACGTCGCGGGTGGCGTCGCTGGTGCGCCGGCAAGTATCGGCATCCGTCCCGGGCGGCATCCACAGCGCCAGACCATGGATCTGTCCTCGCGAAAACGGGAACCCGACGTTGGGCAGAGCCAGATAGCGGGCGACGTCGTAACCCTTCGAACGGAACCCGTGCCCGTGCAGCGTCGCCGGCGGCTCGCCGTGCAGGGCTTGGTACCGGCTGAGAACCGCCGCCTTGAACAACGCGGTCACGGCAGAGACGCGGCGGCCGGGAATCGGCTCACCGAAACGCAGCCACGCCACCACGCCACCATTTCCGCGGGGCGTGGTGTTCCGCGGGGTGCTGTACCGCGTCTTGTGCCGGAGAGTCGGGAACCAGGAACGGTTTGCGTTCGCTCCGTGCTCGCGCCATGCGTCGTACAGGCGGTCGAGAGTCCGCAGGTCGCCCGGCGCCGGAATGCCGATCAGCGTATCTCCATCCGGATCGGGGACGAAGCAGTCCGACGGGGCGGACTCGGGCATCCGCCTCCAAACGCGGACCCGCGCCGGCGAATCCGCGGCTCCGAGGTATCCGATGCGCGCCGCGCGGCGCCGGAGAGCGCCGAAAATTGCCTCGGAAGGCGTCTCGCGGTCCCAACGGAACACCACCTCGGCGTGGCGAGGTGCGACGCGTACTCCCGGACGAATCAACGCCCCTTTTCGTCCGACGTATTCCTGATGCGTGTGCACCACGGTTTTTCGCTGTTGCCCGATTTTTTCCCTGTACGTGGAGGCTTGATCCTGTTGCTCGACGACGTACCGTGGTTGCAGTTCTTGATGGTGCGTCCGCGCGGCGGCGTGAATGACCGGCGGCGGAAGCTGTTCGAACCACTCCAGCTCCGCGCCGTCGGTGACTCGGCAACGGTCACCGGTTCCGTCCGCCGCAACCAATGCCGCGAAGAGACGGGACGGGGCCGGCGGCCATTCGCCGCGGGTCAGGTTTCCGGTATTCGCGGCTCCGGTGGGGTCGCCGCGAAACGTCTCGTGGAGGAACTCCACCTGGATGGTGAGCATCAGTCCGACAGATCCGGCCAGGTCGCGCGGATCGCGTCGCGGAGGTTGTC
Organism: Vicinamibacterales bacterium; assembly: GCA_965203525.1. Lineage (GTDB taxonomy): Bacteria > Acidobacteriota > Vicinamibacteria > Vicinamibacterales > UBA8438 > WTFV01. The sequence goes on along the minus strand of OZ241898.1, from coordinate 4,040,665 downwards.
CTTGGGAGTGAGCACCATCGGGTCCTTCGGGCCGGAGCCGTCACCCCAGCCGTCAAGAGGTACCTTGACCGACTCCGCGTGTTCCAGCGCCGAGCGCAGCAGGTCTTCCGTGGTCTTTGCGTCACCCGGTTCGAAGGGCTCGTCTCCGCCGCTTCCGAGCCACGTCGCTGTCGTTTCCCTGGGTCTCAGCTCCGCGCCCGAGCGCAGGGCGAATCCCTGGCCGAAGGCGAGTACGTGGGCATGCAGGCCCATCGCCACCAGCAGGGCGCGGGCCGCCTTGTCCTTGTCGACTGCGTCGGGAACCGGTCCCAGGGTGATGCGTCTGAGCTGGGCGAACGAAACGGTGGCTCTCTGAGTCACCCGAGCGAACGACACGGCTGCCGGTGTCCCGTCGTCTCCGGTCTTCATCAGGGCTTGTCCATGACCGATTTCCGAGAGCTTTTCCCTTTTGGTGTTCTTGCCCTTCTTCTCGCCGGTGTCGAGTTTCCATCCCGCCAGCAGATCGTTCTCGTCGAACGTGACCTTGTCTTCGACGCTGAGGTTCAGCGGATCGCCCTTGAGGCCGAGCACCCTGGTTTCGGCCGCCGCCGGCTTCCACCCTGCGATCTCCGACACCCAGGCTCGCGCGTGCTTGGCGTTGGTCCGCTTCTTGCCCAGGTGGGACTGCCAGAATCCGTAGAGCAGCGCTCCCGGGAACCATGCCATCAGCGGCCCGCACGTCTGCGCCGTGGCGCCGAAGATCGCTTTCCCGACGTCGGTTTTGGTGAAGTCATCGTCACCGAGTCGGGCGTCCCGGAGGTACGCGTCGGCGTTGCGATGCGGAAACTGCCAGCTCGAGAGCGCCCGCGGCAGGTGCGCCGGCAGGTTTTCGATGCCGGAGAGGTCGAGCACGATTTCGGGCACGAGCGTCGACTTTCGGTACCGGCGCAGGGCGTCTTCCAGGCGGTTGGCCTGTGACGGCACGTTGTCGATCACGATGACGGCCGTGGGCGCGTCGTCGTCGGGGCTGGTCCACCGACGATCCTGCTGGTATCTTCCGCCCTCGTAGATGGCGGGCTTGACCGGGCCGCCACGCCCCGACACCGGCTCGAGTTCCGCGTCGATGCGGATGCCGTCGTCGAAGGAGTCGTCGGCACAACCCGCGAGGAGTGCCTTGAGATCGAGCGTACGGGTCATGCTGGTACCTCCTCCTTTCGGAAACGACCGAGTGTATACCGGTCCACGGATCGACGGCCGTGCGTCGGGCCGGGGGAACGCCGGCGCCCCGCGCGTCCGGCCGGGCGGAGACCGCGCCACCCGAGGTGCGGGAGCGGATCCACGGGGGAGAACGCCGGCGCCCCGCGCGTCCGGCCGGGCGCGCTACCATTACCGCCGGGGCGGCGATGCGGCCGGCGGGAAACCGGTGCGGCGGCGCGGAATGCGCCGCGGACGGAGAGGAGAATCCGATGCGGAACGCAGGTCGGCGGGATGCGGTTCCGGGCGCCGCGGCGGCGCGGATCGTGCTGGCGGGGTTGTTGCTGGCGGCGGGCGCGGATCTTCGGGCCCAGTCTTCGACCACCAACCCGTACCGGGCCACGTTCGGCTGGGAGAAGATGCCCGAGGGGCGCGTGCTGGGCACGGTGAGCGGCGTCTTCCCCGACCCGGACGGCGAGCACCTGTGGATCCTGGACCGTTGCGGCGCGAACCAGTGCGCGGGGTCCGGCCTCGACCCGATCCTGAAGTTCGACCTCGACGGCAACCTGGTCGACAGCTTCGGCGCCGGGCTCTTCGGTTTCCCGCACGGGTTCTTCCTGGACCACGAGGGCTTCCTGTGGGTGACCGAGGGCGGAGCGCACGGCGACGCGCGCGCGACGCCGGGCGAACGGATCGGCATCGGCCACCAGGTGCTGAAGCTCGACCAGCGGGGCGAAGTGGTGATGCGCCTGGGCGAGGCGGGCGTCTGGGGCGACGACGAGCACCACTTCAACGGGCCGTCCGGCGTGGTGGTCGCTCCCGGCGGCGACATATGGGTGGCGGACGGGCACCGCGGCGGCAACAACCGGATCGTCAAGTTCTCCGCCGACGGCACGTTCCTGCTGGCGGTCGGCGGCGGGGTCGGCTCGGAGAGCAAGGAGGCGGCCCGCTTCAGCGATCCGCACGACGTCAAGATGGACTCGCGGGGGCGCGTCTACGTCGCCGACCGCGGCAACAGCCGCATCCAGGTGTTCGATTCCGGCGGCGACCTGCTGCACATCTGGACCCACTACGGCAAGCCGAGCGGCCTGTTCATCGACCGCGACGACGTCCTCTACGCGGGCGACGGCCTGTCCGGCATGGTCCGCACCGGCCCGCCCGACGACTGGCGCAGCAACCTCGGCTGGGAGAAGGGCATCCGCATCGGCGACCTGCGGACGGAGCAGGCGTGGGTGACCCATTTCGTCCCCCAGCACGACGAGGACGTCGGCGCGGGCATCGAGTTCCTGGGCGTGGACTTCGACGGAAACATCTACGCCGGCGAGGTCAGCCGGCGGCGGCTGGTGCGCTACGTGCCGCACCGGCCGTCGGAGCTGCGCCGGCGCTGACCGGCGTCCCCGATGCCCGCACGCGGCCGGCCGCGGCGCCGGAACACGCCGCGCCGTGGCCGGCGCCGGCCGGCGCGACCCCCCGGTTCGTTCTATCGTTAGGGGGCATGGACGTTTCGGCGTTCGGGCGGCGGCTGCTCGGCGACTCCGGCACGCGGTCGCTGATGGACGACCTCGGCGCCGTGGCGGCCGCCGGCGGGGCGATCAGCAACCTCGGGGGCGGCAATCCAAGCCGGATCCCGGCCGCCGAGGCGGTGTTCCGCCGCCACATGGAGAACCTGCTGCGGCGCCCGGGGGCGTTCGAGCGGGCGATCGGCCTGTACGGCGGACCCGACGGTGACCGGGACTTCGCCCGCGCCCTGGCCGGCTTCCTGCGGCAGGAGGCCGGCTGGCAGGTCACCGCGCGCAACGTCGCGCTCACCAACGGCAGCCAGTCCGCCTTCCTCCCGTTGTTCAACCTGCTGGCGGGGCCGATGGACGGCGGCCGGCCGGCGCGCCGCATCCTGCTGCCGCTCTCGCCGGAGTACATCGGCTACGGGGACCTCGGTTTCGCGCCCGGCCTGTTCACCGCGCGCCGCTCGACCATCCACGAGCTCGACGACAAGCTGTTCAAGTACGGGGTGGACTTCGAGGGGCTGGACCGGGTCGCGGACGTCGGTGCGATCTGCCTGTCGCGCCCCACCAACCCGACCGGCAACGTCGTCACCGCCGGGGAGGTCGAACGTCTCCGCGCCTGCGCCCGTGCGCGCGGGGTGCCCCTCGTCCTGGACACCGCCTACGGCGCGCCGTTTCCGGGCATCGTGTTCGGCGAGGCCGCGCCGGTGTGGGACGAGCACGTGATCGTCTGCATGAGCCTGTCGAAGCTCGGACTCCCGGGCGTGCGCACCGGCATCGTGATCGCGAACGAGGAGATCGTCGCGGCGCTGGCCGCCGCCACCGCGATCTTCTGCCTGTCGCCGGGGCGGCTCGGCCCCGCGCTCGCCACCGGGCTCGTCGAGAGCGGCGCGCTGCCCGCGCTCGTCCGCGACATCATCCGGCCCCATTACGCCGGGCGCGCGGCGCGCGCCGTCGACCGGCTCCGCGCCGGGCTGCGCGACCATCCCGTTCGGATCCACAAGCCCGAGGGGGCCTTCTTCCTGTGGCTCTGGATGCCGGGGCTGCCGATCACCAGCGCCGCGCTCTACGAGCGGCTCAAGCAGCGCGGCGTCATCGTCGTTTCCGGCCACTACTTCTTTCCCGGGCTCGACGGCGACGACTGGCCGCACAAGCGCGAGTGCATCCGCATCAGCTACGCCGACGACCGGGAGCGGACCGAGCGCGGGCTCGACGTCGTCGTGGAGGAGGTGCGGCGGGCGTACGACGGCGCCCCCGGGAAGCCTCCCGTCCCGTCCCCGGTCCGCGAGACTGCGCCATGAACAAGCTCAAGCTCTTCGTGAACGGACGCTTCGTCGACAGCAGCGCCGGCGGCGTCGAGGTGACCGATCCCGCCACCCAGGAAGTGCTCTGCGAGGTGCCCTTCGCCACCGCCGGCGAGGTGGACCGCGCCGTCCAGGGGGCGAAGGCGGCCTTCCGGATCTGGCGCGACGTGCCGGCGCCGGAGCGGGCGCGGCTGCTGTTCGCCTACCAGGACCTCCTGAAGAAGAACCAGGACGACGTGGCCCGGCTCCTGTGCCGGGACACCGGCAAGACCTGGGAGGACGCGCGGGGCGAGGTCTGGCGCGGCATCGAGGTGGTGGAGCACGCCTGCGGCATCGCCTCCCTGATGATGGGCGAGACGGTGGAGAACGTCGCCCGGGGCATCGACACCTACAGCCTGGTGCAGCCGGTCGGGGTGTGCGCCGGCATCACGCCGTTCAACTTTCCGGCCATGGTGCCGCTGTGGATGTTCCCGCTGGCCGTCGCCTGCGGCAACACCTTCGTGCTGAAGCCCTCGGAGCAGGATCCGATGGTGCCCAACCGGCTGATGGAACTGCTGGCCGAGGCCGGCGCCCCGGACGGGCTGGTGCAGGTGGTCCACGGCGGCAGGGAACAGGTCGAGGCCCTGCTGGAGCACCCGGACGTGCGCGCGGTCAGCTTCGTCGGCTCGGCGCCGGTGGCCAGGGCGATCTATGCCGGGGCCGCCGCGAACGGGAAGCGGGTGCAGGCGCTGGCCGGCGCCAAGAACCACCTGGTGATCCTGCCGGACGCCGACCGGGAGCAGGCCGTCGCGAGCCTGGTCGGCGCCGCCTGCGGGGCCGCGGGACAGCGCTGCATGGCGATCAGCGCCGCCGTGCTGGTTGGCGAAGCGGCGGCCTGGCTGGACGACTTGCAGGCGGCGATGGCGGCGGTGCGCCCGGGGCCCTGGAACGACGGCGGCGCGGCCTACGGCCCGCAGATCACCCGCGCCGCCCGCGACCGGATACTCGGCTGCATCGCGCGGGGCAAGGCCGCGGGCGCGCGCTGCCTGCTGGACGGCAGCGGCTGCGAGGTGCCCGGCTATCCGGACGGCAACTGGGTCGGGCCGACGCTGTTCGCCGGCGTCACCCCCGGCATGTCGATCTACCGGGAAGAGATCTTCGGCCCGGTGCTGGTCACCTCCGAGGCGCAGACCCTCGACGACGCCATCGACCTGGTCAACGCCAACCCCTACGGCAACGGCGTGTCCCTCTTCACGTCGTCGGGCGGCGCCGCGCGCCGGTTCCAGCGGGAGATCCAGGTGGGGCAGGTGGGCGTCAACGTCCCGATTCCGGTGCCGTTGCCCTTCTTCTCGTTCACCGGCTGGAAGGACTCGTTCTTCGGCGACCAGCACGTCTACGGCAAGCAGGCGGTCCGCTTCTACACCCAGACGAAGACGGTGACGGCGCGCTGGTTCGACGCTACGCCGGCGGACCGTCCGAACATGACCATCAGGTTGCGGTAGCGGCGTTCGTCCCCCCGCGGCCGGGGTCGTGGAACGGCGCGTCCCCCTTGATGGTCACCCGGTAGCCGTGGCGCGTCTCGGGATAGTAGTCCCAGATCGCCAGGTGCTGGGTGCAGCGGTTGTCCCAGAACGCGACCGAGTTCGCCCGCCACCGGAAGCGGCAGTGGTAGTCGGGCCGCGCGCAGTGCCGGAACAGGAACGCCAGCACCGCGTCGCTCTCGGCGAGCGGCAGGTCCTTGATGCGGGTGGTGAAGCCTTCGTTCACGTAGAGCGCGGGCTTGCCGGTGACCGGGTGGGTGCGGACGACCGGGTGCTCGGCCGACGGGTAGCGGCCGTCCCGGAGGTCGCCCGCCCCGTACCGGCCGCGGTAGTACTGCTCGCCCTCGTGGACGGCGGTCAGCCCGTCGAGGAAGCGCCGCATCCGGTCCGACAGCCCCTCGTACGCCGCGTACATGCTGGCGAAGAGGGTGTCGCCGCCGCGGGACGGCACCTGCGCGATGCGCAGCATGCTCGCCATCGGCGGCTCGACGTCGCAGGAGACGTCGGAGTGCCAGAGGCTCCCCGCGACGAACTCCACCTTGTCGTCTCCGTGGACGACGAGGATCTCCGGATGCTCCGCGTCCTTCGGGGCGGCCGGGTGGATGTGCAGCGCCCCGAAGCGGCGGCCGAGCGCCTTGTGCTGCTCGAACGTCAGCTCCTGATCGCGGAAGAAGAGGACCAGGTGCCGCGCCCACGCGGACTCGAGGGCGGCCAGCGTCGCGTCGTCGAGCGGCCGGGTCAGGTCGACGCCGGAGACCTCGGCCCCGATGGCCGGCGTGAGCGGCTCGACGCGCAACGGCGCGGGCGATGCGGGCGACCGGGAAGGGCTCGGCAGGGCCATGAATCGATTATATAAAATGGAAGCGGAGCCAAGTCGCCGGGCGCCCGCCGCGGGGCGGGGCCTCGCGAGCGTATCGAGAGGGAGGAAACCACGAGATGGCAGAAAAGACGCAGCTCACGACCGCCGCCGGCATCCCGGTGGGCGACAACCAGAACAGCCTCACCGCGGGTCCGCGCGGCCCGCTCCTGATCCAGGACTGGCAGTTGTTCGAGAAGCACGCGCACTTCAACCGCGAGCGGATTCCCGAGCGGGTGGTGCACGCGAAGGGTTCCGGGGCGTACGGGACGCTGACCGTCACCAGCGACGTCACGAAGTACACGAAGGCCGGCCTGTTCTCGGAGATCGGCAAGCGGACCACCTGCTTCTGGCGCTTCTCGACGGTGGCCGGCGAGCGGGGCGCGGCGGACGCCGAGCGCGACGTGCGCGGCTTCGCCATGAAGTACTACACGGACGAGGGCAACTGGGACCTCGTGGGGAACAACACCCCGGTCTTCTTCGTGCGCGACCCCTACAAGTTCCCCGACTTCATCCGGACGCAGAAGCGCGACCCGAAGACCAACCTGCGGAACCCGGCCGCGATGTGGGACTTCTGGTCGCTCTCGCCGGAGAGCCTGCACCAGGTGACGATCCTCTTCTCGGACCGCGGCCTGCCGAAGTCCTACCGCCACATGAACGGCTACGGCTCGCACACCTACAGCCTCGTCAACGCGGCCGGCGAGCGCTTCTGGGTCAAGTTCCACCTGAAGACGATGCAGGGCATCGACTTCCTGACCGACCGGCAGGGGGCCGAGATCGTCGGGGCGGACCGCGAGTCGCACCAGGCCGACCTGTTCCGCGCGATCGAGGGCGGCGACTGCCCGAAGTGGCGGATGTGCATCCAGGTGATGCCGGAAGCGGACGCCGACAAGCCCTGGTTCAACCCGTTCGACCTGACCAAGGTGTGGCCGCACGGCGACTATCCGCTCGTCGAGGTGGGGATCGTCGAGCTGAACCGGAACCCGGAGAACTACTTCGCCGAGGTGGAGCAGTCGAGCTTCTCGCCCGCCAACCAGGTGCCGGGCATCAGCCACAGCCCGGACAAGATGCTCCAGTTCCGCATCTTCTCGTACGCCGACGCGCACCGCTACCGCCTCGGCGTCAACTACGAGACGCTGCCCGTCAACCAGGCCCGCTGCCCGGTGCATTCGTACCACCGCGACGGCGCGATGCGGCACGACGGCAACTGCGGCGGCGCGGTCAACTACGAGCCGAACAGCCGCGGCGGACCGGTCGAGGACCACCGCTACGTCGAGCCGCCGCTGAAGGTGGACGGCGACGCGGACCGCTACGACCACCGGGACGGCAACGACGACTACCGGCAGCCGGGCGACCTGTTCCGCCTGATGACGCCGGAGCAGCAGCAGCGGCTGATCGGCAACCTCGTGCGGGCGATGACGCCGGTGCCGAAGGAGACCCAGCTCCGCCAGATCGGCCACTTCCTGAAGGCCGACCCCGCCTACGGGGAGGGCGTGGCGCGCGGCCTCGGCATCGGCGTCGCGGAGCTCGAGGGTGCCGCCGCGCCGGCGTAGTCCTTTGCGCCGCGGCGAACGGCCGCCGCGGCGTGCCGGCCGATTCGCGCGGCCGGCCTCGACCTCGACCCGGGGTCGGGGCCGGCCGTTTTCGTTCCGCGGATCGTCAAGTCATGTTTCGACAAGTCATGTCTTGATGAACTTCACTTCAGCACCTTCGTCGGGTCGGCCAGCGCCTCGGCCGCCGGCAGCAGCTCGATGCCGTCCCGATACTCGCGGCGGCCTCCCCCGCGGAGCAGCACGCAACGCGCCATCGGGTAATCCGCCTTGAACTGCGTCAACCCCCGCAGATCCGCGCGCCGAATCCGCTCGCGCCGCTTGACCTCGATGGCGAACAGCCCGTCGCCGCCGTAGGCCACGAAGTCGACCTCCGCGCCGGACCCGGTGCGCCACGTGAACAGTTCGAGGTCGAGGGAACGGTAGGCGACGTGGGCGCGCAGTTCCTGGTGGACGAGCGTTTCCAGCGCGGCGCCGTCGATCTCCTCGGGGCTGTCGAGCGGTCCGGTCGGCCTGATCGTCCGGTAGACGCCGGCGTCGAACAGGAAAAACTTCGGATGGGTCGCCATGCGGCGCTTGGCCCGCCGCGTGAAGATCGGCACGCGCACCGCGAGCAGCAGGTCCTCGAGCAGGTCGAAGTAGCCGGCGGCGGTCTTGCGGTCCACGCCGGTTTCGCGCGCCACCTCCGCCACGTTGAGGAGCGCCGCCTGGGAGAAGCTGGCGCTCTCCAGGAACCGGCCGAACGCGGCCAGATTCCGGGTCCGTCCCTCTTCGATGATTTCCTGGCGCAGATAGCTCTCGACGTACGACGCCAGGTACCGGTCCGGATCCGGTTGCGTGTACACGGACGGAAGCTGTCCGCGGACCAGCGCCCGCTCCAGCGAAAAGTCGGCGCCCGCCTCGACCGCCGTCAGCGGATGCATGTGGCAGGTGCGCGCCCGCCCGGCCAGCAGGTTGACGCCGCGGCGGCGCAGGCTGCGCGCGCTCGACGCGGTCAGGATGAAACGCCGCCCTTCGGCTTCGATCAGCCGGTGGACCTCGTTGAGGACCAGCGGCACCCGCTGCACCTCGTCGAGCACGATCCAGTCGTCGTGCCGCGGCGGGATGAACTCCCGCAGCCGTTGCGGCCGGGTCAGCAGGTCGAGATACAGCGCGTGATCGAGCAGGTCGAGGTAGAGCGCGTTCGGGAACCGCTGCTTGAGCCAGGTCGTCTTGCCGGTGCCGCGGGGACCGAAGAGGAAGAAGCTCTGGCCGCCGGCCGGGATCTCCAGATTTCTGGGGTGCATATTCCCATTTTGTCATCAAAAACGGGATTCATGGTCTCGAAAACAGAGATTCACCGGGCCTTGCGGTTGCCGCTCGTTGCCCTCGGCAGTGCCACCACGCCGGCTGTCGGCGCGGGCGGGGGTCCCGGCTGCGCGCGTCGGGAGCCGCGTTCCCGGTCGATTCCCTGCCGCACGACGATCCGGACCCGGCTGCCCGCGTCGGTAGCCGCGCCGGCGCGGCCTCTCGCCGTCGTTGGTGGGGGTTGCGACGATCCGGACCCGGCTGCGCGCGCGTCGCCGCGGCTGCTTCAGAAGCCCTCGGGGGCCTCGTCGGCCGACGGACCGTACAGCGCCGGCACGGAGACGTCGTTGAGCCGCAGATAGACGCCGAGCTGCGCCCGGTGGTGGATCAGGTGGTTCATGACGAAGCCGCGGAGCACCGCGATTTTCGGCAGCGTCATCAGGATCGTGCCGTCGTTCAGCAACGACCACGGCTTCAGCAGGTCGGCGTCGCTCGCGCCGGCTATCGCGGCCCGCGCCTCGGCGGCGTGCCGGTCGAAGGTCGCGACCAGCTCCGCGGTGTCGGCGGGTGTCGGCGGCGGGTCCATCGGCTTGCCGCCGGGCGCCATGTCCAGCTCGTCCCGGTTGATGGTGATCGGCGCCCAGGAGGGGAGGTTCGCAAGGTGGCCGGCCAGCCAGATCATCGTGCCCGATTTCGGATGCGGCCGCCAGTCGAACTTGTCCGCCGGCACCCGCTCCAGCGTCTTGCGGGCGCCCGCGATCTCCTGGTCGAACTCCGGCAGCAGACTTTCACCGATGGCCATGTCGTCCTCCCTTGCCGAGCCGCGTTCGTGGCGGCCCGCGCGGGCCGGTTCGCGCAGAAGGCGAAACCGGCGATCGTCGCCGCGATCGTAGCGCAAGGTCGGCAGACCCGCCGGCCCGTTGCCGTCCTGGACATCGACGGCGGCGTCGCCGCGACCGTAGCGCAAGGTCAGCAGACCCGGCGGCTTGCCGTCCGGTACCATGGCGGCGGTGATCGTCCACCGCGTCAACCGCGAGGCGGTCGTCGTGCTCGGCTGGGGGCGTGCGATCCTGATGCAGCTCGCGCATCCTCTCGTCGCGGCCGGGGTGGGCGCGCACAGCCGGTTCGACGCGGGGCCGCTGGCGTACGTCGAGCGCATGCGCCGCACCATCGGAGCCATGCTCTCGCTGACCTTCGGGACCGAGGCGCAGGTCGCGGCGACGGCCGGGCGGATCAACGCGGTCCACCGGCGCGTACGCGGCCGCCTGGAGCACGCGGTGGGCCGCTACCCGGCCGGCGCTCCCTACGAAGCGGCCGATCCGGAGCTGCTCAAGTGGGTCCATGCCACCCTCGTCGACAGCCAGCTTCGGACGTATGCCCTGTTCGTTGGGCCGCTGGCGACCGATGAAAGGGATCGGTACTGCGCCGAGACGGCCCGGATCGGCCCGCTGCTCGGCGTCCCGGCGGCGGCGCTGCCGGACACGGCGGCCCGGCTCGAGCGCTATCTGCAGGAGATGGAGCAGGAGGATCGTCTTGCGGTCGGCGAGCAGGCGCGCGGTCTGGCGGCCGCGCTGCTGGAGCCCGCGGGCGGACGCTGGGTCGCGCCGGCGCTGTGGCTGGGCCGGCTGACCACGGTCGGTCTGTTGCCGGCGCCGTTGCGCGGCCGGTACGGATTCGCGTGGGGCGCGCGGGACGCGCGCCGGCTGCGGTCCGCCGCCGCGGTGTTGCGCGCCGCCCGGCGGATCGCGCCGCCGGTGCTGCGCGAGTGGCCGGCTGCAAGGCGGGAGCTGCGCCGGCTGGTTCCCGGCCGCTGATGCGGCGTCGAAGCCCTGCTTTGCCCCCTCGACCAGCGAGTCGGAGCTGCGCCGGCGGGTTCCCGGCCGCTGATGCGGCTCGCTGCTCCGGGTGGCGCCGCCCGTTGCGGGAAGGGCTGCGCCGGCGGTTCCGGGACGTTCCGCGGCGCGGTACCGGCGACGATCGGGCACACCGCCTCCGAGAAAAAGGGTTGCAAATTCTGCAAGACGCGCCGGCGCGCGAAGAAGGCGCCGGCGCGTCCGGAGGGCGCGGCGTCCCGAAAAGATCGCAATTTTTGCAACGTGTTGATAGAATGAATGGGTTTGACTGAAACTGTGGGGCCTGTTCCGGCGTCTACTTCTTGGAAAGTGGCGCAAGGGCGGCGCCCGTGCGCCGGAAGAGAGCGACGTTCGGCGCCGCCGTCCCGGGCAACGACCTGAAGGAGAGCTATCAGCTTGCTGACACAGGAACGTCAGGACATCGTGACCGCACTCGTCACGCTCGGCCAGGAGCGCGGCTTTCTCACGCTCGATCAGGTGCTCGACCATGCGCCGCCGGATCTCGACGTCGAGGAGGTGAGCACGCTTCTGCAGGAGCTCGAAGGGCAGGGAATCGAAGTCGAGGGCGCCGAACAGGTGCAGCCGGACGCCAAGCGCCGGGCGGCGACGCGCGTGTCGCAGGCCCCGGCCGCGGAACAGGCGCTGCCGGCGCACGAGGAGGACCAGGGACAGGATCTGGTGCGGACCTACCTGCGCCAGATGAGCCGCGTGCCGCTGCTGACCCGCGAGGGCGAGGTGGCGATCGCGAAGCGGATCGAACGGGGTGAGATGCGCATCACGAAGGCCATGTCGCGCAGTCTGCTCGTCGCGCGCCACGTCGCGGTCATCGCGGAGGAGGTCACGGCGGGCGGGCGCACCCTGCGCGACACCGTGGCGCTGCCCGACACGGAGTTGACCGAGCGCCACCTGGCGGCCCGCGCGAAGCGGTTAGAGGAGGATGCCGAAAACGTCGCAGCGGCGCTGAAGGAGCTCGGCAAGCGCGAGCGGCGCGCCGTGGCCATCCGCAAGAGCGGCCGGCGCGTGCAGGCCCGCACCCGGTGGCGGATCGGCCGGGCGCGGATCAAGGTCTCGCGCGCCATCCGCCGGCTGCCGTTCACCGTCGCGGTACGGCGGGAGCTGGTCGACAAGGTCGAGCAGGCCGCCGCGATGCTGAAGGAAGCCGAGCGCCGCATCGAGCGGCTGCGGAAGCGGCAGGCCCGGGCGGCGCCGGGGGCCCCGAACCCGGTCACGGACGCCGCCATCGAGGAGGCGCAACGCGAGCTGGCCGCCCAGCGGGAGCAGGTCGGCGAGTCGGCCGGCAACCTGAAGACGGTGCAGAAGGCGTTTCGCCGCGGGGTCATCGAAGGCGACCAGGCGCGCAAGGAACTGACCGAGGCGAACCTGCGGCTGGTGGTCTCGGTGGCGAAGAAGTACGTGAACCGGGGGCTGGCGTTCCTGGATCTGATCCAGGAGGGGAACATCGGCCTCATGCGCGCGGTCGACAAGTTCGACTACCGGCGCGGGTTCAAGTTCTCCACCTACGCCACCTGGTGGATCCGGCAGGCGATCACGCGGGCCATCGCCGACCAGGCGCGCACCATCCGGATCCCGGTGCACATGATCGAAACGCTCAACAAGCTCAATCGCGCGATGCAGACGCTGACGCGCGACCTGGGCCGCGAGCCGACCCCGCAGGAGCTGGCCGAGCGGGCGGATCTTCCGCTGTCGGTCGTCCGCAAGGCCCGGAAGATCGCGCAGACCGTCGTCTCTCTCGACGCCCCGATCGGCGACAGCGACGAGAGCCAGTTCGGTGACTTCATCGAGGACCGCCAGGCGGTGAATCCGGCCGAGGCGACCGTGGCCTTCGACCTGCGGCGCCAGACCGAATCGGTGCTGGAGACGCTGAGTCCGAAGGAGCGCGAGGTGATCCGGATGCGGTTCGGCCTCAACGACGGCGCGGAGCCGACGCTGGCCGAACTCGGCGAGAAGTTCTCGCTCACGCGGGAGCGGATCCGCCAGATCGAGGCGGCGGCGTTGCGCAAGCTGCGCGACCCGGAGCTCAGCCACCGGCTCAGCTCGTTCGTCGAACCGCGCCCGGCGCGCGGGTCGCGCCGCGGCCGGTCCGCGGCGGTGACCGAAGAGCACGGCGTCGCGTAGCAGCCGTCGCGCCCGCGGCACGCTTCAGCGCCGGTTCCGTCGCCGATCCGGCCCGCGGCGCGCGGGTGGTGCCGCCGGTCGCAGCCGCGGCACGCTTCAGCGCCGGTTCCGTCCCTTGCGGGTCGGGGCCGGCGCTTTCGTTTTTCCGGGGACCCGCCGCGGGCGGGCGGCCGGCGGCGAGCGTCCCGCGACACGTCCGGCCGGTTGCCGGGCGTGCCAGAATGGCGGGGTGAACGTCTTCCTGGTCGACGGCACCTACGAGCTGTTCCGGCACTTCTACGCCGTGCCGCGCGCGTCCGGCGTCGACGGGGGCGAGGTCGGGGCCGTGCGCGGCGTGCTTGGATCGGTGCTGGGCATGCTGGAGGAGGGGGTCACCCACGTCGGGGTCGCGACCGATCACGTCGTCGAATCGTTCCGCAACGAGCTCTGGCCCGGGTACAAGACCGGCGACGGACTCGATCCGGAGATCCTGAGCCAGTTCGAGCCGCTCGAGGACGCGCTCGAGGCGCTCGGTCTGATCGTCTGGAAGACGGTGCGCTACGAGGCCGACGACGCCCTCGCCTCCGCCGCGGTCCGTGCCGCGGCGGACGAGCGGGTCGAGCAGGTGTTCGTCTGCACGCCCGACAAGGATCTTGCCCAGGTGGTCGACGGCAGCCGCATCGTGCAGTTCGACCGGCGGTCCGGCACGGTGCGCGACGCGGAGGGCGTGCGGGGCAGGTTCGGGGTCGCCCCCGCTTCGATGCCGGACTATCTCGCGCTGACGGGCGACGCGGCGGACGGATTTCCGGGCGTCCGCGGCTGGGGCGCCAAGTCGGCCGCGGCCGTCCTCGCCCGCTACCCGCACCTGGAGGACGTCCCCGACGACGCGGCGGCGTGGGAGGACGTGCGGGTGCGCGGCGCCGCACGGCTGGCCCGGGCGCTCGCCGCCGCGCGCAAGGAGGCGGCGCTCTTCCGCGACCTCGCGACGCTGCGCACGACGCTGCCGGTCTTCAAGGACGTCGACGAGCTGCGGTGGACCGGTCCCGAGCCGCGGTTCTTCGACCTTTGCGCCCGGATCAACGCCCCCGGCTACTTCCGGCGCGCGCAGGCCGCGGCGCCGGCGCGGACGTGAGGACGGCTGCTCACGCGGCGGCGCCCGCCAGGCGGCCGTCGAAGAGGTGGATTTCCCGCCCGGCGTGCTCGGCGTAGCGCGGGTCGTGGGTCACCATGCAGATCGTCGAGCCCTCGCCGTGCAGCGTCTTCAGCAGTCCCATCACCGCCTCGCCGTTCTTCGAGTCGAGGTTGCCGGTCGGCTCGTCGGCCAGCAGGATCGTCGGCTGCCCGGCGACCGCCCGCGCCACCGCCACCCGCTGCTGCTGGCCGCCGGAGAGCTGGCTCGGCAGGTGCTTCGCCCGGTGCGCCATCTCCACCTTCTCGAGCGCCTCGGTCGCCCGCTCGCGCCGCTCCGCCGGCTTCATGCCGCGGTAGGTGAGCGGCAGCTCGACGTTCTCGTAGACCGTCAGGTCGCCGATCAGGTTGAAGCTCTGAAAGATGAAGCCGATCTCGCGGTTGCGGGTCCGCGCCCGGTCGGCCTGGCTGAGCTGCGCCACCGGCCGGCCGTTCAGCGTGTAGTCGCCCGCCGTCGGCGAGTCGAGCAGGCCGAGGATCGACAGCAGGGTCGACTTGCCACAGCCGGAAGGGCCGGAGATGGCGACGTACTCGCCGGGATGGATGGCGAGCGTCACGGCGTCGAGGGCATGCGTTTCGACCTCGTCGGTGTAGAAGATCTTCGAAACGTTCTCCAACTGGATCAAGGCCGGTTCTTCGCTCATCTCGGCACGCTCCGTTCAGACGTGACGTCCTTGCCCCCGGGCCGTTGCCGCCCCGCGCGGAGCGCGGGAAGCGGCCCTACTCGATCCGCACCCGATCGAACTGATCCCAGGTCGACATGTCGGACAGCACCACCCGGTCGCCCGGCCGCAACCCCTCCAGCACCTCGATGGTGTTCACCGACGCGCGCCCCAGGCTCACCCGCGTGCGCGCCGCGTGCGTCCCGTCCTCCTCCACCTTGAACAGGCTCACCACGCTCTCCTCCTGCCCGAACACTGGCCGGCCCACGAACAGCACGTCGTCCATCCGCTCCAGCTCGATCGTCCCGTCCACCGTCAGGTCCGGCCGCGCCCCCCGCGGCAGCGCGCCGTCGAGCGCCACGTCCACCGTCACCGTCCCGTTCTCCACCGCCGGGTCGATGCGGGTGACGTGCCCGGGGATGACCCCGTTGCGGGTGTCCACCGCCGCGGTCTGCCCGATCTGCACGTCCTTGGCCTGCGTCTCCGCGATGCGCAGCTCCGCCTTCAGCACCGTCGGGTCGCCGACCCGCGCCAGGTTGGTCCCGACCGTGACGCGCTGCCCCTCCTCCAGCGGAACCTGCTGCAGGACGCCCGGCATCCCCGCCCGCACGTGCAGATCCGCCACCTGCCGCTGCCGCAGCTCGTACAGCGTCCGCAGGCGGTCCGCCTCGGCCTGCTCGACCGCGAGCTGCGCCTCGACCGTGTCGGTCGCCATCCGCAGCCGTTCCTGCTCGATGCGGAACCGCGTGTCGAACTCCTCCTCGGCCGCCTGCGACTGCTGGAGCTGGAGCGACGAGACGAGGCCCTGGGCGAAGAGCTGCTCGTCGGCGTCGGCCTGCAGCCGCGCCGTCTTGAGCTGCGCCTCGATGGTGGCGAGCGTGGCGCGCTGGTTGAGCAGGTCGCGCTCGACTTCCACCTGCCGGTTGCTGTAGCGCGCCTCCGCCGCGTCGAGGTTGAGCCGGGCTTCGAGCGCCGTCTGCTCCAGCTCGGGGTTGCTCAGCTCGACGACGACGGTGTCGGGGGTGACGAGGGCGCCGGGGCGGATGACGATCCGCTCGACGGCCCCGTCGGTGGTGGCCGGGATCCAGCGGATCTGTTCCGGCACGAGGGTGCCGGTGCCGCGCACCTGGCGGACCATCGGTCCGCGCTGCACGGTGTCGAGGTAGATGGTGTCGCGGTCGACCCCCGGCGCAGCCGGTTCGAGGCGCGAGACGGCCACCGTGATCATGATGACCACGACGACCGCGGTCACGGCGTACGAAGTCTGCCGCAGCTTCTTCTTGCGTGCGAGATCGGGTCTGGCGATGTCCATTGTCTGCCTCCCGCTACCTTCGTTAGACGGCCCCGAGGCCCGTGCGGTTCATGCCCCGCCTGCTTCCCTCCTCCGGCGTTCCAGGCGCCGCGCCCGGTTCCGCCGCGTCCCCCGCCGGCGCCCGCGCGGTCGCGGCCGCCCGGATCGTTTCCGCCGCCGGTCCCGCAAAACTAGCACCGGCCGGGCCGGTGGGCAAGATCACGGGGCGGCGCGGCGTCCCGCCGGCGCGGGTCACTCGTCGGGGCGTCGGCCTCGCATCCTGCCCGGCGCCGTCCAGGTTCACCCTCGCGGGGCCGCGGCCGGGTCACTCGGCGGTCGGCGGCCTCGCATCCTGCCCTCTCCCCGAGATCTCGCGCCCGGCGCGGCGTCCCGCCGGTGCGGGTCACTCGTCGGTCGTTTCGTGCCGCGCCTCGCCGGCCATCAGCGCGGCCTTGATGGTCGCGGCCCAGATCCGGGTGCCCTTCTCGTTCAGGTGCAGGCCGTCCTCGATGAAGACGTCGTCGAGCACCTTGCCGTCCGCGCCGAGGAACGGCGTGGCGACGTCGATGTACGACACCAGGCCGTTCCCGGCGGCGAGCTCCTGGTAGAGCAGGTTCGTCTCCTGCGCCTTGTCCCATACCGCCGCGCGGGCCAGACTCGGCTTGACGGACATCACGTAGACCCGCGTTGCGGGGAGCGCGGCGTGGATCCGGTCGACGATCGCCTCGAGACGGCCTGCGATCTCCGCCGGGGGGACGCCGTACGCGCCGGTGTCGTTGTCCCCCTCGTAGATCACGACGGCGCGCGGCCCGTACGCCAGGACGATCCGCTCGAGGAAGTGCTCGACGTCCTGCATCGTGCTCCCTCCGAAGCCGCGCGGGATGACGGTGAGCGGCGCGAGGTCCTGCTTCAGGGTGGGGTGCCAGCGGCGGATGCTCGAGCTGC
Source organism: Vicinamibacterales bacterium (assembly GCA_965203525.1). Classification (GTDB taxonomy): domain Bacteria; phylum Acidobacteriota; class Vicinamibacteria; order Vicinamibacterales; family UBA8438; genus WTFV01. The sequence goes on along the minus strand of OZ241898.1, from coordinate 4,023,419 downwards.
CGGTCACGACGATGGCGCCCTCGGGCGGCATCATGGCGCGGTCTTCGGCCTCGAAGGCCCGGACGGCCTCTTCGAACCGGGTCGGATCGATGGTCCGGGTCTGCGCGACGGCCAGCGCCGCGGCGCCGAGGATCACGAACAGCGGAAGGAACGCGCGGGCGCAACGGGTCTTCATGTCGACCTCCTGGAAACTGGAAACGGCGTCACCGGGACGCGATGGATTTCGCGGCCATGTGCGCATCATAGAAGGTTGCGGCGGCGGATGGGTTGCGGCAGCCGCCGGCAGTCGCGCGATAGTGTGCGCATCCCGCAAGGTTGCCCCGCCAGGCGCGAGGCGGCGGCGAGCAGCAGCAGGACGGCGCGCGCGATACGTGCGCGCATCCTGCCAAGCCGTGGACGACGCGCGCTCAGCGTTCCGCCGCGGGCGGCCGCCAGCGGTCGGCCAGCCGGCGGCTCTCGCGCAGATCCTCGAGGGTTGCGGCGGCGGATGGGTTGCGGCAGCCGCCGGCGGTGGTCGCGCGCGTATCCCGCGGGGTTGCGGACGCGCGCTCAGCGTTCCGCCGCGGGCCGCCAGCGGTCGGCCAGCCGGCGGCTCTCGCGCAGATCCTCGGCGCTCATGCGGGCCGCCAGCTCCTCGCGCCGGCCGGCGTAGAGCCGCCGGGTGCGGTCGTCGCCGGCGCCGCGCCACGCCAGTTCCAGCCACATGTGCGCCAGCACGTGGTCCTCGTCCACGCCGGCGCCGTAGACGTGCAGGTAGCCGAGCCCCGCCTGGGCCGGGGCGTAGCCCTGCTCGGCCGCCGCCCGGTACCAGCGCGCGGCCTCCGCGTCGCTGCCGGCGACGCCGCGGTTCCGGAAGTGGAGCAGTCCCAGGTTGTACTGCGCGGGGGCGTAGCCCTGCGCCGCGGCCAGCCGGATCCAGCGCGCCGCCTCGGCGTCGTCCCGCTCCACGCCGCGGCCGGCGTAGTAGCGGCTGCCGATCTCGTTCTGCGCCGCGGGGTCTCCCTGCGCGGCGCGTTCCCGCAAGCCGGACGGCAGTTGTCCGGCCCGCGCCGGCTGCTCGGCGAGGGCCGCCGCCAGACAGGCGGCCAGCGCAAGCCGCCCGGCCGCGAACCCCGCGGCCGGCAGCGGGCCGGGACCGCGTCCGGCCACTCGTGGCGGTGGTCCGGCCGGTGCGGTCGGCGACATCGAAAGTTGCCGCGACACCGTCCGCGGCACTTGTGGCGGCCTCATCGGTTCCAGTTTCGATGGTAGCACTCCACCCGTCTTGATCCGTTGCTGTCGCCAAGGTAAATGGGAACGATTTGCGCCCGATGGCCGGCGCGACAAGCACTGTCGTCTGCAAGCCTCACTGCTTTCTCCGGTCACGAAATCACCGGATGTTTTCGAAATTTCGGACCGGCCGTTTTCGGCCGGCGCCGCCGGGGTGACCCGTATAATGCGGGCATGCACGCGGCGTACGGTGCGCTGCTCGCCGGCGTCGTCGCGGCGTGCCGGCGCCACTACGGCGACGACCTCCGCTCGGTCGCGGTGTACGGGTCGGTCGGCCGCGGGCTGCCGCGGCCCGATTCGGACGTCGACCTGCTGATCGTGGCGGACGGCCTGCCGCGTTCGCGGCGCGGCCGGGTGGCGGACTTCGGCGCCGTGGAGGAGGCGCTGGCCCCGTCCCTCGACGCCGCAGGGACCGCCGGCCTGCATTCCGATCTGTCGCCGGTCCTGATGACCCGCCCGGAGCTGGAACGCGGCTCGATGCTGCTGCTCGACATGACCGAGGACGCCCGGATCCTGTTCGATCCGGACGGCTGTCTGGCCGGCGCGCTCGACCGCCTCCGGAGCCGGCTCCGGGAACTGGGCTCGAAACGCATCTGGCTGGGCAACGCCTGGTACTGGGATCTGAAACCCGACTACCGGCCGGGCGACGTCTTCGACCTGTTCGCACCGTGACGAACACGTCGCTCGCCGAGAGCTACCTGAAAAAAGCGCAGGTTCGGCTGGACGTCCTCCGGGTGTATCTGGACAAGGAGGCGTATTCGGACGTGGTGCGGGAAGCGCAGGAGATCGTCGAGCTCGCGCTCAAGGGAATGCTGCGGCAGGTCGGTATGGAGCCGCCCCATTGGCACGACGTCGGCAGGATCGTCCGGGAGCACCGCGACCGGTTTCCGGGCGTCACGGACAACGGGATCGCACGGTTGGCCGAGGTCTCGACCGCGCTCAGAAAGGAGCGGGAACTGGCGTTCTACGGCGCGATCGACTTCATACCGACCGACGAGTACACGCGCGACCACGCGCAGCATGCACTCGAAGACGCGGCGTGGGTCGTATCGGTCGCCGGGCGCGTGATTTCACCCTGACGCGTGATCGCGGCACCGTCCCCCGCGCTCCCGCGGTTGGATCCGACCGCGGGCCGTGGGGCCGCGGCTGCTCGGCGAACCCGAGCTGCCGTTACTCCGGCAGCGCGAAGACGAAGATGGTGTTGCACCTGGACGCGCGTCGAGGACGACGCGACCCGCGCGTTACTCCGGCAGCGCGAAGACGAAGATGGTGTTGCTCCCGGTCGTGGTGGTCAGCTCCGGCGTCAGCCGCAGCAGGCTCGATCCCTGGGTCACGCCGCCGGCGGTGACGGCGAGGTACTGGCGCCCGCCGACGCGGTAGGTCATCGGACGCCCGCTGACCGGCCCGTTCAGGATCGTCTCCCACCGGACGGCGCCGTTCCCGGCGTCGAACGCCCGGAACCGACGGACGACGTCGCCCCCGAAGACGAGGTTGCCGCCGGTGGCCAGCACCGAGCCGTAGATCGGAGCGCGCTGCTGGTAGAGCCAGAGGGTGCGTCCGGTCGACGCCGACACCGCCTCGAGCCGGCCGACCGGGGCGGTGGCGGGATCGGCGCCGGGGACGTGGCGCACCCGCGTGCTGAGCGCGTAGCCGTCGCTCACCTCGGCCCGCTCGACCGCCATCGTCAGGTCGACGCAGGTGTTGTTCATCGGCATGTACAGGGCGCCGGTGTCGGGGCTGTAGGCGCCGGACGGTTGATCCTTGCCGCCGAGCAGGTGCGGGCAGGCGAACGACGGTTCGTCCATCGAGAAGGGTGCCGAGGCTTCGTTGATCGACGGACGCCCGGTGTCGGGATCCACGCCGGTGACGATGTTCTGGTGGATCGTCGGGCGCGCCCAGAGGAACGCGCCGGTGGCGGCGTCCAGCGTCCAGACGATCCCGGTCTTGCCCGGAATGCCGGTGACGACCTTGCGCACCTCGCCCGGCCGCACGCGCGGGCTGATCCACGGCACCGCCTCGGGACTCGGCGCGACCTCGGTCTCGACGATGATCCGCTCGAACGGGTGGTCGAGGTCCCAGTTGTCGCGCGGCAGGTGCTGGAAGTACCAGGCCATGTCGCCGGTCGCGGGATCGAGCGCGAGGGTGGAGTTGGTGTAGAGGAGGTCCGCCTTGCCGGCGCCGCGCAGCTCCTCCGGCGTGGGCGCCGTGACGCCGGTGCCCCAGTAGACGAGGTCGAGCTCGGGATCGTAGCTGCCGACCATCCAGATCGAGGCGTGCCGCCGCGCCGACAGCGGCAGGCCGCCCCAGGTGTCGCCGCCCGGATCGTCCGCGCGGGCGATCGTGTGCACCCGCCAGAGCTCTTCGCCGCTCCCGGCGTCGTGGGCGGTGATGAAGCAGCCGCCGGGCAGCGGACTCGACGGGTCGCACCGCGAGCCGGTGATCGCCTTGCCGTTGACGACGACCGGGCCGGCCGTCTGCGCCACCTTGTCGCGGTAGTCGGCGCGCTGCGTCTCCCACAGCACGTCGCCGGTTCGTGCGTCGAGGGCGACGAGGAAGGCGTCGTTGGTCGCCACGAAGACCTTGTCGTCGTAGATCGCCAGGTTGCGGTAGCGGTAGCGCGTCCCGGTCAGGTTGCCGATGCCGGCCGGCAGCCGCCGCCGGTACTCCCACAGCAGGTCGCCGGTGGTGGCGTCGAGCGCCTGCACGACGTCCTCGACGTTGGCGAGATACATCACGCCGTCGTAGACCGTCGGCTCCACTTCCTGCGGCCCGGCCCGCATGGCCCGCGACCAGACGAGGCGCAGCTCGCCGACCGTCTGCGCGTCGATCTGGTCCAGCGCACTGTAGCCCCACTGCGCGTAGCCGTTGCGGAAGGTGAGCCAGTCGTCCGGGTCGGGGTTCCGCAGCATCTCGTCGGTCACCGGCGTGAAGTCGCGCAGCAGCGCGGGGACGTCGTCCTGCGCGCGGGCCGGTGTCCAGGCGCCCGGCGCCGCGATGCCGAGCAGCAGTGTCGCCGCGAGCTGCAACGCCGGCAGGGATCGCATGGTCATGATCACTCCTCTGTTTCGACTGCTGAACTGCTGAAATGCCCCGAGCCGGGGGTTTGCCGCCGGCGGCTATCGTTGCCGCTCGATGGTCCGTTCCAGCGCCGGGGAAGCGGCGGTCAGGTCGGCGTCGCCCTCGGGATAGCCGAGAACCTGGAGGACGTAGGCGGTGACGTCGACATAGTCGGCGTCCGGGAGCAGCATCCCTTCCGGCGGCATGTTGTCCGCGGAATAGCGCAGGAGCTCTCCCACCGTGCGGCCGCTCCACGCGTCGAAGAAGAACGGTCCGGCCAGCGCCGGGGCGGCGAACTCGTTGGCCCCGCCCCGCAGGAACGAGCCGTGGCACGACGTGCAGTGCTCCCGGTAGACGGCCCGGCCGCGCTCGGCCTGGGCCGCGGTGTAGACGCCGCCGGCGGCCGGCGCGTCGTCCTGAACGGGCCGGAGCGCCGCGAAGGAGGCCTCGAGCGACGGTGAAGCCGCCGCGTTCCCGGCCGCGTGCAGGCCGCGCGTGCGCTCTTTCGTCTCCGCGCGGGCGATCGACGGTGAAGCCGCCGCGTTCCCGGCCGCGTCGAGGCCACGGAGCGCCCCGCCCGGTCCCGCGGCCAGACAGGTTCCCAGGAGAACGAGCCGGCCAGCGGCGCGGAGAAGCGGACGGCGCCGCACGATGGTGAAATCGGAGGTCATGTCGCTGTCTCGTGGAACCGCGCGGACCGGCGCCGCGTCGATGCGTCGATACGGCGGATGCCTGCGCCCGGAGTTTCCGTCCGCCTCCGGCGCCGCCGTCTGCGCGGGCTGTCCGCCGCCCCGTCAGTACGCCGCCGGGGTATCGCGCATCAGGCAGGCGCCGCGCCGCCGTCTGCGCGGGCGGCCTGCCGCTCCTTCAGTATGCCGGTGGCCAGCCCGGGGCCCACACTCGCGCCTGTGCGAGGCGGCGCGGGCGCCCGCCGCCCCGTCAGTATGCCAGCGCGTAGCAGTCGCGCCGCGGGTCGCCCGCCGCGAGGCGGTTGCCGGTGGCTGGATCGACGAGGACCGCGGTCGCGCAGCCCGACGTCCCGAACGGCGGCACCTCGTTCACGTGGTGCCCCCGGCGCCGCAACTCGTTCGCCACCTCCGGCGGGATGGCCGATTCGAGGTCCATCCGGTTGAAGCCGGCGGCGTGCGGCCAGAACGATCCGTGCAGATGCTGCGTCCGCACCCGCGGCCACGCCAGCGCGTCGTGCAGGTTGGGGTACCAGTCGTCCCAGAACTCGACGACGTTCAGGAACGCCTGCAGGATGGTCTGATCCTGGTTGTCGCCGCCCGGCGTGCCGATCGCCATCAGCGGCGCGCCGTCCTTGAAGACGATGCTCGGCGTCAGCGTGTAGCGCGGACGGGCGCGCGGGCGGATCTGGTTGGCGCGGTCCGGATCGAGCCAGAACTGCTCGCCGCGGGTGCTGAGCGCGATGCCGGTCCCGCCCAGGATGACCCCGCCGCCGGTCCAGCCGCCGCTCGGCGTGGCGTCGAAGACGTTGCCGTCCTCGTCGATGATCGCGACGTGCGTCGTGTCCTTCAGTCCCCCGGCCGACGGCACGAAAGAGCCGTCGGCGTCGCTCGCCGCCACCCCGTCCTCGATGCGGGCGACCCAGAACGGCCACTCGTCCACGTCGGGGTCGTGCGGCAGCGGGTCGCCGGCGCGGAACGCGGCCGAGGCGCGCGCCGGGTCGATCTCGGCCGCGCGCTCCCGGGCGTAGGCGGTGGACAGCAGACCCGCGGCCGGCACGTCGACGAAGTCGGGGTCGGCGTAGTAGGTGTCGCGGTCCGCGTAGGCCAGCTTCATCGCCTCGACGACGGTGTGGACGTAGTCGGGGCTGTTGTGTCCCATCGCCTGCAGGTCGAACTCCTCCAGGATGTTCAGCGTCTGCAGCAGGACCGGCCCCTGGCTGTTGAACCCGTGCTTGTAGACGGTGTAGCCGCGGTAGTCGGCGCGGGCCGGCTCCTCGACCCGGGAATGGAACTCGGCGAAGTCGCTCGGCTCGAACGGCGCGCCGTGCGCCTGCAGGAAGGCGACCATCTCCGCGGCGAGGTCGCCCTTGTAGAAGCGGTCGCGGGCGGCGGCGACGCCCTGCTCGCGGCCGAGATGCGCGTGGGCCCGTTCCGCCTCCGCCATCTTCCGGAGCGTGGCGGCGAGCGTGGGAAACCTGATGGTCTCGCCCGCCGCGTAGAGCGAGCCGTCGGGCTTCAGCCAGAACCGCCGGTTCTCCGGCCACGACTCGATGAATTCGAGGTTCGCTTCGACGGCGCGGGCGGTGAGCGGGCGCAACGGGAACCCGTGCTCCGCGTACTCGATGGCGCGGGCCGCGACCTGCTCGAAGCGCATCGTGCCCCAGCGCTCCAGCACGGTCAGCGCGCCGTGCAGTGCGCCGGGGACGACGGCCGGGTCCAGGCCCTCGCCGAAGAGGTCGCGCCCGCGTGACCGGTACCACTCGATGCCGGCCCCCTTCGGCGCCCAGCCCTGGCCGACGACGGAGGTGACCCTGCCCTCGGCCGTCGGATAGACCAGGATCAGCGACTCGCCTCCCAGCCCGTACAGATCCTGCTCGACGACGCCGCCCACGAGCAGCGCCGTCACCCCCGCGTCGAAGGCGTTGCCGCCCCGGACCAGCGTCTCGAACGCGGCGGCCGTCGTCAGCGGATGTCCGGTCGACAGTCCGGCCCGCGGCCCGGACACGGGTGGGCGCTGGGCGTGCGACATCGCGGCCAGCGCGAGCGCCGACCCGACCAGGATCGCGGTGGCCGCCGCCGCGCGGTACCGTCGGCGCCGCCGTCCGCCCCCGTGCGCCGGGCGGTCGCCACGGCCCGCGGTCCGCTCGCCGCCGGACGGACGGCATGCGGGTTCGTGCTGCATCATGACGCCCACTCCCGTTCTCGGCCGCCGGCGCTTCCGCGTTCCCGGCCGGCGTTGCGCCGTCTCACTCCCTGACGGCGAAGTCGGCGGCCCACTCGTGCCCGTCCGGGCGCAGGCCGCGTACCAGGCGGCGACTTCATTCACCGACGGCGAAGTCGGCGGCCCACTCGTGCGGGCCCCAGTGCACGACCAGCCGCCCCCGGCCGGGGCCGGCCGGCACGAGCGTGGCTCCCAGCGGGCGGAACGAGCCCGCCGTGCGCGTGTAGTCGACGGCGACTTCGGCCGCGTCGAACGCCGCGTCGTACTGCGTGCCCCAGGAGTCCGCCTCGTGGTTGAACACGAACCGCCAGCCGTCGCCCGCCTTCCGCAGCCAGACGCCGTAATAGCCGGCGAAACCGGGGGCGACGTTGCCGGTCGGAACCTCGGCGTCGCCGAACCGCAACGACACGTCGCTCTTGAGGCGCAGGACCGGCGCGCGGATCATCTCGATCACCGCGCCGTCCCGCGCCGCCGCCACGTTCGGGTAGTCCTCGTCCTCGACGTCGATGCCCTTCCAGTACACGACGGCGATGCCCGCGCCTTGCGGCAGCACGAGGGCGGTCTCGTTCCGCTCGGCGAGCAGGTTGCCGCGGGCGATCGCCGCGTTGGAATCCTCGGCCACCCGGGCGGTTCCGCGGCCCGACACCCGCGCCCGGCGCGGCGGTTGCGGCAGCTCTTCGAACCGGAAGCCGGCGCTCCAGGCATGGCGTCCCCAGCGCAACGCCAGCCGGCCCGTCTCGGCCCCGGTGGCGTGGAGCGACGCCGTGAACGTGGGCGACTCGGCGGCGGTCTCCCGGTGGCTCAGCGGGACGATCTCGACGTCGCCTTCGCCTTCGCGGGCCGGATGGATCTCCAGTTGCCAGCCCGCCGCGTCGCGTACGAGCCAGAGGGCGGGGGCGGGCGGATCCGCCGCCTCCCCGCCGGCGCCGGATGCGTCCTCCGCGCCGGGTCCGGCCGCGTCGGATTCCTCCGCTTCCCCGGCCTCGGCGGCCGCCTGTCTCGCGGCCACGACGGCCGCGATCTCCGCCTCGATCGCTTCGACGTCGGGCGCCAGCGTGCCCATGCGCAGTGCGCGGTGCGCGTCCAGCGCGCCGACCCGCACCCGGGATCCGACCGTGCCGGACAGGAGCCACTGGTAGGCGTGGTGTCCGGCCCGCAGCCCGGGGGGGAAGGCGACGCGGATTTCCCGGGTCTCGAGCGTCAGCGACGCATGCAGGAGGCCGTCGGCCTCGTGGCTCGGCTCCGGCGTCTGCGCCCCGGCCGCCGCGGCCGTCAGACACCAGGCGGCGCCGGCCGCGGCCGCGGCCTGCCGGGCGCGCGCAACGCCGCTCCGGGCGCGGACGGCGGGAGGTCCGCCACCGGCGCGGACCGTCCGGCGGGGTTCGTCGCCGACGCGGATCGTTCGATGTCGCATGGAGAAAGCAAAGGGCGGGACCAGACGGCCCCGCCCCGAGAAAGACAAGTCGAACCCGGCCGCGGCGATTCGTCAGTCGTCGTTGGTGGTGACGGGCAGGGCCCCGGTCTCGTCGAGCTCGACGTAGCCGATGAACCCGAGCGACATCTCGTCGTCGGTCCGCGGCCCGTGGCCGACGAAGCGGTTCGGGTCGAAGTCGCGCCGCGCCGCGCGCTCCGGCGAGTTGTCGTACCAGAAGTCGACGTCGATGCGGGTGCCCTTCGGCAGCAGCTTCGGCTCCTTGTACTTGTAGGTCACCTGCCAGCTCTGGTCGTAGTGCGGCACGTCGAGAAGCAGCTCCTCGGTCCCGTCGGGGTAGTGCGCGACGTAGCGCGCCGCGGTGGCCCGCAGGTGCGCGTGCGGCCAGTAGGTCAGCACCAGGGTGTCCTTCTCGAGGAGGCGCGACGACCCGATCCGGTAGCGCGGGTGGTTCGGCGGGATTTCGAACCCGCGGTTCGACAGCGTGTCGTTGATCACCTTGTGCCTGACCGGCTCGTCGGCGACGAAGAACGCGATCTCCGGATCGCTCCAGGCGGCCGAACCCTCGGCCGGCTCCTTGTGGTAGTGCATGTTGAACGAGATGCTCGAGCCGGTCTCGAGCAGGACGCCGAAGCCGTCCGGCAGCATGTCCGCCTCGCCGCCCTCGGCGACGCAGCTCAGCAACCGGCTGTCGTCGGCGTCGGCCCCTTCCTCCTCGACCGCGTCCGCCGGGATGAAGGCGCCGGGCGCGATGACGGAGGAGCACATGTGGTGGGTGATCTGGTTGTCGCCGACGCGGAACTCCCAGCCCTTGACCCAGGTGTCCTCCGGCAGGACGTCCTCGGTCAGCGGCGCGTAGAAGGTGATGTTCAGGTCGTAGACGTCGTCCTCGACCAGGAACGGCTCCGGCATCTTCACCACGAAGTCGGGGATTCCGAGCGACCAGCCGCCGTTGGCGTCTTCCGCCCACCGTCTCGCCGGCGGCGCGTCGGCGCGGTCGCCGGCCGGGGCGCCGGCCTCGACCCACTGCAGGATGGTGCGGATCTCGTCGTCGGTCAGGCCCCGCTCGTTCTCGAACACGCCCTTCGGGGCCGACGCGAACCAGGGCGGCATCTCGCGCGACTCGACCTTGCGCGCGATGGACCGGGCCCAGGGGCGGGTCTCCTGGTAGTCCATGAACGACATCGGCGCGACCAGGCCGCTGATGTTGTAGCCGGACGGCCGGTGGCAGGTCTGGCAGTTCTCCTGCATGATCGGCAGGACATGCTTGTAGTACGTCACCTCGGCCGCGGCTTCGTTCTCCGCGTAGCCGGGTGCGGCGGCCGCGACCATGCCGATCGCGAGCAGGGCGGCGAGCGTGCGCTGCAAGTTCATCGATGTCTCCTTGGCGGCCGAAACGAACGCGCGTGCACGGTGACTCTCGAAGCGGCGCGAAGGGATGCTTGTACCACAGCGCGGGCCGCGCCGCAAGCAAAATCGCCGACCGAGCCCGTGCGCGCAGGGGATTCGGGTGCCCCGCAGGGCCGCGCCGACGGCCGGGTGCGGCCGAGCCCGTGCGCGCAGGGGATCGGGTGCCCCGCAGGGCCGCGCCGACGGCCGGGTGCGGCCGAGCCCGTGCGCGCAGGGATCGGGACCCGCTCGACGAGCTTCCCCGGTTGCCGACGCAGACGAGCTCCGCCGGGCCGCTCCGCGGGTCGTCCCCCGGCGAGACCGCCGGGGCCGTCGGTGGGCCGTGCCAATGGCGGCGGCGCCCATCCGTACCGCGGGTCGTCCCCCGGCGAGACCGCCGGGGCCGTCTCCGTGGACGCGGCCACGCTCAGCGGCTCCGTCTCTGATCCAATGGCAAACGAGCCTGAGAGTTCGGTATTCTTTGCCCGGACGAGAGGGGCGCGGGGAAACCGCTTCTCGACTGCCAGTTCAAGGAGGAAACCTTGAGGACAAGCCTGTTCGTCGTTGCGGTCGCTGCCGCGTTCGTCGTCGTCGGGTGCGGAGACACCGACAGTCCGACCGCGCCGACCGCGCCGGCCGCGGCGCAGCAGGCGTCGCAGTTCGCCGCACCGCCGGCCGTCGCTCCGGTGCGGTACGCGCCGCCGGGGGGGGGGGGGGGAGTAGTCTCGCCCCGAGCGAGGCCGGCCTGAACGCCTACGACTTCCACGCCTCCTGGGACGGGAGCATGCTGAGTCTGGCTCTCGTCGAGGATGAGATGCGGTCGATGCGGGAAGCTTCGATGCCGCATCGGATGCGGAGGATCACGGTCTCGACCTGCCCGGTCGAACCGCACCACCCCGGGCAGTCGTGCGGGGTTCCGATCTGGGAAGGGACGCGGATGCTCGCGGGCCGGCTGGAGCTGCCGCCGATCACGCTGCCGGAGTGCGGCGGGTGGGTCGTCGTGCAGGCGGCCGAGCTCTCCGACGACGTCTACGACGGCTGGCGGAACGCGCCTTGCCCGGCCCCGGACGGCGGCGAAGTGGGGTCGGACGGCACGGGGGCCGGCTGGGAAGACAGCCGGTTCGACCCGCCGGTGCGGGCGACGCCGGAGCCGGTCCACACAGAGACGCCGGAGCCGGTCCCCACAGAACCGGGGCCGCCCACCAATCTCTTCGACGCCACCGGCCCGTTCGTCTTCCTCTACGTCGACACCGCGAGCGACCCGCTCTACGTCGACTCGTTCTTCCTGCCGTACAGGATGCTCGGCGGCACCGGTTGTCCCGCGGACGGCGACGCGGTGACGCTCCGGCCGACCGTCTCCGTCCGCGGCGGGGCGAACATCGTCACGGGGGGGACGCCGGGCGTCCCCGACACCAGCGTTGCCTCGTGGGCGATGGGCATGACGAACGCGCGGTATCTGAACCGCCCAGCGCTGTTCGACAGCCGCTTCGGCTGGCAGGGCGGCGCTGCCGTTCCCGTGTCGGACGTATGGGATCTCAATCCGGCGCTGGAGCTGGTCGGAGACGGCAACGATCCGAGCGGTCTCGTTCCCCGTCCGGTCTACAACAAGCTCGGAACCCGCGGCCTCCCGCCGTACCCCGTCGCGTTCGGGACGAATGAGTGGTACGTGACGGACACCCTCACGTTCACCTGGACGCAGGTGTCGCCCGCGCCGCCGAGCACCGGCTACTGCGTGATCGCGCTTGCCGACTGCCCGTCCACGGGCGGGGTGGGCAGTTGCGGCTGACCCTTTTCGACCCGTCGGTTCGGTCGCCTGACAGGCTCGGCTCACTGCCCGGGCTTCAGGCTCGTTTCCGAAGGCGCGTCCGGCGGCGGGACCCGCCGGGCGCCGCCGTCACCCGCCCGCGGTGAATCCGGTGTAGCGCAACAGACCCGCCGCGAACGCCCGGGCGACGTGCGAGGGGTTCGGTTCCGGAGTTACGCCGGCCGCCACCGCCGCGCTCGGGGTGGTTTCGGCCGCGCTTGAGGCGGTCTCGGCGGTGGTCCCGGTGCTCGGGGCGGTCCCGGCGGCGCTCGGGGCGGTCCCGGCGGCGCTCGGGGCGGTCCCGGCGGTGGCCCCGGCGCTCGGGGCGGTCTCGGCGGCGGCCTCGCCGCTCCCGCCGTCGCCCCCCGCCACGCCGGGCGACGGGCGGAGGCCCAGCTCGCCCAGGACGAACTCGTCGCGCGGCCGGTCCGGGCCGGCGTCCGTCCAGCCCACGAAGGAGTCCCGGCAGCGGATGCCGGCGGGGTCGCCGGGATGCGCCAGCCACACCTGCCGCACGACCTGCCGCAGCCCCTCCACGGTACGGATGCGCGTGTACTTCTCGACGCGCGCCCAGTGGTGATCCTGAATCCGCTTCGAGTACTTGCTGTCGACGACCACCGCGTAGTCCACGTCCCGTCCGTCGATGAATTCGATCAGCACGTCCGGCCGCCACGCCGGCCCCGCGCCGGCCCCGCGGCACAACAGGTCGCCGCGCCGGCGGGCGGCGTCGGCGGAGAGGATCCACGGCTCGTAGCGCACGCGGACGCGGCGGCGGCCGTCGACGCGGAACGTCACGATCATGTCGTCGTCGAGGTCCAGCACGAACCGGTGGCGCGACAGGCGCCGGACCACGCCTTCGACGTCGTCGCCGCGCAGGCCCGCCGCGCGAAACGCCTCGGCCAGCCGCAGGAAGACCCAGTGCTCGTAGAGCCGGCTGGTCTCCTTCAGCCGCTCGTCCGCGCCCGCCTCCAGGACGACGAGCGACGACGCCAGGTAGCCCCGCATCGCCCGCGCGAACCGGTAGTAGGGCGCGACGTGGGTGAAGACCGGGGTGTCCGGCGCGCCGTGCTGCGGGGCAAGGCCCTGGAACAGCGGCAGTCCGACCGACCGCCGGATCTGCGCGGCGAGCTCGGCGCCCTGCCGGACGGCGTCGCGGAGCCGCTCGATCTTCGGCAGGTCCACCTCCTCGTAGAGGGTCGGCCCGTCGCCGAGCGCCACGTGCCGCCACTCCCGATCCGCCTCGATGCGTTCGATCTGCCGCCGCGCGGCGTCCACGCACTCGCCGACCTGCGCCAGCAGCAGCCGCAGGAACCCGAGCATCAGGCGATGCTCGACGGTGTCGCTGGTCTTCGCCAGCACCCGGCCGGGGATCGTCACCGGCCACGGCGCGTGCCGGCTGCGCGGGTCGAACCCCCGCGCGGCCAGCCACGCCGCCGCGTGCGGGTCCAGGACGTCGGCCCCGGTGCAGGCGCGCGGCCGGACGCGGCGCCCGACGTGCAGATGCGGATCGGCGTCGATGCGGTCCAGCAGGGCGGACAGCTCGCGCCACAGGTCGCGGAGGCTGCCGAGCTCCACGTGGCTCGACCGCGACTCGATGCCCTGGAGGCCGCGCGCGTACCGCACGCCGCGGAGCATCTTCGAGACCAGGTCGAAGACCAGATCCGCCGAGACGCGCCGGATGTCCTCCTCCAGGGCGGCGCAGCCCGCCTCGCTCAGCTTGGTGGGAACGACGGTGACGTCGAGCCGCGCGCGCTCCCGCCACGGTCCTTCGGACCCGGCGGCGCGATCGCGCAGATGGACGGAGACGCGGCCGCGCGTGCTTTCGAGGTACGGCGCGTCGGCCCAGTAGACGTGGGGCCCGAACGGCGTGCCCGCCCCCAGCGGGACGTCGCCGATCGACACCTCGTACTCGATTTCCGGAGACCGGCGCTCGATCGCGAACCCGATCGGCTGCAGCTCGCCGATCGTCACCGGGCGGGCGTCCGGCTCGGCGGCCTCCCCGCCGAGCCGGGTCCGGGCGACCGGATTGCCGTTGCGCGTCAGGGCGAAGAGCGGCCCGTCCTCCGGATCCGCGCCCGGGTCCCCCGTGGCCGCGCTTGGCTGGAGAGCGTCCACGTCCCCCGCGCTACGCCAGCGCCTCCTCGGCGCCGCGCAGCTCGTCGAGCGCCCGGATGGATTCGCCGTAGCGGTCGCCGCGCGTCCGGAGCAGCGCCAGCAGCTCGTCCACCGCCTGGCGGGCCTCCTGCCGGAAGAGCCCCCGGATCTGCGGCAGCAGCCGCTGGGTGATCTGCAGGTCGAGCGCCTCGTCCGGCGCCAGCAGGTCCGGCGGCGCGCTGGCGAGGAACCGGCACAGGGCGCGGTAGCGCCGCGGATTCAGCGGGCACCCGAGCGCTTCGAGCGGCCCGCGCAGCTCGTCGAGCAGGTCCGCCACCGCTCCCGGCTGGCCGGACTTGCGCCACGTCTCGAACGTGCGGCCGCTCACCGGCGGCCCGGCGACCGGCGCCGCGGCCGGCCGGGCGTCGCTCACGTCGAGATCGGCGAGCGGTCCGGGCCGCAGCTTGATCAGGTTCACCCGGTCGAGGACCCGCAGGCTCAGCGGCCGGGTCGTCTCGTCGAAGTTGACGGTGCCGGCGAAACGGAGCGACGGCGGCAGATCGAGCTCCGACCAGGCGGCGAAGTCGCTCCCCGGCGACACCGCCTCGCGGGCGAAGCACCGCAGGCGGCGCCGGCCCGGCGGCAGCTCCAGCACCTGCAGGAACGGACTGAAGTAGTGCTCGACCTGGGCCAGGTTCATCTCGTCGAGGCAGACCACGTAGATCCCGGAGTCCGCAGCCCGGCGGCGCCACTCCTCGTGGGCATGGATCAGCAGGTCGTACAGGCCGGAGTCGGACGGCAGAAAGCGTCCGTCCAGCACGTTCACCCGGCCGAGCAGATCGCCGGCGTCGAGCCACGACGGGTTGACCCCCACCATGCGGTACCGGTCGTCCCCGCCGCCCGCGCCGGCGAGCGCCTGCGCGTAGAGGCGCGGCAGACTCGACTTGCCGGTGCCCGACACGCCGCCCAGCACGGTCAGGTCGGAGATCTTGACGCTGACGTGGAACGCGGCCAGGTCCTTGCGCCGGTATACGTAGCCGGAGTCGCGCGCGTGCCGTTCGAACCGCTCGAAGAACGCGCTTTCGGAGAGCGGCGCCGGCGCCGGCGGAGACGCCGACAGGTAGGGGCGCAGGGCGAACGCCGGCCGCTCGGCCGGCGCCTGCGCAGGCGCGGAGGCTCCCGCCGCGTCCGGGGCCGGCGGCGGCGCCGCCGCCGCGCCGGGGACGATGCCCGCGCGGTGCAGCAGCGGCGCGAGCGTCAGGACGTCGTCGACCACCTCGTCGCGCGCCGAGACGAAACGCTCCGTCACCGACTTGAGCCGCTTGTCCACGGCCTGCCGCTGCCTGTCCAGGGTTTCCTTTTCCCTGGCGAGCGCCGCGCGCTGCCCGTCCACTTCCGCGCGGTGGCGGGCCCGGGCCTCGTCGAGCTCCCGGGCGAGCCGGTCCTGCGCCTCCCGCGCCGTCGATTCGATCTCCGCGGTCAGTCCTTCGCGCCGCCGGCGCAGCTCGTCCAGCGCGCGGCGCTCGTCTGCCACCTGCTTCGCGATCTGGTCGGCGACCGTCGAGGCGTGGGTTTCGACGTGCGCCTGGAACCGCCGGTCGATGCCCGCCTCGACGTCCGCCTCGACGTATCCGGATGCGAGCAGGGCGTCGGCCAGCTCGCGGCGCAGCTTCGCGTTGTTCGCCAGCAGGGACCCCGACCGGCTCAGAATGTCCCGGACCGCCTCGACGTCGGCGTGCGGATCGCGCCCGGAGAGCTCGTCCGCGAATCCGTCGAGCAGGCTCCGCAATTCGGACCGCTGCTTCCGGTTCCATCCCAGCAGGTCCTTCGCGGCGCGGTGCAGCGTTTCCGCTTCGCTCTCCAGGTGCTCGCGGCCCGCGCCGCGGATCAGGCGGTCGTAGACGCCGATCGCGATCAGCTCGTACGTGGAGGCCGCCGTCCGGGTGCTCTTTTCCCTCGGATTGTTGTCCAGGGAGATCTCGACCTCGAACTTGCGGTCCTTCAGGAAGCACTCCGCGTTGAGCGCCTCGTCGGAAAGACGGTGGACGTACCGGTCCGGGAACGAGTTCTCGAACCGGACGGTGAACTCGCCCGGCCTGTCCCGCTCGCGGTGGTCGACGATGCGCAACGGCCCGTACAGGGAGCCGGACCAGCGCACGAACACGGTCGGACACGGCGGGTGGTCCGCGATGCACGACGCCACGCCGATCAGATCGGTCTTGCGCCGCAGGCTGCCGGAGGGGATGGTGAGGACCTCGACCGCCTCGGCCGCCGCCACCGGTTTGACGGTGTCGCGCCGGGCCTGGTACGCGCATTTTCCCTTGCCGGGGTCGAGCGCCTCGTCCAGGGCGAACGACACCAGCCGCCCGGGCGTCGCGAAGCGGTGGGCGTCGGCGGCGAGCATCCACCAGACCAGGCCGGTGTCCGGGAACTGCTTCGGATCGGTCCGTTCACCGTCCTTGAACAGGACGGGCTGCAGCGTGCAGAAGGAATGGTAGGCGCCGGTCGCCGCCGACTTGTTCTCGAACGGCGCCTGGGCGACGACGCCGACGACGGTCTCCCCCAATCGCGGCTGTCTCATCCACGGCCCGTCCTGCGTCCGCCGATCGGCCGGTCGCGTTCGGTCCGCCGGCCTGCGCCGGCCGGCACGTCTTCAAGCACCGTCACGTCTGGTATCGTATCATCCGGTCGGCGCGGGCCGGGCATCATGATCGACCGTACGCGGGGAGCGCCGGCCGCGGGCCGGCGCCGGACGATGCGCGGCGCCGGCCCGCGCAAGCTGCCCATCGGCATCCAGACCTTCCGCGAGATCCGCGAGGAAGACTGCTACTACGTCGACAAGACGGCCTACGCGTTGCGGCTGATCGACGAAGGCAAGCACTACTTTCTCTCCCGCCCGCGGCGCTTCGGCAAGAGCCTGTTCCTGGACACGCTGAAGGAGCTGTTCGAGGGCAGCGAGTCGCTGTTCGAGGGGCTGGCCGCGCACGGCCGCTGGGACTGGTCGGTGCGCCATCCCGTCGTGCGCCTCGACTTCAGCGCCGGCGACTTCACCGACCCCCGCTGCCTGCCGGACGAGACCACCGCGCAACTGGCCGCCATCGAAAAACGAGCCGGCGTCGAACCCGGCCACGCCAGGGCCTCCATCCGTTTCCGCCAGCTCGTCGAAGCGCTGCACGACCGCGGCGGGCGGCGGGTGGCCGTCCTGGTCGACGAGTACGACAAGCCGATCCTCGACGCGCTGGCGGTCCCGGAAGTGGCCCGGGCCAATCGGGGCTATCTGCGCGGGCTGTACTCGGCCATCAAGTTCAGCGACGCGCACGTCAAGTTCACGTTCCTCACCGGCGTCAGCAAGTTCTCCAAGGTCAGCATCTTCTCCGACCTGAACAACTTCACCGACATCACGCTGGAGCCGGAGTACTCGGCCGTGTGCGGCTACACGGACGAAGACCTCGACACCGTGTTCGCGCCGGAGCTGCCCGGCCTCGACCGCGGCGCGGTGCGCGACTGGTACAACGGCTACAGTTGGCGGGGCGAAGAGAAGGTCTACAACCCGTTCGACGTCCTGCTGCTCTTCCGCCAGCGCGAGTTCCGGGCGCACTGGTTCGAAACGGGCACGCCGGCCTTCCTGATCGACACCCTGCTCGACCGCGGCGTCGCCTCGCCGGACCTGGACGGCATGAGCGGCACCGACGCGCTGCTCTCCGCCTTCGACGTGGACGAGATGGCCACCGAGGCGTTGCTGTTCCAGACCGGCTACCTGACGATCCGGGGCGCGGAGGAACGAAACGGCAGGACGCGCTACCGGCTGGGCTATCCGAACCGGGAAGTGCGGCAGAGCCTGAACGAGTGCCTGCTGCATGCCCTGCTGCCGGAAACGTCGCGGCGGCTGGCGGATGCGTGTTCGCTGCGCGACCTGCTGGCCGGGAACGACTTCGCCGGGCTGGAGGCGTTCCTGCGGGCCCTCTTCGCCAGCATTCCCCACCAGTGGCACACCAGGAACGAAATCGCGCGGTACGAGGGCTACTACGCCAGCGTGGTCTATTCCTGCTTCGCCGGACAGGGGTTCGATCTCGTCGCGGAGGACAGCGGCAGCCGCGGGCGAGCCGACCTGGCGTTGCGCTTCGACGGGAGCGTGTACCTGTTCGAGTTCAAGACGGTCGCGCGGGGACCGGAGGGCACCGCGCTGGCGCAACTCAGGGAGAAGCGTTACGCCGACCGGTACCGTCACCTCGGCCAGCCGATCCACCTGATCGGAGTGGAGTTCAGCCGGGCGGAGCGCAACGTCGCGTCGTTCGCGGTGGACCGCGCGTGAGCCGGCAGCCGCCGGCCCGGCCGCGCACCGGCCGCGGTGATCATGATCACGCGCGACTTGGACGCGGCGCGGACGAACGTGAAGGGTGGGCGCAGGAAGTCTTCGTGCCCGACGGCCACGGGGCCGGCGACGCGGCGGGCAGCGCGTTGCGCCACCGGGGCGCCGGTAGCTGCTAGCATGATCGGATGCCGCTGCTGACGGAACCCGAACCGCCGCCCCGTTCGCGCCGGGGGCGGTGGCTCGGCCTCCTCGTCCTGCTCGCGCTGGCGGCCGGCGCCGGTTACGTGCTCCTGCCGCGTTTCCAGACGCCCTCCGGCGACGGCGAGCGTGCGGCCGGGGCGCCGTCCCCGGCGCGCCCCGCGCCCGCCGCGCCGTCCGCGCCGGCGCGCGAGCCGGCGGTCGATCCGGCGCCCGCCCCGGCGGCGGCGCCGCCGCCGGAGGCACGGCCGGACCCGGCGCCCGCCGCGCCGGAACCCGCCGCCGCGCCCCGGCCGGCGGTCGTGCTGCGCGTGACCAGCGACGTCGAGGGGGCGGAGGTCTTCATCGACCGCCGCTACGCCGGCACGACGCCGTTCGAGTCGCACGAGGTCGAGCCGGGCCGGCGCCGGATCAACGTCTCGGCCCCCGGCTACGAGGGCCACGCGGAAGACGTGGAGATCACCGGCGCGCTGACGACCGTCGACGTGCGCTTCCGGCAGGTCCGGCTGGATCGGCGCATCTTCGTCGTCCACCGGCACCGCTTCGGCGACTGCAAGGGACATCTGGCGGCCACGCCGCGCGGGATCGCCTACGAGACCGACGGCGGCGATGCGTTCGAGGTGGGCTTCGACCGCCTCGAGGAGTTCGCGGTCGACTACCTGGCGCACAACCTGCGGCTCAAGGTGCGGGGCGGACGGACCTACAACTTCACCGACGACGAGCAGAACGCGGACGCGCTCTTCGTGTTCCACCGGGCGGTCGAAGAGGCCAGGGAACGGCTCGCCCGCGGCGAGCCGCCGGCGGCTCCATGAGCCGGCAGCCGCCCGCCCGGTGCCCCTGGGCCGCCTCCGACCCGCTCTACGTCGCGTACCACGACGAGGAGTGGGGGGCGCCGCTACACGACGACCGGCGCCTGTTCGAGATGCTGGTGCTCGAGGGCGCGCAGGCGGGCCTGAGCTGGCTGACCATCCTCCGCCGGCGGGAGGCGTACCGCGACGCCTTCGACCGGTTCGACCCGTGCGCGGTGGCGCGCTACGGGCCGCGCGACGTGGAACGCCTGCTGGCCGACGGCGGGATCGTCCGCAACCGGCGCAAGATCGACTCGGCCGTCAACAACGCCCGCGCGTTCCTCGCCGTGCAGGAGGAGTTCGGCAGCTTCGACCGCTACGTCTGGCGGTTCGTCGACGGCCGGCCGATCCAGAACGCCTGGACGAAACTGCAGGAGGTGCCGGCGCAGACGCCCGTGTCCGGCGCGCTGAGCAAGGACTTGCGGAGCCGCGGCTTCACCTTCGTCGGGCCGACCATCTGTTACGCCCACATGCAGGCCACCGGCATGGTCAACGACCATCTGGTCGGCTGCTTCCGGCACCGGGACGTGCGGCTCCTGGCGCGGTGACGGCGCGCATCCGCTGCAGGGCGATCGCGGCCGCGGCCGCCACGTTCAACGAATCGACGGCCGGATCGAGGTCGATTCTGACCCGCTCGTCGCACCGGTCGAGGGCCGCCCGGCTCACGCCGTCCCCCTCGTTGCCCAGCAGCAGGGCGACCGCGCCGCCGGTTCCGCGCCGCACGAACGCCTCGATCTCGGTCGCGGGCTCCAGCGGCGTGAGGGCGACGACGCCGGCTCCTGCTTCCCGGATCCGATCCAGGACGGCGGGCCACTCGGCCGCCACCCGGAACGGAAGCTGCAGCGTCGTGCCCATCGACGTGCGGATCGCCTTGCGGTACAACGGATCCGCGCAGGCCGGCGACAGCACCACCCCGGCCGCGCCGAACGCCGCGGCGTTGCGGAAGATCGACCCGACGTTGTCCGGATCCGACACCCCGTCGAGCACCACGAGCGGCCGTCCGGGCGCCGCCGAGGGCAGGCCGCGGCCGTCCGGTTCCGGTCCGGGGCGCTCGCCCAGGGCCAGGCAGCCGCGGTGAAACCGGAACCCGGTCACGAGCCGCAACTGCGCGGCGTCGGCGACGTGGACGGCGGGCCGGCGTCCGCCGCCGGCGGCCAGGGCCGGCGCCAGCCCCGCCAGCGCGTCCGCGGTGACCAGCACCGCCCGCGCGCGGAAGCGCGACGCCAGCAGGCGCTCCACCGCCAGCCGCCCCTCGGCGACGAAGAGCCCGCGGCCACGCATCAGCGCCGGGTCGGAAACGACCCGGAAGCCGTCCAGGCGGGGATCGTCGACGGTCGCGATACGGATGGGATCGATCGACACCGGCCGCCCGCCATCTGCGCCCGCGTTCCGAGCCGCGGCGGCGACGAGCGGCCGGCGCGGGCCGGCGCCGCGCCGCTGCCCGGCCGCGCCCGGAAGCCGCATCGCGCAGCCGGCGCCGCGCGTCCGCCGCGAGGCGCCGCTACGCCGGCCGCACCACCTTCGCGCGGCGCGCCCGGCATTCGACGCACCGGGCGGCCCGCCGCGAGGCGCCGCTACGCCGGCCGCACCACCTGCCGCCGGCTGCGGTGCCGGTCCAGCACTTCCAGGCCGATCCGCTTGCTCAGATAGACCTTCGACTCGCGGTTGTCCGCGCCGTCCGGCTCGAACTGGATCACGTTGAACTCGAGATGGTCCAGGGTGCCGCGCATGTCGTAGAAGCGGTTCTTCGTCTTGACGACGATCTCGGCGAACCCGTTGTCGTGGGCCCACGCCTCCTGCTCCTCGGTCAGGGCGCGGAAGAAGCCCCGGCCGCGCCAGTCGCGGCGCGTGCCGCCGATCCAGCCGTACAGCACCTTGCGGTCCCGGAACTCGACCGACGGCCGGAGCCGCTCGACCAGGTCGGCCAGCTTCGGATCGGTCTCGCGCATCCGGATCTCGTGCGAGACCTTGTAGGCGACCGGCACCACCGTCAGCGGATCGTCCGGCAACGGCGCTTCCGCCATCAGGATCTGGTGGTCCCGTTCGCCCAGGCGGCGCATCACCTCGGCCGCCGTCTTCCTGCGCGGAAACTCGCCGAAGTATTCCTCGATGTATTCGATTTCCAGCGCGCCCTGCTGCAGCTCGTACTGCCGGATCCGGTACTCCATGCCGATCGCGCGAGCATCATACACTCCCGCATGCCGGAGCCGCCGCACGGTTGACGACCAAAGGCCCTGCCGGCGGCAGCCCCGCGGGCGCCGCCGTTCCGCGCCGCGGCGTGTCGCAGGAGCCGCGGCCGGCGACGTCCTGCCGGCGGCGGCCCGCGGGCGCCGTCATCCCGCCGGCCGCTACGCCGCGGCCCGGAACAGCGCGCCGGCCGCGTCCAGCGCCGCCCGGTCGCCGACCAGCACCGCGGCGTCGCCCGGCGCGTAGCGGAACGCCTCGTCGCGCCGGTAGATCGGCGCGCCGTTCCGCACCACCGCCACCTGGATGGCGCCGGTTCGCCGCCGCAGGTCGAGCGTGCGCGCGTTCTCGCCGATCGACTCGGAGCCGGCCTCGGCCTCGACAACCTCCAGGGCGTCGTGGACGCCGAGGTGCTGGAGGGCGTCGAGCGCGAGGTCGGGCGCGGCTGCGCCCCGGAGCAGGCCGTAGTGTTCGCTGCGCACCGCGCGCAGCTCGCGCGCGATGCGGCGGGCGGGGATCGCGTAGCCTTCGAGCGCGCGCCGGAACAGCTCGAGCGACGCCTCGAACTCCTCGACCACCACTTCGTCGGCGCCCAGCCGCCGCAGGTTCTCGATGGCGCGCACGTAGCGCGTGCGGACGATGATCCGCGCGGCCGGCGCCAGCGCGCGGGCCGCGGCCACGCCGCGCCGCTCCTCCATCGAGGACGGGATGGCGAAGACGACGGTCCGGGCCCGCGCGCCCGCGACCCGCTCGAGCAGCGCGCGCCGCGTGCCGTCGCCGTAGACGGCCGGCAGCCCGTCGGCGCGCGCCTGGCGCACGAGCTGCAGGTTCTGATCGACGACCGCGCAGCGGATGCCCGCCGCGCGCAGCATCCGCGCCAGATAGCGGCCGGCGACGCCGTAGCCGACGACGACGGCGTGATCGCGGAAACCGGCGGCGAGCAGGCCGTTGCGATCCGCCTTGCCGCTCTCCGCCCGCCGGCCGGCGCCCGGGACCCGTGTCGCGACGGACTCGGCCACGCGCGGGGCCGACCCGATGACGAAGGGCGTGGCCAGGAGCGAGAGCACGGCGGCCGACAGGAACGTCTGGTAGTCGTCGCCGGCGAACAGGCCCAGCGGCAGGCCGGCCGCGGCGAGCACGAACGAGAACTCGCCCACCTGCGCCAGACCCAGGCCGCTGCGCAGCGCGGTGTCCAGGGGCCGGCCGCGGAGGAAGATCGCGCCGGCCGCCACCGCCGCCTTGACCGCCATGACCGCCAGCGTCCCGCCGACGACCAGGAGCGGCTGTCCCGCCAGCACGGACAGGTCGAGCAGCATGCCGACGGACGTGAAGAAGACGCCGCTGAAGAGCGCGCGGAAGGGGATGACGTCGGAGAGCGCCTGCTGGCCGTACTCCGACTCCGAGATGAGCAACCCGGCCAGGAACGCCCCGATGGCCAGCGAGAACCCCGCCGCGGCGCTCACCAGCGCGGTGCCGATGGCGAAGAAGCCGACGCAGAGCGTGAAGAGATCGCGGTTCCGCAGGGCCGCCACCCGGTCGAGCGTCCAGCGCACCGCGAGGCGCCCGCCGACCACCAGCGCCGCCATCGCGCCGAGGCTGGCGAGCATCCGCATCCCGAACGCCGGCAGGCCCTGCCCGCCGCCGGCGGCGGCGAGCAGCGGCAGCAGCGCCATGAACGGCACGATGCACAGGTCCTGGAACAGCAGGATCGACACCGCTTCCCGCCCGTGCGGCGCGTCGAGCTCGCCGCGGTCGGCATACGTCCTGGTCACCACCGCGGTCGACGACATTGCGGCGAGGGCGCCGTAGAAGAGCGCGCGGTCCGGCGGGACTTCCAGTCCCGTCCCGAGCGCGGCCGCGAGCGCGAGCATGCCCGCCACCTGCCCCCCGCCGGCCACGAGGACCGAGCGTCCCTGGCGCAGCACGTCGGAGAGCGACAGCTCCAGGCCGATCTCGAACAGCAGCAGCACGACGCCGATCTCGGCCAGCGCCGCCACCGTCTCCGGGTCCGGGATCAGCGCGGCGCCCGACGGGCCGATGAGGACGCCCAGGACGAGGAAGCCGGCCAGGGGCGGCAGGCGCAGGCGTTGCGCGAGGGCGACGACCGGCAGGGCCAGCCCGGCGATGATCGCCAGGTCGCGGAGGACGCCGAGGTCGTGCATCGGGAGAGGGCGCGCGGGACCTGCGCGGCATGATACCGCACCCGCCGCCGCCCCCGCCGGCCCGCTGGTCCGGCGCCCCGCGCCCGATTCCGCCGCCGCCGCGCACCGGGCGCCCCGCCGCCGCCCCCGCCGGCCCGCCGGTCCGCGCCGCGCCGCGGTGACGGCCGGTTCCGGCGTCCCGGATCGACGTAGGACATAATGAATGACGGACCGACCCTGTAGTAGTAGAGGAGATTCCCGATGTCGTTCCTGATCGAGCTGTGGGCCTTCATGCGGGTGCGCAAGAAGTACTGGCTGTTCCCGGTCATCTTCATGATGCTCGTCCTCGGCGGACTGATCGTCCTGAGCCAGACCAGCGCGGTCGCGCCGATGATCTACACGATCTTCTGACTTCCGACCCCGTGCGCATCCTGGGCCTCTCGGCGTTCTACCACGACAGCGCGGCGGTCCTGGTCGAGGACGGGCGGATCGTCGCCGCCGCGCAGGAGGAACGCTTCACGCGCAGGAAGCACGACGCCGGCTATCCCGCCCGCGCCGTCGCGTGGTGCCTCGACGAGGCGGGCGTCGCGCCGGCCGACGTGGACCGGGTCGCGTTCTACGACAAGCCGTTCCTCAAGTTCGAGCGGCTGCTCGAAACCTACGTCGCGGTCGCCCCGCGCGGCTTCCGCTCCTTCCGCCTCGCCGCCCCGGTCTGGATCCGGGAGAAGCTGTTCCAGAAGGACCTGCTGCGCCGCAAGCTGCGCGCGCTCGACCCGGACGTGGACTGGCGCGCGAAGCTGCTGTTCGCCGAGCACCACCAGTCGCACGCGGCGAGCGCGTTCTATCCGTCCCCCTTCCACGACGCGGTGGTGCTCACCATGGACGGCGTCGGCGAATGGGCCACCACGTCGGCGGCGGTCGGACACGGCGCCCGCCTGGAGGTGACGCGGGAGATCCACTTCCCGCACTCGCTGGGGCTGCTCTATTCGGCGTTCACCTACCACCTCGGCTTCAAGGTGAACTCCGGCGAATACAAGGTGATGGGCCTCGCCCCGTACGGCGAGCCGGCGCACGCCGCGGCGATCCTCGAGCACCTGATCGACCTGAAGCCGGACGGCACCTTCCGGCTCGACCTCGACTACTTCGACTACTGCACCGGTCTCACGATGACCAACGGCCGGTTCGACGCCCTGTTCGGCGGTCCGCCGCGCGATCCGGAGGCGCCGCTGACGCAGCGGCACATGGACCTGGCCGCCTCGGTGCAGGCGGTGGTCGAGGAGGCGGTGCTGCGGCTGACCCGTGCGCTGCGGGTGGAGACCGGCATTCCCCGTCTGTGTCTGGCCGGCGGGGTGGCGCTCAACTGCGTCGCCAACGGCAAGGTGTTGCGGGACGGCCGGTTCGAGGACCTCTGGGTGCAGCCGGCGGCGGGCGACGCCGGCGGGGCGCTCGGGGCCGCGCTGGCCGCGAGCCACGGCCTGTTCGGCACGCCGCGCCGCGCCCCGGGCGCAACGCGGACCGGCGCCGCGGGCGGCGACGCCATGCGCGGCGCCCTGCTCGGCCCCGCGTTCGGACCGGACGCGGTCCGCCGCGCGCTCGACGCGGCCGGCGCGCGCTACGAGACGCTGTCCGACGAGGCGCTGATCGCGGCCACGGCCGACGCCCTCGCCGCGGGCCTGGCGGTCGGCTGGTTCCAGGGCCGGATGGAGTTCGGGCCGCGCGCCCTCGGCAACCGGTCGATTCTCGCCGACGCGCGCTCGCCCGCCATGCAACGGACGCTCAACCTCAAGGTCAAGCGCCGCGAGTCCTTCCGGCCCTTCGCGCCGAGCGTGCCCCGGGCGGACGCCGCGCACTGGTTCGAGCTCGACCGCGACAGCCCGTACATGCTGCTGGTGGCCGGCGTGCACCCGGCGCGGCGGCTGCCGGCAGGGGAGGCGGACCGCGCCCGCACGGGCCTCGACCGCCTGCGCGTCCCGCGCTCCCGGATCCCGGCGGTGACCCACGTGGACGGCTCCGCCCGCGTGCAGACCGTCCACCGCGAGACCAACCCCCGCTACCATGCGCTGCTGGAGGCGTTCAAGGCCCGGACCGGCTGCCCGGTCCTCGTGAACACCAGCTTCAACGTCCGCGGCGAGCCGATCGTCTGCACGCCCGAGGACGCCTTCCGCTGCTTCCTGGGCACGGGCCTCGACCGCCTCGCGGTCGGCAACTGCTTCCTGCGGAAAGAGGATCAGAACCCGGCGCTCGCCGCCGGGCCCGCGGATTCGTTCGAGCCCGATTGACGCCGGCCGCCGCATGCGCGTCGTGGAAGCGACGCGGGAACCGCCGGATCGGCGGCGGACCTGACCGCCGGGGACGCACCGCGGCCCGGCGCGCCACGTCCGATCCGGCTCGGCCGGCTGAGACCGCTGCCGGAGCAGCCGGGGACGCGGCGTGGCGCGGCCCGTGGGATCGTCTCGCCGGGAAATTTCTTCGCCGGGACGCGATTTTCCCTTGACCCCGGCCACGGACCTGTCCATAATGCGAGTGCGGGCAGCCGGCCAGTGCCCGTCCTTCCACGCAGACGGCTACTCCCAGAGCCAGTCTTGAGTCGGCGTGCGTCGCCCGGCCCCCGATGTCGGGGCGGGCGCGTTGACGGATTCAAGGAGTAGTTGTGATGCCGAACCAGACAGGAGCTCGACGAGGAACGCTCACCCGGGCCGGCGCGCTCGGGTGGCGGGCGCTCCTCCTCACGTGCGTGGCGGGCGCGGCGGCGACCGCCGCGCCCGCGCCGAATTCCGAGGAGACCTATCGGTGGCGCGCCGCGCTGGTGACGCTCGACGAGGCCGCGGGCACGGTGCAGGTCAGGGCGCCGGCCGTCGATCCGGCCGGGCTGGCGCCGCTGGCGGACGTGCGGCCCGGCGAGCCGATCGTGATCGCCTGGTCGGGCGCGGGCGCCGGGAAACGCGTGGGCGCGATTCGCGAGGCGGTTCCCCGTGACGACGCTCGTCTCGCGGCCGCGGATGCGCCGGAGGCCGCGTCCCGGGCGGACGCCGGCAGCCTCGCCGCGGCGGAAGGCGCGGAAGACGCGGCAGAGGAGGAAGCGTCCGCGGACCTGCTGCTGGAGGCGGCGTTCGTGGCGGTCGACGCCGACGCCGCGCACGTCATCTTCGAGGCGTCGCTGCCCGCGGCGAGCCTCGGAACGGTGCGGGCGCTGACGCGGGGCTCGTGGATCGTCGCCACGTCACCGCGGCGGCCGGCCGGGGCGGACGCGGCCTTGCTGGCGGTGGCCGCCGACGGTCCGTCGTCCGGGCGGCGGCCGGCGCCGGAACGGGGGGCGGCCTATCTCTGGCATGGAGAGCTGGTCGCGCTCGACGAGGCCGCCGGGACGCTGACGGTGAAGTCGCGCGTGGTGTCGCCGTCGGGTCTGGCCGCGCTGGCCGGCGCGCAGCCCGGCGCGCCGATCGTCATCACCTGGTCCGGTTTCGAGAGCCGCGCCAGCGGCATCCGGTCGGCGATGCCGGACGACGGTTCGGGTCTGTGGGGCGGCAACCGGTTCCTGCTGCGGGCCACTCTCGTGGAGACCGACGAAGCGGGCGGCTACCTGACCTTCGAGACGGCGGTTCCCGCGGCGAGCCTGCCGGCGGTGCGGCCGCTGACGCGGGGTTCGTGGGCGAGCGTGCGTTCGCCGCACCATCCGGCGGACGGTTCGCCGGCGGTGCTGTCGGTCGCCGCGTACGCGCCGTCGCCGGATCGCCGGCCGGCGCCGCCGCCGGGCGCGACGTACCGCTGGGACGGCGAGCTGGTCGCGCTTGACGAGGCGAGGGGGACGCTGACGGTGAAGTCGCGCGTGGCGGCGCCGTCGGGTCTGGCCGCGCTGGACGGCGCGCAGTCCGGCGCGCCGATCGTCATCACCTGGTCCGGCTACGAAAGCCGCGCCAGCGGGATCCGGTCGGCGATGCCGGACGACGGTTCGGGTCTGTGGGGCGGCGACCGGTTCCTGCTGCGGGCCACTCTCGTGGAGACCGACGAAGCGGGCGGCTACCTGACCTTCGAGACGGCGGTTCCCGCGGCGAGCCTGCCGGCGGTGCGGTCGCTGACGCGGGGTTCGTGGGCGAGCGTGCATTCGCCGCATCATCCGGCGGACGGTTCGCCGGCGGTGCTGTCGGTCGCCGCGTACGTGCCGTCGCGAGAGCGCCGGCCGGCGCCGCCGCCGGGCGCGACGTACCGCTGGGACGGCGAGCTGGTCGCGCTCGACGAAGAGACCGGGACGCTCACGGCGCGGTCGCGGGTGGTCTCGCCGGCGGGTCTGGCCGCGGTGGCCGACGCGCGGCCGGGCGCGCCGATCGTCGTCACCTGGTCCGGCTACGAGAACCGGGCGAGCGGCATCCGGTCGGCGATGCCGGACGACGGTTCGGGTCTGTGGGGCGGCAACCGGTTCCTGCTGCGGGCGACGTTCGTGGCGGTCGATGCTGCGGGCGGCTACCTGACCTTCCGGACGAAGGTTCCCGAGAAGAGCCTGGGGACGGTGCGGTCGCTGACGCGGGGCGCGTGGGCGAGCGTCACGTCGCCGCATCACCCCGCGGCCCCGGTTCCGGCGGTGCTGTCGGTGGATGCGTACGTGCCGTCGCCGGAGCGCCGGCCGGCGCCGCTGCCGGGCGCGACGTACCGCTGGGACGGCGAGCTGGTCGCGCTGGACGAGACGGCCGGGACGCTGATCGTCAAGTCCCGGGTGGCGTCTCCGACCGGTCTGGCCGCGGTCGCGGAGGCGCAGGCGGGCGCGCCGATCGTCATCACCTGGTCCGGCTACGACAGCCAGGCGAACGGGATCCGGTCGGTGATGCCGGACGACGGTTCGGGTCTGTGGGGCAGCAACCGGTTCCTGCTGCGGGCGACGTTCGTGGCGGCCGATGCGGCGGAGCGGTACCTGACCTTCGAGGTCGCGGTGCCCGAGGCGAGCCTGGAGACGGTGCGGGCGCTGGCGCAGGGCGCGTGGACGACCGTGACGTCGCCGCACCATCCGGCGGACGCGGCGCCGGCGGTGATGGCGGTCACCGCCTACGCCGCCACGCCGGCCGCGGAGCGCTCCGCGCAGTGACGCGCGCACTCGGTAGCGCGTAATCCGGCGGCGTTCGTTCGCGCGTTCTCTCCGGCGCGGGGTTCGCGGCAGCGGCTTGCCGCCGCGGATCCCGCGCCGACTTCGTCCGTGCCGGGCTCGCGCGTCGCAGCGGCGCCCGACGCCGCCCGTCGCCATCCCGCCTCCGTCGCCATCCCGCACCGACGCGCGCTCGGCGGAACCCTGCCCCGCTGCCGGCATCCCGCCCCCTGCGCGCAGTCCGGGAGCCCCGGTGAAGTCGGCGCGGTAGAATGGATCCGGTCGCATGAAAATCGGAACCGTCGCCCTCGATCACCGCTACGCCCTCGCGCCGATGGCGGGCATGACCGACACCGCCTTCCGCCGTCTCGTCAAGGCGCGGGGCGGTTGCGGGCTGGTCGTCACCGAGATGGTCAGCTCCGAGGGGCTCGTGCGGGGCATCGACCGGACGCTCGAGTACGCCGAGTACACCGAGGCCGAGCGGCCGGTGTCGATCCAGATCTTCGGCGGCGACCCCGGCCGGATGGCCGCCGCCGCCCAGGTCGTCGAAGCGATGCGGGCGGACGTGGTCGACGTCAACATGGGCTGTCCGGTCCCCAAGATCGCGAAGCACAACGCCGGGTGCGGCCTGATGCGCGAGCCGGCGCACGCGGCCCGCATCGTGCGCGCGATGACGGATGCGGTCGACATCCCGGTGACGGTCAAGATGCGGGCCGGCTGGGATGACGACAGCATCAACGCGCCGTCGCTGGCGCGGATGATGGAGGACGCGGGTGCGGCGGCCGTCGCCGTGCACGGGCGCACCGCCCGGCAGTCCTACAGCGGGGAGTCCGACTGGGGACTGATCCGGAAGGTCGCCGCCGGGGTCGGGATTCCGGTGCTGGGCAGCGGCGACTGCGTCACGCCCGGGCAACTGGTCGACCGGAGCCGCGCCGGCGTGGCCGGCGTCCTGGTCGGCCGCGGCGCGTTGCGCAACCCGTGGATATTCCAGCAGGCGGCGGCGCTGGCCGCCGGCAGATCGGCGCCGGCGGTGCCGCTCGCGGAACGGGGGCGCTTTCTCCTCGACTACATCGACCTCCTCCTGCGCGAGGGGGTCGGCGAAGCGGACGGGTTCCGGCACCACGCGCCCGGCGCCGCCCCGTCCCGGCCGCGGCCGTCCCGGCCCGCGCGCAGCCGCGAACGGTGGGTCGTCAACAAGCTGCGGGCGCTCGGTTCCTGGTACACGAAGGGTCTGTACGGCGGCTCGCAGTTGCGGACGGCGATCAACCGGGCCGATTCCGTCGCGGCGCTGCGCTGCGTCGTCCGCGCGCACTTCTTCGCGGCCGCGGAAGAAGCCGTCGCCTGAACCGGATGCGGCGATGACGATACGGCGCGTGCGCGAGATCGACTGGACGTGCTGGCGCGCCGCCGACCCGGCGACGCTGGTCTTCGTGGTCAAGGGGGGGCGCATCCTGCTCATCCGCAAGAAGCGGGGGCTCGGCGCCGGCAAGGTCAACGGGCCGGGCGGCCGGCTCGAACCGGGCGAGTCGTTCGACGCCTGCGCCGTCCGCGAGGTGCGCGAGGAACTGGGCGTCACGCCGTTGCGCCTGGAGAAGCTGGGGCGGCACGGCTTCCAGTTCGTGGACGGCTACTCGACGTTCGTGCAGGTCTATCGGGCGGCCGACGTCGCCGGCGATCCGGTCGAGACCGACGAGGCGGAGCCGCTGTGGTGCGACCTCGACGCCATTCCGTTCGACCGGATGTGGGAGGACGATCGCCACTGGCTGCCGCTGGTCGTCAGCGGCCGGCGGTTCGCGGGGCGCTGGATCTTCGACGGCGACCGCATGCTCGACCACACGCTGGACGTCGCGCCCTGACCCGCGCCCGGGGGGTGCGCCGCTCTCACGGCCGGCGCGGCGCCGGCCTGCGAACCCCTGACCCGCGCGCGGGGGGTGCGCCGGCCGGGGTTGGCCGAACGTACCCGGTGGCGTATCATGCGGGTCTCTGCGCAGCAGCCGGGTTCCGGCCGTCCGGGACCCGGACGAACCGGGGGATCACCGTGGCACGACAGACACTCTTCGCGATGCTCCTGCTGGCGGTCGGCGCCGCTCCCGGCGCGGCCGCCGGCGAAGGCGCCGGACCGGCCTCGTGGCGGAACGACCTCGCGCCAGTCGGTCCGGAAGACTGGGACTACCGGAAGGCGGCCCACCTGCTGGAACGCGCGGGGTTCGGCGGGACCCCGGAGGAGGTGGAGCATCTGGCCGGGATGACGCCGGCCGCCGCCGTCGACTGGCTGGTCGACTACCAGCAGCACCCGGACACGCTGGCGCCGTTCGATCCCTCTCCCATCTGGGACCCGGGCATGGACCCGTTCCCCAAGAGCCGGGCCGAGGCGGTGCGCATCGCGCGCGAGCGGGGCGAGGCGCTGGGCGTCAGGGTGCTGCCGGAGGGCGAGTCGCGCCGGCTCCAGCCCGTCGTCAACAAGTTCTTCTACGGGCTCCGCGCGAACGCCGTCGAGACGCAGCGCCTCGCCACCTGGTGGGGCGGGCGGATGCTGGCCACGACGCGCCCGCTGGAGGAGAAGCTGACCCTCTTCTGGCACGGACACTTCGCGACCGGCAACACGAAGGTCCGCGACACGCGGATGATGCTCCGCCAGAACGAGATGCTGCGGGCCCACGCCAACGGGAGCTTCGAGGACCTGCTGCTGGGCATCCTCAGGGACCCGGCGATGCTCGTCTACCTGGACAACGGCGAGAACGTCAAGGATCACCCGAACGAGAACTTCGGGCGCGAGCTGCTGGAGCTCTTCAGCCTCGGTGTCGGCAACTACACCGAGCAGGACATCCGCGAGGGCGCGCGCGCGTTCACCGGCTGGACCAACGACGTCCTGGAGTTCGAGTTCGACGCCGGGCAGCACGACTTCGGGGAGAAGACCTTCTTGGGGCGGACCGGGCCGTTCGACGGCGGCGACGTCATCCGGGTCATCCTGGAGCAGCCGGCCGCGGCCGAGTTCATCAGCGCGAAGCTCTACCGGCACTTCGTCCGCGAGGATCTCGACGAGGGCGTCCACGCGGAGCTGGCCGCCACGTTCCGGGACGCGGACTACGCGCTGCAGCCGCTGCTGGCCAGGATCTTCCTCTCGCGCGACTTCTACAGCCCGGCGTCGTACGCCACCCGCATCAAGAGCCCGGCGCACCTGGTGGTGTCCACCTACCGCAAGCTCGGACTGACGGAACTGCCGACGATCCCGGACTTCAACCGCCTCGTCGCGGGCCTGGGGCAGACGCTGTTCAATCCGCCGAACGTGGCGGGCTGGGCGGGCGGCCGCACCTGGATCACGCCGGCGACGCTGCTGCAGCGGGGGAACCTCTTCCGCGGCGTGCTGTATCCGGACACGGACGGGTTCCGGGCGCCCGACCGGGTCGTGCCCGGCATCTACCGGCAGGTGGAAGAGCGCCTTGCGCGGGGCATGAACATCACCGCGGCCACCCGGGAGGGCGATGCGGAGTCGAGCCGGCTCGCGGACCGCGACGAGGACTACAACACGCGCTACGGCGGCTACATGGGGTACGTGATGGCGTTCGAGAAACTGCATCCGATCCCGCGCCGGGTGGCCGATCTGGACATGGTCCGGCTCGTGTCGGACGCGGGCGCGTCGGAGGCCGGCGCCGTCGTCGACCACCTGATCCGCCGCTTCCTGCGCGTGGAGCCGAGCGCCGCCGACCGGGCCGTGCTCGTCGACTTCCTGCGCGGCGAGCTGGGGAGCGGCCGGGTCGAGTCGGACGCGCCGCGGACCGAGGCGGCGTTGCGCGCGCTGTTGTATCTGATTCTGAGCATGCCGGAGTATCAACTGGCCTGATCCGGAACCGGGGGCCGCAAGGAAGACACGCGGGCGGCCTGCGCCGCGCGGGCCGCGGGAGTTGGAGGGCGACGATGGCTCGATTCAAGTGCGGATGTTCACGGCGTGAATTCCTGGTCCGGGGCATGTACGGCCTGGGCGTCGGCGCGACCCTGCCGACGCTGCTCGACCGGACCTCGGCGGCCCTGGCGGCGCAGGCCCTCGAGGGCACGAGCAGGGAGACCAGCCCGGAGCGCATCCTCGTCGTGGTGGAGCTCTCCGGCGGCAACGACGGCCTGAACACGGTGGTGCCCCATGGCGACGACGCGTACTACCGCGCGCGGCCGACGATCGGCATTCCGCGGTCGGAGGTGATCGGGATCGAGGACGGCTACGGGTTCCACCCGTCGCTGGTCGGGTTCGAGCGCCTCTACAAGGACGGCGAGATGGCGGTCGTGCACGGCTGCGGCTACGACAACCCGAGCCTGTCGCACTTCTCGTCGATGGGCTACTGGCACACCGGCGTGCCGAACGGCGGCGAGACGCTCGGCTGGCTCGGGCGGCTGGCGGATGGCGCCTACGACCACGACGCGCAGGGCAACCGCATCGTCAACATCGGGACGCGGCAGTCGCTGGCGGTCCGCGGCCGCCACCACTCGCCGCTCGTGTTCAACGATCCGCGCACCTTCCGCCGCGAGGGCGCCGAGAGCGAGAAGACCGCGCTGGCGAGCATGGCCGCCGACGGCGCGCGCGGCAACGCGGCCCTGGAGTTCCTGGCCGCCACCGCGCGGAACGCGGCGGAAAGTTCCGAGTTCGTCCGCCAGGCGGCGGCCGCCTACCGGACGCCGGTCGACTACGGCATCGGCGGACTGTCGGGCCAGTTGCGGCAGGTGGCGTCGCTGATCCACGCCGGGATGCCGACCCGCATCTACTACGTCGCGTACCAGGGCAACTCGTTCGACACGCACGTGCACCAGGCGGATCCGCACGCGCGCCTGCTCGCCTACACGGCCGACGCGGTGCGCGGATTCACGCAGGACCTCGCGCGGATCGGCCGCGCCGACGACGTGGCGATCGTGATGTTCACGGAGTTCGGGCGGCGCGTGGAGGAGAACGGCAGCCTCGGAACCGACCACGGCACGGCGACGCCGATGTTCATCGTGGGCCGCCACGTCCGGGGCGGGCTCTACGGCCGGCACCCGAGCCTGACGGAACTCGACGACGGCAACCTGGTCAGGACCACCGACTTCCGGCGCGTCTACGCGACGATGATCGAGGAGTGGCTGCGGTTCGACGATTCCCCGGCCGTGCTGAAGGGCTCGTTCGATCCGCTCGGCGTCTTCGCGTAGGGGGCCGCCGCTTCGGGGGCGGGGCGGGTCAGGCGACCGGCGCGCTGCGGCGGCGGCCGGACGGACACCGCGGCCGCTTCGGCGCCGGCGCCGGGCGGGGTCAGGCGACGGGTTCCCGCCCCGGCCCCGCGTCGGCGGCCCGCGGCCACCGCTTCGTCTTTTCGATCAGGGTCGTGCGCTTCAGGCCGAGGAGCTGCGCGGCCTGCTGCTTGTTGCCGCCGGTGCGCTCGAGCGCCGCGCCGATCAGCGCCCGCTCGATCCGCTGCAGGTGCTCCTGCAGGTCCAGCCCGGTCTCCGGGAGCGAGATCGCGGGGTCGAGCGGCCCCTCGACGGCGGGCCGTATTTCGCTCGGCAGATCGGTCGTATCGACGTGGGACCGCCCCGGACTGAGCGCCAGCGCCCGCTCGACGGCGTTCTCCAACTGCCGCACGTTGCCCGGCCACTTGTACGCCATCATCCGGCGCATCGCGTTCTGCGACACGACGACGCCGCGCCGCGGCGGCGTCTGCGCCGCGCCGATCCGCTCGACGAAGTCCCGCACGAGCAGCGGGATGTCCTCGCGGCGCTCGCGCAGCGGCGGCAGATGTATCGGAATGACGTTCAGCCGGTAGTACAGGTCTTCCCGGAAGTTCCCCTCCTCCACCCGCCGCAGCAGGTCGGTGTTGGTCGCCGCGATCACCCGCACGTCGACCTGCCGGGTCTCGTTGCCGCCGACGCGCTCGAACGCACGCTCCTGCAGGGCGCGCAGCAGCTTGGCCTGCAGGCTCGTGCTCATCGTGCCGATTTCGTCGAGGAACAGCGTACCGCGGTGCGCCTGCTCCAGCCGCCCCGGCCGACTGGTGAACGCGCCGGTGAACGCGCCCCGGACGTGCCCGAACAGTTCCGCCTCGAGCAGCGCGTCCGGAATGGCGCCGCAGTTGATCGCCACCAGCCGCTGGTGGCGGCGCGGACTGTTGTGGTGGATGGCGCGCGCCACCAGTTCCTTGCCCGTGCCGGTCTCGCCGGTGATCAGAATCGTGCTCGTCGTGCCGGCCACGGTCTCGAGGAGCTGGAAGAGATCGCGCATCGGACGACTGCGTCCGACGATGCCCTCGAACCGATACCGATCCCGAAGCTGCGACCGGAGGTACTCGTTCTCGGACTTCAGCCGCCGCTGCTCCAGCGCCGTCGACAGGATGTGCAGCAGGTGGTCGAAGGGGAACGGCTTCATCACGAAGTCGGTGGCCCCGCGCTTGATGGCGGCGACCGCGTCCTGCACCGTGCCGTAGCCGGTGACGACCACCGCCACGATCTCCGGATAGCGCTCGAGCGCGAGCTCGACCACCTCGGCGCCGTCGATGCCGGGCAGCCGCAGATCGGTGATGACCGCGTCGAAGGCGAAGTCGGCCAGCAGGTCGCGCGCGGCCTCGCCGCTCTCCGCTTCCGTCACGCGGTAGCCGTGCTCGACGAGGCGCTCGGCCGTCGCTTCGCGAAGCGGCTCCTCGTCCTCGACGAGGAGCAGGTGCCGTTCTGGTTCCGTCACGGGGGTATGACTCGCAGGGGGAGGTGTCGGTATCTTGACGCTCCGCGCGGAGGCGGTCAAGCCGCGATCCTCCAGCGGATTCCGGGCCTGTGCCGTCGGTCCCGCGGGTCCCGCGGAGATCCTTCGGCTCGCCGCCCTCGGACGTCAAGCCGTTGACGGCCGCGGGAAAGCGACCGTCAAGCCGTTGACGGCCGCCCCCTGCCGCGGCGCATGTCCCGGAATCGCGCGCGCCGCCCCGTGCGCACGTAACTCACTGAAAAACAACCGTTTGTCAAGCGCCCGGCCGGCGCGTCGATCTGCTGCGCGCCCGTCCTTCGTGTTGGCACGGTCATTGCCCTTCGGTGGGGGCATGGAGAACAACACCCGCACCAAGACCCAGCAGGAACGGATCGAGGCGGGCGTGCCGTTCGTCGGTGCGCTGGCCCGGCGCCTGGCCGCCTCGATGCCGCACTCGATCGATCTCGGCGACCTGGTCCAGGACGGGATGCTCGGCCTGATCGACGCGGTGGAACGCTTCGACGAGGCGCGCGGCATCAAGTTCGAGACGTTCGCCGAACGGCGCGTGCGGGGCGCGATGATCGACGCCCTGCGCCGCGGCGCCTGGCCGCGGGGCGTCCGGCGCATGCGGCGGGAGCTCGAAGCGGCGCGCGAAAAGCTGCGGAAGCAGCTCGGCGGCGAGCCTTCGCTGGCCGACCTCGCCAGTCACATGGGGATGGACGAAGCGACGCTCGGCCGCACGATCAACCGGATCAACGTCATCGAGTCGACCTCGCCGCTGGCGACGGCCGACACCGTCGAGACGGTGGATCTGCCGCCGGTGCTGACGCCGCCCGAATCTCCGACCCCGGACAAGCTCTGCGAGGAGACCGAGGTCAGCGACCGCGTGCGCGCCGCCATCGCCGCCCTGCCCGGCCGCGAGCGGAAGATCATCAGCCGCTACTACTACGGCGACGCCACGATGAAGCAGATCGGCGCGGAGATCGGCGTCAACGAGTCGCGCGTGTCGCAGCTTCACGCCCGCGCGATCCAGCGCCTGCGGGAGCATCTCGCGCCGGATCTGGCGCCGGAACAGTTCAAGGCGACGCTGGCCGCCGCGGGGAACCGAACGCTGCCGCGGGCGTGACCCCGAAGGCGGCGCAGACGGCGGCCCGGTCCGCCCCGGCCGCGGCCGCGCGCACCGGCGCCGGTCAGGCGCTGACCTCGCGGGCCACCTGGAGGAGGTCGGCCAGGCGAAACGGCTTTCGCAGCCAGCGGCAGCCGCTGTCCTCCAGGAACTCCTCCGCGTCGGTGGTGACGACGTCGCCGGTGACGAACACGATCCGCCGCGCGAGCGACGGCACGGCGACCGCGACGGCGCGGTAGAACGCCTGTCCGTCGAGCCGCGGCATCTTCAGGTCGCAGATCACGAGGTCGTAGGTGCGGCTGCGGGCGCGCTCGAGCGCCGTCTGCCCGTCCGCCGTGCGGTCGACCAGGAATCCCGCCTCCGCCAGGGCGTCGCTCACGGTTTCCGCAAGCGCGGGTTCTTCCTCGACGAGGAGCACCGCGGCGCCCCGTCCGACGGCCGGCGGCGTCCGCGGCGCGGAGGACGGCGCGGGGCGCGGACGCCGGGAGCCGGTCGGCAGCCCCACGTAGAACGACGCGCCGCGGCCGGGCGTCGACTCCATCCGCAGGTGACCGCCGTGATCCTCGACGATCATGCTGGCGACCGTGAGCCCGAGCCCGGTCCCGATCCCGGCCGACTTCGTCGTGAAGAAGGGATCGAAGATCCTGGGCTGCACGTCGTCCGGGATGCCGGGGCCGTCGTCGTTGATCTCCAGGACCACGCACTCCTTCGCGGCCTCGTGCCAGGTGCGGACGATGAGCGTGCCGCGTCCGCTGGCCGACAGCATGGCCTGCTCGGCGTTGATCATCAGGTTCAGGAGGACCTGCTTGAGCTGGTGCGCGTCGGCGAACACGTGCGGGAGTCCCGTCGCGAGCGCGTCGATGGTCGTGACGTTCGAGACCCGCTGATCGTACGTGCGGAGGGCCAGCGTCTCCCGGACCACCTGGTTCAGGTCCACCATCCCCCGCGTCGTGTGGTGCTTGCGCGAGAACGTCAGCAGGTTGCGGACGATCTTCGCGGCGCGTTCGGACTCGCTGAGGATGGTGGCGATGCCGCGGCGGCTCAGCGCGTCGACCGCGCGCCCGGCGAGACGCTCCGACCAGGTCAGGATCGTCGCGAGCGGGTTGTTCAGTTCGTGCGCGACGCCCGACACCGTCTGCCCGAGCGCGGCCAGCTTCTCGGCTTGCAGCAGTTGGTGATAGACGTCGCGGCCGTGATCCGCCATCTTCCGGCGCTCGGTCACGTCACGCAGCAACGCGTCGACGCGGGCCGGTCCCGGGTCGCCCGGAGCGGCGAGGTGCGCGGTGACCTCGACCCAGATCGGCCGGTCGTCGGCCCGCCGCAACCGGAGCAGATAGTCCGTCACGGCGCCGTCGCGCGTCAGTTGATCGACGAAGCCCCGCCGCGCCTCGGGGTGGACGAACCGGTCGTCGTCGAAGGGACGGATCTCGCTGGCGTCCGCTTCCGGGGGGAAGCCGAACATCAGCTTCAGGTGGGGGTTGGCGCCGAGGGTCACCCCCGCGCCGCGGCGCGGGAGCGTTCCGAAGAAGATGCCTTCGTGGGCGGCTTCGAACAGCCCGGCCAGCGCGTCGCTCAGATCGGCGGAGGGAGCGTGCCGGGCGGCGCTGGGCGACACCGCCGATTATATCAACCGCATCCCGGTCCGCCACGCGCGTGGCAGGAGCCGGCGACCGCCACCCGCGGAGGGATGCGCCAGCCGGGGGACGACGCCCGGGCGCAGGCGACAACACGGCAACCACCGCCCGCGGAGGGACGCGGGTCCCCCGCCGTCAGTTGGCCGGGACGGGCGGCAGCGGGGTCGGCGTCTGCCGCTCGTAGGCGGCGTACCGGGATTCGACCGCCGCCCGGATGTCGGCGACCCGCGCGCCGCTCGCCCGCATCTGCATCGCATCGCGCGCGACGTCGATGCAGACGATGCACGCCATGCCGTGGGTGTCCCACTCGCGGACGCTGCCGTCCGGGTTGCGCGACCGCACGAAGCAGTCGGCGTTGCGCTTGTGGCCCCGCGTCTCGCATCCGCAGAAACAGGGCACGTACTCCAGCACGTGGGGATTCCGGGCCGCGAAGACGTACGTGTCCCGGATGACCTGCGGCGACCGGGGCACGAGGTTCGGCACGAGGGGCAGCGGGGGCAGCGGCGCGTCGGCCGCCGGGATCGGGGTCGGCTCGCCGGCAGGAGGAGGAGCCGGCCGTTCCGGGCGCGGCGGCGCCTCGCCGTCCGCCTCGGACGTGACGGCGTCGTCGGCGGCGGCCGGGGAAGCCGGCGCGTCGCCGCCCGGCGAGAGCAGCGCCAGCACCCCCGCGACGGCCACCGCGGCGAGACCGCCGATCAGGATCCAGGGAGGTCCGCCGCCGGCCGGCTCGCGCTCGGGAGCCGGCGCTTTCGACACACGCGATTTCTTCTGCCCACCCATGCCCGGATTCTAGCACGCGGCGCGCCCGGTTGCCCGGGGGAGTCGCTCCGGCAGGCTTTACTGCGGTCCGAGCGCAAACCGCGGCAGGCGGGTGAACACCGACAGGTCCATCGTGTCGCTCCGGCAGGCTTTACTGCGGTCCGAGCGCAAAGGTCATCGTGCCGTCGATGACGACGACGTCGCCGACCCGCGCGCAGCCCTTCAGGCGGCCCATCCGGCTGCGCAGGCGGACGACCTCCGCTTCGACCACCACCACGTCGCCCGGATGCACGGGCCGCAGGTAGCGGACGCGCTCGATGCCGGTGAAGAACGGCAGCTTCCGGCGGTTCTCGGGCTTGGCGAGAATCAGGATGGCGCCCACCTGCGCCACCGCCTCGGTGAGGATGGTCGGCGGCAGGACCGGCGCCCGCCCGTGCTGGTCGGAGAGGTACCGTTCGTTCAGGGACACGTTCTTGATTCCGACGACGCGCTTGTCGAGCTCGAGCTCGGTGATGCGGTCGACCAGCAGAAAGGGATAGCGGTGCGGAAGGATGCGCTCGATCGCCGCGTTGTCGAGTGGAGGCGTCAGGTCCGTGGTCACGTGCGGGAGTATATCGCCCAGGGGGACGCGCGGGAGCCGCGCGGGAAGGGGAAGCGGCCGCGGCGAAGCGTCAGTGTCCGACGATACGGGATGCGGCGGTGCCAGCGCCTGCCTGTAATGGATGCATCCCGCCGCTCCGTGCGGCCGTCAGACTGGAAAGCAAGACTCGTGCCGGTCGTCCGCCGGCCGGAACGCCGCGGAGATCCTGCCGTTCCCGCCCGGCCGCGCCGGGGCGAGCGTCCCCTTTCCGCGACCGGGTGACCTCTCGCAGGGTCGCCGGGCGGTGCGCTCACGGCCGCGCGGGTCCGCCCGGCGGGTCCGCGGGGTCGGCGGCGACCCGGGTGGCCAGTTGCGCGGCGACGATGGCCACCGTCGCCTGCACGGCGTCGCCGCGTTCCCAGCCGTCCCGCACCTCCAGCGACATGACCCCGGCCCGCTCCTCGGGGGAGACCAGCGGGACCACGATCGCGCCGGGCGTCTCCCGGTCGCCGGAAACGACGTGCATGCGTTCGTCGCGCCAGGCGGCCGCGGTCACGTTGTCGGCGTCGCAGGGGATCGTGCCCAGCCGCGCCAGCGCCGCCGCCGGATAGCCGTGGGCGAGGGCCGGCCGGAGCGCGGCGCCGGAGCCGTCGCGGACCCAGAGGATGATGCAGCTCGCGTTCAGCAGTTCCGCCGCCCGCGCGAGCAGGGGCGGCAGCTCGTCCGCGTTCGCGGAGCGGCCCAGATCGCCGCACAGATCGGCGGCCAGACGCAGATCGGGCGCCGGCGCGGCCGCGGACGTTTCGGGCGCGGGCTCCGCCGCGGCCGGCGGATCGCCCGCGGGTTCGAGGTCGAGAAGCAGCCGTCCTTCGGACGCCGGCGACGCCGGATCCTCGGCCGCCCCGCCGGCCGGGTCCTCCGCGGCCTCTGCGGCCGGCCGGCCGGCCGGGAATGGTGAGAGCAGCAGCGCGAACGCCACCCCGGCTCCCAGCGCGCCGCCCAGGGCCACGAGCTGCAACTGCCGCCGGCCGCCGGCGGCGGCGTCCCGGGCTTCGCGCTCGATCCGCCGCGCCAGCTCTACCTGCTCCGCGACGGAGCGTCCCAGCTCGAGGCCGTCGGCGAAGATGATGTCCGACGCCATCAACTCCTCGCCGGCCGCCGCGTGGCCGCGCGCCCGTTCGTCCATCCGCGCCAGCGTCTCCACGAGCGAGGCCGCCTCGTCGAGCGCGTCGATCGCGGCGGGCCGGGTCGCCGCCGTGGTCAGGAGCGCCAGCTCGGCCTTGACGTCCTCGAACCGGCCGGCGACTTCGGCCACCCAGTAGTCCCGCTCCTGGCCCGCGGCGACATACGCCTGCTGGTCGGCGCGCAGTTCGGCGAGCGACACCGTGAGGCGCCACGCAACCGTGTCGAAGGCGCGCTCCGCCCGGCGCGCCGCCGCGATCCGTTGATCCGTGAGAAAAGCGTAGAAGCCCGCCGTGACGCTGACGCCCGGCAGGGCGACGAGGAGCGCTGCCCTGAGCCACCTCCGGCGCATCGATGGCCTACTATAGCACCAGCCTTCCCGCACGCCGCCGGCCGCCCTCCGGCGCGATCGGCCGCTACGGTACCCGTCAGCATGGACGCCGGCATCATCATCAATCCGGCCGCGGGGCCGCGCCGCCGCCGGAAGGCCGGGGACGCCGCCCGCCGCGCCCGGGCCGCCCTGCGGGCGTGC
This sequence comes from Vicinamibacterales bacterium, assembly GCA_965203525.1. Lineage (GTDB taxonomy): Bacteria > Acidobacteriota > Vicinamibacteria > Vicinamibacterales > UBA8438 > WTFV01. The sequence continues at coordinate 3,982,209 of OZ241898.1, read as the reverse complement.
GCGATGGACGGCGAAGTGCGGGTCACGGAGCGGCGCGGAAACGCGCGGGCGATGGCCCGGGCGATGATCGCCGCCGGCGCGCGGACGGTCGTCGCGTGGGGAGGCGACGGAACCATCAACGAGGTGGCGGCCGAGGTGATGGGGGCGGGGGCGGTGCTGGGCGTGGTGCCCGGCGGATCCGGCAACGGGTTCGCGCGCGGCCTGGGGCTCGAGCGCCGCGCCCGGACCGCCCTGCGGACCGCGCTCACGGGACCCGTGCGGGTCATCGACACCGGCGAGATCGACGGCCGGATCTTCGTCAACGTCGCCGGAATCGGTTTCGACGCCCGCCTGGCGGAGGTGTTCAACCGGCTGTCACGCCGGGGCGCGGCGGCGTACCTGCGGGCGGGCATCCGGGAGCTGCTGTCGTACCGGGCCGGCGCCTGCACCGTCCGCGCGGAAGGAAAGGCGTTCACCATGCCGGCGTTCCTGGTGGCGGTGGCGAACTGCCGGGAGTACGGCAACGGCGCGCTGATCGCGCCGTGGGCGCGTCCCGACGACGGGCTGCTCGACCTCGTCTGCATCCCGGCGCGGCGGTTGCCGTGGCTGCTCTGCCAGTCGTTCCGGCTCTTCACCGGCAGCATGCGGCGGCTGCCGGGCGTGCGCTGCGTCGCGGGGGCCGCGATGGAGCTGACCGCGGACCGGCCGCTCGCGTTTCACGTCGACGGCGAGGTGTGCTCCGGCGGATCCTGCCTGCGCGTCCGCGTGCGCGCGTCGTCGTTGCGCGTGCGCGTACCCCCGGCCGGCGCGGGCTGACCGGCGCTGACCGCGATTTGGTCCCGCGGCCGGAGAATCGCGGAGCCCGGCGGTCGATCGCTGCTGCCGGCACCAGTGTCCCGTAATCGTGACTCGCGCAACATTCGAGGTCTTGGGTTACCGGGCGTTCGGGACCGATTTGGCCAATGGCCACGGGGCGAAATGAAGCGGACGTTCGGGGAAGTTACGGCCTGACGATGCTGCGCCGTGCACAGTTTTGTCGTTCTGGCGGGACGGGTTCTGCCGTATGGAAGCGGCAAGCGGGGTGTTCCGGCAGCGCATCCGCACCCGGCCGTCGGCGCAGCGTTTCTTGCGGGCGTTGTCTTCGGCGCGGCGGCGCAGCCCGGACGTGGAGCAGGCCTCGGCGGTTGCGGCCGGCCCGGCGTCGAGATGGCGGCGAGCGGGCCGGGGTTTGCCGGGGGCGCGGCTTTCCGCGGGTATCGGTCCGGGGTCGTGGGCCGCGCGGCCCGGGCGGAAGCGGATGCGTGGTTCCCGCGCCGGCGGTCAGGCAGGCGGCGGCAGGGCGAGGGCTTCGGGCACGACCGGTTCGGGGGCGCAGAGCATCGTGGTGAACAGGGCGCGGGGGTCGAGCTGGCGCTGGCGGGCGGTGCGCACGACGCTGGCCAGGATCTGTTGGGTGTCGGCCCCGCGCCGGGTGCGGTTGCCGCCGCAGACCTTGCGGGTGACCACCGCGGGGCGGATGGCGTGTTCGGCCCGCCAGTTGGTGGCGTCGAGGGACGGGTCGCGCAGGAAGAGGAACACGGCCTCGAATTCGCGGGCCAGGTGTCTGGCGAAGCGCTCGGCGGGGGCCAGCGGCGGCGGGGCGTCGATGAGCCGGCCGAGCCGGGCTTCGAGCCGTCCGCGGGCCGACGCGAGGCCGTGCTCGCCGATGCCGCCGGCGTTGCAGCGGGTCCGCAGGGCGAGGGCGTCCTGCAGGACCGTCTGCACGGCGGCGGCCCAGGGGCTGTCGGGATGATCGGTCCGCAGGTCCTTGCAGCGCCGCAGCAGATGCGCCAGGCAGGTCTGGTGGGGCGCGTGCGCGAAGCCGCGATACGCCGCCCATCCGTCCCGCACCAGCACGCCCGCGAAGTCGGCGCCGAGCACCGCCGCCGCGTCGGCAAACCCGCGGCCGGCGCAGATGGAGTACACCGTCGTCTCCGGGGTGGCGAACGCCCACAGCCAGTGGCGGGCCGCGTCCACGCGCCAGCCGGTCTCGTCGGGCGTGACCACCGGGCTGCGGCGGACCTGCTCGCACAGCGCCGCATACGCGGGCGCCGCCACGTCGGCCGTGCGGTGCAGCAGTCGGACCAGGCCGCCTTTGGTCACGTGCAGTCCGAACCGGGTCCGCAGCACGCGGGCGGTCTTCCCCAGCGGCAGGCCCGACTCGGTGTGCAGCTCGGCGGTCAGCGCGGCGACGTTCGGCCCCCACTGCACGCCGGCCGCGCCGAGCGCATCGGAGGTCTGCAAGGGGTGCCGGCCCTGCACGCGCCGCCGGCACTGCGCGCAACGGCCCACCTCGACGTCGAAGCGGCGCACCAGCGGGCGCACGTCCGGCACGTCTTCCTGATACTGCGCCGCCACCCGCTCCACGGCGACGTGGCCGCCGCAGTCGGGGCACGTCTTCGGGGCCGGCGCCGCATGGGTCTCGTCCACCCGGGTCGGCGGCCGGCGGGTTCCCTGCTTCCCGTACTCCGCGCCGGCGCGCCGCCCCGGGCGGCGTCCGGTTCCCTGCCGGCGGTCCTTGGCGAAGGGGGCCGCCTGCCGGCGTCCGGCGCGCCGGGCGGCCTCGAGTTCCTTCTCCAGGTGCTCGCTGCGGCGCTTCCAGTGGTCCCGCTCCTCGATCAGCGTTGTGTTTTCTCGTTCGAGGTGTTCGATGCGCCGCACGTCCCGGGGGTCCCGCTGAGGCCCGGGCCCCATCGAACCGCTCCGGTCATCGTTCTTGCGCGCCATACTTCACGTATCGGCACGTGGCCGCCGTACCTGCACACCCTTTCGTGAATTTTTTTCGCCCGACCCGGTAACCCAAGACCATTCGAGATGGTGTTTTCCCCAACGTCCACGGGGTATTTCTGCTGTCCCTGGCTTTCGCGAAATGCACGGCCGGGACACTAGTCGGCGCCGGCCGCGGTTCCGTCCCGCGGCTGGAGAATCGCGTAGGCCGGCAGGCCGATCGCGCCGAAGCGCTCCAGCACCTCGCGCGCCGGCGACACGCCGAGATCCTCCGCCTGGAACTTGACCTTGACGTACTCGTCGAGCGCCGCCCGCACGCCGTCCGCCTTGAGCGTCGTGCGGTCCATGGTGAGGCAGTTCTTGCACCAGGTGGCCCAGACGTCGACGAGCACCGCCTTGCCCTCGTTCTCGGCCGCGGCGAGTCCCCGGGCGAGCGACGGGTACCACCCTTCGCCGACGAGCTCCTGCACGCTCTCCGCGACCAGGTCGGGATCGACCCACCGCTGGCTGAACAGGTCGTAGGACAGGTACCCGTAGTAGACGGCCGTGCCCAGGATGAAGACGCCGAAGGCGTGCTTGACACGCACCATCCAGGCGCCGGGCCGCGGCAGGAACGCCAGGCCGGCGCCGGCGAGCGGCCAGGGGATGGCCATCCCGACGCCGAGCACGAACGGCAGGGCGAGCGCGAGGGTGGCGCCCTTGCCGTACAGGTTGCTGGAGAAGACGACGACCTGGATCACGACCGGGGCCACGCAGGCGCCCGCGAGCAGCGCCGCCACGCCGCCCATGCCGAACGCCAGCAGGAACGAGCCCCGCCCGGGCGACCCGTCGGCGATGCGGCCCTGGAAGCGCGAAAAGTCGATCGTGACGACGTCGAACATCGCCAGGGTCAGCACGACGAAGAGCAGCGCGATGCCGAGGTTGAACCAGGGCGAGGAATTGATGGTCCCGAAGGTGCCCGCGGTCAGGATCACGACGAGACCGAGCACGCCGTAGACCTGCGCCATGGCCAGGCCGTAGGCGCCGCCGAGCAGGAAGCCGCGCAAGCGGGAGCCGGCGCGGGCGCCCGCCCCGATGATCGCCAGGTTGATCGGGATCATCGGCAGCACGCACGGCGTCAGGTTCAGCGCCAGTCCGCCGAGCAGGATGAGGGCCAGAATCGCGAACGGGCCGCGGCCTTCGAACCAGCCCGGTTCGGCCTCGCCCGCCTCGGCGCGCCGGATGAATGCGAGGAACTGCTCCTCGTCCAGGTACCCGCCGGTCGCGGCGGCGACCGTGAACCGGTCGAGCCGCGCGAGCGCGTCCCCCTCGTCCACCGGTTCGGCCGGCGGCGGCGGGGCGGCGATTCCCGGCGGGTCGCCGGCCCCGGACGCCGTGAAGACCATCCGGTCGAACAGTTCGGCCGCGGCGGCGTCGCGCGCCCGGCCGCCCGGCGCGACGCGCACCCGGAACGCGAACCGCTCGGTGGCCGGGATGTAGCACATGCGATCGTCGCACGCCTGGTACCGGAGCGACGCCGGCACTTCGTACTCGCCCGGCGCCACGTCCGGATCGACGGCCAGGGCGACGCCGACGGCGAAGGTCTCCCCGTAGACGGCCAGCGGCTTTTCCGCCCCCTGCTGCTCCAGCAGGGCCGGTTCCGGCCAGGCGAGCCCGGCGACCGCCATGCCCGCGGGCGGCCGCACCGTGAGCGCGGTGGGAATCAGGAAGTCCTCCAGCGGCTCGTTCGAGTTGACGTGCAGGCCGCTCCCCGCCGGCTGCAGCCGGGCCTCGAGCGCGACGCGGTGCGTGGCGCCGGCGTGCGCCACGTCGGCCTCGGCCACCGTGTCGATCGCCATCGAAATCCGTCCCGGCTGGGCCGCGGCGTCGTGCGGACCCGCCGCGGCGAGCGCGACGACGACCGCGCCCGGCAACCGGAGCGCCCGGCGCCCGCGCCTACTCCAACTCGACAAGCGCCCCTCCATCTTCGTTGACCTCCACGTCGCGAAGCCGGCCGCGGAGCGGCACGCGCACCTCGGTCACCGCGCCGGCGACCGGCACGACCAGCGTCTCGCGGTCGTTCCCTCGATAACGAAGCGTGACGGTGACCGGCACCTCGAACAGCTTGCCGCGCTGCTCGAACCGCAGAACCGCGGCGCGGCCGCCCGGCCCGGACTCGATCCGGTAGCTGAACGCGATGTCGGGCAGGTCGTCCTCGTGAATCCAGCGCTCGAAGAACGCCGTGAGCGAGCGCCCCGACTCGGCTTCGAACGCCCGGATCAGGTCGTCGGTGCCCGCCTTTCGGAACCGCATCTCGTCGTAGTACCGGCGGACGCCGGCGAAGAAGGTCTCGTCGCCGAGAAGGCGCCGCAGCATGTGCAGCACCATCGCCCCCTTGTTGTAGACGAGCGCCCGGAACACCCGCGGCTCGTCCTCGATGCGGCCGAGGCGGTTGCCGAGGTACACCGGGCCCCGGTCCGAATGCCGCAGGCTCCACCGCCGCATCTGCGCGAGCACCTCGGAGAAGACCTCGGGACCGTTGCGATGCTCGGCGTAGAGCGCCGCGAAGTACTGCGCGAACCCTTCGCTCAACCACTGCTCGTGGTAGTTCTTCCACCCTACCGCCTGACCCCACCACTGGTGGGCCAGCTCGTGGGCCAGGAAGAAGGCGGGGTAGCGGCTGAAGGCGACCGGGTCGGTGCGCCACGACACCATGGCGCCGGGCGGCGACGGCAGCGGCTGGTTGAGGACGGCGAAGTAGGCCGGACTGTGGCCGCCGGGCAGGATCGCGTCGGTCAGGGCGAGCGTGAACGTCGGGTACGGCGCGTCGCCGATCAGGGACGCATAGAAGCCGAGGATGTCCGCCGCGGTGTCGTAGTACCCGGCGATCCGATCCCGGGTGCGCGCGGTCGACCGCACGGCGAGCGACACGCTGTCGTACGACACCCCCGGCCGCGGCGCGCCGGGCGCGGCGGGCCGCGGGTCCAGCGTCACCAGACGCGGCTCGGGCGCGGCCCGCGTGAAGCGGCTGATGACGCACGAGAGGTACCGCGCCGGCTGCAGCGTCACGTACCGGTAGCGGCGCGTCTCCGCGGCGTCGCCGGCAGGGGGGGGCGCATCCGTCTCCGTCTCCGCCGGCTCGCCGCTCGCGACGACCCCGTAGTCGGCCGGCACCGTCAGATCCATCGTCGCCGTGGCGTAGTCGGACGTGCTGGCGCGGGGATACCAGTGCGTCGCGCTGCTGTAGACGTAGCGGTGCGCGGCGACGCCGAAGGGGGTCGGCGCGCCGACCGCGTCGAGTCCGAAACCCCGCCGGCCCAGCCAGTTCTCCGCGAGCTCCTGGGCTTCGAGCAGCCCGGAGTACTCGATCTCGATCGTGAACTCGGCGCCGACGGGGGGAGCGCCGCGCGGCAGGCTCACGACCACGTTGTCCCGCCCCCGCATGCGGAAGAACAACAGCGGACCCAGCTCGTTCGAGACCACCGAGCGCACGTCAAGGTCGGCGGCGAGGCGCAGCGTCAGCGACGTCAGATTCGGTCCGGTGACGCGGACGGCCAGCCGGGCCCGGCCGGTGATGAAGCAGCCGCGCAGCCGCGGCCGGGCCCGCATGGATTCGCGCTCGACCCCGCGGGGCTGGAACGATGCCGCGATCCGGTAGTCCAGCACGTCGTATGCGACGCCGTCGTCGTCGCTGAAGTAGCGGTCCCCGGCGGCGCGCTTCGCCGCGGACGGGTAGAGGGCGATGATGCGCTGGGTCTCCCGCTCGTAGAGCGACACGTCCTCGGGCTGGTTGGCGGATTGCGCGAACGTCAGCGTGCCGTAGCGGTCGGTCCGCACGTCCGCGATGAAGTCGCCGCCGCCGGGCGTCAGCGACCAGGCCTTGTCGCTCAGGTCGCCGAGGTCGACGCCGAAGGACAGCGGCGCGAACCGGTCGAAGACCTCCCCCGCGCGCTCCAGGTCTCCGCCGTCGACCGGGACCGCGGTCAGGCCGGGGGCGGAGACCCGCGCCGCGAAGGTCGCCGGGTTCACCCGGACGAACGCCGCCGACAGATCCGCTTCCAGGGTCTCGCGTCCGGTCAGCAGGCGGACCTGTCCCCGTTCGGCCTCGGGGGCCGGCGAGAACGTGAGGACGCCGTCGCCCAGCAGCACGATGCCGGTGACGCCGCCCCGGTCGGTCTCGGCGACGAACATCGTGCCGCGCGCCATGCGCAGGGTCATGTCCTCGCCGGCGATCGCGAGGTTCGCGGCGTCGTACGCCGCGCCGGGGTTCAGCGTCAGGTGCAGGAGGCCGTCGACGACGTCGACGCGTTCCTGGCGGGCGATGCGCCACTCCCCCCGTCCGGCGCCGGCCGCTTCGTCCCGCACGACGTCGAGGCTCCAGGTCTGGAGCCGGCCGGCCACGCCGCGCTCGGTGAACACCTCGACGGTCAGCTCGTACCCGCCGCCTTCCGGGACGTCGTCGAGCGGCCGCGCGAAACGCGCGCGGGCGGCGGCTTGCCATACGTCCCGCCGCAACGCGTCGGCTGCGAACGCGCGCGCCGCCGTCCGGTCCGCGTCCTCCGCCAGCAGGTCCAGGTAGGCCTCGGCGTCGGACGTGCGCGCGGCGGTCTCCAGCCGGGTGACGAGCGGATCGAAGTCGGCGAGCGAAACCGTCTGCGCGCCGGCGCCGGCCGCGGCCAGGGACGACAGGCCGGCGAGCGCTCCCAGGCCGGCACGGAAGCGGACCATGCAGCTACCCCGCCAGGAATTCCGCGGTGAACGTCTCGATCGCGTCGTAGAAGGTGTCGAGTTCCGCCGGCGGCGCCAGGAAGACGATCCGGAAGTAGCCGTGGGCGGGCACGGTGCCGAACCCCGAGCCGTACACGCACAGCAGGCCGGTGGCGCGCAGCAGGCCGACGACGAACTCCTCGTCCGTGCGTCCGGGGGGCAGCTCCACCTTCGGCATCGCGTAGAACGCCGCCGCCGGGCGCACGCACGAGACGCCCGCGATCGCGTTCAGGCGGCGGGTCGTCACGTCCGCGCGTTCGCGCAGGGCGTCGAGGAACGCGGTCTGGTGCCGCTTGTCCCCGTTCAGCGCCGCGGGCACCGCGTACTGCATCGGCCCCACGCTGCAGATCCGGCCGTCGGCCATGTCCTTGATCGCCGCCAGCACGCCGTCGAGCCGCGCTCCGCCCCCCACCGCCATCCAGCCGGCGCGCCAGCCCGGGGCGAGATGGGCCTTCGACAGCGACGAGAACGAGATCACCGGGGCGTCCGGATCGTACGACCCGATGGGCGCCACGCGGCCGTCGTAGGCGAGGTCGGTGTAGCCTTCGTCGGAAATCAGCACGACGTCGTGGCGATCCGCCAGCTCGAGCAGCGCCAGGCGGTTCTCGCGGGTGTAGACCGCCCCGGTCGGATTGTTGGGATCGATCACCACCAGCGCCCGCGTCCGCGGCGAGATCAGGCTCTCGACGTGCGCGACGTCCGGCTGCCATCCGTGCGCCGGGTCGGTCCGGTAGTAGACGGCGCGCGCCCCCAGCTTCGCGAGCACCCCCGTGTACAGCGGATAGGTCGGCACCGAGACCAGCACTTCGTCGCCGTGGTCGACGAGCACGCTCAGGGCGAGGTCGATCCCCTCGGAGGCCCCGGCGGTCAGCACGACGCGGTCCGGCGACACCGCCAGCCCGCGCGCCTCGAAGTCGGCGGCGACGGCCTCGCGCGCCTCCGGCACCCCGGCCGCCGGCGTGTAGCCGTTGCGCCCGTCGCGCATCGCGCGTTCGACCGCCTCGATCAGGTGCGGCGGCGTCCGGAAACCGAACAGGACGGGATCGCCGATGTTCAGGTAGCGGACGCGCCGCCCGCTCGCCTCCACCTTGCGGGCCTCGGCGACGATGCCGCGGATCGCGTAATCGAACGCGGCGCTGCGCCTCGCCACCGGCACGGTGAACGGCGCTTCGACGACCATCTCTTGATGATACCGCAGCTTCGGGGCTATGCTTCCGCCCGTGGCGTTGCGGACCGAGCTGTCGTTGCGGCTGCCGAACAGTCCCGGCGCCCTCGGCCGCGTCTGCCGAATCCTCGGCGACGAGCGGATCAACGTCGTCGCCTTCACCGTCGAACGCGGCGGCACGTTGCGCATGGTGGTGGACAACCCGTTGCGCGCGGCCGGCGCGCTCGCCGCACGCGAGTACGCGGTGGAGCAGGAGAACGTGCTGTTCCTGGAGCTGCCGAACGGACCGGGCGCGCTCGGGCGCGTTGCGGGCTTGCTCGCCGCGGCCGACGTCAACGTCGAGTACGCCTACGCGGCGGCTTGCGAGGGACAGCCGCGGGCGGCGGTCGTGCTCGGCGTGAAGGCCCCCGAGCGGGCCGCCGCCGCGGCCGGCGTCTAGCTGACCAGTCCAGCCCATGCCCCCCCCCCCCCCCGGAACGCCAGCCACGGATCGTCGCCGCCCCCGGCGGCGGCTTCCGTTGTTCCTGTTCGCCGCGGCGGCGATCCTGGCCGCGTTCTTCACGGGCATGTACGTTCGGCATGCCGAGGTTTTCCCGTTCCCCCTGGTCCGCTCCGCGTTCAGGCCGCTGGTCACGTCCACGGTCGGCGCCGTTGACGACGGGATCGTTTCGGCGCATTGCGCCCCCGTGGCCGGAAAGTTCCTGACCGAGCTGCAAAGATCCTTTCACGTGCCCGAGCTGATTTGCCCGGCGGCGCACGTTGCGCGCGGCGGCGCGGCGGCGGCGCGCGTCGAGTTCCTCGCCGGCGACGAACTCGAAGACCCGGTCCTGATGAAAGGAGAAGTCGGGACGTTCCTCGACCAGTGCCCCGGACCCTGGGGCTGTCTGGCGGTGGAGTATTCGCGTTCCGGGTCGGTCCGCCGCGCCTGGCCGTTCCGGCCCGAGGAGATCGTGGCGGCGAACGTCGTGGCCGAGTCCGATCCCCCGGGCTTGTCGTTCTTGCACGACGTGAAGTTCTTTCAACTCTCGCTGTACCCCGACGGCGACCTGCTGGTCGTGTTCACCATCGACAGACTTTCCCCAGGAGGCGTGGCGCGGATAGCGCCCGACGGGCGGCCGCGCTGGTACCGCAAGGACAACAGTCACCACTGGCCCCACGTGGTCGACGAAGATCTGGCGGTGATGCCGGGTCGGCGGCGTGACCGGACCATTCTGTCCTACGCGGTCGGGACTTCTCGCTTGGCGTTGCGGTGCCGTGACCCGATCTGGGACGAACAGGTCAACGTCATCGACGGGCGCGGGCGCCTGCTGGAGGAGATCTCCATCCTGAATGCGATCGTCCAGTCCCCCCATGCGGGCATCCTGGTTGGCGCGAACGGTTGCAATCCCATCCACCTCAACTACGTGCACGTGCTCGGCGCGGACGCCGGGGGCGCCGCCGGCATCGCTCCCGGCGATCTGGTGGTCTCGTTGCGGAACCTCAACGCGTTCGGCATCCTGGACCGTGACGACCGCCGCCTGAAACGGTTGGTGCGGGGCAGCTTCCAGCGGCAGCACGGCGTCCGCCATCTGGAGAAGGCGCGGTTCCTGCTGTTCGACAACCTGGGCGCCGCCGGCGCCGGGGGCCCTTCCCGGCTGCTCATGGTCGATCTCGCCACCGGCGAGGAGACCACCCTCTTTCCCAACGACGCCACGCCGGGCCACTTGCGGGACTTCTTCACGCGTCCCCGAGGGCAATTCGACGTTTCGGCCGACCGGCGCCGCGTCCTGCTCGTCGACCGCGTGCGCGGGCAGGCCTTCGAGATTCGTCTTGCGGACGGCGAAGTCCTGAACGTCTTCCGCCAGTTGCATGACTTGTCGAGTCTGACCGGGTTCCCCCCGCCCGGTTTCCCCGAGGCGTGGGCGAAGAACGCCGGGCTCTTCAGGTTCAATGGCGTCTACTACGCCAACCGCCGGGTGCGGTAAGCAACCCGGGCGACTGCCGCCCGCCGCAACGCTCCCGGCGGCAACCGGCGCCGAGACGCCTTCGTCGGCCGGGCGCGAGTTCCGCCGGGGGGCCGCCGCCGCGGTCCGCGCTTGATGCCGGGCGGCGCTTCGCGCGATGATCGGTTCGAGACCATCTTCGAAGGCACCGACGCCACCGGCACGGTGAACGGCGCTTCGACGACCATCTCTTGATGATGCCGCAGCTTCGGAGCTATGCTGCCGCCCGTGGCGTTGCGGACCGAGCTGTCGTTGCGGCTGCCGAACAGTCCCGGCGCCCTCGGTAGCTGACTGACTAATCCAGCCCATGCCTGTTCCCCCCGGAACGCCAGCCATGGATCGTCGCCGCCCCCGGTGGCGGCTTCCGTTGTTCCTGTTCGTCGCAACGGCGGTCCTGGCCGCGTTCTTCACGGGCATGTACGTTCGGCATGCCGAGGTTTTTCCGTTCCCCCTGGTCCGCTCCGCGTACAGGACGCTGGTCACGTCCACGGCCGTCGCCGTTGACGACGGGATCGTTTCGGCGGATTGCGCCCCCGTGGCCGGAAAGTTCCTGATCGAGCTGCAAAGATCCTTTCACGTGCCCGAGCTGATTTGCCCGGCGGCGCACGTTGCGCGCGGCGGCGCGGCGGCGGCGCGCGTCGAGTTCCTCGCCGGCGACGAACTCGAAGACCCGGTCCTGATGAAAGGAGAAGTCGGGACGTTCCTCGACCAGTGCCCCGGACCCTGGGGCTGTCTGGCGGTGGAGTACTCGCGTTCCGGGTCGGTCCGCCGCGCCTGGCCGTTCCGGCCCGAGGAGATCGTGGCGGCGAACGTCGTGGCCGAGTTCGATCCCCCGGGCTTGTCGTTCTTGCACGACGTGAAATTCTTTCAACTCTCGCTGTACCCCGACGGCGACCTGCTGGTCGTGTTCACCATCGACAGACTTTCCCCAGGAGGCGTGGCGCGGATAGCGCCCGACGGGCGGCCGCGCTGGTACCGCAAGGGCTACAGCCACCACTGGCCCCACGTGGTCGACGAAGATCTGGCGCTGGTGCCGGGTCGGCGGCGTGACCGGACCATTCTGTCCTACGCGGTCGGGACTTCTCGCTTGGCGTTGCGGTGCCGTGACCCGATCTGGGACGAACAGGTCAACGTCATCGACGGGCGCGGGCGCCTGCTGGAGGAGATCCCCATCCTGGATGCGATCGTCCAGTCCCCCCATGCGGGCAGCCTGGTTGACGCGAACGGTTGCAATCCCATGCACCTCAACTACGTGAGCGTGCTCGGCGCGGACGCCGGGGGCGCCGCCGGCATCGCTCCCGGCGACCTGGTGGTCTCGTTGCGGAACCTCAACGCGTTCGGCATCCTGGACCGTGACGACCGCCGCCTGAAACGGTTCGTGCGGGGCAGCTTCCAGCGGCAGCACGGCGTCCGCCATCTGGAGAAGGCGCGGTTCCTGCTGTTCGACAACCTGGGCGCCGCCGGCGCCGGGGGGCCTTCCCGGCTGCTCATGGTCGATCTCGCCACCGGCGAGGAGACCACCCTCTTTCCCAACGACGACACGCCGGGCCACTTGCGGGACTTCTTCACGCGTTTCCGAGGGCAATTCGACGTTTCGGCCGACCGGCGCCGCGTCCTGCTCGTCGACCGCATGCGCGGGCAGGCCTTCGAGATTCGTCTTGCGGACGGCGAAGTCCTGAACGTCTTCCGCCAGTTGCATGACTTGTCGAGTCTGACCGGGTTCCCCCCGCCCGGTTTCCCCGAGGCGTGGGCGAAGAACGCCGGGCTCTTCAGGTTCAATGGCGTCTACTACGCCAACCGCCGGGCGCGGTAAGCAACTTGTTCCCGGGCGACTGCCGCCCGCCGCAACGCTCCCGGCGGCAACCGGCGCCGAGACGCCTTCGTCGGCCGGGCGCGAGTTCCGCCGGGGGGCCGCCGTCGAGGCCGCCGCCACGGTCCGCGCTTGATGCCGGGCAGGGGGGGGGCAGGCGGGCAGCCTCAAGCGCCTGTTCGTCACCGGCGTCTCGCCGGGCGCTATGAAGCGGTCGGAGGCCCCCGCCGAGGCAACTAATCCGTCGAGCGCGGCGCGACGGACGCTTCGAGGGCGTCGACCAGCTCCCGCAGCGCCGCCATCTCGTTTCCGGCCGCGTAGAGGATGGCGCGGATCTCCTGGAGCGACGGCGTGCTCCAGTCCTCGCCGTCGAACCGCACCCGCCCGCGTTCGTCGAACTCGACCAGCACCGCGTCCATCGGCTCCACGTAGAGGCGCATGGGGTCGTCGCTCCGCCGGCGCGGGGCGGCCGGCCCCGGGTTCATTCGCTCGTGGCCTCTTCCGGGGCGCGCGCCGGCGCCGCCGCCGGCTCGATGGCGAACGTCAGGGCGTCGTCCGCCAGCCCGATCCGCACCGTGCCGCCGTGCTCCAGCCGGCCGAACAGGATCTCGTCGGTCAGCGGATTGCGCACCTCGGCCTGCACGACGCGGGCGAGCGGGCGCGCGCCGTAGACCGGGTCGTACCCCTTGCGGGCCAGCCACGCGCGCGCCGCCGGATCGAGCGCGATGGCCACCCTGCGCTCGGCCAGTTGCGCCTCGAGCTGCAGGATGAACTTCTCGACGATGGTCTCCATCGTCGCCGGCGTCAGCGGGTCGAACGGCACGACGGCGTCGAGCCGGTTCCGGAACTCGGGGCTGAAGATCCGTTCGACGGCCGCCTTCATCCGTCCCCTGGCGGTCGACGCCTGGTCGTCGCCGAAGCCGATCGGGGTCGCGCTGGCCTCGCGCGAGCCCGCGTTGGAGGTCAGGATGAGGATCACGTGGCGGAAGTCCGCCCGGCGCCCGCCGTTGTCGGTGAGCGTCGCGTGATCCATCACCTGCAGCAGGACGTTGTAGACGTCGGGGTGCGCCTTCTCGATCTCGTCCAGGAGCACGACGCCGTAGGGGTGGGAGCGCACGGCGTCGACCAGCAGGCCGCCCTGCTCGAAGCCGACGTACCCCGGCGGCGCGCCGATCAGCCGCGCCACCGCGTGCTTCTCCATGTATTCGCTCATGTCGTAGCGGATGAACTCGTTGCCCAGGTGGATGGCGAGCTGCCGCGCGAGCTCGGTCTTGCCGACCCCGGTCGGTCCGGTGAAGAGAAAGCAGCCGGCGGGATGATCGGGGACGCCGAGTCCGGCCCGCGACCGCTTGACGGCGGTCACGACGGCCGAGACCGCCTCGGGCTGTCCGAAGACGACCCGCTCGAGCGCTTCGCCGAGCGTCCGCAGGCGTTCCTTGTCCGACGAGGTCGTCTGCTTCTCCGGGATGCGCGCCATGCGGGCGACGACCCGCTCGACGTCGGCGATCGTCACCAGCGGCGGCTCCGCGCCGGCGTTCTCTGCCCCGGCCGCCTCGGACGCGGTCCGCCGCATGCCGATCGCGGCCCCCGCTTCGTCCAGGATGTCGATGGCGCCGTCGGGGAGCCGCGCATCGCGCAGATGCCGCCTGGCCAGCTTCGCGGCGGCCGGCACGGTCTCCGGGCCGAACGTCACGCCGTGATGCTCCTCGTAGCGCGACCGCAGGCCTTCGAGGATCTGCGACGTCTCGTCGACGCTCGGCTCTTCGACCACCACCTTCTGGAGGCGCCGGGCCAGCGCCCGGTCCTTCTCGACATGCTTGAACTCCTCGAACGTCGTCGACCCGACGACCCGCAGCTCGCCCGCCGACAGCAACGGCTTGATCAGCGTCGCCAAGTCCATCGTCCCGCCGGTCGTCGCCCCCGCGCCGACCGTCGCGTGCACCTCGTCGATGAACAGGATCGGCAGCGGGTGACCGGCCAGCGCCTTGGTCACCGCCTTGAACCGCTCCTCGAAGTCGCCGCGGAACCGGGTCCCGGCCAGCAGCGCGGCGGTGTCGAGCGCGAACACCTCCGCCCCGGCGAGCCGCGCCGGGACGTCGTCCTCGGTCAGGCGCGCCGCGAGCCCTTCCGCCAGCGCGGTCTTGCCGACGCCCGCCTCGCCGACGAACACGGGGTTGTTCTTGCGCCGCCGGCAGAGGATCTGGAGCGTCCGCTGCAGCTCCGGCTGCCGTCCGATCAGCGGATCGAGCGCGCCGGCCCGGGCCCGCTCCGTCAGGTTCACGGCATAGGCGGCCAGCGGGTCGCGCGCCGCGGCGGGGCCTTCCTCGCCCGCTCCCGCTTCGGCGCCGTCCCCCCGGCGGTCCGGGTCGCCGTCGGCGGCCGGGACCTTGGAGATGCCGTGCGAGACGTAGTTGAGGACGTCGAGCCGCGTGATCCCCTGCGCGGCCAGCGCCTCGGCGGCCTGCGTCTTCGGCTGCTGAAGGATGGCGGCCAGGATGTCGCCCGCCCGCACTTCGTCCTTGCCGGCGCTCTGGACGTGCAGCACCGCGGTCTGCAGCACGCGGCGGAAGGCGAGGGTCTGGGCCGGCTCGCCGGCGCGGTCGCGGCGGCCGAACGTCTCCAGCGTTCCGAGAAGCTCGTCCAGCGTGCGCCGGAGCGCCCGCAGATCCGCCCCGCACGCGGCGAGGATGCGCTCCGCCTCCGCGTCGTGCGCCAGCGCGTAGAGCAGGTGCTCCAGCGTCAGGTGCGTGTGGCGCCGCGACATCGCCTCGCGGTAGGCGACGTTGAGGATCAGTTCGAGGGAGGCGCTGAACATGTGCGGATTCCGTGGCCCCGGGTCACTCGTCGCCTTCGATGGCCGCCTGCAGCGGAAACCCGCCGCGCTCGGCGCGCTGCCGCACCGCGTCGACCTTCGTCTCGGCCACCTCGTACGGGTAGGCGCCGCAGACCGCCCGGCCTTCCGTGTGCACCTGCATCATCAGCCGGAACGCCTCGGCCGGCGTCTTCCGGAACACCTCTTCGAGGACCGCGACGACGAACTCCATCGTCGTGTAGTCGTCGTTCAGCAGCAGGACGCGGTACAGCTTCGGAGTGACCGGCTTGTTCCGCGTCCGCTCGATCACCGCTCCGCCGGGCAGCCGGCCGTCTTCGTGCGCGGTCATCGTTTCCAGTCCAGGTTCCGCATTCCCGAAGGTTCCGGCGCCAGCGTACCGGCGCGCGTTTCGCGCGGTCAAGCGGGGCGCCGTCCGCCGTGGGGACGCCATAGATAGTACAATCGCGCCCCGATGGAGACGATCGCGCGCGGCATCGGCTACACGGACCTGCTGCACCGCGGCCGGCCGCGCGTCATCGCGGCCGCCGTCGTGCGGAGCGCCGCCGGAGTCGCGCTCATCGACCCCGGACCGGCCTCGTGCCTGGAGACGCTGCGGGCGGCGCTCGCCGGCGCCGGCATCGCGATCGCCGACGTGCGGGCGCTGCTGCTGACCCACATCCACCTCGATCACGCCGGCGCCGCCGGCTCGCTGGTGCGCGAGAATCCGGACATCCGGGTGTACGTCCACGAGCGGGGCGCGCCGCACATGATCGATCCGTCGAAGCTGCTCGCCAGCGCCGCGCGGCTCTACGGCGACGCGCTCGAGACGCTCTGGGGGCCGTTCCTGCCGGTGCCGGAGGCCAACGTGCGGGCGCTCGCCGGCGGCGAACGGATCGCGGCGGCGGACCGCGCCTTCGAGGTCGTCCACACGCCGGGGCACGCCTCCCACCACGTCAGCTTCTTCGACCGCGACAGCGGCGTGGCCTTCGTCGGCGACGTCGCCGGCGTCCGCACCGGCAGGGCGCTCTTCGTGCTGCCGCCCACGCCCCCGCCCGACGTCGACGTCGAAGTCTGGGCGGAGAGCATCGAGCTGGTCCGCCGCTGGCGGGCGTCGACCCTGTTCGTCACCCACTTCGGCGCGCACGAGGACCCGGACGCGCACCTCGACGCCCTGCGGACCCACCTGCCCGCGATGGCCGGCATCGCGCGCGCCTGCATCGAAGCGGGCGGCGGCGCGGCCGACCAGCAGAACCGCTTCGTCGACGAGCTGCGCGTCTACGTGGAGCGGCGCATTCCGGCCGGCGAGGCGGGTCTCTACGGCGCCGCGGCGCCGCTCGACCAGTGCTGGCTCGGCCTCGCCCGCTACTGGCGGAAGCGCGGGGTCACGGGCGGATAGCCGGTTTCCAGGGCCGGGCGGCTCGGTCCCGCCGGTCCGCCGCCTCGGGCGCGCATGCAGGACGTCGGCGACGCCGGCTGCCGGCCGTCCGAACCTCAGTCCCGCCGGTCCCGCCGCCGCGGGCGCGCGTAGGCCCGCAGCAGCTTCTCCTGGGCGTTCATCCGCCGCGCGTGCGGTTTGCCGCGGACCGGCTGGTAGGAGCCGTCGGTCCGCAGCGCCATGGCCCGGTCGGTGTCGGCGAGCATCGTCTGCAGGACGACGTCGTGCAGGTGGGTCCGCAACGCGGGATCGCGGACGTGGCAGAGCGCCTCGACGCGGCGGTCGAGGTTGCGCTCCATCAGGTCGGCGCTGCCGATGAGCAGCTCCGGCTGGCCGCCGTTGGCGAAGTAGTAGAGCCGCGAGTGCTCCAGGAAGCGGCCGACGACGGAGCGGACGCGGATGGTGTCGCTGATGCCGGGGATGCCGGGCCGGAGGCAGCAGACGCCCCGCACGACCATGTCGATCCGCACGCCGGCCTGCGACGCCCGGTACAGGACGCGGATCATCTCCGGGTCGGCGACCGAGTTGTTCTTGACGATGATGCCCGCCTCGCGCCCGGCGCGCGCGTGCCCGGCCTCCCGCTCGACCAGTTTCGTGAAGGCCCGGCGCAGGTGGTGCGGGGCGACCAGCAGCTCCTCGTAGTCTTCCTTGCCGGAGTACCCCGTCAGGTAGTTGAAGACCTCCGTCACCTCGTCGAGCACCGCCGGCCGCGCCGTGAACAGGCCGAAGTCGGTGTAGACCTGCGAGGTGACGCGGTTGTAGTTGCCGGTCCCGACGTGCGCGTAGCGGACGATGCCGTCGTGCTCCTGGCGCACGACGAGGCAGAGCTTGCAGTGCGTCTTCAGGTTCAGCAGCCCGTAGACGACGTGGATGCCGGCCGCCTCCAGCCGGTGCGCCCACTCGATGTTGTTCCGCTCGTCGAAGCGCGCCTTCAGCTCCACCAGCACCGCCACCTGCTTGCCGGCGTGGGCGGCCTGGATCAGCAGGTCGAGCAGCGGCGAGTTCGGACCGATGCGGTAGAGGGTGATCTTGATCGCGATCACGTGGGCGTCGTCGACCGCCGCGCGCAGGAACGACTCGACCGCCGAGAACGACTCGAACGGATGGTGGACGAGGTGGTCCCGTTCCTGGACGGCGTCGAAGATCGCCTCGCCGTCGTCGTCCGGCCAGAGGGCGCGCGGCGAGAACGGCTTGTCCTTCAGCCGCGGGCGGTGCAGCTTCGTCAGCGCGCTCCAGTCGCCGTAGCCCATCCGGCCCTCGGTCCGGACCACGACGTCCTCTTCGATCTCGAAGTTCTCGATCAGGATGTTGAGGACGCGCGCCGGCATGGACGCTTCGACGAGAAGCTGCGACAAGGCGCCGTAGCGCAGCTCCTTCAGCGTGCGGTCGACCGATTCGAGCAGGTCGTCGGCCTCGTCCTCCTGGATCACCATGTCGGTGTCGCGGACGATCCGGAAGAGGTGCGTCTCGCGCACCGCGATGCCCGGAAACAGGCTTGCGACGTTCAGCTTGACCACGTCCTCGAGGAACGCGAACGAATCGCCCGGCTGGCCGGCGACCGAGGCCGGGATCGGGATGAAGCGCGCCAGCACGTCCGGCAGCTTGACGCGGGCGAACCGCGTGCGGCCGTCGCGCTCCACCACCACCGCGAGGTTCATGCTCAGGTTCGAGATGAACGGGAACGGATGCCCGGGGTCGAACGCGAGCGGGGTCAGCACCGGGTGGATGTTCCGGCGGTAGTGGTCGTGGAGGTAGGCCTCGACCGGCGGGGTGTAGTCCGCCGGGTCGAGGATCCGGATGCGGTGCGTGGCGAGCAGCGGCCGCAGGATGCCGGACCAGCAGTGCTCGACGTCGTCCATCATCCGCCGGGTCCGCCCGCGGATGGCGTCGAGCTGCTGCTCGGTGGTCATTCCGTCCGGCGACACCGCCTCGCTCTCGGCGCGGAACTTCCGCAGCAGCGTCGCGACCCGGACCATGAAGAACTCGTCGAGGTTGTTCGCGACGATCGACAGGAACTTGACCCGTTCGAGCAGCGGGTGGCGCTCGTCCTGGGCCTGCAGCAGGACCCGCTGGTTGAACTCCAGCCAGCTCAGCTCGCGGTTGATGTAGAGCGCGGGGTTCTCGAGGTCGGAAGGATCGGGTCCTTCGCCGGTGCGCGCCGCGGTCGCCGCAGCTTCGGTCGGACTGGTCATGCGGATCGCATCATATCGCGTCATGCGCCGCGCGCGGGTCGCGGGGTCGCAGGTGTCCGGTGCTCGGCGGCGCGGCTGGCGCAACCTGGTCGTCGAGCGGCGCACGGTGGAGCGGCTGCTGCGGAGCGGCGACTGGTACGAGCTGTACCTGCCGCCGGAGCGGTCGCGCCCCGCCCGTTTTGCAGGACGTCCTGTTCCTCTGTTCCTCGACCCGAAGGGCCTGAGCCGGTTCGGCGCCCGGGAACGCCGCAAGGTGGCGCTGCACCGCGCGATCAGGGGATGGAACGCCGGCTGCACCGGGACGACCCGAACCTGCACCTGCGCGCCTGCGTCCTGTCCGTCACGCCGGCGTCCGGGATCGACGACGGTAAGCGTTCCGCCCGCGACTGGCGGAGGGACGGCGTGTACTTCCTGGACGAGCTCGACTGCCTGGAACAGGCGATCCGGGACGCGCTGGAACCCGCGGCCGGCGCCTGAATCCGACGCCGTTACGGAGTGCGATGCCTGCGTCACCCGGCGGAGATCCGGAACCATCTCGGGCACCGCGACTCGAACGGCTTGCAGTATTTCCTGATGCGCTCGACGATTTCATCCCGGACCGCGGCCGGAACCACGAGCAGCATCGCAAAGTACTGATCCCAGCACCATTCGACGGTGATGCGGCGTTCGCTCCCGATCTCGTCGCACAGGTCCCGGTACCCGTCGGGCACGCCGCGTTCCGCTCCGGACAGAATCTTCCGGGCCTTGCCGCGGTGCCGCCGCCCCCAGACGACGAAGACGCTGAGCGCGGCCAGGGTGTCGCACCTCACGCGCCGGTCCGCCTCGCGCAGCAACCTGGCGTATCGTTTCCGTTTTTGCGCGTGTTCGGTGGCCCACACGAACGCGAACGGGTCCAGGTGGACGACGTGATTTCCGCCAAGGCGCGACGATTGCCCCAGGAGTTCGATCAGCGCCTGCTCCGACGATGACGCCGTGCGTCGCACGCAAGGCGGCGGACTGAACCGACGGAACGCGGGCTCGTCGAACACTCGCGTCAACGTATCCGTGACGCCGCCGTCGTGGTCCATGAGCACAAGGGACTTCCGTGGAACGTCACGAAGCGCGAAAGCGTGGAGCACGGCCGAAGCCGCGTAGGGACTTTCGCCGGCCTTCATGCCGTCCACCGATCCGAGTCCGTCCGGCGCGCACGCGAACGCCCGCTCCTGCGCGGCGCACAGCTTCGACTGCCGCATGGCCCGGTCGTTTGCCGCCGCGGCGTATTCCTTCGCCGCCGGCGCGTAGACGCCCTTGCCGGCATGCGTCTCCAGGACGTGCAGTTGCTCGCGCCACCGTTCGTGCTTGCGGAGCTCGTCAAGCACCGCCAGGTAAACGGAGTGCTTGATGACGTCTCCACCGTTGCCGGCGTTCTTGTTCTGCTCTGACGCACTCTGGAGGTCCCGCCGGTGCAATCCCATCGTCGTCGTATCCGGTTGCCGCCGTGCTTCCTCTTCGATTCGTTGCCGAGTGAAGTCGTCAAGGTATCCCAGATTCTTGAGATGCCACAGCGTCGACTCGAAGCCGGTGCGCAGCCGGTTCGCCACCTGCCCCACCGCATCCGTCGTCTCCAGCGGCCCGGTCAGGGCCGCGACGGCGCGTTGCACGAGCGGATTGGGCATCAGGACCATCGCCGCGAAGGCGTTGGCCCGCCGCTCGACGTCGCGCGGCGCCCAGGGACCGCTAGCCATCGCAAGCCGCGCGCCGGCATCCCTGTCGAACAGCAAGTGGCACAGCTCGTGAGCCAGGGTGAAGCGGCGGCCGAAGGAGTGCTCGTTGGCGCTGTTGCGCGAATTGACGAGTATCCCCGGCCGATGGCGCTCGCCGTCGAAGGCGACTCCTCTGACGGTTTCGTCGGACAGGCCGCGATAGACGACCTCGACGCCCAAGGTCTCCAGAATGCCGTCGACGTTCACGAATGCGTCTCCGACGAACCTCTCGTCGAAGCGATCGTGAAAACGCTCGGCCAGTTCGTATCCCTGACGCCACGAGGGATCCCCGGAGTCCTCGATCGGCGCCGAGCCGCGAATCGATTCGAACGATTGCGAAGCGCTTCCGGGGTCGTGGAGGTCAACCATGACGTCGGCGAGCGCCAGCGCGTCCGCCTTCCCGACGTTCGGCGCAAGCGAACCGAACATCAGCGCCGCCTGACACGAACCGGTCACCACGAGCGGCGACGCCGAGGCTTCCAGCATGGCGTGGCGCGGGAGCTCGGCGCACGTCGACAGGTAGCGTTTCGCCCGCTGCCATCCGGTGTGAACCGTACGTTCATCCGTTCCCAGTCCGGCCAGCCACATGAGCCGCCGTTCCCGGTGGCGTTCCCCCGCGCGCAGGGCCGTGACGCGCTTGCGCAGCTTCCGGAAGCGCTCCGCTGCCGGCGCGCGTGACAGCAGGTGCTCGCTCGCTCCGGCGAGCACCTCGTGCAGCGGATCGGCGACCGTCGCCGGCGGCAGCCGGCTGAAGCCGGAAGCGGACTCCGCGAAGTCGACGTGCTCCGGCATGCCGGTGGTGCGCGTCGGCCCCCAGGAGATTTCCACGAAGTCCCGCAGGCGTCTCACCACGACGTCCGGGAACAACCCGCCGTCGCTCGCCGCGCGCAGCGCATGGCGCATCCACCATGTCTGCCAGTCGTCCTCCCAGCGAGCCTGCCGCTCGCTGCTCTCGTCTATCGCCGCCGGCGGGAACCGGGTCGCCCGCAGCGACTCCCAGGCGGTGTCGCCGCGGTTCCGCGCCGGCAGGCGTTCCTCGTGAAGCAGGGGATTCCAGTGCGCCACGAACCACTCGATCAGCGGGAGCAGGTACCAGTGCACGGATTCGATACGCTCGCCCGCTTCCCGATGCGCGCACAGGTTCCGGCCTTCGACCCAGAGCTGGAAACTGCCCCAGGAGAGAGAGACGTCGGGAGCGGCGGCCCGTCCGTCGTCGGGGTCCTGGCCGAACGCCAGTGTCAGCGCGAAGGCGCCGGTGTCCCCGGCGAGCCGCTCCCAGCGGGTACTCATCGGGTCACCGACTCAGTCCCAATGTTTCCGAACGTCGCTCCGGCGGAGGCGGCCTTCGCTGATCCATCTGCGCCGGAGGGATTGCGGAACCTGGATCCATCCGACAAGGTACCCATGCCAGACGTTCGGGCCGTGCCGCCTCGCGCAGTACGCACGGCTCTCGTGAACGGCGTACCGCGCGCCATCGACCGGCACACTGTCGTCGAGCAGGCGCTGAGCGGTGCGCCGGTCCACGCCTTCCGGGCAGATCGCCCCCCGGCGTCCCCGCTGCCACGGCTCCTTGTGCTTGACGCTTCCCTCGTAGCGCATGGGTGCGGCCGGCTGGCCCCGACCGGAACGGCGGCTCAATCGAAGATTCCGAGCTGCAGCTTCGCCGCGTCGGACATCCGGTCCTTGTCCCACGGCGGCTCCCAGACCAGGTCGACGCGGGCGTCGGTGACTCCCTCGATCCCCTTGACCTTCCCCTGTACCTCGGCCGGCAGGGTGACCGCCGCCGGGCAGCCGGGCGCGGTCAGCGTCATCCGGACGACGGCCAGACCCTGCTTGTCGACCGCGACGTCGTAGATGAGACCGAGATCGTAGATGTTGACCGGAATCTCGGGATCGAACACCGTCGCGAGCTGCTCCACGATGAGCGGTTTGAGTTCCAGCGTCCTGACCGGGTCCGCCTCGATCTCCGCCGGCGGTTCGGATGCGGCGGGCGCGCCGGGCGGATCGGCCGGCGCGGTCAGCGCGCTGGTGTCGAACGGGGACGACTCGCCGCCGGCGGGGGTGGTCGGCTCGCTGGTGTCGAACGGGGAAGATTCGCCGCCGGTCGGCTCGGTCAGCGCGCTGGTGTCGAACGGAGACGACTCGCCGGTCGGGGCAGCCGCTTTCGTCTCCGCCGTGGCGGCCGGTGCGGGAGCGCTCCGCGCTCCGCCGGCGGGCTCTCCCCGCTCCTCCGCTCCGAACGGCGGCGGCACGTCGTCGAGGTTCAGGATGCCCATGCTTTCACTTCTCCAAGGCTACTCGCCGGCACGCCCGGAGCCAGCGCGGCCGCGCGGTCGGTTCAGGATGCCCATGCTTCTCCAGGTTACGGGCGCAGCTCGCGGCCCAGCCGCTCCATCCGGCGCGCCCCGGCCAGGATGCCGTACAGCCCGTAGTTTCCTTCGTGGCAGGCGTACTCGAAAAGCGGGCCGTCGGTGCGCCGGAACGGCATCATCACCGTGTAGGGAGCGGTGTAGACGGCCGGGTCGGTCACCGTGTACTCGTAGGCCACCGTGTCGGGGTCGATCCGGGTCAGGCGCTCGATCAGATGCATGCCGGTCGACGTCAGGCTGCTGCTTCCGCCGGCGAACTGCGTGGTTTCGATCACCAGCGTCTCGCCTTCCCAGTGCGCGCGGGAGATGCCGCTGCGCTGCGGGAACGGCGGCTTCGCGGCGTCGTCGATCGGGATGATCCGCGCGTTGTGCACCATCTCGTTCAGGATCGCCACGTATCCCGGCGCCTGGAAGATCATCACGTTGTTGTTGTAGGTGCCGGACGTCATCGGCGGACCCGCGTTGAAGCCCATGATGCAGCGGTCGAACATGCTCCGGTTCTCGTAGGAGTCGTACATGTGCGCGCGCCGGTACGCCGCCGCTTCGCGGCCGCGGGCGACGGCTTCCGGCGTGCGGGGCGGCCGCCGCCCGTCGGGCGGGTCGACGATCAGCGAGGTCCGCTTGTCGGAGGTGAGTTCGATGCCCCGCTCGTACCAGAACTCGTTGTACGACAGCACGCCGCCCTCGGACCGCGGGCGGTAGAAGAGCGCGCCCTTCTCCGGGTCGAAGAGGTCCCGGTTGCGCCGGATGCGCTCCGACGCCTCGAACGCCGCCGCCTCCTCCGGCCCGAGCCGTTCCACGCCCTCGAACTGCTCCGGCCGCTCCAGCGGCGTCAGGGTGCGGAACGTGAAGACGCCGGATACGTCCGGCTGTCCGTCCGGCGTGCGCATCGGCATGGTCCGGCCGTCCGTCTGGGCGGCGGCCGGCGCCGGCGCCAGGGCGAGGAGGACGATCAGGGTGCGGACGGCGGCGCAGATGGTTCTCGGCATCGTTCGGTCTCGTGTCTCGCGGGTGTCGGCGCAGGGAACAGGTTGTCGCGGACGGGGCGTCGGGGCTCGAACGCTCCGCATCCGAACAGCTTACATCAGACGGGGGCGCAGCCGTGACGAGGTCTTGCCGCAGCGCCGGCAACGCGCCCATCAGCGACCCCGAACGCATCTCGCCGATCGAGGCCAACTGCTGGCACAGGTGGGCGCGGCGCTGTTCGAGCGCGGCGATCGATTCCTCGGGCGTGGTCGGACTCCTCCAGTGAACAGCCGGTCTACTGAAGTTGTCGGCCGATCTCGCCCTGCCCTGCACCCCCGATGGCGGTCCCTCACAAATCTGACGTGCACCCCGGACGGCGTCCGGCGTTGCCTCACCGGCGGCCCCTTTGGTATCATTGATCGTTTGTTCGGCTGCGGCGGGCGACCGGCTGGTCCGATCGTCTTCGGTCGTAGCGTGCCGGTCGCGCTCGAAGCGCCGCTGGCGGCGGAAAAGCATGCCCGACGAGCCGGAATCGTTCGTGTCGGGTTCCCTGCGGAGCCTGCAGAACAACGTCCGCCGGGCCGGGCCGGCGGCAGCGGCCAGCTACTCGTTGATCGGGGCCATTCTTCTGCTCGGAGGCGGGGGACATCTGATCGACCGCTGGCAGGGAACCGAGCCCTGGGGGCTCCTGGCCGGCCTGCTGGCCGGTCTGGTCGTCGGATTCTACGAATTGGCGAAGGCGGTCTGGAAGTCGTGATCGAGCCGGTCCGAATTGCCGCCGTGGTCCTGACCGCGGCCAGCGTGCTGACCGCGCTGGCCGTGTCCGGCGCGGCGGCCGAGATCCTGCTCGGGCTGCTGGCGCCGCTGGCCGTCGCCCTCGGTTCGTGGCGGATGATGGAGCGCGCGTACCGACGCGGTCCGGAGCAGTTGGCGCGATTGATGGTCCGTGCGTTCGTGGGCAAGCTCGTGTTGTTCGGCCTCTACATGATCCTGGCGGTCGGCGTGCTGTCGCTGGACGCGGCGTGGTTCGCCGGCAGCTTCACCATATCGTTCGTGGTCCTGCACCTCGCGGAGGCGGCGCAACTGCAGCGCCTCTTCACCGGTTGACGGTGCGCGAGCGGACCGCACTTCCACCGCACTCCACTCGACAGACGCATGCAGCAACCCGACCACGCCGAAGCCACCGAGACCACCGCGGGGCAGGCCGAAGCGGCGGCACACGCCGACGCGGCGGAGCACGCCGCGGAGGGATTCGACGCCGGCGAGGTGATCATCGAGCATGTCGCGAACAGCTCGTTCGAACACCCGATCCTGCATCTGCCCGTGATTTTCGGCATCGACTTCTCGGTGACGAAGCACGTCTTCATGCTGCTTCTCGTCGCGACGGCGGTCTTCCTGCTGATCACGACGACGGTGCGGCGCTACCTGCGGCAGGACCGGCTCGTGCCGGGCGGCTTCATGAACGCCCTGGAGTTCGTCGTCGAGTTCATCCGGGACTCGATCGTCGCGCCCAACGTCGGCGCGCGGTACGTCGGGACCTGGGCGCCGCTGGTGCTCACCTTCTTCTTCTTCATCCTGGTGGCGAACGTGATCGGGCTGATCCCGATCTTCGAAGTGCTCGGCCTGATCGACCACTACGTGCTGCATACCGGCGAGCACTCGCTGGTCAAGAACGTCATCCACGGCGGGACCACGGCGACGGCCAACTTCAACGTCACCGCGGCGCTCGCCACGATCACCTTCGTCTCGATCATCGTCGCCGGGACGCTGGCCCACGGCTTCGTCCGGCACTGGATCAACCTGGTGCCGCACGGGCTCGCCTGGCCGCTCTACATCCTGCTGATCCCAATCGAGGTCATGGGCATGTTCGTCAAGCCGTTCGCCCTGACGATGCGGCTGGCGGCGAACATGACCGGTGGGCACATCGCGATCCTGGCGATCCTGTCGTTCGTCTTCCTGTTCGCCGAGCTGTTCGAGAGCGCGCTGGCCGGCATCGGCGTGGGAATTCTCGTCTCCGTGCCGCTGGCCGTCGGCATCAACGCGCTGGAGATCATCGTCGTCCTCGTCCAGGCCTACGTCTTCACCCTGCTGTCGGCCGTGTTCATCGGCATGGCCGTCAACGTGCACCACTAAGCGAAACGCATCGCACCACGGAGGTTGACCGCATGGAGGTTCTGCATTACTTCGGCGCCGCGATCGGACTCGGCCTGATCGTCATCGGCGCAGGGCTGGGTATCGGACGGTTCGCCGCCGCCGCCGCCGAGGGCATCGCCCGCCAGCCGAACGCGGCCGCGCAGATCACGGGCGCCGTGAACCTGCCCCTCTTCCTGCTGGAAGGCGTGGCCATCATCGCCGAAGTCGTCATTCTGATGATCGTGTTCATCAGATAGGTAACGGCCATGGACAATCCGCTCGTCCAGCCCGATCCCGGGCTGTTCTTCTGGACCATCGCGGTATTCCTGGTCCTGCTGTTCCTGCTCCGGAAGTTCGCGTGGGGACCGCTCCTCGCCGCACTCGAGGAGCGGCAGGCCGGAATCCGCAAGTCGCTCGACGACGCCGACAAGGCCAGGCGGGAGCTGGCCGATGTGCAGACGAAGGCCAGCGCGCTCATCGGCAAGGCGCGCATGGAAGCGGACGCCATCCTGTCGGAGGCCCGCGCGGACGGCGTGCGGATCCGGCAGGAGCTGCGTGACCTCGCCCAGAAGGAAGCGGAGGCGATCACCCGCAACGCCCAGCAGCAGATTCAGTTAGAGCGGGACCGCGCGGTGACGGAGCTCCGCCAGGAGGCGGTCGATCTCTCCGTGCTGATCGCCTCGAAGCTCGTCCGCCGCAACCTCACCCGGGAAGACAACGCGGCGCTCATCGAGGACGCCCTGCAGCAGGTGGACTCCACCCGGATTCAGTGACCCGCAGGGGCCGCCGGCCCCCTTGAGGCCGGCGGCCCGCATCGTCAGCCACGTCTCAAGCGGCAACATCCGCCTGCAGCGGGGAGAGTACGTCACCCGCGCGGACGACCGTTCGGATCCGCCTCCCTACCGCAACGCGGCGGTCGACACCGCCGAGCCGAACATGTCGGCGGCGATCTGCGCGTGGTCGAACAGCACCTGCGGGTAGACGCCGAAGAGGAGGGAGCCGACGACGGCGATGACCAGGGCGGTCGCCATGGCCGGACTGATGCCGAAGTCCGAACCGATGGTCTCGTCCTTGAGCCACATGAAGACGATGACCCGGTAGTAGTAGTAGAGCGAGATGACGCTGTTGACGACGAAGATCACGGCCAGCCAGACGAGGCCGGATTCGATGGCCGCGCCGAACAGCCACAGCTTGCCCATGAAGCCGGCGGTCGGCGGAATACCGCCGAGCGACAGCATGAAGACGAGCATGGCGATCGCGGCCAGGGGCTTGCGGAGGTACAGCCCGCTCAGGTCCTTCAGCTCGTCGCCGATGACGTCCTGCCGCCGCAGCATCGCGATGACCGCGAACGCGCCGAGCTGCATGAAGACGTAGACCCAGAGATAGACCATCGCCGCCGCGACGCCGCGCTCCGTCGCGGCCACGACCCCGATCAGGACGTAGCCGGCGTGCGCAATCGACGAATACGCGAGCATCCGCTTCGTGTTGCTCTGCGTGATCGCCGCGACGTTGCCGACCGTCATGGTGACCGCGGCCAGCACCCAGAACAGCAGTTGCCAGTCGGCGGCCAGGCTCGGCAGCCCCGCGATGAAGATCCGCAGGATCATGGCGAAGGAGGCGGCCTTCGACCCGACCGAGAGGTAGGCGGTCACCGGCGTCGGCGCCCCCTCGTAGACGTCCGGCGCCCACATGTGGAACGGAACCGCCGCGATCTTGAATCCCATCCCCGCGACCAGCAGCACGAGCGCCAGCGACAGGGTCAGCGTCCGCTCGCCGCCCGCCAGCGCCTCGGAGATGCCGGCGAGGCTGGTCGTGCCGGTCGCGCCGTAGAACAGCGACATGCCGTAGAGGAGGATCCCGAGCGAGAACGCGCCGAGGAGGAAATACTTGACCGACGCCTCGTTCGACCGCTGGTTCGGCTTCAGGTACCCGGCCAGGACGTAGAACGAGACGGCCATCGTCTCGAGGCCGATGAACAGCGTGATCAGGTCGACGCCGCTCGCCATGAACAGCATGCCGAGCGTCGCGCACAGGATGAGGAAGTAGTACTCGCCGGGGCGGACCGCCTCGACGCGCAGGTACGACGGCGACATCAGCACCGTCAGCAGCGCCGAGACGATGACGATCGCCTTGAAGAACGTCGCGAAGCCGTCGATCGCCAGCAGTCCCGCGGAGATGGTCGTGTCGACGCCGGTGAACCCGACGACCGCCGCGCCGGTCACGGCCAGCGTGAGCAGCGTCATGCCGAACGACGCCCAGTCGCGCCGCGGCAGCAGGATGTCGACCACCAGGACGAGCAGCGCCCCGCCCGTCAGCAGCAGCTCGGGCAGCAGGTAGTAGAAGTCGGCGGCGGTGAACCCGGCGGGCATCTGCATCGTCAGTTACCCGCCGCGGCCTGACGCCCGCCGCGCGCCGGCGCCTCGGTCACGGCCGGCGCGCCGGCCCCGGGGTGCGCCGTGACGGCCGGGAGACCGGCGAGCCGCTGTCCGACCTCGGCGGCCGCGGCCGGCGGCGCGCCGGCGCCGGGGTTCGCCGCGGCGGGCGGCGCGTCGGCGGCGCCTGCCGCGAAGCGCGGCGTGTAGTCGGTGTTCACCCGCATCATCACCCTGTCCACCGAGGTTTCCAGCCGGTCGAGGAACGGCTTCGGGTAGAGCCCGATCCAGACCGCCAGGACCAGCAGCGGAACGAACGTGACGAACTCCCGCATGCTGAGGTCCGGGAGGTTCTCGTTCTTCGGATTGGTCACCGTGCCGAACATCGTCCGCTGGTAGAGCCAGAGCATGTAGGCGGCTCCGAGCACGATGCCGGACGCCGCGAAGAACGCCCACGTCTTCTGCACCACGAAGACGCCCTGCAGGATCAGGATCTCGCCGATGAACCCGTTCAGCGTCGGCAGCCCGATCGACGACATGGTCATGATCAGGAACACCGCGGCGTAGACCGGCATCACCTTCGACAGCCCGCCGTACTCGGCGATCAGCCGGGTGTGCCGGCGCTCGTACACGATGCCGACGATCAGGAACAGCGCGCCGGTCGAGATGCCGTGGTTGAGCTGCTGCACGATGCTGCCGGTGATGCCGACCGGCGTGAGGGCGAACATCCCCAGCATCACCATCCCCATGTGGCTGACGCTGGAGTAGGCGACGAGACGCTTCCAGTCCCGTTGCGCCATCGCCACCAGGGCGCCGTAGACGATGCCGATGATCGACAGCGCCGCGACCAGGGGCACGAACGCGACGGTCGCCTCCGGCAGGATCGGGAGGCTGAAGCGGATGAAGCCGTAGGTCCCCATCTTCAGCAGCACCGCGGCCAGGATGACCGAGCCGGCGGTCGGCGCGTCGGTGTGGGCGTCGGGCAGCCAGGTGTGGAACGGGAACATCGGCACCTTGACCGCGAAGCCGAGGAAGAACGCGAGGAAGATCCACCACTGCATGTCGAACGGGACGCTCAACTGGTGGAACTGCGTGACGTCGAACGTGTACACCCCGGTCACGGCGTGGTTGTGGAAGTAGACGGCGAGGATGCCGAGCAGCATGACGACGCTGCCGACCAGCGTGAACAGGAAGAACTTGATCGCGGAGTACAGCCGGTTGTCGCTGCCCCAGATGCCGATGAGGAAGTACATCGGCACCAGCATCACTTCCCAGAACAGGAAGAACAGCAGGAAGTCGAGCGCCACGAACGCGCCGATCATCCCGGTCTGAAGCAGCAGCAGGAAGACGTAGTACTCCTTGACCCGCATCCGGATCGCGTTCCAGGACGACAGGACCGCGATGACCCCCATCAGGGTCGTCAGCAGGATCAGCAGCACGCTGAAGCCGTCGACTCCGAGGAAGTACTCCGCGCCGATGGAGGGGATCCACGGCAGCCGCTCCACGAACTGGAACTCCGGATTCGCCGGGTCGTACCGGAACCAGAGCGGCAGCGACACCAGGAAGCCGACGGCGGCGGTGACGTTGGCGACCCAGCGGATCACGTCCTCCTGGCGCTTCGGCACGAACAGCAGCACGAGCGCGCCGGCGAGCGGCGTGAACAGGATCAACGACAGCAGGCTGGAGTCGGCGTTGTTCATGACAGTGTCCGATTACCGGGCGACGAGGAACCAGGTCACCAACGCGAACAGGCCGAGCAGCGTGGCGAACGCGTAGTTCTGAATCAGGCCGGTCTGCGCCCGGCGGAAGACGTAGCTGGCCTCGCCGCAGATCCAGGCGGTCAGGTTGACGAGGCCGTCGACGACGTACTTGTCGAGGAAGTGCGACACGTAGGAGGCGGCGATCGTCGTCCAGCCGGTCCCGTTGACGGCGCCGTCCACCACCCGGCGGTCGACGGTCCAGAGGCCCTTGGCGCTCCCCATCGCACCCCGCACCACGGTCGCGTCGTACAGCTCGTCGACGTAGTACTTGTTGGTCAGCACGCGGTGCGGGACGGCCAGCGTCGCCGCCATCCGCTCGGCCGCCTCGGGACGCTCCACGTAGTTGCGGCGCGCGAGCCAGATGCCGCCGAGCGCGAGCGCGACCGAGAACGCCATCAGGCCGAGCTCGCCGAGCAGCGACATGTGATGCGCTTCCTCGGCGGCGTGCGCGCCTTCCGCCACGAAGCTCGGCTCCAGGAAGTGCTCGATCGCCGCCGTCCACGGCCACAGGGCCTCGAACGCGATCGGCACGCCCACGAAACCGGCCAGTATCGCGCCGGCGGCCAGCACCACGAGCGGGATCGTCATCCAGCGGGGCGATTCGTGCGGACCGTGCCAGGCATGCCCGTGCCCGGCCCCGTGATCGTGCCCGTCCCCGCCGTCCTCGCCGTGCGCGCCGCCGCCGGCCGCCTGTCCGCCGGCGCCGTGCCCCCACGCCGGGCCGCGGTAAGTCCCGAAGAACGTCATGTTGATGAGCCGGAACATGTAGAACGCGGTCATCGCGGCGGTCACGGCGCCCAGAGCCCAGAGCAGGCGGTCCGGCACGAACGTGCCGTGGTGCAGGAAGGCGCGGAACAGGATCTCGTCCTTGCTGAAGAACCCCGAGAACGGCGGAATCCCGGCGATGGCCACCGCGCCGATCGCCATCGTGAGCGCCGTCACCGGCATGTACTGCCGCAGCCCGCCCATCCGGCGCATGTCCTGCTCCTCGTTCATCCCGTGGATGACCGAGCCGCTCCCGAGGAAGAGGAGCGCCTTGAAGAAGGCGTGCGTCATCAGGTGGAACGCGGCCGCCGCGAACGCGCCGACGCCGGTGGCGAGGAACATGTAGCCGAGCTGCGACACCGTCGAGTACGCCAGCACCCGCTTGATGTCGGTCTGCACCAGACCGATGGTGGCGGCCACCAGCGCGGTCAGGACGCCGACCACCGCCACGATCTCCATCACCATCGGCGCGTGGGTGAAGAGGACCGCGTTGCGGCAGACCATGTAGACGCCGGCCGTCACCATCGTCGCCGCGTGGATCAGGGCGGACACCGGGGTCGGGCCCTCCATCGCGTCCGGCAGCCAGACGTAGAGCGGGATCTGCGCGCTCTTGCCGGTCGCCCCGACGAACAGGCAGAGGCAGATCACCGAGATGACGCCGAACCCGACCGCGGCGGTCTCCACCGGCATGCGCGACGCGGCTTCCGCCACGGCGCGGAAGTCGAGGGTGCCGAACGTGAAGAACACCAGGAAGACGCCGAGGACGAAGCCCCAGTCGCCGATGCGGTTGACGATGAACGCCTTCTTCCCCGCGTCCGACGCGCTCTGCTTGTGGTACCAGTAGCCGATGAGCAGGTACGAGCAGAGGCCGACGCCCTCCCAGCCGACGAACATGACCAGGAAGTTGCCCCCCAGGACGAGGGTGAGCATGAAGAAGCAGAACAGGTTCAGGTAGCAGAAGAAGCGGGCGACGCCGCCCCGCGGCTCGTGCTCGATGTAGCCGATCGAGTAGACGTGGATCAGGAACCCGATGCCGGTGACGACGAGCAGCATCATCGCCGACAGCGGATCGAGGATGAACGACCAGTCCACGGAGAACGAGCCGATGCCGTCGGCGGTCTCGAGCGGGATCGGCGGAATCCAGCTCGCCACCGTCACCTGGTGGAACCGCTCCTCGGTCCCGAGCAGCTCCACGAAGGCCACGAGGCTCAGCCACAGGGCCCAGCCCATCATGGCCGAGGCGAGCACCCCGGCGAACCGCTTGCCGAAGAAGCGAATTCCCACCAGCCCGTTGAGGGCGGCGCCGATGCCGGGCAGGAGCGGGATCAGCCAGATTGAATCCATGGGAGCAGGCTCACCAGCGCATGATCTGGATCTCGTCGATGTTCACCGTCTCCTTGTTGCGGTAGAAGGCGATGATGATGCCCAGCCCGATGGCCGCCTCGGCCGCCGCCACCGCGATCACGAAGACGACGAACACCTGTCCGGCGAGATCCTGAAGCTGGTTGGACAGCGCGATCAGGTTGATGTTGACCGCGTTCAGAATGAGCTCGATCGACATGAAGATGATGATGACGTTGCGGCGCACGAGGACGCCGATCACGCCGATCATGAACAGCGCGGCGGACAGCAGGCTGTAGTGCAGCGGGGTGATGTCGAGCACGCGCTTCCCCCTACAAGTGCCGCTTGGCGAGCACGATGGCCCCGATCATCGCCACCAGCAGCAGCATCGAGGCGACCTCGAACGGGATCAGGTAGCTCGTGTAGAGCACCCAGCCGATCTGCTCCGTGTTGCAGCCGACCGGGGAACCCGCCTCGCAGCCGGCGAACGGCGTGTCGGCGGCGCCGAGCGCGCCCGTGGCGGCGGCGGAGCCGCCGCGCGCGGCGGAATAGACCCCGATGGCGATCACCTCGGCGAGCACCGCGCCGGCCAGGATCAGCCCCGAGCGCGCGGCGCGCCGCGGGTCGGCGAAGCGCTCCGGCGCCTTCTTCAGATTGACGAGCATGACCACGAACAGGTACAGGACGACGATGCCGCCGGCGTACACCAGCACCTGGATGACGGCGACGAACTCCGCCCCCAGGGTGACGTAGAGCACCGCCACGAGCAGGAAGTTCACCACCAGGAAGAGCACGCTGTGCACCGCGCTGCGGGCGGAGATCACCAGGATCCCCAGCCCGAGGATCAGCACCGCGAGGGTCCAGAACACAATCGCTTCGGCCATCGGTTACGCCCGCGCGGCTACAGCGCGACCTTCAGGATGCCGGTCACCACCAGGTTGCCGATCGCGACCGGAATGAGCACCTTCCACCCGAGCCCCATCAACTGGTCGTAGCGGTAGCGCGGCAGGGTGGCGCGGATCCAGATGAACACGTAGAGGAACAGGAAGATCTTGCCGATGAACCAGATCCAGGGGGGGACGAGGCCGAGGAACGACAGCGCCGGCACGTTCGGGAACGGCGCGAGCCAGCCGCCGAAGAACATGATGACGACGACCGCCGAGATGACGATCATGTTGGCGTACTCGGCCAGGAAGAACAGCGAGAAGCGCATCCCGCTGTACTCGGTGTGGAACCCGCCGGTCAGCTCCGTCTCCGCCTCCGGCAGGTCGAACGGCGCCCGGTTGGTCTCGGCCAGCCCCCCGATGAAGACCAGCACCAGGGCCACCGGCTGGACGAACGCGAACCAGAGGCCGCTCTCCCGCTGCGCCTCCACGATGCCGACCAGGCTGAGCGTGCCGGTGGTCAGGATGACGCTCACCAGCGTCATCGTGACCGCGATCTCGTAGCTGATGAGCTGCGCCGACGCGCGCAGGCTCGCCAGCAGCGGGTACTTGCTGTTCGAGGCCCAGCCGCCGAGGATGATCCCGTAGACGCCGATCGAGGTCACCGCGATGACGAACAGCAGGCCGACGTTGACGTCGCTGACGTAGTGGTAGATCGGGTCCGGCCCGAACGGCACGACCGCGAACACCACCAGGGCCGGCACCAGGCTCATGATCGGCGCCAGCGTGAAGACGTACTTGTCCGCCTTCGCCGGGGTGATGTCCTCCTTCAGGATCAGCTTGATGGGGTCGGCGATCGCCTGCAGGATGCCGTACGGCCCGACGCGCATCGGGCCGAGGCGCGACTGCGCCCACGCGATCACCTTCCGCTCCATCAGGACCAGGAAGGTCACCGCCACCAGCACCGCGTTCAGCAGCACCGCGATCTTCAGGAGCGGGACGACGACGGTTTCCAGCATGGCCTACCGATCCACCTCGCCCAGCACGATGTCGATCGTGCCGATCAGCGCCACCACGTCCGCCACCAGGTGCCCCTTCACGAGCCGCTTCAGGCCCTGCAGGTTACAGAACGACGGCGGGCGCACGCGGAACCGGTACGGGTTGGTCGACTTCCCGTCGCTGACGATGAAGTAGCCGAGCTCGCCCTTCGGCGATTCGATGGCGTGGTACGTCTCGCCGGCCGGCGGCTTGATGAGACGCGGCACCTTGCCCATGATCGGGCCCTCCGGCAGACCTTCCACCGCCTGCCGGATGATCCGGATCGACTCGCGGAACTCGTCCATCCGGATCAGGTACCGGTCGTAGGTGTCGCCCCGCGTCCCCAGCGGCACGTTGAACTCCAGCTCGTCGTAGGCGGCGTACGGCTCGTCCTTGCGCACGTCGCGCGGCACGCCGGAGCCGCGCAGGGGCGGGCCGCACAGCCCGAGCCCGATCGCCTCGTCGGCGCCGATGACGCCCACGTCCCGCGTCCGCCTGAGCCAGATCCGGTTGTTGGTCAGCAGCGTCTCGTAGTCGTCCAGCTTCCCTTCCATCAGGTCGCAGAACGACAGCACCTTCCTGTCCCAGCCGGGCGGGACGTCGAGCGGCAGGCCCCCGATGCGCATCGAGTTGTAGGTCAGCCGCGCGCCGCAGAACTCCTCGAACAGGTCGAGGACGAACTCGCGCTCGCGGAAGGCGTAGAGGAGCACGGTCATCGCGCCGATGTCCATCGCGTGGGTGCCGAGCCACAGGCAGTGGCTGGCGATCCGCTGCAGCTCCGCGAGCACCGTGCGGAGGTAGCGGGCCCGGCGCGGCACCTCGATCCGCATCAGCTTCTCGACCGTCTGGCAGTAGCCGAGGTTGTTGGTCGCCGCGGCCACGTAGTCCATCCGGTCGGTCAGCAGGATGATCTGGGTCCAGTCCCGGTTCTCGGAGAGCTTCTCGATGCCGCGGTGGATGTAGCCGATCACGCAGTCGGCGTCGATCACCCGCTCGCCGTCGAGCTTGAGGACGATGCGCAGCACCCCGTGGGTGCTCGGGTGCTGCGGACCCATGTTGATGACCAGCTCGTCCGTGTCGAACTGCGTCGCGGCGGCGCGGGGGGCGTCGAGGGGCATCGGTTCGGATCCTGCGGCCTTGCTCGATTCCGCTATTCGATCTCGGCGTCGGCGTCGGTCCGGACGCCGGCTTCGTCCGGGAGGTTGCGCAGGCGCAGCCAGTCCTGCGGATTCTCCATCAGCAGCTCGCCCGGACCTTCCAGCGGATAGTCCTTGCGCTGGGGATGGCCCTGCCACTGCTCCGGCATCAGGATCCGCCGCAGGTCGGGATGATTCACGAGGTTGACGCCGAACTGGTCGAAGACTTCCCGCTCCAGCCAGTCGGCGGCCGGCCAGATCCGCGTCACCGACTCCACCGGATCTTCCTCGCCGACCCGCACCTTGACGCGCAGCCGGCGCCGGAACCGGGTCGAGTACAGGCAGTAGATCACGTCGAACCGCTTCTCGCGCGGAGGCCAGTCGGCGGCGGTCACGTCGGAGCAGTAGTCGAACGCCGTCGCCGCGTCGTCCTTGAGGAACCGCATGACGTCGAGCAGCCGGTCGGCGGCGACGATGACGGTCCAGTCTCCGACCCAGAAGGAAACCTGCCGCACCGCGCCCGGGACGCCGTCGCGGACGGCGGTCACCATCGCGGGCAGCTCCGCGCCGTCCGGCGGCGCCTGATCCTCGGGCCCCTTGGGCGGTTCCGGCGGCGCCTTGGGCTTCGGCTTGGGCCGGGGCCGGGCGGCGGGCTTTCCGGCCGCGGCGGGCTTCCTGGCCGCCGTCGCGGACTTTCCGGCCGCTACGGCGGGCTTTTCCGCGGCGGCGGGCTTCCTGGCCGCCGCGGGTTTTTTCCCTGCCGCGGGCTTCTCTCCGCCCGCGGGCGGAGCCGCGGGCGCCGGCGGCGAACCGGTGTCTTCCTGCCCCGACTGCGACCTGGTTTCGTCCGCCATGTCCGGATTCCGCTCCGTCCTCAGGCCCAGTCCAGCGCGCCCTTGCGCCACGCGTAGACGTAACCGACCACCAGGATGAACAGGAACACCAGCATCTCGATCAGCCCGAACAGCGCCAGCTCGTCCATGACGACGGCCCACGGGAACATGAAGACCGTCTCCACGTCGAAGATCACGAAGAGCATCGCGACCAAGTAGTAGCGCACGCTGTAGCGGTCGCGGGCGTCGGTCTCCGGCTCGATGCCGCACTCGTACGGCTCGAACTTGACGCGGTTGTAGCGCTTCGTGTGGACGGCCTGCGACACCATCAGCGTGAAGATGGCGAAGGCGACGGCCACCAGGACGAACAGGAAGATCGGGATGTAGGCGTCCAGCATCGTCGTCGCGAACCCTTCACGCTCACGCGCCGCCGGATCCGGGTCGATGCGCGCCGGCCCACCGCGACGACTCGAGGCGCCACGGCGGAACCGTGCGGACCGGAAGGGTGCGACGTGCGGGCCG
Source organism: Vicinamibacterales bacterium (assembly GCA_965203525.1). Classification (GTDB taxonomy): domain Bacteria; phylum Acidobacteriota; class Vicinamibacteria; order Vicinamibacterales; family UBA8438; genus WTFV01. The sequence goes on along the minus strand of OZ241898.1, from coordinate 3,945,461 downwards.
AAAAACCGCGCGGATTATTGCACGCGGCCGGGGGGCTGTCAAGGCGGGCGGGGCGGGCCGCGGAGGCCGCGAATCGGCGTGCAGCCCTTGCGTTTGCGAGGTTTTCCGCGCCGGAACCGCCTTGACGGGGCGGGAAATCCGGGCCTATACTGCCGGGGCGGATGCATCCCTTGCGACACGTCTGCGCGGCGCTCGCGCTGGTGGTCCCGGCCGCGCTCACGGGGGCGGAGGCGGGCGCCCAGTCCTCGGAGCGCCTCCTGCTCGTCTCGGTGCTCGACGACGACGGGGCGCCGGTCACGGGCCTCGCGGCGTCCGACTTCTGGATCCGCGAGGACGACGCCGCGCGCGAGGTCCTGCGCGCGGAGCCGGCCGGCGCGGGGCGGCAGATCGCCCTGCTGGTCGACACGAGCGAGGCGGCGGTCCGCGCGGTGTCCGACTTCCGCCGCGGGCTGTCGGCGTTCGTCGACGGCATGCAGGAAGGCAACCGGATCGCGATCGTCACCTTCGGGGGGCCGCCCCGCATCCTCGTCGAGACGACCGGCGATCCGGAGCGGCTGCGGAGCGGCATCGACCGGGTCTTCCCGCAGTCCGGCCAGGCGGCGTACCTGCTGGACGCGATGCACGAGGTGTCGGAGGGGTTCATCCGGCGCCGCGCCGAACGGCCCGTCCTGGTCGCGGTGACGGCCGAGAGCCTCGACGACTACAGCAACCGTAGCGGCCGGGAAGTGCTGGAACGCATCGACGAGAGCGGCGCCGCCGTCTACACGCTGTCCGTCGGGGCGCGCCGCGCGGCGGCGTTCGGAACCCGCACCCTCCGGCTGCAGTTCGAGCGCGATCTCGTCCTGGCGCGGGGCACCGCGGACAGCGGCGGGCGCCATCGGGATCTGCTCGTGAGCTCGGCCCTGGAGGGGGCCATGCGGGAGCTCGTCGCCGAACTTCGCAACCAGTACCTGGTCGTCTATTCGAGGCCGGACTTGCTCGTCCCCCCGGAGCAGGTCCGGGTGCGCGTCGACCGGCCCGGACTCACGGCGCGCGGGACGCTGCTGAGGAGCGGCGAGATTCGCGGCCGCTAGTGTCCCGGCCGTGAGGTTCGCGAAAACCAGGGACAGCAGAAATACCCCATGAACGTTGGGGAAGCGCCCATCTCGAGCATTTCGCGAATCCCGATTACGGAACACCAGCCCCCGCCGGCCCGGGCCCCGTCACCGGTCGGGGACGGCAACGGAAACCGAGACATGCTCCGCCGCGCCACGGCCGCCGCCATCGCCGCCGCCGCCTGCGTCATCGGCGCGGGCGCGGCCGCCCCCCAGCCGCCCGACACGGCAACCCAGGCGCCGTCGTTCCGCGCCGGGGTCGACGTCGTGTCGCTCAACGTGACGGTCACCGACCGCGAGGGGCGCTTCGTCACCGACCTGGAGGAGTCCGCCTTCCGGGTCTACGAAGACGGCGTCCAGCAGGAGATCAACTTCTTCACGAAGACGCAGTCGCCGCTTGCGCTCGCGCTGCTCATCGACACCAGCGCGAGCATGGACGAGAAGATGGCGACGGCGCAGGAGGCGGCCATCGGGTTCGCGCAACGGCTGCGCCCCGAGGATCTCGCCGAGATCGTCGACTTCGACAGCCGCGTCAACATTCTGCAGCCGTTCACCAACGACGTCGAGCAGCTCGAGGGCGCCATCCGGCGCACCACGGCCGGCGGCTCGACCTCGCTGTACAACGCGATCTACATCGCGTTGCGCGAGCTGGCCAGGGCGCCGTTGCGGCAGGCCGACCTGCGGCGCGAGGCGATCATCGTCCTGTCGGACGGCGAGGACACCTCGAGCCTGGTGAGCTTCGACGAGGTGCTGGAGCTGGCGAAGCGCTCGAACACCGCCGTCTTCTGCATCGGACTGCAGTCCGAGGAAAGCCGCTCGCGCAGCGGGTTCCGCGAGGCGGACTTCGTGCTGCGGCAACTGGCGCAGGAAACCGGCGGGCGGACGTTCTTCCCGGAGCGGATCGAGGAGCTGCCGGAAATCTACCGGCAGATCTCGGACGAGCTCTCCAGTCAGTATTCGGTCGGCTACATCTCCGCGAACCCGCTGCGCAACGGCCGGTGGCGGCGGGTGATCGTGCGCGTCGACCGGGACGCGGTCTCGGCGCGCACCAGGCAGGGCTACTACGCCCCCCGCGGCTGAGAGCCGGCCCGCCGGGCGCGCCAGCCATGAACGCCACGCCTCTCGCGCTCTACGCCCTGGCCGGCGTCGCCTACGCCGTCCATTTCGGGACGCGCAGTCCCTCGTCGGGGCGCGCGGCCACGGTCTCCCTCGTGTTCGGGGCGCTCGTGCACACGTTCATCATCGGGATGCAGACGATGCAGGTCGGCCACGTGCCGCTGGTCGGCACCACCGGCGCGATCTCGGCCTTCGTGTGGGTCCTCGCGCTGGCCTACCTCTACACCGAGATGACGACGGACGAACGGGCGATGGGCGTCTTCATCGTGCCGCTCATGGTCCTCCTGCAGTTGATCCCCGCCATCAGCAACAGCGTGGCGGCGCGGCCGCCGGTGCTCGAGAGCCGCTGGTTCGAGATCCACGTGTTCTCGCTGCTCGTGGCGTACGCCACCTTCGCCCTCGCCTGCGTGATCAGCATCACCTACGTGCTCCTCTTCAAGGAGCTGAAGGCCAAGCACCTCGGGGTCTTCTACGCCCGCCTGCCGTCGCTGCAGGTGCTCGACGGGATGAACCGCCGCGCGGTGACGTTCGGCTGGGTCTTCCTGACGCTGGGTCTCGCGGTCGGCGCGATCTGGCTGATCCAGGTGCGGCCGGGCGCCGCCGACCCGCGGGTGCAGGCGATGTCCCTCCTCGATCCGAAGATCTTCATGGTGCTCCTGTGCTGGCTGGTGTACACCTTCGCGCTGTGCGCGCGCCGGGCGTTCGGCTGGGGGGGATGCCGCGCGGCGTGGCTCTCGGCGGCCGGCTTTGCGATCCTGATGCTGAACTTCGTGCCGATAGGATACTTCGGCACCAGCAGCCACAACTTCTACTGAGGAGCGGTCCCGGCGCGGACGCCGGGCGCGGCATGCACCTGTTTCTGCTCGGGGCGAGCCACCACAGCGCACCGGTGGATCTGCGGGAGCGGATCGACTTCGCCCGCCGCGGCCTTCCGGAGGCGCTGGCGGAAATCGCCGGCGTCACCGGCCTCGCCGAGGTCGTGATCCTCTCCACCTGCAACCGCGCCGAGATCTACGCGCACTCCCAGGCTCCCGAGCCGGTCGCCGACCGGCTGGCCGGGTTCCTGAGCGCGTTCCACGACGTGCCGGAACCGGAGCTGGCGCCGCACCTGTACCGCCGCCAGGGGGCGGACGCCGCCCGGCACCTGTTCCGCGTGGTCGCCGGACTCGACTCCCTGGTGGTGGGCGAGCCGCAGATCCTGGGACAGGTCAAGGACGCGTTCGCGGTCGCCGCGGAACGCGGATTCACCGGGGCGGCGCTGAACCGCCTGTTCCACACGTCGTTCACCGTCGGCAAGCGGGTCCGGAGCGAGACCGGCCTGGGAGAGGGCGCCGTCTCGGTCAGCTACGCCGCGATCTCGCTGGCGCGCAAGATCTTCGGCGACCTCGCGGGCCGGCGGGCGCTGGTCGTCGGGGCGGGCGAGATGGCCGAGCTGACGGCCACGCATCTGCGCTCCCAGCGCGTCGGGCGGATCGGCGTCGCCAACCGGAGCGCGGCCCGCGCCGCCGCCCTCGCCGCGAAGGTCGACGGCGTGGCGGTGCCGTGGGAAAGGATGACCGGCGAGCTGACGGCCACCGACATCGTCCTGACCGCCACCGGCGCCCCGCGCTGGCTGCTGACCCACGCGCAGATCGCCGAGGCGATGCGGCCCCGGCGCGACCGGCCGCTGTTCCTGATCGACATCGGCCTGCCGCGCGACGTCGAACCGGCCGCCGGCGACGTCGAGCAGGTCTTTCTGTACAACATCGACGACCTGCAGTCGATCGTCCGCGAGAACCTCGCGCGGCGGCAGTCGCAGGTGGACCGGGCGGAGCTGATGGTGCGCGAGGAGGTCGACGGCTTCATGCGCTGGCTCCGCTCGCGCGGCGCCATACCCACCGTGGTGGCGTTGCGGCGGCACTTCGAGCGGACGCGGCGGGAGGAGCTGCAGCGGCTCGCGCCCAGGCTGGCGTCGCTGTCTCCGGCCGCGAAGTCGCGCGTCGACGAGGTGACGCGGCTGCTGGTGGAGAAGCTGCTCTCGTCGCCGACCCAGCAGCTCAAGGCGGCGCCGGACGAGGAAGCGGTCGCCGCCGACGCCGATACGCTCAGCCGGCTGTTCGGACTGGAACAGGACGCGAACGATCCGCCGCGGACGGCGCCGCGGGAACGCGTGGCGGCCGGGACCGCGGCGCGGACGGCGGCCCCGAGGAATCGGTGAGACGGCTGCGGATCGGCACGCGCGCAAGCCCCCTCGCCCGCTGGCAGGCGACGGCGGTGGCCGACGCCTTCGCGCGCGCCGGCGGGCCGGCCGCCGAGCTGGTCCCCATCCGCACGAGCGGCGACCGGCTGACCCGCAAGCCGATCGCCGGCGCCGGGGGCAAGCGGCTGTTCGTCAAGGAGATCGAGGAGGCGCTCGTCGACGGGCGGGTCGACGTCGCGGTGCACAGCGCCAAGGACCTGCCGGCGGAGCGCCTGGCGGGACTGAGCGTGCAGGCGGTGCTGCCGCGCGAGGACGCGCGCGACGCGGTCGTCGCGCCGCGGTCGTGCGCGCGCTCCGCCGCCGATCCGGACGCGCTCTTCGCGGCCGGCCGGACGCCGCGGGTGGGCACCGGCAGCGTGCGCCGGACCGCGCAGCTCCGGCACGCCTGGCCGCATCTCGACGTCGCGCCGATCCGCGGCAACGTCGGCACGCGGCTGGACAAGCTGGAGGCGGGCGGCTTCGACCTGCTGGTGCTGGCCGCGGCCGGACTGGTGCGGCTGAAGCTGGCCGCCCGCATCGCGGTCCGGCTGCCTTTCGACCTCTGCCTGCCGGCCCCCGGCCAGGGCATCGTCTGCGCCGAATACCGCGGCGACGACGAGGAAGTGCGCGCGCGGGTGGCGGCCGTCGCCGACCGCGACGCCGCGGCCGCCCTGGCGGCGGAACGGGCGCTCGTCGCCGCCCTCGGAGCCGACTGCCAGGTGCCGCTGGGGGCGGCGACGACCGTCGCCGGCGACGACCTGCTCCTGCGCGGCGTGGTCGCCTCGCCGGACGGCGCCGGACTGGTGCGCCGCGAGGCCCGGGGCACGGCGGCGGCGCCCGCCGCCCTCGGCGCGGAGGTCGCGGCCGGACTGCTGGCCGGGGGCGCCGGGCCGCTGCTGGAGGCGGCCAGGGCGTCATGACCCCCGCGGCGCGTCCGCTGGCCGGGAGACGGGTTCTGGTGACGCGCCCCCGCGCGCAGGCCCCGGAGCTCGCGGCAAGGCTCGCCGCGCTGGGGGCCGAGGCCGTCGAGGCGCCGGCGATCCGGATCGTCCCGCCGGACGACGCGCGGCCCCTCGCCGCGGCCTGCGCGGCCGCGGCCTCATTCGACTGGATCGTGTTCACGTCGGCCAACGGCGTCGACGCCTTCGCGCAGCGGCTGGCCGCCGGCGGCGGCGCGGCGCCGGCGCTCGCGGGGGTCAGGATCTGCGCCATCGGGCCGGCGACCGGCGACCGCGCCGCCGGATACGGGCTGCGGGTGGATCTGGAACCGTCCGACAACCGGGGCGAAGGGGTGGGCGCCGCGCTGCGGGCGGGGCGCGATCTGCGCGGGAAGCGCATCCTGCTGCCGCGGGCCGACCTCGCCCGCCCGGCGCTGCCGGCGGCGCTCCGGGCGGCCGGCGCGGACGTGGTGGAAGTGACCGCCTACCGGACGGTCGCCGCGGACGGATGGCCCGGCCCCGCCGTGCGCGAGATGCTGCTGAAGCGGGAGCTGCACGCGGTGACGTTCACCAGCGCCTCGGCGGTCCGCAACGCCGTGCGGTCACTGGGTCCGGCGCAGGCCGTCGATCTGTTGCGCCCGACCGTCGTCGCGTCGATCGGCCCGGTCACGGCCCGGGCCGCGCGGCAGCTCGGGGTGGAGACGTCGGTCATGCCGTCGACCCGCACCGCGCCGGCGCTGGCGCTGGCGCTCGCGGACCACTTCGCGGGGGCGACGGCGGCCCGGCCGGCGGCGGAGACCACGGCGTGACCACCGTCCGACACCCCCGCCGCGCACCCGTTCGTTGCCCGCGCCGTCACCGTGTCGCCGTCCGCGCCGCGCACCCCGCCGCAGGCCGCAGCCGTAGAGCAACGCCAGCAGCGCGCCGTCACGGTGTCGCCGTCCGCGCCGCGCACCTCGTCCGGCACCCTGCTGCGCACCCGTTCGTTGCCCGAAACCACCGGGAGCCACTTCCATGACCACCACCGCTCCTCCCGCGCCCGCGGGCGCGGCGCCGAAGGCGGCGTCACAAGGAACCCTGGCCCTGCGGCGGCGCCCCCGGCGCCTGCGCCGCTCCGCCGCCATCCGCGGCCTGGTGCGCGAGACGCGCCTGTCTGCCGACGCGCTGGTCTACCCCCTGTTCGTCTGCGCGGGGGAAGGCGTGCGCCGCGAGGTGCCGTCGATGCCGGGCGTATGCCAGTTGTCGGTCGATCAGGCGGTGGCCGAGACGGCCGGCGCGGCGCGCGACGGCGTGCGGTCGGTCCTGCTGTTCGGCCTGCCCCGCAACGAGGAGAAGGACGAGGCCGGCAGCGCCGCGGACGACGCGGCGGCGCCGGTGCAGGCGGCCGTCCGGGCGATCAAGCGGGAAACCCCCGACGTGCTCGTCGTGACCGACGTCTGCCTGTGCGAGTACACGTCGCACGGCCACTGCGGGATCGTCGACGGCGACGTCATCGTCAACGACGCGACGGTCGGCCGGCTCGCCCGCGTGGCCGTCTCGCACGCGGAAGCGGGCGCCGACGTGGTCGCGCCCTCCGACATGATGGACGGGCGGGTCGGCGCGATCCGCGCGGCGCTCGACGCCGCGCGCTTCGAGGACGTCGCGATCATGAGCTACGCGGCGAAGTACTGCTCCGCCTACTACGGGCCGTTCCGCGACGCGGCCGATTCGGCCCCCGCGTTCGGCGACCGGCGCACCCACCAGATGGATCCCGCCAACGTGGAGGAGGCGCTGCGCGAGGTGGCGCTCGACCTCGAGGAGGGCGCCGACCTGGTGATGGTCAAGCCGGCGCTCCACTACCTGGACGTCATCGCGCGGGTCAAGGACGAGTTCGGCTGCCCGACCGCGGCGTACCACGTCAGCGGCGAGTACGCGATGCTCAAGGCGGCCGCCCGCAACGGCTGGCTGGACGAGGACCGGGCGCTGCGCGAGGCGCTGACCGCCATCACGCGCGCCGGGGCCGACGTCGTCGTCACCTACTACGCGCGCGAGGCCGCGCGCGCGCTGCGCTGAGGGGTTGGCCGCGATCAAGGAGGCGGCGAGTGCGCGCGAGGCCGCGCGCGCGTTGCGCTGAGGCCCGGGAGCGGCGAGGACGGCGCAGGCGGCGACGCGAGGCCGCGCGCGCTGCGCTGAGTCTCCGCGCATCCGCTCGATGAAGTCGCACTGGCGCGCGGTCGCGCGCGTTGCGCTGAGGCGCCGCACGCGGACTGAGCCGGATGGAACACGCGGTCTTCCGTCATAATGAGGCGGTGTCGGGAGTCGGACGGAGGATCGCGAGGAAACCGCCGGGGCCTCGGGTGGATGACGGTCTCGACCGCCCGTGACGCGGCGCGCCTGCTTCCGATCCTCTGCTGGCTCGGCGCCTGCGGCCCCGCCGCGGCGCCGGTTCCGGACGAGGAACCCGCCGCCCCGGCCGGGCCCGCCGGCGGGTGGTTCGTCGACGGGGCCGCCGAGGCCGGCCTCGACTTCGTCCACTTCAACGGGATGACCGGCAGGTTCTACCAGCCCGAGATGACCGGGCCGGGAGCCGGGCTGTTCGACTACGACAACGACGGCGACCTCGACGCATACCTGGTCCAGGGCGAGCTGCTCGGGGAGGGCGAGCCGCTCCTCGCGCCGCCGGCGGATCAGCCGCCGGGCGACCGGCTCTACCGCAACGACCTCGAGATCGGGGCCGACGGCCGGCGCCGGCTCCGGTTCACCGACGTGACCGGCGAGGCGGGGATCGCGGCGCCCGGCTACGGAATGGGAGTGGCGGCCGGCGACGTCGACAACGACGGCTGGATCGACCTCTACCTGACCCGTTTCGGGCGCAACCGGATGCTCCGCAACCGGGGCGACGGCACGTTCGAGGACGTGACCGGCCGGAGCGGAACCGGGGATCCGGCCTGGGGGGTGCCGGCGTCGTTCTTCGACTACGACCGGGACGGCTGGCTCGATCTGTTCGTCGGCAACTACCTGAGCTACACCCTGGCGGGCCACACGCAGTGCTACGACCGGGCCGGCGCGCCCGACTACTGCGCGCCGGAGACGAGCCGGCCGCATCCGGACGTCCTGTTCCGCAACCGGGGCGACGGCACGTTCGAGGACGCGACCGCGGCGGCGGGGCTGGGGCGCGAGTTCGGGCCGGCCCTCGGCTCGGCGGCCGCCGACTTCGACGGCGACGGCTGGATCGACCTCTTCGTCGCCAACGATCAGCGCGAGAACCAGTTGTGGATGAACCAGGGCGGCGGCGTCTTCCGCAACCGCGCGCTGGCCGCGGGGGCCGCGCTCGGCGCGGGAGGCAACGCGAAGGCGGACATGGGGGTCGACGCGGGCGACTTCGACAACGACGGCGACGAGGACCTCTTCATCACCGAGCTGGCCGGCCAGGGCAGCACGCTCTACGTGAACGACGGCGCCGGGCTGTTCCGCGACCGGAGCGCCCGGCTCGGCATCCGCGCCCCGAGCCTGCCCTACACCGGCTTCGGCGCCGCGTGGATCGACGTCGACAACGACGGCTGGCTGGACGTGGTCGCGGTGAACGGCGCCGTCGTCCTGAACTTCGAGAGGTTCGGGCCGGACAACCCGTTCGCGCTGGACCAGCGCAACCAGGTGTTCCGCAACCTCGGCGGCGGCGGCTTCGAGGACGCGACCGGCCGCGCCGGGGCGGTGTTCGAGCTCTCCGAGGTGAGCCGCGGCGCCGCGTTCGGCGACGTCGACAACGACGGCGACACCGACGTCCTGGTGGCCAACGCGGCCGGTCCGGCGCGCCTGCTGCTGAACCAGGCCGGCGGCCGGCGCCGCTGGGTCGGCCTGCGGCTCGTCGGCGGCGATACGCCCCGGGACATGGTGGGCGCGCGGGTGGAGGTGGTCCGCTCCGACGGAACGACGATCCGGCGCCGGGCGCGGGCCGACGGCAGCTTCGCCTCCGCGAACGATCCGCGCGTGCTGGCCGGGCTCGGCGAGTCCGCCGGCGTCTCGCTCGTGCGGGTGCGCTGGCCGGACGGGACGGTCGAAGAATGGGCGGACCTGCCGGCCGGCCGCTACACGACCCTGACGCAGGGGACGGGCCGGCCGCGATGACGAACACGTTCGCCGGGCGACGCCGGCGCGGCAGGGAGACGGCGGCGACGACCGCCGGGCGCTCGACGCGGCTCCACGGGTCGCCCGCCGGCGGCGACGCGATGCGGAGGACGGCGGCGATGCCGGGCATGGCGCGCGGCGCGGCGTTCGCGCTGGCCGCCGCGGTGATCCTCCCCTTCCCCGGCGGCTGCGCGCCCGCCGGCGACACCCCGCCGCCCCCGCCCGCCGCCGCGGCCGGCGCGCCCGCCCCGCCGCCGCTCGTCGTGCCCGACCTCTCCGGACTTCCGGAACCGGTCCGGGCGCAGGTCCGGCAGCGCCGCGACGCCTGGCGGCGCGCCGAGGAGACCGGCGCTTCCGCCGCCGCGCGGGCCGCCGCCCACGGCGAGCTGGGCCTGATCCTGATGGCCACCCGCTTCCACGCGGCGGCGGAGACCGCGTTCGCGCACGCGCAGGCGCTCGCGCCGCGGGAGATGCGCTGGCCCTACTACCTCGCCTGGCTCCACCGGACGACCGGCGACCAGCCGCGGGCGGTCGAGCGCTTCGAGCGCGCCGTCGATCTCGCCCCCACCTACCTCCCCGCGCTCGTCCACCTCGGCGAGCTGTACCTCGACGACGGCCGCGCGGAGGACGCCGAGCCGCTGTTCGAGCAGGCGCTGGCGATCGACCCGGCGTCCGCCCCGGCGCTGTCGGGCATCGGCCGCGCGGCCCTGGCCCGGGGCGACACGGCGCGGGCCATCGAGCACCTGGAGCGGGCGCTCGCGGTCGGGCCGCCGGCCTGGAACGTCCACTACAACCTGGCGGCGGCGTACCGCGAAGCCGGGAATCCCGAGCGGGCGGAGGCGCACCTGAACCAGCGCGGCGGCGACCCGCCGGAGCCGCCGGACCCGCTGATGCGGGCGTACGAGAGCCTGCTGCGGAGCCCGCGCGCCTGGGAGACGCGCGGCGTGGCGGCGCTACGGGACGGACGGACGGCCGAGGCGGTCGAGCTCTTCCGCGCGGGAGTCGCCGAGACGCCGGACGACGCGGCGCTGCGCCAGCAGCTCGGGACCGCGCTCTTCGCCGCCGGCGACCCGAACGGCGCAGCCGAACAGTTCGAGGCGGCCGTGCGTCTCGACCCCGCCCAGGCGCGGGCGCACGCCGGCCTGGGGACGCTGGCGAGCATGGACGGCCGGCACGCGGAGGCCGTCGAGCACTTCTCGGCGGCGGTCGAGCAGCAGCCCGACTACCTGGAGGCGCGCCTCGGGCTGGTCGACGCCTGGCGCGCCGCCGGACGTCCGGACGCCGCCCTGGCCGAGCTGGACCGGGCGGTGGAGATCGCGCCCGGCTTCGCCGGCGCCTGGCTGGCCCGCGGGTTGCTGCTGGTCCAGCTCGGCCGCTACCGGGAGGCGCGCGACGGACTGGACGCAGCGCGGGTGATCCACCCCGGGCATCCCGGCCTGACGGATCTGCTGATCCGGATCCTGGCCGCCGCCCCGGACCCCGGAGTGCGCGACGGACGCCGGGCCCTCGCCCTCGCCGAGCCGCTGCTCGGGGCGCCCCCGGACCCGGCCCGCGACGAGACCGCGGCCATGGCCCTCGCCGCGGCGGGCCGCTACGCCGAGGCGGCGGAGCGCCAGCGCCGCGCGATCGCCGCGGCGGAACGGGCGGGGTACGCGGACGCCGCCCGCGCCCTGGCGGAAGCGCTCGCCCTCTACGAGCAGGGCCGCCCGCCCCGCGCGCCGCTGAGCGGACCGCGGCCGTAGTCCGGCGGCGGCCGCCGCCCGCGAATCCAAATTCATGGATCGAAAACCAGAAAATCGAACGCCTCCGGTCCCCGGCGTTCGTCCGTACCCGTTGCGCGGTCCGGCGGAATCGCGGTAAACATTCGGTGAACACTCGGTAAACACTCGGTAAACACGCCTTTCGAACCGGCCCCCGGGCGCCGTCGGGCGGCGTGCGGCATGACGGCACGCAAGTTGCTCTACAGTGCGCCGCTCGCGCACCGTCGGCGGCCGTCATGTTGCCGGCCGCCGCATCGCGCGGAGGAGGAAACATCGGTATGCGACTCGTGAAAATCGTCCTCGTCGGGACCGCGGCCGTGGCGCTGCTGCCGGCCGCCGCCGTCGCCCAGAGCGCGTTGACGGGCGAGGTCACCGACAACACGGGCGGCGTCCTGCCGGGCGTCACCGTGGAAGCCGCCAGCCCGGCGCTGATCGAGGGATCGCGCATCGCGATCACCGACGGCACCGGCCGGTACAACATCATCGATCTGCGGCCGGGCGTCTACTCCGTCACCATGACGCTGCCCGGCTTCTCGACCTTCGTGCAGGAGGGGATCGAGGTCCAGGCGTCGACCAACGTCACGATCAACGGCCAGCTCGCGGTCGGCGCGCTCGAAGAGACGGTCACCGTCTCCGGCGAAGCGCCGATCGTCGACGTGCAGAGCGCGGCGCGGACCGAGGTCGTCGCACGCGACACCATCGACGCGCTGCCGACGCCGCGCAACACGCAGTCGATCGGCTACCTCGCGCAGGGCGTGCGCCTGACCCGGCCGGACGTCGGCGGGGCGCAGATGATGGAGCAGGTCCGCATGTCGGTGCACGGGGCCACCCCGCGCCACACCACCATGCAGGTCGACGGCATGGTCGTCAACTCGCAGATGGGCGACGGCCTGATCATGAACTACAACAACCAGGCGCTGAGCCAGGAGATGGCGATGACCACCTCCGGCAACAACGCCGAGGTGGCCGCCGGCGGCCTCCGGCTGAACATGATCCCGAAGGACGGCGGCAACCAGATCAGCGGGTCGAACTACGTCGGCTTCACGCTGAACGAAGGCTGGCAGGCCGACAACTTCACCAAGGAGATCAAGGATCTCGGCCTGACGTCGAACCAGGGCGTCACCAACATCCACGACATCAACCCGGCGATCGGCGGCCCGATCCTGCAGGACAGGCTGTGGTACTTCGCCTCGGCCCGCGCCATCTCGGTCGACGAGCTGTTCCCCGGCGCCTTCCAGCCGACCCTGCGCACCGACGTGAGCCCGGAAGTCATCCAGGACTACTTCAAGCGCGGCGCGGAGTTCACGTGCACCGACCCGGCCGCGGGCACCGGCTGCACGGCGGACCATCCGGCCGTCGAGTCGGCCTCCCGGGCCGTCGCCGAGCAGCACGTCCGCAGCGCCCTGCTGCGCCTGACCTCGCAGGTCTCGCAGCGCAACAAGGTGAGCGCGTACCTCGACCGCATCTTCAAGTGGAAGAAGCGGGAGTTCTCGGCCACCCGCGAGCCGATCCAGGCGGCCGGCTTCCGCGACCCGGGCCAGGCCAACTACCACACGTTCCAGGCCAAGTGGACCTCCACCATCAGCAGCCGCGCGCTGCTCGAGGTGGGCTACTCGCAGGTCTACGAGCGGCTGCTCATCGCCAACCAGCCGGAGTCGGCGCTGCGCGAGGTCTTCCCGGACAGCGTTCCGCTGCCGAACCTGCGTCCCGACACGCCGAGCCCCCTCCGCACGTGCATCGCGACGCCGTGCTACCACCCGGCCAGCTACGACCAGACCGGCCCGTGGTTCGCCAACGCGGTCATCGGCGACCTCTCCACGGGGCGCCAGACCAACAACTACTGGGGCGACATCTGGATCACGCCGTCCGACCGGCGCTACCCGAACGCGGCGCTGTCGTACGTCACCGGCTCGCACAACTTCAAGGCGGGGGTGCAGTGGTCGTTCGGCAACGACGGCGACACCCGCAACCGGCCGGGCCACATCAACGTCCGGCCCTACGGCGGGCTTCCGCAGCCGTGCGACCCCGATCCGTCCGTCCCCTGCGAGGATCGCCACGGGGTCGACGCCCTGAACTACCCGACGAGCTGGAACACCACGGTGCGGGCCGACCGCGGCATCTACGTGCAGGACACCTGGACGCTCGACCGGCTGACGCTCAACGCCGGCGTCCGGTGGGACTACTTCGAGTCGGAGATCAACACGTTCCGGACCGGCGGCGCCCTGTCGGGCGGCCGGTTCATCAGCCAGCGGGCGGCCCCGGGCCTCGACGCCACGCCGTACTGGAACGACGTCTCGCCGCGGTTCAGCGCGGTCTACGACCTGTTCGGCGACGCGCGCACGGCGCTGAAGTTCTCGGTGAACCGCTACATGCGGCCGTACGCCAGCGGCCACGCCGAGCGCTACTCGCCGTACCGCGAAGCGAGCGACCGCCGCGACTGGTTCGACTGCGTCCTGAAGCCGTCCATCCACCAGACCGGCGGGGTGGGCAACCCGCGCGGCGACTGCGCCACCGCGGCCGATCTGGCCGGCCTGCCGGCGTCGCCGGACTTCTACCTGGGCACGAACTACGACGGCATCGCGCAGGACCACGAAATCGGCCTCCTGGGCAACTCCACCGTGTTCCGGGAAGGGGGCGTCGCGATTCCGGCGTCCCGTCCGGACCCCAACCTCCAGCGCGAGTACAATTGGGAGTACAACCTCGGCATCCAGCACGAGCTGCTGCCGCGCGTCTCCCTGAACGTCGGCTGGTACCGCCGGGTCTTCGGCGACATCGAGCAGCGGAGCAACGAGGCGCTGCTCGCGTGCGACACGTCGAGCGCGCGGGCGGGCGTGCAGTGCGGAAGCTGGATCCCGTTCAACGTGACCTTCAACGACCCGTCGGGCCGCATCGCACGGCTGCGGGCGCTGGGGCAGGACATCGACGTCTCGTCCGGCCCGTTCCTCGTGTACGACATCGACCCCGCCTACCGCTCCGCGGTCGATAACCTGGACGTCACGTCGGACATCAACCGCAACAAGTACAACGGCCTCGAAGTGAGCATGAACGCCCGCCTGCCGAACGGCGGCAACATCTTCGGCGGCTGGACCGCGCACCAGCACATCCAGGACACCTGCGGCCTGACCGCGAACCCGAACGGCGTCGGCATCGAGGACCCGATCCGCGGCTCGGACGAGAACATCCTCCGGGGCGGCCGCTTCTGCGACCAGAGCGCGCTGGGGATCCCGTTCCGCCACGACTTCAAGCTGTTCGCGGCCTATCCGCTGCCGTACGACTTCGAGGTCAGCGGCTCGATCCAGGCCTACGCGGGCGGCGAGCGGGAGATGCGCTGGTCCGTGCCGTCCAGCGCCTTCCCGGGCGGCGTGCGGACGCGGGGCGCCTCGGTGCAGTTGTTCGCGCCGGGCACGAACTACCTCGACTACTGGACGCAGGTGGACGTCGCCATCCGGAAGATCCTCCGGTTCGGCAACTACGAGTCGTCGGTGCAGGCGGACATCTACAACCTGATGAACTCCGCCGTGGTCGTCGACGAGATCGACTCGTACGGCGGCAACTTCGGCCGGCCGACCCGCCTGCTGCAGGGACGCCTGCTGCGCCTGGCGTTCCAGGTGAAGTGGTAGCCTGACCTCGGCGCACGCGCCGAGCCGTCATCCGGGCCGGTGGGAGCGCGTCTCCCACCGGCCTTTTTTCTTGGCCGCTTCCGCGCGGCGCGAAGCGGCGGCATGTGTTGCGGCCCGCAAGCCCGGCGACCGCGTCACCGCCGGGGACCGACCTCTTACGCGCGCCGCTCCAGCAACCGCGCCGCGTTGTCCCTGGTCACCAGCGCCGCGTCGCCCGTCCGCGGGAGGAACGGACGGACGTCGGCGGCCGCGCGATCCCAGTCCAGCGCGCCCAGCCGCTCCGCGACGGCCGGCCGCCACGTCCGCGGCGTCATTTCACGACCGCTCCAGTCCGTCTGCCGGAGGGCAGCGTTCAGCAGCGCAAGGTTCGGCGCCGGCCACTCCGTATCGCTCAGATACCAGATCAGGTCGTACAGGTCGCGTCCCTTGGTGTGGGGCCGCTGAAGAACCGCGTGCAGCTTGCCGGCGAGCAGTGATGCGCGGTCGTGGTGGAAGAGCCGCAGCGTCTCGTGACGGCGCACCAGGCTGACGCCGGTCGTGGCGCCGGCGGGGGGGCGGGTGTCGACTTCGATCCGCACGGCGAGCACTTCCGCCGGATGCGGCGACAGGCCGACCTCGTGCAGCACGCCGCGAAATCGCACCAGGGCGCTGTGCACGGCACCGCCCCGGTCCCGCACGCGCAGATCGACGTCGTACCGCTCGGCCGACAGCTCGGCGCGGACGGCGCGAAGGCAGCGGCGCAGGCTGTAGTCCGCGGGTTCGCGTTCCAGGGCGAAGTCGAGATCCTCGGAGTAGCGCGGCAGGCTGAAGAGGAACCGCAGGCACGTGCCCCCCTGGAAGGCCAGCGCGGTCATGGCGCCGGCGCGCTGCAGCGCCCCGAGGATGCGCGCCTGCAGGTACTCGCGCGCGAGGTTCCGACCCTGCAGCGGGTCGCGTCCCCGTACGAGCTGCTCGAGATGATCCTTCACAGCGCCTCGTACGCCGGCGCCGCGCCGGCGAGGCGGCGCAGGCGCCCGGCGGCGCGGATCAGCTTCGGCGCCCCGGCGGTGTCCGCGAACGCTTCCAGGACGTCGAGCCGCAACCGCTCGAAATCGAGGCGCAGCTCCCCGAGCCAAGTCTCTGCGTCGCCGCCCGGTTGCAGGTGGATCAGGTCGAGCAGCGCCTTCTCGGGCGCCGCGACGAAGGCGTGCTGGCCGTCGCCGAGCGCGACCCGGCGGTAGCCGAACAGCAGGCCGGGTTTCAGGTGACGGAACGAGAACCGTCCGAGGGGGGTGTGGCGCAGCCGCGGCCGGCCGGCCGTGACGCTGGTCACCTCGACCACGTGCTCCGGAATCACGTGCGCGAAGGCCAGCGCCGAGAGGCCGCTGACGTACGAACCCGGCGCGAGCCGATTCGCAACGAGAAAGGGATGGGGTGTCCGCTTTCGCCATGGCGGCGCCAGCGCGTACAGTCCCCGCCGCAGCTGCTGAATCCGTCCGCCGCGCGTCCAGCGCGAGAGCTGGCGGCGCAGGTCGGCCGCGTCGACCGCGCCCGCCAGCAGCAGTCCCGTTTCGAACAGCGGCTCGTCCGCGACGATCTCGACCAGATCCCGAAAAATCATCGCAGTAACTTACCACCAATGGCAGTATTCCTGCTCCCTGTGGGGTCAAAGGACCTGCCCGGCCAGCCGCCCCGTGCGCTACGCGCCGGCGGCCGAGGTCGCCCGGCGGCGCGCTATCATGATCGCCGCACCCGGCGAAACAAGGAGCGACGAGACGTGGCCACGGCGCAACCCGTCGTCAAGTTCACCTGCGAGGACTACCGCACGGCGCCCGACGACAAGCGGTACGAGCTGCTGGACGGAGATCTGCTCATGACGCCGGCGCCGAACCTGAGGCACCAGGAAGTGCAGTTCGAGATCGGGACCCGGTTGGGCGATTTCGTCAGGGCGCGGGCGTTGGGGAAGTTCTTCTTCGCACCCTGCGACGTGGTGCTGTCCGACACCGACGTCGTGCAGCCGGACCTGCTGTTCGTCTCCCGGGCCCGCGCGCACCTGCTGCGCGGCGGCGACGCCGTGCGGGGCGCGCCCGACCTGGTCGTCGAGATCCTGTCCCCCGCCACCGCCGACCGCGACCGCGGCTACAAGCGCACGCTCTACGCCAGGCACGGCGTGGCGGAACTGTGGCTGGCCGACCCGGCGGCGGAGACGATCCGGATTCACCGCCTGCAGAACGGCGCGCTGGCCCTCGCGCACACCTTCGGCCGGGGGCAAACCCTCCGCTCGCCGCTGCTCGCCGGCTTCGAGCTCGATCTGGACGCCGTCTTCGCGTCCTGACGGAAACCGGACCGCGCGATCGACGCCGCGGCTATTCGGATCTCTCGCGATACTCAACAGACGCCGGGCGCCCGTCACCCCCCGGCCGGGCGCAGTTCCACCGCGCACGCCTTGTACGACGGCTGCTTCGAGTACGGATCGAACACCGCGTCGGTGAGGCGGTTGGCCGCCTCGTAGTGCATGGGGACGAAGAGGTGCCCCGGCTGCACGGCGCGGGTGACGAAGGCGGTCGCGGCGATGCGGCCGCGGCGCGATTCGACGCGCACGGGGTCGTTGGCGCGGATGCCGCGGGCCCTGGCGTCGGCCGGGTTCACCTCGACGTAGATGCGCGCGGGATAGAGCTTGCGGAGGACGGCGGACTTCGCGGTGCGCGTCTGCGTATGCCACTGCGCGGCGCTGCCGCGGCCCGTCAGCAGGATCAGCGGGAAGCGGCCGGTCGGCGGTTCGGGCAGCGGGCGCGGGGCCTCGAAACGGAAGCGGGCGCGGCCGTCCGGGTGGTGGAAGCGGCCGTCCTCGAACAGGCGGCGCTCGGTGCGCCCGGCGGACGCCGCGGCGGACCCGGCCGGGCAGGGCCACTGGACGCCCCCGTGCGCGTCCAGCGCGTCGTAGCCGTCGATGCCGGTGACGTCGCAGGGCTGCCCCGCCGACAGGCGCTGCAGGATGCGGAACACCGCGGCCGGCGACGTCCAGTCGCGGAACATCTCGCCGCGGCCCCAGTACTCGGCCACCAGCTTGAAGATCGCGAAGTCGGCGAGGGCCTGCCCCGGCGCCCGCGCCACCTTCCGGATGCGGCCGATCCGCCGCTCGGAATTGATGAACGTCCCCTCCTTCTCGCCCCACCCGGCCGCCGGCAGCACGAGGTCGGCCATCCGCGCCGTCTCGGTGGTGGCGTACATGTCCTGCACCACCAGGCAGTCGAGGCGGCCGAGGACGTCGCGGACCTGGTCCTGGTTGATCCACGAATGCGCCGGGTTCGTGCACACGACCCACAGCCCCTTGATCCGCTCCCGGAGGATGCCTTCGAGGATCTCGTCGTAGGCCCAGCCCGCGCGGGTGGGGACGACCGCCGCGTCGATGCCGAGCACCCGCGCCACCTTTTCGCGGTGGCCGGGGTTCGCGAAGTCGTGGCCCCCGAGCAGGTTCGTGGTGTTGCTGAACAGGCGCGAGCCCATCGCGTTGCACTGGCCGGTGATGGAGTTCGCCCCCGTGCCCGGCCGCCCGACGTTGCCGGTCATCAGCGCCAGGTTGATGATGCTCTGCGCGGTGCGCACCCCCTGGTAGCTCTGGTTGACTCCCATCGTCCACCAGAACGACACCCGCCCGCCGCCGTGGATCGTCTCGGCGAACCGCTCGACGGCCGCCGCGTCGAGGCCGGTCGCCTCGCATACGCGGTCGAGGGTGAAGGGCTCGACCGCCGCCGCGTAGGCGTCGAAGCCGAGCGTGTGCGCGTCGACGTAGGCCCGGTCCACCTGGCCGCGCTCGATCAGGAGGCGGGCGACGCCGTAGAAGAGCGCCTGGTCCGACTTGGGGCGGACGGCCAGATGCGCGGTCGCCTGCATCGCCGTCTCGGTGACCCGCGGGTCGACGACCACGACGGCCGGGTCGCGCCGGTTCCGGAGGACGCGCTCCCACAGGATGGGGTGCGCGATGCAGGGGTTGGCGCCGACGAACACGATGACGTCCGACTCCTCGAAGTCGCCGTAGGTGTAAGGCGGCGCGTCGAACCCGAACGCCTCCTTGTAGGCCACCACCGAGGTCGCCATGCACTGGCGCGTGTTGCCGTCGCCGTGCGCCATCCCCATCCCGAACTTCGCCAGCGCGCCGAGCAGCGCCATCTCCTCGGTGGCCATCTGGCCCGTGCTCAGGAACGCCACCGCCTCCGGCCCGTGCGCGGCCTGGATCGCCCGGAAGCGTTCGACCATCGTCCGCAGCGCGGCGTCCCAGCCCACCGGGCGCAGGACGCCCGCCGCGTCGCGCCGCAGCGGCGTCGTGGCGCGGTCCTCCGCCGCGAGCACCGTCAGCGCCTCCCACCCCTTCGGGCAGGCGACGCCGCGGTTCACGGGGTAGTCGGCGGCGGGGGTCAGACCCACCGCCTCGCCGTCCCGCAGATGGACGGTCAGGCTGCATCCGGTGGAGCAGTAGCCGCACACCACGTCGGCGGTGGCGTCCGGCTTCCGCTTCGCGGGGACCTGCCCGAGGCCGAAGCCGCCGGGCGCGCGGAGCAGGTCGCGGGTGAGACGGCCGTCGCGCTGGCGCAGCATCACAGGGTCCCCGGCATGCGCGGCGAGGCGACCGCCGCGAAGAACAGGTAGCGTTCGAGCAGCTCGCCGGCCAGGCAGGCCGCGAACTGCATCCCGACGAGCACCACGAAGACGAGGTCCAGGCCCTGCCCGGCGGGGGCCGGGACGCGGCTCAGCAGGAGCAGGGCGGGCATGGCGAGGCCGCCGAGCAGCCCGGCCGCGAAGCGGGCCAGGGTGACGTTGGAGAGCGCGCCGGTCATGAGCCACGCGGTCCGCTTGAGGGAGGTGGTCGAGCGGGCGGCGAGATGGCGGAACACCGCCGCCTCGAACACCAGCTTGACGGCGGCGGCGGCGATCAGCCCGCGGCAGAGGAGGGCGCCGTAGCGGTCGACGGCCGCGGCGGCCAGCGCCGCGTCGCGGCCGGCGGCGACGATCAGCAGCGGCAGCCAGGCCGCGGCCAGCCCCAGCACCGCCGCCGTCAGGAAGAACCGGCCGGCGGTCGCGGGGCCGTTCCAGAAGTCGCGCTTCGTGTAGTCGTAGACCATCACCGAGCAGAGCACCCCGGCGACCCCCGACAAGGCCACGCCCCAGCCGAGCCACCATCCGAACCCGGCCTCGGCGGCGGGACCGCCGGGACCCGCGGCCGCCCCGCCCGCGGGTCCGCCCGGGCCGCCCGCCGGTCCCGCCCACGACCACGCGGCGTAGGCCACGGCCAGCGCCGCGAACACCCCGAAGGCGAGGATCTCGCGGCTGAGCCACGAGTGCCGCAACCCCAGGACGGCCCGGTAGGCGTAGCGGGGGCGGCCCAGGTGCAGCACGCTGACGCCGAGGGCCAGCAGCCCGAACACCAGGGCGGCGGCGCTGTGAACGGGACGGATGCCGGCCGCCAGCGCCCCGGGGACGAGCGTCTCCAGCAGCCGTCCCACCAGGAACGCCCCCACCGAGAGCTGGGTCAGCGCGAGCATCAGGATCAGCGGCCAGTGGGCCGGCTCGGGCCGCACCGTGCGGTGGTCCGCCGGCAGCATGTTGCGCGGCAGGACCCGCGCGGTCCGGTACGTCGTCGCCGGCAGGGTCAGACCCGGCTCCGGCGCCCCCGGCACGAACAGGCGGGTCTCCGACTCCTCGACCACCTGCTCGACGTCGACCACGCGGATGGCGATGGCGCCGTTCGGGCACGACTGCACGCACGCCGGCGCCTCGCCCTCCGCGAGCCGGCCGGCGCACATGTCGCACTTGCGCACGATCCCCTTGGCGCGGCTGTACTTCGGCGCCTCGTAGGGGCACGCCAGCGTGCAGTATTGGCACCCGAAGCACTGGTCGTCGAGATGCCGGACGATGCCGGTCACCGGGTCCTTCTCGTACGCCTCCACCGGGCACGCGTGCATGCAGGCCGGATCGAGGCAGTGGTGGCAGGCGGTCGTGACGTGCTGGACGACGGGCAGGCTCCGGCTCCCGCCGTGCAGCAGGCCGACGTCCCGCCACGACTCGTCCTCCTCCAGGCCGTTCAGCGCATGGCACGCCGCGACGCACGACTTGCAGCCGGAGCAGGCGTCGAGGTCGACGTCGAAGGCGTACTGCTGGCCGGGGGCGGGCGGCGACGCGGGCATGAGGGCCGAGTAGCGCCCGGCCAGCGCCGGCCCCTCCGCGTGCGCGGCGTCGTGGGCACGCGCGAAGCGGTCGGCGGCGGTCAACTGCTGCTCCCGCAGGTAGCGGTCGACGAGCGGCGACGGCGGCCCGGACGCGGGTTCGGCGGACGGCGGCGGCGCGGCGGCAGAGGCAGGCACGGGTCCGGTGGACAGCGGCGGCGCGGCGGCGGGGGCCGGACCGCGACTTCCGTCGTGGCGGTCTCCGGCGCCACGGGACGGCGGCGGCGCGGCGGTGGGAGCGGGAGTGGCGGCCATCCGGATCACCCCGCGCGCGTGAGCCGGCGCGGCGCCGAGGCCGCGCCATCCGCCGGCCCGGTACCCGCCGGCGCGGCGTCCGCCGCCGCGGCCGGCGCGGCGTCCGGGTCCGCGTCCCGCCCACGGACGGGCGCCGGCTTCAGATAGACGTTGCCGTCTTCGACCAGCGTCGGGTAGCGGGCCACGTCGCGGCCCGGCGGGTCGAGGCTGCATCCGGTGCGGGCGTCGAAGGTCCAGCCGTGCCACGGGCAGGTGACGACCCCGTCGGCCACCGTCCCCTCCGCCAGCGGCCCCCCCGCGTGCGGGCAGGCGCCGTCGACGGCGCGGATCTCCCCGTTCACGCGGAACAGCGCGTAGCTCCGGCCGTCGACCGTCGCCTCCGCCCCGCCCTCGTCGGGCACCGCGCCGGCCGCGGCGGCGAACACGAACCCGTCGTCCCGGCGCGGGGGCGCCGCCGCCGGCGGTCCGGGCCGCGCGCCGCGCCCGCCGCCGTCCGCCGCGCCCGCCTCGTCCGGCGCCTCGGGCTCGAGCCGGGCGAACAGCCGCCGGACGCCGGCGCAGCCGGGGCAGAACACCGGCGGGTCCTCGCCGCGATGGCGGTGGCCGCACCGCTCGCAGACCCAGACCGCGGGCCGGTAGTCGTCCTCGCCCACCTTCGCCGCCTCGGCCTCGCGCAGCTTCGCGCGCCAGTAGGCGCTGAACGTCTGCCCCGCGCGGTGCTTCAAGTAGTACTCGTTCACCACCTCCTCGACGAGCAGCGGCAACTGCTCGACGTCGACGCCGGTCCGATAGCGCAGCCCCAGATGGACGTCGCCGGCCACCCCGCCGCCGAGATAGACGTCGAAGCCCTCGCGGGTTCCGACGAGCCGCCGGACGCGGACCCCCTTCAGGCCGACGTCGGCCGTGAAGTGCTGCGCGCAGCTCGAGGGACAGCCGCTCATGTGGATGCGGATGCCGTGCAGGGCGAGCGTCCGCCGCCGCAGCGTGTCGATCAGCCGGAACATGGCGCCCTTGGTCTCGGTGACCGCGATGTTGCAGAACTGCGCGCCGGTGCACGCCACCGTGTTCCGGGCCAGCGTGTCGGCGTGCGGGCTCAGGCCGACCGCGGCGGCGTCGGTGGCCGCCGCGTCGCGGAACCCGGAGGGGACGTCGAGGACCGCCAGCCCCTGCTCGTGCGTCGTCCGGAGCCGCCCGCTCGCCCACCGCTTCGCGAGCAGCGCCGCCGCTTCGAGCTGCCGCCAGCTCAGCCGGCCGAGCGGGACGCACAGGCCCATCGTCCAGCGCTCCGGGTCGCGCTGCCGGAACCAGCCGACCAGGTCGTCGTTCCGGCTCGCGGGGGCGGGCGCCGGCAGGTGGTCGGGCCACGGTTCGAGGGGCGCCCGCTCGCGGACGAACGCCAGCACCTCGTCGACGCCGATCCGCTCGACGAGGTACCGCAGCCGCGCCTGGTGGCGCTTCTCGCGCGACCCCCGCGCGCGGAACAGGTCGAGCACCGCCGCGGTCACCGGCGCCACCTGATCGGGGCGGACCAGCGCCGGCAGATGCCACGCCAGATGCGGGTTCGGCCCCTGCGTGCCCGCCACCAGCACCTGGAACCGCACCTCGCGCCCGACGCGGCGGGCGAGGAAGGCGAGGTCCTGCGTCCAGAAGTGGACCGAATGCTCGGCCGCGCCGTTCAGGCAGACGTTGAACTTGCGCGGCAGGTCGGAGTACTCCCGGCTGTCGACGAAGAGCGCGGTCACGTCGCGGCAGAGCTGCCGCGTGTCGATCAGCTCGTCCGGGAGCACGCCCGCGAACGGGTGCGCGAACACGTTGCGGACGTTGTCGTGGCCGGTCTGCTTCGAGGTCAGCCCGACCGCGTCCAGCCGCCGGGCGACTTCCGGCAGGTGCTCGATGCCGAGTCCCTGCACCTGCAGGTTGGCGCGCGTGGTGACGTCGACGATGCCGTGGCCGCACTCGCGGGCCAGCGCCGCGACCTCGCGCGCCTGCTCGGACGTCAACTCGCCGGCGGTGATCCGGATCCGGTTCATGTAGCGGCCCGGCGCGTCGCGCTTGCGGTAGAAGAAGCCGTACCACTTCATGCGCTCGAGGTCCGGCGTGTCGATCCGGGCCATCGGCGTCCGGGCCTCGGCGTGGCGCAGCACATCGGGCCAGACGTCGAAGCCGTGCTTCTTCGCTTTCCAGACCTCGGCCGGATTGGCCATCGTCGTCCTCCGTCCCTCGTCCTTCCTCTACACGTTCCGGTTGCCGGTGGGGCCGCCGCGGCGGGCGGACGCCCCCCCACCGCGGCGGCGCCGTCCCCGCCCCGCTACGGCGCGGAGCCCCGGCCTAGCCGGCCGCCTCCGCCGCCTCGACGCCGCCGGCGGCGAGGCCGGCGCGCCGGTCCGCCAGCGCCGCGTCGAGCGCCGTCCGCGCCTCGGTCTCGGTCTCGGTGCTGAAGCGTACCGCGAAGGCGAGGAACGCGGTCACCGTCACCAGCGCCCCGAGGACGAGGAACGCCGTCGGCCACGGCACCGCGCCCCGGAAGAGGAACCCGGCCGCCACCGCGCCGGCGTTGCCGCCCGCCCCGACGATGCCGGCCACCGAGCCGAGCGCCTTCCGGTTGATGAACGGCACCACCGAGAAGGTCGCCCCCTCGGACATCTGCACGAACAGGCTGAAGACGACCAGGGCCGGGACGGCCAGCGCCAGCACCGGCATCTGGGAGAAGAGCATCAGCGCCAGCCCCTCCGCGAAGAGGGCGACGAAGAGCCAGCGCACGCGGCCCGACAGCCCCCAGCGCCGGCCGAACAGGTCGCCCAGGGCGCCGCCGAGGGTGCGGGCGAAGACGTTCATCAGGCCGAAGAGCATCGCCGCCGCGCCCGCCCACTGCACCGCCCGCACCGCGCTCATCGACGAGAAGAAGTCGAAGTAGTCGATGAAATAGAGGGCGAGGACGTTGTTGACGGTCAGCTCGATCCCGAAGCAGGCGCCGTAGATGACGAACAGCGCCCAGACGCGCGGGTCCTTCGACGCCGCCGCGAACGACCCCTTCACGCTCTGCTTCGGCGGCAGCTTGCCGGCCGCGCGCAGTGCGCGGTAGTTCCCCTCCGGCGCGTCCTGCGTCAGGAAGTAGTAGGCGACGCCGACCAGCGCGCACGTCGCCCCGGCCAGCACCATCGCCACCCGCCAGCCCGCCGCGTCGCTCAACCCGAGGCCGGGCAGGAACCGGACGTCGGTGAACGGGACGTACGCCCCGACGGTCAGCACCCCGAGCACGACGGGCATGACGAGCTGCGTCACGCCGCCTCCCAGGTTGCCCCACCCCGCGGTGGTGGCGTTGGCGGTGCCGACGACGTTCGGCGCGAACATCACCGACGTGTGGTACTGCGTGATCACGAACGACGCCCCGATGACGCCGATCGCCACCCGGAAGATCAGGAACGTCTCGAAGCTCTGCGCGAGGCCGATGCCCATCACCGGCAGCGAGCCGACGAGAAGCAGCCACGTATAGGCGAGGCGCGGCCCGATGCGGTCGCACAGCCACCCGATCAGCAGCCGGGCGACGACGGTGATGGACACCGACCCGATGACGAGCCAGCCGATCTGCGACTGGGTCAGCGCCATCTCGTCGCGCACGATCTTCATGAGCGGCGCGATCCCGAACCAGGAGAAGAAGCAGAGGAAGAACGCAAACCACGTCATGTGGAACGCGCGCATCTGCGGGGTACGAATGGAGAAGAGCCGAATCCGCGTGGCCTTGCCGGTGACTTCCATGAGTCGATACGCCTCCGACGCGCGTCCGTGTGAAGCAATGAGGAGGCGCTGCCGGAACGGCGGATGGCCGGCTACCTTTGTGCGAGCGGTGCGTGACGTCTCCCGGCCTGCGCCGAAATCCGCCGCCACGGCAACGCCTCCCGTGTCGGCGACTGCGCAATGCAAGAGGCGGGCCAGGATCGGCGGCCGCGGCCGGCGGCGCCCGTGCGCCTTCGCGATCCGGGAGTTTCCACGGGTCGCCGGCGCCCGCGGGGAAGGCGCATCCGGCGGCGCAAAGCTCTACAGGAATGTAGAGGCGATCTCTCGGATCGACAACCTTGTCAGCGCACCCGAACAGACCGGTCGATCCGCGCTCGCCAAGCAAGGGGGAACGCAGTGAACGACCGGGTCACATCGACAAGAATGTTGACCGTTTTCCACGAATCGACAAAAGAGACGCCGCCCGCACCGGTCCCGCGCCGCGCCGCCGGCCGGACGCCGCGCATCGGACGCGCCGCGGGTCGACGCGCATTCGCCGCGCGAATCGCCCCCACCCGGCGGCGGGACGGCCGGCGGCGAACCCGGGCCGCGGGTCGACGCGCATTCGCCACGCGAATCGCCCCGGAGCGTGCGTATCTACGGCTGCGCACGTCACGGCCTGGTTCGTCGACGCGCATTCGCCGCGCGAATCGGTCCGGAGCGGCGGTCTCGCACGCGGCGGACCGCAAGCTGGCACGCATCTTGATCTCCGATGGCGGACATGCCGATTCGTCACTCGTTCCCGACCTTCCCGTCCCCGGCTGCGCGGCGTGCGCGCGGGCGCCGCATGCTCCTGGCCGTGCTCGCGTCGTGCCTCTCCGCCGTCTTCTTCTTCCCGGCCCGGGCGGCGGCGCAGTCCCCCGGCCGCGCCGCGGAGACGGCGGCGCCGGAGCGCCCCTCCGACCGGCGCGAGATCGCGCCGGGCCTCACGATGGGCTCGCAACTGCGCCTGCGGACCGAGGTGCGGCGCAACTTCCGGTTCGACGACGCGCGGGCGGGCGACGACGAGGACTACCTGCTGTCGCGCGCCCGCTTCGACCTGACCTGGACGCCGAACGACCGGGTGACCGGGATGGTCGAGCTGCAGGACGCCCGCATCCTCGGCGAAGAGGCGATCAGCGAGACCGCCACGCCCAACGTCTTCGCCGACCGGCTCGACGTCCACCAGGCATATCTCGACGTCGCGGCCCCCGTCGCCGGGCGGGTGCCGCTCACCCTGCGCGTCGGACGCCAGAAGCTGGTCTACGGCGCGCAACGGTTCGTCTCGCCGCTCGAATGGGTCAACACGGCGCGGGTGTTCGACGGGGCCCGCGTCCGGATCGACGACGGTCCGGGCCGCCGGCTCGACGCCTTCGCCACGCGCCTCGTGCCGGTGACGCCGACCGGCCTGAACGGCCACGGGCCGACGCGGAGCCGGATGTTCGACAGCTGGTTGCACGGCGTCTACTACTCCGACTCCGCTCTCTCCGGCGGCGCCGCCGTCGACGGTTTCTGGCTGCTGCGGCGCGCCGCGCGCCGCGGCGACGCGGTCCACACCGTCGGGGCGCGCATCGAGGCCCGCCGCGGACCGTGGGCGATCGACGGCGAGGCGGCCGCCCAGACCGGCCGCTACGGCGGCGCCGGCCACCGGGCGGCTCTCGCGCACGCCGGCGGGTCGTTCACGTCCGGCCTGCCCGGCGGCCTGACGATCGGCGCGGCGATCAACGTCGGCAGCGGCGACGGCGACCCGGCGGACGGCATCCACGGGACGTTCGACCAGCTCTATCCGCTGGGCCACGCCTACTACGGCTACATGGACCTGTTCGCGCTTCAGAACCTCCGGAACGCGGAGGTCACGGCCGAGGCGGCGCTGCCCGGACGCGCCAGGCTGCGCGTGGCCCTGCAGGACTTCGTGCTGCTCGCCCCCGGCGCCGACGCCTGGTACGACGTCGGCGGCGCGGTCGCGCACCGGGCGGCCGACACCGCGGTCTCGCCCCGCGTCGGCAACGAGCTCGACGTGACGATCCGGTTTCCGGTGGGGCCGGCCGCTCTCGAGGTGGGGTACGGCCGCTTCTTCGGCGGCGCGTACCTGCGCGACACCGGCTTCGCGCTGCGCACCGCGGACTTCTTCTACTTGCAGACGCTCATCGGGCTCTGAATTTCCCGAGCGCGCGATCCGTGGTCGATCGGCGCGCGCCGGGCGGGACCGGATCCCCGGCAACCCGCACGACCCGCCCCGGCCGCGCGCAGGCGATCGATCAGCGCACGCCGGGCGGGACCGGATCCTCGACGGACCAGTCGGAGATGGTGTTGTCGGCGCCGGTGGCGCTGGCCGGATCGGCGCCGAGCTCGAGCAGCAGCTTCTCCATCTCGGGCCAGCGCTTGCCGGTGTTGGAGTAGAAGACGCCCTTGGCGATGCGGTACGGAGTCCAGCCCTTCTCGTTGGCCGCCTCGAGGTCGGCGCCGTGGGCGAGCAGGAAGCGGACCAGCGGTTCGGAGCCGCGGAGGACGGCGCCGTGCAGCGCGGTGTCGCCGTTGTCGTCGACGGTCGTGACGCCGCCGCCGAGCGTCAGCGCGTAGCGGACGGCCGCGAGCGCCTCCTCGTTCGTGCCGGGGCTCTCGCCCACCGCCCAGATGCCGACCCCCGCCGCCACCATCAGCGGCGTCGTGCCGTCCTCGTTCGGCAGCAGCGGGTCTGCGCCGAGCTCGACGAGCAGCCGCATCAGCTCGACGTCGGCCGCCTTCGCCGCGAGCAGGAAGGGCGTGGAGCCGATGCGGTTCAGCACGTTGCGGTAGAGGTTGTTCGGCTCCTTCGTCATCCGCGCGTCCAGGTCGGCGCCGTGGGCGGCCAGCGTACGGACGAACTCCAGGTCGGACGTCGAGCCGGTGACGAGGGGCGGCGGGTTGTTGAAGCCGAGGTTCGGCCGCCGCGTCCACTTGATCTCGTGGAGCGCGGTCCAGCCCTGGTCGTCGGCGTTCGGGTCGGCGCCGGCGTCCAGCAGGTACGCCCCGAGCTCGTAGTGGCCGTTGCGGGTCGCCAGGACGAGGGCGCTGGTCCCGTCGAACAGCGTCTCCTCCGGGCTTGCGCCGGCCTCGACGAGCAGGCGCGTCATGTCCAGGTGGCCGGCGCGCACCGCGAACGTCAGCGGGCTGAATCCGCCGGTGGACCGCTCGTGGACGTTCGCCCCGCCCGCGAGCAGCGCCTCCGCCGCGGCCAGGTTGTCCTCCGCCGCCGCCCACATCAGCGCCGTCTGCCCGCGCCACCCTTCCGCGCGGTTCGGGTCCGCCCCGCGGTCGAGCAGAAGCCGCACGGCGTCCGCGCGGCCGGTCCGGGCGACGGTCAGCAGGGCGGTCTCCCCCTCCGGGGTCGCCGCGTCGGGATCCGCCCCGGCGTCCAGCAGCAGCTCGATGAAGGCGGCGCTGCCGTTCTCGGCGGCCAGGGCCAGCGGCGTCGCGTCGAAGCGGTTGGCCGCCTCGGCGCGGGCGCCGGCCGCGAGCAACGCCCTGCCCGTTTCGACGTCGTCGTGGAGCGCGGCCCAGTGCAGCGCCGTCGTGCCGTCCCCGTCGCGGCCGTCGACGTCGACGCCGTCCGCGATCAGCGCGCGGGCGCGCCCGGCGTCGCCGGCCCGGAGCGCGTCGATGAGCGGAAGGTCGACCGCCGCCGCCGCGTCCGCACCGGCGGGGAACGCCGCCGCCATCACGGCGGCGGCCGCAATGCCCACAACACGCCGCGCCGTTGATCTCGTCATGAAACCGCCTCGATCGATTCGCCCCGTACCGGCGCCGCGCACCGGCCAACGTCAAGCCGACGGCAGCGCCGCTCGAATCCCTGCGCCCTCCGCCCCGGCCGACCGCCGCCAACGTGCCGGCCAACGTCAGGCCGACGGGCCGCGCCGCTCGAATCCCTGCGCTCTCCGCCCCGGCCGGCCGCCGCGCACCGCCGATCCGGCGGCCCGGCTACACGCCGGTCAGCGCCGCCAGCCGGCCGGTGCTGTCGCCCAGCTTCTCCGCCGGCACCCCCGCCTTGTCCAGCATGCTGACGAGCAGGTTGGTCATCGGCGTGTCCTTCGGGTAGCGCAGGTGCCGTCCCCCGCGCATCCCGGCCGCCCGGCCGCCCACCGTCAGCACCGGCAGGTCGTAGTGCAGGTGGTCGTTGCTGTCGCCGAGGCCCGCCCCGTAGAGCACCATCGAGCGGTCGAGCAGCGTGCCGTCGCCGTCCGGCGCGTCCTGCAGCCGGCCGAGCAGGTGCGTGAACAACTCCACGTGGTGCCGGTTGATCTTCGACAGCTTCGCGAGCTTCTCCGGATCGTTGCGGTGGTGCGACAACCCGTGGTGCGGATCGGGCACCCCGATCTGCGGGTAGGTGCGACCGCCGAGCTCGCGGCCCGCCATGAAGGTGAAGACCCGCGTGACGTCCGCCTGGAACGCGAGCGCGATCAGGTCGTACATCAGCCGGACGTGATCCTCGTAGGAGTCGGGGATGCCGGCCGGCCGGTCGAGATCGTCCGGCAGCGCCGCGCTGGCACCCTGCGCCTCCGACAACTGGATCCGCCGCTCCACCGCGCGCACCGCGTCGAGGTACTGGTCGAGCCGGCGGCGGTCGGCGGCGCCGAGGCCGCGCTCCAGGTGCGCGAGGTCGTCGGTCACCGAATCCAGGATGCTGCGGTCCCTGCGCAGCTCCGCCAGCCGCTCGGCGCGCGTGCCGCCGCCGCCGAAGAGCCGCTCGAAGACGACGCGCGGATTGTTCTCCATCGGCAGCGGCGTCGTCGGCGTCCGCCACGCCACCGTGTTCATGTAGACGCAGCTATAGCCGTTCTCGCAGTTGCCGACCAGGAAGTCGAGGTCGATGGCGAGCTCCAGCGACGGCAGCGGCGTGTCGGCGCCGATGCCGGCCGCCGCCACCTGGTCGGCGGTCACGCCGGCCCGCACGTCGGCGCCTTCGGTGTGCTTCGGATGCACCCCGTTCAGCCAGACCGAGCTGGCCCGCGAGTGCTCGCCGTTGCCGTCGCCGAGCGGCTCGGCCTGCCCGTGGGCCAGGCGCGTGTAGACCAGCGTCTGATCGCGGAAGGGAGCCAGCGGGCCGAGGGTCGGCGACAGCTTCAGGCCGGTCCCCTCGCCGGGCGGCGTCCACGACTGCATCACGGCGCCGTTGGGCAGGTAGATGAAGCCGAGGCGCCGGACCGGCGCGGCGGCGGTCTTCGAGACCGCCGTCAGCGCCGGCGCCATCGCGTCGAGGAGCGGCAGCGCCACGGCGGCGCCCAGGCCGCGGAGGAACGTGCGGCGCGGCAGCGCCGTCTTCGTGATGATCATGATGCGGATCTCCTCATCTGGAAGGGCGCGCTCTCGACGATGCCCAGGATGATCGACGAGAACCGGAAGCCGTCCCGTTCGGCGTCCCGGACGATGGCGCGAACGGCCGGCGCGTCGTAGTGCTCGACGCCGCGGCCGAGCGCATAGGTCAGCAGCTTTTCGGTCAGCGTGGTCACGAACAGGCCGGGCCGCCGCAGGAGCGCGTCCCGCAGCCCGGCCGCCCCCTCGAACAGCGTGCCGTCGGGCAGGATCCCGGAGGCGTCGATCGGCGCGCCGGCCTCGTTGCGCGTCCGGCGCCGGCCGACCGCGTCGAACTGCTCCAGCGCGAAGCCGGGCGGATCCATCAGGCGGTGGCAGCTCGCGCAGACCGGGTTCGCGCGGTGCCGCTCCATCGCCTCGCGCATGGAGAGCGGCCGGCCCGCGCCGGTCGTCTCCTCCAGCGACGGCACGTCGGGCGGCGGCAGCGGCGGCGGGGTGCCGAGCAGGTTCTCCAGCACCCACTTGCCGCGCAGCACCGGCGACGTGCGGGTCGGATAGGCGGTGGCGGCCAGGATGCTGCCGTGGCCGAGCAGCCCGCGCCGCGTGGCGTCGGGCAGGGTGACGCGGCGGAAGTGGCTGCCGTAGACGTTCGGGAGGCCGTAGTGGCGGGCCAGCCGTTCGTTGACGAAGGTGTAGTCGGCGGTCAGCAGATCGAGGACGTTGCGGTCCTCCCGCATCACGCTCTCGACGAACAGCTCGGTCTCGCGCCGCAACGCCCGCCGCAACGCCTCGCCGAAGTCGGGAAAGCGGTTCTCGTCCGGGACGAGCGCGGGGACGTTGCGCAGGTACAGCCACTGCCCCGCGAAGTTCTCGACCAGGGCGGAGGCGCGCTCGTCGGCGAGCATGCGCCGGACCTGCGCCGCCAGCACCTCCGGCTCGCGCAGCCGGCCGGCCGCCGCCAGGTCGAGCAGCTCGTCGTCGGGGATGCTGCTCCACAGGAAGAACGAGAGCCGCGACGCCAGCTCCAGGCCGGTCAGCCGGTAGTTCGCGCCGGGCTTCGCGCCGGCCGGGTCGCGCACCACGCGGAACAGGAACTCGGGGCTCGCCAGCAGCCGCCGCAACGCCAGCTCGACGCCCGCCTCGAAGCCGCCGCCGCGCCGGCCGTCGTCGTAGAACGACAGCAGCACGTCGAGGTCGCGCCCGGTGACCGGGCGCCGGTAGGCGCGCCGGGCCAGCGTCGACAGGATCTCGCGGGCGCATCCGCGCGCGCCGTCCGCGTCGCCGGCCGCGGGCCGGCAGGTGAAGATGCGGGCGCGGCTGGGGGTCTCGACGGCCGGCGGCGCCCCGCTCGCCGCGTAGGGCCCGGTGACGACCACGCTGTCGAGGTACGGCTGGTAGCGGGTGTCCCCGCCGGTGGTGTTGGTGTACGGCCGCAGGTAGGGCTGCCGGGACGTCTCGGGGTACGCCGACGTCTTCTTCCGGAACGCCACCCGCAGCGTCCGGGGGCCGGCCGGCACCGGGACGCGCAGCACCCAGTCCTCGTCGACGAGCCGCTGCCGGGCGCGCCACGCGCGGTACTCGGGACTGTTCCGCGCCGCGCCCTCCGGCGCCGGCCCGCCGACCGCGAAGGTCCGCAGATGCGTGCCGTCCAGACTCACGTCCAGCTCGTGCCGGTCGGTGAACGGGGCCAGGTTGTCGGCGGTGTCGCGGCTGAGCCGCACCCGGATCCGGTACTCCGCGTCGGCCGGAAAGTGGTAGGGAATCGCCATCCCGCCGCGGGTGCCGAACGGCAGGCCGGCGAGGCGGGCGTCCTGCGCGTCGTCGGCCGAACGGCGGAACGTCACCGCGGTGGGCGGCAGGCCGGAACTGCCGACCGCCAGCCGGCTGACCTGCTTCGCGGCGGACAGGTAGCGTTCGAGCAACGTCGGCGAGACGCCGAGGACGCCGGCGATGTTGTCGAAGCCGTAGCTGCCGTCGTCGGCCGGCAGCAACTCCGCCACGTCGACGTCGAGGGCCAGCAGATCGCGGACGGCGTTGCGGTACTCGGCGCGGTTGAGCCGGTGGAACGCCTCCGTGCGGCCGGGGTTCGGGTCGGCCGCCGCGGCCGCGTCCAGTTCCGACTCCAGATGCGCGACGAAGCGGGCGAAGGTCTCCGCGTCGGGCCGCGGACGCGGCGCCGGCGGCATCGCCCCGGCCCGCAGCTTGCGGACCACCTTCTCCCACAGGGCCGGGTCGGCGGCGACGTGCGCGACGTCCGCGGTGTCGAGCTGCAGCCCCGCGGTGCGCAGGCGCTCGTTGTGGCAGGCGACGCAGTAGCGGTCGAGCAGCGCCCGTTCCGGCGCGGCGGACACCGCCACCGGCGCCGCCAGCTCCGCGCCGGCGCGTCCGGCCGCCGCCAGCATCGCGAGCACGACGCCGGCCAGCAACGGAAAACCCCTCTGCTTCGTCATGAACGGCACCCTCGCCACCAACCGCGATGCGGGACCCGCGCCGACCGTGACCGCGCATTATCACCCGCCGGCGCGGATTGCACAACGCCTTTCTTCCACTCCCGGCGGCTCGGGTCCCGGACGCCGCGCGACCGTCCGCAAGGCGGACGCGGCGCTCGGAACGCGACGTGGCACCGCCGAGCGCGGTTGCCGGTACGCTCCCGGCTTCCGCAAGGCGAACGCGGCGCTCAGAACGCGACGTAGCCGATGAGGCTGAAGCGGAGGTCGGGCGCCTCGCCGCCGGCCTCGTACCGCTCGCCGGTCACCTCGACGTCTATCGCTTCGCCGACGCCGCCGACGGTCGCGCCCAGGCGCAGCCGCCGGGAATCCGGCTCGGCCCAGCCCGCCTCGGCGAACGGAGCCAGCAGACCGAACCCGTACCCCACCCGCGCATCGAGCCCCCCGGCCGCCAGGGGGCCGTCCGCCGGCGCCCGGCCGAACACCTGTTCCTGCCACAGCGCGTCGGCGCCCGCCGCCGGCGCCCCCCACCGCGGCGACACGTCCAGCTGCAGCCCCCGACCGGCGCCGGCCGGGGTCAACCGCGCCGTCACGCTGGCCCCCCGTTCCCGGTATCCCGCCGCCGTGTGCGCCGCCAGCATCCGGCCCCGGGTCTCCACCTCGACGCGGCCCGCCCCGTCCGCCAGCCGCAGGCCGCCGGCCGCCTCCAGGCCGGTGCCCGACAGATCCGTCCCCCCGTCGTACCGGCCGCTCACCGCCGCGAACGGCGTCACCGTCAGCCCCTGCCCGAACGGACGCGTCACCTCCAGCCCCAGCCGCGTGCGGTAGGCCGCCGCGGTCATCCCGCCCAGCACCGCGCCGCCGCCGGCCGTCGACAGGCGCACCCCGCCGGCGTCGCCCCGCAGCGCCAGATCGAAGCCGCCGCCCGAACCCAGTTCCCGCCGCATCCCCGCCAGACCGAGCAGCAGGCCCAGGCCCGCGTCCTCCCGGGCCGTGGTCACCGACCGCGACAGCGTCGTCCGCCCGCGGCCCGCCCCGAACACCCCCCACAGCGAGGTCCGCTCGTCCAGCATCCACCGCCCGTAGGGCTGCACCGTCACCAGGCGCGCCGCCAGCGTCCCGCTGCCGCTCGCCTCCCCCTCGGTGAACGCGTAGGCCGCCTCGGCCGCGCTACGTGCCAACGCCACCCCCGCCAGCAGGCGGCCGCGCTCGACGTCGGCCCCCAGCCACGCCGCCGCCGGACTCCCGGACCAGGTCGAACCCGAAGCGGTCTGCCCCTGGAACGACTGCACGTCGCCGGCGCCCCACGCCGTCCACCGCGCGCCGTTCCCGCCGCCGGCGGCCGGCCCGTCCGCCGGCCCGTCCGCGCCCGGCGCCGCGTCCTCCCCGCCGAACGACAGCGTGAACGCGCTGCCCGGCAGCAGGTCGTCCGCGGTCACCGGGGCGGCGCCGGTCCGCAAACCCGCCGCCGCCTGCCGCGCCGCCGCCGCCTGCCGCGCCGCGTGCAGCGGACCGTCCGCCACCGAACCGGCCGGCGCCGGCAACGACACCGGCGGCAGCCCGCCCGCCGCGCCCGGCAGCGCCGGCCGCCCCGCCGCGGCCGCCGCTTCGTCCTCCCCCACCGGCAGCGACTGCCCCGCCAGCATCATCTGCGACCCGCCGCCGGTCCGCTCCTCCAGGCGCCGGCCCACCGTCGCCGCCGTGCTCGCCAGCAGGCTCCGGCCCACGCCGGCCAGCGCCGCCGACACCACCTCCACCTCCGCCGCCGCCGTCTCCACCGCCACCTCGAACCGCTGCAACGCCTCCCCGCCGGCGTTGCGGCCGAACACGGTCACCGCCGCCGTCCCCTCCGACCGCGCCGTCACCACCGCCGCCGTCCCCTCGACCTCCGCCGACGCCACCGCCGGCGCCGACGACCCGGCCGCGTACGTCTCCGCCCCCGCGAACGCCCCGGCCAGCTCCACCCGCGCCGGCGGGCCGCCCAGCACCAGACGCAGCGGCGGCAGACTCCCCACCGCCCGCGGCGCCCCGTCCACCTTGTGCCCCGGCTGGTCCGCCAGCCGCTCGTGATCCAGCTCGGCCGCCGTCCCCATCGAGTCGACGATCGTCGCGCCATCCAGCGTCAGCGCGTCCGCCGCCACGCCCACCCCGTCCTCGTCCCGGTCCGCGCCCGCCACCCCGTACCCGAAATCCAGCCGCGCGCCCGCCGCCGCCGTGAACGCCGTCGCCCGCTGCCGCTCCCCCACCGTCAGCGCCAGACCGGGCGTCCCGGTCACCGTCACCGGCTCGCTGAACGTCACCGCCAGCGCAATTTCCTCCCCGTAGCCGTACGTATCCCCCACCGCCGGACGCGACACGACGCGCAACGCCACGACCACCGGCGGGTCCACCACCGTGATCGTCAGCCCCAGCGCCGCCGTGTCGCCGTCCGCGTCGGTCGCCGTCAGCGTCCAGGCGGACTCCGCCTGCTCGGCCGCCGGCGTCCCCGACAACTCCCGGCGTCCGCCGTCGAACCGCAGACCCTCCGGCGGCGCCGGCGACAGCGCGTAGCGCAGCGGCGGGTCGCCCCCCACCGCCGCCGGCAGCGTCTCCGGTTCGATCCGCCGGCCCACCCGGTACCGCAGATCCGGCCCTTCCGCCTCGAACACCGGCTTCAGGTCCGGACGCACTTCCAGCAGGAACGTCACCTCCGCCGTGTCGCCGTCCGCGTCGGTCACCGTCCACGCGCACCGCGCCGGTTCCATGGCCGCCAGCGGCGTCCCCGACAGCGTCCGGGTCTCCGCATCCAGCACCAGACCCGGCGGCGGGGGCGGCGACAGCGCGTAGCGCAACGGCCCGTCCCCGCCCGCCGCCGCCGGCAGAGTCAGCGGCGCCATCGGCGTCTCCGCCTGGTACTGCTGGTCCTCGATCCCGGTTTCGAACCGCGGGTGCAGATCCGGCGCCTCCACCTGCACGGCGAACTGCAGCGTCGCCTTCGAATCCAGCGCGTCCTTCACCGTCCAGCGGTACTTCCGCCGGTCCATCGTCTCGGTCGGCGTCCCCGTGATGCGGAACTTGCGCCGTTTCACTCCCGGCGGAAGCGACGGACCCTGCAGGTCGTAGCGCAACGGCGGGACGCCACCCGCCGCCTCCGGCAGGACCAGCGCGTCGATCGGCTCGTCACGGATCCACGACCGATCGGCCACCGCCGCGTCGTCGAACGACAGCTCGTCCACCGCTTCCGAGGCCGCGATCAGATCGTCGTCCAGGATCGCCCCCGTGCCCGTCTCCGTGACGATGGCCGCCTGCGTCGCGTTGCGCAACGTGAGGACCACCGTCTCGTCCGGCTCCGCTTCCTCGTCCCCGGTCACCGACACGTCGATCGTCCGCTCCGTCTCGCCCGCCGCGAACGTCAGGGTTCCCGGCGACAGCGCCGTATAGTCCCCCGGCGTCGCCGTCCCCGTGCCCGCGTCCGCGTACTCCACCGTCACCGTCTGGCCGCTCGCCGGACGCAACGTCACCACGAACGTCAGCGTCGACGTCTCGCCCGACGCGCCCTCCGCCACGCTCGGTGACGAAATCGACAGCGACGGCGCGCCGTCGTCGTCGGTGATCGTCCCCGTCCCCGTTCCCGCCGTGCTCGACACGGTCGCGTTGGTCGGGCTGCTCAGCGCCACCTCCACCGTCTCGTCCGACTCCGCTTCCTCGTCCCCCGCCACCGACACCTCGATCGTCTGTTCTGTCTCGCCCGCCGCGAACTCGAGCGTCCCCGGCGATAGCGCCGTATAGTCCTCCCCCGACATCGCCGTGCCCGTTCCCGCGTCCGCGTACTGCACCGTCACCGCCTGACCGCTCGCCGCGCTCAACGTCACCTTGAACGTCAGCGTCGACGTCTCGCCCGTTGCGCCCTCCGCCACGCCCGGTGACGAGATCGACAGCGACGGCGCGCCGTCGTCGTCGGTGATCGTTCCCGTCCCCGTTCCCGCCGTGCCGGACACGGCCGCGTTGGTCGGGCTGCTCAGCGCCACCTCCACCGTCTCGTCCGATTCGTCCTGCCCGTCCCCGGTCACCGACACGTCGATCGTCTGTTCGGTCTCGCCCGCCGCGAACGTCAGCGTTCCCGGCGACAGCGCCGTGTAGTCCTCCCCCGACGTCGCCGTCCCCGTGCCCGCGTCCGCGTACTCCACCGTCACCGCCTGACCGCTCGCCGAGCTCAACGTCACTTTGAACGTCAGCGTCGCCGTCTCGCCCGCCGCGCCCTCCGCCACGCCCGGTGACGAGATCGACAGCGACGGCGCGCCGTCGTCGTCGGTGATCGTTCCCGTCCCCGTCCCCGCCGTGCTGGACACGGCCGCGTTGGTCGGGCTGCTCAGCGCCACCTTCACCGTCTCGTCCGATTCATCCAGCCCGTCACCGGTCACCGACACCTCGATCGTCTGCTCGGTCTCGCCCGCCGCGAACGTCAGCGTCCCCGACGACAACGCCGTGTAGTCCGTGCCGGACGTCGCCGTGCCCGTTCCCGCGTCCGCGTACTGCACCGTCACCGTCCGGCCGCTGGCCGCGCTCAACGTCACCTGGAACGTCAGCGTCGCCGTCTCGCCCGTTGCGCCCTCCGCCACGCTCGGTGACGAGATCGACAACGCCGGCGCGCCGTCGTCGTCGGTGATCGTTCCCGTCCCCGTCCCCGCGGTGCTGGACACGGTCGCGTTGGTCGGGCTGCTCAGCGCCACCTTCACCGTCTCGTCCGATTCGTGCAGCGCATCCCCGGTCACCGACACCTCGATCGTCTGCTCGGTCTCGCCCGCCGCGAACGTCAGCGTCCCCGACGACAGCGCCGTGTAGTCCTCGCCGGACGTCGCCGTCCCCGTGCCCGCGTCCGCGTACTCCACCGTCACCTGCTTGCCGCTCGCCGCGCTCAACGTCACCTGGAACGTCAGCGTCGCCGTCTCGCCCGTCGCGCCCTCCGCCACGCTCGGTGACGAGATCGACAGGGTCGGCGCGCCGTCGTCGTCGGTGATCGTTCCCGTCCCCGTCCCGGACGTGCTCGACACCGTCGCGTTCTCCGGGCTGCTCAGCGCCACGTGGACGGTCTCGTCCGGCTCGTCCGTCGTGTCCCCCGTCACCGACACCGCGATGGTCTGGCTGGTCGAACCCGCCGCAAACGTCAGGGTGCCGGAGGTCAGCGCCGTGTAGTCCGCGCCGGAGGACGCCGTTCCCGTCTCGGCGTCCGCGTACTGCACCGTCACCCGTTTGCCGCTCGCCGCGCTCAACGTCACCCGGAACGTCAGGTTCACCGACCCGCTGTCTCCCTCCGTCACGCTCGGCGAGTCGATCGACACCGTCGGCGCACCGTCGTCGTCGGTGATCGTCAGCGTCACCGACGACGGCTGCGTGATCCCCTGCGAGTTGGTCGCCGAACCGGACACGGCCACGCTCTTGTCCGGATCGTCCTGCGTGTTGTCCACCGCCGTCACTGTTACCGACCCCGTGCTGCTCGTTGCGCCGGCCGCGATCGTCAGCGTCGTGTTGCTGCTCAGGCTGAAGTCGCCGGCCGCCGTGCTTGCACCGGCCGCCGCGGACACCGTGATGGTCGTCGACGCGGACGACGCCCGGTCCAGGCTCGCGGTCACCGTTGCCGAGTTGGTCGCACCGCTCTCCGTGATCGAGGTCCGCGACAGCGACAGGGTCACCTTCGGCGTCGCATCGTCGTCGGTGATCGTCAGCGTCACCGACGACGGCTGCGTGATCCCCTGCGAGTTGGTCGCCGAACCGGACACGGCCACGCTCTTGTCCGGATCGTCCTGCGTGTTGTCCACCGCCGTCACTGTTACCGACCCCGTGCTGCTCGTTGCGCCGGCCGCGATCGTCAGCGTCGTGTTGCTGCTCAGCCGGAAGTCCCCCGCCGCCGCGTTCGCGCCCGGCGTTGCCGTCACCGTCACCGTCGTCGACGCCGACGAAGGCCGATCCAGGCTCGCGGTCACCGTCGCCGAGTTGGTCGCGCCGCTCTCCGTGATCGAGGTCCGGGACAGTGACAGCGTCACCTTCGGGGTCGCATCGTCATCGGTGATCGTCAGCGTCACCGCCGCCGGCTGCGTGATTCCCTGCGAGTTGGTCGCCGAACCCGACACGGTCACGCTCTTGTCCGGGTCGTCCTGCGTGTTGTCCACCGCCGTCACCGTCACCGAACCCGTGCTGCTCGTGCTGCCTGCCGCGATCGTCAGCGTCGTGTTGCTGCTCAGGCTGAAGTCGCCCGCCGCCGCGTTCGCGCCGGCCGCCGCAGAAACCGTGATGGTCGTCGACGCGGACGAAGGCCGGTCCAAGCTCGCCGTCACCGTCGTCGAGTTGGTCGCACCGCTTTCCGCGATCGAGGTCCGCGACAGCGCCAGCGTCACCTTCGGCGTCGCGTCGTCGTCGGTGATCGTCAGCGTCACTGACGAAGGCTGCGTGATTCCCTGCGAGTTGGTCGCCGAACCCGACACGGTCACGCTCTTGTCCGCCTCGTCCTGCGTGTTGTCCACCGCGGTGACCGTCACCGACCCCGTGCTGCTCGTGCTGCCTGCCGCGATCGTCAGCGTCGTGTTGCTGCTCAGCCGGAAGTCTCCCGCCGCCGTGGCCGCACCCGGCGCCGCCGACACCGTGATGGTCGTCGACGTGGACGACGCCCGATCCAGCGTCGCCGTCACGGTCGTCGAGTTGGTCGCACCGCTTTCCGTGATCGAAGTCCGGGACAGTGACAGGGTCACTTTCGGCGTCGCGTCGTCGTCGGTGATCGTCAGCGTCACTGACGAAGGCTGCGTGATCCCCTGCGAGTTGGTCGCCGAACCGGACACGGTCACGCTCTTGTTCGCCTCGTCCTGCGTGTTGTCCACCGCCGTGACCGTCACCGAACCCGTGCTGTTCGTGCTCCCGGCCGCAATGGTGAGTGTCGTATTGCTGCTCAGGCTGAAGTCGCCCGCCGCCGCGTTCGCACCGGCCACCGCAGAAACCGTGATGGTCGTCGACGCCGACGAAGGCCGATCCAGGCTCGCGGTCACCGTCGCCGAGTTGGTCGCGCCACTCTCCGCTATCGAAGTCCGCGACAACGCCAGCGTCACCTTCGGCGCCGCGTCGTCGTCGTTGATCGTCCCCGTCCCCGTGCCGGCGGTGCTTGACACCGTTGCGTTCGTCGCCCCGCTCAGAGCCACCACCACCGTCTCGTTCGGCTCGTCGGTCGTGTCCCCCCGCACCGTCACCGTCACCGTCTTGCTCGTGTCCCCCGCCGCGAACGTCAGCATCCCGCTGCTCAGCGGCGTGTAGTCCGTTCCCGACGTCGCCGTGCCGCCCGTCCCTTCCGCGTAGTTCACCGTCACCTGCCGGCCGCTGGCCGGACTCAGCGTCACCGTGAACGTCAGGTTCGCCGAGCCGCTGTTTCCTTCCGTCACGCTGGGCGAGTCGATCGACAGCGTCGGCGTCGCGTCGTCGTCGGTGATCGTCAACGTCACCGACGAAGGCTGCGTGATTCCCTGGCTGTTGGTCGCCGAACCGGATACGGTCACGCTCTTGTCGACCTGGTCCCGCGTGTTGTCCACTGCCGTGACCGTGACCGACCCCGTGCTGCTCGTTGCGCCGGCCGCGATCGTCAGCGTCGTGTTCGAACTCAGGCTGAAGTCGCCTGCCGCCGTGTCCGCTCCCGGTGCCGCGGAAACCGTCACCGTCGTCGAGGCGGACGAAGGCCGGTCCAAGCTCGCGGTCACCGTCGCCGAGTTGGTCGCGCCGCTTTCCGTGATCGAGGTCCGCGACAGCGACAGGGTCACCGTCGGCGCCGCGTCGTCGTCGGTGATCGTCCCCGTCCCGGTGCCCGCCGTGGCCGACACCGTCGCGTTCGTAGGGCTGCTCAGAGCCACCACCACCGTCTCGTTCGGCTCGTCGGTCGTGTCCCCCCGCACCGTCACCGTCACCGTCTTGCTCGTGTCTCCTGCCGCGAACGTCAGCATCCCGCTGCTCAGCGCCGTGTAGTCCGTTCCCGACGTCGCCGTGCCGCCCGTTCCCTCCGCGTAGTTCACCGTCACCTGCCGCCCGCTGGCCGGACTCAGACTCACCGTGAACGTCAGGTTCGCCGAGCCGCTGTTCCCCTCCGTCACGCTGGGCGAGTCGATCGACAGCGTCGGCGTCGCGTCGTCGTCGGTGATCGTCAGCGTCACCGACGACGGTTGCGTGATTCCCTGCGAATTCGTCGCCGAACCGGACACGGTCACGCTCTTGTCGACCTGGTCCCGCGTGTTGTCCACGGCGGTGACCGTGACCGTCCCGCTGCTGCTCGTGCTGCCCGCCGCGATGGTGAGCGTCTTGTTGCTGCTCAGGCTGAAGTCGCCCGCCGCCGTGTTCGCCCCCGGCGCTGCCGACACCGTGATGGTCGTCGACGCCGACGAAGGCCGATCCAGGCTCGCCGTCACCGTTGCCGAGTTGGTCGCGCCACTCTCCGCGATCGAAGTCCGCGACAGCGACAGGGTCACCGTCGGCGTCGCATCGTCGTCGGTGATCGTTCCCGTCCCGCGGCCTGCCGTGGCCGACACCGTCGCGTTGGTCGGGCTGCTCAGAGCCACCACCACCGTCTCGTTCGGTTCGTCGGTCGTGTCCCCCCGCACCGACACCGTGACCGTCTTGCTCGTGTCTCCTGCCGCGAACGTCAGCATCCCGCTGCTCAGCGCCGTGTAATCCGTTCCCGACGTCGCCGTGCCGCCCGTACCCTCCGCGTAGTTCACGGTCACCTGCCGGCCGCTGGCCGGACTCAGACTCACCGTGAACGTCAGGTTCGCCGAGCCGCTGTTTCCTTCTGTCACGCTCGGCGAGTCGATCGACAGCGTCGGCGTTGCGTCGTCGTCCGTGATCGTCAGCGTCACCGACGAAGGCTGCGTGATTCCCTGGCTGTTGGTCGCCGAACCGGACACGGTCACGCTCTTGTCGGTCTGGTCCCGCGTGTTGTCCACGGCGGTGACCGTGACCGTTCCGCTGCTGCTCGTGCTGCCCGCCGCGATGGTGAGCGTCTTGTTGCTGCTCAGGCTGAAGTCGCCCGCCGCCGTGTTCGCGCCCGGCGCCGCTGCAACCGTCACCGTCGTCGAGGCGGACGATGCCCGGTCCAGGCTCGCGGTCACCGTCGCCGAGTTGGTCGCGCCGCTCTCCGCGATCGAACTCCGCGACAGAGACAGCGTCACCGTCGGCGTCGCATCGTCGTCGTTGATCGTCCCTGTCCCGGTGCCGGCCGTGCTTGACACCGTCGCGTTCGTCGCCCCGCTCAGAGCCACCACCACCGTCTCGTTCGGCTCGTCGGTCGTGTCCCCCCGCACCGTCACCGTCACCGTCTTGCTCGTGTCCCCCGCCGCGAACGTCAGCATCCCGCCGCTCAGCGCCGTGTAATCGGTGCCCGCCGTCGCCGTGCCACCCGTACCCTCCGCGTAGTTCACCGTCACCTGCCGCCCGCTGGCCGGACTCAGTGTCACCGTGAACGTCAGGTTCGCCGAGCCGCTGTTCCCCTCCGTCACGCTCGGCGAGTCGATCGACAGCGTCGGCGCGCCGTCGTCGTCGGTGATCGTCAGCGTCACCGACGACGGCTGCGTGATTCCCTGCGAGTTGGTCGCCGAACCGGACACGGTCACGCTCTTGTCGGCCTGGTCCCGCGTGTTGTCCACGGCGGTGACCGTGACCGTCCCGCTGCTGCTCGTGCTGCCTGCCGCGATGGTGAGCGTCGTGTTGCTGCTCAGCCGGAAGTCGCCCGCCGCCGTGTTCGCGCCCGGCGCCGCGGACACCGTGATGGTCGTCGACGCGGACGAAGGCCGATCCAGGCTCGCGGTCACCGTCGCCGAGTTGGTCGCGCCGCTCTCCGCGATCGAACTCCGCGACAGCGCCAGCGTCACCTTCGGCGTCGCATCGTCGTCGTTGATCGTCCCCGTCCCGGTGCCGGCGGTGCTTGACACCGTTGCGTTCGTCGCCCCGCTCAGGGCCACCACCACCGTCTCGTTCGGCTCGTCGGTCGTGTCCCCCCGCACCGTCACCGTGACCGTCTTGCTCGTGTCCCCTGCCGCGATCGTCAGCATCCCGCTGCTCAGCGCCGTGTAGTCCGTTCCCGACGTCGCCGTGCCGCCCGCCCCCTCCGCGTAGTTCACCGTCACCTGCCGGCCGCTGGCCGGACTCAGCGTCACCGTGAACGTCAGGTTCGCCGAGCCGCTGTTTCCTTCCGTCACGCTCGGCGAATCGATCGACAGCGTCGGCGCGTCGTCGTCGTCCGTGATCGTCAGCGTCACCGACGACGGTTGCGTGATTCCCTGCGAGTTCGTCGCCGAACCCGACACCGTCACGCTCTTGTCCGCCTCGTCCCGCGTGTTGTCCACCGCCGTCACCGTCACGGTTCCGCTGCTGCTCGTGCTGCCGGCCGCGATGGTGAGCGTCGTGTTGCTGCTCAGGCTGAAGTCGCCGTTCGCCGTGTTCGCCCCCGCCGCCGCGGAAACCGTCACCGTCGTCTGCTGGCTCGACGCCCGGTCCAGGCTGGCCGTCACGGTCGTCGAGTTGGTCGCGCCGCTTTCCGCGATCGAACTCCGGGACAGCGCCAGGGTCACCGTCGGCGTCGCATCGTCGTCGGTGATCGTTCCCGTCCCGCTGCCCGCCGTGGCCGACACCGTCGCGTTCGCCGCCCCGCTCAGGGCCACCACCACCGTCTCGTTCGGTTCGTCGGTCGTGTCCCCCCGCACCGACACCGTGACCGTCTTGCTCGTGTCTCCTGCCGCGAACGTCAGCATCCCGCTGCTCAGCGCCGTGTAGTCCGTACCCGACGTCGCCGTGCCGCCCGTCTCTTCCGCGTAGTTCACCGTCACCTGCCGGCCGCTGGCCGGACTCAGACTCACCGTGAAGGTCAGGTTCGCCGACCCGCTGTTTCCTTCCGTCACGCTCGGCGAGTCGATCGACAGCGTCGGCGCCCCGTCATCGTCGGAGATCGTCAGCGTCACCGACGACGGCTGCGTGATTCCCTGCGAGTTCGTCGCCGAACCCGACACCGTCACGCTCTTGTCCGCCTCGTCCCGCGTGTTGTCCACCGCCGTCACCGTCACGGTTCCGCTGCTGCTCGTGCTGCCGGCCGCGATGGTGAGCGTCGCGTTGCTGCTCAGGCTGAAGTCGCCGTTCGCCGTGTTCGCCCCCGCCGCCGCGGAAACCGTCACCGTCGTCTGCTGGCTCGACGCCCGGTCCAGGCTCGCCGTCACGGTCGCAGAGTTGGTCGCGCCGCTCTCCGCTATCGAACTCCGCGACAGCGCCAGCGTCACCGTCGGCGCGTCGTCGTCGTCGGTGATCGTCCCCGTCCCGGTGCCCGCCGTGGCCGACACCGTCGCGTTGGTGGGGCTGCTCAGGGCCACCACCACCGTCTCGTTCGGCTCGTCGGTCGTGTCCCCCCGCACCGTCACCGTCACCGTCTTGCTCGTGTCTCCCGCCGCGAACGTCAGCATTCCTGCAGACAGCGCCGTGTAGTCCGTTCCCGACGTCGCCGTGCCACCCGTCCCTTCCGCATACGCCACCGTCACCTGCTTGCCGCTGGCCGGACTCAGACTCACCGTGAAGGTCAGGTTCGCCGACCCGCTGTTTCCTTCCGTCACGCTCGGCGAGTCGATCGACAGCGTCGGCGCCCCGTCGTCGTCGGTGATCGTCAGCGTCACCGACGAAGGCTGCGTGATTCCCTGCGAGTTGGTCGCCGAGCCGGACACGGTCACGCTCTTGTCCGCCTCGTCCCGCGTGTTGTCCACCGCCGTCACCGTCACCGTCCCGCTGCTGCTCGT
This sequence comes from Vicinamibacterales bacterium, assembly GCA_965203525.1. Taxonomy (GTDB): domain Bacteria; phylum Acidobacteriota; class Vicinamibacteria; order Vicinamibacterales; family UBA8438; genus WTFV01. The sequence continues at coordinate 3,900,893 of OZ241898.1, read as the reverse complement.
CGCCCCCGCCGCGATGGTCAGCGTCTTGTTGCTGCTCAGCCTGAAGTCGCCGTTCGCCGTGTTCGCCCCCGCCGCCGCGGAAACCGTCACCGTCGTCTGCTGGCTGGACGCCCGGTCCAGGCTCGCGGTCACGGTCGCCGAGTTGGTCGCGCCGCTCTCCGCGATCGAACTCCGCGACAGCGCCAGGGTCACCGTCGGCGTCGCATCGTCGTCGGTGATCGTCAGCGTCACCGCCGCCGGCTGCGTGATCCCCTGCGAGTTGGTCGCCGAACCGGACACGGTCACGCTCTTGTCCGCCTCGTCGGTGGAGTTGTCCACCGCCGTCACCGTCACCGAACCCGTGCTGCTCGTGCTCCCGGCTGCAATGGTGAGCGTCGTATTGCTGCTCAGCGAGAAGTCGCCCGCCGCCGCGTTCGCGCCCGGCGCCGCGGAAACCGTCACCGTCGTCTGCTGGCTTGACGCCCGATCCAGGCTGGCCGTCACCGTCGTCGAGTTGGTCGCACCGCTCTCCGCGATCGAACTCCGCGACAACGCCAGGGTCACCGTCGGCGCCGCGTCGTCGTCGGTGATCGTCCCCGTCCCGGTGCCGGCCGTGGCCGACACGGTTGCGTTCGTGGGGCTGCTCAGGGCCACCACCACCGTCTCGTTCGGCTCGTCGGTCGTGTCCCCCCGCACCGAGACCGTCACCGTCCTGCTCGTGTCTCCCGCCGCGAACGTCAGCGTCCCGCCGCTCAGCGCCGTGTAGTCCGTACCCGATGTCGCCGTGCCGCCCGTACCTTCCGCGTACGCCACCGTCACCCGCTTGCCGCTGGCCGGACTCAGACTCACCGTGAACGTCAGGTTCGCCGAACCGCTGTTCCCCTCCGTCACGCTCGGCGAATCGATCGACAGCGTCGGCGCGCCGTCGTCGTCGGTGATCGTCAGCGTCACCGACGACGGCTGCGTGATTCCCTGCGAGTTGGTCGCCGAGCCGGACACGGTCACGCTCTTGTCCGCCTCGTCGGTGGAGTTGTCCACCGCCGTGACGGTGACCGTCCCGCTGCTGCTCGTCGCCCCCGCCGCGATGGTGAGCGTCGTGTTGCTGCTCAGACTGAAGTCGCCGTTCGCCGTGTTCGTCCCCGCCGCCGCGGAAACCGTCACCGTCGTCGACGCGGACGACGCCCGGTCCAGGCTCGCGGTCACCGTCGCCGAGTTGGTCGCGCCGCTCTCCGCGATCGAACTCCGCGACAGAGACAGCGTCACCGTCGGCGCCGCATCGTCGTCGGTGATCGTCAGCGTCACCGCCGAAGGCTGCGCGATCCCCTGCGAGTTGGTCGCCGAACCGGACACGGTCACGCTCTTGTCCGCCTCGTCGGTGGAGTTGTCCACCGCCGTCACCGTCACCGACCCCGTGCTGCTCGTGCTCCCGGCTGCAATGGTGAGCGTCGTGTTGCTGCTCAGCGAGAAGTCGCCCGCCGCCGCGTTCGCGCCCGGCGCCGCGGAAACCGTGATGGTCGTCGCCGCCGACGAAGGCCGGTCCAGGCTCGCGGTCACCGTCGCCGAGTTGGTCGCACCGCTCTCCGCGATCGAACTCCGCGACAGCGCCAGCGTCACCGTCGGCGCCGCGTCGTCGTCGGTGATGGTCAGCGTCACCGCCGCCGGCTGCGTGATCCCCTGGCTGTTGGTCGCCGAACCGGACACGGTCACGCTCTTGTTGGCTTCGTCCCGCGTGTTGTCCACCGCCGTGACCGTCACGGTTCCGCTGCTGCTCGTGCTCCCCGCCGCGATGGTGAGCGTCGTGTTGCGGCTCAGCGCGAAGTCCGTCTCCGCCGTGGCCGCCCCCGCTGCTGCCGCCACCGTGATGGTCGTCGCCGCGGACGACGCCCGGTCCAGGCTCGCGGTCACGGTCGCCGAGTTGGTCGCGCCGCTTTCCGCGATCGAACTCCGCGACAACGCCAGGGTCACCGTCGGCGCATCGTCGTCGTCGGTGATCGTCCCCGTCCCGGTGCCGGCGGTGCTCGACACCGTCGCGTTGGTCGGGCTGCTCAGGGCCACCACCACCGTCTCGTTCGGCTCGTCGGTCGTGTCCCCGCGCACCGTCACCGTCACCGTCTTGCTCGTGTCTCCCGCCGCGAACGTCAGCATCCCGCCGCTCAGCGCCGTGTAGTCCGTGCCTGACGTCGCCGTGCCGCCCGTCCCTTCCGCATACGCCACCGTCACCTGCTTGCCGCTGGCCGGATTCAGACTCACCGTGAACGTCAGGTTCGCCGAGCCGCTGTTTCCCTCCGTCACGCTCGGCGAGTCGATCGACAGCGTCGGCGCCCCGTCGTCGTCGGTGATCGTCAGCGTCACCGACGAAGGCTGCGTGATCCCCTGGCTGTTGGTCGCCGTACCCGACACCGTCACGCTCTTGTCCGGGTCGTCCCGGCTGTTGTCCACCGCCGTGATCGTCACCGTCCCCGTGCTGCTCGTGCTGCCGGCCGCGATGGTCAGCGTCGGGCTGGCGCTCAGGCTGAAGTCGCCGTTCGCCGTGGCCGCCCCCGCCGCCGCCACCACCGTGATGGTGGTGTCCTCGGACGACGCCCGGTCCAGGCTCGCCGTCACGGTCGCCGAGTTGGTCGCACCGCTTTCCGCGATCGAACTTCGGGACAGCGCCAGGGTCACCGTCGGCGCGTCGTCGTCGTCGGTGATCGTCCCGGCGCCGCTGCCCGCCGTGGCCGACACCGTCGCGTTGGTCGGGCTGCTCAGGGCCACCACCACCGTCTCGTTCGGCTCGTCGGTCGTGTCTCCGCGCACCGTCACCGTGACCGTCTTGCTCGTGTCCCCCGCCGCGAACGTCAGCGTCCCGCCGCTCAGCGCCGTGTAGTCGGCACCCGCCGTCGCCGTGCCGCCCGTACCTTCCGCATACGCCACCGTCACCTGCTTGCCGCTGGCCGGACTCAGACTCACCGTGAACGTCAGGTTCGCCGAGCCGCTGTTTCCTTCCGTCACGCTCGGCGAGTCGATCGACAGCGTCGGCGCGTCGTCGTCGTCGGTGATCGTCAGCGTCACCGCCGATGGCTGCGTGATCCCCTGGCTGTTGGTCGCCGTACCCGACACCGTCACGCTCTTGTCCGGGTCGTCCCGGCTGTTGTCTACCGCCGTGACCGTCACGGTTCCGCTGCTGCTCGTGCTGCCGGCCGCGAGGGTCAGCGTCGGGCTGGCGCTCAGCGTGAAGTCCGTCGCCGCCGTGGCCGCCCCTGCCGCCGCCGCCACCGTCACCGTCGTGTCCTCGGACGACGCCCGGTCCAGACTCGCCGTCACCGTCGCCGAGTTGGTCGCGCCGCTCTCCGCGATCGAGGTCAGGGACAGCGCCAGGGTCACCGTCGGCGCGTCGTCGTCGTCGGTGATCGTCCCCGTCCCGGTGCCCGCCGTGCTCGATACCGTCGCGTTCGTGGGGCTGCTCAGGGCCACCACCACCGTCTCGTCCGGCTCGTCAGTCGTGTCCCCCTGCACCGACACCGTGACCGTCTTGCTCGTGTCTCCCGCCGCGAAGGTCAGCGTCCCGCCGCTCAGCGCCGTGTAGTCGGTACCCGACGTCGCCGTGCCGCCCGTCCCTTCCGCATACGCCACCGTCACCTGCTTGCCGCTGGCCGGATTCAGACTCACCGTGAACGTCAGGTTCGCCGAGCCGCTGTTCCCCTCCGTCACGCTCGGCGCGTCGATCGACAGCGTCGGCGCGTCGTCGTCGTCGGTGATCGTCAGCGTCACCGACGACGGCTGCGTGATTCCCTGGCTGTTGGTCGCCGTACCCGACACGGTCACGCTCTTGTCCGCCTCGTCCCGCGTGTTGTCCACCGCCGTCACCGTCACGGTTCCGCTGCTGCTCGTGCTGCCGGCCGCGATCGTCAGCGTCGGGCTGGCGCTCAGCGTGAAGTCCGTCGCCGCCGTGGCCGCCCCTGCCGCCGCCGCCACCGTCACCGTCGTGTCCTCGGACGACGCCCGGTCCAGGCTCGCGGTCACCGTCGCCGAGTTGGTCGCGCCGCTCTCCGCGATCGAGGTCCGGGACAGCGCCAGGGTCACCGTCGGGGCGTCGTCGTCGTCGGTGATCGTCCCCGTCCCCGTGCCCGCCGTGCTCGACACCGTCGCGTTGGTGGGGCTGCTCAGGGCCACCACCACGGTCTCGTTCGGCTCGTCGGTCGTGTCCCCGGTCACCGTCACCGTCACCGTCTTGCTCGTCTCTCCCGCCGCGAACGTCAGCGTCCCGCCGCTCAGCGCCGTGTAGTCGGTGCCCGACGTCGCCGTGCCGCCCGTCCCCTCCGCGTACGCGACGGTGATCTCCTTCCCGCTGGCCGCGTCCAGGGTCACGGTGAAGGTCAGGTCCGCCGAACCACTGTCCCCTTCCGTGACGCTCGGCGCGTCGATCGAGAGCGAAGGCTCGTCGTCGTCGTCGGTGATCGTTCCCGTCCCGCTGCCCGCCGTGGCCGACACCGTCGCGTTCGTGGGGCTGCTCAGGGCCACCACCACCGTCTCGTCCGGCTCGTCGGTCGTGTCCCCGGTCACCGACACCGTCACCGTCTTGCTCGTCTCGCCCGCCGCGAAGGTCAGCGTCCCCGAAGACAGCGCCGTGTAGTCGGTGCCCGACGTCGCCGTGCCGCCCGTCCCCTCCGCGTACGCGACGGTGATCTCCTTCCCGCTGGCCGCGTCCAGGGTCACGGTGAAGGTCAGGTCCGCCGAACCGCTGTCCCCTTCCGTGACGCTGGCATCCCCGATCGACAGCGAGGGCTCGCCGTCGTCGTCCGTGATCGTCCCGGTTCCGGTTCGTGACGACTCGGTGGAGGTGGCGCCCGCGTGCGCCGACAGCAGCAGGGACAACGTCTCGTCCGGTTCGTCCGTCGTGTCTCCCTTGATCGGCACGGAGACCGTCTTGCTGGTTTCACCCGGCTCGAAGGTCAGGGTTCCGCGGACCTCCTCGTAGTCGCTTTGGTTCGCCGTCCCCGCGACGTCCCGGTAGCTCGTCGTCACCCTGCGCCCGCTCGCCGGGCTCAGTGTCACGGTGAAGGTCAGGTTGCTGGAACGGCCGCTGTCGCCCTCGGTCACGCTCGGCGAGTCCACCGAGAGCCTCGGCAGCGGATCGTCGTCGCGGATCGTGCCGGTGCCGGAAATCGTGATCGCGCCGTCGGGGAACGTGGCGTTCGTCGGGTCGCTCAACTGCAGGAGGATCGTCTCGTCGTTCTCGTCGAGCGTGTCGCCGAGCACCGTGACGTTCACGTACTGGACGAGCCGGGAAAAGGTGAGCGTTCCCGGAGTGACGGCCGAGTAGTCGGTTCCCACGGTGGCCGTGCCGGCGCCGGCGTCGGAGTAGCGGACGGTCGGCGCCGGGTTCACCAAGGAGCCGGCGTTGGCGATTCGATACCGCAGCGTGGTCTGTCCGCTGTCGCCTTCCGTCACCGCGGCAAGATCGATTGCGATGAGCGCGGGCAGGGCGCCGTCCGAGATCGTGGCCCTGGCGCTCGCGCGCCCCTCCGCCACCCGGGCGCCCGCCGGGTTGCCGATTTCCACGACGACGTTCTCGACTCCCTCGCTCGTCCGGTCGGCGAGCCCGGTCAGATTGACGGTCCTGCTCGTCTCCCCCTCGCGGAAGGTCAGCGTCCCGCCCAGGGTCGTCCCGCTGCCGCGGGTGACGCTGGAAAAATCCCCGCCGGCCCGATAGTCCGACCCCACGGCCGCCGAACTCCGGCTCGTGTTCACCGCGTAGTCCACGGTCGCGCCGCCCGGGCCGGCGCCGGCGGTCAGGCCGATCGTGAAGGGAATCAGGAACGTGCCCGAGGTTCCCGCCTGGAGTTCGCTGGTGCGTGACCCGCGGATGAACACGTACGGAAGGCCGCCCGGCTCGTCGTCGTCCGTGATCGTCAGGGAGGCGCCGTTCACGAAGGTGGTCGTCCGCGTCTCCCCGGCGCGGTAACTTGCCCGCCCGGTCACCGTGACGGTCCGGTCGGATTCGTCCCGGGAATTGTCGAGCGCGGTCAGGGTGACCCGGTCGGCGCTGGCCGTCGAACCCGCGGCGATGATGATGGAGTTTTCGCCGGCGGCGTAGGCGCCCTCGCGCGCGTCCACCACGACGGTGACGTCCGACGTCCAGGCGTTCGCCAGCGTCGCCGAGACGGTGGTCCTGCCCCGCGCCTCGGAGATCGCCGCCGGCGAAACGGCCAGCCACACCGTCGGCGCTCCGTCGTCGTCGGTCAGCGTCACCGCCCCGCGGACCGCGCCGATCCGGTGGTCGTTCGCCGCCGCGGCGGACAGGTTCACCGTGCGGTCCGCCTGGTGCGCCGCGTTGTCCACCGCGGTGATCGTCACCGTGTCCGCCGAGGCGGCGGTGCTCAGCGCCGGAATCGTGATGGTGGCGTCGGCCCCCACCGTGTACGCCCCGGCCACCGGCGACACGGTGATCGTGGTGGCCGCGCTGGAGGCGTGGCTCAGGGTCGCGGTGACCGTGCCGACGCCGCCGTTTTCGGAAATGGCGCGCGGGGAGACCGCGAGCGTCACCGCCGGCGCCGCTTCGTCGTTCTCGATGAGCAGGGCCGGCGTCGGGGCGGTCGTCACCTCGAGCGCGTTTTCGACGCGCACGGCCAGCGGAACCCCGACGTCGGCCGCGTCGACGGCGTTGTCCACGGCGACGACCGTCGCCGTGTCGGACTCGTTCGTGGTGCTCCCCGCCGGGATCGTGATCGAACCGTCCGCGCCCACGGCGTAGCCGCGCCCGGGGGGCGGAATGACGGTGATCCGCGTCGCGGCGCCGGAGGCGTGGCCGAGCGCAGCCGACACCGTGGAGACTCCGCCGTTCTCCGAGACCGAGGAGGGCGAGAGCGAGAGCGTCAGCGTCGGCCGGGACTCGTCGTCGGTCGTGCTCACCGGCACGTCCTGGTGCGCCAGCCGGCTGTACGACCGGTCCGTGCTGCTCGGCGCCCCCAGCCGGATCGAGTAGTTCCGCGTTCCGTCGTGGACCGGGTCGTCCACCCCGGTCACCGTCACGATCTGCGCCGTGTTCCAGGTCGCGGCGGTGAAGGTCAGACTGTCGGGGCTTGCCGTGCCCTCGCTCGCGTCGCCGCTCCGCACCGTCATCGTCACCGGGGCCGAGGGACGGCTCGCCAGCTTCACCGTGAAGGTGGAGGTCCCGCCCGCCTCCGTCGCCTGTCCGCTCACCGGGCTCACGACGAGGGCGCTGTCGTCGTCCACGATGGTGACGCTCCGCGCCGGGAGGGAACAATCCAGGGTGAAGCCGCGGGCGTCGGTCGTGCTGGAGGTGCTCGATATGGTCAGCGTCTTGTTGCCCGTCGCGGAGTCGTTCGTCGGAGAGAGCGTGAAGGACTGCGCGCTGTTGGCGGCCGACCCCGCGGCGAAGGTGACGATCCGCGCAAAGACCCGCCGGAAGCCGACGCTGCCCGCCCCGCTCAAGGTGTAGTCGGTGTCGAGCGTCCCGCCGGAGATCGTGAAATAGACGTACAGGTTCCGGGACACGGCGTCGAGCAGGGTCGTCGTGACCGTCGCCCGGCCGCCGTTTTCCCCGATGACGGTCGGCGCAACGTGTACCCGGACGCGCACTCCCGCCACGCCGCAGCCCGCTACCGGGGAGACCTCGTCGTCGGTGATCGTGAGGCGCGCGCCGGTCACCGTGCCGATCCCGTGCGCGTTCGCCGCCGAACCGGTGACCGTCACCGCCCGGTCCGCTTCGTCCAGACTGTTGTCCACCGCGGCGATCGACACGGTGTCCGCCGCGTTCGCGGTCGCCCCGGCGGGGATCGTGATCGCCGCGTCCGAGCCCACGGTGTAGACGCCGGCCAGCGGCGTCACCGTGACCGTGGTGGCCGCGCTGGAGGCGTGGCTCAGCGTGGCCGCAACGGTCGTCGCGCCGCCGTTCTCCGGGATGGACCCGGCCGCCGCGGTCAGCGTCACCGTGGGCGCGGCGTCGTCGTCGGTGATCGTGAGGCGCGCGCCGGTCACCGCGCCGACCCCCTGCGGGTTCGACGCGGCGCCGGGAACGGTCACCACCCGGTCCGGCGCATCCGTCGTGTTGCCGACCCCGGTGACGGTCACCGTGTCCGCGCTGTTCGACGTGCTCCCGGCGGGGATCCGGATCGTCGCGTCGGAGCCGACGGTCACGGCGCCCGCGACGGCCGAGACGGTGATCGTCGTGGCCCGGCTCGAGGCGTGGCTCAGGGTGGCCGAGATCGTGGTGGAGCCGCCGTTCTCCCGGATCCGGGCGTCGGCCGCGGCCAGCCTCACCGCCGGCGCGTCGTCGTCGTCGCGGATCGTGCCGGTGGCGGTCGCGATCCCGATAGCGGCGCCCGCCGACGCGTTGCTGAGCGTCACCACCACCGTTTCGTCGGGCTCGTCCGTGGTGTCCCCGGTGACGGACACCGTGATCGCCCCCCTCCCGACCCCTGCCGCGATGGTCAGCGTGCCCGCGGCCAGCGCGGCGTAGTCCGTTCCCGAAGTCGCCGTGCCCGTCCCGGCGTCCGCGTAGCGCACGGTCACCGGCGCGGCGTTCACCGGCGCCAGCGTCACCGGGAAGACCAGGTTCGCCGAACCGCCGTCGCCTTCGGTCACCCGGGCCGCCCCGACGTTGAACGCCGGCGCGCCGTCGTCGTCGGTGATCGTCCCGGTTCCGGACGCGGTGGCGACGGCCGCGCCCGAGGCGCCGCTCAGCCGCACGACGACCGTCTCGTTCGGCTCGTCGCCGGTGTCGCCGGTGACGGAAACGGAAATCGTCTTGCCGGTCTCGCCGGCCGCGAAGGTCAGGGTCCCCGGGGCGAGCGCTGTGTAGTCCGTTCCCGAGGTCGCCGTGCCCGTCCCGGCGTCCGCGTAGCGCACCGTGACCCGCCGGCCGCTCGCCGCGCTCAGCGTCACCGCGTAGCGCAGGGACGCCGAACCGCTGTCGCCTTCGAGCACCGTCGGCGAGGAGATCGACAGGGACGGCTGCGGATCGTCGTCGGTGATCGCCAGATTCATCGAGCGCGGCGGAGTCACGCCGAGGCGGTTCGCCGCCGTCGCCCAGACCGTGACGCTCTTGTCCGGCTCGTCGCGCGCATTGTCCACCGCGGTCACCGTCACGGTACCGGTGCCGGCCGTGCTCCCCGCCGGGATCGTCAGCACCCGCCGGCTGCTCAGGGTGAAGTCCCCGGCCGCCGCGTTCGTTCCGGGGGTCGCCGACACGGTGACGGTGGTCTCCGCGGTGGACGCCCGATCCAGGCTCGCGGTGACCGCGGCCGAATTCGAGGCGCCGCTCTCGGAGATGGACGGCGGCGAAAGCGACAGCGTCACCGCCGGCCGGTCGTCGTCGGTGATCGTCAGCGCGGCGCCGGAGACGAACGCGCTCCGGCTCGCCGGCAGAGGAGATCCCGACAGCCGCTCCAGATAGATCGCCGTCCCCGTCAAGGTCGCGGAGCGGGCCGCCTCGTGCCGGCTGTTGTCCACCGCGGTGATCGTCACCCGGCCGGCGCTCGTGGTCGAACCCGCGGGGATCGTGATCGTGGCCGCGGACCCCACGGTCCAGGCCCCGGCGACGGCGCCCACGGTCACGGTGACGTCGTACCCCCAGGCGTAGGCCAGCGTCGCCGACACCGAGGCGGTCCCGCCCGCCTCGGAGATCGTCGAGGGCGACGGCGAGAGCGTGACCGTCGGCGCCCCGTCGTCGTCCGTGATCGTGACGCGCGCGCCGGTCACCGCCCCGACGCCGTGGGGGTTGGAGGCCGAACCGGTCACCGTCACGAGACGGTCGGCTTCGTCCCGGGTGTTGTTCACCGCGGTGATGGTCACCGTGTCCGTCCCGCCCGTGGTGCTGCCGGCGGGGATGGTGATCGTCGCGTCCGCGCCCGTGGAGTACGCCCCCGCCGGCGACTCGACGGTGATGGTCGTCGGCCGGCTCGAAGCGTGGCTCAGCGTCGCGGAAATCGTCGTCGAGCCGCCGTTCTCCGAGATGGAGCCGTCGGCCGCGGTCAGCGTCACCGTCGGCGCGTCGTCGTCGTCGACGATCGTGAGCGGCGCCCCCCGCACCAGGGCCGGGGCGGTCGTGGAGGCGAAGACGTACGCCCACGCGGTTGCGGTGACCGTGAACGCCCGGTCCTCTTCGTCGCGCGTGTTGTCCGCGGCGGTGAGCGCCACCGTCCTGCTGCCGGTCGTCGAACCCGGCGGCACGTCGATCGTCGTGGCGCCGACCGTCCACGCGCCGGCCACGTCGCTGAACTGCACCCGGACCAGATTCGTCCAGGTGTCGTCGAGAGTCACCGACACCGTGGCCGTTCCGCCGTTCTCGGAGATGGACGGCGGCTCGACCGACAGCGTCACGGTCGGCGGCCCGTCGTCGTCGGTGATGGTGCCCGTGCCCGTCGCCCGCGTTGAAGAAAGGACCGCGTTGGCCGGGTTGCTCAGGGTCACGCGGACCGTTTCGTGGAACTCGTCCCCCCCGTCCCCGATGACCGTCACCGTGATCGTCTTGCTCGTCTCGCCCGCCGCGAAGGTCAGCGTCCCCGGCGCCAGCGGCCGGTAGTCGGTCCCCGCCGTCGCCGTTCCCGCGTTCGCGCCGTCCGTCGCGTAGGCCACCGTCACCGTCTCGGCGCTCGCCGCGCTGAGCGAGACCGTGAAGGTCATCGCGGCCGTCTCTCCGCGGCGGCCCTCGGTGACGGTCGGAGACGAAATGGAGAGCGTCGGCAGCGTCTGCGCGGCCGTGCCGGCCGCCAACGCCGACAAGGCGGCCGTCAGCAGCCCGAGGACGAAACCCGTGGAACGACGGATCTCACGGCGGCCGGGAACCTCGCGGACAGGGGCGGTCCCGGGGGCAATCCCCGGCCGACGCATCTCATGGCGGCCGGGAATCTCGCGGACAGGGGCGGTCCCGGGGCGCTCTCCCGGCCGCCGCCCCGACCCCGGCCAGGCGGAGCCGAAGGACGAGGATTGCCGGGAAGCACCCTCTCCCAGCTTATTTCCCCTGGTTTCCGGGGGGGGGGGGGGGGGGGGGGTAGAACGAACCCGGCTCGCAACGGACGCCTCGCGCCGTTCGCGAAGTCAGCCGGGCACGTCGCCGTCGAGAGCGATCCGCGCCGCGCCGCCCGGCAGCCCTCGCACCGCGTTCGCGAAGTCAGCCGGGCACGTCGCCGTCGAGAGTGCCGAACGCGCAGGACGTTGACACGCATGCTCCGATGCGCCGCTTCCGGTTGCAATCCTGCACCATCCGGCCGGCGCGCGCCAAGCGTTTTCCGCGCCGGCCGCGCCGCGCGGGCTTCCCGGCCGGGGCCGGCCCGGCGCGCGTCACGCGCCCGCCTCTTCGACGCCGCCCGCCGCCGCCGGCCCCACCGTCTCCCGCAACGGGATCTCCTCCAGGAACCAGGCGAGGGCGAAGCCGAGAACCATGATCGGCGCCGCCGACAGGAACACCGTCTGCAGGGCCGCCTCCACCGATCCGGTCACCGCGGCCGCCGTCTCCGCGGGCAGGGCCCGGATGGCGGCCGGGCTGTCGAGCAGCTCCGAGACCCGGCCGCCCACCGCCGCCAGCGCCTCCGGGGAGAGCCGCGCCGGGAGCTCGAACGCCAGCCGCGCGTTCAGGACCGCCCCGAAGACCGCCACGCCGAACGAGCCGCCCAGCGACCGGAAGAACTGCGCGGAGGCCGTCGCCACGCCGAGGTCCCGGTGCTCGACCGCGTTCTGCACCGCCAGCAGCGACACCTGCATGACCATCCCCACGCCGAGGCCGAGCAGCGCCATCGAGGCCGCGATCGCCGGCCGCGGCGTGCCGGCGTGCAACTGGCTCAGGAGCAGCATGCCGCCGGCCGCGCAGGCGCTGCCCGCGATCGGGTAGACGCGGTAGCGCCCGGTGCGGGCCGTCAGCCGGCCCGACCCGACCGAGCCGGTGAGGATGCCGGCGGTCAGCGGCAGCAGCAGCAGGCCGGAGCCGGTGGCCGAGAATCCCGCCACGACCTGCAGGAAGAGCGGCAGGAAGACCACGCCGCCGAACAGCGCGCTGCCGACGAGGAGCCCCAGCGCCGACCCGATCGCGAAGACGCGGTTGCGGAACAGCCGCAACGGCAGCAGCGGATGCTCGACGTGCGCCTCCCAGCGGACGAACGCCGCGATCAGCGCCGCGCCCGCCGCGGCCAGCCCGGCCGCCGCCGCGTCCCAGGCTTGCGGCCCGCCTTCCTGCACGCGCACGAGGGCCAGCAGCAGCAGGCTGACCCCGGCCGTCAGCAGCGCCGCGCCGGCAAAGTCGATCCGCGCCGGCTGCTGCGCCGGCGGCAGCCGCAGCGCGGCCCGGATCACGGCCAGGGCGGCGCCGCCGATCGGCAGGTTGATCAGGAACACCCACCGCCAGGTGGCGTGATCGACGAGGAAACCGCCCAGCAGCGGGCCGACCACGCTGGCGAACGCCCAGACGCCGGCGAGGTAGCCGATGTACCTCCCGCGCTGCCGCGGCGGCACCATGTCGCCGACGACGGCGAACGTCAGCCCCATCACGCCGCCGGCCCCGACCCCCTGCACGCCGCGCGACAGCACCAGCGCCGGCATGCCGGGCGCAAGCCCCGCCAGCACCGATCCGAGCAGAAAGACGAGGATGGCGGCCTGGAACGTGACGCGCCGGCCGTAGACGTCGCTGAGCTTGCCGTAGAGCGGCGTGCAGACGGTGGCGCACAGCAGGTAGGCGGTCACCACCCAGGAGTAGTAGTCGAGGCCCCCCAGTTCGCCGACGATGGCCGGCAGGGCGGTGGCGACGATCGTCTGGTCGAGCGCCGCGAGGAACAGCCCGGCCATCAGGCCGGAGAAGACGACGAGGATCTGCCGGTGGGTGAACTGCGCCGGGGCCAGGGCGGGCGTCACGCGGGCCGCCCGCCCGCGCCGCTGCGCCGCCGCGCCGGCAGCGGCGGCGCCTGCTCCACGTGGCGGCCGCGGGGCGACCAGCCGTCGTCGTTCGCCATCACTCGCTCCCGTGTCGCGGCGGCGCCTGCTCCACGTGGCGGCCGCGGGTCGACGCTTCCGCGTCGCGCACGGGGCCGGGGATGCGCATGGCGTTACTGGAAAAGAAAAGGACCGGGGCGGAAATCCCGCTCCGGCCCCCGGCCGCCGAATGCGCCGGACGGAAACGGGACCGGGGACCCGTGATTCCGCTCCGGCCCCCCGGCCCCGTCCGCCGAATGCGCCGGACGGAAACGGGGCCGGGGACCCGTGATTCCGCTCCGGCCCCCCGGCCCCGTCCGCCGAACGGCGGCTAGTGCGCCAGCTCGATCGGCACCGTCGCCAACTGGTCGTCCCACAGGACGTACAGGGCGCCGCCCTGCCGCGTCACGTCCACGCGGCTAGTGCGCCAGCTCGATCGGCACCGTCGCCAACTGGTCGTCCCACAGGACGTACAGGGCGCCGCCCTGCCGCGTCACGTCCACGAAGCCGACCTGCAACTGGTCCATGGAATAGCCGACGGTCTCCACCGCCATCGTCGTCCGCATGACGTCCTTGCTGTCGTCGTAGCCGTAGGCTCCCCACAGGGCGTTCGGATCGTCCTCCCGGAAGTCCTGCTTGACGCCCCAGGTGGTGAAGATCAGCGTCCACGCCGCGGGGTCGGAGAGGTCGGCGAACAGGGTGTACTCCCCGGCGTTCAGCCGCTGCCCGCCGATCAGGAGATCCGCCTCGGTGGTGAAGGTGGTGGTCTGGTCCGCGCCGACCCGCCACAACGGGGCGCCGGCGTAGATGCGCCGGCCGTACTCCTCGCCGGCGCCGAAGATGCCGCGGCGGCCGCGGAGGATGGGACGGCCGTAGCGGACGTCGATCCAGGAGCCGCCCTCGTACCGGCCCTCGTCGTCGTAGCTGCCCCCGAGCTGCGTGGCCGCGTGCCCGCGGGTGCTGAGCGGCCGGTCCTGCGCCGCCGCTTCGCTCGCCGTCATCCAGGCCGCCGCGACCAGCGCGCCGGCGGCCAGCCCCTTCACAACCATCCCGCCTGCCGCTGCGGCGCCGCCCGGGTTCTTCACATTTGCGCGCATTTGTCTTTTCCTTTCAGTTGCGCCGAGCTCCGGATCGTCGATGCACGTTGAGCAGGCGGGCGACCCGCGGGCCCGTGATCCCGTCGGTGTCGACGGCCGGCGCCTCTCAGCCCCCCGCCTACACCCCTTGGGCGCCCGCCGCGAGGGGCGCCGCCAGCACCGCAGCCGCCGCCGCGATCAACACCTTCCGCATCGCTGCTTCCCGTGGTGGCCGTGGAATCGGACCGCCCGGCCCGCCAGCATGGATCGAACCGCGTCAGCGGATCAACGTGGCCGGCTTCGCGGCCAGCAACCGGGCGAAGAAGTCGTTCCCCTTGTCGTCGACGACGATGAACGCGGGGAAGTCCTCGACCTCGATCTTCCAGATCGCCTCCATCCCCAGCTCGGGGTACTCCAGCACCTCGACCTTGCGGATGCTGTGGTCGGCGAGCCGCGCCGCCGGGCCGCCGATGGAGCCCAGGTAGAAGCCGCCGTGCTTCCTGCACGCCTCGGTGACCTGCGCCGAGCGGTTCCCCTTGGCCAGCATCACCATGCTGCCGCCGTGCGACTGGAAGAGGTCGACGTAGGAGTCCATGCGGCCCGCCGTGGTCGGACCGAACGAGCCGGACGGGCGCCCCGCCGGCTTCTTGGCCGGGCCGGCGTAGTAGACCATGTGGTCCCGCACGTAGGCGGGCAGCTCCCCGCCGGCGTCGAGCCGCTCCTTGAGCTTCGCATGGGCGATGTCGCGGGCCACGATCATCGGTCCCGACAGCGACAGCCGCGTCGCGACCGGATGCCTGGTCAGCTCGCCGAGGATCTCCGGCATCGGCCGGTCGAGGTCGACGCGGACGACGCCGCCCGGCAGCTCGCTCTCGGTCACGTCCGGGAGAAACCGGGCCGGGTTCTCCTCGAGCTGCTCCAGGAAGACGCCTTCGCGGGTGATCCGGGCCAGGGCCTGCCGATCCGCCGAGCAGGAGACCCCCAGGCCGACCGGGCACGACGCGCCGTGGCGCGGCAGGCGGATGACGCGGACGTCGTGGGCGAAGTACTTCCCGCCGAACTGCGCGCCGATCCCGATCCGGCGCGCGAGGTCGAAGATCCGCGCCTCCAGATCGTGGTCGCGGAACGCCCGGCCGTGCTCGTTCCCGCTCGCCGGCAGCCGGTCGAGGTACTTCGTGGTGGCCAGCTTCAGCGTCTTCATCGTGAACTCGGCCGAAGTGCCCCCCACCACGAGCGCCAGGTGGTAGGGCGGACACGCCGCGGTCCCGATGGTCTCGAGCTGCGCCTCGACGAAGCGCAGCAGCGACGCCGGGTTGAGCAGCGCCTTCGTCTCCTGGTAGAGGAAGCTCTTGTTGGCCGACCCGCCCCCCTTGGCGACGAACAGCAGCTCGTACTCGTCCCCCGGCTCGGCGTGGAGCTCGATCTGCGCCGGGAGGTTCGAGCCGGTGTTCTTCTCCGTGTACATGTCGAGCGGGGCCATCTGCGAGTAGCGCAGGTTGCGCTGCTCGTAGGCGTCGAAGACCCCCTGCGACAGCGGCACGCGGTCGTCGCCGAAGGTCAGCACGCGCTCGCCCTTGTGGCCCAGGACGATCGCGGTGCCGGTGTCCTGGCAGCCGGGCAGCACCCGGCCGGCCGCGATGCAGGCGTTGCGCAGCAGCTCGAGCGCCACGAAACGGTCGTTCGGCGACGACTCCGGGTCGTCGACGACCTTCCGGAGCTGGGCCAGGTGGCCGGGCCGCAGCAGGTGCGCCACGTCGTCGAACGCGGCGCGCGCCACGGCGCGCAACGCCTCCGGCTCGACCTTCAGCATCTCGGCGCCGGCGGCGCGGATCGTCGACACGCCGTCCGAGGTCAGCTTCCGGTAGGGGGTCTCGTCCGGACCGAGCTCGAAAATCGGTTGATAATGGAAGGCAGCCATCGCAAGGGAATCTTACCCGGAACGGCCGCGCCGATCCGACAGTCGAGGACGCCCATGAACACGTTCGCCATCGTCATCCTCGCCGCGCTCGTCGGGGAGTACCTGCTCCGCGTGGTGTCGGGCGCGCTGAACGTGCGCGCGTTCAGCCCGACCCTGCCGGCCGAGTTCGCCGGCGTGTTCGACGAGGAGAAGTACGCCGAGGCGCGGCGCTACACGGCGACCCGGACCCGCTACGGGCTGATCCGCGGCGCGTTCGACCTGGCCGTCGTCCTCGTCTTCTGGTTCGCCGGCGGCTTCGCGTGGCTCGACACGGCGCTGCGCGGGCTCGGGCACGGCCCGGTGGCGACGGGGCTGCTCTACGTCGGCGCGCTCGGGTTGGCCTCGGTCCTGCTCGGCCTGCCGTTCCGGGCGTACTCCACCTTCGTCATCGAGGCGCGCCACGGCTTCAACCGCACCACCGCGGCCACCTTCGCCGCCGACACGCTGAAGAGCCTGGCGCTGGCCGCCCTGCTCGGCGGCCTGCTGCTGGCCGTCGTCCTCGCGTTCTTCGAGTGGGCGGGGGCGGCGGCCTGGCTCTGGTGCTGGATCGCCGCCACGGCGTTCCTGCTGGCCGTCCAGTTCGTCGCGCCGAGCTGGATCATGCCGCTCTTCAACACCTTCACCCCGCTCGACCGCGGCGACCTGCACGACGCCATCCTGGACTGCGCCCGCAAGGCGCGGTTTCCGCTCCGCGGCCTCTTCGTGGTCGACGGCTCCCGCCGCTCGTCCAAGGCCAACGCCTTCTTCACCGGGTTCGGCAGGAACAAGCGCATCGGGCTGTTCGACACGCTGGTCGAGCAGCACACCGTCCCGGAGCTGGTCGCGGTCGTGGCCCACGAGATCGGCCACTACAAGAGGAGGCACGTCTGGCAGCGGATGGCGTTCTCCATCGGCCACCTCGGCGCGATGCTCTGGATCCTGTCGCTCTTCCTCGGCCAGGAGGGGCTGTTCGCGGCCTTCTACGTCAGCGAGCCGTCGGTCTACGCCGGCCTGCTCTTCTTCGGCCTGCTCTTCACCCCGGTGGAGCTGGTCCTGTCGATCCTCGTCAACGTCTTCTCCCGCCGGAACGAGTTCGAGGCGGACCGCTTCGCGGCCGAGACCACCGGCGGCGGCGAACCGCTGATCGCCGCGCTGAAGAAGCTCTCCGCCGACAACCTGTCGAACCTGACGCCGCACCCGCTGGCGGTCTTCCTCGACTATTCGCACCCGCCGGTCCTGCAGCGGATCGCGGCGCTGCGGCGGGCGCCGGCGGGGTAGAAGTGGGCTGTCCGTCGACCACGACGTGTATCGCCATGACCGGTCGAACCGCGGCGGGGCCGCCGGGGTAGACGTGGGCTGTCCGGGACGATAGTCGCACCGTGCGCTTCTTCAATACGGCGGGCCCCGTCGTGGCGGCGCGGCATTACCACGTCCGGCCGCTGGCGCGGATCGACGTCGACCACGTGCTGCGGCTCGTCGGGCAGTGGAAGTACTTCGTCCTGCGCGCGCCGCGCCAGACCGGCAAGACCTCCACCCTCCTGGCGCTGCGCGACGCGATCAACGCGGCCGGCGCGCTGCGCTGCGTGTACGTGAACGTGGAGGTCGGCCAGTCGGCGCGCGAGGACGTCGCGGGGGCGATGCGGGCCGTCCTGGCCGCGCTGGCGCTGGCGGCGGAGGACGAACGTCTGCGGGAAACGGCGCTGGCGGCGCTGGCGGCGGCGGGTCCGCACATGGCCCTGCAGGAGAGCCTGTCCCGGTGGGCGGCGTCGGAACCCCGGCCGCTGGTGCTGCTGATCGACGAAATCGACGCACTGGTCGGCGACGCCCTGCTCGCGGTGCTGCGGCAACTGCGGGCGGGCTACGCGGAGCGCCCGCGCCGCTTTCCGCAGAGCGTCGTTCTCTGCGGGGTGCGCGACGTGCGCGACTACCGCATCCGGTCGTCGGCGGAACAGGCGATCGTCGCCGGCGGCAGCGCCTTCAACGTCCGCGCGGAGTCGCTGCGGCTGGGCGACTTCACGCCGCGGGAGGTCGAATCGCTGCTCGATCAGCACACCGGCGAGACCGGCCAGGCGTTCACGCCGGAAGCGCGGCGCCGGATCCGGGCGCTGACCGAGGGCCAGCCGTGGCTGGTGAACGCCCTCGCCTACGAGGCATGCTTCCGCGGCGAGGCCGGACGAGATCGCGGCCGGGCCGTCACCGCGGCGGTGATCGAGGACGCGCGCGAGCAGTTGATCCGGCGCCGCGAGACCCACCTCGACCAACTGGCCGACAAGCTGCAGGAAGCGCGCGTGCGGCGCGTGGTCGAGCCGCTTCTGACCGGCGGCGGGACCCCCGGGACGATCGTGGCCGACGATCTCGAATACGTGCGCGACCTGGGTCTGGTGGCGCGCGACGACCCCGTGCGCATCGCCAACCCGATCTATCGCGAGGTGGTTCCGCGCGACCTCACGTGGACGACGCAGGCGTTCATCGCCCACGAGGGGGCCTGGTACGTCGGCGGCGACGGTTCGCTGCTGGTCGACAAGATGCTCGCGGGCTTTCAGGAGTTCTTTCGCGAGCACTCCGAGCATTGGGTGGAGCGCTTCCAGTACAAGGAGGCCGGCCCGCAGTTGCTGCTGCAGGCGTTCCTGCAGCGCATCGTCAACAGCGGCGGGCGCATCGAGCGGGAGTACGGCCTCGGCCGGATGCGGACGGACCTGCTGGTGGTCTGGCCGCTGGGCGGACGGCGCGGCGAGACGCGGACGTCCGAGCCCGGCCGGACGCAGAAGGTGGTCATCGAGTGCAAGGTGCTGCGCAGGGGCCTTGACGAAACGCGGCGCGCGGGCCTTCGGCAGACCCGCGCGTACATGGACCGGTGTGGGGCGGCGGAGGGGCACCTCGTGATCTTCGACCGCGCCGCGAACCGGTCGTGGGAGGACAAGTTGTACCGCCGCCGGGATACCGAGGGCGGCGCGCCGGTCACGGTGTGGGGAATGTGACTCGGCTTCAGTCCTCCCGCGTCGTTCCTCGGCGGCATTCACTCCCGGTCGGCGGCCTGGTCTCGCCGGCGGCGGTTGCGACGTTCCAATCCCGGACGAGTTTCTGCGCGCTTACGTCTTTCCATCGCGGCTCTTGCCGCCGCGGGGCCGGCGCCGCCGGTCGGACCGGCGGGCCGGAGTGCTTCCATCCCCCTTCACTGCTTCAGTCGAGATCGAAGCGGTCCAGGGTCATCACCTTCGTCCAGGCCGCGACGAAGTCCCGCACGAAGTCTCCCTGCGCGTCGTCGGCCGCGTAGAACTCGGCGACCGCGCGCAGCTCGGAGTTCGAGCCGAAGATCAGGTCGACCGGGGTGGCGGTCCACCTGCGCGCGCCGGTTGCGCGGTCGCGGCCTTCGTAGAGTCCCTCCTCGGTGGCCGACCGGGTCCACTCCGTCGACATGTCGAGCAGGTTGACGAAGAAGTCGTTGCTCAGCGTGCCGGGGCGGTCGGTGAGCACGCCGTGCGCCGAGCCCCCGGCGTTGGCGTCCAGGCTCCGCATGCCGCCCACGAGGACCGCCGTTTCGGGGGCGGTCAGGTTCAGCAGGGCCGCCTTCTCCACCAGCATCTCGGCCGGAGACCGGGGGGCGCCGTCGGTGAAGTAGTTGCGGAACCCGTCCGCGACCGGCTCGAGCAGGGCGAAGGAGTCCACGTCGGTCCGTTCCTCCGAGGCGTCCATGCGCCCCGGCGCGAAGGGGACCCGCACGTCGAAACCGGCCCGGGCCGCCGCCCGCTCGACGGCGGCGGCTCCGCCGAGCACGACCAGGTCGGCCAGGGAGACCCGCTTGCCGTCCGGCTGCGCGCCGTTGAAGTCGCCGCGGACACCTTCCAGGGCCTCCAGCACGCGGCTCAGCTCGGCCGGATCGTTCGCCGCCCAGTCCTTCTGGGGCGCGAGACGAATGCGCCCCCCGTTGGCGCCGCCGCGCATGTCGGTCCCGCGGAACGTCGACGCCGCGGCCCAGGCGGTCCGGACCAGCTCCGCCGTGGACAGCCCGGAATCGAGAATCGCCGTTTTCAGGCCGGCCGCGTCCTGCGCGTCGAGCAGCGGGTGGTCGACTTCGGGGATCGGGTCCTGCCAGGTAAACTCCCGGTCGGGCGCGAGGGCGCCGAGGTAGCGCGACCGCGGACCCAGGTCGCGGTGCGTCAGCTTGAACCACGCGCGGGCGAAGGCGTCTTCGAACTCTTCGGGGTTCTCCAGCCAGCGCGACGTGATCTCGCGGTAGACCGGGTCCTCCTTCAGCGCGAGGTCGGTGGTGAGCATCATCGGCGCGTGCCGGCGCGACGGGTCGTGGGCGTCGGGCACCAGCGTCGAGGCGGCGCCGTCGGCGGGCTCCCACTGGACGGCGCCGGCCGGGCTGCGCGTCGTCACCCACTCGTAGCCGTACAGGTTCTCCAGGAAGTTGTGCGTCCAGGCGGCGGGGTTCGCGGTCCACGCGCCCTCCAGGCCGCTGGTGATCGTGTCGCCGCGGTTGCCGGCGCCGTAGCGGTTCCGCCAGCCGAGCCCCTGCTCTTCGACGCCGGCGCCCTCCGGCTCGACGTCCACGTACTGCCCCGGGTCGGCGGCCCCGTGGGCCTTGCCGAAGGTATGGCCGCCGGCGATCAGCGCCGCCGTCTCCTCGTCGTTCATCGCCATGCGGCCGAACGCCTCGCGGATGGCGTCGGCCGCCGCCCGCGGATCGGAGTTGCCGCCCGGACCCTGGGGATTCACGTAGATCAGGCCCATCTGCGTGGCGCCGAGGGGAGGATGCAGCCGCCCGTCCTCGCCGCGCCGGTCGGCGCCGAGCCACTCGCCCTCCGGTCCCCAGTTTACGTCTTCGGGCTGCCAGGCGTCGATGCGGCCGCCCGCGAAACCCAGGGTCTCGAAGCCCATCGACTCCATGGCCACGGTGCCCGCGAGGATCAGCAGGTCGGCCCAGGAAATCGCGCGCCCGTACTTCTGCTTGAGCGGCCAGAGCAGGCGGTGCGCCTTGTCCAGGTTGGCGTTGTCGGGCCAGCTATTGAGCGGCGCGAGGCGTTGCAGGCCGCCGTCGGCGCCGCCCCGGCCGTCGATGGTGCGGTAGGTGCCCGCGCTGTGCCAGGCCATGCGGATGAAGAACGGCCCGTAGTGGCCGTAGTCGGCCGGCCACCACTCCTGGGAGGTGGTCATCAGTTCTTCGAGGTCGGCCTCGAGGACGTCAAGGTCGATGCTCTCGAACGCCTCCGCGTAGTCGAAGCCGGCGCCGAGGGGATTGGCGTCCGGCGCGGCCGGGTGCAACGGGTCGAGGTTCAGCCGGTTGGGCCACCAGTAGTCGTTGTCGGGCGCGCGGTCCTGGGCGGCGGCGGGGCCGGGGGGCAGGATCAGCGCGATCCCGATCGTCAGCAGGGCAACGGCGCATGGCGTTCGCCTGGGCATCTGATGTCGTCTCCAGTACACGTGGGTGAGAGATTCCACTCGGGCCGCTGCGCAGGGCGCGGCCGGGAACCCGAGCCCGCTGGCCGGCTCCGCCCGGCGCGGGGAGCGTCCCCCGATGGTACCATGACCGCGCATGAGCGGCTCCTTCGTTTCTTTCGACGACGTGCGCCGCCTTGCGGTCGAGCTGCTGAAGAAGGAGACCGTACCGGATGGCGTCCGGTCGCTCTACCTCGTGCGAAACCTGTTCGGCAAGGTTCGCTTGTCGGCGCCGGAAGCCGTCGAGGAGGACGAATCCTGTCGAGACGCCCTGGGGCGACTTGCGAAGAGGCTGGGCGAAGCGCTGGGCGCGCATGGCCACCCTCCGGGAAGCGCCGTGCTGTTCGTCGAACCCGCCCTGCTTGACGAGTTGGGCGAAACGGTGCAGGAAATCGACGGTCTCGACGGGGCGTACTGGGTCGATCTCCTGATGACGGGCGGCGACTGGTGGACGGTGAGTCCGCCGAAGCGTCCGCGCGGAAGGTCGCGGCGCTGCACGCTCTTCTCCGTGAAGGGCGGCGTGGGACGCAGCACCACCGCCGCCGTTCTCGCGTGGCGCCTGGCGCGCGCCGGCGAGCGGGTCCTGGTCGTCGACCTGGATCTGGAATCCCCCGGGCTGTCGTCCGCGGTGCTCGACCCTCGAACGCAGCCGGACTTCGGCGTCGCCGACTGGTTCGTGGAAGATCTGGTCGGACAAGGCGAGCGGGTAATCGAAAGGATGACCGCCGAGCCTTCGTGGTCCCGGGACTTCGACGGGGAGGCGCATATCGCACCCGCGCACGGCAGCGAGCCGGGCGAGTATCTTGCCAAGTTGGGGCGCGTCTACATGGGGCACGCCGGCAAGTCGTGGGGCAAGCGCCTCGGCGACATGCTTTCACGACTCGAAGAGCGCCACGCGCCCACGTTCGTACTGCTCGAAAGCCGCAGCGGCCTGCACGACGTCGCCGCCGCCGCCGTCACGGATCTCGACGCCGACGTCCTCCTGTTCGCCACCGATTCGGAAAGCACGTGGACCGATTACGGCATCCTTTTCCGCCACTGGCGGGACCTCGGACTGGCGACGGCCATCAGAGAGCGCTTGTCGATCGCGTCCGCGCTCACCCCGGAGCTCGACACGGAGCGCTATCTGCAAGGGTTTCGCCAACGGGCGTGGGACCTGTTCCGGGAGCATCTGTACGACGAAGTCGACTCGTCCAGCCGTCCCGGGGACGAGTTCTCGTTCGGCCTCGACGACGACGACGCTCCTCATCGTCCGGCGCCGATCCTCTGGAACCGGGGACTCGCCGCCGGCGCATCCCTGCGCGACCCGGAGAAGAATACGCCGGCAGTGCGCCAGGCCTACACGATGTTCCTGAATTGGTTCGACGAAGGAGTCGCCCGCGGCGACGAAACGCCATGACGAGCGCAATCGACGTCACGAGGGCGCGCGAAGCGCTCGCCGCGTTGCCGGGAGGAACGAGTCACGGCGAGACGCCGACGCCCGGCCACGTGTACCTGCCTCCGTCCCACGTCAAGGCGATGGACCCCGACACGCTGGTCGTCACCGGCATGCGCGGCGCCGGCAAGACCTTCTGGTGGAGTGCGCTGCAGGACCCCGGCGTTCGCCGGCTGGTCGGACGATCCGCCGCACGTGCCGCGCTGGGCGGGAACGCCGAGGTGCGGACGGGATTCGGCGTCAAGCCGGCGCCCGAAGGCCATCCGAGCAAGGACGTGCTGCGGCGCTTGCTGGACGACGGCATGGAGCCGAGGACGATCTGGCGGACGGTTCAGGCGTGGCACCTTGCGCCAAACGACCATCCGCTCCGACGGAGCGCCACGTGGAAAGACCGCGTAAGGCACGTCGACGATGATCCGGAGCAGATCGACCGCCTGTTCCAGCAGCGCGACACCGAGTTCGACGACAAGGGTTCCTATTTTCTGGTGCTGTTCGACGCTCTGGATCGCTGCTCCGACGACTGGAAGACGATGTACCGCCTGATTCGCGGTCTGATGCAGGCCGCAATCGACGTCCGTTCGTATCGGCGGCTGCGGATCAAGGTGTTCCTGCGCTCCGATCAGGTCGTCGAAACCGAAGTCGGAGATTTTCCGGACGCGTCGAAAGTGCTTTCGTCGGCGGTCGAACTGAGCTGGCCCGCGCGCGACCTGTACGGCCTGTTGTGGCACCATCTGGGCAACCGGCCGGAGGACGGTGAGTCGTTTCGGACGTTTTTCGACGCTGGCGACTGGCCGTCCGTCGAAGTAGACGGTCGGCGCCTGTATTCCGTTCCCAGGCGGTTGATTCGAGAGACCGATTACCAGCGCGGGAAATTTCACGAGATTTCCGGCAAGTGGATGGGGGCCGGCCGCAGACGCGGCTTTCCGTACACCTGGATTCCCAATCACCTGGCGGACACCGAGGGCAGGGTCAGCCCGCGTTCGTTTCTCGCGGCGTTGCGAACGGCCGCCGACGAGACCGGGAACGAACGGCCGGACCACAGATACGCGCTGCACTACGACAGCATCAAGCGCGGCGTCCAGGAAGCCTCGAAGATCCGCGTCCGGGAGCTGCAGGAAGACCATCCGTGGATGCACCGGGCGCTGGAACACCTCGCCGGCATGGTCGTTCCCTGCGAGTTCGAGGAGATCGCCGCGCGCTGGCGGGCCAAACGCGTACTCGACCGTCTCGTCGAGGAGATGGAGCAGGACGAGGTGAAGCTGGCGCCGCGCGGCCTGGCGCAGGGCGCGGACGGCGTTCGGAAAGACATCGAAGCGCTGGGCGTGTTCCAGCGACTGCACGACGGCCGCGTCAACATCCCGGACGTCTTCCGGGTAGGTTACGGCCTGGGCAGAAGGGGCGGCGTGAAACCGGTTCGATGATTGCCCGTGCGAATGCGACCAGACGGGCGTTCACGCTTGTCACGCGGCGAGTTCCCCGCGCGCGTCGTCTTGGCCCGGCCACGGAACCGGCCGCGCGCCGTAGTTGCGGAACGCACTCGGCGCGGCCGTCGAAATCGGCCGGGCCGAGTCATCCGGCGCCGGCCCGGTCTCCGGCCGCCCACGACGCCGACAGCGCCTCGGCCTGTTCCAGCACCGTCCGCGTGGCCGCCTCCTGCCGGTCGGGCGGGTAGCCGTGCCGGCGCAGGACGCGCCGCACGAGGCGGCGTAGGTTGGCGCGGACGTTCTCGCGCAGGGTCCAGTCGATGGTGACGTTGCCGCGGACGGTCGTGACGAGCTCGCGGGCGATGCCGCACAGGGTCTCGTCGCCCAGCACCTGCACGGCGCTGTCGTTGACGCCGAGGGCGTCGTAGAAGGCGAGTTCGTCGTCGGAGAGGCCCAGGGCCTCGCCGCGGGCGCCGGCTTCGCGCAGCTCGCGGGCGAGGGCGATCAGCTCCTCGACGACCTGGGCGGCCTCGACGGCCCGGCTCTGGTAGCGGCGGATGGTCCGCTCCAGCATCTCGGCGAACGAACGGGCCTGCACGACGTTCCGGCGGCGGCGGACCGCCAGCTCGCCCCGCAGCAGCTTCTGCAGCAGCTCGACGGCGAGGTTGCGCCGCTTCATGCCGCGCACTTCGGCCAGGAACTCGTCGGAGAGGATGGAGACGTCGGGCTTTTCGAGGCCGGCGGCGGCGAAGACGTCCAGCACGCCGTGCGGCGCCACCGCCTGCGAGACGATCCGGCGCAGCGCGTGGTCGAGCTCCTCGTCGGTCCGGCCCTCCGCGGCGGCGCGCTTCGACAGGGCGGCGCGGACGGCCTGGAAGAACGCCACGTCGTCGCGGATGCGTAGCGCCTCGGGATGCGGCACGGCGAGGGCGAAGGCCCGCGAGAGCGCGCCGACCGCGGCCAGGCACCGTTCCTTCCCGTTCTCCTGCGCGAGGACGTGCTCCTGCGCGGCCGGCAGCAGGCCGAGCCGCTCGGCCGGCGCGCCCGCGGCCCACGCGCCGCGGTCGAACCCGTGGAACAGGCCGCGGCAGACCTCGTGCTTCTCGCGCAGGGCGGCGACGGCCCGCTCCTGGTCGACGGCGGTCTCTCCGGTGCCGCCGTTCTCGGTGTAGACGGCCAGCGCCTGCTTCAATTCGTGGGCGAGGCCCAGGTAGTCGACGACGAGTCCGCCCGGCTTGTCGCCGAACACCCGGTTGACGCGCGCGATGGCCTGCATCAGCCCGTGGCCGCGCATCGGCTTGTCGACGTACATCGTGTGCAGGCTGGGCGCGTCGAAGCCGGTCAGCCACATGTCGCGCACCAGCACCATGCGGAGCGGGTCGGCGGGGTCGCGGAACCGCCGCGCCAGCGCCTCGCGCCGGGCCTTGTTGCGGATGTGCGGCTGCCAGTCGGGCGGGTCGGAGGCGGCGCCGGTCATCACCACCTTCAGGGCGCCCGCGTCGTCGCCGGCGGCTTCCCAGCCGGGGCGCAGGCGCACGAGCCGGCGGTAGAGATCGATGCAGATGCGGCGGCTCATGCACACCACCATCGCCTTGCCGTCGAGCGCCTCCAGCCGGTTCTCGAAGTGCGCGGCGACGTCCCGCGCGACGAGGTCGAGGCGCCGTTCGGCGCCGACGACCGCCTCGAGCTGCGCCCAGCGGGTCTTCAGCTTCTCGCGGCGGTCGATCTCTTCGCCCTCGGTCGCCTCCTCGAACCCGGCGTCGATGTGCGGCTTCCGGTCCTCGTCGAGGGCCAGCCGGGCGAGGCGGCTCTCGTAGTAGATCGGCACCGTCGCCCCGTCCTCGACCGCGCGCTGGACGTCGTAGACGCTGATGTGGTCGCCGAACACGGCGCGGGTGCTGGCGTCGGCGCGCTCGACCGGCGTGCCGGTGAAGCCGATGAACGAGGCGTTGGGCAGGGCGTCGCGCATGTGGCGGGCGAAGCCGTCGAGGAAGTCGTACTGGCTGCGGTGGGCCTCGTCGGCGATGACGACGACGTTGCGCCGGTCGGAGAGGAGCGGATGCCGGTCGCCGCCCGGCCGCCCGCCGCGCGCGTCCGCCGCCGCGCCGGCCGCCGGCGTCTCGGGCAAGAACTTCTGGATGGTCGTGAACACGACGCCGCCGGCCTCGACGGCCAGCCGGTCGCGCAGGTCGGCGCGGCTGGCCGCCTGCGCCGGGGGCTGGCGCAGCAGGTCGGCGCAACGGGCGAAGGTGGCGAAGAGCTGGTCGTCGAGGTCGTTGCGGTCGGTCAGCACGACGACGGTGGGGTTGCCCATCGCCGGCTCGCGGATGATGCGGCCGGCGTAGAAGGCCATGGTCAGGCTCTTGCCCGAGCCCTGCGTGTGCCAGACGACGCCGATGCGCCGGTCGCCCGCCGCCCCGCCGGGCCGCGTGCCCGACTCGTAGCGGCCGCGCCCCTCCCGCACCGCGGCCGGCCGCCGCTGCCGGGCCGCCGCGCGCAACGTCTCGGCCACCGCCGTGTTCACCGCGTGGAACTGGTGGTAGCCGGCCATCTTCTTCGCCGGCGCGCCGCCGCCGTCGTCTTCGAACACGATGAAGTCGCGCAGCAGGGCGAGGAAGCGGCCCTTCTCGAACACCCCTTCGATCGCGACCTGCAGCTCGGTGCAGAATGCCGGCGCCAACTGCTCGCCGCCGATGGTGCGCCACGGCTTGAACCACTCCCAGCCCGCCGTGAAGGTGCCGAGCCGCGCCTGCACGCCGTCCGACACCGCCAGCACCGCGTTGAACGCGAACAGCGCGGGCAGCTCCTCGCGGTAGGTGCGGAGCTGCCGCCAGGCCGTGCGGATCGTCGCGTTCTCGTCAGCGGGGTTCTTCAGCTCGATGACCGCGAGCGGCAGGCCGTTGACGAACAGCACCACGTCGGGGCGGCGCTCGCGCCGGTTCTCGACGACCGTGAACTGGTTGACCGCGAGCCAGTCGTTGCCGTCCGGCGCGTCGAAGTCGAGCACCCGCGCCTGCGCGCCCCGGACCGCGCCGGCGCCGTCGCGGTACTCCACCGTCACGCCGTCCACGGCCATGCGGTGGAAGGCGCGGTTGCGGGCCTCCAGGGTCGCCCCCTCGGGGCGCGTCAGCCGCCGCACCGCGTCGTCGTGCGCCTCGGCCGGCAGGCCGGGGTTCAGCCGCGCCACCGCGCCCCGCAGCACCGGCGCCAGGACGACGTCCCCGTAGCCCGCCCGCAGCATCCCGGCGCCCGGCGGCATGTCCGGTCCGCCGACGACGTTGTAGCCGAGCTTGCGGAACCAGTCGAGGGCGGCGGCCTCCACCACCGACTCGGTCAGCGTCACGGTTCCCGGCGCTCGACCCGGGGGTAGATCGCCCAGCGGTTCAGCGCATCCGCGGCGCGGCATCTCGATAGTCCGGCCCGGTGCAGCGCCGCCGCCAGTTCCCGGAACGTGTAGGCGTGCTCCGTCCAGGCCGCGAGCAGTTCGTATGGTTCCGCTTCGGTTGCCCACGTGTCGAGGATCGACCGCTGGCGGTCCGTCGGCTGACGGCTCCGCACCGCCTCGTAGAACTCCGGGGCCGTCGGCCGCCGAGCCCAGCCCGCACAGCTCCGGCGCAACCGGGCGTCGACGGTGAGGCTTCGACTTCCCGTTTCCTCCGGCCTGGTCGGAGCGTGGATCATCTCTCCGTGCCAGGCCTCGGCGCGGGTGTCCGGAAAGCGGTCGGCGGGAAGGAGTTTCGCCGCGCTGGGCCGGTACTCCGTTCTCTTCAGGAGCTCCACGAGTTCGGGCGCGAGATCGTCCGGCACTTCGACGTATTCCGGCGGTTCCCGCGGTCTCTCCCCGCGTTCGGGATCCAGGGTCCCGGGCGAGTTCCAGTCGATGTACTCCAGTTGCCTGATTCTCATGGTCAGACCGATTCCGCTGACGATAGCACGTCAGGTGCCGGCGCCCGGCGGCATGTCCGGCCCGCCGACGACGTTGTAGCCGAGCTTCCGGAACCAGTCGAGGGCGGCGGCCTCCACCACCGACTCGGTCAGCGTCACGGTTCCTCCGTCTGGCCCTCGCACACAACGACCACCGCGGTCGTCACGGCCTGCCGCCCAGGACGTTCATCTTCCAGAGCTCGCCCAGCGCATAGTCCTCGAGCCAGTGGCGCAGGTCGTCCGCGTCCAGTCTTCTGAACGCGGACGCGTCGTGCTTGCGGTCCACCACCACGACGTCCTCGGGATTCAGCTCGCTCACGAGGTCCGCGGACTGCGTCGCCACGACCACCTGCCGTTCGTCGCCGGCGGCCCGGAGCATCCCGGCCAGCACGGCGAGCGCCGCCGGATGCTGGCCCAGCTCGGGTTCGTCGATGAGAATCAACGAGGGCTGGAGCTCCGCCGGCTGCAGAAGCAGCGTTGCGAGACAGAGGAAACGCAGCGTCCCGTCCGAGACCTGGTGCGGTCCGAGCACGACGTCCGGGTTCGAGGCATGGAACCACTCCAGCTCCATCCGGTCGTCCGGGTTCAGAGTGTCCCGATACACGAGATCCCCGAAGAACGGGGCCGCGACCCGGACCGCGTCGACCACCCGCCGATAATGCACAGGATGGCGCTCTCGAAGGCGCCGCAGGAAAGGCGCAAGGTTGCCGGCGTCCGCCTGGAGGCGAAGATTGTCGCGCACCGCCGCCGCCTGCCGAACTCCGGCGAAGCGGCTCACGTCCTGGAAGTGGAACACGCGCCACTGTTGCATTTGGGGCAGCACGTAGGACGCGACGACGCCCCCGTCGCAATCCGCCAGGAGGGCCTCGCCGTGCCCGCCCTTCCATTCGACGTACCCGCTCTCGATGGGAGCCGTACCCCGAGCAACGTATCGGTCGGCGCCCGCGACTCCCGGAAGCAGCGATTCCGCGGCGAACGCCATCCCGTCGCCGCCCACCGGTTCGAGCGAGAATCCGTAGCGGCGGTTTCCGCCGTCGAAGACCAGATCGACCGAGAGGGCCGGCGTCCGCCGGCGTCCGCCGAACAGCAGCCCGTCGGGACCGCCCGAGTCCCTGACGAAGAGCTGCAGCCGCTTCCGGGAAAGCTGCTCCAGCATCCGAAACAGGCTCAGCAGGTTGCTCTTCCCCGCGCCGTTCGCGCCGATCAGGACGTTCAAGCCACGCAACTCGAAGTCTTCGAGCGCACGAACCGACTTGAAGCCCCTGACCGTCAGACGATCTATCCGCGCCATGTTTTACCTGCGATGATAGACGACCTGTTCGTCCGTATGGTCAACAAAACAGGTTGTCGACCGCGAGCATCGCCTGCACCAGGTTGTGCTTGCGCAGGGCGAAATCGTCCACCGACGCCCGCACTTCCAGCGCGTTCCCGTTCACCTGCACGCCGAACCCGTTCAGTTTCGTCCTGAGCAACGCTTGGCGTCCGGGCTCTTCGATCTTGCAGCCGGACTGCTCCAGGTCGTCGAGCACGCAGCCGTCGTCCGTCAGCAGATATCCGCGGTCGACGCGCTTGACGTAGATCTGAAGGCAGTCGTTGTGCCGGTCCAGGTACGGCGTGGTGATTTCGATCCATTCGCCCGACTCCCGAATGGCCGTCTCGTCCCGCAACCATGCCCAGTACCGCTCCATCTGCGCTTTCACGTCTTCGATCATGTGACAGTCCCTCGCAGAACGACGGGCGGATCGACGAGGTTGCAGGCATCACGAGCCTTTCGGCGGATCTTCGGCCGAGATGACGTCCACGACGCGCGCGTTCAGCAGGCGCCAGCGTTGCCCGATCCGGTCCAGATCACCGTCCACGCAGATCAGGGATTTCGCCTGATGCGCCCGGATCGCCCGTTCGTAATCGGACTGCGGGAGGACGACCCGGACCGACTGGTTCCGTCCGTCGATGGAGGTCCGCAGCGCGATCATCCCGTCCGTTTCGGCGTCGTCTCGTTTCAACTTCTGCACTGCGCCGACCAGCCGGACGTCCGGCCGGGGTTCGAGATTCCGGAACGAGCGGGCGGCCTCGCGCAGGATCGGCGCATCGGCCCTGGCGAAGCGGACGACCTCGCGCGCCGTCGACCGCGGCAGCGTGCGCGCCCAGGTCACGCCGACGTCCAGGGTCGGGAACGGTTCGACGAGCGTTGCGAGCGCGTCGCACAGATTGGCGCTGACGCCATGCTCGACCGCCTCGAAGAACGACTCTCCGACGCCGCTGACGGTCCGTTCGGTCGCCGTCCTGGCCGCCGACAGCGCGCCAACGATCCGTCGCGTCATTCGGCGCTCGATCGGATCGTCCTCCGGCCGCTCCGTGCCGGCGAGTGTGGGCTGCATCGGCGGTGGCACCACCGGGGTCAGCAGCGTCACCGCGAAGCTGCCGTGCTCGGTCTGTCCCAGGCGAATCCGCCGCACGAATTCACTCGCCTCCCGGTTCGACCCGGCCCGATACAGGGGGCGAGGACTCCGCAGCGAGCACGCCGCCGCCAGCATCATGTCGTGCGCGCCGCGCAACAGATCGAGTCCGTCGCCCAACGCCACCGCGCCGTCGTCGCTCTCGGCCGCCCGCACCCGAATCACGTCACGGTCCGCCGTCACCAGATCGCGGTACAGCGAAAGCTGGTCGGTCTCCGCGGCGTCGGCGAAAATTTCGATCAGGCGGTACACGACACTCGCGTAGTCGCCTAGGCGATCGGTGCGCGGCACGAGGAGCTCCGGGCGCCCGCGGGCGTCGTACACGTCCGAGTGTTCGCCGTAGGTCTCTCCGGTCTTGCTCCAACCGGCCGCGCGGGCGTACGCGGACAGCGCGGTGGGCGAAACGGCCTTCAACGCTTCCGCGTCCTGGATGGCGACTTTCATCGGCCCCACTCTCACGTCTCACCCTCGATGATCGACCAGACCCGATGGTAACTCGCGCCGCGTCCGCCGAGAGCGGCCTTCCACGTATCCACGCCGGCGCCACGGACCGCGGATCGCACTTCGCGAAGTGGCGCGGCGGCATCGAGACGAAGCTGTCGCGCCAGCGGCTCGGCGGCCGTGCGCGGGACGCCCAGCAGCCGCAGAGCCACCGCCTCGTCGGAGTTCACGCCGTAGTAGACGCGGGCCGGCAGGTTGCGCAGGGTGCGCTGTTCGTCGGGAGACAGCTTGTCGAAGGCGTCTCCGACCGTCATGGACTGAAACGCGGCCAGGCCCCAGGACGCGGTTTGCGCAAGGCGTCCGAAGATGCTCCGGCAGCACCGGGTCAGCGCCGCCACCGCATCGCCGTGACGGGAGCCGGCGTCGTCGTCCCCCGACGGCTTCATGAAATAGTCGGCCGCCATGTCCGGCAGGGGGCGGCCCCGCACCCAGTCGCGGATGATGCGCGAGAGGACGTCGCCGTCGGGGTGCGTCCCGCCCGTCACTCCGCCGAGCGATTCCCGGAGCTCGGGCACCTGGAGCATCACGCCGACCATCCGTTGCAGATCGCCTCGCCGCGGCTCGAAGATGTCGGGCGACCACGCGTCGCGCGTCACGTTCGCTTCTTTCAGGCGCGCCAGCGTCGCGGCGACCGACTCCCACGAGAAGCCGGTGGCGTCGACGAGCTGCAGCGGTTTGCCCTCGATGCGCTTCGAGTAGTGGTGGACGCCCCGGACCAGTCGATCCGCCCAGCCCCGGTGACTCTTCCGCAGAGCCTGGAATCCGAGGGTGCCCCGCAGGACTTGCTCGACTTCCGCCGCGAACCGTTCGCTGCCGATCTGCCGGTACGTGTGGGCCAGGTACTGCAGGAACGCCGACCACTCCGGCCGCCACGCGAGTTTTTCCAAGTGCAGCAGATCGCCTTCGGCCTCGACCCTCCGCACCATGTCGATCAGCGTGGAGTCGAGCGCGCCGACCGACCGGTCGACGTACGCCCGGAGCTTCTCGAGCCTCGCGTCGTCGTGGGCGGCCAGCGCGACGATGCCCAGGTCGCCCTGATCGACGCGGCCCGCCCGCCCGGCGACGTTCCAGAAGTCCTCGGGCGGCATGTCCTGCCCATAGGGATACTGGTGGCTGGCGAACACCACGCCCGACACGGGAAAGTTGACCCCCTGGGCAATGGTCGTGGTCGCGACGAGCGCCTGCAGCTCGTTGTGTTCCGTCAGCCACTCGACGAGGGTGCGCGTATCGTCGGACAGGCCGGCGTGGTGCACGCCGACGCCGTATTCGAGCAGGGACGCCAGCGGGAAGTCCGGCCCCATTTCGTCGACCAGGAAGTTTCGGACGTGCTCCAGGTTTCCGTTCCGGTCGGGGATGCGGTTCGCGTCCACCTTGAACGCCTCGGCCACGCCCCAGCTATGCCGCGGCTGGGTGACGAGGACGATCACCGTGCCGCGGGGCCGGAGAATCTCGGCCGTGGCCGCCGCGAGCTTGCCGGGCGACGCCGCCACCTGCGACCACGACAAGCCCAGCGGACGAGATTCCTCCAGCGTCAGGGTTTCCGGCACGTCGATCGTCTTCCGGCTTGTATGCCGGGTCAGCAGTTCGACCCGGAAGTCGCCGCGGGCCGCGCCCTTCCGCGGCCGCGCGAGGGCGATCACCCGGTCGTTCGGCGTCCAGTCCACCCCGAGCTCGATGCTCTGGTGGCTGTCGGGCGCCAGCCACCGCGCGATTTCGGCGGCGTTGGGAATGAAGGGCGTGAGCAGCAGGAATTGCGCGTGCCGGCACTGGCGGTTGATGGTGGCGAGCAGCAGTTCCAGCCGCAGGCCGCGCGGACCGGACGCCAGCCCGTGCGCCTCGTCCACGACGACCAGCGTCAGGGGACGGCCGACCCGGTGCTCCCAGTCGCCGCGCAGCAGCAGATCGAGCTTCTCCGGCGTCGTGACGAGCAGGCGGAACTGCCTTTCGGCATCGTCGTCTTCGAGCACGTCCGCTTCGAGACCGTCGATCTCCAGGGCCGGGCTGACCTTCTCGACGACGATGCCGAGGTCCGCGAAGTCCCGCCGCAGGCGCAGCGTCACCTGGTTGACGAGCACCCGTGTCGGCGCCAGGTACGCGACCCACCCGCGTTCGCGGTCGAACTGGTTCAACGCCTGGAGAATGCGGAACTGGGCGATGAACGTCTTGCCGCTCGACGTGGGCAGGCTCACCACGACGGACCGGTGGCCCGAACCGAGCAGTCCCTTCTCGCGCAGCGTGCGCCGCTGCGGAGGCAGCATTTCGAAGATGGGGCGCGGGCGCTCGCGCGACGTGATCGACTTCACGAACGTCGCGACGCGGCTGTTCACGGCGCGGGTGGCCGTCCAGATGCTGTTGTCCACGAGGGTCCGGGCGGCGGGAGCGAGCAGGCGCGAGAAGGTCTCCAGCTTCATGAGCCGTCCGTTGGCGGCGGCGGTGACGGCCCGGTCGAACTGCGCGTCGAGCTGCTCCCGGACGTCATAGCGTCCGTCGACCGCGCCCTCGGCCTGGTACGCGCCGAGAATCTCGGCGGCCTTCGCAAGGTGATACGCGGTGACGAGTTCCCAGGCGGGGCCGGTGTCCCGGCGGCCCTCCGCCGCCTGCAGGAACGGCGGCTCGTGAAGGCGTTGCTCGGAACGCAGACGGGCGACTCTCGCCTGCACGGCGTCCAGATCGTCCCAACCGTCCTTGCGGAACAGACGCAGCCAGACGTCCAGGGTCGCGGCCCGCACGCGCGGCCCCCAGTCGCCCGCGTCCACGGGCAGGGCCGGCAACCCGCCCGTGGCGAGCAGACGCCTGACGTCCGCGCCGCGGTCAGCGAGAACGCCGAGACAGGCCAGCCGCGCGAGGGATTCCGCCGTCTCCAGGGGCGTGTCGCCCCGTGGCAGGACGCGGGCGATCCGGAAGGCGTCCGCCGCCGCGGCGCGCAACGCTTCGGAATCCTCGCCGTCGAGCAGCACGACGACCCGCAGCTCGAGTGCGTGGGCGACGAAACGCAGGCGGTCGTCGTCGATCTCGTTGGACTCGTCCAGCCGAAGGGTCGCCCGGAGCCGCCGCCGTCCCGCCTCGATGGTGGCGCGCCGAACCCTGTCGGCGCCGAGGGAATCGACGATCCAGGATTCGGCGGTCATGGCTGCTTCCGGTCGCTGACGGCGCGGCCTTCCCACCGCACGGGATCTTTGCACGCTGAACATGCGACAAAGTGATTTTACAATACGGATACCTTACGGATTTTGTTCGTCGGATAGTTCGCTGAGAGCGCGTTGCGCGAGGATCATCAACTTTTCGTCGCCTGCGTTTCGGGCCAAATCGTTGGCGGTCTTGAAGTCCGCGATGGCTTCCTCGTGCCGGCCAAGGCCGTTCTTCGCGTCGCCCCTGTTGACGTAGGCTTCGGCCAGGTCCGACTTCAGACGGACTGCCTTGTTGCAATCCGCGATGGCATCCTCGTGCAGACCGAGGCCGTTCTTCGCGTCGCCCCTGTTGACGTAGGCTTCGGCCCGGTCCG
This sequence comes from Vicinamibacterales bacterium, assembly GCA_965203525.1. Taxonomy (GTDB): domain Bacteria; phylum Acidobacteriota; class Vicinamibacteria; order Vicinamibacterales; family UBA8438; genus WTFV01. The sequence continues at coordinate 3,866,318 of OZ241898.1, read as the reverse complement.
GCTTCAGGCGGATTGCCTTGTCGTAGTCCGCGATGGCTTCCTCGTGCCGGCCAAGGCCGTTCTTCGCGTCGCCCCTGTTGACGTAGGCTTCGGCCAGGTCCGGCTTCAGGCGGATTGCCTTGTCGTAGTCCGCGATGGCTTCTTCATGCCGGCCAAGGCCGTCCTTCGCGTTGCCTCTGTTGCCGTAGGATTCGGCCCGGTCCGGCTTCAGGCGGATTGCCTCGTCGTAGTCCGCGATGGCTTCTTCATGCCGGCCAAGGCCGTTCTTCGCGTTGCCCCTGTTACCGTAGGCTGCGGCCAGGTCCGGCTTCAGGTGGATTGCTTCGTCGCAGTCCGCGATGGCTTCTTCATGCCGGCCAAGGCCGTTCTTCGCGTTGCCCCTGTTGCTGTAGGCTTCGGCCCGGTCCGGCTTCAGGCGGATTGCCTCGTCGTAGTCCGCGATGGCTTCCTCGTGCCGGCCAAGGCCGTTCTTCGCATTGCCTCTGTTGCTGTAGGCTGCGGCATAGTCCGGCTTCAGGCGGATTGCCTCGTCGTAGTCCGCGATAGCTTCTTCATGCCGGCCAAGTCTGTCCTTCGCGTTGCCCCTGTTGCTGTAGGCTTTGGTATAGTCCGGCTTCAGGCGGATTGCTTCGTCGCAGTCCGCAATGGCTTCTTCATGCCGGCCAAGGCCGTTCTTCGCGTTGCTCCTGTTGCCGTAGGCTTCGGCCAAGTCCGGCTTCAGGCGGATTGCCTCGTCGTAGTCCGCGATGGCTTCTTCATGCCGGCCAAGGCTGTTCTTCGCGTTGCCTCTGTTGACGTAGGCTGCGGCAAAGTCCGACTCCAGGCGGATTGCTTCGTCGTAATCCGCGATGGCTTCCTCGTGCCGGCCAAGGCCGTCTTTCGCGTTGCCCCTGTTGTTGTAGGCTGCGGCATAGTCCGGCTTCAGGCGGATTGCTTCGTCGCAGTCCGCGATGGCTTCTTCATGTCGGCCAAGGCCGTTCTTCGCGTTGCCCCTGTTGCCGTAGGCTTCGGCAAAGTCCGACTTCAGACTGATTACCTTATCGTAGTCCGCGATGGCTTCTTCATGCCGGCCAAGGCCGTTCTTCGCGTTGCCCCTGTTGCCGTAGGCTTCGGCAAAGTCCGACTTCAGACTGATTGCGGTATCATAGGCGTCGATCTTGGTTTGAGTATCTTGGCGAAGGTAACCTATGGAAAACCAAGCCCGAGCTGCGAGTTCCCTGTCGGAACTTTCTGAGACGACAGCCACTGCCTGCCACTTTTTGATGGCTTCTTCGACGTATCCGCGTTTTTGAAGCAAGGCGGCTGTAGCAACGGCTTGGTCAATCGGGGATGCCGTTGGATCGCTTTGGACGTTCGCCACCGCTTTTTCAGCTTTGTCTGGATCGTCATGGACGACTTCGGCCGTTATCTCTTTTGCCTCTTTTGCAACCGACGCGGCTTCGTCGCGACTCGCCTTGGTTTGGTCTACGAGACGCCGAGCCTCTTCGGCATAATTTCTGGATAATCTCAATATTTTGCGTGCTTCGGCCTCGATCTCGCGAAATCTATTGAAACTGATATATCCGGCGGCGCCCGCGCCGATACCGAGCAGCGCCAGAAAAATAGCGATTAAAGTCAGAAAAATAGCGGTTGCAGCGAGCCACCAATCGACGGTTTTTGCGCGATCGTTCAGTGCTTCCGTTCGATAGTCCAACAATTCGCGCATGAGATCGTTGATATCAGTGGCGCCGTCCGGACCCGTCGTCTCCGTCGCGTCGAGTTGCTGCCGTTGTGGAGACGCGTCGTCGGGAGATTCGGTTTGGGCGACGGCGGCAGCGCCTTCCGGGTCTGCCACTTCCGGATCGGCAAAAGGTCGCCGCTGTGCAGGTACGTTGCCGGGAGGTCGGGTTTGGACGGCGGTGGCCAGGAAAGCCGTGGGCGACACGATCGGTTGCAAAGCCAGAGGCGCCGGATCCGCCACCGCAACGGGCGCCACCGAAAACAGGAGCAAGGCAGCTACCTTTTGCGCCATCGCGCGTCGCTGTCGCCTGAAATATGCGCGAGTCATGCGATGCTCTCCACATGTCTTGTGGTGCCTTGGAGGCTGACTTCGCCGGAAACGAGCTTGGGAAGCAGGGTGTCGCGCAGCGTGGCGAGGCGGCGGGATTCATGCACTGCCCGGCTGGCCCGTCCGAAGAGAGGTCGGGAGAGGCGCCCGAATTCAGCGGCTACTCCGACCGAAGGCAAACTTATTCCAAAGTCGCTCAGTGCGGCTGTGGATACCCGCTGGCGCCCGCTCGTCCCGCTCATGTTCCGAATCGCGAACTCCCGGAATCTGGCGCTGCGCGCCACGCAGTACGCGAACTCGCCGGGGAGCGGACGTCTGGGCTTCAGGACGATGTATTCCGTTGAACCCCATCCGATCTCCTTGTCACGCAAAAAGTCCACGTAGGCGGTCTTGCCGTTCTCGAGGCAGGGTGTGATTCGAGCAACGAGCGTGTCGCCATTGGTGAATCGCGTTCCCGAACCGACAGGTCGATCGACAACCGTATCCGGTACGTGTCCGCGCGTCGGCATGTTCGCCATGTCGAGATATGGTGCGACTCGACCTCGCGACAGCGATCGTTTCGGGTTGACCTCCATCAGATCCGTCAAGGGCGTCACCGCCCACCCCTCCGGCGCCAAGCCGATTGTCGAGTCCACCAGCCGGTCGGGGAACAGATCGGCGATGTCCTTGGGCAGCCCTGTGTCGCGACCTTCCATCTTGGCGCGGACGGGATCGAAATCGACGAACCAGGACTTGAACAGCGCCCGCGCCATCGCCTCCAGGGTCTCGTTCATGCGCCGGTTCAGTTCGATCTTGTCGTCGAGCGCGCCGAGGACATGGGCGATGGCGCGTTGCTCACTGACGGGCGGCAGAGTAACCCGCATGTCGCGCTGGTCTCGGAGGCTGACGTACTCGGCCATGTCCGTCTGTCCGGAGACGCCCTTGTACTGGTCGAAGAACTCCCGACCGGACATCCAGTAGAACAGAAAGCGGGGATCGATCAACTCGTGATTCAGAGCCCTCCAGAAGCACAGTTGGGGAGAGTAGATGAACCGAGGCGTGTATTCGCGAACGAATGCGAAGCGTCCCACGGTTCCCTTGGACGTGAAGACGACGTCGCCGGGCATACTTGCCTTGTTCTTGACGTGATCCAGATTTTCTGTCGGAAAACGGTCGGCGTCGTCGAATTGGAATCCGTTCCTGACGTTTCCCGCGCGAGCGAACGGCAACCCGGAGTCCGTCAATTCGGAGTTCTTGGCGCGGTACCCGTCGCCTATTTCGAGAGAGCCAGAGTCCAGCAGTTCGCGTACCGTGTATTCTCTTCGACCCCCGGCGGCATTCTCGATTCGGTTTGTCTGTTTGCTGGCAGGTGTCGCTTTCGTCAAGTGATCCGCGTCGCCGCGCCTACTCACCACCAACACCACGTAATCCCGCTCGATCTCCTCGTGAAAACCCTCCGGCAGCCGCGCCCAGTCGCGGGCCTCCACGAGGAACGGGATGGTGGACTCCCGTAGCGCCTCCCACAGATCGCTCAGCCTGCCGATCGGGATCTTCTGCAAGTCCGGCGCCCGCAGCACCAGATCCAGGTCGCTGCCGTCGTGGCTCGCGCCGGTGATGCGGCTGCCGTAGGCCCAGACTTCGACGTCCGGCAGGTGCTCGCGCAGCAGGGCTTCGAGTTGTGCCCGGTGCCGGGGCGACAGGTGCAGCCGGTCGGCGGGGCGGTCGGCTGCCGGCGGCGGCGCGACCCCGGGGCGGTCAGTCATCGGCCGGCTCCTCGACGACGTCGGCGAGCGCGTTCGCGTCGGCGATGAAGGCGGGCAGCAGCTTCAGGGTGGCCTCGGCGAACCGTTCGCCGTAGTCGTGCGCGGTGGTGTTGCGGTTGTCGCGGTAGCGCAGCCAGCGCTCGCAGGCGTCGGCGGGGAGCAGGGCGTGCTTGGCGGCGTGGCGGAACACGTCCTTGAAGGTGAGGCGGTCGGCCTGCCGGTGGCTGGCGAACCAGGGACGCAGGCGTTTCTGCAGCAGCCGGCCGCTCTGCTCGAGCACGAGCTCGAACTGCTTGACGCACGCGGCGCGGAAGATGTCCCGCGCGACGTCGTCCGACTCGTGGTCGCGGAGCGCGTCGAACGCCGCTTCGAGCGTGCGGATGCAGCGCCGCGGGTATTCGGTGGAGATCGTCATGACCCCACCGAACGGTACTCCACCAGCGCCGACCGGCCGGTCACGCCGGCGATGCGGACCAGCAGTTCGCGCCCGCCGGCGTCGGTCAGGCGCAACTCCTCGCCGGGCACGAAGGGCACGGGCTGCGTCTGGCCTTCGTTGACGACGATGTTGGAGGCGTACAGACAGAGCCGGTCGTGGGCGTCGCGGACCGGGTTCAACGCGCCGGCCAGCCCCGGAAGATTGCCGGTCGCCTCGGGGAAGATGACCGAGCCCCCGTCCGGCCGGGGATCGAGGACGACCGCAAGCGCGCCCCGGTCGGGTCGCCACGCCTGCTCCAGATGCGCCGCGTATCCGGGTGCGGCGACGAATACGGTCATCGGCAGCGCAGTCGTGCGCAGGTCGACGACGGCCGTGCCCGCCTCGTCGGTCGCGGCGCGCTGCCACGTCCGGTTCGGAAACAGCACCAGCACGTCGGCGCCCGGCAGCGGCGCGCCGGCGGCGGCCCGCACGGTGACGACAGGGCGGGCGGGGCTGGGCTCGACCGGCGCGGCGGGCAGGACGACGCAGAGTTCGGCGTCGTCGATGAGCCGGAATTCGGCGCTCTCGCCGCTGAGCGCCTTCGTTTCGCGGACGATGGTCGGCACGCCGTCGCCGCGGCGCTCCATGAAGAACCGCCGGTCCCCCGATCCGGGGACGTGGCCGGCCGGCATGCGTCCCAGCACGGAGACCAGGAGCTCGTTGCGCGCCGACTGCCGCAGCGGGAGGCTGTCGACCGTCAGGTTGTTCGGCAGGGAACCCGGCGACTGGATCTCCAGCCGGTCGTCGAACATCGACAGCCGGATCCGGCTGCCGCGGATGGAATAGTCGCGGTGGGCGGCGGCGTTGACCAGCGCTTCGAAGATCGCGCGCTCGCTGTACTCGGGCTCGTCCACGCGGGCCGGTTCCTTGCGGGCCGAGACGCGCATGTTCCGGAGGGCGAACGCGACGGCGTGGGCGATCTGCCGGTCGAGCGGGCCGGTGATCGTCTGGGCGTCGGCCTGGCCGGTCGCCCGGTCGCCGCCGCGATAGCGGGTGGCCATGATGACGGCGTTGGGCAGCCACGCTTCCGGCGTGCGGCTGCACAGCAGGACGCCGGCGACGGAGGCGCGCAGGGTCTTCTGCGCGTCGCGGGTCAGGAGTCCCATCTTCTCCAGCGCCAGCCGCGGGTCCGCCGCGCCCGCGGCGCTCAGCAGCGGTTTCCAGAGCGCCTCGTCCAGCGTCCGGAAGCCGGTGTCGGGCACGGGCTGCTTGTCGAACCAGAGGAAGCGCGCCTGCCCGCGCCGCTGCGCCAGACGCAGGCGCTCGTCGCCGGTCATCCTGCGCTTCGAGCTGCCTACGCGGCAGAAGCTGCCGCCGGGGCTGTCGTGCAGCGCGTCGCCTTGCGGCACGTCCACCAGCAGGAACGGCCGGCCTTCCTCCAGCTCCCGGCGGAAGATGCCGGCGCGGACGGGGGGCCGGACCGCGTCGGCGCACACCTCCACGATCAGCCGCTCCAGCGCGTCCATCTGCGCGCGCGACATCCCCTGCACGGCGCCCGCGTCGGTCACGCCGCAGAGCAGCACCCCGCCGCCCGTGTTGGCGAAGGCGGCGATCTCGTCGGCGAGGTCGTCGCGGCGCGGGCTCCGGGGGCGGTCGCCGGCGAACGCGATCTCCTTGAACTCCCAGCCGCCGTCCTCGCCCAGCCGCAGCCGGCGGGCGATCTCGTCGTCGCTGTGCTTCATTCCTCGTGACTCTCGCCAAACACCTGCTTCCCCTCGGCGACGTTCAGGAGATCGGGGAACGCGAGCACGGGCGTCCGGCGTCCGCTGCCCGGGTTGATCACCCGCAGGACGCCCCCGTCGCACAGCACGTCCAGAATCCGGCGCGCCGTCCGTTCGGCGAGGCCCGCGGAGGCCGAGAAATCGGCGCTGCGGAAGATCGGGCGCTCGAAGATCCAGTCGAGCGCGCGGATGGCGTAGCGGGATCGGGTCAGATCCGCCACGCGCCCCTTCATGCGGTCGTACAGGTCGATGATCCCCTGCGTCTTGGTCAGGTTGTCCTCGGCCTGCACCCGCACCGCCTCCAGGAAGAACCGGCACCACCCGGTCCAGTCGTCGTCGCGCGAGACCGCGAGCAGGCCGTCGTAATAGGCGTCGCGGCGGGCCTCGAAATAGGCGCTGACGTAGAACATCGGCGCGCGGATGAGGCCGTGCCGCCACAGGAACAACGGGATCAGCATGCGTCCGAGGCGGCCGTTGCCGTCCAGGAACGGATGCACGGCTTCGAACTCGGCGTGCAGGATGGCGAGCTGCACCAGCCGGTCGGGTGTGTCGTGATGGATGTAGCGTTCCCAGGCGGCCATCGCGTCCGGGAGCTCGTTCGCGCCGACGGGCACGAACGTGGCGTCCTCCACGGCGCATCCGGGCGGCCCGATCCAGTTGGGAACGCGCCGGTACTCGCCGGGCGACTTGCCTTCGCCGCGGACCCCGTCCAGCAGCGCCCGGTGCGCCTCCCGGACGACGCGCTGGGACAGGGGCAGCGTCTGCAGCATCTCCGCGGCCAGCCGCATGGCGATCCGGTAGTTGAGCACCTCGTGGATGTCGTCCCGGCGCGCCGGCGATTCCGGTTCCCGGCCGGCTTCGAACTCCAGCACCTCGCCCATGGTGGCCTGCGTGCCCTCGATGCGCGAGGAAAGGACCGCTTCCTGCGTCGTCAGCGGCGAAAGCAGGACGTCGGGGTTGGGAGCGGCGGCGAGCGCGCCGTCGTAGCGCGCCACGGCCGCGGCGGCCGGACCGAGCAGCGGGATCAGCGCCGGCCAGTCGAGCCGCTCGGGCGGGAACCGGCCCGCGTGGTAACGGACCACGGCCGTCACCTGTCGTCACCCCCGCGGAACCCGAGCCGCTCCAGGTTCGCCGCAATCGCCGGACGGCGCACCCTGTGCGGCATCCGGGCGAAGCCGGCGTTGCCCTTCGGGGGGACATCGAACCGCCGGCGCTGGCCGTCCTTGCTGAACGTCATCCCGTCGCGCTCCCCTGACGGCGGGCGCCGTCGCGGAACGGCGTTGCTTGTCGGCCACCAGTTCCGCGCCGGGGTTCAGTCGAGGACATCGAACAGGGCGCCGTCGCGGAGCGGCGTTGCTTGTCGGCCACCAGTGGCCGGCAAGATCGATTGCCGGCCAGTTTACCGCGAATCTGGCCGACAAGACCCGTTGTCGGCCATGCGTGGCCGGCAAAGCCCGTTGTCGGCCAAAAAATGCCGAAAGTGACCTGCAAGATCCGTTGTCGGCCACCGGTGGCCGACAAGATCTGTTGTCGGCAAGAAAACACCGAAACTGGCCGGCAAGATTCCTTGTCGGCCATGCGTGGCCGACAAAGTCCGTCGTCGGTCAATTTGCCCCTTCTACCCGTCCTCCCGCCCGAACCCGAGCCGGTCCAGGTTCGCCGCTATCGCCGCGTCGAGCCTGGCGGCCTCGGCCTGCTGCGCGCGCCACTCGGCGGCGAGGCGGCGCATCTTCGCCTCGAAGGGCTCGCCGTCGTCGGGGGGCGGCTCGGCGCCGACGTAGCGGCCGGGGGTCAGCACGTGGCCGTGCCGGCGCACCTCGTCGAGTTCCGCGCTACGGCAGAAGCCGGGGACGTCGCCGTAGACGTCGGCTCCGTCGCGCCAGGCGTGGTAGGCGCCGGCGACGTGCGCGACGTCGTCGTCGGTCAGCTCGCGGTGGGTGCGGTCGACCATCCGGCCCGCCTTGCGGGCGTCGATGAACAGGATGCGGCCGCGGCGCGGGCGGTCGCGCGCGAGGAACCACAGGCAGGCGGGGATCTGCGTCGAGTAGAAGAGCTGTCCCGGCAGCGCCACCATGCAGTCCACGAGGCCGGCCTCGATCAGGTTCTTGCGGATCGTCCCCTCGCCCGCCTGGCTCGACGACATCGATCCGTTGGCGAGCACGAACCCCGCGTTTCCCCCGGGCGCGAGGTGGTGCGCCATGTGCTGCACCCAGGCGAAGTTGGCGTTGCCCTTCGGCGGCGCGCCGTAGCGCCAGCGCTGGTCGCCGGCCAGGCGCTCGCCGCCCCAGTCGGAGACGTTGAACGGGGGGTTGGCGAGGATGAAGTCGGCCTTCAGGTCGGGGTGGCGGTCGGCGTGGAAGCTGTCGCCGTGGGCGATCTGCCCGTCGATGCCGCGGATGGCGAGGTTCATCCGGGCGAGCCGCCACGTCGTGTAGTTCGACTCCTGGCCGTAGATGCTGATGTCGCCGCGCGCCCGGCCGCCGTTGCCGTTGCCGGTGGCGTGGGCGTCGAGGAACGCGACCGACTGCACGAACATGCCCGACGAGCCGCAGCAGGGATCGTAGACGCGGCCGCGGTACGGCTCGAGCATCTCGACCAGCAGCTTGACGACGCAGCGCGGGGTGTAGAACTCGCCGCCCTTCTTGCCCTCGGCGCTCGCAAACTGCGAGAGGAAGTACTCGTAGACGCGGCCGAGCACGTCGCGCGAGCGGGCGTCCTCGTCGCCCACCCGGATGTTGCTGACGAGGTCGATCAACTGGCCGAGGCGCTGCTTGTCGAGCGCGGGGCGGGCGTAGTCGCGGGGCAGCACGTCCCGCAGCGCGGGGTTGTCGCGCTCGATGGCGGCCATCGCGTCGTCGACGAGCCGCCCCACCTCCGGCTGCCGCGCCTGCCCCTTCAGGCGCGCCCAGCGGGCCTCGGCGGGCACCCAGAAGACGTTCTCCGCGACGTACTCGTCGCGGTCTTCGGCCGCCTCCGCGCCCCACTCGGCGCGCACCGCCGCGTGCCGTTCCTCGAACGCGTCGGAGATGTACTTGAGGAAGATCAGCCCGAGCACGACGTGCTTGTACTCGGCCGCGTCCATCGAGCCGCGCAGGGCGTCGGCCATCGCCCACAGCTCGGCCTCGTACCCGGTGGTGGCCCCGCCGTTCGGGTTCGCGCCCGCCGCTCCGCGCTGCTTCATGGGGGCCAATCATGACTTGCGACCGAACCGGGTTTCAACTCTGGCCCTCGCCGCTCTCGTTCGTGGCCGTCCCCGCGCCCGCCCGCGGTTTTTCCTTGCACCGGGCCGGCCGGAGTCCTACCATGCGGGTTTGAGGAAATGCCCATGAGCAAGACACCGTTCCGCGCTCTGATTCCGCTCGCCGCGCTCGCGGTCGGGCTCGGCGGACACCTCTCCGGCGGCCTCGGGACCGCGGCGGCGCAGGAGCCGGCGCAGCCGCCGCTCGAATTCCACCGCGACGTCCGGCCGATCCTCGCCGAGTCGTGCCTGATCTGCCACGGCCCCAACGAGGCGGCGCGGCAGGCCGGCCTGCGGTTCGACACCGACGAGTTCCTGGAGCAGGTCGTCGTGCCGGGCGACGCCGCGGCGAGCCCGCTGTTCCAGCGCCTGACCACCACGGACCGCGTCGGGCGGATGCCGCCGGTCTCGTCCGGCCTCGCGCTGACCGGCGAGCAGATCGACGCCGTGCGCCGGTGGATCGACGGCGGCGCGGAGTGGGGAACGGAGGTCGCCGCGGCGGACGCGCCGGCGGTCCCCGCACGGGTCGTCGACTTCGCCCGCGAGGTCCGGCCCCTCCTGTCCGAGAACTGCTTCACCTGCCACGGGCCGGACGAGGGGTCGCGGCAGCGCGGCCTGCGGCTGGACGTGCGGGAAGGGCCGTTCGCGGACCGCGGCCGCTTCGGCGGGCCGGTCGTCGTGCCCGGCAACGCGGAGGACAGCCTGCTGTTCCACCGGATCACCTCCGGCGACCCGCGGACGCGGATGCCCTACCGGCGCGGCCTGGACACCGCGGTGACGCCGGGCGGCGAGGCCGACGCGCTGGCGCCCGGCGAGATCGAGACCCTGCGGCTGTGGATCGATCAGGGGGCCGAGTGGCAGTCGCACTGGGCGTTCGTCCCGCCCGAGCGCCCCGCCCTGCCGCCGGTGGCGGACGCCGGGTGGCCGCGCAACGCGATCGACCGGTTCGTGCTGGCCGGCCTGGAGGCCGAGGGCCTGACGCCGGCGCCGGAAGCCGACCGGGCAACCCTGCTGCGGCGCGCGTCGCTCGACCTGACCGGCCTGCCGCCGGCGCCGGGCGATCTGGCCGCCTTCCTCAACGACGACTCCCCGGACGCCTACGAGAAGGCCGTCGCCCGGCTGCTGGGGTCGAGCGCCTACGGCGAGCGGATGGCCGTCGAATGGCTGGACGGCGCGCGCTACGCCGACTCCAGCGGGTACCAGACCGACGCCGAGCGGTCGATGTGGCGCTACCGCGACTGGGTGATCGACGCCTACAACGCGAACATGCCGTTCGACCGGTTCACGATCGAGCAGCTCGCCGGCGACCTGCTGCCCGACGCGACGCTCGACCAGCGCATCGCCACCGCCTTCAACCGGAACCACAGCCAGAACGGCGAGGGGGGCATCGTCCCCGAGGAGTTCCTGGTGGAGAACGTGGTCGACCGCGTGTCGACCACCGGCACCGTCTGGCTGGGCCTGACGCTGGGCTGCGCCCGCTGCCACGACCACAAGTTCGACCCGCTCTCGCAGAAGGAGTTCTACGAGCTCTTCGCGTTCTTCAACAACGTCCCCGAGCGGGGCAAGGCGTTCAAGTACGGCAACTCGCCGCCGCTGGTCACCGCCCCGACCGACGAGCAGTTCGCCGCGCTGGCCGCGCTCGACGAGAAGTTGACGACGGCGCGCGAGGCGTTCGCCGGCCTCGAGGAAGAGGCGGCGGAGGCGCAGCGGCAGTGGGAAGGCTCGCTGGCCGCGGCCGGGCGCGTCGACTGGGTCCTGCGCGACAAGCTCCTGGTCCATTACCCGCTCGACGGCGACATCGCGGGCGTCTACACGTCGGAGCCGGTCTACGTTTCGCCCGCCGTGACGGCGGGGCTGCGCGGGGCCACCGAGCCGGAGCTGGCCGAGTTCCCGGTCAACGTCAAGCTGGTGGACGGCCGGCCGCGCTTCGTTCCCGGCCGGGTCGGCGAGGCGGCCAGCTTCGACGGCCGGCGCTACGTCGACGCGGGCGACGTCGCCAACTTCACCTACGACGACCCGTTCACGCTGGCCGCCTGGATCCATCCCACGGCCGGCGACGGGGTGATCGTGTCGCGGGCGCTCGCCGGCGACCAGGGCGAGCGGGGCTGGGGGCTGTACCTCGTCGACGGCAAGGTGCGGGTCAACCTGTCGCAGCGCTGGGCGGACGACGGCGTGCGGGTCGAAACCGCGGACCGGATACCGCTCGACGAGTGGCGGCACGTGCTGGTGACCTACGACGGGAGCCGCGTCCCGTCCGGATTCCGCGTCTACGTCGACGGCGAACCGCGGGAGCTTATGCACCTGCTCGACGGCATCAACAACCCGATGCGGACCCGCGAGCCGTTGCGCATCGGGGCCAGCGGGGCGGCGCCCCCGGATTCCGGCGCCACCGACGCCCGGCCGCGCTTCCAGGGCTGGATCGACGACGTCCGGATCCACACGAAGGCCCTGACCCCGGCCGAGGCGGCCGTGGTGGCGGCCGCGGAGTCGCTGACCGGCATCGCGCGCATTCCGCCGGCCGAGCGGACGGCGGGGCAGGCGGAGAAGATGCGGCTCGCGTTCCTCGACCAGTACGCGCCGCTGCCGGTCCAGGAGGCGTGGCGGCAGGTCAACGCGCTGGCGCGCGAGCGGGACGAGCTGTGGGACGGCATCCAGACCGTCATGGTGATGGAGGAGATGGACCCGCCGCGCGAGACGTTCCGGCTGATCCGCGGCGCGTACGACGTGCCCGGGGAGCGCGTGAGCCCCGGCGTCCCGGCGGTGCTGCCGCCGCTCCCCGAGGACGGGACGGCCGACCGGCTGGCGTTCGCCCGCTGGCTGGTCGAGCCGGGCCACCCGCTCACCGCGCGGGTCACCGTGAACCGCTTCTGGCAGATGCTGTTCGGCGCCGGACTGGTCAAGACGTCCGAGAACTTCGGGCTGCAGGGGGAGTACCCGAGCCATCCGGAGCTGCTCGACTGGCTGGCGACCGGCTTCGTCGATTCCGGCTGGGACGTGAAGGCGGTGCTGCGGGAGATCGTGACCAGCGCCACCTACCGGCAGGCGTCGGCGGTCACACCCGAGGCGCTCGAGGCCGACCCGGAGAACCGCAGGCTGGCCCGCGGGCCGCGGATGCGCCTGCCGGCGCAGATGATCCGCGACCAGGCGCTCGCGGTCGCCGGCCTGCTCGTCGACCAGGTCGGCGGGCCGTCGGTCAAGCCGTACCAGCCGGAAGGGCTGTGGGAGCAGGCGAGCCAGCGCTACGAGCAGTCGCACGGCGACGACCTCTACCGGCGCAGCCTCTACACCTACTGGAAGCGGACGCTGGGGCCGCCCGCGATGCTGGCGTTCGACTCGGCGACGCGCGAAACGTGCGTCGTCCGCACCGACCGCACGAACACGCCGCTGCAGGCCCTGAACCTGATGAACGACACCACCTACGTCGAGGCGGCGCGCCGGCTGGCCGAGCGCATGATGACCGAAGGGGGCGCCACCCCGGAAGAGCGCGTCGAGTACGCCTACCGGCTGGCGACGGCGCACCGGCCGCGGCCGGCGGCGCGGGAGGTGCTGGCCGGCGGCTTCCGCGACTACCTGGACCGCTACCAGGCCGATCGGCGGGCGGCGCTGGACCTCGTCGACGTGGGCGAGCACCCGCGTGACGAGACGCTGGACATCGCGGAGCTGGCCTCCTACACGATGGTCGCCAGCATGATCCTGAACCTCGACCGCACCATCACGAAGGACTGACCGATGAAACCGCAAACCGAACTGCAGCAGTTGCTCACCCGCCGGCGGTTTCTGGAGCTCTCGGGCACCGGCATCGGCGCCGCCGCCCTGGCGACGCTGTTCCACGAGGATCTGGCGGCCCGGGCGCCGGCCGCCGCCGGCGCGCTGCCCGGCCTGCCCCACTTCGCGCCGAAGGCCAGGCGGGTCATCTACCTGTTCCAGGGCGGCGCGCCGTCGCAGCACGAGCTGTGGGACCACAAGCCGAAGCTCGCGGACCTGCGCGGGACCGAGCTGCCGGAGTCGGTCCGGGCGGGGCAGCGCCTGACCCCGATGACGGCGACCCAGGCCGGCTTTCCGGTCATCCCGTCCATCTTCCGGTTCGAGCAGCACGGCGAGTCGCGGGCCTGGATCAGCGAGCTGATGCCCCACACCGCGAAGATCGCCGACGAGTTGTGCTTCATCAGGACGATGCACACCGAGGCGATCAACCACGACCCCGGCATCACGTTCTTCCAGACCGGGGCGCAGTTGGCGGGCCGGCCCAGCGTCGGCGCGTGGCTCTCCTACGGCCTCGGGAGCATGAACCGCGACCTGCCGACCTTCGTCGCCATGGTCACCAACCGCGGCGGCAACCCGATCTACGACCGGCTGTGGGGCAGCGGGTTCCTGCCTTCCGAGTACCAGGGCGTCAAGTTCCTCTCCACCGGCGACCCGGTGCTGTACCTGTCGAATCCGCCCGGCGTCGACCGCAACGTCCGGCGGCGCTTCCTCGACGACCTCGGGAAGCTCAACGAGCTGGACCGCGAGGAGTCCGGCGACCCGGAGACCACCACCCGCATCGCGCAGTACGAGATGGCCTACCGCATGCAGGCGTCGGTGCCCGATCTGACCGACCTGTCGGACGAGCCGGACAGCGTCTTCGATCGCTACGGACCCGACTCCCGCACGCCCGGGACGTTCGCGGCCAACTGCCTGCTCGCCCGGCGGCTGGCGGAGCGCGACGTGCGCTTCATCCAGCTCTTCCACCGCGGGTGGGACATGCACACCCAGCTCCCGCGGCGCATCCGGACCCAGGCCAAGGACGTCGATCAGCCGCAGGCGGCGCTGGTCACGGAGCTGAAGGAGCGCGGGATGCTCGACGACACCCTGGTCGTCTGGGGCGGCGAGTTCGGCCGCACCATCTTCTGCCAGGGCCGGCTGACCGACGAGACCTACGGGCGCGATCACCACCCGCGGGCCTTCACCATCTGGATGGCCGGCGGCGGCGTCAAGGCGGGCACCACCTACGGCGAGACCGACGACTTCGCGTTCAACGTCGTGCGGGACCCGGTCCACGTCCACGACCTGCACGCCACGATGCTGCACCTGCTCGGCATCGACCACACGCGGCTGACGTACCGGTACCAGGGGCGGAACTTCCGGCTGACGGACGTCCACGGCAAGATCGTCGACGGCGTGCTGGCGTAACGGCGGCTCCCCCGGGACGGCGGCGCCGCGAGCCCCCGCGGCGCCGCCTCTCCTTTCTTCCCTACCGGAACGGTGAAACGGTCGGACTTCCTCGAACTGATCGCCGGCGGCGAAAACTCCGGCGTGGAGTTCAAGCCGCCGCCTGCTGCGCCATGCCGGGGTCCGCTGGATCTGCTTCAAGGGGACCGCGAAGACCTACGCCGCGCTGGACGACCAGATGCTCGAAGGGCCGCTCGTCGATCTCTGGCGCGCGCGGCGCGCCGGGCGCCGCCCGCTCGAACGCGGCCGGCTGACCGCCGCCGCGGACCGGTGGCGGCGTTGCGGTACGGGACCCGTTTGAACGCCCCGCGGCAAGGTGATAGGGTTCGTTGCTGTTGAAAGTCGAGTTTTTTCACCCGTCGCATCAAGGAGCTTTGGCATGCAGCATTGCGTTCGGTTCCTGCTCGCCCTCGCCGTCGCGGCGCTGGTGGCGCCGGCGGCGCCCGAGGCGCACTTCAAGCTGGTGGAGCCCGCCCCGTGGATCGTCGAGAACGAGCGCGGCGACCCGCAGAAGACCGGTCCCTGCGGCGGCTCGAACGCCGACTGGGGCACGCCGAGCGGCATCGTCACCGAGGTGGCCGGCGGCTCGCTGCTGCCGCTCAAAATCCTCGAGACCATCTACCATCCGGGACACTACCGGGTGGCGCTGGCGGTCAATACGCCGCTCGAGCTGCCGCCCGACCCGGAGACCCGGACGCGGCCCAGCCACCGGGGAGAATGGGATCGGCCGTGGTCGGTGTCGGCCATGATCGAGGTCCCGCCGCAGCCCCCGGTGCTGGCCGACGGCCTGTTCATGCACTACACCCGCGAGCCGACGCCGATCGAGTTCGAGACGGAGGTCCGCGTCCCCAACATCAACTGCGAGCGGTGCACGCTGCAGGTCATCCAGTGGATGGCGGAGCACGCCTACAACAACCCCGGCGCCTACAGCTACCACCACTGCGCGCACCTGAAGATCACGGCGGACGAGTCGCAGCCGCTCGACGAGGGCTGGCCGGCGCAGCACAGCGCCACGGATCAGTAGACACCGACGGATCGCGCCGGACTGCGATCGAAAGCGCCCCGCCGCACCGGAAGGAAGCAACGCCCCGCAAAGACGGGCGCGGCCCAGCCGATGCGGCGGGGTTTTTTTGGCGCCGCCGCGGCGGCTATCTGCCCAGCGGGTCCCCGATGGTGCCGCCGCCGGTGGCCGTGTCCCGCGTGGCCGGATCGGGGCCGCGCCCCTCGGCGAACGCCTGCTCCTCCATGCGGCTCCCGACGAGCTGTCCCGGCAGGCCGTAGTTCCCCTCGTGGCAGCGCGGCTCGTAGTAGATCCGGTTCAACCGGCCGTCCTGCAGCTTCAGCTCCTGCCGGACGGTCCACGGCCGCGTCCAGGTGGTCGGATCGTCGATCGTGACGACGTACTCGAGCGTCGTCTCGTCCAGCCGCCGCCAGCGTTCCACCAGGCGCAGGTTCTCGCGCGAGCCGCGGTACTCGCGCTTCTCGGAAAAGTTCCTGACGTCGACCACCAGCGTGTCGTCCTCCCAGTGGCCGCGGGAGTCGCCGAACCGCTGGCGGACGTGCGCCGGCAGGTGCTCGCTCCCGTCGACCGGGACGTTGCGCTGCCACCCCTGCCCCTGGCCCACGTCGTAGAAGATCGCCACCTGGCCGGGTGACTGCACGATGCGGCGGAACCCGCTGAAGTCGGGCAGCCCGGCCCCCATGCACCGCTCCGACAGGCTGCGATCCTCCGGTCCGTCGTTGCGATTCAGACGTCCCGTGTTGTAGAACGGCGGCGTCTCCCCGCGCCGCGGCGACGGCGGGCCGTACGACCACCCGGCGCAGGCCGGCTCCCGCAGGCGGCACGTCTCGGTGGCCTGCAGGAGCGCGAGCCGGAACTCCCGTTCGATGCGCACGCGCTCCTCCGCCTCCGGCGTGTACGGCGGGATGCGCCCGTGCGGGGGATCGACGATGAGCGACGTGCGGTCTCCGGTAGGCCGGATCGACTCGAACACGGCGTTGTAGGCGCCCCGGACGTCGCGTTCCGTCCCGATCGGCGCGCGCTCGTCCCGGCGCAGCATGGCGCCTCGCTGCCGGTCGAGCGCCGCCCGCTGCTCGTCGGTGAACACGTCGACGTCGGCGAACTGCGCCGGGCGCTGCAGCGGGATCTGGTACGGATCGTTCCAGATGCCCTGCAGGTCGGGCTCGCCCCACGGCGTGCGGAGCCCGCGTCCCGCCGACTGTTCCCCGGCCGCGGCCTCCACGCCTTCGACCGCCGCCGGGGCGGCCGCCAGGCTCAGCAGTCCGATCGCCGCCGCGAGCACCGCCGCCACGCCGATGCACTCGACAAGTCGTCTGGTCATTGCATCTTCCCCCGCCTACCGATCAGGCTGGTCCGGCCGCAGCTCGTAGGGCGCTCCGATGCCGGACGAGCCGAGGAACAGCTTCGTGCCGTCGGGAAACGTCAGATCCCTGCCGTTGGCGCGCTTCGTCCCGTCCTTGGCCTGGTAGCCGTCGACGACGACCCGCGTGCCCGGCATCAGCGACCGCCTCGTGAAACCCCGCCGGAACAGCACGTTCGGCGTGCCCCCCTCGAACGCCCAGCGTTCCGTCGTGCCGTCCGGCAGATCCACGTCCAGGTGGATCCAGACGTGCGGGTTGGTCCATTCCATGCGCGCGACCGTGCCCTCGAAGTTCACGGGGCGGTCGGCGTCGAATTCGGCCGCGAACGCATGGTGGGCCGCAGCCGGCCCGGCGGTTCCCGCCAGCGCGAGGCTCGCGCCCGTGATCGCCGTCGCCATCCCTGCTCGCGTCATCTCGTCCTCCCTGCCACGCCGGTGCGTCGTCTCTCCGCCGCCCGGCAACCCGCGTTTCCAATCCGGATCCGCGGGTTCCGCGCAAGCGGACTCCCGCCCCGGACTCCAACTCCGGGCCGGGCTACTTGCGGTACCAGTCGTAGAGCGCGTCGCCCGGCGGGATCTTGCGCGTGATCTCGACGATCAGGGTCTCGCCTTCCCAGCGCGTCACCAGCGGCTCCCTGCGCAGGTGCCCGTAGAGGAACTCCTCGGCGAACTCGATGCAGGGGTACTCCAGGACCGTCATGTTCGGCTCCAGGCGGCGGTAGATCGGCATGGCGATCCGCCACGGCCGGGTGAAGACGTCCTCGTCCTCGATCGTCACCTCGTAGAGGAACGCGTCGGCGCTGATCGGCGTGAAGCGCTCCTCCAGACGCAGCGCCTCGCCGTGGAAGTTGCCGGCCCGGTCGAACCAGTTCCTGCCGTTGAAGTCGGTCACGTCGACCACCAGCGTGTCGCCTTCCCAACGGCCCGCCGAATGCCCCATGTAGGTGTAGTCGGGCGGCCCCTCCACCTCGTCCAGGTGGATGGTGCGCGCCGTCTGCCCGAACGGATAGGCCATGTGGATCTTGTCCGTGCTCTGCGTGATCTGGAAGGGGTAGGGCATGTACATCGCCCGCGGGATGCCCGGCAGGTAGCATTTCAGCTCCGGGTCGCGGTCGATCCGGTTGGCGGCGTTCTCCTGCCGGACGGCAAGCGCCTCCGGCGTGTAGGGGATCCGCCCGTCGCCCTGCACGACGCCGATGGAGCCGGGCACCCCCGCCGCCGCGCCGAGGGCCAGCACCGGGGCCGCGGGCACTTCCGCGTAGGCATACGGATACACCCCCGGCTGCGTCACCGCGCCGGGCCGGGCGGCGTGGGCCTCCAGATCCCAGTGCGCCTCGTTGTTCGCCTGCCAGATGCCGCTGAAGTCCGGCCTGCCGTCCACGGTGCGCCCGCGCGCCGACTGGCCGGCCGTGGCGGTGATCGACGCCGTCACGACCGCGCTCACCGCGGCCGCGGCCAGCGCCGCCGGAATGCTCGACCCGCTGAACCGGTTCCGCATCATGCTCTCCTTCCCCAAGGCGCCGAAACCGTGCAGTCGGTCCAGTCTACCCCGGCGCCGCGGCCGGCGGCCCCGACGTCACGGCGCGGGATTGACCGGGCGGGCGGCTCGGAGCGATAGTGGGCAGGCGCCACCGTTCACGAAGGGAGCCCTCATGCCGATCGACGACCTGCGCGACACCTGCGAACCGGGAACCCCGGCCGGCGTCTCCCGCCGTCTCTTCCTTCGTGCGGTCGCGGCCGGCGCGGCCGCCGCGGGGACCGCGCAGCCGGGCGCGGCGCGGGCCGGCGTCGCCGCCGTGCAGGCCGCACAGCGCGGCGCGGCGTCCGACGCCGAATTCTGGGCGCAGGTGCGCCGCGAATTCCTGATTCCGGACGAGCTCGCCTACCTGAACAGCGGGACCCTCGGCCCGATGCCCAAGCCGGTCTACTACGCCGTCGTCGACGGCTACCGCGCGCTCTCCGCCGATCCGGGCCGGGAGAACTCGCGGCACAACGCGGCGCGCGGCGGCCTGCGGGCGAAGATGGCGGCGTTCGTCAACGCGGACCCCGGCGAGATCGCGCTGACCCGCAACACCACCGAGGGGATGAGCTTCATCGCCAACGGTCTCGACCTGGAGGCCGGCGACGAGGTGCTCTGCTCGTTCCACGAGCATCCGGGCGGCCTGCAGCCCTGGAAGCTGAAGGCGCAACGGCGGGGGATCGTGGTCAAGGAGCTGCCGTTCCCGATTCCGAC
The DNA here is from genome assembly GCA_965203525.1 of Vicinamibacterales bacterium. Taxonomy (GTDB): domain Bacteria; phylum Acidobacteriota; class Vicinamibacteria; order Vicinamibacterales; family UBA8438; genus WTFV01. The sequence continues at coordinate 3,847,270 of OZ241898.1, read as the reverse complement.
CCCCGATCCGGCGGACGTCGTGAACCGCTTCGAGGCCGCCGTCACGCCGCGCACGAAGGTGATCAGCGTCAGCCACGTAACCTATCCCACCGGGTGCATGCTGCCGGTGAAGGAACTGGCCGCCCTCGCCCGTCCGCGCGGGATCCTGACGGTGGTCGACGGCGCCCACGCCATCGGCATGCTGGCCCTCGACGTGCGCGGCCTCGGCGTCGACTTCTACGCATCGAGCCCCTACAAGTGGATGGGCGCGCCGGTCGGGACCGGTTTCCTCTACCTGCGGCGGGAATCGCAGGAGCGGGTCTGGCCGACCGTCGCCTCCACCGGCTGGGACGATCCGGCGCGCGGCGCCGCGCGCTACGACCGGCTGAGCCAGCGCGCCGGCCCGCTGCTGATGGCGGCCTCCGCCGCGCTGGACTTCCAGAACGCCATTGGACGGGAGCGGATCGAGCGGCGCGTCCGCGCGCTCGCCGGGCGGCTGCGGGCGCGGCTCGAGGAGATCCCGCGGGTGCGGGTGCACACCTCGGCCCACCCGGCGCTCGGCTGCGGAATCACCGGTTTCGCCCTCGAAGGGTTCGACCGCCGCGAGGTCGTCGACACCCTGTGGCGCCGGCACCACGTCTGGGTGCGGCACACCGACTTCGGCCTGAACACGGTGCGCGTGTCGACCCACCACTACAACACGGAGGCGCAGGTCGACCGGCTCGCCGAGGGACTGCGGGACATCGTGGCGAACGGCACGCTCCCGGCCGCGTAGCGGGCTCGCGCCGCATCCCGCTGCTGGAGATGCGCGGATCCCGCGGCGCGCCGGACCGGGCGCCGCGGGCCGGTCCTTGACACCGCCGGCCGGCGATTCGGATAATGCCCGGACCGCCGGGGACCGATCGCGCCGCCGTAACTGAGAGTGAGGCCGGTGTTGGCGATACTCCGACTTTCGTACGCATCGGCGGCGGCCGTCGCGCTGGCCGCCCTGCTCGCTGCGCCGGTCACGGCGCAGTCCGCCGGCCGGGCGCACGAGGCCACCGCCGCGGCCGGAACGGAGTCCGCGCCGGCCGCGGCCGCCGAGTATCGGGCCGTCCTGGACCGCTACTGCGCCGCCTGCCACAACGACCGCCTGCGGACGGCCGGCTTGTCGCTCCAGTCGCTCGACCTGGCGCACCCGGGCGCGGACGCGGAAACCTGGGAGAAGGTGATCCGCAAGCTGCGCGCGCGCGAGATGCCGCCGCCGCGCCGGCCCCGGCCGGACGACGCGACCTACGCGGCGTTCGTCGCTTGGCTCGAGACCGGGATCGACCGCGCCGCCGCCGCCGACCCGAACCCGGGCACGGAGACCGCGCACCGGCTGAACCGGACCGAGTACGCCAACGCCGTCCGGGACCTGCTGGCCCTGGAGATCGACGGCCGCGCGCTGCTGCCGGCCGACGATCTGAGTTACGGCTTCGACAACATCGCCGACGTGCTGTCGCTGTCGCCGGCCCTGCTCGAACGCTACATGCTCGCGGCGGGGAAGATCGCCGAGACGGCGGTCGGCGATCCCGCGATCCGGTCCGCCACGGCGGCCTACACCACGTCCCCGGTGCTGATGCAGCACGCGCGGATGAGCGAGCTGCACCCGTTCGGCGCCCGCGGCGGGTTCGCGACCCGGCATTACTTCCCGGTCGACGGGGAGTACGAGTTCCGGATCACGCTCGAGCGCACGCACGGCGACGCCATCAAGGGGCTGCAGCGGCGCAACGTGCTGGAGGTGCGGCTGGACCGCGCCCGCGTCGCCCGCTTCGAGATCGGCGCCGACGGCCAGCGCGAGGCGTGGAACGCGGTCTTCAACCTGACGCCCTACGAGCGCAACGCCGACGCCGATCTGCGCTTCCGGATGCCGGTGCGGGCGGGCATGCGGGAGGTGGCGCTGTCGTTCCTCCGCCGCGGCGCGTTGCCGGAGGGCGTGCTGGAGCCGGTGAGCGCGGCCGAGACCTACCACTACGCAGGCGATCGGGACGCCCCGATGGCGGTCTGGATCGTCGAGATCGAGGGCCCCTTCCACGCGCATGCGCCGGCGGCCGACGCCGCCACGCCGAGTCGCGAACGGATCTTCATCTGCCGGCCCGACCGTCCGGCGGCCGAGCCGGCCTGCGCGGAGGAGATCCTCTCCGCGCTGGCCCGCCGCGCCTTCCGGCGGCCGCTCACCGGCGAGGACGTCGCCGCCCTGCTGGCCTTCTACGACGCGGGATACGCGCGGGGCGGCTTCGAGTCGGGCATCGAGTTCGCGTTGCGCGCCATCCTGGTCGACCCGGAGTTCCTGTTCCGCATCGAGCACGATCCGCCCGGCGCGGAGCCGGGTGCGCCGTACCGCATCTCCGACCTGGAGCTGGCGTCCCGCCTGTCGTTCTTCCTCTGGAGCAGCATCCCGGACGACGAGCTGCTCGACCTGGCGTCGCGCGGGGCGTTGCGCGGCGAAGGGGTGCTGGCCGCCCAGGTACGGCGGATGCTGGCCGATCCGAAGGCGCGCGCGCTGGTCGACAACTTCGCCGGCCAGTGGCTGTTCCTGCGGAACATGCGTTCGGTCAAGCCGGATCCGGTCGCGTTCCCCGCGTTCGACGGCAACCTGCGCGAGGCGTTCACGCGCGAGACGGAGCTCTGGTTCCGGAGCCTGCTGCGCGAGGATCGGAGCGTCCTCGAGGTGCTGACCGCCGACTACACCTACGCGAACGAGCGGCTGGCGCGGCACTACGGCATCCCCGGCGTCAAGGGGAACTACTTCCGGCGCGTGACGTTGTCGGACGACCGGCGCCGCGGCATCCTGGGTCACGGCAGCGTCCTGACCGCGACCTCCTACGCCAACCGCACGTCACCGGTGAAGCGGGGCGTGTGGGTGCTGGAGAACCTGCTCGGTGCGCCGCCCCCGCCCCCGCCGGCCGACGTGCCGGGGCTGGAGGATTCGGATTCGGTGGCCGACCCGTCGAATCCGGGGAGCCGGCCCCGCTCGGTCCGCGAGCGGATGGAGCGGCATCGGACCGACCCGGTCTGCGCGAGCTGCCACGTCCGCATGGACCCGCTCGGCTTCGCGCTCGAAGGCTTCGACGCCATCGGTGGGTACCGCGAGCTGCCGGTCGAGCAGACCTCCGGCACGCTGCCCAGCGGCCGCGAGCTGACCGGGCCGGCCAGCGTGCGCGAGATGCTGCTGGCCAACCGCGAGGACTTCGTCGGCACCGTCACCGAGAAGCTGCTGACCTACGCGCTCGGCCGCGGCGTGGAATACTACGACCACCCGTGGATCCGGCGCATCGTGCGGCAGGCCGAGGCGGACGACTACCGCTGGTCGTCGCTGATCCTCGGCATCGTCGAGAGCACGCCGTTTCAGATGAGGAAGGCGCGAGAGCAATGATCATCACCAGGACGCATCTGCCACGACGGACGTTCCTGCGCGGCGTCGGCGCGACGCTGGCGCTGCCGCTGCTCGACGGCATGGTTCCGGCGTTCACGCCGTTGCGCGCGTCGGCCGCCGCCCCGATCAGGCGGCTCGGCGTGGTCTACGTGCCGAACGGCGTCGTCATGGAGCAGTGGACGCCGGACACGACCGGCGCCGCGTTCGACGTCAAGCCGGTCATGCGGCCGCTCGCGCCGTACCGCGAGCGGCTGACCGTGCTGAGCGGCCTCGCCAACAAGCACGGCGACGCGCTGCCCGGCGAAGGGGCCGGCGACCACGCCCGCGCGGCCGGGGCGTTCCTGACCGGCGTCCATCCGAAGAAGACCGCGGGCGCCGACATCCGCGCCGGCATCTCGATGGACCAGATCGCGGCGCGGGTCCTGGAAAAGGAGACGCAGCTCGCCTCGCTCGAGCTGTCGCTCGATTCCAAGGAGCCGCTCGGCGCCTGCGACCCCGGCTACAGTTGCGTCTACGCCAACACCCTCAACTGGCTGAGCGAGACCACCCCGCTGCCGATGGAGAACAACCCGCGGGTGGTCTTCGAGCGGCTGTTCGGGGGCAGCGGCACGACCGACGCGGCGGCGCGGCTGGCGCGGATGGAGGAGGACGGGACCATCCTGGACGCCGTCGCGGACAAGCTCGCCCGCCTGCGCGGTTCGCTGGGCGCGCGCGACCGCGCGAAGCTCGACGAGTACACGGAGGCGATCCGCGACGTCGAGCGCCGCATCCGAATGGCCGAGCAGCAGGGGCTGGCCGACCTGTCGGTGGCGCTGGAGCAGCCGGCCGGCATCCCCGGCGCCTTCGGCGAGCACGCCAGGCTGATGTTCGACCTGCAGGTGCTGGCCTACCAGGCCGACCTGACCCGGATCATCACCTTCATGGTGGCCCACGAGACGAGCAACCGGGCGTACCCGGAGATCGACGTCTCGGACGCCCACCACCCGCTGTCGCACCACGGCGGCGACGCCGACAAGGTCCGGAAGCTGATCCGGGTCAACACTTATCACGCCGAGCTCTTCTCGTACTACCTCGGCCGCCTCGACGCCACCGAGGACGGCGACGGATCGCTGCTCGACCACGCCATGGTCCTGTACGGCGCGGGGATGAGCAACGGCAACACCCACAACCACCACAAGCTGCCGATCGTGGTGGCGGGCGGCGGTTCCGGGACGCTCCGGGGCGGGCGGCACGTCAATTACGACGACGATCCGCCGGTGACGAACCTGTTCATGAGCCTGCTCGGGAAGCTGGGCGTGCATCCCGAGTCGATCGGCGACAGCACCGGGGAGTTGCAGGAGCTGTCCGACGTATAGGAAACCGTTCGCCGTCGTCGTGGCGCTGCTCGCGCTCGCGGCGCTCGACGACGTCGTGACCGGCGTCGAGCCGAAGTCCCTGGAGTGGCTGATGGTCACGTTCGCGGCCGTCTGGTTTCTGGCCGCTGGCGTCAGGACGAGGAAACGGAGACGGATCAGGTGCGCAAGTACAACAACCGGTTCCGGGTCCTGACGGCACTCGCCGCGCTTGCCGTTTCTGCCGCGCCCGTGTCGGCGGCGGGCCCCGGCGGCCTGCGCGTCGTCGAGGCGGCCGAGCGCCAGGACTGGGAGGCAGTGCGGGCGCTGATCGACGCCGGCGCCCGCGTCACCGGGACGCAGCCGGACGGCGCCACCGCGCTGCACTGGGCCGCGCACTGGAACGCCGGGGAAACGGCCGGCCGGCTGATCGCGGCCGGGGCCGACCTGGACGCCGTCAACGACCTCGGCGTCCCGCCGCTCTGGATCGCCCTCGACGACGCCAACGCCGACGTGGCGTTGCGGCTGATCGCGGCCGGGGCCGACCCCGGCGCCCGTCTCCCCACCGGCGAGACGATGCTGATGACGGCGGCCCGGCGCGGGCTGGGCGCGGTCGTCGCGAGGCTACTGGAGCGCGGCGCCGATCCCCGGCTCGCGGAGCACGAGCGGGGCCAGACCGCGCTCATGTGGGCCGCCGCCGGCGGGCACGCGGACGTGGCGCGCCGGCTGCTGGAAGCGGGCGCCGGCGTGCGCGCCCGCACCGCCGGCCGCTTCACGGCCCTCCTGTTCGCGGCGCGCGCCGGCGACCTCGAGACCGTGCGGCTCCTGCTGCAGGCGGGCGCCGATCTCGACGCGCGGGCCATCGACGGCAGCACCCCGCTGCTGGTCGCCAGCCGCAGCACGGAGGCGCTGGCCGGCATCGACTGGCGGGTCATTCCGTACGCCAGCGGCCACGAAGAGACGGCGCTCCACCTCGTCGGGCGGGGAGCGGACGTGACCGCCGCGGACCGGTTCGGCCGCACCGCGCTGCACGCGGCGGTCGAGACGAACCGGCCGCGTCTGGCGGCGGCCCTGCTCGCGGCAGGCGCCGCCGTCGACGCGCGGTTCACCGACCGCGTGCCGGCCCTGCGCGGCGACTACGTCTCGCGCGCGCCGTACAAGGGGGCCACCCCGTTCTGGCTCGCCGCTCGCGCCGCCGACCTGGAGATGATGCGGATGCTGCTCGACGCCGGGGCCGATCCGGCGCTTCCGAACGCGTTCGGCACGACCCCGCTCATGGTCGCCTCCGGCCTCGGCGAGAACGACGCGCGCCGCCCGCCCGACCACCGGGTCGTCGAGGCGGTGTCGCTGCTCGTCGCGCTGGGCGCCGACGTGACGGCCAGGACGCCGGCCGGCAGCACCGCCCTCCACGGCGCGGCCGCGATGTGGGAGGACGAAGTCATCCAGCTCCTCGTCGACCACGGCGCCGACGTAGACGCCGAGGACGGCCGCGGCCGCACGCCGCTCCACCTGGTCGAGTACGGCAACGCCAACGCGCCCTCCGAGAGCACCGCGGCGCTTCTGCGCAGTCTCGGCGCGCGGGAGCCGGTGGTGGAGCAGTAGCGGCCGGCGGCGTGTCCGAGGCGCCGCCCGGCCGGGCTTGCCACGGGACATCCCCGGGCAGCCGGGCGCCGGGCAACCCCGGCGTATCCGAGGCGCCGTCAGGCCGGCCGGCCCGACGTCGGCCAGCTTGACGGAGCGTATATGATGCCCCCGATCCAGGGGGGCACGTGAACCAGCCGACGACCGACAGCCCGGCCGACACCCGCCGCGCTCTGCGGGATCTCCTGGACGCCCGATCGGCGCGCAGGGGCGAGGTCACGCTCGCCAGCGGCGCGAAGTCGAACTTCTATTTCGACTGCAAGCCGGTGACGCTGAGCGCGGACGGCGCCTGGCTGGTGGGGACGGCGTTTCTCGACGCGCTCGATCGGCTTCCGGAAAGGCCCGCGGCCGTCGGCGGCCTGATGCATGGCGCCGACCCCATCGTCAGCGCGATGGTCGTGCTGTCGCACGTCCGCAAACGTCCGCTCCAGGGGTTCTGCGTCCGCAAGGACGCGAAGCGGCACGGCACGAAGCGCCGCATCGAGAACGCGCCGGAACCCGGAACCAGGGTGGTGATCGTCGACGACGTCGTCACGACCGGCGGGTCGCTGCTGCAAGCCGCGCGGGAAGCGCGCGACGCCGGATGCGAGGTGGTCGGCGCGCTGGCGCTCGTCGACCGGGACGAGCAGGACGGCGCTTCCCGGATCCGCGCCGAGGTCGGGACCTACCTCCCGCTGTACCGGCGGAGCGACTTTCCGCGCATCGCCTCCGGCGCGTAGCGCGCGGTTCCTTCTTACGGCAGCGCCAGCGCTACCCATTCCCCGGGGTGCTGCTGCGACCCGATCGGCATGACGACGTACTGCCGGCCGTCGTGCAGGTAGCTGATCGGCGAGCCGTTGGTTCCGGCCGGAAACTCGGTTTCCCAGATCACCGCGCCCGACGCCTTGTCGAACGCCCGGAACTTCCTGCCCGCGTCGGGGCCGGCGCCGGGCGGCGTCCGGACCATGATCGGGTCGCCCTCGCTGACGAAGAGCAGCGTCTTCGTCAGCAGGGTCATCGCGCGGCCCGGCTGTCCGAGCGGCGGGAGGTCGAGGTGCGCGATGGCCGGGTGGTTCCGCGGTCCGTCGCCGTTGGGGACCATCCAGACGTGCTCGCCGGTGCGCATGTCGATGGCGGTGATGCGGCCGTACGGCGGCCTGGTGAGCGGCAGCCCCCGCGGACCGTTCGGGAACGCGCGGGTGCCGCGCGTGTAGCGCACGTTCATCCGGTCCGGGTTGCCGGGCGTCAGGTCGGCCGCGAACGCGCCGGTCACCGACGGCACGTAGAGCATGCCGGTCTCGGGATCGAACCCGGCCCCGCCCCATTCCGCCCCGCCGACCGAGCCGGGGAGCTGCAGCGTCCCCTTCGTGTCGGTCGGGTCCTCGCCGCGGATCGACGGCGGCGTGAAGATCTCGCCCAGGACGTACGGCTCGACGATTTCGAGCGCCTCGGCGCGCAGCTCCGGCGTGAAGTCGATCAGGTCGTCGATGCCGATGCCGTGGCGGTCGAAGGGGAGCGGCTTCGTCGGAAACGGCTGCGTCGGCGAAATCCACTCGCCCGGCGTGTTCGACCCCGGCACCGGGCGCTCGACGATCGGCCAGACCGGCTCGCCGGTGACCCGGTCGAAGACGTAGGCCATCGCCTGCTTGGTGAGCTGCACCACCGCCTTGATCTCGCGGCCGTCGACGGTGACGTCCATCAGGATCGGCGCGACGTTGTTGTCGTAGTCCCAGAGGTCGTGGTGGACCATCTGGAAATGCCACACGCGCTCGCCGGTCTCGGCGTCGACGCAGACCAGGCTGTTCGCGTACAGGTTGTCGCCCGGCCGGTGCCCGCCGTACATGTCGTTGGTCGGGGCGCCGGTCGGCAGGTAGACGTAGCCGAGATCGAGGTCGGCGCTGAACATCGTCCAGACGTTCGCCATGCCGGAGTACTCCCAGGAGTCGTCGAGCCACGTCTCGACGCCCGGCTCGCCGGCCCGCGGGACGGGGCTCCAGGTCCAGCGCAGCGCGCCGGTGCGCGCGTCGTAGGCGCGGACGTCGCCCGGATGCTGCTCCTTGGTGAACGGATGGTCCGCCATCGCGCTGCCGAGGATCACGACGTCCCCGACCACCAGCGGCGGCGACGTTCCGGAGTAGCCGGTCGCGGCGTCGTAGGCCAGATCGACCAGGCCGCCGGCGCCGAAGGTCTCGATCAGCCGGCCGGTGGCGGCGTCGACGGCCATCAGGTACGGCGGGCGGATCGCGAAGATGCGCCGGTCGCCGTCCGCTTCCCACCAGGCGACGCCCCGGTTGGCCGCGCCGCGCGGCGTCTCGTCGCCGAGGAACGCCGCGTCCTGTACCCAGAGGGTCGCGCCGGTGCCCGGATCGAACGCCTCCACGAGGCCGATGCCGTTCGAGGCGTAGAGCACGCCGCCGGCCATGATCGGCGTCGAACGGAGCTGGTTCGAGTAGCGCAGCGCCGGCCACCGCTGCCGCAGCGACGCGTCGACCGCCTCGCGCCGCCACGTGATCCGCAGGTCGCCCACCGTCTCCGCGTCGATCTGGTCCAGCGCGGAGTAGCGCGTGAAGCCCGCGTCGCCGCCGTGAACGCGCCACTCGCCGGCGACGCCCTGCTGCGCCGCCGCCGGGCCGGCCGCGGCCAGCGCCGCCACCAGGAACAGGGCGCCGACGAGCCGCCGGCAGAACGTGCGTGCGATCCTTGTTTTCTTCATTTTCCTTGTCGTCTCGCGTCGGTTTGCAGCCGCGAGGAGGCGCGCCCGTGGCCCCGCGACGGAATCATGATACAGGGCGGTACCCGGCCGGAGCTGCATGCCTGGCGGCCGCCGGCCTGCCGCGGCGTCCAGGGGATGCCCGCCGGGGCCGCCGGGCGCCCGGAACGGCTACTCGCGGCCGATGCCCGTGATCACGTATCCGCCCGACCGGTCGTCCCGCTCCAGCTCCAGCAGGCCTCTCGACTGCGCCTCCTCGAGCAGGTCGTTGAACGAGCCGAAGCCGCAAGCCGACTCGCTGAAGCCGGGCCGCCGGCGCTTCAGGGTCTGCTTGATCATCGATCCCCACAGCTTGGCGCGGTCCCCGCGCTCGGCGTAGATCGCCTCGGCGGTCTGCACCACCAGGTCGAGTCCCTTCTGGGCCGCGTCGTCCGGCGCCGGCGCGGACTTCTTCTCGGCCTGCGCGCCCTCGGCCGGCGCGGCCCCTTTCGCCCGCGCCTTGCCCCGCGAACGGCGGCGGGCCGGTTGCCGCTCGGCCACCAGATCGTCGTAGAAGATGAACTCGTCGCAGTTGTTCATCAGCAGGCCGGACGTGGAGCTCTTCACGCCGACCCCGATAACCGACTTGGCGTTCTCGCGCAGCTTGCTCACCAGCGGCGAGAAGTCGGAGTCGCCCGAGACGATGACGAAGGTGTCGATGTGCTCCTTCGTGTAGCAGAGATCCAGCGCGTCGACGACCATGCGGATGTCGGCCGAGTTCTTCCCCGACAGCCGGGTGTGGGGGATCTCGATCAGCTCGAACGCCGCCTCGTGCATCGTCGGCTTGTATTCCTTGTAGCGGTCCCAGTCGCAGTAGGCCTTCTTGGCGACGATGCTGCCCTTCAGCAGCAGCCGTTCGACGATGGGCCGGATGTCGATCTTCTTGAGCTTGGCGTCCAGGACGCCGAGGGCGATGTTCTCGAAGTCGCAGAACACCGCGAGGCTGCTGTCACCGTTCACGCGCTCTCCTTTGCTCCCGGCGGGCCGGAAGGGCCGCGGTCACCGACGCCGCGGCCGGCCCCCGCCGGCGGCACGATCATACGCGGCGCCGGCGGTCCTTGCGGTCGCGGCCGTCGGCCGCGGGACGCCCGGATTCTTCCCGCGCTCGGTCGAGGCGGCTTCCCGCGGTGCGGATCGAGAGGTTTCCGGTAACCTGACGGGGATGCGTTTCTTCAACACCACCGGTCCGGTCGTGGCGGCCGACCACTACTGCGTTCCGCCGCTCGCCCGCCTGGACCCCGACGAGCTGTTGCGGCTGGTCCGCGACAAGCGCTACTTCGTGCTGCACGCGCCGCGGCAGACGGGCAAGACGTCGGCGCTGCTGGCGTTGCGGGATCTGCTGCGGGCCGAGGGTTTCCGGTGCGTGTACGCCAACGTCGAGGGAGGACAGACGGCCCGCGAGGACGTGGAGCGGGCCATGCGCGTCGTGCTGGGCGAGCTGGCCTCGTGGGCGGGCGCGGCGGGCGACGGGTTCCTGGACCGGGTCTGGTCCGATCTGCTGGCGCGGTACGGTCCCGACGGCGCGTTGCGCGAGGCGCTGACGCGCTGGGCGGCTGCCGACCCGCGCCCGCTGGTGCTGCTGATCGACGAGATCGACGCGCTGGTCGGCGACTCGCTGCTGGCGGTGCTGCGGCAGTTGCGCGCCGGCTACGTCCGGCGGCCGGCGGGATTCCCGCAGAGCGTGGTGCTGTGCGGGGTGCGGGACGTGCGGGACTACCGCATCCATTCCGGGTCGGCGAACGAGATCGTCGCCGGGGGCAGCGCGTTCAACGTGAAGGCGAAGTCGCTGTGGCTGGGGGACTTCCCGCGGGGAGACGTCCTGGCGCTGCTGGGGCAGCACACGGCGGAGACGGGGCAGGCGTTCACGTCCGAAGCGCTGGAACTGGTGTGGGAACGGACTCGGGGACAGCCGTGGCTGGTGAACGCGCTGGCGGCGGAAGCCTGCTTTGAAGACCGTGCGGGCCGGGACCGGGCGCGGCCGATCGACGCGGAGGCGGTTCTGGCGGCGCAGGAGCGCCTGATCCTGCGCCGGGAGACGCACCTGGACCAGTTGGCGGACAAGCTGCAGGAAGAGCGGGTGCGGCGGGTGGTCGAGCCGCTGCTGAGCGGCGGGGCCGAGAGCGGCTTCTCGACCCGCGACCTGGAGTACGTGCGCGATCTCGGCCTCGTCGCCCGGGACGCACCGCTCCGCCTCGCCAACCCGATCTACGCGGAAGTCGTTCCGCGCGAGCTGACCTGGGCGGTCCAGGCCGGGCTGACCGAGGAGATGGCGTGGTACGTCGACGCGGACGGCGGGCTGAACGTGCGGAAGCTGCTGGCGGCGTTCCAGACGTTCTTCCGCGAGCATTCCGAGCACTGGGTCGGGCGGTTCGACTATCGGGAGGCGGGCCCCCAGCTACTTCTGCAGGCGTTCCTGCAGCGGGTCGTCAACGGCGGCGGACGCATCGAGCGCGAGTACGGCCTGGGCCGGGGACGCACCGACCTGCTGATCGTCTGGCCGCACGGCGGGCGCACGCGCCGGTTCGTCGTCGAGTGCAAGGTGCTGCGCCGGAGCCTGGAGCGGACCATCCGCGACGGCCTGGAGCAGACCGCCGGCTACGTGGACCGCTGCGGCGCGGAAGCCGGCCACCTGGTGATCTTCGACCGCTCCGCGGACCGGAGCTGGGACGAGAAGGTCTTCCAGCGCCGGGAGACGGGCGGGGGCGTGGAGATCGACGTGTGGGGAATGTGATACGGGGTTGGCCGCGGCGGGTGGGCCTTTGCTCGCCGGAAATCGCTCTCGAACCACGTCGCCGCCCGCGCCGGCATTTCCGTTGCGCGGCAGCCGAGCCTGGGTGGTATCGAATACGCGGAGGACATAGTGCGGAAGATGAACGTCGAGCGCGCGAAGCAGGCGGACAAGTCCTTCGCACGTTTCGTCGATGACCGGTCGAGTTCTATCCGAGGTCGAGGAGGAAGCGCCACGCCGGGACCACGTCGATGGCGCCGGCCGCGACCGGGATCGTCTCTTCCTCGCCGCGGGTCACGATCGTCCCCGCGCGCGTTTCCAGCTCGGCCATCGCCTGCTCGAGCGCCGCCACCTCCCGCCTGCGCGTCCGCGGATCCGCCAGCGATTCGCAGACCTGGACCAGGAGGCGCGAACCGTCCGGCATCTTCGCCACGAAGTCCACCTCGCGGCCGTTCGCGCTCTTGAAGTAGCGGATCTCCGGGGTGCGCCGGCGCAGCGCCAGGAACACGAGGTTCTCGAGCAGGTGGCCGGTGTTGACCAGGACGCCCGAGCCGACCGACCGCACCAGCGCGTGGTCGACGCAGTAGATCTTCTTCGGATTCGTGTTGGCGCGGGCGAGCGACGCATCGAAGATGCGTACCGTGAACAGGAAGAAGGCGTCCTCGAACCACGCCACGTAGTCGGAGACGGCCGACTTGGGCGCCCGGTGCCCCAGCGACTTCAGATATCCCGTGAGCCGGTTGACCGAATAGAGCGACGCGGTGTCGTCGATCAGGCGGTGGGCCAGATCCGAGACCGCCCGGGGATGCGCGACGTCATGGCGCTCGACCAGATCGCGAAACAGCATCGCGCCCCAGTACTCCTGGTGGATCCGGATGCGCAGCGCGCGATCCAGCCCCGCCACCTCCGGAAACCCGCCCCGCTCCCAGTACTCGTCGAACGCCTTGCGCACCAGCAGGCGCCGGCGCGTGGACAGCGGGCCGGCGGCGTCGATGCCCCGGAAGTCGAGGAACTCCCGGAACGAGAAGGGGAAGATCTCCCACGACAACGCCCGCCCGCGCATCTGGGTCGCGATCTCCCGCGACAGCATCCGCGCCGACGAGCCGGTGATGTGCACCTCGCACTTCTCGGTGCGCATCAGGCGGTCGACGAACGGCTCCCAGCCGGGCACGACCTGGATCTCGTCGAAGAAGCAATGGACCGTCTCGGTGTTCTTCTTCTCGGGATGCAGGGAGAAATAGGCGTCCGGCACGGCGCCCGGCCCGTCGTGCTGCAGGTGGCGCAGGCGGTCGTCGAAGAAGTTCAGGTACAGCACGTTGTCGCGCGGCACGCCGCGTGCGAGCAGCTTCCGCACCTGCTGGAACAGGAACGTCGACTTGCCGGCGCGCCGCGGACCGATGCAGACGGTGGCCTTGCCCGCTACCGGCGTCACGTCGACCCGGCGCGGGACGCCGGCCGGCAGATCGGTCTCGCGGAAGTCGAGGATGACGTCCTGCAATGCATCGGGCATGGGCCTTCCGGACAGGATTGTCGCCGAAAAGACACGGAACCGGCAATATATTTTTCCGGTATTGCAACATTTTCGGTGGATGTTTCTCCGGCTGCCCGACGAGACGTCCGTGGCGCGGCAGCCGGTCGGAGCCGTATCGTGACGCCCGCGAGCCGCGAACGTCCGGGAAGCGCGTGTGCAGCTTCACCAGCGCGCTCCTCGACGACACGCCCAGCGGGCGCGAGGAAACGGCCGGAAGCGCATCGCGGGCGGCTTCACCAGCGCGCTCCTCGACGACACGCCCCAGCGGGCGCGAGGAAACGACCGGGAGCGCATCGCGTGCGACGGCTCGGCGCGTGCGGAGAAGATCGCGCGCCTTCGTTCGCCGGCCGCTCCCGCGCGGCCCCGCTCCCGCGATCCGTCAGTACCGGTAGTGGTCCGGCTTGTACGGCCCCTCGACCGGCACGCCGATGTAGTCGGCCTGCTCCCGGCGCAGTTCGGTCAGCCGGACGCCGAGGGCGTCGAGGTGGAGGCGGGCGACCTTCTCGTCGAGCTGCTTCGGCAGCATGTAGACCCGCTTCCCGTACTCGCCCCGGTTGCGGTGGAGGGCGAGCTGCGCGAGCACCTGGTTGGTGAACGACGCCGACATCACGAAGCTGGGGTGGCCGGTGGCGCAGCCCAGGTTGAGCAGCCGGCCCTCGGCCAGGACCAGCACGCTGTGGCCGTCGGGGAAGCGCCACTCGTCGAACTGCGGCTTGATCGGGACGTGCTCGATGCCGGGGACGCGCCGGAGCCCCGCCATGTCGATCTCGTTGTCGAAGTGGCCGATGTTGCCGACGATCGCCTTGTCCTTCATGCGCTCCATCTGGGCGGCGCTGATGATGTCGCGGTTGCCGGTGGCGGTGACGAACAGGTCGGCGGTCTCCAGCATCTCTTCGAGGGTGGCGACCTGGTAGCCCTCCATGGCGGCCTGCAGCGCGCAGATCGGATCGATCTCGGTGACCACGACGCGGCAGCCCTGGCCGCGCAACGACTGCGCGCAGCCCTTGCCCACCTCGCCGAAGCCGCAGACCACCGCCACCTTGCCGCCCAGCATGACGTCGGTGGCGCGGGCCAGCCCGTCCGGCAGCGAGTGGCGGCAGCCGTAGACGTTGTCGAACTTGCTCTTGGTGACCGAGTCGTTGACGTTGATGGCGGGGAACAGCAGCGTGCCGTCGCGCATCATCTCGTAGAGCCGGTGCACGCCGGTGGTCGTCTCCTCGCTGACGCCGCGGATGGCCGGGCCGATGCGGGTCCACTGCGACGCGTCGCGCGCGCGGACCTCGCGCAGCAGATCGAGGATGACGCCCCACTCCTCCGGCTCCGTCCCGGGGTCGAACGCCGGGATCGCGCCCGCCTGCTCGAACTCGTAGCCCTTGTGGACCAGCAGCGTCGCATCGCCGCCGTCGTCGACGACGAGATCCGGACCGTTGCCGTCCGGCCAGACCAGCGCCTCGTTCGTGCACCACCAGTACTCGGGGAGGGTCTCGCCCTTCCAGGCGAAGACCGGGACGCCGCGCGGCGCGTCGATCGTGCCGCCGCTGCCGGGTCCGCCGACGGCGACCGCCGCCGCCGCGTGATCCTGCGTCGAGAAGATGTTGCACGACGCCCAGCGCACGTCGGCGCCGAGTGCGGCCAGCGTCTCGATCAGCACCGCGGTCTGCACGGTCATGTGCAGGCTGCCCATGACCTTCGCGCCGGCGAGCGGCCGCCGTCCGGCGTGCTCGCGCCGGATGGCCGTCAGTCCCGGCATCTCCTGCTCGGCGAGGCGGATCTCGTTCCGGCCGCGCCCGGCGAGCCCGATGTCGGCCACTTTGAACGGCGGGCGGCCGGCGGCGACGGCCTTGTCGAACGGGTGAACGGCTTCGGCAACCGCGGTGGTCATTCATCATCTCCTTACGGGCGCCCGGAGGCGGCCGGGGACGGCGCGCAACCGATCCGCGCCGCCGATCGGAACATTTTATCGCGCCGGCGGGCCGACGGAATCCGCCGGCGCCGGGCCGCCGGTTCGAGCCGTGTCCCCGCCGCCGCTTCTCGGACGCCCGCTACCGGTCCGTGCCGCGGCCTCCGCTTCTCGTGGCGCCCCGCTACTACCGGCCCGCGCGGGGTCCCGCTCGGGCGCAGCCGTCTGCGATCTCCGTCACGCGGACGCCGTGCAGGCCCTGCTACCGGCCCGCGCGGGGTCCGCGCCGCGACCGCCGCCGCGGCCTTCGGGGGCGGCCCGCCGGCGCGGCGGCGTCGGCTTTCGGGGCCGGCGCGGCGGGCGCGGCGGCCTGCGCCGGCTCGCCGGGCGGCGCGTGCAGCGTCTGCTGGTAGTGGTCGTCGAGCAGCATCGCGATGATCTTCGATTCGTCCTCGTTCTCCGCCAGCGCGCGGGCGAGGGGAATGAAGCGGCGGCTGCGCTCGGCCTTCAGGGCGTCCCGGTCCCGCAGCCGGGCCTCGAGCAGCGTCGTCAGCCGCTCGGCCACCACCGCCGCCACGTCGTCGTCGGTCGGCACCGGCCGCTGCTGGAACTCGACGCCGTAACGTTTGGCGATCTGGTCGAGGTTGAGCGTCTCCGCCTCGCTCACCAGCGACAGCGCCACCCCCGCCGCCCCGGCCCGGCCGGTTCGGCCGGCCCGGTGGATGTAGTCCTCGGCGTCCTCCGGCGGCTCGTACTGGATGACGTGCGACAGCTCGGGAATGTCCAGCCCGCGGCTCGCGACGTCGGTGGCGACCAGGAAGCGCAGCTTCCCGGCGCGGACGCGCTTCAGGATCCGCTCGCGGTCGGCCTGCGACCGGTCGGCGCTCAGCTCGTCGGCGTCGTAGCCGAAGCGCTGCAGCACCACCGTGACGTAGTGCACGTTGGATTTCGTGTTGCAGAAGATGAACGCCGACGACGGGTTCTCCACCTCGATGATCCGCACCAGCGCGCGGTCCTTCTCCATCGGCGGCACGGTGTAGGAGATGTGCTCCGTGTCGGTGACGTGGACGTGGTCGCGGCTGAGGGTCAGGAACTCCGGCTCGGCGATGAACTCGCGCGCGGTCCGCATGACCGAGGCGGGGAACGTGGCGGAGAACATCGTCGTGTGGATCGGCCGGTTCGGCAGGTACGCCTGCACCTGCTTCATGTCGGGGTAGAACCCCATCGACAGCATCCGGTCCGCCTCGTCGAAGACGAGCATGGACAGGTGATCGAGCGTGAACGTCCGGCGCAGCAGGTGGTCGAGGGCGCGGCCGGGCGTCGCCACCACGAGGTGCGCGCCCGCCCTGAGCGCCTCGATCTGCGGTTCGTAGCCGACGCCGCCGTAGACCGCCACCGTCCGGAAGCCGCTGCCGCCCCACAGCATCTCGGCGTCCTGCCGGACCTGCCGGGCGAGTTCGCGGGTCGGCACCAGCACGAGCGCCTGCGTCCGATCGGCGGCCGGATCGAGCCGCTCCAGCATCGGCAGCAGGAACGCGGCGGTCTTGCCGCTCCCGGTGCGCGCCTGGATCACGAGGTCGCGGCCCGCCAGAAGGTACGGGATCGCTTGGCTCTGGACCGGCATCAGCGTCGTCCAGCCCGGCCGGGCGGCCGCCTCCCGGAGCCGGTCGGGAAGCTGGTCGAGCGAGACTTCCCGGAGGGAGTCCCGCGGTTCGTCGAGCGCGGGCTGGCTTGTCGGGGTCGGTGTGGTCGTCAATGGCCGTCCGTTCGGGGAATTGCGCGCGCGGGGTCGCGGACCGCGTCGATCCGCCTGGATTCGCAGGGGTCGCCCCGGCGCACGCTCTGGAAAGCGGGCGAAGTCGGAACCATCCTACTACGTCCGCCCGGCGGCGACGTCGAACACCCGGATTGCAGCGGCCGGCTACCGCGGCCGGCGCCCCACGAACGTCTCGTGCCGGCCGGGCTCCACGTCCGAAAGCGCCAGCGGGACGGCGCGGGCCTCGAACCCGGCGCCGGCCAGCAGCGCCAGCCAGCGGCCGCGCGCGAACAGCCCCTCGACGTGCCGGTCCTGCACGGCGCGAACCGAGCCGTCGCGCTCGCGCAGCAGGAACGCGAAGTCGACGAGGTACTCCGTGTCCCCGGGTTCGGGGTCCCAGACCCACTCCAGATAGCGCAACCCGCGCGCGCACCCGCCGGCGGCCCCGGCGGCGGGGCGCTCGTCGCAGCCCCCGGCGTCCGCCCCGGCCCGGAAGTTCTCCCGCACGTAGTCCGGCGCGAACAGCACGGCGCCGCCGGGACGGCAGTGCGTCCACGCCGTCTCGACGGCGCGCCGCAGATCGGCCTCGGTCGTCATGTAGCAGACGGCGTCGTGGACGAAGACCGCGTCGAACGTCCGCCCCAGGCGCAACGTGCGCATGTCGCCGCGCCGGTGCTCGCATTCCGGGTTCAGGGCGCGGCTGACCGCGAGCATCTCCGGCGAGACGTCGGTGAGCAGCAGATGACGGAACCGGCGCTTCAGGTGCGACGCGCTGTTGCCGCCCCCGCAGCCCAGCTCCAGCAGGGACTCGATCGGCGCGTCGCACGCCTCGGCCAGCAGGTCGCCGTAGAGGGCCGCCTCCTCGGCGTAGTCCGCCGGGTCGTCGAGCAGCGGCCACCATTCGGCGAGCTCGCGGTAGAGGCGCATCGGACTGTCCGCCCGTGATCGTCCGGCGCTCGTCCGGCATCCCGGCGCGCCGACGAACCCGCCCGTACCCCGGTGGAATCCGGCAGCATGAAACTTCGAGGCAGGATCCGGGCCGGCAAGTCCGTCAAGGGCCCCGAAGCGGCCCGGCGGCCATTCTACTCGACGCCGAACGCCAGCAGGACGTTGCCGGGGCGGCCGCCGAACGCCGCGTAACCGGAGTTGACGTAGACCATCCCGTCGACCACGACGGCGCCCGGGCCGTTGATCGACCCGCCTCTGGCGGGGACGCCGTTCACCGTCTCGTAGGCGCGGTTGGTGTCGAACTCCCAGATGACCGCGCCGTCGTCCGGCGAGTAGGCGCGGAACAGGCCGTCGTAGGCGCCGGAGAAGACGGCGCCGGGGATGACCGTGACGGCGGCCAGCAGCGCCGGGCTGCACCCGCCGCAGACCGGCGCGTGCGGCTCGGCGTACCAGACGAGCTCGCCGGTGCGCAGGCGGACCGCCGCGAGCCCGCCGGGTTCCGGCGTCAGGTAGTCCGAGTTGGCGAAGTACGCCTTCTCGGCGTCGACCGCGAAGCCCCATTCGATGCCGCCGAGCGCGCTGCCCGCCCCGACCCGGTAGCGCCAGACGACGGCGCCCTCCCGGTCCGGGTCGAGGCCGTAGCCGAGGCCGGACTTCTGGCCGACGACCAGGAGGTCGCGGCCGTCGCGCAGGGTCACGAGCGCCGGGGACGCGCCGAAGTCGAAGTCCGGGCCGTCGTCGTCCGGGCAGTTGGGATTGGCGCCGGCGCAGTTGAGGATGAACGCGTCGTCCGGCGTCAACTGCCGCGTCCAGCGGATCGCGCCGGTGTCGAGCTCGAACGCGACGATCGCGTCGCTGGTGGCGGCGGCCGGCTCCGTGTAGGCGTTCCCGGTGGCCGCGTAGACGAGCCCGCGCCGCGCGTCGACGGTCGGCGCCGACCAGACCGCGGCGCCGGCCGGCCCCATCAGGAAGAAGCCGTCGGGGTTGCGCCCGCGCGGCCGCGGCGTCTCCGGGATCGTGAAGCTCCGCCAGATCGGCTCGCCGGTCGCCGCGTCGAGGGCGGCGATGCTGCCGCGGAACGTGCAGCAGGGGTATTCGGGGTCGGCGGCGAGCAGCTCCTCCAGCGAAGAGACCGGCACGTACAACCGGCCGTCGTGCAGCACCGGCGCCCCGGTGATGCGCGCCCCCTCGTGCGGCTCCACGTCACGGCGCCAGATCTCGGCGCCGGTGGCGGCGTCGAGCGCGTACGCGTTGGCGTTGAAGTCGCCGAAGAAGAGCGCGTGCCGGCCGGCCGGGAGGCGGCCGACGGTCATGGCGCCGCGGACGCTGCTCTGCGCGGCGAACGACCAGTGCGCGCAGCCGGTCCGCGCATCGAGCGCGTAGACCACTCCGCGCTCGCTCGCGACGAACAGCCGCCCGCCGACGACCGTCGGCTGCGACTGCGCGGAGGCCGATTCCGGGTACCCGAACGCCCACCGGAGCCGCAGGCGCGGCACGTCCCCGGCCTCGAGCCGGGCATGCGCCGCCGGCTGGAAGCGGCGGTTCGTGACGTCGACGCCCCAGCCGTTCCATCGCGGGCCGCCGTCCATCCCCGGCCACGCCGCGGCCGGCGCCGCGCAGGCCCCGGCCGCGGCGCGGGCATCCGGCGTGACGCGCCGCCCGGTGATGAACTCGGCGACCGCCCGCCGTTCCGCCGGGCGCAGCTCCGCCCCCTGTTGCCGCATCGTCCCGTCGGTCAGCGCGCCGACGATGGCCGCCGGTGGCAGGGCCCGCATGTTGTCGATCGCCAATGCGCGCGGGACCGCCCCGGCGAGGTGGCATGCCGCGCAGTGCGCCTCGAACAGCGCCTCGCCGTCGGGAACCTGGGCGGCGGCCGTCCCGGTGGGGACCGCGAGGATCCATGCGATCGCGGCCGCTGACGTCACGACCGGAGATCTGCGCATCGGAATTCCTGTTTCTCCGGGGGCGAGGACGGCAAGGTGCTATCTTATCGTTCGACGCTGCCCGCCGGATCGTGTGGAGTGGCGGGTTCCTGGCCGGGCAGGGAGGGGAACGAAACACTCCTGGAGATGAGGGATGGAGAAGAATCGTCGTTTCCATTTCGTCGTCGGATTGTGCGTTCTCGCGGCCGTCTCGTGCGGCGGCGACTCCGCCCCGACCGCCCCCAGCCCGGTCCCGGCCGGAGGACGACCGGCGGAGGCGGCCGGCGGCCGGATCCAGCAGTCCCCCGGCTCCGCCCCGGCCGCTGATTTCCAGCCGGCGGCAGCCGGCCTCGACCGCCTCGCTCCGCCCCGCGCGGGCGGCTTCAACGCCTACGACCTCGAACTGAACTGGCAGGACGGCATGCTGGAACTGGTCCTCGTCGAAGACCAGATGGCCGGCATGCGCAGGGCCAGCCATCCGTACCGCCAGCGCCGGATCGACGTCTGGTACTGTCCCGCCGAACCGCATCACGTCGGAATGACCTGCGGCGTCCCCCTCTGGAGCGCGTCGCGGACCCTCGCCGGCCGCCTGGAGCTGCCCGCCATCCCGCTCGCCGCCTGCGACGAATGGGTCGTCGTGCAGGCGGCCGAACTGTCGGACGACAGGCAGGACGGATGGCGGAACGCGCCGTGCGACGACGCGGCCACCCCGAGGTTCTTCCCGCCCGAGCCCGAGCCGGAGCCGGAGCCGGAGCCGGAGATCGTGCTCGTGCCGGTGATCGAGACGCTGGACGTCGCCGCCGACGCCGCCCGCCTCGTCGAGAGCTCCGGTGTGCAGGGCTCGACCACCTCCCTCGAAAACTGGTCGAGACAAACCGCCCGGCAAGCCTTTCTCGCCAACCCGCCCACCTTCGACTTGCAGGCCTCCGCCGAAACCGCCGCCCTCGCGTATTGCATGACCCAGGGTTACCAGCGCGCCACGAGCGTCTCCGCCACGACCACCGGGGCCATCGCGGAGTCCGCCACCACGGGCTGGGGCTACAGCAACAATCTGAGCGGCAACCCCTCCTTCTATCTGTTCGAGGCCAAACGCACCAGCACCTGGAGCGCCACCTGCGAAAGAACCGTCTTCCGCGAGCCGTGACTCCGGCGGCGAACCGCGAGGGTGGGGCTGCTGGCCGGCGCCGGCGCCGGCGCGTTATGCTTGCGTGTCGCGGCAACACGGAGGATCCCGAATGCGATACGTCCGCTCCCGGTACGGCTGGATCCTGGCGCTCGTCGCCAGCCTCGTCCAGGCGCACGCCGGCGTCACGGCGCAGGAGGAAGGCACCCGGAACGGGGAGTGGCCGAGCTACGGCGGCGACCTCGCCCACACCCGGTACTCGCCCCTCGACCAGATCGACGGCGGCAACTTCAACGACCTGGAGGTCGCCTGGACCTTGAACACCGACAACTTCGGGCCGCGCCCGGAGTTCCGCCTGCAGGCGACGCCGCTGATGGTCGGCGGCGTTCTGTACACGACGGCGGGGACGCGGCGGGCGGCGGTGGCCCTCGACGCGGCCACCGGCGAGATCCTCTGGTTCCACCGCTACGACGAGGGCGAGCGGGGCGCATCCGCGCCGCGGCGGTTGTCGGGGCGGGGGCTGACCTGGCTGGACGACGGCGGCGACGGGAAGATCTTCTACGTCACCCCCGGCTACCACCTGATCGGCCTGAACGCGCGCACCGGCCGGCGGCTGGCGGACTTCGGCGCCGACGGCGTCGTCGACCTGAAGCAGAACCTCGATCAGGAGATCGATCCGGTCACCGGCGAGATCGGCCTGCACTCCGCGCCGGTGGCGGTCAACGGCACCATCGTCATCGGGGCGGCGCACCTGCCGGGGGGCGCGCCCCGCTCGATGCGCAACGTCAAGGGCTACATCCGGGGCTTCGACGTGGACACCGGCGCGCGCAAGTGGATCTTCCACACGATCCCGCAGGGCGACGAGTTCGGCAACGACACGTGGGAAGGCGACTCGTGGCGCTACACCGGCAACGCCGGCGTGTGGGCCCAGATGACGATCGACCCCGAGCTGGGCATGGTCTACCTGCCGGTCGAGATGCCGACCAACGACTACTACGGCGGCCACCGGCTGGGCGACAACCTCTTTTCGGACAGCCTGGTCGCCCTCGATCTGGAGACCGGCGAGCGCAAGTGGCACTTCCAGATCACGCACCACGACGTCTGGGACTGGGACCTGCCGGCCGGGCCGGTCCTGGCCGACCTCACGGTCGACGGCCGCGACGTCAAGGCGGTGGCGCTGCCGACCAAGCAGGCGTGGCTCTTCGTCTTCGACCGCGAGACCGGCGAGCCGGTGTGGCCGATCGTCGAGCAGCCGGTCGCGGCGTCGGACATTCCCGGCGAGGTCCTGTCGCCGACGCAGCCGCACCCGACCCGGCCGCCGGCTTTCGACCAGCAGGGCATCGGCCCCGACGACCTGATCGACTTCACGCCGGAGCTGCGGGCCCGCGCGCTGGAGGTGCTCGGCCGCTTCCGCTACGGGCGCTCCATCTACACGCCCCCCTCGGTGGGCGCCGCCGACGGGACCTACGGCACGCTGCAGGTGCCGGCGTCGACCGGCGGGGTGAACTGGCCGGGCGGCTCGTTCGACCCGGAGACGGGCGTCTTCTACCAGTACTCGAAGACCGAGATCACGAACCTGGGCCTGGTCAACGACCCGGAACGCTCGGACATGAACTTCATCCGCGGCCGGCCCGAAGGCGTGAGCGCCCGGCAGGAGGCGTTGAACGTCGAAGGGATTCCGATCATCAAGCCGCCGTGGGGCCGCATCACCGCCATCGACCTGAACGAGGGCGAGATCCTGTGGCAGGTTCCGCACGGCGAGACCGCCGACAACATCCGCAACCACCGGCTGCTCGAAGGGGTCGACGTTCCGCGGACCGGCCGGCCGGGGCGGGTCGGCACCCTGGTCACGAAGACGCTGGTGATCGCGGGTGACGGCGGCACGTTCACCGACGACGAGGGGGTGTCGGGCGCGATGCTGCGGGCCTACGACAAGAGGACCGGCGCCGAGCTCGGCGCGGTGCGGATGCCGACCCAGCAGACCGGCTCGCCCATGACCTACCTGCTCGACGGGAAGCAGTACGTCGTCGTCGCCACGAGCGGCGGCGGCCACGGCGGGCTGCTGGTCGCGTACCGGCTGCCATGATCGTCGGCGTCCCGAAGGAGGCGTTTCCCGGCGAACGCCGCGTCGCGCTGGTTCCCGGCGCGCTGCCGTCGCTGAAGAAGGCGTCGCTCGACGTGCTGGTCGAGGCGTCGGCGGGCGCGGCGGCCGGGTTCCCCGACGCGGCCTACGTCGGGAAGGGCGCCCGGGTCGCCGCGTCGCACGCGCAGCTCTTCGCCGAGGCGGACGTCGTCCTCCAGGTCCGGAGTCCCGGGGCGGCCGGCGCGGCGGGGCGCGCGGACGCGGCGCTGCTGCGGCCGGGACAGACCCTCGTCGGGTTCTCCGAGCCGCTCGGCGAGCCCGCCGCGGCCCGGGCGGTTGCCGAACGCGGCGCCAGCGCGTTCTCGATGGAGCTCATCCCGCGCATCACGCGCGCCCAGAGCATGGACGCGCTGTCGTCGATGGCCACCATCGCCGGCTACAAGGCGGTGCTGCTCGCGGCCGACGCGCTGCCGCGGATGTTCCCGATGCTGATGACCGCGGCGGGCACCGTCACCCCGGCGCGGGTCTTCGTCGTCGGGGCCGGCGTGGCCGGCCTGCAGGCGATCGCCACGGCCCGCCGCCTCGGCGCGCGGGTGGAGGCCTACGACGTGCGCCCCGCCGTCCGGGAGCAGGTCGAGAGCCTCGGCGCCGCGTTCGTCGAGCTGCCGCTCGAGACCAGCGGGGCGGAAGACGCCGGCGGCTACGCGAAGGCGCAGGACGAGTCGTTCTACCGGCGGCAGCGCGAGACCATGACGCGGGTGGTGGCCGGCAGCGACGTGGTCGTCACGACCGCGCTCGTGCCGGGGAAGACCGCGCCGATCCTGGTGACGGCGGACATGGTGGCCGGCATGCCCCCCGGATCGGTGGTGGTCGACCTGGCGGCCGAGCGGGGCGGCAACTGCGAGCTCACGAAAGGCGGCGAAGCGGTCGTGTCTCCCAACGGCGTCACCGTCCTCGGTCCGACGAACCTCCCGTCGACGGTGCCGTACCACGCCTCGCAGATGTATGCGAAGAACGTCTCGACGCTGCTGCTGCACCTGACGAAGGACGGCGCGCTGGCGTTCGACCTCGACGACGAGATCACCGCCGGCACCCTGGTCTCGCACCGGGGGCGGGTGGTGCATCCGCGCGTCCGGGAACTGCTCGCCGCCACGGAGCCGGGGGCCGCGCCGGCAACCGCCGCCACGGGAGGAGACTGAAGCCGATGGACGCCTTGCTGCCGCTGCTGACCATCTTCATGCTGGCGGTCTTCGTCGGCTTCGAAATCATCACCAAGGTGCCGCCGCTGCTCCACACGCCGCTGATGTCGGGGAGCAACGCCATCTCGGGCATCACCATCATCGGCGCGCTGCTGTCGGTCGCGTCGCCGAACCGGACGACGAGGGTCCTCGGCTTTCTGGCCCTGGTGATCGCCACGATCAACGTCGTCGGCGGCTTCCTGGTCACGCACCGGATGCTCGGGATGTTCCGCAAGAAGGAGTAGCCGCTTCCGCCGCGCCGCCCGCCGGGAACGGTCCGGCCGCGCGCTCGATCACGTTCAGGACGACAAGGGCAGCCGCGGGGGTTCGCCGCCCGGAAACCGCCGGGGGGCGTGCGGCGCGGAGGCCGGCACGGAATCAGGATCGCTCGTGGACAACGTCATCAACCTCGTCTATCTCGCGGCCTCGGCGCTGTTCATCCTCGGCATCCGGGGGCTGACCCATCCGCGGACGGCGGTGCGCGGCAACCTGCTCGGCGCATCCGGCATGCTGCTGGCGGTGGTGGCGACGCTGCTCGACCGGCAGATATTCGGCGCCGGCGCCGAGGCGTTCGCGGTGATCCTGGCGGGCGTGGCGCTCGGCGGGGCGATCGGGGCGGCGCTGGCGCTGCGGATCGCGATGACCGCGATGCCGGAGATGGTGGCGCTGCTGAACGCGTTCGGCGGCGGTGCGTCGGCGCTGGTGGCCGGCGCGGTGCTGGCCGCGGCCGACGATCCGGCGGCGCGGACCACGGTGGCGACCGTCGCTTCGGGACTCATCGGCTCCGTCACCTTCTGGGGCAGCCTCGTCGCGTTCGACAAGCTGCGCGGGCTGCTGCTTCCCGGCCGGCCGATCCTGTTTCCGGGGCAGCAGATCGTGAACGGCGTCCTCGGCGCGGCGGCGCTGGCCTGCGGCGCGCTGGTGATCGCCGAGCCGGGCACGATCGCCTTCTACGCCGGGCTGGTCGCCGTCGCGTCCCTGCTCGGCGTCCTGCTGGCGATCCCGATCGGCGGCGCAGACATGCCGGTCGCCATCGCCCTGCTCAACTCCTACTCCGGGCTCGCCGCCGCCTCCACCGGGTTCGTCCTCGCCAACAACGTCCTGATCATCACCGGCTCGCTGGTCGGCGCGTCGGGCATCATTCTGACGCTGATCATGTGCAGGGCGATGAACCGCTCGCTGGTCAACGTCCTGGTCGGGGCGATCGCCGAGGGGGGCGGGCCGGCGTCCGACGCCGACGCGATCTACGCCGGCCGCGTCAAGAGCACCTCCGCCGAGGAGGTCGCGATGCTCTTCGATGGCGCGCGGCGGGCGGTCATCGTGCCCGGCTACGGGCTCGCGGTGTCGCAGGCGCAGCACCAGGTGCGGGATCTGGCCAACCTGCTCGAGTCGCGCGGCGTCGAAGTGGAGTACGCCATCCACCCGGTCGCCGGCCGGATGCCGGGCCACATGAACGTCCTGCTGGCCGAGGCGGACGTCGACTACGACAAGCTCAAGGAGATGGACGCCGTCAACCCGTCGTTCGAGCAGACCGACGTCAGCCTCGTCATCGGCGCCAACGACATCGTCAACCCCGACGCCC
The DNA here is from genome assembly GCA_965203525.1 of Vicinamibacterales bacterium. Taxonomy (GTDB): domain Bacteria; phylum Acidobacteriota; class Vicinamibacteria; order Vicinamibacterales; family UBA8438; genus WTFV01. Next base: position 3,821,383 of record OZ241898.1, on the reverse strand, counting down.
GCACCGACCCGTCGAGCCCCATCGCCGGCATGCCGATCCTCGACGTCGACCAGTCGCGCACGGTGGTGGTCGTCAAGCGCAGCCTCTCGCCCGGCTTCGCCGGCATCCCCAACCCGCTCTTCGCCGCCGACAACACGCTGATGCTGTTCGGGGACGGCAAGCAGGCGGTCCTGGACCTGATCGCGGCGGTCAAGGAGGGGTGACAGGGGGGAGAGAGGCATACTACGATCGCCGGACATGGTGGCCGGGAGCGCAATGACGCGCCGGTGGTCCGAAGCGATTCGGGTGATTCTCATGCGAACCGATTACCTCTTCGCCATGCCGTCGTTCCTGACCGGGGTTGCGCGCCTGCTCGACCTGTCCGGCCGGTTCGACGTCTACAACGACAGTTCCGACGAGGCCGTCGCCGACGCGCGCGCGATCTACAGCGACTGGCGCATGGTCGGCCAGGATCTGGCCGGCGCGATGACGGTGGTGGAGCATGAGCAGGCGACGCCGCGAGAAGCAGCAGCCCCGGGCGTCCGTCGGAAGGCCTGAGCCGGCCGGGCCGCGGAAGGCGGCTGAAGAGACCGTCGAGCTTTCCGTCCAGAGCGTCCAGCATTTTCAGGGGCCGCTTCCCCCTCCGCAGGCTCTCGCACAGTACGAAACCATACTCGCCGGCTGCGCGGAGCGGATCGTGTCGATGGCCGAAGAACAGGCGGCTCATCGGCGGGCGCTCGAAACCCGGGTCATCGCGGGGAAGCTCGCAGCCGAGCGCCGAGGGCAGATTTTCGCTTTCGCACTGGCACTGGTCGCAATCGTCCTCGGCGGCGGGCTGATTTATCTTGGGGAGGACGTTGGCGGGCTGACGGCGATCATCGGCGCGCTCGTGAGCCTGGGGGCCGTCTTCGTGTACGGGCGCCGCAAGGAGGCGGAGGAGCGGCAGCGGAAGCGCGCCGACTTCGCGTCACCGCAGCTCCGGCTGCCGTACGACGAAGGGGCCGCGGAATCGGCCCGCCCGCCCCGGTAGACGGGCACGGCAGCATGGACGTTTGCTTCGGCTGCCTGCCGGGCCGGGGCGACCGCGGAGGCTTTCAGGCTGCGCCGCCCGCGGCCGGCAGAGACGGGGAGGAACAGCCGATGAAGCTGGAATTCCGGACGAAGCAGATCGATGCGCAGCCCGTCGTGGGCATCCGGACGACGACGGAAATGGACCGGCTCGCGCAGATCATGGGGCCGCTGTTCGGGGAGGTGCACGGGTACGTCCTGCAGCACGGACAGACCCCGGCCGGGATGCCTCTCGCGATCTACCACTCGCTGGACGGCAACACCGTCGATCTGGAGTGCGCGCTGCCCGTCGCGGCGCCGCTGGCGGGCACCGACCGCATCAGGGCCTGCGAACTGCCCGCCGGGACCGTGGCGACGGTCATCCACCGGGGACCGTACGACGGCCTCCGGCATACCTGGGCGGCGCTGACGGAGTGGATGCAATCGCAGGGCCTCGAACCCGCCGGCGCACCCTGGGAGGTCTACGTCACCGACCCCGGCGCCGAGCCGGACCAGTCGCGGTGGCGGACCGACATCTTCTTTCCGGTGCGCTGATCATCGCCTCCTGACGTCCGAACCCGTCATCGCTCGGATCCCGCTCGCGCCGCGTCCCCCGGGTCGGCCGGCGCGCCGTCCAGCGCGACCGCGCCGTCCTTGATGTGAATCACCCGGCGGGCGTGCCGGGCGACGTCCGGCTCGTGGGTGATCAGGACGATCGTGTTGCCCGCGCGGTGCAGACCCTGGAACACCGCCATGATCTCGACGCCGGTCTTCGAATCGAGGTTGCCGGTCGGCTCGTCGGCGAGCAGGAGGGAAGGTTCGTTCACCAGCGCGCGCGCAATCGCCACCCGCTGGCGCTGTCCCCCGGAGAGCTCGTTCGGCCGGTGGTCCATCCGATCCTGGAGTTCGACCAGACTCAACGCCGCGGTCGCCCGCTCGCGCCGGCGCGCCGCCGGCACGCCCGCGTAGATCAGGGGCAGCTCGACGTTGTGCAGCGCCGAGGCGCGCGGCAGCAGGTTGAACGTCTGGAAGACGAATCCGATCTCCTGGTTCCGGATGCGGGCGAGATCGTCGTCGTTCATGCGGCTCACGTCCTTGCCGTTCAGCAGGTACTCGCCGCGGGTGGGCGTGTCGAGACAGCCGACGAGGTTCATCAGCGTCGACTTGCCCGAGCCGGAGGGTCCCATGATCGCGACGAACTCGCCGCGCTCGATGTCGACCGAGACGCCGCGCAGCGCGTGGACCGATTCGGTCCCCATCCGGTAGGTCTTCCAGAGATCGCAGGTGTGAATCAGCGGCATCGGTTCGCCTGTCGGGTGTGCGGCGATCGGGCGCTCCTCACGCCGCGGCCGCGCCATTGCCAGTGACGCAGGACGGGGCCTTCCGGTTCCCTCGACCGGCCGCCGACGCCGGGCGGCCCGCTCGCGGAGCGGCGACGACCCCGGCACGGGGGGTAGAATCGAAACACCATGCCGGTCCGCCGTCGTTTCGGACGTAACGCGCCGGTGCTCGTCCTCCTCGTGACGGCGGCCGCGTCCGCGGCGGCGACGGCGCAGGGCGGCGATGCGCCGCCCGCCGGTTTCGTCCGTCTCCGGGATGCGGTCCCCGGCATCGTACTCGACGTTCGCTATCACGGCGCGGACAATTTCGTCGGCGCCGCGGTGGACGGCTACGAGGCGCCGGCGGCGATCCTGACCCGCGAGGCGGCCGACGCGCTACGGCGGGTCCAGGCGTCGTTGCGGGCGCGCGGATTCGGGCTGAAGGTGTTCGACGCCTACCGCCCGCAGTCGGCCGTCGACCACTTCGTCCGCTGGGCCGCCGATCCGGCGGACGACCGCACCCGGGCGGAGTACTACCCGGACGTGCCGAAGTCCGAACTGTTCGCGCGCGGCTACATCGCCGAGGCGTCGGGCCACTCGCGCGGCAGCACGGTGGATCTGACCGTCGTCCGGCTGGCGGACGGCGCCGAGCTGGACATGGGGACGCCGTTCGATTTCTTCGGACCGGAATCGGCGGCGGACTACGAGGGCCTGACCGGCCGCCAGCGCGCCAACCGCCGCCTGCTGGCCGACGCCATGCAGGCGCACGGCTTCGAGCCGTACCCGGCGGAGTGGTGGCACTTCACGCTCGCGGACGAGCCGTACCCCGACACCTGGTTCGATTTCCCGGTGCGGTGAACGCGGCGTTCCCGAGGCCGGTCACCCGCCACGGCCGCGCCGGCCAGCCCGTCGCGCCAGGACGTTCACGGACGACGACCGCCAACGCGGGTCGCCGCCCGTCGTTTCGCCGCCCGCTACGACTCTGCTACGGACGGCGTTGCGCGTCCGGCGCCAGCGTCCGGTGCAGCCAGCGCCCCGACGTCTTCATCAGGTAGCCGAACAGTCCGCCCACCGCGAGCGCCGGGACGACGATGCGCCAGTCGCCGCCGGCGGCGAACGTGGCGCACGCGCCGATGAACGTGCCGGGTATGTGGACCAGCCACGCCTGCGCCGCCTGGATGCACATCAGGAACGCGACCGCGGCGGTGATCGCGTAGCCGAGCTCCTCGACGGCCGCGTACTCCGAGCCGCGCAGGATCACCAGGGCCCAGAAGACGCCGGACAGGTTGGTCAGGACGCTCGCGGCCAGCCCCCGGGCGCCGTCCGTCGGACTCGCGAAGTAGCTCGTGCAGCCTAGAAACCCCGCCCAGGCGGGCAGGCCGGAAACGGCCGCCGTCCAGCCCCAGACCCCGGACAGAATCCGGTGGTCACGGCGGTCGCCCCCAGACGGCCGACCGCGTTCCCGCGCCCCGCCGGAGACGTCCCGCCACGGGAGCCGCGCCCCGCCCGGCGCCGGCCGGCCGCTCCCGGACGAGTGCTTAGCCGCCGTCGGTTCCCCATGTCTGCCGGCCGTCAGGCACGCTCCGCCAGCGTCCCGTGCGTCCCGTCGGTACGAGCGGGCGAGTCGGCTTGCGCATTATACGTTCGCGATCGGGATCCGGACCGCGCGGCACGGCCGGCGTCAGTACGCCGGCGGCGGCGGCACGATGTCCGGTCCACCCGGCGGCGCGTCCTTCCGGAAGAACAGCACGCCGAGCATCCCGCCGACGGTGGAGAAAAGCGCGCCGGCGAGCAGCATGAAGACGAACGTGAACAACGCCATCAGCGCGACGTTCTCGGACGCCTGCTGCAGGAACTCCATCATCTCGACCGCTTCGGGCGGGACGTCGAGGTCGCCGATCTGGAAGGACTCGTCCGCCAGCGGGCCGGTCACCAGACGGATCGGCACGGTCAGCAGCGCGCAGATCGCGGCGCCGGCGACCCCCGCCAGAAACCCGCCCAGCGCGCCGTCGCCCATTTCGAGACGCTCCGGCTGCCCCTGCTGCAGCAGGTACGCCGTGATGACGCCGCCGCCCACAACCCACAGGCAGCACGCGCAGTTGCCCAGCTCGATCAGGGGCAGCGCCGACAGCACGCCGTTGAACGCTCCGCCGACGAGGATCGCCTGCGCGCGGCCTGAGATCATGTCGAACCGCCTCTCGAAATCCCGCGGCCGCCGGCCGGGCGCCTGCCCGCGATTGCGGGATGGGCCGGTTCCTTCATCGGTCACCTCGAAATCCCGCGGCGGCCGGCCGGGCGCCTGCCCGCCGGCCCGGCCCCGCGGGGCGCGTCAGTCGTAGTACTCCAGTCCGAGGTGCGTGATCAGCTCCTCGCCCCGCAGGTGCCGGAGGGTGTTCTTGAGCTTCATCAACTGGATGAACAGGTCGTGCTCGGGGTACAGGTCGCGGCGGTGGATGGGGCTCTTGAAGTAGAACGACAGCCATTCCTGGATGCCGCTCATGCCGGCCCGCGCCGCGAGGTCGAGGAAGAGGGCCACGTCGAGCACGATGGGCGCCGCGAGGATGCTGTCCCGGCAGAGGAAGTTGATCTTGAGCTGCATCGGGTAGTCGAGCCACCCGACGAGGTCGATGTTGTCCCAGCCCTCCTTGTTGTCGCCGCGCGGCGGGTAGTAGTTGATGCGGACCACGTGGTGCAGGTCGTCGTAGAGCGTCGGATGGAGCTCCGGCTGCAGGATGTGGTCGAGCACCGACTTCTTGCTCTCCTCCTTCGTCTTGAACGACTCCGGGTCGTCGAGCACCTCGCCGTCGCGGTTGCCGAGGATGTTGGTGGAGTACCAGCCGGACACCCCGAGCAGGCGCGCCTTCAGCCCGGGCGCGACCATCGTCTTCATCAGCGTCTGGCCGGTCTTGAGGTCCTTGCCCGCGAGCGGCGAGCCGGTCCGCTGGGCCAGCTCCTCGAGCGCCGGCACGTCGGCGCTCAGGTTCGGCGCCGCGTTGGCGTAGGGAATCCCCTCGCTGAGGGCGGCGTAGGCGTAGATCATGCTCGACGGGATGGCGGGATCGGATGCCTCGAGGCCGCGCTCGAACGCGTCGAGCGACCGGTGGACGGGCGCCTCCTCCAGGTAGACCTCGGTGCTGCCGCACCAGATCAGGACCAGCCGCTCGACGCCCGCCGTCTCCCGGAACCGCCGGACGTCGGCCCGGAGCTGTTCGGCGAGGTCGCGCTTGCTGGCCCCCGCCTTGACGTTGGGGCCGTCGAGCTTCTTGACGTACGACCGATCGAAGACGGCGGGCCAAGGCCGCACCGCCTCGAGCTCCGGGCGCACCCGATCGAGCAGCCCGCGCCGCAGCACCTCGGCCTTGCACGCCGCCTGGTAGCAGTCGTCCTCGAAGATGTCCCACCCGCCGAAGACGAGGTCGTCGAGCCCGGCCAGGGGGACGAAATCCCGGATCCGGGGCGAGCGGCCGTCGGTCCGCTTGCCGAGACGGATCGTGCCCATCTGCGTGAGCGACCCGGTCGGCGCGGCGAGTCCCTTGCGGATGGCGTGGACGCCGGCGATGAGGGTCGTGCTGACGGCGCCGAGACCGGCGAGCAGAATCCCGAGGCGCCCCGTGGCCGGAGCGATCCGGCGGGAGCCTTGCACAGGCGAAGACTATATCATGGTGTCTTGCGCCCGTTTCCCGCGGGCGCCGCGCATGGACGGGGCGAGGCCACGGTGTTCAAGCTGAAGAAGAGCGGAGGTCCGCGCGACCTCGAGGTGTCGATGGCCGGTCTCAAGCTCGGCGCGTCGGTGCTGCAGCTCGGCGGCCGGGACGGACAACTGATCGCGGAGCTCGCGAAGGTGGCGGGGATCAGCGGCGAAGCCTGGGCCGTGGCGGAGACGGACGCCGAGTGCGACGGCGTGCGGCGCGCGGCGCAACGCGCCGGGGTGCTGGTGGAGGTCCGGACGGCCCGGCTGGGAGCGCTGCCGTGCGACCCGGAGTCGTTCGACGTGGTGGTGGCGCCCGACCTGCTCGGTGGTCTGCGCATGAACGAGCGGGTTGCGTGCCTGCAGCAGGCGCTCCGGGTGCTGCGGCCGAACGGGCGCTGCGTGGTGATCGAGGCGGCCCCGCGCGGCGGCCTCGGCAGCCTCTTTTCGCAACGGACGCTCGACCGCGCCTACCTGCTCAACGGGGGCGCCGCCGGCGCGCTCGAGGCAGAGGGGTTCCGGGCCGTGCGCCGGCTCGCCGAACGCGAGGGCAAGAGCTTCTTCGAGGGAACCAAGTAGGTGAGCGGAAATGTCCGTGCGCCAGCCGGGACGCGCCACGTCCTCCGCGCCTGAGGTCTATTCGGCGGACGAGGTGGCGCGGGCGGCCCGCGTCGACCGCCGTCTGATCCGGCGCCTGATCGCGGCCGGCGAGATCGGGACCGTGGACGGCGCGCTGGTCGCCGGGCCGGAAGCAGCCCGCGCCGTCCGGCGGCTGCGGCGCGGGCCGGTCCCGGCGGTCCGTCCGCTCTTCGGCGGCGCCCTGCTCGAGCGGAACCCGGGGGACCCGCCTTCCGCCGCGGTCTCGGCCGCGATCTCGACCCTGGCCCACGGCGCGCTCGTCCCGCTGGTCGTCATGCTGACCGCGGTGCGGATGACCACGGCCGCCGAGCCGCCCCCGGCCGCGGACACCACCCCCCTTTCCCGCCTCGTCTTCGTGGCCGAACCGGGCCCCGGCGGTGGAGGGGGCGGCGGGGGACTGCGGCAGCCGCTGCCGCCGCCGAGGGCGGAACGGCGGGGCGAGAGCCGCGCCAGCAGCCCGGTTCCGCCGCGCGAGGAGCCGGCCGTCGTCGAGCCGGCCGCGACGCGGCGTCCCGAGCCGCTCGAGTCCGAGGCGCTGCCGCGCATCGCCGCGCCGCTCCTGGCGTTGCGCGCGGACCGTCGGGACCTGCGCGGTCTGCTGGAGTCCCCGCCGGCGCGCGGCGCGCCGTCACAGGGACCCGGCCGCGACGGGGGCGTCGGCGCGGGCGCGGGGCGCGGCGTCGGTTCCGGCGCGGGCGCCGGGGTCGGCCCGGGCGCCGGCGGGGGCGCGGGCGGAGGGCCGTACCGTCCGGGCAGCGGGATTTCGCCGCCGGCGATTCAGCGCGAGGTCAAGCCGGTCTATACGGCCGAGGCGTTGCGGCGCGAGGTCGAAGGCGACGTCGTCCTGGAGGTCGTGGTCCTCGCGAGCGGCGCGGTCGGCGAGATCCGCGTGGTCCGCGGTCTCGGCCACGGCCTCGACGAGGCGGCGGTGACCGCGATGCGCGGGTGGCGGTTCCATCCGGCCCGGCGGCAGGGGGCCGCGGTCGACGTCGTCGTCGAGGTGGCCATGGAGTTCAGGCTGCGGTGAGGAGGCGGCCGTGGAGTTCACGCTGATCGCGGTGACGCTGCTGTCGCTGTTCCTGGCCATCTCCATGGGCGTGGTGGTGTGGCGGCTGGTCCGGGAAGAAAGGCGGCGTTCGGCCGCGCGGCTCGCGGCGCTGGCGGCCGAGCTGCGCCGCGGCCGCGGAGCGGCCGGGAACGAGGAACCCGGCGCCGGATTCGAACCGCCCCCGTCCCCGCGGGCCGGATCGTCCGCGCACCCGGAACCCGGCCTCGCCGGCGCAGGCGGCGGGCCCCGTCGGCGCGGATCGTCCGCGTATCCGGAACCCGCCGGCGCCGGCGCGGGCGGCGGGCCCCGTCGGCGCGGATCGTCCGCGCACCCGGAACCCGACTTGTTCGTCCCGGAGCCGTCGCCGGATTCCGGCGCCGCGGCCGACCCGCTCCCGGGCGGCGGCCTGTTCTCCCCGCCGGTCGAATCCACCTCCACCGGCCGGGGACGGCTGGCGGCCTTCGCGGGCGCGGCCGTCGTGGTACTCGCCGCCGTGGCCGCCCTGTTCCTGCTGTCGGAGCCCGACGCCGGCGCCGGCGAGGACGCCGCGCCGGACGGCGGCCGGCCGCCGCTCGATCTGATCGCGCTGGAGCACGCCGCGGAGGGTCCGTTCCTCGACATCCGCGGGGCGGTGCGCAATCCGCCGCAGGCGCCCGGCGCCGAGCGGCTGTCGGTCGTGGCGACGGCGTTCGACGCGGCCGGGACGCTGGTGGCCACCCGCCGGGCGCCGGTGGAGACCCCCTCGCTCCCGCCCGGCGCCGACTCCCCGTTCACCGTTCGTTTGCTGGCCGCCGGCGTCAGCCGCTACCGGATCAGCTTTCTTCTCGACGATGCGACCGTTCCGCACGTCGATCGCCGCCCGGCCGGGCGACCGCCGGCCTTCACGGGAGATTCCTCATGACACGCGCGCGCGCCGGCGTCCGGTTGATTCCGTTGCTGATCGCCGGCGCCGCCACCGCGGCGCCCGCCGGGTCCGCCGCCCAGCAGGCCGATCGGCCCGCGTTCCGGTTCCGCACCGGCGTCGATCTGATCAACGTCAGCGTGACGGTGACCGACCGGCGCGGGCGTTTCGTGTCGGGCCTGGACATGGACGACTTCCTCGTCTACGAGGACGGCGAACTGCAGACCCTCACCCACTTCAGCCGCGAGCGGACGCCGGTCAGCCTCGGCATCGTGCTCGACACCAGCGGCAGCATGGAGGGGGAGCGGATGGCGGCCGCCCGTAGCGCCCTCGACCGTTTCCTCTTCGATCTGCTCGGGCCGGACGACGAGTTCTTCCTCTACCGGTTCGACTACCTGCCGCGGCTCGTCCACGACTGGACCAGCGATCCCGACCGGGTGAGCCGCGCCCTCGGCGGCATCCGCCCCCGCGGAGGAACCGCGCTGTTCGACGCGGTGGCCGACGCGGTGACGCTGGCCGAACGGGGCCGGCACCGGAAGAAGGCGGTGGTGGTCATCTCGGACGGTAACGACACCAACAGCGAGATCCGCGTCCGCGACCTGCAGCGGCTGATTCGCGAGACCGAGGTGCTGGTCTACGCCATCGGCATCGACGGCCCGGGCCCCTCCCGGTTCGGCGGCGGCCCGGCGCCGGCGCCGCGCGGCCGCCCGCCGGTGCGCGTCCCCTTCCCGATTCCCGGCGGCGGCGGGGGGGGACGCCTGCCGTTTCCGCCGACCCGGGCGCCGGGGGGCGGCGTGGTGTTCGGCGGCGCGGACCGCGTCAACGCGTCCGCGCTGCGCGACCTGACCGACGACAGCGGCGGCCGGACCGAGATCCTCCGCGACGCCGGCGACCTCGACGCCGCCACCGCCGGCATCGCCGACGAGCTCAGCCGGCAGTACTTCCTCGCCTACCCGGCGCCCGGCCACGCCGACGGGCGCTGGCACGCGATCGAAGTGGAGATCCGGGACTCGCGCTACCGCGTCCGGGCGCGCCGGGGGTACATCGCGGCGCCGTAGATCCGCGGCAACCGGAACGCAAGAAACGAAGGCCCCGATGCGCACCGGCGACACCGTCTTCCTGATCGACGGCAGCTCCCAGATGTACCGCGCGTACCACGCGATCCGCGGGTTGAGCGCGCCCGACGGCCGGCCCACGAACGCCGTCTACGGCTTCGTCACGATGCTGCGCAAGCTGATCGCCGACCACGAGCCGGCGCTGATCGCCGCCGCCTTCGACGTGCGGGGGCCGACCTTCCGGACCGCGCTCGACGCCGGCTACAAGGCGAACCGGGCGCCGATGCCCCCCGACCTGGTCGAACAGGCGCCGCGGGTGCGCGAGGCCTGCGAAGCCCTCGGCGTGCCGGTGCTGACCCACGCGGGCTTCGAGGCGGACGACGTCATCGGGACGCTCGCCGAACGGGCGCGCGCGGCCGGGCACGACGTGGCCATCGTCACCGGCGACAAGGACTTCTTCCAGCTCGTCGGCGACGGCGTGCGCGTCTTCAACCCGCGCGACCCCGGCACGTGGTACGACGCCGGCGGAGTGCGGGAGAAGTTCGGCGTCGCGCCCGGCCGGGTGATCGACGTGCTGGCGCTGATGGGCGACGCGATCGACAACGTCAAGGGGGTCCCCGGCATCGGCGAGAAGGGCGCCCGCGAGCTGATCACGGCGCACGGCTCCCTCGACGCGCTGCTGGAGCGCACCGCCGACGTCAAGCAGAAACGGTATCGGACCGCGCTGGAGAAGCACGCCGACGACGCGCGCAGCAGCCGCGAGCTGGTCACCATCCGGACGGACGTGCCCGTCCCGTTCGAGCCGGACACGCTGCGGTACCGCGGCCCGTCGCCCGAGCGCTGCTTCCCGCTCTTCGCGTCGCTCGGCTTCCGGACCCTCATCGCCGAGTACGCGCCGACGGCGGCGACCGTCGAGAAGGACTACGGCGTCGTGCGGTCCGCGGCGGACCTCGCCGCGCTGCTCGACGCGGCCGGCCGCGCCGGGCCGGTCGGCCTCGCGGTGGTGGCCGACGGGCCGGACGCGATGCGCTCCGAGCTGGTGGGGCTCGCGCTGTCGGCCGGTCCGCGGCACGCCCGCTACGTGCCGCTCGGACACCGGACCCTCGGCGCGGACACCGGCCTCGGACGGGACGCCGCGCTCGCCGCCCTCGCGAAGCCGCTGGCCGACGCCGGCCTGCCGAAGATCGGCCACGACCTGAAGCAGGCCGCGTTGGTCCTCGGACGCCACGGCGTCCCGCTCGACGGACTCGACCTCGACACGCTGATCGCCAGCTATCTGCTGGACGCCACCCGCCCGGGGCACGACCTGCGGGACCTCGCCCTGGAGGAGATCGGCTACAAGGCGATCGCCCTGGAGGAAGTCGTCGGAAAGGGCGCCCGGGCGCCCGGCCTCGCCGACGTGCCGATCGACGCGGTGGTCGAGTACGCCGGCGAACGGAGCGACCTGGCGCTGCAGGCGGCCGAACGGCTGGTCCCGCGCCTCGCCGGCGACGGCCTCGAGCGGCTGTACCGCGACCTCGAGCTGCCGCTCGTCCCGGTGCTCGTGGATCTGGAACGGGCCGGCGTCTGCCTCGACACCCGCGCGCTGGCCGCGCAGTCGGTGGCGATGGACGCGCAGTTGTCGGCGTTGCAGGCCGAAATACACGCCCTGGCCGGCGAGTCCTTCAACATCAACTCGCCGCGGCAGCTCGCGGCCATCCTCTTCGAGAAGCTGCAGCTCCCGTCGTCGAAACGCACCGGCAAGACGAAGGCGGCGTCGACGTCGGTCGAAGTCCTCGAGGAACTGGCGGCGGCGCACGAGCTGCCGCGCAAGGTGCTGGAATGGCGGGCGCTGGCGAAGCTCAAGGGAACCTACGCCGACGCGCTGCCGCAGCTCGTCAATCCGGACACCGGACGCCTGCACACGTCGTTCAGCCAGGCGGTGGCCGCGACCGGGCGCCTCAGCAGCCACGCTCCGAACCTGCAGAACATCCCCATCCGCACCCCCGTCGGCCGCCGGATCCGCGCCGCCTTCACCGCCCCGCCCGGGTCGGTCCTGATCTCGGCCGACTACTCGCAGATCGAGCTGCGCGTGCTGGCGCACCTCTCCGGCGACTCCAACCTGAAGGACGCCTTCGAACGGGGCGAGGACATCCACGATCGGACGGCGCTGCACGTCTTCGGCGCCGACAGCGGACTCGACCCGCACGAGCTGCGCCGGCGGGCGAAGATCATCAACTACGCCCTGCTCTACGGCAAGACCGCCTTCACGCTGTCGAAGGACGTCGGCGTCACCAAGAAAGCGGCGCAGACGTTCATCGACGCGTACTTCGAAGGGTTCCCGGCCGTCCGCGCGTACCTCGACCGGACGCTCGACGCGGCGCGCGAGACCGGCGTCGTGACCACGATGTTCGACCGCCGCCGGCGCGTGCCGGAGATCGCCAGCCGCAACGGCCAGCTCCGGAGCGCGGCCGAGCGCGTCGCGGTGAACATGCCGATCCAGGGCAGCGCGGCCGACATCCTGAAGCGCGCGATGATCGACGTGCACGCCGCCCTGCCGCCCGGCGCCCGGATGATCCTGACCGTCCACGACGAGCTGCTGTTCGAGGCCCCCGAGCCGCGCGCCCGGGAGGTCGCCGAGCTGGTCCGGACGCGGATGGAGTCCGCCGTCGAGCTGTCGGTGCCGCTGACCGTCGACGTCGGAATCGGCCGCAACTGGAAAGAGGCGAAGGGCTGAGACCGGGCGCCGCCCACCCCCGACGACTCCGACGCGACAGCGCCGCGATCGTCTTCTATAAACTGGAAAAGGTGCCTTCCAGCAGCCTGCCCGCCACGCCGCGGGGCAACGCCCGGGCAACGCCCCACGGGGCAACGCCCGCGGCACGGGAGGACCGACCCATGGAATCCCTGCATCCGCGGCGCATCCTGCGCCAGACCCTCGCCGCGCTCATCCTGGTTGCCGCGCCCGCGGCGGCGCAGCAGCAGTCTCCGGCTGCCGGCGGCATCGTCTACGGCCTGGTCGGCGGCGGGTTCGGCGACGGCACGTTCGTCGCGGCCGGCGCCGGCGCGGGCCTCCGGCTGACGCGGCATCTCGGCCTCGACCTGGAGCTGACCCGCCTGTCGGGAGGCCGGGCGGAGACGCCGCCCGGGCTTGGCTGGATCGCCTCGGCCGGCGCGACGTCCGTGTTCCGCGACGCCTTCGAGCCCGGCGCCACCTTCGAGCCCGACGCCGACTTCGAAGACTACCCGTTTCCGTTCATCGACTTCGAGCACCCGCGCAAAGACGTGACGGCGTTCCTGACGAAGTTCACCGTCGAATTCCCGATCGTGGACGGCCTTCTGTTCCCGTACCTCACCGGCGGGGCCGGCGTCGGCCGCGTGACGGAACGCTTCGGCGCCGTCATCCTCCCCCGGATCTTCCCGCCGCCGCCGAACGCCTGGTCCGACCTCGGACTGAGCTTCACGCTCGGCGGCGGCGTCGACGTGCGGCTGTGGCGCGGCCTCGGCGTCGGCGTCGACGTCCGCTGGCTGCGGGTTCTCCGCGCCTACGATGCCGTCGACGCCGCCCAGTTGACCGCGCGGGCGAGCTACCGGTTCTGACGCCGGCGGAACGCCCGCCATGCTGACGCCGGTCCGCGCCCCTCCGTGTTATCGTTTTCGTTCAGGGTCCCACTCGCGGCCGTTCCCGGGCGCGCCGGCGCCGGACAGCCGGCGCTTGGCCGGGCCTTCGAGACGCCAGACTTCCCGTCGGGGATCGAGAAGAGGGCAGGAAGAGGGTCGCATGACGGATACCCGGACGCAGCCCGCTCCCGAAGACGTCGAAGGACTGGAGGACGGCCAGCCGTCCTCGTGGAAGGACTATCCGATCGACTCCCTGCTGATTCGGCAGGAGAACCGCACGGTTCACGACGTGCTGCGCCGCATCGACGCGGGGCGGTTCGTCATGAACCCCGATTTCCAGCGCGACTTCATCTGGAGCGACGACCAGCAGAGCAAGCTCGTCGAGTCCGTCATCATGCGGATTCCGCTGCCGGTGCTCTATCTCGCGGAGGACGAGCAGGGGCGGATGATCGTCGTGGACGGCTTGCAGCGCCTGTCGACGTTCAAGCGCTTCGTGGACAACAAGCTGAAGCTCGATCTTCCGCACCGGGACGACCTGCACAAGAAGGAGTTCCGGGATTTGTCGCCCAAACTCCAGAACCGCGTGGAGGATTGCAACCTCATCCTGTACGTCATCGATCAGCGGGTGCCGGAGCAGGCCCGGCTCGACATTTTCGACCGCGTCAACTCGGGCGTGCCGCTGTCCCGGCAACAGATGCGCAATTCGTTGTACTCCGGTGCGGCGACGAGATTCCTGAAGGAGGAATCCGCCACGAAGATCTTCCGGGGCGCGACCGGAAACAGTCTCAAGAAGACGACGATGCGGGACCGCGAATTCGTCAACCGCTTCTGCGCCTTCCAGATTCTGGATCTCGACGAGTACCGCGACATGGACGAGTTCCTGGCCAAGGGATTGAGAAAAATGAACGCGGCGCCGGATCGGCTGCAGGAACTGTCTTCCCGATTCAGAAGAGGACTCGCGAACAACTTCCGGTTGTTCGGCAGGAACGCATTCAGAAAGCACCAACCGGACCAGGAGCAGCGCGGAGTTCTCAACGCCTCGCTCTGGGACGTCATGTCCACCGGGCTCTCGGGGTACGAGATGCGCGTCGTCGAGCAAAAGTCCGACGCCCTGCGGGCCGGTTTCTTCCGTCTGCTGGACGACGACGATTTCAAGATTTCGATCACGTACGGCCCCAACGACCCGAAGAAGGTCCGGCACCGCTTCTCGGCGGCGGGAGCGATGATCGCGGAGGTGCTCGGTGCTGACTCGCCTTGACCTGCGGCTGTTCAAGTGCTTCGAGTTGCTGAAGCTGCCCCTCGCGCCGCTGACGTTGCTGTCCGGGCCGAACTCTTCCGGAAAGTCCTCGGTTCTCCAGGCGCTCGTTCTGCTGCATCAGACAATGCGCGAGCACGAGTGGTCCACGCGGCTGGCGCTCAACGGCGCCGGCGTCCATCTCGGCGCCGTCGTCGACGTCGTCGACGAGGTGCACGGACGCACCGGATTCGAGATCGGCGTGGAGTCGGACGATGCGACTTGCCACTGGAGGTTCGAAGGCGATCGACGCGAGATGTCGATGCAGGTGCGTCGCGTGGTCTTCGACGGCCGCGCGAGCGACGATCCGGAATCCCTGCGGCACCTGCTGCCGCCGAGGAACGATGGACGGGTCGAGCCGCTGGCCGGGCTTCTGCGCCGTCTCACGTACGTCACCGCCGAGCGCGTGGGACCGCAGGAAGCATATCCGCTCGAAGATCCGCACGACGCGGGTCCGGTCGGCGCCAGGGGCGAACACGCGGTGAGCGCGCTGCATTGGGGACGGGACGAGAAGGTGCTTCCGGGGCTGGCGCTGACCGGCGCGCCGGCCACGCGGCTGCGGCAGGTCGAAGCCCGCATGGGAACGCTCTTTCCCGGCTGCGGCGTCGACTTGCAGCAGGTACCGCAGACGAACGCGGTGACCCTCGGGTTGCGCACCTCCGACGACACCGGATTTCATCGTCCCATCCACACCGGCTTCGGCCTGACACAGACATTGCCCATCGTCGTCGCCGCCTTGTCGGAGGCCCCCGGCGACGTCCTGCTGATCGAGAATCCGGAAGTGCACCTGCATCCGGCGGGGCAGGCGCTGATGGGAGAGTTTCTCGCCGACGTCGCCCGCGCGGGGATCCAGGCGGTCGTGGAGACGCACAGCGATCACGTCCTCAACGGCATCCGCCGCGCGGTCAGGAAAGAACGGCTCGCCCCGGAACAGGTCGCCATCCACTTCTTCAGGCCGAGGTCCGAACCGGGGGCGCAGGTGCACAGTCCCGCGATCGACGCGGAGGGCAACATCGACGTCTGGCCGGAAGGTTTCTTCGACCAGTTCGACAAGGACATGAACTATTTCGCCGGGTGGGGTGATTGACGTGGATCTGCTGTTCAACGATCTCTCGCTCCACGGGCAGTTTCCCGACCTTTCGACGTTCGAGGCGGCGGTCGATCGGATCATGGGCATGCGCAAGCTCACGGCGCGGTTCGGCCGGGAGCTGTATTGTCATCGCAACGCCGCCAATGGCCGCGTCACTTCGGGCATGGCGGTCCCGCAGGCGGTCCGGGCTTTCGAACCGAACCGTCGGCGTGCATTGATGGCGTGGCTGACGCGGCACGGGCCCTTCTGGGAGGACGCGCGGCAGCACGGCGAGGGAGATTACCTGGAGTGCTTCAAGCACGAAGACAAACTCGTTACGGATACGGCGGTCGGAGAAGCGGCGTACTGCTGCCTGCACGGGCGGGACCGCGGTCTCGTGAGCATGGATCCGTCGGACTGGCTGTTTTCGCCGGCGCCGGTCGACTGGCATCGTGAAGACGGCGGCGTTCGGCGCGTCGATGTCCGAAACTACTGGGACGCGGACCTGCTCGCGACCGAACTGGAGAGGGCGCCGCCGCCGCTCGGCTCGTGGTCGGACCTCGAGGCGACGGCCCGGACTCGCTGTCCGGATCTCGTTTTTGCGCCGGACGGCTTCAAGCCGCTCGACGGGCATCCCTTCAACCGGGGGGTGGCGGAACGGCTTCTGGATCGAATCGTCGTCCTGCAGCAGCTCCGTGACTGTTTCGACGAGCACGGAAAGCGCACCCCGGAAGGGCACAGGCTGTATCGGAAGCACTTCGCCGGCGACAAGGCGTGGTTCTCGGATTCGTCGTCCACGGAGCAGGACCGATTCAGAACGGAGCTGACCTTTCCGAACCCGTCCGCACCGGGCGCGTTCCTGTTCTGCCCGTGGCACGGCAAGGTGAAGACTCCGCAGCTCAGAATCCACTTCTCGTGGCCGGTACGCGCCGACGAACCGTTGCACGTCGTGTACGTCGGTCCGAAGATCACGAAGCGATGATCGCCGCCGGTTTCCGTTGTCCGCGAGCCAGCCCATGAGCAACACGGACCGCATCGAAGTCGTCGAGGGCGACGTCACGCGGCTCGACGTGGACGCGATCGTCAACGCCGCGAACGAGTCGCTGCTGGGCGGCGGCGGGGTGGACGGCGCGATCCACCGCGCCGCCGGTCCCCGGCTTCTCGAAGAGTGCCGCGGGCTCGGCGGGTGTCCCACGGGCGAAGCCCGGATCACCGGCGCATACGACCTCCCGGCCCGCTACGTCGTCCACACCGTCGGGCCGGTGTGGCGGGGCGGAGACCGCGGCGAGGACGGTCTGCTTGAGAGCTGCTATCGGGAATCGCTGCGGCTCGCGGCGGAGCACGGTGCGCGGACCATCGCGTTTCCGGCCATTTCGACCGGCGTCTACCGCTTCCCCGTTCCCCGCGCGGCCGGCATCGCGGTCCGCATGGTGACGGCGGGGCTCGCGGAGCATCCGTCCGTCCGGCGCGTCGTCCTCTGCTGCTTCGACGCCCGGTCGGCCGGCGTCTTCCGCGAGGCGTTGCAGGCGTCCTGACAGTTCTGACAGCGGGCGCGCCGGTCACTCCCCGATCAACCGCATGATGGCGACGACCGCGCCGACGATTGCGCCGGCCTGGATCAGCATGGCGCGATAGATACGGCCTTCCATCGCCGCAATCTCCGTGCGGAGGTCGACCATGTCGATCGCCATGGCCATGTTCGCGGGCGCTTGGCGGCTTGCCGGACGGCGTCGGTCAGGGTGCGGGTGAGCAGTCGGTCTACTGAAGGTTCCGGCCGATCTCGCCTGCCCTGCACCCCGATGGCGGACCCTCACAAATCTGACGCGCACCCGTCGGGGGAGGCTTCCTTGCCGCGGGCTGTAAGATCCGCCGATGGCGGTCGAGTCCGCGCCGTCCCGGGGAGCGCCAGCAGCGCTTGCTGCCCTCCTGCTCGCCGCCCTGGGTCTGACGGGCGTCCTGGCGCAGGACGATCTCGACCCGGCCGCGCGGGGCTGGGTGGAGGAGACGCTCGCCCGGCTCACCCTCGACGAGAAGGTCGGCCAGCTCGTCGTCCCTTCGTTCCGCGCCGTCTACGCCAGCAGCGACAGCGCGGTCCACGACGACCTCGCGGAGCTGGTGCGGGAGCGCCGCGTCGGCGGCATGCACGTGTTCGGCGCGCGGCGGGAAACGCCGGACGTCCTGCTCAACCCGACGTATTCGCGGACGGCGCTCGGCCAGCCGCTGGCCGCGGCGTCGCTTCTCAACCGGCTGCAGGCGGCGGCGGAGATCCCGCTGCTGGTCACCGCCGACTTCGAGACCGGGGTCGGGTTCCGGCTGGCCGGGGCCACCAACTTCCCCCGCGCCATGGCGTTCGGGGCCGCGGGCGACACCCGCCTGGCCTTCGAGGCCGGCCGCGTCACGGCGGCCGAGGCGCGGGCGATCGGCGTCCACGTGAACTTCGCGCCGGTGGTCGACGTCAACGACAACCCGCGCAACCCGGTGATCAACACCCGTTCGTTCGGGGAGGATCCGGCCGCGGTCGGCCGGCTGGCGGCGGCGTACGTCGAGGGGCTGGCGGCCGGCGGCATGCTGGCGGTGGTCAAGCACTTTCCGGGGCACGGCGACACCGACGTCGATTCGCACCTCGCGCTGCCGATCATCCGGCACCCGCGCGAGCGCCTGGAGGCGGTCGAGCTGCCGCCGTTCCGGGCGGGCATCGCCGCCGGGGCGGGCGGGGTGATGACGGCGCACGTCGCGCTGCCGGCGCTCGAACCGGATGCGCGGACGCCGGCGACGTTCAGCGCGCCGATCGTGCGCGGGCTGTTGCGGGACGAACTGCGGTTCGGCGGCCTGGTCTTCACCGACTCGATGCGCATGCGCGCGATCACCCGGATGCTGCCGCCGGCGGTGGCCGCGGCGCGCGCGGTGGCGGCGGGGCACGACGTGGTGCTCCACTCGCCGGACGATCGGGCGGCCCTCGCCGGCATCCGGGCCGCGGTGGCGGAGGGCGCGATCGACCGGACGCGACTCGACCGGTCGGTGCGCCGCGTGCTCGAGGCGAAGGCGCGCCTCGGGCTGCACCGCCGCGCGCGGGTCGATCTCGACGCGCTGCCGGAGATCGTCGGCACCCGGGCGCACCGGGCCGTCGCCCGCGAGGTGAGCGAGCGGTCGATCACCCTGATCCGGGACGCGGGCGGCGACGTGCCGCTGCGCACGCCGCGCGACGGGGCGCTCCTCTACCTCTCGGTGCTCGACTACCCGTCGGGCTGGGGCGTCGGCGCGCCGAGCCGCCTGGTGATTCCGGCGCTCCGGGAGCGCTGGCCGCGGGTGACGGCGGTGGAGCTGTCGGACCGCACGCCGCGGTCCGAGCTGGCGCTCGTGCGCGAGACGGCCGGGCGCTACGACGCCGTCGTCGCCGGCGTCTTCGTGCGTACCGCCTCGTTCAGCGGCCGGATGGACCTGGACGCGGACCTCGCCACGGTCCTGCGGGAGCTGGCCGGCGACGCGGCGGCGCGCGGCCGGCCGTTCGTCGTGGTCTTCTTCGGCAACCCGTACGTGACCCGGGCCCTGCCGGAGCTGCCGTCGGTGCTGCTGACCTACGACTATCGCGGGGTGTCCGAGGTCACGGCGGTGAAGGCGATCGCCGGGGAGATCCCGATCCGCGGCCGGCTGCCGGTCACCCTGGACGACGGGCTGCCGGCCGGGCACGGCCTGACCCGCCCGCGCGCGGCGGGGGGCTGATCGCGTGGCCGCGGGGGATCGCATCCGGGCTTGTCGACCCGCCCGCGCGCGGCGGGGACCGATCCCTACAAGGCCCTGCGGACCACTCTGAATGTCGACCCGCCCGCGCGCGGCGGGGACCGGTCCGACAACCCCAGGCGCCCGAACAGCGCGTGTCGACCCGCCCGCGCGCGGCGGGGATGTCGAGACGGGCGCGGCGCAACTGGAGCTCCCGGTCGACCCGCCCGCGCGCGGCGGGGACCGCGTCCGCCGCCCGGTCGGTTATACTGGTGGCCTCCGGCTCGCGCGTGCGAAGCGCCCTTAGCTCAGCTGGATAGAGCGTCTGGCTACGAACCAGGAGGCCGCAGGTTCGAATCCTGCAGGGCGCGCCACCTCCCCTTCCGTCCCGCCCGCGTCCGCCGTGGCGGGCTTTTTCAGCGCGTGGGCAACGGCAGCGCGACGCCGACGCGCGCGAGAGGACCCGGAACGAGTAGTCGTGGCTCCCGTGGCGGGCTTCAGCGCGTGGACAGCGGCAGCGCGACGCCGACGCGCGCGAGGACCCGGAACGAGTAGTCGTAGCTCCGCTCGACGCGGTGCAGGCGCAACGAGCCGGCCAGCATGACGCCGTCCGCTTCGTAGAACGCCTTCGACACCCCCACCTCTCCGTAGCGGCGGGTCGCCCGGAACACCGTGCCGTCCTCCAGGCGCGCGCCGTAGTTGACGTCGCCTTCCTCCTTCAGCCACAGGCAGGCGCGCCAGAGGATGGCGTGTCCCCGCCAGCCGCGCTTCGACGCGGCGGCGCGCAGGAACAGGCCGTGGCCGTGGTCGGTCCGCTCCGGGGCGGCCCGGTCCGGCACGTGCTGCGCCCACATCACGTAGGTCTCGAGGGACGTGGCGTCGAAGAAGCCGATCCGCGGCTCGAGCACCAGCCCCGGGCCGCCCGCGGCGCTGTCGGCGACCGGGCCGGCATCGAAGAGCTGCCCGCCCTCGTGCACGACGTGGAACTGGTACCCGAGGGCGACCCCGACCCACGCGCCGGCGCCGAGCGCGAGCCGGCCCCGCACCCCGGCGTCGAAGCGCTCACGCTGTTCGGCCGTGTTCAGGCGCTGCCAGTTCAGCCAGGCGTCCTGGGTCAGCCGCGCCGCCGCCACCTGCCACTGGAGGCCCCCCTCGTAGGGGCGCGTGAACGCCAGCGTCTCGACCTGCAGCGGCGGCAGCAGGCCGTGGGGTCCGCCGCGGTCGGGCGCGGCCGTGAAGTCGTCGGGAACGGTGTCGAGCGTGCCGAAGACGAAGCGCGACGGCCCGTTCTCGACGGTCAGGCTGATCACCGGCCGCCACTGCTCGGCGAACCGGGCGGAGCCGTACCGGTGGTTCAGGAACAGCCCGCCCCGGAGCGTCGCCCGTTCGGTCAACGCGAAGTCGACGCCCACCGTGCCGGCCGCCCCGAGCAGGGTCTCGCCTTCCCGGAAGGGATTGAAGAACTCGGTGTCGTCGCCGTAGATCGTGACGTCGGCTTGCAGCGTCGCCGGCTGCGCCGCCGCCGGCGCCGGGACGAGGAAGAGCAGGGCGAGGTGGGCCGCCAGCGGCGCGCGGTGACGCGGGCGGTGCATGGGCGGCAGGATTATATCTTCGGCGGCCGGCCCGCCGCGGCGGACCGGCGGGCGCGCGCGGCGGAGTACTGCGAGCCGGGCGGCCATGCGCCGGACCGCTCCGTTCCGCCGGCGGACAGGATGAGCGCGGCGGCGCGCTCGAGAGACGCGGCGACGTGATCGGCGTCGATCCGGCGCCGCGGCGACGCCCGCTCGGTCCGGCCGTACCCGGTGGTGACCAGGATGGTCCGCATTCCGACCGCCCGGCCGGCCTGCAGGTCGCTGAGCCGGTCGCCCACCATCCACCCGCCGCCGAGCGTCCCGCCGAGCTCCCGGGCCGCCCGTTCGAGCAGCCCGGGGGCCGGCTTGCGGCATCCGCACCC
Organism: Vicinamibacterales bacterium; assembly: GCA_965203525.1. Taxonomy (GTDB): domain Bacteria; phylum Acidobacteriota; class Vicinamibacteria; order Vicinamibacterales; family UBA8438; genus WTFV01. Next base: position 3,800,073 of record OZ241898.1, on the reverse strand, counting down.
CGCGTTCGGCGCGTGCGGACAGTGGTACCAGCCGGCGATGGAGACGCCCTCGGCGCGGAGCATCGCGGCCAGCCGCCGGTGGATCGCGGCCAGCCCGACTTCGTCCAGCCGCGCGCGGCCGATCACCGACTGGTTGGTGACGACGGCCAGCGTGAAGCCCGCCGCGTGCAGCGCCCGCAGGCCCTCGGCCGCCCCCGGCAGCAGCTCCAGCTGGTCCGGGCGGGTGAGATGGTGCACCTCGCGGTTGATGGTCCCGTCGCGGTCCAGGCAGACGAGGCGGCGGAGCGGGCCGGCCGGCGGCGGGAACCGGCGTTGCGTCATGGCGCGCGCCGGCCGCCGTCGTGGACGACCACCGATCCGGTCGTGTCCAGGTGGAACGGCAGGGCCGGCGGATCGCCCATCCGGGTCAGGATGGCGGCCCGTTGCGCGGCCGGCAGCAGGAAGAGCAGGAAGCCCCCGCCCCCTGCTCCCAGCAGCTTCCCGCCCCACGCGCCGGCGGACTTGCCGGCGTCGTACAGCGCATCGACGGCCGGGTTGGTGATCGAGGCGCCGAGCGTCCGCTTTGCGCGCCAGCCCTCGTCGAGCAGGGCGCCCAGACGGGGCAGGTCGAGCCGGCGCGCCGCCAGGGCCGCGCGCATCTCCAGCGCGATGCCGGCCAGCGCCTCGAGCGCCGCCCGGTTCTCGCGCAGCCGGGCCGCCTGGTCCGCCAGCAGGGGGGCGGCGCGGCGCACGTGGCCCGTCGACACCAGCACGGCGCTCGCCTCCAGCGCCGTCCGGTTCTCGGCCGACAGGGGGATCGGCGCCACGTCGACCGCCGTGCCGGGACCGAACGAGATCGCCTTCAGGGCCGGCGCCGAAACCCCGTAGGGATCCTGCCACCCGCACGAGCGGCGCAACTGGTCGGTCTCGACGCGCACCGCCTCGGCGGCCAGCGCCACGGCTTCGCACGGCAGCCCCAGGCGCCGCCGCACGGCGTGCAGCAGGCCGACGGTGACCGCGGCGCTCGAGCCCAGCCCGGTGCCGGCCGGGACCTCGCCGAGCATCCCGATCTCCAGCCCGGTGCGCAGCCCGTACCGGCACAGGACGGCGCGGGCGACGTCGTGGCGCAGCGCGTCGGCCTGCGCGACCATCTCGGTGCGGGTGTATGCCACCCGCAGGCGGTCGTCGAAACGGGACGTGAGGCTCACGTACAGGTGCCGGTCCAGCGCGGCGCTGACGACCAGGGCGGGCCGGCGCCGAAAGAACGCCGGCGCGTCCGTTCCACCCCCGGCCAGACTGACGCGATAGGGGGTCCGGACGATGATCATCCCGGGCCCGCGCCGGCCAGCCCGTCTATCGCGGCGTGCAGCAGCGCGCCGTGCGCCAGTTCCGCGTGGCCGTAGCGTTCCGTCGGCGTGTGGAAGGAGAGCGCCGCGGGCAGCGCGCGCAGGCGGTTGTCGGGGCGGAACGCCGAGACCGTCACCAGCGTCATCCCGATCTCGAGGCCGGCCGCCGCCGCGTCGACGACGTTCCGCGACGCCCCGGAGCTCGAAATCGCCATCAGCACGTCGCCCGCCCGGCCGACGGCGCGCACCGGCCGCCGGAAGACTTCCCGGTAGCCGTGGTCGTTCGCGGTGCCGGTGATCAACGCCGGATCGGTGAACGTCCAGGAGCGGACGCCCCCCTTCCGAAGCAGGTCCTGCGCCAGGTGCGAGGTCAACGCCGCGCTGCCGCCGTTGCCGATCCAGTAGACCGCGCGGTCGTCGGCGCGCTGCCGGAGCCAGAGTCGATGCAGGGCCTCCAGCCCCTGCGCCAGGGGCACCGCCTCTCCGCGCCGCCGGCACGTGGACCGCTCGAGCAGCGTGGCGAGCGACTGCAACCAGGCCACGGCGCGCCGGCCGGCGACGAACGCCGGCGGCTCCCGGTCCGCCGGGTCCGCCGTCAAGCCGGCCGCGGATTCACCCATGGCCATCGAGGAAACGGCGCGGCCTCCTTCCGCGTCCCTGCCCGCCTGCCGGCAGGGTTGCGATCGACATTGTACTGGCGGACCGCATGCGACCACGCGCCCGCGGCCGGCCACGGAGCCGGCGGTTCGACAGCGTCCCGACTCCGTATATCATGCTGCCGGCAACCTGCCGGCGGAGTCCTGTCGCCCGCCCGGCGGCGGGTTCCGCGAGGGGAATGGAGCGAGCCACGCGGCGCCGCCGGCCGGCGGTGTCGATCGTCATCCCGGCGCGCAACGCGGAGGACACGCTGCCGGCCACGCTGGAGGCCGCGTTGGCGCAGGCCTACGACGGCCCGCTCGAGGTGGTCGTCGCGGACGGCTCGGACACGCCCGCGACCGCCGAGATGATTCGCCGGCGGTTCCCGCGGGTGCGGGTCGTGCCCAACCCGGGCCGGGGCACGTCGAAAGGGCTGAACCGCGCCCTGCGGGCCGCGGCCCATCGAATCATCGTGCGTTGCGATGCGCACGCGGTGCTGCCGCCCGGCTACGTCGAGCTGGCGGTGGCGACGCTGATCCGCACCGGCGCGGCGAACGTCGGCGGCCGGCAGCGTCCGGTCGGGCGCACGACGTTCGAGCGGGCCGTGGCGCTGGCGATGACCACGTTTCTCGGCAGCGGCGGCGCCCGCTATCGCCTGGGTGGTCCGGAGGGACCTGTCGACACCGTGTATCTCGGCGTGTTCCGGCGCGAAGCGCTGGAAGCGGTGGGCGGCTTCCACCCCGCCGCCGGCCGCAATCAGGATTACGAGCTGAACTGCCGGCTGCGCGCGGCGGGCGAGACGGTCTGGTTTCACCCGGCGCTGGCGGTGGACTATCGGCCGCGGGGGAACCCGCGGGCGCTGGCCCGGCAATACTTCGAGTACGGCTGGTGGAAGCAGATCATGCTGCGGCTGCACCCCGCATCCCTCCGGGCCCGCCAGTGCGCCGCGCCGCTGCTGCTGGCGGGGCTGGTCCTGGCGGGGCTGGCGTTCGGCGCGGGTGCGGTCCTGTCCGCGGCGGGCGCGCCGGCCGGGGCGGGCGTGCTCCGCGCGGCGGCGGCGCCGCCGGCCGCCTACCTGCTGCTGATCGCGGGCGGCTCGGTCGCCGCCGGGGTGCGGCGGCCGGATCCCTGCGCCGTGCTGCTGCCGCTGGTGCTGCCGGTCATCCATCTGTCGTGGGCGTGCGGGTTCTGGGCGTCGGCGTTCTCCCGCGGACGGAAGTTTCCGACGCCGTGATTCCGGCCCCGTCTTCGCGCGCTGCCACGTCGTTGCGCGTCTGCCCTTGACAGCCCGCGGCCGGCGCGCGGACCGCCGGCCGGCCGGGCGCGGCCTGCGCCGGGCGGCGTTCCTCCGATGCTGGTACCATACGTGGACGAGCATGCCTTCCCCGAACGGCGCCGCCGCGCCGCCGCCGCGCGCGGCGGGCAAGTTTCTGCAGGTCGGAGCGGACCGCTTCCTGATCAAGGGCGTGGCGTACGGCACGTTCGCACCCGACGCGGACGGCTACCAGTTTCCGCCGCTGCCGCGGGTCGCCGCGGACTTCGCGCTGATGGCCCGCTCCGGCGTCAACACCGTGCGGACCTATACCGTGCCGCGCGCCGGGTTCCTGGATGCGGCGGCGGAGCGGGGGTTGCGCGTGGCGGCGGGCGTCCCGTGGGCGCAGCACGTCGCGTTTCTCGACGATCGCCGGCTGGCCCGGGCGGTGCGGCGGGACATCGTCGGGAACGTGCGAGCGCTCGCCCGGCACCCGGCGACCCTGCTGGTCGCCGTCGGCAACGAGATCCCGTCCGGCGTCGTCCGCTGGCACGGCGCGTCCCGTGTCGAGCGGTTCCTGCGGGACGTGTACGACGACGCGAAGCAGGCCGCGCCCGACACGCTGCTCACCTGCGTGAACTATCCGCCGACGGACTACCTGGATCTGTCGTTCTTCGACGTCTGCGCGTTCAACGTCTACCTGCACCGCGGCGACGATTTGCGCGCCTACCTCGCCCACCTGCAGGTGGTCGCCGGCGACCGGCCGCTGCTGCTGGCCGAGGGGGGCGCCGACAGCCTCCGCGAAGGCGAAGCGGGCCAGGCGGCGCTCACCGCGGAGCAGCTTCGCATCGCGTTCGAGGAGGGCGCCTGCGGCGCGGTCGTGTTCTCGTGGACCGACGACTGGTGGCGCGGCGGCCACGCCGTCGACGACTGGCGGTTCGGGCTGACCGACGAGCGGCGCCGGCCCAAGCCGGCCCTGGCGGACGTGGCGCTCGAATTCCGGGACGCCGGGTTCCCCCCGGACCGCCGGCGCGGCTGGCCCAAGGTCTCGGTGCTCGTCTGCGCCCGCAACGCCGCCGGGACGCTCGACGAGTGCCTGCGCTCGATCTCGAGGCTGGACTACCCGGACTACGAGGTCATCGTCGTCAACGACGGCTCGACCGACGCGACCGGGGAGATCGCCCGCCGGCACGCCGGCGTCACGGTCATCGACACGCCGCACGGGGGACTCAGCGCGGCGCGCAACGCGGCGCTCCACCGCTCCGCCGGCGCCGTCGTCGCCTACACCGACGCGGACGTGCGGGTGGACCCGGCGTGGTTGACCTACCTCGTGCAGCCGTTCCTGCGGTCGGACGTCGTCGGCGCGGGCGGCCCCAACGTGGTTCCGGAGGACGATCCGTGGATGGCGCAGTGCGTCGCCCGCTCGCCCGGCGCGCCGACTCACGTGCTGCTCGACGACCGGGTGGCGGAGCACGTCCCCGGCTGCAACATGGCCTACCGCCGCGAGGCGCTGCTCGCCATCGGCGGGTTCGATCCGGCCTACCACGCCGCGGGTGACGACGTGGACGTCTGCTGGCGCCTGCAGGCGCGCGGCCAGCGGATCGGGTTCGCGCCGTCGGCGCTCGTCTGGCACCGCCACCGCCGCACGGTGCGGGGCTACTGGCGCCAGCAGGTCGGCTACGGCGAGGCCGAAACCCAACTGATGAACAACCACCCGGAACGCTTCCTGAACGGCCACGCCGTCTGGAAGGGGCGGATCTACGGCTCGCTGCCCTTCGTCCGCGCGATCTCCCGGGTCCGCGTCAACGCCGGCGTGTGGGGCACGGCGGCCTTTCCCTCGGTCTACAGCGCCCACATCCCGTCGATGACCTACGCGCCGCACCTGATGGAATGGCAGATCGCGTCCGTCCTGCTGGCCGGCGCCGCGGTGGCGGGCGCCCGGTTCGGCCAGCCGGCGCTGGCCGCGGCGGCGGGCGTGGCGGCCGCCGCCGGCCTGGCCGCCACGGTGACGAAGTGCATCGGCTACGGCTGGCGGACCGACGTCCGCAGGCTTCCCGCCGTCGGCCCGTGCGGTCCGGCGGCCAGCCGGTTCGTCTCCCGGGCCACGATTGCGTGGCTGCACCTGCTGCAGCCGGTCGCCCGCGGCTGGGGCCGTCTGCGCGGCCGGCTCTGGCCGCCGGACGTCGGCGCCCGGCGCGCCGCGTCCGCGACCCGGAAACGCGGCGCCGGCGAGCGGCTCGAGTTCGGCCGGGCGATCCGCCTGCTGTGCCGCGGGCAGCACCGGATGGCGCTCTGGAGCGACCGCTGGGTCGACCGCGCCGAGCTGCTGACGCGCATCACGCGCGGTCTCCAGGCGCGCGCCGTCGGACGTGCGATAGACGCGCACGACACCTGGCAGCAGGAACGCGATCTGGCGGTTGCGACCGGGCGCTGGGGGTGGCTCGACCTGCGGACGCTGCTCGAGGAGCACGAGGAAGGGCGTTGTCTCTTCCGCGTCGCCGCGCGGCACCGGCTGGCGCCGTTCGGCGCGGCCGTGGCGCTGCTGCTGGCGTCGGGTTTCGCGGGCAGTCTGCTGCTCGGCGCCGGGGTGGCCGCGGCGCTGTTCCTCGGGGGCGGCGTGGTCGCCGCGTCCGGCGCGTGCCGCTGGATCGCCCGGGTCGACGCCGGCGTGCGCGCGGTCGTCGAAGAGGTGGCCGGCCGGCACGGCATGCTGGTGATGCGCGGCAGGGCGCTGGCGGCGCGGATTCCCGCGGCGGGCTCCGAAGCGGCCCGTCCGTTCGTTCGCCGCCCGCCGGTGGCCGGCGGCGCGGAATCGAGTGCGGGTGACGGCGCCGCGCGCGCCGACGTCTTCGATCTGCGGGCAGCGTCGAGGGACACCCCGGCCGGCTCGACGGGGTGACGGCGCCGCGCGCGCCGACGTCTTCGATCTGCCGCCGTCCGGCGAGCGTTGACGCCGGGCGGCGGGCGTTGGCCAGGTGGTTCTCCGCCACCGGTCAGGGCGGCGCGCACGGCGTTTCCGTCTTGCCTTGGTCCCTGACAGGCGGGCTTGTCAGGCAGCGTTTCCGGGCGGGCGGCGCGCACGGCGTTTCCGTCTTTGCCCTGGTCCCGGCGATTTCCATGGCGGAGCACGAGACCTGGATGCGCGCGGCGCTGGCCGAAGCCCGGCGGGCGCTGGCCGCCGGCGAAGTGCCGGTGGGCGCCGTCGTGGTCGCGCCCGGCGCGGGGCGCGTCATCGGCCGCGGCTTCAATCGTCCGATCGGCGCGGGCGACCCGACCGCGCATGCGGAAATCGTGGCCCTGCGCGACGCGGCCCGGAGCGCGGGGAACTACCGGTTGCCCGGCGCGACGCTGTACGTGACCGTCGAGCCGTGTCTGATGTGCGCCGGCGCGCTGGTGCATGCCCGGATCGGCGTTCTGGTGTACGGCGCGCCCGAACCGAAGGCGGGCGCCGTGCGTTCGACGTTGCGCGCGCTCGAGCAGCCGACGCTGAACCATCGCGTGACGGTGGTCGCCGGCGTGCTGGGGGACGAGTGCCGCGACCTGATCCGGGCGTTCTTCGGCGCCCGGCGGCGCGCGCCCGGGCCGGCGGGCTGACGCGGGGGCGGCGGCCGGCGGGCTGATGACGGTGGTGGCCGGGGGCTGACGCGGGCGTGGCGGCCGGCGTACAATGGGGAAGCCACTCCGCGGAGAGGTACCGAAGTGGTCGTAACGGGGGCGCCTCGAAAGCGTCTTGTCGGGAAACCGGCACGTGGGTTCGAATCCCACCCTCTCCGCCACTTTCGCTTCGCTCATGTGTCGGAATCCCCGTGGTCTGGCGGCGCTCGTGCGGCGTCGGGGTGGATGCGGCGATGCGCGCGGAGAGATGTCCGAGGGGTTGAAGGAGCACGCTTGGAAAGCGTGTGTAGGGGTAATCCTCCTACCGTGGGTTCGAATCCCACTCTCTCCGCCACTTTCGCTGTCGCTGAAGTGACCGCGGAGTGGGGTTCCAGGCGCTTCGCCGCGCGCGCGAATCCGAGGCGTCAGCGGGCCGCATCGACGAAGCGATCGACCACCGCTTCAGCCGCGCGCGCGAATCCGAGGCGTCAGCGGCCGCATCGACGAAGCGATCGGCCACCCGCTTCGCCGCGCGCGCGAATCCGGGACGCCGCCGGCGGCCGTCCCGGCGGCCTTGCTCGGGCGCCGCGGTGCGCCGTACACTGGCGCGTACGCGCGCGGTGACGGGTCGCGCCGCGGCTCGGAACCTGTGCAATTTCAGCCTACGAACCGCGTCAGGGCCGGAAGGCAGCAGCGCTAAGTAGTCACTGACATGTGCCGCAGGCTCTTCCGGGCCGCGGCGGGACCCGTGTCCGCGGCGCTGGGCGTCGCGCTACGTCACGGCCGCAGGCTCTTCCGGGCCGCGGCGGGACCGTGTCCGCGGCGGGCGTTCGGCGCCGCGCGGCGCCGCGCCGGACGAGCCTTGGCGACGGATGGCCTACCAGGTTCTCGCACGCAGGTACCGGCCGCAACGGCTCGACGACGTCGTCGGCCAGCGGGCCGCCACGAAGACGCTGCGGAACGCGCTGACCCAGGGCCGGCTCGCCCAGGCGTTCGTCTTCGCCGGCCCCCGCGGGGTCGGGAAGACCACTACCGCCCGCATTCTCGCCCGCGCGCTGAACTGCGCGAACGGGCCGACGCCGGACCCGTGCGGCGCCTGCGACGCGTGCGTGGAGATTGCCGAGGGGCGCGACATCGACGTCCTGGAGATCGACGCCGCCACCCACACGCAGGTGGACAACGTCCGCGAGGTGATCATCGCCGGGCTGGCGCTGGCGCCGGTGCGGGACCGCTGCAAGGTCTACATCATCGACGAGGTCCACCAGCTCTCCAGCCATTCGTTCAACGCGCTGCTCAAGTCGATCGAGGAGCCGCCGCCGCACGTCGTGTTCATGATGGCGACGACGCAGATCGACAAGATCCCGGACACGATCCTGTCGCGGTCGCAGGTCTACGAGCTGCGGACCATCCGGCGGGCGGAGATCGCCGCGCAACTGCGGATGATCGCGGACGCCGAGTCGATCGCGGTGGACGACGCGGCGCTCGACCTCGTCGCGCGGGCCGCCGACGGCAGCATGCGCGACGCGCAGAGCGCCTTCGATCAGGTGCTTGCGTTCGCCGGCGGGACGGTCGGCGTCGACGACGTCTCGACCGTGCTCGGCCTGATCGGCCGTGACCCGCTGCTCGACGCGGTTGCGGCGGTCGCCGACGAAGACGCCGCCGCGGTGTTCGATCTCGCGGGGCGGTTCGTCGACGCGGGCTACGACCTGCGGCTGGTCTGCCGTGAGCTGTCACGCGCGATCCGCGACCTGCTGGTCCTGTCGATCGACCCGGCGCGAGCCGCCGACCCCGAGATCGCCGGCGAAGGGGAACGCGACCGGCTGATCGAGCTCGCGCGGCGGTTCTCGCGGGAGGACCTGCTGCGCGCGTTCGACGTCGTCGGGCGCGCCGAGTTCGACATCCGGACCGCGGCGCAGCCGCGCCACCACCTCGAAATGGCGCTGCTGCGCTGGATGCACCTGCGGAAGCTGGCGCCCCTCGCCGACCTGCTGCAGGGCGGCGTCCCGGCGCCTGCCGCCGCGCCGCCGCCGGAGCGTGGCCGCGGGTCCGCCGCGCGGCGGGCATCCGCGCCGGCACGGGGGCGTCCGGCTCCCGCCGCGAGCGGTGCGGCGGGGAAGCCGGCGGGCCGGGACGGTGTCTCGCCGCCGTCCGCGCCGGCGGGGGAGGATCCACGGCTGCTGCCGGGCGGTCCGCCCGGACGGCCCGCCCGGACGGGACCGGTTTCCGTGCCCGCGGCGGCCGCGGGAGACGGGCCGGCCCCTCCGCGGGCGGCCGCCGGGGCGGCTCCGTCTCCCGCCGCGAGCGGCGCGGCGGCGCCCGGCGAAGGCGAAAAGGCCGCGCTGCTGGCCGAAATCAAGCGGACCAACAAGTTGTTCCACGGGGTGGTCGTGGCCCAGGCGCAACGGATCGAGCTGACCGGCGGCCGCCTGATCTTCACCTTCGCCCCCGCCCAGCGGACGCTCGTCAGTCAACTGGAGGGCAGACGGCAGTGGCTCGAGGAGCTGTCGGCCAGGGTGCTGGGGCGGAGCCTCGCCGTCGAAGCGACGCGGGAGCAGGCGGCGGGGGAGCAGCAGCCCGCGGCGGCCGCGGGGCCGGACGTCACCGCCGCCGGCGGTGCGGGCGCGGCCACGACCGGCGGCGCGGGCGCGGCCACGGCCGGCGGCGCGGGCGCGGCCACCGCCGTCGGCGCCCCGGAGGCCGCGCCGGGGCAGGCCGCCGGGTTGCGCGAGCAGGCGCTCGGCGACACCGTCGTCAAGGCGCTGCTGGAGCTGTTTCCGGCCGAGATCACCGACGTCGAGAAGATCCGATGAACATCCAGAAAATGATGAAGCAGGCGCAGGAGATGCAGGAACGCCTGCAGCGCGAGCTGGCCGCCACCGAGGTCGAGGCGACGGCGGGCGGCGGCATGGTGACCGTCGTCATGAACGGCTCCAAGCAGGTGCGCGCGATCACGATCGATCCCGAGGTGGTCTCCCGGGACGACGTCGAGATGCTGCAGGATCTGATCCTGGCGGCGATCAACGACGCGCAGCGCAAGGTCGACGAGGAGGTCGCCGGCAAGATGGGGGGCATGATGGGCGGCCTCCGGATGCCGGGGTTCGGCGGGTGACCGAGCTCGGACCGCTGCAGGCGCTGGTCGACCAGCTCCAGCGGCTGCCCGGCATCGGCGCCAAGGGCGCGCAGCGGCTGGCGTTCCATCTGCTGCGGCAGCCGCGCGACGACGTGGAGGCGCTGGTCGGCGCGATCCGCGACGTCAAGGAGCGGATCACCTACTGCTCGGTCTGCCACAACATCACCGACGCCGATCCCTGCTACTACTGCACCCACGCCGGCCGCGACCGCAGCGTCATCTGCGTGGTCGAGGACGCGCACAACGTCGCCGCGGTCGAACGGACGAAGGAGTTCAACGGCGCCTACCACGTCCTGATGGGCGCGCTGTCGCCGCTGCAGGGGATCGGTCCCGACGACCTGCGCATCCGGAGCCTCGTCGAGCGGGTGGGCGGCGGCGAGGTCGCCGAGGTCATCCTGGCGACGAATCCCAACGTCGAAGGAGAGGCGACGGCGATCTACCTGGCGAAGCTGCTGAAGCCGCTCGGCGTGCGCGTCACCCGCATCGCGATGGGGCTGCCGGTCGGGAGCGACATCGAGTACGCCGACGACGTGACCATCCACAAGGCGATGGAGGGCCGGCGCGAGCTGTAGCCGCCCGGCCCGCCGGTCTTGCGGGCGATTGATGACCGTTGAACATCTGATCGTTGGGCTGCTGGGCGCAATCCTGGCTTCGGTCGTGGCGTTCGGGTTGAGACTGGACGTGAAGATTGACCGTGCCAACGACAGGACCGACAAGACGAACGACAGGATCGACGCCGCCGTGAAGGACCTGAAGGAAGACGCGCGGGTGGCGCATGCCGAGATCGGCGCGAACATCCGCGAAACAGGGGCGCGGCTCGACGCCGCCGTGAAGGACGGCAAGGAAGACGCGCGGGTGGCGAGCTCCTGCGCCTACCCGATGGACCACTCGCCGCGGTGCATCGCCCCGAGCGCGTCTTCGATGCGGGCCTGGAGCGCGCGCAGGTCGGCCACGGCGCCGGCGAGCGACCGCGCGTCGGTCGCGGAGAACTCCCCCGCTTCAAGGTGCTCAACCACGCCGGCCAGCCGCTCCTGCGGTGAAGGTGGTCGGCAAGGGCAACCGGCAGCGGGCGGTCTACGTCACGAACGGCGGCGCCGCGGCGGTTCGCGCCTGGCTCGACGTGCGCGGTTCCGAGCCCGGGCCGCTCCTCTGCCGGGTGACGCAGGCCGGCACGATCTCGCCGGCGGAGGGGCTGACGCCGGCCGCCGTCCGGCTGCGCGTCACGCACCGGTGCCGGAAGGCCGGGGTGCAGCCGGCCAGCCCGCACGACCTCCGCCGCACGTTCGTGTCTCAGATGCTGGACGCCTCGGGCGACGTGTCGAGCGTGCAGCGGCTGGCCGGTCATGCCAGCGTGTCGACGACGGTGCGGTACGACCGGCGGGGTGAGCGTGCGGCGCGGCGTGCGGCCTCGCTGCTGCACGTGCCGTATCAGGGGGCAGGGGGTGCGGCGGCGGGCGCCGGGGAAGGGGCCTGACGATGGCGATGACCGACATGGCGTGTCCGCGCTGCGCCGGCGCGCCGCGGCAGCCGGCCTCCCGGCTCTGTCCGGCCTGCCGGCGGGCGCGGGATGAAGCGGACCGCCGCCGGCGAGCGGCTGCAGCGCGCAGGTCAGCGGCGGCGGAACGGAAGCGGGAGCGGGAGCGCGGCCGGCCCGAACCTCCGAGCTACCGGGTCGCGATGGGTGATTGGCGTTGACGAACGAGAAGCGGGAGGGATGAACGATGGAAGACATGGCCGTCGTGGTCGGTCTCGCCACGCTGATCGTCACGGTCGGCGGCATCGGGTACGCGCAGGGGCGGGCAACGCGGAAGAGCAACGAGGCGGCGCACGCGAAGACCGGGGATCTCATCCGTGATCTCCGGGGCGAGGTGCAGGCTCTCGACGCGAAGACCGAGCAGCACGTCCGTGATCTCCGGGGCGAGGTGCGGGCGCTCGACGCGAAGAACGAGGCTGCGCACGCGGCGATCTCGGAGCGCATCGACTCTTCGCGGGCCGAGGTGCTGGGGCTGGTTCGCCAACTCGACGTGAAGAACGAGGCTGCGCACGCGGCGATCTCGGAGCGCATCGATGCGTCGCGGGCCGAGGTGTTGGCTCGCACGGACCGGCACACCGAGAAGCTCGACGCGATAGCGCGCGACGTGGCGTTCCTTGCCGGCCGGCAGGCTGAACGCGACCACCGGGAAGGCGGCGATGGAGGAACGACGGATGGGAATCTCTGAGGTGTCGCCGTTGGAGTGGTGGCTGTTCGCGTCGCACTGCTTGATCACCGTCGCGTTCGTGCTGGCGTTCCGGTTGCTGCTCTCGCTTGAAGAAAGCCTCCAGGATGGCCACCGGCGCACGTGGGAGGTGCTCGACCGGCAGGGCGGGAACAGGCGGTAGCCGTCATGCCGTGCCACTACTGCGGGGCGGCCTCGGGCGGCAGCACGCCGATCATCGAGCTGACCGGCCGCGTGCGCCCCGGGTGCTGCGCGGCGGTGCGTGCGGTGTCGGGGAGCGGGCTGCCGCCCGGGTATGCGCCGGTGTCGCCCGGCCGCGGATGGCGGCGTGCCGTCTGGTCGGGGTCGCGGCGCCGGTGCACCGGGACGGCGCCGGCGGCTGACTGTTGTTTGTTGAACACCACGGAGGGAGGAAGACCATGCCGAAGACCACCACGCCCCCCGGCGTTGCCGCTGCCGGCCGCCGACTGCGGTTGATCGCCGGCGGCGCCGAACCGGCGCCGTTGCCGGAACCGTGCCGGTGATGAAGGGGTTCGCGTTCCGGGTCATCCAGCGGCCGGCTGCCGGCGGCGACTGGACGGCGGCCGACGCCAGCTATCGAACGCGGCAGGAAGCGGGTGCCGAAGCGGTTGCTCTCCGGCGCCGCGGCCGGCTGGCCGAGGTGGTGGGCGGCGGCACGGCGGCGGCCGAAGCCGAATGCGAGCGCCGGAACCGGTCGGCGGCGGAACGGCGGGCGGTGTGGTCGCCGGCGGTGGGGTCTTTGAACGGCCGGGAGCCGGGCGGATGGAGAAGTCCGGGGTTTCCACGGGAGACATCTGATGGATTGCATGGCGTGTATCGAAGGCTGGGTGTGGGCGGTCGCGGTGACGATACTGCTGGTCGCGACGGCCGGCGGGAGCAGGAAAAGGGAAGACGATTGACAGTGGACGGCGGCGCCGGCGGGGTCTCGTTCCCGGTCGCCGGCGGCGCCGTCGCGGCGGGTGACGCGCCGCCCGTCCCGTGCTACCCTGCCGCGCATGACGAAGACGGCAGCCTGGAAGCGGCTCGTGACACGGTTCCGCCCGCGCACCGGCGCCCTGGCCGGGCTCGCCGCCCTGGCCGCCGTCCTGTTCCTGAGCCCGACGCCCGCACCGGCGGGGACCGCGGCCGCCTTCACCAGCCACGTCACCGAGGCCGCGGCGCCGGGGCAGGGCCGCCGCCGCCGTCCGGCGCGCCCGGAACGACGCCGTGAGCAGCCAGCGGAGCCCACCCCGGCGCAGACCACGCCCGCCCCGGCCCAGACCCGGCCGGCGCCGCCCCCCGGCCTCTGCGACGTCGACTGGCATCGGAGAGCCCGCGGCAGCGGCGCGGTGACGGCCGCCGTCGCGAACGGCGCCGACGTGAATCAGGCCTGCGGCAGCGGCTCGTCACCCCTCCTGCTGGCCCTGGAGGTCGGCACGGCCGACGTCGTGCTGGCGCTGATCCGCGCCGGCGCGAACCTGGACTACAGGGACCCGTACGAGGGCCTGACGGCCAACCGGGTCATCACCGACCGGTGCGACGCGGGGAGCCTCGATCGCCGGGTCTGCGCCGAAGTCCGGCGCGGATTCGAGGCGAGGGCCGAAGTCCACAACAACCTCTGCGATGCAAGCTGGTGGCGGTCGTTCTACCGGCAGAGCGACGCCCAGGCCAGAAGCCGCATGGAAGCCGTGATGCGCACGCCGGGGCTGGACGTCAACTACGACTGCGGCAGGGGCGACCGGCCGTTGCACATCGCCCTGTGGAAATGGCAACTGAAAAAGGGACCCCCGTGGCCACGTGAAAAGGGACCCCCCAGGTTCGTCAACAGATCAATCCATGGCCTCTCCCTGGGCTGAAGAGTGTTTCCGGGCTGTCGGGCAGGATTCGCTGGTGACCGTGCACGCAGCCGGTGTCGCTGCCCTCCGCCCCCGCGTGCACGCGGGGGCGGAGGGCAGCGACGCACCTTGACGCCGGCGAGCACAGGTCATGCTGCCGGGGCCGACGGCGCGGGTCGCCGGCGCCCGCGGATCGACGGCGTCGGGCATTCGCGGAGCATGGCCCGCGGCCATCAGCGCGCTCCCTTCCTGCCGGATGACGGCCCGCGGTTCCGCTTCGCGGCGGCCAGCCGGTAGCTGTCGCCGGTGGTCTGCAGTACCGCCGCGTGGTGCACGATGCGGTCGATGACCGCGGCGGCCGCGGTCGGGTCGAGGAAGACCTCGGACCAGCGCGCGAACGGCAGATTCGTCGTCACCACGAGGCTCCGGCGCTCGTAACGCTGGCTGATGAAGCCGAACAGCAGGTCGGCGCCGGCCTTGTCGAAGGGCACGTAGCCCAGTTCGTCCAGGATGACGACGTCGAAGCGGGCGAGCCAGGCGAGCTTGCGGGCGAGACGGCCCTGCTGCTGCGCTTCGACGAGCAGCGTGACCAGTTCGGCGGCGGTCGCGAACCGCACCCGGTAGTCGTGCTGGCAGCAGGCCATCCCCAGGGCGATGGACAGGTGCGTCTTCCCGGTGCCGACGCCGCCGACCAACACGACGTTGGCCGCGTCGGCGACGAAGCGGCAGTCGAAGGCCTGCAGGACCGCGCCGCGGTCGAGGTCGGGCTGCGCCTCGAACGAGAAGGCGTCCAGCGTCTTCAGCATCGGGAAGCGGGCATCCTGGATGCGGCGCTGGATACGACGCTCCCGGCGTCCGGTCACCTCCAGGTGCGCCAGTTGCGCCAGATAGTCGGCGGGCGCCTGACGCTGGCGGGCGGCCTGCTCGGCGAGCGGCCGCCATTGGGCCGTGATCGTCGACAGACACAGCGTCTTCAGGTCCGCGGCCAGATGCGGGGGTTCGGGGATCGCGGCGGCCATCAGCAGGAACCCTCCACCAGCGCGTCATACGACGACAGCGTTGGAACGGGCACGGCGACCCGCGCCAGATCCGGACGCACGGCGGCGGCCGGCGGGCACACCGGCGGCGGACCGGCCTGCTGCTGCCGCAGGATGAGCCGCACCGTTTCCAGCCGCGGCGAATGGCGCTCGAGGGCAGCCGTCACCGCACGCTCGACCGCCGCCGCCGGGTGCGTCTCCAGCAGCCGCAGCATCCGCACCCACTCCTGGTCGGGCTTGCGCGTGTGCCGGGCCAGTTCGGCCCGCACGCGCCCCCACACCGGGGCCAGCCGCCAGCTCTGAAGCGCCGTCGCCTCGGCCGCGGCCCGGTGCTTGCGCTCCAGCAGCGGCAGCACGTGCAACGCATCGAGGACCTTCGCGCCCCGGACGAACACGCGGCGATGCCGCGCGATCTCTTCCGCGCCGGCCGCGATCACCACCCGGTCGTGGAACAGCTTCACCCACACCGGCCGGTATGCGTGGCGGATCGGCACCGAATACGTCACGTGGTCCACACGGACGTGCCCGAACTTGTCGGCCACCCGCGCGACGACGCGGCACGTGGCCGGCGGGTGAACGGGCAGCGCCCGCAGGCGCCGCCGCTCCTCCGCCAGCGCTTCCGCGACCGGGCGCCCGTCGTCGAGATGGCGCAGCGGCAGGTCCGCCTCCAGCTCCGTGACGATCGCCGCGTTGAGCGCCGACCAGCTCGCGACCGCCAGCCGCGGACGGAACACCAGGTTGCGGACGTACTTCACACCCCCCTCCACCGAACCCTTCTCCCAGCCCTTGCCCGGCGCGCAGAACTCCGCCCGGAACGGATACCCGCCCCGGAACGCCTCGAACGCCTCGGTCCGCACCCGCTCCCGGCCCGCCAGAACCTGCTTGACGGCCAGAGACGTGTTGTCCAGCACGACGCGGTTCACCACGCCCCCGAAATACCGGAACGCCGACTCGATGCCGTCGAGCAGCGACTCGACCCGCTCGACCGGATACGCCTTCGCGAAATACGCGTTGGAGAACGGCAGCGCCGCCACCAGGTACTTGACCCGGCACGGCGCGCCGGCGACGTCGACCCACGACTCGCCGAAGTCCACCTCCATCGTCGTGCCCGGCTGCACGCTCCGGTGCACGAACGCCTCCTTCGGCGCACCGGCCGCCCGCAGCGCCGCCACGTAGCGCCGCACCGTCCGTGCCGGAACCAGCCCCGTCATCGGCAACAGCAGCCGGCGAATCCGTTTGGCGGTCAACCGCGGCTCCGCGCGCAGCCACCGCTCGATCTGCTCCCGCCACGGGTCCAGACGGCCGGACCGCGGCGGCGACACCCGCGCCGGCGGCTTCGGTCGGCCGACGGCCCGTCGCACCGTCTTGACGTCCAACTGCAACCGCCGCGCAATCTCCTTCTTCGGCACGCCCTCCACCAGATGCAGGTGGCGGACCTCGGCCCACTGGGACATCCTGATCACCTCTGCGTCCTCCCGGCGAAGCTGGCCGCGGTGCGGGGCGTGCTGCGGGCCGCGTGGCGCCTCGGGCAGGTCAGCACCGACGAATACCGGCGCGCCGCCGACGTGGGCGGGGTGAAGGGTTCGCGGCTGCCGGCCGGCCGCGCGCTGGAGATGCGCGAGATCGCCGCCCTGTTCGCCGCCTGCGCCGACGGGCAGCCGGCCGGCGCGCGGGACGCGGCGCTGCTGGCAATCCTCTACGGGGCCGGTCTGCACCGCCGTCGTCGTCAACCCCTCCAGCGGGCTGGACCTCGAGCGGCAGCACCTCGCCGCGGAGGTGGAGCGGCTGACGGCCCGGTGCGCGGCGCTGGAGCACGAGAACCGGCGTCTCGCCGCGGCCGTTGACGAAGCGCGCGCGGCCGGGGAGCGGGCCGAACGCGAACGGACGGTGCGAACGATGGGGCATCGGCTCCCGTCCATCCTGGCGGTGCGCCGGTGACTGAGTTTCGGTTCATCGTCCCGACCGACGACCCGACCGGCAGCGTGCGGATGCTGGCTGAGCTGACCGCCGAGTACGGCACGGCCGCGCTTGAGGGGGCCGCCGCCTCCTGCAGGCAGGAGGCGGTATCGATCCGGCAGAAGCACGGCGCGCGCGAAGCCGGCGATGAGAGGGAGCGCATTGACGCGCTGTGCTCGCTCGCGGCCAGCCTGGATGCCGCGGCGGAGCGGCGTCGCGGGAACTCTCCGGACTGCCCCCGCTGCAATCCCCCGCCGGCGCCCCCGGCGCGCGCCGCCGCGCTGGCGAAGCGGCGCAAGGCTTCGCCCGACTGCCCGACGTGCCAACCGGCGGCGACGGCCGCGGACCGGCGACGGGACGGAGAAGGCTGATGCGTGCGGCGGGGTTTGGGTCATCCAGCGGCCGGCGGATGGAGGGGACGTGGAACTGAAGGAATGGCTGGACCTGCTCGCGGTGCCTGGGATCCTGATCGGCGGGTTCATCTGGCTGCACAAGCAGATCAAGGCGGAAGTGAAGACTGTCCGGGACGAGGCGAAGACGGCCCATGACGCCATCGGGAAGAACATCGGGCAGGTGCGCGAAGACCTGGGGAAGAACATCGAGCAGGTGCGGGAAGACGTGCGGCGGGTGGACTCGAAGGTGGACGAGCTGGCGAAAGAGACAAGGGCCCTGCACCGAGCGGTTGGGCAACTGGAAGGGACGGTTGGCAGGGTCGGCCAGCGGGATCCCTGACACTGGACAGCGGCGCCGGCGGGATCGTGTTCCCGATCGCCCGCCGGCGCCGTCGCGGCGGGTGACGCGCCGCCCGTCCCGTGCTACGCTGCCGCGCATGACGAAGACGGCAGCCTGGAAGCGGCTCGTGATGCAGTTCCGCCCGCACACCGTCGCCCTGGCCGGGCTCGTCGCCCTGGCCGCCGCCCTGCTCCTGAGCCCGCCGCCCGCACCGGGGGGGACCGCGGCCGCCTTCACCAGCCACGTCACCGAGACCGCGGCGCCGGAGCAGGGCCGCCGCCGCCGGCCGGTGCGCCAGAACCCGCGGCGTGAGCAGCCAGCGGAAGCCGCCTCGGCCGAAGCGCCCGCCCCGGCGCAGCCGCGGCCGGCGCCGCCCCCCGGCCTCTGCGACGTCGACTGGCATCAGACGGCCCGGGGCAGCGCCGCCGTGACGCGCGCCGTCGCCGGCGGCGCCGACGTGAACCAGGCCTGCGGCAGCGGCTCGTCACCGCTCCTGCTCGCCCTGGAGGTCGGCCGCGCCGACGTCATCCTGGCGCTCATCCGCGCCGGCGCCAGCCTGGAGTACCGGGACCCGTACGAGGGCTTGACGGCCAACCAGGTCATCAACGACCGGTGCGACGCGGGGGAGCTGGCCCCGGTCTGCGCCGAGGTCCGGCGCGGCTTCGAGGCGCGGGCCGAAGCCCACAACAACCTCTGCGACCCGCGCTGGTGGCAGGGGTTCTACCGGCTGAGTGACGCCCAGGTTGAGAGCCGCATGCAGGCGGTGCTGCGGACGCCGGGGCTGGACGTCAACTACGACTGCGGCAGGGGCGATCGGCCGTTGCACATCGCGTTGCAGGATTCGTCGACGCCGCTGACGACTGGTGCTTTCTTTGCCATAGGGACGTTCATATATGAAGGCAAAACCGTAGACCGCTTTGCAAGGAACAGATCCGGCAGGTCGCCCATGGACCTGGCAGAGGTCAGATATGACCATCAGATAAGAGGCAACTTCCGTCGTCTTCTGTCAAGGTTTTGCAACAATCAGGTGACAAGAGAAGAATATTATCGGCAAAATGATCGGATTTATAAAAACGAGACAAGCCTATATGTGTACATAAAAGGATACGGGAGCGATCAAGCATATCAAGCGGCTAACGTTGCTTTCAATCAAGAATTTTTCGGCACCACTCACACTGGCCCAAAAACCGATGCTCAGTTCTGCCTGAAGTACCGGTGACCCTCCGCGCCGTCCGGCGCGCCCCGGCGCAGGCTGCCGCCGCACGGTGTGGTAGGGTTGGCGAGCCAGGCGGAACCCGGAACCGGAAGGGACGGAACGATGAAGACCCTCAACGCCGTCGTGCTGGCCGCCGCCCTGTTCCTGACCGCCACGGCCGCCGCGGCGCACCCGGGCGCCCTGGCCCCGACGCCCGCACCGGCCGGGACCACGGCCGCCCACGTCAGCGCCTTGAGCGAGAGTGCAGCACCGGAACAGGGTCGCCGCCGCCGCCCGGCGCGCCCGGAACGCCGACGTGAGCAGCCAGCGGAGCCCGCCCCGGCGCAGACCACGCCCGCCCCGGCGCAGACGCGCCCGGCGCCGCCCCCCGGCCTCTGCAACCCCGACTGGCATCGGTCAGCCCGCGGCAGCACCGTGACGGCTGCCATCAGGAACGGCGCCGACGTGAACCAGGCCTGCGGCAGCGGCTCGTCGCCCCTCCTGCTCGCCCTGGAGGTCGGCCGCGCCGACGTCATCCTGGCGCTCATCCGCGCCGGCGCCAGCCTCGACTACCGGGACCCGTACGAGGACCTGACGCCCAACCAGGTCATCAACGACCGTTGCGACGCGGGGAGCATCGCCCATAGGCGCTAACTTGTTTTCGCCCTCATCCGAAGTAGTCAGGGAGTTGCGCGCACCGGCGGCGCGGCGGCTCCGCGAGCGCATCGGAGATCGCCTGCCATTGGCCAATCATGTGCGCCAATGGAAGCGCCGGCTCGATGCTCCGCCTGACCTGGTTGAGCACGAACTTGAAGTCACGCCACGCGCTGGGAGGACGCCGGCGCCGGCAGAGCGTAGCCCCAGGGGGAAATTGCGCGGGCGTGATCGAGCAGCTTTTCCACCAGCAGCGCCACGAACAGCTTCCCGTACAGCCACGCCCTGGCGCTGTCGTCGTCGTACTTCGGCACGTGGCCCAACTGCGCCAGCGACTTGAAGCGCTTGAACACCAGTTCGACCTGCCACCGCAGACGATACCACTCCAGTACGGCCGCCGCCGAAAACGGCGGCTCCGGAAAGGTCGTGAAGACGATCACGTACTCGGCAAAACGCAGCGTGGCCGGTTGCACCCGGTTGCCCTTGCGCGAGGCGTCCCGGCGGATTCTCCGGTGCGCCTCGCGGATGGCTGCCGCCGACTTGCGGATCGCGCACACCCGGCCCGGAATCTCGCGGGCCGGGCCGTCCGTATCCTCCCCGGCCACGACCGTCGTCGCCCAGGACCGCGCGTCGCCCGAGCGCGTCACCGACTCCACCGCGGCCAGCAGGTCGAACTGCTTCCCAGTGGCCGTGCGCAACGGCAGCGACCCCGTATTCACACGCACAATCAGCTTCCCGCCCGCCTCCGCCACGTGGCGGAGGCCGCGAGCGGTCGAATACCCGCGATCCGCCAGAACATGATCGCCGGCGCGGATCGGAAACTGCGCCAGCGATTCTCCCGTGCCGGACCCCTCGGTTTCCGTCAGCTTGAAGAAATCGCACGCCAGCGACGGCAGACAGACGCTGTAGTGCAGGCGCCACAGCGACCCGCTCGGGCCCGGTTCCTTCACCGTCGTCGCATCCACCGCACGGACCCGGAACGCACCCTCGGGGACGACCGCCAGGTCGCGCTCCCGGAACAGCCGGACACACAGCGCGCGCAGCCACTCGCTGGATTTCTTCAGGCGCTTCAACAGCGCCACGTCGGACAGATCCGCCAGTTGCGCCTGTCGGGCGCGCACCGCCGTCTCCCGCAACGAGTGCCCGCAGCCGAGGTGCAGCAGCAGGGTCCGCAGCAGGTTGTCCACCGCCTTGTCCTTGCGCAGCCCCTTCAGCGCCCCGGTGTCCCGTGCCAACTCCTGCCAGTCAGGGGGCAGGAACGACAGCAGCACGTCCCAATCCTCGCCGGCCGCGCCGATCTCCGTGTCGTGCATCCCGCACGCCAGGGTATGCCAAACAGGTCCCAAAAAACAAGTTAGCGCCTATGGGTGTTATCCCCGCCGTCAGTGAAGATGAACTCGCACGGGTGAAGGCCGGCAACATGTTCGCCCAGTACAGGGTGGGATTGTTGCTCAGATCCGCGTTCGTGACCGAGAGGGACAGTAAAAGAGAGGAGTTGGTGATCGCCGCGAAACTGTTCCGCCGCTCGGCGGAACAAGGGAACGCCGGCGCCGCATTGACGCTCAGCGCGATGTACGGCCTGGGGCAAGGTGTCGAGCGGTCCGACGCCGAATCGTGCTTCTGGGCGCGCGTGGCAGTTGGAAACCTGCAGATGGACACGCCGCAGAGAGTTTTGCGGGGGTCGTATGTGCGCGGACGAGACCAAGCGTGCGGAAGGGTCAACCTGATCGAACGGGGGGCCGTCCGGGCTCGGTACGCGCTGGTGGTAGCGGAAGAAGCATGGGAACTGCTGGTAATCGCCGCGCTCGCGCTGGCGGCGCTCGCCGGCGTGGGTTTGCGTCGGCGACGCGGCGGACTGATGCCGCGCGGGACGCCACCGACTCTTGGTCTGTCCGCCTCCGCCGGGGAGATCGCGCCCCCGCCCGCCGGGGAGATCGCGCCCCCGCCCGCGCCGTCGCCGGCACCTTCCGCGGAGGCGCCCCCGCCCCTGCCGCAGCCCGCGCGCTACGCGGGGCCGAGAGCCGCACAGTGGGCCGCGTTGCAGCGGGCCGGCTGGCGGTGCCAGGTGTGCGGGCGGTCAGGCATTCTGGATGTGTTCCGCCTGGGCAAGGGGATGGATGGCGGTCTGTCCGACTTGGAGACCCTGTTCGCGTTGTGTCGGTTGTGTCAGCCGCGCTTCCTGTCCGCTGCCGAGGAGACCACCCCCGTGCCGTGGTCCGCCGAAGATCCGCGGTTCGAGGACGTGTCCGGCCGGACCGTGGCGATCGATCTGGACCAACTCGACACGGTCTCACGCGGCGGGGGGCACGGAGCCCGCACCACCGTTCGCTACAAGCCCCGCCGGGGCGGGGCCTGCTTCCTGCTCTCCAGCGGCTACCCCTTCGTCTGTCGGGAGATCGATCGTGCTCTTGAGGCTCGAAACCGGCCGCGCCTCGTGGATTGGGAACCTGCCGAGCCGCTGGGAGAATGCCTGCCGCCGGGGGGCCGGAAGGGAGACGCACGATGAAGATCGCCACGGCAGACGGGCCAGCGATGCCCGACGGCGGCGGCCGCGCCGTCACCGTCCGGTGCGAACACCGCCCGGAGAACCGGTGGGCGGTCCTCGGGCCGGACCGAAGGCGTATCGGGACGGTCCGCCCGGTCGAAGGCTCACCGGCGGACTGGTGGGCCGTGGACCGCGACGGCGACGTCCAGGGGCGCGCCGCCACCTTCGGGGCCGCGCTCGGCATGGTGGTCGATGCGGCCATCGACGACGACACGCGCGGCGGTCCGGCGCCGGACGGTCGCCGATGGGCGTTCGACGCTCCGGAATTCCGCATCGCCGCGCTCAAGCGTGAGAACGCCGCGCTCCGGCACGCGAACCGAGAGCTGTCAACGGCCGTCGAAGAGGCCCGCGCCGCCGCGCGAAGCGCGCGGACCGTGCTTCGAACGGCGGTGCGGCGCGACCCTGGGGCCGGGGCGCCATGACCGCCCCCGCCGGCGGCATGGCCGTCACGGTGCGGCGGGATCGCCGGTCGCCGAACCGGTGGGCGGTCGTCGGCCCGGGCGCCCGGCGCATCGGCAGCGTGAAGCCGGTGCACGACTCGACGGCCTGCTGGTGGGCGCTGACCCGCGACGGCGGCATCCAGGGGCGGGGGCCGAGCTTCGGCGCGGCGGTCGGGCTGGTGGTGGACGCGGCGCTCGAAGCGAGGGACGGGGCATGAAGACGCTGGCCGAGATTGACGCGATCCTGCGCGACGCGCAGAGCAAGGCGCGTGTGGCGCACAAGGCGGAGACGCTGGATGCCGCCCGCCAGCATGCCGCCGGCGCCGGGACGCTGATCCGGAAGGCGCGCGCGGCGCTGGCCGAGGTGGTCGCCGCGGCCGCGAAGCCGGACGGCGCCGCGAAGCCGGGGCCCGGGAGCGGGTCGTGAGCGCCACCGTCCGCCGCCTGGTGCGCGTCGCCGCCGACGTCGAAGCGGCGCACCACGCCCGCCTCGCGGCCCTCAGCGCCCGGCACGGCGTCTCCCTGGGCGCGGTGGTTGCGGCGGCCATCCAGGCGGGGTTGCCGGCCGTGGAGCGCTGGCCGGCGCCGGGCGGCCCGGGCGGGGCGCGGGGCGATGTCTGACCGGGGCGCGGCGCGGGAGCGGGCGCGGCGGGCGCGGCTGCGGGAGGAGGAGGTGCACAGGTGAGCCCCGAGTGCATCGAAGAGGGGTGCACGAACCGCACCCGCCCCCGCACCAACTGGGACAGGAGCGGCAAGGAGCGCCGCCGGGCACGCCGGCTGCAACGGCGGGGCAGGGCGTGAGCCGCCCGGGCGGGTGCCGATGACTGAGCGCGACGAGCGGAAGCGGCGTCAGGACCGGGATCGGATGCGCGGGCTGCGGGCTTCGCGGCGGGCGGCCGGCGTCTGCGTCGGCTGTGCCGGTCCGTTGCCGGCGGGCGGGTACCGGTGCGCGGAATGCCGGGCCAAGGCCGCGCGGCAGGTGGCGGCCAGCCGGCTTTTTCACCGGGAGCGGGGCCGCTGTCCGCGGTGCGGCGAGCAGGACTTCGACCGCCGCTGGAAGCAGTGCGGGGAATGCCGGGCGAAGGGTGCGGCGGTGGAGCGGGCGCGGCTGGCGCGGCTGGCGCGGCTGCGGGAGGTGGGTGCCGGCGCGCTGTGATCGCCCGCGTTCCGGTGCGCCAGGAGCAAACCAGTGGCAAGACGAATCGAGATCAGTTACTTCGAACGCCGCGGCAACGGCCTTCAGCCCCCACGCCGCCTCCGATACCGCCGGACCATCGACGCGGACCGGACGGCCTGGAGGGCGTGCAGGCCGGCGGCCGGCTTCGGCCGAAGCCGTAGGACGCTGAGCCGGACGCACGTTCCGGCGCCGGACGTCGGCCGGCGAACCCGGGCGCAGGTTCGGAAGCGGTTCGACGACCGCGCACGTCGCCGGCGGCCCGTTCCGGAACCGGCTCCCCGGCCGCGCGCGCCGCACCGCTCGGCCGCGCCGGAAATCGCGGCGTCTCGATCCGGTTCGGCAGGCGCGCGCCGCAACCGCTCAGCCGCGCCCGTCATCGCCGCTCCGGCGCAACGCCGCCAGCACGCGCGCGGTCGCCGGCGCGCGCGGTCCCTCGTTCTCCGGCTCGAGGTCGCGCCGCAGGCGGGCGAGCCCGTTCGCGTCGTCGACGTCGTACCACGCCGCGACGCGCTCGACGTCGAGCCCGGCCCGGGCCGCGGCGCGGGCCGTGTCGTCGAAGGCCGCCGGCGTTCCCCAGCGGATGCCGGTGAAGAGATCCGGAACCGTCCCGCCCGGGCCCGGCGCCGTCAGGCCGATCAGGTAGTAGCCGCCGTCGGCGGCAGGGCCCAGCGTCACCGCCCCGGGCCGCAGCCGCGCCAGCGCCTCGGCGACGTGCGCCGCGGGCAGCGTCGGCAGGTCCGATCCGATGATCACGGCCCGGGCGAAGCCGGCGGCGAACAGGTCGTCGAACAGGGCGCGCTCGCGCGCGCCGAGGTCGCCGCCGCGCTGGGCCAGCAGCTCCGCCGGGTCGATGCCGAGCGGGGTGAAAGCCTCCGGGCCGCCGCCGGGCGCGCAGGCGACGCGCAGCGCGGCGTCCGGCAGCGCGCGGCAGGTCGCCACCGTGTCCGCCAGGAACGCCGCGTAGAGCCGCCGCCGGTCCGCTTCGGCCGGGACCGCCTGCCGCAGGCGGCTCTTGGGCGCCCGCGCGCCGCCGGGCGGGCGGGCCATGATCGCCACCACCGCCGGTCCCCGCGTTTCCGCCGCGAGCCGGGGCGCGGCGAACCCGCGCCGTGACAGCAGCGCCAGGCCGGTGGCCATCCAGACCAGCATGCGGGCCGTGCGCGTGGTCGCCAGCGTGACGCCGGTCGTTTCGCCGAACCCCAGCAGCGTCGCGACCGTCGCGGTGCCCGCCTGATCGACTCCGATCCGCAGGGGAACCATCTTGAAGACCACGTTGACGAAGCGGTTCGCGGCTTCGAAGACGAACACCTCCGGGAGCGTCGGCGCCCGCTCGCCGATCGCCGAGAGCACGACGAACGCCTCCAGGACCGCGAGCGCGTGGAACGACAGCTCCAGGGCGGTGACGAGCAGCACGCGCGGCCAGGTGCGCGGGTAGTCGCGGTGCACCCGGTCCTCCGCCTCCCGGGCGCGCTCCGCCGCCCGTTCGAGGAACGCCGGCGCCGGGACGTGCCGCGCCAGCCAGCGGAGCGCGGGGCTGGCGATGCGGACACGGCGCCAGATCAGCCAGTGGGTGCCCGCGACCAGCAGCGCGAGGGTCGCCAGCGGCAGGCCGTAGACGAGCCGCTCGGACGCCGGCGGCTGGACCATCACCACCAGCGCCACCGCGCCGGCGCCGATCACCACGACCATCGACAGCGTGTAGAAGAGCGTTTCCACCGCCAGCGCCGGAACCGTGCGGCCTAGGGGCGCGCGCCGCCGCAGGTAGAGCACCTTGACCGGCTCGCCCGCGACGAGGCTCAGCGGGGTGAGGTTCGCGACCGCGTCGCCGGCGACGAAGGCCGCCAGCAGGTCGCGCGCGCGGAGGCCGTGTCCCGGCGGCAGACACCGCAGCCAGGCCAGCGCCCGCGCGGCGAAGCGGAGGCCCGACAGCGCGAGCACCAGGGTGAACGTCCAGCCGAGCTGCCGGATCCGGGCGGCGACCTCGGCCGCGCCGGCTTCCTGGAGGTAGTACCCGAAGAGGGCCAGCCCGCCGATCGTGGCGACGAGGCCGGCCGCCCCGGGCCGCCGGCCGGACGTCGCGGAACGCGTGGGCATGAAGGAGCGGGAGGCCGGCGGCGGAGCGGCCGCCGGCTCGCTGACATAATCGGCGGGTCATGGAGTCGGTCACCCTCCAGTTTCCCGTCGCCGTCATTCTACTCGGTGGCGGACTGGTGGCCGGCTTCGCGGGGTACCCGCTGCTGCGGCCGCTGCTGGCGCTGTACGGATTCATCGGCGGCGTCATCGTCACCCCGACCTTCGCCGACCGGCTCGACGGCTGGTGGTTCATCGCGGCGACGCTGGGCGGCGGACTCGCCGGGGCGGCCGCCGCCTTCGCCTTGTACCTGGCCACCGTGGCCCTCCTGGGCGCCGGCGTGGCCGCCTTCCTCGCGCATCTGGCCGTCGAGGGCGACCCGGAGGTCTGGCTCCTGGTCGCCGCGTGCGTGCTGGGCGCCCTGCTGGCGCTGATCGTGCGGCGTTACGTGGTGATCATCGCGACGGCGTTCCTCGGTGGCTGGACGACGCTCGTCGGGGGGCTGGCGCTGTCCCGGGACCAGGCCGCGATGGCCGCCACCGGCGGCGACGCCTCCGGCCTGTTTCCGCTGGCGCCGCTCGCCGGACACGAAGCGTTCGCGGCGGGCTGGCTGGCGCTCGGCCTGCTCGGATCGGTGGTCCAGCTTCTCGCGTCGAGGCAGGTGGCCGGGGACGACTGACCGGCGCCGGCCGGGGGACGGACGCCACGCCGCCGGTGTCGTCCGGTGTCGCTGATCGGGACCGAGCTCGTCACAGGCGGCCCCGACAAGTGGCCGGACGCCACGCTGCCGCCGGTGTCGTCCGGTGCCGCCGGCAACCGCGCCTCGGATGATGGTATGATCGACGGTCCTGCCAGTTCCTCAGTAGCTCAATTGGCAGAGCATCCGGCTGTTAACCGGAGGGTTGCTGGTTCGAGTCCAGCCTGAGGAGCCAACTCTCTCCGCCCGTTTCCGGTTTCCATCCGTTCCGACCGTCCGCGATCCGCCCGGGCGCCGTCGCGCGGCCCGTTTGCCCGGCGATGGGAGTAGGATGGGGGCGATGGCGCTCACGACGCCCCGGCGCGCCGCGCCGCCGCGTTCCGTGGCGCGCGGGACGCGCCGCGTCGCCGTTCCGCTGGCCGCGCTCGCCGTCTGGGGTCTGTGCGCGGCGCCGGCGGACGCGCAGTGGCGGCTCTACGTCCAGGCGTTCGAGCGGGGGACCGGCGCCATCGTGACCGATCTCGCGGTGCCGGAGGTGATCGTCCGCGAGGACGGCGTCGTCCGGCCGGTGCTCGACGTGCGGCCGGCGAACCTGCCGACCAAGCTGGTGGTGCTGGTGGACAACAGCCGCACCGCCGCGCGCGCGCTCGATCGGGTCCGCGAGGGACTGCGCAGCTTCTTCGCGCGCCTGCCCAACCAGGAGGTGTCGCTGCTGTCCCTGTCGCCCCGGCCCCGCTGGCTGACGCAGGGCGCCATCGAGCCGGAGGACGTCGAGGCCGGCCTGCGGCGGCTGGAGCTCGGGGGGCGGTCGATGCGGCTCGTCGACGGTCTGGCGGAGGCCGGCGAGTGGATCGCCGGCGACACGGGGCCGCACCGCCCGGTGATCCTGGTCGTCGCCTCGTCCGGGCGGGATCCGAGCGAGGACCGCGCCGAAAGGTTCCTGGACCTCGTCGAGCGGTTTCTCCGCCAGGGCGTGACCGCGCACACGCTTCTGATGCTGCCGCCGGCGCCCGGCTCGCTGCAGCGGCGCCTGTCGGTGGCCGAGGCGGTCGGGCGCGATCTGGAGCGGTTCACCGGCGGGTCGCAGGCGACCATCTTCCTGGGGTCGCGCCTGGAGGAGCCGCTCGGTGACGTCGCGCGTCGCATCGCACGGCGGAACCGGGAGCTGGCGCGGCAGCACGTGGTTCGCTTCGAGCGTCCGGACGGCGTTCCGGCCGGGCGGATTCAGGTCGACGTCATGCGGCTGGGGCTCCGCTACCTCGTGTCGGCGGACGGGAAGCTGGCGCAGTGACCATGCAGGACGCGCGTCCCGTTCGCCGGCTGGCCGCGGCGCGCATGTGGCTGGCCGTCGCCGCCGCCCGGCCGCTGGTCACGGCCGTCCCGGTCCCGGAGGGCCAGGGCGAACAACGCTGGTCGCCGTTGCCACCCAGTGCGCGGCGCGCGGCCCCGCGGGATCACGGGGTCCCGGGCGCCGGCGCCTCCAGCCGTTGCGCCTCGGCGTAGTGGCGTCGCGCCCCGTCCGCGTCGCCCAGTTCCTCCAGCGCGACGCCCAGGTTGCGGTGCGCCAGGGCGCCGGCCGGATCGAGCCGGACCGCCTCCCGGAACGCCTCCGCCGCCTCCGGCATGCGCCCCGCCGAGGCGAGCGCGATGCCCAGGTTGTTGTGCGCCTCGGCGTCCTCCGGCCAGGCTTCCACCGCGAACCGGAACTGCTCGGCCGCCTCCGCGTAGCGGTTCGCGGCCAGCAGCGCGTTGCCGTAGTTGTAGCGCAGGTCGCCGGTGTCCGGATCGGCGGCGATGGCCTGCCGGTAGTGATCGAGCGCGCGTTCCGGCTCGCCGCCGGCCGCGAGCGCGCTTCCGAGGTTGCTGTGCGCCTGCGCGTACCCGTCGTCCAGGGTCAGGGCGGTCTCGTAGAGCGCGACGGCCCGCGGCAGGTCGCCCTGCTCGCGGTACGCGGTGGCCAGGTTGTTGTAGGACGCGGCCCGCATGTGATCCTTCGACAGCAGCGGCCAGTTGGCGCCGGCGGCGCAGACGAGGACGAGCGCCGCGACGAGGGGCGCGCGGGGGAGGGGGGCGGTGCGCCGCGCCGCTCGCGCCAGGTGGTCGCCGCCCGCCGCCGCGAACAGCATGAGGAGGGGCGCCAGGGGGTAGCGGTAGCGCGCGAAGACGTAGAACGCGATGACGCTCGCCGCGTAGAGGCCGAGCATCAGGTACAGCGGCAGGAGGCGCCGGCGCCGGGGCCAGGTGACCGCGATCCCGGCCGCGGCCAGGGGCACGAGCACTCCGAAGTGGGCGAGCCACCCGGTGGCGGCCAGCGGGAAGGAGTGCTCCTCGTGCGCGTACTGGCTCTCGGTGTCGATCACCTCGACGGCGTTGAACGTCAGCGCCGTCTTGCGGACGAGCAGGCGCAGCCAGCGCCCCGGTGACGCCGTGACGTCCTCGAACGCGCGGCCGGCCCAGTAGCGGGACACTTCGGCCGGCGTCAGGTCGCGTCCCGCGTCCGCCTCGGCCAGCGCGGTCGCGTCGTCGCGCTCGAACGCCGCGTCGCCCCGTCCGTAGCGCAGCGGCCGGTAGGCGCCGTCGGCCCCGGCGCCGTTCCCGATGTAGAAGTTCGGCCCGAACTGCGAGGTGGTCAGGTGCCACTCGCCGCCCACCACGCCGTTGCGCAGGGCGACCGGAACCAGCACGAGGGCGACCCCGGCCGCCGCCAGCGCCGCCGACCGCGGCCAGTCACGCCGCGCGCGCCGTTCCAGCCACAGCCAGACGCCGAGCGCCGCCACCAGGATCAGCGCGTTCTCGCGCGTCAGGCAGAGCGCGCCGAGCAGCGCGCCGATGCCGATCCACCGCCGCGCCGGGGCCGCGCCGTCCAGGGTGCGGCTCAGGAGCCAGAGCAGCCCGCTCAGGAGGAAGACGTCGACCACCGACTTCTGCAGGGTCGCATCGACGAAGATCGCCGGCGCGTAGAGGGCCAGCGCGGCGCCGGCGGCGACGCCCACCCGCGGCGAGAAGAACCGGCCGCCGGCCGACGCCAGCAGCACGGCCGACGCCGAGCCCAGCACCGCCTGGCAGATGCGCACGACGGTGACGTCCGGCCCGAGCGCGGCGTGGACCACGCCGAGCAGATAGGGATAGAGCGGCGCCTGGTAGAAGACCTCCGAGCCGAGCCAGTCGCCGGCCGCGAGCCGCCGCGCCCAGCGGTCGTACTCCGCCGAGTCGCCGAGCAGGAGCTCGGCGAACGGCGAATCGCCGAGCTGCCACACGTGGACGAGGCGCACGATCAGCGCGGCGGCGAAGACGGCGGCCAGCGCCGCGGTCCCGACGGCGGGGCGCGCGGCGGGCGCCGAACCGCGGCGCGCCGGGCCGCGCCCGCCGCGTTCCGCGCGCGCCCTGCGCCGCCGGCTCGCCCGCCGCCCCATCGTTTCTCCCGCCCCGTGGTCCCGTCAACGCGCGACGGTATTGTATTCGTGGAACGGTGACCGCTCCGCGGAGTCTCCGGGCGACTGTTCTCCCCGGCGGCGCAACCTGCTCCGCGGAGTTTCCGGTCGACGCGATCACCGTCCGCGCCTTCAGCCCGCTCTTGCGGGGCGGCGCAACCTGCTCCGCGGAGTTTCCGGTCGACTGTTCCCCCCGGCGGCGCAAGCGAATCCGGCGGCACGGGCGTTGGCGTCATTGACCGTCCCGGGCGGCTCTTCCCCCGGGCGGCGTAAACGAATCCGGCGTCCCGGGGCGTCTTGGCCGTAGGATCCGATGATGATGCCCAGATTCGTCGCCGCCATCCTGCTCGTCGCGGCTGGCGCCGCCGGCGTGCTCGTCTACCAGCGCGTCACGACCGGGGGCGGGGCGGGGCCGGGACGGCCCGGCGGCGGTCCCCCCGGCGGGTTCCGGCCGGGCGGCGGACGCGGTGCCTTCGGCGCGCAGCCGATGCGCGTCGACGCGGCCGGCGTCACGCGGGCCGACGTCGCCGAGCAGCTCCGCATCGTCGGCAACCTGATCGGCGCCGCCAGCGTGGAGGTGGCCCCGAAGGTCAACGGCCGCCTGCGGCGGATCGACCTGCGCCTCGGGGACCCGGTGACGCGCGGACAGGAGGTGGCGCGGGTCGAGGACGACGAGCTCCGGCAGCAGGTGAACCAGGCGGAGGCGTCGTTCGAGGTCGCGCAGGCGACCGTCCGGCAGCGCGAAGCCGACCTGCTGCTGGCGCGCACGACCCGCGACCGGTCGCAGAGCCTGTTCTCCCGCGCGCTGGTGTCGCGCCAGGAACTCGACGACGCGGAGGCGCGCTACCAGGCGGCGACCGCGCAGCTCGATCTGGCGCGCGCGCAGTTCGACGCGGCGGGCGCCCGGCTGGAGGAGCTGCGGATCAACCTGGAGAACACCGTCATGGTTTCGCCGGTCAACGGCTTCATCGGCCGGCGCTACCTCGATCCGGGCGCCTACGTCACGTCGAACACCGCGGTCGTGTCGGTCGTGGACATCAGCCTCGTCCGCCTCGTGGCCAACCTGGTGGAGCGCGACCTGCGGCTGGTGGAAGAGGGCGTTCGCGCGCGGATCGAGGTGGACGCGTTCCCGGCGGAGTCTTTCGCGGGCCGCGTCGCGCGGATCGCCCCGGTCCTGGATCCGGCCACCCGCACGGCGGAGATCGAGATCGAGGTGCCCAACCCGGACTACCGCCTGAAGCCGGGGATGTACGCGCGCGTCAGCCTCGTCGTCGGCAGCAAGAGCCGGGCCCTGGTCGTGCCGCGCGAGGCGGTGGTGATCCGCACCGCCGCCCGCGGGGTGTTCCGGGTGGACGCCTCCGGCGGGCGGCCGACGGCGCAGTTCGTGTCGCTCGTCACCGGGCTGGAGGACGAACGTCACGTCGAGGTGCTCGAGGGCTTGGCGGAAGGGGACCGGGTGGTGACCACCGGCGCCGCGGGCCTTCAGCACGGCGACCCGATTCTGCTGGCGGACGCCGGCGGGCGCGGCGGAGGTCCGCCCGGCCGCGGCGCCCCGCCCGGCGCCGGTCCGGGGCGGGGAGCGGTCTCCGGCCGCGACGGGCCGCCCGCCGGAGGTCCCGGCCGCGGCGGGCAGATCGCAGGAGGTTCCGGCCGCGGCGGGCCGCCCGCCGACGCTCCCCGCGGCGCTCCCGGCCGCGGCGGGCAGATCGCCGGCGCTCCCCGCGGCGTCCCGGCCGCGGGAGGCGCCGCACCCGCGGCGGCCGGCGCGGGGCAGGACGCCCTGTCCGGGGTTCCCGCGCCCGGCGCGGCGGCCGGCCGCGGCCCCGCGCCGCGCAACACCGTGCTCGAAGCGCTGGGCATCCTCCCGGCGCCCGCTCCTCCCGGCGCCGCGCCCGCTCCCGCCGCGCCGCCGGCTTCCGGCGCCGCCCCGCCCGCTTCCGGCGCCGCCGCCGCCCCGCGGGACGCCCCGCCGGTCCCCGCGCGCTGACCGCTCGTCGCAAAAGCCGCCGCATCAGAGACTGGAGCCGTCATGAGCCTGCCCGGACTTTCCGTTCGCCGCCCCGTCACGATGTCGATGATCAGCATCTCCATCGTACTGCTCGGCGTCGTGGCGCTGACCCGCCTGCCGGTCGACCTGATGCCCGACGTGACCTTCCCGAGCCTCACCGTCACCGTCAGCTATCCCGACGTCGGGCCGCTCGAAATGGAGGAGCTCGTCACCCGCCCGCTGGAGCAGACCGTGGCGGCGATCGCGGGACTCGAGGAGGTGGTCTCGACCTCCCAGGAGGGGACGAGCCAGATCCGGCTGAACTTCGACTGGGGCACCGACCTGAACGAGGCGGCCGACGATCTCCGATCGCGGATCGATCGCATGCGGGGGCGGCTTCCCGAGGACGCGGAGCCGCCGGTCATCTTCAAGTTCGACGCGGCCAACGCGCCGATCATGTTCCTGGGGCTCGAAGGCGATCTGGAGCCGGTGGCGCTGCGCGAGATGGCGGAGAACGACCTCTCGCCGCGCCTCGAGCGGGTGCCCGGCGTGGCCACCGTCACCGTGCGGGGCGGGCTGCGCCGCCAGATCCGGGTCGAGCTGGCGAAGGACAAGATCACCGCGCTCGACCTGGCGGTGGACCGGATCATCGACCTGCTCCGGACCGAGAACCAGAACGTGCCGATCGGCGAGCTCGACGACGGCGACATGACCTACCTGCTGCGCAGTCCCGGGCAGTTCGCGAGCCTCGACGACATCCGCAACGTGGTGGTCATGACCCGCGGCGGCGTGCCGGTCTACATGCGCGACGTCGCGGAGGTGACCGACGGGACGGAGGACCAGGAGGAGCTGGTCCGGATCAACGGGCGGACCGCCGTCCAGATGATGATCAGCAAGCAGTCGGGGCGCAACACCGTGGCGGTGGCCCGCGCCGTCCGCGCCGAGATCGACCGCGTCAACACCGAGATGCCGGGGGTCCGGCTCAGCACCCGGATGGACTCCGCGATCTTCGTCGAGCGCTCGATCGACGCGGTCCGCAACGTCGTGCTGTGGGGCGCCATGCTGGTCGTGGTGGTCCTGTTCGCCTTCCTGCGCAACGTCCGCACGACGCTCATCGTCTGCACCGCCATCCCGATCTCGGTCATCGGCACCTTCGCGCTCGTCTACTTCGCGGGGTTCACCCTGAACACGCTCACCTTCGGGGGGCTGGCGCTGGGCGTCGGCATGATCGTCGACGCGTCGATCGTCGTGCTGGAGAACACGTTCCGGCACATGGAGGGGGGCAAGGACCGCGTCACGGCCAGCGTGGACGGCGCCGACGAGGTCAGCGGGGCGATCGTCGCGTCGACCCTCACGCAGGTGGCGGTCTTCCTGCCGCTGCTGTTCCTGACCGGGGTGTCGAGCATCGTCTTCGGCCAGTTGGCGGTCGTGGTGATGATCGCGCTCGCGATGTCGCTGTTCGTGGCGGTGACGCTGGTGCCGGTGATGACGTCGCGGCTGCTCCGGCTGCCGCCCCCCGCTGGCGGGCGGAAGGGGTTCGTCGGCCGGTTCCTGACGCTGAGCGAGCGGGGCCTGGAGCGGATCGACGAGCGCTACCAGAACGGGATCCGCCTCGCGCTCGCCCACCGGCCCACCGTGCTGCTGGTCGCCGGGGCGCTCGTCTGGGTGACGGCGATGCTGGCGCCCACCATCCCGGTCGAACTGACGCCGGAGGTCGACGAGGGCGAGGTGCGGGTCTACGCGGAGCTGCCGATCGGCACCCGCTTCGAGCGGACGCGGGACGTGATGCTGGAGCTGGAGGACCGCATCCGGACCGAGGTGCCGGAGGCGGTCAACGTCACGACGCAGGTGGGCGGCGGGCGCGGCCCCTTCGGCGGCGGATCCAGCCACCGCGGCTCGATGACCGTCACGTTGCTGGAGAAGACGGAGCGCGAGCGGACGAGCGACGGGATCGCGATGGCGCTGCGCCGTTCGCTGAACGACCTGCCGGGCGTCATCGTGCGGGCGCGGGCCTCCGGCGGCAACCGGATGATGACGCGCCTGATGCGCAGCGGATCCGGCGAGGACGCGCGGCTGGCCCTGGAGATCCGCGGGCACGACCTGGAGGACGCCCGCCGGGTCTCGGAACGGGCGATGGCGGTGATGAACACCACCGCGGGGGTCGCCGACGCGGAGATGGCGACCGAGCAGGGCCGCCCGGAGCTCGCGATCCAGGTCGATCGCGCCAAGGCGGCGCTGCTCGGCCTGCGCGTGTCGCAGGTGGCCGACGCGCTGCGGACCGGGGTGGCCGGCGCCGAGGCCGCCTTCTACCGCGAGCGGGGCGACGAGTACCCCATCGTCGTGCGCCTGCGCGAGGAGGACCGGCTGCGGACCGCGGACATCAACGACGTGCCGCTGAGCACGCCGACGGGGCTCGTGATCCCGGCGCGCAACGTGATCGCGGTGCGGCCCGACTCCGGTCCGGAACAGATCGAGCGCAAGAACCAGGAGCGGATCGTCCGCGTCAACGCGGAGATCGAGACGACGCTGAGCGAGGCGGTCGCCGCCGTCAACGCGCGGATCCCCGAGATGGCGGCGCCGGCCGACTTCTCGGTCGGCTTCGGCGCCGAGGTCGAGGAGCAGGCCCGCTCGTTCGGCCAGATGCGGCTCGTGCTGATCCTGGCCATGTTCCTCGTCTACGCGGTGATGGCGGCGCAGTTCGAGTCGCTGCGCGACCCGTTCATCATCCTGCTGTCGATCCCGCTGGCCGGCATCGGCATCGTCGCGTCGCTGCTCGTCACCGGGACGCCGTTCAGCCTGCAGGCGTTCATGGGGGTCATCGTGCTCGGCGGGCTGGTCGTCAACAACGCCATCCTGCTGGTCGACTACACCAACGTCCTGCGGCGCCGCGACAGGATGCCGCTGCGCGAGGCGGTGGAGCGGGCGGGCCGGACCCGGCTGCGGCCGATCCTGATGACCACGACGACGACGCTGCTCGGCATGGCGCCGATGGCGCTCGGCATCGGCGAGGGTTCCGAGCTGCAGGCCCCGCTCGCCCGCGTGATCATCGGCGGGCTGCTGTCGTCGACGCTGGTGACGCTGATCGTGGTGCCGGTCGTCTACACCCTGTTCGAGGAAGGGCTGCAGGGCCTGCTGCGCCGGCGGAAGGCGGGCGTGGCGCCGGCCTCCGGCTGAGGAGACCGGCGTCGGGGGATCCGCGGGATCCGGCCACCGGTCGAGGAAACCGGCGTCGGGGGATCCGCGGGATCCGGCCACCCGGTCGGCGACACCTTCGGCTGAGGAGACCGGCGTCGGGGGATCCGCGGGATCCGACCACCGGTCGAGGAAACCGCGTCGGGGGATCCGCAGGATCCGGCCACCGGTCGGCGACACCTTCGGCAGCCGCTCGGCGGGCGGCGCCGCACGACGCCGGCGCGCCGGGACCTGGCGCCACGAGCATCCGCACCGGGGCCGCGCCGTCACGCCAGGCGCTGCACGACGCCGGCGCGCCGGGATTCGGGGCGCGCCGGCGCGGTGGTCAGGGCGCGGCCGCCGCCGGGGGGCCGACGTTCCGCGCCGGGCGCGACAGGATCGCGACGAGCCCTTCGACCACGCCGCGCGGAGGCAGAAGCCCGACCGGCGCATATCCGTCGTCACGCATCGCGCGCAGCTCCGCTTCGAGCGTCGTCACCTTGCTGGTGGTGACGACCTCGTACTCCCGCCGGGCGGACGTCCCGGCGTCATCCCGTTCGAGGACGATGAACTTTCCCACCGAACGGACGCCGAATCCCTCTTGCGCCGCCTCGTTCAGCGCGGTCTCCAGATCCGCCTCGGACAACCCCCGCAGCACGCGGTAGCGGAACCGTCCGGGCCGGCCGTCGAGCACGGTGAGCGCCGCGATTTCGTTCCGGTCCCCCGGAAACGGAAACAGGAAGGTCCCGTATAGCTGGCGCTTCCACGTGATGCTGTGCAGCCGATAGCCGTCGGCCGCTCCCCCGTTCAGCTCCTGCTCCAGCGTCGAGGCGCGCCGGGTCGCCAGCACCTTGTACGGCGGGCGCCCGGCTTCGCGCGGAGAGGGGGCGGCGTCCGCGGCCGCTGCGCCGCCGGCCGGCGCGCGGGACTGCCCGGCAGCCGCCGGGAGGACGGCGGCCGACACGAGCGTCGGCAGCAGGAGCGCAACGATGCGGCGAGACGTGCGGTGCGATCGGCGAGCGTCAGGGGTCCGTACGGATCGTCTGGTGATTTGCATCGTCGTGCCCTTTCGGTCCCTGCCGGTGAATCGTTGTTCGGACACGTTACCGCACCTGTTCCGACACGGCAACTCCTGCCAGCCCGTGGCGAAACCCCGCTGCCCGGAGCGCGAGCACGGACCGAAAGTATGATCCCGCGGTGGACAGGCGCAGGCTTCCCGTCGGCATCCAGACCTTCCGCCGCATCCGGGAGGAAGGCTACTACTACGTCGACAAGACGGCCTTCGCCCGACGGATCGCGGCAGGCGACGCCAAGCACTACTTCCTGTCGCGCCCCCGGCGCTTCGGCAAGAGCCTGTTCGTGGACACGCTCAAGGAGCTGTACGAGGGCGCCGAGCCGTTGTTCCGCGGCCTGGCCGTCCATGACGCCTGGGACTGGTCGAAGCGCCATCCCGTCGTGCGGCTGAGCTTCGCCGGCGGCAACTTCAAGCGGCCGGACGCCCTGGTGGAGAGCGCGACGGCGCAGATCGAGGACGTCGGACGCCGGGCCGGCATCGATGCGGGCGGCGGAAGCCCTCCCGTGCGCTTCCGCCGGTTGATCGAGGCGTTGCGCGAGCGCACGGGCGAGCGCGTCGTCGTGCTGGTGGACGAGTACGACAAGCCGATCGTGGGCGCACAAGACGAGGCGGAGTTTCCAGGGGAAGAACGAGGCGCCGCCCCCCGTGCCGGCAACGCGCAGGCGAGGGCCAACCGCGACGACCTGCGGGGGCTGTACGGCGCCATCAAGGACTGCGACGCCCACGTCGAGCTCACCTTCTTCACCGGCGTCAGCAAGTTCTCGAAGGTCAGCCTGTTCTCCGACCTGAACTTCCTCACCGACCTCACCCTGGACCCGCGCTGCGCGGCCGTCTGCGGCTACACCGAGGCGGACCTCGACACCGTGTTCGCGCCCGAGCTCCCCGGCCTCGACCGGGACCGGATCCGCGCCTGGTACAACGGCTACAACTGGCGGGGGGAAGAGCGCGTCTACAACCCCTGGGCCATCCTCCATCTGTTCGCCAGCCGCGAGTTCGAAGCGCACTGGTTCGAGACCGCGACGCCGCGCTTCCTGGTCGACACGCTGCTGCGGCGCGGCTTCTCCGCCCCGGACCTCGAGGACGTCCACGCCAACGCCGCCCTGCTGTCGGCCTTCGACGTGGACGCCGTGTCGACCGAAGCGCTGCTGTTCCAGACCGGCTATCTGACCATCGCGGAGGAGGAAAAGGACCCCGACGGTCTGCCCCTGTACCGGCTAGCCTGGATTATTCATGAAGGTCGGGCATGAGGCCCCGACGGGCCATGCTCGGCCACGAAACGGGGTCTCGGACACGCGTCGGTGCGCGGGCCGCGACGCGTGGAACAGCCTTCACGGGTCTGGCGGTTGCGGACAGACGGATTCAGGACCGCCGAGGGCGAGCAACCGTCATCGAAGGCGTCGTTCGCGGGCCCGGCGGTTGCGGACAGGCGGGTTCAGGCAAGGCTCCGCCGTCGCGGGCGGTGCGGTTCGGGCTACGGGCTGCGCGGGTTTCGGACTACCCGGCGCGGGCGCCGAGGGCCAGCGCGATGCGCCGCCATGCGTTCAGATGCGGCGTCCCCCGGGGCAGATGCAGGACGATGCGGCGCACGGAGCCGACGACGTGCACGCCGAGCTTCAGCAGCCGGTTGCGCAGCCACGTCACCTGGGTGCGGGCACAGCCGGTTCGCGCCGCCCGCAGCCGCAGTTCCTGCATGAGCACGTAGGCGGCAGCCGTCAGCAACACGCGCAACTGGTTCGCCAGGAACCGGCAGCAGCTCGTGCGGTCGATCTGCAGACCGTCCAGCAACTCCTTGATCCGGTTCTCGACGTCGCCGCGGGCGCAGTAGACCTTCTCGTAGACGAAGCGCGGATTCTGCGGGAGATTCGTCACGACGAAGCGCGGATTGTCCCGCGGCTCGCGGCCCGGATGCCGGACCACTTCGGCCTTGATCACGACCCGGCGTTCGCGCTTCCACGTGCGGGCCGCGTAGCGGGTGTCGGTATAGACGTGCTCGGTCCGGCCGCTGGCCCCGCTCTGCGCGCGGGCCGCCGCCATGGCGGATTCGGCCTGCCGCACCAACACCGCGTTCCTGCCCATCGCCACCACGTAGTCGAGTCCCGGTTCCGCCTCCAGGAAATCGAAGACCTCCGGGGTCGCAAAGCCCCCGTCGAGCCGGACGAGAAACGACGTCCGCGGAAACGCCGCCCGCAGCATCGGCAGCAGCCGTCTCAGCAGGCCCAGGCTCCCGTCGGCCGCCACCGCATTGCCCGGCCGCAGCACCGCCGCGCACAGATACTGCTCCGTCTCGTCGTTGAAGGTCAGGAACGCGAGCAGCGGCAGATAACACCAGCCGCCGTAGTGTCCGTTGAAGAACGAAAGCTGTTGTGCGCCATGCGTCAGGTCGTCGGTCGGGTCCAGATCGATGGTGATGCGCCGCACCCGCCGCCCCAGCCGGCGCCGGTGCCGCTCGATGACGCTCGCCGCCAACTCCCGCGCCATGCGATAGAGCGCGCCGCGGCCCGGGCTGTTCTCGAACCGCGAGATCGTCGGTTGCGACGCCAGCGGCGCGCCGGCCACCGGGTCCCGTCCGAGCAGCAGCTTGTGAACGGGGTCGTCGGCCAGATCGTCGGCATCGTTGCCGTCGGGGTGGCCGCACGCGATGCCGAAGATCCGCTGCCCGACCAGTTCCGCGAGCGTGTGCCGAATCTTCTCCGGGTCGCGCCGGTCGGCGAGACAGCGGGCAAACGTCTTGACGAGGCCGTACACGCGCTCGGCCGCCTTGAGGAGAACGGCTCCGCCGTCGGAGCTGGCGTGCTCGCGGTCGAAGGTGGCGACGAGGGGCTTGTCGAACAGTTCCGGGAACAGGACAGTCTGTGGTATCGTGTCGGTCGTCACGCAGGGGCCTCCGTGGTGGTGAAAATGCCTGTTGCCACTGCGATTTTACCGCGCGGAGGCCCTTGTGTCTCTCCCGGATCGGCACCCCCGGTGAATAATCCAGGCTAGGGTATCCGAACCGGGAAGTGCGGCGGGGCCTGAACGAGAGCCTGCTGGACGCGCTGGCGCCCCGCTGGCGGTCGGCGGGAAGCGGCATCGCGCTCCGCCGTGTGCTGGCGGCGGCGGACTGGAGCGGCCTGGAGGCGCTGTTCCGGAAGCTGCTGGCGGGCATCCCGCACGACTGGCACCGGCGGAACGAGGTCGCCCGCTACGAGGGCTACTGGTCGAGCGTCTTCTACGCCTGGTTCCAGGCGTCGGTGGACGGCGTGACGGTCGAGGACGCCACCAGCCGCGGGCGGCTGGACCTGGCGGTGGTGCCAGGCGACGCCGCGTTCCTGTTCGAGTTCAAGGTGGTGGAGCGGACGGCGCGGAGATCGCGGCCGGGCGGCGCGAGCGAGAAGCGCCCACGGCCGGAGAACGCGGCGCTGGCGCAGTTGCGGGCGCGCCGCTACGCGGACAAGTACCGCGCACCGGGCCGCGCGGTGCATCTGATCGGGGTGGAGATCAGCGCTGCCGAGCGCGACGTCGCGGCGTTCGACGTCGAGCCCGCCTGAGCCCCCCAACGTCGCAGACTCGCCGTGGCCGCCCGGTCCCGGATCGTCTATCCTGACGGCTCGCAGACCGCGCCGGGAGCGCACGCACGCCGGCCGTGCGGCGACGAGTCCCGGACCGACCGTGGAGAAGCTGATGCCTGACCGTCGTTTTCCGACCCGGACGACCATCGCCGCGATCGCGTGGGCGGCAGTCTGCCTCGCGACGATCGGCCTGCATGCCGAGGACTGGCCGCAGTGGCGCGGCGTCAACCGGGACGCGGTGTGGAGCGACACCGGCCTGCTCGAGGACTTTCCCGACGACGGGCTGCTCGTCAAGTGGCGGACGCCGATTCGCGGCGGGTTCGCCGGGCCGGCCGTGGCCGGCGGCCGCGTCTTCGTCCTCGACTACCGGGAGACGCCGGGCAGCCGCACGATGGACGGCCACGAACGGCTGCTCGCGCTCGACGAGGAGACCGGCGAGGTCCTCTGGACGCGGGAGTGGCCGGCGACCTACCGCAACATCCACTTCAAGTTCGCGATCGGTCCGCGGGCGACCCCCACGGTGGACGGCGGCCGGGTCCACGTCCTGGGAGCGGCCGGGATGCTGTCGTGCTTCGACGTCGCGACGGGAGACCTGCTCTGGCGGGTCGACACCGCCGCCGACTACGGCGTGACGGTGCCCGTCTTCGGCGTTTCGCAGTCGCCGCTGGTCGAGGGCGACCACCTCATCGCCCTGCTCGGCGGCGAGCCGGACGCGATGGTGGTGGCGTTCGACAAGCGGACCGGCGCCGAGGCGTGGCGCGCCATCGAGACCACCTCGGAGCCGGGCTACTCCTCGCCGATCGTGATCACCGCCGGCGGGGTGCGGCAGTTGATCGTCTGGCACGCCGCGGCGGTGACGTCGCTCGATCCGGCCACCGGCGCCACCTGGTGGCAGCACGACTTTCCGATCCCGAGCGGGCTGACCATCGGCACGCCGGTCCGCAGCGGGCGCTACCTGCTGGTGACGCAGGTGGAGAACGGCGGCCTGATGCTGGCCCTCAACTCCGACCGCCCCGCGGCGCGCCTGCTCTGGGAAGGCGCGAACCCGAGCCGGACCGACCGTCCGCCGCAGGGGGCGACCCTGTCGACGCCGGTGGTGGCGGGCGACGCCCTGTACGGCCTCAGCAGCTACGGCGAGTTCCGCGGCGTCGACGCGGCGACCGGCGAACGGCTCTGGTCGACCGACCGGCTCACGCCGCACGAGCGGTGGGCGAACTCGTACCTGGTCCGTAACGGCGACCGCTGGTTCGTGATCA
Organism: Vicinamibacterales bacterium; assembly: GCA_965203525.1. Taxonomy (GTDB): domain Bacteria; phylum Acidobacteriota; class Vicinamibacteria; order Vicinamibacterales; family UBA8438; genus WTFV01. Next base: position 3,759,113 of record OZ241898.1, on the reverse strand, counting down.
ACGAGACCGGCGAGCTGGTCATCGCCCGCTTCACGCCGGCGGGCTACGAGGAGGTCGGCCGGACGCTGCTCCTGACGCCGACCACGCGCACCCGCGGCGGCGCCTCCGGCCGCTGGGACGACCGCGCGGTCCTGTGGGCGCACCCGGCGTTCGCCAACCGCCACGTCGTGGCTCGCAACGACGCCGAGGTGGTGCGGCTGTCGCTCGCGGCCGAGGACTACGAGTAGCGGCGGCGAAGCGGGGCGTGGTACAGTCGGGTATCGACCCGCGGGGAGCCGGCCCATGGCCCGTCTGAAGGACGAGATCGCGGCATACGAACGCATGCGCAGTGATCTGGAAACCGATCACAACGGCCAGTGGATCGTGATGTGCGGCGAACGTCTCGTCGGCGCATATGATGATTTCCAGAAAGCGGCCGAGGAGGCGGTGCGGCGTTTCGGCCGCGGGCCGTACCTGATTCGGCAGGTCGGCGCGGGCCCTTTCCAACTGCCGGCGTCGGTTCAGTACCGCCCCGTCCATGGCGACCGCTGACTGCGGATTTTCGGACGACGCGGAGTCCGGAAGCAGTCTGCTCAGCCGGTTCGGGCCCACGCTGGAAGTTCGGATCGGCTTCGATCCCGCGTTCCGGCCCGCCGGTCAAGCGCCGCCGGCTCTGCCGGCGGACCAACTTCCGGCGCTCGTGGACACCGGCGCCGCCCAAAGTTGCATCGACAACGATCTTGCGTTGATTCGGCGCTTGCCGGTCGTCGATCGCCAAGAGATCGCGGGTGCGCACGGAGCCGCCGAGGTCAACATGTACCTTGGCCAGATCCACGTGCCGAGTCTCCAGGTCACGATTTACGGGAGGTTCGCGGGCGTCGCGTTACGCGTCGGCGGGCAGGCGCACTTCGCTCTCATCGGCCGAACGTTCCTGCGATACTTCGCCATGACGTACGACGGACGCACCGGCATCGTCACCCTGAGCAACGATTGAGACGAATCCAATGGGACGACTGATTTCGGCCGTCGCCGTCGCCGCCGCCGCGCTCGCTGTCTTCGCCGCGCCCCGCGCCCAGGAGGTGGACGCCGCGCGCGACTGGTGGCAGTGGGGCGGCCCGAGCCGCGACTTCCTCTACGACGCCCCCGGTCTGGCCGACGCGTGGCCGGCGGAGGGGCCGCCGGTGATCTGGGAGCGGCCGCTCGGGGCCGGGCACTCGGCGATCATCGCCGGCGGCGGCCGGCTGCACACGATGTACCGCGTCGCCCACGGCGAAGGGGGCGGCGCGCCGTGGAGCGGGGAAGAAGCGGTCGTCGCCCTCGACGCGGCGACCGGCGAGACCCTCTGGGAGTACGCCTACCCGTCGGTCGTGCAGGACTTCGACCAGGGCGCCGGCCCGCACGCGACGCCGCTGCTGGCGGGCGGCCGGCTCTTCGCGATCGGAACCAACAAGGAGCTGCACGTCTTCGACGCGGCGACCGGCGCGCTCCTCTGGGCGCGCAACTTCGTGACCGACTTCGGCGCCCCGCCGCTCCTGATCCGTTCGATGATCAAGTCGGGCTACGGGGTCAGTCCGCTGCCGTACAAGGACACGATCATCGTGCAGGTGGGCGGTCCCGGGCAGGCGGTGATGGCGTTGCGGCAGGAGGACGGCGGCGTCGCCTGGCGCAGCGGCAGCTTCCTGGTGTCGGAGGCGCCGCCGGGGTTGATCGACTTCGACGGAGAGCAGCACCTGGTGGTCTTCGCCGGGCAGGCGGTCCACGGGCTCGATCCCGACACCGGCGAGATCCTGTGGGCGCACCCGCACGACGCCGGCAACGACTTCAACTTCCAGATCCCGCTCTGGAGCGACGAGGACGACGTCCTCTTCCTCTCGTCCGGCTACATCGGCGGCAGCCGCGCGATCCGGCTCTCGCGGGACGGGGGCGTGACGCGCGTCGAGGAGCTCTGGTACGACCCGCGGCTCCGCTTCACGTTCCTGAACCCGATCCGCCTCGGGGACTTCGTCTACGGCACGAGCGGCCAGGGCGCCGCCGCGATCCTGACCGCGACGCACGTGGCCACCGGCGAGACCGCCTGGCGCGAGCGCGGCTTCAGCCGGGCGAGCCTGCTGCACGCTGGCGGCAAGACGCTGATCCTGGAGGAGGACGGCGACCTGAGCCTGGTCGTCCTGACGCCGGGCGGCATGACCCGGCTGGCCTCGACGCCGTTGTTCGACACGCGCGCCTGGACCGCCCCGACGCTGGTCGGGACCACGCTCTACGCGCGCGACCGCGAGAAGATCGTCGCGCTCGACCTGGCGCCGCCGGCTACCGCTGCCGGTCGGTGAAGTCCTTGCAGGGCATCGCCCACGTCTCGCAGGCGCCGACCGGCTGGTCCTTCAGATAGACGAGCCGGTTCCTCGTGACGCCCTCCGGCGTCGTGGTCGTCACCTCGATGGTGAGGCGGGCGCCGCCGGCGCTCAGCGTCAGCACCTCGCGCATCCGCATGCCGCCGCGCGCGCCCTCCGCCACCAGCCGCCCCCCTTCCCACCGCGAGACGGCGCGCATGGTGGTCTCGCGCCCGACCGGAATCGTTCCCTCCCGTCCCGGCGTATACGACCACGCCTTCAGACCGTTCGTCTCGGCGCCGATGATCAGCGTGCCGTTCGCGGCGTGGGTGATGAAGAGGCGGTCGATGGACGACCCGCCCCGGCCGCCGCTGAAGGCGGGGGGCGTGATGTCGCTGGCCTCGCGGTCGAGCGTCCAGAAGCCGGAGAAGTCCGGCGTCCGGGCGTCGAGGGCAAGGCCGGCGGCGAAGAGCAGGGCGAGCGCGAGGCGCAGGACTGGCATCGGACGATACTACCCGATCCGCCCCGGCGCCCTCGTCTTCCGGCGGCGCCCGCTCACCGTGGTGGTGGCGGTGGCGGCGGCCCGGCGGCACGGGGCGAGGGACGGCACCGTGTCTGGTCCCGGGGGCGGCGTGGTGCGCCTGTCGCGCGGCTGGCCGACGGCCGTCCCTGTCCGCCACCGACCGGTCAGTGGCTCATTGCGTAGACGATGAAGTTGATGCCCATCTCCACCGCGAACGTGGAGAACTTCAGCGGGTATTCGGGGCGCTCGGCCCACTCCCAGGCGTCGCCGAGGTCGGTGTTCCAGTTGATCAGCACCATCAGGCGGCCCTTGTCGTCGAAGATGCCGCGCACGTGCGCCTCGTAGCCGTCGCGCTCCCACGTCCGGCCGCCCCAGTAGTTGCCGATGGCCGGCACCTGCAGGACCTCGTCGATCCGGTAGACGGCATTGAACACCGGGTGGTCGAGCGGCACCTCGACGATCGGATGCTCCGGAAACACCTTCCGGATCTGCTGCTCGAAGGCGGCCCACTCCCACGAGCCCCAGAAGTCGTCGATCACCAGGAAGCCGCCGGCGAGCAGGTAGTTGCGCAGACCCTCGATCTCGGCCTGGCTCAGCGCGATGTCCCCCACCTCGAGGGCGTAGAGGAACGGAAAGTCGCGGATCCGCGGATCGTCGAGGCGGACCGCGTTCTCGTACGGCGACCCGTCGATGTCGATCAGCCGGTTGACCACCGTCATGAACTGCCGGTCGGCCTTGGGATAGTCGGTGGCCCACCGCGACCAGCCCCAGCCGCTGCTGTAGATGGCGCGGGTGAAGTAGAACTCGTGCGGACCGGCCGGTCGCTGGAGGGTCCCCCGCCGCCGCCGGCGGAGCATTTCCCGCGGATCGAACCCCTGCCGGCCGCCCTGCCGCTGCCCGGCCATGACCTCGCCGCCATCGAGCGGGACCCGCCCGGAGATCTGCCGGCCGCGCTGCCCGGCCGTGACCTCGCCGTCCGGCGGGGAGACGTCCGGCGGGTTCGCCGTGACCCCGTCGTCCGGCGGGGAGACGGGCGGTGGGTTCGCAGTGGAAGGCGCCGCGAGGCGAACGGCGAGCGCGGCGCCGGCGAGCGCCAACGTCACGAGAGCGATCCGCGCAAGGCCTGACGACCGCATCGGCTGCTCCAGAGAAGCCGGCCCGAAACCACCGGGTCGAGGCTCCGCAGCATAGCACAGGCGCGCGCGGCGGCGGCGGCGGCGCGTTCGTCGCCGCGTCACCGTGCCTGGTACGTTGTGTCATGATTGGAAAGCAATGGCGGTCAGCGATCCGGCCCGGAGACACCGGCCCCGTATCCGGAGCCGCATGCTCGCGTGGGGGCTCGCCGGCGCGCTGATCCTGCCGGCTGCCGCGCGGGCCGCCGGCGGCGACCCGGCGGACGCGCCGGATGCCGGTCCCGCGGCCCGCGCGCCGCGGCCGGAACGCGCCGTTTCCGGCGCGCGCGAGACCGTTTCGCGGGCAACCGGGCCGGCGCAGCCCGGGCTCGACGCGGCGCCGGCCGTCCGCGGCGCACGCCTCGCGACGGCGGCGGCCCGCGCCGTTCCCGCTCCTGCCGCCCGCAACGCCCAGCGCCGCGCTCCTTCCTCCCGCCAGCCCGACTTCCTGTTCGGCCGGCCGCGCGTGTCGGTCGGCGTCCACGGGCTGTGGTACCGGGCGCGGGCCGGCAGCGACTTCTACGACGAAGCGAACGAGCGCCTGTTCGTGCGGCGAAGCGACACGGACGACCCGAAGAATCCGGGCCACGGACTGCTGAATTTCAATGCGCCGGGGATCGGCTTCGACTTCGGTATCGGGGTCACCTCGCGGCTGGACGTGCGGGTCGGCCTCGGCTACGCCAAGTCGCTGAACGAGTCGGAGCTCCGGGGCTTCATCGGCTCGGACGGCCTGCCGTTCGAGCAGCGCACCGAGCTGTCGCAGGTGGACGTGCGGGGCGAAGTGGCGCTCGCCCTCGCGCCGCGGGGCCGGGCCATCGGGCAGTACGCCTGGGTCCCGGCCCGCGTCGTCCCGTACGTCGGGGCGGGATTCGGCTTCGTGCGGTACGACCTGCGGCAGATCGGGGAGTTCGTGGACCCCATCAGCTTCGAAATCTTCGAGGAAGCGTACACGTCGAAAGGCTGGGGGCGGGGCGTCCACGTCTTCGGCGGAGCCGACGTCCGCATGACCCGGCACGTCTTCTTGAACGCGGAAGTCCGCCAAGTGCGGGCCGCCGCCGGGCTCGGCGAGGTCTTCAGCGGTTTCGAGCCGCTCGATCTCGGCGGGCTGCGCGTCGCCGCTGGCGTTCGATTCGTGTTCTGAAGCATAGTGATACGAGGCGCACGGAGAGGGGATCGGTCGGTCAGCGGATCGGAGGGATGGAAACGATGCGAACCATGCAGCGCGCTCCGTACGTGATCCTGGGTGTGTTGACGATCCTTGCGGCGCCCGCGGCGGCGCAGGACGAAGCGGACGCCGGGGCGGCGACGGCCGTTGCGGCGGACCTCGCCGACGCGCGCTGGCTGCCCTGGATGGGCTGCTGGCAGCTCCGGGAAGAGCAGGTGGACCCCGCGGCGGCCGGGGACGGCGCGGAGTTTCCGGAGCGGACCGTCGTCTGCATCACGCCGGCGGAGGACGGCGGCGGCGCAACGCTGACGGCCCGCGCGGACGACGGCGTCCTCGTCGAACGAACGCTCGTGGCCGACGGCGTCCGGCACGCGCTGACCGAGGGGGACTGCAGCGGCTGGGAACGCCGCGAGTGGTCGGACGACGGCCGCCGCCTCTTCACCCGCGGCGAGGTCCGCTGCGGGACGGACGAGCCGCGCCGCATGAGCGGCGTCAGCCTGCTTTCGAACCGCTCCACGTGGGTGGACGTGCAGAGCGTGTCGGTCGGGGGCCGGGGGCACATCGAGATTCGCCGCTACAACCCGGCGCGCGACGCCGAGGCGTCCGATGACGTCCGGTTGCCGGCGACGCCCGGCGCGATTCGCGACGCCCGGCAGTCCGTCGCCGGCCCGCTCACCGCGTCGAGCGTGCGCGAAGCCGCCGCGAAGGCGGATTCCCCGGTGGTCGAAGCGCTTCTCACCGAAACCCGGCCCCGACTCGATCTGGACGCGGCGACGCTCATCGAGCTGGACGACGCCGGCGTCGGCGGCAACGTCATCGACGTGCTCGTGGCCCTGGCGTACCCCGATCACTTCGTGGTCGAGCGCCGCTCCGGCGGCCGCCGGGGCGGCGGGGGCGGATTGGGCGGCGGCGGGCTCGGTTCGTGGTCCCCCAGCGGCAGCTACTGGGCGCCGTTCGGCTATTCGTATCTCGGGTGGTACGGCTACGACACGTGGCGCAACGCGTACTGGTACAACCCGTACTACTACAACGGCTGGGGCGGCCCGCGCGCCGTGGCCGCCGGCGCCGAAGACGTCGAGACCGGCACGGGACGCGTCGTCCGCGGCCTCGGCTACACGCGCGTATCGCAACGGGCCCCGGTCTCCAGGGGCGGCGCCGCGCCGGACAGCGGCGGCGCCTCGTCGGGCGCGCGAGGCGAGGGAGCGGGCGGTTCGACGCGCGGCGGCGGCCGCGTCGTCCGCGGCGGCGGCTACACGAGCGGCGGGGGCGGGGGCGGCAGCAGCAGCAGCGGCGGGGGCGGGAGCAGCAGCAGCGGGGGAGGCGGCGGCGGGGGCGGCCGTACCGCCGTCCCGCGGTAGCGAGTTGCGCTCGGGGCGGCCGCCTTGCGTTGCCGGAACGCGCGGCGGCGGCCGCATCGCCGCTGTCCCGCGGTAGCGGTTCGCCGCGACACGGCTCAAAGCTGGTTTCAGCACCGCGGGACGGCGGCCGCACCGCTGTCCCGCGGTAGCGAGTATGCGCTCGGGGCGGCCGCCTTGCGTTGCCGGAACGCGCGGCGGTGGCCGCACCGCCGTCCCGCGGCAGCGGTTCGCGCGACACGGCTCGAAGCTGGTTCAGCACCGCGGGCGGCGGCGGCCGCACCGCCGTCCCGCGGGAGCGGCCTACTCGAACGTCACCTCGAACATCTTCGGCCACAGCTTGCCGGTGAGGTAGAAGGTTTCGGCGCCGGGGTCGAACGCGATGCCGTTGAGCACGTCGACCCCGCGCGCCTCCTCCCGCGTCAGCAGTCCCGACGCTTCGATGTAGTGCGTCACCCGCCCGCTGGCCGGGTCGATACGCACCAGGAAGTCCGTCTGGTAGACGTTGGCGTAGACGGAGTCGCCGACGCATTCGAGCTCGTTGATCTGCGTGAGCGGGAAGCCGCGCAGCGTGACGGCGACCTCCCCGAGCACCTCGAACGTCCGCGGATCACGGAACGTCAGGCGGTCCGAGCCGTCGCTCATGACGAGCCGGCCGCCGTCGTTGCACAGTCCCCAGCCCTCGCCCTCGTAGCGGAACGTCCGCCGCTCGTCGAAGCGCTCGAGGCCGAAGACGAACGCCCGTTGCGCCTTCCACGTCAGCATGATCAGGCGGTCGCCGACCCGCGCGAGCCCTTCCCCGAAGTAGGCGGGAGAGATGGCGACCTGCCGTTCGACGGCGCCGGTCCCGGGATCGATCCGCCGCAGGTCGGAGCGGCCGTACTGCCCGGTGCTTTCGTAGAGCTTGCCGTCCCACCAGAGCAGTCCCTGGGTGTAGGCGCCGGGGTCGTGCGGAAACGCGCGGCGGACCCGCACGGAGAGCGACTGGACGACGGCGGCCGGCTGGACGGCGATGGCCGGCTGCTCGGCGGTCGGCCCGGCCGGCCCGAGCGGCAGCATCCAGACGCCGGCCGCCAGCGCCGCCAGGCCGAGCGCGGCGGCCGTCGACCGCCACGTCCGCCCGGCGGCCGGGCCGACGGCGTCCGCCGCCGCTCGTCGCGACCGGGACGAGCGGCCCTGTGCCCTCCGTTTCCTGGCGCCGGGACTCATCGGGATCCTCCGCCGCCCATTCTGTCACAGGCCCGCCGGGAGGCCCCCGCCCTTCCTCGGTGCGCCCCCGTCCGGAGCGTTCGCAACGCGGAAGCGGACGCGCGCCGAAAGGGTGGCTCCCGGCGTGTACCATTGCCAGCGAACATGATCGTGACGCGCATCGAGGCGCTCGGGTTCCGGTCCCTGCGCTACGTGTCGCAGCGGCTCGGACCGTTCCACGTCCTCGTCGGACCGAACGCCGGCGGGAAGTCGACGTTCTTCGACGTGCCGGCCTTTCTCGGCGACCTGCGGCAGGCGGGCCTTGAACGGGCGATCTTCGGCGACGCGGCGCTTGGCATCCCGCTCCGGGCCGTCGACCCGCGGCACCTGACCTGGATGCGGCGCGGGAGCACGTTCGAGCTGGCCGTGGAGGCGCGGATTTCCGACGGCCGCCGCGACCGTCCGGAGAACGGGCCGCCCGGCGTTTGCCGCTACGAGGTCGCGGTGCAGGCGTCGGACCCGTTGCGAATCGCTTCCGAGGCCCTCTGGTTGCAGCCGGACCGGGACGCCGGTCCCGACCGCGAACGGGTCGAGTTCCCGAACCCGCCGGAGCCGCCCGAAAGCATCGTCACCGATCCGGCCAGACGCGCCCCGGCGGGCTGGAGAAAGGTGCTGGTCCGGGAGGGCGACGCCGAACCGGCGCGCTTCCGCTCCGAGACTTCCGGCTGGTCGAGCCGGTTTCGGGTTCCGGCCGACCGGGCCGCGCTCGCCAGCCTGCCGGAGGACGAAGAGCTCTTTCCGGCCGCCGCGCGGTTCCGGCGGATGCTGACCGCCGGCGTGCGCCGCATCGCCCCCTGGAGCGAAGCGATGCGACGTCCCGCCCCGCCGGCCGGATCGGACGGTTACCGTTCCGACGGATCGAACCTGCCGCGGGTCGTGCAGGCGGTGGAGAAGCACCCCGCGCGCTATGCGGACTGGATCCTGCACGTCCGGGAGGCGCTGCCCGACGTCGAACGCATCACCGTCACGACTCGCCCGGAGGACGGGCATCGCTACCTGGTCGTGCACTACCGCAACGGCCTGCAGGCGCCTTCCTGGCTCGTCTCGGACGGCACGTTGCGGTTCCTGGCGCTGACGCTGCTCGCCTACCTTCCCGACCCCGCCGGCCCGTATCTGATCGAGGAGCCCGAGAACGGCATCCATCCCTGCAACGTGGAGACGGTTTTCGAGTCTCTTTCGTCCGTCTACGACGCGCAGGTCCTGCTGGCGACCCATGCCCCGAGCGTCGCCCGCCTCGCCGGGGTCGAACGGCTGCTCTGCTTGGCGCGCGACGAAGCACGCGGCGTGGACGTCGTGGCCGGGCGCGCCCACCCTCGTCTCGGGCGCTGGCCGGACCCGGTGGATCCGGGCATGCTGCTCGCCGCCGGGGTGCTCGGATGATGGACCTCGTCTGCGTCGTCGCCGACAGGCAGATCGAGGCGGCGGTGTCCGGGCTGCTGGAGCGGCCCGCCGCGGACGCGTCCTCGACACCAGCACTCCGCTGGCGGAGAAGCCCGCCTGTACCGCGCATCCCTGACCTCATCCCCTCACGGTACGACCAAAGGGTGGCTGTGGTAGAATTAGTGGTACCGGTGGTGGTTGGCCGCCGACATTGAAAAGCGCGAAGCTCGCACGTGTTTTGCATGAGAAATCGGAATCTCCTCAAATGCGTGTGGGTAGGGGCGGCGCCAGTTCGATGCCTCCGCAGCACAGGAACAGCATCGAGATGAGCGCATCGGGGGAGTGGAAACCGTACGCGCGCCGCGCGATCACCCGCAGCTTGTTGTTGATGCCCTCCACCGGCCCGTTCGTCATCCGGGTGTCCAGATACGCCAGGATGCCCTCGGCGTGTTTCCGAATCGTGCGCCCCAGCTTCACGAACGGCTCCAGACGGGACCGCGCCGCCCACTCCAGCCACTCTTCGAGCAGCTCCGGCGCCTCCTCGGGGGGCGCCTGTTCCAGGATCGTCGCCAGGTACTCCTTCAGTTCGTAAGCCCGGTCCAGCGCCCGGTTCGCACGACGCAACTTCTCCAGGCGCCGGGCCTCCTTGGGCTTCAGCCGCGCCGGGTGTTTCAGCAGGTCGTAGCGCGCCCCCTTCAGCGCCTTCGCATCCTCCAGGTCCGGACGACGCTGCTCCGCGCGGCGCACCTCGTCCACCGCATCGGCGGCCAGCCGTTCGACGTGAAACCGGTCGAACACCACCCGCGCCTGCGGAGCCCACGCCCGCAACGCCTTCTGCCAGCTCGACGCCAGGTCCGCCGTCACCAACTCGATCCGCGCGCACCCGGCCGGTCCCAACTGCTCGAAGAAGGCCCCCAGCGTCTCCGCGCTACGGCCCGGTCCCGCCCCATAGGCGCTAACTTGTTTTTGGGACTTGTTTGGCATACCCTGCGTGCGGGATGCACGACACGGAGATCGGCGCGGCCGGCGAGGATTGGGACGTGCTGCTGTCGTTCCTGCCCCCTGACTGGCAGGAGTTGGCGCGGGACACCGGGGCGCTGAAGGGGCTGCGCAAGGACAAGGCGGTGGACAACCTGCTGCGGACTCTGCTGCTGCACCTCGGCTGCGGGCACTCGTTGCGGGAGACGGCGGTGCGCGCCCGGCAGGCGCAACTGGCGGATCTGTCGGACGTGGCGCTGTTGAAGCGCCTGAAGAAATCCAGCGAGTGGCTGCGCGCGCTGTGTGTCCGGCTGTTCCGGGAGCGCGACCTGGCGGTCGTCCCCGAGGGCGCATTCCGGGTCCGTGCGGTGGATGCGACGACGGTGAAGGAACCGGGCCCGAGCGGGTCGCTGTGGCGCCTGCACTACAGCGTCTGTCTGCCGTCGCTGGCGTGCGACTTCTTCAAGCTGACGGGGACCGAGGGGTCCGGCACGGGAGAATCGCTGGCGCAGTTTCCGGTCCGCGCCGGCGATCATGTTCTGGCGGATCGCGGGTATTCGACCGCTCGCGGCCTCCGCCACGTGGCGGAGGCGGGCGGGAAACTGATTGTGCGTGTGAATACGGGGTCGCTGCCGCTGCGCACGGCGACCGGGAAGCGGTTCGACCTGCTGGCCGCGGTGGAGTCGGTGACGCGCTCGGGCGACGCGCGGTCCTGGGCGACGGCGGTCGTGGCCGGGGAGGATGCGGACGGCCCGGTTCGCGAGATTCCGGGCCGGGTGTGCGCGATCCGCAAGTCGGCGGCAGCCATCCGCGAGGCGCACCGGAGAATCCGCCGGGACGCCTCGCGCAAGGGCAACCGGGTGCAACCGGCCACGCTGCGTTTTGCCGAGTACGTGATCGTCTTCACGACCTTTCCGGAGCCGCCGTTTTCGGCGGCGGCCGTACTGGAGTGGTATCGTCTGCGGTGGCAGGTCGAACTGGTGTTCAAGCGCTTCAAGTCGCTGGCGCAGTTGGGCCACGTGCCGAAGTACGACGACGACAGCGCCAGGGCGTGGCTGTACGGGAAGCTGTTCGTGGCGCTGCTGGTGGAAAAGCTGCTCGATCACGCCCGCGCGATTTCCCCCTGGGGCTACGCTCTGCCGGCGCCGGCGTCCTCCCAGCGCGTGGCGTGACTTCAAGTTCGTGCTCAACCAGGTCAGGCGCAGCATCGAGCCGGCGCTTCCGTTGGCGCACATGATCGGCGAATGGCAGGCGATCTCCGATGCGCTCGCGGAGCCGCCACGCCGCCGGTGCGCGCAACTCCCTGACTACTTCGGATGAGGGCGAAAACAAGTTAGCGCCTATGCGGTCCCGCCCACACCACACGACGCTCGTCATGGTCGACCACGAGGGTCAGGTAGCGGTGGCGTTTCCGGTAGCTGAACTCGTCCACGCCGATCCGCCTCAGCTTCGCGAACCGCCCCCGGTCCAGCCGCCGGGCCACCACCCGCTCCACGATGCTGCCCACCGTCACCCACGAGATCCCCAGCAGGCGGCTCACCGCCGTGCGGTCCGTCACCTGGGCCAGATACGCCGTCAACTCCTCGAACTCCGACGTGAACGCGCTGGTTCCGCTCGCCCACGGCACCCGCTCCACCTTCACCCCGCAACGCGGGCACGACACCCGCCACGGCGCATACCGCAGACACGCCGACAGCCGGCCCCACGACAGATGCCGCCACCTGCGTTCCGGCTGCCGGTCATACCGCGGCGCCCGCTTCCCGCACGCGCCGCACCGGGAACGCCGCCACGACGGCGCCACCGACGCCGTCAACGGACCGGCAGCGGGCATTTCCACCGCCTGGACGTACATCTGCGTGACACCCAACAGCCGCCGTAGTACCGTAGTCAGACGCATGGGGCTCTCCTCCTCGCGGGTCCTGGTTGTTGCACATCCTGCCCATGAGACCAGGAAGCCCCTGCGTTTTGCAACCCGCTTCGGCGAGCACGACGACGCACGCGGCGCCGACGCCCCCCGACACCGGCCGGCCGACGGAGGTTCACGGCCCGCGCCGGCCCCGGCGCCGCTAGCCGGTTCCCGTCCCCGAACCGCCGGCCGGCGCGCCGTCCGCGTCGTCGTGGACGGCCGGGACGCTCCCGTCCAGGCCGGGCCGCAAGGCCCATAACTGCTGTCTGAGCGGAGGGACGGACGGTGTGTCACCCGAAGGGCCGGAGCGCAGCGAAGGACGCGCGCAGCGCGTTGACACGCCGGCCGGCCCTCCGCTACCTCCGACGGCCCTGCCCCGACACCGTGCGACCCGGACCTGCCTCAAGCAGGTGCGCCACGACCCGTCAGTTCCGAGGTCGCCGGCGCTGTCGGCACCCCGCGCCGACCCGACGATCGCGCCGCAACTTGCCCACACTCGTTGCAGGAGAGCCAGAAATCGTCATGTTGACAACCAACACGATTCATCGCGTCACCGCCGAGACGCAGGAGTTCTGGGAATCAGAAGTGGCGGCGGACTATTTCATGGAAATCGCAAAAGGTAAGGAAATCGGTCACAAGCTCGCCGACCTCGTCGACGAGAAAACCACCGCCTTGCTCACGGTCAAGCATCGAACGGGATATCAGCGTGGATCCAATGGACAGAAGCGAGCCAGAAGTATGGGTGATGTGTGGTTACTTGATAAGGATATCTACCACCCGATCAACGTCAAGACAGGACTGGTCGGGTCGGAGGGTCAGCCCAATCTAGTTTCCCTCAAGAAAGTGTTATCGGCTATCACTGCGCGGCAGATAGATTCGTATTATCTACTGATGGTCAAGCTGGCAATTCAAGACGACGGTGGCAATATCGAGCCTTCGGTTGTATTCACCGATATGCTGGATTGGCTCGATTATATCACGTTCGACTCCGGGCCGGGCCAGATGATGCTGAAGGCGAAGGTTTTCTTTAATGCGTATGATCCGGCTGTAGTACCGCAAAAGAAAATGCGAGAGAAAGTAGAGGCCCTGTTAGCACTTTACGAAGACGGCGAACGACGGTTGCGGATTAACCGCGACCGCGACTTGAAGAAGTACCGTAGTGCCGTCGATAGATTTCTCGGTAGTAATGATTGGGATGTGACAGCAGCAACTCAGGAAGGCCTTTCTGTGCGATGAGCCAAGCCAAGCTCTTGCGGTGAACCCAAGCGACAGCTTGGGCAGTTCTTTACGCCGCCATCGGTTGCAAAGGCGATCATTCATCAACTGCAGATCCGCCCCGATGAGCGAATTCTGGAGCCTTCACTGGGAACAGGATCTTTTGTGTTCGCTATTCTCGACGTCGTCGATAGAAACCAAAAGTCGGAGCACTCGACTCTCTGGGCACGTAACCATCTATATGGGTGCGAGATCGACGAGAGAGCAATGGCGAAATTCACTGCCGAGTGGAGCAGGCGAGGTCTGGGGAATATTCCGGAGAACATCGAGCGAGGCGATTTTTTTCGATGGCTTCCTCCACACTGTGACCGTCGCGTAGCCCTTGACCGGCGTCTGTATCTCAATTCTTCACTCGAATTCTTCGATCTGATTGTCGGTAATCCACCATTCGGTGGAAGTATTGATCCCACGATCGAGGACAGCCTGGATAGTATTTTCGGTGTTCGCAATGGCATGAAGATAAAGAAGGAGACCTATGCTTTCGTCTTGGGTTACCGGGCGTTCGGGACCGATTTGGCCAATGGCCACGGGGCGAAATGAAGCGGACGTTCGGGGAAGTTACGGCCTGACGATGCTGCGCCGTGCACAGTTTTGTCGTTCTGGCGGGACGGGTTCTGCCGTATGGAAGCGGCAATCGGCGCAGCGTTTCTTGCGGGCGTTGTCTTCGGCGCGGCGGCGCAGCCCGGACGTGGAGCAGGCCGGGCGGTCGCGGCCGGCCCGGCGTCGAGATGGCGGCGAGCGGGCCGGGGATTGCCGGGGGCGCGGCTTCCGCGGGTATCGGTCCGGGGTCGTAGGCCGCGCGGGCCCGGGCGGAAGGCGGATGCGTGGTTCCCGCGCCGGCCGTCAGGCAGGCGGCGGCAGGGCGAGGGCTTCGGGCACGACCGGTTCGGGGGCGCGCAGCATCGTGGTGAACAGGGCGCGGGGGTCGAGCTGTCGCTGGCGGGCGGTGCGCACGACGCTGGCCAGGATCTGCTGGGTGTCGGCCCCGCGCCGGGTGCGGTTGCCGCCGCAGACCTTGCGGGTGACCACCGCGGGTCGGATGGCGTGTTCGGCCCGCCAGTTGGTGGCGTCGAGGGACGGGTCGCGCAGGAAGAGGAACACGGCCTCGAATTCGCGGGTCAGGTGCCTGGCGAAGCGCTCGGCGGGGGCCAGCGGCGGCGGGGCGTCGATCAGCCGGCCGAGCCGGGCTTCGAGCCGACCGCGGGCCGACGCGAGGCCGTGCTCGCCGATGCCGCCGGCGTTGCAGCGGGTCCGCAGGGCGAGGGCGTCCTGCAGGACCGTCTGCACGGCGGCGGCCCAGGGGCTGTCGGGATGATCGGTCCGCAGGTCCTTGCAGCGCCGCAGCAGATGCGCCAGGCAGGTCTGGTGGGGCGCGTGCTCGAAGCCGCGATACGCCACCCATCCGTCCCGCACCAGCACGCCCGCGAAGTCGGCGCCGAGCACCGCCGCCGCGTCGGCGAACCCGCGGCCGGCGCAGATGGAGTACACCGTCGTCTCCGGGGTGGCGAACGCCCACAGCCAGTGGCGGGTCGCGTCCACGCGCCAGCCGGTCTCGTCCGGCGTGACCACCGGGCTGCGGCGGACCTGCTCGCACAGCGCCGCATACGCGGGCGCCGCCGCGTCGGCCGTGCGGTGCAGCAGTCGGACCAGGCCGCCTTTGGTCACGTGCAGTCCGAACCGGGTCCGCAGCACGCGGGCGGTCTTCTCCAGTGGCAGGCCCGACTCGGTGTGCAACTCGGCGGTCAGCGCGGCGACGTTCGGCCCCCACTGCACGCCGGCCGCGCCGAGCGCATCGGAGGTCTGCAAGGGGTGCCGGCCCTGCACGCGCCGCCGGCACTGCGCGCAACGGCCCACCTCGACGTCGAAGCGGCGCACCAGCGGGCGCACGTCCGGCACGTCTTCCTGATACTGCGCCGCCACCCGCTCCACGGCGACGTGGCCGCCGCAGTCGGGGCACGTCTTCGGGGCGGGCGCCGCATGGGTCTCGTCCACCCGGGTCGGCGGCCGGCGGGTTCCCTGCTTCCCGTATTCTGCGCCGGCGCGCCGTCCCGGGCGGCGTCCGGTTCCCTGCCGGCGGTCCTTGGCGAAGGGGGCGGCCTGCCGGCGTCCGGCGCGCCGGGCGGCCTCGAGTTCCTTCTCCAGGCGCTCGATGCGGCGCTTCAGGTCCTCGCTGTGGCCCTGCAGGTCCTCGCTGCGGCGCTTCCAGTGGTCCCGATCCTCGATCAGCTTCGCCTTTTCTCGTTCGAGGTGTTCGATGCGCACGTCCCGGGGGTCCCGCCGAGGCCCAGCCCCCATCGAACCGCTCCGGTCATCGTTCTTGCGCGCCATACTTCACATATCGGCACGTGGCCGCCGTACCTGCACACTCTTTCGTGGATTTTTTTCGCCCGACCCGGTAACCCAAGACATGCTTTCTTTTTGCTCAAGTGTGTGGATTTGCTGAAGCCTGGCGGGCGACTCTGTTTTATTTGTAGCGACACGATACTAACGATATCGACCATGCGAGGTCTTCGGCGTTGGTTACAAGACCGGTGTCAGGTTGAGATATCTGCCGTTCCGGGTGAGTTCAATGACACGGCACAGAATATGATTTTGATTTCGCTTGTGAAACAAGGTCAAAGACGTCATGTTCGGGTTTTTGGAAGCCATACCCGGCTAGCCTGGATTATTCACCGGGGGTGCCGATCCGGGAGAGACACAAGGGCCTCCGCGCGGTAAAATCGCAGTGGCAACAGGCATTTTCACCACCACGGAGGCCCCTGCGTGACGACCGACACGATACCACAGACTGTCCTGTTCCCGGAACTGTTCGACAAGCCCCTCGTCGCCACCTTCGACCGCGAGCACGCCAGCTCCGACGGCGGAGCCGTTCTCCTCAAGGCGGCCGAGCGCGTGTACGGCCTCGTCAAGACGTTTGCCCGCTGTCTCGCCGACCGGCGCGACCCGGAGAAGATTCGGCACACGCTCGCGGAACTGGTCGGGCAGCGGATCTTCGGCATCGCGTGCGGCCACCCCGACGGCAACGATGCCGACGATCTGGCCGACGACCCCGTTCACAAGCTGCTGCTCGGACGGGACCCGGTGGCCGGCGCGCCGCTGGCGTCGCAACCGACGATCTCGCGGTTCGAGAACAGCCCGGGCCGCGGCGCGCTCTATCGCATGGCGCGGGAGTTGGCGGCGAGCGTCATCGAGCGGCACCGGCGCCGGCTGGGGCGGCGGGTGCGGCGCATCACCATCGATCTGGACCCGACCGACGACCTGACGCATGGCGCACAACAGCTTTCGTTCTTCAACGGACACTACGGCGGCTGGTGTTATCTGCCGCTGCTCGCGTTCCTGACCTTCAACGACGAGACGGAGCAGTATCTGTGCGCGGCGGTGCTGCGGCCGGGCAATGCGGTGGCGGCCGACGGGAGCCTGGGCCTGCTGAGACGGCTGCTGCCGATGCTGCGGGCGGCGTTTCCGCGGACGTCGTTTCTCGTCCGGCTCGACGGGGGCTTTGCGACCCCGGAGGTCTTCGATTTCCTGGAGGCGGAACCGGGACTCGACTACGTGGTGGCGATGGGCAGGAACGCGGTGTTGGTGCGGCAGGCCGAATCCGCCATGGCGGCGGCCCGCGCGCAGAGCGGGGCCAGCGGCCGAACCGAGCACGTCTATACCGACACCCGCTACGCGGCCCGCACGTGGAACCGCCAACGCCGGGTCGTGATCAAGGCCGAAGTGGTCCGGCATCCGGGCCGCGAGCCGCGGGACAATCCGCGCTTCGTCGTGACGAATCTCCCGCAGAATCCGCGCTTCGTCTACGAAAAGGTCTACTGCGCCCGCGGCGACGTCGAGAACCGGATCAAGGAGTTGCTGGACGGTCTGCAGATCGACCGCACGAGCTGCTGCCGGTTCCTGGCGAACCAGTTGCGCGTGTTGCTGACGGCTGCCGCCTACGTGCTCATGCAGGAACTGCGGCTGCGGGCGGCGCGAACCGGCTGTGCCCGCACCCAGGTGACGTGGCTGCGCAACCGGCTGCTGAAGCTCGGCGTGCACGTCGTCGGCTCCGTGCGCCGCATCGTCCTGCATCTGCCCCGGGGGACGCCGCATCTGAACGCATGGCGGCGCATCGCGCTGGCCCTCGGCGCCCGCGCCGGGTAGTCCGAAACCCGCGCAGCCCGTAGCCCGAACCGCACCGCCCGCGACGGCGGAGCCTTGCCTGAACCCGCCTGTCCGCAACCGCCGGGCCCGCGAACGACGCCTTCGATGACGGTTGCTCGCCCTCGGCGGTCCTGAATCCGTCTGTCCGCAACCGCCAGACCCGTGAAGGCTGTTCCACGCGTCGCGGCCCGCGCACCGACGCGTGTCCGAGACCCCGTTTCGTGGCCGAGCATGGCCCGTCGGGGCCTCATGCCCGACCTTCATGAATAATCCAGGCTAGTAGATATCGAGGCAACGCCTAATTGCAGTTGGCGCGTCGATAGCGAATATTCCCGCTATTTTGGCGGCCAATTGCTGGGCGATAAACTAGTTGCCAGTTCAGGCATGACGATCGGAAACAATGATTTGTTTCTTCGGGAAATTGCAAATGGCATTGTTGAGGAACCGTACGAATTTTCATTCGGAAAAGAGCCAATAACGCTCGCACGGGAATTGGCGCGAGCCAGGCTCGGAAGACTCTCGCAGGCTCGGACGCATGCTATTCTGAAATGCGAACGGCGTGGAGACACGATTCGTGTGGTTAGGTGGACACGGCACGAAAAACCTGTTTCTGTTAAAATTCCACACGTGGATTATCGTTTCTATAATAAAGCCACGCGCGAAGTGATATATGCCAAACCTCGGTGGGTTATATTTTGGCAGAACGATGGTGAATATGTGTATACATATAAGAAGACAGGAAAATGGTATCTTCATGGCGTTGGCGGCAGGCCCTACTTCGGGAGGGAAGGGTTGACATGGAATCTCATCGCGTCACGCTTGCGCACGCGGTGGCTTCCGCCAGGATATATTCTGGATAGTGGTGCTCCCTGTGCGTTCCTCAAGCCCGGAGTGGAACATGACGAATTGTTCTTTGTCATGGGGTGGACGCTTACCGAGTTGTGTACGCGTATTCTAAAGAACGTCATCAATCATACGCGTAATATACAGAGCAAGGATTTTGAGCGGCTTCCGTACCCTGATTGGACCACGCCACAGGCGAAGGATGCTGCGATTGCGTGTGTGAAGGAGCTCGTGTGTGCAGCCAGGGCTGGCAAGCGATTCAGCTTCGATAGTCCAGGTGTGCGGGCGCTTAACGAGCTTTATGAATACCGTCCGGGCTACAAAAGGATGGAAGCTGATAGAACGAGACGGTCGCCAACATTATTTCCTTTGTAACTATGGCGTCCGAGACGAAATTCCGCGCGGGTGTGCTGCCGCGCATCCTGCCCGCGTCCGACCGGAACGAGGCGAAATGGCTTTTGTTCGGGGTACGGCGATCGCCCGGACCAGGCTTCCCCGAGCGAGGGTCTGGCTGTCAACCCACCATGAAGGATCGGGCGAGACGATCGACTGAATCGACCCGTCAGGATATTTCGGGATCACGGCGCTGCGAGGACGACCACACGGAATCGTCGAAGCTGAGCGTTCCCGACGATGCCTTCAGAGGCGCCCCGGCTTCGCGGTCGCGCTCTTCGAGACCCGCGAAGAAGACCTCGTCGTAGCGTGGCGGCGGGTCTGGAACGACTCTTGCGGATCGACGCTTGGCGAGGAGCTGCCGGATCTTCCGCCCGGCCTCCAGCGCGGCGGCTCGGCGCCGTTTCTCGGCCTTCGTGCGCCGAACACGGGGCGCTGGCAGACGTGCGGGGTCGTCAGGCTCGACGACGGACGTGAAGTCCAGGATGTCGTTCGGTCGTGCCGCGAGCATGGGCGGCGTCAGATAGACGTGCCTGAGCAGGTCGGCCGTGTCGGACCCATGCTCGCGCACGGCCCGTACGAGTGCGCCGCTGATGCCGGTTGGAAGCCTCGGGCCGATGTCGACCTCGATCCGGTCCGCCCGTGATTTCGAGAAGTGATAGCGAACGCAGTCGCCGTCGGGCGAAGGGATGGACCGCGTATCGGCCCCGGCCTGCTCGACGAGCGCCGGCGTGATGCGCTGATGGACGGCGGCCGACCACGGGCCGAAGTGATGGAACCGCCAGCGTATGCCGGTGTACGTGGCCCCGCCGTTGCACTTGGCGTACGCCAAGTCAGCCAGGTAGGCGTACTTCAGAAGGTGAATCGCTCCCAGCTCCCGCTCGCGGGAGTCATCTGCGCAAGCGGCCCGCGCAAGGGTGTACTGGAAAAGCTGGTCGACTCGCAGAACCGCCTCGGACTTGTCGCTCACGGTTTCGAGAGCACCCGCACCCTGCCGGCAACGGCAGCACGTCGGCCGGCAACCGGCAACGAGTGCTTCCGTCCGAAGCCGCGGGGACACTGACCGGCGCCGACCGCCCCGGTCGTCCATCGAAGCGGCTGCGCGCTGCAAACTTCTGATCGCCCGTCCTACACCCGCAGCAGCACGGCGACGGCCGGCCCGCCGGTGGCGCGGGTGATCATCTCCGCGTAGAGGGCGACCTGGCGGCGGTAGACTTCGACGTCGGTTTCTTCGAAGTCGCGGTCCGTCTTGTAGTCGACGACGGTCCAGACGCCGTCCTCGCGGAAGGCCACGTCGACCACCCCTTCGATCAGGACGCCGTCGGCGGTCCGCATGCTCACCGGCGTCTCGCGCCGGCACTCGCCGCGCCGCGCCGCCGCCCGGGCCCGCGCGAGAAGCGGATGCGACAGCACGCGGGCCGCCACGTCGGCCGCCGCGGCGACCTCCTCGGCGTCGGCTCCGAACACCCGGCCGTGCATCCGCGCGATCTCCGCCACCGGCGGCGGCGTCCCGTCCGGCGCGTCGAGGGGCGCCGTCCCCAGCACGGCGTGGACGAGCGTCCCGAAGCGCGGGCCGGCGGGGCGCCCCGCGGCGCGCTCGAGCTCCTCGACGGTCACCTGGGCCCGCGCCCCGTCCGGCCCCGCGTCCCGGTCCGCGCCGCCGCCGGCGGTTTCGCCGCCCGCGGCCCGCTTCCCGGAACCCGCCCGCGCCCACTCCTTCGCCGTCTCCAGTACGAAGCTCGGACGGACGGCCCGCTCGACGGTCGCCTCGCGCCGCCGCCGCCATGCGCGGTAGCGTTCGAGATCCTCTTCCACCACCGCGTCTGGAGCGTCCTTCGACAGCAGCTCCTCGCGGCGGATGCCGAAGGGCGCCCCGACGCCGAGCGCGAGGCGGTGCGGGTCCCACCAGACGACCGAATAGCCGGCCTCGGGCGCTTCGGTTTCGGCAGCCGTCGGAACGCGGAACGGCACGACGTTGCCCGTCGCCTCCCCGGTGTCCCCGGCGCCGCCGGTCTCCTCGGCCGGGTCCCGGAACCGGTGCCGGCCCGGCGCCACGTTGTCGTCGCCGGCCGGGTCGCCGCCCGGCCGCTCCAGAACCGAGTCGCGTCCGAAGCGCGGGCACCCCGGCGCCGTGCGCGGATGGCGCCGGCTCGGGAGGGGCGGATGGATCGCCGCGTAGAGGGGACTGGCCCAGCCGCCTCGCAACGGGTGGCGGGGACCTCCGCCGGACTCGCCGTCCGCACCGGTCCAGTCGTCCACGTGCGGCGCGTCGCCGACGGCCGGCACCACCAGCAGATCGCGGGCGCGGGTGGCCGCCACGTAGGCCAGGCGCACCCCCTCCTCGCGGTCGCGCCCGACCTCCTCCTGCTGGTGGTCGAGCAGATCGAGCGGCGACCACCCGGCGAGCCGCAACGCGCACAGCCCGCTCGCCGAGTCGATGAAGCGGCCGGCCGCCGGCCGGCAGAGCCGCGCCGTCGGGTCGCCGAGGACCACCACGGGAAACTCCAGGCCCTTGGCCCCGTGCACGGTCATGATCCGCACGCCGTCGCTCCCCTCTTCGAGGATCGGCGCCTCGCCCGCCTGGCGTTCGGCCGCTTCGTCGCGCAGATGCTCGATGAACCCGCGGAACGACAGCCCGCCGCCCGCCTCGTACTCGCGGGCCAGCTCGCCGATCTGCAGCACGTTGGCGAGCACCTGCTCGCCGGCCCGCTGCATCACGAACGCGACGTGCGCCCGCGTCTCTTCCAGGAGCTGTCCGACGGTCCGGGCGATCGGCACGTCGTTGCGCCGCCGATGGAGCCGGCGCAGCAGATCCAGGGCGTCGGTGATCGGCAGGAACCGTTCGGCGCCGTCCGCCGCGCCGTCCGCCGCTTCCGGCGGGATGCGGAACGGGTGGAGACGCCGGAAGCGGTGCCGGTAGGCGAAGAGCGTCTCGTCGTCGACGGCGAACAGCGGGCCCCGGAGCGTCGCGAAGACGGACAGCTCGTCGTCGGGCCACTCGACGGCGGCCAGCGCCGCGCGCAGCGCGCCCACCTCCTCGCGGTCGTGGAACGACCGGCCGCCGACCAGCAGATGCCGGATGCCGCGCGCCTCGAGCGCGTCGACCCAGGGCCGCGTCACGTCGGAACCCCAACTGTCGAAGCGCCGGAACAGCACCGCGACGTGGCGCGCCTCGACCGGCACGCGCCCGGTCCCGGCGCCGTCCGCGGCCGACTCCGCCCGCCGCTCGGTCACCGTCCAGCCGCTCTCGCGCACCAGCCATTCGACGAACGCGCCGGCCGCGTCCGGAAGGGACGCCTCGATGGCCTTTCCGGTCGTGCGCCTCCGGTAGCCGTACGGGCTGGGGACCGGCAGCGCCACCACGGCGGGCCGGGACGGATCGTCCGCGCGATGCGGAGCCAGCGGCACGTAGCCGGGGCGGGGCGCGCCGGCGCCGCCCTTCCCCTCCTTCCGCTCCCTCTGCTCCCCTCCCTCGCTGCTGCCGCTGCCGCCGCCGTCGCCGGCGTTCCCGGCCGCTCCCAGCGGGGCGAACGCGCGGTTGACCGCATCGACCTGAGTAAGGGGCAGCCCCGTGTCGTCGGGCGCTCCCATCAGCGGGGCGAACGCGCGGTTGACCAGGCGCTGGATCGCCGGCACGGATCGGAAGCTGGTGGAAAGGACGACGCCGGCCACGCCGCGACGGACGAGCTGCGCCGTCACCTGCCGGTAGACTCCGACGTCGGCGCGGCGGAAGCGATAGATCGACTGCTTGGGGTCTCCGACGAGGAAGAGCTTGCCGGCGCCGGGCGTCACGTTGCGCCAGTCGCGCTCGTCCGGATCGTCCGCTGCCAGCAGCAGCAGGATCTCGGCCTGCAGCGGATCGGTGTCCTGGAACTCGTCGACGAAGATGCGCGCATAGCGCCGCTGCGCGGCGCGGCGGACATCGTCGTGGCCGCGGATCAGATCCCGCGCCGCGAGCAGGAGATCGACGAAGTCGATCCGCCCCGCCTCGATCTTCAGCCGGCCGTAGCGCTCGACGGGCTCGCGCAGCTCCTCCTGCAGGAGCGCCGCCAGGTCGGCGTCGGCCACCTTCGCGAACTGCTGCAGCACGTCCACGATCTTCTTGTGCTGGTCGAGCACGTGGGCGCGGGAGACGCCGTTGCAATACCGGGTTCCGCCCCCCCGCCGCGGATTCGTGAAGTCCCGGTTCGCGGCCAGCTCGACGATCTGCGCCTCGATCCCGTCGTAGTCGCGGCGGCGCGGCCGGACGGCGTCGGTGGCCCGGATCGTCTGCGCGAGGGCGCGCGCCGGCTGCGTGGCGAGAAAGAGGCGGTCGCCGCGGCGGTCGGACGCCTTGTCGGTCAGCTCGGCGAACTCGTTGAGGTGGGCCGCCAGCTGGTCGATGACCGCCTCGCGCGGGAAGCGCTCGCGACGCCACGGCCGGGCGAAGTCGCGCCATTCCGCGAGCTGCCAGGCGGCCCGGCGCAGCCGGTCGGTCGGCCCGGTGTCGCCGCCCTCCTCGGACCGGAAGAACGCGGACCGGCGGCGCAGCGCGCGGCGGACGCCCGGCGGCTGGTCGTCGAGGGCGCCGTGCAGCCACGTCTCGAACGCCTGCCGGAACAGGCGCGCGGCGGCCCGATCGTCCAGGACTTCGAAACAGGGATCGACGCCCGCCTCGACCGGCCGCTCGCGCAGCAGGTCCGCGCAGAACCCGTGGATCGTGCTGACCTGCGCCTCTTCGAGGTGCGCGATGGCGTGATCCAGGTGCTGCAGCCGCGACACGCCCGCCGCCGCCTCGTCCGCGGAGCCGCCGCCCGGCGCGCCGCCCTCGCGCGCCTCCTCGCCGCGAACCTCGGACTCGCGCAGCACCGCAGTGGATCCGCCGTCCGGCGCGCCGCCCTCGCGCGCCCGGTCGCCCGCATCCCCGCCCGGCGCGCCCCGCCGGCTCTCCCGGCCGCCGCGTCGCTTGCCCGCCGGCGCCCGGCCGGCCGCATCTCCGCCCGCCGCGCCGCCCGCGGCCTGCCGGGCGCGCTCGAGTCCTTCGCGCAGCCGGAGCTTCAGCTCGCCGGCCGCCTTCTCGGTGAAGGTGACGGCCAGTATCCGGTCGACGGCGGCGTCGCCGCGGGCGAGCACTTCGACCATGCGCGCGACCAGCTCGCTCGTCTTGCCGGTGCCGGCGGCCGCCTCGACCACGAGGGACTCGCCGAGCGACGTCCGGATCCGCTGCCGGGCGGCCGCGTCGGCCAGCGTCGGCCCGCCCGCCGCGCCGCCTTCCTGCCGCCGCCCCGTCGACGCCGGCGCCCTGCGCCGCGGACCGCCGCGCGTCACGGCAGCCCCCGCAACGCCTTCAGATCCGCCAGCAGATCCGGGTCCTTGCGCGCCGTGCGCTGTTCCTCCCAGGGTCCGCACACGGCCTGGAAGTCGCACCACCGGCAGGCGCCGCCGCGCGGCGCGGGGGGCAGCGACCCGGTCTCGACCGCGCGGTCGATGACCTCCAGCACCTCCGCGGCGCGCCGGCGGGCGCCGTCGTCGAGCTGCACCCCCCGCTGCTCGTAGCGGCCCGCCGCGGTGCAGAACGACAGCCGCGACTCGCGCACCGGCCGCCCCAGGACCTGTTCGACGGCCAGCCCGTAGAGGACCGGCTGCAGCGTCTCGCCGCCGCCGACCACCATCCCCTCCCGGGTGCGGTTCCGGCCGGTCTTGTGGTCCGTCACGCGGAGCTCGCCGTGGGCGGTCGGCCGCGCCCTGGCTTCGATCAGGTCCACGACCCCGCGCAGGCGCCAGCCCCCGTCGACCGTGACCGGGTCCGGCACGCTCCGCGGATCGCGCCCGCCGCCCGGCGGCAGGCCGAAACCGAGCTCCGCGTGCATCGGAATCCACTCGCCTTCCTCGTTCGCGACGTGCCGCAGCCAGCCCTTGAGATCCCCGCGCAGCCCCTCGATCTCGTCCCGCCACACGCCTTCTATCGCCGGCGCGAGCAGCTCGGCGTAGTCGGCCGCCACGCGATCCAGGATCTCGTCGACGGCCGCCTCGGCGGCGGGGATCCGCGCCCGCGTCACCGGCAGCTCCGCCCGCCGTTCCAGCGTCCTGACGAGCTCCGCCTGCACCTCGTGGAACAGGCTGCCGCGCGTCAGCGGATCCAGCTTCTGGAGGGGCGGTTCGACCTCCTCCCGCGGACGCAGGCGGTGCACGGCGGCGAGCAGGAACTTGTAGGGGCAGACGGCGAAATGCTGCAACGAGGAGGGCGAGTACGGCCGGGCCGCGAGGCGATACGCGCCGAGCGTCGTCTTCGTGGCGTCCGTGACGTCGCAGAACCCGTCGTGGCTCGTCCACGCGCGCTTCCACCGCGTCCAGCGCGCGGCCAGCGTGCGCCGCAGACCCGGTTCGAGACGAAACAGGTAGCGCGCCCGCCCGACGACCTCGTCCGCCGCGCGCCCCGGCGCGAGCAGCGCGCCGAGAACCGCGAGGTCGTGCTCCGCGTCGTCGACGGCGTCGTCCGGATCCGGCGGCGCGGGCCAGGCCAGCCGCGCTTCCGCCTGCCGGGACGCCCGCCGCTCCACCTCCCGGAAGTCGGGGATGCGGCCGGTGCGCGCCCGCTCCACGTCGAGCGCGTAGAACGACGGCACGCGCGGCCGGGCCCGGCTCGCCTCCAGCCGCGGATACGAAAGATGGACGCGCTCGGTCGCGGCGCCGACCGCGATGCGCAGCAGCAGTTTCTCCTCGGTGTTGAAGTCGTGCCGGTTCGGCAGCCCCAGCCGCGGCGCCCCGTCCGCCGGCGCGTCGAGCGCGGCCCGGAGGTCGTCGAGGAGCAGTGGATCCTGACGCCCCTTGCGGGGGAAGACCCGCTCCGTCAGACCGGGGATGAACACGACGGCGAAGCGCCGCCCGCGCACCTCGCCGGGGCCGCCGACGAAGACGCGGCCGAAACGGCGCGCCGGCGGTTCCGCCCGCAGCTCGGTCAACCGCTCGTGGAGCACGTCCCGCACGTCGGAGAGCGGCGCCGGCCCGACCTGCGCCATCGGCCGCAGATCGCCCAGCACGGCGAGCACGCGGTCGGGCCTGGACAGCACCATGGGCGCCAGCTCTTCGAGATGGTCGAGCCATTCGCCCCAGAGCGCCTCGGCCGGGAACGCCGCCAGCCGGTCGATCACCGGCAGCGCGAAGCGCCGCAGATGCTCCAGGTTGGTCCGATCGCGTTCGAGACCGGCCCCCCGCGGCGACTCGGGATCTTCGGCCCGCACCTCCGCCAGCTTGACCTGCAGCTCGTGCGCCAGCCCGTTCAACCGCCGCTCCCAGCGCTCCCGGCCGCCGACGACCGCCGATTCGACCAGCAGCCGCTCCCAGCGGGCCGGCGCGCGGAGCGTCCCCGCCAGAACCGGCTCGTCGTCGCCGTCGGCGCCCGTCTCCCCGGGCGCGCCGCCGCCGTCCGGCTCCGCGAGAAGGTCGAGGAGCGACGCCTGCGCCGGCGTCACGTCCGGCGCGCCGTCGGGCGGGACCCAGCGGGCGCGATCGCCCGGCGGCTCGCCGCCGGCGCCGGGCCGGGGCACCTGGCCGAGAGAGAGATACTCCGAAAAGCGCCGGGCGGAGAGGCGTTCGGCGGCGCACGCGAGCAGGGACAGAAAGGCGCGGCCGGCCGGATCGGGCACGCGGGTGCCCCGTGTGAACCAGGCCTCGATGCCGGCGCGCTCCAGCGCGGTCGCGAGCAGGCCGGCGTACGCGCCGGGCGCCCGCAGGATCACCGCCATCCTGTCGAACGGCACGCCCCGGGCCGCTTCGGCGGTGAGCGACCGGGCGATCTCGACCGCCTCGCGCCCCTCGCCGGGGGCGGAGAAGAAAGTGAGGGACGGCGAGTCGTCCGCGTCGCCGGCCGGCGGCGGATCGTCGGATGCGAAGAGGAAGCGGCGGACGCGGTCCAGCGGATCCGCGGCGGGCGGCGACGCCGGCGGCGCGGTCGCTTCCGCGCCCGGCAGGCGCCGCAGCGCGGCGAGGGTCCGGTCGTCGCCCGCCGGCACGGTCGCCAGCGTCTCGGCGGCGCGCCCGGCGAGCGCCCCCACCAGGTCGAGCGTCGCTTCGTCGGCCACGGCGACGTCGAGCAGGACGAGCACGCCGTCGAGCGGTACGCCCTCCGGACCGCCCGCGGCGTCCCGCGCGAGCCGCGCCGCCGTGCGGCAGAGCGCCGCGTCGTCGACGAGCCCGGCGTCGTCGAGAAGCGTTGCGTACCGCCGTGCGAGCCGCGCGACGTCGGGGCCGCCGCGGTCGAGCCGCCGCGCGCGCTCGACGTCCACGTCCGCGTGGCGCAGATCGCGCAGGGTCGCCGCCAGCGTCCGGCCGAAGGAACGGAAGCGGGCGATGGGCTGCAGGTAGC
Source organism: Vicinamibacterales bacterium (assembly GCA_965203525.1). Classification (GTDB taxonomy): domain Bacteria; phylum Acidobacteriota; class Vicinamibacteria; order Vicinamibacterales; family UBA8438; genus WTFV01. The sequence goes on along the minus strand of OZ241898.1, from coordinate 3,732,082 downwards.
CGAGCGCCTTGCGCTTCTGCTCCTCGAAGGTGGCGTGCGTGGCGACCGCTTCGGCCGCCGGGCCGCTCGCCGGGGCGAGCCCGCGGCGGGCGAGGTCGACCGCCGCGATGCTCCAGGCGAGCTGCCGCAGGCTGAGACGATGGAGCCCGAACGTGGCCCCGGCGTCCGCCGCGACGTCGCGCGCGAGGTCGTCGGCCGCTTCCCGCGTCTCGCCGACGAGCAGCACCGCCCCGCGGCCGAGGCCGCGCCGAAGCGCTTCGGCGGCGACCTCGATGCGGGTGTGCGCCGCCGGCGTCGTCAGGATCGAGATGCGCGGGGACGGCGGCAAGCGGTCAGCATCCTGGCTGGCAGGCGGCGGCCCTGGCTAGAGCATGCGGTTGCGCGCGGAATCACGCAACGAGCGCCGGCACCGGGTGCACAGATCGTGGCGCCGTTTCCGGTTGACCCGCCGTTTCCAGGTGTATCGCGAACAGAGCGCCTTGCGCTTGCCGCAACGGCGGCACAGCAGCTCCGGCCGCGCCGTTCGTCCCTGCGATCCTTTCCGGGGATCGTCGTCCGCCGACATGTCCAGATTCACCATCGATTCACCTCCACCCGCGACGCGCGGGCCTCGGCAGCGTCGTCGGCCGCAACGTGGACTTCAACCGCCGACGCTCCGCCACCCGCATCGACGCGCGGGCCTTCGGCAGTGTTATCGGCCGCAACCTCGCTCAACCTGCGCCGATCGCGGCGCGGGCGGCCTCCTGGGCGCGCCGGCGCGACGTCGACAACCGCTGGTAGACGGCTTCGGCCGACAACCCGCTCCCTCGCGGCACGATCAGGCCGCCGCGGTCCGCCCGGCCCGGGTCGGCCGGCGCGCAGCCGGCGCGCGCCTTGCGCCGCTGCCGCACCACGGAATGGTGACACCGGAGGCAGAGCGGCGCCGGCCGGCTTTCCGGCTCCCGCTCGAGCGTCCAGTGCGCCGGCCCCCGCCCGCAGGCCGCGCAGAGCGGGGCGGAGCCGCTCCGCGTCCCCGCGAGCGACCTGACCGCAACGGGCCATGGGCCATCATAGGTCAAGTCGAGCTGTGCGGTCGTTCCGTCCTGACGTTGCGTCATCTTCCTGCCCTTCTGTGCCCGCCCTTCCGCCCGTTCGCCGTCCGCGCCTGCCACGACCGAAAGGGAGGAAATGCCTCATGGAGCTTTCTGTTCCTGCCTTCCGCCTTTTCGCTGGCCGCGCCGGCCGCCGTTCCGGCCCGGCGCCGGCTTCGCGCGGGCCGAACCGTGCGCGCCACAGCGTCCTGCCCGCCGAAATCGAGCGTACCGGGGGCGTGTGACAGGGCAGGTCATACCCGCCCGCGTTTTTTCGTCCCTTTATGATGGATACGGCGCCAGGGAGGGCGTGGTTGCCGCGCAACGCCGAAGTCATCCGCCAGTGGACCATCCTGCGCGAGCTCGAGGCCTCGCGCGGCGCCACCATCCGCCGGCTCGCGGAGACGACCGGCGTGACCACGCGCACCATCCGGCGCGACCTCGAGGCGCTGCAGGAGGCGGGCTTCCCGCTCTACGACGTGGCGGACGACGTGGCGAAGCGGTGGAAGCTCGACACCCGCCCGTTCAGGCGGCTCGACGACACGGCGTTCACGCTCGCGGAGCTGTCGGCGCTCTACTTCAGCCGAACCCTCGTCGAGTGCTTCGCCGTCCCGCCGTTCGGCCAGGACCTGCGGAGCGCGTTCGCCAAGCTGGAGGCCGCGCTCGGCCCGCGCATGCGGCGGTTCCTCGATCGCCTGCCGGACGTGATCCAGGCCAAGGCCCCGCCCGCGCGGCGGCTCGACGACCGGCGGCAGCGCGACGCGATCGGCCGCCTGCTCGACGCCCTGCTGCGCCAGCGGCGCCTGGAGATGCGGTACGATTCACGCTCCAGCGGGCGCGAGAAGTCGTACCGCATCGACCCGTACCGGCTGGTGTACGCCGAGGGCGGGCTCTACCTGTTCGCCTACGTGCCGCACTACGGGCAGGTGCGCACGTTCGCGGTGGAGCGGATTCGCCGCCTGACCCCCCTGGACGAAACGTTCGAGCCGGTCGAGGACCTCGGGGACACCGCCTTTCCGCACTCGCTCGGCATCCACCAGGGCGCGCCGGAGCCGGTCGAGCTGGAGTTCGCGCCGGAGCTGGCCCCCTACGTGCGGGAACGGGTCTGGCACCCCTCGCAGGCGGTCGAGCCGCGCGCGGACGGATCGGTCGCGGTCACGATGCGCGTCTGCAACGACGGCGCGCTCCGAAGCTGGATCCTGAGCTTCGGGCCGGGGGTGCGGGTGACGGCGCCGGCGGCGCTCGCGCAACGGATCGCGGACGACCTGGAGAAAGCCCGCGCCCGCTATCGCGGCCGGGAGCCCTGACGTTCGATGCCGCGCCGCGCCGCTCTCGGTCTCGTGGTGCTGGCCGGGCTGGCCGGCGCGGTCCTCGGCGGGGTCGTGGCGTCGCACCGGCCGGCGCCGGCGCCGGAGCCGCCGCCCCGGCGGGCGCTGTCGATCCGGATCCCGTCCGACCGCGAACTGCTGGACGTTACGGTCTCTCCCGACGCCGGCCGCATCGCGTACACCGCCGTCACGGAGGGGCGCAGCCGCCTCTACGTGCGCCGGCTGGATCGGTTCGGCGCGACGGCGGTGCCCGGCACGGACGGCGCGAGCCAGCCTTTCTTCGCACCGGACGGCAGGTCGATCGGGTTCTTCGCGGACGGCTGGCTGCGGACGGTGTCGCTGGACGGAGACCCGGGAGACGAACAGGCGGCGGATGCGGAGACGCGCGCCGGCGGCCGGGACGGGACGACCGCCGTCTGCCGCCTGACCGGCGAGCCGGCCGGTGGGGCGTGGGACGCGCGCGGCCGGATCGTCTTCGGCGGCCCGGGCCGCTCCGGCCTCCGGCAGGTGCCGGCGGCGGGCGGCGAGCCGGCCGCCCTGACCGTCGTGGACGGGGAGAACGGCGAGACCGCGCACGGCTGGCCGCACGTCGTCGACGAGCGGTGGATCCTGTTCACCGTCGGGCGGCGCGGACGCGACCCCCGGCTGCGCATCCTGGACCGGGCGACCGGCGAGACCCGCCCGCTGCCGCTCGCCGACGGCGGCGGATGGTTCGTCGAGCCGGCCACCGTCGTCTTCGCGCGGCGCGGCGAGGTCTTCGCGGCCCGCCTCGACCTCGAGGCCGGCCCGGCGCGTCGCGGCCCGCCCGCGCCCCGGCCGGTGCTGCGCGGCGCGGCGGGCAGCGCCGCCGGCCACCGGGGCCTGGGCCGGTCGCGGTTCGCGGCGGCGCGCGACGGCACGCTGGTCTTCGCGCCGCCGCCCGCCGGGGGCGGCAACCGGCTGGTCTGGGTCGATCGGGCGGGGCGCTCCGAGCCGCTCGACGGCGTCGCGGCCCGGCATCAGACGCCGCGCCTGTCTGCCGACGGCCGGCGGGCGGCGTTCAGCGCCGTCACCGCGATCCTGCGGCGCGACCTCTGGCTGCTCGACGTCGCGACGGGAAACCGGCGGCGGATGACCGCCGAGGCCGGGGACAACCATTCGCCGGCGTGGTCACCCGACGGCGCGGCCCTGACCTTCGCGTCGTCCCGCACCGGTCTGCAGCGGATGTTCCGCCTCCGCGTGCGGACCGGCGACGTCTCCGCTCTGCCGGTCGGCGGCGACCAGCGCACGCCGGGCTCGTGGTCGCCCGACGGCCGCCGGCTCGCTTTCCACGAGCTGCGCCCCGACCGCCTGCGCGACCTCTGGACGTGGCGCGACGGCGCCGGCGAGGCCGCGCAGCCGTGGCTCGCGACGGGCGCCAACGAGCGGGCCCCGGCGTTTTCGCCCGACGGCCGCTGGCTCGCGTACGTCTCCGACGCCGACCCCCGCGACGGCGACCAGGTGTACGTCCGTCCCGCGGACGAGACCGCCGCCGGGCGGGCCGTCCGGGTCACGCCGGCCGGGGGCGCCGAGCCGGTCTGGGACAGGTCGGGCGGGGCGCTCTTCTACCGCCGCGGACGAAGCCTCTACCGGGTGGAGATCGACGCCGACGGAGCGCCCGCGGCCGAGCCGCGGCGTCTCTTCGACGGCGCGTTCGTCCGCGATCCGCCGGGCAATCTGCCGGCCTACGACGCCGCGCCGGACGGCGGGCGTTTCCTGATGCTGGAGCCGGCGGGCCGCGTGGACGTCGTCCACGTGCTCACCGGCTGGCGGCCCGCCGTCTTTCCGTCCCGGACGGATTGAAGCGACCTCGACCCGCACGCCGGCGATGCGGCCCCCGGGGGGAACCGCCGTCTTTCCGTCCCGGACGGATTGAAGGGGCTGCATGCCGGTTACCCCCGTGCGCGGGCAATCCTCCATATGATCTCCCGGTCGAAACTCGTCCCGCGTCATCCGGAACCCGCGCCCGGCGGTTGCGTATCTGCATGTACGACGACGCGGCGGCGGGGTTGCAGCCGGGTTGCAGCCGGGTTGCCCCCGCTTCGCCGTCCCGACCGCACGCGAACCGCAAGAGAGGGTGAGATGACCTGCACGCACTGCCAGCGCGAAGTACCGGACGAAGGGTCCTACTGTCCGTTCTGCGGCCGGCGCCGGGGGACGTCGTCCCTTTTCCCGACGCCGTTGCGGCGTTCCCAGGTGGATCGCAGGCTCGCCGGCGTCTGCGGCGGCATCGCGCGGTATCTCGACACCGATCCGGTCTTCATCCGGGTGGCCTGGATCATCCTTTCCATCGTGCCCGGAACGATCCTGCTCGGCGTGCTCGCCTACGTCGTCGCCTGGATCATCGTGCCGGAAGCGGAGCCGGGCTCGGAGCCGGTCCGCGTCGGCCGCAAGCGGCTGCAACGGTCCGCCGGCGACGCCACCGTGGCCGGCGTGTGCGGCGGCATCGCGGAGTACTTCACCGTCGACGTGACGGCGGTGCGCGTGGTGTGGGTCCTGCTCTCGATCTTCCCCGGCTTCGTGGTCTTCGGGCTGTTCGCCTACGCGGCGGCCTGGTTCATCATGCCGGAGGCGACGGTGATTCCGGCCGACCCGCCCCCGACACCGCCGCCCGCCCCCGCGTCGGACGCCGCGCCGGCCGCCGGCGCGGAGTAGCCGCGGCGGCGCGTCCAGCCGCCCCGGGCCGCAACGGACCGGCCGCCGTCACCGGGGGCGCCGCGGCGCCGCTTTCGAGCGCACCAGCCGCCGCGGTCCGGTCCACCGCCGCAACGCACCGGCCGCCCGGTCGCCGGCGCCCCGGCAGTGCCGTGAGCCGGGTCCGCCGCGCTCCGGACCGCAACGCACCGGTCGCCCGGTCGCCGGCGCCGCGGCCGCGGCGCCGCCACAAGGCCCGCCCCGCGGCCGGCGGCCGGGGGGAAGCGCCGGTCCCGCGGTATGCTCCACGGCGACATGACCGGCTCCGTCGACGCGATTCCCCTCTCCAACCTCGGTCTCTCGCTGCTCCCGGCGCTGGTGGTGCTCGCCATCCTCCGGCGCTGGTCGGCCGGCGCCGGCGCCGCGCTCCACGGCGTCGGACGCATGATCGCGCAGCTCGCGCTCGTCGGTTACGTGCTGACGTTCCTCTTCGGCGCCGGGCGGCCGGCCGTCGTGCTCGGCGCGCTGACGGTGATGCTGACCGCGGCGGGCTGGATTTCCCTGCGGCCGGTGGCGCGCCGCCGCCGGGCCGTCTACCCGCGGGCCCTGGCCGCGATCGGCGCCGGCGGGCTGACGACCCTGGCCCTGGTCACGCAAGGCGTCCTGGCCGCCGACCCGTGGCACGACCCGACGGTGCTGATCCCGCTCGGCGGCATGGTCTTCGCCGCGGCGATGAACGCCGTCAGCCTGTCCGCGGAACGGCTCGACGCCGAGCTCGCCCGCGGGGCGCCGTACCACGACGCGCGCCCCGTCGCCCTGCGCTCGGCGCTCATCCCGCAGGTCAACACGCTCTTCGCGGTCGGCCTCGTGTCGCTGCCGGGGATGATGACCGGCCAGATCCTGTCCGGCGTCTCGCCCCTGATCGCGGTGCGCTACCAGATCATGGTGATGTGCATGCTGTTCGGGGCGGCGGGGATGTCGGCGGCGTGCTTTCTGGCGCTGCAGCGCCCGCGGCGCGGCGGCGGATGATCGGCGGCGCCGGTCGGGCCGGGACGCGCGCGGGAGGCCGCTCGACGACACCGGCAGACGTGGTCGAGATCGAGGCAGACGGCGCGCGACCATGTGGCGCGCGCGGGAGGCCGCTCGACGACACCGGCAGGCTCCGGGTCCCGGGACCCGGAGCCGTCACCGGGGCCGGCGGGTCACGCCAGGACGCGCGCGCCGGCCGTGTTCACGGGCCCCGCGTAGCGGTCGCTTTCGAGACCGGCGCGGGCGAACGCGGCCTGCATCGCGCCGGCCACCGCGGCGGCCGACGCGTCCGAGTCGGCGAAGGCGAGGACGCTTGGTCCCGAGCCGGAGATCGAGCAGCCGAGGGCGCCGGCGTCCAGCGCGGCCTGCCTGACCGCGGGGAACGCGGGCACGAGCGGCGCGCGAACCGGCTCGACCAGCGCGTCCCGGATGCTGCGGCCCAGCAGTCCGAGGTCGCCGCGGTGGAGGGCGGTCACCAGCGCGGCCACGTTGCCCAGGTTGGCGACCGCCTGTCCGATGGTGAACCGCCGCTCGGCCACCAGCCGCCGCGCCGCCGCGGTCAGCACCTGCGTGTGCGGGTGGACCAGCACCACGCGGAGCGCGTCGGGCACCGGCAGCCGGACGAGGTCGAGCGGGTCGGTGGCGCGGATCAGGACGATGCCGCCGAGCACGCAGGGCGCGACGTTGTCGGCGTGCGCCGTGCCCGAGGCCGCCGCCTCGCCGCGTAGCGCGCAGGCGACGAGGTCGCCGGTCGAGAGCGTCCCGCCGAACAGCGCGTCGACCGCCACGGCGCCCCCCACGCTGCTGGCGGCCGAGCTGCCGAGGCCGCTGCCGAGCGGCATCTGCTTGCGTAGCCACAGGCGGACGCCGCGGCCGGCGGGCAGCCGTTCGAGCGCGGCGGCGGCGGCGATGCCGACCACGTTCTCCCGCGGGTCGGTGCTGAGCGAGTCGGCCCCGGTCACCTCGACGAGCTCCACGCCGGGCCGGTCGCGGAGCTCGGCTTCCACCAGATCGCCGGGGCGTTCGAGGGCCAGGCCCAGCACGTCGAATCCGGGGCCGAGGTTGGAGGCGGTGGCCGGGGCGAAGACGCGGACGCGGTCGGGCATCCGGTGATTATCGATGATGGCGCGTCGTGCGGCGCTCGTTCCGAGGGATGGGGGCGCGCGATCGCGCATCGCGCCGCGGCGTTGCGGGTCCGGTTGATTTCAGGCCGCCGCGCCGCGCCGGCGAACGCCGGCCGGCAACCGCGATAGACTGTCAGGAGAGCAGCAACCCGATCGGACCGAGGGAACGAGCCATGCACGCACGCCACGCCGCCGCCGCCGCGCTCGCCGCCGCCATCTCCTTCTCGACGGCCTGCGGGGGAGCCGCCGCGCCCGACCCGGACCTGCCCGGCATCGTGGCGCGGTCCATCGCGTACCACGGCGGCCCCCTCTACGAGAACTCGAAGATCACGATGACCATCACGTCGCTCTCGGGCGGCTTCGACGTCGAGGCGACCCGGAACGGGGGCGAATTCGAGTACGTCGTGACGGACCCGGCCCGCGGCGACCGGCCGGAGCGCCGCGTCCGGCTGACGAACGACGGCGTCACCGAGTGGCGCGGCGGCGTGGAGACCGACCTCGACGCCGAGGGCGAGCGCCGCGCCACCACCTTCGTCAACGCCCGCGTCTTCTTCCCCCTGCTGCCGTACACGCTGAAGGGGGACGACGTCCACTTCGAGGACCGGGGCCTCGACCGCTGGAACGGCCGCGACCTGCACCGCGTGAAGGTGTCGTTCACGCCCGGCACGAGCAACGACGCCGACGACGCCTACACGTTCTGGTTCGACCCGGAAACCGGCCGCGTCGAGCAGTTCGGCTACGACTTCGACAACGGGCTCCGGTTCCGGCGGGCGACCTCGTTCGAACGCGTCGGCGGCGTGCTGTTCTCCGACCAGGACAACTACGCCGTCGACGGCGGGAAGGTGCCGGTCGACACGCTGACGCCCGACTACGTGGCCAACCGCATGCGGTTGCTGTCGCAGGTGCGGATCGGCGACGTGACGGTGGAGCCGCGGTGAGAACGCCGGCCGGCCGCCGTCAGGCCGCCGCCGCGTCGTCGTAGAACGGCGACGGCACGGTCGGGTAGGCGTGGAAGACGTGCGTGAACACGGCCTCCGACCGCGCCGTCACGTCTTCGTCCGAGTAGGCGCCGGCGGGCAGGCCGGTCTCGTCGCTGTAGAGGAAGTCGTGGATCGCGACCTGGACGGCGCTCCGGGTCGCCTCCTTCTCGCGCCACTGGTCGACGCGGAGCTTCTCGGCCTTCAACGTCCGCAGCAACTCCTTCGCGACGGTCTTGATGCGGGCCACGTCGGCGCCGCCCAGGTCCGGCTTCTTCAGCAGGTCGAAGATCGCCAGCGATTCTTCGTCCAATCCCTCCCGGAGCGCGCGGCTTTCCTCTTCCTCCAGTGCCCGGACGAAATCGAGCAGCTCTTCGAACGTGCGCTCGATGGTCACGCGGTCCTTCTCGCGGTTGTACTCCGCGACGATCCGCTCGTAGTGTTGCTGGAAGTCGGTCCGCAGGGGGTTGCGCGCCAGCAGGCGCCGGAGCCGTCGTTCCACGGCCTGCCGGAGCGTCTGCACCGCGGTCCGCCGGGAGCGGCTGCGCTCGAACTCCCGCTTGAGGCGGTCGAAGTCGATCGCGCTGACGTCGTACGTCGGCCTCTCGTCCCCGGTTCGGCCCGCCCGCACGGCGATGGCCGCGTCCACCACCTCGCGCAGACGGCGGATCACGTCGCTGACGTCGGCCTGCTCCCGGTCGCGCTGCAGGCTCCGGTAGACGACGTCGACGGCGTCGCGGTCGGTCCGGTGGGCGTTGACGCCGCGGACATTGACGCACGCCTTGAACTTCCGGAACACCTCGCGGCACAGCACCTCGAAACGCTTGCGGGTCTCGTCGTTCTCGTTCGCCGCCTCCTTGCAGGCCACGATGGCCGCGTTGCGCGCGAAGCCCCGCTTGCCGATCACGTCGTCGAGCGGCGCCCCGCCGTCGTCGAGAAAGCGCCGCGCCAGCGCGATCGCCTCGGCCAGCTCGGCGAGCAGGGCGCGGTCCGGCCGCGCCGGTTCGAGCTCCCGTTCGCCGCCGCCGGCGCGCGTGCCGGCGAACGTCGCCAGCGCCCGGCGCAGATGCCGGAGGATGCCGCAGTAGTCGACGATCAGGCCGTTGTTCTTCCCCTCGGCGACCCGGTTGGCGCGGGCGATGGCCTGCATCAGCGTGTGGGCCTTGAGCGGCTTGTCGAGGTAGAGCGTCGCCAGGCTCGGCACGTCGAAGCCGGTGAGCCACATGGCGCAGACGACGGCGATGCGGAACGGGTGTTCCGGCTCCTTGAACGCGTGGTCGATCGCCATCCGCCGCAGGTTGCGGAACCGCGGCCGGGCGCGCAGGGCCGCGGGCAGGTCCATGCCCTCCTTGACGAGCCGCCGGTGCGGGACGACGTCCAGGTCCCAGCGGCGGAACTTCTCCACCTCGCCCTGCTCCTCGCTCACGACGACGGCCGCGCGCGTCTCGCGCATCCACTCGATGCGCCGCCGCAGGTGGACCGCCTCCTGCTCGCCGGGCGCCCGCGCGTGCTCCGCCTCCAGCTCGTCGATGCGCTCGCGCCAGCAGCGCTCGATCAGGCCGTGCATCCGCACGCAGGTCACCTTGTCGATGCAGACCAGCATCGCCTTGCCGCTTTCCCACGCCGCCGAGTAGTGGCGCACGAAGTCGCGGGCCACCTGCTCGAGCCGCCTCCCGGCGGTGACGACGTGGTAGTCGCGCCGCAGCTCCTTCTCCAGTCGCTGCTCGACGTCGACGCCGTCGACCTCCAGCGTTTCCAGCGTCTCGGCGAGGCGCTCGTTCAGGTCGTCGATCGCCACCCCCAGTTCCTCGCCCCGGGCGGCGTAGTAGAGCGGCACGGTGGCGCCGTCCTCGACCGCGCGCTGGAAGTCGTAGGTCGACACGTAGTCGCCGAACACTTGGCGCGTGAGCTCGTCTCCGGTGAAGAGCGGGGTGCCGGTGAACCCGATGTAACTCGCCCGCGGCAGGGCGTTGCGCAGGTTCAGGGCGAGCCGGCCGTACTGCGTGCGGTGCGCCTCGTCGCTGACGACGATGACGTCGTCGCGCCGCGTCCAGCCGGCGGCGGGGGCGACGTCCTGGTTGAACTTCTGGATGAGCGAGAAGACGTGCGACTTGTGCTCGCCCAGCAACCGGCTCAGGTGCTCGCCGCTGGCGGCCCGGCACGGGTCGCGGTCGTGGTCCACGACGCCGCAGCCGGCGAAGGTCTTGTAGATCTGCGTGTCGAGGTCGTCGCGGTCGGTGAGCACCAGGAACGTGAAGTGGCCGCCCAGCCGGCGGCGCACCTTGCGGGTGAACATCACCATCGAATAGCTCTTGCCGGCCCCCTGGGTATGCCAGAAGACGCCGAGCTTCCCTTCGCGGTCCTTCCGCCCGCGCACGGCCTCGACGGCGCGGTTCACGCCGAGGAACTGGTGGTTGCGGGCCAGGATCTTCCGCGTCTCGCCGGTGGAGTCGTCGAAGAGGATGAAGTTCTCCACGAGGTCCGTGAAGTTGCGCCGGCCGCAGACGCCCTTCAGCGCCGTCTCCATGTCCACCGCGCCCGGCTCTTCTTCGGCCAGCCGCTTCCACTCGTGGAAGTGGCCCCAGTGGCTGGTGATCGAGCCGACCTTCGCCTTCTCGCCGTTGCCGAACATCACCACCGCGTTGTGGTGGAAGAGGTGCGGCACGGTGTCGCGGTAGTCCGCGTAGTTGTTCTCGAACGCCGTCTTCAGGTCGCGGTGGATGTTCTTGCACTCGATGAACAGCAGCGGCAGGCCGTTGACGAACCCGACGACGTCGGGCCGGCGCCGGTACAGGTCGCCGCGCACCCACGGCTCGCGCACGCAGAGGAAGCGGTTGTTCTCCGGCTCGTCGAAGTCGATCACCCGCAGCCGGCGGCGCGTCCGCCGGCCGTCGCCGCCGCGGAAGGCGACCGGCACGCCGTCGCGGATCAGGCCGTACCGTTCGCGGTTGGCGGCGACGAGGGTCTGCGAGACGACGGTTCCGGCGAGCCGCCGCACCGCCTCGTCGTACGCTTCTTCCGGCAGGTCCGGGTTCAGCGCCGCCAGCGCCGCGCGCAACGGGCGGGTCAGCACCACCTCGCGGTCCGACGCGCGGCCGAGCAGTCCGCCGGGGCCGAAGTCCTCGCGGTTGTGGGCGTAGACCGACTCCCAGCCGAGCCCCTCCAGGCAGTCGGCGGTGGTCTGCTGGACGAGGGTGTCCTCGGTGTAGGGGGAAGGGCTCAAGGCCGGCAATTGTCGACCCGGCCCGACGGGCTGTCAACCGGCGCTCGTCGGGCCGCCGTCCGGGATGGCGATGCGGACCTCGCGGGCCGCACCGCTGCCGCGGCCGCCCACCGTCCGGCCGATTGCATCGCGGGCGCCGTCATCGACTTCCCGCCCCCGAAACCTGCCACGCCGCCAAGAGGCACGCCGCCATCGCCCGCGCCAACGGCGCATGATCGCATCCGTCTACAATGAGAGAAAAGGAGGCAGAATGGACCCGCAAACCATCGCCATCATCGGAGCCGCCATCGCGCTCGCCGGACTCAACATCCAACTGACGCGCGGCGTGAACCGGCGGTTCGACGACATGAACCGGCGGTTCGACGACATGAACCGGCGGTTCGACGACATGAAAGGCGAGATGAACCGGCGGTTCGACGACGCAGCCCGCGCCAACGACGTCGCACACGCGAACATCGTGGCCAACGTCTCCGACCTGCGTGCGGACGAGACGGGCGCGCCGGCAGCGGGCGCCGCGTGGAAGACGCGCCCGTCCGGGTCGTCGGCCGGCCTCCCTTCACGGATGTGCTGACTTGGCTCGACTGAAATGGCCGACAGCACCAGCGTTCTCTTGAAGACCGGACGCACGACGAGGCATCGCGTCGAGTCCGCCGCGGGCGACGCCCCCCGTGGCGACGCCCCGATCGCGCCGCTGCCGGACCTCTGGCGCTATCTGGAGTCCAATCCTGCTCTGGGCAGCTACTTCAGCATTCATCGAGGGATTGACTGGTCGCCGGCACCGGGTGACGCCCGGAGCAACGAGGCCCGCGCCGGCTGCGCACGCGGTCTGAGTACCGCCAGTGGGGCACGACAGTTCATGCTCCCGGCTCCCGTATACGTCGGTCACCGGCAAGAGCGACCGCGCCGCGCGGCCAACCTGCCGTGGGACCGCGTCAAGCTGGTGGCGAACGCCGCTCGCCCGACCGCCGCACCCTGGTGCGTCGCGGCCGGGATCGACCGGGAAGGACTGGTGTGTTCCGGGCAGTTCTTCGGACTCTGGCCGAAGCGACGCGTCACCGACGCCCAGCTTCCTGCCTTCGTCGCGATCCTGAACGGCCCGGTCGCGAGCGCATTTCTGGCTGCTCATTCGCCCGCGGAGCGTGTTCGCGTCGCCGACGTGAGGCGCATCCCCGTTCCATCGGTGTTGCCGTCCCGTGCGGCAGACTTGGCGGCGGACTACGTGCGACGCCTTCGCGAACGGAAGACGACCGGTTCCGACGACGGACTCGATGAACTCCTGACCCTGATCGACGCCGCGGTTCTCGGGGCGTACGACCTGCCGGCGCGTCTTGAACAGCGGCTCCTCGACTGTTTCCGGGGCTCGGCGCGCCCGGTCGGTCATGCGTGGCGCCACTGGAACGAGCGGAATCCGGCTCCCGGCCTCACCCTGGCCGAGCGCGTGTCCGGGCGCTTCCGTCCGCACGGGGCCTGGATTCTCGACGTCTTCCAGCCGTTGCCGGCGGAGGAGGCGGAGCTTCTGCGGACATACGGCGTGTGAACGGTCCGCCGCCACCGACACGCAGCCGTTGCCCTGGCGGCGGCAAACCCGGCCACGCCGCCGCGCCCTTGCCGCGACATCGTGTATTATTCCCATGCAACATTCGAGGCATTCAAGTTCGTCGACAAGGAGATACAGCGCCATTCAAGAGTCCACGAGAGCGGATTCAATCTGATGATGAAGGCGTTCGGCGAGTCGTCGAATGCGCTTCGCCTGAATTCTCTATCGAATCAAAGCGAATGTAATGAACAGGAGGGATTCCGGTTCATGTTCGCCGGATCAATGCTTGCAATCAGAAATCCGCGTGGTCACGAAGTGTCGATTTCCGAATCCCCGGATCAATGCCTGGACCATCTCTCTCCCTGGTGTCGCTGCTCCTGCGGCGCCTGGAGAGAGCTGGTTTCAAGTGCGAGTGAATTACCTCATTCGTCACACACGCGACGGAGCTTTCTGTTCCGAGTCATACCGCAAACTTCCCGTTCATCAGGCGCGGCAGGAGCATGTCGCGGGCGGCGGCGAGTCGGCGGTTGTTCAGCGCCCGATTGCGCAACTGGTCGAGCACGGGCCGGATGACCCGGCGGAACGCGTTCAGCGTCGCCGGTTCAGGGACCAGAACGTCAGACGCGGAGAGGAAGTTCCAGTCCGCGCGTGGCATTTTGGAACCTTCCCGCACGGTCTTCGAGGCGAGTGACACGAATCCGTCGCTCGAAATGAGCAGCAGCAAGTACTCGTAGTAGGTGGGGTCTGCGGGACGAATGACGATTGCGTCCGAAGATGTGATTCCGTCGGTCAGGGTGAAGCCCACCTTGTGGAAGTAAGGTCGGATTTTCCCAAAGAGAAGATCCCCTTCACGAAAGGCGAGCTTGGTGCTTTCGACGGTCGCGCAAGACGTCCACTCACCCAGCGTGATGGAGCGCCGGGGCATGTGCTCCAGTCCGATGTATGCCGTGCCGGGCGGCAACGTCTTCGGGTCCACCGGATCGCGGACGTCGTGGCAAAGAGCGGAGAGCGGCTTTCTGTGCCATCTTTCGGGGATGTCTTGGGTGAGGGGGATGCACTCATGTCCCAGAAAGCGGAGGCGCACGAACCACTCGTCATAGAGCATTCTGGCCGCCCGCTCCAGCAACCGAATCCGACGGCGGTTGTTCTCGATCAGGTCGTCGTAGGTGGCGAGAAGCGCGCCCACTCGTCGTTGGGCGTCAAGTGTGGGGAGGACATCGAGCGGAAGGCGCCGAATGTCCTTCATGTTGACGTGCTTCGACGTTGCGCCCGTTTCGCCGGCCAGCAGCGCGCTCTGCTGGCTCGGAGTCAGCAACAGATAGCATAGAAAATCAGGGTCTACCTGCGAAATATCGGGCCGCAAGTGAACCGTTCTTTGGCCGAGACAGACTTGTTGGCCATTTTTGACGACGGCCACGTTCCCCGCGGGCGCTTCTCGGGCGAGAATCAAGTCGCCAGCGCGCGGGATTGCCCGGCGTGTGCGTTGTTCGTATACGTGCCTGGACACACGGTATGCATCATCGAGCTTCAGCCGACCTCGGCCGACGTTGGGGGTTCGTACGATAGGAAAACCCTCGTCCTGAACAGGGGCAGTGGTGTGGAGACAGTCAACGATGAAATCACAAACGTCACCGAGAGACCGGCGGGTTTCCATCATGCGACCCCTTCAGGTACTTGAACGGTAATGGTGTCGCCAGCGCCAGCCTGTAAAAAACCGGCGCGTCACGTTCCCATCTCCTCGAAGTTCCTCCGAATCCGCGCCGCCAGGGTCACGGCCTCCGCGTCGAGCGTCTCGAGCTCGCCGTGGATCTCCCGTAGCGCCGCCTTGAAGTCGAAGTTCTCGTCCTCTTCCTCCGGGGCGACGCCGACGTAGCGGCCGGGGGTGAGGCTCCAATCGTTGGCCTCGATCTCGGCGCGGTCAACCAGCTTGACCAGCCCCGGCACGTCGCGCAGCGCGGCGTCGGGGAAGCGGTCGGTGAGCCAGCGGGCCTGCCGCCAGAGGTAGCGCACTCGTTCCAGGGCCTCGACGGCCTCGCGGCGGGCCTCGTCGGCGGCCTTGCGGGCGCGGGCCACGCCGCGGGCGTTCCAGGCGCCGGCGGAGCGGGCGCCGCACTCCCGCTCGCAGGTTTCGATCAGGCGGACGGCGAGCCGCTGGAGCCGGTCGGCCTGCCCGGCGAGGTCGCGGCTGCGTTCGGCCAGCGGCGCGAATCGTTCGACCTGCCCGGCCAGCGCGTCGGCGGCGACCGAGGCCGGCCGCGGTCCCGCGGTGTCGCCGGCGAGGGAGAGGAACCGCTCGGCGTCGGCCGCGAACGCCGCCGCACCGTCGCGGAACGCGGCGCGGGGCTCGGCGTGCGGGCCGGCCGCCGGCCGGGTCCCGAGGAACGGGGCCAGCGCGTCGCCGAGCGCGTCGATCGCTTCGACGAACGCGGGCAGCGGACGGGACGTGTCGCCGCGGTCGTTCCGCCGCTCGAAGCAGGCGAGCGCGGCGTCGGCCGCGTCGCCCAGGTAGCGGGCCACGAGGTCGAGGAACCGCGCGGTCTGGCCCCGGTGGAGCCAGACCACGGCCAGCAGGTTCTGCTGCTGCTCGGGGCTGAAGTCGTAGATCTTGCGCGTCACCTTGCGGTAGACGTGGCGCGCGTCGAGCATCAGCACCTTGGCGCGGCGCGCCTCGGGCTGGGCGCGGTTCAGGAACCAGAGCTCGCACGGCACGGTGCGGGTGTAGAAGAAGTTGGCGCGGACGGCGATCATCACCTCCACGTCGCCGGTCTCGACCAGCCGGCGGCGCACCGCGGCCTCGCCGCCGCCGGCGCTCGACGCCTGCGACGACATGACGAAGCCGGCCCGGCCGGTTTCGTTCAGGTAGCTGTGGAAATAGCTGATCCAGACGTAGTTGCCGTTGCCGACCTTCTGCTTGCGGTTGACGCCGGGCAGGCCGAACGGCAGGCGCGGGTCTGCGCGGACCTTGCCGGCGTCGATCTCGTCCACGTTGAACGGCGGGTTCGCCATCACGTAGTCGGCCCGGCCGAGCAGCTCGTGCGGGTCGTCGTAGTAGGTGATGGCCTGCCGGATGTCGCCTTCGATCCCGTGGACGGCGAGGTTCATCCGGGCCAGGCGGATGGTCGTGTCGTTCTTCTCGACGCCGCGGAAGGTGAGCCGCTCCGTCGGGCTTCCGCCCTGTTCCTCCACGGTGCGCGCGCTCTGCACGAACATGCCGCCGGAGCCGCACGCGGGGTCGAGCACGGTGCCGCGGTCGGGGTCGAGCACGTGGGCGATGAGCGAGACCAGCGACACCGGCGTGAAGAACTCGCCGTCGTCGTGCGCCTTCTGGTCGGCGAACCTCGTGAGGAAGTACTCGTAGATGCGGCCGAAGACGTCGCCGGAAACCCGCTTGAGCTCGTCCGGGTTCAGCTTGCGCAGCAGCTCGCCGAGCACCTCGTTGTCGAGCGCCTGGTACTCGCTCCTGGGCAGGACGCCGCGCAGGCCGTCGTAGTCGGCCTCGATGGACTCCATGGCCGCGACGACGGCGGCCGCGCGGTCGGCGCCGTCGGGCAGGGCGACGAGGTGGTCGAACCGGGCCTCGGGCCGCAGGTACAGGGCGTTCTTCTGCGCGAAGTCCTCCCGGGTGACCGCCCGCTTCCGGCCCCCGCGCGTCGGCAGCCCCGCCTCGATCTCGCCCCGGACGGCGAGATAGCGGCTGTAGGCGTGGCGCAGGAACACCAGGCCCATGACCGGCAGGAAGTACTCGTTGCCGGCGTACTTCGAGTTCGCGCGCAGCGTGTCGGCCGCGCTCCACAGGCGCCGTTCGATGGCGTCGATGTGTTCGAGCTGGGGCATGCTGCGAGTGTACGCCAACCATGCAAAGGGCCTTGGCCACGTCGGACAGATGCTGCCTGGCATGGTAGATGTCGACGATTTGATCCGGGCCGCCGCGCCGCGCCGGCGGAGGCGATGGCGGTGGCGAGGCGATGATGGCGCACATCGTGCGGCGCTCGTTCCGAGGGATGGGGGCGCGCGGTCGCGCATCGCGCCGCGGCGCGCGGGTCCGGTTGATTCCGGGCCGCCGCGCCGCGCCGGCGAACGCGGGCCGGCAACCGCGTATAGGGCGGGAAGGTGCCGGTCGACACGCTGACGCCCGACTACGTGGCCAACCGCATGCGGCTGCTGTCGCAGGTGCGGATCGGCGACGTGACGGTGGAGCCGCGGTGAGCACGCCGGCCGCCCGCCGTCAGGCAGTCGGCGGCGGTTAGCTGGACGGGGTGTCCTCGGTGTAGGGAAAGGGGGTCACTTCCCCGGCTTCTCCAGGAGGTTCCGCCCGGCCCCCGTGATTCGATACTTCTGCAACCGGCTGTTCGGCTTGCCGGGCACCGTGTACGCCACGCGCCCGTCCTGCAGAAGACGGTGCATCACGCGATTGAGGCCCGCGGACACCGACCGGTGTCCAAGCGCGTCAGCCAGCGCGGATTTCGAGAGCGGTTCCACGAGCAACAGCGCCAGAACACGCCGTTGCAGCGACTCCAGCCCATTTTCGCCCGACTCTGGCCCATTTTCGTCTGACTCTGGCCCATTCCCGTCTGACTCTGGCCCATTCCCGTCCGACTCCAGCCCATTTTTGACCGACTCTGGCCCATTCCCGCTCGACTCTTGCCCCTGCTCCGTCCGGGATTCCGGTTGTCGGCCGGCGTCGCGAACACCCCGTTGAAGGTTCCGGCGTCCGGCCGGCCTGGGAAACGTCACCGTCACCCACTGCCCGGACGTGTCGATGATCGGCTCCGCGACGCCGTGCTCGCGGCAGAGGTGGCGAATCCGCCGGATCCCGGAACCGATGTTCTCGACCACGTCCATCCTGTACAGCATGCCGAACAGCAGGGGATTCCGAGGCATGCTCTTCGTGCCGAGGTCCGCCTCCGTCATGCCCGCCAGCAACCCGCCCGGACTGACGATCTCGATCCGGTCCCTGAAGACGTAGATCTGGACGTTCGCCATCGACCGGTAGTCGCGATGCGCCACGGCGTTCGCGACGGCCTCCCGAAGCGCCTCTTCCGGCAGCTCCGGCCGTTCCTCCCGTCGCATGCCCCTGATGACGAACTCCACGTTGATCTTCGTCAGGATCCACGCCACCGCGTCGTCGATCATCGCAGGCACGTCGCGGTGGAAGTCCCGCCGATCGAGAATCCGCACCTTCTCCACGCCCAGGAACAGGGCGCACGACACGTGTGCGGACACCGTGAACCGGCGCACGTCGCGCGCCGTCAGCCAGGCGCCGGCGAACGTCATCCGGTCTTCGCCGTCCAGCAGGCCGAGGTTCCGGAGCGCCACCACCGGCTCCATCGCTTCCGGAATCTTGGCGCGGCCGGCGAACCGCGTCCAGATTTCGTCGTCGAGGTCCTTCTCGATGGAATACCCCGCGCAGGGCTTCCCGTCGAAATGCAGGCGCCCGGCATCGTGGAACAGATCTTCGATCTCCGCGTTCGACATCTGTTGGCTGCTGGCGCCGTCGCGCAGAAAGAACCTCCCCCCGAACGAGTAGGGCTTGCGTTTCTGCGGCGGCACGACGACGCGCAGCACGTCGCCGGCGCTCTCGACCTCCACTTCGATCGGCGGGTCCGCCGACCGCGCGGTGCTCTGCACCTGCGACTTCACCCGGTTGTGGTCCGCCACGCCGACGATCTTCCCGGCGTCGGAAACGCCGATCAGGACGGTTCCGCCCCTCGCGTTGGCGAATGCGCACAACTCGCGGCCGAGGTCCTTCGTCAGCGCGCGCTTGAACTCGACCGTTGCGCCTTCCCCGCGGGCGAGGAGGTCGGAGATGTCCGAAGCAGCGTCCCGGGTCATGCTGCGATCTCCCCGTTCATCAGGCACGGCAGGAGCAGGTCGCGGGCGGCGGTCAGTCGGCGCGTGGAACGTTTCAGGCAACTACCTGCCGAATGATATCTGACGCGATGCCGGAGACCTCGCTGATCGTCGATCCGCCCGACGGGCGGCGACGTGACGGTGGAGCCGCGGTGAGCCGCCGGTCGGCCGCCGTCAGGCCCCGCAGGATCGGCTGCAGAGGTTCCGCTCTCGCACATCGACGGTGAGCACGCCGGCCGGCCGCCGTCAGGCCGCCGCGTCGTCGTCGTAGAACGGCGACGTGACGGTCGGGTGGCGCGGAAGACGTGCGTGAACACGGCTTCCGACCGCGCCGTCACGTCTTCGTCCGAGTAGGCGCCGGCGGGCAGGCCGGTTTCGTCGCTGTAGAGGAAGTCGTGGATGGCGACCTGGACGGCGCTCCGGGTCGCCTCCTTCTCGCGCCACTGGTCGACGCGGAGCTTCTCGGCCTTCAACGTCCGCAGCAACTCCTTTTGCCGATCACGTCGTCGAGCGGCGCCCCGCCGTCGTCGAGAAAGCGCCGCGCCAGCGCGATTTCACACGGCTTTCAACGCCACGAATCCTCAGAACGCCTTCGAGATCACCGTACTCCATGCTGCACTGCTTCGCCGCGTCCCTGATCGATTTATCGAGAACGTCGAGGTAATTCTCGAATTCGTCACCCTTTCCTCTCAAAACGTTCTGTATCCCTTTCTCGGTGAGGCCGATGCACCACTTCAGGAACAGTTTCCTTTCGTTTGAAATCCCTGAATCCAGTCCTGACTTGACAATGCGAGGGATGTTCTGAGCGAAATTCTCAATCTCGCGGTTCGACTTGAGAAATGTCACGAGCAGTTCAGCGTTGGACATGGCCAACCGTCTCCGAGTCAACCCTTCAGTCAAAGAGCGAACATTTTCCTCCACACAACACCGACGTCACGACATCCTTTACGACGTCATGACCGATTCTGTCTATGACATCGACACCACCTTCGCAAGGAGTTCGCCGGTGCGTGGAATGTTCCGAATTACGCGCGTTCGTAGGTCATGCGGAATCCCCACGCTCCCGGTACTCAAGGTACTGATTCAGCGGCCGAACCGGGTCGCAGTTTATCCAGTTGACGTCGCAAACGCCGTTCTTGAGCCAGCTCTCGATTCTGCTCTTGATCTCGCATATGTAATCCTCGTTGATTTCGAACAGTACAAAACGCCTGTCAAGCCTTGCCGCGGCTTCGCCCACCGTGCCGATTCCGCCGAAAGGATCGAGCACCACGTCTTGCACGAAAGAGTAATACCTGATCACTTTCTCGACCAGCTCCGCGGGGAACACGGCCGGGTGCTTCCTGCTGTGAGCCGGATGGATTTTCCATACGTTCGTCGTTTCGTATCCATCCGCGATGCGTGACGCGCCCACGAGCCGTTGGTCGGGGTGTTTTCTGATGTGCCAGTCGATCAGCTTGTCGGTCGTCTTGCGATAGACCAGGACGTACTCCGTCACCGGAACCGCCTTGTACTGCAGAGGGTGCCTGTCGGCGGCAAAACGCCGTCCCCGGCCTGTCGCCCATCCGGCGCCCTCCGGTTTCATCCAGATGATGTCGTCGACGAATTCGAATCCTTCGTCGATGAATATCCTGTGAAAATCGAAGGGAACCGCGATCCTCCGCGATGCTTCGTTGCGACTCGATCGGCGGACCAGCACCGGGGAAACGTTCATGACGAAGAACCGGCCTTCGTTGAGAACGCGGTGACACTGGCGCATGATTTTTCGCATCTTCAAAAGGTATTCTTCATACTGAACGTAGTCCGAATACTCCGGTCTGGCGTTGTAGTAAGGCGGCGACGTGAAGATCAAGTCGACCGATTCGGACGGCGTTTGCGCAAGCAGGTCCTCGCTGTCCCCGAAACCGATCGTGTTCCTCAAATGCGAAGTCCTGGGCGCGCCGGCGTCTCGGCGCTTTCTCGTTTTCCCAACCGTCCGGCCCAACAGCCGGGCTTCCAGCACGCTCCTGTCGGTCGTTTTCTTCTCCTGGATCAAGCTCGTATGCGCATCTATAACCGCTTCTCCTATCTTGTGGCCGCCATGATTCAGCAGCGGCACGCGCCACACGTGGTACCGGTCATCGACTTCCGGCAAACCGAAACCGATGACGTTTTCCAGTTCGATGCTCCTGAGATAGTTGACCGAGACTTCCTTCGCCTCCGCGACGTTTCTTACCCGGTATCGGCGCCTGTCGTACACCGTCGTCGTCGGAGGCATCGTCATCGACTGCAAATCGCCCGCGCGGCAAGACCGCTTACCGGTTCGGGACGGTCATCATAGCATGATCGCGGGAAAGTCGGGTTGACCAGCCGCGCGCCGTGGCCGCCGGCGCCCGGCTGGTTGTCCAGGATGCGGATCACCGCGTCGTCCTGTCCGCCGGACGGCTCGTTTCGCGCCGGGCCGACGCCAAGCAGCATCCTCCGGATCATGCCCGCCATGCCGGACGCCGCCACGGCTCACCACACGGTGAACTCGTAGCAGCCGGGGGCGACGAGCAGCCGCCGGTCGTCCGGAAAGTGGAGGCTGGACGGGCGCAACACGCCGGCGGCCTGCAGCCGCACGGTGCGGATCTTCTCGCCGGACGGATCGTAGACGTAGAGGAACGGCGTGGAGAGCGCGATCCAGAGGTTGCCGCCGCGGTCGACCGCGGCGGTGCGGATCGTCGGAGAGACCACCGGCAGCTCCCGGCCCCCGCCGTCCGGCCGCGTCGGCCAGACGGTCGGCAGCGCGTTGATCAGCGGGTCGAGCTCCGCGCCCTCGACGTGGCGCTCGAAGAGCAGGGCGCCGGTGCGGTCGTACTTGCGGAACAGCGGCCGGCCGCCCTGGAACACGAAATAGTGGTCGCCCCGCGGGTCCTCCAGCGGGAGCCCGCTGTTCAGCGCGAGGTGCAGGTCCCGGTCGCCCTCGTGGCCGGTGGCGCGGAAGGCGCCGAACGTCTGGTACGGATGGCCGTTCAGGCTGAAACGGGTGATCAGCCCGCCGATCTCCGGCTGGTTCATCAGTATCGACCGGCCGGTGAATTCGAGCGAGCCGACGCCGTTCAGGACGATGGGACCGAGCGTGATGCGGGGTGCGGCGCGGCCGGGGAGCCGGAAGCTGCCGAGGCGCCGGCCGTCGAGATCGAAGGTCTGGACGCGTTCCCGGCCTCCGGGCGCGTCGGCGACGACGAAGCGGGCGCCGGGGCCGAGATCGAAGGTGCTCGCGCCGAGGATGCGGCCCGCCTCCGGGCCGACCCGCACGAGCCGGGTCGCCGCCGTGCCGCCGCGGTCGATGCGGTGGACCGCCTGCCCGCGCCGGTCGAACACGAAGTACCGCCCGTCGGGCGCTTGCTGGAAGACGCTCGGCTCGCGGAACGCGCCGACGACGTGCGGCGGCAGGCCGCCGGTCGACCGCAGGACCTCGACGTGGTGCGCGGCGCCCGGCGAGAGGGACGGGAACGGGACGGCGGCAAGCGCCAGCGCCGCCGCGGTTGCGAGTCGGGATACGCCGCGCAAGCGGTGCCGCCGCGTCCTCGAACGGGCCGGTCTCCCCGGCGTCGCGGCCGACGCGGGTCGGGATGCGTTGCGCGGGCGGTATTGCGCCTTCAAGCGGGCTGGTCTCCCCGGCGTCGCGGCCGACGCGGGTCGGGATGCGCTGCGCGGGCGGTATTGCGCCTTCAAGCGGGCCGGTCTCCCCGACGTCGGGCCGGCGCGGGTCGGGATGCGACACCGCCGGCGCGGGCCCGCACCGGCGCATTCACCACGATTCCCTTCGTTTTCGGCGCCGCGTCTCAGTAGCGCGCGGTCACCCGGATGGCGTCGAGCACGTCGTCCGCCTGCGGCAGAATGGCTTCTTCGAGCACGGGACTGTAGGCCACCGGGCAGTCCAGCGCCGCCACGCGCTTGACCGGGGCGTCGAGGTGCTCGAACAGCTCGTCGGCCGTCCGCGCCGCGAGCTCGGCGCCGAAACCGCACGTCAACTGGTCTTCGTGGGCGATCACGATCCGGCTGGTCGCCTGCACCGCCTCGGCGATGGTTTCCCAGTCGTACGGGGCGATCGTCCGCAGGTCGATGATCCGGACGTCGATCCCCTCCCGGCTCGCCCGTTCGGCGGCCAGCAGCGACCGCTGCACCAGCGCGCCCCACGTCACGACGGTGACGTCGGCCCCCTTCCGCCGGACGGCGGCGCGGGCGAACGGCAGGGTGTAGTCCGGTCCCGGGTAGAGCCCCTTGTTGTAGGTCTGCCGGTACAGGTGCTTGTGCTCCAGGAAGAGCACCGGATCGTCGGCCCGGATGGCGGTGCGCAGCAGGCCGGCCGCATCCTCCGCCGTCGACGGAAACGCGATGCGGAGACCGGGGCAGTGCGCGAAGATGCTCTCGCCGGACTGGCTGTGGTAGAGGGCGCCCCCCTTCAGGTACCCGCCGATCGGCGCGCGGATGACGACGGGACAGGACCAGTCGTTGTTCGAACGGTAACGGAGCATGGAGAGTTCGTCCCGGATCTGCATCATGGCCGGCCAGATGTAGTCGAAGAACTGGATCTCGACCACCGGCTTCAGGCCGCGGATCGCCATGCCGATCGCCCGGCCGACGATGTTCGCCTCGGCGAGCGGCGAGTTGAACACGCGCTCGTGGCCGTAGGCCCGCTGCAGGCCGAGCGTCGCCTTGAAGACGCCCCCCTTGCCGGTCACCTCGGACAGGATCTCCGGGCGGCTGGCGTCCGCCACGTCCTCGCCGAAGACGACGATGCGGGCGTCGCGCGCCATCTCGTCCCGGAGCGTCCGGTTGATGGCGGAGACCATGGTGTCCGGCGCGCCGTCCGCGGCCGGGGCGGGCGGCGCCTCGAATGCGGCGGAAGCCGGGTCGACCGTCGGCGAATAGACGTACAGCGCGGCCGTCGACGCTTCCGGCTTCGGCGCGGCGACGGCGCGGTCCGACGCTTCCTGCACCTCGCGGTCGACGCCGTCCGCGACCACGTCCAGATCGCGCTCCGTCGCATGGCCGGCGGCCACCAGGAAGCCGGCGAAACGCCGGAGCGGGTCGCGCGCCGCCTCTGCCTCGCGTTCGGCGGCGCTCTTGTAGTGCCGCTCGTCGTCCGACATCGAATGCGAGTACGGCCGCGTGACGCGGGCGTGGACCAGGGCGGGTCCGGAGCGGCCCCGCGCCCAGGCGACCGCCTCGCTCATCGCCCGGAAACTCGCCACGCCGTCGGTTCCGTCGACGCGGATGACGTGCAGGCCGGGGAACGACTCGACCAGCTCCGAAACGTCGCCGCCGGGCGTCTGCACTTCGACCGGGACGGAGATGGCGTACCCGTTGTCCTCGATCAGGTAGACCACCGGCAGGCGCTTGTTGCACGCCGTGTTGAGCGACTCCCAGAACTCGCCTCCGCTCGTCTGGCCGTCGCCGAGCGAAACCAGCGTCACCTCGTCGTTCGGGGCGGGCGGATCGGGCTCGCCGCCGGGCAGCCGCGGCAGCAGCTCGCCCGCCTCGGCGGCGCCGACCGCGTGCAGGCACTGCGTCGTGCACGCGCTCGACGGCGAGACGATGCGCAACGCCGGCGCGCTCCAGTGGGTCGGCATCTGCCGGCCGCCGGAGTTGGGGTCGTCCTTCGCGCCCACGGCGTTGAGCAGCATGTCGTACGCCGTCAGGCCCAGGGTCAGGCAGAGAGCCCGGTCGCGGTAGTACGGAAACACCCAGTCGCAGCCCGGCCGCAACGCCAGTCCCGCCGCCACCTGCACCGCCTCGTGTCCGGCCCCGCTGATCTGGAAGTAGCTCAGGCTCTGGTTCTTGAGCTGCAGCTCCCGGTCGTCGAGCCGCCGCGACAGCAGCATCGTGCGGTAGAAGCGGACGAGCTGGCCGCGGGTCAGACCGCCGCCGCGATCCTCGACCGCCAGCGCCGCGCGAGCCGCGGGCTCGCTCGTGAGCGTCGATCCCTTCATGGCTCAGAATCCTCGGGGTGGGCCGCGGGGAGCGGCGGCCGGCTCGATCGGGGGTCGCGCACGACGCCCTATCATATCATGCGGGCAGCGCCCGGCGGCGCCTGCAAGGGCCGGCGTAACCCGTTTGCTGTCAACAGTTACGATCAGAAAACGGCCGCGGGCCAGCGGTCCGGGCCGGAGGCAGCCGATGCCGTCGAACGTCGCCGTTCATCGCTGGGCCGCTCTCGATCTCGAGAAGGTCACCGAACTGATCTCCCGGAAGATCGTGGCCGGCGAGCGGCAGATGCTGGTCCAGGTCCATCTGAAGCGGGGCGCCCACGTGCCGGCGCACCGGCACGACGGCGAGCAGTTGCAGTACGTGCTCGAGGGTGCGCTGCGCTGCGTGGTCGGCGGCGAGGAGATCGTCGTGCGCGAAGGGGAGGTGCTGGTGATTCCGGCCGGCGTGCGCCATCAGGCCGAGGCGCTCGACGACACGTTCGCGCTCGAGATCTTCTGTCCGGTGCGGGCGGAGTGGCTGCCGTCCTCCCGGCGCGCCGGCGGCTAGTGCACGCGGTCGCTCCAGTTGCCGCCGCCGCCGCGCGGATAGTCGTTCCAGTCCCGGCCGCCGCGGCCCTCGTGGACGTTGAAGCGCTTGCGAAGCCGGGCCATCTTCCACTTGACGTAGCGGTACTTGACGTCGGCGACGACGCCGATGCGCCCCAGGCCGATCCGGCCGCCCCCGAGCCGTCCCGCCGACACGCTCCGCATGCGCGTCAGGTACAGGTAGCCGACCACCAGCCCGCCCAGGTGCGCGACGTGGGCGACGCCGCCGCCCCGCGGCACGGAGAGGAACGCGATGGCGCCGATGATCATCACGAAGTACTTCGCGGGCACGGGAAAGAGGAAGAACATCAGGATCGGCGTGTCCGGGTAGTACAGCGCGAACGCCATCAGGAGCCCGTAGATCGCGCCGGAGGCGCCGATCGTCACCGCGGTCCAGGTCGGGTCGGCGAAGGCGAACGGCAGCAGCGACACCGCGATGGTCGACAGCCCCGCCCCGACGCCGGTGACGAAGTAGTAGCGCAGGAAGAAGCGGGAGCCCCACAGCCGTTCGAGCTGCACGCCGAACATCCAGAGCACCAGCATGTTCAGCAGGACGTGTCCCATGCCGCCGTGCAGGAACATGTAGGTGACCGGCTGCCAGACCCAGAACCGGCTCACGACCGCCCGCGGCGTGAGGCCGAAGATCCCGGTGAGCCAGTAGAAGGCCGGCGGGATCAGCTCGGTCAGCAGGAACAGCCCGACGTTGGTCCAGAGCAGCATCTTGACCACGGGCGTCATCAGTCCCGGCCCGAACGAGTAGTGGCTGCCGCCGTAGTGCATCGGTCGCATCCCGCCCATCGTACCATCCCGGCGCCCGGCGCGCGCCGGCGCCCGGGGGACGCGGCGAGCCGCAGGCGGATGGCCCGGCCCGGCGCCCGGCGCGCGCCGGCGCCCGCCTTCCTGGCGTTCGCGGCCTGCCGGGGGGCCGTTCGCCACCATCCCGGCGCCGGACGTGCGCCCCAGAGCGTGCCGTTCTGCTTCTACGCCATCTTCGCCGGCCGTTCGCCACCATCCCGGCGCCGGACGTGCGCCCTGGCGCTCGTCGATGCCGCCGGCGCGCCGCGCCTGCGTCCGGCGGAGGCGCGCACAACCGGCGACTCCCGGTTCATCGTTCCCGCTTCCCCGTGACGTCGGTCGATTCGAGGGCATGTGAGGGGGCTTCGTCGCGATGCTCGGCCAGGTTCCGATCGAGCAGATCGCGGAGCACCTCGTCGTTGGAGACGTCGGCCGGCCACCCGTAGGCGGCTGCGACCGCCGTATCCAGCGCGGCGTGCGCGTCGGCGAGCCACCGCGGGCGCGCGTTGTAGAGGGTGGTCAGCGTGCGTTGCTTCAGGTTTTCGGCGGCGGTGTCGTTGCGCGGCACCGGGCGCCGGGGGTAGCCGGGAGCCGGCTCGTCCATCCATTCCACCCACTCGGGCGGGGCGAGCCAGCGATCGCGCAGCGCGACGAGGCGGCGCGCGGCATCGGCGATGGCGGCGGCCCGCGGGTCGGCGGCGTAGCCGGCGGCCGGCGCCTCCGGCGTCAATCCCTCCGGGAAAGGAAAGGTCTCGAAGGTGGTGCTCGGCGTATAGCGCGGCGTGTTTCCCAGTCCCAGACTCGTGCCGAGCCGGAGCGACCAGAGCTCGTGGAACCGGCTGTGCAGGACGCCGAAGGTCGTGTCGTCGTCGCGCGCCATGACGATCAGCTGGTGGTCGGGGCAGACGCGGGCGTCGCACCAGACGAAACAGCGGTGCTTGGCGACGGTCGGCGTGGCAATGTAGCGCGACCGTCCTTCCAGCGCCCGCCACATGCCCGACCGCGGCTCGACGTGCCTCCACCAGCGCTCGCGGTACGCTTCTCGCCGGTTCCGCCGGCGCATCGGGCGGACGTGCTCCTTCGCGTAGCCGAACGGCTCTTCGTAGATCGCGGCGTCCGCTTCCGTCATGCGCCATCCGAAGTCGATGATCCACTTTCCGGCCGGGCGCCGCATCACGTCCCTGCCGTTCATCCACGGCTTCAGCACGTCGGCGTTGGGCCGTCCGTTCGGATTGGCCGGCCGGCGCAACCACGCGCGCGCCCTCTCGCCCGGCACGTCGAACGGGCCGCCCTTCGTATCGCCCATGAAGGCTACGCCGGCGTTCACCGCCAGCCGCCTCGCCCGCGTCAGATCGACGCCCGCGCCGTCCCGGCGTGACGTGAGGTCGGTGTGGATTTCCTCGACGGGGACCCCGTCGAGCCGGGTCTCCGGAGGGAGGGACTCGTCGTCACGGCGCGAGAAACAGATCAGCGACACCCGCACCGCCGCGCCGTCGACCACCCACGATTCGTCGCTCCACGCCTCGAAGATCCGGCGCGCGGCCGTCGCCGCCTGCAACGCCTGCCGGTTCGGACCGCCGCGGATCGAGTTGGTGGCGACGAGGCCGGCGCGCGCCGCCCGGCCCGCGGCGATCTGACGGCCCGCCTTCTCGAACCAGTAGCAGACCAGATCCGCTTCCGCCGGAACGCGGCCGGCGTAGACTGCGAACAGCCTCGACACCCGGGATTCGCCGAGATGGGTGAGCAGCAGCTTGCCGCCGAGGAACGGTGGGTTGCCGATCACCGCGTCCGCCGCGGGCCAGTCCGCTTCCGTGCCGTCCGGCGTCAGCAGCGCGTCGCGGCACTCGATGGTGTCGAGCGGCTTCAGGATCGGGTCGCGCGCCTCGGCGAAGCCGTTGCGCCGCATCCACTGAATCTCGCCGACCCAGACCGAGACGCGGGCCAGCTCCGCCGCGTAGGGGTTGATCTCGATTCCCCGTACGTTGGCCGGGCCAACGCCGGGAAACTCGCGCTGGAAGCCGAGCGCCTCCGCTTCGAGCTGTACCCGGTGCTCCAGATCCTTCAGCGCGTGCAGAGCGAGATAGAGGAAGTTGCCCGACCCGCACGCCGGGTCCAGCACCGTGAACGCCCGCAACCGGTCGAGAAAGGACCGCAGCCGCCGTTCCGCCCGCTTGCGCCGCCGGGTGCGGGCCGCGGGCGACTTCGCGGCCTCCGCTCGTTCCAGGTCGGCGGCGATCTCCCGTTTCGCCGTTTCCCACCGGGACAGCCACGGGCGGACCACGACCGGCTCGACGAGCAGCAGGATCTTGTCGCGGTCGGTGTAATGCGCACCGAGTTGCGCCCGCTTGCCCGGGTCGAGACCCCGTTCGAACAGCGTGCCGAAAATCGACGGATCGATCTCCGACCAGTCGAGACCGCTTGCCGCCAGCACCGTGTCGACGTCGGCCGCGTCGAGCGGCAGCGCCTCCCCGTCGTCGAACAGCCCGCCGTTGAACCACGCCACCGCCTCGAACCCGACTCGTCCGCCCGACGCCATCACCCGGAAGAGGGCGCCGGCCAGCTCCGGGAAATGCCGGGGGGCGCGCCGCGCCTGTTGCAGCATCCGCGTGAACATGTGGTCCGGCAGCAACCCGACGTCGTCGGCGAACATGCAGAAGATGAGCCGGTTGACGAAGTGCGCCACGGCGCGCGGGTCGTGGCCGCGCTCCCGCAAGCCCTGCGCGACCGCCGCGAAGGACGCCGCCGCCCGCTCGGTGAGCGACTGCCGGGTCTCGCCGGGCCGCAGCCGCTCGGGGCGGGTGAACGCCTGCTTGAGCAGGTCGCGGGTGCGCGCGTCGGCAAGGTCGTCGAGATCGAAATCGTGAACGCGGCTGACGCTGTTGGTCCAGTTGGTGCGGATGCGGAAGCGCACCAGATCGGAGACGATCAGCAGCGGCGGGTTCTCCAGGGCCAGGGCGTACTGCCGGAGCTGATCGAAGGCGGCGTCGAGGTCTGCGCGGCGGCCCTTGTATTCCCAGGCGAAGTGGTGGCGTTTCCAGACGTCGGCCCAGCCGTCGCCGCCGGTGTCCTTGCGGGCGCCGCGCTCGAAGCAGTAGGTCTCGCCGGTGGGATCCGCCTCGGCCGGGGTCGGCTCGCCGAGCAGCCGGCAGACGTCGATGAAGTGCTCCTGCGCGGCGGAGCGTTCCTTCAGCGCGGACGAGGCGCGCCACTTGGTGATGAACTCGTGCGGCGTCATTTCCATCGACTGTAATCGAACCGTGTCAGGTGGCATGGGGGGCTCGGACGCCGTCGCCTTGAACCCGCATCGGGCGTAGCGTGTCCCTCCGGCGGTGCCGTACCGGCGTTTCCGAGCGGCCCCGCGACTGGCGCTGGCGATGCGGGTCGTGCTCGATTGCGCGGCGCCGCCACCCGCGATGCCGCCGGCGCGCCGCGCCTACGTCCGGCGGAGGCGCGCCGCCACCTGCCGGAGCGCCTGATCCAGCTCCCGGATCCGCAGCAGGCGCGCCGCGAGGATCAGCACGACCACGCCGCCCGCGATGGCGCCGGCGACCGGGACGAGACGCGACAGGAGGCCGGCGCCGTCCCACGGAGCGGCAAGCCGGTCGTGCAGCCACCACGCCGCCGCCCCCATGGCCGCCGACGCGGCGGCGATCCTGGCGAGCACCAGAAGCACCCGCGGCAGATCGAGGCCGCGCAGCCGCCGCCGCAGCAGCGCGAGCAGCGTCACCGCGTTGGCCAGCGCGGCGATCGAGGCGCCGAGGGCGAGGCCGCGGTATCCCATGACCTGCACCAGGGCGAGGTTGAGTCCGACGTTGAGCGCCACCGCGCCGATGCTGACCGCGGTCGGCACGCGGCTGCTGCCGAGGGCGTAGAAGCAGTGGACGGCGATCCGGACGGTGGAGTAGCCGGTCAGACCGAGCGCGTACCAGCGCAGCGCGGCGGCGGTGGCCGCGGTGTCGGCGGCGGTGAAGCTGCCCCGCTCGAAGATCAGCGCGACGATCGGGTCGGCGAGCGCGATCAGGCCGACCAGCGCCGGGACGTTGACCATCAGCATCAGCCGCAACGCCTGCGACACGGTGTCGCGGATCGCCTCCGGATCGTCCCGCGCGGCGTGGCGCGAGACGACCGGCAGGGCCGCCGCCGCGATGGAGACGCCGAACAGCCCGATCGGCAGGTACATCACCCGGAAGGCGTAGCTGAGCCACGAGACGGCGCCGGTTCCCTGCCCGGTGGCCAGCACCAGATTCACGAGCAGGTTGATCTGCACCGCGGCTCCCGCCAGCGTGCCGGGCCCCATCAGGCGCAGGATGGCGCGCAGCCCGGGATCGCGGGGGTCGAGGAGCGGGCGGTACCGGAACCCCTCGCGGTAGAGGGCGGGGACCTGCAGCGCGACCTGCCCGACCGCCCCGAGCAGCGCGCCGGCGGCGACGGCGACGATCGGGTCGAGGCCGAGCCCCGGCGTCAGGGGGACGAGCAGCACGCTCCCCGCGATGATGCCGACGTTGTACATCGCCGGCGAGAGGGCGGGGACGAAGAACCGGTTGAGGGAGTTCAGCATCCCCATCATGGCCGCCGCCACCGCCACCAGCGTCAGGATCGGGAGGACGATCCGCGTGAGCTGCGCCGTCAGGTCCAGCTTGCCCGGCACCGCGGCGTAGGAGCCGGCGAGGGCGCGCGCGAGCGGTTCGGCGAACAGGATGCCGGCCAGCACCAGCGCGCCGGTCACGACGACGAGCGCGTTGAGGAGCTGCGCGCCGAGCCGCCACGCCGCCGCCCGCCCTTCGTGCGTCAGCCTGCGCGTGAAGGTGGGGACGAACGCGGCGCTCATCGCCCCCTCGGCGAACAGGTCGCGCAGCAGGTTGGGGACGCGGATCGCCACGTTGAAGGCGTCCATGGCGTTGCCGGCGCCGAAGAGGTAGGCGAGCACCTGGTCGCGGACCAGTCCGAGCAGCCGGCTCGCCAGCGTCGCGGCGCCGATCACCCCGGCGGAGGCGGCGAGGCCGGTTGGGGGCGGGCCGGCGGCGGAGTCGGACGGCGCAGTTGCGGGGTCGGAACCGGTCATGAAGAACCGCGGCGCTCCCGCCCGTTGCGGTGCTCCGCACGGTCGTAACCATCCGGGCGCAAGACGCGGGCGCGGCGCAGGCGGGGGGCGGTCATGTGGCGAAGCGGACGTTGATCACGTCGCCGTCCCGGACGACGTAGTCCTTGCCTTCGAGCCGCACCTCGCCGTGCTTGCGGCAGGCGGCCAGCGATCCGCGGGCCGCGAGGCGCTCGCAGGGCACCACCTCGGCGCGGATGAACCCGCGGGCGAGGTCGGTGTGGATCGCTCCGGCCGCGTCCCGGGCGGCGGTGCCGGCGGGGATCGACCACGCCCGGCATTCATCCTCCCCGGCGGTGAAGAACGAGACGTAGCCGAGCAGGTCGTAGGCGGCGCGGATCACCCGGTCGAGTCCCGTCCCGCGGAGACCGAGATCGGCCAGGAACGCCGCGGCGTCCTCCGGCTCCAGATCGGCGATCTCCAGCTCGATCTTCGCGCAGACCGGAAGCGCCCGGACGGCGGGCCCCTGGAGCAGGTCGTCGATGCCGGCCGCGCGCGCGGCCGCCTCCGGCGTGGCCGCGGCGTCCGCCTCGTCGACGTTGATCGCCAGCAGGAGCGGCTTGGCGGAGAGGAACTGGAAGCCGCGGAGCCGCTTCGCGTCGGCGGCGTCCAGGGCCAGCGCCCGGAGCGGGGCGCCTTCCTCCAGGGCGGCCGCGCACCGGCGGAGCACTTCGATCTCCGCCGCCTCGTCTCCCTGCGCGGCGCCCTTGCGGCGGTCCTTCTCGAGCCGCTCGATGCGGCGCTCGGCCACCGCCAGGTCGGCCAGGACGAGCTCGTCCTCCATCGCCCGCGCGTCCCGGCCCGGATCGACCGAGCCCGCCGGATGCGGCGCCGTGTCGTTCCGGAAGGCGCGGACGACGTGCAGCAGCGCGTCGGCGGTGCGGTACGGCGCCACGTCGACGAGCGCGCCGGCCCCGGCGCCCGGCCGCGCCGCCCGATCGACGAACGTCACCGCGGCGGGCGTCCGTTTCCGCGGCGCGAAGAGCGCCGTCAGCCGGTCGAGCCGGGGATCGGAGACGTGGGCCACCCCGACGTCGGCGTCGCCCCGCCCGGAGGAACGGGCGCCGGCGCCGGCCGGCCGGGTCAGAAGGCGGAACAGCGTCGTCTTGCCCGCCGAGGCGAGCCCGATCAGACCGGCGCGCAGCATCGTTTTCGCAGAGTGGACGAGGAGCGGCAACTGCTCGACGTCGACGCCGGTCGATCAGACCGGCGCGCAGCATCGTCTCCGCAGAGTGTCGCACATCGGCATGCCGGGAGACCGCGGACCGCCGGGCGCCGGCGCGGGGACACTTCCCCGGACCGGCCGCGTGCGGAGAGTCGCTGACCGGTTTCGAAGGGCGCCGTCGCACGCGGACGGCGGTCGCCCCGTGGCCGGCTCGTAGCGCGGTGGTCTCCGGGTCGCGGTGCCCCAGCAGACGACCCCGGACGGCGGCCGCCCCGCGGCCGGCCCGTGGCGCGGGGGAGATCCGCGTCGTCCCGTACCGGCCGCCCCTGGCGACAAAACGGCGAAACCGGAGGGCGCGCGCAAAAAAATCCGAGCGGGTCGAAATTCTGCGTTGACACCGGGGTGGCGTTCCCGTAGCATCCGGTGGTCGGAAGTGGTTGGAAGTGGCTGAAAGTGGATCGAATGGGTCAGCCGGGGCCAGTCCCGCCACGGGCGGACGCACGAGGCTGCGGGGCAACAGGCCCGCCCGGGTCGACGACAAGGGCAGGCTGAAGGTGCCCGCGGAGTTCCGGTCGGTGATCTCGGAGAAATACGGGAACGAACTGTACGTGACGAGGAGCCTGGACGCCCCGGCGATGTGCATCTACCCGCTGGACGTCTGGGAGGCGCTGGAGACGGCCGTCCTCGAGCGTCTCGCCAGGACCGACCCGTTGCGGCGCAAGTTCCTGCGATTCACCGGCCGCTTCGCCCAGACCGTCGAGCTCGATCCGCAGGGGCGCGTCCTGATTCCCGGTCCCCTGCGGGCGTTCGCGGAAATCGTCGGGGAGGTGGAGGTCTGCGGCCACGGGGACCACCTCGAAGTCTGGAACAAGGAGCGCTACGAGAAGGCCGAGGAGGACGATCCGTTGACGAAGGACGACCTGAACAAGCTCGCGAAGAAGTTTCGGATCTGATGCGGCGGACATCATGACGCAGGAGCCCCTGACTGTACACCGGCCGGTGATGGCGGCGGAAGTGGTCGCGCTGCTCGATCCGGCGCGCGGCGGCCTGTTCGTCGACTGCACCGTCGGCGGCGGCGGGCATGCGCGGGCGTTGCTGGAGGCGGGGGCGGACCGCATCGTGGGGCTGGACCGCGACGGCGAGGCGTTGCCGGTGGCGGCCGGGACGCTGCGGCGCTGGGCCGGCCGGGTCGAGCTCGTCCATGCCGACTTCCGGGACCTCGAAGCGGTGCTGGCCGGGCGCGGCGTCGACGGCGTCGACGGCGGCGCGCTCGCCGACCTCGGCCTTTCGTCGTTGCAGCTCGACGGCGCCGGACGCGGCTTCAGCTTCCGCCGCGACGAGCCGCTGGACATGCGCATGGACCGGACGGCCGGCCCGACCGCCGCCGACCTGCTCCGCGACGCGCCCGAGTCGGAGCTGGCCGACGTCATCCGCCGCTATGGGGAGGACCGCCACGCCCGGCGCATCGCGCGCGGGCTGGCCGCCGCCCGCGAGCGCGCGCCGATCACGTCCACCGGCCAACTCGCGGACGCCGTGCGCCGCGCGGCGCCGCGCCGCGGACGGCAGCGGATCCATCCGGCGACGCGCACGTTCCAGGCGTTGCGGATCCGGGTCAACCGGGAGCTGGAGGGGCTCGAGGCGTGGCTGCTGGCCCTCTGCCGGCGCCTGCGGGCGGGAGCGCGGCTGGCCGTCATCACCTTCCATTCGCTGGAGGATCGCATCGTCAAGCGGGCGTTGCGCGGTTTCGAGAAGGGGACCGACGTGGCGATCGAAGTGCTGACCCGGCGTCCGTTGCGGCCCTCCGCGGAGGAAGTCGTCCGGAATCCGCGCGCCCGCAGCGCGAAGCTGCGCGCCGCCGCGAGGCTGGCATGACCCACGAGGACTTCTCGGATCTCGTCTCGCCGGGCATCCGCAACGCGCCGATCGTGCGCGAGCTGGACACGGACCGGCGGCGGGAGCTGACCGGGTCGCTGATTCTGGCCGTACCGCTCGTCGCCGTGCTGCTGTTCTCGGTCTGGCAACACTTCGAGCTGCTGCAGCACGGCTACCGCTACGAGCAGATGCGCCAGGAATACGCCCGGCAGCAGGAGCTGAACCGCCACCTGCGGCTGGAAATCGAGACGCTGCGCACGCCGGCCCGCATAGAGCGCGTGGCGATCGGGCAACTGCGCATGGTCGTCCCGGCCCGCGAGGAGGAGTTGCTGGTGGAACGCGCCGCGGCGGCGCCGGGGGGTGTCCCGGCTCGCGAAGAGTTCGGGGAACGCGCGGCGGCGGGGGCGTACTCCTCGACCGTTGCGGTACGGCAGGAGGTGTCGCGGTGAGCCGGCTCGCGGACTCGGCCGGGTGGACCGGGCTGCCGTGGAGCAGGCGCCGAGGGCGGCTGCGCCAGCAGGCCCCGCGCGGGTCCGGCACGGAGTGGCGCGGCCTGCTGCGGCGCCGCGTCCTCGTGGCCGCCTGCGGGTTCGCCGTCTGGATCGCCGCCATCGAGGCCAAGCTGGTCCATCTGCAGGTGGTGCAGCACGCCGAGCTGATCGCGAAGGCCGGCAATCAGCAGCGGCGGACCATCGAGGTGCATTCGAAGCGCGGCGAGATCCTCGATCGCAACGGCAGCGTGCTCGCCTACAGCGTCGATGCCGACACCGTCTACGCCGTGCCGACCGACGTCGACGATCCCGCCGCCGCCGCGGCGGCGCTCTGCGGCGCGCTGAACGACTGCACCGCGGCGCGCCGGGACGCGCTCGAGGGGCGCCTCCGTCGCGACCGGGCCTTCGTGTACGTGCGGCGCAAGGTGTCGCCGGCGGAGGCCCGGCGCGTGGCGGCCCTGGGGCTGGACGGCGTCGGATTCCTCACCGAGGACCGGCGCTACTACCCCAACCGCGAGCTGGCCGCGCACCTCATCGGGTACGTCGGCATCGACAACCAGGGGCTGGCCGGGATCGAGTCGGCCTACGACTCCGAGATCGCCGGCAAGGCCGGGCAGATCCTGATCCAGACGGACGCCCGGCGCAGGGCGTTCAGCCGCATCGACCGGCCGCCGACGGCCGGCGCGACCATCGAGCTCGCCATCGACAAGCATCTCCAGCACGTCGTCGAGCGCGAGCTGCGGGCCGGCGTTCGCGACTACGACGCGGACGCCGGCGCGGTCGTGATGCTCGACCCGCGGACCGGCGAAGTGCTGGCCCTGGCCAGCGCGCCGTCCTTCAACCCGAACGCGTTTTCGGACGTGACGCCGGCGCAGCGCCGCAACCGCGTCGTGCAGGACGTCTACGAGCCGGGATCGACCTTCAAGATCGTGGCCGCCGCGGCGGCGTTCGAAGAGGGCGTGGTCGAGAGCGACGAAGTGTTCGACGTCAGCGCGGGCTACATCCGGGTCGGCCGCGACCGGATCCCGGACTTCCACCCCTACGGCCCCCTGACCTTCACCGACGTGATCGTCAAGTCCAGCAACGTCGGCGCCATCCTGGTCGGGCTGCGCCTCGGACCGCAGCGGCTCAGCCGGTACGTCGAACGGTTCGGCTTCGGGCGCGCCCTGTCCCCGGACCTGCCGGGGGAGAGCCGCGGTCTCGTCTGGAGCGCCGAGTCGCTCGACGACCGGGCGATCGCCTCGATTTCGATGGGGTACCAGGTGGCCGTCACCCCGCTGCAGATGGCGGCGGCGTTCGCCGCGGTCGCCAACGGCGGGGAGCTGCTCCAGCCGCGCGTCGTCCGCGCCGTGACCCGGCACGGCGGCCGGGTGACGTCCGAACGGCGGGTCCTCGGGCGCGCCATCTCGCGCGCCACGGCGGCCGAGCTGACGGAGATCATGACGCAGGTGGCCGAGCGGGGGACGGCCCGCCGCGCCGGCGTGCCCGGCTATCCGGTCGCCGGCAAGACCGGCACGGCGGAGAAGCTCATCGACGGCAGCTACTCGGACACCGATCACAACGCCTCGTTCGTCGGCTTCGTGCCGGCCGACGCGCCGCGGCTGGTCATCCTGGTCATGCTCGACACGCCGCGCACCGCGATGATCAACGGCATCCGCCAGCGGGCGTATACCGGCGGCGCGGTCGCGGCGCCGATCTTCCGGCGCATCGCCCAGGCGGCCCTGCGGTATCTCGGTGTGCCGCCGACGAGCGGAACGGATCCGCCGGTGGTCGCGCGCGCGGCGTCCGGCCCGGCCGCCGGTCCGCGGCCGGCCGCCTGGACGGGGAACCGGGAGGCGCCCCGCCGGCCGCGGCCCGCGGCCGCCGCCGGGGACGACGGGGCGATGCCCGATCTGCGCGGCCTGAGCGCCCGGCAGGCCCTGGACGTGCTGGGGCGCCTCGGCCTGCGCGCCGCATTCGTGGGCGACGGAGCGGTGGCGCGCCACCTCCCCGCGGCGGGGGCGGCCGTCGACGCGGGCGCGACCGCCACCCTCTGGCTGAACCGCTATGCGCCGGCGGTCGACGACCCGGAGCTGCTGGGTCCATGAAGACGTTCGACGAGGGCGGCGACTGCCGGGACGGGCGCGCCGGGACCGCGCTGGGCGCGTTGCTGGCCGGCGCCGGCGTCGCCGGCGCGGCGCCGCTGGATGCGCGCGCGCTGGAGGCGCCGGTGACCGGCGTCCACTTCGATTCGCGTGACGTCGCCGCGGGCGGCGTGTTCGTCGCCGTGCCGGGCCGGCGCTTCGACGGCGCGCGCTTCGCCGGCGAGGCCTGCGCGCGCGGCGCCGCGCTCGTCGTCGCGGAGGTCGATCCGCCGGCCGCGGCGCCGGGCCCCTGGGTGCGGGTGCCGGACGCCCGCGCCGCGCTGGCCGCGCTGGCCGCGGCCTTCCACGGCAACCCGAGCCGCGAGCTGCTCGTGGCCGGCGTCACCGGCACCAACGGCAAGACGACGACGACCTGGCTTCTCGAATCGATCTTCGAGCACGCCGGGCTGGCGGCCGGGCGCATGAGCTCGATCTCGAACCGGATCGGCCGCGGCGGCGCCGAGTGCCCGGCCGCGCACACGACGCCGGAGGCGCCGCGGGTGCAGGCGCTGCTCGCCGCGATGCGCGACGGCGGCGCGCGGGCCTGCGCCATGGAGGTCTCCTCGCACGCGACGGCGCTGCGGCGCGTGGATCACGTCCGTTTCGCCGCCGCCGTCTTCACCAACCTGACGCGCGACCACCTCGACTTCCACGGCGACATGGAACGCTACTTCGCGGCCAAGCGCCGGCTCTTCGAGCTGCTGCCGGCCGGCGCCCCGGCCGTCGTCAACGTCGACGATCCGCGCGGGGCCGGGCTGGCCGCGCGGGCGGACCGGCCGGTGACCTACGCCCTGGAGCAGGCGGCCGACTGCATGCCGACCCGGCTGGAGCTGCGGGCGGACGGAACGCGGATCGAGGCGCGCACGCCCCGTGGTCCGCTGCGGCTCGATTCGCCGCTGCTCGGCCGCGTCGCCGCGTACAACCTGCTGGCCGCCGCGGCGGCCGCCGTGGCCCTCGATCTGCCGTTTTCCGGCATCGAGGCCGGGGTGCGCGCGCTGGCCGTGGTGCCGGGGCGGATGCAGACCGTCTCGTCGGACGCCGACGACGTGACCGTCGTCGTGGACTCCGCGCATACCGACGATGCGCTGCGGGGGCTGCTCGACGCCGTTCGACTGCGCGCCGCGGGACGGGTGGTCACCGTCTTCGGCTGCGGCGGCGACCGGGACGCCGTCAAGCGGCCCCTCATGGGAGTGGTCGCGACCCGGCTGAGCGACGCGGTGGTCCTGACGTCCGACAACCCGCGCTCCGAGGATCCGCACGCGATCATCCGGGACATCGAGCGCGGCATCAACCGTTCGGACACGCCGCATCTCGTCGTCGCGGACCGGGCCGCGGCGATCCGGCGCGCGATCGACGACGCGCGGGCCGGGGACGTGGTGGTCATCGCGGGGAAGGGCCACGAGCGGTATCAGGTGATCGGATCGCGGGCGGCGCCGTTCGACGACGCCGTCGTGGCGCGCGCGGCGCTCGACGCCCGGCGCGGCCGGGCGGGATGACCCCGAGCGGCGGATCGCGCATCGCGGGCGGTGAGCAGACGAGACGATGGCGCAAGCGGGCGGGGACGGCGGGCGCGCGGCGGATTGCGGAGCGGCGGGGGTGCGGGCCGGCGAGCTGGCCCGCGCGGCCGGGGGGCGTCTGGCCGCCGGCCGGCCCGAGGCCGGGCTGGGAAGGATCCGCATCGACAGCCGCCGCGTCCGGCCCGGGGACGTGTTTCTGGCGATTCGGGGCAATCGGTTTGACGGTCACGATTTCATCGCCGAGGCAATACGCAAAGGAGCGGCGGGCGTGATCGTCAGTGACGGAGCGGCGGCGCCGGCAACCGGGGCGGGCGGTCCCGTCCCGGTCGTCATCGTCGTCGGAGACACCATCCGCGCCCTGCAGTCGATCGCGCGCGACGTTCGGCGCCGTTCCGGCGCGCGGGTCGTGGCGATCACCGGCAGCGTCGGGAAGACGACCACCAAGGAGCTGGCCGCGTCCTTCCTCGGCGCGCGGCACGACGTGTTCCGCAACGAAGGCAACCTCAACAACCACGTCGGCCTGCCGCTGTCGCTGCTCGAGCTGCGGCGCCGGCCGGAGGTCGCGGTGGTGGAGCTCGGCATGAACCACGCCGGCGAGATCCGCGCGCTGGTCGGCATCGCCGAGCCGGACGTCCGGGTCTGGACCAACGTGGCCGAAGTCCATGCCGCGTCCTTCCCTTCGCTGGAGGGGATCGCCGACGCCAAGGCGGAGATTCTGGACGGCGCGGGCGCCGGCGACCATCTCGTCGTGAACGCCGGCGATCCGCTGGCCATGGCCCGGATCGGGGGCTTCCCGGGCGGCGTGACCACGTTCGGGGTCGGCGCGGATGCCGACGTGCGGGCCGCGCGCGTCGAAGACCGCGGGATCGACGGCATGCGGGCGGCGGTCGAGACGCCGGCCGGCCGCGCCGACCTGCGCCTGCGGCTGATCGGCGCGGGCCAGGTGGCCAACGCGCTCGCGGCGATCGCGGTCGCCCTGCGGTTCCAGGTTCCGCTGGAGGCGATGGTGCGCGAAGCGGCGGCCTTCGCGCCGCCGCCGCGCCGCGGGGAGGTGCGCCGCCTGTCGGAAGGGGTGACCGTCGTCGACGACTCCTACAACTCGAACCCGGCGGCGCTCGAGCGGGCGCTCCGCTCCGTGGGACGCGACCGGGGACACCGGCGGCGCATCGCGGTGCTGGGCGAAATGCTGGAGCTGGGCCGCCGCGCGCCGGTTCTCCACCGCGCCTGCGGGCGGCTGGCGGCCGAGGCGGGATTCGACCTGCTCGTCGCGATCGGCGGCCCGCCGGCGGCGGAGCTGGCGGCCGGCGCCCGCGCGGCCGGACTCGACGCCGGCCGCGTCGTCACCTGCGGCGACAGCGAGGAAGCGGCGGATCGGACCGCGGAACTGGTGCGGGCGGGCGACCTGGTCCTGGTCAAGGGGTCGCGCGGCGTCCGCGCCGATCGCGTGGCCGACCGGCTGCAGGCGGAGTGGGCGTGATGCTGTATCACCTGCTGTATCCGCTGCACACCGACTTCGGCCTGCTGAACGTCCTCCAGTACATCACCTTCCGGACGGCGGCCGCGAGCCTGACCGCCTTCACGGTCGCGATCGTCTTCGGCCCGGCCGCCATCCGCCTGCTGCGCGCGCTGCAGATCGGCCAGATCATCCGGCACGACGGACCGCCGACCCACAAGGACAAGGCGGGCACGCCGACGATGGGAGGGCTGCTGCTGCTCGCGGCGGCGTTCGTCCCGACCCTGCTCTGGGCCGACCTGACCAACGTCTACGTGCAGATCGCCCTGCTGTCGACGGCCGCCTTCGGCGCCATCGGTTTCGCCGACGACTGGTTGAAGATCGCGCGCCGCTCGCACCGCGGCCTGTCGGCGCGCGGGAAGCTGATCGCCCAGAGCGCGGTGGCGACCGCGGTCGGCCTGTCGCTCCTGCAGTTGACGCACAGCGATCTCTACAGCAGCGAGATCATCTTCCCGTTCTTCAAGCAGTTCACGCCGGACATCGGGTGGCTGTACGTCCCGTTCGCGGTGCTCGTCCTGGTGTCCGCGTCGAACGCCGTCAACCTGACGGACGGTCTCGACGGTCTCGCCATCAGCATCTTCACGGTGGCGGCCGGCGCGTTCACCGCCCTGACCTACGTGAGCGGGCACGCCGCCATCGCCGAGTTCCTGCTGCTGGTGCGCTTTCCGCCGGCGGGCGAGCTGACGATCTTCTGCGGCTCCCTCGTCGGCGCGGGCCTCGGGTTCCTCTGGTACAACTCGTACCCGGCCGACGTGTTCATGGGCGACGTCGGCGCGCTGGCCCTCGGCGGCGCGCTGGGGACGGTCGCGCTGCTCATCAAGCAGGAGCTGCTGCTGCCGATCGTGGGCGCGGTGTTCCTGATCGAGGCGCTGTCGGTGATCGTCCAGGTCGGTTCGTTCAAGCTCACCGGCCGGCGCGTGTTCCGCATGGCGCCCCTCCATCACCACTTCGAGCAGATCGGGTGGAGCGAGCCGAAGATCATCTTCCGGTTTCTCATCGCCGCGGTGATCTTCGCCCTGTTCAGCCTGACGACGTTGAAACTGCGATGAGCTTCTCGGTCGCGGACTCTCGTGTCGTGGTGGTCGGGGCCGGCCGCAGCGGTCTGGCCGCCGCCCGGCTGCTGGCCCGCCGCGGCGCCCGGGTCACGTTGAGCGAAGCCGGCGCGGAAATTGCATTTGGCGGCGGCAGGGACGGGAACGCGGCGTCGCTGGCGGACGACGGCATCGCGCTGGAGCTCGGCGGCCATCGGGCCGACACCCTGCGGGCCGCCGACCTGATCGTGCCGAGTCCCGGCGTTTCTCCGCGGACGCCCGCGATCGCCGCCGCGCGCCGGCGCGGCGTCCCGGTCATCAGCGAAGTGGAGCTGGCGGCGCGCTGGCTGCGCGGCCGCCTGGTGGCGGTGACCGGAACGAAGGGGAAGTCGACGACGGTGGTCGTGGCCGGACGCATGCTGGAAGCCGGCGGGCGCCGCGCCGTGGTCGGCGGCAACATCGGGATCGCGCTCAGCAGCCAGGTGGAGAGCTCGACGCCCGACGCCGTGCACGTCGTCGAGGTCAGCAGCTTCCAGCTCGAGCTCACCGAGAGGTTCCGGCCGTGGATCGCCGTCTGCCTGAACCTGTCGCCGGATCATCTCGACCGGCACGCGAGCTTCGAGGAGTACGCCGGCGCGAAGGCCCGGTTGTTCGCGAACCAGACGCCGGACGACGCGATGGTGATCAACGCCGACGACCCCCACGTGCTGCGGATCGCGCGCGCCGGCCGCGCGCGGGCGGTCCGTTTCGCGGTGGACACGGACCTTGCGGAAGGCGTGCAGGTCACCGGCGCCGGCATCGCGCGCCGCTCGGCCGGCGGCGACGAATGCCTGGTGCCGCTGTCGGCGGTGCGGGTTCCCGGACGCCACCTGCTGAGCGACATCGCCGCGGCGGCGGCCGTCGGCACGCTGGCGGGCCTCGACGCCGCCGCGATGACGCGCGCGGTCCGATCCTTCACCGGTCTCGAGCACACCCTGGAACTGGTGGGGGAGGTGGCGGGGGTCCGCTTCGTGAACGACTCGAAGGCGACCAACGTCGTTGCGGCGCGGGCGGCGATCGAGTGTTTCGGGCCGGGCCTGGCGGTGATCCTCGGCGGCCGGTTCAAGGGGGGGCGGTTCGAGGACCTCGCTCCGGCGCTCGCGTCGCGCGGCGCGTCGGTGGTCGCCATCGGCGAGGCGCGGCCGCGGGTGCGCCGCGCGCTCGCAGCGGACGCCGTGGTGCGGGAGGCGGAGACGATGGAGGAGGCGGTGCGTCTGGCCGCGGGGATGTCGCGGCCCGGCGGCGCGGTGCTGCTGGCCCCGGCCTGCGCCAGCCTCGACATGTTTCGCGACTACGCCGCGCGCGGGGCGGCGTTCAGGGACGCGGTGGCGGCGCTCGGGACGGCCTCCCGGTTCCCGGAGAGCAACGGACGTGAGCAGTGAGCAGTCATCAGTCGGCTTGCGCGGTGAAGAGCCGGCCGCTGGGAGCGCAGGCTATCCCTTGCCTGCGAGGCTGGTGTCTTCGCCCCGGTCCGACTGATGACTGCTGACCGCTCACGCGATCGCGCAAACCTTGTTTCGGATCGGCCGCCCGACGGCTTTAGGGCCTCGCGATCCGAGCGTCGCTGGTGGTGAGTATGGCGCGGACGCTCAAGCCGGACAAGTTGCTCTTCTTCGCCACGCTCGCGCTGCTGAGCGCGAGCGTCATCATGGTCTACAGCGCCTCGGCCCAGATCGCCGTGGACAACTTCGGGCGGCCGGCGCACCACTTCCTGTTCCGGCAGGTGACGTGGGCGGTGCTCGGGTTCGGGCTGCTCTGGGGCGTCATGCGGATCGACTACGGGCAGTTCCGCAAGCCGGCCGTCCTGTGGACGGCGATCGGCGTCACCGCGGCGGCTCTCGTCGCCGTGCTGTTCAGCGAGCCGGTCAACGGGACCCGCCGCTGGTTCGGCATCGCGGGGTTCGGGGTGCAGCCGTCCGAGCTGGCGAAGATCGCCCTGATCCTGTTCGCCGCCGCGCAACTCGAGCGCCGGATGGAGCGGGTCAACGACGTCTTCCACGCGCTGCTGCCGCTCGGCGCAATGACCGCCGGCCTCACCGGGCTCATCCTGTTGCAGCCGGACTTCAGCACGGCGCTCGCCGCCATCGTGATCGTGGCGGCGATGGTCTTCGCCGCCGGGCTCGGCTACCGCTACGTGATCGGCGCGGCGCTCGCGCTCGCGCCCGTCCTGTACTTCGTGCTTGCGAGCGCGTCGTACCGCCGGCGGCGGCTGCTGGCGTTCCTCGACCCGTGGGCCGATCCGCTCGGCGACGGGTTCCAGGTCATCCAGTCGCAGATCGCGGTCGGCACCGGCGGAGTGTTCGGCAGGGGGCTCATGCGCGGGCTGCAGAAGCTGCACTTCCTGCCGGAGCCGCATACCGACTTCATCTACGCCGTGCTCGCGGAAGAAACGGGCCTGATCGGCGCGACGGTGATCCTGCTCTGCTTCGCGGTCATCACGTGGCGCGGCCTCCACGTGGCCTGCCATGCGCCGGACCGGTTCGGCGCGTTCCTGGCGATCGGCTTGACGACGATGGTCGCCATGCAGGCGTTCATCAACATGAGCGTGGTGCTCGGCCTGATGCCGACGACGGGGATTCCGCTGCCGTTCGTCAGCGCCGGCGGCTCCTCGCTCCTGATCGGTCTGATCGGCATGGGGATCCTCCTGAACGTGTCGCAGCATGCGGCGCTCAGGCATTGACGCGGCGCCGGAGGGGGCGGATCCGTGAGGAGGGCGGACGGGAATGCGGAGGCGGGAGCGCCGAGGGTCGTGTTCGCGGGCGGCGGCACCGGCGGCCATCTGTTTCCCGGCATCGCCGTCGCGCGCGCGCTCGTCCGGCGCCATCCGGACGCGTACGTCGTGTTCGCCGGGACGGGGCGGGGCATCGAGGCGCGGGCGCTGGCCCGCGAGGGCTTCCGGTTCGAGCCGTTGCGGAGCGCGGGGCTCGTGGGCAAGTCGCCCGGCGCCGTCGCCAGGACCGTCGCGCTGGCGCCGCTCACGCTCCTCGACGCGGCGCGCGTGCTGCGCCGCGCCCGTCCGGATCTGGTCGTCGGTCTCGGGGGGTACAGCGCCGGGCCGGTGGTGCTCCTCGCGGCGCTGGCGGGGCGTTCGACCATGGTGCTGGAGCAGAACGCGGTACCGGGCATGACCAACCGGATGCTCGCGCCGGTCGTGCAGGCGGCGGCCGTCTCGTTCGAGGCGACCACGGCCTGCTTCGGGGCGAAGGCGTTCGTGAGCGGCAACCCGGTGCGCGACGGCTTCTTCCACGCGGCGCGCGTCGACCGCGCGGCGCGGGCGGGGCCGACGACGGTGCTCGTGCTCGGCGGATCGCAGGGGGCCCACGCTCTGAACGCGGCGCTGGCCGCCGCCGCGCGGGAACTCGCGTCGATGCCCGGCGGCGTCCGCGTCGTGCACCAGACGGGCGAGCGGGACCTCGGCCGGGTGCGGGAGGCATACCGCCAGGCCGGCGTGGATGCGCGGGTGGAGGCGTTCTTCGAGGCGCTGCACGAGCAGATGCGCGCGGCCGACGTGGCGGTCTGCCGCGCCGGGGCGACGACGCTGGCCGAGGTCGCGGCGGCCGGCCTGCCCGCGCTGGTCGTGCCGTTGCCGGCGGCGGCCAACGATCACCAGCGCCGCAACGCCGC
The DNA here is from genome assembly GCA_965203525.1 of Vicinamibacterales bacterium. Classification (GTDB taxonomy): domain Bacteria; phylum Acidobacteriota; class Vicinamibacteria; order Vicinamibacterales; family UBA8438; genus WTFV01. The sequence goes on along the minus strand of OZ241898.1, from coordinate 3,687,485 downwards.
GGTGCTCGCCGCCGCGGGCGCCGCGGAGGTGATCGAGGAGGCCGATCTCGAACGGCGGCTCGCGCCGCGGCTGACGGCGCTCGCACGCGACCGCGGGCGCCGGGCGGCCATGTCCGCCGCGGCGGGGCGCATGGCGAAGCCGGCGGCGGCCGACAAGGTACTGCAGCGGGCGGAGCAGCTCATGGGACGTGTCGGGACCGCGGCGGCCGGCGGGCGGCGCTAGGGACCAGTCGTGTGCTCGAAGGAGTCAGGCGGATCCACATGGTGGGCATCGGCGGCATCGGAATGAGCGGCATCGCGGAGCTTCTGCGGGGCGCCGGCTACGAGGTGAGCGGGTCGGATCTGGCCGCCTCGCCGGCCGTGGCCCGCCTGCGCGCCGCCGGGATTCCGGTCTCCGAGGGACACGCGGCGGCGAACGTCGGGGCGCCGGACGTCGTCGTGGTCTCGTCCGCCGTGCCGCCCGACAACCCCGAGCTGGCCGCCGCCCGGCGCCGGCGCATTCCCGTCGTCGGGCGCGGCGCGCTGCTGGCGGAGCTGACCAGGCGCAAGCGGGCCGTCGCGGTGGCCGGGTCCCACGGGAAGACCACCACCTCGGCCATGGTGGCGCTGGTCCTCGAAGCCGCCGGATTCGATCCGACCGCCGTCATCGGCGGGATGGTCGGCGCCCTCGGCGGCAACGCGCGCCGGGGACGCGGACCCTTCATGGTCGTCGAGGCCGACGAGAGCGACCGCTCGTTCCTGCATCTGGCCCCCGAGATCGCGGTCGTGACCAACGTGGACGACGAGCACCTGGAGGCATACGCGGGGCTCGAGGACCTCGCCGGCGCGGTCGGGACGTTCGCGGCCGGCGTGCCGGAGAGCGGCTGCGTGGTGGCGTGCGCGGACGACGCCCGGGTCGCGCGGATCGCGGCGCGCTGCCGGCGTCCGGTCGTGACGTACGGCATCGACGCCCCGTCCGCGGCCGTGCGCGCGGATCGCGTGGAGCCGGGGGCGGGCGGGTCGACGGCGCGGGTGACGATCGACGTCCGCGGCCGGCGCGCGGAGACGGGGCTGCGGCTGGCGGCGCCGGGCCGCCACAACCTGCTCAACGCGCTGGCGGCGGTCGGGGTGGCGGCGTGGCTGGGCATCGATCCCGGGACAGCCGCGGGCGCCCTGGAAGGGTTCTCCGGCGTGGAGCGCCGGTACGCCCGGCGCCGCGTCCGCGGGGGGATCGAGGTCGTGGACGACTACGCGCACCACCCGACCGAGATCCGGGCGGTGCTGGAGACGGCCCGCCTCGGCGCCCCGGCCCGTCTCGTCGTGGTGTTCCAGCCGCACCGGTATTCGCGCACGGCGCGCCTGCTCGACCGCTTCGGCCAGGTGCTGGGGCTGGCGGACGCGCTGCTGCTCACCGAGGTGTACGCGGCGAGCGAGCCCCGCGTCGAGGGGGTCGACGCGGCCGCCGTGGCGCGGGCCGTGCGACGCCGTGCGGAGATTCCGATCACGATCGCGGCCAGCCTCGAGGACGCCGCGTCGCGCGTCGCCGCCATGGCCGCGGCGGGCGACCTGGTCGTCGTCCTCGGAGCGGGGTCGATCGGACGGCTGGCGCCGCGCATCGTCGAGCTCCTCGAGAGGCGGGACGCGTGATGGCCGCGTACCCACGTCCCGAACCGCGGTTTCGCCGCGCCTACGCGCAGCCGGCGCCGCGCCGGTGGTTCGCGCGCCGCGTCGCGGCCCTGGCGCACCTGGGGCTGGCGCTGGCCGCGGCCGGCGGCGCCGTGTGGGGGTTCGGCGAGCTGCGGCGCGCGGACCTTCTGCGCATCGACACCATCACGGTGGAGGGCAACCGCCGGCTGTCGTCCGGCGAGGTCGCGGGGCTGGTGGAGGTGCTGCGCGGCCAGAACCTGCTGGCCGCCGACCTCGAAGCGGGACGGGCGAGCCTGTCCTCGTCCGGATGGGTCCGCGAAGCGATGCTGCGGCGCGTCCTGCCCGCCGCGGTGCACGTGACCCTGGACGAGCGCAGGCCGGTGGGGTTGAGCCGCTTCGGATTCCGGCTCTACCTCGTCGACGCGGCCGGCCGGGTCATCGACGAATTCGGTCCCCGGTTCGCCGATCTCGACCTGCCGATCATCGACGGCTTGCCGGCCCCCGGCGAAGCCGGCGCCCCGGCCGCCGACCCGCGCCATGCGGCGCTGGCGGCGCGTCTGCTCGCGGAGATCGGCGCCGAGCGGGGCCTGGCGGCGCGCGTCTCCCAGGTGGACGTGTCCGACCCGCACGACGCGGTCGTGCTGCTGAACGGGGATCCGGTCCGGATTCATCTCGGCGGCGCGCGGTTCGCCGCGCGTCTCCGGACCTACCTGGACGTCGCCCCGGCGCTCCGCGAGGCGGTGCCGGACATCGATTACGTCGACTTGCGGTTCGACCGGAGGGTGTACGTCGGTCCGGCCGACGACCCCGCGGCGGCACGCCGCGCCGCGTTGCGGGCCAAGCTGGCGGAGACGCGGGAGACGCCGAGGGGGCGCGGCCCCGCGCGGCCCCGGGAAATCGCCCGGGTCGGACTTGCCGCGGAGAGGGGGCAACGGAGGCAGCGTGGCACGTAAAGAGCAGTACGTGGTGGGGCTCGACGTGGGCACGTCCAAGGTCGCCGCCATCGTCGGCGAGGCGATGCAGGACGGGAGCGTCGACGTCATCGGGATCGGCGTCTCGGACTCGGAAGGCATCCGCCGCAGCGTCGTGGTCGACCTCGCGGCGGCCGTCGAGTCGATCAAGAAGGCGATCGAGGAAGCCGAACTCACTGCCGGCGTCGAGATCGACACCGTGCACGTCGCGCTGTCCGGCAGCCACGTCCAGGCGTTCAACAGCCGCGGCGTCGTGGCCGTCACCGGCCAGAACCGCGAGATCACGCGCCAGGACGTCCGGCGCGCCATCAACGCCGCCAAGGCCGTCTCGCTGCCGGGCGGACGCGAGGTCCTGCACACCTTGCCGCAGGACTTCGTGGTGGACGAGCAGGACGGCATCGGGGCGCCGGTCGGCATGAGCGGGACGCGGCTCGAAGTGAACGTGCACATCGTGACCGGCAGCACGACGACCACGCAGAACCTCGTCACCTGCGTCAACCGGGCCGGCGTGACCGTCGCCGCCACCGTGCTGGGCCAGCTCGCGGCGGCCGAGGCGGTGCTGACGGCGGACGAAAAGGAGCTCGGCGTGGCGCTGGTGGACGTCGGCGGCGGCACGACGGACTTCGCGGTGTTCGAGCGCGGCAACCTCTGGCACACCGGCGCCATCGATCTCGGCGGCAACCATTTCACGAACGACATCGCGGTCGGACTGCGCACGCCGATCCCGCAGGCGGAGAAGACCAAGCGCCGCAGCGGATGCGCCCTGACGGCGCTGGTCGACGAGGATCAGACGGTCGAGATCGCCAGCGTCGGCGGCCGGCCGCCGCGAGTCATGTCGCGCCGCCTGCTGGCGGACGTTCTGCAGCCGCGCGCCGAGGAGGTGTTCCACAAGCTCTGGGACGAGATCCAGTATCGCGGCTACGAGGGTACGGCGCTGCATTCCGGGATCGTGCTGACCGGCGGCGGGTCGGTGCTCGACGGCCTGCCGGAGATAGCCGATCAGATTTTCGATCTGCCGATTCGCCGCGGCTGCCCCCTGGGCGCGGGCGGATTGACGGATCACGTCAACGATCCGGCGTTCGCGACGGCCGTCGGGCTGATCAAGTACGCGGGCCGGCGCCAGATGGCCGAGCAGGATCACGACACCGGCGGCGCCTTGGGCAGGGTTGCCGGGCGGCTGCGGCTCCTGTTCAAGGGGTTCTTTTAGCGGCGAAGGAGGATGGCATGGCGGAAAGCGACAGGATCCTGCCCGGGTCCGAGCCGGCGTCGGACGGCGATCTCCGGCTGACGCTGGAGGACACGATCCGGGCCGGCGCCCGGATCAAGGTGGTCGGCGTCGGCGGAGGCGGCAGCAACGCGGTGGGCCGGATGGTGGCCGCGGGGGTCCGCGGCGTCGACTTCATCGTGGCCAACACCGACGCGCAGGCGCTGGCGCAGAACGAGGCGCCGGTGCGCCTGCAGATCGGGTTGAAGGTGACGGGCGGCCTCGGCGCCGGCGCCGACCCCAACGTCGGCCGGCAGGCGGCCCTGGAGGATACCGAGCAGCTCATCAGCGCGCTCGGCGGCGCCGACATGGTCTTCGTGACGGCGGGCCTCGGCGGAGGGACCGGCACCGGCGCGGCGCCCGTGGTCGCCGCCCTGGCCAGCGAGCTCGGCGCGTTGACGATCGCCGTCGTCACCAAGCCGTTCAAGTTCGAGGGCAAGCGCCGGGCGGAGCAGGCCAAGCGGGGACTCGAAGAGCTCCGCGCTTCGGTCGACTCGGTCATCGCCATCCCCAACGAACGCCTGCTCGGGCACATCGAGCAGACGACGACCCTGACCGACGCGTTCCTGCTCGCCGACGACGTTCTGCATCAGGCCATCCGGGGCATCTCCGATCTCATCCTCGTGCCCGGCATGATCAACCTCGACTTCGCCGACGTGAAGACCATCATGTCCGGCATGGGCATGGCCATCATGGGGACGGGCTTCGGCGAAGGCAAGGAGCGCAGCGTCGAGGCGGCCAACCGCGCCATCGCCAGCCCGCTGATCGAGGAGGCCCGGGTCGAGGGCGCGCGGGGCGTCATCATCAACATCACCGGCGGATCGGACCTGTCCATGATCGAGGTCAGCCAGGCGACCACGATCATCCAGGAGGCGGCGCACGCGGAGGCGAACATCATCTTCGGGGCGGTGATCGACCCGACCATGGAGGGCAAGGTCAAGATCACCGTCATAGCGACCGATTTCGAGGGTCTCGGCGCGGTTCGATCCACCGGCTCCTCCAACGCCGACACGCCGGTGGATCTGCAGCAGTACGCCGATTGGCGCCAGGAGAACGCCGCGCCGGTGACGGCGGCGGCCGCGCCGGTGGCGGCAGCAGCCGCCGCCGGAGGCGTCACGATGTCGCGGCGCTCCACGATCGAGTTCTCGCCTCCCGCGAGCCCGGCCGGTGGCGAGGGCCCGGCCGGCAACGAGGGGGCGGGCCCCGCCGACGAGCCGGAGCCGCCGCTGCCCGCGTTTCTGCGACCGGAACGCGAATAGCCGGCGGCCGGAACGCGGAGCCTGCCGCCGGGCGCGCCGGGGAGGCGCGGGCGGGGAAGCCTGGCCGCGCGGGCCGGGAGAATCAGCGGCCGAGCAGCACGACCTGGGCGACGGCCAGCTCGCGCGAGTGCGTCATCGTGAGCAGCGCGCCGGTCGCGCCCAGCGCCTCGAACCGCCGGCGGGCGCCGCCGTGCAACGCCAGTTGCGGCGGTCCGCCGCGCCGGACGACCTCCACGTCGCGCCAGAGCACGCCGCGGGACCGCCCGGTGCCCAGCGCCTTCATCGCCGCCTCCTTGGCCGAGAAACGCGCGGCCAGATGCTGGGCGGGCGCGCGGCGGCGCAGGCAGTAGGCGGCCTCGCCGTCCGTGAAGATGCGTGCGAGGAAGCGGTCTCCGTAGCGCTTCAGCAGATCCTCCACGCGTGCGACCTCCTCGACGTCGATGCCGATGCCGACGAGGGTGTCTCCGCGGGTTGCCCCCGCGGCCGCGGGGATTCGCCCCCTGCTTCCCTGCGCGGGAGGGGCGCTCGACGGCGTCTCGCCGGGGAAGGCGTCTCGGCCGGCGGCTCGCGTCCCGCCTTCCGGCCGCGGGGGGCTCACGCCGGCGGCGCGGCGGCGTCCGCCGTCTCGGCCGGAAAATAGAGGATGCGCCGGCAGCTCTCGCACTGAATCAACCTCTGGTTCAGCCGCACGTCGTTGTACAACTGCGGCCGCAGGCGGACCTGGCACGATCGGCAACGCCCGTCGCGCGCCTCGCCCACCGCGACCCCGTTCCGGCCTCGGATCAGGGTGTCGAACGTCTCCAGCAGGTGCGGGGAGAGGCCGCTCACGATCGCCGCGCGATCCTCGGCGTGCCGCTCCACCCGAATCTGGCAGCGGTCCCGCTCCCGCTCGAGCCGGCGCTGCTCCTCGCCGACCGCGGCCCGCTCCTCCTCCACGGCCTGCCGCGCCGCCGCGATGGACGACGTCAGTTCGTCCGTCTCGATCATCGCCTCGAGGATGCGGTCCTCCAGCCGCCCGACTTCCGCGTTCGCGTTCTCGATCTCCGCCTGGATGGCCCAGAGCTCCTTGTTGGTCTTGACCGCCAGCGAGTGGTCCCGGGAGCGTGCCAGCCGCGCCTGCACCTCGGCGACGCTCTTCTCGAGCGCCCGGCGGGTGATCTTGTGCTCCGCGAGCCGCCGCTCCGCGGCGTCGAGCCGGGCGGCGTGCCGGGCGACGCGCTCCGCCAGCGCGTCGCGCTGCGCGGGAAACGCCTCGACGGCCTGCCGGGCCGCGGCGACGTCGGTTTCCAGTTGCTGCAGGCGGATCAGTCGTTCGAGGTCGGGAAGCATGGATCAGGCGACAAAAAAGCCCCGCGCGGGCGGGGCCTGGTCTCCGGGGGCGCGCGGCGGTTCCGCCGGCCGCGCGGGAATGGTGGTGGGCCCACCAGGATTCGAACCTGGGACAGGCCGGTTATGAGCCGGCGGCTCTGACCGCTGAGCTATGGGCCCCCGGGTGGGCAACTACGTGCCTCCTTCGAGAAACGCGCGCAGCCTTCGGCTGCGGGACGGGTGGCGCAGCTTGCGCAGCGCCTTGGCTTCGATCTGCCGAATCCGCTCCCGGGTCACGGCGAAGTTCTGGCCGACTTCCTCGAGCGTGTGCTCGCTGCCGTCGCCGACGCCGAACCGCATCTTGATCACCTTCTCCTCGCGCGGGGTCAGCGACTTCAGCACCGACTGCGTCTGTTCCTTGAGGTTGATGCCGATCACCGCGTCCGCCGGCGACACGACCTGCCGGTCCTCGATGAAGTCCCCGAGGTGGCTGTCTTCCTCCTCCCCGATCGGCGTTTCGAGCGAGATGGGCTCCTGCGCGATCTTGAGCACCTTGCACACCTTGGCGACCGGGACGTCCATCCGCTCGGCGATCTCTTCCGACGACGGCTCGCGCCCGAATTCCTGCACCAGCGCCCGCGACGTGCGGAGCAGCTTGTTGATCGTCTCGATCATGTGGACCGGGATGCGGATGGTCCGGGCCTGATCCGCGACGGCCCGCGTGATCGCCTGGCGGATCCACCAGGTCGCGTAGGTCGAGAACTTGTACCCGCGCTGGTACTCGAACTTGTCCACCGCCTTCATGAGGCCGATGTTCCCCTCCTGGATCAGGTCGAGGAACTGCAGGCCGCGGTTGGTGTACTTCTTGGCGATCGACACCACGAGGCGGAGGTTGGCCTCCACCAGCTCCTGCTTGGCGCGCCCGGCCTGCGCCTCGCCCCGCTCCATGACCGCCAGCATGCGCGGCAGCGAGCGGGGCGATTCGCCCAGCTCCGCCAGCGACCTGCGCAGCCCGGCCCGCAATTCGCGCCGCCGCCGCCGCAACCGCGCGCGCTCCTCCTTGCCGAGCCGCTGCCGGTTCGGCCTGGCGAGCCGGCGGTCGAGTCCCGTGAGATCGCGTTGGGTGCGTTGCGCCTGCGCCGCCGATTCCCGCAGACCGTCGATCCAGCGCTGCCGGACCGGCTCGGTGAACTCCATGCCGCGGATCAGCCGCGCCAGCCGCGCGCGCGCGCGCAACGCCCGCCGCCGGCAGGCCCGGCGGCGTTGCCGCTCGCGCTTCGGCGCGCGGTCGAGCTCGGCCTGCCGGTCGGCGGCTTCGCGCTGCGCCGTCCGGATGGTCTCGATCTGATCGAGGATCCGCCTTCTCCGGTCCGCGGCGCGCCCTTCCTGACCCGTTTGCTCCTGAACCACCAGCTCGCGCGGCGCGCGGCCGCCGGTCTTCATTTCGTCACCGAACGCGACGATGTCGCGCGCGACCCGGGGCGTGCGCGACAGGATCTTCAGCACCGCGAACCTGCCGCGCTCGATGCGCCGGGCGATCTCCACCTCCCCGTCCCGGGTGAGCAGCGGCACCGCGCCCATCTCGCGGAGGTACATTCGGACCGGGTCGCTCGTCTTGTCGATCGGGCCGGGGCCGAGATCGAGTTCCGGCTCGTCGCCGCCTTCCGCCCCGCGCTCGAGACGTTTCTTTTCCTTGAACTTTTCCTCGGACTCGACGACCTCGATGCCGGCGTTGCCGAGCGAGCCGAACAGCTCGTCCAGCTCCTCGGACGAGGTGATCGCGGCCGGCAGCAGCTCGTTGATCTCGTCGAAGAGGAGATAGCCTCGTTCCTTGCCGACGATGATCAGTTGCTGGACCTCGTCGTACCGCTCTTCGATCGACAACTGCTTGCCTGGCATCCCGTCACCTCGTGCGGTCGGCTTGCCGTTGCGGATCAGCGCGCCGGAGGGTCTTGCGACCGGAGAACGCGCCACGCGGAGATTGTATATGCCGGCGCCTCATCGTGCTCGCGGCCGGCCGGCGCCGTCCGGTACGCGGGGGAGCGCGGCGGCGGGCGGTCATCCCGCGAGCTTCTCGATGCGTTGCAGCAGATCCTTCTTGCGCGCCCAGAGGCCGTCGATCTCGCCGAGGGCGTCGGGCGAGCCGTCCCGCTGGCGCCGGTCGATCTCTTCCTGGAGCGCCTCGCTCTCGCGGTCGTAGCGCCGTTTCCGCAACTCGATCCCGCAGTCCTCGACGCCGGCCGCCGCCTCTTCCTGCCCGATCGTCCGCACCAGCGCCGCGTCCTCCTCGTCGAGGCGTTCGCGGAGCGTCTCGGGCGCCCCCGCGGCGGGCACCGTCGCGAGCGACCGCGCGACGCCCAGGATGCGGGCCGTGCGGAGGCCCTCCAGGTCGGCCGGCTCCAGGCCGGAGAGCACCGACTGCGCCGCCGCGGTCTCGTGCATCAGCGCCCAGATCAGGCCCTTCTCGGCCGGCAGCAGCGCCGTCTGCGCGGTGCGGACGTCGGATCGCACGGCGGACCGCCGCGGTTTCGTTTCTTCCAGGGCCTCGGCGCGGAAAAGGCCCTCGCGCACCCGGGCCAGGTGCTCGACGCGATCGATGAACCGGTCGCGGGCGACCGGGTCGCGGACGGCCTGCGCAACCGGCTTCATCCGGTCGAGCAGGGCGCGGCTCTCCTGCACGCGCGAGAAGTCGCGCCCGGCCGCCGCCCGGTCGAGCACGTCGTCGAGGTACGGCCGCGACGCCCGGAGACGCTCGCGGTAGGCGTCGCCGCCGTGCCGCCGGATGTACCCGTCGGGGTCGTCGCCGGCAGGAAGCTGGACGACGTTGACCTGGAACCCCTGCGAGAGCAGAAGCTCGCCGGAGCGGGCGGCGGCCCCCTCGCCGGCCGAGTCGGGGTCGAAGCTGAGCAGCGTCCTGGAGCAGAAGCGCCGCAGCAACCGGACGTGGCGGCCGGTCAGCGCCGTTCCGCAGGTGGCGACCACCGGCTTCACGTCCGCCTGCACCGCCTGGGCCAGATCGAAGTAGCCTTCGACGAGGACGGCGTACCCGACCTCCCGCACCGCCTGTTTCGTCAGGTGCAGGCCGTACAGGGTGCGGCCCTTCGCATAGAGCGGCGTCTCCGGCGAGTTGAGGTACTTGGGTTGCTGATCGGCGGCGAGGGCGCGTCCGCCGAACGCGATGACCGAGCCGGTCTCGCGAGCGATCGGAATCATCAGCCGGTTGCGGAACCGGTCGCCGGGGGGTGCGCCGTCGCGTTGCGTCACGAGGCCGCTCCGAAGCAGCAGCTCGAGGGGCTGGCCCAGGTCGCGCAGGTGACGGGTCAGGCCGTCCCGGCGGGAGGGCGCGTGGCCCAGACCGAGCCGTTCGATCGTCTCCGGCCGGACGTCCCGCTGCTCGAGGTACCGCAACGCCGCGGCGCCGGCCGCGGCGCGCAGTTGCGCGCGGAAGTACGCGCCGGCCAGTTCGTGCACCTTGAGCAGCGCCTCCCGTTCCGCGACCGCCTGCCGGTCACCCGCCGGGTCGTCCGACTCGGGGACCGCCAACCCGAACCGCCGGGCCAGCGACTGGACGGCCTCCGGGAAGCTGAGCTTCTCGTACAGCTCGACGAACTTCAGCACGTCGCCGCCGGTCGAGCAGCCGAAGCAGTGGAAGAAGCCCTTCTCGCGGTTGACGGTGAAGCTCGGGGTCTTCTCGCGGTGGAACGGGCAGAGCCCCTTGAAGGTGCTGCCCGCCTGCTTCAGCGGCACGACTTCCTGGATCACCTGCACGACGTCGGCCTGCGCCTTCAGATCGTCGATGAACCCGGGCGGGAAGCGCGCCACGCGGAGTCTCAGTCCTTGAGCTCGATGACCGTCACGCCGCGGCCGCCCTGCTCGGGCGCGGCCGGCTCGAACTTCGCGACCAGCGGATGTTCTTCCAGGAAACCGGCGATGGCGCGCCGCAACTGTCCGGTTCCGTGGCCGTGGATCACCCGCAGCCGCTCCGCGCCGCCGAGCAGCGCCTGATCGACGTACTTCCCGACACGCGACAGCGCATCGTCGACGCGGCACCCGACGACGTTGAGTTCCCGCGGCGTCTCGGTCTCCGCCGCCACCGCGACCGTCACCCCGCCGCCGGAGGTCGCCGCCGCCTCCACCATGCGGAGATTGCCGGCCGGCACGTGGAGGCGCTTCCCCCGCGCTTCGATCTCGGCGTCGCCGCCGCGTATCGCGACCAGGGTCCCCTCCAGGCCCAGGCTGTCGACCCGCACCCGGCTGCCTGCCGGCGGCGGCGGGCCTGCCGGCGGCGGCGGCTCCGGCGGCGCCGGCAGGGCTGCGCCGGACCGTGCGCGGACCTTCTCGAGCGCGTCGACCGCCGCCCGCTTCAACTCCCCCGCCGCCCCGGTGGTGACGGGCCGGGGCGGCCGGTCCGCGGCCCGGCCCCCGGCGGCGGGCTTGACGAGCGCGCCCGCGCGGGCCCGCAGGCCGCCGACGATCTCCTCGACGGCCGCCCGCGCCGCCTTGATCTCGGCGTCCACCCCGGTTCGCAGGCGCCGCCGGGCGGCTTCCTCCCGCTCGTCGAGCGCCCGCCGCGCCCGATCGAGCGCCGTGCGCTCGTCGTCGAGCCGGCAGCGTGCGGCCTCCAGCTCGGTCCGTTGCGCGTTCACCTGCGCGGCGTCGCGCTCCACCCGGGCGAGGTGTTCGGCCAGTTGCGCCTCGCGGGCGCTGCGCCGCCCGCGGGCGTCGTCGACGATGGAGGCGGGCACGCCGAGGCGGGCGGCGATCTCCAGGGCCAGGCTGCGTCCGGGCGAGCCGTAGGTCAGCCGGTAGGTCGGGGCGTAGGTCTCCGGATCGAAGCCGAAGCCGGCGCAGGCGACCCCGCCGGTCGTCGACGCGTACGACTTCAGCACGTCGTCGTGGGTGGTCGCCGCGACCAGGGCGCCGCGCCGCCGGAAGTGATCGACGATCGCGGCGCCCAGCGCGCCGCCCTCCACCGGATCGGTGCCGGCGCCGACCTCGTCGAGCAGCACCAGGGCGGGCAGCGCGAGTCGACGCTCCATGCCCACGACGTTCGTGATGCGCCCCGAGAACGTCGACAGACTGTCGGCGATCGACTGCTCGTCGCCGATGTCCGCGAAGACCGACCGGAACACCGGCAGCGAGGCCCCCCGGCCGGCCGGCACGTGGAGGCCCGCCTGCGCCATCAGCGCCAGCAGGCCGATCGTCTTGAGGGCGACGGTCTTGCCGCCGGTGTTGGGGCCGGTCACGATCAGCGCGCCGACCGGCGGCGTGATGCGCAGGTCGACCGGCACCGGCCCCGCCGGCGGGTCCTCCGCGCCGGGCGGCTCGTCGCCGGCCCGGGCGCGGACGGCGGCGACGAGCAGCGGGTGCCTGGCTTCCGGCAGTTCGATCCGGGCGTCGGCCGCGAGCTTCGGCTCCACGCCGTCGACCAGGCGGGAGAAGCGCGCCCGCGCCTGGATGACGTCGAGCTCTTCCGCCGCGGCCAGCGTGCGCCGCAGATCCAGGGCGCGCCTGCGGATCGTGTTCGCCAGACCGAGCAGGATGCGGTGGATCTCCTCGGCCTCGAGGGCCTCGAGGGCGACGATGTCGTTGTTGATCTCGACGGTGCTCAACGGTTCGAGGAACAGGCTGGCCCCGCTGCCCGAGCTGCCGTGCACGATGCCCGGAATCGCGGCGCGATGCTCCGACCGGACGACCAGCACGAACCGGCCGGCGCGTTCGGTGACCACCCGTTCCTGCAGGTACTTCGCCGTGTCCCGTCCGCGCAGGTACGACTCCAGCGTGCCGCGCAGCCGGTTGCGCTGCCGCCGCAGCCGCTCCCGTACGGTGCGCAGCTTGGGGCTGGCGTCGTCGAGCACCTCGCCCTCGGGATCGACGGCGGCGCGAATGGCGCGGACCTCGCGCTCGAACGAGGGCGCGGCGCCGACGACCGCGTCGAGGATCGGCCAGGGTCCGCCGGCGGCCTTGCCGAAGGCCGAGCGGACCGCGTCCATCGAGGCCAGGAAGCGGGCCAGGCCGACGAGCTGCAGCGGTTCGACGGCGCGCCCGTCCACGGCGAGCGCGGCGACGGCCTCCTCCAGGTCGGGCGGGGCGTCCAGGGCCAGCGGGCCGTTCGCGTCGCGGTACGCCGCCCCCTCGCTGGTGGCCGCCAGCGCGGCGGCCACCTTGCCGGCGTCGGTCGCCGGTGCGAGACGATCGAGCGCGGCGGCCCCCAGCGGCGTCACCGCCAGGCCGCGGACCACGGCCGCGACGCGATCGAATTCCAGCGCCAGGAGGGTCGCGTCGTTCATCGCGGTGTCGATTGCGGCGGCGCCGGCCGCGGCGGGTGGTTGATCCGGCTCGCCATCGCGGCCGCGCCCAGTCCGTTGTCGATGTTGACGACGGCGACGCCGGTTGCGCAACTGTTCAACATGCCGAGCAGCGCCGCGAGTCCGCCGAAGCTGGCGCCGTACCCGACGCTGGTCGGCACCGCGATGACCGGCGCGCGGACCAGGCCCCCGACCACGCTCGGCAACGCGCCCTCCATGCCGGCGACCACGATGACGACGCGCGCCTCGTCGAGGCGCCGGCGTTCGGCCAGCAGCCGGTGCAGTCCGGCGACGCCCGCGTCGTACACGGTGTCGACCCGGTTGCCGAGCGCCTCGGCGGTGACCCGGGCTTCCTCGGCCACGGGCAGGTCCGACGTGCCCGCCGCGACGACGACGATGGTTCCGAGCCCGGTCCGCCGCGTGTCCGCCGGGCGGGTGATGACGCGCGCCGCGGCGTGGAACCGCGCGTCCGGGACCAGCGCGCGTACCGCCTCGAACGCGTCGGGTCCGGTGCGGGTGACGACCAGGGTGTCGCCGGCGGCGACGATCCGCTCGGCGATGGCCGCGGTCTGCGCTGGCGTCTTGCCGGCCCCGAAGACGATCTCCGGACAGCCCTGGCGCACGCCGCGGTGGTGATCGACGCGGGCGAACCCGAGGTCTTCGAACGGCGCGCCCCGCACGAGATCGAGGATGCGCGCCTCGGCGTCGCGCGGGCCGATCGCCCCGCCCTCGAGGTCCGACAGGATCGCTCGCACGTGATCTGACGTCATGTCCGCGGGTGGCGCGGGCGCACCGGTGGACTCGTTGACTTGGCGCCGCCGGGATTGTACCGTCGCCGCCGATGTCGCCGCCGGACGTCCTCGTCGTGGGGCTGTACTTCGCGGTGCTGGCCGGCCTCAGCGTCTACGGTGCTCACCGGGGGTACCTGCTGTATCTTTACACGAACGGCCGGTGTCCCGGCCGCCGCCCGCCGCCGCCGCCGGGTTCCTCCCCGCCGCCGTCGCCGCCGCCGCCGCGCGTCACGGTGCAGCTTCCGATCTTCAACGAGTTCTACGTCGTCGAGCGCCTGATCGAGTCCGTGGCGCGCCTGCGCTATCCGCGCGGGCGGTTCGAGGTGCAGGTGCTGGACGATTCGACGGACGAGACCGGCCGCGTCGCGCGCGCGGCGGTGGCGCGCTGGCGGGCGCGCGGCCTCGCCATCCGCTACCGCCGGCGCGCGGTGCGGGCCGGCTTCAAGGCGGGCGCCCTCGCCGAGGGGCTGCGCCTCGCCAGCGGCGATCTGATCGCGGTCTTCGACGCCGACTTCACGCCGCCGCCGGATTTCCTCGAGCGCGCCGTCGGGGTCTTCGCGGACCCGCGCGTGGGCATGGTGCAGGCGCGCTGGGGGCACGCCAACCGCCGCCATTCGCTGCTCACCCGGCTGCAGGCGCTGCTGCTCGACGGCCATTTCGTGCTGGAGCACGGCGGGCGCCAGCGCGGCGGCTGCTTCTTCAACTTCAACGGCGCGGCCGGCATCTGGCGGCGCGCCGCCATCGAGTCGGCCGGCGGCTGGCAGCACGACACGCTGACCGAGGATCTGGACCTGAGCTACCGGGCGCAGCTCGCCGGCTGGCGGTTCGTCTTCCTGCCCGACGTCGTGGCGCCGGCCGAACTGCCGGTCGAGATGAGCGCGTTCAAGTCGCAGCAGCACCGCTGGACCAAGGGCTCGATCCAGACGTGCCGGAAGGTGCTGCCGGCGGTGCTGCGGTCCGACGCGCCGTTGCGCGTCAAGGCGGAGGCGTTCCTGCACCTGACCGCCAACTTCAACTACCTGCTCGTCCTGGCGTTGTGCGTTCTGATCCTGCCGGCGTTCGCGGCCCGGACCGCGTCCGGCGGCGGGCAGCGGCTGCTGCTCGTCGACGCGGCCCTGTTCGGCTTCGCGGCGGTGTCGGTGGTCGCGTTCTACGCGGTGAGCCAGCGGGAGGTCGGGGGCCGCTGGTGGGCGCGGCTGCGGGATCTCCCGGCCATGGTCGCCCTGGGTCTCGGCCTCTCGATCAACAACGCGGTGGCGGTGGTCGAGGCGTTGTCGGGGCGTACCGGCGAGTTCCGGCGCACGCCGAAGTACGGCGTCCGGCCGCGGGGCGGGCGGGCCGGCGGCGGGCGCCGGCGGCGAGCGCCGGGGGTGCAGCCGCTGGTCGAGATCGCGTTCGGAGTCTGGTTCACCGTCGCCGTCGGCTACGCGCTCGCGGCGGGGATCTACGGCGCGGTGCCGGTGCTGGCGCTGTTCCAGGCGGGGTTCTTCTACGCGGGCTTCGCGTCGCGGGCGCCGCGCTACGAGGCGGGGCGGGCCGCGGCCGGTCCGGCCGGAGCGGCCGAAGGAGGCGCGCCGTGACTCTCCCGCGTCTTGTCGAGCGACGCCCGCGACAGGATCGGGGTCCGGCCGGAGCGGCCGGAGGAGGCGCGCGGTGACGGCCGCCGGAGGGAAGGCCGGGGCGGGGCTGGAGGGGGTCGTGGCCGCCTCGTCCGCGATCTGCCACGTCGACGGCGCGCGGGGCGTGCTGGCCTACGCCGGCCACGACGTCCACGACCTGGCGCGGGAGGCCTGTTTCGAGGAGGTGTGCCACCTGCTCTGGCGCCGCCGACTCCCGTCGCGCGCGGAGCTGGGCGACCTGCGGTCGGACCTCGCCGCGGCCCGCCGGCTGCCGGAAGCGACGTTGCGGCTGCTGCGCAGCCTGCCGCCCGCCAGCGCCATGGACGCGCTGCGCACGCTGGTGTCGGCCCTCGCGCACTCGGATCCCGAGGCGGACGACCCGTCGCCGGCCGCCGCCGGCCGGAAGGCGGTGCGGCTGACCGCGCAGATCGGCAGCCTGGTGGCGGCGTGGGGCCGGTTGAACGCCGGCGGCGGCCCGCTCGATCCCGATCCGGCGCTCGGTCACGCGGCGAACTTCCTGTTGCTGCTCACCGGGGACCGTCCGTCGGCGCTCGCGGCGCGGGCGTTCGACGTCGCGCTCGTCCTGCACGCGGACCACGAGCTGAACGCATCGACCTTCGCCGCGCGGGTCACCGCGGCCACGCTCAGCGACGTGCACTCGGCCGTGGTGGCCGGGATCGGCGCCCTCAAGGGGCCGCTGCACGGCGGGGCCAACGCCGAGGTGATGCGGATGCTGCTGGCGATCGGCAAGGACGCCGACGACGCGCGCGTCGAGGGGGCGGTGCGCGGCATGCTCGCCCGCAAGGTGAAGGTGCCCGGCTTCGGCCACCGCGTGTACCGCACCGAGGACCCGCGCGCGACCCACCTGCGGCGGATGTCGAAGGAGCTCGGCGAACGGGCGGGCGACACCCGCTGGTACGAGACGTCGCGCCGGATCGAGGCGGTGATGAAGGAGGAGACCGGGATCGACGCCAACGTCGACTTCTACTCGGCGTCCACCTACCACCTGCTCGGCATCCCGGTCGAACTGTTCACCCCGGTCTTCGCGGTCAGCCGCATCGCCGGCTGGACCGCCCACGTCCTGGAGCAGTACGCCAACAACCGCCTCATCCGTCCCCGCGCCGAGTACGTCGGTCCCGAGTACCCGCGGCCGTTCACGCCGCTCGCCGATCGCTGACGAGCCGCCCGCCGGCGCCGCCTCCCCGTCCCCGTATAATTCCCGCGGCGTCAGCCCTCCCCGATGCATCACCGCCGGATCCGGAACTTCTCCATCATCGCGCACGTCGATCACGGGAAGTCGACCCTCGCGGATCGCTTTCTGGAGCTCACCGGCGCGTTGCGGCCGCGCGAGATGGAGGCGCAGGTCCTCGACTCGATGGACCTGGAGCGGGAGCGGGGGATCACCATCAAGGCCCACGCGGTGCGCCTGTCCTACACGGCCGACGACGGCGAATCCTACGTCCTGAACCTCATCGACACGCCGGGACACGTCGACTTCTCCTACGAGGTCACCCGCTCGCTGGCCGCCTGCGAGGGGGCGCTGCTGCTGGTCGACGCCTCGCAGGGCGTCGAGGCGCAGACGGTCGCGAACGCCTACCTCGCGGTCGACAACGACCTGGAGATCATCCCGGTCATCAACAAGGTGGATCTGCCGGGCGCCCGGCCGGACGAGACGGCGGCGCAGATCGAGGACCTGGTCGGGCTGGACCCGTCGCACGCGCTGCTCGCGAGCGCCAAGGAGGGGCGCGGCGCGCGCGAGATCCTCGAGGCGGTCGTCACGCGCCTGCCGCCGCCGGCCGGCGACCCGGACGCGCCGCTCAAGGCGCTGATCTGCGATTCGTGGTACGACGCCTACCGCGGCGTCGTCGTCCTCGTCCGGGTCGTCGACGGCGCGGTCCGGCCGCGCATGAAGGTGCGGCTGCTGGCGGCCGGACACGACTGCGAGGTGGAGCAGGTGGGGGTCTTCGCGCCGAAGCCGCGGGCGGTGGAGCGGCTCGGCGTGGGGGAGGTGGGCTTCCTCGTCGCCAACGTCAAGAACCTCGCGGACGCGCGCATCGGCGACACCGTGACCGAGGCGTCCCGCCCCGCGGCGCGGCCGCTGCCGGGCTTCCGGGAGACGAAGCCGATGGTGTTCGCCGGGCTCTACCCGGTGGAGAGCCACCAGTACCCGGATCTGCGCGAGGCGCTCGAGAAGCTGCGGCTCAACGACGCGGCGTTCTTCTTCGAGCCGGAGACCTCCGCCGCGCTCGGCTTCGGGTTCCGCTGCGGGTTCCTCGGCCTGCTGCACATGGAGATCGTGCAGGAGCGGCTCGAGCGCGAGTTCGGCATGGATCTGGTGACGACCGCGCCCGGCGTCCTGTACCGGGTGACCACCGCCGACGGCGAGGTGCTCGAGATCGACAGCCCGGCCAGGTTGCCCGACGCGGGCCGCATCGCGAAGGTCGAAGAGCCGGTGATCACGGCGATGATCCTCACCCCGGCGGATCAGGTGGGCGGCGTCCTGCAGCTCTGCCAGGAGAAGCGGGGGGTGCAGAAGGCCCTGGAGTACCACGCGGCGCACCGCGTGCTGATCTCCTACGAGCTGCCGTTCAACGAGGTGGTGCTCGACTTCCACGACCGGCTGAAGACGCTGTCGCGGGGCTACGCGTCGCTCGACTATCATGTGAGCGGGTACTGGGAGTCGCCGCTCGTCAAGCTCGATCTGCTGGTCAACGGCGAGCCGGTCGACGCCCTGTCGGTCATCGTGCACCGCGACTCCGCCTACGCGCGGGGGAAGGCGCTGGCGAGCAAGCTGCGGGGGCTGATCCCGCGCCAGATGTTCGAGGTGGCGATCCAGGCGGCGATCGGGACGCGCATCGTGGCGCGCGAGAGCGTCAGGGCGCTCCGCAAGAACGTGCTCGCCAAGTGCTACGGGGGCGACGTCTCCCGCAAGCGGAAGCTGCTGGAGAAGCAGAAGGAGGGCAAGCGGCGGATGAAGCGGGTGGGCAGCGTCGAGATTCCGCAGGAGGCGTTCCTCGCGGTCCTGAGGGTCGACCAGTGACCGGGACGGGAACCGGGCCGCGGACGGCCGTCGAAGCGCGGACGCGGACTCGGACCGGTCCGCAGGCGTTCCTCGCGGTCCTGAGGGTCGACCAGTGACCGGGACGGGAACCGGCCCGCGGCCGGCCGTCGAAGCGCGGGCGCGGACTCGGACCGGTCCGCAGGCGTTCCTCGCGGTCCTGAGGGTCGACCAGTGACCGGGACGGGAACCGGGCCGCGGACGGCCGTCGAGGCGCGGGCGCGGACTCGGCCGCGCGCCCGGACCGGTCCGCGGCCCGGCGCCGGGACGCCGGCGCCCGCCCCGCCGCCGTGGCGGAAATCGACGGCCCGCGAGTACTTCGAGTCGATCGTCGTCGCCGTCGTCCTGGCCCTGTTCGTGCGCACGTGGGTCGTGCAGGCGTTCACGATTCCGACCGGCTCGATGGAGCACAACCTGCTCGTCGGCGACTACCTGCTCGTCAACAAGTTCGTCTACGGGCCGACGCTCTCGGGGGCCGAGCGCCTCCTGCTGCCGCAGGGGACCGTCTCGCGCGGCGACGTCATCGTGTTCAAGTTTCCGCGGGACCCCGAGCGGGACTTCATCAAACGGGTCATCGGGCTGCCGGGCGAGACGCTCGAGGTGCGCGGAGGCGAGGTCCACGTCGACGGCGAGCCGCTCGACGAGCCGTGGCTGCGGCAGCCGGGGACGGCGTCGGCGGCCGGGGCGGCGGTGATTCCCCGCCGCGACGACCACGGGCCGGTCGCGATTCCCGCCGGCCACTACTTCATGATGGGCGACAACCGGGGCAACTCGGAGGACAGCCGCGTCTGGGGGCCGCTGCCGCGGGACCACATCAAGGGCCGGGCGGTCGTCCTCTACTGGTCGTACGATTCCGGGAATCCGGTGGTGCTGCCCGAGCCGGGCCTCGGCGCGGCGCTCCGGCGGATCGGTTCGATGGCCGTCCACTTCTTCACCCGCACGCGCTGGGACCGGATGTTGCGTCCGGTGCGCTAGACGCGCCGCGCCCGGCGGGGTTCGAGTGCGAAGTCACGCATCCGGCTTCGGGGCATCGAACACCGCGGACACGCCGGCGGCGAAACCGTCGAGCCGCGGCGACGTGGCCACTTCGCCGCGGCCGAACACGCCGTGCTCGACGTAGGCGCCCGCCTCGAGCGTGAGCACCGTGATCGTCTCGTCGCGCGGGTCGGCGATCCAGTACTCCGGAACACCCCCCTCGGCGTAGTCCGCGCGTTTCTCGATCAGGTCCCGATCCGGATCGTCCGGGCTCACGACCTCGACCACCAGGTCCGCGCCCAGCCAGTAGCGGTCCCGGCAACGGGGGTCCGAGCGGTCGCGGAGCATCAGCAGGTCGGGTTCGCGGAACTTGCCTTCGCGAATGCGCATCCGCATCGCGGAGAACACCACGACGACGCCGCGCGGCTCGACATGGTCGTGGAACAGGCGGTAGAGGAACCCGAGGACGGCCTGATGGGTGAAGGTGGGCATGGCCAGTTCCTGAACGTGCCCGTCGGTGAACTCGATCAGGCGGGAGGTGTGGTCCGTGAGCCACAGGTAGGCGTCGTCGCTCCAGGCTCCCTGGGGCGGCAGCACGTCGCACAGGAGGGAGGCCAGCGCGTTCCGGGAAGCCGGGCCGGTCCGCGCGGGTTCGGTGGTCGTCATGGCTTCATCGTAGCGCGACCCGCGCGGAGCGGTTCCGGAACTTTCGGCCGCGGCGCTGCGCCGGCGCGGCGCATGCTGAGCTGGTCAGGAGATTCGCGTTGGCGGCTCTGGAATAGATATTCCCTCCATCGATGAACTTCTTGAAGTCCACCATCAGGTCCTTGTCGCCGGTGTAGAGCAAGCGCACGCGGGCCGCTCTCGCCAGCGCGAGCACGTGCGGATCGTCGGACCGAAGGTCCGCGTCGGCCCGCAAGCTGCGTTCGTCGTCGGCGAATCGGGCCGCGGGAACGAACTTGGCCTTGCCGGCCTTCGAGTACTCGTGCAGCCTGTTCCGTGCCCGGCTGCCCACCCTCCCGGGCGAAGGCGCCGCCCGTCGAATACACAATGCGGCCGCCCCGATCCAGCCAGTCGCGTACGGGAGCGGCGTCCGCATCGACCGGATTGGCGAGGAACGCTCCGAGTCTGTTGGCGTCCACGATGATGCACATCGCCGCGTGCCTTTCAGTCCGCGAAACCGAGCAGCCGGTCGGTTTCCTTCAAGAAGAAGTCGCGGTATCCCGCCGGCGCATTCCGCAGGTTGCCCTCCGCGTCCAGGGTCAGGGCGTGGATCGTGACCGCGGCGCCCGCCGGTTCGAAGTAGAGGATGGACACGTCGTCGGGTTTCAGGATCCGCTTCCGAACCGAGATGCGGACGCGATCGATGATGTAGTCGCTGTGCGTCTCGATCAGGAACCGATTCCCGCGTTTTTCGGCTGCTGCTTCGACGAACAGGCTGGCGAGTTCCGCCTGCCCGCGGGGATGCAGGTGGACTTCCGGTTGCTGGAGCAGGAACGTTCGTCCCGTCGCGGCCATGACGTCGACCAGGATCGGCAGACTCTGATTCACGCCGTAACCGACGTCCATGATGTTCGCGTGGGGTCCGGAACGGATCTTGACCTGCAACTGAAAGGGATCGCTCATCTGCTTGCCGTGGCTCTTGACCTTGATGTCCGAGAACAGACCGGACCCGCGGCCGAAGGCGACGAGGCCGTCGTGCAGCGACGTCCAGTCGCCTTTCTCCGTGCGGCTCAGCCGCATCATCAGCATCGGGACGTGCTCGCCCTCGGGGGAAGCCGTCTCGCGTACCGGATCGTAGGTGCGCCTGGGTTTCGACCGGAGCGGCGCGACCGGAACCAGTTCCGGGAGGCGAGGGAACCGGAAGGGAATCGCACGTCGGCGGCCGGCGGTTGCTTCCGGCCGCTGGAACAGGCCGCCGAGATAGTCCGCGACCGGCTGCAGACCGGAAAGGATACGTTCCCGGCGCGCGAGTTCCGTCAGGAAGTCCATCGTGAACATCGCCTGCCCGAACGGGACGGGCGCCTCCACGGTCCGGCCCGGGATCCTGAAGGCGGTTCCGCCGCCGGGGGCGGGTTGCAATTCCAGGAACGAGTCGGAACGGAAATCGAAACGCAGGGACGACACGACGGGCTGCGATCCCTTTTCTTGAAACGTGACCAGCAAGGAGTACGGCGGCATGCCGCCGCGCGCGGACTCGACCTCGAGGCCGAGTCCGAATTCGTCGATGCGCCCGCCCGGACCGCGCCGGGACCGGACGACGTCGCGAAACGAGCCCATCGGGAACGACTCTTCGTTGAAGTCCGGCCCGGGGTCGAAGTACGGCCGGGAGAACATCCGGTGCAACACCCAGTAGCAACCCAGGAACGTGGTCTTGCCGGTGCTGTTCTCGCCCACGAGCAGCGTGACGGGGCGCAGGCCGCCCCGCTGTTCGCCCTGGAAACAACGCACGTCCCGCAGGATCAGCGCCTTCGGATCGTCCATGCGAATTCCTTCTCGTCGCGTCCTTCCATCGCCGCCACGTCCGCGACTTCGCGATCATCGCACACGTCGATCACGGAAAATCGCCGCGGGTGCGCCTGCGCCGGGCGCGCAAGCTGCTGCGCCCGAGGTGGGTCGGACGTCCCTCGATCGGGCCGCGGTGATCGGGTTGCACACGCGCCGTCCTTGACCGTCCGGCGCGGGTCCCGCAGAATCGGCGTCCGTGGAGCAGCCGTCCTCTCCGCTCCCGGCTCCCCCGCTCGAGGAAGCGGCCCGCTGTCCGCTCCTGGACCACGACCCGGAGGCGTGGATCCGGTGCTGCACGGCACGCTTCGTGCCGGTGGCCCGGCGCGTGGCGGGGGACGACGACGCGGCCCGCGACGCCCTGCAGCAGAGCTGGCTGATCGTGATGCAGAAGGTCCGGCAGTACCGCGGCGGCCCTCCCGCGTGCGGCTGGGTGGCCGCGATCGTGCGCCACGAAGCGTCGCGCGCCGCCGTCAGGCGAGCGCGGCGCTTCGAGGTTCCGCTGGACGCCGGGACGGGCGCGGCGGGATCGCCCGCGCCGCGGGCGCGGCCGTTCCCCGCGGCCGGCGCGTCGCCCGAGACGGCGGCGGCCGAACAGGAGGCGATGCGCCTGCTGCTGGCGGTGGTCGACGAGCTGCCGCCGAAGTACCGGGAGGTCGTCCGCTTCCGGGACCTCGAAGAGCAGTCGCCCGCGGACGTCGCCCGCCGGCTGCGCATCTCCCGCCAAAACGTCTCCGCGCGGTTGAACCGGGCGCACGGGCTGCTGCGCCAGCTCGTGGCGCGGCGGCTCGCCGGTCCCGCCAAAACGTTTCCGCGCGGTTGAACCGGGCGCACGGGCTGCTGCGCCAGCTCGTGGCGCGGCGGCTCGCCGGTGTTCGGGCGCGGCCCGGCGCGGCCCGGCGGATGCGCCGGCCGGGTCGTCCGGCGCGCCGCCGCACCACGGGTAGAACCGCTACTGCCTCGCGGACTCTCGAGATGCGCCGGCCGGGTCGTCCGGCGCGCCGCCGCACCAGACCCCCTGACGCCCCTCGCGGCGCGCCGGCTCGTCGTCGGGCACGCCGCCGCACCCGACCCCTGACGCCCCTCGCGGCGCGCCGGCTCGTCGTCGGGCACGCCGCCGCGCCCGACCCCCTGACGCCCCTCGCGGCGCGCCGGCTCGTCGTCGGGGCGCGCCCGCTGCGCCGTTTCCGGCGGCCTGTGCCGGCCCACGAAAAGTGAAAAAAATCTGTAATCGTACGCCCCCTCGAGCCCTCTATGCATAGTGAACCCGCCGAACGGCCCCGAGGCGGGAAGGCGGCGGGCGAAACGGCCGACGCCGACACGGCGGCGGAGAGCAGGGAGGGCCGGATGCGAACGAGCAGCTACGTCATCTGAGGAGATTCGGTATGTGCCAGCGCATCCGGTCCGTCTTCCGGGATTCCGTGTTCGCGGGTGTCGTCGTGCTGACGCTGGGGCTCGGCATCGGTGCGGCCACCGCCGTCTTCACGCTGATCAGCAGCAGTGCGTTGCGGCCGCTGCCGGTGGAAGCGCCGGACCGTCTGGCCCGGCTCTTCCACGGGGATCGGCTCGGGGAAGACTGGACGTGGCCGGTCTGGGAGGAGATCGCCCGGCGCTCCGACCGGTTCGCCGGGGTGTTCGCGTCGAGCCGGGTGACCTTCGACGTCGTAGCGGCGGGCGAGAGCCGGTTCGTCGAGGGCCTGTGGGCCAGCGGCGGATTCTTCGAGACGCTCGGCGTGCAACCGCTCGTCGGCCGGGTCTTCACGGCCGCCGACGACCGGCCGGGATGCGGCGCGGACGGTCCGGTGGCGGTGATCAGCCACCGGTTCTGGCGCGAACGCTTCGGCGGGGGCGCGGACGTGGTCGGACGCTCGCTGCCACTGAACGGCGTGTCCTTCACGGTGATCGGCGTCACGCCGCCGGCGTTCTTCGGGCCGACGGTCGGCCGGACGTTCGACGTGGTGGTTCCGCTCGGATGCGAGACGATGGTTCGTGGCGACCGATCGCTGCTCGGCAACCCGTGGAGCCACTGGCTGAACGTGACGTTCCGCCTTCGGCCTGACCAGGCGTTCCAGGAGGCGACGGCGATCGTGCGCACCTGGCAGCCGGAGATTCGGGATGCGACCCTGCCGAACCAGATGACCGCGTCGGGCCGGGAACGCTACCTGCGCAATCCGATGGTGTTGCTGCCGGCCGGGAACGGCGGCGCGTCTACTCTGTGGCGGCGCCAGAGGACGTCGCTGCTGGCGCTGCTGGTGATCGCGGGCCTGCTGCTGGTGGTGACGTGCGCGAACGCCGCCAACCTGATGCTGGCGCGGGGGATGGCGCGCCGGCGGGAGGTAGCCCTGCGGGTGGCGCTCGGCGCGACCCCGTGGCAGGTGGCTCGTCTGGTCCTGCAGGAAAGCGCGCTGCTGGCGGCGGCGGGGGGTGTGGTGGGTCTGCTGGTCGCGTCCTGGGTGACGCGGCTGCTCGTTCTGGGGCTGTCGCAGCGCGCGGGCGAGGTCTTCATCGACGTATCGCCGGACTGGCGGGTGGCGGTCTTCACGTCGGTGGTGTCGGTTGGGACGGCGCTCCTCTTCGGAGCGGCGCCGGCAATGCGTGCCGGGCGGGCGGATCCCCGGGCGGCGCTGGCGGAGCACGGGCGCCTGACGCATTCGGTCGGCCGCACGTCGCCGGATCGGGCGATTCTGGTGGGTCAGGTGGCGGTGTCGCTGGTGCTGGTGGCGGCGGCGGGACTGTTCGTGAGGACGTTCACGACCCTGGCCGGCCGGGACGCGGGGGTGGACCGGGAGCGCGTCCTTCTGGTGACGCCGCACGCCTTTGGTGAGACGGCCGCCGCATCCCGCGCGGAACGGCTGCGCCGGTACGAGGACGTTCGCGAGGCGACGCGCCGTCTGCCGGGCGTGTCGCACGCGGCGGTGTCGTTTCCGACGCCTCTGAGCCCGAACACGTGGAGCCTGCCGCTGGCTGTTGCCGACGCGCCCGGAGTCCCGGAGGAGGAACGCTGGATCCGGGCCACGATGGTCAGCCCTGGCTGGTTCGCGACGTACGGGGCGCCGGTACTGCGCGGGCGGGACTTCCGCGCCGATGATCTGACCGGGCCGCGGCCCGTGGCCATCGTGGACGAGGCGTTCTCGAGCCGGTTCCTGGGCGGCCGGGACCCGCTGGGCCGGACCATCGGCCTGGCGTTCGAGCAGGACCGGCGGTACGTCGTCGTCGGCGTCGTCGGCAACGTCGCGGCCGAGTCGTTGCGCGCCGCCGTCCGTCCGTCGCTGTACCTTCCGTTGGGGCGGGCCGGCGAGCTCGAGCCCATCGGCGGCGACGTGTCCGTCTACACCCCCGCGAGCGGGATCTTCACGGTCGCCGTTCGCGCCGAGCGGGGCGATCCGGCGGCGCTGGCGGGAAGCGTCGTGGCCGCCATCCGGGAGGTCGAGCCGACGTTGACGAGCGAGGTGCGGACCCTGGCCGCGCAGTTCGACGGCACGTTGCGGCAGGAACGGCTCACGGCGATCGTGGCGGGGTTGTTCGGCGGGCTGGCGCTGCTGCTGGCGTCGGTCGGGCTGTACGGCGTGACGCTGCTGGCCATGCGGCGGCGGCGGGCGGAGATCGCCGTCCGGATGGCGCTCGGCGCGACACGTGGCCGGGTGCTGCGGGGCGCGCTGCTGCGCGTGGGGGCGCTCGTCGGCGCCGGGGTCGCCGTCGGCGTTCCCGCCAGTCTTGCGGTCGGCCGCTCGCTGGCGGCGCTCCTCTACGGCCTGGAGCCGCACGATCCGGCGACGCTGGCGGTTGCGGCCGGCGTGCTGGTCCTGGCCGGCCTGGGCGCGGGGCTGGCGGCGGCGGCGCCCGCGATGCGGGTGGAGCCGTCGCAGGTGCTTCGGCAGGGATAGGGGGCGATGATGGCCGCTGGCGGAGCGCCCCCGGCTGTGTCGGGACGTTCGGCGGGGGAAACGAGCGGCACTGGCCGCAAAGGAAGTGGCATCGTGATCAGCGCGTTTCCGTTTCGCATCCTGTGGCGCCGCCTGGCGGCCAGTCCCGGCCTTGCGGGCGTTTCCCTGCTGCTGCTCGCGGTCGGGGTCGGCGCGACCGTGTCCATCTTCACCGTCGTCAACGCGGTGCTGCTCCGTCCGTTGCCGGTCCCGGAGTCGGAGCGGCTGGTGACGATGATGCACGTCCTGCCGGGGGTCGCGGGGGAACTCGAGTACCCGATCTCCGATTCGCTGTATTTCCTCTACGCCGACGAGAGCCGGACGCTCGACGGCGTGGCGGCGGTCCGGGAGTCGCAGGCGAGCTTCACCGATCCGGAGCGCCCGCAACGGGTTCCGGCGACGCGTGTCACGGCGTCGTTCTTCGACGTGATGCGAACGCCGCCGCGCCTCGGCCGGGTGTTCACCGCGGAAGACGAAAGGGCCGGCTCCGAGTCGGTGATTCTGTTGAGCGACGGCCTGTGGCGCGCGCGGTTCGCCGCCGACCCGCACGTGGTCGGCCGGATCGTCGACGTCGACGGGGCGCGCGCGGAGATCGTGGGGGTGATGCCGCCGGGATTCGGCTTTCCGCGGCCGGAAGCCGGCATCTGGCAGCCGCTTCGCCTCCGGCAGAGTGGATTTCTGGGCGCCTTCCGGTCTCTCGGCGTGGGGCGTATCGCGGACGGTTCGACGCTGGACGAGGTGCGGGCGGAGCTGGACGCCATGCTGTCGAACCTCGTCGAGATCTTTCCGAACGAATACGCCGCTCCCTATCTGGCCGACGCCGGCCTCGGACCGGTCGTCGAGCCGGCTCGCGAGTTCGTGGTGAGCGACTTCCGGGCGACGTTGTGGATCCTGCTGAGCGCGGTCGGGCTTCTGTTCCTGGTGGCGTGCGCGAACGTCGCGAACCTGTTCCTGGTGCGTTTCGAGGCGCGGCACGGCGAGATCGCGGTGCGCGCCGCGCTCGGCGAACCCAGGGGGCGGCTGGGCGGCTCGCTGCTGCTGGAGAGCCTCGCGATCGGCGTGGCGGGCGGCGGCGCGGCGCTTCTGCTGGCGCCCCTGCTGGTGCGCTGGCTGGTGCGCGTCGGACCCCGGCATCTTCCGCGCCTGGACGAGGTCGCGGTCGATGGACCGGCCGTGCTCTTCGGTGTCGGCCTTTCCGTCGCGGCCGGCCTGTTCTGCGGTTGTCTGCCGTCCGTGCGCGCGCTGCTTGCCGCCGCCCGGCCCTGCCTGCCGGCGGGGGCGCGCGCGGCCACCGCCGGACGAAGCAGGCAGCACGCCCGCCGGGCCTTGGTGGCGGCGCAGATTGCGCTGGCCCTGACGCTTCTCGTCGGGTCGGGGCTGGCGGTCCGGTCGTTCCAGAAGCTGGCGGGGGTCGATCCCGGGTTCGATCCGGCCGATGTCCTGACGTTCGGGGTGGAGTTGCCGGAGCAGTTCTACGTGACGCCCGGTTCCCGGCTGAACTTCCACCGGGAGCTGGTCGCGCGCCTGCGGGCGCTGCCGGGCGCGGCCGGCGCGGCGGCGGCGACCGCCGTTCCCCTGGGCGGCTCCGGGTCCACGTACACCTCGAATCACGACCTGGAAGGCCGTCCGGAAGACGGCGTCGATCTGGTGTTGAGGTGGAAACGCGTCTCGCCCGGTTATTTCGGGGCCATGGGCATCCCGTTCGTCGAGGGGCGCGACTTCGACCGTCCGGATGCCGGGCGGCAGGCGCCCGTCGCCGTCGTGTCGCGGTCGCTGGCGCGCACGTACTGGCCGGGGGAAAGCGCGATCGGCAAGGGAATCCGGCCGGGAGGACTGCCGGCTCAGAAGGGCGACGGCTGGTTCCGTATCGTCGGGGTGGTGGACGACGTCCACGAACTGGCGCTCGACGGCGACCCGCCGCCGATGGCGTACTACCCGCTGGTGGTGGCGAACGCCGGCGACGGGGACGTCCCGTGGCGAACGGGCTACGTGGTACGCACGGCGAACGCGGAGTCGTTCACCGACGCGGTGGCCCGGACGGTGCGGGATCTCGACGCCCGCCTGCCGATTTCGGACGTCGCGACGCTGGAGACGCTGGTCGCGCAGGCGCGCGCCGGCCGGGAGTTCGTCATGATTCTGCTGGCGATCGCCGCCGGTTCCACGCTTCTGCTCGGCGCGGTCGGACTCTACGGCGTCGTCTCCTGCTCGATCGCGCAGCGGCGCCGGGAGATCGCCGTCCGCGTGGCGGTCGGGGCGCAGGCGGGCGACGTGCGCCGGCTGGTGCTGGCGGAAGCGGGCTGGATGGTGCTGGCCGGCATGGTGCCGGGCCTCGGCGCGGCGGCACTGCTGGCCCGCCGGTTCCAGGTGATCCTGTTCGAGACGAACCCGTTCGATCCGGTCGTCTTCGTCGCGGTGTCGGCGGTGCTGGTGGCGGCCTGTCTGCTCGCGAGCTGGCTGCCGGCGCGCCGCGCCGCGCGCGTCGACCCGGTGGCGGCGCTCGGCGCCGGGTAGCAGGACCGGATCGGCGCCGCGGCGGGCGTCGGCGCCGCGGCCGTCTTCGCCCGGCTGGCCGAGCCGTACCTCTTCGGGATCGGTCCGCACGACCCGGCGGCGTATGCGACGACCGCCGCCGTCGTCGCCGCCGCGGTCCTCGCGGCGCTGGCGGCGGCGTTGCGCGCCGTTCGCGCCGCGGCGGCGAGTACCCTGATCAGGGAGGCGGCCTGCGCGGAACAGCCGGCCGCCGCGCGCCACGCGCATGACGAGGCTGTCCTGGAACGAGATTCGGTCGCGCGCCGCCGCGTTCGCCCGCGAGTGGGCCGACGCCGCCTACGAGAAGGGCGAGACCCACAGCTTCTACAACGAGTTCTTCGAGATCTTCGGCGTCCGGCGGCGCACCGTCGCGCGCTACGAGGAGCACGTCCGGCGGCTCGACGACACGCACGGGTTCATCGACCTGTTCTGGCCGGGCGTCCTGCTGGTCGAGCAGAAGAGCGCCGGGCGCGACCTGGCCGCCGCCCGCGGGCAGGCCGGCGCCTACTTCGACGCGCTGCCCGAGCGCGACCGGCCCCGCTACCAGTTGCTGTGCGATTTCCGGACCTTCGAGCTGCTCGACCGGGACGAGCGCGAGGAGACCCGCTTCGCCCTCGCCGACCTGCCCGCGCACGTCGAGAAGTTCGGCTTCGTCCTCGGCGTGCAGCGCCGGACGTTCCGCGATCAGGACCCGGTCAACGTCGAGGCGTCGGAGCTGGTCGCGCGGCTGCACGACGCGCTCGAGGCGTCCGGCTACGACGGCCGCGACCTGGAGCTGTTCCTGGTCCGCATCGTCTTCTGCCTCTTCGCCGACGACACCGGGATCTTCGAGCCGCGCGACGTCTTCCTGCAGTTCGTCGAGGAGCGCACGGCGTCCGACGGCAGCGACCTCGGCCCCTGGCTGGCGCGGCTGTTCCAGGTGCTCGACACGCCGGAAGACCGCCGGCAGGCGAAGCTGGACGAGGATCTGGCCTGCTTCCCCTACGTCGACGGCGACCTGTTCGCCGGGCCGATCCGGATCCCCGACTTCGACGCGCCGATGCGCCGGGCGCTGCTCGACGCGGGCCGGTTCGACTGGACCGCCATCTCGCCCGCCATCTTCGGCGCGCTGTT
This sequence comes from Vicinamibacterales bacterium, assembly GCA_965203525.1. Taxonomy (GTDB): domain Bacteria; phylum Acidobacteriota; class Vicinamibacteria; order Vicinamibacterales; family UBA8438; genus WTFV01. Next base: position 3,658,236 of record OZ241898.1, on the reverse strand, counting down.
CCAGTCGGTGATGGATCCGGCCGCCCGCCGCGCCGCCGGCGCGCACTACACCACCGAGCGGAACATCCTGAAGGTGATCGAGCCGCTGTTCCTCGACGATCTGCGGGCGGAGTTCGCGCGGCTGAAGGCGCGCTCGGACAGCCGCGCGGTGCAGGATCTGCTCCGGTTCCAGGAGCGGCTCGGCGCCCTGCGGTTCTTCGATCCGGCGTGCGGCTGCGGCAACTTCCTCATCATCGCCTACCGCGAGCTGCGCGCCCTGGAGATGGAGGTGCTGCGGGAGCTGCGGCCCGGCGGCCAGTTCGACCTGATCGCCGACACGCTCTCGGTGGTCGACGTCGATCAGTTCCACGGGATCGAGATCGGCGAGTTCCCGGCCCGCATCGCGGCGACCGCGCTGTGGATGATGGACCACATCATGAACGCCCGCCTGAGCCTGGAGTTCGGCCTGACCTACGCGCGGATCCCGATCGAGAAGTCGCCGAACGTCCGCTGCGCCGACGCGCTGGAGATCGACTGGGCGGAGGTGCTGCCGCCGGAGGAATGCGACTACGTCTTCGGCAACCCGCCGTTCGGCGGGGCGAAGTACCAGTCGCCGGAGCAACGGGCGCAGGTGCGCCGCATCGCCGCCCTGGGCGGCGCCGGCGGGACGCTCGACTACGTGGCGGCGTGGTTCGTCCGCGCCGGCGAGTACGTCCGGTGCGCGCACCCGGAAGCCTCCCGCGCACGGCTCGCAGGACCTGCCGATCCTGCGCGTCCGGCGCGCGCACCCGGAAGCCTCCCGCCCCGCATCGGCTTCGTGGCCACCAACTCGATCACGCAGGGGGAGCAGGCGGCGCAGCTCTGGCCGATCCTGTTCGACCGCCAGCGCCTGGAGATCTCCTTCGCCCACCGCACCTTCGCCTGGGGCTCGGACGCCCGCGGCGTGGCGCACGTCCACGTGACGATCATCGGCCTCGACGCCGCCGAACGCGGGTCGACCCGAAAGCGCCTCTTTTCCTACGAGGACGGGAAGGGCGAGCCGCTCGAAAGCGCCCACGCCGCGATCACGCCGTACCTGTTCGACGGCGGCGGACTGGCCGATCCGCACCTGGTCGTGCGGGAGGAGGGGCGGCCGATCAACGGGCTGCGCCAACTGCTCACCGGCTCCAAACCGATTGACGACGGGCACTACATCTTCGACGCCGAGCAGCGGTCCGCCTTTCTGGACGCCGAGCCGGACGCTGCGCCGTTCCTGCGCCCCTTCGTCGGCGCCCGCGAGTACCTGCGGGGCGGCGCGCGCTGGATCCTCGCCCTGCACGACGCCTCCCCCGGCGCGCTGGCCCGGCTGCCGCGCGTCCGCGAGCGCATCGCCGCGGTCCGCGCCTACCGGCAGACCAGCAAGAGCAAACCGACGCGGAAACTGGCCGAGACGCCCACTCTCTACCACGTGAACGTGCTGCCGACCGGCCCGTTCCTGGTCATTCCGGAGGTCAGCTCCGAACGCCGCGAGTACGTCCCCGTCGGTTGGTTGGAGCCGCCGGCCATTCCCAGCAACAAGCTCCGGTTGTTGCCCGCTGCGACCCTCGCCGACTTCGCGCTCCTCACTTCCGCCATGCACATGGCCTGGACGCGGGCGGTGACAGGCCGCATGAAGAGCGACTACATGTACTCCGTCGGCGTCGTCTACAACACGTTCCCGACACCGCCCGGCTGGACCGAACGGCAACGCGGCCCGCTCGACGCTGGCGCCGCGTCGGGCGACGCCGCCACCACGACGGCGCCGGCCGGACCGGACGGCAACGCGGACCGCCCGGCGCTGGCGCCGCTGGCGCAGGCGGTGCTCGACGCCCGCGCCGCGCACCCGGACTCCACGCTGGCCGAGCTGTACGACCCCGACCTGATGCCGCCGAACCTCCGCCGGGCGCATCGCGCGCTGGACCGCGCCGTCGACCGCCTCTACCGCCGGAAGCGCTTCGCGTCCGAGCGCGAGCGCGTCGAGCACCTCTTCGCGCTCTACGAGCGCCTGCGGGCGCCGCTGGCCGCCGCGGCCGGGCCGAAGCGCCGGTCACGGCGCCGGGCGCCCCGTTCGCGCTGACGCCGCTGCGCCCCGTCCGGCCGGCTGACAGGCCGGGCGAGGCTGCCTGGGTCAGTTCTCTTCCCAGCAGCACGGCCCGCTCGTCGGCAGTGAGCGCCCGCACCTCCCAGGCGCCGCACGAGCACCCCTCGTCGTGCTGCGTCCGCCACGCCGCGGCCAGCACCGCGCGCTCGCTTCGCCGTCGTCCGTCGCCGCGCCCTCGGTCGTCGTCTCGTCCGCTTCGGTCATCGCTGCCTGCCCCCATCGCCAACTGCGCCCGGTGATTGTCCACTGTCTGCGATCCCGGAACGGCCGCGCCGCTTCGGTTGCCGATCCGCGAGATCCGGACGTCGGTCCGCGGGTGCGGAAGCGTCAATGAATCCGGGGTGTTGGGGGCGCCCCGGTTCAACCTGGTTGCGTCTCGAGCGGAGGCGCGGCCGGGGCGCCGGTTCCGGAACGGGCCGCCGGCGACATGCGCGGCCGTCGAACCGCTCGCTATCCGCCCCGGGGCGCCGCTGATGGAAGACCTCGCCGCCGCGTCAGCCTGCGCCCGGGCGGACGGACCCCGCCGACGCCACGCATAGTACCCGCTCGGGGAGACACCGAGCACCCGGGCCATGGTGGCGATCCGGAAACGGGCCTGATTCGCGCTCAGGAACCGGTAGATCCCCCGGATCCGGTCTCCCGCGCGAACCAGGCCGTGGCTTTTGCCAGGATCTCCCGCTCTTCCCGCAGCCGCCGGTTCTCCCGACGCAGCCGGCGCATCTCCTCACGCTCCCCGGTGCGCAGGCCGTCGGTGCGCTCGCCGGCATCCCGGCCGGCCTACGCCACCCAATTCCGGATGGCCTGGGCCGACGGCTCGAACTCCCGCGCCAGGGCCTCCGGCGTGCGCCCCGACCGGACCAGCTCGACCATCTGCCGGCGGAACTCCGCCGCATACGGCGGTCTCGATTTCGGCATCGCAGATACCTCCTCCTCCCAACAGGATAGGTGTCCACGAAACCGGGGCAACTCCAATCTGAACACCGAGGACTTTTACCTCGGACTGCTACCTGTGTACCGATCCGGCCGCGGTCCGCCGGGACGGGTCACGGACGGGGGCGGAGATGTCCAGGAAACTGCCGCCCCCCGGAACATGCCCAGCCGCGAGGCCTTGCCTTCGCCCTGCTCGACCGTGTCGGCGCGGGCGCCGACACGGGTCTTTGCGGTGGAGTTGAACGTCGGTGGCGGAGGCCTTCGAAGACGACGTGGCGGAGGTCGCGGACCGCACTGGGCGACGGCTCCACGGTCTGGCGGAGACCATGATGAACTCTGGCGGGTCGGTTGCGCTGAGGATGGCCGGTCCAGGAATCCTGTGAGCCCGCCGCTGGACAACCAGCACCCGTGGTTGACGGGTTCTTGAACACCTGCTACAGTCAAGAAGAGCCTTGACTTCTGACAGACCGCAGTCCGCAGCCGTGGGCGCTTTCCGTGATCCGAGTCTTCCCGACTTCGACAGGCCGCCGGTGGTCGAGGTGGTTCTGTCGTTGCAGTTCGAACCGATTTCCAGTCTGACGACGGCTCACGTCGGGCTGCTCTGGCAGCGATATCGTGACCGGCTTTCCGTAATCGAGGAGCACCCGCCGCTACCGCCGCAGTTCGAACGTTTCGGCCCGCCATCGCCGCCTCGTGTGAACGTTTCCATCGAAGACAAGCCGCCTGCGCCTCGAGTCTGGTTCCTCAACGAGCAGAAAACGGAACTCGTGCAGGTGCAGAAAGACCGGTTGGCTCACAACTGGCGCAAGGTCGGTCAAGAACAAGCATATCCCCGGTACGAAACGATTCGCGGTCTCTTCCGGGAGGAAGTATCGGATTTTGAACGGTTCATCAATGACGAAAAGATGGGTGCGCTCGCGGTAAAACAGTGTGAACTTACTTACGTAAATCACATCGAGCAGTCAGGGGCATGGGAGCGTCACGGCCAGGTCGAGCGACTCTTCAGAAACTGGATCCCCTTGTCGAGCAGCGTTTTCCTGCCGGAGCCCGAGGATGCGCTACTGCGGTGGCGGTTCTGTATTCGCGGCCAGGACGGCAATCCCGTAGGGCGGCTCCACGTCGCGGCGCAACCATCGTGGAGTACCAGCGACATGAAACCCGTGTGGTTGATGAACTTGAGCGCGCGAGGGATTCCTCTCGGATCGGGAATCGGTGGCGCGTTCGACTTTTTTGACCTGGCGCGTAAGTGGATCGTCAGAGGTTTCGCGGATCTGACCACCGAGACGATGCACCGTAGCTGGGAGAGAAAAGATGCCTGGTAGCTTCATCGGCATCAATGACGACGATAGTGACGACATCCTCACCAGGGACGCCGTCCTGATGTCGACGATGTCCCCTGACTTCTCGGGTGTCCTGGCGCAGGGTGGTGTCTGGCCACCGGCGGCCGATTCGCGTCCACCCGGTCTGATTCTTCAAAGACGAGGAGATCGACTTCTAATTGTTCCAGTGAAAGTCAGTCGCTCGGTCCTTGAGACCTTGAGGCCGGTCATCGAACGCGTGGCCGAGCTGGTGGCGCTGCCGGGAGGATGGAACTCCTACGATGCGAGTCCCGTATCGGCAACAGCCTTGCATCGAACGCTGGAGTTCCTTTTGGAACATGTCACGCCCGGTGTCGATCGTCCTGATGTAGTTCCTACCGTTCGAGGAGGGCTGCAGCTCGAATGGCACAACAACGGCCTGGACGTTGAAGTAGAGATAGCTTCGGACGGCCCCGTTTCTCTTTTTATGGAAGATACTACGACCGGCGAGACCACCGAGATGAAATTGATCGGCAATGAACAGCGGATGAGGCGGTGGTTGACGCGCGCAAGCGGGTAAGTGGCCATGGTGATTTCTGCAGATGAGTGCAAGGCCAGGTTTCCAGACGGTCTTGGGTTACCGGGCGTTCGGGACCGATTTGGCCAATGGCCACGGGGCGAAATAGAACGGACGTTCGGGGAAGTTACGGCCTGACGATGCTGCGTCGTGCACACAGTTTTGTCGTTCTGGCGGACGGGTTCTGCCGTATGGGAAGTATTGCGATGCGCCGCCGGGTCCCGGGGGCGGGACATCGGCCCGCCCGGCGGCGGGTTGCTTGCGGGCGTTGTCGTCGGCGCGGCGGCTGCGGCCGGCCCGGCGTCGAGATGGCGGCGAGCGGGCCGGGGTTTGCCGGGGGCGCGGCTTCCGCGGGTATCGGTCCGGGGTCGTAGGCCGCGCGGGCCCGGGCGGAAGGCGGATGCGTGGTTCCCGCGCCGGCCGTCAGGCAGGCGGCGGCAGGGCGAGGGCTTCGGGCACGACCGGTTCGGGGGCGCGCAGCATCGTGGTGAACAGGGCGCGGGGGTCGAGCTGTCGCTGGCGGGCGGTGCGCACGACGCTGGCCAGGATCTGCTGGGTGTCGGCCCCGCGCCGGGTGCGGTTGCCGCCGCAGACCTTGCGGGTGACCACCGCGGGTCGGATGGCGTGTTCGGCCCGCCAGTTGGTGGCGTCGAGGGACGGGTCGCGCAGGAAGAGGAACACGGCCTCGAATTCGCGGGTCAGGTGCCTGGCGAAGCGCTCGGCGGGGGCCAGCGGCGGCGGGGCGTCGATCAGCCGGCCGAGCCGGGCTTCGAGCCGTCCGCGGGCCGACGCGAGGCCGTGCTCGCCGATGCCGCCAGCGTTGCAGCGGGTCCGCAGGGCGAGGGCGTCCTGCAGGACCGTCTGCACGGCGGCGGCCCAGGGGCTGTCGGGATGATCGGTCCGCAGGTCCTTGCAGCGCCGCAGCAGATGCGCCAGGCAGGTCTGGTGGGGCGCGTGCTCGAAGCCGCGATACGCCGCCCATCCGTCCCGCACCAGCACGCCCGCGAAGTCGGCGCCGAGCACCGCCGCCGCGTCGGCGAACCCGCGGCCGGCGCAGATGGAGTACACCGTCGTCTCCGGGGTGGCGAACGCCCACAGCCAGTGGCGGGTCGCGTCCACGCGCCAGCCGGTCTCGTCGGGCGTGACCACCGGGCTGCGACGGACCTGCTCGCACAGCGCCGCATACGCGGGCGCCGCCACGTCGGCCGTGCGGTGCAGCAGTCGGACCAGGCCGCCTTTGGTCACGTGCAGTCCGAACCGGGTCCGCAGCACGCGGGCGGTCTTCTCCAGCGGCAGGCCCGACTCGGTGTGCAACTCGGCGGTCAGCGCGGCGACGTTCGGCCCCAACTGCACGCCGGCCGCGCCGAGCGCATCGGAGGTCTGCAGGGGGTGCCGGCCCTGCACGCGCCGCCGGCACTGCGCGCAACGGCCCACCTCGACGTCGAAGCGGCGCACCAGGGGGCGCACGTCCGGCACGTCTTCCTGATACTGCTCCGCCACCCGCTCCACGGCGACGTGGCCGCCGCAGTCGGGGCACGTCTCCGGGGCGGGCGCCGCATGGGTCTCGTCCACCCGGGTCGGCGGCCGGCGGGTTCCCTGCTTCCCGTACTCCGCGCCGGCGCGCCGCCCCGGGCGGCGTCCGGTTCCCTGCCGGCGGTCCTTGGCGAAGGGGGCGGCCTGCCGGCGTCCGGCGCGCCGCGCGGCCTCGAGTTCCTTCTCCAGGCGCTCGATGCGGCGCTTCAGGTCCTCGCTGTGGCCCTGCAGGTCCTCGCTGCGGCGCTTCCAGTGGTCCCGATCCTCGATCAGCTTCGCCTTTTCTCGTTCGAGGTGTTCGATGCGCCGCACGTCCCGGGGGTCCCGCTGAGGCCCGGGCCCCATCGAACCGCTCCGGTCATCGTTCTTGCGCGCCATACTCCACGTATCGGCACGTGGCCGCCGTACCTGCACACCCTTTCGTGGATTTTTTTCGCCCGACCCGGTAACCCAAGACTCCAGACGATCCGGAGTGCGCCGACGACGTGGCGCTATTGCGGAGAGTTCCCAAATGGCACGTGCTGTACGACAAGAACCGCGGTCGCGTTCGACCGTCGTCGGCTGCGTTCGAGGATGACCGGGATGGCAGTCCGATGTCAGTGTATCGTCGCGATGTGATTGACAGAGAGGGAGACGCCCCGGAGCGCGTGATGGTCGGCCACGAAGGTTACGGCCTCGTATCGTTCACCGCTGGCCACGCCAGATCGAAAAACCAGACAGTGTGTTCGAATCCGCTCCCCGAAGAATCTGCGCACGCGGTTGTGTGTGGACCGAAGCCGAAATCCATACGACGATGGCTGGCTTGCAACGCCGACTGGGTAGTTGAACCGCCGTTTCCCGAGTCGTGACGTTCGATAGAGTCTCGTCTGTGCGAGTCAACCCATTGCAGGAAAGTCCCGACAGTCTCAGGGTCTTCGAAGCGCAGGCGGATGCGAATCGCCGGCGTACTCACAATCCGAAGCATAGATCCGCAAAGGGTCGGCGCAAAAATAAATTCCGTTTTTTTCTACATGGGTGCGATGGTGTAGGTCCGCGTCAGCCTGCGCCCTGGCGGACGCACCCCGCCGACGCCACGCATGGTACCCGCTCGGGGAGACACCGAGCACCCGGGCCATGGTGGCGATCCGGAAGCGGGCCTGATTCGCGCTCATGAACCGGTAGACCCCCCGGATCCGGTCTCCCGCGCGAACCAGGCCGTGGCTTTTGCCAGGATCTCTCGCTCTTCCCGCAGCCGACGGTTCTCCCGGCGCAGCCGGCGCATCTCCTCACGCTCCCCGGTGCGCAGGCCGTCGGTGCGCTCGCCGGCGTCCCGGCCGGCCTGCGCCACCCAATTCCGGATGGCCTGGGCCGACGGCTCGAACTCCCGCGCCAGGGCCTCCGGCGTGCGCCCCGACCGGACCAGCTCGACCATCTGCCGGCGGAACTCCGCCGCATACGGCGGTCTCGATTTCGGCATCGCGAATACCTCCTCCTCCTCCCCAACAGGATAGGTGTCCACGAAACCGGGGCAACTCCAACTCCAGGCCGCCGCCACGGCTGCCGCCAGCGTCTTCCCGGCCATCCTTTTCTCGCGCAAACGCCGAACCTGTGCGTCCGTGACCAACCCGTCCTCCCGGAGGAAAACAGGCAGTCTCGCACGCCGCCCGGGCCGTCCAACGGCCCGCCGATCGAGCCCTCGCCGACCGGCCAAAATAATTGTCGTTGATCACGAAGCGCCGGTCGCGGCGCCGGGTGCCCCGTTCGCGCTGACGCCGGCCCGGATCGAGCCGCCGGTCCGGATCGATCTCGTGCGCGCCCGCTCGGCACGCGGCCGCGAGGCGGTTGAGCCGATCCGCCCTCCGTTTGCGCATTCCCGGACGGAGGGAAACGATGCGCCACCGACTCGCGATCGTGTTCGCGGCCGTGCTGTCGACAGCCGCGTCGGCCCCGGCGCAGGAGCCGGCGGCGACGGCCTTCACGGGCGCAGGCCCCGGCTCGGGCGCGTCGACGGACGCGCCGGTCCCGGCGCAGGAGCCGGCTGCCGGGATCGAGTTCGGCGGCTCGGCCGCCGCCGGGTCGTCGGCCGGCGGCGAACAGGCGCAGGAGCCGGCTGCCGGGACCGAGTTCGAGTTCGGCGGCGGCTGGTTCCAGTGGAATCCGCTCGGGGTCGACGACTTCATCGTCTCCCCGAGCGGCCCGAGCGTGGATCTCGCCTGGACGACGTGGCGCTCCGGGCGCCGCGGGCTCGCGGCCGGAATCTCGGCGGTTCCGTGGCGGGTGGATCTCCGCGAGCACAATGACGGCGTGGAACGGGCGTTCCCCCTCTACTACGCGTACGTGGCCTACCGCTGGCGCTGGCGCACGGGCGGCCGGCAGACCGTCCACTTCGGGCTCGGCGGCGGCGCGCTGGCCTGGAGCGAGACCACGGAGGTCCGCCGGTGGAATCCGGAGATTCCGGCGTGGGACTACTTCGGCGAAACGCAAGGGCGCCGTAGAGTGTTCCCCTGGTACCACGCCGAGGTCTTCCTGACGCGGCCCGTGCGGAACGGATTCGCCGTGCGGCTCGGCGTCAGGTTCACGCCGCTTCTCTATCTGCCGCTGACGGCGCAACCGGCCGTGATGGGCGTGTGGCGGTTCTGAACCGGCCCCGCCCCGCCGGCGGACGGGTGACGGTGCGCCCTGCCCGCGCCGCGCGCATTTCGCCGCGGCCCGTTCGACTGCGCGCCCCGCCGGCGGACGGGTGACGGTGCGCCCTGCCCGCGCCGCGCGGAGACCCGTTGAGCCGGTTCGCCCCCCGTTTGCGCATTTCCTGGCGGGAGGGAAACGATGCTCCACCGGCTCGCGATCGTGTTCGCAACCATGCTGTCGACGGCCCTGCCCGCCTCGGCGCAGGAGCCGGCGGCGCCGGCCTCCACGGGCGCAGGGCCCGGCTCGGGCGCGTCGACGGCCCCGCCCGCCTGGGCGCGGGAGCCGGCGTGGCCGGCAGCGGCCGAGATGGCGGTGCCGACCCCGTCGACGGCCCCGCCCGCCGCGGCGCGGGAGCCGGCCGCCGGGATCGAGTTCGACGGCTCGACCGGCTGCGCCCTGCTCCAGCGGAACTCCTCGGCGCAGGAGCCGGCCGCCGGGCTCGAGTTCGGCGGCGGCTGGTACAAGTGGAATCCGCTCCTGATCGATGACTACAGCGTCTTCCCGAGCGGTGCGAGCGTGGATCTCGCCTGGGCGACGTGGTGCTCGGAGCGCCGCGGGCTCGCGGCGGGCGTCACGGCGGTTCCGTCGCGGGTGGATCCCCGCGAGGGCAACGACGTCGTGGAACGGGCGTTCCCCGTCTACGCGTACGTGACCCACCGCTGGCGCTGGCGCGCGGGCGACCGGCAGGCCGTCCACTTCGGGCTCGGCGCCGGCGCGCTGGCCTTGAGAGAGACCACCAGGGTCCGCCGGTGGAATCCGGAGATTCCGGCGTGGGGCTACTCCGACGAAACGGAAAGCGCCGTGGGGTGGTCCCTCTGGTTCCACCTCGAGGTCTTCCTGACGCGGCCCGTGCGGGACGGACTCGCCGTGCGGCTCGGCGTCAGGTTCACGCCGCTTCTCTATCTGCCGATCGCGGCGCAACCGGTCATGATGGGGGTGTGGCGTTTCTGAACCGGCCCCGCCCCGCCCGAAGGAGGCCTGTCCGAGATGCGCGGCGATCGGCCCCGCCGCTAGCGCGGCGGCGTGCGGCGGCCGAAGATCGCGGTGCCTACGCGCACCATCGTGGCGCCCTCTTCGACGGCGGCCTCGAAGTCGTGGCTCATGCCCATCGACAGCTCGGCGAGCGCGGCCGGGTCGCACCCTTCGCCGCGCAGCGCGTCGCGCAACTCCCGCAGCCGGCGGAACCAGGGCCGCGCCGCCTCCGGGTCCTCCGCCCAGGGGGGCATCAGCATCAGCCCCCGCACGCGGGCGGCGCGGCAGGCCCGGGCCGCCTCGAACAGGCGCGGGACCTCGTCCGGCGGGGCGCCGTGCTTGGCCGCCTCCCCCGCGAGGTCCACCTGGACGAGCAGGTCGGGCGCGGTCCCCGCCTCGGCCGCCGCCGCGTCGATCCGGCGCAGCAGCCTGACGCTGTCGACCGAGTGGATCCAGTCGCAGGCGGCCGCCGCGCTGCGCGCCTTGTTCGACTGCAAGTGGCCGATCAGGTGCCAGCGCACCGGCAGCGCCGCCGCCCGCTCGATCTTGCCGAGCGCCTCCTGAACGCGGTTCTCGCCGAAGTCGGCGAGACCGGCGCCCGCCGCGGCTTCGACGGCGGCCAGGGGGAACGTCTTCGAGACGGCGACGAGACGGATTTCCCGCGGGTCCCGGCCGGCCGCCGCGGCCGCGCGGGCGATGCGCCCGCGGACGCGGCGGACGTTCGCGGCGAGCGCGTCCGGATCCGGCGGCGTGCTCGGCGTGTTCGGCAGCTCAGCGCTCCAGCGCGGCGATGCGCGACCGGGCGTCGGCCGCGTGCTCGCCGTCTTCGTCCAGGCCGAGCGCCCGCCGCAGCGCGGTCAGCGCCGGTCCGGGCCGGCCGATCTCGGTCAGCGCCACCCCCAGCCAGTAGTACGCCGGCGCGTAGCCCGGATTGCTGCCGGCCGCCTCCTCGAAGCGCCGCCGCGCGTCCTCCGGGTTGCCGGCGTCCAGGAAGGCGATGCCGCGCTCCACCGCCTCGGCGGCCTGCCGGCGCCCCGCTTCCAGAGCGGCCAGGGTCAGGCGCGTCGCCTCGCCGCGGGCGGCGGCGGCGGCCTCCGGGCGTCCGGAGCGGTTGAAGACGTTGGCCAGGCCGTAGTACGCGGCGGTGTAGTCCGGCCGCACCGCCAGCGCGTCCTCGAAGGCGCGTTCGGCGGCGGGCCAGCGCTCCAGCGCCGAGTAGGCGACGCCGGCGTTGTAGTGGCATTCCACGCAGTTCGGATCGAGTCCGGCGGCGAGCGTGAACCAGGTCACCGCGTCGTCGTACGCGCCCTCGCGGTTGGCTTCGACGCCGGCCGCGAACAGCTCGTCCAGGCGGCCGCGCGCGCCGTCGGCGACGATCCAGGGGGTGGCGCCCCGGTCCTGCCGCAGGACGAACCGGATCTCCACCGCCCGCCCGCCGCGGACCCGCACGCGGTAGACCTCGCTGCGCCGCGCGCCGCGCGCCGCCGTCGCCGCGTACAGTCCCGGCGCAACGTCCGAGCGGGCGAACCGGCCGTCCGGGCCGGTCTCGAATTCCAGGGAGGGTCCGTCGCCGCCGAGCGGAAGCAGGACGATGAGCGCGCCGTCGGCCGCCGCCTGCCGCTCTTCGTCCACGACCGCGCCGCGCACCGTGCCGGCCGGTTGCGCGGCGCCCGCGCCGGCCGCTCCCGAGATGCCGGCGGCGGCGAGGCACGCCAGACACGCGCCGCGCCACGGCCGGCGCCGGGCGCGTGGGCGGGGAGCGGCGTGCGGCCCCATGCCTTCCAGTCTAGCAGCCCGCGGCGCGCGCGACGCGGCCCGGACCCCGGCCGGCCGCTCCCTCGCGGACCGCTGCGCACGGGACCGAAGAAACGGCCGACGTTGCCCGGCATGCCGCCCGTCTCCCGCACCCCTCACGGGCCGCCGCGCACGGGACCGAAGAAGCGGCGGATCTCGTGGTCCGTGCTGGCCGACCGCGGCATCCCTCACGAGCCGTTGCGCACGGGACCGAAGAAGCGGGACACCGCCGCCAGCTCGTGGGTCACCGGCGCCGGCGGCAGCGAGTCCAGAAAGCGGCGCCCGTAGCCTCGCGTCCGCAGCCGCGGGTCCAGCAGGGCCAGCACGCCGCGGTCCGTGCGGTGCCGCAGCAGCCGGCCGAGCCCCTGCAGCAGGGTCAGGATGGCGAGCGGAACCTGGTAGTCGGAGAACGGGTTGCCGCCGTCCGCGTCGATCTGCTCCATGCGGGCCGCGGTCAGTGGATCGCCCGGGGAGGCGAACGGCAGCTTGTCGATCACCACGCAGCTCAGCGCGTCGCCGGCGACGTCCACCCCCTGCCAGAAGCTGGAGGTGGCCAGGAGCACCGCATTGGGCGTGGCGCGGAACTCCCGCAGCAGCACGCTGCGCGGCGCCGCGCCCTGCGTCAGCAGGGGGTAGGGCAGCGTCGGATCGAGTCGGGCGCGCACGTCGCGGAGGTTGGCGTAGCTGGTGAAGAGGACGAACGCGCGGCCGCTGGTGATCCGCAGCAGCGCCGTGACCTCCCGCGCCACCGCGGCGGTGAAGCGGGGGTGGTTCGGCGGCGGCATCCCGCGCGGAAGATAGAGGATCGCCTGCTCGCGGTAGTCGAACTCCGACGGCAGCCGCAGCTCGGTGGCGTCGGCGATGCCCAGCCGCCCGCGCACGTACGCGAACGACTCGTCCACGGTCAGCGTGGCGGAGGTCAGGACGACGCTCTCCATCCGTTCGATCAGCAGCTCGCGGACGATGCTCGACACGTCGATCGGGGCGGCGCGCAGGAACAGGCCGCGTCCGCGCCGTTCCAGGAAGTAGACGTACGCGCCGTCGGCGGCGGCGAGCAGGAACTCGAGCTCGGCGCGGATCTCCTCGGCGCGCCGGCCGAGCGCGGTCAGGTCGGTGTCGTCGGAGGGGGCGGCCAGCCGCTTCGCCGCGGCGGCCAGCTCGCCGAGGCGCCGTCCCAGGCGGCGGGCGGGCCCGGCGGCCGGCGCGAGCGTGTCGGCGGTCACCCGGGTGCGTTCCCCGGCCGCGGCGGCCGGCGCGAGCGCGCCGAAGAAGAACTGCGCGTCGTGGCGCACGCCGTCCAGCAGATCCAGCATCTCGCGCGCGGACGCCTCCTCGATTTCGGCCGCCCGCGGCCCGTCGCCGGCGACGAACCTCCGCCCGTCGTGATACAGCTCGTCGAGCCGGCGGTTGCTGACGGCGATGCCGAAGTACTGGGTCGCCACGTCCTCGAGCTGGTGGGCTTCGTCGATCACCGCGGACGCGCACGCCGGAATCACCTCGCCGTAGGCGCTCTGCCGCACCGCGGCGTCCGCGCACAGCAGGTGGTGGTTGACGATGACCACGTCCGCCTCGGCCGCCCGCTGCCGCATCTTCGTGACGAAGCACTCCTGGTAGGCGGGGCACTCCGTGCCGATGCAGTTCTCCGACGTCGCCGCGACGTCGTTCCAGAGCGCCAGGTCGTCGGGCAGGTCCTCGATCTCGGCCCGGTCCCCGGTCGCGGTCCGGCCGGCCCACTCGGCGAGCTGGCGGAGGACGCTGCGTTCGGCCAGCGGCAGCAGCGCGCCGGCCGTTTCCGAGCACGCCGCCTCGAAGCGGTGCAGGCAGAGGTAGTTGCCGCGCCCCTTCATGTACGTGGCGCGGAAGTCGACGCCGAGCGCTTGCCGCAGGTCCGGCAGGTCCTTGTAGAAGATCTGGTCCTGCAGGTTCCTGGTGCCGGTCGAGACCAGGACGCGCCGTCCGCTGAGGATGGCGGGCACCAGGTAGGCCAGGGTCTTGCCGGTTCCGGTGCCCGCTTCGGCCAGCAGCACGCCGCCGGCCTCCAGCACGCGCGCCGCGGCGGCCGCCATGCGCCGCTGGCCCGGCCGCGGCTCGAACGCCGGCATCGCGCGCGCCAGCGCGCCGCCCTCGGCGAGCGCCGCGGCGACCCGCGCTTCTAGTCCCGGGTCGGGAGCGGGCCGCGGCGGAGAGGCGTCGGGTACAGCGGGAACTTCCGGCACAGCGCTTCGACCTCGCCTCGAACCATGGCCGCGGCGCGATCGTCCTCGGGGGCGCGCAGCACGCGGCCGATCAGCTCCGCCACGGCGTCCATCTCGGCCTCCGCCATGCCGCGGGTGGTGAGCGCGGGCGTCCCGATCCGGATCCCGCCGGCCACCATCGGCGGCTGCTCGTCGAACGGGATGGCGTTCTTGTTCACCGTGATGCCGGCCCGCCCGAGCGCGGTCTCGCAGACCCGGCCGGTGAGGCCGCGGGAGAAGACGTCGACCAGCAGCAGGTGGTTGTCGGTGCCGCCGCTGACGATGCGGAAGCCCTGCGCGGCGAGCGCGCCGGCCAGGCGGCTCGCGTTCCGCACGACCTGCCGCTGGTAGTCGGCGAAGCCGGGGGCCGCGGCTTCCCGGAAGCAGACCGCCTTGGCGGCGATCACGTGCATCAGCGGCCCGCCCTGCACGCCGGGGAAGAGGGAGCGGTCGACCGCCTTGCGGTGCTTCTCCCGGCAGAGGATCAGGCCGCCGCGGGGGCCGCGCAGCGTCTTGTGGGTCGTGGTGGTGACGACGTCGGAATGCGGCACCGGGCTCGGATGGAGCCCGGCGGCCACCAGACCCGCGACGTGCGCCATGTCCGTGACCACCGCGGCGCCGACCGCGGCGGCCACGCCGGCGATGCGCGCGAAGTCGATCACGCGCGGGTAGGCGCTGGCGCCGGCCACGATCAGCGCCGGCCGGTGTTCGTGCGCGAGCCGCTCGAGCGCGTCGTAGTCGATCCGCTCGTCGTCGCGGCGGACGCCGTAGGGGACGATCCGGTAGAGCTGCCCGGAAAAATTCAGCGGGTGGCCGTGGGTCAGGTGCCCGCCGTGGGCGAGATCCATGCCGAGCACCGTCCGGCCCGGCTCGATCAGCGCGAAGTACGCCGCCATGTTCGCCTGCGCGCCCGAGTGCGGCTGCACGTTGGCGTGCTCGGCTCCGAACAGGGCCTTCACGCGGTCGATGGCGAGCGCTTCGGCCACGTCGACGTGCTCGCACCCGCCGTAGTAGCGCCGGCCCGGATAGCCCTCCGCGTACTTGTTGGTCAGCGGCGAGCCGAGGGCCTCGATCACCGCCGCGCTCGCGAAGTTCTCGGAGGCGATGAGCTCGAGCCCGTCGTTCTGCCGCGCGATCTCGCTACGGACGGCGGTTGCGATCTCGGGATCGACGGCGGCGAGCGGCCGCAGGCGGTCCGCGAGGCCGTCGGCCGCAACGTCCGGTCCGGCGTCCGGGGCGGGCGTCAAGCGGTCCCTTCCAGGCAGCGCTCCCGCTCGGCGATCTTGGCGCGGCGGCGCTCGTGGCGGCCCCCGGCGGCCGGCGTCGCGAGGAAGGTCTCGACGATGGCCACCGCCGCGTCGGGCGGCAGCGACCGGCCGGCGAGAGTGACGACGTTGGCGTCGTTGTGCTCGCGGCAGAGACGGGCGGCGTCGCAGTCGTGCACGAGGGCGGCGCGGACGCCCGGGACCTTGTTCGCCGCGATCGACATGCCGACGCCGCTGCCGCAGATGAGCACGCCGCGGTCGAACGCGCCGGACGCGACCCCCTCGGCGACCGGTTGCGCGAAGTCGGGGTAGTCCGCCGCTTCTTCCGAATGGGCGCCGAAGTCGACGTAGGTGTGGACCGGCGCGGACGCGCTTCCGCGCGCCGCTTCGTCGAACGCGCGCCGGAGGGACGCCTTGAGCGCAACGCCGCGGTGGTCGGCGCCGAGCGCGATCCGCATGGCGCGATTGTACTACGGCGCACGCGGCCGGCCGGCAGGCGCGGGCGAATGGACGGCGCCGCGTCGGCGTCTCGGCAGGCTGCCGCGCGACGGCCGTGGCGGACGTGGTCGCGGGCGAACGGATGGCGCCGCCGCGTCGGCGGGTACTTGGTTACGGCAGGGGGCGCCGGCGCCGGGACGGCCGTTGCGCCGGTCGGGTAGGTAGAATGTGGCGGTTTCGACCTGCCAATGAAAAAGACGGACCAGCCACCGGGGCGCGCGGCGACCGGCGACGACGGTGGAGCGGCCCGGCCGCGGCCCGCGCGCCGCTCCCCGCCAGGGCGGGACTCCCGGGCGGCGAAACCCGCGCCCGCGGCGGGCAGGCCGCCTCGTCGCGACTCCCCGCCGGCGCGGGACTCCCGGGCGGCGAAACCCGCGCCCGCGGCGGGCAGGCCGCCTCGTCGCGACTCCCCGCCGGCGCGGGACTCCCGGGCGGCGAAACCTGCGCCTGCGGCGGGCAGGCCGCCTCGCCGCGACTCCCCGCCGGCGCGGGACTCCCGGGCGGCGAAACCCGCGCCCGCGACCGGCCGGCCGCCTCGTCGCGACTCCCCGCCAGGGCGGGACTCCCGGGCGGCGAAACCCGCGCCTGCGTCGGGCCGGCCGCCTCGTCGCGACTCCCCGCCAGGGCGGGACTCCCGGGCGGCGAAGCCTGCGCCCGCGTCGGGCCGGCCTCCTCGTCGCGACGGATCGGGGCCGGCGGACGGTCGCCCGCCCGCCGGCGGATCCGCGCCCGGGCCGGGGAAGCCCGCCGCCGCCCGGCCGGCCCCGAGGGAACCCGCGGTCGCGGTGACGGTGCGCGGCGAGCACCGCCTGAAGAGCGGACATCCCTGGATCTACCGCTCGGATCTGCGGCGCGCGGAGGCCGGACCCGGTGACGTGGTGCGGGTGGTCGGCGCCGGCCGCCGGACGCTCGGGTACGCGACGTACAGCAGCCGCTCGGTGATCGCGCTCAGAATGCTGACCCGGCGCGACGTCCGCCCCGACGCCGCGTTCTGGCGCGCCCGGCTCGAAGCGGCGATCCGCTACCGCGAGTCGCTGGAAATCGATGCGACGGCGTACCGGCTGGTGCACGGCGAAGGCGACCGCCTGCCGGGGCTCGTGGTGGACCGCTACGGCGACGTGCTCGTGGCGCAGGCGCTGTCGCAGGCGACCGACCGCCTGCTGCCGCTGATCGGCGAGCTGCTGGCGGAACTCCTGCAGCCGGCCGGCACCCTGGCCCGCAACGACCCGCGGGTGCGGGCGCTCGAAGGACTCGACCGCGCCGTGGAGCTCCGGCAGGGGCAGGTCCCGCCGGAGGTCGAGGTGCGCGAGGGCGCGGTGCGGCTGTCCGCCGACCCGTGGCGGGGCCAGAAGACCGGCCTGTTTCTGGATCAGCGCGAGAACCGCCGCGCCGCGGCCGCCTGCGCCCGCGGGCGGGCGTTCGACGGCTTCAGCTACACCGGCGCGTTCGCGCTGCAGGTGGCCCCGGCCTGCGACGAGGTGGTGGCGGTCGAGGTCTCGGAGGACGCAACGGCGGCCCTCGCGCGGAACGCCGAGCGCAACGGCGCCGCCAACGTGCGGCCGCGCGCCGGGAACGTCTTCGACGTGCTGCGCGACTGCGATCGGGCGGGCGAGCGGTTCGACACGATCGTGCTCGATCCGCCGGCGTTCGCGAAGAACCGGGCGGCGGCGGCGCGGGCGCTCGCCGGCTACAAGGAGATCAACCTGCGCGCGCTCCGCGTCCTGGCGCCGGGCGGCGCGCTGATCACCTCGAGCTGCTCGTACCACGTCGACGAGCCGGCGTTCGTCCGCATGCTCGCGTCGGCCGCCGCGGACGCCCGCGCGGACGTCCGCATCGTGGAGAAACGGCTCCAGAGCCGCGACCATCCGGTGCTGGCGACCGCGCCCGAGACCTCGTACCTGAAGTGCGTCGTGCTGCGCCGGACGTAGCAGCCCGCGGCGGGCGATCGGCCCGGACGGCGGGCCGGAACCGCGTGCTATATTCGTTCGCACTTCTTCCCATCAAGGAGCGACTCATGGCGAGCCCCGCCGCTTCCATGCCTGCCGTCGAATCCCGTTTCGCCGAGGCCTTTCCGAACTCGCGCAAGGTGCACGTCGAGGGCGGGCGCGTCCGCGTCCCGATGCGCGAGATCGCGTTGTCCGGGGGCGAGCCGCCGTTGCGGGTGTACGACACCAGCGGCCCCCACGGGACCGACGTCCGGGCCGGCCTGCCGCCGTTGCGCCGGGACTGGATCGCGGCGCGCGGGGACGTCGCGGAAGCCGCGCCGGCGGGCCGCGCGCCCGGCTCCGGGCAGATACCGGCGTCGCTGCGCCGGCCGGTCGTGCGCGGCGCCGGACCGGTGACCCAGATGCGCTACGCCCGCCGGGGCGAGGTGACGCCGGAGATGGAGTTCGTCGCCCTGCGCGAGGGGTTCGACGCCGAGTTCGTGCGCGCCGAGGTGGCCCGCGGGCGGGCGATCATTCCGGCCAACGTCAACCACCCGGAGCTCGAGCCGATGGCGATCGGCCGCAACTTCCTGGTGAAGATCAACGCCAACATCGGGAATTCGGCGGTCAGCTCGTCGATCGACGAGGAGGTGGAGAAGCTCCGCTGGGCGACCCTGTGGGGCGCCGACACCATCATGGACCTGTCGACCGGCGCCGACATCCACGAGACGCGGGAATGGATCGTCCGCAACGCGCCGGTGCCGGTCGGCACCGTGCCCGTCTACCAGGCGCTGGAGAAGGTCGGCGGGCGGCCGGAGGATCTGACCTGGGAGATCTACCGCGACACGCTGATCGAGCAGGCGGAGCAGGGCGTCGACTACTTCACGGTGCATGCCGGCGTGCTGCTGCGCTACGTCCCGCTGACCGCGCGGCGGATGACCGGGATCGTGTCGCGCGGCGGGTCGATCCACGCCAAGTGGTGCCTGGCCCACCACCGGGAGAACTTCGCCTACGCGCACTTCCGCGAGATCTGCGAGATCATGCAGGCCTACGACGTGTCGTTCTCGCTCGGCGACGGCCTGCGGCCCGGCGCGATCGCCGACGCCAACGACGAGGCGCAGTTCGCCGAGCTCCGCACCCAGGGCGAGCTGACCCGCATCGCCTGGGAGCACGACGTGCAGGTGATGAACGAGGGACCGGGGCACGTCCCGATGCACCTCATCCGCGAGAACATGGAGAAGCAGATCGAGTGGTGCGGCGAGGCGCCGTTCTACACCCTCGGGCCGCTGACCACCGACGTCGCGCCCGGCTACGACCACCTGACCTCGGCGATCGGCGCGGCCCAGATCGGCTGGTACGGCACCGCCATGCTCTGCTACGTCACCCCCAAGGAGCACCTCGGCCTGCCGAACCGCGACGACGTCAAGACGGGCGTCATCGCCTACCGGATCGCGGCGCACGCGGCCGACCTCGCCAAGGGGCATCCGCGCGCGCAGGCGCGGGACGACGCGCTGTCGAAGGCCCGCTTCGAGTTCCGCTGGGAGGACCAGTTCAACCTCGCCCTCGACCCGGTGACGGCGCGCGCCGGCCACGACGAGACGCTCCCGGCCGAGGGCGCCAAGGTCGCCCACTTCTGCTCGATGTGCGGGCCGAAGTTCTGCAGCATGGAGATCACGCAGCAGATCCGCGACTTCGCGGCCGAGCGGGGCGTCGGCGAGGAGCAGGCCGTCCGGGTCGGCCTCGAAGAGAAGTCGGCGGAGTTCCGCGACGGGCAGGAGATCTACGTTCCGGCGAGATAGCGCGGGCCCGGTTCCCGCGGCCGGGCGTCAGCGGTTCGCTGCCGCTTCGGGCAGGGTGGTGATCTGGATGATGGTCGGGAAGGCGGGCGGGTCGCCGCCGGGGGTCGTGTTCAGGTACCCGGGGGATCCGTTCCAGGCGTAGTCCTTGATGGTGACGCCCGGCCGGAAGTCCATCCGGTCGTCGCGGAACCGCGCCGTCTCGAACTGGTGGATCGGCGGCGCGTCGTACACCCGCCGCCCGCGCGAGTCGAGCCGCCGCGAGTAGTAGCGCACCAGATCCTCGAACCGGAGGTTCGCGCCGAACAGGTGGAAGGTCTGGCCGCGTCCGGCGTCGTACGACGTGATGTACTGCGCGCTCGGGTAGACGGGCACGCCGAGGGTCGCCTCGGTCGGCGCGCCGGCGCCGACCGCCGGCGACGTCGCCGTTGCATCGGTCGCCGGGGAGGAGGCGGGGCGCGCGGGCGCGGTCTCCGGGGTGGGAAACGGACGCGGCACCGGCCGGCGTTGCGCCGCCAGGGGGAGCACGGCCGTCGCCGCCAGCAGCAGCGCGCACGAGACGGTCAGAACGCGCACCGGCACCTCACGAACGTATTATGACGCATGCCGAGTCTGCGTGAATTCTGCGACGGTCAGCACGACTGGCTCCTCGACGTGCTGACCACCCTGGTGCGCCTGGAGTCGCCCACCACCGAACCGGTCGCGGTCGATCGCTGCGGCGCGCGGTTGGCGGACTACCTCTGCGAGATGGGGGGGACCGTCGAGCGGATCCCTTCGCCTGCCAGCGGCGCGCATCTGCGCGCGGCCTTCGGCGCCGGCCCGCCGGCGCGGCAGGTGATGCTGCTCGGGCACTTCGACACGGTCTGGCCGCTCGGGCAGATCGAGCGCATGCCGGTGCGCGAGTCGGACGGCCGCCTGTACGGGCCGGGGGTGTTCGACATGAAGGCGGGCATCGTCATCGGGATGCTGGCCGTGCGGGCCCTGGCGGTCGCCGGCCGGCTGGCCGGCGGTCGGGTGGTCATGCTGTGGACGGCGGACGAGGAGCGGGGCAGCCGCTCCTCCCGCGGGCTGGTCGAGGAGGAGGCGCGCCGCAGCAGCGCCGTCTTCGTGCTGGAGCCGGCGCTGCCCGGCGGCGCGGTCAAGACCGGCCGCAAGGGATGCGGCGAGTTCGAGCTGCGGGTCCGTGGGGTCCCGGCCCACGCCGGGATCGATCCGACGCGGGGCGCAAGCGCCATCGACGAGCTGGCGGCGCAGATCGCCGCGGTCGGGAAGCTCCGGGACCCGGGGCGGGGGGTGACGCTGAACGTCGGGTTCGTCGAGGGGGGCGACCGGCCCAACGTCGTGGCCGAGCACGCCCGGGCCGTCGTCGACGCCCGCGCCGCGACGATGGAGGACGCCCGCCGGCTCGAGCGGAGCATGCAGGCGTTGCGGCCGGTGCTGGCGGGTACGGCCCTGGAGGTTTCCGGCGGGTTCTCCCGACCGCCCTTCGAGCGGACGCCGGACGTGGCGCGCCTCTATGATGTTGCGCGCGACGTCGCGGCCGGGCTGGGGCGGGAGCTGGGCGAGGGCGCGACCGGGGGCGGTTCGGACGGGAACTTCACCGGCGCCCTCGGCGTCCCTACCCTCGACGGCCTGGGCGCGGTGGGCGACGGGGCGCACGCCCTGGACGAGCACGTCGTCACCGCCGACCTGACGTGGCGGGCGGCGCTGCTGGCCGGACTCGTCGAGCGCGCCGGATTCGGGGCCGGGATCTGACCGGGGCGGGCCGCGCAGCCGGCCGGACCCGTCGCACGCTCCCCGGCCCGGGGCTAAAATCGGCACAGGAGGATCGCATGGGGAACACGGTCAGGACCGCTCTGCTTCTCGGCCTGCTCAGCGGCCTGCTGCTCGCGCTCGGCGAGTGGCTGGGCGGCTCCGGCGGGCTGACGTTCGCCTTCGTCATAGCCGTCGCGATGAACTTCGGGTCGTACTGGTTCTCCGACCGGATCGTGCTCAGGATGTACCGCGCGCAGCCGGTCGGCCCGGAGCATCCGCTGCACCGGACGACGGAGCGCCTGGCGCGGCAGGCGAACCTTCCGATGCCGAAGGTCTACGTCATCGAGGACGACTCGCCCAACGCCTTCGCCACGGGGCGGAATCCGCGGCACGCGGCGGTGGCGGCGACGACCGGCCTGCTGCGTTTCCTCGACGAGCCGGAGATCGAGGGGGTGATCGCGCACGAGCTGGCGCACGTCCGGCACCGCGACATCCTCATCGGCTCGGTCGCCGCCACGGTGGCCGCCACCATCATGATGGTGGCCCGCATGGCGCAGTTCGCGGCCATCTTCGGCGGCTTCGGGCGGGACGACGAGGAAGGCTCGAACCCCCTGGCCCTGCTCGCCACGATCATCGTCGCGCCGCTCGCCGCGATGCTGATCCAGGCGGCGATCTCCCGGTCCCGGGAGTTCGCGGCGGACCGCGGGGCGGTGGCCATCGCCGGCAACCCGTACGGCCTGGCCGGCGCGCTGAAGAAGATCGACGCCGCGCAGCAGCGGATCCCGCTGGACGCGAATCCGGCGACGGCGCACATGTTCATCATGATGCCGCTGTCGGGCCGGGGCCTGATGTCGCTCTTCAGCACGCACCCGCCGACCGAACAGCGCGTCCGGGCGCTGCTCGGGACGGTCTGAGATCGCGGAGCCCGTGCTTCGCCTTCAGGGCGCCCAGGACGGTGCGGAAGCGCGTCGCGTACGATTCGGCGGCGTGCTTGCCGGCGTACAGGCGGCCGTACCCGGCGACGAGCTGCGGGTATTCCCGCGCCAGGAAGTCGAGGAAGTGCCGGCGCGTGCCTCCCTCCAGGTGCAGCAGGAGCGAGCCCACGTAGGCCGCGCCGCTGTCCGCTATCGCCTTGATCGTCCGTTCCATCCGGGCCGGATGCGAGCTGACGCCCGGCACGATCGGGGCCATCAGCACGCCCGCGTCGACGCCCGCGTCGCGCAGCCGCCGCACCGCGCGCAGGCGCAGGAGCGGGTGGGCGGTGCCCGGCTCCAGCGACCTCCACGCGTCCTCGTCCACCGTCGGCACGCTGAACGTCACGGTGCACCGCGTACGGCGGGAGAGCTCGGCCAGCAGGTCGGTGTCGCGGACGGCCAGCGTGCCCTTGGTGATCAGGCCGACCGGGGTCGGGTGCCGGATCAGGACGGCCAGGGTCCGCCGGGTGATCCGGCGCAGGCCCTCGATCGGCTGGTAGGGGTCGGTGGCGGTTCCCAAGGCCACCATCCGGCCGCCGAGGGAGCGCTTCGACAGTTCGCGCGCCAGCACTTCCGCGAAATTGGTCTTGACGAGCACCACCGACGAGAAGTCGTCGCCCGCGCCGAGCTCCAGCTGCGACTGGTAGCGGCGGGCGAAGCAGTAGTGGCAGCCGTGCGTGCACCCGCGGTACGGGTTGAGCGTCCAGCGGAACGGCATGCCCGCCACGCGGTTGAGGGCCGAACGGCAGACGACGTCCTGGTAGGTCGTGCCGCCGCGGCGCACGCCGTTCGGCAGGCCGCCGGCGCCCGCTTCCCGGACCGCGGCGGCCACGTCGCGGGTCGTCGGCCGGGCGCCGAGATCGAAGAGGGTGGCTTGGCGCGGCATGTTTCGTATTTTGTTCGCCTGTATCTTCGCGCACACCCGCGGCGCTGTCAACCCCGCGGCGCGGGCAGCCCGGGCGCGGCGCGCGGCCACTGGCGGCGGCGCTGGTGACGAAGGGGGCGCGGCGGGAAGCCCGTAGCGCGGCGCGCGGCCGTCGCCGCCACGCGGACTTCGTCCGTCAATCCCGGGTCGCGGATCGGCCGATCGCGGCGCGCCAGTGGTCGAGGAGGTCGCGCAGCGTTTCGTCCAGGCCGATGCGCGGTTCCCAGCCGACGTCCGCGGTGATCCGCGTGCGGTCGCCGCGCAGGACCGGGTAGTCGTTCGGGCGCAGGCGGCCGGGGTCGACGCGCACCTCGATCGGCACGCGCGCCAGGGCGAGCAGGCCCGCGAGGATGTCGCGGATGGGGCGGGCCGCGCCCGAGCAGACGTTGTAGACGGCGCCGGGGGCGCCGCGGTCCATCAGCGCGCGATAGGCGCGGACCGTGTCGCGCACGTCCAGCAGATCGCGGCGCGCGTCGAGGTCGCCCACCTGCATGGTGGGCGTGGCGAGGCCGGCTTCGATGCGCGCGATCTGGTGCGCGAAGCTCGAGGCGGCGTACGACCGATCCTGACCCGGGCCGATGTGCGTGAACGAGCGCGTCCGGATCACCTGCAGGCCCTCGGCGGCGTAGCGTGCGGCCAGCATCTCCTGCGCCAGCTTGCTCAGGCCGTAGGGGCTGACCGGACCGATCGCCGCGTGCTCGGCCAGCGCGCCGTCGTTCGGCCGGTAGACGAGGGCCGAGCCGGGAACGAGGACCCGTGCCCGCGGGGCGCTGCGCCGGAGGGCCCCGAGGAGGTGCTCGGTCCCGATGACGTTGATGCGCAGGGTTGCGAGGCGGTTGTTCCACGAGCCGGAGACCGCGGCGACGCCGGCGCAGTGGTAGACGTGATCGGGCCGCAGATCCGCGACGGCGCGGCGGACGGCTTCTTCGTCGAGAACGTCGATCTCCTGCCAAGCGATGCGTGCGCGCCCGGCGCCCGGCGCCCGGCGTGGCCCGCCGCCGCCCGCCGCTCGCACCGACCCGCCGGCGCCCGGCGCCGGCCGCCGCCAGCCGACGACCTCCGGTGCCGGCCGCTCGTCGAGGAGCAGGGCGGCGAGGTGGCGGCCGGCGAAGCCGCCCCCGCCCGTCACCAGCACGCGCTCGGCCATCGGCGCTTCGCGGCGTCCGTTTTTCCGCGGCGCGGCGCCCGCCGCGGCTACCGGTAGCCTCCCCCGGCGCCGCCGAAGTTGTTGGTGAACGTTCCCAGGCCGGCCAGCGTGAACGACAGGGTGATGCGGCGGTCCTGCTGGATCAGGGCCCGGCTGCCGAGGCCTTCGAAGTTGAAGACCTGATAGTCCATCCTCAGGCCGCAGCACTGCGCGTTGTAGTACAGGCGGATCATCTGCGCCAGAAACCGGCCGCGCCGGATGTCGTAGTTGAAGTCGTACAGCCCGCCGAACGTGTTGCCGCGCGTGCGGAACGACGTCGAGGAGTTGATGTAGTTGTCGAGACGCTCGGGGTTGTCGAATCCGCTCAGCCCTTCGATGAACCGGCGCTGGCTCCAGCCGCCGCTCGTCGCGAGCCAGCCGCCGACCTCGTAGCTTCCTTCCGCGGAGATGGTGCGCATCGATCCGATGCGCAGCACGGGGATGTACTCCCGGCGCCCGTAGTCCGGGTCGAACTCCATGCGCAGGGTGCCGCCCATGTTCTGCGTCGGCTGCGCGCGCACGATGAGCGACACCGGCGAAAAGTTGCTCGGCGGCGTGCCGCTGAAGCTCGTGCGGAAGCTGCGGTCGTACTGCGCGGCCCGCGCATCGGTGTAGTAGCTCTGCGTCACCGACGCGGAGAGAATCTCGCGTGCGACCGACTCCCGCCCGCCCTCGAAGACCCGCGCGTACAGGCGGGTGTCGAGACCGTACCGGTATTCGACCACGTTGCCGACGATCGAGTCGATGCCCTCGATGCGGACGATCCGATCGAAATCCTCGATCTCGCTGACCCGCGAGACGCTCACCCACGGCTCGATGAGGTGCTTCATCCGCTCGGAGTAGCCGCTGTCGGGCGTGTCCCAGATCTTGATGAACGAAGGCCCCGTCGCGCGGGTGGAGACCTCGAAGAACTGGCGGTTCACCCCGACCTCGACCTGTTCCCTCTCGACGAGGCTCTCGTCCCACCAGGTGGTCCGCCACGCCGCGGTCGTGTCGATCTTCAGGAACGGCCAGCGGTTGAAGGGAAACTGCAGCACCGGGTACAGGTCGAAGCGGGTGAGTCCCGAATCGATCTCCTGGACCACGCCGCTCCGCGTCTGGCTCGACCAGCGCAGCAGCTTGGCGTATTCGGCGTCGAACGAGAAGTACAGCGGCGTTCCGAAGAGTTCGGTCTTGCCCCGGCCGAAACCGATGCGCGGACCGGCGCCGTTGAGCGCCGAGTCGGTGCCGCCGAAGAACCGTTCGTTGCGGTCGTAGGCGCCGCTCACCTCGAAGCCGCCGAGCGGGCCGCTCAGGCCGCCCGACAGCGAGCGCTGGGAGTTGGAGGCGTCGAAGACGTTGACGTGGTACGTCTGCCGGACGTCGATGTCCGTGAAATAGTCCACCCGGCTGCGCGCGGTCCACTCCCCCGGGAGCCCGTGCCGGGCGTTCCCCCGGAACTCGTAGCTGCGCCGCGCCTCCCGCTCCCGCGTTCCGCCGCGGTATTCGATCTCCGCTTCGGGTTCGTTCAGGCGGTACATGCGGAAGTCGCCCTGCGACCCGCCGCCGCGCGTGTAGCGGTACTCCAGGCCGCGGCCGTCGCCGCCGTGCTGCATGAACCAGTCGTGGTAGAAGGTGGCGTCCTGGCTCCGGTTGATCGCCCAGAAGAAGGCGTTGCTGAGGCTGGTTCCCTGATACTGCGACGCCCCGTAGGTCGGCATCAGGAACCCGGTGGCCCGGCCGTCCTCCTGGATCGGGTAGAGCAGGCCCGGCACGTAGAACACCGGCACGCCCTTCACCTTGAGCACCGGGTTCCTGATCCATGCGTAGCTGTCGAGGTTGAGGGTGAACGACGTCGCGACGAGCTGCCAGCGGGGCGTGGGCTGGACGCAGCTCGTGAACGCGCCCTTCGTGATCCGGTAGGTGCGGGGGCCGATCCGTTCGATCATCTGGCCGTGGAACAGCAGATCCGGCTCCTGCGTGCCGAACATGCTGCGATCGACTTCTTCCCCGAGGTCGATCCAGCCGTAGGCTTCGTGGAAGACGGCCGTCTCGCCGACCGTCTCGTACTCCAGCCGATCCGCGGAGAGACGGACCTCGGGCGCCGAGAAGACGACGTTGCCCGACGCCGCGATCCGGAACGTCGGCGTCTCGGACGCGTCCCCGTCCGCTTCGCCGCCGCCGGCGGGGACCGCCTCGGCGGCGGCCGGCGGCGCGCCGCCCGCCGGGTCTTCGGAAGTCTCTTCCGCCGTCTCGACGTAGACGTCGACCTGGTCCGCGTACAGGTCGAAGTCGGCGCCCTCGAACTCCACTTCGCCGGTCAGGCGCAGGTGGTTGGCGCTGACCATCTGCAGCTCGAACTGCCGGTGGTCGAACGGCAGGTCGGGGAAAAGCTGCGCCGCCGCCGCTTCCGGCAGCAACGCGACGGCCAGCAGCCAGACGGGACGCAGACGCGGTCCCCGCCGTGAAGAACGTGACCCGCCGCCGGTGGCGGCGGGATTCCAGCCGTGCGCTTCCAGGATTGCAGCCATCCGGCAGGTGATTCTACTCCCGCGCCGAACCGGGCCGCGGGCCGAGCCGGCCGCGCTCCAGCGCCAGCAGGACTTCGCCGACGAGACGGACCGAGCCGGCCACCGCCGCCAGCGGGCCGGTCCGCCAGGCGGAGGCGAGCGCGGTGGCCGGCGAGGCCGCGGACTCGACCGGCACGTCGGGACGCACGGCGCGCGCCGCCGCGGCCAGGTCCGGCGCGGGTCTTGCCCTCGGGTCGGCGATCGGGGCGCAGACGATCCGGTTCACGGCCTTGCCCAGGGCGGCCAGCATGCCGGCGCCGTCCTTGTCGGCGAGCGTGCCGAACACGAAGGGCAGGCCGGCCGGGTGGACCCCGGCGACGTAGGCGCCGAGGGCCGCGGCGGCCGCCACGTTGTGCGCCGGGTCGAGCAGCATGCGCTTTCCGGGGGCGCAGTCGATCAGCTCCAGGCGGCCGCGCCAGCGCACGTCCGCCAGCGCCTGCTCGATCGCCGGGCGGGGCGAGCGGATGCCCGCCGCGGCCAGTTCCTCGAGCAGGCGCACCGCCACCGCCGCGTTGCGCAACTGGTGCCGGCCTCGCAGCGCGAGGACGAGCGGACCGTACCGGGCGCGGGGCGTCTCCAGCGACTCGACCCGCGTGACGCCGGCGTCGATTCGCCAGCGCGCGTGCGTCTCCGCGGCGGCGTCGAGGAACCGGGCCCCCCGGGTCGCCGCGGCCTGCCGCAGCACGTCGCGGGCCTCCGGTTTCTCCTCGGCGCTGACCACCACGGTGTCCGGCTTGATGACCCCCGCCTTTTCGAAGGCGATCGCGGCGAGCGTCGCGCCCAGGTACCGCTGGTGGTCGAGATCGATGGACGGGATGCCGACGGCCAGCGGCCGGACGACGTTGGTGGCGTCGAAGCGGCCGCCCATGCCTGCTTCGAGCACCGCGACGTCGACGCGCCGGCGGCGGAACAGCGAGAGCGCCAGCGCCGTCGTCGCTTCGAAGAACGTCGGCGGGTGGTCGAGCCGGCCCGTTCCGCGCAGCCTCTCGACCACGTCGCGGATGCGTGCCGCTTCGTCCGCGAGGGTGGCGCGGTCGATCGCGCGGCCGTCGACGGCGAACCGCTCGCGAAGATCGATCAGGTGCGGCGACGTGTACAGGCCGGTGGACCAGCCCGCCGCGCGCAGGCCGCGCTCCGCCATGGCCGCGACCGAGCCCTTGCCGTTGGTGCCCGCGATCAGGATCGACCGGAAGCACCGGTCCGGATGATCCAGCGCCGCGTTGAGCGCGCGCATGTTCTCCAGGCCGAGCTTGATGCCGAACTGCCGGAGGCCGAAGAGGTACGCGAGCGGATCCTCGGGCGGCGGGCCGGCGGACGGCGGGCGGACCATGCGGCCTATCTGCTGCCGGCGGAGCGGCGGTCTCCCTGCGGAGCGGGGCGCGGGACGCGGCGGCGCGTGCCGCCGCTCATGCCGGCGATTCGCTCCGGGCCGCGGGAACGCTCGTCGAGCGTGCGTTCCGACGGCGCCCGGAGCCTCGATCGCGCCGCGCCGGAAGTCCCATGATGCGGCGAGTATAGACAATGCCGCATGCTATGATGGCGCCGTTCGCCCACCTCGCCCCCATGCCGCGCGCATCGCTGGCCGCCTGTCTCGTTTCCGTCGCGCGGTCGACAGCGCATCGCGCACCCCGCGCGACGACGCGCGCATCGCTGGCCGCCTGTCTCGTTTCCGTCGCGGGCTGCGCGAGCGCCCCGCCCGTCGTGTCGCCCGACCCTCCCGGGCCCGCGGAGGTCGCCTCCTGGATCCTGCGGCTGGAGGACGGGCGCGTGCTCGCCGATCCGGCGCCTCCGCGTCCCGCCGTGGACGCCGCCGCGGCCGTTCCGGTCCCGCGGGCCCCGGTTCGTCCGGATCTGCTCGCGCTGCTCGAGGCGCCGGAGGCGCGACTGCGGCGGCGGGCGGCGCTCGCCATCGGGCGCGTCGGGCTGCCGGAAGGGGTCGATCCGCTGATCGGGCGGCTGGCGGATCCGGCGCCCGAAGTGCGTCAGATGGCGGCGTTCGGTCTCGGTCTGATCGGTGACCGGAGGGCGGTGGATGCGCTCGTCGGCGCGCTCGACGATCCCGCGTTGCCGGTGCGGGGCCGCGCCGCGCAGGCGCTGGGACGGCTCGGGGCGCGATCGGCCGCGGCGGCCGTCGGAACCCTGGTCCGACGCCACGCGAGGTCGGCGTTCGATCTCGATCCGGACGATCTGACCTACCCCCTCGGCGAGGAGGTGGAGGCGTTCCGGCTCGGGCTGTACGCGCTGGGCGAGCTGCAGGCGTTCGATCCGCTCGCCGAGGCGGTGCTCGGCGAGGACGGCCGGCCGATTCTCTGGTGGTGGCCGGTCGCCCATGCCCTGGGGCGCGCCGGGGACGCGCGCGCTCTGCCTGCGCTGGAGACCCTGGCGGGCGTCCGCGGCAGCATCGGCGTGGCGCTGGCCGCCAGGGGGCTCGGCGCCCTGGGCGATCCGGACGGCATCGAGGCCCTCGAAGCGCTGCTCGTCCCGGCGCGCCGGGATCGCCTCGTCGTGTCCGGTGCCGTGCGGGCGCTCGGCGCGATCGACGATCCGCGCGCCGCGGCGGCGCTCGACCGTTTCGTGCGCACCAGGGGGCTGGATCGGCAACTCCGGCAGGTGGCGGTCGACGCGCTGGCGAATCACGGCAGCCAGGCGTCCGTGGAGGTGTTCGTCGAGCTGCTGGGACACCCGTGGCCGCCGTTGCGGGCCGCTTCCATCCGGGCGCTTGCGCGGGCGGACCCGGAGACGTTCCTGTTCGCCCTGTCCGGCCTCGGGGCGGATCCCGACTGGCGCGTCCGGGCGGCGGCCGCCGAGGGACTCCGCCACGTCCGCCCGGCGGCGGCCCGGGCCACGCTGGAGGGGATGCTCAAGGACGGCGATCAGCGGGTCGTGCCGGCGGTGCTGGAGGCGCTGGTCGCCGTGGATGCGCCGCGGGCGCCCTCCCTGCTGTGGGAACGGATCGAGGCGTCCGACGTCTCCGTGCGCGCCACCGCCGCGCGCCTGCTGGGCGAGCTGCGGCCCCCCGGAGCCGCCGCCGCGCTGGCCGCGGCCTACGCGGCGGCCGAGCCGGATGCATCGTTTCGGGCGCGGGCGGCGATCGTCGAAGCGCTGGCCGCGTACGGCGGCGACACGGCGCGGGAAACGCTTCGCCGCGCGCTGGCGGATCGCGACTGGCCGGTGCGCGTCGCCGCCGCGAAGCACCTCGAGCGTCTGGAGCCGGAGTCGAGTCCCGCCGCGGAGATTCGTCCGGCGCAGCGGCGCAGCGGCGTGGACTACGCCGCGCCGCGTCTGACGAATCCGCGCTTCTCGCCGCGCGTGTACGTCGAGACCGCGCACGGCACGATCGAGGTCGAGCTCGCGGTGCTGGACGCTCCGCTGACGGCGGACAGCTTCATGACGCTGGCGCGCCGGGGCTTCTTCGACGGACTGACGTTCCACCGGGTGGTTCCGGGGGAGGCGGCGTACGGCGGGGATCCCCGGAGCGACGATACCGGCGGTGCCGGATTCACCCTGCGCGACGAGCCGAACCAGTTGCCTTTCCTGCGGGGCACGGTCGGGCTGGCGCGCGGACGGCCGGACACCGGGGGCGGCCGGTTCTTCATCACCCAGTCGCCGCAACCCCGGTGGGACGGCCGGTACACCGCGTTCGGGCGGGTCGTGGCGGGGATGGAGGCGGTCGACGCGCTGCAGACCGGGGACCGCATCGAACGGGTCCTGGTGTGGGACGGCGTGCAGCCGTTGCAGGGCGCCGCCGAACGCTGACCGTCACCGGTTTCCGTCCGTCAGGCTGCGACGCAGCCGCCGCCGGCGCCGGTGCCGCGCGCGCGCGAGCTCTATCAGGCGGTCGATCAGCGCCGGGTACGGCAGTCCCGAGGCCGCCCACAGCTTGGCGTACTGGCTGATCGCGGTGAACCCGGGCAGCGTGTTCGCCTCGTTCACGTACAGCCGGTCGGCCGCCTCGTCGAACAGGAAGTCGACGCGCGCCATGCCGGCGCAGTCGAGCGCGCGGTACGCGTCGACGGCCAGCGCGCGCACCCGTTCCGCACGGGCGGCGGAAAGGCGCGCGGGGATGACGATCTCCGAGCCGTCGTCCAGGTACTTCGCCTCGTAGTCGTAGAACTCCCCGGACGGGATCACCTCCCCCGGCACGGACGCCTCGGGCGCCTCGTTGCCGAGGACCGAGCATTCGATCTCTCGCGCCGCGGGCACCGCGGCCTCGACCAGCAGCTTGTCGTCGAACGTCCAGGCCAGCGCCAGCGCCGTGCGGAGGCCTTCGGCGTCGGCGGCCCGGGAGACGCCGACGCTCGATCCGAGATTCGCCGGCTTGACGAACAGCGGGTAGCCGAGGGCCGCCTCGAGGCGCCCGATCACCCCGTCCGGGTCGGTCTCCCATTCGACGCCGCCGACCACGCGGCCGGGGACGACCGGCAGTCCGTGCGCCCGCAGAAGCACTTTCGCGACCGCCTTGTCCATGGCGACGGCCGAACCGAGCACGCCCGCCCCCACGTAGGGCACGTCGGCCAGCTCCAGCAGCCCCTGCAGCGCGCCGTCCTCGCCGAACGGCCCGTGCACGATCGGGAAAACCACGTCGAGGGCGAGCCCGGCGACGGTCGCCCGATCCGTGCCGCGCCCTTGCGCGGCGGCCGGGGCGTCCCGGGCGATGGTGAGGAGGGGGTTCCGCGCCGGGCGGGCGATCAGGTGCGCCTCGGGGCCGGAACCGGCGTCCGCCGGCAGGGCCGCGGCGGCGCGGGCGCGCTCGATCACCGCCGCCGCCGACTCGCTCGACGGCGGGCGGTCCGCGATGGTCCAGCGCCCCGACTTGTCGATGAAGAGCGGGACCGGGTCGTAGCGGTCCCGGTCGATGTGGCTGAAGATGGCCGCGGCGGACGCGAGCGACACCTCGTGCTCGCTCGATCGGCCGCCGTAGATGACGCCAACGCGAAGCCGCCTCACTGGTGGTCTGTAGTATACGTGACCGGGTGACGCGGACGGCCATGTTCCAGGTGACGGCGTGCGACGGCAGGGCGCGCCGCGGCCGGCTGCTCACCGCGCACGGCACCGTCGAGACGCCGGCGTTCATGCCGGTGGGAACGGCGGGTGCGGTCAAGGCGGTGACGCCGAGGGACCTCGAAGCGGCCGGCGCCGGCATCGTCCTGGCCAACACCTACCACCTGCACCTGCGCCCGGGCGACGAACTCGTCGCGCGGCGGGGCGGCCTGCATCGCTTCATGGGCTGGTCCGGGCCCATCCTGACCGACAGCGGGGGCTACCAGGTGTTCAGCCTGGCCGCCCGCCGCGTGATCGACGAGCACGGCGTCCGTTTCCGCTCGCACCTCGACGGCAGCGAGCACGCGCTGTCGCCGGAGACCGCCACCGACGTCCAGGCGCGGCTCGGCGGCGACGTCGCCATGGCCTTCGACGAATGCGCGCCCTGGCCCGCCACCGTCGACGAGGCGCGCGAGTCGATGGAGCGGACGCTCCGCTGGGCGCGCCGCGCGCGCGCGCGGCACGCCCGGCTGTCGGGATCGCCCTCCGGCGCCGGCGCCGCCATGACGACGCCGGGGCAGCTGCAGTTCGGCATCGTGCAGGGCGGCGCGTATCCGGCGTTGCGCGAGCGCAGCGCGCGCGAGACGCTGGCGCTCGGCTTCGACGCCTGCGCGATCGGCGGGCTGAGCGTCGGGGAGCCGAAGTCGGTGCTGTACGACGTGGCCGGGACGACCGCCGCGCTGCTGCCGGCCGACCGCCCGCGGTACCTGATGGGGGTCGGCAAGCCGGACGACCTGGTCGAGTCGGTGGCGCGCGGGATCGACCTGTTCGACTGCGTGCTGCCGACCCGCAACGCCCGCAACGGGCAGCTCTTCACCCGCGCGGGGCCGCTCTCCATCAAGGCCGCCGCGTACGCCGAGGACGACCGCCCGGTCGACGCGGCGTGCGCCTGCTACGCCTGCGCGCACTTCTCCCGCGCCTACCTCCGCCACCTGCACGCGGCGAAGGAGATCACCGGGGCGGTGCTCGCCACGGTGCACAATCTGCACTTCTACCTTGACACGATGCGACGGATCAGGGACGCTATCCAGTCGGGCGGTTTCGAGCGGTTCCGGCAAGCCTTCCACCACGCGTACCGCGGCCGGCCGAGGCCGGAAACCCCGGAAGCTTCGACGCAGCAATGAGTCCGCACGGCATCGACGCGCTGTTCGCCATGGCCCAGCCGGCCGGCGGACAGCCGGGTCCGTTCATCCAGTTCCTGCCGCTGATCCTGATCCTCGGGATCTTCTACGTGATCATCTGGCTGCCGATGAAGCGCCGGCAGAAGAAGATCCGGGAGTTCCAGGCGGCGCTGAAGGTCGGGGAGAAGATCGTGACCACCAGCGGCATCTACGGTTCGATCACGAAGCTGCACGCCAAGTCGGTGCAGGTGCAGGTCGCCGACCGGGTGCGGATAGAGATAGCGCGCAGCGCCGTCGGCGGCTATCAGGGCCAGGATCCCGTGGTGCAGGACGGGAGCGGCTCGTAGGGGGCGTCATGCAGAGGAACCTGCAGTGGAAGCTGCTCGGGATCGTGGCGGTCACCGCGCTCGCCGTCTGGGGCGTCTATCCGCCCGCCGACCAGATCCGGCTGGGCCTCGACCTGAAGGGCGGCGCCCACCTCGTGCTGCGCGTGGAGACGGACGACGCGCTGCTGGTGGAGACGGAGACCGCCGCCGAGCAGCTCGGCGAGCAGATGTCGCTCCAGGGGATGGATGCGGCGACGGCGATTCCGGCCGACGCCACGACGATCCGGGTGGAGGGGGTGCCGGGCGAGAGGGATGCGGCCTTCCGTCAATTGTCGGACGAGCGGCTCGCCGCGTCGTACGACCGCGAGCCGGGGGCGCGCGGCTCGTACACGTTCCGCATGCGTGGGCCGGTCGCCTCGTCCCTGCGCGAGGAGGCGGTGCGGCAGGCGCTGCAGACCATCGAGCGGCGGGTCAACGAGCTCGGCGTCTCCGAGCCGATCGTGGCGCCGCACGGAATCGGTGGCGACCAGATTCTCGTGCAGCTTCCCGGCGTCTCCGACGTGGCGCGCGCGAAGGCGCTGATCCGCTCGACCTCCCTCCTCGAGCTGAAGCTGGTCGAGGAAGGACCCGCGGCGAGCCGCGAGGCGCTGCTGCAGGCGCGCAACGGGGTGGTGCCGCCGGACATGGAGATCGCGACCCAGCCCTCCGGCGTCGATGGATCGGCCGAGCCGTTCTACTATCTGGTGCGGCGGGTCGCCACGGTGACCGGCCGCGATCTGCGGAACGCCCGCCCGTCGCTCGACGAGTACAACCAGCCGGCCGTGAGCTTCACCCTCAACCGCGAGGGCGCCCGCAAGATGGGTGACGCCACCGGCGCCAACATCGGCCGCGGGCTGGCGATCATCCTCGACGGGCAGGTGCGGTCGGCGCCCACCATCCAGGGACGCATCACCGACAGCGGGCAGATCACCGGCGTCGCCCAGCAGGAGGCCGAGGATCTGCAGATCACGCTGCGGTCCGGCGCGCTGCCCGCGTCGCTGACGTACCTGGAGGAACGCACGGTCGGTCCGACCCTCGGCGCGGACTCGATTCGGGCGGGGGTGGCCGCGTCCATCGCCGGACTGGTGCTGGTGGCGATCTTCATGCTCGGCTACTACCGGCTGGCCGGCATCAACGCGGTGGTCGCGGTGGTGCTGAACCTGCTGATTCTGATGGCGTGCATGGCCTACATCGAGGCGGTGCTGACGCTGCCGGGCATCGCCGGCCTGATCCTGACCATCGGCATCGGGGTCGATTCCAACGTGCTGATCTTCGAACGCATCAAGGAGGAGCTGCGCTCGGCCAGGAGCCTCCGCTCGGCCGTGGCGGCGGGCTTCGACCGCGTGCTGCTGACGATCATCGACACGCACGTCGCGTCGCTGATCGCGGCGGCGTTCCTGTTCCAGTTCGGTTCCGGCCCCATCAAGGGGTTCGCGACCACGTTGTTCTTCGGTCTCGTGTCGAACGTGTTCACGGCGGTCTTCGTCTCGCGGGCGCTGTTCGAGACCGTTCTGTCGCGTCGCCGTGCCGCGACACTGAGCATCTGAGATGGCGCTGTTCAAAGAGCCCCGCATCGATTTCGTCGGCCGCCGCTGGCACGCGTTCGGCCTGTCCGCGCTCCTGATCGTGGCAGGCGTCGTCGTGCTCGTCACGCGGGGCGGGCTGCCGCTCGGGATCGATTTCTCCGGGGGCTCGCTGATCGTGCTGCAGTTCGAGCAGCCGGCCGGCGAGGGGGCCGTCCGCGACGCCCTCGCCGGCGTGGAGGAGAAGGTCGTCCAGCAGTACGGCGATCCCGGCGCCAACGAGGTCCTCGTGCGCTTGCCGCTGGCCGGTCCGGAGGTCGGCGCGAGCCTGGAGGCGGGCGCGAACGAGGTCGTCGACGCGTTGCGCGCCAGCGACCTCGGCGGATTCGAGGTGATCAGCCGGGAGCTGGTCGGTCCCGTCATCGGCGAGGAGCTGCAGCGCCGGGGCGTCAACGCCTTCGTCTTCGCGATGGCCGGCATCCTCGTCTACATCGGCCTGCGGTTCCGCTTCAGCTTCGCCGTCGGCGCCGTCGTCGCGGTCGCGCACGACATCGCGGTCACGCTTTCGCTGCTGACGTTCTTCGGCTACGAACTGTCGCTCAACGTCGTGGCCGCCATGCTGACGATCACCGGCTATTCGGTCAACGACTCGATCGTGGTCTTCGACCGCGTGCGCGAGAACCTGCGGCTGATGCGGCGCGACGCGTTCGGCCATCTGGTCAACGTCAGCATCAATCAGACGCTGGCCCGCACCGTCATCACGTCGGGCACGACCGGGGTCGCGGTGCTGGCGCTCTTCGTGCTGGGCGGGGAGGTGCTGCGCGGCTTCGCCTTCACGATGCTGGTCGGCGTCGTCAGCGGCACGTACTCGACGATTTTCGTGGCGGCGGTGATCGCGATCGCGATCACGGAACGGCGCAGCGCCGGAACCCGGCGGGCGGTGAAAACGGCGGCGGAGGCGAGGCCGCGGCAGCCGCCGGCCGAGGAGAATCCGCGTCCGGCGCCGGCGCAACGTTCCAGGCGGCGCTCGCGGCGGGCCCGGGCTTCGTAGCGGATACGGGCCGCGGCAAGGTCTGGCAGTCCGTGGTGGAATCCTGCGCAGCGCCGGGCGCGTCGGTACGTCCCGCTGTCCGGAGCCCGGCGCGGCGAGGGAGCTCCGGCCCGTGACCGCGCTCGAAGCCGCGCTGCTGGGGACGGTGCAGGGGTTGACGGAGTTCCTGCCGGTCTCCAGCTCGGCGCACCTCCTGCTCGCCAGGGCCTTCTTCGGCTGGGAGACGGGGGCGCGGTTCGGCCTTGCGTTCGACGTCGCATGCCACGTCGGTACCCTGCTGGCCGTGGTGGCCTGTTATCGCCGGGACGTGGCGGAGATGACGCGGGCGGCGGCGAACCCGCGCACGTGGCTGGGTGGAGCGGGCGGTCCGGCCGCCCTCGTCCGTTCGATCGCCATCGGCACCGTCCCGATCGCCGTCGTCGGAGTCGCGGCGGCGGAGCTCGTGACCGGCGCTCTGCGCACCGTGACGGTCGCGGGAGCGAGCCTGGCGGCCGGCGGCGTGATGATGCTGGCGGCCGAGCGGGTCCGGTCGCGGACGCGCGACGAAACGACGCTCGGTCCGTGGGAGGCGCTCGGTCTCGGCTGCGCCCAGGCGTCGGCGTTGATCCCGGGGGTTTCGAGATCGGGAGCGGTGCTGGTCGTCGCGATGCTTCTCGGTCTGCGTCGCGAGCGGGCGGCCCGGTTCGCCTTCCTGCTCGGCATGCCGGCGATCCTGGCCGCGGGCGTCAAGGCGGTGCTCGATCTCGCGGAGCAGGGGGCGCCGTCGGGCGGTCTGGCGCTGCTGGCGGTCGGGTTGGTCTCGTCCGCGGGCGTCGGATACGCCGCCGTGAAGTGCTTCCTGCGGTACGTCGCGCGTCATTCGCTGGATCCGTTCGCCGTCTATCGCCTCGTGCTCGGGGCCGCGGCCCTGGCCTGGGTCTCCGGGTCGTGACGGTGGCGGGACCGTTCGGACCATAGACCGATGCAGTGGCTGCGCCGGAGTCTGATCGCGGGGTTCGTGGTGATCGTGCCGCTGGTCATCAGCGTCGCGGCGTGCGTCTGGCTGTTCCAGCTCATCGACGGGGTGATGGGACCCTTGTACGTGCGCTGGATCGGACGGGAGATTCCGGGTCTGGGGCTGGCCACGCTCCTGCTGCTCGTGGTCGCGGTCGGGGTGCTGGCGACCAACGTGCTCGGGGGCCGGCTGCTGCGCCGCGGTGAAGCCTGGCTGATGAAGCTGCCGGTGTTCCGCGGCATCTACTCGCCGGTCAAGCAGCTCGTCGAGGCCTTTTCTCCGAACAATCAGCTCGGCTTCAAACGGGTCGTACTGGTCGACGATCCGAAGCGCGGGCTGGTGCTGGGGTTTCTGACGAAGGAGTTCACCATCGAAGGGCAGGACGACGCGGGGGTGCACGTCGCGGTCTACGTGCCGACCAACCACGTCTACTTCGGAGACGTCCACATCTACCCGCGCGCGGTCGTCTCGTTCCCCTCGTTGACGGTGCAGGAAGGGCTGCAGGTGTTCCTCACGGGAGGCATGGCGCTGGCCGAGCGCCTGCAGATGGAGCGGGAGAAGCGGCAGGCTTGACGCGCGCCGGGCGCGGGGCCGGCCGGGTCGGCGGTTCTCAACGGTGGCCGCGGCGGACCACCATGCGGCAGAGGTCTGAATGGAGCAGCAACTGTATTACGTGCTGGGTTTCGGGATGCCGGTCGCGGCGGCGGCCTTCGCCTTCTTTCTGATCAACCGGATCAACGGCCAGGATCCGGGGACCGAGCGGATGCAGCGCATCGCCGCGCTGATCCGCAGCGGCGCCATGGCGTTCCTGAAGACGGAGTACACCGTGCTCGCCGGCTTCGTCGGCGTCATGTTCGTCCTGCTCGTGACGTTGCTGCCGGGCGATTCGCTGTTGACCGGGATCGCGTTCCTGGCCGGGGCGGTGCTGTCGGCCACCGCGGGCTGGATCGGCATGCGGACCGCCACCAGCGCAGCGGTTCGGACGACCCACGCGGCGACGACGAGTCTCTCCGCCGCCCTGCGGGTCGCGTTCTCCAGCGGCGCGGTGATGGGGCTGACCGTGGTGGCGCTGGGCACACTCGGCATCGCTCTCCTGTACCTCCTGTACGGGGGGTTGCGCGGCGCGGGGGCCGGCGCCGTCGAGTCGCTGTTCGGGTTTTCCCTGGGCGCTTCGTCGATCGCGCTGTTCGCCCGCGTCGGCGGCGGCATCTACACGAAGGCGGCCGACGTGGCGGGCGACCTGTCCGGCAAGGTGGAGGCGGGCATTCCGGAGGACGATCCGCGCAACCCCGCCACGATCGCGGACAACGTCGGCGACAACGTCGGCGACGTCGCCGGCATGGGGGCGGACCTGTTCGAGTCGTACGTCGGCAGCATCATCTCGTCCATCGCGCTCGCCTGGGCGCTGACGGCGCCGGCGGCGAACGCGCTGTGGGGCGTGGACGAGGCGGAGTTCGGCGCACTGCAGTCGACGCTCGTGGTCTTTCCGATCCTCCTCGCCGGAGCCGGCATCCTCGCCTCCATGCTCGGCACGTTCGTCGTGAGCACCGACGACGAGACGAAGATCGGCAGCGCCCTGCAGCGCGGCCTGCTCGTGGCGTCCGTGCTCGTCTTCCTGGCGGCGGGCGGGCTCGTCGCCGCGCTCGACGTTCCGCCGCCGGTGCTCTGGTGCGTCGTGGCCGGCGTGGTCGCCGGCGTGGCGATCGGCCACGTCACCGAGTACTACACCGGCAAGGACAAGCCGCCGGCCCACGGCATCGCCCGGCAGTCCGAAACGGGTCCGGCCACCAACATCATCGCCGGGCTCGGCGTGGGGATGATGTCGTGCGCGATCCCCATCCTGATCATCTGCCTGGCGATCCACGTCAGCTTCTCGCTCGCGGCGCTCTACGGGATCGCGATCGCCGCGGTCGGAATGCTCTCGACGCTGGGGATCAGCCTGGGCGTGGACGCGTACGGGCCGGTCGCCGACAACGCCGGAGGGATCGCGGAGATGAGCGGGCGCGAGGCGTTCGTGCGCGAGCGGACCGACGCCCTCGACGCGGTCGGCAACACGACCGCGGCGATGGGCAAGGGCTTCGCCATCGGGTCGGCGGCGCTGACCGCCCTGGCGCTGTTCAGCACGTTCCGGGCGACGTCGGCCGCCGCGGTCGCCGAGGCGGGCGGGGAGTCCGCCTTCGAGCCAGCCCTGCTGAGCCTCGCGCTCGACAACCCGAACGTCCTGCTCGGCATGCTGCTCGGCGGCATGCTGCCGTTCCTCTTCTCGGCGCTCACGATGAACGCGGTGGGCCGGTCGGCCAACGACATGATCGAAGAGGTTCGCCGGCAGTTCCGCGAGATCACCGGTCTGCTGGAGGGCAAGGCCGAGCCCGATTCGGCGCGCTGCGTCGAGATCTCGACCCGCTCCGCGATCCGCGAGATGGTCGCGCCCGGGCTCATCGCCGTGCTGGCGCCGGTGCTGACCGGCTTCCTGCTCGGCGTGTCGGGACTCGGGGGGCTGCTGGCCGGCGCGCTGGTCACCGGGGTGCTGATGGCCCTGATGATGGCGAACGCGGGCGGCGTGTGGGACAACGCCAAGAAGTACATCGAAGAAGGCCACCACGGCGGGAAGGGGTCGGAGCCGCACAAGGCGGCGGTCATCGGCGACACGGTCGGCGATCCGTTCAAGGACACCTCGGGGCCGAGTCTCAACATACTGATCAAGCTGATGACGATAGTCGCGGTGATCTTCGCCCCGCTCGTCGTCGCGTGGATGCAGTGACGGCGCGGGTTGACGCTCCGTTGCCGGCCGGTTAAGATGCCGCACCCTTGGCGCGGGGACGGGACGGGGCGGACGGCCGGATCCGGGCGCCGCGTGCCGTGGGCAGTCGTCCCCGGGAAGAACTGCCATGGTCCGTTTCCGTGCGGCCGGTGTCTAAGCAGGGTGTCGTTCGGTTCGTTGACACGGAGTAGCGGCCTGCTATAATCGGCGCTTCCGAAGAGGCGTCCGCGCATGCGGCGGGCCAGGAGGTGTGCTGTGGCTGGCACGAAAAGCAGGAACAACCCGGCGAGGCAGGGCGCGCGGGCGCCGGGCGGCAAGGTCGCGCCCGCGATGTTCGGGGAGATCTCGAACCCGTCGATTCAGGTCGGCGCCCGCAAGTGGTACACGTTGCCGCTGTCCATCATCGCGCACGTGGTGGCGATCGGCGCGGTCGTGATCGTTCCGTTGATGGCCATGGACGCGCTGCCGACGCCGGCGTCGATGATGGCGTTCGTCGCGGCGCCGCCGCCGCCGCCGCCGCCGCCTCCGCCGCCTCCGCCGCCGGCCGCCGCCGAGGCGGCGCCGCCGCCGGTGCTCGACGTCAATCCGAACGCGGCGCCGATCGTCGCGCCCGAGCAGATCGTCGAGGAAACCGGTTTCGACATCAACCGGGTGCAAGGCGTGGAGGGCGGCGTGGCGGGCGGTGTCGTGGCGGGCATCGTCGGCGGACTGCCGACCGCGCCGCCTCCGCCTCCGCCTCCGCCGGAGCCGGTTCGCGTCGGCGGCAACATCAGCCCGCCGACCAAGGTCCGCGACGTGAATCCGGTCTATCCGCCCGTCGCGCAGCAGGCGCGCGTGCAGGGCGTGGTGATTCTCGAAGCCGTCATCGGCCCGACCGGTGCGGTCACCGACGTCAAGGTGCTCCGCTCGGTGCCGCTGCTGGACGAAGCGGCGATCACGGCCGTGCGGCAGTGGCAGTACACGCCGACCCTGCTGAACGGCGTGCCGGTTCCGGTCATCATGACCGTGACCGTCAACTTCCAGTTGTCGTAGGCGCAACGGGTCGGGGGAAATCGGGTCGGAACAGACTGGCGACGAAACCTACGTCTCACCGCAGGAGGAACGAATGGACTTTCTTGAGTTGTGG
Source organism: Vicinamibacterales bacterium (assembly GCA_965203525.1). Taxonomy (GTDB): domain Bacteria; phylum Acidobacteriota; class Vicinamibacteria; order Vicinamibacterales; family UBA8438; genus WTFV01. The sequence goes on along the minus strand of OZ241898.1, from coordinate 3,617,279 downwards.
GAACAGATGAGCTGGGCGGTCAAGGCGCTGATGTTCGTGCTGGTGATCATGTCGATGGCGTCGGTCGGCGTCTTCTTCGAGCGGCTGTTCACCTTCGTCCAGGCGACGAACCAGTCGAAGCTGTTCGCGCCGCAGGTGGCGAAGCATCTCAAGGACGGGAAGCTCAAGGAAGCCATCGGCGTCTCGCAGTCCAAGGACTACCGGTACAGCCACCTCGGCAAGGTGGTCCTCGCCGGACTGCAGGAGTACCAGTTCCAGCAGGACAGCGGCGTCGACCTGCAGAAGGACGACGTGGTCGACAGCGTGCACCGTGCGATTCAGCGGGCGGCGGCGCTCACCTCTTCCGATCTGAAGCGGGGCATGGGCATTCTCGCGACCATCGGATCCACCGCCGTGTTCGTCGGCCTGCTGGCCACGACCCTCGGCGTCATCAACGCCTTCCAGGGGATCGCGGCCACCGGATCGGGCGGTCTGGGCGCGGTGTCGGGCGGTATCTCCGAGGCGCTGGTCGGCACCGCGATCGGCCTGTTCGTGGCGATCCCGGCGGTCTGGTTCTTCAACTACCTGACCGGCCGGCTGGAGTACTTCGCCGTCGAGATGGACAACTCGTCGTCCGAGCTCGTCGACTACTTCATCAAGAAGTCGTAGGCCGGATTCCGTCCTGGGATCGGGACCGACTCCGCCGGGCGCAGGCCGCGCCCGGCGGAGTCTTGCCGCAAGGAGAGTTCACCATGGGAATGTCGGTCGGCGACAAAAGCGACGGCCTCAACTCGGAGATCAACATCACGCCGCTGGCCGACGTGATGCTGGTGCTGCTGATCATCGTCATGCTCATCGCTCCCCTGTTGCAGGCGGGGGTGACGCTGACCCTGCCCGAGGCGTCCAACACGGGCGACAAGCCGGACAACGACAACAACACCATCGTCGCGGTGACCGCCGATGGCCGGTACTTCGTGGACAACGTGCAGACGACGCAGCAGGAGCTGCTCAATTCGATCAACAGCGCGCTGGATCGCAAGCTCGAACGAATCCTGCTCGTCAAGGGCGACGTCAACGCGCAGTACTCGTCCGTGATGGAACTGATGGATCAGTTGCAGCGGGCCGGCATCGAGAACGTCGGGCTGATCACCGAGCGCGAGCTCGGCGGCGCCGGAGGAGGCGAATAGGACAATGGCCAAGAAGCACCACGGCGCGGACACCGTCAAGGAAGCGACGAAGCCCAGCGCGAACTCGGAGATCAACATCACGCCGTTCATCGACGTGTTGCTGGTGCTGATCGTCATCTTCCTGGCGGCCCTCCCGCTCGGGCAGCGGGGGTTGGACATCAACCTGCCGCTCGAGACCCAGGGCGCGCAGCAGACGAACACCGACAGCAGCCAGATCCTGCTGGAGTACACGGCGGATCGGCGCATTTCCGTCAACCAGCAGCCGATGAACCTGGCGACGCTCCAGTCGGATCTGCGGCAGATCTTCGAGACCCGCCGCGAGAAGACGATGTTCATCGCCGGCGCGGGATCTCTGACCTACGGTGAGATCATCGACGTGATCGACGCGGCCAGAGGCGCCGGCGTGGAGAAGGTGGGCATCGTCACGGAGGGCATGCGGCGCGCGGCCGGCGCGGCGCCGGTCGGTTAGCGGTTCGGATCCGCTCGCTTCCCGCCCAGGGCGAAGAACGGAACCAAAGGGCCGGAACCACCATGGGTGTTTCCGGCCCTTTTTGCGATGTGGGGGATCTGTGCTCCACGAGGATTGGAGGTGGCTGGTCGGCCGCGGTCGGCGCAACCGTCCTTCTGACGCGGGGCTTTTCGAGTCCCCCTCATGGTAGCTCGTCGCGTTGCTTTGCTGCTGGCGCGGACCGCGGAACTCCCGCGGTCCGCCGCGTCGGGGCAGTGTCCGCCACCGGAGCCCCCGCGCTCCAACGCGTTCCCGATCGTCTCCAGGGGGGCCCGGATGATGCCGCGAACCCACCGTGACAGGACACCGGTTCCGAGGGCTGCCTCCAGGGGGCCCCGGATGGATGCCGCGAACCCACCCGTGACAGGACACCGGTTCCCGAGGGCCTGCCCGGTCGCCACGTCGAAGGAGCAGTCAGCCCCACGCGCGTCATTCCGGTTGAATCGGCCGGCAGAAGGCCCCGCGATTCGCCGGCCGCGTCGCGGTCCATAAAGAAAAGGCCGGGGGCCACGGTCGTGGCCCCCGGCCTCTGCCGGTTCTCGGCGGTGGAAGCGCGTTCCCCCGGACTTACTGGCCGGCCGCGCCGCCGCCGCGCGCTTCGTCCTGGATCTGCTGCGCGCGGTCACGCAGCTCGTCCGCCTGGGCGATGAGCGTGTCCTGCTCGTCCTGATCGTCGCTCATGTTCGCCTGCATTCGCAGGAGGATGTTCTTGTAGACCAGCGCGTCGACGTAGCGGTCGTTCAAGGCGATCGCCTGGTCGGCCGCCGCGATCCCGGCCAGGACGTACTCGGCCTTCTCTTCCTGGGTGATCCGGAAGTCGCGGAACGCCTTCTCCCAGAAGAAGGTGGAGATGGTGTAGAACGCCTCGGGATTGTCCGGCTCGATCGCGGCGCGCTGCCGGAGCGCGTCGATGGTCTGATCGAAGTCGCCGGCGCGGTTGTAGAACCCGGCGAGCTGGAGGTAGACCGTCGGATCCTCCGACCGCAGATCGCGAACCTCGAGCATGATCGACTCGGCGTCCTCGAAAAGTCCCGATTCCTCGAAGAGCTGCGCCAGAACGAAGTAGTTGTCCGGGTTCTCGGGGTCGAGCAGGATCATCTCCTGCAGCAGCAGCGCCCGGTTCGTCGGGTCGTTCAGCTTGTCGGGCCCGTACGCGGCCACCAGGTACTGCATGCACAGCGTCTGGTATTCCGCGTTCGGAATCCGCTCTGCGCCCTGCCGGTAGAACTCCACGGCGCGATCGAGCAGCGCGTCGTTCTCCGGCTCGCCCCGGAACGCCGGCGTGTACAGGTTGTCGTAGGAGTTGGCGAGAAAGAAGAACGCCACGCTCATCGCCTGCGAGAGGTCGCTGTCGGGGTCCTCGTTGACCACGTCCACCACGTGCTGGTACTCCACGATCGCGCCCTCGTAGTCGCCGCGCCCGTACAGGAGGTTGGCTTCCTTGAACGTGCGCATGGCGCCGAGCTGGTCGAAGAAGCCGCACGAGACCAGCGGCATCACCATCGCCGCAACGAGGGCCAGTCTCAACAAGGTCCGTCCCGTCTGCATGATCGTCTCCCTCATGAGCCAGTCAGATTCCCGTCCGCGGCCGCTCGGCCCGGCCACCCGGCGGCCGGCCGGGCGCGAACACTCGCCACGGCCTCACGCCGCGGCACGCGCCGGCGACCCGTTCCCCGCGGGAAGCGAGCCGTTATGGTGCAGCAAAAGAAACGGCAAGTCAACCGCCGCGCAGCGTTCTTGACCCCCCTTGCGCACTGCCCGTATCGTCCTCTTGCAGACGGCGGTTCCCATGATCAGCTTCGAGCATCTGCTCGGTGCGGTACGGGCCTACAACCCGGAGACCGACGCGGATCTGCTGCACCGGGCCTACGAGTTTTCGGCCCTGGAGCATGCGGGCCAGATCCGGCGGTCGGGGGAGCGGTACATCACCCATCCGCTGGAGGTCGCGCACCTCGTCGCCGGGATGCACCTCGACGACGTGACCGTGGCCGCGAGCCTGCTGCACGACGTCGTCGAGGACACGCTGACCACGATCGACAACGTGCGGGCGGTCTTCGGGCCGGAGATCGCCCACGTCGTCGAAGGCGTCACGAAGATCAGCACGATTCCGTTCTCGTCGAGCGAAGAGCGCCAGGCCGAGAATTTCCGCAAGATGCTGCTGGCGATGGTCGACGACGCGCGCGTCATCCTCGTCAAGCTGGCGGACCGCCTGCACAACATGCGCACCCTGGATCACCTCCGGGCGGAGCGCCGGCTGACGATCGCGCAGGAGACCATCGACATCTACGCGCCCATCGCACACCGCCTGGGGATGAACAAGGTCAAGAACGAGCTCGAAGAGCTCGCGTTCCGCCACGTCGATCCGCGCGGGTACGAGTCCATTCGCGCGCGCGTGGACGAACGCCGCCGGGCGACGGAACGGACGGTGGGCCGGCTCGAGCGCACCCTCGCCGGCAAGCTGCGGGCGGCCGGGGTCCCGATCGTCGCACTGGAGGGCCGGATCAAGAGCATCTTCAGCATCTGGAAGAAGATCCGGCGGCAGAAGATCGCGCTGGAGGAGGTCTACGACCTGCTCGCCGTGCGAGTCGTCACGGAGTCGGTGCGCGACTGCTACGCGGCGCTCGGCATCATCCATCAGACCTGGGCGCCGGTCCCCAGCCGGTTCAAGGACTTCGTGGCCATGCCGCGTCCGAACGGCTACCAGTCGCTCCACACCGCGGTCATCAGCGATCTCGGGTTGCCCTTCGAGGTGCAGATCCGCACCGAGGAAATGCACCAGGTGGCCGAGGAGGGCATCGCGGCCCACTGGAAGTACAAGGAGGGACGGGTCGGGGCCGAACCGGACGAGAAGTACTTCCAGTGGTTGCGGCAACTCCTCGAATGGCAGCAGGAGGTGCCGGACCCGAACGAGTTCATCCACAGCCTGAAGCTCGATCTCTATCCGGAGGAGGTCTACACCTTCACGCCGAAGGGCGAAGTCAAGGCCCTGCCCCGCGGCGCGACGCCGATCGACTTCGCGTACGCGATTCACACCGACGTCGGCCACACGTGCGTCGGGGCGCGGGTCAACGGACGGATGGTCCCGTTGCGGACGCCGCTACGGAGCGGCGACATCGTGGAGGTCGTCACCCGCGCGGGCAATCGGCCGAACCGCGACTGGCTGAACGTCGTCGTCACCACCCGGGCGCGCAACAAGATCAAGCACTTCATCCACGTCGAAGAGAAGCTGCGCGCCGTCGAGCTCGGCCGCAAGCTCGTCGAAAAGGAGTTCCGCCGCTTCGATCTCAAGCCCCGGACGGTGCTGGACCCGGAGGCGGCCGCCAGGGTCTGCGCCGCGTTCAACGCCTTGAAGCCGGACGAGCTCTACGCGTCGGTCGGCTACGGCAAGGTGTCGGCCCGCGCCGTGCTGGAAGCCCTGGTTCCGCGCGAGCAGCGCGGCCGGCGGAAGCCGGAGAAGTCCATCGTGTCGGTGGTGCGGCGGGTGCTGCGCCCGAACCAGGGAACGATCAAGGTGCGCGGATTCGACGACCTGATGGTCTTCCGCGCCGGCTGCTGCAACCCCATTCGCGGGGAGAAGATCGTCGGTTACGTGACCCGCGGCAAGGGCGTCTCGGTCCACGCGGCGAGCTGCTCCAACGTCATCAACCTCTTCTACGATCCGGAACGGCGGATCGACGTCGCCTGGGGCAAGGCGAACGGGGAGTCGGCGTTCACCGTCTGCCTTACCATTCAGGTGGAGGATCGCCGCGGCATGATCGCCGACGTGACGTCACGCCTCGCGGACACCCGGATCAACATCCGCAAGGTGGAGGCGTCCGCCAACGAGGATCGGCACGGCCAGATCAGCGTCACGTTCGACATCAGCGACATGCGGCACTTGCAGCGCGTCATCAAGGTCGTGCGGGGAGTGGCCGGCGTGCTGGACGTCGAGCGCGTTCACCGCAAGCCGTGAGCCGCGGGTCCCGGCCGGAGGTCCCGTGGCGGCGGGTTCAGTCCGCGAGGCGGACGATCGCGTCGATCTCGACCTGCGCGTCCTTCGGCAGGCGCGCCACCTGCACCGCCGCGCGGGCCGGCGCGGGGTCGGCGAACCAGGTGGCGTACGCCCGGTTCACCGTCGCGAAGTCGTTCATGTCCGCGAGGTAGACGGTCGTCCTGACGACGTCGTCCAGCGTCGCGCCGGCCGCGCGGACGATGGCGTCGAGACTCCGGAGGATCCGGTGGGTCTGCGCCGCGGCGTCGCCGTCGATCAACTCGCCGGTCGCCGGGTCGATCGGTACCTGCCCGGAGACGAACAGCAGATCGCCGGCCCGGACCGCCTGCGAGTACGGGCCGATCGCGGCCGGGGCGCCGTCGCATGCGATGGGGGTCCGCGCCACGGGCGTCCCGGTTACGCGGCCTTCGTGACCCGGTTCGAGCGGATGCAGCGCGTGCAGACGCGCAGGCGCTTGATCCGTCCGCCGACGACCGCGCGCACCGTCTGAACGTTGGCCTGGAACCGCCGGCGCGTGACGTTGTGGGCGTGACTGACGTTGCGCCCGACGGCAGGCCCCTTTCCGCACAATTCGCAGCGTTTCGCCATGGTGTCGAGGTTCTCCCGCCTCGGAAACGGAAATTGTATCACCAGGGTGGCAGGACGAGTCCGCCGGACCCGCCGGCCGGCTCGTCCGCGCCGGTGTCCGGCGCCTTGTCGGAACCGGCGGCGGAGGAGGCCCGGAAGCGCCTGAGCAGCGAAAGGTAGGCGCGGTCCCCGTCGTTGTCGTCCAGCGCGTTGCGCGCCTTGCGCGCCCCGGTCTCCATGCGCCGCAGGACGCCGGCGGTCGCGTGGTCCGACAGGCGCACCTCGTTGCCGCGGGCGGTTTCGACGAGCTGCTTCAGCTCGCCGGCCAGCCGTTGCGCGGCCGCGGTGCCGGCAGTGTGCTCGTAGACGATGCCGCGGCCGGCCGTCTCGTAGGTCTGCGCCAGCGCGAGCGCCGCCTGCTCCACGTGGGCGTCGACGAGGCCGACGGTGGCCGGCCGGTTGCCGCCGAGGTACTCCAGCAGCATGACGGCAAGCCGTTGCTGCGGTTCGGTCAGGTCGTGCAGCAGGGCGGCGAGGAACCCTCCGTCCCGCTCGCGTCGCCGCTGCACGACGGCCGGCGGATGCGCGGACGCCGACTCCAGGTACACGCAGTCCGGCGGACAGGCGATCCGCGTTCTCCGCTTGGTGCCGCAGCATACGGAGCAGATCGGCTGCCCTAGGGCAGGGCAGAACCGGCGCGCGCGGCGGCGACTGCAGAGCGGACAGGGGGGCTTGGCCATGAGGGTGGTTTCGGCGCCTCAGCTTGGCACAACCCGTGGCGGCGATCAACCACGGTGGCCGTCGGGGGTGCACGTCAGATTTGTGAGGACCGTCAGGCGGCTCTGGCGGCTCGTCGCTCCCAGAAGTCCTCGAAGCGGCCACTGAGCTGGCAGCAGCGCAGGGCGATGATGGCGTTGGCGCCGGCGACGGTCCAGCGCATGCCGGCGCGCTTCAACCGTGCGCCGACGACCCGCTTGCAGCCGGCCTCGACCACGCCCGAAGAGACGCACAGGCCTTGGGCGCGGAACCGCGGATAGCGCATCCGGCGGCGGTTGCGCACCACGTAGTCGAGGCACCGGCGCGCGGCGTCGGTGGTCTCGGTGTGGGACCGCAGTTCGGCCACGATCGCGCGCAGCCGTCCGGCGTCCAACTCGTCCTTCCGCTGCCTGGCCCAGGCGTCGGCGCGGTCGGTGCCGGGGCCGTAGAGGGTCTTGGCCACGTCGGACAGATGCTGCCTGGCATGGTAGACGTCGACGATTTCGGTGGCGCCTGGAAACTGCTCGCCGGCCAGATTCCAGATCCAGGGGGCGCCGTCGCCGAGGACGACGCGGCGTTCGGCGGCGTCGAAGCCGCGCCGTTGCGCCTCGCGATACACCCGTTGCGCGAACGGGGCCGGCCGCGGGTCGGTGTCGCGGCCGGCCGCGCTCTCGACGGCGGCGTTGTAGCTGACCGATCCGGGGTCGCGCACGGGCCGGCCCCGTTTGTCGCGCGATTCGGCCGTCCAGACGGTGACCAGCTTGACCTCGCGGGTCCTGGCCGAGCCGTCCGGCTGCTTTCCGGGGCGGCCCTCGACCTCGGAGGGGCGCACCGGCACGCCGGTGCCGTCCAGCCCCAGGTACATCGTCGGCGCGGGGGCGGGCGCCGGCTCGGTCACGGTGCGTTCGTCGGCGGCGACCTGGCGTCCCAGGGCCTCGGCCGTGCGCTCGACCTGTTTGGTCTCGACCCGCACCCCGGCGCACGCCCCCACCAGTTCGCCCGCCTTGTCGAAGCTGACCTCGGCCGCCGCCGCCCCCACCATCCGCGTGGTAGCGGGCGACAACGAAGTGCCTTCCAGACCCAACGCCCGGTCGCGCGGACAGATGCCCGTGCGGCAGGCGTCGCAGTGGTAGCAGGCGCGTTCCAGCCGCAACGGCCCCAACACGCTCAGAAACGTCTTCGGACGGCGGCCGGCGTAGCGCGCCTTTCGTCCGCAGGCGCACCGCACGGTCGAATCCTGGTGGTCGGCGCAGTCCGCGTTCAGCCGGCGCTCGACCGACCGCGCGGCCGTGTCGAGCGCCCGGCGGCGGACGGCTTGCTCGAAGGCCTCGAAATCCGGGCCGCCGGCCGTCTTCGACCTTACCAGGGCATCGATTTCGGCGTCGATTTCGCCCGCGAGCGTCTTCTCGCAGCCCCCTTTTTTCCCGCGCCGGCTGCCGCCGCCGCGGGGTCCCGCCCGCTCCCGCTCCCGGCCCGCAGCCGGGCCTCGCTCAGCGCGTCGCTGGCTTCGATCAACTCCTGCGACAGCAGGCGCCGGAACCGCCGATACTCGGCCGCCTCGGCCCAGGCTTGCTCCGCCGCCCGCGCCGGAATGATCCGGGTCACCGTCTTCCCCGACTCCTTGCGCGTCAGCGACAGCACCGGACCCCGCTGTGCCTTCCCCGGCGGGGCGCAGCCGCAGCCGGTCTTGCCGCAGCGCCGGCAACGCGCCATCAGCGACCCCGAACGCATCTCGCCGATCGAGGCCAACTGCCGGCACAGGTGGGCGCGGCGCTGTTCGAGCGCGGCGATCGATTCCTCGGGCATGGTCGGACTCCTCCAGTGAACAGCCGGTCTACTGAAGTTGTCGGCCGATCTCGCCCTGCCCTGCACCCCCGATGGCGGTCCCTCACAAATCTGACGTGCACCCGGCCGTCGGGGGCGCGAGCCGGTCGAGCCGGGAAGTGGACGCCTGTCCACCGGAGAGGGCGGCAAACCGGATTCCGCGGAAACCGAAAGGGCGTTCCCTGCGTCTAAGGGTACGTGACCGTGCCGAGTCGCCGGCTGCCGGCCGCTGGTCAACGATGCGCGTGAGACCGGCGCACCGGGCATGCGGCGAGGTTGTTTCCCTTCCTCCATTCCCCCGGTCGAACGGTTGCGCCGGCGGACGACGCAGCCGGCGACGGTTTGGGGAACTGCCGCCGCGCCGTGGTCGGTTCGAATGCGGCACGTGGTTTGCTTGGAGTCATGGCGGAAGGAGCCGTCATCATGGAGACCAAGACGAAGAACAGGATGGACAAGGCCCGGTACGACGAGCTCAGGTGCATTCTGGAGGCGCGGCGCCTGGAGATCATCGGCGAAGTGCAGCACAAGATGCGGGACGTGCGGACCGAAGGGGCCGCGGCGCCGCTGCATGACGTGCGGGACGACGCCGAGACGTCCGAGGCCGACATCCAGGACGACATCGAGTTCGCCCTGCTGCAGATGAAGGCGGAGACCCTGGACAAGATCACCGCGGCGCTGGCGCGGCTCGACGAAGGGACGTTCGGCTACTGCTACGAGTGCGGCAAGGAGATCTCGAGCCGGCGTCTGCGCGCGTTGCCGTTCGCGGTGCGCTGCACGGAGTGCGAGGCGGCCCGCGAGGTCGAGCTGGAGCGCGACGTGCACGTCGCCCGGCAGGGAGCGGTATCATTGTTCGCCGATCTCATCGGCTGACGGTCATCACCGGGGACTGGTGGCCTCCATCACCGGGCGTTGCACGATGAACGACGACGCGGACCATCCGGACGCAACGGGGACTCCGCCGGGGAAACGCGAGTTGTCCGTTCCGGCGGAGTTGCCGATCCTGCCGCTTCGCGACACGGTGCTGTTTCCGAACGCCTTCATGCCGCTGGCGGTGGCCAGGAAGAGCTCCGTGCGCCTCATCGAGGCGGCCGTCGAGGGCGACCAGCTCGTCGGCGTCTTCACGCAGCGCGAAGCGTCCGTGGAGGAGCCGGGCCAGGACGATCTCTACGGCGTCGGCACGATCACGCACGTTCACAAGACGTTCAAGCTGCCGGACGGCAGCCTGCGGCTGATCGTGCAGGGGCTCGCGCGTGTCACGCTGGACCGGCTCGTCGTTTCCAAGCCGTTCCTGCGCGCGGCGGTGCGCGCCGCCGAAGAGGTCGCGGCGGAGGACGACCGTCTCGAGATCGACGCCCTGCAGCGGAACGTCAAGAACAACTTCCAGCAGGTGGTGTCGCTTTCGCCCCTGCTCTCCGACGAGCTGCAGGTGCTGTCCGGGAACATCTCGGAGCCCGGCAAGCTGGCCGACTTCATCGCGTCCAGCCTGACCACGCTGGCCACGGCGGCCAGGCAGCAGGTCCTGGAGACGCTCGACGTCCGCGCCCGCATGGATCGTCTGCACCGCATACTCGCCAAGGAGCTCGAGGTGCTGGAGCTCGGTTCGAAGATCCAGTCCGAGGTCCAGTCGGAGATGGGCAAGAACCAGCGCGAGTACCTGCTGCGCGAGCAGCTCAAGGCGATCCGCAAGGAGCTGGGCGAGAACGACGATCAGGCCAAGGAGATCGAGGAACTGCGGCAGAAGATCGAGGCGGCGGGCATGCCGGAGGCCTCGCTGAAGGAGGCGTTGCGCGAGCTCGACCGCCTGTCGCGCATGCCGGTCGCCGCGGCCGAGTACACCGTGTCGCGCACCTACGTCGACTGGCTGATCGCCCTGCCGTGGGACAGTCGCACCGAGGAGACGATCGATCTGGCGCGCACCCTGGAGACCCTCGACGGCGACCACTCGGGCCTCGAGAAGGCGAAGGACCGCATCCTTGAATACCTGGCCGTGCGCAAGCTGAACCCCGACGTGAAGGGACCGATCCTCTGTTTCGTCGGTCCGCCGGGCGTAGGCAAGACGTCGCTGGCCAAGGGCATCGCGGCGTCCATCGGCCGGAAGTTCGTGCGCGTCTCGCTGGGCGGCATGCGGGACGAGGCCGAGATCCGCGGTCACCGGCGGACCTACATCGGTGCGCTGCCGGGGCAGATCATGCAGGGGCTCCGCCGCGCCGAGTCGAAGAACCCGGTGTTCATTCTCGACGAGATCGACAAGCTCGGGATGGACTTTCGGGGAGACCCGGCGTCCGCGTTGCTGGAGGTGCTCGATCCCGAGCAGAATCCGGCGTTCCGCGATCACTACGTCGATCTGCCGTTCGACCTGTCGGAGGTGCTCTTCATCACGACGGCCAACGTGCTCGATCCGATTCCGCCGGCGCTGCGCGACCGGATGGAGGTTCTGGAGCTTCCCGGATACACCGAGGAGGAGAAGCTGGTCATCGCCACCGAGCATCTGCTCGGGCGGCAGATCGAGAACCACGGGCTGACGGCCGGGCAGGTGCGGTTCACCGAGGCGGCGCTGCGCGCCGTGATTCGCGGCTATACGCGCGAGGCCGGGGTGCGCAACCTGGAACGCGAGATCGGCGCCCTCTGCCGCAAGGTGGCCCGCCGGCGGGCCGAGGGGAACGAGTCGCCGGTCGAGATCGCGGCGGAGACCGTGGTCGAGATGCTGGGCGCGCCGAAGCATTTCGACGAGGAGGTGGCGGAGCGCACGAAACGCCCCGGCGTGGCCATCGGTCTGGCCTGGACGCCGGTGGGGGGCGACGTGCTGTTCGTCGAAGCCCGGCGGATGAGCGGCGGCGGCGCGCTGACCCTGACCGGGCACCTGGGCGACGTGATGAAGGAGTCGGCGCGGGCCGCGCTGTCGTGGCTGCGCGCGAACGCCGCCCGCTACGACGTCGACCCCGCCTTCTACCGCGAGGCCGAGGTGCACCTGCACGTGCCTTCGGGGGCCATCCCGAAGGACGGGCCCTCGGCCGGGGTCACCATGGTCGCCGCGCTCGTATCCGAGCTCACCGGGCGCCCCGTCCGCGGCGACCTCGCCATGACCGGCGAGATCACCCTCTCCGGCAACGTGCTGCCGGTCGGCGGCATCAAGGAGAAGGTGCTGGCCGCCCGCCGGCTCGGGATCGTCGAGGTCGTCCTGCCGAAGCAGAACGAGAAGCACGTCAACGAGGATCTCGGCGAACACCTGCGGCGCGAGATCGACGTGCGCTACGTGTCGACGATCGACGAGGTTCTGGATCTGGCGCTGCTTCCCGCTCCGCCGGCCGCGCCCCGCGCGGAAGATCCGGCCGGCGCGGCGCGCGTTCACGAAACCGTCCAGTAGCCCGCGGTCTCTTTCACGGCCGGTTGGAACGGCCGCGGATCCGGGCCTTTGCCGCCGCCGCTCGTCCCGCGGCCGGGAACGGGGTGTTCACGCGAGTTCGCCGTACGCCCCGGCGAGCAGATCCGGCAGTTCCGCGAGCGTCCGGATCACGGGTACGCCGCGCACCGTCTCCGGCGCCTCGCCGGACCTGACCAGCAGCACCGCGGCCATGCCCGCCCGGCGCGCCCCGGCGACGTCGTGGATCAGGCTGTCGCCCACCATCACCCCGTCCGCCGCGGGCGTCCCGACGCGCTCGAGCGCGGCGCGAAAGATGCTCGGGTGGGGCTTCAGGTACCCGTGAGCCGACGACGACACCGCGGCGGTGATGAACGGCTCCAGGTCGAAATGGGACTGGAACGACTCCAGGCAACGGTGGGTGTTGGAGATCAGGCCGATGCGGTAGCCGGCGCCGTGCAGCGCCGCCAGCGCCGGCGTGACGTCGTCGTAGAGCCTGAAGTGGCGGCACAGCGCCCACTCGTCGTAGATCTCGCGCGAACAGGCCTCGATGCCCGGCCCCGCCGCCCCCATCTCCGTCAGGACGCGCCCGACGTAGCGCAGGAACGGCTCCGGCCGGTAGACGCCGTCCTGCAGCCGGTCGAGCTCCACCGACGCCAGTCGTACCGCGTCCTCGAAGCGCGCCGGATCGATCCGCAGCCCGTGGCGCGCGGCGAAGGCCCCGTAGCCCTCGCCGTCGAAGACCGGCCCCGGATGGATGAGCGTGAAGTCGACGTCGAAGAAGATCGCGCTGACACGGCGCGCGCGCCCGGTGGGGAGAGGGACGACGGACGGCGCGGGAGACGCCCCGACCAGCATGAGAACCATTATATTTTGCACTACAATTGAGGCGAAGTGGCGTCGCCCGCGCCACCTTTGCGTTCACCGGGCGCCGCTTCGCCATGTCCGACTGGAAAGAGACCCTGAACCTGCCGCGGACCGGTTTTCGCATGAAGGCCGGCCTGCCGGCCGCCGAACCCGACGCGATCGCCCGCTGGGAGGCGATCGATCTGTACGGGCGGATCCGGCAGCGGCGCCGCGGCGCGCCGCGTTACGTTCTCCACGACGGTCCGCCGTACGCCAACGGCGAGATTCACGTCGGCACGGCGCTCAACAAGATCCTGAAGGACTTCATCGTCCGGACGCGCACGATGGCCGGATACGACGCGCCGTACGTGCCGGGCTGGGATTGCCACGGACTGCCGATCGAGCTCCGCGTGGACCGCGAGCTGGGCAGGCGCAAGCGGGAGCTGGGCGTCGCCGGCGTGCGCCGGGAGTGCCGGCGGTACGCGGAGCGTTACGTCGACGCGCAGCGCGCCGGGTTCCGGCGGCTCGGCGTCCTCGGCGACTGGACCGCGCCGTACCTGACGATGCATCCCGCCTATCAGGCGGCCATCGTCCGCGCGCTCGGCCGCTTCGTCGAGCAGGACCTCGTCTACCGCGGCAAGAAGCCGGTGCACTGGTGCATCCGGTGCCGGACCGCGCTGGCCGAGGCGGAGGTGGAGTACGAGTCGCACACGTCTCCGTCGATCTTCGTCGAATTCCCGCTCGCGGCCGGCAGCGGACCGGCGTTGCGGGCGCTGGCGCCGGCCTTGGCCGGGCGCGCCGCGAGCGTCCTCGTCTGGACGACGACGCCCTGGACCATCCCGTCGAACCTGGCCGTCGCCTTTCATCCCGAGGTGACCTACGCGGCGTACGAAACCGCGGCGCCGGACGGACAGGCGGGCGCCGTCATCGTGGCCGAGCCGCTGGCCGGCCGTGTCGAGGAGGAGACCGGCCGGGCGCTGGGAACCCCGCTCGCGGCGTTCCGGGGCGCCGACCTGGAGGGGCTGCGGTTCCGGCACCCGCTGTACGATCGGGACTCGGTCGCCGTGCTGGCCGACTACGTCACCCTCGATCAGGGCACCGGCGCCGTCCACACCGCGCCCGGCCACGGCGCCGACGACTTCCGCACGGGGGTGCGGTACGGTCTGGACGTCTACGCGCCGGTCGGACCGGGCGGCCGCTTCGCGGACGACGTGGGCCTGTTCGGCGGGCTGGGGGTTTTCGAGGCGAACCCGCGCGTGGAGGCGGCTCTCGCCGAACGGGGCCGGCTGTGGCGCCGGTCCGACCTCGAGCATTCGTACCCCCACTGCTGGCGCTGCCACCATCCGGTCATCTTCCTCGCCACCGCGCAGTGGTTCATCGCGCTCGACCGCGGCGGCCTGCGGCGGCGGGCGCTGGACGCCGTCGCGGGGGTCAAGTGGTTTCCCGCCTGGGGCGAGGAGCGGATCCGCAACATGGTGGCCAACCGGCCCGACTGGTGCATTTCACGCCAGCGGTCGTGGGGGGTGCCGATCCCGGCGCTCTACTGCACGTCGTGCGGCGAGGCGACGTTGACGGCCGCCTTGACCGAGCGGGCGGCGGCGGTCTTCGAGAAGCACGGGGCCGACGCCTGGTACGAGCGCGGCCTCGACGAGTTCCTCCCGCCGGACTTCACCTGTCCGTCGTGCGGGAACCGGACGTTCGAGCGCGAACGCGACATCCTGGACGTCTGGTTCGACTCGGGCTCGAGTCACGAGGCGGTGCTCGCCCGACGGCCGGAGCTGGGTTGGCCGGCCACCCTCTATCTGGAGGGTTCCGACCAGCACCGGGGCTGGTTCCACAGCTCGCTGCTCGTCGGGCTCGGAACGCGCGGCGCCGCGCCCTTCCGGGAGGTGCTGACCCACGGCTTCGTCGTCGATGCGGCGGGCCGCAAGATGTCGAAGTCGGTCGGCAACGTCATCGATCCGCAGGCGATCGTCAAGCGGTACGGCGCGGAGATCCTGCGGCTGTGGGTCGCGATGGTCGACTACCGCGAGGAGGTGCGCCTCGGCGACCAGATCCTCGCCCGCGTCGTCGAAGCGTACCGCAAGATCCGCAACACGCTACGGATTCTCGTGGCCAACCTGTTCGATTTCGACCCGGCCGCCGACCGTCTGCCGCTCGCCGCGCTCGAAGAGGTGGACCGCTACGCCCTGGCCCGCTACGGGGAGGTCGCCTGCACGATCCGGGCCGCCTACGAGCGCTACGAATTCCAGCCGGTCTCGCACGCCGTGAACCACTTCCTGACCGTCGATCTGAGTGCGTTCTACGTCGACGTCTCGAAGGACCGGCTCTACACGTTCGCCCCCGCGTCGCAGGCGCGGCGGTCCGCGCAGACCGCGATCCACACGATGATCGACGGGCTGGCGCGCCTGCTGGCGCCGATTCTGCCGGTCACCACCGACGACCTGTGGCGCTTCCTGCCCGGCCCGCGCGAGGACAGCGTGCATCTTGCCGATCTGCCGGCCGGCTGCGAGGCGCTGGTCGACCGGGGCCTGCTCGATCGCTGGCGACGCCTGCTGGCCCTGCGCGATGCGGTCAACGTCGAGCTCGAGCACCTGCGCCAGCGAAAGATCGTGGGCACGTCGCTGGAGGCCGCCGTCGAAGTACGCGCGAACGGGGCGACGGCGGCGCTCGTCGAGCGGTACGCCGCGGAGTTGCCCACGCTGTTCATCACGTCCGAGGTTTCGGTGTCGCCGGACCCGGATCTGCCGCTCGACGGCGACCGGGCCGCGGCGGCCGGCGCGCAGTTCGTCGAGCCGGGCGGCGCGGCGGTGGTCGCGGCGCGCCGTGCCGGGGGCGTCAGGTGCGACCGCTGCTGGCGCTACGTCCCGGCGCTGTGCGAGCGGGACCCGGCCGGCCTCTGCGACCGTTGCGTCGATGCGCTGTCGGAGACCATGGAAAGTGTCGGCTGAACCACCGCCCGCGGGGCCGCCGGTTTCCGGTGAAAGTTCGCTTTCCGGTGCGGGCCGCGGCGCAGGCGGGACGCCCGGGCCCGTCTTTCCGTCGCGCGGCCTGATGCTGGGCATCGTAGCGGGGATCGTGCTTCTCGATCAGGCCTCGAAGGCGATGGTGCACGCGTGGTTGCCGCTCCACGCCAGCGTGACCGTCATTCCCGGGCTGCTCGACTTCAGCTACGTCCGGAACACGGGCGTCGCCTTCGGGCTGCTGAACGCGGTCGACATGCCGTTCAAGCGGGAGCTGACGACCGCCGTCGGCCTCTTCGCGCTGATCGCCATCTCGATCTACGCGAGCCGCGTCCCGCCCGGTCAGCCGCTGGCCCGCCTCGGGCTGGCGACGATCATCGGCGGCGCCGTCGGCAACCTGATCGACCGCATCGCGTCGGGCTACGTCGTCGACTTCGTCGACGTCTACTGGGGAAGCTGGCACTTCTGGGCCTTCAACGTGGCCGACGCCGGCATCACGGTCGGCGCCTGCTGCCTCATCCTCGACACGGTCTTCCTGAACGCCCATGTATCCGAGACTGCTTGAACTCGGTCCGATCAGCATCTACTCGTACGGCGTGCTGCTGGTGTCGGCGTATCTGCTGGGGCTGCGCGTGGCGGTCGCCCGCGGCCGGGCGCGCGGGCTCGACGGGCAGCGGGTCATGGACCTCGGCATCGCGATCATCGTCAGCGCCCTGGTCGGCGCCAAGCTGCTGCTGTTCGTCGTCGAGTTCGAGGACTTCACGCGCGATCCGGCGGCGCTGTGGACGCTGGTCCGCTCCGGGGGCGTCTTCTACGGCGGCCTGCTGCTGTCGGTCGGGGTGGCGTTCTGGTACATGCGGCGGCACGCCATGCCGCTGTGGGCGACCTGCGACGCGTTCGCGCCCGGCATCGCGGCCGGTCAGGCGGTGGGCCGGCTCGGCTGCCTGCTCGCGGGCTGCTGCTACGGCCACCCGACGGATCTGCCCTGGGGCGTCACGTTCACCAGTCCGTTGGCGGCGGCCAACGTCGGAACGCCGCTCGACGTCAGCCTGCATCCGACGCAGCTCTACGAATCGGCCGCCGCGCTCGTCATCCTCGGCGTCCTGCTCGCGTTCGAGCGCCGGGGCCGTTCGTTCGCGGGCAGAACGTTCTGGACCTATCTGCTGCTCTATCCGGCGGTGCGCTTCGGGATCGAATTCACCCGCGGCGACCCGCGCGGCGCCGTCTTCGACCTGCTCTCGACCTCGCAGTTCGTGTCGGTGCTGCTGGTGCCGCTGAGCATCGTGATGCTCGTCGTGCTCGCCCGTTCGGACGGACCGGCGCCGCCGCCGTCGCCGGCGCGCGCCCGCGCGTGAGCGCAACCCGTCCGCGCGGCGCGAGAGTCATGGCCACCCACGACGACGGCGAGCCGCCTTCATCCGAACACGTCGACCTCGAGGTGCCGCACGACGACGCCGGCTCCCGGCTCGATCGGTTCCTCACGGCGCGTCTCGGCGGCCGAACCCGGTCGCAGATCCAGAGGCTGATCCGGGAAGGGCGGGTCGGACTCGATCGGACCGCGGCACGTCCGGGCACGGCGGTACGCGCCGGCGACGTCGTGCGAGTCGCCATCCCGGCGCCCGCTCCGGCGACGCCGCGCCCCGAGGCGCTGCCCCTCGACATCCTCCACGACGATGCGGATCTCGTCGTCGTGGACAAGCCGGCCGGCATGGTCGCGCATCCGGCCGCCGGCCATGCGCAGGGCACGCTCGTCAACGCGCTGCTGCATCACGTGCGGGACCTGAGCGGCATCGGCGGCGCTCTGCGCCCCGGCATCGTGCACCGTCTGGACCGCGGCACGTCGGGGTTGATGGTCGTGGCCAAGCACGATCGGGCGCACGCCGCGCTGGCGCGGCAGTTCGCGGACCGCGAGGTGGAGAAGGAATACGTCGCTCTCGTCTGGGGGCTCGTGCGGCAGGGGCGCCGCATCGACCTGCCGATCGGCCGGGACCCGGTCGACCGCAAGCGCATCTCGGCCCGTTCGCGGCGCGCGCGGGCGGCGGTGACGCGGGTGGTCAAGGCCGAACCGCTCGACGGCGTCACCCTCGCCCGGGTGGCGATCCACACCGGCCGGACCCACCAGATCCGCGTCCACCTGAGCGCCATCGGGCATCCGGTGGCCGGAGACTCCGTCTACGGCCGGCGCGGTCGGCGCACGCCGCCCCATCTGCGGGTGGTCGAGCGGCTGGACCGTCCCTTTCTCCACGCCGCGCGGCTGGCGTTCACCCACCCACGCGACGGCCGGCGCATCCTGGTCTCGTGCGCCCTCCCGGACGACCTCCAGGATCTGGCCGACGAGATCCGCGCCGTCACGCGGAGACGGGCCGCCGGCCGGAACCACCCTGCGCCGCTTCCGCCGGAACCGAAGGAACGGGCATGAAGGAACCGCCCACCGCCGCGCGCCGGCGCGCGCTGCCGAACGGCCGCGAGACGACGGCTACCCCGGCGGCCAGGCCAGGTCCCGGCCCGCGAGCAGATGCAGGTGGATGTGGAACACCGTCTGCCCGGCCGCCGCGTTGCAGTTGAACACGGTCCGGTAGCCCGCTTCGGCGTGTCCGCCGTCGGCCGCGATCCGGGCCGCCAGACGCACCATCGCGCCGACCAGCTCCGTGTCGCCGGCGGTCAGATCGTTGAGGGTGGAGATGTGGCGGCGCGGGACGATCAGCACGTGGGTGGGCGCCTGCGGGTTGATGTCGCGGAACGCGACGAGGCGCTCGTCCTCGTGGACGACGTCGCCCGGAATCTCGCGGGCGGCGATCCGGCAGAACAGGCAGTCGGCCATGGCGGTTCTCGCGATCAGGCGCGGGCGGCCGCCGGGACCGCGCCCAGGACGGCGGCGCGCGGGATGCCCCGGAGGTCCGGACGGACCTCGAGCAGCTCCAGGCCCGGGGCGGCGGCGATTCGATCCCGGAGCGCGTCGGTCTGGCCGCGGCCGATCTCGACGACGATGCGCGCGTCCGGGCGGAGCCGGCCCGGCGTGGCGCGCAGCAGCTCGCACAGCGGTTCGAGCCCGTCGGGTCCTCCGTCGAGGGCGACCCGCGGTTCGTGGAGGCGCACCTCGGGCGGGAGCGCGGCCAGCTCGCCGGCCGGGACGTAGGGCAGGTTGGCTGCGATCAGGTCGATTCCCGCTGCGCCGCGGTCCGGTGCCGGCCCGGCCAGCCAGCCGGCGAGCGGAGCGTGGACCCACGAGATGCGTTCCGCCACCCCGTGCGCCTCCGCGTTGCGGCGGGCCACGGCGAGCGCCGCGGACGAGACGTCGACCGCCGTCACGGCCGCCCGCGGGAACTCCCGCGCGAGGGCCACCGCGAGACAGCCGGAGCCGGTCCCCACGTCGGCGATCTCGAGCGGCGCGTTGCGGCGGTCGGCGAACAGATCGAGCGCGGCCTCGACGATCAGTTCCGTCTCCGGACGCGGCGTCAGCACCGCCGGCCCCACCGCGAACGCGAGCCCCCAGAACTCGCGGCGCCCGGTGATGAGCGAAACCGGCTCCCGTTTCGCCCGGCGCGCGGCCAGCGGCGCGTAACGGGCCGCGAAGCCCGGCGGCGCCGGATCGCGGCGGCGGGCGATCCAGGTGGCGCGATCCCAGCCGAGCGCGTGCCGGGCCAGAACCTCGGCGTCGGCCAGGGCCTCGTCCGCGGCGACCCCCGCGCGCGCGAAGCGCTCCCGCGCCTGCGCCACGACGTCGACCAGGGGGACGGCGGCGCCGCCCGCGGCCGGGCCCGTCACGCCGGTGCCGCCTGTTCTTCCGCCTTGAGCTTTTCGGACTGGTAGTGGGTGACGACGGTCTCGACGAGCTCCCCCAGATCGCCGGCCAGCACCTCCGGCAGCCGGTGGGTCGTGAAGCCGATGCGGTGGTCGGTGATGCGGTTCTGCGGAAAGTTGTAGGTGCGAATCTTCTCCGACCGTTCGCCGGTGCCGACCTGCCCGCGGCGGTCGCTGGCGATCTCCGACTGCTGCCGCTGCAGCTCCAGCTCGTAGAGGCGCGACCGCAGCACCTTCATCGCCTTCGCCTTGTTCTTGATCTGCGATTTTTCGTCCTGCTGCGAGACGACGAGGCCGGTCGGCAGGTGGGTGATGCGGACCGCCGAGTAGGTCGTGTTGACGCTCTGGCCGCCAGGACCGCTGGAGCAGAACGTATCGATCCGCAGCTCCTTCGGATCGATGCGGACGTCGACCTCCTCGGCTTCCGGCAGCACCGCGACGGTGGCCGTGGAAGTGTGGATGCGGCCGCTCGCCTCGGTGGCCGGGACCCGCTGCACCCGGTGGACCCCGCTCTCGTACTTGAGGCGGCTGTAGACGCGTCTGCCTTCGATCAGCGCCACGACCTCCTTGACGGCGCCGACGCCGGTTTCGTGGGACGACAGCAGCTCCACGCGCCAGCCCTGCTCCTCGGCGAACCGCTGGTACATGCGGAAGAGGTCCGAGGCGAACAGGCCCGCTTCGTCGCCGCCGGCGCCGGCCCGGATCTCCAGGACGACGTTCTTCTCGTCGTTGGGATCCTTCGGCAGCAACAACACCTTGATGGTGTCCAGGAGCGTGTCCCGGCGCTTCTCCAGGACGCCGGACTCCTGTTCGGCCAGCTCGCGCAGGTCGTCGTCGCCGCCGGCGGCGAGCTTGCGGGTCTCGGCCAGCTCCTCCACGACCGCCTTGTACTCGCGGAACCTCTCGACCAGCGGCTGGATCCCGGACAGCGACCGGGTGTGCCGGCGATACTCCTGCTGGTCCGCCTGCACCGCCGGATCGCTGACGAGCGCCAGCAGCTTGTCGTACCGCTCTTCAATCCCCTGCAGCTTGTCGAACATGGCCGATCAGCCCCCCGACACGGGCGGCAGGAACGCCACCTCGTCGCCGTCGGCGATCCGGGCGTCCATGCGGGCGTACTCCGCGTTGACGGCGACGGAGACCGCGCCGCGGTAGGCGGCGAGCTCCGGATGCTCGTCCGCCAGCAGGTTCCAGAGCGTATCCGCCGTCGCGCCGCCGGGCAGCTCGCGCGCCAGGTCGGCGGCCCCGGCGACGTCGCGCAGCCGGGCGAAGAGTCGAACCGTCACGCGCATGCCGCACGCAGGGCCCGCCCGCGGGCCTCCTCGTCGCCGGGATCGGCGGTGGCGCCCTCGATCCAGACGTCCCCGCCCGCGAAGAACTCGTGCTTCCAGATCGGCGCAATCTGCTTGATGCGCTCGATCGTGTAGCGGCACGCCGAGAAGGCGTCGGCGCGATGCGGGGACGCGGCGGCGACGGCCACGCTCGCCTCGCCGACCGCCAGCGCGCCGACGCGGTGGTGCACGGCGACGCGGGTGTCCGGCCAGCGCTCGCCCGCCTCCGCCGCGATGCGCTCGAACGACTTGACGGCCAGCGGTTCGTACGCCTCGTACTCCAGCCGGTCGACGCGGCGGCCCTGGTTCTCGTTGCGCACCGTGCCCAGGAACGACGTGACGGCGCCGGCGCTCGCCGGCGCGTCCGCGAGCCGCCGTGCGACGACGTCGATGATCGCCGCTAGTTCCAGCGGCTCGGTCGTGACCAGGAAGGCCGGCGTCCCCACGCCCCGGCAGTATAGCAGCCGGGCGCGTTCCGGACGGTCACGCCCGGCGCCGGCCCGTTCCCCCGGCGCCCGCCGCGGCGTGGTCGAGCACCGGTCCGCCGCGGCCGGCTCGTGACGCCCGCCGCAGCGCGTCCGCGACGTACCGCTGGGCTTCTTCCGCGGCGTCGGGAAGCGCGCGGCCCGCGGCGAGGCCGGCCGTCAGGGCGGCGCTGAACGCGCAGCCGGTGCCGTGGGTGCGGCTGCCGCCGGCGCCGCCCGCGCGCCGCGTCGCGATCTCGACGGCGCCGGCGCCGTCGTCGAGGACGTCGACGACGGTGTCGGTTTCCTCGCCCAAGTGTCCGCCGGTGACGATGACGGCCGCCGCGCCCAGCTCGCGGATGCGCCGCGCCGCCTCCCGCGCCGCGGCGAGCGACGTGATCCCGATGCCGCTCAGCCGCTCCGCCTCCATCCGGTTCGGCGTGACGACCGCGGCCAGCGGCAGCAGCCGCGCCGTCATGCGCCGGATACCGTCTTCGTCGAGCAGGCGGGCGCCGCTCGTCGACGCCAGCACCGGATCGACGACCGGCCGGATGGCCAGCGCCCGGAGTCGTTCGCACACGACGTCGACGATCGCGGCGGTCGCGAGCATGCCGGTCTTGGCCGCCGCAACCGGGACGTCGGCGGCGACGGCCGCGATCTGCGCCGCGACGACGCCGGGCGGAAGCGCGTGGATGCAGGAGATCCGGTCCGCGTTCTGGGCGGTGACGGCGGTGACGGCGCTCAGGCCGTGGACGCCGAACGCCGCGAACGTCCGCAGGTCGGCCTGGATGCCGGCGCCGCCTCCCGAATCGCTGCCGGCGATGGTCAGAACGGCATGCCGGGCGGGCGGCGGTACGGATGCATGCGATGCGTGCGCCGACGAGGACATGGCAGGGTCGGGACGGGCTGCGCCCGGCGGCGGGACGCGGGCGCTACCCGGCCGGCGGCGTCGCGTCGTCGTGGACGAAGACCAGCAGGTACTGGTAGCGGAAGCGGTCCTCGCGCGCCAGCAGGCGCAAGCCGGCGGTCCGGGCGTCGCGGATGACCGTATCCGGTTCTACCCGCTCGTCGAGCGGCGGACCGGGGCCGCCGCCGTCGAGCTTGTACTCGACGATGCCGATCCGGCCCCCCGGCTTCAGCCGGGGCATCACGTTCCGCAGCAGCGTGACGGGATCTTCGACCTGGCCGTACACCTCGACCATCAGGAGCGCGTCGATCGGACCCGGCAGCAGCGGGTTGGTCGGCGTGCCGATGATCGTCTGCACGTTGGTCAGCCCCGCGCGCCGGACGCGCCGGTTGATCGACTCGATCATCTGCGGCTGGATGTCCTCGGCGTAGACCAGCCCGTGCGGTCCCACGCGCTGGGCCAGCCGCACGGTGAACCACCCGCCGCCGGCGCCGACGTCCGCCACCACTGCGCCGTCGGCGATGCCGAGCGCGTCCATGATCAGCTCCGGCTCCTGCCAGGCGTCCCGGTCCGGCCCTTCGAGCAGGCCGAGGTCTTCCGGCGGAAACAGCCGGCCGTGGGTCGTGCGCACCTGCGCGTGGGCGGACGCGAAGATCAGACCCAGGAGCGTACCGATCAGCGCCGCGGCAGGAAGCGCGGTCCCCGGCGTGGTCGCTCTCATTTCTCTCTCCATCCTGGTGCGGCATGGTGGAACCGGGAGTTCAATCGGCCCCTTGGGGGCAGGGCGTCTCCGGCGCCGCGGCCGGCCGCATCGGCGGGCGCGCGTATCCGCGGCCGGCCGCAAGCGCGTCCAGATCGCTCGTCTCCAGATCGAGCACCGGCAGAATCGCGAACGCCGTCGCCACCGGCAGATCGATCTGCTTCAGGTAGCTGCCGCACGCGCGGCAGAATTCGATGCGCCGTCCGGCGGACGCCCGGTCCGCGGCCGCGACGAGGAAGGCGTCCCCCGACTCCGAGCAGTGGACGCACGCGCCGGCCCGGGGCGTCCAGTCCGCTCCGCAGAACGAGCACCTGGCGTGACGCCGTCCATCCCGCACCTCGGCCAGCGCCGGCCAGGAGCCGCAGGCGGGACACTCGCCGCGCGCCCAGCCGCGCAGGGCGTCCCGCACCGCCGGCGGCGCGGACGTGACGGACACGAGCGCCTCGTGCTGGAGCCAGTGGGCCACGGGTCCGACGGCCAGCTCGGCGACCAGCCACACCAGGTCCGGGGCGACGCCGACGTGGTTCGCCCGCTGGCGGATCGCTTCCTGCCGGCGGGCGAGCGACGCCCGCAGCAGGGACCCCGGCTCGATCTCGCCCCGCTCGATGACCGCGCGCACGCGCCGCGCCGGGTCGCCGGCGCCGCCGGCGGCGAAGTCGTCACAGAATCCCAGCAGGAACGGCAGCAGCCGGTCCACGTCGAGGTCGACCGCGAGATCGAGGACGGGGGACCGCTGCCGTCCGAGTCGTTCGAGCAGATCGGCGGGCGCGGCGCTCGCCCCGCGGACGATGCGGGCGGTCTCCGCCATCAGCTCCACGCTGCGCGTCACGAGCACCCGCTGCACGTCGATGGCGGCGCCGAGGTCGGGCCGCTCGTCGGCGAGTCGCAGCCAGCGTCGTTCCGCGTCGTCCAGGGGATCGTCGTCGGCCATGCGGCGCCAGTATCGCACGCCCGCGGGCGTGTCGGGGCGTATTCACGCGGCGGGGGAGGCGCGCTATACTGTGGTACGCATCAGGGGAGATGAGCGAAGTGGCTGAAACGACTACGACGGCGATCGGACCGGTGGCCGTGACCGACGCGGCGGCGGGCAGGATCCAGGCCCTGCTGGCCGAGGAGCAGAAGAAGGACGCCGGGTTGCGCGTGTTCGTACAGGGCGGCGGCTGTTCCGGGTTCCAGTACGGGTTGATGATCGAGGAAGGCTCGGGGGACGCCGAAGCGGACAGGATCTTCGAATCGAACGGCGTCAAGCTGTTCGTGGATCCGATCAGCGTACGCTATCTGACGGGGGCCGAGGTCGACTTCGTCGACAATCTGACAGGCGGTGGATTCACGATCCGCAATCCGAACGCCAAGGCGACCTGCGGGTGCGGGCAGTCGTTCGGTGTGTAGCCGTCGGCCGCGCGGACAGGCCCGTGCCGTCGCGGCCGAGGCCGGCTGATGCACGAGATGGACCCGCAGGCCGAGTACGTCGAGCGCCATCGACCTCCTGGAGGCCGGCGGTCGGGCAAACGCGATCTGATCGTCAACCTCTTCTTGCGGCAGGAGGGGCACCTGAGCGCCGACGATCTGGTGGATGTCGTGCGCCGCGACGGCGGGAAGATCAGCCGCGCCACCGTCTACCGCACGCTGCAATGGATGGTCGAAGCCGGCATCGCCCGCAAGGTCGATTTCGGCGAGGGCCGGTTCCGGTTCGAGCACTCCTACCGCCATCCCAGGCACTTCCACCTCATCTGCAAGAGCTGCAACCAGTCGTCGGAGTTCCTGTCCTCGGACATCGAGGGGTTGATCGAGGAGATCGCGGCGGCCCGCGGGTTCGAAGCGCGCAAGAGCGTCGTACAGATCTACGGCACCTGTGAAACGTGCCGTACCGGACGGCGGACACCGCCCGACAAGGTGACGACCGAGTTGCTCTTCGCGCGCGACGCCCTGCGCATCGCCATCGCGACGGAACGCAGCGGGCTCGAATTCTACCGGCGCGCGGCGCGCCTGACCCGGGATGCCCGCGGCCGCCACGTGTTCCGGAAGCTGGCCGAAGAGGAAAAAGAGCATCTCACCACGCTGGAGGCGCGCTACGCGGAGCTGCTCGAGCAGGATCCACGGCTCGAATCGCATCCGACGTTCCTCTTCTTCAAGGGGGCGGCAAACGGCCTGTTCGCGGCAGGGGCCGACGAACTGTCGCGCGGCGTCGACGACAAGGCGGCTCTCAAGATCGGCATTCGTTGCGAGCGCGGATCGCATCGCTTCTTCAAGCGCTACGGGGAGCGGTTCGAGGATTCGGAGGGCAAGCGGATCTTCCTCGAGTTCGCCGAGGAGGAACGGGAGCACCTGGAGCTTCTGATGCGCGAGTACCGCGCGCTCCGCGCCCGGCAGTCGAAGACCTCGGACGACGAACCCCGCGCCCGGCGGACGCAGCGCGGGAGCGCCTGACCTCGCGCCCCGGATCCCTCGCGCCCGGCCGTGTCCGGTCCGCCGGCGGTGCCGCCCATGATCGACCTGCATACGCATACGACGGCCTCGGACGGTGCGCTGGCGCCGCGTGCGCTGGTCGAACGGGCCCACCGGTTGGGAATCCGCACGCTCGGCGTGACGGATCACGACACGCTCGCCGGGATCCCCGAGGCGGCGGCGGAAGCGGCGGCGCGCGGCATGGAGTTTCTGCCCGGCATCGAGATCACCGCCGTCCACGCTGCCCGCGACGTCCACGTGCTGGCCTGGTTCCTCGATCCCGAACCGGCCGGACTGGCGCCCTTCCTGGCGCGTCAGCGGCAGGACCGCACACGGCGGGCGCGGGAGATGTCCGCCCGCCTGGCCGCGCTCGGCGTCCCGGTCGACCTGGAGGATCTCATCGCCGGCGCGGAAGCGGCCGGCAAGGCGGTGGCTCGGCCGACCGTCGCCCGGGCGCTGCTCGACGCCGGCCACGTCACGAGTCTGCAGCAGGCATTCGACCGCTGGCTGGCCGACGGCCGGCCCGCCTACGTGCCGCGCTCCGGCGCGTCGCCGGCCGAGGTCGTTCGTCTCGTGACCCGCTCCGGCGGCGTCGCCGGCCTGGCGCATCCCGGACTGCTGCGCCGGGACGACCTGATTCCGGAACTCGTGGAAGCGGGCCTGGGCGCTGTCGAGGTCTACCACAGCGACCACGACGCCGGTGCGCGACGGCGCTACCTGCGTGTCGCGGAGCAGTACCGCCTTGCCGTGTCGGGCGGCTCGGACTTCCACGGCGACGACCACCCGCGGGCTCGCTGCTTCGGACGGGTCGGCCTTCCGCGCGAGCGGTTTCCGCCGCTGTTGCAGCGGATTCGGGAGGCGCATGCGGCCGTGCGCGAGCGGTCGGCGCCAGCCGAGGCGACGCGATGACGGCGGCGCTGATCACGGCGGCGGCGCTGGGGATCGGCGGCCTCGGGTACGTCACCGTCGTCGGCTTTCTGGCGTCCGCCCCGGAGCAGATCTCGCGCCACGTGACGTTCGCGATCTTCTTCACGTTCGTCACCCTGCTGGCGCACTCGATGACGATGTTCTACCTGATCGGCAAGGGGAAGGCGATTCGGGAGGCGGTGACCGACGGCGGGCTGTCCGACGAACTGCACCTCGCGGTCGCCCGCGCCCGCCGCCCCGTCTTCTCGATCGGCACCCTGGCCATGGGCCTCACGATGCTGGCTGCCGTTCTCGGCGGCGGTGTCGATACCGGCGTTCTGCCGGCCGTCGTTCACTCCCTGCCGGCCGTCCTGGCGCTTGTCACCAACCTCCTGGCGTTCCGGGCGGAGCTGACCGCGCTGGCCACCGCGGCGGATTCCGTCACCGAGGTCAACCGGTTGCTGGAGTGATGCGCCTTCCCCGCTGAAGCGGCGAGCGCCTGACCGAGCTGCCCGAAGTTCTCGATCTGGTACCGCTGCTGCGTGCGGGTCAGGATCGCGCCGACCTGCGAGATCTGCTGCGCCTGGTCGCCCGCCAGTCCGCGGCCGAGGTTCTTGTAGGCGGTGGCGACCACGTCGCCCACCTGGGCCGGCATACCATCGGTGATGGTCGCCACCTGCGCGACGACGTCGGCCGCGGAGCGGGACAGCTCGGCGCCGAGGCCCGCGGAGACGAGCTGGTATTGAATCTGCAGATGCTCGGTCGCCGACGTCAGGCCGCGGCGGGCGTAGCTCCCCGCGGCCTGATCGGCGGCGGCCCGGCCGGTGGCCCGTTCGCCCTCCGGCAGCAGCGTGCCGACCCGGACCGCGGCGGTCTGCCGCGCGTGCTCAGCGGTCAGCATGCGCCCCGCCATGCGTGCGCCGCCGACTGCGCCGCTCACCATGCCGGCGGTCTTCAGCCACCCCGCGCGAGCGCGCTGCAGGGTGTCGAGGTCGCGCATCTCCCGGCGGTACTCGCCCATCCGCCGGCGGGCCTTCTCGAGACGCCGGCCAACGACGTCGAGGTCGCGCGCGAACGCGCCGGTGCTGTCGCCCAGGCGCTGTTGCGCGCTGCGCAGTTCGACGGCCCGGCCGCGCAGCGCGGCGGCCTGCCGGCGGGTCTTCTCCAGCGTCCGGCCCAGGCGGGTCTGGCGGTCTTCGAGCTTGCGCAGGCCGGCCAGCGCGCCGCCGACGCGGGAACCGATCTCGATCGCGGTGCGCAGCATGCTATCGTGGGGCGATGGAAGTCATCTTCTTCGCGCTCGTGGTTTGCGCCGCGGTCTTCGCCGCGGGCTTCGCCGCCTTCGCCGCCGCGGACCTTGCCCGGCTGCTCTACCGGCTGCTCGTCTACGCCTGCATGGTCGTCGCGAGCGGGTGGCGCGCGGGACGGCGCGGAGAAACTACCCCGGCGCCCCCGCCGTGGCCGTGGCCGTGAGCTCGGCGAGCCCCTCCAGCCACATCGTCAACTCCGCCACGTCGAACTCCTGCACCTCGCCCAGCGCCCACCCGGTACGGGCGGCCAGTGCGAGCACCGCCCGCCGCGCGTCCGCCGCCGAGATCGTCTGGAAGCGGGAGTACTCCCGCTGCAGCGCCTCGTAGTCCCGCAGATCGAGTTCCTCGACGGCGCGCGGCGAGACCTCGCAGAGGTTCGCCAGCAGCCGGACCTCCTTGGCTGCGTCGCCGACGATCGAGTCCACGGCCAGGATGTCCCGCACCCGCGGCGGGCGCATCGTCAACGACGAGATCGTCTGGCCCTCGCAGGTCACTGGGCAGCGTAGCGTGATCGTGGCGCCGTCGCGCGGCGCCGGGTCCCTGGTCGTCATCTACTCCCCTCCCTCTCGAGTCGAGCGGTGCGCGCGTCGTCGTGCTCGGTGGCTTGGCGCACCGCGTCGGTGAGGGCGTCGGCCTGGGCGGGAGTGAAGTCGGCCGCGATCAGCGCGCGGGCGATGGCGTGGGTGTCGAGCATCGTGGCCGCCACGATGGCACGGTTCGGCGCCTCACTGCTGCGCGCCAGCGGCACGGCGGCGCTCCAGGTCGGCGCACCGGGCGGCGAGTTCGGCCACCGACCGCGGGTCGTCGGTGAGGCCCGGGGAGACACCGAGGATCTGCAGCACGACGCGGCGCCTCCTGCTGCCGCACCCGGCTGGGTCGCGGGCTATCCGAGCAGGCGCAACGCCGCGACCACCAGCCCCGCGACGGCGACGCCGGTCCCGACGATCCACTTGATGAGCCGAAGTTCAAGTGCGGCAAGGTCCGCCTTCGTGGCGAAGTGCGCCTTCACGGTGCCCTCGATGGCCTTCATCGCGCCCTCGAGGGCGGCGATGTCCCCCTTCGTCGCCAGCGTCTCGACATCGACGGCTTCGACGCCGGCGTCGGCGGCTTGGCGCCCCGCGTCGGTGATGGCGTCGGCTTGGGCAGGGGGGAAATCGGCCGCGGTCAGTGCGCGGGCGATGGCGAGGGTGTCGAACATGCTGACCGCAACGATAGCACGTCGAGGCGCTTCACTGCCGTTGCGCGCCGGTCGCGCGGCGGCGCTCCAGTTCGGCACACCGGGCGGCGGTCGAAGCCGACCGCGCCTGGTGCCTGACGCCGCGCGAGCTGGTCCGCGCCAGCGGGTGCGCGAGGAGTTCGGGGACGCTCTGCTGCCCGTCCTGGCCCGGGCCGCCGAGGGGCCAAGCCGACGCGGAGCCCGACGGCCTCGAGACGCTGGCATCTCGCCGCCTGGCTGGCGCTCGCGACCGAGTGGGACGACGACGAGGTCCGCGCGCGCACGGACCTTGGGCTTGGCACCTCGACCGCCGGGGGTGCTTGGTGGAGACTACTGGGATGGGGGGATGGGAAGCTGGCGGAAGCGCCTGGGAGTCGAACCCAGCCCCCCCGCGTCAGCGGGGAGCGACCGATTTTGAAGACCGGGAGGGCCACCGGGCCCCGTTCGCTTCCCAGGAGGCGACTCGTGCCGGATCCGGCTGGCAGGCGCAAGCGCACGACCGGCGCGGGATCGCACACACGCCCGGACGCGCGTGCCCGTGTGCGAAGCGACGGTAGCGGCCTGCCTGGGGGCGGCGAGTTGGGGGTGACGGGTCTCTGTCCAGCGTCCGGCAGAGACCGCCGACTAGCCTTCGAGCAGGCGGACTTCTCCCGCGCGCGGCCCCTTCTCCGACTGCTCCGGAGTGAACTCGACGCGCTGACCTTCGCGGAGGAGCTCGAACACTGCGCTGCGCACCGCGCTGCGGTGGAAGAAGTGCTCGATGCCGCCCTCGTCGCGGATGAACCCGAAACCCTTGTCAATCAACAGACGTGCGATAGTGCCGCTCGGCATGCCGTTCCTCCGCGGGAGCGCACCTCCAACCGAACCGGCGGACACCGCGCTCCCTTGCGCCGCCTGCACCCGCGCCGCCGTTCCACCGACCCCCGGGCAACCGGGCATCCTTGACGACTGCAACGCGAATGCGTAAATGGAAGCGGTAGTCTAATGACGTAGCTGTGAGAAGTCAACCGCGTACGCGTACCGATTCGCTGGCGCGGCGACCGGTTCGCGCGCCTTATCCGGCCTTGGAGGCGGGCGCCTTGGACGGCTGCGGCTTCGGTTTCCTGGGCGGCGGGTAGGTCGTCCAGAAGTTTCGGCCGCATGCCGCGCAGGTCCAGAACTGCTGGGGTGGCCACGGCTGTCCGGGCCCCGGATCCCGCAGCTCCATGTCTTGCCCGCATCGCTGGCAGCGGATCCGAATGTCCACGTTGCCGTTGCTCATGGCGCAGATTCTAGTGCGCGCCGCGGTGATTTTCAACCGCGCGCCCCGGTTCGCCGGGGTGCTAGGATCGCGTCGTGATCGTGCCGGGGATAATCCTCGCCGGCGGCCGGTCGTCGCGCATGGGGCATCCCAAGGCGCTTCTTCCGGTCGATGCGCGGGACACGTTCGTCAGCCGGCTGGCGCGCACGTTCCGGGAGGCCGGCGTCGACGACGTGCTGGTCGTGGCCGCGCCCGACGGGCCGGTGGAGGCCATCCGGTCGGCGCTGGCCGTCGTCCCGCCCGAGCCGCGTATCGTGCTCAACCCGGACCCGGCGCGCGGGCAGCTCTCGTCGCTTCTCACCGGCCTCGGGGCGGTTGACCGTCCCGGCGTCGACGCGCTGCTCGTGACGCTGGTCGACGTTCCGCTGGTCGGCGCCGCTACCGTTCGCGCCCTGCTCGAAGCCTACGCCGTGACGCGCGCGCCGATCGTGCGGCCGTCGCGGCGAGGCGGCTCCGCGCACGGACATCCGGTCGTCTTCGACCGGTCGGTGTTCGACGCCCTGCGCGCGGCCGATCCGCGGACCGGCGCCAAGCCGGTCGTCCGCGCGCTCGAGGCGGAGATCGAAAACGTGCCGGTGGACGACCGCGGGGCGTTTTTCGACGTCGATACGCCGG
The DNA here is from genome assembly GCA_965203525.1 of Vicinamibacterales bacterium. Taxonomy (GTDB): domain Bacteria; phylum Acidobacteriota; class Vicinamibacteria; order Vicinamibacterales; family UBA8438; genus WTFV01. Next base: position 3,586,245 of record OZ241898.1, on the reverse strand, counting down.
CCGACTACCGTGGTGCTTGCGGGCGACCGGTTCCGGCGAGCGTGCCGGCACGTTGATCGGATGCGCGCGGTTCCCCTAGAATGACAGGCAGGTGACCGGCCACCCGGTGTGGGGGTCGCCCGGCGTGGGCCAGTGGCGCAGTTGGGAGCGCGCGTGAATGGCATTCACGAGGTCACGGGTTCGAACCCCGTCTGGTCCACTACTCCTTCGACTCCCTCGGCGAACTGCCGGAGCGTCGGGGATGCCGCGAACCGTCAATACGTGGTGAACAGCCGCTGAACCTCGGCGGCGTCGCGGGTCTTCGTCAGCGCCAGCATCAGCAGCACGCGAGCCTTGACCGGGGACAGGCTCTCGCCCGATACGGGCCGCGGCGCGGCGCGCGATGTTCCTGATGCGACCCGCGCCGGGAGCCGGACACGAACCGGCACCCGGCCGCCGCCGGTCCTGGTGGCCATCACGACGACCGCGCCGTCAGCGATCACGTCCTCGAGCGCCTCCGCCTGGGCCGGCGTCGTCGCGCCTGCTCCGGCCGCGGCGACGACCACGCCCTCGGCGCCGAGTTCACGCGCTACGCGGACGAGATCGCCCGATGCGCCGACGTAGCTCGTCAGGAGGACCACGTGCGGCAGTCGCCGGAGGCCGGCGACGTCGAATTCGGTCCGCCGCGTGTGCCGGCGGCCCGGACGCCGGTAGTACTCGATGCGATCGGCGTCGACGACGCCCAGTACGCCCCGGCGTCCCGAATCGAAGCTGTCCAGCCGTTGCGCGTGCGTCTTGCGCACGTCGCGCGCGGCGTGGATCTCGCCGTTGAGGACGACCACCACGCCGCGCCCGCGCGTGGCCGGCGCGGCGGCGACGCGAATCGAGTCGAGCAGGTTAGCCGCACCGTCGTATCCGGGCGTACCCGGCGGGCGCATGGCGCCGGCGACGACGACTGGCCGGTCGGTCCTGACGGTCAGGTTGAGGAAGTACGCGGTCTCCTCGAGCGTGTCCGTGCCGCTCGTCACCACGACGCCGGTCAGGTCGCGTCGCGCCGCGAACAGGCGGTTGAGCCTGTTGGCCAGCCGGAGCCAGTGCCTGACGGTGAGCGAGCTGCTCGGAAGGTTCGCGAACTGCTCGGTCTCGATCCTGGCGAACCGCTCGGCGGCCGGAACCAGGGCGATCAGTTCGTCCGCCGTCAGCCGTCCGTCGGGGTGGTTGGCGATGGTGCCGCCGGTGGCGATCAGGCGCACGGTTGCGCGCGGCCGGAACTGGGCGCATTCGACCGGGGCCGGCGCGGCCGCCAGCCAGATGCAGGCCGCCGCCGGCAGCCAGCGCCGAGCACGCATCGCGATGCGGGCCAACCCACGGCTACTATATCGAATCCGGCGCGCCGCCGTGGGCGTGCGAGAGCCACCGGACGAGCGCGTCGAGCGCATCGCGCTCCGTGGCGCCCTGGAAGGGCATCAGCGCGGTCGGGACTCCAGCGTTCCGGACCAGACGGGCGCGCCAGGGGGCTCCCGGCGCGTGTCTGCTGACTTCGACGACGTAGCGCCGGCCGCCGATGGTCTCTTCGAAATGGTGAACGGCGTCTGGCATGGGAGTCGCTGCTGGCTGGCGGTTGGCGGCGTCGCGGCGCGAACGCCGACGATTCTAGTGAGCCGGCGGAGTCAATCAAGCGAAGACGAACGCGAATGCCGCGTCCACAGGACGCCGTGGCGCGGAACGTTCAGGAAAGCGGTCCGAAATTGCGCTGCCTCCGCTGAAAATTCACAGGCGGCGCACAGATCTTCCACAGCGTTTCGGCAGTCGGAGTTCGGAACGTCGCGCAAGCGGCCCCCCGGCGGTCGCCGCGAACCGCCCGCTCGACCCGCGGTTCCGGGGAGCGCGCCTTGATCACGCCGCGCGAGACCCGCCTGCTGCGCACGCCGACGCTCCGTGCGTTTCAGCGGGCGATCGCGGAGGCGCTCGCCGGCTGCACCCCGGCGTCCGCGTCGCCGGTGGCGGTGCTGACGCCCACCCGGGCCGCGACGGACCAGTTGCGGCGTACGCTCGCCGCGGCCGGAGTCGACGCCCGGCAGGCGGCGCTGGTCACGCGCGGCGAGTGGTACGAATGGCTGCGCGAGCGGAGCGGGTCCTGCCCGCCTCTGCTGACCGCGGTGCAGCGCGAGGTCGTCGTCGGCGCCGCGGCCGGTGACGCGCTGGCCGCCGGTTGCGCGCCGCCGTTCCGGCTGCGCCCCGGCATCGTCGCGGCACTGCTGGCGTTCTACGACCAGCTCCGGCGCCACCGGCGCTCGGTCGACGCCTTCGAGCGGTTCCTGATCGAGGAACTCGAGCCGAGCGCCGACCTCGATCGCGGCGCCAGGCGTCTCCTGTCGCAGACCCGCTTCCTGGTGGCCGCGTTCCGCGCCTACGACCGCCGGCTCGACGCGCTCGACTTCGTCGACGAGCACCGGTTGCGGGAGCGGCTGCTCGCCGCGGGGACGGCACGGCCGGTATCCGGGATCGTCGTGACGGTGCCGGACCAGGTCGCGCACGCGGCAGGTCTGTACCCGGCGGACTTCGACCTGCTGGCGCGTCTGCCGCGGCTGGCGCGGGTCACCGTGGTCGCGACCGACGCGGTGCTCGACAGCGGGTACCGGGAGCGGCTCGAGGACCTGCTGCCCGATCTCTCCGAATCGCGCGCCGACGCCGACCCCGGCCCGCCGGCCGCCGTCGTCGTACCCGATCCGCCGGCGGGGCCGCCCTGTTTCGCGTGGCGGGACCGCGAAGAGGAACTGCGCGGGATTGCCCGCCAGGTGCGCCGTTCCGTACTGGCCGGCGGGCGCCCTCCGTCGGCCGCCGCGGTGGTGGTGCAGCGTCCCCTGCCGTATCTGTATCTGGCGCCCTCCGTTTTCGACGAGGCCGGGCTTCCGGTGCGGGCCGGCGACGCGTTGCCGCTCGCGGTCGAACCGTACGCGGCGGCCGTCGACCTGGTGGTCACGTTCGCGGCGAGCGGGTTCCGGCCCGGACCGGCGATCGATCTGCTGCGGTCGCCGCACTTCCGGTTCGACGTGGACGGATCACCGCCTCCCGCCGCTGCGATCCGGGCGTTCGGCCGCGCCCTGTCGGAGATGCGCTTCACCGCGGGGGTGGATACGCTCGCAAGCGGCGCCGAAGAGTGGCGCACCGCGGCAGGGATCCGCCGCGCCGCGTTCGCCGCCCTGCGCTGCGTGCTCGCACTGGCCGGCGAGCTGCGTCCGCTCCGCGCGCCGCGGCCGCTCGCGACCCAGCTCGCGACGTTGCGATCGTTCCTGGAGCGCCACGCCGCCGCGCCCGGCGAGCCGGCCGACCGCGGCAGCGAAGGACGGACGCTCGTCTGGCAGGGCCTCGCGGCGCTCGAGGCGGCGAACCGATCGCTGCGCGACGCGGGCGGCGACGTCGACGTCGCCGGGTTGGCGCCGGTCGTGCGGCGGTGGATCGAGAGCCGGACGTTTCCGAGGCGGCCGCCGCCCGAGGGCGTGCATCTGATCGACGTCCACGCGGCGGCGTACGGACGGTTCGACGACGTGTTCGTCGCCGGTCTGATCGAGACCGAATGGCCTGGGCGCACGATCCGCAACGTCTTCTATCCCGGCGGTCTGCTCGCCGGGCTCGGCTGGCCGCGGGAGCGCGATCGGCTGCGGGCCGCGCGCGCCGCGTTCCACGATCTGTTGGGACTCGCGGCCGAGCGCGTCTGGCTCTCGAACTTCCATCTGGAGGACGACGCGGTCGTCACCGCCTCACCCCTGCTCGAGGACCTCGACGGGCTCGCCGTCGAGCAGGTTCCCGCGCCGGACCCGGATCGCGCCGCCGCGCCGGGCGGCGAACCGCCCGGTGCGCGGGGCGACCCGCGCCTCCGCCGCCGCTGGCGGGCGTTGCGGGTCGAGCGGTCGTCGCGGTCCGGCGCGGGCGGCCTGCCGGCGCCGGGCCGCGCCGGCCGCCAACCGGAGCGGACGTACGCCGTCGGCGCGCTGGAGCGCTACGCCGCCTGTCCGTTCCAGTACTTCGCGTCCGACGCGCTGGGTCTCGAGACGGAGCGCAAGGCGGAGGAGACGATGACCCCGGAGCAGCGCGGCCTGTTTCTGCATCGGGTGTTCGAGTCGTTCTTCAGGGACTGGCAGGCGGCGGGCCACGGCGCGGTGACGCTGGCGAATTTCGAGACGGCGCTGGATCGTTTCGCGGCGGCGGCGGAAGACGCCGTCGGGTCGCTGCCGCCGCTCGACCGCGCCGTCGCCCGCGGATGGCTGCTGGGTTCGGCTGCTGCGCCCGGACTGGCCGAGCGGGTGTTCGCGGTGGAGATCGAAGGTCAGACCGGCGTCGCGGAGCGGCTGCTCGAGTACCACGTCGACGGGCGTTTCGAGCTCGGCGCCCCGCCGGCGCGCCGGACGGTCGCGATCCGCGGCGTGATCGACCGCATCGATCTGCATGCCGACCGCACGTTCCGGGTCATCGACTACAAGGCCGGCCGGCCCCCGCATCCGTCGCGGGCGCTGCAGCTTCCGGTGTACGCCCGCTGCGCCGAGCGGCAGTTGCGCGCCGAGCGCGGAGAGGACTGGCGCGCGGCCGAGGCGCTCTACCTCGCCTTCGGCGATCCCCGGCTGCACGTGTCGGTGCCGGGAGGGGAGGTCGCCAGGGCGATCGCCGCCGGCGAAGAGCGGGTGGTCGAGCTGGTCGAGGCCATCGAGGCGGGCGAATATCCGCCCCGGCCGGTGGATCGGCTCCGTTGCGCGACCTGCCCGTTTCCGACCGTCTGCCGCAAGGACCATGTCGCGGACGCCTGATCGCCGGCCCGCGGCCGCGCTGCCGGATCAGGCGGCCCGCCGGATCGCGGTGGACCCGCGCCGCAACGTCGTGCTCGAAGCCTCGGCGGGCACCGGCAAGACGTCGGTGCTGGTCGCGCGCTACCTGAACCTGCTGCGCGCCGGCATCGACCCGCTGAACGTCCTGGCGATCACCTTCACGCGGCAGGCCGCGGCCGAGATGCGCGAGCGGATCGTGCAGGAACTGAAGCAGGACGCCGAGTCCTCGCGCGCCGGGCGGGCGCGCTGGCGCGCGCTGCGCGACCGGCTCGGGGAGATCACGATCAGCACCATCGACGCCTTCTGCCTGTCGCTGCTGCGGGAGTTTCCGCTCGAGGCGGATCTCGATCCGGACTTCGCGATCGCCGACGAGACCGAGATTCCGCACGTCGTCCGGCGGGCCGTCGAGCGGACGCTGGCCGCGGCCGGTGCCGTGGCGCACGAGGATTCCGACGTGGCCATGCTGCTCGCGCAGCTCGGACCGTGGCGCGTGCGGCAGGCGGTGACCCACCTCCTGCACCGCCGCACGGCGGTGGAGACCGCGCTGGCCGGGGTCCTCCGGGGCGCGCCCCGCGACCTGAGCGCCGCCGGCGCGTGCCGAGCCGCGGTGCGGAGCCTTGCCGAGCGCCTGTCGGGCATGGGCGCCACGCTGCGGAGCCTGCTGGAGGACGGGCCGCACGAGAGCGGCGCCTTCGCGCTGGCGGCGCGCGATCTGGCCGCTCTCGACCGGCTCGCGGGGTTGGAGCCGGCCCGCATCCGCGCCGCCCTGGATCGACTGCGGGCGTACTTCCTCACCCGCTCGGGCGCGCCCCGCAAGCGGTTCGCCGGTCCCCGCTCGCGGAGCGGCACGCCGCGCGCCCGCCGCTTCCGGGCGGCCGCCGCGACGCTGGCGCCGGTCGTCCATGCGACGCTGACCCGTTTCGACCGCGACGTGAACGTGGCGCTCGTGCGCGGCGTGCGGCGCCTCTTCCGCATCGGCGCCGCCGAGTACCGCCGCGAGCTGGAGTCGCGGGCGCGGCTCGACTTCTCCGACGTGCTCGAGCGCGCCGTCGACCTGCTGCGGAAGATGGACGAGTTCGCGCGTTCCCGCTACCGGCTCGAATCGCGGTATCACCACCTGCTGGTCGACGAATTCCAGGACACGAGCCGCGCCCAGTGGGAGCTGGTCTCGCTGCTGGTGCAGTCGTGGGGCGAAGGCAGCGGGCTGGTGCACGACGCGCCCCTGCCGCCCAGCGTCTTCGTGGTCGGCGACCGCAAGCAGTCGATCTACCGCTTCCGGGACGCCGACGTCTCGGTGCTCGAGGAAGCGGGCGTGGCGGTCGCGGCGTTGCGCCCGGACGCGGCGGCGGGCCCGCGCGGCGGAGTGCGCCAGTGGATCTCGCACAGCTTTCGCGCCGTGCCGGAGCTGCTGGCCTTCGTCAACGACCTGTTCGCGGCGGTCGAGAAGGCGCCGGCCCGGCGCGACGCGTTCCGTTTCGACGAGCGCGATCGCTTTCCGGTCGGCGGGAGGCCGGACGCCGGCGCCGGCGACCCGGACCCGGTGCTCGGGGTCGTCCCGGGCGGGAGCGTCGAGGAGTGCGCCGGGCGGGTGGCCGGCGAGATCGCGCGGCTGCTCCGGGACGGGCAGGTACGGGACCGCCGTACCGGCGTGCGCCGCCGGGCCGGGTCGGGCGACGTGGCCGTCCTGTTCCGGTCACGACAGAGCCACCGCGAGATCGAGCAGGCCCTGAACGGGCGCGGGATCCCGACCTGCGTCTACAAGGGGCTCGGCTTCTTCGACGCCGACGAGATCAAGGACGTGCGGGCGTTGCTGCGGTACCTGGCCGACCCGTGGTCCGAGCTGCGGGCGGCGGCGCTGCTGCGGTCGCGGATCGTCGGTCTGTCGGACCGCGCCCTCGCGCAGCTCGCCGGCGGACTGTCCGCGGCCCTGCTGGCGCCCGACGCCCCGGCCGCGCTGGCCCGCCTCGACGGTGACGACCGCGAGTTGCTGGCCGCGGCGCGCGAGACCGCCCCCCGGTGGGTCGCGCTGGTCGACCGCACCGCGCCGTCCGAGCTGCTCGACCGGGCGCTCGCCGAGTCGGCCTACGACGTCGAGCTGGACGCCGGCCGTTCCGTGCAGGCGCGGGAGAACGTCAAGAAGATACGCGGCCTGGTCAGACGGGTGCAGAACCGCGGCTACGCCACCATGGCCCGCGTGGCCGAGCACCTCGATCAATTGTCGGGCGACGTGTCGAACGCCGTGGTCGACGCCTTCGACGCGGTCAACCTGATGACGGTGCACGCGGCCAAGGGACTGGAGTTTCCGGTGGTGATGCTGGCCGACCTCGGCCGCGGCGTCGGCGCCGCGGCGCCTCCGGTCCGCGTGACGACGGCGGCGGGTGACGGAGAGCCGTCGGTGTCGGTCTGGCCGTTTCGGACGGAGGCGGATGACGATCAGCGCCTGGCCGACCGCGAGGAGAGCAAGCGCCTGCTGTACGTGGCCGCCACGCGCGCCCGCGACCGTCTCTACTTCTCGGCCGTCACCGGCGCCGGCGAGTTCGCGCCCGGCCGCGGGAGCCTGGGAGACGTGCTGCCCGCCACCTTCGTCGCCGCGCTGGGGCGCGCCGGGGCGCAAGCCCGGCCGGTCGTCGAGTGGGCCGCGGCGAGCGGGCGGAAACACCGGCTCGCGGTCGTGGCCGCGGGGTGCGCGGAGCCGGACGTCCCCGCCGGCGAACCGACCGCCGCGGGGTGACGGTGCGGCCCGGCCGGCCCGGGCGCCGCACGTCCGCGCGCCCGGGCCGTTGCGGCGCCCGGCAGCCGCAGGGCCTTGCGGAGCGGCTCCATCTGTGGGCGCCGCACATCCGCGCGCCCGGGCCGTTGCGGCCCGCCTCAGGGGAACAGGAGACCGGGGTCCGCGCCGATGCGTTCGACCCAGCGCCGCGCGTTCGCCTCGGCTTCCTGCCGCGTCTGTCCGGAGAGGATGACCGCGCCGGCCGGCCCGGACTCGCCCGGCGCCACCGCCCACGCCACCCAGTGCCCCGCGCGCGCTTCGCTGTGGATTCTGTAGTCGTTCATGGCTGACCGGTTCCCGAGCGGGATCGTACACCACTCGCCGCCTTGACAACCATCGGAAGCGACTCCTATCGTGCGGATCGTGTCCGCCGAGCCGACGCCGGGACCGTTTCGTTACGGTGGCGACGCCGGGATCCGCCGCGGGTACCGGGAGCTGGCCCGCCGCTTGCGGGACGTTGCGCCGGCCCACGCCGGCGATGCGGTGGCGCGGATCGTCGAGCACCCCGCTTCCCCGCCCGTCGTTTCCCGCCGGCAGGACGGCGGCGCGCCGTCCGCACGGCGTCCGCCGGCGCCGCGAATCGGCCGTGCGTCCCGATCCGTGCTCGCCGACGAGGTCGCCGTCGACTTTCCGTCCATGGCCCCGATCGTGGCGCGCATGCGCGAGGCGTTCTTCGCCGCGGCCGGCGAGCGCGGCGCGGCGACGCGGCGCGCCGAGGTGGAGCTCACCGCGCGGCAGGCGGATCGGGGGGTCCGCGTGCCGCTCGACCTCGCCGTACCGCACACCTGTCCGGCCTGCGGCGGGCGGGGCGAGCTGTGGACCGGCCCGTGCGGCCTCTGCGGCGGCAGCGGCGCCGGACTCCTGCCGCACCGGCTGCATTTCCGTGTTCCGCCCGGCGTGCGGCACGGAACCCGCCTGCGCTACTCGGTCACGCCGCCGCACGCTTTCGAGACCCGCGTCGAAGTGCGCATCGCGGTGCGGTGACCGGCGTCCGCCGGGCCGCCCGGCCCCGGTTGTCAGGCCGTGGCCGAGCGGCCAAGCCAGTGGCGGATCGTCGCGGCGGTGCGGCCGGCGGTCATCCCGGTTGTCAGGCCGTGGACCGAGCGGCTAAGCTAGGCCATGCCTCTCGTCTCGGAAGCCGCCGTTCTGGATGCGCTCAAAGCGGTCACCGACCCCGATCTCGGGCGGGACATCGTCAGTCTCGGCTTCGTCAAGAACCTGACCATCGACGGCGGCCGGGTCGCGTTCGCGATCGAGCTCACCACGCCCGCCTGCCCGGTCAAGGACCAGATGCGGGAGCAGGCGCGGGCCGCGGTGTCCGCGCTCGGCGGCGTCGACGCGGTCGATGTCGAGATGACCGCGAGCGTCCGCTCCGCGGCGCCCGACGCGCAGAAGGCGCCCATCCCCGGCATCCGCAACGTCGTCGCGGTGGGCGCCGGGAAGGGCGGCGTCGGAAAGACCACCGTGGCGGTCAACCTGGCGGTGGCGCTCGCCCGCTACGGCGGGCGCGTCGGGATCATCGACGGCGACGTCTACGGTCCGAACGTGCCGATCATGCTCGGTCTGGACACGCGGCTGGAATCCGACGGCCGGAAGATCGCGCCGGCGGAGAAGCACGGGATCCGGGCCGTGTCGATGGGCTTTCTCACCGACGCCGCCGCCCCCGTCATCTGGCGCGGTCCGATGCTGCACGGGGTGGTGCGGCAGTTCTTCCAGGACGTCAGATGGGACGAGCTCGACTATCTCGTCGTCGACATGCCGCCGGGCACCGGCGACGTCGCGCTGAGCCTGAGCCAGACCGTGCCGGTCACCGGCGCGGTGGTGGTGACGACGCCGCAGACCGTCTCGCTGGCCGACAGCCGCCGTGCCGTCGGCATGTACCGCAAGCTCGACGTCCCGACGCTGGGGATCGTCGAGAACATGAGCTACTACGCCTGCTCGGGCTGCGGGCAGGAGAGCGATCCGTTCGGCCGCGGCGGCGGGGAGCGGCTCGCCGACGAGCTGGACGTCCCCTTCCTCGGGGACATTCCGCTCCATGCGCCGATCCGCGTGAGCGGCGACACCGGGACGCCGATCGTCAGCGCCGAGCCGGACTCGCCGGCGGCCCGTGCCTTTCTGCGGATCGCGGAACGCACCGCCGCGCAGGTTTCGATCCGGAGCTTCCAGGCTCCCCGGCCGCCCGCCCCGGCGGTCCCGCCGGCCATGGCCTCGGGGCCGAGCCCGGTGCGCGGCTGATCGCCGGCCCGCGCGTCAACGCCGCTGCCGTTGCGCCTCCCCGGTCATCGGGACGAACCGGACCGGCAGCACCGCCTCGGTGAGCGCTCCGCCGGCCGTCTTCGTCACGATCAGGATCTCCTGGGTGAAGCGGCCGACCGGGATCACCAGCCGTGCGCCGACCGCGAGCTGTTCGATCAGCGCGGGCGGCACGTGCTCGGGGGCCGCGGTGACGACGATGGCGTCGAAGGGCGCTTCCTCCGGCCAGCCCCGATAGCCGTCGCCGGTCCGGACCTCGACGTTGCCGTAGCCGAGGTCGGCCAGCAGCGTCCGGGAACGGTCGGCGAGCTCCGGGACGATTTCGATGGAGTGGACTCGCCGTGCGATCTCGGCGAGCACGGCGGCCTGGTAGCCCGAGCCGGTGCCTATCTCCAGCACCTTCGCCTCCGGCGTCAGCGCGGCCGCCTCGGTCATGTAGGCGACCACGTAGGGCTGCGAGATCGTCTGCTCGTAGCCGATCGGCAACGGCGTGTCGTCGTAGGCGCGGGGCGCGAGCGCCGCCGGCACGAAGCGGTGCCGCGGGACCGCCGCGAGCGCGTCGAGCACCGTTGGCGCGGAGATGCCGCGGGCGCGAATCTGTCGTTCCACCATCTGGCGACGCTCCCCGGACCGGTCGTCTTGACGCGCGGCGCCTTCTTCGGCCACGCTGGCGGATTCAGCCGGCCCGAGTGCGCACCCGAGCACCGCACCCGCGCCGGCGAGCAGGAGCCGCCACCGACCGACACGATGTTCTGGCTGTTGATTGCCGCCGGCTTCGGCCTGCTGTCGCTTGCCCACGTCGCCCCCTTCCCGTTCCTGCTCGACGCCGCCGCTCCCGCGCCGGCCGTCTGGAGCATGCCGCGGGACGGCGGACCGCCGGCCGTCTATCTGACCTTCGACGACGGACCGAACCCGACCGCGACGCCGCTGCTGCTCGACGTGCTTGCCGAGCACGGGGCGCGGGCGACCTTCTTCGTGATCGACGGGCACCTCACCGAGCGGACCGCGCCGATCGTGCGCCGCATGTTCGAGGAAGGCCATGCCGTCGGCCTCCATACGCATACGCGCCACTGGATGCTGCTGCCGCCCGGCGAGGTGGCGCGCCGGCTGCGGGCGGCGGCGGCGCGCATCGAGCGCCTCGCGGGGGGCGCGCCCTGCCGCGCCTTCCGCCCCCACGCGGGGTTCCGGAGCGGCCGGATGTACGAGGGACTGGCGCAGGCCGGGTACTCGCTCGTCGGGTGGGGCTGGAGCCTGTGGGACTTCAACTGGTACCGCCGCCCCGACCCCGCCGGCCTCGCCGACCGGCTCGCCGGCCGCATCGCGGACGGCGACGTCGTCGTCCTGCACGACGGTCATCACGAGAACCCGGAGGCCGACCGGCAGTACGCCGTCGAGGCGACGGCGCTGCTGATCCCGAAGCTGCGCGCCGAGGGCTTCGTCTTCGGCACCATCTGCTGAGCCGCCGGCAGTCGAACCCGTAGAATCCCTCCACCGGCGCGCTGAGCTGGCAGGAGGACGCACCATCTGCTGAGCCGCCGGCAGTCGAACCCGTATCATACCGGCACGGTCGGGCCGCCGTTTCCGACGGCCGCCGCGTCTCGCGGCGCGCCCGCGCGATCCCGGACGCCGTTTCCCGGCCGGCGGGTCGGCCGCCGCCGGCGCATCAGGCCGCGCCGGCCGCCGCGAGGCCGCGGGCGGCGACGGCGCTGCCGCGACACCATTGTCAGCGTCGGGATCCAGGCGACGCGCCGGCCGCCGCGAGGCCGCGGGCGGCGACGGCGGCCCCGAGCAGGGCGGGGTTCGCGGCCCGGATCACGTGTACCGGCAGCGTGGTCATGAGGCGCCGCATGGGTCCCTTGGCCCGGAAGGGGTCCAGGAAGACCGGAGACGCGAGCACCGGCAGGATGTGGGGGGCGATGCCCCCGCCGAGGTAGACGCCGGCCGTGGCCAGGGCGCGCAGGCCGAGGTTGCCGGCCTCGGCGCCGAGCGCGCCGGTGAACGTGGAGAGGGTTTCGACGCAACGCGGGCAGCGGCGTTCGAGGGCGGCCGCGGTGATCCGCCGCGGGAAGTCCCCGGCGCCCCCGCCGGCGGCGGGGCAGCGCCGCCCGCCGTGCAGGAAGTCGTGAATGAACGTCAGACCCGGGCCGGAGAGCACGTGCTCCCACGCGGCCCGGCCGAAGCGGCCGGTCAACGCGCGCAGCAGGTCGATCTCCAGCGGCGTGCGGGGGGCGAAGTCGGCGTGGCCCGGCTCGGCCGCCACCGGCGCCAGGCGTCCGCCGACACGGTGCAGCAGCGTTTCGCCGAGGCCCGTACCGGGCGCGATGAGCGCCGCGTTGCCGTCCGCCGCCGGTCGTCCCGCCTGCAGCGTCGTCAGCTCGTCGTCGGCCAGCACGGACACGGCGTGGCCCATCGCCTCCAGGTCGTTGAGCAGGCGTACCGCCGGGATCGCGAAACGCTTCGCGACCGCCGCGGCCTCGACGCGCCACGGTACGTTGGTGAGTTGCGACGCGCCGTCGCGCACCGGACCGGCCACGCCGAGGACGGCGGCGTCGATGATCGCGCCGGGCGCCCGGCGGTCGAGGAACGCCGCCAGGAGCGTCTCGATGCCGTCGTGGTCGAGTGTCCCGAAACGCTCGACGGCGAGCGGTTCCGGGCGGCGCCCGCCGGCGCCGTACAGGCCGCACACCGTCTTCGTTCCTCCGACGTCGGCCGCGAGCAGCGTTCCCATTCGTTCACGGGCGGGGTACGGCGTGCCATTATGATCGAACCCGCCGCACCTCCATGACCCCGCCTCTGCAAGGTGTCGAGTCCGCCGGCCAGCCCTTCGCCGGCCACGTCGTCGTGTTCGCCGGGCGGCTGGCCTCGGTGGGACGAAGGGAAGCGAGCCGCGTGGTCGAGCGCCTCGGCGGCCGGACCGCGCAGGAAGTCACGGCGTGCACCACGATGCTCGTCGTCGGCGCCGGGGCGGACAGGGGCGGCAAGTTGCGGAAGGCCGGGGAGATCAACGCCCGGGCGCCGGCCCGGGTGGCCATCGTCGACGACCAGGAGTTCTGCCGTCTCGGCGGCCTGCAGTCGGACGCGGCGTTGCGGCGGCTCTACCACGGGTTGCGCCGGATGCGCGAGCGTTATCCCGACGTCCGGGAGGTCCGCCTGCGCCATCTGGAGAAGTGGGGGCTCGTGCGGCCGCTGGTGCGCACCAACGCCGACACCTACTACGGCTTCCCCGACGTCGGGGTGGTCAAGCGGATCCAGGAGGAGATCTCCCGCGGCGGATCGTTTCGCGGCGCGGTCCGGCTGCTCCTCGCGGAGCGCGAGGGGCAGTTGGCGCTCGACTTCCGGGGCGTGCGCGGCGAGGCGCAGCCGGCCAAGGTCGTCGCGCTGCGGCGGCCGGACGGGGGCGCCGCGGACGTGTCGCCGGACGGCGCGGAGCGGGCGGCCCTCGCCGTCCGGTTCTTTCGGGAGGGCTCGGCGCTCGACGAGCAGCCGGGCGACGGACAGGAACGGGCGCAGGCCGCGTACCGGAAGGCGCTGCTGCTCGATCCGACCCTGGTGCCGGCTCTCGTCAATCTCGCCAACGTCCATTACGCGCGGGACAACCTGGTCGAGGCGCGGGCGCTGTACGAGCGCGCCCTCGCTCTCGACCGCGACTGCTTCGAGGCGGCGTTCAACCTCGGGAACGTCCACCACGACCTGGGGCGGTACGGGGAGGCGGTGGCCTGCTACCGCGACTCCCTGCGGGCGCACGGCAGCTATGCCGACGCGCACTTCTATCTCGCCGTCACCCTCGAGAAGATGGGCCGTTCGGCGGAAGCCAGGCCCCACTGGCGCGCCTACCGGACACTGGCTCCCGACGGCGAATGGAACGATCTGGCGCGGGAGTTCGGCGAATAGGCGCCGCGGCGCGGGCGGAGCGGGCACCCGGCCGGCGCCGCCCGCCGTCGGCGCGAACGCCCGGAAGGACCCGGGGAGCAGGCGGGAGAGAGGCGGCGGGTCCCGGGCGCACGGACGCCTCGGGACCCGCCGAACCGGAGGCCGGCTGCTAGCCAGCCAGTGTCCCGGCCGTGCAGTTCGCGAAAGCCCTGGACAGCAGAAAATACCCCGTGAACGTTGGGGAAAACGCCATCTCGAACATTTCGCGAATCACGATTACGGGACACTAGATGTCGAAGTAGAGCGCGAACTCCCACGGGTGCGGCCGCAGGCGGATCGCGTCGATCTCGTGCTTCCGCTTGTAGGAGAGCCAGGTCTCGATCACGTCCTTCGTGAAGACGTCGCCCTTGAGCAGGAACTCGTGGTCGTTCTCGAGGGCGTCGAGCGCCTTGGCCAGATCGGCCGGCGTGCTGTCGATCCGCGCCGTCTCCTCCGGCGGGAGGTCGTACAGGTCCTTGTCGAGCGGCCCGGGCGGCGTGATCTTGTTCTGGATCCCGTCGAGGCCCGCCATCAGCAGGGCGCTGAAGGCGAGGTAGCCGTTGCAGGTCGGGTCGGGGAAGCGGGTCTCGATCCGCTTCGCCTTCTCGCTGCTCGAGTAGACCGGGATGCGGACCGCGGCGCTGCGGTTGCGCATCGAGTAGATCAGGTTGATCGGCGCCTCGTAGCCCGGGACCAGCCGGCGGTAGGAGTTGGTCGTCGGGTTGGTCAGCGCGAGCAGCGCCGGGGCATGCTTGAGGATGCCGCCGATGTAGTAGAGCGCGGCCTGGCTGAGGTCGCCGTAGGTGCCCGCCTCGAAGAACTGGTTCCTGCCGTCCTTCCAGAGGCTCTGGTGGACGTGCATGCCGGACCCGTTGTCCTGGAAGATCGGCTTCGGCATCAGCGTCACCGTCTTGCCGTGCCGCCGGGCCACGTTCTTGACGGCGTACTTGTACTTCAGCAGCTTGTCGCCCATGCTGACGAGCGAATCGAAGCGCATGTCGATCTCGGACTGGCCCGCCGTGCCCACCTCGTGGTGGTGGACCTCGGCCTCGACGCCGATCTGCTCCAGCATGAGCAGCATTTCGGTGCGCAGATCCTGGTGGCTGTCCATGGGCGGCACCGGGAAGTAGCCTTCCTTGTACCGCGGCTTGTAGCCGAGGTTGCGCGAGTTCCCGGCCGCGTCCGGATTCTCCACCCGGCCGGCGTTCCAGAAGCCTTCGCCCGCGTCGATGTGGTAGTAGCCCTCGTTGTAGGACTGTCCGAACCGGATGTCGTCGAAGATGAAGAACTCCGGCTCGGGACCGAAGTAGGCGGTGTCGCCGATGCCGGTCGACTGCAGGTACGCCTCGGCCTTCTGGGCGATGTTGCGCGGATCCCGCGTGTAGGACTCGCCGGTGATCGGGTCCTTGACGTTGCAGATGAGACACAGGGTCGGCTCGGCCGTGAACGGGTCGAGGAACGCGGTCGCCGCGTCCGGGAACAGCAGCATGTCGCTTTCCTGGATCTGCTGGAATCCGCGGATGCTCGAGCCGTCGAACCCGATCCCCTCTTCGAAGACGTCCGCGGAGAACTCCTTCGCCGACACGGTGAAGTGGTGCCACAACCCCGGCAGGTCGACGAAGCGCAGGTCGACGACCCGGATCCCTTCGTCCCTGATCTTTGCCATCACGTCGTTCGCTGTCATTCAGTTACCTCTCGTTCTGCGAATGGTGGCCACCGCGTGCGGGACGCGGCGCCGCTTGCTCGTCCGCCCCGTTACAGGACGTCCCGCTCTCCCGTCCGAATGATCCGGCTCTGCTCCACCGGCAGCACGAAGACCCGTCCGTCCCCGATTTCCCCCGTCCGCGCCACGTCCATGATGGCGTCGATCGCGGTCTCGACCAGGTCGTCGTCCACCACGACCTCGATCTTCGCCTTGGGCAGCAGGCTGATGTCGTACTCCCGGCCGCGGTACACGGGCGTGTGGCCGCGCTGGCGGCCGTGGCCGCGCACCTCGCTGACCGTGATGCCCGAAATGTCCTGCTTCGAGAGCGCGTCCTTGACGGCGTCGACCCGGTTGGGGCGGACGATGGCTTCGATCATCTTCATGGCTGTTGTCTGCGTGGGATTCACGGGTTCGCGGCGAGCGTCCGCTGCAGCTCGTCCTGCAGCGTCCGCTGCTCCGCGTCGGACAGTTTGGCGCGCGCCTTCGTGACGTGGAAGACGTCGATGGCCAGCGCCCCTTCGGTCGAGATCAGCACGAGGTCGATGTCGCAGCCGTGCGCCGACAGCACGCGGCTGAGCCGGTAGAGCAGACCCCACGCGTTGGCGGCCACCACTTCCAGGACCGTGAACCGCCGGGAGTAGTGATTGTTGAAACGCACGATCGGGTCGATTCGCTGCGGCGGCCGGCCGGCCGGCCGCGACCCGCGGCGCCCGCGCAGCTTGCCGGCGACGTCCACCCGGCCGGCGACCACGTCCTCGAGCAGCGCCGACAGCTCGTCGCGCGCCACCCGGTTCAGGCGGAGGTATCCCTCCTGGTCGGCGAACTGGAAGATGTCGAGCACCAGGCCGCGCCGGTTGGTCATCGCCTGGCCGCGCAGGATGTCCATGCCGAAGTACGACAGGACGCCGCACACGTTCGCGAACAGCCCGGGCTGGTCGAGCGCGATCGTGCTGAGCTGCCACGCCGCGTCCTGCTGCTCGAGCAGCCACCGCACCTCCCGCGGCCGGAGGTCGCGCGCGAGTCTCACGTGCTCGTAGACGCGCGGACGGTCGACGATGCGCAGATAGCGTTGCGGGAGTCCTTCGGTGAACGTCGCGAGGTCCTCTTCGGAGATGTCCGGCGGGCGCTGGCCGTTCAACTCGCTCCTGGCGCCGGCGTCGTCGATGGCGTCCTCGCTGTAGCCGAGCGTCAGCCGGTTGTAGGTGTCCACGTAGAGACGCCACAGCATTTCTTCCTTCCACGGCGTCATGACGCCGGGACTGACCGCGTCGACGTCCGCGAGGGTCAGCAGGCAGAGCAGCTTGAGGCGTTCCTCGGTGCCGACCAGCCGGGCGAACTGCGTCGCGGTCTCCGGATCCTCCACGTCCCGCCGGAACGCCAGCACCGACATCTGCAGGTGGTGCCGGATGAGGAACTCGACCGTGGCGATGGACTTCTCGGGGAGCCGGATGCGGCGCAGGGCCCCGGCGGCCATCCGCACCCCTTCTTCCGAGTGGTTCCTGTTGGTCCACTTGCCGACGTCGTGGAAGAGGAGCGCCAGCACCAGCAGCTCCGGACGCTCCAGCTCGCGGAGCACGCCGGCGAAGCGCTTCCGGCTCGCGGTGCGCGGCGCGCACAGGCGCTCCACGCTGTGGATGGTGCGCAGCGTGTGCTCGTCGACCGTGTACTTGTGGTAGAAGTCGCGGACGACCAGGCAGTACACCTTCTGGAACTCGGGGAACATCCTGCCCAGCAGGCCGCGCCCGTGCATGTCGGAGAGGCGGGCATAGAGGCCCGGACGCGGGCGCAGCACCCGCAGCAGACGGTCGCGTTCCGCCGCGGTGGGGAAGAAGCTCTCCGGCGCGTAGCGCTCGCCGTGGCGCTCGATGCAGGTGAGCACCTGTTCGGAGACTTCGACGTTCTCCTCCAGCGCGGCTTCGAACGGCCGCAGCCAGCTCTGCGGCTGGAGCGAGGCGAACGTGCCGTCGACGAAACGGACGCCGTCCCACGCGCACTCGAGATCGTCCCCGATCCGTCGGACGGTCCGGTTTCCGTCCGGCGGGGCCTGCGACGATTTGAGCACCGTCGCCATCGAGCGGTCGATCCGCCGCGCATGGTGGTAGTAGGTGCTCATCAGCAGCTCGACCTGCCGGCGCTCCTGCCCGCCGGGCGATCCGAAGCGCCGCGCGACGGCTTCCTGCAGTCCGTGGGCCAGGACGTTGACGTTGTGCCCGCGCTCCAGGTGCAGGATGGAGCGGACGCGCAGCATGAAGTCCTCGGCTTCGTCCAGCCGCCCGACGTCGTCGGTGTACGGCTCCCCCGGCGCGTCGCGGGCCATCCTCGCCAGCAGCCGGATGGCGGTCGCGTCGCGCAGCCCGCCGGGCGCGGCCTTCAGGTCCGGCTCGAGCTGGAACACCGTGTGGTCGAACTGCCCGTGCCGCTGGCGCGCCAGATCGACGAGCGCCGCGCGCATCGGCGCGCGCCACGGCGACTCCGCGGTCAGGCAGGCCGCGGCGAAGCGGTCGAAGACCCCCCGGTCGCCGGTGAGGAAACGCGCGTCCAGGAGCGCCGCGAGATACTCGGGGTTGCCGGTTTCCGGCTCGGCGAAATCGGCGAGCTGCCGCACCTGCTGCCCGACCTCCAGGCCGAGGTCCCAGAGCGGATGCAGGATCGCCCGCAGAAACCGTTCTTCCGCGGCGCCGATCGCGCCGTCGAAGACGATCAGCAGATCGACGTCGGAGTGCTGGCAGAGGTGGCGGCGTCCGTACCCCCCCAGCGGGATCAGCGCGTGCGGCCGGTCCGTGCGCTCGCCGGCGTCCCGATGGATGTCCTTGAGGATGTCGTCCATGCGGGTCGCGTAGCGGCGCAGGGTCCGGACCCCCGCGCGGCCCCGCGCCGCCTCGGCGCGCAGCTCGTCGCGGGCCGAGGCCAGACGCGCGGACAGACCGTCCGGCGTTCCGTGCGGACGGGCGTCGCCGGGCTTGGTCACCGAGTCCGACTGAAGCATCGCACAGCCTTGCGGTCGAGGGTGGAGTCAGGAGCCGATGGCGATTCTTCCGTCGTTGGCCTGCGCCGACGGTGTGGGACCCGTCGACGGTGAAGGCGTCAAATCGCCTTTCCAACCGGCGTATCTTATCAGGATCCCGGCGCCCGGATCGGTCGCGCGGATTCCTCGCCCCGGTTGGCCGCGGCCGGACACGGCGTCCCGCGGCCCCGGCCGGACTCCTGACGGACGACGCGGACGAGACCGGTCGGACGCCCGGCAGGCAGACGCGCGTTTCCTCCGACCCTCGGGGGCCGCCGGCCCGCGCGTCAGGCGGCAGTGGTGGGGGTGGCTGCGGCGGGCGACGCGCGTTCCCTCCGACCCTCGGGGGCGCCGGCCTGTCCTGCTGGCCCGTCGACGCGGCCTTCGGCATCGAGCGCATCCTCGTGGCCGCCGGCCCCGTCCTGCCGGCCGTCGACGCCAGGCGCGGGAGCCGGAGGCTTGGCGTCCCTCCGGCTCCCGCATCCGTGACCCCGCCGAGGAGGAAAGCGGAGTCCCGATTCGCCGGCGTTCCTTGTCCGGCTAGTAGCCCAGGCCGAGGCCGAACAGGGCGATGATCTTCGTGCTGCCGTCCCCGCCGGCGATGGCCTTCGCGCCCTCGCCCAGCACGAGCGCGTTCACGCCGATGGCGAGTTCCCACGCTCCGTACTGCGCGGGGACGTTCAGCGGGATGCCGAGTGACGCGCCGGCGCTGAAGAAGCCGAACCTGCTGTCGCCGATCGTCCCGTCCGCCATCTCGTACTCGTAGTACTTGCTCAGGCTCATGCCGATCGCCACCGGGAACGACAGGCTGACCGGCGCGTCGTCGAGCGGCGCCGCCGGCTCGATGCCGACCTCCAGGTAGTTCCCCTTGTCGAAGCCGTCGGCGCCGCCGGACACCTCGAACGCCGCCGTCAGGTAGGGGGCGGCGACGTTGTCGACGCCGAGGCCGATGGCGATTTCCTTGGTGGTGCCCCAGCTCCCGCGCGGGCTCATGTAGGCGGTGTAGGTGACGTCGAGGCCGACCGGCCCGGCCCCGCCTCCGATGCCGGCGTAGAAGTCGGTCTCGTAGAAGCTCGCCGGCGCGCCGGCGAAACCCTCGTCGCCCCTCGAGTGCAGGCTGCTCCACGTGCCGGCGGTGAACGACGCCGCGCCGAAGCTGATGCTGCCGTCGAGGAACGGCTGCGCGATGAAGCCGCCGGTCTCCTGCACGATGCCGCGGAAGTAGTACTGGTTGACGACGTCCACTCCGCTGGAAAGGCTCACGTTGCCGTTGTTGCCCATGTCCTGCGCCGCCGCGGGAGCGGCCGCGAGGCCGGCCGCCGCGGCGCAGGTGAATGCGAGAACGATGAAACGAGTTGACGTGCGCATGACGTTGACGTTCCCCTCCCGATGGGCCGCGGTCGGGCGGCCCCGGTTTCCGTATTGGTGAAGACGCCGGACGGCGGGACGCCGGGATTTCCCGGACACCCGCCCCCCGGCCGCGCCCGCTGGCCGGCTAGTGCGTGATCTGGAACCCGCCGTAGGCCTCCATGCCGTGTTCGCCGACGTCGAGACCCGTCCGCTCCTCTTCCTCGCCGACGCGCAGGCCCATGCTCTTGTGCAGCGCGAAGAAGATGAGCAGCGCGCCGAGGAATGAGAAGGCGCCGTAGGCGAGGACGCCGACCAACTGCGTGACGAACGAGTGATCGGGACTGGTGCTGAAGATCCCGACCGCCAGCGTACCCCAGATGCCGCAGACCAGGTGGACCGAGATCGCGCCGACCGGATCGTCCAGCTTCAAGCGGTCGACGTAGAGCACCGAGCCGACGACGATGACGCCCGCGACGAGGCCGATGAGCAAGGAGGCGTTGACGCTGACCACGTCGGCGCCGGCGGTGATTCCGACGAGGCCGGCGAGCGCGCCGTTGAGGACCATCGACAGGTCCGGTTTGTGCTGGACGGACCAGGACGTGATCATGGCGCCGATGACGCCGGCCGCGGCGGCCAGCGACGTCGTGACGAAGACCAGCGAGACGAGGCCCGGATCCGCGCTCAGAACCGAGCCGCCGTTGAACCCGAACCACCCGAGCCACAGCAGGAAGACCCCGATCGTGGCCAGCGGCATGCTGTGTCCGGCGATCGGCTTCGCATGGGCGCCGTACTTGCCGAGCCGCGGGCCGAGCACGAGGACGCCGGCGAGCGCGCCCCAGCCGCCGACCGAGTGCACCAGGGTGGAGCCGGCGAAGTCGTAGAATCCCATCTGGTCCAGCCACCCGGCGCCCCACTTCCACGACCCGGCGATCGGATAGACGAGCGCCACGTAGATCGTCGTGAAGATCAGGAACGAGTTCAGCTTGATCCGTTCGGCGACCGCGCCGGACACGATGGTGGCGGCGGTCGCCGCGAACATCGCCTGGAAGATGAAGTCGGTCCAGTACGTGTAGCCGGGGTTGTAGGCGCTGGTGACGCCCTCGGCGCCCGCGTCGATGCCGAAACCGGCGAATCCGAAGAACTGGCCGAGCGAGAAGTCGCCCGGATACATCAGGTTGAAGCCGACGAAGGCGTACGTGACCAGGCCGATGGAGATGACGCCGGTGTTCTTGAACAGGATGTTGACGGCGTTCTTCGCCTGCGTGAGCCCCGACTCCAGACAGGCGAAGCCGAGGTGCATGATGAAGACGAGGAACGTCGCCACGAGCATCCAGGTGTTGTTGACGGCGAACATCTCGTCCGACACGTCCTGGGCGAGCGCGGCGTGCGGCAGCAGCGCGAGGCCGAGCAGCGCGAGCAGGAACGGGCGGCCGAACGGGCGGCGAGGTGCATGTTGCATGACGTTGTCCTTGCTGGTCGTTCGTGATTCCTTCAGAGTGCCGCCGAGTCCGACTCGCCGGTGCGGATCCGGACCGCCTGTCCGACGTCGCTGACGAAGATCTTGCCGTCGCCGATCTCGCCGGTGCGGGCGGACTCGGTGATCGACTCGAGGGCCGAGGCGACGTGCTCGTCGTCGGTGACGATCTCGATCTTCACCTTGGGCACGAAGTCGACCGAGTACTCGACGCCGCGGTAGACCTCGGTGTGGCCCTTCTGCCGCCCGAAGCCCTTGACTTCGGTGACGGTCAGGCCCTTGATCCCCGACTTCGAGAGCGCGTCGCGCACCCCGTCGAGCATGTGTGGCTTGATGATGGCCGTGATGAGTTTCATGAGCTGTCTCCAGAACGGTTTCGGGCGCGTCAAAGGGTGTCGCATACGGGGAAAGCAAGATGCGGGCCAGATCGGGCAGGTGCGCGGCGTTGCCGGGAAACCCGCTGAAAACCGTGCCGCGCCGCCGCCCGCGGGCGGGGGGACCGGCTGGCGCTGCCGATGCGGTTTCTGCAAAAATGGAGATTTCAGGATCAGAATAACATTTTTGTCAATTCAGGAAACGAACGAATTGGTGGATCCAGGGTCGATGCCGGGAGGACGGGCGGTCGAGACCACGGAAGTCCACGTCGACCGTGTCGGCTGGACTCGCATGCGGGTCGGGCCGGGGGTGGAACGACCGGCCTCCCGGCGCGGCTCGCCAGTCTGAAATATACAATAATGTTAATGTCAGCGAAGATATAAACATTATTGTCGTTCTCGGATTCCTACCGAAATCGTCGGCAGTCGATTCCGTACTTCTTGACCTTGTAGCTGATGATCCGCTCGGTCGAATCGAGGAGCCGCGCCGCCCTGACCCGGTTCCCGCGCGCGGTCTTCAGCGCGTCCTGGATCAGGTCCTTCTCGTAGGCGCCGACCGCATCGGCGAGCGAGACGCGGGTGACCGTGCCGGACGCCTCGCTGGTCTGCAGGCTCGGCGGCAGGTGGTGGCCGTGGATGACGCTGCCGTCGCAGACCAGCAGCGCGCGCTCGATGCTGTTCTCGAGCTCTCTGACGTTGCCCGGCCAGTGGTACGCCATCAGCATGTCGATGGCCGGGGTGGAGATGCGCTTGACGCTCTTGCCGTGCTCCACGGCGTACTTCTCCAGGAAGCTGTCCGCGAGCAGCAGGATGTCGGTCTTCCGTTCGCGCAGCGGCGGCACGAAGATGGTGAAGACGTTGAGGCGGTAGTGCAGATCCTCCCGGAAGGTCCCGGCCGCGATGGCCTTCTCGAGGTCGGCGTTGGTGGCTGCGATCAGGCGCACGTCGGCCCTGACCGGCGTCACCCCGCCGAGCCGTTCGAACTCCTTCTCCTGCAGCACGCGCAGCAGCTTGACCTGCGTGGACAGGTTGATGTCGCCGATCTCGTCGAGGAACAGCGTGCCGCCGTCCGCCAGCTCGAAGCGCCCCTTCTTGCGGGCCGTCGCGCCGGTGAACGCCCCTTTTTCGTGGCCGAACAGCTCCGCCTCGATGAGCGAATCGGGCAGCGCCGCGCAGCTCACCTTGATGAACGGCTTCTTCGCGCGCGGGGAGTTGTAGTGGATGGCGTGCGCGATCAGCTCCTTGCCGGTGCCCGACTCGCCGCGGACCAGCACCGTGGTGTTCGTGCCGGCGACCTGCGCGATCTGCTCGTACACCTGCCGCATCGGCCCGCTGGTGCCGACGATGTGGGAGAAGTCGTAGCGCTCCTTCAACTCGGCCTTCAGATGGGTGTTCTCGGCGAGGAGGCGCTGGCGCTCGATCTCGGCCGCCTCCTTCAGGCGGATCGCCTGCCCGAACATGCTGGCCACGACGCGGCAGACGTGCAGGTCGCGGTCGTAGTGGCGCGTGCGTTCGAACGGAAAGTCGATGTTGAGGGCGCCCAGCGGCTTGCGCGCGCCGGGGATCGGCACGCACATGAAGGTGATCTCGGAGCGGGCGCCCTGGGGACGGCGGCCGGTGCGGTGCAGGAACGCCGGCTCGCGGCTGATCTGCGGGATGACCACCGGCTTGCCGGTGGCGACGACGCGGCCGGTGATCCCTTCGCCCGCCTCCCACTCGGCGTGCCGGCCCTCGTCGGGCACGCCGGCCGAGTTCTCCACCCGCAGGCGTCCGGTGGCGGCTTCGGCGAGGACGACGGCGCTGCGGATCACGCCGTAGTCGTGGTCGAGGATCTCCAGCGCCCGCTGCAGGCCGGCGCGCGGCGTGCGCCCGACGGTGAGCGCCTGGTTGACCTCGGCGAGCATCGCCAGCGGCTTCACGTCGTTCGACAGCCCCTTGAGCTTCGTCGTCGCCATCGTCTTGCCGGCGGCCCGGGCCGCCGGCCGTTCACGGAGCGTCGCGGTGCGCCCGGTACGTGTTCGTGCAGCCATTCCCCGATGGGTACTCAAGGAACGTGCCAACGTTGGCGCGCACTGGCGTTCCGCGGGGTCGGGGCGGCGGTTCGGTTCGGAACCTCCGGTCTCCACGGTCCGGGAGCGCCAGGCGCACGGCGGTTCCGCGGCGGCGGGGCGGTTCCGGTCGGAATCCGGGGGTCCGCGCGGGCGTTCCGCCGGGGCCGGCGACGCGCGTCCGGCGGTCCGCGCCGGCGAGGAAGAACCTACACGGGAGCCGGCAGGTCGGACGCGCCCATCAGCCAGGCGTCGATGCCGCGCGCGGCGCTGCGGCCCTCGGCGATGGCCCAGACGATGAGCGACTGGCCGCGCTGCATGTCGCCCGCGGTGAAGACGGACGGCACGCTGGTCATCCAGTTTTCGTCGCGCCAGACGTTGCCGCGCCCGGTCAGTCGCACGCCGAGCTCGGCCAGCAGTCCTTCCCGCTCCGGCCCCAGAAAACCCATCGCCAGCAGCACGAGATCGACCTCCATCTCGAACGCGGTGCCCGGCACCGGCTCGAACGCCATGCGCCCGCCGCGGCGCCGCATCTCGACCCTGGTGCCGTGCAGCCTGGCGACCCGGCCGTCGCCGGCGTCCGAGAAGCGCTCGGTCGACACGGAGTAGACGCGGTCGCCGCCCTCCTCGTGCGCCGCCGACACCCGGAAGACGTTCGGCCAGTCCGGCCAGGGGTTGTCGGGGCTGCGCCGGTCCGGCGGCCGGGGCAGCAGCTCGAACTGCGCCACCGCCGCCGCGCCCTGCCGGTGCACGGTGCCGAGGCAGTCGGCGCCGGTGTCGCCGCCTCCGATGATGACCACCCGCTTGCCCCGGGCGCTGATGGCCTCGGCGGCGGGAACGTCGTCGCCTTCGTTGCGGCGGTTCTGCTGCGTCAGGTACTCCATCGCGAAGTGGATGCCCCGCAGCTCGCGCCCCGGAACCTGCAGATCGCGGGGCCGGCCGGCGCCGCCGGCAAGCAGCAGCGCGTCGTGTTCGGCGCGGAGCTTTGCGGCGGAGAGGCCCGCGCCGACGTTGACGCCGGTCCGGAACCGGACCCCATCGGCCTCCAGGACGGCGAGCCGCCGGTCGAGGAAGCGCTTCTCCATCTTGAACTCGGGGATGCCGTAGCGCAGCAGGCCACCGATGCGGTCCGACTTCTCGAAGACCGTGACCGTGTGCCCGACCCGGTTGAGCTGCTCGGCCGCGGCCAGCCCGGCCGGTCCCGATCCGACGACGGCCACCGACTTGCCGGTGCGCGCCGCCGGCGGCGACGGGGCGATCCAGCCTTCGGCGAAGCCGCGCTCCACGATCGAGAGCTCCACCGACTTGATCGTCACCGCGTCGCCGTCGATCGCCAGCACGCACGAGCCCTCGCAGGGGGCCGGACACAGCCGTCCGGTCCACTCCGGGAAGTTGTTGGTCTTGTGCAGCCGGTCGAGGGCGCTGCGCCACTGGCCGCGGTAGACGAGGTCGTTCCAGTCCGGGATCAGGTTGGCGAGCGGACACCCCTGGTGGCAGAACGGGATGCCGCAGTCCATGCAGCGGGCGCCCTGCGCCTGCAGGTCGGGCGTCGTGTACGGCAGGTAGACCTCGTTCCAGTCGGCGACCCGCTCGCCGGCCGGGCGCTTCGGCGCCGCCTGCCGTTCGATTTCCAGGAACCCCTTCAGCTTGCCCATCGGTCTCCGTCGAACCTGTCTCGAATCGCGAACGAAGGCGGCGTGGCCGTCGACCCCGGATTCCGGAACCGTCCTCCGGCCGTCACTGCGCGCCGATCAGCTCGGCGAACCGCGGTTGCCGCGCTTCGGCGCGCGCCCGCGCCTCGGCCTGCAGCACGCGCTTGTAGTCCCGCGGCATCACCTTCACGAAGCGCCGGCGCGCGGAATCCCCTTCCGCGAGCAGCCGTTCCGCCACGGTGCTGCCGGTCAGCCCGGCGTGCCGCGCGAGCAGCCCTGCGACGAGGAGGAAGTCCTCCGCGTCGAGTGTCTCCAGATCGACCATGCCGGGATTGCAGCGGCGCTCGAAGTCGCCCTTCGCATCCAGGACGTAGGCGACGCCGCCGCTCATGCCGGCCGCGAAGTTTCGTCCCGTGGCGCCGATCACCACCACCCGGCCGCCGGTCATGTACTCGCAGCCGTGGTCGCCGACCGCCTCGACCACCGCGTGCGCGCCGCTGTTGCGGACCGCGAAGCGCTCGCCGGCGACCCCGCGCACGAACGCCTCGCCGCCGGTCGCGCCGTACAGCGCCACGTTGCCGATGACGATGTTCTCTTCCGGCGCGAAGGCGGACCGCGCCGGCGGACGGATCACGAGCCGCCCGCCCGACAGCCCCTTGCCGAAGTAGTCGTTCGCGTCCCCTTCCACCGTCATCGAGACGCCGCGGGGCACGAACGCCCCGAAGCTCTGCCCGGCCGATCCGGTGAACGCGATCCGGATGGTGTCGTCGGGCAGGCCCGCCGCGCCCCAGCGGCGGGTGATCCGGGAGCCGAGCATCGTGCCGACCGTCCGGTTCACGTTGCGGATCGGGAGCGCGATCTCCACCGGGCGGCGGTGCTCGACGGCGTCGGCGCAACGCTCGATGAGCGTGTTGTCGAGGGCGCGGCCGAGGCCGTGGTCCTGCGGCCGCATGCAACGCCGGCCCACCGTCCCGGGCGCCTCGGGCCGGTGCAGGATCGCCGACAGGTCGATGCCGCGGGCCTTCCAGTGGTCCACCGCCCGGCCGGCGTCCAGCCGGTCGGCGCGGCCGATCATCTCGTCCAGGGTGCGGAAGCCGAGCTGCGCCATCAGCTCCCGGATCTCCTCGGCGACGAACCGGAAGTAGTTCTCGACGAACTCCGCCCGGCCGGAGTAGTGCTCGCGCAGCTTCGGGTTCTGCGTGGCGATGCCGACCGGACAGGTGTCGAGGTGGCAGACGCGCATCATGATGCAGCCGGAGACCACCAGCGGCGCGGTAGAGAAACCGTACTCCTCGGCGCCGAGCAGGGCGGCGACGACCACGTCGCGGCCGGTCTTCATCTGGCCGTCGACCTGGACGACGATCCGGTCGCGCAGGTCGTTGAGCACGAGCACCTGCTGCGTCTCGGCGAGTCCCAGCTCCCACGGCACCCCGGCGTGCTTGATGCTGGTCAGCGGCGACGCGCCGGTGCCGCCGTCGTGCCCGGAGATGAGCACGACGTCGGAGTGCGCCTTCGAAACGCCGGCCGCCACCGTGCCGACGCCCACCTCGGCCACCAGCTTCACGTGCACCCGCGCGTCCGGGTTGGCGTTCTTCAGGTCGTGGACGAGCTGCGCCAGATCCTCGATCGAGTAGATGTCGTGGTGCGGGGGCGGCGAGATCAGCCCCACGCCGGGCGTCGAGTGGCGCACCTCCGCGATCCACGGATAGACCTTGAAGCCGGGGAGCTGCCCGCCCTCGCCCGGCTTGGCGCCCTGCGCCATCTTGATCTGCAGGTCGTCGGCGTTGACGAGGTACTCGCTCGTGACGCCGAAACGGCCCGAGGCCACCTGCTTGACGGCGCTGCGCCGCAGATCGCCGTTCTCGTCCGGGATGTACCGGGCCGGGTCCTCGCCCCCTTCGCCGGTGTTCGACTTGCCGCCGAGCCGGTTCATGGCGATGGCCAGCGTCTCGTGCGCCTCGGCGCTGATCGAGCCGTACGACATCGCGCCGGTCGAAAAGCGCGGGAAGATCGCCTCGGCCGGCTCCACCTCGTCGATCCGGAGCGGTTCGGCCGCCGGCTTCAGCGCCAGCAGGCCGCGTAGCGTCGCCCGCCGCCGGCTCTGGTCGTTCACCAGCCGCGCGTACTCGCGATAGACCGCCGCCTGGTTGCTGCGGCTGGCGTGCTGCAGCTTGAAGACGGTCTCGGGATTGAAGAGGTGGTACTCGCCGTCGCGGCGCCACTGGTACTCGCCGCCCGAATCGAGCTCGCCGTCCTCGCGGCCGCGCTTCGCGAACGCCTGCGCGTGGCGCCGGACGACCTCCTCGGCCACCGTATCGATGCCGATCCCGCCGATGCGCGACGCGGTCCAGGTGAAGCAGCGGTCCACGAACGCCCGGTCGAGTCCGACCGCCTCGAAGATCTGCGCGCCCCGGTAGCTCTGCAGCGTGGAGATGCCCATCTTGGACATCACCTTCAGCACCCCCTTGGTGCACGCCGTGACGTAGTTCCGGACGGCGCGCCGCGCGTCGACGTCCCGCACCTCGCCCCGGGTCAGCAGCTCCTCGATGGTCTCGAAGGCGAGGTACGGGTTGACGACCGCCGCTCCGTACCCCACGAGCAGCGCCATGTGGTGGCACTCGCGGGCCTCGCCGGTCTCGACGATCAGCGAGCAGCGGGTGCGGGAACCTTCGCGCACGAGATGGTGGTGGACGCCGGCCGTGGCGAGCAGGGCGGGCACCGGCGCGTGCCCGCGATCGACCCCGCGGTCGGACAGCACGAGCAGCGTCGCGCCGTCCGCGACCGCCCCGCTGGCGGCCCGGCACAGCGCGTCCAGCGCCTTCTCCAGGCCCGCCGCGCCGGCGCCCGGGTCGAAGAGCATCGGCAGCGTCGCCGACCGGAACGCGGGATCGTCGAGATGCCGCAGCTTCGCCAGATCGCCGTTCGTGATCACCGGCGCGTCGACCTTGACGTGGCGGCACGACCGCGCGTCCGGCGCCAGCAGGTTGGCCTCGGCCCCCAGCGTCGACCCCATGTCGGTGACCAGCTCCTCGCGGATGGCGTCGAGCGGCGGGTTGGTCACCTGGGCGAAGAGCTGCTTGAAGTAGTCGTAGAGCAGCCGCGGGCGGTCCGAGAGCACCGCCAGCGCCGTGTCGGTGCCCATCGACCCGATCGGCTCGGCGCCGTTCTGCGCCATCGGAGCCAGAATGATCCGCAGATCCTCCTCGGTGTACCCGAAGACGCGCTGCCGGGTGCGCGCCGGTTCCCGCGGCGAGTCCGGCGCGGCCGGGGCGGGAGGCAGGTCGTCGACGTGGACCAGCTCCTGCTTCAGCCACGCGGCGTAGGGCCGTTCGCGGGCGAGGCCGCGCTTGATCTCCTCGTCGTCGACGATCCGCCCCTGCGCCGTGTCGACCAGGAAGATGCGGCCCGGATGCAGCCGTCCCTTGACCAGCACGTTCTCCGGCGGGACGTCGAGGACACCCACCTCGGACGCCATGATCACCATGTCGTCCCTGGTGACGTAGTAGCGCGACGGCCGCAGCCCGTTGCGGTCGAGCACCGCCCCGATGACGGTGCCGTCGGTGAACGCGATCGACGCCGGGCCGTCCCACGGCTCCATCAGCGAGGCGTGGTACTGGTAGAACGCCCGCCGCTCCGGGGCCATCGACTCGTGGTTGCTCCACGGCTCCGGGATCATCATCAGGACCGCGTGGGCGAGGGGGCGGCCGGTCAGGACCAGGAACTCCAGCACGTTGTCGAACGTGGCGGTGTCGCTCTGGCCCTCGCGGACGAGCGGGAACAGCTTCCGCAGGTCGTCCCCGAACAGATCCGACCGGCACAGCGCCTCCCGCGCCCGCATCCAGTTGATGTTGCCGCGCAGGGTGTTGATCTCGCCGTTGTGGGCGACGTAGCGGTACGGGTGGGCCAGCGGCCACGACGGGAACGTGTTCGTGCTGAACCGCGAATGCACGAGCGCGAGCGCCGACTCGACGTCGGGGTCCGCCAGGTCGGGGAACATCCGCTCGACCTGATCCGCGATCAGCATCCCCTTGTAGACGATGGTCTTCGACGAGAGACTGGCGACGTAGAACAGTTCCCGCTCGCGAAGCCGCAGGCGGTCCGCCTCGTGCGCCGTCCGGTTGCGGACGACGTACAGTTTCCGCTCGAACCACGCCGCCGCGTCGGGGGCGCCGTCGAGCGCCGGGCCGCGGCCGATGAAGATCTGCCGGATCACCGGCTCGCCGCCGCGGGCGGTGGCGCCGAGGTGACCGCTGTCGGTCGGCACGTCGCGCCAGCCGAGCAGGCGCTGGCCCTCCTCGCCGACGATGCGGGCGAACGTCTCCTCCACCTGCCGCCGCTCGGCGGGGTCGCGCGGCAGGAACACCATGCCGACGCCGTAGGCGCCCGGTTGCGGCAGTGCGAAGCCGGCCGCGTCGGCCGCCTTGCGGAAGAACCGGTGCGGAAGCTGCAGCAGCATGCCGGCGCCGTCGCCGGTGTTCGCCTCGCAGCCGCACGCGCCGCGGTGCAGCAGGTTGACGGAGACTTCGAACGCCTGCCGCACGAGCTTGTGCGATCGCTCGCCCTTGACGTTCACGACGAACCCGACGCCGCACGAATCGTGCTCGAAGCGCGGGTCGTACAGCCCCTCGGCGCGCGGCGTGGCGCCGGCGGGTCGGGCGTCGGGGCGTGCGTGCTGTTCCTTCATCGTCGCGATCCAGGGGTGGCCGCGCCGGTTACGGCGTGGCGGTGGCGGGCGCGACCCGTCCGGCGCGCGGCGTGGCGCCGGCGGTGCGGGCCTCGTCCGCCGCGGGGCGGTCCGCCGGCGCGCCGGGCTGCCGCCCCGCCCCGTACGCGCCGGACGGATTGGCCCTGGCCGCGGCAGGGCGCCCCGCCGGTGCGTCGGTGGCGCGCCCCGCGCCGTCGCGCCGCAGCAGCCGGATGAACTCGGTCACGGCCGGATTGAGGCGCCGCCGCCGCCGGTGGACGATGCTCAGGGGACGCACGAACGCCGCTTCGCCGTCCGGCTTGTCCAGCGGCACGGCCACCAGCGTCTGGCGCTCCACTTCGCGCCGCAGGGTCGATTCCGGGAGAATCGCGACCCCGGCGCCGTCCTCCACCGCCTGCTTGATGTTCTCGATGGTGTCGAACTCGGCGACGACGTCCACCTCGGCCCCGTGCCGCCGCAGGTAGCGGTCGAGCTCGCGCCGCACCGGGAGGCCGCGGTCGAACGTCACGAACGCGGCGCCGGTCAACTCCCGCGGTCCGATCGCCGTCGTCCGGCGCGCGAACCGGTGGGCCGGCGGGCAGGCGACGGCCATCGCCTGCCGCCGCCACGGCACCACCGCCAGATCGCGTCCCGGCGTAGCGAACGCCAGCAGCCCGACGTCCGACCGATCGTTCCGGATGCGCGTCGGGATCTCGTCCGGGTGCATGTACTCGATGTCGACGTGGGCGCCGGGCACCGCCGCGCGAAACCGGTCGACGTACTGGCCGAGGTCGTGGAGTCCGACGGAGTAGATCGACGCCAGCCGCACCGTGTAACCGGACGGATCCTGCCGCCGCTGCACCGCTTCCTCGAGCTCGTGGTAGCGGTCGACGATCTCCTGGCAGCCCTGGAAGAAGAGCTTCCCCTCCGGCGTCAGCCGCCACGGCCGCCGCGACCGGTCGATCAACTGCGCGCCGAGCCGCCGCTCGATCTGCCGCACCGCCTGGCTCGCCGCGGACTGGCTGACCGAGTTGGCCAGCGCGCCCCGCGAGAAGCTCTGGTGCCGCACCACGTCGCAGAAGATGCTCAACGCCTCCAGATGCATGGACCGCCACTGTACTAACGTCCGCTGCTAATGGCAAGCGTCCGTAGTATCAGCAATACTAATTTAGCGCCGCCTCCCGGCAGCGGCCCGCCGGATTCGGGCAGAATAGCGTCGTGGACGTCCGCGTCATGGTGGGAAGCGGTCCCCTCGCTCCGCCCGGCGACTGGGTGTCGGAGGCGCCGCACCTCGTCCGGGCCGTGCTCGACGACCGCGCGCGCGTGCCCGGAATCCCCCGCCACAAGGGCATCGTCGCGGTCGTACGCGCAATCGACGACGCGCCGCTGCCGTTGCGCCGCGCGCTCTGGAGGACGGTCCGCCGGGGCTTCGGCCTCTACGACTCCGAGGTGCTGCGCGAGGAAGCCCTCCGGGTCGGGCTGCTCGCCGCGGTTCGCGATCAAGCCGTACTCGGGCAACCGGAACTCGAGGACGCGACCCAGCTCGCGTTGTTCGCCGCCGTGCCGGACAGGTGGCCGGCCGGAAGGCCGACCTCCTGAAACGCGGCGTCCGGGCGCCGGCTTCAGCGCATCCTCGACAGCAGGGTGTCGAGCGGGGCGGCGCCGGCCGTCTTCAGGGTGAAGCCGAGGCGGTGCGGGTCGTCCAGGGGCCGCACTTCGACCCCGGCGCCGCCGAAGATGCGGGCGCCGAACGCGGCCAGCGCCTTCCCGGTCGCGGCCTCGGCGGCCGCCGTCCGGGGCGCGGCCAGGCGGTCGTTGGCCGCGAACTCGATCTCGTTGCCGAGGAACGCGATGCCGCCGCCGGTCATGCGCGCGGTGTCCGCCTCCAGGCGCCGCGCCGCGGTGACGAGCGCCGCCCCCGCGGCCGCCAGCCGCTCGTCCAGCGCGCCTTCGAGCGGCCGCTTGCGCGTGTACGACAGTCCCGGCCGGCCGCCGATCTCGTCCAGCGCGTAGTTCGCCTCGTGCGCCACGAGGAGCACGCCCGGACCGTCGACGAGGTGGGTGTAGTCGGCGACGTCGATCAGGAGGCCGGGGACGGCGTGCTCCCGGATCCAGCGGTGGAAGATCGGGATGATCGTGCGCGGGGCGCCCGCCGACGCGGGCTCCGCGAAGATCTTCAGGCGGAAGCGCTGCAACGCGTCGTGGTCGTATCCCATCTACTGCGCCCGCCCCTCGGTCGCGGCCGGCGGCCCGGCGGCGGGTCGGGCCGCCAGCCGCGCCTGGCAGGCGTGGCACGCTTCGAGAAAGAGATGCGCTTCCTCGATCAGGTGGTGCGCCGCGTCGGGGGCGAGCCGCGGGCCCGACTCGTGCCGGCGGAAGAGGTACATGGCGAACTTGCCCCCCGCGTACTTGTCGAAGAAGACCCGCGTGTCGAAGAACCGCGTGCGGAACTCCCGCACGATGGTGTCCGGATCGTCGGCGACGTCCACGAACTCGGTCTTGATCAATCCCCGGGCGCCGAGGAGCATCGCCTCGTAGGCCAGCTCGTCCGCCTTCCCGACGGCGTGCTCCTCCAGCCGCGACTGCGCTTCGAAGATGCGGGCCTCGGCCGCCGCGAGATCGAACTCGGTCAGCGAGACGACCTCGCCGGCGCATTCGCCGACGCCCATGTCGCCGAGCGTGAATTCGCGCGGGTCGCCCCAATCGGAATAGAACGACGGGTCCTCGTCGTGGGACGGGACGGCGGCCAGATCGGCGAACATCTCGCGCAGGGCGCGCTTGCCGATGCGGCGCGTGTAGTCCTGGAACGATTCCCCCGCGCGTCTTTCGGTGACGAAGCGCCCGGTGATGCGCTCGACCACCTCCGGGATGCGCTTCGACGGGACGGCGCCGGAAGCCAGCCCGTAGGCCCCGGCGTTGCCGAGCCACTGGCCGCCGAGCACGACCTGGAAGTGGGGGACGGCGTAGCCGCCGACGTTCCGGCTGACCCCGTAGAAGCCGAGATCGGCGACGTGATGCTGTCCGCACGAGTTGAAGCAGCCGCTGGTCTTGATGCGGAGGCCCTCGACGGCCGGATCGAACGCTCCCGCGGCGGCGCGCCCGGAGAGGCGCGACGTGAGCTCCGCCGCGAGTCCGCGGGACGAGGCGATGCCCAGCTTGCAGGTGTCGGTGCCGGGGCAGGCGGTGACGTCGGCGAGGGTTCCGGCGCCGGCGCGGCCGAGACCGATGGCCGAAAGCTCGCCGTGCAGGGCGGGCAGGTCCGCCTCGCGGACCCAGCGCAGCATGACGTTCTGCTCGACCGTCGCCCGCGCCGCGCCGCCGCCGTACTGCCGTGCGAGCGCGGCGAGGCGGCGCATCTGGTGGGCGGTCAGGTCGCCGAGGGGCAGCGCCACGGTGACGGCGGCGTAGCCGCCCTGGCGCTGGCGGTAGACGTTGGTGCGCGCCCAGCCTGCGAAGCCGTTCGAACCGTCGCCGTTCGCCGGCGCGGCCGGTTCGGGCGGCTGCCCGGCCGCCGCCGGCGCGTCCGCGAGATGCGCGGTCCAGCGCGGGTCCGCGGGCAGCGCGGCGCGCTCTTCCAGCACGAGCCGCTTGAACTCGTCGATGCCCAGGTGCGCCACCAGGAACTTGATGCGCGCCCGCGCGCGGTTGCGCTTCTCGCCGAGCCGGGCGAACACGCGCGCGATCGCCTGGGCGGTCGGCAGCAGCTCCTCGACCGGCAGGAACCGGTCGAACAGCCGGGCCTGGTGCGGCACCGCGCCGAGCCCGCCGCCGACCCACGTCTCGAAGCCGCGCCGTTCCACGCCGTGCTCGGTGCGGGCGGCCGCGATCAGGCCCAGGTCGTGCATCGAGACGAGCCCGCAGGCGTGCTGCCGGCAGCCCGAGAACGCCACCTTGAACTTGCGCCCGAAGTCCTGCGCGTCGGGATGGCCGAGCAGGAACCGCATGCACGCCTCGGCATGCGGCGTGACGTCGAAGGTCTCGTCGCGGCAGACCCCGGCCAGGGGGCAGGCGGTGACGTTGCGGACGGTGTTGCCGCACGCTTCGCGCGTGGTGACGCCGACCGCGGCGAGCCGGCGCATCAGGTCCGGCGTGTCGTCGAGATGGACGAAGTGGAGCTGGACGTCCTGCCGCGTCGTCACGTGGCAGACGCCGTCGCTGTACTCCTCGGCGAGGTCCGCCAGCGTCTCCATCTGGTCGGGCGTCAGCCGGCCCAGCGGGATCTTGATCCGCTGCATCCCGGGCGCGTCCCAGACCGTCTCGGGACCCTTGGTGAGGCCGTTCGACGGATACGGCAGGGTTTTCGGCCCGGTGCCGTCGTTGCGCTGGCCGTTGTCGTAGCGCTGCCCGTAGACACCGCGGCGGAGGCGCGTCTCGGCGAACACCTTCTCGTCGATCCTGCCCTGCCGCCGCAGGGCGATCTGGCGCTCGAAGGTGTCGATCTCGGCGCCCGGCCCGGCCGGGATGCGGCCCGCGAGTGCTTCCTTCCAGGTCATGTCACACGCTCCTTGCCTGCCCGCGTGCGCCGCCGCGCGTCTCCGGCGTCAGGGCGGAAACGGTGACGGACCGCGGCAGCGCGCCGGCGGCGGCGGTGCGCGCCGGCGTCTGAATCCCGCCGGCCAGCGCGCTCAGGTTCGCCACCTCGCCGACCACGATGGTCCCCGGCGCGCCGGCGGGGGCGTCGAGGGGGGCGGTCCCGAGCTCGTCGAGACGCCCCTTCCAGAACGTCATCCGCGGCATCGACGCGGCCAGCACCACCGCCGCCGGCGTGCGCGCGCGCCAGCCTCGCTCGAGCAGCGTCGCGGCGATGCGTTCGCGGTTCCGCAGGCCCATCAGGACGATCACCGTCAGCGAGCCGGGCGCCACCGCGCCCAGGATCGGCTCGAAGGCCTCGGCCGCGTGCCCCGACACCACCGTGAACCCGGCCGCCAGCCCCCGGTGCGTCACCGGAATGCCTGCCGCCGCGGGCGCCGCGACCGCCGCGGTGACGCCCGGGACGACCTCGAACGGGATGCCCGCCGCGCGCAGCGCCAGCGCCTCTTCGCCGCCCCGTCCGAGCAGGAACGGGTCGCCGTTCTTCAACCGCACCACGCGCTTGCCGCGCCGCGCGCCGCGGATCAGCACCTGGTGAATCGTCTCCTGGTCCACCGCCGGGCGTCCGGCCCGCTTGCTGACGCTGAAGTGCTGCGCGCGCGTCGCCAGGGCCGTGACCGCGGCCGGAACCAGACCGTCGTACAGCAGCAGGTCCGCCTCCGCGAGGCGCCGCGCCGCCTTCAGCGTCAGCAACTCCGGGTCCCCGGGACCGGCGCCGACCAGCGACACGAAACCGGACCTGCCGGGCGCGGCGGGAGGTGTGCCGGCCTTCGTCACGTCGATGCTCCGGGCGCCGCGTCCCGGGTTCGGCTGCCGGCCTGGTCGCGGTCCGGCGCGTACAGCCGTACCAGCGCGTCGAGCAGCGCGGGGCGCCGTTCTTCCATCGGCGTACGCTCGGACCGCCACCGTTCGCGCGCCCGGGCCGCCTCGGACAGCCAGCGCTCCAGCTCCGCGGCCGGCAGCACCGCGTCCAGTCCCTCGCGCAGCAGGCCGGCCAGAGCCGGCGCCCGTCCATCGGTCGAGACGGCGAAAGTCACGCCCGCGCGCCGCACGACGCCGCCCAGGTAGAGACTGGCGTTCGGCGGGTCGTCGACCGCGTTGACGAACACGCGCCGGGTCTCGGCCGCCCGCGCCACCGCGCGGTTGACGGCCGGCGGCGCCGCCGCCACGACCAGCCACGCGCCGTCGAGATCGGACGGCCGGAACTCGCGCTCGACCCGCGTCACGTCCGCCGCCGCGACCTCGTCGACCCACGCCGGCGCCACCACCGTGACGTCGGCGCCGGCGTCGAGCAGTCCGCGCAGCTTCGACGCGGCGACCGGTCCGCCGCCGACCACCAGCACCCGCCGGCCGGCGAGCTTCAGAAAGGCGGGGTAGAGGCGCATCGCACTACCAGTCCTTCAACGGGCGCCGTCGCGGAGCCGTGCAGTTTCGGGATTCACGGGCACGAAAAAAAAGCCCGGAGGGCGTCCGCCCCCGGGCCTTCGTGATCGTGCGCCTTGCTCTGTTTCGTTTCTACGCAACGGCATGCAACGCGGTACGACCGTCGGCGCGGGGGACCCCTGCGGGTCCCGTACAACAGCAACAACAGGCGCAGACGTTCTGAAGGGTCGTCATCGCGATGCGTACCAGCCTATTGTAGCCCGGCGCTGCGGCTCGGCGTCAAGCGGAGTTCCGGTGCCCCGTGGCGCCGCGGGCAGCAGGGCGCATGCTAGAGTGAGCGGTTTCACGCTGTCCGGCTGCCTGGCAAAGGGGAAGCACGTACCGTGTCCGACCACCTGATCGCTCCGCACGGCGGGGCCCTCGTCGACCTCTTCGCCGCCGGCGACCGGCGCGCCGCGTTGCAGGCCGCTTCGCGCGACTGGCCGTCGCACGATCTGACCCCGCGCCAGCTCTGCGACCTCGAGCTGCTCGCCAGCGGAGGATTCTCGCCGCTCGCCGGGTTCCTCGGCCGCCGCGACTACGACCGGGTCTGCGCGGAGATGCGCCTCGGCGACGGGACCCTGTGGCCGATACCGATCACGCTCGACGTGCCGGAGGCGCTCGCGTCGTCCCTGTCGCCCGGAGCGCGTCTGGCGCTGCGCGACGGGGAGGGGGTGATGGCGGCGGCGCTCGACGTCGAGGACGTCTGGCGGCCGGACCGCGAGGCGGAAGCCGCGGCGGTGTTCGGCGCCACCAGCCCGGAGCATCCGGGCGTGGCGCATCTGCTCGACCGGACGCAGCCGTGCTACGTGGGCGGCCGGGTGACGGCGGTGCAGCCGGTCACCCACTACGACTACCGCCCGCTGCGTCACACGCCGTCCGAGTTGCGCGCCGAGTTCGCCAGGCTGGGCTGGACCAGGGTGGTCGCCTTCCAGACGCGCAATCCGATGCACCGGGCGCACCACGAGCTGACGCTGCGTGCCGCGAAGGAGGTCGAGGCGAGCCTGCTGATCCACCCCGTGGTCGGCCTGACCAGGCCGGGCGACGTCGATCACTACACGCGGGTGCGGTGCTACCAGGCGCTGCTGCGCCGCTATCCGCCGCGGACGGCGCTGCTGTCGCTGCTGCCGCTCGCGATGCGGATGGGCGGCCCGCGCGAGGCGGTCTGGCACGCGATCATCCGCAAGAACCACGGCTGCACGCACTTCATCGTCGGCCGGGACCACGCCGGCCCGGGCAGCGACTCGGCCGGCGACCCGTTCTACGGCCCGTACGACGCGCAGGAGCTGCTGCGGGAGCACGAGGCCGAGCTCGGGGTGACGATGGTGCCGTTCAGGATGATGGTCTACGTCGAGGACCGCGACGCGTACGTCCCGGTGGACGAGGTTCCGGCGGGGACGCGCACGCTGAACCTGTCGGGCACCGAGCTGCGGGAGCGCCTCGCGGAGGGGCGGGAGATCCCTTCCTGGTTCACCTTCCCGGACGTCGCCGAGGAGCTGCGGCGGAGCCACCCGCCGCGGGAGCGGCAGGGCCTGACCGTCTTCTTCACGGGGCTGTCGGGTTCCGGGAAGTCGACCGTCGCCAACGCATTGCTGGTCAAGTTCCTGGAGTTCGGCGGCCGGCCGGTGACGCTGCTCGACGGCGATCTGGTCCGCAAGCACCTCTCGTCCGAGCTCGGCTTCTCGAAGGCGCACCGCGACGTCAACATCCGGCGCATCGGGTACGTGGCGTCCGAGATCACGAAGAACGGCGGCATCGCCGTCTGCGCTCCCATCGCGCCGTACGACGCCGTGCGCAAGGACGTGCGCGCGATGATCGAGCGGGTCGGCGGCTTCGTGCTCGTCCACGTGGATACGCCGCTCGAAGTGTGCGAGCAGCGCGACCGCAAGGGGCTCTACGCCAAGGCGCGGGCCGGCATCGTCAAGGAGTTCACCGGGATCTCCGATCCCTACGAGCCGCCGGCCGACGCCGACCTGACCATCGACACGACGGCGCTGACTCCCGACGAGGCGGCGCAGCGGATCCTCCTGCACCTGGAGAAGGCGGGGTACGTCGGCGCGGCGGCGGACTGACGCGGACCGTTCCAACAGCCGCCGCCAAGGTTCACGTCCAGTAAACGTTCAATTCCATTGGCGGGTCGAAACGCGACCGGGGTGTGATGAGCAGGACCTTCGAGCTGTCCGAGCGCTTCCGCGCCGCGGTGGCGCGTTTCGAACAGGCCAACGCGGAGGATCCCCGCGTGGAGACCGCGGACGGCGCAGCGCACCCGAAGGAGCTGCTCTACGCGGTCCGAATGGCGGCGGCGCTCGAGCGCTTCGCCCCCGACGCCTCCGAGGTCGTCCGCCTGGCGGTGCGCTGCCAGCACGTCCGCCGCTGGACGGTGCCCCGCGGCAGCTACCCCGAGGGCCGTGACGGCTACCGGCGCTGGCGGACCGATCTGGGGCGTTTCCACGCGGAGACCGCGGGCGCCATCCTGCGCGAGGTGGGCTACGACGACGCGGCCGTCGGGCGCGTGCAGGCGCTGCTCCGCAAGGAGCGGCTGAAGGCCGACCCCGAGGCGCAGCTCCTCGAGGACGTCGCCTGCCTGGTCTTCCTCCGCCATTACCTCGCGCCGTTCGCGGCGCGACACGACGAAGAGAAGGTCGCGGGGATCCTGCGGAAGACGTGGCGGAAGATGTCGGACCGGGGAAGGTCCGCCGCGCTCGGGATCGACCTCCCGCCTCCTCTGCGGGCGCTGGTTGCGCGCGCCATCGGCTGAGCGTTCGACGGGGAAGCCCGCTCTCACGCCCGCTCCACGTCGAACGCCGTCACGTTGCGGGCGTCCCTGCTGAACTCGACGGCGATCAGGTAGATCGGATCGCCCGACCCGCGGTACTTGTCCGCGTAGCGCCGTTCCCGCAGTTGCGCCAGCGCCGCGCCCGCCGGGGCCAGCTCCACCACCTTGAACTCGAACAGGTAGACGGCGCCGCCGAAACGCACCGCCATGTCCGCGCGTCCGCGGCTGCTCGAGTCCTCGACCGTGACCTCGAGCCCCAGCGCCGCGAAGTAGGAGTAGAACACGCTCGCGTAGTAGCCCTCGTAGGACGCGATGGCGTTGTTGGTGTACCACTCGTAGGGGATGCTGGCGAAGAACGCCTGGAACAGGGTCTCCATGCCGGCGAAGTCGTTGGCCTCCAGCAGCCGGTACAACCGCACGCTGTTGGCGGACTGGCGGGTCGCGTCCCGGACCAGATGGCGCAGCAGGCTCCGGTTCAGGCTCCGCCGCACCTCGAGGTTGGGGTAGCCCAGGCGATACAGCGTCTCCCCGCCAAGGTCCTCCGTCCCCTTGATCGTCAGGTAGCCGGTCTGGAACAGCAGCGCTTCGGTGCCGATGGCGTTCACGTCGAAGGCGGAAAGCAGCTCGGCGCTGCTCACCATGCCGTCCAGCTCCAGCGAGCTGACCCGGCGCCGGAACAGCGTTTCGACCAGGAAGGTCGGGGTGGCGTTCTCGAACCAATGGGCCTCGAACGCGCCGCGGCGGAACAGCAGCAGGATGTCGAACGGGTTGTACACCGTCTCCCTGCCCAGCCAGCCGTAGCCGTTGTACCAGTCGCGGATCCGCTCCCGGTCCAGCCCCGGCAGTTCCGGCGCGAACACCGTGTCCAGGTCCGCTTCGGTGTAGCCGCAGATGGTGGAGTAGCACGGGTCGAGGGTGATGTCGGTGAGGTTGTTGAGGTCCGAGAACAGGCTGACCTTGGAGAACTTGCTGACGCCGGCGAGGAAGGTGAAGCGGACGTGCGCGTCGCTGTCCTTGATGACGGCGTACAGACCGCGCAGATAGTCGCGGTTGGCGCGCGCGGTCGCCGGCGCGTCCAGCGCGTCCAGGATCGGTTTGTCGTACTCGTCCACCAGCACCGCCACGCGCCGGCCGGTCTGCCGGTGCAACGTCCGTATGACGTGGCGGAAGCGTTCCGGCCCGGTGTCGTAACGCGCCGCGACGCCGTGTTCCTCCGCCAGGGCGTCCAGTTGCGCCAGCAGGTTGATCGCCAGAGAGCCGGGCTCCTTGAAGTTGCCGCCGCCGAAGCTCAGGCGCAGCACCGGATGGCGCACCGACCAATCCCACCGGTCATGGACTTGCAGCCCCGCGAACAGCGGCTCGTTGCTCTCGAACAGTTCCTTGAGGGTGTCCAGGAACAGGCTCTTGCCGAAGCGCCGCGGGCGCGACAGGAAGTAGTGCTTGCCCTCCTTCAGCAGCCGGACGATGAAGCCGGTCTTGTCCACGTAGTAGCAGTTTTCTTCGCGGAGTTCGCGGAAGGTCTGCATGCCGACGGGCAGTCTGCGTCTGGTCACGGGCGCCGCTCGGGATATCCCGCGTCTCCGGCGGGCAGCGTCCGCCAGACGGCGGCGGCCACGCTGCCGACCACCGAGTGCATCACCGCCGACATCGCGCCTGGAATCGCCACCAGCGGGTTCGCGAAGTTCTGCCGCGCGAGGACGACGCCGAGTCCCGAGTTCTGCATCCCCACTTCGATCGCGGCGGTGCGCGCCGCCAGCTCGCGGCCCGTCCACAGCCGGGCGACTCCGTAGCCGAGCACGAACCCGCCGGCGTGCAGGAACAGCACCGCGAGCAGCAGGCGTGCGCCCGCCTCGATCACCTGCTCGCGCCCGCCACCGATGACGGAGGCGGCGATCAGCACTATCGCCGCGACCGCCACCAGCGGCGCGGCGGGCAGCACGCGCCGGCAGAAGGCGGGGAAGCGCGCCTTGAGCACCGCGCCGGCCGCCACCGGCAGGACGACCACCTGCACCGTGTCGAGCAGCAGCCCCCCGGCCGGCACGTCGATGCGGCTGCCGGCGAGCAGCGCGGTCAGCGCCGGCGTCAGCAGTACCGCCAGCAGCGTGGAGGCGGTGGTCATCGTCACCGAGAGGGCCACGTCGGCGCGCGCCAGGAACGTGATGACGTTCGAGGCGGTGCCGCCGGGACAGCACGCGACCAGGATCAGGCCGGCGGCGAAGGGCGCCGGCAGATCCAGCAGCCCGCCGATGCTCCACCCGAGCAGCGGCATCAGCGTATATTGAAGCGCGACGCCCGGCAGGACGCTCGTTCGCTCGCGGGCGATGCGCCGGAAGTCCTCGAATCCCACCGTCATCCCCATGCTCAGCATGATGACGCCCAGGCCGGCGGTGATGAACGGTCCGCTGAACCAGGTGAACAGCCCGGGCCGGACCAGGGCGATGCCGCTGGCGAGAAGCAGCCAGAGCGGAAAGGCGTTGGCGAGGGCGGTCGACACCGGCAAGTCGCGGGCATTGTACGGCGGCGCGGCGCAGGGTTCCAGCCGGCCGCGCGCGTACCGCGGCCCGGCGCATCGACGTGGGAGGAGACGCGCAATGGGGTTCGAACCGGATCTGTTGCAGGGCAGGGCGGCGCTGGTGACCGGGGGAGGCACCGGCATCTGCCGGGGGCTGTCGCTGGCGCTGGCCGCGCACGGCTGCGACGTGGCGATCACGAGCCGCAAGCCCGAGCACCTGGAGCCGACCCGCCGCGAGATCGAAGCGCTCGGCGTCCGGGCGCTGGCCGCGGCGGGCGACGTCCGGGACCCGGCGGCGGTCGACGCCGCGGTGGCGCGTACGATCGACGCGTTCGGCAGGCTGGACGTCCTGGTCAACGGCGCGGCGGGCAACT
This sequence comes from Vicinamibacterales bacterium, assembly GCA_965203525.1. Taxonomy (GTDB): domain Bacteria; phylum Acidobacteriota; class Vicinamibacteria; order Vicinamibacterales; family UBA8438; genus WTFV01. The sequence goes on along the minus strand of OZ241898.1, from coordinate 3,544,549 downwards.
TCCTCTGCCGGGCCGAGGACCTGTCGCCCAACGCGTTCGGCGCGGTGGTCGACATCGATCTCAAGGGGACGTTCCACATGTGCCGCGCGGCGCTGCCGCACCTGAAGAAGCAGGGCGGGGCCGTGCTGAACGTCAGCGCCACGCTCCACTACTTCGGCACCGCCGCGCAGCTCCACGTCTCGGCCGCCAAGGCGGGCGTGGACGCGCTCACCCGCGTCCTCGCCGTTGAGTGGGGGGAGTACGGCATCCGCGTGAACGGCATCGCGCCCGGGCCGATCGCCGGCACCGAGGGGGTGCGCCGCCTGCTCGTCGGGCCGGCGAAGGACCGCGTGGTCGAGATGACCCCGTTGCGCCGACTCGGCGCAATCGACGACGTTTCGAAGGCGGCGCTCTACCTCTGTTCGGACCTCGCCTCGTTCGTCAGCGGCGTCACCCTGGTGGTGGACGGCGGGCTCTGGCTGACGTCGAGCCGGATGGCCGAGGCGTGGGAAGCCGCCGTCGAGGCCGCGCAGGGGCGGCCGTGACGGCGGACGCGGGAGCGGGGTCGAGCGCGGGCGCGGCGCCGGAGGACCACCATGACCGGCGGGTCGCCGTTCGTCTCGCCGGTCCGGGGCGGGCCTGATCGAGTTGCGACGGAAGGAGCCGGAAGAACGATGAGTGAAAGCGAACTGGCCGGACGGCAATGCGTCCCGTGCCGGGGCGGCGTACCCCCCTTGACCGGCGCGGCCCTGGCCGACTTCCAGGCGCGGCTGGGCGGTGAATGGACCGTCGTCGAACGGCACCACCTGGAGAAGGTCTACAGGTTCGACGACTTTCGGCAGGCGCTCGACTTCACCGTCCGGGTCGGCGAGATGGCGGAACAGCAGGATCACCACCCGGACCTCTACCTGACCTGGGGCCGGGTGAAGATCACCGTCTGGACGCACAAGATCGACGGCCTGACGGAGAGCGACTTCGTCTTCGCGGCGAAGGCGGACGCGTTGCTGTAGATCGACGGCCTGACGGAGAGCGACTTCGTCTTCGCGGCGAAGGCGGACGCGCGTTGCTTGACCGTCGTTGCCGGGGATCAGTCCCGCGCGGCGCCTTCCGGCGCGGGATCGGCCCAGGCGACGGCGTCGCCCACCGCGATCTCTCCGTCGTCGAGCACCTCGGCGAAGGCGCCGCCGGCCCACGCCGGCTGCAGCGCGCCGCGCAGGCCGGGACGGGCGGCGTCCATCTGCTCGCACGGCCGGGTCTCGCCGCGGATCAGCAGGCGGCACGGGCCGACGCGCAACGTCCGGCCCCGCGTGTGGTCGAGGTCGATGCCGGCGACGAGCAGGTTGGCGCGCCGCAGCGCGGGGTCCACGTCGTCGGCCAGCGCCTCGTTGACGCCGTCCCACCGCCGGCGGGCGATGATCGTCACCTGCCGCCGTCCTCCTTGGTCGGCGTTGCCCACCAGACCGCGCCCGGCGCGCAGGGTGGCGCGTTCGACCGCGTCCATCGGCCCCCGATGGAAACGCTTGATCCACAGCCGCTCGAGTCGTCCCGTCATGGCTCGTGTCCTCGCCGCCACCCGCCGGCGCCCGCAACGGCGCCGCGCGGAGGCGCCGGCCGGAAGTCGGGCGCGCCGCCCACGCCGCCGCCGGCAATCCGCCTAGTGTAAGATCGCCGGTCGATGAGTACGCTGACGACCGCTCTGCAAGACAGGGCCGCGGCGGCGCGCGCGGCGCTCGACGCCCGGGTGCGCGAGGTGGTCGGGTGGCATTTCGACCCGGCGACCGGTTGCCCGTTCTGGCTGGACTGGGCGGAGAAGGCGGGCTGGGACCCGCGCACGGAGGTCCGGCGCTTCGACGACCTCCGCAAGTTCGGCCACTTCGAGGACGAGTGGCTGCGGGGCGGGCCGGTCCGGCGCTGGGTGCCGAAGGCGTACGCCGAGCGGCCGATCTACGTGTTCGAGACCGGCGGGACCACCGGCGTTCCGAAGAGCCGCATCGCCGTCGACGACTTCCGGACCGACTACGAGCTGTTCTCCGACACCCTGCCCGACGAGTGCTTTCCGAAGGGCGCCAACTGGCTGATGCTCGGTCCGAGCGGCCCGCGCCGCCTGCGCCTCGCGGTGGAGCACCTGGCCCAGCATCGCGGCGGCATCTGCTTCTGCGTCGATCTTGACCCGCGGTGGGTGATCAAGCTGATCAGGAAGGGCTGGATGGATCATCTGAAGGCCTACCAAGCCCACGTGATCGACCAGGCGCTGACCGTGCTGTCGGCCGGGCACGACGTCAAGTGCCTGTTCTCGACGCCGAAGCTGATCGAGGCGCTGGCGAACCGTCTGGAAGAGGAAGGCTCCAGCATCCGCGAGGCGGGCATCACCGGCATCTTCGCGGGCGGGACCGAGTTCACGCCGCAGTGGAACCGGTTCGCGAACGAGGAGCTGCTCGACGGCGTCTACATGACGCCGACCTACGGCAACACCCTGATGGGGCTCGCCGCCAGCCCGCCGAGCGGGCCGGCCGAGGGCTACAAGATCACGTATCATGCGCCGCAGCCGCGCGCGGTGCTGCAGGTGGTCGATCCCGACGACGCGGACCGGGTCGTCGACTACGGCGGCACGGGGCGCGTGATGCTGACCACGCTGACCCGGGAGTTCTTCGTGCCGCGCTTTCTGGAGCGCGACGAGGGCGAGCGCGAGCCGCCGTGCGAGCAGTATCCGTGGGACGGGGTCAGCGGCGTGCGGCCGTTCAGCGCGCTGGCGTCCTCCACCACCGTCGGCGTCTACTAGGCTGGAATCGTGGGTGTGGCCGGCCGCGCGGTCATGGCGGTGACGCGCGGGCGCGGCGTGTTCCAACAAGCGATCATCGGACGCGGAGTCCAGTGAAGGAGCGGGTGTCAACGATGCGGGTGAACTGGAAGATCATGACCGGGCTGGTCCTGGCGCCGGCTTTCGCCGTCTTCGGCTGCGGTGGCGGAGACGTGGCGCCGGAGCCGGAGACGGCCGAAGAGCCGATGGAAATGGAAGCGGAGGCGCCGGCCCCCGCCGGCCCGCCGAGGGTCTTCTTCGTCGCGCCGCGGGACGGCGACCAGATGTCGAGCGACCACGACGTCGAAGTCGAGTTCGGCGCGGAGAACTACGAGATCTCGGCCATTCCAGACGGGTTCGACGCGGAGACCGACGAGCCGCGCGCCGACGTGGGGCACTACCACGTCGGCCTGAACACCGGCTGCCTGCCCGCCGGTGAAGTGATTCCGGAGGGCCAGGGCTGGCAGCACTTCGGCGACGGATCGAATCGGTACACGTTGCAGGTCGAGCCCGGATCCTACGAGCTCTCGGTGCAGATCGGGGACGACGCGCACGTCACGCAGGAAGGTCTCTGCGAGACCATCAGCATCGAGATCGCGGACGGGATCTGACGCGCTCCCGCCCGTGACGATTCACTTGCGTTCCCCGGCGGGACGGCCGCCTGCCGGGACCCTGGAAGGAGTGGAAACGGTGATGCGAATCGACAGGTCCCGGATGCGATCGGGCGTGCCGGCCGGCTTGGCCCTCGCGGTGTTTCTGGCCGGCGCAGCCGGTGCGGCGGCGTCGGGCGGTGCGGCGGCGGCAGCCGCCCAGGAGGCGCCCCGCGTCTTCTTCGTGACGCCGGCGGACGGCTCGCGGCACTCGGAGGACGTGATCGCCATCGAGTTCGGGGCCGAGAACTACCCGATCTCCGCCATCCCCGAGGGGTTCGATCAGGAGACCGGCACCCCGCGCGAGGGGGTGGGGCACTACCACCTGGGATACGGCACCGGCTGCCTGCCGGTGGGCGTGATCATTCCGCAGGGCGAGGGCTGGCAGCACTTCGGCGACGGCTCGAACACGACGACGCTGGAGAACGCGCCGGCCGGCCCCTACGAGCTGACGGTGCAGATCGGCGACGATCAGCACCGGACGCAGGAAGGTCTCTGCGCGACGATCCGCATCGAGGTGACCGAGTAGGCGCCGTCGGCCGCCGGCGGGTTCAGGAGCGGAGAGCAGCGTGATTCATTTCCCCGCGCTCCGGTGGGGCGAGCCCTACCGCAGCCTCGAAGTCGACAAGGTCGTCCATTTCGACACCGGCGAGCCGGTGGCGGAGGTGAGCCAGGCGAACCCGGGCATCGTCGCGCGCGATCTGCGCAAGGCGGCCCGCGCCCGGCAGGTCCTCCGCGACGCGCATCCGGCCGATCTCGTGCGGATGGTTAAGAAGGCGGCGGCGCTGTTCTCCGCGGCCGAACTGCCGCTGGGCGACGGGACGCAGACGCCGGACGAGTTCGTCCGGCAGCAGTCGGCCACCACCGGGCTCCCGGAGCACATGTGCCGGATGAACATGGAGAAGCTCCGCTACGTGCTCGACCACATCGACGAGATCCTCGCCTCCCTGACCCGCCGCCTCGACCCCGGCATCCTCGCGCGGGGCTACGGCGAAGAGGACGGCGTGATGCGCAGCTACCAAGCGACCACCTCGGTGCTGGGGATGGTGCTGCCGTCGAACTCGCCGGGCGTGCACAGCCTGTGGCTGCCGATCGTGCCGCTCCAGATCGGCCTCGTGCTCAAGCCCGGGCCGCAGGAGCCGTGGACGCCGTGGCGGATGACGCAGGCGTTCTTCGAGGCGGGCGTGCCGCGCGAGGCGGTGGCGCTCTACCCGGGGCAGGGCGAGGTGGGGGCCGCGGTGCTCGGCAACTGCCCGCGCAGCCTGATCTTCGGCGGCACCGCCACCGTCGAGCAGTACGCCGGCAACCCGGCCGTCCAGGTGCACGGGCCCGGCTTCAGCAAGATCCTGCTCGGCGACGACGAGGCGGACGACTGGGAGCGGCACCTCGACCTGCTGGTCGACAGCGTGCTGATCAACAGCGGCCGGAGCTGCATCAACTGCTCGGGCATCTGGACCCCGCGCAACGGCCGGGCCATCGCCGAGGCGCTCGCCGCGCGGCTCGGGCCGATCGCGCCGCTGCCCCCGGACGATCCCGACGCCGCGCTCGCCGCGTTCACGGTCCCCGGGCAGGCGCCGGCCATCTCGGCCGACATCGACGCGGCGCTCGGCGAGCCGGGAGTGGAAGAGGTGACGGCGGCGCACCACCCGGAGGGGCGGCTCGTGCCGCGCGAGCGGTGCGACTACCTGCGGCCGACGGTCGTCTTCTGTCCGTCGCCCGACGCGGCGATGGCGAAGAAGGAGTACATGTTCCCGTTCGTCACCGTCGTCGAGTGCGAGCAGCGCAGGATGATCGGCGCGATCGGGCCGACGCTGGTCGCGACGGCGCTCACGAAGGACCCGCGGTTCGAACAGGAGCTGCTCGACGCGCGGAACATCGACCGGCTGAACCTCGGCCCCGTCCCGACCATCAGGCTCAACTGGCTCCAGCCGCACGAGGGGAACATCGTCGACTTCCTCTTCCGGCCGCGCGCCTTCCAGCGCGCGTCGTAGGAGCGGCGGGGAACCGGGGGGCTGCCTTGCTCGACGTCAGTCGCCTCGCCAAGACGTATCCGACGGCCCGCGGGCCGTTGCCCGTCCTGGCCGACGTTTCGTTCTCGCTCTCGCGCGGGGACGCGGCGTCGATCATGGGGCCTTCGGGCAGCGGCAAGAGCACGCTCCTGTACATCGTCGGCGGGCTGGAGCCTCCGACCCGCGGCAAGGTGACGCTGGACGGCGCCGACCCGTTCGCGCTCGACGAGCGGAAGCAGGCCGCCTTCCGGAACTCCCAGGTCGGCTTCGTCTTCCAGGACCACCTGCTGCTGCCGCAGTGCACCGTCCTGGAGAACGTGCTGGTGCCGACGGTGGTCGGCGCTCCGGATGCGGGCGCGGCCGGCCGCGCCCGGTCGCTGCTGGAGCAGGTGGGCCTTGCGGACCGCCTCGACCACCGGCCGGCCGAGCTCTCCGGCGGCGAGCGCCAGCGGGTCGCCCTGGCGCGGGCGCTCGTCCGGCAGCCCCCGCTCGTGGTCTGCGACGAGCCGACCGGGAACCTCGATCGCCGGTCGGCGGAGACCATCACGTCGCTGCTGTTCACGCTGCACGCGCAGCAGAACAACGTGCTGCTCGTCGTGACGCACAACCAGGAGCTGGCGAACCGCTGTCCCGTCCGGTACCGCCTCGACGACCAGCGGCTGGAGGCCGCCTGAGGCGGCGATGAGCCTGCTTTCCCTGGTCCGGCGGAACGTCCTGCACTACTGGCGCACGAACCTTGCCGTCGTCGCCGGCGTCGCGGTGGCGGTGGCGGTGCTGGCCGGTGCCCTGCTCGTCGGGGCGTCGGTGCGGTCGAGTCTCCGCGCCCTGGCCCTCGAGCGCCTCGGTGCCGTCGACCGCGTGGTGACGAGCGCCCGGTTCGTGCCGGCGTCGTTCGGCGCCGACCTGCTGGCGGCGGGCGCTCCGGACGGCCGGTTCGGCGCGGCTGCGCCGCTGGTAGCGGTCGAAGGCTTCGTGACGCACCAGGCGAGCGGCCGGCGGGCGTCCGGGGTGCGGGTCTACGGCGTCGACGAGCGTTTCTGGACCTTCCACGGCCTCGATCCGGAGGCGTTCGCATTGGGGCGCAACGCCGCGTTCGCAAGCGGCGGGCTGGCCCGCGAGCTGGAGGCGGCGCCCGGCGACGCCCTGCTGGTGCGCGTCGAGAAGCCGTCGGCGGTGCCGTTGAGCTCGTTGCACGGCCGGCGCGACGACGTCGGCCGCACGCTGCGGCTCGGCATCGACCGCGTGCTCGACGCCGCCGAACTGGGCGAGTTCTCGTTCCGGCCGCAGCAGGGGCTGGCCCGCTCGGTGTTCGTGCCGCTGGCGCGGCTGCAGGGCGAGCTGGAGCAGGAGGGGCGCGTCAACACGCTGTTGCTCGATCACGGCGCCGGGGCCGGGCGCGGCGGCGACGGACCCGGAACGGCGGAGGACGCGGAGCGGCAGGCGGCGGCCGAGGCGGCGGTCCGCGGCGCGGCGACGCTGGCGGATCTCGGCCTGCGGGTGCGCGTGATCCCCGGCCACGGCGCGGTCGCCGTCGAATCGGACGCGGGACTGCTGACCGACGAGACCGTGGCGGCGGTCGAAGAGGCGGCGTCCGCCCTGGGCGTGCGCGCCGAGCCGGTGCTCTCGTACCTGGCCAACCGGATCCGCAGCGGAGACCGCGTCACGCCGTACTCGGTGATCACCGCGCGGGACCTGTCGGTGGTCAGCGGCGCGGAAGCGCCCGTCGATCCCGGCGCACCGACGCCGGTCGTCCTGAACCGGTGGACGGCCGACGACCTGGCGGTGGAGCCGGGCGATTCGGTGACCGTCCAGTACTACCTGTGGGCCGACGAGGGACGCCTGACGACCCACGAGGCCGCGCTGCGGGTGGCCGGTGTCGTGCCGATCGCCGGCGCGGCCGACGATCCGGATCTGACGCCCGACTATCCCGGCATCACCGAGGCGACCAACGTCATCGACTGGGATCCGCCGTTCCCGGTCGACCTCGATCTGATCCGGCCGGCGGACGAGGCCTACTGGGACGACCACCGGACGACGCCCAAGGCGTTCATTCCGCTCGCGGCCGGGCAGCGGATGTGGGCGTCGCGCTGGGGGCAGGTGACGTCGGTGCGGCTGTACCCGGCGCCGGGCGCGGATCCGGCGGCGGCCCGTGACGACTTCGCCGCCGCGCTGCGCGAGGCGCTCGACCCGCTGGCCCTCGGGTTCGTCGTCTATCCGGCCCGTTCGCTGGCGCTGGAAGCGTCGGCCGGGGTGACCGACTTCGGGCTCTACTTCGTCTATTTCAGTTTCTTCCTCGTCGTGTCGGCGCTGCTGCTGGCGAGCCTCTTCTTCCGCCTCGGGGTGGAGCAGCGCCTGCGCGAGCTGGGCCTGCTGCGCGCCACCGGCTTCCCCGCGTCCGCCATCCGCCGCGTGTTCCTGACCGAGGCGGGCATCCTGTCGGCGATCGGCAGCGCGCTCGGCGTGGCCGGCGCGGTCTTCTACGCGGAGCTCGTCATGCTGGGCCTGCGGACCTGGTGGGTCGACGCGGTCGGGACGACGCGCCTGGCGCTCGACGTGTCTCCGGCGATGCTGGCTGCCGGGGCGGCCGGCGGCGTGCTGGCCGCCCTCGGGTCGATCGGGTGGACGCTGCGCGCGCTGACCCCGGCCTCGCCGCGCAGCCTCCTGACCGGGGCGGTGGCGGAGGTGACCGGGGTCCGGGAGGCCGCCGCGCCGGTCTCTCCCGCGGGGTCCCGGGCCGGGCGCATCGGCAGCGCGCTGATCGGCGCTGGCGTCGTCCTGGTCGCGGCGTCGGCGGCCGGGTGGATCGGCGCCACCGGCGGGTTCTTCGGCGGCGGACTGACGCTGCTGGCCGCGCTGCTCGTGCTGGTCTGGGCGTGGTTGAACCGGCGTCCGGGCGGACGCGGGGACGGGACCTGGTCGGTGCCGCGGGCGGGCTTCCGCAACGCCGCGTACCGGCCCGGACGCAGCGTGCTGTGCATCGCGCTCATCGCGTTCGCCGCCTTCATCATCGTGGCCGTGGACGCGTTCCGGCGCGAGGGGGCGGGCGACGTGCTCGACCGCTCCTCCGGCACCGGCGGCTATACGCTGCTGGCGGACACGCTGCTGCCGCTGGTGCACGATCCGTCGACGGCGGAAGGGCGGGACGAGCTGTTCATCGGAGACCTGTTCGCGGACGGGGAGGCGCTGGCCGGGGTGACCCTGGCCCGCTTCCGCCTGCGGCCCGGCGAGGACGCCAGTTGCCTGAACCTCTACCAGGCCAAGGACCCGCGCGTGCTGGCCCCGTCCGCGGCGTTCGTGGCCGAGGGGCGTTTCGGCTTCGGCGCCACCGCCGCCGGGACGCCGGAGGAAGAGGCCAATCCCTGGCTGCTGCTCGATCGCGAGTTCGAGGACGGCGCGATCCCCGCCCTCGCCGACGCGACGTCGCTGGCCTACGCGCTGCACCTGTCGATCGGCGACGACTTCGTGCTCAACCGCGACACCGGCCGGCCGATCACGCTGCGCATCGTCGGGGCGCTTGCGGACAGCATCTTCCAGCGTGAACTGCTGATCGGGGAACGCCACTTCGAGCGCGTGTTCCCCGATCACGACGGCTACCGTTTCTTCCTCGTCGACGCGCCGCCCGAGCGGACGGCGGAGGTGAGCGCCGCGCTCGAGGACCGCCTGGCCGACTTCGGGTTCGACGCCGTCTCGACCGCGGAACGCCTCGCGGCGTTTCATCGCGTCGAGAACACCTACCTGGCGACGTTCCAGACCCTGGGCGGACTCGGCCTCGTCCTCGGCACCTTCGGCCTCGGCGCGGTGCTGCTGCGCAACGTGCTGGAGCGCCGCCGCGAGCTCGCCCTGCTGCGGGCGGTCGGCTACGACGCCGGCCACCTCTCGCTGATGGTGCTGGCGGAAAACGCCTTCCTGCTCTTCTCCGGGCTGGCGATCGGGGCCGGCTGCGCCGTCGTCGCCATCGCGCCGGCGTGGCTGGAGCGGGGCGGCGGCGTGCCGCTGCTCTCTCTCGGCGGCCTGCTCTTCGTCGTCGTCGCCACCGGCCTGGCGGCGTCGCTGGCCGCCACCGTCGCCGCGGTGCGGTCGCCGCTGCTCGGTGCGTTGCGCGCGGAGTAGCGTGGTATTGCAGCAGCGTGGGGGCACGTCTTCGCTGAAGCGGGCCGGGATCGCCTCTTGCCGGGTGCGCGTCGCGCCGGGACGATGCCGCGGGAGCAGGCGGAGGAGACCGAATGATCGCGACCGAATCTCGTGACGGCGTCACCGTCGTCCGGCTGGAGCACGGCAAGGTCAACGCCTTCGACGTCGAGTTGATGCGGCGCTGGATCGCCGAGCTCGCCCGGCTCGAGCAGGCGGACGCGTCCGCCGTGGTCCTGACCGGCGCCGGCACGGTGTTCTCGGCCGGCGTCGAGCTGCGCCGCCTGACGGAGGGCGGCCGCGACTACGTCAGGGCGTTCCTGCCGCTGCTCGGCGACGCCTTCTTCAGGACGTTCACCTTCCCGAAGCCGCTGATCGCCGCGGTCAACGGGCACGCCATCGCCGGCGGCTGCATCCTGGCGTGCGCCTGCGACTACCGCGTGATGGCCGAGGGCGCGGGCCGCATCGGAACGCCGGAGCTGTCGGTCGGAGTGCCGTTCCCGAGCATGGCGCTGGAGATCCTCCGGCTCGTCGTGCCGGCGCACCGGCTGCAGGCGGCCGTCTATCGCGGGCTCACCTGTGCGCCCGCCGACGCGCTCGCGTACGGTTTCGTCGACGAGCTGGCCGCCCCGGACGCGCTGCTCGACCGCGCTGCCGAGGTGGCGGCGCGCCTCGGCTCGCTGCCGCCCGCGTCGTTCGCGCTCACGAAGCGCATCATCCGGCAGCCGAGCCGGGACCGGGTCGTGCGCTCCATGCGTTCGGTCGACGAGGAAGTGCTGGAGGCGTGGACGTCGCCGCGCGTGCAGGACGCGGTGCGCGCCTACGTCGAGCGGACGTTGCGGAAATAGCCGGGGGCGCTCGCGCCGGCGCATGGTGATTCGGAGGAGGTAGAGATGGAGATGGCTGGACGAACCGCACTCACGCCGGCGGCGTGCGCCGCCGTTCTGGTGTCGGCGCTGGCGCTCGGCGTAGCGGCGCCCGGCGTAGCGCAGACGAAACTGCTCCGCTTTCCGGACGTCCACGGCGACCGGGTGGTCTTCAGCTACGCCGGCGACCTCTGGACGGCGTCGACCGCCGGCGGGACGGCGATCCGGCTGACGGCGCATTCCGGGCTGGAGCTCTTCCCGCGGTTCTCGCCCGACGGGGCGCGCATCGCGTTCACCGGGCAGTACGACGGCGACGAGCAGGTCTACGTGATCCCCGCCGCCGGCGGCGTGCCGCGGCAGCTCACCTACTACCCGGCGCGCGGGCCGCTCGCGCCGCGGTGGGGCTACGACAACCAGGTCTACGACTGGACGCCGGACGGCCGGGCGGTGCTCTTCCGATCGCTCCGGTACAGCACCGACCTGTCCGACAGCCGGCTGTTCCTGGCGGCGGTGGACGGCGGGCTGCCGGTTCCGCTGCCGATGCCGGAGTCGGGCGCCGGGGATCTGTCGCCCGACGGGAAACGCGTCGTCTACTCGCCGCTGTTCCGCGACTTCCGGACCTGGAAGCGGTACGAGGGAGGCTGGGCGCAGGAGCTGTACGTCTTCGACCGCGAGACGCACGCCGTGGAGCGGATCACCGATCACCGGCGCGCCGACCGCGACCCGATGTGGATCGGCGACGCCGTCTACTTCACCTCCGACCGGACCGGAACGCTCAACCTCTACCGCTACGACCTCGGCTCGCGCGAGACGGAGCAGCTCACCCACGGCGACACCTGGGACGTCCGCTGGCCGGGCGACGACGGCGCGAACCGGATCGTCTACGAGCTGAACGGCGAGCTGCAGATCTACGCCATCGACCGGGGGACGTCGCGTCCGATCGCCATCACGGTGCCGGACGACGGCCTCGCGATGCGTCCGTCGCGGGTCGCCGCCGCCGGCCTGATCGAGGACGCGGAGCTGAGTCCGAAGGGGGAGCGGGCGCTGTTCGTCGCGCGCGGCGACGTCTTCACCGCGCCGATCGAGCACGGACCGACGCGCAACCTGACGCGCAGCTCGTCGGCGCACGACAAGTGGGCGCGCTGGTCGCCGGACGGCCGCCGCATCGCGTACGTGTCGGACGCGACGGGCGAGGACGAGATTTACCTCGTCGCGCAGGACGGCGCCGGAGCGCCGGAGCGGCTCACCACCGGCGGACGGGCGATGCGGTACGCGCCGGAGTGGTCGCCGACCGGAGAGCATCTCGCCTTCGGCGACAAGGACGGGAAGCTGTACGTCCTCGACGTCGAGACGAAGGCGATCATCGACGTGGCGGACGAGGCGCGCGGACCGCTTCGCGACTACGTCTGGTCGCCCCGCGGCGGGCATCTCGCCTTCTCGATGACCGACCCGAACGAGTTCGGCTCCATCTGGGTCTGGAGCCTCGCCGACCGCACGCTGCGCCGCGTCACGGGCGAGCACTTCCACGAGTGGAACCCGGCCTGGGACCCGGACGGCGACTATCTCTACTACCTTTCGGACCGGCAGTTCGCGCCGCAGTTGGGGTCGTTCGAGTGGAACTACCTGGTCGACCGCGAGACCGGCGTCTACGCGCTGGCGTTGCGCCGGGACGTCGCACACCCGCTGCCGCCGGAAAGCGACGAGGTGGAGGTGACCGGCGGCGACGAGGAGGGCGAGGGCGACGGCCGCGGCGGCGACGGCGGCGACGACCAGGATGGGGACGGCGGGGACGAGGACGGCCCGATCGCCATCGACTTCGACGGGCTCGCGCAGCGCGTGGTCCGCCTGCCGCTCCCGTTCGACAACTACGTCGGCCTGAGCGGGGCGAACGACGGCGTCTTCGTCATCCGCGGCGGCGCGCAGTACTACGGCCGCGGCAGCGACGTGCGGGCGGCGCTCCGGCGCTTCACCTTCACCGACCGGGAGACGGAGACGATCGCGGACGGCATCGGCGGCTACGCGGTCTCGCGCGACGGCGAGAAGGTGCTGGTGCGCGAGGGCGGCCGGTGGAACGTCTATCCGGCGGGTGGCGGCGACGCGACGGCGGTCTCCACCGCGGGGCTGCGGGTCGACCGGACGCCGGCCGAGGAGTGGGCGCAGATCTTCGACGAGGTGTGGCGGCGGTTCCGCGACTTCTTCTACGTCGAGAACATGCACGGTTACGACTGGGAGGCGCTGCGCGAGCGGTACCGCCCGCTGCTGGCGCACGTCGCCCACCGCTCCGATCTGAACTACGTCATCGGCGAGATGGTGGCGGAGCTGAACGTCAGCCACGCCTACGTCGCCGGCGGCGACTGGGAGACGCCCGACCGTCCGGAGGTCGCCCTGCCGGGGGCGGTCTTCGAGCTGGACGCCGCGGCCGGCCGCTATCGCCTCGCGGAGATCTTCCGCGGCCACAACGAGGAGCCGCGCTACCGGGCGCCGCTGACCGAGATCGGCGTCGACGCGCGCCCCGGCGACTACGTGCTCGCCATCGACGGCGAGGAGCTGGGCGGCGGCGACAACCCCTACCGTGCGTTGCGCCACCGCGCCGACCGTCCGGTCCGCCTGACGCTGAACGCCGCGCCGACGTTCGACGGCGCGCGGGAGGTGGTTTTCACCCCCGTCACCGAGGAGCGCAGCCTGCGCTATCTGAGCGAGGTGGAGGCCAACCGCCGCAAGGTGTCGGAGATGACCGGCGGCCGCGTCGGCTACCTGCACGTGCCCGACATGGGGGCGGAGGGCATCCAGGAGTTCATCAAGTGGTTCTACGGCCAGATCCGCAAGGAGGGCCTCGTAATCGACGTCCGCGGCAACGGCGGCGGCAACGTGTCGCAGATGCTCATCGAGCGGCTCGGCCGCCGTGTCCTCGGTACCCGGTTCGCCCGCACCTACGACACGCCCGGCACCTACCCCGCGGTGGCGTTCCACGGCCACCTCGTCTGCATCCTCGACGAGGACTCCGCCTCCGACGGCGACATCTTCCCCTACCGCTTCCGCGAAGCCGGTCTCGGCCCCCTCGTCGGCAAGCGCTCCTGGGGCGGCGTCATCGGCATCACCAGCCACGGTCCCCTCATCGACGGCGGTTCGGTCAACGTCCCGCAGTTCGGCACCAACGCCGCCGACGGCCGCTGGGTGGTCGAGAACATCGGCGTCGAGCCGGACATCGAGGTGGAGAACGACCCGCGCGCGGTCATCGCGGGGCGGGACCCGCAACTCGAACGGGCGGTGGAGGAAGTGCTGCGGATGATGCGGGAGGCCCCGAAGGCGCTGCCGGGGCGGCCGGCCGATCCGGTGAAGACGCCGTAGGGACGCACGGCAGGGGCGTGTTTCGCTTTCCGCCGTCCAGGCCCTCGTCGCCCGGGACGGCCGGGACGCGCCGGCCGGCGTCTGATGGTGACCGCGCCGCCGCTGCCGCCGGCCCGCGTTGCCCGGGACGGCCGGGACGCGCCGGCCGGCGTCTGATGGTGACCGCGCCGCCGCTGCCGCCGGCCCGCGTTCGCGGCGGACGGGCGGTCTCGCCGGGGCTATAATGCCGGTTGCCGCCGGCGTCGCGCGCGGCGGCGGTGATCGTCCGGCGTGTCGGGAAGGGACTGACCATGTCGAAGATGCTGATTCCGCGTCTGGCGGGTCTGGTCGGGCTGGCCGTGGCGTCGGGTTTCCAGCCGCCGGCGCACGCCGCTCCCCCGGGCCCGCCGCCGGGCGCGGCCGGCGAGCAGGCGCCGGCGCCCGCGCCGCCGGCGCGGGAGCTGTTCGACCGCTACTGCGTCACGTGCCACAACGAGCGGCTGCGGACCGCCGGGCTGCTGCTCGACCGGCTGGACGTGAGCCGGGTCCGCGCCAACGCCGAGACCCTGGAGAAGGTGGTCCGCAAGCTGCGGAGCGGACAGATGCCGCCCGCCGGGCGGCCGCGGCCCGACGCGGAGACCATCGACGCGTTCGCCGGCGCCCTCGAAGCGGCGCTCGACCAGGCCGCGGCGGCCGATCCCGACCCCGGGCGCGTCGCCTCGCGCCGCCTGAACCGCCTGGAGTACGTCAACGCCGTCGCCGACCTGCTGGACCTGGAGATCGACGGCGAGGCGTTGCTGCCGAGCGACATGGCCGGCTTCGGGTTCGACAACAACGCCGACGTGCTGTCGATCACCCCGGCGCTGATGTCCCGCTACATCGCCGCCGCCACCCGGATCAGCCGGGTCGCGGTCGGCAGCCCCGACAACCGGCCGGTCATGCAGGTCTACAAGGTCGGCTACGAGCGGCGCGACGTCCGGCGCAGCGAGGACATGCCGTTCGCCACCCACGGCGGGCTGGCGGTGCGCCACACGTTCCCGCTCGACGGCGAGTACCGCTTCGCGATCCGGCTCAAGCGCAACGAGACCATCGAGACGATCGACGGCATCGCCGAGGACGAGCACCGGATCGAGTTGCGGATCGATCACGCGCTCGTCCGGCGGTTCCCGATCGGCGGCAGGTTCCCGGGGCCGGACCCGGGGATGCTGATCGCGGTGCCCGAGGACGACGTCGCGGGCCAGCGGCTGCACGAGTACCGCATGACCGCCGACCAGGAACTGGAGGTCCGGGTGCAGGTCAACGCCGGCACGCGGCTCGTGTCGGCCGGTTTCACCGACTCGGCGCCTTCGCCGAACGTGCCGGCCGACCTGCCCGGCATCGACATGCTGTACGTCTCCGGCCCGTTCGACGGGACGGTGCCGGAGGATACGCCGAGCCGGCGGCGCATCTTCACCTGCCGCCCGGACGGCGGCGGGGCGGCGGCGGAGGAGGAGGCGTGCGCGCGGGAGATCGTCGGCGCGCTGGCGCGGCGCGCCTACCGGCGGCCGGTGCGCGGCGCCGACGTCGAGCCGCTGCTGGCCGTCTACCGCGAAGGCCGCGCCGCCGGCGGCTTCGAGACGGGCATAGAGCGCGCCCTCGAAGCGCTGCTCTCGATGCCCGGCTTCCTGCTGCGGGTCGAACGGCAGCCGGTCGGCACGCGGCCGGGCGGCGTCTACCGCCTGACCGATCTGGAACTGGCCTCGCGGCTCTCGTTCTTTCTCTGGAAGAGCATCCCGGACGACGAACTGCTCGATCTCGCGGCCGCGGACCGGTTGCGCGACCCGGACGTGCTCGCCGCGCAGGTCCGCCGCATGCTCGCCGACCGCCGCGCCACCCGCTTCCTGAACGACTTCGTCGGCCAGTGGCTGCAGATCCGCAACATCCATTCGCAGGATCCGGACGGGGCGCTGTTCGCCGGCTTCAACGACTCGTTGCGGAATGCGATGGTGCGGGAGACGGAGCTCTTCTTCGAGAACCAGGTCCGGGAGGATCGGCCGATCCCGGAGCTGCTGCGGGCGGACTACACGTTCCTGAACGAGCAGTTGGCCCGCCACTACGGCGTGGACGACGTCTACGGCAGCCGGTTCCGCCGCGTGACGTGGAACGACGACCGCCGCCACGGGCTGCTCGGCCACGCGAGCCTGCTGACGGTGACGTCGTACGCCAACCGGACGTCGGTGGTGCTGCGCGGGAAGTGGGTGCTGGAGACCCTGCTCGGGTCGCCGCCGCCCCCGCCGCCCGCCAACGTGCCGCCGCTCGAAGAGAACGACCGGCGCAATCCGACGTCGCTGCGCGAGCGGATGGAGCTGCACCGCGGCAGTCCGGTCTGCGCGAGCTGTCACCGCCGGATGGACCCGCTCGGCTTCGCGATGGAGAACTTCGACGCGATCGGCCGCTGGCGGGAGGACGACGGCGGGGCGCGGATCGACTCGACCATCGAGTTGTCGGGGCGGGTCGTCGACAGTCCGCGCGCCTTCCGCGAGGCGTTGCTGGCCGAGGGCGACGAGGAGTTCATCCGGACGGTCGCGGAAAAACTGCTGACCTACGCGCTCGGCCGCGGCGTCGACTACTACGACCAGCCGGCCGTTCGACGGATCACGCGCGAGCTGGCCGGTGACGGCTACCGGTGGTCGTCGCTCGTGCAGGCCGTGGTGGCGAGCGATCAGTTCCGGATGCGGCGGGCGCCGCGTCCGGGGGAGAGCGTCGCCGGGAGTCGACCGTAGCGCATCCGGCGGGGTTGCGCGCACACCTGTCGAAGGGAGTCCGGCATGTTCATCACGAAGAAGCATCTGCCCCGGCGCACGGTCCTGCGCGGTCTCGGCGCGGCGGTCGCGCTGCCGCTGCTCGACGGCATGGTCCCGGCCCTGACCGCCCTCGGCCGCACCGCGGCCGCGCCGATCCGGCGGTTGGGCGTCTTCTACGTCCCCAACGGGATGTCGATGCCCTACTGGTTCCCGAAGACCGAGGGACCGCTGGAGAACCTGCCGCCGACGCTGCAGTCGCTCGACGGCATGAAGGAGCGCGTGCTGCTGTGCGGCGGGCTCGACGACGAGGCGGCCAATCTGGTCAAGGGGGGCGGCGATCACGCCCGGTCCGCCGGCACGTTCCTGACCGGCGTGCCGTTCAAGATCACCAACGGCGCGGACGTCTACGCGGCGGTGTCGATGGACCAGCTGGCGGCGCGGGAGCTTTCCAGGGAGACCCAGATCGCCTCGCTGGAGCTCGGCATCGAGTCGAACGCGATGGTGGGCAACTGCGACGGCGGCGCGAGCTGCGCCTACACCAACACCATCGCCTGGCGGACGCCGACCACGCCGCTGCCGATAGAGAACGATCCGCGGGCGGTGTTCGAGCGGCTGTTCGGCACCAGCGGCAGCACCGATCCGGAGGCGCGCCGGGAGCGGCTGCGGCGCGATCGCAGCATTCTGGACGCGGTGGGCGCGGAGCTGAAGGCCCTCGGACGGGTCATCGGGCCGGGCGACCAGATAAAGCTGGACGAGTACCTGGACGCGCTGCGCGACGTCGAGCGCCGCATCCGGATGGCCGAGGAGCAGAGCGCGCGCGAACTGCCGGTCGTCGATCAGCCGATCGGGGTGCCCAACGACTACCAGGAGCACGCCCGGCTGCTGATGGACCTGCTGGCGCTCGCCTACCAGACCGACCTGACCCGCGTCAGCACGTTCATGCTGGCGCGCGAGGTGAGCGGGCGCGCCTACCCCGAGATCGGCGTTCCCGACTCGCACCACCCGCTGTCGCACCACCAGGACGAGCCGGCCAAGCTGGAGCGGCTGCACAAGATCAACGAGTACCACTTCCGGCAGTTCGCCTACCTGGTGGAGAAGCTCGCCGGCCTGCCCGAGGGCGGCGGCACGATGCTCGACTCGACGCTGTTCCTCTACGGGACCGGCATCAGCGACAGCAATACGCACTTCCACGACGACCTGCCGATCGCGCTGATCGGCGGCAAGGCGGCCGGGATCGAGGGCGGGCGCTACGTCCGCTACGCGGACGACACGCCGCTCGCGAATCTGCACGTCACCATCCTGGAGAAGCTGGGGGTGCCGGTCGAGGCGCTCGGCGACAGCACCGGGAAGCTCGAACGGCTCACGGGAGGGCAGGAGCCGCCCGCATGAGCAGCGGCCGCGCGCGGGGGGCCGCCCCCGGTCTCGCCGCCCCGGCGGCGCTGCCGGCGCCCTGGCGGAAGCGTCCGGGCCGGGTGCTGGCATGCTCGCTCGGTCTCGTCGCCGCGGCCGCGCTGCCGGAGGGCGCGGGCCTGCGCGCGCAGGACGGCCCGCGGCCCTATCCGAGCTACACGGCCGGCCACCTTGCCCGCACCATGGAGACGCTCGGCCCGAACTTCGGCGCGGCGGTGCGCGCGCTCGATGCCCGCGACCATCCCGCGGCGAAGGAGCGGCTCGCCCGCGCGCGCGAGCAGCTCGCCACCACGATCACCTTCTGGCGGCGGAACGAGCGGAACGACGGCGTCGGGTTCGTCCGTACCGCCCTCCGCGCCATGGACGACCTCGACGCGGCGATGTCGGCGGACGTCGTCGATCCGGAGGTCGCGTCGGGGTTGGCCGGCGAGGTCCGGGCGGCTTGCGACGCCTGCCATGCGATCCATCGCGAAGCGGACCGCGCCGGCGGGTTCCGCCTGAAGGCTGGTTCGGTACGGTAGTCCCTCCGTGCGAGGACGCCGCGCGACGGTTCCGACGGGGGGACCGCGGCGGCGCAGGACGGAGAACGATCATGAGCAAGGCAGCCACGATGCGCACGGGGCCCCTCGGCTCCACCATTCACGTTCTGCGAGCGGATGCCGCGACGGTGACGGCGCTTGCCGGGATCGATTGGAACCGTTCCTTTCCAAGAGTCTGTCTCGATCCCGTGCGAGGCTTCATCACGTTGATGACCCCCTCGCGACTGCACGAGAACTTGGCCGAGATCCTCTTGCACGTCGTGGACACGGCCGGGTCGATCGTGACAGGCGCTTCAAAGGGGCTCCTCTCGACCCGTCTCCGCGGGCCGGGCGATCCGCCCGGCACGGGCATGGAACCCGACTGCGCCTTCTACGTCGGCGAGCGCGCCCGGGGCTATCAGGCGGCGCTCGTCGAAGGAGAGGCGGCGGCCGATGCGTTCCTGGAACGCACCGCGCCCGATCTGGTGGTCGAGGTGGAGATCACCGGCGCCGACGAAGGCAAGATCGAACGCTACGGCGAGATCGGCGTTCGGGAGCTGTGGCAGCTGCACGGGCGGAAGGGGGCCCGGGACCTGCGGGTGGACTTCCTCGCCCTGCAATCCGGCGCGCCGCCGCGGCCGATGCCCGCTTCGGGCGTCCTCGGCGGTCTCACCGCCGGCGACGTCTGCGAGGCGGTGGACGGCGTGCGGTTCGGGATGACGCCGCGGGAGCGCATGGAGGCCGTCGCGCGCATCGTGCGCCGCAGACGGCGCGCCAGCGTGCGGGTGCGCGAGACGGACGTGTCAGATGCGTCGTACGCCGTGCGTTCCGGCTGAGGAGAGCATGATTGTATATTCATGATCCGCGCGGCCGCGTGGATCCGGCGCGGCGGTGCCGCGTCACGACGCCGCCCGATCGCGGGATGCGCGCGGGACCCGGCCGCGGGCGGTTTGGACGCCGGGAGCACTCACGAAGAAAGGGAAACGGAACCATGCGCAAGTCTCTTCTCGTCATCGCCGTGGCGGTCGCGTCCGGCCTCTTCGCCGGACCGGCCCTGCTGCAGCAGACGTCGACGGGCCCGTACGAGCGGTTGACGGCTGGATGAAGCCGTTCGCGCCCGCGGGGTACGCCTTCGGGTCGCCCACCGGGGTGTTCGCGGAATCGCCCGACCGGATCTTCGTCGTGCAGCGCGGCGAGATCCGCCTGCCGGACCCGGTACCGGAAGGGTTCGACGGCTACGTCGGCTCGATCGGCCTGAACGCGATCGAGGCGGGGGAGAACCGCGTATGGCGGAACTCGATCTTCGTGGTCGACGGCGAAGGCATCCTGATCGACGCCTGGACGCAGTGGGACGAGATGTTCGCGGGAGGCGCCGGCCCGCACAAGGTGAAGATCAATCCGTTCGACCCGGATCGGAAGGTCTGGGTGGTCGACGAGACCAACCACCAGGTGCACGCCTTCTCGAACGACGGTTCGGAGCTGGTCATGTCGCTGGGCGCCGGCGGCCCGGGTGCCGGCGAGACCCACTTCAACCGCCCGCAGGACGTGGCGTTTCTGGAGGACGGGTCGATCTTCGTCGCCGACTCCGACAACTCGCGCGTCGTGAAGCTCGACGCGGAGGGCAACTTCGTCACCTCGTGGGGCGAGCAGGGGAACGGCCGCGGCGAGTTCGACGCCGTGCACGCGGTGGCCACCGACAGCATCGGCCGCATCTACGTCGCCGACCGGAACAACGACCGGGTGCAGGTGTTCAACGAGACCACCCGCTCGGTGTGGTACCACCCGAACGTCTCGCCGATCGCCACCTGGCCCGGCTTCGAGTTCCCCAACGACATCTACGCCACCGGCTACGAGGTCTGGATCGCCGACAACATGCCGACGCGGATGGTCAAGCTCGACTGGAACGGCAACCAGCTTTTCGCGTTCGACGCGGCGGGCGAAGGGCCGGGGCAGTTCCGCGAGCTGCACCAGTTCTCGGTCGACTCCGAGCGGAACTTCTACGGGGTGGACAACGTCCTCGGCCGGACGCAGAAGTTCGTGCCGCGGGAGGGGGCGAGCTTCACCGAGCTGATGGGGCGGCCGGATCCGGCGTTGCGGTAGGCACTGCTGCCGGCGCCGGCCGGGACCGCTGCCCGAGCGTTTCGCACGAGGGGCCTGCTCGCGAGCTGCGCGCGGGCAGGCCCTCGTTTGCGTCTCGGCGCCGTCCTGTCTCCATGTGTGCACGATGACGGCGGCAAGCCGCCGGCACGGCTGGCGACGGCGCCCACCCGTTTTCGTCTCGGCACCGGCCGTGTCTCCAAGTGCGACACGATGGCGCAAGCCACCGGTACACCGGCGACGGCGCTCACCCGGTTCGCCGCCGCCGGCGGCGGTCAGCGCGGGGCGCCGCGACGAATCAAGACTTTGCGCGCCGCGTTACCGCGGCACGTAGGCGGGGGCCGGTGCGCTGAACTGGACCGTTTCGTTCCCGGACGGCGCGCTGCCCAGCATGCGGGCGGACCGCTCGCTCACCCGCGGCGGAGAGCTGCTCGTGAGCACCAGCCATTCGGAGACCGCGCCCGCTTCCAGCGGGCCGATCCGCAACTCCTCGACGTCGTCGGCCGCGTCACCGAACGCGCTCTCCTCCAGCGCGCGCCATTCCACGCGCACCGCGGTGTCGCCCTTGTTGGTGAGCCGGTAGCGGTACTCGTAGCCGCCGGCCGTTCGTTCGACCTCCGACTCGAAGATCACGTTGACGTAGTACCAGAGCTCGTACTCGACATCGAACGCACGGGTTCCACGCGTGGTCACGAGCGGCTCCCAGGTCTCCGCCCGTTGCGCGCTCGCGGGCGGCCCGGGAAGCAGAAACGTCAGCATGGCGGCAGCGAACGCCGCGGCGTGCCGGCGGGCGCGGGTCGTGAGGACGACGCGCCGATCGTACCGCCCGCCAGCATCAAGCATGGGGATGCCATTCTACCCGCAACGACGATGCCCGTGACGACGACGGGGCGACCGGTGATTCAGTCGGTCGACGTGCTCGTCGCCGGCGTTGCCGTTTCTCCGGCCGTCCGACTAGACTTTCCGTCGCTCCACCGGTGGGATCTCGATGGAATGCCGCGCTCTCGTCGGCGTGCGGTACGGAACTGACCGAGGGACTGGACGAGTACTGATGGCCTTCGCCCGCGCGCGGCGCCGTCTTGCCGGGATGCTGCTGCTGGCGGCGCTCGCGCCGGCCGGTGCGTCCGCCCAGCGGCCGGTGCGCGTCGATCCGTTGCTGCTGGAGCAGTACGTCGGGCAGTACCGGTTGTCGCCGAACTACGTCCTGGCGGTCCTCGTCGAAAACGACCGGCTGTACGTGCGCGCGCCGAACCGCGGCACGCGGCTGCTCGTGCCCGCCTCCGAGACGGAGTTCATCGAGGTGGAATCGGGGTTGCGCATCACGTTCCGCATTCGCGCCGACACGCGCCGGGTCGACCACCTCGTCTTCGAGCAGGCGGGATACGGCCGGCGCGCCGACCGGATCTCGAACGAGGCCGGCGCGGACCCGGCTGCCCGTCCCGTGCTGGCGCTCCCCGCGGCGGCGCTGGATCGCTACGTCGGGTTCTACGAGGAGCAACCCGGGTTTGCCATCGCCGTCACGCGCGCGGGCGATCGGTTGCTGGCGCAGATGACGGATCAGGAGGCGGCCGCGATCTTCGCCGAATCGGAGACCGACTTCTTCTATCGCGACCGCGACGCCCGCATCTCGTTCCGCGTCGCGGGCGGCACGGTCGAGGCCCTCGTGTGGCGCCAGGGCGGGGCCGCGGTCGTGATGCGCCGGATGGACTGAGGCCCGATGCCGCGCGCCGCTGGCGCCGGCCCGGACCTTGCGAAGTCGCGTCCGCAATCGTGGTCAACCGGTTCGAGGAACCGCGGGAGTCGCTCGGACCGGCGCGTCGCAGGTAGGATATGGACATGGTTCGGGCCGGGACGCTGGATCCGGAATCGCTGGTTGCCCGCATCGTGGCCGAGCTCGAGGCGAGTCCCGCCGCACAGCAGCTTCTTCTGCGCGCGCTTCTGACCAACGAGTTCAGGGACGTGCCGTTGCGGCTGGATCGCGTCGAAGCGGACATCCGGGAAATGAAGGTCGACATCCGGAGACTGAAGAGCGACGTGGCCGAGCTGAAGAGCGACGTGGCCGAGCTGAAGAGCGATGTGGCCGAGCTGAAGAGCGACGTCGCCGAGCTGAAGAGCGATGTCGCCGAGTTGAAGGGCGACAGTCTGGAGTTCAAGCTGCCGCAACGGATCAGACCGTTCCTCAGCCAGAAGCTGGCCCTGCGCGGGGCGCGCATCATGCAGAGCGCGCTCGGTCCGGATCAGGGCAACGAGCTGAGCGAGGCGGTGGAGCGGGCCGCCGACGCGGGCGTGATTACCGACGCCGAGGAGACGCGCATCCTGGCGACCGACCTGATTCTGCGCGCCCGGCGCAAGCGCAACCGATCCCCGGTGTGGGTGGCGGTCGAGGCATCCCACACGATAGACGGCTACGACGTCGACCGGGCGCACGAATCGGCGGGCGTACTGCGGCGCATGTTCGGGGAGGACCCGGTCGCCGCGGTCATGGGGTACGCCGTCCGGGCCGACGACAGGCGCCGCGCCGAAGAACTGGGCGTCGAGGTCTTCGTACTCGAACGGCGTCAGTCTCCGGCCAGTTCCGCGTAGACCGCGGTGAGGAACCGTTGCGGGTCGCCCCACCTGGCCTCGTACCCGGCCGTCGGGCCGGCGGCCAGCACGTCGTCGTAGGCCGCGCCGTCTTCGACGAGGGCCGATACCCTGGCCGCCACGTCGATGATCATGTCGCGGAACTCGATGACGTCCTCGCGGCTCGACACCACTCCGTGACCCGGCACGATCTTCGTGTCCGGACCGGCGATGCCCGCCGCGATGCCGAGCGCCTCGATGGTCCCGTCGAGCGTCCCGCCGTTGTTGCGGTCGATGACCGGAAAGGCGACCGTCCGGAACACGTCGCCGAGGTGCAGCACGTCCGAGCCGCGGAAGTGGATGAAGCTGTCGCCGTCGGTGTGCGCGGGCGGAACCGGAAGGACGCGGACCTCCTCGCCGTTGAGGTGAATCGTCACCGCCTCGCTGTAGGTCAGCACCGGGAGCGCCACCGCCGGCAGACGCTCCGCCAGGCGCAGGCGGACGCGGTCCTGGGCCAGGATGTCGACGCCCATCCGCCCCATGTTCTCGTTGCCGCCGGTGTGGTCGCCGTGCACGTGGGTGTTGATGAGGAAACGGATGTTGCCGTTCGAGATGCCGCGAATCGCGTCCACGATGCGGTCCGTGAGCGGCGCGAACTGATCGTCGATCATGACCACGCCGTCGTCGCCGATCGACAGGCCGATGTTGCCGCCGCGGCCCGTCAGGTAGTGGACGGTGCCGGCGACGTGGTGCGTGGAGATCTCCACCGCGTCCCAGTCGACGTTCTGCTGGGCGCGCGTCGTGAACCCGATGACGAGCGTGGCCGCGAGTGCGAAGGTGGCGCCGGCGAGCATGCTGCGAGCCATGGACGTGTCCTCCATAACGGATAAAGACCGCGGTCCTGAATCCTCCCGGAAGCGTACTCGAAATGCACGCGGCGCGGCCCCTTCACGCGGCGTCCAAACGACCGCGGCCACGAACACCGTCCCCGGCGGCCGGCTTGTCGTGTCGTCGCCGGCGTCGACCTCTTTCCCGCGTCAAGCGGCGACCGCGAACGCCGTCCGGCGGCCGGCTGTCGTGCGCCGCGGCGCGTCACGCGGCCCCGGCGGGGAAGCCGGCCGCCGCGGAAACCGATCGTGGATCGTTCGCGGGCTATGGTGGTGGGAGATACCCGCGACAGGTATCGCTCGCCGAGATGGCGCCGATCGTGGATCGTTCGCGGGCTATAGTGGGGGGAAAGACGTTCCGCGGGAGGAGGATCCAGTGAGCGCCACCACGTCACACGCGGCACCTCGGCACGGCGCCGATCGTCGTCGTTTCCTGAAACAGGCGGTCGGCGCGGGCGCCGCGCTGGCGGCCGCCGGAGGGGGCGTCGCCGCCGGCCGCGCCCAGGCGTCGGATCTGCTCGTCCGGTTCGACCACGTCGCCGTTCCCATGCGGAACACCGGGGCCATGGTCGCGTTCTACCGCGGCCTCGGCTTCCACGTGAACGAGGGGGACCGGATCTGCTCGGTCCACTTCGGCGACAACAAGATCAACTTCCACCGGCCCGGGATCTGGGAGAGCGGGGAGTTCACGCTGCGGGCCCCGCGGGCGGTGCCGCCGTGCGGCGACTTCTGCTTCGTCTGGGGCGGCGGCGCGGCCGAGCTGGAGCGGACTCTCGAACGGGCCGGCGCGGTGGTCATCGCGGGCCCGGCGCCCCGGCAGGGCGGCCGCAACGGCGGCGTCGACACGGGGACGAGCCGCTACGTCCGGGACCCGGACGGGAACCTGCTGGAGTTCATCATCTACGCGTGACGCGCGGGGCGGCTCGGCAGGGACGGGACCGCCATATCTACGCGTGACGCGCGGGGCGGCTCGGCAGGGACGGACCGCCATCCGCGGGCACGGCAGTCGGCTGCCCCCAAGACCTACAGGCTGGACGCCAGGGTGAGCAGGCCGAGCACGAACAGCGCCGCCGCACCGGCCACCAGGGCCTTCGCTCCGAAGTCGGCCGCGCCGGGGTTCACGGCGTTCAGCAGCCCCACCAGCGCCACGCCGGCCACCGCGAGGGCCGCGACGCCGAACAACCCGAAGAACAAGCCCGCCGCCGCCAATGCCGCCGTTTCCCTCACGTGACACCTCCCGCGGCGAATCCGGCGGCCGACGTGGCCGCCGGGGGCAAGGACTGTAGCATGATCGGGGCATGGCGTGCCGTCTCCTCGCGGATACCGCCCCGGCCGTCTTCGACGCTGATGCCGCGGGGCGGCGACTATAATCGGGCCCGTGGCGTCATCCGTTGCCGCCCAAGGAGGTCCCCATGCCGTCTCCGGCCTCGCGCGCATGTCTCCTCGCGTTCCTGACCACGGCGTCGCCGGCCGTCACCGCCCATCCGGCAGCGGCGCAGGAGCGGGACTTCGCGCCGGTCACCGACGAGGTCCTGCAGGATCCGGACCCGGCCGACTGGCTCAACTGGCGGCGCACCCTGGACGGATGGGGCTACAGCCCGCTCGACCAGGTCTCCCGCGACAACGTCGGCGCGCTCCGGCTCGTCTGGTCCTGGGGGCTCGAGCCGGGCGTCTCGCAGACGACCCCGATCGTGCGCGACGGCGTGCTGTACGTCGCGAACCCCGGCAACGTCGTGCAGGCGCTCGACGCGGCGACCGGCGACTTCCTCTGGGAGTACCGCCGCGAGATGGACGAGCGGCTGCGGCCCGCCGCGCAGATGCGCAGCCTCGCCATCTACGAGGACCTGATCGTCCTCAACACCGTCGACGCGCACGTCGTCGGCCTCGACGCGCGCACCGGCGCGGTGCGCTGGGACACCGACGTGGCGCCGGACCAGGAGGGCTACGGTTTCTCGAGCGGGCCGGTGGTCGCCGACGGCACGATCGTGGCCGGTCTGCGCGGCTGCGAGCGCTTCCGCGAGGACACCTGCTACATCGTCGGCGTCGACGGACGCACCGGCCGTCTGGCGTGGCGCACATCGACCATCGCCCGGCCGGGAGAGCGCGGCGGCGACACCTGGGGCGACCTGCCGCTGCTGTTCCGGGCCGGCAGCGACGCCTGGATTCCGGGCAGCTACGATCCGGCCAACCGCCTCGTCTACTACGGGACCGCGCAGGCCAAGCCGTGGTCGCGGGACGCGCGCGGTACCGACGGCGACGCCCTCTACAGCAACTCCACCCTGGCCCTCGATCCGGCCACCGGCGAGATGCGCTGGTTCTTCCAGCACATTCCGGGCGACAGCCACGACATGGACGAGACGTTCGAGCGGATCCTGATCGACTACGACGGCAGGCGGTCGGTGTTCAGCATGGGCAAGCTGGGCATCCTGTGGGAGCTCGACCGCACGACCGGGGCGTTCACCAGGGCGGTCGACCTCGGCTACCAGAACCTCGCGGACGTCGATCCCGAGACCGGAGAGTTCACCTACCGCGAGGGCATGGTGTCGGGCGTGGGCGAGGAGCTGTTCTTCTGCCCGAGCACCGGCGGCTTCAAGAGCCTGCGGGCGATGTCGTACCACCCGGACACCGGCGCGCTGTACGTGCCGCTCAACCTGCAGTGCGAGACCGCCGCCTTCGGACCGGTGGAGAGGCGCGCCGGGGGCGGCGGCACGGGCGGCGTGCGGGGCCGGCTGAATCACTTCCATCCGGACGCGCCGGGTCTGCTCGGCGAGTTCCAGGCTCTGGACATACGTACCGGCGAGACGCTCTGGAAGCACCGGCGCCGGGCGCCCTACAACACGGCGGCGCTGACGACCGGGGGCGGGCTGGTATTCATCGGCGACTGGGAGCGCCACGTCTTCGCCTACGACGCGGCGACTGGCGAGCAGCTCTGGCGGAGCCGGCTGACCACCATGGCCAACGGCTACCCGATCACCTACGCGGTGGACGGCAGGCAGTACGTCGCCTTCGGCGCCGGCGGTCCGCTGGGCGGCTCGAGTTGGACCAGCATCATTCCGGCCGATCTGATTCCCGAAAAGCGCAACCCGCGTGCCGGCAACGCCATCTTCGTGTTCGCCGTACCCGACGAGGGATGAGAACGCGGCGTGAGCCGCGGTATCCTGCGTTCATGCCGGTTCCGCCTCGATGGACCGCCGCCGAGTTCGCCGATCTTCGGGTCGCCTCGGATTTGAGGTGGCTGTGCAGGGGTGCGGTCGGGCGTCACGTGCCCACCGCGGGCCGCACCAGCAGCCGAACGCCGGCATCGACGGCCGGCGGTTCCCGTCAGACCGATCGCCCGCGAACGTCCCGCGGCAATGATGCGTCGTTCGTCGGGCCGGACTCGTCCGCCAGCCGGAGCAGGTAGCGGCCGTAGCCGCTCCGGCGCAGGTCGTGGCCGAGCGCGGCCAAGGCGTCGCGGCCGATCCAGCCGTTCAGGAAGGCGACTTCCTCGGGGACCGCGATGCGCTGGTTCTGGCGTTTTTCGAGCGTCTGCACGAAGCTGGCGGCTTCCACGAGGCTGTCGTGCGTCCCGGTGTCGAACCAGGCGAACCCGCGGCCCAACCGCACCACGTGGAGGTCGCCGCGTTCGAGGTACCGGGCGTTGACGTCGGTGATCTCCAGCTCGCCGCGCGCGCTCGGCGCGAGGTCCGCGACGATGCGGACGACGTCGGCGTCATAGAAGTAGAGGCCGGTCACCGCCCACCGGGAGCGAGGGCGGGCCGGCTTTTCCTCGATGGCGGTCGCGCGGCCGGTCTCGTCGATGGCGACCACGCCGTAGCGTTCCGGGTCGGGAACCTGGTAGCCGAAGACCGTCGCCCCCTTTTGCCGGGCCGCGGCGGCGCGCAGCTTCGAGGTCAGGCCGTGCCCGTGGAAGAGGTTGTCGCCGAGCGCCAGGGCGCAGCCGGCGTCGCCGATGAACGTCCTGCCGATCCGGAAGGCCTGGGCCAGCCCGCCGGGATGGGGCTGGACGGCGTAGCGGAGGGCGATGCCCCACCGGCTGCCGTCGCCGAGGAGCCGCTCGAAGTCGGGTCGGTGCCGCGGCGTGGCGATCACCAGGACGTCCCGGATCCCCGCCAGCATCAGGACGCTCAGCGGGTAGTAGATCATCGGTTTGTCGTAGACGGGCAGCAACTGCTTGCTGACCACGTTCGTCACGGGGTGGAGCCGCGTCGCCTCCCCGCCGGCGAGAATGATGCCCTTCATGCGTGCGTTCACCCGCCGCCATCCGTCCGGCGAACGTCCCTCGGTCGTGCTCGTCGGAGAGAATGAAGCCGCAACGAGGACCGACCTTGCGGGCGCCGGCGCCTCGACGGCCGGACGCCCGACTCTGCGATTCGCTCTGATTCTCGCGGGGCGCCGGGAACCGGATGTACTGTACCGTAGAGGAATTGACGCGGGCCATGCCGGTTCGGTACCCGTCGATTTTCCGCGGAGAGCAAAACGTCCGCGGCATCCGGCGCGCCGATTGCTTCTGCGCGGACGAGACGCGCCGCATCGGCGCGTTGGAACCGGCGCGCTTGCCGGGGGAGGTCAGCGTGAGGAAGTACGCCGTTCTCCGATTCGTCCTGACGCTCGGAGTCGTCGGTTTCGTGGCGGCGTCGGCGGCGCCGGCCCAGCCGCCGGTCGCCGCCTACGCCGAGGTTTCCGAGTGGCCGCTCCCGGCCGCGACGGCCGCCGGCACGCCCGCGCCCTGGAACTTCGGCCAGGTGGTCGCGGTGGCCACCGGGGCGGATGGCAACATCCTGGTGCTGCACCGCGGCGCGCAGCCGATCCTGGTGTTCTCGCCGGACGGCGCCTTCGTGCGGGCGTGGGGCGAAGGGCTGTTCAGCAACGGCAAGGTCACCGGCGTGACGCCGGAGGACCGGGCGCCGGGCGCGTCCGGCTACACCGCCGTCTACGGCGCGGCGGGCTGCCACGCGTGCGGCGCGCACGCCATCCGGGTCGATCCGGACGGCCACGTCTGGGTGGTCGACGCCCCCGGCCACGCCGTCTACAAGCTGCGCGAGACCGGCGAGCTGCTGATGCGGCTCGGGACCCCCGGGGTCGCCGGGGCCGGTCACGACACTTTCAACCTGCCCACCGACGTCGCCTTCGGTCCCGACGGCGACGTCTACGTCAGCGACGGCTACGGCAACGCCCGCATCGTGCGGTTTTCCAGCGCCGGCCGATACGTCGGCGAGTGGGGTTCGCGCGGCGACGGACCGGGCGAGTTCGGCCTGCCGCACGGCATCGCGGTCGCCGGCGACGGGCGCGTCTACGCGGTCGACCGGGACAACCGCCGGGTGCAGGTGTTCGACGCGGACGGCGCCTTCCTCGACCAGTGGACCGACCTCACCGGCGTGCAGGCGCTCTTCGTGACGCAGGAGCAGCGAATCTGGGCCGGCGGTGCGCTTCGCACGCGCGACGGCGCGGTCCTGGCCGAGTTGGCGGGCGGTGGCGGCGGCCACGGCATGACCGTCTCGCACGCCGGCGAGGTGTTCGTCGCCCAACTCGACGGCCGCGTGCAGAAGTTCGTCGCGGTCGCCGGCGACTGAGCGCAAGGGCGCGCCTCGGTCCCGTGCGGAAGTTTCGTCGCGGTCGCCGCTGGCCGCGCGCAGGGGCGCGCGCTTCGCCTGTACATTCCGTTGCGTCCCCGAATGGCTGCGCGGCAACCGTGCGAATCCGGATGGCCGCGGCCCGCGAGGGTCCTGCGAGGCCGCTGGTGCGTGACGCAACGTGATTCGTCGCCTGTACGTTCCGTTGCGTCCCCGAATGGCTGCGCGGCAACCGTGCGAATCCGGATGGCCGCGGCCCGCGAGGGTCCTGCGAGGCCGCTGGTGCGTGACGCAACGTGATTCGTCTCATGATTCCCGATGCGGCCTGCCGCCGCTCGTCCGGGCCCGGCCGGCGCCGCCTTCCGGACCTCCGTCTCGCGGCGATCCTGGCGATCCTCGCGCCGGCCGCCGTCGCCCATGCGCAGCCGGAGCCCGTCCCCGGCACGCCCGACCCGCGGGAAACGGCGGGTCCCGCGTCCGCCGCCGGGGCGGGATTCGCGGTGGCCGGGGTGCTCGACCGCCCGCCGCCGCCGCGGCCCCCGGCGGTGATCGCGCGGGACGCGCAACGGCGGGCCACGGTGCGCGCCGTCAAGCTGGCCGCCGGGCTGCGCCTCGACGGCGTCCTCGACGAGCCGGCGTACCGCATCGTGCCCGCCATCGACGACTTCATCCAGCAGGAGCCGGACGAGGGCGCGCCGGCCAGCGAACGGACGGAAGCCTGGATCCTGTTCGACGCGGAGAACGTCTACGTCGCCGCCCGCCTGTGGGACTCGGCGCCGCCCGGCGCGTGGGTGGCGAACGAGATGCAGCGCGACACGCCGCAGCTTCGCGAGAACGACTCGTTCTGGGTGGCCTTCGACACCTTCAACGACCGGCGCAACGGCATCGCCTTCTACACCAATCCGCTCGGCGCGCTCGGCGACTTCGCCATCACCAACGAGGGCAACCCGAACGGCGACTGGAACCCGGTGTGGGACGTGCGCACCGGACGCTTCGAGGGGGGCTGGACGGTCGAGATGGAGATCCCGTTCAAGTCGCTCCGCTACCAGCCGGGGCCGGCGCCGGTCTGGGGGGTGCAGTTTCGCCGTCTGGTGCGCCGGAAGAACGAACGGATCCATCTCACCCCGGTGCCCATCTCGGCCGGGCGCCGGGGCATCTTCCGCGTGTCCGACGCCGCCATGCTGGTGGGGCTGGAGCTGCCCGCGGAGGGCGGCAACCTCGACGTCAAGCCCTACGTCATCGGCGGGCGCGCGACCGACGTCGACGCCGGCCTGCCGGCCGCGTGGGACGGCGACGGCGGCCTGGACGTCAAGTACGGCGTCACGCGGAACCTGACGGCGGACCTCACCTGGAACACCGACTTCGCGCAGGTCGAGGCGGACGAGCAGCAGGTGAACCTGACGCGGTTCAGCCTGTTCTTCCCCGAGAAGCGCGAATTCTTCCTCGAGGGCCGCGGCATCTTCGACTTCGCCCGCGGCGGCGGCCCGAGCGCGCGCGACAGCGCACTGCGCCAGATCGGCGGCCGCGGCAGCTCGTTCGGGAGCGGCAACGCGCCGACGCTCTTCTACTCGCGGCGGATCGGTCTGGACGAGAAGACCGGGACGGTGCTGCCGATCGCGGGCGGCGGCCGGCTCACCGGCAAGGCGGGCGGCTTCGACGTCGGCGCCCTGAACATCCGGACCGGGGACGGTCGGCCGCCCGGGAGCCGGGGGGCTGCCGGCGGCGCCGAGCCGACCGCCTTCACGGTCGTGCGGATCAAGCGGGACGTCCTGCGCCGCAGCGCGGTCGGCGCGCTGTTCACCAACCGCTCCGCGTCGGCCGCGGGGGAGGGCCCCGGCGCCAACCGCGTGTTCGGAGCGGACGCCACCCTGGCGTTCCACGACAACGTGAGCGTGGTCGGTTACTTCGCGAAGACGCGGACGCCCGGCTTCGCGGGGCGGGACACGAGCTACCAGGGGCAGTTCACCTATGCCGGCGACCGCTACGGGCTGACCGCCGAGCATCTCCTCGTCGAGGACGACTTCCGGCCCGAAGTGGGCTTTCTGCGGCGCGACGACTTCCGGCGATCGTACGTCTCGGGCCGCTTCAGTCCGCGCCCGCGCGCGCTGGAGGCGATCCGGCAGTTCCGGTTCGAAGCGGGCTACGACCACGTCCTGACCGCCGATACGGGCATCCTGGAGACGCGGCAGACGCAGGTGGGCTTTTCCGCCGAGTTCGAGTCCAGCGACCGGTTGGGGATGACGTTCGCGGACAATTACGAATTCCTCGTGCGTCCGTTCGCGCCCGGGCCGGGCGTGGTCCTGCCGGTGGGCGGCTACCGCTTCCGCGACGTGGAGGCCACGTACACGGTCGGTGCGCAGCGCCGCCTCACGGGCATCGTCACGGTGCGGGGCGGCGAGTACTTCAACGGGACCATCCGGTCCATCGGCTTCAGCCGGGGGCGGGTGGCGCTGACCCCGGAGCTGTCGGTCGAGCCGACGCTGTCGGAAAACCGGATCGACACGCCGCACGGCTCGTTCCGCACCCGCCTGATCGTCTCCCGCATCACCTGGACGTTCTCGCCCCGCATGTTCTTCGGCGGGCTGGTCCAGTACAACTCCGCCGCCCATGCGGTCAGCGCCAATCTCCGCCTGCGGTGGGAGTACAGCCCCGGCAGCGAGCTCTTCGTCGTCTACACGGAAGACCGCGACAGCGACCCGTTGCGGCCCGGCCGCGGCGACCGCTTCTCCGCGCTTCGCAACCGCGGTTTCGTGGTGAAGGTGAACCGGTTGTTCCGCTTCTAGCGCGGCGTGCGCCGCCGGACGTACCCCGAGGCGCAAAAACCCGTAGAATCATCAGCCAGGATCCGTTGGCGCGGGGCCGGCTCGATTCGACACGATGCGCGTTCGCACGATACTCGCAACCCTCGTCCTCGCGGCGCTGTTCGCCTCCGGCCCGGCCGGGCAGGGTCGGCCGACCCCGGTGACCCGCGAGCCGGCGCCGACGTTCACGTCCGGCGTCGACATGGTGACGGTGCACGTCACGGTGCGCGACCGCCGGGGACGCATCGTGCGCGATCTGGCGCCCGCGGACTTCCGGCTGATCGACAGCGGCTTCGGTCGCCGCATCGAGGACGTCTTCGCCAGCGACGCGGCGCTCAGCATCGCCGTGCTGGTCGACGTCAGCGGCAGCATGGCGCTCGACCGCAACATCGACCGGGCCCGCCACGCCGTCGACGCGCTGGCCGGAGCCCTGCAGCCCGGCCGTGACGAGCTCGCGCTCTTCACCTTCGACACGGTGCTGCAGGAAATCAGGCCCTTCACGAGCGACCTGGACCGGATCGGCGCGCCCGCGCTGGCGGAGTCGCCCTACGGCAAGACGTCGCTCTACGACGCGATCGCCGACGCGGCGACGCTGGTGGCCCGGCGGGGCAATCGCCACCGCGCGCTGCTGGTCGTGACCGACGGCGTGGACAACGGCAGCCTCCGAACGGCGGGCGAGGTGTCCGGCGCGGCGAGCGCCATCGCCGTGCAGGTGCACGTGATCACGGTCGGCGGCTCCCTGGATCGGCGCGCCGGGATCGGCGGCGCGGCAGGGGCCGGCGGGGCCGCGGCAGCGGCTTCGCTGGCGGATCTGGCGCGCTGGACCGGCGGCAGCGTGCGCGCCGCCGGAACCCGGGACGAGCTGCTCGCGGCGCTCGACGAGTTGCTGTCCGGCTTGCGCCACCAGTACGTCCTGACCTTCCAGCCCGGTTTCCGGCGCGGGTGGCATCCCATCGAGATACGAACGGCTGATGATAGTCTGGTAGTCCATGCCCGCGGCGGATACGTGGCGGGGCGGGCCCGACTGCAGTGGTAGGGTCACAACGGTTGTTTCAGGAGGAATCATGCGGAAGATGCGGACGACGGCGAAGATGATGGCGCTCGGGGCGGTGGTCGTGCTGGCCGCGGCCGGCTGCGCGACGAGGGGCTGGGTGGTCAACGACGGCGGAGACGCGGGCGCCGGGCTCGGCGAGACCGTCGACAACGTCAACGATCTGAACAACCGACTGGAGGAGACCCAGGAGCGGACGGAGCAGAACCGGGAAGAGATCGACTCGGTCGACCAGCGCGCGCAGGCGGCCAACATGGCCGCGCAGACGTCGCAGGCGGCGGCCGACGCCGCGCAGATGGCTGCCGACGACGCCGGCAGCCGCGTCGGGGCGGTCGAGACCGTCATCGGCACGCTGATCACCGAGATCACGATCAACGAGGCCCAGGGCGGATTCGGGCTGGGGCGGGACGAGCTGCCGGACGCGGCCCGGGCGCGGCTCGATCAGTTGGTCATCCAGCTCCAGGGCGCCGGCCAGGCGGCGTTCATCGAGATCGAAGGGCACACCGACAACACCGGCGACGCGAACTTCAATCGGCAGCTCGGCATGCGCCGCGCCGAGGCCGTCAAGTCGTACCTCTACGAGCAGCACAACGTTCCGCTGCACAAGATGAACACGTTCAGCTTCGGCGAGAGCCGGCCGGCGGCGCCGAACGACACGAGCGAAGGCCGGGCGCAGAACCGGCGCGTCGTGGTCAAGGTGCGTTCCTAGGTTCGGCCTGCGCCGGCGTCCCGCGCCGCGGCGGCGCAGAACCGACGTGTCGCGAGCGGGGCGTGGTCTCGGGCTTTCGGGCGGGGACGGACAGGCGGCGGTTTGCCGTCCGCCCCCGCTTTCGCCCGGCAACCCGTCAGCCGCATTGCGCCGCCGCGCGCGTTGCGCATGCGCCGCTTCCGAGGAGAAACACCATGACGGAACAGCAGAAGATCGACCCCCGCGTCTTCGATCTCTACGACGAGTACTGCCACGGCCGCATCGACCGGCGGGAGTTCCTCAGCCGCGCCGCGGCGATCACGATCGGCGGGGTCTCCGCCCTCTGGATGGCGCAGGCGCTGCTGCCGCGCTACGCCGAGGCGCAGACCATCTCCTTCACCGACCCGCGCATCAAGGGGACCTACGTCGAATATCCCTCGCCCGGCGGCACGTCCGGCGAGATGCGCGGCTACCTCGTGCAGCCGGCCGGCGAGGGGCCGTTCCCGGCGGTGCTGGTCATCCACGAGAACCGTGGCCTGAACCCGCACATCGAGGACGTGGCGCGGCGGGCGGCGGTGGCCGGCTTCCTGGCGCTGGCCCCGGACGGGCTGTCGCCGGTCGGCGGCTACCCCGGCAACGACGACGACGGCCGCACGCTGCAGCGGAGCCTGGACCCGGCGAAGCTGGATCAGGACATGATCAACAGCGCGCGGCACCTCAAGGCGCACGCGCTCTCGAACGGCCGGCTCGGCGCCACCGGCTTCTGCTGGGGCGGCGGGATGACCAACCGGCTCGCGGTGGAGCTCGGCAGCGACCTGCAGGCGGGCGTGCCGTTCTACGGCGCCGCCGCGGCCGCCGAGGACGTGCCGCGGATCGAAGCGCCGCTCATGATCATCTACGCGGAGGCCGATCCGCGCATCAACGCCATGTGGCCCGAGTACGAGGCGGCGTTGCGGGCCAACGGCGTCGACTACGAGATGCACATGTTCCCCGGGACGCTGCACGGCTTCCACAACAACTCGACGCCGCGCTACAACGAGACGGCCGCGAACCTGGCGTGGAACCGCACCGTGGGCTTCTTCCGGCGGCATCTGGCCGCGTAGGGCGGCTGCGGCGCGGTCGGCGGGTTCGTTGCGCCATGTGCGTGCGGCCCTCCACCGCGTCGGCGATCTCGAAGGGGTGGCTGCGACGCGTGGCGCGGGCGCTCGCCGGGAGCCCGCCGGACGCGGCGTAGCCGGACCTGACCGCGCTGAATCAACCGACGCCCGGCCAGTACGGCGACTGCGCCCGCGTCACCGGTTCAAGCGCCGCCGCGGCGATCGCGGTCGACCCGGACGCCGCGGGGATGGACGCCGGCGGATCCGCGGCGCAGACCTCCAGGGTGCTTTCCAGGCAGGCCGCCAGCGCCCGCAGGTCGTAACCTCCCTCGGTGACCACGGCGAGCCGACCGGCGCAACGGCCGGCGGCGAACGCCCGCAGGCGGCGCGTCAGGTTCGCGTAGCCCGCCGTCGACAGCCGCATGCCGCCGAGCGGATCGTCCGCGTGCGCGTCGAAGCCGGCCGACAGCACGACCGCGTCGGGGGCGTACGCCCCCAGGATCGGCAGCACCACCGCGCGGAACACCCGGTCGAGGTCCGCGTCGCCGGCGCCCGCCGCAAGCGGCACGTTGACGGTCGTCCCGGCCCCGTCGCCGCGGCCGACGTCGTCGGCCGCCCCGGTGCCCGGGTAGAACGGATACTGGTGCGTCGAGACGTACAGGACCCGCGGATCGTCGTAGAAGATCCACTGCACGCCGTTGCCGTGATGGACGTCGTAGTCGACCACCGCGACGCGCTCGAGGCCGCGCGCGAGGGCGTGCGCGGCAGCGACGGCGGCGTTGTTGTACAGGCAGAAGCCCATCGCCCGCGCCCGCTCGGCGTGGTGGCCGGGCGGCCGCACGAACGCCAGCCCCGGCGCGCCGCGGTCGAGCGCGTGGTCGACCGCGGCCACCGCTGCTCCCGCCGCGAGACGCGCCACCGCCTCGGAGTCGGGCGACGTCCAGGTGTCGGGATCGAGCCGCACGCGGCGCCCCGCGGTGGCCGCGATCTCCTCCAGGTAGCGGCCGTCGTGAACCCGCGCGAGCGCGGCCCCGGACACGGGCTCCGGCGCCGCGGTCCGGCCCCCGCCCGCGGCCCAGCGCGCCGCCGCCTGCGCCAT
The DNA here is from genome assembly GCA_965203525.1 of Vicinamibacterales bacterium. GTDB lineage: Bacteria > Acidobacteriota > Vicinamibacteria > Vicinamibacterales > UBA8438 > WTFV01. Next base: position 3,508,227 of record OZ241898.1, on the reverse strand, counting down.
GACCTCGGCGCGCGCCGGCTGCTCCGGATGCCCGCCCGGCGTCCGGTGATCGACGAAACGCGGCGACGAGATCAGCAGGACGTCCGATTGCGCCGTCACCGACCCTCCTCCGGCCCTTGTCGAACCGTTCCATCTCCATCGCCGGTCGCCGCGCGTTCGCGGCCCAGTGTCGCATCCGGAACACTGCCTCCGCGATCACCCGCGTGCCGGGCTGCACCGCGCGGGTAGTCCACCGCGAACCCGATAGGCGCGCCGTCCGCCGCCAAGCGCCGCATCCGGACCAGGGCGAGGCCCCGGCCCCGCGCGACATCGATCCGCTCGCCGTGCGGTAGCCTGACGACCATCAATACTACCGGATGGATGAGGTTGCCCATATTCCGTGGACAGGTTGACGCTTGGGTTCCCATCATGACAGGTCCCCGGATGGCGGGTTCCGTGTGAATCTCGCGGCCTCGGCGCAGGCGCCGGCGGCAGCGATCGCCCGCGAGATTTCCAACGGCCTGTGGGCGCCCGCCGCGCCGATCCGCGGATGTGGCGCGACGCCCCGCGGGCGTCCACAGGCCGGGCAGGTTCACAGCGCCCCCGGCGCCCGCTCGTCCGCCGACGCCGCTTCACGGCGGTTGTCCGCCTCGCGAAGGCGAAGGCGAGCCGTGCGCCGATGCAGTGCAGGCGGATCGGCCGGCGCATCGACCTGTCGTCCCGGGCGTGGCGACACGCCGCGCTCAGCGCAGCAGCAGAAACGTCGACAGCGGGAGGCTGACGATCCGCGGGTCGTCCACGACGCCGGTGGCGTCCTGCGTCACGAGCACGCCGAACTCCGCGTTGTCGGCGGTCTTCTCCAGAAACGACCGCAGGCCGATCGTGTCGCGGTGCGGATCGATCCGCCGCCGGTACTTGATCTCCACCGGCACGCGCCGGACGCCGACGGTCAGCACGAAGTCCACTTCCGGGGCGGCGCCACGCGCGGGCTGGTGCGACACGTCGAGACCGGACACGGTGGAGGCGGCCGCGCCGAAGACGCTCTCGGCCAGATGCCCGGCCTGCGTCGTCAGTTCCGGGCGCTCCGCGAGCTCGGCCGGCGCCAGGGGGATCTGTTCCCGGAGCCAGCAGGCCCGCAGGGCGTGATCGGCCAGGCACAGTTTGGCGCCGCCGCGGATCTTGCGCCGGCGCGCCTCCAGCGGCGGTACCAGTCGGACCAGGAGGGTGTCGGCCAGCAGATTCAGATGGCGCGTCACCTGCCGGCCGTCGACGGCGGCGCCGAGTGCCAGGCCGGCCTGCGTGGCCAGCTCCGACACGGCGGGCGCGAGACCCGCGTAGCGGCAGACGAGATGCAGAAGCGCCTCCAGCAACGGGGCGTCCCCCTCGCGGCCTTCGCCGTTCAGCAGATCGTGCCGGATGACCCTTCCGATCACGGTTTCGTACAGGAGATCCGCCAGTTCCGCCCAATCGACGTGCTCGTGCCGGTGCACGATCGGATAGCCGCCGCGTGCGGAGAAGTGCCGGAACGCGGCGTCGCGGAATGCCGCGTGCCGCCGGCCGTGCTCGCGCAACGCCGTCCAGAACGCCTTGTCGACCAGCGCGCCGAGGCCGTTGGCGGGCAGGAACGGCCGCGGGGAGTCCAGTCCGTGCAGGGGGCCGATCTCGGTCAGCGAGAACGCGCCCGCCTCCAGCGTGCTGATCCGTCCGGCCAGGCTGTCGCGCCCCCGTTCGATGCGTAGCGCCGAGCTCCCGGTGATCATGGCGCGCACGGACGCGTTGTCGACCAGGGACTTCAACTGGACGTGCCAGCCGGCGACGACCTGCACCTCGTCGAAGAAAAGATGCGCCCACTGCCCGGCGTGCGCAAGCCGGTTGAAATGCGCACCGGCGACGTGGTGCTCGAACCAGTCGGCGATGCGCAGGATCGGATCGACGAGGTCGCGCAACGAAGCCAGCTCGTCGAACTGCACCCGGAGAATCGTGTGCGGCCGCGCGCCCTCCGCGAGCAGATCCTCGATGACCTGGAGCTGCGCCGTGGTCTTGCCGACCTGCCGCGGTCCGCGCACCGCCACGATCGGCGCCAGCGCGAGATCGAGCCGCCGGCGGATCCACCCGACCAGGTGCCGGCGCGGCCCGGGCTGCGCCGGCGCAGGATCGCCGCTCCACCACGGGTTCTGCCGGCGCAGGTCGGCGACGAGCGGCCGGGGAAGCTCCGGAGCGGGGAATGGCGGGCCGGCGTCGTTCATGATTCGCGTGCGGGTTCGGGTGGAATCTGGATTCCTCGAGTGCGCGGGGGCGGCACAGGTGCAACGTCACGACGCATGTCGTCGATGCCGTCCTCCCGGATCCGCGAGAGCGCCCGGTCGGCAACCTCCCGGGCGTGGGAGACCAGCGCACGCGGGTCGACGCGCCAGTCCACCTTGGTCCGGCTCGCGAATCCGGCCATCGGATTGCGCTCGATCCCGACGCTCGGGATGCCGAGCTTCTTGCATTCGACCAGCGTCGTGCCGGTGCCGCAGAACAGATCGAGCACCCTCTGCGTCGAGTCGACCCCGAACTGGTCGAGGCAGTCGCGCACCAGGTGCGACGGGAACGAGAGGACGAAGCGGTACCAGTCGTGAACGGCGCGGTCCTCCGGCCTCAGCCGGTTCCGTTCCGGGGCGCCGGCGGCGCGTCCCGCGGGGCGGGAATCGCCGGCGTGATCAGGTTGCGCAACCATGATCGCGAAGTCGTGTCCGGCACGTTTGCAGTCGCATCACCGCCTTCCCCGGTTCCGGCCCGGCGTCGTTCATGGTGCGGCGGGATTCATCGGCGCAGAACGGCCGGCGCGCGGCGGGTCATCCGGGCGGCGGGTTGCCGGGAGCGCTTCCTTGCCCGGCCGCGCGCGCCGTCGGGCGGCGCAGAAGGTCCAGGGGCGCCTGGTCGCGGGGCGGGGCGAACTCGTAGCCGGGGCGCGACGGTTCGCGGAAGGTGATCGCGTCGTAGTGGTCGTCGAGCGGGATGAACACGCCGCGGGTTTCCGCCCATTCGCGCATGCCGCGGTTGCACGAGTGCGCCCACGACAGCACTTCCACCCGCCAGCCCCGCCCGTGCATCCGTTCCAGGGTGCGGTGGAATCCCCGGCCGTGCGCGTAGCCGTCGCCGTCGCCGGTCAGCAGCGCGACGATCCCCGGGTCGCCGTTGTGGTCGAGGCCGTCCTCCAGCATGCGCAACTGCAGCCACTGATCGGGCACGCCCTGTTCGCTCTGGTCCCGCGTCCCGCGGTCGAACAGATTGACCTCGACGCCGCGGTTCTCGATCCGGTTCCAGAGGTGCCGCATCTCCGGGGGGATGGATCCGGCCGCCACGGCCCGCCGCAACGGGCGGTCGGCGTGCGCCAGGCGCAGCAGGTTGTCGAAATGGACGCGCACCAAGTAGCGGGCGCCGGGCGTGCCTTCGCGCTCGTCGGCGAGGCGTTGCGCCTCGTGGCAAATGTTGGAGTTGTCCCAGTAGACGAACACGTCGTTCATGGCATGGTTTCCGTTCCGCGCCCGGACGCTCACATTCCCGCCTGCTCCTTCACGTAGCGCGCCGCCTGCTCGTGGGTGGCGAACCAGACGCCGCCCCGCGCCCGGATGTGGTCGATCAGCTCTTCCAGGATCACCATGCGCGAACGGTGGCCGATGACGTGCGGGTGCATCGTCAGCAGGAACATGGTCCCTTCCTCGTACGCCCTGTCGAACTCGTCGACGTAGACCTGCAGCAGCGCCCGCGGCGGCGTGTAGCGGTTGCCACGCGGGTTCAGCAGCGGCGCGTCGTCGAGGATCCACTCCACCGGCAGCTCGACGATGCCGGTCGGCTCGCCGTTCCGTAGCAGCTCGTAGGGGCGGTCGTCGGCCATCAGCGAGCTGTCGTAGAGGAAGCCGAGGCCGCGGATGATGTCGAGGGTGGCGGGGCTGAAGTCCCACGACGGGGCGCGGTAGCCGACCGGGCGGCGGCCGGTGGCCTGCTCCAGGTAGTCGGTGGCCCGGACGACGAGCTCGCGCTCGGTCTCGGCGTCGAGGGCGCTGTTCAGCTCGTGGATCCAGCCGTGCACCCCGAACTCGTGCCGCCCGGAGGCGCGGATGACGTCGACCATCTCCGGCCGCAGCACCAGGCTGACCGCCGGGATGAAGAACGACGCCGGGATCCGGTGGCGGTCCAGCAGGTCGACGATCCGCCGCAGGCCGACCCGCGCGCCGTACTCGCCCTGCGACATCGCGCCGATGGACGGCTCGGCGCTGCGCGCGATGGCGATGGTGTCGTTGTCGACGTCGAACGAAAGCAGCACCGCGACGCGCGCGCCGCCCGGCCACGAGGCCGGCTGCAGGCTGCGGCCGGCGCGGACGCGGTTGGCGACGGCCCGGATCTGGTCGACGTCCAGGTGAATGCCGGGCTGGTTCGTCTGCGCCGCCGCGGCGCCCGCGCAGAACAGACCCGCCGCGAACGCAACGGCCCCGGCCGCGCGGCGGCACGGCGCGCGGCGGATCGCCGGGCCGCCGGACGCGGACCGGGTCACGCCGCCCTCGCCCGTCCGTCCGCGGGGGGGAACGACAGGCCGGCTCGCCGGCAGGAGAATCAGGGTGGTCATCGGTCCCCCCTACAGCGGGTGCCGGATCTGGAGCACCTCGTAGATCCGCACCACCGCCCGCGGGTCCACGCTTCGCGCGCGCGCGCCGTAGGCGTCTTCGTGCGCGCTCAGGTCGATGCGGGCGGCCGCCTCGTCCGCCGCCAGCCCCTCGGCGCGCAGCTTCGAGGCCTGCGCCCACAGATCGCGCAGGTAGGCCTGCAGATCGTCGATCTGCGACCGGTCGCGAAGCGGCGCGCCGTGCCCCGGCACGATGACGTCGAAGTCGAGCGCCTTCAGCCCGTCGAGGCTCGCCGGCCACTCGTTGACGAACCCGTCCCCCATGTAGGGCAGGCCTGCGGCGCCGGGGCTGCCGACGAAGAAGTCACCGGTGAAGACGATGCGCTCCTCCGGCAGGAAGACCATCGTGTCGCCGCCGGTGTGGCCGCGGCCGACGAAGTGGAGCTGCACCTCGCGCCCCCCCTTCACGAGGGTCATGGTGTCGCTGTAGGTGACGTTGGGCGCCTTGACCACCGTCTCCCGGATGGCGTTGCGGTGCGCCTCGCGGATGCGCAGGTCGGTCTCCAGCCGGGTCCGCTCGGCCGGGTCGGCCGCGGCGGCGAGCTGCGCCCGGACCTGCTCGATCTGGCCCGGGATGGCGGCCGAGAACGACCGGTTGGTGCGCTGGTTCAGCGGATCCGCCAGATGCTGGGACCGTACGTAGTCGTGGCCGACGATCTCCACGTCGTCGCCGAAGAGCTGGTTCCCGTGCGAATGATCGAAGTGGAAATGCGTGTTGAACACGTAGCGGATCGGCTTGTCGGTCACCTCCGACGCGATCTCCGCCACCAGCTTGCGCGCCGCCGCCGGCGAGACGCTCGTATCGACGAGCATCGCGTGGTCGTCGTTGACGATCACCAGCGAGTTGCTCATCGTCGTCATCGCGCCGGTGCCGGTGGCGAAGAAGACGCCGTCGCCGATCTCCTCGAACCGCCAGGCCGCCGCGCCGTCGGTCGGATCCGTTTCCTGGGCCGCGGCCAGCAGGCCGGTCGTGATCAGCGTCGCCGCGAGAACCGCGGCCCGGGCTGCGTTTCGTCGTGTCTTGAACATGTCGTGGGTTCCTCTTCTTTACGTTTCTTGCGTTCGGATCGGGTGCGCGGCGGTCCGGTCAGTCCGCCGCCGCGCCCGCGATCGCCGGATGATGATGCTCGACGTACAGGAAACCGTGGTAGACGCCGGTGCGGCGCCTGCGCCGTCCCTGATCCCGCACGTGGATGGTCAGCGTCCGCGGCGCCCGCGCCGCGTAGCAGTTGCCCCGGCGCGCCGTCGACAGGTGCCGGAAGAGCATCCGCTGCTCGGGCGCTCGGCGGAACGTCTCCCGATCCGCGGAGCCGACGTCGGTATAGGCGCCGCCGTACCACTGGTCGATCGGCGCCGGCCGGTGGTCGGCGCGGCGCAGGAGGCGCCGGTCGATCGACGCCATCTCGCGCTCCAGGGCTGCCGCGATGCGGGCCGTCCGGACGCAGGCGCCGAGCGCGCATTCGGCGTGGTCCGCGCGCGTTGCGACGCGGTGCGCGGCCGGGCCCGGCAGCCGGTCCTGCAGTTGGCGCAGCGCGGGGGTCGGTTCCCCGAAGTACGCCAGTCCCCCGGCCGCCTGGACCACGTAGCAGTCGCCGGGATGGAGCGTCGCCACCTCGACGGCGGACTGATCGGCCGGCAGCACCCAGTGGTACGTCTCCGGCGCGGGTCTTTGCCGCCGGAGTGGTTCGCCGGCGACCGGGACGCCCGCCGGCGGGAGCACCCGGTGGTACGTCTCCGGCGCGGGTCCTTGCCGCTGCTGCGCCGACGGGGCCGGACCGGCCGGGCGGCCGACCGCCGAGGCGGGCGCCGGGGAAGGGGCTTCGAGCGGCTGCGCCGACGGGGCCGGACCGGCCGCCAAGCACGCAACGGCCACGGCCCCCGCCGCGAACGCCACGCGCCCTGCGCGGTCCATGAGCGGATTCTAGCAGCCGGGCGCCCCGCCGTCTCGGTGCTGCGCGGGGTTTTCGCCACGTCGTCGACGCGGGCGACGCAGCGACGTGGACGCCGCGACTGGCTCGCCGGCCTCACTGACGACCCGCGGGCCGGCGGCCGAACTCGCGGCCTGCTACGCCGGCCTGGAACGCCGTCTCGCCGCCGGCGCGGAGCAGCAGTGAAGCGCTGCGGCGTGCTATCGTGACGAGCAGCATGCTCGACACCCACGCCATCGCCCGCGCGCTGACCGCGGCCGACTTCACCCCCGCCCGGGCCGACGCCCTCACCGACGCGGTGCGACAGGCCGCCGAGCACGACGCCGCCGGCGTCGACGTCGAGACGCTGGCGACGAAGGACGACGTCGCCACCCTCGAGGGCGCAATGAAGGTCCTCGAGGGCGCGATGAAGGCGCACTTCGCCGCACTCGAGTGCACGATGAAGGCGCACTTCGCCACGAAGGCAGAGGTCACCGCCCTCGAAGCGCGCATCTACCGGGCGATGTTGGTCCAGGCCGGCGCCATCGTCGGCGCGCTGGTCGGCATCGCCGGGATCGTGGTCGGCGCCCTGCGGCTGCTCGGCTGACCCAAGGGCAGCCCGGGCGGGAACGCAACGATGCTCCTCAGCCGTCGATGCGGTTGCCGTCGGCGTCGAGGAAGCGGACCGGGCCGAGGTCGAGCGCCCGGACGCTCTCCTCGATGCGCGCGCGGTCGCCCACGACGACCCAGATCATGCGGTCCGGCTGGAGCAGGCGGCCGGCCTCGTCCCGGACGTCGGCCAGCTCCAGATCGCGCACCGCGCCGGCGTAGGTTTCCCAGTGGTCTTCGGGCAGGCCGAAGCGGACCATCTCGACGAGGTCGGCCATGACCGCGCGGTTGGTCTCCCAGCGCCCCGGCAGGGTCAGCGTGCGCTGGTCCTTGACGCGGGCGAGCTCCGCGGCCGTCGGCGGCCGGCCGCCGCCGCGGAGGCCGCCGATCTCGTTGTCGATCTCGGCCATCGACTCCGCCGTCCGGTCGGTCTGGACCGGCGCGAGGACGATGAACGGCCGCTGGCCGGCGGCGTCCCACAGCATGCTCCGGGCGCCGTACGACCAGCCCTTGTCCTCGCGCAGGTTCATGTTGACGCGCGCCGTGAAGCTGCCGCCCAGGATGTCGTTCACGGTCTCGATCTGCAGATCGCGGGCGTCGCTCTTCGGCGGCGCGACGTGGCCGGCGAAGATGATCGACTGCTCGGAGTCGGGACGGTCGATGAGGTAGACGACGGTTTCGGGCTGCCGGCCGACCGCGCCGAGGTTCTTCCGGGGCACTTCGCCCGGTTCCCAGGTTCCGAACCGCGCCTCCAGCGCCGGCGCCGCTCTCGGCCGCCGCGTAGGCGGGGAAGGGCCGCACCTCGACGGTGAGCGCGCCCCGGCGCAGCCACTCGACGGCGGCGGCGCGCACGTCGGCCGGCGTGGCCGTCAGGATGTTCTTCAGCGTCCGCTTGTGGGTCCGACTCCATCCAGAGCGCCATGTCGAGGGCGGTGGTCGGCACCATAGGCGCTAACTTGTTTTCGCCCTCATCCGAAGTAGTCAGGGAGTTGCGCGCACCGGCGGCGCGGCGGCTCCGCGAGCGCATCGGAGATCGCCTGCCATTCGCCGATCATGTGCGCCAACGGAAGCGCCGGCTCGATGCTGCGCCTGACCTGGTTGAGCACGAACTTGAAGTCACGCCACGCGCCGGGAGGACGCCGGCGCCGGCAGAGCGTAGCCCCAGAGGGAAATTGCGCGGGCGTGCTCGAGCAGCTTTTCCACCAGCAGCGCCACGAACAGCTTCCCGTACAGCCACGCCCTGGCGCTGTCGTCGTCGTACTTCGGCACGTGGCCCAATTGAGCCAGCGACTTGAAGCGCTTGAACACCAGTTCGACCTGCCACCGCAGGCGGTACCACTCCAGTACGGCCGCCGCCGAAACGGCGGCTCCGGATAAGGTCGTGAAGACGATCACGTACTCGGCAAAACGCAGCGTGGCCGGTTGCACCCGGTTGCCCTTGCGCGAGGCGTCCCGGCGGATTCTCCGGTGCGCCTCGCGGATGGCCGCCGCCGACTTGCGGATCGCGCACACCCGGCCCGGAATCTCGCGAACCGGGCCGTCCGTATCCTCCCCGGACACGACCGTCGTCGCCCGGGACCGCGCGTCGCCCGAGCGCGTCACCGACTCCACCGCGGCCAGCAGGTCGAACTGCTTCAAGCGCTCTTGAGCGAGCGCCGCGCTCAGAAGGCGAGCGACAGCGAAAGACCCCGGCGGTCGCGCGACAGCAGAGGCGAGATGGTCAGACGTTGCGAGGCGCCCTCCGCGCGGTAGACGACCTGCGATCTCTGGATCAGGGCGTCCACGCCCACGCCGACGCCGGCGCCGGCGGCGCCGAACAGGGACGTGGCCAGCAGAGCGGCGCCACGGTTCACGTTTCCTTCCTCGGCGGTCAGCAGGGATACCGCCACGGCCGCACCGGACAGGAATCCCACCAGGGCGCCGTTTCCGAGCCCGTCGCGCTGCCGCCGGCGGATGACGGCGACGTCGGCTTCCTGCAGGTCGTGGCGGACGCCGGCGATCCGCAGCGAGAGCGTGGAGGGGGACAGGTCGATCAGCCGCCCCTGCCAGTCCCGCCCGGCGCCGTCGGTCACCCGGATTCGTTCCCCCTGAGCGAGCAGCAGTCCAAGCCGTTCGAACGATGCGGCGGTCCGGGGTTCGACGGTCTGCGCGTCGGCGCGCGCGGACGCCGCCAGCACCGCCAGCAGCACGAGCGTGGTGCGAGTCATGGTGTTTCCCTCCTGCCGCGGACGCCGGAGAACGCTCGAACCGGCCGTTCGGCGCCGCCGCCCGCCGGCTGTCCGCTTCTACAAGGGAGTGCGTCAGGCGGCCGGAATCCGGCTCATCGGGGCTGCTACCATCGGGAGGCGTTCGGGTGGTTCGCCTCGGTCAACCCGGTTGCGGGTGTTCGGGCTGGCGGTGACAAGGGAAGGGTGGGGGCGAATGGCTGACGGGTTCCCGCGCGGCGAAGCTGGCGGGCGTCCGGTGTGGATGCCGGACACATGGTGGCTGGGCGTGGCGGCGGCGCTGGGCGCGTTGGCGGCGCTTGACGCGTTCGCGATCGGGTCGCTGCCGGTCGCGTGGTGTATCTGGTTCGGGGTCGGCGCTCCGGTCGCGGTGGTCGTGGTTCGTGGGGTGTCCGCGCTTGCGGGTGCGCGTCGAGGGTTGTCGAATCTGCTGTCGGCCGGCGTGGCGTGCGGCGCGTCAGGGTGGTTCGGCCTGGAGGTCCTGGTGGCGTCCGGAGCCATAACCGACGTGACGTTCAGGATCCTGGTCGTGTCCATGCTGTACGCCGGGACCGCGGCCATGCTCCTGTTGTTCGATGGTGAAGAGATCCGCGGCCGGGTCCCGGCGCCGCGGAGCCTCCGAACGCGGTTCGGGGAACGGCCGGCGCTCCGGATCGTCGTGGCGGCGGCGTCGGCGGCCGCGGCCGTGGCGTTGCTCGGGATTCCGCTCGGCGGGGAGACGGGGCTGATGGTGGCCGTCGTGGGCGGAGGAGTCGTCGTGGGAATCGGGGTGGTGTTCTTCGGGATTCGTGACGTCGCCGCCGGGGGCGACGGGCGCTGGCCGTGACCGGGGCGTCCCGGGCGTCGGACCTCGACGGCGGCCTGACCGCCCGGCGCTACAAAAGCCGCTGGCGGTGCGGCATCGGCCATGACGGCGGCCTGACCGCCCGGCGCTGCAAAGCCGCTGGCGGTGCGGCATCGGCTATGATGGCGCCATGTCCCCACATCTCCACTCGACCACGAAGCACCACCGGCGCGCGAGCCGCGGGCGCGCCCGCCCGTTGCGGCTCGGCGCGGCGGCGACCGCCGTTCTCGCCGTCGCCGCCGTGACGGCCGGGCCGGCGCGGGCCCAGCGCGGGGCGCCGGCCAACGGCGAATGGCCGACCTACGGCGGCGACCTCGGCGGCACGAAGTACTCGCCGCTCGACCAGATCGACCGCACCAACTTCGGCGACCTGGAGATCGCCTGGCGCTGGCGGTCGGCCGATGCGTTTCTGAGCATCGACACGCCGGACGGCGGCGAGTGGTGGGCGGATTCGCGGGTGATCTTCGAGGAGCTGCTGCGGCGCGACCCGGAGCGCTGGCGCGACGCGCAGCCCCCCTACGTCACCAACCTGAAGGCGACGCCGCTGATGGTCGGCGGGCGCCTGTTCATCAACATGCCCACCTCGCAGGCGGCGGCCATCGACGCCGCGACCGGCGAGACGCTCTGGGTCTACAACCCGAAGACCTACGAGGAAGGGACCACGACGATGACCGCGCGCTGGAACCAGCGCGGCGTCGCCTACTGGGCGGACGGGCCGGCGCGCGAGGACGAGCGGATCCTGTTCGGGACGGGCAACGGCTACCTCATCTGCGTCGACGCGAAGACCGGCCGGCCCTGCCCCGACTTCGGCGACGGCGGCTGGGTGGACCTGACCGAGGGCATTCCGCGCGCCACCCGCGGCGAGCGCGACTGGCTGAACGCGCTGCTCTACTCGGTGCAGTCGCCGCCGCTCGTCGTCGGCGACACGGTCGTCACGCCGTCGTCCATCTCGTCCTACAACATCACGAAGGAGGCGCCGCCCGGCTGGATGCGCGGCTTCGACGTGCGCACCGGCCGCACGAAGTGGACGTTCCACACCATCCCGCAGGGGGACGAGTACGGCAACGACACCTGGGAAGGCGACTCGTGGCGCGTGACCGGCAAGGTGGGCGTCTGGTCGCTGATGAGCGCCGACCCCGAGCTGGGGCTGCTGTACCTGCCCACCAACACCCCGGCGCCGGACTACTACGGCGGGCACCGGCTGGGCGACAACCTGTTCGCCGAGAGCGTCGTCGCCCTCGACCTCGAGACGGGGCAGCGCGAGTGGCACTTCCAGGCGGTCCACCACGGCCTGTGGGACTGGGACTTCCCGGCCGCTCCCAACCTGGTCGACGTGGTGGTCGACGGCCGGCCGGTGAAGGCGCTGGCGCAGATCAGCAAGCAGGGCTTCACCTACGTCTTCGACCGGGCGACGGGAGAGCCGCTCTGGCCGATCGAGGAGCGTCCGGTGGCCACCGACACCGACGTGCCGGGCGAACGGCCGTCGCCGACGCAGCCGTTTCCGACGAAGCCGGAGCCGTTCGAGTACCAGGGCGCGGTGATCGACGACCTGGTCGACTTCACGCCGGAAATCCGGCAGATGGCGGTCGAGGCGGTCCGGGGCTACCGGCTCGGCCCGATCTTCACGCCTCCGACGTGGGACGGGACCATCCAGCGGCCGAGCGCCGGCGGCGGCGCCAACTGGTCGGGGGCGGCCGTCGATCCGGAGACCGGCATCCTGTACGTGCCCTCCAACAACGCCTACTCGGTGATGCAGTACCGCGAGCCGGAGCCGGGCGAAGGGGCGACGCTGGACGTCATCGAGCGGCGCGGCCCGACCCGCACCCGGCCCCAGATGCCGCAGGGGCTGCCGCTCTTCAAGCCGCCCTACTCGCGCATGACCGCCATCGACCTCAACAGCGGCGAGCACGTCTGGATGCGGCCGATGGGCGACGGCGACCGGATCCGCAACCACCGCCTGCTGCGCGACCTCGACCTGCCGCCGCTGGGGGGCGACAGCAGCCGGGCCGGGCCGCTGCTGACCCCGGACCTGCTGATCTACGCACTCACCGCGGGCGGCGCGAACGACGGGCCGCGCCTCGTGGCGTTCGACAAGGCGACCGGCGCCGAGCTGGCGCAGATCGATCTGCCGGGCGGCGCCATCGGCACCCCGATGACCTACCTGGCGGACGGGCGGCAGTACGTCGCGCTGACGGTCGGCGGCGGCCGGGTGCCGGAGCTGATCGCGCTGGCGCTGCCGGAGTAGCGCCCTCCTTGGACGCGGTCATCGACCTGCTGCGCGACCTGGTCGCGATCGACTCGGTGAACCCCGCGCTGGCGCCCGGGGGCGCCGGCGAGGCGGCGGCCGCGGGCCGGGTCGCCGCCGCGTTGCGGGCGGCGGGGATCGACGTCGAGGTGACCGAGGCCGCCCCCGGCCGCCCCAACGTGGTCGGAGTCGTCGAGGGGCGTTCGGCCGGGCGGGCGCTGATGCTCTGCGGCCACACGGACACGGTGGGCGTCGAGGGGATGGCGGCGCCGTTCGACCCGGTGGTGCGCGACGGCCGCGTCCACGGGCGGGGCAGCCAGGACATGAAGGGCGGCGTGGCCGCGATGGTCGACGCGGCGGTCGCGGTGGCGCGGGCCGGCGGACTCCCGCGCGGGCGGCTGGTGGTCGCGGCGGTGGCCGACGAAGAGCATGCGAGCGCCGGCGCGGAGGCGCTGGTCGCGGCCCACGCGGCCGACGGCGCGGTGGTGACCGAGCCGACGGATCTGCGGATCGCCACCGCGCACAAGGGCTTCGAGTGGATCGAGGTCGAGACGCGCGGGCGCGCCGCGCACGGCAGCCGCCCCGCCGACGGCCGGGATGCCATCCTGCGCATGGGCCGGGTCCTCGGACGCCTGGAGGCGGTCGAGGCGGGGCTGCGGGCGCGGCCTTCCCTGCCGCGGTTCGGCCGCCCGTCACTGCACGCCTCCACCATCCGCGGCGGGCAGGCGTTCAGCGTCTATCCCGACCGTTGCGTGCTCGGCGTCGAGCGGCGCACGGTGGCGGGAGAAGCGTCCGACGCCGGGTTCGCCGAGGTGCGGGCGGCGCTGGCCGGCCTCGCCGCGGAAGACGACGAGTTCGACGCCTCGGCGCGGCGGATCCTGACCCGCCCGCCCCACGCGATCGCCGGCGACCACCCGGTGTGCCTCGAATTGACGCAGGCGTTGCGCCGCCGCGGTCTCGACGCCGCCCCGACCGGCATGTCGTTCTGGACCGACGCCGCGATCCTCGGCCGCGCGGGCACGCCGGCCGTCCTGTTCGGCCCCGCCGGCGCGGGCCTGCACGGCCCGGAGGAGTACGTCGAGATCGACTCGGTGCGCGTGTGCCGGGACGTGCTGGTGGAGGTTGCCCGCGCCTTCTGCTGACGCGGCGCTTCCGACGTCCTGGCGGTCCGCTCACGCGCGTCGTCGGATCGTCGCAACGTCCTCGGGTGACGGATCATCCGGCTCGGCCAGATCCGCGCTCCCGCATTGCAGCAGATCGACGAAGCTTTCGGGCCACTCCTCCGTGGTCGTGGCTTGGCGAATCAGTCCGGTCACCCAGGAGGACAGGCTGCGGTTCTGTTCCATGGCGCACTTGCGCGCCGCCGCGAGCACGTCGTCCGGCACATGCACCGTCACTTCCGGCATGGCATGAGTTATAGGTGATCTCATATATTCGAGCCAAGATGGTGCCGCGGCCCTGCCGGGCGGTGCGGGTTGCCGCCCCGGGGTCCCGGTGCGCCGACGGAACCCTGTCCTATACTGGGCGGCGTCATGTCCACGCTTCCCGCTCCCGGATCGCAGGCGGCCCCGTTCGCGTTGCGCGACGCGGCGGGCGACGCCCGCGGGTTCGGGCCGGACGGTCCGGCCGCGCCCGCGACGCTGCTCTTCTTCTTCAAGCACGACTGCGCGACGTGCGACCTGACCGCGCCGCTGGTCGAGCGGGCGCATCGGGCGCTGTCTGGATCCGGCCTGCGCGTGCTGGGCGTGTCGCAGGACGACGCCGCGCGCACCGCCGCGTTCGGCGGGCGCCACGGGCTCACGTTCCCGCTGGCGCTCGACGCCGAGCTGGCCGTTTCGGAGGAGTACGGCTTCGACGCGGTGCCGGCCCTGGTGCTGACCGGCGGGGACGCGCAGGTGCTGGCGAGCTGCGAGGGCTTCGTCAGGGCGGATCTGCTGGCGCTGGTCGAGCTGGCCGCCGGCCGCTGCGGCCGCCCGGCCCCGGCGCTCGCGCGCGCCGGCGCGACGCTGCCCGAGGCGCGGCCGGGCTGCGGATCGAAGGTCCACGATCCAGACGTCGCCCGGCGGCTGGCGGCCCGGCGCGACGCTTCCCGGCTGTCCGCCCGGCGGATCCGCCTGCCCGCCGACCTCGATCCGTTCGAGTTCCTCGATCAGCAGGGGCTGACCGACGGCCTGCCGGTGGTGCCGCCGACCGAGGAACGGGTGGCGCGGATGCTGGCCGGCACGTCGCGGCAGCCCGGCGAGGTGGTGGCCCACGTGCCGCCCAACCTGGCCCCGGCCACGGTGGAGAAGGTCGCCGTCAACGCCGTCATGGCCGGCTGCCGGCCCCGGTACCTGCCGGTGGTCGTCGCCGCGGTCGAAGCGGCCTGCTCCGACGCCTTCAACCTGCACGGGGTGCTGGCCACCACCTACTTCGTCGGCCCGCTCCTCATCGTCAACGGACCCGTCCGCCACGAGATCGGACTCAACTGCGGGCGCAACGTCTTCGGCCAGGGGACGCGCGCCAACGCCACCATCGGTCGCGCCCTGCAGCTCGTGGTCCGCAACGTCGGCGGGGGGCGGCCGGGCGAGGTGGACATGGCGACCCTCGGCCAGCCGGGGAAGTTCGGCGCCTGCATCGGCGAGAACGAGGAGGCGAGCTGCTGGGAGCCGCTGCACGTCGAGCGCGGCTTCGACCGCGGGCAGAGCACGGTCACCGTCTTCGCGGCCGAGGCGCCGCGCGCCGTCCGCGATCAGCTCTCGCGCAGCGCCCGCTCGCTGGCCGCCAGCATGGGCCTCTCGCTCGAAGCCGTCGCCCACGTCAAGCTGCACGGCATGGACGAGGCGCTGCTGGTCGTCTCGCCGGAGCACGCCCGCACCTTCGAGCGCGACGGCTACACCCGGGACGACCTGCGCGCCCGCATCCAGGAGGTGACCGCCCGGCCGCTGCGCGACCTGCTGCCGGACGCCGAGTGCCAGAAGGGCACCGGCGTCCGCGCGCTGCCCAAGGACTGGCTCGGCCCCGACGGCCGGCCGAAGCCGGAGGTTCTGGACCGCCCGTTCCCCAAGTTCTCCAGTCCCAAGAACGTCCTGATCGCGGTGGCCGGCGGCACGGCGGGGAAGTTCTCGGCCGCCGTCGGAGGGTGGGCGAGCGGCGGGCTGGGATCGAAGGCGGTCACGCGGGTCATCGAGCGGTAGCCGGTCCGGACTTTCGCTGCCGGGACCGGAGGGGGCATCGCGGCCGCGGCCGGATCGCGCCGCGCGCCGACGCGGCGTTCCCCCGATGGTAACCGGATCGCCGGGAGACGGGCCGCCGGTTGACGACTCGCGGACGCCTTGAGCGGGACCGGAGGCCGATGGCAACCGGATCGCCGGGAGACGGGCCGCCGGTGTGCTAGAGTGGGCGGCATCCAGTCGGGAGGCCGCATGCACGACTCCGCCGTCATCCTCGATCCGACCGACGAACGCGAACCGATCGGCCGCTGCCTCGCGGCGCGCCCCGGCTCCCTGCCGGACACGGTCGGGATCGTCGACATCTCGAAGCCGCGCGGCGACGTCTTCTGCGACGAGCTCGAGGCGCTGCTGCGCGCCCGGCAGCCGGGGCTGCGCGTCGTCCGCCTGCGGAAGCCGACGTTCACGCGGCCCGCGCCGGCCGACCTGCGCGAGGAGGTGGCGGAGCGCTGCAAGGCGGTGATCCAGGCCCTCGCCGATTGAGGGTCCTGCACGTCGTGCAGTGTGCACGACCTGGTCGACTACGAGGCGCGAGGCATCCCCACGGTGATGGTGGCGTCCACCGAGTTCGTCGACGCGGCCGAGCGGCAGTCGGCCGCGCTCGGCCTGCCGGCCGTGGCGGAGCGCGCGGTCTACGTGCCGCACCCGATCCAGGACGCGACCGACGACGAGATGCGCGCCAAGGCGCGCGCCGCCTGCGACGCCGTCGTGCGGGCGATCACGCACTAGCCGCGTACCAGCCACCCCGCCGCCGATTTCGGCGCCGGCCGCCGGGTGCCCATGGACACGATCGCGGTCGGGGTCATCGTCCTCTACCTGGCCGCCGCCACCGGCGTCGGCAGCCTGATGGCGCGCCGGACCACCACGTCGACCGGCTGGGCG
This sequence comes from Vicinamibacterales bacterium, assembly GCA_965203525.1. Taxonomy (GTDB): domain Bacteria; phylum Acidobacteriota; class Vicinamibacteria; order Vicinamibacterales; family UBA8438; genus WTFV01. Next base: position 3,491,661 of record OZ241898.1, on the reverse strand, counting down.
GTGGCCGGCGGCGGGATGCCGGCGGTGCTGGTGGCGGCCGGAATCGCCGGCACGCGCATCGGCGGCGCCGGCACCTACGGCGTGGCGGGCGACGTCATCAGCGGCGGGGTCTGGAACCTCTGGTGGTACGGCGTCAGCGCATTCCTGGCCCTGTCGCTGGTCGGTCTCTTCTTCGCGGTCCACTACCGGCGGCTGCGGCTGCAGACCGTCGGCGAGATCTTCACCCTGCGCTGGGGGAACCGCCGCTGCCAGTGGCTGACCAGCCTCTGCGTGCAGACCGAGTACGGCATCGTCAACCTGATCGAGGCCTACGTCGTCGGCGTCATCGTCAGCACCCTGACCCCGCTGTCGATGCTCGGCGGGGTGCTGGTCTCGGCCGCGATCTTCGCCAGCTACGTTTCTCTCGGCGGCCTCTGGGGCACGGCCGTGACGAACCTGATCCACTGCGCGGTGGTGCTCGGCGGACTGCTGGCGATCGGGCTGCTGGGCATCGAGCGCCTCGGGGGCTGGAACGAGGTGACGGCGGCCGTCGGCGGGCATCTTGCGGCTGCGGCGCGCGACCCGGCGGACTGGTGGGGGTTCGCCGGGGCGGGATGGCTGCCCGTGTTCGCGATGATCTTCTCGGCGGCGATCCACACGCCGGCCGCGTCGGTCTATACGAACTACGCGGCGGCGGCGCGGAGCGAGCGGTGGATCGCGCCCGCGTTCGTGGCCGCCGGGGTCGTCGCGGCGCTGATGCCGATGCTGGCCGGCCTGATCGCGATTCTCACCGCCGCGCGCTACGGGCTGGACGCCGGCCTCGGCGGCTACCGCAACCTGACGACGTTCGCGTCGGAGATCAGTCCGCTCGTCGGCGGCGTGGCCCTGGCCGCGGTGCTCGCCGCGGTCGTCTCGTCGGGCGGCCCGATCCTCCTTTCGAGCGCCACGATGTTCGTCCGCGACTGGCTGCCGTTCACCAAGCGCTACGACTCGGCGCGCCGGCTGCGGGCCTACCGGGTGACGACCGTCGCCTACGCGTTCGCGGCCGCGCTGGCCGCGTGGGTCGTGGCCACCCGCACCGGCGTCTCGATTCTCGATCTGCTGCTGTTCGGCTTCGCGATGGTGGTGCCGCCGGCCATCGCCGTCGGCTACGTCATCTACTGGCGCCGAACGACCGAGCAGGCCGCCTGGTGGGGGATGGCGGCCGGCTACGGAGCGGGCCTGGTCTGGTTCGCGCTCGTCAAGCTGGCGCTCGCGGCCGGCTGGAGCGCCCCGGAGGGCGCCTCGGCCCCGCTGCGGCTGCTCGTCTGGTGCTTCACGGTGAACGGGGAGGGCATCGACCCGTCGTACGTCACCACGTTCGTGCCGCTCGCGGCGATTCCGGCGGTCTCGCTCTGCACGACCGACACGGCCGGGGACCGGGCGGCGTTCGACGCGCTGCTGCGCGGCGGGCGGCCGGGCGGTCCGGGCGTCGCTCAGTGATTCTCTTCGATGACGAAAACCTCGACGCCCCGGGCGCCGGCGAGTCGCCGGTGGTCGTCCGGAATCGCGTACCCCATGACCGCCCCCAGCGCCCGATCGCCGAAGATCGCCTGCAGCGCGTCCGCCGATTCCTGCGCCCGTTCGACATCACGGGCATCGAGGGTGTTGGATGCCTCGACGGCGACCCACACGGTCGCCCGGTCGTCGCGGCGCTCGGCCCGCAGGATGAGATCGGTCGCGAACACGCGCGTTTCCTGCTTTTCGGTGATGCGGTCGGCGTCGACCGCGTCGTAGAGCGCCTCGCACAGGTCGCGGTCCGTGTCGGCGACGGCGCTGTGCAGGGTGCGCGCCCGGCGCAACCCCAGCTTCTGGCTGAGGTACGGACGGATCCGCCGGTGCAGCTTGATTTCCAGGCTGTCGCCCTTGAGGGCCGCGACATCGGACTTCAGCGTCGCGACATCGCTCTCCAGGCGGGTCACTCGGTCCTTGATCTCGGCGACGTCGCTCTCCAGGCGGGTCACTCGGCGCTTGATCTCGGTGACTTCGCGCTCGATGGCGTCGAGACGCACCGGCATCCCCAGGAACTCGTTGGTCAGCATGGCGCGCAGCAACAATTGCTGCGCGGCCGGATTCGCCTGGAGCTCGGCGATGATCCGCGCCACCAGCGACTCCGGATCGAGCCGGCCGGCCGCCTGTGCGGGCATGTTCCCAGTATAGCCGCGCTGCTCGACGCGCGCGCCGGCCGCGGTGCGAGCGCCGCGCCCACCGGGCTCGGCCCGCGCGCGCCGGCCGCGCGTCGTCGTACGCGGCAGTCAGTGCGTCGAGATTCGGCCCGCGCCGGCCGCGCCCTGAACGTCGATGATCGGCGCAAAACTGCTCTCGGCGTCAGTGCGTCGAGATTCGGCCCGCGCGCGCCGGTCGCGCCGGTTCGGCAGGTCCGGTCGTCAGGCCGCGGCGTCTATAATCGTTTCCGGCGCGGGCCGGGGTCGTCCTTCGTCGCGTCGCCCGCCCCGCGCGGCAGAACAGAAAGGTCACGCATGCCCGGTTCCGTCGATCTCGAACGCCACGGCGACGTGGCGCTGCTCCGTCTGGCGAACCCCCCCGTCAACGGCCTGAGCTTCGCCATGCGGGCCGCGCTGGGGGCGCGGGTGGCCGAGGCGCTGGCCGACGACGCCGTCGCGGCGATCGTCGTCGCCGGCGCGGGCCGGATGTTCTGCGGCGGGGCGGACATCCGGGAGTTCAGCGCGCCGCCGCCTCCCGGCGCCGCGTCCCTGCCCGCGATCCTGGACGAGATCGAGGCGTCGCCGAAGCCGGTGGTCGCCGCCATCCACGGCGTCGCGGCCGGCGGCGGCATGGAGGTGGCGCTGGCGTGCCACGTGCGGCTCGCCGCCCCCGGCACGCGGCTCGGCCTGCCGGAAGTGACCCTCGGCATCCTGCCCGGCGCGGGGGGTACGCAACGCCTGCCGCGGCTCATCGGCGTCGAGGCGGCGCTGGACGTGATCGTCGGGGGGAAGCTCCACCCGGTGGAGCAGGCGGTGGCCCTCGGCTTCGCCGACGAATGCGTCGCGGGAGACCTGGAGGAGACGGCGGTGGCGCGGGCGCGGCAGCTCGCGGCCGGCGGGGCGCCGTTGCGGCGCGCGTCCCGGCTGGAGGAGCACCTGGAGGCGGCGCGCGGGCGGCCGGAGATCTTCGAGAACTTCCGCAAGAAGATGGCCCGGCGCGCCCGCGGCTTCGACGCGCCGTACGCCTGCGTCGACTGCGTGGAGGCGGCGCTGGCGATGCCCTACGCCGAGGCGCTGAAGAACGAGCGGGCGGTCTTCGACCGGCTCCGCGAGTCGGACCAGTCGGCGGCGCAGCGCCACGCCTTCTTCGCCGAGCGCGAGGTAGCGAAGATCCCGGACGTGCCCGGGGAGACGCCGACCCGGCCGATCGCCGCGGCGGGGGTGGTCGGCTGCGGCACGATGGGCGGCGGCATCGCGATGAGCATCGCCGCCGCGGGCCTGTCGGTCACGGTTCTCGAATCGTCGCAGGAGGCGCTCGACCGCGGCATGGCCGTCGTCCGCCGGAACTACGCGGCGACCGTGTCGAAGGGGCGGCTGTCGCAGGCGGAGATGGATGCGCGGCTGGCCCGCATCACGCCGACCCTCGACGACGCGGACCTGGGCGCGGCCGACGTCGTGATCGAGGCGGTGTTCGAGGAGCTGCCGCTCAAGAAGGAGGTCTTCGCCCGCCTCGACCGCGTGTGCAAGCCGGAGGCGATCCTGGCCACCAACACGTCGACCCTCGACGTCGACGCCATCGCCGCCGCCACGTCGCGGCCGGAGCAGGTCGTCGGCACCCACTTCTTCAGCCCCGCCCACGTCATGAAGCTGATGGAGAACGTGCGCGGTGCCCGCACCTCGCCCGGGACCGTCGCCACCGTCATGCGGCTGGCGAAGACGCTCGGCAAGGTGGGCGTGCTGGTCGGCGTCTGCGACGGCTTCGTCGGCAACCGGATGCTCTACGCCTACCGCCGGCAGGCCGACTTCCTGCTGGAGGAAGGGGCGCTGCCGGAGCAGATCGACCGCGTCGTCCACGACTTCGGCCTGCCGATGGGACCGTACCAAATGGCGGATCTCGCCGGTCTCGACGTGAGCTGGCGGGTGCGGAAGGCGCAGGCGCCGACCCGGCCGGCCCACCTGCGCTACTCGCCGATCGCCGACCGCCTCTGCGAGCGGGGCCGCTTCGGGCAGAAGACCGGTGCCGGCTGGTACCGCTACGAAGAGGGGAGCCGCGTCCCGCTTCCGGATCCGGCCGTCCACGAGCTGATCGCCGGCGTATCGGCGGAGCGCGGCATCGCGCGCCGCGCGATCCGCGACGACGAGATCGTGCCGCGCTGCTTCTACCCGCTGGTCAACGAGGGCGCGAAGATCCTCGACGAGGGCCTCGCCCTGCGCGCCGGCGACGTCGACGTCATCTGGATGCATGGCTACGGTTTCCCGCGCTACCGCGGCGGGCCGATGTTCTGGGCCGGCCTGGTGGGGCTGCGAACGATCTACGACGCCATGAGCCGGCTGTACGACGAGCACGGCGCGTGGCTGGAACCGGCGCCGCTCCTGAAGCGGCTCGCGGAGCAGGGCAGGGGGTTCGGGGACGTACGGTAGAGTGTGGTTCCGGGTGGAGACCTGTCCGTGGGGCTGATACACGCGGCGCTGACCCTGTCGAATCCGGGGCGGCAGGAATTGGCCTCGTTGCAGGTGACGGCGCTGGTCGACACGGGGGCGGTCACGCTCCGCATTCCGGAGCACGTCGCCGTCCGGTTGGACTTGTCCGAGCTGGAGAAGCGGGAAGTGACCACCGCGGAAGGCCGGCGCGTGGCGGTTCCCTACGTCGGCCCCGTGCAGGTCACGTTCGGCAACAGGTCCTGCTTCACCGGGGCGTTCGTCCTCGGCGACGGCGTTCTCCTGGGCTCGATTCCCCTGGAAGACATGGATCTGATCGTCAATTCGCGAAGGCGGGAGATCACCGTCAACCCGGAGAGTCCCGACGTGCCGTCCGCCGTCGTCAAGAGATTCGCGCTTCGGCCGGCTCCTCCGGGCGGCGCATGACGACGCCGGCGACGCCCGTCGCCCCGGATGCGCCGCGCGCCGGAGACCCGGCGGACCTGATCGAGTACTACTGCGCGCAGGGGTGGACCGACGGCCTCCCGGTGGTCCCGCCGACCCCGGCGTCGGTGGCGGCGATGGTCGCCGCGCTCGGCGGCGAACCCGACCGCCTCGAAGCCCGCGTGCCGCCCCGCTGGGGCAACCTCACGCGCGAGGTGCTCGCGGTCAACCTGGTGCTGGCCGGCTGCCGGCCGGAATACGCGCCGGTGGCGCGCGCGGCGCTGCTGGCCCTCGCCAGCGGTCCGTTCAACCTGCACGGCGTGCAGGCGACCACCCACATGGCGGCGCCGCTTGTGGTGGTCAACGGTCCGATCCGGCGCGCAATCGGCCTCAACGCCGGCGCCAACGTCTTCGGATCGGGGTTCCGGGCCAACGCGACCATCGGCCGCGCCGTCCGGCTCGTGCTGCTTAACGTCGGCGGCGCGTGGCCGGGCGGCCTCGACAAGAGCACCCTGGGCCACCCCGGCAAGTACACCTTCTGCATCGCCGAGAACGAGGAGGCGAGTCCCTGGGCGCCGTACCACGTGGAGCACGGCTACCGCCCGGACGACAGCACCGTCTTCTGCATCGCCGCCGAGGGGCCGCACAGCGTGACCAACCACGTGGCGAACGATCCGCAGGGGATCCTCGACAGCATCGCCTCGGCGATGCGCACCATCGCCCACAACAACGCCGTCAGCAGCGGCTCGTGCGCCGTCGTCATCGGCCCGGAGCACGCCGCCACCATCGCCGCGAAGCAGTGGACCCGGCAGGACGTGCGGCGCTACCTCTGGTCGGCGGCCGGCGTCTCGTGGGACGACGTCACCTTCGGCGGCCGCTACGGGAAGATCTACAACCGCAACCTGCCGCGCTGGTACCGGCGCGCCCCCGGCGCCCGGATCCCGATCGTCCCGTCGCCCGACGACGTCCACCTGTTCGTCGCCGGCGGCGAGGCGGGCCGGTTCTCCGCGTTCCTGCCCGGATGGGGGCACATGTCGTCACCCGTGCTGCGCTCGATAGACGGCCGGCCGCCGGCGCACGGGGAGTGCGAGGACGGGACGTGCGCGCTGTGAGGATGATCACACGACTGCCGGACGGCCGGATCGTCTACGACCCGCGCGGGACGGTCACCGCGGAGCCGCGCGAACCGGCGCAGCGGCTGCCGACGCTCGACGGCGTCCGGCTCGGCGTGCTGGACAACTCGAAGTGGAACGCTTCGAAGCTCCTGCGCCGCGTCGTCGCCAGGCTGGAGGCGGAGCAGAAGCTGGCGGGGGTGCGCTTCTACACGAAACCGAGCTTCTCGCGCCCGGCGGAAGCGGAGCTGCTCGACCGGATCGCGGCGGAGAACGACGCCGTGATCACCGCGATAGGCGATTGAGGGTCGTGCACGTCGTGCAGTCTGCACGACACGGTCGGCCTGGAGGGGCGGGGCGTTCCCACGGCGGTCATCGTCACCGACGCGTTCCGGCGCGAAGCCGACGCGCAACGGACGGCGCTCGGGGCCGGGCGTCTGGAACCGGTGGTCGTCCGCCACCCGCTGAGCACGCTGACGGACGAGGAGATCGCGGCGCGCGCCGCCGCGGCGGCCGCCGGCGCCCGGCGGGTTCTCACGGCATGAACGCCCGCGTCCTGACTCCACCAGCACCGTCAAGCGCACCGGCAGTGAAGGGTGTACGTCAGATTTGTGAGACGAGCGCTCGTTGGCGCTATCAGGGTTGTCGATTGCGGTGCCGTTCTCCGTCTCCAGCCCTCCGAATGGGTACGGACGTTGCGAGACCGGCCGCCGGATGCCCACAAGTGCCGGACGTACGAGGTGTTCCGTCCGGTGTACGACACCTTGGCGGGAATGGGATTCTACAACCTGAACCCGGCGCAGATCCGCGAGCTCCAGTCGCCCGACTCCGGCGATCTGATCGACCGGGACGGAGGCAACGTCGCCAGTGTCCTCGACCGCATGAAGTCGCAGTCGCCGTCCGACGTGAAGCGCATCGGAGACTACCTGGCCAAGGTAGCGCCGGGAATCAGCAGCGTCGAACCCAGGACCATAGATAGGCCCCAAGCTGACGCTGGAGTTCCGACAGCAGGTGCGGGGCGATCCCAATCCCTGGCGTTTTCTCGCGAACAACGTATCGGACGGGACGTTGCGGGCGCTCGGTGTGCTGGCCGCCCTGTTTCAACGCCCCGGCGCTTCCCGAAGCGCCAGGCTGGTGGGCATCGAAGAACCGGAAACCGCGCTTCATCCCGCCGCCGCCGGCGTGCTCGCCGACATCCTCCAAGAAGCGAGCCGGCGTGTCCAGGTCATCGTCACCAGCCACGGCGCGGACCTGCTGGACCGCGAGACGATTCCGCTGGAATCGATTCTGGCCGTGGTTTCGGAAGACGGTGAAACGAAAGTGTCCCGGCTGGACGAAGCCGGCCGCGCCACCCTTCGCGACGGTCTGTTCACGGTGGACGAACTGCTTCGCATGAACCAGCTCGCGCCCGATCCGGAGTCGGCCGCTTCCTCCCTGCCGGACCTCTTTCGCGAAGACGGGTGAGGTGCGCTTGGCGAAAATCATCGCCATCGTGGAAGGGGACGGCGAGGTGGAGGCGGTGCCCGCGCTGATCCGGCGGATCCACGCGGAGGTGGCTCCCGAAGTGCCACTGGAGGTCGGCAGACCTGTCCGGGTACGACGCAACCGAGTGCTCCAGGACGGGGAACTGGAACGGTACGTGGGTCTCGCGGCGAACCTCGCCGGCGCCGACGGTTGCATACTGGTTCTGCTCGATGCGAACAGCGACTGTCCTGCGAATCTCGGACCGGACCTCCTGCAACGAGCGCGTACCGCGCGCCCCCGACCGTCGCGTCGAGGCGGTCGTGGCCAAGTGCGAGTACGAGTCCTGGTTCATCGCCGCGATCGATTCCCTGCGGGGAAAGCGAAACGTTTCCTGTGGGAACCGCGGGTCGGCGTCGCCGCCGCGGACGTGCGCATCCGGCGGATGAAGAACCGCTGGGGTTCGTGCAACCCGCGCGCGCGCCGCATCTGGCTGAACCCGGAGCTGGCCCGGAAGCCGCCCGCCTGCCTGGAGTACGTCCTGGTCCACGAGCTCGTCCACCTGATCGAGCGCCGCCACACCGACCGGTTCCGGGCCCTGATGGACCGCTTCCTGCCGCGGTGGCGCCAGCGCCGGGACGAGCTGAACCGGACGCCGCTCGCGCACGAGGAATGGACGTACTGACGCGCGTTGCTCCTGGCACGGCTACAATGCGCGGCGTGGCGGTGGTCCACCGGAACCTGATGCGGCAGGGCCGGTGACCGCCCGCGGGACGAACCGGGCCGTGGGTCACGACGACGCGTTGCCGGCCGGCCACCGGCTTTCGCAGTACCGCATTCGGAGGGTGCTCGGACGCGGCGGCTTCGGCGTCACCTACCTCGCGGTCGACGAGCGCGGCGGCGGGCAGGTAGCCGTCAAGGAATACCTTCCCGCCGAGTGCGCCGTGCGCGGCGCGGACCTTCGGGTTCGAGCGCGGTCCGGCCCCGGCCACCAGGCCGACTTCCAGTGGGGACTGGACCGGTTTCGGGACGAAGGGCGCGTCCTGGCCCGCTTCAGCCACCCCAACCTCGTCGAGGTCCTCGGCGGTTTCGAGGCGCACGGCACCGCCTGCATGGTGATGGCCTACGTTTGCGGAGAGACGCTGGCGGCGCATCTGGCCCGCGAGGGACCGCTGGACGAAGGGCGCGCGCTCGCGCTGGTTCTGCCGATCGTCGACGGGTTGGAGCAGGTGCACGCGGCCGGCTACCTGCACCGGGACGTCAAGCCGGGCAACGTCGTGATCGGGGCCGACGGCGCGCCGGTGCTGCTCGACTTCGGGGCCGCGCGGCGGGCGGTCGGCGACCGCACGCGGAGCCTGACGGTGCTGGTGTCGGACGGTTACGCTCCGATCGAACAGTACGCCCGCGACACGCGGCAGGGGCCGTGGACCGACGTCTATGCGCTCGGCGCGGTGCTGTACCACTGTCTGACCGGGCGGCCTCCCCCCGCGGCGCCGGCCCGCGCCGGGAACGACGAACTGGTTCCCGCGGCCGAGCTCTGTCGACTGAGCCCGGGGACGAGGGACGCCGTCGACGCGGCGCTGGCGTTTCGGGCCGAGGACCGGCCCCGGACGCTGACGGCGTGGCGGGGGATGTTCGGCCGGCCGCGGCCCGGGGCGGTGGAGCGGTCCGCGGCCGCGGGCCGCGGCGACGGGCCTGCGCCCGGTCCGGACGGCGCGTCGGCGCAGGCGGCGGCACCGGAAGGGGCGACGGTCTTCGGCCCGCAACGGCAGCGGCTCGTCGACTGGGTGCGCCGCCAGCTCGTCGGCCCGGCCGGCCGCGGGGGGTTGGCGGGTTCGCCCGTCGAGCGTTACCCGGCCGGTGTGTTGCATCCGGTCGAGCCCGGCGGCCGGGGCATGACCGGGCTCGATCCCGCGCAGCAGGACGAGAGCGGCCTCCGCCCCGACCCGGCGGGCGCCCGCGCGCCGGACGGGTTGGAATCCGCGGCGGCGCTGCCGGACGACGAAGAGGACGATCCGCCGGCCGACGCCGACGGGACGCCGGGCCCGGTTGCGGCGCGGCCGGTGGGCCGGCGGCGCCACGTCCCGCCTTCGTCCGTCGGCGTGTCCTTCTACGTGCGCGGCGATGCGCGCCTGCGGGTCTCCGCCTCCGCGGCCAGCTACCGGCGGGTGCGCGGGCGCGGCGCGGCGGGGCGGTTCGCGGCGGATCGGCCGGACGCCGACGGTGGCGGACCGGAGGGGGAGGCCGGCGGCGCCGGCGATGCGCGCCTTGCGGCGGATCGGTCGGACGCCGACGCCAGCGGCGGCGGACCGGAGCGGGACGGCGGCGGCGCGGGGGAGGCGCGCTATCGGCGTACCGAGCTCCAGTGCGGCCTGATCTGGCCGACGGGCGACGGCGAGGCCCCGGACGGCCCGGAACGGCAGGTCCGCCGCCGACCGTATCGGGACGGCGACGTGCTGACGGTTGCGTTCTCGGGTCGCCGGACCGCGGCCGACACCGGGGCGGCGCGGCCCGAGGGCGGCGAGTGGAAGGCGCAACTCGACGTGCGCCGCCGGCCGTACGGCGACGGACACATCCTGACGGTGGTCTTCGCGAACCGCCGGGATCGGGGCCGCCCGGGCGCCGACCGCGCGGAACGGAGCCTGTTCGAGGCCCGCCTGGAATGCGCGGTCGAGTCGGGCGAGCTGGCCGAGTACCCGCGCGTGGACCCTGCCCTGCTCACCGACGAAGAACAGGAGATCGAACTCCGGTACCGCGACCGGCGCATTTACGCCATCGGCCACGGCGCGGCGGCCGACTGGACGCTGGAGCCGGGCCGCCCCCCGCGCATCCGGACCGAGTGCATGCCGGCGGTGGACGTGCCGGCCGTGACCACGCAGGCCGGCGGCAGCTTCGACGACGTGCTGGTGATGCGCGACGTCGCGGAGGCGCCCTTCGCGGCGGTCCTCGACCGGTTCGACGCCTTCGTGGACGGCTACGAAGCGTGGGTCGGCCGGCAGCGCGCGGCGGCGGGCCGCTTCGCGGCCGGCGAGCGGGAGACGGCGGCCCGCGTCTGCGCGCGGATGGACGCCGCGCGGGAACGGATGCGGGGCGGGGTGGCGCGCCTGCGCCGCGATCCCGACGCGGCCCTCGCCTTCCGGCTGGCCAACCGGGCGATGCTCGATCAGATGCGCCAGCACGACCGCGCCCGCGGCCGGGACCGCGATGCGCGCGAGTACCGCTGGCGGCCGTTCCAGTTGGCGTTCCTGCTGACGGTCGTCGAGTCGACGATCGACGAGCAGGACGCCGCCCGCGGCGTACTCGACCTGATCTGGTTTCCCACCGGCGGCGGCAAGACCGAGGCCTACCTGGGGCTCTTCGCCTTCCTCGTCGTCTGGCGGCGCTTGCGGCACGGTGCGGCCGGCGGCGGCACCGCCGCGATCATGCGCTACACGTTGCGGCTGCTCACGCGGCAGCAGTTCGAGCGGGCCGCGCGCGTCGTCTGCGCGCTCGAGCTGCTGCGCCGCCGCGGGCGGATCGGCGGCGAGCCGGTAACGGTCGGGTTGTGGGTTGGGGCCGCGGCCAGCCCCAACACCTTCGAGGAGGCCGCGAAGCGGGTCACGGATCTGGCGGCGGAGGTGGAACCGCCGGGTGGGAACGGTGCCGGGGCGGCGCTCGACGCCGCGGGGCCGGGAGAGGCGCCCGGGGGGTACGGCAGCCGGGCGCATCACCTCGTATTGCGTTCCTGCCCCTGGTGCGGCCGGCGGCTGGCGGCTCCGCACGGCTTCCGCCACGGTCCGACGGAGTTCGGGTTCGTGTGCGGCAACCGGGCGTGCGCGTTCGGCGACGGGCAGCCGCTGCCCTGCAACGTGGTGGACGAAGCGCTGTACGAGCGGCCCCCGACGCTGCTCGTGGGCACCGTCGACAAGTTCGCGCGGCTGGCGTGGGAAGAGCGCGCGGCGGCGTTCTTCGGCGGCGGCGCGCGGCGGCCGCCCGAGCTGGTGATCCAGGACGAGCTGCACCTGATCGCCGGCCCCCTCGGGTCGGTGGCCGGCGTGTACGAGGCGGCCGTCGAGACGGTGATCGAGCAGCGCGGCGTGCGGCCCAAGTACGTCGCCTCGACCGCGACCATCCGCATGGCGCGCGAACAGGTGCGGCGGCTGTACGGGCGCGAGATGGCCGTCTTCCCGCCGCCGGGCCTGTCGGCCGACGACGCGTGGTTCGCGCGCACCGACTGTTCGGGGCCGGGCCGGTTGTACGTCGGCTACCTGGCGCCGGGGCTCGACCAGCAGCGCTGTCTGGCGCCGCTGGCGGCGGCCCTGCTGGCGGCGCCTCCGGCGCTGTTCGCAGACCAGCAGGACCGCGACCTTCTGCTCGACGCGTGGTGGACGCAGGTGATCTACCACGGCAGCCTGCGCGGCGTCGGGACCAGCCACAACGCCTTCGTCACCGACGTGCGCACGTTCCTGCGGCGCCTCGACGCCGAGCGGCGCGAAGCGGCGCGCCAAGACGGCGACTCGGCGGCGGACGGCCTTCCGGCGGCCGGCGGCGGCGCGCCCGGCCCGGCCGGCGGGCGCGGCCAGCCGGCCGTGGTCCAGCTCACGAGCCAGTCGACGGCGCAGGAGAACGCCCGCACCTTCGACCGGCTCAAGGCCCCGCGCGGCGCGCCCGACTGTCTGGACGCGGTGCTGGCGACCAACATGATCTCGGTGGGGGTCGACGTCGACCGGCTGGCCGCGATGATCGTCAACGGACAGCCGCTCACCACCGCCGAGTACATCCAGGCCAGCAGCCGCATCGGGCGCGCCGACGTGCCGGGCCTCGTCTTCACCAACTACTACCGCCACCAGGCGCGCAGCCTGTCCCATTACGAGAACTTCCGTCCCTACCACGAGTCGTTCCACCGTTTCGTCGAACCCACCAGCGTCACCCCGTTCACCCACCAGGTGCGCAGGCGCGCCCTGCACGCGGCGCTGGTCGTCGCGCTGCGTCACGGCCGCGGCGCGTGGACCGCCAACGCCGCCGCGGGCGCGTTCGACCGGGACGACGCGGAGGTGCGCGCCGTCGTCGAGGCGCTCGAGCGGCGCTGTCGCCGGGCCGACGCCGATGCCGCGGACCACACCGCCGCGCATCTCGATCGGCTCGTCGACGAATGGCACGACGAGGCGGCGCGCTGCCGCCACGAGCGGCGGGGGCTGCAGTACGATTGCCGGGACAACGCCGCCGACAGTCTCCTGGGCGACTTCGACGGCGCGCGGCGGGGCCGCTGGAAGACGCTCCATTCGATGCGCAACGTCGAAGAAACGGCGGTACTGGGGACGGCGAAGGAACCGACCGCCCGGGGCGCGGAGCGCCGGCGCCGAGGCCGGCGAAGCGGTGGCCGGACCGGGCGCGACGAGGGCTGACAGCCCTTCTCACGCTTGTCAGGCGGGCGTTCGCTGGCGTCCCGCGTTCGCCGGCGCCCTTCGGGCGCGGTGCGACGGGGGGAGGGGGCGCCACGGGCTGTCGAAGGAGCGCGATCGGAGGCGCGGGGACGTGCGCGACGAAGAACCGATTCCCGTGCGGCTGTCCCACCTGCTGCGCGACTGCGCGGTCGGCGCGATAGTGCGCGGTCCGGACCGCCTGGTGACGGTCCGGGACACGAGCGCCTGGCGGTGCGGGCCGGATCGTGAAATCCGGTACGTCGATCAGGTGCGCGCCGCCCTCGGCATCGGCAAGACGCTGCGTTCGCCGCCGACGGCCCGTATCGAGGACGGGGGAGTGACCGGAAGCCCCGTTCCCGCCACGCGGTTCCCGCGGTGGACGCGCTGCTCGCGGTGCGGGCTGCTGCATTATCGGCCGTGGAGGCGCCTCTCCACGGCGGGCGCGGACACCGGATCCCGGCTGGCCGGCGCCGCGTGGACCTGCGCCGGCGGGCCGGCGGACCGGCCGGCGCGCGGGCGAAGCCGGGCCGGCCGGGCGCCGGGCCGGCGGCAGGAGCCGGACCGGCGGACGTGCGGGGGCAGACTGGAGCAGGCGCCGTGGGTCCTCGCCCACGCCGGCGGCCATCTCGCCGACGTGCCGTGGCACGGGATCGCGCACGCCGGGAGCCGGCATCCGGACCGGCGTCGGTGCCCGGCCGACCGGGAACGCCCGTATCTGAAGGTGGTGTCGGCCGGCCGCGGCCACGAGGTCCGTTGCACGCGCTGCCAGGCGTCGAATCGGCTGCCCGACCGTTTCCCGTTCGGAGACGGCCAATGGCGCCAGCCGTGGTTTCCCGAGCCGCCGCCGGAGCCGCCGGACGAACCGGCCTGGGTGATCGCCATCAACGACGTGCGCGTCCACGCCCCGGACACCGTGAGCGCGCTGGTGATACCGCCCGAGTCGCGCATCCGCCGGGGAACGGTCGTGGACCGCCTGCACGGCAGCACCGACAAGCAGAAGGAGCTTGGCGAAGCCCGCCCCGGCCTCCCGCGGAAGGCGGTGTTGCGGCGCATCGCGCGGGAGTTCGGCTGCACCCCGGACGAGGTCGCCCATGCGCAGGACGAGATCGGCCGGGGCTATCCGTTCCACGGGCGGCCCCTCTCCGGCGGCGGCCTGCTGCAAGGCGAGTACCGCGCGCTCGTCGAGCCGATCCCGGACCTGCGCGAGGACGAGGACTTCGTGACCGCACACCACGGCGCCGCCTGGTCGGCGCTGGTGCGGGGTCCGGAGGGCGCGGCGGGCGGCGTCGCCGGCGCCGTGGACCGGCTGGTGGCGGTCGAACGCCTCAAGGAGGTCCTGGTGTTCAAGGGCTTCCGGCGGCTGGGCGGCGAGACCCTGACGCCGCCGGACCTGACCGGCCGGAGCGACTGGTTGCCGGCCCTGGAGCTGTACGGCGAAGGCGTGTTCTTCACCCTGCGGGAAGAACGGTTGCGGCGGTGGGAGGCGCACGAGGCCCTGCGGGCGCGGGCGCGGGCGTTCGCCGACCGGCTCGCCGGCGGGCCCGTGCGCCTGCCGGCTCAGCCGCAGGTGTCGCCGCGGTTCCTGCTGCTGCACACGCTGGCCCACCTGCTGATCCGCGCGCTGGAGACGACGGCCGGCTATCCCGCGGCGGCGTTGAAGGAACGCATCTACAGCCATGCCGGCGACGAACCCGGCCAGCCCCCGATGGCCGGCGTCCTCGTCTACGTCGCGGTGCCCGACGCCGAGGGATCGCTGGGCGGTCTGATACAACAGGCGGATCCGCGCCGGTTCCTCCGCCTGCTCGTCACGGCCGTGGAGTCGGCGGCCTGGTGCTCGATGGATCCGGTCTGCGGCGAGCGGGAGGGCCACGGGCCGGGCCTGCTGAACCGGGCCGCCTGCCATGCCTGCGCCCTCGTGCCCGAGCCGAGCTGCGCCTACGGCAACGTGCTGCTGGACCGGACCTTCGTGGCCGGCGACGCGGACGGGAGCTGCCCGGCGTTGTTCGCCGGGCGGGCGCCGGGCGGCGGCGCGTGAGCACGGTACGGGCGGGCCGCGGCCCTGATCCTCGCCGAACTGCCCGAGCCCTTCGAGGCGGCGCGTGAGCACGGTACGGGCGGGCCGCGGCCCCCGGACGTCGACGTGGCGAAACGCAAGTTCGAGCTGCCGGGCATCCAGGACCTGAGCAAGGAGCAGGAGGCGGCCCTCGCCCCGGGGGAGGACCGGCGCCTGATCGTCGGGGGCCCCGGCACCGGCAAGACGGTCGTCGCCCTGATCCGGGCGCGCCGCCACCGGCGCGAGGGGAACGAGTACGTCTTCCTGGTCCACAACCACCTGCTGCGCCGCGCCAGCGATCAACTGTTCTCCGGCGCATTGTCGAGCGCCACGTGGATGGCCTGGTTCCAGGAGCGGTTCGAGGCGATCACCGGCGAGGCTTTGCCGCGGGAGCCCGCGCGGCCCGACGGGTTCCGGCCGATCGACTGGGAGGGCGTGCTGCGGATCGCCGCGGACACCCCGCCCGTCGCCGACGCGCCGCATCTCGTCATCGACGAGGGCCAGGACATGCCGCCGCGGTTCTACCGGGCGCTCGTGGCGCTCGGCTTCGAACGGTTCTTCGTGGCCGCCGATCAGAACCAGCAGATTCACGACGAATGCAGCAGCCGCCGCGACGTCGAGACGGAGCTGGCCATCGACCCCGGGGACGTCATCGAGCTGAAGCGCAACTACCGCAACAGCGGCCCGGTCGCGAAACTGGCACGCGCCTTCCGCACCGGCGACCCGGCCAGCCCGCCGGTCGACTTGCCGCCGCGGCCCGGTCCCGCCGCCTGGTTGTGCGACTACGCACCCGGGCGGTTCGCGGAACTCTGCCGGCGCATCGTGAAGATCGTGGATCGGAACCCGGCAACGCTCGTCGGCGTCATTGCGCCGAACAACGAAGTCAGGGAACGCTATGCGAGGGAGCTGGGCGAGGCGGCCAAGGGGCTGGGCGAGGCGGCCGGCGACCTGGAGGCGGCCGGCCGCCTGGACCGCGGCGCGCCGCGCATCGAGACGTTCTTCGGCGAACACCGGCCGGACGTGCGGTTCGACGAAGGCGGTATCCTGGTCGTCAACGCCCAGGCCTGCAAGGGCCTGGAGTTCGACGTCGCGGTGCTCGCCGACGTCGATCGGCACCACGCGCCGGCGAACGACCTCGACCTCTTGCGGAAGCGATTCTACGTGATGGTGGCGCGGGCCCGCGAGCGGGTGATCCTGCTGCGCCGCCGCGGGGGGCGCAGCCGCGTCGACGAGATCCTGCCGGACGATCCCGGCGTGCTGCAGAGGACGGACTTGACGTAGGAGTCCAGGACGGCGAGCGGCGCCGAACGCGACCGCCGGTCGCGTCGCGACCGCAAGGCCGCCCGGCGACGCTCTCCGGGCCAGGAGTCCGTACCGCCGGACGGCGCGGACTGCTGGAGGATTGGTTGGGTGGCGAGCGGCGCCGGACCGCGAGGCCGCCCGGCGACGCTCTCCGGGCGAGAGGAGCAGGATGGCCACTCCGGAGCAACCTCCCCTGCCGGATGCCTTCGAACCCGGGCCCGGCCCGCGCGCCGAGGGCGTCGCCGGACGCGGTGGCCGGGGGCGTGATCTCCCGGGCGGCGCGTCGCCGCCGTCCGCCGCGTCCGGCGCCGTGCCCGAACGCGGCTGTCTGGTCACCAATCACCTCAACCTGCTGTACATGCTCGCGGCCGGCCTGCTGCTGCCGAAGAGCGGTTTCGGCGAGAAGTACTATCGGGACACCCTCGAGGTCTGCCCCGGCTGGCTGCCGTTGTTCACCGGCCCCGCGGGCCGGGCCGCGGTCGAGCATTCCATCGCCGAGGCCGGGCATCTCCGGCCCTGCCAGGTGGTCGTCTCGTTGCGCGACTGCGCCGGTCCGGTGATGGTTCCCACCCCGGACGGCGTCGAGAAGCGCCGCTGGCCGCACGAGGTCGGCGGCGCCCCCCTCGTCTTCGTCCCCGCTCCGTTGCCGGTCTCGGCCATCGAGGAAATCCGGTTCCGGTCGCGCGGCGACTCGACGGCCTGCAAGGCCGACGCGCGGGATTACGGCAACGTGCCGCTGGCCGACTTCAGGACCCGCGCGGCCCGCGCAGACTTCGACCGCGCCTCGGGACCGGCGTGGCCGCCGGCGCACGTGCCGCCCGAGCGCCCGGCGCGGCTCGAAGCCGCCCAAGCCGCCGGCGGCATGCTGGCCATGCTCCAGCTTCTGGCGCATCGGGACGCCGGCGAGGTGCTGGCGGGAGGCGAACCGCTGGGCCTGACCGCCAGTCGCGCCGCGTTCGACCCGCCGGCGGATCCGCCGCCCCGCCTGGCGGCGACGGTGGCGGCGTGGCTGACGGCGTGGATGCAGGCGGGGGCGTCTCCGGCGCGGGCCGGGGCCGCCCTGCCCGGCATCGACCGGGGCGGCGCCCGGCGGTTGTTCTGGGGCGCGGTCGACACGCTCGCCGAGCAGGCGGGCGCGGGCGGCGTCGACGACGCCAACGCGCGGCTGCTCGACTACCTCGACCGCGAGTCGGCGGATCTCGACGAACGGCTGCGGAAGCACGTCGTCGAGCTGCGGGAGACGCTCGATTCCCTGACGGGGCTGGCGGACCTGACGACGTCCGATCTGTTCGATCGGTTCAGGACGCCGCTTCCACGGGCCCTGTCGCTGTTGTTCCTGCGGTCGAACTGCGCCGATCTGCTGGCGTTCGAGCACGCTACGCTGACCCCCGAGGACCGGCTGGCGACGGCGCTGCTGTTCGGCTCCCGCGCCGGCTGGCTGGCGTTGCCGCTGTCGCTGCGCGGCGGCGCGGCGGCTTCCGCCGCCGTTTCCCACCGCATGGCAGCACTGAGTCACCGGCTGGCCGACTCCGGCTTCGATCCGGGTCCGGCTCCGGCGCGTCCGAAAGTGCTGGCCGAGTGGTTCGCCGGCGACTGGGACGCCCGCCAGCGGGACGCGGCGGCCGCGCTCGCGCGGGCGCGGCAGTGGACCGACTGCCTGCGGACGCGGGTCAAGCTGGGCGCGGGCGACTACGCGTTGCAGGTCGGACGCGGAGGGATCGAGATCGTCTTTCCGGGCGAGGCGCGCGCCGTCGAGACCGAGGTGGACCGGCCGCGGTTCTCGACGCGGCTGGCGGCGGCCTCCATCGGTCCGGAACACGAAGCGGCGGTCGTCGGGATGCTGGCGGCCGGCGGCGCCGAGACGCAGCGCGGACCCCGCACGGAGCGTCGGCGCGGCGGAGACTGACGGCTGGAGGATGGCCGGTGCGCGTGGAGCGGCGCACAAGGGGGGGCGCACGTCCGGCACGCCCGGCCATCCCCGGAGCGAGCACCGTCGTGCGTCGGCGTCGCGCCCGTTGGAGCCATGACGTCCAGCAGAAACATGAACCCGGCATCCCCCGCCCTGATCAACGCCAATTATTTTGGCCGGTCGGCGAGGGCGCGATCGGCGGGTCGTCAACCAGAGTTGGCGCGATTCGTCGGCGGGCGGTTCCCGGCGGACTCAGAGGACGTCCCGCGCGCGGCCGGCGTGTTTCGCGGCCAGCCCGACGAGGTCTTCGGAGCGGACCGTCCCGGCAATCCGCGCCGCGACGTAGGCGCCGGCGGCCGGTCCCAGCTTGAACCCGTGGCCGGACCCGCCGCCGGCCAGCCATGCGTTGCCGTGATCGGGATGGCGGTCGAGAAGAAGGTCTCCGCTCGGCGTGTTGGCGTACTGGCAGACCCGGGCTTCCAGCACCGGCGCGGCGCGCAGGGCCGGCAGCCGCCCCGCGGCGAACCGCCGGGCGGCCGCCAGTCCCTCGGCGGAAGGCGCGCGGTCGCCGCGATCCGGATCGAAGGGCGGACCGAGCGCGGTGAGGCCGATCTTGGCGCCGCGGCCCTCGATGTCCGGCAGGCCGTAGCCGCCGGCCTGGAAGTCGATCCAGGCCGGCAGGGCCGGCGGCGCGAAGCGGCGATCGCCGGGCGGCGTGCCGAAGAAGAAGACCTCCTGGCGGGTCGTCCGGAGCAGGCCGCCGAGCAGGTCGGGGAAGAGCTTCGGCAGCCAGGGCCCGCAGGCGAACACGAAAATGCCGGCGGACAGACGGCCGCCGCCGCCGAGCCGGAGCGAATCGACGCGGCGCGCCGCGGCCGGCGGCTCCACCGCGGCCACGCGGTGGTCGACGCCCTGGCGCACGGCCTGGTCCACCACCGCGGCGACGGCCCGGCGGGCGAGCAGCACGCCGCTGTCGCGTTCCAGTATGCCCCTCGTGACGCCCGCGGCGTCGAGCACGGGGAACCGGGACTCCAGATCGGCGGGGGCGAGGGATTCGGTCGCGACGCCGAGCCGCTCGAGCGTCCGCGCGGTGGCGTCGACGTGCGGATCCTCCTCGTGCCCGAGCCACAGGACGCCCGTCCCGTGAAAGAGATCCGGCCGGCCGGCGTCCGCGAGGAGGTCCTTCCACCGCGGGAGCGACTCCAGCGCCCAGCGCGAGTAGAGCGTCCGGCCGCCGTAGCCCATCCGGATGATGCGCGACTCGCCTCCCGAACTCGCTCGCGAATGGCCGGCCCCGAAGGCATCGACGAGCGTCACGGCGTGCCCGGTCCGGCGCAGGTGCCAGGCGGTCCAGGCGCCGAAGGCGCCGGCGCCGATCACGGCGACGTCGGGCGAACGCGGCATGCGGGTGATGATAGCGGTACGATGGACGCCGGTATTCCCCGCCCGGCGGCGCGGCATGGAACGCAGGACACTGGCCGCAGGCGCAGGATTTCGGGCGCGCAGTCGTATTCCCCGCCCGGCGGCGCGGCATGGAACGCAGGAAACGTAGCGGACGTCGGACACCGCGTCAGCGGTTCCTCCCGCGCCGCGGCGGGCCGTTCGGGTGCGTTCACGCCCGTTCAGGCCGCCGTTCCGCCCTTCCGCGACAATCTTGTAGTCCGCCGCCGGAACCCGCGGGTATGCTTGCGGGCGAACGGGAAGCATGCGATCGGTCCGGCCGCACCGGACCGCGGGATCCGCGAACTCCGATCCGGAAGAGGCAGAGCCACGATGCACAAGCCAGTCAAGTACCTCGAAAAGGGATTGTCGGTCGCCGCCAACGGCGCCTGGTTCCTCTACGACCGCTACAACCGGTTCAGGGAGAACCCGTCGTTCACGCCGGCCTGGTCGGACAAGCCGCTGCTCAAGTCGCACCAGAAGGTGAAGCCGCCGCTCGGGTGGCCGCGCGAGACCGACTCGCTGTGTCCGAACTGCGTCCGCGAGGCGCGGCAGGCGATCCTCGACGGCAAGAAGGACTACCGGATCCTGCTCGACGAGAAGGTGGGCGAGATCAAGGCGGAGATCATCGAGCGCGACGGGCAGATCGTGATGGTCAAGGAGTGCCCGATCCACGGGCGGTTCGAGGACGTCATGGCGATCGACACGGAGTTCTTCCGGCACCTCGAAGAGTCGTTCCCGGGCAGCGACATCCGCGCCCACAACGACGAGAAGCTGCACAACCACGGCAGCAGCACCATCAAGTACGGCCGCGGCTCGGTGCTGACGATCGACCTGACCAACCGCTGCAACATGATGTGCGATCCGTGCTTCATGGATGCGAACCAGGTGGGGTTCGTCCACGAGCTGTCGTGGGACGACATCCGGACGCTGCTCGACAACGCCATCTCGATCAAGCCGCGGCGCCAGATGTCGGTGCAGTTCTCCGGCGGCGAGCCGACGATGTCGCCGTACTTCCTCGACGCGGTGCGGTACGCCCGCAAGGTCGGCTACAACAGCGTCCAGGCGGCGACCAACGGCATCGAGTTCGCGAAGAGCTACGACTTCGCCCGCGCCGCGGCGGACGCCGGCCTGCGCTACGCCTACCTGCAGTTCGACGGCATCGGCAACGCCGCCAACGCGCACCGCATGGTGGGCAACCTGTTCGACGTCAAGCTGCGGGCGATCGAGAACCTGCACAAGGCGGGCGTCGACATCGTGCCGGTCATCACCATCATCAACGGCATCAACAACGAGCAGGTGGGCCGGGTCGTGCAGTTCGCGCTCGACAACCCGAAGACCATCAGCTTCCTGTCGTTCCAGCCGGTGTCGTTCACCGGCCGCGACGAGGAGATCACCGACGAGCGCCGCAAGGCGCAGCGCTACACGCTGTCGCACCTCGCGCACGACGTGAAGAACCAGACCGGCATCGGCGAGCCGGCGCGCGACTGGTTCCCGATCTCCTTCATGGGCACCTTCACCGACTGGGCCGATCTGGTGCACGGTCCCGAGGAGAGCTGGGGCCAGCTCAACTGCGGCTGCCACCCGAACTGCGGCGTCGGCATGGCGGTGATGATCGACAAGGAGACGAAGGAGGCGGTGCCGTTCACCCGGTTCGTCCGGGGCGAGCAGCTCGCCCGCGACATCGCGCGGGTCAACGACGCGGCCGGCGGGCGGTTCCGCTCGGTGCTCGGCATGGCGCTGGCGCTGATGCGCAACTACGACCCGTTCGAGGCGCCGACCCACTTCCGGCTGGCGGATCTGCTGAAGAAGTTCGACAAGACGTTCGGGGCGACGGGCAAGGACTACGGGAAGGTGTCCGGCGCCCGGACGCGGGACGACATCGCGAAGCGGCGCGCCGACCGCTGGAACTTCCTCTTCGTGGCCGGCATGTGGTTCCAGGACCTGTTCAACTACGACTTCCGCCGCACCGAGCGCTGCATCATCCCGTATGCGACGCAGGAAGGCGAGATCTCGTTCTGCGCCTACAACACCGGGATCGGCTGGCGGAACATCATCGAGAAGATGCACATGACGGCGACCCTCACGAAGTGGTACGAGGAGCGCGGCCGGCACGAGATCTTCGCGGGCGGCAAGGACGTCAACCTCGATTCGAAGGAGCACTCGCTGGTGCTCGATCCGGAGGCGGTGGCGGCCGGGATCCAGACCGACCTCGACGCCCAAGGCATCGCCAGGAACGCGCGCCAGGAGAAGCTGGCGGCGCGGGCCGCGGCGAAGGCCGCCGGCGCGAACGGTCCTGTCGGCGCCGCCGGCGGCAACGGCGCGAACGGCCGCGCCGGGGCGAACGGGGCCGACGGCGGCAACGCGAACGGCGGCAACGCGAAGGACGCCGCCTACGATGCGCAGATGGCGGCCCTCTACCGCCAGCACGTTCTGAAGGAGGAGGCGCCGCCGATCGTCCAGATCCAGGGCCTCAAGGGTGCGAAGCAGAACGAGCCGGCCGGAGTGGCGTAGCGCGATCTTCCCGGTTCCCGGGAGTGGCGGCTGGCTGGCTGTCCGCCGCCTTTCCCGGATCAGGTGGACGCGCTCGCCCTGCGCGTCACGATCACGGCGTCGAGCGCCACGGCGCCCTGACCCTCCGGCAGCACGACGAACGGGTTGATCTCGGCGGTGTCGATGCGGCCGCCGTGCGCCGCCGCGAAGACCGACAGGCACGACAGCGCCGCCGCCAGGGCGGCCACGTCGTACGACCCCTTGCCGCGCGTTCCCCGCAGCATCTTGCCGGCGCGGGTCTCCGCGATCAGGCGGCGCGCCTCGGCCTCGCCGAACGGCGCCACGCGGCAGCTCACGTCGTCGATCACCTCCACCAGCGTCCCGCCGAGACCGAACAGGACCACCGGCCCGAACGTCGGGTCGTTGCGGACGCCGAGGATCGTTTCGACGCCGCCGGTGACCATCGGCGCGATCAGCACGCCCTCGATCCGTATGGGCGGGTCGGCTGCGCGGGCGCGGGCGGTTGCCGCGCGGAAGGCTTCCCGCGCCTCGGACGCGCCCGACACGTCCAGCACCACGCCGCCGAGCTCGGTCTTGTGCAGGACGCCCGGCGCGCACAGCTTCACCGCCACCGGCCCGCCGAACGCGGCGGCGATGCGCGCGGCCTCGTCGGCCGTCCGCGCGAGCTGCTCGCCGGCCACCGGCATCCCGGCGTCGGCAAGCAGGCGTTTCGCCTGCCGTTCCGGGATGGGACCGTCGGGCAGGCGCGCCGCGCCCGCCGCGCCGGGCGGACCGCCCGCCGGCGGGTCCGCGCGCTCCGCGAAGATCCGGCTGAAACGATGCAGCGCCGCGACGGCCCGTACCGCGCGGGTCGGGTCCTCGAACACCGGGCAGCCGGCCGCCTCGTAGCGGCGGACGACGTCGGGCGGAGCGACGATGGAGAGCACCAGCGCGCAGCCGGGCCGCCGGGCGCGGGCGGCGTGGATCGCCTGCCGGATCGGCTCGGTCATGCCCTCCGCCGCGGCGACGTAGGTGAAGAAGGCGACCACCGCGTCGTGCTGCTCCTCCTCGAACACGATGCCGAGGTTGTCGGCGACGAGCTCCACCCGGTTGAACGCCTGCGCGGTGATGTCGACCGGATTGCGCGGCGAGGCGTACGGAAGAGCCGCCTTGAGCCGGGCCTGCGCGGATTCGCTCAGCGGCGCCACGTCGAGGCCGAAGCCGACCGCCGCGTCCGCCATCTGGACGCCGACCCCGCCGGAGATGGAGACCAGGGCGACGCCCGGGCCCTTCGGGAAGACGCCGAAGCCGGCCGCGTAGGCGACGTCCAGCATCTCGTCCGTGTCGCGCGCGCGGTAGGCGCCGAACTGGCGGAACGCCGCCTCGTAGACCGGGTCGGCGCCGGCGAGCGACGCCGTGTGCGATTGCGCCGCCCGCGCGCCCACCTCGGTCGTCCCCACCTTCTGGAACACCACCGCCTTGCGGCGGGCGCGCGCCGTCCCGAGGGCGCGCACGAGCGCGTCCTGGTCGGTGATCCCCTCGGCGTGGGCCATGATGACCGACACGTCGTCCTGTTCGGCCAGCCACCCGAGCACTTCCGGCACCGACACGTCCGCCTCGTTGCCGGTCGTCACCCAGTAGCGGACGTCGATGTTCCGCTTGCGGGCCAGCAGCGAGAGATGGCTGCCGTAGGCGCCGCTCTGGCTGACCAGCGCGACGCCGCCGGGCGCGGGAAAGCCGTCCTCCAGCGTCGTGCTGAACGTGGCGAAGCAGCCGAGCTCGGAGTTGTAGACGCCGAGGCAGTTGGGACCTACGACGCGCAGGCCGGTCTCCGCGGCGATCGCGCCGAGCCGCTGCTGCAGGCGCCGGCCCTCGGCGCCCGTTTCCGCGAAGCCGGCGCTGAAGACCACCGCGGTCCGCACCCCGCGCGCCGCGCACGCCGCGACGGTGTCCACCACGCTCGGC
The DNA here is from genome assembly GCA_965203525.1 of Vicinamibacterales bacterium. GTDB lineage: Bacteria > Acidobacteriota > Vicinamibacteria > Vicinamibacterales > UBA8438 > WTFV01. The sequence goes on along the minus strand of OZ241898.1, from coordinate 3,467,479 downwards.
GCGGGAACGGCGACGACGGCCAGATCGACCGCTTCCGGCACCTCGGCGACGTGCGGAAACGCCGCCAGCCCCTGCACCTGCTCGTGCTTCGGATTGACGGGGTAGATCCGGCCCGCGAACCCGGCCGCGCGCAGGTAGCGGATCGGCCGCCCGCCGATGCGCGTCGGATCGTTCGAGGCCCCGATGACGGCGACCGACGCGGGCCGCAGCAGAGGGTCGAGAGAGCGGTTCGGCGGCGCGGCGTTCGTCATCGGCGGGCATAGACTACCAGTCCCGGCTCCGGCGGCGCGCGGATCCGGCGGCGCGTTGCGGCCGGGAAGTGCGCGCTGCTGCCGCGAATCGGAAATCGTGCGGCGGATACGCGGTTGGTTGCGGCGCCGCGTTGGGGGAAAGCGATGGACGGCGCGGCGCAACCGACGCTCGGGATCATCGGGACGTCCCCGGCGGCGGCGGCCTGGATCGCCCGTCTCGCGGACGCCGGCTATGCGGTCGAGCGGGAGCCGTTCACCGGCCCGGACGATCTGCGGCGCCTTGCGCGGCGGCCGCCGCGGGCCGTCGTGATCGATCTCGACCGGGCGCCGGCGCGGGGCCGGGACGCCGCCCTCGCGCTGCGCCGGCGGGTGGCGACGCGGCGGATCCCGATCGTGTTCGTCGCGGCCGACCGGTCCGTCTTCGGACGGCTCGACGGGCTGCCGCTCGAGACCATGCGCGCCGTGCCCGAGGACGTCGTCACCGCGGTCGCCACTGCGCTCGCCATGCCTCCGAGCGGCGCCGCGCCCCCGACGGTCGCCAGCTGTTCCGGTGTTCCGCTGCCTCGCAAGCTGGGCATCAGGCCGGGGATGCGCGTGGTGCTGGCGAAGTCCCCCGCCGGCTTCGCCGAGCTGCTCGATCCGCTGCCGCCGGACGTGACGCTGCGGACGACGAACCGCGGCGCGCGCGACGTCACCCTCTGGTTCACGCGTTCGCGCCGCGAGCTCGAACGGGGCATGCCGCGGATGGCGGAGAGCGCCGGCGGCGGACGCCTGTGGATCGTCTGGCCGAAGAGGACGTCGCGCCTGGCCGCCGATCACACCGGAGCCGACGTGCGGCGCGTCGGGCTCGCAGCCGGACTCGTCGACTGCAAGGTCTGCGCCGTCGACGAGGACTGGTCGGGGCTTGCGTTCGTGCGGCGAACGAGGCGGGCGGCGCGAACGTGAGCGCGACTTGCTCATGCGCTCGTCGCCTCCGAGCTCTTCGCCGCGCGGCGAACGAGGCGGGCGGCGCGAACGTGAGCGCGCCCCTCGCGCCCGCGTTCCGGCGGGTTGAAACCGCCCCTTTGGCGTTGGTCGAACCGCGCTCGCTCCGTTCGGTTCCCGGGTAGACTGGGCCGATGACCCGCCGCCGCTCGCCGGGAACGGGCGCGGTCGCAGGCGCCTCGGTTGCGGCGTCGATGCTGGCGGTCGCGATCGGGGGCGCGGCGGCGGCCGGCGCGCCCGCCGCCGCGCAGGCGCAGGGCGCGCGCGCGGAAGCCGCGGCGCCGCTCACCGTCATGACGTTCAACGTCCGCACGTCCGGCGGCGACGACGGCGAGAACGGCTGGCCGCGCCGCCGCGCGCTGGTGGTGCGGACGATCGAACGGCTCGCCCCGGACGTGGCCGGCCTGCAGGAGGCGCTCGACGAGCAGGTCGAGTACCTGGCCGACGCGCTGGACGGCTATCGCTGGCTCGGCGCCGACCGCGGGCTCAACGGCGGCCGCGGCCTCAGCGAGTACACGCCGATCTTCTACCGGCGCGAGTCGCTGATCCCGATCGAATCGGGCACCTTCTGGCTCTCGTCCGACCCCGGCGGGCCGACCGGCTCGGGCTGGCGGCGCAACGTCTCCCGCATCGTCACCTGGGCGCGCCTGCACCACCGGGCGAGCGGCCGGCGGGTGTACGTGTTCAACACCCACCTGACGCTCCGCCGCGGACAGCGGCAGATCGACTCGGCGACGAGGATCGCGGCGCGCGTCGCGGCCTTGCCGGCCGGCAGCGCGGTCGTCGTGACCGGCGACTTCAACGCGCTGGCGGAGACCAGCGAGACCTGGCGCGCGGCGACCGGCCGGGGGCTGCGCGACGCGTGGCTGCTCGCCGGCGAACGGAGCGGGCCGCCGCGCACGTCGAACGACTTCCGGCCCCCCGAACTCGCCAACCCGGGGCGCATCGACTGGATCCTCGTCGGCGGTCCCGTCGGCGTGCGCTCGGTCGAGACGGTCGTCGACCAGTACGGCGGGCGCTACCCGTCCGACCACTACCCGGTCGTCGCCCGCCTCGACCTGCGCAGCCCGTGAAACCACGGAGGACCGGGATCCCCGGCGTGACCGGCGCCATGCCGGCGCGGCGCCCCTTGCACTCCCCTCCGGCGGGCGGCCAGGGTGACAATGCCTCGGTGACCGGCGCCACGCCGGCGCGGCCCCCCTTGCGCGGCCGCGCTTGCGCCTGCGTTCAGGCGTCGTAGGAGACCCGGCGCAGAGACCGTTCGTACCAGCCGTTGCCGACCGGATCGAACGTGTTCATCTCCAGCAGCTCGCCCCCGAAGGCGTGCAGGGTCAGGCACGGCCGGTCGGTCAGGTCGTTCATCAGGGCGTGGTACTCGAAGGGCGGAATCAGGAAGTTCGCCTCGCCGGCGACGGCCCGGTGCGACTCCACCGGCGCGAACTTGCAGCGGTGCGCCTCTTCCCTGATCGGGGCGTACTGGGTCACCTCCAGCTCGCCCTCGAGGACCCCCTCGACGCTCCAGAGGTTGGGGTGATCGTGGATCGGCGTCCCCTGGCCGGGCGCCCACGCCAGCACCAGGACGGTGTAGCGGCGCGCGGCGTCGCGGTGCAGCAGGCGCCGGGCGTAGCGGTCCGGCCGGGTGCGTCGAAACCGTTCGTCGAGCCGGAGCCGGCCGGGCTGCAGGACGTTCTCGATCTCGTTCCGCACCTGCCGGGTGATCGTCTCCACGTCCCCGGCGCCGACGGCGGCGTCGAGCCGCCGTACCAGTTCCTCCGCTCCGATGGCGCTCATCGACGTTCCCTCCCGCACCCGCCGCGCCGCGGACGACCGCGCGGCGGCCTGCGTCCTGCCGTTGCTGAAAGGCAGTCTGCCGCGCGTCCCGCCCCGAGCCGCCGTACCAGTTCCTCCGCTCCGATGGCGCTCATCGACGTTCCCTCCCGCACCCGCCGCGCCGCGGACGACCCGCTTGGCGGCCTGCGTCCTGCCGTTGCTGAAGGCAGTCTACCGCGCGTCCCGCCCCGGCGGGCGCGCGTACACCGATCGGCCCCGCGAGAACGTCTCGACGACCTCGATGCGCTCCAGCTCCGCGGGGTCCGCCAGCAGAGGGTTTTCCGCGAGGACCACCAGGTCCGCCTGCTTGCCGGCGGTGATCGAGCCCTTCGTTTCCTCCTCGAAGTACTGGTACGCCGCGCCGAGGGTGACCGCGTGCAGGGCCTCCCGGACCGTGGCGCGCTGGCGGGGCCCGAGCACGTGCCCGCTACGGGTCTTCCGGTTGACGGTGATGGAGACCAGCCGCATGACGTCGGGCGGGACGATCGGCGCGTCGTTGTGCACCGTGAAGCGGACGCCGCGCTCGATCGCCCAGCGCACCGGGCTGACGTTGTTTCCGCGCGCCTCGCCGAAGCTGCGGCGGTGCCAGTCGCCCCAGAAGAAGGCGTGGGCCGAAAAGAACGAGGGGACGACCCGCAGGGCGGCGGCGCGGTCGAGCTGATCGGCGCGCATGAGCTGGGCGTGGACGATCACGGCGCGGTGGTCCGGCATCGGCTCCCGGCCGGCCAGCGCCGCGTCGACGCCGTCCAGCATCAGGTCGATCGCCGCGTCGCCGTTGGCGTGGACGAGGATCGGCACGCCGCGCCCGACGAGGTGCGCGGCGCCCGCCCGGTAGGCGTCCGGATCCAGCGTGCCGTAGGCGCGATAGCCGGGCGGCGCCCCGGGCGGCCCTTCCGCGTACGGTTCGGTGACCCAGGCGGTCCGTCCCTGCGGCGAGCCGTCGAGGCTGAACTTCATGCCCGCGATGCGGAATCCGCCGCGGTAGTCCGGTTCGTGGACCACCCGCTCGGCGTCCGCGATGGTCCGAAAGCGCGGGAACGCGGCGACGTCCGCCCGGAAGGGCGCCCGGTCGGCCGCCGCCCGCAACGCCGCCGCGGTCTCCCAGCCGGTGGAGCCGTCCTGCACCGTCGTCGTCCCGTGGCGCAGGTACTCGCCGACGGCGCGGCGGGCCAGCGCATCCGTCTCCCGCGGGGCCGGCGAGAACGGCCCTCCCGAGGCGACGAGTCCGCCGGCCCGCTCCTCGAGCACCCCGTCCGGTTCCCGGGAGCCGATCCGGCGGCGGATGTGGCCGCCGGGCGGATCGGGCGTCCCGGCCGTGATGCCGGCCGCGGCCAGCGCGGCGGAGTTCGCCGCCCGCAGGTGTCCCGAGACGTGGGTCAGCACGATCCGGTGGGCGGTCGAGGCTCGGTCGAGGTCGTCGCGCGTCGGATGGCGCCGTTCGGCGAGCAGGGAGTCGTCGTAGCCGATGCCCGTGACGAGTTCTCCCGGCGGGACGTTCCGCTCCGCGATCCACGCCCGGATCCTGCGCACGACGTCGTCGATGTTCCGGACGTCGCCGACCGGCGGGGGATGGAGCGAGAGCGAGTCGAGGGCCCGCCCGACCGCCAGGAAATGTCCGTGCGCGTCGATGAAGCCGGGCAGCAGCGCGCGGGCGCCGAGCTCGACGACCCGCGTCGCCTCTCCGCGCAGCGCCAGGATTTCGCCGCGGGTCCCCACCGCCGCGATCGTTTCGCCCCGGACCGCCACCGCCTCCGCGGCCGGCCGGTCCGGATCCATGGTGACGACGTGCTCCCCGAGGAAGACGACATCCGCCGGCGGCTCGCCGGCCGCCCGCACGGCGCGGACGCCGCACGCGGCGAGACCGGCCGCGCAGCCGAGGAGGGCGGCGACGGTCCACTTCGACAACCGCATCGTTCGGCGCTCCCTTCCCCCCGGTCTCCGGATGCTCGCCTGGAGAGCCGGAGCCCGGAGATTCACTGCAGTTTCTCGTCGAAGAACGCCAGCACCCGCTTCCGGTACCGCTCCGGCACGGTCGCCGACACCTTGTCGTGGCGCGCTCCGGGGACGATCCAGAGATCGTGGACGGCGGGTCCGGCCGCGGCGGCGAGGCGCCGGGCATGGTCGACCGGGACGAGCCCGTCCGCCGCGCCGTGGATGATGAACAGCGAGTCGGCCGGCAGGCCGGCCACCGCCTCCACCGGGTTCACGATCGTCGTGTCCGCGCCGAACAGGGTCCGGGCGAAGAAGAGGATCGGCGGATTGAAGAAGGCGGGCAGCCCGCTCGCCCTGGGCAGCTCCTCGTCCAGCAGGTCTTCCAGCCGGGCGAAGCTGCTGTCGGCGACGATGGTGCGCACCGCCGGCGAAACCGCGGACGCCAGCAGGACGGTGGCGGCGCCCATCGAATGCGCCCAGAAGCCGGTCCGCGCCGGCGCGAACCCCCGGCGCTCCAGGTAGGCGGCGGCGCCGAGCACGTCGCGCTGCTCGGCCGTCCCCAGGGTGTAGCGCACGCCGCCGGATTCCCCGTGCCCGCGGAGGTCGAACAGCAGCGCGTTGTAGCCGCGCGCCACCAGCGCCGCGGCGTCGGGCACGTGCTGGCCTTCGTCGCCGGTACGGGTCGAGTTGCGGCCGTGGACGATGACCACGGCGCGGTCGCTCCCGGCGGCGGGCAGGAACCAGCCGCGCAACGCGATCCGGTCGCCGGCGCTCGGGAAGGTCACCTCCTCGTAGGCGAGGCCGAAGACGGCCGGCGACGACGCCAGGGCGCGGCGGTACGGTTTGGTCAGCGTCTCGGCGACCACCAGCGAAACGCCGGCCCAGGCGAGCAGCGCGAGGCCGGCGGCGGCCACGCCGGCGAGGAGGCGGCGCGCACGCCACCGGCTCCACGCGGACTCGGTGACCGGGGCCGGATCGGGCATGGGGACCCCAGTGTACGCGAGGCGCGAGGAGACGTCGTGGAGCTGGCCGCGCCGCGCCAGCCTCCGCCGACGATGAAGCAGGCTGCGCGTCCCCTCTTTATTGGGTTTTTCCGGGCGGGAAAAAGATTTCCCCTCGACTTTTTCTGAATCTCCTCAAATGCGTGTGGGTAGGGGCGGCGCCAGTTCGATGCCTCCGCAGCACAGGAACAGCATCGAGATGAGCGCATCGGGGGAGTGGAAACCGTACGCGCGCCGCGCGATCACCCGCAGCTTGTTGTTGATGCCCTCCACCGGCCCGTTCGTCATCCGGGTGTCCAGATACGCCAGGATGCCCTCGGCGTGTTTCCGAATCGTGCGCCCCAGCTTCACGAACGGCTCCAGACGGGACCGCGCCGCCCACTCCAGCCACTCTTCGAGCAGCTCCGGCGCCTCCTCGGGGGGCGCCTGTTCCAGGATCGTCGCCAGGTACTCCTTCAGTTCGTAAGCCCGGTCCAGCGCCCGGTTCGCACGACGCAACTTCTCCAGGCGCCGGGCCTCCTTGGGCTTCAGCCGCGCCGGGTGTTTCAGCAGGTCGTAGCGCGCCCCCTTCAGCGCCTTCGCATCCTCCAGGTCCGGACGACGCTGCTCCGCGCGGCGCACCTCGTCCACCGCATCGGCGGCCAGCCGTTCGACGTGAAACCGGTCGAACACCACCCGCGCCTGCGGAGCCCACGCCCGCAACGCCTTCTGCCAGCTCGACGCCAGGTCCGCCGTCACCAACTCGATCCGCGCGCACCCGGCCGGTCCCAACTGCTCGAAGAAGGCCCCCAGCGTCTCCGCGCTACGGCCCGGTCCCGCCCACACCACACGACGCTCGTCATGGTCGACCACGAGGGTCAGGTAGCGGTGGCGTTTCCGGTAGCTGAACTCGTCCACGCCGATCCGCCTCAGCTTCGCGAACCGCCCCCGGTCCAGCCGCCGGGCCACCACCCGCTCCACGATGCTGCCCACCGTCACCCACGAGATCCCCAGCAGGCGGCTCACCGCCGTGCGGTCCGTCACCTGGGCAGATACGCCGTCAACTCCTCGAACTCCGACGTGAACGCGCTGGTTCCGCTCGCCCACGGCACCCGCTCCACCTTCACCCCGCAACGCGGGCACGACACCCGCCACGGCGCATACCGCAGACACGCCGACAGCCGGCCCCACGACAGATGCCGCCACCTGCGTTCCGGCTGCCGGTCATACCGCGGCGCCCGCTTCCCGCACGCGCCGCACCGGGAACGCCGCCACGACGGCGCCACCGACGCCGTCAACGGACCGGCAGCGGGCATTTCCACCGCCTGGACGTACATCTGCGTGACACCCAACAGCCGCCGTAGTACCGTAGTCAGACGCATGGGGCTCTCCTCCTCGCGGGTCCTGGTTGTTGCACATCCTGCCCATGAGACCAGGAAGCCCCTGCGTTTTGCAACCCGCTTCGGCGAGCACGACGACGCACGCGGCGCCGACGCCCCCCCGACACCGGCCGGCCGACGGAGGTTCACGGCCCGCGCCGGCCCCGGCGCCGCTAGCCGGTTCCCGTCCCCGAACCGCCGGCCGGCGCGCCGTCCGCGTCGTCGTGGACGGCCGGGACGCTCCCGTCCAGGCCGGGCCGCAAGGCCCATAACTGCTGTCTGAGCGGAGGGACGGACGGTGTGTCACCCGAAGGGCCGGAGCGCAGCGAAGGACGCGCGCAGCGCGTTGACACGCCGGCCGGCCCTCCGCTACCTCCGACGGCCCTGCCCCGACACCGTGCGACCCGGACCTGCCTCAAGCAGGTGCGCCACGACCCGTCAGTTCCGAGGTCGCCGGCGCTGTCGGCACCCCGCGCCGACCCGACGATCGCGCCGCAACTTGCCCACACTCGTTGCAGGAGAGCCCTTTTTCTCGGAAGAAATGAAAAATAAAAGAAAGGAGGATTCATGACCAACGTTTCGACGCCAGCAAAAACTCGCCTTCGCAGAAAGCTCGTGGACATCTGCATCAGTGTACTGGAACAAAAAGGATGGCAAACACGCAAGGTGAATGGGTTCCACGGGGCGCGCATTCGCCGCATCACCAGGGGCGGCGACAGCAAGTTGGCGGCAATCCGTACGACGCAGGATTCCTGGATCGCTTTTCCGCGTACCAGGGACGGGTCGAGGTGGGCGACGTTGTCCGAGGTGGACGTGGTCGTCGTCGCTTCCGTGGACCCTGACGACCGGACGTTCGCTCGGATTCACATGATCGACGCGGGGGAGATGGAAAACCGCTTCGATCGAGCCTACGCCGCCCGTCTCGACGCGGGCCACACCATCCAGCCGGGGCGCGGTGTGTGGATTGCGCTCTACGAGAACGAGGTTTCCGATCCGGTGACGCTGGTCGGCGCAGGCGCAGGTATCGCCAACCAACCGATCGCCCGGGTGCCGCTGGACTCGGTCGAGGCTCTGGCGAAGCCGGCGATGCAACGGGGCAGCGCAAGCGGCGCCGACGAACAGCCCCTTACCATCGCGGAGGCGAAGACGAGGCTGGCGCGGACACTTGGCGTCGCCCCTTCGAGCATCAAGATCACGGTAGAGGCGTAGGCGGATGGCGTTGACTTTTCACCCTCGCCCCGGCGCGCTGTTGATTTGCGATTTCAGCTTCGGTTTCAAGGCCCCGGAGATGATCAAGAAGCGACCGGTCGTGATCATTTCGCCGCGGCGGCGGAGGTCGATGAAGCTCTGCACCGTCGTGCCGTTGAGCACCGCCGTCCCGAAAACGGTCGAACGGTTCATCATCGGATGAATCCGCGTTCGGTGCCGGTCGAACTCGGCGCTCAGGAATCCTGGGCGAAGTGCGACATGCTGTGCACTGTTTCACTGGAGCGACTCGACCGGATCATGGTCAAAAGCGGAGGCAGACGCGCGTTCATCACCCCACGGGTGCTTGATGAAGACCTGGAGGCGATCCGCCGGGGGGTGATGAACGCGCTGGGTCTTGACGCGAGGCCATGTCCCGATGCATGATGGTGTTCCCGACAGTCGGGCTTGCAAGACTACCCATTCGGGGGTAGCAGGCCCCGGCCGGAGATGACAAGCCGCCGGGGTCGCTGAACCGGGGGCTCTGCCACCTTGACGGGTGGCAGAGCCTTTGTCTCCGCACCCCGGACGTCCTCCTCCGTCACGCGGTTCCGGTTCCCCGTTCACTCCGATCGCGGACGTTCCGAGGCCGCATGCCGTACGCCGCCGCGTCGTTGCCGGCAAGGACACGCGAGCGCATGGCCAAGCTCGAAGGGTCCTCGCCGGCCGCCGCGACCGCGACGCCGGCCGAGCGCGTCACGGTCCGTCCTGCAGCAGGCGGCTCGGCGCGCCGTGGCTCAGGATCAGCAGCTCCTTCTTCGCGCGGGTCGCGGCCACGTACACCAGCGCCCGCTCCTCCGTCTCCGCCGATTCGCGCTCCACGGGTCACCCCGCGCGTCGAGGGCGGCGGGCAGCGGCACCAGGTCGGCGTTTACGCTGGCCATGACCACGCGGTCGAACTCCAGCCCCTTGACGCGGTGCATGGTGGCGAGCCGGACGGATGCGAGCGCGGGGTTGGACGGTCCGAAGCCGGTGGCGAGGAAGTCGCGGAGCGCGCCGGCGACCTCGGCGGCGACGACGGAGGGGATCATCGGATCGCGAGGAGCGCCAGTCGTTCGGTCCGTGGATTCTTCAAGCCGGGCACCATCATACATCCGGCCGCCCGGCGGCGCCGGATTGACACGATCATGATTTGACGAAACACGACTTGACGAAACACGACTTGACAAAACATGACTTGACAAAACACGACTTGACGAAATCGCGCGTCCGCCGCATACTGCGGCGATGGCGGAGTTCGTCGGGCGCTCCACGGAGCTGCGGCTGCTGGCGCAGGCGTTCGAGTCCCCGCGTTCGGCGCTGATCCCGATCTACGGCCGGCGGCGGGTCGGCAAGAGCGAGCTCGTCCTGCGGTTCCTGGCCGGCAAGCCCGGCGTGTACTACCTGGGGCAGCAATCGCCGGCCGGGTTGCAGGTGCGCGAGTTCCTGGCCGAGGCGGGCCGCGCGCTCGACATGCCGTTGCTGGCGGAGCTGCGCGCCGGCGACTGGCGGCAGGCGCTGCGCACCGTCGCCGGGCAATGGACGGCGGCCGGCGAGTCGCGCGCGGTGAACGACGGCGGCTCGAGTGGCGCTGCGCACCGTCGCCGGGCAATGGACGGCGGCCCATCCGGGTTCGAAGCTCGTCCTGGCCCTGGACGAATTCCAGTGGATTGCGGCGGCCAGCCCCGGTCTGCTCTCGGCGTTGCAGCACTGCTGGGACCGGGAGTGGAAGAACGCGGGAAGCGTCATGCTGCTGCTGTGCGGTTCGTACCTCGGGTTCATGGAACGGGAAGTGCTCGGCAAGGCGAGCCCCCTGTTCGGGAGGCGCACCGCGCAGATCCACCTGCAGCCGTTCGGCTATCTGGAGGCGGCCCGGTTCCATCCGCGCTGGTCGCCGGAAGACCGGGCGAAGGCGTACTTCCTGGTCGGCGGCCTGCCGCAATACCTGCTCTGCCTCGACGACGCCCGGTCCATCGGCCGCAACGTCCGCGGCAACCTGATCGACGAGTTCGCGCCGCTGTTCCACGAGCCGACGTTCTTGCTGCGCGAGGAGCTGCGCGAGGTCGCGCCCTACCACGCGGTGCTCTTCGCCGTCGCCTCCGGCCACGGCGCCGCGCCGGCCATCGCCGCCGCCACCGAACTGCCGGAGCGGAACCTGCCCTACTACTTGCAGCAACTCGTGAACCTCGGGTACCTGCGGCGCCGGTACCCGCTCGACCGCCGGCGCCCCAATCCGAAACAGGTGCGCTTCGGCATCGACGACCCGCTGCTCCGCTTCTGGTTCCGCTTCGTGTTCCCCAACATGAGCGCCATTCGCAGCAGCGGCCCCGAGCGCGTGTTCGGCGACCGCATCGCGCCGGCGCTCGACGCCTGGTTCGGGTCGGGCTTCGAACGGCTGTGCCGCGAGGCGCTGCCCCTCGTCTACGCGGCCGAGGGCGTCACCGCGGGATTCGAGGTGGGCGAGTACTGGAGCCGCCCGCGGCGCAACGCGACCGCGGCCGCCGCGCCCCCGGCCACGCAGATCGACGTCGTCGGCCTGCGCGACGACGACTGGACCGACCTCGGGGAGTGCAAGTGGGGAGCGGTGCCGTCGGCGCCGGCGCTGGAGGCCGAGCTCGACCGGAAGGCGCGCCTCTACCCCAACCGCCGCGGCGCCACCATCGGCCGCCGCTATTTCGTGCGCCGCAAGCCGGCCTCACGGGCGGAGTCGCGCGACTGGTATTCGCTCCGCGACCTGTACGCGCTGCCCGCCGCGTAGCCGTCGGCCGAGCGGACCGACGGAAGCCCGCCGGCCCGTTCAGTGCCGTAGCGCCGTGTCAGCAGCGTCGGAGCAATGGTCAGCGCCGTCGCCGCCTCTGTGCCCGCACCGCGTTGACCTCTTCCTGAATCTCCGCCAACGTCATGCTGCGACTGTCCGCCACCAGCGCGGCCAGGAAATCGGTGAACGGGCCGATCTCCCGGCCGACGCTCGCCGCTTCGAGCGCCGTCATGTAGGCCTCCCGCCGCTCGACCGGGACGATCGTCCAGGGGTAGCCGGCGGCGGTCAGCATCAGGTTCATCAGCAGCCGGCCGATGCGGCCGTTGCCGTCCACGTACGGGTGGACGCAGACGAACGCGAAGTGGCCGAGCACGACCCGCACCGCCGGCTCCGGCTCCTCGCGCAGCAGCTCGAAGAACGCCGGCATCGCGTCGCGGACCGCCGCGGGGGACGGCGGCACGTGCATCGAGCGCTGGATGTGGACGGGGACGTTCCGATAGCCGGCGAGGTCGGCGGGTTGCGCGAGGCCGGCGGCCACGCTCGGCGCGAACAGCTCGCGGTACCAGATCCGGTGGTCCGCCTCGGCGACCGCGCCCGGCGGCTCGCCATCGAACACGCGGCGGAGGCTGGCGAGCACGGCCTGGTGCGCCTGCCAGTAGCCGCGGGCGGCGAGCGCGTCGCGGTGCGCCCGGTCTTCCGGGCGGCGGTCGGGGTTCCAGTCGCCGCTCCGCACCCGGTCGATCAGGGCCGGGCTGACCCGGTAGCCCTCGATGGAAAGCGAATGGTAGGCGTCTGCTGCGTAGACGTCCGCGATGCCGGCGAGCACGGCGTCGATGTCGGCGGAACGGCCGGGCGGCGCCGGAAAGCCGTCGAGGACGCGACGCCGCATGGCGTCCCACGTCAGGCGCAGGCGCCGGACGATCGGGTGAGGGTCCCGGCGGAAGGGCGGCGGGAAGGCGTCCGGGGAACCGGCCAGTTTCTCCGACGGCGGCGTCATCGTCTGCCCGTGCTCCCGTTAGCTTATTGCGCTGTGCGGATTTTAGCTTATTGTGCGGAAGGTCGTCCGGTTGCGCCGGCGCGTTCATCACGCGAAGCCGTGTCCGACGCCGCGTCGAGCGCCCGACCATCGCTGGGTTTCCGAAATATGAGGATCTTCTCGTCCAGCATCACGTTGTAGAGACCGAACACAATCTTGGGGATCTCGCGTTCGCGTTCCAGGCCGGCGGCAACCGCCCAGTCGCTCATTTCCTGCGTAGTCGTGTACTCGCTTTTGTCGACGGTGGCGTCGCCGATGACGAACGCGGCTCTCGCGCCGGGTTTCAGGACTCGCGCCACTTCGCGGAACATCCGTCGCATGTCCTCGTTGTAGAGCGCCAGCTTCTCCTTGGGACCACGGCCGCGCACACCCGTCATCACACGTCGAAGCGCCGCGGAACGTACCCCCCCCCCCCCATGGCCTCAAGGGCATGCTCGTCGTTCTTCACATAATCGAGAGCAATCGAGTACGGCGGCGACGTGACGACCGCATCCACCGTCTCCTGCTCGATCCCCGCCGCATCCAGGTCCCGCGCGTCACCGAGATCCACGGAAACATGGCCGGGGTCGATCTCGAAAGTGCTCAGGGCGCGGGCGTGCGCTTCGACCGATTCCAGCATGGCCAGGAGGTTCCTCCGCAGCCACGTCCGGCCGTCCCGGTTACGCCTGGAGACGTCACTGAGAGTCGTCATGCGCGCGATCTCGACGAAGTCGGCGACGATTGCGTTGCCGTCGGAGGCGATCGAAGCGTCGGAAGGGTCAAGCGTGTCCAGCGCAAGGAGCGCGTGGACCCGATCCCGAATTTCGGCCACGGCTTCGACCGAGCGTGTCTTCACTCGCGTCAGCAGCACACAGAGTGGCGAGATGTCCACGCCGACGCAATCGATCCCGAGAAGCGAGGCTTCCAAAGCCGTGGTCCCGCTGCCCAGGTACGGATCCAGAATCCGCGATCCCGGTTTCGCGCCGACGATGTTGAGCAAGGCGCGAACCATCTGCGGATGATACTTCCCGCGATACGGGTAGATCCAGTGGGTGAGGTACTGATTCACCGACCGCGTGCGGTTGAAGGCGCCCCCCCTGGTACTTGGGTCGGATTAACTGCTCGTAGACCGTCGGCTGGTCATCAAGTCGGCCGACGTAGGCCGCTCGGCGCAGTACGTCATGGGCGGCGCCGTTGACTTGCACACCGACGCGCCAGGGGTTGTCCTCGTCGCGATCCCACCGCTCGCATCCGAGCGCGCGCGCCTCGATGCGCGACAGTTGTTCCTCGTACAAGAACTGGAGGTTCCGTTGCAGGATGAGGATGTTCATGCGCGCACGGTACCAAAGCTCGACGAAAAGTACAAGCCTTTTCTCGGCGGCCAGGCGCAGCCACGAGCCTTGCGTGACCTCGCGATCGTCGTCGTCCTCGCGCGGCAGCAAGAGGATCCCTTGAGAGCATCGCGCACGGTACCAGACTCCGGCGAAAAGTACAAGCCTTCTCGGCGGCCAAGCGCAGCCACGAGTCTTCCGTGACCTCGCGGTCGTCGTCGTCGCCGGCGTCGCGGAGGTAGTGCGAGAGCCGCTCGACCATGCGACGCTCTTCAGGTGCGAGCAGGCATCGGAACCGGTTGGCCAGTCCCGCCGTGATGGTGTACGTCGTACAATGCGGACAATCTACAAGGAACTGCTGTTGCTCGTCTCGGTCATGTCGATGGGTACCCACCGGTCGACCGCCAGCGGCAGCCCTTCGTCGTCCGCGCGTTGCAGGCGGCCGTCGGCGCTCTTCAGGGGCGTTCCCCGCAACCCCGGGGCCGCCTGCCGGTTGCGGCTCATGATGCGCCCGCCGATTTCCGGCATCCGTAGGCGCCCAGCGCCGGGGCCGCCCTGCCGGTCGTAGCTCAGAAGCGGAACCGCCGGGTGAGCTTCACTACGTTCGCCTTCCGGCGCCGGCGCGCCGCCGGCGGCTCAGAAGCGGAACTGCCGGGTGAGCTTCACCACGAAGGCGCGGTTCTCGAGCCGCGGGAAGCCGCGGTTCAGCCACGTGTCCCGCTGATCGTTGTACACGACGAACAGCTCGCTCCCCGGCTGGTACTCCCAGCGCAGGCGCACGTTGGTGCTCAGCACGTCGTTCGTGGAGTTGTACTGCAGCAGCGCGCTGGCGAACATGCGGGGCGTGAACGTGTAGGTGAGCCGCGTGGTGGCCACCCGGGCCGTGAACCCTCCCCGCGGCAGCGTGATCCGGTTGAGCGAGACGCTCGGCTCCACCGCGAACTGCCGCGTGACCTCGATGCGGCCGCGCGAGTAGCCGACCGCGGTGATGCGGCCGTCGAAGAACTCGCCGTGCTGGAGGGAGAGGCTGCCCGCCAGCCGGCGCTGCGGCCCCATGCGGTACGACACCTGGAAGTCCCGGAACTCGTAGCCGCGGACGGGAATGGTCACCTCGCCGGCGAGCTCGAAGGGCTCGGTCGGGAACTCGTAGGCCTGCTGGACGTCCGCGCTCAGGCCGTCGCTGTTCTCGAAGTCGGTCCGGAAGCGTCCGTGCAGGACGCGGGTCTCCACCTGCCCCGCGCCGTTCTCGACGTAGTCGAGGCCGGCGCCCCAAGTGAACTGCCGCACCGCGGCGAGGCGGCGCGGCCGCGGGCTGAACTGCGTGTAGGCGTAGGTGCGCCGGAAGTCGTCGCGGCGCATGAAGCCGATCTCCGGGTTGAAGTTGCCGCCGACCAGCAGGTGGTCGACGAGCAGGCCGTAGCGGTCGCCCTCGTAGGAGAACGCGGCCTGGTAGCTCCGGTCGTCGCCGCGCAGGCCCGGCGTGTTCGTGCGGGCGTAGTAGCCGTACAGGTTCACGTCGTCGTGGAACGAGAACGCCCCGTCGACGCCGTACGCCTGGTTCGCGCCGTCGCCGCGCAGCGAGACCGAGCGGTTGGTGAAGATCGCGCCGACGCGGCTCCGGCGCAGCACGTCGCGCTTGACGCGCAGCACGCTGAAGTTGGTGGCGGCGGCCCGCTCGTCGCCGGTCCGGATGTTGACGGCCCCGACGCTGAAGTCGCCCACCTTGCCGGTCAGGCGTCCGCCGCCCAGGATCGGCACGGTCCGCCCCGCCTCGTCGAGGCCGATCCGCCGGCTGAAGAAGAGGGTCGGGGTGTCGCCGGGTCCGAAGAAGCCGGGCGCCCCGGTGAGGTTCCCGCGCGTCGATGCGCCGAAGCCTCCGAAGCCGGCCGCCCGCCCGAAGTCGAAGATGCCCTGGCTCTCGAGGAAGAACTCGCGTTTCTCCGGGAAGAACAGGCTGAACCGCGTCAGGTTGATCTGCTGCTCGTCCACCTCGACCTGCGCGAAGTCGGTGTTGATGGTGAAGTCCGCGGTCAGGTTCTCGGTGAGGCCGTACTTGACGTCGACGCCGCCGTTCCCGCCGGCGTCGTTCGAGATGGGGGGCGCGGCGGTGCGGTCGGTGTTGAGCGAGCCGATCGCGTAGGGCTTGATCTCGAACGTGCGGTTGCCCTCCGGCACCTCCAGGCCGACGAGGGTGCCGGCGACCGACAGGCGGTACTGTCCCGGCCCGGCCGAGATCGGCACCGCCGTGAGATACGACTCCTCGAAGTTCGACCGGATGTCGCGGCCCACCTGGATGCCCCACAGTTGCGAGGGGCCGGGCCGGAAGCGGAGCGACTTGAAGGGGATCGCCATCTCGACGGTCCAGCCGCCGTCGAAGCGGCCGGTGCGCACGTCCCAGACGGGGTTCCAGTCGGAGTTCGGGTTCCCTTCGTCGGTGACCTGCCGATCGCTGAACCCGCCGATGGGGTTGACCCGGAAGGCGAAGCCGTTGCGGCGGTCGTAGAAGGTGTCGAACACGACGATGAACCCGTCGTTGTTGATGAGCTGGAACGAGTCGCGCTGCATCTCGTTGGCGACCCACGCCGACTCGGGAACCGACTCGTAGACGCGGGCCGCGGCGTAGATCGACTCGTCGTCGAAGAAGATCCAGGCGTCGGTCGGCTCGGTGGCCGGGGCCCCTTCGTCGGGGGCCTGCTGGATGAAGCCGCCGAACGGCTCGACGCGGGCGTAGACCGGCTCGTCGAGCACGCCGTCCAGCCGCAGGGGCGCATCGAGGCGGACGGCGCGCACCGTCGCCCCGCCGTCGGCGTCGCGGGTGATGGTGGCCGGCGGGACCGGGGCGGGGGGACCGTCGATCCGGATCGCGCCGCTTGCAGGTTCGGGCCGCGCCGGCTGATCCATGCGGGCGGCCGGGCCTGCCGCGCGGGGGTCGATCGCGCCGCTTGCAGGTTCGGGCCGCGCCGGCTGATCCATGCGGATGACCGGGCTTGCCGCGCGGGGGTCGATCGCGCCGCTTGCAGGTTCGGGCCGCGCCGGGGCCGCCGCCCGCGGGGCGGGCGTGGTCCCGGGACCGGCGGCGGACGCCGCGGCGCGTTCCGCCCGCGGCTCAGGTGGCGCGGCCGCCGATCCGGCCGCGCCGGCCAGCGGCAGGACCCACGACAGGCACGCCGCGGCGAGCCGCGTTGATACCGCACGTTGCGGCCGGAGGCTTCGCCGCGGCAGGACCCACGACAGGCACGCCGCGGCGATCCGCGTCGATGCCGCACGTTGCGGCCGGAGGCTTCGCCGCGGCAGGACCCGCGACAGGCACGCCGCGGCGAGCCGGGCCGTCCGCCTCATCGCCGTCGGGGCGCTCGCCCCCGTCGTTTCACCGGCATTGCGTCGTCATTTCGACCGCGCCCCGTGCATCGCCGTCGGGGCGCTCGCCCCCGTCGTTCACCGGCATTGCGTCGTCGCTTCGGACTCGACCGCGCCCCGTGCATCGCCGTCGGGGCGCTCGCCCCCGTCGTTCACCGGCATTGCGTCGTCGCTTCGACCGCGCCCCGTGCGGGGTACGGCGCGGGCGCTGCCCGCTGCCGGACTACCGCCCCGCACCGCGCGCCGGCCGGAAGCCGCCCGCGTCGACGCGCGGGACGCGGCGTCCTCGTCCCCCCGCCTGCGCATGATGGCCCCGGAAGCGTTTCGGCGCAAGGGCGCGCCGGGGCAGCCGGCGGCGCCGCCCGGGCCGGACGTGCGCATCGCCGGCGACCCGGAAGCGTCTCGGCGCAAGGGCGCGCCGGGGCAGGGTGGTATGCTGCGCGCCGATGGACGAGCGGATCGTCGGGTTCATCGGACTCGGCCGCATGGGTTCCGGAATGGCCCGCAACCTGGTTCGGGCGGGGGTTCCGCTCGTCGTCTGGGACGTGCTGCCCGACGCGGTGCGGGTCCTGGCGGAGGAGGGCGTCTCGGCCGCGGCGGACCCGGCCGAGATGGCCGGCCGCGCGGAGTTGATCTTCCTGTGCGTGCCGACCGACAGGGAAACGGACGCGGCGCTGTTCGGCGCGCGGGGAGTGGTCCGCGGCGGCGCGACCCCGGCGGTCGTCGACACCACCACCATGAACCACCGGGCGGCGCGGCGGCTGGCGCGGCAGGCGCGCGACGCGGGGCTGGCCTATGCCGACTGCCCGGTCTCCGGGATGCCCCTGCGCGCCGAGAAGGGAACGCTGACCATGATGTTCGGCGGCAGCGCCGAGCTGTTCGCGCGGGCGAAGCCGTACCTCGACGTCATGGGGGAGTTCGTCGTCCACTGCGGCGACGCCGGCATGGGGCAGCTCATGAAGGCGGTCAACAACATCGTCTACGACGTCAACATCGCCGCATTCTGCGAGGTTCTGCCGTTCGCGGTGAAGGCCGGGCTGCAACCCGGACAGCTCGCCGAGGTCCTCACCACGGGCAACGCCCGCAGCTTCGCCAGCCGGCACTTCGTGCCCCGCATTCTGGAACGCCGGTTCGACGGCGACTTCTCGTTGCGGGCCGCCTACAAGGACATCGTGAACATCCAGGAGGCGGCGGCGCAGCTCGGCGCCTCGCTGCCGCTGGTCGAGGCCATGGTGTCGACCTACCGGGCGGCCATCGAGATGGGGTTCGGCGACGAACCGAAGAGCGCGATGATCAAGGTCCACGAAGAACGGCTGGGGCAGGAGGTCCGGGACGCGGCGTGGAAGCCGATCACGGAACGCCCCTGACCGGCGAACGGCCAGACGCCTCCTTCGCCCGCCGCCTGCTCGCCTGGTGGGACGCGCACGGCCGCGGGAACCTGCCGTGGCAGCGGGAGCGCACGCCGTACCGGATCTGGGTCGCCGAGATCATGCTGCAGCAGACCCGGGCGCGCACCGCCGCTCCCTATTTCGAGCGGTTCGCGGCCCGCTTCCCGGACGTGGAGACGCTGGCGGCGGCGGACCTCGACGAGGTGCTGCACTTCTGGAGCGGCCTCGGATACTACGCCCGGGCGCGCAACCTGCATCGCGCGGCCGGCATCGTCGTCCGCGAGCACGGCGGGATCTTCCCCGACACCGTGGAGGCGATTCGCGCGCTGCCCGGGATCGGCCGCTCCACCGCGGCGGCGATCGCCGCGCAGGGCTACGGCCGGCGGGCGGCGATCCTGGACGCCAACGTCAAGCGCGTGCTCGCGCGGCGGCGCCGGGTCGCCGGGGCGGTTTCCTCGGCGGCGACGCGCAACGAGCTGTGGCGCCTCGCGGAATCCCACACCCCGGCGGAACGGGCGGCGGACTACACCCAGGCGATCATGGACCTGGGGGCGACGGTCTGCCGCCGGACCCGGCCGCGTTGCGGCGACTGTCCCGTCCGCGCGGGCTGCCGGGCGCACGCGGCGGGCGATCCCGAGCGGTACCCGGAGCAACCGGCGCGCCGGAAGCGCCGCCTCGAACGGAGCCGGTTCTTCGTCGTGGTCGATCCGCGCGGCGCCTGCCTCGTCGAACGGAGGCCGCCGCGCGGCATATGGGGCGGTCTGTGGTCGCCGCCGGAGCGGGACGCCGGCGAGTCCGTGAACCGGTTCCTGGCGCAGGCCGGCATCGACGCCGGCCTGGTCGAGCAGGTCCGGCCCGCCGGCGTGTTCCGGCACGGCTTCACCCACTACGATCTCGACGTCGAACCGGTCTACGTGCGCCTCAAGGCCAGGCCGGCCGCGGTGCGGGAGGGCGCCGGCCGCTGGATCGACCCCGGCGCGCATCGGCTGGGACTCTCGACGGTGGCCGCCAGGCTCGTCGGGGGGACCGCGTCGTTCGACGCCCCGCGGCCCGGGACGTGACCGGACGACCGGCATGACGACCTGCCGTTTATCCTGCTGGCGGCAATCGCTGGCTCGTCAACATTTGCGCCCCGACCGGACCAGCTCGAATACGTGCGCCGTTCGGCTTCCAACCTTTGATCAGTCCTCGCCCGGCCGCCGGCGGCCCTTCCGCGGGCGCCTGCTATGATGCGCCGGACGACCGGGCCGCGACGCTCCGATGGCGCCCCCCACCATCTTCGACACCTGCCGCCCGCGTCCCGACGTGCTCGACGGCGCCGTCGCCGACGCGGACTTCGCCGCCGATCTCGCGCAGGTGCTGACCGGCCGGGGAAGCGCCGCCTACCGCGACCCGGTCCGCTTCTTCGCCAACACGTGGCCGACCCGCGGCCTGAAGCGCCTGCTGGCCAACGTCTGCCGCCGGCTGAGCGGCGCCGGCGGCGGGGTGGGGCCGATCTTCCGGCTCGACACCGCCTACGGCGGCGGGAAGACGCACGGCCTGATCGCGCTGGCGCACGCCGCGGGCGGCCCGCGGAACGCGGCGGGCGCGGCGGAGTTCGTCGACCCCGCGCTGCTGCCGGCGGCGTCGGTGCGCATCGCGGCGTTCGACGGCGAGAACGCGGATCCGGCCAACGGCCGCGCGCTGGAGGACGGCCTGCTGGCCTACACGCCGTGGGGGGAGATCGCCTGGGCGCTGGGCGGGACGGCCGGCTACGAGCGGGTCCGCCCCAGCGACGAGAGCCGCGTGGCGCCGGGCGCGGACACCCTGCGCGCGCTCATCGGCGATGCGCCGGCGCTGATCCTGCTCGACGAGCTGTCGGTCTACCTGCGCAAGGCGCGGCGGCTCGCCGCGGGCGGGGAGCAGTTGACGGCGTTCCTGACCTCGCTGTTCAAGGCGGTGGAGACGGCGCCGCGCGCGGCGCTGGTCTACACGCTGGCGATCGGCAAGGACGGCGGCCGGCCGGCCGACGCCTACTCGGAGGAGCATCGGTTCGTCGCCGAGCGGATGGCGGAGATCGAGAGCGTCTCGGCGCGCAAGGCGACGCTGCTGAATCCGACCGAGGAGGACGAGACGGTCCAGGTGCTGCGGCGGCGGCTCTTCGAGACGATCGACGCCGCCGCGGTCCCGGCGGTGGTCGACGCCTACCGCGCGGCGTGGGCCGCCGCCGGGGAGGCGGCGGGCGCCGAGGCCGCCCGCCCGGAGACCGCCGGCCTGTTCCGGGCGAGCTATCCGCTGCATCCGCACGTGCTGCAGACGCTGACCGGGAAGACGGCGACGCTGGCCAACTTCCAGCGGGTGCGGGGGATGCTGCGGCTGCTGGCGCGGACCGTCGCCCACCTCTGGCGGCGCCGGCCGGCGGATGCGACGGCGATCCACCTGCACCACGTCGACCCCGGCGACGAGCCGACCCGCCAGGAGCTGGTGACGCGGCTGGGGCAGTCGGCGTTCCTGCCCGCGATCACGCACGACGTGGCGGCCGGACGGGTGGCGCAGCCGGCGCTGGCCGAGGCGCTCGACGCGGCGCAGCACCGCGGCCTGCCGCCGTACGCGGCCTACGCGGCGCGGACGATCTTCATGCACACGCTGGCGTTCAACGAGCCGCTGAAGGGGCTGTCGCCGGAGCAGTTGCGCTACGCGGCGATCGGGCCGGCGGTCGACGCGAGCTTCCTGGACGACGCCCGCCAGGCGTTCGTCGCCGATTCGGCGTATCTCGACGACCGGCCGGGGGCGCCGCTACGGTTCCTGGCCGAGGCGAACCTGGGCCAGATCATCCGCCGCGAGGAGCAGCACGTCGACGCGGGCGAGGCGCGGGCGCAGCTCGACGACCGCATCCGGCAGATCTTCGACGGCAGGACGTTCGACGCGGTCCCGTTCCCCGGCGGCCCGTTCGACGTGCCGGACGAGATGGGGGACGGCCGGCCGAAGCTGGTGGTCTTCGCCTATGACGGGGTGACCGTCGGCGGGACGGTGGACGGCGCGCCGCCGCTGGTCGAGCGGGTCTACGAGCGCGCCGGCGCGGACGGGGCGGCGTTGCGCAAGCTGCGCAACCACCTGGTCTTCGTGGCGGCGGACGGGGAGGGCAAGGCGGCGATGCGGGGCCGGATGCTCCGGCGCCTCGCGTTGCGGCGGCTGAAGGCGCCCGACCGGCTCGCCGACTTGGCGGAGCACCAGCAGGAGCAGGTCCGGGAACTGGAGGCGAAGTCGGAGCAGGAGCTGGCGATCGCCATCCAGCAGTGTTACCGGCACGTCTTCTACCCGTCGCGCGCCCGCCTCGGGACGAGCGGCGTCGATCTGGCGCACACCGCGATCGACGTCCACTCGGCGGCGGACCGCCCCGGCGCCGGCCAGCAGCAGATCGCGCGAGCGTTGCGCGACCTGCGGAAGCTGCGCTTCCCCGAGGACGAGCCGGACGCCCCGGCCTACGTGCGCGACCGCACGCCGCTCCGGAAGGGGCAGATGACGACCCGGGCGCTGCGCGACGAGTTCCGGCGCGACCCGGCGCTGCCGATGCTGCTGGGCGACGACCTGTTCGTCCGGGGCGTCCGGCGCGGGATCGAGCAGGGGGACTACGTCTACCGGCGGGGCGACCTGCTGTTCGGGCCGGGGGACCCGCCGGCCGACGTCCGGATCGAAGAGCAGGCGGTGGTCCTGACGATGCTCTACGCCCGGAACACCGGCGTCTGGCCGCGGCCCCGGCCGGACGGAACGGGCGGAGCGGGGCGCCCGGGCACGGCGCGGGACCGCGGCGACGGCCCGCCGTGGGGCGAGGGCTCGCCGGACGGGACGCCGCCCGGCGGATCGGCCGTTCCGCCTGCGCCGGGCGCCGGAGGGGGTTCCCCGGGGCTTCCCCCGGCGCCGCCGCCCGCGCCGGCGCCGTTCGCCGCCGAGGGGTTGCTGAAGGACGCGCTGGCGCGGCTCTGGGAGCAGGCGCGGTCCGGCGGCGCGGAGCGGATCGGCACGCTGACGATCCGCATGTTCGAGGCGGGCGACGCCTTCCGCCTGCTGGGCGTGGTCGGCGCGGTGTCCGGCGCGGAGAAGACCGTGACCGTCACCGGCGGCTACGAGACCCGCGACGGCGGCTCGTTCGAGCTGGAGTTCCGCGGCCCGGTCCCGGACGCGCAGCCGGTGCGGGAGTTCCTGGAGCCGCAGCTCCGGGACGCCGCCGACCGCACCGTCGAGGCCGGTTTCGAGCTCGCCTTCGCCGACGGCCTGCCGCTGGCCGGCGACGCGGCGGAGAAGCTGACCGACCGCCTCTGCCGGTTCGCTGGCGGCGCCGCCCACGTCTCGGCGACGGCGGAGGCGAAGCCGTGACCGCGCGCGCGGCCGGCGCCGGCGAGCCCGTGCCGCGGGGCCGCGCGCCGCGGATCGAGATGCCGGCGCCCGCGCCCCGCTACGAGCTGCGCCTGCGCCGCCGCGGCCCGGCCGACACCGAGTACGAGATCCGCCAACTCCCGGCGCCCGCCACTCCCCACGTGCGGAAACCGATCCGCGTCGCCGGCCTCCGCGGCCGCAACCTGGAGCTGGTCGAGCACCGCGTGCTGCGCCGCCTCGCGCAGGCCGGCGTCCGCCCCGCCCGGCGCGCCGCCCCCCGGAACCGGGGCTACCCCCTCGCCGAGGACCTCGCCCTGACCCTCGGCCTGCTGTTCCGCGCCCTCGCCCCGATGCGCAGCCGCGACCACATGCGGGCGGTCGCCGAGGGCATCGAGGCGATGGAGCGCGAGGAGGCCGCCTACTGGCTCGGCATGGCGATGCACCGCCGCCGCCCGCGGCGGGTGCTGACCGCGTTGCGGGTGCTGCTGACGGAGCCGGCGGGAAAGCGGGGGCGGGCGTGAGGCGGCCGGGCCCGACTACGGTAGAGAGCACCGTTCCGCACGTCGGCGGCGGTGTTTTGGGTGATCGTCGCCGTCAGTGGCCGGCGTCGTCGGTGAAGAGGCGGATGTACGACTCGTAGCGGAACAGCCGGTTGCGCCGATAGCCGGTGGCCTCTTGCAGAATGCCGGTGGCGACGAAGCGGGCGACCAGGGTGTTGGCGGCGGTGTAGCTGGTGCCGGTGATGTTCCGGATGCTGGTTACCGAAACGATCGGCCGTTCGTAGAGGCGGTCGAGAACGAGGTGGCCCTTCCCGGCGGCGTGGCCGAAGCGGGCGGTGACGGCGGCACGGTGCTCCTCCCGCAGAGCAAGGATGCGCCGGGCGGTGTCGGTGGCCTCGGCGCTCACGGCGATCACGCCCTGGAGGAAGAAGGTGAGCCAGTTTTCCCAGTCGCCGGCGTCGCGGATCGCCTGGAGACGCGCGTAGTACTCGGCGCGGTGTTGCTTGAAGAAGTGCGACAGGTAGAGGATCGGCTTGATCAGGATCTCCTGCTGGCAGAGCAGAAAGGTGATGAGAAGCCGTCCGACCCGGCCGTTCCCGTCGAGAAAGGGGTGAATGGTTTCGAACTGCGCGTGGGCAAGTCCGATCCGGACAAGCGCCGGGAGATCGTCCGAACGGTGGAGGAAAAGCTCCAGGTCGCCCAGGAGAGCGGGAACGTCGTCGGGCGGCGGCGGAACGAAATTGGCTTCGCGCAACGTGCAGCCCGCGGGACCGATCCAGTTCTGCGAGCGGCGCAACTCCCCCGGCTGGTGACGGCCGCCGCGCACGCCCCGCAGAAGCCGCTCGTGGATCTCCCGGATGAGCCGGACGGACAGCGGCAGATCACGCAAGCGCTCCAGCCCGTGCTGCATCGCGCCGACATAGTTGATGACTTCGTGGACGTCGTCCGGCCGATCTGGTCTGAAGATCTGCGCCTCGGCGTCCAGAACGTCGTGCAGGGAGCTCTGCGTGCCTTCGATCTGGCTGGAGAGCACCGCCTCCTTGCGCACGTACATGAGGACGAACAACTCGGCGGCCGGCAACGTCTGGATCGCGCCGTCGAGCCGGCCCAGCATACGATCGGCACGCGACAGCAGGTTCCGGAGACTCCCCTCCAGATCGATCGGCGGCTCGGGCGGCAGCGGCGCCGGCATGAACGCCCGGTATCCCGACACCTGGGCGACGTAGCGGCCGGCCCGCGGCCCGACCACCGCGGTTCCTGTTCCGCTTGCCGAGATCTCATGTTCGGACATGGGTTGAATATACTTGCGATCTGTATCCATGTTCAAGGCATGCTACAACATGGAACTGGCGGCGGCTTGTGTCGCAGCCAGGGTTTCACAAGGAATCAGCGGAACCGGGCGCCGCGGCGTCGGCAGCAGGAGAAACGCCGATGAAGCTGGAGCGCGTGGAGATCGAGAACTACCGGGCCATCGAGCGGATCGAGCTGGCGCTTGACCCGGATCTCACAGTCTTCCACGGCGACAACGGCCACGGCAAGACCAGCGTCCTGAGCGGCATCGCGGTCGGTCTCGCCGGTATCCCGACCAGAACCGCGAATCCGAGATGCAACGCCGTGGCGGCCACCGCGAGATCGTTCGCGGGAACGAGGTGGCCGGCGCGGCGGAGACGGGCGAACAGACGCGCCCATTCTTCCGCGATGGCGGCGCTGAAGTCGATGATCGGCGCGCGCATCGTCAGCGCCTCTATTCGCGCGCGCCGAGCCGCGGCGCGGTCCGGATTGTCCGCGAGGTGTACGCCGACGAGCAGTTCCGCGTACACGACCGCCGGAAGCACCACCCGTTCGTCCACGCTTGATCCCCGCAGGGCGGACCAAGCGGTTTCGGTGCGGAAAGCGTTCGACGCGTATCGCCGTTCGACAGCGACGAGCGCGCTCGTATCGACTACGAGTCCCATCGGATGGCCGGCGGCCGGTCGGACGCGTTGATCGCGGCGAGATCGTCCGCGAAGGCCGGGTCCGCGCCGGCGCCTTCCAGCCACGCGGCGAACGCGTCGCCCGCCGTCGCGCCGGCGACCGGCCCCGGCATCGGCACGACCCGCGCGATGCGGACCCCGTTCCGCTCGATGACGAAGGCGTCGCGCCGGTAGCGCACCCTGGCCAGCACGTCCCCGAGGTTGCGGGCCAGCTCGGTTGCTCTGATCGTGTATTCCATGATTCTGCATTTTACAGAACACATGGCGGCCACGCGCCGGGCTCCGTCCCGCTCGGCCTGCTCATCGCCGCGTCCACGACACGGCCGACGTCACGCATCGCGCCGCGGCCGAGCGCACGGACCGGCACCGGCGCCGGGTGCGTCCGAGCCGCGTGTCGAGCTCGACCCGTTCCGTTTCGTCGTTTCCGTGCGACCGGATCCCGACGGTCGGTTCGACAACGGGTTCGAAGAGGCGGAGGAGTTGGCGCTCGACCAGTTGAGCGGCGGCTACCGCATCATGCTGGCGCTGGCGGCCGACCTTGCGCGGCGCATGGCGCAGGGCAACCCCCATCTCGACGCCCCGCTCCAGGCGGAGGCGGTCGTGCTGATCGACGAATGCGGCTCGGCGGCCGAGCTGATCGAGCGGGTCCGGGACTTCCTCGGGTCACCGGCTGAAATGGTGATAGAATAGAGCTAGGCAGTCCGCCCCGACGAATGGGACGTGATTCGATCCAAGGGGCAGGCAGGGTTGAAGAGATTGGGGTCACACGGAATGGCCGGGACCGCGCGAACGGCGCTGCAGTACTGTTTCGACACCTTGGCCGTCGTCGATCTGGGGGCTTCTTGCGATGTCGGCGCTGCCGCCTGCTTGCCACATGGGCTTGTCTCCGGTTCCAAAGATGACGACTGATCTTCACAGCCCCGCTGCTGTCGTAGATGCTCTGACGGGATCGTGGAGGAAAGGGAACGGTACCTGGAGGAAAGAAATGACCCGTAAGCCAGTCAGTTCGAGCAACCTGGCGGATGTAGGCTACGATCCTGCAACGCAGACCCTCGAGGTCGGCTTCAAGAACGGACGCATCTACCAGTACTTCGACGTGCCTGAACACATTCGTGACGGTCTGATGGATGCAGGGTTCCCCGGCGGGTACTTGAGCCGTGAAATAAAGGGCAAGTACCGGTACGCCAGGGTTTGATCGAGCGGGCAGGCCGTCACTTCTCGCACGGTGCGTGAGTGGACGGATCAGTGGGTGGTGGAAGGTTGCTGCTACAGGCATGACCATCTGGAACGTCAAACGGGTTTGGAAAGTCGAGACGGAGGACGGTCAAACCCTGAACCTTCCGACGCTCGGCCTTGCCCGCTTCCGTTGCGCGATCCTGCTTGGCGCCGCCGGTGCCGGCAAGACGACGGAAGTTCGACGACTGGCGGATCACGAACGCGCCTCTGGACGTGCCGTGCGTGAATGCAGGTTGGCGAAGTACGCCGACACGTCGCAGGAACTTGCAGACCACCTGAAAGAACTCGCCGCGGAGGCCAATGCGGCGACCAGTTTTCACCTCGATGCGCTGGACGAAGCGATGATACCGAAGCGCGGACGCTGGCTTGCGATAGAGCGCTGGATTGAACAGAACCTCCAGGGAACCGGCGCATCAATTCGCATCACCTGCCGAACGGCGGTGTGGCCGCAAGAGCTCTCGGACGCGATCCTTCGGTTTTGTGGGCAACAGCCGTTCGCCATGGCGTATCTTCAGCCTCTCTCTAAAAAGGACATCGCCGTGGCGGCGGAATCGCACGGAATCCACCCGGCCTCATTTCTGGCGCAGATCGAGAAAGCGCGTGTTCAAAGCCTTGCAAGTCGCCCGTTGACGCTCGGAATGCTGCTGGATTCGGCCAGGGATGGCGACAACCTGCCGTCCACGCTGAAGGACCTGTTCGCCAAGGGCGTCCGGATGCTTGCCCGCGACAGGCAGGACAGGCGCGCGATCGGGACCCATACTCCGCTTCCTTCGGACCGGATCCTGGAAGCCGCCGAACGCATGGCCTGTTACACGATCCTCACCGGTCGCGAAACGGTGAATCTCGGGGACGACGCAACGACCAATCAACTCGGTCTGCAAGACCTTTCCGGGCGCGTCGGGGACAACGCCGAAATCGACGAAGACGACATCCGCGCGGTCGGTTCGTCAGGATTATGCGATCCCGCGGCTCCGGCGACGTTTCGCTTCGCTCACCGGCAGTTCGCCGAGTACCTCGCCGGACGGCGGCTTGCCCGACTGCCGACGCACCAGGCACGGGCGTTCCTCGCCGGCCCGGACGGGTGGCGTTCAGGAGCCGCCGGACCCCTTCGAGAGACAGCGGCGTTCGCCGGCATGTTCGACACGAATTTGGCGGAGTGGCTGTCGAGCCGGGATCCCGAGGTGGTCGGGTTTTCCGACGTCGCTGACGACGATCTCCGACGACAAGCGATGCTCGGATTGCTCAACCGCTTTCGCAGCGGCGCCATGACGGGCGGGGAACTGCACCGTAGCGGAATGGAACTGCACGGCTTCCAGTACGAAGGTGCGGAAACGGACCTGCGCCCGGTGCTCGAAGAAAGAGGAAACCGTTGTGAGGACGTCCTGGAGTACGCGATCTCCCTGATCAGGAGTTGGCGCCTGTCGTCGATGAGCGACGCGCTGGCGGACTTGGCGCTTGATCCGACGGCTCCGCTTGATTCAAGGACGTCCGCCGGATACGCCCTCCGCGAATGTGGAACGGACGTTGCGCGCGAGCGTCTGAAGCCCCTTGTCGCGGGTCCGCCCGAGGACGAAAGCGACGAGTTGAAAGGAATCGCGCTGCAATGCAATTGGCCTGATCGATTGTCGACGCCGGAATTGTTCGACGCGCTGACACCGGGACGCCGACGGTCGTTCTTCGGGGCGTACACTGGTTTTCTGTGCAGATTAGACGCGGATGGATTCCCCCCGGCCGGTCACGTCGTCGCGGGCCTCCGCTGGGCAAGAAACCTCACTCTGGACCCGATCGATACGGAGGAACCGAGCGATACGGACCCGCTCCATCGGCTCGGCATGCGGATCGCCCATGCGGCGTTGCGGGAACTGGACGACCCGGAAATCGCCGCCGAGTTGGTGTCGTTGATGCGAGTCTGGATACGTAACTGGAAGAGTCCGCTTGCGCCCTTGCGGGGCGACCCGCTGGAGCCGCCGTCGAACGACGACGTTCCGTTGTACGCCGATCGGCAGGCTCGGCGAAAGTTGATCGACCGGCTGGTGGAATTCGTTGAGTCCACCGAGGAACTGCGGGACTTGGCTTTCAAAACCCCCGGATTGCCGCACGAAGAAGATTTCCCATGGATTCTTCGGCGAAGCCTCGACGACGGGCGGAAGATGGAGGCGCGCGAGAAATATCTGAAAATTGCAGTTTATCTGCCGTGGCAGCGACAACCGGAGAACGTCGATGCATGGCTGCACGTTTGCGACATCGATCCCGTGAAGAAAATTCTCGGAAACCAGAAGTCGATAGAT
Source organism: Vicinamibacterales bacterium (assembly GCA_965203525.1). Lineage (GTDB taxonomy): Bacteria > Acidobacteriota > Vicinamibacteria > Vicinamibacterales > UBA8438 > WTFV01. The sequence continues at coordinate 3,438,700 of OZ241898.1, read as the reverse complement.
CTGGATTCCGAAGAGGCGTCGCGGCTTCGAAAAGAATGGAAAGTCATCCATGGTGACGAGCGAAAAGCCGAAAGGCCAAAGCTCGATCCGCCGCCCCGTGATCGAGTGCTCCGTGCACTGGTTCTATCGGAAACAAAGGATGTGCGCTACTTCCCGGATCTATGTCGCCAGCTCACGTTGAAACCGACGAGCACTCGCTACGGATTCGGACGTTTTCTGACGAACACGCCGGGCTGGCGGGATGCCGATGCGAGAACCCGGAGCCGAATCGTCGAGGTCGCGAAGCGCTACCTGTCCGTGGAAGCCGTCGCGAAGGAATTCGCCTCCAACCTGTCTCCGAAATCTATCCATCCGGTCGGCCTCGCAGCTATGTGGCTCGTTCTCGATCGCGATCCGAGCTGGTTGAAATCACGCCCCGAGAACTGGTGGAGCGAATGGTGCCGGTACGTTCTCGCAGAATCGATCCTGAACATGCACGGAGAACCCGCCGATCCGAAATGGAAACTCGCGGAGCTGCTCAACGACGCTGCCGCCTCCAGCGTTTGCCGGGAATTTTTGCGTCTGCTGTCGAGCAACGGGGCCGACGGCCAGCATGGTCAGCTTTCCGATGCGCTGCGCCTGCTGGCCGACCAAGCCAACCCGGACCTCGATGAAGCACTCTGCGAAGCGCTGGAGACCGGCGCGGTGCAGGAACGGGATATCGTCAGCGTGGTCGAGTTCGTGCTGACACGTGCAAGGGACACGTCGTTTCCGAAGTGCCTTCGCATTCTGGAAAATGCGGCGAATCATGCGGAAAAATCGCCCGCGGAGCATGTTGCGGTTGCTCTCCTCCATAAGTGTCCCGACGCAAGCTGGACGGAGTTGAAGACGTTCCTGGACTTCGATCGGGACAGAGCGCGTCGTGTGCTGGAAGCGTTCGCGTACGACAATCTTCAGGAACCCTTTCACATGGCGACGCGGCGGTCGGGCGAATTGCTCGGCATGCTCTTGGATCTGTACCCGCCGGACCCGCCGGAGGATGATTCGGACGAGGACAAAGGCAGCATGGTTGAACCAGTTGACGCCGTGCACTTGTTCCGAATGCAACGGATCTCCTATCTGAACAGCCTGCGCAACAAGGAGTCTTTCGACGTGTTCAGGCGACTCGAGCAACAGCTTGGAGACCGTTACCCGTGGCTTGCGAATGAGAGAATCCACGCGTACCGGGGCTATCACCTGTCACGCTGGACGCCGTTTCCGGTCGACGTCATCGCCAGCGTGATGAATGCAAAGAAGCAGAGATTGCTTCGGTCGGACGAAGACGTGGTCGACGGCATCGAATGCGCCCTCGAGCAATACGCCAGCGCGTTGTGCCAGGATGGGATGGAGAGCGCAGAAGACCTGTGGAACACGGCGGCCGGTGCCACGCCGAGTCCGAAATCGGAAGAACACATATCCAAGAAGTTGTGCGGCGTCGTCAGATCATATTTTCAGGATTACGCGGTCACGGCGGATCGGGAGGTCGAGATCCGCCGGAGCAGCGTTCCTCGCGCCGACGGCGGGCTGCCGGGTTCGAAGGGCGACGTCCTGGTGCGGGTACCTGGCCGCGGAACGGTGGCCGGTGACGCGATCCGCGTGCCGATGGAGGTCAAGCTGTCGTCGAACGCTAAAGCGAAGACGGGGATGCAGGATCAGCTTGTCGACCGATACATGCCTCAACTTGGCGCGACGCACGGCGTCCATGTCGTCGTCTGGATGACCACGCCGAATCCCGGACGGCTTCAACGCCATCATCGCCCCAAGTGGGACTGCATCGAGACGGCCCGTCGGGAGTTGGACGAGGAAGCAAGGCGGTTGTCGGAAGAACGCAAGGTACGGGTGCGGGCCGTGGTTCTGGACGGCTCGTTGCGGTAATCGTCTCATGCCGCCCCATGTTGATCTCTCTCCGGGGGCGAGAGTGCCGGATGTCCGTGCCTGCCGGCCCGATGGAAACCAACCATGCCCGACACCCGCCTGATCGAACGCTGGCTGCCGATCGCCGAGATCGGCGAAGAGTCCACCCGCGAGCGCCGTTCGATGACGGCGTTGCCGCCCACGTACTACCTCCACGTCTGGTGGGCGCGCCGTCCGCTGGTTGCGTCGCGCGCGGCGATCCTGGCGTCGCTGCTGCCGGAGGACGCGGACCGCGACCGGTTCCTGCACGTGATCGGCATCCACGGGGATCCGGTGAAGGCGCGCAGGCAGATCGACGAGGCGCTGAGGACCGGCGTCCGCGTCAGCGATCCGTACGGTTATGACCGGGCCTTCAAGCATTCCCCGGATCGGCGGGACGCGGACTGGTTGAAGTCCAGCGTCGGCAAGGCGCTGGACAGCTTCACGGTGCTCGATCCCACCGGCGGCGGCGGGAGCATTCCGTTCGAGGTGGCGAGGGTCGGACTCCGAGGGCTGGCGAGCGACCTCAACCCGGTCGCCACGCTGATCATGAAGGCGACGGTCGAATGGCCGGTACGTTTCCCGGACGAGATCGCGGCGGCGTTCGACGGGTTGGCCGCGACGCTGCGGCGGCGCATCGAGGAACGGCTCGGCCCGTTCTTCGCGCAGCGGGACGCGCCGGATCGGATGGATCTGACCTACCTCTGGGCGCGCACCGTCACCTGCCCCTACTGCGACGGCCTCGTCCCCCTCTCCCCGAACTGGCGTCTGGCCCCGGACGGAACCGGCGTCCGTCTCGTCCCCGCGCCGGCCGCCGGACCGGGCACGGAAGGCCGGGTCTGCGGGTTCGAGATCGTCGGTTCGGCGCGGGAGCAGTCGCCGGGCACGATGGCGCGCGGCGACGGGACGTGCCCGTTCCCGGACTGCGGCCGGATCATCGACGGCGATGCGATCAAGGCGCAGGCGCAGGCCGGGCAGATGGGCGAGCAGCTCTTCGCGGTGGTCTGCAAGCGGCGGGAGACCGTCCGGACGAAGACCGGCCGCGCCCGCGAGAAGTGGGTCCGCGGCTACCGCGCGCCCCGGCCGGAGGACGACGACGGCGCGGCGTTGCGGGCGGCGCTCGACGAGAAGCTGGCGGAGTGGGACGCCTTCGACTTCGTGCCGAACGAACGGTTCCCGGAGGACAGCAACGACGACCGGCCCATCCAGTACGGCATGCCGCGCTGGCGCGACCTGTTCTCGCCGCGCCAACTGCTGTGCCACGGGACGGGCGTGGAGGTGTTCCGGGAGATGCTCGACGCGGACCGCGAGGGCGGAAGGCTGGACGAGGTGCGGCAGGCGGCCTACGGGTATCTGGCGCTCTCCCTGGACAAGCTGCGCGACTACAACTCCCGGATGACCCGCTGGCATACCGGCCGCGAGGTGGTGGCGGGCACGTTCGACCGCCACGATTTCTCCTTCAAGTGGTCCTACGCGGAGATGGCCCCCCTGGTGACCGGCCTCGGCTACGACTGGGCCATCGGACAGACGGCCAAGTGCATCCGCGAGCTCGTCGCCCTGGTCCGCCCGAAAGCCGGCGGCGGGCGCGGCGGGACTGCCGATCTGCTCGACCCGCCCGCACCGGGCACCGCCGCCGGCCCGGATCGCGTCGAGTCGCCCGCGGTTCGCGCGGGCCTGTTTGATCCGCCCGCTCCGGACGCCGCCGCCGGCCCGGGTCGCGCCGAGTCGCCCGCGGCCGCTCCGCGCCCGGCGCCTGCCGCCACCGGCGCCGTTCCCCCGGCCGCCCCGGGCGCCGCCAGCGCCGCTCCGAATCGCGCCGTTCCGCCCGCCGGCCCGCCGCCGGTCACCATCACCTGCAAGTCCGGCGACAGCCTCGACCACCTCGCCGCCGGCAGCGTCGACGCGGTCGTCATGGACCCGCCCTACTACGACAACGTCATGTACGCGGAGCTGTCCGACTTCTTCTACGTCTGGCTCAAGCGGACCGCCGGGCGGGTCTTCCCGGAGCTGTTCCGGCGCCGGCTGACCGACAAGGACGCCGAGGCGGTGGCCAATCCGGCCCGGATCCGGGCGGCGGCGTCCGGGGCCGGAGAAGGCGCGGCGCCCCCGTCCGGCAGCGGTGCGGCGGCGGAAGGGCGCGGAGGAGACGCCGGGTCCCCGGTCCGCGGCGCCGGATTGCGGGCGCTGGCCGGGCGCGACTACCAGGAGCGGATGGCGGCGATCTTCGCCGAGTGCCGGCGGGTGCTGAAGCCGGACGGCATCCTGACGCTGATGTTCACGCACAAGGCGACCGGGGCGTGGGACGCGCTGACCACCGGATTGATCGAGGCGGGGTTCGCGATCACCGCGTCGTGGCCGGTCAACACCGAGGCGGGCGGCAGCCTGCACATCCGCAACAAGGCGGCGGCCAACAGCACGGTGTTCCTGGTCTGCCGGCCGCGGGCGGCGGCGGACCCGGACGCGGAAGCGGTCTACTGGGAGGACGTCGAGCCGCGGGTCCGCGAGGCGGTGCGGCGGCGGGTGCAGGAGTTCCAGGACGCGGGCATCCGCGGGGTGGACCTGTATCTGGCCGCGTTCGGCCCGGCGCTGGAGGAATTCTCGCGGCACTGGCCGGTGCGCCGCGGCACGCCCCGCGAGCGGCCGAAGGAGCCGGGGCGCCGGCAAACGCCGCTGCTCGCCGAGCCGTGGGACCCGTATGCGGCGACCCCCGAGGATGCGCTCGACGCGGCGCGGCGCGAAGTGAAGGGGTGGCGGCTGTCGCGGCTGACGCACCTGCGGGCCGACGCCGACCTGGATCCGGCGACGGCGTTCTTCGTGCTGGCGTGGGATGCGTTCCGGGCGCCGGCCTTCGCCTACGACGAGGCGCTGCGTCTGGCCCGCGCGGTCGGGATCGACCCGGACCGGGAGGTGGCCGGGCGGCTGGCGGAGAAGAAGGGCGGCGACCTCGTTTTGTGGGACAGTGCGCGGCGGGCGGCGAAGGGGGCGCTGGGGCCGGCGGACGGGTCGCGGGGCCTGGTCGACGCGCTGCACCACGGGGCGCACCTGGCGCGGACGTCGTCGCTGGCGGCGGCGCGGGACCTGCTGGAGGGGCTGGAGGTGCACCGGGATCCGCGCTTCTTCGCGGCGCTCGAAGCGGTGCTGGAGGTGCTGCCGGCCGGCGCGGTCACCGGCGTGGCGCTGAGCGGGGACGCGGCGGCGGCGGGCAGCGACTTCGAGGCGCTGTACCACCTCTACCGCCTCGCCTGGCGCAACGAGATCGACGAGCCGGACCAGCTCCGGTTCTGGCGCGCCGACGGCGGGGGGTAGCGTCAGACCGGGAAGAACGGAAGTGCGACGAAAGGAGAAATCCATGGGTAGCAAGCCAGCCGGAGCCGTCGCGGATGCCCGGGAACCGATTGAGATCGAAGAGCGTGGATACAATCCGCCGCCGGTCGCGAAGGTCGAAAGGCCGCGCCCGTCGCCGCCGGCGCCGCGCCCGCCGTCTCCGGCGCCGCGCCCGCCGTCTCCGGCGCCGCGCGACACCCGGCAGGAATGACCGGGCGTCCGTGCGCGCGGGGCGGTATCGGCGCCCTCCCGGTCATCCTGCTCCCGCTCCCGGGTCCGCGCGCCGTCCCGTCCGCTCCGGCGCGGCGCGCGGCGGCAGGAAGCTCCGCATGCGGGCCGACCGCGCCCGGTATCCGCCGGCTCGCCGCTCGATCAGGTCTTCCGCCAGGAGCCGGTTGAGGTCGCGCGTCAGGGTCTTGTCCGTCTTGCCGGCGTAGCGTTCGGCCACCGCCGGGCTGAGCCGCCGAAGCTCCGCCCGCGGCGCCGGCCGTTCGCATGCGGTCAGCGCGAGCACCAGTTCGCGGCGGCGCTCGGTCGCCGGCGAACGCCGCTCGCGCCGGAACCGTTTGAATACGAAATGCTCCCACGCGATGGACGACTGCACCTCGCCGACGTGGCCGCACTGCTCCTTCAGGCCGTCCACGAGCCCCTGGACCGCGTAGCCGGTGAACCCGAGCGGATCGCCCCGGCCGCCGTTCGCGCGGCTGGCGCGGTCGAGCTGGCGGTAGTACTCGGCGCGCGTCAGGTTGTAGTGGTTGCTCGGAAGCTGCGCCGAAGTCAGCGGCACGCCGGCGCGCGCCAGCAGCATGAACTCGACGAGCCGCGCCGTCCGGCCGTTGCCGTCGCCGAACGGGTGGATCCAGGCGAGGTACAGGTGGGCGAGGATCGCGTGGAGGATCGCCGTCGCGATCCGGTCGTCGTCTTCCCGCTCGAACACCGTCAGGCCGGGTTCGTCCTCCAGCCAGCGGCAGAGCCGGTCGAGCAGGAAAGCGCAGTCCGCCCGCGGCGCGCCCCGGTAGCGGCCGACGCCGACCGCGTGCGCCGGGATCGCGCCGGGGACCACCCCTTCCTCCAGATGCGCGTCGAGGCCGTCGAGCACCTGCCGGTTGCAGTCCGCGATCCGGTCCGGCGTGAGCCGGAGCGTTCCGCCGCCGCGGATCGTCGCCGCGATCGCGTCGCAGGCGCGCAGGACGTTGTCCACCTCCTGTCCCAGGTATGCCTGCGACGGCGGCAGCTCGAGCCGCCCTTCGACCCGCTCGCGGATCTGCCCGGTGCTGAGCGTGTTCCCCTCGATGGCGGTGGTCGCCTGCACGCCCTTCACCAGATAGAGCGTCTGCATCTCCGCGGCGGCGGCGGGCGGCAGGGCGGCGCCGGCGACCTGCCGGCAGAGCGCCACGGCCTGCCCCAGCAGCGCCCACAGGCGGGGGGACGCCTTGCGGAGGTCGGCTTCGAAGCGGATCCACGGATGGCTGCGCTCGTACTCCCGGCCGCTCATCGGACGGACCTCCCCGGCGTCCGTTTCCGCGTCGCGTCCCGCGGGCGGAAATGGCCCCGGCAACGATGCCGCCGTGATTCTAGCCCGAAGAATGTCCCGTCAGAATGTCCCCCAGGATGTCCCCCGCGGCCGATCCCGCGTGGCCGCGGCTTCTGAGGCGCAAACTTCCACCGCCGCCGACCGTGCCGCCCAGCGGGCGTCCGCGCGCGAGGGGCGGATCGTTCGGTTACGCACGGCTCGACGACTGGCAAGGGGGCGGGCGTCCGCGCGCGAGGGACGGACGGCGCCCCGGTGACGAGCGGCGCCCTGGTTCGCGGCGGGCGTCCGCGCGCGAGGGACGGACGGTTCGTGCTACGATGGCGGCGTGGGGCAGGTTGGCGGTGGATGTCGGCTCGGTCACCCGCGGTCGAACGGGTGTCCGCGCCGCCTGCCGGGATCGTCGGCGAACACCTTCCGGCCGATCGGCGGCATGCGACCCGATGGGAGACGCGACGATGACACGACCAGACGAAACGCGAACGTCCGGGCGGGCGCGCGCGCATGACGCGTTGCTCGAGCAGGCTCTCAAGCGCCCGGGCATCCCCGAGATCATGCGCGTGTACGGCGACTGGCGCACCGCCGATCGCGGACTCGATCCCTACCGCGCGGCGACCAGGAAGCCGTCGCACGTCACGACGACCGACCATGCGAACGTCCGGCCGAGTTCCTGACGCACCGCATGCCCCTCTGGAGCGACATCCTTGCCGAGTTGAGCCGCACGGCGGCGCAAGGCTCGCCCCCTGATTTCGACCGCGTTCGACGCTGGTACCTCGCTGCTCTTCACCGCCACACCGATCGCAACGTCATCCTGTACGCCTCCGGATGGTTGCAGCGAGACGACGCGCCGGCGGCGCGCACGTCCATCAACGACGAGGACATTCATGCCCTCATGGAGGTCACTTCGGGGTTGCAAGGTCCGCATCTCGATCTGATCCTTCACAGCCCGGGCGGTTCCCCGGAAGCCGCCGCGGGGATCGTCGCCTATCTTCGTTCCCGGTTCTCCCACATTCGCGTCATCGTGCCGCAGCTCGCCATGTCCGCGGCCACCATGATCTCATGCGCCGCCGACGAAATCATGATGGGGAAGCATTCGTTTCTCGGCCCGACCGACCCGCAGGTGCCGTTGGCCACGCCACTGGGGACGCGCTACGTCCCGGCCCAGGCTGTACTGGATCAATTCGACAAGGCGCAACGGGAGTGCGCGGATCCCGCCAAGTTGTCCGCATGGCTCCCGATGCTGAGCCAGTACGGCCCGGATCTGCTTGTGCAATGCGAAACAGCCCTTGAGTTGTCCAGGGAACTGGTGAGCACCTGGCTTGAAACGTACATGTTCAAGTACAGGGACGATCGTGTGAAGTTCGCTCGTTCCGTCTCGAACTGGCTGTCGGATCGCAAGCAGTTCAAGAGTCACAGCCGGCACCTGTCCCGGTCCGAGCTGTCCCAACGAGGGCTTGTGGTCCTTCCGCTGGAACATGACGCGGAACTCCAGGACCTCGGTCTCTCGGTGTTCCACGCAACCACGCACACGTTCACGGGCACGCCAGCCGTCAAGATTGTCGAGAACCATACCGGCCGCGCCTTCATCAAACCCCATTTCGTCGTCCCACCAGCGCAATCGGTTCAGATGGCGCTCGGTCCGAACCAGCCATCGGGCTGACCGTCCCGGCGCCGGCGGGCGCGACCTTCCCTGCCCCATGCTGACCGACCACGAATGGCGGCTCAAGTACACGCCGGAGGACGGCGATCTGGTCCGCCGGTTCTACGTGCCGGCGCTGGCCGACGCGGTGCGCTACGACCGGCTGACCGGGTACTTCGGCGCCGGGGCACTGGCGCTGGCGGCGCGCGGCCTCGAAGGGCTGGTGCGCAACGGCGGGCGCATGCGTCTGGTCGTCGGCTGCACGCTGGAGCCGCCCGAGATCGAGGCGATCGCGCGGGGCGAGGCGTTGCGCGGGCAGGTCGAGCGCCGCCTGGCCGCCGCGCCGCTCGCCCCGCCCGACCCGGCCGCCGCCGACGCGCTGGAGCTGCTGGCCTGGATGGTCGGCCACGGCCATCTCGACGTGCGGGTCGCGGTGCCGTGCGACGGCGCCCGGCGGCCGGCGGCCGACGCCGCGCTCTTCCACGAGAAGACCGGCGTCATCGAAGACCGCGCCGGCAACCGGCTGGCGTGGACGGGCAGCCTGAACGAGACGCCGGCCGGCTGGCTCCGCAACTGGGAGAGCCTGAACGTCTTCACGAGCTGGGGGGCGGAGCCGGCGCGCGTCGATCAGGAAGAGCGCAACTTCGCCCGGCTGTGGGCGGACCGGGCGGAGCGGGCGATCGTCCTGGACGTGCCGGACGCGGTGCGGCGGGACCTGCTGCGGTTCCTGCCGGCCGGCGATCGTCCCGCCCGGTTGATCGCGGACGGCCACCCGCCGGCCGCCGCGCCCGATTCCGTCCGTGGGGACGGGGACGCGCCGCCGCCGCCGGACGGCGCCCCGCCGGCCGCCGTGCCCGGCCGTGGGGACGCGGACGTCCCGCCGCCGCCGGACGGCGCCCCGCCGGCCGCCGTGCCCGGCCGTGGGGACGCGGACGTCCCGCCGCCGCCGGACGGCGCCCCGCCGGCTGCCGTGCCCGGCCGTGGGGACGTCCCGCCGCCGGCCGGCGCCCCGGCCGCGGACGACGTCCCCCCGGCGCCGGCCGCCACCCCGGCGCCGGCCGTCGATCGCCGGCGGCTCGTCTGGCGGTTCATCGCCCGCGCGCCGTCCCTGCCGGGGGGCGGGGCGCGGGTCGGGGAGGCGACCGCGGCGGTCGAGCCGTGGCCGCACCAGGTCCGCGCCTTCGAGCGGCTCTACGGCCGCTGGCCGCCCCGTCTGCTGATCGCCGACGAGGTGGGCCTCGGCAAGACCATCCAGGCGGGGCTGCTGCTGCGGCAGGCGTGGCTGGCGGGCCGGGCGCGGCGGATCCTGATCCTGGCGCCGAAGGCGGTCCTGCGGCAGTGGCAGATCGAGCTGCGCGAGAAGTTCAACCTGCACTGGCCGATCTACGACGGGCGGGCGCTGGTCGGCGACCCTGCGCCCGGCGTGCCACCGCGTGATGCGCCGGTCACGCCGTCCGGCCCCGCGGCGAGGCGGGCGCTGGTCGGCGACCCCGCGCCCGGCGCGCCGGCCGCCGCCGCGCGGCGGGACGCTCCGGACCGCTGGCACGACGAGCCGGCGGTGATCGCCTCCAGCCACCTGCTGCGCCGGCGCGATCGCGCCGAGGCGCTGCTCGCCGAGGCCGACCCGTGGGACCTGATCGTGCTCGACGAGGCGCACCACGCCCGGCGGCGCGCGGCCGGCAGCCGGCGGGAGGGCGGTCCGAACGCGCTGCTGAAGCTGATGCGGGGACTTCGGGCGAAGACCGGCGGCCTGATCCTGCTGACCGCGACGCCGATGCAGGTGCACCCGGTGGAGGTGTGGGACCTGCTGGACCTGCTCGGGCTGCCGCCGGAGTGGACCGAGGACGCCTTCCTCCAGTTCTTCGAGACGATCGGGCAGCCGAACCCGGCGGCGGACGCGCTCGACCGGATGGCGCGCCTGTTCCAGGCGGTCGAGCGCGACCACGGGGCGGTCGGCCGCGGCGACGTGCGGCGCCTCACCGGGCTGTCGCCGCTGAAGGCCAACCGCGTGCTGCGCGCCCTGCGCGACGCGGCGGGCATCCCGCGCCGGCAGCTCGAGACGCCGGAGCGCCGCGCGGCCCTGGCCGTGCTGCGCGCGCACACCCCGATCCGGCGGCTGGTGTCGCGCCACACCCGCGCGCTGCTGCGCCGCTACTTCCGGGAAGGCCGGCTGGCGACGCCGATCGCCGCGCGCCGCGTCGACGACCGGTTCCTGGCGCTGACCGCGGCCGAGCGCGAGCTGTACGAGGCGGTGGAGCGGTACATCGGCACGACGTACGACCAGGCGGCCAGCGCCGAGCGCTCCGCGGTCGGCTTCGTGATGACGATCTACCGGCGCCGCCTCGCCAGCAGCTTCCGGGCGCTGCGCGCCACCTTCGAGCGCCGCCTCGACGCCATGACGCCCGGCGGCGCGGCGCGGCCCGCCCCGTCCGGCGCGGCGTGGGACGAGGACACGCCGGACGACGAGACCGCGGACGAACCGCCTGACGCCGAGGAGCTCGCCGCGCTGGACCGGCGCGCGCTGGCCGCCGAGGAGCGCGCCGACGTCGAACGGCTGCTCGAACGCATCCGGGCGCTGCCGCCGGACGGCAAGCTCGCCGCCCTGACCGGGACGCTCGCGGACCTGCGCCGGGACGGCTACGGGCAGGTGATGGTCTTCACGCAGTACGCCGACACGATGGACTTCCTGCGCGACGCCCTCCGCGCGCGCGGCGGCCTGCGCCTGCTCTGCTTCTCCGGGCGCGGCGGCGAGGTCCCGGCCGCGGCCGGCGGCTGGCGCCCGATCATGCGCGACGACGCGAAGCGGCGCTTTCGCGAGGGCGAAGCGGACGTGCTGCTGTGCACCGACGCCGCCGCCGAGGGGCTGAACTTCCAGTTCTGCGGCGCGCTGGTCAACTACGACATGCCGTGGAACCCGATGCGGGTCGAGCAGCGCATCGGCCGCATCGACCGCCTCGGCCAGCGCCACGCGACCATCCGCGTCGTCAACCTGCACTACGCCGGGACGGTCGAAACCGACGTCTACCGGGCGCTGCGGACCCGGATCGGCCTGTTCGAGCAGGTGGTCGGCCGCCTGCAGCCGATCCTGGCGCGGATGCCCGGGGCCATCGCCGGCGCGGTGCTCGCCGGCGGCGGCGACGGCGCCCGGCGCGCGAACGTCGTCGACGAGCTGGCCCGGCAGGCCCGCGAGGCGGAGGCGGGCGGCTTCGACCTCGACGCCGCGCTCGACGACGCCGCGGCGCCGCCCGCCCGGCCGTCGCCGGTCACCCTGGACGACCTCGACCGGGTGATCGCGTCGCCGGACCTGATGCCGCCGGGGACGGACGTGCAGCCGCTGGGGCGGCGCGAGTACGGCCTGCTGGCGCCCGGCATGCGGGAGCGGGTGCGGGTGACGACCGACCCGGCGTACTACGAGGAGCACGCCGGCAGCGTGGCGCTCTGGTCGCCGGGCCATCCGCTGTTCACGCCGCCGGAGCTGCCGGAAGGCGACGACGACGGCGACCTGCCGCCCGGCGCGGCGTTGAAGGACCTGCTGGAGCGGTGACGGGAACAGGATCAGGTGGTCTGCAAACTGGGGCAACTCCAGTCAAGCCCCGCGCCGCCTGATGGTCAGACCCGGGTCGAGTCCTTCCCTCTGTCCGTCGATCAACTACCCCCTCATCGACCCGGAAGCAGGGGGTCTTCCACGGTGATGCGGCAGAGGATGGTGTTGTCGGTTTCCAGATCCGGGCCCCAGATGATTCTGGCCGAGCCGTTCCAGCTTACCCGGTCATACCCGCCTCGCGGCCGGACGTCGGCGGCTGAATGGACCGTTGCGGCTGTCCAGCCGCTGTCGTCGAAGTCGGCCGCTTTCCATCCATCGGGTTCACCCAGGTCCGCGAAGTCGCAGGGCGCGGCGCCGGCCACCGGATCCGGCTCGTCTTCGCACGACTTGTCGAGCGGGGCCGCGTGAACGACGGTGCATGCCCAATCCGCATTCGTGACGGCGACGACGTCGCCCGTGCCGGTGTCGGTCAACTGCATGATGAAGCCGCCGTCGCCCATCTGCTGGTTTCTCGCGCCGATGTATTCGAGCCCCGTGTCGTTTTCCTTGTAATCCTTGAGAACGAAATTAAGGTTGAGCGGATAGTCCGCCTCGAAAGTCACCGACTCCGCATTGAAGGAACGCTCCGTGGTGATCGAGACGCTGTCTTCCATGACGAGTTCGTCGTCAAGATAAACCGCGAACCAGTTGTCCGCCCAGCCTTCCAGCTTGAAGGTGCTTGCGCCGCCGGTGACGTTGCTCTTCGTCTCCACGAGCTCGCCCCCGGAGAACGAGCACGCCGCGACGAACAAGATGGCGATTGACGAAAGCGCGCGCCCGTTCATCCTGCTCCCCCCTCGTCGCCCCCCGTCCCGCGTCCGGGACCAGGACACGCCTGATCGGCAGGACGGATTGCCGGCCTTTCCGGACGCGCCGGGACCGTTGCGGCCGGAACGCGCATGTTGTCCCGCGGAGCATGCCCGGACGCTGAAACCGTATTCTACACTCCATTTGCGGCGGCAACACGCGCGGGCGGCGTCAGTCGGGACGCCGCCGCCTCGAAACGGCGCGCGACCCGATCCGGGGCCGGCCGGACCCGGACCGCCCGGCGCGTCGTGCGCGGCCCGCGGCGCCGGCTCACCACCGCAATGCCCGCCGCACGCATCACCCGCGCCACCTGCTTGCGGCTCACCGCGGCCCCGCCTGCCGACAGTTCCGCGTGAATCCGGGGCGCGCCATGCGTCCCGCGGCTGGCGGAACGCCGCCGGATACGGCGGTCTCGTTTTCAGCATCGCGGATACCTCCTCCTCCCAGCAGGATCAGGTGTCCGCGAAACCGGGGCAACTCCGATTGCGGGCGCGGTTCGTTTCCTGGTAGGGTTTCCCCGAGGAGCGCGAACGATACATGGGCTTGCGGGAGCGGCTGTTCGGGCGCAGGAAGGACGCGGACGACGCGCCGGATCCGCTGGCCGACCTCGTCCTCGCGAAGCTCCGGGTCGGCTACCTCGTGGACTACGACCTGCAGACGTGGCGGGTCACCGGCTACTCCCGCTACCGCTTTTCGGGCCTGGACGACGTCGAGGAGTGGGAGCTGACCGCCGCCGGCGAACAGCGCTACCTGGAGCGGTCCGGCGACGCCTGGTCGCTGTCGCGCCGGATCGCCGTCGGAGACATCGCCGGCGATGTCCGGCGGCACATCCTCGAGCACGAGGATCCGCCCGGGACCATCATCTTCCGGGGCGCCGCGTACCGCCTCGACGCCTCGTACGCCGGACACCTGCTGCCGGACGGCGCCGGCGCCGGCGAGCCGGTGATCCGCTGGGAGTTCGTGGACGAGGCCGAGACCGGCTTCGTCGGGATCGAGCAGTGGGGCGAGACCGAGTTCACGGCGGCGGCCGGTTCGGTGGTGGAGGAGTACCAGTTCACGCACATCCTGCCGGGGAGTCCGACATGAGCGATCGTCGCCGGTCCGTTCCGCATCGGCGCCCGCGGCTTGCGCCGGCCGTCCTGCGCCCGCGGCTCGCGCCGGCCGTCCTGGCCGGCGTCCTGCTCGCGGCCGCGGCGTGCGACACGCAGTCCCCGCTCGAACGGCTCGCGGCGCAGCTCGAACGGTACCCGGAGTACTCGGTGATCCTGCAGGACATGGATGATAGAGGTTGGTCCGGGTACTGGCACCAGTACCGGGTGATCGCCGGCGAATCGCGGGCCGGGTCGGACGAGCTGGTCCACCGCGAGTCGATCCTGGACTGGCAGCAGGTCGATTCCGGGACCTACGAACGGTACCGGCCGTCGCTCGGCATGGTCATCCTCTCGAAGGGCGCCGACGGCGCCGTGGACGGCGGCACGCACCCGCCCGGGTACCAGCAGGTGGGGGACGAGCGCTACGGCCGCTGGCGCGACGACGGGGGCGGGCGTTCGTTCTGGGAGTTCTACGGGCAGTACGCGCTGCTGAGCAACCTCGTCGGCGGCTTCGGACGCCCGATCTACCGGGACGACTGGAACGGCTATCAGGATGCGCGCCGCCGCGGCGAAACCTGGTACGGGCCCGGCAGCGGCGGCGCGGCGGGCCGCGGCACGGCGGGCGGTGGCGCGGCGGGCCGCGGCGGACGCGCGTACGGCACCAACGGCTCCACCACCCGGCAGACGAGTCCCGACTTCTTCCGCCGCCAGCAGGAGCGGCAGGCGACGCAGAGCCGGTCGTTCGGTCAGCGGGTCACCAGCCGCATGTCGGGCGGCATGCGCAGCTTCGGCAAGTAGCCGCGGGGAGAGAACACGTCATGTCGGTGGATCAGATCCTGCCCGGCTTCGTCCATCTGGCCGTCGTCCTCGTGCTGCTGGCCGCCGGCAGGTGGGTCTACGACCGGCTGCACCGGAGCTTCGCGCTGCGGACCGAGCTGCTCGAGAAGGACAATCTGGCGGCGGCCCTGGCCGTCGCCGGCTACTATCTGGGGCTGGTGATCGTCCTGGGGGGCGTCGTCTCCGGCCCCGCCTCGTTCAGCCTGCTCGACGATGTCATCGGCCTCGTGATCTTCGGCCTGCTGGGGATCGTGCTGCTGAACCTGTCGGCCTGGATCAACGACCGGGTGGTGTTCTCGAAGTTCGCCGTCGAGCGCGAGATCGTCGAGGACCGCAACGTCGGCGTGGGCATTCTGGAGGGGGCCAACTACGCGGCCGTCGGCCTGATCACGGCGGGAGCGATGTCGGGCGAAGGAGGACTGGCGTCCGGGCTGGCGTTCTGGATCGCGGGACTGGCGGCGCTGATCGTCGCCGGAATCCTCTACGACCGCATCACGTCGTACGATCTGCACGACGAGATCGAGAAGAACAACGTCGCGGTGGCGGCCGCGTTCGCGGGGGTGCTCGTCGGTTTCGGCAACGTCATCCGGCTGGCCGGCGAGGGCGACTTCGTCTCCTGGAACGAGAGCCTGACCGGGTTCGCGTACTACACCGTGGTCGGGCTCGTCCTGCTGCCGTTCATCCGGCTCTTCGCCGACAAGGTGCTGCTGCCCGGCGCGCGGCTGAGCGACGAGCTGGTGCAGGAGCGGCCCAACCTGGGCGCCGGCGTCATCGAAGGGGTGACCTACCTCGCCGCGTCGATGCTCATCGGGTTGACGCTGTAGGCGCGCGGCGGCCCCGGGATCGCAGCGGCAGCCTGGCGGCGGGACGATGAGCAGCCCCGGATCGCGCGCGCGGCAGTCCGTGGCGGCGCTGCTCGCGTTCCTGCGGCGCGAGAACCTCTTCCGGCTCATGGGCCTGATCGCCGTCCTGGTCCTGGCCGGGGCCGCCGGCTTCACGTACTTCGAGGAGGACCGGCCCTTCCACGACGCGGTCTGGTGGTCCATCGTCACGGTGACGACGGTCGGCTTCGGGGACATCTCGCCGGTGTCGTTCGGCGGCCGGCTGATCGGCGTCGTGCTGATGTGCTTCGGCATCGGCGTGCTCGGCATGTTCACCGCCACCATCGCCGGCGCGTTCGTCGAGCAGCGACTGAGAAAGGACCGCGGCATGGGCGAGTACGACGACCTGCAGGGGCACGTCATCCTGTGCGGATGGAACGGCCGGACGAAGGAGATCCTGAAGGACCTGCGGGCCGATGCGCGGGCCACCGGCGCCCCCATCGTGCTGGTGGCCGACGTCGAGACCAAGCCGGTGGCGGACGATCTGCTCCACTTCGTGCGCGGCGCGGCGACCGAGGACGACCTGCGGCGGGCCGGGATCGGGAAGGCGGCGACCGTCGTCCTCGTCGGCGACCGGGCGCTGGACCACGGGCCGCGCGACGCGCGGGCGGTGCTGGCGGTGCTGACGGTCAAGAGCCTCAACCCGGACGTCTACGCCATCGTCGAGCTGGCCGGCGAGGAGAACGTGCGCCACTGCGAGCAGGCGGGCGCCGACGAGATCATCGTCGGCGCGGACCTGTGCAGCCGGGTCATCTCGACCGCGACGCTGGACCACGGCATCTCGACGGTGCTGCGCGAGCTGCTGAGCGCGCAGGTGGGCAACGACCTCATCACCATCCCGGTGCCGGGCCGGCTCGGCGGGCGGTCGTTCTTCGACGTGTTCTCGGACCTGAAGCGCGAGCAGGGGATGATCGCGCTGGCGGTCCAGCGCCGCCGGACGGGAGACGTCGTGACGAACCCCGACGCGGGCGAGCCCGTGGCGGCCGACGATCGGCTGGTGGTCGTCTCGGCCCGCGCACGGGCCGGCAGGCAGGGCGCCGCGCTGGACCCCGGAACCCGCGGCCCGGCGTGATCGTAGGTAAGGGGAATGGACGAGAGTCCGGCGCCGGGAGCCGGACGCGCCGGCCCCCGGACCCCGGCCGGCGCGGGGACGAACGTGCCAGGAGGCGCGACATTCGATGGCTGAGCATTTCGACAAGGTCAAGGGCTACCTGCTCGACCTCGGGCTGACGGTCACGGCGGAGAACGAGGAGGAGGAACTCGTCGTGATCGACGACGAGGAGAACGGCGTCAAGAAGCTGTTCATCGACTGCGAACCGCCCATCGTCATTCTCGAGCAGCTGATCGGCCACGTGCCGAAGAACCCGAGGAACCTCTTCGAGCGGCTGCTGCAGATGAACAACACCCTGGTCCACGGCGCCTTCGTCCTCGACGAGAACGCCGAGCGCATCTTCTACCGCGACACGCTGCAACTCGCCAACCTCGATGCGAACGAGCTGGAAGGATCCATCGACGCCCTGTCGCTGGCGATGGCGGAATACGGATCCGAACTGCTCGGCTACCTGAAGGGATGACGACCGAAGGAGAACGACGATGGCCAGTATCTTCCGCAGAATGTTCAAGGTCGCCGAATCGAACGCCCACGCCGCGATCGATCACCTGGAGGACCCGATCAAGATGACCGAGCAGGGCATCCGGGACCTCAAGAAGAACCTGCAGGCGGCGATGGTCAGCCTGGCGCAGGTGAAGTCGCTCGCCATCCGCCTGCAGAAGGAGGCCGGCGACCACAAGAAGCGCGCGGCGGAGTACGAGCGCAAGGCGATGCTCCTGCTCCGGCGCGTGGAGGCGGGCGAGATGGACGCGGGCGAGGCCGAACGCCTGGCGACCGCGTCGCTGGAGAAGAAGGAGGACGCCTTGCAGCAGGCGGCCCGGGTGGGCGGCGACCACCAGACGCAGCAGCGGATGGCCGACCAGCTCCAGGCGAAGGTGGAAGACCTCAAGCGGCAGATCAACAAGTACCAGAACGAGCTGGTCACCCTGCGGGCCCGCGCCCGCACCGCCTCGTCGATGCGCAAGATCAACCAGCAGCTCGCCGGCGCCGACGCCAGCGGCACCGTGGCCATGCTGGAGAAGATGAAGGCCAAGGTGCAGGAAGAGGAGTCGCTGGCCGAGGCCTACGACCAGCTCGGCGACGTCGGCGGCTCGATCGACGAGGACATCGACAAGGCCCTGGCCGCGCCGTCGCCCGGCGCCGGCGCCGACGCGCTGGCGGAGCTGAAGAAGAAGATGGGCATGGCGACCGCGTAGCCGCGGTCCCGGCCGATCGGAGACGGCCCCGATTCACTCCGCGGGGATGACGACGTGGCGCCGCCGCGTAGCCGCGGTCCCGGTCGATCGGAGACGGCCCCGGTTCACTCCGCGGGGACGACGTGGCGACGCGGCGAATGGACGGGCGTGGCGGGCGCCCGACGCGGCGCGCGTGGTGGCGTGCGGGGACGCCGCGGCGTTGCGGCGGACGGACCGTCAGAGCGAGCTCGAGAACGCGTGGCCGAGCTCGCGCATGACCTCCTCGGCGGCCCGCACGCCCTGGTACTGCGCTTCTTCGAAAAGCGAGATCCCGCTCACGTCGGAGTGGGCGAAGCGGACCGGGCCGTGCGGGGCCGCCGCCCGGCGGCGCGCCGCGCCCCACACGAAGCCCGGCGTCGGACGGATCATCGCGTGCCCCCGGAGCATGACGTCGGCGTGCGTCACGAGCGACTCGATGCCGGGATGGGCCTGCCCGAGGTCGGCGAGGATCAGCGACACCCAGTCGCGCCAGTCCTGCTCCAGCATCCAGGCGCGGGCCGCCGCCGGGTTCGGTACGGCGAGCGGCAGGTACCACGTCAGGACGCTGCGCCCGGCCGCCATGCGCAGGTTCTGGTGGGTCGCCACCACGTAGCCGAGCGCCGGGCTGTCGTACAGCACGTTGTCCCACGCCGCGCCCTCCGGCAGGCGGTCGACGGTGAGGTTCGCCACCACCCACGGGCTGTAGGTGAACCCCTCGACGCCGGCCGGCGGATAGCCGTCGACGACGCGGGGCGCGGTGAAGCGCGGGAGGGCGTAGATGCACCGCCGCGCCCGGAAGCGGACCGTCGTCTCGTCGCGGGTGTCCAGCGCGTCGACGTGGACGCCGCCGGCGCCGCCCTCGACGTCGCCCGCCTCCGCGCCGCCGTGCGCGGCCTCGCCGGCCGGCCGCACGCGATGAACCAGCATGCCGGTCCGGACGCGCCCGGCCAGACGGTCGAGGAAGTGCCGGACGATGCGGCCGTTGCCCTCCGGCCAGGTCAGGTACTCGACGTCGGCGCGGCGCGAGCAGAAGTAGTGCCATCCCGCCCAGGCCGAGGTGGTGTCGAGCGTGCACCCGTAGTCGTCGCGGCAGCAGTAGTCGACGTACCAGCGGAGCCGGGGCGAGGTCCAGCCGGCGCGGTCGAAGTACTCGCGCATCGAGATGCGGTCCAGCGCCAGGATCTCCGGGTCGGTCGCGCCGGCCGCCACCGGCAGCGCGAACGCCGGGCGTCCCGCGGCGTCCCGCCGGTCGCGGTACCGGCGCACCTGGGCCTCGAACGCCGCGAGCGCCGCCCGGCCGCCAGCGCCGGCCGCGCCGCCCGCATCGACGACGTCCCGCGCCGACAGCCCCGCGCGCCAGCGGCCGTCGAGGAACAGGCGCTCCCGCGGAGCGTGGCAGAGGTGCCGCGGGTCGTAGATCGGTTCGCCATCCGGCCCGTGGTCCAGGACCAGGCCCATCTCCGCGACCAGCTCGCGGACCGCGGTCGACTCGGGGGTCGGCGTCGGCAGGTAGTGGGCGCCCCACGGGTAGGCGGAAACCGGGTTCTCGCCCCACCGCGCGTTGCCGCCGGGTTCCGGCTCCAGCTCCAGCACCACGAAGTCTCGGAAGCCGCTGCCGGCCAGCTTCCAGCCGGCCGCCAGGCCGGCGATGCCGGCGCCCGCGACGACCACGCCGACCTCGCGGGTCTGA
Source organism: Vicinamibacterales bacterium (assembly GCA_965203525.1). Lineage (GTDB taxonomy): Bacteria > Acidobacteriota > Vicinamibacteria > Vicinamibacterales > UBA8438 > WTFV01. The sequence goes on along the minus strand of OZ241898.1, from coordinate 3,419,081 downwards.
CGCGGCTCGGGGAAGGCGCCCGCCCGCAGACGGTGCCCGGTGCGGTGCGAAGCGCCGACGATCGTCCCGGTGATGCGCCCGGCGTCGAGCGCGCGGTCCGCGGCCGACGGCGGCCGGGGCGCGCAGCCGAAGGCCAGCGCGGCCGCCGCGCCGGGCCCCGCCCGCAACAGCTCGCGCCGGGTCAGCCCGTGCCCCGCCCCGGGCAAGTCTACGGCCGCCCCCGCGCGTAGCGCTCCCACCCGGCCGCGTGGTACTGCACCAGGATCTGGTTGTTCAGGCGGTTCACCTCCACCGGCACCGCGTCCATGTCGGCGGGGAACGTGAAGAGCGTCCTCGCGACCGCCGGGGTCAGGAACCGCAGCCCGGCCGGGAACGCGTCGGGCACCGGCAGCGGCGCGTGCGAGGCCAGCACGTAGCCCCATTCGCCGAAGCTCGGCACCGGCGCGTGGTACGGCTTGGCGTGCAGCCCGGCGGCGCGGACGGTCTCCACGACGCACCAGAACGCCTGCCGCGAGACCAGCGGGGAGGTGCTCTGCAGGGCGGCCACGCCGTCCGGGCGCAACCGCTCGCGGAGGCGCCGGTAGAAGGTGGTCGTATAGAGCTTGCCGAGCGAATAGGTGCGCGGGTCGGGGAAATCGACGACGATGAAGTCGTAACGGGTCGTGTCCGACTCGATCCGGACGAACGCGTCGGCGTTGACCACCTCGACCCGCGGCGAGCGCAGCGCGTAGCCGTTGAGGGCGGCGAAGGCCTCGTGGTCCCGGAAGACTTCGGTCATCAGCGGATCGAGGTCGACCAGCGTGACCGCCTCGACGCGGTCGTCCTTCAGGATCTCGCGGACCGCCAGCCCGTCGCCGCCGCCGAGCACGAGGACGCGGCGCGGGTCGGCGACCAGGGCCAGCCCCGGGTGCACGAGCGCCTCGTGGTAGCGGTATTCGTCCAGCGACGAGAACTGCAGGTTGCCGTCCAGGAACAGCCGCACTCCGCCGTCGCCCCGCGTCAGCACGATGCGCTGATACGGCGACGAGCGCGACAGGACGACCGGATCGTCGTAGAGCCGGCGTTCGGACCATTCCACCAGGTCGTCGGAGAAGACCGCGCCGAGAGCGAGCACGCCGAGCGCGCCCCAGGCCTGCGCCGTGAGCAGGGGCCGGCGGTGGTGCCCGCGGAAGACGTGGCAGGTCCAGACCGCGACCAGCACGTTGAGCCCGCCGAACACGAACGACGACCGCATCAGGCCCACCCGCGGCACGAGCCACAGCGGAAACAGCAGCGACGCCGCGAGCGCGCCCAGGTAGTCGAGCGACAGCACCTTCGAGACCAGGTCGTGGAGCGGAAATTCGTCCTTCAGGATGCGTAACAGGAACGGGATCTCCAGTCCGACCAGCACGCCGGTGGCGGTGACCCACCCGTAGAGCACGACGCGGAAGGTCCCGACCTCGCCGAACGCGAAGAAGAGCGCCGGCGACGACAGGCCGCCGACGAGGCCGACGAGGATTTCGATCTCGATGAAGCGGGTGAGCAGATCCCGCTGGAAAAAGCGCGACAGGTAGGATCCGATCCCCATCGAGAACAGGTAGACGCCGATGACCGTCGAGAACTGCGTCACGCTGTCGCCCAGCAGGTAGCTGGCGATCGTGCCGGCCAGCAGCTCGTAGACCAGCCCGCAGGTGGCGATGGTGAAGACGGCGATCAGCAGCACCCCGGGGCGGGAGGATGCGGCCGCGGCGGCGGGCCGTTCGTCCATGGGACTACGATCCCGCAATCCGCGGGTCGGCGTCCAGTGCCGGCGCACGTTCTCGACGTCCGCGGCGTTCTCTTTGACAGCCGGACGCGGGTCCGGTGATCCTGGACGGATGGGCGCCGGTCCGGTTTCGGAGACCGCCAGGCTGCACAGCGTCGCGACGCTCCGCTACTTCCTGCTCGAAGGCCGCGTGCGGCTGGAGCCGTTGCGGGTGTTCGAGTCGCGCCGGGTGGCGTGGGGACGCCGCGCGGTCACGTTCTGCGCGCTCGGCACGAGCCACGCGGTGCTCGTCGAGCGGGAGGGCGCGGCCCTGACGGAACTGCTGACCTGCGCGTCCGGCGACCTGCGGGCGCGGGTGATCCGGCAGCGGGCCGCCAGCGCGGACTGGTCCATGTCCTGCGCCGCCGGCGGCCTGCGGTACGACTGCCGGCTCTCGCGTTTCGACCTGCACGGCGGCGACAGGTTGCGCGGCGTGTTCCGGGACGCGGACCGGCTGGTCCTCGGCTACGGCAGCGAGGGCGGTTTCGAGGAGCCGGTGACCCACATCGGCTGGCGGGCCGACGACCGCTCCCTGGCGGTGGAGACTCTCCACACGTACCCGCACGAGGGCCGCGGCGTCAGGAGCGAAAGCGTCTTCCGGATTCCGTAAGCACGTGCGGCCGGAACCGATCCGCCCCGTACCGCCGGCGGGCGGGCGCCGAACGGCCGCGGCGCCCGCCCGGGGCGCCTACAGTCCTTCGGCCTGCTTCATCAGGTTGCCGTGCGTGTGAGCCACTTCGAGGCCCCCCTCGCCTTCCTGCCACCCGGTCCGGCCGTCGCCGTTCGCGTCCACGCCGGCGAGCAGCGCCTGGGCCAGCGCGTCGAGCTCGGCCACCAGCGGCGCGGCGTCTTCCGCCGTGGTCGCCATCTCGATCTTCTGCGCCAGCATGACGATCTGGTCGGCCCGCGCCACCGTGTTGCGGGCCGAGGTGGCGACGTGCTCGGCGTGCGCCTTCACCGCGCCGGATGCGTCGTCCGAGTTCGCCGCGGCCAGGATGTGCTTCGCCGCGCCCTCCGCCGCCTGCTTCACGCCGTAGCCGTTGCCCGGCCCGTTCTCGATCTGCGACGGATCGACGGCGTGCAGCACGTGCGCGGTGTGGCGCTTGATCGAGTCGAGGTTGCCCGGGTCGGACGCCGCCAGCGCGGCGTGCCGCGCCGCGATCTGCGCCTCGGCGATCGCCGCCGGCAGCAGCCCGGCCATCTCGGGGGTGTCGTTCCACTTGTCCATCACGTGGCCGATGTGGTTGTGCGCCTGTGCGGCGGCGCCCTGGACGCCGGCGAAGAACGCGGCGAGCGCGAAGACGAAAACGAGGCCGGTGCCGGTTGCGCGTGTCATGGGGAATCCTCCTCGGGAATCGGGGGCGGCGGCTCCCGGAATCGAGAGGCAGCCGCGTGACCGGTCGCCTTCCTACTATATCGTGGCGGGGCCGGGACCGAACGGCGCGCGGGCGCCGCCCCGGCAGCCGCCGGAGCCGGAGCCGTGAGCGCGTCGTCCAGCTTCCAATCCGTCGCCCGAAACCGGTAGCCGCCCCGGCAGCCGCCGGAGCCGGAGCCGTGAGCGAGCCGGGACCGAACGGCGCGCGGGCGCCGCCCCGGGACCGGATCCGGCACTCCGGCGGAACGGGCAACAGGTGAAGCGCGCCGGGGGCGCCGCATCCCGAACCATACGTACGCGGATGCGGCAGACGCGCTCACCTGTCGACGACACGGACTGTACGAGCTCCACGTCACGGAAACGCTACGGGTCCGTTGCCCCTTCGTTAAATCCCGCCCGGCCGCCGCGCCGCCCCTGGACGAGAGCACGCATGAGATCAGCGCAGGTTGCCCCTTCGTCAAATCCCGCCGGCCGCCGCGCCGCCCCTGGACGAGAGCACGCATGAGATCAGCGCAGGTTGCCCCTTCGTCTTCGTCAAATCCCGCCCGGCCGCCGCGCCGCGCCCGGCGCCGCTTTCCGATATGCTTGCAGCGCACGGTTCGCCCCTCGTCTTCCGATGCTCGATCCCCGCAGGCGCTCGTCGCTGATCCTGGTCGTCGCCGCCGCGGCGGCCTCGCTGGCCACCGATTGCGAGCGGTCGCCGCGCGGTCTGGAGCCGTCTTCGCTGGCCAGGGTCACGATCCGCCTCGAGAGCGAGCCGGCGGCCGAGCCTTCCGCCGGGCGGCAGGCGGACGTCGAGCGCTGTCTGGACCGCATGGAGCAGGACAACAAGGTCAAGCCGAGCTGGCGCAACTACGCGTCGACCACGCTGCAGGAGACGGCGCCGAACGTCTTCGAAGCCGAGTTCCCGGACGTGCCGGTCGACGTCGTGCAGACGATGACGGTGCACGACCGCAACCAGTGCCGGCGCGAGCCGCTCGGAGAGGGCCGCGTCACCACCGGGGTCAGCGTCAACGGGACGGCGCTGCTGCGCGCCGTCGCCGCGACGAGCGCGCTTCAGTTCGCCGTCACCGAGGAAGGCGTCGTGGAGTCGCCGGCGGGCGGATAGCTTCCCGGACCGGCCGCGGCGCTCCCCTCCGGCATCCGTCACCGCCCGGTTCGCGATGGCGAGCTGCGACGCCGCACGGGTCAGCTCTACGCCGCCACCCTTCCGGCATCGTCACCGCCCGGTCCGTGGCGGCGTCGGCCGAGGCGCCCGTTGCGGGGCGCTACAATGCGCTCCATGCGTAGCGTGCGCCGTTCCCTGCTCGTCCCCTCCGCGGTCGTCGCCGCGATCCTCGCCGCGGCGCCCGCCGCACTCGCGCAGCGTCCCGACCCCGACGTGCTGCGCGCGATCCGGGAGGAGGGCTTCCAGCGGTCCGAAGCGCTGGAGATCGTCAGTTGGCTGAGCGACGTCTACGGCCCGCGCGTCACCGGCACGCCGGCGATCGAGGCGGCGAAGGAGTGGGCGTCCGGGCGGATGCGCTCGTGGGGGCTGCGCGTCCGCGAGGAGCGGTTCGCGTACGGGCGCGGCTGGTCGCTCGAGCGCTTCCACGCGCACCTGATCGAGCCGCGGGTGATGCCGATCATCGGCTACCCGCGCGCTTGGACGCCGGGCACGGACGGCCCGGTGACGGCCGGCGTGGTGCGGGTGGACGTCGGCGATCTGGAACGGTACCGCGGCCGGCTGCGCGGCAGGATCGTGCTGGCGCAGGAGCCGCGCGCCGTCCGGATGCTCGAAGACGACCTGGTGCTGCGGATGGACGACCGTCTCCTCGCGGAAGCGGCGCGGCCGCCCGCCGGAAACTCCCGGCAGGCGGGCAGCGGCGGCAGCGGGGCGCGGCTGCCGGACCACGTGCAGGCGTTCTTCGTGGAGGAGGGCGTCGTCGCGGTGCTCGACCGGGGCAGCGATCGTTCCCTGGTCGGCGGGGCGCCGCTCGGCAGCGGCCTGGTCTGGCCGACCCGGCGCACCGACGGCGGGACGGTGTTCGTCGGCCCCGGCGGGTCGCGGGCGGCGGCCGCGCCGGAGGTCGTCCCCGCGGCGACCATCGCGGTGGAGCACTACAACCGGATGATCCGCGTCCTCGACAAGGGGCTGCCGGTCACCGTCGAGCTCGACGTCCGGACCCGGTTCCACGACGAGGAGGAGCGGCCGAACGGCTTCAACCTGCTCGCCGACCTGCCGGGGACCGACCTCGCCGGCGAGGTGGTCATCCTCGGCGCGCACTTCGACTCGACGCACGCCGCGACCGGAGCGACCGACAACGCGGCCGGCGTGGCCGCGATGATGGAGGCGGCGCGCATCCTGCAGGCGGTGGACGCGCGGCCGCGGCGCACGATCCGGGTGGCGCTGTGGGGCGGCGAAGAAGAGGGACTGCTCGGCTCGCGGGAGTACGTCCGGCGTCACTACGCGGATCCCGAAACGCTGGCGCCGCGGTCGGCTCACGCGACCGTGTCCGCCTACTACAACCTGGACAACGGCGCGGGCCGCATCCGGGGCATCTGGCTGCAGGGCAACGCGGCGGCGGCCCCCCTCTTCGAGGAGTGGATGCGCGGCCTCGGCGACCTCGGCGTCACGACCGTCGGCCGGCGGTCGACCCGCGGCACCGACCACCGCTCGTTCGACGCGGCGGGACTGCCCGGCTTCCAGTTCATCCAGGATCGGCTGGAGTACAGCTCCCGGACGCACCACTCCAACATGGACTTCTACGACCGCGTGCAGCCCGACGACCTGCGGCAGATGGCGGTGGTCGCGGCGACCTTCGCCTACCGCACCGCGATGCTCGACGAGCGGCTGCCGCGCAAGCCGCCGCCGGCGCCCCGGACCCGCGCGCGCTGACCGGTCGCCCGCGGCGCGCTGAAGGTCGGATTGCCGGTGCAGCCCGTGCAAGACGCTCCCGGTCAGCGTGATTTCACCCGCTGTCGGCGCGCCAGAACCGGAGCTGGTCCGGCTCGTCGATCTCGTTGCGCCAGGCGAGGCGGTAGAGGTGGTACAGCGCCTCGAAGTCGCTGCCCGCCGCCGCCGCGTCCCCGCTCAGCGCCACGCCGGTGACCGCGCCGGCCGGCAGCACCTCCAGCACCGCTTCGAGCGCCGCGAAGAAGCGCGGATCCCGGTGCACCTCCAGCCCCTCCAGCAGGTCCCGCGCCGCCGCCAGCGACGACGTCCGCGCCAGGTGCGCCGCGTGGTGCAGCGCGTCGACCAGACCCCGCGACCCGTCCGGCGGCCCCAACGCCCCCTTCGCCGCCCGCCGCGCGCTGTCCCACAAAACGAGGTCGCCGCCCTTCTTCTCCGCCAGCCGCCCGGCCACCTCCCGGTCCGGGTCGATCCCGACCGCGCGGGCCAGACGCAGCGCCTCGTCGTAGGCGAAGGACGGCGCCCGGAACGCATCCCACGCCAGCACGAAGAACGCCGTCGCCGGATCCAGATCCGCGTCGGCCCGCAGGTGCGTCAGCCGCGACAGCCGCCACCCCTTCACTTCGCGCCGCGCCGCGTCGAGCGCGTCCTCGGGGGTCGCCGCGTACGGGTCCCAGGGCTCGGCGGGCAGCGGCGTTTGCCGGCGCCCCGGCTCCTTCGGCCGCTCGCGGGGCGTGCCGCGGCGCACCGGCCAGTGCCGCGAGAACTCCTCCAGCGCCGGGCCGAACGCGGCCAGATACAGGTCCACCCCGCGGATGCCCCCGTCCTGGAACTCCTGCACCCGACGCCGCACCGCCTCGCGGACCCGCGGCTCGACGTCCTCCCAGTAGACCGCCCCGGCGTCCGGGTCCGCCGCCGCCCGCGGCCGGCAGACCAGGAACACCGTGCTGTTGGCCGCCGCCTTGTTGCGGATGTGCAGGCTGCCGCCCGCCTCGGTGTTGACCGGCCACGACGCGGTGATCGCGAACCCCGCCTCGATCAGTCCGGTGGTCAGCGCGTCCCACGCACCGGTCGCCTTGTGCGTGAACATCAGCGTCAGGATGCCGTCCGGCTTCAGCACCCGCCGGCACTCGGCGAAGATCGCCGCCATCCGCTCCTGGTAGTCGCGCCCGGCCAGCGCCCGCAACCCGGCGCCGCGGGCCGGGGACCCGGCGTCTCCTCCGCCCCCCGCCGCCGCCGCGCCGCCGCCGGACGGGGACGCCACGCCTTCTCCGGCCCCGGCCGCCGCCGCCCGGATCCGGGCCGGATTGGCCACCGCCTCGGCGTCCTTGTCGGTCAGCCGGCGCCGGAACAGCTCCGGGAAGACCCGTCCGGCGGTCCGCTTGAGCCAGACGTAGAAGAAGTCGGACAGCTCCGCGTACATGACGTTGTCGTAGTAGGGCGGGTCCATGACGACCGCGTCGACGCTGCCGGCGGCGAGGTGGTCGAGGCTGTCGCCGGACTTGCAGGTGATGGTGACCGGCGGCGCCGCGGCGCGATCCGGGGCGGCGTCGGCGGGCGCAGAGCGCGGCGCAGGCAGGCCGGAGCGGGCCGCGGGCGGAACGGCGCGATCCGGGCCGGCGGCGGCGACCGGGACGGCCGCGGGACCGGCGCCGGTGGTGGCATGCGCCGGGCGCGAAGCGGCCGCGGGCGGAACGGCGCGATCCGGAGCGGCGGCGGCGACCGGAACAGGCGGATCGAACAGGCCGGCGCGGGCCGCGGGCGACTCGGCGCGATCCGGGCCGGCGGCGGCGCCCGAAGCGGGCAGACCGGCGCGGGCCGCGGGCGACTCGGCGTGACCGGGGCCGGCGGCGCCCGGCGCGGGCGGATCGGCGTGACCGGGGCCGGCGGCGGCGTCCAGAGCGGGCGGATCGAACAGGCCGGCGGTTCCGCCGCGCCCGCCGGCTTCCGGGCGGACCAGGGCGACGAGCTCGCGGATGCACTTGGCGGTCTGCCCGATGGCCCAGTCGTAGCCGAGGCCGGTGACCAGGGGGGCCATCTCCGCGTAGGACCACTTGAAGGAGAAATCGTGGCGGTCGAACGTGCCCGCCACCACCTCGCGGCCGGTATGCCAGCGGGTCATCCGGGAGTTGTAGTCGCGCAGCTTGTCCAGGGAGAGCGCCAGATACCCGTAGGCCGCCTGCCGCACCTCGTCCAGCTTCCCCGCTTCGCGGTCCGCGTCGAGCATCTCCCGGAACACCTCCACGCCCGTCCCGTGGCACAGCAGTTGGCGCGGCGAGAACAGGTCGCGCCAGCGCGGCATGCCGTACTGGATGGGCCGGTCGTCGTTGCTGTCCTCCGGGAACCGTTCGTTCGGCACGAGGTCGAAGGCGTCCCATTCCGCCAGCTTCTCGTCGAGCGCCGCCCGCAGCGCCGCGCCGTCGTCGTCCTCCGGCCGGGGCGCGCGGTAGCCGCGGACCCACTTCTCGCGGGCGCGGCCGGTCTTCGTCCGGACGGTCTCCCGCCGCTTGCAGACCACCGCGAAGAGCTGCTCGCCCATCTGCCCGGCCTGCGCCTGCTCCTTGATCGCGGTGCCGTCGATGATCCGGCCGCAGTCGGGGAACGGGCACGTCCCGTCGCCCCGCGCCACCGTGCCCGGCGACTGCTCCCGCGCCGAACCGACGATCTCGAACCCGCAGACCCGGCCTTCCGCGCCCGGCCCGGCGCCGGCGCGGGGGACGAGACGGACGCCGGTCCCGTCCGGGGCCAGACGCCAGTTCGGGGAGAGAGGGACGAGGCCGTCGCAGTAGGGGCAGGTGACGGTGCGCGCCCAGAGGTAGGTCAGATCCATCCGATCCGGTGCGTCCCACTGCACGAAGAACGGGCCGAGCCGATCCTCGATGCGCCGCCGCAGCGTCGCGGCCAACCTGTCGAACGCCGCCGCGATCTCGTCCGGGAAACGTACCGGCCATTCGACCGTCGCCTTCATGATCAGCGTGGCGACCGGATTGAGGTCGCTCGCCAGCCCCCGGAGTCCGACCCTCGCCACCTCGAACGGAATGCTCCCGCCGCCGCCGGTGGGATCGAGCACCGTGAAGCCGTCCAGCGCCTTGCCGACATTGGACTTCAACCAGTCCGCGTCCCGCCGATCCGGGGAGTGCTTGAAGGCCCGGTCGTAGCCGTACGGATCGCTGACGCGGACGCCGGTCCTCAGCGCCTCGTCGATCTGCCTGCGCGCCTTCACCGGATCCCCGTGGATGCCGATCACGTGCAGGAACCGGTCGCGGTCCGCGTCCTCCGGCAGCAGCGACGCCAGGATCGCCGCCCGCGACGCCACCAGCGGACGGCGCGCCCACCAGACGTGGAGACGGTTCGGCGCCGGGAACGGCGTCATCGGCGTCCGCTCGCGGGTGCTCTCGACGCCGATCTCGGCGATCGGCAGCCAGCGCTCGATCAGGCGGGTGTCGGGCATGGTTTCAGATCCTCGCGCGTGGTATTATCCTGGATTGTGCAGGCACTCGGCAGATGGGGGGGTGGAATCAGGCATGCTCAAGGCTATCGACTTCTTCTGCGGCGCCGGCGGCCTGACGCGGGGTCTTCTGGACGCCGGCATCGAGGTCGTGGCAGGCGTAGACAACGATCCGCGCTTGAAGAAGACCTACGAGCACAACAACAAGCCTAGCTGCTTCATCGAAGAGGACATCGCCGACCTGGACGTCAAAGCGCTTCGCAAGAAAATCGGCATTCGGTCTGCTGACACGACGCTATACGCCGCCTGCACGCCCTGCCAGCCTTTTTCAACCCTCAACAGGACCAAAACGGACGACAACCAGAAAGCGCTCCTGCTCGTGTTTGCCCAAATCGTCGCGCGGTGCCCGCCTGACTTCATCATCGTGGAAAACGTGCCCGGCCTGCATAACGCTGTCGGCCGCGACATCTACGAACGTTTCATCGCAGTGTTGACTGACCATGGTTTCGACGCCGTTGCGGAATTGCTGGATGCCAAGGACTTTGGTGTTCCGCAGACCCGCAAACGCTTCGTCCTCATCGCCGCCAAGCACGGCAAGGCGCAACTACCCGCGCCAACGACCTCGGGCACGCCGCGAACGGTCAGGGAATGCATCGAGAAGTACCCTCCTTTGACCGCCGGCGAGGAGTCAAAGAAAATTGCCAACCATGCTGCCCGCACTTTGCCGAAACACCACCGGCGCATCGTTGAAGCCGTCCCTCTCGACGGCGGCAGCAGAAGCGATGTCGAGGACACCTCCATCCTGCTCAAATGCCACCAAGATCGACCGGACGCGCACAAGGACGTATTCGGCCGCATGGCGTGGGACGAGCCCAGCCCGACATTGACCTGCCGCTGCACGGACGTCTACTGCGGGCGCTTCATACATCCCGAGCAACACCGTGGCGTCTCGCTTCGCGAGGCGGCCGCACTCCAAACCTTCAGCGACGACTACGAGTTCTTCGGCAACTCCTTCCTCGAGAAGTCGCGACAGATCGGTAATGCCGTACCTGTTCGACTTGCCGAAATTCTGGGCAAGGCCGTCGCACGGCTGTAGCCCGAACGTAAACGATGGCAAGTCAATCCGAACTTCCCCGACAGATCATGGAACGCGCTCAACCGTTCCGCATGGAATTCGACGTCCACACGATCAAGCATCTCGGCTTGCAGATGTACTCCACCCTGCCACCCGTGATCGGAGAACTCGTCGCCAACGCGTGGGACGCAAATGCTACGAAGGTCGAGATCAAGATTCCGGAAGTGCCGATCGACGAACGCACGTCGGAGATCATCATCGTGGACGACGGCATTGGCATGACGGATCAGGACATTCGAGAGAAGTACCTTATCGTCGGCCGGGATCGGCGAGAAAAGGAGCGTTCGGATTGCACCCCGGACCCGTTTCGTCGCAAGATCATGGGGCGAAAGGGAATCGGGAAATTCTCGGCGTTTGGCATTGCAAGAGAGATCGAGATAGAGAGCGTAAAAGATGGCCGATGCAGCCGTTTCGTGATGGACTACGACAAGATGCTCGACGACGCTCACCGACGCCAGGCAGAGTTTGAATTGCTGCCTCCAACTGGAAACGTGAAGGACCACGGTACGGCAATCACACTGCGGCGAATCACAAAGTTCAAGACACGGAGGATACCTCTGCCAACGCTCCGCCGAGGGCTCGCGAGGCGCTTCACTGTGATTGGCGCGCGGGACGAGTTCCATGCGATCATCAACGGTAGTCCGATTTCTGCCGAAGAACGGGACCTGCGACGGCTGCTCGACAAGGATTCCGACGGCAAGCCTTACCTCTGGGAATACGACGACGTGGAGATCGAACCCGGCACGGGCTGGAACGTCTCCGGCTGGATCGGCGCGTTGAACCGGACCACTCCCGGCGCGGACGGCGTACAGCGCGGGATCTCCATCACGGCGCGCGGCAAGCTGGTGCAGGAACCGTTCATGTTCAATGCCGTTGTCGGTCAGCAATATGCGCTTTCATACATCATCGGCGAGCTTCAGGCCGAGTTCGTTGACGAGATCGAGGACACCGTCGGCACGAATCGCAATGCTCTCGTATGGGACACCGATGCGAATACGGCGCTGATGGGATGGGGCGAAGCCGAAGTCAAAAAGATTGCCCGGGAGTGGGCCGGCAAGCGGAGCGAGGACAATCAACGCCGCCTGGAGAAGAACGACCTGTATCGGAAATTCAGAAAACGTGCGACCGACACGGGCAATAAGCGCGCGCTTGCTCTTGCCGACAAGCTGGTGCGACAGGCGATCAGCAAGAATCCAACCGCGGAGGAGCAGGACCTGGAGCCGGTCATCAAGACTTCTCTGGATTTTCTGGAGTTCGACGCCTTTTGGGAGATCAGCCAGGATTTGGCCGAATCCGACGTGGATGACATCGGCAGGCTCTTTAGTTTGTTTCGGGAGTGGGAGATAGTCGAGGCCAAGGAAATGTCCCGCGTGACCGAGGGCAGGATCGCCACGATCGAGAAGCTGCAGCGGCTCATCGATCAAGACGCCCTGGAAGTGCCTACACTGCACAACTTCCTCAAAGAGTTTCCCTGGGTGATCGATCCCCGGTGGACGCTGGTAGACGACGAAGTGCGGTATAGCGACCTGTTGCGGCAGACCTTCGACGAGCCCGACGAGGTGCCGGAGAGTGACCGGCGAATCGACTTCCTGTGCGTTCGTGAGAGCACGACTTTGGTAGTGGTGGAGATCAAGCGACCGGGTTCGAGGAGGAAGGCGTCGAGCAAGGAACTCGGACAGATCGAGGAGTATGTTGCCTTCATTCGCGACCATGCTCAAAACACGACCGACCCGGCTGCCTCGTATCAAGAGGTGGTGGGATATCTGCTCTGCGGCGATCTAGCCGACACTTGGAGGGTGAGACAGAAGATACAAAACCTCGAGCGGGCGCGGATATATGTGCGTAGATATGCGGATCTTCTCGAAATGGTGAGAAAAGCACATCAGGAATTTATCCGGCGTTACGAGAAACTAAAAGAGTCGCGCAGTGGATGACTGAGTCTTCTCAAACTCCACAACGGGAGGATGCAGCGATGAGCAGACGGCATGCGCAGGCGCTGGGCCTGATCGCCGCACTGGCGGCGGCCGGTTGCGGCGGCGGCGAAGGCGGGACGGCGGCGGGCGCGGCGGACGCTGCCGGCGATCTGCCGATCCTGGCGCTCGAAGACGTCAAGCCCAGCCAGAGCGGCGCGGTCCGGCAGGAGGTGGCGAACACCGCGATCGAGATCACCTACGACCGGCCGGTCGCCCGCGGGCGCGACCTGTTCGGCGGCATCGTGCCGTTCGGCGAGATCTGGAACCCCGGCGCCAACGACGCCACCGCGATCTCGTTCAGCCGCGACGTCACCGTCAACGGGAACCCGTTGCCGGCCGGCCGGTACAGCCTGTGGGCGATCCCCGACCCCAACCGCTGGACGATCGTCTTCAACCGGCAGGCGGACGTCTACCACACGCCCTACCCCGGCGAGGGGGACGACGCGTTGCGGCTCATGGCGTCGCCGCGGCGCGGCGCCCACATGGAGACGCTCGCCTTCTACTTCGCGGCGGTCGAGAAGAAGGACGCGGAGCTGCGGCTGCACTGGGGCGAGACGTACGTTCCGTTGCGCATCACGGTGCCGTAGATCGATCCCCGGCGCCGGTTGAAGCCGGCCGGTCGGAGGCCGGCAGAGAGGCTTCATGGCCACGCGGACGCCGCAACCGGTCTCGCCGGGGCCGGAAGCGCGGTTTGCAGGAGAGGAGCAGGGGGGCTTCATGGCCACGCGGACGCCGCAACCGGTCTCGCCGGGGCGCCGACGCTTTCTCCGTAGCGGCGCCCTGGCCGGCGCGGCGCTGGCCGCCGGTTCCGCCGCCCGCGGGTCGGCGCTCGAGCCGGGAGCAGTGCCTGCCTGCCCCGGCGCGCCGGAGCCGGAAGCGCCGGGGCAGGCAGGCGCCCCCGGATCCGGAACGCCGCCGGAACCGTTCGACCTCGCGGAGGTCTCGATCGGCGAGCTCGCCGCGTCGATGGCGTCCGGGCGGCGCACGGCGCGGTCGGTGACCGAGGCGTACCTCGCGCGCATCGCGCGGATCGACCGGCAGGGACCGACGCTGCGGAGCGTCATCGAGACCAACCCCGACGCGCTCGCCGTCGCGGACGCGCTCGACCGGGAGCGCGCCGGGGGCCGCGTGCGGTCGCCGCTGCACGGCGTGCCGATCCTCGTCAAGGACAACGTCGACACCGCCGACCGCATGACGACCACCGCCGGGTCGCTGGCGCTTCGCGGATCCATCCCGGCCGAGGATTCGCACGTCGCGCGCCGGCTGCGGGAGGCGGGCGCGGTGCTGCTCGGCAAGGCCAACCTGAGCGAGTGGGCCAACTTCCGGTCGACCCGCTCGTCGAGCGGCTGGAGCGCCCGCGGCGGGCAGTGCCGCAACCCGTACGCGCTCGACCGCAACCCGTGCGGATCGAGTTCCGGCTCCGGCGCCGCGGTCTCGGCCAACCTGGCCGCGGCGGCCATCGGCACCGAGACCGACGGCTCCATCGTCTGCCCGTCGACCGCCAACGGCATCGTCGGCATCAAGCCGACCGTCGGCCTGGTGAGCCGCGCCGGCATCGTGCCGATCTCCGAGACCCAGGACACCGCCGGCCCGATGGCGCGCACCGTCGGCGACGCGGCGCTGCTGCTCGGCGCCGTCGCCGGCCCCGACCCGCGCGATCCGGCGACCGCCCCCGCCGAGACCCGCGGCCTCGGCGACTACACGCCGTTCCTCGACGCGGACGGCCTGCGCGGGGCCCGCATCGGCGTCCAGCGCAGCGCCTTCGGCTTCCACGAGGCGGTCGACCGGCTGATGGAGGAGGCGCTCGCGGTGCTGCGCGCGCGCGGCGCGGTGATCGTCGATCCGATCGATCTGGCCGCCGGCGCCGCGCTGCGCCGGGCCGAAACCGAGGTGCTGCTGCACGAGTTCAAGGCAGGCCTGAACGCCTATCTGGCGCGCCTCCCGAACCCGCCGATCCGCTCCCTCGCCGAGCTGATCGCCTTCAACGAGCGGCACGCCGAAGACGAGCTCGCCTGGTTCGGCCAGGAGCGGCTGATCGCGGCCGAAAGCAGGGGGCCGCTCTCCGCCGGGGAGTACCGCGAGGCGCACGCGGTGGCGCGGCGCCTCTCCCGCGCGGCGGGGATCGACCGGGTCATGGACGGCGGCGGCCTGGACGCGATCCTCGCCCCCACCGGCGGGCCGGCCTGGGTCACCGATCTGGTCAACGGCGACCACTTCGGCGGCAGCAGCTCGCGGTTCGCGGCCGTCGCCGGCTACCCCAACGTCACCGTCCCCGCCGGCTTCGTGCACGGGCTGCCGGTCGGCGTCTCGTTCTTCGGCCGGGCGTGGAGCGAGCCGACCCTGATCCGCATCGCCTACGCCTTCGAGCAGGCGACCCGGCACCGCCGCGCGCCGCGGCTGCTCGCGACCGCGGACGTGCCGGCCTGACGGTCGGCAAGCGCCTCCAAGCCGTGTGGAACACGCTGCGTGCGGGCAGGTCCGATGCGCGATCGTCCCTGCGCGCGATGATACGGAGTCCGGGACTCCTCGGCGCGACGATTCTCACCACCGCGATTGGCGTCGGCGCAAGCGCTTCCATATTTTCGATGGCCGACGCCGTCCTGTTTCGTCCCCTTCCCGGCGTCGATGCGGACGACGAACTGATCGCGCTGTACACGGACGACCTGGATACGCCGCGGATCGACTACCAGGGAGTTTCCTGGCCCGACTTCATCGACTACCGCGAGCAGGTACCCGACGTTGCGCTGGCGGCGTTTCTGAGGATGCCGATGACGATCGGCGGTTCGTCGTTTCCGGTGCGCGTCATCGGCGATCTGGTGTCACGTGACTACTTCGCGGTGCTCGGGACCGCGCCGGCCGCGGGGCGGTTGTTCGCCGCCGGTACCGACGGCGGCTTCACGATCGTGATCAGTCACCGCCTCTGGCAGGAACGCTTCGGCGGGCGTCCGGACGCGATGGGGAAGACGCTGGTGGTCAACGGCGTTTCGTTCGCCGTCGCCGGCGTGGCCCCGCCCGGCTTTCGCGGCTCCCTGCTCGACTGGTACGGTGACGAGCCGGTGGATCTGTTCGTGCCGCTCGAAATGTTCGACAGATGGAACCCGGGCAGGGCTTCGCTCTTGTCCGACAGAACGTTCACGTCGCCGCAGGTGGTCGGCCGCCTGCGCGGAGACGTGACGCTCGACGCCGCGCGGCTGGTTTTCGATCTGCAATCGAAAAGGTTGCAGGCCGAGTATCCCGGCTCGAACGGAAACCGCGAACTGCTGGTGCTGCCGGCGGCCAGAGCGCGATTCTGGCCCGGACGCCACGCGGACGCCGTGCGGCTGCTCGCGCTCGCGGGCGCCGGCGGTCTGCTGCTTCTGCTGCTGGTCTGCGGCAACCTGATCAACCTGTGGCTGCCACGCATCATGGCGCGGCGGCGAGAGCTCGCGCTTCGACTTGCCGTCGGAGCCGGCCGGACCGCGCTGGCGCGATCGCTGCTGTTCGAGGTTCCGTTGCTGACGGCGGCGGCGGCCGTCTGCGGCATCGGCATCGCCTCGGCACTTCTGCGGGGACTGGCGGTCCATTCGGCGCCGTTCGGCGTCGTGCTGTATCGCGAACTGGAGTTGGACACGCGATCCTGGCTGTTCGCGTTCGGGGTGGCGGCGTGCGTGTCGACGGTCATCGCGGCGGGACAATGGGTCTGCGCCGTGCGCTGCCGCCCGGTTGACGCGCTGCGGGCCGCGCCCGGCAATTCCGAAAGCCGCGCCTCGGTTCGTGGAAAGCAGGTCCTGATCGCCGGGCAGGTTGCGCTTTCGTTCGTCCTGCTGGCGGCCGCCGGGTCGCTGGCGCGCAGCCTGCATCATCTCTCCCGGATCGACCCCGGGTATGACGCCGGGCGGGTGCTCGTCGTGCCGTTCGAAGCCCGCGGCCTGTCGGCGGAGGAACCGCTGAACCGAACGTTGTTCGTCGACCTGCTGCAGCGCATCCGCCGGGTTCCGGGCGTCGAGTCGGCGAGCATCAGCAACACGGGGCCTCTTTCGAGGTTCCGTGGCGCGATTGACGTGGCGCCGACGGACGGCGGCGAGGCCGATCGCGTTCCGGTGGTTTTCCGGGACGTCGGCCCGGACTATTTCGAGACCATCGACTTGAGACTGTTGCGTGGAGTCGCTTTCGGCGGTGGCGCGGTCGATCCGCGGGCGGTCGTGGTCAACGAAAACCTGGCTGCCCGGCTCTGGCCCGGCGGCGACGCCGTGGGACGCTTCCTGGAAATCGAGGGAGAAGCAGTCCCGCGGCGTGTGATCGGCGTGGTCGACAACGCCGCGCACCGGGATCTCCGGGACCGTGGCGAACCGTACCTGTACCGCCAGATCCTGAACCGCGGCGTGATCGGCGGAACGATTCTGATCCGCACCCGATCCGTCGAAAATCGGGCGGCGAGCCGGATCCGCTCGATCGTCAACGGCGTGTCCGGCCGCATCGTCGTTCTGGACGTCAGGGCGTTGCGGCAGGACGTCCGGACGCACCTGTCACGCCACTACCTGGCGGCCACGGTTGCGGTCGCCTTGAGCGTCGTCGCCGTCGTGTTGATCGCCGTCGGAACTTTCGGGCTGGTCTCGACCACCGTGGCGCAGAGGAGGCGGGAACTCGGAATCCGCCTCGCGTTCGGGGCCGGGCGCGGACACGTCGTGTTTCTGGCGCTTCGCGATGCGTTGCTGCCGTCGACGATCGGCACGGTACTGGGTTCGTCGATCTGGTGGCTGTGGACGGAACCGGTCCTGGCGCGGGAAGTGTACGGGATCGATGCCGAAGCGGCTGCAATCGTCTTGTCAGCCGCCGTGGGGTTGGCGATAGTCACGGCGGCGGCGGCAATTCGTCCGGCACTTCATGCGGCAAACGTCGAGCCGCTGGAAGCGATGCGAGCGGATTGACTCTCACTTGGAATCATTGCCGGTCGAACATTTCCTGGACACGCTTTGTCAGAGTGGCTGTAGTCAATCCAGACCGTTGCGTGCCTCGGCTGCTCGCGCCCGCGGACGTGCCGGCCTGACGGCGACGCCTGACAAGCGCCTCCCGAGCGGCGGCGGCGAGAGATCGCGCTTCGACTTGCCGTCGGAGCCGGCCGGACCGCGCTGGGCGCGGTCGCCGCCGCCGTCTGGCGCGGGGCCCGTCCGCCTGCTACGATCGGCCCCGGTTCGGGAATGTCCGCCGCCTCCCTTCTCGACGAAGCGCTCGACGCCTGGGCCGAGGCCCGCCGCGGCGTCATCGCGGAACTCCGTTGCGTCCCCGCCGGCCGGATCGGGTTCCGCCCCGCCGCGGGCGCCCCCTCCGTCGCCGAGATCGTCCGGCACGTCGCCGACACCGCGCTGATGTGGTGCGGCGAGCTCTCGAACCCCGCGGGCGACTTCACGCGCCAGGACTTCCCCGCGTTCCTGCGCGAGTACGGCACGCCCGAAGCCGACCGCCCGGCCGACAGGTCCGGCCTCGTCCGCCTGCTCCGGAGCACCCACGCCGACGGCGTGCGCCGGCTTCGCGAGGCCGGCGAGGTGGGCATGCTGCAGACCATCCGCCGCTTCGACGGCGCACTCTGGACCCGCCTCGCCTGGCTGCAGCACGGCATCGCCCACGAGGAGTACCACCGCGGCCAGCTCGCGCTCTACGTGCGGCTGCTGGGCAAGACCCCGGCGCTGACGAAGCGGATCCAGGGCGGCGGGTAGCTCCTTCCCACCTTCCGTCCCCGCCGCCGTCCCCTCTTCCCGTTCTCTCCGTTCTCTTCGCGCCGGCGCATTGTGGCACGGGTATTGCTTGCGGACCGGCATGACCTCTTCGTCCCAACGCGTACGAACCCGTTCTTTCGAAGGAGGAGCCATGAGCAAGCTGGTCGTCGTCTGTCTCGTGACCGTCCTGGCCGGCGCGTGCCAGGAAGACGCCCGCCAACTGCCCGTCGCGCTTTCAATCCTGCCGCCGTTCCGGAGCGCGGCCAGGGTCTTGCCGCCGTCCGCGGTTCGCATTCGAGAGGTTCCAGGCCAGGGCGCTTCGCGCGGCGCTCCGGAGCGGGATGGTTCCGACGATTCCGTGCCCGACACCGCCCGCCGGCCGGGGGAGCCCGTCGAATCGTTCGTGAGCCGGCTCGTCTCCGAGATGCAGCCCTGCTCCCGGAACGCGTACCTGATTCAAGGCACGCGGTTCGAGGCGTGCGGCGTCCGCCGGTCGGAGTACGGGTACGCCATGCTCTATCGGCCGGACGCCGTCGTGATCGACGGCGCGGACACGATGACCGTCTACGTCTGCCACGACGCGGCGACGCATCGCGCGTGTCGGGAAGGCGAGATCGAGCGGGATCGGACGACGCACGTCGCCGTTCGCGTGGGCACGCGGACCGGCGGAGAGTATTGGCGGCACGCGAACGTGCGCTGGTCCGGCGACCCGTGCGACTGCAGACCGGATCCCCCGGCAGCGCCGGCCGCGCAGGCCTACGACAGTTGCACGGCGTTGCGGCGGGACTGGACCGGCGGGATCCGTTCCGATCCCGATTCCTGGGATCCCTACCCGTATCCCGCCTCGTGGACGTCGGCGGAGAGGGAGACGTACCTGCGCAACGTCGCGGAGCATGGCGAAGGCGGCGGAGACACGGACTACGTACATCCTCTCGATTCGAACGAGGACGGCACGTTCTGCGACGCCGGCGACAGCGCCGACCCGCTGTCGCCCGGTCCGCCGCCCAAGCCCGCGGACCATGATTCGTGTTCCGCGCTTCTCGCCGTCTGGAGCGACGGAGTCCGTCACGACGTCTCCGACTGGGATCCCTCCCCGTACCCCGATCTGGATTCGTGGTGGACCGCCGAGGAAGCGACCTACGCCCGCAACGACGATCTGGACGACGACGGCGGTCCCGGCGCCGGCGACGGTCATGCATGCGGCCCGGGTGACACCGGCGTCGAGTAGCTTTCAAACGCCGGGGCCGCGGATGCGGTCCCGGCATCGTCACGGCCGCCCGCAAGCGCGCGTCCCGACGCCCGGTGCGTGGAGCCCGGCGGCGCGCGCACCGGCGGCATCGCGCCGGAGGAGGATGCGGCCGGGATTCCCCCCTCGAAGCCTGCGCGGCCCGCCGCTGCCGCCGGCGGACGACGGACGCGATGCCGTCTCGCGCGCCCGAACGCACCTGCAGGCCCGCCCGGGACGCGGCCGCCGGCGGACGCCGACGCCCGTCCTCAGTCGCCGAGGTGCGGGTCGATGACGGCCTGCAGCTTCTCCTTGTCGGCCAGGCCCACGACGGATTCGACCACCTGACCGCCCTTGAAGAGCAGCAGCGTCGGGATCGACCGAACGCCGTACTGTCCCGGCGTCGCCGGATTGTCGTCCACGTTCATCTTGCCGACGGTGACGCGGCCGTCGTAGTCCGCCGCGAGCGCCTCGACGGTCGGCGCGATCATGCGGCACGGACCGCACCACTCCGCCCAAAAGTCCACCAGCACCGGCTGCGTCGACTTCAGCACCGACTCTTCGAAATTGCCGTCCGTGACCTCGTGCGTATGTTCTGACATCGCGCCTTCCTGTTGGTGAGGGCCTCGCCGAACGGCCCGACCCTCCATTGTACCGCGTCCGGACTCGGAGCTTCGCGCCGGCGAATCCCCTGCGCCCGCCCGCCGGCTCCCGCGGCGGGGACCTGCCCCGGGTTCGCCCGCAAGGTCGCCACGCCGGTTCCGCGCCGCGGCCCGCAAGGTCGCCACGCCGGTTCCGCGCCGCGCCCGCGGGGAGGCGGCTACCGGTTCGCCGGCCGGCCCAGGTGCAGGTCGCACCAGCGCAGCATCTCCGCCACGACGTGCAGCACCGATTCGCGCGCCGCGTAGCCGTGCGATTCGTGGGGCAGCGTGACGTACCGCACCGTCGCCCCGTGCCCCTTCAGCGCATGGTAGAAGCGCTCCGACTGGATCGGGAAGGTCCCCGAGTTGTCGTCGATCTCGCCGTGCGTCAGCAGGATCGGCTCGTTCACCTTCTCCGCGTGGAAGAACGGCGACATCGCCGCGTAGACGTCGCGGGCCTCCCAGAACGTGCGGCGCTCGTTCTGGAACCCGAAGGGGGTCAGCGTGCGGTTGTAGGCGCCGCTGCGCGCGATGCCGGCCTGGAAGAGGTCGGAGTGCGCCAGCAGGTTGGCGGTCATGAACGCGCCGTAGCTGTGGCCGCCGACGGCGATCCGGCCGCGGTCGGCGACGCCCAGCGCGACGACCGCGTCCACGGCCGCCTGCGCGCTCGCCACGAGCTGCTCGACGTAGGTGTCGTTGGCGGTATGCCCCTCCCCGATGATCGGCATGGTCGGCCCGTCCAGGATCGCGTAACCCTGGGTCAGCAGCAGCAGGTGCGACGCGCCGCGCAGGGTGGTGAAGCGGTGGGGCGACCCGCGCACCTGGCCCGCCGCGGCGGCGTTGGTGTACTCGCGCGGGTAGGCCCAGACCAGCATCGGCGGGCGGTCGCCTTCGCGATGGCCGGGCGGCAGGTAGAGGGTGGCCGAGAGGGCGACGCCGTCGCCGCGCGTGTAGGTGATCAGGCGCTTCTCGACGCGGCGCAGGATCGGCGCCGGATCCGTGTGGTCCGTCAGGGCGCGCCGTGCGCCGCTGGCGGTGTCGAGGACGAAGTAGTTGGGCGGCTCGGTGCGGCTCTCGCGCCGCGTCAGCAGGGAGCCGCCGTCCGCCGCGAGGACCGCGGCCACCGTTTCGTAGGTCCCGGGCTCGGTGCGGAAGAGCCGCTCGGTGGCGAAGGTCCGCAGATCGAGCCGGTCGAGGAACGGCCGCTCGCCGTCCGGCGACGCGCCGGCGCCGGCCAGATAGACGGCGTCGCCGTCCTGCAGGATCGTTGCGCTCGCCACGCCGCCGCCGGGGCGGCGCAACGGGACGCCGGGGTCGCCGTAGACGTCCTCGGTGCTGCGGTCGAACAGCCGGCGCGCGTCGCCCCCGCCCGGATAGAGCAGCGACGTGCGGGTCCGGCGCGTCTCGCGATCCGTCTCGGTGACGAGCGCCGTGCCGTCCCCGGTCCAGGCGATGCCGGAGAACCGGTGCTCGGTGCGGACCAGTTCGCGCGGCGCGCCGTCGAACGGCGCGTCGAGCGCGAACAGGACGTCCCGCCAGGGCGCGTCCACCCGCGGGTCGCCGCCGTCCTGCGCCTCGCTCCAGACCAGCGTGGCCGGCGCGGCCGGGTTCCAGCGGTGGCCGCGCGGACCGGTGGCGACGCCGCCGATCGGCACGGCGTCGGCCAGCGGCCGGTGCGCCACGGTGACCGCGCCGCCGCCGCGCGTCCGGACCTCGACGGAGCGGGCGAAGCGGCGCGCCGGCAGGAGCCGCGAGAACGGCCGCCGGATGCGTTCGACGAGCAGATGCCGGCTGTCCGGCGCGCCGGAGACGCGGGCGTACAATCCCGGCTCGCCGACGGCGGTGCGCGCGCCGGTGGCCAGGGCCACCGTTGCGATCTGGCTGGTGAAGTGGTACTCGAACAGCGCCTCGTCGTGCGCGTCGCCCAGCAGGTCCTGGTAGGTCCGCACCGGGGACGCTCCGCCGTCGTGCTCCTGCGCGTTCGGCCCGGCCGGCCGCCGCGGCGGGGCCGGCGGCGTCCCGCGCGCCGGCATCCGGAAGCGGCACAGGACCCCGCTGCCGTCCGCCAGCCACTCGCACGGATTGCCCCAGACGGCGTTCAGCGACGCGCTCGTCAGCGGACGCGGCCGGCCGGCCGCCAGATCGACGACCCACAGCTCGATCCCGGTGTCCCGGAGGACGGCGTAGGAGAGATGCGAGCCGTCCGGCGAGAAGCGCGGCCAGCCGAGCGTCGTGCCGCGGGGCGCGGCCACCCGCACTTCGCCGTCGCCGCCCGGCGCGCCGCCTGCGGCGTCGAGGCGGACGACGGTCAGCGCGGCGATCTCGGGCGCGCGCCACGGCCCGCTGTTGCGCGGGTCGATCCGGTAGCCGGCCAGCCGGTGCAGCGGCCGGGCCAGCCAGCCGATCGGCGGCATGCTCCGCCGCTCGACGAACACCGCGACGTCGCGGGTCGGTCCCACGATCACGGCCGGGGTCGGCGGCGCGTCGAGAACGTCGACGATGGCCCGGGGCGGGGTGAGGTAGCGGGTCTCGTCCGCGGCGTCCGACTGCGCCCCGGCCGGTCCGGTGACGCCGAGCAGAACGAGCGGCAGCGCGACGCGGGTGATGCGTGTCATGGTTTTGCTCCGTTGATTCCTCCGATTCCTGGCATTATCGATCAGAGAACGGCGAGCCGGGCGCGGCGCGAATCCCGCGCCCCGGCCGCCGCGGGGCAGCTCCCGAATCGAGTCCTGACGTGAACCGCACGTTCTCTTCGCGCGTGCCGGCCGCCCGGACGGTCAACCGGCTGTCGCGGATGCGCGCCCGGTGCGCGGCGCGCGGGGTCGACGTGACCGACCTGACGGAGTCGAACCCCACGCGGGTCGGGTTGATCTATCCGCCGGATCTGCTCGACGCCCTCGCGTCGCCGGCCGGCCTGCGCTACGAGCCTGCGCCCCGAGGCATCGCGCTGGCGCGCCGCGCGGTGGCGGCGCACGCCGGCGCCGGCCCGCGCCCGGTCGATCCGGACCACGTCGTCCTCACCGCCGGCACGAGCGAAGCCTACGGCTGTCTCTTCAAGCTGCTGTGCGACCCCGGCGACCGGGTGCTGGCGCCGCGGCCGGGCTACCCGCTGATCGAGCACCTCGCGCGCTTCGAAGGGGTGGAGGCGGTCCCGTATCCGGTGGTCCACCACGGGGCCTGGGAGATCGATCTGGCCGCCCTGCGCGGCGCGGCGGACGCCCGGACGCGCGCGGTCGTCGTGGTCAGCCCGCACAACCCGACCGGGGCGTTCCTGTCGCCGGCCGACCACGCCGCCCTGATCGCGCTCTGCCGTTCCCGCGGTCTGGCCCTGATCGTCGACGAAGTGTTCAACCGCTACCCGCTCGACCCGTTGCCCGGGAGCGGCGGGAGCGTGCTCTCCCGGCCCGCGGAAGTGCTGACGTTCGTCCTCGGCGGACTGTCCAAGGCGGTCGGCCTGCCGCAGGTCAAGCTCGGCTGGATGGTCGTCGACGGCCCCCGCGCCGAGGTCGATGCCGCCCTCGGCGCGCTCGATCTGATTCTGGACGCCTACCTGTCCGTCTCCACGCCGGTGCAGCTCGCGGCCGCGCGGTTCCTGGACGAGGGCGCTTCCGTGACCGGCCGGATTCGGGAGCGCATCGCGCGCAATCATCGGACGCTGACCCGGCTGGCGGCCGAACGTCCCGCGGCGGGGCTGTTGCGGAGCGAGGGAGGCTGGTACGCCGTGATCCGGGTGCCGGCGACGGCCCCGGAAGAAACGCTCGCGCTCGAACTGCTGGAGCGGGACCACGTGCTCGCGCATCCCGGCTACTTCTTCGACTTCCCGCGCGAGGCGTTTCTGGTGACGAGCCTGTTGCCGGAACCCGGCCGGTTCGAGCCGGCGGTCCGGCGGCTGCTGGCGCGCACGGCCGGCCCGCCCCGCGCGCGGGCGGCGTCCGCTTGACTTTCCCGGGCCCCCGGCGAAGACTCGGCGGCTTGCGGCAGCGCCGGAGCGAACGGGCGTGCCGGCTGGGGGCGGCGGGCGGATCCTCGCCGCGCCGGCCGGCCGCCGCGCGCCGGGGGCGGACGCGATGACCTCCGGCGTCCCCGTCCTCAAGGACCTCGTCCTCGTCGGCGGCGGGCACAGCCACGTCATCGTGCTCCGCCGGCTGGGGATGCGTCCGATCCCCGGCGTGCGGGTCACCGTCGTCGCGCGCGACCTGCACGCGCCCTACTCGGGCATGCTGCCGGGCCTGATCGCCGGCCACTACGAATTCGACGACGTCCACGTCGACCTCGGGCCGCTCGCGCGTTTCGCCGGGGCACGGTTGTTCCACGCCGAGGCGGTGGGTCTCGACCTCGACCGGCGCGCCGTGCTGTGCCGGGACCGGCCGCCGGTGCCCTACGACGTGCTGTCGATCGACGTCGGCATCGCGCCGCGGCTCGACGCCGCCGGCGCGGCGGAGCACGCCGTGCCGGTCAAGCCGATCGGCGGGCTGGTCGCGCGCTGGGAGCGACTGGCGCGGCGCGTCCGCGCGAGTCCGCGGCGGCTGCGGGTGGCGACGGTGGGGGCGGGCGCGGCCGGGGTGGAACTGACGCTGGCGATGCAGCACGCGCTCGCGGCGCGCGCGGAGTTCCACCTGTTCGGAGCGGCGCCGGTCCTCCTGCCGACGCACAACCGCGGCGCGGGGGCGCGGTTCGCGCGGGTGCTGGCGGAGCGCGGGGTGCGCGCGCACCTCGGCGCGCGGGTCGCGCGGGTCGACGCGAACCGGCTGGAGACCGCGGACGGCGCGGCGTTCGACGTCGACGAGGTGGTCTGGGCCACCGCCGCCGCGCCGCCGTCCTGGCCGGCCGCGTCCGGGCTCGCGGTGGACGGCGCCGGGTTCATCGCGGTCGACGCGACGTTGCAGTCCGCGTCGCACCCCGGCGTCTTCGCGGCCGGCGACGTCGCCTCCGTCGCGGGGCATCCGCGCGAGAAGGCGGGGGTCTTCGCGGTCCGCCAGGGCGCGCCGCTCGCGGCGAACCTGCGGCGGGCGCTGCTCGGCGGGACGTTGCGGCCGTTCCACCCGCAGCGCCGGTTCCTGAGCCTCGTCAGCACCGGCGACCGGTACGCCGTCGCCTCCCGCGGCCGGTGGTCGGCCGAGGGCGCCTGGGTCTGGCGCTGGAAGGACCGCATCGATCGCCGCTTCATGCGGCGTTTCTCCGATCTGCCGGAGATGGATGCCGAAACGGCGGGCGCGCGGGCGCCGTCCGTGCCGCCGGGCCTGGCGCCGCCGGACGCCGTGCGCGAGCTGTCGGCGGCGGCCATGCGCTGCGGCGGCTGCGGGTCGAAGGTGGGGGCCACGCTGCTCGACCGGGTGGTCGCCCGGCTGGAGCCGCTGCGCCGGGCCGACGTGGTGGTCGGCCTCGACGCCCCGGACGACGCCGCGGTCGCCTCGTTGCCGCCGGGCCGGCTGCTGGTGCAGTCGGTCGACGCCTTCCGCGCGATGATCGACGATCCCTGGCTGTTCGGGCGGATCACCGCGAATCACTGCCTGAGCGACCTCTACGCGATGGGGGCCGAGCCGTGCTCGGCGCTGGCCATCGTGACGATCCCCCACGGGCTCGAATCGAAGCAGGAGATCCTGCTGGAGGACCTCCTGTCGGGCGCGGTGGCGGCGCTGAACGAGGGCGGCGCGGCGCTGGTGGGCGGGCACACCGGCGAGGGCGCGGAGGTGCAGCTCGGCCTCTCGGTGAGCGGGTCCATCGACCCGGACCGGATTCTTCGCAAGGGCGGCCTGCGCCCCGGCGACCGGCTGGTCCTGAGCAAGCCGATCGGCACCGGCACGCTGCTCGCCGCCGACATGCGGGGGAAGGCGAAGGCGCGCTGGGTGGACGGCGCGGTCCGGGCGATGCTCCAGTCGAACCGGGACGCGGCCGCCGCGGTGCGCGCCCACGGCGGGCGCGCGTGCACCGACGTCACCGGATTCGGGCTGCTGGGCCATCTGGTGGAGATGACGAAGGCGTCCGGCGTCGACGCCCGCGTGACGCTCGACGCGGTGCCGATCCTCGACGGCGCGGACGAGACCGCCGCCCGCGGCCTGCTGAGCTCGCTCCAGCCGCAGAACGTCCGCCTGCGGCGGGCCGTCGCCAACCTGGAGACGGCCGGCGCGGATCCCCGCCATCCGCTGCTGTTCGATCCGCAGACCGCCGGCGGCCTGCTGGCGGGCGTGCCCGAGGCGCAGGCCGAGGCGTGCGTCGGCCGGCTCCGGGCGTTGGGCTACACTCACGCGGCGGTGATCGGCGCCGTCTCCGGGCGGAACGACGATGCGCCGCCGATCACCGTCGTCTGAACGAGCGGAGGACGGCGCGTCGCGCGGCGGCGATGCGCCCGCCGATCATCGGCACGAGGGGAGGACCGGGAGTCATGATGGAAGTCGGGAAGCCCGCGCCGGCATTCACCCTGCGGAACCAGGACGGCGAATCCGTCCGCCTCGCGGACCTCGCGGGCCGGTGGGTGGTGCTCTACTTCTACCCGAAGGACGACACGCCCGGCTGCACCACGCAGGCGTGCGAGTTCACGGCCGGCATCGCGGAGTTCGAGAAGCTCGACGCGGTGATCCTCGGCTGCAGCCCGGACGACGCGGAGTCGCACCGGAAGTTCATCGCGAAGCACGGCCTGCGGGTGCAGCTCCTGTCCGACCCGACGCACGCCACCATGGAGACGTACGGCGCGTGGGGCGAGAAGACGCTCTACGGCCGCAAGTCGGTCGGCGTCATCCGCTCGACCGCGCTGATCGATCCGGCCGGGAACGTCGCGCACCACTGGAAGAAGGTGCGGGCGGCGGGGCACGCCGGGCACGTGGCGGCGCGGCTCGCGGCGCTGCGGGGATGACCGCGGGCAGGCGGCCGCCCGGCGGAAGGCGCGGGTGCGCGCACGCGGCTCGCGGCGCCGCGGGGATGACGAGTCCGCCCGGCCCTGTGCTACACTGCGAACCCTGCATGCTCGGCCGGTCCCTCTGCTCGGGCCTCCTCTTCCTGTCGGTTCTCGCGGCAGCAGGCTGCGCCGCCGAGTCGGCGCCCGCGGTCGAGTCTCCCGCGCGGGTCCGGGCCCCGGCGCCGGAGGGCTTCGCGGACGTCTTCCTGCCGCTGCCTGCGCGGACCGTGTCCGGGACGGTGCCGCGGGGCGCCACGCTGGCGACGCTGTTCGCCCGGCACGAGCTCGGCGCGGCGGCGCACTCGCTGATCGAGACGATCCGGAACGTCTTCGATCCGCGCCGCCTGCGGGTCGGCAACCCCTACCGGTTCGTGTTCGGCGCCGACGGCGGGGAGTTCCGGCAGTTCGAGTATCACGTCGACGAGGACGGGTTCCTGCAGGTCGACCGGGCCGCGGCCGGCTTCGAAGCCGCGCTGGTGCCCTACCGCCAGGCCCGCACCGAGCACGTGCTGGCGGCCGGCATCGACGCCGAGCGCAACTCGCTCGTCGCCGCCCTCGGCGCCCGGGGCGAGGGCGTGCTGCTGGCCGTCGCCCTCGCCGAGGTGCTGAGCGGCGAGATCGACTTCAACAACGACCTGCGCCGCGGCGACCGCTTCAGCCTGCTCTACGAGGAGGTTCACCGCGAGGAGCGGTTCGCGGACGGCGGCGGCGAGGAGCTGTCGTTCTCCCGCTACGGCGCCGTGCTCGCGACCGAGTTCACCAACGACGGCCGGCGCCTGCAGGCGTTCCGCTTCCACGTGCCGGGCGAGCCCGAGGCGCAGTACTTCGACGAGAACGGCCGCTCGATGAAGCGGCTGTTCCTGCGCTCGCCGTTCCGGTTCGAGCCGCGCATCACGTCGCGTTTCTCGTACCGGCGGGTGCATCCGATACTCGGCGGCGTGCGCCCCCATCTCGGCGTCGACTACGGCGCCCCGACCGGCACGCCGGTCATCGCGGTGGCCACCGGCACGGTCGTCTCGGCCGGGCGCAGCGGCGGCTCCGGCAACATGATCCGGCTGCGCCACACCAACGGCTACGAGACCTACTACCTGCACCTGTCGGCGTTCGCCGGGGGCGTCCGCCGCGGCGCCCGCGTGGCGCAGGGACAGGTGATCGGGCGGGTCGGGTCGACGGGGCTGTCGACCGGCCCGCACCTCGACTACCGGATGCGGAAGGACGGCGTGTTCGTCAATCCGCTCCTCGAGCACCGCAAGCTGCCGCCCGGCGACCCGGTGCCCGACGAGCATCTCGCCGCGTTCCGCGGGGTGCGGGACGCGGCGCTCGCGCGACTCGGGTCCCCGGCGCGGCCCGACCCCGCGGTCTCCGCCGCCGCCCGGTAGCGAACGTCCGCCTTGGCCATCATTCGTCCGTTCCGCGCACTTCGCCCGGCGCCGGCCGCGGCCGCGGCAGTGGCCGCCGTCCCCTACGACGTCGTCTCCACGAGCGAGGCGCGGCGTCTGGCGGCCGGCAACCCGTCGAGCTTCCTCCACGTCTCGCGCGCCGAGATCGATCTGCCGGACGGCGCCGACCCGTACGGCGGGCCGGTCTACGAGCGGGCCGCCGGCAACCTGCAGGCCCTCGTCGAGCAGGCGCCGCTGGTCGTCGACCCGCAACCGGCGCTCTACCTCTACCGGATGCGGACGGACGGGCACGAGCAGATCGGGCTGGCCGGCTGCTTCTCGCTCGACGAGTACGACCGGGGCGTCGTCAAGCGCCACGAGCGGACGCGCCGCGACAAGGAAGACGACCGGACCCGCCACATGGTGGCGTTGCGGGCGCAGACCGGCATCGTGTTCCTGACCTACCGCGCGCGCGCGGAGGTCGACGGCGTGCTCGACGGCGGCGCGGCCGGTCCCCCGCTGCTCGACGTCGCCGCGCCGGACGGCGTGCGCCACAGCGTGTGGCGGCTGTCCGCCGCCGCGACCCGCGCGGCGGTCTCCGCCTTCGCCGGCGTGCCCGCGGTGTACATCGCCGACGGACACCACCGGATCGCCAGCGCGGCCCGCGCGCGCGACGCGCTCGCCGGCGGCGACCCGGCGCACGAGGCGCAGTTCTTTCTGGGCGTGGCCTTTCCCGACCGCCGGACGCGCATCCTGGCCTACAACCGCACGGTGGCGAACCTGGCGGGCCGGACCGCGGCGCAGTTCCTGGCGGCGCTGCGCGCGCGCTTTCCGGTCGCCGCCGGGCCGCCGGTCCCGCGCAAGGGCGGCCTCGCCATGTACCTGGCGGGGACCTGGCACGCCGTCGATCTGGCCGCGGCGGAGGCGGCCGGCGGCGGGCCGGCCGCGCAGCTCGACGTCGCGATCCTCCAGGACCGCATCCTGGCGCCGTTGCTCGCGGTGGCCGACGTCCGCACCGATCCGCGGATGACGTTCGTCGGCGGGGCGCGGGGCGTCGGCGCGCTGGAGCAGGCGGTCGACTCGGGCGCCGCCGCGGTCGCCTTCTCCCTGGCCCCGGTGACCCCGGACGAGCTGCTGGCGGTTTCCGACGCGGGCGGCGTCATGCCCCCCAAGTCCACCTGGTTCGAGCCGAAGCTGCGCGACGGCCTGCTGATCCACACCATCTGAGGAACCTGTGACGGCAGTTCCATCCGCGGCGCCCGTGACCGGGCGGGTCTTCAACTTCGGCGCCGGTCCGGCGGTGCTTCCCGAACCGGTTCTCGACCGGATCCGCGAGCAGCTTCCGACGCTGCCGGGGGTCGGGGCGTCGGTGCTGGAGATCAGCCACCGCTCCCCGGCGTTCGACGAGATCCTGGCCGCGGCCGAGGCCGGCGTCCGCGCCCTGGCCGGCGTGCCCGACGACTACCACGTCCTGTTCGTCCAGGGGGGCGCCACGCTGCAATTCTCCATGGTCCCGATGAACCTGCTTCCCGCCGGCGGGACCGCCGACTACCTGGTGACCGGATCCTGGGCCGCGCAGGCGGCGCGGGAAGCGCGCAAGTTCGGGTCCGTGCGGGTGGCTGCGAGCACCGAGGCGGAGGGTTTCCGGCGCCTGCCGGCGGCAGGGGAGATCGACGTCGCACCGGAAGCGGCCTATGTCCACGTGACGTCGAACAACACGATCGTCGGCACGCAGTGGCCCGCGCCGCCCGACGCCGGCGGCCGGCCGCTCGTGGTGGATGCGTCGTCGGACGTGCTCAGCCGCCCGATCGACGTGGCCCGCCACGGCGTCCTCTACGCCGGCGCGCAGAAGAACCTCGGCCCGGCCGGCGTGACGGTGGTGATCGTCCGCCCCGACCTGGCGGAGCGGGGACCGGCGTCGCTTCCGAAGCTGCTGCGCTACGCCACGTACGTCGAGGGCGGGTCGCGTCCCAACACGCCGCCGGTCTTCGCGATCTACGTGGTGTCGCTGGTCACGGCGTGGCTGCGGGACCAGGGGGGCGTGGCGGCGGCGGCGGCGCGCAACGAGCGCAAGGCGGCGAAGCTGTACGCGGCCATCGACCGCACCGGCTTCTACCGCGGCGTGGCCGATCCGGACAGCCGCTCGCGGATGAACGTCACCTTCCGGCTGGCCACGCCGGCGCTGGAAGAGCGGTTCGTCCGGGAGGCGGAGGCGGCGGGGCTCGCCGGCCTCCGGGGGCACCGGTCGGTCGGCGGGCTCCGCGCCTCGATCTACAACGCGTTTCCGGAGGCCGGGGTCGATGCGCTGGCCGCGTTCATGGCGGAGTTCGAGCGGGTCAACGGATGACGACGACCTTCCGTGGCATTCGACGCGCTTGCGGATTTCGATGCGCTGGCCGCGTTCATGGCGGAGTTCGAGCGGGTCAACGGATGACGACGACCTTCCGTGGCATTCGACGCGCTTGCGGATTTCCAGGCCGGCGGAGTTCGAGCGGGCCGCCCCGTGGCGGCGGCGTCATGCGGTGGGACGATCCCGTTGCGCCGCGCTCGATGCGTAGCG
Organism: Vicinamibacterales bacterium; assembly: GCA_965203525.1. GTDB lineage: Bacteria > Acidobacteriota > Vicinamibacteria > Vicinamibacterales > UBA8438 > WTFV01. The sequence goes on along the minus strand of OZ241898.1, from coordinate 3,388,084 downwards.
CCGCGGCGCTGCTCGCACGTCGACACGCCCGAGATCACCGTCTCGTGCAAGTGCCGCGCTCGATGCGCGGCGCCGCGGCACTGCTCGCACTGCTGGTCGCGACCGTTTCCGTGCCCGCCCGGGCGCAGGTGACGACGACCGGGATCGTCCGTGTCGCGGTCACGGATCAGGCCGGCCTGCCGGTCCCCGGCGCCACCGTCACCGCCGCGGCGGAGGACGCCGCGACGACGCGCGTCGCGTTCACCGACGCGGCGGGGCTGGCGGAGCTGCGCGCCCTGAACCCGTCGGCCCGCTACGTGGTGGCCGTCGAGCTGTCCGGCTTCCGGACGACCCGGCGGACGGACGTGCTGGTCCGCGCGGGGCAGACCGCGTCGCTCGCGGTGCGTCTGGCGGTCGGCGCCCTGACCGAGACCGTGGTGGTGACCGCGGCGCCGCCGGTCGTCGACGTGACGAGCGCGGTCGTCGCCGAGGACATCACCCTCGACCTGACCGAGGCGGTGCCGACCGGCCGCAGCTACCAGAGCTACCTGCAACTGGTGCCCGGCGTGTTTCCCGACGACCCGGAGTCGCCCGGGAACCCGGCGTCCAAGTCGGGCATCAACTACCGCGACTTCGGCGGCGAGGCGGGCGTGTCGAGCGACAACTTCTACTACATCGACGGCATCAACGTCACCGACGGCGTGGACGGCACGTACGGCGCCAACCTCAACACCGAGATCGTGCAGGAGCAGCAGGTGCTGACCGGCGGGATTCCGGCCGAGTACGTCGGGGCGCCCGGGCTGCTCTCGAGCGTCGTCACGAAGTCGGGAACGAACCAGCTCACCGGCTCGGTCAACTACTTCTTCCAGAACCACCGGCTCGTCGCCGAGGATCGGAACGCGGCCGGCCAGGAGTTCTCGCGTTTCGACACCGCGGTCACCGGCGGCGGGCCGCTGGTCGCCGACGAGGCATGGTTCTTCGGCAGCTACCGCCGCGTGGCGCGCTCCGACGCCGTCGTCGCGCTCGACGGCGCCGACGTCATCCGCACCGTCGAACAGAAGCAGGATCAGTTCTACGCGCGCGCCACCTGGGCGCCGGGCGCCGGCCAGACGCTCGGGCTCACCTTCCTGAACGACCCCACCGGCGTCAGCGGCCGGCGCGACCGCGACGTGACGAACGCGCACGACCGGCGCCGGGCGCAGGGCGGCGGCAACTACCACCTGAAGTACACCCGCCTCGCCGGCCCCCTGCTCTTCGAGGGGGCGTACAGCCGGCACAACGGCGAAGTCTCCGATTTCGCGGTCGTGCCCGGCCCGCGGAACGTCGTCGTCTTCCGGGAATCCGACGCCCGCACCCTCGCCGACGAGCAGCTCGGCGGCTTCGGGCGCAACGATCTGGATCAGCGCGACACGGAGGGTTGGAAGGGGACCGCGGTCGTGCAGGTCGGACGGCACGCCGTGCACGGCGGCGTCGAGCTCGCGCGGAACACCAACGTCCGCGACACGGTGTTCGACGGCGGGCTGTACACGTCGCTGCACCCGTCGTTGTCCGGGCTCTCGGCCGGCGCGCTGATCGCGGGCCGCTTCACCGCCTCGTGGTTCGACCCGCGCAACAGCAGCGACTACGGCGGCTTCGTCCGCACCATCGACCGGCTCCCGGATCGGGCCGCGTTCTACGCCCGCTACGACACGAACGGCGACGGCGCGATTTCCCCGGACGAACTCGCCGGCAGCCTGACGTACGGCAGCACGGCGGGGAATCCGCACGGGGCGGTCAACTACTACCGGCGCCACCAGTCCGCCCTCGGCGCGCAGGAGACCCGCTCCCACGGCGCGAGCCTGTTCCTGCAGGACACGTTCACCGCGGCCGACCGCCTCTCGTTCAACCTCGGGGTCCGCGCGGAGCGCTTCGAGCACGTCGCGACCGACGGAACCAACGTCTTCACGTTCGACTGGACGCTCGCGCCGCGCCTCAGCGTGTCGTACGACCCGTCCGGCGCCGGCCGGCAGCGGATCAGCGCGTTCTACGGCCGGTACTACGATCCGATCCGCAACAACCTGACCAACTTCGCCGGGACCCTCAGCGGTTCGGTCCGCGAGGAGCAGGTCTACGCCAACGATCAGTGGGTGACGTACCGGGTGCGGGGCGGGCCGCAACAGGCCGACGCCCTGTTCGCGCCGACCACGAGGACGCCGTGGACCGACGACTTCCAGTTGAGTTGGGAGACCGACCTCGGCGGCGGGCGGAGCGTCATGGCGCTCTACACGCGGCGGCGCACGCGCGACGTCATCGAGGACTACGACCTGGCGCTCTACGCATTCCGCCCCGACGGCACGACGGCCTATCCGGGGCCGGTCGGGCACCCCGATTCGCTCTTCCTCGGCCTCGACTACTTCGGCTACGACACCTTTCCCGAATCGAACTTCGTCATCGCCACCCTGGCGGGCGGCGCGCGGGACTACCAGGGCGTCGAACTCACCTTCCGGCAGCGGTTGCGGGACGACTGGCAGGCCCTCGCCGCCTGGACGTACGGCGCCGCGGCCGGCAACACCAACTCCGATTCGAGCGCCGACTTCCAGGGCGACGTGATCTGGCTCGACCCGCGGGCGCCGCACCAGTGGGGCGACCAGCCCGGCTCGATCGCGCATCTGTTCAAGATCAGCTCGTCCTACCACTGGGACGCGGGATTCCAGCTCGGCGCGAACTGGCGCTGGAACTCCGGCTCCGTCGCCAGCCGGACGTTCCGCGCCTCGAACCGGCACCTGCCGGTGCGCGTCGACGCGGGCGAGGAGTTCGAATTCGCCGGGATCCCGCACCGCTGGCTCGACCCGGACGCGGTCGGCACGCTCCGCAACCCCTCCTACGGCGTCGTCGACGTCCGGCTCCTCTACGGCTACCGGGCCGCCGGCTCCCGGCTGGAGCTGTTCGCCGACGTATTCAACCTGCTGGACGACCAGGACGCCATCCGCAACCAGGACCTGGTGGCCGGCGCCGGCGGCGCCGCCTTCGGCGACGGCATCCGGTTCACCCCGCCGCGGAGGGTGTTCCTCGGCGCCCGCCTGCGCTTCGGCCCGGGCGGGGCGTGAACGCGCGGGTACGTCTCCCGGGTCTTCACCCGACACCGCCGGCGCAATCACACCGGTGTAGTCCGCCCCGCTTCCGGCGTCCGCGGCGTCCGGCCCCGCCCGCGCGCCGGTCGCCGCTTGCAATCCGCCGCGGCGTTGTGAAAAACTCCGCCCTGTCACGAATTCAACAAGAAGCGCCGGGAGATTCCGATCGATGCGAAACTGCTTCTTCGTGGTCACGGTCCTGCTGGCCGCCGGTGCGGGTCTGGTCGCCTGCTCCGACGACGATTCCTCGTCCTCGCCGCTTCAGCCGTCACCGCTGGCGACCGCGCCGTCCGGGGGGGGGGGGGGGTAGACCCGTTCCATCGTCTTGCCGGTGACTCCGCCCTGCACGGCGGCCCGTCGGCCGCGCCGGCCGGTCTGGCGGCAGGCGCCGACGCGGAGGTCGCGCAGCTCGCGCCGCACACCCGGGGCTTCAACGCATACGACGCACGGATCGAGTACGTCGACGGCGAGGTCACGATCACGTTCGTCCCGGTCGACATGCCCGGGATGCCGGACGCGGCCCGCGAATACCGGAACCGCGCCGTCACCATCCGGCACTGCCCAGTGGAGCCGCATCACGTCGGTCAGCGGTGCGGCGAACCGGTCTTCGAGGGGAGCTTCGCGTTCGTCGGGTCGCCGTCCCGAACGCTGATGCTGCCGGACTGCGCCGGCTGGCTCGTCGTCGAGGCGGCCGAACTGTCCGACGACCGCTACGACGGCTGGCGCAACGCGCCGCTGTCGTGCCGGACGGACGAAGCGGGCCGCACCGTCACCAGTGTCGACACGGACGGCAACGGCCCCGGCTGGGAGGACAGCCGGTTCGATCCGCCGGTGCGGGCGGAGCCGGAACCGGAGCCGGAACCGGAACCGGTAGATACGCGGCCGGTATGGATCCTTCTCGCGGATAGCCTTACCGCCAACCGCGGTATCATGGGGTTTCCCGGCTACCCCTTCACGGGTGCAGGGCCGGATACGGGGACGTTTCCGGTTAGGTGGTCTAGGTGGTATTACAACCCGGCCGATCCTGCTTGGACAATCGTCCAATTCTACTCTGATGCAGGCTGGGCTACGGGGACCGGTCCGTTCGCCGCCGGGTGTAATGCGGAAGCGCCCAGGGTTGGCGCGGATATTCCGCATTGGGGGCGGCGCGCCGGTTCCGGGCCGGATTACGGACTGGAAAGCGCCGAGCTAGTGACTGGCGATACTGTCATTCGGCGGTTGGATGCGAACGGGATTGAGATACCACGTGTACCGGCCGGATACATAGACGATCCTGCTCGCCTGTGGACCATGAGAATACAGAGAACGCAGATCCGGTTCAATTCGCGGTGTCAAAGTCAATACAATGTTTCTGGCGAGATCTATTTCATGACCGTGCCGCTACCGCCGACGGGGTAGGGACTGAACAGATCAGATCAGGATCGGCCCGGCCCCCGCCTGCGAGCCTCGGTCCCGGGCCGGAACGCGCTACCTGGTAGACGCGAAAAGTGGGCGAAGGTCGGCCGGCCGCGGGGGCAACGCTCGGCACTATGCGACCGACGAACGACGCAGATCAGCCGGGATGCGGCGCCCGTAGCGGGGATTTCGCCACGGGCTGTGAAGCCGGCAAGCGGACCAGGCCGGCCGGCGGGACGCGCGTCGACGACGCGCGCGACCGGGTGAAGGTGGCCGACGGCGCCGCGGCAGCACGACGGGGAACACGGAGCCCGGCCGCCGCCGCCGGGCCGCGGGTCAGCGTGGCGGCGTTGCGCGCAACCGCGCGTAGATCGCGTCGAACTTCTCCGGGTACGTCCCGCCGTTGAAGCGCGCCGAGCGGACCCCCGGCGCTCCATCCAGGCCGTCGATCACGAGGCCGGAGTCGTCCGCGACCGTCCGCCGCCGGTCTTGACGACGTTCCTGTCGACCTCGGCCCGGGAGTCCTCCGCGTAGGCCAGATCGGCCAGCGGCCGGCCGTCGACGATTCCGACGCTGATGGCCGCGACGTAGTCGGCCAGCGGCAGGCGCGCGATCGTGCCGTTCTCGCGGAGCTTCCGCAGGGCCAGGGCCAGGGCCGCGAAGCCCCCGGTGATGGACGCGGTACGCGTGCCGCCGTCCGCCTGGATCACGTCGCAGTCCACCCGGACCGTGCGTTCGCCCAGCGTCACCGCGCACAGCTCCCGCGGGCCCGTCAGCCAGATTGCACCACGATGGTGTATCATGGTGCAACCGCGGAGACGAGAGGGAACCGATGGAGAAGTCCAAGCCCCACGCCGGCGCCGGGAAACCTCGTCCCGTGCGCGTATCCGTGTCCATCGACGCGAACGATTACGCCGACATCAAGACCATCGCCCGGAACGGACGGGTGTCCGTCGCGTGGGTCGTCCGCGACGCGGTAGCCCGCTACCTCGACTCCCGGACGCCGTTGCTTTCCCGCGGCGACGGGGACGCCGGATCATGATCCCCTCCCTCGTCGAGCCGGCGTCCCGGCGCCGCCCTTCGGTTCCAGCCCCCGGCACGTCACTGGCCGCCGCCACCGAAACGATCGCCGGTCCGGTGCGGGCCGCCGCGGAGCGCGTGCGGCGCGGCCTCGCCGACGGCGCGTCCGGCGACCAGGCGCGAGCCGGCGTCCTGGCCAGCCGCTGGCGCGCGGAGCCGCTCCCGCCGCCGGACCTGTGCGCCCGGCAGGCGGCGTGGGCCCTCGTGAGCATGCGCGTCGTCGGCCGCAGCGTCGGCGCGTTGTCGCCGCACGCGTCGTTGCGGGATGCCGAAGACTGGTTCGTCGGCTCCGTTCCGGTGCCGAGCCGGCTTTCCGGAGCGCTCGCCGAGTTCGCCGACCGCGACGCCGCCCGGACGCTCGAAACGATCGCGTACGACGACGACCTCCGGGACCTCCTGCCGTACGTCCTCGACGCGCACGGTCCCGGAAGCAGAGCGAGCGTCATGCGGGATTCTCGTACCCGGGAGGCCCGGCGCGCAAAGAAGGAAACCGGGGTGTTCTACACGCCCTCGGACGTCGCCGAGTACATCGTGCGCGAGGCGGTGGACGCGACCCGCCGAGAGGTCGGCGCGCCGCTCGTCCTCGATCCGGCCTGCGGATCCGGGGTGTTCCTCAAGGCGGTGCTCGATCTGGCCGCGGGCCGGCGGCCCGGCCTGGACTCCCTCGAGTTCGTCGAACGCAACCTCCACGGCATCGACGTCGATCCGCTGGCGGTGGACGCCGCCTGTTTCGTCCTGCTCCACGAGTGTCTGTGCGCGTCGCGTCGGGCAGATGCGGCGCCGTGGTCCCAGTGGCACCGCATCCGCTGCAACCTGTGCGTTGCCGACGCTCTCACGTTCCGCGTCGCCGCGCCCGAGGCCCGTCACGACCACCACCGGGACGTCCTTGCCGACCTCCGGAAGCGGATCGGCGACCGCTACGTCGAACCGTCGTCGGCCCGACCCGACAACGCAACGACGCTGTTCTCCCACGGGTCGCCTCTCGGCGACGTGTTCCCCGCCCTCGCCGCCGGAGCGCACGTCGTCGTCGGGAATCCTCCATACGCGACCATCGGTCCCAGGGAAGATGCGGCGGCGCTCACGCGGCGTTTCGCCTCTCTGCCCGCCGGTCACGGCGCCGGCTGGGACTACTTCCCCGCCTTCGTGGAGATGATGTGGCGGCTGACCATTCCCGGCCGCGGTTCGTCCGGCATGGTCGTCCCGCTGTCGCTCGCCTGCAGCAGCCGCGCGCAGATGACGGCCACCCGGCGCGCGATCATGCGCAGTGGCGGCAGATGGCGCTTCGCGTTCTTCGACCGCGAACCCCATGCGCTCTTCGGAGAAGACGTCAAGACGCGCAACACCATAGTCTTCCGCACGGACGGACTCGACCGTTCGACGACCGAAACCACCGTCGAGACCGGACCGCTTCGGCGCTGGACCAGCCGCCAGCGGGCGGTTCTGTTCGACGCGCTGGACTTCACGCCGCTGCCCGGCGTCCCGATCGCCGCGGGCATCCCCAAACTCTCCGGACCCGGGTGCGCCCGCGCATTCCGTCGATTGCGGAGGCAGACGGCGCGGCTGCGCGACATGTGCACCACCGTCGGCTCGTGCCTGCCCCGAGACGCCGCGTCCGAACGGTTCGCTCGCCACGTTTTCGTTTCCGGGACGGCCTACAATTTCCTGAACGCCTTCCGGTCCCATCGGAACCTGCCCGAACCGCGCGCACCCTGGAGCTCGAGCAAGCTGCTTTCCCTGGGACTGGCGACCCCCGGCGACGCCGATCGCGCGCGACGTCGAGGTTCCCGTGGGCAGTACCCGTCGGTTCCTCGTCGCCCGGGTGCCCAAGGCGGGAAATCGCTGGCAACAGGTCCATGCCCGTCATCGAACGGTTCTTTCGCGTTCGGCCCAATACGACACAGCGTGTGTACCTCGTGGAGTGCCGGCCGGACGGTACGTTCGCCGACGAGGAAGTGCGTCCCTGCGTCTACAGCGACACCAACAGGAACCTCAAGATCGAAATCGCATCGCATCACGGGGAACCGTATCCGGATGCCGGACCGCCGATAGCCGTGTACCGCGAATTGCACGCGCGATCGTCGCGTACATGCTGCTCATGCCCGGCGACCCGGGCTACGACGCGATGTTCGACCTGACGAAAACCGGCGTCTCGGTCGGCCCGGGCGCGCGCCGGGTCATCACGGATCGCGACCACGTCCGCCGGGCGTGGCCCACGTCGCCGCTCGTGACCGCCATTGACCGGGAGTCGTGATCTCGACGCGCGCACCGGCGGCTTGCCAGCCCGTGGTGAAACGCCGGAGGAAGTCCCGCCTGATGACCGCCGCGAACACGTCGCGGAGGCCGCCACGGGCTGCTGTCAGGGCACGCCGCGGCCGGGTGTCGACGCGCCCGGTTCGTCCGCCTCTCCCGGCATCCCCGGCGGCGTGCCGGCCGGCGAGCGGCCGAGCTCGTGGCCGGACGCGGCGCCGCCGTCCGGCGGAGGCGGCAGGTCCACGACCCACGTCAGGTTCGGGGCGAGCGGTTGGCGCAGGTCGATGTGGCCGGCCAGCGTGTCCACCTCGCGGCCCTCCACCAGAATCTGCACCGCGGCGACTTCGTGGACGTTGGTCGTGACGGCGTTGACGAGGGCGTAGACGGTGAGCAGCTCGTCGAGCGAGCCGCCCGAGTGCGCCGTGGTCACCTCGCCGCTCAGATCGACGAAGAGGTTGCCGTCGCCGGCCAGGAACGCGCCGCGCAGGCGCGTTCCCGCGGGGAACGGGGACAGCAGTCGGCGGGGCGGCGGATCAAGCTGCCGTTCCACGACGATCCGGGCCCGCGAGAGCGGGTCGACGGCGTACGGCACTTCGATCTCGCGGCGGACCAGGCCGAGGCCGTTTTCCGCCACGTAGTACATCGTCGCCGTGAACGGCGAGTCCGCCCCGCTTCCGGCGTCCGCGGCGTCCGGCCCCGACCGCGCGCCGGCCCCGGACTCCCAGCGATCGATCAGGATCAGGGTCAGCGCCGCCGCGCCGACGGCCGACGCCAGCAGCACGCTGCCCGCGATCCGGTACGCGCGCCGGAAGCTCCCGCGCGCCGCGCCTGCCCGGCTCGACGACGCCATCAGCGTCCGGCGGTCTCCCGTGCCGCCGCCGCAACCGGTTGCCCACGGCCCTGCGCGGCCGGGTCGGCCGCGTCCGGCGCGCCGTCCGCCGTCTCCCCGCTCTCGGCGTCCGGCGCGTACGGGTCCGTGGCGAGGTAGTTCCGGAACCGGACGACGCCGGCCAGGATGGCCTCGGCCACCCGGGTCTGGAAGTCCGGCTCCGTCATCTGCCGCTCCTGCTCCGGGTTGGAGAGGAATCCCATTTCGACGAGGATCGCGGGCATGTTCGCGCCGGCGAGGACGCGGAAGGGGGCCTGCTGGATCGGCCGCGGACCGATCGGCACCCGCAGGCGCAGCTCGTCGCCGACGAAGGCGGCCAGATCGGCCGACGGCGCGAGATGACGCGCCTGGGCCATCTCCCACGGAATCACGTCGATCTCCCGGACGCCGCCCCCCGACACCGGCAGGTACCGTCCGTCGCGGTCCGCGAGCGCGCGCGCCTCCGCGCCGTACTCGTCGATGCCGAGGTAGTACACCTCGGCCCCGGTCGCGACGTCGCGCAGGGCGGAGTTGGCGTGCAGGCTGATGAACAGGTCGGCGCGGTCGTTGTTGGCGACGGCGGCGCGCCGGTCGAGCGCGACGAAGGCGTCGTCGGCGCGGGTCAGGATGACGCGGAGGCCCAGGCGGCGCTCGAGCAGCGTCCGCAGGCGGCCCGCCACGCGCAGCGTGACGTCCTTCTCCAGCGTTCCCTCGGGCCCCTGCGCGCCCGGGTCGTCGCCGCCGTGCCCCGGGTCGATCACGATGGTGCGGATCTCGGCCGGCGAGCCGAAGTCGGGCAGCGGGCGCGCAGCCCCCGGGTCGGCGTCGGGGGCCGCGCCCGCCGGTTCCGCCGTCCTCGCCGCGGCGGCGGCGGGAGCCGTCCCCGCCAGGTCGATCACCAGTTGCGTCGAGTCGCCCGACTCTCCGCTCACGATGCGGTGCGAGGCGTAGGACGGACCCGGCTCGACGGCGAAGCCCGGCGGATCGTCGAGCAGCTCGATGCCGCGCACGACGTCGCCGCGCGGCTCCGCCGGGCGGACGACGTCCAGGGCGTCGGCGTCGAAACGAATCAGCAGGCGCCCGCGCTCCTCGGCGACCTCGTACGCGGTGTTGGGGGTGATCTGCAGGCTCAGCCGGCCCGACTCCGCCCGCGGACGGTACTGCGCGGACACGCGGGGGACGCGCACGGCGCCGACGAGCAGCAGGCGGGAACGCGCGCGGAGCTCGACCCGCTGATCGAGGACGGGCGCGAGCGCGCGGCCGATGAAGTCGAGCGGGACGAACCAGCGCCCGCCGACCCGTTGCGCCGGGCCGTCGAGCGACACGAGCCGCCCGTCGACCGTGGCGAGCGGCTGCGCGGCCGTCAGGACCACCGTTCCGCCGCCGGCGGCGACGGTGAGGGTCCGCCCCTCCGTGTCCTCGCCGACGTCGAGCCGGAACAGCGCGGCGAGATCGTCCAGGGCGATCGTCTCGCTGCTTCCGACGCGGACGGTGTCGAGCGGGCGGCGTCCCGCCTCGGTGATCAGCGTCAGCCCCGCGGCCGGTTCCTGGGCGGCGAGTGGAAACAGGCCGATCGCCAGGGCCAGGGCGGCGCCGGCCGGCGCGAGCGTGCGTGCGGCACGGACGATCGCAGGCCGCATCGCGTGGGGCATCTGGCCGTTCATGATAGCACCTGCCGCGGCCCGCGGACGCCCCGGGCCTCCCGGATCGGGGACGTACTCGCGCCGTTCGGAAGTGACCTCCGGCCTGCCGCGGCCCGCGGACGCCCCGGGCCTCCCGGATCCCGCGGCACGGTTGGCGCGGCGCCCGCCGGGTGGTAGATTCACGGGCCGGGTTTCCATCCGGGCGCGGACCGGAACGGAGCTGCGCCGGCGGATCGAGCATCAAACGCACGCTCCACCGGCCGGCCGGCCGGCCGGCCCGGCGCACCGACTGCGATGACGGCGACGTTCGCGAATCACGTCGCCGCGAAGGTCGTCGTCGACGTTGATTTATGATGACCGAAATGGAGAACTTCTGGCTGGGGGTTTGCATCTATCTCGCTAGCGTGCTCACCATGTTCTTCGGGGCGCTCACGTTGGGCGCCATCCTGTCCTGGCTGTGGGTCGGCGAGGGCAGCTCCAACGCGCGCTTGCTGCTCTTCGCCGCGCCGCCGTTCGTGATCTTCGGAATCTTCACATGGGCGCTGTGGCGGATGCTGCTGTGTCGGATCTCGATCTCGAACAGCTCGGACAGCTAATCGAGCGCGTCGCCACAGACCTCCGCCGCACCACCAGCCAGGCGGCGCGGGAGAGCGCCGCACGCACTCTGGCCCGCGCGCTGACCCTCGTGCCCACCGACGAGGGCGAACTGGAGGATCTTGCGCAAGCGGTCCGCCCGCTGTGGGAATACCTCGCGGTCGCCCACCCGCCGGTCCGCGCGGACGTGATCTTCGTCTTCGGAAGCCAGGCGCTGGCCGTGCCGGCCCGCGCGGCCGAGCTCTACCGGGCGGGGCATGCGCCGGTCGTGCTGGTCAGCGGCCGCTACGGCCGGATGACGCGCGGCGTCTTCGACCGCCCGGAAGCGCTGGTCTTCCGGGATCGGCTCGTGCGCGACGGAGTGCCCCCGGCGGCCGTCGTCACGGAAACCGAGGCGGGCAACACGCTCGAGAACGTCCGCCTCGGGCTGGCCGCGCTCGACCGCCGCCGGATCCCGGTCCGCTCGGCGCTCCTGGTGGCGAAGCCCTTCGTCATGCGGCGCTGCGCGGCGACGTTCGCCCGGCAGGCGCCGCACGTACGGGTGCGCTGCTGTCCGCCGGCGGCCACGTTGCCGGCGTCGATCGACCGCCCGCCGGCGGCGTTCGCCGCCCGCCTCGCCGCCGAGGTCGAGCGGCTGGACCGCTACGCCGCCGCGGGCGACGTCGCGCCGCAGCCGATGCCCGCCGCGGTGCGGGCCGCCGCGCTCAGGATCGCCGCCCGGTGACGCGGCGCGCGGCCAGGACCAGGCCGCACCCGGCGGCCGCCCCGGCGAGGCCGATCATCGCCGGCGTCATCCCGAGCACCGGCCCGCCGCCGCCCTGCAACTGCGTCGCCGCGACCGTCCCGATGCCGCCGGCGATGGCCCCCGCCGCCTCCCGGGAGCCGACCCGCCGGAGGTGGAGCCCGGCGAGAACCGGGACGAACAGGCTGACGGTCAGCAGGGTGTAGAAGAACGCCAGCGCGCTCCGCATCGACGCGGCGGCGATGGCGATCCCGGTGCCCGCCGCCCCGCCCGCGATCGCCGCGCCGCGGGCCACCGCGAGCACCTGCCGGTCGCTCGCGCCGGGGTTGACCACCCGCCGGTAGAGATCCTGCGACAGGGAGGTGGCCAGCATGAACAGGATCGCGTCGGACGAGCTGACCTCGGCCGAGAAGAGCGCGGCCAGGCCGAGCGCGCCGACCGCCGGCGGCACCGACTCCATCAGCAGCGTCGGCAGGGCCAGCTCCGCGTCGTCGAGCGCCGGATCGAGCGCGCGCGCGATCATGCCGAGCAGCGGCGGGACGGCGGCGAAGATCAGGAGGACGAGGCCGTTCAGGGCGACGCCGATCCGGACCGCGCGGTCGTCGCGCGCGCCGTACACCTTCTGGAGCAGCCCGGGCGAGACGACGAACGCCGGACCGAGCATGACCAGGTAGAACCAGCCCGAGTCGCCTCCCCGCCAGACGTTCCAGTAGCCGTCGATGGCGCCTGTCGCGGCGCGCACGCCGGTCCAGCCGCCGGCCGCGTCGAGGGCCGGCGGGAGCACCGCGGCGAAGCCGGCCAGCAGCACCACGAGCTGCAGGGCGTTGACCCAGGCCGCGGTCAGCAGCCCGCCCGCCGTGAAGTAGACGACGACGACGAGGCCGCCGACGACGCAGCCGAGCCACGGCTCCAGTCCGGTGACGACGTTCAGGATCCAGCCGATGGCGATGATCTGCACGGCCAGGATGGCCAGCGTGCCGAACCAGAGGAGCACCGCGATCGTCGTCCGGATACCGGCGCCGTAGCGATGCGCGAGATAGTCGCCGACCGTCCGCAGGCCGTGCGCCGCGGCGGCGCGGCGGATGCGGGGTCCGATCCAGAAGGCGAGGGCCAGCGATCCGATCCCCGCCGACCCGACCCACCACCACGCGCTCAGGCCGTCGGCGTAGCCGATGCCGGCGGCGGCGACCGTGGACCCCGCCCCGATGTTCGCCGCGAGCAGGGTGGAGCAGAGCAGCGGCGGGCCGAGGCGCCGCCCGGCGACGAAGAAGTCCGCCGAACCCCGGACGCGGCGGCCGATCCGGAGGCCGACCCCCATCAGGACGGCGGCATAGATCAGCAGGACCGTCAGGTGCAGGTTCATCGCGCGGGGCCGGGCGGCGCGGCGGCGGCGTGCCGTCAGCCGGGCGACGGCGCTTGCCGCCGGTAGCTTGACGCCGTTTGCGGTAAACTGCAAACGTGTCGTCGCCGTCGGGATTGCCGCGCCGGCGCGCGGACGCCGTGAAACGGTCGGGTCCGGTCGGTCGTCCCCGGGTCACAGGTCCAGACATGAAGATCACCAGCGCGCCGCCGCACTCGTCGCAACGCCCCGTACGGCGGTTCGTGCGCCGCGCCGCCCTGGCCGCGGCGGCCTGCCTGGCCGCGGGGCCGGCCGGCGCCCAGAGCGCCCCGGTCGGCAGTGACTTCCCCGGCAGCCGGCCCGTCGCCGGATTCGAACTCGCCGCCCAGTCGTCGGTGAAGGTGGTCCGCGCGGTGCGCGTGGAGCAGGAGCCGAGGCTGGACGGCGACGTGCTCGGCGATCCGGTCTGGGCCGCCGCGCAGCCGGTGAGCGGGTTCCGGCAGACGTTCCCGGACGAGGGCCGGCCGGCCACGGAGCGGACCGAGGTCCGCGTCCTGTTCACGTCCGACGCGATCTACTTCGGCGTCGTCTGCTACGACGACGATCCGGCGTCGATCATCATGAGCGACAGCCGGCGCGACTCGTCGATGACCGACGCGGATAGCTTCCAGATGGTTCTCGACACGTTCCAGGACCAGCAGAACGGCTTCGTCTTCGGTACGACGCCGGCCGGGCAGGAGTACGACGGGCAGGTCGTCAACGAGGGGGGCTCGCGCGGCTCCTCGCGGCGGTCCGGGAGCGGCGGTTTCTCCCGCGGGAGCGCCGGCGGCTTCAACCTCAACTGGGACGGCGCCTGGCAGGTGCGGACGGCGATTTCCGACGTCGGCTGGAGCGCGGAGTTCGCCATTCCGTTCCGGACCGTCCGGTATCCGGCGCGGGAGTTCCAGTCCTGGGGGGTCAACTTCCAGCGCAACATCCGCCGCCGGAGCGAGATTTCCTACTGGGCGCCGCTGCCGCGCCAGTACAACCTGTACCGCGTGTCGATGGCCGGCCAGCTCGCCGGGCTGGCCACGCCGGCCGGGCTCGCCAACAACCTGCAGATGACCCCCTACGCCATCGGCGAGACGGGCGTGCGCCGCACCGCGGAAGGCGGGGCGGCGACGATGCTCCGCGACTACGCCTACGGCGCCGACCTCAAGTACAGCATCAACTCGGGACTGACCCTCGACGGCACGTTCAACACCGACTTCGCGCAGGTCGAGGTGGACGACCAGCAGATCAACCTCGACCGCTTCAACCTGTTCTTTCCCGAGAAGCGGCCGTTCTTCCTGGAGAACGCCGGGGTCTTCACGGTGAACAACTCGTCGGCCAGCGGGCGCAACCTCGGGCAGACCGAGCTGTTCTTCAGCCGGCGGATCGGGATCAGCGGCGGGACGCAGGTCCCGATCCAGGCGGGGGGGCGCCTGTCGGGCAAGGTGTCCGACGACCTCACCGTCGGCGTGATCAACATGCAGACCGAGGCGGTCGAGGGCGTTGCCGGCGCCAACAACTTCACCGTGACCCGCCTGCGCCGCGACCTGCCGAACCGTTCCAGCGTCGGCGGGCTCTTCGTCAACCGGCAGGGGACCGGGCGGCTGGCGAGGGCGGACGACTACAACCGCACCTACGCGCTCGACGGCCGCTGGGGCATCGGACAGAACGGCATGCTGGCCGGTTTCTACGGCGGCACGCAGACCCCCGGCCGGCTCGGCCGCGATCATGCCCTGAGCCTGTCGGGGACCTACAACTCGGAGATCTGGCGCATCAGCAGCGGCTACCAGGAGAACGGCGAGGACTTCAACCCGGAGGTCGGGTTCGTCAGCCGGACCGGGTTCCGCAATTACGACCTGGCCGTCCAGAACACCTCGCGGCCCGAGGGCTTCCTGAAGTTCCAGGAGCTGCGGCCGCACATGTCGTACAGCCACTTCTGGAACTTCGACGGCGTCACGGAGACCACGTATCTCCACACCCACTTCCAGGGCGAGTTCGAGGACAGCTCGTCGGCCGGCGTCGCCTACGACGTGCGTAGCGAGGAGGTGTTCGACGCGTTCTCGGTCTCGGGCCTCGCGATTCCGCCCGGCCGCTACGACTGGGGCGAGGTGAGCTCCTCGTTCTACTACGACCGGTCGGCCCCGGTCAGCGCCGGCGTGCGGGCGGAGGCGGGCGGGTTCTTCGGCGGCTCGATCGTCACCCTGCGCCCCACGGTGCGCGCCCGTGTCGGCGAGATCTTCAACCTGCAGCTCAGCTACAGCCGGAACGACATCGACCTGCCGTCCGGGAGCACCATCACGAACCTGACGAGCGTGCGGGCCGGCTACAACTTCTCGCCCCGGGTGTTTCTCCAGACGCTGGTGCAGCACAACGACAGCGCCCGGCTCTGGTCGATGAACTTCCGTTTCGGCTGGCTGCAGGACGCCAACACCGGTCTCTTCCTGGTCTACAACGAGACGGAAGGCATCCTCGACTACGTGCCGACCGGCGCCGGCCGCAGCGTGATCGTCAAGTACAGCTACCTGTTCGACGTCCTCGACTGAACCCCGGCGCAGAGGCAAGCTGGGTGCCAGTGCCGCCGGTTGATTCAGGGCAGTCTCGGCCGGGTCGCCGCGCGGCGGCGGCCCGTTGCGCGTGTCCTCCCGGGAAGAGACGCGCAGTCCGGGCGGGACCGGATCGCCGCGGCGGTGCGGCCTGCTCCCGGTGGACGGCCGCACGAGTCGCGGGGGCCCTGATCGCCGCCCCGGCGGTGGCGGTGCCGGCCGCCGCGCAGCCCGCCGTTCCCGGCCAGTCGGCGGCCGGCTTCGAGATCGCCGCGATCGGCGGCGCCCGGAGCGTGGTCGCCGTCGAGGCGGCCGTCGCGCCGGTCCTCGACGGCGCGGTGCTGGCCGATCCGGCCTGGGCGGCCGCGCCGCCCGCCACCGGGTTCGTGCAGACGCAGCCGGACGAGGGCCGCCCGGCGTCGGAGCGGACCGAGGTCCGGATCGTCTTCACTGCCGACACCCTCTACTTCGGCGTCGTCTGCTACGACCGCGACCCGGCGTCGATCATCGTCACCGACAGCCGCCGCGATTCGTCGCTCGCCGACAGCGACAGCTTCCAGCTCATCCTCGACACCTTCCTCGACCGGCAGAACGGGTTCGTCTTCGGCACCAGCCCGTCCGGCCAGGAGTACGACGGGCAACTGGTCAACGAGGGGGCGGGCGGCAGCGGCATGGGAGGCGGCGGCCAGACCCGCGGCGCCGGCGGCGGCTTCAACCAGAACTGGGACGGCGTGTGGCAGGTGCGCGCCGCCATCTCCGAGGTGGGCTGGACGGCGGAGTTCGCCATCCCGTTCCGCACGCTCCGCTTCCCGGCCGGCCGCGAGCAGACCTGGGGCGTCAACTTCCAGCGCAACATCCGCCGGCGCAACGAATCGGCGTACTGGGCGCCGCTGCCGCGGCAGTTCGACCTGTTCCGCGTGTCGCTGGCCGGACAGTTGCAGGGCGTCGCGGCGCCCGAGGGGCTGTGGCGCACGCTGCAGACGACCCCCTACCTCAGCGGCGAGACGCGCACCCGCGCCGACCGGCCCGCGGCCGGCGCCGCCGCGCTGGGCGACTTCGGCGGCGACCTGAAGTACGGCGTTACGTCCGGTCTCGCGCTCGACCTCACCTACAACACCGATTTCGCGCAGGTCGAGGTGGACGACCAGCAGATCAACCTCGACCGCTTCCAGCTCTTCTTTCCGGAGAAGCGCCCGTTCTTCCTGGAGAACGCCGGGGCCTTCACGGTGACCAACAGCGGCGGCGCGGCGTTCAACGACCCGGGCCAGACGGAGCTCTTCTTCAGCCGGCGCATCGGCATCGGCGCGGCCGGACAGGCGATTCCCATCCTGGGCGGCGCGCGGCTGTCGGGGAGGGTGTCCGAAGACGTCACCGTCGGTTTCCTGAACATGCAGACGGAGGCGGTCGGCGACGTGACGCCGGCCAACAACTTCACCGTGGCCCGCATGCGGCACGATCTCGCCAACCGGTCGAGCGTCGGCGGGCTGTTCGTGAACCGGCGGGCGACCGGACGGCTGGCCGGGGCCGGCGACCACAACCGGACCTACGCCTTCGACGGACGCTGGGGTTTCGGACGCAACGGCCTGCTCTCGGGGTTCGCGGCCCGGACCGAAACGCCGTACCGCGGCGGCCGGCGCTTCGACCAGGATCACGCCTTCGACCTGGCGCTCGACTACAACACCGAGGCGTGGCGCCTGCGCGGGAGCGTCATGGAGATGGGCAGGGACTTCAACCCGGAGGTGGGCTTCGTGCGGCGCACCGGGTTCCGGAAGGTGGACGCCGGCATCTTCAACACCTCCCGGCCCCCGGCCAACCCGCTCCGGATTCAGGAGCTCCAGCCGCACGTCACCTTCAATCGATTCTGGGACGTCGAGACCGGGTTCATCCAGACCTCGCTGCTCCACATGGACAACTTCACGGAGTTCGAGGACAGCTCGATGGCGATCACCGCCTGGAACGTCCGGAAGGAGGGCGTCACCCGCGAATTCGAGATTTCCGGCGTGCCGGTGGCCCCCGGATCCTACGACTGGCACGAGGTGAGCCTGAACTACAACTCGGACCGCTCGGCCCGGGTCGGCTACGGGTTCCGGTTCCAGCAGAGCGGGTTCTTCGGGGGCAGCCTGCGGGTGGCCGGCCCGTCCTTCAACTTCCGGCGCGGCGAGGCGCTGAACGTCGAGATCCGGTGGAACCGCAACGACATCGACCTGCCCGCGGGGCGCGTCGTGACGAATCTGGCGTCTAGCCGCGTCGCCTACAACTTCTCGCCCAGGCTGTTCGCCCAGGGGCTGCTGCAGTACAACGACAGCGCCGATCTCTGGTCGATCAACCTCCGCTTCGGCTGGCTGCGGGAGGGCAACACGGGCCTGTTTCTCGTCTACAACCAGACCGACGGCCTGGGCGGTTTCGTACCGGCCGGCAGCGGCCGCAGCTTCATCCTGAAGTACACCCACCTGTTCGACCTGCTGCGGTAGGCGGGACGCAACGGACGCCACGGAGCGGCTGACGTTCCGTGGCGCCGCGCCGGCCTTGCGGGGTGCCGCCGCGGCGGATCCTTCGAGCATCGGGAAACGACTTGCATGACCTGCACGTCGAGACCATGATGGTCACGATGAGCACCGCATCGGTGTCCGAATTGAAGGCGAACCTGTCCCGCTATCTCCGGGAGGTCCGTCGCGGCGGCGAGGTCGAGGTCCTCGACCGAGGCGCGCCGGTTGCCAGACTGGTTCCTCCGGCAAGGGGGGACGACGGGGGGATCCGCGAACGACTGATCGGCGACGGGCTGTTGAGGCCCGGCAGCGGAAGTGCCGCGGCCATACTGAAATCGCCGCCGCTGGCGCTGCCGGCCAGCATCTCGGAAGCGCTCGCCGAGGACCGGGCGGATCGGCTTTGAGGTACTGGGATGCGTCGGCGCTCGTTCCGTTGATCGTCGCCGAAGCGGACAGCGATCTGGTTCGCGGCTGGCTGTCGGAAGACGATCACATCGTCACGTGGGCCTGGACGCGCACCGAGATCGTGAGCGCGGTCGCGCGGCGGATGCGTGAGGGGTTGCTCTCGCGGCCGCAGCGCCGCGGCGTGTTCGACCGGCTCGACGTCCTTGCCGGCAGTTGGGACGAAGTGACCGACGTGCTTGCCGTCCGGTCCCGAGCGGATGCGCTGTTGATGCGGTACCCGTTGCGCGCCGCCGACGCCGGGCAGTTGGGGGCGGCGCTTCTGGTCCGGGAACGGCTCGCGCGCCCGCTCACCTTCGTCTGCCGGGATCGGCGGCTGCTGTCCGCGGCGGACCTCGAGGGTCTCCGGACACCTGCATGACGTACGCCGAACGGTGAACCGGGCCCGCGGCCGGGAAGGACCGCCGCCTGCGCGATTCGGCCGGACGCGCCGAAGGTTGGGGCCTATAATCGCCCGATGATCGACGCTTTCATCTACGATGGCCTGCGGACGCCGTTCGGCCGCCACGCCGGCGCGCTCGCGCCGGTCCGTCCCGACGACCTGCTCGGCGATCTGATCGGCGCGCTGGTCGCGCGGAGCCCGTTCGCGGCGGACCGCTTCGAGGACGTGATCGCCGGCTGCACGAACCAGGCGGGGGAGGACTGCCGCAACGTCGCGCGGCGCGCGGGCCTGCTGGGCGGCCTGCCGGTCGAGGTCGCCGGCATGACCGTGAACCGGCTCTGCGCGAGCGGGCTGGCCGCGGTGGTCGACGCGGCGCGGGCCGTGGCGTGCGGGCAGGGCGATCTGTTCGTGGCCGGCGGCGTGGAGAGCATGAGCCGCGCGCCGTTCGTCATGGCGAAGTCGGAACGCGCCTGGGGCCGGCAGCTCGCGGCGTTCGACACCACCCTCGGGTCGCGCTTCCCCAACCCGCGCATGACCGCCGCGTTCGGCGATCACGCCATGTACGAGACGGCCGAGGAGGTGGCGCGCGATCTCGGCATCGGCCGCGGCGAAAGCGACCGCTTCGCCGCCCGGTCGCAGGCGCGGTACGCGCGGGCGAAGGCGGAGTGCTTCCATTCCGGCGAGCTCCACCCGGTCACCGCGCCGGGGCCGCGCGGCCGGACGACCGAGGTCGCCGAAGACGAGCACCCGCGTCCCGGGACCAGCCCGGAGAAGCTGGCCGGATTGCGCCCCCTGGCCGCCGGCGGCGTGGTCACGGCCGGCAATGCGTCCGGCGTCAACGACGGCGCGGCGGCGCTCGTCGTCGGGTCGCGCGCGGCCGGCGAGGAGGCCGGCGCGGCGCCGCGGGCGCGCATCGTCTCGGCGGCGGTCGCCGGGGTCGAGCCGCGGGTGATGGGGCTCGGGCCGGCGCCGGCCGCGAAGAAGGCGTTGGCCCGGGCCGGGCTCACGCTGGCGGACGTGGACGTCATCGAGATCAACGAGGCGTTCGCCACGCAGGTGCTCGGCTGCCTGAAGCTGCTGGAGATCGATCCGGACGACGGCCGCGTGAACCCGAACGGCGGCGCCATCGCGGTCGGTCATCCGCTGGGCGCGTCGGGCGCCCGCCTGACGTTGACCGCCGTCCGGCAGTTGGAGCGGATCGCGGGCCGCTACGCCCTGGTCACGCTCTGCATCGGTGTCGGCCAGGGGCTGGCCGCCGTCCTGGAGCGGGCCGGCTAGTCCCGGGCCATGGCTGGCAAGCCGGCCCGGCTGCTCGTCCTGCTCGGCATCTACGTGCTGGTCGCGCACGTGCTGCCGGTCCCCGACGGCATCGAGCCGCGGGGCTGGCGCATCACCGGCGTCTTCTTCGCGACCATCGCCGGGCTGATGCTCCAGCCGCTGCCCGGCTCGCAGGTGGTGCTGCTGGGGATCACGATGGTGATCCTGGCCGGGGGCGTGCCGATGGGACGGGCGCTGCAGGGCTACTCCGCCGCGTCCGTCTGGATGGTGCTGGCCGCCATGATGATGTCGCGGGCGCTGCGCGAGTGCGGCCTCGCGCGCCGCATCGCGCTCTGGTTCGTGCGCGCCATCGGCCGCACGTCGCTCGGCCTCGGCTATGCGCTGCACCTGACGGACCTCACGCTCGCCACCGGCGTGCCGTCGATCACCGCGCGGTCGGCCAGCATCGTCTTCCCGATCGCCCGCGGCGTCAGCACGCTCTACGAGTCGGAGCCCGGCCCCACCTCGCGGCGGCTCGGCGCGTTCCTGATGACGTGCATGTACCAGACGAGCACCATCGCCTCGGCGATGTTCTTCTACAGCAGCGCCGCCAACCTGCTGCTCGGGGACCTGGCGCGCGAGTTCGCCGGGGTCGAGGTCACCTGGACGAGCTGGTTCGTCGCCGGGCTGGCGCCGGGCCTGGTGTCGAGCGCGGCGGTGCCGCTGCTGATGCTGCGGGTCGTGCCGCCGGACGTCCGGCGCACGCCGGCGGCGCGCGAGTTCGCCCGGCGCGAGCTCGACCGGCTCGGACCGCTCCGGGGCGCCGAGGCGATCGTGCTCGGGGTGTTCGTCTTCCTCATCGGATTCTGGGTGCTGTCGTCCTACGTCGACTGGCTGTCGCCGGGGCTGGTCGCCTTCGTCGGGCTCGGCGTGCTCTTCGTCTCGGGCACCCTGACCTGGGACGCCGCGCTCGGCGAACGTTCGGCGTGGGACGTCTTCGTGTGGTACGGCGGCCTGCTGACCCTGGGCGGCCTGCTGAACGAGACCGGGGTGACGGCCGCCTTCGCCGGGTGGATCGGCGCCTGGTTCACCGGCGTGCCCTGGATCGCGGTGTTCGTCGTCACGCTGATCATCTACTTTTACACGCACTACTTCTTCGCCAGCACGACGGTGCACGCGCTGGCGCTCTACGGCCCGTTCGTCACGCTGCTCGTCGGGGTCGGCGCGCCGGCCGGGATCGTGGTCTACGGCCTGCTCTTCCTCAACAACCTGCAGGCCGGTCTGACCCACTACGGCACGACCACCTCACCGGTCATCTTCATCGAGGGCTACGTCAGCCTGCGCGACTGGTGGCGCGCCGGGTTCTACGCCTCGGTGCTGAACCTGGCCGTCTGGCTCGTGGTCGGGGTCGCGTGGTGGAAGGTGCTGGGGTTGTGGTGATGATGACCGACAGCCGGGCCCGGCGCGGCCGGACGGCGCTCGGGAAGCTGGCCTGGGCGGCCGTGCTGGCGCTCGGTTGCTCGAGCGGCGACCCGCCGCCGAGCGCGTCCGCCGCGTCCGTTCTCGAACCGTTCGACGTCGTGCTCGCCGGGGGGCGGGTCGTCGACCCGGAGAGCGGGCTCGACGCGGTGCGCCACGTCGGGATCCGGGACGGCGCGGTCGTGGCGGTCTCCGGGACGCCGTTGCCGGGGACCACGGTGGTCGATGCCGGGGGGCTGGTGGTCGCGCCCGGCTTCATCGACCTGCACGCGCACGGACAGGACCCGGTCAGCAACCGGTACCAGGCGCTGGACGGCGTGACGACGGCCCTGGAGCTCGAGATCGGGGCGTATCCCGTCGACCGCTGGTACGGGCGGCGCGGCGGCGCGGCGCTCATCAACTACGGCGCGTCGGTGAGCCACCAGGGCGCGCGGACCCGGGCCCTGGGGAGCGTCTTCGCCCGCGCCAACGCGAACGGGACGTTCTCGCTGGGCGCGAGCGGCGACGACACGCTGTATCGCGCCGCGAGCGACGAGGAACTGGTCCGGCTGCGGCGGCTCATGGAGCGCGGCCTGCGCGCGGGGGGCATCGGTCTCGGCTTCGGGCTGGGCTACACGCCGGGGGCGAGCCACCGCGAGCTGCTGCAGATGTTCGAGGTCGCGGCCGAGTACGAGGCGCCGGCGTTCGTCCACCTCCGTTCGTCGGCCGCCTTCCCGCGCGGCGGCGCGCTCGCTCCCTTCCAGGAAGTGATCGCGAACGCGGCGGTCACCGGCGCGGCGGTCCACGTCGTGCACGTGAACAGCACCGCGGGCGCGCGGGCGGAAGAGGCGCTCGCGATGATCCGGGGGGCGCGCGAGCGGGGACTCGACGTGACGACCGAGGCGTATCCCTACACGGCGAGCGCCTCGCTCATCGAATCGCCGCTGTTCGACGGCTGGGCCGGCCGCCCCCGCGACGCCTACCGGAGGTTGCAATGGGTCGGCACCGGCGAGCGGCTGACCCCCGAGACGTTCGAGCGCTACCGGCAACAGGGCGGGTGGGTGATCATGCACGGCCGGTCGGAAGCGATCAACGAGTGGATCGTCAGCCAGCCCGACGTCATCGCGGCCAGCGACGGCATCCCCTTCAGCGCCGGCCGCTCCCACCCGCGCGGCGCCGGCACCTTCGCCCGCATCCTCGGCCACTACGCCCGCGACCGCGGCGCGCTGTCGTTGCCGGACGCCCTGCGCAAGATGACGCTGCTGCCGGCCCGGCGGCTCGAATCCATCGTGCCGGAGATGGCCCGCAAGGGGCGGGTGCAGGTGGGGAGCGACGCCGACCTGACGATCTTCGACCCGGAGCGGATCCTCGATCGCGCGACCTACGACGCGCCGGATCGGCACTCGGCCGGCATCGAGCACGTGCTCGTCGCGGGCACGTTCGTGGTCCGTGACGGCGCGCTGGTCGAGGGCGCCGCGCCGGGCCGTCCGCTCCGGGGCCGCCACCTGACGCAGGAGTAGGGGGACGGCTCTCAGTGCGCCGCCCTGTTCAGCCTGCTGCTCGGACTCCGGCTGCCGGGGAGCAGGGGGGACCCGGCCGCGCGGCTCTCAGTGCGCCAGCGGGACTATGATCCCGTCTGTCCATCCCACGTCCGGCGGGGGACCCGGCCGCGCGGCTCAGTGCGCCAGCGGGTGCGGGCGTACCTGGGAACTTCACCAGATGGCTCCGCGTTCCCTTGCCCCCCTCGATGTGCCAGACGGCGTTCGTGCCGTAGTCGGCCCATATCGCGCGGCCCTTCCATCCGGCGTCCGGATCGTCGATGCGCCCGTCCATGCCGCGCGAGTAGAAGCCGAGCGGGTAGGGGACGCGCAGGACGACGAACTCCTCGGTGTCCGGCAGGAAGGCGAGCAGCGCGTCGGAAGTCGAGCCGGTGGCGATCGGCACGTTCGGACCCAGGCCGAGCGTGTCGAACTGGTCGACCCAGTTGTAATAGTGGAAGTCGGCGCTGCCGTGGGCGGTGACCCCCTGCATCTGCGGTCCCGGCGTGGCGTGGAGGGTCCAGCCTTCGGGGCAGTGCTGGCCGGTGGCGGCCGGACCGTTCCGCACCGCGCACCGGCCGCGGTCGAAGCGGGCGAGGTGACCGCTGCCGGAGAGCGCGGTCCAGACGACGCCGTTGCGGTCGACGTCGATCCCGCGCGGCGAGTACCCCTGGACCGGCGCGTCCGGGTTGTCGAACGGCGGCTGGTAGTACTCCGCGACGCACGTCGCCGGCGGGTCGTCGCCGATCGAGAGCCGCACGATCTGGCCCGGCACGCCTCCCGACGCCGCCCAGACGACGTTCTCCGCCGTCGGGTCGGGCACGATGCCGTACCAGCCGCGCCCCATCTGGCGGTCCCGCGCCGGATCCGGGTCCTCGCGGTAGCCGGTCCACGCGCCGATCCGCCCGTCGCCGGTGGTGTCGACGATGGTGGGGCACCAGCCCTGCGCGGCCTGCGCGTCGCCGGTCTCCTCGTAGACCCGGGTGTTGATCCAGCCGATGACGTCGCTTACCGAGCTGAAGTACAGCGTGTCGTCTTCGTCGAAGCCGAATTGCAGATGGTGGGTGTTGAAGCAGGTGTCGATCAGCTCCACGTGTCCGGTGGCCGGGTCGTAGTACGCCGCGTGGCGCGCCGCGCCGGCCAGCGGGTAGTGCCGCGCGAAGGGGTTGCCGGAGCCCTCCCGGCACCACGCCGGGTTGCCGGGTCCGCGGATCTGGTGCGTCATCCAGATCCGGCCCCGGCCGTCCATCATCGGGTTGTGCGGGTTGCCGGGGTTGTTCCAGAGCAGTTCGTCGCCGAAGTAGAAGGAGGGGATCGGCATCTCCCGGGCGATGTAGGAGCGATAGTCCCCCTCGCCGGGCGTGTCGCGGACCGGCAGCGCCACCTCGCCGGCGTCGTTCGCCGCCGGATCGACCCAGAGCAGCTTGTCGTGGGCGAACTCGACGCCGTAGACCGGACCGCCGGCGTTGACGCGGGGGTCGCGCTTGTCGGTCGCGATCTCGTCGTGGACGTAGGCGGTGTCGCCGCCCCAGGCCCACATCGTCAGCACGACGTCCCGCTCGCGGCCGCGCGGGCGCGGCGGCGCCTCCGGCACCTCGCCGGCGGTGATGCGGTCGGTCCAGTCGGCGTAGGCGGCGATGCCCCGGTCGCGGCCGAACCGGTTCATGTAGGAGGCCATCTGCGGGGCGCGCTGTCCGGTCACGATCCGGTGCGCCCACGCCGCGGCGGTCGAGTCGAACGCCTCCGGGTTCGGGATCTCGCGCGTGGCCAGATTCCCGAGCTGGTGGCAGAGCTGGCATCCCTGCTTGAGCGTGTCGATCCAGTGGGCCTGCGTCCGCATGCCGGGGGCGATGCCGTTGCCGTCGGGGCCGGTGCCGGGGAACTCGGACGGGTCCGGCACCTCCATCAGCGCGTACCAGTAGTTGGCGGGGTAGACGGCGGCGGCCTCCCGCGGCGTGGCCGCGGGGACCGCGGTCAGGTCCAGCGTCTCGCCCGGCCGGGCGGCGGCCGGCGGCGAATCGGCGAGGCCGTAGCCGCGCACCCGGATCTCGTACCCGGCGTCCGGGAGATCCGGCAGCACGTACCGTCCCTCGTCGTCCGTCACGACGATCTTGACGAACCGGGTGGCGAAGTCGTCGGTCTCCGCGATCACCCAGACCCCCGCCTCGGGCCCGTTCGGGCCGCGGACGACGCCCCCGACGTCGTCGCCGTCGATGGCGACGGCCGCCTGGCGCGCGGAGACGGGGCCGCCGCCGGCGAGCAGACCGGCCGCGGCCAGGGCGATGGCGGCGACGAGGACCGGGAATCGACTGGCTGGCGCTGACATCGGACCCTCCCGCGGTGCTGCAGCGTCACGAGTGCTGCGAGTGCCATTCTACCGGTTCGTGAACGGCGCCGGCGGCGGGGCCGGCAGGCGAGCAGAACGGACCGGCAGGTTACGCAGGCGGGTATGACCTGACCTGTCACACGCCCCCCGGGTATGCTCGACTCGGCGGGCAGAACGCCGTGGCGCGCACACGGTTCGGCCCGGGGCGAAGTGAGCAGGCGGATCGGCAGATGAAGAAGGGGGCTCTCAATGCGCGGGCGAGCCTTGGAGATCTGGATACCCGGGACGACCGACCGCGGGCCGGTGGGTGGGAGGCACTGTCGATGAGCGAACGATCCTGGAAGGTCATGGTGCCGCACGCCCGTCGTGGCGTGCCGCCACTGCGGCGGCGGAGATGCTCGTGGTGCGTCCGGCACGTGGCGAGGTACGTGTACCGGGGCCGGGTCCGGGCCGATCGCGATCATGACCTGTGCATGCAGTGTTACCGGGCGGTGCGTGACCGCCGGAGGAGGAGACGATGGCCATGAGCATTGCCGACACCATTCGATCGCACGTCGTCGATCGCTACGTCGAACCGGCGCGCCGCCGCGGCGAAGCGGCGGTCACCGTCGTGGCCGGAGACGTCCTGCGAGGCCTTGGCTACGGTCCGGATCGGGCCGCGGCGGTCTGTTCCGCGTTGCGTGCCGGGAAATTCCTCAAGGAACAAGATCTGGCGGTCGAAGTGGAAGGGCCGCCGTCGAAGCAGAGCACGACGACGACGTTCACCTACCGCCTTGCCGATCGCAGGGCGCCGGACGGCGGCCGGCAGGCCCTGCATGCGGTTCGGGAGCTCCGGGGCATCGGCCGGGAGACGTTCGCGGCCCTCGGCGGGGGCGAGCAATGGCTCCGGCGGGAACGCGAGTCGTTCCACGAGGCCGGCGACGACCTGAGCGCCGAGGCGGCGGACGAGCCGGCAAATTGCAAGTGATGACCCGGATCTACTGGGACGCGATGCTCTTCATCTATTGGCTCGAGGAGCGTCACGAGTACGTCGACCAGATCGATCGGATCCTCTCGAGGATGGAGGCGCGGGGCGATCGGCTCTGTTCGAGCGCATTCGGTATCGGAGAAGTACTTGCCGGCGCTCTGAAACGCGGGGACCGGAATCTGGCCGAGACGATTCGGACGACGATGCGGCCGCCGCACGTGGAATTGCTGCCGTTCGACGCGGCGGCGGCGGAGCGCTACGCGGACATCCGGGCGCGATACCGGACGAGCGCTCCGGACGCCATTCACCTCGCCTGCGCGGCGGCAGCCGGCGTCGATCTCTTCCTGACCAACGACACGCGGCTGACCCGGCTCGACGTGCCCGGCATCCGGTTCATCGCGGGCCTCGACGCTTCCGTGCTGTGACGCCGGAGGTCAGAACGGCACGCGGGCCGACACCGAGCGGCCGGCGCGGTCGGCCGTCCGGCCGCGCGGCGCGTTCAGCGGCCGGCGCTCCGTTCGAGTTCGTCGATCGGCGGGCGGCGCAGACCGGCCCGGTTGCGCTGCTCGAAGGCGTGCGCGAGCTGCAGCACGCGGAGGTCGCCGTGCTGGCGGCCGACGATCTGCAGGCCCACCGGCAGGCCGTCGTCCGTGAAGCCGCAGGGGACGGAGATCGCCGGGAGGCCGAGCACCGAGATCCAGGAGCAGGAGCGCATCCAGTCGAGGTAGGTCTCCATCCGCACGCCGTCGATCTCGGTGACGTACGGCTGATCGACGTCGAACGGCGGCACCTGGCTGACCGGGAGCACGAGGAACTCGTAGCGTTCCAGGAAGCGGCGCACCCGGTCGAGCAGCGCGCTCCAGGCGCGCATCGACGCGCCGAGGCGCGGGCCGGCAAGCCGCCGTCCTTCTTCTATGTTCCAGACCACCGTCTCCTTCAGGACCTCGCGGTGCTCGTCGAGCAGCGTGCCGTGGCAGAGCTCGAAGTACCAGGCGCGCCACACCCGGAACACCTCGTCGGCGCCGCTCATGTCCGGCTCGGCGTCCTCCACCGCGCAGCCGAGGCGTTCGAACGTTCCGCGTTCGGCGTCGAGGACGGCCGTCACCCGCGGATCGACGGGCAGCCCCCCCAGATTCCGGCTCCAGGCGACGGCCGCGCCGCCGCCGGCATGAGTCAGTGGCGGGCGGAAGACCGTCCCCGGCTCCGGGAGCGAGATCGGCGCCCGCGGGTCCGGGCCGGCGACGGCGCTCAGCAGGAGGGCGGCGTCGGTCACGTTGCGCGCCATCGGTCCCTGCACGCCCATTGGAAACCAGGCGGCCTGGCTGGGCCAGATCGGCACCCGCCCCGGCGAGGGGCGGAAGCCGACCACGTTGCAGAAGCTCGCCGGGTTGCGCAGCGAGCCGCCGAGGTCGCTGCCGTCGGCGATCGGCGCCATCCCGGTGGCGAGCGCCACCGCCGCGCCGCCGCTGCTGCCGCCGCACGTCTTCGTCGTGTCGTAGGGGTTGCGCGTGGCGCCGAACACCGCGTTGAACGTCTGGGAGCCCGCGCCGAGCTCCGGGGTGTTGGTCTTGCCGATGGTGATCGCCCCGGCC
The DNA here is from genome assembly GCA_965203525.1 of Vicinamibacterales bacterium. GTDB lineage: Bacteria > Acidobacteriota > Vicinamibacteria > Vicinamibacterales > UBA8438 > WTFV01. Next base: position 3,360,043 of record OZ241898.1, on the reverse strand, counting down.
GCGCGCAGCCGCTCGACGATCAGCGCGTCTTCGTCGGGGACGAAGCGCTCGAACGCCCGGCATCCGAAGGTGGTCCGGATCCCCTTCGTCCAGGTGAGGTCCTTGTGGGCCACCGGCAGCCCGTGCAGCGGTCCGAGCGCGTCGCCGCGCGCGACGGCGGCGTCGGCCTCCTCCGCCCCGCGGCGCGCCGCGTCGGGCAGCAGCGTGACGACGGCGTTGACGGCCGGGTTCACGCGGTCGATGCGGGCGAGGTGGGCGTCCATCACCTCCACCGCCGAGATCGCGCGGGCGGCTATCGCGCGGGCCAGCTCCGTCGCCGGCCAGGCGCAGAGGTCGGAAGAGGAATGCATCGCCGTAAGCTACTACGTCCGCGCCAGATTGCGCCGGGACTTGCCGCTCGTCCTTCGGCTTCGCGGGCGGCCGGGACCGGGAGCCGCGTCTGCGCCCGATCACGGCGGGGACTTGCCGCTGGCTTGCCGCCACGCGAGGCAGGGCAGGGGATTGCGGCGGGACTTGTCGCGGGCTTTGCCGCCACGGGGCCGCCGACCCGCGGGAGCATACGCGGGGTGTAGAATCCGATGCGGCGGCAGACGGCGGGCGTCCGCGGGATTCCGTTCGACGGGGCTGGAGGAGCAGAGCAATGAAGAGGACCACCGGGTGGCGGATCGGCGCGGCCGCGATCGTCGGCGGGCTGCTGGGAGCATGGCCCGCGGCGGCGCCGCTTGGAGCGCAGGGGCCGGACGCGGTCACGGCGGAGACGATCGCCGGCTGGATGACCGAGCTCTCGAACTGGGGCCGCTGGGGCGGCGACGACGAGCTGGGCACGCTCAACCTCGTGACCCCGGAGAAGCGCCGCGGCGCGCTGGCCCTGGCCACGGCCGGCGTCTCGGTCTCGCTGTCGCACACCTACCTGACCGAGCCCGACGTCGAAGCCACTTCGCCGGTCGGCTACGAGATGCTCGGCCCCGACCGTCCCGGTCCCTTCCGCAGCGACCGCTACACGTTCGCCTATCACGGCTACGCCCACTCGCACATGGACTCGCTTTGCCACATGATGCACGAGGGGTCGCTGTACAACGGCTACGTCCGCGCCGACGAGGTGACCGAGGAAGGCTGCGCCCGGCTGGGGGTCGCCAACTACAAGCAGGGGATCGTCAGCCGCGGGATCCTGATGGACGTTCCGCGCCTGAAGGGCGTCGACTACCTCGAGCCCGGCACGCCGATCCGCGTCGAGGACCTCGAAGCCTGGGAGCGCGAGGCGCGCCTGCGGGTGGAGAGCGGCGACGTGCTGTTCGTCCGGACCGGGAGATGGGCCCGCCGGGCCGAGCACGGACCGTGGGAGATGAACCGCGAGGCGGCCGGACTCCACGCCTCGGTCGCGCCGTGGCTCCGCGAGCGGGGCGTCGCCATGCTCGGCGCCGACGGCACCAACGACGTGCTGCCGTCGGGCGTCGAAGGCGTGACGCAGCCGATCCACCAGTTGACGATCGTGGCGATGGGCATGCCGTTGTTCGACAACCTCGATCTCGAAGCGCTGGCCGCCGAGGCGGCCCGCCAGGGCCGCTGGGAGTTCCTGCTGGTGGCGGCGCCGCTGGCGGTCGAAGGCGGGACCGGGTCACCCTTGAACCCGCTGGCGATCTTCTGAGCGATTCCGGCCGGCCGGATCGCGGGACCGTGGCGGTGCGCGCGCCGCTGAACCCGCTGGCGATCTTCTGAACGACTCCGGCCGGCCGGGCCGCGGGACCGTGGCGGTGCGTCGCCTCCCGCCGCGGTCCGGATCACCACCCCCCGATGCGCCGCTGCCCGATCCGTGGTGGTGCGCCCTCCCGCCGCGTTCTGCCCGCTCCGCGCGGCGCCGCCCTCACGGTGCGTCGCCGATGGCGAGCAGCTCGTCCTCGGTCCGGATGTACCACCTTCCGTCGACCAGCGCCGGCGACGCGAAGGTCCGGGCGCCTACGTCGTTCGTATGGAGCAGATCGAATTCCGGCCCGGCTCGCAGCACGAACGTGACCCCCTCGTCGCTGGTGAAGAACACCTTGCCGTCCACCAGCACCGGCGAGGCCGAAAACCCTTCGCGGACCGCGCGGCCGAGGCGTGCCTGCCACAGCACCTCGCCGGTGGCGGCCCGGAAGCAGGTGACGATGCTCACCATGTCGTTGATGGTGTAGAGGTACCCGTCGGCGGCGAGCGGCGAGGGGACGAACGGCGAGCCGCGTGACGTGGACCACGCGACGTGCGTGTCGGTGACGTCGCCTCGTCCTCCCGGCCGGATCGCCAGCGTCGGCCCGGCGCGTCCCGACGTGCAGAAGACCAGCCCCGCCTCGACCACCGGCGTCGGGATGACCTCGAAGTTGTTCCCGCCGCAGCGCCACAGCTCCCGCCCCGTGTCCGGGTCGTAGGCGTTGACCGTCCGCTGGCTGCTGACGACGAGCTCGTCGTGGTCGCCGACCCGGATCGCCACGGGCGATCCCCACCCGACGCTCTGGCCGCGGGAGGTCCGCCAGACCTGTTCGCCGGTGGCCGTGTCGTAGGCGGCGACGAAACCGCCGCCCCGCTGATCCTGGTAGATGACGAGCTTGTCGCGGTAGAGCAGCGGCGAGCCCGCCGGCCCGTGGTAGTTGGCGATGCGCCCCACCTCGGTGTGCCACAACACCTCGCCGTCGAAGTCGAGCGCGGCCAGTCCCCGGCTGCCCAGCGAGACGTACACCCGCTCGCCGTCGGTGGTCGGAGTGGCCGACGCCGGTCCGTTCTTCTGGTGCGCCGCCTCCGGCGGGCCCGGCGCCACCTCGGTCTCCCAGCGCAGCGCCCCGTCGCTGCGCCGGTAGGCCAGGACGTACAGCCGGCGGCCCCGGTCGCGGCCCGCGGTCAGGAAAACGTGGTCGCCCCAGACGACGGGAGACGAGTTGCCGCGTCCCGGCACGGGCGTGCGCCAGACGACGTTGTCGGTGGCGCTCCAGCGGTCCGGGTACCCGGAGCCGGCGACGAGACCCTGGCCGGACGGACCGCGCCAGCGGGGCCAGTACCGCGCCCCTTCGCCGGTGACCGGAATCATCCCGACGGCCGGCGCCTGCGCGTGGCCGATCGGCGTGCCGACGGCGAGCGCGCCGAGGACCGGAACGACGACGAATGCAAACCGACGATGAGCCTTCATGCCCCCTCCTCGGAGACAGCGTGCGCGATCGCCCCCGGCATCGCCCGCGGGGCGCCGTCCGGCGTGCCGTGCCGGCCGCGGCCACGGCGCAGCCCGCATTATACGCGCGGCGGTTTCGTCCGTTCGGGCGGGCCTGGACGACCCGGCGGGCCGGGCCGCCGGGCGCCCGCGCGGGCGCGGCTATAATCGACAATCGACGCCCGCCCGGAAGCCGGGCGGCAGCGTGTCGCGGGCGGCGGAAGGCGGGGGCCGGGAGGGACGATGATGGCTGGCGGGGGGCCGCGCCGGGACGCGGCGGCGAAACGCGGGCGGAGCGCGGGCGTCGGAGCGGTTCTGCCGCTCGTCGCGGGAGTGACCGGACCACTTCGCCCACGCGCCCTGACGGCATCGGTTCTGCTGCTCGCCGCGGGAGCGACCCTCGGCGCGCAGGACTGGCCGCACTTTCTCGGCCCGGGGCGGGACGGCCGCTACCTCGGGCCTCCGCTGGCCCGCTCCTGGCCCGGCGGGGCGCCGCGGGTGCTCTGGCGCCGTCCGGTCGGCGAAGGTTTCGCGGGGCCCGTCGTCGCGGACGGCCGCCTGCTGCTCTTCCATCGAGTGCGCGGCCGCGAGGTGCTCGAGGCGCTCGACGCCGAGACCGGTTCCGCGCTCTGGCGGTACGACTATCCGACGACCTACCGCGACGACTTCGGGTTCGACGAAGGACCGCGCTCGGCGCCGGTCGCAGCCGGCGGCCGGGTGTTCACGTTCGGCGCGCAGGGGCAGTTGCACGCCGTCGATCCGGACACCGGGTCCGGTGTCTGGAGCGTCGACACGCGCGCGCGCTTCCGCTTCCGCAAGGCGTTCTTCGGCGCGGCCGGCTCGCCGCTGGTCGAGGACGGGCGCGTGATCGTCAACGTCGGGGGGCCGGACGACGGCATCGTGGCCTTCGACGCCGATTCGGGCGCGGTGCTGTGGTCCGCGGCCGGCGAAGAGGCGAGCTACTCGTCGCCGGTGGGGGCCACGTTCGACGGCGTCCGGCACGCGCTGTTCTTCACGCGCGACAACCTCGTGAGCCTCGATCCGGCCAGCGGCCGGGAGCGGTTTCGCCGCGGCTGGCGGGCCCGCATCCGCGCCTCGGTCAACGCGGCGACGCCGCTCGTCGTCGGCGACCTCGTCTTCGTCTCGGCGCAGTACGGCACCGGCGCCGGTCTGTTCCGGGTCGCCGGCTCCGGGCTCGACGAGCTGTGGGCGTCGGACGACGTGATGTCGAACCACTACGCGACCAGCGTGCACCGGGACGGCCACCTCTACGGCTACCACGGGCGCCAGGAGTACGGGCCGAGCCTGCGGGCGGTGGCGCTCGAGACCGGAGAGGTCGCCTGGGACGTGCCTCGATTCGGCGCCGGAAGCGTGCTGCTGGCCGGCGATCTGCTCGTCGTCATGCGCGAGTCCGGCGAACTGGTGCTCGCCGAGGCGTCGCCGGAGGCGTTCACGCCGCTCGCCCGCGCGCGGCTGCTCCGCGGCACGGTGCGGGCCTATCCGGCGCTGGCCGGCGGCCGGTTCTACGTGCGGAACGAAGACACGCTGCTGGCGGTCGACCTCGGCCGGTGAGGCTTCCGGCGCGTCGATCGGTCGCCGTTCCGAGGAGGGCGCGCACACGGAGGAGTGGGCGCGCGAAGCCGGCGCCGTAGCGGGAACCCGGCGCCGCGCCGTCAACGGAGACCGCCATGCTGGAGTTGCTCGTCGTGGTGGGCCTGGTGATAGGAACGTCCGCGGCCTGCTCGCTGTTCGAGGCGGTCCTGTATTCGGTTCCGGCGAGCCGCATCGAGGCCCTCGACCGCGCGAAGCGTCCTTCCGGCCGCATCCTGAAGCAGATGCGGCACAAGGTGGACCGGCCGATAGCCGCCGTGCTGTCGCTCAACACCATCGCCAACACCGGCGGCGGCGCGCTGGCCGGCGCGCTGGCGGCCGGCGTCCTCGGGACGGCGCGCATCTGGGTGTTCTCGGTCGCCTTCACCCTGGCCATCCTCCTTTTCTCGGAGGTGCTGCCCAAGACGGTCGGCGTCGTCTATTCCCGGACGCTGGCTCCGTTCGTCGCCAGGCCGCTGGCGTGGCTGGTGGCGGTCTTCCGTCCGCTCATCGCCCTGACCCAGCTCGCCACCCGCGTCATCCGCTCCGAATTCCAGGAGCACCGCATCTCCGACGACGAGTTGCTGACGATGGTCAGGCTCGGCCTGCGGTCGGGGGACTTCCAGCCGCACGAAGCCCGCGTGATCCAGAACGTGCTCGCGCTGGAGCGGCGCACCGTGTCGGAGGTCATGACGCCGCGTCCGGTGGTCTTCACTCTCGGCGCCTCCGTGACGGTCCGCGCCGCGGCGGCGATGCCGGAGCTCGGCGAGTACAGCCGCATTCCGGTCTACGCGCAGGATCCCGAGGAACTGGTCGGCGTCGTGCACAAGGTCGACGTCCTGAAGGCGGTCGCCGAGGATCGTTTCGAGACGACGCTGGAGACCATGATGCGGCCCATCAGCCTGGTGGTCGCCGCGGCGCCGCTCGACCGGGTGCTCCGGACGTTTCTCGCCCGCCGCCGGCACATGCTGGCGGTGATCGACGAGTTCGGGGGATTCGCCGGCATCGTTACGCTGGAGGACGTTCTGGAGGAGCTCATCGGCCGCGAGATCGTCGATGAGTTCGACCAGATAACCGACCTGCGGGCGTTCGCCAGAAGGCGGCGGCCGGCGGCGGCGCGGCGCGCGGCGGCCGGCGATTCCTGATCGTCCCCGGCCGCCGTCTCCGCCGCCGTTCGGCCCTGCTTTCCCGTCCGTAAGAGATTCCGTGGCGGATGCGGCTTTCGCGCGCGGCGCCGCGTCAGATCGATTTGATGCGCCCGGCGCCCTTCATAGGTATGAACTTGTAGTAGACTGTTGCGCAGCCGTGTGGTTCGGGGATCCGCGTACGTTGTTGCGGGTCCGGTCAGAAAGGGGCTGGTGACAATGTCGAGGAGCGGAATCCTGGAAGCGCTGCGGAACGAAGAGAAGGCGCTCAAGACGCAGCTCGTGGCGATACAGCGCGCCATCGAGGCGATAGAGCTGGCGGATGCGCCCGCGCCCGCCGCGCGCGGCAAGAAGAAGGCGCGCAAGGTGGTGGTGGCCGCCCCGAAGCGGAAGCGGGCGATGACCGAGGAGCAGCGCCAGGCCATCTCGGAGCGGATGCGGAGGTACTGGGCGTCGCGGCGGGAAGAAAAGGCCGCGGAGTAAGGGACCGCTCGCGGGAGGGGGGAGATCCGCGGGAGCCGCGCCGTTCCGGCGCCCGGGCTCCCCGGCTCCCGCGGCCCGGGTCTATTGCTCGGTGGATCGTCCGCGCGGATCGAGCAGCAGCTTCTGAACACGCCAGTTGTTCAGGTCCGCCACGTACAGCGTCTCTTCCGAGCGGCACGATATCCCGTGCACCCAGTTGAATTGCCCGAGCTGCCTGCCTGATTCGCCGAGCCAGCCCAGGATCCTGCCGTCCAGCGTCATCTTGTAGATCCGTCCGGGCTCCACGTCCGACGCGAACAGGTACTGCGTCTCTCCCCCGGAGATGCAGATCGTCCACGGCGCCGTTTCGTCGGGCGCGTCGGGGTTCACGTTGCCGAGGACCGGCTGGCGCGTCTTGTCGTACGGCACGTTCAGATGGATGATTTGCAGCAGGTTGCCGTCCGAGTCGAATTTCTGGATACGGCGGTTGGAGCGGTCGGCGACGTAGACGTGGCCGTTCCGGTCGACGCCCAGGTTGTGCGGCAGGATGAGCTGTCCCGGCTCGCTCCCGTAGGTGCCCCACGACCTGATCCAGTTGCCGTGCTTGTCGAACTTGGCGACGCGTGAGTTCACGTAGCCGTCGCTGACGTAGATGTTGTCGTCCGGATCCCACCCGACGTCGGTCGGCCCGTTGAAGTATCCGTCGACGTGCCGGGCGTCCCGCGGCGCGATGTGCTCGTGCGGCTCGTATCCTTCCGGCCGCCGCCCGAGGTTCATCGTCACGTAGCCGGCCGGGTCGAATCTGGTCACCGCGTTGGTGCCCTTGTCGACGATCCAGAGGTTGTCGTACCGGTCGTACCGGGCCGAGTGCGAGTAGCCGAGCCCGTACACGCCCTGCCCGAGCTCGCGGACGAAGTTGCCGTTGTCGTCGAACTCGAAGAGCTGCGTGGTGGCGTTGCCGTACAGCGGGCCGCTGGTCGCGGTGCCGGGATGGTTGAGGACCAGCAGGTGGCCCTTGGAGTTCTCGGCGACCGCGAGGATCTCGCCGAGGTTCATCTCCGGCGAGTACTTGAGATAGCCCGGCACGGAGACGAACGGGATCTCGGGCGCTTCGCTGTTGTCGATCTGCCGGGCCGCGAGCGGCGCCAGCGCGAGGACCAGGGCGATCGCGGCGGCGATGGAGAAACGTGTCACGATGCAACCTCCTGATGGGATGTGAAGACGGCGAGATGATCCGGGCGCGGGCGCGTCAGACTGAGCGGGCGCGTCTGCCGCCGCGCGGAGCAGGCGGCTGGAAACTGGTGCCGGAGGTGGGACTCGAACCCACACGAGGAGTCAACCCCACTGGATTTTGAGTCCAGCGCGTCTGCCAGTTTCGCCACTCCGGCCGCCGGTCACGGCCTGACGGTACCGTCATGCCGCCACAGATACAACGTGCGCGTGCTGCCGCGGGCGTCCTCGAAACGATCGACGACGTCCGGATCCCAGTCGCCCATGCTGAACGCGTGCGACACGATCCGGGCGCCGCGCCGAAGCTGCCGCGTCAGGATCGGCCGCAACCGCGCATTCGACGACGACAGCAGGTAGAGGGTCACGACGGTCGCGTCGGACACGTCGACCTCCAGCGCGTCCTGCTCGATGAACTCCACGAGATGCCGCACGCCGGCCTGCTCCGCGTTCGCGTTCGCCTCGGCGATGCGCTGCGGGTCGATGTCCACGCCGACGCCGCGCGCCCCGAAGTCCCGGGCCGCGGCGATGACGATGCGCCCGTCGCCGCAGCCGAGGTCGTACACCACGTCGTCCCCGGTGACGCCGGCCAGGGTCAGCATCCGCGCGACGACGTCGTTCGGCGTCGGCACGAAGGGAGCCAAGCTCCGGCCGCCCTGCGCGCGGCCGAAGGCGGGCAGCGCCAGCGCCCCGGCCAAGGCCAGGATTCCGAGCGCAAGAGCGGGGGCCGGCGCGCTGAACCGCCGTGACCTCATCGCGTCCTCCTGGTTGTCGTGCGGCTCCGGGCCGCGGCTGCACGACGTTACTCTACAACAGCCACAACAGCCGCGGGCCGCGCCGCCGCGGGCCGCGTTCCGCCGGCCGCGCCGCCTTTCGACCGGCGAGGTGGTGCCGGCCCTCCGCAAGCCGCGCCGCCGCGGGCCGCGTTCCGCCGGCCGCGGCGCCGGCGACGTGGGCGGCCTTCGCGATCGGGGTCGCCGGCGCCCCGCCGGCCACGGCGCAGGACCGCGCCGGCGTCGTCCCGGGACCGGCGCCGGCCGCGTCGCGGACGGCACGGCGGCCGGCCGGCCGCTCGCGCCGGCCGGATCGCTCGTTCCCCGCAACTTCCGGTTGGGATTGGCGCTTCGATCGGCTATACTGCCTGCCCGCCTCCCGTGGAGGCCCGTCCATCGCTGCCGTCCACCTTTCCGTCGGGGGAGGCCATGTTGCAGTTCGAGGTCGGAGACAAGGTCATCTATCCCAATCAGGGACTCGGCGTCGTCGAGCGAATCGAAACCCGGACCATCATGGGCACGACGTGCGGCTTCTACTCGCTGCGCATGGCTTCGAGCGACACGACCGTTCTGGTGCCGGTGGACAACGTCGAGGACGTCGGGCTGCGCCGCGCGATCGGCGACCACGAGGTCAAGAAGCTGTTCACGCTGCTCGGCAACGGCAAGATCGACAACCACCAGAACTGGAAGGGGCGCTTCAAGGACAACTCGAACAAGATGCGGACGGGGTCGCTGTACGACGTCATCGACGTCCTCAAGAGCCTGAATCACCTCAGCCAGTCGAAGAACCTGTCGTTTCGCGAGAAGCGGATGCTCGACCGCGCGAAGTTCCTCGTCGTGTCGGAGATCTCGGAGGTCGTGAGCGAACCGTCCGAGGCGATCGAACGACGGGTGGAGAAGGCGCTCGAGCGTTGCCTCGCCAACCGGGAGCGTCAACTCGCCAGGGAAAGCGCCGCCAGGGCCGAGGCGTCCGAGGGCGAGGGAGAGGCGCCCGAGGCGGCGGAGGCCGGCGCGGCCGGCGCGCGGGAAGCGTCCCCCGCAAGTCCCTGACCCGGCGGCTCGTGGCGGAATTCGTCCGCACCCTCGTCGCGGCCGTCCGGTCCGCCTGCGCGTACGCGGGCGTCTCCCTCTGGATTCTCGTCCTCGGTCCCGTCGGCATGGTGCTGGCGTACGCTTTCCGCCGGCCGGGCATCCTGTACGCGCTCGGCCGCGGGGGCGTGCGCCTGGGGCTCCGGACCGCCGGCATCCGGTTCACGGCGTCGGGCGGCCGCCACGTGCAGGTCGGGCGGGCCGCGGTGTACTGCGCGAATCACACCAGCAACCTCGAGCCGCCCATCATCTTCATGGCCCTCGCCGCCGCGCATCCCCGGCTGAAGATGCTGTACAAGGCGGAGCTGCGCGCGGCGTTCCCGGTGCTCCGCAACGCCTTCGACCTGGTCGGGTTCGTGCCGCTCGAGCGCGGCAACCGGGAGCGGAGCGTGCGGGCGATCGACCGGGCGGCGCGGGCGCTGGCCGCCGGCGATTCGTTCATGATCTTCCCCGAGGGCACGCGCAGCCGGACCGGACGGCTGCTTCCCTTCAAGGCGGGGGGGTTCGTCATGGCCATCAAGGGGCGGGCGCCGATCGTCCCGGTCTGCGTGCAGGGCGCGGGCGCGGCCATGCGCAAGGGCAGCCCGGTCATCCGGCCCGTCACCGTGCGCGTGCGGTTCGGGGAGCCGATCGCGGTCGAGGGTCTCGAATTCAAGGACCGCCACGTCCTCGTGGACCGCACCCGGCGGGCCATCCGGACGCTGCTGGCCGGCGGCGAGCCGGCCGGGCGGGCCTGAAAGCGGGGTCACCGGCCGACGAAGAACGACAGCGTCCAGGGCGGCAGGGGCGTGCCGTCGTTCGCCGTCACGCCGTCCAGCAGCTCGACGACGACGCTGCGAAAGCTCTCCAGCTCGTGCTCGAACCGGATTTCCAGCACGCGGTTCCGCCCGCGGTACGCGAGCTCGAGCGGGACGTCTTCGGCGCCGGCGTCCGCCTCGGGGCCGCCGGGCCGCGCGTAGCGGACGCGTACCTGTCCGTCGAAGGAGTCCGGGTCCATGTCCCGGGAGAACTGCACGCGCACCGTGGTGTCCCGCGGCACGTCCACGTCGTCGGCCAGCGGCGCGCTGAAAATGACCTCCGGCGGCGGCAGGCGCGTTTCGACGGCGGCAGCCGGCGGGGGGCGGTCCGCGGCCGGCTCCGCCAGCGCCAGCGCCCCGGCGTCGACGAGCACCATGCCGTCCTCCACGCGGACGGCACCGGTCACCTCCAGCCAGCGGCCCGTGTCGACGCGGGCCAGCACGTCGAGCTCGAACCCGTCTCCCTTCGGCTCCCGGCCGACCACCCAGGCCGCGGCGTCGGCCGAACGCAGCACGAAGTCCCAGCGGCTCTCGTCCGGCGCCTCGGGCAGGTCGCCGTACAGGTTGCGCCCTCTGAACCGGCCGATGACGGTGACCCCCTGATCGAGATACCGGCCGGGGTCGAGCACGATGCTGCGCAGGGTCGTCGCGGACGGCGTGGCCGCCGGGCGTGACGAAGTGGCGACCAACAGCGGGAGCTCGCCTCGCGCGGGCCACGGCTTGCGCAGCAGCGTCTCCGAGATCCGCCGGATCGGCAGGCCGGCCAGGCGCCGGTCGTCTTCGTCGAGACGGCCGACGTCGTAGAACGTGCCGATGACCTCCAGGCGCTCGCGAACCCCGTCCGGCGGCGGCGGGACGTCGAGTGCGAGCAGACGCACGCCATCGTCGCTGACGAGCCAGGTCAGCACCTCCTCGCCGGCGGCGTCCGTGACGAGGATGACTTCCTGGCCGTGGAAGAAGAAGGGATGCCGGTCGAGCGCGTCGAGCGTGGCCGCCCGCCGGCCCTGCGCGGCGCCGGCCCCCGGGGCGAGGACGGCGCACGTCCACAGGACCGCCGCCAGCCAGCCCGTCCGCCGCAACCGGCGCATCGCAGGCATGTTCCGCATCTTAGCACGCGGACCGCGGGGGCCTCGCGCCGCCGCGCCGCTTGACCGGCCGCGGGCCGGGCCGTAGAATCGCCACCCCTTCGCCAGCCGGCCGGGCGGCGCCGATGCGTGACGAGATCTCCGAGCATACGACGAATCGGCTCTCGCTCTACGTCCGCTTCCTGAACGAGCTCGACGAGCGCGGCGTGCGCACCGTGTCGTCGACCGTCCTCGCCGGCCGGTTCGGCCTCAACGCGGCGCTGATCCGCAAGGATCTCGCGCATTTCGGCGACCTCGGGGTGCGCGGCGTCGGGTACGTCGTGAAGGATCTGCGCCGCGAGCTCCAGGTGATTCTGGGGCTCGACCGCAAGCTCGCGGTGGCCATCATGGGCGCGGGCAACCTGGGGCTTGCGCTGGCCGACTATCCGGGCTTTCGCCGGGAGGGATTCCGCATCGTGGCGCTGTTCGATACGTTGCGGCAGAAAGTGGGCCAGCAGTCGCGCAGCGGCGTACGCATCTACGACGTGCAGGAACTGCGCGACGTGGCGCACCGGGAGGCGATCACGATCGCCGTCATCGCCGTCCCCGCGGCCTCGGCGCAACGGGTGGTCGGCACCGTCGTGGAGGCGGGCATCAAGGCGGTGCTGAACTTCTCGCCCGGCGCATTGCGGGTGCCGCCCGACGTCAAGCTCAAGAGCGTGGACCTGACGGTGTCGCTCGAGAGCCTGTCGTTCTATCTGGCCAGCCGCGAGAGCGGCGCCAGGGGCTGAAACCCCGCGTTCGAGAGGTGCGATGGAGGAGGAGCGGGACAGCGGCGCCGGCCCGTCGCGGCTGAGCCACGTCGACGAGGCGGGACGGATCCGCATGGTCGACGTCGGAGACAAGCCGGTCACCGAGCGCGTGGCCGTGGCCCGCGGCCACGTCGCAATCGGCGCGCCGGCGTTGCGGGCCATCCGCGGCGGACGCATCGCCAAGGGGGATCCGCTGCAGGCCGCCCGCCTGGCCGGCATCATGGCGGCCAAGAAGACCGCGGACCTCGTTCCGCTGTGCCACCCGCTCGGGCTGTCGCAGGTCGACGTCGACCTGCAGGCGCTCGACGACGGCTACCGGATCGAGGCGCGCGTGCGCACGACGGCGCAGACCGGGGTCGAGATGGAGGCGCTGACGGCGGTTTCCGTCGCCGCGCTGACCATCTACGATATGGTCAAGGCGATCGACAAGCGGATGGTCATCGGATCGATACGGCTCGTGAAGAAGACGGGAGGCCGGTCCGGCGACTTCGAGGCCCCCTGAAGGCGCGGCGGACGGACCGCGGGCGGAGCGGGCCGCCCCGCCGCCGGCCGGCGAAAACACCATGGACGATGCACTGAAGACACTGGCCGCTCTGCCGTTCCACTTCGCCGGACGCCATCCGCGGCCCGCGTTCCTGCGCCGTTGCCGCGGCGACGGCGTCGAGGAGCTTTCGACCCGGGAGCTCTTCGACCGGATTCGCGACCTCGGCCTCGGTCTCGGCGCGCTCGGGGTGGAGCCGGGCGACCGGGTCGCGATCCTGTCCGACAGCCGTCCCGAGTGGGTCGTCGCCGACCTTGCGGCGCTCACCGCCGGGGCGGTCACCGTGCCGATCTACCCGACGCTGCCCGAGGCGCAGGTCCGGTACATCCTCGCCGACTCGGGCGCCCGGGTCGTGGTGGTGGCCGACGAGACGCAGGCGGCGAAGGTGCGCGCCGTGCGGGACGGGCTGCCGGAGCTCTCCACCCTGGTCGTCATGGATCCGGCCTCCGCGCCGGAGGCCGCCGGCGGGGCGCCGGGCGGCGAGGAGACGAGCCTCGCCGAAGCCGCCGGGCGCGGCCATCGCAGGCTGCTGGCGGAAGACGGCCTGGGCCGGGAATACAAGGAGCGCGCCGACGCCATCGCCCCGGACCGGCTGGCGACGATCATCTACACGTCGGGCACCACCGGGGAACCGAAAGGGGTGATGCTCACCCACGGCAACCTCGCCGACAACGTCATGGACGCCGGCTCCGTGGTGCGGGTCGACGCGGAGGACGCCGCGCTGTCCTTCCTGCCGCTCAGCCACGTCTTCGAGCGGACGGTCATGTTCCTGTACCTGTACCACGGCGTGACCGTGACCTTCGCCGAGTCGCTGGACACCATCGCGCGCGATCTGGCGACCGTGAGGCCGACCGTCATGACCGGCGTGCCCCGTGTCTACGAGAAGTTCCACGCCCGGGTCCACGAGGCGGTCGCCGGCGCGCCCGCGATCCGCCGGCGGCTCTTCCACTGGGCGGTCGGCACCGGCGTGCGGTGCGCGCGGGCCCGGCTCGCGGGCCGGTCCGCGCCCCTGCCGGCGCGCCTCCAGCTCGGGCTGGCGGAGCGGCTCGTGCTGTCGAAGATCCGGGGGCGTCTCGGCGGGCGCCTGCGTTTCGTCGTCTCGGGGAGCGCGCCGCTGTCGATGCCGATCGCGGAGTTCTTCTTCGCGATCGGCGTCCCCGTGCTCGAAGGTTACGGGCTGACCGAAACGTCGGCGGCGCTGACCGTCAATCCGCTGGAGCGCCCGAAGCCGGGCACGGTCGGTCCCGCGATCCGCAACGTGGAGCTGCAGATCGCGGACGACGGCGAAGTGCTCGCCCGCGGTCCCAACGTCATGCAGGGCTACTACGGCAAGCCCGGGGAGACGGCCGAGGCGTTGCGCGACGGGTGGCTCCGCACCGGCGACATCGGAAGCCTCGACGAAGACGGCTACCTCACCATCCTGGATCGGAAGAAGGAGCTGATCGTGACGGCCGGCGGCAAGAACGTGGCCCCGAATCCCATCGAGGCCGCGCTGAAGCGCTCGCCGCTCGTGGCCGAGGCGGTGCTCGTCGGTGACCGCCGGCCGTACGTCGCGGCGTTGCTCGTTCCCGATTTCGCGGCGCTCTCCGCGCGGGCCGCGGTCGAGGGCGCGTCCCGCGCCGAGATCGTGGAGCGTCCGGACGTCGTCGCGCTGTTCGACGAGGTCGTGAAGAAGGTCAACGCGGAACTGGCCCGGTACGAGCAGATCAAGCGGTCGGCGCTGCTGCCGGCGGAGTTCGGCATCGCGACCGGCGAGCTGACACCGACGCTCAAGGTCAAGCGGCGCGTGGTCGCGCAACGCTGGAGCGACACGATAGAGCGGCTGTACGCTTCGTGAGGAATCGCGCGGCGGCCCCGCACGCCTCGGGCGCAGGGCCCGGCGGGCCGGCGGGCGTCTCCGCGCCGGGCGCGCTCACGCCGCTGGCAATCCGTGCGGGGCGCAGGGCCCGGCGGGCGTCTCCGCGCCGGCGCGAGCCCCCGGGCGGCTCAGAACAGCGTCGCCGCGGTCAGCGGCCACCAGCGGATCTGCACCTTGCCGACGATGTACTTCTTCGGCACCTGCCCCCACGTCCGGCTGTCGGAGCTGTTGTTCCGATGGTCTCCCATGACGAAGTAGTAGGCGTCCTGCACCACCTCCGGGCCGTAGTCCTCGCGGCTCCGGAACTCCGGCGGGATGGCGTCGGGGAACGGCACCTCGTTCACGTAGACCTTGCCGTCCTCGATGCGCACCGTATCGCCCGCCTCGGCGATGATCCGCTTGACGAACGACTTGTCGGGGTCCCCCGGGAAATAGTGCATCACGATGTCGCCGGGCCGCGGATCCCCGAAGAACTTGTAGATGGCCTTGTTGACGATGAGCCGATCCTGATCGTGGAGCGTCGGCTCCATGCTCTTGCCTTCGACCCGCGCGACCTGGAACCCGAAGGTCACGATGAGCGTCGCGTATACCGCCGCCGAGGCGAACGTCTTCAGCCACGCCACCAGCTCCTCGCCCGCGCGGACCAGGAACGCTTCGTAGCGCCGGCCGCGGGCCGGCCGCGGCGGGGACTGCGCCGGCTCCGTCTCCGGCGCGGGCGCCGCCGCGTCGTCCGTTTCCCGCCACGTCGGCTCCGCGGCCGGTCCGCCCGGCTCCGCCGTCTCCGGGGGCGCCGCCGCGTCGTCCGTTTCCCGCCGCATCGGCTCCACGGCCGGTCCGCCCGGCTCCGG
Source organism: Vicinamibacterales bacterium (assembly GCA_965203525.1). Lineage (GTDB taxonomy): Bacteria > Acidobacteriota > Vicinamibacteria > Vicinamibacterales > UBA8438 > WTFV01. The sequence goes on along the minus strand of OZ241898.1, from coordinate 3,344,668 downwards.
CAGGAGCGCGTCGTCCGTATCCTGCCGCATCGGCTCCGCGGCCGGTCCGCCCGGCTCCGCCGTCTCCGGGGGCGCCGCCGCGTCGTCCGTCTCCCGCTGCATCGGCTCCGCGTCCGGGCCGCCCGGCTCCACCGGCTCCGGCAGGAGCGCCGCCGCGTCGTCCGTATCCTGCCGCATCGGCTCCGCGGCCGGTCCGCCCGGCTCTACAGACCGAGATATTCGCGGAGGCGCTTCGTCTGCGACCGGCTGACCGGTATCTCCGTGCTCCTGGGATCCTTCATCTTGAGAATGTAGTTCCGGCTGAACCACGGGACTATCTCCTTGATCTTGTGGATGTTCACCACGTGCGACCGGTGGACGCGCCAGAAGACGTCCGGGTCGAGGTGCGACTGCAACTCGTCCAGCGTCCGGAAGCTCGCGGCGCCGTGCAGCGTGCCGGTGACGACGGTGATGACGTCGTCCACCAGGGAAGCGAACACGACGTCCCGCGGCTGCACGAGCACGAGCCGTTCGCCGACCCGGACGGCGAGGGGCTCCCGCCGTCCGCGGCGTTGCGCGACGAGGTCCGCGATCCGTTCCAGCTCGTCCGCCTGCAGCGCCGGGCGCCGGTCCCCCCGGCGCGGCGCCGGCTCCATCAGACTCCGCACCCTGGCCATCGTCCGGGCGAGCCGCGCCGGCTCGACCGGCTTCAGCAGGTAGTCGACGGCGTTCACCTCGAACGCCTCTATCGCGTGCCGATCGTACGCGGTCACGAAGACCACGCGCGGGGGATCGTCCCGGTCCGCCAGCGCGCGCGCCACCTCGAAGCCGGTCCGGCCGGGCATCCGGACGTCGAGCAGCACCAGGTCCGGACGCAGTGCGTCGATGACCTCCAGGGCCTGCAGGCCGTCCTGCGCCTGCCCGACGATCTCCACGTCCTCGAGTTGCTCGAGCTGGAAGCAGAGCTCGTTCCGGGCGAGCTGCTCGTCGTCGACCACCACCGTACGGATGCTCATCTCAGGCCGATGCGCTCCGCGGCGCGGTCGGCGTCGGGATCTCGATGCGCGCGCACGTCCCCTCGCCCGGCGTGCTCTCCAGCCGCAACGGGTAGTTTTCTCCGTATATGACGCGCAACCGCTCGTCGACGTTGCGCAGGCCGATGCCCCCCTCGCGGCCGCGGCCGACGTCGGTGTCGGCCATGCCGGCCCCGTTGTCGAGCACCTCGAGGACGCCGTGGCCGCGCGCGCGCCGGCTGCGGATGATGATACGCCCGCCGCCGACCTTCTTCTCGATGCCGTGCCGGATCGAGTTCTCGACCAGCGGCTGCAGCACCATGCTCGGGATGAGCAGGTCGAGACTGTCCGGACTGATGCGCTGCTCGACCACCAGGGTGGGTCCGAACCGCACCGCCTCGATGTCCAGGTACTCGTTGATGGCGGCCAGCTCCTCGCGCAGGGTGACGAACTGCTCCTGCGTGCTCAGCATCCGGCGCAGCATCACGGAGAGCTTGCGGATCAGCTCCCGCGCCGTCTCCGGCTGCGAACGGACGAGCGAGGAGATCGACGTGAGCGTGTTGAACAGGAAGTGGGGGTGTATCTGGCTCGACAGCGCTTCGACGCGCGCGGTCATCAGCAGCTTCTCCTGCTCCTGCAGGCGATGTTCGATGCGCGCGGTGTTCCAGATCTTGATCGGGAGCGCGACGCTCAACACGGTGGACAGCATCACCAGGACGCCGAGCCACGGGTTTTCGATCGCGAAAAAGAAGATGACCTCCGGCCCGAAGCGGAGCCCCAAGGCCTGGCGGATCGCTTCCAGGCCGACCGGGGCGGCGGCCAGAATCAGCAGCCAGTCGCCGCGGAAGCGCCGCACCAGGCGCCACGCGTGCCGGTGCAGGTCCGCGAAGAACAGGGGCGACAGGTGCCAGATGGCCTCCTTCGGGCACACTTCGCGCAGGCCGCCGCCCGCGAACCCGCAGCCGACCGCGAACGGCATGGCCGCCACCTCGCCCCCCAGGAGCGCCGGCGCGCCGACCAGCACGCCGACGATGGCGCCGGCGTACGGGCCGGCGATGAGGCCGGCGAGAAACGGACCGGCCAGCGACAGGTCCGCCGCGTCGTAACCGAGCACCAGCCGGGCGATGACCCCGCCCAGCAGCGGTATGCCCAGGCTGAACGCGAACACCAGGCGCTCGCGCCAAGCGCGCTGCTCGGTCAGCAGAATCCGCCGGAACTGGCGGAACCGGACGAGCATGGTGGAGAGCGTCGCCACGACGGCCAGCTTCACCACGAGCGTCGTCAGCAGCACCTGCTGGGCGGTGGTCAGGAAGCGGGCCTCAGGGAACACTGCACGGCCACTATAGCCAATGCCGGCGCGCCGCCGCCCCCCGCCGCCGCGATTCCGGCCGCACCGCGGCGGTTCGTCCTTGCGAGCGGCGGGCCGACACGGTATAGTCGCCGGGGTCGCGCGACGAGTCGATGAACATGCCAGCCCTTGCCGTCACGAAGCGCCGGACGCCCGCCGTCGCGCACGACGATTGGCGGTCCCCGGCGTGAGTCTCCTGCAGCGGGATTCCGACGACGATCTCTGCTCCGATCCGCAGACGCGGGCGCTTTCCTCCGCCGTGGTCGAAAGCTCGTTCGTCGAGGCGGTCTACAACAAGATCGCCGTCATCGACGACTGGCTCTTCGGGGCGACGCTGCACACCGGCCGGCTGGAGGCGATCCGCAGGCTCGATCTGCAGCCGGGCGACGAGGTGCTCGAAGTGGGCGTCGGCACCGGGATCAACGCGGCGCTCTACCCGGACAACGTCACGGTGACCGGCATCGACGTGGCCGAGAAGATGCTGGAGAAGGCGGCGCGCCGGCTCGCCGCCCTCGAGGTGCGCAACGTCCGGCTCCTGCAGATGGACGCGGTCCACCTCGATTTTCCGGACGATTCGTTCGACCTGGTCTACGCCCCGTACGTCATCAGCGTCGTGTCGGATCCGGTGGCCGTCGCGCGGGAGATGCGGCGGGTGTGCCGTCCCGGGGGGCGCTTCGTGTTCCTCAATCACTTCCTCAGCCCGAACCGCTTCGTCGCGCGCGCCGAGCGCCTCATCTCGCCCCTGACCGTCTACATCGGCTTCAAGGCGGATCTGGACCTGCCGGCGTTCCTCGCGCAGGCCGATCTGCAGCCCGTGTCGATAGAGAAGGTCAACGTCCCCCGCATCTGGTCGCTGGTCACCTGCACCAAGGACTGAGACGCCCGCCGCCGCGTCCGTTCCGTTCCGCCGTCCTCACCCCAGCCGGGCCGCCAGCGCCTCGGCCACCGCCTGCGCGCCGTTCGCCGCCGGCGGGTCCGGCCGCGGCCGGGCCAGCAGCCGCTCCAGGTGCGCGCCCCAGCGGCCGGCGAAGAGGTCGCCGCGGCCGATGAACGCCGCGCGCGCGAGGGCGGGCAGGCCGGCGACGAGCACCTCGTACTCCGGGAACCGCCCGCGCGACGTGTAGAGCATCGCGGTGTCGTTGGCGGCGCATTCCGCGATCATGCCGTAGCCCGGCTTGGTGACGACGACGTCGACGGCGGCCACGAGGTCCTCGAAGGCGATCCCGTCGCCGGCCAGCGCGCCTTCGTCGAGCGTGGTGAACGGGCCGTCGGCCGGTCCGGGCACGGTGCGCCGGGCAGCGTGCGGGCCGGCGGTGAAGACGACGTGACACCGCGCCGTCCGCGCCACCTCCCGCCAGTCGACGTTCCCGACCCCGTAGCGCCCGAAGGCGAACAGCGCCAGCACGCGGTCGCGCGGGAGCCCGAGCCGCCGGCGGACGGCGCCGGGTTCCCGGGCCGACCGCCGCGCCACGAGGGGGACGTCGACGACCGTCTCGAAGGCGTCGAAGCCGCCGTGCAGGGGCAGCCGCCAGGCCTCGGACGCCCTGGCGTAGGCGCCTGCGAGCGTCCGCACGAGGCCGGGCGCCAGCGCCGCCGTCTCCGGGTAGCCCGCGTAGATCCAGTCCCAGGTGAAGTTGCCGACGGCGATGGCGGGGATTCCCGCGCGGGCCGCCGCGGCGCAGGCGAGCGGGGGCACGTCGCCGACCACCAGATCCGCGGCGTCCGCGTCCAGCGCGCGGGCTTCCGCGTCGACGCGCTCGTCGAGGGTGCGGTGGAACGCCGCGGCGCGGGCGATCGAGGCGTCGACGTCCACTTCCAGGTTGTCGACCTGCGCGACGCCGGTGTCGAGCTCGACCGCCTCGAACGAGAACGGGAAGTCGAGGGCGCGTTCGAAGAGCTGCCGCGGGGCGGACGTCCGGACGCCGACGGCGACGTCCGGGCGCTGCCGGCGCAACGCGCGCATGATCGCGATCTGGCGCGACGCGTGGCCGAAGCCGTGGCCGGAGACGGCGAAGACGACCGCCGGCATCACGGAGCGGGGCACCGTACCGGCGGCCGGAGCAGCCGGCGCGGGACCGCGGCTGGTATCATCCGCGCATGGCGTTGCACGAACGGGAGTTCTTCCGCGAGACGCAGGAGACGAAGCCCGCGTCCTACACCTGTCCGCGGTGCCGGTTTCGGGGCGAGTACCAGGTGCGCTGGATCCGCCGCGTGAAGAAGGCGCAGCCCCCGCGCGCGGCCGACGGCCGCGACCGCGAGATGTTCAGGAAGCTGCGCAACTACATGGTGCGCGTCGACGACGCCGTCGTGTGCCTGAAGTGCCGGCGGCGCTTCGACATCCCTTCGCATCAGAATCTCGCCTTCTTCTAGTGGACGCCGGGGGATCACCGCCGGGGAACCCTGCCCGCGGTAGCGGTCCCCGAACCGGGCGGTCGTGTCGCGCTCCTCCAGGGAATGGCGGCGGCGACGTACGCCGTGCTCGGCAGGCGCGTCCTGCACGGTGCGCGTGGATTGCCTCTTCGGCCTCCGCTTCCGGCGCGTCGTCGAGGGGCGTCCTGCACGGGCGCGTGGATTGTCTTCGATCGCCGCCGGTCCTGCCGGGACGGGGTAAGCGGCCGCGCACCTCGCACTATAATCACGCGATGACCGGTTCCGGCGGAGGCGCGCGGGAGCCGCGCCGCGGTCGTTTCGGGAGCGGCGGTTCCGGAAGGCGGCGCCGCCCGGCGCGGGCGCGCGGCGCGGCCTGGCGCCGTCTGGCCCGCGCGGCGGCCGCCGTCGCCGGCCTGGCGGCGCTCGCGCCCGGGGCGGAAGCCGGTCAGCCGGCCGACGAGCGCAGCCCGGACGAGCGGTTCCACCGGGACGCCGCCCGCGCCCTCGCGCACGGGGACCGCGAAGCGGCGGAGGAACTGGCCGCCGGCCGCGATCCGTCGGATCCGGCCGCCGCCGCGCTCCGCGCCCGCCTGCTGATCGGCGCCGGGGAGTACGAGGAGGCCGAGACGCTGCTCGCGCCCGTCGCCCGCGCGGCCCCGGACAGCGTGGCCGGCCTCGAGTTCGCCCGCCTGCTCGGGACGCTCGGCCGCGCCGGGGAAGCGGCGCCGTTCCTCGAGGCGGTCGTCGTCCGGGGACTGAACTCCTTCGACGGGCTGTCGCAGTACCACGGCGCGCTCGCCGCGCGCGCCGCCGGCGCCTTCCGGCGGGCCAATACGTTCTTCCGCGGCGCCGCCCGCGCGCTGCCGGACGATCCGGCGGTCCACGCCGCGTGGGGCGAGCTGTTCCTGGAGAAGTACAACAACCCGGACGCGCTGCAGTCGTTCCAGGACGCGCTGAAACTCGACGAGGACTGGGCGCCGGCGCTGGTCGGCACGGCACGGGTGCTGGCGAACGAGAATCCCCCGGCGGCCCGCGGCGCGGTGGAGCGCGCCCTCGGCGTCGACGAGTCGAACGTCGCGGCGCACCTGTTCGTGGCGGAGCTGGAGCTCGGCGACCGGAACCGCGACGCCGCGCGCGCGTCGATCGGGCGGGCGCTGGCCGTCAACCCGCGCAGCCTGGAGGCGCGGTCGCTGCTCGCGGCCATCGCCTGGCTGGAGGACCGCACGGACGACTTCGACGCCGAAGTCGGGCGGGTGCTGGCGATCAACCCGGCCTACGGGGGCGTCTACCGCATCGCGGGCAGCCAGGCGGCGCGGGCCTACCGCTTTCCCGAGGCGGTCACCCTGGTCCGGCGCGCGCTGGCGCTCGATCCGGACGACACCCGCGCCCACGCCGAGCTGGGGATGCACCTGCTGCGCACCGGCGACGAGCCGGCCGCGCGCGCCGCGCTCGAGCGGTCGTTCGCGGACGACCCCTACGACGTGGTCACCTTCAACCTCCTGCAGATGATGGACCACCTCGACGAGTTCGTGACCATCGAGCGCGGCGACCTCGTCGTGCGTCTGCATCCCGACGAGGCGCCGGTTCTCGAACGGTACGTGCTGGACGTGGCCCAGGAAGCGCTCGACGAGCTGTCCGCGCGGTACGAGATGACGGTCCGGACCCCGATTCTCGTCGAGGTGTTCCCGAACCACGACGACTTCGCGGTGCGCACCCTGGGACTGCCCGGCATGCTCGGCGCCCTCGGGGCCTGCTTCGGCCAGGTGGTCACCCTCGACTCGCCCCGCGCCCGGCCGCCGGGCGACTTCAACTGGATGTCGACGCTGTGGCACGAGATGGCCCACGTCATCACCTTGCAGATGTCCGACCAGCGGCTGCCGCGCTGGCTGAGCGAGGGCGTCTCGACCTACGAGGAGAAGCGCAAGCACCTCGCCTGGGGCCGCGATCAGGGGCTGGAGTTCGCCCGCGCCCTCGACGCGGGCACGCTGCTGTCGCTCAGCGAGCTCGACCGCGGATTCACGCGGCCCGAGTCGATCTCGCTCGCCTACTTCCATGCCTCCGTGGTGGTCGAGCACCTCGTCGAGACGTACGGCCTGGAAACCCTCCGGACGTTGATTCGGGCCTACGGCGAGGGCCTGGAGACGGAGGACGCCCTGGCCCGCGTCGGTCTCGATTTCGAAGGTCTCCAGGCGAGCTTCGACGCGGCGGTCGAGGAGCGGTTCGGCGCGCTCCGGCGCGCGTTGCGGAACGCCCCGCGGGACCTGCCGGAGGGTCCGGAGCGTCTGGAGGCGTTGCGGAAGCTGGCGGAGGAGCAGCCGGAGAACTTCAACGTGCAGTACGAGCTCGGCGGCGCGCTGCGGGCCGCCGGCGACACCGCCGGGGCGCGCGCCGCGTTCGAGCGGGCGGCGGAGCTGGCGCCGGCGGCGACCGGTCTGGAGAGTCCGCGCGGGCAGTTGGCGAGCCTCGCCGAGGCGGAGGGTGACGCCGAACGGGCCCTGCGCGAGCTGGAGCGCCTGCTGGCGTACGACGAAACCTCCATCGACGCCGTCCGCAGGTTCGCCGCGCTGGCGGAGGCGGCGGGGGACGACGCCCGCCTGCAGGCGGCGTACGAGCGGTTGATCGAGATCGATCCGTTCGATCCGGTTCCCCACCAGACGCTCGGCCGGCTGGCGAAGGAGGCGGGCCGAACCGAAACCGCGGTGCGGGAGCTGGAGGTGGCCCTGGCGCTCGGGCCGGTGGACCGCGTGGCGGCGCACACCGACCTGGCCGAGACGCTGTTGGCGGCCGGCCGGCTCGCCGAGGCGCGGCGCCAGACGCTGGCCGCGCTGGAGATCGCCCCGACCTACGACCGCGCGCTGGAACTGCTGCTGGCCATCGTCGAGACGGACCGATGAGTCCGGCGCCGGCTGCGCGCACGGGGCGTCGTCGCCGCGGCCGGCCGGTGCGGTGGGCGCGGCCGGCGGCGGGCGGGCTGGTCGCCGCGGCGCTGCTCGCGGGCGGCCCGGGCGTGGCGGGCCAGGACGAGCCGCTGCCGGAGCGGGACGGTCTGACCGGGCTGGAGTGGCGCTTCGTCCGCATCCGCTACGGCACGCCGCCGGCTCGACGCGCCGAGTTCAGGCGCATCTACGGAGTCGAGCCCTGGGAGGTCGACGCGCCGGTGGCCGAGCAGAACCTCTCGCGGCGCATGGCGCGGGTGACGAGCCTGCAGGTGAACGAGCCGATCGTGCTGGAGCTGTCCGACGAGGCGCTCTGGGAGCATCCCTGGATCTACGTCGTCGAGCCGGCGAACCTGATGCTGACCGACGCCGAGGCGGACACCCTCCGCGAATTCCTGCTGCGGGGCGGGACGGTGACGTTCGACGACTTCCACGGGCCGCGCGAATGGGCGCTGTTCGAGCGGCAGATGGCGCGCGTCTTCCCGGACCGCGAGATCGTGGAGCTGCCTCTCGATCATCCGGTCTTCAGTTGTTTCTACCAGCTCGACGAGTATCCGCAGATCGCCGGACTCGGGTCCTGGTTCAACGGCGTCACCTGGGAGAAGGGCGGGGTCGAGGCGCAACTGCACGGGATTCTCGACGACGACGGGCGGGTGCTGGCGCTCGTCAACTTCAACACCGACATGGGCGACGGCTGGGAGTGGTCCAACGCCGAGCAGTATCCCGGCTACATCCGGCACACCGCGCTTTCGTACCGCATGTTCATCAACGAGATCGTCTACGCGTTGACCCACTGAGCGCGGATGACGACTCCCCCGACCCCCGCGGCGGAGGCGCCGGCCGAACGGGTGATGGCCGGCCGCGCGCGGATCCTGGCCGAGCTGCGCAAGGTGATCGTGGGCCAGGACGACGCGATCGACCTCGTCCTGACGGCGCTGTTCGCGGGCGGGCACTGCCTCATCACCGGCGTTCCCGGCCTCGCCAAGACGCTGCTCGTCAAGACCCTGGCCGACGTGCTGCACCTGTCGTTCAAGCGCATCCAGTTCACTCCCGACCTGATGCCGGCCGACGTCACCGGGACCGAGATCATCGACGAGAGCGGCGGCCGCCGCGAGCTGACGTTCGTCAAGGGGCCGGTCTTCGCGCAGATCATCCTGGCCGACGAGATCAACCGGACGCCGCCGAAGACGCAGTCGGCGCTGCTCGAGGCGATGCAGGAGCACCACGTGACGGCGGGGGGGCGCACCTGGCCGCTCGACGAACCGTTCCTGGTGCTTGCGACGCAGAACCCGATCGAGCTCGAAGGAACCTATCCGCTGCCCGAGGCGCAACTGTCCCGCTTCCTGTTCAACGTCGTCATGGGCTACCTCGCCGAGGACGACGAGGTGCGCGTGGTGACCCGCACGACCTCCGACGAGACGCCGGTCCCCGGCCGCGTGCTGCGCGGCGAGGACGTCCTGGCGTTCCAGCGTCTGGTGCGGCAGGTGGTGGTGGCCGACGAGGTGGCGCGCTACGCCGTCCGGCTGGTCGACGCCTCGCGGCCGGGCCGGGCCGGCACGCCGGACTTCGTCGACCGCTGGGTCAAGTGGGGCGCCGGCACCCGCGCGTCGCAGGCGCTGGTGCTCGGCGGCAAGGCGCGCGCGCTGCTGGCGGGGCGCTACCACGTGTCGGTGGCGGACGTCCGGGCGCTGGCGCTGCCGACGCTGCGGCACCGCCTCGTGACCAACTTCTACGCCGAGTCCGAGGGGGTCGACGCCGAGACGATCGTCCTGCGGCTGCTCGACGCCGTGCCGGCGCCCGCGAGCGGGATGTGAGGGGACCGGTTCCCGGCGCGTACGCGGCGCGCGGGGACGGCGTGCCGGCGCGCGCACCGGGGCGGGCCGCGCCGGCCGCCGCTTCCGGACGCCCGGCGCTCGGCTGTCTCGATCCGGAGATCGTCGCCGGTCTCGGCTCGATGGAGCTGCGCGCCCGTGCGGTGGTCGAGGGCTTCCTGCTCGGCCTGCACCGCAGCCCCCGGACCGGCTTCAGCGCCGAGTTCTCGGAATATCGCCAGTACATGCCGGGCGACGATCTGGCGACCCTCGACTGGAAGGTCTACGGCCGCAGCGACCGGTTCTACGTCAAGCGTTTCGAGGAGGAGACCAACGTCGACTGCCGGATCCTGCTGGACGTCTCGGCGTCGATGAGCTATCGCTCCGGGGTGGTGTCGAAGCTGCAGTACGGCTCGTACCTCGCGGCCGCGCTCGCCTGGCTGATGCACCGGCAGCACGACGCGGTAGGGCTGCTGACCTTCGACGAGTGGATCGTGGCCAACGTGCCGGTGAGCGCGCGGCCCGGCCATCTGCGGCGGATACTGGCCGCGCTGGAGCAGCTCGCGGCCGGGCGCCGCTCGAACGTCTCGCAGGCGTTGCACGCGCTGGCCGCCGCGATGCGCCGGCGGGGGATGGTGGTGCTGATTTCCGACCTGCTCGACGATCCGGGGGCGGTCGTCGCCGGCCTGAAGCACCTGAAGTTCCGGGGCAGCGAGGTCATCGTGTTCCAGCTTCTCGACCCGGCCGAGCTGCAGTTTCCGTTCGCGCGCGCGACGCGGTTCCGGGATCTGGAGACCGGCCGCGAGGTGACCGCCGTCCCCGGCGAGATCCGGGAGGATTACGTCCGGGAGATGGAGCGGATGACCGCGCGCTACCGCCGCGAGCTGCGGCTGGCGGGCGTCGAGTACCGCCAGGTGCGGACCGTGCAGCCGCTCGACGCCGCGCTCCGCGAGTACCTGGCCACCCGGAGCCGGCGCTGATGTCGTTCCTCTTTCCGGTACCTGGCACCAGACTGACCCCGAGTCCGGTACCGGCCACCCGGAGCCGGCGCTGATGTCGTTCCTCTTTCCCGCGTTCCTGCTCGGGGGGCTGGCGGCGACCGTGCCGATCCTCCTGCATTTCTTCGCGCGGGATCGGGCGCCGCGGCTGCCGTTCAGCGACGTCCGGTTTCTCGCCCGCGCGTCCGTGCGCCGCGCCCGGCGCCGGCGGCCGCGCGAGCTGCTGCTGCTGGCCTTGCGGGTGGCGGCGCTGCTGCTGCTCGCCGTCGCCTTCGCGCGGCCGTTCGTCGACGCGGCCGGCGCGGCGCGGCGGACCACCGTCGTCGCCGTGGATCGGTCGCTGAGCCTGTCGGCGCCGGGCCAGATGGGGATGGCCCGCGAGCGCGCCCTGCAGGTGGTGGCGGCGGCGCCCCCGGACGAGTCGATCGCCGTGGTGGCGTTCGACGACACGGCGGAGGTCGTGGCGGAGCCGGCGGCCGGCTGGCGGTTGGTCCGCGCCGCGATCGGGCGGATCGCGCCGACGGCCGGGGCGACGCGCTACGCGGCCGGGCTCGCGGCGGCGGTCGGGCTGCTCGACGGGCGGGCGGGGCGGATCGTCGTGGTGACCGACCTGCAGGCGGCCGGCTGGCCGCCCGGCGCCCCGCCGGCGGTGCCCGGGGACGTGGACGTCGAGGTCGCCGGCGTGCCGCCGGTGGAGCGCAACCTCGCGGTGGTCGCCGCCGAAACCGACCCGGAGGGCCTGACCGCGGTCGTCCTCAACACGGGCTCGGAGCCGGCCGAGACGGACGTGACGCTCGAGATCGACGGGCGGGAGGCCGCCCGGCGGCGGGTGGCGCTCGTCCCCGGCGCCACCGAGGTGCGCTGGGACGCGCCGGCGGCCGGCGCCGAGGTCGCCGCGCTCACCGTGGCGGATCCCGGCGGGTACCGCTGGGACGACGTCCGCCACGTGCTGCTCGGCCCCGCGAACCCGACCGTCGTCCACGTCGTCGCCGACGGCGGGACGCTCGACGGGGAGGCGTTCTATCTGGCGCAGGCGCTCGGCGCGGCCCCGGCGTCCCGGCCGTTCGAGGTCCGTCCGGTGGCGCCCGCGGCGCTGACCGCGCCGGACCGGCCCGACTGGCGGACGGGCGACGTCGTCGTGGTCGTCGGCACGGAGGGTCTGCGCCGTCCCGGGCGGGCGCGCGTCGCCGCGTTCGTCGCGGCCGGCGGCGGCCTCCTGCTGGCGGCGGGAGCGGGCGTCGATCCGCGGCTGGTTCGCGACCTGCTCGGCGAAGCGGTCGATCTCGCGGTCGAGCCCCCGGCCGGGATCTCCCCGCCCGCCGCCGTTCGGCGGCTCGCGGTGGTGGATCCGCGCCACCCCGTCTTCCGGCCGTTCGGCGGCCTCGCGGCGACGCTCGGTCAGGTGCGCTTCACCGGCACCGCCCGCGTGCCGCTGCCGGAATCCGCCGCCGCGCCGGCGGGAACGGCCGGCCGGCCGCGCGTGCTCGCCCGCTTCGATCACGGCGACCCGGCGCTGGTCGAGTACCGCCGGGGGGCCGGCCGGGCGTTGCTGTTCGCATCCGATCTGAACGCGGGATGGAACGACTTCCCGCATCGGCCGGGTTTCCTGCCGTTCGTCCAGGAGGCCGTCCGGTATCTGGCCGGTGCGCCGGAGGCGCCGCGCGAACTCCTGCCGGCCGACGTCCCGGCCGGCGTCCCGCGGGTTCCCGGCGTGGCCGCGGATCCCGCCTCTGGCCGCCGCGTCGCCGTCAACGCGGACCCGCGCGAGTCCGATCCGCGGCCGCTGACGCCGGCCGGGTTCCTGGCGCGTCTCGCGGAAGCTCCCGCCGGCGCGTCCGGCGCGCCGGCGGCCCCGGCCGGCGCCGGGCGGGAGGCGGAGCAGTCGCTCTGGTGGTACGTCGTGCTGGCCGTCGCGGTCGTCCTCGTCGGCGAAGCGTGGCTCGGGCGCACCATGGCCTGACTAGCAACCCGTGGCGAAATCCCCCGCTGCATTCGACGGGCGCCGCATCCCGGCTGCACTGCGTCGTTCGTCGGTCGCACAGGGCCGATATGCTCCCTCCTCACGCCTTGTCAGCCGGGCGCCCCGCCCGTTTCGGTGCGACGCGGGGTTTCACCACGGGCTGCCAGGCGCCGGCGGCGCCGGTCGCCGGCGCGCCGCCGCGAAGAACGAGCGTGCGCTCCGGCCGATCGGCGGGCGAGACGCGGCGCCTCGGAGGCGAATCGATGCTTGCCGCGCGGATATAATCGGGGCGTGATCAGGGCCCGCTCCGCGCCCGCGTCGAGCCCGGCCGCGATCGCCGGCCTGCTGGCGTCGGTCCGCCGGCGGTGGATGCTCGTGCGCGCCATGCGCGCCGTTGCGCGCGCCGCTACGGCGGCGCTGGCGGCGTTGGCGGCGCTGCTCGCCGCCGACCATCTGTTCGCGCCGCCGGACCTCGTCATGATCGCGCTGGCGGCCTGCGCGGCGGGTGGAGCCGCCGGCTTCGCCGCCTGGATCCTCCGGCCCTTGCGGCGCGGCCCCGCCGACCGGCAGGTGGCGCGGTTCGTCGAGGAGCGCTGCCCGGAACTGCAGGACCGGCTGGCGAGCGCAATCGATTCGCGTGACCGGCCGTCGCCCTTCGGCGGCCGGGTGCTGGACGACGCGGCGCGCCGCGCACGCGGCGTCGACGTCGACCGCGTGGTCGCCGCGCGGACGGTCCGCCGGGCCGTGGCCGCCGGGGCCGGCGCCACCGCCGCCCTCGTCGTCCTGCTGCTCGCCGGCGCCGACGTGGTGGGTCGCGTCGCGCGCAGCGCGTGGCTGTACGCCTCCCCGTTCGGCGCGACGCTGATCGTCGAGCCGGGCGCGGCGCGACTGGCCGCGGACGAGTCGCTGGAGGTGCGCGCGCGTCTCGCCGGCACGCTCGGGGCGTTCGGGCGGTCGGTCCCCCGTGTGACGGTCGTCGACGGCGCCGGCGGGCGAACCACGCTGGACATGCGGCCGCGCGGCGCGGGCTACGCGGCGGCGTTGCCGCCCGCCGCGCGGAGCTTCACGTACCGCGTCGCGGCGGCGGCGATCGAATCGGACGACTACGCGGTGCGCGTGCTCCGCGCGCCGCGCGTGGAGCGTATCGACGTCGCCTACGACCATCCCGCGCATACGGGGCTCGAGCCCCGCGTGGAGACCGGCGGGGACGTGTTCGCGCCGGAAGGCGCCACGGTGACGGTGACGGTGCGCGCCGACAAGCCGCTCCGCGCCGGCTCGCTGCGGCTGGCGTCGGGCGGCGAGGTCACCCTGCGCCGCGCGGGGTCGGCGGCGCTGTCGGCGTCGTTCGAGGTGACCCGCGACGATGCCTATCGCGTCGCGCTCCGGGACACCGACGGCCTGTCGAACCGCGCCGGCGCCGAATACGTCGTCCGCGCCCTGGCCGACGACGCCCCGCTCGTCGAGATCCGCCGGCCCGGCGGGGATCGCGAGATCACGCCGCTCGAGGAGGTGGTGATCGAGGCGCGCGCGGAGGACGACTTCGCCTTGGCCCGGTTCGATCTCGTGTACGCGGTGGCCGGGGGCGCCGAGCGGGTCGTCGATCTGCTCGGCGCCGAGCCGGTGGCGCGCGGCGCCGGCATCCATACCCTCCGCGCCGAGGACCTCGGCGTCTCGCCGGGGGACGTGATCAGCTATTACGTCCGCGCGGGCGACGCCAACCCCGCGCGCGTGCGGGAGACGCGCAGCGACGTCCACTTCCTGGAGGTGCGGCCTTTCGAGCGGGAGTTCGAGGACGCGCCGAGCCAGTCGTCGCTGTCGCTGGACGCCGGCACGGTGGGGCAGCTCGCCGCCGCGCAGAAGGAGATCGTCGCCGCGACCTGGAGACTGGACGGCCGGCCGGACCTGACGCCGGACGACGGGGATCTGGTGGCGGTGGCGGACGCGCAGGCCGGGTTGCGCCAGACCGCCCTCGGCGCCGCGGCGCGCCTGCTGCAGCGTGGAAGCGCGCGGGCCGGGCGGCAGGCGCTGGCTGCCGCGGTGAGCGCGATGGCGCGGGCGGAGGAGGCGTTGCGCGCCGGCTCGACGGCCACGGCGCTGCCCCCCGAGATGGAGGCGCTGGCCGCGCTCCTGCGCGCCCGGGCCGCGATCCGGCGCACGCGCGTCTCGCGCGGCGGCAGCGGGCGGTCGGCGGCGTGGAGGCCGCGGGAGGACCTGTCGGCGCTGTTCGACCGCGACCTGCGCCGCGAGCAGCAGACCAGCTACGAGCACCGCCCCTCCCCGCCGCCGGCGGAATCGAGCGCGGAGAGCGACGCCCTGCGCCGCGTGCGGGAACTCGCGGAACGCCAGGCGGCGCTCGACCGCGCGCGGGACGATCCGGCGCGCCGGCGCCATCCGCTCGACGCCGAGGAGGAGGCCCGCGTCCTCGCCCGGCTCACCCGCGAGCAGGAAGAACTGCGCAAGCGGGCCGAGGCGCTCGAGCGGTTGCGCGATCTCGCGCGGACGCTGCTTGCCGGCCACGAGGCCGCGGCGTCCGCGGACAGGCGGCGGCTCGCGGCCGAGCCGCGGGCTGCCGGCGACGTGCGCGGGATTCCGGAGGCGCCGGCGGCCGGGCTCGGACGCAACGGGGCGGAACCGGAGGATGGTTTCGCCGCGTCCGCCGGTGCCGACGCTCAGGCGGCGGGGGCAGGCCGCGCCGGGACCGAACCGGAACCGGCCGCCGCGACGCGGTTCGGCGCGGCGGGCGCCGGCCGCCGGTCGTCCTTGCCGATCGCCGCCGGCGGACCGGCGGCCGGAACGCGGTCCGACGACGCGGAGAGCCGGTCCGGCGCGCGCGTGGACGCAGGCGGCGAGCCGGCCGGCCGCGGGGCCGCGGCCCGGGAACTGCTGCGGCGCCTGGAGGGGCTGCCGGACCTGGAGGATGCGCTCCGCGCGGCGTGGCCCGGTGTGCTGGAAAATCTGGCCGGCTGGGCGGCGCGCCCCGGCGGGGGCGGGCCGGCGCGCCAGGCGTTCGCGCCGGACCTGGCCGCGTGGGAGAGTCTGCGCGACGGTCTCCGGCAGGCGCTCGAGGCGTTCGACGCGGACCGCTCGCGCGCGTTGCCGGCGGCCGAAGCCCGGGGCCGCCTCGACGTCGGCGCCCGCGAGACGGCGCCCGATGACTACCGCGCGCTCGTCGAACGCTACTATCGCGCACTGGCCGACCATCCGCCGCGGCGACCGCGGGAGCCTCGCTAGTGTCCCGTAATCGTGGTTCGTGAAAGATTTCGATACGGGGCGTTTCTCCCAACGTTCACGGGCCATTTCTGCTGTCCCGGGCTTTCGCGAACTTCACTGACGGGACACTAGCTGCCGCGCGTCGGCATGTTCCCGCCAGTCCTCTCGATCGGGAACCTCTCGCGCCCGTGGGCAGGGTCGGCGTCCGCCCGTCTCACGGCGCAGGCGCCCCGTCGCCCGACAGCCAGGCCGCGCGGTTCCGGGTCTGCGCCGGCGTCGGGTCGTCGACCGGCCGGAGCTCCCAGCGGCGGGTCGGCGGCGCCGCCGTCTCGACGGCGATGCGGCGGAGCGCGCCCCGCCGCGCCACCAGCACGTCGAGCCGCGCGCCGGGGCCCGCCTCGGCGATCCGCCCGTTCCACTCGGACGGCAGCACCCGGTGGCCGCCGATGGCGAGAATCTCGTCGTCGACGTTGAAGCCGGCCGCGTGGGCCGGGGTCTCCCGCGGCACCCGGGCCACGACGAGGCGGCCGGCGACGGTGCGGACGACGGCGCCGATCCAGCCGTCGTCGTCCCCGTCGTCGTTGTCCCCGCCGTCGTCGTCGTCGAAGGTCAGCCCCAGCCAGTCGAGGGCTTCCGCGTACTCCAGCTCGCCGGTCGAGTCGAGGGCGTGCGCGAACCAGCCCGACAGCGGCGCGCCGGCCACCGCCTCGGCCGCGGCCCGGAACTCGTTCGGCGTGAACCCGCGGTCGCCGGAGTACCGGGCGTAGGCGCGCCGCAGGACGTCGTCGAGGCTGCGCGCCCCGCCCGTCGCCGCGCGTATGCGCACGTCGAGCAGGAAGCCGACCACCGCGCCCTTGGTGTAGTAGCTCACCGACGAGTTCCGCGAGTTCTCGTCGTCCCGGTAGAACTTGATCCACGCGTCCCAGGACGCCAGCGTCACGGATTGCACGGCCCGTCCCGGCGTGGTCTGCAAGCCGCGGATCCGGCGCGACAGGGCCTCCAGATACTCGGCCTCGGTCGAGAGCCCCGCCCGGTGCACCGCGAGGTCGGCGTAGTAGCTGGTCAACCCTTCGACGACCCACAGGCTCTCGGTATGGACCTCGGCCTCGTAGTCGAAGGGCCCGAGCTCGACGGGCCGCAGGCGTTTCCCGTTCCAGGCGTGGAACAGCTCGTGGCTGACCAGTCCGAGCCAGCGCAGGTACCGCGGACGCGACGACGTCGTCCAACGGCTGGTCATGAGCAGCGTCGAGTTGCGATGCTCCAGACCGCCCCCCGCCTCGGTGATCAGGTTGAGGAACCGGTAGCGCTCGTAGGGCATCAGTCCCCACATCCGGTGCAGTTCGCGGGTGATCCGCTCCGTGTCCTCGGCCGACCGCGGGCCGTCCCAGGTTCCCGATTCGCCGACGTTGACGAGCTGGTGGGGCACGCCCGCCACCGTGAACGGATAGACCGCGGGGTTGCCGGCGACGATCGGCGAGTCGACCAGGGTGTCGAAGTCGCGGGCGCGCCAGGCGTGCGGGGCCCCGCCCGGGTGCGGGGACAGCCCCGTCGCGGTTCCGCTCCATGCCGGCGGAAGCTCCAGGAAGACGTCGTGGGGGCGGGGAACGTCGTCGTCGGCCAGGGTGAGGAACGTCGGAGCGCCGTTCAGCATCGCGAAGTCGGCCTCGACCCAGTTCGTGCGCACGGACATCTCGCGCCCGTAGACCTGGTAGGAGACCACGATGGCGTCGGCGCCCCCGGTGGCCGCCCGCCACCGGTTCTTCCGCGACTTCTCCACCGGCAGCCGCGCGCCGTCCGGGGCGCGGGCGGTGACGCCCTCGACGTGCCGGGCGTACTCGCGGATCAGGTACGACCCCGGCGTCCACACCGCCATCATCAGCTCGACCTCGGGCCGGCCGCCGGTGGGGACGCGGGCGTCGACGGCGACGTAGTGGGTGTGCGGCGCGGGGAACCGCAGCGTGTAGGCTATGGGCTCGCCCGGCTGGGCGAGGGCCGCCGGGGCGGTCGGCGCGACCGCCGCGATCGCGGCGAACAGGAGTCTGCGCAAGGGAGCACCATCCTTCCTGGTTGCCGGCACGTCGTCTGCTCCGAGAGCTCGCGGGCGGCGCCGGCCGCCCCGAGCAGGGCCGGGCGTTCCTCGAGGATCACCCGATTCTCCACCACCTGACCGCGAAACGGTAATCCAGGTGGCGACGAGGGGCTCGTCGAAGAGTTCCGGGAACAGGACAGTCCGTGATATCGTGTCGGTCGTCACGCAGGGGCCCCGTGGTGGTGAAAATGCCTGTTGCCACTGCGATTTACCGTGCGGAGAGCCCTTGTGTCTCTCCCGGAGCGGCACCCCCGGTGAACAATCCAGGCTAGTGTCCCGTAACGATGGTTCGTGAAACATTTATCCATCGTGCGCCGCGAGCGTCCGTTGCGCGAAGCGGCCGATGCGCGCCAGGATTTCGTCGGCCGTCTTCGTCCACACGAACGGCCGGGCGCCGGCGTTGTGCGCTTCGAGAAACTCCCGAATCGCTCGTTCGAGGGCGGCGATGCTGCGGTACACGCCACGACGCAGTTGCCGGGTCGTCAGCTCCGCGAACCAGCGCTCCACCAGGTTCAGCCAGGAACTGTAGGTCGGCGTGAAATGCAGATGAAAGCGCGGGTGTCGGGCCAGCCAGCGCCGAATCCGGGGAGCCTTGTGGGTGCTGTAGTTGTCCAGGATCAGATGGACGTCCTGGTCTTCGGGCACCTCGGCGTCGATGCGCCGGAGGAACTGCAGGAACTCGGCCGACCGATGGCGGCGATGCAGTTGGCCGAGGACCTTGCCGGTCTTGACGTCGAGCGCCGCGAACAACGAGGTCGTACCGTGGCGGCGGTAGTCGAAGCTGCGCCGCTCGGCCTGGCCCGGCTGCATCGGCAGCAGCGGCGCCGTGCGCTCGAGGGCCTGAATCTGCGGCTTTTCGTCGACACAAAACACGACCGCGTGCTCCGGCGGATCGACGTACAGCCCGACGATGTCGCGCACCTTGTCGATCAGGAACGGGTCCGGCGACAGCTTGAACGTTTCGGTCCGGTGCGGCTGCAGTCCGAAAGTGCGCCAGATCCGGCTGATGGTGGTGTGGCTCAGACCGGTGGCCTTCGCCATGCCGCGCGTACTCCAGTGGGTGGCGCCGGGCGGAGTCGATTCCAGGGTCCGCACCACCACGTCTTCGACCTGCGTGTCGGTGATGCGGCGCGGGGCGCCCGGTCTCGGTTCGTCGGTCAGGCCGTCGATTCGGTCTGCGAGAAAGCGGGTGCGCCACTTGCAGACCGTGGTCGGGGACAGGTGCAGGCGCCTGGCGATGCCGGTGGTCGGCTGGCCGTCGGCACAGGCCAGGATGACGCGGGCGCGTCGCGCGCGCTGCGGGGCGGTGCGCGACCGATGGGCCAGCGAGGTCAGGGCTTGCCGTTCGTCGTCCGTCAGGACGACCGGTGTCGGGGTGCGTCCTCTGCGCATGGGTGCCTCCTGGGGAGGACAGACGACACCGCCCTTGATGATGTTTCACTTTTTTCTCTGACGGGACACTAGGGCGTCGGTTCGGTGCAGATCGGCGTACCGCTTCCGTGGTGGGGGGCGGCGGCCGCGGTGCTGGCCGCCGTGGTCGTCGCGTGGTGGGCCTATGCGCGCCCGCCGGTCGATCTCACCCGCCGCCAGCGCGCGACCCTGACCGCGTTGCGTCTGTGCGCCCTCCTGGTCGTCCTCTTCCTGCTGCTGCGTCCGTTGCGTGTCGAGCCCGCCGCGCCGGACGGCGGCGTGGTGGCCGTACTCGTGGACCGGTCGCGCAGCATGGCGATTCCGGACGCGGACGGCAGGCCGCGGATCGACTTCGCCCGGGAGCTCCTCCGGGAGCGCCTGCTTCCCGCGCTCGGCGAGGCGTTCGAGGTGCAGGTGGCGGCGTTCGGCGAGACGCTGGCCGCGGCCGACCTCGACCGGCTCGCGGCGGAGGCGTCCCGGTCGGACCTCGCCGGCGCCCTGGACGGGGTCCCGGCGCGGTTCGGCGGGCGGGCCGTCGCCGGGATCGTCGTCGTCTCCGACGGCGTCGTGACCGGCCGGCGCGACGTGGCCGAGGCCGCTGCCCGGTCGCCCGCGCCGGTCTACGCGATCGGCGCAGGCGCTCCGCGCCCGGGTCCGGACCGGGAGGTGACGGCCCTGGAGGCGGGGCAGCCGCTCGGCGCCGGCTCGGTGGTCGACGTGCGCGCGACCGTCGTGAGCCGCGGGCTCGGCGACGCGCCCTTCGACGTGCGTCTGATCGCGGACGGGCGTCTTGCCGCCGTGCGCCGCGTGCGGCCGGCGCGGGACGGCGCGCCGGCCGTCATCCTGTTCCGGGTGGCGCCCGGGCCGGGGCCGGCGTCGGTGTACGCGGTCGAGGCACCGGTCGACGCGGCGGAGCTGGTGGCCGGGAACAACCGGCGCCGGGTGCTGGTGCGCCCGCCTGCCAGACCGCGCCGCCTCCTGCTCGTCGAGGGCTCGCCCGGCCACGAGCACAGTTTCCTCAAGCGCACGTGGCTGGCGGACCCGGGGCTCGTGTTCGACGCCGTGGTGCGGAAGGGGCAGAACGACCGGGGGGAGCAGACGTTCTACGTCCAGGGCGATCCGGCACGGACCGGCGAGCTGGCGGCCGGTTATCCGCAGACGCGCGCGGCGCTGTTCCGGTACGACGCGGTGGTTCTCGCCAACGTCGAGGCGGAGTTCTTCCGGCCGGACCAGCTCGACCTGACCGCGCGGTTCGTCTCCGAGCGCGGCGGGGGCCTGCTGGTGTTCGGGCCGGCGAGCCTGCGGCGCCGCGGCTACCTCGGCTCCGCGCTCGAACCGGTCCTCCCGGCGCGGCTGGCCGACCGGCTCGGGCTGACCGGCGCGAGCCGGGACGGACCGGCCGCGCCGCGCCTCGCGCCGACCCCGGCGGGCTTCGCGCATCCCGTGCTGCGGCTCGGGCCCACCGTCGAAGAGACGCGCCGCCGGTGGGAGGCGGCCCCGGCGCTGGCCGGCAGCGTGCGCATCGGACCGGTGCGCCCGGGCGCCGTCGTGCTGGCGGCCGCCGCCGCGGAGAACGGCCGCGGCCGGCCGCTCGTGGTGGTCCAGCGCTACGGCGCGGGCCGGTCGATGATCCTGGCCGGCCGCGCCACGTGGCGCTGGCGGATGTTGCTGCCCGCCGGCGACCCCACCTACGAGCGCTACTGGGGGCAGGCGGCCCGCTGGCTGACGGCCGGCGCCGGCGACCGCATCGCGGTCACGGCGAGCGGCGGGGCCGCGGCCGGCGATTCGCTACGGGTGGACGTCACGGTGCGCGACGACGAGTTCCGGCCCGTGGCCGGCGCCGCCGTGCGCGTGCGCGTCAGCGGTCCCGGCGGCGCGCCGCTGCTGGAGGACGAAGCCGCGGTGGCCGGGACGGCAGGCGCATACAGTGTTTCCACGCCTCCGCCGTCCGCGGGTGTCCACCGGATCGACGTGGCCGTCACCCGCGGCGGGCAGCAGCTCGGCGGAGCGCGCGACCGGGTGCTGGTGGGCGGCGCCGATCCGGAGCTGGCCGATCCGTGGCTGAACGCCGCTCTGTTGCGCCGCATGGCGGAAGCGGGCGGCGGAGCGTATCTCGATCCGGACCGGCTCGACGGGCTGGCGGACCGCCTGCGGGCCGCGGGCGGCGCCGTTCCGCGCACCGTGACGCGCGAAGTCTGGCATCATGCGGCGGTGTTCGTGCTGCTGGTCGCACTGCTCGCCGCGGAGTGGTCGCTCCGCCGCCTGTGGGGCCTGCGGTGACCGGCCGTGGCTGGCGGAGCGCCGCCGCGGCGTTGGCCCTGCTGGCGGCGCCCGGCGCGGCCGACGCCCGGGAGTACTTCACCCTCGTCGTGTCGGGGGCGTCGGGCGGCCCGGAGTACGCCGAACGCCACGACCGCTGGCGGTCCGGGCTCGTCGCGGCGTTGCGCGCGCAGCCGGGGTTCCGGGAAGACCACCTGCTGGCGCTTGCCGAGACACCCGGTCCCGGCGTCGGGTGCGCCACCCGCGAGGAGGTGCGGCGCGAGCAGACCGATGAACGGCATCAGGACCCCGGTCCCGGCGTGGGGTGCGCCACCCGCGAGGAGGTGCGGCGCGTGTTCCGCGAGCTCGCGGCGCGCATGGACGAGCAGTCCGTGCTGTTCGTCCTGCTGCTCGGCCACGGGACCTTCGACGGCCGGGAGGCCAGGTTCAACCTCGTCGGGCCGGACCTGACCGCGGCGGAGTGGGCCGCCCTGGTCGATCCGTTGCCCGGGCAGTTGGTGTTCGTCAACACGACGGCGGCCAGCGCGCCGTTCCTCGCGCCGCTGGCGAAGGCCGGCCGCGTCGTGATCACGGCGACCGAGTCGCCGGCGCAGCGCTACGCGACCGTGTTCCCGGAGTTCCTCGTCCGCGCGTTCGCCGACGCCGCCAGCGACTTCGACCGCAACGCGCGGGTCTCGGTGTGGGAGGCGTTCTCCTACGCCAGCGCCGGCGTGCGCCGCTGGTACCGGGAGCGCGGCCGTCTGGCGACCGAGCGCGCGCTGCTCGACGACACGGGAGACGGGCGCGGCATCGACGCCGGGGACGGCGCGGGCGATCCGCATGCCGGACTGGCCGCGGCGGCGTACGTGGGGGCCGGCGTGGACCACGTCACGACCGGTCAGGGCGCCGAGATGGACCGGCTGGCGGCGCGCCGCGCCGCGCTCGACGTCGAGGTGGCCGAGCTGCGGGCGGTGCGCGAAGCGATGCCGGCGGAGCGTTACGCGGCCGAGCTGGAGCGGCTTCTGCTGGAGCTCGCGCGGGTCTCGCGGGAGCTGCGGCGCCTGACCGGAGGGGCTGAACGGAACGGCCGATAGGGAACCGGCGGCGGCGAGGTTTGCGGCGCGCCCCTGCGCGCTCGTGGTCACGATCGGCGGGGCCGGCAGCGATACGGAACCGCCGCCGGCGGAGAAGTTGCGGCGCGCCTGCCGCGCCACCCGCGGCCCGCCGAGCCGCAACCGGTCGCGAACGGAACGGACGGGAGATCATGACGTGTGACGCCTGCGGGCAGGAAATCGCCGACAACGCCCTCATCTGCTACAAGTGCGGCGCCGCGACGGCCCGGCGCGAGCGCGAGCCGGCGTCCCTGGAAGCGCCCGCCCGACGCCGCTGGTCGGCCCTGTTCCTGGCCGTCGTGTTCCTGGGCGTGGTCCTCTTCTTCGTGACCGAGCTCCTGCGCGGCAGGCCGCCGGAGCCGCTCGTCTGGGTGATGCTCGCCTGCGCCGGGGGATTGCTGGCGTGGCGCCTGCGGCTCGGCTGATCCGGGGGCGGTTCCCGCTGGCGCAACGATTGCATCCGCGGGCGAGTCGCGCTGGCAGGAGATCTTTCGCCAGCGTCGAGCGGTTCACCGGCCCCCGCGCAGCACGACCGCGTGACGGCGAGGGCGGCGAGCTACCGGCCGCGCGCCGGTCGCGACGTGACGGCGACGGCAACCGGCCGCGACGTGGTGGAAATGGCCGTCGCTACCGGCCGCGCGCGCCGGCCGCGACGTGACGGCGACCGGCCGCGACGTGGTGGAAATAGCCGTCGCTACCGGCCGCGCGCGCCGGCCGCGACGTAGTCGCGCGTGTCCTCCCCCACGTAGAGCTGCCGCGGGCGGGCGATCTTCTGCTCGCCGTCCTCCAGCATCTCCTGCCACTGGGCGACCCAGCCGGCGGTGCGGCCGATGGCGAAGAGCACCGGGAACATGCCGGCGTCGAATCCCATCGCCTCGTAGATCAGGCCGGAGTAGAAGTCGACGTTGGGGTAGAGCCGGCGCTCGACGAAGTACTCGTCCTCGAGCGCGATCTTCTCGAGCTCGAGCGCCACGTCCAGCAGGGGGTTGCGGCCGGTCACCTCGAAGACCTCGTAGGCGGTCTTCTTGATCACCTTCGCGCGCGGGTCGTAGGACTTGTAGACGCGGTGGCCGAAGCCCATCAGCCGGCCCTCGCCGCTCTTCACGCGGGCGATGAACTCCGGGATCCGGTCCACCGAACCGATCTCGCGCAGCATGCGCAGGACCGCCTCGTTCGCCCCGCCGTGCAGCGGGCCGTACAGCGCCGCCGCGGCGCCGGCGAGCGACGCGAAGGGATCGGCCTGCGAGCTGCCGATGCCGCGCATCGCGCTGGTGCTGCAGTTCTGCTCGTGGTCGGCGTGCAGGATGAACAGCACGTCGAGCGCGCGTTCGAGGATCGGGTGCGGTTCCCGGGCCTTGCCCTCCTCCTTGCGGAGCATGCTCAGGAAGGCGCCGGTGTAGCCGAGGCCGGCGTCGGGCGCGACGTACGGGCGTCCGGCGCTGCGCCGGCAGGCGTAGGCGGCCACGCCGGGCACGAGCGCGATCAGCCGCGCCATCTGCGTCCGGCGGGTCTGCGCGTCGCGCACCTGTTTCGCCTCGGGGAAGAACGCGGAGAGCGCGCCGACGGCGGCCAGGAACATCCCCATCGGGTGGGCGCCCTGCGCGAAGCCGTTCATGAACGCCCGCACGTGCGGGTCGAGCGCGGAGCGGCCGTTCAGGGCGTGGCCGTCGATCTCGGCCGTCCACGCGTCGAGCTCGGCCGCCGCCGGCAGCTCGCCGTCGATCAGCAGCCGGGCCGTTTCGAGGAAGGTGCTGCGCTCGGCGAGCTGCTCGATCGGGTAGCCGCGATATCGAAGGATGCCCCGGTCGCCGTCGATGAACGTGATCCGGCTGCGGCAACTGGCCGTGTTGAGGTACGCCGGGTCGTACGACAGCATCCCGAACTCGTCGGGATCGACCTTGATCCGGCGGAGGTCGATCGCCCGGATCGCGCCGTCGACGATCGGGATCTCGTACTGCCTGCCCGTGCGGTTGTCGGTGATGGTCAGCGTATCGCTCATGCCTGCCTGTCGCTCCCCGGATTGCTCGACCGGCCGTTCCGGGCGCCCGGTTCAGGAGCCCTGGCCGCCGCCGGTCGGATCATGATCCTCGGCCGCCGTCGATTCGCCCGGCACCCGGTAGCGCTCGCCGATCCAGTTGCCCAGATCGAGGAGCCGGCAACGCTCACTGCAGAACGGCCGCCATTCCGGAATGACCGGCCGCCGCTGGCAGTGTGCGCAACGCCGCTCGTCGCTCACGACCTCTCCCCTGGATACGTGCCAGGCGACGCTTGGCGGCACGCCGCTGAAACGCGCGTCACGCCGGGCCGATCGGCAGCGCGGCCGCTCGACGCCCGCCTGCCGCGTTCCGGCGCCGCGCCGCCGCGTCGCGCCGGGCCGATCGGCGGTGCGGCCGGCCGTTGCGTCAAACGGACTCGCCGGATTGTAGATCGTCGCGCCGCCGTGCGTCAGGGGGCGTTTCCGGATCGCCGTCCGGCGGCGGCGGCCGGCGCCGCCCCGGATCGGCGGGCGCGGCGGGCCGTCGTCTGCGCCCCGTCGAAACCGTACCGCGGGCCGCCTGCCGCCGCCGCTTCGTGTCCACCTCGCAACGGACGACCCGGCCGAGCACCGCCTCGAGCGGCGCGACGTTCCGCTGGGCGGCCCACAGCTCGAGCTCGACGTCGCCGGCCGGCGTCAGCTTCAGCAGGCAGTCGTGCGCTCCCGGCGCGACGGATACCGACGCGACGCTCTGCGCGTGGCTCCGGTCGAGCCCTTCGGCCACGCGCAGCATCGCCGACAGCGTCCTGACGGCGCGCCGCCTTGCCCCCGGCAGGTCGCCGTACCCGGCGTGGGAGCGCTTGGGCAGCCCCCGGCGATGGTAGCGCGCGACCAGCGCCATGACTTCGACCTCCCGCGGCTCGAACCCGCGCAGGTCCCCGTTCCGGATCAGGTAGTACGAGTGCTTGTGGTGCCGGCCGTAGCTGATGTGCACGCCGACGTCGTGGAGCAGCGCCGCGTACTCCAGCCACTCCCGCTCGCGCGCCCCCAGGCCGTGGATCGCCGCCGTCTGGTCGAACAGCGACAGCGCCATCCGTCCCACCTGCCGCGCGTGCGGCTCGCTGTAGTTGCAGCGCTCGGCCAGCTCGATCACGCTGCGCCGCCGCACGTCCGGGTACTGCTCGACCTTGGCGATGTGGGCCCGGTTGCGATGAATGTAGTCGAGCGCCAGTCCTTCGCGCAGGGCCAGGTCGCAGAGGGTCAGCTCGCGCGCGCCGAGCAGCCGCAGCATCGTGCAGATCAGAATGGAGCCGGCGACGGCCAGGTCCGCCCGGCGCGGATCGAGCCCCGGCATGCCGAGGCGTCCGGCGAGGTCCAGCGCCGTCAGCTCCTTGCGCACGCGCCGGAGCTGCTTGAGGCTCACGCGCCGGTTCCGCAGGGCGTCGGAGCCGACCGCCCGCCCCTCGCCGACCGCGAGCGCGCCGAGGCTGAGGATGGTGCCCGACGTCCCGACGACGCGGGCGAAGCCGCGGGCGCGGATCTTCTCGGTGACCGGGGCGAGCACCTCCGTCATGTGGCCGGCCATGCGCCGCTCGTCGGCGCGGGTGATCGGATCGCTGCGCACGAAACGCTCGGTGAGCCGGATCACGCCCAGCTTCAGGCTGTGGGCGACGCGCACCTGCGACCCGCGCCCCAGGGTCAGTTCGACGCTGCCGCCGCCTACGTCGATCACCAGCGCCGCGCCGTCCGAGACGTCGACGCCGTAGACCGCGGCGCGGTGAATGAGACGCGCCTCCTCGGTGCCGGAGATGACGCGCACCTCGATGCCGGTCCGCTGCCGGACCGCGGCCAGGAACTCCCGGCCGTTCCCGGCCTCGCGCACCGCGCTGGTCGCCGCCGCCACCACCTCGTCCACCTCGTGCGATTCGGCCAGGCGCTTGAACTTCGCCAGCGCCTGCAGCGCCGAGCGCATCGTCGGCTCGGTCAGCGCGCGCCCGCCGAGACCGCCGGCGCCGAGCCGGACCATCTCCTTCTCGCGGTCCACGATCTCGAACGAGTGGTCCGGCCGAACCTGCACCACGATCATGTGGACGGAGTTCGTGCCGATGTCGAGGGCGGCTATGCGCACGGGCAAACAAAGGGCGAATATCGCGCGACGGGGCTTGCGGCGGGCGCCGGAACGTTTACTATACTCGTCCTTCCGTCCCCGGCGCGGGGGCATCGTGGCATGACCGATCCGCACGTTCTGAAGCGTCCGCTGGAGCGTCGTGTCCGGGCGTTGCTGCGGCATCTGCGCCCGACCACGGAAGGGGCGGTCGAGCCGCTCCACCAGTGCCGCGTGGCGACTCGCCGGTTGCGCGAGCTGTTGCCGCTGTGTGACGCCGAGCTCGCGGCGCAGACCGCGGCGCGGGCCCGGAAGCGGGTGCGGCAACTCGGCGGCGCGCTCGGCCCGGTGCGCGAGCTGGACGTCGCGCTCGGCTTGGTCGACGAGCTGGAGCGGGCCGGGCGGGCGCAGCCGGCCGCGGCGAGCCGCCTGCGGCAGCGGGTGCGCGAGGAGCGCGAGCGCCAGCGCGAGCGGATGCGGGGCCGGCTGAAGCCGGCCGGCCTGCGGAGGGTGGCGCGGGACCTCACGGAGGTGCTCAAGGCGATCGGCATGCTCGACGCCACCGATGCCTGGGCGCTGGTCCTGGCCGAGCGGCTGAGCGCGCGGGCCGACCGGTTGCGTGACGCGGTCGCGGAGGCGGGGCCGCTGTACGTTTCCGAACGCGTCCACGAGGTTCGGATCGCGGCCAAGAAGCTCCGCTACGCGCTCGAACTGGCCTCGGAGACCGGCGAGGCGGACACGGCGGACGCGGTGGCGCGCCTGAAGAAGACGCAGGACTCGCTGGGCCGCCTGCACGACGTCGAGATCCTGCAGGGGTTGCTGCGCAGCATCGACCTCCCGGGCAACCGCGGCGAGACCTGGGCGGAAGAGCTCGCCGCGCTGGATCGCGGCCTGACCGAGGAATGCCGCCTCCTGCACGGCCTTTTCGTCGCCGGCCAGGCCGGTCTGGTCGAGGTCGGCCGGGTCGCCCGGCGCGTCGCGTCCCGGATGTCCGGCGACCACGGCGGATACGCGGGGCGGGGCCGGGTGCTCAAGATGTCCCTGGAGCGCGCGCCGGCGGCGGTGCGGCGGTGAAGCGTCCCCATCGAACCGGCGCCCCCGCTTGCAGATCGAAAGAGCAGAACAGAGTCAGCCAGGAGTTCCGGTCCGCAAGTGATGGCCCGATTCTCTCTGATCCGGCCGCTCGATCAGCCGACCGGAACCCGCCGGCTGTTGCACGATCTGGAGGCCGCGCTCGATGATGACCGTTTCACGGCGTTGCGGCTGATCGCGGCGTACGCGAAGAGCGGCCCGCTCCTTCGGCTGCAGCCGCGCTTGACGGCGTGGCGGCGCGCCGGGAAAACCGTGGAAGCCATTCTCGGCATCGACCAGCGTGGCACCAGTCAGGAAGCGCTTCGACTCGCACTGGATCTGTTCGACCGCACCTGCGTCACGCATCAGCAACCCGTCACGTTCCACCCGAAGATCTATTTCTTCACCGGTTCCGGTCACGCCAGGGTCTTCATCGGTTCGAACAACCTCACCGTCGGCGGTACGGAAACGAACTACGAAGCGGCGGTACAGATCGATATCGACCTGCCGGTCGACGCTGCCGACCTCGAGGTATTCGAGGGCGCCTGGACCGATCTGCTGCCGCCGGCTTGTCCGGCCACTTTCCCGCTCGACGCGGCCGCGCTCGACAGGCTGGTGGCGGCTGGCCTCGTGGTCGACGAGCGCACCATGCGAGCGAGCCGGCCGCATGGTGACGCGGCGGCGTTCGGAACGGCGCGCGGCCAGCTCTTTCGCGGCGGCGTGCGCGTGCTGCCCGAAAGCCCCCTTCCACCCCGCGGCGTCGCCGCCGGTGACGTACCCCGCCACGCGGCCGGTCGCCTCGCGATCCAGATCAAACCGCACCACAATGGCGAGATCTTCCTGAGCGTGACGGCGGCCATGCAGAATCCGGCATTCTTCGGCTGGCCGTTCACCGGCCGCACGACGCCCAAGAAACCCGGCAACCCGTCGTATCCTCGGCGGGTTCCGGATCCGATCGCCAACGTGGCAGTGTACGGCGCGGCGCTTTCGCCGGCGTTGACGCTGAACCGCTATCGACTCAACACCGTCTACTACGAGAAGAAGCGCGAGATTCGCATCACCGCCGCGCCCCTGGTCCCGATCGTTCCGGACTATTCCATCATGATCCTGGAACGTTCGGACGTCGAGGGCGTCGATTACGAGATCACCATTCATCTTCCCGACAGTCCCGACCACGGGATCTGGCTGGCCCGGTGCAACCAGCGCATGCCGGGCGGCGGCCGGCCGCCGCGTCGGTTCGGCTGGTTCTAGCCGGATTTCTCGAAGACCAGGATGTTGTTTCTGGTGATGGCGTTTCGAATGTGCATCCGGTTCTCGGTCGTCACGTCGACGCCGATCGACTCCACGTAGCGCAACCCCGCCATGCGCCCGATCTCCGCGAGGTGGCGGCAGGTGTCGATGATCACCCACCGTTCCCCGGCCTTCGTTCTGCCGTTGCCGACGACGTAGAAGGCTCTGCGGCCGGGCGCAAGCACACGGCGGGTCTGCACCAGGTTGTCCCGCATGTCCACGAAGTAGCGCCACAGCAGCGCCGCCATGTTTTCCCGCCGGCAGCCGACGTCGCACCGTCGGTTGGCGCGGTGGATGCGCCGGAGGGCCTGCACGACGCCGGCCGGCAGCGAGTCGGAGGCCGACGCACTGCACAACGCCGTTTCGGCCGCCGCCCGTGCGGTCCGCCGGATCTCCCGGGAGCCCGTCAGGGTTCGCTCCAGGCCGGAGCGAACCCGGGAGCGGTGTCCCAGGATGGCGAGCAGGGACAGGCGGTCCGTGTCGATGTACGGCAGGGCGGTCGCGTACGGCGGGCTGGTCACCACGCACTCCACGCCGTCCGATCCGAGGCCAAGCGCTTCCATCGGACTTGCGGTCCGCGAATCGCCGGTCCGTACCGTGGCCGGGATCAGGCGTCCGGGCTGCCGGCCGGCGATCGTCCAATACCTGCGCAGTCGGTCGTGTTGTTCGCGCAACCGTTGACTGAACAGTTCCAGAACCGGCGCGTCGTCGAGCGGCTCCTTCCTGCGTCGGATCCGCAGATCCGCGGGCTCTTGCTGCGAAACGTTCCGGATGATGCTGCTGAGAGTGATTTCAAAGAACTCGACGAGCGTTTCGTGGCCGACCAGGCGAATCTGCTCGAGAATCCAGTTCAACTTGTGCAGTACCGGTTCCGCGAACCACCGCGACAATTCGTCATGCGTATCCCGGGAGAACTGGTCCAGACCGGCCGCGACCGATGTGCGGCGGGCCACGCGGTCGCCGAGCGCCCGTATCGCCCGGTCGGCAACTTCTCGCGGAATCGTCAGGATCGCCGTCTTGGCCCGGGCGATTTTCGCGGCGAGGGGATTCAGGTCGCAGCCATACGCTTCGAACCCGTTGAGCATGCCTTCGAGCAGCGTCGTGCCGGAACCGCAGAATGGATCGAGCACGCGCGCCCCGAGCCGCGCGCCGGAAATGTTCAGCAACGACTTGGCGATCTGGGGGTAGAACTTGCCTTTGAATGGATGCAGTCCGTGGGTGACGTACTTCGGGTCCTTTCTTCTGACGATTCCGAACGCCTTCCCGGCTCCGTTCTCGAGAGCCGCCTGCCACGTCGATTGAACGGGCGTCTCGGTTTCCCCCGCGGCTTCCGAAGAGCCAACGACGTAGTCCTTCGTGAACGTCAGGCGGCGAATTGCCCAAAGCGCGGGTTGATCCAGATGAAGCGCGATCGGGTCCGACCCCGGCGCCGTCTCGGGGCGGCAGCCCGTCAGCGCTTCGATTTCACGGTGTCGGAGCACGGTTTCGTGCGTCCACATGCGGTACGCGGGCGGGTTGAGCACGACCTGCGCCGGCCGGTCCGGCTTCCGGAGCACTACCAGCCGCTCGTTGCGGGCCCGCCGCGCCGGTTTCGCGAACGATCGCCGGGTGTCGTGGATCCGGCGGTCGACGGCGCCGCAAACCGAGAATCCGACCGTTTGCGCCGCACCCCGGACGGCGTCGGAGGTCGAGCAGGGCTCGCCCTTGAACAGCGCGTCGCCGACCACGAAGACCGCATAGCGCCCCGGCAGCAGAATCCGGAAACAGCCGTCGAGCACCTGCGCCATGTCCGCGCGGAACTCGTCGAAGCCGGTACGGTTCCGCTGGTGGCGGAGATGCGAGCCGATTTCGATGCGGCCCAGGGCGCGCGGGTCGAAGCCGAGCCAGAACAGCCGAAACCGGTGGTACAGGTGATAGTCGGTGGCGTTGGGGTAGGGTGGTGACGTGACGATCAGATCGACGGTGTTGTCTCCGACGATGGGCGGCAGATCCGTTCTGGTGTCCCCGGTCAGGAAGCGCGCGTCCGTGCATTGCAGATCAATCGCCGCCGCTTCGAGCCGCCGTGTGACGGTTCCCAGCGATTGCAGGAAGGCCGTGAGCGTCAGGGTGGGGCGGACGGTCTTCGAAACGGACACGTACCGGGTTTCGGAATCCTGATTCGACACCCGGACGATGATGCGGGAGAGCGCCAGCAGGGCGGCGTCCCGCGCCAGACCTTCCGTCGTCCGGTCGATCAGATGGCGGAGTAACGCCAGTTCACCGGCGACGCACGCCTTGAACCATTTCTCGAAGTTCGGGATGTCCGGAACGTAGCGCCGGTACCGCGCGCACAGGTCGTCGGACCAGTCCGGCCGGTTTCCCTCGAAGCTCGTGACGTGCCCCTGAACCGCCGCCGCGAGTTGATCCAGATCGGCGCGAACGTCCAGCGTCATGAAGCCGGTCTTGACGCGGCCGATCAGCGCGCACAACGGATTGGCGTCGAACGAGACGGCGCGGCGGCCGAGCCGCACGGCCTCGATCGCGGTCGTCGCGCTGCCGCCGAAGGGATCGCAGATCACGTCGCCGCGCACCGACAGGCGCGCGATGAGGTGCGCCGGGATCTGCGGAATGAACTTGGCCGGATACGGGTGGAGGTCGTGGGTGAGATAGCGGGTGTCGTCGTTCGTGAACGACCAGTCGAGAGCGTCGAGCGTTGCGATGACGGATGCGGGGTTCTGAAGGTCCGACGGATGCGCGACCTCCCGAACCGCCGCGGCGGAGTGGTCGGAACGTCGAGGCATTGCGACGAGAAACTGTTCCTCGAACCAGTCGGTGAGGCTTTCGCCCTGGAGGTCGGCTGCCTGCATCATCGCGGACTTGTTGGCGTCCGACGTATCGAGA
Source organism: Vicinamibacterales bacterium (assembly GCA_965203525.1). Taxonomy (GTDB): domain Bacteria; phylum Acidobacteriota; class Vicinamibacteria; order Vicinamibacterales; family UBA8438; genus WTFV01. The sequence continues at coordinate 3,312,853 of OZ241898.1, read as the reverse complement.
ACGATTCGACTGCGCGCCGCCATGTTGGGGGTGGGGGGAGGGAGCTGTCGGCTACCGGAGAGTACTGAAAAATGGTTCAAATGTAAAGAAACTGCCGTCGGGCCGGGATCCCCGGTGGATCGTGTCGATGCCCGCTCCCATCGCCCGGACCGCCGCCATGGGAACGAACGAAACGAGGGCGTCGTCGTCCGGCCGAACCTCCGGGTTGGGCGGGTTGATCTGCGTGACCTCGCTCAGCCGCGCCTCGACCCAGCCTTCCGGCAGGCTTTTCGGCCTCACGCCGCCAGCGCCTCGTTCAGTTCCTCCAGCAGCGGCCGGAGTCCGTCGCCGAACACCTGCGTTGCGCGGCCGAGCCCGCCTTGCTCCGCGAACGGCGCGTAGTCGAGGTCGTCGACCGTCATCTCCACGCTGGCGGCGACGTGGAGGAAGGCGTCGAAGTACTCCAGCACCTGCCGCCAGACGGTGTAGATGGAGCGGTGGCATTCGTCGATGACGATGACGTCGAAGTACTCCGGCGGGCAGGCCGCGTTGTAGACGACCGGCAGCGGTTCGTCCGGCGCCGCGGCGGCCGACTCGAACTGCGACGCCGCCTCGTCGTCCGCCGCGAACGCGGACTCGCCCTTCAGCATCGAATAGAGGCGCTGGATCGTGGTGACGACCACCTTGCTGGCCGCGCCGATCGTGTTCGACGTCAGCCGCTGGACGGTGTACAGCTCGGTGAACCTGCGGTGGTCGTCCGGGGTGCGGAAGCCCTGGAACTCCTTCTCGGCCTGCTCGCCGAGGTTGCTCCGGTCGACGAGGAACAGCACGCCGCGGGTGCGGTCCAGCTTCATCCCGCTGCTTCCGATCGGGTAAAGAATCGTTTCTCCTTCCCTTTTCCGAAGTTACTATCGGCGACGGTACCGACGCAAGGCCCGGGCGCCGGCGAAGGTGGCGGCGCCGCCCGCCTGCTCCTCGATCCGCAGCACCTCGTTCCACTTGGCCATCCGCTCGGAGCGGGCGAACGAGCCGACCTTGAGCTGGCCGGCCCGCCAGCCGACCGCCAGATGGGCGACGGTCACGTCCTCGGTTTCGCCGGAGCGCGCCGAGACGATGGTGGCGAAGCCGGCGTCGCGGGCGGCCTCGAGCGCGGCCCGCGCCGCGGTCACGGTGCCGGCCTGGTTCGGCTTGACGAGCAGCGCGTTGCAGGCGCCGTCCCGGGCCGCCCGCGCCACGCGCGCCGCGCTGGTCACCAGGTAGTCGTCGCCGACGATCTGCACCCGGCCGCCCACCGCCGCCGTGAAGCGCCGCATGCCGATGACGTCGTCCTCGGCCAGCGGGTCCTCGAGCGAGGCGATCGGAAACCGGTCGAGCCAGCCGATCAGCAGCTCGGCGAATCCGTCCGCGTCGAGCTCGCGCCGCTCGAGGCCCAGCCGGTACCGCCCGCCCCGGTGGAACTCCGAGGCGGCGATGTCCAGCGCGATGGCGACCTCGTCGCCGGGCGTGCGCCCCGCGTCCTCTATGGCGCGGAGCAGGAACTCCAGCGCCTCCTCGTTCGTGTCGAAGACCGGCCAGTACCCGCCCTCGTCGGCGACGCCGCGCAGCCGGCCGGCGTTCGCCATCCGCACGCCGGCGGCCCGATACACTTCCGCCGTCCAGTCGAGCGCCTCGGTGAAGGTCCGCGCCCCGACCGGCAGGACCATGAAGTCCTGGACGTCGACCCGCCGCCCGGCGTGGGCGCCGCCTCCGAAGATCTGGATCTCGGGCAGCGGCAGCAGCACGGGGCCGTCGCCGAGCAGGTGGCGCCACGGCGGTCGGCCGGCCGCGCCGGCGGCGGCGTGGAGCGCCGCCAGCGAGACCGCGACGAGGGCGTTGCCGCCGAGCCGGGCGCGGTTTTCCGTGCCGTCGAGGTCCGTCAGCGCCTGATCCAGGCCGGCCTGGTCGGCCGCGTCGCGCCCGCGTAGCGCCCGTGCGATCTCCTCGTTGACGTTGCGCACCGCGGCGGTCACGTCGTGGCCGCCGAAGGACGCGCCGCCATCGCGCAGATCGACCGCCTCGCCGCTGCCCGTCGAGGCGCCGGCCGGCGCGGCGGCGCGTCCGACGACGCCCCCGGCGAGGCGCACCTCGGCTTCGACGGTCGGGCGGCCGCGGGAGTCCCACACCCGGCGGGCCGACACCCGTTCAATCGTTCGCCTTCTCATTTGGCGTTCACGCTTTGCTCTGCGCCCCGCACCCGGCGGGCCGACACCCGTTCAATCGTTCGTGACGAGGTGGTCGTGCGCATGGAAGCATCTTGTCCGCGCGGCGCGCGCCGCGGGTCCGGCCGCCCGCACCGCCCGCGCCGCGGCCGAGGTCTCCCGCCGGTCGTCCATCGCCGCCGCGCCGGCCGGCACGCCGCGGAAGGGACGCAGCGCGAGGCGGCGTTCAGCACGCCGGTGGTCCACCGCCGCCGCGCCCCCGCGCCCCTGTCCCGCGAGACGGACGACCACCGCGCGTTCAGCACGCCGGTGGTCCGCCGCCGCCGCCGCGCCGGTCGGCGAGCGTCGCGGCCCACGCCTCCCGCACGGCGCCGAGGGCCGCCGGCGGCTTCCCGATCAGGGCCCGGGCGGTGCGCCGCACGAGCTCCCGGTCGTCCTCCGCGGTGAGGTATTCCACGGGCGACTTGCCGTCTACGCGGGCGAGAAGCAGGCCGGGCAGCAGGTGCGCCGCCCGCTCCTCGAGCGCGGCCCGCGCCTCCCAGCGCACGCCCGCGAGGTACGCCTCGGCCAGCGCGTCGAACGCGCGCAGGAAGGCGCCGGCCGCCGGCGGCGTCCAGAGGCACTTGAGCAGCAGGTGGTTCAGGCAGAACGCCGCGTCGAAGGCAGGGTCGCCGTACCACGCGCACTCGGCGTCCAGGAAGACCGGACCCCGCGGACCGATCAGGATGTTCTTCGGGCTGACGTCGCCGTGCACCAGCGCGCGTTTCGTCTCCGCCGTGCGCGCAACGACGGCGTGCAGGGCCGGCGCGAGGCCGGGGTGGCGCGCCGCCGCCGCGGCGAGGTACGGCTCCAGGCGGAGCGCGTGGAAGATGTCGTCGGTGGCGAAACGGGCCGCCACGTCGGCGCGGCCGGCGGTGGCGCCGTGGATCGCGGCCAGACGCCGCCCGACCGCCCGCGCCGTCGCCGCGCTGGCGACGCCGTCCCGGAGCTGCGTCTTCCAGATGGGATGGGTCGCCGGCTCCAGGAAGCCCATCGCGAAGCAGCCCGCCTCGGGATCGTGCGCGACGAGCGGCGGCACGCTCGACGGCACGATGCGGCCGGCTTCGCGCAGCCACTCCCACTCGTAGCGGTTCCGCTCGACCGGCGCCTCCCACACCGCGTCGACCTTCAGCCGGGGGAGCGCCCGCTTCACGCAGATCGGCCCGGCGGGCAGATCCACGCGCCAGACGTCCGAGGAGACGCCGCCCGCAAGCGGCGTCATCGGGGGCGGCGCGCCCCTTCCGGCGAGACCCATGCGCCGGAGGGCGGCCACGACGACGGCGTCGGGTTCGGGCACCGTCCAGGTATGATAGCGAGCAGCGGGCCCCCGCGCGGGCCTGGCTCCGAGGTCGAAACCGGAGCGCCGTGTCGCCGTCGCGCTGTCGCGCCGTATGCCGTCGCCCGCGCCGCGCCGCCGCCTGCCATGCGCGTCGTCTACCACCACGCGGCCGGTCCCGGTCTGACGGCCCGGTTCGCGGAACTCGGGCGCGAGGGATTCGCCGTCGCCGTCTGCGCGCCGTCCGACCGCGAGCGTTTCCGGCGGCTCCGGCCCGGGATGGAGGCGCTCTGGCACCTGCTCGAGCCGGTCACCGCGGAGGACGTCTCCGTGGCGCCCCGCCTGCGCCTGATCCAGAAGATCGGGGTCGGCGTCAACACCATCGATCTGGCGGCGGCCCGGCGGCGCGGCGTCGCCGTCTGCAACATGCCCGGCACGAACACGCAGGCCGTCGCGGAGATGACCCTGCTGCTCATGCTGGGCGCGTTGCGGCACGTGAGCCGGCTCGACGCGGCGACCCGCGCCGGGCGGGGCTGGGGGCTGCCGGCGGACCTCCAGGACCGCTGCGGCGAGGTGCGCGGTCGGACCGTCGGGCTGGTCGGGTACGGCGCCGTGCCGCGCCGGCTCGCCCCGGTTCTGCAGGCGCTGGGCGCGCGCGTCCTGTTCGCCAGCCGGAGCGGGAAACCGGACGCGGCAGGCGAGCGCTGGCCGCTGGGCGAACTGCTCACCGAAAGCGACGTGGTCTCGCTCCACGTCCCGCTCACGCCCGAGACCGAGCGCCTGATCGATCGGGACGCCATCGCCCGCATGAAGCCGGGCGCGGTGATCGTCAACACGGCGCGCGGGGGGCTGATCGACGAGGCGGCGCTCGTCGCGGCGCTGCGGGCCGGCCGCGTCGCCGCCGCCGGCCTCGACGTCTTCGAGACCGAGCCGACGCCTGCCGGCAGTGCGCTTCTCGCCCTCGACAACGTGGTCTGCACGCCGCACCGCGCCTGGCTGACGCGCGAAACGCTGGAGCGGAGCATCGCGGTGGCGGTGGAGAACTGCCGGCGGCTCGCGTCCGGCGAGGACCTGCTGCATCGCGTCGTGTAGCGCCGCGCCCGCCGTCCGGACCGCCCGTCACCGATTTCCCCCTGAAGTATCATCGCGAAGATCGCCATGTTCACCCGCCGCCGGGTGGAGCCGGGGGCGACCGGCTCGGTCTCGCTCGGGCTTGGCGCGGAGCCGCCGATTGTGCGGCCCGGAGGAGAGAGACGCCGTGAGATCACGAAAGTCGTTGGCCTTGTGTGCCGCGCTGGCGTTGTCTGGAACCTGGGTGCTTGCCGGGCAACCGGAGGGCTGCGAGCCGGTGGGCGACGTCCGGTTCATCTGCGGCCTGATCGGTCCGGAAGATCTCGCCATCGTGCCCGGCGGCGAGTGGGTCGTCGCGTCCGGAAACCAGGAGGGTGGCCGGATCCACCTCATCGACGTGGCCGACAAGACCACTTCGGTCCTTTTCCCGACGGCGGACAGGACCGAGCGGCTCGACACGGCGACCTATCCCTCGTGTCCGGGTCCCCTCGACGCGGCGGAGCTCGGGCAGGACGAGTTCAGGGCGCACGGTCTCTACCTGCGGCCGGGGACGGGCGGAGTGCACGCGTTGTACGTCGTGCACCACGGCCGGCGGGAGTCGATCGAGGTGTTCGAGCTCGACGCCGGCGCGGCGCCGGTGACGCTGGCCTGGGTCGGGTGCGCCGTGGCGCCGGAGGGGCTGCGCCTCAACTCGGTCGTGGCCCTGCCCGAGGGCGGCTTCGCCGCGACCAGCACGTCCACCGGTGACGTATGGGAGTGGAGCACCGCCGGCGGCTGGTCCGTGATCCCGGGCACGGACGACACGACGCCGAACGGTCTGGAGATCTCGCCTGACGGGCGCTGGCTGTACGTGGCCGGCTGGCGGGGCGAGAAGCTCACGCGGCTGTCGCGCGGCAGGACGCCGCGGCAGAAGGACGTGGTGCCGGTCGGCTTCCGGCCTGACAACCTGCGGTTCGTCGACGGCGGCGCATCGATCCTGGCCGCCGGCCACGGGGACTACGGGACGCCGGAGGAGACGTCGAACGTGGCGGTCATCGATCCCCGGACGCTGGAGGTCCGGCGGATCTTCCGGCATCCGCGGATCGACGGGTTCGCCGCGTCCACCGCCGCCATCCGGGTCGGCGGAGAGATCTGGCTCGGAACCAACCGCGGCCGGATGGTCGCGTACTTCCCGGCGCCGGAGCTTCCTCCGCTGCTGACTTCGCAGGAGCCGGCGGCCGGCGACGGCGTGCCGCGGTTCGCGCCGGTCACCTGGGAGCGCCTGCTCAACGCGGCGGACGAGCCGCACAACTGGCTGATGTACAACGGCACGCTCGACGGCCAGCGCTTCAGCCGGCTCGACCGGATCAATCGGACCAACGTCGCGGATCTGGAGCTGAAGTGGGCCTACAACATCCGCCAGCTCGACCGGGCGGAGACGACCCCGCTCGTCGTCGACGGCGTGATGTTCATCACCGAGTCGCCCAGCAACGTGACGGCGGTCGACGCGACCACCGGGCGCCCGTGGTGGCGCTACGAGCATCCGCTGCCCGACGACCTGCGCATCTGCTGCGGGCGCAACAACCGCGGCGTCGCCATCCTGGGCGAGACGCTCTACATGAGCACGCTCGACGCCCACCTGGTCGCCATCGACGCGCGCAGCGGCCACGTCGTGTGGGATGCCGAGGTGGCGGACTACCGGAGCGGCTACAGCAAGACGGCGGCGCCGCTCGTCGTCAAGGACCGGGTGGTGACCGGCATCGCCGGCGGCGAGTTCGGCATCCGCGGCTTCCTCGACTCGTACGACGCCGAGACCGGCGAGCGCGCATGGCGCACCTGGACGATCCCCGGCCCGGACCATCCCGACAACCGGACCTGGGCCGGCGACTCCTGGCGCACCGGCGGCTCGCCGACCTGGATCACCGGCTCCTACGACCCCGAGCTGAACCTGGTCTACTGGGGCACCGGCAACCCCGGCCCCGACTGGAACGGCGAGGTGCGCGAGGGGGACAACCTGTACGCGGACTCCGTGCTCGCCCTGGACGGCGACACCGGCGAAATGCGCTGGTACTTCCAGTTCACGCCGCACGACGTCCACGACTGGGACGCCATCCAGATCCCGGTGCTCGCGGACGTCGAGATGAACGGCGCGCCGCGCAAGGCGATGCTGTGGGCGAACCGCAACGCGTTCTACTACACGCTGGATCGCGAGACCGGGGAGTTCCTGCTCGGCAAGCCGTTCGCGCTCCAGACCTGGGCGGAAGGGCTCGACGAGAACGGCCGCCCGATCCGGCTGCCCGACACCTTCCCGACCCCGGACGGGACGGTGGTGGCGCCGCCCGCCGGCGGGGGGACCAACTGGTGGTCGCCGGCCTACAGCCCGCGCACCGGCTTGCTGTACGTCAACGCGTTCGACGGCGAGGGCGAGTACTTCATCCGCGACGAGGAGTACGAGGAAGGCGAACGCTACACCGGCGGGGGCGTCCAGTCGCCGCAACCGATGGACAACTACCGGAGCGCCATCCGGGCCATCGATCCGGCCACCGGCGACGTCCGCTGGGAGTTCGAGATGAAGCCGCGCGCCCGCACCGGCGTGCTGGCCACCGCCGGCGGCCTCGTGTTCGGCGCGACCGTCGACGGCTGGTTCTTCGCCCTCGACGCGGAGAGCGGGGAGGAGCTCTGGCGCATTCCGCTCGGCGGCCCGGTCAACGCCAACCCGATGACCTACGCCGTCGGCGGCGCGCAGTACGTCACGATGGCGGTGGGGAACACCGTTTACACGTTCGGCCTGGACGAGTAGTGGAGGTTCCCGAAGTGCTGGGTCCGCGCCCTTGAGCCGCTTGCGTCGCGCGTCGTTCGCCCTGTTCATCGCCGGCATCCTGGCCTACGGGGCGGCGTTCGCCTGGTACCTGCTCGACCGCTTCGACCTCGTCAACCTGGTCCGCGACGTCAATGAGGACGATTCGTTCTACTACTTCCAGATTGCCTGGCACATGGCCGGGGGCGAGTTCTCGACGTTCGATGGCGGCATCACCCGGACCAACGGCTACCACCCGCTCTGGCTGTTTCTGATCACGCCCTTCTACTGGGTGTTCGACAAGACGGAGGCGCTGTTCGCGATCAAGGCGTTCGAGATCATGCTGGTCGCCGGGGGCGTGGCGCTGGCCGCCGGCGCGGCGCGGGCGGCGCGGCTGCCGTGGATTCTCCTGTTCGCGGCGCTGCCGGCGCTCTACGGGAATCCGGCCCTGTTCCTGGGGCTGGAGGCGGCCGCGGGTCTGTTCCTGCTGGGTCTGTTCCTGCTGGCCGTCTGTCTCTTCGCGCGGGATCCGGGGCGGTGGCGTTGGCCGCTGGCGGCGGTCGCCTTCGCCCTGCCCTGGGTGCGCCTGGAGTACGTCGCCGTCGCGGTGGCGGCGACGGCGGCGCTGTGCCTGGTCGAGTGGTCGGACCGGCTTCCTTCCACCCTTTCCGGGGAGGGGGGGCTTTCTGTCGATGGGCCATCCCCGCGCGCTCGCCGAGGCGGCTGGCGCGGATGGGGCCGCTCCGTGCTCGCGCTGAACGCGGCGGCGCCGTTGTCGGGGGCCGTCGCCGGGATCCTGGCGTACTTCGCCTGGAACGGCGTCGTCTTCGGCGGCATCGTGCCGGTGAGCGCCGCGGTCAGGCAATGGATGTCGCAATTCCGTTGGGAACAGGGAGACGGATACAGCCTGCCGGGGAACGTCCTTCGCTTTCTGAGGACGGGTTTCTTCGACTACGAACTCCTGATCGCGCTGGAGGTGTGCGTCTACGCGGGGCTGGTCTGGTGGTTCTCCCGCCGCTCCCGCGGCCGGGACGACTGGCTGCTGCTGGCGTTCCTGGTGGGGGTGTTCGGCCTGGCGGCGGGCCATCTGGCCAAGTTCGCGCAGAGCGTGCTCACCGTAACCTCTTTGTGGAGATATGACTGGTACTTCGTTCCGGCCTATCTGATGGAGGCGCTCGTCGTTCCTGCCAGATGCTACGTCGCCATATACCTCGTTCGCCGTTTCGGCGGTCCGGATTCGCACCTTGCGTTCAGGATTCCCGGCTCGGGGATTGTCGCTGTCGGAGCGGTATTCCTGTTCGCGGCGATGGATTTTGCGGCTCCGTTCCGGTTCGTCGACTCCAGAATGGATCTAGACGTCCGCAACGGGATGGTTTCCAGGCTCATGAGCGTCATGGTCATGGATCGCGTGCTGCCCGGGGACAGCGTGGTCGGGACCAGGACTTCCGGCGTGATGGGGTACTTCTCGCGCTTCCCGGTGGTGAATCTGGACGGCCTGGTCAATTCCTGGGACTACCTGCGCGCCCGAAAGGAGGGAACCGCCGCCGCGTTTCTTCCGCGGTACGGGATTGACCACCTGGCCAGTAACGACAGGTCACCCAGAGAGAACCTGCTGTTCGAAAGAGACTTCCCCCGAGCACCCGGAGACACCATGCTGTTCGAAGGCACGCCGCGTGCTAACGGGAGAAGATTCTGGCTCTGGTCCGTCGAGTCGCCGGGGACGTCATGGAGCGGGGTCGATCGCGCCGCCTGGTTCTGGGAAAGGATGGAGCCTCACGTCGAACGCCAGGCGGACGGCGTCGGGCTCCTGGTGGACGGACGGCTGGCGCAGGCGTTCGCCCGGGACTGCGCGGACGAGGTGGTGACCTGGACCTGGGCCGGGCAGGAGAGCGGGGTGTTCATGCCCTGGACGCAAACGTCAATCGGGTTCTGCGTCAGCGCCGTCGTGCTGCCGCACGACGCCCTTCCTCCCGTGCGGGCGGCGACGCTGACGGCGGACGAGTATCTGGCGGATCGGGTCGGAGAACGCCGGCCGGCGATCGACTCCGACTTCGACGTGTACCTTGTCGAGAACCGCCTCGTCTACGTGAAGGAGCCTTGCGGACCGGATGACGTCGGCGCGCCGCTTTTCCTGCGCGTGTACCCGGTCGTTCCGGGCGACCTCCCCGTTCGTCGCCAGCGGCATGGTTACGAAGAATTCCGCTTCCGGTTCGCGATTGGCGCCGCGTGCGTGAGGGAGGTCCCTCTCCCGGAATACGGTATCGCGGCGATAAGGACCGGCCAGGAGGACGGCGGCATCCACCCTCGCTGGGAGGGAGAGATTCATCTCGGGCCGGACTGAGGGGCGGTGTCGGAGCCCCGGAAGGCACTTCGACGAGGACATCGGGCAGACGGCGTACGGCGCTGGAGCCAGCCAGCGGCCCGACACCAGGACCCCGCCTCCGAGACTCTCCATCGGGCGTGGTCGAGGCCGGTTGCAAGCAGGTCGGCGCACGGTTGAAGCGCGCCGGCATGGTGCACCCGTCGAACGGCGCGCGATTTGACAACGGGCGCGCCGTGGCCGACGATCAGCGGGACGCTCCGCGCCACCGGCGCGGCGGCATCCGGTGGGTCTGGGCGACTCCGGAGGCCGGGCGGGTTGGGGCCCGCCGTTGACGGTTGCGCCCAAGCAAGGAGGTGATCCAGTGGACGACCAAAGTACGGGCTCTGCGGAGGTGGCGTCCTCGTAGGGACCTCCCGCGCTCCGAACGGGTGGCGGGACGCCCCGTGGACGGGGGTACCCAACGCCGCCGACGCAGGCCATCCGGGGGCCCCGATCCGCAAGGGTCGGGGCCCTTTTTCGTGTGCGGGCCGGGCCTCCGGCCGCTCCGGGGCAGTCGAAACGCCCGCCGCCGGACGGCGTCGAGGCGTGCGCCGCGGGGTCCGCGCGCCTTGCGCCCCGCCCCGGTCGAGTCGAACGCCCGCCGCCGGACGGCGTCGAGGCGTGCGCGCCCCGCGGCCGGCGTGCGATGATGTAGGCGTTCCTGCCGCCCTTTCGGGGCGGCGCGGCCGGACCGGGCGGTGAATGGGGAAGGCCCGCGGCCGGGACCGTCACGGTGCGCACCTTTCGGGGCGGCGCGGCCGGGTGTTGAATGGGAGGTCGACCGATGAAACGGATGGCGCTCACCCCGTGTTTCCTGGCGGCGGCCGCGGCCCTGGCGCTGGCGCAGCCCGCCGCGGCGAACGACAACTGGCCCCAGTTCCGCGGGCCGACGATGAACGCGGCGGTGGCCGACGACCCGGACCTGCCGGAGCGGTGGAGCCGGACGGAGAACGTCGAGTGGGTGGCCGACGTCCCCGGTCTCGGCTGGTCCAGCCCGGTGGTCTGGGGAAACCGCGTCTTCCTGACCACGGTCACCGCGGCCGGGGAGTTCGAGCAGCCCAAGCCGGGGCTGTACGCCCCCAACGGGCGCCCGGAGCCGGTGCCGCTGGATCACGACTGGCGGGTCTACTGCCTGGACCTGGAGACCGGCGCGGTCCTGTGGCAACGGTCGGTGCGGCGCGGCCAGCCGGAGTTCCCGCGCCACATGAAGAACACCTACGCGTCGGAGACCCCGGCCACGGACGGCGAGCGCGTCTACGTCCGCTTCGGCGACCTGGGCCTGTACGCCTTCGACATGGAGGGCGCCGAGGTCTGGCGGGTCCTGATTCCGGACCGGCGGACGCGCTCCGCGTGGGGCTCGGCCTCCTCGCCGGTGGTGCACGGCGACATGCTGATCATCCTGTACGACAACGAGGAGGAGTCGTGGCTGGCCGCCCTCGACAAGCGCACCGGCGAGGAGCTGTGGCGGACGGCGCGCGACGAGGTGTCGACCTGGGCCACCCCTTACGTGTGGGAGAACGAGCTGCGCACCGAGATCGTGACCTCCGGCGTCAACCGCATCCGCTCCTACGACCTCGACGGGCGCCTCTTGTGGGAGATGGACGGGCGGATGTCGTGGGCGGCCATCGCGACGCCGTTCTCCAGCCACGGCCTCGTCTACGTCAACTCCGGCTACTTCCGCGACGAGCATCGCCCGGCGTACGCGATCCGGCCCGGCGCGAGCGGCGACGTCACGCTCGGCGCGGGCGAGCGGTCGAACGAGTTCGTCGCCTGGTACCAGCCGCGGGCGGGCAACTACAACACGTCGCCCCTGATCTACGGCGACGTTTACTACAGCCTGCTCGACCGCGGCTTCTTCGAGGCCTACGACGCGGTCACCGGCGAGCCGATCTACGGGCGCCAGCGGATCCGCGTGGGCGCCAGCTTCACGTCGTCGCCGTGGGCCTACAACGGCAAGGTCTTCGCGCTGAGCGAGCAGGGCGACACCTACGTGATCCGGGCCGGCCGCGAGTACGAGGTGGTCGGCGTCAACAGCCTGGACGAGATGGCGATGGCGTCGCCGGCGATCGCCGGCGGCCGGCTGCTGATTCGCACCGCCTCGAAGCTGTACAGCATCCGGAAGCAATAGGGGGCGGTCATGGCGCCGAGCCGGAGAGAGTTCCTGAAGAGCGCGGGGGCCGCCGGGGCGCTGGCGGCGGCCGGCGGCTCCCCGCGGGCCGCCGGCGCGCGTCCGCCGGCGCAGACCGGCGCGGCGGCGCCCGTGCTGCGTTCGGCCGCGACCGATGTGCTGGAGATCGGCTACGAGGAGAGCGGCGACCCGGCCGGGTTCCCGATCGTCCTCCTGCACGGCTTTCCGTACGACGTTCGCGCGTGGGACGGCGTGGTCCCCCCGCTGGCGGCGGCCGGCTACCGGGTGCTGGCGCCGTACCTGCGCGGCTACGGCGCGACGCGGTTCCGCGATCCGGACGCCCCGCGCATGGCGGAGCAGGCGGCCATCGCGCAGGACGTCGTCGACTTCGCCGACGCGCTGGGGCTGGAGCGGATGGCGCTGGCCGGGTTCGACTGGGGCAACCGCGCCGCGTGCATCACCTCCATCCTGCGCCCGGAGCGGGTGCGCGCGCAGGTCGCCATCGGCGGCTATTCCGTGCAGGACACCGTGTCGCCGTCGGCCCCCTCGCCGTCGGCGGCGGCCGAGGCCCGTCTCTGGTACCAGTGGTACTTCAACACGGAGCGGGGCAGGGCCGGCCTCGAGGAGAACCGCCACGCGATCATCCGCTACCTGTGGGAGACCTGGTCGCCGACCTGGGAGTACACCGACGAGGCGTACGGCCGCTCGGCCCCGGCGTTCGACAATCCGGACTTCGTCGCGGTCGTGATCCACTCCTACCGGCACCGGCACGGCTACGCGCCGGGCGAAGAACGCTTCCTGGACGTCGAGCGGCGGCTGGCCGGGCGGCCCCCGATCACCGTACCGGCCATCGTCCTGCGCGGCGCCGACAGCGGCTTCGGCCGGCCGTCGGCCGACCCCGCGGCGGACCGGCGCCGGTTCCCGAACCTCGTCGCGCGGCGCATCGTCGAGGGCGCCGGACACGACCTGGCGCCGCAGCGGCCGGATGCGGTGTCGTCGGCGCTGCTGGAACTGCTGGCGTAGCCGCGGCGCGGCGCAGCCGGTCCGGGGGCGCGGCGTTACGTAGCGGCCGGATGCGGTGTCGTCGGCGCTGCTGGAACTGCTGGCGTAGCCGGCGGCGCGGCGCAGCCGGCCCGGGGGCGCGGCGCACGCCGCCTTGGCGGCACGGTCTTGTGCTATAAGTGGGCCGTGCTCGCCCTGCCGCCCGGCGTCGCGCCGCCGGCCGTTCCCCGCGGACTCGTCCGGCTCGCCTGCGCGGCGGGGACGGCGTCCGCGCCGGAGCGCCGGTCCGCGCCACCCGGCAGGGCGTCGATCGTCGCCACCTGATCCGCCGACACGCCCCGCCGCCTGTCCGCGGGACACGAGAAGGAGACTCCACATGAAGCGCGCAGCAATCATCGTTTTCTGTCTGCTCGGCGTCGGGATCGCCGGCTTCCACGCGCCGGGCGCGTCCGCCCAGGAAGACTGGACGGTCCTGTTCGACGGATCCGGCCTGGACAACTTCAACCCGATCGGCGACGCCAACTGGGAGATCGTCGACGGCGTCGTGCAGGCCGACGCCGGCAGCGGCTTCCTGGTGACGAAGGAGTCGTACTCCGACTTCCACCTGACCCTGGACTTCTGGGTGGACGAGCCGGCCAACAGCGGCATCTTCGTCCGTTGCGCCGACCCGGCCAGCGTCAACGACCGCAACTCCTACGAGGTGAACATCTACGACACCCGCGCCGACCAGACCTACCGCACCGGCGGCATCGTCCACATCGCGCCGCCGGCGAGCGTGGTGATGACCGGCGGGCGGTGGAACAGCTACGACATCCGCGTGGAAGGCTCGCGGATCCTGGTGACGCTGAACGGGCTGCACATGGTCGACGTCGAGGACACGCAGTTCGCCGATGGCCCCGTCGCCCTGCAGTACGGCCTCGGCGTCGTGAAGTTCCGCAACGTGCGCATCCGGCCGCTGTGAGGCGGCGGGGAATGCGCGCCGGCCACGCCCCCGGCGGCGCCGGCCGGCGCGCGCCCGGCGGGAGGAGGAACCGATGAGGAACAGACGGCAGACCCGGCACCACATGTACGTCGCGCTCCAGGACGACGACCGGATCTCGATCTTCACGATGAACCCCTCCACCAGCGCGCTGAGCTGGCAGGAGGACGTGGCGGTCGAGGGCGGGCCGGCACCGCTGGCGCTCTCGCCCGACAAGCGCGTGCTCCACGTCGGCCGGCGGGGGAGCCAGGAAATCTCCAGCTACCGCGTCGATCCGCGGACCGGGAGCCTGTCGTTCCTCGGCACGACGCCGCTGCAGGGCGAGCCGGTCTACGTCTCGACCGACCGGACCGGGCGCTTCGTGCTGTCGGCCTACTACTACCAGAGCACGGCCGCGGTGCACGCGGTGAACGACGACGGCGCGGTGACGTTCCCGCCGGTGGAGTGGCGGTACACGGCGCACGGGGCGCACGCGATTCTGACCGACCGGTCGAACCGGTTCGCCTACGTCCCGCACATCGCCAACCGCGGGCCGAACCGCATCCACCAGTTCCGGTTCGACGAGCGGACCGGCCGTCTCGCGCCGAACGATCCGCCGTTCCACGCCCCGCGGGAGTACCTGGGGCCGCGGGCCCTGGCGTTCCACCCGTTCCTCGACGTCGTCTACTTCTCGGACGAGCAGGGGAGCAGCGTGACGGCGTACGCGATCGACCCGCAACGGGGCACGCTGGCGCCGCTGCAGACCATCTCGACGCTGCCGGCCGGCTACGGCGGGAACAACACCTGCTCGCAGATCCGCATCTCGGCGTCCGGCGAGTTCCTGTTCGCGCCCAACCGCGGCCACAACAGCGTCGCCAGCTTCCGGGTGGACGGCGCGACGGGACGGCTGACCGCGGCGGGCCGGGTGGGGACCGAGCCGGTGCCGCGCGCCTTCGGACTCGATCCGGACGGGCGCTTCCTGTTCGCGGCCGGACAGCAGTCGGGCCGGCTGGCGTCCTACCAGGTGGATCAGGAGAGCGGCGATCTCACCCCCCTCGAGACCTACGAGGTGGGCAACAACCCGATGTGGGTGCTGATGACCACGCTGGCGGGGTAGCCGGCGCGGGGAACCGGGGCCCGGCGGCCGGCAGCCGGCGCGGCGGGTCCGGCCGGGGGTGCAAACGATGGTGCGCAGTGCGCGTGCGAAGGTGGAGAACGAGATGACGACAGTGGCGATCGGAAGACGGGCCGCGCGGGCGGCGGCCGGCGCGCTGGCGGTGACGCTGGCCGCGCAGGCGGCGCCGGCGCAGGAGCCGGAGACGTCGTACGCCCCGGTCACGGACGAGCGGCTGCGCGCCGGCGACGCGGACGACTGGCTGATGTACCGCCGCACCTACGACAGCTGGGGCTACAGTCCGCTCGACCAGATCACGGCGGAGAACGTGGCCGATCTCGTGCCGGTGTGGACGATGTCGACCGGCGTGACGTCGGGGCACGAGTCGCCGCCGATCGTCAACGGCGGCGTGATGTTCGTGACGACGCCCGAGGACCGGGTCATCGCCATCGACGCGCGGGCCGGCGAGCAGCTCTGGGTCTACAACCGGCAGTTCCCGGAAGACATGGCCCACCCGCACCGCACGAACCGCGGCGTCGGCCTGTACGGCGACAAGGTCTTCCACACGACGCACGACGCGTTCGTGGTCGCCCTCGACGCGGCGACCGGCGAGGTGGTCTGGGAGACCGCGGTGGCCGACTACCGGACCGGCTACTACATGACCCTGGCGCCGCTGGTGGCCGGCGGCAAGGTGCTGGTCGGGGCGTCGGGCGGCGAGCGGGGCATCCGCGGGTTCGTGGTGGCGCTCGATCCCGAGACCGGCGGCGAAGTGTGGCGCTCGCACACCATCCCGGGACCGGGCGAGCCGGGGAACGAGACCTGGCCGGGCGAGACCTGGCGCACCGGCGGCGCCTCGATCTGGATCACCGGATCGTACGACCCCGAACGGAACCTCACCTACTGGGGCACCGGCAACCCGGGGCCGTGGATCGGCGACCAGCGGCCCGGCGACAACCTCTACACCAACTCCGTCGTCGCCTTCGACGTCGACACCGGCGAGCTGAGGGGGTACCACCAGTACCACCACAACGGCTCGTGGGACTGGGACGAGGTCTCGGCGCCGCTCCTGATCGACGTCCCGCGCGACGGCCGCACCATTCCGGCCCTGGTCCACCCGGCCCGCAACGGGTACCTGTGGATGCTGGAGCGGACGGCGGACGCCATCGGCTTCGTCGAGGCGCGGCCCTACGTGGACCAGAACGTGTTCACGGCGATCGACCCGCTCACCGGCCGTCCGGAGTACGACCTCGAGCGCAAGCCGGGGACGAACAAGCCGGCGACGTTCTGCCCGTCGCTGTGGGGCGGCAAGGACTGGCCGCCGGCCGCCTACAGCCCGCGGACGGGGTACCTCTACATCCCCGCCAACGAGAACCTCTGCTCGACGATGGTCGGCGTGGAGGTGGACTACGTGCCGGGCCGCGGCTTCACCGGCGCGTCGCAGACCGTGTTCGTGGTGGACGAGGCGGACCACATCGGCGAGATCCAGGCGTGGAACCTCGCCACCGGCGAGCAGGTCTGGACCCACGAGTTCGCCGACTCGCAGAACTGGGGGCCGATCCTCGCCACCGGCGGCGGCCTCGTCTTCGCGGGCGGCACCAACGACCGCTACTTCCGGGCCTTCGACGCCGAGACCGGCGAGGTGCTGTGGGAGCAGCGGACCAACTCCGGCGTCATCGGCGTGCCGTCGTCCTACGCCATCGACGGCGTGCAGTACGTCGCCGTGCAGTCCGGCTGGGGCGTCGACGCGCAGGGCATGCAGCGCGCCGTCAACGCGCACTTCGAGGCCGAGAAGCTGGTGCCGCAGGGGGGCGTCATCTGGGTCTTCGCGCTGCCGCCGGCGCGGCGGTGACGGGCGGCGCCCCGGCCGCCGTCACATCCGTCCCTCGTCGCGCGCCCGGCGGACCTCGGCGCGCGACAGGGTCGTTCCGCGCCGGTCGCGTTCCGTGAACATGGCGTCGCAGACGGTCCGGACGAGCAGGCGCCGGAGCGTGGCGAGGCCGGGGTCGAACTCGTTCTGGTTGACCCGCGCGTACCGCCACGTCGCGCCGGCGGCGGCGCTGACGCGCCGGCACCAGTCGCGCATCGCGGCGTCCTTCTCGCGGGTGCCTTCCCAGACGCGGCCCTTGGTCTCGATGATCCAGGTCCCGGTCGTAGGCGATGACCGCCTCAGCCATCGCCGCGCTCTGATGCGAGCTCCTGCTCGGTCAGGCCCTTCGCGGACAGGTACCGCCGGATGCGATCGAGAAACGCCTCGGCTCGCTCGTGCTCGCACCGGGCTTCCTCGCTGGAAAAGCGAACCTGCATCCCATAATCCGCCATCAGCCGGTCGTCCGTGCTTTCAGCAAGGTCCCCCGCCCACTTGCGCTCGATCTCGCCCGAATTCACCAGATGAAGGCCGAACATGCTCCGCGTTCCGGAGTGGCTCGAAGTGGCGACGTCGTGCACGAACAGCGCCGACTTCGCGGCATGCAGAACGGCGTAGTAGCTCCGAGAGATGGAATCCTCCGCATAGCCGGCGCGCATCAGGACCTCGGCCGCGCCCAGCGCCTTCAACGCGCGCCGCCACTCCGCAACCGTCATCTCCCGGTTCACAGGACAGTCACTCCGTCGCGTTCGACCGACTCCCGGTACGGGGACCGAACGTCCTCGAGATGCTCCCACTCGGCCTGCGTGCACGCCATGATCGACGGAACGGCGCAGGACGCCGCGGCCAGATCGTAGCCGATGCGCCGTAGCTTGCGCTTGAGATCGACAGCCTCGTTTCTGACCACGAGAAGCACGTCGACGTCGCTGTCTTCATGCGCGTCGCCGCGCGCCTTCGAGCCGTAGATCACCATCCGCGCGACCACGCCGGGATGGCGCATCCGAAGGGCGCGCCGGTACTCGTCCAGCCAGACCTGCTCCGCCGGGTCGAGGGTCAGCATGGTTCACACCTCCACGTCGAACGCCTGCGACGTGTCGTTGCCGAAGACGTCGATCACCTTGACCAGCACGCGGTACCGGCCCGGCCGCTCGTAGCAGCCGTGTACGAAAGATCAGCTCCTGTAGCCGCCCGTGTCGCAGAAAGTCGACGTCGACCTTGTCGCCGGGCCGCACCCCGAGATGTTCGAGCCAACGTGATGGCCATGTCGGGTTCCTTCGCGGCGCCGAGTTGACGTGATAGCCTTGCGCCATCTATCGCGCCTCCCGGATTCGCTTCAAGCGCTCTCGTCCCGCCGGGGTCAACCGGTAGCGCTGCCGGCTGCTGCGCGGCTTGTCGGGGATGGTCATTTCGATCAGGCCGGCCCGCAAGGCCGGCAGCAGATAAGCCGCACGGAAGTGATCTTCATGCTTGAGGCCAAGGGCTTCCTGGAGCTGTTGCCTCGTCATTTCCCCGGACATCGCCGGCAGGAGTCGGACTTCCGGAGCAACTTCCCCGGTGACTTCCCCGGTGGCTTCCCCGGTGACTTGCGGGGGCTCCCCTCCCGTGGCTTGGGTTGCGACTTCCCCGGCGGCGGCCCGAACCGCGGGGTTCGGCCGGAAGGTGACGGTCACGAAGCTGTCGGACTCGAACGCCGGCTCCGGGCAGCGCAGGTCCCGCGCCTCGTCGCGGATGCGGCGGATGCCGGTGCCGGCCTTCTCGATGAATTCGATCCGGTGCAGCAGGTCGGAGATCAGTGGGTTCCGGCGGATGCTCCGGTGGCCGAGGTCGCTCACGCGCAGGCCCTTCGGCAGGCCGCCGGGGCTGCTCACCTCGATGCGGTCGGCGTAGAGCTCGACGAAGACGTTGGCGCCGTCGAAGAACCAGTCGCGGTGCATGACCGCGTTGGTGATCGCCTCGCGTAGCGCCTTCATCGGGTATTCCGGCACGTTCTCCCGCCGCAGGCCCTCGATCCGGTAGGCGGTGCG
Source organism: Vicinamibacterales bacterium (assembly GCA_965203525.1). Taxonomy (GTDB): domain Bacteria; phylum Acidobacteriota; class Vicinamibacteria; order Vicinamibacterales; family UBA8438; genus WTFV01. The sequence continues at coordinate 3,294,062 of OZ241898.1, read as the reverse complement.
GGTGTTGCGTTCGACGAAACGCATGGCGTCCTCGACATCGGCGACGATGCCGCCGTCGAAGTCCTTCCGGTCCAGGACGTGGACCTTGTCCGTGCCCCGCCCGAGCAGGCACGTGACGTACGCCTCCGGGAAGAAGTGCCGCACGTTCCGGGCGAAGAAGAGCACGCCGGCGTTGCGGAACAGCAGTCCGTTCCCGTTCCGCTCGGCCGCCTCGATGTTGACCAGCACGTCCTCCACCGGCAGCCCGGCGGTGATGTTCGAGTACCGGAGCCACGTGTCGAACTTCCCGCGGTCGAAGTCTTCCGGGTACCGGAAACGGGGGCAGGGCGAAAGGTCGAACCGGATTACCCCCTCCGCGCGGAAGAAGTCTCGGATCTCGTCGCGGCCGAGCTTCTGCGTCACCGCGCCCTGCCGCCAGAAGAAGCCGTCGCCGCACTGCACCGGCTTGGCGTCGCTCTCGCGCACGTGGACCACGAACACCCCGTTCACCGGTTCGGCCAGCACCTTCACCGGCGGGTCGCAGTTGCGGGCGACGTCCTGGACGCGGGCGCGCAGGGCGTTGGAATCCCCGATCCCCTTCACGGAGCCGTCGTCGCGCACGCCGAGGAGAACCTTGCCGCCGACGGTGTTCGCCAGCGCGACGATCTCGCGGGCGAACGACGACGGCGACAGGGCCTCCTTGAACTCCAGCGTCGTGCCTTCGCCCTGCTGGATGAGGATTTCAACGTCCGTGGGCGTCATGCGGCGGCTCCTGACTTCCCGATGATACCTTCCGCGCGGCGCGTCAGGATGCCCGGGCGACGGTCACATGACCAGCCGGATTGGGACGACGGCGCGAAGTTCCGCGCGGTGCGCCAGGATGCCGGGGGCGACGGTCACAGCAGGCGCTCCCTGCGGAAGCTGAAGACCTGCTCGGCGGAGACGATCAGGTGGTCCACCACGCGCAGTTGCACCGTCTCGGCCCGTTGCGGCGCTCTCGACGACGTCGTCGCTCGTCACCCCGGCCGAGCCGGTCATCCTCGTCCGCGGGTGTGGTTCTGGCCATGCCTGCCGGCCGTCAGCCGTTTGTCTTCATCGCAATGATACCTTCGCCGGAATGCGGCGCCCGTCGAATGCAGCGGGGCTTTCCTGCCCGGGCTGTTATGATGAAGCATGGCGCGCACGGGACGCGACATGGCGGTGGCGGAACGGGAAGGCCGCGCTACGGGGACGGCGACGGAGCGGGAACGCGTCGCGCACGTCCGGCCGTACCGCTTTGCCGTCGACGAGTTCACGCGCATGGGCGAGGCGGGGATCTTCACCGAGGACGACCGGGTGGAGCTGATCGATGGAACGGTCCTGGAGATGACGCCCATCGGCCCGCCGCACGCGTGGATCGTCAGCCGCCTGACCGAGTTGCTCGTCACGCGCCTTGCCGGCCGCGCGTACGTGAGCGTCCAGAATCCGATTCGTCTGGACCGCCACACCGAACCGCAACCCGATCTGGTGGTGGCGCGGCGGCGGCGGAGCGGCTACACCGATCGGCACCCCGACGCGGACGACGTTCTTCTGGTCGTCGAGGTGGCCGATTCGTCCCTGCGGCACGACCGGGAGCAGAAGGCGCCCCGCTACGGCAGGGCGGGGATCCCCGAGACGTGGCTGGTGGATCTTGCGGCCGGGACCGTCACCGTGTACTCCGATCCGGGACCGGACGGCTACGCGCGCGCGCAGGTGCGGCGCCGGGGGGACGGCCTCCGGAGCGATCTTCGCCGCGCAGCCGGCGAGGGAGACCGCGACGCGGCGGACGACGGGCCGGCGCTCGACGTGCGGATCGACGAGATATTCGGCTGACGGGGCCGTTCTTCACGAACCCCATTCCTCTATCTATCTATCGCTCCCACCGGTTGGCGTAGCTCCGGATGACCTCGGCGACCGGCCGTCATTCGCCTTCTCCCGACGGCCGAAACGGACGGCTCCCGAACGCTGCGGCCGGCGCCGGATCGTCCGCGGCGCGTGCCGGTCTCGACGGGCTGCCGGAGGAATGACAGAATCGGCAGGTTCGGAACACCTTCGGAACGCGCACCGGCAACGACGGAAAGAAAGTGAGGCGACAGTGACGAGATTCTCCAGCCTGGCGGCGATCGGCCTCGCCGCGACGATCGTGCCCGGCGCGCCGGCGGCGGCCGGCGCGCAGACCGGCGACCCGGCGGCCGCGTTCGTGCGGGTGGCCACCGGCTACAGCCTGACCCCGAACGTCACCTACCACCGCGCCGGCGGACGGGACCTGACGCTCGACGTCTACCGTCCGCGCGGAGCGTCCGAACCGACCCCGACGCTCGTCTACGTCCACGGCGGCGGCTGGACCAACGGCAGCAAGGAAGCGTCCGCGCTGACCTTCCTCCCCTACCTGGAGATGGGCTGGAGCGTGGTCAACGTCTCCTACCGGCTGGCGGACGCGGCGCACGCGCCGGCCGCCGTCGAGGACTGCCGTTGCGCGCTGCGCTGGGTCTACCGCAACGCCGGGCAGTTCAACTTCGACCTCGGGCGCATCGTGGTGACCGGCAACTCCGCCGGCGGCCATCTGGCGCTGACCACCGGCATGCTCCCCGCCTCGGCCGGCCTGGACCGCCAGTGCCCCGGCGACCGGCGCCGCGCCTGGACCACCGGCGCGACGTCGACCGCCGAACTCGAGGTCGCCGCGATCATCAACTGGTACGGTATCACCGACGTCCACGACCTGGCCCATCGTACGCCGGGGACCTCCGGGAACTTCACCGAGGCGTGGCTCGGGAGCCGCGGCGATCGCGACGCGGTGGCGCGGCGCGTCTCGCCGGTCAACTACGTGCGCGGCGACACCCCGCCGATCCTGACCATCCACGGCGACGCCGACTCGATCGTGCCCTACGACCACGCGACGCGCCTGCACGAGCTGCTCGACGAGTGGGGCGTGCCGAACCGGCTGCTGACGATCGAGGGCGGCGGACACGGCGGGTTCAGCCCCGGGGAAAACCAGCGGATCTACGCGGCGATCCGCGCGTTCCTCGACGAGCACGTCCCGGGCGCCGGGACGACGGACGACTGAGGCCGGACGGCGGCCGCGGGAGCGCATCCGCCGCTCCTGCGCCGGCCGGCGCGGCCTGTTCCGCGGCGCCCCGGGCCCGGCCTGGGGCGCCGCGCCGCATCCTGACGCCGGGTTCACGCGCGGCCGGGCGCGTTCACCTGCCGTCCAGCCCGAGCCTGAGCAGGCCCGGTCGCGCCCGCGCGCCGTTCAGCCGAGCGGCGGACGCCGCAGGTGGTGATCGGTGGCCGCCTGCCAGGCGTGGGCGACCCGCAGGATCTCCGCCTCCCCGAACAGCTTGCCGGTGAAGCGCAGGCTCGTGGGCGACCCTTCGAAGAACCCGCTCGGCATGCTCACCTCCGGATGCCCGGTCAGGTTGGTCAGCCGCAGGTCGCTGCCGACGAACAGGTCGAGGTCGCCGAGCGCCTCGTGCACCTGCTCGATGATCCGCATCCGCAGCCGGTTCGCCTGCAGGTAGTCGACCGCCGACACGAACCGGGAGGCCCGGAAACCGTCGGGCCAGCGGCTCTCCTCGGGCGGCTCGCGCATGCCGTCGAGCCGGGCGTCGACCGTCGGCGCGTCGAACGCCGCCGCCGCCTCCGTGCCCAGGATGAAGCCGATGGCCTCCACCGGCAGTTCCGGAAGGTCCAGCGGCGCCGGCGTCACCCCCAGCCCCCGGAGCACGTCCAGCGCCGCCCGGTTGTTCGCCAGCGTCCGCCGCTGCCGGGGCGCGCGCCCGGGGTCCCGCGGATCGTCCTCGACGGCGGTCTCGTCGAAACTCGACCGCAGGAAGCCCACCCGCAGGCCCGCGAGGTCGGACTCGGCGTCCCAGTCGAACGGCGCGTCGAAGACGGTGTTGTCCCGGCCGTCCGGTCCGCGGATCGCATCGAACACCAGCGCGCAGTCCTCCGCCGAGCGGCACAGCGGCCCGATCTTGTCCATGGTCCAGCTCAGCGCCATCGCGCCGTGGCGGCTCACCCGCCCGAACGTCGGGCGCAGGCCGGTCACCCCGTTGCGGGTCGCCGGCGAGATGATCGAGCCGCGCGTCTCGGTCCCGAGCGCGAAGCCGACCAGTCCGGCCGCGGTCGCCGCGCCCGAGCCGGCCGACGATCCGCTCGCCCCCTGCTCGGGATTCCAGGGGTTCCGCGTTCGGCCGCCGAACCAGCGGTCCCCCGACGCCAGGGCGCCCATCGACAGCTTGGCGACGAGAATCGCCCCCGCCGCGGTCAGCCGCGCATACACGGTGGCGTCGGCGTCGATGGTCTGCCGCCGGTAGGGCGAGGCGCCCCACGTCGTGCGGGTGCCACGCACCGCCAGCAGATCCTTGGCGCCCCACGGGATCCCGTGCAGCGGGCCGCGGTAGACGCCGGCCGCGATCTCCTCGTCGGCCTGCCGCGCCTGGCGGCGCGCGATCTCCTCCGTGTAGCTGACCACGCAGCGCAACGTCGGATCGTGCCGCCGCAACCGCGCCAGGTACAGCTCGGTCAGCTCGGACGGCTTGACCTGCCGGGTCTCGATCAGCTTCGCCAGATGCGTGACCGGCAGGAACGCCAGATCCTCGTCGGTGGACGGCATCGTCACCGCGACCGCCGCGCGCCGCCGCGCACGGCGCCCCGTCGGCACGGTCATGCCGGGCGGTAGCGGGTTGAACACGATGGCCGGCTGCGCGGCGTTCCCGAGGTCGGCGGCGCGCAGGGTCTCGACGTCCGGCCGGCCGCCCGGCCGGTTCAGCCGCGCGGCGACCCGCTCGAGCTCGTCCGCGGAGAAGTCGAGCCCGGCGATGCGCTGCGCCGCCGCGAGCATCCCGACCGTCACCTCGCCGGCGTCCTGCGCCACCGCCGCGAGCGCGCCGGGCATCAGGGCGGACGTGATTCCGGCCGCCGGCAGACCGGTGAGGAAGCGCCGCCGGTTCACCGCGAGCTGCCGTTCGTTCATGGTGCGAGAGGCCTTGCAGGGTCCTCAAGATAGCACGGCGGACGCCGGCGGCCCGTTGCGGGGCGAAGCTCCCGCCACCGATCCAGCCGTGCTCACCTGTCTGCCAGCCCGGCGGACACCGGCGCCCCGAAAGCGGGGGAAGACCGCCGGCGGGGCTGCAACGGCTGCTGGAGATGGTCGGCCCGCATCAGGCGCGTCTGGCGGTCTCGCCCATCGCAAGCTGGTATGATTCGTCCGGCTGCGATCGGCTTCCATCGCAGCCGTCGGAGCGAGTCCTCCGGAAGCCGGGAATTGCGATGCGAAACTGCTTCTTCGTGGTCACGGTCCTGCTGGCCGCCGGTGCGGGTCTGGTCGCCTGCTCCGACGACGATTCCTCGTCCTCGCCGCTTCAGCCGTCGCCGCTGGCGACCGCGCCGTCCGGGGGGGGGGGGGGGGGGGGAGTAAACCCGTTCCATCTTCTTGCCGGTGACGCCGACCTGTACGGCGGCCCGGCGGCCGGCCTGACGGCAGGCGCCAACCCGGGGCTCTCGCAGCTTGCGCCGCACACCCGGGGCTTCAACGCATACAACGCACGGATCGAGTACGTCGACGGCGAGGTGACGATCACGTTCGTCCCGGTCGACATGCCCGGGATGCCGGACGCGGCCCGCGAGTACCGGAACCGCGCCGTCACCATCCGGCACTGCCCGGTGGAGCCGCATCACGTCGGTCAGCGGTGCGACGAACCGGTCTTCGAGGAGAGCTTCGCATTCGTCGGCTCGCCGTCCCGGACGCTGACGCTGCCGGACTGCGCCGGCTGGCTCGTCATCGAGGCGGCCGAACTGTCCGCCGACCGGGCCGACGGCTGGCGCAACGCGCCGCTGTCGTGCCGGACGGACGAAGAGGGCCGCACCGTCACCAGCGTCGACACGGACGGCAACGGCGCCGGCTGGGAGGACAGCCGGTTTTCGCCGTGGGAACCGGAACCCGAACCGGAACTGGAACCGGAACCGGACCTGAGACCGGTCTGGATCCTGCTCGCCGACAGCCTCGCCGTCAACCGCGGAAACGTGGGTTCCCCCGGCTACCCCTTCACGGGGGCCGGCCCCGACGGCGGCGGATCCTTTCTGGTCCGGTGGGCAAGGTGGTACTACGCCGAGGGAGAGACCGGCCGGGTGATCGCCCAGGTCTATTCCGAGGGAAGCTGGGCCTGGGGGGGCATCATCGACGTTGGTTGCGTGGCGGGCAGTGACACCCCCGACTACGGAGTCTGGGTCGCGCAAAGATTGCCAGGGGGCGGCCAGGCCACAATAGATCGGAACGGAGCCGAGCTTCTCGACAGCGAAGCCTCCGTGCGCCGTCTCGACGGCGATGGAAACCCGATACCCCGGGTGCCGTCGGGCTACACGGACGACCCGGCCCGTCTGTGGACCTTCAGCATCCCGAGAACCACACGCACAAGGTTCATTTTATCTTGCAACAACAACGCCAACGTTTTGGGCGAGCTGGATTACATGACCGTGCCGCTGCCGCCGTCGTCCTGAACAGCCCGTGGCGAAACCCCGCGTCGCACCGGGACGGGCGGGGCGCCCGGCTGACAAGGCGTGCGGAGGGAGCATGGCGGCCCTGCGCGACCGACGAACGACGCAGTGCAGCCGGGATGCGGCGCCGTTCCTGATCCGCCCCCGGCGCTTCGGCAAGAGCCCCGTGGGGTCGGTGCTCGAGAACTACTACGACCGCACCCGCGCCGACGAGTGGGACGCCGTCTTCGAGGGCACCGACGCCGGCCGGAAACCGACGGACGACCGCTCGCGCTACGTCATCCTGCGCTTCAACTTCTCCGCCTTCGACGACACCCTGGACGGGGAGAAGGTGGTGCAGGCGTTCCTGGCGGTGCACTTCAGCCTGGCCGGCCACTTCCTGATCCGCTCCGAGCGCGAGCTGAACAAGGGATACGCGGACCTGCACCTCGAGCCGTTCCTCGCCCGGTATCCGGACGTCCGCTACGGCTACGTCATCGAGCTCAAGTACCTGCGGCGCGGCGAGGCGGCGGACGGGACGCGGTGGCCTCCCGGCTGCGGGAGGCGCGGGCGCAGTTGCGCGGCTATCTGGCCGACGAGGGCCTGCGCCGCCTCCGGCCGGCGGTGCGGCACGTCGGCGTGGCGCTGGTGTTCCACGGCTGGGAACTGGCGGCCTGCGAGGCGGTGGACGACGAGGACACCGGCGGCTGATCGACGTCCCCGCGCGGCGCGGGCCGAGCGGGCGATGCCGGGCAAGGCCGCGCCGAGGCGCCGGCCGCGACGGCCAAGGTCACCGGCCGCGTCGCAGACAAGGCTGCCAGCCCCTCCGTCCGTGCCGGCCGCGTCGCAGGGGGGCCGGCCGGCACGCCGGCCGCGGTCAGTAGAGGAGGAAGTCCCGCCGGAGCGCCTCGAACGCTTCCAGTTCGTCCTGCCAGCCCGCGGCGACGTCGGCCGCGGTCCGGCCGGCCTCGACGTCGCGCCGCAGGGCGGGCGATCCGGCCAGGATGTCGATCGGCATCTTGTCGCGCTCGTATTCGTACGGCGGGTCGCGCCAGCGGAAGCGGTCCCCGAGCGCCTGCCGGCAGGCCGCCAGCACCGCGACCCCGGTCACCACCGGCCGGAACGCGCGCCGGTCGGTGACGTGTATCTGGCAGCCGCCGCAGGGCCGCCCGGCGTGCTTCTGGAACGTCGGCTCGAACGTCGCCGGCCGGAAGCGGACGCCGGGCAGGCCGAGTCCGTTCAGCGCGCCGGCCAGCGCCTCCGGATCGATGCCGGGCGCCCCCGCCAGCTCGAACGGCCGGGTGGTGCCGCGGCCCTCGGACAGCAGCGTTCCCTCCAGGAGCACCGTGCCGGGGTAGACGGCGGCGCTGTCGAGGGTCGGCAGGTTCGGCGACGGCATGACCCAGGGGGCGTCCGCGTCGTCGTGGCGCATCGCCCGCGACCAGCCGCCGAGGGGGACGACCTCCAGGTCGGCTCCGATCCCGAAGTGGTCGTTGAACAGCCGCGCCAGCTCCCCGATCGTCAGGCCGTGCCGCAGCGGGATCGCGAACTGCCCGACGAACGACGCGTACGCCGGGTCGAGAACGGGGCCTTCGACCTGCTCGCCGCCGATCGGGTTGGGCCGGTCGCACACCACGACCGGCAGCCCGCGCCGCCGGGCCGCCCGCAGGCAGTTGGCCATCGTGTAGACGTAGGTGTAGACGCGCGTCCCGACGTCCTGCAGGTCGATCACCAGCAGGTCCAGCCCGTCGAGCATCTCCGCCGCCGGCTCCCGCGAGTCGCCGTAGAGGGAGTGGATCGGCACGCCCAGCCGCGGATGCCGGGCGTGGGCGGTCTCGACCATGTTGTCCTGCGCGTCGGCGTGGAAGCCGTGCTGCGGCCCGAACAGCGCGGCCAGCGTCACGCCGGGCTGGGCCGCGATGCGGTCCGCGACGTGGCGGAACGCGTGGTCGACCGACGCGGGGTTCGCAACCACCCCGACGCGCCGGCCGGCCAGCGCGCCGGAGGCGAGGAGCCGTTCGGATCCGAGGGTTACCGCCACCGGGTCATCCACGCCGGCCCGGACGCGCCGGCGCCGGTCGGCCGATTCCCGCCGGCCCGCCTCGGGAACGGGCGCGGAGCGTCGAGGGAAGCGCCGGCCATCGCATCATCCCTGGTGCTCGATCTTCTGGCCAGCGGGTGGACGAGGCGCGGAGCGTCGAGGGAGGCGCCGACCATCGCATCCTAGGCTAGCACGCCGCGGATCGCGGCGCCCGCGGCCCGGACGGTCCGCAACGCGCAGCGCGGACGGCCCGCGGCGCGGCCCCGCCGATCCGCGACGGCCCGACTTGGAGTATCATGCATGGCTGTGCTGTCCATGATCCTGTCCGGCGTCTACGTGCTTGCCTGCCTGCTGCTGATACTCGTCGTGCTGCTGCAGCAGGGCAAGGGGGGCGACATCGCCGCCGCGTTCGGCGGCGGGGGCACCCAGGCGGCGTTCGGCGCGCGCGCCGGCGCCTCGCTGCTGACCCGCGTGACGACGGTGCTCGGGACGCTGTTCATGGCCGGCGCGCTGCTCCTGGCGATCATCGGCCAGCGGGGCCCCTCGTCGGTCGTCGGCGGCATCGACGCGCCGGCGCCGGAGCCGGCCGAGGCGCAGGAACCGGCGACCCTGCCGGAGCCGGCCGCGGCGGAAGAGACCTCCGGCGGCGAGGATCCGGAACCGGCCGAAGACCCGCGGTAGCAGCGCCGGGACGCCCCGGCTCGGACGCCCGCCCGGGAACGCGGAAGTGGCGGAACGGCAGACGCGCCAGCTTGAGGGGCTGGTGGGCCAAAGGCCCGTGGGGGTTCAAATCCCCCCTTCCGCACCAGTGTCCTGCCAAACCACGGAGCCCCGCTCCGGATGCGCTGGCGTATTCCGGCGCGTGGCGCGCCACGCCCGGAGTTCCCGACCGTGAGTCACCTGAACGCGTTTCATGCAGTTCGCTACCGCGGAATCGGAGGGCTGACGCTCGATCCACTCCCGCGGGTGAACCTGATCACCGGCTCCAACGGTGTCGGCAAGACCTCCGTCGCCGAAGCGATCTGGCTGTTCAACGGACGCTTTGCTCCGACTCTGACGTGGAACTCCCACGTACAGCGCTCGTCCCATGCCGTCGTCGACCCGCTGGCGGGACTGAGCGCCGACGTCGTGGAGCTGGCTGGAACGGAACGAGGCGCATCGCACCGCTGGAAGGCTGCGTTCGAGTCGACTCCGATCGCCGGCGGCGCCGGGGCTGGCCCCTCGCGCGGCAACGGGTCTCGGACCGAACGGCCGGACGGGGATCCGCAACGAGTTCCGGTCCCCGTCCGGGGACGCATGCGGGTCTGGCTCGACGACGTCGAAGCCGGCGCGCAGAACGGCGTGGTCGCACAGGTGCAGGGGGAAGGTGGCGTGGTCACTCCCGTCGTCGACCGCCCTCCCGATCATGCGGCAGCGGTCCTTCACCTGCCTCTGTCTTCGACGGACGTCGACATGGAGACGATCAACCGTTTTTCGGAGCAGGTTGCGCGAGGGCGGAAGGACGACCTGAAGCAGGCGCTCGGCGTCGTCCTGCCCCTGCTCGCGGACGTCGAAGTCATCACGAACCGGAGCGGCCAGCCGTTCATCCTTGCAACGACGGCACGGAGCGAGCGGCTTCCGCTGCAGGCGCTCGGCGGCGGCATGACCCGCTTGTTCCGCCTCTTCGTCTCCTTCCACGAAGTTCGAGGCGGTCTGGTCGTCGTCGACGAGATCGAAAACGGGCTGCACCACCTGGTCATGCCGGAGTTCTGGCGTCGGATACGGGCCATGACCGGCGAATTCGACGTGCAACTGTTCGCGACCACGCACAGCCGCGAGTGTGTCCTCGCAGCACTCGATGCGTTCGACGACCGACGAGACGCTCTGGCGGTCCACTCCCTGTACCGAAAGAAGGGCGTGGAGCAGGTCAAGGCAGCCACGTACACCGGCGAGACCCTCCGGGCCGTCCGGGATCTCGACCTGGAAGTTCGATGAGCGGCCTCCCTGGCGCGATGCGCGTCGAACGCGAGCGCGTGCTGCTTGTGGAAGGCGCGGACGAAGTGAACTTCGTGGTGGCTCTGATGGGCCATCACTTCGATGGCGCGGCCGCGGCGGCCGTGCAGGTCATCCCGGTCGGAGGCAGGACTCGATTCAGGGAGCGGTTGCGCGCGGTGACGATGGCGGCGGAACGGCTGCCTTTGCGCGCCATCGGCGTCATGCGCGATGCGGACGCCGACGCTCACGCCGCCTGGCGCAGCGCCCGTGACGCCATGGCCAGCGTGGGCCTTCAAGCTCCGGACGAGCACGCCGGGGTTTCGGATGGACCTCCCGGCGTCGGCATCTTCATCGCCCCGGACGGCGGGACGCCGGGCGCTCTGGAAACACTGTGCATTCGGTCCGTAGCCGGAACGGCGGCCGGCGGCTGCGTCGAAGGGTACCTTGCCTGCCTGGAACAAGAACGTGCCTTGCATTCCACGAACCGGGACAAGTCGTTCGCGCACGCCTGGCTCGCGAGCTGCCGCGACCCGGTCGCCCGCGTTGGCGAAGCTGCACGACAGGGCGCATGGAACTTCGATCATCCGGCATTCGCGCCGCTGGTCCGGTTCGTCCAACGCCTGGTGACCGTCAATCCCTGATCGCCACGCCGCGCGGTTGCGGCGGCTTCGGCTTTACCCCGGCCGCCAAAACGGGCATGATGCGGGCGTGCGCCGACGCCCTTCCGACACCGCGCGGTTCGCGCGCGGCAGCGCCGCGGCGCTGGCCGCCGGTTTCCTGCTGGCCGGCGCCGCCGCGTTCGCCGCCGACGACGAACCGGGCCTTGGTCCCCCGCCGCTGTACGAGGAGCTGCGCGGGGCGGATCCGGAGCCGGCCGGCCACGTCCGCGACGGCCGGCTGCGGATCGACCGGTTCGAGTTCGAGCTGCAACGCGGCGACCTCTACCTGGTTCCGCCGGTCGGCGGGCGCGCGCCGGTGGCGGTGTACCTCGGGCGCGGAACCGTGCGCGCCTGGCCGCCGGACGGCGTGGAGCACCAGCAGCTCCGGAAGCTGATCGACGAGGACTTCCTGGAGGAGGAGTTCGAGCGTTTCGTCTTCTGGTTCACCGGCGACCTCGACGAACGGCTGCGGGCGCTGGTGACCGATCCGCCCTCCGCCGGCGGGGGGCGCAGGGCGCGGCGCCAGCGCGAGCGGGCGGCCGACCTGCTCGCGGACCGGCGCGAGGCGCTCCTCGAAGACCGCCTCCGGAACCCGGACGCCCGCGTGGCGCTGGACCTGTGGCGCGCGGAGGCGGGACTGGCCGGACCCGCCGACCGCCCTTATTTCTTCGCCGAGCTGGACGGCCGCGAGCACGACTGGTTCTCGATCGAGATCGAGCCCCGCGACCTGGAGGAGGTCGCGATCGGGACGTTCGACCGCCGCCGGAAGCTGACCGACGTCTGGATGGGCTTCCATGCGCTCGACGAGTTCGAGGCCGAGACGGTCGAAGCGACGGTCGGCCGCTTCCCCCGCGATCCGGAGACCGCGGGGCCGGTCGATCCGGACGCCGAACGGGACGGCGGCGAGTGGAGCTTCCGCGACTACGGCCTGTCGCCCCGCCTCCTAGTGCCGGACGAGGAGGGCTGGCGCCCGCGCGTGCGGGTGTCGCGCACCGACGTCGACCTGGCCGTCGAGGGCAACGGCGACGCGGCGGCGAGCGTCGCGCTGGTGGTGGAGCCGCTGGTCCCGCTGGCCGGGCTGCGGCTGCGCATCTCGCCGTTCGCCGACGTCACCGACGTCCGCTGGCGCGCCGGTCCGCCGCCGGACGTCGACGACGTGGCGAGCGTGGCGCTCTTCGACCCCGGTCGCGCGCCGCCGGAGCTCGTGGCGGGCCGCGGCCCGGACGAGGCGGACGAACCGCCCGGCCCCGACGAACCGGCCCCCGTCGCCGGCGAGCGGATCCACTACGTGCAGGAGACGCACGACCGGCGCTTCGACGAGGACCTGCACGATCCGTGGCTCATCGTGCTGCTACCGCGTCCGGTCGCCGCCGGCGAGCGGTTCGTGCTGGAGCTGGCCTACGAGGCGGAGCTGGTCGAGCGCCTGCGCGACGCTTCCGGCTACCTGCTGAAGGACACCGTCCACTGGATCCCGCGGCACCCGGACAACCGGAAGCGGCGCTTCGACCTGACGTTCCGGGTACCCGAGCGCCTGCGGGTCGCGAGCGGGGGGGCGCTGGCGGACGAACGGGTCGAGGACGGCACCCGCATCATGCGCTGGACGACGGACCGGCCGGTCCGCGGCACGACGTCGTTCCACATGGGCCGGTTCGAGGTGGACGAAGTCACGCACGAGGGCCTGCCCCCGATCGCCGTCTACGCGGACCGCAACCACCTCGGCTTCGCGCCCGGCAACCGCCGGAAGACCCTCGACGACCTGGTCGGATCGCTCCGGACGTACATCGACTACTTCGGGCCGTATCCGTTCGACTCGCTGCTGGTGACCGAGACGCGGGCGACCGGGGGACAGGCGTTCCCCGGTCTCGTCCTGCTGACCTTCCAGGTCTTCGGCGCGCTGCACACCGGCGAATCCGAGCTGTTCCGCGCGCACGAGGTCGCCCACCAGTGGTGGGGCGCCGGGGCCGACTGGGAATCGTACCGCGACCAGTGGATCCCGGAGGGGTTCGCCCACTACGCGGCCGCGCTCTACGTGCTGGCCGGCCTCGGCGAAGAGGACCAGTTCCGCGACATGCTCGACGCCTGGCGCCTGGACGCCCTCGGGGAAGTCAGCGTCGGCCAGGGCCTGGGACTCAAGCGCTACGGTTTCCGGCCGGCCGTGATCCGCGAGAGCGACGGCAACGAGTCGGGGCCGCTGGTCGCCGGCTTCCGCCTGCGGACCACCGACACGCCGTTCGACTACCGCCTGCTGGTCTACGAGAAGGGCGCGTTCGTCCTGCACATGCTCCGCATGCTGCTGCTGGACCTCGAGACCGGCGACGACCGGCGCTTCCGCGACCTGATGCGCCGCTTCATGCGCGACCACGCGGGCGGCGTCGCGAGCACGCGCTCGTTCGAGGCGGCGGTGACGAGGGCTTTCGGCGAGCCGATGGACTGGTTCTTCGATCAGTGGGTCTACGGCGTCGACGTGCCGACGTACCGGCCGGACCTCGACGTCTCGCCGCTCCGCGACGCCCGCGAGCCGTTCGTGCTGCACGGCACGGTACGGCAGGAGGAAGTGCCGCCGGGGTTCCGGGCGGCGGTGCCCGTCCGCCTGGAGTTCCGGGATCACGAGCCGATCGTCCGCCGGATCCTGATCGACCGGCCGCAGGTCGACGTCGAGATCCCGATCCCCGCCGAGCCGACCCGCATCGAGTTCAACTACCTGCACGGCGTCCTCGCTCGCGTTCGCTAGTGTCCCGCCGTGGCGAACCCCCGCGCCGCACCGGGACGGGCGGGGCGCCCGGCCGACGAGGCGTCGCGGAGGGAGCGCCCTCCCTCCGCGACGCGGTGGGGTACAATGATCCCGTTTGCAGGTCCGCCGGACGGGGAGCCCAGCGCCGCCCGGCGGGACACGGCGTTTCGGTCCACGGCAGGGCACGCACGGCGCCGGCCCGCGGCGTCGTGACGCGGCCTCGCGCCGCCGGCAGACGGATCCTGCGACGGGCGTCCGCCATGCGTGACATACGAGAGGTACGCGCCTACATCGACGCGCACCGGCGCCGCCGGCAGAGCAACAAGGTGCTGCACGGGCATCCGTCGCCCGTCTTCTGGTCCGACCGGGACGTCTCCGTGCCGGCGGTCATGCGGAACCGCCGGCAGGCGTCCCGCCGCGTCCGCAAGCGGATCAACCTGTACGTCGGCACCCCGTACTGCCTGCCGACGAACCCGGAACGTTGCGGGTTCTGCCTGTTTCCGACCGAGGTCTACCGCGGCCGGCGGCAGCTCGACACCTACCTCGGCTACCTGGCGCGCGAAGGAGAGATGTTCCGGCCGTACCTCGAAGGCGCCGAGCTGGCGAGCATCTACTTCGGGGGCGGCACCTCGAACCTCTACAAGGCCGACCAGTACGCCACGCTGATGGACATCGTCCGCGGCGTCTTCGACGTGCCGCGCGGCGTCGAGGTGACGCTGGAGGGCATTCCCCAGACGTTCAGCCACGAGAAGCTGGCGGCCATGCAGGCGTGCGGCATCAACCGCATCAGCATGGGCGCGCAGCAGCTCGACGACGAGCTGATCAAGGCGAGCGGGCGCAGGCAGACCGCCGCGCAGGTCTTCCGCACGCTCGATTCGTGCCGGACGCTCGGCCTGCCGGTGAGCGTCGACCTGATCTTCGGCTGGCCGAACCAGACGGTCGACCACATGCTGCGCGATCTGCGGGCGCTGGTCGAGGCGGGCGTCACGCACGTCACGCACTACGAGCTCAACGTCGCCGGCCGCACCGACTTCTCGCGCAACCGGCGCGGCGAGCTGCCCTCGACCGAGCAGAACCTGGAGATGTACCGGGTCGGCCGGGACTATCTCGAAGCGGAAGGTTTCACGCAGGTGACGCCGTACGACTTCCAGCGCGCCGGCCCGCTGCCGAGCGGCTACCTGTACGAAGAGCTGTTCCGCCAGCCGTTCCGCGAGGACGACGGGCAGCTCGTCGGCTACGACGCCTGGGGATGGGGGTTCGCCGGCATCTCGTTCTTCTTCGGCACGCCGCGGGACCCGGGCTGGGCCTACATGAACCGGACCCGCGTGGACGACTACTTCCGCGACCTCGACGCAGGCCGGTTTCCGGTGCTGCGGGGCTTCCGCTACGCGGAGGCCGACCTCCGGCTGCACCTGCTGTTCCAGGAGCTGCAGAGCCTGGAAGTCGATCGCCGGCGCCATCTGGCGCTGGTCGGGCGGGACGCGGTGGAGGAGCACCGTCCGGTGTGGGACGCGCTGGTCGAACGGGAGTGGGCGACGGTCGACGACGACCTGATCGCCATCGAGGGCGACGGCGCCTTCTACCTGCCTCTCATCCAGAACGCCCTGGCCCGCGACCGCCTGGACGCGATGCGCAAGGTGCGGCGCACCGGCGGCCGCCGGGCTGCGTCAGCCGCCTGATCCGCCGCCGGCGGCGACCGCCGCCGCGACCGCCAGCGTGCGCTTCGCCGCCGCGACGACCGGCCGCTCGATCAGCTTTCCGTCGACCAGCAGCACCCCGCCCCGGTTGCGGTCGTAGGCGTCGACGATGCGCCGCGCCCAGGCCACCTCGTCCGCTCCCGGCGAGAACGCCGCCTGGATCACCGGCACCTGCGTCGGGTGGATGGCGGCCTTGCCGGTGAAGCCGAGTCCGCGCGCGCGGCGGCTCTCGGCGGCCAGGCCGTCGAGGGCCGGGACGTCCGGGAACGGCGAGTCGAGGGCGGCGACCCCGGCGATCGCGGCGGCGAGCACCACCCGCGAGCGGGCATGGAGGGCGGCGTCCCAACCGACCTCGCACCCGACGTCGGCGGCGAAGTCTATCGCGCCGAAGAAGACCGCCGACACCGCCGGCGTCGCGGTGGCGAGGGCCTCGGCGGCGGCCACCCCGCGGGCCGTCTCCACCATCACGATGAGGGGCAGGTCCGGCAGGGCGCCGCCCAGCGCGTCCGCCGCGCCGCGGATCTGGTCCGGCTCCTCGCACTTCGGCAGCATGAGCGCGTCGGGACGGATGCCGGCGCGCCGGATCGCGTCCAGATCGCGCCGGCCGAGGTCGGTCCGGGGGTCGTTGATGCGCAGGCTCACCTCGGCGCGGGCCGGCTCGCGGCCGGCGAACAGGGCCAGCGCGGCGTCGCGGGCTTCGTCCTTCGCCGCGAACGAGACCCCGTCCTCCAGGTCGATGCAGACCGCGTCGACGCCGGTCGCCAGCGCCTTGGGGTAGCGGTCGGGACGGACCGCGGGAACGAACAGCAGACCGCGGCGCACGCGGAACATCGTCTCAGACCGGTTGCGGCTCGGCCGCGTCCACCGCCAGCCGGCCGGCGAGATCCCGCACCGCCGCCGCGCCGTCGAGCGCCCGCAGGAAGTCGAGCGCCGCCGCGGCCGCCGCGGCCGGCACGGCGCGGCGCGCGCAGGCGGTGAACTTGCCGTCCCGCTCCTCCGGCCCCGCCGGGCGGGCGGGATGTCCGCGCGCGCCCCGGGCGAAGCGCTCCAGCGTCCGCCCGCCGGCGAGGCGCACCGTCACCCGCGCCTCGGTGAGCGGCGGGGCCTCGCGGCCGAGCCGGTCGTCCGCGCGCATCGCGACCCGCGGCACGAGGCGCGCAACCGCCGGGGACCGCATCGCGGCCGGCTCGAACGTGTCGATCCCGACCCGGCCGAACGCCAGCGCGGCGGCGGCGCAGTAGTGGAGACTGAACTTGCCTTCGAGCCCGGTGGCCGGCCGGGCGTGGATCAGCACCGTCGGGGTCACCGGATCGACGTCGACCTCCACCGCCTCGACCTCCACCGGGTCGACGCCGTGCTCGCGCCGCAGGTCGATCAGCGTGTCGATGGTCGGGTGCGTCGCGGCGCATGACGGGTACAGCTTCACGGTGATGCCCCCCTCGACGATTTCCCAGCGCCGCCCGAGCCGGTCGATCGCCTCCGACGGGTCCCGGCCGGCGCTCCGCATGGCGACCAGGAACCCCTGCGGCCCGTCGATGGCCCGCTCCGACGCGGTGAACCCCTCGCGCGCCAGCAGCCCCGCCAGGACGCCGTTGCGCGCCGCCAGCCCGCCCTGCAGCGGCTTGACCATCGTCCCGAAGTTCTCCTTCAGGCCGCACGCCTCGGACGCGGCGATCGACAGCGCCCGGCCCGTCGTCCCGGCGTCGAGTCCCATGACGCGGGCCGCCGCCGCCGCCGCGCCGATGGCGCCGATGGTCGAGGTGCAGTGCCAGCCCTGCTCGTAGTGGGCCGGGTTCATCACGGCGCCGAGGGCCGCCTCCACCTCGAACCCGACGACGTAGGCTTCCAGCAGCCGCCGGCCGGACGCGCCGGACGCCTCGCCCGCGGCCAGGCCGGCGGCGACCAGCGGCGCGCTCGGATGCGCCAGCGACACCCAGCACATGTCGTCGAAGTCGAGCGCGTGGGCGGCGGTGCCGTTGGCGAGCGCGGCCCACGCGGGGCCGGCGGTCAGCGCGGTTCCGAGCACGCTGCACGCGCCCGGCCCGCCGTCCGCCTGCGCCACCCGCCGCACGATGCGGGCGGCCGGCTCCCCGGCGCCGGCCAGGGCGACGCCTATGGTGTCCTGCACCGCGTCGCGCGCCGCGGCGCGGGCGGCGGCGGGCGCCGCGGCCGACGAGACGAACTCGGCGAAACGGGAAATGGCGGTCATCGCGTTGCAGTCTCTATTCGTTGCCGTAGAAGCGGGCGATCCGCGCCAGCCGTTCCTCGATCTCCGCCGCCGGCAGCCACCGGCCGCCGACCAGGACGCCGGCCGGCCCGCGCAGGTTCGCGACGTCGTCGAGAGGATTCGCGGCCAGCAGGATCAGGTCGGCGCGCCGCCCGACCGCCACCGTCCCGAACTCGTCCGCCGCCCCGAAGTACTCGGCCGGCCGGCGGGCGCCGATCTCCAGCACCTCGTAGGGGGTCATCCCCACCTCGACGTAGAGCGCCATCTCGTGGTGCATCGCGAAGCCGGGCACGCTGAAGATCTGCGGCGAGTCGGTCCCCAGCGCGATGTTGGCCCCGCCGGCGTGCAGCGCCGCGAGGATGCGCCGGCGCAGCGCCGCCACGCGCCGGTTGGTCCCGGCGTCGGTCGCCCCCAGCCGCGTATCGACCGCCTGCCGCCAGCGGTCGACCGTCTCCGGCGGCATGTAGCGCACCTCGGGCCGCTCCGGCAGCACCTCCACCGAGCCGCGGTCGTGGTAGAACGCGGTCTCCCAGAGGACCATCGTCGGCACGACCCACGCGCCGGCGTCGACCGTCGCCCGCACCAGCTCCGGGATCCGCGACTCGTCCGCCTGGTCGATGAGCGCCCCGACCGCGGCCAGCCCCCGCTCCCCGGCCGGACGGGTGTCCTCGGGAACGAGCGCCTCGACGTAGTTGTCCAGGTGATCGACGGACGCCTGGCCGAGCGCGAGCGCCCGCCGCAATCCGACGAAGTCGGAGACGTGCCCGCCGAACGGAATCCCCACCTCGGCCGCGGTGGCCGCCAGCGCCTCGAAGACGTCCGGGGCCAGCCCCTCGTGGGTCTTGATCAGGTCGTAGCCGTCCGCCTTGTAGCGGCGGGCGAGCCGCTCCGCTTCCTCCGGCGTCGTCACCCGCGCGCCGCTCATCGACACGCTGGCCAGGTACAGGCGCGGGCCGAGCAGCCGCCCGCGCTCGATGGCGGCGCGCAGGTCGAACTGCGACGGATCGCCCTGCATGCCGCGCACCGTCGTCACCCCGTTGGCGAGGTACAGGAACAGCAGGTTGCGGATGTCCTCGTCGCTCATGCGCGGGTCCGGCAGGTGGCCGTGCATCTCGGTCAGGCCCGGCAGCAGGTAGTGCCCCTCCGCCTCGACGACCTCCATCCCCGCGGCCGGCTCCACGCGGCCGCTCGGGTCGATGGACGCGATCCGCCCGCCGTCGATCACCACCGTCCGGCGCTCGAGGACCCGCTCGGTGTCCAGCGGCACGACGTTGACGCCGACGAAGGCCAGGTCGCCTTCCACCACGCTGCGCGGTTCGCCGCCGCACGCTCCGGCGGCGGCGATGCACAGCGCCGCCGCGGCCGCCGCGGCCGGCCGGCCGTTCCTCCGCGCCCCGGCGGCGCCCGCCGGCCGGGGCCGCCGGCCGCCGCGGGTCACGCCTTCGCCTCCGGCCGCGCGCCGGCGTACTCCGGCACGTGCCCGCGCCGGTAGACCATGAAGGTCCGCTTGTACGTGATGACCACGGTGCCGTCCTGCTTGAAGCCGCGCGTCCTGACGGTCACGATGCCGACGTTCGGCCGCGACTTCGACTCGCGCCGGTCCAGCACCTCGCTCTCCGAGTAGATGGTGTCCCCCTCGAAGACCGGGGCCGGCAGGCGCACCTCGTCCCAGCCGAGGTTGGCCATCACGTTGACCGACAGGTCCATGGTCGACTGGCCGGTCACCAGGGCCAGGGTGAACGTGGAGTCGACCAGCCGCCGGCCGAACTCCGTCTTCTCGGCGTACGCCGAATCGAAGTGGATCTTGTTGACGTTCTGCGACAGCAGCGTGAACCAGACGTTGTCGGCGGCCAGCACCGTCCGGCCCAGGGGATGCCGGTAGACGTCGCCCACCTCGAAGTCCTCGTACACGCGGCCGGTCCAGCCTTCCTTGACGGGCATGGGCTTCTCCTGCAGTGACAGCGCTCGCGCGACCGACTCGCGGGCGCGCTCCGACCGGGAATTGTAATGCAGCGGCGCGCGCGCTTCGGGCGGAGCATGCCGCGATCGTCGAGGCGGCCGTATCGATGCTGATCAGGACCTCGTTCGTGGCTGTGCTCCGGGCGGAGCATGCCGCGATCGTCGCGGTGCCGGGTTCACGGCGCCGCGCCGGGGAACGCCGGCCGGGGAGCGTCCGGGGCGGTCCGGATGGCGCGGACCGCTCGTCCCGGAGGCCGCCGCCGGCGGCGCGGGCCGGCGGCATTCTCGATCCGCACGCGCGGCCGCGGCGGAAATCGAAGGAGTGAAATCCGTTCGGCGCGCGGTTCGACGCTCGTAATAGGATCTTCCGCGCGATGTCTGGAGGTGGAGGCCGCTCGCCCTGGTTCCGCGCCATCCGATCCATGACCGCGCGCGGGATCGGCTCGGACGGGTGTGCGCTCGCCTTGTTGCTGCTCGCGCTGGCCACCGTGTTCGTGTTCGGCGGCGACCGCGGACGCATCTACCGCCGCGGCATGTGGGATGGTCCTCATCTCGACAAGCCGTATGGTCCTTGCCGGCCGTTCTGCATCGGCCACGGAGTCATGCGGGATCATCTGACGGTCGCCGCGAACCTGTCGCCCGAGCACGACTTCCTGGGATTCTTCGAACGGCACCTGAACGAAGACGGAGAAATCGCCTACGAGGCGTACAACCGCTTTCCTCTTGGCGGCCATCTGCTGATCAAGGCCGTCATCCTGCCTTTTTCCGACGACCTGTCGGCGCAGATCCGCGCCGCCCGGACGCTGATGCTGGCGTTCTTCGCCGCCGCGGCCGTGGCGGCCTTCCTGTCCCTCCGCCGGCTGACGTCGAGTGCCGGCATCGCCCTGGCGGCGACGCTGCTGGCCTTCTCGTCGTTCCAGCCGCTGTTCTTCGGCGACCTGGCGACCAATGGGGAGAGTTCAAGCGACCTGTTCGCGGTGCTGCTGACGTTCCACGGCATGGTGGTGTTCGCGCAGGAGGGCCGCTTCCGGCAACTGCTGGCGAAGACGTGCGGGGCGCTGCTGGTGGGCTGGCACGTCTACGGCCTGCTGCTGCCGTTCATCGTCTTCGGTCTGGCGGGCGAGTGGCGCCGCGGGGGCGGGCGCGGCCGGTCGCGGGCTGTGCGGCTGG
Source organism: Vicinamibacterales bacterium (assembly GCA_965203525.1). Lineage (GTDB taxonomy): Bacteria > Acidobacteriota > Vicinamibacteria > Vicinamibacterales > UBA8438 > WTFV01. The sequence goes on along the minus strand of OZ241898.1, from coordinate 3,273,133 downwards.
TTCGCAGTCGCCATCTCGCGCTCGGCGTCGTCGCGCTGTCGTTCGGACTGTCGGTGCTGGCGTTCAACTTCGCCCGCGAGCACCACGCGCTGACCCGCGCGCCGGGCGGTGACGAAGTGACGCTGGCGGAACTGCCGTCGCTCCGGTCGATGGCGCGGCGTATGGGATGGGACCCGAACCTCAACGAGCCTGGCATCGCATGGCCTCCGCTGCCGGGCCGGCTTCTCCGGTACGCGGGCCGGGCGTCGATCCCCTACGCCGCGGAGCACGTTGCCTACCTCCGTGCCGCCACCGCGGAGGGAACTCCCGCCGCCATTCTTTCCGGGGAAAGGGAGGAAGAAAGGAGGGGAGGGGGCATAAGGAGAAAAATCGCCGCGGTGTTCGTGGGGGTGGGGGGAATCGTCGTGTTCTGCGTGGGCGCGGGGCTGGCGTTCGTCCGCCATCGCGTGCTGCTGGCGACTCTGGCGGCTTCCGGTTTCGGCTGGGGGGTGCTCGCGCCCCACGCCTTGTCGCACGACCAGGAAGGCATGTTCTTCGTCGGTCTGCCCCTGGTCCTCTTCTCCGTCGTGCTGCTGCGGGCGCGGCGCGTTTCCGAACGGTCGGTCGGGATCTGCGCCGGCGCCGCGGCGTTGATCTTCGTGCTGTCCGTCCTGCAGATGGGGCGGATCAGGACCGAGTTCGAAGCGTCCGACGACTTTCCGAAGGAGGTTGCCGACTACGAGACGATCCGCGCCGTCGCGCCGGAAGGCGCGGTGATCCTGGCCCGCTTCCGGGAGCGGGGGCTGGCGCGTTTGTTCCTGCCCGGGAGAATCTTCGTGGACGCCATGAACGGCAGGCAGCGCCACCGTGCGGACTTCGTGCTCTCTCGCGAACCCGTCCCGGACGGCGCGGGCCTGCTGACGCCGAACAACCGGCTGGTGTTCCTGCACGACCGGGCGGCGTACGACGCGCAATACGTCACGCTCGGCGATCCGGTGCTGGAAGGCGGGCGGGGCTGGCGCGTCCATCGGGTCGGAAACCGGCTGATCTACACCACCGGCGCCGCCTGCGGGACCGGCGGGCGTTCCGGGAACGAACCCCTGTTCTTTCTGGACTTTCTCGACTTCGGAGGCCGGCCACGCTCCCGCCGCGAGTTCAACTTCCGGCGCAGGGGGTTCGAGGTGGCGGGACGGTGCATGACGGAGATGCCCCTTCGGCTGCGTGACGACGCCGGAATCCGGACCGGCCAGTTCGTCCGCGGCGCAGATCCTCTCTGGAGCGCAGAAATTCCGCTGGCGCCCCCGAAGCCGCCGATCAGATGACGCCCGCCGCCCGCCAGGTGGCGACGGTGGCCGGCGCGTAGCCGAGTTCGGCGAGGATCGCCGCGGTGTGTTCGCCGACATCGGGGATGGCGTCCATGCGGGGTTCGGCGCCGTCGGGGATCGCCGGCGGCAGGGCCGCCCGCAACGGTCCCGCGCTCGACGGCACCTCGCGCCAGCGGTCCCGGGCCCGGAGCTGCGGATGCTCGGCGAGCTGCGCGACGGAGTTCATGCGGCCGCTGGCGATCCGCGCCGCGTCGAGCCGGGCGACGATCTCCTCCGCCGTCAGGTTCGCGAACACCTCGCGGACGGCGGCCTCCAGCGCATCGCGGTTGGCCACCCGCCCGGCGTTGGCGTCGAAGCGCGGATCGGTCGCCAGCGCCGGCCGTTCGAGCACCTCGGCGCAGAAGCGGACCCACTCGCGCTCGTTCTGCAGCCCCAGGAACACCGTCTCGCCGTCGGCGCCCTCGAACGGGCCGTAGGGTGCGATGGCGGCGTGCCGCGCGCCGCTGCGCGCCGGCGGCGCGCCCCCGTACAGCGTGTAGTAGAGCGGAAAGCCCATCCATTCGCCGAGCGCTTCCAGCATCGAGACCTCGATGGTCGCGCCCTCGCCGCTCCGCTCGCGTCGGAAGAGGGCGGTCAGCACCCCCGACCAGGCGTACATGCCGGCCGCGATGTCGGCGACCGAGATCGACGACTTCACCACCTGGTCCGGGGTGCCGGTGATCGACACCAGCCCCGCCTCGGCCTGCACCAGCAGGTCGTAGGCCTTCTTGTCGCGGTAGGGGCCGGTGGCGCCGTAGCCGGAGACGTTGCAGACGACGAGCCGCGGCCGCCGGGCGCGCAGCGTCCCGGCGTCGAGCCCGAGCCGGTCCGCCGCGCCGGGCGCGAGGTTCTGCACGAAGACGTCCGCCCCGTCGATCAGCTTCGCCACCACCTCGCGCGCCTCGGGACGCTTGAGATCGAGGGTCAGCGACTCCTTCGAGCGGTTGAGCCAGACGAAGTGGCTCGACAGCCCCTTGACCGTCGCGTCGTAGCCGCGGGCGAAGTCGCCGACGACGGGGCGCTCCACCTTGATGACCCGCGCCCCGAGGTCGGCGAGCTGCCGCGTGGCGAACGGCGCCGCCACCGCCTGTTCCAGGGCGACGACCGTCACGCCGTCGAGAGGACGGGCCATCAGCCTGTCTCGAGGTCCCGCCCGCGCGTCGGCCGCGCCGGACGCGGGCGGCGGCGCGCCGGGAGGGCGGCCGTCGAACCGGTCTCGACGTCCGGCGTCGAAGGCCGGCGGCGGCGCATCGGCTTCATGGTCCCGGGGCGCCGTCAGAAGGAGCGCGGCAGGCCGAGCACGTGCTCGGCGACGTAGGAGAGGATGAGGTTCGTCGAGATCGGCGCCACCTGGTAGAGCCGCGTCTCGCGGAACTTGCGCTCGACGTCGTAGTCGGCGGCGAAGCCGAAGCCGCCGAACGTCTGCAGCGCCACGTTGGCCGCCTCCCACGACGCGTCGGCCGCCAGCAGCTTGGCCATGTTGGCCTCGGCCCCGCACGGCCGCCCGCCGTCGAACAGCGCGGCCGCCCGCGCCCGCATCAGGTCGGCCGCCTCGACGTTGACGTGGGCGCGGGCGATCGGGAACTGCACGCCCTGGTTCCTGCCGATCGGCCGGTCGAAGACGATCCGCTCGTTGGCGTACCGGACGGCGCGCTCGATGAACCAGCGGCCGTCGCCGACGCATTCGGCCGCGATCAGGATCCGCTCGGCGTTCAGCCCGTCGAGCAGGTAGCGAAAGCCGCGCCCCTCCGCGCCGATGCGGTCCTCCGCCGGCACCTCCAGGTTGTCGAAGAAGACCTCGGTCGTCGCGTGGTTCATCATCGCCCGCAACGGCCGGATCGTGACGCCGTTGCCGACCGCGGCGCGCAGATCGACGAGGAAGACCGACAACCCGTCCGTCTTCTTCGCGACCTCCTCGCGCGGCGTGGTGCGCGCGATCAGCAGCATCAGGTCGGAGTGCTCGGCCCGCGAGATCCACACTTTCTGGCCGTTGACGACGTAGCGGTCCCCGTCGCGCACCGCCATCGTCCGCAGCCGCGTCGTGTCGGTGCCGGTGGTCGGCTCCGTCACTCCGAACGCCTGCAGCCGCAGTTCGCCGCTCGCGATCCGCGGCAGGTACTTCCGCTTCTGCGCCTCGGAGCCGTGCCGCAGCAGCGTCCCCATGACGTACATCTGCGCGTGGCACGCCGCCGCGTTGCCGCCGGAGCGGTTGACCTCCTCCAGGATGATCGCCGCCTCGGTGATCCCGAGCCCCGAGCCGCCGTACTCCTCAGGTATGAGCGCGGCCAGATAGCCCGCCTCGGTCAGCGTCCGGACGAATTCCTGCGGATACGCCTCCTCGCGGTCGAGGTCCCGCCAGTAGGAATCGGGAAACCGCCGGCACAGCTCGCCGACGGCGCTCCGCAGGTCTCGATGCAGCTCCGCGTCAGATGCGGTCACGGTCCTCCTTCGTGCTGCGCACATTCTGGCGTTCCGGCCGCTCCGAAGGCAAAACCGCCGGCCGGCCGCCGGCCGCGTCCTCCGGCTCGCCGCCGGCGCCGCGGGCGGCGCCGGCGGCGCAGGCAAGACGCCCACCTGCCGTTCACCGCGGCAGGGTGGATGCTGTCGCCACCCTGGAGCTCTTGCGCAGCATCGCTTCCGAGTTCCCCCGCCGTCCTGCTCGGCAAACGACTCGGAAGTGCCCGGAAGCGCGGCGCTTCCGAGTTCCGCTTCACACGGATTCGCTTCATCGGCCTACTCGATGCGCCGCGCCCGGCGCCGCCCGCGCTGCTGAAGAACGACGGCGTCGATCGCGCCGTCCTCGTCCCGCTGGAAGTGCAGCTCGGCATCCACGACCCGGTAGAAGAACCGATCCGGCGCATACATGAAGATCGGCAAGGGGAGCTGCCCGGTCAAGCGGGCGAACAACTGCGCGCCGCGCGCCTCGACCGTCAGCACGGCCGGCGGCTGGCCCAGCAGGCGTCCGAACCACGGGCGCGGCAACTCGTACCGCCCCGCGATCTCCGCCAGCGCCGCCGGCGCGGCGTCGATCGCCGCGCGCACCGGCACGCCCTGATCGTCGCTGACGCGGGGCGGCGCGCCGAAGCCGAAGTGCGCGAGGCCGAGTTCGGTGACGAGGTCGCCGTCCGTCGAGGTCGCGAGAATGACCACGCCCGTTCCGTCGGCCGGTCTCACCCCGAGAAAGCTCGCGTAGCCGCCGGTGACGCCGTTGTGCCAGCAGACCGGATCGCCGCCCGGCGGAACCCGCACCTGCCATCCCAGCCCCGTCGGCCCGTCGCCCTGGAGTTCGCGGGTGGCCGCCAGCGCGCCGCCGAGCGCGGCCGGCTCGAAGTTCGCGGCGACGAACCGGAGGAGGTCGTCGGCGGTGGACGACATCGCGCCCAGACCGGCCAGGGCGTCGAACGTCCAGTTGGGCATGTCCGCGCCGTGGCTGAAGCCGGCGGCGACGCGGCCGGACGGCCACTCCGCCACGCCGACCCCGGTGTCGCGAAGGCCCAGCGGGTCGAGCACGTCCCGCTTCAGCGCCGCCGCGTACTCGACGCCGGCGGCGCCGGCGGCCACGAGCCCGAGCAACCCGCCGCCGAGGTTCGAGTAGGCGTATTCCCCGGACCGGCGCCGCCGGGGCATGGCGGCGAGGAACGCCAGCAACCGGGCGCGGTCGTAGTCGGCGTACGGATTCAGTCCGTCGGCCGGATCGAGGTTGTCCGGCAGGCGCGGCAAGCCCGAAGTGTGCGTCGCCAGTTCCCGCGGCGTGATCGACGCGACCGCCTCACTGGCGAAACGGACGTCCGGCAGGTACGCGGCGATCGATCGATCCCAGTCGAGCCGTCCCGCGTCGGCCTGCGCCTGGGCCAGCAACGCGGTGAAGACCTTGCTGATGGAACCGATCTCGAACACGGTGTCGCCGGCCGGCGCCGACGCGTCGCCGCGGGCCATGCGGCCGACGCCGGTGACCGACGCCTCTCCGCCGTGGCGCGCCCCGACGACGGCGCCGCGCACGATCCCGTCGTCGACCGCGCGCTCGAGCGCCGTGATCGTACGGGCCAGATCGGCGCGGCAGGTTGCAGGACGCGACAGCGGCGGGCGAATTCGGCCGAACGACAAAGGCCAGCGCATTCCTTGCACGACAGACCAGCAACGTCAACCGCTGGCGAGCGGCGGGGTGCACGTCAGATTTGTAGGACCTGTCAGGCGGCTCTGGCGGCTCGCCACTCCAGTAAGTCCTCGAAGCGGCCCACTGAGCCATTTCACGTCCGGACCTACTCCTTCCCCCGTTCCACTATGCCGAGCTGTTCCAGCAACGGCCTCACCCTTTCCCCGCGGCGCAGGCGGCCTATGTCCTCCACGAGGATCGACAGGATGCCAACCAGCGCACACAGCAGCAGCCCGATCAGAAGAACAGCGTACAGTGCCGACAGCATCGAAGTCATTCAGTCACCCCCCTCGTGTTCCGCGGTTCTGTTCCTGCCCGGCGCCTGCTCGATGCGCCGCGCCCGGATCCGCCCGCGCTGCTGCAGAACGACGGCGTCGATCGTTCCGTCCTCGTCCCGCTGGAAGTGCAGCTCGGCATCCACGGCCCGGTAGAAGAACCGATCCGGCGCATGCATGAAGACCGGCAGGGAGAGCTGCCCGGTCAAGCGGGCGAACAACTGCGCGCCGCGCGCCTCGACCGTCAGCACGGCCGGCGGCTGGCCCAGCAGGCGTCCGAACCACGGGCGCGGCAACTCGTACCGCCCCGCGACCTCCGCCAGCGTCGCCGGCGCGGCGTCGATCGCCGCATGCACCGGCACGCCCTGATCGTCGCTGACACGGGGCGCGGTGGTGCGGCGGCCTAACCGCACGAACGTCAGCGACTCCGCGCGGCCGGCCACCGGTTCGCCGAACAGGATCCGGACGTTGGGCGATCCGTACGCGAAGGCGCGCTCTTCGGCGGCCGGCCGGAGGCGGACGGCGCCCCGGCCGGTCTCCTGGCCGAACAGCCGGCCGCCGCGCTCCCGCACCGTCAGCACTCTCCGCTCGTCCAGGCGATAAGCGCCCAGGTAGGGACCCGGATCCATCGCGTCGGAGGCCAGCGGCGCGCCGAAGTGCGCGAGGCCGAGTTCGGTGACGAGGTCGCCGTCCGTCGAGGTCGCGAGAATGACCACGCCCGTTCCGTCGGCCGGCCTCACCCCGAGAAAGCTCGCGTAGCCGCCGGTGACGCCGTTGTGCCAGCAGACCGGATCGACGCCCGGCGGAACCCGTACCTGCCATCCCAGCCCCGTCGGCCCGTCGCCCTGGAGTTCGCGGGTGGCCGCCAGCGCGCCGCCGAGCGCGGCCGGCTCGAAGTTCGCGGCGACGAACCGGAGGAGGTCGTCGGCGGTGGACGACACCGCGCCTGCGCCGGCCAGGGCGTCGAACGTCCAGTCGGGCATGTCCGCGCCGTGGCTGAAGCCGGCGGCGACGCGGCCGGACGGCCGCTCCGCCACGCCGACCCCGGTGTCGCGAAGGCCCAGCGGGTCGAGCACGTCCCGCTCCAGCGCCGCCGCGTACTCGACGCCGGCGGCGCCGGCGGCCACGAGCCCGAGCAACCCGCCGCCGAGGTTCGAGTAGGCGTATTCCCGGACCGGCGCCTCCGGGACATGGACGGCGAGGAACGCCAGCAGCCGGGCGCGGTCGTAGTCGGCGTACGGATCGAGTCCGTCGGCCGGATCGAGGTTGTCCGGCAGGCGCGGCAACCCCGAAGTGTGCGTCGCCAGTTCCCGCGGCGTGATCGACGCGACCGCCTCGCTGGCGAAGTGCGCGTCCGGCAGGTACGCGGTGATCGAGCGATCCCAGTCGAGCCGTCCCGCGTCGACCTGCGCCTGGGCCAGCAACGCGGTGAAGACCTTGCTGATGGAACCGATCTCGAACACGGTGTCGCCGGCCGGCGCCGACGGGTCGCCGCGGGCCATGCGGCCGACGCCGGTGACCGACGCCTCTCCGTCTTGGCGCACCCCGACGACGGCGCCGCGCACGAACCCGTCGTCGACCGCGCGCTCGAGCGCCGCGATCGTGCGGGCCAGACCGGCGCGGACATCGACCGGCGACGGCGACGGCAGGTTGCAGGACGCGACGGCGGCGGGCGGATCCGGCCGCACGACGGGCGCCGCGGCGGCTTCCGGCGCGCCGGAAGGTTCGACCAGCAGGTTGACGGCCACCAGCGCCGCGGCGGCCAGCGCCATCAGCGCGACGATCAGTCGCTTCCTCGACATGCGTCCGGCCCTCCCCCTGCCGCGAGCCAGTCGAGCATACCCCGGAAGAACGACCCGCGCCCGGCGCACCGACGTCGCCGGCGGAAGCGTCGGACGGCCTTGTCGAGCATACCCCGGCAGAACGACCCGCGCCCGGCCGGGGGTAGACTTCCCCCATCCAGTCACGGAGGAAATCATGCGATTCCATCCCGCCGCCGTCGCCGCCGTCCCGCTTCTTGCCGTCCTGACCGCGGGCGCCGCGCCCGCCGCCGCCCAGTCGTGGTCGCCGCCGCCGCCCGACGAGCGCTGTCCCAGCCGGTGGGGCGCCGGCGACGAGCGGGGCGCGGCCAACCACATGGGCCCCGCCACGGTGCTGCGGGCGGCGCGCCTGATCCGGACCGGACGGGTGATCGAGCTCGGGCAGGTGCTGCGCGGCTCGATGCCGCTCGGAGCGCGGCACTTCGACGTCTACATGAAGCCGACCGGCAGGAACGCGGGCTCCAACCGCCGCGGCTCGAACGAGGAGCTGGTCGTCGCCGAGATGGGCCAGGTGGGAACGCAGTTCGACGGCTTCACCCACCAGACCATCGGCGACAGCCTCTACAACTGCTTCGACCAGAACGAGATCCTGACGCGGTCGGGATTCACGCGGCTCGGCGTCGAGAACGTCGGCACCCTGATGACGCGGGGCGTGCTCATCGACGTCGCGGCGCTCAAGGGCGTCGACATGCTGCCCGACCGCTACGAGATCACGGTCGACGACCTGCGGCAGGCGCTCGACCGGCAGGGGGTGGCGCTGGCGGCGGGCGACGCGGTGCTGATCCACACCGGGTGGGGCGTGCTCTGGGACACCGACGCGGAGCGCTTCATGGCGAGCAACCCCGGGATCGGGGTGGCCGCGGCGCAGTGGCTCGTGGACCACGACCCGATGCTGCTCGGCGCGGACAACCAGCCGGTCGAGGTCTCACCCAACCCGGACCCGGATCTGTCGCTGCCGATTCACCAGATGATGCTGGTTGTCAACGGCATCCACCTGGTGGAACGGATGCGCCTCGACGAGCTGGCCGCGGCCGGGGCGTACGAGTTCGCGTTCGTCGTGCAGCCGCTGAAGATCGAGGGCGCCACCGGATCGACCGTCGCCCCGGTGGCGATCTTCTGACGTCGAACCGCCTGCGCCGGCCGGCCTGGAGTCCGGCGCGGGCCGGCGCGGGTGCAGCCCGGAGGGGCGAAGGCGTCCGCCCTCCGTCGGATGCCGAAATGCGCGACGCCGCGCGGCGCATCATCAACCGCGTGGAGAGGGCGCGGCGTCCGCCCTCCGTCGGATGCCGAAGGACGACCGCGGGCGGCCGGGCGCCCCGTACGCCCTGCTGGGCCTGCGCGACCTCGGACACGAGGTCTGGAAGGACGACCGGGGCGACCGGGCGCCCCGTACGCCTGCCGCGGCTACTGCGCACCGGCCGCCTCGCGCGCCTTCCAATCGCCTCCGGCCGGCCGGTGTGCAGCGTCACCCCGCGGCTACTGCCCGCCGGCCGCTTCGCGCGCCTCCAGGGCGCGGGCGCCGCCCAGCATGAGGGGCATCGAGTGGTGCCCCTCGTGGCAGGCGTACTCCCACTTCTCGCCGTCGAGCGCCTGCATCGGCACCTCGAAGGTCCACGGGCGTTCCCAGGTCTCCGGGTCGTCGACGGTCGCCTGGTAGAGCAGCGTCCCGGCGTCGACGCGGGTCAGCCGCTCGGTCAGGCGCATGCCGCCGGTGGTGGAGCGCCACTGCCGCCGGGCGTCGAAGTTCGCCGTCTCGATGACGAGCGTGTCGCCCTCCCAGTAGCCGCGCGACTCGCCCGACCACTGGAGCAGGTCCGACGGCAGCGGAGGACGGCCGTCGAGCGGGACGATGCGCGCGGTGTTCACCATCTCCGTCACGATCGCGACGTGGTCCGGGGTCTGGAACACCTGGACGTTGTTGTTGTAGGCGCTCGGCGTCATCGGCGGCCCGGCGTTGAACCCCAGGAGGCAGCGGTCGTAGGTGCTGAAGTCCAGCCACGAGTCGGCCGGCTGGTTGCGCCGGTGCTCGCGGCGCGCCTCGACGCGGCGCCGGCCCTCGGGCGTCAGCGGCGGATAGCGCCCGTTCGGCGGGTCGATGATCAACGACGCGCGGCCCGTCGCCACCGCTTCCAGGCCCTGATCGAGCCAGGTGTGGTTGTAGGAGCCGTTGCCGCCGTCCGGCCGCCGGTCGACGTTGCCGCCCACCGCGGTCCGTTGCGCCGGCAGCTCCAGGAAGTCGTTCAGACGGTCGAGCGCCTGCCGCTCCAGGTCGGCCACCTGCTCGGCGGTCAGGAACTCCTGCTCGGCGAACGTCTCCGGCCGCTCCATCCGCGTGATGCTGCGGTAGTCCCAGACGCCCCCGAGGTCGGGCGCGCCCCAGGCGGTCCGCGGCGGCTCGGTCTGGGCGCCGGCGGGCACCGCGGCCAGGATGGTGAGCGCCACCGCGGCGGCGCCTCCGAACGCGATCATTCGACAGCTCATCTCGCCCTCCCGTTTCCCCAGGACTGACCGGGCCGACGCGCGCCCTGATCGAGCTCCGAATTATACCGTCGCCGTCGCGGCCGGTCGGGTGGAGGTTCTCCCGGCTATGATGGATGCGTTCCCTTCGCACCGCCCCGAACATTCGGAGCAGCCATGAGCGCCAGCGTTCGCCCCGCCCCGCCTCCCGCCGCCTTCGAACCGATCTCCCGCTCGAACCCGGACGCGCCGGTCCGGATCGACGTGGCGATGCCGCGCGGTCTCTACGACCGCCTGACCCGGTACGACAGAGCGCCGCGCAGCCGCTACGACGTGGCGACCGGACGCGCCGAATACGTCGCCGAGCCCGGCATCGCGCACGAATGGCGGGCGTGCGGGCTTTCTTCCCTGTTCTTCAGCATCGGGCAATCGATGGACGACGCGGGACGGCCGGACGAGTCGCTGACCGCGGGCGCGACCCGATTGCTCAGCGACGACGGCGCGTTCGAGCCGGACGCGTGCCTCTTCCTGGGCGCGGCCAAGGTGCGCGCGGCCATGCGGCTCGACGGATACCTCGACGTGCGCCGGGGCCATCCGGCGCCGGATCTGGTGGCCGAGATCGACCGGAGCGTGGATTCGCGCGGCAAGCTCGCGCCGTACTTCCGCCTGGGCGTCCGCGAGGCGTGGACCTGGAGCCGCGCCGACGGCGCCCGCATCTGGGTTCCCGACGCGGATGCGCCGGACGGCTTCGCCGCCGCGGACCGGAGCCGGGTGCTGCCCGGCCTCGGCCGCGACGATCTCGACCGCCTGCTGGCCAGCCGCTCCCCGTCGGAGGTTTCGCGCCGCGCGCGCGACGCCGCCCGGCGGGTGGCGAGGGCGCTTCTGAACGAAACGGCGTGAGTGCGGCGGCGCCGCGGGCGCGTGTGCGGCGGGCGAGGGCGCTTCTGAACGAAACGGCATGAGGACGGCGGCGCGCCGCGGGCGCGTGTGCGTGGTCTCGACCAGCGCCGCGGCAGGGCAATCAATCGACGCGCGAAAACGCCGCGGTCCCCTCGCTCCATCGTCCGCCGCTGGATTGCCGGCACCGTCTCGACGTGTCCGCCTCGGACTATACTGCGGCGACACGCTCGGGCCGTCGGGACAAGCGCACGTGATGCAACCGCCGGAAAGTCGCAGCGTCGATTGGACCGGCATCCACCCCGACGACTCCCCCATCGGACCGCTCGACGGCCGGTCGTTCACCGCGCGTCTGCGGATGCTCAGCGAGCGCGCCCGTGACCTGAACTCGCTTCGCCGGGCCTGGACGGAACAGCAGTCGCATGACGAGCGGCTTTCTCGAGATCCTGAATGCGCTTCACGACCATCACGTTGAATTCGTGATCGCCGGTGGAGTCGCCGCCGTCCTGCACGGCGGTTCGCGCGTGACGTTCGATCTCGACGTCGTGCCCAGGCTGGCGCCTGATTCCTGGCAAGCCGCGGTCGATCTGCTCTGGTCGCTCGGGGCACGCCCCCGCATTCCGGAGCCGGTCGAGCGAATTCGCGACGTCGAGCAGGTCCGTCGCTGGCGGCAGGAGAAGGGCATGCTGGCCCTGAACTTCCGCACGGCGGACGGCAGCACGGAAGTCGACCTGCTGGTCGGCGAGAGCGATGCGTTCGACGAACTGAGACAGCGTGCGGTCGAGGTGACGGTCGATGCGCGCACGTTCTTCGTGGCGTCGATCGAGGACCTCATCGCCATGAAGCGACGCGCCGGCAGACCACGGGATCTGCTGGACGTCGCCGCGCTGCAGAACGTCCGGAAGCGACTTGGCTGAAACGCGACGACAAGCGGGACCGGCCCCGGCGCCCCGCAACACGATGATCGCCCAAGTTTTGCCTCCACCTGCCAGGAACGCGGGCGCGCCGATGCTGGTGATCCTGATCGGGCGGGCCGTTCATGCGAGCAGGCCCGCACAAGGCGGTTGTGGACGGCGCAGGATCACTTTCCCTTCTTGCTTTCTCCGCGAAGTGATCACGAAGGAAGCGGTTGACTTCCAACCTTTGATCAGTCCTCGCCCGGTCGCCGGCGGGAGACGCGCCGCCGGCGACCGGCGCTCCCAACCGCCCTACGTGAACATCCCGAGCGTCTCGAATCGGCTCCCCAGCACGTGCTCCGACTTGCGGTAGCCGAGGAACTCCTCGATGAGGGTGGCGTACACCCGCCGGAAGTCGGTGGTGTACTCCAGGTTGTCGCCGAGCACGAGGTCCGTCAGGCTGGGCGGCCTGCCGTACTGGCCCCCCTTGACCCCGCCGCCGAGCACGAAGGAGACGTTGGCGGTTCCGTGATCGGTGCCCAGGCTCGTGTTCTCCGGCACGCGCCGGCCGAACTCGCTGTGGATGAAGACGGCCACCTCGTCCTGCTTGCCGAGCCGCTTCATCTCCTCGAAGAAGCCCCAGACCGCGTCGCAGCAGTACTGCACCTGGCGGTTGTGCGGGCTCTCCTGGTTGACGTGGGTGTCGAACAGGCTGTTGCGGAGCCGGACGTAGTAGAGGCGCGCCGGGAAGTCGTTCTCGATCAGCGCCACGACCTTGTCGAGGTCGAGCAGGCGCAGATCCGGGTTGCGGGAGGCGCGGTAGTTCTCCCACGCCTGGCTGACCAGGGCCGACGCCTCGCGGGCGCTGCGGTTGACGTCGAGCAGGAACTTGTGGATCTCGCCGCGCGCCTCCTGTCCGGCGCCCAGCTTGTCGACGAACGGGCGCTGCGGGTGGAAGAGGTCGCGGCGAAACGCGCCCGGATCGTCGAAGACGACCGGGACGTGCTGGTGCGCCCGCACCGCCAGCGACTGCGCCGAGGCCACGTTGACCAGGAAGTTGGGCGACCCGGCCGGATCCAGGGCGTCGGCGGTGCGGCCGTACCAGCCGTACGCCTCCCCGCTGTTGGGGGCGCCGGTGTGCCAGAACGAGGCGGACGCGAAGTGCGAGAAGGACGGCTGCTCGTAGCCCGCGCCGTGGATGACGGCGCAGTCGCCCCCCTCCCACAGCCGGCGCATGCCCACCATCGACTTCTGGAAGCCGAAGTGCTCGTCCACCTTGAGCACGTCGCGCTCGCGGACGCCGATGGTCGGACGGCGGCGGTACAGCTCGTCGTCTCCGTAGGGTACGAACGTGCTCAGCCCGTCGTAGCCGCCGAACCACTCGAACACCACCAGAATCTTCCCCTCGGTGGCGGCCAGCGCCTCCGACGCGGCGCCGAAGAGCGGCGGCAGGGGGCCGAGCCCGCTGCCGAGCAGGCCGAGGCCGACGCCGCGGGCGCCGATCTTCAGCGCCTCGCGGCGGGACACGCCACTGGAATCACACAACTTCTTGCCGCGGCTGGTCAGGGTCATGGCCATGCACCTCCGTGCGGACGGGTCCCCTAGTCGATCTGGTATTCCGGCGTGCTCATGATGACGTGCGTCACCATGCGCAACGGGTCTTCCGCGTAGGTCCGGGCGCGCTGGAGATCCGAGGTTCCCAGCTCGGCGTCCAGCAGTTCCACCAGCGCGTCGCGCAGGCCGGCCGCCACCGGCATCCGCAGGAACCGCCCCAGCAGGTGGTCGACCGCTTCGCCGGTGGTCGCCGCCCCGGAATCCAGGACCATGCGGGTCACGTCGACGCGCGCCGCGCCGCGCGGCGTCGGAATCAGCTTGCGCACCGCCTCGGCCCACGCGCGGTAGCCGGAGACGCGGGTGTTGAACAGCTCGTCCCGCTCCAGGGCGGCCAGGTCGAACGCGGTCATCCGGTCCGGGTCGCCGTCGATGGCGATGGAGGCGCCGAAGTCGTAGCCGCTACGCAGGCGTTCGCCCACCAGCCCGTCCCCGCCGGGGGCGAGGAAGTTCGGATCCTTGAAGTCGATGACGTCCGGGAACAGGTACTCGAAGGCGACGTTGCCCCGCTCCTGCAGGAGGGCGGGCGTGATCCAGGACCGGCCCTGCGCCCAGCCCGCCACCGACGGCGGGTTCAGCAGGTGCTGGCCCAGCGCGATGGTCGTGCGGTTGAAGTCCGGCACGCCGGGCACGTCCGGGGCGCCGAGCTGCTTCAGCATCGTGATCACGTACTCGACCGGCCCCTTGACGTGCGCGCCGTAGGCGGCCTCGCTGTAGAAGTCGCGGGACAGGAAGATCGTCCGCAGCAGCGGCTTGAGCTCGTAGCGGTTGTCCCGCAGGACCGCGCCGAGCTCGGCCTGCAGCGCCGGCGACGGGTCCTCGCGGACGAAGAAGCGGTAGATCTTGGAAGCGATGTGCTCGGCGGTGACCGGCTGCTCCAGAATGATGCGCAGCACGTCGACCCCGTCGAAGTTCCCGGTGCGGCCCAGGAAGGTCTTGGGGCCGTCGTCGTGCTGGTCCGCGTTGACCACGAAGTCCAGGTTCAGGAAGTTCCAGCCGGTGAAGGCCCGCGCCGCCTCGCGGACGTCCTGCTCGGTGTAGTTGCCCACGCCCATCGTGAACAGCTCCATCACCTCGCGGGCGAAGTTCTCGTTGGCGGCGCCCTTCACGTTCACCCCGGCGTCGAGGTAGTAGAGCATCCCCGGGTCCCTGGCGACGGCCACGAGCAGTTCCCCGAAGTTCCCGGTCGCGTGCCGCTCGAACGTCTCCACCTGCAGCAGCATCTTCCGGTAGTCGCGGACCTTGTTCTGGGCGGTGGCGAAGTGCCCGTGCCAGAACAGCGCCATCTTCTCCTCGAGCGGCCGGCCGGTGTCCAGCATCCGCTCGGCCCACCAGTAACCGACGCGGCGGGTCTCCAGCGCGCTCGCGCGCAGCCAGTAGAAGAACCGGTCGGAGACCGGCTGCACGTGGCGGTTGACGAACTCGGGCTTGACCCGGACGCCCATGCTCTCGCCGCGCGCCAGGGCCCGGTCCGTCGCGGCCGGCCGGCTCGGCGGGAAGTGCATCAGCGTCTCGTCCCAGAAGCCCGAGTGCTCGAACGGCGGCAGGTGGTCGTTCGGGACGTTTTCGTAGTCGACCAGGGCGCTGACCGCTTCTTCCGGCGTCATGTCCGCCAGCCGCCGGACGTCTTCCGGCGTGCCGCTGAAGCCGGCGCGGCCCAGCAGGTGCTCGGCCCGGTCGTAGCTCCAGTCCGCGGCGGTGATCGGGGCCAGGTCCCCCGTCCACGAGGCCGGCCCCGGCTCCCAGTCGGTCGCATTGGCCGCCACGCCGCGGCCGCTGACGCAGAGCGCCAGCACCGCGCCGGCCACCGCCGCCGAACGGTGGTGTCGAGTCGTCATGGGTCGGTCTCCCTCCTGCCCGCGCCGCTCCCGCGGACGGGACGGCTCCCCCCGCATCCGGGATCCCTTCATTGTGAGCACCGCGCCGGCATTGTCAAGCGCAGCGTCCAATCGGGGTGCACGTCAGATTTGTGAGGACCGTCAGGCGGCTCTGGCGGCTCGTCGCTCCCAGAAGTCCTCGAAGCGGCCACTGAGCTGGCAGCAGCGCAGGGCGATGATGGCGTTGGCGCCGGCGACGGTCCAGCGCATGCCGGCGCGCTTCAACCGTGCGCCGACGACCCGCTTGCAGCCGGCCTCGACCACGCCCGAAGAGACGCACAGGCCTTGGGCGCGGAACCGCGGATAGCGCATCCGGCGGCGGTTGCGCACCACGTAGTCGAGGCACCGGCGCGCGGCGTCGGTGGTCTCGGTGTGGGACCGCAGTTCGGCCACGATCGCGCGCAGCCGTCCGGCGTCCAACTCGTCCTTCCGCTGCCTGGCCCAGGCGTCGGCGCGGTCGGTGCCGGGGCCGTAGAGGGTCTTGGCCACGTCGGACAGATGCTGCCTGGCATGGTAGACGTCGACGATTTCGGTGGCGCCTGGAAACTGCTCGCCGGCCAGATTCCAGATCCAGGGGGCGCCGTCGCCGAGGACGACGCGGCGTTCGGCGGCGTCGAAGCCGCGCCGTTGCGCCTCGCGATACACCCGTTGCGCGAACGGGGCCGGCCGCGGGTCGGTGTCGCGGCCGGCCGCGCTCTCGACGGCGGCGTTGTAGCTGACCGATCCGGGGTCGCGCACGGGCCGGCCCCGTTTGTCGCGCGATTCGGCCGTCCAGACGGTGACCAGCTTGACCTCGCGGGTCCTGGCCGAGCCGTCCGGCTGCTTTCCGGGGCGGCCCTCGACCTCGGAGGGGCGCACCGGCACGCCGGTGCCGTCCAGCCCCAGGTACATCGTCGGCGCGGGGGCGGGCGCCGGCTCGGTCACGGTGCGTTCGTCGGCGGCGACCTGGCGTCCCAGGGCCTCGGCCGTGCGCTCGACCTGTTTGGTCTCGACCCGCACCCCGGCGCACGCCCCCACCAGTTCGCCCGCCTTGTCGAAGCTGACCTCGGCCGCCGCCGCCCCCACCATCCGCGTGGTGGCGGGCGACAACGAAGTGCCTTCCAGACCCAACGCCCGGTCGCGCGGACAGATGCCCGTGCGGCAGGCGTCGCAGTGGTAGCAGGCGCGTTCCAGCCGCAACGGCCCCAACACGCTCAGAAACGTCTTCGGACGGCGGCCGGCGTAGCGCGCCTTTCGTCCGCAGGCGCACCGCACGGTCGAATCCTGGTGGTCGGCGCAGTCCGCGTTCAGCCGGCGCTCGACCGACCGCGCGGCCGTGTCGAGCGCCCGGCGGCGGACGGCTTGCTCGAAGGCCTCGAAATCCGGGCCGCCGGCCGTCTTCGACCTTACCAGGGCATCGATTTCGGCGTCGATTTCGCCCGCGAGCGTCTTCTCGCAGCCCCCTTTTTTCCCGCGCCGGCTGCCGCCGCCGCGGGGTCCCGCCCGCTCCCGCTCCCGGCCCGCAGCCGGGCCTCGCTCAGCGCGTCGCTGGCTTCGATCAACTCCTGCGACAGGCGCCGGAACCGCCGATACTCGGCCGCCTCGGCCCAGGCTTGCTCCGCCGCCCGCGCCGGAATGATCCGGGTCACCGTCTTCCCCGACTCCTTGCGCGTCAGCGACAGCACCGGACCCCGCTGTGCCTTCCCCGGCGGGGCGCAGCCGCAGCCGGTCTTGCCGCAGCGCCGGCAACGCGCCATCAGCGACCCCGAACGCATCTCGCCGATCGAGGCCAACTGCCGGCACAGGTGGGCGCGGCGCTGTTCGAGCGCGGCGATCGATTCCTCGGGCATGGTCGGACTCCTCCAGTGAACAGCCGGTCTACTGAAGTTGTCGGCCGATCTCGCCCTGCCCTGCACCCCCGATGGCGGTCCCTCACAAATCTGACGTGCACCCGTCCAATCGGGAGCGTAAACGCCGTCCAATCGGGAGCGTAAACGCCGTCCAATCGGGAGCGTAAACGCCGTCCATCTGGTATCGTAAGCGCCGTGGAGTACCGGTCGCGGATCGTGGACGCCGAACTCGATGCGCTCGTCGGGGGACTGCCGGCGGTGTCTCTGGAAGGCCCCAAGGCGGTCGGCAAGACCGAGACCGCGCTTCGTCGGGCCCGCACGGTCCACCGGCTCGACGACCCCGGCCGGCTCGCGATCGCCCGCGCCGCGCCGGCGCGCCTCACCACCGGAGACCCGCCCATCCTGATCGACGAATGGCAGCGCCTGCCCACCTCGTGGGACCTCGTGCGGCGGGCGGTCGACCGCGATCCGGAACCGTCGCGATTCCTGTTGACCGGGTCGGCCGCGCCGCGTGGCGCGCCGACGCACTCCGGCGCAGGACGGATCGTCACCGTGCGCATGCGGCCCATGGCGCTTGCCGAACGCGGCCTGACCACCCCCACCGTCAGTCTCGCCGCCCTGCTCACGGGCAGGCGGCCGACGCTCGCCGGCGCGACGCGGCTTGCGCTGACCGACTACGCGCAGGAGATCACGCGGTCGGGCTTCCCGGCGTTGCGGAACCACGCCGGCCGTCTGCTCCGCGCGCAACTCGACGGCTACGTCGACCGCATCGTGGAACGGGAATTCGTCGAGCTCGGAACCCGCTTCCGAAACGCCGGCGCGCTGCGCCGGTGGCTCACCGCGTACGCCGCCGCGTGCTCGACGACGGCGTCCTACGAGACGATCCGCGACGCGGCCTCCGCCGGCGAATCCGACAAACCGGCGAAGACGACCACGCACCCCTACCGCGCCGCCCTGGAGCAACTGTGGATCATCGAACCGCTTCCCGCCTGGACGCCGACCAGGAACCGGCTGCGGCGGCTGGCCGCCGCCCCCGTCCACCAGCTCGCCGATCCCGCGCTGGCGGCCCGGCTCCTCGGCGTCGACACCGGGGCGCTCGTCGACGGCGCCGCCGCGGGGCCGCCCATCCCGCGGGACGGCACCCTGCTCGGCTCGCTGTTCGAATCGCTCGTCACGCTCTCGGCCAGGACCTACGCGCAGGCCAACGAGGCCCGCGTCGGACACCTCCGGACGCGCGGCGGCGAACACGAGATCGACCTTGTCATCGAGCGCCGCGACGGCCGCGTCGTCGCCCTCGAGGTGAAGCTCTCCGCGACCGTGGACGACGCGGACATCCGGCATCTCAAGTGGCTCGGCGACCGCATCGGCCCCGATCTGCTCGACGCCGCCGTCATCACCACCGGCAACGAGGCGTACCGCCGCGCCGACGGCATCGGCGTCGTTCCGGCGGGGCTGCTGACCGCCTGACGCCGGCAGACCGCCCGGCGCCGGCCGGAACCGTCGTCACCCGGGCGGGCTTCCCGGTCCGCCGGCCGGCACCTGTCCCGTCCGGACGGATCGGGTCGGCTAGCTGCTGCGCGACACGACGCGGAACGACCACCAGTGGTCCGGCCGCGGCGTGCCGAGCGGCGCGGGCGGGTTGGCCGGCTCCTCCAGCGCGTGCAGCTTGCCGAGCCTGGCCGCCCACGCCGTGTCCAGCTCGTCCGGGTCCAGGGCGCGGGTGAGCGTGACCGGGTAGACAGCGCCGTCCAGCCGCAGCCGCGCCCGGCCGTCCTCGACCGCGTAGCCGGACCAGCGCTTGCCGTCGCAGTTCGAGCAGCTCAGGTACAGGTCGCCGCTCTCCGTGGCGAAGCAGTTCAGGTTGATGGCGTGCGGCAGCAGGCCGGCGGGGACCTGGATCTGGCACAGCGTCACCCGGTTCGCGAACGTCCAGTCGCTCACCGGCTCCTCTTGCTCGGCGCCGAACAGGTACGCCCCCGGCGTGTAGTTGCAGGGGCAGGAGTACGACCACCCGAAGAACCCGATCGCCAGCACCACCGCCAGGGCCGCCGGCACACTGACGGCGGGCCGCTGCAACGCCTTGTCGAACAGGTCGCGGACGTCCACGCTCATCGATTCGCCTCCTCTTTCAAGCTGTCCCGGGATTCCGAAGAGTGACCTGCCCGGCGTCCGGATCGAGTCCGGGCCGGACCAGCGCCGCCCGCCCGCCGTCCCGCGCCCGGGCGGGACCCGGCGCCGGCGCCACCGGGCGCAGAGCCGCGGCGCGGAACGAGCGGGCCGTCTGCGCGGCGGGCGGCTCGCCGTACGTGGTG
The DNA here is from genome assembly GCA_965203525.1 of Vicinamibacterales bacterium. GTDB lineage: Bacteria > Acidobacteriota > Vicinamibacteria > Vicinamibacterales > UBA8438 > WTFV01. Next base: position 3,253,663 of record OZ241898.1, on the reverse strand, counting down.
GAGCGCTGCCGCGGACGGCGTCCCGCCCCGCGGATCAGTGCCTCCATCCGTTCCGGCGGCAGCTCCTGGCCGAACCCGGCCCCGGCCGCCCGCGTGATGCTCTCGTTCATCAGCGTGCCGCCGAGGTCGTTCACCCCGGCGCGCAGGCACGCGCGCACGCCGCGCGGCCCCATCTTCACCCAGGACGCCTGGACGTTCGGCACCAGCGGGTGCAGCGCCAGCCGGGCGACGGCGTGCATCAGCAGCGACTCGCGGAACGTCGGGCCGCGGCGCGCCAGCCCCTGCCGGTAGATCGGCGCCTCCATGTGCACGAAGGGCAGCGGCACGAACTCGGTGAACCCGCCGGTGCGCGCCTGCAGCGCCCGGATGCGCGCGAGGTGCCGGGCCCAGTGCCGGGGCCGGTCGACGTGGCCGTACATGATGGTCGCCGTCGTCCGGAACCCGACCCGGTGCGCGGTCTCCATCACTTCGATCCACTGCCCCGCCGTCAGCTTGTCGGGGCACAGCTCCCGCCGGACTTCGTCGTCGAGCACCTCGGCCGCGGTGCCTGGCAAGGTCCCGAGCCCGGCCGCCCGCAGGCGCCGCAGGAACGCCTCGAGCGGCACGCCGAGGGTGGCCGCGCCCTGCCAGACCTCCAGCGGCGAGAAGGCGTGGACGTGCAGCTCCGGCGCCGCCGCCTTGACGGCGCGGCAGATGTCCAGATAGGTGGCCCCGGTGTACTCCGGATGGATGCCCCCCTGCATGCACACTTCGGTGGCCCCGCGCTCCCACGCCTCCACGCCGCGGCGGGCGATCTCGTCGAGATCGAGGTCGTAGGGGGCGCCCCGCAGGTTCTCGCTCAGCTTCCCCTTCGAGAAGGCGCAGAACCGGCAGCGGAAGTAGCAGACGTTGGTGTAGTTGACGTTGCGGTTGACGACGTAGGTGACCTCGTCGCCGTTGACTTCGCGCCGCAGCGCGTCGGCCGCCCGCACGACGGCCACCAGATCGTCGCCCCGCGCGGAGAAGAGCGTCTCGATTTCCGATTCGTCCAGTCCGCCGCCGCGCGCGGCCCGGCCGCACAGCGCCCGCACCGTGGCGGCCGGCGCCGGCGCGGCCGGTTCCTCGAGACGGTCCGCGAGCGCCGGCAGCGCCGCGTCGGGGTCGCCGGGCGACCACGCGCTCTCGCGGGCGAACCCCTCCGCGTCGGAGGCCCGCCGGACGGCCGGCCGAAGCGGTTCCGCCACCCACTGCTCGAGGCGTCTGACGTACGGCGGATAGACCGTCAGCCGCTCGGTCAGCACCTTCCCCTCGCGGGCGGTCTCGCGCGCCAGCCGCTCCAGATGCGGCCACGGCGCCTCCGGGTTGACGTGATCCGGAGTGACCGGCGACACCCCTCCCCAGTCGCTGATGCCGGCCCGGATCAGGGCGCCGAAGCGGTCCGGGGTCAGGTTCGGCGGCGCCTGGATCGACATGCCGGGACCGAAGATCAACCGCGCGCAGGCGATCGTCCACTGCAGGTCCTCGAGCGTCGGCTCGGGCGCCTGCGCCATGCGCGTGTCCGGCTTCGCCCGGAAGTTCTGGACGATGATCTCCTGGACGTGTCCGTGCGCGTCGTGCAGGCCGCGCAGCGCCAGCAGCGCTTCGATGCGCTCCCGCCGGGTCTCGCCGATCCCGATCAGGATGCCGGAAGTGTACGGAATCGCCAGCTCCCCCGCCGCCCGCAGCGTCTCCAGGCGCGCGTCCGGATCCTTGTCGGGCGAGCCGTGGTGGACCCGGCCCCGTTCCAGCAGCCGCCGGGAGGCGCTCTCCAGCATCAGACCCTGGGACGGACACGCCGCGCGCAACGCGAGCAGCTCGTCCCGCGTCACGACGCCGGGGTTGGCGTGCGGCAGGAGGCCGGTGGCGTCCCGCACCGCCCGCGCCGCCGCCGCCAGATAGGCGATCGTGGTGGGGTAGCCCAGCGCGTCCAGCTCGGCGCGGGCCCGCGGGTAGCGCAGCTCCGGCTTGTCCCCCAGCGTGAACAGCGCCTCGCGGCAACCGGCCGCGGCGCCGCGGCGCGCCACGTCGACGACCTCGTCGAGCGTCATGTACGCCCGTTCGCCGGGCCGCGGCGGCCGGGCGAACGTGCAGTAGTGGCACACGTCCCGGCACAGCTTCGTGAGCGGAACGAACACCTTGCGCGAGTAGCTGACCGGGCGCCCGAACCCGGCGTCCCGCAACGCCGCCGCCCGCCGCATGAGAGCCGGCAGATCGGTCTCGCGGCCCAGTTCCAGGGCGGCCTCCCGTGACGGCCGGACGTACGTGCTGGCGTCCATCGGGGTCCCGCGGCGGCGCCGGCCGCCGCCCGCAGTGCCTATACTACGCCGGGAACGGGATCGGAACACCGGGCGTACGGTCGAACCGGGTCAACGGCTTCAGCGGGAACCGGATTGGACGATCAGGTCCATCATCGCGCGCACGGTCACCGCCCGGACGTCCTTCGCGAGCGGGAAGCTCTCGTTGCCGCCGTGAACCACGAACCTGCGGGCAGGCCGCAAATCCTCGCAGGCGCTGTGGAACCCTCTGGAGATCTTGGGCGCGGAGCTGCGCTTGATCTCCAGTGCCCAGATCCGGCCGCCGCCGAGATCGACGACGAGGTCGACTTCCGCGCCGCCGGAAGTGCGATAGTAACCGCATGACGCGCGCGCCGGCAGGACGCCGACGACGTTCTCGACGACGAAGCCTTCCCAACTGCTGCCGACGACGGGATGACCGAACAGGTCGTCGACGGTCTCGATGCCCAGCAGCGCGTGGCACACGCCGCTGTCTCTGATATAGACCTTCGGCGCCTTGACGAGGCGCCGGCCCAGGTTGGACGTCCACGGCTGCAGGCGCCGGACCAGCAGCAGGTCGACCAGCAGATCCAGATAGCGGGCGATCGTGACGCCGTTGACGTCCAGCCCCCGCGCAAGCGCCGCCGCGTTGTGGGTCTGCCCCTGGTTGTGGGCGAGCATCGTCCAGAACCGCCGCAACGTCGCGGCGGGAATACGCGGTCCGAGCTGCGGAACGTCGCGTTCCAGGTAGGTCCGGATGAAGGCCAGCCGCCAGTCGAGGCTGTCCTCGTCGCTCGGCGCGAGACAGCTCTCCGGGAACCCGCCGCGAGCCCAGAGCCGGCGCTGCCGATCGCCGGGGACTTCCGCTACGCCGAAAGGATGCAGCTCGCAATAGGCGACACGGCCGGCGAGCGTCTCGCTGGACTGTCTCAGGAGATCGATGGACGCCGAACCGAGCAACAGGAAGTGCCCCGCCCGCTTCGCGGTCCGCCGGCGCTCGTCGATGACGCTGCGCAGAGGGCCGAACAATCCCGGCGCACGGTGCACCTCGTCGAGAATCACCAGCTTGTCGGCGTTTTCGGCGCAGTACTGTTCGACGTCGTTGAGCTTGGCGAGATCGCTCGGCAGCTCCAGATCGACGTAGACGGCGTCTCGCTCGCGAGCAATCTCCCGCGCAAGCGTCGTCTTGCCGACCTGCCGCGGTCCGATCAGCACCACCGCGGGATTCCTTTCCAGGAGCCGGTCGAGCGCAGGCTTGAGGCGCCGCTGAATCATCCATGAAAATATAACTCAACAGTCTACGATTGCATACATAATTAATTACTGAAGTGCGCTCGGGTGCTTCGCCGCCGGCGTGGCGGTGACGGAACCTCCACGCCGACCGCCGCGAGAGAAGCGCGGACGTCAGAACCGCACGCTCAGCCCCACCTGCCCGCGCCGCGTGTCCCCCAGCCCGCTCCGCAGCGTGCCGTCGAAGTTGAACAGCAGTGACCCGACCGCGGTGTCGACGAAGTTGTCCGCGTTGGTCAGGTTGAAGACCTCCGCGATCGGTTCGACGACCAGGCCGTTGCGGAGCGTGAAGCGGCGCGCGAGCCGGACGTCCCAGGTGAAGAAGGCGTTGTCCCGCCGCAGGGTGTTGCGGGTGAGGATCGTGCCGTCCGCGCAGATGCGGTCCGACGGCTGGGCCGCCCGCACGCCCCGGTTGGCGCACTGCTCGGAGACGGGCGAGGCGGACAGGTAGCGGACGACGTTGTTCAGGTGCAGCGCGCCGGGAAGGGTGATCAGCAGGTAGGCGCTCACCTGGTGGCGCCGGTCGCGGTCCGACCAGCCGTACTCCGGCCCCAGGTTGCCCGGGTCCGCGTAGCGCAGGACGAACGGGTCGCGCTCGTTGTCGTCGTCCGAGCGGTCGAAGGCGAGCGTGTAGTGGGTCTCGAAGGTGACCGGCCGGTTGCGGACCGCGCCGCGCCCGCGCAGGCCGAGGATGAGCGCGTGGTACCGCGAGCGCGCGCTGCTTTCGGCGACGGTCAGGTTGTTGAGGCCGCCCCCGGACGGATGCGTCCCGACGCCGAACGGCGAACCGAACGCGGGGTCGTTGCGGTTGACGAAGCGGAAGAGATGGTCGGTCCGCGCGTGGACGAAGCTGGCGTTCGCGACCACGCCGCGCCCGAGGTCACGGTCCAGGCCGGCGCCGAACGACCAGGTGCGCGGCAGCTCCAGATCGCGGTCGGCGACCTGGACGTCCGGCAGGAACGGCGGCGTGCTCGACGCGTCGATCAGGTTGTCGATGGCGGGCACCGGGCCGAGTTCCGGTGCGGTGCTGCTGCGGAACAGGATCTGCTGGAACGCGCCGTTGGTCGACCGGTGCTGGGCGAAGACGAGCATCGGGATGCGGGCCACGTACGACCCGCCGTTGACGCGCGCCACGGTGCCGCCGTCGCCGGCGACGTCCCACGCGAGTCCGGCCCGCGGCTGGACGTTGTCGAGGTCGTTCGGGATGCGGCCGTCGGACGGGAAGCGGGGATCGTCGAGGTACGGCGCGAAGAAGGTGTTCCGCGGCTCGACGAACACGTCCGGATGCCACGTCCCGTCCCAGCGGAGGCCGAGGTCCAGCGTCACCCGATCGTGCGGATGCCAAGTGTCCTGCGCGAACAGGCCCAGCTCGTCGGTCCGGAACTCCTGCAGCCCGAGGCGGCCGGGGGCGACGCCGGGCACGGTCGCCGACTGCAGGTAGAGGAGGACCGGCCCCGCGACGTCCGCGCCCGGCGGGCAGACGCCGAGGGCGCTCGACGATCCGTCCGAGCAGGTGACGTAGCGGTTGCCCTGTTCGACGAAGCCGATGAAGCCGTTGACCGAGTCGAAGACGTAGCGGCCGTTCGCCATGCCGACGAACTGCTGCTTGGCGCGGGTGCGGTTGTATTCGATCCCCGCCTTGAAGAGATGGTCGCCGGCGGCGAACGACACGTTGTCCACGAACTGCAGCCGCGTGTCGAACGACGGATCGATCGGCAGGAAGAAGGGCAGCCCGATCCGGAAGCCGTCGGCGAAGTCCATCGCGACGTCGGGGAACGGCCGCCCGCCGAGGGCCGCGAACTGCGGCGGGCCGGGGGGGCGCGCGCCGGGCAGCAGCGGGCCGTCGTACCAGCGGGGCCGGTCCTCGCGCGCCCACTGGATGCGCAGCTCGTTGGAGAGCGCGTTGGTGAGCAGGGAGCGCAGGCTGCCGTTGACCGCGTGCGACCGGTCCCCTTCGATCCCGTTGGCCGACGCCCCCCAGGCGTCGACGTCGAAGGTGCCGTTCACCTGCTCCGCCCACGTGTAGTTGTACTTGAGCGAGGCCTGGTGCCGGCCGTCGAGGTTCAGGTCCGCCTTGGCGAGCAGGGAGCGCGCGTCGTCGGTGCGCCGGATCGGTCCGAACTCGCCGTCGAACAGCCCCGGCCAGCGCGTCCGGAGAAAGCCGTTCAGCCGCTCCAGGTTGGCCGGGTTCGCGACGCGGCGCGTCGTCTGCTTGGTCTCGTCGGCCGCCTGCCGGTCGTAGGCGAGGAAGAAGAACGCCCGGTCGCGCACGAGCGGGCCGCCCAGCGTGGCGCCCGCCTGGTTGCGGCCGAAGTCCGGCTTCCCGCCGCCCCGCGCCGCCGGAAACGGCGCCGCGATCGCGTCCCACTGGCCGTAGTAGTGCGCCGAGCCGCTCAGGTCGTTGGTGCCCGACTTCGTGATCACGTTGACGAACCCGCCGGCCGAGCGGCCGAACTCCGCGGTGGCGCCCTGGCTCACCACCACCAGGTCCTCGATGGCGTCCTGGTTGAAGGTGAAGGCGGGCCGCTGCCCGCCCCGCTGCTCGCCGAAGAAGGGGTTGTTGAAGTCGGCCCCGTCGACGATGAAGTTGTTGAAGATGCCGCGCTGCCCGCTGATGTTCAGCTCGTCGCCGTCCGGCCCCTGCGAGATCGACGCGCCCGGGGTCAGCAGGGTCAGGTTCAGGTAGTTGCGGCCGTTGCTCGGCAGCGCATCGACCACGTCCTCCTCGATGCGTTGCGAGCGGGTCACGTCGGCGGCGTCGATCGCCCGCGGCGCCTCGCTGACGACGGTCACCGTCTCGGCCGCCACGACCCGCAGCTCGACGTTCAGGTCGAGCACCCCCCCGACCCGCAGGACCGCGCCCTCGATGCGCTCGGTCCCCAGCCCGGCGGCCGACGGCGCGACCGTCAGGTCGTACGTGCCGGGCGGCAGCAGGGCGCGCGCGAACGTGCCCGACGACTCGGTCTCGACCGTCGTCAGCAGATCGGTCTCGCGGTGCCGGATCACGATCACCGTCCCGGGCGCCGGCGCGCCGGCCGGGTCGCGGACGGCGCCGCGGATCACGCCGGTGGTGGTTCCGGCCTGGGCCGCCAGATCGGGCGCGTGCAGGCAGGCCAGCAGCGCCGGCAGGACCAGCGCGGCAGCGCCCCGGGCGCGGCGCCCCGCGGGGGCGAATCGGAACGCGCGCCGCGGCGCCGCCGGCGAAGGCGTCATGCCGCGACCCGCGCGGGCGTTTGCAAGCTGCATCATCAACAACATCACGGTCGTCCGCATCGGAAGTATGATGCTACAGCATCCCGATGAGTGAGCCGCTGACGCCGGAAGCGGCGGCGGCGCACGTCGAAACGCTGCCCGGCCTGCCCCGTTTCCGCTGCCCCGGCACGCCATGACGCCCTCCGGCGGACCCGCGGACGATCCCGGCGATCGGTATCCGCACTGGTGGACGTTGTCCGAGGGCTTGCGCCTGCTCCACGGCGCCACCGAACTCCTCCGCGTCGAGGTCCTGGACGGCGTACGGGCCGAGCTGGTCGTGAGCGCGGGCGCGCGCCGCGAGATCCAGCACGCGCGACGCGGCTGGCCGGGCGGCGCATGGCGCCTCGCGACCCGCGGCGCCGGCGCCGGCCGCCTGCTGCAGGCCGCCGGCGACCGGCTGGCGGACAACGACGACCGGTTCGTCCTGGCGTCCGGCGACGACCCGCGCGAGCTCTCCGGGCCGGCCCGGGCGGCCGGGAACGCGGAATCGGCGGCGGCGTTCGAGCGGGCGTGGCTCACGACCCGCGCGCGCCGGGAGTGGTTCGCGCGGCTGCTGCGGTGCTGGATCTGCGACGCGGCGGCCGCGTTCGGGCGGCTGCGGCGGATCGACGTGCGGACGATCGGGGAACGCGACCTCGCGCAGCGCGTGCGCTGGAGCGTGCAGGCGTCGTTCGCCGCCGACGCCGGCCGGGTCGCCGCCGGGCTGCTGGCGATCCTGACCGCCTCGGCGCCGCGCGCGCTGACCCGCCGGCAGCTCGTCGAACGACTCGCCCGGCGCGGCTTCCGGCCCCGGCGGCTGTACGCTCCGGACCGCGCGGGCGCCGTCGTGGCGGCGGCGACGGACCGCTACCTGGAGGGCGCGCGGCGGGGGCTCGTCCGGGGCAGGGTGCTGCCGCGGAAGGCGGCGGCGGCGCTGGCGGCGCGGCTGGCGGGGCCCGCGAGCGAGAGCGTCCTGACCGGACGAGCCGGCGCCGGCAAGACGGCGTGCATCGTCGCGGTCGTCGACGCCCTGCGCGCGCAGGGCGCGCCGGTGCTGGCGTTCCGGATCGACCACGTGCTCTCGGCGGCGACCACCACGGACCTCGGACGCCGTCTCGAATTGGAGGAGTCGCCGGTCCTGGTGCTCGCGGAAGCGGCCCGGGCCGCCGGACGCCCCGGCGTCCTCGTCGTCGACCAGCTGGACGCGGCGAGCAGTTTCGCCGGCGGCGATTCCGACCCGTGCGCGCTCGTCGAACGGCTGGTGCGCGAGACGCGCGGCGTCGGCGCGCGGGCGACGCTGCGCACCGTGGTGGTCTGCCGCGCCTTCGACTGGCGCAACGATCCCCGCCTGCGGCGGCTCGTGCCCGGGGCGGAGGCGCAAATCGAGGTGACCGGGTTCGCCCGCGGCGAGGTGGAGCAGGTGTTGCGCGACGCCGGCTTCGATCCGGCGTCGTTCGACGCGCGGCAACTGGAGCTGCTCCGGCTGCCCCAGCACCTGTCCCTGTTCCTCGCCGGCGGCGCCGACCCGCCGGGCCCGCCGGCGTTCGCGACCGCGACGGCGCTGTTCGACCGCTACTGGACCCGTAAGCGGCGGACGGTCGCCGAGCGCGCCGCGCCGCTGCCGGATCAGTGGCTGGCGGCGGTGCGGACCCTCTGCGACGAGCTGACCGCCACGCGGCAGCCCACCGCGCCGCGGGAGCGGCTGGACGAGGTGTCGCCCGCCTATCTGGAGCACCTGGCGGCGGAGGGGGTCGTCACCGTCGGCCGGCGGCGCTGCGGGTTCGGGCACGAGACCCTCTTCGACTACTGCGCCGCGCGGGTGTGGTTCAACCGGCGGCAATCGCTGGTGTCCTGGCTGAAGGACTCGGAACAACACCTGTCCGGCCGGGCGCGGGTCCGCCGGACGCTGGCCTACCTCCGGGACGCGGACCCGGCCCTGTACGTGCGGGAACTGGGCGCACTGCTCGCCGACGACGGCGTCCGGCCGCACGTCAAGGACCTGGCGTTCGCGGTCCTGGCCGACGTCCCGGATCCGACCGAGCAGGAATGGACGGTCTGGGAGCGGTGGCTGGTCCCCGCGCTGCAGGCCCTGCGGCGGGAGACGGCGAACCCGGACAGGCTGTCGGCCCTGGCGTGGCGGCGGTTCTTCGAGTCGCGGTCCTGGTTCTCGTTCGCCGACCGGCGCGGCGTCGTCGAGGGCTGGCTCGCCGCCGGCGAAGACCGGCTCGCCGCCGCCGCGGTGCGCTACCTGGGGCGCCACGCCGCACACGCGCCGGATCCGGTCGCGGCCCTGCTCGAACCCCATGCCGACCTCGGCGGCCGGTGGACGGCGCGCCTGCGGTTCTTCATGGAATCGGCCCCCCACCATGCGAGCCGCCGGCTCTTCGATCTCTTCCTGCGCCTGATCGACAACGGCGCGCTGGACGAGGCCCGCCGCCGGGACGCCGCGAACGACACCTTCTGGAGCATGCTCGCCGGCCTCGGAGAACACCGCCCCGAGTGGGTCCCCGAGGTTCTGGCCCACCGGCTCCGCCGCCGCCTCGCGGTCATCCGCTCGGCCGGCGAGGACGCGGGCAGCCACGAGCTGCCAGGCTACGACGACGACGCGGCCCGCCTGTTCCGGCGCTCGGCCGAGCGCGCCCCCGCCGCGTTCGTGGAGCACGTGCTGGCCCCGGTTCTGGACGTCTCGGACGCCACGCTGACCGGGACGAAGCCGCCGCGGCACGACGCGGTGTGGCCGGTCGTCGCCCGGACGGAGTATCCGGAAGTCGATCACGCCTGCCTCGCGGGGCTGGCCGCGGCGCTCGCCACGCTCGCACGGGACGCCGGCGCCCGCCTGCGCGAGGCGGCGGCCGAATTGCGGCGCCGCGACACGCACGTCGCGAACCACCTGCTGCTGGCCCTGTACCGCGGCGGCGCCGCGCGCTCGGCGGACGAAGCGGCGGCGTTGCTGTGCGACGAGCCGTGGCGCCTTCAGTGCGGATTCTCCGACCGTCCGCAGTGGTGCGCGGCCGAGGCGATCCGCGCGGTGGTTCCGCACTGCTCCGCCGCGAGCCGCGGCCGGCTGGAGCACCTGCTGCTGGAGTACGTCGCTCCCGACGAGCGCGGGCTGCGCCGGTTCCGGCAGGCCGGGCGCGCGCGCTACGCGCTGCTCGCGGCGATTCCGGCCGGGTTGCGCAGCACGCGGGCGGACGCGGCAGTACGGGAACTGGAGGGCAGGTTCGGGCAGCCGGAAGGGGATCCGGAGGCGATCGCGATCGACGCCACCGACGCGCCGCCCGACGGGGGCGCCGCCGACGCGCTGACCGACGAGCAGTGGCTGCGCGCCGTCGCCGGGCGCGGCCCGCGGGTCGCCATTCCCTTCCCGGCCGAGTGGCAGGACGGCGCCCGGGAGCCGGCCCGTCTCCTCGAAGCGCGCGCGGGAGAGGATCCGGAGCGCTTCGCGCGGCTCGCCCTGCAGTTCCCGTCCGACGCGCACCCCGTCTACCTGGAGCGGACGCTGGCCGCGCTGCGGAACGCCGACGTCGAGTCCGAGCTCAAGCTGCAGGTCTGCCGCAAGGCGTTCGCGGAGTCGCGCGGCCCCTGCGGGGCCGCGATCGCCGGCGTGCTCGGCAGCCTGACCGACCCGCCGCCCCGCGACGCCGTCCGCATGCTCCACTGGCTCGCCACCGAGCACGAGGATCCGGTTTCGACGACCTGGCGGACGGAAGACCTCGGCGTCGAGACCGTGCGCGGAAGCGCGGCCGAGGCGGTCGGCCGCCTCGTCGCCCGGGACGCCGCCTGCCTCCAGCCGTTCCGGGTGACCCTCGACCGGCTGATCCGCGACCCGAGCGCCTCCGTGCGGGCGTGCGCGGCCGGAGCGCTGCGAGCGGTCGCGGGCCGCGACCCGGCGCTCGGCATGCGGCTCTTGCGGGACATGGACCTGTCCGAGGACCGCCTGCTCGCGGCGCCGCCGGTCTACGGCTTCCTCCGCGACCGCCTGCGCGACCGGTTCGCCGACGTGCGGCCGTTCGTCGAACGCATGCTCCGGTCGTCCGCGCCGGAGGTCTGCGAGGCGGGCGCGCGCCTGGCCAGCCTCGCCGCCCTGGAGCAGGCCGGCGCCGCGACCGCCGCCGCGGGCCGCGCGGCGCCCGCGGCGGTCGCGGCGGGCGCGCAGCCCGACCACCGCGGCGCCGCGGAACTGGCGGCCGGCGCCCTGCGCGGCGGCGCCGCCCGGCGCCTCGGCGTGGCGCACGTCGCCGCCGCCAATCTCGCGCGGCCCGAGTACCGGGCCTGGTCGGCGGCGACGCTCACCGCGCTGTTCGACGACGGCGACGCCGGCGTCCGGCGGCGGGCGGCGGCCTGCTTCCGGCGCCTGGAGGACGGGCCGTTGACCCCGTACGACGACCTGATCGAGGCGTTCTGCGCAAGCAGGGCGTTCGCAGACGACCCCGCGGCGGTCCTGCACGCGCTGGAAGCGTCACGCGAACGGCTGCCGGGCGCGGCCTGCGCGGTCTGCGAGAAGTTTCTCGAGCGCTTCGCCGACGAGGCGCGGGACCCGCGCAGCGCCCGTCACGCGGACGCCCTCACCGTCGCAACCCTCGCCTTCCGGATCTGCCAGCAGCACCAGGACGACGAGTGGACGCCGCGCGGGCTGGATCTGGTCGACCGGCTCTGCCTGGAGCAGACGGCCAACGCACGGGATGCGCTCGAACGGTTCGAGCGGTGACGGCGCGCCGCACGGCCGCGCACGATCTGATGACGGAGACGGAACGCCGGAATCCGCGACGAGCCCGACGCGATCGCGCTCGCCGCGGAGAGCGCCACGCCGGTGGGAAACGCCGATTGAACGATGCGGATCCTGCACGTCGGTGAGCGGCTGAGCGACCGCGGAGGGGCCGATCTGGCTCTGCTCGGGCTGCTCGACGCGCTGTCGGACGGTCACGAGCTGCACCTCGCCGTGGGTCGGGACGACGGCGCGGTGCGCCCGCCCTGCCCGGTGAGCGTCGTGCCGGGACTCGACGCCAGGACTCGTGCCGCCACCGACTTGGAGCCCCTGCGGGCGCGGCTGCGCCCCGACCGGGTGCACGTGCACAACGTGGTCAACCCCGCGGTGCTGGAGTGGGCGGCAGGCGTCGATGCGGTGATGACGGTTCAGGACCACCGCTTCTTCTGCCCGGGACGGGGGAAGTGGACGTTGGACGGCCGGGTCTGCGGCGAGGCGCTGGGACGGCAAGTCTGCGCCGGCTGCTTCGACGATCCGGGGTACTTCGAGGACATCCTCGGACTCACCGCGGAACGGCTGGAATCGTTGCAGCGGATGCGGCTGACCGTGCTGTCGTCCTACATGCGGCGCGAACTGCTCCAGGCCGGGGTCGCGGCGGAGCGGATCACGGTCGTCCCGCCCGTTGCGTACGGTCTCGACCGCGACGCGCCGGCCGACGGTCCGCCCTGCGTCCTCTTCGCGGGGCGGGTGGTGGCGGCAAAGGGCATCCGCGATGCGCTCGAGGCGTGGCGGCGCTCGGGATCGGACCTGCCTTTCCTCGTTGCGGGAACCGGCCCGTTGCGTCGCGAGATCGAGGCCGAAGGCGTCGAGGCGCCGGGCTGGCTCGATCGCCGACGCCTCTCGGCGGCCTATCGGCGCGCCGCCGTCGTGGTGATGCCCTCGCGCTGGCAAGAGCCGTTCGGCATCGTCGGGCTGGAGGCGCTGACCCTCGGCACGCCGGTTGCCGCCTGGGACAGCGGCGGGGTGCGCGAGTGGCACCCGGGCGGCGCGCTGCTGGCGCCCTGGGGCGATGTCGACGGGTTGGCCGAGGCCCTGCGCGCCGGCCCCGGGCAGGTGGTCGATCCGCCTTGCGGGTTCGAGCGTGACCTCCTGGTCCGCAGGCTGGAAGCCTTGTACGCCGCGGGTTGACCGCCGGCCCCCGCCGCCTCCTCGACCGCCATGTTCGGTTGCTGTCGAGCAGACCGCCCCGACCGCCGCGAAACCGAACAGCCGCTTCGCCTGCCGTGGGCGTCGTTGGCGAGCACCCGGAACCGGCTGATGAGCAGCAGGCCGAGGATCTGCCCGACCGGATGGAAGCCACCGCGGTGCCGGCGCGGGCGGCGCCGAGCCGTTCGACGCACCGCCGGCGGTCGGCCGCGCCGGCGCCGGCGCCGGGCCGGGGTCATGCCAGGTAGCGGGCGACGGCCGCCTCGTTCCAGTCCAGGCCGAGTCCCGGACCGCGCGCGGCGACCCGGCCGGCCACCGGCCGCGGGGGATCGGCCAGCACGGCGCCGGCCAGATCCAGGTATTCCAGGTAGTGCGCCAGGGGCGTGACCGGCAGGACGTGGGCGCTCGCCTCGACGAACAGGTGGCTGGAGACCGGCACCGCGGCCGCCGCGGCCTGCCCCACGGCGCCCAGCCAACCGGTCACCCCGCCCATCTTCATCAGGTCCGGCATGCAGAAGTCACAGGCGCCGGCGGCCAGGGCATGCGCCATGTCGTGCCCGAACCACCAGTTCTCGCCGGTCTGGATCGGCGCCGGCGAGCCCGCGCGGACGCGGGCGTGCCCGGCCAGATCCTCGGCGGGGACCGGCTCCTCGACCCACTCGAGGTCGAAGCGGGCCAGCGCACGGATGCGGCGCAGCGCCTCGGGCGCCGTCAGCGACTGGTTGTAGTCGATCATCAACCGCACGTCCGGACCGATCACCTCGCGCACGCCGGCCAGGTTCCTGACGTCCCAATCCAGATCGCCGGCGCCCACCTTGACCTTGATCGCGCGGAAGCCCTGCTCGACGCTCCGCTCCAGCGCCGGGGCGTCCGCCACCGGATCGACGATGCCGTAGCTGTCGTAGGCGGGCACGGGCGCCGCCTCCCCGCCGAGCAGCTCGACCACCGGCCGCTGCAGCGCCCGCCCCCGCAGGTCCCACAGCGCCATGTCCAGGCCGGACAGCGCCATGCCGACCAGTCCCTGGCGCCCCATCAGACGGAAGCGGGCCGCCAGCTCGCGGGCCACCGCCGCCGGATGCGCCGGGCGGCCCCGCAGCACCTCGGCGAGGTCGTCCACGAACGCCTTCAGCGCACGTAGCGCCAGGGTGGTGTACCCGAAGACGTAGGCCCGCCCCGCCGGACCCTCCTCGGACGCGACGTCGATCAGCAGCAGCGGCGACACCGGCACGTCGCCGGACGCGGTGCGGAGCGGCCGGGCCAGCGGCGCGGCGACGGCGCGCGCGGTCAGAGAGCGGATGGTCAGCGTGGATTCGGACATGACGGTCTCCTCCGGGACGGCAACCGAACGGCCCGCGGCGGCGGGTGCGGCCTCACTCTATCCGTACCCGCCGGCCGTACCCGCCGTGGTACGATGGCGGCGCCCGCAACGAGGTTCCGCCGCCGCCGGCCGCGGGGACACGGCGCGGCGATGAGGACGGTGCCCGCAACGAGGTTCCGCCGCCGCCGGCCGCGGGGAGACGGCGCGGCGATGATGGCGGCGCCCGCAACGAGGTTCCGCCGCCGCCGGCCGCGGGGAGACGGCGCGGCGATGAAGGAGAAACCAATGGGAACGATGGGGAAGCGCTTCGCCGGCGCCGTCGCTCTGCTCACGCTGGCCGGAAGCACGGCCGCGGCCCGGGAGTTCCCGCCCGGCTTCGTCGATCCGGCGCCCCTGCTCGCCGCCGTCGCCGAGGAGATCGGCGAGGCGGATCTGCGCTGCATCGCGTTCTCGGGCCGCGGCTACGCCGGCGCGGTGGGCCAGACGTTCGACAACGCGGTCAACGTCGACTGGCCGCGCATCGACGCGCTGGCCGACTACACGCGGGTCATCGACTGGGAAGCCGGCACGAGCGTGGAGACCTTCGACCGGCGCCCCGGTCTGGCCCCGGCGTCCTGGAAGTACGGCCTCGGCTGGCGCGGCGGCACCCCGACCCAGCGGCGGACGCGGCAGACGCACGTCACCAACGGCAGGTTCTCCTGGCACGTGGACGGCGACGGACCGCCGGTGGCGGTTCCGCCCGAGATCGCGGAGGTCTACCGGCTCGACCTGTGGCTGAACCCCCACGGGTTCCTCAAGGCGGCCCGCCTGCCGGGGGCGAATCCGGTGGCGTTCTGGCGCTGGGAGCAGATCGAGAAGGGCCGCGACGGCAACGTGGTGACGCCCGAGAAGATGCACGTGGTCGCGATCACGATGTTCGGCAAGTACCGCGTGGACGCCACGATCAACTCCCGCAACCTGATCCAGCGCATCAAGACGACGGTGAACATCCCCGCGCTGGGCGACTTCAACATCGAGCACGAATCGACCAACCACGTCTCGTTCGGCAACGTCAAGTGGCCGACCGACTGGCACTCGCACCAGGGCTGGGACGACAACTGGCAGTTCTACCGCCAGAGCACCGGGCACAACGCCTACGGCGGAACCTTCGCGGACGTCCGGCCCAACGAGTGCGGCGACCCGGTCCCGGTGCCGGAATCGGTGGCCGCGGCGGAGTGGCCCACCGCGGTGACCGTCGACGAAATGGCCGCCGGCGTGTACCGGCTGGGCGGCGGTCCGGCCAACAGCTACATGGTGGAGTTCAGCGACTTCGTGGCCGTCTTCGAAGCGCCCGGCGACGAGGAGCGCAGCCTGGCCGTCATCGAGGAGATCACGAAGCTGGCGCCGGACAAGCCGATCCGCTGGGTCATCGTCTCGCACCCGCACTTCGACCACGTCGGCGGGCTGCGCACGTACCTGCACGTCGGATCGACCATCGTCACCCACATGCTGAACCTGGAGTTCCTCAACCACGACGTGCTCAGCTACGAGCCGCGGACGATCGCGCCGGACATCGTCTCGCGGTGGCCGCCCACCGAGCTGGCCGAGGGCTACAACTACGAGGCGGTCCAGGAGAACTACGTCATCACCGACAATTCCCGCATCCTGCGCGTCTACTACGTGCAGCCGCTGGGCCACGTCGCCGGGATGCTGATGGCGTACCTGCCGGCCGAGCGCATCGCGTTCCAGGCGGACCTGTTCGACACCCACGAGCCGCCGCGGGCGGCGCAGTTGCCGGCGATGCGCAGCCTGCGCACGCAGGTCGAGCGCATGGGCCTGGAGGTGGAGACGCTGGCCCCGGTGCACGGGGAACCGGTGCCCTGGAGCGAGTTCCTGGCGGCCTTCGAGCAGCTACCCCAAGACTGATCCGGGCATTCCGGGGCCATCCCGTCCGGTCAGGGCGCCGGGGCCGGCATGCGGTAGGGCCGGAAGGTCAGGAAGAGGCGGACCCGCCCCTCGATGTCCGGCACGAGCCCTTCGAAGGGGGTGCCGCGGGCCGCCTCGGCGGCCTTGCGCGCCGTCGACAGCGCGTCGTCGAACCGGCCCGCCGCGGCGTACGCCACCGCGAGCGTGTCCAGCACCTGCGGGTGGCCGCCGCCGACCAGCGCCACCGCCTGCTGGGCCAGGGAGAGCGCCTCGGACGACGACCGGAGCGCCGCGTCGGGCGCCGCCGCCCGCAGCCACGCCAGACCGACCAGCGCGAGCGGGATCCGCGGGTTCAGGTCGAGGGCGCGCCGGTAGTGGTCGGCGCCTCCGGCGAGGTCGCCGGCGGCGACCAGGGCGCGCGCGAGGCTGGTGTGCGCGTCCGGATCGTCGGGCGCCAGCGCCGCCGCCTCGCGGAAGTGGCGGAGCGCTTCGTCGAGGCCGCCCGTCGCCAGCAGCGCGTTGGCCAGGTTGTAGTGCGCGCTGGCGTCGCGCGAGCCGAACCGCAGGGCGAGCCGGTAGTAGACGATGGCGTCCTGCAGCGCGCCGGAGGCGGCCAGCAGCGCGCCCAGGTTGTTGTGCGCGGCGGCGTACCCGGGCCGGAGCGCGACCGCCTCGCGGAACGCGTCGACGGCGCCCTGCGTGTCGCCTTCGGCCACCAGCAGCGACCCCAGGTTGTAGTGCGCCGGCGCGTGGTCCGGGGCCAGCGCCAGCGCCCGGTCCAGGTGCTCCCGGGCCAGCGCCGCCCGGCCGAGGGTCAGGTAGCGGGCGGCCAGGTCGGTGTGGCTGCGGTAATCGTCCGGGTCCGTCCGCAGCATCGCCTGCAGGCCGAGCATGTCGTTGCGCGCCTGCTTCAACGCCAGATTCTCGACCAGCGCCGCCTCGTCGTCCGCGTTCACCGGCGACGCCTCCAGGAACACCTCGGCCCGCGGGGTGGTGTCGTCCGGGTTGTACCGGACCCGCACCGGCGGGGCGGACCGGTTGCGCGGGTTCGCGCCGGAGTTGTCGAAGCGGAAGCGGGCCCGCACCAGCGTTCCCGCCGGCAGGCGCACCGGCTCGGTGTAGCGGTAGCCGTCCTGCCAGTCGAACCGCCAGTCGTCGATCCGCAGCAGGCCCGGCGCGGCTCCGCCGGGGACCTCCGCGGTGACCTCGACCGCCCTGCCCAGGCGGTGCAGGTACGCGTACGCGCCCGCCACGTCGACGGCGGCCGGCAGGCGGTAGCGGTCCTCCACGACGTGGGCGGCCTCCCCGGCCGGGACGTCGAGCGCCGGCGCGTCGAGGACGATGCCGACGCTGCGCCGCGCCGGCGGCCCGCCGGCGAAGTACAGCCCGACCGAGACCTGTACCGCCACCGGCCGCTCGCGTGCCCGCAGGCCGAGCTGCAGGAGGAGGTCCGTGCCCGGGTCGAGCCGCCAGGCGGCGTCTGCGGCGGGCGGCGCGGTGCGGCGTCCGCCGGACCAGACCAGGAAGCGCCCCGGCGGAAACCGGCCGTGGTCCGGGGCGAGACCGGGGTAGCCGGGGGCGTCCTGCTCCTCCTGCCGCCGGCGCCCGGTTCCGGTGTCGTCCAGCGTGATCTGCGCGCGCTGGACGGATGCCTGCGCCGCCGCGTCCGGCCGGAGGTCGACGGCGCGCACCCAGCGGGGCGCCGGGAGGTCGACCGGCAGGACGAAGTTGCGGTACTCCACGCCGCCGCCCGCCGCGACCGTGTACGGCTCGGCCATCGGGACGACGAGGTCCGGTTCTCCGAGCGGCCATTCGGGGCCGGCCGCCGGCGGCGCGATGCCGCGCGCGTCGCCCGCCGGCGCGCCCGCCGCGGCCCAGAGCCGCAGCGTTTCGATGCCGGCGCCGGTCAGCCGCGGTTCGCCCGCGAAGGCGCTCGCGCCGTAGCCGCGCACCGGTTGCCAGGGTGGCATCCGCCGGGCGGCGGCCTCTTCCGCGATGCGGCCGGCGCGCGCCCGCGCCTCCTCGTAGGTGGTCAGGCTGAACGGTCCCAGACCGCCCGGCCGGTGGCAGCCGATGCAGTTCTCCCTCAGCAGCGGCGCCACGTCGTCGTAGGTCGGGACGGCCTGGCCGGCGGCCCCCCGGGCCGGGACGCTCCAGCCGATCAGCAGGGCGGCCGCGAACGCTCTCGCAACGCGCCGGTTCCGCATGGCGCTCATGAAGATCAGGGCCTTCTGCCGGCGTTGCGTGACCGCTGGCCTCGCAACGCGCCGGTTCCGCATGGCGTTCATGAAGACTCCGCGTGAACCCGGCCGTCAGGCGGACTGCCCGAGCCGCCGGCGCGCCGCGGCGAGCGCCACCGCGGTGACGAAGACCGGCATGGCCCGCTCGATCTCGTCGAGCGACGGGTAGGTCGGGGCGAGCCGGACGTTGGCGTCGCGCGGGTCCCGCCCGTACGGAAAGGTGGCCCCGGCCGGGGTCAGCTTCACGCCCGCCTCGCCGGCCAGCCTGACGATTTCGGCCGCGAGCCCGTCCGGCGCTTCGAAGGAGAGGAAATATCCGCCGCGGGGACGGCTCCACGATCCGAGGCCGTCGGCCGCGAGCCCTTCTTCGAGACGGCGTAGCACCCGCTCGAACTTCGGCCGCACGATGGCCGCCTGCCGCCGCATGTGGGCGCGGATGCCGTCGCCGTCCCGCAGGAAGCGCGCGTGGCGGAGCTGGTTGACCTTGTCGGGGCCGATGGTCTGCACCGCGAGGTGCTTCGTGAACGACGCGAGGTTGGCCGGCGAGGCCGCCAGGAACGAGACGCCCGCCCCGGCGCGCGTGATCTTCGACGTCGACGCGAACAGCACCACGCTGTCCTCGGTACCCGCCGCCCGGCAGCGGTCCATCAGGTTCGCCAGAGCCGGCGGCGGGTCGTCGAAGTCGTGCACCGCGTAGGCGTTGTCCCACAGGATGCGGAAGTTCGGGCCCGCCCGCCGCGCGAGGTGCGCCAGGCGCTCGACGACCTCGTCCGAGTAGACGTGCCCGGTCGGATTCGAGTGCTTCGGCACGCACCAGATGCCCTTGACGCCCGGATCGTCCGCCACGAGGGCTTCGACCTGGTCCATGTCCGGGCCGCCGGCGCCGAGCGGGACGTTGCGCAGCTCGAAGCCGAGGCTCTCGGTGATCGTGAAGTGGCGGTCGTAGCCCGGCACGACGCAGAGGAACTTCAGCGGACCCGGCTCGCGCCGCCACGCCGTCTCCGGGCCGAGCGGCCCGTTCAGCCAGGCGTGCGACACGTACTGGTACATGAACGTGAGGCTCGAATTCCCGCCCGCGATCACCTCCTCGGGACGGACGCCGAGCAGCTCGGCGCCCAGCCGCCGCGCCTCCGGGATGCCGAGCAGGCCGCCGTAGTTTCGTACGTCCGTGCCGTCGTCGAGGCGGTAGTCGCCGCCGAGCGCTTCGTCGAGCCCGTCCGACAGCGCCACCTGTTCGGGGCTCGGCTTGCCGCGCGTCAGGTCGAGCGCGAGGCCGGCTTCCTTCAGCGATTCGAACTCTGCGCGCAACGCGCGCTCGCGCGCGACGAGGGATTCGTGGCTCAGTCCGTCGAACATGACTGCAATTATAGGGCGACCGGGGAACGGCGCGGGCGCCGGGAGGCGAGCGTCCGGGAGCGGCAGGGGAGATCGGCGGCGGCTATAATCCGGCAGCGGTCCGGCCGCGTACGGGCTGCCGGCCGCGGAGAATCCGGCGCCGCCGTAGCGGGCCGGGGCCGCCGCGGGTTCGGCGGCCGGGCGCGTATGCAGGGCCGGCCGGCTTTGCCCCGGTGCGACGGGCATGGAGAACGACTCGCTGACGCGTGACCACGTGGCCGCCCTCTACGGCCGCGGCCTGCTCGACCTCGTCTACGAGGCGGCCGGCGTGCACCGCCGCCATCACGATCCGGCGGCCGTGCAGTGCGCGTCGCTGCTGAGCGTGAAGACCGGGGGCTGCCCGGAGGATTGCGCCTATTGCCCCCAGTCGGCCCGCTACCGCACGGGCGTCGAAGCGACCGGCCTGCTGAGCGTTCCGGAGGTCGCGGCGGCGGCGGCGCGCGCGCGGGCCGGCGGCGCCGACCGCTTCTGCATCGGCGCGGCGTGGCGGCAGGCGGCCGACGGCCCGGCGTTCGATCGGGTCCTCGAAATGGTCCGGGAGGTCAAGGCGGCGGGGCTGGAGAGCTGCGCCACCGTGGGCATGCTCGACCGCGGCCAGGCCGGGCGCCTGCGGGAAGCGGGCCTCGACTACTACAACCACAACCTCGACAGCGGACGCGGCTTCTACGCGTCGATCGTCACGACCCGCGCCTACGACGAGCGCCTCGAGACGCTGCGCCACGTCCGGGACGCCGGCATCAAGGTCTGCTGCGGCGGCATCCTCGGCATGGGCGAGAGCCACGACGACCGCATCGACCTCCTGTTCGAGCTCGCGAAGCAGGACCCGCAGCCGGAGAGCGTGCCGATCAACACGCTGGTGGCGGTGGAGGGGACGCCGCTCGCGGATCGGGAGCCGGTCCCGTGGGACGACGTCGTGCGCATGATCGCGGTCGCCCGCATCCTCATGCGGACGTCGAAGGTGCGGCTGAGCGCCGGCAGGATGCGGATGGACGAGGTGACCCAGGCGCTCTGCTTCCTGGCCGGGGCGAACTCGATCTTCCTCGGCGGCCGGCTCCTGACCACGCCCAACCCGGAGCCTGACGCCGACGCCGCCTTCCTGCGACGCCTCGGCCTGCGCGCGCAGGCGGCCGCCGGCGGGTAGCCCCGGAGCGCGGCGCGGCGGGGGCGGGACGCGGCAGCGCCATGAAGCACCGCATCGTGGTCATCGACGACGAGGCCGCCATCCGCGACTCCCTGAAGATGATCCTGGAGTACGACGGCTACGAATGCCTGCTCGCGCCGAGCGGGCAGGCGGGGCTCGCGTGCGTGCGGCGCGACGACCCGGATCTGGTGTTCCTCGACGTCAAGATGCCGGGCATGGACGGCATCGAGGTGCTGCGCAAGATCCGCGCGCTCGACGAGCTGCTGCCGGTGGTCATCATCTCCGGGCACGGCACCGTGAGCACGGCCGTGGAGGCGACCCGGCTCGGGGCGTTCGACTTCCTCGAGAAGCCGCTGTCGACGGATCGCGTGGGCGTCACCATCCGCAACGCGCTGAACCAGCGCCGGCTGCGGGCGGAGAACCGGAACTGGCGGCGGGCCGCCGAGGCCCGCCACGAGATGGTGGGGGAGAGCCGCGCGCTGCGGGCGCTGACCGACGAGATCCGCCGCGCCGCGCCGGTGCGCAGCGCCGTCCTCGTGCAGGGCGAGAGCGGCGTCGGCAAGGAGCTGGTCGCGCGCGCCGTCCACCGCAACAGCCCGCGCGTCCGCGAGCGGTTCGTGCAGGTCAACTGCGCGGCGATTCCGGACGACCTGATCGAGTCGGAGCTGTTCGGGCACGAGAAGGGGTCGTTCACCGGCGCGGCCGAGAAGCAGATCGGGAAGTTCGAGCAGGCGGACCGCGGCACCATCTTCCTCGACGAAATCGGCGACATGTCGCTGCGGACGCAGGCCCGGGTGCTGCGGGTGCTGCAGGAGGGGGAGGTGGAGCGGCTGGGGTCGGCGCGCACCATCCGCGTCGACGTCCGCGTCCTGGCCGCGACGCACCGGAACCTGGAGCAGGCGATCGACGCCGGGGAGTTCCGCGAGGACCTCTACTTCCGGCTGAGCGTGATCCCGATCCACGTGCCGCCGCTGCGCGAGCGGCCCGAGGACGTCCCGCTGCTCGTGCGGCACTTCGCGGCGACGTTCTCCCGCGAGAACAACTTCAGGCCGAAGCCGTTCAGCGACGAGGCGCTCGGCGCGCTCGCGCGGCACCACTGGCGCGGCAACGTGCGCGAACTGCGCAACTCGGTCGAACGCCTGCTGGTGATGGTCCCGGGACCGTCGATCGCGCTCGCCGACGTGCGCTCGGTGCTGCGGCTCGACGAGCGGGCGGCGGTCCCCGGCGCGGCCGCGCCGGGGGCGCGCACGCTGCGCGAGTTCAAGGAGGCGGCCGAGCGCGGCTTCCTCGTCGCCCGGCTGCGCGAGCTCGACTGGAACATCTCGCGGACCGCCGAGGAGATCGACACGCCCCGTAGTAACCTCTACAAGAAGCTGGAGCAGTACCGCATCCGTCAGGAGACCGACGGGTAGCGGGCGTTCTTTGACATTCCGCCGCAGTCGGCCGGGCGGCCGCTGCGTCCGGCGCGGCCCCCGGGCCGCGATCGGGCGGGGAGGAAAGTCCGGACTCCGCAGGGCAGTGCGCCGGGTAACGCCCGGTCGGGGCGACCTGAAGGAAAGTGGCACAGAAAACATACCGCCGCGCGCCTCGGCGCGCGGTAAGGGTGAAAAGGTGCGGTAAGAGCGCACCGCGTCCGCCGCAAGGGGGACGGCAGGCCAAACCCCGCACGGAGCAAGACCAAATAGGGAGGCGCCCGAGGGCGGCCCGTCCGAGGCCTCCGGGTAGGTTGCTCGATCCCGTCAGAGATGGCGGGGCCAGAGGAATGGCCGCCCCCGCGGATCGCTGCGTTTTCGGCGTGCGGTCCGCGGGACAGAATCCGGCTTACGGTCCGGCTGCGGCGGAACCTTTGTTGACGGACCGGTCCGGGAATCCGGTGGCTGGGCGCCGATCTGGTGGTGGAGTCGTCAGGCGGCGGAACCTTTGAGGGACCGGTCCGGGAATCCGGGGCCGCCGGCGCCGGTCAGCGCCTCCGGCACCCGGACGCGGCGGAACCTTTGGATCGGTCCGGGGAATCCGGGTGGACGGCCGGGAACGGCTTGGCCTCGGCGCGGTCGCCGGGAGCGGGGAGGTGAGATGCGACGTTGGGCTGCGATCGCGGGCGCGCTGCTGGCGCTGGCCGCCGTCGTGTCGGCGATCGCGGCGCGGGCGCAGCGGGACCGCGGGCAGGGGACCGGCGAGCCGGCCCTGCGCGTGGCCGACTACACGCCGCGCTCGACGCTGGTGGTCGACGCCAACCCGGTGCCGCGGGCGCGCTTTCCGGTCGTCGACGCGCACAGCCACCATTGGCCGGGGTTCTCCGCGCGGCGGCTGGACGAGCTCGCCGGCGAGATGGACGCCCTGAACCTCGCGGTGCTCGTCAACCTGAGCGGCGGATCCGGCCCCACGCTGAAGCGCTGCGTCGACACGATCGCGCGGAGCCGGCATCCGGGCCGGATGGTCTGCTTCGCGAACCTCGATTTCCGCGGCGGCGTCGGCCCCGGCTTCGGCGCGCGGGCGGCCCGCCGGTTCGAGCGGGACGCGGCGGCGGGGGCCGCAGGCCTGAAGTTCTTCAAGGACTTCGGCATCAGCGTCCGCGACGAGCGCGGCGCGCGCGTGCCGGTGGACCACCCCGAGCTCGATCCGGTGTTCGAGGCCGCCGGCCGCCTCGGCCTCCCGGTACTGATGCACGTGGGCGAGCCGCTGTCGTTCTACGAGCCGGTCGACCGCTTCAACGAGCGCTGGCTGGAGCTGACGCTGCGGCCCGGGCGCCGGCTTCCGGCGGACCGGCATCCGTCCTTCGAAACGATGATGGCCGAGCGCGACCGCCGCTTCGCGCGCCACCCGGACACGACGTTCATCGCCGCCCACATGGGCTGGCACGCCAACGACCTCGGCCGGCTGGGGGAGCTGCTCGACCGGTTGCCGAACGTGTACGTCGAGACCGGGGCGATCCTGTACGAGCTGGGCCGGCAACCGCGCGCCGCCCGCGCGTTCTTCGAGCGCTACCAGGACCGGATCCTGTTCGGCAAGGACCGTTACGCGCCGGAGGAGTTCCCGTACTACTGGCGCACGTTCGAGACCCGCGACGAGTACTTCGACTACTACCGGCGGTATCACGCCTTCTGGCAGCTATACGGCATGGGGCTGCCGGACGGCGTGCTGCGGAAGGTCTACCACCGGAACGCGCTCGACGTGATCCCCGCCATCGACCGCTCCCTGTTCCCGGCGCCCTGACCCGCGAGACATGGCGCGCTATCTCGTCACCGGCGGCGCGGGGTTCATCGGATCGCACGTGGTCGACACCCTGGCCGCGCGCGGCGACGCGGTCCGCGTGGTGGACGACCTGTCGTCCGGCCGCCACGGGAACCTCGCCGGCCAGCCGGACGTGGAGCTGATCGAGGCCGATCTGGCCGAACGGCAGGTGGCCGAGGCCGCGGTGGCCGACATCGACTGCGCCGTCCACCTGGCCGCCGTCCCGTCGGTGCCCCGCTCGGTGCGCGAGCCGCGGCGCGCCCACCGCGCCAACGTGGAGGCGACGCACGAGCTGCTGCTCGCCGCCCGCGACGCGGGGGTGCGGCGCGTGGTGCTGGCGAGCTCGTCCTCGGTCTACGGCGAGTCCCCGATCCTGCCGAAGCACGAGGGGCTGTGTCCCGCCCCGCTGTCGCCGTACGCGCTGCACAAGCTGATCGGCGAGCAGTACGCCGCGCTCTTCACCCGCTTGTACGGGCTGGAGACGGTGGCGCTGCGGTTCTTCAACGTGTTCGGGCCGCGCCAGTCGCCGGGGTCCCAGTACTCGGGCGTCATCTCGCTGTTCACCGCCGCGCTGCTCGCGGGGCGTGCGCCCGTGATCCACGGCGACGGCGGGCAGACGCGCGACTTCACCTACGTGTCGGACGTGGCGCGCGGCGTGCTCCGGGCCTGCGCCGCCCCGGCCGCCGCGGGGCGGGTCGTCAACGTGGCGCGCGGCGGCCGGCTGTCGGTGAACGAGCTCTGCGCGGCGCTGCAGCGGGCGACCGGGGCCTCGGTGGCGCCGCGCTACGCCGAGCCCCGGCCGGGCGACGTGCGGCACTCGCAGGCGGACGTGTCGCTCGCCCGCGAGCTGCTCGGCTTCGCCCCGGCGGTGGAGGTCGAAGAGGGGCTCCGGCGCACCGTCGACTGGCAGCGCGCGACGGCCGCGCGGGATCGCGAGCCGGCCGCCGCGGATCGGGATTGACGCCGGGCCGCACGCCGCATGCGGCGCACACCGGCGGACGCGCCGGCCGCCGCGGATCGGGATTGACGCCGCGGCCGCGGGCCGCGTCATGCCGGGCGCCTGCCCGCCTCCCGTTCGCCCGCCTCCGCCGTTGCGACGCTGGAGCTCCTCGACGCGCGTCATGCCGGGTGCCGGCCCTCTTCCCCGTCGGCCGCCGGGCGAACGGACAGCAGCAGTCCCTCGGCCCCGACGACCTCCACCTTCAGGTGCGGCGCGATCGGCGTCGCGTCGCTCGTGCGGGCTCGCCAGAGCTCGCCGCCGATGCGCACGTAACCGGCCGGCGCCAGCGGCTCGACCGCCACGCCGCGGCTTCCGATGAGCCGTTCCACCGGCGGAGCTTCGTTCACGTCGTACGCGTTGCGCAGCAGCGGATAGAGCGCCATGTCCTTGACGAACCAGACCAGCGGGACCGCGGGCGCCAGCCAGGCCGGGGCGTCGAACGAGTCGCGGATCCACCAGCCGATCCCGGCGGCCAGCACCCAGCCGGGCACCTGCAGCGCGGTGTACCGCCAGAATGGCGAGCGGCGCCGGGACACGACTCCCATATAATCAGGCGGCTCCCGCGCCGGGCAAGAGGATCGCGGGCAAGGAGCACCGATGAAGATCGCGTTCCGCGGGTCGCCGCGTCCCACCGTCGGGGTCGAACTGGAGCTGCAGCTTCTCGATCCCGAGACGATGAACCTGGTCGCCGGCGCGCCGGCGATCCTGGAGCGGACCTCGGATCGGTCGCACGTCAAGGCGGAGCTGATCGAATCGACCATCGAGCTGAACACGGACGTCTGCGAGGACGTCGCCGCGGTGCGCCGCGACCTGACCGGACGCATCGGCCAGCTCGTGGCGGTGGCCGACGAGCTGGGCTACCTGGTGGCGTGCGCCGGCACCCACCCCTTCTCGAAGTGGGTGGAGCAGCGGATCACCGCTTCCGAGCGCTATCACCAGCTGGTCGATCGGTGCCAGTGGCCGGCGCGCCGCCTGATGATCTTCGGCGTCCACGTGCACGTCGGGGTCGAGAGCGGCGAGAAGGCGATCGCGATCAGCAACGGGTTGACCACCTGGCTGCCGCATCTGCTGGCGCTCTCGGCCAGCTCGCCGTTCTTCAACGCCGCCGACACCGGGCTGGCGTCCTGCCGGACGAAGATCTTCGAGAGCCTGCCGACCGCCGGCCTGCCGTACCGCCTGCTCAACTGGGCGGAGTTCCAGCGGCTGATGATCACCCTGGTGAACGCCCGGGCGATCGAGTCGGTCCGCGAGATCTGGTGGGACGTCCGCCCGCATCCCAACTTCGGCACCATCGAGGTGCGCATCTGCGACGGTCTGCCGACGCTGGACGAGGTGCTGGCGGCGACCGCGCTGGTCCAGGCGCTGGTCGTCTGGCTGGGCGACCAGTACGACGAAGGGGTCTATCTGCCGCTGCACCGGCACTGGATCGTGCGCGAGAACAAGTGGCGGGCGGCGCGCTGGGCCACCGAAGCCGAGATCATCGTCGATGACGAGGGCAACCTGGAGCGCCTCGACGAGAGTCTGGCCCGGCTGGTGGAGACGGTGACGCCGGTGGCGAAGCGTCTCGGCAGCGACGCCGAGCTGCAGAGGGTCGGCGTGATGCTGGGCAACGATCCGAGCTACCGGCGCCAGCGGCGCATCTACGAGGAGACCGGGGACTACACGGCGGTGATGAAGGCGCTCGTCCGGGAGTTCCGCGAGAACGCGCCGGTGGTGGCCTGAGCGCGGGGACCGCGCACCCGCCCCGCGCCGGCCGGGGCGCCCTGCCGCGCCCGCGCCGGCCGGCGCGCGGAGGCCGCTCACTCGCCCCACGCCGTCCAGCGGCCGCCCTGCCGCGCCAGCGCCAGCCGCAGCCCGAAGCACCGGGAGAGGTTCTCCGCCGTCAGCGTGTCGGCGATCGGCCCCTGGGCCGAGACCCTGCCGCGGGCGAGCAGCAGCACGTGCGTGAAGCCGCGCGGAATCTCGTCGACGTGGTGCGTGACGAGGACGACGGCCGCCGTGGCCCGGTCGGCCGCCACGTCCGCCAGCATGGCCACGAGCTGCTCGCGGCCGGCGAGGTCGAGCCCCGCCGCCGGCTCGTCGAGCAGCAGCAGCGGCGGATCGCCCATGAGGGCGCGGGCGAGCAGCACGCGCTGGCGCTCGCCGGCCGAGAGGGTGGCGTAGCGTGCCGACGCCAGGCCGGCGCATCCGAAGCGCGCCAGCAGCCGCGCGGCCCGCTCGCGGTCGGCGTCGTCGTAGCGGTGCCAGTACGGCGCCAGCGCGGCGTGGCGGCCGGTCATGACCAGGTCGACCGCCCGCAGCCCCGGCCGGAGCAGGTCGGCCAGCGCCTGGCTCGTCATGCCCAGCCGCGTGCGCAGCGCCCGCACGTCGGTGCGTCCGAGACGCCGGCCCAGCACGTCGACGTCCCCCTTCGTCGGGTGCAGCCAGAGCCCGGCCAGCCGGCAGAGCGACGTCTTGCCGGAGCCGTTCGGTCCGAGGACGATCCAGCGCTCGCCGGAAGCCACCCGCCAGTCGATGCCGTCGAGGATGGCGCGCCCGTCGCGGACGAGCGAGACGCGCCGCAGGGCGAGCACCGGTTCGGCAGGCATGCGGAGAGAATATAGACCGTGCCTCCGACGCACCGCTTCGCGCGCCCCGCCCGGTCGCGGGTCGCCGCCCGGCGCCGTTCGCGGACGGGGACCGCGCCGCCGGCGCGCCTGCTCGTGCGCTTGCCGAACTGGGTGGGGGACCTGCTGATGGCCCGTCCCGCGCTGCAGGCGCTCCGCGCGCGCTGGCCGGACGTGCGGATGATCGGGATGGCGCGCCGGCCGCACCTGCCGCTGGTGGAACGCCTGGGGGTCTTCGCGCGCACCGTGGCCGCGCCGGATGGATCGGGCTTCGCGCGGGCGGCGGCGGTCCGGGCGGCGGCGCGGGCGCTGCGGCCGCTCCGGGCGGACGCGGCGCTTCTCCTGGCGCCCTCCTGCGAGGCCGCGTTCACGGCATGGCTGGCCGGGATCGGGCGGCGGATCGGACACGACACCGACCACCGCCGGCTGCTGCTGACCGACCCCGTCGCGCCGCGGCCCGCGGCGCACCGGACCGACGAGTATCTCGATCTGGCGCGGGTTCTCGACGCCCGGGATCCGGGGCCGCCGGTGTCTCCGCTGGCGCTGACCGCCGCCGACCGGGTTCTTGCGGCGCGGCTGTTCGCGGCCATGGTCTGGCCCGCCGACTGCCGTCCGGTGTTCGTGAACCCGGCCGCCGAGAAGACGCCGCGCGCCTGGTCGGCGGAGCGGTTCCGGGCTTTGGTGGAGCGGTTGTCGGGCGCGGGCCGCCCGGTGGTGGCGCACGACCGGCGCCCGTTCGCCGCGCCGCCGGGCTGGGCCGCGGCGCACGGGGTGGCGCTGGTCCGCGACGCCACGCTGCCGGAGCTGGCGGCGCTGCTCGAGCGCTGCGCGCTCTACGTCGGGAACGACAGCGGGCCGGCGCATCTGGCGGCGGCGGCCGGGATTCCGACCGTCACCATCCACGGGCCGTCGTCGCCGGGCCGGACGGCGCCGCGTTCGGCCGGCGCCGGGCCGCACGCGGCGGTGTCGGCCGCGTTCGGCTGCTCGCCCTGCCGCGAGCGCTTCTTCGACGAATGCCCCGCGCCGCCGTCCGCCGACGGCCGTCCGCCCTGCCTCGCCGCGGTCGAGGTGGAGCAGGTGGCCGCCGCGGTGTCGCAGACGCTGGCCGCGGGGGACGCTCGCCGGGCTTCGTCCTGACGGCGTCGAACCCGGCGGCCCCGAGACGCAACCGGTCCGCTGTGCGCCGCCCGCGGCCGGACGGTCGCCGCGGCGTCGAACCCGGCGTCCCCGAGCGGCGCAGCCGGGTCCGGTGCCCGGCCGGGTCACTTGCCGATCTGCGCCTTGACGGCGTCGAACGCGGCGTCCCCGAGGCGCAACCCGGCCCGGCAATTCGGCCGGGTCACTTGCCGATCTGCGCCTTGACGGCGTCGAGTTCCGCGCGCAGGCTCGCGATCTCGGCCGCCATCCGGGGCAGGCGGTGGAGGTGTCCCTGCTGCTTCTTGACGTCCTTGAGCGGCCGTGCGGGGGTGCCCCAGAAGGGTTGGCCGGCGGGGACGCGCTTGCGCGACGGGACGCCGCACTGGGCGCCGACGATGCCGCGGTCGTCGATGCGGCAGTAGTCGGCGATGCCCGCCTGGCCGCCGATGACCGCCTCCCGTCCGATGGTGGAGCTGCCGGCGACGCCGGTCTGGGCCGAGATGATCGCGTGGTCGCCGATGCGGACGTTGTGTCCGATCTGGCAGAGGTTGTCGATCTTGACGCCGCCGGCGATCGCCGTCTCGTCCAGGGCGCCGCGGTCGACGCACGCGTTGGCGCCGATCTCCACGTCGTCGCCGATCCGCGCCCGTCCCACCTGCGGCACCTTGACCTGCCGCTCGCCGTCGAAGACGAAGCCGAACCCGTCGGAGCCGATGACGGCCCCGGCGTGGAGGATCACGCGATCCCCCACCGTCGTGCCGGGGTAGAGCACCACGCGCGGGTACACGACGCAGTCGGCGCCGAGGGACGCGCCGGCGCCGACGTAGCCGCCGGGGAAGATCGCGGTGCGCGCGCCGACCCGGGCGCCCGCCTCGACGACGGTCCAGGCGCCGATCGAGACCTCCGCGCCGAGGACGGCGTCCGGGGCGACGAGGGCCGTCTCGTGCACGCCCGGGGCCGGCAGGCGGGGAGGCAGCAGCCACTGCGCGGCGCGGGCGAACGCGACGCGGGGCTTCGCGACCACGATCACGGTGCGGTCGGGCGGCTCCACTTCCGGGACGAGCACGCACGACGCCCCGGTCGCGGCCACCTGCGCAAGGTGCTTCCCCTCGGCGTAGGCCAGCGCCCCGCGCGTCGCCCGCTCCAGGCTGCCGACGGTCCGGATTTCGACGGCGCCGTCGCCGTGGACGCGCCCGCCGACGTGATCCGCGATTTCCTGCACGGTCTTCATGGGTTCTCCTGGGGCCGCGGTCACGTGCCGCGGAAGCAGGCGTGGTCGCGCGCTTGCCCGAAACGCGCGCGGCCCGCTAGATTGCGCATACACGCACAAGATCATAAGCATGCGAGCCAGGGCAACAGATGACCAGATGGAGTCTCGTCGTCTCTGATGAAACCGACCGCAGTCTCCGCGGCCATCTCGCCAGGACCGGTGGAAAGAAGGGGGCTCTTTCCCGCTTCGTCGACCACGCCGTCCGGCAGGCGATCTTCTGGGAGACCGTCGCATCGATCCGGGCGCGCAACCGGCGCCTCTCGGACGAGGAGGTCCAGGCCCTCGCCGACGAGGTGGTCGCGCAAGCCCGCGCGGATCGTGCTCGACACCAACGTCCTCGTGAGCGCGGTGATCTCGGAAAGCGGACCACCGGGCCTGCTGCTGGATGAGGTCCGGTGCGGACGTTGCACGCTGATCACTTCCACCGCGCAACTCCGCGAGCTGCAGGACGTTCTCGGCCGGGGCCGCCTGCGGTCCCGCATCCTGCCCGGGGAAGCGGAGGACCTGATTCGCAACCTGCGGTCGGTCGCCGAGGTGGTTACCGATCTGCCGGACGTCGGCGACTCGCCCGACGACGCCGACAACCTGATCCTGGCCGCCGCGATCGCCGGCCGCGCGGACGTGATCGTTTCCGGAGACAAGAAACACATGCTGTCCCTCGAGGACGTCGAAGGCATTCCGATCATCTCCGCCCGCGATGCCGTCGATCGGCTGTGCGCCGGCGGGCCGCGCTGACCTCGTCCGCGCGTTCCGTCCTGCGCGCCGGCGGGCTTGATCGGTTCGCGTCCGGTCAGCTTCCGCCGAGATCCAGGTCGGCGGCGCCGGGCGCGATGGTCACGGCATGGCGGCTGCGTTCCGTTCCGGCCTGCACGACGGCGGTGTACGACCCGCCGGGCACGTCGTCGAGCACGAAGCGGCCGTCGCGGCCGGCCACCGCGGCATGGGGCGACGACGTCACGACGACGCTGGCCCCCATGGCGGGGTGAATGTCGCAGGCGACGCGATAGGTGCCGGCGGTGTCGAAGCGGTGCTCGTAGGTGCCGCCGATCGGAGTCGATATGTTGAAGGCGGTTTCCCGCGTGTCGATGTTGTAGACGCGCACGTTGTGCAGCACGTCCTCGCTGTTGCGGAAGTGCACCGGCTGCCCGACGTTCGCGAGCAGCACCGGCGGCAGGAACTCCATCCCGAGCTGGTCCATCCGCACCGGCTCGGCGGGAGGCTCGAACGCGGCCCCCGCCAGGGGCTCGAGGATCACGACGGTGAGCGATCCGTCCAGCGCGACGGGCGCGGCGCCGGTGACCGTCAGGCCCGCGCCGGCGGGGGCCGGCGCGGCGCTGGCGGTCGGCGGCTCCACCGGCGGCGGCGTATCGGGCGGACCGTTTCCGCAGGCGGCGCCGGCCGCGAACGCGGCGAGGCAGGCGGCCGCCGCATGCCGGCGGGCCGCGCTGCGCAAGGTCCGGCCGGCGTTCTTTCCACGGCTCATGCAGACGCTCCCGCGCCAATCAGGGCCCGCGCCGCGCAAGGTCCGGCCGCGTTCTTTCCACGGCTCATGGCAGGTGTCCCTGTGCCAATTATACGGACGTGCGGATGGGTTTCGTCGCGGCCGTGCGGGCGGGTTGGACACCGCGAACAACCTGGGCGAGATCCTCCGCGTCGCGCGGGTGGGTTCCTCGCGCCGTCCGCGCCACGCCGCGCGGTGGGCGCGGCATGCCGGCCTGCCGCGGCGCGCGAGCCGCCGGTGGAAGGCAGGTAGAATGAAAACATGCCGCAACGAACACCGCTCGCCGTTCTGGCCTTCTGCGCGGCCGCCACGCCGGTTTCCGCGCAGGAGGCGCGCATCGACGCCGAGGTCGAGCGCGTCGTCCCGCGGGTCACCGAGCTCCGCCACCGGATCCACCAGTACCCGGAGCTCGGCAACCGCGAGTTCGAGACGGCGCGGCTGGTGGCCGATCATCTGACCGGGCTCGGGTTCGACGACGTCCGGACCGGCGTGGCGCACACCGGGGTCGTGGCGGTCCTGCAGGGCGGGCGGCCCGGGCCGGTCGTCGCGGTGCGCGCCGACATGGACGCGCTGCCGGTGACCGAGGAGACCGACCTGCCGTTCCGGTCCACGGTGCGCAGCACGTACCTGGGCCAGGAGGTCGGGGTGATGCACGCCTGCGGGCACGACGTGCACGTGGCGGTGCAGCTCGGCGTGGCGTCGGTGTTCAAGGCGCTGCAGGCGGAGCTGCCGGGCACCGTGGTGTTCCTGTTCCAGCCGGCCGAGGAAGGACCGCCGCCCGGCGAGGAGGGGGGCGCCGCGCTGATGCTCCGCGAAGGGGTGTTCGCGGAGCCGCGGCCGGAGGCGGTCTTCGGCCTGCACGCGCGGGCGGGGCTGGACGTGGGCCGCATCGAGTACACGCCGGGCGGCGCGCTGGCCGCGGTCGATCACTTCCGCATCGCGATCCGCGGGGAGCAGGCCCACGGCGCCGCGCCGCACCTGGGCGTCGACCCGGTGGTGATGGCGGCGCAGACGATCACCGCGCTGCAGACGATCCGCTCGCGCAACCTGTCGCCGCTGGCGCCGAGCGTCGTCACCGTCGGCATCGTGCGCGGCGGGACGCGGTTCAACATCATCCCGGGCGAGGTCCGCCTGGAAGGCACGGTGCGGACCTACGATCCGGACGTGCAGGACACGGTGGAGCGGCGGATGCGGGAGATCGTCGACGGCGTCACACGGGCCGGCGGCGGCTCGTTCGAGATCGAGTACGACCGCATCACGCCGGTGGTCGTCAACGATCGCGGCCTCGCCGCGTGGGCCGCGCAGACGCTGGGCGACGTGATCGGAGCCGGCCGCGTGTCGCTGGCCGATCCGTGGATGGCCGGCGAGGACTTCGCCCACTTCGCGAACGAGGCGCCGGGGTTCTTCTACTTCCTGGGCACGCAGAAGCCGGGCACGACGTCCGGCGGCCACCACTCGCCGACGTTCCGGGCCGACGACGCGGCGCTGCCGGTGGGGGTGCGGGCGATGGCGCACCTGGTCTGGCGCTATCTCGAAGACCACTGAGCGGTTGCTTCGCGGCCGACGGTGGCGATACACTACGGACACGGAATCTGTCGGGCGGCCTGAACGGTACGTGCTGCGCCGCTCCTGGAGGTGCTCAGATGAAGAAAGCCACACTGGCGCTGGCCGCCGCCGCGGCCGTGGCGCTGCTGCCGGGCGTCGCCGCCGCGCAGGCGGACGACGTGACCTTCCACAAGGACATCGAGCCGATCCTGCAGCGCTCGTGTCAGGTCTGCCATCGGCCGAACAACATGGCGCCGATGTCGCTGATGAACTACCAGGAGACGCGGCCCTGGGCGCGTTCGATCAGGAACAAGGTGGTCGCCCGCGAGATGCCGCCGTGGCACGTCGACCCGCACGTCGGCATCCAGGAGTTCAAGCAGGATCGGTCGCTGTCGCAGGCCGAGATCGACCTCGTGGCCGCCTGGGCCGACGCCGGCGCGCCGCGCGGCAACCCGGCCGATGCGCCGGCGCCGGTCGAACTCCCCGACTTCGGCGCCTGGGAGATCGAGCCGGACGTGATCGTCACCTCGCCGCCGCACACCGTGCCGGCCGAGGCGGGCGACTGGTGGGGCGACTACATCGTCGACTCCGGCATCCCGAACGACCGCTACATCCAGGCGATCCAGACCAAGGCGGGCGACCTGCGGGTGGTGCACCACGCGCTGACCTACGCGGTCACCGATCCGGACGCGCCGCTCAACGACAGCTCCAACGACTTCTTCCTGAACGAGTACGCGGTCGGCAAGAACGCCGACAAGTACCCGGAAGGCACCGGCAAGGTCTTCGAGGGGGGTGCGCGCGTCCGCTTCAGCTTCCACTACCACTCGATCGGCGAAGAGGTGGTCGACCGGACGGATCTGGGGCTGGTGCTCTATCCGGAGGGCGAGGTTCCCGACAAGATCCTCTACTCGCGGCAGCTCGGGCAGGCCGGCGAGCTCGACATCCCGGCCGGGCAGGTCACGCGGCACGACGGCTACGCGACGATGTACCTGCCGGGGCGGCTGACCGGTTTCCAGCCGCACATGCACTTCCTCGGGAAGCGGCAGTGCCTGGAGCTCATCTATCCCGATTCGACCACCGAGATGGTGAGCTGCGTCAACTTCGACTTCAACTGGCACATCGTCTACAACTACGCCGACGAGGCGCAGCCGGTCTATCCGGCCGGCACCAAGCTGCACGTCATCAGCTACCACGACAACACCGAGTCGCACCGTGGCAACATGGATCCGCTGAACTGGACGGGCGGCGGCAGCCGGACGATCGACGAGATGGCGTTCGGCTGGATTAGCTGGTACGACCTGACCGAAGAGGAGTACCAGGCGGAGCTGGACGCCCGCGCCGACAACGACGACTAGTCGTCGCGGGGCGAGGGCAGCGTTTGGACCCGGGCACTCTGCGGGGGCGTTCCTCCGCAGAGTGCTTTTTTCTTGGCCCGGTGAGGGCGCACGAGGGCATCATGAGGATCTGTTTCGGACCGGCCACGATCGCGGCCGCCGCGGCCGTGCTGGCCGGAAGCGCGATCCCGGCGCACGCGCAGGTCAACCCGCGCGACGTGCCGATCGTCTCGCAGCCGCAGCAGCGGTTCGACGGCGGCCAGGACGTCCAGCCGATCTTCGAGGGCTGGACGCGCAACGACGACGGCAGCTACCTGTTCCACTTCGGGTACCTGAACCGCAACTACCGGGAGCAGCCGAGCATTCCGGTCGGCCCGGACAACTACTTCTCGCCGGGCGCCGAGGATCGCGGGCAGCCGACGTACTTCTATCCACGCACGCAGCGCTACCAGTTCACGATGCCGATGCCGGCGGACACCGGCCCCAATCCCGAGGACGGCGTCGTCTGGTCCGTGACGCTGCACGGCAGCGAGCAGAGGGCCTACGGGTGGCTGCAACCGGAGTGGGAGATCGACGAGAACACCATCACGTCGAACGCGCGCACCGGGTTCGGGCGTCCGGTGGAGCAGTTGTTCGCCAACCGGCCCCCGGAGGTGGAGGTCCGCCTCGCCGCGGACGAGGTCGCCCTCGCCGGCGGCGCGGCGACGGTCGGGGCCGGCAAGCCGGTCACCCTGATCGCCGCCATCCGCGACGACGAGCTGCCGACCGAGCTGCCCCCGCGCCCGCGGCGCGCGCGGCTTCCGACGCTGACGCCGCCCGACGGCCAGCCGCGGGCGCCCGACAACGTCCGCTGGTACCGGAAGCCGCGCCCGCCGCGCAACGGGCTCTCGCTGCACTGGATCGTCTACCGCGGCCCGGCCGGCGCCGACTTCGAGCCGTCCGGCTTCCAGCGCTCGGTCGAGGAGCGGGAGCTCGAACGCGAGGTGGACGGCGTGCTCACGGAGCCGACCTCG
Organism: Vicinamibacterales bacterium; assembly: GCA_965203525.1. GTDB lineage: Bacteria > Acidobacteriota > Vicinamibacteria > Vicinamibacterales > UBA8438 > WTFV01. Next base: position 3,218,304 of record OZ241898.1, on the reverse strand, counting down.
TCGAACGACCCGGCGACCCACGTCGCCGGAGACGGCTGGACGTCGGCCACCTTCGAGACGACCGTCACCTTCGACGAGCCGGGCACGTACACGCTCCGCGCGTGGGCGTCCGACGCGATGTTCCTGACGCCGGGCGACCTGACGGTCACCGTCGAGTAGCCGGCCGCAACCCCGGCGCGCCGCCGGAGACGGCGCGGGCGGCGTGCCGGGATCCACGACGCCTTTCCGGGACCGCCCGCCGCGGGGCCGGGGCGCGCCGCCGGAGATGGCGCGGGCCGCGTGCCGGGTGCTATGATGCGGGTATGGATTGGTCATTGGTCGGTGCGGTTGCGGCCGTGGTCGTTCCGGTCGGCGCGTTGATCGTGACGTTGATCAACCGGCAGATCGATGGGCTTCGATCCGAGAACCGCGAAGCCCACGCGCATCTCGGCAACCGGATCGATGACGTTCGGTCCGACATGAACGCCCGGATCGGCGAGGTCCGATCCGACCTCCGCGCCTTTCTGACGGCGGGCAAGTCGGGCCCCGGGTAAAACCCGGGAAACCCCGGCCTGCCGGGTGCGTGTTTTCGGTTGGCCGACGCCTGACCCGGGTCGTCAGCGGCGCGCCAGCGCGTCGAGCCGTCGCAGGAGGTCGCCCTCGTCCCGGCATTCGAAGGCGGCGCGGGTGAGGTCCGCGACGGGCAGCGCGGCGAAGGCGTCGAACCGGGCGGTGAACGACCACGACCGGCGCATGTCCCGCAGGTCCAGGATTTCCATCACGGCCTGTCGCACGCCTTCGCGTTCGCCGGCGATGCGACCCTCCCGGCGCTCGGCGCGCAGGAACGGGTCGTCGTCCGGTCCGGTGCCCGCCGGATCACCCATGGCGCGGCCCACCCGCCGGAGGACGAAGACGGTCTCGCCGGACAGCGCGTCCTCGTTCAGCGCCCGATGGATCTCCGCCGCCGACCAGCCGGCGAACGCCCGGCTGGTCGGCGCCGCGCCGTACCCGTCCGGTCCCGACAGGTGGATCGTCAATCTCGGCGCGCGGGAGGCGGGGCTGCCCGGCGCGCGGTGATCCGGCACGTCGACCCAGACTTCGGGAAACCCCCAGGACTCGTACAGCGCCAGCTTGCCCCGGCGCACGTCGGTCGTGAGATCGACCTCCAGGACGATGTCCGGCAGCTCGTCCTCGCCGACTTCGACGGCGTCGCCGAGCCGGCGGACCGCATGCGGCCGCAGATAGACGATCTGGTCGGCTTGCAGGATGCGCTGCCGCTCGCCGGCCTGGTTGCGCAACAGGAGGTCCGCGCCCCCGAGCGTTTCGATGGGCGCTCCCCGGACGGCCGCGATCCGCTCAGTCAGTCGGGCCAGACGCTGTCCCGGCAGTTCGTGCCACGGGCTGGTCGGCGCGCGGACCACCCACGCCGTTTCGGTGTCGGCGTCCCAGTATTCCAGGCGCCCGTCGTAGTCGGCGATTTCGTCGCGTGCGATGCGCACCGGGCGGCAGCCGGGGAAGGCGCCGGCACCCGCCGCCATCGGGTCGGCCGCCGGCCGCGGGACGGTGGGCGTGGCGGCCGGCGGCTTCGCCGACGAGCGGCCGGGCGCGTCCGGACCGCGTGGGCCGCCCCGGTCGGTGCATCGGGAATTCCGCATCTTCGCCGACCTCGGTATCGATGCCGCGAGCAATTCCGAGGGAATTTGAATATAGCACGGCCGGAGACGCATCCGGCGCGCGCGGCGGCGGCCAGTCCGCTTCCAATACGAGACGCTTCACCCGGTCGCGGGGAACGTCGCGCAGGCCGAAGATGGCGTCCGCGAGGATTGCCGCGTATGCGCGGCCGGCGTCCACCGCTTCGGCGCCGGCGAACTCGCCGCGGCGGCGGGCGGGTCGCACGGGAGTCGGAGCGCTTCAGTCGGTTCGCCGCCGGCGGGCGCACCCCGTCGAGCGGCCAGGCCGGCATCGACGATCGCGTCGGAGCGCTTCAGTCGGTTCGCCGCCGGCGGGCGCCCGGGCCCGGTTCGGGATCGCCGGCCGCGCGGGTGACGGTCCGCGCCAACTGGAAGACCGCGAGCAGGAGGCACGCGGCGCCCACCGGAACCAGGGCGATGCCGACCCCCGGGTCGCCGCTGTAGAAGGTGACGCCGCCGGCGAAGAACCCGGCCGGCAGCAACGCGGTGGCGGCGGCCAGGCCGGTCGAGATCGTCGGGACGCGCCGGTCGGCGGCCAGCGCCGGCAGGACCCGCAACGACAGGCCGGCGACGACGTTGACGAGGCCGAGCAGCGCGCCGTGGGCGTGGGCGAGCGTCCACATCAGGCGGCGGGTCTCGTTCGAGACGTCCAGGTAGAAGCCGATCTTGAAGCCGTGGAAGGTCTCCAGCGCCGTGCCGAGCAGCAGGAACACGAAGAGCGCCCACCAGCCGAGGCGGAGATGACGGCGCGCGTAGTCCGGGCCGCGCGGCCCGGCGGCGGTCCCGGCCGCGCCACGCGCCGGACCGGGGTCGGGCCGGCTCACCCGGCGGGCTGGCGGCGGTTTGCCGGCGGCCACCGTCGCGCTACTCCCGGAGAAAGAGAGCGGCCGGGTGTCGCGCCGTGGTCGGCGCTTTGCAGACAGGCATTCGTGTTCCTGCTACTCCCGGAGAAAGAGAGCGGCCGGGTGTCGCGCCGTGGTCGGCGCTTTGCAGACAGGCATTCGTGTTCCTGCTACTCCCGGAGAAAGAGCGGCCGGGTGTCGCGCCGGTCGAAGAGACGGCGCATCGCCGCGGTGTCGAGCGCGCCGTCCGGGCCGAACAGCAGCTCCGGGTCGCGGCGCGCCCGCGCGGCGGCGCTGGCCCGCCAGCGGCCGAGCGCGTCGAGGGCGGCGGCGACGCGCGCGTCCCGGTCGCCGGTGAAGTCGTAGTCGAGGCGTTCGTATCCGGGGAGGGTGCGCAGCGCCCGCGCGGCGACGAAGCGGACCGCGTCGTACGGGTCCCCGAGCAGCTCGGCCAGGTAGGGGACCATCCAGGCGGTCCCGGACGCGGTTTGCGCCGGCTTCCAGCCGTAGCTCCAGGCCGTGATCGCGCGCTGCCCGGCGTCCCCCTTCAGCAGCCGGAGCACGGACGCGGCGACCCTTCGTTCGTCGGCGTCCAGCTCGGGCGGCGGCTGTCCGTACCAGTCGCGCAGATGCTCCGCCGACCAGGCGAGGGTGCGGTCGAGATGGCAGAGGTTGCAGGCGTTCGGCCGTCCGGCCGCGACGCTCTCCCGCGCCGTGGGGCTGGTGATCGTATGGCTCCGCATGGCGCGCAGCAGGCCGTACGAGGTGTACGGCATGTGGCAGTTGTAGCAGCGTCCGCCGGACGACGCGGCGGGGTGGCGCGTGTGGGCGGGCGCATCGGCGGCGACGTCCTCGTGGCACTGCGCGCACGCGGCGTCGCCGTCCATGCCGGCGGAGACCTGATGCGTCCGGGCCCACTCGCCGATCGACCGCGGGTCGTCCGGCTTCTTGTGCATGGTGTGGCAGGAGAAGCACGACAGCGTCCGCTCGGGCGACGGGGCGTCGGCGAAGCAGGGGGAGTCGATGAGGCCGTTGTACTCCCGCCCCGAGACGCGGACCTGGCCGTCCGCCCAGAACGATCCGCGGACGAAGTCCGGATCGGCGGCGACGAGCGCCCGCATGGCCGGCGACCGTCCGTTCACCTTCGGCTGGGCGAGGAAACGGGTCGCCGCCAGATCGTCGCCGGGACGGTACGGCAGGCCGCGGGCGGCGGCGGCGCGTTCGTCGCCGGCGTTCCGGAACTCCCAGATGCCGTGGCACTGGCCGCAGACCTGCGACGACCGCCGCGGGTCGAGGCGCGTCGGCTCGACGATGGTCTTGTCGGCCCATCCGTTGGCGTAGTGCGCGTAGCGCCGCGCCGGGTTCCGGTTGGCCGCGACGTGCGCGGCGCCGTGGCCGTGGCACGATTCGCAGGCGATCCCGAACTCGGCGACAGTGGTGCGGACCGCCTGGTCCGCGATCGGCTCCGAGCGGTACGGCGTGTCGAACCGCGTCTTGCCGTGCGTCGTGTGGCAGGCGATGCAGATCGCGTTCCAGTGGCCGTCGAGCATCGCCACGCCCTGGCCGGGCGGCGCCAGCACGACGGCGCTGCGCGGCGCCCACCGCGCCTCGTCCAGAAGATAGACGCCGGGAAGCACGTTCAGCGCCCGGTCGTGCCCGGTCGCGTACCAGTAGACGTTCTGGTGGTGGGAGCCGGTGATCAGCACCACCCGGCGGGTGACCCGCGGGCGCTCGCGCGGATCTCCCCCCCAGCCCGGATCGTCGAACTCCGCCCAGAACTCGCCGCCGCGGCGCTCGAGTCGCATCGGGCGCCCGTGGACCGCGTCCACCACCGTTCCGTCGAAGTCGGCGCGCACCGCTTCCGGCGTCGCGACCTGGGTCATCGTGCGGTGGAACGACCCGCGCCACGTCGCGTACTGCGAGGGATGGCAGGCGCGGCAGGCCGCGGACGAGACGTAGCCGTCCTCGGAGACGGCGACGGGGCGGTCCTCGACCGCCGCCTCGGGCACGGCCGGCGCCCGGGAGACCGCCGCGGCGACGCCGAGGGCGGTTGCGCCGGCGAGCAGCGCGGCGGCCGGAGCAATCGACCGGCGGGCGGATCGGGAGTCGGCGGTGGGCCGGGACATGGCGTCTGCCGCGATTATATCGACGGCTGCGCGCGCGGTTCAGCGCGTTGCCGCGCCGGCCGCCGATGGGTGCGCTACGTCTGCCTCACCTGCTCTCGACTTGCCGTCCGTCGACGAGGTCGTGGTGCGATGCTGCGGTGGGCGCGCTGCGCCGCGCACCGGGCGGAGCCTCCGGCCGGTGCGGCGTCCGGCGCGCGGGAAGGACGCCCGTCCGCGCGCCGGAGCACCGGAAACACGTCTGACGACGAGACGGCCGTCAGTCGATGGCGAAGCAGTAGTAGAAGCCGTTGCCGCCGGTCGCCTGCAGGTTGGCCTGCCCGCAGCCGCGCGAGCCGTGGGCGGTGCTCCACGAGGTCGGGTTGGCGCCGCCGCCGGTCCGGTCGTGGTGGCCCACCAGCGCGCTGCCGTCGGCCGCGTTGCTCGTCCAGTTGCCGCAGGTGGAGTCGCCCTCGCCTTCCCAGGCGGTGCCGTCGAGCTGCGACCCGGTCAGGATGTCGTGCATGTTCGGATCGTCGCCGCGGCCGTTGACGATCTCGCCCTTCTCGTTCAACTGGGTTTCCTTGGTCAGGTTGTTGTCGCCGAGCAGGTTCTCGACGCTCGACGCGATCTCGACGCCGGCGGCGTTGTGCCAGGGGCCACTGCCGATGCGGTCGCGGGCGTTGACGCCGGTCGTGCCGGTGGTGCTCAGGTAGGCGCGCCAGGTCTTGCCGGCCGTGCCGACCGCCTCGGCCAGCATCGAGCAGTGCGCGTCGGCGCCTTCGAGGCCGCCGAGGTTGGCGCCGTCGCCGGGGCCGGCGCTGGTGATGAAGAAGCTCATGCTGTTGGACTGCGTCGCGGCCGGCGCGGCCATGACCGCCGCCAGCAGCAGGGCGATGCCGAACGGACGTGTGCGTCTCATGCTGTCCCTCCTCGTTCCCGCCGCCGAATGCGTGCGGCCGGGGAACTTGTGAAACCGGTGCGAGTGTACCGCAACACGGGGAACCCGGGGGCGGTAACATGGGCGGCATGAAGACACAGGGACCCGGCTTCCGGGGCGCGTGGATCCTGGCCGTGCTCGCCGGTCTCGCCTGGGCCGGCCCGGCGGCGGCGCAGAACCCGCGCGCGATCCTCGACCGCGCCGTCGACGACTTCGCGGCGGGCCGGCTGGCCGCGGCCGCGGCCGGCTTCGACGAGGTGGCCGCGCTCGCCCCGCGCGCCGCGCCGCAACTCTGGCAGCGGGGGATTGCCCTCTACTACGTCGGGCGCTACCAGGACTGCCGGGAGCAGTTCGAGTCGCACCGCCTGGTCAATCCCAACGACGTCGAGAACGCGGCCTGGCACTTCCTGTGCGTGGCGCGCGCCGCCTCGCCGGACGCCGCCCTGGCGGCGCTGCTGCCGGTGGGTCCCGACTCCCGCGCGCCGATGCGCGAGATCTACCGCATGTTCCGCGGCGAACTGACGCCGGCGGAGGTACTGGCCGCGGGCGAGCGCGCCGCCCGGCGGGGGCGGCTGTCCGGCCTGTTCTACGCGCACTTGTACGTCGGCCTGCATCACGAGGCGCTCGGCGACGGCGTCGCGGCGCGCATCCACCTCCAAATGGCCGCCGAAGACCGCTTCGCGCCGGCCGGCGGGTACATGCACATGGTGGCCCGCGTGCACGTGGACCAGTTGGGCGGCGCCGCGCCACGGTAGCGCGCCCGCACGGGCCGCGGGCCGTGCGCCGGTTCACAGCGGCGCGGAGTGCCCGCCAGCGCCTTTGCGCGAAGCCGATCGGACCGTGCGCCGCCGCGCCGAAAATGCTACTGTCGGCTGTCCGCAACACAATCGAAGCGGGACGGCCGCCCGCCGGCCGACACCCGCTGGAGCGGGAACGCGAGCAGCGCGAGGGGAGGCAGCAAGATGCGGATTGACACGCTCTTTCGGGCAGGTCTGGCGGCGGCGCTCGGCGCCGCCGTGGTGGTCGCTTCGGCCGGGGCCGCCGGCGCGGAACAGGCGGTGGCGGTGGACGCCGACGACGTCGGCGGCGTGGTGACCGGTCCCGGCGGCCCCGAGGCGGGCGTCTGGGTGATCGCGGAGACGACCGATCTCCCGACCCGCTTCAGCCGGATCGTGGTGACCGACGACGCGGGGCGCTACCTGATCCCGGACCTGCCGGACGCGGCCTACGACGTGTGGGTGCGCGGCTACGGGCTGGTCGACTCCGAGAAGGTCCGGGCGACCCCCGGCTCGACGCTCGACCTGACCGCCGTCCCCGCGCCGGACGCGGCGGCGGCGGCGCAGTACTACCCGGCCGGCCACTGGCTGTCGCTGATCGAGGTCCCGGGCCGGGACGAGTTCCCCGGCACCGGCCCCGACGGCAACGGCATTTCGCCCAACATGCGCAGCCAGGCGGAGTGGATGCGCAACGTCAAGTCCGGCGGGTGCACGGCGTGCCACGCGCTCGGCAACCGGGCGACGCGCGAGGTGCCGCCGGAGCTGGGCGAGTTCGACTCGATGGTCGAGGCGTGGGACCGGCGCATCCGGTCGGGGCAGGCGGGCGGCTCGATGGTGAACGGCCTCGACCGCATGGGGCGCCGCCGCGCGCTGGAGATGTTCGCCGACTGGACGGACCGGATCCTGGCCGGCGAGCTGCCCGAGGCGCCGCGCCGGCCGCGAGGGGTCGAGCGCAACGTCGTCGTGACCCAGTGGGACTGGGCCGATCCGAAGGCCTACCTGCACGACGAGATCGCGACCGACAAGCGCAACCCGACGGTCAACGCCTACGGTCCGATCTACGGCGCGCTGGAGGCGAGCGCGGACTACGTGCCGGTGCTCGATCCGGTGGCCCACGCCGCGAGCGAAGTGCCGGTGCCGGTGCGCGATCCCGACACCCCGGTGGCGGCCGGCCCGCCGCTGGCGTCCTCGCCCTACTGGGGCGACGAGGCGATCTGGAACAGCCGGTCGAACGTCCACAACCCGATGCTCGACCAGGACGGCCGCGTCTGGCTGACCTCGCGCGTGCGGGGGCCGCAAAACCCGGCCATGTGCCTGGAAGGATCCGATCACCCGTCGGCGCGGGCGTTCCCCAACGCGCGGGCCAACCGGCACCTGGCCGTCTGGGACCCGGCGACCGAGGAGATGACGCTGATCGGCACCTGCTACAGCACCCACCACCTGATCTTCGCCGAGGACGAGAACCACACGCTGTGGACCAGCGGCGGCGGGCCGGTCATCGGCTGGCTGGACACGAAGCTGTTTCTGGAGACGGGCGACGAGGAGGCGGCCCAGGGCTGGACCGCCCTGGTGCTCGACACCAACGGCAACGGCCGGCGCGACGAGCACACCGAGCCGGACGAGCCGATCGATCCGGCCCGGGACCACCGCGTGACGACCGGCTTCTACGGCGTGGCCTACAACCCGGTCGACGGGACCATCTGGGGCTCGTCGCTCGGCTTCCCGGGCGCGATCCTGCGGCTCGACCCCGGCGACGATCCGCCCAACACGGCGCTGACCGAGGTGTTCGAAGTGCCGTGGGAGAACCCGGGCGCCCCCGTGCAGGGCTACTCGCCGCGCGGCATGGACATCGACCGCGACGGCGTGGTCTGGACCCCGCTGGCGAGCGGCCACATGGCGAGTTTCGACCGCCGCAAGTGCGCCGGCCCGCTCAACGGCCCGGAGGCGACCGGGCAGCACTGTCCGGAAGGCTGGACCCTCTACGAGGAGCCGCTGCCGAAGTTCAAGGGCGTGGCCGACTCCGGCAGCGCCGAGGGGAGCTACTACACCTGGGTCGACCAGTTCGACACCTTCGGCCTCGGCGAGAACGTGCCGATCAACACCGGCAACGCCTCGGAGGGTCTCCTCGCGCTGGTCGACGGCGAGTGGGTGATCGTGCGCGTCCCGTACCCGCTCGGCTTCTACACGAAGTGGATGGACGGCCGCATCGACGACCCGGACGCCGGCTGGAAGGGCCGCGGCCTGTGGGCGACCTACGGCACCCGCGCGCCGTTCCACACCGAGACCGGCAAGGGCACGCCGAGCAAGGTGGCGCACTTCCAGCTCCGGCCCGACCCGCTGGCGAAGTAGCCGGCGGGCGGCGGCGGTGATTCGCGGCGCGGCGCGCCGCCCGGACGGTTCCGGGCGTGCGGGCCGCGCCGTTTCGCATGGCGGACGGCTACAATGGGAACCGTGCGGATGATCTGCAACGACGAGATCCGCGGGAACGACCTGTTCAAGCAAGCCCGGGAATGGCTGACGTGCCGCCAGCAGATCATCGCCGGCGAACTGGCAGAACCGGCGAACGTCACCAAAGCGGTTGAAGGGGCACTCGGCCCGTGGGCGTCGATCCTCCACGTACCGCTGCAGGTCACGAGCAACAGCAGCAGCTTCCGCTTCTGCTTCCTCTGCCTGAGAAACGACGTGCCTCCCGATGAGATGACCGGAGCGCACATCTGGAACCAGGACGAAAGGAGGCAGCGTCCCCTTCCGGGTGCCGACTGGTACGACGAGAGGTTCGACGCCGTCGGCTTCGTGACGAACCTGACGCTGAGTGACGGACCGGTCACGATAAGCATGGGAATAGGCGGACGCGTAGAAGCATTCATCGGCACCAGGCTGCCGATATGCAAAGGCTGCCAGGAGGTGGAAGCAGCCCCTGACGGGGAAAGCCACGAGCTGAAGCGATTCCTGCGCGACGGCCACGACAGCATGACGATACAGGGACTCGAACCCGGCAGCGCGATTCGCGCCGGCGGCAGATTGACGGCCGAGCTGGATCAACCGGTCACAAGTGCAATCGAAGCAAGGAGAACGTACTTTCTGAACGTGATGAACGCCGCTGTCGTGACGGCGCGGGGTGAAGGCACGGGAAGAGGCCCTGTCTCGACAAGAGAGCTCGCCAGCCTCGTCAGGGAATCAGGACCGCGGGCAAGGACACTGACCGCCTTGAAAGACCGAAGGCCGAGGGTTCGAATATTCGATACCGACGGAACAGAACGGTTCGCGGAACGGGTTCTCACGTGGATTCCGACCGAACGTCGAACAGAATCACAGGTCCGGCGCCTGCTTGCAAAATGCCGCGAGGCGGAAGAGCTTCTGAAAGAGACCGACAGTGCAACCGACGGAAAAGCACGCAGGGCCCAACTGATGTGCATGACGGAAATCATGTGGATGGCCGAGCCGATCGCGGCGAAGAAAAAGCAATGGAAGAAAGCGTTGGGACTCGCCGGAATACGGCACGATCTGAAGAGCAGGACACGCGAAGTGGACAAGCCCGGGAAGGCATGTCAAAACGCACTCGTGCGGACTATCTCCATCGCACGGCAGGGAGCGCAAGAGGTCCTGGACGAGATCGAACCGACACGAGAACTGGCGAGAGTCATCGAGGAGACGGACGAGAAAGGAACGAGCACGGAAGCAGGAAAACCGCGGCACGCATCGATCTTCGAACCCTGGGAGTCTGAAGGGCAGAAGGCGCGAGTGCTCGAAGTCCTGGAAGGAAACGACGTCGCACGTGCCGACATCTTCGGATCGGCGACGAGTGCCGCCGGGCTGCGGAGGGAGAGCGATTTGGACTTCGCAATCTGGTGGAAGAAAACGTCCAATGGACATGCGGAGAAGAAGAACCTGCGTTTGCAACTCGAGAAAGCATGCGGGCGGAACGTGGACATAGTCGTCAGCCCGGAGAACAGCACCAACCCGCTGTTTATGGAAGGCTGGAAGAAAACAAGGATCCGAATCTTCCCCGACGAAAATGAATGAACGACAGCGGACAGAAGTGCTGCAGTTGCTGAAGGACATGGTGACGAACGAAGAAGATCTGCGCGAAGAAGCGAAAGGTGTCACGAAAGAGCAGTACGCAGGAGATGGAAGGATACGAGGAAGTCTCCTGTGGATGATGAAAGACGTCGCAGAACCGGTCAGTAGAATCGGGAAAATCGACGAACGACTCGCCAACGAACTGGATGTTGGACGGGGATTGCGCAGGATCAGAAACGTCACGATACATGAATATGAAATCGTGGACGTCGAAAACGAGTGGGAAGCCGTCACCGTGACAACGAGGAAAGTGGCGGAAAAGGCGAAGAAAGTTCTCGAAAGAATGCAACGGGGCTGAGATGGGAAACAATACGAAACCCGTTCGGCGCGAGCCACTCGGCCGCGCGTCCGGCGCGGGGGAGGAGTGACGTGATGAGGTTCGGAACACGATTCGCAGCAGCGCTGTGCCTGTGCGCCCTGGCAGCCGCGGTGCCCGCGGGCGCCGAGGTCATCCAGGTGACGGTCACCTCGCGCGAGCCGTACGGCGCGGACGTTGCCGGCAAGGTCGGGCCGTACGAGCGGATCCGCGGGCGCGTCGTCTACGCCCTGGATCCGGAGCACGCCGCCAACCGGGCCGTCGTCGACCTGCCGCTCGCCGCGCGGAACGGCGCGGGGCGCGTGGAGTTCTACGGCGACTTCGAGATCCTCGCGCCGCGCGACCGGAGCCTGGCGCAGCCGACCGTGCTCTACGACGTCAACAACCGCGGCCGGAAGCTGTGGGGGACGCAGCCCTTCTTCCTGCGCCGCGGGTACGTCTCGGTCTGGAGCGGTTGGATCGCGCAGGTGCGGCCGGACCCGGCGCTGCTGCGCCTGGAGGCGCCGGTGGCGCTCGACGAAGACTACGTGCCGGTCACCGGGACGGTGCGCGCGGAGATGATCACCGACGCCGCCGCCGAGCGGCTGGCGGTGTCGGACCGGGGCCAGCTCGCGTTCGAGCCGGTGGTGAACGCGCTGCCGCGGGTCACGCTGACGCGGCGGTTGCGCGAGCGCGACGCGCCGGAGCCGATCCCGCGCGGCCGCTGGGAGTTCGTCCTCACGCGGGGACCGCGCGCGGAGGGGAGCGGGCTGGTCGAAGCGGACGTGCGGCTCGACGGCGGCTTCGAGCCGGGCGTGATCTACGAGCTGACCTACGAGGCGCTCGGCTCGGTGGCGCAGGGCGCCGGGTTCGCGGCGATCCGCGACTTCGTGTCGTTCCTGCGGCACGACGGCTCGGCGATGAACCCGTTGCGCGGCGCGGACGGCCGGCCGCTGGCGCGGCGCGTCATCGGCGAGGGCCGCTCGCAGAGCGGACGCGCGCTACGCATGTTCCTCCACGAAGGGTTCAACGCCGACGAGGAGGGACGCATCGTCTTCGACGGCGTGATGCCGGTCATCGCCGGCGGCGGCCAGGGCTTCTTCAACCACCGCTTCGCGTCCCCCACGCGGACCGCCACCGAGCACGCCGGCCACCTCTACCCGGTCGACGTCTTTCCGTTCGCCTACGGCGAGCAGACCGATCCATTCACCGGCCGGACCGACGGTCTCCTGCGCCGGGCGCGGGCCGGCGGCGCGGCGCCGAAGGTGATGCACCTCGACACCAGCTCCGAGTACTGGCACCGGAGCGGATCGCTCGTGGTGACCGACCCGGCGGGACGGCGGGACGGCGCAATCCCGGACGACGTGCGGGTCTACGTCTTCGGCGGCTCGCAGCACAGCCCGGCCCGCGGACCGTCGGACCGCGGCCGGTTGCCGCCCAATCCCAACGTCTACCAGCCGTTCCTCGAAACGCTGTTCCTGGCCCTCGACCGCTGGATCACCGACGGGACGCCGCCCCCGCCGAGCGCGCATCCGCGCATCGCGGACGGCACGCTGGCCGGCTGGCGGGCGGACGAGGCGGGCTGGCCCGCGCTTCCCGGCGTGCGCTACCCCACGGCGATTCAACAGCCGGACCACCTCGACTACGGCGCCGACTTCGACACGCTGCGCCGCATCGACCACCACCCGCCCGTCCGGACCGGCGCCCGGTACGGCGTGCGCGTGCCCGCGTTCGACGCCGACGGCAACGAGGTGGGCGTGCTGCGCATGCCGGCCGTCGCGGTCCCGGTCGCCACCTGCACCGGCTGGAACCTGCGGCATCCGGCGATCGGGGCGCCCGACGCGCTGCTGGGGCTCGCCGGCGGCTGCATCCCGTTCCCGCGGACGAAGGCGGACCGCGAGGCGTCCGGCGACCCGCGCCCGTCGATCGCGGAACGCTACGGCGGCTTCCGGGAGTACCGGGCCCGGATCGCGCGGGCCGCCGAGGCGCTGGTGGCGGAGGGCTACCTGCTCGACGAGCACCTCGCCGGCGTGGCGGCGCGGGCCGAGGCCAACCGCGCGCTGTTCGACGAGTAGTCCGGCGGCACTGACGTGCGCCCCGGTCGAAAGTATTGCGGGCGCCGTGGCCGCGTGGTACGTTGGGGAGTGGACGCGCGGGCGGACGGGGGCCGGCGCTGGAAGGCAGGCCCCGCTTCCCGGGAAGGGACAGTGAAAGTGGACGTGGACACGAATACGGTGGTCGGGATCGTCAATCTGGGTTTTCTCTTCGCAATGTGGTGGAAACTCGACGGCAAGATCGAGAAAACGAACGACAAGATCTCTGCTGCTGAAAGAAGCCTCCGGGAAAACAGTCGGACAGCGCATTCCGAGATTGGAATGAACATCAACAGAGTGGACACGAAAGTGGATGATCTCAAGAACATCCTGCTGCAGGGGATCGTCGTTTCCCGGAAACAGAACGACAAGATAGACTGAGGCCGGTTCTGCGACAATGGCCGCCATGCGGCACTTCAACACCGAGGGGCCGGTCGTGGCGGCGGACCACTACCGCATCCCGCCGCTGGAGCGCGCCGGTCTCGCGGAGCTGCTCGATCTGGTGCGCGCGAAGAAGTACTTCGTGCTGCATGCGCCGCGGCAGACGGGCAAGACGTCGGCGCTGCTGGCGCTGCGCGATCTGCTGAACGGCGGCGGCGCCGGCGACTGGCGTTGCGTCTACGTGGACGTGGAGGCGGCCCAGGCGGCGCGGGAGAACGTCGCCGACGCCATGCGCACGGTGTTGTACGGGCTGGAGATGGAGGCGCGGGCGACGCTGGGCGACGAGACGCTGGCGGAAATCTGGCCGGACGTGCTGGAGCGCGCCGGCCCGCACCGCGCGCTGCAGGGCGCGCTGGCGCAATGGAGCAGCGCGGACCCGCGTCCGCTGGTGCTGCTGATCGACGAGATCGACACGCTGGTGGGGGACACGCTGCTGTCGGTGCTGCGGCAGTTGCGCACCGGGTACGTGGATCGTCCCGCCCGCTTTCCGCACAGCGTCGTCCTGTGCGGGGTGCGGGACGTCCGCGACTACCGCATCTACTCGACGGCGCGGGACGCGCACGTGCTCGGCGGCAGCGCGTTCAACGTCAAGTCGCAATCGTTGCGCCTCGGCGACTTTTCGGAGGCGGACGTGGGGGCGCTGCTGGCCCAGCACACCGCGGAGACGGGGCAGACGTTCGAGCCGGACGCGCTGCGGCTGATCCGGACGCGCACGGCGGGGCAGCCGTGGCTCGTGAACGCGCTGTGCCGGGAGGCCTGCTTCGCGAGCGCCGCCGGGCGGGACCGCTCGCGGCCGATCGCCGCGGACGACGTCCTGGAAGCGCAGGAGCGGCTGATCCTGCGGCGCGACACGCACGTCGACGATCTGGGCGACAAGCTGCGCGACGAGCGGGTGCGGCGGGTGGTGGAGCCGATCCTGGCCGGCGCGTTCGAGAGCCGCTGTTCGGACGAGGACATCGCCTGCGCCCACGACCTGGGGCTGGTGGCCCTGGACCCGGACGGCACGCCGCGCATCGCCAACCGGATCTACGCCGAGGTGGTGCCGCGGCATCTGAACCACGCGGTGCAGGCGACGCTGCCGCAGAAGACGGCCTGGTACGTGGACGCCGCCGGCGCGCTGGACGTGGCCGGTCTGCTGGCGGCGTTCCAGACCTTTTTCCGGGAGCACTCCGAGCACTGGGTGCAGCGCTTCGAGCGGTACCACGAGGCGGGGCCGCAACTGTTGCTGCAGGCGTATCTGCAGCGGATCGTCAACGGCGGCGGCCGGGTCGAGCGCGAGTACGCCCTAGGGCGCGGGCGCGTGGACCTGCTGATCGTCTGGCCGCAGGGCGGGCGGGAGCGCCGGTTCGTCGTCGAATGCAAGGTGCGGCGCGGGGATCTCGAACGGACCGTCGCCGAGGGGCTGGCGCAGACGCGCGGCTACGTGGACCGCTGCCGCGCCGAGGCGGGCCATCTGATCGTCTTCGACCGTTCGGCGGAGCGGACCTGGGAAGAGAAGGTCTTCCGCCGGGAGCCGCCCGCGGACGGCGTGCCGGTCGCCGTCTGGGGCATGTGAGCTGCATGCAGGCGCCATGACCGTGTGGTATGGTCGCATCCGATGGCGATGATGGAACAGGAACCGGAACAGAACGGAGTCAGACTGGCAATCCAACTCCGTTTCCGGTAAGCTACGGGATGGAAGGGGCCGTAGAAAGTGGAACCGAACGTGGTAGTCGGGCTCGTCGTCGGGAGCATCACCGTGGTGCTTGCAATCGTGGGGCTGGTGTGGGCGATTGTCAATCGCAGCGAAGACAGACTCCGGGAAGATCGCAGGGACGGTGAAACCAGACTCCGGGAAGACTTCAAGGAAGCGCGTGCGGAAAACCGGGAAGCGCACGCGGGGATCGTAGCTCGCATCGAAGCGCTACAGAAGGACATCAACGACCGTCGGTGAGCGGCCCGGTTCGCACGTGAGACGTTCCGCGTCCGTCCGGCATGCTCGGCAACCGGACGGACGCGGACGACGAACAACAACATCCTCCAGGAGCGTGTCGATCACATCCGCGCGGCGGAGCGTCGCCGAGCTGATGTGATCGATCGCCGGCGCAGGGGAGAATCGACCCTCAGGCGGCGCGGGGCTTGACCTCCCGGTCGATCGTGCGACGCAGCTTGCGCTCGGCCACGTCGAGGTCGTAGCGGGCCTGAAGGTTCACCCAGAACTCCGGGGAGGTCCCGAAGTAGCGCGCAAGCCGCAACGCCGTGTCGGTGCTCACGGAGCGCCTGCCGAGCACGACGTCGTTCAGACGCGGCCGCGGGACGTGGAGCGCCCTGGCAAGCGCGTATACGCTCAGGTCGAGCGGCTTCAGAAACTCGTCGCGCAGGAACCGGCCGGGATGCGCCGGCGGCAGCCGGCGGCCCGACACGACGTCCGAAAGGTCCACGCCGTAGCGGTCCAGGTTCTCACGGCTGATGGTCATTGTGCGTTCCTCAATGGTAGTCGACTATCTCGACGCGCCAAGCGTCACCGTCGCGCCACACGAAGCAGACACGCCACTGATCGTTGATGCGAACCGCGTACTGGCCGTGGCGGTCGCCGCGCAGGGCCTCCAGGCGGTTGCCGGGCGGCGCGCGCAGATCATCGAGCAGGATGGCCGCATCGATGGCCAGGAGCTTCGATCTCGCGCGCGGTTGAATCTGCGCCGGCAGACCGCGAACGGCGTGACCAGTGAAGACGGCCGCGGTCCGCTTGTCGGCGAAGCTCCTGATCACGATCCAGAGCGTAACGTGTTTCGTTACGTTCGTCAAGACTGGCGGACTCCGAGCACTGGATGCAGCGCTTCGAGCGGTACCACGAGGCGGGGCCGCAGCTATTGCTGCAGGCGTATCTGCAGCGGATCGTCAACGGCGGCGGCCGGGTCGAGCGCGAGTACGCCCTGGGACGCGGGCGCGTGGACCTGCTGATCGTCTGGCCGCAGGGCGGGCAGGAGCGCCGGTTCGTCGTCGAATGCAAGGTGCGGCGCGGGGATCTCGAACGGACCGTCGCCGAGGGGCTGGCGCAGACGCGCGGCTACGTGGACCGCTGCCGTGCCGAGGCGGGCCATCTGATCGTCTTCGACCGTTCGGCGGAGCGGACCTGGGAAGAGAAGGTCTTCCGCCGGGAGCCGCCCGCGGACGGCGCGCCGGTCGCCGTCTGGGGCATGTGAGGTCTCCGGCAGTCGCCGGCCGGTCCCGCTCTGCTCGTTGCGCCCCCGCGACCCGACGGCATCCCGCCGCTTCCGACGTGCGCCCCGGTCGAAAGGTATTGCGGGCGCCGTGGCCGCGTGGTACGTTCAGCCGATGGTTGCGAGGTCGTTGGCTCCGGGGACGTCGATCGAAGAGTTCGAGATCGATCGGGAGTTGCAGTCCGGCGGGTTCGGGGTGACGTATCTGGCGTTGGACCGAAAGCTCGGCCGGCGGGTAGCGCTCAAGGAGTATCTGCCACGAGAATGGGGCGGGCGCAATGCGGATGGGTCGGTGGGGCCGCGGTCGCCGTCGTACGAGAAGGACTACCAGTTGGGTTTGATGCGTTTCCTGGAAGAGGCGCGGAAGCTGGCGCGTCTGGAAGAGGAGCAGACACGGGCGCGCTTGGAGCCCGTGCGCATCGTGCGGGTGTATCGGGTAATCGAAGCGCGGGGCACGGCGTACATGGTGATGGAGTACGTCGAAGGTCGGGATCTGGAGGAGACACTGAAGGAGGAGGGAGCGTGGTCTGAGGAGCGGGTGCGGGGGTTGCTGGAGGATCTGCTGCCAGGTCTGACGCTGGTACACAGGGCAGGGCTGACACACGGGGATATCAAGCCTGCGAACGTGATGCTGCGTAGTGACGGGACGCCGGTGCTGATCGATTTCGGGGCGGCACGGTATGCGGCGGCTGTGCACTCGCACTCGGAGGGGTCGGTGCTGACGCGGGGGTATGCGCCGTTTGAGCAATACGCGACGGATTGTAAACAGGGGCATCAGACGGATTGGGAACAGGGACCGTGGACGGACGTCTATGCGCTGGGAGCGTTGGCGTATCGGGCGTTGAGCGGGCGGGTGCCCAACGATGCCAAAGCGCGGGTGTACACCGATCCGCTGGTACCGGTGGCGGAGGCGGCGAGAGGCGAAGTGAGCGAGTCGTTCGGGAAGGCGGTGATGGCGGCGCTGGCGGTTTCGCCGGAGAAGCGGCCGCAGAACGTGGCGGAGTGGCATGCGCTGTGGGACGGTGCTGATTCATTGGTCGAGAGAGTGGCATACGGGGCAATGGCGTTCGTGATCGTGACTGGGGTGGCGTTCGGCATCGTGAATTGGTTGGGGGAAGGTGGAGTCGAGTCGACAGGGGAATCGTATTCGCCGGTGCTCGGGCGTGCGTGGTCGGCGTCCCATGTGGGCGAGCACGGTTGGACCGATCTGCACTACGCTGCGGTATTGAACCGGCCCGATTTGGCCCGGCTTCTGCTGGACGCCGGAGCATCGATTGACGCTCGATTTCTGGCCGACGGAGACAGCGAGCGGCTGGTCGAAACGTTATCGGCATTCGAGGCCCCTATTGGTGTCAGGCGAGCGGTGGAGGTTTTTGCGGATGATCCTGCACGTACACGGGAGTTTGCTGCTGCTACACCAATGCTGTTTTCGATTATCGCCGATGCCGGAGATGTCGCGGAATTGTTGCTGAATCGGGGCGCGAATCTCGAATGGTTGGCCGCGCTGTTTGGTGGTTCTGACGGATCTTATGGACTTGGCATACTGATACACATCGCCGTTCAGTCTGACAGCTCGGTCGAGGTGGTGAGATTGCTGCTGGATCGGGGTGCAAATCTCGAAGCGGTGTATGAGTTTGGAGATACACCGCTACACGCAGCGGTGTCTGGCGACTCGGTGGGTGTGGTGGAGTTGCTGTTGAATCGGGGCGCGAGTCTCGAAGTGGTGAATGAGTTTGGAGGTACACCGCTGCACTCAGCTGTAATGTTTGGCTCGGTGGGTGTGGTGGAATTGCTGCTGAATCGGGGTGCGAATCTCGAAGTGGTGAATGAGTTTGAAAGTACACCGCTGCACTCAGCTATAATGTTTGGCTCGGTGGGTGTGGTGGAATTGCTGCTGAATCGGGGTGCGAATCTCGAAGCGGTGGATGATTCTGGAAATACACCGCTGCACTCAGCTATGAGGTTTGCTTTGGTGGGTGTGGTGGAATTGCTGCTGGATCGGGGTGCGGATCTCGAAGCGGCGGGTCCCCTTGGAGAGACACCGTTGTACGTAGCGGCGTTTGCCGGCTCGGTGGATGTGGTGGAATTGCTGTTGGATCGGGGTGCGAACCTCGAAGCGGCGGGTGATTCTGGGAATACACCGCTGCACGCAGCGGCGTTTGGCTCGGTGGATGTGGTGGAATTGCTGCTGGATCGGGGTGCGGATCTCGAAGCGGCGGGTGCCTTTGGAGAGACACCGTTGCACGTAGCGGCGTTTGCCGGCTCGGTGGATGTGGTGGAATTGCTGTTGGATCGGGGTGCGAACCTCGAAGCGGCGGGTGATTCTGGGAATACACCGCTGCACGCAGCGGCGTTTGGCTCGGTGGATGTGGTGGAATTGCTGCTGGATCGGGGTGCGGATCTCGAAGCGGCGGATGATTCTGGAAATACACCGCTGCACGTAGCGGCGTCTGGCGACTCGGTGGATGTGGTGAAATTGCTACTGGATCGGGGCGCGAATCTCGCGGTGAATCATTTTGGCGTAACGCCACTCAATCTGGCTAATACCGATGCCGTCCGGTCGGTGCTGCGGGCCCGGTGACGGTGGGGACGGAGTGTACGATCTCTATGAGCTGTTTCTGGCACAGGAACTTCTTGTCGACGGCGCGTTTTCGGCGGCCATTGATTTTGCAGGTGACGAAGACACATACCAGATAACCGTTTCCTCCCCGGGACAGTTAACCGTTCACACCACGGGAAGCACGGACACCGTAAGGGAATTGCTGGACGAATCGGGAAACGCCTTGGCCTCCAGTGGTGATGGCGGGGCGGGCTTCAATTTTGAGCTGACGCGGCGAGTTAGCCCCGGGAGGTATTTCGTTCGCGTGCGACACTTGGACGACGATGGTACTGGCGACTACGCAGTGATTGCCAGGTTGGTAATACCGTGAGAGTACTGAAGTGCGCCTATGGCAACGGGCGAAAGGAATCGGAATGTTGGACGATCTCGACGTATCTCGTTGTGCGACTTGCGGTGTGACCATCGCATCGATGATGCCGAGCACGTCAAAAAAGTGAGGGTTGGTTGGTCAGGAGCCGGTCCCCTTCCGGGCGCGTCCGGCCCGGCTGGCGGTCGCGGTTGCACGCTCCAGAGAACCGTACGGTTCTCCCAGGGTGCGTCCGGCACGGCCCTGATTGTGCCGCATCGTCGCGCGTGCGGGCGTTTCGTGACGGACTTCGAGCCGCCCGGACGCGCTCCGCCCGCCCAGTGGCGCATGCGCCCGTTTTCGGATAGCCTCGCCGAGACGCGGGCGAGGAGAGCGGAAGGCGAGTCATGTCATGGAGATCAGCCGTTCAGCGGCTGCTGGCGCCCATCGTGGAGGTCCGGCGGGAGGAAGTGGGATCGGCCCTGCTGATGTTCTTCTACTCCTTCCTGGCGATGACCGCCTACGATATCGTCAAGCCGCTCACCCGGGCGCAGGTCATCGGCGAGCTCGGGGCCGTCGAACTGCCGTGGGTCCTGCTGTTGTCCGGCGTGTTCGTCGGCGTCGTGATGCAGGTCTACACGTGGGTGGCGTCCCGCCTGCCGCCGCGAGCGGTCATCGCGGCCACCCAAGTCGGAGTGGCGGCGCTGCTGATCGGTTTCTGGGCGGCATTCCGCGTGGGCGTCGCCGGCACCGCGGTCGCCTTCTACTTGGTCGGGCAGATCCTCGGCCTGCTGCTCATCAGCCAGTTCTGGGTGCTCGCCAACGACGTCTACGACGCCCGGCAGGCTGAGCGGCTGTTCGGCTTCATCGGCGGCGGCGCAAGCCTCGGCGGGGTGGCCGCCTCGGCGGTGGTGTTCCTCGCGGTCTGCGAGGTCGGCGCCGACAACCTGCTGCTCGCGAGCAGCGTGCTGCTGCTCGCCTGCGCCGGCGTCGTCACCACCGTCCTGCGCCGGGCGGGCGAGCCGCCGCTCGCGGGCGTCGCCGCGACCGGCGGGAAGAAAGGGGTCGGCGGCGCCGAGGCGTTGCGGATGCTGCGCGGCTCGCGCCACCTCCAGCTCATCGCCCTGATCATCGGTTTCGCGGCGATCGGGGCTGGTCTGCTCGACCAGCAACTGAACATGGCCGTCGAGGAGACGGAGGGCGCCGGCGGCACCGACCGCATCGCGGCATTCCTCGGCAAGGTACAACTCTATCTTTCGTTGTTCCGCCTGATCCTCCAGGTGGGGTTGACGAGCCGCATCATTCGCAGTTGGGGCATCGGGTCCCTACTGATCCTGCCGATCTGTTTTGGCTCGACGGGCGGGTTGATTCTGGCCACCGGCGCGCTGTGGGCGGCGGTGGTGGGGCGCGTCCTCGACTCGTCGCTACGGTACTCGGTCGATAAGACGACGCGGGAGGTGCTGTTCAATCCGCTGCCGAAGGACTGCCTGCATCACAAGCCGTTCATCGACGTCACCGTGGACCGGTTCGCGAAGGGCCTCGGCGCTGTGCTAACGCTTGTCCTGATCCAGCCGTGGGGGTTCGGGCTGGCGTGGAGGCAGTTGAGCTGGGTCAGTCTGGTCGTGACCACGTTCTGGGTGGCCGGCGCGGTGCGGGCGCGCCCGCAATATCTGGCGTCGTTGCGGCAGCGGCCGGAGACGGACGATCCTCCCGTTCAGAAGGAGCTGGATCCGGAACGGTTTTCCGAACCTTATCGAGGTCTGGTCGATCTGCCTGCCGTTGAAAGCTTGGTCGAGGAGCTCGGCCACCCCGACCCGCAGAACGTGCTCAACGCAATCGACACTCTCGTCAAGCTCAAAAAGTCCAATCTTGTCATCCCGCTCCTCCTGCGTCACGAATCGGCCGCGGTCCGCACCCGCGCTCTCGGTGCCCTCGGCGCCGCCCGCCCCGACATCGCCGTTCGGTGGACATCGGCCGTCGAGCGGCTTGTCACCGACCCCGAGCCCGAAGTGCGGATGGTAGCGGTCCAGGCCCTCGCCGCCATCCGCAACGAAGACGCGGTGGCGGTCAGCCGGACGCTCGTCGACGACCCCGACCTCCGCATCGTCGCTACCGCCGCAGTAGTGCTGTCGGACAGCGACGACGCGGACGATCAGCGCGCCGCGAAGCGAGTCTTCGCCGAGCTCACGGCCGACATGCGCGAGGGTGCCGGCGCGGCACGGCGCGACCTCGCGGCGGCGATTCGCGGGGTGGGTCGCGGGCAGTCGTACGACCTGTTGGCGAAACTGTTGCAGGACCCCGATCCGGCGGTGGCCGACGAGGCGATGCGGACCATCCGGCACCTCGATATGACCAACCTCGACTTCGCGCCGGTGCTGATCTCGTACTTGAGCGACCGCCGGCTGAAAGGGGCGGCGCGCGAGACGCTGATTCGATATGGGGAGCCGATCGTCGACAAACTGCGTCAGGCCCTCGACGATCCGGGCCAACACGTCTGGGTGCGACGCCATATTCCGGCGACGCTGGCACACATCCCGTGCCAGGCTTCGATGGACGTGGTCATGGCCACCCTCGACACCGGCGACGGGTTCCTGCGGTTCAAGGCGTTGAGTGCGGGCGAGAGGCTGCGGCACAAGCAGCCGGCGCTCGAACCCGATCTGGCGTCGGTCGAGCGGCTCGCGCAGGCCGAGGGCCGCATCTACTTCCGCCGCCTGGACCAGCACTACACCTTGTTCGAACGCGCCGTCCTGCCCGCGGGCACGGTACTGGCGCAGGCGCTCCGCGAGAGGATCGATCGCGCGGTGGATCGAATCTACCGGCTGCTCAGCCTGATCCTCGGCCGGCGCGAGGTGGACTGGGTACGGCCGGCCATCGAGCGCGGCGAACCCTCCGCGCGCGCCAGCACGCTGGTGTACCTCAAAAACAAACTCTCCCGGCCACTCCGCGACGCGCTGCTGCCAGTGCTGGAACCCTTGCCGATGGACGAGAAGATCGAGCGCGCCCGGATCGTCCTCGCGATCGGCACGCGCGACGCAGAGGAGACCCTTGCAACGCTCGTAGACGACGAGGCTCCGGTGGTGGCCGTCGCGGCCATCCACCTAATCGGCGAACGGAAGGTCAGGACCCTGTGCAATCAAGTCAAACGGGTCCTCGCCGCCCGCGGCGCCGCCGAGGCGGGCATCGCCGAGGCCGCCGCGTGGACGCTCGCGAGACTCGCGCCGCCATCGGAACGGTCGGAATCCGCCGCGAACGGGCTGCCCGCCTCCGCGGTGGTGGATCGGATCCGGAAGCTGCCCGTCTCCGCGGTGGTGGATCGGATCCGGAAGTTGCCGCTCTTCGCCGCGGTGGAGATCGACGAACTCTTCCGCATCGCCCGGGCCGGCCGCCAGGCGCGGCGCGACGCGGGCGCGACGGTGCTGCGCGAGGGATCGCGTCCCGAGAAGGCGCATCTGCTCCTCGACGGCGAGATGATCGCGGCGCGGCGGGAGGCGGAGGCGCGCCGGATCGCCCCGCCGGCGGCGATCGGCCTGGTGGAGGCGCTCGCCGGCGGTCGCGCGGCCGACACGGTGTACACGGCCGGGCCGGCCGTCCTGCTCACGTTCGGCGACGGCGACCTGCGGACGCTGCTGTCCGACAGCGCCGGACTCGCGCAGGGACTGTTCCGCATGGTGGCCGAAGCCGCGAACATGCCGGACGGCGCCTTCCGGAGCAACGCGCCCGCCGATCTCGGCGCCTTCGCCGGACAGCTCACCGACGCGCAGAAGGGATTCGCGCTGCGCTGGATTCCGCTGTTTTCCCGGGTCACCGGCGTCGAGATGCTGCACCTGTCCGCCATCGCCCGGCAGAAGAAGATCAAACCGGAGACTTCGTTCACCGAACAGACCGCTCCGGCCGGCATCGCGCTCGTGCTGTCCGGCGCATTCGGTCTGCGGACCGACGACGACGACCGGCGGATGCTCGTCGACGCGGCGCCCGGCGACATCATCGGCCAGCGCTCCTTCGCCGGCCTTGACGACTCGACCTGGTCGAAGCGGCTCGTCACCACTGGCGCCGGTTCGATCCTCTGGATAGAACGCGACGACTTCTTCGAACTACTCGGGCACCGGCCCCGGCTGCTGCAGCAGATCTTCGCCACGTGGAAGGAATCGTCGCCGATGAAGCACGGCCCGCTGACTGCGGCCATACCGCCGTGATACGAAACCTTGGCGTCCGTACCGTGGGACCAGAGTATAGAAACGCCAGCGATTCTCCAACCGTCGTGCAGTCGGCAGTCCATCCTGGTCAGCCGCGCGGCCCGGCTGGTGTGGTCCGCCAGCGGAGTCCGGCCGGCCGCGACAGGAGGGACGCGGCGGCCGCGGGTCGCCGGGCGGCCCGACCACGCGATTAATCGCTCATCGCAGAGGTTGTAGCGCGAATACCTCACTCCTCCCCAACAGGATCAGGTGTCCGCAAACCGCGGCAGCTCCGGCCTTCAGCCCGCGGGGAGCAGGTCGCTTACGGGAATGACCGCCGACGGCCGGAGGAGCGGCGTAATCGTCTCGCCCGCCCGGCGCGTCAGGACGGTGCGGTATCCCGTGGCGGCCGGGTCGCGGTGGACTTCGAGGCGGGCGTCGGGCAGGGCGACGATCCAGTACTCCGGGATGCCGTGGCGCGCGTACAGGCGCTGCTTGAGGGTGCGGTCGCGGCGCAGCGAGTCGTCGGACACTTCGACCACCAGCAGCGCCGTGGCCGGATGGGCCGCGACGTAGTCGAGGGCCCGCCCGGGGACGACCGCGAGGTCCGGCTCCGGCTCCGAGTCGTCGCCGGCCGCCAGCGGAGACTGGATGCGGACGCGGCAGCCGGCGCCGAACGCTGCCCGCAGCACCTCGCCGGCCTGATCGACGATCGCCGCGTGCCGGCTGCCCTGGGGCGTCATGGCGAGCAGCGCTCCGTCGATCAGTTCGAGACGGTCGTCCGGGCCGAAGACGCCGGCTTCGACCGCCCGGTCGTACGCCTCGCGGGTCCAGCGGTACGCGGCGTCGGTGGTCATGTCGGGGACCGGGCCGTCCCGTAGGGCGTCCCGATGCTACCACGGCCGTCCGCGCGGGCTCGCGACCGCCGAACCCGGCCTCGTGGCCTGCGACGCGGGCCGCAGCCGTCCGCGCGGGCTCGCGACCGCCGTCCGACCGGGCAGAAGACCCTCGGTGTGGCGTTCCGCCGCCGCCGCCGCTACAATTCCGGGCTGCGCGCCGCCCGCGTCCGAATGGCGCGCGCGAGGAGGCCCAGATGCGTAGACGATTCCCGGATTCGAGTGGTCTGCCGGCCGCGGCGATCGCCCTCGCCGCGCTCGCCGCCCTCGCGGCGCCGGCCGGCGCCCAGGACGGCGGCTGGACGCCGCCGCGCACCCCGGACGGCCGGCCCGACCTGCAGGGCGTGTGGGCCAACAACAACGCGACGCCGCTCGAGCGCCCGCCGCAGTGGGCGGGCAAGGAGCGGCTGACCGGCGAGGAGCTTGCCGAGTTGCAGGCCGCCGCCGCGCAGGCCGTCGACGACGGCGACGCCCTCTTCGGCGATCAGCTCGTGCTGGCGGCGATCGAGCGCACGAAGGCGACCTCCTACGACCCGACGACCGGCAACTACAACCAGTTCTGGATCGTCGAGCGCGACTTCAACGACCGGACCTCGCTGGTGGTCGATCCGCCCGACGGCCGCATCCCGCCGCTGACCGCGCCGGCGCGCGACCGGCAGGCGATGCTGCGCGCCCACCGGCGCGACCATCCGGCCGACTCCTACGCCGACCGGCCGCTTTCGGAACGGTGCATCACCTACGGGGTGCCGCGGCTCGGCGCGGGCTACAACAGCTACTACCAGATCTTCCAGAGCCCGGACCACGTCGTCATCTACCACGAGATGAACCACGACGCGCGGATCGTGCCGCTCGACGGGACGCCGCCGCTCGACGACGACGTCCGGCTGTGGCACGGCGACGCGCGCGGCTACTGGGAGGGGGACACGCTGGTGGTCGAGACCGCCAACTACTCGCCGCACGCCACCTTCCGCGGCCTGTCGTCCGAGCACCTGCGCGTCACCGAGCGCTTCACGCGCGCCGGCCCGCGGACCCTGGACTACGAGGTCACCATCGACGATCCGACCACCTACACCCGGCCGTGGACGGTCCTGATTCCGCTCATGGGGACGACCGACGCGATCTACGAGTACGCCTGCCACGAGGGCAACATCGGCATGGACGGCATTCTCGCCGGCCACCGCGCCGAGGAACAACGGGAGGCGGCCGGCGGTCCGCGGTAGCGCGCCGCGTTTCCGCCGCGGCTCCGCGGCGTCGTCCGGCTCCGGAGCGGAGGACCTTGCATGAAAAGTCTGCGTCGTCGGCGCCGGAATGGACCGGCGCGCCGCTCCACGGTCACCCGCATTGAGGACCTTGCATGAAAGTCTGCGTTGTCGGCGCCGGGGCCATCGGCGGCTATCTGGCGGTGCGCATCGCCCGCGCGGGGCATGACGTCTCGGTCATCGCCCGCGGCCCGCACCTGGCCGCCATCCGCGCCAACGGCCTGAAGCTGATCGAGGAAGGCGGCGAGTCGGTCGCCGACGGCCTGACCGCCACCGACCGGATCCGCGACCTCGGCGCGCACGACCTCGTGCTGCTGGCGCTGAAGGCGCACCAGATCGCGGCGGTGGTCGACGACCTGCCGGCGCTGCTCGGACCCCGGACCTGCCTGGTGACGCTCCAGAACGGCATCCCGTGGTGGTACTTCCAGAAGCTGGGGGGGCCGTACGCGGACCGCGTCGTCGAGGCGGTCGACCCGGGCGGCGTGCTGTTCCACGCCGTCGACCCCGGCCGCATCATCGGCTGCATCGCCTATCCCGCCGCGACGATCACCGAGCCCGGGGTCGTCCGGCACGTCGAGGGCGTCCGCTTCCCGGTGGGCGAGCTCGACGGCGGCGAGACGGACCGCGTCCGGGGCGTGTCGGAACTGTTCGCCGAATCCGGCTTCAAGTCGCGGGTGCTGACCGACATCCGCTCGGAGATCTGGCTCAAGCTGTGGGGCAACCTGACGTTCAACCCGATCAGCGCGCTGACCCACGCGACGCTGGTCGACATCTGCCGGTTCCCGCTCACCCGCGCCCTGGCCGCGGCGATGATGACCGAGGCGCAGGCGATCGGCGAGCGCCTGGGGGCCGGTTTCCGCGTGTCGCTGGAGCGACGCATCGCGGGGGCGGAGAGCGTCGGCCGGCACAAGACGTCGATGCTGCAGGACGTCGAGGTGGGGAAGCCGCTGGAGATCGACGGCATGCTGGGGGCGGTGGTCGAGCTGGCGGAGATGACCGGCGTCGAGGTGCCCACCCTCCGCGCCGTCCATGCGTGCGTCAGCCTGCTCGGCCGGACGATCGTGGACGAGGGGATCCGGATCCGGGGCACGCCGCGGTAGCGGTTGCGCCCTCGCCGGCCGGGGACGACGGCCGGCGTACCGTTCGAGCGCGGCGTGCGGGGCGGAGGCGCCCGCGGGTTGCGCCCTCGCCGGCCGGGGACGACGGCCGGCGTACCGTTCGAGCGCGGCGTGCGGGGCGGAGGCGCCCGCGGGTTGCGCTCTCGCCGGCCGGGGACGACGGCCGGCGTTGCTCCGAACGTCCGGCGTCCGGCGCGCCGGCGCGTTCCCGGCGCCGGGTGTGAGAGGGGAGGCGGAGACCGACATGAAAGCGCTTGACGGAGTTCGCGTGCTCGACATGACCCACGTGCAGTCCGGTCCCACCTGCACGCAGTTGCTCGCCTGGTTCGGCGCCGACGTGATCAAGGTGGAGCGGCCGGGGACGGGCGACGCCACGCGCGGGCAGCTCCGCGACCTCCCGGACGTCGACAGCCTCTACTTCACGATGCTGAACCACAACAAGCGCAGCATCACGATCAACACCAAGTCCGAGACCGGCCGGGCGATCTTCACGCGCCTCATCGAGTCGTGCGACGTGCTGGCCGAGAACTTCGCCCCCGGCGCGCTCGACCGGATGGGCTTCGCCTGGGAGCGGATCCGGGAGATCAACCCCCGCATCGTCTACGCCTCGGTCAAGGGCTTCGGCCCCGGCCCCTACGAGGACTGCAAGGTCTACGAGAACGTCGCGCAGTGCACCGGCGGCGGGGCCGGCACCACCGGCTTCGACGACGGTCCGCCGACCGTCAGCGGCGCCCAGATCGGCGATTCCGGCACCGGCCTGCACCTTGCGCTCGGCATCGTCACCGCGCTCTTCCAGCGCGAGAAGACCGGCCGCGGCCAGCGGGTCGTCTGCGCCATGCAGGACGGCGTCCTCAACCTCTGCCGGGTCAAGCTGCGCGACCAGCAGCGGCTGGCGCACGGCCCGCTGAAGGAGTATCCGCAGTATCCGCACGGCGTCTTCGGCGACGCCACCCCCCGCTCGGGCAACGCCTCGGGCGGCGGCCAGCCCGGCTGGATCGTCAAGTGCAAGGGCTGGGAGACGGATCCCAACGCCTACATCTACGTCATCACCCAGGCGGCCGCGTTCGACGGCCTCGCCCGCGCCGTCGGCCGCGCCGACTGGCTGGACGACCCGGAGTGGAACACCCCGGAAGCGCGCCTGCCGAAGCTGGAGCAGGTCTTCGACGCCATCGAACGGTGGACGAAGACCAAGACCAAGTTCGAGGTGATGGAGATCCTGAACCCGCTGAACGTCCCCTGCGGCCCGGTCCTGTCGATGAAGGAGCTGGCCGAGGAGCCGTCGCTGCGCGCGACCGGCACCGTCGTCGAGGTCGACCACCCCGCCCGCGGGCGCTACCTGACCGTCGGCAACCCGATCAAGCTGTCCGACTCGCCGGCCGAGGTCGTGCGGTCGCCGCTGCTCGGCGAACACACCGAGGAGATCCTCGCGTCGGTGCTCGGGATGAGCGGCGCGGAGATCGAGGCCGCCAAGGCGGCCAAGGCGGTGTGAGCGCCGCGAACTCCCGGTTGACGGACTGACGCCGCGCGCGCCCCCGTTCGCGCGCCGCCGCCGGGAATCCCCCGCCGCATCCTCGCGCACGAACTCCGGTCCCGTCGAACCGCTTCCCGGGACGGTCAGGATCCGGTCAGCGCCCCACCGCCGCCCGCCGCGTCCTCGCGCACGAACTCCGCTCCCTTCTCGGCGATCATCACGGTGGGCGCGTTGGTGTTGCCCGACGTGATCCGGGGCATGACCGAGGCGTCGATCACACGCAGGGCCGCGACGCCGCGCACCGCGAGCCGGTCGTCGACGACGGCGAGCGGGTCGCGGCCCATCCGGCAGGTGCCGACGGGGTGGAAGATCGTCGTGCCGAGGTCGCCGGCCGCACGCGCCAGCGCCTCGTCGCCGTCGACTTCGGGGCCGGGCTTCCATTCCCGCGGCTCGAACCGCGCCAGGGCCCGCGCGGCCATGATGCGCCGGGTGAACCGCAGCCCGGCCACCGCGACCCGGCGGTCCTCGTCGGTGGACAGGTAGTTGAGGGTGATGGCCGGCGCCTGCCGCGGGTCCGGGTCCTTGATGCGGACGTGGCCGCGGCTCGTCGGCTGCAGGTTGGCGACCGACGGCGTGATCGCGTCGAAGCGGTGAAGCGGGTCGCCGAACTTGTCGAGCGACAGCGGCTGCACGTGCCACTCCATGTTCGCGGACGCGCGCGACGGGTCGCTACGGGCGAAGGCTCCGAGCTGCGACGGAGGCATCGTCAGCGGGCCGGTCTTGAACAGCAGGTACTCCAGCCCCATCGCCGCCTTGCCGAACAGCGAGTTCACCCGCCGGTTCAGGGTGACGGTGTTCCGCACCTTGTAGATGGTGCGGATCTGCAGGTGGTCGTGCAGGTTCTCCCCGACCCCCGGCAGGTCGTGGACCACCTCGACGCCGTGTCGCTGCAGCAGGGCGCCGGGACCGATGCCCGACAACTGCAGGATCTGCGGTGAGCCGATCGCCCCGGCGGCCAGGATCACCTCGCGCCGCGCCGGCAGCCGCTCGCCCGTCAGCAGCTCGACCTCGGCCGCGCGCGGGCCGGCGTCGCCCCGCTCGACCACCACGCGCCGCACCTGCGCGTCGGTCCGCACGGTCAGGTTCGGCCGGCGCAGGACCGGGCGCAGGAACGCCTTGGTGCCGCTCCAGCGCCGGCCGTTGCGCTGGTTCATCTGGAAGTAGGCGTTGCCGAAGTTGTCGCCCCGGTTGAACTCGGCGATCTTCGGGATCCCGCACTCCTCGGCGGCGTTCCGCCACGCGTCGAGGATCTCCCAGCTCACCCGCCGCTCTTCGACCCGCAGCTCGCCCCCGGCCCCGTGGCACTCGTCGGCGCCGTGCTGGTAGTCCTCCGAGCGCCTGAACACCGGCAGCACGTCGTCCCAGCCCCAGCCACGGTTGCCGAGCGACGCCCAGTGGTCGTAGTCGCTCTTTTGCCCCCGCATGTAGATCATCGCGTTGATCGAGGAGCAGCCGCCGAGGACCCGGCCGCGGGCGTAGCCGATGGTGCGGCCGTTGAGTCCGGGGTCCGGCTCGATGGAGTAGCACCAGTCGGTGCGGGGGTTGCCGATGGTGTAGAGGTAGCCGACCGGGACGTCGATCCAGAAGTAGTCGTCCTTGCCGCCCGCTTCGAGCAGCAGCACGCTGGCGCCGGGGTCGGCCGACAGGCGGTTGGCGAGCACGCAGCCGGCGGTGCCGCCCCCGACGACGACGTAGTCGTGCGCCACGCGGCGATCCTACACGAGCCGTTCCAGGCGCATGCGCGCCTTGCGGCGTCGTCCCGGCGGCGTCGGCAGCCGGTTCGGCTCCCGGTTCCGGGCCGATGACCTCATTCGACGGAACCCTCGACCGCGAAGGCGGCGGACGGTTCGGCTCCCGGTTCCGGGCCGATGACCTCTTCGACGGAACCCCCGGCCGCGAAGGCGGCGTCGGGCGGACGGTTCGGCTCCCGGTTCCGGGCTCCCGGCCCGCCTCCGGCACGGTTGCTGCCTTGTTCCAGGCGTCGGCGGACGGTTCGGCTCCCGGCTCCCGGCGCCTGCTACAATGCGGTATGGCCACCACGCACGAATGGACGCCCGTCCCCGCCGGTTCGCCGAAGCGGAAGTCGAAGGGGCCGGCTCCGCCGCTGCTGCCGCTGGCCGATCTGGAGTTCGTCGGCTGCACGTCCTTCCCCATGACCCTCGAGGAGTATTACCGCTACGACGGGCGCCTGGAGGTGTGGGACGCCGGGACCAGGACCGCCTGGCGGGTCAGCGCGCCCACCTACGCGGCCCACGAGAGTCCGTCGCACGGTCTGGCCGGACTGGTCGAGCGCATCGCCGCGGTGCGGGGGTCGCCGATCAGGTGCTACGGCTCGACCGACCTGCTGGTGCGCGACGAACGGGGCGACCCGCGCCGCGTCATCCAGGCGGACCAGATCGTGTACCTGTATCCGTTGCGGACGGACCTGCTGGGCGCCGGCGCGATGGAGGTGGGCGAGCACCCGTACCCCGACGTGGTGCTGGAGGTGGACCATACGACCGACGTGCGGCGGGGGAAGCTGCGGTTGTACGAGTCGTGGGGCTTCCCCGAGGTGTGGGTCGAAGTGCCGGACCACCGCGCGCCGAGCCGCCCGAAGAACCGCCGTCCGGGGCTGACGATTTACCTGCTGGAGGCGGGCGCGTACCGCGAGTCGCCGGTGAGCCGGGCGTTCCCCGGCTGGCGGGCGGCCGCGATCCACACGGCGCTGAACGACGTCGAACGGTCCGGCTGGACTCTCGCGACGCTGGAGCACCTGGGGCGGACGCTGGGCGAGCGGGACGGCACGGGACCGGACGATGACCCGTTGCTGCGTTCCCTGCGGGATCGGAGCCGGGCGGAAGGCGAAGCGAAGGGCCGGGCGGAAGGCGAAGCGAAGGGCCGGGCGGAGGGCGAAGCGAAAGGCCGGGCGGAGGGCGAAGCGAAAGGCCGGGCGGAGGCGGCGCGCGAGATCCTTCGGACGCGGGGCGTCGCCTGTTCGGATGACCTGTTCGCCGGCATCCCGGACGGCGTGCCGGGCAGCGCCGTCGTCGCCGCGGCGCTCGCCTGCGACAGCGAACGGGACTTCCACGCGCGCCTCCGGGCGCACGTCCGAAAGTGAGGTTCGCGCGGCGCCGGGAGGCGGTCGGCGAAGGTCCTCCGGGGCGGGCGGCCCGTGCCTGTTTCAGGAGAACCGTCGTCCGGGAGGCCGAGCACCGGGAGGCGGCTCCGGGCGCAGAGCGGCGGACGAGTGTAGCCGTGGGCCGCGGTCGTCAGGATCGGGGCGGCTCCAAGCGCAGGGCGCCGGAGTTGTCGAGCGTGAAGGCGTCGGCTTTGTCGAAGAAGGGGCTGGCGTCGCCGTAGCCCTCCCGGAGCCGCTGCCGTTCCTGATCGTCGAGAAGCGCGACCAACTGTTCCACGCCAGGTTCCGCGTCCAGTCCCTTGTCGAGTCGGTAGCCGCCGCGATCGGTCAGCACGTATCGCGCGTGGAAGTCGTCCGGCCCGTTTTCTCGAAGACGCCAGCGACACACCCGGACCGAGGTGAGTTTCCCGCTCATCATTCTGGGAACGTACCGCTGGCACTGTTTCCGGAACTCCTCGACACTCCACTTGCTCTCCGCATTCAGCGTGTGGATCTCCGCATGCAGTTCGCCCCGGACGGATTTCGCCGCCAGATCGAGGCAAGCCGCGACGACGGGACGCCACCTTTTCTTGGACAGGTCGAGATGCGGATCGATCAGCAGAATCTCGCGGCTGTTCACTACCAGGGTCTCGATGTGCGTGACGAGTGCTTCCGGTTCCCGCAACACCGGCTGCTCGCGCCGGACGTCGAATTTTTCGTGTGACTCGTCCACGTCCTCTTCGAGCACGACGTCGCGATGGTTCGTTGGATTCCGCGTCGACAGGATGGCGTGAAAGGCGCCGGTCTTGGTTTGACAGTCGATTGCGTTTCTGATCCAGCACTCTTCCCGAGGCGTGATCGAACCGTCGTAGCTGTCAGGCGTTCCCGCTCGGACGAGCTTGTCTTCAACCTCCCGGATCTTCTCGTGTATTCGATTGAAGTCACGGTCACGGCAATGCGGGTTCCTCTCGCACGCCTGCAGGATCAGCTTTTTCCAGCGTTTTCCGGACGGATAGGCGGCGATCGCGCGGCCATGCCGAAAACCCATCAGGTTGAGCGTGTTTCGGCACTTGTCCCAGGTGACGAGCACGTCGGGTTCGATCGCGTATGCGTGGAGCATCAGAACAACTCCGCCGCTCGCTCGCGGAAGAAGCCGCGCGGCCAGCGGTCGATGAACTCTCCCGTCTCGTCGATTCGCAACGGCGTCGCTCTGACCTCGCCGTCGACCTGCTCAATGAAGACGACGGAGACCTGACGGGGCCTCAGCGGAGGCTTGCCCTCCGGCAGCTCGTCGCCGTGTGTTTCCTCGATCCGGCGCAGCAGACGCAGCATCAGGTGTTCGCTGTGGTTCTCGATGAGGAACACCCGGCCCAGGTTGACCGATTTCGCGAAGAGATCGCCCAGCTCCACCTGCATTGCAGGATGCAGGTGGAGCTCCGGCTGCTCGATGGCGGTGATTCCGGGGCGGTCATTGTCCAACGCCGCGACGACGACCGGCAGGAGCTGGGATATGCCCACGCCGACGTCGGACGTCCGAACGGGCAGTTCCGATCCGGCGGTCACCAGTTGCAGAGTCGTTCGCCGCGGCGCGGCGGCGATGGCGCGAACGAGGTCCTTCACCGCGGGTCCGCCCTTCTCGATCCGGTCGACGGCAGTAACGAGCATACTGAACAATAGATACACCTGACGGCAGGATTCTATCGTCGTTTTCTCGACGTCAGATTGATCCTGCCCGGAATGGTCCATTTCCGCGGGTTCGTTTTCGTCACGCTGGCGGTTCTTGATTCGACCTTCGACGTCATCGGGATCGCATCCCCAGAGATCAGCTATTTCTGCGGCTTCCTTCCGAGCCCAGTGGTCCAGGTCGACCTCGCCGTCTTCGTTCCGGTATTCCGCCGGAAGCTGGGCGAGAAGGCAAATCTTTCTCACCCCGGACGCTTCTTCGGAAAGCTCCACCGTCGATTTGCGACGCAGTTTGTAGCCGGTGTCGAGTCGGTCACCGCGCTCCAGCCACTCGTTCACGGCGTCGAGCAGATCGTCGCGGGAGCGCGGATCGGGATCGCGGCGCACGAGCAGATTCCAGGCCGCCGATCCGTCGCTCCAGCTTTCTCGATCGCGGGAACCCGGTGCGGCGTTGGTGCGCGGACGCAGCTTGCGCACCGGGCCGACGTATCGGAGGGCTGCGAGCTCGTCGCGCAGCGTGCGTCCGAGGCCGACGAGGAAGCCGGACACCAGTGCTTCGAACCGGGGGATCGCTTCGTCGTCGTCGAGGTCGTTGTCGTCGAGGTGGTCGTCGCGCAGGACGAGCGGCTGGTCCCAGTCCGGCAACGGCGTCGCCCCGCGCACCCCGGTGCGATGAAGCCGCCATGCGTCGGTTCCCGGTTCCGGAGCGTCGCGCACCCGAACGGCGGCCTCGTCCCCGTCCCCCGCCGGCGAGCGGACCGGCCGGAGCGGATCGAACAACGGGTGCATCCAGTCGAACTCCAGGTTGAAGTCGGTATCTGAATCGCCGACTCGGGCGATGCGGCCGAAGAGCGCCTCGTTGACGCCCACCTCGTAGCTGGCGAGCACCGGCTCGTCTTCGGGCCACGGGTTCCATTGGACGGCGAGCTCCACCCACCCGGAACGGACGGATTCGGCCTTGGCCTGGGTGCGGACCCATGCGGCGAAGTCGTCGGCGGATTCGAGTTCAACTCCTTCGTGACGCGCCATTTTTTCCACCAGCGGTTCGGGCACCTTCCAGTTTTCCAGGTTGCACTCGAAGCGCAGTCTGACGGTGCGACCCCGGTCGTGCGCGTGGACGAAGTTGCGGAATCCGCCCAAGTCGATCTGGCCGCCGCCCAGGTCGGTCATGCCGGCGTCGACGTTGCCGTGGCTCAGGAGCTCGTGCGCGTAGCAGAGCGCGTGGAGCACGGTGCTCTTGCCGGCGCTGTTGCGTCCGAAGAGCAGCGTGATCGGCCGCAGCTCGATGCGGACCGGACGGCCGATGCCCTTGAAGTTCTCGATCTCGACGGCCGTGATCAATGGGGACGCCGGTTCATCCGGCATGGTCTTGTTCGTCATCTCGTCCCGTCCGTAAGCAACGAGCGTGCCGTCACCGCCGGCGCGCCCGGTTCGGGAGCGCACCGCGGGCACGGGCCGATCATAAGAATTCTGGCGGCAGACAGGAAGCACGTTTGTGCGAAACGCCACGGCCTTGGCTCGTCGCGGACTTGTCCGCCTGCCGGCTTGCACGCTGTTCACGGTCCCGGTGCGCGAACCGTGCGCGAACCGGCAACCACCAGCCCCGCAAAGGCGGGGTCACGCGCCGAAAGCCCGCTCGTTCACGGTCCCGGTGCGCGAACCGGCAACCACCAGGGGCAGGAAACGCCACCCGGTCTGCGCTTCTGTTCAGGTTCCCCGGTCAGCGCCCGAACTCGACCGCGACGCGCGCGGAGATCCGCGGCCGGAGGGCGACGTAGTCGCCGTTGGTGAATATCGGCAGGTCGGCGGCCAGGCGGAGGGTGAACCGCCGTCCGACGCGCAGGTCCATCCCCATGCCCGGCTGCATGACGAACCCGGCCGCGCGTTCCTCCTCGAACATCGGATACGGCACGTTGCTGCACGGCAGGACCAGCCGGCCATCCGCGAAGACTCCGCAGCCGGCGTTCTCCGCCTCGACGTCCAGCGACTCCGGCCACTCGTAGTCCGTCCGGAACCGGCTCGCGAATCCGCCCGCCAGGATCTGGTAGAACGGGGCCGCCCGCCCGCCGCGCTTTCCGCCCCGGACGCCGCCCGCCAGCATCAGGTAGCGGTTCCGCGAGGTCGCGCGGGCCCCTTCGTCGAAGCCCGGGTGCCGGTTGGGGACGTACGTGTCCCGATGCCACGCGCCCTCCACCACGAAGGTTTGGCGGCCCAGGTCGAAGCCGCCCGACACGATCCAGCCGGGTGTCACCGGCCGCTCCGGATCCTGCACGCCGTACTGCACGCCGGCCGCGATCTCGAACGCCCGGGTCGGGGTCTGGGCCTCGGCGACCGGCGCGGCCGGTGCGAGGAAGAGCATTCCGCCAGTGAACGCCGCGATGCCGGGCACGATGCGCGCCATCAGAGACTCCTTTCGAGGGCTCCGCGGTCGGCCCCGCGGCCGCGACGGATTCTTCCTCTCGAGGTGCGCGAACGGTCCGCGAACCGGCTCACCGATCCCGCGGCCCGCGGCATGCGAGGGGTTCCCGGTGGGTTCGGTCAGGGGAACCGGTTTCACCCACGCCCGCGGCAGAGGCCGGGCGCGAAGACCGCCTGCCGGGACGCGTTCACGCCGTTTCCGGCGTGAACGTCACGTCGCCGCCGGCGGTGTCGCCGGGGGCCAGCACGATGATTCCGGTGTCCGTGCGGCCGGCGTCGGCCAAGTTGAAGCCGTCGATGCAGTTGGTCGCCGGCTCGACGCAGA
The DNA here is from genome assembly GCA_965203525.1 of Vicinamibacterales bacterium. Lineage (GTDB taxonomy): Bacteria > Acidobacteriota > Vicinamibacteria > Vicinamibacterales > UBA8438 > WTFV01. Next base: position 3,182,460 of record OZ241898.1, on the reverse strand, counting down.
AGAAGTCGCGGCCGGCCGGCGTGTAGACGACGAGGCAGGCGTAGACCGGGTCGGCGGCAATCCGCAGCCGGGCGTTCCACTCCGGCCACTCGACGACGGCCTGCCCGCCGAAGCCGATGAAGTTGTTGTCGAGGGGCGTGGCGTCCGGGCCGAGGCCGTCCCCGTCCGGCAGGAGTTGCGGGGGCGGCGGCACGAGGCGGACCGGCATGCGGTCGGCGTCCGCCTGCCACATCCGGCCGACGTCGGCGCGCACCGCGGCGCGCGGCGTCCGCACGAAGTAGGGATGCAGGCCGAAGCCGGCCGGCATCGGCTCGCCCGCCTCGTTCGTCACCGTGAACCGGACCCGGAGGCGCGCGGCGGTCAGATCGAACGTCTGCTGCGCCACGTACGTCCAGGGCCACGAATCGGCCGGGTGGCGGTACTCCATCGTCAGGGCGGCGTCGGACCGCGCGGTGACGCGCCACGGCGCGCGCCAGCCGTGGCCGTGGATGGCGTGCGGCTCCGGCGGGAAGTTCCGCGGGAGCTGGACGGTGCGCCCGCGGAAGCGGAACGCGGCGTCGCGGATCCGGTTCGAGAAGGGGACCATCGGGAAGCTCGACGCGCCGCCGGCCGCGCGGTCGGCGACGGCGCCGGGCAGGGCCGGGCGCAGCCATTCGATCGCGGTTCCGCCGCGCTCCGAGGCGTAGCGGGTGATGGATCCGCCGGCCTCCGGCGCCACGGCGAGGCGCGTCGAACCGGCCCGCAGCTCGATCACCTCCGGCGTCTCCTGCGTCATGTCGGGATCGTACGTCGAAAACGCTGCGCGCGGGCGAGCGGCGCCGGGGCCTCCGGAACCTCTCAAGACCACCACCGTCGAAACGTCGCGCGCGGGCGAGCGGCGGTCCGGCGGCCGGCCCGGCAGACCGCGGCCCGGGCAAAGCTGGTATCGTTGACGGGTGGTCGAGAGGAACGGTCCTCGTCGGGGACCGATGCGGAGGCTGGCGCGCAGGCGGCGTGCAGGTCGCGGGTCCGCGCGTCGTCGATGGCCGAGAGAAGCGGTCCTCGCGGGGCCGGGCTCGGCCGTCGTCTTCAGGTGCGAGGCGACGTGTCGTCGACGGCCGGGGGACCGGTTCCGGCCGGGGCGGTCCGGCGCAGCGGCGGGCATGGCGGGATTCAGGTGCGGTTGATGGCCGGGAGACCGGTTCCGGCCGGGAGGGTGTGGGCATGCGAAGGAAGTCCGCGAGAGCGGCGGCGGCGGTGGTCGTGGCGCTGACGTTCGGATCCGGCGCACGGTTCGAGGGCGGCGCGGTCGAGGCCGCCGGGCGACAGGAGACGGCCGGGAATCCGTTCTTCACCGAGAGCACCCTGCCGTACCGGTTGCCGCCGTTCGACCGGATCGAGGACGCGCACTACGCGCCGGCGTTCGAGCGGGGCATGGCGGAGCAGATCGCGGAGATCGGGGCCATCGCCTCGCAGTCGGAGCCGCCGACGTTCGAGAACACGATCGTCCCGCTCGAGCGCTCCGGCCGATTGCTGGAGCGCGTCGCGTCGACGTTCTTCAGCCTCGCCAGCGCCCATACCAACGACGCCATCAACGAGATCCGCAACGAGATGGCGCCGCGGCTGGCCGCGCACACGGACCGCATCCTGCTGCACGCGGACCTGTTCGCGCGGGTGCGGGCGCTCTACGACCAGCGGGAGTCGCTGGCGCTCGACGACGAGTCGCGGCGCCTCGTCGAGGAGTATCACGTCGACTTCGTGCGGGCCGGCGCGCGGCTGTCCGACGCCGAGAAGGAGCGGATGCAGGAGATCAACGCCGAGCTGGCGGCGCTGTCGAGCCGTTTCACGCAGAACGTGCTGGACGAGGTGAACGCCTCGGCGGTGGTGGTGGAAACCCGCGAAGAGCTGGCCGGTCTCTCCGAGAACCGGATCGCGGCCGCGGCGGCCGCCGCCGCCGCGCGCGGCCTGGAGAACCGGTACGTCATTCCGCTGCTGAACACCAGCGGCCAGCCGGCCCTGGCGTCCCTGGAGAGCCGCGGTCTGCGCGAGCGGATCATGCGGACCTCGCTGGCCCGCGGCAGCCGCGGCGGCGAGTACGACAACCGCGAGGTGATCACCACGATGGCCCGCCTGCGGGCCGAGCGGGCTGCCATGCTCGGCTATCCGAACCACGCCGCCTACGTCCTGGAGCGGCAGACCGCGCGGACGGTCGAGGCGGTCAACGAGCGGCTCGCCAGCCTCGCCCCGCCGGCGGTGGCGAACGCCCGGCGGGAGGCGGCCGATCTGCAGGCGATGGCGAATGCGGACGGCGGCGGCCTGGAGTTGCAGGCGTGGGACTGGTCCTACTACACGGAGAAGGTGCGGGCCGACCGCTACGCGTTCGACGCGTCGCAGCTCCGTCCCTACTTCGAGCTGGACAACGTCATCGAGAACGGCGTCTTCTTCGCCGCCAGCCGCCTCTACGGGCTGACCTTCGAGCCGCGGCCGGAGCTGCCGGTCTACCACCCGGACGTCCGCGTCTGGGAGGTGTTCGACGCCGACGGATCGCCGCTGGGGCTGTTCCTCGGCGACTTCTACGCCCGGCCGTCGAAGCGGGGCGGCGCGTGGATGAACGCCTACGTGTCGCAGTCGCACCTGCTCGGGACCTCGCCGGTGGTGGCGAACCACCTCAACGTGCCGAAGCCGCCGGCCGGGGAGCCGACGCTGCTCACCTTCGAAGAGGTCGAGACGCTGTTCCACGAGTTCGGCCACGCCCTGCACGGGTTCTTCTCGGACGTGCGCCATCCCTACTTCGCCGGCACGTCGGTGCCGCGCGACTTCGTGGAGTACCCGTCGCAGGTCAACGAGATGTGGGCCGTCTGGCCGGAGGTGCTGGAGAACTACGCCGTCCACCACGAGACCGGCGAGCCGATGCCGGCGGACCTGCTCGACAAGGTGCTGGCGACGCAGCAGTTCAACCAGGGGTTCGCCACGACGGAGTACCTCGCCGCGTCGCTGCTCGACCAGGCGTGGCACCAGTTGCCGGCGGACGAGGTTCCGGCGGCGGCCGACGCCGAGGCGTTCGAGGCGGCCGCGCTGGAGGCGGCGGGCGTCGCCCTCGAAGCGGTGCCGCCGCGCTACCGCAGCACCTACTTCTCGCACGTCTGGAGCAGCGGCTACTCGGCCGGCTACTACTCCTACATCTGGAGCGAGGTGCTCGACGCCGACTCGGTCGAATGGTTCAAGGAGAACGGCGGCCTGACGCGGGACAACGGCGACCACTTCCGGCGGACGCTGCTGTCGAAGGGCGGGAGCGTCGATGCGCTGACGCTCTTCCGGAACTTCCGGGGCGCCGATCCGGACGTCCGGCCGCTGCTGGAGCGCCGCGGGTTGCACTGAGGCGCCACGTACCCGCCTGATCAGTGCGCGGCGCGCGACGTGATCCGAGAGGAGACAGTATGAAGAGGGGACGGGCCGACAGCACGTCACGAGATGAGGACACCATGCGGCCCGAGTACGATTTTTCGGCGGGCGAACGCGGGGTGACGGCGCGTCGGTACGCCGCGGGCGCAAACGTGGTCGTGATCTCGCCGGAAGTGCTCGACGTGTTTCCGGATGGAGTGGCGGTCAACGAGGCTCTGCGCGCGCTCGCGCCGATCCTGAGACGTCGCCAGGAGTCTGTCTGAACGGGTATGGCCGTTGACGGAAAGCGTGGCGGCGTCTGGCTGGCCAACTCGCATGCCGACGCCTTCCTGCCGCATGGCGGCGTAGAGCGCCGCCTTCGCGGTCGCGCGTACCCGATAATGGTACCGTGCCAGCGGCCGTCCACGTCGCCTTCCTCGGGTGCGGCTTCATCACCGGCGTCCACGGCCGGCATCTGCGGCGGCTGCGGGACGAGATCGCGCCGAGCTACGCCAGCCGGGACCTTCGCAGAGCCGAGGCGTACCGCGCCCGCTTCGGCGGCGTCGGCGCCCGCGGCGACTACCGCGCGGCGATCGAAGATCCGCGCGTGGACGCCGTCGTCGTCGCGGTGCCGCCGCGGTTCCATCTCGACCTGACCCTGCAGGCGCTGGCCGCCGGCAAGCACGTGCTGGTGGAGAAGCCGGCGTTCCCGCGGCTGGCCGACTACGAGCGGGTGCGCGAGGCGCGCGACCGCGCCGGCCGCGTCGTGCTGGTGGGGGAGAACGATCACTACAAGCCGCTGGCGGTCTGCCTGCGCCGGCTGCTGGCGGAGGGGGCGATAGGCGAACTGATCCTGGCCCATTTCACGACCCTGGTCCGCAGGTTCAAGTCCGCCGGCGACTGGCGCAACGACGAGGCGCTGGCCGGCGGCGACGCCTTCTTCGAGGAGGGGATCCACTGGCTCCACGTCGCCAACAGCCTCGGGCCGCGGATCACGTCGATCCACGGCTACCGGCCGCCGCCGGCGCGGACCGGGCCGGACGCGCGCGCCAAGACGATGCTGGCCGCCTTCCGCTACGACAACGGGGCGGCCGGCTCGCTCCACTACTCGCGCGAAGTGCCGTCGCTGCTGCGCGGGGTGCGCCTGTCGAAGCTGTTCGGGCGCGACGGCATCATCACCTTCGAGTCGAACGGCGGGTTCGTTCTGGTGCGGGGGCGGGCGCGGGCGTGGCCGGAGGTGCGGCTGCCCGGCTTTCGCGACGTCCGCGGCTACCAGGCGATGTACCGCGACTTCGCCCGCGCGATCCGCACCGGAAGTCCTCCGCGGATGCATCTGGAGGCGGCGCTGGCCGACCAGCGCCTGATGGAGCGGATCCAGGCCACCGCCGACGCTGCCGCCGCCGGCGCAGCCGGGGCCGGCTGACCGCGTCCGATGCGCCACGGCTTCGACCTCGTCATCATCGGCAGCGGCGCCGGCGGCGGCACGGCGGCGCACGCGCTGGCGTCCACCGGCGCGCGCATCCTGATCGTCGAGCGCGGCGGCTTCGTGCCGCGCGAGCCCGAGAACTGGGATCCCGCCGCGGTCTGGAAGCACCTCCGCTACCGCACCGCCGAACGCTGGCTCGACGGCGGCGGGCGACCCTTCCGGCCCTATGCCCACTACTGCGTCGGCGGCAACACCAAGTTCTGGGGCAGCGTCCTCTACCGGCTGCGGAAGGAGGACTTCGAGGCGTTGGAGCACGTGGACGGCGTCTCGCCGGCGTGGCCGATCGACTACGCGGCGCTGGCGCCGTACTACGAGCGGGCCGAGCGGCTCTACCAGGTGCGCGGCGCGACGGGGGACGATCCGACGGAGCCGCCGCGCGGGCCGTATCCGCACCCGCCGGTCCCGCACGCGGCCGAGATCGCCGACGCGGTGGAACGGCTGCGGGAGCAGGGCCTCCATCCGTCGCCGCTCCCGCTCGGGCTGATCGCCCCGGGCGAGCCCGGCGGCTGCATCCTCTGCAACACCTGCAACTCCTTCCCCTGCCGCCGGCACGCCAAGAGCGAGGCGGAGGTCTGCTGCGTCCGGCCGGCGGCGGGCGAGGAGAACGTCACGCTCTGGACCCATGCGTTCGCCCGGCGTCTGCTCACCGATGCGGCCGGCCGGCGGGTGACGGCGGTGGAGGTGGAGCGCGGCGGGGAGACGCTGCGGGTCGAGGCGTCGCTCGTCGTCGCCGCCTGCGGGGCGGTCAACTCGGCGGCGCTGTTGCTGCGGTCCGCCGGCGGCAGGCATCCGGACGGACTGGGCAACTCGTCGGGCCTGGTCGGCCGCCGCTACATGGCGCACCTCGCGACCATGATGCAGGGGGTCCATCCCTTCCGCAGGAACCACGCGGTGTTCCAGAAGACGGTGGGGATCAACGACTACTACCTCCGCGGTCCGAAGACGCGCCATCCGCTCGGCCAGATCCAGTCGCAGGGCCGCACGCACGGCGTGATGGGGCAGGCGGTCGTGCCGTGGGTGCCGGTCCGGGCGTACGACGCCTGGATGGCGCGCGGGGTCGACTGGCTCGCGCTGTCCGAGGACCTGCCGCGGCCGGACAACCGCGTCTCCGTCGGCGCGGACGGACGCATCCGGCTGGCGTACCGTCCCAACAACCGGCGCGCGCACCGGCGGCTGGTGCGGGAGATGCGGCGGATTCTGCGCCGTCTCGGGTTCTGGGTGGTCGTGACCCATTCGCACGGCGCGAAGAACACCACGCACCAGTGCGGGACCCTCTGCTTCGGGACCGATCCGCGGACCTCCGTGCTCGACGTCTTCTGCCGGTCGCACGACGTCGAGAACCTCTTCGTCGTCGACGCGTCGTTCTTCCCGTCGTCCGCCGCCGTCAACCCGGGCCTGACCATCGCGGCGCAGGCGTTGCGCGTGGCCGACCACATCGCCGAGACCGACCTGCGGGCCCGGACCGGTTCGACCACCGATCCCGCGGAAGGAGCCTGACGTGAGAGCCCGATCCTTCAGTCACGCCGGCATCACCGTCTCCGACTTCAACGCCGCCGTGAAGTTCTACTGGGACGTCTTCCGGTGTCCGCTCGTCGGGGTCGCCGACCAGCCGCCGGACCGCGTGCGGACCTTCTTCGGCGTCGACGCCGAGGCGCCGCGCTGCAAGGTCGGCTGGATTCGCGTGCCGGGGGGAGCGGTGCTGGAGATCTTCGAGTTCCAGCCGCACAGACCGCCGGTCGACGTTCCGTGGAACCGGGTGGGGTTGACCCACGTCGCGTTCAACGTCCGCAACACCCGGAAGTGGTACGACTACCTCCTGGCCAAGGGCGTCGAATGCGTCAGCCGGCCCGAGCGGTCCCCGCGCGGCCACTCGTTCTTCTTCGCGAAGGACGTGGACGGCAACCTCATCGAACTGATGGACCTCGGCTACAAGCGCCACGTCCTCGCCTGGCTCGGCCCGCTCGGCGGCTGGCTGTTCCGGCGGGGGATGTACCGGCGCTACTACGAGTAGGATGCCGGAGCGGCCCCGGCGCCGCGACTATGCCGCGACTATAATGCAGCGCTACGCGGTCCCGTTCCCTTTCGGCCAGGAGCCCGAGCCATGCACGACATCCACGTTGCGGCGGACGACGGCCGGCGCGCGGTCGGCGCCCCGCATCCGACCCGCCGGTCGTTCCTCGGATCTCTCGCCGCGCTGGCGGCGGCGCCCGCCGTGCTGCCGCGAACCGGCCTGGCCGGGCAGGAGGAGGGCGGGCCGCCGATTCCGGTGCGTTCCTGGAACCACATGACGCTGACCGTCACCGACCTCGAACGGTCGCTGGCGTTCTACCAGGGCCTGTTCGGGATGACGATCGCGGCGCGGCAGGCGCGGACCCTCATCCTGCGCATCGGGGACGGGCCGCAGTTCCTCGCGCTGGGCGGCGGCCGTCCCGACGTGCGGCCGCACATCAACCATTTCTGCCTCACGGTGGACGACTTCGACGCCGAGCGGCTCGTCGGAACCCTCGGCGCGCAGGGCGTCGCGCCGGCCGACCCGCCCGGGCGGAACGCGGCGCGGCGGGTGCGTGTGCGAATGCGCGGGGCCGAGTTCGGCGGCGCGCCGGAGGGGACGCCGGAGCTCTACCTCGGCGATCCGGACGGCGTCGTGGTGCAGTTGCAGGACACCACCTACTGCGGCGGCGAAGGCCTGCTCGGCGAGCTCTGCCCGACGCCGGAGCCGCCGGCGGGCCCCGGGCTGATCGCGCCGCGGGACATCAGCCATTTCACGGTGTTCGTGTCGGATCAGCAGCGGTCCATCGACTTCTACCAGGGGCTGTTCGGGATGCCGGTCACCCGCTCCCAGGGCGCGCTGCCGCTGCTGTCGGTCGGTTCCGGGCGCCAGTTCCTCGCGCTCGCCCCGGGGCCGGGACCGGCGCGCATCCACCACGCGTGCCTGACGATGGAGAACTTCCGGCACGAGGAGGTGACGGCCACCCTCGAGGCGTTCGGCATCCGTCCGCGGGCGGCGGACGCGCAGGGGCCGCCGGAGCCGCTCACGTCGTACGTCACCATGCGGATGCCGGACCGCGGCGGCGCGCCGGAGGGGACCCCGGAGCTCTACTTCACGGATCCGGACGGCATCCTGCTCCAGCTTCAGGACGTCCGCTACTGCGGCGGCGGCGGGTATCTCGGCGACGTCTGCGCGTAGCCGCCGCGCCTTCCCCGGCAACGCGCACGACGCGCGGGCTGCGCCGGCCGCCGGGGCGGCGGCGGCCGATCCCCGGCGACGGGTGCGCAAGGACGCGGAACCGGGCGCGCCCGGCGGTCACGCGAACCGGACCGGCCGCACGTTCGCGGCCCCCTGGCGCGCGCGATCGGCAGGATCGCGGTCCCGGCGCTCACACGAACCGGACCAGCCGCACGTTCAGGGCCCGGGTCGGGCCGCCGGCGCCCTTCCACTGGACCAGGATCGGGCTCTGGTAGGCGCCCCAGCCTATCTCCCCGACTCCGTCGCCCGAGCGGTCGAGCACGGGGAGGCTGATCCCCCGCTTCATCCGCAGGAAGTGGGACACCGGCACGGCGAGCGCGCGGTTCACGAGCCGCTCCACCACCGACCGCCGGACGCCCACCCGGTCCATCAGTTCGTTGAAGATCTGCACCGCGTCGTACTGCGCATAGTTGAGCGCCCTGGCGGGGATGCTGCGGGGGGCCTGGATCGCCTCCTTGCCCATCCGCGCCACGAAGCGGAGCGGGTTGCGCAGCACGTCGCGCAGGTCGTGGGTCATCAGGAGGGTTTCGTACTCGTTCACCGTCAGGCCGGCGTGGTGCTCCTCCGCGGGCAGGGAGACGTCGAAGCGGCCGAACGCCACCCGGTGCGTCCGCGCCAGCGCCTGCAGCCGCCGGACGAAGCCGAGGCGCGGGTCGCGCAGGTTCTGCGCGTCGATCGGATGCGGCGAGGCCGCCACCGGGACCTGGAGCCGCGCGACGTCCTCCTCGCCGTGGTAGGCGACGACCGTCGTCCGCCGGCGCCGGGCGCCGCCCGCGTGGACGCCGTCCAGCTCCACGAACCAGACCGGCTCGGCGCCGCGCAGCTCGTACGACGCGGAGTTGCGCAACCCGCTCCCCATGAACGTCAGGTGGGAATCGGCGTTGCGGGGCTCGACGGCGCGCTGCTGGTCGGAAAGCTCGGTCCGCAGGTGCAGCTCGTCGTGCACGTAGCCGGCGTCGGGCGGAAACAGCTTCCGGAAAATCTGCAGGTAGTCCTGGATGTTGTCGCCGTCGTGGTCGAGCATTTCCGCGAGGCGCTGGTCCAGATAGCCCGCGGTGGTGTGGTCCGAGACGTAGAACGCCTTGGAGTACCGCGTGAAGTCGGATCCGAACTCCCGGCTCAGCCTGCCCCGCACGTCGGTGAGCTCGACGCGGGACGCGGGGGTGATGCGCAACGTGGCGTGGAACGGCCCGCCGCCGGTGCCGGTATGCCGGTGCGACAGGATCATGAAGGCACCGCGAAGCGCCGCCTAGGCGACGCAGCAGGGACAGCTCGGGCCGTCCGGCGAAAAGCTGCTGGTCGCGTTCGAAGCGTCGGACGGCGGCCGGCTCGCGGCGTGGCGGCCGGCCGCCGCGGCCGATCCCGCCGCAACGGGAGCGCGCGCGGACCGTTCCCGCCGGGCCGCGGCGGCCCGTTCGCCCGGCCCCCGGTAGCCGGTGAAGATCTGGTAGTGGCGCAGGTCGATGGTGGCGTCCAGCCGGATGGCGTCCGGTCCGTCGACGCGGAACCGCCGGAACGGCGCGCCGTCGCACAGGATGAAGACGTCGTCGGTGGCCGGCAGGTTCGTGACCCGCCAGGCCTCGTCGCGGCGGTCCGGCGCGGCGGCGTAGGTGCCGACGTGGAGCGCGCCGCTCGCGGTGTCGTTCCACGCCTGGTAGACGCCGAGGGCGGGGAAGTCGATCCCCTCGACGGTCGGCGCCTCGAACTTGTCCAGGTGCGGCGCCTCGAAGGCGCGGCGCCAGGCGTCGCCGAGGCCGACCTCCGCCACCATCATGCTGGCGCTGCGCTGGCCGCGCGGATAGGCCTCGTTGAGGCCGAACCACCACCCGAACATCTCGTTGCCGCCGCCGAAGAACCGCGGTTCGTACTCGCGCTCGGCGGCCGCGCGCAGCCGCGCCGCCGCGGTGTGGTCGCCGAGCTCGCGCGCCAGCACCAGGCCGGCCTGCGAGGCGCGGATCTCGACGCGCGGGTCGTTCCAGCCCAAGGCGTTGGCCGCCGACTCGTAGACGAGGGTGGCCAGCTCGCGATCCTGCGGCAGCAGCAGGAAGGCGGTGCCGACCCCGGCGCCGGGACCGCCGTTGGCCTTGTGGTTGACGATCGGATCGTAGTAGCTGGTGATCCACTCCAGCCGGCCGTCGTTTCCGATCCCCAGGAAGTTCTCGCGGGCGTACTCCAGCCAGCCTTCCACCGGCCGGTGCGTCGCGCGGCCGTGGATCCGGTCGTACAGGTACAGTCCGAGCCCGGCGGCGCTGTTGCACGGGAACCAGATCTTGGTGTTCTCGCACTGCGGCCCCTCCGGGCGCTCGCGGTACTGGCGTTCGAGCAGCGCCGCGATGCGGTGCTGGTCCCATTCGAACACCTGGTCGCCGTAGCCGGTGACCTCGAACGGCCGCTCGTACTTGTCGTCGCCGGAGACGTAGCGGTAGATGCCGAGGACCAGGTTGAACCAGCCGCGGAAGAACAGGTTGCCCTCCGCGCCGATCGGATCGGGGGCGAGACCCCACGGCTCGACGCCGTTCGCGGTCCAGCCGATGCGGTTGTAGTCGCCGCGCAGCCGCTCCGGGATCATCCGCATGACGTGGGCGGGGTAGTTCGCCCGCCGGGGATCGTCGCCGATCTGCGTCAGCCAGTCGACGGCGCCCCAGTACGTGGGGTAGCGGCTGGCGAGGCCGTCCGCGACGCGGGTGTAGACCTCGCGCCACGCCGGCGTCTGGTCGGCCATCAGCAGCAGGGCGTACGAGGAGTTGTGCAGGTCGAAACGTCCGTAGCTGGTGACCACCGGATTCGAGTAGCGGTCCCACCACATGTGCGGCACGCCGTCGGCGCTCCAGTCGTCCGGGGTGGTCGCCTTCTCCCACAGGAAGCGGAGCCAGCCGCGGGCCCGCCGGTTGAGGGTGGGATGCGCCGACCGGGGCGTCTCGGCGGGAAGTTGCGGGACGGGCCGGGCCGCCTCCGCCGCGGCGCCCGGCGCCAGTGCCACCGTCCCGGCGGCGGCGCCCATCTGCTTGAAGAAAGCGCGTCGCGACCGTGTGTTCCCTGCAGTCATGGCAGCCTCCGGACCGGCGCCGCGCCTTCCGCGTTCGGAGCCGAGAACCTTCCGCCCCGCCGCCCGCCGGGAGCGGCGGAGCAGGTGACGCAAGGATGACAGGATAACCGATGCCGGTGCGCGCCGCCGGCGCCGGCCCGTTCCCGTACGATCCCGAAGGATGCGGGAGATGGCGCCCGCCGGCCGCGCGCGGTAGGATCGGATCGCCGCGGCCGCCCCGGACCCTGCCCGGTCCCGGCGGGCGCCGCGGCCGGAATCGAAGCACGTCCTTGCGAGCCGAGGGAGGGTACCGATGCGACGCATGGTCTGTCTGGGAATCGTGACCGCGGCGGGGGTCCTGGCGGCGGTCGCCGCCAACGTGGCGCAGGAGCCGGCGGAGGAGCCCCGCGCGAACCTCGTGCTGCACGAGGTGGCGCACAACCTCTACATGCTCGCGAACGACCCGGCCGAGCAGGGGATGCGTAGCGGCGGCAACACGGCCGTCTTCCTGACCGCGGCCGGGGTGGCGCTGGTCGACACGAAGATCCACGGCTACGGGCAGGACATCCTGGCCGAGATCGCGAAGATCACCCCGAAGCCGGTGACCACCATCATCAACACCCACACCCACTACGACCACAGCGGAGGCAACGTCGAGTTCTCCGACACGGTCGACTTCGTGGCGCACGAGAACACCGCGGCGCAGATGTCGCGGGAGACCTGCGAGCCGGTGACCAACTGCGACGCGTTCAAGGGGGAGAACGCGAAATACCTGCCGCGGACCACGTTCGCGGACCGCATGACGCTGTTCGGCGGCGCCGATGCGATCGATCTCTACTACTTCGGCCGCGGGCACACCGACGGCGACACCTGGGTCGTCTTCCGCAGCGCGCGCACCCTGCACACCGGCGACATGTTCGCCCGCAAGGGACTGCCGTTCCTCGACGTGGTCAACGGCAACGGCAGCGCGCTGGAGTTCGGCGAGACGCTGAAGAAGGCGGTCGCCGGCATCCCGGACGTCGACGTCGTCATTCCGGGCCACGACGACGGGACGCTGGCGTGGGAGGACCTCGTCGACTACAGCACCTTCTACAACGGCATCGTCGACGCCGCGAAGGCGGGACAGGCGGCCGGCCGGACCGTCGAGGAGGTGGTCGCCTCGTATTCGGTGCCGATCCAGCTCCGGGACTTCAACGCGGAGCCGGGCCGGTTGCAGTCGGTCGTGCAGTACGTCTTCGACGGGCAGTAGGGCCGGCTCGCGCCGGGAGCCGCCGCACTCTTTCGCGATGGCGCCCGCCGGCCCGGGGACGGTAGGATCGCACGGTCGTCCGGCGCATGCCCGTGAACCGGGTCTTCGAACGACACACGCCCGGTGTGGGGACGGTAGGATCGCACGGTCGTCCGGCGCATGCAGGATCCGGACGGGTCGCAGAAAGGGAGGTCCACGTGGCCAATCGAGTTCCCGCGTCGTCGTTCGCAGTCGTCGCCGCCCTGTCGCTGGTGCTTGCGCCCGCGGCGGTCCGCGGCCAGGACGCGGCGGAGGATGCCGCGCCGCGCACCCCGTGGGGAGCGCCGGATCTGAACGGGGTCTGGGACTTCCGGACCCTGACGCCGTTCGAGCGGCCGGAGGAGCTGGCGGATCGGGCCTTCTTCACGGAGGAGGAAGCCGCGCGGTACGAGGCGGACCGCCTGGCCGCCTTCGAGATCCGCGACACCCTGGAGCCGGCCGACGGGGTCGGGAACTACAACCAGTTCTGGTTCGACCCCGGCGACAAGGTGAGCGAGACCAACCGGACGTCGCTGGTGATCGATCCGCCGGACGGCCGCGTCCCGCCGCTGAACGCGACGGCGCAGGCGAAGCTGGAGGCGGAGATGCGGGCCCGCGCCGGGGTCAACCGCCACGAGCCGACGCCCGGCGGCTTCCTCGACACCCTCGGCTCCGGCATGTTCGCGGTCCGCTGCATCCTGGGGTTCAACTCCGGGCCGCCGATGACGCCGGGCGGCTACAACCAGAACGTGCAGGTGTTCCAGACCGCGGACCACGTGGTGCTGCTGAACGAGATGGTCCACAGCTCGCGCGTGGTCCCGCTCGACGGGCGGGCGCATCTGCCGGACGGCCTGCGGCAGTGGATGGGCGATTCGCGCGGCCGCTGGGAGGGCGACACGCTGGTGGTCGAGACCACGAACTTCCTGCGCGAGACCAGCTTCCGCCGCGGGGTCACCACGTCGGCCCTGCGCCTGATCGAGCGCTTCACGCGGGTGTCCGAGGGGACGCTGGCGTACGAGGTGACGGTCGAGGATCCGAATGCGTGGGACCGACCGTGGACCTACCGGATTCCGATGGTGAAGAACGAGCAGCCGATCTTCGAGTACGCCTGCCACGAGGGGAACTACGGCCTCTACAACATCATGGCCGGGGCGCGCGAGAAGGAGGCGGCTGCCGCGGCGGCCGGCCGCTGACGGAACCGCGGGTGCGGTTCGGACTGACGAAGGGCGCGCCGCGCGCCGGCGGGGCGTGCAGTCGAATCATCGGCCGGGAGCGCAATGAAGCGGGTGCGCCGCGCGCCAAGCGGGGGCGCGCCTGCCTCGACGAGCGGGAGGAATGAAGACGATGACCAGTCGATTCGTCGCCGGAGCCCTCGTGGCGGGACTGGCGTCGCCGGTGGCGGCGGCGGCGCAGGACGAAGGCGTTCCGCGCACCGCGAGCGGCCGGCCGGACCTGTCGGGCACCTACGACACGGCGACGCTGACGCCGCTGCAGCGCCCGCAGCGCTTCGGCGCGCGCGCGACGCTGACCGCCGAGGAGGCGGCACTCGTCGAGTCCGACCCCGGCGCGCTCAGGGCGTTGTTCGGCATCGCCCCGGGCGGCTCGGACGAGCGGCGCGCGGCCCGCAACGCCGCCGGCGGCGCGCCGGAGGCGGAGCAGGTGGCGCCGCCGGCCGGCGGAGACGGATCGGGCGGCGCGGCCGGCAACGTCGGCGGCTACAACACCTTCTGGATCGACCGGGGCACCGGCGTCTTCCGGATCGACGGCGAATGGCGGACGTCGATCCTCACCGATCCGCCGGACGGCCGGCGCCCGCCGCTGACCGCCGCGGCGCGGGCGCGGGCGGCGGAGCGGGCGCGCTTCTCCCGCCCCAACACCGGCGTCGCGTGGTGGCTCGAAGACGACCTCGACGCGCCCGGTCCCTACGACGATCCCGAGCTCCGGCCGCTCGCCGAACGCTGTCTCCTGGGGTTCGGTTCGGTCGGCGGGCCGCCGATGCTGCCGGTGCTCTACAACAACCTCAAGAAGATCGTCCAGACCGAGGAGTACGTGCTGATCCACGTCGAGATGGTCCACGACGCCCGCATCGTCCGGATGAACCAGGAACACGCGCCGCCGGAGATCCGGAGCTGGCTCGGCGACTCGGTGGGCCGCTGGGAGGGCGACACCCTCGTCGTCGACACCACCAACTTCAACGACACCCCGGCCCTCGGCGGGGCGTCGCGCAACCTGCGCGTGGAGGAACGGTTCACCCGCATCGGTCCGGACGCCCTGCTGTACCGGTTCACGGTGGACGACCCCACCGTCTGGACGGCGCCGTGGAGCGGCGAGTACGTCTGGCCCGCCACCCGCGACCGGGTCTACGAGTACGCCTGTCACGAGGCGAACTACTCGTTCCGCGGCATTCTCGCCGGCGCGCGGATTCTGGAGGCGGACGCCCGCGCGGCGGCCGCGGCGGACGGCGGCCGCGACTGAGTCGGCGCGCGGAAGAGATTCGCGCGGGGCGCAAGGACGCCCGGCACGTCGCAACGCTGACGAGGCGCGACCGAGTCGGCGCGCGGAAGAGGTTCGCGCGTCTCAGCGCCGCCGTTTCGCGAGCCGGGCGCGGAGGTCCGCCGCGTCCCGGCACGCGAGCAGGGCGTCCATGACGTCCTCGTCGCTCAGACCCGCCAGTTCGCGCGCGTCGAGCGCGAGGTCCGCGGCGGGGACGCCGCGCGCGGCCAGCGTTTTCCGGGCGACCACGTTCAGGATCCGGACGCGCCCTTCCGTCAGTCCCTCGATCCGCCCTTCCGCGTGGCCTGCCGTACGCCCTTCCGCGTGGCCTGCCGTGCGCCCTTCCTCACGCTGCCGGCGCAGCCACGGCGTGTCGTCGGGACCGGTGCCGTCGCGGGCGCCCAGCGCGCGGCCCACCCGCTCGAGCACCCGGGTGGTGGCCGCCGACGGCAGCCGCTCGTTCATGGCGGCGTGGATCTCCGCCGCGGTCCAGCCGGGGAAGGCGCGGCTGACGGGGGCGGTCCGGTAGCGCCCGCCGGCGAGCAGGTGGATGGTCAGTCCGGGCGCGCGGCCGGCCGGCCGGCTCGGCGACGTCGCGTCGGGGACGTCCACCCACACCTCCGGAAAGCCCCACGCCTCGTAGAGGCCCAGCTTGCCGCGCCGGACGTCGGTGGTGTGATCCACCTCGACCACCACGTCCGGCAGGTCGTGCTCGCCGATCACGAGGCCGGCGACCGGCAGCCGGGCGCGCCCCGGATACAGGTACGCCACCTGGTCCGCCTGCAGGATGCGCCACTTCTCGCCGCGCTCGTTGCGCAGGATCAGGTCCATGCTTCCGTAGCACTCGATGGGGGCGCCGCGCACGGCGGCGACCACCTGGCCCAGGCCCGCGAGCCGCTGCGACGGCTGCTCGTGCGTCCGGGTGGTCGGTTCGCACATCTTCCAGGCGGTTTCCGTGTCGGCGTCCCAGTACTCGAAGCGGTCGTCGCAGGCGTCGACTTCTTCCCGCGTCAAGCGGAACGGCCGGCAGCCGGGGAACTCCGGCGCCGCCGGCGGACGGGCGAGAGACGACTGCGAGCCGTAGGTGACGATTTCGGTGTCGGCCGGGCTGGGCATCCGCTTTCTCCCTTCGGTGGGGGCGCAGGGATCGAACCAGCATAGTCCGTGCGATGGACGCCCGCAACCGCCGGCGGCGCGGCCCCGGGACCCGTCACGGCGCGGAACGGCGTAGAATGGACCGCGCACGCGCGGAACGGCAACGGACCGAACGCCGGAGGGCAGGTCTGGTGGCGAACGGACCGCGCACGCGCGGAACGGCAACGGGAGACCCGGCGGCGGTCGAGCTGCCGGCGCATGGTGATGGAGGCTGCGATGAGAAACGTTCTGGCCACGGCGGCGCTCGCGGGCACGCTGCTGTTCGGCGCCGCCGCCGGCGCCCAGCAGAAGGAAACCTACGACTACTGGCAGCACCAGCGGCGGATGGTCCGCCACGGGCAGCAGGCCGTCTTCATGTGCAACGGCCTGTTCACCTCGAACCGGACGCTCGAGCAGGTCTTCACGCAGGAACTCGCGTTCCTGCCCGAGCCGGTCGGGACCCCCGCGGGCGGCGACTACGAGGTCGACGCCGCCCGCAAGGCGGTGACGATCGGCGCCGGGCACGGCACGCCGAAGATGCGGGCGGCGTTCCGCGAGGGGATCGGCTGCGTGATCCTCGCTCCCGACCAGACCCTGGACGACGTCGACGGCCTGCCGATCCTGGATCTGCCGCCGCCCCCGGGGGATCCGGCCGCGATCCCCTGGCCGGACGGCGACAAGGTGGAGGAACGGCCCTTGCCCGCCCACGTCGACGCGGCGGCGTTGCAGGCGGCGTCCGACTGGGCGTTCGACCGCGAGTCGCCGGAGCAGGTGACGTTGAGCCTGCTCGTCGTCCACCGGGGCGAGATCGTCCACGAGCGCTACGCGCCGGGCGTCGACGTGACGACGCGGACGCGGACCTGGTCGACGGCCAAGAGCATCGCGTCCACGCTGATCGGGATGCTGGTCGACGAAGGCAGGCTGTCGCTCGACGAACCGCTCGGCTACGGCTTCTTCCCGGAGGCGGCGGCGCCGGACCGGGATCCCCGCTCCGCGATCACCCTCCGGCACGTCCTCAACATGTCGAGCGGCCTTGCGCCGGTCGACAACGCCGGCCGCGAGTACGCCATCGGGTCGGGGCTGTCCTACTGGGCCGGGGCCAGCTCGGTGGCCGGCGCGCGCAGCCGCGCCATGATCCGCGAGCCGGGGACCAACTGGGACTACGAGAACTACGACACGTTGCTCGGCGTCTACGCCATGAAGCGCGCCCTCGGCGGCGGGAAGGCCTATCGCGAGTTCCCGCGGCGGCGGCTGCTCGACCGCATCGGGATGCGCAACACGCTGATCAGCACGGACCGCTTCGGCGACTTCGTGCTCAGCAGTCAGGTCTACACGAACGCGCGCGACCTGGCCCGCTTCGGGCTGTTGTACCTGCAGGGCGGCGTCTGGAACGGCGAGCGGCTCGTCTCGGAGGAGTGGATCGACTTCGTCCGCACGCCGGCGCCGGCGACGGCCGGGACCGGCAACTTCTACGGCGGACAGTTCTGGCTCGTGCCGGACGGCCGCACCGACGTGCCGAAGTCCGCGTACTCCACGTCGGGCAACCGCGGGCAGTACGTCGTCATCGTGCCGACGCACGACCTGGTCATCGTCCGGCGCGGGCTCGACTACGGGCGCCAGGGCTTCGACCGCTGGAGCCTGACCCGCGAGGTGCTCGCGGCGATCGGCGCGCCGCCGACGCAGGAGGCGCGCCTCGACCCGAGCGCGAGCCGGCGGCGGTAGCGTTGCTTCGGCCCCCGGCAGCCGGGTTCGGCCGGGGGCCGCGGCGGGGCGCCGGAGCTGGAGGCTCTGGGTAGATCCGGCCCGGGGCCGGCGGCGCGGACCGGGCGGCCGGCGATCGAGTAGATCCGCATGGGCGCTGGTAGATCCGGCCCGGGGCGGCGGAGCAGATCCGGTCGGCGGCGGGGCGGTCGCGGGCGGCGGAGCAGATCCGGTCGGCGGCGGGGTGGGCGCGGGCAGCGGAGCAGGTCCGGCCGGCGTCAGGCCCCGGCGCCGCGGCCGAGCGCGGTGACGACGTCGTACTCCGCCCGCGTGACCGGCTGGACCGACAGGCGGCTGCCTTTCTTCGTCACCATCATCTCCTCGAGTCCCGGGGTCCGCTTCAGGGTCGCGAGGGGGACGGTGGCCGCGAACCGCTCGACGAACTCGACGTCCACCATGTACCAGACCGGATCGGCCTCGGTGCCGCGGGCGTCGAAGTACTTGTGGCCGGCCTGCCAGGCGTAGTGGTCGGGGTAGCCGGCGTGGCAGATCGAGGCGAGGCCGGTGACCCCCGACGGGTCGGCGTTCGACGCGTAGAACAGGACGCCGTCGCCCACCTGCATCACGTCGCGCAGGAAGTTGCGCGCCTGGAAGTTGCGGACCCCTTCCCAGCAGGTCCGCCCGTCGCGGGCGAGGTCGTCGATCGTGTAGGCGGACGGCTCGCACTTCATCAGCCAGTAGCGTCTGGGCATCGGATGGCGGCTCCGTGGCTTCCGGGACGCCGGCATCGTACCACGCCGCGTCCCGCGGTCGTCCGGCGGCCCCGCGCCCCGGGCTGCGCGCCGGCGGGCGCCCGGGACCGGGCGGCGCGGCGGCGATCGTGTGCTACAGTCTCGCCGCATGTGGGAACATGACTACACGCCGGTCGCCGACAGCCTCGCCTGGTCCACGCTCGTCTCGGCCATCCCGCTGGCGGTCCTCTTCTACCTGCTCGGGGTCCGGCGCAAGCCGAGCTGGGTGGCCGGCCTGAGCGGGCTCGGCGCGGCGCTCGTCCTCGCCGTCGGCGTGTACGGCATGCCGGTCCCCCAGGCGGCTGCCGCGATGGTCAACGGCGCCGCCTTCGGGCTGTTCCCGATCGGCTGGATCGTCATCGCGTCGCTCATCCTCTACCGGGTGACGCTGGAGACCGGCAAGTTCGAGGTCATCAAGGACTCCATCGGCGCGCTCTCCGACGACCGCCGCCTGCAGGCGGTGCTGATCGGCTTCGCGTTCGGCGCCTTCATCGAGGGCGCGGCCGGGTTCGGCACGCCGGTGGCGGTCGCCGCGGCGATGCTGACCGGGCTCGGGTTCCCCCCGTTCTACGCCGCCTTCATCTGTCTGGTCGCCAACACCGCGCCGGTCGCCTTCGGGTCGCTCGGCATCCCGGTCGTGACGCTGGCCAACGTCACCGGGCTTCCGATGGACGCGCTCAGCTCGATGACCGGGCGCCTGTGCGGCCTGATCGCCATCGTCATCCCCGCCTACATGATCGTCATCATGTCCGGGGTCCGGCGCGCCGCCGAGGTGCTGCCGCCCGTCGCGGCCTGCTCGCTCGTCTTCGCCGGGGTCCTGATCCTGGTGACCAACACCATCGGACCGGAAGTGGCGGTCATCCTGGCCTCGATCGCGGCGCTGGTGGCGATGGTGCTGGTCATGAGGGCGTGGAAGCCGGCGCAGGTGTTCCGGCTGGAGGGCGACGTCGAGGTGGTCCGGCAGCACCGCGCCCACACCTCCGGCGAGCTCGTCTCGGCGTGGATCCCGTACATCCTGCTCGTCGTCTTCGTCCTGGCGTGGCGCTACCCGCCGATCCAGGGCGTGCTCAACCTGGTCAGCGTGCCGATCGAGGTGCCCGGGCTGCACGAAGTGGTGATGCGCCTCCCGCCGCTGACCGCCGAGCCGTCGCCCTACCCGGCGGTCTACAACTTCCAGTGGCTTTCGGGAGCCGGGACCTCCTGCTTCCTGGCCGCGTTCACCGCGGCGCTCGTGCTCGGCCTGTCGCCGGCCCGCTTCGCAGCGATCGTCAGGGCGGTGCTGAAGCAGTTGTCGATGCCGCTGCTGACCATCGCGTCGGTGCTGGCGGTGGCCTACGTGATGAACTACGCCGGCATGACCACGACCCTGGGGCTCGCCTTCGCCGCCACCGGGGCGCTCTTCCCGTTCTTCAGCGCGATGCTGGGGTGGACCGGGGTGTTCCTGACCGGCAGCGACACCGCGTCGAACGCGCTCTTCGGCACGTTGCAGACGGTGACCGCCAACGCGCTCGACGTGAACCCGATCCTGACCACTTCGACCAACGCCGCCACCGGGGTCATGGGCAAGATGATCTCGCTGCAGAGCATCGCGGTCGCGGTGGCCGCCACCGGCATGGCGTCGTCCGAGGAGGGCCGCCTGTTCCGGATCACGCTCAAGCACAGCATCATCCTGGCCCTGTTCATGGGGGTGGTCACCATGACCTTCGCCTACGTGCTGCCGCAGCTCGTGCCGTCGCCGTAGAACCTGCCGGCTTGCCGGTCCGGGGCGGCCGTCGGGTCACGGCGGGTCAGCACCGCGTCGACGTCGTCCACCCCACGCCGCCTGTGCCGGTCCGGGGCGGCCGCGCGGGTCACGGCGGGGGCGTGACGACGACGCGGAAGCCGATGAACGGCCGGCGCGCGCCCGGGTCGGCGCCGCCGCGGACGGCGGCCCGCACGTTGGACGCCGGGTCCAGGAACGAGCCGCCGCGCATGACGAAGAGGGCGTCGGCCGCCAGGTCGGCGTCGTCGTCGCTCTCGTCGAAGGGATAGGGCTGGTACGGGCTGCGGGTGAGCTCCCAGACGTTGCCGCTCATGTCGCGCAGGCCGAAGGGGCACTCGGGGCAGTCGAAGCCGCCGGCCGGCGCCGGGCCGTCGGCGCCGCCGAAGCGGGCCCGGTCGCGGCGCGGGACGTTGCCCCAGGGGTAGACGCGCCCGTCCGCGCCGCGCGCCGCCTTCTCCCACTCCGCCTCGCTCGGGAGCGTGATGCGCCAGCCGGCGTCGAGCCAGCCGCGCACGAGCGGCGGCGTGGCGGGCCACTCCCGCAGCGTCGCCTCCAGCCACCGGCAGTAGGCGAGGGCGTCCGGCCAGGAGACCGATGCGACCGGATGATCCGGCGGGGCGCGCAACGCCGCGGCGTCCACCGTGACGCCGGCGGCCGCGGCGAAGGCGCGGAACTGCGCCACCGTCACCTCGTAGCGGCCGATGGCGAACGCCGGCAGCTCGACCGTCCCCCGGGTCCGTCCGGCCGACCAGCGCTCGTTCTCGAACGCCCGCGGGTCGGCGGCCGGGTCGCTGCCCATCGTGAAGGTCCCGGCCGGGATCTCGACGAAACCGAGCCGATCGTCGTCCGGAAGGAACCAGGCGTCGGCGCGGAAACCGTCGAGCGTCTCGGGCAGCGGCGGCGGCGCGCCGGACGAGACGCCCGGGTCGAGCGGCTGGCAGGCGGCCGCCGCCGAAAGGGCGAGCGCCAGCGCGCCACGGAGAATCGTGCGCGTCGGCTCGCGGCTTGCTGGCATGGCGGCCGCCGCCGAAAGGACGAGCGCCAGCGTGCCGTCCATCACGATCCGGAGACCGGCGCGCGCCTGCCCCCGCCGCGGCGGGTCCGCGCGAGTGCTCCCGGCCTGGCAGGCGCCGCGGCCGGCGAACCGCCGGCGCGGCCGGCCGGCGTTGCGGACGACGTCGGACGGATCGGCGGCCGTGCGCCGCTGCGCCGCCGCATGCCGCGGGTTCGACGCGCCAAGCCCGCACCGAGCACGTGCTGGCGGCCGGGTGCGCCGCTGCGCCGCCGCATGCCGCGGGTTCGACGTCACCGGCCTATCGCCTCGCCGCGTCGCAGGCGAACGTCCAGCCGTGTTCGCACGCCCGCGCCAGAAGATCCGCCTCGGACGTCTCCATCAGGTTGCGTCCCCCCTCCCGCAGCAGAAGCCGCAGGTCGAGCGTCTTCGGCGGCGCCCGCCGGGCGCCGCCGCGCGCCAGCAGGTTGAGGCAGGCCGGCCGGAAGCGCAGCTCGCAGGCCCGCGCGAAGTAGTCGAGGCCGCGCGCCGCGTCCGCCGCGACGATCGCCCCCTCCGTGTAGTGGCGGCCCAGCTCGTTGCAGGCCCAGGCGGACGCGTCGGCGCAGTACGACGCCTCGATCCGCAGGAGCCGCTCGCAGGCCTGCCGCCTTCGTTCCGCGCACGCCCGTTCCCAGAACGGCACGGCGTCGCCCCGGTGCCGCCCGTCGGTCGCGCCGAGCAGGGTCATCGCGGCGAAGAAGACGATCCAGACCGCCATCTGCGCCAGGTTGGCCCGCGGGCGGGCCATGCGCCGGGCGAGGCGCCCGAGCGGCGCGCCGGCTTCGAGCGCGCCGGCCAGCCGGTCGATCCGGCGCACGCACAGGTTGAGCAGCGGCACCGCGAGCAGCTTGTCGTAGAAGGTGGGCGCCCCGAACGCGCCGAGCAGCGCGTAGAGGACGAAGACGCCCACGCCGTACAGCACGCCGAAGACGGTCTTGCCGAGCGGCGTGCGGGGCGAGGTGGACGGATCGGTGACCAGCAGGTGCAGGCCGAGGAAGACCGCGGTCGGGATCTCGGAATCGACGAACCAGGGCACCCCGGTGGCTGCCGCGTAGAGCGCGCTCAGACCGAACAGCACGGCCGCCGCCGACCCGGCCACCAGGGTGATCGCGAAGCGGTACATCACGACCAGGCCGGCGAGGAACAGGAACAGGTAGATGCGCGGCGCCAGGGTCAGGGTCGTGGCGATCTCCTCGCCCCGGGTGATCTCCGTCGTGCCGGTCGCGATCAGCGCCACCGAGAAGAGCCCGAGCGAGAACGCCGAGGGGTTGAAGACGTGCGCGCGCCGCCCGTCCCGCTCCCAGCGCACGAACGCCTTGCCGAGGAAACCGGCCGCGATCATCAGGAACTGGAGGTGGAACCAGTCGTCGCGGAACCAGAGGAACAGGTTGGTGCTGAAGATGATCGGAAACGGTCCGCAGCCCAGCGTGTAGCGCTCGCGGCGCGACCAGGCGAGCAGCAGGTCGAAGGTGTAGGCGAAGACGAGCTGTCCGGCCAGCAGCCAGGCGTGGTCGTACACCGGCCGCCAGTACCAGCCCCAGTAGGCGAAGACCGCGAGCTGCACCGCCGCCTGCACGTAGTGCTGCGGGCGCAGCGCCACGTCCAGCTCCGGCCAGGCGCCGCGCCGCCGGCACCGCACGAAAAGCGCTCCCTGCCACGCCAGCAGCGCGGCCGACGCGCCCTGGAACGACAGCGTGAGAACCGCGTGCGCCTGTATCCGCGGGACGGCCGAGAGAAGCAGCAGCGCCAGAGCCAGCCCCGCCGGGACGCCGAAGACGCGCCCCGGCGGCGCCCCGGCGGGTGTCGTGCGAGCGGCGCGATTCGGTCGCGGCGGCGGCCGGAGCGCGTCGGAACGCCGGCCCCTTGAACGCGTGCGGCGGGAGGGCGGCATCGGTCGGTCGGGAACCGGGGTCGGAATGCACGGCGGGCTATTGCGTGGCGGCGCGCGGCAGGTAGCGCCCGTCCCGGTACGGGCGGCACGGCGTCTGCGCCACGTCGAAGACGACGCCGCTTCCGCATCCGGCATAAGCCGTTCGATGCCGAGCCGGGCACGGCGTCTGCGCCACGTCGAAGACGACGCCGCGGCAGCCGAGCCGCACGGGGCGGACGATCTGGCCGACCGGGAATCGGGCGGAGTCCGGCATGGGCTGGCGTTCCCGGATAGCATAATCGACCGGCGGTCCGGTCGCGCAGGCGCCGGGACCGCCCGCGGGGAGGGCGATAATAGCGGTGGAGGGAGGGGAACACGGATGGACGTCGGCACCCTGATCGGCCTTACCGAGGTGGCGGTGATCGGCCTGCTCGTCCTGGGCGCGCTGGCGTTCGTCCTCTGGTTCGTCACCCGGCTGGACCGGGAGCGCCACGACGGGCCGTCCCCGCGGCGGCGGGGCCGCCGCCGTTGAGAACCGGGGGACCGCGGCGGTGGGCGCCGGCTACGGCAGCAGCCGGACGAGGGCGGCGAACGCGCCGAGGGCGAGCACGATCCGCCACGTGAGCGTGGCCTTGAGATCGGCGAGGTCCGCCCGGGTCGCGAGCGGTTCGAGGTCGGTCTTCGTCACTGCCTCGCCGATCGCGTTGCGGAAGACCTGAGCCACGGCTTCGGCCTGCGACTGGTTCAAGCCGCCGCGCTTCAAGTCCTCGACGGCGGCGTGCGTGTCGAAAGCCACGGCGTTCATCACTCCACGATACCACGGTTGCCGCGACGCGCCGCCCGCCCGGAGCGCGGCCGGCGCGCCGCGGGAGTCGCGGGCGCTCGGGCACGCCGGCGCGCTACCGGGCGCCCGGCGCGTTCAGCCGCTCGAACTTCTGGATCCGCTGCCCGACGTTGACCTCCGTCGTGTACAGGTTGCCCCGCGAGTCGATGGCCAGGTTGTGCAGCCGGTAGAACTGGCCGGCGTACTTGCCCATGCGGCCGAAGTGGTCGACCACCGCCAGCGATTCGCGGTCGAGGATCCAGATCACGTTGTTCGTGCCGTCGGGGACGAACAGCCAGCGTTGCTCCGGGTCGACCGACAGCGTCACGCCGGAGACCGATCCGCTGCCGAGCGTCTCGGGGCGCACGAACGCCTCGCGCACGAACGTGCCGTCCTTGCGGAAGACCTGCAGGCGGTCGTTGGCCCGGTCCGCCACGTAGACGAGGCCGTCGTCGGCGATGGCGACGTCGTGCACCGGGCTGCGGTAGTGGCGGATCGGTTCGGCCGCCGGATCGTACGGCGGCAGCGGGGCGTCGTCGGGCCGCTCTCCGTAGGCGCCCCAGTGGCGCCGGTACTCGCCGCTGCCTGCGTCGAAGACGATGACGCGCCGGTTGCCGTAGCCGTCGGCGACGTAGACCTCGTTGGCCTCCGGATCCACCCGGATCCCGGCCGGCCGGCCGAGGTTCTCCGTGTCGTTGCTGCCGCCGCCTTGTCCGGCGCGGCCGATCTGCAGCAGGAACTCGCCGTCGGCCGTGAACTTCAGGACGTGCGCGTCGGTGGCCGCGTTGCCGCCGATCCAGACGTGGCCCTGGTGGTCGACGTGGATTCCGTGCTCGCTCTCCGGCCACTGGTAGCCTGCGCCGGGGCCGCCCCACGAACGCAGGACCGTGCCGTCCGGTGCGAACTCGATGACCGGCGGGGCCGGCACGCAGCACATCCCTTCTTCGCCCCGCTGGCGGGCGTCGAGGGTGCGCGGCCGGTGGACGAGCCAGACGTGGTCCCGGGCGTCGACCGCCACGCCGGCCGCCTGTCCGAGGATCCAGTCGTCGGGGAGCGACGGCCAGAAGGGATCGACGCGGAAGCGGGGTGTCTCCGCCCCCGCGTCCGGCCGGGGCTGGCCCGCCGGTTCCGCCGCGCCGGCCGGCCCGGCGGGAGCGCCCGCGACCGCAGTCCCCGCCCCCGGCGCGCCCGCACCGCTCGCGCCCGTGGCCGCACCGCTCGCGCCCGTGGCCGCACCGCTCGCGCCCGTGGCCGCACCGCTCGCGCTCGCGCCCGCACCGTTCGCGCCCGCGCCCGGCGCGCCCACCCCCGCGCCCGCACCGTTCGCGCCCGCGGCCGGAGCCCCCGCCCCCGCCAGGACGAGCCACGCCGCCGCCGCGCCGAGCGTCGCCGCCACGTCCGCCGGGCGGATCCTGCGCCCTGTCGCGATCACAGCCATGTCGTACCTCCCGCGGTTCCGGCGGTAGCGCCTGGAGCGGTTCCGGCCGGCGCGCGCGTCGTCGCAATCACAGCCACGTCGTTCCCCCTGAAAACCCTGCGTCGAGTCCCGCCGGGTGCACGGGCGCGCGCGTCGTCGCAATCACAGCCACGTCCTCCCGCGGTTCCGGCAGCCCGTGGCGAGGAAGGCCGATGCGGCGTTTTCGCCACGGCACGTCGGCTGCGCCCTGCGCCAGCGCCCTTCCCGCCGTGGCAAGGAAAGCCGATGCGGCGTTTTCGCCACGGCGGTTGCCGGCGCCGACCGCTACCGGGGCACGATACACTAGGTGGCCGTGAGACCCCGCGCCGCGCGGGATTCCGCTCCCCGCGGAGCGCCGCCAAAGGAGAACCGACCATGAGGCTGCTGCCGACGTCCACCCTGGTCCTCGCGCTCGCCGCCGCCGCGCCGCCCGCGGAGGCGCAGCTCGCGACGCCGAACGCCAACGGCATCACCTACGGGCACGTGCACTTGAACGTGTCCGACGTCGAGGTCCACAAGAAGCTGTGGGTCGACTTCTTCGGCGGCGAGGTCGTCGAGAAGGGGCCGCTGACCTCCGTCCGGCTGCCGAACTTCCTGATCGCGCTGACCGAGCGGGAACCGACCGGCCCGATGCAGGGATCGGTGCTCGACCACTTCGGCTTCAAGGTGCGCAACACCGCCGAGTTCGTCCGGCGCTGGCGCGAAGCGGGCATGGAGGTCGGACCGGAGTTCATCGGCGCCGAGGGGATGCCGAACGCCTACGTCATGGCCCCCGACGGCGTCTGGGTCGAGCTGCAGGAGGATCCGTCGCTGCACGTCCCGATCGCCGGCTACCACATCCACTTCTTCACGCCGGAGTTCGAGGAACTGCTGGACTGGTACACGCGGGTCTTCGACCTGCGGGTCCGTCCGCGCGGCCGGATTCAGACGACGACCGACGTGCCCGGCATGAACATGAGTTTCGGGGCCGGCAGCGTCGACGCCCCGGCCGCCACGCGCGGCCGGGCGCTGGACCACATCGGCTTCGAGGTGGACGACCTCGAGGCGTTCTGCCGGAAGCTCGAGGCGCTGGGCATCGAGTTCGACGTCGCCTACCGCGAGATCGACAGCATCGGACTGAAGATCGCCTTCATCACGGACCCGGCCGGCACCTACATCGAGCTGACGGAAGGGTACGACGCGTACTGAACGTCCGGCGCGCGGCCGGGCGCCGGGGTCGTCCCGAGGACCCGTTCCGCGGCTGCGCGACGACACCGATCGCGCGCTACCGGGCGGCGGGCGCCGGAGCCGTCCTGAGGTCCGCGGACAGCGGCGAGCCGCACCGGATCCGGCCGCGCTACCGGGCGGCAGGCGCCGGGGCCGTCCCGAGGAATCGATGTCGCGCAGGGAGTAGAGCCGCCGCCGCAGCGCTACCGGGCGGCAGGCGCCGGGGCCGTCCCGAGGGCGGCCACGGCGGCCGTCCAGCGCGCGTCGAAGTCGATCCAGCGGCGCTCCTCTTCGGCGGTGGAGTGGCCGACCGGCAGCTCGACGATCTCCGGCGGCGGATCCATGTGGTTGGCGATGGCGTACACCGTGGCGGCGGGAACCACGTCGTCGCGGCGCGCCACGCCGATCAGCGTGGGGCAGGTGATGCGGTCGGCGACGTTGACGGTGTCGAAGTAGCGCAGCGTCGCCGTCGCCGCCGCCTCCAGGCGGGGATGGCGGGCGAGGTGGTCGTTGACCTCCCGCCCGGACCCGCGCGTCACGAGCCGCCGGCGGCCCTCGGCCCAGCCGAAGGTGGGCAGGGCCGCCGCGACGTAGTCGGCCCGCCCCGTCAGGCCCTGGGCCAGCATGGCGAGCGCGCCGCCGAAGCTCCGGCCGTGGAAGGCGACGGCGCCGCGGCCGGCGCCGAGCAGGCGGGCCACCTCGGCGGCGCGCACGTAGTCGCAGACGGCGCCGCGCAGGATGGAGGCGCGCGGGTCGCCGAGGCCGGTCATGACGTAGCCGCGGGGATCGACCGGGCAGGCGGCGCGCGAGAGTCCGAAGCCGCGCACGTCGAAGCAGAACAGGTCCGCGCCGCAGGCCGCCGTATGCCGCGCCTCGAGCACCGGGTTGGACCGTCCGTTGTAGCCGTGCGTGGTGACGACCAGCGGCCGGCGGGTGGGTGGTTCGGACGGTCCGCGGCGGCCGTGCGCGGTGACGGCCGGCGGGCGGCCGGCGGGCGGTTCCGCCGCCGCGCCACGCGTGATCAGGAACCCCTGGACGTCGCAGCCGCCCAGGGACGCGAAGCGCACCGGGACGATGCGGGCCCCTTCCGGCGAGGTGACGGCCAGTCCGGGACGCGGGTTCGCGGGGACCCCGGCGAGGGCGGCCAGCGTGGCGCGCCAGAACGGGAAGAAGCCGTCGGGCCTGGCCAGCGGCGGGCGGGTGGCCCGGACCGCGCCGTCGCAGCCGCTCATGGACGCGCCGGCCGCGGCGCGCAACCGGAGCCCGCCGTCCGGACCGCGTCGTCGTAGCCGCTCATGGACGTGACCAGGGGGACGAACGTGACCCGAGAGTGTATCGCCTCCATCCGCGAGCGTTCGTCGTGGCTGGACGCGGACCGCGATCTGCCGTGGGACCGTCTGGCCGCGCTGGCCGAGGAGCGCCGCTTCGACGCCGGCGGCGTCATGACCCGGCAGTTCGCCCCGGCGACGCACCTGTTCTTCGTGAGCGAGGGGGCGATCCGGGTCCGGCTGCGCCTCGAGGAAGGCAACGAGGATCTCGACGTCGGGGAGCGTTCGGCGCCCTGGACGGCGGTCGGCTGGTCCGGTTTCCGGGACCTGCGGCGCTACGCCACGACGGTGGCCTGCACCCGCGCGTGCCGCACGCTGCGGTTCGGACACGCGGCCCTGGCGGCGCTGTTCGACGAGCAGCCGCGGCTCGGCGTCGTCTTCATGGAGTCGATCCTCCGCCAGTGCTTCGAGCGGCTGGCCGACATGCGGACGCGGCTGACCGCCTGGTCGCAGACGCCGGTGAACTTCGCGCGGGCGCTGCAGGACGAGGGGGAGGAGGAGGCCTACAACCGCGCCCCGCCGCCGCTGGCCGAGCTGCTGCGGCGGTCGGCCTTCTTCGCGCCGCTCGCGGAGGACCGGCTGCGGCTGTTCGCCCGCGCCGTCGAAAGCCGGTACTTCTGCCGCGGCGAGCCGATCGTCGAGCAGGGGAGTCCGGAGTCCGGCCTGTGGGTGCTGGCCACCGGCCGCGTCGCGCTCAACTACAGCCCCGCGTCGACGAACGAGGCGTTCGCGCTACGGACGATCTCCGAGCCCGGGTCGGTCGTGGCGCTGGCCGGCCTGCCCGGCGTCGACGCGCACGGCGCGTCGGTCGTGGCCGTGCGCGACTGCACCGTGTACCGCATCGACGTCGAGCGGCTGGAGCCGGTCCTGCGCGGGGACTGGCGGCTGGCCCTGGAGCTGGCCCGCCGCGTGCTGTGGCTGCTGGCCATGCACCTGCGCGCCGCCCGCGCGCTGTTCATCTCGCGGCGGTTCGACAAGGAGCGGCTGGCCGTCGCCAACCTGCTGGAGCAGAGCTGCACGCAGTTGAGCGTCCACTCGCCGCTGCACGAGGTGCCGCACCTGCTGGGGAACCAGCTCACGGTCGGCGACGCCTTCGCGATCATCGAGCGGCTGGCCGGCGGCGGCGACGCGCTCGAGCGCAGCCTGGCGGAGCTGTGCGGGGAGATGCTGCGCGACGTGAAGCGGGAGCACGAGTTCTTCGAGGCGCTGCGCCGCGTCTACCACGCCGTGGTCACCGCGCCCGAGCAGATGCCGGCCCGCGACGTCCGCAAGCTGTGCGCGCGCGGGTTCCAGCAGGCGTTCCGCCGCGTGCGCTACGTGGTCGAAGGAGAGGAGCGCCTGCCGCCGGCGGCCGGCCACGTCTTCATCTTCAACCACCTGAAGAACCACGAGCACAACACGCTGCCGAACAACTTCCAGCTCACGCTCGACTCCCACTTCGTCAGCGCGATGATCCTCGACCGCCGCTACGGAGACGGCGGCATCCGGGTGGTCCGGCGCAGCCGCGGCTCGGAGTACGGCCACCAGGCGTACTATGACCGGCTGGGGCACATCGCCGTCTACACGCACGAATCGGACCGCATCGAGGAGACGCCGGAGGAGCGCCGGCACCGGCGGGACGAGTTCTTCGAGACCGCGGGCCGCTACCTGCGGGCGGGCGCGAACCTGATCCTCAGCCCGGAGGGGACCAGCTACTGGACCGAGGATTCGCCCGGCCCGTTCAAGCCGGGCGCCTTCCGCCTCGCCGCGAGCGTCGACCCGGAGCCGTGGATCGTGCCGATCGCCGTCGCCCACTTCGACCGCCGGATCCACTCGACGGTCTGCGCGGCGGTGATCAAGCCGCCCTTCCGGGTGTCCGAGGTCCTCGCCGACCCGCGCGACCGGGAGCAGCTCCGGGCGTTCCTCGTCGACCTGCGCGAGACCTACCGCGGCTACGTGGACGAGGCGCGGCGGCTGGCGGACGCGGCGGCGAAGTCTTGAAGCCGGTCGGCGGGGGCGTCATCGATCACCCGTTGCGCGCGCAACGCGGCGTTGAACGCTTCCAGATCGTCGGCAGTCCAACCGGCGTAACGCTGCAGGCGCTCGCGTCGGGCATCCAGCCCCACGGCGCCTCGAAGAAGGCGCAGCACCGTGCTGTTCAGGCTCTCGCCGCGTTCGCGGCTGATGGCGCGCAGCCGTCCCGAGAGATCGGAATCGACGTTGCGAAGGGTGATCTGGCCAGCAGGCATGACGTCGTCAATCTACGTTCGTGAGTTCATGCCGTCAAGTCGGGCGCGGGGGAGCGGCCGGATTCCGGGGCGGCGGCCGATTCCGGCCACTTGACAAGCGGGACGGGGCGTAGTTGACTGCGGGCCTGTCCGTCGGCGTCCGGTCGGAGTCGGCGAGGTCGCCGGCTCCCGTGATCGTCGCTTCCGCGTTCGAGGAGGACACCGCATGAGACGTTCCTGCACGGCAGTCGTCGCGCTGGCGGCGCTGGCGCTCGCGCCCGGCGCGGCGCCGGCCCAGACCAACAGCACCATCACCGGGGAGGTCACCGACAACACCGGCGGCATCCTGCCCGGCGTCACCGTCGAGGCGTCCAGCCCGGCGCTGATCGAGGGGAGCCGCGTCGCCATCACGGACGGCGCCGGACGCTACACGCTGGTCGACCTGCGGCCCGGCACCTACTCGCTCTCGTTCACCCTGCCCGGCTTCTCGACCGTCCTGGTCGAGAACCAGGAGCTGCCGGCCGGCTTTTCGGCCACGGTCGACGCGGAGCTCTCCGTCGGCGCCCTCGAGGAGACGGTCACCGTCTCCGGCGAGGCGCCGGTGGTCGACGTGCAGTCGACCCGCCGGATGGAGGTGCTCGACACCGAGGTGCTCGACGCCATCCCGACCGGCCGCAACATGCAGTCGACCGCGCAGTTGATCGTCGGCATCAAGCTGAACCGGCCGGAGGTCGGGCTGTCGACCTCGGCGCAGCAGACGGTCATGATGACGCACGGCATGAGCTGGCGGCAGGTGAGCGTGGCCGTCGACGGGCAGCTCGTCAACGGCACCGACCGCGACGGCGGCATCCAGAACTACCACAACGAGCTGGCGACCCAGGAGATGACCTACGAGACGAGCGGCATGACCGCCGAGACGTCCGGGGGCGGGGTCCGCATCAACATGATCCCGCGCGAGGGGGGCAACACCTTCAGCGGGCAGTTCTACACCGGGTACTCCAGCGACGCGCTGGCCGCCGACCACACCGCCGTGCCGCCCGAAAAGCAGAACTACCCGGGCGGCGGCACAGGGAGAGCGGAGTCTTCGGAGGGCAACGATCTGTTCTGGGACCTCAACGCCGCCTACGGCGGGCCGATCGTGCGCGACAAGTTCTGGTTCTTCATGAGCTCGCGCCGCTGGCAGGTGGACAAGCCGATCACCGGCAGCTTCTACCGGAACCGGGACGGCACGTGGCCCCGCTACTTCGATCACGACCCGGTCAAGTTCGACGGCAAGGACGGCCGCGAGCTGCTCTCGGGCATCGACGCCAACACCATCACCAGCGGGCTGCTGCGCCTGACCTACCAGGCGAACGCGGCGAACAAGCTGTCGGCCTACATGGACCGGATCTTCAAGGACCGCTTCCGGCCGCACGGCTCGGCGGACGATCCGGCGACCTCGCCCAACCACCAGGGTTCGCCCATCTACTACACCGGCTCGGCCAAGTGGACGTCCACGATCAGCAGCCGGCTGCTGCTGGAGGCGGGCTATTCGTCGAACGTCGAGAACTGGAGCTACGAGGAGCGGCAGGACTCGCCGCCCTTCGGCCCGGCCCGCCAGCTCCGGCAGCCGCGGCCTTCGGCGGGCGTGCCGTTCTGCGCGTCGACGCCCTGCTACCATGTCGGCAACCCCGCCGCGGTCGCGATGCAGTCCGGTACGGGCATGGACCCCTGGTACCAGATCGTCCGGCGCAACGACACGGCGGGATTCCGCGACCGGGGGAACTGGAGCTACGTCCACGAGACGCCCGAGCGGTTCAACTACAACGTTTCGATGTCCTACGTCACCGGCTCGCACAACTTCAAGGCCGGCGTCATGAGCAGTTGGGGGCCGCACCACCGGTCGCATTCCGGCAACGCCGACCTCTGGCATCAGCAGTACAGGGAGGGCGTGCCGTACGAGGTGCGGGTCTCCAACCTGCCGATCTGGCGGCCGATGGACTACCGCGACAACGGCTACTACGCCCAGGACACCTGGACCATCGACCGTTTGACCCTCAACATGGGCCTGCGTTTCGAGACGATGCACGGGAGCAATCTCGCCACCAGCCGCATCCAGAACCGGTTCGTGCCCGGCTTCGAGGTGCCCGGTCGGGACAACCTGCCGAACTGGAAGGACGTCGCGCCGCGCCTGGGGGTGGCCTATGACGTGTTCGGCGACGCGTCGACGGCGCTCAAGTTCTCGTACGGCCGCTACAACGGCTCCAACACGACCAGCTACAGCCGGCAGTTCAACGCCGTGACGCATACGGGCGAAAACCGCAACTGGTTCGACTGCGCCCTCAGTCCGGCCGACCAGAACCGGTGCGCGACGCGGCAGGAGCTCACGGCGATGGGCTTCGATCCCGCCGTCGCCTTCGGAACCCGCCCCGGCGACACCTACGCGGTCGGCGCGGCCGGCACGACGGGGCACGCCGACCACGGCGGCACCAACGGCGACGACTACGTGCAGGACTGGGAGATCGGGTTTCCGCGTTCGGCGGCTTACGGACAGTTGGGCGCGGTGCCGACCGAGGATCCCGATGGCGTCGAGCGGCCGTGGGTCAGCCTGATGAACCTGGGCGTCGAGCGCGAGCTGATCACCGGGCTCTCGGTCAACTTCAACTGGTACCGGCGCGACACGTTCGACCCGATCATCCAGTACGGCCGCGGCGTGACCCACGCCGACTGGACGCGCCTGGAACTTCCCAATCCGTGCGCGGGGAACGGCACGGCGCCGAACGGGTTCCCCTGCTCTTCGCGCGGGGTCACGGCTCCGGCGGCGATTCCCATCTGGAACCTGAATCCCGAGGCGCGGGGCCTCGTCGGCACCGACCGGTTCATGCGGAACTCCGACATGAACAAGGACGTGTACAACGGCATCGAGGCCGGCTTCAACGGGCGGCTGCCGAACGGCGCGACCGTATTCGGCGGCTGGACGATGGAGCGGAACATCATGACCCGTTGCGACCAGCCCGAGGATCCGAACAGGCTTCTTTTCTGCAACGCCGGCGACTACGACATCCCGTGGCTGCACGACTTCAAGGTCTCCGGCATGGTCCCGTTGCCCGGAGGCTGGTCGCTGAGCGGGTCGGCGCAGTTCTACCCGGCCCAGGAGATCGCCGCGGGCGGGGGCACCGACAACTTCGGCGGCACGAACCAGGGCGGGTCCACGTTCGACGACCTCCACGCCTACGTCGGCAACGTGCGCTACAACACGACCGTGGCCGACTTCGAAGCGCTGGGGGCCACCCGGACGCAGGGGCTCACGGTCCCG
Source organism: Vicinamibacterales bacterium (assembly GCA_965203525.1). GTDB lineage: Bacteria > Acidobacteriota > Vicinamibacteria > Vicinamibacterales > UBA8438 > WTFV01. Next base: position 3,148,955 of record OZ241898.1, on the reverse strand, counting down.
CTGATGCCCCCCGGTTCGCTCTTCGCGGACCGGCTGACGCAGATCGACGTCTCGGTCCGCAAGACGTTCACGCTGCCGAACGGGATTCGGTGGGACGTGCAGGCGGACGTCTACAATCTGCCCAACTACTTCCCGATCACGAACTTCAACGGGACGTACGGCGGCAGCCTCGGAAGAGCCAGCCGCACGATCAACCGCCGCTTCCTGCAGGTCGCGACGCACCTGCACTGGTAGGCCGCCGAGCGGGCGTGCGCGTCACGCGCGGGGCGTGACGCGCCGGTTCACGGGCCGGGAAGCCTGGACGCTTCCCGGCCCTTTCTTCCGTACCGGCGGCCGGCGAGGTCCGAGCGGACCGTGCGGCTCGGCGGGTGTCGAGGTCGAGCGGCGGGAGTCCGCCCGGGCGTCGCACCCGGCGGTCGGAACCGCCTCGGTCGAGGGAAGCGGAGGATGCGGGATCGCCGCGCCGACGATGGCGCGGGATCGAACGTGCGGTCGGAAGGGGTCAGGAAAAGAACGTCTTGACGACGAGGCTTGCGACGCCGGCCAGGACCAGGGCCAGCATGACCTCGAGGCGGGTCAGCCGGTTCTCGAAGCCGGCGATTTCCTCGGCCGCCTCGCGAGCCTTGTCGTCGGGCGCGCCGGCCGCCCGGAACGCCTCGTAGGTTTTCGAGAGCATTACCGCCATAGAACCATGGTAGCGGCGCTCGCGCGGCCGGCGCAAGCCGCGTCAGTCGAGTGCTCGGCCACGTGGCGTGTCAGGCAAGCCAGGCCAACGCCCCGTCAGCTTGCCCGTCCGGCTCAGGGTGTGACGTTCCACGGCCGTTCCCACGGCCGCAGTGGACGCCGGCGGGCGATCAGCGGCAGTTCCTGGCGCTGCAGTTCCAGCAGGATGCGAACTTTCTCCCGCAGGGGTGCGCGGGCCTGTGACTGGTGCCACGTTCGCTTCCCTTGCAGCAGCTCCGACGTGTTCCCCGATGGCTGCTCAGGCATCGTCTGGAATCTTCACGGCGATTGCGTGGGTCGTCAGCACCTCGCGCAGGCGCTTTCGATCCACGGCGCCCGTTTCGAGGAGCAGCCACGCCCGCTCGCGACGCCGAGCGCCCCCGGCCTGCAGGGCCAGGGCGATCAGGTGTTCGGCGTCGACGACGCGAACCGGTTCCCCTTCGTAGTCGTGTACTCGCGCCCTGGTTACCGCGGCCGTCACGAGGGCGTTGTACGCCGGCAGGAACTGTACCGGGACGCCTCGGATCATCAGATGTTCGTCCCTTGCATGAAAACCCTGTTCCTTCGCCCAGGCGTAGATGCGTGACAACGGCGCGAGCGGATCGCCGGTGGAAGTTTCCACCGTCACGAAGACGTCCAGATCGTACGTGCGGGTCGGTTCTGCGTAGAACAGGACGGCGGTGGCTCCGGCGATCGCGTACTGCTCCATGACTCGTTCGTCCCGCATCCGGTTCAGGATCCGAAAGACGTCCTTCAGTGAGCTCACCGTGTCGCGCGGGCGTCCGTGTTCGTCGTGTCTTCGACCTCTGCCCGTCAGCTTGCCGTCCATGCGGAGGCCGCGGCCGGCGCAAGCCGCGTCAGTCGAGGAAACGGAGGATGCCGATCACCGCGCCGACGATGGCGCCGGCCTGGATCCGCATCGCGCGGCACATGCGAGCCTCCATCGCGGCGAGGTCGGCCCGGGTGGCGCAGTCGGCGCGTTCGTGCCCGGCCGCCAGCCGCACCGCGTCGGTGATGGCGTCCGCGTGGCCGGGGGAAATGCCGGCGTCGGTGAGCGCGCGGGCGATGGCGTGGGTGTCGAACATATGCGGTCGAGCCTTCCAGCGGGCCGCCGACGTCTCCGCAGCCTCCACCGGCATTGTACGTCCCGGCCGGGCCGGCGCGTCAAGGTCCGTGGGCGAAGCGTTCAGGCAGCCGCTTGACGGTTCCTGGCGGAGCGGCGCGCGCTGTGGGGCGAGGCGTCGCCGTGGAACTGATCCGCTGACGCGCGTCCTTCGGCGCGGTCCGGCTATGATGGCGCGGCGAGGATCAGTGGCCGTCACCGACCGTGCGTTCCCGCTTGCCGCATCGTGCGCCGTGCCCCAAGTGCCGCGGCGCGCGGCTCGTGCCCACCTTCCATGTGCGTTCCCGCTTGCCGCATCGTGCGCCGCGCTCCTGTTCGTGGCCGCGGCCGGCTGCGCGGCCGGGTCCGGCGGCGCGCCCGGCGCGGACGGCCGGGCGCCGGCGTCCGCCGCGCTCGAGGTTCCCGCCGGGGAGTGGTTCACCGACGAGGCGTCCGCCGCCGGCCTCGACTTCGTCCACTTCAACGGTGCGTCCGGCCGTTTCCACTACCCGGAGCTCGTCCCCCCGGGCGTCGGGCTGTTCGACTACGACAACGACGGCGACCTCGACGCCTATCTGGTCCAGGGCAGGATGCTGGACGCGGATCTGGCCCCCGGTGACGCGCTCGTCCCGCCGGCGGGTCCGGGACCGCTCCGGGGCCGGCTCTACCGCAACGACCTGGCGGTCGGCGCGGACGGCGCGCGCCGCCTCCGGTTCACCGACGTGACCGCGGCGAGCGGGATCGAGGCGGACGGCTACGGGCTCGGCGTGGCCGCCGGCGACGTGGACAACGACGGCTGGACGGATCTCTTCCTGACCAACTTCGGCCCCGACGCGCTCTACCTGAACCGCGGCGACGGCACGTTCCGGGAGGCGGCGGCCGAGCGCGGTCTGGGCCCGGCCGCCGGCTTCGGCGTCTCGGCTTCCTTCGTCGACTACGACCGCGACGGCTGGCTCGACCTCTACGTCGGCCACAACGTCGACTACACGCTGGAGAACGGCATCGAGTGCGGCACCCTGGCCGACGCCCGCGACTACTGCCCGCCGGAGACCTACGGCGGCACGCCGGATCACCTGTACCGCAACACGGGGAAGGGGTGGTTCGTCGACGTGAGCGACACCGCGCTCGCCGGCGGCCGGTTCGGTCCGGCGCTCGGCGTCTCCACCGCCGACTTCGACGGCGACGGCTGGATCGACGTCTACGTCGCCAACGACGGCGTCGAGAACCTGTTGTGGATCAACCGCGGCGACGGGACGTTCCGCGAGACCGGGCTGCTGGCCGGCGCGGCGCTGAGCGGACTGGGCATGACCGAGGCGAGCATGGGGGTGGACGCGGGCGACTTCGACAACGACGGCGACGAGGACCTCTTCCTGACCCACCTGAACGGCCAGGGGAACAACCTCCACGTCAACGACGGGTCGGGCCGGTTCGAGGACCGCAGCACCGGCTCGGGACTCGGTGCCGGCAGCCTCGCCTACACCGGGTGGGGCACCGCCTGGTTCGACTTCGACAACGACGGCTGGCTGGATCTGCTGGCCGTGAACGGCACGATCACGGCGCGGCCGGGGCGCGCCCCGGGGCGGTTTCCCTACGATCAGCGCAGGACGCTGTTCCGCAACCTCGGCGACGGCCGCTTCGCGGACGTGACGGAGCAGGCCGGCGCGGCGTTCGAACCGTCGGAGGCGGGGCGCGGCGCCGCGTTCGGGGACGTCGACAACGACGGCGACGTCGACGTGCTGGTGGGCAACGACGCCGGGCCGGCGCGGCTGCTGATCAACCACGTCGGGGCGCGGCGCCACTGGCTCGGGCTGCGGCTCGCCGGCGCGGGGGGGCGCGACGCGCTGGGCGCGCGGGTGGAGGTGGCGCGCGGCAGCCTGCCGACCCTCTGGCGCCGGGCGCGCTCGGACGGCAGCTACGCGTCGGCCAACGACCCGCGGGTGCTGGTCGGGCTGGGCGACTCGGACGTCCGGCCGACGGTCCGGGTGCGCTGGCCGGACGGGACGGTCGAGGAGTGGCCCGACCTCGAGATCGACCGCTGGACGACCCTCCGCGCGGGGGAGGCGGGCGGCCGGTGACGACGCGCAGGCGCCTCGCCGGCTGAACCTCCGCGCGTGGGGAGGCGGTCGCTGCCGGACTGCACGGCGCAAGTTGGATACGGCTGAACCTCCGCGCGTGGGGAAGCGGCCCGCGCGGGCCGGCGCGATCCAGAATCCCGGATCGGATGGCTTGGATTCCGGGCGCCGGGCCGGGCGGCGGCGCGCCGCCGGCGGACGGGGTCGAGACGGCGGCGAAAGCCGATGCGCCCGCGTCGCGCAAGGCGCCGGCGCGGCGGGCGCCGGTTCCGAAGCGCGGCGGCGGGCGTCTGGAACGCGTTTTGCTGTCTTCCGGCGCCGAACGGGCGGGGCGGGGACCTCGGCAGGTCTTCCGGCTCCCGCCGAGTCGCATCCGCATCGAAGGGGGGTACCCGCATGAGACGTTGTTTCACGATCGTGGCCGCGGCGGCCGCCCTGTCGCTGGCGTCGGGCGCGGCGGCCCAGACCATCACCGGGCAGGTGACCGACAACACGGGCGGCATCCTGCCCGGCGTCACCGTCGAGGCGTCGAGTCCGGCGCTCATCGAGGGGAGCCGCGTCGCCTTCACGGACGGGGCGGGCCGCTACACGCTCATCGACCTGCGGCCGGGCGTCTACACGCTGACGTTCGCCCTGCCCGGCTTCTCGACCGTCGTGGTCGAGGGGCAGGACCTGCCGGCCGACTTCACGGCGACCGTGAACGCCGAGCTGTCGGTCGGCGCCCTCGAGGAGACGGTCACCGTCTCCGGCCAGGCGCCGCTGGTCGACGTCCAGTCGACGGCGCGGGCCGAGGTGCTCGACCGCGAGCTGCTCGACGCCATCCCGACCGGCAACACCCTGCAGTCGACGGCGCAGCTCATCACCGGCGTCAAGATGAACCGCCCGGAAGTGGGGCTGACCACGGCGGCGCAGCAGACCTACATGTCGGTGCACGGCATGAGTCCGTCGCAGGTGACCATCCAGGTCGACGGCCAGAACATGAACAGCATCGGCGGCGACGGCGCCGTGCAGAGCTACCACAACCACCTGGCCAACCAGGAGATGGTGTACGAGACGAGCGGCATGAGCGCCGAGACGTCGGGCGGCGGCGTCCGCATCAACATGGTTCCGCGCGAGGGGGGCAACTCGCAGAGCGGCCAGCTCTGGTTCGGCGGCAGCCACGACAGCCTGCAGCGCGACGGTCTCGAGAGCCTGTCGCAGGAGGTCCAGGACCGCGGCGTGACGTCCACCGAGGGCATCTCGATGATGTACGACATGAACGTCGTGCACGGCGGGCCGATCGTCCGCGACCGGTTCTGGTACTTCGGCAGCGTCCGGAACTTCCAGATCGACAAGAAGGTGACGAACAGCTTCTGGCGCTTCGACCCGAACGGGTCGGTCCCGGCCAACTGGTACTACGCCGCCCCGCGCTGGTTCGACCCCGACCCGCAGAAGCTGGACGGCACCAACGGCACGGAGCGGATCCCGGGCATCGACGAGAACACGATCTCGAGCGGCCTGCTGCGCCTGACGTACCAGGCGAGCCAGAACAACAAGTTCTCGGCGCACATCGACCGGGTGTTCAAGGAGCGCTACGCCAACCACGGCTCGAACGACGACATCGCCGCCACCGGCCGCTGGCAGGGCTCGCCCATCTACTACACCGGCAGCGCGAAGTGGACGTCGACGCTCAGCAGCCGCCTGCTGCTCGAAGCGGGCTACTCGACCAACGTCGAGAACTGGAACCAGCAGGACCCGCCCGGCGGCGTCAACGCCCTCGGCCAGGACCTGTCCCAGGAGCGGCCGGGCAACTTCGCGCCCTGCCACGCGACCCCCTGCTTCGAGAACTACGGCCACCCGGCGCAGGTCAGCGGCCCGGACCAGTTCAACCCCACCATCGATCCCTGGTACGGACTGATCCTGCGGCACGACCAGTCGACCGGGTTCCGCGACCGGTACCACTGGGGCAAGGAGCAGTGGCGCGTCGAGCGGTTCAACTACAACATCGGCCTCTCGTACGTCACCGGCTCGCACAACTTCAAGGTGGGCACCAACAACAGTTGGGGTCCGTACGAGTCGTACCGCACCGGGAACGGCGACATGGAGCGGCAGATGTACCGCAACGGCGTCCCCGAGTTCGCCCGCGTGACGAACCGGCCGGTCGTCTCCGGCATCGACTACGCCCGCGACATGGGCATCTTCGCGCAGGACACCTGGACCATCGACCGGCTGACGCTGAACCTCGGCGTCCGCTGGGAGCAGATGATCGCCCACACCTACGAGGCGGGTCCGAACGTCGCGCCCGGACCCCGCTCGACCATCACGCAGACGGGCCGGTTCGTCGCCGCGCAGCAGTTCGCCTCGCGGCGGAACCTTCCCAACTGGAAGGACGTCGCGCCGCGCCTCGGCCTGTCGTGGGACGTCTTCGGCGACGCCTCGACGGCGCTGAAGGCGTCGTGGGGCCGGTACAACGCCGCCAACACGTTCACCTACGCGGAGTGGTTCAACCCGGTCTCGTACCAGCGCGAGAACCGCAACTGGGTGGACTGCGCCAGCCTCGACGGCCGCGCCTGCCTGACGCAGGCCGACCTGGCGGGGATGGGGCTCGACCCGGGCATCGCGTTCGGCGCAAGCACCGCGAACCAGCACACGGTCGGGCGGGAAGGCACCGTCTGGAACGGCGGCACCAACGGCGACGGCTTCGCGCAGGACTGGGAGATCGGTCCGCCGCGGCGGGCCAACTTCGGCGGCCTCGCGTCGCGGCCGGTGGAGCATCCGGACGGCGTGGAGCGGAACTGGGTCAGCGTGCTCAACGTCGGCATCCAGCGCGAGCTGTTCGAGGGCTTCTCGGCCAGCTTCAACTGGTACCGCCGCGACACCTACGACAGCGTCCTGCGGGTGAACCGCGCGCTCGGGTTCGACGACTACACCGGGTTCCTGATGGACAATCCGTGCGCCACGGATCCGAACCGCGGGTTCCTCTCGTGCAACCAGAGCGGAGGCCTGGTGCCGGCGCGGATCAGCGTGTTCAACCTGAACCCCGAGGCCGAGGGCATCGCCGACGACTGGGTGGTGCAAAACACCCCGACCGGCGACGACTTCTCGGAGGTCTACAACGGCTTCGAGACCGGTTTCAACGCGCGTCTGGCCAACGGAAGCACGATCTTCGGCGGCTGGGTGATGGAGCGGAACGTCTTCATCCGCTGCGACATCCCGCACGATCCGAACCGCCTGATGTTCTGCGACCCGCGCGGCCGCAACGACATGGTCGGCGGCGTGCCGATCAGCCAGCCGGCGTACGGCATCCCGTTCCTCCAGGAGTTCAAGATCTCGGGGAACTTCCCGTTGCCGGGCGACTTCTGGATCAGCGGGTCGGCGCAGTTCTACCCGGCCCAGGAGGCGGTGGCGGGCGGCACGCAGGACCAGTGGGGCGGCACGCACCGCGGCGGCGAGCTGTCGGGCGCGCGTCCGTACGCCGGCAACATCAACTACAACGTCACGCCGGCGAACGTGATGGACAACCTCGGCGTCGCCCGGACCGAGGGGATCTCGGTCCCGCTGCTGCCGGCCGGCCAGCTCTTCTACGACCGCCTGACGCAGATCGACCTCTCGATCCGGCGCACGTTCGCCCTGGGCAACGGGATGCGCGTGGACGTCCAGGCCGACCTGTACAACATCGTCAACTACCAGCCGATCCTGAACGGCACCAACACGTACGGCGGCTCGCTGGGCCGTGCGAGCTCGACCATCCAGGGCCGGTTCGTCCAGTTCGCGACGAACGTCCACTGGTAGTCGCGCCCCGGACGCGGCGCACGCCGCGCCACGGACGCAGGGGCCGGGAAAGTCCGCGGGGCTTCCCGGCCCCGTTCTTCGTACCGCCGCGGCCGCGGCGCGGTTCGGAGGCGGGCGCGGACCGGTTCCCTCCGCGCCGCCCCCCGGTCACGTTCCCGGTGGAAGCGCGCTCTCGACGTCGGTCTGCGAGAAGTCACGCCCCTTGAACAGCAGCGGCAGCCCCCGCGTGCGGGCCAGGGCGTACGAGAAGACGTCGCCGAGATTGAGACCCGCGGGATGGTGTCCCTTGCCGAAGCGCCGGTAGGCGTCGGCAGCGGCGGTGGCCTGCGCCGCGTCGACGGTGGCGACGATGACGTACGTTTCGTGCAGGAACGAGCGTGCCGCGTCCTGCAGCGCGCCGTTCCGGCCTGCGACCGCGGCCAGTTCCACTGCCGTCACCGCGGACACGAGCGCCTGGCCGGCCTCGGCAATCCTTGCCTGGTACGCCGGCGCGTCGTCCTCCGCCAGCAGGATGGCGAGGATCGCCGACGTGTCGGCGACGATCACCGTGGAAGCCCGCGATCGTCGTACAGGGCGTCCTGAAGGGCCAGCGACGACGGCCGTCCGGTGTCCGGCCGCCCGCGCAGGCGCCGTCCCGCTTCGACGTACCGCTCGATGGACGCCAGGATGTCCGCGCGGCGCGGACGGGTCCGTTCCACGTGCGCCTCGAGCGCGTCCAGCGCCCGTTCGATGACGGCCGTCTTGCGCCCGCGCCCGCGCAGATCGAGAGCGGCCGCCAGCCGCTCGACCCGTTCGTCGAGGTCCCGCCGGTGCGCGATGTTGATGGCCATTCCGTACCCGCCCGTACCGGAGCCATCGTAGCATGGAATCGTAGCGAACCAGCCGCCCGCCACCGTGCGCCTCGGCTATGATGGTGCGCCAGGATGGTAGCGGGGAGCTGGCCGGGCGCGGTTGCCGCTGGCGCTTTCGTCTGCGGACTCGCGGCGCTGGCGGGCGGCTGCGGCGCGGTCGACGAGGGGGCGCCGGCCGCGCCGGTGACGTTGTCGGCGCCGGCCGGATCGCCTCCCTGCGGAGCCGGGCTCTCCGACCTGGACCGCCTCGGCCCCTCGGTGCGGGCGCAGGTTCGGGAGCGGCAGGCGGCCGTGACCGGCGCGGCGGGGGGCGTCTCCGCCGGGGACGGCGCGCCCGCCGCCGGGGGGGACGCGCCCGCCGCCGCCCGCGGCGCGCTCGGAATGATCCTCATGGCGGCGAGTTTCCCGGAGGCGGCCGAGACCTGCTTCCGCGAAGCCGCCGTAGCGGCGCCGGAGGATCCCCGCTGGCTCCATTATCTCGGCCACCTGCGCCGGGAAGCGGGGGATCTGTCCGCGGCGGCCGCTTTCTTCGACGCCGTGCTGCGGTTGCGGCCCGGCGACGTGGCGGCGCTCGTCCTGCTCGGCGACATGCGCCTGGAGCAGGGCCGCCCCGCCGCCGCCCGGCCGTTCTTCGAGCAGGCGCTCGCGCTGCGGTCCGGCTCGATCGCGGCGCGCTACGGACTCGGCCGCGCGGCGCTGGCGGCCGGGGACCACCGGCGGGCGGCCGACCTGCTGGAGGACGTCCTGGCGCGCGACCCGGGCGCAGGGGCCGCGCACTATCCCCTCGGGATGGCGTACCGCGCCCTGGGCGACGAGGCGCGGGCCGCAGCCCACCTGCGGCGGCGGGAGAGCGCCGCCCTGCGTCCCGCCGACCCGCTGCTGGCGGAGGTGGACGCGCTGCTCGAGAGCGCGCGGGCCTACGAGGCGCGCGGCAACGAGGCCCTGGAGCGGGAAGAATGGCGCGCCGCGGCGGACCTGTTCCGCCGCGGGCTGGCGCTCGACCCGGACAACCCGGCGCTCCGCCACCGGCTCGGCGCCGCCCTCTACGTGCAGGGCGACGCCGCGGGCGCGCTGGCCGAGTTCGAGCGCGTGGCGCGCGAGTCGCCCGGCTTCCCCGCCGCGCACTACAGCATCGGCGTGCTGCTGCAGGGCGCGGGCCGTCACCGCGAGGCGATCCGGCGGTTCGAGACGGCGCTCCGCTACCAGCCGACCGACGGCGACGTGCGCCTCCGGCTGGCGCTCAGCCTGCGGCGCGCCGGCGATCCGGCCGCGGCGCTCGAGCACTACCGGGCCGTGCTGCGGATGGACCCGCACGTGATCGACGCGCGCTTCGGGGCCGCGATGGCCCTCGTGCAGCTCCGGCGCTACCGCGCGGCCCGCGACCGGCTGGCCGCGGGCATGGAGGCATTTCCCGGCGCGTCGATCTTCCCGCACGCGCTGGCCCGCCTGCTGGCCGCCGCGCCCGACGAGCGGGTGCGCGACGGCCGCCGCGCGCTGCGGCTCGTGGAGCAGGTGGCGCAGGGGGAGCGGACCATCGACCTCGGCGAAACGATGGCGATGGCGCTGGCCGAGGCGGGGCGCCACGGCGAGGCCGCCGCGGTGCAGCGCGATCTGATCGCGGCCGCCGAGGCGGAGGGAATGCCGGACGTCGTTTCCCGGCTGGCCGCGAATCTGCGCCTCTACGAGCAGGCCCGGCCGTGCCGCGTCCCCTGGCCGGAGGACGCGATCCCCTGATGCGCGCCGCCGCCACCGGTCCAAAATCCTGGATCGGATCGTTTGGATCGCGGGCGCGGGGCCGCGTTCCGGCCGTGGCTTCGACGGTGCGGTGACGCCGCGGAAAGGAACGGCCGGGGGGCGTCGCTTCCCCGTTGCCCGGCGCAGGCTCGTCCGGCTCCGCCCGCACGGAACGTTTCTTGCTGCTTGAAGCCGCAACCTTCCGAATCGCCGCGGCCTTGCGAACGCGGCGGCGGCGGGCCGGATCGGATCGCGCGCGCGGCGGACAGCCACGGCGCGCGATCGTCGCAACACGTCAGGAGGAGGAACCTCATGAGACGATCGTGGTCAACGACGGCCTCCGTTGCGCTCGCTGCCCTGGCCCTCGCGCCGGTCCTGGCCCACGCGCAGCCGGCCAGTCAGTTCACCGGCGTGGTCACCGACAACACCGGCGGCATCCTGCCCGGCGTCACCGTCGAGGCGGCCAGCCCGGCGCTGATCGAGGGGAGCCGCGTCGCCATCACGGACGGCGCGGGCCGCTACCTGCTGGTCGACCTGCGTCCCGGCGTCTACACCGTCACGTTCACGCTGCCCGGCTTCTCGACCGTCCTGGTCGAAGAGCAGGAGCTGCCGGCCGGGTTCACGGCCACGGTCGACGCGGAGCTGTCGGTCGGCGCCCTCGAAGAGACGGTGACCGTCTCCGGCGAGGCGCCGGTGGTCGACGTGCAGGCGATCAGCCAGGCCGAGGTGCTCGACCGCGAGGTGCTCGACGCCATCCCGACCGGCCGCAACCTGCAGTCGACGGCGCAGCTCATCCCGGGCGTCAAGATGAACCGCCCGGAGGTGGGCCTGACGACCGCGGCGCAGCAGACCTACATGTCGGTGCACGGCATGAGCAACCGGCAGACCACCGTCATGGTCGACGGGCAGCTCGTGATGAGCTCCGGCGGCGACGGGGCGGTGCAGAACTACAACAACCAGCTCGCCGCGCAGGAGATGGTCTACGAGACGAGCGGCATCTCGGCCGAGACCTCGACCGGCGGCGTCCGCATCAGCATGATCCCGCGCGAGGGGGGGAACCAGCACAGCGGGCAGAACTACTTCGGCTACATCAACGGCGCGCTGCAGTCGGACAACCTCTCCGAACGGCTCCAGGACCGCGGTCTGACCTCGGTCGAGTCGTCCGACTACATCTACGACCTGAACGTGGCGCACGGCGGGCCGATCGTCCGCGACAAGCTGTGGTTCTTCGGCAGCGGCCGGCGGTTCAGCATCAACGTCCCGGTGACCGACAGCTTCTACAAGAACGAGGACGGGACCGCGCCCCGCTACATGCAGGCGGTCAAGTATCCCGACGGGGTCGAGGGGCTGCGGCAGGGCGTCAACGACGACCGGATCACCAGCGGGCTGCTGCGGCTGACCTGGCAGGTGAGCCAGAACAACAAGTTCTCGGCGTACATGGACCGGATCATCAAGCAGCGGTTCCACGACTACGACGCGCGCGTGGACGTCGGGACCGCCTCGCGCCACCACGGCTCGCCGATCTACTACGTCGGGGCGGCCAAGTGGACGTCGACGCTGAGCAGCCGGCTGCTGCTCGAGGCGGGCTATTCGACCAACGTCGAGAACTGGAGCAACGTGGACCAGGAGGCGGACGTGCCGGACGGACCGGGGCTCGGGCTGCGCGGCGGCGCCGTCGGCCCGCACACGCAGGCGTGGGACCCGAGCTTCCCGACCTGCGTGGCGACCCCCTGCTATCCGGGCGTCGACGGGTACCCCGCGCTGACCAATCCCGGCGTGATGGCGCAGTACTCCGGGGGCGTCGACGGGGGCGGCATCCATCCGTTCTACGCGAACACGCTGCGGCGCGACATTCCCAACGACTTCGCCGACCGGTACCACTGGGGCAACCGGTACGCCTACGTGGAGCGGTTCAACTACAACGCCTCGGTCTCCTACGTCACCGGCTCGCACAACCTGAAGGTCGGCCTGATGAGCAGTTGGGGACCGTTCCGGTTGACCGAGCAGTGGAACGGCGCTCTCCGGCAACGCTACCGCAACGCGATTCCCTATCAGGTCCGCCGCGGCAACCATCCCGTCGACTACTCCCTGGGGTACCGGGACGTCGCGGCCTACGCGCAGGACACGTGGACCGTCGACCGGCTGACGCTCAACCTCGGCCTGCGCTGGGAGACGGTCAACGGCACCGTCGACCCGACGAACCGTCTGAGTCCGACGCGGTTCACCCAGCCGGCGAGGCTGCCCGGCAAGGAGAACATCCCGGACTGGACGAACGTCGCGCCCCGCATCGGCATGGCGTACGACCTGTTCGGCGACGCCTCGACGGCGCTGAAGTTCTCGTGGGGCCGCTACAACGCGTCGGTCACCCACAGCCTCGCCGACCGGTTGCACACCGGCAAGATCCAGAACGCGGGTCTCGCATGGTTCGACTGCGCGATGATCACCACGCGGCACGGCAGCGCCTCCAACCGTTGCGCGACGCTCGACGAGATGAACGCGATCTCGCCGGGCCTCGGCGACCTCGCGTACGGTGGTTCCGGGCTCACCGACTGGGGGGCGGCCAAGCCGGAGGGATCGGTACCCAACCACGGCACCAACGGCGACGGCTATGTCCAGGACTGGGAGCTCGGTCTCGGACCCGCCGATTTCGGCCAGGGCACTTCGACCGCCATCCTCGACCCGAACGGCCTCGATCGGCCCTGGGTCGGCCTGACCAACGTCGGCATCGAACGGGAGATCTGGCCGGGGCTGTCGGCTAGCTTCAACTACTACCGGCGCGACAGCTACGGCGCGCTGCTGGAGGTGAACCGCGCGCTGTCGCTCTCCGACTACACGCTGTTCCAGTTCTCGAATCCGTGCGCAACGAATCCGACCCCGGGTCCCGGCGGCTTCGGCTGCACGACCAACGGCACCGCCGTACCGGCGACGCTGCCGGTGTACGTCCTGAACCCCGATGCGCAGGGGCGGTCGGCCAACCCCGTCTACGTCAACACGGACGCGGATTCGGGGTACGCCGAGGCCTACAACGGGTTCGAGAGCGGCTTCAACGCACGGCTGCCGAACGGGACGACGTTGTTCGGCGCCTACACGTTCGAGCGGAACATCATCACCCGTTGCGACTCGCAGGACAATCCGAACGAGCTGCTCTTCTGCGACCGCTCCGGCCGGAGTCCCATCACCGGCCAGGACGTCGGGCCGGCCTACGACCTGCCGTGGCTGCACGAATTCAAGCTGTCGGGCACGGTGCCGCTGCCCGGCGACTTCCAGGTCAGCGCCACCCTGCAGTCGTACACCCCGCGCGAGCTGCTCGCCACGACCAGCTACGCCGGCGACAGCGCGTCGGGGCTCAACGGCGGCGGCGGGCTGTGGGGCAGCCTGCTCGCGCTCGGCAACGTAGGCTACGCGGTGAAGTCGTCGGAGATCGAGGCGGCCGGCGTGCCGTTCACGGCCAGTCCCTACATCCCGCTGATGCCTCCGGGGTCGACCTACCTCGACCGGCTGAACCAGTTCGACGTCTCGTTCCGCAAGATCTTCGACCTGCCCGGCGGCCAGAGGCTCAACGTGCAGGCGGACGTCTACAACCTGCTCAACGGCGGCCCGGTTCTCCAGGCGGTCAACGGCCACGGCGGCAGCCTCGGCCGGCCGCAGCGGACCATCCAGGGCCGGTTCCTGCAGTTCGCGACGCACCTCTACTGGTAGCGGAGACGATCGGCGCCGGCCGCGCGTAACGCACGCGGCCGGCGATTCAGGGCCGGGAAGCCAGACTTCTTCCCGGCCCTTTTTCTTGGCGTGCCCGCTCCGCGGGTTGGGAACGTGACCCGGCGCAAGCTGCCCATCGGCATGCAGACCTTCCGGCAGATCCGGGAGCAGGACTGCTACTACGTCGACAAGACCGCCTACCTCGGGCGGCTGCTCGACGAGGGCCGGTACTATTTCCTGTCGCGCCCGCGGCGCTTCGGCAAGAGCCTGTTCCTCGACACCTGCAAGGACCTGTTCGAGGGCGCCGAGCCGCTGTTCCGGGGGCTGGCCATCCACGACCGGTGGGACTGGTCGGCGCGGCATCCCGTGCTGCGCCTCAGCTTCGGAGGCGGCCACTTCAAGGATCCGGATCATCTTCCGGGCAACGTGATGGCGCAACTCGACGCCGTGGAGCGCGAGACCGGGGTGGTTTCCCGGTACTCCTCGGCGCCGGACCGCCTCGGTCACATGCTCGAGGCGCTGCACCGGCAGGCCGGCCGGCCCGTGGCGGTGCTGGTGGACGAGTACGACAAGCCGATTCTCGACGCGCTGGACGTTCCGGAGGTCGCCTGCGCCAACCGCGACTACCTGCGCGGCCTGTATGCGACCATCAAGGACCGCGACGCGCACGTGCGGTTCACCTTCGTCACCGGCGTCAGCAGGTTCTCGAAGGTGAGCCTGTTCTCCGGCCTCAACAACCTCACCGACATCACCCTGGACCCGGACTATTCCGCCCTCTGCGGCTACACCGACGCGGATCTGGACACGGTGTTCGCGCCGGAGCTCCCGGGTCTGGACCGCGGCGAGATTCGCGACTGGTACGACGGCTACAGTTGGCGGGGCGCGGAGACGGTCTACAACCCGTTCGACGTCCTGCTGCTGTTCCGCAACCGCGAGTTCGGCGCCTACTGGTTCGAGACCGCCACGCCCACCTTTCTCGTCGAGACGCTGGTCGCGCGGGGCGTCAGTGCGCTGACGCTGGACGGCATGACCGGCACGGCGAGCCTGCTGGGCGCGTTCGACGTGGACCGGATCGAGCCGGAGGCGCTGCTGTTCCAGACCGGCTACCTCACCATCCGGTCGGTGGAGTCGCGCCGCGGCAGGACGCGTTACCGGCTCGGCTATCCGAACCGGGAGGTGTTCCGGAGCCTCAACGAAAGTCTGCTGACGCACCTGACCCGCGATCCGCGCCGCGAGCACCACGGCGACAGGCTCCACGATCTGCTGGCGGCCGGCGACGTGCCGGGCCTGAAGGAGCTGTTCCACGCCTTCTTCGCCGGCATCCCGTACGAGTGGTACACCAACAACGAGATCGCCCGCTTCGAGGGCTACTGCGCCAGCGTCTTCTACGCCTACTTCGCCGCCGTCCTCGGCCCCGCCGTCACCGTGGAGGACAGCAGCAGCCGCGGCCGGGCGGACCTGGCGGTCCGCGCCGGCGGGCAGGTGTACGTGTTCGAGTTCAAGGTGGTGGAGCAGGCGGGGCCGGGGGCGGCGCTGGCGCAGTTGCAGGCGAGGGGTTATGCGGACAAGTACCGCGGCGCGGGCGCGCCGGTCCATCTGGTGGGGGTGGAGTTCAGCAGCGCGTCGCGCAACGTGGTGGCCTTCGACCACGAAACCGCGTGATGCGCCGCGGGTGCGCGGAGACGCTGCGTCCGGGTGGCCGGCTCCGCGGCGGCGCGCGGGACGATGGCGCGGAAGCCGGCGCGCAGGTCGTCGATGCGCGCGTCAACGTGTGGCTTCAAGGCGTCGATGCGCCTGGCGGCCCTGCCGGCTGATTGTCCGGGCAAGGCCGGCGGCGGCGCTGATCGTCGGCATCTGCGCCCGGTCCATGCGGGCATCGCCGCCCGCCGCCTGCCGTTGCGTCCGTCCCGGCCCGCTCCTCTGTCCGGTTTCCTGCCCGGAGCACCTGCACGGCCGGAAGTCGGGCTGTCGCGTCCGTCCCGGCCCGTTCCTCTGTCCGGAGCATGGCGCCCCGCGCAGGCGACGGCGTCGATCCGTGTCCGGCGTGATCGCCGAGATGGTCGACGAAGTACTGGCGGAGCTCGGCGATCTGTCCTGCCAGATGCGCATCGTTCTCCGCGAGCCGGGTTTCGCTCGCTACGATCCGCGCCGCGAGCCGGGTTTCGCTCGCTGCGATCTGCGCCGTGAGCCGGGTTTCGCTCGCTGCGATCTGCGCCGTGAGAAAGTCCCTCAGGTTCCACGCCGCCGTCCAGGCGGCGCCGGCGATGGTTGCGACGATCACGACGACGGGCCAAGCGTCGCGAAAGAACTTCATGAAGCGATTTCTCCGAGCTTTCCCGGCGGCGCCGCCCGCTCGCCGCCGACGTTCCATGATCGCACACGCGCCGGCGGGACGGCAACACGGCGCCGGTCCGAGGCGACGTCTCATCGAAAGCACGATCCGTACCAGCACAGGCTTGCGGCCGGGACCGGTGCCTGGGCAATCCGTTGCGGACCATCCAGGGCCGTTCCTGCAGTTCGCGACGCACCTCTACTGGTAGCGGAGGTGGCGTGCCCGCTCCGTGAGCCCCATCGCAACGCGCTCCCCACGGTTCACGAGAGCGCGTAGCCGATCGATCGCGCGGCGTTCTTCAGCAGACCGAGAAGCGCCGGGTCGCCGAGCGCGCGGTGGAAGCTCGGCCGGTCCGGGATGACGCCGGCCGCTTCGGCCCGGTCCGTCAGGATCATCGCCGGCCGGTTGGCGTGCATCGATGACGGGTACAAGAGGCCCAGGATCTCCGGATAGGCGTCGTAGAACCCGCGCGCCTGGTCAGCGGCCGAGGGCGTGCGCGGAACCTTCGGCACGGCCGCATCACAGATCGCGCGCCATCTCGACGACCGGCGCCGGATCCATGCCTCCCCGGAGCCAGGCGAGCGGACTGAGCGTGCGCCCGTCCGGCGTTTCGAGTCCGGCGTCCGGGGTCGTGTACCAACGCAGCACGGAGACGGCGTCGAGCGTTCGGGGAACGACCGCGTTCACGGCGCCTATGTTGGGGGCGAGTCCGTCCCGGTCGAACTGGAAGAGCGGGATCTTCCAGCGGCCGTCCACCTGCACGGCGTACAGCGCGCCCTCCCGGATCATCTGGCGCACGCGCGCCTGCGTGATTCCTCCCAGGCGCGCCGCGGCCTGCGCCGGAGAGAGGCCGGTGGCCAGAATCGCACCGAAGGCGGCGACGTACGCTCCCAGGGGGTCGTCCCGGTCCGGATGCTCCTCCACGTCGGCGCCGGCCTGCCGGAGCAGTGTGACCTCCCGCGGCGTCAACTCGTCGAGCGACGGTGAGTACAACGTCCGGTGCAGGCTGTCGATCGCCTGCCGAAGGGTCTCGTTCAATGCCTCCGGCGGCCGCGGGGCGAGGCCGTGCATCCGGAAGTAGCGATCGTGCGAGGAGGGGGGCTGTTGCGGCATGCTCGGGAATCAGGCTTGCGTATTCTTGCGCCGGAAGCCTGCGAAAATCATAGCGCACGGTCGGCTGCCTGCAATCCGCCCGGGGCCGACTCGGGTGTCGTGCCGGGCTTCGACCCCCGCTCCCGCCTTGACCAGGTGACCTTCCGCGTAGTACTTGAATGCGCGGCCGTCCGCACGCGAGCACTTCACGGGCGTGACGTTGCCGCAAGACGTCAGAGGAGGACCAACATGAGACGTTCGTCAACGGCCGTCGTCGTTGCGCTGGCCGGTCTCGCCCTGGCGCCAGCCGGGGCGTTCGCCCAGGCCGGCAGCCAGATCACCGGGGAGGTCACCGACAACACCGGCGGCATCCTGCCCGGCGTGACCGTCGAGGCGTCGAGTCCGGCGCTGATCGAAGGGAGCCGCGTCGCGATCACCGACGGGGCGGGCCGCTACACCATCGTCGACCTGCGCCCCGGGACGTACTCCGTCACCTTCACGCTACCCGGCTTCTCGACCGTGCTGGTCGAGGATCAGGAACTGCCGGCCGGCTTCGTGGCGACGGTCGACGCGGTGCTCTCGGTCGGCGCCCTCGAAGAGACCGTGACGGTCTCCGGCGAGGCGCCGGTCGTGGACGTGGCGACGACCCGCCGGGTCGAGGTGCTCGACCGCGAGGTGCTCGACGCGATCCCGACCGGGAACAACCTGCAGTCGACCGCGCAGTTGATCCCGGGCATCAAGCTGAACCGGCCGGAGGTCGGGCTGACCACCGCGGCGCAGCAGACCTACATGTCGGTGCACGGCATGAGCGTCCGGCAGACCACGGTCGCCGTCGACGGCCAGCTCGTGATGAGCTCGGGCTACGACGGGGCGAACCAGAACTACAACAACCACCTGGCGAACCAGGAGATGGTCTACGAGACGAGCGGCATCTCGGCCGAGACCTCCGCCGGCGGCGTGCGGATCAACATGATCGGCCGCGAGGGGGGCAACACGCTGAGCGGGCAGCAGTACTTCGGCTACAGCCAGTCCGGGCTGCAGCAGGACCAGCTCACCCAGCGGCTCGAGGATCGCGGCGCTTCGTCGCGCGAGTCGATCGACCTGATCTACGACTTCAACACCGCGATGGGCGGTCCCATCGTCCGCGACCGGTTCTGGTTCTTCGGCAGCTTCCGCCGCTTCGAGATCGACAAGCCGACCACCAACAGCTTCACGCGGAGCGACGACGGGTCGGTGCCGCGTTACTTCCTGCACTCGCGGTACGGCGTGGACGTCGACGGCAACGACTTCGGCCAGAAGCTGCCCGGCGTCGACGACAACAGCGTCACCAGCGGGCTGCTGCGCCTGACCGCGCAGATGAACCAGAACAACAAGTTCTCGGTCTACATGGACCGCATCATCAAGCAGCGGTTCCACAACCACGGCTCGGTGCAGGACGTGGCGACCGCGGCGCGCCACCACGGCTCGCCGCTCTACTACGTCGGGTCGGCGAAGTGGACGGCGACGCTGAGCAGCCGGCTGCTGCTCGAGGCGGGCTACTCGACCAACGTCGAGAACTGGAGCAACATCGACTCCGAGGACGACGTGCCGTTCGCCCCGGGATCGTCGCTGACGCCGGGCGGCCGGCACACGCAGCCGCTGCCCGCCGGTCTCGCCACCTGCCAGTCGACGCCCTGCTATCCCGGCGTCGGCGGCTACCCGGGCCTGAACATGCAGGGGGCGATGAACCAGTACGGATCGACCATCGATCCCTGGTACACGATCACGTCCCGGCGCGAGAAGACCAACAGCTTCGAGGACCGCTACCACTGGGGCGACAGCCACGCCTACGTCGAGCGGTTCAACTACAACACGTCGCTCTCGTACGTCACCGGGTCGCACAACGTGAAGTTCGGCCTGATGAGCAGTTGGGGGCCGTTCCTCGAAGACCTGAAGAAGAACGGCGCCCTGCGGCAGGAGTACCGCGACGGCGTGCCGACCACGGTGCGGGTCACCAACCACCCGACGTTCTTCCGGATGTCGTTCCGCGACGTCGGGGCCTACGTGCAGGACACCTGGACGATCGACCGGCTGACGCTGAACCTCGGCCTGCGGTGGGAGACGTTCCGCTCGAACATCGAGGAGACGCCGGCCACGCTGCGGCGGTTCACCAACTGGAACACGGCGTTCCCGCAGCAGGAGAACGTGCCGAAGTGGACCGACGTCGCGCCGCGCCTCGGCATGGCCTACGACCTGTTCGGCGACGCGTCGACGGCGCTGAAGTTCTCGTGGGGGCGGTACAACGCCTCGAACATCTACAACTACGCGCGCGACTTCCATCCCGGCGGCTGGCAGCACCACGAGCGCGACTGGTTCGACTGCGCGCTCAGCCCGGCCACCCGCAACACGTGCGCGTCGTTCGCCGAGCTGGAGGCGATCTCCCCCGGCCTCGGCGCCGTCGCCTACGGGGCGCGCGACCCGAACCTCACCTACGAGAAGGGGGTCGCCGGGACGACCGGCCACCAGCAGCAGGGCGGCACCAACGGCGACGACTACGTGCAGGACTGGGAGGTCGGCGTGACCTCGGATCCGGGGTTCGGCGGCCCCATCGGCCGGCCGCGGCAGGACCCGGCCGGCGTGGCGCGGCCCTGGGCCTCGCTGCTGAACGCCGGCGTCCAGCGCGAGATCCTGCCGGGGCTGTCGGCGAGCTTCAACTGGTACCGCCGCGACAGCTTCGACGGCATCCTGCAGCGCAACGCCGCCGTCGGGCTCGACGACTACGTCGCGTTCGACATCCCCAACCCGTGCGGTCCGCGCAGCGTCGACGGGAACCCGAGCGGGATGGCCTCGAGCGGGTTCCCCTGCTCGACCCGCGGCGTCGCGGCGCAGCCGACGCTGACCGTCTACAGCATCACCAACGAAGCCCGCGCGCGGACGCCGGACCACGTGGTCATCAACACCTACGGCGACGACGGCTACTCCGACACGTACAACGGCTTCGAGACCTCGTTCAACGCCCGGCTGCCGAACGGGACCAACATCTTCGGCGGCTGGACGATGGAGCGGAACCTGCTCACGCGGTGCGACACGCGGGATGATCCCAACGAGCTGATGTTCTGCGACCCGACCGGCGCGTGGGGGCCGGATTCGTACGGCGGCTACGGCGTGCCGTGGCTGAACGAGTTCAAGGTGTCGGGCACGCTGCCGCTGCCGGGCGGCTTCACGTTCAGCGGGTCGCTGCAGTCGTACAACCCGCGCGAGCTGGTGGTCGGCGGCGGCGGCGGCCAGAGCGCCGGCGGCCTCAACGGCGGCGGCGAGCTGGAGGGCAGCCTGACGCGCACCGGCAACGTGCGCTGGAACGTGCCCAAGACCGACGCGTACTACCCGGAAGGCGTGCCCCGGACGCAGACCATCACCATTCCGCTGATGGCCCCCGGGTCCGCCTTCCTCGACCGCCTGAACCAGATCGACGTCTCGGTTCGCAAGGTGTTCGAGATGGGCAACGGCATGCGCGTGGACGTGCAGGCCGACGTCTACAACATCATCAACGGCGACCCGATCATCGAGGGGACCAACTTCTTCGGCGGCAGCCTCGGCAACGTCACCCGGACGGTGCAGGGGCGCTTCCTGCAGTTGGCGACCAACATCCACTGGTAGGACGGAGCCGCCCGCGCGGGGTCGGGGCGCCCGCCGCCTGACCGTCGCGCTTCAGGGCCGGGAAGCGAGACCGCTTTCCGGCCCCTTTCTTTATCTCCGCGCCGGCGCCGGCGCGCCGTGTCCAGCACGCACGTCTCGATCTGCCGGCCCTTTCTTTATCTCCGCGCCCGCGTCGCCACCGGCGCCCGCGCAGACGGCGTCCTTTGCCGCGCCCGCGAAGGGTAGCGACCAGTCGGTCCCCGGCAACCTCTACCGCACGCACGGACGGCGTCCCTTGCCGCGACCGCGAAGGGCCTGACCGTTCGCGCGTCGCGCGACGCGGCGGCGTCCGGTCGCGCCGCGTCGGCCACGGGTGCGGCGACGCCGGCGGCGTCAACGCGGGTTGGCGTGATCTGCGAGGTGGTCGACGAGCAACCGGCGGAGCTCGGCGATCTGCTGCGCCAGACGGGCTTCGGTCTCCGTGGCCCGCGCGGTGACCCGGGTTTCCGTGGCTGCGATCTGCGTCGCGAGGCGGGCTTCGGCCGCCGTGATCTGGGTGGCGAGCTGCGTCGTGATGAAGTCTCTGACGTTCCACGCCGCCGTCCAGGCGGACACGGCGATGGTGCCGACGATGACGACGGTGGGCCATGCGTTGCGGATGAACTGCATCCTCGTTCTCCTTCTCGCCGCCGCCGGCCCGCGCCTTGCCGGACTCCGACGATGGATGATCGCACACGCGGCACGGGACGGCAACGCGGTGTCGGCGCTGCGTGATGCCCCGGAGCGAAGCACGATTCGTGCCGTCGACGCGGCCGCGAAGAGCCTGGACCGTTCGCGCGTCACCCGATACGAGGCGCTGCAGCGGTCGCACTGCACGGCCGGGCGCCGCGAAGAGCCTGGCCGTTCGCGCGTCACTCGATACGAGGCGCTGCAGCGGCCCGCATTGCACGGCCGGGCGCCGCGAAGAGCCTGACCGTTCGCGCAGCGCGGCGGCGTTCGGCCGCGCCGCGCCGGCTACGGGTGCGGCGACGGCGGCGGTCGATCTACCATGACGCGATGACCGCACGGCGCGCGTGGCGGGGAGGGGGGCTGGCCCTGGCCGGCTGGGTCGCGGCCTGCGGCGCGGAAACCACGACGCCCGGCGACCCGGCCGGCGCGCGGGCGGCGGCCGTCCTGCCGATCGGGCACGACGGCGACTGGTTCGTCGATCGGGCCGCCGAGACGGGCCTCGACTTCGTCCACTTCAACGGGATGACCGGAAAGTTCTACCAGCCGGAGATGATGGGGCCCGGCGCCGGGCTGCTCGACTACGACGGCGACGGCGACCTCGACGTCTACCTCGTGCAGGGCGGGCGGCTCGGGGACGGCGCGCCGCTGCTGTCCCCGCCCGACGGGCAGCCGCCGGGCGACCGGCTCTTCCGAAACGACCTGGAGGAGCGGCCCGACGGTGCGCGCGTCCTGCGCTTCACCGACGTGACGGAAGCGGCCGGCATCGTCGCGCGCGGCTACGGCATGGGCGTCGCCGCCGGCGACTACGACAACGACGGCCGGGTCGACGTCTACGTGACGCGGTTCGGGCCGAACCAGATGTTCCGCAACCGGGGCGACGGGACGTTCGCCGACGTCACGGCCGAGACCGGGACCGCCGATCCGGGGTTGAGCGTCCCCGCCACCTTCTTCGACTACGACCGCGACGGCTGGCTCGACCTGTTCGTCGGCAACTACCTGCACTACAGCCTGGAGACCCACTGGCAGTGCTACGCGCAGTCCGGGCCGGCCGACTACTGCCCGCCGGAGGTCAGCCCCCCGCAGCCGGATCGGCTGTACCGCAACCGGGGCGACGGCACGTTCGCCGACGTGACGCTCGAAGCGGGGCTGGGCCGCGAGTACGGGCCGGGGCTCGGCGCCGCGTCCGCCGACTACGACAACGACGGCTGGCCCGACCTGTTCGTCGCGAACGACCAGCAGGAGAACCAGTTGTGGATCAACCAGCGCGACGGCACCTTCCGCAACCGCGCGCTGCTGTGGGGGACGGCGCTCGGCGCCGGCGGGGTGGCCAAGGCCGACATGGGGGTCGACGCCGGCGACTTCGACAACGACGGCGACGAGGACCTCTTCATCACCGAGCTGACCGGGCAGGGGAGCACCCTCTACGTCAACGACGGGGGGATGTTCAGGGACCAGAGCGCGGGCCGGGGCATCCGCGCCGCCAGCCTGCCCTACACCGGCTTCGGGGCGGGGTGGCTCGACGTCGACAACGACGGCTGGCTGGATCTGGTGGCCGTCAACGGGACCGTGACCCTGGATCTGGAAGCCTACGGGCCGGACAACCCGTTCGCGCTGCAGCAGCGCAACCAGGTGTTCCGCAACCGCGGCGGCGAGCGGTTCGAAGACGTGACGGAGCGGGCCGGCGCGGCGTTCGCGCTGTCGGAGGTGAGCCGCGGCGCGGCGTTCGGCGACGTCGACAACGACGGCGACACGGACGTGCTCGTCGCCAACGGCGCCGGCCCGGTGCGCCTGCTGGTCAACGAGGTGGGCCGGCGGCGCCACTGGATCGGGCTCCGGCTCGTCGGGCGCGAGACGCCGCGCGACATGCTGGGGGCGCGGGTGGAGGTGGCGCTGCCGGACGGCTCGTCGCGCTGGCGCCGCGCCCGCGCCGACGGGAGCTACGCCTCGGCCAACGATCCGCGGGTGCTCGTCGGTCTGGGGGAGTCGGCCGGCGCGCCGCGCGTGCGCGTCGTCTGGCCCGGGGGCCTCGTTGAAGAGTGGACCGGCCTGCCGATCGATCGCTACACGACCCTGACCGAGGGGGAGGGCCGGCGGCCGTGAGCGGTCCGTCCGGGTCCGCGGCCCGTCACGGGAAGAAGACGAGCCGGATCGGCAGGCCGGGGATTGCCGGCCCGTCCCCGAAGTTCAACAATTTCCCGTCGGCTTCGAGTCGACCGCCGGCGACCCGCGGGTCCGTCTCGGCCCTGCTGATCTCCGCGGCGTTCGTGACCGCCGCGGGTTGCGCGCCGTCCGGCGGGACGGAGCCGGGCGTGCCGGCGCCCCCGCCGATCGTGCTGCCCCGGCTGGCCGGCCTCGATCCGGCGGTGCAGGATCAGATCCGCGCACGGCACGCGGAGGTGCTGCAGTTGACGGCCGACACGGAGGCGTCGCCGGCGGCGCTCGCGGAGGCCTGCGGCGAGCTCGGGCTCGTGCTGCAGGCGGCCGGGTTCTACGCGGCCGCGGAGGACGCCTACCGGAACGCGCAGGCGCGGGCGCCCGACGCGGTGCGCTGGCCGTATTACCTGGCGCACCTGTACCAGTTGACGGGGCAGCGGGGGCGGGCGCTGGATCGCTTCCGGCGGGTCGTCGACCTCGATCCGGAGAACCTGCCGGCGCTGGTCTGGCTCGGCGAGATGCACCTCGATCAGGGGCAGCCGGCGGAGGCCGAGCGGGTGCTGGACCGGGCGCTGGCCCTGCAGCCGGCCTCGCCGGCGGTCCTCGCCGGGATCGGGCGCGCCGCGCTGGCCCGCGAGGACGCGGCGCGGGCGGCCACGTATCTGGAACGCGCGCTGGCCGTCGATCCGGGAGCGACGAGCCTCCACTACAGCCTCGGCATGGCCTACCGCGACCTGGGCCGGCTGGAGCTGGCGGAGCAGTACCTGCGGCGGCGCGGCGGCGGGGCGCCGCGGCTGGCCGACCCGCTCCTCCGGCAGTCGGAGGGGCTGCTGGACAGCGCGCTGGCCCACGAGCGGCGCGGGTCGCGGGCGCTGAGCGCGGGGCGCCACGACGAGGCGGCGGCGGCGTTCCGGGCCGGCCTCGCGCTGACCCCGGAGGATCCGACGTTGCGGCACCGTCTCGGGGCGGCGCTGAGCATGGCGGGCGACGCCCGCGGCGCGGCGGCGCAGTTCGAGGCGGCGCTGGCGGTGGCGCCCGACTTCGCCGATGCGCATTTCAGTCTCGGCGAGCTGCTGGCGCGGGACGGCCGCTACGGCGAGGCGATCGCCCGCTACGAGGCGGCGCTGGCGAGCCGCCCCGGCTACGTGGACGCGCGGATGGGGCTGGCCGACACGCTGAGCCTCGCCGGGCGGCTCGCGGAAGCGGAAGCGGAGTTCGAGCGGGTGGCCGGGCTCGACCCGGCGTCGGATCAGGCGTGGATGGGACGGGGCGTGGCGCTCATCCAGCTCGGACGGCACCGGGAGGCGCGCGACTGGCTCGCCCGGGCGCAGCTCGTGCATCCCGGCCACGCGCTGCTCACCAACCTGCTGCTGCGGGTGCTGGCGGCGGCGCCGGACGCCGCGGTGCGCGACGGGGAGCGTGCGCTCGCGCTCCTGAACGAGCGGCTGCGCGGAGACACGAGCATCGAGACCTACGAGACGATGGCGATGGTCTTCGCCGAGGTGGGGCGCTTCGACGAGGCGGTGACGTGGCAGCGGCGGGCCGTCGCGGCCGCGCGGCAGGCCGGGCAGGCGCCCCGCGCCCGGGGGCTGGCCGCGAACCTGGCCCGCTACGAGCAGGGGCGGCCGAGCCGTTCGCCTCTGTGAGCGGGGCGGCCGAGCCGTTCGCCGCCGACGAGCCGCCGGGGCCGATGCGCCTCGCGGCCCGCCGGCACACCAACCGCCGGATGCCCTGCGTTCGCCGCCGACGAGCCGCCGGGGGCTGATGCGCCTCGCGGCCGCCGCCGGCACACCAACCGCCGGATGCCCTGCGTTCGCCGCCGACGAGCCGCCGGGGGGCCGGTGCGCCGGCCGCCCTGGCGGGCGCGCGTGACGAACGTATCGACGACCATCCGAATCGTCGGAGCCGACGCGCTGGCGCCGCCGTGGCAGGCGCGCGTGGCGAACGTATCGACTTACAGGCCCCATACGTCGATGGCGGCGCCGTCCCGCGACGTCATCCGGCGGTGGAACACCTTTTCGTCCCAGCGCTTTCCCGCGGCGCGGTCGATGATCACCAGATGGCCTTCCGCGGTTGCACAACGGTCCATGTACGCCGCCGTCTGTTCCAGCCCCTCGGTGACGGTCCGCTCCGGGCTGCCGTGCAGCACCTTGCACTCGATCACGACCTTGTCGACCCGCGCGGTCCGCTCCGGCGCTTCCCCGCTTCGTCCGCCTCGAATGCCGCCGCCCCGGCGGCCGCCGCCGGCCCGCGCGGTCCGCTCCGGCGCCTCCCCGCTTCCGGCGGCCGCCCGCCCAATGCTCGACCCGCCGGCGCCCGGTTGGCCGGCGCCCGGTCGGCCGGCGCCCGCCTCCCCGCCACTGCGCGGCCAGACGATCAGCAGGTCGGTGCGCCCCCGCCCCAGCCCGTACTCCCGCTCGATGCGCCCGCCGCTGTTCACCACCCGCTGCAGGAACGCCTGCAGCAGCAGTTGCGGCCACGCCTCCTGGTACAGGAACCGTTGCCGCCAGTGCTCGGAATGCTCCCGGAAGAACGTCTGGAACGCCGCCAGCAACGCCCGCGCGTCCAGCCCGCCGTCCGCATCCACGTACCACGCCGTGTCGTGCTCGAACTCCTCCTGCGCCACCCAGGTCAGCTCGCGCGGCACCACCTCGGCGTAGATCGGATTCGCGATGCGAACCGGCCGATCCCGCGCGACCAATCCGAGGTCCCGGACGTACTCCAGGTCGCGGTCGGTGAAGGTCCGCGCCTCGGCGCCGCTCAGCAGCGGCTCGACCACCCGCCGCACCCGCTCTTCCCGCAGCTTGTCCGCCAACTGGTCCAGGTGCGTCTCCCGACGCAGAATCAGCCGCTCCTGCGCCGCCAGAACCGCTTCCGCATCAATGGGCCGCGACCGGTCCCGGCCCGCCTTGTCCTCGAAGCAGGCGTCATCCGCCAGCGCGTTCACCAGCCACGGCTGCCCCTGCGTCCGCTCCCACACCCGATCCAGCGCCCCGGCAGTGAACGCCTGCCCGGTCTCCGCCGTGTGCTGTCCCAGCAGCGCCAGGACGTCGTCCCGCGAGAAGTCCCCCAGCCGCAGCGACTTCGCCTTGACGTTGAACGCGCTGCCGCCGGCGACGGCCGTGTTCGCCGAGCCGGAATGGATGCGGTAGTCCCGCACGTCCCGCACCCCGCACAGCACCACGCTCTGCGGAAAGCCGCCCGGCCGCTGGTCGTACCCCGCCCGCAACTGCCGCAGCACGGCCAGCAGCGAGTCGCCGACCAGCGCGTCGATCTCGTCGATCAGCAGCACCAGCGGACGCGCGTCGGCGGCGGCCCAGCGCGCCAGCGCCTCGATCAGCGCCTCGTCCGGCGCGTGCGTCGCCAGCAGGTCGCGGTAGACGCCGTCCAGGAACTCGTCGCCCAGCGTCGTCCGCGCCCGGGACGCCAGCCGGCCCAGCACCGTGCGAACCGCCCGTCCGACGTCCTCGCGGGCCGTCTGCGCCACCTCGACGTTGGCGTACACGCAACGGTAGCCGTCGGCGTTCAGCCGGTCCCGCAGCGCCAGCAGGGCCGAGGTCTTCCCCGTCTGCCGGGGGGCGTGCAGCACGAAGTAGCGCTTGCCGCGGACGAGCCGGAGCAGTTCGTCGACATCCAGGCGCGACAGCGGCGGGATGCAGTAGTGGTCCGCCGCCACCACCGGGCCGGTGGTGTTGAAGAAACGCATGCCGCGCTCACCGCGCCTCGGCGGCGAAGCGCTCGTAGACCTGCCGCGCCTCGTCGAACTGCGCGAAGACGTGCGCGCGCTCGCGCTCCGAGCGCCAGCCGGGCCAGGCGTCGGCCAGCGCACGCAGCCTGTCGATCCAGCGCATGCCGTACTCGGCGGCGGTCGCGTCGCGGAGCGGCCGGTTCCCGACGGTGATCCAGATCGGGTTGGTGAACGCCTGCGCGTAGCGGACGTCGAGCGGCCCGCGCTCGGCCGGGTCGCCCTCGGCGCGGAGGTGGCACCAGCCGCTCCGGTCGATCTCCAGATCGACCTCGAACGCGGCGTTGCGCCGATCCGCGCTCAGCGGCGCGTCCGCCCGCTCCTCGCCGCGGCAGACGACGAACACCCGTTCCAGCGGCGTGATCGACTCGACGCGGCCGGTCAGGGCGACGACGCCCCCGCCGGCCGGAAGCGCCAGCGTCTCCCCGGCCATGCGGCCGTCGGCGGTCAGCTCGAGGAGGGGGCCGGACGAGACGAACGCGCGCCCCTCCCGGAGTCCCTCGAACCAGGCCTCCATGTTCAGTCCGCGTCCGCCGGTGTGGACGTAGGTGCGCACCGAGCCGACCACCTTCATCCGGTGCAGGTCGCTGATGGAGTCTTCTCCCCCGGTGGCGGTCACGCGCAGCCCGTTGTTCCAGACGGCGTAGAGCGGAAAGAAACCGGCCCGCGCGGAATCGGACCACTCCACGGCGTCGGTCGTGCCGAGCGCGGCGTCCACCAGGAACCCCTTGCCGCCGCCGAGGTTGCCCGCGAGCGGATCCGTCTCGCCGCCGAACGCGTGCACGTAGCCGACGGTGGCGCCCTGGGCCTTCGCCTTCCGGAACATGTCGGTGTTGCTCGGATAGAGGCTCTCGACGGCGGTCCCCTCGTAGCCGGTCGCGAAGGGGGAGAGGAGGTGGTCGCGCATCCCGAACAGGAAGACGTGGCCGTAGAACGGCGGCCGGTACTCCTGGCCGACCACGAGCAGGCGCTCCGGCGTCGAGAGCGGATGCGGGCCGCCGCCCGGCACGAAGAACTGGTGGTCGAGGACGCGGTTGTCCTTGTTGGCGACCTGCTCGTTGACGACGTCCTGGTCCTCGGCCGCGGACATCATCAGCAGGTTCTCCGGCGTGTTGCGCAGGTTGCCGCCGTAGTTCATGTGCACGTGGGTCGATCCGCTGTACCAGCCCCTGGCCGCCATGTCGGTCATGCGGCGCAGGTCGACGGCGAGCTCGGTCACCTCGCCCGCCCGGACCTCCGCGACGACCTCCCGCGGCCGGTACTCGAAACCCCTGACGAAGGTCAGCGCCGCGCGCCCCGGCGGCGCCTCCACCGTGAACCGCCCGGCGTGGTGGAACAGGTGTTCGCCCTGTCCGCCGATCCGCGCGTAGGCGTCGGCGGGGGCGTAGGACTTGCCGTCCGACGCGGTCAGGTGGACGCGGGAGCCGACCGGCGCGCCGGTCGCCGCGTCCCGCGTGGTGACCGACAGGATCCCCATCGGCCGCTTCCAGCGCCGGCGCGAGATGGTCACCGTGCGCAACGCGCCGCCGTTCGTCTCCAGCAGCGCCAGTTGCGGCAGCCCGCCCTCGTTGGTGACGAACGCGATCCACTCGTCGTCCGGCGACCACCGCGGGTGGAACGCGTCGTGCCGGAAGAACGTGAGCTTGTACGGCTCGCCGCCGGCCGTCGGCTGGACGTAGAGGTTGTTGAACTGGTCGGCGGCGCCGCTGGTGGACGAGTAGACGAACCGCCGGCCGTCGCTCGCCACGTCGGGCCGCGTGCGGTAGAGCGTCTGTTCGCGGAGCACCGCGGCCGCCTCGTCGATGCCGCCGGCGCGGGCCGGCACGCGCAGCACGTGGCCCGAGCCGAGCGGAACGTCCCGGTTCGAGACCAGCAGCAGCTCGTCGCCGTCCGGCAGCCAGGCCGGCGTCAGGTGCATGTCCCAGCGGCCGAAGTAGAGCCGGTTGCGCCCGAAGTCGTTGTCGCGCGTGACCGCGATCGCGTCGCCATTCCAGCGGCCGCCGGCGATCGGCCGGACGTGGACGTTGAAGTGGCCGTTCGGCGCCGTCGTCACGTAGGCGACGCGGGTTCCGTCGGGCGAGAAGACCGGGTCGGCGTAGATCCGGTCGTCGCCGGTGAGCGCATGCGTCTCTCCGCTGGCGACGTCGAGGATCTCGAGCTGGATCCTTGCGCCGTCGTGGTCCGCCGTATAGATGATCCAGCGCCCGTCCGGCGACCAGTCCGGGGAGGAATGATAGGCCGCGCCGTACGTCAGCTCTTCCGCGGCGCCGCTCGCGAGGCGGACGCGCCAGATGGAGCCGGCCATCGCCACCGCGACCGATTGACCGTCCGGCGCCCACGAAGGCGCCCACGGCGTCGAGCCCGGCGCGGGCGGGAGGTAGAAGTTGAACATGTAGTTTCCGCCGTGCCGCGCCGCCGGGTACCGGCCGGCCCGGGCCGCCAGCCGCGGTGTCGCGAACGCCAGGACCAGCGCCAGCGAGAGCATGCCGGCCGCGACGCCGGCGAGCGGTTTTCCCATGCCGGCATTGTAGCGGTTCGTCCGGGCCGAACGGGTCCCGGCGGACGGGGGTACAGGGATTGCGGCATCGTGCCGATAGTGGCCGTGTAACCCCACGGTACGGAGGCAGGTTCGTGTCCCGTGCGGCGCGGCGCGCGCGGTAGGCATCGTCGCGCCCCGGACCCGGCGGCGCATGCCGCACGCCGACGAGGTGAAGCGCCGGCGCGCGCGGTGAGGTGTCCGCGTCGACCGCCTCGCGGCGCCACGCGATCCGGATGCGCCGGCTTGCGCGGTGAGGTATCGTCGCAGACGTGATCAGGGCGCGCGCCGGTTTTCCCGATCTCCGTGCGTTCATCGACCGGTTGCGGCGCGACGGTGACCTCGCGGTCGTGGAGGCGCCGGTCGACCCGGTCCTGGAAGCCGCCGAGATACACCGCCGCGTCATCGCCGCCGGCGGGCCGGCGTTGCTCTTCACGAACGTCACCGGCGCGTCCTTTCCTCTCGTCACCAACCTCTTCGGGACCGCGCGCCGGGCGGAGCTCGCATTCGGAACCCGGCCGCTGCAGCTCGTCCGGCGGCTCGTCGAGCTGGCCGAGACGCTGCTGCCGCCGACGCCGGCGAAGCTGTGGGGGGCGCGCGACGCGGCCGGCGCGCTGCTCGGCATCGGCACCAGGTCCAGGACCCGGGCGCCGCTGACCGAGGTCGTCACCCGGGACGTCCGGCTGGACCGGCTGCCGGCTCTCACCTGCTGGCCGGAGGACGGCGGGCCGTTCATCACGCTGCCGCTCGTCTACACCGAGCACCCGGAGCGGCCGGGGCACAACCTCGGCATGTACCGGCTGCAGGTGCACGACGCCCGGACGACCGGCATGCACTGGCAGATCGGCAAGGGGGGCGGCTTCCACTACGCGGCGGCCGAGGCGCGCGGCGAGGCGCTGCCGGCCACCGTCTTCCTCGGCGGCCCGCCCGCGCTGATGCTGGCCGCCGTCGCGCCGCTGCCGGAGAACGTGCCGGAGCTGATGCTGGCTTCGCTGATCGCCGGCGAGCGGCTGCCGGTGGTGGGCGGGCTCGGTCCCCACCGCCTGATCGGCAGCGCGGAGTTCGCGTTGACCGGCTCGGTGGCGCCGGGCGTCCGGCGGCCCGAGGGGCCGTTCGGCGACCACTACGGGTACTACTCGCTGGCGCACGACTACCCGGTTTTCGCCGTCGACCGGATGGCGCGCCGCGGGGACGCCATCTATCCGGCGACGGTCGTCGGAAAGCCGCGGCAGGAGGACTTCTTCATCGGCGATCTGCTGCAGGAGCTGCTGTCGCCGCTGTTTCCGCTGGTCATGCCCGGCGTCGTCGACCTCTGGTCCTACGGCGAGACGGGGTATCACTCGCTGGGGGCGGCGGTCGTGCGCCAGCGCTACGCCCGCGAGGCGATGGCCAGCGCGTTCCGGATCCTCGGCGAGGGGCAACTGTCGCTGACGAAGTTCCTGCTCGTGACCGACCAGCGCGTCGATCTGAAGGACTTCCGCCGCACGCTGGTCCACCTGCTCGAGCGGACGAACCCGGAGACCGACCTCTACGTCTTCTCGCATCTGTCGATGGACACGCTCGACTACACCGGGCCGGAAGTGAACAAGGGGTCGAAGGGCGTCTGGCTCGGACTCGGACCCCCGGTGCGCGAGCTGCCGGCCGAGTTCCGGACGGCGGAGCTGCCGCGCGGCGTGACCACCGTGCGGGTGTTCTGCCCCGGGTGTCTCGTGGCGGATGCGCCCGGATACGCTTCCGAGCCGGGCGCTGCCGCGCGGCTGGCGGCGGCCCCGGCGTTCCGGGAGTGGCCGCTCGTCGTGGTCTCGGACGAGCCGGACCGCGCCGTCGCCTCGGTGATGAACTTCCTCTGGACGACGTTCACCCGCTTCGAGCCGGCCGCCGACGTGCACGCCGCCGCGACCCGGGTGCTGCGCCACCATCTGTCGTACACGCCCCCCGTCGTGATCGACGCGCGAATGAAGCCGTCGTACCCGCGGGAACTCGCCTGCCGGCCGGACGTCGCCCGGCGCGTGACCGAACGCTGGCGGGAGTACTTTCCGGGCGGGGGCGTCGAGATGGGCGACTCCGAACGGGCGTCGCTCGCCCGGCCGTAATATGCAATAATAGGCACCATGGAAACGCACATGAGAATGCACGTGGATCTCGATGACGCCCTCGTCGCCCAGGTGGACGACATCGCCGGGCCGCGGCGCCGCAGCGCGTTCGTGCGGGACGCGGTGCGGGATGCGGTCGACCGGCACCGCCGGCAGTACCTGCTGCGCCGGACGGCCGGCGTTCTGCGCGACGGCGGACACGAGTGGGACGACGATCCCGCCGCGTGGGTGAAGCGGCAGCGGTCCGGCGATCCGCGGCGGGTCGGTTGACGCCGTGCTCGTGCTCCTCGACACGACGGTGCTGATCGACTACCTGCGCGGGCGTCCCGCGGTGGATCGCGTCGAGACGTTGATCGGGCGCGGCGACGTGCCGTGCACCACCGCCATCAACGTCGAGGAGATCTTCCGCGGCGTGCGGCC
The DNA here is from genome assembly GCA_965203525.1 of Vicinamibacterales bacterium. Classification (GTDB taxonomy): domain Bacteria; phylum Acidobacteriota; class Vicinamibacteria; order Vicinamibacterales; family UBA8438; genus WTFV01. Next base: position 3,116,287 of record OZ241898.1, on the reverse strand, counting down.
GGCGGAAGTGGTGGCGGTGGAGCACCTCTTCGACGGTCTGCGCCTGGCGCCGATCGGCCGGCCGGAAGGCCGGCGGGCGGGCGAGTGGCGACGCCGGTTATCGGCGCAGGGGGCGACGCTGTCGCAGGCCGACTGCCTGATCGCGGCGGCGGCGCACGCGGCCGGGGCGGTGCTCGCCACCGGGAATCCGCGGCACTTTCCGATGGCGGAGGTCACGGTCGAGCATTGGCCGGTGGGGGAGTAGGGCGTTGCGGAGCGCTGCCGCCGGCGGCGGCCGACACGACGCGCCGCGTTCGGCGCCCGGGTCGTGTGGCCCATCTCCAGCCGGCGCGCCATCGTCATGGCGCCGAAACGACGCGCCGCGTTCGGCGCCCGGGTCGTGTAGCCCATCTTCTCCAGCCGGCGCGCCATCGTCATGGCGCCGACACGGCGCGCCGCGTTCGGCGCCCGGGTCGTGTTCCGGTCGCGGCGCAGGGGGCGTGGCCGTCCTGGCCGCCGCCGTCCTGAGCGCCACGATCGCCTGCGGCGCCGGCGTGGCGGGCGAGACGCAGACCCGGGCCGGCGCAACCGGCCCCGGGGACGTCGTCCACTCCATCGCCGTGGTGCTGCCGGCGTCCGCCGCGGACGCGGAGGACGCGCGGGCGTTCGAGGAGCTGGTGGAGTCGCTCTCGGCAGGGCGGCTCGCCGTCCGGATCGATGCGGACGGCGGACGCTGCGATGCGCCGGCCTCGTGCCTGGCGGCCCTGCAGGCGGGGACGATCGACGTCTACCGGTCGACGGCGCCCGACGTCGGCCGTCTGTTTCCGGAGCTCCACGTTCTGGACGTGCCGTACCTCCTCGAAACCGACGAGGTCGTGGAGCGGGTGTTTCGGGGAGCCTTCTTCGCGCGCCTGCGCGACGCGCTGCTGCACCGCACCGGACTGCGCCTGATGGCGCTCGGCAGCGCCGGCGGCTGGCGCGGCATCGCCACCGGGAGGCGGGTCGTCCGCACCCCGGCCGACGTGCGGGGATTGACGCTGCGGACGGCCGACTCGCCGGTCGAGATCGCCTGGGCGCGCGCGCTCGGGGCCTCGCCCGCGCCGGGGCCGTGGCCGGAGTTCCGAACCGCCCTCGCGGCGGGACGGATCGGCGGGACGGCGGACGGCGTCACCGACGTCGTCGGGGCCGGGCTCCAGGATCGGCTCACCCGCCTGACGCAGGACCGCCACGGCTACCGGGCGGCGTTGTGGCTGATGAGCGAGCAGACGCACCAGGCGCTGCCGCCGGACCTCCGGCAGCTCGTGCGGGCCGGCTTCGACGAGCTGGCGCGGCTGACGCTGGCCCGGGCGCGGGAACGGGAGGCCGCGGCGACTGCCGCCTTCGAAGCGGCGGGCGGGCGGATCCATACGCCGTCGGCGGCCGAGCGCCGGGCGTTCGTCATGGCCGCGGGCCGGGTCTCCACCTGGTACATGGACGAGTACGGCCACGAATGGCTGGTCTGGCTGGAGGGGGCGATCGCCGAGGCCGAACGGGAAATCGCCCTCGCGGAAGCGGCCCGGCCGTAATCCATCGCCGGCGCACGCTGGTGCTGATCGGGGTGCGGGCGGACGGGACCTCGCGGAAGCGGCCCGGCCGTAATCCATCGCCGGCAGGAGCGAACGCATTGTCGCAACCGGCGCCGCGGGTCGGGGGGACGGCCGGATGCCCCGCGGGCGGACGACCCGGGGGCCGTCGTTGGCTGTGACGCAAGCGATGGGGGAGCGATGCGGATCGATCTGAACTGCGACCTCGGCGAGGCGGCCGGCCCCGGCGCGATCGGGCACGACCGCCGGATGATGGAGTTCGTGACCTCGGTCAACGTCGCCTGCGGCGCGCACGCCGGGGACCCCGACACGATGCGCGCGACGGTCCGCTCGGCCCGCGCCGCCGGGGTTTCCGTCGGCGCCCACCCCGGCTACGCCGACCGGGAGGGATTCGGGCGGCGCGACGTCGAGGCGGCCCCCGAGGAAATCGAGAACCTGGTGCTCGCGCAGATCGGCGCGCTGGCGGCCCTCGCCCGCGCCGAGGGCATGGCGCTCGGCCACGTCAAGCCGCACGGGGCGCTCTACAACCGGGCAGGGCGCGACCGGCGCGTCGCGGACGCGATAGCCCGCGCCGTCGCCGGCTTCGACCCCGCGCTGCCGCTGTTCGCGCTGTCCGGGTCGGCGCTGGTCGACGCCGGGCGCGCCGCCGGCCTCGACGTCGTGCCCGAGGCGTTCGCGGACCGGGCGTACGATCCGCACGGCGCGCTGGTCCCGCGCCGCCGGCCGGGCGCGGTGATCGACGAACCGCGGCGGGTGGCCGCCCGCGCCGTGCGGATGGTGCGCGACGGCGCCGTCGCCGCGATCGACGACACGCCGCTGGCGCTGGCCGCCGAGACGATCTGCGTCCACGGCGACACCCCCGGCGCCGCCGAGCTCGCCAGGACGCTGCGGCAGGAACTGGAAGCGGCCGGGATCGTCGTGGCGCCGCCGCGCGCGGGCCGGGCGCGGCCCTCCGGCGGCTAATGCAGCGTATACGGCCCGGACAGCGCGAAGGGGGCGATTTCGGCGTCGAAGCGCCGGCCCCCGGCGGTGACCATCTGGTACGTGCCCTGCATCGATCCGAACGGGGTGCCGAGGGGGCAGCCGGACGTGTACTCGAACGATTCTCCCGGCGCGAGGGTCGGCTGGCGGCCCACGACCCCGAGCCCCTTGACCTCCTGGACCTGCTCGGCCGCGTCGGTGATGAGCCAGTGGCGGCTGATCAACTGGACGGTCTCCGGGCCCTCGTTGGCGATCGTGATGGTGTAGAGGAACATCCACTGCTGATGCAGCGGTTCGGAGTGGTCCGGCGCGTACCGCGCCCGAACCTGGACGCGGACGCCGTTGGTGACCGCCTCCGACGTGAACACGCCGGGCGAAGTCTGGTCGGCTGGCACGCAACATATATACGACATTTCGGATGATCCCTCCCCGCACCCTGCTCGCCGCGTACCGCCAGGGCTTCTTCCCGATGGCGATCGACGGCGAAATCCGCTGGTTTTCGCCGCGGGAACGCGGCATCATTCCGCTCGACGGCTTCCACGTGCCGAGGCGGCTCGGGAGAGTGCTGCGGCAGGGCCGGTTCGAGGTCGTCGTCGACCGGACGTTCGAGGACGTGGTCGCCGCGTGCGCGTCGCGGCCCGGGTCGGACGGGACCTGGATCGACGCGGAGATCGCCGCGAGCTACGCGGCGCTGCACCGCGCGGGGTTCGCCCATTCGGTCGAGACGTGGCGGCAGGGCGAGCTGGTCGGCGGCCTCTACGGGGTGACCTTGCGCGGCGCGTTCTTCGGCGAGTCGATGTTCCACCGCGTGACCGATGCGTCGAAGATCGCCCTGGCGTGGCTGGTGGAGCGGTTGCGGGCGCGGGGGTACTCGCTGCTCGACGTCCAGTGGGTCACGCCCCATCTGGCGCGCCTCGGGGCGGTGGCGGTGCGCCGCGCGCGCTATCAGGCGCTGCTCGCCGCCGCGATGCGGCGGGACTGCCGGTTCGTCTGACGGGCGTGACGGGGAGACCTCCGTCCGTTCGCGTTCACGCTGGGTTGCGGCAGAGCCGCCGGTTTGTCCGACGGTGTCACGGGCCGGGTCGAGCGGGAGGTGCGGGTGGTACAGCAGGCAATGCGGACGGGAACGGTTCCGGCGGTCGCGGCGTACCGCGCGCTTCGGGAAGAAGCGGCGAACCTCATGGCAATGCGGACAGGGGCGGTTCCGGCGGTCGCGGCGTACCGCGCGCTTCGGGAAGGAGCGGCGAACCTCATGGCAATGCGGACGGGAGCGGTTCCGGCGGTCGCGGCGATCCTCGCGATCGGTTGCGGCGCGCCGCCCGGCGCCGTGCGATCGGACTTCGACGTCGCGGAGAAGTCGGTCCGCGAGCTGGGCGCCGCGCAGGCCGACGGCACGGTCACCGCGGTCGAGCTGGTGGCTGCCTACCTCGAGCGGATCGAGGCCTTCGACCAGCGGGGCCCGGCGCTCAACGCGATGATCGCCGTCAACCCGCGCGCCGCCGAGGTCGCGGCCCGGCTCGACGCCGAGCGCGCGGCGGGCGCCGTGCGCGGGCCGCTGCACGGCATCCCGGTGGTCGTCAAGGACAACTACGACACCGCGGACATGCCGACCACCGCCGGCACGCTCGGCCTGGCCACCTCGCTGCCGCCGGACGACGCGACGCAGGTGCGGCGCCTCCGCGAGGCGGGCGCCGTCATCCTGGGCAAGACCAACATGCACGAGCTGGCCCGCGGCATCACCACGGTGGCGTCCTTCGGCGGCCAGACGCGCAATCCGTACGATCCGGCCCGCAATCCGGGCGGGTCGAGCGGCGGCACCGGCGCCGCCGTGGCGGCCAGCTTCGGCGCGTTCGGGATGGGCAGCGACACCTGCGGCTCCATCCGCATCCCCTCGGCGCACCACGCGCTGGTCGGCCTGCGGGGGACGCGGGGGCTGGCGAGCGGAGACGGCATCGTGCCGCTGTCGACGACGCAGGACATCGGCGGCCCGCTCGCGCGGACGGTCCGGGATCTGGCGTACGCGCTCGACGCGACGGTGGGGTTCGACCCGGCCGACGAGACCACGCGGCTCAGCGAAGGGAACGTGCCGGAGACGTACGCCGCCGCCCTGAACGCGCGCGGGCTGGCCGGCGCGCGGCTCGGCCTCGTGCCCGCGCTGTTCGACGAGGGCGACGCCGGCCGGCCGGTGCGCGCCGTCATCGAGCGCGCGGCGGCGGAGATGGAGCGGCTGGGCGCCGCGGTCGTCGAGATCGAGGAGCCCGATCTGACCGAACTCACGCAGGATGCGTCGGTCATCGGGCAGGAGTTCCGGTTCGATCTCGACGCCTATCTCGAGCGGACCCCCGGCGCCCCCGTTCGCTCGCTGGCCGACTTCGTCGGCACGGGGCTCTACCACCGGATCCTGGAAGGGGGGCTCGCCCGCTCCCTCGAGGTCGAGACGCTCGACACGGAGGACTACCGCGCGCGCCTCGCCAGACGGGACGAGATACGCGCCGCCCTCACCGCGCTGCTCGACGAGCAGGACCTCGACGCCCTGGTCTACCCGACCATCCGCCGGACCGCGCGTCCCATCGGCCAGCCGCAGCCCGGGAGCAACTGCGCGTTGAGCGCCACTTCCGGCCTGCCGGCCATCACCGTGCCGGCCGGCTTCGCGGACGACGACATGCCGGTCGGCGTGGAGCTGCTGGGCCGGGCGTGGGCCGAGTCGCGCCTGATCGAGCTCGCGTTCGCCTACGAGCAGGGCGCCCGGCGCCGGCGGCCGCCCGACTTCACGCCCAGCCTCGTCACGCCGCCCGCCCCCGTGCCCCTCGTGGCCGCCGTGCAGGCGGACCCGGGGCTGCGGGTCGACGCCAGCTTCGTGCTCAGCCCGGCCACCCGCACCGTGCGCTATCGGCTCCGGGGGACGGAGGCCATCGCCGATCAGGTGCTGCTGGTCGCGCTCCACCGGCGCGGCCCGGAGGACGACGCGCAGAACGGCCCGGTGCTGCGGTACCTGTCGCGGCGGCGTCCGGCCGCCGCCGGCGCCGTCGATCTCACCGGCCCGGAGATGCACGCCCTGCGGCAGGGGCGGCTCTATCTGGCCGTGCACACCACGGCGAACCTCGCCGGCGCGGTGCGCGTCGATCTGGCGCTGCCGGAACCGCCGGAGCCGTCGCCGTAGCGCGGCGGGAGGGGCGGCGTCCGGCGTGCTGGCCGCCTTCGGCTGCCGGAACCGCCGGCGGCGTCGCCGTAGCGCGGCGCCGACCCTCCGCGCGGACGGCTCCGCACGGCGGTTTCGGAAGCCGCCGCGACCGTCGGCCGGGGGGCGGCCAGTCTGGAGACCTGAAGCGCTGGGAGCTAGCCGGCCTGATCGCCGTGCCGCGGCCGTCGGCCGGGGGCGGCCCGGTTGGAGACCACCCGGGGGAGCGGACCAGCGGTGAGAGGAACAAGGCGGCGGGAGGCGCGGCGCGGGCTGCGCCTGGACGACTACCGGCGCATGGTCACCGCGGGGTGGAAGGACGTCGAGATCTACCGGTTCATGCTGCACGACCTGCCGAGACGGCTGCTGGGTCACGAACCCGCGGAGCGGCAGCGGATCCTCGATCAACGGCCGGAAGCGACCGGGACGCCGTGGGACGCCTTCCTGGCGGCGGTCGTCGAGCATCTGGCGCTGATCCACGGCCTGACGGTGCCGGCCTGGGTGGACGAACCCGGCCGGTTCCTCCGGAACCCCTGGAAACCGCTGCAGGAGGACGTCGCCAGCTTCCACGCGATAGCCTGGGCGCCGGCGCCTTTCCACCGGCACGGGGTCCCGATAGATGGACGCGAACTGGACCCCCGGGGCGGAGAAACGGCCATGTGGCATCCCGGAGACGAGGAGGAGCAGGAGAACTTCGAGCGCATGCGCGCCAGCGTGCGGCGGCAGTTGGAGATGTGGAAATGGACGGGCCGGAACACGAAGAACGGTTCACCAGGGAACGGCTGACGGAGCTTCTTCACGCGCTGTCGGATGCATTGAAGGAACGCGGGCAGCGAGGCGCGCGGTTCCGAGGACCGCGGCCGGCCTACAGGTACAGGTCCGCTCCCGGTCCGACGGGCAGCCCCGCCAGCATCCAGACCACCAGCATCAGCGACCAGCAGGCGAGGAAGACCACCGTGTAGGGCAGCATCGTCGCGACGACGGTGCCGATGCCGGAGGTCTTGTCGTAGCGCTCGAAGAAGGCGACGATGAGCGCGAAGTAGGACATCATCGGGGCGATGACGTTCGACGTCGAGTCGCCGATCCGGTAGGCCGCCTGGGTCAGCTCGGGCGAGTAGCCGAGCAGCATGAACATCGGCACGAAGACCGGCGCCATGACCGCCCACTTGGCCGACGCGCTCCCCATCAGCAGGTTGAGCGCGGACGACAGCAGCACGAAGGCGAGCATCAGCGGGACGCCGCCCAGGCCCGAGGCGCGCAGCGTCTCCGCGCCCTTGACGGCCATGATCAGGCCGAGGTTCGTCCAGTTGAAGTAGGCGACGAACTGCGCCGCGAAGAAGACCAGCACCAGGTACGTCCCCAGCGTGCCGATCGTCTTCCCCATGCCGTTCACCACGTCGGCGTCGTTCCGGAACCGGCCCGCCCCGACGCCGTAGGCGATGCCCACCCAGGTGCCGCCGAGAAAGATGAACGCGACGATGCCGGACAGGAACGGCGAGCGCAGCAGGCTGCCGGTTTCCGGATTGCGGAGGAATCCGTCGGCGGGGACCGTCCCCCACAGCAGCAGCGCGCCGAACAGGGCCATCGCTGCGGCGGCGAAGCGGAGGCCGCGCCGTTCCTGGTCCGAGAGCGCGTCGATGGCGGTCGAGCGCTCTTCGCCCCGGTAGTCGCCGAGCCGCGGGATGACGATCCGCTCGGTCACCCAGGTCCCCGCGGCGGAGACCACGAACGTCGACACCACCATGAAGAAGTAGTTGGCGGCGGGGTTGACGACGTAGCCGGGCTGCACGATCTGCGCCGCTTCCTCCGAGAGGCCGGACAGCAGCGGATCGATGGTGCCGAGCAGCAGGTTCGCGCTGTAGCCGCCGGAGACCCCGGCGAACGCCGCGGCCAGGCCCGCGATGGGGTGGCGCCCGGCGCCGAGGAAGATGGTCCCGCCGAGCGGCACCAGCAGCACGTAGCCGATCTCGCTGGCGGTGTTCGAGAGGACGCCGGAAAGGACGATCACGAACGTCAGCAGCCGCTTCGGGGCGGAGAGCACGAGCAGGCGCAGGACGGCGGCGATCAGGCCGCTCGCCTCCATCACCCCGATGCCGAGCATCGAGACGAGCACCGTGCCGAGCGGCGCGAAGCTGGTGAAGTTGGTCACCATCTCGACCAGGATGCGGTGCAGGCCGTCCACGGTGAGCAGGCTGACCGGCTGGATCGTCGCGCCGGTGCCGGGATGGACCGCTTCGAGCCCGGTCCGCACGGCGATTCCCGACACCAGGACGACGACCCCCGACAGGATGGCGAAGAGCGTCGCCGGGTGGGGCAGGGCGTTGCCGCCGCGCTCGACCGCGGTCAGGAACACCGAGGTCCAGTCGTTCAGGAACGAGAGACGGACGCGCCTGGCCATGAATCGGGGGCATGTTACCCTACGCCGTCCGAGCCGCGGGGCGTTCGGGGTGTCGGCGCGCCGCCGGTCCGCGTCGACCCTCTGCCGGAGCCTCGCGCACGCGGGACCCCGCGCGACGAGGTACGCGACGTCGACGACTGTCTGGCCGGAGCCTCGCGCACGCGGGATTCCCGCCGCCGGGGTTCCGGTGCCGCCGGTCGATCTCCTTCGGAACCCGGGGGACGCTTGCGCATGCCCGATCCAGTGCCCGACACCGCCCCGGAGGCCGGCAGCCTCGACTCGATCCGCGCGGCCGGAACCAGGTCCGCCGAAGCCGTGCCCGACACCGCCCCGGAGGCCGGCAGCCTCGACCGCCAGCGCCGGGCCGCCGCGGCGGTCGGCGTCGATGCGGCCCGCCGGCACGTCTTCCTCTGCTGCGATCAGACCGTGCCGAAGTGCTGCGACAAGGCGCGCGGCCTCGCAGCGTGGGGTTTCCTGAAGCGCCGCCTGAAGGAACTGGGCCTCTCGGAACGCGGCGGCGTCCTGCGCACCAAGGCGAACTGCCTGCGCGTCTGCGAGGGGGGCCCGATTGCGGTCGTCTACCCGGAGGGGACCTGGTACCGCGGCTGCGATCCCGACGTGCTCGAACGGATCATCCGCGAGCACCTCGTCGGCGGCCGGCCGGTGGCCGACCGCGTGATCGAGCAGAATCCGCTCGCCCGGCCGCGCTGAGCGCCGGCAGGGCGCAACCGGCCGCGAAAATGGTGTATAGTGGTTCCGTCGTGGGTGAGTCGCATGTTCGATCCGGCGCTCGGGAAGTTGCCGATCGCTGGTGTCGGGACAGAGGGGCTGGCTGGTCGCTGTGTGAACAGCTTGGAGAGGGTGGTACAGCTCCGGTTTTCGAGGTCATGTCGCCGGATGGACCTCGGGCACTGAAGGTTTATGACGAAAAATTTTCATCCGGCGCACGGGGGGAAATCGAAATAGAGAGAATAAAACAACAAATCGGCATCGGGCTCCACGATTGCCCGTCGCTCGTGCGGGTTTACGATGGCGGCGAGTTTAACGGCCGCCTTTGTCTGTTAATGAGCAGGGCGCCTGGTTCTGAACTGGAGAAGCACTTGAAGGAGGTTCCGCGAAGCAGCATACGTGAAATCATGCATCAAGTAGCTCAAGCCTGTCTGTTTCTGCGGGAAAGGGATCTGTGTCATCGTGACGTCAAGGCGGCCAACATCTATGCCACGCCACCTGATTTCGCTAAATCCACGCTACTTGACGTCTCTGTGGCACGCAATGTACACGACCCAGTCGGTCTCGGGACAGATCACGATGGTCAACTCCCAGTTCTGGCGACGGCCCGATACTCTCCGCCGGAATATCTCTTCAGGTTGATTGACCCGGATGCGCTCCTCTGGCATGCCCTCACAGTATACCAACTCGGTGCTTTGTTGCACGATTTGATAATGCGAACACCGCTTTTTCAAGCAGAATACGAGCAGTCCGAGGACAACCGCTATCGCTTTGCATGGCTTGTAGCCACGAAGATTCCCGCGATCAGCGTTACAGACGTCGACGAGGATCTGGTGTTTCTTGCGCGCCGAGCGCTGGACAAGGACTGGAAACGACGGTCAGAACTTCAGATAGAGGAATTTCTCAATGATCCGGCCCGCCGCAGCACGCCTGCACTCCAGATGCTGGGGTTCGGTCGGCGTGGCGATGCGCTGCCAGCGGGCGGGCTGGCAGTGAAGCACGCGCGTCTTGACCGAGTTGCAAATAAATTAGAGGAACATCTAACCAAGCATTTTCGGGAGCACGGAGTAACGACACGGCATGAAGTGCGGCCGGGTTCCCACGGTGATGCATCACGCTCCGTGGAGCTAACGTGGGATACGAGTAGTACGACTGGACAGTCGGAAACCATCAGGTTTCAACTTGCGGTTCGATGGATTGAAAGATCGCAAGGTGTATGCTTCGGCGGTTCCGCCAAGTTGACGAGAACCACCGTCGATGAAAAAAAGCAAATAGGCTTGTTGCTTCCCGATGTTCCCGAGGACGAAGAAACTCTGGACGAAACTCTGTTTGATCAAGCCAACCAAGCATTCAAAACACTGGCAAACGAGATTTTCAGGGCGAAGGAAATCGTGTCGCAGGCTATGGAGGCAGAGACATGTCGCTGTGGTGGGTGAAGAAGGATCAACTCGACCAGGAACAGATCCGCCTGATAGAAACACTTCCTCGTCGGGGCAAGTTTCTCGTCCTCGGTCCGCCGGGATGTGGAAAGACGAATGTTCTTCTGCGTAGAGCCCAGTTCGTCCGTGGACAGGACATGCCCAATGTCCTTGTACTCACGTTTACTCGTGCTTTGACAGAATTCATGAAGACCGGCTGTCTGGACGCAGAAAGGCGTGAGATCTTTCCTCGTGCATGTGTTACCACGATTGAATCATGGGCACGTGGTTTGTACCAACAGCACGGCGAGGCTCTACCGGATGACCCGGGTGACTTGATCGAATGGAAGCGAAGTCTTGCCCGCGGGGCACTGGAGTTTGTGCGTATGAGAAAGATTCCACGCTATGATGCGCTGTTCGTCGATGAAGCACAGGACCTCGTGCGGGAGGAAGTCGATTTGTTGGCCGGCTGGAGCGATGTTCTTTTTCTCGTTGGCGACGACTGCCAGAAGATTTATAAGGAGGCGGAAGGCCTCCGTGCCGTCAGGGAAATCGTAAAACCGAGCGAGCACAAGCTCTGTTTTCACTATCGTGTTGCGAAGCTGATCTGTCGGGCGGCCGATCGCGTCCGGGTGCCTCAGACTGGTGAAAGTCTTGAGTCGACGTGCCATTACAATGGGCCTACGCCTGCAACGGTGGGAGTGCAGCCGGTGGCGCAGACGGAGGTGGATCAACTGAACCATACTTCGAAGCGGCTGAAGGAACAAGTCAGAGTATATTCGGACTGGATCGCGGCAGGAGACCGAATTGGAATAATCGTTGCTCGAAGAACAGACCGTGACAAGGTGTTGGAGCATCTGGAGCAAGATTCTGACCTCCGGGGCAAGGTTCAGATCGTCAGGGCGAGCGAATCAGGAGAAACTCGCGATCCGACATTAAATCGAAATCAGCCAATTTGGATTCTGACGGTCAAGGGCTGCAAAGGACTGGAGTTTCGTACTGTTCATTGGCTCTTTTCTGACGAACTGATGCATCATCACAAAAATGAAGACTATTATACGGTCATAACTCGCGCCAAGACCAGCCTCGATATTTACTATACGAAGAGTTTGCCAGAGGTTCTGGCGCGAGCGCATTCCGGTGAGGTTGTTCCATGGTAAGACATCGAGACTGGGAGTACCGTTACATTACCGCTGACGATAGCGAACTGGACGCGTCGTTGGAGGGGAAAAGTGTCGAAGGCGCAGGCGAGGTAATTGAGAACAGGTTCAGGCCGGGTCTGTTGATGGCTGGTAGAACGGGGATTTTGACAGCGACCGGAAGTGGGCCCAATGGAACGTTGCGGCCACTGGCGTTGGTCGTACGCGATGAGGATATTCGACATTTGTGCGGACGCTATGCAACGCTGCGTAGCAATTTGTCGCCGCTTTCGGCGTGGTGCCACCTGCTCACGCCTGCCACGTCTGTAGATGTGGATGGGATCACGCATGAGCCAAGGTATCGTGATACCGAGGGTGCGTGGAGTGGAGTCGTTGTTGCAGAAGCGATGCTGCTTGCTCAGAAGCCCGTCGTCGACCTTCGGTTTTCGGCCTGTCTTGCCACGGCGACGTACGCTATTGCTCGGACCGTCGCATTGTGGAAAGACATGGCGTCGGATGACGTCGTCGAACGCCTTGATTCTGCTAACCGGTTGTGCAGAGGAAGAAGTGTGAGTCAGCGGAACGAGGCGCGAATTTCGAAGATACGATCATCTTTGCGGCCGATATGGGCATGTTTGGTCGCTCTGACGAAAGGTGTCACATCGTGGCGTACTGAACGTTGCATTCAGCCACTGGCCACAGGGTTGATGGCACTTGCTGAAGCGAGGGTGGCTGGATCCGCGAGCGAAGCGGCGATGCTGGTTCGCCCGCTATTGGGGGAAGTGCCGGAAGCGAAAGACCTGGAGCGGATCGCGGATATGACACCAGAAGAACGTCTGCGGATTTTCGACGTGCTCGTGGAGGTTCTGAGGGATGCAGACGCGAAGAATTCTTCGAGGCGTAACGCGTTGGCGTTGGTTGCTGGCTATCTCGCGACGGTGGCCGCTGGCGGTACGCCGAGTCTTGGGATCCTGAAACGTAGTGTCGACCAATTTCCCGAAATAACCTTATGGGCGTACCTCGTTGGGGGGATTGGCGAGAAAGTTACTTGGACGTCGGCCTTCGACGGCCTCGGGAGGTTGGTTGCGCGGGAACTCGGGCGTCCACTACGACTTGACGAACCGCCGACATGCGATTTTGCATTTGACGAGGCAGTTGTGCTCGTGGACTCGAAACTCGATGATCCCCTTGTGCAGTTGAAGGTCAAGCAGGCAAGACTTGTTAGCGTGGCTCTCTTTCCGGGTGTGAATGTGGCGATTCCTGTCTCTGATGCGACGATTGGAGAAGACACCTCGTTGGTGAAGAGAACGGGACAGGGGGAGGTCAGTAGACAGTCCGAGAATGGTGGCGAATTGCTTCCACTGCTGGCGGAGGCGTTGTGGCCGTTCATTGAGACCCGCGTTTCCGCGTTGAAAGAACGGGATTCAACGCCTGGGAATCCGAGATCAAGGAGCGGCGGCCGAAGTCGAAGAAAGAGTAGATGGGGGTAGCTGCCTGAAACCGCGACGATGGCTATCTGCTCGATGGCGTCTGACGGAGGGTTGTCGGTGCTGTTCGAAGAGCGACGGATGACTGGCACGGCACCGGCCGGTTCGGTCTCGACCGTTCGCCGCCGCCGGTAATTTCCGGCAAACCGCGCATGCCCCGCATCTTCGACAACATCACCCGCCACCTCCGGCCCGCGCTGGCCGAGACGATGCGGGTGGCCCACCGGGCCGACTTCTGCGTCGGGTATTTCAATCTCCGGGGCTGGCGGTCGATAGACGAGCACGTCGAGCGCTGGCCCGGCGGCGAAGGCCGCTGCTGCCGCGTCCTCGTCGGCATGCAGCGGCTGCCGCACGAGGAGTTGCGGGCGGCCCGGAGCCTGTCGGCCGGCCGGCCGGCGCTCGACAACCAGACGGCGTTGCGGCTGAAGAAGAAGCTGGCCGAGGAGTTCCGGGAGCAACTGACGTTCGGCGCCCCGACCAACCGGGACGAGGCGGGCCTGCGGAGGCTGGCGCGGCAGATACGGGCGCGGAAGGTCGTGGTGAAGCTGTTTCTCCGGCATCCGTTGCACGCCAAGCTCTACCTGCTGTTCCGGTCCGACCCGACGAATCCGATGGTGGGGTATCTGGGCAGCAGCAACCTCACGCAGTCCGGGCTGTCCCGCCAGGGCGAGCTCAACGTCGACGTGCTCGACCACGACGCCTGCGAAAAGCTCGCGGCCTGGTTCGAGGAACGCTGGAACGACCGCTGGTGCGTCGACGTATCGGACGAGCTGGCCGCGATCGTCGGGCGGAGCTGGGCGCGGGAGGAATCGATCCCGCCGCATCACGTCTACGTCAAGATGGCGTATCACCTGTCGCAGGAGGCGCGGGCCGGGCTGTCGGAGTTCCGCATCCCGCGGGACTTCGGAAACCGGCTCCTCGACTTCCAGACCGCCGCCGTGAAGATCGCCGCGCACCACCTGAACCGGCGGGGCGGCGTGATCATCGGCGACGTCGTCGGCCTGGGCAAGACCCTCATGGCCACCGCGCTGGCGCGGGTGTTCGAGGACGACCACGGGCTGGAGACGCTGATCCTCTGCCCCCGGAACCTCGTCCCCATGTGGGAGGACCACCGCGAACGCTACCGGATGCGCGCCCGCGTCCTGTCGATGAGCCGGGTGCTTCAGGAACTGCCCGACCTGCGCCGCTACCGCCTGGTGCTGATCGACGAGAGCCACAACCTGCGGAATCGGCAGGGCCGGCGCTACCGCGCCATTCAGGAGTACGTCCGGGAGAACGACAGCAAGTGCATCCTGCTGTCGGCGACCCCCTACAACAAGACGTATCTGGACCTGTCGAGCCAGCTCCGCCTGTTCGTGCGCGAGGACGACGACGTCGGCGTTCGCCCCGAGCGCCTGCTGCGGGAGATGGGCGAGACCGAGTTCATGCGCCGCCACCAGGCGCCGGTGCGGTCGCTGGCCGCCTTCGAGAAGTCGGAGCACGCCGACGACTGGCGCGACCTGATGCGCCTGTATCTCGTCCGCCGCACCCGCGGCTTCGTGCAGGAGAACTACGCCGCCACCGACCCGGCCGACGGCCGCCGCTACCTGACGTTCGAAGACGGCGGGCGCTCGTACTTCCCGACGCGGACGCCCCGGACGTTGCGGTTCGACGTCGACGCGCAGTACGCCCGGCTGTTCGCCGACGACGTGGTCGACGCGGTCAACGGTCTGGAGCTTCCGCGCTACGGCCTCGGCAACTACGTGGCGGCGTCGCCCCGCACGCCGCCGACGCCGGCCGAAGCCCGGGTGCTGGACGACCTGTCGCGCGCCGGCCGGCGCCTGATGGGCTTCTGCCGCACCAACCTGTTCAAGCGCCTGGAGAGCAGCGGCCACGCCTTCCTGCTCTCGGTCGAACGCCACGTGCTGAGGAACTTCGTGTTCCTGCACGCCCTCGAACACGGGCTGCCGCTTCCCGTCGGGACGGCGGACGCGGGTCTGCTCGACGCGCAGTTTTCGGACGAAGACGCGGAGGAGGCGGCCGGCGGCCTGTTCGACGCGGACGGGGAGGAGACCGGAGAACCCGCGGAGGAGGCGGCGCCCGCGGTGCCCGGGACCCGGGGCGGGGGCGGTCGTGCGGCGGTCCCGGGCCGGGACGCGGATACGGCGGCGCCCGGGACCCGGGGCAGGGGCGGTCGTGCGGCGGTCCCGGGCCGGGACGCGGATACGGCGGCGCCCGCCGCGCCAAGGACCCGGGAGGATTTTCGCGCGCGCGCCGCGCAGGTTTACGCGCGCTTCCGCGACAACTACGCGAACCGGTTCCGCTGGCTCGCCTCCCACCACTTCGACCCCGCCCTCGGCCGGGACCTGGCGGCCGACGCGGCGACGCTGCTCGATCTCCTCGCCCGGTTCGGCGCGTGGCGGGCGGCGGACGACGCCAAGCTCGCCGCGCTGGAGGATCTGCTGGTCGACCGGCACCCGGAGCGGAAGGTCCTGGTCTTCACCCAGTTCGCCGACACGGTGCGCTATCTGGAACGGGAGCTCCGGTCGCGCGGCGTGGCGCGGATGGGGGCGGCCACGGGGGACACCGAAGACCCCACGAGTCTCGCGTGGCGTTTCAGCCCGGGAAGCAACGGCCGGGAAAACCGCGCCGCGCCGGAGGACGAACTGCGCGTGCTGGTGGCCACCGACGTGCTCAGCGAAGGCCAGAACCTGCAGGACTGCGCCATCGTGGTGAACTACGACCTGCCGTGGGCGATCATCGGCCTGATTCAGCGCGCCGGCCGCGTGGACCGCATCGGCCAGCGGGCGCGCGACGTGCTGTGCTATTCGTTCCTGCCGGCCGAGGGGGTCGAGCGCCTGCTCCGGCTCCGCGCCCGCGTGCGGGCGCGCCTCGGCGAGAACGCCGAGGTGGTCGGGGCCGACGAGGCGTTCTTCGAAGACGAGGACCAGCAGGCGGTGCTCGACCTGTATCACGAAAAGGCGGGCATCCTCGACGGCGGCGACGAGGCGGACGTCGACCTCGCCTCGTACGCCTGGCAGATCTGGCGGAACGCGACCGCGGCGGATCCGGCGCTCGCGAAGACGATCGCGGACCTGCCGCCGGTGGTCTATTCCTCCCGGGCCCACCACGAGGCGCCGGGGCGTCCGGCGGGCGCGCTCGTCTACCTGCGCACCGCGCAGGGGTACGACGCCCTGGTCCGGATGGACCGCGACGGCCGGAGCGTCACCGAGAGCCAGTTCGAGATTCTGCGCGCCGCCGAATGCGCGCCCGGCACGCCGGCCCTGCCGCGGCACGAGACCCACCACGTCCTGGTCCGCAAGGCCGCCGAGCATGTCGCCGGCGAGGAGAAGCAGGTCGGCGGCCAGCTCGGCCGTCCCTCCGGCGCGCGCTTCCGCACCTACGAGCGGCTGAAGGGCTACGCCGACAGCGTGCGGGGCACGTTGTTCGACACCGCGGCGCTGCGGCATGCCATCGACGACGTCTATCGCCATCCGCTGCGGCAGGCCGCGGTCGACACGCTGAACCGGCAGTTGCGCAGCGGCGTCTCCGACGAGACCCTCGCCGAACTGGTCGTGGCGCTCCGCGACGAAGACCGCCTCTGCATCGCGCACGAAGACGACGAACCGCGGGAACCGGCCATCATCTGCTCGCTGGGGCTCGTGCCGGCCCGGACTTGATCTTTCTGCCTTACCGAATCAGGATATCCGGTAAGGAGGAAACGGATGATCGTCAAGGTCACTTCCAAGCGTCAGGTCACTTTCCCGGCGCGGGTGCTGGAGGCCCTGGGAGTCGGACCGGGCGATCAAATCGAACTGGAAGAGGGTCCGGACGGCTTCGTCCTGCGGCCCAGACGCATCGACCGTTCCCGCCTCGGGACGTTGCGCGGCAAGATCCCGCCCGGACGTCCGCCGTTCGATCTCCGGGTCTTCCGGGGGCAGCGCCATGACCCGTCGCTTCGGGATTGACACCTCGGTCCTCGTGCGGCTGCTGACCGGAGACCCGCAACAGGATTTCGAGTACTGCGTCGGCAGGCTTCGCGCGCTGACCGACGGGCAGGGCGGCGAGGTCTTCGTCTCGAACCAGGTCGTCGGCGAGACCTACGTCGCCGTGCAGCACCACTACGGGGTCTCGAAGGCCGACGCCCGCGCCGCCCTGCTCGACGCGCTCCGTAGCGGTCTGGTCTCTCCCCTGAACGGGCGCTCGGTCATCGCCGCCCTGGAGGCGGGTGGCGGGCCGGGTCTGTTCGACCGTCTCATCGTGGACGAGTATGCCCGCGCCGGTCTGGAAGTGCTTACGCTGGACCGGAAGATGGCGATCCTGCCCGACACGCGGCGGCTGTAGACGGGCAGGCAGCGCTTCATGCAGACCCGACTCGACAGGCAGACCGTCAGAAGCCGTCTGGAGAGCTTCGACCTGCGCGGGCTGTTCATCGACGAGCTCGGCTGGGACCACGGCGGCGCGGACGTCGAGGCGACGACCGCAGGCCGTACGTTCGTTCTCGAAGCCGTCGCCCACAAGCGCGGGATGGTGGTCTACCAGTACGCCGCGGACTCGGAAGAAGCGTTCCCGGACCACCCCACCCGCCAGAAGATCGAGAAGGCCGTCGCCCGGACCGTCCGCGAGCACGTCGTCGTGTACGCCGCGCCCGGCCGCGGCGCGCAGCACTGGCAGTGGGTCAAGCGCGAGCCGGGACGCCCCGACCGGACCCGCACCCACCTCTGGAGCCGGGATCAGCCGGGCGAGGCGCTGATCCAGAAGCTCGAGCAGCTCGTCTTCACCCTGGACGAAGAGGAAGACCTGACCATCGTCGACGTGTCGGGGCGGGTGCGCGCCGCCTTCGACGTGGAGAAGGTGACCCGGCGGTTCTACGACCGTTTCCGGGAGGAGCACCACGCGTTCCTGGACTTCGTCGAAGGCGTCGCGGCGGCGGCCGACCGGGAATGGTACGCCTCGCTGATGCTCAACCGGATGATGTTCATCTACTTCATCCAGAAGCGCGGTTTCCTCGACGGCGACCCGGACTACCTGCGCAACCGCCTGGAGCGCGTGCGCGGGGCGACCGGCGGCGCCGGCAGGTTCCACAGCTTCTACCGGCTGTTCCTGCTGCGGCTGTTCCACGAGGGCCTGGGCCGGCCCGAGACCGAGCGCGCCCCCGCACTGGCGGCGCTGCTCGGCCGGGTCCCCTACCTCAACGGCGGCCTGTTCGACGCGCACGACCTGGAGCGCGACAACCCCGAAATCCGCATCCCCGACGAAGCCTTCGAGCGGATCTTCGCGTTCTTCGACGCCTACCAGTGGCATCTCGACGACCGGCCGCTGCGCGACGACAACGAGATCAACCCCGACGTGCTCGGCTACATCTTCGAGAAGTACGTCAACCAGAAGCAGATGGGGGCCTACTACACGAAGGAGGACATCACCGGGTACATCAGCCGCAACACGATCATCCCGTTCCTGTTCGACCGGGCGCGGAAGGAATGCGCCATCGCCTTCAAGCCCGGTGGCGGGGTGTGGCGGCTGCTGGCCGACGACCCGGACCGTTACTTCCACGACGCGGTGCGCCATGGCGTGACGTACGACGTCGACAAGCAGGAGACCCTGGCCGCGAAGCGCGAGCTGCCGCCGGAGATCGCCGCCGGCGTGCGCGACGCGGCGCAGCGCGGCGGCTGGAACCGGCCCGCGCCGCCCGCCTGGGGACTGCCGACCGAGACGTGGCGCGAGCATGTCGCCCGCCGCCGGCGCTACGAGGAGGTCCGCGCCCGGCTCGCCGCGGGCGAGGTCGCGTCCGTCAACGACCTCGTCACGTACAACCTGGACGTCGAGAAGTTCGCCCGGGACGTGATCGCCGGCAGCGAAGGGCCGGAACTGGTCCGCGCCTTCTGGAAGGCGCTCCGCGAGGTCTCCGTCCTCGATCCGACGTGCGGCTCCGGCGCGTTCCTCTTCGCCGCGCTCCATGTCCTGGAGCCGCTGTACAACGCCTGCCTCGACGCCATGCGCGGTTTCCTCGACGACCTCGAACGTTCGCAACGCAAGCACCGCCCGGAGAAGCTGCGCGACTTCCGCGCCGCGCTGGAACAGGTCGAAGGACACGCCAGCGAACGCTACTTCGTCCTCAAGTCGATCGTCATCGACAACCTGTACGGCGTCGACGTCATGGAAGAGGCGGTCGAGATCTGCAAGCTGCGCCTGTTCCTCAAGCTCGTGGCCCAACTCGACGATTACGACCAGATCGAGCCGCTGCCCGACGTCGACTTCAACGTCCGCGCCGGCAACACGCTGGTCGGCTTCACGTCGCGCGAGGAGGTGCGGCGGACGCTGAGCGCGGACCTGCTGAAACAACTGTCGCTGCCGCAGATCGAAGAGCGCGCCGAGATCGCCGACCGGGCCTTCCGCCAGTTCCGCGCCATGCAGACCGAGCGCGGCATGGACGCCGGCGCCTTCGCCGACACCAAGCTGGAGCTGCGCCGGCGGCTCGACGAGCTTCGCAACGAGTTGGACGAGTATCTGGCCGGCGACTACGGCGTGAAGGTCAAGAGCCGCCGGGCGTACCGGCAATGGCGCGACAGCCACCAGCCGTTCCACTGGTTCGTGGAGTTCTACGGGATCATGCGCCGCGGCGGGTTCGACGTGATCATCGGCAATCCGCCGTATATCGAGCTGAAAACGGTGGACCAATATACGTTGAAAGACTACGAATGCATGGACGCCGGGAATCTCTATGCGCTCATGCTGGAACGTTCGATTTCACTGTGTCGTCGTCACGGGCGACTGGGGTTCATAGTACCCGTTTCCTCGGTTTCAACTAGCCGCTACGCCAGCTTGCAGAATAAATTGTCAGAACGATTGCTGCATTACAGTTCGTTTGATGATCGTCCTTCGAGGTTGTTCGAGGGGTTGCAGCATATTCGATTGACCGTCCATCTCATTGGACCTGTCGCCTCCTCGCAGATCATGCACTCGACACGGTACAACAAGTGGAACGCGGCCGAACGGGCTACTCTTTTCCACTGCCTGCGATATTCAATGTCTGCGGAAGGGATCGTGCGACATGCATTACCAAAATTGTGTGCGACCGCGGAGAGCGGGATACTCAAAAACTTGCGAAAAGAGACAAGCAGATTGGTGAATTTCTACGTCAGGAAAGGGAGCAGCATCTATTATTCTCGAAAAGTCGGGTATTTTCTTCAGGTTCTCGATTTCATGCCTCGCGTCCTGGATGGATCCGGCAACCGGCGATCGCCATCGGAGTTCAAAGAGTTGTGTTTTGAGAACGAAGTACGAGCCAAGTTGGCATTGTGTTGTCTCAATTCGAATCTGTTTTACTGGTTCATCACGGTTTTTTCGGATTGCCGCCATGTGAACAGGCGAGAAATTGATGCGTTTCCGATTGACCTGAAGCGACTTGCGACACAAGGACCTGAAGAGCAGCTTGTTGAGCTTGCGGGCGAGTTGATGGAAAATATAAAGGATAATTCTAAAGATCGACACATGAAATTCAAGCACGATACGCTCACCGTGCAGTGTATTGTTCCGAAGTATAGCAAACCCATCATCGATAGAATCGACAGTGCTTTGGCTGCACATTACGGCTTCACGGACGAGGAACTGGATTTCATCATCAACTACGACATCAAGTACCGCATGGGGCGCGAGAGCTTCGGTCGGAGGCGCGAGGACTGAAGGCATGCGGAGGAAAACGGTCTACCCCCATCGACGGCGGCGGCGATCGTCGACCGGATCGAACACCACGCGACGGTTCCTGCTCCGCCGCCGCTGCGCGGGGTTGACGGCCTTGACACGGTCACAGCAGGTCCCATATCGTTGCCCGGTAGCGGCGAGCCGGGAAACGAGCCATGCTGAACGTGTGCGCATTGGTTGGTGGGCCGAGTCGACCGGACCGGGCAAGAGAATCCGTTGATGATGGGCCCAGTGGGAGCTGAAATGACTGACGTGAACGTGAAGGTTCCTGCATTGGAAAAGTTGCTGGACTACGTGGCGAGCGGCATCGGTGCGGTTGCCGGGCCGATGTTGGCCGGGTGGAAGGCGCGCCGGGACGCGGAAGCAAAACGCATCACTGGTCGGGCAAACGCCGACGCTCGTGTCATTGAAGCGAAGGGAGATGCCGCCACCATGCGGATCCTTTCCGATGCACAGGCGCAGGCTCAACGTTCTCTTTGTGCTCCAATCGAATCTGGGCGAGGAACGATAGAACTTAGTCGGGACGGAATCAGGCAACGAATAGAATTTCAGGAACAGAAGCGACAGCACAATATCGCATCGGTCACTTTCGAGGCCGCAGCTAACCTCGACGACAAGGTTGTAAGTAATCACCCGGTGGATCCGGACTGGACCGCACGGTTTTTTGACAACGTTCAGGACGTCTCTGCGAACGACATGAAAAAACTCTGGTCGAAGATCCTGTCTGGAGAGGTTGAATGTCCCGGACGCACGTCGCTCCGGACATTGGATGTTCTCAGAAACATGACTAGTGAAGACGCGCAAGCATTCAACGATATTTCTCATCTAGTGTCCCGTAACGATGGTTCGTGAAATATTTATCCATCGTGCGCCGCGAGCGTCCGCCGTGCGAAGCGGCCGATGCGAGCCAGGATTTCGTCGGCCGTCTTCGTCCACACGAACGGCCGGGCATCGGCGTTGTGCGCTTCGAGAAACTCCCGAATCGCTCGTTCGAGGGCGGCGATGCTGCGGTACACGCCACGACGCAGTTGCCGGGTCGTCAGCTCCGCGAACCAGCGCTCCACCAGGTTCAGCCAGGAACTGTAGGTCGGCGTGAAATGCAGGTGAAAGCGCGGGTGTCGGGCCAGCCAGCGCCGAATCCGGGGAGCTTTGTGGGTGCTGTAGTTGTCCAGGATCAGATGGACGTCCTGGTCTTCGGGCACCTCGGCGTCGATGCGCCGGAGGAACTGCAGGAACTCGGCCGACCGATGGCGGCGATGCAGTTGGCCGAGGACCTTGCCGGTCTTGACGTCGAGCGCCGCGAACAACGAGGTCGTACCGTGGCGGCGGTAGTCGAAGCTGCGCCGCTCGGCCTGGCCCGGCTGCATCGGCAGCAGCGGCGCCGTGCGCTCGAGGGCCTGAATCTGCGGCTTTTCGTCGACACAAAACACGACCGCGTGCTCCGGTGGATCGACGTACAGCCCGACGATGTCGCGCACCTTGTCGATCAGGAACGGGTCCGGCGACAGCTTGAACGTTTCGGTCCGGTGCGGCTGCAGTCCGAAAGTGCGCCAGATCCGGCTGATGGTGGTGTGGCTCAGACCGGTGGCCTTCGCCATGCCGCGCGTACTCCAGTGGGTGGCGCCGGGCGGAGTCGATTCCAGGGTCCGCACCACCACGTCTTCGACCTGCGTGTCGGTGATGCGGCGCGGGGCGCCCGGTCTCGGTTCGTCGGTCAGGCCGTCGATTCGGTCTGCGAGAAAGCGGGTGCGCCACTTGCAGACCGTGGTCGGGGACAGGTGCAGGCGCCTGGCGATGCCGGTGGTCGGCTGGCCGTCGGCACAGGCCAGGATGACGCGGGCGCGTCGCGCGCGCTGCGGGGCGGTGCGCGACCGATGGGCCAGCGAGGTCAGGGCTTGCCGTTCGTCGTCCGTCAGGACGACCGGTGTCGGGGTGCGTCCTCTGCGCATGGGTGCCTCCTGGGGAGGACAGACGACACCGCCCTTGATGATGTTTCACTTTTTTCTCTGACGGGACACTAGTCATAAATGATTTTATATTTTACGAAGCCGGGCAAACAGGTGACAGTCTTCCGTTGGATAAATTGCTGCATCTTCAGAACTGCGGCCTTGTGAACGTCTCACGAGATTTGGCCCATAGCGTTACCTTCGCGGGTGACGACGACCCTGCCATTTTTGTTTATCAGAATTTCGCTCTTCGTGTCAGACCGATTGACAATGCCTGTAGTTCCGTGCAGATTCCGTGTCTGATAATGACGATAGCCGGCCACGAACTGCTCTTGGCGACAGAGCGACAGTTCCGGCTCGACTATCTGCGATCTTTGTCCAAATTTCTTCGGACAAAGAAATGTGAATTGACCAAGGCGCAGATCCTTGATATATTGTCCGATGGGCGATATCGATGCGGTGCATTTGTTCCAATCGAACGGTAGTGGCATATTCTGGGAGATTTGCACGCCCCACGGGAACTCATGGGAGGCTTGGGAGATGTCCGATGAAATCATCGAGGAGCTGTGCGGATCAAGGACGGCATCGTGCGGGAACACGGATACGACGTCGAGCGCCTCGCCGCCGGTCTTCGGAGCCGGGAACCGGAGCCTGGCCGGCGGGTCGTGGACTTGCGCGCCGTGCGGGAGGCCCGCGGACGAGGCGCGCCGGACGAACCACGGTCCGGGGATGGCGAATCGCCGGCGCAACCGCCGTCCCGTCGTTCGCCGTCCGGTGGCTCGTCAGGGGGCGCGTAGCAGGCCGTGGTGGAACCCGTGCTGTCTTGGGTTACCGGGTGCTCGGGGCCGATTTCGCCAGTGTCACGGGGCGAAAGGGAGCGGACGTTCGGGGGAAGTTACGGCTGACGACGTTTGCGCCGTGCACAGTTTGTCGTTCCGGCGGGACGGGCTTCTACCGTATGCAAGCGCGTCGAGCGGGTGTTCCGACAGCATCTTCACCCGGCCGTCGGCGCGGCCCTGCGGGTCATTGCGGTGCGCCGCCGCAATCGGGCCCGGGGCGGGAACCTCGACCGGACCTCGGCGGCGAGTTCTCGTCGGCGCGGCGTCGAGATCCCGGACGTGGAGCAGGCCGGGCGGTTGCGGCCGGCCCGGCGTCGAGATGGCGGCGAGCGGGCCGGGGTTTGCCGTCGGCGCGGCTTCCGCGGGTATCGGTCCGGGGGCGTGGGCCGCGTGGGCCCGGGCGGAGCGGATGCGTGGCTCCCGCGCCGGCCGGCCGTCAGGCGGGCGGCGGCAGGGCGAGGGCTTCGGGCACGACCGGTTCAGGGGCGCGCAGCATCGTGGTGAACAGGGCGCGGGGGTCGAGCTGTCGCTGGCGGGCGGTGCGCACGACGCTGGCCAGGATCTGCTGGGTGTCGGCCCCGCGCCGGGTGCGGTTGCCGCCGCAGACCTTGCGGGTGACCACCGCGGGGCGGATGGCGTGTTCGGCCCGCCAGTTGGTGGCGTCGAGGGACGGGTCGCGCAGGAAGAGGAACACGGCCTCGAATTCGCGGGTCAGGTGCCTGGCGAAGCGCTCGGCGGGGGCCAGCGGCGGCGGGGCGTCGATGAGCCGGCCGAGCCGTCCGCGGGCCGACGCGAGGCCGTGCTCGCCGATGCCGCCGGCGTTGCAGCGGGTCCGCAGGGCGAGGGCGTCCTGCAGGACCGTCTGCACGGCGGCGGCCCAGGGGCTGTCGGGATGATCGGTCCGCAGGTCCTTGCAGCGCCGCAGCAGATGCGCCAGGCAGGTCTGGTGGGGCGCGTGCGCGAAGCCGCGATACGCCGCCCATCCGTCCCGCACCAGCACGCCCGCAAAGTCGGCGCCGAGCACCGCCGCCGCGTCGGCGAACCCGCGGCCGGCGCAGATGGAGTAGACCGTCGTCTCCGGGGTCGCGAACGCCCACAGCCAGTGGCGGGTCGCGTCCACGCGCCAGCCGGTCTCGTCGGGCGTGACCACCGGGCTGCGGCGGACCTGCTCGCACAGCGCCGCATACGTGGGCGCCGCCGCGTCGGCCGTGCGGTGCAGCAGTCGGACCAGGCCGCCTTTGGTCACGTGCAGTCCGAACCGGGTCCGCAGCACGCGGGCGGTCTTCTCCAGCGGCAGGCCCGACTCGGTGTGCAACTCGGCGGTCAGCGCGGCGACGTTCGGCCCCCACTGCACGCCGACCGCGCCGAGCGCATCGGAGGTCTGCAAGGGGTGCCGGCCCTGCACGCGCCGCCGGCACTGCGCGCAACGGCCCACCTCGACGTCGAAGCGGCGCACCAGGGGGCGCACGTCCGGCACGTCTTCCTGATACTGCGCCGCCACCCGCTCCACGGCGACGTGGCCGCCGCAATCCGGGCACGTCTTCGGGGCCGGCGCCGCATGGGTCTCGTCCACCCGGGCCGGCGGCCGGCGGGTTCCCTGCTTCCCGTATTCTGCGCCGGCGCGCCGCCCCGGGCGGCGTCCGGTTCCCTGCCGGCGGTCCTTGGCGAAGGGGGCCGCCTGCCGGCGTCCGGCGCGCCGCGCGGCCTCGAGTTCCTTCTCCAAGTGCTCGCTGCGGCGCTTCCAGTGGTCCCGGTCCTCGATCAGCGTTGCGTTTTCTCGTTCGAGGTGTTCGATGCGCCGCACGTCCCGGGGGTCCCGCTGAGGTCCGGGCCCCGTCGAACCGCTCCGGTCATCGTTCTTGCGCGCCATACTTCACGTATCGGCACGTGGCCGCCGTACCTGCACACCCTTTCGTGGATTTTTTTCGCCCGACCCGGTAACCCAAGACGAGTTGCCTCGACCATGCATCTGATGGACTGTTCACGTATTCCCAGAGCTCTTTCGGCAACCATCCCTGGACGGCGTCGCTTCTGAGTTCCGTCACCATGAACCACACACCCGGTAGCCGATCCCGAAGGACGGCGGCGAGGTCGTTCACGTCGAGACGGGAAACGAGAATGGCCGCGTACGGAAACGGGGTCACCCATGTTTCGACGGCCTGGGTGTCGTTGAGCAACCGTTGCACCTGTTGAGGCGCGCACGCTTGGCTGTACGCAAGAAGATGGGCCTTCATGGGAACCGTTCTCCACCCTTCGTCGACTCCGCTTCCTTACTCTTCACGTGCTCTGCCGGATTCCCTGCCGGATCCGCCAGCGGGAGACTTTCAGCGGGCATCGGATGCTCCAAATCCTTGGCAGCGATCATTTGCATCCGTTGCGTCTCGTATCTGTATTTCTCGGATTGCAGCCGGTCCGGATCGTGATCGACCCGACCCTCCATGATCGGATTGTAGACGAAAATGGGCGCAGCCGGTAGTACCGCCGGCGGCGGACCGGAAGACCCGGAGGCGGCTCAAGGCGGGCAGGGCGTTGTGGCGGCATCGACGTGATCCCCGCACCGGACGTAGCGGCGCGCTGAAGGGAGGCAGACGGCATGAGCCGGAGAGGAGTCGGCGACGACCGGCAGGGCGCGGGCGGCGCGATGCTCGACGATCGCACGTTGGACGACATCGTCCGGCGCATCGTCGCGGTCGCGCAGCCAGAGCGGATCATCCTGTTCGGCTCCGCCGCCCGGGGCGGGATGGGACCGTACAGCGACGTCGATCTGCTGATCGTGAAGGAGGGGGCGCATCGGAGAAACCTGGCCGGACGGATCTACGAGAACCTGCACGGCGTCGGCGCTGCCGTCGACGTGGTCGTGGTCACTCCCGCGGACGTCGAGCGCTACCGGGACAGCCATGCGCTCGTGATCAAGCCGGCGCTCGACGGGGGAAAGGTCGTGTATGAGTCGCCCTGAACGGTTTTCCCCAGAGAGAGCGGCAGGCGGGCCGCGGCGGTGACTCCTGCCGCGGACGCGATGGAAGCTGCGCGCCGGAGACGGGTGCCGCCGGATTCGCCCGATTATCCGGCGGCGTTGCGGGGGTGTTCGCGAGCCGGCCGGCCGGTTCCGGTCACCGTCCGCGGCGACCTCGGCGCGCTGGACGGGCGGTTGCTCGGCTTCTTCTGCTCGGTGCGCGCCCCCGGCGACGCGCTGCTCAAGACCTACGATCTGGCGCGGGCGCTGCGAGCCGCGCCGGTGACGCTCGTCGGCGGGTTCCAGTCGCCGATGGAGAAGGAGTTCCTGGACCTGCTGCTGCGCGGCTCCTGCCGAGTCGTCGTCTGTCCGGCGCGGGGGCTGGGCGTCATGCGGATTCCGAAAGCCTGGAACGCGCCGCTCGCCGCCGGCCGCCTGCTGATCCTGTCGTTCTTCGACGACGCGCTCCGCCGCCCGACCGCGGCCGTCGCCGCCGAACGCAACGCCCGCGTCGCCGCCCTCGCGGACCGGCTTTTGGTCGCGCACGCCGAACCGGGCGGCAAGACCGAACGGCTGTGCCGGGACGCCCTGGCCGGCGGCAAGCCGGTGTTCACCCTGGAGTCGCCGGACAACGCCCACCTCGTGGCGCTCGGCGCCGCGCCGGTGTCGGCGAACGATCCGGCGCCGCTTCTGGCGGGTGGAATCGGATCGTCCGCGTGATTCCGTGTCTCTTCGGGTTGTCCCTTGGCGTCGGGTCGGCTGGCGCGGACCACGGTTGCCGGCAGGGAAGTTGCCTCGGGGCGGTCACGAGAAGGGCAGTCTCGGATTGCGGGGCAGGGAGATCATGCCGGACGAACCGTCGACCTCAACCTCGTGACCCTCGCGCAGTCGTCTGACGATCGTTCGCAGGTGGGTTGGAAGCCATAGTTCCAAACGAAGCTCGTCGTCGAGTTCCGACTTCGTATGCGGTCGTTGGCGCAGGCGTTCGAGCAGCCACTCGCGTAGCGGCGTCAAATCGGGTTCCGGCTTGATGAGCAACGGTTGCCGGTGGTCGTCACGTTGCCGGACCTCGAAGCCGCCATCCGGCGCGACCTTCCAGATGCACTCCTTCATGAGTTCACGACCTTGGTCGTGATTCGTCAGGTGGAGGAGCAGGTATCTCACGGCGTCTCCGCCGCTGGTCATGCGGATGTACGTGTGCCACCTGGCTCCAATGCGGTTCGAAAACAACCGCACGGCTTGGTCCATCCGTTCGTTCGCGGTATCACCGTCGATCATCCACCAGTCGTCACCGGCGAAGATCCGGTCGAGCGTCGTAGCCAAACCGTGTTCGGCGGGTGGGCGTTTCTGGATGGCCATGTCGAGCTCGCGCCAGATCACGTTCACGAACAGTTCTACTTGTCCGGCGGCCATCAGCCGAGCCAACAGGTCCCCGGGCAGCTTGAAACCGTACGGATCGACGAAGATGAATGCGGGCGCCATCCTTTGTCCACTCGCCTGAAGAGTCCGAACGCTGTCTGACAGCACCCGGTAGGCGTCGTCCCCGCTCGTGTCCACGTGGACACGAGCGGGGAGAGGGCCCATTTGCTTCAATTCCGCATTCAGGGCGTCCAGGTTGGCGGGGTCTTGTTCGATGAAGAAGAACCTGACTTCGGACTGCTGAAGAAGTCTGTCACGATAGGAATGTTCGAGAAGGGTGCGAAGGGCGACCAACGGCGATCCGGTTTCGCCGGAACGGTGCCGTCCGCGCCCGGCATGCGTGTCCACGTACAGCACGCGGCCGGCCCATGTGCCGAGCTTTGGAAACCATCCGCCGAGGTAGTTCCGAATAAGATCGTGCTTGATCTTCTGGAACGTGCCATACGCCAACCAGTAGTCCGGATTCTGATCCGCGTTCGTCATGATCGGTCCCGGCGTGTCGCCTGTCACCGTGCGACAGGGAAGTCGTCATACGTGCGGCCGTTGAGCGTACGGCCGGTCGCGTGCTTGCGGGAGCCACCCCACTGCTTGAAGAAGAACGGCACTCCCCGTTCGCGGCACTGGCGCTCGATGCCGAGGAGCCAGTCGGTTCGGACCGTTCTGGCGCGCGGGCCGCTCTCGCCGCCGGCGATCACCCAATGGATCTCCGTCAGGTCGACGTCGCCCAGATCCTCGAGCAGGGGTTCCATCGAGACGAAGCGGACCATGGCCGGCGTCCGGCGCAGGGCGTCAATCCTGGGAAGGCCGTGGCGGCGGTCCTCGGCGCTCACGCCGAACCAGACGTTGGCAAGTGCGCCCATCCAGCGCAGCTCGCCTTCGAGCAGGCGCCGCATCCGGTCGTGCCGTTTCGTCAGCACCTGGAACGTGTGCCGGTCGGCCCGCTTCATGACCGAGCCGACCGATGCGATGTAGTCGGACGGGACGGCTTCGTGGAAGAGATCGCTCATCGAGTTGACGAACACCTTGCGGGGGCGGCGCCACGACAGCGGCTCGTTCAGTTTCTCCGGTACGATGCGCAGGGTGAAGCCCTGCTCGAAGGGGTGCCCCGGTACTCCTCGAAACCGTTCCGCGAACGTCTCGGCGTAGCAGTGCTTGCAGCCGGGGCTGATCTTGGAGCAGCCGCGAATCGGATTCCAGGTGGCGTCGGTCCACTCGATTCGTGATCTGTCGCTCACAGGGCGAAGATAACACGAAATCAACACCCGTGCAAGGCACGGCGGCGGATCCGGGACTGTGCAATGCGGGGACGCTCGCCCTGAGCCTGATGACCCCGGAAGCTGTCCAGCGATCTGAAGACCTGCCGCGAGGCGTACCTGGAGCATTATCGCGGCGTGCGGGAAGTGCTCGAGGGGCGGCTGCCGGAGCTCGGCGAAGGAAGGACGGTTTCAAGCCGCCTTTCTGATACGATTTCGGCGGACGGGATCGTGATTCGCAGGCGCAACAGGAGGGGAACATGTCCGTCACGGACCGAAACGGGCGCCGGATCGCACGCATGAGCACGTGGATTTCTCACGCGGGAGCAGAAGCGATTTCCGGCAAGGAAGAAGCCCATATCCGGTTTCTGTTCTACTGGATCGCCTACGAAGCGGCCTACCACATGAACGAGACCGGGGGGGCGAAGGTCGGACATGAGGAGGAGAGACGAGAATTTCATGGGAGGTTGACGGATCATGACCCGGAAACGTTGCAGAGTATCCTGCGCGCGCAGAAGAAGGACGTCGTGAGCATTCTCGAGTTGCGGCAGGCGCATCCGTCCTTCTGGAGAAGGCGGCGGAAGGTGCAGAAAGAGGACGAAAAGGTGCCGGAAACGGCCGATGAATGGAAGAGGGATTTTCGGAACTGGGTCGGGTCGGCGAGGAAGCGTCTGAACGAAGCAGTTCGGTATCAGAAGCGTCTGAACGACCCAGTTTGGTGTCAATGTAAGATCGCGGGAACCTTGAACGACCTGTTCGAGAATCTGAGCGTCGTCCGCAATCAGATCGTACACGGTGGGAGCGCCGGATCGGGCAGTCGGGGCCGAACGCAGGTCATTCGGGGCGCGAGGCTGTTGAGCGAGTTCGTTCCCCGCTTTCACGAAGTCATCAAGGCCAAACCCAATGAGGACTGGGGCGAGCCGCCGTTCCCGCGCGTGGGCAAGGGGCCGGACGACAAGTGCAAGCCGCCATGGCTGTCCTGACGGCCGGGACCCGATCCGGTGCGGGGGGCGACGTTCAAGGCGGCACTCGCCCCGGTTCTGCGCGACGAGGGTTTCGCGGACCTCCATACCGTCGGTACGACGAATCCGGACAAGGTCCGCGCGCGGATCGACAGGGTCGCCCGCGCGCTGCGTTCCGTGGACTGAACCAGCCCCGCCACCGATCGGCGTCGAGTTTGCATGAACCCGTCGCGTGACCCGTCCCGCGCTGCCGCCCGCGCTCGCGCTGCTCGCCGGCGCCGGCGCGGGGTGGTCGTTGCCGGCGCTGGTTCCCGCGGTCGCGCTGGCGGGGGCCGTCGTCGCCGTCTTCGCCGCCGTCGCAGGCGTCGCCCTCGGCGCGGGGCGAACCACCGTCGTCTTCTGCCTGCTCGGCTACGCGCTGGCCGGGCTGGTGGCCGGCCAGCGGTCCCGCGCGGAGCTGCCCGCGCCGATCCTGGAGTGGTTCGAAGCGGAAATCGCGGCGGATGCGCCGGCTGCCGTCACCTGGATCGCCGGCCGGCTGCGGCGGGACGCCGTGCCCACCGACTACGGCGCGAGCCTCACGATCGAGGTGCTGCGGGTCGAACGGGGGCGGGTCGCGCGTCCGATGCGCGGCGCCGTGCGGGCGAGCGTCGGCGGCTCGTTCGTCAGCGGCCGCATCGGCGCGTGGCGGCAGGGACGCACCGTGCGCCTGCCGGTGCGGCTCCGCCGTCCGCCCCGCTACGCGAACCACGGCACGCCGGATCAGGCCCACTGGTTGCAGGTGCGCGGCGTCGACCTGCTCGGATCCGTCACCAGCGCGCTGCAGGTCGAGGTGCTCGATACCGGTTCGCTGCGCCAGGAATGGGGCGGCCGGACCCGGGACTTCGTCCGGCGGTCCGTCGCCGCGGCGGTGGGCGTTCACGACGCCCGCTCGGCCGCCGTCGTCACCGCCGTGCTCATCGGCGATCGCGCCGGGCTCGACCGCGAGACCACCGAGCGCCTGCAGCAGGGCGGGGTCTACCACGTCATCGCCATCTCCGGCGGCAACATCGCGGTGCTGACCGCGGCCCTGCTCCTCGCCCTGCGCCTGGCCGGCGCGTGCGGACGGCTCGCGGCCCTGCTGGTCGTTCCCTGTCTCCTGGCCTATGCGCACGTGGTGGCGCCCGAGGCGTCGGTGACGCGGGCGGTCTTCGCCGCCGTCGTGTTCCTCGCGGCGCGCGCGGCCGATCAGCGGACGGATCCCCTGAACACGCTCGCGCTGTCGGCGGGCTGCCTGGTGGCGGCGGACCCGCGGTCGCTCGTCGACCCCGGTTTCCAGCTCACCTTCGGCGCCACGGCCGGCCTGCTGGTGGGTGTGCCGCGGCTGATGGCGTGGGCCGGCGGCGGCGCGTCACCGCCCGCGGCGGTCAGGCTGCTGGCGGTTCCCGCGGCCGGCCTGCTCGCGGCCACGATCTGCGCCGAGCTCGCGCTGTTCCCGATCGGCGCGCTCCACTTCTCGCGCGTCACCGTGGCCGGCCTGGGGCTGAACTTCGCCGCCATTCCGCTGATGTCGGCCGCCCAGCTGGCGGGAGTCGCGGTGGTCGTTCTGGCACCCGTCAGCCAATCCGCGGCGGGCGCGGCCGGCTGG
Organism: Vicinamibacterales bacterium; assembly: GCA_965203525.1. Classification (GTDB taxonomy): domain Bacteria; phylum Acidobacteriota; class Vicinamibacteria; order Vicinamibacterales; family UBA8438; genus WTFV01. The sequence continues at coordinate 3,084,716 of OZ241898.1, read as the reverse complement.
ATCGCGCACGTCGCCGCGGCCGGCATCGTCGAGTCGACGCGCGTCCTGGCCTGGGCGCCCTGGCTGTCGTGGCGGCTGCCCGCGCCCGGGCTGGCCGTCGTGGCCGCCTACTATGCCGGCTGGGCCGTCCGGCTCACCGCGGCCCGCGGCCGGCCGGCGCGGTCGATCGGCGCGGGGCTCGTCGGCACGAGCGCGGCCGTGATGCTGGCGGCGCCCGTCCCCGGCTGGTCCGGCTGGCGCAGCCCGGATGCGTGCGCGCCGCTGCCCGCCGCGCCCGGCGGAGCGAGGCCGCTCCGGGTGCATTTTCTCGACGTCGATCAGGCCGACGCCGCCCTGGTGCGCTTTCCCGACGGCCGGTCGCTGCTGGTGGACGCGGCGGGGCGGGTCCGCGGCCGGGCGGACGTCGGCGGGCGGGTGGTGGTGCCGGCGGTCTGGGCGCTCGGAGTGCGGCGGCTCGACTACCTGGCGATCACGCACGGCCACCCGGACCACGTCGGCGGCGCCGGGGCGGTGCTTCGCGACCTCCGGCCGCGGGAGGTGTGGGAAGGCGTTCCGGTCCCGTCTTCCCTCGCCCTGGCGCAACTGCGCGCGGACGCACGGGCCGCGGGCGCGGCGTGGCGTACGCTGCAGGCGGGCGACGTCGAGAACGTCGGCGGCGTCCGTGTCCGGGTGGCGCATCCGCCCGCGGCGGACTGGGAGCGCCCGCGGGTGCGCAACGACGACTCGCTCGTGCTGGAGCTGCGGTACGGCGACGTATCGGTCGTCCTGCCGGGCGATATCGAGGCCGGCGTCGAAGGGGCGGTCGCGGCGAACCTGGACCCGGCCGCGTGGCGAGTCGTGAAAGCACCGCACCACGGCAGCCGGACGTCGAGCTCGTCCGCGTTCGTCGCGGCGCTGCGCGCGTCGGTGGCCATCGTGAGCGCGGGGCGCGACCACCGGTTCGGCCATCCGCATCCCGAGGTCGTCGCCCGCTACGAAGCGGCCGGCGCGGTCGTGCTGGCGACCGGCGACGAAGGGGCGGTGACGGTCTGCACCGGCGGACGCGCGGTGGCGGCCACGACCGTCAACGGCCGGCGGATGGTGTTCGGCGGCGGTTGACCGGCCGCGTCCGGCACCCGTGCGTCAACCGGCGTTTCCGGTCGACGTTCGCGGGCGTCGCGGGCGGGGACCGTCAGTCGCCCCTCTTGATCCGCCGCCATTCGGTGTCCATCTCCGCGGGCGTCGCGTTGCGCGGTTCGACGCCGCGGGACCGCAGGCGCGCCTCGAGCGTGGTGAAGCGGGCGGTGAACTTCCGGTTGGCCGCCCGCAACGCCGACTCCGGGTCCACGTCGAGATGGCGCGCGAAATTGGCGACGGCGAAGAGCAGGTCGCCGATCTCTTCCTCGACGGCGGCAGCCGATCCGCTGGCGCGCGCCTCCGCCAGTTCGGCCAGCTCTTCGGCGATCTTGGCCTCGGCGCCGGCCGGATCCGGCCAGTCGAACCCGACCGTCGCGGCGCGTCTGCCCAGGCGGTACGCGCGCAGCAGCGCCGGCAGGCTGTCGGGGATCGACCCGAGCAGGCTCGGGGGCCGGCCGGCCGACCTCTGCTCCTCGGCCTTGATCGTTTCCCACCGCCGCTTGACTTCGCCGGCGGTCAGCGCGCGGCTGCCGGCGGCGTCCGCCCCGAAGACGTGGGGATGCCGCCGCACCAGCTTGCCGCAGATCGCGCGCAACGAGTCGGCGACGTCGAAGTCGCCCCGCTCGGCGCTGATCTGGGCGAGAAAGACCGCCTCGAGCAGCAGGTCACCCAGCTCGTCGCACAGAGCGGCCGGGTCGCGGCGGTCGATGGCGTCGACGACCTCGTAGGTCTCCTCGATCACGAACGGACGCAACGACTCCAGCGTCTGCTCCCGGTCCCACGCGCAGCCGTTCTCGTCCCGCAGCCGCCGCATGAGCCCGACGAGGCGCTCGAACGCCGCGCCGGCGGTCTCGCGGTCCGCCTCCTGTCCGGCTGGCATGGTGGCGTAATGCTGCGTCATGCGCTTGACGCCATCAGGTCTCGGACTCGGACGCCGGACCGTAGTCCGCGGCCGATTCCCGGACGGCGCCGGCCGCGCCGGTGCGCCGCGCCGGCGGGGTCGTGGTGAAGCGTTCGGGCTCGTAGGTCCGTTCGACCACGCCTTGCAGGCGGCCGACCTCCTGAAACAGCGCGTCGAGTCGGGTCATCAACTGACGCCGATCGTCGCGCGCCTCGGCGAACTGCCGTTGGGTGTCTTCCCTTGCCTCGGCGAACTGGTGCCGCACGTCCGCCTTGTGCTCGTCGAACGCCTGCTGGAACCCGTCGAACCGCCGTTGGGTGCCTTCCCCTGCCTCGGTGAACCGCCGTTGGGTGTCTTCCCTTGCCTCGGCGAACTGGTGCCGCACGTCCGCCTTGTGCTCGTCGAACGCCTGCTGGAACCCGTCGAACCGCCGTTGGGTGCCTTCCCCTGCCTCGGTGAACCGCCGTTGGGTGTCTTCCCTTGCCTCGGCGAACTGGTGCCGCACGTCCGCCTTGTACTCGTCGAACGCCTGCTGGAACCCGTCGAACCGCCGCCCGACGTCCGCCTTGTGCTCGTCGAACGCCTGCTGGAACCCGTCGAACCGCCGCCCGAAGTCCGCCTTGTACTCGTCGATTTCTCGCCGGGTGTCGGTCTTGAGCTCGGTGAAGCGCCGGTCCAGGCGGCGCGTTTGCAGCCCGATGGCGGCCAGTATGACGCCGGTGAAAGCGGCCAGGGCGGCAAGGTCGAGCGCCATGCCCTCCATGATACAGGCGTGGGCGGGAAGGCGCGTTCGTGGCGTACGGGCGGGTCGCTTCGCTCCGGGCGGGGCGCCGTGTCGTGACGGTCCTGTATGCTGGACGGACTTGGGTGACGTCACCTTCAACGCGCTGGTCGTCTCGCTGGCGACGACGGCGGCCGTGCACTTCGGCGACGTCGCGGATCGTGCGACCGGCCGGCCGGGACCGCCGAACCTCGAGGCCGCCGGGCGGACGATCGCGCTGCTCGCCCTGCTGCGGGAGAAGACCGCCGGCAACCTGACCGCGGGCGAGACGGCGTTCCTCGCGCAGGTGCTCGCCGATCTGCGAGAGCGCTTCCTCCGCGCGCAACGGGCGCGCGACGCGCGGTCCGGGCCCCCCGCGGCGGATGCGTCCTGAACGTGCGCGTCACCTTCCTCGGAACCGGAACGTCGGCCGGGGTGCCCGTGATCGCGTGCGACTGCGCGACGTGCCGGTCGGACGATCCGCGCGACAAGCGCTGGCGCCCGTCGCTCGCGCTCACGTTCGAGGACGGCGCCTCCGTGCTGGTCGACGCGTCTCCGGACCTGCGCGCGCAGGCCCTTCGCTTTCGCCTCGCCCGGGTCGATGCGATTCTCCTGACCCACGCCCACGCCGACCACGTGCTCGGGCTCGACGACGTCCGGATCTACAACTTCCGGCAGGGGGGCGCGATCCCCTGCTACGGCTCCGGACGGACGCTGGCCCGGATCCGGCGGACGTTCGACTACGTCTTCGACCCGGCCACCCCGCGGGGCGGCGGCCTGCCGCGGCTCGCTCTGCGGGAAGTGGTCGGTCCGTTCTCGCTGGGTGGCGCCACCGTCATCCCGGTCCCTCTTCTGCACGGCGCGTTGCCGGTGCTGGGATTCCGGATCGGCGCGTTCGCCTACCTGACCGACTGCAACGCGATTCCGGACGTCTCGTGGCCGCTGCTCGCCGACCTCGACGTGCTCGTGCTCGACGCGTTGCGTCACAAGGCGCACCGGACGCACTTCACCGTCGAGCAGGCCGTCGGCGCCGCCCGGCGGATCGGCGCCCGCCGCACCTTCTTCACCCACATGACGCACGACCTGCCGCACGCGGCGACCTGCCGCGCGTTGCCGGCGGGCATCTCCCTCGCCTACGACGGGCTGGAGCTGGAGATCGCGCCGGCCGGGACGGATCATCTGCTGCCGGCGGGCTGCGCCGCGGCCGGGCTCTACTGACGGTTGCGGCCGGCGTTGGCGGAGCCGCCGCAACCCGGGCCCGCCCGGCGTGGAGGACTTTGACGAGCATCACGCCGCCTGCGTCAGCCCGCAACCCGGGCCCGCCCGGCGTGGAGGTCTCGAATGCCGCCGCATGCCATCTCCCGGCCCTCCCGGGTCCCCTGCTCCGTACAGTGACACCGACGTCCACAACGTCACGGCGTCGCGCGTCACCCCCGGATCTCCCGGTTCCCCTGATAAGGCCGGGACGGAGATCCCGAGGGAGGAACGGGGAGGATCCGCCTCTGGATTATCATGGCGCGCTCGCGCATGGAAGTCATTCACTACCCCGACGACCCGCCGCCGGCGCGCTGGACGCAGTCGGTGCTGGCGCTGGGCAACTTCGACGGGCTGCATCGCGGACACGCCCGGATCGTCGAGCAGGTGCGGCGGCGCGCCGACGAGCGGCGCACGGCGGCCGCGGCGCTCACCTTCGATCCGCATCCGCCGCGCGTCGTGCGGCCCGACAAGGCCCCGCCGCTGCTGATGACGCAGGCCCAGAAGCTGGAGGCCCTCGCCGCCGCGGGCATGGACGGCGCCGCCGTCGTGCGCTTCACGCCTGCGCTTTCCCGATGGGACCCGGACCGATTCGTCCGGGCCGTGCTCGTCGAATGGCTGCAGGTGGCGGAGGTCTGCGTCGGCGCGAACTTTCTGTTCGGCCGGCATCGCAGCGGAAACTTTTCGCTGCTCCGATCCCTGGGCGCCCGGTACGGGTTCGAGGCCGGCAAGGTCGATCCGGTGCGTTACAAGGAATTCGTCGTCAGCAGCACCCGGCTGCGGCGGCTGATCGCCGACGGCCGCGTGGACGAGGCGGGCGTCCTGCTCGGCCACCACTACGTGATCGACGGTACGGTGGAGCGGGGCGCGGGACGCGGCCGGAACCATGGCGTGCCGACCGCCAATCTGCGGACGGACAACGAGCTGCTGCCGCCGGACGGGGTCTACGCGACGACCGCCGCGGTCGACGGCGTGCTGCACGCGTCGGTGACCAACGTCGGCGTCCGCCCGACGTTCGTCACCGGCGGTCCGCGGACCGTCGAGACGCACCTGTTCGACGCGGACCTCGATCTCTACGGCCGGTCGCTGCGGCTGGCCTTCGTTCAGCGGCTGCGCGGCGAGCAGGAGTTCGAGGACGCGGCGGCGTTGCGGCGGCAGATCGACGAGGACTGCGAGCGGGCGCGGGCGCTGTTCCGGCAGATTTCCCTGTAGTGTTATGGCGGTGTCCGACGACGCGGCGGCAGACCCGGGGGAGGTCCGGCTGGAGGTGACGCTTCCGTGCGACGCGCGGTTCCGGGCGTTGCGCGACTGCGTCGTCGCGCGCCTGACGGCCTGTCTCGGGTACGGCGAGGCCGACGCGGCGACGCGGGCCGTCACGCTGGCCGCGAGCGGGGTGCTCGACCACGCGGCCGGGGCCGTCTATTCGAGCGTGATGATGACCTTCACCGCCGGCGCCGGGGTCCTGACGACCCGCGTGCGGTACCTGGCCGATCCGGACGGGCCGGGCACGGCGCCCGGGCTGCCGGTCGAGCGGATCCTCGGCGACGGGGGCCGCGACGCGCCCCTCGCGGTCCTGCGGCGCCTTGCCAGCCGGGTCGAGGTCGACCGGGTGGACGGCGACGAGTGCTGCACGCTCGTCACGCCGCTGCCCGCCACGACCTGAGCTGCCGTCGATTGCGCGCCGTCCCATGCGTCTCTACAACACCCTGACCCGCCGGATCGAAGATTTCGCCCCGCTCCGCGACGACACCGTGCGGATGTACGCCTGCGGGCTGACCGTCTACGCGCGCGGGCACATCGGCAACTTCCGCACCTTCGTCTGCCTGGACGTGCTGCGTCGCGCGTTGCGGCACGTGGGCGGCCACCGCATGCGCCAGATCGTCAACTTCACGGACGTGGACGACAAGACGATCGCCGGCGCCCGCGGGGCCGGCGTACCGTTGCGCGAGTACACCGACCGCTACGTCGCGGCGTTCCACGAGGACGCGGCGGCGCTCGGCATCGAGCCGGCGGAGGAGTCGCCCCGGGCGACCGACGAGGCGAACCTGCGGGCGATGGTCGAGACCATCCAGGCGCTCGAGGCGCGCGGCCACGCCTATCGCAGCGAGGGGTCGGTCTACTTCCGGATCGCCAGCCTGAAGGACTACGGCAAGCTGGCGCGGCTCGACCCGGACGGCATGCAGGACGGCGCCCGGGTCGACAGCGACGAGTACGCCAAGGATGCGGCGCGCGACTTCGTCCTGTGGAAGGCGGCCGGGCCGGACGAGCCGACCTGGGACTACGGCGTCGGTCCCGGGCGCCCCGGCTGGCACATCGAGTGCTCGGCGATGGCGTTGCGGTTGCTGGACGGACCGCCCATCGACATCCACGCGGGCGGGGTCGACCTCGTCTTTCCCCACCACGAGAACGAGATCGCGCAGTCCGAGGGCGCGACGGGACGGCAGTTCGCCCGCTTCTGGGTGCACGTCGAGCACCTGCTGCTCGGCCGCGACGTGAAGATGTCGAAGTCGCTCGGCAACGTGCTGAACGTGCGCGACGTCCTCGACCGCGGCTACCGGGCGTCCGCGCTGCGCTACGTGCTGCTGTCGACCCACTACCGCAAGCAGCTCCGCTTCGGTTGGGACAGCCTGGCGCAGGCCGAGGAGGCGCTGCGGCGGCTGACGGACTGCCTGGGGCGGCTGGACGCGGTGACCGCACCGGGCGCGCACCCGGCCGTCACGGCGCGGGTGCGGGCGGCGCGCGACGCGTTCCGGGCCCGCATCGCCGACGACCTGAACACGCCCGGCGCCATCGGCGTGACGTTCGAGCTGGTGCGCGAGGTGAACACGGCCGTCGACGCCGGCGAGCTGGGGCTCGACGACGTGCCGGTCGTCCGCGAGGCGTTCGAGCGCTTCGACGACGTGCTGGGGGTCATCGCGCTCCGGCGCCGCGAGGAGGCCGCTCCGCCGGTCGACGTGACCGAGATCGAGCGGTTGATCGAGGAGCGGCGGGCGGCGCGGCGGCAGCGCGATTTCGCCGCCGCGGACCGCATTCGCGACGGGCTCGGCGCACGCGGGATCGTGCTCGAGGACACGCCGGCCGGCACGCGCTGGAAGCGGAAATAGCGCCCGTCCCCGGTCCGGTCGCTCCCGGTCGCGGATTCCTCGCCATGATGCGTGGATGGCCTGCGCCTTGCATTCGTGCCCGGACATCATGCCGACACCGCATCAGGAACGTCTTGGAAGGCAGGGGGAAGATCTCGCTTGTCGGGAGCTGCGCCGCCGCGGGTACGCCATTCTTGCGCGCCGGTTCCGGACCCGTCGTGGCGAAATCGACATCGTCGCGCGGGATGGCGACGTGCTCGTGTTCGTCGAGGTCAAGGCGCGATCGTCCCGCGGTTTCGGCGGCGCCCTCGGGGCGGTGACGCCGCGCAAGCAGCGGCGGGTCATGGCGATGGCGCAACGCTACATGGCGCAGGCAGGATGGTCCGCGCGGCCGTGCCGCTTCGACGTCGTGGCCGTACAGGCCGGCGCCGGCGATGCGCCGGACGTCACGTTGATTCGGAACGCGTTCGGGGCCGGCTGGCCCGGTCGCTGACCGTGACCGGCGGCTGGCGCCCATGCTGCGCCTGCCGCCGGCTGCGCCGTTGCGTCCTTGCCGCGGCGGCGGCGATGAGCGCAACCTCATCGACCCGGCGCCTGCCGCCGGCTGCGCCGTTGCGTCCTTGCCGCGGCGGCCGCGTCCGGAGCCGGTCGCTGCCGCGCCGTTGACGCGGCGCATCTGCCGGAACGACTCGGCCAGCGACTCCAGGTCCGGAGCCGGTCGCTGCCGCGCCGTTGGCGCGGCGTCGCGCGGCCGGCTTGGCAAGGGTGTCGTCGACGCGGTGCAGGTACACCAGCCGGTCGCCGTTGCGGCGGCGTCGCGCGGCCGGCCTGGCAAGGGTCTTGAAGCGAAGCCTCTCCCTGTGGTACCGTTGACGGAGCGTTCGGGGCGAGCGGGAATAACTCAGTGGTAGAGTGCGACCTTGCCATGGTCGAAGTCGCGGGTTCGAATCCCGTTTCCCGCTCCATCTTCCGTCGGCGAGGTCGGTCAGCGCCACGCCACGCTCGAACGGCTGCACCTGCCGAGTGACCGCGAGCGGCCGTCTTCTCGCGCCGCCCGCGCAGCCGTCCTGACGGCGCCGTCGCCAAGTGGCAAGGCAGAGGTCTGCAAAACCTCCATCCCCGGTTCGAGTCCGGGCGGCGCCTCCAGCTTTCCTGTCCGCATGTCTCCCCGTATGGCCCGGCGGGGCCGTTGCAGGTTCCGACAGACCGTACGGCTGTTGCCACCGCGGGCGATGAGCGCTTGCACGGCGCTCTCGTGTCGCAGGCTTCGACCGACGCCGGCACGGCTGTTGCTTGCAACGTCTGCGACGACCGGGACACGCCGCGCCGGGTCCGGATCTTCGGGAGAGGGAGATGGAAAGACGCATCACGGCACTTGCCCGCATCGGTTTCCTGCTCCTCTTCGGCGCCGCCTGCGGCGCCGTCGAACGTCAACCTTCGGTGTCCGCGGAGACGGGACCGTCACCGGCGGCTTCCACCGGATCGGGACCGTCGCCGGCGGCCTTTGCGGACGACGTGATCGACGCCGCACGGCGTTTCGCGCAGCCGTCGAACGACCTGCGGCTCGCCGTGCTCGAGGCGGAGCTGCGGCGACGGGAGTTGCCCTACGCGCTGCAGGCGTTTCCGCGGGAGGGAGCCGGCGGCGGCCGATCCGGCGGTCACAACGTGCTGGTCCGTTTCGGCGCCGGTCCGCCGCGGGTGATCGTCGGCGGTCACTTCGATGCCGCCAGGCTGGACGACGGTGCGCTCAGCCAGGGCCTGGTCGACAACGCGGCCGGCGTGCTCGTGCTCCTGCGCGTGGCGAAGGTCCTCCGGGACACCGCGTTGCAGGGGACGGTGCACGTCGTCTTCTTCGACATGGAGGAGCTCGGGCTGCTCGGGTCGCGCGCCTACGTGGAGGCGATCGATCCGGCTCCCGGCGCGGCCATGGTGAACGTGGACGTCGTGGGCTACGGGAACGCGCTGCTGTACGGCCCCGGCGATCTCTCTCCCGAGCATCCCCTGACGGGCCACGTGCACCGTGTCTGCGCCCGCTACGCCGTGGCGTGCGTGGGCGCGCCCCGCATGCCGTCGAGCGACGATCGCAGCTTTCGGCGGGCCGGCATTCCCGCCGTCTCGCTCGCCATGCTGCCGGCCGGGGAGGCCCATCGCGTCTGGTTGCTCCTCAACGGCGATTTGACCGCCGCCCTGCGCGGCGCGCTCGCGCCCCCCATCCTGAAGACGATCCACACCGCCCGCGACACGGCCGACAGGCTGGAGCCGGAGGCGATGACGCGCGCCGCCCGCATCGTGACGGATCTGGTGCGTGCGCTGGATGCGAGAGCGCCGTAGCCGGCGACGGAACGTGGCGGGCGCGGAAAGACGCCCCTCCGACGTCTTCCGTAGCGCCTGCCGGACTTCATCAACCGCCCGCGCGGTCGCTGCCCGGCGAAAAAGACGCCGCCCCCGCTTTCCCGCGGCGCCTGCGCGGGAGCTGGGAACTGGAGGCGGCGGCACGAGTGCGGATGGCGTGGAGGCGCCGCGGGCGGCCGTCCATTCGCGGCCCGGCTGGATTGTTGCGGGCAGCGGCGCGAAACGGGGTGTCAGGGCAGCAGCCACGGGCCGAAGACGCCGGCGTACAGGTACAGGCTGACGGCCATCCCCGCGGTCATCGACGCGACCGCCACGACGCGCCGCCCGCGCGGAAAGAACCGCGCCAGCCAGATGCCCGAGGCCAGCAGCGTCAGCAGGGCGAACCCCACCAGCGCCTCGACCGGAATGCCGGTCAGTATCGCGACCCGCAACTCGTCGAAATTGGCCGGTCCGCCGACGCCGAATGCGTCGCGCACGACGTGTCTGGCGCCGACCCTGATGCGAAACTGCGACAGGAAGGCGATGGCGATCAGCGCCGGATGCGGACGCCATCTCGCGCAGCCGTAGCAGCACCCGGCCACGACGGCATAGGTGACCAGCGGCCCCATCGCATCGGCGAGCGCGACGGCCGGGATCGGGGCGATGGCGGCTGCGCCTTCGAAGTCCGCGCGCTGGATCGCCGCCCAGAATTCTTGCAGATCCCACGTGACGGCCACGTAGTGCAAGGCGAGGTCGGGGACGCCGAGCACGAGCAGCACCACGTAGTGACCCAGCTCGTGCGGCAGGATGGCGAACGGCGCTGCGATCAGACCGCCCAGGCCCCACCGCAGGGCGACCGCTCGGCGCGAGACCAGCCCGTCGGCCTTGTGCCGGCCGCCGGTCTCTCCGACGGACGGGCCGGCGTCATGCGTCGGTGGCGTCCCGGACGGCCTGGCCATCGGGTGCGCGGCCGATGCGCCTCCGATGGACGGGTTGGCGTCATGCGTCGGTGGTGTCTTCATGTCCGGCATCCGATCCGCTGCCGATGCGATGGTCTTCCGGTCCGCTCGGGGCCAGCGGCCGCATCAGGCCGCCGGTGACCGCTTCGAGGTCCTCGTCGGAGAGCTGTCCGGCGGTTCCGGGCCGGGGGTCGGTGTTGGCGAAGTCTTCCGTCTGCGTCATGAGGTTCCTCCTGTATCCGGTCTGGTGGTCCGCTTGCGCGGCGGCGGGAGGCCGCGCGACAGCAGTCCGTTCAGGGCGTGCTCGAACCACGCCGTGAACGCGTCCGGACGTTCCGCGAGCCGCGACCGCACGGCAGGTACGTGCTCCCACGCCCAGTCGTCGACCTCGCGGACGTCGGGGACGGGAGTGCCCTGGAAACGCCCGGTGATCACATGGTCGTACTCGTGCTCCACCAGCCCCCCGCCCAGCGTGGCCCGATAGACGAAGCCGAATACGCGTTGCAGCGGGCAGTCGAAGCCCATTTCTTCCTGCAGCCGGCGATGGGCGGCGTCGAGCAGGGATTCTCCGGCCCGCGGATGGCTGCAGCACGTGTTGGACCAGAGACCGCCCGAGTGATACTTCGCGCGCGCCCGTCGCTGCAGCAGCAGGCGGCCGGCTTCGTCGAAGACGAAGATGGAGAACGCACGGTGCAGAATGCCGCGCCGGTGCGCCGTCATCTTTTCCACACGGCCGGTTTCGCGGTCGTGCGTGTCGACGGCGATCAGCATCGTGTCGGGTCGGGCGGTTGCGTCCGGCATGTCTGTCCGGTCCTTTCGGCTGGCTGCCGGCCGCGCAGGGGCCGGTGTCTTGCAAAGAGATAGCCCTTCGTCTCGACCCCGGAACCGGGTTCGCAGACGAACTTGACGTGGTTGACCCGTCGTTCGACCACGCTCCACCAGAACTCGTGCGGCATCATCGCGACCGAGCGTCCGGGCCACGTCAGGAGGGCGTCGCGCTTCTTTCCCGCGCACAGGCCGCGCGCGGTCAGGGTGTCGAGGAGGCCGCGCTCCGCGGCGCCGGTCCGGCCGGTGAACTGGCCGGTCTGGGCGAACTGTCGTTCCATCCCGACGCGCGGCACGAAGCCGTATCGTTCATCGACGTCGAGGTGCAGCATCGGAACGTACAGCGGCCCGCCGGGCCCGTCCGGGAGTGACGCCAGGCGCGCGGCGTCGGCGACGTCCGGGCCCCCGACCCCGGCCGTTTCGGCGAGGAAGCGCGGGATGCCGGACGCCGGCAGCTTGGCGATGCAGACACGGACGGTGGGCGCCTCGCGGCCCATCATGAAACCCACGTACGGGACGCCGGCCTCCGGGGGGAGTCGGGCGACGCAGGCGGAGAGACATTTCCGGACGGCGCGTGAAGCGCGGCGTCCCGTGAGCGCCTCCAGTGCTTCGAGTACGTCGCGGCGCAACGCCGGGGCGGAGTGGGCCGGCCGGCGCGGCCGGCGCAGGCGGCAGAACACGCCGGGCGCCGGCCGGTTCGCTTCGTTCCGGGACTGCCGCTGGTCGACGTCGTACTCGAGCCAGACGTGATCGACCAGGCTGCGCAGCGAAGACCCCGGCGCCGTCCACCGCCGGCAGAACGCGAGAAGCGGGCGCCACGCCGGCCGCTCGCGCCAGGCGCAGGACGGCCGTCCTCCACCCGCGGCCGCCAGCAGGGCGCCGCCGTCCGCGTGCACGACGATGACCAGATCCACCCGCGGCGATCCTTCTTGCAGCCGGCATTCGAAATGGATGCCGTTCGTGACCTCGGCCTCCACGTCGTCCACTGCCGCACGCGCTCGTTCGAAGGCATCGTCGGAAACCAGCGCGGCCGGCAGGTGCGGCCGCATCACGTCGAGCGTCCTGGTCAGGGTCGGCATGCGTGCTACTCCCACGACAACACGGATTGCACGACGTTCGGCGCCTGCAGCCGCAACAACTGGTAGCCGATTCCGGCCGCGCCCTGGAAGAGGCCGGGACGAAAGCCTTCGTCCGTGCCGATGCGATAGCGCCCTGCCGCCAGAGCGCTTGCCACCGTGTCCCGGCCGATGCTCTCCGCCGCTTCGCGCAGGTCGCGGCGCCCGAGACGGATACCGGCCGAGAACAGGAAGTCCGCCCGTCCCATTCGTCCGCAGCAGAGGCCGTCCGCTTCCGCGGTTCCCCGGCTCGGTGCGTTCTTGACCGCCGCCTCGACGTCGGACCGCGCGTCGCCGTCGTCGAGGGCGTCGAGACGGGCAAGTCCCGTGCCGGCCGCGCCGTGGCACCACGACCAGGGCCATGCGCGCGGCAGGTCATGCGTCGTCGAACGGCGTTCCGGTTCCGGGGCGCCCCGCCGTGCGAGCCGCCGGCGTTCGACCGCCCAGCCTTCCTCCGCCGCCGCCCGGAAGACGTCCCTGCCGGTGGCGTTCGCGAGTCGCCGCAGGGCGCAGCCGATTCCGCTCGCGCCGTGCGCGAAGCCGGTCGTGATCCGGTCGTGCAGCGTGCGCCACGCCCGCAGGCCCGTGTCGGAGTCGGCCGCACGGCTGTCGAGAATGTGCTCGCCGCATCTGGTGGCAATTCGCAGCGCAGTCCGGTCGCCGGTCGTCCGATGCAGGGAGAGGAGCCCCAGCAGCGCGCCGGCCGCGCCGGACAGGACGTCGAGCGCGCGGTCGGCTCCGATGGCGTCGCGGGTGATGCCGTCGGCCGCGGCGCGGGCCGCGGCGAGGTAACCCGGGTGGCCGAGGGACCGGCCGGCGTGGACCAGGGCGTAAATCAGTCCTCCGAGACCGGCCGCACCGCCGATTCCGACGTCCGCGGCCAGATCGAAGGGGAACGTGCGGTCGCCGAGCCGCGCGCACAGCGGGTCCAGTACCCGGGCGGCGAGTTCGCGCGCGTCGCGGCGGCCGGTGACCAGGGCGGCAGTGGTCAGGAACAGTGCGATGCCGGACGTTCCGCTGAAGAGGCCGATCCCGACCGGGGCCAGCCTCGCCGCGCCGGTGGAGGGCCCGCCGAGCTGGCGCCACGTGACGGCGGTTCCGTCGTCGAGCGCAAGTCGTTTCAGCAGAGCGACGATGGAGTGGACTTCCACCAGGGACTGGCGCCGTATCCGGGTCCCGCCGCGCCGCCGTGCCGCCCGCGCCCGCCGTTCCCGGTAGCGGCGCTTGACGCACGCGATTGCGAAGGACGTCCGCAGCAGATGGAGCTGTCGTTCCAGGTCATCGGCGTTCAGCAGGCCGAGACGGGTCGAGACCGCGCAGGCCGTCCGGTCGAGTTGCTCGTCGAGCCGTATTTCCAGAGGCGATCGGAGGACCGGGTGGTCCAGGCGGCCGACGAACAGGGGAACGTCCAGCCGTTCGAGCTCGACCCGTTCCGCGGTTCGCGTAGCCCAGCAGCGCGGGCGCTCGTCCGCGGTCAGAGCCGGCGCCACCAGGGCGTCCAGCGCAATGCTCCAGTCGGGGCCCGACGTCACGTGCCGCGGGCTCAGCGCATCCTCGAGAAGAGAAACGTAGCTGCGCGTGTCACGGATCAGGACCCGGAATTCCTCGTTCTCCAGCCCGCGGACCGCCTCGGTGGCCCGGAGCCGCTCCTTGTTGCGGCTGAGCGTCCGGTACATCAGCCGGAATCCGTCGGCCAGCGGCTCCACGTGCGCCGAGGCGCTCCGCGGGCGGCCGTCGAGCAGCGGTACGTTCGTTTCCGGTTCGCGGTGGGCGACACCGCCTCGCCACGCCATCCAGTCGGTGTTTGCGTTCGTGACGGAACGTCCGTCCGCCTGGCGGCGGTTCGGGTCGGCCAGGCCGCCGGCGATGCGGAACACGCCGTCGGCGCCGCGTCTGGCCACGGGCAACAGGCCGGTACGGAACACGCTGCCGGGCAGTGACGCGCCGAGTGCCGGCTCGGCGGCGTCGCGCGCGGGGGAGGCAAGAGGCGCTCCCGTCAGGCATTCGAGGTCGATCGGGACCGGCTGGTCGCCGGAGGCGATTATGTTGCCCGCGTGGAGGTCGGAGGCGCCGAGCACGTAAGCAAGGCACGTCAGCATGCCGGCCCGGCGGTAGAACCGCTCGACGGAGGCCGGGTCGGGGCACGGTGCCGCGTCTATCCACTCGACCCACCCGTAGTCGCCGCGATCGAGCAGCTTCGGCCGTTTGAGCGTGAGGTCGCGGCGCGTGTCGGCGAGCCGATCCAGCAGGTCCACGAAGTGCCGATCGAGAGCGAGCCGCCGCGGTTTGTACACGAGCCTGGCTCCGGAACCGAATCTGATTGCCCACACCGTCTGGCCGTCCCGATGCGGGTCGGACAGATCGGGCGTCACCCCTGCGATCTCCAGCGGGCGATCCCTGATGCCGAAGGTGGCGCGCAGAGCGTCCTCGTCACGGTCCAGGCGCCGGACCAGTGCGACGGCCGCACGGATCCACTGCCGGCAGCAGGTGGCCAGCAGCCGGCCCAGCATCGGATACCGCAACAGCCAGGCCGGCCAGCCGTCCCCGTCCACGTCGCGAACGAAATCGCGGTAGAGCTGCCGTCCGGGATTCGACGACTCGCCCGGGTAAAGCGCGAGGCGTCCCGGACGAAGGGCGCGGAAGACGTCGAACTCGGCGCACAGCGTCCGGGCCGCCGTCCTGCACACCCGGCCGAGAAGGCCGCGCGCGAGATCGACGAGCGCGCCGCGCGCGAGCCGGCCGCGACGCCCTCCGAGCCGGGTCAGCAGGCGGCGCCCCGCCACCGGTATCAATCGCCACAGCAGATCTTCGAACGGTAGCGGGGCATGCGGGTCGAAGACGTCCCGGGGCGCGACCGCGCGGTCGAACGGCGTATCGACTCCGGTCGCGGTGCCGGCCGCTTCGAGCAGCCCGATCCAGTCCGGCAGCGGGTAGGGATCCTTGAGGCGTACCGGGCCCAGCAGCCGAAGCGCGGACTCGACGTCGAGCCCGTCCCAGCGCAGGCGCCGTTCGAACCGCGCCGCGTCGCCGTTCGCAACGCGGTCACGCCACTTGCGCAGACGTTCCCCGGCGGTTCCGGAAGAGTGTCCGGAACCGCCGGGAACGACGGCGCCGCCGAGGCGCTCCGACAGCGTCATCGATTCCTCCACCATCCAGCGCAGGTCACGCGGTCGGAACGCCATGGCTGCACCTGCACTCGTCCGGGAAGCGCTACGCCGATTCCCAGCAGATCGTGACGTCACCGATCTCGATGCTGATGCAGCCGCCGGCGACCGACTCGAGCTGTTCGGGGGTCAGCTCGTCGGGGGAGACCGGATCCGGCAGGACGAACATCGCGTCGCAGTCGGTGTCCTTCTCGATGAACTTGACGCGCAGGTTCTCGGGAAGCTGCTTGCCGGTCGCCTTCTCCAGGGCGTTCCGCGGATCGGTCAGCAGTCCGGCGCGAAACTCGCCGTCCACGGCGCTGCGCGCCAGGATCTCCTGCACTCTCGTCTGGTCGTTGTTGCTCAACATTCTGTTTCCTCCTCCGTCGTGCGATTGAGTGACGAGACGCGCTCGCCGCGTCTCAGGACGCGGTTTCCAGAAGCAAGCCGCGTGCCATGCATGAAGGCGCCGGTCACGCCCGGTCGTTCCGGGGACGTCGGACGGCACGGGCGGCGTGCCGTTCCGTCGCCCGGCGGCGTTCGTCCACGCGCGCGGTCGTTCCGGGGACGTCGGACGGCACGGGCGGCGTGGGCTGAATCTCCGGGTCCGCTTCGTCAAGCCCGGTTGTCTTCCACGCCGCAACCGGCGGCGGGTGGAATCCACGAGACCGCAAGCGGACGCGCGTGAAACGGCCCGCGGGGGGCGCGCCACCGAACCGCAAACGGCCGGGGCGTCAGGGACGGCCCGCGGGAACCGGTGCGTGGTGGCAGCCTCCGGCCGGACTGCCGGCGATGACGCTGGCAACGGGCCCGCGGCGAGAAGCTCCGGGCGACCGGTGCCTGTGTCACCCGTGGTTGCCCCCGTCCGGCAGGTGCGACCCCGGGCCCTGCTCCTGTGGGGACAGCGAGACGATCGCGCGGCGGGGATCCGATTCGGCCGCTCCGCGCCGCCTCCGTCGGGGGGTTCGCCACCGGTGGCCGCTCGCGTCCGACCCGGAAGCCGCGCGCGGCCGCAGCGCCTCGCATCTGGCACGTGGTTTGTATTGCGTCCCGGACACGCGCCGGAACCGCACCGGGCGCGGCAATCCGAACGGGAGCCCATGCGAGCGAACCTCGTTGCAGTCGTGACACTGGCCGAAGCGCTGGCGCTGACGCCGGGGGCGCACGCCCAGCCCCGGTTCGCCGGCGGGGTCGAGATCGAGGACGTGGTGTCGACCGTCCTGGCCGAGAGCCCGGACGTCGAACGGGGGCGTCTCGCCGTCGATGCCGAGGCCGGTGCGCGTCTCCTGGCGGCGAGCCCCTTCGATCTCGACGTTCGCACGTCGCTGCAGCAGGCGCGGGACAGGCTGCCCCTGGCGAGCGCGCGCAACGACGTCTTGGTGACGGAGACCCTCGAGTCGCGGACCTCGGCGGCCAAGAGCTTCCGGTCGGGGCTGGTGGTGGCCTCGGAACTGTCGCTGGCCCGCGTGCGGAGCGGCGTCGGCGGATTGGAGACCAGTCAGGTCAACTCCCTGGTTTCCGTACGCATTCCCCTCGCCGGAGGGCGGGGCGGAAGCGCGGCGGTCGGCGCGGATCGCGCCGCCCGGGAGTCCCTGGCCGCCAGCCGGCTCGAACGCGATCACGTCGCCGCGCGGGTCGTTCACGACGCCGTGCTCGCGTACTGGCACTACCTCGCGGCGCACGAGCGCCTGCGGGCGTACGTCGAGTCGGCGGACCGGGCGCGGCGTCTGGTGGAGGAGACGGAGATCCTGATACGGGCGGACGAACGTCCCCGGTCCGACCTGGACCTGATGGCGAGCAATCGGGCGCAAAAACAGACCGTGGTCACCGCGGCCCGGCAAGCGCTGCTCGACGCGAAGTACTCCCTCGGGATCGCCATGGGCCTCACGGCGGGGAGCATCCCGACGCTCGGCCCGCCGTTGACCCGGTTCCCCGATACGGCCGCCGATCACGGGTCCGTCGGCGGCCCCGCGGCGCGCGCGGCGGCGGTGCGCGCGGCACTGGCGGCGCGCCGCGACCTGGCCGCGTTGCGAGCACGGCGCGCCGGAGCCCGCCTGGCGTGGGAAGGATCCCTCCGGGACCTGCGCCCGCGCTGGGACGTCGTGACGCGCGTCGGATACGTGGGCGTCCTGCGAGGCGCGGCTTCCGACGCCGGCCCCTCGTTCGCGCAGGGCGCCGGGGGGGTGAACGGCCTGGTTCAGGTCCAGTACGAGCCGGTGGCCACCGATCGCGCCGCCCGGGGAAGAGCGCTCGGCAGAGCGGCGTCGCATCGGGCCGCCGCCGTGGCTGCCGACGATCTCGCCCGCCGGATCGAGGCGAACGTCCTCGTCGCAATCGAGGCCTTCGACAACGCGGCGCAGGAAGCGCTGGCGGCGGAAGAAGCGGTGCGGCTGGCGGAGCGGTCGGTGCGCACGGAGCACGAGAAGTTCCGGCTCGGACTCGCGACCCTGTTCGACGCCATTCTGGCGGAGGACTCGTTGACGAACGCCCGCCTGCGGCATACGA
This sequence comes from Vicinamibacterales bacterium, assembly GCA_965203525.1. Taxonomy (GTDB): domain Bacteria; phylum Acidobacteriota; class Vicinamibacteria; order Vicinamibacterales; family UBA8438; genus WTFV01. The sequence goes on along the minus strand of OZ241898.1, from coordinate 3,066,724 downwards.
GCGCGCGGTTCCGTTTCGCCGCGGCGCTCGTGAGACTTCGATTCGAGACCGGCGCTCTGCTCGGGGGCGACGGCGGCGCCGCGGCGGACGCCGACCGGATGACTTCGTTCGTTTTCGAGGAGCGTACGCCATGAAGGGCAACGGTGTGTTTCGGAAAGCGTCACTCGATCGGCTCGCATCGCCCGAGCAGCTCGACAAGCTGCTGCAGGTGACGCGGCTGCGTGGATGGATTGCCCTGGTCGCGCTCGGTTTCCTGGTGGGGTCGGCGGTTCTTTGGGGGTTCGAAGGGAGCATCCCCTCCAGGGTCGCCGGCCAGGGCATTCTTCTCAAGAGCGGCGGCGTGCTCGAAATCGCGGCGGCGGCCGGCGGGCGCATAACCGACGTGGCGGTCCACGTCGGCGACGTGGTTCGCGAGGGGCAGGTCGTCGCACGCGTCGCACAGCCGGAAGTCCTCAACCGGATCCGCCAGGTTCGTCTCTCCCTGGACAACCTCCGCGCCGCGCATCATCTGGCGACGACGCATGCGGAGGACGAGGTCGCTCTGCAGCTCGCCCAACTGGGCCGTCGGCGTGACGGGCTGGAGCAGTCCATCGCGGCCGCGGTGGACCGCCTGCGCTGGCAGCGGGAGAAGATCGCGGCGCAACAGCGACTCGTCGACCAGGGGCGGCTCACGAGGCAGACCGTGCTCGACAGCCGGCAGCAGATGCATGCGACCGAGGAACGGCTGCGGGCGAATCGGCAGCAGTTGGCGGATCTGCGTCTCGAACGGCTGGCGATGGAGGCCCGGAACGCGCGGACCTTGCAGACGAGCGAGCATCAGGTCGTCATGGCCAGGGTGGAGCTGGAGCAGCTCGAACGCGAGATGAAGGACATGTCGGAGATCGTGTCGACCTTCACCGGCCGCATCATCGAGATCATCGCCGAGAGGGGCGACGTGGTCGCGCCGGGGCAGCCGTTGCTCCGTCTGGACCGGACCGGACGGACCGTCAAGGGACTGGAGGCCGTCATCTACGTCCCGTCCGCGCACGGCAAGCGGATTCACGCGGGCATGGAAGTGCGGATCGCGCCGGCTTCGGTGGCCCCGGAGGAGCACGGCTACATGATCGGGACCGTGACGTACGTGTCGGATTTTCCGACGACGTCGCGAGCCATCCAGCGCACCCTGCGCAACCCGGAACTCGTCACCGCGCTTTCACGAGGCGATGCGCCGTATGAGATACGGGCGGACCTGCAACTGGATCCTGCGACGGTCAGCGGCTACAGGTGGTCTTCCGCGGCCGGCCCGCCCCTGGAGATCCTCACCGGGACGTTGTGCGTCGCCCGCATCACTGTCGAACGACGCCGGCCCGTCGAGATGGTGATTCCCATTCTGCGCGAGCAGTTCGGCGTGTAGCCATGGAGATGCCGAAGATGATGCGGCGCATGCTGCCGCACCGTTCGCGAAAGCGCCGCGTCCGGGTGCCGACGGTGCTGCAGATGGAGGCGGTCGAATGCGGGGCGGCGGCGCTGGCCATGGTGCTGGCCTGTTTCGGTCGGTTCGTGCCGCTCGAAGAGCTGCGCGTGGCGTGCGGCGTCTCGCGCGACGGCAGCAAGGCGAGCAACCTGCTGAAGGGGGCGCGGCGTTATGGACTGGTCGCTCGCGGCTTCCGGCGGGAGCCGGCGGCGCTGGCGGACCTGCCGTTGCCCATGGTGGTCCACTGGAATTTCAACCACTTCGTGGTGCTCGAGGGGTTCCGCGGCGATCGCGTCTTCCTCAACGACCCGGCGGCCGGACCGCGGGTCGTGTCCTGCCGCGAATTCGACGAGGCGTTCACCGGCGTCGTGCTGACTTTCGAGCCGGCCCGCGATTTCGAGCGCGGCGGGGTGCGGCAGCGGCTCCCGGCCGCCCTGCGTTCCCGGTTGGCGCGGTCGTACCCGGCGCTGGGGTACGTGGTCGGAGCCGGCCTCCTGCTGGTCGTGCCCGGTCTGGTCGTGCCGGCCTTCTCCCGCGTGTTCGTGGACGACGTGCTGGTACGGCGGGCGGCGGATCTGGTGAAGCCGCTTTTTCTGGCGATGGGGGTGACCGTCGCGGTGCTCGGCGTGTTGACGTGGCTGCAGCACCGCCATCTGCTCCGACTGGAGACCAGGTTCGCGGTGACGACGTCGAGCCGGTTCCTGTGGCACGTCCTGCACCTGCCGATGCGGTTCTTCACGCAGCGCTTCGCCGGGGACGTCGGTTCCCGCGTAGCCATCAACGATCGGATCGCGCATCTGTTGTCGGGCGAGCTGGCGACGTCGTTCGTCAGCACGTGCATGGCGGTCTTCTACGCCGGCTTCATGTGGAGGTACGACCCCGTGCTGAGCATCGTCGCGCTCTCGACGGCAGGGCTCAACGCCGCCGCGCTCAAGTACTTCTCCGCGAAGCGGGCGCACCTGAACCAGCAGTTCCTGCACGACCAGGGACGCCTGATCGGGACGGCGATGGCCGGCCTGCAGGGCATCGAGACGCTCAAGGCGATGGGCGCCGAATCCGATTTCTTCGCCCGCTGGTCGGGCTACCAGGCCAAGGCGGTCGGCACGGAGCAGCGTCTGAAGGCGCAAGCCGAGATCCTGTCCGCCGTGCCGCGTCTCCTCACGCCGGTCAGCACCGCGCTGATTCTCGGCATCGGCGGCATGCGGGTGATGGACGGGACGGTCAGCATGGGGATGCTGGTCGCCTTCCAGGCGCTCATGGCGGGGTTCATCACGCCGGTGAACAGGATGGTCGATCTGGGCAGCACGCTGCAGGAGGTGAAGGGAGACCTCGCCAGGCTCGACGACGTGTTGTCGGCGCCCGCGGACCCCGCGGCGACGTTCGGCGAAGACGCCGACTCGACTTCGTTTCCGGCGCAGCTCTCGGGCTATCTGGAGCTGCGCGACGTCACCTTCGGCTACAGCCCGGTCGATCCGCCTCTGATCGAGAACTTCAGCCTGTCGCTGCGTCCCGGCAGCCGGGTCGCGCTGGTGGGCGGATCCGGCTGCGGCAAGTCCACGATCGCCAGACTGGTCTGCGGTCTGTACGAGCCGTGGAGCGGCGAGGTGCTGTTCGACGGACGCCCGCGCCGGAACCTGCCGCGCCGGCTGACGACGACCTCCTTTTCCGTGGTCGACCAGGAGGTGTTTCTCTTCGAGGGTTCCGTCTGCGACAACCTGACCTTGTGGGACGCCACGATAGAGGAAGCGGACATGGTGCGCGCGGCGAGCGACGCCTGCATCCACGACGAGATTTCGGCCCGCCCCGGTCACTACCACGGCATCGTCGAGGAGGGCGGCCGCAACTTCAGCGGCGGCCAGCGCCAGCGGCTGGAGATCGCCCGTGCGCTGGTCACGAATCCCGCCCTGCTGGTGCTCGACGAAGCGACCAGCGCGCTGGATCCGACGACCGAGGCGCTGATCGACGACAACCTGCGCCGACGGGGCTGCACCTGCCTCATAGTGGCCCACCGGTTGAGCACGATCCGGGACTGCGACGAGATCGTCGTGCTGGATCGCGGGCGGGTCGTGCAACGCGGGACGCACGACGAGATGAAGGCGGTCGCGGGTCCCTACAGTCGGCTCGTCGCAGGGGCGTAGTAGGGCGACGGAAGGACACGAGAACGGAGGGTCGGACGTGTCGAAGGTGTTCACCAGGGAAGATCAGGCGGTGGAAGCCGGCGCGAACCAGTCTTTCCTCCTGGACGCGGGGAACGTCTGGTTCGTCGAGCGGGGGCGGGTCGACGTCTTCTGCATGCGGCTGGCGGCCGACGGGACGGTGGCGGCCCGCACGCACGTCGCCCGGGTGCCGGCGGGCGGGTGCCTGTTCGGAGACGGCCGCGGCGACGTCGACGAAGGCGATCCGGACCCGGACGCCGGGGTGGGACGTGCGGACGGTTCCGGGGCGGTTCCTTCCGGCGCCGGCGCGGCCGCCCGGGACAACGCAGCGGATCCGCCGGCTTCCCGCGGCGTCCTGCAGGCGGTCGGGAGCGCCGGGACGACGCTCCGGTTCCTCGATCGGGGCGCCGCCCGCGCAAGGTTCGAAGAGGCCGGGCGGCGCGCCGAGGGTGCGCGGCTGATCGACGACTGGGTCGACGCGCTCTACTCCGGACCGATCTCCGGAGCGATGCCGCGGGACTGCGAACGGCTGCAGCCGGCGTCGACCGTACGACTCGAGTCCGCGGCGACGGCGAGCGCCCTTTCGGGCGTGGTGTGGATCGGTCACGTGGAAGGACAGTCGAATCTGCTGGGGAAATCCGGGCTGCCGATGCGCGGGCGGCCGATTCCCTGCTCGCCGCGCGCCTGGTTCGTGGCGTCCACCGCGAGCGGCGTCAGCGTGACGACGACCCTCTCGCTTCTGGAACGGGGCGAGGTCTGGGCGGGTCTGGACGCGTTTCAGCAACTCGTGACGCGGGGTTCGCTGCTGGCGCTGGACGAACGATCCATCGGCGAACGGCGCCGCCGGAGGCGCAGCTACGCGGAGCGGGAGGCGCTCATGCGCCACGCGTTCACCGAGCTCGTCGCGGCGCACGACGCCGCGGCCGACGCGCCGGCGCCGCCGGCTCCCGCGGGGGCGGCCGAGGAAGAGACGCTCGCGGCCGCCTGCCGGCAGGTGGGCGCCGCCAGCGGTCTGTCGTTGGCCCGGGGAGCGAAGCGCGCCGTCACCGCACCGGCCGACCCCGTCGCGGGCATCGCCAGGGCGTCCGCCGTCAGGGTGCGGCGGGTGCGCCTCGAGGACCGCTGGTGGCGGAGTGACAACGGACCGCTGCTCGGCCGCACCGGCGGAGGAGTCGGGCGCTGGGTCGCGCTGCTGCAGGCCCGGTCCGGCGGTTACGCCGTCTGCGACCCCGTCGACGGCACGCGCAAGCCGGTGACGGCCGCGATTGCGTCGAAGCTGGCGCCTCAGGCGCACACCTTCTACCGCTCCTTTCCCACGGACCCGCTTTCGCTCGGGGACGTGCTGCGTTTCGGTGTGCGCGGTTGCGGGCATGATCTGTCGCTGGTCGTCGGTCTGGGGCTTGCCGGCGGCGTGCTCGGCCTCGTCACGCCCATCGCCACCGGCGCGCTGTTCAATTCGATCATTCCCGGCGCCGAGCTGGACCAGCTCGTGCAGGTCACGCTCGTTCTGCTTGCCTGCGCCTGCGCCACGGGCATGTTCGAGCTGGTTCGACGGCTGGCGCTCGTACGCGTCGACGGCCGCATGGGCGCCGCGGTGCAGGCAGCCATCTGGGATCGCCTCATCGCTCTTCCGTTGCGGTTCTTTCGCCCGTACAGCGCCGGCGATCTCGCGGTGCGGGCCATGGGCATCGACGCCCTGCGCAAGACGCTTTCCGGGGCCACGGTCACGGCGGCGCTCGGGGGCCTGTTCTCCCTCTCGAACTTCGGGCTCCTGTTCTACTACGGAGACGCGCTGGCCTGGTGGGCGACGTTGCTGCTTTGCGCGGCAGCCGGCGTGACCCTGCTCGTGGGGTACGGCCAGCTCCGGCTCCAGCGGCAGATCGTGCCCCTGAGAGCAAGAACGTCGGGCCTGGTGCTGCAGTTGCTGACCGGCATCTCGAAGCTGCGGGCCGCCGCGGCGGAAGGGCACGCGTTCGCGCAGTGGGCCCGTCTGTTCAGCCGGCAGCGGCGCCTGCAGTTCAGAGCGCGGGCCGCCGGCAACTGGCTCAGCGTCTTCAACGCCGTTTTTCCAACCCTGTCGCTGCTGGTGATCATGGCCGCGGCGACGGAAGCCGGCAACGCCATGCCGGAGATCCGCACCGGCGACTACCTGGCGTTCTCGACCGCGTTCGGCGCGTGTCTGGCGGCGACGGTCTCCATGAGCACGGCGGTGGTGGAGGCGCTCGGCGTGGTTCCCGTTTACGAGAGCGCCAAGCCGATTCTCGACGCGGCGCCGGAAGTCCACGAAGCCCGGGGCGACCCGGGAGCCCTGACGGGCAACATCGAAGTGCGCCACCTCACGTTCCACTATCAGCCCGATCTGCCGCCGGCCCTGCAGGACGTGTCGTTCACGGCGCGGCCGGGCGAGTTCATCGCTTTCGTGGGGCCGTCGGGGTCCGGCAAGTCGACGCTGCTGCGCGTGCTGCTCGGCTTCGAGCAACCGGACTCCGGCTCCGTCCACTTCGACGGGCAGGACTTCGGCAGGCTGGACGTCCAGGCGGTGCGGAGCCAGATCGGCGTGGTCCTGCAGGGGGGACGGATCATGGCCGGCGACTTCTTCACCAACATCGTCGGATCCACGGCGCACACGCTGGAGGACGCCTGGGAAGCGGCGCGCATGGCCGGTCTGGCCGACGACATCGAGGCGCTGCCGATGGGCATGCATACGGTCGTCAGCGAGGGCGCGAACACCCTGTCCGGCGGGCAGCGCCAGCGCCTCCTGATCGCGCGGGCCATCGTGAGCAAGCCGCGCATGGTCTTCTTCGACGAGGCGACCAGCGCGCTCGACAACCGGACCCAGGCCATCGTGAGCGACAGCCTGGAGCGGTTGAACGCGACGCGGATCGTCATTGCGCACCGGCTGAGCACGATCGTGAACGCCACCCGGCTCTACGTCATGGAACGCGGCCGCGTGGCGCAGTCGGGGCGGTACGAGGAGCTCGTCGCCCGCCCGGGGCCGTTCTCCGACCTGGCCAGACGGCAGATGAACTGATACTCGAAGGCAAAGGAACCTCATGTCCGGCATGAATCCGGAGTGCAAGCGAACGTCGGTCCTCGCGGCGACATGCGCGCTGGCGTGCATCGTCGCCGGCGCCTGCCGGCAACCGGAGCTGCCCCGGGGACGGGCGCAGGCGCAGGCGGGCGGTCCCGTCACCATCGCCGCGGTGTGGCCCTGGGAATCCCGCACGACCCTGTTGTACGGCCAGGGGCTGCGGATGGCCGTCGATGAAGTCAACGCCGCCGGAGGCGTGCTGGGACGTACGCTCACGGTGTTGCGCGAGGACGATCGCGAATCCGTCGACCAGGGGCGGCTCGTCGCACGACGCCTCGCGCAGAACGACGACGTGGTCGCGGTGATCGGACACATGCAGTCGTACGTCTCGCTGCCGGCCGCGGCCATCTACGACCTGTTCGGGATCGTCCACCTCGCGCCGACGGCGACCGACCCCCACCTGACCCGGCAGGGCTACCGCCGGCTGTTCCGCCTGACGTTCACCGACCGGGAAACCGGCGCCCAGATGGCGGACTTCGCCGCCGCGCGGGGCTACGACCGCGTGGCCATCTACTACATCCGCAACGCCTACGGGCGGAGTCTCGCCAACGCCTTCGAGGAGCGCGCGCTCGAGCGCGACGTCGACATCGCCGACCGGCAATCCTACGACCCCGACACCGTGGCCGGGGACCGTGCGGTGAACGACATCCTGGCGTCCTGGCGGGACCTGAACCTGCGCGCGATCTTCATAGCGGGCGAGCCGCGCGAGGCGGCGGCGATGATCCGGGCCGCCCGCGAGCGCGGGATCGACGTTCCGGTGCTGGGCGGTGACGCACTGGGGACTCCCGACTTCGTCAGCCTCGGCGGCGGCGCGGTCGAGGGAACGGTCGTCGCCGCCGCCTTCCACCCGGCGGACGAACGCGCCGCGGCGCGGCGGTTCAGCGCGGCGTTCCGGCAGCGCTTCGGCACGTTGCCGGACGCATCGGCCGCGCTCGCATACGACGCCGTGCGGCTGCTGGCGCACGGCATGACCCGGGCGCGGTCGGCGGACCCGGACGGCGTGGCGGATGCGTTGCGCGCGACCGCCGACTGGCCCGGCGTCACCGGGCCGGTGGCGTTCACCGGCGAGGGCGATCTCGTCGAACGGGAGATCGGCAAGGTCGTCGTTCACGGCGGGCAGCTCGTCTGGCTGGGCGCCGGCGCGGAGGGGAACTGACGTGCCGGCCGCGGCGGACCGCATCCCGGTGCTGAAGGCTCTCGGAGCGACCCCGGCCGAATGCCTCGAATTGCTGCGCTACAACGAGAATCACTTCGATCCGGCGGGACTTGCGGACAGCGGGTCGTTGCCGCTCGCGGACGAGGCTTTCGTGGCGGCGTGGGAGCGTTACGCGCGGGAGGCGGAGTCGGCCGGCGCCTGGGCCGTCCTGCGGAACGCGCTGGTGCAGCTTCGCTTCCCTGTCCGGAAGGGGATGAGCCGGGCGCCAAGCTACGAAGCGGCGACGCGGAGTCCGGTTCCCGTACCGGACGACCCGGCCGCGCTCCGGCTGCGCCGGCCGGACGACGTGCGGATCGAAATCCATGCGACGCCCGCCGGGCGGTTGCCGGTGATCGTCGCGCCCGGCCGGGACGACTTCGAGCTGCTGATGCAGGCGTTGGCGAAGCGCAACGAACCAGTGCCGGTGCCCGCGTCGGTCGGCGCCTGCATGGTCTCCGGGTACGTGAACGTCGAGCGGCTGCGCAGGTTGAAGGAACGGTGGTGGGGCGGCCAGCCGTTTCCGACCGAGGCCGGCTGGCGGCGGGAACTGCGGGCGGTGGCGGCGCGAAAGGCGCTCTACCAGGATCGCTTCGTGATCGCGTGCGCGACGCCCTACAGCGCGGTGCCGGCGGAGCGGCTCGGTCTCGCTCCCGGGACGTGGGAACGGCTGTCGCTGGTGATTCGCATCGAGCACGAGTCGATGCACTACTTCACGCGCCGCGTGTTCGGGTCGATGCGGAACCGGCTGCTCGACGAGCTCGTCGCCGACTACGCGGGGATCGTGCGCGCGACCGGCCGGTTCCGGGCCGACTGGGCGCTCCGGTTCCTCGGCCTCGAGTCGTATCCGGACTACCGGGCGGGCGGGCGCCTGGAGCACTACCGCGGCGACCCGCCGCTCTCGGACGGCGCCTTCCGCGTCCTGCAGCGTCTCGTGCAGCGCGCCGCCGGCAATCTGGAGGCCTGGTCGGCGGTCGCGGACGACGCGACGCGGCCGGACGGGTACCTCCGGACGGTCCTCGTCCTGACGCGGCTGACCGTCGAGGACCTCGCCGCGGCGGATGCCGGAGACCGCCTGCGTGCGGCGGCCCGCGCCGTCGCGCCGTACGTCCGGCCCGCGCCGCGGCCGGTGCACGCCAGACCCGAATGACCGGATCGCCGCCGTGCCCGCCCGCGCCGCCCGCGTGACCGCCGGCATGGTCCCGCGTGCGAACCGCCGCCCGCGGCCGGAGGCCGGGCGGGCGTTCGATTGACACCCGCGGCGCACGCCCGTATAAACCCCCGAGGACTCGCACCGCGGATCCGGGTGAAGTCCTGGACCACGGACTCGCATTCGGGGGTGAACGCCATGCCTGGTCGACGCGCCGACTTCGCCGCCCGCCACGCGCCGCTGCCGGCGCCGCCGGGCCTGCTGCTCGCGATTGCGCTCGCCGCCGGAGCGCCGCCGGCGCCGGCGGCCGGGCAGGACGCCGCGGCCGCGCCGCCCGTCGACTTCCAGCGGCAGGTGCGGCCGATCCTGGCGGACAACTGTTTTCAGTGCCACGGGCCGGACGAGGGCACCCGGCAGGTGCGGCTGCGGCTGGACACCGAGGACGGCGTCTTCGCCGAGCGGCCCACCGGCCGCCCCGTCGTTCGGGGCGACGCCGGGGCCAGTCTGGTCTACCGGCGCATCACCCACGCCGACGCGCGGTTGCGGATGCCGCCGGCGCACACGAACAAGACGCTGACCGGCGAGCAGATCGACGTCCTGCGGCGCTGGATCGACGAGGGGGCCGCCTGGGATCGGCACTGGGCGTTCGAGCCGGTCGTTCGTCCGGAGGAGCCGGCGGTGGCGGATGCCGCCTGGGCGCGCCAGCCGCTCGACCGCTTCGTCCTCGCCCGGCTCGAGGCCGCGGGGCTGGCCCCGGCGCCCGCGGCGGACCGGCGGACGCTGGCCCGCCGCGCCGCGCTCGATCTGACCGGTCTGCCGCCGGAGCCGGCGCTGCTGGATGCGTTCCTGAACGATCCGTCCGCGGACGCCTACGAGAAGTTCGTCGACAGGTTGCTCGCGGCCGAGGGGTGGGGCGAGCACCGCGCCCGCTACTGGCTCGACGCGGCGCGCTACGGCGACACGCACGGGATCCACATCGACAACTACCGCGAGATGTATCCCTACCGCGATTGGGTGATCCGGGCCTTCAACCGGAACCAGCCGTTCGACCAGTTCACGGTGGAGCAGGTGGCCGGCGATCTGTTGCCGGAGCCGGGCCTGGACCAGCTCGTGGCGTCCGGTTTCCAGCGCAACAACATCACGACCAACGAGGGCGGGGTGGTGCCCGAGGAGTACGAGGCGATCTACGCGAAGGACCGCGCCGAGACGATCGGCAACGTGTTCCTGGGGCTGACGGTCGGCTGCGCCACCTGCCACGACCACAAGTTCGACCCGCTCGCGCAGCGCGAGTTCTACGCGCTGACGGCGTTCTTCCGCAACACGACGCAGTACGTGATGGACGGCAACGTCTCCGACCCGCCGCCGATCCTGGTGGTGCCGCGGGAGGAGGACCGGGAGCTGTGGTACGGCCTGCGGGAGGAGGCGGCCGGCGTCGAGGCGCGGATGGCGCAACGGGAGGCGGCGGTCGACGCCGCCTTTGCCGAGTGGCTCGCGACAGGCGCGCACCGGGCCCTGGAGTCGCCGCTGGAGGCCGGCGCGCAATGGATGCGGCTCCATCTCGACGCCGCGGCCGGCGCGGCCTTCGAGCTGGACGGGCGCCGGCATCCGGTGGCCCTGGAGGGCGGGGCGAAGATCGCAGCCGGTCCGCACGGGCACGCGGCGTTGCGGTTCGGGGAAGAGTCGTGGGCCGGCCTTCCGCCGGTGCCGCTCGACACCGACACGCCCTTCTCGATCGCCTTGTGGATCCACCAGCCGGAGCAGGAAGGCAACTTCGTCGTCGCGGGGCAGTACGACGCCGACGACGACATGCGCGGCTGGTCGATGGACGTCGCGTCGCGGCAGCTCTCGTTCCGGATGACGGGCGAGCGGGACCCGGAAGGGCCGGGCCGCCCCTCGGCGCGGGTCGCCCCGACCAACCTGAAGCGGATGCCGCCCGGCGAATGGACCCACGTCGTGATCACCCACGACGGAACCGGCGAGCGCGCCGGGATGAACGTCTTCCGGGACGGCGACGTGGTGGAGGCGTCGGGCAGCGAGTACTTCGCGAAGGTTCTCGGCAGCATGCGGACCGGGCTGCCGCTGGAGATCGGCCGCGGGCGGACGCGGGGCCGTGGCGGCCGCGACGAGCTGGAGATGCGCTACTTCAGCGGCGGCGGCATCGCCGACCTGCGCGTGTTCGACCGCCCGCTCACCGCGCAGGAGGCGAAGGTCGTTTCGCTCTGGGCGACCCTCGAGCGGGCGCGGGAGAAACACCCGGACGCGCTCGACGAGGCGGAGCGCGGCGCGTTGCGGCTGTACTACCTGAGCGTCGAGGACGAGCAGTACCGCGGGCTCGTCGCGCGCAACCGGGAGATCGAGCGCGAATGGCGCGAGCTGCGGCGCCGGGGCGGAGTGACCCACGTGATGCGCGAGCGGACCGGCAGCGAGGCCGCGGCACACGTGCTCTACCGGGGAATGTACGACCAGCCGCGCGAGCGGGTGATCGCCGGCGTGCCGGCGGCGCTGCCCCCGCTGGAGGAGTCCTGGCCGCGCAACCGCCTGGGGTTGGCCCGCTGGCTGGTCGACGACGCCAATCCGCTGACCGGCCGCGTGACGGTCAACCGCTTCTGGCAGCAGGTGTTCGGGACCGGTCTCGTGGCGACCAGCGAGGACTTCGGCGCGCAGGGCGATCCGCCGACGCACCCGGCCCTGCTCGACTGGCTGGCGGTGGAGTTCCGCGAGTCGGGCTGGGACGTGAAGCGGTTCTTCCGGACGCTGGTGACCTCGGCCACCTACCGGCAGTCCGCGGCGGCCGCGCCGGGGAAGCTGGAGGCGGATCCGGACAACCGGCTCCTGTCGCGCGGCCCGCGTTTCCGGATGGACGCGGAGATGGTGCGCGACTACGCCCTGGCCGCCAGCGGGCTGCTGGTGCGGAAGATCGGCGGTCCCAGCGTGCGGCCCTATCAGCCGGCCGGGGTCTGGTCGACGGTGGCGATGCCGCAGAGCAACACCCGGACCTACCGGCAGGACGACGGCGAGAGCCTGTACCGGCGCAGCCTCTACACCTTCTGGAAGCGGTCGGCGCCCCCGCCGTCGATGGAGATCTTCAACGCGCCGACGCGCGAGCACTCCGTCGTGCGCCGGGAGCGGACCAACACGCCGCTGCAGGCGCTGGTGACGATGAACGACCCGCAGTTCGTCGAGGCGTCGCGCCATCTGGCGCAACGCGCGCTGCGGCAGGCGGGCGAGGCGTTCGATCCGCGGCTCGACTTCGTGACCCTGCGGTTGCTCGCGCGGCGCTTCGACGACGTCGAGCGGGACGTCGCGAGGCGGTCGTACGAAGGGCTGGTCGCCGCCTACCGCGCGGACCCGGACGAGGCGCGGCGGCTCCTGCGCGTCGGCGACTCGCTCCCGGACGACACGTTGCCGGCGGCGGAGTCCGCGGCCTGGACCATGCTGGCGACCCAGGTGCTGAACCTGGACGAGACGCTCAACAAGTAACCGCGCGCAACGAGAACACGCACCGGCGCATCCGGCAACGAGAGGTTCCACGATGCATCCAGTCGAAGAGGCCGTCCTGACGGAGACCCGGCGGCAGTTCTTCGGGAAGGTCGCGATGGGGATCGGCGGCCTCGCCCTGTCCAGCCTCCTGTCCGAGGACGCGTTCGCTCTGCCGCGGGACGACCCGCCGTTCGGCGGGCTGCCGTCCTTGCCGCACTTCGCGCCGCGGGCGAAGCGCTGCATCTACCTGCACATGATGGGCGCCCCGCCGCAGATGGACCTGCTCGACTACAAGCCGGGGATGCGCGCCTGGTACGACCGGGACCTGCCGGAGTCGGTTCGTCAGGGTCAGCGCCTGACGACCATGACCTCCGGGCAGGCGCGCTTCCCGATTGCGCCCTCCGTCTTCGAGTTCCACCAGCACGGGCAGAGCGGCGCCTGGATCTCGGAGCTGCTGCCGTACACGGCGCGGATGGCCGACGACGTCGCCATCATCCGCTCCATGCGCACCGACGCCATCAACCACGAGCCGGGCATCACGTTCATCCAGACCGGCCAGCAGATCCCGGGGCGCCCGTGCATCGGGGCGTGGTTCGCCTACGGGCTCGGCAGCATGAACCGCGACCTGCCGGCGTTCGTGGTGATGAACGCCGAGAAGAGCCATCCGAAGTCGGGGGTGCAGGCGATCTCGGCGAAGCTGTGGAGCGCCGGGTTCCTCTCGCCGGAGTACGCCGGGGTCCGGCTGCGGGCCGGGGCCGACCCGGTGCTGTACCTGCGCGACCCGGACGGCGTGTCGCGCGACGTCCGCCGGCGGATGCTGGACGGCCTGGCCGACCTCAACCGGATACGGCACGAGCGGATCGGCGGTCCCGAGACGCTGGCCCGCATCCAGCAGTACGAGATGGCGTTCCGGATGCAGTCGTCGGTGCCGGAGATGGCCGACCTGTCGAGCGAGCCGGAGAGCACGTTCGCGCGCTGGGGCGAAGAGGCGAAGCAGCCCGGCAAGTTCCAGAACGCGGCCCTGATGGCCCGGCGGCTGGTCGAGCGGGGGGTGCGGTTCGTCCAGATCTACCACCGGGGCTGGGACGTGCACGCGTTCGCTCCGGAGGTGCTGCCGGCGCAGGCCCGCGACGTCGACCGGGCGGCGTGGGCGCTCGTCCAGGACCTGAAGGAGCGCGGGCTCTTCGACGAGACCCTGGTCATCTGGGGCGGCGAGTTCGGCCGGACCATCTACTCGCAGGGCCGGCTGACGCCGACCGACTACGGGCGCGACCACCATCCGCGCTGCTTCAGCCTGTGGATGGCGGGTGGCGGGGTCAAGGGCGGCGTCGTCCACGGCGAGACGGACGACTTCTCGTACAACATCGTCCGGGACCCGGTGCACGTCCGGGACTTCCAGGCGACGATCCTGCACCTGTTCGGGATCGACCACGAGCGGTTCACCCACGGGCACCGCGGCCTGGACGCCAGGCTGACCGGCGTCGAGCCGGCGCGCGTGGTCCGGGAGGTGCTGGCGTAGGTCCCGCGTTCCGCGCGCGGGGCGCGCTCCGCTGGCGGCCCGGTCCGGTGTCCGGGAGGCGCTGGCGCGCGCGCCGCGTTCATCGAGTGTGGACGGCGGGCCGTCCCCGGCCGGACGGCGCCGCCGGTGTCATCGGGAGGATGCTGTGAAAACAGGGTGGTCGTCGCTGGTGCTGGTCGTCGTCGCGGCTCTCGTTCTCGTCCCGGCGGTGGCCGCGGCGCAGGTGACCGTCACGGACTGGCGCGGCGAGTCGGTGGTCATGCGGGAAGGCGCCGTCGACTCGGACGGCGTGCGGATCGTCTACCACACGGCGGGCGAGGGCCCGCTCGTGGTTTTCGTCCACAGCATCACCGGCCCGTGGTTCGACTGGCGCCACCAGCTGGTCGCGCTCTCCGAACACTACCGGGTGGTCGCGATGTCCACCCGCGGCACCGACCGGAGCGGCAGGCCGGAGGGGGTCGAGCACTACACGATGGCGAAGATTTCGTCGGACGTCGCCGCCATCATCGACCGCTTCGGCGAGGAGCGCGCGATCCTCGTCGGCCAGGACAGCGGCGGCTTCTACGCCTGGCACTTCGCCATGACCCATCCGGAGAAGACCGCCCGACTCGTCTCGGTCGGCACCATTCATCCGGCGGGGCTCATCCGGGAGCTGGCCACGAACCCCGAGCAGCGGCAGGCGAGCACCTTCCAGCGGGGCATGCAGGAGAACCCGAACGCGGCGGCGGAGTTCGGGGCGTTGATGCGGAGCCGGCCGGCGAGCCCGGGCGACACCCCCGAGCTGGCGGCGTTGCGCCGGGACGCCTACGAGCGGCTCTACGCGGAGTCGATAGTCAACTTCTACAAGGCCAACTGGCCGCGCCCGCCGTTCACGCTCGAGACCGAGGGGTTCGGCTTCCGCATCGGCGAGTTTCCGCCGGTCCAGGCTCCGACGCTGCTCATCTACGGCAGGGAGAGCGGGCCTTTCAAGCCGGCGACGCTCGACGGGATCTGGGACCGGGTCGACGGTCCGCTCACCTTGCGCGTGCTCCCGGGCGTCGGACATGGCCCGCACACGCAGGCGCCGGAGATCGTGACGCCGGCGATCCTCGCGTGGCTCCAGGAGGACTGACCGGGGGCTGGCGGCCGCGTTGACGCCACCGGGTTGGAGTAGCCGCCACCTTGCAGATCGGGCGCCGGGTTCGGCGTCTTCCGGCGCCGGCGTTCCCGTGGCGTTCAGTCGATCTCCCGGACCCGGAGGTTGCGGAACCGGACCGGGTCGCCGTGGTCCTGGATCGCGAGGTGCCCGCGCGGGACGCGCCCGTAGCGCGGCAGCGAAGCGAACTTGCTTGCCGCCACCCGGGCCAGTCCGCGTCGCCGAGTCGGTACGTGAGCAGGCGCATGCCGTTCATCCAGTGCTCGACCCGGCCGCGGTCGACGATTCAGCCGCGACGTGTTCCACTCGCCGGCCGGACGCGCGTGACGCGCAACGCTTCCTCCGCCACCGCCGGCTCCTGCACACCTCTCGCAGGACCTGCGCAGCCGGTCCGTGTTCCTGTTCGGACCGCGCCAGACCGGCAAGACCACGTGGCTCCGCCAGTGCTTTCCCGACGCGCCCTGGTTCAACCTGCTGCACGGGGAAGTGTTCCTGCGGCTCGCGCGGGAGCCGGGCCGTCTGCAGGCCGAGCTGGCCGTGCGCGATCCCGGGCCGGGTCCCGTGATCATCGACGAGATCCAGAAACTGCCGAGCCTGCTCGACGACGTGCACGACCTGATGGAGAGCCGCGGCCTGCGGTTCGTGCTGGCCGCGAGCAGCCCGGTGAAGCTGCGGCGCGGCGGCGTGAACCTGCTCGGCGGGCGGGCGCGGACGCGCGCCCTGTTCCCGTTCGTCTCCGCGGAAGTGCCCGGCTGGGACCTGCTGCGGGCCGTCAACGTCGGCGGCATTCCGTCGATTCACCTGTCGTCCGATCCGCTCGAGGACCTCCGCGCCTATTGCGGCAACTACCTGCGGCTCGAGGTGCAGGCGGAGGGTCTGGTGCGCGGCATCGAGCCGTTCTCGCGCTTCCTCACCGCCGCCGCCGCCAGCCGCGGGCAGCCGATCGTGTTCGAGCGGCTGGCGGCCGACGCCGCCGTGCCGGCGCGCACCGTCCGCGAGTACTTCCAGGTGCTGGAGGACACGCTTCTGGCCACGCTGCTGCGGCCGTTCTCGCCCCGCCGCGCCGGCCGCAAGCCGGTGTCCCACGCCAAGCTGTACTTCTTCGACGCCGGCGTCGCCAACGCGCTCGCCGGCGTCACGCGCGTCGAGCCCGGCAGCACCGCCTTCGGCCCGGCCCTGGAACAGCTCGTCTTCTGCGAGCTGCGCGCCTGGCTCGCCTACGCGCGCGACCCGCGGCCGCTCACGTTCTGGCGCACCGCCGACGGGTCCGAGGTGGACTTCGTCGTCGGCGACACGGCGGCGATCGAGGTGCAGGCGACCGGAACCGTGACGCGCCGCGACCTGCGCGGACTCCGGCGGCTGGCGGAGGAAACGCCGCTGCGGCAGCGGATCGTGGTCTGCCGCGAGTCCGCCGCCCGTCTCGTCGACGGCGTCCGGATCCTGCCGATCGGGGAGTTCCTCGGCGCGCTCTGGCGGGGCGACCTGCTCGCCGACTGACGCCGCCGGCTCCCGGCCGGCCACCGCGAAGTCCGCGGTCGTCGTTGCGACCCGTGTGCGGAAGGGGCGACGAGCCGCACGTGCGGGGACGCGCGCGTAGGCCGTCCCGAGCCTGCCGCGGGTCGCCGCCGCGGTATACGATGCCGGCATGAAGCGCACGCCGCCCGCTTCGGGGCTCGACGCGGCCGTCGCGGCGGCGCGGGCGACAGCCGGGCTCGATCTGCTGATCCTGTTCGGTTCGCGGGCGCGCGGCGACGCCCGGCCCGGCGCGGACTGGGACTTCGGATACCTGGCGGACGAAGCCGCCGACGTGCCGACGTTGCTGGCCACCCTGGTCGAGGCGCTCGAGGACGAGCGCGTCGACCTGGTGGACCTTCGTCGGGCCGGCGGTCTGCTGCGGTACCGGGCCGCACGGGACGGGCTGCCGTTGTACGAGGCCGCGGCCGGCCTGTTCGATCGGTACTGCCTGCAAGCGGTGCGGTTCTGGTGCGAGAACGCGGCGGTCTTCGAACGCGGATACGACGAAGTCCTTGAGGCCCTGCCGTGAGCGTTCTCGACCGGGCAGTGCTCGCCGAGCGCACGATGGCCGTTCAGCGTCATCTGGCGAGGGTGGCGGACCGGCTGCCGGCGTCACCGGCCGACTTCCGGCCGGCGACCGATGCATCGGACGCCGTCCTGCTGCATCTCTGGCAGGCCACGCAGATCGTGATCGACGTCGCGCTGGGCGCCTGCCTGGCGCTGCGGCTGGGCACTCCCGGCAGCTACGCGGATGCGTTCCGGCGTCTCCGGAACGCCGGGATCATCGAGACCGCCCTCGCCGACCGTCTGGTGCGTGCGGCGGGATTTCGCAACTTCGTGGCCCGCGCCTGCGAGTCGCTGGACCTGAAACGCGTCCACCAGGCCGCCACCGACGGACCCGCCGACCTCCGGCGGTTTCTGGCTTGTCTGAAGAACCATGCGCGCCCTGCCCTATAGATCTGGCTACTTGGCGCTCGCGGCGACGGGCAGGAAACCGACGGAATCATCAGGAACAACCACGTGACCAGTACCACCGCACGTCCCGACGCCGGGCCGGTCGCGCAGAGCGCGCGCATCGACGCGATCGACGTCCTGCGGGGCTTCGCCCTGCTCGGCATCCTCGTCATGAACGTCCAGGCGTTCGCGATGCCCCAGGCGGCCTACTTCAACCCGACCGCCTACGGCGACCTCGAAGGGGCGAACCTCCACGTCTGGCTGGCCGGCCGGATGCTCGCCGACCAGAAGTTCATGACGATCTTCTCGATGCTCTTCGGCGCCGGCGTCGTCCTGATGGCGGGCCGGGCCGATACGCGCGGCGCCGGGCGCCGGACGCACTACCGCCGGATGGCGTGGCTGGCGGTCATCGGGCTGCTGCACGCCCACCTGCTCTGGGCCGGCGACATCCTGTTCCTCTACGCGGTCTGCGGGATGCTGGTCTATCCGCTGCGGCGGCAGCCGCCCGGCCGGCTGCTGGCGCTCGGCGCGGCGTCGCTCGCCGTCGGATCGGCCTGGTCCGTCGGCTCGGGCCTGTCGCTGCCGTACTGGCCGGAGGCGGAGCGCGCGGCGCTCGAGGCCGACCTGTGGCGGCCGGCGCCGGCGGCGATCGAGGCCGAGCTCGCCGCCTTCCGCGGCGGCTGGCTCGATCAGCAGCCGGTCCGCTCCACCGGGGCGTTCCTGTTCGAGACGTTCGCCCTGATCACGTGGGGCGTCTGGCGCGCGGGCGGCCTGATGCTGGTCGGAATGGCGCTCTTCAAGCGCGAGGTGTTCAGCGCGCGGCGCTCCGCGCGTTTCTACGCGGCGCTGATCGCGGTTGCGGTTGCGGCCGGCCTCCCGCTGCAGGCCTTCGGCACCGCGCTCGACTTCGAGCGCGGATGGTCGCTCTGGTCGTTCTTTCTCGGCCAGCAGTTCAACTACTGGCCGAGCATCGCGGTCGGCCTCGGCTACGTCGGGCTCGTGATGCTGGCGTGCCGCGCCGAGACGCTCCGGCGCTGCACCCGTCCGTTCGCCGCCGTCGGCCGGACCGCCCTGACGAACTACCTGCTGCAGACCGTTCTCTGCACGACGATCTTCTACGGCCACGGGCTCGGCTGGTTCGGCTCGGTCGACCGCGTCGGGCAGATCGGCGTGGTGGCCGGCGTCTGGGCGGTGCAGCTCGCCGCCTCGCCGCTGTGGCTGCGCCGGTTCCGCTTCGGGCCGGCCGAATGGGCGTGGCGGTCGCTCACCTACGGCGCGCGCCCGCCGCTACGGAGCACGCCGGCGCCCGAACCCGCCCCCTGACGCCGCGGTCCGCCTCGGCAGGGACCGCACAAAGAGCGGGGCCGCGTTGCCAGCGCGGGCGGCCGCCGCGTCACGCCGGGTCGGCCAGCTTGACCATCACCTTGCCGCGGTTGGCGCCTCTGAACAGGTCGAGGAAGGCCCGGGGGATGTTCTCGAAGCCTTCGCGGACGTCCTCGCAGGATCTGAGCGCGCCGGTGGCGAGCCAGGCCGAGAGTTGACGCCGCGCCTCCTTGAAGCGCGGGGCGTAGTCGGGAGCCAGGAAGCCCTCCATCCGAACGCGGCGCGTGACCAGACGGGCCAGGTTGGCGGGTCCGGCCGCCGGCCGGCCTCCGTCGTAGCCCGAGATCATGCCGCAGAGCACGATGCGTCCCCAGGTGGCCATGTGGTCGAGGACGACCTCGAGGGTCGGGCCCCCGACGTTGTCGAAGTAGACGTTGACGCCGTCGGGGCAGAGCGCTTGCAGGCGCTGGGCGAGATCCTCCGACTTGTAGTCGATCGCCCCGTCGAGCCCGAGGGACTCCGTGAGCCAGCGGCATTTTTCCGGCCCCCCGGCGATCCCGATCACGCGGCACTGCCGGATCTTCGCGATCTGCGCCGCGGTGGAGCCGGTCGCCCCGGCCGCGCCGGACACGAGCACGGTCTCTCCCGCCCGTGGCTGGGCGACCTCCAGCATGCCGAAATAGGCGGTCAGGCCGTTGTTGCCGAGCGCGCCGAGGTAGCGCGGAAGCGGGTGCGCCGGTTTGAAGCGGAAGACGGGAACCCGGCCGCTCCCGTCGCTCGTGCAGTAGTCCTGCCAGCCGAGGAGTCCGGATACGACGTCGCCGGCGGCGAAACCGTGATGGCGCGATTCGACGACCTGCCCGAGGCCGGGACCGCGCATCACCGCGCCGACCGGCAGGGGAGGGCTGTACTCGGGAGGGATCGTCATCTGGCCGCGCATCACGAAGATGGCGTCCAGGTACAGGTCGATCGCCTGCGAAAGGCAGGCCGGAGCGTTCGCAAGCCACCCCCGCAGCCCCGGATCCACGGAGACGTAGAGCGTCCGCACCAGGAACTGGCCGTCACCCACCGTCGGGCGCGGTCCTTCGTGACAGGAAAAGTCCGCTTCGGCCAGCGTTTCCCGCGGCCTGGACGCGATCCGCCACTGGCGATTGACTTCCACCGGCATCGGTTCCGTTCCGCCGCACGTCGCGGAATCGACGCACTATAACAGTCCGTGGCGAAACCCGCGTCGCACCGAGACCGTCGACGATGGCTGCGCGGCATGCTGTTTCATCGAGGCGGTGGTCGCCAGCGCGCGGCCGGCGGAGAAGTGGACGGCGGCGCCGCGGGCATGGCAGCCCGACCGGCGGCCGCGCACCCGTTGCGTTCGCGCGGGTGTTCCCTTACGATGCCGCCGATGGCGCTCATGTTGTCGAAGACGTACGACGCCTTCCGAGCCGCCAGCGCGCCGGACGACAAGGCCCGTGACGCGGCCGAAGAGATCGCCGGTTTCGAAGACCGGCTTTCCGGCATCGAGTCCGACGTGAAGCTGCTGAAATGGATGGCCGGGTTCAACGTCGCGTTGTCCCTGGCCATCCTCGCGCTCCTGCTGCGACTGCCCGCCGCCTGACCCGCGGGCGGCGGCCGGCCGCGGGCCGTGAGCCGCCGCCCGGGGCGGCTCACGGCATCGAAGCAGGCGGCCCGTCTCAGCGCGTCCGTTCCAGGAAGCGCAGCAGTTCGCTGTCGGTCCCGAGAATGAACAGCGTCGACGGATCCATGGTCGCCTCGTAGGTCTCCAGCGACTTGGTGAACGCGTAGAATTCGCCGTCGCGGTTGTACGCATCCGCGTAGATGCTGGTCGCGTTGGCGTCGGCTTCGCCGCGCAGCTCCTCGGCCCGGCGGTAGGCCTCGGACTGGATCTGCGCCAGCTCGCGCTCCCGCTCGCCGTGGATGCGGGCCGACTCGCCCTGGCCTTCCGACCGGAACTCCTCGGCGATCCGCTGCCGCTCGGCGATCATCCGCGCGAAGACGTCCTGCTGCACCTCCTCGACGTAGTTGATCCGCTTGAAGCGCAGGTCGAGCAGCTCGATGCCCAGGTCGGCGGTGCGCGTCGCGGCCGTTTCCAGGATCTCCCGCGTCACTTCCCGCCGGCCGCGTGCGATCTCTTCGAGGATGGCCGCTTCCTCCTCCGACTCGATCGGCACGTCGGCGGGGTCGCGGTTGGTGCTGCGCACGAGCTCGATCAGGTCGTGCCGCGCCACGGCGTTGCGCGTCTCCCCGTCGAGGATGTCGTCGAGCCGCGACTGCGCGCCGCGCTCGTCGCGCAGGCGCTGGAAGAAGAGCAGCGGGTCGACGATCCGCCAGCGGGCGTAGGTGTCCACCCAGATGAACCGCTTGTCGCGGGTCGGCACCTGGTTGGGGTTGCCGTCCCATTCCAGGAAGCGTTTCTCGAAGACGTTGGTCCGCTGGATGAAGGGGATCTTGAAGTGCAGTCCCGGGGCGACCACCGGGTCTCCGACCGGCTCGCCGAACTGCGTCAGGATGACCTGCTCGGTTTCGCTGACGGTGTAGGTGGCCTGTCCGAAGACGAACAGGGCCGCGAAGGCGATCACGAACGAAAGCGTGGTTCTGCTCATTGTCCACCTCCGGCCGCCGCGGGCGCCGCGTCGGGCGTCCGGCGCGGCGCCGCGCCGTCGAGCGACAGCAGCGGCAGCACGCCGGTCGCGTCCTCGTCGACGTAGAGCTTCCGGCCGACCCGCGGCAGGATGCGCTGCATCGTCTCCAGGTACAGCCGGCGCCGCGTGACGTCGGGAGCCTGGCGGTACGCGGCCTGGACCGCCTCGAAGCGGGCCGCCTCGCCCTGCGCCCGGTTGACCCGGTCGAGCGCGTAGCCCTCGGCCTGCAGCACCGTCTGCTCGGCTTCGCCCCGCGCGCGGGGGATCACGCGGTTGTACTCGGCCCGCGCCTCGTTGATCATCCGGTCACGCTGCTGCTGGGCCTGGTTGACCTCGTCCCACGACGGCTTGACCGGATCCGGCGGGTTGACGTCCTGCAGCACCACCTGGTCGATGGTGATGCCCATCTCGTACTGGTTGGCCAGATCCTGCAGCCGCTCCTCGACGCGCGACTCGATCTCCTGGCGCCCGACCGTGAGCACCTCGGTGACCGTCCGGTCCCCGACCACCTCGCGCATGATCGCCTCGTTCATGGCGCGGAAGGTGTCCTCCAGGTTGCGCACCTTGAAGAGGTAGAGGTAGGGGTCGGCGACGCGGAACTGCACGATCCACTCGACCACCGCCACGTTGAGGTCGCCGGTCAGCATCATCGACTCGTCGGTGGCGTCGCGGTCGAAGGAGGCGTACTCGGTGCGGATGCCCGGCTCGATCGTCCGGAAGCCGAACTCCTGCTTGAGCTGTCGCTGCACGGGCACCTTCAGCACCGTCTCGGCGAACGGGATCTTGGCGCGCAGGCCCGGCTCGGTGGCGCGCACGTAGCGGCCGAACCGGAGCACGACGCCGACTTCCTCCGGCTGCACCTGGTACAGCGCGCCGAAGGCGACGACGACCGCGGCGACCAGCGCGGCGGCCGCCGTGGCGGCGCCCCGCGGCAGGCGCACCCGCGAGACGTCGATGGGGATTTTGGGCATCTGGTCCATGTGCGATCTCCTTGTGACACGCGGCGTGGCCGCACGGCCGCGGAACGGGCGGCAGTTGCGGCGCCGCTCGAAAGACGGCGCGCGACGGACGCCGGCCGCGCCGCCGGCGCGTTCCGGGCGTCCGTCCCTAGTGTGACGCAAAAGGCGGTCCCGTGGGTTCCGCCGGCCCGCTCCGGCCGCGGTTGCCGCGGTTGACGCCCGCCGGACGCCTCGCTACAGTCCCCCGGTAGATCGGACACCGAGGAGAGCCACCATGCCAGCAACCGCCGCCCGGACGTTCCGGCCCGCCCGCCGGACGCTTGCCACCGCACTGGCCGCGCTCGCGCTGTCCGCCGCCGGCTGGACGCCGGCCGCGGCCGCGAACGAGGACGACGTCTACGTCGTGCAGACCAACGCGGCCGGCGACAACGTGCACCTGATCGATCCGGCGACCAACGAGATCGTCGCCGAGATCACCGGCGTCGAGGTGATCCACGGCGTGGCCGCGGCGCCCGACGGCAGCCGGCTCTACCTGAGCAACGAGTCGACCCACACGCTCGACGTCGTCGACACGAAGACGCTCGAGGTCCGCAAGTCGATCCCGCTCAGCGGGCGGCCGAACAACGTCGCCATCCACGAGAACGGCGAGCGGCTCTACGTCGCCATCCGGGGCGTCGGCGGCGGCGTCGACGTCATCGACGCCGCCGCGGAGGAGCACGTCTCGTTCATCCGCATCCTGCGCGGCGTCCACAACACGTTCATGACCCCCGACAGCCGCTACGTCGTCGCCGGCTCCATCGGCGGCTCGAGCGCGACGGTGATCGACACCGGGCTGGAGCGGCCGGTCTTCGCGTTCCACTTCGAAGGCGGCGTGCGGCCGTTCACGTTCGACACGAACCCGGACGGCTCGACGAAGAACATGTACGTGCAGATCTCCAACCTGCACGGCTTCGCGGTGGTCGACTGGGAGAAGCGCCGCGAGGTCCGGCGCATCGTGCAGCCCGACGTTCCGGTGGCCGAGCGCAACACCTACGGCATCCAGGGCGCGCCGGCGCACGGGATCAAGATCACGCCGGACGGCACGTCGCTCTGGTCCACCAGCAAGATCAACGGCAGCGTCTACGCCTACTCGCTGCCCGGCCTGGAGCTGCTCGGCGGCGTGAAGGTGGGCGTCGTCCCCGACTGGCTGACGTTCACCCCGGACAGCAGGCACCTCTACGTGGCCAACGCCCACTCGAACACCGTCTCGGTGGTCGACGTGGCGGAGCGCAAGGAGGTCGCGGTGATCCCGGTCGGCCAGGTCCCGAAGCGGAACATCACGGCCAGGCTGCCGGGGCTGCCGGTCGGCGGGTAGGTTCGAAGGAGGGGACGCGCACCATGTTCTCGAGGACGACGTTCGTTGCCGCCGTCGCGCTCGCGGCCGGCGCCGGGCTCGCCGGGCCGGCGCCGGCGCAGACGCCCGGCGAAGGCGGGACGCTGCTCGGGCTCGACTTCGACCTCTACCGCTCGACGGTCGAGCCGATCTTCCTGCACCGCCGTCCCGGCAACGCGCGCTGCGTGGTGTGCCACTCGACCGGCGGGGGCAACAGCTTCCTGGAGCCGTTGCCTCCGGGCCGGGAGACGTGGGACGAGGAGCAGTCGTTCCGGAACTTCGAGCGGGTGCGGCGCCTGGTGGTTCCGGGCGCGCCGCTGCAAAGCGTCCTGCTGGTGAACCCGCTGGTCGAAGAGGCGGGCGGCAGCCGTTGGCACGCCGGCGGCAAGCACTGGACGTCGCAGGACGACGAGGAATGGCGGGCGCTCGCCGACTGGGTGAGCACGACGTCGATCGCCCTCGACTTCGGCTTCTACCGCGACGAGGTGGAGCCGGTCTTCCTGCACCGCCGTCCGGGCAACGCGCGTTGCGTGGTGTGCCACTCGACCGGCGGGGGCAACAGCTTCCTGGAGCCGTTGCCTCCGGGCCGGGAGACGTGGGACGAGGAGCAGTCGTTCCGGAACTTCGAGCGCGTTCAGCGCCTGGTGGTTCCGGGCGCGCCGCTGCAAAGCGCACTGCTGGTGAACCCGCTGGTCGAAGAGGCGGGCGGCAGCCGTTGGCACGCCGGCGGCAAGCACTGGACGTCGCAGGATGCCGAAGAATGGCGGACCCTGGCGGCGTGGGTGCGGGGACGGACGGGGCGTTGACGGCCGTTCCGGGGCGCTCCACGGCAGCCGTTGGCACGCCGGCGGCAAGCACTGGACGTCGCAGGATGCCGAGGAATGGCGGACCCTGGCGGCGTGGGTGCGGGGACGGACAGGGCGTTGACGGGCCGTTCCGGGGCGCTCCACGGCAGCCGTTGGCACGCCGGCGGCAAGCACTGGGCGTCGCAGGATGCCGAAGAATGGCGGACCCTGGCGGCGTGGGTGCGGGGACGGACGGGGCGTTGACGGCTTCCTCCTCCGGAGCGCTCCGCCGCCGACGCCTCGCGCGCGCGGCCGGGGAGAACGCTCGATGACGGGCCGCCCCGCGCCGCCGGACGGCGGCAGGTCCTCTTCCGCCTCCGGGTTCCGGGCGGAGAACGCTCGATGACGGGCCGCCCCGCGCCGCCGGTGCCGCGCCGAACGTTCCTGCAGACCGCCGCGGTCCTGTTCGCCGGGTTCGGAAGCCGTCTCCGGGCCCAGGCGCGGCGGTTCCGCCGCCGCTACCACCCGCTGGCCCGCCCGGTGCTGGTGCCGCGCGAGACGCTCGCCGCCCCGGGCCGCGCGCGCCGGTTCCGCGCGAGCGCCGTGTCGCTGCCGACCGCGGCGGCGCCGGATCGGCCCATCCGCGTCAACGGCATGGTGGCGCGGATCTCGGACGCCGACGACGCGCCGGACCGCTTCCGGGCGGTCTGCGTGGTCTGTCCCCACGAACGGTGCGAGGTCGACTTCGTCGGCGACCCCGCCGACCTGCACCCGGACGTGATCGCCGAAACCGGTCCGGTCGACGATCCGGTCTACCTCTGCCCCTGCCACAACAGCGCCTTCGCCGTCGCCGACGGCCGCCGCCTCGGCGGTCCGGCCCCGCGCGGCCTCTACCGCTTCCGCGTCACCGGCGTCACGGAGACGAGCGTCGTGATCGGCGAGGTGGAGGAGGACGTGCTGCTGTTCTTCTGAGCGGCCGTCGGTTCGCGGCATCCGGCGCCGTCGCCGGTTCGTCGATCAGGAACCGTGCTGCTGTTCTTCTGAGCAGCCGTCGGTTCGCGGCGCTTCTCCCGGAGACGAAGCGGCGCTCCTCCCGGAGACGAAGAAGCCCGGTCAGGCCGCCGGCGGAAGAGGACGTGCTGCTGTTCTTCTGGGCGGCCGGCGGTTCGCGGCGCTCCTCCCGGAGCCGAAGAAGCCCCGGTCAGGCCGCCGGCGGCAGCAGTTCCCGGACGCGCCGCCGGAGCGCTTCCACCTGCCGGACGGCGGCCGGCCGGTCGATCGGCGCGGCGGTTTCCGGGAGGCGTTCGTAGCGGAACCGCACGGCGAACGGCGTGAATCCGGCCAGGCCGGCGAACGCCGACACGGCGCCGTCCCGCTCGCGGATCCGGGCGATCAGTTCGCCGACGTCGTGCGTCAGCGGATACTCCTCGCCGAGCAACGCGATCCACGCCTTGCAGCACTTCTCCGCCGCCTGCTGGACGTGGAACCCGAAGCCTTCATCCGAGACTTCGGCCGGGTCACGCGCGACCCGCAGGATGTCGAGGTCGCCGTCGGCCATGTCGAGGAGCAGACGGGCCTGCTCGACGTCGGGCCGCGGCGGGCCGCCCTCGCGGACGCCGGACGGCCGGGCGGCCGACGGCGCCGGCCAGGCGTACCGGCCGCCCGCGTCGCGGACGCCGGACGGCGGGGAGGCGGGCGGCGGGCCGCCCCGGTCCTTCGCGTACAGCACGCGGCCCTCGCGCAACGCGCGGGCGGCGACGTGGTTCAGCGAGCCGCGCCACCGTTCGATCTCGTCGCGGCTGTAGACGAGGATGTCCCTGGCCACCGGGGTTGCCGGCAGCGCCTGGCACAGGCGGACGGTCTCCGCGTGCCGGCAGCGTCCGGCGCCGAACGGTTCGGATTCGACGACGAGCAGGTCGACGTCGGAATCGGGCCGCGCGTCGCCGCGCGCGCGGGAGCCGAAAAGGATCACCTGTTCGGGGTCGGCCTCTGCGACGAGGGTCCGGATCATCCGGTCGAGGAGCGCGTCGCCGAGGTCCGGCATCTGGTCTTCGAGCCGATCATGGTCCATGGCCCGTCGGTCAAGCAAACGTCGTACCGCGGCGTCCGGCCCCGCGCGGCCTCTACCGCTTCCGCGTCACCGGCGTCACGGAGACGAGCGTCGTGATCGGCGAGGTGGAGGAGGACGTGCTGCTGTTCTTCTGAGCAGCCGTCGGTTCGCGGCGCTCCTCCCGGAGACGAAGCGGCGCTCCTCCCGGAGCCGAAGAAGCCCGGTCAGGCCGCCGGCGGCAGCAGGTCCCGGACGCGCCGCCGGAGCGCTTCCACCTGCCGGACGGCGGCCGGCCGGTCGATCGGCGCGGCGGTTTCCGGGAGGCGTTCGTAGCGGAACCGCACGGCGAACGGCGTGAATCCGGCCAGGCCGGCGAACGCCGACACGGCGCCGTCCCGCTCGCGGATCCGGGCGATCAGTTCTCCGACGTCGTGCGTCAGCGGATACTCCTCGCCGAGCAACGCGATCCACGCCTTGCAGCACTTCTCCGCCGCCTGCTGGACGTGGAACCCGAAGATCTCGTCGGAGAACTCGGCCGGGTTGCGCATGGCGCGGAATGCATCGAGGTCGTCGTCGGCCATGCCGAGGAGCAGGCGGGCCTGATCGACGTCGGACCGCGGCGGGCCGCCGTCGCGGACGCTGGCCGGCCGGGCGGCCGCCGGCGCCGGCCAGGCGTGCCGGCCGCGCGCGCCGCCCGCGTCGCGGACGCTGGACGGCGGGGAGGCGGGCAGCGGGCCGCCCCGGTCCTTCGCGTACAGCACGCGGCCCTCGCGCAGCGCGCGGGCGGCAACGTGGTTCAGCGAGCCGCGCCACCGTTCGATCTCGTCGCGGCTGTAGACGAGGATGTCCCTGGCCACCGGGGTTGCCGGCAGCGCCTGGCACAGGCGGACGGTCTCGGCGTGCCGGCAGCGTCCGGCGCCGAACGGTTCGGACTCGACGACGAGCAGGTCGACGTCGGAATCGGGCCGCGCGTCGCCGCGCGCGCGGGAGCCGAAAAGGATCACCTGTTCGGGGTCGGCTTCTGCGACGAGGGTCCGGATCATCCGGTCGAGGAGCGCGTCGCCGAGGTCCGGCATCGGGTCTTCAAATCGATCATGGTCCATGGCCCGTCGATCAAGCAAACGTCGTACCGCCGGGCGTCCGGCGCCGCGCGGCCTCTACCGCTTCCGCGTCACCGGCGTCACGGAGACGAGCGTCGTGATCGGCGAGGTGGAGGAGGACGTGCTGCTGTTCTTCTGAGCGGCCGTCGGTTCGCGGCATCCGTCGCCGTCGCCGGTTCGTCGATCAGGAACCGTGCTGCTGTTCTTCTGAGCGGCCGTCGGTTCGCGGCGCTCCTCCCGGAGCCGAAGAAGCCCCGGTCAGGCCGCCGGCGGCAGCAGGTCCCGGACGCGCCGCCGGAGCGCTTCCACCTGCCGGACGGCGGCCGGCCGGTCGATCGGCGCAGCGGTTTCCGGGAGGCGTTCGTAGCGGAACCGCACGGCGAACGGCGTGAATCCGGCCAGGCCGGCGAACGCCGACACGGCGCCGTCCCGCTCGCGGATCCGGGCGATCAGTTCGCCGACGTCGTGCGTCAGCGGATACTCCTCGCCGAGCAACGCGATCCACGCCTTGCAGCACTTCTCCGCCGCCTGCTGGACGTGGAACCCGAAGATCTCGTCGGAGAACTCGGCCGGGTTGCGCATGGCGCGGAATGCATCGAGGTCGTCGTCGGCCATGCCGAGGAGCAGACGGGCCTGCTCGACGTCGGACCGCGGCGGGCCGCCCTCGCGGACGCCGGACGGCCGGTCGGCCGCCGGCGCCGGCCAAGCGTGCCGGCCGCGCGCGCCGCCCGCGTCGCGGACGCCGGACGGCGGGGAGGCGGGCGGCGGGCCGCCCCGGTCCTTCGCGTACAGCACGCGGCCTTCGCGCAGCGCGCGGGCGGCGACGTGGTTCAGCGAGCCGCGCCACCGTTCGATCTCGTCGCGGCTGTAGACGAGGATGTCCCTGGCCACCGGGGTTGCCGGCAGCGCCTGGCACAGGCGGACGGTCTCGGCGTGCCGGCAGCGTCCGGCGCCGAACGGTTCGGACTCGACGACGAGCAGGTCGACGTCGGAATCGGGCCGCGCGTCGCCGCGCGCGCGGGAGCCGAAAAGGATCACCTGCTCGGGGTCGGCCTCTGCGACGAGGGTCCGGATCATCCGGTCGAGGAGCGCGTCGCCGAGGTCCGGCATCGCAACTCACCGGACCTCCGTGCCGCGCTCGGCGGCGGCGGCGACGGCCTCGCGGCTGAACCGGACCGCTTCGCCCCGGCCGCGGTCGATCCTCTGAATCGTGACGTCGCCGGTCTCGGACGTCGCGACGGCGGCCAGGCTCTCGTAGCAATCGCGGCTGTGGGTCGTGGCGAACACCTGGACCGACAGCGCGGCCGCCTGCTCGCCGAGCATCCGCCACATGTCCTCCATCACCGAGTAGTGGAAACCGGAGTCGATTTCGTCGATCAGAACGACCCCGCCCTCGGCGTCCGCAAGGGCGAGGGCCAGCCCCAGCATGCGCCACAGGCCGTCGCCCATGCTGCCGATCGGCACGCGGTCCGGAACGTCGCGCAGCTTGAGCACCACTCCGCCGGGCGCGTCGCGATCGTGACGGCCGAGGTCGACGGGCGCGATACGCTCGATGGCCGGCTCGACGATGCGAAGCGCCCGCGTGACGGTCTCCTCCCTGGGCGTAAGGACGAAATCGCTGAGCGTCTCGACGACGTCGGCGGCCGTCACGCCGGTCGGCGTGACGACTCGCACCGGCTGACGGGCGAGATTGCGCCAGCGTCCGAGCCGGAGTGCGCGCCCGAGGTGAAGGGGGTGTCGCAGTCGGGACGCAGGCAGCAGTCCCTCGTCGGTGACGGGAGCCCGGTAGGCGTCCTGCGCATCCGACCACTTGACGCGCAGGACGAGGCGCGCGTCGTCGTCCCCCTCCGCCGGCTCCGGGCCCCGTTCATCGTGCTCGGAAGGGGATGGAGCCTGGACGCAGACGGTCACCCGGTCGTTCCAGGCGGCGGGGTCGGCGCCGCCGGCGCGTTCCGCCTCGATGCGTATCGGATTCTCCAACCCGCGATTCGCGAACAGGTGCGACACGTCGACGAGATTCGAACGAGGCACGGGAGTTCCGCGGGCATCCCCGGCGCCGGCCCGGGTCCACTCTCCCCGCCGCGCCGCGATGGCCGACAGCACGGATGGATGGCCGGCCGACCGGAGCAGTTCAATGCACTCCAGAATCGAAGTCTTGCCGCAGTTGTTGGTTCCGACGAGCAGGTTGACGCGGCCGAGGCCGCACAGGCGGAACGAGTCGAGGCCGCGGTAGCCCTGAATCCGTATCGATGAATACAACGCGCTCTCCCGTGAAGCGGCGGGCGCTCCAGTATGACACGCTCGAGTCGGCGCCGGCGGCGGTCCCCGGCGTGCGCCGGGGCGGGGCTTGCGGGCGCTCCTTGCCCGCCGGACGTTCTGTCCGCCGGACCTGCGCTTCGGGTGCCGCCCGGCGTCATGCCGGTTCGACGTCGGTGCGGGAGAATCTTCGCCCCCGCTCGTCATGGCGGCGCCGGCCGCCTACTTTTCCGCACGGGCCCGATCCTTGCCGTCGAACTCGCACAGGTCCGCGATCAGGCACGCGCCGCAACGCGGCCGGCGCGCGGTGCAGACGTAGCGGCCGTGCAGGATCAGCCAGTGGTGGGCGCCGCGCCGGAAGTCGTCCGGCACCGAGCGCAACAGCGCGTCCTCCACCTTGCGGGGCGTTCCGCCGGGGGCGATCCCCGTGCGGTTGCAGACCCGGAAGATGTGCGTGTCCACGGCGATGGCCGGCTCGCCGAAGGCCGTGTTCAGCACCACGTTGGCGGTCTTGCGGCCGACGCCGGGCAGCGCTTCCAGCTCCTCGCGCCGCCGGGGCACCGCGCCGCCGTGTTCGTCGAGGAGGATGCGGCAGGTCTTCAGGACATTCTCGGCCTTGGTGTTGAACAGGCCGATGGTCTTGATGAAGCCCTTGAGCCGGTCCGGGCCCAGCGCCAGCATGTCGGCGGGCGTGCGGGCGGCGGGGAAGAGCCTCGCCGTCGCCCGGTTCACCCCCACGTCGGTCGCCTGGGCGGAGAGCATCACGGCGATCAGCAGCTCGAAAGGGGTGCCGAAGTCGAGCTCGGTGGTCGGCTCGGGATTCTCCGCCCGCAGGCGGGAGAAGATCGCGGTGCGCTGGTCGTCGTTCATGGGCGGCTCAGGGCTGCCGCTCCCGCAAAAGGGCGAGATACGCGTCGCCATCGGTGCGCCCGATCCGCGGGCGGAGGCGTTCCAGGTAGCCGCCGACGACCTCCTCGTCAGTGGAGAAGACGAGGGTCTGGTGGCTGGCGAACGGGACGCCCCGCACGGGCCGACCGCGGGCGTTCTCAGGCATCATCGGATCGATTCCTGTTCCGGTTGGCATCGTTCCAACCTTGTATCCATCCTTTTATCATTCCGATATCTTCACGAATAACTTGAAGAGTTTCGTTGACCTTTTCAAACTTTGCATCAACCTTTGCATCAACCTTTTCAATATTTCTCGTGATGCCATCGTGCGCTTCTTTGTTGTCCCTTTTGATTGAACGCAGGAACGACAGGGCAGGCCACAGAATTCCAGTCAGTACCAAGCCAGCCGCGGCAACGATCACACCAACCACGGGCCAACTCAACTCTATCGAACCGTTCCCTTCATCCGCAAGAACAGGAACGAACGAACCGAACAGCACGAACAGCACGACGCTGATCGGAGTCTTCACTTTCCTGTCCCTTTCCTGTTCCGAGTATTGTAGTTCCGAATCAGAATTACAATCTCCAGTCCGCATGTCTGCTCCCGGCCTCCGATCCCGGCCCATGTTCCCACGTTCATCGTCATGCTGCCCGACGCGACGTCCGCCACGAGGTCGTCGGCCATGCCGAGGAGCAGGCGGGCCTGATCGACGTCGGGCCGCGGCGGGCCGCCTCCCGGACGCCGGACGGTCGGCACCGAACGGTCTCGGCCTTGGTGTTGAACAGGCCGATGGTCCGGATGAAGTCCCTGAGCCGGTCCGGGCCCAGCGCCAGCATGGCGGCGGGCGTGCGGGCGGCGGGGAAGAGCCTGGCCGTCGCCCGGTTCACCCCCACGTCGGTCGCCTGGGCGGAGAGCATCACGGCGATCAGCAGCTCGAAAGGGGTGCCGAAGTCGAGCTCGGTGGTCGGCTCGGGATTCTCCGCCCGCAGGCGGGAGAAGATCGCGGTGCGCTGGTCGTCGTTCATGGGCGGCTCAGGGCTGCCGCTCCCGCAAAAGGGCGAGATACGCATCGCCATCGGTGCGCCCGATCCGCGGGCGGAGGCGTTCCAGGTAGCGGCCGACGACCGCCTCGTCAGTGGAGAAGACGAGGGTCCGGTGGCTGGCGAACGGGACGCCCCGCACGGGCCGACCGCGGGCGTTCTCAGGCATCATCGGAGCGATTTCTGTTCCGGTTGGCATCGTTCCAACCTTGTATCCATCCTTTTACCATTCCGATGTCTTCACGAACAACTTGAAGAGCTTCGTTGACCTTTTCAACCTTTGCCTCAACCTTTTCAACCTTTGCCTCAACCTTTTCAACCTTTGCCTCAACCTTTTCAACCTTTGCCTCAACCTTTTCAACGTTCTTCGTGATGCCGTCGTGCGCTTCTTTGTTGTCCCTTTTGATTGAACGCAGGAACGACAGGGCAGGCCACAGAATTCCAGTCAGTACCAAGCCAGCCGCGGCAACGATCACACCAACCACGGGCCAACTCAACTCTATCGAACCGTTCCCTTCATCCGCAAGAACGGGAACGAACGAACCGAACAGCACGAACAGCACGACGTTGATCGGAGTCTTCACTTTCCTGTCCCTTTCCTGTTCCGAGTATTGTAGTTCCGAATCAGAATTACAATCTCCAGTCCGCATGTCTGCTCCTGGCCTCCGATCCCGGCCATGTTCCCACGTTCATCGTCATGCTGCCCGACGCGACGTCCGCCACGATATCACGTTCTGCCGCAATCGTGAGCCTGATCGGCCGCGGGCGCACGACGACGTTGACAAATGTTCAGACATGTCGTGCCGGCGCGTTTCCGATCGATGCCCGGGACGCCTCACCGCAAAAGCAGGCAGGTCATCTTGACCGCGATCTGCCGGTTGCGCACGTCGCCCCACGGCGAGCGCCGGACGTGCGCGGAATGCATCGAGGTCGTCGGCCATGCCGAGGAGCAGGCGGGCCTGATCGACGTCAGGCCGCGGCGGCCGCCTCCCGGACGCCGGACGGCCGGCACCGAACGGTCTCGGCCTTGGTGTTGAACAGGCCGATGGTCCGGATGAAGCCCTTGAGCCGGTCCGGGCCCAGCGCCAGCATGGCGGCGGGCGTGCGGGCGGCGGGGAAGAGCCTCGCCATCACCCGGTTCACCCCCACGTCGGTCGCCTGGGCGGAGAGCGGCGCTACGGCCCGGCGGCGCGCGAAGCGCGTCGGCGTCACCCGGATGTGGAAGGGATGTGGAACCTCGGGTGCACGGCGCGAGCGCCGACGTAGAGCGGGTGCGTGAGCCGGAGGGCGCGCCCGATGTCCTCATGTCCGGCGACCCCGACGAGGAGGAGCGCGTTTTCTCTTCGGGCGGGATAGGCCGCCTCGAGGTGGTTCAGCCACGACACGGCCGCGCGGACGTCGTCGTGGAACAGCGACGGCGTGACGGGCCCGCTGGGGGGCCGCCAGCAGACGGCGATGGTGCGGACGCCCAGGTAAGGCAGGAGTTCCTCTTGAGCGCGTGCGGGGTGGTCTCGTTCCCAGCGGGCGACGTCCAGCGCGATACTTCGAAGTCGTTCGTGGTGGACGGCGTCGGCCTGGCCGATCTTGGCCTTCTCGCCGTGCGCCTCGGACCAGACGGCCCACCGGTGCTGGAGGCAGGTCCTGACCTGGACTTCGTAGCGCACGGCCAGGGCGCGGTCCGCCGCGGAGGGTTGGTCGAACCGCATGATGTGGTGGATGCCCCGGTAGCCGGTCGCGGCCGGATCCTTGATGTAGTTCTTGACTCGGTAGAGGTGGGGCGACGATTCGATCCGGGCGCCGAGGGCGACGACGTCCGAGACGCTTTGGCATATCACGCGGACGCCGATGACGTCGTCCAGCGTGCCGAGCCTGAAATTCGCAGTCGAACTGCTCCCGATGCGTCAACGCCACGGCGTGGGGAGCCTGGCCATCAGCCTGCGGGCTGCGCTCCGGAACCGTGGGGCTCGTCGAGTCGAGCGAGCCCGCCGGAGGTGAGAGGCTTCGCGTGTTCGTTGACGTCGACGAAGAGTTGGCGGAGGCGGCGGCAGGCGCGGACGATGGTCTCCCCTCTGACGACGGCGGGCACGATCTCGATCCCGATGCGCTCGTCCATCAGGTGCTGCATCCGTTCGTGGATGGCGGCCCTGTTCCCGCCGCCGTTGTCCTGGAGGCGTTCGACGAGATCGTCGATCGACAAGGGCGGCTGGTTCTTTTTTCTCCGTTTCTCGTCGAGCGGGTGCAGGCTTCCGGTGCGGACGAGCTCCTGAAGCCCCAGGATCGCCAGCAGCCGGTGCTGCCCGTCGAAAGCATAGAAAAGGGTGTCGTCGTGGAGATCCCAGCAGGTCCCGGTGGGCTCCAGTCCCACGAGGGTCAGGCTGTCGTCCGTGGCGGTTCCATCGAACGCCCACTTGTCGCTGTCCGGTTTGCAGGCCCAATGCTGCCAGGCGACGAGCAGGAGCGGCGGGAACTTGTGGTGGCGGCGGCCGGCGAGGTAGGCGGTCATTTCCTGCTGGCGTCGCCAGTCCGGCCGGCGCTGCCGGAGCATCTCGACTGCGCTCGGGTCGGCGGCCAGGCGTTTCGATCCCTCGCTGATCTCCCTGAAGACGGGAAGGTCGGCGGCGAAGCCCACCTTGTCGGCAATCCATCGGAGCGGGACGGACGTGACGTAGGAGGCGACGTCCCCCATCCGGGCCTGGACGGCCAGGTGGTGCCCGGCCTTCGCGCGGAGCTCCGCGAGCAGCACGCTCAGCGCCCGCCGCTTCTCTTCCTCGTGGCGCAGCACGTCGTCGAAAACGGCGCCGTAGTCCATGTCGCTCACGTTCGTTCCTCGATGCCCGGCTGCCGCTCTATCGAACCGTTCCCTTCATCCGCAAGAACAGGAACGAACGAACCGAACAGCACGAACAGCACGACGTTGATCGGAGTCTTCACTTTCCCATCCCTTCCTGTTCAGACATGTCGTGCCGGCGCGTTTCCCGATCGACGTCCGGCTGCCGCCTCACCGCGAAAGCAGGCAGATCATCTTGACGCCGGCATCGGCGTCGAACCCCTCCGTCTCCGCCCGGCTGCCGCCTCACCGCGAAAGCAGGTAGGTCATCTTGACCGCGATCTGCCGGTTGCGCACGTCGCCCCACGGCGAGCGCCGGACGTGGGGGTCGAGCAGGAACAGGTCGTCGAGGCGCAGCTCGTCGTAGGCGACGTAGATGTCGCTGCCGGGGCTGTAGATCCAGTTGAAGCGGATGCTGTTGCTGAGCTCGCCGGTCAGTGAGCTGTACTGCGACAGCGACCGCACCGTCACCCGCGGCGAAAGGGTCAGGTCCAGGCGCAGCGACGCCAGATCGGCGACGAACTCGCCCCACGGCAGGTCGACGTCGCTGCGGTTGAAGACGCCCTCGGCCGCGATCCGGCTCGTCGCCCGCAGCCCGACCGTCGCCTGGAGGTCGGCGCGGGTGCCGTCGAAGAAGGTCTGCGGCGAATACCGCGCGCGGGCGTACAGCCGCCGCGACGGGTCGGACTGGTACGAGAAGACCCATTCGCCGAAGCGGTAGGTGCCGGCCGGGACGGTGACGCCGGTGTTGCGGATGGGGAAGGGGACGTCGAGCTGCTCGAAGTGGTCGTTGTAGAACACGGTGACCGACGAGCCGTCCTCGAAGTAGGTGCCGACCATGTTGTGGATGCGCCGGGTCAGCAGCCGGTTGCGCTGGTCGGTGGTGTAGGTGACGTTCCACATCGGATCGAACATGCGGATGTTCCAGCGGTCCGGGCGCGGGTTCCACTCGCCGTGGAACTTCGACGTGCGGATGCCGATGCGCGGGACGAAGCCGACCTCCGGGTTGAAGTGTTCCTGCAGGTCGATGAACTCGCCGTAGACGTGCCACGCCGGGCTCAGCCAGGTGGCGCGCGCGTAGCCCGCCCGGTCCCGCGCCCCGGCGTCCGGCGCCGGCGGCGCGTAGCGGGCCGGATACGAGCCGCGCGGCGTCTCGGTCCGCGCCAGGAACCCGGTCATCGTCAGGTTGCGGTGCAGCGCCAGCGTCGTGTCGACGGCGAACGTCCGGTTGAAGTCGGCCGCCCCCACCGCCTCCTTGTTGATCACGATCCCGCCCACCTTCGAGCGCGCCAGCACGTCGCGGCTGTAGCGGCCGACGAAGAAGTTGTCGCCCGGGGCGTCGAACGCCGACTGCGTGGTGATGTTCATCGCGGCGACGTTGTGGCGGCCGACCTTCCCGGTGAGCCGCGCCCCGCCGGTGATCGGGATCGGCCGCCCGCCGGCCGACAGGCCGATGCGCCGCGTGAAGAACAGGTCGGCGAGCCGCCCGAAGCCGGTGCCGCGCGCCCCGACGTTGAACATCCCCGCGTTCTCCAGGAAGAAGTCGCGCTTCTCCGGGAAGAAGAGGGGGAAGCGGGTGAGGTTGACCTGCTGCTCGTCCACCTCCACCTGGGCGAAGTCGGTGTTCAGGGTCAGGTCCAGGTTGAGGCCGGACGCGACGCCGTACTTGACGTCGAGGCCGTAGTCGCCGAAGCCCGAGCCGTCGAGCCGGCGCGCGGCCCGGTCCTGCCGCCCGCCGGCCAGCGCGTAGGGGGTCAGCCGCAGGTCGAGGCCGCGGTTGACCCCGGTGACGCCGGTCATGACGCCGGCGAGGCTGACGCGGGTGAGGGTGTACTCCTTCGAGATCGGCGCCCAGAACACCTGTTCGTTCTTGCGGCGGATGTTCCGCATGAAGTTGACGCCCCAGACCTGCCGCTCGGTCCTGGGGAAGCGGAGGGTCACCATCGGGATGGCGATCTCGGCGACCCAGCCGTCGCGCGTGCGGTGCGACGCCACGTCCCACACGCCGTCCCAGTTGACGTTGACGTTGCTGCTGTTGCGCCCCCGCCAGCCCCCTTCGCCCTCCTCGGCCACCTGCTGCTCGAGCTTCGCGCCGAGCGGGCTGGTCACGAACATGTAGCCGGAGCGGCGGTCGTGGAACGTGTCGAGGATGATCTGGAAGTTGTCCTCGTCGAGCAGCCGCGGCGAGTCGCGCCGCATCTCGGTGGCGATGACGCCGTCCGGCTCGGTGTCGTAGGCTTCGACGCCGACGTACAGGGCCCGGGCGTCGTAGAGCAGCCGCACCACCGTCCGCTCGGTCGCCGGTTCCCCCTCGGCCGGCTCCTGCTGCACGAACTCGTCGACGACCGCGGCCTGCAGCCAGACCTCCTCGTCGAGGCGGCCGTCGATCCGCGGGCCGGCCTCCACGCGCACCGGCGCCACCCGGTACCGCTCGGCCGGCGGGAGGACGGAGAGTCCGCCGCGTCCGCCGGCAAGGACGAGGGGCGGCTCCACCGCCTGGGCGCGTGCGCCGGCCGCGGACTGGGCGCCGGCCGCGCCGCCGGACGCGGACTGGGCGCCGGCCGGCGGCGCCGCCGCCAGCAGCAGGCCGGCGAGCGGAACGACCGTGCGGCGGAGAATGTCGGTCATGGGGATGCCTCACTCGGCCGGCGCCTCCGCCGCCGGCCGCAGCCGGCGCCGCAGTCCGTACCACGCGCAGGCGGCGGCCGCCAGCGCCAGGATCAGCCAGGGGATGATGCCCGCCAGCAGCGCGCCGGCCAGCGCGGCCCACGTGACCGGATACTGGCTGAACGTCTCGTAGCGCTCGGCCATCCAGTGCAGGCTCGTGTGCGCGACGAGGGCCGAGATCAGGATCGTGCCGATGCGCTCGCTGACGCCGAAGCGGAAGAGCAGCTCCAGGGCGGGCACGCAGAGCGCGATGACGAGCAACTGGCCCAGTTCGACGCCGACGTTGAACGCCAGCAGCGACGTCAGCAGGTGCGATCCGGCGAACTGCAGCGTCTCGCGCAGCGCGAACGAGAAGCCGAAGCCGTGCACGAGGCCGAAGCCGAAGGCGACCACCCAGCGGCGGCGGATGCGGACGGCGCCGGCCGCGCCGGCCGCGCCGGCCGCCACGACGTTCTCCAGCGCCATGTAGACGATGGAGACCGCGATGAGCGTCTCGACCAGCGGCGGGAACCAGAGCGTGTCCGGCGCGAGGTCGTACGCCGCGGCGATGAGCGTCACCGAGTGCGCCACCGTGAACCCGGTGACGATCGGCACCAGCGCGCGGAAGCGGCGGAACGGCACCACCAGGCAGAGCAGGAAGAGCAGGTGGTCGATGCCGTCCAGGATGTGATCGAAACCGGAGACGACGAAGTTCCAGGCCGCCTGGTGCCAGCGCGGGTCGAGGGTGACGACGCCCGGGTCGCCGCGCAGTTCGAACGCCCGCTCGGCGCCGGCCGGCGTGAGGAACCGGATCACCGAGACCACCCGCAGCCCCAGGCGCTCGACGCCCGGCCGGATGGAGAACGCCGATTCGGCCGCCGCCGTGTCGTAGTCGAGCAGGACGTCCAGCAGCGCCTGCCGCCAGATGATCTGCGTGTCCGGCGGCAGCCGCTCGCCGGCGGTGACGTGCGCCAGCGCTTCCTCGTACGAGTCGAACGCCCGGTTCGACGGCAGCGACAGCCGCACCGCGGCGAGCGTCGGCTCCGGCAGCCGGACGCCGTCCTCGTACAGCTCGATCTCCTGGCCCAGCCAGAGCATCGCGGCGTCGGGCAGGAGCCGTTCGGCGCCCTCGACGTCCAGGTAGCCCGGCCCCCGGAGCGGGAAGTTGACGTCGAGCAGCGCCTCGAGCGGGACCCGCACGAGCATGCGCAGCCGGTCCCCTTCCGGCTTGACGAAGGCGCGCACGGTGACGTCGCTCGGGATGTCGTGCGCCTGCAACGCGGCGCCCGCCGCGGCCAGCAGCGCCGCCAGCGCGACGGCGGCCCGCAACGGCTTCGCCGGCGCGGCGGCCCGCAACGGCTTCGCCGGCGCGGCGGCCCGCAACGGCTTCGCCGGCGCGGCGGCCCGCAACGGCTTCGCCGGCGCGGCGGCCCGCAACGGCTTCGCCGGCGCGGCGGCCCGCAACGGCTTCGCCGGCGCGGCGGCCCGCAACGGCTTCGCCGGCGCGGCGGCCCGCAACGGCTTCGCCGGCGCGGCGGCCCGCAACGGCTTCGCCGGCGCGGCGGCCCGCAACGGCTTCGCCGGCGCGGCGGCGGCCCGCCGCGGCGCCAGGAGATTCCGAAGCAGTTCCTTCCAGCCTGTACAGGGCGCCGCCGGCGCGGCGTCCGCCCGCGGCAGCGCCCGGGCCGCGGAAGCGGCTCCGCGGCCCCCGGGCCGCCGCTTCGCCCGCGCGGCGTCCGTCCGCCGCGGCGCCGGCCGCCTCTCGAGTCGATGCCGCACTCGCTCCGCCTCCCGTGTTCCTCGCGCCGACGCGCGCCGGCGCGCGTCGATGCCGCGCTTGCCCCGGCTGTTCCGCCTCCGGCGCCGCCGGCGCCCCGGCTGTTCCGCCTCCGGCGCCGCCGGCGCCCCGGCTGTTCCGCCTCCGGCGCCTCCGGCGCCCCGGCTGTTCCGCCTCCGGCGCCTCCGGCGCCCCGGCTGTTCCGCCTCCGGCGCCGCCGGCGCCCCGGCCGCTTGCAGAGTATACCGACTGCCCGCCGATTCAGGGTTTGGTCGGGTTTGGTTAGAATACAGCCCGTGCCCCCCGGACGCCCGCGGTGTCGACCGGGTCCCGACAGCCCGGTCCGCGCCCGGTACCCCCCCCCCCCCCCCCCCGGACGCCCGCGGCCGGAACCCCCGCGCGCGCCGCCTCGAGATCCGGGGGCGAACGGCCGAAAACAGGGTCGGCGATCGTGCCCCCCGGGGCCGGAATCCGCGCGCGCGTCCGGGACGCGCCGGGGCGTCGGCGCGCCGCGCCGCCTGGCGGCCGGAATCCGCGCGCGCGTCCGGGACGCCGCCGGCGACCGGATCGGCCGGCCGCGGGGATGGATCCGAACGCCTGACTGACCGCGGCGGCGGGCAGGTGCGATACAATGCGCCCGGTTGCGGTCAGCTTCCATCGCAGCCGGCGGAGCGAGTCTTCGGAAGCCGAGAGTCTACGACGATGCGGAACTGTTGCCACTTCCTGGTCGCGGTCATGCTGGTCGCCGGCGCGAGCCTGGTCGCCTGCTCCGACGACGAATCCTCCTCCTCCTCGCCGCTTCAGCCGTCGCCGCTGGCGCCCGCGCCGGCCGGGATCGGCCCGGGCGGCCCGTCGGCCTCGCCGGTCAGCCTGACGGCGGACGCCGGCGACGTCCCGGGGCTCTCGCGGGTCGCGCCGTCACCCGCCGGCTTCAACGCGTACGACGCGCGGATCGCGTACCGGGACGGCGAGGTCACGATCACGTTCGACCCGGTCGACATGCCCAAGATGCCGGACGCGGCCCGCGAGTACCGGAACCGCGCCGTCACCGTCTGGCAGTGTCCGGTGGAGCCGCACCACGTCAGCCAGACGTGCGGCGAGCCGGTCTTCTGGGACAGCTTCGCGTTCTCGGGGTCGCCGTCGCGGACGTTCGCGCTCGCGGACTGCGCCGGCTGGCTCGTCGTCGAGGCGGCCGAGCTGTCCGCCGATCGCTACGGCGGCTGGCGCAACGCGCCGCTGTCGTGCCGGACGGACGAAGAGGGGCGCACCGTCGCGGACGTCGACACCGGCGGCGGCGGCGCCGGCTGGGAAGACAGCCGGTTCGACCCGCCGGTGCGGGGAGGGCCGCCGGCGCCGCCGGCGATCACGAATCCGGGAGACCAGAGCACCATGCAGGGGGACGCGGTCACGCTCCCCATCGCGGTGACCAGCGGCGACGTGACGGTGTCGGGGCTGCCCCCCGGCCTGACGTGGTCGCCGGAGACGGGGATGGTGTCGGGGACGGTGTCGTTGGGGGCGGAGGTGCAGGCCTACCCGGTGACGGTGACGGCGGACGACGGCGTGAACGACGCCGTGACCGAGACGTTCACGATCATGGTGATGTACCACACCAGGTTCCTCTACGACGCCAACGGTCCGTACACGTTCCTGCGGGTCAGCGGCACCACGGTCGACCGGATCCACATCGCCTTCCTGATGCTCGACCGCGCCGTGTGTCCCACGACCGGGACCAACGTGCGGTACGGCGGAGTGGGCCGCCTCCGCGGCAGCGGAACGACGGTCCTGGAGTTTCGATGGAACAACATCGGCCCCGCCCCGTGGGTGCGAGGGTCCAGTTACGCCCGGATCACCAACCCCGACGGGCCGGGGGCCGACCTGAGCGTGTACCGGTTCCGTGGGGGTCCCGCCCGGATCGCCTCCGAGGTCTTCCCGTCGATGGCGTTCGATCTCATCAGCCCGGTCAAGGATCCGCAGGGTCTGGCGCCGCCGACGAAGACCAGGGAGGCGGTTCCGCCGTACGCGCCGGGCGCGTCCGGCCAGACGTATTACGTGACCGACTCGGTCGACCTCACGCTGACGATCGATGCTACTACTCCCGGGTTCACGCTGCCGACCGACGGCACCTACTGCCTGGTCGAGATGGCGACCTGTTCGGCGACCGGCTCCGTGTTCTGCGCCTGACGCGGGCCGCGGGGATGCGCCGCCGCCGGGGTATACTGACCGGCCGCCGCATGCGGCCTGCGCGCGCCGGCGCGCCCGCCCCGGCGGGCCGCCGCGCGCGGTTCCGGTAAAGGAGGAGCACACATGAGGAAGTACGCGTTTCTGCTGCCGCTGGGCGCCGTCGTCGCCGCCGGCGCCGTCGTCGCCGCCGGGCAGAGCGGGGACGGCGGCGCCGCGCAGGCGCCGATGTTCGAGGTCGACCCGCTGTGGCCGAAGAACCTGCCCGACCACTGGCTGATGGGGCCGACCATCGGCGTCGACGTCGACTCCCGGGACAACGTCTGGGTGGTGCACCGCAACACGCCCGACAACTTCCAGGGCGCCACCGAGATCGGCATGGTGACCGACCCGCCGGTCAGCGAGTGCTGCCAGCCCGGGCCCCCGGTCCTCGTCTTCGACCCCGAGGGCAACCTGCTCGACGCCTGGGGCGGGCCGGGGACGGAGACCGGCGACTACGTCTGGCCGGAGTCGAACCACGGCATCACCGTCGACCACATGGACAACGTCTGGATCGGCGGCAACGGGCAGGGCGACGCGCACGTGCTCAAGTTCACGCGCGGCGGCGAGTTCCTGATGCAGGTCGGCCGACACAACGCCCGCCTGGTGCGCGAGGAGGACGGCCGGCGGATCTTCGCGCGCGACAGCCTGTCGGAGGAGAGCTACGGCCGCGTCGCCAAGATCGGGATCGACCCGGAGGCGAACGAGGCGTACTTCGCCGACGGCTACTACAACAAGCGGATCGCGGTGGTCGACGTGGAGACCGGCGCGTTCAAGCGGGGCTGGGGCGCCTACGGCAACGTGCCGGACGACGGCTACGACTTCGGCGGCCCCTACGAACCGGGCAAGGCGCCGGCGCAGCAGTTCCGCGGGCCGGTCCACTGCGGCGAGATCTCGAACGACGGCCTCGTCTACGTCTGCGACCGCGCCGAGGACCGCGTCCAGGTGTTCCGGACGGACGGGACGTTCGTCGACGAGCTGCTGGTCGCCACCCACACCCGCGCGCAGGGCTCGACCTGGGACATCGACTTCTCGCCGGACGACGAGCAGAAGTACATGTACCTGGCGGACGGCCAGAACATGAAGGTCTACATCATCGAGCGCAAGTCGCTGAAGGTGCTGACCGCGTTCGGCGACGGCGGACGCCAGCCCGGCATGTTCTTCGCGGTGCACAGCATCGCGGTCGACTCGGCCGGCAACATCTACACGACCGAGACCTACGAGGGGTCGCGCGTGCAGAAGTTCGTCTACAAGGGGATGGGCCCGGTGCCGGCCGGCGCCGAGGGCGAGAAGAGCCAGGGCGTGCTCTGGCCCGCGAACTGAGCGGACCTTTCCGGCGCAACCCGCGGGGCCGGCCCGGGCGCGACCGCCCGGTCCGGCCCGTTCTTCGTACCTCCCTGCGTTCTGCGTCGCCCCGCCGCGGGGGGCCGCGCGGACAGATGCCCGTGCGGCAGGCGTCACAGTGGTAGCAGGCGCGTTCCAGCCGCAACCTGCTCGACGACCGGCGCATCGAGCAGCGCATGGATGCATGATGGAAGTCTCTCTCGATTCCCTGAACGAGAACCAGCGCCGGGCTGCGTCGTGGAGCGGCGGACCGCTGCTGGTGCTGGCCGGGCCGGGTTCCGGCAAGACGTGCGTGCTCGCCGTGCGAGTCGCGCGGATTCTCGAAGAGAGCGACGAAGCGTCGGTTCTGGGGCTGACCTTCACGAACAAGGCCGCCGCCGAGATGCGCGAGCGGGTGGAGCAGCTTCTCGGCCACCGGGCGGACCGCGCCCGCCTGCGCACGTTCCACGCGTTCGCCGCCGACGTGCTCCGTCAGCACGGGAGTCACGTGGGGCTGCGACCGGACTTCACGCTCCTCACGCAGGACGAAGATCGGCTTGCCATTCTTGACGAAGCCGCGGCCGGATTGTCCGACGACGACGCGCCATTGCCGACGGATCGCTGGAATCTGCTTCGTCTCGTGGACCGCCTGTTCGCAGAATCCTGGGACGGCGGAACGGAGGCGCCGGTGCCGGTTCGCACGCCGGCGTGGCTGCCGCGGTTGCACGAGCGGTACTGCCGGGCGCTCGTCGCCGGCAACCGCCTGGACT
Organism: Vicinamibacterales bacterium; assembly: GCA_965203525.1. Taxonomy (GTDB): domain Bacteria; phylum Acidobacteriota; class Vicinamibacteria; order Vicinamibacterales; family UBA8438; genus WTFV01. The sequence goes on along the minus strand of OZ241898.1, from coordinate 3,023,088 downwards.
TCGGGAGCCTGCTGCATTTCGCGCGCCGGCTTCTGCAGGAGAAGCCGGGCGTCGCGCGCGTCGTGCGTCTCGGTTGGACCCACGTCTGCGTGGACGAATTTCAGGACACCAACAGGGCGCAGTACGATCTGCTCCGACTGATCGCGCCCGAAAGGCGGCACGCCCTGTTCGTGGTCGGAGACGACGACCAGATCATCTGCCAGTGGAACGGCGCCAGCCCGGAACGGCTCGCGGCCTTGCGGCGGGACTACGACGTGGCAGTGGTGCAGCTTCCGGAGTGCTACCGTTGTCCGGCGTCCATCATCGCGATCGCCAACCGTCTGATCGTTCACAACGAGCGCCGCACGCCGGACAAGAGCGTTCTGACTTCCGCCGCGGGGACGGCGCACGATGGCGATGGCGGGGTTCGATACGGCGCCTTCGCGTCGCCGGAAGACGAGGCGGCGTTCCTTCCGCGCGACATCCGGGATCGGCGATTCGCCGCGGCGGACTGCGTGGTGCTCGGACGCACGTCGAAACTGCTGGCGCGCGCGGCCGAGGCCCTGACCGGCGCGGGCGTTCCCGCGTGCCTGATGCGGCGGAAGACCGACTTCGAGTCGCCGGCGGTTCGCGTGCTCGTGGAAGCGCTGCGGCTGGCGAACGCGAGGCACGACCGGGAGGTCCTGCGCAGGCTCTGCCTGGCGTGGGAAGGTCTGTCCGGCGCGGCGCTGGAGCCGGCGGCCGTCGAGGCGGCAGCGGCCTTGTCGGGCGGCGACTTCCTGCGGGCCTGGGCGGACGCCGCGGCGGCGCGTCCGTCCGGCGGGTCCGCGGGTGCGCTGGAGCGGCTGCGGACGGATCTGGTGGACGCGCTGGCCTTTCCGTCCATCGTGAACTGGTTTCTGGAATGCGGCTGGGAAGCGTGGAGCGCTCCCGACGGAAACGGGGATCGGGAACTCGCCGGCGAACTGGACGTCTGGCGCAACCTGCACCACGGCGTTGTTCACGAGTACGGCGGGAACGTGACCCTGAACGTCTACCTCCAGCAGATGGATCTGGCGTCGAAGGCGCCCGTTCCGAAACCGGGCGCCGTGCGCTGCATGACCGTGCACGGGGCGAAGGGGCTGGAGTTCCGGCACGTCTACCTGATCGGCATGGCGCAGGAGGTTTTTCCGTCGTTCCAGGCGCTCCGCAAGGGTGCGCACAGCCGCGAGCTGGAGGAAGAGCGGCGGAACTGCTTCGTCGCCATCACGCGCGCCGAGCGGACGCTGACGCTGACCCGAGCCGAGCAGTACCACGACTACCCGAAGGCGCCGTCGCAGTTTCTCGCCGAGATGGGCATCGGCACGGGGACCGGCCGATGAAGACGCTGTTCCACGGGCTGAAGCTCTCCGGGCTCCTGTCCTTCGGGCCGGACGGGATCGATCTGCCGATGGAGCGGCTGAACGTGCTGATCGGTCCGAACGGTTCGGGAAAATCGAACCTGCTGGAGGCGGTCTCGTTGCTGCAGGCGGCGCCGCGCGGCATCTCGGAGCCGATCTCGCGCCGGGGCGGCGTTCGGGAATGGACCTGGAAGGGTGCGGAAGCGTCGACTTCCATCGTCATGGACGTCACGGTCAGTTTTTTGGCGGGACCGATGATGAGCCGTGCGCTTGGCGTGGCTTCTTTCGAACGGAACAGGCAGTCCGGGGGCGACTGCCTGCCGGATGGAATGCTGCGGCACCGCCTGACGCTGGACGACCGGGATGGACGCGCCATCGTGACCGACGAGCGCGTCGAGCCTCTGAACACAGATCCCCACACGCACGACGAGACGGCTTACTATCGCCCCCCCAGGGATGAAAAGGTGGCAGCGGCATTGAACCGTGACGCCCTGCAGATTTTGGAATCCAAGGATATACGTGACCCCATTTTTCCGCAGTTGATGCGCAGTCGTGAAGGCGTCCTGGAGTTCGCCAGTTCGTACAGACCGGACGAGTCGCTGCTTTCGTTCTACGCCAACCCCGGATTCCCCGCGCTGTGGCATCTGAAGGAGCAGTACGGCCGCATCCGTCTCTACCGCAACTGGTCGTTCGGGCCGGACGCGAAGCTGCGCCAGCCGTGCAGCGCGCACGCGCGGAGCGATTTTCTCGACGAGGGCGGAGAGAACCTGCCGCTCGTGCTCTCGCATCTGCACGGCGCGCACAAGCAGAGGCTTCTGGAAGCCCTGCGCGAGCTGTTCGACGGCATCGTCGACTTCCAGTGCCCGGTGACCGGCGGCACGGTGTCGTTGTTCCTGGAAGAGTCGGGCAACCGTTCGATCCCGGCCACCCGCCTGTCGGACGGGACGTTGCGCTACCTCTGCCTGCTGGCCGTCCTGCTGCATCCGGAGCCGCCCTCCCTGATCGGCATCGAGGAGCCGGAACTGGGACTGCACCCGGACCTGCTGCCGACGTTGGCCGACCTGCTGGTCGAGGCGTCCGAGCGCACCCAGTTGATCGTGACGACGCATTCGGACGTGCTGGTGGACGCGCTGACGGAGCAGCCGGAGAGCGTCGTGGTCTGCGAGAAGCACGACGGGCAGACGCAGATGCGGCGTCTCGACAAGGCGGATCTGGCCAAGTGGTTGAAGAAGTACCGACTCGGCGACCTCTGGACGTCCGGCGAGCTGGGCGGCAACCGGTGGTGACGATGACGGTGTACGTCGAAGGCGGGGGCGACGGTCGGTCCCGCGCCCGTTTCCGCAAGGGCTGGAGGAAATTCCTTGAGCGGGCGCCGGGCGTGGGCAGGGTGAAAATCGTTCCGGGCGGCGGGCGCGAACAGACCTTCCAGCGCTTCGCCGACGCCGTGACGGCTGCCGGTCCTCGCGCGGCCGTACTTCTGCTGGTGGACAGCGAGGGGCCGGTGGCGGAGGGACGTACGGTCTGGGAGCACCTCGGCGCCCGTGACCGTTGGCCACGTCCCGACGGTGCGGGCGACGATCAGGCGTTCCTGATGGTGCAGGTCATGGAGACGTGGTTTCTCGCCGACCGTCACGCTTTGCAGAAGTACTTCGGCGCCGGGTTCCGGAAGAACGCCATCCGGGACTGGCCGGCTCTGGAGAAGGTGCCGAAGGAGACGGTCTTCGAGGCGCTCGACCGCGCAACCGCTCCTCCCTGCGGCAGGCGTTACGCCAAGGGCAGAGTGTCGTTCGAACTGCTGGCGCGGATCGACCCGGCTCACGTGGAGGATGCCTGCCCGCACGCCAAAGCGTTTCTGAATCGGTTGAGGGCGTCATGACGAAACGGAAAGAACGCGGACGAGAACCGTAGCTCGTCTCCCTGCCGGTCCCGCGTCAGGCCGGCTCCACGTCGAACGCGGTCAGGTTGCGTTTCCTCCGGCTGCACTCCACCGCCACCAGGTATACCGGCCGGCCCGGCCGGCGGTACTTGTCCGCGTACCCCTTCGCCTTCAGTTGCTCCAGCGCCGCGCCCCTCGGCGCGAGCTCCACGACTTTGAACTCGAACAGGTAGACGCGCCCCGCAAAGCGGACCGCCATGTCGACCCGGTCCCGGCTGGTGGCGTCCTCCACCGCGACGTCGAGGCCCGCGGCGGCGAAGAGCTACGGCCGCGTCGCCAAGATCGGGATCGACCCGGAGGCGAACGAGGCGTACTTCGCCGAAACATGAAGGTCTACATCATCGAGCGCAAAGTCGCTGAAGGTGCTGACCGCGTTCGGCGACGGCGGACGCCAGCCCGGCATGTTCTTCGCGGTGCACAGCATCGCGGTCGACTCGGCGGGCAACATCTACACGACCGAGACCTACGAGGGGTCGCGCGTGCAGAAGTTCGTCTACAAGGGGATGGGCCCGGTGCCGGCCGGCGCCGAGGGCGAGAAGAGCCAGGGCGTGCTCTGGCCCGCGAACTGAGCGGACCCTTCCGGCGCGAACCGCGGGGCCGGCCCGGGCGCGACCGCCCGGTCCGGCCCGTTCTTCGTACGGGGCGCGAGCCCGCCGGATGACCTTCGACGCGAGGCCGGCCGCCGTCCGCTCCGCGTCGGCGGGCGGCGCGGTGTCAAGCGACATCCAAAACTGACCCCCTGGCGACATCGAAAACTGACCCCCCGAAGAAACGGCGTATGTATACAGATCGACAACGATGAATTCGTGTGGAGCCTGTGGGCGGCGCTTGCGCCGTCCAAACCGGGGTGGGAAACGCGCTTCTCGATGCGGCACTCCTCTCGAAGCGCCCGCGCGCGTTTTCCACGCCGGTGGCAGGATCCACACGACTCCCGGAGTGGACGCGACCCTCGCACGAGTCGCCTGGCGCGAGGGTCCGCGTCCGTGCCCGCCGCGGTGTCGGCCGTGTGGTCACAGGGTCCGCGCCCGTGCCCGCCGCGGTGTCGGCCGCGTGGTCCTGTCGATGCCCGCGAGCGGGTCCCCCGACGCGGCAGGCTCCGATACCGGGATCTTCAGGGCGCCCGCTCGACGCTTCTCCCGCAGCCGGTAGCTCTCACCGGTGATCGTCAGGACGTGGCTGTGGTGCAGCAGCCGGTCGAGGATCGCGGTGGCGACCACCGCGTCGCCGAACACCTCGCCCCATTCGCTCACCGGCCGGTTCGACGTGATCAGGAGGCTTCCGCGCTCGTAGCGCCTCGCCACGAGCTGGAAGAACAGGTGCGCGGCGTGCGCCTCGAACGGCAGGTAGCCGAGTTCGTCGACGATGAGCAGCTTCGGCTTGGCGTAGAAGACCAGGCGGTCTTCCAGCCGGCCCGCGCTGTGCGCCTTGACCAGCGCCGCCATCAGCGCCTGGGCCGTCGTGAACAGCACCGAGTAGCGCTGCCGGATCGCCTCGCGCCCGAGCGCAATCGCCAGATGCGTCTTGCCGACCCCGGGCGGACCGAGCAGCAGCAGCGCGTCGCCGTGCGCCACCCACCGCGACGCCGCCAACTCCCGGATCTGGCGCTCGTCGACGCTCCGCTGCGCCGGGAAGTCGAAGTCCGCGAGTTCGCGCACGGCCGGGAAGTGCGCGATCTGGAACGCCATCCCGATGCGCCGTTCGTCCTTGCGGGCGACCTCCCGTTCGACGAACAGGGCCAGCGCCTCGCGCAGCGTCAGCTTCCGCTCCGCCGCCTCGTCGAGCAGGTTGTCGAGCTGGTCGCGGATCGCCGTCAGCCGCAGCCGGGTCAGCCAGCCGGCCAGCGTGTCCTGGTCCACACCGGCCATCTCAGAAACTCCCCCCGGCGACCGCCGCATACTCGTCGAGCGGACGCAGCAACGCCGGCCGCGGCCGGACCGCCGCGGTCTCAGACGGGCGGGGGCCTCCGTTGACGCCGACCAGGTGCGCGCGGTCGAGGACCCGCGCGTGCCGGCCCGGATGCTCGACGTGCTCGGCGACGACGTCCGGCCCGTGGTGCACACGCACCCGCCCGCCGCTGACCACCACCCGCACGCGCTCGCCGATCAGCCGCCACGGCACCGAGTAGGCGTTGGTGTCGACCACCACCGCGCAGTCGGCATGGACCGTCCGAACCAGATCCCGCAACTGGCCGAACGGCGGCCGCCCCGCACAGGGGCGCAGGCTCTCCGCTTCCCGGACGAAGCGGTCGAGAGGGACCTCCCCCGTCGTGCCGTGGCGCCGCCGGTCCGCAATCTCCCGCTGCCACCATCCCAGATGCGCCTCCAGCGCCGCCCAACTCTCGAAGCGATGGCCCGCGATCGCGTTCCCCTTGACGTAGCCGACACCCCGCTCGTCCTTCCCCTTGGTCCGCGCCCGATACGGAGCACAGGCGCGCGGACGGAACCCCCAGCAGGCCGCGAACGCCAGGAACCGGTCGTTGAACTCGACCGCGCGCGTCGCCGCGTCGTGGCTGACCACCAGCGGACGCGGGTTGTCAATCAGCACCTCCCGGGGCACGCCGCCGAAGTGACCGAACGCCCCTTCCAGACCCCGGAACCACGACGACTGCCGCTCGTGCCGGAACGCCGCCACGTGGCAGCGCCGCGAATACCCCAACGTCGCCACGAACAGATACACCCGCTCCCGCTCGGCGGCGACCGGCACCCGGAGCTGCCCGAAGTCGATCTGCAGTTGACGGCCCGGCGGCGTCTCGAACCGCACCGTCGCCTTCGCCTCCGCCGTCAGCAGCCGACGCAACGGCGCCACCGCGCGCTCCACCGTGCGCAGGCTCACCTCCACCGACTGCTCCCGCAGCAGGTCCTGGCGTACCACCTCGGCGTTGCCGCGGTGCCGGAAGAAGCGCTCCTTCAGCCACGCCTCCTGCGTCTCGAGCCGGCCGCCACCGGCCCGGCGGCGGTACGCCGTCCAGCCGTCGGCCGCCACGTAGCGTCTCACCGTGTTCCGGCTGCACCCGAACTCCCGCGCTATGCGCCTGAGTCCCCAACCGAGCGCGTGCAGACGCAGCATCGCCTCCACCTCATCTGATTTCATCATCGTCTGTGCCCGTGGCCTCCCCGCCCACGAGCCGACATCCTCGCATCCCTTCATCTGCTGACTCCTCCCTGGACAAGGGGGGTCAGTTTTCGATGTCGCCAGGGGGGCAGTTTTCACTGTCGCCTGACACGCGGCGACGTCGGACGGCGCGGGGATGCGGGCAGGCATGATACGATGCGCCTGGCTGCGGTCAGTTTCCGTCGCAGCCGTCAAGGAGGACCGCACGGGAAGGGAGCGGAACAATGCGGACTCTGATCAACGTCGTTCCGGTGCTGGTGGTCGTGCTGTTCGGTTCGGTTTCCGTCTCGGCGCAGTCGGCGCAGGAAGGGGGCGTGAGTTGGGACGTGATCGGAACGGGAATTACGATCCTGGTGGCGCTGGGCGGGGTCTTGTGGAGACTGGACAGGAAGATCGAAGGAGTCCGATCGGATCTCAAGCAGGACAGCGAGAAGGCGCACAGCAGGATCGAAGGGAACATCGTGGCCTCTGAGAACAGGGTCAAAAACGACGTGAACAGGCTCTATGCGCTCATCAACGAATCCGAAAAAAGAGTCACCGCCAGCGTCCAGGACGACGTGAACAGACTCTATGCGCACATCGACGAATCCGAAAAAAGAGTCACCGCCAGCGTCCAAAGCGACGTGGACAGAATCTACGGTCAGATCAATACTCTGATCGGCATGGTCGGCAAAAAGGACTGACGGGCGCGGCGGTCCGTCTCCCTGCCGGTCCCGCGTCAGGCCGGCTCAACGTCGAACGCGGCCAGGGCGCGGCGGTTCCCTGCCGGTCCCGCGTCAGGCCGGCTCCACGTCGAACGCGGTCAGGTTGCGTTTCCTCCGGCTGCACTCCACCGCCACCAGGTATACCGGCCGGCCCGGCCGGCGGTACTTGTCCGCGTACCCCTTCGCCTTCAGTTGCTCCAGCGCCGCGCCCCTCGGCGCGAGCTCCACGACTTTGAACTCGAACAGGTAGACGCGCCCCGCAAAGCGGACCGCCATGTCGACCCGGCCCCGGCTGGTGGCGTCCTCCACCGCGACGTCGAGGCCCGCCGCGGCGAAGTGCGAGTAGAACACGCTGGCGTACCAGCCCTCGTAGCGGGCGATCCCGCTCTTCCTGTGCCAGTCGTGGGGGATGCCGGCGAAGAACGCCCGGAACAGCGCCTCGATGCCGGCGAAGTCGTTGGCCGCGAACAGCTCCCGCAACCGGACGCCGAACAGCGGCCGTCTCGATTCGGCCGGCGTCATCGCGCGCAGGAGGTGCTCGTTCAGGCTCTCGCGCACCTCGCGGTTCGGGTAGCCCAGCCGGTACAGCGGCCGCCCGCCCCGGTCCTCCTCGCCGCGGATGGTCAGATAGCCGGTCTGGAACAGCAGCGCCTCCGGCTCGATCCGCTCCACGTCGAACGTCGACAGCAGCTCCCGCGTGCCGGCCATGCATTCGACCTCCACGGAGCCGACCCGGCGCTTCATCAGCGTCTCGACGAGGAACGAGGGCGTGGCGGTCTCGAACCAGTGCGCCTCGAACTCCTGGCTGTCGAACAGCAGCAGCACGTCGAAGGGGTTGTAGACCCGGTCGGCGCCCCGCCAGGCGTACCCGTTGTACCACTCGCGGATCCGCTCCCGGTCCAGGCCGGCGAGCTCCGGCGCGAACACCCGCTCCAGGTCGGCTTCCGTGTAGCCGCAGATGGTGGAGTAGCGCGGGTCCAGGGTGAGGTCGGTCAGGTTGTTGAGCTCGGAGAACAGGCTGACCTTCGAGAACCTGCTGACGCCGGTGAGAAGGCAGAACTTCACTTGCGCGTCGCAGAACTTGACGCCCCCGTACAGGCCGCGCAGGTAGTCGCGGTTGCGCCGGGCGAGCGCCGGATCGCCCAGCGCGTCCAGGATCGGCTTGTCGTATTCGTCCACCAGCACCACGACGCGCCGCCCGGTCCCGCGGTGCAGCGTTCGGATCAGGTGCCGGAAGCGCTCCGGAGCGGTGTCGTAGCGGGTTTCCACCGGCGCCCCCCGCTCGATCTCGTCGAGTTGCGCCATGACGTTCGCGTGCAGGGCGCCGGGCTCTGTGAAGCCGCCGCCGCTGAAGTCCAGGCGCACGACGGGGAACCGGGCCGACCAGTCCCAGTGGGCGTGGATGCGCAGCCCCTCGAACAGTTCCCGGCTGCCTTCGAACAGCTCCTTCAGGGTGTCGACCAGCAGGCTCTTGCCGAACCGCCGGGGGCGCGACAGGAAATAGCGCGAGCCGCCGGCGATCAGGCGCCGGATGTGGTCCGTCTTGTCGACGTAGTAGCAGCCGTCCTCGCGCAGCCTGCGGAAGGTCTGGATGCCGATCGGCAGTCTGCGCCTCATGGGGCGGCCCGCTCGCACAGCCCGCGGAAGACCCGGACGCCGGTCGGCGGTCTGCGCCTCATGGGGCGGCCCGCTCGCGCAGCCCGCGGAAGGTCTGGATGCCGGTCGGCGGTCTGCGCCTCATGGGGCGGTCCGCTCGCGCAGCCCGCGGAAGACCCGGGCGCCGGTCGGCGGTCTGCGCCTCATGGGGCGGCCCGCGGCGCGAGCCTACCGCAGGGCGTCCGGCCGGATGCGGAAGCCGTCGTCCGTCTCTTCGCGGAACTCCGCGTGGCACGCCTCGCAGACGTTCCGCAACTCGGCCAGCGCGGCGGTGGCGGCGTTGCGGTCCTGCGCGCCGGACGCGCGGCCGATCGACCGCGCCGCCTCGGTCGCCTGCGCCGCGAACTCGACCGCCCGCGCCTGCTCCTGCGCCGTCCAGAAGGCCTCCACCTTCGCCAGCTCGTCCCGGATCTTGTCGGAGTCTTCGCCGACGTCGCCCCAGTAGCTCGCGTCGATGTGCAGCGACGTGTCCGTCGCGAGGTAGCGCAGCTCCTGCATGGCGGCCTCGTAGTCGTCCGCGGTGACCGCCTCCTGCGCGCCCGCCGGGGCGGCGCCGAGACCGGCGATCAGCGCGGCGCCGAGGCCGGCGATCAGGGCGGCGCCGAGCGCCGCGGCGTTCTTCGTCGTCAGGGACATGGTGATCCTTCTCGTCGCGTTGCCGGTGTGCGGCGCGGTCCGGGGAGCCGCGGCGTTCTTCGTCGTCAGGGACACGATGATCCCGCCAGCTCGACCGCGCCAGCCGTGTGAACGGCGGGCCGCGGCGTTCTTCGTCGTCAGGGACACGGTGATCCTCCTGTCGCGTGGTGTCGCGCCGGCGCCGGGTCCGGCGGGGCGGGCCGCGGGTTTGCGGCGCGCCGGGTCGGGGACGGGCGGCCCGCGCGGGTTTCCGCCGCGCGCGGGCCGCCGCGGGTCGATCGGCCGGTGGCCCCGCCCGGGGACTGCAAGTTTCCGTCGCGCGCGGGCCGCCGCGGGTCCCGCACGAGCACGCTCATCTGCTGCCTCGTGGTTCCGCCGCGCGCGGGCCGCCGCGGGTCAGCGGATCGAGAGGAGCTCGACGTCGAAGACGAGCATGCCGGCCGGAAAGCCGGGGCGCCCGCCGTAGGCCAGGTCCTCCGGGATCCAGAACCGCCGCTTCTCGCCGGTCACCATCAACTGCACGCCCTCGGTCCAGCCGCGGATCACGCGGTCGAGCGGGAACGAGGCGGGCGCGCCGCGCGCCACCGAGCTGTCGAACATCCGGCCGTCGGTGTGCCAGCCGGTGTAGTGCACGGTGACGGTCGACGCCGGTCCGGGATGCGACGACCCGGAGCCCGGCTCGATGACCTTCGACGCGAGGCCGGACGCCGTCCGCTCCGCGTCGGCGGGCGGCGCGGCGACGTCGGACGGCGCGGGGATGGAGCGCTGCGCGCCGGCCGCGGCGGCCAGACCGAAGACGAGCAGGGCGGCCAGGATCGGGATGAAGGACGACGAAGTGTTGATCTGCATGGTGGGCGTGATCTTATCCCACTATCATGGGGAGACCGATTCCGCACGTTCTTTTCACGAGGCGGTGACCATGCTGAAGAAGGGTTTCGCGTTCCGTACGTTCGTGCCGGCGCTCGGCGCGGCGCTGCTCGCCGCGTCGGCCGCCGCCCAATCCGCCGCGCCCGCGCCGGGGACCGGGCGGGGGGCCGCCGCGCCGGCCGCCGATCCCGGCTGGCCCCAGTGGCGCGGCCCGCTCGCGACCGGCGCCGCGCCGGCCGCCGATCCGCCGGCGAGCTGGAGCGAGACCGAGAACGTGCGCTGGAAGATCGAGATCCCCGGGCAGGGGCATGCGTCGCCCATCGTTTCGGGGGACCGCGTGTTCGTCCTGACGGCGGTCCCGGCCGGTCCCGGCGACGATGCGGGCGGCGGGTTCTTCTCGCGCCTCCGGCGCCGCTTCATGGGCACGGTCCGTTCCGGCGACCTGCTGCGCTTCGCGGTCCTGGCGCTCGACCGCCGCGACGGATCGGTCGTCTGGGAGCGGACCGCGGCGACCGAGCAGCCGCACGAGGGCCGGCACAACACCGGGAGCTGGGCGTCGGGGTCGGCGGTGGCCGACGACGAGGTGGTCTGCGCCTTCTTCGGCTCGCGCGGACTCTACTGCTACGACCTGGACGGCGGCCTGCTGTGGGAGCGCGACTTCGGCGACATGCGGATCCGCATGGGCTTCGGCGAGGGGGCCTCGCCGGCGCTGCACGGCGATGTCGTCGTCGTCGTCTGGGACCACGAGGGGCAGTCGTTCATCACCGCGCTCGACAAGCGGACCGGGGCGGAGCGGTGGCGCACGGACCGGGACGAGGGCACCTCCTGGTCGACGCCGCTGGTGGTGGAGGACGCCGCCGGAACCCAGGTGGTGACCAGCGCGACCGACGGCGTGCGCGGCTACGACTTCGAGACCGGGGCGCTGCTCTGGGAGGGCGAGGGGGTGACGACCAACGCGATTCCGTCGCCGGTCGCCGGCGGGGGCGTCGCCTACCTGATGAGCGGGTACCGGGGGAACCGGCTCTACGCCGTCGATCTGTCGGCGCGCGGCGACGTCTCCCGCGGCGGGGCCGTCGTCTGGTCGCTCGACCGCGACACCCCCTACGTGCCGTCGCCGGTCCTGCACGACGGGATCCTGTACTTCACGAAGAGCAATTCGGGCGTGCTCTCGGCCTACGACGCGGCCACCGGGCGCAACCTCTACGGACCGGTGCGGCTGTCCGGCATCCGCGACGTCTACGCCTCGCCGGTGGTCGCCGGCGGCCGGCTCTACGTCACGAGCCGCGACGGCGCGACGCTGGTCGCCAGGGCCGGCCCGGAGTTCGAGATCCTGTCGATGAACCACCTCGACGACGGGTTCGACGCCTCGCCGGCGGTCGCGGGGGACGAGATCTACCTCCGCGGGCAGCGCCACCTCTACTGCCTGGCCGCGGATTGATGGGGACGGCCCGGCCCGGCGGCGGCCCCGCCGCGGACCGACCGACGGGTCCGTTCGTCCCGGGCGCCGGCCGGTGCGGGAGACGGCGCATGCGTGGCGCAGGCCCGGCGCCGCTCGCGATCGCGCGGGTGCGTGGAGTACAATTCCGGGTGCCGAGGCATTCGCGAGGAAGACGATGACTCAAGTCCATGTGCGTGAGCGGCGCATGACGCCGATTTCGTTCAATGCGCTCCGCCGGCCGCTCCGGCGCCGGGAGCAACTCCCGTTTTCCGGCGCCGCCGGAGGGCAGGACGCCTTGCGTCGCCTCCTCGAGCAGGGCGGCGGGCAGGCTGACGCCGTGGTCGAGGCGGTGGCGTACGCGTTGATCCACAGGGCGATGGAGGAACGTCTGTTCGACCGGCGCCGCGGGGCCGTGCCGGAGTTCATGGGCAGGCTGAGGAAGGCGGTCGATGCATTCGAGGCGCACATCCGTTGAACGGGACACCGCCGTCCCGCGAGCCGCCTCTTGATCCCGAAGTGGTTGGAAGCGAGCAGCACGCTGACAAGGCGGATTCCCGCCCCGCGGCGGTGGTTCAGGAAATCGTCGCGAGCGTCGCCAGACGTAGCGGTCCCGTATACCACCCGATCTTCGACAAGTTCGAGTCCAAGCACGTCTCGCAGTTTCTCGATCAGACACACGAGGCGGACCGGGAAGAGCGGCAGCTTCGACGGGAAGAGCGGCAACTTCGACGAGGAGATCGGTGGTTTCGTCTAGGCTACGTACTGATCGGCGTCGGCATCTTTCTCTTCCTGACGAGGTTCCTCCTGCCGGATCATGCCGCCTTGTACCTTGAGATTCTGAAGGCGCTCGGCATCTTCGGGGCCGGCGCCGCGGGGGGATACGGACTCCGGGCGTATCAGGAACGGAGCCCGGACCCGCCTCGCGACGCCTGAGAATCGATCCGCCGCAGCATATAATCGCGCGGATTGCGCGCCCGGCGGCCCGTTCCGCGGCCGCCGCCGCGGTGCCGTCTGAGTCCGAATGCGCATCATCTCGATCACCGCCGGCGCCGGCGGCATGTACTGCGGAAGCTGCATCCGCGACAACACGCTGGCGAAGTCCCTGCGGCGACTCGGGCACGACGTGCTCCTGGTGCCGCTCTACACGCCGCCGCGCACCGACGAGCCGAGCGTCAGCGAGCGCCGGGTCTTCTTCGGCGGCATCAGCGTCTACCTGGAGCAGTACTCCGGGCTCTTCCGCGGCACCCCCTGGCTGCTCGACCGCCTGTGGGAGGCGCCGTGGCTGCTGCGCGCCGTCTCGCAGCGCGGCGTGCGGACGCGGCCCGAGCAGTTGGGGGAGCTGACCGTCTCGGTGCTCGAAGGACGGCACGGCCGCCAGCGGAAGGAGTTCGACAAGCTCGTCCACTGGCTGCGCTCGGAGCCGCGCCCGGACGTGATCGACCTCTCCAACTCGATGCTGATCTCGCTGGCGCCGGCTCTGAGGGAGGCGATCGGCTGCGCGATCTGCTGCACGCTGCAAGGCGAGGACGTCTTTCTGGAGCACCTCGCCGAGCCGTACCGCTCCCGCGCGCTGGCGCTGATCCGCGGGCACGCGGCGGCGGTGGATCGGTTCGTCGCCGTCAGCGACTACTACGCCGGCCGCATGGCGCGGTACCTGCGGATTCCCGGCGCGAAGATGGACGTCGTTCCGCTCGGCATCGACCCCGGCGGCTACGCGCCGGCGGAGCGGGACCCGTCCCGGCCGTTCACCGTCGGCTATCTCGGCCGCATCGCGCCGGAGAAGGGGATCCACCTCCTCTGCGACGCCTGGGGCCGCCTGCGCGCGCAGGGTGAGCTGGCGGGCTGCCGGCTCGAACTGGCGGGTTATCTCGGTCCGGAGCACCGGGCGTACTTCGACGGCGTGCTGCGCCAGGTCCGCGACCAGGGGCTCGACGGGGAGATCCGCTACCGGGGCGTGCTGGAACTCGACGCCAAGGTGGCGTTCCTCCGGCGTCTCGACCTGTTCGCCGTGCCGGCGACGTACGACGATCCGAAGGGCCTGTCCCTGATCGAGGCGCTGGCGTGCGGCGTGCCGGTGGTGGCGGCCCGGCGCGGCACCTACGTCGAGCTGCTCGAACGCACCGGGGGCGGCGTGCTGATCGCGCCCGACGACGTCGAGGCGCTGGCGTCCGCGCTGCGCCGGCTGCGCGCCGACGAGCCGCATCGCCGCGCGCTGGGAACCCGCGCCGCCGCCGCGGTGCGGGAGCACTACACGGCGGAGGTGATGGCCCGCCGCGCCGCCGACGTGTATCGGCGCCTCTGCCCGCCGCGGGCGGGGGCCTCCACGGCCGCGGTCGGCGGCGGGTAGCCGGGCCGCATCGCTGCTCCCGGCGCCCCGGGCGGCCGCGCGGCGGCAGGCCGGTCCGATGACGGCGGCGAAGCCGGGCGCATCGCCGTTCCCGGGCGCCTTGGGCGGCCGCGCAACGGCAGACCGGTCCGATGGCGGCGGCGAAGCCGGGCGCATCGCCGTCTCCGGTGCCCGGGTGACCCGCGCCGCGAAGCGTTCTCCGGTCGTCCCGCCCGCCGGCAGCCCCGTTCAGGCGTCTTCCACGTCGAACGCCACGACGTTGCGTTCCGCGCTGCTGAACTCCACGCCGATCAGGCGCATCGGCCGGCCCGCCGCGCGGTGCTTTCCGGCGTAGTCCCGCGCCCGCAACTGCGCCAGCGCCGCGCCCCGCGACGCCTGCTCGACCACCTTGAATTCGAACAGGTACACCGCGCCGCCGTGCCGCACCACCATGTCCAGCCGGCCGCGGCTGCCGCTCTCCTCGACGGCGACGTCCAGCCCGGCCGCGGCGACGAAGGCGTAGAACACGCTCGCCCAGTAGCCCTCGTAGCGGGCGATCTCGTTGCGCGTGTGCCATTGGTGCGGGATACCGGCGAACAGCGCCCGGAACAGCGCCTCCACGCCGTCGAGGTCGCCGGCCGCCAGCCGCCGGCGCAGGGAGGCGCCGTTGCCCGGGCCGCGCCGCCAGTCCGGGGCCAGCGCGGTCAGCAGGCTCCGGTTCAGGCTCTGCCGCACTTCCCGGTTCGGATACCCCAGTCGGTACGACGGCTCCTCGTCGGCGTCCTCGGTCTCCACGATGGTCAGGCAGCCGGTCTGGAACAGCAGCGCTTCGATCGTCATGGCGTCCACGTCGAAGGACGACAGCAGCTCTTCGTCGCAGCGCAGGCCGTCGAGCGCCGGGATCTCCACCCCGCGTTGCAGCAGGGTGTCGACCAGGAACGTCGGGGTGGCGGTCTCGAACCAGTGGGCGCGGAACCGGCGGCTGCGGAACAGCTTGAGGAGACCGAAGGGGTTGTACACCTTCTCCGCCCCCGGCCAGTGGTAGCCGTTGTACCACTCGCGGATCGCGGCCCGGTCCAGGCCCGGCAGCTCCGGGCCGAAGACCGCGTCGAGGTCCGCGTCGGTGTAGCCGCAGATGGCGGAGTAGTCGGGATCCAGGGTGACGTCGGTGAGGGTGTTCAGCCCCGAGAACAGGCTCACCTTGGAAAACTTGCTGACGCCGGTCAGGAAGGTGAACTCGATCCAGGCGTCGCAGTCCTTGATCGTCGAGTACAGCCCGCGCAGGCCGTCGCGGTTGGCGCGGGCGGTCCGCGGCTCGTCCAGAGCGTCCAGGATCGGCTTGTCGTACTCGTCCACGAGCACCGCGACCCGCGCGCCGGCGCGCGCGCTCAGCGCTTCGATCAGGCGGCGCAGGCGCACCGGGGCGCTCGCGCCGCCGACGGCCCCGACGCCGGCCCGCGCGGCGACGTCGTCGATCTGCGCCGCCGCGGTCTCCTCCAGAAAGCCGCGCTGCTTGAAGTTCCCGCCGCCGAAGCTCAACCGCACCACGGGATGCCGCTTCGACCAGTCCCAGGCGTCGTGAACCGCCAGTCCCCGGAACAGCGGCTCGGCGCCTTCGAACAGCTCCTTCAGCGTGTCCACGAACAGGCTCTTGCCGAACCGCCGCGGGCGTGACAGGAAGTAGTGCTTGCCGGCGTCGCCGGCGAGCCGGCGGGCGTAGGCGGTCTTGTCCACGTAGTAGTAGCCTTCCTCGCGGATCTCGCGGAAGGTCTGGATGCCGATCGGCAGCCTGCGCTTCGTCACCGGCCGCATTGTAGCGTCCGCCCCGTTCCGGGACCGCCGCGGTCACCGGCGCCGCGGCTGCTCCGCACGCCGGGTTTGGACGAGCGCGGCGCGGCGTAGCTCCAGTCGTGGCGGGCGTCGAACGCTGCCGCGGCGTGCCCGAGGCAGGCGACCGCGCCGAGCCGTCAGGCGACGTTCGCGGCCCGGATGCGCCGCCGAATCCGTCGATCGCTAGAATGTCCCGATGCGGCGTACGACCTGCAACGCATGGCGGTGGGCGGGAGGCTGTCTCGTCCTGGCCGCGCTGATCGGCGCGATCGGCGCGATCGGCGCGTCCGCGCCGCGCGCGGCGGGCGGCGGCGACGTTCCGGCGCTGGACGCCTTCCACCGCGCCGCCGTCCTGCGGCGGGCGGCGGGCCTCCCGCGCCTGCGCAGCCTGCTCGTCGCGGTGCGGGGCGAGCTGATCGAGGAGCATTACTTCCACGGCGCCTCCGCGCGCCGCGCGGCCAACCTGAAGTCGGCGTCGAAGACGATCGTCGCGATCCTGGTCGGGATCGCCATCGACCGCGGCCACCTGGAAGGGGTCGGGCAGCCGATCGCCGACTTCTTTCCGGACGAGCTTGCCGGGGCCGGCCCCGGCAAGCGGTCCATCACCGTCGGCGACCTGCTCACCATGCGGTCGGGCCTCGAGACGACGTCGAACCGCAACTACGGGCGCTGGGTGCGGAGCCGCAACTGGGTGCGGCACGTGCTGGACCGGCCGCTGGTCGACCGGCCGGGCGGGCGGATGATCTACAGCACCGGCAGCACGCACCTGCTGTCGGCGATCCTGACGCGGGCCACCGGCATGAGCACGCTGGAGTTCGGCCGGCGGCACCTGGCGCGGCCGCTCGGCATCGCGCTCCCCGCGTGGACCCGCGATCCGCAGGGCGTCTACCTGGGCGGCAACGAGATGGCCCTGACGCCGCGGGCGATGCTCGCGGTCGGCGACCTCTTCCGGCGCGGCGGGACCAGCGGCGGCCGGCAGGTGGTCTCGCGCGCGTGGATCCGCGAGTCGGTGCGCCCCCGCACCGTGTCGCGGTTCAGCCGCCGGCGGTACGGCTACGGCTGGTGGATCCGCACCCTGGCCGGGCATCCGACGTACTATGCGTGGGGCTACGGGGGGCAGTTCCTCTTCGTGATCCCCGATCTCGACGCCGTGATCGTGGCCACGTCGTCGCCGAATCCGGGCGCGGGCCGGCGGCGCCACCGGCGCGAGCTCGACGATCTGATCGGCTGCGACCTCGTGCCCGCCGTCCGGCGGGCGGTGGCGGGGGCGGCGTGACGAGCGGCCGCGCGCCGGCCGCGCCCGGGCCGGATCGCCGCGGCGCCGGCTGGAATCCGGCCGGGCGGAGGCGAACGAGACAAGACGAAACGAGGCGGGCCGGAGCGGGGCGTCGTGCGGCGCCCGTTGCGTCAGCCGGAACCGCAAAGGGCAAACTACACGCGCAGGATGTGAGGACGACATGACGAAGACGAGAACGATCGCGCTGGTGGCCGCGTTCGCCGCGGCGTTCGCGGCCGCGTGCGGCGGGGGCGAGCCGCCGCCCGAACCGGTGGAGGACGCCGGGCCGCAACCCGATCCCGCCGGGGTCGGCTCGATTCTGCGGGTGGACGGCCGGCTGGACCGCCTGGTGCCGCCCGGCGCCGAGATCGAAAAGCTGGCCGAGGGCTACGTGTTCACGGAGGGGCCGGTCTGGGTCCGCGGCGAGCAGCGGCTGCTGTTCTCGGACGTGCGGGCCAACGCCATCCACCAGTGGACCGAGGCGGACGGCGCCAGCCCCTTCATCGACCCGGTCTTCGAAGGCGACCGCGAAGGGCTGCGGTCGATCTCGTCCAACGGGCTGACCCTCGACGCCGAGGGGCGGCTGATCGTCTGCGAGCACGGCAACCGGCGGATCTCGCGGGTCGAGGCGGACGGCAGCCGGACGGTGCTGGTCGACAGCTACGAGGGGAGCCGCCTGAACAGTCCGAACGACCTCGTCTTCGGCTCCGACGGATCGCTCTACTTCACCGATCCGCCGTACGGCCTCGAGGGGCTGGAGGAGTCGCCGTTGCGCGAGCTCGACTTCAACGGCGTCTACCGGCTGCGCCCCGACGGCGAGCTGGAGCTGCTGGTGCGCGACCAGACGCGGCCGAACGGCATCGCGCTCTCGCCGGACGAAGAGACCCTCTACGTCGCCAACTCCGACGCGAACCGGAAGGTCTGGATGGCCTACGACCTCGGCCCGGACGGCGCCGGCGACGGCCGGGTCTTCTACGACGTGAACGACCAGACGGCCGCCGGCGCCGCCGACGGCATGAAGGCGGACCTGGAGGGCAACCTCTTCGCGACCGGTCCGGGCGGCGTCTGGGTGTTCGGGTGGGACGGCGTCCACCTCGGGACCATCATGCCGGGCGAGGTCGTGGCCAACGTCGCGTGGGGCGGCGACGGGCGGACGCTCTACATGACGGCGAGCACGGGGGTGTACCGCATCCGCCTCGCCACCGGGGGGACGATTCCGGGGAATCCGACCGTCGTCATGGCGACCAGCCACGGCGACGTCGCGATGGAGCTGTTCCAGGACCGCGCCCCGATCTCGGTCCGCAACTTCCTGCAGTACGTCTACGCCGGCTTCTACGAGGAGACGATCTTCCACCGGGTGATCGAGGACTTCATGATCCAGGGCGGCGGCTTCCGGGAGGACCTGACGCAGAAGTTCCCCCGCGAGCCGATCCGCAACGAGGCCGACAACGGGCTCGGCAACGAGCGGGGGACGGTGGCGATGGCGCGCACCAACGCCGTCCACAGCGCCACCTCGCAGTTCTTCATCAATACGCGCGACAACGCGGGGCGGGGCCTGAACCACCGCGGCACGTCGCCGCAGGAGTACGGCTACGCCGTCTTCGGCCGCGTGGTCGAGGGGATGGACGTCGTCGACGCCATCGCGGCCGAGCAGACCCGCCCGTCGGGCGCGCACCAGAACGTGCCGGTGCGGCCGGTGGTCATCAACGCGATGACGGTGCGGCCGTAGCAGCGGACTGCCGCGGTAAGCTGCTGCAAGGCTTCCAGGTGGTCATCAACGCGATGACGGTGCGGCCGTAGCAGGTCTCCGGCCGTCTCACCGGCGGGAACGCACGGGCCGGCGGCGCGTTCGAGATCGCCGGCTGGCCGCCCGGCTTGGTCTCCGGCCGTCTCGCCGGCGGGAACGCACGGGCCGGCGGCGTCCTGCCTCCGGCCCGCGTTCGTTCCGGCGCGGACGGACCGCCGGAAGGCGGCGCCGGCCTGACTGCATCCGAAAGGGTCCGCGCACAGCTCGACGGCGCCGCCCTCGCCGAGCCGGGAGGCGACCGCCGGCCTGGCTGCATCCGAAAGAGCAGATGCGCCGCGTGCCGCGGCAATGACCGCCATGCGCGAGTTCAACACGGCCGGGCCCGTGGTGGCGGCCGATCACTACCTGATCCCGCCGCTCTCGAGGCTGGACCTCGACGAGCTGCTCGGTTTCGTGCGCGCGAAGAAGTACTTCGTCCTGCACGCGCCGCGGCAGACGGGCAAGACGTCCGCGTTGCTCGCGTTGCGCGACCTGCTGAACGGGGGCGGCGACCACCGTTGCGTGTACGCCAACGTCGAGAGCGCACAGTCGGCGCGCGAGAACGTCGCGGAAGGCATGCGCGCCGTTCTCGCGGAGCTGGCGTTCCAGGCGAGCCTGACCCTGGACGACGGATCGCTGGAGGACGTCTGGCCCGACGCCCTGGAGCGAGCCGGTCCGCACGGCGCGCTCCGCCAGGCGCTGGCGCGCTGGTGCCTGACCGCTCCGAAGCCGCTGGTGCTGCTGATCGACGAGATCGACGCCCTCGTCGGCGACACTCTGCTGTCGGTGCTGCGCCAGTTGCGCACGGGCTACCCGGACCGCCCCGGGCGCTTCCCGCATTGCGTGGTCCTGTGCGGGGTGGTGGACGTGCGCGACTACCGGATCCGTTCGAGCGCCGAAGACGCGCTGGTGCCCGGCGGCAGCGCCTTCAACGTCAAGTCCGCGTCGCTCCGGCTCGGCGACTTCACCGGGGCGGAGGTGCGGGTCCTGATCGCCCAGCACACCGCCGAGACCGGACAGGCGTTCACCGAGGGGGCGTTGCGGACGGTCTGGACGCGCACCGCCGGCCAGCCGTGGCTGGTGAACGCGCTGTGCCACGACGCCTGCTTCCGGAACAAGGCGGGCCGCGACCGCTCGCGGCCGATCACGGAGGACGACGTCCTGGAGGCGCAGGAACGGCTGATCCTGCGCCGGGAAACGCACGTCGACCAGTTGGCGTGCAAGCTGCGCGAGGAACGGGTGCGGCGGGTCGTCCAGCCCATCCTGGCCGGGACCGGCGAGCACGCCTGGTCGGACGAGGACGTAGCCTACGTCCGCGACCTGGGTCTGGTCGCGCTCGAGGCGGACGGCACGCCGCGCTTCGCCAATCCGATCTACGGCGAGGTGGCGCCGCGCCACCTGACCCACGCGGTGCAGATCGGCCTGCCGCAGAAGACGGCGTGGTACGTCGACGAAGACGGCGGCCTGGACGTGGCCGGGCTGATCGAGGCGTTCCAGGCGTTCTTCCGGGAGAACTCCGAGCACTGGGTGCAGCGCTTCGACCGGTACCACGAGGCCGGCCCGCAACTGCTGCTGCAGGCGCATCTGCAGCGGATCGTGAACGGCGGCGGCCGCCTCGACCGGGAGCAGGCGCTGGGCAGCGGACGCACCGATCTGCTGATCCGCTGGCCGCACGGCGGCCGCGAGCGCCGGTTCGTGGTGGAGTGCAAGCTGCTGCATCGGGACCTCGAATCCACGATCCGGCAGGGTCTGGAACAGACGCGCGGCTACATGGATCGGTCCGCCGCGGAATCCGGTCACCTGATCGTCTTCGACCGCGCCGGGGAGCGGACGTGGGAGGAGAAGATCTTCCGCCGCGACCCGTCCCCCGGCTGGCCGCCGATCACGGTCTGGGGCATGTGAGACGCCGGGTCACGGCCAGAGCGTTCCCGCGGCGGCCGCGGGACCCGTCGCGGCGGTGCGCCCGGTTGCGCATGCGGGCGGGTCACGGCCAGAGCGTTCCCGCGGCGGCCGCGGCGGCGAAGCGTCGCGCCGGCCAGACCTCGATCCCGTCGGAGGAACGGAAGGAGCGGGCGCCGGTGTAGACGAGCAACCGCCGCGCGAGCCGCGGCAGCGCGTCGAGCGCGCGCAGGCCCTTCAGCAGGCCGGTGTGGTACCGGCTGGCCGCCTTCACCTCGACGGCGAGCAGCTCCTTGCCCCGCTGCAGGAGGAGATCGACCTCCGCCGCCGTCTGGTGCGGCGCCCAGTACCACAACTCGTCGTAGAGCTCCCGCACGCCGGCGTGGGCGCGCAGCGTCGTGACCGCCCAACTTTCGAGCAGCGGGCCGCGTTCCTCGGCGGTCACCGTCCCGAGCTGCCGCTTGACGGCGCGCACCACGCCCGGGTCGACCCAGTACAGCTTCGGCAGCTTCCGCTCCCGCACCCGTACCCTGGCCTCGTACGCCGGCAGACGGTGGACGAGCAGCGTGTCCTCCAGGATTTCGAGGTAGCCCTGCACCGTGGTCCGGGCGACGCCGGCGTCGCGTGCGATGCCCGCCACGTTGACGACCTGGCCGTTGAACAGCGCGGCGACCGGCAGAAAGCGGACGAAGCCGGGCAGGTTGCGGACCAGGGCCTCGGCCCGGATCTCCTCCCGCAGATAGAGCTGCACGTACGCCTCGAGGACGCCGCGCGGCGCGTCGCTCGTCCAGACGAGCGGCACCGACCCGTAGCGCAGCACCCGTTCGAGATCGAACGCCGCGCCGAGCTCGGCGGCGGTCAACGGGAACATGGTCTTCTTCAGCGCCCGCCCGGCCAGCAGGTTGGTGCCGGCCGCCTTGAGCTTGCGGGCGCTCGATCCGAGCAGCGCGAACCGCAGGCGGCGCGTTTCGATGAGCCGGTGAACCTCGTTCAGCAGCGCCGGCAGCCGTTGCACTTCGTCGACGACGACCCAGCCGGCCGGCGGGAGGTGTCCGATGGACTGCGCGAAGAGCGAGGGGTCGGCCAGCAGATCCTGATACAGGCGCTCGTCGAGCAGATCCACGTGCGCCGCGTCGGGGAACGTCGCGCGCGCCCAGGTGCTCTTTCCCACGCCGCGCATCCCGAACAGGAAGAAGCTCTGCCCGGGCGGCTCGATCAGCCGGTCGTAGATGGACACCGCGTCGTCATATTAACGTGAAAAGTGACGACATGGTAGTCAGCGCGCCGGTTGCGCGTCCAGCGGCGTCCGCGGCCGGCCAGGGGGGCTTCGACGCTGTGAGCGCCACGCAACGGCATTCCGGCTGCCGCGCGGGCGGATCATCGGTGTGCGCGGGGCGCCATCGGGGCGCGCGCGGTTTTCGATACCCGGTTGATTGCATTTCCCTGCATGCATAGACTGCACTGTTGATGATGATCCGAGTGCGGGCCTGGAGGGCGCCGTGAAAACCATGACCATCCGCAACGTTCCGGTGGAACTGGCCGCGGCGCTGGAAGCGGAAAAGAGACGCCGGGGGCTTTCCCTCAACCGAACCGTACTCTCGTTGATGAACGAGGCGCTCGGCGTCTCGGGCGGCGGAAATCGCGGCAACGGGCTTCGCCGTCTGGCCGGTTCCTGGAGCGAAGACGAGTTCAGGCGTTTCGAGGAAGCCGTTGCGCCGTTCGAGCAGATCGACGCGGATCCGTGGCGGTGACGCGCCTCTGTCTCGACACGTCGCGCGTCGGTACGCTCGTGCTGTGAACGAAACGAAGGCGCGCGGTCCGCGAACGTCGGCGGCCGAGGCGGGCGCGCCGCTACCGCAGCTTCCGGAAGAACGCCCGGATGTCCTCGGTCAGCAGCTCCGGCTCCTCGAGCGCCGCGAAGTGTCCGCCGCGCGGCATCTCGGTCCAGTGCGTCACGTTGAAGGCCGCCTCGGCCCACGCCCGCGGCGGGATGAACAGCTCCTTCGGGAAGATGGCGCAGCCGACCGGCGTCTCGATGTAGCCCAGCGGCCGGCTCGGCGGCGTGTGGCGCGACTCGTAGTAGATGCGCGTCGACGACGTGATCGTCTGCGTCGCCCAGTAGATGGTGACGTTCGTCAGCAGCTCGTCCTTCGTGAACTGGCTCTCGACGTCGCCGCCGCAGTCGCACCAGGTCCGGAACTTCTCGACGATCCACGCGGCCAGCCCCGCCGGCGAGTCGTTCAGGCCGTAGCCCAGGGTCTGCGGCTTGGTCCCCTGGATGTTGCTGTAGCCCCGCTCGTCGGCGAAGAACTCCTGCCGCTCCCGGCTGCGCGCCAGTTCCTCGGGCGGGACGCCGGCGGCCGGATCCTCCACGCCGGCCGGCGGGCCCGCGGTCACCATGTTCAGGTGCACCCCGACCACCCGGTCGGGATGCTGCGCCGCCTGCCAGCGGCTGATGATGCTGCCCCAGTCGCCCCCCTGCGCGCCGTAGCGCTCGTAGCCGAGCCGCTCCATCAGCTTGCCGATGATCCCCGCCATCCGCTCCGGGTTGTAGCCGCGGCCGGCCGGCTTGTCGGAGAAGCCGTACCCGGGGATCGACGGCGCCACCACGTGGAAGGCGTCGGCCGCGTCGCCGCCGTAGTTGGTCGGATCGACCAGCAGCGGGATGATCTTGTAGAACTCCATGATCGAGCCGGGCCAGCCGTGGGTGATCACGAGCGGCAGCGCGTCCTCGTGGGGCGACCGCTGGTGGATGAAGTGGACGTCCAGCCCCTCGACGTTCGTCTTGAAGTGGTCGAAGCCGTTCAGCAGCCACTCCTGGCTCCGCCAGTCGAATTCGTCCCGCCAGTAGGCGAGCAGCTCCTCCAGGTATTCGCGGTCGGTGCCGTAGTCCCACGCCGTGCCGGGCAGGTCGTCGGGGAGCCGCGTCCGGGCCAGGCGGTCCCGCAGGTCGGCCAGCACTTCGTCGGGCACGTCGATCGTGAACGGGCGGATCGCCTCGGAATCCCCGGCCGCGTTCTCCTCCTGCCCCGGCGCCGGGGCGGCGGACGTGGTTCCGGCCGGCGCGAGCGTGCCGGCGGTCAGAGCGAGGACGGCCGCCAGCGCCAGCGGCGCGGGACGGCGGACAGCGGCGAAGCGCAGGATGGTCATGAGCACACCTTTCGTTCCGGGCGCCCCTATAATGCCACGATTGGACGGGGAGGGCCGCTCGCGGAGCAGCGGGGCGGATGACCGGAACCGCCGCGCGCGCGTCGCTTCCGCGTGTCCGGGCGGCTTGACACGCCGCGGGAGACCGTCGAATGATGGGCCGCCGGCAGGAAGAAGCCGATCGATTCGGGCTGACCGCGCCGCCGTTGCCGGCCGGCCTCGGGTCGAATGACGGGCGCCGGCGGGAGAAGCCGATCTGATGGTCGTCGTGCGGCAGACGCGCGCCGGCGACACGTCGAACGACAGGCCGCCGGCAGGAAGAAGCCGATCAGCGCGTCCGCCCGCGTTCGGAGGGCGCCGTGAACCCGGTGGCGAGGAGCTTCAGATGCGCATGCAGTCTCGTGGATCCCGACCCGTTCGCGCAGTCGCGTCCGCCGTCCTGACGCTCGCCCTCGCGCCGGCGACCGCCTCCGCGCAGTCCGCCGCCGGCTTCGTGCCGGTGACCGACGCGATGCTCCAGGACCCGGCTCCCGGGGACTGGCTGACGTGGCGCCGGACGCTGGACGGCTGGGGCTACAGCCCGCTGGACGAGATCGACCGGGACAACGTGCATCGGATCCGGATGGTCTGGTCGCGGGGCCTCGCGCCGGGGCGGCAGGAAGGGACGCCGCTCGCCTACCGCGGCGTCCTCTACATGCCGCAGTCGAGCGACGTGATCGAGGCGCTGGACGCGGTGACCGGCGACCTGATCTGGCAGCACCGGCGCGACCTGCCGGAAGACGTGTACGACTTCGTCGGCGGCAACGCGCGCAACAACCGCAACGTCGCCATCTACGACCGCTTCATCGTCAACACGAGCGACGACGACTACTTCTTCGGCCTCGACGCGGTCACCGGCGAGCTCGCCTGGGAGACGCGGATCTTCGACTACCAGGTGACGCCGGCCGGACACAGTTCCGGGCCGATCATCGCCGACGGCAGGGCGATATCGGGCCGGAGCTGCCGGCCGCAGGGCGGTCCGGAATCGTGCGTCATCGTGGCCCACGACGCCCGCACCGGCGAGGAGCTGTGGCGGCGCCGGACGGTGCCGGCCCCGGGCGAGCCGGGCGACGAGACCTGGGGCGGGGTGCCGTTCGAGGAGCGGATTCACGTCGGCACCTGGATGCCGGCCAGCTACGACCCGGAGCTGCGCCTGATCTACCAGGGCACGTCGGTCACCTCGCCGGCGCCGAAGTTCATGCTCGGCGGCGTCGGCAACACGCACCTCTACCACAACTCGACGCTGGCCCTCGACGCCGCCACCGGCGAGATCCGCTGGTACTACCAGCATCTGAACGACCACTGGGACCTCGACCATCCCTTCGAGCGCATCCTCGTCGACACGGCGGTGGCGCCCGACCCGTCCGAGGTGAGCTGGATCAACCCCCGCCTCCGGCCGGGGGAGGTCCGGAAGGTGATGACCGGCATCCCCGGCAAGACCGGCGTGGTCTACACGCTCGACCGCGAGACCGGCGAGTTCCTGTGGGCGACGCCGACCGTCGCGCAGAACGTCATCAGCAGCATCGACGGGGCCACCGGGGCGGTGACCGAGAACGCGGAGGTGGTCTTCAACGCGGTGGGCCAGGAGGTCTTCGCCTGCCCCACCTGGAACGGCGGCAAGGACTGGGAGGCGGGCGCCTACAGCCCGCGGACCAACACGATGTACATGCCGTTGCGGAACACCTGCGCGCGCATGCTGGCGACGCGGACGTTCCCGGACGACACGCCGGCCGCCCGCACGGAAAGCCGCTCGCGGACCTACGCCATCGCCTACCGCCACCAGTTGGCCCCCGGCACCGACTTCGCCGGCACCGTGCGGGCGATCTCGGCGGAGACCGGGCGGACGACCTGGCTGCACGAGCAGCGCGCGGCGACCATGTCGCTGGTCGCCACGGCCGGCGGTCTGGTCTTCGGCGGCGACGTCAACGGCCGGTTCCGGGCCTTCGACGACGAGACCGGCGAGGTGCTGTGGGAGATCAACCTCGGCTCGCCGGTCAGTGGCTTCCCGATCAGCTACGCCGTCGACGGCCGGCAGTACGTGGCGGTCGGCACCGGGACCGGCGGGACGTCGGCGCACTTCGGCGCCCTGACCCCGGAACTGCGCCCCAGCCTGGGCAACACCCTCTTCGTGTTCGCGCTGCCGGAGCAGGACTGAGACACTTTCCCGCGTGCCGGGTCACGCCCAGGGATGACCGTGCGCACCGACGGGGCGCGACTCCTCGGCCGGGATGCGCGCGCGGGGGCCGGCGCCGCCACTCTCCTGGACCGACTCGACGTCGAGCGGTCGAAGATTTCGAAACGCCTCGCGGCCGACCCGGAGCGCCGCGCGGCTCTCGGTCAGTTCTTCACGCCCGCGAGCGTGGCCCGCTTCATGACCGCCATGCTGCGGGTTTCCGCGCCGCCGCCGGAGTTCCGCCTTCTCGACGCCGGCGGCGGGAGCGGCATGCTCACCGCCGCCGGCGTCGCCGCGCTCTGCGCCCGGCCGCGGCCGATGCGGCCCGATGCGTTGCACGCGACGGTCTGGGAGATCGACGAGGGATTCGCCGCCGACCTCGCGCGCACTTTCGAGCACTGCCGCCGGGTCTGCGACGACGCGGGCGTCCGATTCACGGGAACCGTCCGCCGGGAGAACTTCATTCTCGAAGGGGCGCGCCTCGTGAATGGCGGGGGGCTCTTTCGCGTCCGGGACGGTCCCCGGTTTCACGCGGCGATTCTGAATCCGCCCTACCGCAAACTCCGCGGCGACAGCGCGGAACGCGAAGTCATGAGGTCGGTCGGCATCGAAACCGGCAACCTGTACTCGGCCTTCGTCTGGCTCGCCCTGGAACTGCTGGAGGATGGCGGCGAACTCGTCGCCATCACCCCCCGCAGCTTCACGAACGGGGCGTACTTCCGCCCGTTCCGCCGGGCGCTCGCCAGCGGTTTCGCGTTCCGCCGCGTGCACGTCTACGACGCCCGCGACGCGGCGTTCGCCGGCGACGCGGTGCTGCAGGAGAACGTCGTCTTCCACGGAATCCGTCGCGGGACGCGCGGCAGAGTCCGGATCACCACGTCGCACGGTCCCGCCGACGAAGGTCTCGCGGAGCGGACCATCGAGCAGACCGAGTTGATCCTTCCGGGCGACCCGGCGTGCGTGCTGCACGTCGTGCCGGATGGAATCGACGCCCGGATCGCCGAGCGGATGCGGGCGTTGCCCCACACTCTTGCAAGCCACGGGGTTGCGGTTTCCACGGGCCGCGTGGTCGGGTTCCGGGCGCAGGACCGCCTGCGTGCGGAAGCCGGCGCCGGAGATGCCCCGTTGATCATGTCCCGGCACTTCGAGCAAGGGTTCGTGGCCTGGCCGCGGCGGGCGGGCTCGAAGCCGAACGCCCTGGCGGTATCCGGTCCCGGCGACGCCCTGCTGTTGCCGGCCGGTTGGTACGTCCTGGTCCGCCGCTTCAGCGCCAAGGAAGAGAAGCGCCGCGTGGTCGCCGCGCTCTACGATCCGGAACGGGTGGACGCGGAAGCGGTCGCGTTCGACAACAAGCTGAACGTGCTGCACGGCGGCAACGCCGGCCTGCCCGCGGACCTGGCCAGGGGGCTCGCGGTCTTTCTGAACAGCACGGCGGTAGACGCCTGTTTCCGGCAGTTCAGCGGACACACGCAGGTCAACGCGGAAGATCTGCGGTCGTTACGTTTTCCGGCCGCCGGTGACCTTCAGCGCCTCGGCCGCCACGTCAGCCGATCGATGCCGACGCAGGACGAGATCGACGGACTCGTCCGGGAGGAGATCTTCGCCATGAACGAAGCGGAGGACCCGGTCGCCGTGAAGCGGCGGGTGCAGGCCGCCGAGGGGGTCCTGAAAGCGATGGGAGCGCCGCGGGCGCAGTGCAACGAGCGGTCGGCCCTCACTCTGCTCGGACTGCTCGACCTCGCGCCGCTGACCCCCTGGTCCGACGCCGGGGCGCCGCTCCGCGGCGTCACGGAACTCATGCAATGGATGGCCGAGAACTACGGCAAGCAGTACGCGCCGAACACGCGGGAGACGATCCGCCGCTTCACGCTTCACCAACTCATCGAGATGGGGATGGTCCTGCTCAATCCGGACGATCCCGGCCGGGCGCCGAACAGCCCGAAGAACGTCTATCGGATCGCGCCGTCAGCACTTGCACTGCTGCGGCATTTCGAGACGGAGACGTGGGAGCGTGACCTCGCCGCGTATCTCGCGTCGATGGAGGGAGCCAACCGCCTTCGCGAGACGCCGCGGCGGAGGGAACTCATCCCCGTCAATCTTCCGGACGGTCAGTTGCTCGAACTCACGGCCGGCGGCCAGAACGTACTCGTCAAGGAGATCGTCGAACGGTTCGCGCCACGCTTCACACCCGGTGGACACGTGATCCACGTCGGCGACGCGGCCGAGAAACACCTGCTCCACGATGCCGAATACCTGCGCAGCCTGGGCGTCGATATCGAGCCGCACGGCAAGATGCCGGACGTCGTAATCCACCACGTCGAGCGTGACTGGCTCGTCCTCATCGAGGCCGTCACCTCGCACGGCCCCGTGAACCTGTTGCGCCACAACCAGCTCAAGGATCTCTTCGCCGGGTCGTCAGCCGGGCTGGTCTTCGTGACGACGTTTCTCGACCGCGCGGCGATGCGCGAGTACCTGGCGGAGATCGCCTGGGAAACGGAGGTGTGGATTGCCGATGCGCCCGAGCATCTCATCCACTTCAACGGCGAGCGTTTTCTGGGGCCGTACGGAGCAACGGGCGGAACAGTGGCGCCGAACGGTGGCGGGCGGTGAAGTAGCCGTAATGCGATGCGGTCACTGGACGGCTCCGATGGCGCCTTGGATTCCCGTTTTGCCGGAGCGGGATCGATCGCGCAGCCGGCGGCCTCTGACCCGATCGACGTCTCGATGCCTCGTGGCTGCTGCCGCACCTTTCGTCGTGCGGCACGGCCCTTGACCGGCAAAATAAAAGCGAATACACTTGGCCGATGGAACCCTTCAGGTCCAGGCATCTCTTCGAAGACGAGGCGGCAGGCGATCGCTCCCGGCGCGTCGTGCGCAACGGGCAGCCGACCAACGATCTGGTGTTCAGCGCCTACGCCGGCGCCAACGCGGAGCTCTTTCCGAAGATCCTCGATCTCTACGTGCGCCCCGACAGCGTGGTCGCCGACGTCACCTACGGAAAAGGGGCGTTCTGGAGGAACGTGCCGAAGGGGCTCTATCGACTGCAGCCGACCGACATCCGGCAAGGCGTCGATTGCCGTGACCTGCCCTACGAGGACGGCGCCATCGATTGCGTGGTGCTCGATCCGCCGTACATGCACTCGCCGGGGGGCACGGCGCACACCGGCCACGCCGCGTTCGAGAAGCACTACAGGAACAACGGAACCGGCAACCTGACCGCGAGCAAGTACCATGAAGCGGTCGTGGAACTCTACGCGGACGCCGGGCGCGAGGCGAAGCGGGTGCTGCGTGACCGCGGTGTGTTCATCGTCAAGTGCCAGGACGAAGTGTGCGCGAACCGGCAACGCTTCACGCACGTCGAGATCATGACCGCCTACGAGATGATGGGGTTCGTGGCGGAGGACCTGTTCGTCGTCATGCGCGGCAACCGTCCCGGGGTGAGCCGCGCCGTTCGACAGGTCCATGCGAGGAAGAATCACTCCTACTTCCTGGTTTTCTGGAAACGAGGCAGCCGCGGCTCGGTCTGGGAAGCGACGCTCGATACCCCGCCAGCAGCTCGCGCGTGATACCGGGCGGTCATTCTGGCCAGTCTGGGCAACACCCTCTTCAGTGTTCGCCCTGCCGGAGCAGGACTGAGTACCGCCCGGCGCACGGCGACTTTCAACGGCGAATCCAGGGCCCGAGCACCCAGAGCGCGGCCGCCGCCGCCAGCTTGTGGTCCTTGCGCCACGGCGTTCCCGCCTGCCGGCCGAACCGGGCGATCGTCGCGGTGACCTCGGCCGCGTCGACCCCCAGCGCTTCGGCCGCCAGCGCCGTCGGGTCGGTCTTGCGGGGGTACCTGCGGACCTCCAGGCCGAGTTCGGCCGCCGCCGCGGCCAGGGACTCGCGGTAGAGCATGCCGTCGGCGGCGTAGGTCAGGGGCGGCGAGCGCAGTACTTCCTCCAGCGAGTCGGGCAGGCTGTCGTACGGACTCGCGGGCAGGATCAGCGCCCGGGCGGGACAGGCCGCCAGCAGGGTCGAGAGCGCCGCGCGCGCGTGTTCCGCCACCGATCGGCGCACCCGGTTCACGAGGTCGGTCGCCGTTTCGACGTCCAGCTCCAGGGCCTCGTGGTGGTAGGGCGCGCTCGGAAGGCCCTTGCCGAGCAGCCCGACGCGGCGCCGATCGAGGAAGACGGGAACGGCGTCTTTTGCCGCGAGGGTGACCAGCTCGGCCCGCGCGTAGTGGTCGGAGGCTCCGATGACCGCTTCGGCGACACGCATGCTGACGACCGCGCCGCGGTCGGCCGGCGGGTTTCTCGCTCGCCGGTCCGTGAACCGGGCTCTCCGGAATCGAACGACGGCGGCCCGCGGCGAGCGGAGCGGGGAATCCTACCATGCGGTTCGCGCCCGTGCGCGCCCGGGGGCGCGCTGGACCGCGTCGAGAGCGTGGCGCGCGCCGAGTTCGCGCCCGTGCGTGCCTGGGGGGCGCGTCTCCTCGCGCATGCATCCCTCACGCTACGGAGTTCGCGCCCGGGGGCGCGTCGTCTCCGCCGCCGCCAGAGATAGAGATCCGCGTTCGCGTGCGCGCCCGGGGGGCGGGGACGTCGTCCGATCCCGCATCACGGCGGCGATTCGCGCCCGTGCGCGCCGGTTCGGGGCTTGACGATCGCCGCGCCCGTGGTTATCGTCCCGCTGCATCCGCGCGGGGAGATCGGCAATCCTGAATCTTCGAGTTCCACGGCATCCGTTGCGCCGGCAGGCGGGAGCAACGAGGCCGCGCGCCCGTCCTGGCCGGGACCGCCTGCGATGACGGACCGGCTTCTGTTCGCGGAACCGGCCGGTTTCGACGGGGTGGCTCCGTTCGTCCTGGCGTACGTCGGCCCCGGCGCGGGCCTGGCGGCCATCGGCGCCCTGCTGACCATGGCCGGGGTGGCCGTGTTCATGCTGGTGGGCTTCGTCTGGTACCCGATGCAGCGGTTGCTGGCGGTCTGGCGCAGGCACGGGGAAGGCGCCGGAGCGGCGAAACACGAAGACCGCTATTCCCCGGCGGACCGGTTCCTGCACCGCATGGCCTTCGCCGCCGTTCCCGCCCAGAAGGCCCTGGCCGACCTTGAAGACCGCCTCTACGCCCGGCGTATCGACGGCGTGCGGATCGAACGGCCGGTGTTCATCGCTTCCCTGCCGCGGGCCGGCACCACGCTCCTGCTGGAGACGCTGGGCCTGACGGACGCCTTTGCGACGCACACCTACCGCCACATGCCGTTCCTGTTCGTTCCGCTGCTGTGGAACGCCATTTCCCGCCGCTTCCACCTGGCCGGCGGCGACGTCGAACGCGCCCACGGCGACGGCATGACCATTCGCTACGACAGCGCCGAGGCGTTCGAAGAGGCGTTGTGGCGGGCCTTCCATCGGAGCCGGTACCTGCCCGACCGCATCCTGCCGTGGCCCGAGGACGGCCTTGCCTCCGCCGGGTTCGACGCCTTCATCAGGAACCACGTCCGCAAGCTGATCGCCTTGCGGACTTCCGGGGAGGGGAACGGCCGGCCGGTGCGCTACCTCTCGAAGAACAACGGCAACCTGGCCCGCGTGGCGACGATCACCCGCCTGTTTCCCGACGCGGCGGTGCTGGTCCCGTTCCGCAACCCGGCGGACCACGCCGCTTCCATGCTGCGCCAGCACCTCCGTTTCGAGAAAATCCATGCGGCGGAGGCGTTCACGCGCCGCTACATGGAGGACGCCGGCCACTTCGACTTCGGCGCCAACCTGCGTCCCATCGACTTCGACCACTGGCTGGACGGGACCGGCCCGGCGACGGCGCGCGGCGCGAACTTCTGGCTGCGGTACTGGTGCGCGGCGTTCGGACACGTCCTCGCCAACCCCGCCGCCGGCGTCGTCCTGGTCGACTACGACGGTCTCTGCGCCGAACCGGCGCCCGCCCTGCGGCGCATCGCCGACCGGATCGGGCTGGCCGGCGCCGAGGCCCTGGCGGGGGCGGCCGGGCGCTTCCGGGCGCCGACCCGCTACGACGTAGCTGCGCCGGACGTGGACGGCGCACTGCTGGAGAAGGCGTCCGCGCTCCACCGGGAACTGCTGCGGCGCTCCCGGGACTGACCGTGCAGGGGCCGGTCCGCCGCGTCTGCCCGTGCTCACTCGCTCCTCCTCTTCCGCCGGCTGGCCCGGACTGACCGTGCAGGGGCCGGTCCGCCGCGTCTCCCGGCGCCTGCGGCTGGCCGCGCGGGTCCTGCGGCGCACCGACCCGCGCATCGCGCGGCGCTATCTGGCGGCGGCCCGGGAGCCCAAACTGCACCTCGGCTGCGGCGGCCATCTGCTCGACGGCTGGTTGAACGCCGACCTGCGCCCCCGCTTCGCGGACGTGATGCGCATCGATGCGGCCCGCCCGTTTCCCTTCCCGGACGGCACGTTCCGCTACGTCTACAGCGAGTACATGCTCGGCTCCCTCGCCTTGCGGGAGGCGGAGTCCATGCTGAGCGAATGCTTCCGGGTGCTCGCGCCCGGCGGCAGGGTGCGGATCGCCACCACCGATCTGGCCTTTCTGATCCGTCTGTACGGGTCCGAACGTTCCGCCTTGCAGGAGCGTTACGTCCGGTGGGCCGCCGGCCGCCGGATGGCGCGGTGCCGGCACGGCCTGTGCCGTGGGGCGCTGCCGCCGCACGGGGTGGGAGCCGCCGGGGAGCCGGGTGGGGAAGGGCGACCGGGCCTCGACGTCCATCGCGGCGTCGGTCAGCATCTCGGAGCCGCCGGGGAGCCGGGCGGGGAGGAGCAAGGGGAGGGACAACCGGGGCGGCCGGTCGCGCCGGGCGTCTTCCTCAACCACCACCTGCACTCCGACCAGGCCCGGTTCGTTTACGATGCGCCAGTCTTGCGCGGGATGCTGAAGAACGCCGGGTTCGCGAACGTCGTCCGGTGCGAGATCGACGGCAGCGACGATTCCGCGTTGCGCGGCCTGGCGAACGAAGGGCGGATGCCGGAGGGGTTCCTGCGGTTGGAATGCCTGACCCTGGAAGGAACCAGACCGCCCGGCGCCGCGCGCAGGGAGGCGTGGCGATCCCGGTGGCGGCGTCGAACTGCGCAGACCTTCCGGCGCCGCGCGGAGGAAGGCGCGGGCGCCGTCGATTCTGCGCCGTCTACCAGCAGGCCTTCCGGCGCCGCGCGGAGGAAGGTCTGACGAGGAAGGTCTGATGCCGGGCAACAGTTTCGGGCAGGCGTTCCGGATCACCACCGCCGGCGAGTCGCACGGCCCCGGCAACCTCGTCATCGTCGACGGCTGTCCGCCGGGGCTGCCGCTGGGCGTCGACGACCTGCTGCCCGATCTGGCGCGGCGCCGCCCCGGGCAGAGCGCCATCGTCACGCAGCGGAACGAGGCGGACGTGCCGGAGATCCTCTCCGGCGTGTTCGAGGGCCGGACCACCGGCGCGAGCATCGCGATCCTCGTCCGCAACCGCGACCAGCGGAGCCGCGACTACGCCGACATCAAGGACAAGTACCGCCCCGGCCACGCCGACCACGGCTACGACGCGAAGTACGGGTTCCGCGACCACCGCGGCGGCGGGCGGTCGAGCGCGCGCGAGACGGCGGTCCGCGTCGCGGCCGGAGCCGTCGCGAAGAAGCTGATCGCCGAGCGGTTCGGCGGGCGCGTCGTCGGGTACGTCCGGCAGGTCGGCGACGTCGTGGCGCGCGTGCCGGACCCGGCCGCGGTCGCCCCGGACCAGGTGGAGCGCCTCCCGGACGGCCGGCCCAACGTCGTGCGCTGTCCCGACGCGGCGGCGGCCGCCCGGATGGTGGCGCTGATCGAGCGGGTGCGCGGCGAGCGGGACTCGATCGGCGGCGTGGCCGAGATCGTCGCCACCGGCGTGCCGGCCGGGCTCGGCGAGCCGGTCTTCGACAAGCTGAAGGCGGATCTGGGCAAGGCGCTGTTCAGCCTGCCGGCCGTGCTGGGGGTCGAGTACGGGGTCGGGTTCGGCTGCGCGACCCTGCGCGGCACGGAGAACAACGACGTCTTCTGCGTGGCCGGCGGCGGCGGGGAGACGGCCGGCGGCGGGGAGGCGTCCGGCGGCGGGGAGGCGTCCGGGGGCGGCGGGGAGGCGTCCGGGGACGGCGGGGCGTCGTCAGGCGGCGGCGGGGAGGCGTCCGGCGGCGGGGAGGCGGCCTCCGCCCCCGGAGGGGCGCCCGGCGCCCCGCGCATCGCCACCCGCACGAACCGACACGGCGGCATGCTCGGCGGGATCTCCAGCGGGATGCCGATCGTGCTGCGGGCCGCGGTCAAGCCGACCAGCAGCCTCCCGCAACCGCAGGAGACGGTCACCCGCGCCGGCGAGCCGACGACGATCGCCACGCGGGGACGCCACGACCCCTGCCTGCTCCCTCGCTTCGTCCCGATGGCGGAAGCGATGGCGGCCCTGGTCCTCGCCGACCACTGGCTGCGCTGGCAGGCCGCCGGCGGCGCCCGGGGCCGCCCGGCCCGGCCCGCGCTATAATCGCGGCATTCCCGGGAGGTCGATGCGATGCATGCCCAGGCGAAACCCCTCACCACCGGCGCCGTCCTGAAGTTCGCCGTCGCGGGCGCCGTGCTGATCGCCGTGTTCGGCCTCGGATGGCTGACGGCGGCCACCGGCGCGGGACGGGAGGCGGACCCCCGTTCGCTGACCGACCTGGAGCGCGAGTTCACCGAGCGGATGCGCAACGTGGTGCTGGTCGGCAACTTCACCATCGAAGGGCAGCAACGGCGCGACGGCCTGCCGGAGCGCTACGAGATCAGCGAGGTGACCAAGCTCGACGGCGACCGCTGGCGGTTCGACGTGCGTCTGACCTACGGGAGCGTGGACGCCACCCTGCCGGTGGTCGTGCCGCTGGTCTGGGCCGGCGACACGCCGATGGTCAGCATCACGGACTTCGCCATCCCCGGGCTGGGCGAGGAGTTCGGCGCGCGCGTGGTCTTCTACGACGACCGCTACGCCGGCACCTGGGATCACGGCGAGTACGGCGGGTTGATGTACGGCACCATGCAGCCGCTCGACGCGGAAACGATGGACTAGCAGTCAGTGTTCCGGCCGTGAGTCTCGCGAAAGCCAAGGGACAGCAGAAATACCCCCATGAACGTTGGGGGAAACGCCCATCTCGAACATTCGCGAATCACGATTACGGGACACTGGACGTTAGCTGGCCGTCCGTTCGGAACGCGCGCTCGTAGCGCCAGCCCGACTCCACCATCCACAGCCGGTGCCGCGGCCCCGGCCGCTCCAGCGGGCCGCCGCCGTGCGCGGCGTCCTGGTGGTAGAGGGCGACCTGTCCTCCCTCGACGTCGCGCAGGTCGCCGAGCAGCCGCTCCGCCGGCCATCCGGCCACGGCGGCGAGGGCCGTTTCCGCGTCGCCGAACGCCGCCATCCGCGTCGTCAGCGCGAAGGTGGGAGCGGCCAGCTTGATCTCGCCGGTGCGCTGCCGGGCGAGCGCGCCGGCCGGCGACAGCCAGCGGTGCGCGTGGATCTCGCCGCCGTCGACGGTGATGCGGTCCGCCGGGGCGGGGGCGACGAAGAACCAGGTGGCGAAGCGGATGGGGCTGGCCGCCGGCGTGGTCCAGTGGACGGCGAACGCCAGCGACTCGGGCGTGACCTCTACGCCCGCCTCCTCGCGGGCCTCGCGCACCGCGGCGCGCCGGGCCGCCGCGGCCTCGTCGTCCGGCGCCGCCGGATCGGCGTCGCCCGCGTCGATCCGGCCGCCGGGGAAGACCCAGTAGCCGCCGTGGAAGGCGAGGGTCGGATTCCGCCGCAGGAAGAGGATCTCCAGCCCGCCGGCGCCGGAGCGGACGAGCATCACCGAGGCGGCCGGCCGCGGCTCGACGGGCGTGTCGCTCACGGCGATGTAGTCTAGCAGCCGTTTTCCGGGGGCGCCCGGGATTGCCTGTAGACTGTAGCGCTTGTCGATCGCGGACGTCGTCTTCGTCGTCGTGCTCACGTTCGTCGGGGCGACCCTCCAGGGCGCCGTCGGCTTCGGGATGGGTCTGCTCGCGGCGCCGATCCTCATCCTGCTGGATCCGCGGTTCGTGCCGGCGCCCTTGCTGGTCTGCACCCTGGTGCTCACGCTGCTGATGGCGTACCGCGAGCGCCGGGCGATAGACCTCCGCGGGATCAAGTGGGCGGTGGCGGGGCGCGTCGCCGGCACCGCCGCGGCCGGCGGCATCCTGGCGTACGTGGCGGCCGACACGCTCGTGCTGGTCTTCGGATTCTTCGTCCTGGCGGCCGTGGCGATGAGCGTCTCCGGGCTGCGGTTCGCGCCCACGGACCGCGCCCTGGTCACCGCCGGCGTGCTGTCGGGCCTGCTCGGCACGGTCGCCGCGGTCGGCGGCCCCCCGCTGGCGCTGCTGTACCAGGACGCTCCCGGCGCCCGCATCCGGAGCACGATCTCCGGCTTCTTCGTGATCGGCACGATCGTCTCGCTCGCGGCGCTGTGGCTCGTCGGCCGTTTCGGCGCCGGCGATCTGCGGCTGGCGCTCGTGACGCTGCCCGGCATGCTGGCCGGACTCGCGCTGTCGCGGCGCATCGCGCCCTGCGTGGACCGCGGCCACACCCGGCCGGCCGTCCTGGCCGTCGTGGCCCTGACCGGTCTGGCGATAGTCGTCCGGCAACTGTTCCAGGAATCCGCATGACCAGAGAGGTGATCCGATGAAGAGCCGCCATCCCGCGCCGCTGCCCGCGGCGGCAGCCGTCCTCGCCGCCCTTCTCGGCGCCGGCGGCGCCGGGCCGGCCGGCGCCCAGGTGGAGGACTACGTTCCGGTCACCGACGCCATGCTCCGCGAGCCGCCGCCGTCCGCCTGGCTGAGCTGGCGCCGGACCCTGGACGGGCAGGGGCACAGCCCGCTGGACCAGATCACCACGGAGAACGTCGACCGGTTGCGGCTGGCCTGGAGCTGGAGCCTCGGGCCAGGATCGCAGCAGACCACCCCGCTGGCGCACGACGGCGTGCTCTACGTCGCCAACCCCGGCGAGATCGTGCAGGCGCTCGACGCCGCGAGCGGCGACTTCCTCTGGGAGTACCGCCGCGACGCGCCGGCGCCGGGCAACAGCTTCGGCGGGCCGCCGCCCGGCCGGGCGCACCGCAACATCGCCATCTACGAGGACAAGGTCTACCTGAACACCGCCGACGCCCACGTCATCGCCATCGACGCGCGGACCGGCGAGGCGGTCTGGGACGCCGACGTCGGCGGGGGAGCCGGGTTCCAGTACTCCAGCGGGTCGATCGTCGCCGACGGCAAGGTGGTGTCGGGCCTGACCGGCTGCGGCCGCTATCGCGACGACACCTGCTACATCGTGGGACTCGACGCGCGCACCGGCGACGAGCTGTGGCGGACCTCCACCATCGCCCTGCCCGGCGAGCGGGGCGGCGACTCGTGGGGCGACCTGCCGGTCATGTTCCGGGCCGGGAGCGACTCGTGGATTCCGGGCAGCTACGACCCGGTCACCCGCACCCTGTTCCACGGCACGTCGCAGGCCAAGCCGTGGGCGCGGGCGGCGCGCGGCACCGACGGCGACGCCCTCTACACCAACTCGACCCTCGCCCTCGATCCGGACACGGGCGAAATGAAGTGGTACTTCCAGCACATTCCGGGCGAGACCCTCGACATGGACGAGGTCTTCGAGCGGATCCTGGTCGACTACGACGGCCGGCGCTCCGTCTTCACGATGGGCAAGATGGCGGTCCTCTGGGAGCTCGACGTCGAGACCGGCGCGTTCCGCGGCGCGCACGACCTCGGCTACCAGACCTTCGCCGACGTCGATCCGGAGACCGGCGCGGTCACCTACCGGGAGGGGATGATCCCCGAGCTCTACGAGGAAATCTTCTGGTGCCCGAGCACGGCCGGCTTCAAGAGCTGGCGGGCGATGTCGTACCACCCGGCGACCGAGGCGTTCGTCATCCCGATCAACCTGAACTGCGAGACCGCCGTCTTCGGTCCGGTGGAAAGGGTGGCGGGCGGCGGCGGCACCGGTCCGGTGCGGCGCACCAACCACTTTCATCCCGACAGCCCGGGCCGGCTCGGCGAGCTGCTCGCGATGAGCATCCGCACCGGCGAGGTCCTCTGGCGGCAGCGGTTCAAGACCCCGATCAACAGCGCGGCGCTGACCACCGCCGGGGGACTGGCGTTCGCGGGAAGCTGGGACCGCTACGTCTACGCCTTCGACGTGGCCGACGGCGAGATCCTGTGGCGCCGCCGGCTGCCGACGTCGATCCAGGGCTTCCCGATCAGCTACGCGGTCGACGGCCGGCAGTACGTGGCGGTGCCGGTCGGCAGCGGCGGCGCGAGCTGGGGCGGCATGATCCCGGCCGACCTGCTGCCGGAGGAGAAGCGTCCGGTCGGGGGCAACGGCCTGTTCGTCTTCACGCTCGACGAATAGACGCGCGTCTCGCGCCCCCGGCGGCAGCGGCTGCCGTCTTCG
Organism: Vicinamibacterales bacterium; assembly: GCA_965203525.1. GTDB lineage: Bacteria > Acidobacteriota > Vicinamibacteria > Vicinamibacterales > UBA8438 > WTFV01. The sequence goes on along the minus strand of OZ241898.1, from coordinate 2,984,481 downwards.
CGGGCAGGACCGTCCCCGCGCCGCCCGCCGCCTCGGAGGAGCTCGGCGCGCAACCCGGCGGAAGACAAACGTGCCGCGCACGACTTGGCAGGAAGCATCCTGCTGCCGTCTCGCGGGCAGGACCGCCCCCGCACCGCCGTCGCGGAGACGGTCGATGCGCCCCCGGCGGAAGCGGCTGCCGTCTCGCGGGGCAGGATCGTCCTACGGCGCCACCGGCGGCGCGGAGAAGCTCAGCTCGGGATCGTACCGCAGCACACTCCGTTCCACCGACAGGAGGACGCCGGCCAGGCGGGAGGCGACCTCGTCCGCCCGTTCGCCGAAGGTCCGCTGCAGGATGGTCGGCCGGTCGAGCTCGGAGAAGCTCGCGTGGTTCTCGACGATCTGCCACACCGCCGGTCCCGGCCCGAACACCCGCTCGTAGACGCCGAAGACGACGTCGGCCCCGCGGAACTGCGGCAGGTTTTCGCGCAGGAACGTCTCCCAGTCGCCGAGCCGTCCCGGCGCCACCTGGATGGTCGTGATCCAGGCGAGCGACAGGCCGCTGACGTCGTCCGATTCGACGCTCAGCCCGGGGCGGTACCGCACCGCGTAGCTCTGCCGGCTGGAGAGGGTCCGGCGGACGCGATCGCGAATCCGCTCCAGGCGGTCCGGCTCGAGGACGCGCGCCAGCGGCCCGCCGTAGTCGAGATCGGCCAAGCTCGCCACCGGCGTCACGAACAGCCGCTCGTACGTGTTCCCGAACTCCGCCGTGCGCCACGCCGAGCGCCACGGCACGCCGGCCCGCTGCAGCGCCGGATTGACCTCCTCGAGCTGCAGCTCGATGAAGTCGTCCAGCTCCCTGGGCTGGACCTGCAGCACGTCCACCCGCATCCACGAGTTTTCGTCCTGCGCCCGCGTCACCGACGCGGCGCCGGGCAGCAGGAGCGCGCCGAAGACCAGCGCGACGACACCGACGGCATGACGTTTCATGACGGCCTCCCCCGCGGATGCGCCCCGCGCGCCCCGCGGCGCCGGCGCGCACCCGCCGTGACCAACTCTATCACCGCCCGGCCGCGGCGACGCTCCGATCGCCGTCGTGGAAGTCGTCGTCCACTCCGACCGTGACCAACTCTATCACCGCCCGGCCGCGGCGATCCCCTCCCGCTCGTCGACGCGCCGGAGGATCAGGCCGCCCGCCAGGAAGAAGACCAGCAGGCTCGCCACCCCGACGCGCTGGCTGTAGACGTCGCTCAGCACGCCGAGCAGGGCCGGGCCGAGGAACGAGGTCACCTTGCCGGAGAACGCGAAGAAACCGAAGAACTCCGACTCGTGCTTCGCCGGGACGAAGCGCGCCATCAGCGACCGGCTGGCGGACTGGTTGGGCCCGGCGAAGACCCCGACCAGCACCGCCGCCGCCCAGAACGCGGTCCGGGTCTGCGCCACCGCGGCCAGCAGCGTCGCCGCGGCCAGCGCCGCCACGCTCAACCCGATCGTCGCCTTGCCGCCGATCCGGTCGTCGACGAACCCGAACGCCAGCGCGCCGAGGCCGGCGCCGACGTTGATGACGATGCCGAACGTCACGAGGTCCTCGAAGCCGAAGCCGAACGTGCCGACCGCGTAGATCCCGCCGAACGCGAAGATCGTCACCAGTCCGTCGTTGTAGAAGAGCCGCGCCAGCAGGAACAGGCCGACCTGCCGGTACCGCCGCAGGTGGCGCACGGTGGCCGCCAGGTCGCGGAAGGCCCGGCCGACGTCGAGGCGGCCGGCGGCGGCCGACTCGTCCCGCAGCCAGACGAACGCGGGGATGCTGAACAGCAGGAACCAGCCGGCGACCAGCAGGTTGGTGGCCCGCAGGTTGAACCCGCCGGCGGTCGGGATGCCGAACGGCGGGGTCTCGGGCACGAAGACCACGAGCGCCGCCACCAGCGCCAGGAGGCCGCCGACGTAGCCGAGTCCCCACCCGTACCCGGAGACGCGCCCGATGCGCTCCGGGGCGGCGACGGCCGGCAGGAACGCGTTGTAGAACACCAGGCCGAGCTCGAACGCGACGTTGGCGACGACGAACACCCCCAGGGCGATCACCACCGCGTTGGCCTGATCCGGCCGCACGAACGTCAGCGCCGCCGTCGCCGCGACGCAGAGCAGCGAGCAGAGGATCAGGTACCGCCGCCGGCCGCCGCGGTCGGCCAGCGCGCCCGCGATCGGGGCCAGCGCCGCGATGACGAGCGCGCTCGCGGTGATGCCGCGCGACCACAGGGCGGTGCCCCGCCCGGGGTCGTCCGCGAACGCGGCGGTGAAGTAGGCGGAGTAGATGAACGTGACGACGAGGGTGGTGAACGCCGAGTTCGCCCAGTCGTACAGGCACCACGACCAGATCGCCCGGCGCCGGTCCCGCTCGTTTCCTGCCCGCGGGGTGGAGTGCATGGTGCGCCTACGATACGCGAACGCCGGGACGCCCGCCAGCGGGCGGGGCCTCCTGTCCGGCGGCGGCGCCGGGTCCGGCAAGCGCTACGCGAACGCCGGACGCCTGCCAGCGAACGCGGCGGCGGTGGCAACGGGCAGGGCAGGTTGGCTCTGCCGCGCGCCGTCAGGTGCCGCGCGGTCCGCGCCTCTTGCGCTGCGCGCGCCGGCTCAGCGCGGGACGTCGGGGAAGCGCGGGCCGCCGGGTTCGATCCGCGTGCCGAGCGAGTTGAGCGCGGTCGACGCCATCCGGCCGGCGGCGGCGGTGATCACGACGTCGATCATCTCCGGCGTCCCGTAGCGGGTGGAGAGCGCGCGCCAGGTCGCGTCCGAGAGGGTGTCGCCGCGGTGCAGCTCGTCCGCCGCCCGGATGAGCGCCGCCTCGAACGGATCCCACCCGGGCGCGTCCGCGCCGACCGCGACGCGCCGGATCTCGCCGCCGGTCAGCCCGGCCCGGCGCGCCGCCCGCACGTGCCGCGACCACTGGTACTCCGCGCCGCAGAGCCAGCCGATCCGCAGGATCAGGATCTCGCGCGCCCGATCCGGCAGCGTGGCGCCGGCGCGGACGTAGGCCGACCGCACCGCCCGCGGGCGGAACAGGACCGGGTGGCGGGCCAGCGTGGCGTCGAGGTTCGGCGCCGGGCGGCCCGTGTCTTCCGGATCGAGCAGGCGGCGGACCTCGTCGGACCAGGCGTCCCGCGGCAGCGGCTCCAGCCGCGGCGCGGCGAGACGCGCCGGGGCCGGCCCGCGCGGCCGCGGCGCGCGCTCGATGCCGGCCGGCAGGCGGTCCGCGAAACGGTCGTCCGGCCGCACGCCGAGGCTGTTCGCCAGCGTCGCCAGCAGGACGTACTCCGCGCCGCCGAAGATCGCGTCGATGATCTGCGCCGCGTTGTAGCGGGTGGCCAGCTCGTCCCAGGAGGCGTCGCCGAGGAACGAGTCCCGGTGCAGCTCGTCGGCGGCGCGGAGCATGAGCCGGTCCCAAGCGCCCCAGCCGGCGCCGGGCCCTTCCGCGACGCGGCGCAGATCGGCGTCCCCCAGACCGAATCCGCGCGCCTCGGCGGCCAGCTCCGCCCAGAGCGCCTCGGAGCGGCACAGCCAGGCGGCGCGCAGTCCCATCAGAAGCTGGTCGACGGCGGGCGCCAGCGAGCGCTGGCGCAGGTACGCGGCGAGCGGCCCCAGGCCGTGCAGCGCGGGGGGATGCCGGGCCAGCGTCCGGAGCAGGTTGGTCGCCCGCTCCGGGGCGACCCCGAACGCTTCGATGCCGCTCCGAACCTCCGCGGTCCACACGGCCGGATCGAGGGGCGCGATCCGCGGCGCCGGCGGCTCCTGCGCCGCGGCGCCGGCCACCGGGACGAGCGTCAGGGCGAGCGCGGCGCCGGCCGCCAGGGCGAGCGCGGTGACGGGTGCCAGGGCGAGCCCGGCGCCGGGTGCGGGCCGTTGCGGCATGATGCTGGCGTTCTCAGGCATCGGCGGCTGCGATTTTCAGCTTGTCGATCTTCTCGCCTATCTTGTCGATCTTCTCGTCCATCCTGTCGATCTTCTCATCCATCCGGGCGATCTTCTTGTCCATGTTTTCCACACGCTTCACAATACCATCGTGTGCTTTTTCGTTTGCTTTTTGCGCGTCTTTGACCTTTTCGTTGATTCTTTCTTCACTTCCATCAACATGCTTGTTGATTCTTTCTTCACTTCCATCAACATGCTTGTTGATTCTTTCTTCACTTCCATCAACATGCTTGTTGATTCTTTCTTCACTTCCATCAACACGCTTGTTGATTCTCCCTTCGCTACGACTGACGATAAAATTGACAATCCATGCGATGAACGCCAGGAATGTTACCGTCGCGGCTACGACTGTTGCTATATCAGCAACAGTCATTCCCTGCGCAGGCTGCATCGGAACAGGAACATATTGAATGTTCTGTGCCGAAGCAGGGACAGACTGATCCTGTTCTGTAGCAGGAACAGTCTGATCCTGTTCTGTCTGAACCGTGGCAGGAACAGACTGATCCTGTTCATCCTGTGCCGAAGCAGGAACCGAACCGAACAGCACCAGCATCAGGACGACCAGAACGACGTTGATCAGAGCCTTCACTTTCCTGTCCCTTTCCGTCGCCGGAGGTGTCCCGACGCCCGCGAACGCTCCCGGCCGCCGGGACGGTGACGGCCGCCGAGCGGCTCGGCAGACCGCGCGCTGCCCGCGGCCGTGCGTGGTGGCCGCGCGCGCGCGATTGGTGCGGACCGGGACGGCGATACCGCGGGCGTCCGGGGTGCACGACACTGTATGCTACACCAAGTCTGATGATTCAGAGGCAGGTCTTCCTGACCCTGCGACCCCACGCGGGTCCGCGTTGCCACCGCCGCGGTTCGGGCACGTCGCCGGCGGCGGTCAGTCAGTCAGGGCGGGGGAGGACCGTTTCCGGAGGGAACGCCGTGCATCCGATGCGACTCGTTCCGGCCGCGTTGATCCTTTTCGGTCCGGGGGCGCTCTGCGCCCAGGGCTGGGCCGAATACGCCAGCCGGACCGACTTCTTCAGCGTCAACCTCCCCGGCCCGCCGGCGGTGGAGGAGATCACCTACACGTCGGAGTACGAGGCCGGGTTCCCGGCCCGGGCGCACGTCCTCGAGGACGGTCCGGCGCGGTATTCGGTGACCGTGGTGGACTACACCGACGCCGAACGGATACACGCGGAGCGCGCCAGGGACTGCCCTCCCGATGCGCACAGCGGCTGCACCGGGGCGTCCTACACCGGCGTCGGATCGTGGATCGTCGACGTGCGCGGGGCCATGGAGCACGCGGTGTGGCAGTTCCTGCAACGGGACGCGACGCCGACCTTCTTCGGCTGGAACTTCGTCGATCTGGTCGAAGGACGCCACCTGCAGCTCACCAACGCGGACGGCTCCCGCACGTTCGCCGCCGTCTACATGCACGAGAACCGCCTGTACGTCCTCGAGGCGACGGCGCCGGCGGGCCGGCCGGGACCGGAGCTGTTCCAGCAGTCGTTGCGCTTTCTGGATGCCGACGGCGCCGGCATCCGCTACGAGTCGGTGTACGCCAACGGCTTCCCGCCGCCGCCGAGGGTGCGATGATGCGTTTCAGGCTCGCGGCCGTCGCCGCCGTCCTCGCGGTTTTCCCCGGCGTCCCGGGCGGGGCGCATCATTCGCACGGCAACTACGAGCTCAGCGACTTCACGCACCTGGAGGGCACGGTCCGGGAAGTGCACTGGATCAACCCGCATTCCTGGATCTTCCTGGAAGTCTCCGGCGGGGAAGAAGACGAGCCCGCCCTGTGGGCCATGGAAGCCACCAACCCCGCCGGGCTCGTCCGCAACGGCATCGAGCGCAACCACGTCCTGCCGGGGGACCCCGTCCGGGTGCGCTGCCACCGCCTGAAGGACGGCTCGGACGGCTGCCTGCTCGGATTCGTCACCCCGCTGCACGGCGATCCGGCGCGCGGGCACGGCGTCGAGAAGGAGTGGGACTGACGCCGGCCGCCGGCCCCCGCGCGGCGGGCTGCCGGTGCGCCGGCGGTGACCGGGCCGCGGCCGGGAAGGGCCGCCACCGGCGCGACCCGGCCGGCCGCGCCGAAGGCAGTGCGCCGCGTCGGCCCGCTTCCGCCCCCGGCGTGCCAGCGGAACCGGACAGGCTCAGGGCGAGGAAGAGGAGAACGTGATCGGATAAGGGAACCTGGGACGAGGAGTCCAGTACACGCTGCGGTGATCGCTGGCATCGGGTTGGACCACAAGCTGCCCCTCCATGTTCTCACTGAGAACGTAGTTGTTGCAGAACCCGGAGAAGCTTGCCTCGGTCGCATCGTGCGGGGCCGTGGTACCGGCTCTCTTGACGAACGCGGCGTTCGCGAGAGTGTCGCGACGCAGATCCGCAAGGGCGCGCAAAACCGTGCCGCTCGTGTTCCAGACGTCGAGGAACGGAGGATTTTCCACGGAGGCGGTAGGCCCGTAGGGGGCCGGCAACGGCCGCGCGACGCCGGTCTCGAACCATCCAGCCTTGAGCTGGTACCGGTTGTAGGGGTTGCTGTCAGCATCAAAGTGGATACCGACGCGGCAGTCGCGCCAGGTCCGCGGCGCGGGAGCAAGAGATCCGCGGGAGACTCGCCACTCGAACAGGACGTGTCCGGGCATGCCGCGGATTGCCCAGGCCGTGAAGGAGGAAAGCTCGATCCTGGATCCGGCGGGCGTACTAAAACCGCTCGTGCGTCGATCGAGAACGTGAAGATCGGCGGCCCCGAGAGAGCGCCACGCGGGCGGCGCGACCGTGACGTCGAACTCGACCCGGGCCTCCGTTCTCAGGAAGACGATCGTAATGGTGGCCGTCCCGGGCGCGACCGGCGTGATCACCACTTGCGGGTTGTCGGTCACCTCGACGGTGACGACGGTCGTGTCGGAAGACGTCGCCATGTACTCGGCGCCGGTGGTGCCCTCGGTACCCGCGAACAGCTCACGCACGGCAACGGACACCGGAGCGAGGTTCGACTGCAGGCCGCCGGCGGCGAAGATCGCCGCGTCGACGACGCTCTGCGCCGAAGGCCGCGAGCCCCGCACCGGCGGGTCGAACCGGCTGTCTTCCCAGCCGGCGCCGCCGCCGCCGGTGTCGACGTCCGCGACGGTTCGGCCCTCTTCGTCCTGGCGGCACGCCAGCGGCGCGTTGCGCCAGCCGTCGTAGAAGTCGTCGGACAGTTCGGCCGCCTCGATGACGAGCCAGCCGGCGCAGTCCGCAAGCGGGAACGTCCGGGACGGCGACCCCGCGAACGCGAAGCTGTCCCGGAAGACCGGCTCGCCGCACGCCTGGCTGACGTGGTGGGGCTCCACCGGGCACTGCCAGACGGTGACGGCGCGGTTCCGGTACTCGCGGGCCGCGTCCGGCATCTTGGGCATGTCGACCGGGACGAACGTGATGGTGACCTCTCCGTCCCGGTACTCGATCCGCGCGTCGTACGCGTTGAAGCCCTGGGGAAGCGGCGCGACCCGCGAGATCCCCGGGTCGTCGCCTGCCGCCGGGCCGGCCGGCGGGGCCTCCGGGCCGCCGCCGGCGGCCCCCCGCGGCCCGGCCCCGGCCGGCGCGGTCGCCAGCGGCGACGGCTGGAGCGGCGAGGAAGAGTCGTTGTCGTCAGAGCAGGCGATCGATCCCGCACCGGCGGCGGCCAGCATGACCGTGATCACGAAGAGGCAGCAGTTTCGCATCGCAGTTCCCGCTTCCGAATGACTCGCTCCGACGGCCGCGGCGGAAGCTGACCGCGGCCAGAGATATTGGACCTGCCGCCGCCGCCGGTCGCCGGCGCAATCGCCCGGACCTGCATGCCGTGCGCCGGCGGTGACCGGGCCGCGGCCGGGAAGGACCGCCTTCGGCGCGACCCGGCCGGCCGCGCCGAAGGCAGTGCGCCGCGTCGGCCCGCCTTCCGCCCCGGCGTGCCGGCGGAACCGGGCAGGCTCAGGGAGAGGGGAACATGACCGGATAAGGGACTAGGGGACCACCCCAGAACTGGCTGCGGTGATCGCTACCGTCCTGAGCATCGCCGGGTTGGATCACAAGCTGCCCTTGCGCGTTCTCACTGAGAACGTAGTTGTTGCAGAACCCGTCGAATTGCACCTGGGTCGCGGCGGACGGGGGCGTGGGGACGGGCATTCTCTTGACGAACGCGGCGTTCACGAGAGTGTCGGGACGCAGATCCGCAAAGGCGCGCAGAACCGTGCTGCCCATGTTCCAGATGTCGAGGAACGGAGGGTTTTCCATGGAGTCGGTGGGCCCGTAGGGGGCCGGCAACGGCCGCGCGATGCCGTTCTCGAACCATCCGGCCTTGAGGTGGTATCTGTTGTAGTCGTCGAGACCGTCCAAGCGGATGCCGATCCGGCAGTCGCGCCAGGTCCGCGGCGCGGGAGCAAGAGATCCGCGGGAGACGCTCCACTCGAACAGGACGTGTCCGGGCATGCCGCGAACTGCCCAGGCCGAGAAGGAGGAAAGCTCGATCCTGGATCCCGGTGGGGGCGCGGGGAAACCGCTCGTGCGTCGATCGAGAACGTGAAGATCGGCGGCCCCGAGAGAGCGCCACGCGGGCGGCGCGACCGTGACGTCGAACTCGATTACGCGCGTCTGGAAGGTGATCGTAATGGTGGCCGTCCCGGGCGCGACCGGCGTGAGCACCACTTGCGGGTTGTCGGTCACCTCGACGGTGACGACGGTCTCGTCGGAGGACATCGCCATGTACTCGTCGCCGGTGGTGCCCTCGGTACCCGCGAACAGCTCACTCACGGCAACGGACACCGGAGCGAGGTTCGACTGCAGGCCGCCGGCGGCGAAGATCGCCGCGTCGACGACGCTCTGCGCCGAAGGCCGCCGCGAGCCCCGCACCGGCGGGTCGAACCGGCTGTCTTCCCAGCCGGCGCCGGCGCCGCCGGTGTCGACGTCCGCGACGGTGCGGCCCTCTTCGTCCTGGCGGCACGCCAGCGGCGCGTTGCGCCAGCCGTCGTAGAAGTCGTCGGACAGTTCGGCCGCCTCGATGACGAGCCAGCCGGCGCAGTCCGGCAGCGGGAACGTCCGGGCCGGCGACCCCTCGAACGCGAAGCTGTCCCGGAAGACCGGCTCGCCGCACGTCTGGCCGACGTGGTGGGGCTCGACCGGGCACTGCCAGACGGTGACGGCGCGGTTCCGGTACTCGCGGGCCGCGTCCGGCATTCCGGGCATGTCGACCGGGACGAACGTGATGGTGACCTCTCCGTCCCGGTACTCGATCCGCGCGTCGTACGCGTTGAAGTCGGTGGGAAGCGGCGCGACCCGCGAGAGCCCCGGGACGTCGCCGGCGCCTGCCGCCGGGCCGGCCGGCGCGGCCGTCGGCAAGGCCCGCGGGCCGGTCCCGGCCGTCGCGGTCCCCAGCGGCGACGGCTGGAGCGGCGAGGAAGCGTCGTTGTCGTCAGAGCAGGCGATCGATCCCGCACCGGCGACGGCCAGCATGACCGTGATCACGAAAAAGAAGCAGTTTCGCATCGTAGTTCCCGGCTTCCGCATGACTCTCGCTCCGACGGCCGCAGCGGAAGCTGATTGCAGCCGGGCGAATTATATCGTGCCTGCCCGCTGCCGCGGTCAGGCGTTCGCGCGCCGCCGTCGACGCCCTGCCCGACCGCGAGCGTTGCTACTACCTGCCCGCTGCCGCGGTCAGGCGTTCGGACCATCCCCACGGCCGGTCGATCCGGTCGCTGAGGGTCCTGGACGTGCGCGTGGATTTCGCCCGGCGATCGACGGGGTCCCCGGCAGGTCAAGCCGGCGTCCCGGACGCGCGCGTGGGTCCGCTCCGCCGAGCGGTTCGACCGGCCGCGCGCTACCCGCGGCCGTGCGTGGCGGCCGCGTGCGATGGTGCGGACCGGGACGGCGATACCGTGGCGTCCGGGGGGGGGGGGGGGGGGGGTACGGCGGACGGGTGCACGGCGCTGTACTCTAAACCAAGTCTGATGATGAGAGGCAGGTCTTCCTGACCCTGCGACCCCGCGCGGGTCCGCGTTGCCGCGGCCGCGGTTCGGACACGTCGCCGGAGGTGTCCCGATCCTCCCGGCCGCACGTCCCGCTTATCGGCACGGCGGCCCCGCGCCGCCAGCCCGGCGGCCGGCTTCTTGCGCGCGGGCGGTGCTCTCGCCGCCGGCCGCCCGCGACCCGGCCGACCTCCCGGGCCTGCGCCGCGGCGACGGCCGCCGACACCGGGATCGACCCTTCCCGCCGCAAGACGCCCGCGAACGCTCCCGGCCGCCGGGACGGTGACGGCCGGGAGCGCCGCGCGGACGCCGCGGTCAGTCCGGGAACCTGAAGTAGTGGTGGGGCCCCTCGCCCGGGGACTCGGCGCTGAGGTAGCCGGGCGCGGGGTGGTTCCACAGCCAGAGACCGATGAACAGCTGGCGGCCGATCAGTGCGCCGCCGAGGTCGATCTGGAACGAGAGCCTCCGGGCGGACGTGTCGAACGACACGTTGCGGATCTTGTTCGGGGCGTACGTACCGGTATCGGGGTTGAAGTCGCGCATCTGGCAGACCCAGCGATCCGCGTTGTACGTGGCGGGAGGGTCGGGGGTGGTGAGATCAACATCGCCCATACTGTCGAAGACTTTGCTGTTCAGCCCGTGGCAGACCGGCTGGTTGGGGATGCCGTCGGTTCGAGCATTGGAGTCCGTGTACTCGAAGCGGTATTCCCGGCTGATGTCCGGAGAGGATGCCGGAAAATCGTGGGCGACGACGTTGCACCGCAGACCGCGCCAGTCGTTTGTGGGCCGGTCGTACGCGAAGCTCGATCCGCCGAACGTGCAGGTGCCGTGGGCCCAGCCGTCGGCCCCGGGGCGCTGGATCTCCAGGCGGGAGCTGCCGCCGGGATGCGAGATGGTGTGGACGACCGGCCACCTGGAAGGCGACGTGACCGTGACGTCGAACTCGATTACGCGCGTACGCGCGCCCTGGGCCTCCGTTCTCCGGAAGGTGATCGTAATGGTGGCCGTCCCGGGCGCGACCGGCGTGAGCACCACTTGCGGGTTGTCGGTCACCTCGACGGTGACGACGGTCTCGTCGGAGGACATCGCCATGTACTGGTCGCCGGTGGTGCCCTCGGTCTCGGTACGCCCGAACAGCTCACGCACGGCAACGGACACCGGGTCGCGGTTCGGCTCCAGGCCGCCGGCGGCGGTGATCGCGGCGGCGACCGCCGTGTCGATGACGCTCTGCGCCGAAGGCGCCCGCACCGGCGGGTCGAACCGGCTGTCTTCCCAGCCGGCGCCCCCGCCGCCGGTGTCGACGTCCGCGACGGTTCGGCCCTCTTCGTCCTGGCGGCACGACAGCGGCGCGTTGCGCCAGCCGTTGTAGCGGTCGTCGGACAGTTCGGCCGCCTCGATGACGAGCCAGCCGGCGCAGTCCGGCAGCGAAAACGTCCGGGCCGGCGACCCCTCGAACGCGAAGCTGTCCCGGAAGACCGGCTCGCCGCACGTCTGGCCGACGTGGTGGGGCTCGACCGGGCACTGCCAGACGGTGACGGCGCGGTTCCGGTACGCGGCGCTCGCGCGCCGCATCCTGGGCATGTCGACCGGGAGGAACGTGAGCGTCACCTCGCCGTCCCGGTACTCGATCCGCGCGTCGTACGCGTTGAAGCCCTGGGGAAGCGGCGCGACCCGCGAGATCCCCGGGACGTCGCCGGCGCCTGTCGCCGGGTCGGCCGGCGCGGCCGTCGGCAAGGCCCTCGGCCCGGCCCCGGCCGGCGCGGTCCCCAGCGGCGACGGCTGGAGCGGCGAGGAAGCGTCGTTGTCGTCAGAGCAGGCGATCGATCCCGCACCGGCGACGGCCAGCATGACCGTGATCAAGAAGAAGCAGTTTCGCATCGCAGTTCCCGGCTTCCGAATGACTCGCTCCGACGGCCGCGACGGAAGCTGATCGCAGCCGGGCGAATTGTATAGTACCTGCCTGCTACTACCTGCCCGCTGCCGTGGTCAGGCATTCGGACCATCCCCACGGCCGGTCGATCCGGTCGCTGATGGTCCTGGACGCGCGCGTGGATTCCGCCCGGCGATCGACGGGGCCCCGGCAGGGCAAGCCGGCGTCCTGGACGCGCGCGTGGGTCCGCTCCGCCGCCGAGCGGCCGTGCGTGGCGGCCGCGTGCGATGATGCGGATCGTGACGGCGACACCGCGGCGTCCGGGGGGGGGGGGGGGGGGGGGGTACGACGGACGGGTGCACGGCGCTGTACTCTAAACCAAGCCTGATGATGAGAGGCAGGTCTTCCTGACCCTGCGACCCCGCGCGGGTCCGCGTTGCCGCGGCCGCGATTCGGACGTGTTCCGATCCTTCCGGCCGCACGTCCCGCTTATCGGCACGGCGGCCCCGCGCCTCCAGCCCGGCGGTCGGCTTCTTGCGCGCGGGCGGTGCTCTCGCCGCAGCCCGCCGGCGACCCGGCCGACCTCCCGGGCCTGCGCCGGCGCCGCGGCGACGGCCGCCGACACCAGGATCGACCCGATGGCTCTGCGCATGGAATCCATTTCTCCGATGGCGTCCGGCGGGGCGCGCGAAACGCGAACACGCCCGCCGGCAGAATCCGAAGCATGATACCGGCGGTTTGTATCCGGCCCGTGATCGGTTTCGTTAAATCAGTGTAAACATGTCGCCGCGGGGTGCCGGCGGGTCCCGCGCGCGCCCGCGCCGGTGACGGTGACGACATGGTTCCGTGCGGGGGTCCCGGCGCGCGCCGCGGTCGGTGACCGGCCCCGTGTCCCGGACACGCCGGCGGCGCCCGTTGCCGGTGCGGACCGCCGACAGATGGCTCGGCGCACGCGCCCGCCGGGCGGGAAGACCCGCGCCGACCGGCAGACGCGCTGAGCACCGGCTTCAGGTTCTCCACGGACCGCGCATCAGTCCGGGAAGGACTGGTAGACGAAGTCTTCCGAGACAGCCCTGATCTGACTGGACCACTGGCCGACGCCAGGGTAGTTCCGCAACTCGAACTCGATGAACACCGGACGTCCGCGCGTCGTCTCCGCGCCGAAGAAGTTGATCTGGAACGTGAGTTGCCGGGCAGCGGTGTCGAACGACACGTTGCGGATCCTGCCGGGGGCGTAGCCTGTGCCGGGGCTCCAGTCGCGCGTCTGACAGACCCAGCGAGCCTGCGAGTAGGGAGGATTGGAGGAAGGTGGATTGAGTGGATTCGGAGTACCCGGCCTCCCCTCCGAATTGAGGTTCCCGGACGGGTTGAGCCCCTGACAGAACGGATCGTTGGGGGCTCCCACCACGTGGTTTCCCGTGGTGGCATACCAGAAGCGGTACTCCCGATTGCGGACCTCGGCGGACTTCACGTGGACTACGCAGGTCGGCCCGCGAGGGTCCCTCCGATTCGGATGGTTCCAAGCTGTGTTCCACACGGGTTCGGTATCTCCGAACCGACAGGAACCGCTGGACCAGCCATCGGACCCGGGACGCTGAATCACCAGACGACTGCCGGGAATGGAAGGTATTGCAACGTCGATCGGCCACTTGCGAGGCGGCGGCGGCGGCGTCACCGTGACGTCGAACTCGACCCGGGCCTTCGTTCTCAGGAAGGTGATCGTAATGGTGGCCGTCCCGGGCGCGACCGGCGTGAGCACCACTTGCGGGTTGTCGGTCACCTCGACGGTGACGACGGTCTCGTCGGAGGACGTCGCCGTGTACTCGGCGCCGGTGGTGCCCTCGGTACCCGCGAACAGCTCACGCACGGCAACGGACACCGGGTCGCGGTTCGGCTTCAGGCCGCCGGCGGCGACGATCGCCGCGTCGACGACGCTCTGCGCCGAAGGCCGCCGCGAGCCCCGCACCGGCGGGTCGAACCGGCTGTCTTCCCAGCCGGCGCCCCCGCCGCCGGTGTCGACGTCCGCGACGGTTCGGCCCTCTTCGTCCTGGCGGCACGACAGCGGCGCGTTGCGCCAGCCGTCGTAGAAGTCGTCGGACAGTTCGGCCGCCTCGACGACGAGCCAGCCGGCGCAGTCCGGCAGCGGGAACGTCCGGGACGGCGACCCCGAGAACGCGAAGCTGTCCCGGAAGACCGGCTCGCCGCACCGCTGGGTGACGTGGTGGGGCTCGACCGGGCACTGCCAGACGGTGACGGCGCGGTTCCGGTACTCGCGGGCCGCGTCCGGCATCTTGGGCATGTCGACCGGGACGAACGTGAGCGTGACCTCTCCGTCCCGGTACTCGATCCGCGCGTCGTACGCGTTGAAGCCCTGGGGAAGCGGCGCGACCCGCGCGAGCCCCGGGACGTCGCCGGCGCCTGCCGCCGGGCCGGCCGGCGGGGCCGTCGGGCTGCCGCCGGCAAGGCCCCGCGGCCCGGTCCCGGCCGGCGGGGTCGCCAGCGGCGACGGCTGGAGCGGCGAGGAAGCGTCGTTGTCGTCAGAGCAGGCGATCGATCCCGCACCGGCGGCGGCCAGCATGACCGTGATCACGAAGAAGAAGCAGTTTCGCATCGCAGTTCCCGGCTTCCGCATGACTCGCTCCGACGGCTGCGACGGAAGCTGATCGCAGCCGGGCGAATTGCATCGTGCCTGCCCGCTACTACCTGTCCGCTGCCGCGGTCAGGCGTTCGGATCCATTCCCACGGCCGTCCGATCCGGTTGCCGGCGGGCTCTGGACGCGCGCGTGGATTCCGCCCGCCGATCGGCGGGGTCCCCGGCAGGGCAAGCCGGTGCTCTGGACGCGCGCGTGGATTCCGCCCGCCGATCGGCTCGGCCGGCCGCGCGCTACCCGCGGCCGTGCGTGGCGGCCGCGCGCGATGGTGCGGACCGTGACGGCGATACCGCGGCGTCCGGGGGGGGGGGGGGGGGGGGGGTACGACGGACGGGGGCCACGGCGCTGTACTCTAAACCAAGTCTGATGATGAGAGGCAGGTCTTTCTGACCCTGCGACCCCACGCGGGTCCGCGTGGCCGCCGCGGTTCGGACACGTCGCCGGAGGTGTTCCGATCCTCCCGGCCGCACGTCCCGCTTATCGGCACGGAGGCCCCGCGCCTCCAGCCCGGCGGCCGGCTTCTTGCGCGCGGGCGGTGCTCTCGCCGCCGGCGCCCGCGCGGCGGGTGCCATGCGACCGACGAACGACGCAGTGCAGCCGGGATGCGGCGCCCGTCGAATGCAGCCGGGGATTTCGCCACGGGCTGCTAAGATCGGCGTCCGATGGCGGGCATCGACGTCGCGTCCCTGTTCTCCCTGTCCGGCAAGGTGGCGCTGGTCACCGGGGGCTCGCGCGGCATCGGCCGCATGATGGCGGAAGGGCTGGTGCGGGCCGGCGCCGCCGTCTACGTCTCGTCGCGCCGGAAGGAAGCGTGCGAGCGGACCGCGGCGGAGCTCGCGGAGCACGGTCCGTGCCGCGCCGCCCCGGCCGACGTGGCGACCCCGGACGGGCGGGCCGCGCTGGTCGAGGCGTTCGGCGCGCGCGAGTCCCGCCTGCACGTCCTGATCAACAACGCCGGGGCGACCTGGGGGGCGCCGTACGCCGAGTACCCCGCGGCGGCGTTCGACAAGGTGCTGGGACTCAACGTGTCCGCGCCGTTCCTGCTGACGCGCGACCTGACGCCACTGCTCGAACGCGGGGCGGCCGACGGCGACCCCGCCCGCGTCGTCAACGTCGGGTCGATGGACGGCCTGCACGTCTCGCGGCTCGCGCGGACCGGCACCTTCGCCTACTCGGCGAGCAAGGCGGCGGTGCACCATCTGACGCGGACGCTGGCGGTCGAACTCGGCCCCCGCAACATCACCGTGAACGCCGTCGCGCCCGGATTCTTCGAGAGCCGGATGACCGCCGAGGTGCTGAAGCGCCACGGCGCGGACATAGCCGCCGCCTGTCCCCTCGGCCGCATCGGCCGTCCCGCGGAGATGGCCGGCGTCGCCATCTACCTCGCCTCGCGCGCCGGGGCGTACACCAACGGCGCGGTGATTCCGGTGGACGGCGGCACGCTGCTCGCCTGACGCGCCGGGGAGGTCCGCGCGGCGGCTCCGCGCCGGAGGGGACGATGATCCACGAGGCGGTTCGACGTTCGGCGACCCGCCGTGCTCGCGCGCGGCGGCTGCCGCGCCGGAGGGGACGATGATCTACAGGAGCCCGCTGCCCGACGTCGAGATCCCGGTCCGGCCGCTGCACGAGCACGTGTTCGAGCATGCCGGCCGGTGGCCCGGCAAGCCGGCGCTGATCGACGGGCCGACGGGCCGGACGCTGACCTACGCGCAACTGCAGGCCGCCGTACGGGGCGTCGCGGCCGGTCTCGCCGCGCGCGGCTTCGGGCATGGCGACGTGCTGGCGATCTACAGCCCCAACCTGCCGGAGTACGCGTCCGCGTTCTTCGGGGTCTCGGCCGCCGGCGGGGTGGTCACCACCATGAACCCGCTCTACACGGCCGCGGAGGTCAACCGCCAGCTCCGGGACTCGGGCGCCCGCTTCCTCCTGACCGTCCCGCAATTTCTCGACGCGGCCCGGGAGGGGGCGGCCGGCGCCGCCGTCGAAGAGATCTTCGTCTTCGGCGAAGCGGCCGGCGCGACGCCCTTCGCGTCCCTGCCGGCGGAGGGCGATCCGCCGCCGGCGGCGATCGACCCGCGCCGCGACCTTGCCGCGCTGCCCTATTCGAGCGGCACCACCGGCATGCCGAAGGGGGTCATGCTGACGCACTACAACCTGGTCGCCAACGTCACCCAGATCGCCGCCAACGAAGGGGTCGCGGAGGACGACACGCTCATCGGCGTCCTGCCCTTCTACCACATCTACGGCATGACGGTGATCATGGGCGCCGCGCTGCGGGCCGGCGCCACCGTCGTCACGATGCCGCGCTTCGACCTCGAGCAGTTCCTCGGCCTGCTGCAGAAGCATCGGGTGACGACGGCGTACCTGGTGCCGCCGATCGTGCTCGCCCTGGCCAGGCATCCGCTGGTCGACCGGTTCGACCTTTCGTCGCTGAAGAACGTCATGTCCGGCGCGGCGCCGCTCCCCGAGTCGGTCGCCCGCGGGGCGGCCGCGCGCAACGACGGCATGCTCGTCCGCCAGGGCTACGGCCTGACCGAGACCAGCCCGGTCACCCACACCAACTCGCCGCGGACGGAAATCCGGATCACGTCGGTCGGCACCGCGCTGCCCAACACGGAGTGGCGCATCGTCGACGCGGCGGCCGGCGCGGACGCCGCCCCCGGCGCGCCGGGCGAGGTCTGGGTGCGCGGGCCGCAGGTGATGAAGGGCTACCTCCACAACCCGGAGGCGACCCGCGGGATGATCGGCGCCGACGGCTGGCTGCGCACCGGCGACGTCGGGAAGGCCGACGCCGACGGGTACCTCTACGTGGTCGATCGGCTCAAGGAGCTGATCAAGTACAAGGCGTTCCAGGTGGCCCCGGCGGAGCTGGAGGCGGCCGTGCAGTCGCACCCGGCGGTCGCCGACGCCGCCGTCGTCCCCAGCCCGGACGAGGAGGCGGGCGAGGTCCCGAAGGCGTTCGTGGTGCTGCGCGAGGGGGCCGCCGCCACCGCGGAGGAGATCATGGCGCACGTCGCCGCGCAGGTCGCCCCCCAGAAGAAGGTGCGCCGGGTCGAATTCATCGACGCGATTCCGAAGGTGCCGTCCGGTAAGATCCTGCGGCGGCGGCTCGTCGAGCGCGAGCGCGCGCGAGGTCGGTAGCGCGGGCGCGCCCGGTGTCGAAGTCGAGCATGATGAAGAAGGCGTTGCGCGGTGCGAGCGTGCGTCTCGGCGCGGCGCTCGCTCTGCCGCTCCTGGCCGCCGCCCTGTTCGCCGGCGCAGGGACGGACCAGTCTCTCAAGGACGCCGCGGCGGACGCTCTGCGGTTCCTGGGCGCCATTGCCGGTCTGACGACCGACGACCCGTTTCCGGACCCCGTTCCGACCGCCGGGACCGTCACGGTGGGCGTCGTCGAATTCGCCTCCCTGCCGTTCGTCGACGGCGCGCCGGCGCAGATGATGCTGCTGGTCGACGAGCCGGGCACCGGACGCCTGTTCGTGAACGACCTGCGCGGCTTCCTCTACACCGTCAGCTACGACGGCGGGACGGTGACGCGGTATCTCGACCTCGCCGATCCGCGCTGGGGGAGCGCCGGCGTCAAGGTTTTCGAGTCCGGGTTCAACAGCTTCGCGCCGCACCCGCAGTTCGGCCTGCCCGGCACGCCGGGCTTCGGCAGGCTCTACACGTGGGCCGACACCACGGCGCGCCCGTCGGACTTCGCGCCGCGCGAAGGCCAGGGCGCGCACGATACGATCCTGCTGGAATGGACCGCCGCGGACCCGGCCGCCGCGGTCTACGACGGCGGCCCGCCGCGCGAGCTGCTGCGCGTCGAGGAGCCGTTCCGCTTCCACAACGGCGGGCAGATCGGCTTCAATCCGCGCCCGGCGCCCGGCGACCCCGACTTCGGCCTCCTCTACGTCGGGTTGGGGGACGGCGGCTGGGGCGGTGACGAAGCCCAGGACCTCGGCTCGCTCCTGGGCAAGATCCTGCGCATCGATCCGCTCGGTTCGAACAGCGCCGGCGGGCAGTACGGCATTCCGGCCGACAACCCGTTCGCGAACGGCGGCGACGCCGGCGCCCGCGGCGAGATCTACGCCTACGGCCTGCGCAATCCGCACCGCTTCGCCTGGGACGAGCGGAACGGCAACCTGTTCGTGGCCGACGTCGGCGAAAGCGTCGTCGAGGAGATCAGCCTCGTGCCGCGGGGCGGCAACCTCGGCTGGAACGACTGGGAGGGAAGCTTCCGGTTCATCAGCCTTCGCAGGGGCGTCGTCAGCCCCGCCGACCCGCGCGGCGAGGCGGGATTCGTGTACCCGGTGGTGGAGTACGACCATCTCGATCCGCTCTTCCAGCCCGCCGGCGCCGCCGCGGTCACCGGTCTGGCGGTCTACCGGCACGACGCGGTTCCGCCGCTCGCGAACCTGGTGCTGTTCGGGGACCTCTTGCGCGGCGAGGTCTTCGGTTTTTCGGCCGACGACCTGCCGGACGGGGGGCAGGACGCGATCCGCCGCGTCCTGTTCGACGACGGGGACGGACCGAAGACGCTGCTGAGTCTGATCCGGGAGAAGAACGCCAGCCAGGGGCGGAGGCCGGCCCGTCGCGCCGACCTGCGCTTCGGCGCCGGGCCCGACGGGCAGATCTTCCTGCTCAACAAGCGCGACGGCGTCATCCGCCGGCTGGTCCCGCGGCCCGCCCCGCGCGCCGTTTCGTAGCCGGCGATGAAGAAGGCGTTGCACGGTGCGAGCGTGCGTTTCGGCGCGGCGCTCGCTCTGCCGCTCCTGGCCGCCGCCCTGTTCGCCGGCGCAGGGACGGACCAGTTCAAGGACGCCGCGGCGGACGTTCTGCGGTTCCTGGGCGCCACGGCCGGCCTGACGACCGGCGACCCGTTCCCCGACCCCGTTCCGGCTGCCGGGGCCATCACGGTGGGCGTCGTCGAATTCGCCTCCCTGCCGTTCGTCGACGGCGCGCCGGCGCGGATGATGCTGCTGGTCGACGAGCCGGGCACCGGACGCCTGTTCGTGAACGACCAGCGCGGCTTCGTCTACACCGTCAGCCATGACGGCGGGACGGTGACGCGGTATCTCGACCTCACCGATCCGCGCTGGGGGATCGGCGGCGGCAAGGCTTCCTGCTGCTTGTTCAGTTTCCCCGGCTTCGCGTCGCACCCGCAGTTCGGCCTGCCCGGCACGCCGGGCTTCGGCAGGCTCTACGCGTTGATCAGTCTCACGGCGCGCCCGGCGGCCTTCCCGCTGTGCGAAGGCCGGGACGCGTTCCACGACACGGTCTTGCTGGAGTGGACCGCCGCGGATCCGGCCGCCGCGATCTACGACGGCGGCCCGCCGCGCGAAGTGCTGTGCGTCGAGGATCCGTTCCGCGACCACAACGGCGGCGGGCTCGGCTTCAACCCGCTCGCGGCGCTTGGCGATCCCGACTTCGGCCTCCTCTACGTCGGGTTGGGGGACGGGGGCTGGGGCGGTGACGAAGCACAGGACCTCGGCTCGCTCCTGGGCAAGATCCTGCGCATCGATCCGCTCGGTTCGAACAGCGCCAACGGGCGGTACGGCATCCCGGCCGACAACCCGTTCGCGAACGGCGGCGCCGCCGTCCGCGGCGAGATCTACGCCTACGGCCTGCGCAATCCGCGCCGCTTCGTCTGGGACGAGCGGAACGGCAACCTGTTCGTGGCCGACATCGGCCAGCGCGTCGTCGAGGAGATCAGCCTCGTGCCGCGGGGCGGCAACCTCGGCTGGAACGACTGGGAGGGAAGTTTCCGGCTCATCCTCAGGGGCGCCGTCAGCCTCGCCGACCCGCGCGGCGAGGCGGGATTCGTGTACCCGGTGGTGGAATACGACCATCTCGATCCGCTCTTCCAGCCCGGCGCCGCCGCGGTCACCGGCCTGGTGGTCTACCGGCACGACGCGGTTCCGCCGCTCGCGAACCTGGTGCTGTTCGGGGACCTTCCGAGCGGCGAGGTCTTCGGTTTTTCGGCTGACGACCTGCCGGACGGGGGGCAGGACGCGATCCGCCGCGTCCTGTTCGACGACGGGGACGGACCGAAGACGCTGCTGAGTCTGATCCGGGAGAAGAACGCCAGCCAGGGGCGGAGGCCTGCCCGCCGCGCCGACCTGCGCTTCGGCGCCGGGCCCGACGGGCAGATCTTCCTGCTCAACGAGCACGACGGCGTCATCCGCCGGCTGGTCCCGCGGCCCGCCCCGCGAACCGTTCCGTGGCAACCCTGACGGAAGGCGCCGGTGAGTCCCGAACCCGCGGCGGTGCGGTACAACGACTGGCGCCAGGTGGCCGTCGAGCCGCTGGAGACCTTCACCCCCACGCTGCCGGTCAGCGTCGTCGTTCCCTGCTACCAGACGCCCGCCGAGACGCTGGCGAGGACCCTGGCGGGGCTCGAAGGCCAGACCTGCCCGCGGGATCTGTTCGAGGTGGTGATCGTCGACGACGGCTCCGAGCCGCCCCTTGCCCGGCCCCGCGCGACGCCGCTCGACGTCCGGGTGGTCCGCCAGGAGCGGCGCGGGTTCGGACTGGCCCGGGCCCGGAACACCGGCGCCCGGGCGGCGGCCCACGACGTTCTGCTCTTCCTCGACGGCGACGTTCTCGTGGAGGCGAACTGGATCGCGGCCCACGCCCGCTGGCACCATGTCCTCTCCGACGCCCTGACCATCGGGTTCCGCGCCCACGTGGCGGCCGACGGCATCGACCCCGGGGCGATCAGGCGCCGCCCGGGGTCTCTGGAAGCCCTGCTTGCGGGCCGGCCGGTCGACCGCACGCCCGGTGTCGAAGAACACCTGGCCGGAACCGGCGATCTCGCGTCACGGGCCGACGACCCGTTCGCGGCGGTGACCGGGGCGAACTTCGGGATGAGCAAGGGCTTCTACGAGCTCGTGGGCGGCTCGGACGAATCGTTCGTGCGCTGGGGACTCGAGGACAACGAGCTCGGTTACCGGGCGTACGTCCGTGGCGGGTTGCTGATACCGGTCCGGGAAGCCCGCGCCTGGCACCAGGGCCGCTGGGCGGAGAACCGGGACGCCAAGCGCCGCAGCGCCCGGATCCAGCGTGCGAAGGCGGCGCATCTGATCGCCCACGCCAGGTACCGCGGCCGCCAGCCCGGCCGGTTGTTCCGGGTGCCGCGGTTCGTCGTCACCATCGACGGGCGGCGCGCCTCCGCCGACCAGGTCGTCAGGACCGTCGCCGGCGTTCTGGCCGACCGCGCGCACGACCTGGTGGTGCGAATCGAGACCGGCCCGGGCGGTGACGGCGAGCGGCCTGTTCGCTTCGCGACGGCCTGCGCGAACGTGTTCGGGACCGAGACCGGCCCGGGCGGTGACGGCGAGCGGCTGGCGCGGCTCCGGGAGGAGTTCGGCCCCGACCCGCGGGTGCGCGTCGCTCCGCCCGGCGCCGCCCTCGACGAGTTTCCGTCGTCGCCGTTCCACGTCACGCTGCCCGCCCGCGCGTTCGCCGGGAATCCGGTGCATCGTCTGCGCGCCGGACTCGGAGACGCGGTTGCCGCGTCCGCGATCCTCCCCGACGGAGCCCGGGTGTCGATCACCCGGGCGTGGGCGCTCCACCGGGCGCGCCGCACGGGGAAGCGTCCGGCGGACTTCGGAGAGGTGCGGACGATTCCGGCCCGGGTGCTGCAGCGGCCGGCGTGGTCGTTCCTGAAGCGGGTGTCCCGCGCGGCCTGGCGGAAGGCGGCGCGGTGGCGGGCGTTCGAGAAATGACCATCCTGACGCAGGGACCCGGCCGCCTGGCGCGGCGCCTGCGAAGCGCGTCGCGCGCCGTGCGCCGCGCCGACCGGCGCATCGCCGGGCGCTATCTCGCCGGCACCCGCGAGCCCCGGCTGCACCTCGGCTGCGGCCGCCACGTGCTGGACGGCTGGCTGAACTCGGATCTGGTTCCGCGCGCCGCCGGCGTCCTGCGTCTGGACGTCACGCGCCCGTTTCCCTTCCCGGCCGGCACCTTCGCCCACGTGTACAGCGAGCACGTGATCGGAGAGCTCTCCTGCGAGGGCGCGGCCGCCATGCTGGGCGAGTGCTTCCGCGTGCTCGCCCCGGGCGGGAAGGTGCGCATCGCAACCCCGGACCTGGCCTTCCTGGCGGGCCTGCACGGCCGGGAACTCTCGGAAATGCAGGCGCGCTACGTCGAGTGGTTCGGCGCCGCGACCGGGTCACCGGGCGGGGAGGCCGGCTTCGTCGTCAACCGCTACCTGAGCGCCTGGGGGATCCGGGTCGTGTACGACGCGCCCATGCTGGGCCGGGCGCTGGAGGCCGCCGGCTTCTCCGGCGTGACGCGGTGCGGCCTGAACGACAGCCACGACGAAGCGCTTCGCAATCTGGCGCACGAAGAGCGGATGCCGGAGGGCCTGCTGCGGCTGGAATCGCTCACCCTCGAAGCGGGCAAGCCGAGGGGGCCGTCAGGTGGACGGCCGTAGCCGGCGGGCCGGGCGGCTCCGGGTCCTGTGCATCGGGCCCTTGCCGCCGCAAGCGCCCAGCGCCGCGAATCCCGTGGGGGGCACGGCGATGTCCGTCGGCGAGATGGTGACGCAGTTGCAGCGCCGTTCGATGGACGTGGACGTGGTGGACGTCTCCCGGCCCCGGGTGCACCTCGGCGTGCGGCAGATCTGGCACGATTGCGCGACGGCCGCCAGGTTGGCGTGGCAGGCGTCGGCTCGCATCCGCCACTGCGACGTCGTGATCGCGCACGTATCGCCCAGGAGTGCGCAGTGGCTTGGAGCGGGGTTGCGGCTGCTGGGCGCGGCTGTGCGCCGGCCGGTCGTGCTGAAGTTCACCGGCGGCGACTTCGCGCAGAAATACGACCGGTGTTCCGCGGCAAGGCGCTGGTGGGCGAACGCGACGTACCTGCGCTGCGCGCTGGTTCTCGTGCAAACGAAGGCCATCAAGAGACGATTTCCGGATCGGAAAGCCGTCCGCTGGTTTCCGAATACGCGAGACACCCGGGACTCGGGCGCGTCGCCCGGGCGCGCCGCGCGGCGCTTCGTCTTCGTTTCCCAGTTGCGGATGGAGAAGGGACTTCGCGAGGCGGTCGAAGCCTGCCGGGACCTTCCGGACGATTGCCGCCTGAACGTATACGGACCGGTCATGCCGAACACCGATCCCGGCGTGTTCGAAGGACAGGACCGGTCGGTTTATCGCGGGGTGCTCGCGCCGGAGGACGTGCCGGACGTCCTGGAGCGGCACGACGCGCTGGTGCTGCCGACGTACTGGGAGATGGAAGGATATCCCGGCATCGTGCTGGAGGCGCTGCAGTGCGGGCGTCCGGTCATAGCGACGTCGTGGGGAAGCGTGCCGGAGGTCGTGGAGGACGGAAAGAGCGGTCTGCTGGTGGAGCCGCGCTCGACGGCCGCGGTGCGGGCGGCGATCCGGCGCGTGATCGGCGACCCGGAGCTGTACCGCGCACTGTGCGCGGGAGCGCGGCGGCGCGGAGAGTTCTTCCGTAGCGGCAAGTGGTATGACGAGCTCGCGGCCGAGCTGCTGCGGATTGCAGGCTGATCGTGCGGGTGCGGCGTGTCCGCCACGCGTTCGCTCGATGGTCAGCGGGCGCAACGTAGCACACCTGCGCACCGCCCCCGGACAACCCGCGGCCGTTGACAGCCGGGCGGGGGTCGGCCACAATCGCCGCGCGGACGGAAGGGCTGCGTCGGCGGTCCGTCGAGCCGCGGATCGCCCGGTTGCGGCTGTTTCTGCGCCGCCACCTGCCATCTTGCCCGCGCCACCGAAAGGGGACGCCATGGAATTCGACGTCGAAGGTCACCTCGCCGCCATGGAGCGGTCCGTTTCGACCCTGGAACGCGATGGACGGCCCGCGTACGCGGTCTCTCTCGCCCGCGGCCATGCGACGACGCTGGACGACCTCTGGGGCGCGGCGACCGACCGCGCGCGCATCCCGCGCTGGTTCCTGCCGATCAGCGGCGATCTCGAGCCGGGCGGCCGCTTCCAGTTGGAGGGCAACGCGGGGGGCGTGATCACGGCGTGCGAACGGCTGTCGCACTTCGCGCTCACCTGGGAGTTCGGCGGCGACACGAGCTGGGTGGAGGTGCGGTTCTCGGAAGACCCGGCCGGGGGCGCGCGGGTCGCGCTGACCCACGTTGCGCACCATTCGATGCACTGGGACGAGTACGGGCCGGGCGCGCTCGGCGTCGGCTGGGAGCAGGCGCTGCTCGGACTCGCAATGCACGTCGAGCGGCCGGACGGGCCGAAGCCGGACGCAGCGGCCTTCGCGGCCTCCCGGAACGGCCGGGCGTTCATCGCCGGCAGCAGCGCGGGGTGGGAGCGGGCGGCGGTGGCGGCCGGAACCGACCCCGCCGCCGCGCGCGCCGCGGCGCGGCGCACGGCCGCGTTCTACACCGGCGAGCCGGCCGGCTCCGACTGACCCGTTGCGCGTCATGAAACACCGAGTCGCGGCGGCGGCGGCGGCCATGCTCCTCGCAGGGGTCCTCGCGTCGGGGACCGCGGGCGGGCAGGGGGACGGCGCCGGCGGCGCTTCTTCGGCCGGCGCCGCGCCCCTCGCCCTGACCCCGGCCGAATACAACAACACCATCGCCGACCTGCTCGGCTTCCCCCGCGACGGCGGCCGGTGGCCGGCGCGGCCCGCGACGGCCGACCGCATCAGCCCTCGGCGCGAGCCCGGCCGGGGGGTCTTCGCGCCCCCGCCGCCCCCGCCGGCGTGGCCTTGGCGGTTCCCGCCGGAGGCCGGCGCGGACGGGTTCGAGGGCATCGCCCAGGGACAGGCGCCGTCGTCGTACCAGGTGGAAGAGCTGCACCTGGCGGCGATGCACTTCGCGTCGTTCGCCCTGGTCTCGCCGACGTTCTCCGCCTGCGGCGACCGGGCGTCGGGAACCGCGGCCGGGCGGGAGGCGTGCGCGTGGACGAGCCTTGCGCGCTTCGCCCGGCGGGCCTACCGCCGGCCCCTCGACGCCGGGGAGATGCGCCGTCTCGAACGGTTCTGGCGAGAGAACGCGGCGGCCGGCCCGCTCGACGAGGCGGTGGCGCTGACGGTGGCGGGCATCCTGCAGACGCCCACGTTCCACTTCCGGGCCGCGCCGCGGCGGGAGACGGACGACGACGACGCGCTCCTCGGCCCGTGGGAGCTGGCCTCGCGCCTCTCCTACTTCCTGTGGGACTCGATGCCCGACGACGCGCTGTTCGCCGCCGCCGAGGCCGGCGCGCTCGCCACCCGCGCCGGCGTCGAGGCCCAGGCGCGGCGGATGCTCGACGACGAGAAGGCCCGCCCCGCCGTCGTGCGCTTCCACCACCAGTGGCTGGGCACCGACGACGTGCTGCTGGTCGCGCCCGCCCGCCGCGCCTTCGGGCCGCTGTTCGGCATCGAGCCGCGGGTGGCCACCGCGCGCGACGACGACGTCGAGTGGCCGGCGATCCTGGGGCCGGTGCGCCACTCGATGCAGCTCGAGACCGAGCTGTTCGTCGAGCGGACGCTCTTCGACGGCGCCGGCACGTTCACGGCCCTGATGACCGACCACCGCGGCTACGTGTCGGAGGCCACCGCGCCCATCTACGGCGAGCGCGCGCAGCGCCTGGAGGGCCCCGAGGTCACCCGCTCCATCGATCTCGTGGTGGCCTCCATCGGCCGGCGGAAGCCCCTGACCCTCTATCCGGCCAGCTTCCCCCCCGAGGAACGGGCGGGGGTGCTGACCCTGCCGTCGGTCCTCGCCCTCGGCGCCTACGCGGTGCAGCCGGGGCCCATCCTGCGCGGCAAGCGGGTGCTGGAACGGCTGGCGTGCATGCATCTGGGCACGCCGGTGCAGGGGGCCGAGACGGCGCTGCCCCCCGACACCCTGACCGTGCGGAGCACGAACCGCGAGCGCACCGAGGCCGCCACCCGGCCGGCGACCTGCAACACCTGCCACCGGGCCATCAACCCCCCGGGGTTCGCCTTCGAGCACTACGACGCCATCGGCCGGTGGCGCTCGCACGACAACGGGCAGCCCGTCGATGCCAGCGGGTCGCTCGCCCTGCCCGGCGGGGAGCGGATCGCGTTCGCCGACGGCGTCGACTTCGCCCGGCAGCTCGCGGCCAGCGGCCGGGTGCGCGACTGCTACGTGCTCCACTGGACGCGGTACGCCCTCGGCGAGCGGCTCGACGCCGCGGCCCCGGGCCTCGACGCGCTGCAGGCCGGCTTCCGCGCCGACGACTCGGTCCGGAAGCTGCTGGTGTCGATCGCCGGCAGCGACCTCTTCCGCCGCCGGCCGGCCGCCGGCGCGCCGGGAGGCCACGAATGATCTCGCGACGACACGTGCTGCGGATGGGCGGGCTGACCGCCCTCGGCGCGGCGGTCCCCGACGCCGCGTTGCGGGCGTTCGCCCCCGCCGCGCCGCCGCGGCGGCTGGTGGTGGTCAGCCACTGCCACGGCTGGCCCTACGAGGCGTGGCGCCTCCGGCCGCCGGGCCGCCCCGCCGACGAACCCTGGACCCTCGACCTGACACGGGCCGCCGAGGGCGATCTGAGCCGGCCGCTGGCGCCGCTGCACCCGCACCGGCGGCGCCTGCTCGCGCTCGACGGCCTGTCTCTCGCCACCGCCGAGCTCGACACCGGCGGCAACCGCCACGACCGGGGGTGGATTCACGCGTGGACCGGCGGCAACGCCGATTTCGCGGCGCGGGACACGCGGTCGGTCTCTCCGTCGCTGGACCAGCTCGTCGCCGCCCACGTCGCGCGGGCCGACCGGCTCCCCTCGCTCGAGCTGTCGCTCGACGCGGCCCTCGAGGCCGGCCGGCCCATCAGCTACAACCGGGGCGGCATGCGCCTGCCGGCCGAGCGGACGCCGGCGGGGGCCTGGAACCGGGTCTTCGGGCCGGCCTCGTCGGGCGACGCGGTGGGCCGCCGCCGCCGCACCACCCTCGACTTCGCCTACCGCGAGTACCGCGCGCTGGCGCCCCGCTTCCCGGCCGCCGAGCGCGCCCGGATCGAGACGCACTTCGGGCTCGTCGAACGGCTGGGCCACCGGCTGGAGAGCCTCGCGGCCCTCGCGTGCGAGGCCCCGGCGCAGCCCGCGGCCGAGTTCGAGCGATACGATTTGCGGTTCGACGCCTTCACCGACGTCGTCGCGGCCGCGTTCAGTTGCGACGTCACGCGCGTGGTCACCCTGTCGCTCGGCGAGATGCCGACGGCAGAGTTCGGCGCCGCCCACGTCAGCGACAAGGTGCACAAGGGCATCGCCCACTACATCCACGAAGACCCCGCCAAGTACGGCGCGATGGCCGACTACGTGCGGCACCACGCCGGGCAGGTGGCCCGGCTCGTGAGCACCCTCGAGGCGGTTCCCGACGCGGGCGGACGGTCGGTGATGGACAACACCCTCGTCGTCTGGGGCTCGGAGCTCGGCGACGGTTGGCACGGCTACCGCCACTACTGCCCGGTGCTCGTCGGCGGGGCGTGGGCGTTCCGCACGGGGCGCTACCTGTACCGGCCGCACGACACCCCGGCCGAGATGCGGGTGCCGGCGCAGGTGCTCGCGGGCGGCGCGACCCGGTTCTCGGGCCTCCCCCACCAGCACCTGCTGGTGAGCGTGGCCGGCGCGATGGGGCTCGACGTCGACCACGTCGGACTGAAGCACGTGCGCGGGCAGCGCGGCGACTTCATCGACACGAGCGGCCCGCTGCCGGGCCTCGCCGCGTAGGGAGAGGCCGCCGAAATTAGCTTCAACCAGAGAGATATATCATCGTCATCGATGAGCTCGATCGAGTGTCCGTTCATAGTCTGGCGACGACGTCGAACTCGACCAATTCTTTCTTCGAGTTCCGTTTGTGCAGGGGATTGATTCGTGCCGAGCAGGCGCCGGCCTCCAGAAGCATGTCGCTGTAGATACGCTCGGTCGGCACCAGCACGTCGTAGAACTTGGAATTGCCGACGATGTAGTGCAGCTCGGCGCCGCGCCGCATGGTCCGCATCGCGGCGCGAACGTGGCGCCAGACGTCCTCGAAATATTTTCCCACGTAGCGTGACAGGACCCGGCCCGAGGAAGCCGCCGCATCCTCGATGCGGCGCAGCATCGACTCGAAGTAGTCCGGAAAGAACACGTCGCTGGCTTTCTTCCAGGATGCCACCCGGCTGGTTGCCACGCCCCACGTTCCGCCGATTGCGAGCCAGTCCAGCTCACCCGCCTGCCGCTTGTCTTCGAGGAACCCCAACCAGTACATGTACGGTCTCAACTCGCGGATGTAGGACATCCGGTTCGGGTATGGTGGAGACGTGATCAGCAGATCGGCGGCGTCGTTGAAGGCGGTTGGCAGGTTTCTCGAATCGGCGAGGACGACCCGGCCTTGACCGGAACCGGGATCCTGACCCGCGCCGGTTTCGACGACCGCCGCGTCTCTCTGGAACTGGATGCGGTGCCTCTCCTGGAAATCGTCGTCGAACAGGCTCGTCTGCGTCGTCGTCGTGTTCTTGAACGACATCGACTGATGGTTGAACGCTGCATTGGACAGTCCCATCATGGTGCGGCAAAACGAGACGAGGAGCAGATCACGCACGCCGTCCGAATCGAACGAATGCGATCTGATGGCCATCAGAAGACGACGGATGAAAGCCAGATCTCCCGGATTCCACCAGCGTCGGATATTGGACAGGGCCGGAAGCGGTGCCTGTTCGGCGTCACCGTTCATGCTCCGTGCGAGTACGGATCCGGCGGCGTGTTCGAATTCGGTCAACTCGCTGTCGGTGAACCTGCGAAGCTTCAGGTTGCCGAGCCACACCAGGAACGGGTTGATGTCGAAGGAAACGGCGCTGTGGCCACGCTCGACCGCGCAAAGAGGCGTGGTGCCGGTGCCGGAGAAAGGGTCCACGACGTTTTTGGCGGAGTCGTGCTCGTCCAGGATTTGCTGGACCAGTCGAACCGAATACGCCGGAGTCAGGCGCAGCCATCCGTGCCGCCCCAGAGAAGTATTGTGCTTGAACGTCAACTCGGAACGGCGCTTGCGCGGCGTGGACACCGTCATCGGTTCGATACCGGGAACGTTCATGGCTGTTCCGTGGTCAGCAGGGTTTCGAGAACCGACGTGAGTTCGGATCTCAAGGTCTCCTTGTTTCGTTCGAAGAATGCGGCGAGGTCGTATTCAAGCACGTCTCGCCAGTATCTTCGTCGTTCAGGCGCAGTTGATCTTGAAGAATCTGCCGGAAGAGGCGCTCGCATCCGATCCCGATCTGACGATAGATGCTCGTCATCCCGCCGGCGGCCCGATGCGCCGTGTAGATGAGCGGATTATCCAGGCCGAACCATGTGTAGAAGGGATCCGCGCCGTAGAGGGTGCGGAAATCGTCGAGATCCAGGCCGCCGCGTGAGTTGCCGCGACCGAACTTTGGCTTGTAGAAGGCGGAGGAGCGAAGGGGAGAGAGAAGCGTCTTCAGGTAGCTCGCGTCGTCATTGCGTGCCGGACGGTCAGGACTGGCGCCTTTTCGCTTCCGGCGTGACGTGCGTGACATGAAGCGTCTGGATAACCGGGGCCCGTCGCGGGCCCCGGTGGCTGATACCGCCGGCGGTTACCGGCCCGGCACCATCAGGTGGGCGCTCGACGTGCCGGCCTGCATGAGCCAGACCTTGTCGGTCCGCCGCTCGGCGGGCAGGCCGACCGACTCCGCCGTCGCGTTGGGGACCGCGATCGTCATGTGCGGATTGGCGCTCTCCTGATCGCCGCCGCTCAGCGAGTACCAGACGGTGCCGAACTCCGCGAGGACCCGCGTTCCGTCTTCCTCGGCGGCGGCCATCAGCGCCCGGCGCTCGGCGGCGTCGGGCGCCTGGAACGCGAACGCCCGGTTCTGCTCGAAGCGGGGGAGGTTGGCCTCGGCGGAGCACTGGACGGCGAAGTCCGGCGTTCCCGGCACGTCGGAGCGGTCCCAGCAGACCAGGCCGTTCTCGCTTTCCTTCACCACGATCCGGTTGCCGTTCGTGTCCCACCGGACGACGCCGGCGCCGGCGCGGACGCGCGGCGGAGCGGCCAGGGTGGTCTTCGCGATCAGCTCCTCGTCGGAGGATTGCGCGGCCGCGAGGGCCGGGGCGGCCAGCAGCGCGGCGAGAACGGCGAGTAGACAGCGTTTCATTTCGTAGCCTCCTTCGTGTGGATCCCGCGGCGTTTCCCCGCCGCCCGGTCAATTCCTGGCCGGCTCCCGCGCCGGCGCCGATCGTGCATCGCGCGGCCTTTCACCAGCGCTGGTTCCTCCGACGCCGCCGGCGCGTGCTCCGAACGCCGGCGGCCGGCGGCGTCACCGGGTCGTCCGGGTTTCATCGGTACCTGCCTGCCTTTTACACGTTCCGGTTACGGCTTCACCCGCACGTACTTCTGCAGGTTGCGCGGCCGCGGCTCGCCGCCGTAGATGTTGCCGGCGGCGTCCACCGCGACGAACTCGGCGCCGTTGCCCGCGACTTCGCGCGGGTCGCCCCAGACGAACGGGATGAACTCGGAGACCCAGCCGGTCTTCGCGTCGCCGATCCGGATGCCCATTTCCCAGCCGGGGTTCTGCACGTCGTCCGACTCCGAGTCGGCGACGTAGATGCGGCCGTGCGCGTCGAAGGAGATGCCGCTCGGGCGCCCGAACTGCGTCCACTGGGTGAGGAAGTTGCCCTCCTGGTCGAAGATCTGCACGCGGTTGTTCGAGCGGTCCGCGACGAAGACCCGCCCGTCGTTGTCGATGGAGATGGCGTGCAGGGTGCGGAACTCGCCCGGCGCGTAGCCGGTCCGGCCCCACTCCATCAGGTAGTTGCCGTCGGCGTCGAACTTCACGACGCGGTTGTTGGTTTCGTTGGCGTGGCCGTCGGCGACGAAGATGCTCCCGTCGTCCGCCACGACGACGTCGGCCGGCGCGTTGAAGTGGTCCCTGCCGCCGCCCGCCTCGCCCGGCGTGCCGAGGGTCATGAGCACCTCGCCGGCCGGGCTGAACTTGACCACCTGGTGTCCGCGGTTCCCCCCCGACGGCGTGCGCGCCTCGCTCACCGCGTCGGTCACCCAGACGTTGCCGTCCGGGTCGACGTCGATGCCGTGCGGCCAGATGAACATCCCGCCGCCGAAGCTCGCGACCGCGGCGCCGTCCGGCGCGAACCGGACGATCGGGTCGAGGTCCGAGTCCAGGCACTCGCTGCCGAAGTGCTCCGGCCCGGCGTCGCAGCGCAGCACCGCCCAGATGTGCTCGCCGTCGTTGTCCGCCGTCGTGTCACCGACCGCGCCGACGATCCGGCCGTCGGTGAACTTCGCCCAGCCGTCCACCAGGCGGTACGGGTTGGGGTATGCCTGCCCGGCCGCGTCGGCGGCGGCGCCCAGGGCGATTCCGAGGACGACGGCGACGGCGATTCCAAGACGATTCGTGCTCGACATGATCGACTCTCCGTTCTGAAGTTCCGCGCGCCGGGACGACCCGGCTCCCGACGCGCTCCCGCGTACTACCGGCCGCCCGTCGAATCGGCGGTCCGTCCGCCGCCGTCCGCGGGCCGCGCCTGCTCCCCGTCCGCGCCTACCGTCTCTTCTTCTCCTGCACCCGCTCGCCGCTCAGCGAGTTGGGGACTGCGTAGTTTCCCTCGTGGCAGGCATACTCGTACTGCACGTACTCGTCGTCGCGCTTGTAGTTGAAGGCCACCGTCCACGGCGCCGCGTAGGTTTCGGGATCGTCGACCCGCAGCTCGTAACGCAGCGTGTCGGCGTCGAGCAGGGTGAACCGCTCGACGACGCGGCGGGCCTCGGTCTGGGGCGCGCGCGAGCCGGGGCCGCGCTGGTTGGCGACCGCCTTGAAGTTGCGCGACTCGACGACCAGCGTGTCGCCCTCCCAGTGCGCCCGCGGATCGCCGTTCCACAGCGCGATCCGTTCGTCCACGTGCGCGCCGGCCGCGATCGGGACGATGCGCGCGTTGTGGATCATCTCGCTCAGGATGACGACGTGGTCCGGCGTATGGAAGAACATCTTGCCGTTGTTGTACGCCGTCGGCATCATGATGCCGTAGGTGCCGCGCGAGAGGCAGCGGTCGCCGGTCTCCATCGTCGAGTACGAGTCGTGCAGGTGCTCGCGGTGCCAGGCGACGCTCTCCTGCGCCCGCGGCGTCAGGGCCGGCATCCTGCCGTCGGCCGGTTCGATCAGCAGCGCCGGCGAGTCGACGCCGTCCGGATCCTTCCAGAACCAGTCGAACCAGTAGTTGGCGTAGGCGCCCACGCCGCGGCTGTTCTCGTGCCCCCGCCAGGTGACCGCCTTGCGGGCGTCCGACCGCGCCCGCACCAGGGCGTCGACGTCGTCCTGCGAGACGTCCCGGTCCGCCAGCGCGTCCGGCAGCTCGAGCGGGACGTGGGCCGAGCCGACGTTGTTCCAGGTGCCGTTCAGATCGGGCTGGCCGCCGGCGAGCCGGGGCGGATCCCACGCCGCCCCGGCGCCGCCGTCCTGCGCGCGGGCCGGCGTGGCGCCGCCGAGCGCCAGCCCCGCGGCCGCCGCGGCGACCATCGACCGGATGACGAATCGAGCCATGAGCGCACCTCGCTTTCCCGCCGATGATACCGCGATCCCGCGCCGCCCGGCGCCCGGCCTGCGCCGGGCCCTTGACGTCCGGGACCTCCGCGGCGGCGGCGTTGCGCGCGCGGTCCGGCGTCCCTTGCGCGCCGGCCCGCCGGGGACTATCGTAGCCGCGGGGAATTCAAGCCAAAGGAAGGTCCGAGATGCGCTTTCGAACTCTTTCGGCGCCGCTGGCCGTCCTCGCCGCCGCCGCGCTGCTGCCCGGGGCCGCGCCCGCCCAGACGCGGTCGGACGGCGAGCCGCTCACGCCCTGGGGCGATCCGAATCTGCAGGGCACCTGGTCGTACGCCTCCCTGACGCCGCTGCAGCGGCCTGCCGGTCTCGGCGACCGCGCGCACTACACCGAGGAGGAGGCCGCCGCGCGGAACCTCGAGGTGACCCTCGATCGGGAACCGCCGCCGGGGAGCGTCGGCTCCTACAACGCGCTCTGGTTCGACCGCGGCCGGGTCAGTCCCGACCTGCGGACGTCGCTCATCATCGATCCGCCGAACGGCCGGCTGCCCGTCACGGCCGAGACGGCGGCGCAGGCCGAGGCCGACCGGGCCTACCGCCGCGACCATCCCGCCGACTCGCATCTGGACCGGAGCAACTGGGACCGCTGCATCACCTACCACGGCGTGCCGCCGGTCTCGACGGGGTACAACAACACCTACCAGATCCTGCAGACGCCGGACCACGTGGCGATCCGCGTCGAGAACATCCACGACGTGCGCATCATCCCCATCGACGGGCGCGGCCGTCTGACCGACGGCGTCCGGCAGTGGAACGGCGACTCGCGCGGCCACTGGGAGGGGGACACGCTGGTGGTCGAAACGCGCAATTTCAGCGCGCAGACCCAGCACCGCTTCCCGTCGTCGCCGAACACCGTCGCGGTGGAGCGCTTCCGGCGCCTGGACGGCGACACCATCGAGCACACTTTCACCATCGAGGATGCGACGGTCTACACGCGGCCCTGGACCGCCATGCGGCACATGCCGCGGCTGCCGGACTACGTCATCTACGAGTACGCCTGCCACGAGGGCAACTACGCGATGACGAACCTGCTGCGGGCGGAGCGGACCCGGGAGGCGGCGGGCCGGCGGTGACCGCCGGGCCAGGTACGGAACGGGATGGAGGTGATCCATGAGGCGTCTGCTGACGGCGGCGGCATGCGTGACGGTGACGGCGGCGGTCGCGGCTGCGCCGTCTCCCGCGGCGGGGCAGGACGCGTTGCGGACCCCGTGGGGCGACCCGGATCTGCAGGGCGTCTGGACCGGTTCGACGCTGACGCCCCTCGAACGCCCGAGCCGGTTCGCCGGCCGGGAGTTCCTGACCGAGGAGCAGGCGGCGGAGCTGGAGTCGCGCGCGGACCGGAACCGCTTCGTCGAGCGCGAGGTCCGCGCGGGTGATCCGGGCACCTACAACCAGATCTGGTTCGATCCCGGCACGCGGCTCGTGCCGGACCGGCGGACGGCGCTCATCACCGATCCGCCCGACGGACGCATCCCGTACACGCCGGAGATGCGCGAGCGCGACCGCCTGCAGGCCGCGTATCGGGTGGACGGCGCGCGCAACTCCTGGGTCGACGTCGACACCGGCGAACGGTGCATGACCGACGGCGTGCCGATGTTCTGGCTCGGCTACAACCCGAACCACCAGATCCTGCAGACGCCCGGCCACGTGGTGATCCTCCACGAGATGTTCCGCGACCGGCGGATCATCCCGCTCGGCGACGCCCCGCACGGCGCCGTGCGGCAGTGGAACGGCGACGTCCGCGGGCGTTGGGAGGGCGACACCCTGGTCGTCGAGTCGACCCGCTTCGTCGATCGCACCGCCGACCGCTGGGCGCAGACGTGGCGCATGCCGACCGCGACGATGCGCCTGGTCGAGCGCTTCACGCGCGTCGACGCCAGCACCCTCCGATACGAATTCACCCTCACCGACCCGGCGAAGTTCACCCGCCCGTGGAGCGTCCGCCTGCCGCTGACGACGAACCAGGCGTCGCGCGGCGTCACCGAGGGGCCGCTCTACGAGTACGCCTGCCACGAGGGCAACTACAGCCTCGCGAACGTGCTCAGAGGCGCCCGCGCCGAGGAGCGATCGGCCGCCGGCGTCTCCGGCGCACACTGAGGGCGGGGCCGCCGGCGTCTTCGGCGCGCGTTGCGGAGCGGTCGGTCGCCGGCGGTCTCCGGCGCACGCTTGAGGGAGCAGGCCGCCAGCGTCTCCGGCGCACGTTGCGGAGCGTGAGCCGCCGGCGTTTCCCGAAGCACGTTTGATCGGCGGTGTCGTCCGGGGCAGCCGGCGCCGCCCCCGGGCCCCGGTTCATTCCTGCGACGGTTCCGCCGCGTCGGCCGGCGCCTGCGTCTCCGCGTCGGCCGCGTCGATGGCCGCGTCGGCCGCGTCGATGGCCGCGATGGCCGCGTCGGCCGCGTCGCCAGCAGCCACCCGCGCCCGCCCTGCCGGGCCGACCGCACCGGCGTCGTACAACGTCTCGGCCGCCGCCATCAGCGCCTCGGCCGCGGACTTGAGCGCCCCGGTCGCGCCCGCCAGCGCCCTGCCCGAAGCCAGCGCCTCCGCGAGCTTCCCGGCCTCGTTCAGCCGCGCCTCGAGCACCGTGGTCCGGCCGGCGCGCACATCGAGAACGGCGGCCCGCGCATCGCCCGCCGCGGACTTCGCCCGCCGCGCCGCCGCGGGCGCCGCCTGCCCGGCGGCGGCCGTCCCCGGCGTCGAAACCCTGCCGTCGAGGGCCGCCGCCGCGTCGTCGAGGGCCGCCGCCGCGTCGTCGAGGGCCGCCGCCGCGTCGTCGAGGGCCGCCAGCACGCCGTCGTGCATCGTCCACACCGCCAGCGCCAGCCCCGCCACGACGGCCGTCGCCGCCAACCGCCTCTTCACGCCGCCGGCGTTCCTCTTCGCCATCGTCGTCGTCTCCGACCCGGGCCGGGAAACGCCGGGACTTCACGGACACGCCCGTGGCGGCGCCCCGCGCTGCGCCCGACCGGGGTTTCGCCGCGGCGCGCTCACGGCAGCGTGAACGTCACCAGCATGTTGCTCCCGGTCGGCGCTTCGAGCTCCGGCGCGTAGGTGCGCAGCCGGTTGCCGACGCCGCCGACCGGCACCGTCAGGTACTGCCGGCCGCCGACCGCGTAGGTTACCGGATAGCCGCTGATCTGGCTGCCCAGGATCGTCTCCCAGAGCACGTCGCCGGTTTCGGCGTCGAAGGCGCGGAACCGCCGGTTCGAGTCGCCGAAGAAGACCACGTTGCCGGCCGTCGCCAGCGTCGAGCCGGCGTTCGGCGCCCGCTGGCTGTAGCGCCAGACTTCGCGGCCGGTCGAGATGTCGATGGCCCGCACCTCGGTCAGGTCGCCGTCCGGCCCGACGTCCGGATCGGGAATCGAGAACCGCGGGCTGGCCCCCGAGACCGTGCGGGGATTGGTGGTCTGGTTCAGGCACGACCGGTTGAACGGAACGTAGAGCATGCCGGTCACCGGGCTGTACGACCACGACCACCAGCCCTTCACGTTGTGGCCGCAGATGATGAACTGGTCGCCCGCCTCGCGCGCCACCAGATCCATGTTGATGCGGACCGCGCCGGTCTCCACGTCGACGTCCGAGATCACGAACCGTTCGGTGCTCGTGAA
The DNA here is from genome assembly GCA_965203525.1 of Vicinamibacterales bacterium. GTDB lineage: Bacteria > Acidobacteriota > Vicinamibacteria > Vicinamibacterales > UBA8438 > WTFV01. Next base: position 2,947,920 of record OZ241898.1, on the reverse strand, counting down.
CGGGAGCGGGTCGGCCCAGAGGAACTCCCCCGTCTCGCGGTCGTTGACGAACAGGCCGCCCGGCTCGCCCATGACCACGACCACCTTGCGCTCCTCGGCCGTGCCGGCCAGCTTCGGGTTGATCCAGCGCACCGCCTCCGGGTCCGGGGCGACCACCGTGTCGATGAGGGTGCGCTCCTGCACGAAGTCCTGGTCCCAGTCGTCGCACGGAAGGTACTGGTAGTACCAGTCGATGGCGCCGGTGCCGGCGTTCATCGCGATGGTGGAGTTGGAGTACAGCTCGCACGGCGTGCGGTCGCCCACGTCCCAGGTTCCGCGCCGGACGAGCCGGGGATAGGGCAGCGGCACCGCGACGCCCCAGAAGATGCGGTCGAGCTCCGGATCGTAGCTGCCGGGGACGCCCCACGGGGAGACGTGGACCCGGCGGGACGTCGGCAGCGCGCCCCAGGTCTCGCCGCCCGGATCGTCGGCCCCGGCCGCGGTCCAGGTCCGCCAGCGCTCGACGCCGGTGTCCGCGTCGTGGGCCGCCACGAAGCAGCGCGCCTCCAGGCTGCCGGGGCTGCAGGTGCGCCCGCTGACCACCAGCCCGTTGATGATCATCGCGCCGGACGAGTGGGTGATCCCTTCCCGGTAGTCCGCCGTCCGCGACTCCCAGGCCAGCTCGCCGGTGCGGGCGTCGACCGCGATGATGTGCGCGTCCGCGGTCAGGTGGTAGACGTGGTGGCCGTAGAGCGCGAGGTGGCGCGTGCGCCCCCCGAGCTGCACGTACTGGCGCAGGTCGTCCGGCGTGTCCCGCGCGTAGTCCCAGATCAGGTCGCCGGTGGTGGCGTCGAGCGCCTGCAGGTGGTCGGAGCCCGGATGCGCGATGTACATCACGCCGTCGTGGACCAGCGGCCGGATCTCCTGGTCTCCCTCATCCATCGCGCGCATCCAGGCGAGCCGCAGCCGGCCGACGTTCTCGCGCGTGATCTGATCGAGGGGGCTGAACGCCTGGAAGTCGTACGTGCGGTACGCCATCAGCCAGTCCGCCGGGTCCGGGTCGCGAAGCATCTCGTCGGTGACCGGCGCGAACTCCCGTTCCTGCCCCGCCGCGGCCAGCCCGACCTCCACGCCGGGCGCGGCCGGGCCGTTCCCGGAAAGCGACAGCAGCACGACGACCATCCCCGCAACCGCCGGCGTCAGTGTCTTCAGCATGGCGTTCGCTCCCTTCCCGATCCGGGTTCGCCGCACGCGCGTCCCCCATCATGCCGTACACCGTGCGGCGGCGCAGCATCCGGCAGCCCGCGGCCGCCGCGCGCACGTTGCGCGGACCGCGTGCGTCGGCTATCGTGGCCGTGGTACGGATCGACGGCGGGAAACCGGCAACGGGAACGCGGTCGCCCGCGTCCAGGGAGGTCGAGATGAGAGGTCGATGGTTCGTGGCGGGGTTGGCGGCGCTGGCGCTCGCGCCGCTGCCGGCGGCGCCGGCGGCCGGGCAGGACGAGGCGCCCCGGACGCCGTGGGGCGCGCCGGATCTGCAGGGCGTGTGGGACTTCCGCACGATCACGCCGCTGCAGCGGCCGGAGGAGCTCGGGGACCAGGAGTTCCTGACCGAGGAAGAGGCGGCGAACCGCGAACAGGAGGCGGTCGATCGCGACGTCCGGCTCTGGGAGGCGGAGGCCCGCCGCACCGAGGCGGGCGGCAACGTCGGCGCCTACAACAACTTCTGGATGGACCGCGGCACCAACGTCGTCGAGACCCGGCGCACGTCGCTGATCGTCGATCCGCCGCACGGGCGCATCCCCCCGCTGACGGAAGAAGGACAGCGGCGCGCGGAGGAGCGGCGGACGCGGCGGGCGGAGCATCCGGCCGATTCGTGGCTCGATCGCAGTTCGTTCGACCGCTGCATCCTCGGCTTCAACCAGGGGCCGCCGATGACCCCCGGCGGCTACAACCAGAACATGCAGCTCTTCCAGACGCCGGACCACGTGGTGGTGCTCAACGAGATGGTGCACGATTCGCGCATCATCCCGCTCGACGGGCAGGCGCGGCCCGGCATCGACTCGTGGACGGGGGAATCGCGCGGCCGCTGGGAAGGCGACACGCTGGTCGTCGAGACCATCGACTTCAGCGCCAGGCATAGCTGGCGGGGCACGACGCCGGACCGCCACCTGATCGAGCGGTTCACGCGCGTCGACGCCGACACGCTGCTCTACGAGTTCACGATCACCGACCCGGGGACCTGGACCGCGCCCTGGACGGCGCAGGTGCCGATGCGGCTGAACGAGCTGCCGCTGTTCGAGTACGCCTGCCACGAGGGGAACTACTCGCTGGAGGGAATCCTCGCGGGGACGCGCGCGGACGAGCGCAGGGCGGCCGCGGCGGCGCAGCAGGAATCCCGCTAACGCCCGCCGCGGCGGGTCCCGGCCGGCGCCGGGTCTGACCGTGCCGGCCGGCCGCTTCCTGCCTGCCAGGGCGGCCGACCGGCCGGGATCCGGCGCCGGGGAGGAGTTGGTGCGGAAGGGGGGATTTGAACCCCCACGGGCCTATGGCCCACAAGCTCCTGAGGCTTGCGCGTCTGCCAGTTCCGCCACTTCCGCGGGATGGGCGCGAGCGACGAAACAGTATAACACCGGCCGCCGTGCCGGGCACGACCGGCAAGGAGCGCGAACGTGGCAATCGCAAGGGGCGTCCGGTTCATCCTGTTGTTCCTGGTCGCGGCCGTCATCGTCTCGATGACGGGCGTGGCGGTCAGCTACTTCCTGTTCACCCGCGGGCCGGCGGTCGAAACCGGCTCCGTCCTCTGGCTGCGGATTCCGGCCACCCTGGACGAGCAGGCGCCGGACGACTTCCTCCGCCTGTTCGATCAGCGCGCGACGGTCGGCTCGGTCGTCGGCGCGCTGCGCAAGGCGAAGGTCGACGATCGGGTGTCGGCGGTGGTCGTGGTTCCGCCGCCCGTGCCGGGGCCGTGGGGCACGGTGCAGGAGATCCGCGACGCCGTGATCGATTTCCGGGAGTCCGGCAAGCCGATCGTCGCCCACGTCGAGTTCGGCATGGGCCAAGCGTACTACCTGGCGACGGCGTGCGACGAGATCTTCCTGGGCCCGGCCAGCCCGCTCATGCTGGTCGGCGTGGCGTCCTACGAGCTCTTCTTCCGCGGCACGCTCGACAAGGTGGGCGTCGAGGCGGACATGCTGGCGGCCGGGGACTACAAGACCGCCGTCAATGCGTATACGGAGTCGGCGTTCACGCCCGAGCATCGCGAGGCGTCCGAGGCGCTGCTCCGCGACTACTACGACCAGCTCGTCGACGGCATCGCGGAGGGACGCGGGATGACGCGGGCGCGGGTGCGCGCGGTGATCGATCAGGGGCCGTTCGTGGCCGCCGACGCCGTCAGCCTCGGGCTGGTCGACGACCTGCTGTACGAGGACGAGCTGCTCGAGCGCCTCGCGGCCGGCGGCGAACCGGCCCGGCTCGACTTCGCGACCTACCGGCGCGTGGAGGCGCGGAGTCTCGGACTGGACACCGGTCCGCGGATCGCGGTCGTGTACGCGGAGGGCGTGATCAACCACGGCTCGAGCACGATCGATTTTCCGGGCGCCGGCCGGGTGGTCGGATCGCGGACGACGGCGGAGGCGATTCGCGCTGCGCGTGACGATTCGTCGATCGAGGCGGTCGTGCTGCGCATCGACAGTCCCGGCGGAGCGGCGACCGCGGCGGACCTCATCTGGCGCGAGTTGTCGCTGGCCCGCGAGGAGAAGCCGCTCGTCGTGTCGATGGGGGACGTGGCGGCCTCGGGCGGCTACTACATCGCGGCGCCCGCGCACGCCATCGTGGCCCAGCCCGGTACGCTGACCGGCTCGATCGGGGTGTTCGGCGGCAAGTTCGCGGCGGCCGGCGCCTTCGACAAGGTCGGCGTCGGGATCGACGGGGTCACCTACGGCGCGCAGGCGGACATCTTCTCGCCGGTCGACCGGTTCAGCGACACCGCCCGCGCCGCGATGCAGGCGCAGGTGGACGACGTCTACGAGCGGTTCCTGCAGGTGGTCGCGGAAGGCCGGGCGATGTCGCGCGACGAGGCGCACGCGGTGGCGCAGGGGCGCGTCTGGACCGGCCGGCAGGCGCTGGTGCGCGGTCTGGTGGACGAACTGGGCGGACTCCGGCGCGCGGTCGCGCTCGCCCGGGAGCGGGCGGGCATCGACGCGGACGAGGAGGTGACGCTGGTGCCCTTCCCGGGGCCCCGTTCTTTCGTCGAGGTGCTGACCGGCGCCGTCAGGGCGCAGGCGCTGGGTGGAGAGGCGGCCCGGCTGGCCTCGCCGTACGCGCGGGGGGTCTTCGAGCAGTGGGCCCGGGCGGAACTGGCGGGACAGGGCGTGCCGCTGGCGCTGATGCCGGCCCTGGTGGTCAGGTAGCCGGCCCGAGCGTTCGACGGCCCGCGGACTCCGGCGGGGAACGCTCAGGCCGGCCCGAGCGCCTGTTCCAGAACGGCGAGGTCGATGGCGACGTCGAGGCGCGCCTTGACGTTCTCCAGGTAGGCGGTGAAGAACCGGGACCGGCGCTGGAGCAGCAGTTCGTCGCGCAGCGTGTCGCGGTTCATGGCGAGGTCGGCCGCCGAGGCCTCCTCGCGCTCGACCAGGTGGACGACAGCCGCGGCGTTGCCCGTCTGGACGACGTCGCTCACCGTCCCCGGCGTCATGGCGAAGGCCACCGCTTCGACCGCGGGACTGACGCCCACCTCGGGCAGCGCGGAGCCGCGGGCGACCAGCTCGCTCGATCCGACCGGCCACTCGGCTTCCTCCGCCGCGGCGGCGAAGTCGCCGGCCGCCGCGAGGGTCTCCGCCGCCTCCGCCGCGCGCTCCTGCGCGAGGGCCAGCGACTTCTTGCGGATCACGTCCTCGCGCACCTGTTCGCGCACCTCGTCGAGCTCGGGGACGTACGGATCCTGGACGTCGGTGACGGTGACGAACGCCGGACCGGACGGGGTTGGAACCGGCCCGGCCACGACGCCCGGATCGATGGCGAACGCCTGGGCCGAGACTTCCTGCGCCAGACCGAGTCCGAGAATCGGTTCGCCGCGGGCGGCGAAGCCCGATTCCTGCAGCTCGTAGCCGCGCGCCGAGGCGGCGCGCTCCAGCTCTTCCGGCGTCGCGGCCTCGGCGGCGATGGCGCGGGCCAGGGCGGTCGCCCGCGCCGACGACCGTTCCCGCTTCAGGACGTTCTCGATCGCCCCGCGCACCTCGGCGAAGGGCTGCGTGACCTCTTCCTGTTTTTCGGTCACGTGGATCACGTGGTATCCGAAGGGGCTGCGCACCGGGTCCGAGATCTCTCCCTCCGCCAGCGCGAACGCCGCGTTCTCGAACTCGGGCACCATCCGGCCGCGCTCGACGAGCCCGAGGTCGCCGCCGTTCCCCGCGTTCGTCTCGTCCTGCGAGTGCTCGCGCGCGAGCTCCGCGAAGTCCGCCCCGCGGCGCGCCTCCGCCGCGAGCTCGGCGGCGCGCGCCGCCACCGCCTCGTCGTCGTCTCCGTCGACGCGCAGCAGAATGTGGCTGGCGCGCACCTGTCCGGGCGTGCGGTACTGCGACAGGTTGCCGTCGTAGTACTGCCGCAGCTCGTCGTCGGTCAGGGTGAGGCCGTCGAAGATGGCCGTCCGATCCACGAGCAGGAAACGCAGGCGCCGTTTTTCGGGGACCTCGTAGTTCGCGGATTCCTCGGCGAAGAGCAGCGCGACGTCGTCGTCGGTCGCCTCCACCTCGTCCCGGAAGTCGGCCGCGCGGAAGGCGACGACGTCCACCCGCACCCTCTCGTTGCGGCGCCGGTGCTCGGCCGTGACCTCGGCGTCCGACACCCGCACCCAGCCGGTGACCGCCGCCTGCAGCCGGTCGACCAGCATCTCGTTCCGGATCTCCTCCTCGAACTGCGCCGGACTGAGCGGCGGGCGCTGCTGCTGCAGCAGTTGCCGGTAGCTCGCTTCGCCGATGAACCGCCCGTCGATCCGGAACGCCGGCAACGTCAGGATCCGCTCGCGCACCTCGGCGTCGCTCACCTCGAGGCCGAGCCGCTCCGCCTCGGCCAGCGCGGCGCGCCCGTCGATCATCTGCTGCAGGATCCGCCGGTCGACGCCCAGCGAGCGGAGCACTTCCTCGGAGATCTCGCCGCCGGACTCGAGGCGGTACGCCTGGAGCTGGCGGGAGTAGATCTGCTGGAAGTCCAGCAGCGAAATCTCCTTGTCGCCGACGCGGGCTATGACGTCGGCGGGGAGCGCGACCCCGCCGGTCTGGTCCATGAAGCCGGGGATGTACAGAAAGGCGAAGGCGAATATGACGAGGGCGAGGCTCCACTTGAGCCAGCCCTTGTGGCGCCGCATCCGGTCGAGCATGGTCATGCCTGCCATTCTACTACCAGATGCGGCGCGAAACGTATCCGGCGGCTGGGTGCGCGTCAGATTTGTGAGGACCGTCAGTGGACAGCCGGTCTACTGAAGTTTTCGGCCGATCTCGCCCTGCCCTGCACCCCGATGGCGGTCCCTCGCAAATCTGACGCGCACCCCCGGCGGCTCCGGCATTTGACCCGCGGCATGTGGTAATCTATGAATCCAAGTTGTGTGTGCACCGGGAGTTCGACAGGCCGGTCCGCGTCATCGAGGCCGTGCCCGTCGGCTCCGAACGGTTCGACCCTTCACCGGAAAGCCGGCAACCCCGCCGCGTTACGCGGATTTCGCAATGCGCGTGGAGCGGCGCGCCCCGCTCCTGCTGCGCCGTCTGGGCCGCGCGGCGACGGTGGTGGAGTTGATGCGGGCGGCCAACGCCACGCTGGATTCCGCCCGCGTCGCGGAGGTCGTGGTGGCGCGCGCCGCGTCCTGGCTGCCGGCGCCCTGCTGGGCGTTGGTGGGACCGCGCGCGGACGGTCTGCCGGCCGTGCTCGCCGGGCGCGGGCTCGGACCCCGCGAGGAGGAAGCGGCGCGGGCCTTCGGAGCATGGGTCCTGCGCCGCCCGCGGGTGTGCGGTTCAGCCGATCTCAGCGCGGACCCGCGCGTGCCCGCGGGGCCGCCGGCCGCCGCCGTGGCGTTTCCGCTGACGTGCAGGGAGCGCACCGTGGCGGCGCTGGTGGGACTCGACGGCCGCACGGCCGCCGCGGCGCCCCGGCTGCCCCGATCGTTGCGGCGCATGCTGCGTCTGGTCCTCGAGCCGGCCGCGATCGCCCTTGACAACGCCCGGCGGGTCGAGCGGGTCGAGCGGCTCGCGGGCACCGACGAGCTGACGGGGTTGTGCAACGTCCGCGCGCTGGCGGCCGCCCTGCGCAGGGAAGCGGCGTGCGCGGCGCGCAGCGGTCGGCCGCTGTCGTTGCTCGCCGTCGACCTCGACGGGTTCAAGCGGGTCAACGACCGGTACGGGCATCCGCGCGGCAGCCGGGTGCTGATCGAGGTCGGCGCGTTGCTGCGGGAGAGCGCGCGGGAAACCGACGTGGTGGCGCGTTGCGGGGGCGACGAGTTCGCCGTGGTGCTGCCGGACCGGGACCGCGGCGGGGCCGTCGCCGCCGGCGACAGACTGCGCGGGCGGGTCGCACGGCACGTGTTCCTGCGGCGCGAAAGACTGTGCGTCCGGCTGACGGCCTCGGTCGGCGTCGCTTCGGCCGGCGGGCCGGCCGCTTCGGCCGGCGGGCTGCTCGAGCGGGCGGACAGGGCGCTCTACGGTGCGAAGGCAGGCGGAGGGAACCGCACCGGGCGCGCCTGACCGGATTTCAGCCAGGGGAACGATCCGCGTGACTTTGCGTTCGATGCTTTCCTTTCTGTCGAGCGACCTCGCGATTGATCTCGGGACCGCCAATACGTGCGTCTACGCGCGCGGACATGGCATCGTGATCAACGAGCCGTCCATCGTCGCCATGAACCACGTGAGCGGACAAATCGAGGCGGTCGGCCTCGAAGCCCGCGACATGGTCGGCCGGACGCCCGGGAACATCACCGCCATCAAGCCGATGAAGGACGGCGTCATCGCGGACTTCGACGCCACCGAGAAGATGCTGACCTACTTCATCAAGAAGGCCCACAACCGGACGGTGTGGGTGCGTCCGCGGATCATCATCGGCATTCCGTCCGAGGTCACGCAGGTGGAGAAGCGCGCGGTCAAGGACAGCGCCTACCGGGCCAAGGCCAGCGAAGTGTACCTCGTCGAAGAAGCCATGGCCGCCGCGATCGGCGCCGGAATGCCGATCACGGAGCCGTTCGGCAACATGATCGTCGACATCGGCGGAGGCACGACGGACATCGCGGTCATTTCCCTCGCCGGCGTCGTCTACAGCCGGGCCGTCCGCACGGCCGGAAACGAGATGGACCAGGCCATCTCGCAGTACGTCAAGAAGGCGCACAGCCTGCTCATCGGCGAAAGGACCGCCGAGGAGATCAAGACGAAACTCGGATCCGCCGCCGAACTCGACAAACCCTTGAAGATCGAGATCCGGGGCCGTCATCTCGTCGAGGGGGTGCCGAAGACGGCGGTCGTGACGGACGCGGAGATCCGCGAGGCGCTCGCGGACACGATCGCCGTCATCGTCGACGCGGTGCGGGTCGCCCTGGAGCAGACGCCTCCCGAGCTGTCCGCCGACATCTACGAACGCGGAATCGTCATCACCGGCGGCGGCTCGCTGATGAAGAACATGGACCGGCGGTTGCGGGAAGAGACCGGCGTGCCGGTCGCGATCGCCGAGGATCCGCTGCACTCGGTGGTGCTCGGAACCGGCAAGATGCTGGCGGACTTCATGCTGCTGCGCAGGATTGCAATTGACTGATCGTCCGACCGTCGGCACGGTGGCGGAGGCGCGCGGCGCCCGGCGGGGGGCTGCCGCGCGCCGGGCCGGACGGTTCGAGGTGGCCGGACCATGAAGAGACGCCGGCGCGCCGGCTACGTGGCGCCGGGCGTGCTCGCCGCGCACGTCGCTCTCATCTCGGCGCAGGTCGACACCGCGCCCGGACGGAGCGTGCTGCACGCGGCCACCTTCGGCCTGCTGGCCGAGGCGCAACGCATCGTGAGCTCGACCGTGGGGGCCGGACGCCACGTGTGGGACGGGTACGTCTCGTTGCGCGGCGCGCACGAGGAGAAAGCCGCGCTCGAGGAGAGGGTCGCGCGCCTCGAGTTGCGTCTGCAGACCCAGCAGGCGCTGGCGCGGCGGGCGCAGAGCCTCGAGCGCCTGCTCGACCTCGAGCGGACGGTCGATCTGATGACGCTCAGCGCCCGCGTCATCGGCGTCGACGCGACTCCCTGGTTCCGGACGGTCACGGTCGACCGCGGGCTCCGGGACGGGGTGCGGGCGGAGCTGGCGGTGATCGCGCCGGGCGGCGTGGTCGGCCGGGTGGTCGGCGCGCCCGGCATGCGGGCGGCCAAGGTGCAACTGATCGTCGATCGGAACGCCGCGGCCGGCGCGCTCATCGAGCGGACCCGCGTGCCCGGAGTGATCGTCGGGACCGGCGACGGGGCGACGCTGCGCATGGACTACCTGTCGAACCTCGAGGACGTGCGGGTCGGGGACGTCGTGGTCACGTCCGGCGCCGACGGGATCTACCCGCACGGACTCGGCGTGGGTACGGTCACGTCGGTCGCGCGCGGTCCCGGCCTGTACAAATCGATCAGCGTCAAACCGGCCCTGGAGTTCGACCGGATGGAGCACGTTCTGATCGTCACGAACGACGAGCGGCTCGCGGCCGCCGACGTCCGATGAGTCCGGCGCAGGTCGGATTCGCCGCCGCGGCGGCGGTGGTCTTGCAGACGACGCTGGCGTGGTTCGTCAGCGGGACCGCCGCCAACCTCGACCTGCCGCTGGTCGTGGTGGTCCTGGTCGCGCTGTCGCACGGACGGCTGGCCGGACTGTGGACCGGAACCGCGACCGGACTCGCGCAGGACGGGCTGTCGGGCGGCATCCTCGGCGTGAACGGACTCTGCAAGAGCCTGGCCGGCGTCGCGGCGGGGTTCGCGGGAGAAAAGCTGCTTCTCGAGACCAGCTGGCAGCAGGGTCTCCTGGTCGCCGCGGCGACCCTGCTGCACGCCGGTTGTTTCTTCGGGACCTACGCGCTCATCCCTGCCGCGACCCCGAGCGGCGGCTGGACGGACGTGGCGGCGCAGGCGGCCGCGAACGCCGTGGCGGGAAGCGTCGCCGCCGGCGTCGCCGGACACGTGCGCCGCCGGCCGCCGCCGGCCCGCCGCCGGCGGGTCAGGCCGATCACCGAACGCCGGCGGGCCGGGCACACGCCATGACGGGCATCCCGCGGTCGTCGCGCGACGTGCGCCGGGCCCGCGCCCTGGCGGTGCTGCAGCATGCCGTCGTGCTGATCTTCGCGGCTCTGCTGGTCAGCTTCTGGCGCGTGCAGATCGGCCAGCACGAACGATTCCTGGCGATGGCGGAGAACAACCACCAGCGCCGGCTGCCGTTGCGCGCGCCGCGCGGCGCGGTGCTGGACCGCGACGGCCGGGTGCTGGTCGAGAACCGGCACGCGCTGAACATCTCCCTGGTGCGCGAGCAGGTCGAGGACCTCGAGTCGTGGATCGCGCGGCTCGCGCGCACGGCCGGCGTCGACGAAGCGGCCGTCGCCGGCGCCGTGCGGCGTCACCGGCAGGATCCGCCGGCCCGGCCGATCGTGGTCGTCCGGGACGCCACGCTGTCCCAGGTGGCGGCCGTCGCCGCGCGGGCGCCGGAGCTGCCGGGCCTCGTCGTCGAGCGGGTTCCGATGCGTCATTATCCGGCCGCCGAGCTGGGGGCGCACACGCTGGGCTACGTCGGGGAAGTCACCGACGCGCAACTGTCCCTGGCCCGCTTCGACGGAGTGCGCAGCGGCGCGATCGTCGGCCACGCGGGCGTCGAGCACGCCTACAACGACCGGCTCATGGGGACCGACGGCACGCGCCACGTCATCGTGAACAGCGTGGGACGCGAGGTAGGCACGGTCCGCGAGGTGGCGCCGGTCGAAGGCGAACGGTTGCAGTTGACGATCGACTCGGATCTGCAGCGGGCCGCCGAGGAGGGCTTCGAGGCGGCCGGGTTCGACGGCGCCGCCGTCGTGCTCGATCCGCGGTCGGGCGAGGTGCTGGCGCTCGTCAGCCGGCCCGCCTACGATCCGAACGCCTTCGCCGGCGGGATCGACGCCGCCGCGTGGACCGCCCTGGCCGGCGACCCGCTCGAACCGCTCCAGAACCGGGCGCTGCGGGGGCGCTATGCGCCCGGGTCGATCTTCAAGGTGGTCATGGCGGTCGCGGCGCTCGAAGAGGGCGTGGTCGGGCCGGAGGACGAGGTGGCGTGCCGCGGCGGCGGCGTGTTCTACGGGCGGTTCTTCGCGTGCCACGCCACGCACGGGCGCGTGGACCTGGTGCGGGCCCTGGCCCGGTCGTGCAACACCTACTTCTACCGGCTGGGACAGGAACTCGGCGTCGATCGGATCCACAAGTGGGCCACGGCGTTCGGTCTCGGCGCGCCGAGCGGCATCGACCTGCCGCACGAGGTGCCGGGCCTGATCCCGTCGCGCGCATGGAAGCTCGCCGCGCGCGGCGAGCGCTGGTACGCCGGCGAGACGATCTCGGTCGCCATCGGGCAGGGGCAGGTCTCGGTGACGCCGGTGTCGATGGCCGTGATGATGGCGGCCGTCGCCAACGGCGGCCGGGTCCGGACGCCGCACGTCCTGCGCCGGTCGTACGACGGCAGGACCGGCCGGACGGCCGCCGCGGAGGTCCCGGCGGCCTCCGTCGTGCGGCTTGCGCCCGAGACCCTCGCCGCGGTGCGGCGCGGACTCTGGACGGCGGTCAACGGAACGGGGACCGCCCGCCGCGCGCGCCTGCCGGGGCGCGACGTGATCGGCAAGACCGGCACCGCGCAGGTCGTCTCGCTGGCGGGCCGGAGGGCGGCGGCGGCGGCGGGACAGGATCCGCGGGACCACGGGTGGTTCGTGTTCGCGGCCCCGCGCGACGAGGCCCGCATCGCGGGGGTCGTCTTCGCCGAGCACGGGGAGCACGGCTATCTGGCCGCGCCGATCGCCCGCCGCGTCGTCGAGACGTTCTTCGCCAAGGAGGAGGGGCTGCCCCTGCCGGCGTCACCGGCGCCGGCGAGTCCCCGGGCGACGGCCGTGGCCGACGCCGCGCGGCCGGGCGCCGCGGGCGGAGGCCGGTGATGTTCGAGCATCGCCTGGCCGCCCACATCGACTGGTCGCTGCTGGGCGCCGTCGGGGCCCTGAGCGCCATCGGCACGGCGATGGTGTACAGCGCCACCTACGACCCCGCCGGCGTCGTCGTCGCCCCCGAGTTCTATCGTCATCTGGTGGCCCTCGCGGTCGGCGCGGCCGCGCTGATGGCCTGTCTGCTGGTCGACTACCGGACCCTGGCGGACCGCTCGCTGCTCCTCTACGCCGGCCTGGTGACGGTCCTGGCGCTGACGCTGTTCGCGGGCACCGAGCAGGGCGGCGCCCAGCGCTGGATCGGAGTCGGCCCGCTCTCCGGCCAGCCGTCGGAGCTCGCGCGCCTCGTCCTGGCGCTCGTCCTCGCCGGGGTGTACGCCCGGGGCCATCCCGAGGGGCGCGCGCGGCGGGACTGGCTCCTGGGCGGCGCGGTCGTCGCGCTGCCGTTCGTGCTGATCGCGCGCCAGCCCGATCTGGGGACCGCGGTCACCCTGTTGCCGGGCTGCCTGACCATCATGGTGCTGGCGGGCCTGCGCGTCCGGGTGCTCGCGGCCGCGGCGCTGCTCGCCATGCTCGCGGCGCCCCTCGTCTGGGCCTACGGCCTCGAGGACTACCAGCAGCGTCGCATCTCCAGCTTCCTCGATCCGGAGCAGGATCCGCAGGGCGCCGGTTACCAGCAGCGGCAGGCGCGCATCACCGTCGGCTCGGGCGGGCTCACCGGACGCGGTTTCCTGCAAGGCACGCAGAACCAGTACGACTTTCTGCCGGTCGCGCACAACGACTTCATCTTCTCGGTGCTGGCCGAGGAACTCGGATTCGTCGGGGTGTCGATCACCCTGGGACTCTATCTGTTCGTCGTCCTGCGTGCGCTCGACGCGGCGCGGGTCGCCCGGGACGCCACCGGCACGTACCTCGTGGCGGGCATCGCCGCCGGGTTCACGTTCCAGGTCGTCTACAACATCACGATGGCGGCGGGTCTCGCGCCGGTCAAGGGGCTGACGCTGCCGCTGATGAGCTTCGGAGGCTCGTCGATCATCGCGACGCTGATGGGGTTGGGGCTCGTCCTGAACGTCCGGATGCGCCGCTTCAGAAACTGAATGCCGGTCCGGGAGGGCGGCGGCGCGAAGCGTTGCGGAGCCGCGCGGGCGGCGGCGCGATCCGCGGACGCGCGCCCGTGCGCGCCCGCCGCGGAGCCGCGCGCGCCGGAGCGGCGGCGCGTCCGCCGCGCGGCGGGGCCGGACCCACGGGAGATCGTCACGAATGAACAAGGAATTGATCGTCTCCTCGAACCGCCACGAGACGATGGCGGCCATTCTCGAGGACGACCAGGTGGCCGAGATCCACATCGAGCGCGAGCACCAGCGCGGCGTCGCCGGCAACGTCTACAAGGGGCGCGTGAACAAGGTCCTGCCCGGCATGCAGTCGGCCTTCGTCGACGTCGGTCTCGAGCGCGACGCCTTCCTGTACGTCTCCGACGTCGTCGACACCATCGAGGAGTTCGAGCGCCTCGAGTCGGGTGACGCCGACGACGCGCCGGCGGGCGGCGCCGCGGCGGCCGGCGAAGCCGCGCGATCGCGCGGGAGCGGAAGGGGGGGCGGCCGGCGGTCCGCGCAGGGACCGGGGCAGCACATCGAGGACCTGCTGCAGGCGGGGCAGGAGATCATGGTGCAGGTGGTCAAGGAGCCGCTCGGCACCAAGGGGGCGCGGGTCACCTCCCACGCCAGCATCCCCGGGCGCTTTCTCGTGTTCATGCCGACCGCCGACAACATCGGCGTGTCGCGCAAGATCGACTCGCGGGAGGAGCGCAGCCGGCTGCGCGGCATCGTGCGCCGGTTCCGGGACGAACACGGGTTCACCGGCGGAATCATCATCCGCACCGCCGCGGCGAAGCGTCCGGACCAGGACATCGAGGGGGACCTGCGGTACTTCCACGAGCTGTGGTCCGAGATGCGCGGCAACATGGAGTCGTCGCGGGCGCCGGCGGTGATCCATCGCGAAGAGAGCCTCGTCGCCAAGCTCATCCGCGACTTCCTGAACGACGACTTCTCCGCGATCCGGATCGACGACCGGGACGAGCACGCGCGCGTGGTGCGGCTCGTCGGGCGCATCATGCCGGGCATGGTGGAGCGTGTCCGGCACTACACGAAGGCGTTCCCGATCTTCGAGGAATACGGGGTGCAGGCCGAGATCGACAAGGCGATCCGGAGCAAGGTGTGGCTGAAGTCCGGCGGCTACATCGTGATCAACCAGACCGAGGCCCTCGTCGCGATCGACGTCAACACCGGACGCTACGTCGGAAAGCGGAGCGGCGGCCTCGAGGACACCATCGTCAGGACGAACCTCGAGGCGGCCCGGGAGATCGTGCGCCAGGTCCGCCTGCGCGACCTCGGCGGCATCATCGTGGCCGACTTCATCGACATGGAGGAGCGCAAGAACCGCCAGCAGGTCGCCCAGGCGTTCGAGCGGGAGCTGCGGCGCGACCGGGCGCCGTCGAAGACGATCCAGGTGTCCGACTTCGGTCTGATCATCTTGACCCGCAAGCGGGTGCGCAAGAGTCTCGAGCGGCAGTTGACGGATCCGTGTCCGTACTGCTCGGGCAGCGCCGTGATCAAGTCCTCGTCGACCATCTGCTACGACCTGCTGTCGGAGGTGCGCAAGATCGGCGGGGAGCTGAACGGGCACGCGGTGCAGTTGCGGGTGAATCCGGAGATCGCGCGGGTCCTGGAGCAGGAGCAGCGGGGGGTGCTGCGGGATCTGGAGCGCGTGCTCGGACGCGGCGTCACCGTCAAGCCGGACGTGCGGCTGCACCACGAACAGTTCGACGTGACGGCGACCTGAAGGGCCCTGGTCGACGGCGGCGGGCTCGCCGCGGCCCTCGACCACGAACAGTTCGACGTGACGGCGACCTGAAGGGCCGGACGCGCGGCGTCAGCGGCCCTGCCAGCGGATGGCGGCGAAGCGGCGCAGCCGGCCGCCGGTCACGCGGATTCCCTCGGCGGCGAGGAGACCGCGCTTGACGGCCCGATCTCCGTAGCCTCCCAGTCGTCCGTCCGCGCCCACCACGCGGTGGCAGGGGACCCCGGGCTCGGCGCAGCCGCGCAGGACGTTGCCCACGGCCCGCCAGGCGCGCGGCCGTCCCGCGAGGGCGGCGACGTCTCCGTACGTCGCCACGCGTCCGGCCGGTATCCGGCGCACGGCCGCCAGCACGCGCCGCGCGAACCCCGCCGCCGGTCGCCGGTCGTCCCGCATGCCTGTCCGCCGCCCGCGCCGCCCGGTCCGCCAGGCTGTCCCGAGGTCCGCGGCGTCTCAATGTCCCGGCGTCGTCCGCCAGATCTCGTGGATGGCGTCGGCGTGGAGGAGCTTGGTGGCGTACGCGATCTGGCCGGCGTGCAGCGCGTAGTGCGCCAACTGCAGGTTGATGACCTCCAGCAGCGTCATCGGCCGCGGCGTGCGGTCGGTCGTTTCGAGCAGCGTCGCCGGGTCGACCCCCGCCAGCACCTCGTCGGCCTCCGCGATGGCCGCGTCGAGCCTGGCCCGCAGCTCGGCGGCCGGCAGCTCGCGCCGCTCCGCGAACTCGGCGGGCCGGTCCCGCACGAAATCGCGCTTTCCGACTACGTGTCCGACGTAGAAGCGGGTCGAACCGACGCAGTGCAGGACGAGGTTGCCGATCGCGTTGGACGACTCGTTGGGGCGCCACCAGATCTGCCCGGTCTTCAGGGCGTCGAGGCAGGTGCGGATCTGTCCGGTCAGGTGGACGCAGAGCCGCGTGCGGGCGCTGCGGAGGAACGTGGATTCGATGGTGCCGTTCATGCCCACAGCTTAGCAGCCCGTGGTGAACCCCGCGTCGCACCGGGACGGGCGGGGCGCCCGGCTGGCAAGGCGTGAGGAGTGCGGAGTTTCACCGTGATCGACCGCCGCGCGCGGCCGGAAGCTCAACGCCCGGTCGGCTGACGCGCGGCGGCCGCCGCGTCGCTCCGAACCGGCGCGGCGCGCCGCGGGCGCCGGCGCGCCGCTACCCGCGCCCCCAGCAGGATCGCCAGGATCGCCGCATGGACGAGCGGCTCCCCGATGTCGATCTTGACCAGCCAGAGAAAGTGCACGACGCCGGCGGCGGCGCTCGCGTAGACCAGCCGGTGGAGCGTCGTCCAGCGTCTGCCGAGCCGCCGGATCCACCCCTGCGTCGACGTGACCGCCAGCGGAATCATCAGCACGAAGCCGACGAACCCGGCCGTCACGTACTTGCGCTCGGCGACGTCTTCGAGGATGAGGCGCAGATCGAAGAAGTGGTCGAAGACGAGGTACGTCGAGAAGTGCAGCGTGGCGTAGAAGAAGGCGAAGAGCCCGAGCATCCGCCGGAAACGGATCAACCCGCGCCAGCCGGCCAGCCGGCGCAACGGGGTCACCGCGAGCGTCGCCAGCAGGAACCGGAGCGCCCAGTCGCCGGTCCGGTGCGTGATCTCTTCGATCGGATTGACGCCGAGGCCGCCGGTGAACGCGTCCCGGCCGAGCAGCAGCGCCGGGACGAGACAGGCGGCGAACACGAACGGCTTGACGCGGGGGATGCCGGAGGCTGTCGCCATGCTCTGCGAACCGGCGCCCGACCGCCGCGCGCGAGGCGCGCCGGACGCCGCCGCCGTGCGCCGCGACCCGGGCGCCGGCCGGGAGGCCGGACGGCGGGACGCGCCGCCGGCTCAGTAGTTCCTCACACTGCAGCGGTACCAGCTACCCGCGGAGTCTGACGCGGACGGTGGAACGCGCCGCCGGCTCAGTAGTTCCTCTCCAGATCCATCCCTTCGTACATCCGGGCGACCTGGTACCCGTACCCGTTGAACATCTGCGTCCGCTGCCGGAAGAAGTTGCCGATCCGCCGCTCCATCGCCTGCGACCAGCGCGGGTGATCGACCTCCGGATTGACGTTCGCGTAGAACCCGTACTCGTGCGGGATGGCGACGTTCCAGGTGTTCCGCGGCTGGTCCTCCACGAACTGGATCTTGACGATCGACTTGATGCTCTTGAAGCCGTACTTCCAGGGCACGACCAGACGAATCGGCGCCCCGTTCTGGTTCAGCAGCGTCTTGCCGTAGATGCCCACGGCGAGGATCGCCAGCGGGTTCAGCGCCTCGTCCATCCGCAGCCCCTCCACGTACGGATACTGGAGGTTCCGGGCGCGCTGGCCGCGGAACTCCGCCGGGCGGTACAGCGTCTCGAACCGCACGTACTTCGCGCGCGACGTCGGCTCGAAGCGCCGGACGAGGTCCCGGAGCGGAAAGCCGACCCAGGGCACCACCATCGACCACGCCTCGACGCAGCGCAGCCGGTAGATGCGCTCCTCGAGCGTGTGCGGGCTCAGGATGTCCTCGAGCGCGTAGTCGGCCGCCGGGCGGTTCATGTGGCCCTCGACGCGCACCGACCACGGCTCGACGGTCAGCTCGTCGGCGTACCGCTTCGGATCCTCCTTGTCGAGACCGAACTCGTAGAAGTTGTTGTAGCTGGTGATCTCCTCGTAGGAGTTCTGCCGCTCGTCGGTGCTGAACTGGCTCGGCCGCAACGCGCCGAGATCCTCCTGCGGGGCGGCCTGCAGACCGCCGGCCGGCTGGCCCAGCACGGCCGCTCCGGCGGCTCCGAGGGCGGCGCCGGAAGCCGCCTGGATGAACTGCCGCCGGTCGTAGTAGAGCCGCTCGGGCGTGATCTCGGACGAGCGGACGTCGGGAGCCTGTCTGATCAACATCGGTCCACCTCTGCCTCGTGACGCGTGCGCGTCGGTACCTGCCGTGTCGCCGTTCGTTTCATGGTCGCCCCGGAACGGACCGCCTGTCAACCGGATGCGGTCGCTCCAGGCGATGGACTCCGGCACCGCCGACGAGGCGTTCCGCCTGCCGGTACTGTCAACCGGATGCGGTCACTCCAGGCGATGGACTGACCCGGGCGCCGGCTCTCACGGCTCGCAACGGTCGGACAGCGTGGTGATCGAGGTGAGGTTCAGCCGGTCGGGCCCGGCGGGGGCGGGGTTGAGCAGGCCCTTGGCCCAGACCTTGCGGCCGGTGCGGCCGGCGACGCCGAACTCGTCGAGGGTGCCGATGAGGCGGATGGTGCGCGGGCCGAGCGGGGTGTCGGCCGGCGGTTCCGGGGGCAGGCGCTGCCGCACGGCCTCGGGCTCGGTGGCCCGCACGAGCAGGAACCCGCCGCCGTCGGCGGGTTCGACGCAGCCCACGGTGGTCATGATCGGCATCGGCTGGGTGGCCGGGGCGCCGTCGGCGCCGGCCGCGAGCAGCAGGCCGGCGGCGCAGGCCCGCCATGCCGGTATCCGCGGCTGGCGCGGGCGCGTCATCGCGACTCCTCGCCTGGTGTTGTCCGCCGCCCGACCGGGCGCGTCATCGCGGTTCCTCGCTTGGTGCCGTCCGCCGCCTGACCGGGCGCGTCATTGCGGCTCCCCGCCTGGTGCTTCGCCAGCGGCGGAGAGGTCCTTCGTCCACCAGCCGGTGCCGAAGTTGGTGAACGGGCCGCCGTCGACGGAGATGCGCGACTCGACCCGGTAGTTGACGGGCGACACGAGGCGGGTGACCAGCCGCAACTGCACCCGCCGGCCGCCGGCGTCGAACGGGGCGGTCTCGTAGTGGATGGTGTAGAACCCGCCGAGGTCGCCGCCGACCCGCCCCGCCTTGAACAGCGCGAACCCGCGGCTGTCCACCTCGTGGCGGGCGAAGACCTTCTGCCCGGCGAGGTAGACGATGCGCGACTCGGCCGTGAACGGTCCGTCGGGGCCGTCCGCCTCGATGCGGCTGGTGTAGTAGCGGCCGTCGCCGGGCGAGAAGACCTCGGCGCCCTCGATGGTCCCGCCGGCGCCGAGGGGGCTCTCGGGCACCCGCCACTCGAACTGCCAGACCCCGGGGAAGTAGGCGTCGTAGTCGAAGAGCGGGATCTCGTCGCCGCTCTGCGTGGGGCGGCCCCGGTCGGGTATCTGTCCCTGGGGCCGCGGCGGCTGCGCGGACACCGCCGCCGCAACGAGTCCCGACACGAGTGTCAGCGCCGCCAACCGCCCGCACATGGAATGTCCCTCTCCGATTCGGCCACTCGCCCGCGGCTGTCGACCTCGCAGTGGGCGAAGACCTTCTGCCCAACACCGGTCGGCGACGCCGCGTATCGAGTCAGCCTCTTCTCCGCGCCCGCCGGTCCGGGAATCGCCGTCGCGCGGCCCCGCGGTCGCGCCGGCTCCGATGACCGACCCTCCAGGGAGTCCGCGCCGTTCCGCGGCGCAGCCTTCTACTCGTCGGTGGCAGGCAGCTTCGTCAGGTCCTGGCTGTCGACGGTGTACTCGGTGAACGCCTGGTACATCTCGTCCCAGCTCTGCTGCCCCCAGTACACCTCCAGATGGGGACCGGGGTTCCACCGGTTGCCGAGCGAATTGTCGTACACCCCGATGCCGGTGATCTTGCTGCCGGCCGGCAGGCGCAACGGCTCGGCCAGCTCGTAGTGGATCTGCCAGTTGAAGTCGAAATCGGGAACGTCGAGGATCGTCTCTTCCCGCCCGTCGGGCCAGGTCACCACCCACCGCAGGCTCTTGCCCCGCAGGTGCATGTGGGGCGAGAGGCCGTACAGGGTGATGGCCTCGCTGACCGGGGTGACGCCGGTGATCTTCCAGTCGTCGGCGTAGGGCGGAATGTTCGGGATCTTCCCGCGGCGGACCCGGCCGGTCTCGGGATCGCGGACCGGCTTCACCTCTTCGCCCTGCACGATGTAGACGTCGGAGCCGAAGGGGTCGGTCGGGAACGCGTTGCCGGCCTGCCGCGTCAGCACCTCGTGGGTGACGGGCACGGTGTTGAACCAGATGCCGAGCTTGCTGCGCTCGGTCGCCTCGACCCCGATGGGGTTGTAGTGCATGGTCCAGCGGATCCACTTGTCGGCGGCGAGCCGCTTGCCGGTCCCCGGACGGTGCCGCTCGACGCCGCGGCCGGGCACGTAGGACAGCAGCTTGCTCGACCCGGGCAGGTTGACCTCGTTGAAGACCCGCTGCGCGACCCGGCCCTCGGCCTCGGTCCCGCCCTCGGTCTCGGAAGCCGGCGGCTCGGGCAGCGGCGCCCGCAGCAGCGAGTTGCCGTCGAGGTCGTGCAGCACGCCGTCGATGACCTGGGTCCCCCAAGGAAGGTCGACGGTGTAGGCGCCCGAGTGATGGACGACCCGGTAGTCGCTCGGCCGCAGCTCGAGGACCTCGGCGAACCGGTCCTCGTCCCACGGCATCTCGGTGTAGAAGTCGATGTAGTCCTCTTCGCCCTCGGCCGCCACCGTGTACTCGACGGGCAGCTCGAACACGTAGTCGGGCTCGCCGCCCTCGTAGGTCCATTCCGCCGGGAAGTCGGGCCGCGGGGGGAGGTCGGCGTCGTTCCCCCGCGGCGCGCCGGCGTCGACCCAGGCCGCGAGGGTGTCGACGTCGCGCTGATCGAGGTACCGCTCGTTCCGGAACTTCATGCTGTTGCGCGGGTCCGCCGGCCACGGCGGCATCTCGCGCGAGACCACGACGTCCTTGATGGACCGGGCCCAGGGACGGACGTCGGCGTACTCGATCAGGGCCATCGGCGCGATGTTGTTCGGCCGGTGGCAGGTCACGCAGTTCTCGTAGAGGATCGGCGCCACGTCGCGGGCGAACGTCGGGACCGCTTCGGCCCCCGCCCCCGACTCGCCCGCCGCCGCCGTACCGCCGACGACCACGCCGAAGAGCGCCGCCGCTGTGAGTGCCCGCATCGCCCGCTCCTCTCCTCCGCGGACCGGACCTCGCGGCCCCCGCGGAACCCCCTGAATCTACCACACCACGGCCGGCGCAGCGGGTCGGGCCGCGGTCGCGCCGGCGCCCGCGGCGCAGCAGCGCCTGGTAGCACCGCACCCGCGTGGCGCAGCGGGTCGGGCCGCGGTCGCGCCGGCGCCCGGGCGTCCCGGAATCACGAGCTCGCCGGTCGGCCGCTCGACGACCGCGCCCGCGCCGGCGCCCGGGCGTCCCTCCACCCGAGCAGGCGGACGATGGCGACCACGGCGGCGACGATCGCCCCCGTCCGCATCCGGAGGGCGCGATACGCGCGTCGGCGCGCAACCGCGTCGAAACCTGGTCGAGGTCGGCGGCACTTTCGGGAGCGACACGACATGTCGCTCCACGCATCTGTCGTCTGGTGCTGGAAGTCGGTCGAGGTCGGCGGCACTTTTCGGGAGCGACACGACGGCTCTCCCGTTCTACACTGGCGGGCATGGCGATGGGCCACGACGCGCGACGAGGGTCGCAGCAATCGACGTGGGTATCGGTCGCATTCCTACTGGCGTTCGGCGTAGTGGCCGCCGGGCCGGCCGACGCGCAGGATTCCCGTCTCGACCTCGCCGTCGGTCTGGGATTTCTCGTGTCGTCATCCGAGGCGCGCTTCCGAACGCAGGACGTCGGTCTGGCCGCGTGGCTGACGGAACACTGGGGCGTGGGCGCGGGGTACAGCAGGCAGCATAGAGTAGGTGGCCTCGATGCGCTCGTGACGGAATCCACGCTGACGGTTCGTTACCGGCACCGATTGTTCGGAGACCACACGATGCTGCACGTAGCCGGAGCTCCCTTGCTGTGGTATACGCGGCGGGACGACCGTGGAAGACGAGCAGGAACGGTAAGCGGTCTCGTTCTGGAGTTCTTCCTCCACCACGGGTTGTCCTCTCGTTTCGGCGTCCGATCCGGCGTGCGCGGGCTGGTGGGAGAGGGATTCACGCAGTACATGGCTCTTGGCGTTCTGACGCTGCGGTAGCAGCCCGTGGTTTCGCCACGGGCTGTCAGGCCGCGGAGGCCGCCGGCGTCCGGGCCCGGAACGTCCACCAGCAGACGGCGGCGACCACCCCGTACTCGACCGGCTCCACCCAGGCGGGCAGGATCCAGCCGGCGCCGGCCAGATGCGGCGTCCAGACCACGTAGGTCGTCATCGACGCCAGCGTCCACGCCGCCAGCGGCCACGTCGCGCGCGGCCCCAGGAACGGCGTCAGCCAGACGAGGTACCAGGGATAGATCGCCGGCAGCAGACAGAGCGCGGCCGCCAGCGGCCACGCCCACGCCGCCGGATCGTCCCGGCCGCGCGTCCGCCGCGCGTGGACCGCGGCCGCGAGCCCGGCGGCGACCGCCAGAACGGCCACCGGCGTTGCGCCGATCCACGGCGCCAGCCACCGGAAGAGCGGTCCGTTGAACCGCCACTGCGCCAGCCAGGTCCCCAGCGAGCCCACCGGAAGCCGCCAGCCCTCGACGAACGGCAGGTACAGGAGCGCGATCAGCAGCGCTCCGACCGCGGCGTCCGCGAGCCGGATCCGCTTCCAGAACAGCGGCAGCAGCACCACCGGCAGAAACTTGACGGCGCACGCGCCGGCGAGGCCGACTGCCGCGAGCAGCGCGCGGCGGCGCGACAGCGCGTAGACCGCTCCCACCAGAAGCAGGGCGCCGGCGAAGTCGACGTGCGCTCCGCCCGCCCCCTCCAGCGCGACGAGGGGATGCCAGGCATAGGCCAGCACCCACCAGGGGTTGCGCCCCGTCACGCTGAGCCAGCGCCGGATCAGGACGATGATCAGCAGGTCGCAGACCAGCACCGCGGCGGCCAGCGCCGGCACGGATTCGCGCACCGCCGTCACGACCAGGAAGAAACGCTGGGCCAGCGGCGGGTAGATGGACGGGAGCACGGCGCTCGTCGGATCGATCCGCCGCGTCACGTCCGTGTGGAAGCGGGCCAGGGCGGGATCGGCGGGCGCGGTCTCGAGGGGGTTGAGACCGTGCTGCTGCATCCGCCCGTCCCAGACGTAGCGGTAGACGTCGTCGGAGACCAGCGGCGCTCCGCCCAGCAGGATCAGGCGCCAGAAGACGCCGAGGAGCAGGCAGCCCGCGAGCGCACCCCCGCCCCGGAGCGGCGCCGCCCGGCGCCCGGCCGGCCGGCGGGCCGAACCGGGTGGCGGCGGGGCCGGTCTCCTCCCTCGTCCCGGTTCCGATCCGTGGCCGGCCGCCAGGCGGCCGATCAGCCGCAGCGCGGCGACGTAGGCGAGCGACGCGACGCCGAGCAGCGCAACGAACGCCTCGGCCTGCCGGCGCGCGTCGAGGGCGGCCGCCGCGGCCAGGGCGACCAGCAGCACGACGCCGCACGCCAGAATCCGCCGCCGCGCCACCGCCTCCGCCGCCGCGCCGCCGCGCAGCAACACCTGGACGACCCGCGCCGCGACGACCAGCAGCACGACGAACGCCTCGGCCTGCCAGCGCGATTCGAGCGTCGCCGCGGCCAGCGCCGCCGGCAGCGCGACGCCGATGACGACGCGCTGTACGCTCATCGTCCGCGGGCGCCCCGCTCGGGGGCGTGCGCCGCGCCGGCGGCCGGCGCGGCGCCGCCTTGCGAGGACGGAACGGCGGCGCCCGCGCGCCGCGCCGGCGCCGGCGGGCGCCGCCCGTAGTACCAGCGCGCCAGCCGGCCGGGCCCGACCCCGGCGGCGTAGAGCCCCAGCAGCGCGAGGTTCAGCACCGTACGCCGCAGCCAGCCGTCGCGTTCCCAGCGGCGCGCCGACACCCGCACCGGGACCGGCGGAAACCAGAGCCGTCCCCGGCGGCGGAGCCGTCCGACGAAGTCGACGTCCTCCATCAGCGCCAGCGGCCGGTAGCCTCCCAGGGCGTCGAACTGCTCCCGGCGGACGAAGATCGCCTGATCGCCGTACGGCAACCGCAGCCAGCGCGTCCGCATCGCCACGCCGCGCTCGATGACGCGGGCCGCCCAGTGCCGCGAAGCGAGCGCCAGACGGAACGCGCCTCCCGCGACGTCCGGCCGCCCGTCGGCCTCGGCGAGCGCGGACAGCCAGCCGGGACCGAGGCGCGCGTCGGCGTGCAGGAACAGGAGCCAGCGGCCGGACGAGGCGCGCGCCCCGGCGTTCATCTGGCGGCCCCGTCCCGGCTCGCCGTCGACCCAGAGCACCGGGGCCGCGCCGCGGCGCAACGGGTCGAGGGAGCGGTCGGCGCCGTCGCCGTTGACCACGACCACTTCGACCCGGCCGCCGGGCCGTTCGGCGCGCAGCGTGCGGAGCAGGCTGGCGAGCGCCGGCGTGTCCCGGAGCACGGGCACGACGATCGAGACGAGCGGCCGGGAGCCGTCGGGAACCACCGCCGACAGGGTATCAACGAGACGGCGCCCGCGGGGAGCTCCGCCGCGTCGTCATCATGGGCCTCGCGCTCGTCAGCAGGTATCAACGAGACGGCGCCCGCGGGGAGCTCCGGCGTCGACCCGCGCGGGGACGTGCCGCCGCGCCGCCGCCGGCGCGGTCCGCCGCCCCGCGAGTTCGCGCCGCGGGAGCGCCCGTTCCTCCTTCGTGCCGCCGCGCCGCCGCCGGCGCGGTCCGCCGCCCCGCGAGTTCGCGCCGCGGGAGCGCCCGTTCCTCCTTCGTGCCGCCGCGCCGCCGCCGGCGCGGTCCGCCGCCCCTGCCGCCGCCGAACGCACGTTCCGAGCGCGCGCGTCAAGGAAACCGGCCGGCGGGATCGTCGCCGCCGCCGGCCGGCAGGCCCAGGAAGCGCGCCGCTTCCGACCACACCCGCTCGAGGCTGCCGCCGAGCTGGTGATCGTCGTCCAGCATGACCAGCGTGACGTGCGGCCGGGCCGCCGCGTACCGCGCGACCACGTCCGGATCGACCACGTCGTCGCGCCGCCCCTGGAGAACGAGGGTGGGAACCGGATGCCGCGCGGCGAACGCGTCGTAGCGCCGCGCGTCGCGGAACAGCTCGTAGCGCACGCGGGCCGGCTCGCCGGAGGCGTGGTGGGTCAGCTCCCACCAGCCGGTCTCGCGCCAGCGGGCCATGCCGGCCTCGCCGAGATCGCCCACCGGCCGCCGGCCGAAGTCGAGCGCCGGGGCCAGGAGCACGAGCCGCGCGATCGGCCGCTTCGTCTCCGCCGCCCGCTCGGCGACCTGCAGGGCGACGAACGCGCCGAGGCTGGAGCCGAACAGCACCACCGGTCCCTCCGGCAGCGTCGCGATCAGCGCCGCCGTGCGCTCGATCATCCGCGTCGCGGTCAGCGTCGAGAAAT
This sequence comes from Vicinamibacterales bacterium, assembly GCA_965203525.1. Classification (GTDB taxonomy): domain Bacteria; phylum Acidobacteriota; class Vicinamibacteria; order Vicinamibacterales; family UBA8438; genus WTFV01. Next base: position 2,922,747 of record OZ241898.1, on the reverse strand, counting down.
CGGGCCGGTTGAGATCGGGGCAGTGGAACGCCGCTCCCCGCGCGGCGAGCCGCCGGCCGAGGAAGGCTGCCTTGGACGAGGCCGGGGACGAAGCGAACCCGTGCAGGTAGACGACGTGCGGCGTCACAGTCGGTACGGGCACCCCGGCCGGCAGCGGCACGGGATCAGGCCGTCCCCCTCGGTGTTGTAGTGGAGCGTCAGCTCCTCGCCGGCCCCGATGCTGCGCGCGGCGACGATCCAGATCGTGTCGACGACGACGGCGGCGTAGCAGTTCGGCCTGCACGCGTGGTTGATGAACCGGGCGACGTTGCCGCCGACGTGACCGTCCCGCACGAACAGGTGGTTGATGCGGAAGCACCAGATCTCGCCCCGCAGCAGGTACCGGTCCTCGCGCTCGAGGCTGTCGCGCACGCGGATCTTCTGGCCCGCGTAGTGGATGATCCGCTTGTTCTTGTTGATGCCCTCCAGCGCGAAGACGCCCCAGCCGTGCAGCTTCGACCGCTTGCGCCGGATCCGCGGGAAGTAGAGGCCGGTGGCGTACGGGTCCGAGTGGTCGCGGGGCGGGGCCGGGACGGGGCGCCCCTGCGCCGGCCGGCGGCCGCGCCTCCCCGCCGCCGCCGCCGTGTCCGCCGCCATGCCGCCGATTGTAGCCGCACACGTCTATAATGCCGGCCGATGCCCGCCTGGTGCGACGAGCCGCCGCCGCCTCTCCTGCTGGCCGGCGTCGAGCAGTTCAACCGGGGGGAGTTCTTCGAGCAGCACGAGACGCTGGAGGACCTCTGGCGCGCGGAGACGCGCGCAGTGCGCCGCCTCTACCAGGGCATCCTGCAGATCGGCGTCGCGATGCACCACGTCACGCGCCGCAACCACCACGGCGCGGTCCGCATGCTGACCCGCGGACCCGCGTATCTGCGGCCGTTCGCCCCGGCCTGCCAGCGGATCGACGTGGCGGATCTGCTCGCCCAGGCGGCGCGCGTCCGGGCCGAGGTCGAGCGGCTCGGTCCGGACCGCCTCGAACGCTTCGACTGGACGCTGGCGCCGCGCGTCCGCTTCACCGGGTGATCGCAGGAGGGGAACCACCGCGATGCCGGCTCCGCGCTTCACTCCGCAGACCCTCGCGTTCCTTCGGCGGCTCGCGCGCCACAACGACCGCGAGTGGTTCCGCGAGCACCGCGCCGACTACGAAACGCACGTCCGGGGACCGATGATCGCGCTGATCGAACGTCTGGCGGCCGACCTTCCGGGCATCGCGCCGGACCTGACCGCCAATCCGAAGACGTCGCTGTACCGCATCCACCGCGACACGCGCTTCACGGCCGACAAGGCGCCGTTCAAGACGCACGTCGCCGCGATCTTCCCGCACCGCGCCCTGCCGAAGCACGAGGCCGCGGGGCTCTACGTCCACGTGGAGGCAGACCGGGTGTTCGTCGGCGGCGGGTTGTACCGGCCGCAACCGCGCGGGCTGCGCCGCCTCCGGGAGCACGTCGCCGCCAACGCCGGCCGCCTGCGGACCCTCGTGGCCGCCCCGGCGTTCCGCCGCAACTTCGGCGCGCTGTCCGGCGAGCGGCTGAAGCGGGTGCCGCGCGGTTTTCCGGCCGACCATCCGGCCGGCGACCTGCTCCGGCTCAAGCAGTTCCTCGCCGGCTGCGAACGGCCGCCGGCGTTCGCCACCGGCCCGCGCTTCTATCCGTCGCTGCTCCGGCTCTTCGCGCACCTGGCGCCGCTCGTCGACTTCCTCAACGCGCCGCTCGCGGCGCCGGGGCTGCGCGTCGAGGAAACCCTGCCGGCCGGCCCCCCGTCCCGGTGAGCAGGCCGGGGAGCCCGCTCGCGGCGCGCCTGCCGTCGGCCGGATGGTCCGCGCCGGCCCCGCCGTTCACGATGCGGCGCGGCCGAGCACGTGGCGGAGCGCGTCCTCCAGGCCCGGGTACCCGAAGGCGAAGCCGCCTTGCCGCAGGCGCGCGGGCTCGACGCGGGCGCTCGCCAGCAGCAGGGCGTCGGCCATTTCGCCGAACGCCAGCCGCGCGGCGAAACCGGGCAGCGGCAGGATGGTCGGCCGGCGCAGGACGCGGCCGAGCGTTTTCGTGAACTCCGCGTTCGTCGCCGGGTTCGGCGCGACCATGTTGACCGCGCCGGCGAGCCCGTCGGTGCGCAGGACGTGCAGCACGCCGCCCAGCACGTCGTCGAGCGCCACCCAGCTCATGTACTGCCGGCCGGAACCGATCACGCCGCCGACCCCCAGCCGGAACGGGAGGAGCATCTGTCCGAGCGCGCCGCCGGCCGGCGTCAGCACGACGCCGATCCGCAGGTGGACGACGCGTATCCCCGCCTCGCGCGCCGGCGCCGCCGCCTCCTCCCAGGCCCGGCAGACCACGGGCAGGAAGCCCTCCCCCGGCGGCGACGACTCGTCGAGCGCCTCGTCGCCCCGATCCCCGTAGAACCCGATCGCCGAGGCGGCGACCAGCGTCCGCGGCGGCTCGGGCAGGGCGGCCAGCGCCTCGGCGAGGCGCCGCGTGCCGTCCACCCGGCTGTCGCGGATGCGCGCCTTGCGCGCCGCGGTCCAACGCCCGCCGGCGACGTTCTCCCCCGCCAGGTGCACCACCGCGTCGAGGCCGTCGAGCGCGCCCGCGGAGAGCGCGCCGGTGTCCGGATCCCAGCTCGGACCGTCGCCCCCGCGGCCCGCTGGCGCGCGCCGCAACGGCGCCGCCTCGTGCCCGCCGCTGCACAGAAACGGCACGAGCGCGGCCCCGATCAACCCCGTCGCCCCGGTAACGGCTACCTTCATCGGTCTTCCTCCTGCCGACGATGCTAGCCCAACGACGCCGCCGGCGGGCGGCCGCGGGCGCGGCAGGTGCTAGAATCAGGGCAGGCAGCGCCCCGGTGCTCCGCGAAATCGCCGACATCATCGGACGCGGATGCAGGCTTCGATGCCCGTGCTGCGGCTACGGACGCCTGTTCAAGTCGGCGACCCGCATGCACGAGCGGTGCAGCGCGTGCGGCGAGCGGTTCGAGCGCGAGCCGGGACAGTGGCTCGGCGCCGTCTGCGTCAACCTCGGACTCACCCTCGGGTTCACGGTGACGGGCTACCTCCTGTTGCGGACCTTCGTCCCGCTCACGACGTCGCAGCAGCTCGCCATCTGGACGGCGAGCGCGGCGCTCGCCCCGTTCGCCTTCCATCGGCTGTCCAGGGGGCTCTGGACCAGCTTCGTCTTCCTGGGTGAAGGGCTCTACATTCAGTGGCCGAGCCGGTAGCCGAACCCGACGGCGCCGAGCCGGTCCGGTCGAACGCGTCCCGCCAGGGACGCGTCGCGCGCGCGCTGCTGCGCCTCGGCGAGGCGTTCACCTTCCGCGGATTCCGGAACCTCTGGACGGCGGCGTTCACCTCGGCCGTCGGCACGTGGATGCAGCGCTTCGCCCAGCAGTGGCTGATCTACGACCTGACCGGGTCGGCGTTCTACCTGGGACTCGACACCTTCGTCGGCAACGTGCCGCTGCTGCTCTTCACGCTCCTCGGCGGGGTCACCGCCGACCGCTACGACCGCCGGCACCTGCTGATGGCCTCGCAGACCCTGCAGATGATCTGCGCCCTCGTCCTCACCGCGCTCGTCTTCACGGAAACGGTGCGCCTGCCGCACGTCCTGATCTTGTCGTTCACGACCGGTCTGGCGCAGGCGTTCGGCGGACCCGCGTTCCAGTCGCTGGTTCCCGCGCTGGTGCCGCGCCGGACGCTGCCCAACGCCGTCGCCCTCAACTCCATCCAGTTCAACCTGGCGCAGTCGGTCGGACCGCTCGTCGGCGGGCTGGTCTTCACGACGCTCGGTCTGGTCGCCTGCTTCGGGATCAACAGCGCGTCGTTCCTCGTCGTGATCGTGGTGCTGAGCCTGCTGCGCGTGCCGCCGCCCGACCCGGCGCAACGGCGGCCGGTGATCGAGGAACTGAAGGGCGGGCTGACCTACGTCGGCAGGGGCGGCGCGCTGCTCGCCCTGACCGTCCTGGCCGTCTCGACCACCTCGCTGGGCCTGCCGTTGCGCGCGTTCCTGCCGGTGTTCGCAGGCGATCCGGCCACGCTCAGCCGCATGATGACGTCGCTCGGGACCGGCGCGGTGGCGGGCGCGCTCGTCGTCGCCTGGCTGGGCCGCTTCGAGCGGATGGGGGTGATGCTCCTGCGGGTGCTGGCGGCGTTCGGGGGCCTGATCGCCCTCTTCGCGCTCCTGCCGGTCAGCCTGGCGAGCTATCTGCTGCTGTTCCTCGCGGGCGGGGCGCTCCTCATCGTCTTCTCGCTCACCGCGTCGCTCGTCCAGCTCAACGTGCCGGACGAACTCCGCGGACGCGTGATGAGCATCTACCTGATGGCCTTCCGCGGCGGGATGCCGCTCGGCAGCCTCGCCGCCGGCTGGCTGACGACGTTCGCCCCGACCCGGACGGTCATCGCCGCCAACGGCGGCCTGCTGGTGCTGGTGGCGCTGTACTTCCTCGCGCGCGGCCACGGCGTCCGGGAGCTGTAGGCCGCGCGCGCCGCCGGCCCGCCTCCCGGGTTCGCCGCTTCAGTCCCGGATCAGCGGACGCCACGACAGTTCCCAGCTCAGCGGCGCCGCCTGCGGCAGGTAGCACACCTCGTGGTCGCAGGCCTGGTACTCCAGCACCGCCTCGACGCGCACGGTGGCTCCCGGCTCGGACGCCAGCTCGGCGACGTCCTGCCGCATCGGAATCGTCACGTCCTGCACGAGGCGGAACGGTTCCTCGTAGACCGGCACCGTCTCGTCGAGCGGTTCGAAGTGGTACGTCCCGGACGGCGGATAGACGACCTCGTGGCTCCGCAGGAAGTCGGGCGCGGTCGTGCGCAGGCGAACGACCCGGTAGGCGTGATCCCCCGGCGCGTAGACGTGCATGTCCGGCTTCGGCGTCACGTCGACCACCAGCGACAGGCGGTTGCCCGGTGCGACCACGCCGTCGGTCACCCAGGCGCGCGCCTCCAGGTGATCGGTCTCGACGCGCACGCCGGCGCGGTCCGCGCCGACCGCCTCGTCGCCGAGCCGGACGGCGATGCTGGCGACCGTGGAGCGCTCCTGGTAGGCCGCTTCGAAGAAGCGCGCCGTCACGCGGCCGTCCGCGTCGAGCACGAACGTGCCCGGATACGGGATCCCGTACAGGCGGCGCAGCAGCGCGCGCCGCTCTTCCGGCGCCCGCGCCGGGTCCATCTCCTCGTTCAGGAGGCCGTACTCCCGGATCGTCGCCGAGCCCTCGTCGGACAGGAGCGGGAACTCGATCCCGCGCGCGGCGGCGAACCCGGCGAGGGTCGCGGCCGGGTCGTAGGTGACGGCGGCGAGGCCGATGCCGCGGTTCCGGAGGTCCGCATACCGGCTTTGCAGCTCCACGAGCTGCGTCTTGCAGTACGGTCACCAGTCGGCCGAGCGGCTGAAGACGAGCAGCAGGCCGTTCGGTCCCGTCAGCGACCGCAGGTCGCGCGCCTCGCCGCTCTGGTCGACGAGCGAGAAAGCCGGCACGGTCTCGCCCACCCGCGGGCCGAACCGGTCGACGTCCGGCAGCGGCGGGGCCTGCGCGGCCGCGGTGGCGGCGGCCGCCCAGGCCAGCGCCAGCGTCAGTGTCAGGATGCGGGCGATCTTCATCTCGAACCTCCGCTTCGTCGTCATGCCGCTACGTGGAACGGACAGGCACCGGCCGCGGCCGTGCGGGCCGGCCCACGCGATCATGATACAACCGCCCGCGGTACCGGCGGCGGGTCGTGGTTCCGGCTTCGGCCGCCGGCTTCGGTCACCAGCGCCGGCGTGGGGCTGTTCCGGACCGTGCAACGGGTCGCCGGCGCGCGGTTCCCCGGCCGGCGGGAGGTGACGGGCGCAGCGGGGCAGACGCACCGACAGCCGACCCGCACCGGATCCGCCGACACCGGCGGCACCCGCACCGTCGACGTCCACGTCCGGGACGCATCGACAGCCGGCCCGCACCGGATTCGCCGATACCGGCGGCAGCCGCACCGTTGACATCCACGTCCGGGACGCATCGACAGCCGGCCCGCACCGGATTCGCCGATACCGGCGGCAGCCGCACCGTCGACATCCACGTCCGGGACGCACCGACAGCCGACCCGCACCGGATTCGCCGGTCGCCGTCCCGCCGGATCGCCGATTGCCATCCCGCGGACGACGGCGGTACGATCCGCGCGCCGATGGCTCCCCGACGAAACCGGGCGCGGTGGGCAGCCGGGATCGCCGCGGCGGCGGCCCGCTGCTCCGCCCGGCAGCCCGCCACCCGCGCCGCGGCGCGGTGGGCGGCCGTGATCGCCGCCGCGGCGGCCCTGCTGGCCCCCGGCGGCGCGGCGGCGCAGCCGGCGTCCGAGCCCGACCGCCTCGCCGGTGTCAACCTGGGCATGCAGTTCGTCTACGACGCGTTCATGAACCGCGTCACGTTCCGGCAGCACGGCGAGACGGGCTCCTTCCACGCGCACTACGACGTTGCGAAGCACCATGCGCTGGACGGCGACGTCTCCGTCCGGGTCTGGAAGGCGCTCGCGGTCGGGCTCGCGGTGTCGCACGTCGCCGAGCCGACGACGGTCTTCATTCGGGCGGAGGTCCCCCATCCATTCTTCTTCGACTTTCCGCGCCCGGCCAGCGGCATGCGCAGGGGCCTCGCCCGCAGGGAGATCGGCCTGCACCTGCAGGGGCAGTACTGGCGCAGCCTCACCGAGAACCTGCTGTTGCGGGCGACCTGGGGTCCGACCGTCTTCATCGTCCGGCAGGATCTCGTTTCGGAGATCGGCACGCGAGAATCCAGGGACTTCGATCAGGTCGCGCTTGCCAGCCACCGCGCCACGACGGTCACGGCGGGCAGTTTCGGCTTCCACCTCGGGTTCGACGGCGTCTTCTTCGTCACCGGCCGCGTCGGTCTCGGCTTCAACGTGCGCTACAGCCGCGGGACGGCGGCCGTCCGCCTCGACGACCGGTTTCCGACGCCCATGGAGCTGGGCGGGACGCATGCCTCCGGCGGATTGCGGTTCGCGTTCTGAAACCGGCGCACGCCGCCGCGGCGGCGGATCGCGTTTCGCACCGGCGGCAGGCTGCGATAGAACCAGGCGGATGCGAGACGGGGTGGTCCGCGTCCAGGGCGATCGCGTTTCGCGCCGGCGGCAGGCTGCGATAGAACCCGGCCAGCGGCCGGCGCGGCCGCGCCGCCGGGTGACGGTATGATGCTTCCGTCCGTAGCGTTCGCGGACTCGCAGGCGAGGAGGAATCCCATGTCACGGTGGAGCGGGCGATTCGCGTTCGGCGCCGCCCTCCTGCTGGCGGTCACGGCGGCCGGCGGGCACGCGCGGGCGCAGCAGGAAGAACGGTTCATCCGGATCGACACCCTCAACGTCCGCGACACGCTCTACCACCTCGGAGACGGCGGGGCGAACGCGCTGGCGCTGATCGACGAGATCAACGGCGGGGTCGTCCTGATCGGCACCAAGCTGCCGGGCTGGGGACGGCCGGTGCTCGACGCGGTGCGCCAGGTCACGGACCTGCCGGTGACGACGATCGTCAACACCCACGCCGATCCCGATCACACCGGCAGCAACGGCGAGTTCCCGGACGTGGTCGACGTCATCGCGCACGAGAACACCCGCGCCGCCATGGCCCGCATGGCGCTGTTCGCGGACGGCGCCCCCGGACTGCCGACGACCACCTTCACCGAACGCTTCGGGCTGCTCGAGGACCTCGACCGCATCGAGCTCCACTACTTCGGTCCCGCGCACACCGACGGCGACGTCGTGGTCGTGTTCCCGCGCAAGCGGACCGCGTACCTCGGCGCGCTGTTCCCGGACAAGGCGGCGCCGGTCATCGACACCGCCAACGGCGGCAGCGGCGTCGCGTTCCCGGAGACGCTGGCGAAGGTGGTGGCGGCCATCGACGGGGTCGACCGGGTGATCACCGGGCACGGCCCGATCCCCACCACCTACGCCGGGCGGGGCCGGCGCGACCGCGGCGCGCGGCGGGCGTGGACCGGCTGGACGACCTGGGACGACCTGGCGGAGTACGCCGACTTCAACCGCGACTTCCTCGCCTCGGTGCGGGCCTCCCGGGAGGCGGGCCGGAGCGTCGAGGAGGCGGCGGCGAATCTGAATCTGCCGGAACGCTATGCCGGCTACGGCATGGAGCGGGCCCGGGCGAACGTCGAAGCGATCTACGACGAGCTGGCGGCCCGCTGACGGCCGCGAGGAACGCATCATGAAGACGTGGAAGGCGGCGGCGATCGGCGCGCTGGCGGTGCTCGCGGGGAACGGGGCGGAAGTCCGCGCGGACGACTGGCCGGAGTTCCGCGGCGCGGGCCGCCTGGGCGTGTGGCGCGAGACCGGCCTGCTCGAGTCGTTCCCGGCCGAGGGCCTGAAGGTGCGCTGGCGGATGCCGATCAAGGCGGGGTTCGCCGGGCCGGCGGTCGCCGGCGGACGGGTGTTCGCTACCGACTGGGAGCCGACCAGCGGGATGCGGGGCACCGAACGCGCCCTGGCGTTCGACCAGGCGACCGGCGAGCTGCTGTGGGTCCGGGAATGGGAGGCCGACTACGCCGGCGTGCAGTGGGAGGTGGGGCCGGGAGCCACGCCGACGGTCGACGGCGACCGCGTGTACGTCCTCGGCCGCACCGGGATCCTCTCCGCCCTGCGCGTCGACACCGGCGCGCTCCTCTGGCGCAGGAACTACGGGGACGACTACGGCGTGGACCGCATGCGGTGGGGCTTCGACTGGGGCTTCGCCAGCGCGCCGCTGGTCGACGGCGAACGGCTCATCTGCTTCGTCGGCGGCCAGCCCGACGCGCGGGTGGTGGCCTTCGACAAGCTCACCGGCGAAGAGATCTGGCGCGCCCTGCCGAGCGACGAGGACCTCGGGGTCGCCCAGCCGATCATCATCGAAGCGGGCGGCGCGCGGCAGCTCATCGTCTGGAACCCGGAGGAGGTGGCGTCGCTCGATCCGGTCACCGGCGAGGCGTACTGGCGGCAGCCGTACGTCGTCGGCGGGGCGATGACCGTGGCGGTTCCCGTGCAGGTGGGCGCGCGGCTCTTCTTCACGACGTTCTACGACGGCCCCATGATGCTGGCCCTCGACCAGGACCGGCCCGGCGCGCGCATCGCGTGGAAGGGACGCAGCAACAGCGAGATCCGCACCGACGGCCTGCACGCGGTGCTGGCCACGCCGATCATCGACGGCGGCTACGTCTACGGCATCTGCAGCTACGGCCAGCTCCGCTGCTTGAACGCCGCGACCGGCGAGCGCCTCTGGGAGACCCAGGCGGCGACGGTCGAGCGGCGGCGGTGGGCGTCCGGCTACATGGTGCGCAACGGCGGCCGCGTGCTGATCAACAACGACCGCGGAGAACTCGTCATCGCCCGCCTGAGTCCGGCGGGCTACGACGAAGTCAGCCGGACGAAGCTCATCGCGCCCACCTCGCCGCCCGGCAACCGCCGCGAGCTGCGGTTCGTCAACTGGGTCCACCCGGCCTACGCCGACCGCCACGTCTACACGCGCAACGACGAGGAGATCATCGCCGTGTCGATGGACGCGGCGGACTACGACTGACGGCCGATCGCCCGGCGCCCGCCCCGGCGCGTGATCGCCGCTTTCCCAGGCCGGTGGCCCCCCGTGACGGCGCTCCAGGACCTCCGCCAGCGCATCCAGCCGGCGCGCGGTCGCCGCTTTTCCAGGCCGGTGGCCCCTGCCGAAGCTCTTCCCCCGAGGGTCCCGCGGTGCCCGCCCGCGCCGGCGGCATGACCGCGCGGCCCGACGAGCGGACGGACCGCGGCGCGCCGGGCTTCCGGAATCCGCCGGAAGTAGAATCCGGTGCGTGACCGCGGCTTCCCCGCTCCGGGAACTCGGCGTCCTCTTCCTGCGCCTCGGCGTCACCGCGTTCGGCGGTCCGGCCGCGCACGTCGCGATGATGCGCGACGAGGTGGTCGATCGCCGACGCTGGCTGAACGACGGCGAGTTCCTCGATCTGGTCGCGGCGACCCACCTGATTCCGGGCCCGAACTCCACCGAGCTGGCGATCCACATCGGCTACCGGCGCGGGGGCTTCGCCGGGCTGGCCCTGGCCGGCGTCTGCTTCATCCTCCCGGCGGCGCTGATCGTGGTGGGCCTCGCCGCGGCGTACGCCCGCTACGGCGAGACGCCGCAGGCCGGGTGGCTGACGTACGGCATCGGCCCGGTGGTCATCGCCATCGTGGCGCAGGCGCTCGTGAAGCTGGGGCAGGCGGCGCTCGGCCGTTGGACGCAGGCGGCGGTGGCGGCCGGCGCGCTCGCGGCGGCGCTGGGCGGCGTGAACGAGCTGGCCGTGCTCGCGGCGGGCGGCGCGATCGGACTGGCGGCGGCGACGAGGCCGAACGGGCCGGGAAGCGGCGCGGCGCCCGGCGCCCGGCTGGCGGCGGTTCCGGCGGCGCTCCTGCGCGTACTGCACGGCACGGGCGCGGCGGTCGCCGCCGCGGGGGCGGGAGCCGCGGGGGCGGGAGCCGCGGGGGCGGGAGCCGCGGGGGCGGGAGCCGCGGTTCCCTTCACCCTTGCGCGGCTGACGTTGTTCTTCCTGAAGACCGGCTCCGTCCTGTTCGGCAGCGGCTACGTTCTGCTCGCCTTCCTGCGCGCGGACCTGATCGAACGATGGGGCTGGCTGACCGACCAGCAGCTCATCGACGCCGTCACCGTCGGGCAGATCACGCCCGGCCCCGTCTTCACCACGGCGACGTTCATCGGCTACCTGCTCGGCGGGTGGGCCGGGGCGGCGCTCGCCACCGCGGCCATCTTCGCCCCCGGGTTCGTCTTCGTGGCGGTGACGCAGCCGCTGATCCCGAGGCTGCGCGCGTCGCCGGCCCTCGGCGGCTGCCTCGACGGCGTCGTGGCCGCGTCGCTCGGCCTGATGGCGGCGGTCACCTGGCAGTTGGCGCGCGCCGCGCTGGTCGATCTGCCGGCGGCGCTGATCGCCGGGGCGGCGGCGGTGGTCCTGTTCCGCTGGCGGCCCAACTCGACCTGGCTGATTCTGGGCGGCGCGGCGGCCGGCTGGCTGCTGCGAGCCTGACAGGACGGCGAAACGTCGAGCTCACGGCGGATGCCGGACCTTGACGATCCACCGTGTGAGCCGGCTGCCGGGGACCGACGGCAACGGCCGCTACGCTTTCGGTTCGGCGCGGCGGGAGCGCAAGATGATCGCCGAACCGCTGGGCCGCGTCCTGGGAATCTCGCGGCCTCGGCGCAGGCGCCGGCGGCAGCGATCGCCCGCGAGATTTCCAACGCCTGTGGGCGCCCGCCGCGCCGATCCCAGCCAGCACGTCTTGCCGAAGCGCCGCGGCCGGATCAGGAAGACGTAGCGCTCGCGCTCGAGCGCGTGCAGGAAGCGGGTCTTGTCGACGTACAGGCAGCCGTCGAGCCGGAGGCCCTTGAAGTGGCCCCGGCCGTACGGGATGGCGGGGAACGGGGTGGACATGATGTTCGATCTTCGCGCGGCGCGGCGTCCGCCGGCAAGGGCCGGCGGAACTGCGACGGGCGGGACCTCCTTCTTCCTCTCGGCGTTCCCCCGTTCCGGCTACTGGAAATTCACGACAGGATCTTCCGAATCTCCCGGGTCGGCAGATCCAACTCGTACAGTTGCCGAGTGCCCACGGTATATCGATCCGGTTCCGTGAAAATCTGCGGCGTCGGATAAACCACCTGCACGTCGTACAAGACCGCCCGAAACAGAGCCACCGCGACCGCCTGCATCTTGCTGCCGGTGGGCGCCACGACGAGGCGATCGAACATGCTCCTCTTCCGATATATCTCGAGCAGGATTCGCAACGTTTCCCGGTAATCCCGAGTACATGCCTCGTGATCATTCTTTTTTCGCAGCGGCTCCAAAATCGACGAATTCAGGGTTCGGATCGCCTCCCTCCGCCACTGATTCTCCACTGCCGGCGGCAAACCGTGAACGAGATCGACGTACGTCGGTTGTAGTTCCTGAAGCAAGTTCGCCAGTTGAGAAGGATCGAACGACGGAAACGCCAGAAGCCGAATCGCCTCTCCCGGCATGGACACCGACGCCAGCTCCGGTGTCGCGGCAATTTCGAAAATCCCGGACGACAGATAACCCGGTACCAAGCCGGTGCGGTCCTTGCGGTCGCTGTCGAACTGATCCCTGGAGGGTGGGTAGCTTTCGGCCTCGCCGTAAACTATCGTCACCGGTGCTTCTGTAGCCAACAGCGCGACCAGGATCTGCACGATGAGCAATCGTGACATGCCGGAAATATCGACATAAACATGATTGAATGCACGTGCAAAGTCTGCAAGTCTTTCTCCGGCCCCTGCTGGATTCTTCCGATCATACGGGAACTCCGTCGTCTTGAGCCGCGCACTCCGGCCGATCTCGAGAATATTCTCCAATTTGTTCTGCTGGTATGGAGGGCTATATTTCACCACCCCCAACGAAAAGTTACCCCGCCCGGATTCGCGTACTCGACACAGCGCCTCGACGGCCCGATCCTCGAAGCCTGCGCACACCAGCAGGCAGTCTCCGGCTTCGATACCGGGAACGTCCGCTTCCCGCAGTATTGGCCAGTCAATGGCCCGCAAGTGTTCTGCCGCCGTCATCACTTTCTTTATGCGCATCACGTCGATCCGTCCTTTTCTTGGTTTAGAACAAGCCAGCCTGTTCCTCTTTCGCCGCGCGTTTCCGTCTTTGTTCGCGCCGGCGTTCGGCGTCCTCTTTCGATTTCAATCTCATCCTGTCCTCGAATTTCCGAGGATCGAGCAGAAAGCGGTTGAGATCGTCGTTCTCCAACTGAAGAGAGTCACGTCGGCTGAAAGTGAGATCGAAGTGTGGAATCAAATATCGCCGAAGGTAGAATCGAGGCACCAATTGGCCACGTCGACTCTTTCCACGCGGATCCTTGATGAATACAGAATAGCGCAAGATCTCCTTGAGAACTTCCTGAGCTTCATCGGACAACTGCAAAGCTTCATATGGCTCGATTCGTGACGCTTGGTGAGGAGGTTTCTTCGGACCGTTGCCCGATGTTTCGTGAAGGAGGTAGGAACGAGCGACGTTGCCGAACGCGCTGACGATTTCAGCCAAGTGCGATCCTTTTCCCGGCAGCATGCGTATGGACTCCATGAACTCGCCGGCGGCGGCACGAACCGCCTTGTTCTGCTCTTGCGGAGGTATCCGTGGCGTCGTATCCGACGTTGCCAGCTTGTCTCTCCCTCCGCAATCTTCCACCATTCTTGAGACAAGCCTGATCATGTAATAGATGTCCCCGCTGCACATGGCGGCAACGGTGTCGCAGCCGTAGTAATACCTTTGTTCCTTTTCCCTTGCTTTTTCTCGAAGAGCTCGCGCGGCCGCGTTCTCATTGCGAGGAGCTGATCCCAGGAGTTCTTCCAGGGTATTTACAGGGTATTCTCGGACTTCACGAAATCGACGACGGAAGAGGTCTTCAAGGAACACGCGCTTCTGGTTTGGATCACCGGTTATATAGCGAAGTCCGAGATCCAACAGGCTGAACTCTCGGGATTCGACGAACTTTTTGCCATCGACGTCTTCCCGGGCCAAAGATACCGGGCTTTCCGTCGAGAGCTTGAAGAAAACATCAGAGCTACGATGCATCAGCAAGCGGTTGAGGTTTGCCTGCAAAGCACCGGTTATCTTCGGATCCGAGTAGTCATCTATAAAAAAATAGAATGGACGATCTTTCAGGAACGTAAAGCGCTCCCTCACGAAGCGGCAAACTTCGATCATTGTTCCCGGCCCGCAATAATTTTCGACAGGTTGCTCTGCGACGTGCGCGAACCGCTGTTTCTCGGCGGCTCTTTTCCTCTCCTTGTTTCTCAATCGGCCGACCAGTGTCGCCAACCGGTCAACGCTCGGGCCGCCCGGTCGACGCAGATTGAAGAGGTTCCACAGTTCGGCGACCAGGGATTCTTCGTGCTTTTCAAATTCGCGCTTGAAGTATTTCACTGCCCACCGTTCCAGTTGTTCCAGGGCTGTCGCAAGCAGCGTAGCGATCAGAAAATGCATCGGAACGTCCAGTGCCTCCAGACGTTCTGGTTTTTCATATCTCGGGAAATTGAAATACAAATCATCACACCGGTAATAGATGCCGACGTACTTCATCTTCGACGGGTCGTCATCCTCGACAAAGGTCAGGTAATCCAGACTCAGTGCGCGAAACACGGTGGTCTTTCCGCAACCACGCGGGCCGGTCAGCACGACGTTGGATCGTGCGTGGATGTCCGACAATCCGAGAAGCTGATCCGAGTAGAGGCTTTTGAGCAGCAGGTGCGAGTTCCCCATCTGTTCGCAGTTAGGATAGTCGAAGGGAGTTACAAGTTTGTAATCCGTCGAGATTCTTTCGGATTCTCGTCGATATTGGGTGTCCAGAGAACCGAATTTCTCCAACATCGCTCTTGGCTGGCAGGCAAGTGGATCGGCACTTGTATCCGTTTCGATCAGGTGTCTTTGCAGGAAATCGTTCCTCAGTGCGTCATATACAAAGCGATCCCTTCCTCCGCAATTACGATACTCGATGCACTTAAGCAACTGCCTGAGCATGCGCGCGACGCCGAGATAATCGCTCGTGCCCGCGGTTCGCTCGCTGATCCGCCGCACCCCGAAGTCAGTTACTCGGAAAGTCGTTCGTCCAGATACGTCGAATTCGGACGTCGCAACGAGTACGTTCCCGGCGTGCAGGTCACCGTGTTGGGACTTGCGCTGTTGAAGTTCATAGAGAAGTCCAAACATCGTTCGCAGAAAATTTTCCACGAAGGGCACATCGACATCCGAAGATTTCTGTTTCACGTATTTATTGAGATCCACGCCGTTCACGTAGTCGAACACGAAAACCACGTTCTGCCCCTTGCCGCTCGGATCGACGTGAGGGAAAACGTCCAGACACCGAATCACCGACGGATGTTCCAACTGATTGGCATTTCTCGCTTCCAGAAGATAGGCGTCCCTGTCCCCTTCTTGCTCCGGGAGATTGGCGGCGGGAACGATCTTGAACGCGAGATTGTTGTCGGTCACCGGGTTGAAGGCGCGAAACAGATGTCCGTTGGAACCTGACGCAACATATTCCTCGATCTTGTAGTCGGGGAACCGAGAGAACGTGATCCCCAGATACGAATCCTTCGACGGAAGATTCTTTCGCACGTCAATCCTTTCGGAAAACAAGGATGTTTTCCTGCTTGACTCCGCCTGTTTCCCTGCGAGAACGCCGAACGTCGGGAATGACGTCGCGGACGACCCGTCGCAACTGAAACACGGGCGCCTGTGTATCGAAGATCTTGATCAACTCCCTGGATGGATATCGCTCGTTTCGCCGGCTCGTCTTGTCGCCGACGACGAAGATGCAATAGCCGCCTGGCCGGACTTTCCGGCTCAACTGACTGACGAGCGTCTTCATCGCTTTCGTGAAGCCCTGCAAGTTTCCCGTTGCGCGATCCATCGATGCGGGGTGTTGTTCCTTCAGGAACCAGAGCCGAAGGCGATTGTCGCGCCCGTAATCGAGGGCGTTCATGTAGTGCGGGCTCGTGATGACGCAGTCGATGGAGTCGGGAAGATCGATTGATTCCACGGGCGCCTGTCGGATGCCTTCGACGGCATTTTCCAATCCGCGCGCCGGCGCGCGTTTCAGCATCCGTTCGACTTTCGCCTTCAGACGCGGGGAAACCGGACGATACTGGTAGAGTTCGGGACGAGTCGCCCTGTCGAACTTGTTCGATCTGAGATAGGGAACGAGATGACTGCTCGGGAACGACAAAAACCCGGGTCTCTGATGATGCAGTATGCCGAGCAGGGACGACAACAGAAAATAACGTTTCTTTTCCCTGAGAAGTTCGCAAAGCCGGATCGTCTCCTTGAGCGTGCGTGGGTGGAAGAAAGCGCGAACCCATCGCGGAACGCGTCGGAGGTCCGGCATCGGTCGCGACTCGGCGTGCTTCAGGAACGAATCGGCTTCGGAGAGCGCGCCCGATCTGTCGATCGGAGCGTAGAGCTTGCCCTTGGTCAGCGTGATCGCGTACGTGCTGGCGTCGGAGGCGAACACTCGCCTTCCCGACTGCGCCGCTTCAAGTGGTACGGTCCCCGAACCGCAGAACATGTCGACGACCAGGTGCCCCGGCCGGCTGTATTGCAGAACGAGGTCGCGGGCGATCACGCTCTTCAGCTTGCCGATGTACGGCGACAATTGATGCAGCGTGCATTCCTGATGTGTGCACGATGCGGCCCAATGCGACGGCGCAGGAAACGGCGTCGCCGTGTCGTCGTCGGAAACGGTGTTCGCGGAACCCGGGCGCGACGAGGCCGGGAAGTCAAGGCACCGATCCTCGGTCGCCACGGGATGCAGATCGTTCGACACGGCAAGTCTCTTGCCAGAGTATACTACGAAGTTGGGCGCGTTGTTTTCGTCGAATCTTCGACGTTCGATGAAGCTGGCGGAGATCGTGAAACCGGGCCGTCGGCTCGGATTTGCCGGGTTGATCCGGCAGATGCTTGACGCCCGGTCGGCGCGTGTGTACTTCTCGCCGTGCCCCGATCCGATGAACGGCCAAACCCCATGAAGACCCTCAAGCAGGCCTGCGCGCCGCGGGCGGCGACCTTCGACCCGACCCGGCGGGACACCGTCCTCGACCTCTCGGACCTCGTCGCCGGGCGGATCGACCCGGCCGCGTTCTTCGCCGAGAACCACGTCACCGAGGGGATGCGGACGCTGCTGACCGAGGCGTTCCGGCGGCTGGAGGGGCGGTCGGCGCAGGGCGTCTTCAAGCTGACGCAGGCGATGGGGGGCGGGAAGACCCACAACCTGCTGGCGCTCGGCCTGCTCGCCCGGCATCCGGAGTTGCGGGCCGGGGTGATGGGCGGCTTCTACCGGCCGGACGCCGATCTGGGCCGCGTGCGGGTGGTCGCCTTCTCCGGGCGGGAGAGCGACGCGCCGTTCGGGGTCTGGGGCGCGATCGCGGAGCAGCTCGGCGCGCGCGAGCGGTTCCGGGACTACTACACGCCGCTTTCGGCGCCCGGCCAGACGGCGTGGGTGAACCTGCTGGCGGGCGGCCCGCTCGTCATCATGCTGGACGAGCTGCCGCCGTACTTCGTCCACGCCGCGTCGAAGAGCATCGGCAACTCGGACCTGTCGGTGGTCACCGCGACGGCGCTCGCCAACCTGCTGGTGGCGATCGGCCGGGACGAGCTGCGCAACGTCTGCCTCGTGCTGTCCGACCTCACCGCGTCCTACGCGGCGGGCAGCGCGCAGATCGCCGGCGCGCTCCGGGACCTCGAACGGGAGACCGGGCGCACGGCGATGAACCTCGAGCCGGTGCGGATGAACACGGACGAGTTCTACCGCATCCTCCGCACGCGCCTCTTCGAGCGCCTGCCGGCCGAGGCGGAGGTCGAAGAGGTCGCCCAGGGCTACGCGCGGGCGGTGCGCGAGGCGCGGCAGATGGACGTGACGAACGCGTCGCCCGAGCAGTTCGCGAGCCGTGTGGCCGAGTCGTATCCGTTCCATCCCGCCATCCGGGACCTCTACGCGCGGTTCCGGGAGAACCAGGGCTTCCAGCAGACGCGCGGCCTGATCCGGCTGATGCGGATCGTGGTGTCGCGGATCTGGGACTCGGACCGCGACCCGTACCTGGTCGCCGCCCACGACCTCGACCTCGCGGACCGCGAGACGCTGACCGAGATCAACCAGGTCAACCCGACGCTGGAGAACGCGATCGCCCACGACGTGGCGTCGGACGGCGGCGGGGCGGTCGCCGAGACGATCGACGCGAACCTGGGGGGCGGGACCGACGCGCGGGACGCGATGCGGCTCCTGCTGGTCTCGTCGCTGGCCGCCGCGCCCGGGGCGGTGCGCGGCCTCGCGGTCCCGGAGATCGTCGCGAACCTGTGCGCGCCGGGGCGCGACGTCTCCCGGCTGCAGAACGAGGCGCTCGCGCGCCTGGTCACCGCCGCGTGGTATCTGCACACGGCGAGCGACGGGCGCCTGCACGTCCGCAACGTGCAGAACCTGGTGGCCCGCGTCACCACCACCGCCGGGGCCTACCTGCGCGATCAGGCGGCGGCCGAGCTGAAGAACCGGCTGCGCGCGATCTTCGAGCCGAAGGACGGCTGGTGCTACCAGCAGGTGGCGCTGCTGCCGGCCGTCGACGAGCTGGGAGAACGGATCGGCTCCGGCAAGGTGACCCTGGTGGTGAGCGAGCCGCATCCCGGCGGCCTGCACCCCGATCTGGCGCGGCTGTACGAGCAGCTCACCTGGCGCAACCGGGTCTGCTTCCTGACCGGCGAGCGGGCGTTCGACGCGCTGCTCGACCGGGCGCGCGAGCTGCGGGCGATCGAGCAGATCATCGCGGAGCTGCGGCAGGAGGGCGCCGCCGACGGCGACCCGCAGATGCAGCAGGCGCGCGACCAGCTCCTGCCGCGGTTCCTCGCGCAGTTCCACAGCGCCATCCGCGAGAGTTTCACCACCCTCCACTACCCGACCCGCGACCGGCTCGCGAAGGTCGACTTCCTGATGGAGTTCCGCGAGAACCGCTACGACGGCGAGCAGCAGGTGGTGGCGGCGCTGGCCGACCGGCAGAAGTACACCGAGGACGTCGCCGGCGAGATCTTCCGCAAGAAGGTGGAGGCGCGGCTGTTCACGCAGCAGTCGATGCTCTGGTCGGAGGTGGTCCGCCGGACGGCGACCGAGCCGGGCTGGCAGTGGCACCGGCCGGACGCGCTCGACCGCCTGAAGCAGGAGTGCGCGCACCAGGACCGCTGGCGCGAGGAGGGGAGCTACGTCAACAAGGGTCCGTTCCCGAAGCCGGCGACCACCGTCCGCGTGCAGGAACTCGCGCGCGACGACGACACCGGCTCCGTGAAGCTGCGCGTGTCGCCGGTCCACGGCGACCGGGTCTACTCGGACGCCGGCGCCCCGGCGACCCCCGCCTCGAAGGACCTGGGCGGCGGCGGCACCTTCGAGACGCGGGACATGCTGCGCGTCTGGTTCCTGGCCGTCGATTCGACCGGCGGCCACGAGACCGGCGAGCCGGTGGAGTGGACCAACCGCATCACCCTGAAGTCGCGCGAGTACCGCGACGGCGACGAGCGCCGCGTCGAGATCCGCGCCGCGCCGCCGGCGCCCGTCCGCTACACGACCGACGGCTCCGACCCGCGGCTCGGCGGCGGCGCCTACGACGGTCCGTTCGTCGTGCCGGACGGCGCCCGCCTCGTGCTCGCGGTGGCGGAGAAGGACGGCGTCGCGTCGGAAGAGCACCGGCGCGAGATCGACGACCGGTCGGCGGAGGAGCCGATCGACGCGGCCGGCCCCGCGGCGTGGCGTCCGCCGGGCGGATTCTCGTACCGGACCACCGCCGACGCCTACCTCTTCCTCGGCCGCCTGAAGAAGTTCGCGTCCGCCGCCGGCGGACTGCGCCTGGGGGTGCAGGCGGGCGCCGTCTGGGTCGATCTCAACTTCGCGGACGCGGTCGAGCTGGCGGGCGACCGCATCGAGCAGCAGGTCGAGCGGCTGCGGGAACTGGTGCCGGACGGCGAGGTCGAGGTCGCGGCGGGATACGTGCGCTTCGCCTCCGGCCAGCAGTTTCTCGACTGGATCGCCGACAGCCGGGAGCCCTTCGCGCGCGGCGACGTGGAGCCGTGACCGTGGCGGCGCAGGCGAAGGCCCGGTCCGTGGCGGCGCAGGCGAAGGCCCGCTCCGCGGCGGCGGGGTTCGGCTTCCGGCCCGAGGAATCGGAGCATCACTTCGTGGTGACGGTGCCCGCCGCCAACCGCGCCGACGTCTCCGTCTCCGAACACCTGCGTTTCGACCCGGAAGGCGCGGGCCTCGACCCGGCCGGGACCAGGCTGCGCGCCGCGCTGCCGCGCGCCAAGTGGAACGCGATCGCCGACGACGTGCGCGTCGAGTTCAACCGCCGCCTGCGGAAGGATGGCCTGCCCGCGGGACGCTGGCGGACCGGGCCCAACCCGCTGGCGCGGCTGCTCGGCAAGGAGCTGACGCTGCTGGCGTGGGCGATCGAGGATGCCGACCCGGCGCTGGTCCCGGCCGCGATCCGGAACTGGCTCGGTCTCGCCCCGGAAGAGCGCTGGTGGCTGTTCACCATGACCGCCGCGGCCACCGGCCACGCCGTGCACGGCCGCGGACGCGGCTGGCGCAAGGCGGTGCGGTTCGCGCTGACCGAGAACCCGGTCGACGCCGCGGCGCTGCCGCGCGAGGTCCCGTCCGACACGTTCCGCCTGAGCGCCCCGGAGGAGCGCCGCCCGCGGACGCCGCGCCGCCGCGCCGCCGCCGCCCGCCGGGCCGGCGCGGGGAAAGGCGGGCGCTGAGCCGTGCCGGCCGCTCCCCCGCCCGCGCGCAGCGCGCCGGCCGGTTCCCCCGGCCGCATCGAGGAATCGTCCGGCCCACGGAGCGACCGCCGCGACGGCCCCGCGCCGCCGGCCGGTTCCCCCGCCGGGGACACCGCAGCCGGCGCCAGCTTCATCGAGACGCAGTTCCCGGTGTCGCGGCTGTCGAAGGAGAGCTACAAGGAGCGCAAGGCCAACTACAGCCAGACCCTGACCGGCCTCGGCAAGTGGTGGGGCCGCAAGCCGCTCGTCCTGGTGCGGGCGGTCCTCCTCGGGCTGCTGATGCCCGCCTCCGGCGCCCCCCGCCGCGACCGGGACGTCTTCCTCGCGCTGCTCACGATGGACGACGAGGGCCTGTGGCGCCGCAAGCGCCGCGCCGTCCCGCTGCGCGAGATCCGGCGGCGCCTCTCGGCGGCCGAGCGGGACGAGTGGTTCGCGCCCGACGCCGCCCCGGGCCGGCTGCGGCTCCGGAAGGGGGTGACGGCGGCGGACCGGCGGCGGTTGCAGCGCCTCGTGTTCGACCGGCTGGGCTACGACGAGAAGCTGGTCTGGTGCGACCGGCCGGAACAGGTCGCCGGGCCGTCGGCCGACGCCTGGCCGGCGATCAACGCGCACCTGGGCACGGCGGCGGCGAGCCTGCCCGAGCTGGTGCGCGAGCTGGGGCGGCGGCGTTTCGGGCGCGCGCCGCGGGTGGGCGACGCGTTCTGCGGCGGGGGCAGCGTGCCGTTCGAGGCGGCCCGCCTCGGCTGCGAGGCGTACGGCTCGGACCTCAACCCGGTGGCCGCGCTCCTCACCTGGGGCGCGCTGCGCATCGTGGGCGGCGGCCCGGAGGTCGCCGGGCAGGTGCGGGCGGCGCAGCAGGAAGTGTTCGACGCGGTCGACCGCCAGGTCACCGCGTGGGGGATCGAACACGACGCGAACGGCTGGCGCGCCGACGCCTTCCTGTACTGCGCGGAGACCGTCTGCCCGGCGTGCGGCTGGCGCGTGCCGCTGGCGCCGGGCTGGGTGGTCGGCGAGAAGACGCGCACCGTGGCGCGGTTGCGGCCGGAACCGGCGGAGCGCCGCTTCGCCATCGACGTCCGGTCCGGCGTCGGGCCGGACGAGCTGGCGGCGGCGCGCGCGGCGGGAACCGTGAAGGGGTCGCGGCTGGAATGCCCGCGCTGCCGCGAATCGACGCCGATGGCCGCCCTCCGCGGCGACCGGCGCGACGGCGGCCGGGGCAGCGGCCTGCGGCGGTGGGAGAACGACGACCTCGCGCCGCGGCCGGACGACGTGTTCGGCGAACGCCTCTACTGCGTCCGCTGGCGCCTGCCGCGGCTCGACGCGCTGCTGCGGGCCGAGCAGGAAGCCCGCGCGGGGCGTCCGGGTTCCCCGCCGCCGGTGCCGGAGCAGGTCGGCATCGACCGCGCGATCGCGGCGCTGGCCGCGCTGTCGGACGCGGCCGGGCGGCGGGAGATCGCGGCGCTCCGAGCGCGCGACTGGCCGGCCGAGGAGCGCGCTATCGAGGAGACGCGCCGGGACTTCGAGGCCCGGTCCGCCGGCCGCGGCCCGCGGGCGGAACTCGACGCGGCGGCTCGGCGGCCGCGGGGGGCGCAGGCGACGGTCGCGGGAAGGGATGCGCGGGTCGACGCCCTGACGAAGGCCCTCCCCGGGGCGTTGTATCGCGCGGCTGGCGACGCCGACCTCGCGCGGGAGGCGCGCGCGCTCGACCTGCTGCGCGAGCGCTTCCCGGAATGGCAGGCGCGCGGGTACGTGCCGAGCCGGGCGATTGCGCCGGGCGACGAGACCAGCCGGCTGCTGCGCGAGCGCGGCTGGACGCACTGGCACCACCTGTTCACGCCGCGGCAGCTCCTCGTGCACGGGAAGCTGGCCGAGGCGTCTGCGACGTCCGGCTTTTCCGACGAGGCGACGGCGGCGTGTCTGCTCGGGATCGGACGGGCCGCGGACTGGAACAGCAAGCTGTCTCGATGGTGGACGGACAGGGATCACGAGAAGGTCATCCAGACGTTCAGCAACCAGGCGTTGAACACCCTCGTCACCTTCGGGAGCCGCGGCGTGCGCACGCTCGCCGATTCCTGGTTTCTCCGGCGGAACGACGCGCCGCCGCTGCCGAACGGGCGCGGTTCCGCCCAGCCCGGGGACGCGCGGACCGTCGGCGCAACCCACGCGCCGCCGGCGGGCGCATCGACGCAACATGCAGCTCGGCATGCGCCGCGCCGAGGTGGTCAAGGCGCAACCCACGCGCCGCCGGCGGGCGCATCGACGCGGGCCGTCGTCGAGCCGGGGGACGCGCGGACCGTCGGCGCAGCCCACGCGCCGCCGGCGGGCGCATCGACGCGGGCCGTCGTCGAGCCGGGGGACGCGCGGACCGTCGGCGCGACGGCGGACGTCTGGATCACGGATCCGCCGTACGCCGACGCCATCAACTACCACGAGCTGTCCGAGTTCTTCCTCGCCTGGTACGAGAAGCCGCTGGCCACGCTGTTCCCCCGCGCCTATGCCGACAGCAAGCGCGCCCTCGCCGTCCGGGGCGCCGGCGCGGACTTCCGCGCGGGCATGGTGGCCAGCTACCGCAACCTCGCCGCCCGCATGCCGGACGACGGCCTCCAGGTCGTCCTGTTCACCCATCAGGACGCATCGATCTGGGCCGACCTGACGCTCATCCTGTGGGCCGCGGGCCTGCGCGTCACGGCGGCGTGGACCATCGGGACGGAGACGCCGTTCGGCGTGAAGGAAGGCAACTACGTCCAGGGCACCGTGCTGCTGGTGCTGCGGAAGCAGACCTCCGCGGAGACGGCGTTCCTCGACGAGGTGGTCCCCGAGGTGGAGACCGAGGTCGAGCGCCAGCTCGACGCCATGCTGCGGCTCGACGACCGCGAGGCGCCGAACTTCTCCGACGCCGACTACCAGCTCGCGGCCTACGCGGCGGCGCTGCGCGTGCTGACGCGCTACCGCGCCGTCGAGGACGTCGACGTCGCCCGCCAGCTCGCGCGCGGGCGGCGCGCGGACGACGGCAATCCGATAGAACGGATCATCGCCGACGCGGTGCGGACGGCGAGCGACTTCCTCGTCCCCCGGGGGCTGCCGGCGCATCTGTGGCGGCGGCTCGGCCCCGAGGAGAAGCTCTACCTGAAGGGCCTCGATGTGGAGCGTCGCGGCGAGTTCCGCGCCGGCGTCTACCAGGAGTTCGCGCGCGGCTTCGGCGTCCGCGACTACCGCGCCCTGCTCCGCACCGGCAAGGCGAACGAGACGCGGCTGAAGACCGCCTCCGAGCTCGGCCGCCGCGAGCTCGCGGATTCCGCGTTCGGACGGAGCCTCGTCCGCCACGCGCTGTACGCCGTCTGGTGGACGTCGGAACACGGCGGCGACCCCGCCGACAGCGTCCGCTGGCTGCGCGCCGAGCTGCCCGACTACTGGCCGCGCCGCGAGGGGCTGGCCGCGGTCCTCCGCTACCTCGCCGCGCTCGACGCCGGCCACTGGCGCGAAGACGCCGCCGCCGCGCGGGTCCTCGCGGGGGCGGTGGAGAACGACCATGTGTGAGCTCGCCGCCATCTTTCGCTCCGGCGTGGGGGGAGCGCGGGATGATCGCCGGTCTTCGGTTATCGGGTCGGGCGAAAATCCACGAAAGAGTGTGCAGGTACGGCGGGTGTGCAGGTACGCGGCCACGTGCCGATACCTGAAGTATGGCAGCCTCTCCATACGGCAGAAACCCGTCCCGCCAGAACGACAAAACCGTGCACGGCGCAACAGCGTCATGCCGTACTTCCCCGAACGTCCGCTCCATTTCGCCCCCGTGGCACGGGCGAAATCGGTCCGAACACCCGGTAGCTGAAGGCGATCGCCGAACCGATCGGCCCAGTCCTGGACGTCATCGGCTGTCGAGTGCAGGCCGGATGCGCCGTTTCGTTCCGGCGTGGCGGGAGCGCAAGATAATCGCCGAACCGCTGGGCCGCGTCCTTGAAGTCACCGGCTACCTGGCGGATGGCGGATGCGCCGTTTCCTTCCGGCTTGGGGGGAGCGCGGGATGATCGCCGAATCGCTGGGCCGCGTCCTTGAAGCCACCGGCTACCTGGCGAACGGCGCCAGCGCCGCGCCGAGCGTGACGCTGGCCGGTTCCGGCGCCCGTGTCCAGCTGCCTGCGTCGTTCGCACCCGACGCCTGGTGGCGGAGCGACGCAGACCGCCGGGGAGGCGGCGCCGCCGGCCTCACCGTGTACTTCAAGTACGTGGACGATCCCGAAGACGTTCCGATCGCCGGCTGGCAGCGGGAAGTCTGGAACCAGGGGTTCGCGCCGCTGCTGTGGATCGTTTCTCCGGAACGAGTTGAACTCCACAACGGTTTCGGTACTCCCCGGGGACTGGACGACGCGGACGCAAACCTGCTCAAGACCTTCAAGCTGCTGGACGCCGAACTGGCGAAGCTCGACACGTTCGCCGGCCGTCTCGCGATGGAAACGGGCCGGTTCTGGAGCCGGGAGTCTCGCGTCAGCCGGGAGACGTGCGTCGACCGCCGCCTGCTGCGCGACTTGCGCAACGTCGAACGCGCACTGGTCGACGATCTCGAACGCGGCGAGGCCCAGGCGCTCATCGGGCGGTGCATCTTCGCGAAGTACCTGATCGACCGGGAGATCGTGACCGGAGAGCGCCTGATGGCGCTGTGCGGCCACGCCGACCTGCCGGACGCGCTGGGCGATCCCGCCGCCGCCGGACTCCTGTTCGCGTGGCTGCGAGACACCTTCAACGGCGACATGTTCCCGTCCGCCAAGTCAGTTCCCGCCGCCGGGCCTCTCGAAACGGTGGCGCGGTTCCTGCGCGGCGAGGACCTGGATACCGGTCAGCTTCACTTCTTCCCCTATCGGTTCGACGTGATCCCGGTCGAGCTCGTCAGCGCCATCTACGAGCAGTTCGTGCATTCGTCGGCCTCGGAGTCGGCCGGGGCGAATCCCGCGCGTCGCGAAGGCGTCTACTACACGCCGCTGGCCGCCGTCTCACTGGTGCTGGACGAGGTGTTCGACGGCCTGACCGGGGCAGAGAGCGTCCTCGACCTCTCGTGTGGATCTGGGGTCTTTCTGGTGGAGGCTCTGCGCCGGTTGGTGTGCCTCAAGACCGGCGACGAAAAACCGAACCGCGAGGTGATCCGGGAAACGCTGTACAACCAAGTGTACGGCGTGGACTTCAACGAGGCCGCGGTGCGCATCGCCGCGTTCAGCCTCTATCTGGCGGCGCTGGAGCTCGACCCCAAACCGCAACCGCCCGAGGCGCTCCGCTTCGAACTGCTGCAAGGCAGGACCCTGCTGGTCGGCGACGCGCGAAGCATCGAAGAAACACCGGACGGACGAGCGGTCCTGACCGATGACGCGGGGTTGAGGAGATTCGACGTCATCGTCGGCAACCCGCCGTGGAGCTACGGCGGGAAGGACGCAACCGCAGCGCGCCGGGCCACCAGATCGGAAGCGCGGCATCCGCCCCGGGACCAGAGTCTCGGCTTCGTGGCGCGGGCGAGGGACTTCGCACACGACGGAACCCGGTTCGGCATGATCCTGAGCGCGACGCCGTTCTTCGGCCGCAGCACCACCGCCGCGAGGGCCGTGCGCGACGCCGTCGACGCGCTGGCCCCTGTCACCCTGATCAACCTCTCCGACCTGTCCGGGTGGTTGTTCCCGAAGGCGAACATGCCCGCCGTCGCGCTCCTGGCGCGCCATCGCCCGGGACCGGCTGACCGGCTGACCCTCGTCCAGGCGCGCTGGTCGCCGGCCGGCGAGCGGAGCCACACCATCGAGATCGCGCCGAGTGACGTCACTGCGCTCCCGATCGCGAGCTGGAAACGCAACTCCGGGCTGTTCAAGGCGGCGTTGCTTGGGCGTCGGCCCGATCTCCTGCTGCTGGACGAACTGTGGGAGAACCACGAACCGCTCGAAGCCCGCCTGGACGCGATGGGCGTGCGGTTCAGAACCGGTTTGACCTTCGGTGATCGAAGTCAATCAGCAGCCTTCCTGGAGGGGCTGCCGTTCGCGCGGAAGCCAGTCAAGGAGCCGTTCTCTTTGGCGATCGACTCACTGCCTGCATTCGATGGGAGCGAAGCCGAATCGCCGCGGCAGCGCGACGTTTACCGCGCACCGCTCCTTCTCGCGAGGGAATTCCTGCAAGGTTCGCCTCGCGCGGTCGTCACCGTAGCGGAACGGGACGTCGTGTTCACGGATTCCTGTTACGGCGTGTCGTTTTCCGGGATGCGGCCCGAAACCGCGTACCTCGTGGCCGGCATCCTCGGTTCCGCTCTGGCGTCGTGGTATTTCCTGATGACCGGTTCGACCTTTGGCCTGTGGATACAACGGCTGAAACAAAAGGACTTCGCCGCCATGCCCGCGCCTCTGCTCGAACGGAGCCTCGAATCGGACGCCGGTCGGCGCATTGTTCGACGCGTGCGCGCTTTCCATCGCCGGACACCCAACGCCCGCGATTGGAAGGCGCTCGACGACGCCGTGTTCGATCTGTACGAGCTGGACGACGCCGACCGCATTGTCGTCCGCGACGGCCTGTTCCGGGCCGGTTGGCAGTGGGAAGCGGGACGGAAGCAATCCATTGAACCGGCCGGGACCAATGAGCTTCGGAACTACGCGCGCGCGTTCCTTTCCACGATGGACGCCTGGCTGTCCGCGTCGAACCGCCGGCGCATGCGCGCCGAGATCTACGACATGGCGCACGATGCGCCGCATCGGGTCGTTCGTTTCGTGCTGGAGAATCGGCCCGGCCCATCGGTGGTCGAGGTCGTGCAGCCCGACGGCCCGTTGCGCGCGGTGCTGGAGCGGATCGGCGAACGCACCGAGGTCCGGGTTGCCGAGGCGCTCGTCGGCCTGCGCGAGCTGCGGGTGCATGCGCGGGACGAGGTCTCGATCGTCAAGCCGGCGGCCCTCCGGCACTGGCTGGGCGTGTGCGGGCTGGAGGACGCCGACGCCGTGGTCCGGGACAGCGTGCGCGGCGGCCGGCCGGCGTGACGTTCGACGCCTCTGCGCGGCCGGGCGTGCTCGGCCAGCCCATCGACGTCGGCGACGAACACTGCGCCGCGATCTTGCAGACTCTCGAAGCGGGATGGAAACGGGCGTCGGACCATCCGGAAGTCCATGCCGGCGCCGGCGAAGTGGAGATCACGGAGCGCCTTCGAGGCGGGATGCGGGCGGCACTGAAAACGAAGGTCGTCCCGTGGCACAAGAAGATGACCGTCCTGCCGGGAACCGAATCGCGTTCGAGCCCGGACGCTCCGAGACCCGACGGGCGTACGGACGTTCCCGTCTTCTTCAGCGACGTCCGCGAGGAATACGACGAACACGATCCGCACGCGATCGTCGAGTGCAAGCGAATCGCCGGGAACCGCGCCGATCTCTGCCGGGAATACGTCGTCGAAGGGATCGACCGTTTCGTGACGGGGAAGTACGCGGGCAACCACGCGGACGGCTTCCTGGCCGGATACCTGCTCTCGGGCGACGCGGAAGCGGCGGTCGAGCGCGTCAACAAGCACCTGTCCAGAAAGAAACGCCAGCCGGAACGGCTGGAGTTGTCCACCGTCCTTGACGCGCCCTGGGCAAGAAGCAGCCGTCATCCGCGCCCCGTTCCGGCCGGGCCGATCGCACTCCATCACGCTTTCTTCAGTCTCCGTCCGGCGCCCGGTGCCGCACGTGCAGCTTCCGAGGTGGAACCGTGACGAAAACCGACTTGCGCGAGATGGTCGCCAGCGGCGAAAATTCCGGCGTCGAATTCACGCGCCACGTGACCGACGACCACGCGCTCGCGAAGCATCTGATCGCGTTCGCCAACCTGGACGGCGGACGGGTTCTGCTCGGGGTGGACGACGACGGGAGCATCCGCGGGCTGTCGAGGCGCGATCCGCCGGCGGGTGACGACGGTGACGACACCGGGCGGCGCACGTACCGGGGGCTGGAAGAATGGGTCGCCCAAGCCTGCCGCGACAAGATACGCCCCGAGATCGTCCCGCGTTTCGAGATCGTCCCCGACGTGGCGCCGGGACGGGACATGGCGGTGGTGCAGGTGGACCGCGGGTGGACCGTGCACCACCTGTGGCACCAGCAGCATCGCACGTACTACGTCCGCGTCGGCAGCCTGAACCGGGAGGCGAGCCCGGAAGAGCTGGCGCGGCTCTTTCAGCAACGGGGAGTCGTGCGCCCGGAGCACCGGCCGGTGTCCGGCACGTCGATCGCCGACCTGGACCGGCGCCGGCTCGCGGACTACTTCGAGCGGGTCCGGGAGCAGGAGGCCCCGGGCGCCAACCCGTCCGACGCCTGGCGCAGGGAAACCGAGACCTGGGCGAAGGGTCAGGACGAAGCCCGGTGGCGCTTCCTCGCCGAGGACCGCGAACGGGAATGGCGTGAGGAGCAGGAAGCGGCCTGGGAATCGCTGCTGGTCAACACCGAGTTCCTGCACGAGGACGCCCCGCACCCGGTCACCCTCGCCGGGCTGGTGCTGTTCGGCAGGAACCCGGGCCGGTTCCTGCCGCAATCGAAGATCGACGCGGTGGCGTATCCGGGAACGGAGAAGGACTACGAGGCCCGCGAGCGCCGCACGCTGCGCGGCCCGATCGTGCCGCTCGAGGGCGTCGACGGCTCCGTGCTGGAGCCCGGTCTCGTGGAACAGGCGGTGGAGTTCGTCCGGCGGAACGTCGAGACGGTGAGGCTGCGCGACGGCGTGCGCCGGGAGGAGCGCTGGGACTATCCCGAGGAAGTGGTTCGCGAGGCGGTCGTCAACGCGATCGTGCACCGCGACTACCTGTTGTCGGGCACCGACGTCGAGCTCGGCCTCTACGCGGACCGGCTGGAGATCGTCAGCCCCGGCCGTCTGGTGAACGGCATCACCCCCGACCGCATGCGCGCGGGCTGCCGGAGCGCCCGCAACGAGCTCCTGAAGGACGTGATGCGGGACTACGGCTATCTGGAGCACATGGGGATGGGCGTGCCGCGGAAGATCGTCCGCGGCATGCGGGAGCACAACGGCACCGAACCGGATCTGGTCGAGGAGGGCGAACGGTTCACGGTCCGGTTGTGGAAGGTGCCGCCGGCGAGCCGGCCGTGATCGAGCGCCACTTCTCCCGCCGCCGGCTTGACGACACATGACCGGTCTTGAATACTGGTCAGATGGAGACGATCAATGCGTCCGACTTCAAGGCCCGGTGTCTGGCGATTCTCGATCGCGTGCACGCGACCGGTGAGCGGGTGGTCATCCTGAAACGCGGGCGGCCGGTCGCGGAGCTGTCCCCTGCCGGTCGATCGAACGCCGAATACCCCCAGACGGCGTTGAAGGGCACCGTCACCACAACGGGCGACATCATCGGACCCGTGGCGCCGGAAGAAGACTGGGACAGTCTCGCTCGATGAAGGCGTTGCTCGATACGCACGTCCTGATCTGGTGGCTCGACGACCGGCAGCGGCTCTCGCGGAGCCAGCAGGAAGCGGTCGCGGCCGCTGGCGGCGATTCGCCGTTGCTGGTGTCCGACGTTTCGCTCTGGGAAGTGGCGATGCTCCACAACCAGGGGCGGATTCGCCTGAAGATTCCGTTGCGGGAGTGGCTGGAGGCCGCCGTCGCGCCGCCGCTGGTGCGGAGATGCGGAATTTCACCGGCGGTTGCGGCGGAGCTGGCCGCGCTGCCGGATTCCTTTCATCGCGATCCGGCGGATCGCATTCTGGTTGCGACCGCCCGCGTGCTCGGCGCGACGCTGCTGACGCAGGATCGCCGCATCGTCGATGCGGCGCTGGTCGAGACAATCCGTTGATCGGTTCGGCCGCGAGCGTTTCCTCGAAGCCCCTTTTTTCCGCGCCGGCTTCCGCCGCCGCGGGTGTCGCGCCCGCTCCACCATCTCGGAGGTCATAATGTCCACCATGCGCAGCACCGTGCGAATCGACGACGACCTGATGATCGAGCTCAAGGCGCGCGCTCACGCGGAATCCGTCTCCCTGACGCGCATCCTCAACCGCACCCTCCGCGCCGGTCTGGCTCGACCGCGGCCCGACGGCGCCCGCCGCCGGCCGTTCCGGCAGAAGACCGCCGCCATGGGGCAACCGATGGCCGACCTCGACAAGGCGCTGGCGCTGGCGGCGCGCCTGGAAGACGAGGAAGCGGCTCGCAAGCTGTCTCCCCGCAAATGACGGCGACTTCGCCCGGTTCGGGCGCCTCCACTGGGAGAATCCGTTGCGGCACGCGTGGCACTGAAGAGCGTTCGGGGCATCTCGCCGCGGGGACGGACGTTTTTTTGCCTTATCTTCGCTTCTCGATCTACAATGGAGGGGAGACGGTCGAAGGCGAGCATGATCGGAGGAGCGCGAAACAGCCGTTCGCTTTGCCGGCCCGTCACGGCGCCGGCTGCTGATTGACGGCCGCGCGACGCCGGATGGCGGTGACGACCGCCACGCCGATGAACGCGACCCGGCGCCGCACGCGGGTCGACCAGGGGCGTCCGGCTCGTCAGCGCCGCGGGAGAGCATCCGATGCACGCGACCCGGCGCCGCACGCGGAGCGGCGGCCGAGCAGCGCCGGGACAGCCCTGATGGAGGCCATCGCGTCGAAACCGCTCGGCCCGGTCTGGAAGGACCGCCTGAGTCTTTCCGCCCGCGTCGCGCCGGAGTTCTACGAAAAGTCGGACGACGTCGGCAACGTGCCGCACGCCGGCGCGTTGCGCACGACGCTGGACGACCTGGGCGGATCGGCCGTCTTCTGCGTGCAGGACGTGCCGACGGTCGTCCTCCTCTCCGTCGACGAGTACGATCCCGCCGCCGTCGCCTCGCGCCGCGCCGCGCTCTGGAACCAGGGCCTCGCCAGCCTGCTCGTCGTCCTCTACCGGGAGACGGTGCGCGTCTTTTCGCTGGCTCGCATCCCGCGTTCCGGAGACGAAGACGACACCGTCACCCGTTGTCTCGTCGATCGACTGCACGCCACCGCCGACGCGCTTGCGCTCCGCAACCTCGTCTACGCCACCGAATCCGGCCGCTACTGGGAGGAGCATCCCGACCACTTCCGGCCGGAAGATCGCGTGGACCGGGTTCTTCTCGACAACCTCACGCAGTCGCACAAATTGCTTTGCGCTGAGGGGCTGTCCACCGACGCGGCGCAGGCGCTGCTGGTGCAGGCGATGTTCGTCGCCTATCTCGAGGACCGGGAGATCGTCCGCCCCGAGGACTTCCGGGACGTCTCGAACGCCGGCGACTTCCGAACGCTGCTCCAGTCCGGGGACGTCGAATCGCTGGAGGGCCTTTTCCAAGCGTTGCGGAAGGACTTCAACGGCGACCTGTTCGTCTCCCCGTGCTCGTTCGACGCCGACGACCGCGGCCCGCGCCTCGGCCCCGCGCACCTGGAGATCCTGGCCCGCTTCCGTTCCGGCCGCGAGGAGATGCGCGGGCGGAGCGGGCAATATCGTTTCTGGCCGTACGACTTCAAGTTCATTCCGATCGAGCTGATCAGCGCCGTCCACGACCGGTTTCTGGCCGAACGAGGTCCCGACCGCCGCACGTCGGGCGCCTACTACACCCCGATGTTCCTGGCCGACACCGCCGTCTCCCACGCGTGGGACCGGCTGCCGCCCGCGGTCCGGGACGCCGGGCGCTTTCTGGATCCGGCGTGCGGGTCCGGCGTCTTCCTGGTGCGCCTGTTCCAGCGCCTGTGCGAACACGTGCGCGCGGGCCGGCGAGACCGGAAGATTCCCTGGGGCGACCTGCTGGACGTTCTCTCGAGGTTGCAGGGGCGGGACGTGGACGGCGGCGCCGTCCGCGTGGCCGTGTTCTCGCTGTACGTCGCGTTGCTCGAAGAGGTCACCCCGCCGGACGTCCGGGCGCTGATGAAACGGGGCCAAATGCTCCCCGCGCTGCATGGAAAGACGCTTCGCCACGAGGACTTCTTCGCGGCCGAGGCCGGCGACGCGCCGGCCGACGTGATCGTCGGCAACCCGCCCTGGTCGAGCCGCCGCGGCGGAAGCCATTCCGCTCTCGAATGGTGCAGGGAAGAAGATCTGCCGGCGCCCGGCCGCGAACAGGCGTGGGCCTTCGTCTGGAAGTCGTTGCGGCATCTGCGGGAGGATGGCGTCGTCGCGCTTCTCCTGCCGGCCATGGGTTTCCTGCACAACCACGCCGGCGATGCCGTCGAGGCCCGCAAGCGCCTGCTGCGCGAGGCGCAGATCTTCGCCGTCGTCAACTTCGCGGACCTGCGGTTCCAGTTGTTCGACCACGCCGTGCGCCCCGCCGCGCTCGTCCTGTTCGGCCGTCCGCCGGCCGGCGGCGCCGCCTACCGGTTCGACTACCTGACGCCGAAGGCCGACCTGAACCTGAAGTCCCGGCGCCTGATCACGATCGGCGGCGCCGACCGCTGCCGGCTCGACTCCCGCATGGTCGAAGCCGACCCGTCCGTCTTCAAGAAGCGCCTGTGGCTGAGCGAGCCGGAAGCCCGGCTGTTCAACTACCTGTCGCAGTTCCCCCGTCTCGGCGATCTCGTGGCCGAATTCGGGACGCTCTCTCGCAGGAAGGAATCGACCCGCGGGCGTTGGGTCGTCGGGCAGGGCTTCCAGCCTGCCAACGCCAAGCGGGTTCCGCGTGCCGCCCACGAAGGCCATCACAGCAACGTCGTCACCGCGACGCCCTTCCTGCCGATAGACGAGTTCCGCGTCCTGGCGCGGACGTGCGAGGGATTGCAGCCGTGGAAGGACAGTGTCGTCCGCCGGAAGGGTTTCGAAGCGGGATTCGAGGGACCGCGCGTGCTGGTTCCGGGCGGCGTCGCCGCCGGCGCCGGCCGGGGAGGACCGCGGCTGCGCGCGGCCTATGTCGAGGACCGGATGGCCTTCCAGGACATCGTTCAGGCCATCGCGGTTCCGCCGGGCGACGAACGCCGCGGCATGCTGCTCGCGGGACTCCTCAACAGCCGGCTGATGCTGTGGTTCGCGTTCCACGGCACGTCGTCGTTCGGCTCGGATCGTCCCATTCTGCATCAGGCGGAGCTGTTGCGTCTGCCGTTCCCCGCGCCGGACGACCTGCCGGAGCCCGAGCGGTCGCGCGCGGCGGCGGATGCGCTGGCCGCCGTCGTCGAGAAGCAGGTTCGACGGCTCGGTCCAGCCCCGGCGCAGCCCGGTCCGGCGTTGGAGCACCGGCCGGACGAACGCGGCGTGCTCCGGGAAATCGACGATCTGGCGTACGAGTTCTTCTGCCTGTCGGAAGAGGAGAGAATCCTGGTGGAAGACACGGTGGAGCACGTGATCCCCGCCGTGCAACCGAACCGGGGCCGGGTTCCCGCGCTCTGGCGGCCTTCGACCCCGGACGACCGCCGGGCCTACGCCCGGACGCTGACCGGCGCCCTCGCGGACTGGCTCGACAGCGATTGCTCCATCGGAACGCGCCTGGTGGCGCGCAACGACGATCTGGCCATCCTGCAACTGTCGCTCCGGGACGGGCCGGGTGCTTTCGACTACGCCGAGGACGGCGACGAGTCCGTGGCGGAGGCGTTGTCCCGGCTCGCCGAACACGTCCACAAGCCGCTGCCGGGCAACTTCCAGGCGCTGCCGGACTTCCGGGTGTTCGCCGGCCGCGATCTGTTCCTCGTCAAACCGGCCGGGAAGCGTTTCTGGCTCCGGTCGGCCGCCCTGGCCGACGCCACCGCCATCGTGATCGATCTGCATGCGGTCGCCGGCCGGCGGAACGAAGCTCGATCGTTGGGCCACATCACGGCCGCCGAGGGCGCGCCGGGACGCGGACACGACGAGGGCGCTGGTCGAGACAGTGCGTCGGCCGCGTCGGCCGCGCCCGCCGACCCGCGGGGCGGACGCGGCGCGCCGGCGAGCCTGCCGTGATCGAGCGCCACTCCTCCCGCCGCCGCCGGCTCGACGCCGGCTTCCTCGCCGCCCGGCTCGCCGGCGCGCAGGGCTACGACCGCATCGCCGGCTACTTCTCCTCGTCGATCCTGGAAGTGGCCGGCGAGGCGCTGGAGAGTGTCCGCGGGAAGATCCGCGTCGTCTGCAACTCCGGGCTGTCGCGCGCCGACGTCGAGGTCGCCAAGGCGGCGCAGGCCGCGCTACGCCGCGAGTGGTGCGACTCCCGCCCCGAAGATCGGGGCGACGCCGCCCGGCCGCGGTTCCGGCGGCTCCACGACCTGCTCCGCTCGGGGAAGATGGAGATCCGCGTCCTGCCGGACGAGGTCTTCGGCCTCGTCCACGGCAAGGCGGGCGTGATCACGCGGGCCGGCGGCGGCCGGGTCTGCTTCCTCGGCAGCGCGAACGAGTCGGCGCGCGCGTTCCGCCTCAACTACGAGCTGCTCTGGGAGGATGACGACCCGGACGCGGCGGCGTGGGTGCAGGAGGAGTTCGACGCCCTGTGGTCGTCGCCCTGCGCGGTCCCCCTCGCGGAGTTCGTCGTCGCCGACCTCGACCGCCTGGCGCGGCGCGAGGTGATCGGCGGCGTCGCGGGTTGGCGGGAGGCGCCGGACCCGGCGGCGGTCGTGGTGGAGGCGCCGGTCTACCGCCGCGAAGTGGGCCTGTGGGAGCACCAGAAGCACTTCGTGAAGCTCGCCTTCGACGCGCACCGCGGGCCGCACGGCGCGCGGTTCGTGCTGGCCGATCAGGTGGGGCTCGGCAAGACGCTGCAGCTCGCGATGGCGGCGCAGCTCATGGCGCTGGCCGGCGAGCGGCCGGTGCTGGTGCTGGCGCCGAAGACGCTGGTGCGGCAGTGGCAGGACGAGCTCGACACGCTGCTCGGGCTGCCGTCGGCGGTCTGGGACGGCGGGCAGTGGGTGGACGAACGCGGCGTCGAGCATCCGGCCGCCGGCCCGGAATCGATCCGCCGCTGCCCGCGCCGCATCGGGATCGTCTCCACCGGCCTGATCACCCGCGGCTCGGAGGCGGCGGCGCGGCTGGCCGATCTGCGCTTCGAGTGCGTGATCCTCGACGAGGCGCATCGGGCGCGCCGGCGGAACCTGGACGCCCAGCGGGCCTTCGCGCCGGCGCAGCCGAACCGCCTGCTGCGGTTCCTGCAGGAGGTCGCGCCGCGCACGAAGAGCCTGCTGCTCGCCACCGCGACGCCGGTGCAGTTGCATCCGGTCGAGGCCTGCGACCTGCTCGACGCGCTCGCCCGCGGTTCCGACGCGGTGCTCGGGGGACCCGGCAGCCGCTGGCGCAACGCCCGGGCGGCGCTCGACCTGGTGCTCGGCCGGACGCCCGCGCCGGACCGGTTCGACGAGCGCTGGGAGTGGCTGCGCAACCCCTTTCCTCCCGGCTCGGAAGGGCGGGACTTCGAGATTCTGCGGCGGTCGATCGCGCTCCCGGACGAGGCCGCGTACGCGCCCGGACGAGCCGCCGACGCGCTGCGCCCGCCCGACCGGCAGCGCATCGCGGACTGCTTCCCGCGGTTCGTCGAGCATCACAACCCCTACCTCCGGACCATCGTCCGGCGGACCCGCGAGCATCTCGAACGGACCCTCGACCCGGAGACGAACGAGCCGTACCTCGCCCCGGTCCGGGTGCGCCTGCGCGGCGAGTCGGCCGCCGACGCCATCCGGCTGCCGCCGTTCCTGGCGGATGCCTACCACTTGGCGGAGGAGTTCTGCGGACTGCTCGCCGAGCGGGCGAACAGCGGCTTCTTCCGCACGCTGCTGCTGCGCCGCATGGGCAGCACCATGGAGGCCGGGCGCCGCACGGTCGAGAAGATCCTCGCCGGCTGGGAGCCTTCCGACGACCCGGAGGAGGACGACGAGGAGGAGGGGGGCGGGGAGCCGGCCGATGCGTTCCGCGCCCTGACCGCCCCGGAGCGGGACGTGCTCGAGCGCCTGCTGCGCGCCCTGGCGGCGGAGCGCGGGCCGGACCCCAAGTACGCGGCCGTCCGCCGGCTCCTGGTCGACGAGGGATGGCTCCGCTCCGGCTGCATCGTCTTCAGCCAGTACTTCGACTCGGCGCGGTGGCTCGCCGGCCGGCTGTCGAGCGACCTGCCGGACGAGCGGATCGGCCTCTACGCCGGGGCGAACCGGTCCGGCGCGCTACGCGGCGGCGCCTTCGCGGGCTGCCGCCGGGACGCGCTGAAGGAGGCGGTGCGGCGGGGTGAAATGCGGCTGCTGCTCGGCACCGACGCGGCCTCGGAGGGCCTGAACCTCCAGCGGCTCGGCGCCCTCGTCAACCTGGACCTCCCCTGGAACCCGTCGCGGCTCGAACAGCGCAAGGGGCGCATCCAGCGCATCGGGCAGGTCCGGCCCGCGGTCGACGTCTGCAACCTGCGCTACGCCGGCTCGGTCGAGGACCGGGTCCGCGAACTGCTCTCGGAACGCCTGGAGAACATCTCGCGGCTCTTCGGCCAGTTGCCGGACACGCTCGAAGACGTGTGGGTGCAGGTGGCGCTGGGCCGCATCGAGGAAGCGCAACGGACCATCGACGCGGCGCCGCGGCGGCACCCGTTCGACCTCCGCTACCATCACGCGGTCGAGCGGGTGGACTGGGAGTCGTGCGCGCGGGTGCTCGACGACGACGCCCGGCGCGAGGCGCTCGCCCGCGGCTGGGCGGAGCGGTGACGAAAACGGGTGCCGCCGCGCGCGGCGAAAGGTAGGATGGCCCCGGACACGATGGAGGGCGCTGATGCATCGAGGACTGCACGGCCGGCGTTCGGACGGTTGGTTCCGGGGAACCCTGGCGGGCGCGTCGGCGCTGGCGGCGCTGGCGCCTCTCGCCGCGTCGGCGCAGCTTGCGTCGGCGGCGTACACCGCGGCGGAGGCCGAGGCGGGCCGCGCGCTCTACGACCGGGAGTGCGCCGCGTGCCACATGCCGAACCTGAGCGGATCGTTCGAGGCGCCGGAGCTGGCCGGCCCGACGTTCCGCGGCGGGTGGGGCGAACGGCCGGTCGAGGACCTGCTGGAGCTGGTCAGCGTGACGATGCCGCCGGGGGGCGGCGGCTCGCTGGCGCCGGAGGAGTACGCCGGCATCGTCGCCTACGTGCTGCAGGAGAACGGCTTCGCGGCCGGGGCCGCCGCGTTGGGCGGGGCCGCCGCGTTGGGCGGGGCCGCCGCGTTGGGCGGGGCCGCCGCGCCCCCGGCGGGACCGGGCTCCGCCGGGCTGCCGCCGGCCGCCGCGGCGGCCGGCCTGCCGGGGGGCACGCGCACGCTGCGCCCCGTCCCCGAGCGCGCCCCCGTCACCGACGCGATGCTGCGCGACCCCGATCCGGAGGACTGGCTGATCTACCGGCGCACCTACGACGGCTGGGGCCACAGTCCCCTCGACCAGATCGACCGGGACAACGTCGGCGGGCTGCAGTTGGCCTGGGTCTGGTCGATGGGCGACGGCCGCAACCAGCCGACGCCGCTGGTCCGCGGCGGCGTCCTGTATCTGGCCAGCCCCGGCAACGTGGTGCAGGCGCTCGACGCGGCCGACGGCACGCTGCTCTGGGAGTACCGGCGGCCCCTTCCCGAGGCGCTGCGCGGGGCTAACAGCCGCAACCTCGCCATCTACGGCGGCCGGATCTTCATGGGCACGCGCGACGCCCACATGGTGGCGCTCGACGCCCGCACCGGCGCGCTGGTCTGGGAGACCCGGATGGCCGACTACAACGACGGCTACGCCAACTCCAGCGGTCCGATCGTGGCCGGCGGGCGGGTCGTCAACGGGATCAACGGCTGCTCGCGGTTCATGCCGGACAGTTGCTTCATCACCGCGCACGACGCGGAGACCGGCGAGGAACTGTGGCGGCGGCTGACCATCGCCGCGCCCGGCGAGCCGGGGGGCGACTCCTGGGGCGATCTGCCGCTGGCCCTGCGCGGCGGCGGCGACTCGTGGATTCCCGGCAGCTACGATCCGGAGCTGGACCTGCTCTACTGGCCGGTGGCGCAGGCCAAGCCGTGGGTGCCCGCGAGCCGCGGCCTGACCGTCCACGACCCGGCCCTCTACACGAACTCGACCCTGGCCCTGGACCCGGCCGACGGCTCGATCCGCTGGTACCGGCAGCACGTGCCGGGCGAGGCGCTCGACCTCGACGAGGGGTTCGAGCAGGTGCTCGTCGACAGCGGCGGGCGCAAGGCGCTGCTCACCATCGGCAAGCACGGCATCCTCTGGAAGCTCGACCGCGAGACCGGCGAGTACCTCGGGCACGTCGAGACCGTCTTCCAGAACGTGTTCGACCGCATCGACCCGCGGACCGGCGCGGTGACCTACCGCCAGGACATCGCCGACGCCGGCATCGGCGACTGGGTCTCGGTCTGCCCGAGCACCGCCGGCGGCCACAACTGGCACGCGACCGGCTACAGCCCGGAGACCCGCTCGCTGATCATTCCGCTGAGCCAGAGCTGCCTGGAGATCGCCGGCCGCGAGGTGGCGCTGGAGATCGGCTCGGGCGGCGCGCAGGCCGACCGGACCTGGTTCGAGATGCCGGGCACGGACGGCAACCTGGGCAAGCTGGCGGCCTACGACGTCGACACCCTGGAGGAGCGCTGGAGCATCGAGCAGCGCGCCGCGTTCCTGACCGCGGTGCTGACCACCGGCGGCGGACTGGCCTTCGCCGGCGACGTCGACCGCTGGTTCCGGGCGCACGACGCGGCCACCGGCGAGGTGCTCTGGGAGACGCGGCTCGGGACGTCCGTGCAGGGGTTCCCGGTCTCCTACGGCGTCGGCGGCAGGCAGTACGTCGCCGTCTCGACGGGCCTGGGCGGCGGCAGCCCGCGGCGCGTGCCGGCGCTGCTGAGCCCCGACGTCACGCACCCGGACACCGGCAACGCGCTGTACGTGTTCACGCTGCCGCGGTAGGCGTTGCCGGGCCGGGCGTCCTCGGCCGCGCGGTTGACACGCCGCGGGCGAACGAACATAGTGGGGCGGAACAGGTCGTTCGGTGAAGGAGGCACGTCCATGAGCATTCGCGCGTGGGTCGGTGTTCCTGTCGCGTTCGCCTGTCTGAGCGCGCCGCCTCCCGCTTCCGCCCAGGGCGGGGGGGACTTCGGCGTCGGGTACAGCCTCGTCCGCAACGACGGCCTCGCCGAGAACTCCGGCATCCTGCCGGGGGGCTGGTACACCAGCGGCACCGCCGACGTGTCGTCCAGACTGGCCATCGCGTGGCGCGCCAGCGGGGCGTTCAACTTCGGCATCCCGCCCGGCGAGCACCCCGCGAACCTGTCGCGCGCGGCCCAGGCGGCCGCCGCCGGCAACAAGATCACCGTCGTGCCTCCCTCGCGGCACGTGGAGTTCCAGGGGCTGTCCTATCACCGCGCGGAGGCGCTCTGGTGCTCGCCGACGCTCTCGCCGAACCCCGGCGACTGCGGCGTGCAGATCAATTCGATCGGCGCCGGGGCGGGTCCCCGCCTGTACTTCGGCGACCCCGGCGGCGTGCGGCCGTGGGTGCAGGTGCTCGCCGGCGCGGTCCGCGTGGTCCGCAAGATCGACCTCTACGTCCACACCGCGACCAACTTCGCGGTCCTGCCCGGTTTCGGCGTCGACGTTCCCCTCACCGACCGGACCGGGTTCCGCCTCGACGTCGCCTACGCGCACTCGTTCGTTCCGCATCCGTCGCGGTCGAACTCGTCGTTCCGCGTCGTCGACGCCTCGTCGAACTTCCTGTTCCACGACAGCACCGGCTCGATCGCGGGGGTGGGGGACGGCATCCGGGGGGTCTACGACCCGGCGGACCTCGCGGGCGGCGGGGACTTCCGGGAGCTGCGGATCGGCGTCGGCGTGACCTTCAACGTCACTCGCTGGGGCATCTGAGCGGGCCGCGACGATGACTTTCCGGGCGGCGCTCCCGGCGGTCTGGTGCGTGGCTGCGGCGGCCGGGGCGCAGGCGGCCGCGCCTCCGGCCCCGACGTTCACGCGCGACGTGGCCCCCGTCCTGCGCGCCCGCTGCACGGTCTGCCACCACGACGGCGGCCCCGCTCCCTTCGCGCTGGCGGACTACGCCGAGGTGCGTCCGTGGGCGCGGGCGATCCGCCGGGCGACCGCCGCCCGGACGATGCCGCCCTGGAAGCCGGCGCCCGGCCACGGCGGTCCGTTCGCCGGCGAGCGGCGGCTCACGGACGCCGAGATCGCCCTGATCGGCCGCTGGGTGGAGCAGGGCGCGGCCGAGGGCGACCCGGCCGACCTGGATCCGCCCCCCGCCCGGCCCGCCGGCTGGCGCCTCGGGCCGCCGGACCTGGTGCTGGCCCTGCCCGAGCCGTACGAGCTCGCGGCCGGCGGGGAAGAACAGTACCGCAACTTCGTCCTTCCGGTTCCGCTGGCGGCCACCCGCTACGTGCGGGCGTTCGACCTCCGGCCGCGCGGGCGGGCGATCCACCACGCGCGGCTGCTGATCGATCCCGCCCGGTCCGCCCGCCGTCTCGACCGGCGCGACCCGGCGCCGGGGTACGACGACGGGCTGGACGACGACGCCCGCTTCCCGGACGGGCACCTGCTCGCCTGGGCGCCCGGCCGGGTTCCGGCGTTCGAACCGGAGGATCTGGCGTGGCGGCTCGATCCGGGAGTGGATCTGGTGCTCCAGTCGCACCTGCCGGCGACGGACGCGCCGGCCCGCGTCGCGCCGGAGGTGGGCCTGTACTTCGCGGACGCCCCGGCTACCGGCGCGCCGGCAGCCGTGCTGCTGGGCGACAAGACCATCGACATCCCGGCCGGGGCCGCGCGCCACGTGGTGGAGGACGCCTGGCGGCTGCCGGTGGACGTCGAGGTGCTGTCGGTCTATCCGCACGCCCACCGCCTGGGGCGCGACTTGCAGGGGTTCGCGACGCTGCCCGACGGCTCGCGCCGCTGGCTCGTGCGGATCGACGACTGGGACTTCAACTGGCAGGAGGAGTACCGCCTGCTCGATCCGTTGCCGCTGCCGGCCGGGACGACGCTCGGCATGCGCTACGTCTACGACAATTCCGCCGCCAACCGGAACAACCCGAACCACCCGCCGCGGCGGGTCCGCTACGGCCGGCGTTCCAGCGACGAGATGGCCGAGCTGGTGGTGAAGGTGCGGACCCGCACCGCGGCCGGCCGCGAGCGGCTGGCCCGCGCCCTGACGCGCAAGGCGAACGCGGTCGATCTGGCCGGGGCGGAGAAGCGCGCCCGCGACGACCCGCGCGACTTCCGGGCGCACCACGAGCTCGGAATCTACCACCTGGAGGCGGGGCGCGCGGCGGAGGCCGCCGAACGCTTCCGGCGCGTGCTGCGGCTGCGTCCGGGGTTCGCGCCGGCCCACTACAACCTGGGCATCATCGCGGGGGGCGCGGGGCGGCTGGACGCCGCGGCGGCGCGCTTCGAAGCGGCGCTCGCCCGCGATCCGGCGCACGTGGCGGCGCTCACGAACTACGGCATCGTGCTGCACGCGCTGGGCCGGCCGGAGGAGGCGGCGGGGCGCTACCGCGCCGCGCTCGCCATCGAGCCGGAGCGGGCCGAGACGCACAACAACCTGGCCGTCGCGCTGCTGGCGCTCGGCCGGGCGGCCGAGGCGGCCGCCGCGGCCGAGCGGGCGGCGCGCCTGACCGGCTGGTCGGACGCGCAGGTGATCGGGACGCTGGCGGCGGCCCGCGCGGCGGCCGGCGCCTCGACGCCGTCCTGCGGGGCGAGATGACCGGCGCGAAACGGCGCCGCCGGTCCGGAACAGGGGAGGGCTCGTCATGAGACAGGCGTTCCGGCGCATCGGGACCGCCGCGCTCGCGCTCGCGCTGCCGGCGGCGGCGCAGGCCCAGAGCAGCATCACCGGCGCGGTGACGGACGACACCGGCGGCATCCTGCCGGGAGTGACGGTCGAGGCGTCGAGCCCGGTGCTGATCGAGGGCTCGCGCTTCGCGGTCACCGACGGCGCGGGCCGCTACACCATCGTCGACCTGCAGCCGGGCGAGTACGTCGTGACGTTCACGCTGGTCGGGTTCTCGACCTGGATCCGCGACGGCCTGACCCTGCCGGCCGACTTCACGCTGACGGTCGACGCGACGATGGCGGTCGGCGCGCTCGAGGAGACGGTCACCGTCAGCGGCCAGGCGCCGGTGGTCGACGTGCAGCGGGTGGCGCGGGTCGAGACGCTGACCCGCGAGACCCAGGAAGCGATCCCGACCGGCGGCAGCCTCTGGAACTTCGCGGCGCTCGTTCCGGGGGTCAAGCCGATCCGGCCCGACGTCGGCGGCTCGCGCGCCATGCAGCAGAGCTGGATGTTCGGCCGCGGGGCGAGCTCGCGCCAGACGACCCTGGAGGTCGACGGCATGACGCTCAACACCTTCCTCGACGACGGCCGGGTGAAGCCGTACAACAACCCGCAGATGACCCAGGAGATGTCCGTCTCCACCAACGCGATGAACGCCGAGACCGGGCACGGCGGCGTGCGCATCAACATCATCCCGCGCGAGGGAGGCAACAGCTTCAGCGGATCGCTGTTCGGCAGCACCACCCCCGGCGCCCTGTCGCAGGACAACTTCAACGAGCGGCTGCGGCGGGTCGGCGTCCAGGAGGGCGCCACGCCGCGGCTCGCCAACACCTACGACGCCCAGTTCGGGATCGGCGGGCCGATCCGCCAGGACCGGATCTGGTTCTTCGCGGCGGGCCGCCAGTGGAGCACCGACCAGGAGATCCTCAACGCCACGAACCGGGACGGCTCGACCGCCGTCGACGACAACCGGATCCGGAGCATCCTGGCCCGGGTCACGACGCAGGTGAACGACACCAACAAGTGGGTGGCGTACATCGACAAGGCGCACCGCAACCGGTTCCACGAGTTCAGCGCCCTCGAGGACCGCGACACCGCCTCCACGAACGTCGACACGATCAACTACTACAACGCGAACACGAAGTGGACGTCGACGATCAGCAACCGGATGCTGTTCGAGAGCGGCTTCTC
Organism: Vicinamibacterales bacterium; assembly: GCA_965203525.1. Taxonomy (GTDB): domain Bacteria; phylum Acidobacteriota; class Vicinamibacteria; order Vicinamibacterales; family UBA8438; genus WTFV01. The sequence goes on along the minus strand of OZ241898.1, from coordinate 2,879,621 downwards.
CTTCGTCGGCCAGGCGGACCGCTTCGCCAACCAGGACGGCATCGTCGTGGAGCGGCCGGCCAACCTGTTCACGTGCATCGACTCGCCCTGCCACCCGGATTCGATGAGCCCCGGGCAGGCGGCCATGCAGGGCCTGCACGGCGCGCCCGTCCACCCCTGGTACGGCGCCGGCGCGGACGGCGGCGGGGTGCGGCGGGTGGACGGCCGGCTGGGCGGATACACCTACTCCTCGCGCGGCCTCGACCAGACCAGCCTGCCGTACAGCTCCAGCTTCCTCGCCTCGCTGTCCTACGTCACCGGATCGCACAACTTCAAGATGGGTTTCACGAACGACTGGGGGCGGATCACCGAGGGGCAGTCGGGGAACGCCGACCTCGCCCAGGTGACCTACGGCAGCGGCCTGAGCCCGTTCGACCACCACGTGAGCTGGGTCGACGCACGCCATCCCTACGCCGCGTGCGACGCCGCCGGCCGGAACTGCGGGCGGCTCGGCTCGCCCGAGTCGGTGCTGGTCTCGAACGCCCCGAACCTCAATACGCGCGCCGTGAAGTACTCCATGGCCGCCTACGCCCAGGATTCCTGGACGATCGACCGGCTGACGATCAACGCCGGCGTGCGCCTCGAGCTCGCCCGGCCGTCGAGCCCCGAAGTGGCCAAGCCGGGCGGCCGGTTCACGACGGCGGCCGTCTTTCCGGCCGCCCCCGACTGCGGGCCGGTGGCCGGCGATCCGTGGGAGCTGGTCGCGGCGCGCCGGCTCGACCTCTGCATGCCCACCTTCGGCCCGGACGTCGCGCCCCGCTTCAGCGCGGTGTGGGACGTCTTCGGCAGCGGCCGGACCGCGCTCAAGTTCGGCTGGAACCGCTACTACCATGCGTTCGGCGTCACGGGCGTGTTCCGGCTCCAGAACTACGCCGGCGCGGCGGCGCGCACCGACGAGCGCGACTGGTTCGACGTCACGCTGATGCCGGGCACCAGCACCCCGCTGGGCGCCCCGGGCTGCGAGCGGACCGGGACCTGCGCGAACCCCTACGGGACGGACGGCGACAACGTCGCGCAGGACTGGGAGATCGGTCCGACCGCCGACGCGTCGTTCGCGACCGGCGTGGGCGGCGGCTCGGCGCGGAAGCCGCATCCGGACCTGCAGCGCAAGTTCGACGACCTGATGTCCGTCACCCTCCAGCACGAGGTGGCCGCGGGCGTGTCGATCATGGCCGAGTACCGGCGGCGGTCGACCAAGGAGAACACCGTGCGGGCCTTCGTCAACCGTACGTTCGACTTCGACGAGCATCCCGACGGCACCGTGCGCTTCCTCGACAACGAGAACTGGGTCAAGGAGATCGACTTCCTGGCGCCGGCCCCCTACACCGGGATCATTCCGATCTACGGCATCTACCCCGCCTCGGAGGCGCGCACCGAGCAGTTGGACCGGACCGTGTTCGGGCACTTCCCCGACGTGTTCGGCAACTTCGAGCTCGGCCTCAGCGCGCGGCTGCCGAACGGCGGGACGGTGTTCGGCGGCTGGACGGCCGAGACGCCGGGGCGCGGCGAGGCGGGCGGCATCGAGAACTACTGCGGGATCATCCTGCAGCAGTCGCGCGGCGACTACTTCACCGCCGACCCGAACGCCTACCGCTTCTGCGACGAGTACGCCACGCCGCGGAACTGGCGCAACGAGTTCAAGCTGTCGGGCTCCGTTCCCGTGGCGTGGGGGCTGCGGCTGGCCGGCACCTACCAGGCGTACCCGGCGACCGGCAACGCCATCGGCACCGGCATGGTGGGCGAAGAGGCCTTCCGCGTGGACTCCCGCGGCACCGACGTCGACAACCTGACCTACGCCGCGCCGTTCTACACGGCGGACAACTGCATCGCCCCCTGCCGGTTGAACGGGGTGATCGCCCCCGCGCTCCGATCCGGGCAGCTCGGCTATTCGTCGTTCTACGACGTCGAGCTGATGCCGCAGGACACCGTGAAGTACCTGCCCAACTGGACGACGCTCGACCTGAGCATCGCCCGGACCTTCAACGCCGGCGCCTGGACCTGGGACGCGCGGCTCGACGCCTTCAACGCGCTCAACAACGGCGTCGAGCTGCGGCACCGCTCCGGGTCGCGCGGGCGGCGGATCAACGACGCGACGTTCGAGCAGGCCCAGGAGGTGCTGGTGGGGCGCGTCCTGCGCGTGACCTTCACGGCCCGCTTCTGAGGAGGGACCGCGGCGGGGGGGAAGGTCCGGCGTCACGCCGGCGGAACCGGTGCTTGGCGTACCGGCGCCGGCTGGTTCACAATAGGCAGCCCGGCCGTGCCGCGGCGCGGCCGGCGCTTTCTCGAACACGCGACACACGCTCGCTCGGGAGGTTTCAGAGAATGTCACGCACACCCGGCCGCCGATTCGGTCTCGCCGCCGTCGTGATCCTCGCGCTCTGCGCCGCGTCCGCGTCCGCGCAGGACGAGGCGCGGGTCACCTTCACGAAGGACATCGCCCCCATCCTGCAGCGCTCCTGCCAGGAGTGCCACCGCACCGGCTCGATCGCCCCGATGTCGCTGCTCACCTACGAGGAGACGCGGCCGTGGGCGCGGTCGATCCGCGAGAAGGTCGTCACCCGCGCGATGCCCCCGTGGTACATCGACCGCAACATCGGCATCCAGGGCTTCAAGTACGACTACTCGCTGAGCGACGAGGAAATCGCCGCCGTCGCCGCCTGGGTCGACGCCGGCGCGCCGCGCGGCAACCCCGCCGACCTGCCGCCGCCGCGGGAGTTCCGGGACATCGCCGAGTGGAAGATCGGCGAGCCGGACTGGGTGGTGGAGATTCCCGAGCCGTTCGTCGTGGCGGCCGAGGCGCCCAACTGGTGGGGCAACCTGGAGTCCGAATCCGGCCTGACCGAGGACCGCTGGATCAAGGCGGTCGAGACCAAGCCGTCGATCGAGGGGTTCCCGGTGGTCCACCACGCGGTCACCGGCATGGTGAACGACGACACCGAGGACACCAGCGGCATCGGCGAGTTCCTCAACGAGTACGCGCTCGGCAAGAACGGCGACGTCTTCCCGGACGGCACCGGCCGGCTGATCAAGGCCGGCTCGAAGATCCGCTTCAACATGCACTACGCGGCGATCGGGGTCGAGACCACCGACCGCACGCGGGTCGGCCTGCAGTTCTACCCCCGGGGGGTGGTGCCGGAGCGGAAGCTGATCTCGGCCCACGTCGGCGACGACGAGGACCTCGACATCCCGGCCGGGGCGTCGAACGTGCGGCACGACGGCTACTACCGCCTGAAGGAGAACGCCCACGTCACGGCGTTCCAGGCGCACCTGCACAACCTCGGCAAGCGGCAGTGCCTCGAGGCGATCTACCCGGACAACGGCAAGGAAATCCTGAGCTGCGCCGACTGGGACTTCGGGTGGCACATCGTCTACAACTACCAGGACCACGTGGCGCCGCTGCTGCCGCGGGGCACCATCCTGCACGTGACGAGCTGGCACGACAACTCCGAGGCCAACCGCTGGAACGACGACCCGACCAACTGGGCCGGCTTCGGCCAGCGGTCGAGCGACGAGATGAGCTTCGCCTGGGTGAGCTGGTACGAGCTCGACGACGAGGCGTTCGAGAAGGAAGTGGCGGAGCGGCAGGCGCTCGCCGCCGACAACGACGACTAGCCGCCCGGGCGCCGGCTGCGCGCGGGACGGGAGCGAAGCCTTCGCGGTCGCGGATCGCGGAGGCTTCGTGCCGTTGCGGTGTTTCGATACGAGGTTGCGGAAGTGCAAGAGAAGAGCATCATGCAGGGTGAGAGTCGCTTCGTCGGCGCGGCGTGCCTGGCCGCGCTGCTGGCCGTGTGCGCCGGCGCCCCGGCCGCGGCGCAGGAGCGCTGGAACCGGGGCCAGAACGTGCAGCCGGTCTTCGAGGGGTGGGAGCGGAACGCCGACGGATCGTTCACCATGGTCTTCGGTTACCTGAACCGCAACTACGAGGAGCAGCCGGTCGTCCCGGTCGGGCCGGACAACTTCTTCGAGCCGGGACCGGCGGACCGCGGGCAGCCGACCCACTTCTACAACCGGCGCCAGCAGTTCGTCTTCACGGTGCGCGTGCCGGCCGACTGGGCGCGGGACCGGGACCTGGTCTGGACCGTCACCCACAACGGCCGCACCGACAAGGCGTTCGGCCATCTCTGGCCGGTGTGGGAGATCGACGCGGGCGTGCGGCGGCTGAACCGCGGCACCGGCACCGCCCAGGGCTACGCCGACAACCAGCGGCCGTTCCTCCGCCTGGAAGGCCCCGGCGAGCGGGAGGTGACGCTGCCGGATGCGATCGAAATCGCCGTCGTCGCCGGCGACGACGGCATCCCGCCGCCGGACCCGCGCCTCGCCGAGCGCCGGACGCGCCGCGGGCCGAAGTCGCAGGCGATGGTCGATCCGCGCACCGCCGCCGCCACCGGTCTGGCCGTCACCTGGCTCCACTGGCGGGGTCCGGGCGCCGTGTCGTTCGATCCGCGGGTGCCGGAGATCGGCGCCGGCGGCCGGGCGGTCACGCGCGTGCGGTTCACCGAGCCGGGCGTCTACGTGCTGCAGGCGGTGGCGGACGATACGGTCCACACGACGCCGGTCGACGTGACGGTGACGGTGAAGCCGCCCGCCGTCGCAGACACGCCGACGCGGGCGCGGGCGGCGGACGGGTCGTACATCTCGTGGCGCGAGCACGTCATCGACGACCTCGCGGCCGGCGGCGTCGCCCTCGCCGGGAGCGACGGGCTGGAGATGGCCGACCTCGACCTCGACGGCCACCTCGACGTCGTCTCCGTGCACGAGTCGGACACGACGTACGACGGCGTGCCGGACGGACACGTGCGGATCGCCTACGGCTCCGCCGACCCCGGCGTCTGGGACCGCTACACGCTGGCCGAGGGCGAGGAGGCGGGCGCGGCCGAGGACGTGGCCGTCGGCGACGTGAACGGCGACGGCTGGCCGGACGTGGTCGTGGCGTGCGAGCTCGCGCACCTGATCTACTTCGAGAACCCGGGCGCCGCGGGGCGGGACGCGCGGTGGCGGCGGGTGATCCCCGCCGCGACGCGCGGCCGCGGCTCGTACATCCGGGCCTTCCTCGCGGACCTCGACGGCGACGGCCGCCCGGAGGTGACCGCCGCCAACAAGGGCGGCCAGAACCCGCCGCGCGGCACCACCGAGACGCATCCGGTCTCGTGGTTCGCCGTGCCCGAGGATCCGCTCGACGGCGACGCCTGGGTCGAGCACGAGCTGGCGCGCGTCGTCGTGCCGATCAACGCGCAACCGTTCGACCTCGACGGCGACGGCGACCTCGACGTCGTCGGCGGCTCGCGCATGGAGCAGCGGATCTTCTGGTTCGAGAACGTCGGCGTCGACGAGATCGCGTTCGTCGAGCACCGCATCGAGATCGAGCCGGAGGCGGTCGTCACCGGCTTCAACATGGACTTCGCCGACCTGAACGGCGACGGCCGCGTCGACGTCGCGATCCGCGACGAACGCAACGGCCTCTCCTGGCTGGAGCAGCCGGCCGACCCGGCCGGCGCGTGGCGCCTGCACGTCATCGGCAGCCTCGCGCCCGACCGGCTGGTCGGCTTCGTGCTGACCGACGTGAACGGCGACGGCCGCCTCGACGCGTTCTCCGGCGCCTACAGCCAGGACCCGCGCGACGTCGACGCCGCGGAGATCTCCCCGTCGCACCGCGCCGGCCGTCTGGCGTGGTTCGAGCAGCCGGCCGACCCGGCCGGGTCCTGGATCCGCCACGACGTGTCCCGCCGCGTCCGCGGCATGTTCGACAAGTTCGTCGCCCGCGACATGGACGGCGACGGCGACGTCGACCTCGTCGGCACCCGCGGCAACTCGGTCCCCTGGGACGGCGTGTTCTGGCTGGAGCAGGTGCGCAGCCCCGAGCCGCTGCCCGCCTTCGACCAGGCCCGCGAGAGGGAGAGCCGCCAGCTTCCGCTGCCGCGGTAGCGCCGGGCCGCCCGCGGCCGGCCCGGCGGCGGCCGTCGGGCGCGGGCCGCGCAACGGCCCGAGTGAATCCTGGTCCGGCGGACGCGCTGCCGGAACGCCCTTCCGAAGAGCCGCCGTGATTTCCGAAGCGGCCTGAACGCTGCAAGGAAGACCGGCAATCCTGTTTGTTCCGAGGTGATTTGGATTGCCGTCCACGGCCAGCCCGTCGCCCCCGCGAATCATTGCGCTGCGCGTCCGCAACTACCGGGCGCTGCGCGACCTCGCGTTGACGAAGCTCACCCCGCTGACCGTGCTGCTGGGCCCGAACGGCAGCGGCAAGTCGACGGTCTTCGACGTGTTCGCCTTCCTGTCGGAGTGCTTCACGGACGGCGTCCGCAAGGCGTGGGATCGCCGCGGGCGTTTCCGGGAGCTGCGCAGCCGCAACAGCCGCGGGCCGATCGTCTTCGAGTTGAAATACCGCGAGAAACCCGGGAACCCGCTCATCACGTATCACCTGGAGCTCGACGAAGAGGACGGCCGCCCGGTGGTGAGCCACGAGTTTCTGCGCTGGACGCGTAGCGGCGGTTCCGGCCGGCCCTTCCACTTCATGGACTATCGGCGCGGCGCAGGCGAGGTGGTCACGGGCGAGGCGCCGGAACCGACGGACGAGCGCGTGTCCCGGGAGCTTGCAGGATCCGACGTGCTGGCGGTGAGCACGCTCGGCATGCTCGCCGAGAACCCGCGGGTCGTCGCTCTGCGGGAATTCGTTTCGAGCTGGCACCTCTCGCATCTGTCGGCCGACGCGGCGCGGGGCAATCCGGAAGCGGGGGGAGAGGAACGACTTTCGTCGACGGGCGCGAATCTGGCGAACGTCGTCCAACATCTGCATGAACGCCACCCGGACAGGCTGAAGAAGATCTTCGACGTGCTGCGGCGGCGGGTCCCGCGCATCGAGCACGCCGAGGCGACGGCCCTGGCCGACGGGAGGCTGGTGCTGCGAATCAAGGACGCGCCGTTCGCGGCGCCGGTGCTGTCCCGGTTCGCGTCGGACGGCACCCTGAAGATGCTCGCATGCCTGACGCTGCTGCACGATCCGGCGCCGCCGCGGCTGATCGGGATGGAGGAACCGGAGAACTTCCTGCATCCGCGGCTGCTTCCGGAGTTGACGGAGGAGTGCCGGGCGGCCGGTGAACGGACGCAACTGCTCGTCACCACGCATTCGCCGTTCGTCCTTGACGCCGCGCGCTCCAGGGAGACGCGGGTGCTGTGGCGGGACGACCGGGGCTACACGCAGGTCCGCAGGGTGTCCGACGTCGAGGGGATCGACGAGTTTCTCGAGGAAGGCGCGACGCTCGGCGACCTGTGGATGGAGGGGCAGTTCGGGATGGGCGATCCGCTGGTGAACCGGGGTGCGCCCGCGCGTCCAACCCGGGGGCGAACGCGCTGATGCACGTCGAGCTGCTGGTCGAAGAACCGTCGATGGAAGCGTTCCTGCAGGCGTTGCTGCCCCGGCTGTTGCCGGGGGCATGCAGCCATCAGATCCACGTGTTTCGAGGCAAGAGCGATCTGCGGCGGAAGCTCGCGGACCGGTTGCGCGCGTACGCTCGATGGCTCCCGGACGACTGGCGCATCGTCGTGCTGGTGGATCGCGACCGTGACGATTGCCGGGTGCTCAAGGACGAGTTCGAAGAGGCGGCTCGGGGCGCGGGGCTTCGTACGATTTCACGCGCTGCGCGCTGGCAGGTGGCCAACAGGATCGTGATCGAAGAGCTGGAAGCCTGGTATTTCGGCAACTGGGAGGCGGTGCGGCAGGCATATCCGAAAGTGTCGCCGACCGTTCCGAACCGCGCGCGGTATCGCGACCCGGATGGCGTGCGCGACACGTGGGAGGCGTTCGAGCGGATCCTGAAGAGACATGGCTACTTCTCGACCGGTCTGAGGAAGATCGAGGCGGCGCGGGCGATCGCGGAGCACGTCGATCCTGCCGGGAACCGTTCGAAAAGCTTCTCCGTGTTCCATCGTACGCTCCGGGAAGCCGTCCGCGCCGCAACCTGACGGCGAACCGGCTCCGTCCGCCGCAACGCAGCAGGAGCCGTAGAGTCAAAGTCCGTCACTCCCGGCCGACGTCCGCGGACCGCCGGACACGCCGCCGGGGCAGTCTACCGGACCGGGCTCGGACCGATCGGATCGTCCCGGTACAGCCCCGTGCCGGGTCCCAGTGCGACCAGCAATCGGGACAGGCTTTCGGCGCTGAACCCCGCCCGGCTCTCGGCCACGAAGGTACCTTCACCCAGCGGCCGAGCCGTTACGTCCAGGCCCAGCGCCGATGCAATCCGCTCTGCAAGTTCACCGGCGGGCATCGTCGCCGCACGCGCGCCGCCCCGAACGACAATCCGCCTCGCGCCGGCGATCCCGGCAAGAAAAGCGGCGTCGACGTCCTCCGACGACCGTTCGCCGGCGCCCGGTTCCGCCTGCTCCCCGGACCGGTCGTCGAATTCCGTGAAGACCTGAATCGATATCAGGCCGGCGCCCGGCGCAACACCCGATATTGCGTCACCATCGACGGAGACGCGCGCACCGACGGCGATACCCGCAACGTGGGTTCCTCTCCGGTCCGTTTCGACGACGACGACCGGCAGGTCGACGATTCGCCGCACGTTGCGCCCGCGATCGCCGAGAAGATCGTCGACGAAACCGGCCGGCTCACTGTAGGCGATGGAAGGCGCCTCGCCGAGCTTCGGGGCGGTCATCACGACCAGCACACGTGCGTTCCCGATTTCGGACAGCGTCCGCTCTACTCTGGCGTCCAGTTTGGATTGGCCGAAGGCCGGCGTCAAGGCGGCCCAAACGAGACCCAGCGCGACGATTCCTCGTATCACCGAGTTGCGCATTTGTATCCTCCCGGTCCGAGGTGGATTCGCGCTCATGAACCTGGTGCCGTGCAAGGTCCAGAATCGTCCATGTCTCTGAATCGTCATCGTACCACACATTCGCGTTCGGCGACGCGACGCGAGACGGGCCGAGGCTGACAAGGCGTGAGGAGGGAGCATGTCGGGCCGATCCCGACACGACGCTGGCGGAGGGGGGAGACCGCGCGGATGACCGCGGCGCGCACCGGGGACGTCGACGTAGTCAGGCTGTAGCGATGGCGGGCCATATCGGTTATGATGCGGTCATGTTCAGCGTCGCGCGGCGGGACGGCTTCGAGCAGTCGGGCGCGCCGCGCGGCGAGACTGGCCGCGGAGAGTCGCCGGTCCGTGCTCGCGGACCTGTCCTGCGTGGCAGCGGTCGCGCAGCCCCCCCCCCCCCCCCCGGAGTCGGGTCCGAGCACGGTCTGAGCACGGCGGCCGCGTCGTCGAAACCGCGGCCGGGGCGGATACGGCGTAGGCCGGCGTATCCGGCCGCAACCCGTGGCGTTCGGCGCCGGCCGGCGGTTGCGCCCAGCTTCACCGCGACCGTCGGAGCGAGGTCATCCGGGAGCAGGGAGATATGAAATGCGGAACCTGGTTTTCGTGATCGCGGTCCTGCTGGCCGCCGGCGCGGGCCTGGCCGCCTGTTCCGGCGACGACTCCTCGTCTTCTCCCCTCCAGCCGTCGCCGCTGGCGACCGCGCCGGCCGGGGCCGGCCCGGCGGGCTTCGCCGGCGGCCCGCCGGCAGGCGCCGCCGCGGAGATCGCGTACCTTGCGCCGGTTTCCGACGGCTTCAACGCGTACGACGCGCGGATCGCGTATCGGGACGGCGAGGCCACCATCACGTTCGTCCCGGTCGACATGCCCGGGATGCGGCGCGCGAGCGGCGCGCACCGGAACCGCGCCGTCACCGTCTGGCAGTGCCCGGTGGAGCCCCACCACGTCGGCCAGACGTGCGGCGCGCCGGTCTTCCGGGACAGCTTCGCGTTCGAGGGGTCGCCGTCCCGGACGTTCCCGCTTGCGGACTGCGCCGGCTGGCTCGTCATCGAGGCGGCCGAACTGTCCGACGACTTCTACGCCGGCTGGCGCAACGCGCCGCTGTCGTGCCGCCAGGACGAAGAGGGCCGAACCGTCGCGGACGTCGACACCGGCGGCGGCGCCGGCTGGGGAGACAGCCGGTTCGACCCGCCGGTGCGGGGCTCGCGGCCTTCGGTGCAGAGCATCGTCGACAAGGCGGTCTTCGACGCCGGCGGCCTGAAGCCGGGCGGCGATCCGGTGCACGTCGCCGGGGTGGAAGATCTGTTCGAGGAGACCGAGGGGTCCACCAGCGCCGATTACAGCGCGGGGTCTTCCGCCCCGGCCGTCGCCACCGTCGAGATCACCTCGCGCTCGCGCGTGGCGATCACGCCGGTCCGGACCGGGAAGGCCACCATCGAGGTCGTCGACCGGCGATCGGGGGCCGAAGCAGAGTTCGACGTCACGGTCTCTCTGCTGACGATCCTGAATCCGGGAGACAGGACGTACCGGCAGGGGGAGGCGATCACGCCGATCCCCATCCTGTACCTCAGCGCGGTGACCGTCCCGGTCGGCGCGGTGGCGGTGACCGTGGAGGTGACGGTGGACGTGTCGGGTCTGCCCGCCGGCCTGACGTGGTCGTCGTCGTCGAGTCTGGTGTCGGGGACGGTGTCCGCGGACGCCGCGGTGCGGGACTACACGGTGACGGTGACCGCGAACGACGGAGTGAACGAGGAGGCCACCACCGCGGACTTCACGATCACGGTGCTGGAGGCGAAACGGCCGCGGGCACCGGGACCACCGACCTGGATCCTGCTCGCCGACAGCCGCACCGGCCGCAGCTACCCCGAAGACATCCATGTCGACTTTACCGGCGACGGCCCCGACAGTGGTGACTTGCATCTCCTTTGGGTAAGATGGTACTACGCCGAGGGCAATCCCTACCGGACGATCGTCGATGCCTATGTCGGCCCCCCCTCTGCCTGGGGCAGAGGGGGCTCCTACAGGAGCGGGGGGACCGGGGATAGTTGGTGCTCGGTTGGGAGGGCGGGCCGCGGTGTGTATGGTTCTTGGGAGGCTTCAACGTCAGAGGAACCCGGCCTGGGCGTCAGGCTGCTCGACAGCGCAGACTCCGACTCCGTGCGCTTTCGTGACGGCGCGGGAAACCCGATCGCACGGGTGCCGGCGGGCTACGACGACGACCCGGCCCGCCTGTTTACCTTCGAGATTCAGAGATCCAATCCCAAGTACACCAAATTAAATCTCCAATGCATCAGCAGCTCCTTCGGCAGCGGCGGCGGCGGCTGGAAAGGCTATCTATGGCATCATGACGTGCCGCTGCCGCCGGGGCTGCCCCCCCGGGGGCGGTCCCGTACGCCGCCCGCGGCGCAGTGACGGGTGCCGGGGCGGCGGTCGGGCAGCCGCCACCGCCTCACGGGGAAGCACGCCACGCCCGCCCGCGCGGGCGGCGCGGACCAAGACGGGGTGTCCCGCAGCACGACCGCCTCGGTCCACGCCCGCCCACGCGGGCGCGGGACCGAGGCGGCATCAGCCCCCGCCGGTCGACCTCGGTCCGCGCCGGTGGCGTCTCCACGGAACGGAACGGGAGGATCCGGTGGGAGAAATCCGCGCCGGCGTCGCGCTCGCGGCGTTGCGCCGGGCGGCGGTGCGGCGCGAAGCGCAGGGGGGCGCCTGATTGCCACCGCGGCGCCTGCCGCACGGGCATCTGTCCGCGCGACCGGGCGTTGGGTCTGGAAGGGTGTTGCGTATTGCGGCGGAAGCGGAACCCGGGATCCGACGGTCAACGCTGGAACTCCGCGCGGCGCTTCGCCAGTTCGGTCAGGATTTCGGGGGCCTCCTTCAGCGCGGCCAGCGGACCGAGGTGCTCGTCGATGTATTTCCAGTCGAGCGTTCCGGTCTGCCGGACGATGATTCCCTCGACGTCGACCCAGTCCCGCCCGCGCGCGGCGAACGCCTTCAGCACGACGAGATCCTCGGCCGAACAGGTGCGCAACGGAACGTCGCCGGGGAAGGAGAACCGGGTCGCGCGTGATACGACGGATTCTTCGAACGGCAGTCCGCCGAGCGCGACGTCGATGCCGACGCCGGATGCGGAACGAAGCAGCAACACGCGGTTCGTGCGCGCGAAACCGGCCGCATCGTCGATCCGCCCCGGGTACCGGTCGAGCAGCGCCGTGATGAACGGTTCCTCGCCCCCGAACCCGGTCAGCAGCGTCACGTCGACGTCGGCAGTTTCCCTCGGCTCGCCCCAGCGCTGCAGGGCCAGGCCGCCGATGAAGCAGAAGCGCCAGTCCCGTCTCTCGCAGAAGTCCTGCAGGCCGGCCGCCACCCGGAGCAGCTCAAACACGGCGGGCGCGCAGGAACCAGCGCTGCTGCTCGACCAGCCCCGACGTCGGCCGCGGCGCGCGCGGGGGGCTGGTGTAGTCCGCCTCGCCGCACAGGAGGGCGATCGCGCGCTGCGGGTCGAGCCGCCGCAGCTCCTCGCGCCGCACCCGTTCGAGCCGGGGTCCGGCCTCTTTCCAGGCCTGAACCCACCGCCTGCCCGCTGCGATCTGCGCAGGGCTCCAGCCCGCGAGGCTTCCGTTCCGCGCCTTCATGAGCAGTAGTCCGGATCGTTGCCCGGCTTCCGCACCGGATTCCCGCGGGCGTCGGGCAGCGTGAAGTCGGGCGCCCGCGCGCCGAGCGCGGCCGTCGTCGACGGGGTCAGGACCATGCGGTCAGCCATCGAGCGCCGGCGCCCGATCCGGCCGGCTCCCGCCTGATCGTACTGTAGACCGCGGACGCGGGGAAGGACGAGCCTGACGTGCCCGTCAGTGGCGCACCACGCGCGGCGCGAAACAGATGGCGGGCCGTATCGGTTATGATGCGGTCGTGTTCAGCGTCGCGCGGCGGGACGGTTTCGAGCAGTCGGGCGCGCCGCGCGGCGAGCTGGCCGCGGAGAGTCGCCAGTCCGTGCTCGCGGACCTGTCCTGCGTGGCAGCGGTCGCGCAGGTCCCCCCCCCCCCCCCCCCGGAGTCGGGTCCGAGCACGGTCTGAGCACGGCGGCCGCACTGTCGAAACCGCGGCCGGGGCAGATACGGCGTAGGCCGTCGTATCCGGCCACAACCAGTGGCGTTCGGCGCCGGCCGCTGGCGCCCGCGCCGGCCGGGGCCGGCCCGGCGCGGGCGCCAGCGGGCCGGCGGCAGGCGCCGCCGCGGAGATCGCGTACCTTGCGCCGGTTTCCGACGGCTTCAACGCGTACGACGCGCGGATCAAGTATACGAGTATAGTTGCGCGGCGGGCCGGTGGGGGCGAACTGCCCATCGGTAGCGGGACATCGTGGACGAGGAGGAGAAACGGTGGTGGCTAACATGTTTCGCGTGATCACGGTCATGCTGGTCGCCGGCGCGGGCCTGGCCGCCTGCTCCGGCGACGACTCCTCGTCTTCTCCCCTCGAGCCGTCGCCGCTGGCGCCCGCGCCGGCCGGGGCCGGCCCGCGGGGCTTCGCCGGCGGCCCCCCGGCAGGCGGCGCCGACGCCGCCGCCGGGGGCGGGATCGCGCGGGTTGCGCCGCCGTCCGACGGCTTCAACGCGTACAGAGCGGAGATCGAGTATCGGGACGGCGAGGTCACGATCACGTTCGTCCCGGTCGACATGCCCGCCATGCCGAGGGCGGCCCGCGAGCACCGGAACCGCGCCGTCACCGTCTGGCAGTGCCCGGCGGAGCCGCACCACGTCGGCCAGACGTGCGGCGCCGAGCCCGTCTTCGAGGACAGCTTCGCGTTCGCGAGTTCTCCGTCCCGGACGTTCACGCTGCCGTGCGGCGGCTGGCTGGTCATCGAGGTGGCCGAACTGTCCGCCGACCGCTACAACGGCTGGCGCAACGCGCCGCTGTCGTGCTGGACGGACAGCCAGGGCGGCGACCGGGGCAGCGTCGACACCGACGGCGACGGCGGCGGCGGCTGGGAGGACGGTCCCCCGGATCCGATCCTGGAGAACGGGCCGCCGACGATCAGGATCACGGGGAACTCACCGTACGTGCCGGGTCGGCTGGTCACGGTAGGCATCCACGTGACCCAATGGAACCAGACCCATGAGCTGGTGGTGAGCGTGACGGGGGCTCCTCCAGGGCTGACTTATAGTGTGTCCCAAACGGCGGTAGAGAGTGGCTGGACGGGGATCAGTGGATACCTAACGGGGGTGTTGCCGCGGGATCTGCCGGGGTGGCAGGACTTCCATGTGACGGTGACGGCGGACGACAGAACGAACCCCCCCGTGACCAGGACGTTCACGATGACGATCGCGGGGACCGGGGACCCGCCGTCGGCGCCGGACACGCCGTCGGCGCCGGACGCGCCGTCGGCGCCGGACACGCCGTCGGCGCCGGGGTCGTGGTTCTCGTCCGATCTCTACGATGCGCTGGTTTACAATGCCTACGAGCGGCAGCGGGAATGGTCCACCATCCCCGGCGTGGAAACGAATGCCCGTGTGCTCGATCACGCGGCGAACCTCAGCGTCGTGTTCGAGCTCGAAGGCGAAGGTAACGACCCTGGCTTGTCGAGGGGTGCCAATACGTTTTGCAGCCTTCCCGGAGCCCCGGTCAGGCTGCTCGCACGGCGGACAGGGGATGCCATCCGGGCCGTAACGGGGGGGAGTTGGTCTGGCCGTACCCAGGTCATAGGGCGTGCAAGCGACAACCGATACCACGGGTGGCTCCACGTGCGTTTCAGGCCCAATGTTCACTTGATAGGGGGGGCGGGGAGCGGCGGCACAGCCATTGTCGGCGAGTCCCTTTTTCTGGAACTCTTCATCAACAAGGACTGTTCCTTTGTGGCCCCCAATCTCCTGGGTGCCTACTTGCGCGAATTGGGGCACGTTCTCGGGTTCTTCCACGTTCCCGATTCGTCGTGGCTCATGCATCGGAACTCGACCCGCGGCTGGTACGCCCCGAACGAACTTCTTCACATGCGGAAAGCCTACGAGCTCGGGCCGGGCTACCCGCGCAGCAGCCCTGTCTGGTCCTTGCACCCGCCGGGTCCGTTGCCCGGCCGCCGGCCGCCGCGGAAACGGATCGTGGATTGATCTCCGGTCCGCGGGCCGGAAGGCTGGCCGACCCCGTGCCGCCTTCCGGCCCCGCCCGATCCCCTGCGCGGAATCCGCGTCCTCGACTTCGGCCGGTTCATCGCCGGACCCTTCTGCGCCGCGCTGCTCGCCGACCTCGGCGCCGACGTGATTCGCGTCGAGAAGGTGCGGGCGGCGAGGACCGCCACCTCGTGCCGGTGACCGAGGCCGGCGACGGCGCCTTCTACCTGCAGGTGAACCGCGGCAAGCGGGGGATGACCCTGAACCCGCGCGCGCCGGAGGGGCGGCACGTGCTCCGGCGGCTGGTGGCGACGGCCGACGGCACGCTGGCCGCGCTGCTGGTGCGGCGGGACACCGGACGGGGGCAGCACGTCCGCGGTTCGCTGCTCGCCTCGGCGCTCACCATCGCCAACGGCGCGTTGCTGGAGCAGGCCGTGCTCCGGCCCGACCGCGTGGCGACCGGCAACCGCGGCCAGACGCAGGCGCCGTCCGACGCCTTCCGCACCGTGACGGCTGGGTGCTGGTGCAGTGTATCGGCCAGCCGCTCTTCCGGCGCTGGACGGAGCTGGTCGGCGAGCCGCACTGGCTCGACGACCCGCGGTTCGCCGACGACCGTTCCCGCGGCGATCACGGCGCGGCGGTCAGCGAGCGGATGGCGGCGTGGTGCGGGGAGCGGACGACGGCCGAGGCGCTGGCCGCCCTCGACGCCGCCCGCATCCCGGCCGGGCCGGTCCTCTCGCCGCAGCAGGTGCTCGACGATGCCCACGTGCGGGCGATCGGTTTCCTGCGGCCGGTGGCGGCGCCCGGATCCGAGGCGGAGACGCCGACTGGAGACCACCGCCGGCGAACTGAGCACCACCGCCGTTACGCTGAGAAGCGACGTCAGCGGACTGAGGTATCACGTTGCGGGTGTTGCGTATTGCGGCGGAAGCGGAACCTGGGATCCGACGGTCAACGCTGGAACTCCGCGCGGCGCTTCGCCAGTTCGGTCAGGATTTCGGGGGCCTCCTTCAGCTCGGCCAGCGGACCGAGGTGCTCGTCGATGTATTTCCAGTCGAGCGTTCCGGTCTGCCGAACGATGATTCCCTCGACGTCGACCCAGTCCCGCCCGCGCGCGGCGAACGCCTTCAGCACGACGAGATCCTCGGCCGAACAGGTGCGCAACGGAACGTCGCCGGGGAAGGAGAACCGGGTCGCGCGTGATACGACGGATTCTTCGAAAGGCAGTCCGCCGAGCGCGACGTCGATGCCGACGCCGGATGCGGAACGAAGCAGCAACACGCGGTTCGCGCGTGCGAAACCGGCCGCATCGTCGATCCGCCCCGGGTACCGGTCGAGCAGCGCCGTGATGAACGGTTCCTCGCCCCCGAACCCGGTCAGCAGCGTCACGTCGACGTCGACGGTTTCCCTCGGCTCGCCCCAGCGCTGCAGGGCCAGGCCGCCGATGAAGCAGAAGCGCCAGTCCCGTCTCTCGCAGAAGTCCTGCAGGCCGGCCGCCACCCGGAGCAGCTCAAGCACGGCGGGCGCGCAGGAACCAGCGCTGCTGCTCGACCAGCCCCGAGGTCGGCCGCGGCGCGCGCGGGGGGCTGGTGTAGTCCGCCTCGCCGCACAGGAGGGCGATCGCGCGCTGCGGGTCGAGCCGCCGCAGCTCCTCGCGCCGCACCCGTTCGAGCCGGGGTCCGGCCTCTTTCCAGACCTGGACCCACCGCCTGCCCGCCGCGATCTGCGCAGGGCTCCAGCCCGCGAGACTTCCGTTCCGCGCCTTCATGAGCAGTAGTCGGGCTCGTTGCCCGGCTTCCACACCGGGTTGCCGCGGGCGTCGGGCAGCGTGAAGTCAGGCGCCCGCGCGCCGAGCGCGGCCATCGTCGACGGGGTCAGGGCCATGCGGTCAGCCATCGAGCGCCGGCGCCCGATCCGGCCGGCTCCCGCCTGATCGTACTGTAGACCGCGGACGCGGGAAAGGACGAGCCTGACGTGCCCGTCAGTGGTGCGCCACGCGCGGCGCGAAGTCGGCGCGGACGCGGACACGGGAAAGGACGAGCCTGATGGGATTCGCACTGGTCGATCACTCCCGGCGGTACCTGCTTTCGGGCTGGGCCGACCGGCTGTCCGCGTCGATCTCCCGCGAGCTGGCGCGCAGGAACCGCTGCGAGGTGGAGCTGGCCGGCCCGGTCTCGTCGCCGGCGCCTCCGCCGCCGCCGGTGAACGCCCGTACGCTACGGTGACCACCGTGCGTCGTCAGCTCCATCCGGCGCCGTTCGTCCGGGTCCCGGTCTGCCGGGCGGACTGACGCCGGGGAAGGGACGGGACGTGCAGATCGAGAGATTCCCGTTCCTGCGGCGCGCGGTGCACTTCGCGTGGCGGCCGGTCCTCCACGCCGCCCTGCTGCCGTTCCGCTTCGTTCCGGGAAGACGGGGGCCGCCGCCGGAGCGGTCGGACCTCGTGCCGCGCACCGCGGAATACAACCGGGCGGCCGAGCGGTACTACGCGGAACACGCGGACCGGCGGTTTCTCCTCGGCAAGCCGTTCAGCGAGGCGTCTCGTTTCGGCAGGCACCTGATCGCGGCGGGCGTGCTCGTGGAAGGGGCCAGACTGCGGCCCGGAGACACGGTCGTCGACTTCGGCGCGGGATCCTGCTGGCTGTCCCACTTTCTGAACCGGTACGGGTGCCGCACGATCGCGGTCGACGTGTCTTCGACCGCGATCGCGGTGGGCCGGGAGCTGTTCGAACGGGACCCGCGCACGAACTGGTCGCTCGATCCGCGGTTCGTCCCCTACGACGGCCGCGCGATCCCGCTGGAAGACGGATCGTGCGACCGCATCCTGGCGTACGACGCATTCCACCACGTCCCGAACCAGCGCGACGTGCTGGCCGAGATGCACCGGATTCTGAACGGCGGCGGCGTCGTCGCGATGTCCGAACCGGGCCGCGGACACGCTTCCGATCCGACCGCGATCGACGAAGCCCTCCATACCGGCGTGCTGGAGAACGAGCTGGTCGTCGAGGACCTCGCGGCGCTGGCCGAAGCGGTCGGTTTCGACGACGTGAAGCTTCTCGTGGGGGGACCGTCGCCGCCCTTCGAGATTCCGGCGCGGAACGTCACGCGCTTCCGGGGCGGCCGGGGGTTCGGCCGCTACTGGCACAGCGTGTGCTGCGAGATCGAGGATCACCACTACCTGCTGCTGTACAAGGGAAGCTCGGAGGTCACGACCGAGCGTCCGGGCGTCCTCGCCGCCGGCATCGAGGTCGTGCGTCCCGCGGGCGCCGCGGCGCTGCGCGACGCCGAGCGGACGGAAGTCGTCCTGCGCGTGACGAACCGGGGAACACGCGCTGGTTGCATCGGCCGGCGGCGAACGGCGCGGGATGGACGCGGGTGGGCGTCCGCCTCCACGAAGCGGGCGACCCCTTCGGCGCGGTCATCGACCCGGACTGGCATCGGGTCCCGTTCGAGCGGGACGTCGAACCGGGCCAGGTGGCGACGGTGCGGTTCGACCTCCCCGCGATCGGCCGTCCCGGAACCTACGACCTGCGCATCGATCCGGTCGTCGAGGGATACGCCTGGTTCGCGGACGGCGGCGGCTCGCACCCGGCGTCGCTGCGGGTCACCGTCGGGCGCCGCCGGACCGGAGAGGACGCATGACGAACTGGAGCGCCGAACGGCTCGTCAAGGAGCACGAAGGGCGCCGGCTGTCGGTCTGCGTCCGCCTCTGGCGGAGCCGCGCTTCGCCGCGCGGCGCGGGAGATGCTCGACTCGGCGTGGGCCGGGCAGGTGGGCCGGCGCGCCCGCACCGACGCGGCGCTGGTCCGGGACGGCGCGTGGCCCGACGGCTCCGGCGGGGACGCGGCTACGTGAACTCCGGCAGCACCCGGCGGGCGCCCCGCCGCCGTCGTCTCGATGGGGCTGCGCGACCGGCGGCTACGTGAACTCCAGCAGCACCCAGCGGGCGCCTTCCGCCACCGTCCGCGTCGGCCGTCCGGCGGCCGCCAGCTCCGCGAGGCGGTCCCTGTCGCACAGCAGCAGGTGCGCCGGGTGCTCCAGGGCGGCCGCCACCGCGTCGGCCGGGTTCGACTCCGGTGGAAATCCAAGGGTTCGTTCCGTGTAGTACAGCAGCGGGTTGACCATCTCCCAGTAGCGGTCGCCGAAGTAGGGGATCGGCCGGCCGCTCGGCGCGCGGGCCTGGATGCGTTGCGCGCCGCGCTTGAACGGTCCGTTCAGGTCGCGGGTGAGGGACGCCGGCGCCACCGCGAAGGTCACCGCGGCGGCGAGCGCGGCAGCGGGCGCGACGCGGGTGGCCAGATGCCGCTCGACGCGCGGGAGCGTCCGCCGGAGCCAGTGGCCCGCGCAGAGCGCCAGCGCGGGAAGGATCGGGTAGAGGTACCGGTTCGACTGCGCCGCCGAGAGGCTGTAGAGCACGATCGGGAGCAGCACCCAGACCGCCAGCAGGAACCCGCCCGGCGTCGTCCGCCGTCGATCCCGGAGCAGCCACACCGCGCCCAGCAGTCCGGGGACGACGACGGGCTGGTAGTGCTGGAGCAGGATCCGCGGGTAGCCCAGCACGGCCGAGACGACGTCGAACTCCGCGCTCGCGCGCGCTCCGATCCCGCGCCAGTAGTGCGCCTGGAGCGCGTCCGGCCCGAACGTGAGCCACTGCTCGAGCGACCAGGACGCGCCGAGTCCGAGTCCGAGGGCGGCGCCGAGACCGAGGGGCAGAATCCGCCGCGGCCGCCACTCCGGGCGCAGGCAGAGCACCGCCACGATCGCGGCGGGCAGCAACCCCAACAGGCTCTTGGTCAGGATTCCGCCGGCGAGCGGCAGCGCGATCGGCAGGTGGAGCCACGGCCGCCGCATGCCCTCGACGAACAGCAACATGGCGGACGAGATCCAGAACGTCAGCGGCAGGTCCATCATGCAGCCGCGCGCGCCGGTCACGAAGATCGGACTGAGGAGCAGCAGCGCCACGCCCGCCAGCGCCGCCTTCTCGTCGAGCAGGCGGCGCCCCAGCAGGAAGGTCAGCAGCAACGTGGCGCATCCCATGAGCAACGACGGCAGCCGCGCGGCGCCGTCGCCTTCACCGAACAGCCGGAACGAGAGCGCCAGCAGCCAGAACTGCAGCGGCGGGTTCTCGAACCAGGGCCGCCCGGCCCAGGTCACGGTGAAACCGCCGCCGGCGCGGGCCATTTCCACGCCCTTGCGCGCGTACATGGCGTCGTCCAGCGAAGGGAGGCTCAGCGTGGACATGCCGGCCGCGAACAGGGCCGCGGCGCTCAGGATCAGGACGATCAGCGTCACGAGCGGACCGGAACGCCGGGGCGCGGGCGGCGACGGGGGCGGCGACGAGCGGGGCGGCGGCCCGGATCCGGAGGGGTTGCGGCCGGGGGCGGTCATGCGCGGGCGGCTCGTCACGGCCCGGCGGGGAAAGCTCGTGCCCGCGGACGCCGGGGCAGTGTACACGCGGACGATGCGAGCGTCCACGACCCGCGCGGCGCGGCGGCGGCCGGCCCCGGCGAACCGGTGGACGGTCCCCGGCGGCGGCGCCTGCGACGACGCGGGAGTCATGAAAACCCGCCGCCCGCATTCGCTTCAACCGGTCCATCGCCGTCGCGACGCCTGCGACGACGCGGGAGTCCTGAAAGCGGCGCCCCGGGGCGCGGTCCCGGGCGGCGGCGCCCGTATACTCTCAGTCGATGCAACAAGGCGACGATGGCGACCCGCGCCCGGTCCGTGTCGTTTCCTGTTCGCTCAACCCCGCCAGCCGCTCGCACGCGCTGGCGCTCGCGGCCGGCGAGGCGCTCGCCGCGCTCGGCGCGCCGCACGAGCTGCTCGACCTGCGCGCCTGGGACCTGCCGATCTGCGACGGCAAGCGGTGCTACGACCACCCGGCGGTCGGTCCGCTGACCGGGAAGGTCGCCTCGGCGGCGGCGATCCTGATCGCCTCCCCGGTCTACAACTACGACCTGAACGCGGCGGCGAAGAACCTCGTGGAGCTGACCGGGAAGGCGTGGACGGACAAGCCGGTCGGATTTCTCTGCGCGGCGGGAGGCCACCGGAGCTACATGTCGCCGATCGGCCTCGCCAACAGCCTGATGTTCGATTTCCGTTGCCACGTCGTCCCGCGCTACGTCTACGCGACGAAGGAGGACTTCGCCGCGTCCGACGAGCCGCTGCCGGAGCTGGCGGAGCGCATCCGGCAGCTCGCGCGGGCGGCGGTCGATCTGGCCGCGGCGCTGCGCTGGGCGGCGGCGCGGCGCGAACGCGGAGGAGGCGCGTGACGTCCGCGGCGGCGGTCCCCGCGGCCGCCCGGACCGGCCCGAGCCGCGCCGCCGATTTCGACCTCACCCCCGAGCAGCGCCAGGTGCGGGCCGCCGTCCGGGAGTTCGCCGAGCGCGAGATCCTGCCGTTCGTCGAGGAGCACGAGCGGGCGGAGCGGTATCCGGCGGGGCTGATCCGCAAGCTGGTGCCGCTCGGCTACCTGACGCCGCTGCTGCCCGCGGAGTACGGCGGCGGCGGCTCCGACGTGGTGACCTACGGCGTGATCTGCGAGGAGCTGGCCCGCGTCGACTGGGTGGTGGCCTCGGTGGTTTCGGTCACCAACTCGCTGGTCGCCGGCTCGATCGCCCGCTTCGGAACGGCCGCGCAGCGCGACCGCTGGCTGCCGCCGATCTGCGAAGGGTCGGTGCTCACCGCGGCCGCCCTGACCGAGCCGGGCGGCGGCAGCGATCTGGCCGCCGTGCGGACGCGGGCGGAGCGGACCGGCGGCGGCTGGTCGCTCAGCGGCTCGAAGGTGTTCATTTCGCATGCCGCGCACGCCGGCCTGCTGCTGGTCGCGGCGACGGTCGATCCCGCCGCGGGCCACCGCGGCGTCACCGTCTTCCTGGTCGATCCGCGCGCCGCGGGGGTGGAGATCGCCGACCTGCCGATGCGGACGCTGAAACGGGACAACCTCGCCGCCATCCACTTCGACCGGGTCGTCCTGGGGGACGACGCGGTGCTCGGCGAGGCGGGGCGGGGGTTCCCGATCCTCGGCGCCGCGCTCGACATGGGGCGCTTCTCGGTCGCCGCGCGCTGCGTGGGACAGGCGCAGCGGGCCATCGACCTGAGCGTGCCGTACGCCGCGGAGCGGGAGGCGTTCGGCCGGCGGATCGGCGAGTTCCAGATGATCCAGCAGAAGATGGCCGACATGATCTGCCGGACGGAGTCGGCGCGCGCCCTGGTCTACCGGCTCGGCCGGATGAAGGACGCGGGCGTCGAGCGCTGCTCCCTGGAGGCGTCGATGGCCAAGCTCACGGCGAGCGAGGCCGCCACCGCCAACGCCCTCGACGCCATCCAGATCCACGGCGGCTACGGGTTCTCGGCCGAGTACGAGGTCGGCCGCCTGCTGCTCGAAGCGAAGACGCTGGAGGTCGGCGAAGGGACGAGCGAGCTGCACCGCAAGGTGATCGCCGAGCACGCGCTCGGGCTGCGCGGCCGGTAGCCGCCCGGCCGGCCGGCGCCCCGCGGCGAAACCCCCGGTCACGCCATGCCTGCGAAGCCAAGCCCGCCGTCGATGCCCGACCGGCCGGCGCCTCGCGGCGAAACCCCCGGTCACGCCATGCCTGCGAAGTCAAAGCCTGCCGTCGATGCCCGGCCGTCCGGCGCCCCGCGGCGAAACCCCCGGTTCCCGGACTGCGTAGACGTCCGAGAGGGTGACAGCAGGGAGGGAGCCGTTGACGAGGAACACCAGCCGCCGTCGCATCGGAGCCGCCGTCGCGGCGTACTGGATCGGGTCGCTCGCGCTGTCGCCGGCGACGGCCGGGGCTTTCGCCGGACAGACCGTGCCGGCCGCGGGGCAGACCGGGGCTTCTGCGGGGCAGATCGGGCCGGCCGCGGGGCAGACCGGGGCTTCTGCGGGGCAGATCGGGCCGGCCGCGGGGCAGACCGGGCCGGCCGCGGGGCAGACCGGGCCGGCCGCGGGGCAGACCGTGCCGGCCGCGGGGCAGACCGGGCCGGCCGCCGCGGAGGCGGCGCTGGCCGGCGCCCTGCGCGAGCGTTTCGAGGTCGACGCCGGGCCGGACGGCCTGACCCTGTCCGCGGCCGGCGCCGACGGCGTTGCGCGCTCGATCACGCTGCGCGGCGGCGTGATCGAGGTGGACGGCGTTCCCGTGTCGGGGCGCGAGTTGCGCGAGATGCTCGGAGCCGACGCGGACCTGGTGTTGCGGGTCACCTACCTGGGCGCGGCGGAGCGGCGGGCGCTGTTCGGCGGCGTCGCCGCCGAGCCGCCGGCGCAACCGGCCGGGGCGCCGTCCGATTCTCCGTCTGCGTCACCTTTGTCTTCGTCGCCGCCGCCCGGGCCGGCGCAACCGGCCGGGGCGCCGTCCGATTCTCCTGCGACCGCCGGGGCCGGCGAGGCGCCGGGGCGCCCGGCGCAACCGGCCGGGGCGCCGTCCGATTCTCCTGCGACCGCCGGGGCCGGGGCCGGCGCGGCGCCGGGGCGACCGCCGCGGCCGGCGCCGGCCGCCGCTGTCGACGAGGCGGGTGACGCGCCGGAGCGAACCGCGGAAACGGCGCCGCCGCGCGGTCCCGCCGCCGGCGCCGGGGCGGCAGACCGCGCGCCGCGGCGCCGGACGACCACCCGCGGAGACCTGTTCCGCATGGCCGGCCCGGTCACCATCGCCGCCGGCGAGCGGGTCCGGGGGGATGCGACGGTCATCCTGGGTCCGCTCACCGTCGACGGCGAGGTGACCGGCGACGTCACGGTGATCGCCGGGTCGGCCCGCTTCGGTCCGGACGCGGTGGTGCGCGGCGACGTCACCGTCGCGGGCGGGTCGCTGCGGCGGGCGCCTTCGGCGGCGTTGCAGGGATCCGTGACGCAGGTCGGACTCGGCGACTTCAATCCGTTGCGGGGGTTCGGCCGGTTCGTCGGCGTCGGCGGGTGGAGGTCGGGGTTCTGGCATCCCGGCTGGCGCGGCCGGGGCTGGCTCGGCGGCGAGGACCTCGTCGGAACCGTCCTGCGTCTCTTCTTCCTGGCGCTGCTGGCGTCCGGCGTCGTGCTCGTCGGCCGCGGCCCGGCCGAGCGGATCGCGCGCCGCGCGACGGCCGAGCCGCTCAAGGCCGGCGTCGTCGGCGTCCTGGCCCAGGTGCTCGCGGTTCCGCTGCTCGTGTCCGGGATCCTGGTGCTGGTGATCTCCGTCGTGGGAATCCCGTTGCTCCTGCTCCTGCCCTTCGTCGTCGTCGGTTTCATGCTCGTCATGTTCGTCGGGTTCAGCGGCGCCGTGCTCGGCGCCGGCGGCCTGATCCGGAACCGGATGGGCGCGTCGAGCGCGGCCGCCCACGCGAGCGTCTGGGCCGGCGTCGCGCTGATTCTGCTGCCGAGCGTGGCGGGCGAGGCGGTGGGGCTGGCCGGCGGTCCCTTCCGGACGCTGGGGGCGCTGCTGGCGCTGGCCGGCTTCCTGCTGGAGTACGCCGCGTGGACCGCCGGACTCGGCGCCCTCATCCTCAACCGGTTCTCGCCCGCGCCGGGCGCTCCGCCGCCGGCGGACCCGCCCGCGCCCGTTGATGCGTGAGATCCCGCGCCGTCCGGCCGGCGCCCGGGGCTGCTGCTAAGATAACGGGCTTCCATGGTGCGCACCGTCACGCACGAGGCGCGGACGTCCGGCCAGGGCGACCTGCGCGACGTCACCGAGGCCGTGGCGGCGGCGGTGGCCGGGTCGGGGCTGTCCGCCGGCATCGTGACCGTCGCCGTCGTCGGATCGACCGCCGGCGTGACGACCATCGAGTACGAACCGGGCGCGGTGGCCGACTTCGACGCGGCGCTCGAGCGTCTGGCCCCGCGCAACGGCGCCTACCGGCACCACGAACGGTGGGGCGACGACAACGGGTCGAGCCACGTGCGCGCCGCGCTGCTCGGGCCGTCGCTGACCCTGCCGTTCACGGACGGGCGGGTGCGGCTGGGCAGGTGGCAGCAGATCGTGCTCGCGGAGCTCGACACGCGCCCGCGGAGCCGCCAGGTGATCGTGCAGATGCTCGGGGAATAGGAAGAGCCTCGTGCCGGCCGGAATCCCGCACGTCAAGGTGACGCTCGACAACGGGCTCGACGTCATCGTCCACGAGGACCACCACTGCCCGATCGTCGCGGTCAACGTCTGGTACCACGTCGGGTCCAAGAACGAACGGCCCGGCCGGACCGGCTTCGCGCATCTGTTCGAGCACCTCATGTTCGAGGGCTCGGCGCACCACGACAGCGGGTACTTCCGGCCGCTGCAGGAGGCGGGCGGGACGCTGAACGGGTCGACCGGCACGGACCGCACCAACTACTGGGAAGTGGTGCCGCGCGGCGCCCTCGAGCGGGCGCTGTGGATGGAGTCGGACCGCATGGGGTACCTGTTGCCCGCCCTGACCCGCGAAAAGCTGGACACGCAACGGGACGTGGTCCTGAACGAACGGCGGCAGAGTTACGAGAACCGGCCGTACGGGCTCGCGCCGCTGGCCCTGACGGCGGCGCTCCATCCTGCCGGTCATCCCTGTCACTGGCCGACGATCGGCTGGCCCGAGGACGTGCGCGCGGCGGACCTCGACGACGTGCGGGCGTTCTTCCGGACGTACTACCACCCCGCGAACGCGTCGCTGGCGATCGCCGGCGACGTCACGGTTGACGAGGCGCTCCGTCTGGCCCGCGCGCATTTCGAGGAGATTCCCGCCGGACCCGCGCCGCCGCCGGTGGCCGCGCCGCCGCCGGCCCGGGACGGGGCGGCCATGCTGCTGCTGGAGGACCGGGTGGCGGCCCCCCGGCTGTACCTCGGCTGGGTGTCGCCGCCGTTGTTCGGGCCGCGCGACGCCGAGCTCGACCTGGCCGCGGCGGTCCTGGGCGGCGGCAAGTCCTCGCGGCTGTACCGGACCCTGCTCCACGACCGCCGGCTCGCCATCGACGTCACCGCGCACCAGTCCTCGCTCGAGCTCCGCGGGCAGTTCAGCGTGGTGGCGACGGCGGCGCCGGGCCGCACCCTCGCCGAGCTGGAGGAGACGATCGGCGCGGAGATCGCCCGGCTCGCCGCCGAGGGTCCGACCGCCGCCGAGCTGGAGCGGGCGCTGCATCTGATCGAGGCGGACACCGCCTGGCAGCGCCAGTCGGTCGGGGGGTTCGGCGGGCGGTCCGACCTGTTGAACCTGTACAACGTGTACGTCGGCACGCCCGCGTACGCCGAAACCGACTTCGACCGCTACCGGGCGGCGACCCGCGAGAGCGTGGCCGCCGCGGTGGCCGCCGGGCTCGGACCGGCGTCGCGGGTGGCCCTCAGCGTGGTCCCGGCCGGCCGCGCAGACGCCGCGCTGCCCGGATCGACGCCGGCGGAGATCCGCTAGTGGCGGCCGACCGGAGCCGGCTCCCGTCCGCCGGCGCGGCGGTCCCGTTGCGGTTTCCCGCCGTCGAGCGCGAGACGCTCTCGAACGGCGTCCGGCTCTGGACCGTCGATCACCGCGAGCCGGACCTGGTCAGTCTCGTGCTCCTCGTCCCGTCGGGATCGGCGGCGGACCCGCCGGGCCGCGAGGGGCTGGCCGCCTTCACCGCCGATCTGCTGGACGACGGCACGCGGCGGCGGTCGGGCATCGAGCTGCACGACGAACTCGGCCGGATCGGGGGGCGCCTCGGGACCGACGTCACGAGCGACGCCACCGTGCTGTCCGTCACCGCCCTGGCGCGCCACGCCCGCGCCGCCGTTGCGCTGCTGATCGAGCTGGCGACCGAGCCGCGCTTCGACCCGGAGGAGGTCGAGCGGGTCCGGGCGTTGCGGATCAGCCGCATCGCGCAGACGCGGCACGCCGCCGCCGCCGTCGCCGATCGGGCGTTCCTGCGGTCGGTCTACGGGACGCAACCCTACGGGCATGCGCCGGCCGGCACGGAGACGGCGCTCGCGCGGATCACCGTCGACGACGTCCGGGCGTTCCACGCCGCCCGCTACGCCCCGCGGCGCTGGACCCTGGTCGCGGCCGGCGGCGGGGACCGCGCGCGGGGTTCGGAGATCGGGCCGCTCGTCTCCGCCGCGCCGGCCGCGGGGAGCCCGGCGGACCGCGACGCCGCGTCGAACGGCGGCGGGCGGGGCGGACCGCCGCCGGACCGCCGCCTCACCTTCGTGCCGCGCCCCGGCGCGGTGCAGTCCGAGATCCGCATCGGGCATCCGGGCGTCGCGCGGCGCGCCGCGGACTACCCGGCCGTCATGGTCATGAACCTGGTGCTCGGAGGCCAGTTCGTCAGCCGGCTCAACCTGAACCTCCGCGAGAAGAGGGGCTACACCTACGGCGTCCGGACGACGTTCGACGGCCGCCGGGAACCGGGGCCGTTCACGCTGCAGACGGCGGTCGACGCCGCCGTGACCGGCGCCGCGATCCGCGAGGCGGTGCGGGAGATCCGCGAGATCCGCGGGGCCCGGCCGGTGACCGAGGCCGAGCTGGCGGCGGCCCGGCCGGTGGTCACCAGCGGCTTCGCGCGCAACTTCGAGACCGCCGGGCAGGTGGCGCACGCGGCGATGCGTCTCGCGCTGTTCGGGTTGCCCGACGACGAGTACGCGACCTTCGTCTCGCGGGTGGCGGCCGTCGACGCCGGCGCGGCCTCCGGCGCGGCGGTCCGGCGCCTCGACCCCGACGCGCTCCGCGTGGTGGTGGTCGGTCCGCCGGACGTCGGGCCGTCGCTCGGGGCGCTCGGCCTCGGCCCGGCGGCCGAGGCGCCGGCGGACGAATTCGTTCGCTGAAGGGGATAAACCGGAACGGCTCCCCGGCCGTCTTACTCCACGGGTGCTGCAACCATGTCCCTGGCCCGTTTCAGCATGAGCCTGGTCGGAATCACCGGCCTGCTGTCCGCCGTTCTGGCCGCGGCGACGATCTGGCTGCTGTTCACCGAGCCGGTGACGGTGGCGGACGCCGTGACGGAGGGGAACGTGACGCCCCTCGTGCGCGAGCTCACCGAACTGTTCTACGAGGCGGTCTGGAGCCTGCTGCGCTATCTCCACGTCCGGACGTGATCCGCCGCGGACGGAGCGGGCGCGCGCGGCGGCGCCGTTGCGCCGTTCTTCGCGTCCGGACACGGTCCGCGTTTCGCCCGTTGCGGCGCCGTTGCGCCGTCTCCGCATTCGGACACGGTCCGCGCTCCGCGGCGGCTACAGGGCGCGCCGCAGGAAGCGGACGAGCACGAAGCCGTCCAGCCAGTTGAACGGCGCCACGCCGGTGCTGTAGTGCCCGCAGGGCAGCACGAAGACCCGCGGCTCGATCCCGCGCGCCCGGAAGTCGGCCACGAGCTGCCGCGAGAGCCGCACCGGGAACGAGAGGTCGTAGCGCGCGTAGACCAGCAGGGTGCGGGTGCCGCGCATGCGGTCCAGGTAGGGGGCGGGGCTGATCGGCAGCCACAGCTCCCGCAGCAGATCCGGATCGATGGACCCTTCGAGTCCGGCGCGGACGTGCGCGGTCGACAGGCCCTCCCACACGACGTCGGCGAAGTACGGCGAGACGTGGTTGAGCGCCGCCGCCGAGATGCGGGGATCGTGCGCGGCCGCGAGCATCGCCAGACACGAGCCGAGGCTGGTGCCGAGCACGCCGATCCGCTCGTACCCCCGCGCTTCGAGCCAGTCGACGGCGCGGCGCGTGTCGAGCACCGCCTGGCGGCAGACCTGCGCCGTGCGGGCGACGTTGGCGCTGACGACGTAGTCGGCCCGGTGCAGCTCGGGCGGCATGCGGGCGTCGTGGTACGGCAGGCTCAGCCGGACCGCGCTGACCCCGAACCGCGCCAGCACGCGGGCCAGCGCGACGTGGCTGCCCGGGTCCGCGTTCCAGTGGGGGAGCACGACGACGGCGCGCCGGCGCGCGCCGGCGCGGAAGGACGCGGGGAAGTACCGCGCGCGGACCGTGTCGTTCTCGGGGTGCGGGGTCCGGAAGGCGCTCGGGAAGCGCAGGTGGCGGCCGTCGAACCGGAAGTCGCGGCCCCGCGGCGCGGCGTAGAAGCGATCGCTGCGGGCGGTGGCGTCGGCCGCCCAGGCGCGCAGGACGTCGCCCGGCGAATCCGCGGCGCCCGGGGCGGTCCGTTGCGCGCCGCCGCGCTCGGCGGCGGGGATCCAGTCCAGGCCCCATTCGAACGGGCGGACGACCCGGTCGGTCGTCGCCGCGACGAGGCGGCGCTCCCATTCGTGGAACAACCGTGCGATCAACGGGCCACCGTACCCCGCGCGCGGCGCGCAACCGGCGGCCGGGGACCGCGAGCCTCCCGGTGCGGGAGCGGGACCGGGGTTCCGCGCCGTTCGGGATGCTACCATGCGCGGGTCATGAGCATCAGACACGTCGGCGTCCGGGACGCCCGTACCCTGCAGACCGACGAAGGCCACACCTACGTCGACGTCCGCTCGACGCCCGAGTACGACCGCGGGCATCCGGCGGGCGCCCTCAACGTGCCGTTGCTGCACCACGACCCGGCCACCGGGCAGATGCGGCCGAACCCCGACTTCCTGGCCGTCTTCCAGGCGACGCAGGCGGCGGACGCCGGGCTGTTGATCGGCTGCCAGATGGGGGGGCGTTCGGCCCGCGCGGCGGAGATGCTGGCGGCGGCCGGCTACGCCAACGTCAGCAACGTCGTCGGCGGCTTCGGCGGGGCCCGCGACCGCGCCACCGGCCAGGTGCACGAGGGCTGGGCGGAGGCCGGGCTGCCGGTCGAAACCGCGGCGACTCCCGGCGGCAGCTACGAGGAGCTGCGGGCCAGGGCCGAAGGCCGCCGCTGACGCGCCGGCGCCGCGATCAGATCATCGCGTCGTCCCGGAACTCCTCGCCGCGCGCGAAGCGTCCGGGGTCGAACGCGCTGACGTCCAGGCGCGTCGACGCCCCGGTCGTCAGCAGCTCGGCCAGCGCCGCGCCGGTCGCCGGGGCCATCATCAGCCCGTGCCCGCTGAAGCCGTTGGCGAGGTGGAAGCCGGCCAGTTCCGGGTGCTCGCCCAACAGGGGGTTG
The DNA here is from genome assembly GCA_965203525.1 of Vicinamibacterales bacterium. Taxonomy (GTDB): domain Bacteria; phylum Acidobacteriota; class Vicinamibacteria; order Vicinamibacterales; family UBA8438; genus WTFV01. The sequence continues at coordinate 2,849,725 of OZ241898.1, read as the reverse complement.
TGGTCGGGGGTCATCTCGTACAGGCCGGCCCAGCCCTCGACCAGTGCGGCGGCCGCGAAGGCCGGCACGCGGGCGACCAGCGGCGGCCGGAAGTCGTTCGTCCAGCGCTCCTCGTCGCAGTCGAAGTTCTCGCCCGGCGGCTCGTCGAGCCTCGTGCGGGCGACGACGATCCGATCCGGATCGCCGGGCGCCACCGGGTCGTCGTGGCGCCAGTGGACGCCCCCCGGATCGACCACCACCGGGAACCGGTAGGGCCAGCGGCGGGGCAGGGCGCAGCGGAAGAGGTGCTGGCGGACCGGCGTCACCGGCAGTTCGAGGTCCGCGAGCGCGGCGAGCCGCGCGGCGAACGGGCCGGCGGCGTTGACCACCGCGCGGGCGTCGAGCGATGCGCCGCCGGCGAGCGTCACGCCCCGCACGCGGCCGCCCGCCACCCGCAGGCGCGTGACCTCCCCGGTGACGTAGCGCGCCCCGGCCGCGGCGGCCGCGTGCCGGAAGCCGGCCAGCACCTCGCGCGGGTTCGCGTAGCCGTCGTCGGGTCCGAAGACGCCGAAGCGGACGTCGTCGAGGGCGAGATCGGGCACGCGGGCGCGAACGGCGTCGACGTCGAGGCGTTCCACCCGCGCCCCGAGCGCGCGCTGCCGCGCGTAGCGGCGCTCGAGTCGCGCGGCGTTGCCGTCGTTCGCCAGGAACAGGTAGCCGCGCTGCCGGAACCACGCCCGCGGGCGGTGGTCCGGGGTCCGCATCACGGTGTCGAACCGCTCGTAGAACCGGACGCCGTGCTGCGCGAGCCGGATGTTCGCGGCGGAGCCGAACTGCTGCCGCACGCCGCCCAGCGCGAGAAACGACGAGGCGCGCCGGTAGGTCGGGTCGCGCTCGACGACGGTGACCTCGCCGGCGAAGCCGCCGGTCCGCAGGTGCCAGGCGATGCTGGAGCCGACGACGCCGCCGCCGACGATCGCGATGCGGTCGGGGGCCATGGATCGGTCGGGGCGGCGCCGGGGCGCGTCGATCGCGTGCCGTTCGGAGAGCGCCGCCGGCCCGGGGGGTCACCCGCGGCGCGTGCCGGCCCGCGGGGAGGGCTCCGGCGCCGGCCCGCCCGCGCCGTTCGCCGCCTGCGTCACGGTGACGTCACAGGGCGCGCCAGGTTGAACCCGCGGCGCCAGCCCGCCCGCGCCGTTCGCCGCCTGCGTCACGGCGACGTCACAGGGCGCGCCGGGTTGAACCCGCGGCGCCGGCCGGCCCGCGCCGTTCGCCGCCTGCGTCCGTCCCGCTTCCGGAGAGGGCGGCGGCGCAACGCCGTCCTCGATGTACTGCTTCAGGGCGTCGAGCGAAGCCTTCCACCCGAAGGTCACGTCGTCCTGGTAGCGCTTCCAGCGCGCGCCGCCGTCCGCGCCGTTCTGGCGGACCCGGACCCGGGTAGCCGGTCCGTCGACGGCGCAGGTGACCTCCAGCCCCATCGGGCCGAGCGGCTCGCCGCCGGCCGGCAGCCACCAGGCGTTGGCCACGAACAGCTCGCGGCCGGGGCGAAACTCCATGACCGTGCCGTGGAACACGCCGCCGGCGAAGCCGTCCGCGTGCGCCCACTCCAGGGCGTAGACGCCGAGCGGCCGCGGCGCGGTGACCGCCCGGACGACGCCCCACCACGAGGCCAGCGCCCGCGGGTCGACGAAAGCGGCGAGCACGCGGGTCGGCGCGCCGGTGATCCGGACGGCGTTGTCGACGCGCAACCCTCTGGATTTCGCCATCAGCCAAAGCCGGTGATCCTATCACTCTCCGGCCGCCCGGAACCGCGTCGCCGACCGACCTTCCACGGTCGGGTCGAGACCGGCGGCGCGGGCGGACGGAGCCGCGCCGCCACGGTGCGCATGCATGGCGGCGCGGGAGAACGACGGGTCGCGCCGGCCGCACGTCCTGCCTATCGGCACGGGCGCGCCGCGCCTGCAGCCGGGTGGCAGGGCGTAGTTGCAGGGTCTTGGCCACGAACGCGCAGGCGTCGGCGCGGCGTTGCGGTTGCAGGCCGATCCCCTCGCTCCCGGCCAGGACCCGAAGCTGAATCCAGGGTCTGCAGGCGGGTGCGTGTCCGGCCCCCGTTCAGGCTCGTCCGTCGTTGGAAGAGACTGACCGCGGCAGCGGGCAGGTATAATTCGCCCGGCTGCGATCAGCTTCCTTCGCGGTCGTCGGAGCGAGTCGTTCGGAAGCCGGGAATTTGCGATGCGAAACTGCTTCTTCGTGGTCACGGTCCTGCTGGCCGCCGGTGCGGTTCTGGTCGCCTGCTCCGACGACGACTCCTCGTCCTCGCCGCTTCAGCCGTCGCCGCTGGCGACCGCGCCGTCCGGGGGGGGGGGGGGGGGTAGACCGTGGGGTAGACCGGGGGTAGACCCGTTCCATCGTCTCGCCGGTGACTCCGCCCTGCACGGCGGCCCGTCGGCCGCGCCGATCAGCCTGACGGCAGGCGACACCCCGGGGCTCTCGCATCTCGGGCCGATAGCCGCCGACTTCAACGCGTACGACGTGCAGGTCGAGTACCTGGACGGCGAGGTGACGCTCACGTTCGCCCCGGTCGACATGCCCGGGATGCCGGACGCGGCCCGCGAGTACCGGAACCGCGCCGTCACCGTCTGGCAGTGCCCGGTGGAGCCGCACCACGTCGGCCAGACGTGCGGCGAGCCGGTCTTCCGGGACAGCTTCGCGTTCCTGGGGTCGCCGTCGAGGACGTTCCCGCTTGCGGACTGCGCCGGCTGGCTCGTCGTCGAGGCGGCCGAACTGTCCGACGACCGCCACGACGGCTGGCGCAACGCGCCGCTGTCGTGCCGCACGGACGACGAGGGCCGCGCCGTCGCGAGCGCCAATACGAACGGCGGCGGCGACGGCTGGGAAGACAGCCGGTTCGATCCGCCGGTGCGGGGGCCGGCGGGGGCGGCGGCGCCGACGATCACGAATCCGGGAGACAGGAGTTACGGGCGGGGGATGGCGATCACGGCGTTCCCCATCATGGTGACCAGCGGGACGGTGACCGTGGAGGGGCTTCCCGACGGTCTGACGTGGTCCGGCGGGATGGTCTCCGGGACGGTATCCTCTTCCGCCGCCGTCCGGGACTACCGCGTGACCATCGCGGCGAACGACGGAGTCAACGATCCCGTCACGGCGGAGTTCACGATCACCGTCATTCCTACCTGGATCCTGCTCGCCGACAGCCTCTCCGTCAACCGCGGGAACATGGGGTTCCCCGGCTATCCCTTCACGGGGGCCGGCCCCGACAACAGCAGCGGCTGGCCGCTCCGGTGGGCAAGATGGTACTACTCCGAGGGAGAGTCCGACTGGACGATCGTCCAGTTCTATTCCGAGGGAAGCTGGGCCTTCGGGGGTAGCTACAACGTTGGTTGCTCGGTGACCGGGCCGGGCGGCAACCCGGTTTGGACTGCTGAATTATCGCCATCCGGCGCGCCGACCGGCACAGGCGGAGCCGAACGGCTTCCCAGCGACACTTCCGCCCGCCGTCTTGACGGCAGCGGAAATCCGATACCCCGGGTGCCGGCAGGGTACAGCGACGACCCGGGCCGCCTGTGGACCATGAGATTCCGGAGAAGTTCGACCGTCACAAGGCTCACTTCCGCGTGCGCCGGCAACGCCAGCGCGTCGAATGGCCAGCTATATTACATGACCGTGCCGCTGCCGCCGTCGTCCTGAGTTCGCTCCGGCTTCGCCTGGCGCGGGTTCCTTCCTCCCGTGCCGGGCGGACGCGGCGCCCGGGGACCACGGCATCCTGCTGTACGGGCTGATCGACGAGTACGACAACTTCGCCAACACGGTGCTGGCGCACCGGGGGCGGGAGGCGTACGAGTCGTTCACGCACGGCGGAGGCTTCTACCGCTCCATCACGACCGGGATCGGAACGGTCCCCGGACACCGGTCAGAACCGCTGCAGCTCGACGAAGTTCGCGTCCTCCACTTCCAGGTCCGAATGCACGCGGGCTATCACCACCGCGTCGCCGGCGCGGACGATGCCCCGCCGCGCCAGCTCCGGCTTGAGCTGTCCCACCACGAGCCGGCCGGCCGGCGCCACCAGCGGCGCCACGCTCCGGTAGAGCGCCAGTTGCCGGGCGACGGCGTCGCTTGCCGTGACCGCGTAGACCGGAATCGTCGGCCGCAGCGCGGCGAGCTGCCGCGCCGTCGCCCCGCTCCCGGTGACCGCCACGATGGCCGTGGCGCCGGCCGCGGCGGCCAGGGTCACCGCCGCGTCGCAGAGGGCGCGATCGTGGCGGTCTCCCATGTCGCCGGGAACCACCCGCTCCGGCCGCGCCGATTCGGCGTCCCGCAGGATGGCGTCGAGCGTCTGCGCGGCCAGCACCGGGTGCGCGCCGGCCGCGGTTTCCCCCGCCAGCATGATGGCGTCCACCCCGTCGTCCACGGCGTTGGCCGCGTCGCTCACTTCCGCCCGCGTGGGGCGCGGCGCGTACCGCATGGTGTCGAGCACCTGGGTGGCCACGACGACCGGCACGCCGGCGTCGCGCGCGCGCCGGGTCAGATCCTTCTGGACGCGCGGCACGCGCTCGAGGGGAATCTCGAGGCCGAGGTCGCCGCGCGCCACCATGATCGCGTCGGAGGCGGCGAGGACCTCGTCGAACCGCTCGATGGCCTGCGGCCGCTCGACCTTCGCCACCAGCCCGACGCCGGCGCCCCCGTGCGCGCGCGCCACGGCGCGCGCCTGCCGCAGATCGTCGCCGTTCTGGACGAAGCTCACCCCGATGAAGTCGACGCCCGCCGCCACGCCCGCCTCGATCTCCTCCGCGTCGGCGTCGGTCACGGCCGAAAGCGGCAACTCGACGCCGGGCGCGTTGATTCCCTTGCGGGGCGCGAGCAGGCCGCCGTGCTCCACCTCCGCGACGATCTCGGCGCCGTCGCTCTCGACGACACGCAGGGCGATCCGTCCGTCGTCGAGAAGCAGCGGCTCGCCGCCGCGCAGGGTGGCCGCGAGCGGCGCGCAGGTGGTCGACACCCGCTCCGCGTCGCCGGGAAACTCGCCCACCACGATCCGCAGCCGGGCGCCCGGCTCGATCCGCACGCCGTTCGGGTCGGCCAGCGGCCCGATGCGGATCTTCGGACCGGCCAGATCCTGCAGCACCGCCACGACGCGGCCGGCCCGCGCCGCGCGGCTCCGCAGCCGCTCCACCATGCGGCGCCGGTCTTCGCGCGCACCGTGCGCGGCGTTGATCCGGAACACGTCGACCCCGGCCGCCAGCAGGGCGTCCAGCGCGGCGTCGGATGCGGAAGCGGGTCCGAGGGTGGCGACGATCTTGGTGTGGCGCAGGGCGTGGCTCCTCCGAGGCCCGCTACATCATGACACGCGCCCTCGTGACACGCGCCCTCCGCGGCGCCGGCGTTCGCCGGATCGGCGCGCAGAATCGGCGCGGTCGTCGAGCGTCGCAGCTCGTCGCGCCGGCGGCGCCGGCGTTCTTCGCCGGCCCTGCTCGCAGAATCGGCGCGGTCGTCGAAGCGCCGCGGCTCGTCGCGCCGGCGGCGCCGGCGTTCGCCGGACCGGCGCGCAGAATCGGCGCGGTCGTCGAGCGTCGCAGCTCGTCGCGCCGGCGGCGCCGGCGTTCGCCGGCCCTGCTCGCAGAATCGGCGCGGTCGTCGAAGCGCCGCGGCTCGTCGCGCAGGCGGCGCCGGCGTTCGCCGGCCCTGCGCGTAGAATCTCCTTCGATTCCCCCGGCAGATCGGGGCGGGCCGACCATGCGGCGCCCCACGTTCAGCAGCGGCAACGAGAGCACCGAACCCGACGACAAGGAGATCGGAGGCGATCGACATGCGGCACCCCACCCCCATCGACCCGCGCGACCACGCCGTCTACGCGCCCGACAGGATGGGCAAGACCACCCTCTTCCGGTCCGACCGCGTGCTGGTCGGCCTCAACGCCTTCGAGCCCGGCCAGGAGCACAGGCTGCACTCCCACGCCGGGATGGACAAGGTCTACCACGTGCTCGAAGGCGAGGGGCTGTTCCTGCTCGACGGGCGGGAGGCGCCGATGCGGGCCGGCGCCCTGCTCGTCGCCCCCGAGGGCGCGCCGCACGGGATCCGCAACACCGGCGCGAAGCGGCTGCTGGTGCTCGCGGTGCTGGCGCCGGCGCCGGCCTGATCCGGGCGCCGCGATCCCGCGGAACGGCAAGGCAGGCCGGGGACCGGCGCGGCGGGCGGCACTTCGCCTGCGGCGCGGAGATCGGCCGGCGTCCGCCGCAACGAGACCGGGCCGGCGCGGCGGGCGGCCCTCCGGTCCCGCCCGCGGTCCAGCCAGGCCGCCTGTGTCACCCGGTGTCCAGACGGACGATTCTCCGGAGCTCGTCCAGCTCCAGGCGGAACCCGGGCAGCACCGGGTCGGCGGACACCCGGTCCGGCGCCTCCAGGCGCTCGACCGGCGCATCGGGACGGTACACGAACACCTGATCGTCCAGCGGATCGACGAGCCACCCGAGGCGCGCGCCGTTCTCCACGTACTCGCGCATCTTGTCCCGGAGCGACGGCAGGCTGTCGGTCTGAGAACGGAGCTCGACGACGAAGTCGGGGCACAGCGGGAGGAACTTCGTCCGTTGCCCGGCGGTGAGGGAAGCCAGGCGGGCGTGGCCGACCCAGGCGGCGTCCGGCGCTCGGACCGCGCCGTTGGGCAGCACGAATCCGCCGGAGGAATCGAACGCCCTGCCCGTCCCGTCGCGCTTCGCCCAGACTACCAGCTGGGCCGTGATCTCCGCGTTCCGTGCGCTGGAATCCCCGCCCGCCGGCGACATGATCGACAGCCCTCCCTGCGCGGTCCGTTCGATGCGCAACTCCCGGTTGAGCCGGCAGAGATCGAAGAACTGATCGTCGGTGAGCTGCAGAACCGGCCGGACACGGAGGATCAGACTGGATCCTTCCGCCGGCGCCGGGTCCGGAACGTGTTGCAGGATCACGTCCGCGTCTCTTCGATCCCCGCCGTCAGGCGAGCAACCTGCGCGCTGCGATTCACCCAAGTTTCGCCTGCTCCGATGAAGGCGGTCGTTCCGGGCGGAGAGGGAATGACGTTGCGATTCACCCAAGTTTCGCCTGCTGCTTCGATCACCCACCGCGATTGCCCCGCGGCGGAAACCTGCGAACTACTGCCTGCCGATCGCCGCGTTGCGATTCACCCAAGTTTCGCCTGCTTCCATCGACCCGCCGCGATGCCCGGCCGCGGAAACCCGCGAGCTACTGCCTGCCGATCGCCGACCGGCCCTGCCGGAGCACGTACTTCTGAATCTTCCCGGTCGTGGTCTTCGGCAACTGCTCGACGAAGGTGAACCGGCGCGGCGTCTTGAAGTGCGCCATGTTGTCGCGCGCGTAGGCGGTCAGTTCCGCGGCGCTGGCCGACGCTCCCGCGTTCAGCACCACGAAGGCGTGCGGGGTCTCGCCCCAGCGCTCGTCGGGGACGCCGACGACGGCGATCTCGCAGACGGCCGGATGCCGCATCATGACGCCCTCGACCTCGACCGAAGAGATGTTCTCGCCGCCGCTGATGATCACGTCCTTGAAGCGGTCGCGGATCTCGACGTAGCCGTCCGGGTGGACGACCGCGGCGTCGCCGCTGTGGAACCAGCCGCCCCGCAGCGCTTCGGCCGTCGCCTCCGGATCGTTGTAGTAGCCGGCGGTGACGACGTTGCCGCGCACCACGATCTCGCCCAGGGTCCGCGCGTCGCGCGGGACCTCGGCGCCGTCCTCGCCGACGACCCGCACCTCGCCGGAGGTGACGAGCTCGACCCCCTGCCGCGCCTTGACGGTGGCCCGCTCGTCCGGCGGCAGGTCGCGGTGCTCCGGCCGGGGCTCGCAGACGGTCATGAACGGCGCGGTCTCGGTCAGCCCGTAGACGTGCAGCAGCTCCCACCCGAACTCCCCTTCGAGCCGCTCGATGGTGGCGGCGGCGGGGGGCGCGCCGGCGGTCATCACCCGGACGCCGCGCCGGACCTCGCCCCGCGCGCCGGCGGGGGCGTTCGCCAGCATGATCAGCACCGTCGGGGCGGCGCACATGTGCGTGATCGACTCGTCGCGCAGGAGCCGGAACGCCCGCGCCGGATCGACCGCGCGCAGGCAGACGTGCGCGCCGCCGACCGCGGTCACGATCCAGGTGAACGTCCAGCCGTTGGCGTGGAACATCGGCACCGTCCAGAGGTAGCGCGTCCCGCGGTCCATGGGCCAGTGGACCAGCGTGCCGACCACGTTCGTCCAGGCGTTGCGGTGGGTGATCATCACGCCCTTCGGGCGCGCCGTCGTGCCGCTGGTGTAGTTGATGGTCAGCAGGTCGCCCTCGTCCACCGCGGCCGCCTCGCAGACCGGTTCCTCGGCGCCGAGCAGCGCCTCGTAGTCGAGCCATCCGGCGCGCCCGCCCTCGAGCGCCACGAAGTGCTCGACGTCCGGGCAGCCGCCGCGCACGCCGTCGACCGCCTCCAGGTGGTCCGCGTGCGCGCAGACCACCTTCGCGCCGCTGTGGGCGACGATCCAGGCGATCTCGTCCGGCGCCAGCCGGTAGTTGACGGGAACGAGCACCGCGCCGATCCGCGGCACCGCGTAGAACGATTCGAGCTGCGCGTGGGTGTTCGGCGCGACGTAGGCGACCCGATCGCCCTTGCCGACGCCAAGCCGCCGCAGGGCGGCGGACCAGCGGTCGCAACGGGCGAAGAACTCCGCGTAGGTGAGCCGGAGCGCCCCGTCGATCACCGCCTCGCGATCCCCGTAGAGGCGGCGGGCGCGGCGCTGGAACTCCAGCGGCGTCAGCGGCGTTTCCACGACGCCGGATGATACCATCGGCGCATGACGTTCGTTTCAGCACTCGAACCGAGGCCGGTCTGGAGCCACTTCGACGCCATCCTGGCCATTCCGCGCGCCTCGAAGGACGAGGAGCGGATGCGCCGGCACGTCATCGCCGCCGCGGAGCGCGCCGGCTGCGGCCACGCGGTGGACGGCGCCGGCAACGTCGTGGTGCGCAAGCCGGCCGCCGCCGGGCGCGAGGCCGCCCCGGTCACCATCCTGCAGTCGCACCTGGACATGGTGCAGGAGAAGAACGCCGACGTCGCGTTCGACTTCGCCGCCGACGCCATCGTCCCGCGGCGGGAAGGGGACCATCTGTACGCCACCGGCACCACGCTCGGCGCGGACAACGGGATCGGCGTCGCGGCGATGCTCGCGGTGCTGGAAGCGGCCGATCTGATCCACGGGCCGCTGGAGCTGCTGTTCACGATCGACGAGGAGACGGGACTTACCGGGGCGGCGCGGCTCGACGCCCGCCTCCTGTCCGGACGCCGGCTGATCAACCTCGACTCCGAGGAAGAAGGCATCCTGTACGTCGGCTGCGCGGGCGGCGGCGACGTGCGGCTTTCGCTCGGCGTGACGCCGGCCGCGGCCGGCGGCGGGGACCGCGCGGTGACGGTGGCGCTCACCGGACTCCAGGGCGGCCACTCCGGCTGCGACATCCACCTGCAACGCGGCAACGCGGTCTGCCTGCTGGCGCGCGCCCTGTGGGCGGCGCACGCCGCGGCGCCTTTCCGTCTCGCGCGGTTCGACGGGGGCAGCGCCCACAACGCCATTCCGCGCGAGGCGTTCGCGACCCTCGTCGCCGGGGCGGCCGACGTCGGGCGCGTGACGGCGGCCGTGCGCGCCGAGTTCGAAGCGATCCGGGACGAGTACCGGCCCGCCGACCCCGGCATGGCGCTGGCCGTCGGCGCGGCGGCCGCCGCGGACCAAGCCTGGAACGCCGGGACCACGGCGACCGTGCTGCGGCTGATCGCCAGCCTTCCGCACGGCGTCGAGGCGATGAGCCGCGACATCCCGGACCTGGTGGAGACGAGCAACAACGTCGCCACGGTCCAGGGCGCGAACGGCTCGCTCGTCGTCACCACCTGCACGCGGTCGTCGGTGGACGCGGCGCTCGACGCCCTGCGCCGCCGCATCCGCGCGACGGGCGAGCTGGCCGGCGCCGAGGTGGACCTGCGCCCCGCCTATCCGGGCTGGAAGCCGAACCTGCGGTCGCCGCTCCTCGACGTCGTCCGGAAGGTCCACGAGCGCGAACTGGGATCGAAACCGGAGGTCAAGGCAATCCACGCCGGGCTTGAATGCGGCATCATCGGCAAGAAGATCCCCGGCATGGACATGATCTCCTTCGGCCCGGTGATCCAGGCTCCCCACTCCCCCGACGAGCGGGTCCACGTCGGCTCGGTGGGACGGTTCTACCGCCTGCTGACCGCGACGCTGGCGGAGCTGGCGTAGCGACCGGCCGCGAACCTCAGTTCGCGAAGAACGTCCCGGCGCGATCGAGGATCGAGCGAGCAGCCCGCAGGCACCGTTCCGAATCCTTCGCTTCGTAGTAGGCCGACGGCGTCTCGGCGTCGAGTCCGTTCGGGTAGCGCGTCGGAATGTAATGCTGATCGAGCCAGCGCGCATCGTCGTCCAGGTCCCTGAACGCGTCGTCGTCCGCGGCGCAGGCGTGGACGAGACGGCGCACGCTGTTGGTGAGGATGCTCGTCCGCCCGCGGGCGCGGAGAACCGCCTTCAGCGCCTTCTCCCCCGCCTGCTGCGCCTGGAAGCAGGCCCATTCGTGGTGGCCGGTGGCGGCGCTGTCCTCGGCGGCGGCCAGATCCGCGCACGCCTGATCGAACCACGTCCGCCCCAGGACGTCACGGCCGGCCATCCTTGCTACCATGACACGAGCGCGCCGCACCGACAACCGGCCGGTCCGCAAAGGCGCAGGCGGGGACTTTTCCGGCGGCGGGCCGCGCACCGCGGCGACTGGCAAGGCCGGGCTGGCATGGAACGTTGCGTACCACGGCGCGTTCGGACGTACGACGCGGACGATCCGGTCCGCCGTCTGATCGACCGCTACCGGACGCAGTGTCTCTGGTTCCTCCGCCGCGACTACTATCCGGCGACCGACGCCGCGCGGGAACGGGTGCTGCGGCTGATCGCGCGACACGGCGATCTGCGCGCCTTCCGGCGCGTCGCCGAGGTACGGACATGGCTCTCACACCGTTCCAGCGGGACGTCTGCCGACTGCTGGCGGACGGACGCCGCCGCGCCGGCGACAGCCACGGCGCCGGAGGCGCCGCGCTGAACGCGCCGCTCCGGGCGCCGCGCCTCTCCAGCGACGTCGATTTCTTCCCCGACACCGCCGACGCGGTGGCGCGCGCCTGGGACCGCGATCGCGCCGCGCTCGAAGCGGCCGGCTTCGCCGTCTCCGCGCTGCGGGAACGCCCCGGCTACGTCGACGCGGAGATCGCGCGGGCGGCCGACCGGCTGGTGCTGGAATGGGCGCAGGACAGCGCGTTCCGCTTCTTCCCGCTGGTCGAGGACGACGACCTCGGTCTCGCGCTCCACCCGTTCGACCTCGCCACGAACAAGGTGCTCGCGCTCGTCGGACGGCTCGAAGTGCGCGACTGGGTCGACGTGCTGGCGTGCGACGCCCGCCTGCAGCCGATCGGCTACCTCGCCTGGGCCGCGTGCGGGAAGGATCCCGGGTTCACGCCGGCCGGCATCCTCGCCCAGGCGCGACGCTCGTCCCGCTATTCGGAGGAGGAAGTGGCGGCGCTCGCGTTCGCCGGCGCGCCGCCGCGGGCGGCGGATCTCTCGCGGCAGTGGCGCGCCGCGCTCGACGCCGCCGACGCCGTCGTCGACCGCCTGCCCGCCCCGCGCGCCGGCGAAGCCGTGCTCACACCCGGCGGGCAACCGTTCACCGGCGACGCCGCCGCGCTCGACGCCGCGCTGGAGAACCGCGGCGTGCGGTTCCATCCGGGGCGGCTGGGCGGCGCGCTGCCCCGGATCAAGCCCTGACGCCGGCAGCGCCGCCGGACCCTCGGCCGCACGCTGGACGCCATGCGGAAGCGCGCAGGATCAAGCGCTGACGCCGGCAACGCCGCCAGACCCGCCGATCAGGGCGCCCCACCACGGTGCTCGCCGCCCGGACCGATGCCTGGCGTCTCCTGCGCCCGCGCCGACGCGAACGAACGCGAAGCGCCGGACTTCCAGAACCAGAACCGGTGTGGCGGACGGATTTCCCTTCGCCGCCGGGACCGCCGCGACCGGCCCACGCCATCCGGCTCGTGCGCCTGACCCGGGCGACGTCCACGTCAACCACGCGCGGTATGATGGCGGCTGGCGGCCATGGACGATCCCGCGTACAAGCTGCTGTTCTCCCGGCCGCGCATGGTCCGCGACCTGCTGCGCGGCTTCGCCGCCCGCGACTGGAGCGACGCGCTCGACTTCGCTTCGCTGGCCCCGCTCTCGCCCGACTACGTCAGCGCCGACCTGCGGCAGCGCCACGGCGACCTCGTGTGGCGCATCCGCTTCCGCGACGACCGGTGGCTGTACCTGGTGCTGCTGCTGGAGTTCCAGGCGGCGGTGGACCGGGCGATGGCGGTGCGGATGCTGGCGTATACGGCGCTGCTGTACCAGAAGCTGATCGCCGACGGCGCGTTGCGCGAGCACGGCGCGCTGCCGCCGGTTCTGCCGATCGTCGTCTACAACGGCCGCCGGCCGTGGACGGCCGCCTCCGACGTCTCCGAACTGATCGCATCCGGGGGACCGGTGCTGGCGCGGTACCAGCCGTCGCAGCGCTACTTCCTGCTGGACGGCGGCCGGTGGAAGAACGCCGCCCTGCCGCGCGGCAATCTGGTGTCGGCGCTGATCGCGCTGGAGAAGAACCGGGACCCGAAGCGGGTGCCGGCGCTGCTGAAGACGTTGCGGGGGCTGCTGCGGAAGCAGAAGGACGACGAACTGGGGCAGGCGTTCCGGGCGTGGGTGGTGCAGGTCATGCCGCGGCGACTGCGCGACGTGCCGCCGGAGTCGCTGCCGCAACTGGAGGAGGTGGAGACGATGCTGTCCGAAAACGTGCGGGAGTGGACGGCCGGGTGGGTGGCGGAAGGCCGCGAGCAGGGACTCGAGCAGGGCCGCGAACAGGGCCGCGCGGAGGGTCGCGCGGAGGGCCGCGCGCTGCTGTGCCGACAGGCGGCGCGGAAGTTCGACGCCGACGCCGCCCGACGTCTGGAGGCCGTGCTGGCCGAGGTCACCGATCCGGAGCGGCTGGCGGAGGTGGGCGACTGGATCATCGAGTGCGGGACGGCGGCCGAACTGTTCGCCCGTCTCGGCGTTGCGGGAACGCCCTGACGCCGGCAACGCCGCCGGACCCGCCGATCAGGGCGCCCGCCGCTCGACGTGCCGCGCGCCGCCGAGAATGCCGGTCACCGCGCGGTTCCCCTCGTGGCAGGCGTACTCGTAGAGGTCGTAGCCCATGTCGCGCCGGAGCGGCAGCTCCAGCGTCCACGGCCGCGTGTAGACGTCCGGATCCTCGACGCGCACCTCCCAGTCGAGGACGTCCTCGGCGACCCGCGTGAAGCGCTCCACCAGCCGCAGGGCCGGGCTGACCGGGACGCCGTGCATCCGGCCGGCGTTCTGGTTCGGCGTGATCCACCCCTTCGCGGTGAAGTTGGCCGTCTCGACGACCAGCGTCTCCCCCTCCCACCGGCCGCGCGCGTCCCCCATCCACTGATCGACGGCGTCGTGGATCGGCGGGCGGCCGTCGAGCGGGATGATCCGCGGCTCGCGGACCATCTCGTGGAGAATGACGACGTAGCCGGGGATCTGGAAGACGTGGTTGCCGGTGTTGTAGGTGTTGGGGATCATCGAGCCGGGCATGCCGCGCGTGATGCAGCGGCTGTACGGGCTCATGTTCTCGTGGGAGTCGGTGCGGCGGGCGACCAGCCACGCGGCGCGCGCCTCCGCCTCCGGGCGCGTCGGCACCCGGCCGGTCGGCGGGTCCGCGATCATCGACGTGCGGCGCGTGTGGACGATGGTCTCGCGCGGGTCGCTCCAGAACCAGTTGTAGCCGCGGCCGAGGTTCCCGGCCGCGGCGGTCCGCGTGCGGCCCGGCGCGTCGTCGCGCGCGCGCAGCTCCCGGCCGCGGCGCTCGATCTCGGCCGCCTCCGCCTCCGTGTGGAAGGCCCGGTCTCCCAACCGCGCCGGCCGCTCCAGCGGCGTCAGCGTGTCGTTCCGCCAGATGCCGGAGATGTCCGGCTGGCCGTCGGCGGTGCGCGGCGCGCGATAGCCGGGATCGGGCGCCGCGCGCGCCTGGGCCGCGGCGGACGGAACCTCCGCCGCCAGCGCCAATGCCGCCACCACGGCCGACGCACAGGAAACCGTCACTCTCGTCCGCATCGTCTTCCCCATCGCACCTTCCGCGCGGCAGGCGCCGCGCCCCCGCGCCCGACAGCCCGTACCGTACCGCATGCGCCGGAACGAGTCCAACGCCGCGTCCGGGCGCCGCGCGACGGCCCGCGGGCGCCGCTCCCGCCGCGAGAAGGGCGTAGCGACGATCTGCAAGGCCGGAAAGCGCCGCGTGCCGGCGCGCGTTCGCGGTGGACATGGCGACGCCCCGCGAACCGATGCACAATCAGGGGGCGATGGCGAATCGAGGATGGCGCCGGGGCTGGAGGGAATACACGGTACGCGAACTGCTGGAATCGGGCTCTCTCGAAATCGGCGACGGGTACCGCGCCAGGAACTCTGAACTGGCCGACTCCGGGTTGCCGTTCGCTCGCGCGGGAAACGTCAGGAACGGATTCCAATTCGACGACGCCGACCGTTTTCCGACAGAAAATCTGGATCGCGTCAAGAACAAGGCAAGCATGCCCGGCGACGTCGTCTTCACGTCCAAGGGAACCGTGGGACGCTTCGCATTCGTTCGCGAATACACGCCCCGGTTCATCTATTCTCCCCAACTGTGCTTCTGGAGGGCTCTGAATCACGAATTGATCGATCCCCGCTTTCTGTTCTACTGGATGTCCGGCCGGGAGTTCTTCGACCAGTACCAGCGCGTCGCCGGACAGACGGACATGGCCGAGTACGTCAGCCTCCGAGACCAGCGCGCCATGCGGGTCACTCTGCCGCCCGTCAGCGAACAGCGAGCCATCGCCCACGTCCTCGGCACGCTGGACGACCGGATCGAACTGAACCGCCGCATGAACGAGACGCTGGAGGCGATAGCGCGGGCGCTGTTCCGGTCCTGGTTCGTCGATTTCGATCCCGTCCGCGCCAGGATGGAAGGCCGCGACACCGGCCTGCCCGGGCCGCTCGCCGGCCTCTTCCCCGACCGGCTGGCCGATTCCGGGACGGGTCCGATCCCGGAGGGATGGAGCACCGGAACCCTGGAGGACGTCGCGTCCCTGAACCCGGAATCGTGGAACGCCCGCAACGCGCCCGAACAGGTCGCGTACGTCGATCTCGCCCACACCAAGTGGGGGCGCATCGAAAGGATCGAAACCCACCGCTGGCGGACCGCGCCGAGTCGGGCGCGCCGCGTGCTGCGCCCGGGGGACACCATCGTCGGCACGGTTCGGCCGGGAAACGGATCGTTCGCGCTGATCGGCCGCGACGGACTGACCGGCAGCACCGCATTCGCGGTCCTGCGCCCCCGGACGCCGCACGATCGCGAGCTCGTCTGGTGCGCGGCCACCGCGCGCGGCAACCTCGAGCGTCTGGCGCATCTCGCCGACGGCGGCGCCTATCCGGCCGTCCGCCCGCGCGCGGTGGCGAACACCCGCGTCGTCCTGGCCGACGTCTCGGTGAGAAAGGCGTTTTCGGCGCTCACGGCCCGGTGGTTCGACCGGGTCGGGCACAACGGGCGCGAGTCCGGCAAGGTCGCGGCGTTGCGCGACGCCCTGCTGCCGCCGCTCGTTTCCGGGCGTCAGTCCACCGGGTCGCCGCGCGGGTCCTTGAGCGTGCGGTAGCCGTCCGCCCGGTCGCGCGCGACGTGGGCGTCCCGGTAGAAACCGGCCGTGTGGAGGGCGATCGTCACCTCCTCGGCGCCCGGGTTCTCCCAGTACCAGCCGTGCACGCCGGTGAACGGCGCGACGTAGCTGCCGTGCGCCACGTCGTTCTCCTGCGCGTCGAAGCTCTCGGCGTACCCGGGCGGCGCCCCGTCCGGCGCGCTGTGGAAGTTGTATTCGAGCGGGCCGGTGGCGGTCCAGGAATAGACCATGGCGCCGCCTTCCCGGATCCGGTAGGCGTACTCGACCCATTCGCCCGGGCGCAGACGGAGTTCGTACGAATCGATCCGGTACTCGTCCTCTTCCGCCGTGATCGCGACGACCTGCGCGAGCGCGAGCAGGCCGAACAGCTCGCCGGTGCCGAGCGGGTCGACGCCGCGCTCGGCGGGCAGGACCGCCCCGACGAAGACCAGGGCCGCCACGAGCAGCGCGGCGAGCGCGGCGACGCCCAGCTTCCGGAGGGAGACCGGCGGGGCCGCCGGCGCAGGAACAGGATCAGCCATCAGGAATCAGCCCCGCGGAAGCGAGAGCGGCCCGAAGCTCGATTGGCGGGCGCAGGAACAGGATCAGCCATCAGGAATCAGGAACAGGATCAGCCCATCAGGGAATCGGAGCGGGATCGACCTTCAGGGATAGAAGACGTAGCCGAACAACTGCTGCGCGGTCAGCAGGAACCCGCCGCCCATCAGCGCCGCGTTCGTCACGAAGGCGTGGCGGACGAAGCTCGGCCGCGTCCGCCACAGGGTCATCGCGACGAGCACGGCGCTGAGCGCCAGAACCTGCCCGACCTCGACGCCCGCGTTGAAGCTCAGGATGTTGGCGACCAGCCCGGCGTCGGTGACGGTGAACTCCTGCAGCTTGGTGGCGAGGCCCAGCCCGTGGAAGAGCCCGAAGACCAGCACCGCCCCCTTCGTGTTCGGCCGGTAGCCGAGCACCCGCTCGAAGCCGCCCATGTTCTCGAACGCCTTGTAGCAGACCGACAGGCCGATGACCGCGTCGATGAGGTAGGCGTTCACCTCCAGCCCGCCCAGCACGCCGGCGAGCAGCGTGATGCTGTGTCCCAGCGTGAACAGGCTGACGTACAGGACCACGTCGCGCAGGCGGTACAGGAAGAAGATGACGCCGACGAGGAACAGCAGGTGGTCGGTGCCGGTCACCATGTGCTTGGCGCCGAGGTACAGGAACGGCGCGGGCGCCGGGCCGTCCACGCCCTGGACGAACGCGGCGTTCTGCGTGTCCATCGGGTGGCCGACCGCGGCGGCCGGCAGCAGCAGGACGGCGGCCGGCAGCAGGACGGCGGCCGGCAGCAGCGCGCCGCCGGCCAGCCTGCGCATCGCCGGCAGCCCCGTGCGGATGCGCCGGATTCGCGCGGCGGCGGCCCGCCACCCGCCGGCCGCGGACGGACGTCCTGCCCCGCCGGGACCGCGGCCCGGGGCCCGCCGCCGCATCGTCACGCGCGGCTTGTCCGGCCGGCGCCCGGCCGCGCCGAAGAACGCGGCGCCTCTCACTGCTCGTTCGTCGGCCGCCCGCCCTTCGGGCCGACCGTGTTCCGCAGCACGCCGACGTGCTCGAGCTCGACCTCGACGACGTCGCCCGGCTGCAGCGCCGACGTCGAACCGGGCGTGCCGGTGAAGATCATGTCGCCCGGCTCGAGCGTCACGTAGCGGCTGACGTAGCTGACCAGGTAGGACGAGTCGAACAGCAGGTCGCGGGTCCGCTGCGACTGCACGACCTCTCCGTTCACCCGCGTCCGGAGCAGCAGGTCGTCGTAGTCGACGCCGCGCGCCATGACCGGCCCGACCGGCCCGAAGGTGTCGGCGCCCTTGGCGCGGAACCACTGCAGGTCGTTGCTCTGCCAGACCCGCTCGCTGACGTCGTTGCCGGGGGCGACGGCGAAGATGTGGCCGGGCGCTTCCTCCACGGAAACGCCGCGCGTCACCTTGCCGATGATCAGCACCATCTCGCCTTCGAAGTGCAGGTTGGTGGCGTCCTCGTAGTAGGTGATCTCCGCCTCGTGCCCGATCAGCGACGTGGCGTGCTTGTCGAACAGGCCGGGGTACTCCGCCGGCTGCGCCCCGCCGAGGTGGCTGCGGTAGTTCAGTCCGGCCGCCACGACCTTCTTCGGCTCGCTCGGCGGAAGGAGGGTGACGTCGCCGAGCGCCACGGTGACGCCGGTCCGCGCGGGCGACTCGAACACGTCGCCGCCGAGCTGGTGGATCGTCTCCCCTTCGAGGACGCCGTACGAAGCCGCTCCGCCGTGCTCGTACCGCACGTACTTCGTCACGTCCTGCGCGAACGCCGCCGCGCCGGCGGCCAGCACCGCCGCCGCCACGACCGCCGACACGAAATGCTTGCGCTGCATTGCCCCTCCTCCTCCGGAACCCGTCGCTACTCCATCTGGAACCCATCGCTACGCGCCGCCGCCGGATACCCGGCCCGAACCGGTCACGCGCCGGAAATATAGCACCCCACGGCCCGCGTCTCCGAGAACGACAGGGTCTCTCCGGCCGCGATGCGGCGCAGCCTGTCGCGCAGGTCGCGGGTTCGGGGCGCCCGGCGCGCCACGCCGAACGCAACGAAGCGGTCGTCGATCCGCCCCCGGTAGACCAGCCTCCGCGCCGCGTCGAACACCGCGGCCTCCGGGGTGACGGTCGCCCCGGCCAGCGCCGCCAGGGCGCCGTCCGCGTCCCGCAGGGCCGCGAACGGATACCCGAACGAGGCGCGGTGCTCCCGCAGCGCGCCGGCCGGCCGGTGCGCGTCGACGTAGACCAGCCAGAACCGGACCGCGCCGGCGAACTCGTCGTGCAGCCGCCGGATCTCCGGCGCGTAGCGGTTCGAGATCGGACAGTCGGTCATCACGAACAGCAGGACCGTCGCCTCGACGCCGGCGGCGGGAGCGAGCGGCGCGACCCGCGTCCCGTCGAGCCCGGGCACGGTCACCCCGGCGGCGGCCGCAACCGGACGCGAACCCGCCGGCCGGTTCGCGGCAACCTCCGCGAACCGGGTGACCGCCGCGTTCCCCGCGCCGTCGCGCCCCGGCCGCGCCGGCGCCGGGGGCGTCGCGGACGACGGATCGTACGCCGGGCGGACCGGCGCCGTCGCCAGCAGCGCACCGGCCAGGGCGGCGACCAGCCCGGCCGCGGCGACGGCCGGCCGGACGAATCCGCGCCGTACGCTCCCCGCGCGGTTTTCCTGCATCTGCAACGGCCTCGGCGACCGCTCGTAGCGTAGCACGGCGGCGTGCTATCCTGCCTGTCAGGGGCGGCCGGCCGGCGGAGACGCGGCGGCCCGCGCCATCCCCGCGACGGGCCTTCCAATGACCGCCACCGCCGACCTGCTGGCGCGCGACGCCGCCCATCTGATCCACCCGCTGCACGACGAGCCGCTGCACCGCCACGCGCGGGTGTGGGTGCGGGGAGACGGGGCGGTGCTCACCGACGCCGACGGGCGCGAGCACATCGACGGCCTCGCCGGGCTCTGGAACGTCACTGCCGGCCACGGCCGGCCGGAGCTGGCCGAGGCGATGCGCGCGCAGGCGGCGGAGCTGGCCTACGTCTCCGGCTACGCCGGCAGCTCCAACCCGCGCGCCATCGAGCTGGCCGAACGGCTCGCGGCGCTCTGTTATCCGTCGATCAACCGCTTCTTCTTCACGAGCGGCGGCGGCGAGGCGACCGACAGCAGCATCAAGATGGCGCGCGCCTACTGGAAGCTGCGCGACCGGCCGGCCAAGACCAAGGTCATCTCGCGGGTGAACGGCTACCACGGGGTCACCCTCGCCGCGATGAGCGCCACCGGCCTCAGCCGCTACTGGCCGCTCTTCGAGCCGCGCGTCCCCGGCTTCTCGCACGTGCCGGCGCCCGACCCGTACCGCTACGAGGCGCCGCCCGGCGAGAGCCTGGGCGTGGCCGCCGCCAACGAGCTGGAGCGGGCCATCCTGCGGGAAGGCGCCGACACCGTGGCGATGTTCATCGCCGAGCCGGTGCAGGGGGCGGGCGGCGTCATCGTGCCGCCGGACGACTACTTCCCGCGCATCCGCGCGATCTGCGACCGGTACGACGTGCTCCTCGTCGCCGACGAGGTGATCACCGGCTTCGGGCGGACCGGCCGCCTCTTCGCGCTCGATCACTGGGGCGTCGAGCCGGACGTCGTGCAGTTCGCCAAGGCGATCACCTCCGGCTACTTCCCCTTCGGCGGCATCGGCGTCAGCGACCGGGTGGCCGCGGCCCTCGACGACGCCGGCGAGCCGTGGATGCACGCCTACACCTACAGCGCGCATCCCGTCGGGTGCGCGGTGGCGCTACGGACGCTGCGGATCATCGAGGACGAACGGTTTCCCGAGCAGGCCGCGGCCAAGGGCGGCGAGCTGCTCGGCCGGCTCCGCGCCGCGCTCGCCGATCACCCGCACGTGGGCGACGTCCGCGGCAAGGGGCTGATGTGCGCGGTCGAGCTGGTCGAGGACCGGGCGAGCAAGCGGTCGTTTTCCGCCGGCCGCGGCATCGGCGCCGCGGTGCTCCGCGCGGCCGCCGACCGCGGCCTGGTGAGCCGCGTGAAGGCCGACACCTACCTGCTGGCCCCGCCGATCGTGATCACGAGCGCGCAGATCGAGCGGATGGTGGAGATCCTGGCCGAGTCGATCCGCGCCGTGCTCGACTGATCCGTTGACAACCCCTCCATCTCGACGGCATAATTGAAGCCGTTGAGCTACACGATGACTGTGGGAAATGCCTCTCGACTTCTTGGCGATCGGACGTCCGCGGGCGGCTTGGACAGCGTCGCGGGCGTGTGTTCTCAGCAATCAGCCGTGCAGCCTGAAGACTCGCCACGCTTGGTGCCCGCTCAGAGCCAACGCTCGCCAACGTGTGAACCCGATGGTTCTGGGCAGAAAATAACCCAGTCTCTCGCACGACTACAGAAGGCTCGCCAGCGCCCGCTCTTTGCGCTGATCGCGAGTCAAATCGACGAAACCGTTTGGGATCATGTCTATTCATGGAAGAGCGAACTACGCAACGTCGGACAGACCGGCCCTGTAGATATCCTGATTCATTCACCCGGCGGCATGCTCACGCCCTGCTATCTGGTGGCCCGCTTTCTGGCTCATTGCGCAAATTCTTGGACCGCGCTTGTTCCAAAATTGGCTGCGAGCGGTGCGACGTTGGTCACACTCGGATCCCATGAACTCATAATGTCACACGGCGCTCAACTCGGTCCACTCGACCCACAAGTGATCAGCAAGAGGCCACAAAAGTTTTTCGTCAGTGAGCGTCAATCTCCACTGGAGGCATTGGAGTTGGTAAGCTATGTAAGAGAGCTTTCGTTGTCGTCGATGGACACTTCCATGCAAGTACTCTTGCAGCAAGGTGTTGCCCCGCACCGCGCATTAGAGAGCTCCATTGAGATTGCCACACGTGTGGCTCGTCCTCTCCTTGAGCGGATCGAGCCTTACGACTTGGCGGCGTTGAGACTTGACAGCCGGCTGGCGCACTTATACTGTGAGCGCGTAGCGCGACCAAGCGATCGTAGCAAAAAGACACAGCGGAATGCAGACTATGAATCACTAGTGGAATTCTATCCTGCGCATGAATTCGCGATTGATGTCGTAGAAGCTCGTGACCGTCTTAAGTTCAATATTTCGGAACCAGACGAACCGATCGAGGATGTGTTTGATGAACTTCGTCCACAGCTTGGGCTTCCTCGTTCATACATTGGTCTCATTACAACGGCTCCGGCACCCGAGGTCTGACCACCATGAGTGTGAACAGGAAACCTGATTTCGTACCTACCGGAACGCAGTCGAATGACGTCGACATCCGCGAGATAATCCGTCAATCAGATCGACGCGCACGACATTTTTTTGAATCTCATGTCGAACGTCCGTTGTTTCCATACTCGGGCCATCGACTCCACCCTGAAAAAGTAGTGACGTCGGAGACGGAGAGTTGACGTCGATTGCGATGGGAGACGGATCAACCCGTCTGTAAACCGTGCAGCATAGAGAGTCAACCATCGGCTGTCATTGATCCGGAAATCGCATGGCAACCCTTGCAACCGCAACACCGACCGCCGCCGTCACCGTACTGCACGGCGACGCATACGACCTGTTGCCGTCGCTCGCTCCCCGGAGCATAGACCTTCTCATCACGAGTCCGCCGTACTGGGGCCATCGAACCTACGAGCAGGACCACAACTGGAACATCTTCCGGGACTGGATCGAGACCGGCGCGGACAGGAGTGAGGTTCCGGATTATGAATGGTACCGCGGCAACGGCGGCGCGCTCGGACTGGAGCCGCTGCCCGAATGGTACGTCGCCCATCTCGTCGAGATGTTCGAATTGTTCCGGCCGGCGCTCAAGCCTTCGGGCAGTCTGTGGATCAACGTCGGCGACACCTATTTCGCACGCTGGTCCAGCATTCGGCAGCGCGGGCGTCAGGGATTGGGCGACCAGTCCCGGCAGCGCCGGCGGACTCCGATGGGCGGCTACCGTCAGGAGAAGCAATTGCTTCTGGTTCCGGCCCGGTTCGCGATTGCGATGCAGGACAAGCGCTGGATCCTCCGCAACGACGTGATCTGGCACAAGCCGAACGTCCCGCCCCGCCCCGAAACGGATCGCCTGCGCCTGAGCCACGAACATTTCTTTCATTTCGTCGTGCGGCCGACGAACGGACGAGCCAGGTATTACTACGACATGTCGGAGACGGAAGCGGGGTCGAACGACGTCATCACGCAGTATGTCCGTCCGGGAGAAAACGGGCATACGGCGACGTTCCCCGAGTCCCTGATCCTGCCGCGCATCCGCAGCAGTTGCCCTCCTGGCGGCACCGTGCTCGATCCGTTCTGCGGCACCGGCCGCGCGCTGGCCGCGGCGGTCGCATCCGGACGCCGGACAATCGGAATCGACAGATCCATGGCCTACACGCAGGCGGCATCCAATCTCACGAAGAGGTGCCAACTGAGACTGATGGACAGCGGCTCATGACAAAAAACCCTGATGCCGACCGCGGGAACTTCGTCAGCGAGTGGTTCGGCTACCGCACGTACCCGCACGTCCACGGGAGCACCGGCGCACTTCGCACGCAACGGGCCGGCCAGTGTCCCTTTCTCACGGCTGCTGTCCGAGAAAAACGGGAGTGTGTCAAGAAGGCGCCTTCCTCCGGTGTGTGCACGATAAACAGCGCCAGCAACGGCACGAGACAGGATTGGCTCGTATGCCCGTACCGGGCTCTCGATCCCGACCTGATAGAAACCGTCGTGCGCCGACTCTTCGGCGCGAGACCGGATCGACCGGTGCGGATCGTGCCGGCGCCCGCTCTCGCCAAACAAGCCATGCGGGCGGAAATCGCCGGATTGGTCCACGACGGCGCCCTGGCTGTCGTCTTCCTGCAGAACAAGCTCGGCGGCGAAATCTCGATAGGCGCCACGAACCGTTCTCCCGAGCTGTCCTTCGACATGACACTCGTCGAACTGACGGCCGCCGGCAGGGAGGCCGTTCATGTTGGACGCTTCGGCGTCCTCGAATTGCAGACAATGGACTTTCATGGATCTTACCGCCGGGCCGTACAGAATCTCAAGGATGCCCTTCGCCTTCACGGGGCGGACTTCGCGGACGTTCTCCAGAAAAACCAGCGGTGGCTCGCCGACCGGATCGAGGGACCCAACATCGCGAACGTGTTCAAGCGCACGTTCTACCAGATGATGCTCAAATTTCAACTCGGCGTGCATCCGCGATCCGTGGGTACGTCGCTGGCGATTCCACAGGCCGTCTGGGACAGTTGGCAACCGCATCTCGGCCGACCCGACCTTGTTTCGCGAGGCGACGGCACGCATGCGCTGCAACGCCCCGACGCGCACGACAGCGACGTTCGCGCCTGGATCTACGTCTTCGAAACAGACGATGACTCCGACACGCATCCGAGTCCGATTGCAGTCAGGCGAGCGATCGCGACGAACGCCGCATCGATTGCGTACTACGCGCTGGAGGACGTGCCGAGCCGCGCTTTTTCGGAGGCCGGATCCGCGGCCACGGTCGTGGCGGCGATCCACCGCCGCCTGTCCGCGTGGTGGCCGGAGCTGGCCGAACCTCCGGCGATCTCCTGACTCGCCGGGCAGGTCGCCTCGACGGGTTTCCTCGCCGGACGCCGCGACCGCGACGCCGCACAGGCTGACGACAAGACCGTGCCCCGGAACGGAGCGCCGCCGCTCCGCCCCGAAGCCGCCGCGCTTCTTCCCTCCATGAAACCGGTGCGGACCGTGCCGGGCTCGTCAGCGCGCCGGTCGAATCGGTCCCGCGGCGGGACGATCCGTCCCGCCGACCTCGTAGCCACTCGCCTTCCAGTCGTTCAACGCGCAGAATTCGCCGGCGCTGTACCCGTGCGACCTGAAGAGCTCCGCGGCCCGGGAGCTCCGCCCGCCGGCGTTTCAAAAGAAGACGAGCCGCACGTCCTTCGGGATGTCCGGCATGCGGGCTTCGAGCTCGCCCACCGGAACGTGGATCGCGCCGGGGATCGAGCCGCTCTCGACCTCGTGGTCCTCGCGGACGTCGATCAGCAGCACCTCGGCGCCGGCGTCGAGCTGCGCCTTCAGCTCGTCGACGTCGAGCCGCCCGGTCTGCGCGGCGGCCGCGGCTGCCAGCAGCAGGCCGAGCATCGGCAGCCACGCGGTCGCGCGCGGGATCGTCGTCGTTCGTCTCGCTCTCATCACGGCACCTCACCTGCAGGGATCGGATCACGGCCCACTGAATCCGTACGCCTGACGCCAATCATGTCCCAGGCGACGCCCTCCGCACCAGAACGATTTCGAGCGCCGAGCGGCCGACGTGGCGCCGCACCCGCCCGTCCCGGCCAGGCGGCGCCCTTCGCATCAGAACGATTTCGGTCACCGCGGAAACCCACCCGCCGGCGGTTCGGCGGCGGCGCCGCGGTCTCGACCGGTCGAGACCGCATTCGACGTGTAGAAGCCGGCGATGCCGGCAACCCGGCCTCGGCGCCGCGCTTCCGATCGGCGGCTCGTCGAGCGCTTCTCGACCGCTGACACGAGCCGGCGGCCCGGCCTCGGCGCCGCCCTCCCGGTCGGGGCCGGACGATGCGGGCGGACGACCGCCGGGACTGGTAGAATGCCCGGCGGTCACGTGAGAACCGGTCTGACCCGCCGCATCTGCATCGCGTCCGTCGCCGCGTGCCTCGCGACGGTTTCCGCGGCTTCGGCCGACGGGCCGCGCACCGTCGCCGTCGCACCGTTCACGAACATCAGCGCCCAGCCGGAGCGCGACTGGATCGGGGTCGGCATCGCCGAGACCGTCGGCACGGATCTGCGCGGCGCCGCCGGCGTCGACGTGCTGGACCGCGCCGTCGTGGAGGGGGCGGTCGCCAACCTGGGCGGCGCCGGGCCCGGCCCGCCCACCGAGCGCGTTCTGACCGGGGTGGCGCGGGAGCTCGGGGCGGACTACCTGCTGGCGGGAGCGTTCCAGCAACTCGGCGAGCAGTTGCGCCTGACCGCGCGGCTGATCGATGTCCGGAGCGAAACGGCGGTGGAGGCGTTCAAGGTCGACGGCCGCCGGAACGACCTCTTCGCACTGCAGGATCGACTGGCCGGCGGGGTGCGCGCGGCCGTGCGGCGCCTGCTCGGCCGGGACGGCGGCGCCCGGACCGGCGCGGCCGTGCGGCGCCTGTTCGGCCGGGACGGCGGCGCCCGGACCGGCGGCGCGGGGGCGCGGGGAGGAACGTCGGCGACGCCTTCCCGCCCGCCGAGCACGGCGCGGATCGCCGAGGCCGCGGCGGGTGCCGGGACACGGCCGGGGAACGGCACCGCGGCGAGCGCCGGGACAGCGCCGCGGATCGCCGAGGCCGCGGCGAGCGCCGGGACACGGGCAGGAAACGGCGGCGGCGCGGAGGGCGCCGGGACAGCGCCGCGGATCGCCGAGGCCGCGGAGGGCGCCGGGACGAGGGCAGGAAACGGCGGCGGCGCGGGCGCCGGGACGAGGGCGGAAAACGGCGGCGGCGCGAGGAGCGCCGCGGCACCGGCGCCCCCGGCGCAGGCCGTGCCGGCGGCGGGCTACGCGGTAGGCAGCCGGCGCAACGTGCAGGCGCGGCCGACGAGCGAGCCGCCGGCCATCGACGGCCGCCTCGACGACGCGGTCTGGCGCGATGCGGTGCGCATCACCGACTTCACGCAGACCAACCCGGTCGAGGGCGCGGCGCCGACCGAGCAGACGGAGGCGTGGATCGCCTACGACGCCGACCACCTCTACTTCGCCTTCCACGCGCACTACACGAACCCGGAGGAGATGCGCGCCAACCGCGTCGACCGGGACCAGACGCGGCGCGACGACTGGATCGCGGTGATGTTCGACACGTTCCTGGACCAGCAGCGCGCCTACCGCTTCTCGGTCAACCCCTACGGCGTGCAGGGGGACGCGATCCTGCAGGGCGGCCGGCCCATGCGCGGGCCGCCGGGAGGCGGCGGGGACACGTCGTGGGACGCCCTGTTCGAGACCGGCGGGGTCCTCGTCGCCGACGGCTGGACGGCCGAGATGGCGATCCCGTTCAAGAGCCTGCGCTACCCGGCGCGCGGCGACGGAGAGCACCGCTGGGGGTTCCAGATCACGCGCACGATGCAGACCAGGGACGAGACGGTCGTCTGGTCGCCGATGACCCGCGCCGTCGCCGGCACCCTGAACCAGCTGGGCACGCTGGGCGGGCTGCGGGGCCTGTCGGCCAGCCGGAACCTCGAATTCCTCCCCACCGCGACCGGCATCCGGGTCGGCCGGCTGACCGACGCCGGCTACGTCGAGGGCGACGCGGAGCCCGACCTCGGCATGAACGTGAAGTACGGGGTGACGTCGAACCTCACCGCCGACTTCACCTTCAACCCCGAGTTCTCGCAGATCGAGTCGGACCGGCCCCAGATCGAGACGAACCAGCGCTATCCGCTGTTCTTCCCCGAGCTGCGCCCGTTCTTCCTCGAAGGACAGGAGATCTTCGACACGCCGGGCTCGACGAACCTGGTGCACACCAGGACCATCGTCGATCCGCGGCTCGGCGCCAAGCTCACCGGCAAGACCGGCAGAACCACGCTCGGCGTGCTCGTCGCCAACGACGAGGCGCCGGGCAAGCTCGACGACCCGCACGCGTACGGCTTCGGCGAGACGGCGCAGTTCCTCATCGGCCGCGCCCGCTACGACATCTACCCGGAGTCGTACGTCGGCGCGATCATGACCGACCGCGAGTTCCTGGAGTCGCACAGCCGCGTCGCCGGCGTCGACGGGCGGTTGCGGATGGGCCGCACCCACAGCGCCGAATTCCTCGCCGTCGCCTCGTCGCACCGCGACCTCGACGGCCACGCCACGAGCGGACCGCTGTTCGACGCCGAGTTCCGGCGGGACGCCCGCCACCTCAGCTACAGCCTGGAGTTCAACCGCATCGACCCGGACTTCCGCACCGACGCCGGCTTCGTCCGGCGCGTCGACACGCAGCGTTTCGACGCCGACGTCGAATACGACTGGTGGCCGGAGAGCTGGATCATCAGTTGGGGGCCGGGGTTCCGCTACCTGCGGAACGTCGACCACGCCGGCGTCCTGCAGGACGAGGACTTCCGCGCCGACGTGAGCCTGCGCTTCGCCCGCAACGTCTTCTTCCGCGCCGACGGGCGCCGCGAGCTGGAGCGGTTCGAGGGCGTCGACTTCCGCAAGACGCGGTTCTCGATGCGCAACGGCATCAGCACCAGCCGGCGCTTCTCGCTCTTCTACGGCATCGACTGGGGCGAGCAGATCCGCTTCGTCGAGAATCCGTTCCTCGGCCGCATGTTCGACTACAACGTCAGCCTGACGCTGCTGCCCACCTCCCGCCTGAACACGCGGTTCAGCCTCGACACCGCCCGCTTCCACGGCCTGCACACCGGCGAGCTCGTGTTCGACGTCAAGATCCTGCGCACGTTCACGACCTACCAGTTCACCGACCGGCTGCTCGCGAGGAACATCCTGGAGCACGACACCGGCAACGGGAAGGTGGGCGTCAACCTGCTCTTCACCTACCGCGTCAACGCCGGCACCGCCTTCTACGTCGGCTACGACGACCGGCTGCAGGAAGGCATCCACCTGGATCGGGAGCGGTTCCACAACCGCGACCTGCAGCGCCACCGGCGGGCGTTCTTCACGAAGCTGCAGTACCTGTTCCGATACTGACGCGTTGCCTGCCCGCCGCGGTCTTCACGAAGGCTGGTCAGTCCTGCAGATCGAGGAGGGTCTGACGAAGCCATGAAGCGCGTATCGGCCGGTCGGATCCCACGTGTTGCGCGTCAGGTTCAACGTGCGGAAGACCTGTTCTTCGATGGTCGCACCCGGCACCGTGTTCAACGTGTGCAGATCGGTCGCTGGCGAAGGCTTTGACGGCGGCGAAGGGCCGGCCGCTCGTTCCTGACGCGATGCGCTGGCGCGCAAGCGCGCCTTCATCTCGTAGCGGCGGCGAGGGAGGTTCCGCAGCGAATCAACTCGATCTGTTTCATTTTCCCGCGCAAGCGGACCCGGTTGGAGCGCCGACGAAGCGCCTTCTGCTCTTCTTTGGGAACCGTTCGTCCATGCGCCAGAACCGGAACGAATCGGAACGAACTGTTCCAGGGAAGCCATGAGTCGGCCAGATCGGCTCCCCCTTGCAGTTGCCGGGCGGCGTCGGCCGCCTTGAAACGGCCGCTTTTCAGTTCCATCATCACGACCCAGTCGTTGTCCTCGCCCTCACCGACGAAAAGGTAGTCACAGCGCTTCCGGCGTGGCGCGAATTGCAGTTCCTCGCAGTCGAGGTCGATGACGATTCTCGTCGGAGGCGCATTCTGCAAGGAAACGTCGCATCCGTCCTTGCTGCACCGCACGGCGCGGCAGTCGCCGTGAATCCGTTCGGAAACCGCGGCGACCAGTCCGCTCACCGGTCGCCGCCCTCCTGCATGCGGTTGAAGATCCTTGCGCTCTCGTTGTACAGCGTTTCGCTGACGACGTCGTAATCGGTCGAATAGAGACCCGTTTCGGCGTCGAGCGTCGCTTCCCGCACTATCGATCCCTGCGACCCGGTCGACTTGAACAGCCACGCTCCCACCTCTTCCGGACGCAACGCGCAATCCGCCCCGTCGAGACCTTCCCGCTTCGTTTCGGGCAAGGCCGAGAACCGTATCAGGTTGCCGATCTTTTCGAGAAACCACTCGCTGTGCGTGGTCATGACGACGTGGACGCCGGCGCGCACGAGGCGCGCGAGTTCACGGGCGAACGCGGTCTGCATGGCGGGGTGCAGGTGGGCTTCAGGCTCTTCGATGATCAGGACGGAGCCGGGTTCGACGATGTAGCGCAGGTACAGAACCACGGGCGCCAGTTCGGAGACCATGGACGACGTCCGCATGAGCGGCAGGTCGTCGGTCCAGCCCCGGGGCCGGTACGTGAACGTCGGATAGCCGGTTTCGGAAGAATCGAGCCGGATCGCGCCGCCGAGGAGGTTGTTCTCCAGAGAAGTCTCCAGCCCGGCATCGTTCTGGTGCATTCGCCGGGGGCGTCCGTTGGCATCGATCCTGATCAGCAGGGTAAGAAAGTCCGCCAGCACGCCGGACAGCATGGGTACGTTCGTGGACGGCCGAAGCCCCGCCGTCGTTGCGCTCTGAACCAACGTGCTCACCACCATCTGATGGCTGTGCATGGCGCCGGTGCGGTCGGCGGGCAGGTAGTAGCTGCCGCGGAGCACCGGTCGAAATGCATCCCGGAACGTTCGCGCCGCCAGCGCCGCCAGCAACCCGTCGCATTCGGGATCGCCGAACTTCGCCAGCAGCTCGCGGTGACCGGCGACCGAATCGAAATCCCCCGGCGACGTCCCGTAGCGTGCCGCCCCGCGGATGAGATTTCTTGCGCGCTGGCGGCCGATCGAGATCGGGTCGACGCCGGAAACCGTGCCCGAGAACCGGCCGTCACGCCGGCCGAAGGCGAAACGGTACCGCCCGCCGCCTGCAACGCCGTTCCGGGGCACGAGCAGTTCGACGCGGGTGCCGCCGTCCGCGCCCTCCCGTCGAATCAGGTCGTCGAGGCCCGCGACGCCGTAGCACCGGCGCATTTCCTCCCGCAGGGACCGGTCGAGATCCGGAGCGTGTTCCAGCGTGGATCGGACGTGCGCGGCGACGTCGGGCGGCGGCGCGAAGGAAGATTCCCCGTCCAGCGCCGCCGAGAGCCAATCCATCAGGCTTCCCCGCAACGACGCGTCGAGTGGAGACGACTTCGCGGCGGATCGGTCGAAGGGCCGGAACCCGGGACGAAAAAAACCGCGCGGGCCGCCGACCCGCCCACCGAAACACCGGTGCAGGGCGTACAGCAGAATCGCCAGGTACGATTTGCCCGTATTGCTCGGGCCGACGAACACCGTAAGCGGGCGCAAGTCGATGCACGCGCTCGCGATCGGACCGAAGTCCTCGACGTCGAGGCGGTAGCCGCTCGTGCCGGCCCGCTCCACCACGGGTTCCATGCGCCGAACCATCCTCCTTTTCGACTATATCGGAATCTTCGCCGGCGTGCAGGAACGACACGCTCGGGAATTGGCGGACACGTCTCGCTGGAGACGGCGGGTGACGGTTTGCCGAGGCGATTGCGACCGGTGTAGCAAGACCTTTCCACACGGTGCGACGCCGAGCCGAGTTCTACCGCTCGAATACAGCTCCCGGTGCTCCCAGTCGTCAGCGGGCAGCTTCCTCTCCGGCACAGGCGCGGCACCGGGATCGCGTTCGCCGTTCACGCCCCGGCCAGCCTTTCCGCCGCGGCGGTGAAGAACTCCGGCACGGTCTCGGCGGCATGGTATTCGCGGCCGCCGAGGAAAGAGACGACGGCGCCTGGACAGAGCCCGCCGAACGGCTCCCAGACGACGTCCCCCCTGTCGGTCGACGCCCGCACGATCAAGTCGATGAACCGAAGCGGCTTCTGGCTGCCGTGCAGGCTTCGGAACTTGTACTTCATGCCGTTGCGTGATCCCTGAATGCGCTCGGCGCCCGCGACCTGCGGCTCCCGCCAGACGTTGGTGACCCCGACGGCGCACGAGAACTTGGCGCGCAACGCCGACCACTCGCGGCCGGACAACGGCCGCCGGCCGTCCACGCTGAAATAGGGCCGCCTGCCCGGGGCGCCGTGCCGGTTCGCGTATTCGACCAGCTTCAAGAACGCCTCGACCGGCGGATAGTACCAGAGGTGGTCGCCGGTCAGGTACTTCCGGGTCGCCGCGTTCGCCACGCCGCACGCCTGGTTGGCGGCGCGCCAGGGCAGGCCGGTTCGTTTCCATTCCGTCCGCAGCCACTCCTGCATGGTCGCTTCCCGGCCGCCGATCCGGAACCGGGCCGCCTTGACGTAGTGCGCGCACACCTCGGTCACGACCGGGAACTTTCGCAGTGTCCGCGTATTGACGTTCCCCGCCACGTGCCCCATGCCCTTGTCCCAGACGTTGCAGCAGCGGTACTCCCAACCGTGCGCCGCCAGCACCGGATGGACGTTGGCCCAGCCGATCTCGGTGTTCCAGAACCAGAGGGTCGTGGCCGGCGTCGCACGAGCGCTCCACGTCCGGACGTGCGGTTCGTACCACTCGGCCAGCGAGTCCGCGGTCCGGCGGTCTCCGGGGAAGCCGTCGACGCCGTACGGGCCGTCGGAGATCAGACAGGTGGGAGCCGGCCACTCCGCATAGCAGTCCTCGGCGCGGCCGAACCGGATGGACGCGCGCCCGCGAGAAAAGCGCGCGCCGGGGGCGGGTTCCGGCCGGCGGCCGCGCGGGGGCGAAAACAGACGCGCCTGCGCCGGCGGCGCGGAATCGCTCATGGCCTCCTGTCAGGATAGCGTCTTTCCTTGCGTCCGCGCCCTGCCGGCGCGGCCGATCCCGGCGTGGTCCGATGGCCGCCGGTGGCCGTCGTCACGACGCCCGCGCGACTCGATCAGGTACTGCAGGCGCGCCTCGCCGACCGCGGCCGTCCCGCGGTCACCTGCGGCTACGACGAGGCGGGGCAGCTCCGGCTGGAGTGCCCTGCCGCCGCCCCCGGCCCGCCACCCCCGGCCCCGGCCGCCGCCGGTCTCGTCCGGTGCGATGGCTCCGTGTCAAGATTCTTGACTGCAAGGCGCGCCTCGCCGTGCGCGGCCGAGCCGGTGCGATGGCTCCATGTCAAGATTCTTGCGTGCAAGTGACATCCGGGCTCGCACCCTGGTACGATCCGACGGCGACATGCACCACGACATCGAAGCGATACAGGCCACCATCCACAAGGAGAGCGCCTTCGTCGAGCGGCTGCTGGGCGAGGTGGGGCGGGTCGTCGTCGGGCAGCGCGCGATGGTCGAACGGCTCGTCATCGGGCTGCTGGCCGACGGCCACGTGCTGCTGGAGGGGGTGCCGGGGCTGGCCAAGACCCTGACCGTGCGGACGCTCGCGCGGGCCATCGACACCACCTTCCGGCGGATCCAGTTCACCCCCGACCTGCTGCCGGCCGACCTGCTCGGGACCCTCGTCTACGACCCGCGGCAGTCGGAGTTCCGGACGAAGAAGGGCCCCATCTTCTCCAACCTGATCCTGGCCGACGAGATCAACCGCTCGCCGGCCAAGGTGCAGTCGGCCCTGCTGGAGGCGATGGCGGAGCGCACGGTGACGATCGGCGACCGGACCTACCCGCTGGAGCAGCCGTTCCTGGTGCTCGCCACCCAGAATCCCATCGAGCAGGAGGGGACCTACCCGCTGCCCGAGGCGCAGGTCGACCGCTTCCTGTTCAAGGTCGTGGTCGGGTATCCCGGCCGGGACGAGGAGATCGAGGTGCTGCGCCGGACGGCCGCCGGCGGGGAGGCGGCGATCGAGCCGGTCGTCCACCCCGAAGACGTCCGCCGGGCCCGGACCGCGGTGGAGATGATCTACATGGATCCGCGGGTGGAGCGCTACATCGTCGATCTGGTGTTCGCCACCCGCGACCCGGCGGGTTGCGGCCTGCCGGATCTGAGCCAGCTCGTCGCGTTCGGGGCGTCGCCGCGCGCCACCATCGGCCTCGCGCGGGCGTCGCGCGCCCATGCGTTCCTCCGGCGCCGCGGCTACGTGACCCCGGAGGACGTGCGCTCCATCGGTCTCGACGTGCTCCGCCACCGGGTGCTGCTCACCTACGAGGCGGAGGCCGAGGAGGTGACGGCCGACGACGTCGTCAACCGCGTCCTGGGCAAGGTCGAGGTGCCGTAGGCCGGATCATGATCCCGCGCGAGGTGCTGAAGCAGGTGCGGCGGGTCGAGATCGCCACGCGCGGTCTGGTCGACGACGTCTTCTCCGGCGAGTACCACTCCGTCTTCAAGGGCCGCGGCATGAGCTTCGCCGAGGTGCGCGAGTACCAGTACGGCGACGACCTCCGCAACATCGACTGGAACGTGACCGCCCGTAGCGGCGCCCCGTTCGTGAAGGTGTTCGAGGAGGAACGCGAGCTGACCGTGGTGCTGGTGGTCGACGTCAGCGGCTCGGGCGACTTCGGCTCCGGCGGGCGGATGAAGGAGGAGGTGGCGGCCGAGATCTGCGCCATCCTGGCGTTCAGCGCGATCCGCAACGACGACAAGGTGGGGCTGATCCTGTTCAGCGACCGCATCGAGAAGTTCGTGCCGCCGCGCAAGGGCCGGCGCCACGTGCTGCGGGTGCTGCGCGAGCTGCTCTACGCGCGGGCGGAGGGGCGGGGAACCGACGTCGGCGCCGCCCTGGAGTACCTCGCCCGGGTCGTCTCGCGCCGCGCCGTGGTGTTCGTCGTCTCCGACTTCCTGGCCGCGGGGCACGAGCAGGCGCTGGCCGTCGCCGCCCGGCGGCACGATCTGGTCGCCGTCCGCATCGGGGACCGGCGCGAGTCGGAGCTGCCGGACGTCGGCTTCGTCGACTTCGAGGACGCGGAGACGGGGGCGCTCGTCACCGTCAACCTGTCCGACCGGGCGTTCCGGGAAGCGTTCGCGGCGGACGCGCGGGCGGCCGCCGCGGCGCGGGCGCAGCTCTTCCGGCGGACCGGGGTGGACGTCGTCGAGGTGGAGGCCGACCGGCCGTACATCGGCCGGCTGCTGCGTTTCTTCCGGGAACGTGCGAGGCGGTTCCGATGAGGTTCGACGCGTTCGAGCCGGGGGCCGCACGTCGCGGATCGGCCGTTGCGTTTCTTCCGGGAACGTGCGAGGCGGTTCTGGCGGCTGAAACGTTCCCGGCCGCCCCAAGATACCACCTTCACTGCGATTTGAGAGGCGCCCTCGCCGCCGTGCTGCTGGCGGCCGCGGCGCTCGCGGTACCGGCCGCCGGCCGGAGCGCGGCGCCCGCCGTCCGCGCCGCGCTGGAGCCGGCGCGGATCGCCGTGGGCGACCGGGCGCGGCTCGCCGTCGAGGTGGATCATGACGCCGGCGCGTCGGTGGCGTGGCCCGAACCGGAGACCCTCGGGCCGTTCGAGGTGCTGGAGCGGCGCATCGACGAACCGCGCGTCGAGGGGGAGCGGGCGGTGTCGCGCGCGGTGCTCGTTCTCACGGCGTTCGAGCTGGGCGAGCTGGAAGTGCCGGCGGTCGAGATCGAGGTGCTCGGCGCGGACGGGGCGGCGCGGACGGTGGCGACCGAGCCGCGGACGCTCACCGTGGCGAGC
Organism: Vicinamibacterales bacterium; assembly: GCA_965203525.1. GTDB lineage: Bacteria > Acidobacteriota > Vicinamibacteria > Vicinamibacterales > UBA8438 > WTFV01. The sequence continues at coordinate 2,815,318 of OZ241898.1, read as the reverse complement.
GTCGGGCTGGACGAGGGGGGCGGCATCCGCGCCATCAAGGGGCCGCTGGACCTGCCGCTGGACGTGGCGGCCCTGCTGCCGTGGCTGGCCGGCGTCGTGCTGCTGGCGGGGATCGCGTACTGGTGGTGGCTGCGCCGCGGCCGCGCGCCGGAGGACGTCCCGGCCCCGCCGCCGCCGCGTCCCCCGCACGAGCTCGCTTACGAAGCCTTTCGCGCCCTGGAGGCGGAGCGGCTGCCGGAGCGGGGGGAGATCAAGACGTTCCACGTCCGGGCGTCCGACATCGTCCGGGTCTACGTCGAAGGGCGTTTCGGCGTGGACGCGCTGGAGATGACGACGGGCGAGGTGCTCGACGGCCTGCGCGTCCGCGAGGTCGACGAGGAGGTCCTGGGCGATTTCCGGCGGCTGCTCGAGCGCTGCGACCTGGTGAAGTTCGCCAGGGACCGGCCGGCGCTCGAACGCTGCCGCGAGGTGCTTCCGCTGGGGCGGAGCCTGGTGGACCGCACGCGGGTGATCGTCCCGCCGCCGCCGGTGGAGGCGGGGGCGGACGCGGAACCGGCTCGCGCGGGGGCGGGCGCGGCATGATCGACCGCTCGTTTGCGCGATCCGGCCGGGGAGCGGCCCCGCGGCCAGGGGCGGGCGCGGCATGATCGACCGCTTTTGGAGCGATCTAGCTGGAGAGCGGCCCGCGGCCGGGCGGCGGGTGGGGGCGGCATGATCGACCGCTTGGTGCGCGATCCGGCCGGGGAGCGGCCCGCGGCCGGGCGGCGGGCGGAGGCGCCGTGATCGACCGCTTCCTCGACCCGTACTACCTGCTGTTGCTGCTTCTGCTGCCGCCGTTGGCCTGGTGGTACGCGGCGCGCGGCGGGCGTGCGCTCGGAACGGTGCGCTACCCGGCGGTGGAGCGGCTGCTGCGGGCGGACCGGCGCCGCACCGGGCGCTGGCGGCACCTGCCGTTCGGCCTGCGCCTGTGCGCGCTGGCGCTGCTGGCGTTCGCGTTCGCCCGCCCGCAGGCCGGGGTGACCGCCGAGAACGTCGCCACCGACGGGATCGACGTCGTGCTGGTGCTGGACCTTTCGAGCTCGATGCTGGCCGAGGACCTGGAGCCGAACCGCATCGGGGCGGCCCGGCAGGTGGCGGCCGACTTCGTGCGCGGGCGGCGCAACGACCGCATCGGCCTGGTCGTCTTCGCCGGCGAGGCGTTCACGCAGGCGCCGCTCACCCTCGACCACCGCGTGGTGACCACGCTGATCGAGGAGCTGGAGGTGGGCGTCGTCGAGGACGGGACGGCGATCGGCATGGGGCTGGCCACCGCCGTCAAGCGGCTCGCCGATTCGCGCGCCGAGTCGAAGGTGATCGTGCTGCTCACCGACGGCCGGAACAACCGGGGAGCCGTCGATCCGGCGACCGCGGCCCGGATGGCCCGGGCGCTGGGCGTGCGGATCTACGCCGTCGGGGCCGGCGCCCGGGGCGTCGCGCGCGTGCCGGTGGACGATCCGCTGTTCGGCCGCCGCTACGCCTCGATGCAGGTCGACGTCGACGACGAGACGCTGGAGGAGATGGCGTCGCTGACCGGCGGACGCTATTTTCGCGCGACCGACCGGGAGAGCCTGGAGCGCGTCTATGAAGAGATAGACGCCCTGGAGACGACCGCGATCGAGATGACTTCGTTCACGCGCTACGGCGAGCTGTTCCACCTGCCGCTCGGCGCCGGGCTCGGGATCCTGCTGCTGGAGCTGGTTCTCGGCCGGACCGTGCTGAGGCGCCTGCCGTGACCGTCGGGAAAGACGCGGCGGGGGCGTCCGTGCCAGGGGAGGCGGCCGGCTGATGTTCCGTTTCGGGGCCGAGAGCCTGCTTTACGCGTATCTGCTGCTGCCGGGGCTGGCGGCGCTGGAGTGGTGGGCGGCAGCCCGGCGGCGCCGCGCCCTGGACCGCTTCGGGGAGCGCGGGCGGATCGACCGGCTCACCAGCGTGGCGAGCCGCCGCCGGATCGGCCGCGCGGTGCTGCGGCTCGCGGCGGTCGCGCTGCTGGCGACCGCGCTCGCCCGCCCGCAGTTCGGGGACCGGGTCGAAACGGTGCGGCGCGCGGGGCAGGACGTCGTGGTGGCGCTCGATCTGTCGGCGTCGATGGAGGCCGGGGACGTCGCCCCCAGCCGCCTCGCCGCGGCCAGGCTGGCCGTCGGCCGGTTGATCGAGCGGTTCGACGGCGACCGGATCGGACTGGTGGCGTTCGCCGGCGAGGCGTTCGTGCAGAGCCCGCTCACCCTCGACTACGCGGCGGCGACGCTGTTCCTCAATGCGATGGAGCCGGATCTGGTTCCGGTGCCGGGCACCGACCTCGGCCGGGCGATAGAAGTGGCACTGGACGGGTTCGGCGACCCGGGGGAGCGGAGCCGCCAGATCGTCGTCATCACGGACGGCGAGGATCACGAAGGGGCGCTCGACGCCGCCGTCGAGCGCGCGGTGGACGAGGGGGTGCGGATCCACGCGGTCGGGATGGGATCGACCGCGGGGGTGCCGATTCCGGGCTTCGACGAGAACGGCGCCCCGAACGGCTTCCTGCGGGACGCCGAGGGGAGCGTCGTCACGACGCGCCTCGACGACGTCACGCTGCAGCGGGTGGCGGACCGCACCGGCGGCGCCTACTACCACGCGGCCGCCGGATCCGGGGCGGCGTTCGACCGGCTGGTGGCGGAGCTGACGGGCGGCGAGGGAGAGGAGATCGAGTCGCGCGAGGTGACCCGCTACGAGGAGCAGTACCAGATCTTCCTCGGCCTGGCCCTGGTGCTGCTGGTCGCCGAGGCGCTGCTGCCCGAGCGCCGCCGGGCCGCGGACGCCTGGGTCGGGAGGTTGCGCTGATGCGGGTGTTGCCGGTGGCCGAGGCGCTGCTGCCCGAGCGCCGCCGGGCCGCGGACGCCTGGGTCGGGAGGTTGCGCTGATGCGGGTGTTGCCGGTGGCCGAGGCGCTGCTGCCCGAGCGCCGCCGGGCCGCGGACGCCTGGGTCGGGAGGTTGCACTGATGCGGACGTCGTGCGTCGCCGTCGCGGCGGCCGTGCTGGCCGCGGCCGCGATCGGGGCGCCGTCGTCCGCGGCGGCGCAGGCGGGGCGGGCCGAGGTGCGGGAAGGGAACCGGCTGTATCGCGAAGGCCGCTACGGCGAGGCCCACGAGAAGTACCTGGAGGCGTTGCGCGCCGCCCCCGACTCGCCGCTGATCCGCTTCAACGACGCGAACGCGCTGTACCAGTCGGACGAGTTCGCGCGCGCCGTCGATGCCTACCGCGGGGCGCTCGCGGCGGCCGACCCCGCGCTGGCGGCGCAGGCCTGGTACAACCTGGGGAACGCGCTCTACCGGCAGCAGCAGGTGGAAGGCGCGCTCGAAGCCTACAAGGAGGCGTTGCGGAGCAACCCCGGCGACACCGACGCGAAGCACAACCTGGAGCGGGCCCTGGAACGGTTGCAACAACAGCAACAGCAGCAGCAGTCCGACGAATCCGGGCAGGACCCGGACCGGCAGGAGTCGGCGGGCGAGGACGAGCAGGACGGGTCGCCGGAGCAACGGTCCGGGGAGCAACCGCCCGGGGAGCAGCCGCCGGAGGAAAATCCCGAGGACCAGCCGGAACCGGACCGCCGGGAAGAAGGATCGCGGCCGGACGGCGAACCTCCGGAGCCGGAAGCCGGCGACGCCGAAGCGGAGCCGCGGCCCGGGGAGATGAGCCGTGCGGAGGCGGAGCGGCTGTTGCAGGCGATCACCGAGGACCCGGGCCGGATCCGGCGGCAGCGCCGCTCCGAAGACCCCGGCCGGCGCACGCGGCGACCCTGGTGACGGTGGTGAGAAGAAGCGCCCTTGCGATGCTGATCCTCGGTCTGCCCGCTTCCGCGGCGGCGCAGGAGGTGGCGGTCCGCGCCTGGCTCGATCGCGCCGAGGTGGCGGTGGACCGGCAGTTCACGCTGCACGTCGAGGTGTCGGGCGGCGGCCGGGCGGACGAGGATCCGCGGCTGCCCGACCTGTCCGGCTTCGCCGCCTATCTCGGCGTCGGCACCCGGACGTCGATGCAGATCGTCAACGGCCGCGCGTCGACCTCGTTCACCTACCAGTACCGCTTCCGGGCGGTCGCCGAGGGGACGCACGAGATCGGCCCGGTGCGGGTACGGGCCGGCGGCGCGGACCACGCGACCGAGCCGCTCGCGCTGCGGGTGACGCCGGCGGGGACGGCGCCCGGGCGGCGCGCGCCGGACCGGTCGCGGGGCGGCGCCCGGATCGGGCCGGAGGATCTGTTCGTCGAGGCGTCGGTGAGCACCCGCGAGCCGTGGGTCAACGAGCCGGTGCTGGTCGAGTACCGCCTGTTCACGCGGGTGGACGTGGAGTCGTACGGCATCACGCGGGCGCCGGGCGCGGCGGGCTTCTGGGTCGAGGAGATCGCCGCCGCCGGCGCGCCGCGGGTGGAGCGGATCGTGCGCGGCGGAGTGGAGTACGCGAGCACCGTCGTCCGCCGGGCGGCGCTCTTTCCGACCGGGGCCGGGCCGCGCACGATCGAGCCGCTGGCGCTGGAGGCCCGGGTGCGGATCCGCTCCGGCCGGCCGTTCGGGGATCCGTTCGGCTTCGGGGATCCGTTCGGCGGCGGGCTGTTCGGCCGTAGCGTGCCGGTGCCCGCCGAGTCCGGGGCGATCGCAATCGAAGCGCGCCCGCTGCCCGCCGCGGGCCGGCCGGACGCCTTCACCGGCCTGGTGGGCAGCCTCGACGTGACCGCGTCGCTCGACGCGGCCGAGGCGGCGACCGACGAGGCGCTCACGTTCCGTCTCGACGTGCGCGGGGCGGGCAACCTGCGCACGCTGCCCGCCCCGCGGGTGGCGTTCCCGCCGGACTTCGACGTCTACCCCCCGGAGGTGAGCGACGAAATCGACGCCGGCGCGGGCGGCGTCAGCGGCGTCCGGCGCTACGAGTACGTCCTCGTGCCCCGCGCCCCGGGCGCGCACACCGTTCCCGCCGTCGAGCTGGCCTACTTCGACGCGGCCGGCGGGCGCTACGCGGTCGCCGCGTCGGATCCGGTCACGGTGGAGGTGACGGGCGCCGCCGCGGCGGGCGGTTCGCTGCCCGCCGGGGGCCGCCGCCCGCGGCTGGAGGCGGCGCGCCAGGACATCCGGTTCATCCGCGTCGCCACGTCGGCCTTTGCGCCGATCGACCGGCGGCTGTTCCGGAGCGCCGTCTTCTGGACGGTGCTGCTGGTCCCGGTCCTCGGCGTCTCCGGCGCGCTCGCGCTGCGCCGCCACCGCGAGCGCCTGCAGGGGAACGTCGCCTACGCCCGCCGGCGCCGGGCGTCCCGCGTGGCGCAGGCGCGGCTGGCGCAGGCGCGGGGGCTCGGCGCCCCGGAGCAGCGCCGGGCGGCGGCGGCCGGGATCAGCCAGGCGCTGCTCGGCTTCCTCGGCGACTCGCTGAACGTGGCCGAGGCGGGCCTCGTGCGCGAGGAGGTCCGGCGCGCGCTCGCGGCGCGCGGGGTCCCCGGCGAAGTGGTCGAGCGGTACCTGGCGTGTCTCGACCGGTGCGACCGGCAGCGGTTCGCGCCGCCGGCGGGCGGCGCCGGCGGCGGGGAGGCGGCGGCGCTGCTCGCGGAGGCGGAGCAGGCGCTGACCGACCTGGGGGAGGCGTTGCGATCATGAGTTTCGCCCCGTTCCCGCGGGCGTGCGCGGAGGCGGAGCAGGCGCTGACCGACCTGGGGGAGGCGTTGCGATCATGAGTTTCGCCCCGTTCCCGCGGCGTGCGCGGCGGCCGTTCTCGTGGCCGGCTGGGCCGCCGGCCCGCTCGCGGCGCAGGAGGCGTTCTTCGACGAGGGGAACCGGCGCTACCAGGAGGGTGACTATGCCGGCGCGATCGAGCTGTACGAGCGGATCCTGGAGAGCGGCGTCGAGAGCGGCGAGCTGCACTACAACCTGGGGAACGCCTGGTTCCGGCTGGGCGCGCTCGGCCCGGCCATTCTGCATTACGAACGGGCGCGGCGCATCATGCCGCGCGACGGCGACCTGCGGGCGAACCTGGCGCTGGCGCGCGCGCTGACGGTGGATCAGGTGACGCCGCTGCCCGGCTTCTGGCTCTTCCGCGTCGCCCGCTGGTGGGTCGATCTGCTGTCCCGGCCCGCGCTGCTGGCCGTCGTGACGCTGGCGTGGCTGACGGCGGCGGCCGCCCTGATCGTCGCCGTCGCGGGGCGGGGAGACGCCCTCCTGGTCTGGTCGCGCCGCGCGGCGGCGGCGGCCGGGGGGGTGGCGCTGGTCTTCGGCCTCAGCCTGCTGGCGCGCGAGCTGGAGGTGGGCCGGCCCGACGAGGCGGTTATCATGGCGGAGGAGGCGGCGGTGCGCAGCGCGCCGGCGGACGACGAGGCGTTGCTGATCTTCACCGTGCACGAGGGCACGAAGGTGCGGGTGGAGCGGCGCAGCGACGAGTGGGTCGAGATCGTGCTGGAGGACGGGAAGGTCGGCTGGGTGCGCAGCAGCCGGCTGGCGCTCATCTGAGTTCGCCGCCCGGCTGCGCCGGACCGCGCGGGGCGCGAACCGGGCGAGCTTCGTTGCCGGGGCCGCCGCGAGAAAACGAACCGCAGCATGGAGAACGCACGACGTCACCGGAGCAGGCGCCGGCCCGGCCGGTGCGCGGCGGGGCCGGCGGTCCGCCGCCGAGGCGCATTACGACCGCCTCGTGCAGGCCGGCCCGGCTGGCGCGGAGCGGCGTCGGCGATCCTGCCGGCGGCGCTGGATTCGATGCGGGCGGCGGTGACCGCCGTCCGGGGCTGGCGCGCGGCGGCGCCGGCGATCCTGCTGGCGACGGCCGTTGCCGCCGCCTGCGCGCCCGATGCGCTCCCGCCGCCGCCGGCGCACCGCGTCGCCGCGCCGCTGCCCGCGGCCGGGCAGCCGCAACGAACGCTGCCTCCGATCCCGTCCCATCTGCGGCCGGACGAGCGGGCGACGGTCGAACTGTTCGAGCGGACCAGTCCTTCCGTCGTCTACATCACCACGCTCGCGCACCGCGCCGACTGGTTCGGGCGGCCCATGGGGGAAGTGCCGCAGGGGACCGGCACCGGCTTCGTCTGGGACGACGAGGGGCACGTGATCACCAACGCCCACGTCATCGCCGTCCGCGGCAGGAGCGGCATCGAGGTGGTCACGTCCGACCAGAGCGCCTACGAAGCGGAGCTGGTGGGGGGCTCGGCGTCGCACGATCTCGCCGTGCTCCGGATCGACGCCCCGCCGTCGGCGCTGCGTCCCGTCGCCGTGGCCGACAGCGACGCGCTGCGGGTGGGGCAGAGCGTGTACGCGATCGGCAACCCCTTCGGTCTGAGCGCGACGCTCACCACGGGGATCGTCTCGGCCCTCGGGCGGCGCATCGAAGGGCTCGACGGCACGCCGATCGAGGACGTGATCCAGACCGACGCGGCCATCAACACCGGCAACTCCGGCGGGCCGCTGCTCGACAGCGCCGGCCGCCTGATCGGCGTCAACACGCAGATCGCGAGCCCCTCGGGCGCATCGGCCGGCGTCGGCTTCGCCGTGCCGAGCAACACGGTGCGCCGGGTGGTGCCGCAGATCATCGAGACGGGCGAGTACGTGCCGCCCCGGCTCGGGATCGAGCTGGACGGGCGCGGTTACCTGAGCCGGTTCGTCCTCGGACGGCTGCGCGCCGCCGGCGTGCTGGTGGTCGGGGTGGCGCCGGGCGCCGGCGCCGAGGAGGCGGGGCTGCGCGGCACCGAGGTCTCGCGCAACGGGCGGCGGGTGACGCAGGTCGGCGACGTCATCCAGGCGATCGACGGCGAGCCGGTCACGTCGCAGGGCGAGCTGCGCGCGGTCCTCGATCGCTACCGGCGGGGCGACGAGGTCACCGTCACCATCCTGCGGGACGGCGACACGCGGGACGTCGTCGTGCCCCTGTCCTGACGCGGCCGTGCTCAGGTCGCGGGCTGCGTGCGGGCCGGGTGCGAGACCGGCTTCCGCCTGCTGCGCGCCGACAGCGAGTCGAGGAGCTTGCCCAGCAGCGGCGCCAGCGTCGCGCGTTCCCCCCGGGTGAGCGCTTCCCCGAGCAGGTTCTCCTGGTTCCGCAGGTAGGCCGCGGTCACGCGGTCCACCAGCTCGCGTCCGTTCGGCGTCAGCTCGAGGAAGACGCCCCGCCGGTCGTCCGGGTTCGGCGCCCGCGCGATCCAGCCCGCGGATTCGAGCCGATCGATCCGGTTGGTCAACCCCCCGGAGGTCACCATCAGCGGCTGCAGCAGGGTGCGCGGCGCGGCCCGGCAGTCCGGCGCGGTGCGGATGGCGGCGAGCAACTGGAACTCGACGCCGCTCAGGTTGAACTCTCGCAGTACCGGCGCGGCGTCCTCGTCGATGGCCCGCGCGAGGCGGGTCAACCGGGCGATGATCGCCAGCGGCGAGGCGTCCAGATCGGGGCGCTCCCGCTCCCAGCGCTCGATCATCAGGTCCACCGGGCCGCGTTCCACGAGGGGAGTGTACCGCCATCTGTCTTTCGGTCAAGACTCTTGACACGGACACAGATGGACGGGAATACTTCCCGGTCGATGGTGCCATGCTTCACACGGCGGCCGGCCGGTGAAGCAAACCGGTTGCCGGCCGGAATGCTTCCCGGTCGATGGCGCCATGCTTTACACGGGGGGGACGCATGTCTGCACTGGCGGCTTTCGGGAACCGGGTCGTCGTCCTCGGTCTGCTTCTGGCGGTTGCCGCCGCCGCGCCGGCCGGCGCGCAGCCCGACGGAATGGAGACCTTCCGGGGCGCCACCACCGGCGCCGTGAGCTCGGAAGGCGTGGAGCTGCGGATCAACGTCCTGCGCTGGACCGCGGAGGAGGATCGCGGCGCCGTCCTGTCCCTGATCACCCCGGCGCCCGGAGGGACGGCCGGGGAAGGCGAGGACCTCGAGGACGCCCTGCAGGATCTGCAGACGGTCGGGTTCATCTGGACCGGCGGCAGCCTGGGCTACGCCCTGAAGTACGCGCATCGCAGCGCTGCCCCGGACGGCGGCGAGCGCATCGTGCTGGTGACCGACCGTCCGCTCGGGCGCTGGGACCGCAACGGGCCGTGGACCGGGAGCGACGGCTCGGGTCCGGCCGCCGCCGCCTTCACGGTGGTCGAGCTGCGCCTCGACGCGGAGGACCGGGGCGAAGGCAAGATGTCGGTGGACGCGCGGATCGAGTTCAACGGGCCGGCGCAGACCGTCGGGCTGGCCGACTACGCGTCGGCGGCGGCGCACCTGGCGAACGTCCGCCGCGAGCCGCCGCCGTACTGGGCCCGCTGATCGGCCGGTCGTCTTCCGGTCCTTGGCCGTGGGCCGGAAGCGTCACTAGCCGAAGTCTGGAAAAGCGCGATAATGGCATGCGTGGGGTGGGTAGACGCACGTTCGGGATGAAGGCGGTACGGGCATGAGCACGGACACCGTTGCCATACCATCGTGGACCGCTCAGGGAGTTCTACCGCCGATGGACTCCGAAGCGCCTGCGTCCGTCAACCGGTCCCCGTATCATGTTTCGCTGGTCGATTTCGTATTGCATTTTGGACGTACGGAGCGTCGCCGAGCCATCGTATCGGGGTTACTGGGCTTTCGCGCTGCATTGCACGCAATCGGTCTGGTTGACGGTTTTCAGTGGATAGATGGCAGCTTCCTCGAGAACATCGAAGCGGTCGAAGAACGAGATCCGCAGGACGTCGACTTGGTCACGTTCTTTCATTTACCGGATGGCGCGGATCAGGCGTCACTATTACAGGCTTCACCACATCTTTTCGATCCAGGCGCAACCAGGAAGCACTATCACGTCGATGCCTATTTCGTGCAGTTGAACACGACTGTTCCGGAGGCGCTCGTTTCTCAGTGCACTTACTGGAACAGCCTCTGGTCCCACCGGCGCAACGGCCAATGGAAAGGGTACCTGCGTGTCGACCTTGACCCTGCTGACGACCAGGCGGCAATGGCCAATCTCGACTTGATGTCGAACGAGCGAGTCAAAGCATGACGATGCAGGAGTACCGCCGGCTCCTGGCGGAGCGAACTGCTCTCGAGAACCTGCTCGACCAGCTATCCGCGTCGAGCGTGATCGAGCGTCAGGGGTTGGAGTTCCGCAGGGAGAAGGTGGAAAAGATCCTGACTTCTCACCACGGCTCGCTACGTGAGCCCGCACGCGTCCGCTTGACCTTTCGCGGGAAGCCGGCCGTGGACGCGCACGGGATCCTTGCGGACTTCGGCGCGACGGCCGTGAAGGCGTTTACGGATGCGGTCGCCGCCGTGGGGGCCAGCCGGAATGCGCCGCTGAAGTTGCGCGGAGCGATCCCCGGGCGTGAGAGCTATCGGTTGCTGATTATCGGTACGGCGTCAGGTTCGTTCGGTTTCGAGCTCGAAGAAATTCCTCGCGGCGACTGGTTCCCTGAATCGTCTCCCGTCGAATTCGCCGTTGAACGGACGATGGAGATTCTCGAGGCCACTGCCGGGACTGACGATGCGCTGATCGATGCCGTATCCGATACGCATCCACGCGCTCTTGGGGCTCTTCGCGCGTTCCTTAAGAAGGTGGCGGATCAGGAAGCAACCTGCACTCTTGAATTCAAAAAGCATGTCTTTGGCTTCTCCGACGTGAGTCAAGTTCGTCGAGGTCAGAACCGTCTGAGCAGGGATTACATTTCCGTCGAAGAGCAGGAGATGTCGGGCCGCTTTCAAGGAATGTTGCCTGCGCATCGCACATTCGAGTTCCTGAACGAGACTACGGGTGGAGTCGTCTCGGGCAGGATCGATTCCGCGGTGGTGGATGCGGACAAGATAAACAACATCCTGAATCGTCTCGTCAAGATCAAGGTGGTTTCGCGGCAGGCGGGCGCCGCGCGTAGACGCTACGTCCTCCTGGCTTATGAACTTGCCGCCGGCGATCGTAGAACGTGAGACGTTCGAGCGACGGTAGGTGACGCCGCCCGGCCCGATCGCCGGGACGGTTCAGTCGTCCGGTGCGGCCCGGCCGTGTCCGTCGAGGTGGTCGATCAGCAGCCCGCGGACGCTCTGGATCTCGTCGCGGACGTCCTGGATCTCGACGCCTGCCGCGCGGACGGAAGCTGCCGAACGGGTGGCGCGCGTCGGTGGGGCGGAGCACGGCCTCCGGCGTGGGCGCGGGCGCTGGCGTCTGCCGCGTGGGCGGAAACGGTGCTATTGTGGAACCGATTGTTCCGTTTTTCGACCAAAAATGGACTTCGTCAGCCGATTTTTTCGGATCCCCGACCGGAGCTGCTTCCTGTTCGGCCCGCGCGGCACCGGCAAGTCGACGTGGCTGCGCCACCGGCTGCCCGACGCCCTGTTCCTGGACCTGCTCGACCCGGCGCGCCACCGCGCGCTGAGCGCCCGTCCCGAGCGGCTGCGCGAGCTGCTCGCCGGCGCGCCCGGCGCGGACACGGTGGTCGTCGACGAGATCCAGCGCGTCCCGGAGCTGCTCACCGTCGTCCATGCGATCCTGGAGGAGCCGGCGCCGCCGCGCTTCGTGCTGACCGGATCGAGCGCCCGCAAGCTCCGGCGCGGCGGCGTCGACCTGCTGGGCGGCCGGGCCGTGCGCCGCACGCTGCATCCCTTCATGGCGGCGGAGCTTCCCGCCTTCGACCTCGGGCGGGCGTTGCGGCTCGGCCTGCTGCCGCTGGTCGCCGGCGCGTCCGATCCGGCGGGCGTCCTCGACGCCTACGCCAGCCTGTACCTCGACCAGGAGGTCCGCGCGGAAGGGCTGACCCGCAACGTCGGCGCCTTCACCCGCTTCCTCGAAGCGATCAGCTTCTCGCACGGCGCCCCGCTCAACGTCTCGGCGGTGGCGCGGGAATGCGAGGTCGAACGCAAGGTGGTCGCCGGCTACGTCGGCATCCTGGAGGATCTGCTGCTCGCCTTCCGGCTGCCGGTCTTCCGCAAGCGCGCCAAACGCGCCACCGTCACCCGCGACCGGCTCTACCTGTTCGACGCCGGCGTCTTCCGCTCGCTGCGCCCCACCGGACCGCTCGACCGCCCGTCGGAGATCGACGGGCAGGCGCTGGAAGGACTGGTGGCGCAGCACCTCCGCGCCTGGGCCGCGTACTCGCGCCGCGCCGCGGACCTCTTCTTCTGGCGGACGCGCGGCGGGACCGAGGTCGACTTCGTCGTCTACGGCGCGCACCAATTCCAGGCGTTCGAGATCAAGAACGGCGGCCGGGTCCATGCCCGCGACGTGCGGGCGTTGCGGACGTTTCGCGAAGACTATCCCGAGGCGGAGACGGCGCTGCTCTACCGCGGCCGGGACCGGTTGCGGATCGACGGCGTGTGGTGCCTGCCGGTGGCCGAGTTCCTGCGCGAGATGGCGCCGGACCGGGGGCTGCTGGCATGGGTGTGAAGGGCAGGGTCGGTCGAGGCTGGCGGCGGAGCGGTCATCGCGTTCCTGGCGGCATTGACGGCCGGGGAGGTTTTGGACGGGCGGTCGAGGCGCTGGCGGCGGGGCGGATCACCGCTGCCGGCGTGGTGTGAGGGGCAGGGTCGGGCGGGGAGCGGCGCGCGCCGCGGGTCGCGGCCCGTCTCAGGTCTCGTCCGCCGGCACGCACTCCAGACCGTGCGCGGCGGCCACCGCTTCGTGCGTCACCTGCCCGTCGACCACGTTGACCCCCCTGGCGAGCGCGGGATTGCGCGCGGCGGCGGCGCGCCAGCCGTGGTCGGCGATCGCCAGCGCGTAGGCCATCGTGGCGTTGGTCAGGGCGTAGGTCGACGTGTGGGGGACGGCGCCCGGCATGTTGGCGACGCAGTAGTGGACCACGCCTTCCTCCACGTACCGCGGGTCGTGGTGGGTGGTCGGCCGGCTGGTCTCGGCGCAGCCGCCCTGGTCGACGGCGACGTCGACGAGCGCCGAGCCCGGTTCCATCTGCGCGAGGTGGGCGCGGGTGACCAGCCGCGGGGTGCGGGCGCCGGGGATGAGCACCGCGCAGAGGACCAGATCGGCGGCGGCCACGGCGCCCTCGACGTTCGCGGCGTTCGACATCAGCGTGGTGACGTGCCCCTGGACCACGTCGCGCACGTAGGCGAGGCGGAGCGGATTGACGTCGATGATCGTCACGTCCGCCCCGAACCCGACGCCGACGACGCAGGCGTTCAGGCCGACGACGCCTGCGCCGATGATGGTGACGCGGCCGCGGCGCACGCCGGAGACGCCGGGCAGCAGCAGGCCCTTGCCGCCGGAGCGCATCTCCAGCGACGTGGCGCCGGCCTGGATCGCCAGCCGCCCGGCGACCTCCGACATCGGCACCAGCAGCGGCAGCGTCCCGTCGGCGAGCTGCACCGTCTCGTAGCCGATGCCGACCACGCGGCGCTCCAGAAGCCGGGTCGTCAGGCGGCGCGACGCGGCCAGGTGCAGGTAGGTGAAGAGGACCTGTCCGGGCCGCATCCGGTCGAACTCGGGCGCGAGCGGCTCCTTGACCTTCAGAACGAGGTCGGCGCGTTCCCAGACCGCGTCGGGGCCGTCGGCCACGGCGGCGCCGGCGGCCCGATAGGCCTCGTCCGGGATGGCGCTGCCGACTCCCGCCCCGGCCTCGACGACCACCGCGTGCCCGCGCGCGGCGAACGCCGCGACCCCGGACGGGGTGACGGCGACGCGGTGCTCGTCCGCCTTCGTCTCCGCGGGGACGCCGATGCGCATGGAACGACGCTACACGGATGCGGTCCGGCCGGCAAACGGGACGGCCGGCCGCGGCGCGCGGGAAAGCAGCCGGCTCCAGTCGAGGGCCGCCTCGGCGGCCGCGCGCGGGTCCCGCTCCGCCGCCGGCGTCCAGTCGATCACGCCGAGACACGGCGCGTCCGCGCAGCGGGCGAGGGCCGCCGCGTTGGTGGCGGCCGCCTCGTCCGCGGCGGAGGCGTGGTTGAGCACGTAGCCCCGCACCGCCAGCCCGCGGCCCGCCGCCGCCTCCAGCGTCAGCAGCGTGTGGTTGATGGCGCCGAGCTTCGAATCGACCACGACGAGCAGCGGCAGGTCGAGGTCGCGGGCCAGATCCGCCATGGAGTAGCGTTCCGCGATCGGGACCAGCAGACCGCCGGCGCCTTCCACGAGGGTCAGGTCGTGTTCCTTTTCGATGGCGCGGAACGCCGTGACGAGGACCTCCGGATCGATGCGGGCGTTCTCGAGGCGCGCGGCGACGAGGGGGGCGAGCGGCGCGGCGAGCCGGCAGGGGCAGACGCGGTCGATCGGCAGCGTGCTGCCGGCCGCCGCGCGTAGCGCCAGCGCATCGGCGGGCCGCCGCGCCGGGCCGCTGCCGCAGCCGGTCTCGACCGGCTTCATCACGCCGACGCGCCGGCCCCGGGCGCGCAGCGCGGAGGCGATGCCGCGGGCGACGAACGTCTTGCCGACCCCGGTGTCGGTGCCGGTGACGAAGAGCCCGGCCATCAGACGCCCGTGACCTCGGCTACGGCGTCGCGGACCGCGGTCACGAGGCGGTCGATTTCGTCGCCGGTGATCGAGAGCGGCGGCATCAGCACGACGACGTCGCCGAGCGGGCGGACTATCACTCCCCGGCGGCGGGCCGCCGCCGCCACGCGGGCGCCGATCCGGTCGGCGGCGGGGTAGGGGCGCCGTTCGGCGGCGTCGGCGGCCAGCTCGATGCCGGCCATGGCGCCGCGCTGGCGCACGTCGGCCACGTGCGGCAGCGGCGTCACCTCGGCCGCCAGGAGCCGTTCCAGGCGGGCGATCTTCGGACCCAGCCGGTCCAGCGTCCGCTCGCGTTCGAACAGCTCGAGGCTTGCGAGGGCGGCCGCGCAGGCGAGCGGGTTGCCGGTGTAGGTATGGCCGTGGAAGAACGTCCGGCCCGCGGCGGGCGGTCCCAGGAAGGCGTCGTGGATGCGTTCGGTCGCCAGCGTCGCGGCCAGCGGCAGGTAGCCCCCGGTGATGCCCTTGCCCAGGCAGAGCAGGTCGGGGGCGACGCCGGCCTGCTCGCACGCGAACATCGTCCCGGTGCGGCCGAATCCGGTCGCCACCTCGTCGCAGACGAGCAGGACGCCGGCCCGGGTCGTCGCCTCCCGGAGCGCGCGCAGGTACGCCGGCGGGTGCGGCCACATGCCGGCGGCGCCCTGCATCAGCGGCTCGACGACGACCGCGGCCAGCGCGTTCCCCTCGCGGGCGATGGCGTCGCGCGCCTCGGCGACGGCCTGCGCCAGCGCGTCCGCGGGGGCGAGCCGGTCGCGCCAGCGCCGGACGTGCGGCGGCGTCAGGCGCAGCGCGTCGGCCAGCACCGGCTTGAAGAACCGGTGGAAGGTCTCGGAGTAGCCGATGCCGACCGCGCCGAGGGTGTCGCCGTGGTACGCCTGCGCGAGCGACGCGAAGCGGGTCCGGCGCGGCGCCCCGGACAGGTGCCAGTACTGCAGCGCCATCTTCAGCGCGGCTTCCCCGGCCGTCGCCCCGTCGTCGGAGTAGAAGACGCGGGTCAGGCCGGGCGGCGCCAGGCGCACCAGGCGCTCGGCCAGCCGCACCGCCGGCACGCTGGTCAGCCCGAGCAGCGTCGTGTGCGCCACCTGTCCGAGCTGCGCCGTGACGGCCGCGTTCAGCTCGGGGTGGTTGTGTCCGTGGACGTTGCACCAGAGCGACGAGACGCCGTCGAGGTAGCGCCGCCCGCCGTCGTCGATCAGCTCGTTGCCCTCGCCCCGCACGATGACCACCGGATCCTCCTCGAGCCAGGCCTGCATCGGCGTGAACGGGTGCCAGAGGTGCGCGTGGTCCAGGCGCCGGAGCTCTTCGTGGGACGGGTCAGGCCGGGCGGCGCCGCTCATCGCAGGCAACCCTTCGCGGGGCGGGTTTCCGTCTCGCGGCGCACCGCCGACCTTCGCCGCCGTGCCGTCATCGCAGACAGCCGGCCGCGCGTCCGGCCGCCGCGAACGCGTCGAGCGCCGCGGCCAGGTCGTCCGCCGTGTGCGCCGCCGTCGGCGTGACCCGCAGGCGGGCCGTGCCTTCGGGCACGGTCGGCGGGCGGATGGCCGGCGCCAGCACCCCCCGCGCCAGCAGCGCGTCGCCGAGCCGCACGGCCGTCCCGGCGTCGCCGACGAGGACCGGCAGGATCGGCGAGCGCCCCGGGCCGAGCCGGTAGCCGATCGCCGTCAGGCGCTCGCGCAGCCAGGTGGCGTGCGACCAGAGGCGGTCCCGGCGTTCCGGCTCCGCGGCCAGCACCGCGGCGGCGGCGCGCGCCGCGGCGACCGCCGGCGGTGGCAGGGCGGTCGTGTAGACGAACGGGCGGGCGGCGTTGACCACCCAGTCGATGAGCGCCGCCGAGCCGGCGACGTAGCCGCCCAGCGAACCCAGCGCCTTGCTCAGGGTGCCGATCTGGACGTCGACCGCGGCGGTCAGCCCGAGCTGGGAGACCAGTCCGCCTCCGTGCCGGCCGAACACGCCGGTCGCATGCGCCTCGTCGACCACGAGCCAGGCGTCGTGGCGCCGCGCGAGCGAGACCAGGTCGGCCAGCGGCGCGAGGTCGCCGTCCATCCCGAAGACCGTCTCGGTGACGATCAGGCGGTGGCGGAACCCCCCGGCGTCGCCCAGCAGTCGATCCAGGTGCTCGGGGTCGGCGTGCCGGTAGACGCGCACCGCCGCCCGCGAGAGCCGGCAGCCGTCGATGAGGCTGGCGTGGTTCAGCTCGTCGCTGAAGACGACGTCCCCGGCTTCGGCCAGGATCGGCAGCACGCCGGTGTTGGCGTGGTACCCGGACGAGAGCGCGAGCGCCGCCCCGGTCCCCTTCAACCGGGCGAGGTCCCGTTCGAGCGCGGCGTGCGGGGCGGAGGTGCCCGCGATCAGCCGCGCCGAGCCGGCGCCGGCGCCGTACGCCAGCGCCGCGTCCGCCGCCGCGCGCGTCACCGCCGGATGCGCGGCCAGCCCGAGGTAGTCGTTCGAGCAGAGTTGCAGGACCGAACGTCCGTCGACGACCACCCGCGGGCCGATGCCGCCGTCGATGGGCCGCAGGCGCCGCCGGACGGCGCGGCGGCCGCGGTCGGCGAGGCGCGCCTGCAGTACCTGATCGAGCCGCGCGGACGTCGTGGCGACGGCCATCGGCGGCCATCGTACCACGCCGGGATCGGCCGCTCCGGCAGGGCGCGGACGCAGGGAAGACGCTATCCTGACAGGAAGGCCATGAGCGATTCCGCGCCGGCGCAGGCGCGTCTGTTTTCGCCCCCGCGCGGCCGCCGGCCGGAACCTGTTCCCGGCGCGCGCTTTTCTCGCGGGCGCGCGTCCATCCGGTTCGGCCGCGCCGAGGACTGCTACGCGGAGTGGCCGGCTCCGACCTGCCTGATCTCCGCCGGCCCGTCACCAGAAAGATTCTGTCGGAACTGAACGTCGGACCGCGGAAGGACGACTGATGGATTCCCGCGGCGCCCGGCATGCGGCTGCGGGGCGTGCGGCCACCGGACCATCCGCCGGATCCTGACGACCCGCCTCGGTGCGGCCCCGGGCGGCGGCACCAAGGCGGGTGTCGGAGACATCCGCCTCGGGCGGAGCCGCCGCGCGGGACCGCCCGGCCGGTCAGAACCTGCCTTCCCGCACGGTCGCGCCGCGCGTCAGCTTCTTCACCACCTTCGGGAACGCCGGCTCGTCGTCTTCCGGCCGGAGGCCCTTTTGCCGGGACTTCTCGGCCACGCTGTCCAGGGCCGCCAGCTTGCGGGAGCCGCGCAGGGCGCGCCCGTCCGCGGCGTAGTACTCGAACCACGGCAGGCCCGCCGCCGCGTACTGCGCCGCCGTCGGCGGCCGGTGCGGCGGCGCGGAGCCGGTGACGTGGAAGTACTGCACGCTGTTCAGCACGTGTGCGAAACAGCGCGAGCGCGACGACTGGTCCCAAGCGTCCAGGCCGTGGGAGTCTTCGTAGACCTCCTGGCGCATGCGGCCGCCGGGCGCCAGGCCCATCTCCTGCGGGGGTGATTGGGCCGCTTGGGGATACGAGGCGTAACAAGCCTCGTCCACGACATCGCGCCGTGCGCGTTGCAGGGCGTCGTAGACCGAACGCTTCATCGGGACGACGGCGATCTGCAGCCCGCCGTGCCGCGCCGCCCCGGTCAGTTGCTCCTCGGCCGTGTAGCCCTCGCCGAGTTCCATGGCGACGAACTGCCGGATCAGGCCCTTCTCGACGCAGAACCCGTCGAGCCACGGCTGATCGGGGACGACGAGGTAGTTCTGCGGGTCGTCCGCCAGCGTGTTCCTCCAGCGGCGCCCGGTCAGCGCATCGATCTTCCCGGCCGCCACCTTGACGGCCATCGGATACGCGCCGTCGAACGAGATCCACGTCGCCTCCGACTGGTGCATCGGCAGGAAGACGCCGCCGTGCCTGCGCCACGCTTTCGGGACCCGCGCGGCGTGGTCGTCCACATGGCGCAGGGGAAAGCAGCCGAACCCGGGCGGCAGCGGGTAGTCCCGGCCGTCGTCCGGGATGCGCAACGTGCGCTGGAACGAGATCCGGCACGCGGCGTCCGGATGCACGTCCGGGAACCGGAACACCAACTGGTCGTTGTCGAGCTCGGTCATGTCGTGTCCACCTTTCGTCGGTCGTCGTGGGCCGTCCGGCCCGCACGGCGCGCGGCGCCCACTACCACTCGCCGTCCCGCACTTCGCGCACGACACGCAGGATCGCGTGGTCCGGCGCTTCCCGCAGTTGCCGCAGCAACTCCGCGAACAGGCGCGGGCGGCGCAGGATGATCTCGCGCAGGTCGCTCGACACCTTGCCCGCCAGCGCCAGCAGCACGTCCGGGTCCTCGCCGATCTCCGCCGCCAGCCGCCGGGTGGTCGCCTCGGACGGAGGCGGCACGACCCCGCGCTCGATCTTGCTCAGGTACGCCGGCTCCACGCCGACGCGCCGGGCGACCTGCCGGACCGAGAAGGCCCGGTCGCGGCGCCGGGCGTTCTCGCGGAGCGCACGGACGTGAGCCCCGAATGTCATGTGTCCTACATGATACACACTATGGCGTCGATCGTCCAGCGGTCCGCCGCCGTGGGGCGACGGCGCGATGGAAGCGGGGGAGCGGAGCGCGTGACCGCCAACCGTCAGACGCCCTTCGTGATGAGAGGCGGTTCGCGACGGGCCGTTCACTTGAAGCGGCGAGCGACGGCCCACGACGGTCGCGCGCCTCGTGATGAGGGGCGGTCCGCGACGGGCCGTCCACCGGATTCGGCGGAGAGCGTCAGCGTCGAACGATACGGCGTGGAGACTCGTGTCCGCGAAGCCGCGCCCGCTGCGCCTCTTCGAGACTTCGGAACCTGAACACGCCGCGCGGGCGGTCGCGGGGGGCGAGCGCCCGGTACCGCCCGCAGTGCCGGAGGAACCGCTCGAACCCGTCCGACGACCGCCGCCGCGCCGGCGCCGCGGGCATCTCCTCGATGGACCGGAAGCGCTCCACCGCCACGTCAGGCATCCTCCGGCAGATGGAAGCACTCCCGGAGCGCCGCGGCGTCCTGCCGGTCGATCGCCCGGAGCGTTCCCTTCTTCAGCCTGTAGAGCGCCGCGGGCGTGGCGACCCGCACCCGAACGCCCGCGGTCTCCTTGATCTCGGCTTCGATCGAGTCGAAATCGGCCATCTCGCCGAGCCGGGTCATCAGGTCGAAACAGAGATCCCCGTTCGGCGGAAAGTACCGCACCACCGGATAGTCGCCCAGCAGGTCGCCGACCCGAATCTCGTCCACGGACGGATCGCCCGCGTACACGGCGCGCAAGGCGGTGCGGATGCGGTCGATGTTCTCCGAAGCCGCCCGGACGACCACGTCGACGTCCTCGGTGGCGCGCACAACGCCGTGGAATCCCATTGCCGTCGCTCCGATCAGGACGTAATCGACGCCCGCGGCTTCGAAGGCGCGCAACACGGCCAGCAGCTCGTCGCCGTCCACGCGACAAGCCTATGGGGGAGCTACCGGCGGCGCAACCCGCCATGCGGGTCGATGCGGCCCCCGCAACCCGGATGCGCTCGTGGAGGCGCGGCGCGCGCCGGCGATATAGTGGTCGTCACCGAGCCCGGCTGCCGCACGTCCGAAATCAACCCGCAAACTCCACCATGCCGTCGCCGCTGCCCGTCGCCGCGCCCGGGTTCTTGCCGCCGCCGAACGGCTCGCGGCGCCCGCGGGGTCCGCGCCCGGCGGCGCGGCGCGCAAGCCGGGCCGTGACTCGCCATGACCGGGAATCCGCCGTACGCGATCACGCCTGACGTCCTTTCCTGCGTCGAGCGGATCGGGGAAGCGATCGGCCGGGCGGAAGCGTCGGGCGTCACGCGGGATCTCCGGTTGCGGCGACTCGCTCGCGTGCGCGCCATCCGCGGGTCGCTGGCCATCGAGGGCAACATCCTCAGCGAAGCCCAGGTCGCCACGATTCTCGACGGCAAGCCGGTCACCGCGCCGCCGCGCGACGTGCAGGAGGCCCGCAACGCCATCCACGCCTACGAACTGTGTCTGGAATGGGATCCCGCCAGCGAGCCGGACCTTCTGCGCGCGCACGGGATCCTGACGACCGGGCTGCTGGACGCGCCGGGGCGCTACCGGCGCACGGGCGTCCGCGTCGTCGGCGGCGGCAAGGTCCACCACGTCGGCCCGCCGGCCGCGCGCGTGCCGCAACTCGTGGCCGGCCTGCTGGCCTGGATCGGCGGCACCGAGGAGCATCCGCTGGTCGCCAGCCCGGTCTTCCATTACGAGTTCGAGTTCATCCACCCGTTCGAGGACGGCAACGGGCGGATGGGGCGGCTCTGGCAGACGCTGATCCTCTCCCGCTGGAAACCGCTGTTCGCGTACGTTCCGGTGGAGAGTCTGATCCATGCCCGCCAGAGCGAGTACTACGACGTCATCCGCCGGAGCTCGGCCGCTGGCGAGAGCACGCCGTTCGTCTCGTTCATGCTGGAGGTCATCCTGGAGTCGCTTCGGACGCCGGCGCCCGCCGACCAGGAAGACGACCAGGTGACCGACCAGGTCGCGCGCCTGCTGAACGCCTTGCGGACGGGCCCGAAGTCCGCCGCAGAGCTGATGGCCGGCCTCCGCCTGTCGCACCGGCCCACGTTCCGCCGGAACTATCTCCATCCCGCGATGTCCGCGGGGCTGGTGGAGATGACCCGGCCGGCGTCGCCGTCGGCGAAGAACCAGAAGTACCGGCTGACGGCGCGGCGTGAGTGATGATCATTCACGGCCGGGGGGAACGGGATGACCCGTTCCCCCCGGGACGCTCAGCGCCGCAGTCGCGCCGCCGCTTCCTGCACCCTCCTCTCCACTTCGAACATCTCCACCGCCTCGCCCGCCGTCAGGCCTTGGTGGTCGAGGGCGACCACCGGCGACGCAAGGCGCATCTCGTCGCCGGACCGGACGGCCAGGCGGTAGTCGGCCGAGACGTTGATGCACGCGACACCGATCCTGTAAAGACGGTCGGGGAAGAGCCGCGCGCTTCCGTGCACGAAGCGGTCGCCGCGGCTGATCCCGCTGGCCGTGCTCAGAACCGTGTCGTTGTCGCCGTCGAGCACCAGCAGCACGAACGCCGAGGAGTCGTTGTTGAAGTACAGGTCGAAGTCGACCTGCAGGCTGTCCGGGCCGGAAGGGGTCGTGAAGCTGTAAACGATGGTGTCGTCGACCGCACATCGCCGCCCGTGGGACTGCGCCTCGGCGCAAGGCGCTGAGACGGCGCCGAGAAGGGCGATGACGGTGGTGGTCCGCACGGTTTTCAGCATGATGTTTCTCCGCGCCGTGATCTTCGATCGGCCCGCACCCGGCGCACAGGGTCAGGCTTCTTCCCACGGCAGTCCCCCGGAGCGTCAGGCGGACGGTGCTCTCGTGCGCGTTCATCGCGGCCGCGTCGTGGCCGGTCGCATCGACGCGAGCACCGGGGCCGCCGGACACGGCAAGCGCCGCGGGGCGAGGGGGACCGCCGCGTCGCCTCGATCCTGCGAGATCCCGGTGACAGAACCCGTCAGCGCGGCAAGCCGGATTCCGTCGGCGAAAGGGGCATCCCGATCGCGCCGCTCACGCGGTTTCGTCCGGACCGCCGGCGGTCGACGTCGTCGCCCGCCGCGCCATCTCGCGAAAGCGGGGCTCCCACACGCCGCGGGCCTGCGCCGTGTCGGCGATGAGCAGGACGAGCAGCGCCTGCGCCCTCGTCATGCCCACGTACAGGAGCGACTCGTTCCGCGCCCCTTCCATCGCATCGACGTTCGCCATGACGACGACGTTGCTCTCCAGCCCCTTGAAGCGGCTGATCGTGGAAACCCGGATGGATCCCGGTTCGACTTCGGCGCCCGGTTCGGCGCGCACGAGGGGATGGCCGGCAATCCGTTCGATTCCGGCCAGCCCGGACCGCTGCCGGTCGTCGATACGGTACGGCGAGAGCACCACGATGTCCTCGACGGGCGTTCCGCCGGCCGTCAGACGCTCCACCGTTCGAGTCAGCAACGTCGCAAGACCGGACTTCCGGTAGTAGTGATGCTTCACTTCGAGCTCGGGAACCGTACTGTCCAACTTCCGGATCCGCGATTCGACGCCGGTCACGATCGCGGTGGCCTCGGCTATGGAGCGGGAGTTCCGGCAGTTCCAGGACAGCTTGCTTTTCGCGAGCTGGTAGTCGGAAAGAACCGCGCCGGGATCGACAGGCTCCACGTTGGGGCGGATCGCCTGTCGGTTGAAGTCGCCGAAGATGGCCCAGCGCCCCCCGGCCAGCCCGCCGCGCAGCGCGGCGTCGAGAAATCCGAGCACGTGCGGGCTCCAGAGAACGTCCTGCGCTTCATCGACCACCAGCACGTCGAACAGCACGCCGTGCTCTTCGAGGCCGTATTGCCCGTATTCGGCATAGGTTTCATCGAGACCCAGCTTGTTCCGGTCGTCAACGTCGGGGTTCCAGATCGCCCTGTCCTTCTTTTCGAACTCGTCCTTGAACGAACTCCGCCGGGCGAAATCCCGTGCGACGCCGTGCCAGTTGCCGGCGGTGACTCCGGCCGTGCCGTCGAACCGCCTCCGAATCCAGTCGCCGAGGAGTTTGTTGAAGCAGATCAACAGGACACGAGCCCCCTTCCTGGCTTCGCGCCTTGCGTACTCCATCGCCAGCATGGTCTTGCCGGTACCGGCCGCGCCCGTCAGCAGGCAACGGTCGTTCTCTTCCAGCTCGTCCAGCCGATCGAACTGTTCCGCGGTCAGGCGCAGCAGATTCTCCACGATGCGGCCTATCTTGATTTGCGACGTGACGACGACCTCGAAGTCCGGGCGCAGGAACTTCAGGAGGTTCTTCACGTGTCCGGAAGCCGGCAAGACCGGCCCTCCGCGGTCTCGCGGGGGGTGATTCCGACGCGCGTGGCGGGCGCATCGCGCCACGGCATCCGACACGGACTTCGACAAGTCGTTGCAATCGATGACCTCCGCGCGATCGACTTCCGGCGGGACGGGGAGCGGCGGACAGGCCACGTCGGGGAAGACGACCGCGTATCCAGTCAGGCAGCGCGACTCCGCGGCGGGTTCTCCGAAGTGTTTCCGAATGGAGTCGCGCAGGGCGAACATGTTGCCCCTGGCCTGCATGAAGGGGCTCTTCTTGAGCTGCTCGACGTTTCCGTAACGGTTTCTGGTCCGCCATACGCCTTCCTCGCAGGAAACGTCCCCGCCTTTCACTTCCAGGCAGACGATGCCTTCGCCGGGGATGATCACCACGAAGTCGATTTCGCCGTACGGTCCGGTTCGTCTCCGCGCCAGCCCCAGCGAATGCAGCACGGTCCAGCTCCCGGTCGCCGGGTCGCGTTCGAGTTTCTCGAACACGCGGCGCTCCGAGGCGGGCGCGTCGTCGTGGATCCACCTGGGGATCATTCTGGCCACGGCTGTTGTCTCCGGGTCACACGGGCGGTCGCAGGTCGAGGGCCCAATCATCGCCCATGCCCGCCACCGGCGCAACCGGCCCCGCGCCCGCCTGACGACTTTGCCAGTGGGGCCGTCGAGGGGCGGCTCCCGAACCTGCTTCAAGGACAGTTCACTGGATGCCGTCGGCGTGAGGCCAGACCTTGATTGCCGCCTGGCAAAGGCGGCGAGCGCGGTCGGCGATTGCCGCTTCGTCCCACGTTGCGGGCGCCTTGTCCAGCAGGTCCTTGTTGAGGAACAGGACGCTGTGCTCCCCCAATCCCTTCCGTTTGCTCTCCCAGGGACCGTTGGACAAGATGGTGTTGAGCCGTTCGTTGACCAGGGTCAGGTTTCCGATGGACTGTATGATGCGGTCGCGATCGACATTGTCCTTTGCCACTGGCGGCGCAGGTTGGGAGTCGCCGCCGGGCTCTGCCACTGGCGGTTTCGGCGGAGTCGAGTAGGCAAGCGCCTCTTCAAGGGTCAGATCGGGCTTGTTATACCGTCTTCTGTGATTGTTGAGGGTTCGAAGGCGCTTCGAGATTACGTCAGGATTGCCATTCGCAACTGCCTTCTTGAAAGAACCCCACGAGTCCGCCGGAATGTATGGAGGTCGTCCAGTCTTAGTAGTAGTCACCGCCGGCTTTGCCACTGGCGGCGCACCCGGTTCTTCGACGTCGGCCGGCAAGGGCCAGAACTGCCGCCAGCTCTGGGGCATTACGTGCTCGATGGTCAGGTTGCGCGGCGCATCCGCGGTTTCGGCCATCTCGGTCCGCAATTTCGCCTCGATGCCTTCCAGTACCAGGCGCAAACGCCCCCGGGTCAACGACCAGTACAGCGGGGCGGTCAGAAACGCATTCTCCAGCATCCGGTCATTCGGCCAGGCGTTGGCTTGAGCCCGTTGTGATTTCAGGTATCGCACGATGGTGTCACCGGCCTCCGCGTCCGCGGATTGTACGAGTTCGCCGAGCAAGCCGATGAAGAGCTTGCCGTAGCTGCGCGTGGACATGCCGCACACCATGCGCCGCACCAGGTAGCTCTCGACGGCGCGCAGGCCCCTTGCGCGCTGCGATTGCGGCACGTCCGATGCGAACAGCGACAGCAAGACGGGTGTCAACACGCCGATCTGCATCACTTCGCGGCGGCGAAGGAACGTGTCGATTGCAGGTATGCGGCGCCGCTCGAGGTCCTCGTATATCTTGCCGATTCTTCCGATGTCTGCCGCGACGTCGGCAATGGATTCGCCCGCGCCCTTCTTTTCGTGGAAATAACCCTTGAAGGACTCGAATTCTTCATTGGATCCGATCGCGGAAACGCGGCGCATCGCCAGCCAGTTGTTCAGGAGCACGTCGACGCGCGGGCGGCGCAGATAACCGCGCCCGATCTCGTCGCGCCACCAGTCGGAGTCGAATCCCCACGATGCGGTGGCGTCGGGCGCGCCGCCCTCGCGGGCTTCGTACAGAATCCGGTTCTTTATCATCTCCGACTGCAACAGCGGCGTTCCACGCGCGTTCAGCGTTTCGAAAATGATGTGGGGAGCATCCGCGGGCGCGAGAGCGATCACCACCAATTCCAGAAGGCTGGAAACGGCACGCTCCAGAGCTCCCGCGGCCTTGGCGGCCTCGGCCGGATCTGCGCCCGGTTCGCAGCGCCGGTCCAGCCACAAGTCCACTTGAGTCCTGAAAAAATTGTGGGCCTGGACAATGCGGGACTCCCGGTGTTCGTCGCTGGACAAGTCGTTTCTCATCGCGTGACGAAAAGAGTCCTGGTCGTTGATCGTAGGCCAGACCTTGAAAACCTTGTCGGGGTCGCCATGCGTGAACACTGGCGGGTTCGTCACCAGATAGCGCAGCCGTTCCGCCGGGTTTTGATGACGTCGTTCTTCCAGCGATTCCTGTACCGCGTCCAACAACAATTGAATGGTGGTCAGGCGCTGTTGGCCGTCGACGACGATGTGCGTTTCGAAGCCGAGTGCGGCGCCCGGCTGCTGCTGGAGCACGATCGCTCCCATGAAGTGGGGCGCGTCCTTGCCGTCATCGAGATAATCCTCGGTGGTGTTGCGCACGTCCTCCCAGAGCGGTTCCCACTGCTGATCCTGGGTCCAGACATAGGGCCGCTGAAACTCGGGGATTTCGTAGCGCACCGTCTTTTGGAACAATGTGGTCGGCGCCAGAGTACCAGCTTGCATCCGTGTCACCTCCTGACGCGTCGAACTGTACCACAGGTCGGACCTGGCCGTCGAGCGCGACGTCCGCAACGGCGTGCGCTCTCTCCCGGCTGACGCGACCCGCGTCGTCACGGCCGCGCCCGTTTCCGCACCGGTCGGCGTGCCGGCTCACCCCTTGACGCACACGACCTGCTTCAGGGTGTGGACGACCTCCACGAGGTCGGACGAGTTCGCGATGACGGTGTCGATGTCCTTGTAGGCGCCCGGTATCTCGTCGATGACGCCGGCGTCCTTGCGGCACTCGACGCCGGCGGTCTGGCGCTCCAGGTCGGCCAGGTCGTAGGCGGCCTTCGCCTGCGACCGGCTCATGCGGCGGCCGGCGCCGTGGGCGCACGAGTCGAGCGCGTCGCGCGAGCCGCGCCCGCGCACGATGTACGAGCGCGCGCCCATGCTGCCGGGGATGATGCCGAGTTCGCCGCGCCCGGCGCGGATGGCGCCCTTGCGGGTCACGTAGACGGCCTCGCCGAAGTGCCGCTCTTCCGCCACGTAGTTGTGGTGGCACTCCACGGCGGCGCCGTCCACCCGGAAGGGGGGCAGGCGGGTCGCGAGCGCGGCGAGGACGAGCGCCATCAGCAGGCGGCGGTTCTCCAGGGCGTAGCGTTGCGCCCACGTCACGGCGTCGGCGTAGTCGGCGAAGTGGTCCGACCCCTCCTCCAGGTACGCGAGGTCCTTCGCGGGCAGGCGGGCGAGGTGCCGCTCCATGTCGCGCTTCGCGAGCCGGATGAAGTGACGGCCGAGGGCGTTGCCGACGCCGCGGCTGCCGGAGTGCAGCATCACCCACACCCGGTCCGTCTCGTCGAGGCACACTTCGATGAAGTGGTTGCCGCCGCCGAGGGTGCCGAGCTGCCGCGGCCACTTCGCGCGCACGTCGCGGACGAGGGCGTCGAGCCGCGGGTGGCGCTCCAGCAGGCGCTCGAGGCCGGGGCGCAACGCGGCCAGCGTGCCGCGGCCGGCGGCCGGCTCGGCGTGGGCGGCGAAGCCGACGGGCACCGCGTCCTCCACCGCCTCGCGCACCCCGCGCAGCGAGTCGGGGAGCCGCGCGGCGTCGAGGGTCAGCCGGGCCGCGCTCATCCCGCAGCCGATGTCGACGCCCACCGCGGCCGGAATCAGCGCCTTGCGGGTCGGGATGACCGACCCGATGGTGGCCCCGATGCCGACGTGCACGTCGGGCATCGCCGCCACGTGCCCCACCACCACGGGCAGCCGCGACACCGCCGCGAGCTGCTCGATGGACTGCCGGTCGACGTCGTCGGTGAAGATCCGGACCGGAACCCCGCCCCGCTCGATCACCTGCCGCACCGGCATGACTCTTCGTTCTCCTGCGCCGCGGTCACGGCGCCGCCGGCGCGGCCCCCGGTCGCCGTCGCCGGCGGCGCGTCGATTTCCGTCCGTGCCGTGGCCGCCGCGGGGGGGGCCGGCGGGGGAGCGCCGCCGGGCCGGCGCCGGTCAGGGAATCGTCACGGTTCGCCGTCGACGAGCCGCAGGAAGTCGACGTGGGACCCGACCAGGCCGTGCACGCCGACGTGCCGGGCCACGTCCAGCCCGAGCCGTTCGACGTTGGCGGCCAGCGTCCGCATGCTGGCGTTGGCCGGGGGGCGGTCGGCGCTCGGCAGGGCAGGGGAGTAGAGGTCGGCGTTGATCAGGATCCGTTCCGCCGGCAGATGCGCGATCAGCATGGTGCCGACGTGGCCCAGATCCCGGACCGCGTGGACGTTCAGCACCCGCTCGCCGTCGGTCAGCGCGTACTGGTCGCTCACCGTCTCCAGCGCCGGGACGCGGTTGGGCGCGAACCAGGGCATCCGGCTCGACAGGATGTCCGGCTCCAGCGCGCGCGTGCCGGGGTGGAAGAACACGTCCAGGTAGAAGTCGCGGTTCGCCTCGTGCGTGACGACCGTGGCGCTCTGGGCGACGTAGGTCCGCAGGCCGCCGGCGTGGTCGACGTGGTGGTGCGTGTTGACGACGTAGCGGATCGGCTTGTCCGGGACGCGCCGCCGCATTTCGGCGATCACCGCCAGCGACCGCGCTTCGTTCTGCGGCGCCTCCACCACGGCGATGAAGTCGGCGAACTCCACCGCGACGCTGTGGTGGGTGCCGCCCGACACGCGCCAGACGCCCGGCGCCATCTGGGTCGAGCGGACGACGACCGGCGGCGGGACCGCCGCCCGCACCGCGTCCGGCACCGGCAGCGGTTCGGGGTCGACGTCGGCCTGCGCCTCGGTCACCGTGATCTCCATCCGGTTGTGGCCGGGATGGACCCGCGGGTCGCCCTGGTGCGAATGCAGCACGGCCGGGAACGTCACCCCGTCGAACTCCCGGTACTCCGTGTAGCGGTGGTCGTAGATCATGTCGCCGAAGACCGGGTTCGGCACCCAGGTCTGCACGCGCTCGACGAGGTGGTCCTCGTTGATGGTGCCGTTGACGCGGAACCCCCCGGCGGTGAACGACACGATCGTCAGGGGGCGTCCCTCCAGCAGCAGCGCGACCGCCGACGCGTCGCCGGCCTCCGCCGCCGCCTTCAGGAACCCGTGCGGCGACATCCAGACGTCGAGCTGGCGGACCGCGGCGCTGGCCGGCTGGGGCGCCGGGTCGACGCCGGCCAGCGTCCAGGCGTGCCCGCCCGCGGTCAGGAAGACGCGCTGCTGTTCCCCCTGCAGCGGCGTGCCGCCGCCCAGCGCCGGGTAGTCGCCCTGGCGGCGCGTGTAGGTCTCGCGCGACGAGCCCGCCGCGTAGTCGATCGTCCGCTCGTACGCGG
The DNA here is from genome assembly GCA_965203525.1 of Vicinamibacterales bacterium. Classification (GTDB taxonomy): domain Bacteria; phylum Acidobacteriota; class Vicinamibacteria; order Vicinamibacterales; family UBA8438; genus WTFV01. The sequence goes on along the minus strand of OZ241898.1, from coordinate 2,786,539 downwards.
TCACCTCGAACCGGGGCCAGTCGTCGGCCGGCGTGTGGTTCTGGCCGACGTTGGCCACCCACCCGGTCCCGGAGTAGCGGATCGAGGTCACGTCGCCCATGGCCCGGGCGGCCGCCTGCAGCACCTCTTCGACATCGACGTCCTGGGCCGCGGCCGGCGCCGCCAGGGCGCACGCCGCGACGAGCAGAGCAAGCGTTCTACGCATCGATTCCTCCCCGCATGCGGATGTTCGACGGAGCCGGATGATAGTCCGCCGTCCGCGGCGGCGACAAGAACCGGAGCGGTCACCCGTCTCGTCCCGACCGGGCGCTGCTCGCCGCCGTTCGCGGCGGTCGCGGCGACAAGAACCGGAGCGGTCACCCGCCTCGTCCCGACGCTTCCAGGAGCGTGTCCACCAGGTCGGCCCGGCGAAAGGTGGCCGACAGCCGCTGCAGCGTCCGATCCCGGTCCCTGAACAGCGGGGCGAGCGCGTCTTCGATCTGCGCTTGGGCGCGAGCCAGATAGCCGCCCGCCTTCCGTTGCGCCAGGTCGCGCGCGGCGGCGAAGTTGCGGTGGTCGAGCTGGCCGAGCGCGATCCCCATCTCGTTCAGCAGATAGCGCCCCGTCAGCATCGCCAGGAAGCGCGAGCCGTACGCGAGGAAGTCGGGCGCGTCTTCCGGCGGGCGCTTGCGGTGGTTCTCGGCGTGCCGGTGCAGCAGCGCGGCGACGACCGCCTGCGCGCCGTTCAGATCGTCCGTGAAGATCGTCCTGTACAACGCGCCGAAGTGTTCGCGGCCCCTGAACCGCGCCTGGTGCGGGCGGTGGCGCCAGACGGCCAGCACCGCCTCGGCGACGACGGCGCTCGTGAACTCGTCGGCCGGCAACGCGCGATCTTCGCGCTTCGTCCGGTAGGCGTAGCCCAGCCCGGCGATGGACCGCTCCAGGGCCCGTTGCCGCGCGTCGTTGGCCTTCAGGTCCCGCAGATCGACCGGGTTCTGGCTGTTCGTGGCGAACGTGATCGCCTCCACCAGCTCGGTGTCGTTCCGCGGCAGCTCGTATACGCGGACCAGCACCTCCGCCTCGCGGATCGCGGCGCCGATCTCTTTCGCCACCTGCTGCACGGTGCGCGCCGTCTGCCCGCCGTTGACGATCTGCAGGTCGCTCACCTGGACGCTCCAGTCCTCCCGTTGCAGCGCGTTGTGGCGGAACTGCGAGCAGGTGATGGTGACGCCGTTGTTGTAGAAATAGAAGTTCGGCCGCTGGGCGGGCGCGCGCAGCGTCGACGCGACCGCCTCGTTCACGCGGTTGCCGGCGAGCCCCGGGTAGCGCCGCACGTTCCTTTCGAACAGCCGGTCGCCGTACGTGTCGGTCAGCCGCGCGAGCTCGGCGGCCGACATGCGTCCCGTCAGCACGCGGCGGAAGTCGAAGGTCTCGGCCACCGCGGCGCCGGTGAGCCGCAGCTCGGCGTCGATCGGCTTGCGCGCCTGCAGGAGAGCGAGAATCTCGTCGGCCCCGAGGTGGCGCCATTCGACCTGATCGCCGAAGGCCGGCGCCGCGTTGTCGATCCGCTGCTGCGCCTGCGCCGTCCAGCGCGCGCCGTTGTTCGCGGCGACCGCGGTCACGCGCGGGATCGCGCCGTCCTTGACGAAGGACCGCACTTCTTCGATCCTCTCGTTCAGGCGCCGGTTCAACCGCACCGGCCGCGCCGGATCGAAGAGCGCGCCGATGGCGTCGATCAGGCCGGCGACGCCCCGCTCCGGGAACGCCGAGTCTCCGCCGAGGTCCTGCCGGTATTTCCCCTGCACCACGGTGACGCGCAGTTCGCCGTCGTCGGGCGGCTCGAAGTACAGCGCATCGATGCCGAAGTCGTCCCCGCCGTCGACGATGCCGTCCAGCGCGTCCTCGTCGGCGAGGTCGAACGCCGTCCTGGCGACGAGGAAGAGGAACGCGATCGCGCGCCGCCGGTGCCGGTCGCGGCCCAGCCGCAGTTCGCCCGCGAAGGCGTCCGAGTGCTTCTCGACGATGCCGGACACCTGCTGGTCGATGATCTGCGCGGCGAGAGTCATCGTCCTATGACAGCGTACCCCGACCGGCGCCGTCCCTTTCGCCCCGCAAGGCGTCCCGGAAATAATCCAGCACGGCGTGTCCTTCCTCGTAATATTGCTTCACTTCCCGCATGGTGGCTTTGCTGCCTTCCCCGTGCGCCACGAGGTGTCGGTTCGCCAGTATGCTGTCGTACATGGTCTTCACCCTGTCGCTTTCGTTCAGCCGTCGCTGGAACTCCTGCTTATGCAAGTCACCGAATTTTCCAAGCAGCCCGGACAAATCGCCGATTTTCATGCTTTTCCGTGTGGACTTCTCGATGTATTTCCTGATCGACTCGTCGGACACGGATGAGCACCTGTCGAGTATCAAGTTCCTGATCTTCCGCTCGAATTCCGAGTAGATGAGAATCAAGATCGATCCGGTAAGAAGGCTCTTCACTTCGACGTCCATCGGCTCTGCCGACTTGCAATGTTCCTCGCATCGCTCCAGGGCCCGGTCGATTCTGTCGAATCGCATCGTCGACGCAGTAGCGGGTCATGCGTCGAAAAGACGCTGCGAAGCCTGCCGGAACCGGGCGTGGACTCTCTCGACGTCCGTCGTTCTGCGTTTGGTGTCCTGATCGAAGTCTCCACTTTCTATCAGGTCCTTGTATCGCATGGATACGTCATCCGGGATTCCGTCCAGGTGCGTGGAAAACGCAACCATGACCGCGTCGAGCACCGCGGGATTCAACCCCGAACGAACGTGGAACGGTTTTCCCCCGAGCTTTTCGACGACTGACCCGCAGGTGCGTTCGAACACGTCACGACTGTCCTCGATGGCCGTGTCAGGCGCATCCTTGTTCTTCCGCATGAACTTCGACAGAAACTCCTTCATCGGCTTCCTGTATGCCGATATGTCTCTCATCGCGAAGAACCGCACCAGGAGCTCGATGTCTCTTCGTCGACTGTCGGAATCTTCCTTCCCCAGAATCGCTCGCCAGTCCGGCAATCTGTTGACTTCCTTGAGAAAATCGACATATTTTCCATTGTAGACGCAATTGCGAATCTCCTGGTTCGTCAACAGCGTGCCGCCCGTGTTGAGCCGTTCGAAGATGTGGTACATGCTCGTATCGTCATCGGGATCCCGTTGCTCGACGATGAATGCGCGCAACACGGCGTTCTTGAGCCGCCGTTGATCTTCTTCCCGAAGGTCTTCGAATTTCTCCTCGTTGAATGGACTGTTCTTGTAGAGACCCTTCAGCGTGAAGACCTTGCGCATCCCCCGGCTTTCCTCGCCGAAATATCCGTCGAGGTATTGGAAGACGCTCCTCAAGCGTTGCTGTCCGTCTATGACCAGGTACTTCTGACTGCTGCGCTCGCTGTAGAGAAAAACCGCGGGCACCGGCAGTCCGACCAGGAACGACTCGATCAACTTGCTGGCCTGCGTCTGCTTCCAGACGAACCCCCGCTGGAAGTCGGGGATCCGAAAGTCTCCCGCTTTCCACTTCTGGTGCAGCACTTCGAGGGTATAGTCGGCCGGATACGTCGCAATCTGGTAGACGGGAGGGGCGCTTTCGTAGTCCTCGTCTTCCGACGTGATCGGCTCGATCTCCAGGTCCGTCGCCTCTCTGTCGAACTCCGCTCGGACGTCCGATCTTCTATCGCCCGCGTTGTCGGTGGTTGCCATGTCGATCCCCCTCCTCTCATCCTCGTCCGTCGGGCTCAAGATGCCGGGCGGCCACGAATCCAATTCTACCACGACCGTGACCCCTGCCGCATCGATACGGGATCGCCAGCGCCACCCGGCGCGGCGCGCGAGGTTCCGCCGGCTGGTTCCCGACCGTCCCGGCCGCGGACAAGCGTCTCGTGCGCGACGATGCCGGCACGCGCCGGTCGACGATCGGCGCGGCGAGAGACGTCATCCTGTCGGCCCCGCTCCACCCGCCACGGTCCGCGCGATCCCGTCGTCGGCGCTCCCGACGGCAAGGCTTCCCTCGACCGCTACGATCTCGTCTTCCGTGAGGCCGTAGAGCGCATAGACCAGACGGTCGATCTCGTTCTCGTGCGCCGTGACGTCGGCGTCCGGGTCGGCGTCCTTCACGGCGAGGATTTCGTCGACGAGGCGGACGAAGGGAGATTGTTCCTCGGGCGGGATCATGGGGATCGGCAGCCACTCCACATACACCTTCTTCCACCGGATCACGCCCATGCCGGAGGTCGGGGCGGTGTGCTGAAGAAACCAGTGCGTCAGTTTCGCATTGAGGACTGCACAGAGGAACTTCAGGCATTCTCCGGTGAGAAGGAACGTGGTGGCTTCACCGAACACGTCGCCGTCGTCGTAGGCGAAACGTCCCCGGTCGACGAGCTCGATCCAGAACAGCTTTTCCCCGGCGAAATCCTCGTGGTAGGCGCAGTTTCGGAGGTTGTAGGGCGTCCGGCCCTTGTCCTGCCGCCTTTGCAGCGCGGGTAGATGACGGTCGAGATGGCGTTTCACCGCCGGGTAGTCGTCGATGTCGACGGGCGGGACGCGGTCGGGCTCCTCGCCGTAGCCATTGTGCGTGTCGATCAGCCATTTCCCGGCCCATCGCGCACGCCAGCGGCGGATGTCGCGGCCGCGCAGCATCCGCTTGAGGATCTTGTCGGAGCGCGGATCCTCGGAGACCAGGGCGTTCCGTGCGTCGCTGTCGATGACGAACGCCTCGTTGTAGCCCGTCTTGATGCCGTAGTTGATCCGCACGTTCCAGTCGCTCAGCGGCACGCCTGCAGCGTTCATCTTGTCGAGCACGCGCCACTCCGTGGCGGACAGGATGCTCCATGGCGCCGTGCCAGCCGGGCGCGCCTCGCCCCACCGGTCTTCGGGCGGCGGAAACGCGCCATCATCGAGGCCGTCCAGATCGACCGCGGGCACCCGCGCCGCGCCACCGCTTTGCCCGACCAGCAGGACGGATGTATCGACGACGGCGTCGAACACGTCCTTGCCCATCTCGATCAGGCGCAGCGGCGAGTGCCGGTCGGCCAGCCAGTGTCGCAGCGGTTTGCCATACTCCGCCCTGAGCCAACTGTTGGACGTGATGTAGGCGAGGGTTCCCGCGCCGGGAATCAGCAGCCCGCAGCCACGTTCGTAGAAGAGCTGGTAGATGTCGCCCGTGCGCGTAAAGGTCTCGTAGCCGGCGTTCTCGTAGCGTGTCGCGAGGCGGCCGCCGTCCTTCTGCAACTGGATGTAGGGCGGGTTGCCGATCACGACGTCGAAGCCGTCGGCGACGCCGAATATCCATTCGGGGTCGAACCAGGCGGCGTGGGCGTTCTGGTCGTAGGGGTCCCATTCCGCGACCTTGCGGGCGTCGGCGAGGGCCTGATCGTACTGACGTTGGCGCTTCGCGAGTCCGCGACGCTCGATCTCCAACAACCTCGCACGCGCGTCCGGGTTCGGGATTCTCTCCGCCTTGCGTTCGACGTCCCGTTCCTGCGCCGCCGCCCACGTCTTGCGCTCGTTCTCCAGTATGTTCCGCAGTTCGCTTCGGAGGCGTTGCTCCTCCGTGACGCACTCGAGTTTCTTCGGTCTGTTGTCGGCCAGAAAGTAGCGTTCGCGCACCGCGGCGACCTCTTTCCGCTTGACCGCCACCGCGTCGTCGAAAAGCAGGGACGCGGTTTCGGCCTGCAAACCGATCAGCGTGTCCGCGGCGACGAAGCGGGTCTCCAGGTTGGGCAGCGGACGGATGCCGTAGTTGTCCGCCGGGTCGTCGCCGGCGTTCTGCTCGATGACGAGCGAGATGAAGAAGCGCAGCTTGGCGATCTGGCAGGCGATGGGCTGGACGTCGACGCCGTAGACGCCGTTCTGGATCAGGTAGAGCTTGCGGCCGAAGTCGGAGTCCCGGTAGGTCTCGAAAATCCGGCTGATCTCCGCCAGCTCCCCGGTCCGCTCCGCCTCGTCGCGGGTGTCGAACGCCGCGCGCGCCCGCTCCGCCGCCCGCTCTTTCTGCAACTTCTCCCAGAGAGCGTTGTCCGGGTCCAGCCGCCGCAACGCCAGCGTGAGGGTTTGCAGCACGCCCATCGGGAAGGCGCCGGACCCCACCGCCGGGTCGAGGACCTTGAGGCCGGCGATCGCGCCGATCAACGAATCGGTCTCGTCCGGCCGGAACAGGGCCGCGGCGTCGTCGCAGGCGTCCTCCCAGTTCAGCAGATAGCCGAGCCGTTCGCGCAAGAAGCCGGCGTCTCCATCGGTCGGCTCGGCACGTTTCGCCAGCACCGTAGCAAGCGCCTCGCCCACCATGTAGTCCACCACCGCCCGGGGCGTGTAGTACGAGCCGGTGGCCTTGCGGGCGGTCTCCCGGGTCTCCGGGTTGTAGGCGGCCAGCAGGTTCTCGAACGCGCGGCCCAGCAACTCCGGGTCGAGAGCCACCTCCCGGTCGAGCGGCGTGTTCTCCTCCACCGTGAACTTGTAGCGCCGGAACAGCGGGAACAGCCCTTCCTTGGGATCGAGGAACAGGCGGGCCGGCACGTCCAGGTCCTTGCCGTGGTCTTTGTTGTCGGTGAAGGCGTCGATGCGGCGCCCGCCGGCGCTCACGCTGGCAAAGTCGTCCAGGCAGTCGAACAGGCCGCCGTTGACGAAAGGCACGGAACGCAGGAGGCCCGTGAAGCCGTCCGGGTCGGCCAACTTGTCGCGGTAACGATACTTGGTGAAATCGCGATGGGTCCGGTTCTTCTTCGTGCTGAAGGCGCGCTTGTCGATCTCCGTGTTCAGGGTGGCGAAGAACAGGTTCTGGAGCACGGCCCGGTAGTAGTCCGTGCGGTCGGGCGCGTGCTTCCGGAGCGCCTGGCGGGCGAAGCTCTCGTCGAACAGCTCGTCCGGGACCAGCTTCTTCTCCTTCAGGAACCAGATGAACAGCAACCGCGTGACGAGCCGGATGACGTGGCGTTCGGTGGAGCCGTCCCCGGCGCCGTCGTCGGGAAAGCGGCACGCGTCGGTCGCGCTGCTGAACCAGTCGAAGAGCTCCCGATAGAAGCGCCGGTTGAGCGCCTCGATGTCCAGGACCTTCTCCCATGCCGCGTGCAGGCCGTCGAAGTCGCGCACGCCCGACCGGATCATTGCCGGGAGCGCAAGGTCCGCGAGGACGTCGACGTGCGCCCGGTGCGGCGCCGAGGCCCGGACGTCCTTGACCAGCGTCACCTTCTCCAGCACGTCCCGTTCCGTGTCCCGCCCGTGGGTGCGGCGATGGACGGCGGCCAGGGTCAGGGAGGGGCCGTGGCGGAACAGGACGACGACCGGCATCGCGTAGCGGGCGTTGACCGCGCGGACGATCTCGGCCAGATGCGTGCGCGTGTAGGCGTCCTCCTTCAGGTCCACCGCCAGGAACAGGAAGGACTCGATCCGGCCCCGCTCGAACCCGCCGATTGCATCGAACAGGCCGGGCTGGCCGCCGATCTCGGCGTCGGTGAGCTGAAACACGATCTCGACGGCGCGCCACGGTTCGAACAGGGCGCGTTGCCTGTCGGTCAGCGGCCTGTCGGGTTTGGCGGAATCCAGGCGTTCGAGGAACTCCGCGACGCTTCCCGCGTCGGCCGTGCGCCGGCTGCGGTAGCCGAGCGCGCCCAGCAAACGCGTCGCGCCGTCGCGCAACGGCGCTCCGCCGGCGAGCGCCGACAGCGCCCTGGTCAGATCACGGATCAGCGGATCGGCCATTGCCTTTCGGGCGCGGCGCCGGCCGGCCGCTCCTTGTCCAGGATGACCAGCCAGGTGACCAGCGTGAACCCCTCGGCCGGACCGGGCCGTTCCGGCTTCTCGGTCAGCACCGCGCCGCGCTTCCGGGCCAGGTCGGCGAGTTCCGCATTCCTGAAGGTTCCGGCGACGTTGCGCAGAGCGGCGTCGAGAAGCGCGTCGTACTTCTCCATGCGCCGGCCGTGTCCGGTCTCCCGGTCGAAGGCGTCCTCCAGCGCGGCGAGAGCTTCCGGCCGCCCGGCGGCGAGCGCCCGGAACAGGGCGAGACACTGCCGAGCTTGGCGGAAAGTGTAGCGCACCGAGCCGTCGTCGCGGACGTGGACGAGGAAGTACGGCCACAGGCGGTTCGGGGTGCGCGCGGCCGGGTCGCCGCTCCGCTTCAGGCAGAAGATCGCGCCGGGCCGTACCGGTTCCGCGGGACCGGCCGGCGTCGACGCCTCCCGCGCACCGTTGTCGACGACGGCCTGGATGCCCAACGGCGCGGCTTCGAGCGCCGCGCGGTTCTGCTGGATGTAGTGCAGCAGGTCGGCCAGAAAGTCGTCGAGCGTGAGGTCGTTCAGCGCGATGCCGTCCTCCGCCTCTTCGACGTCGAGGATTTCTTCGCGCATGCGCGTCAGTTGCCGATCCCGGAAGGCCAGCTCCTGCTGGACCGGCTCGCGGGCCTCGTCTGCGGCCGGCGCGTCGCGGTTCAGCGGATCGTCGAGACCGGTCGCCGCCGCGTCCGCCAGCGCCATGCGCGCTTCGACGCGGTTCTTCAGGTCCAGGTAGCGGTCGAGGTCCGCCGTGGGCCAGAAGTTGGTCATGGCGACCCGCCGGTTGCGGCTGCCGAGCCGGTCGATGCGTCCGAAGCGCTGCATCAGCCGCACCGGGTTCCAGTGGATGTCGTAGTTCACGACCAGGTCGCAGTCCTGGAGGTTCTGGCCTTCCGACAGGCAGTCGGTCGCGATCAGGACGTCGATCTCCGCGCCGCCGCCGTCGGATTGCTGCGCTCTCGGGGCGAACCGCGCCAGAACGTCGAGAAACCGGGTCTCGCCCGTGCTGGCGCGGTTGCCGTCGCCGCCCGTGACCAGCGCGACGTGGACGCCGAGGTCGCGGCGCGCCCATTCCGCGAGGTTGCCGTAGAGGTAGCGGGCGGTGTCGGCGAACGTCGTGAAGACGAGCGCCTTGCGGTTGGCGCGCCCGTCCTTGCCGGCGGGCGCCGTCTCGACCTTGCGCCGCAGGACCCGCTTCAGTTCGGCCAGCTTGCCGTCGCGTTCGACGGTGACGCGGCTGGCGCGGCGGCGCAGCGTCTCGAAGACGCGCCGGTCCCCGCGCAGGTCCTCGCGCCAGCGGTCGACGTCGAGCTCGTCGAAGCGGTAGCGCCGGCCGCGGCCGACGGCGAACTCCTCGTCCTCCTCGTCCGCGTCGGGAAGGACTTCGATCTCGTCCCGCGCGCCGTGCTCGCGCCACGCTTCGATGCGGCGGTCCAGGTCGTCCATCTTGTCGAGGATGCGGCCCATGGTCAGCGCGAAGGAATGGACGGCGCTTTCCAGACGCTTCAGCAGGTTGACGCGCATCATGCCGATCAGCCAGCGCTCGCGGTCGCGCTGGTCGAAGCGCAGCCTCTCCTTTTCCGCGTCCAGATCGGACGTGTCCTTCAGGTATTGGGACGGCATGTAGACGGCCAGTCGGAAGTTGCCGATCCGGTCGTGCAGTTCGTCGTAGGAAAGCTCGCCCTCGCTGTCGGTCGCCGGGTGCAGGTTCTCCGGCTTCGCACGTTCCGGGAAGCCGCCGATCGCCGCCGTCACCTCGGGATAGAAGCGGCGGACGTGGTCGCGCGAGCGGGCGATGGTGACCGCGTCCAGCAGCGAGAGGAAATCGGCCCCCAGCCGTTCGAGCAGGGCCGCCTTGTCCGCCGCCGCCCCGGCCCGGCGCGCGGCCTCCCACTGCTGGAACTCGCGCTGGGCCACGCCGAACATCGACTGGACGTCGCCGATGCCCAGCGCGTCCCGGAACGCGTCCTGCCGCTTCTCGGTCATCAGGTAGATCTGGTTCCGCAGATCGCGCAGCGTGGTGTTGACCGGCGTCGCCGACAACATCAGCACCTTCGTGCGCACGCCGTCCTTCAGGACCTCTTCGAGCAGCCGGTTGTAGCGGCTGCGCCTGACGACGGCGCCCGCTTCGTCCGTCCGGTCCCTGCCCTCGTTGCGGAAGTTGTGGGATTCGTCGATGACCACCAGATCGAACGCGCCCCAGTTGAAGCCGGCGAGGTCGATCTGCCCCGACCGCCCGTCGTAGCGGCTCAAGTCGGTGTGGGCGAGCACCGTGTAGTTGAGCCGGTCCTTCTCGAAGGGGTTGTTGCGCAGCCCCGCCCACGCCGTGTAGCGGACCCAGTTGTCCTCCAGCCGCTTGGGGCACAGGACCAGGACCCGCTCGTTGCGCAGCTCGAAGAACTTGATGACCGCCAGCGCCGTCCAGGTCTTTCCGAGCCCCACGCTGTCGGCGACGATGCAGCCGTTGTGGCGCAGCAGCCGGTTGACGGCGCTGGTCGCCCCGTCCCGCTGGAAGGCGTAGAGCGCCTTCCAGATCTCCGTGTCGTAGAGGTGGACGTCGTGGAGCAGACCCTCCCGTTCGCCACGCCGCGCGAGCCAGCTCTCGAAGACGTGGAACAGGGTCTTGTAGTAGACGAACTCCGGCGCATAGGGCCGGCCCAGGCGATCGAGCGCGGCCAGCACGTCCGGCTTGGCGTCGCGGGTCAGGCTCTCGTCGCGCCAGAGGTCGTCGAACCAGCGGAGGAGCGCCTGCCGGTCGTCGGCGTCGCGGACCTCGAGGTTGAGCTCGACGTTGGGCGCCAGGCCGAAGCCGAGCCCGCGCCGCGTGAAGTTGGAACTGCCGACCAGGGCCGACGCGCCCCCGCCGCGGGCGACGTGGTAGAGCTTGCCGTGCAGGAAGTTGGCGCGGTCGATCGTCCGGATCTCGACCTGTTTCTCGATCCAGGCGGCGCAGGCGCGGGCCAGCGGCTTCTGCGCCAGAGCCCGCTTCAACTCGATGCCGCCGTCCCGGTCGAGTCGGAACGCCTTGGCGTCGTCCCCGCCCGGGTCCAGCACGCCGACGGCCCCGGGCTCGCCGTGGAGGAAGCGCGTGCGGCCGGCGCTCTCCAGGACGTCGCGCAGGGCGTCGTAGGCGTAGATGGTGAAGTAGGCCGAGACGATCGACAGGTCCGAGCCGGCTTCGATCCGCTCCCGGAGGAAGTCCCCGACGCGGCGCTTCGTGTTGTCGACGATGGCGGTCATCTCACCCGATCGTTCCCCGTCGCCGCGGCGTCCGGCGCGCGGCGGTCGGCGCGGTTGCCCTTCACCCTGGTTCGAGTTGCGCCTTGGCGCCCGGCCGGGGGCCGCGGGACGCCCGCCCGCGCGGCTGCCCATTCACCGCCGGGCTCGGGCCGAACACCGGCGGCCGGCATCGTGATCCGCTGTCTCCGGTCGCCGACTCCCCGGAGAGGATAGCCGCATTCCCGCGGCGGCCGGACCTGCGCTTGCAGCGCCCGCTGTCCGCGCGCCGACGCCTGGGCGCTGCTCACCGAGTGCATTCCCGCGGCGGCCGGACTTGACCCGCGGCACCCGCCGTCCGCGCGATCGGCCGCCCGCACGCCGCGGCGGAACGGGCGGGGGACGACGGGCGCGCAGGCGTATAATCGGAGAAGTTCGGCAGTCGCGGGACGAGCCGGCGGGAGGCCGCCGGGCCGGGGCGCGATGGTGGCGCGCCGTCCCCCTGCAGGCGGGGGCGTCGCGGGACGAGCCGGCGGGAGGCCGCCGGATCGGGTTCCGCGGGCTCGGCGGTCGCGAACGAAGTCAGGGGAATCGAGGAAACGGCCGCAGGGCCAGTTCATGGGAGGTGTCAGATGACTCGGCCATATCTCCGCGCCGCGTTGGGCGTGCTCGTGCTCCTCGCGCTGGCTCCGGCCGGCGCCGCCGCGCAGGAGGCCCCGCGCACCCCGTGGGGCGATCCGGATCTCCAGGGGACCTACACCAACAAGACCATCACGCCGCTCGAGCGGCCCGAGGCGTTGGGCGACAAGGTGTTCCTCACCGACGAAGAGGTGGCCGAGCAGGAGCAGGCGCGGGTGGACCGCAACCAGGAACTGCTGCTGGCCCCGCCGCGGCGCACCGTCGCGGGCGGGAACGTCGGCGGCTACAACAACTTCTGGCTCGACGGCGGCACGCGCCCGACCGGCCGCACCTCGCTGATCGTCGATCCGCCCGCCGGCCGGCTGCCGGCGCGGACCGGGGACGCCGCGGCGCGCAAGGCGGCGCACGACGAGGAGTATCCGGTCGAAGGTCCCTTCGATTCCTGGGAGGACCTGGAGCTGAACGACCGCTGCCTGGTCTGGTCGGCCGGCCCGCCCATGCTGCCGAGCGCCTACAACAACAACTTCATCTTCCTGCAGACGCCCGACCACGTGGTGATCTACGCCGAGATGATCCACGACACCCGCATCATCCCGATCGACGGGCGCGGGCATCTGCCGGCCGGCATCCGCCAGTGGCACGGCGACGCGCGCGGCTACTGGGAAGGGGACACGCTGGTCGTCGAGACCACCAACCTGCGGCGGACCGAGGCGAACGCGGGCGCGGTCGGCGGCGACCCGATCCTGCTCCGCATGGCGAACGGCCGGTCGGACGACACGATCACGGTGACCGAGCGGTTCACGCGGGCCGGCCCCGACAGCCTGCGCTACGAGTTCACCATCGACGACCCGACCCACTGGACGCGGAGCTTCTCCGGGGAGTTCCCGTTCTCCGCGTTCCCGGCCGACGAGCTGCCGTTCCTCTTCGAGTACGCCTGCCACGAGGGGAACTACAGCATGACCAACATCCTCGGCGGCGAGCGCGCCAGGGAGCGGGCGACCGACCAGCCGTAGGGTTCGCGGTGCGGGCGGGCGCCGCGGGGCTCGCGGCGCGTGCCGTCCCGGTTCGTCGGCCCGGCGGGTGGCGTCGCCCGATGACGCCGCCCGCCGGGGCCGCCAGGGAAGGGAAGTGACCCGTGCGTGCAAGGCGACAGGTGATCGGATGGACGGCGGCGCTCGGTCTGCTCGCGGCGGGCGGCGGCGAGGCGGCGGCGCAGGCCGCTTCCGGGCCGCGGCTGCTGGTCCTGCTGCGGGACGCCGGCGCCCTGGCCGTCGTGGATCCGGCGGCGGGGACCGTGCTGGGACGGGTTCCGACGGTGAGCGGCCCGCACGAGGTGACCGCGACGCCGGACGGGAGGCTGGCGTTCGTCGCCAGTCCGAGCGACGGGATCTCGGTGATCGACCTGGAGACGCTGACCGAGTTGCGGCGCATCGACGTCGGGACGGGCGCCGTGCCGCACGATGTCCGCTTCGCCGGCGGCAAGCTGTACTTCACCGCCGAGGGCTTCAAGGCGATCGGCCGCTACGACCCGGCCGCCGACGCGGTCGACTGGCTGCTCGGACTCGGGCAGGACGGCGCCCACATGCTGGTCCTGAGCCGCGACCGGGACACGATCTTCACCGCCAACCGGGAGTCGGACACCGTGTCGATCGTGGAGGGCGCGGCGGCCGGCCCGCCCGGCTGGCGCGTCACCTCCATCCCCGCCGGCGGCGCGTACCCGGAAGGGCTCGACCTGTCGCCGGACGGCGCCGAACTCTGGGTCGCCACGCGCAACGACGGCGACGTGTCGATCATCGACGTCGCGTCGCGGACGGTCGGCGCCCGTCTCGACCTGAACTTCGAAGACCCGAACCGGCTGGCGTTCACGCCGGACGGCGCGCGCGTGCTCGTCTCGGACTCGGCCACCAGCGTCGTCGTCCTGGACGCCGCGGCCCGCGCCGAGATCACCCGCTTCGACCTCGCCCCGAACGCCCTGCTCGTGCGGCCGGACGGCGGGGTGGCCTACGCGGCGCTGCGCGGAGACGACCGGGTGGCGGTCATCGACCTGGAGACGCTCGCGGTGGTCGGGGAAATTCCGACCGGCGCCGGTTCCGGGCCGGGGTGCATGTTCTGGCTGGCGGGGGAGTGACGATGGGGCGGGCGGCGGTCGAATCGGCGAACCCCGCGGCGCGGCGCCGTCGACGAGCGGATGGTCGCGAAGTGACGCCGGGGCGGGCGGCGCTCGAATCGACGAACCGCCGTGCGACAGGAGGCCGCGCGGCACGCGCTCCCCGGGTGACGACGGGACGTACGGCCTTCGAATCGGCGAACCGTCCCGGCCGGCGCGCGCGCCACGCCCGGGCCGCGGGCGTCTTGCGGCCCGCGGGCGGCGCGTCCTCCTTCCGCCGGATTCTGGTTGCCGGCACCGCGGGGACGGGAAAGGTCAGGCGAGCGATCCAGGGCGCGTCCTCCTTCCGCCGGATCCTGGTTGCCGGCGCGGCGGCCGGGCTGGTCCTGGGGCTCGCGGGAACCGCCGGGCTGCGCGCCCAGGCGCCGGCCGGCGGCGGCGGGGAGCTGCCGGCGGCGCTGGACGCGCTGGCCGCGGTCGGCGGCGAACCGCGCATCGTGAGCGCGGCCGGCACGACGCGGGACGACGCGCCGTTGCTGACCCTCGAGAACGGGTGGCCGTTCGACGCGGCGCGTCCCGAGCGCCGGCTCGTGATCGTCGGCGGACTCGACGGCGACGCGGACGCGGCGCGCATCGTGCTCGACGCCGTGCGCTGGTTCAAGACCGGGGCGCCGGACGCGGAGCGCGCCCGGTGGCTGGTCAGCGCCCTGCCGCTGGCCCTGCCCGGCGCGGACGCGGCCGGCCCGCCCGCCGCGTTCCCCCCGGCCGGCGGGTTCTTCGACGATCCCGACCGGCCGGAGACCCGCTACGTCTGGCGCTGGGTGACGTACCAGGCGCCGGACCTCGTGGTGGAGGTGCGCGCCGGGGACCGGCTGCGCGTACGCGCCGGCTCCGAGGCGGGGGGAGCGCCCGCCGGTTCGCTGGCCGCGGCGCTCGCCGACCCGGCGGCGAACCACACCGGCCTCGGTCCGGTCGACACGCTGCTGGCGACCGCCGGCGCGGCGGACGGCGCGGCCGTCATGCGCGAGGTGCTGGTCCGCGCCGCGGAGACCGCCTACCGGCGCTCGCCGTTGCGGAACGCCTTGGCCGGCCGGATGGAACGCGACCCGCTGGCCGTCGCGCGGCGGCTGGCCCGGCGCTACCCCGGCGCGCCGGGCATCAGCTACATCCCCGCCCTCGCCTGGACGCACACCCTGCGGCTCGCCGACCTCGACGACGACGCGTCGCTGCGCGGCAAGGTGCTGGAGGAGGTCCGTCCGTGGCTCTCCGGCGAGCGGGCGCTCTTCGGCGATCGGATCTCCTTCGCCGCGCTGGCCGGCACGATGATCTTCTCCGCGCTGGCGCAGTCGCCCGGCGACCACCGCGCGGCGGCGGCGCGGCTGGCGGCCGAAGGGGTGTCGCTCGCGGCGGCGGAGACGGCGCCCGGCGTTCCCCGGCACGCCTCCGGCTGGAGCGACGACTTCTTCCTGGGAACGACAGCCGCGGTCCGCGCGGGCGACCCGCAAGGGCTCGCCGCCGCCGTCCGGCTGGTCACCGCCACCGCGGCCCGCCTGCAGCAGCCGGACGGGCTGTTCCACCACGACGCCGGCGCTCCCGTCGCCTGGGGCCGAGGCAACGGGTTTGGCGCACTCGGGCTCGCCGAGCTGCTGACGGTCCTCCCCGCGGACCACCCGGACCGCGCCGCGGTGCTCGACGTCCACCGCCGGCACCTCGCCGCCCTGCGCGCCCGGCAGGCGCCGGACGGCATGTGGCGGCAGATCGTCGACGTGCCGGGCAGCTACCGGGAGACCAGCGTCACCGCGATGACCCTGACCGCGATGGCCCGCGGGCTCCGGCTCGGGTGGCTCGACGACTCCTACCGGCCGGCCGTCGACCGCGCCTGGCGCGCGCTGCTCGCGCACGTCGCCGAGGACGGGACGCTGGTCGACGTCTGCTTCAGCACCGGGGCGGGCGCCACGCGCCGGCACTACCTCGACCGGCCCGCCGTCAGCGGCGCGGACGATCGCGGCGGCGCCATGGCGCTCGGCGCGGCCCTGGAGTACCACGCGCTCCGGCAAACGGACTGACGGGCGCCGTCCGTGCCGTCGATGGAGTACCGCGCCGTCGAACCGTGACCGGCGCCACCGGCGCCCGCGCCGCTCGCCCCGCGAACCCGCGCGAAAATTGTATTACTCAGGCAAGTGAGTAAAAATACTCATCGCAGGTGACTGCGAAGTTCGCATACCGCCGGCCGCAGACCGACGAGCTGGTCCTCCGGCTGCTCGAGCCGCGCCGCTTCATCCAGGTGGTCGCCGGCTCGCGGCAGGTCGGCAAGACGACGCTGGCGGGGCAGGCGGCGCAGCGGTCCGGCCTGCCGACGCGCTACGCCAGCGCCGACGAACCGACGTTGCGCGGCGTCCCGTGGATCGAGCAGCAGTGGGAGGCGGCGCGGAGTCTGGCGGACGAGGCGGACGCGGGCGGCGCGCTCCTCGTTCTCGACGAGGTCCAGAAGGTCACCGGCTGGTCGGAGACGGTCAAGCGCCTGTGGGACGCCGACACGCGGCGGGACCGGCGGCTGAAGGTCGTCCTGCTCGGCTCGGCTCCGCTGCTCGTCGACCGCGGCCTGAACGAGAGTCTCGCCGGCCGTTTCGAGATGCTGCGCCTGCCGCACTGGAGCTTCGCCGAAATGCGCGCGGCGTTCGGCTGGTCCCTGGACCAATACCTCTTCCACGGCGGCTATCCCGGCGCGGCGCCGCTCGTCCGGCAACCGGAACGCTGGGCGCGCTACGTCCGCGACTCGCTCATCGAGCCGATCGTCGCCCGCGACGTCCTGCTGCTCTCGCGCGTCGACAAGCCGGCGTTGCTGCGCCGGCTGCTCGAGCTCGGATGCGCGTACTCGGGACAGATCCTCTCGTACACCAAGATGCTGGGGCAGCTCCAGGACGCCGGCAACACCACCACGCTGGCCCACTACCTCGATCTGCTGTCCGGGGCCGGTCTGGTCACCGGGCTTCAGAAGTACGCCGGGGGCGCCGCCCGGCGGCGCGCGTCGAGTCCCAAGCTCCAGGTCTTCAACACCGCGCTGATCACGGCACAGGCGGGGGTCACGCCCGAACAGGCCCGCGCGGACCGCGCATTCCGGGGCCGTCTGGTCGAGTCGGCGGTCGGCGCGCATCTGGCGAACGCCGCGGCCGCGGGCGACTGCGAGGTCCACTACTGGCGCGAGCGCAATCGCGAGGTCGACTTCGTCGTGCGCCGCGGCCCCACGCTGGCCGCCGTCGAGGTCAAGAGCGGACGCGCCCCGGAGACGCTGCCGGGCATGGCGGCCTTCTCCGACGCCTTTCGGCCGACCCGCAAGCTCCTCGTCGGCGGCGACGGCATCGACGTCGGGAGCTTCCTGGCGAAACCGGTCGCGGAGTGGCTGCGGCCGTGACGGCCCGGCGCAGCTACGCCGCTCACGAAATCTTGCGGCACCTGGACCAACTTGGGAATGATAAAAGCCTCTTCCTGTCAGCAAGTCCCGAGATCGGCGCGTTTTCGGCGTTCTCGGCAAACAGGTTGACCCTAGCTGACGGATGCTTTCAATAACCGCGCTCTCGCGTTCATCGTTTTGTGCGACCGAGTGGCAGCAGTTGCTAGCTGCACGTATTCAGTTGGCGCTTGCTTGATTCTTCCCGTGGACTTCGGAGTAATGAATTCGCAGACTCTCGGTTCATTCTCCTTCTGCATCGCGGTCAGCTTGCCGGTGGTGAGAAAGTTGATCACCAGCTTCGCTTCGCCGCTCCTTGTCTCGATAACGAAATCGACTCTCCTTGTCTCGAGAACGGAACGGTGTGGTTGCTTCAGGACTCTTTCAGTCAGATCGGATTCGGTGTTTGCCAGTACTTGCTGCTCCAACGAGAAATACGCAACGCTGGCGGAGTACGGTGTTCGGCTGATTTCCCAATCCAACGGTGACACCTCGTGAACTGGTTCTCCACCACGCGCCCTTTGCCAGTGCCGAATGAAGTACATTGCGATTGCAATGGCTCCAGCGCAGCTTCCCGCCGCGATCCACGCCACATGATGGATTTTGTCGAAACCGAACGCAGATGCGACGCCAACGAGTAAACAGGCGTTCGTAGCGGCGGTGTAGGTGCGGTCGTGAATCTTCATGACTGTCTTTCTGATTTGTTGGTGGCCGGTCTGGTCACCAGGCTCGTCCACCCCATGCCAGCGGCTATGGCTTGTGGTGCAGTCTCCGGCTGTACAAGAGCGATGGCAATGACCACGCCCAGAACCATCGTGACCCCGAATTCCACGAGCAGCAGCTTGTTGGGAGACAGGCCAATATCGGCCAGCCTGACATTTAGGTACTTTACGCTCAGTCGCCCCGTACCCCACGATGCCCATATGGTGAACACTCCCACGGCGGTGAAGAGTACATTTGTAATTGTAAACATGGTAAACCCCGGCGGCCTACTGGTGAGTCCGTGATGGCTGAGTCGTCGTGTCCCTAAATTGAGCGAGTTGTTCCCCGACTGTCTTTAGCTGCTGCACGATCTGGCCTGCGTCTCTTGCTGTCATCTGAAAAATCAAATCTCGATCCGGGACGTCAGTTTGCAAGGCGACTATCGCCACCGGCATGGTCACCACGCGATGATCGCTGACTGCCGCTACACGAAGATCTATCGTTACGTCGATGCTTCGAAATGACGGCACTATATGTGTTGACGATTGTGCGCGCGACAGGGCATCGCTGATTTCCGCACTGTGTTTCTTCAAGTATTCGTCGCCAAAACGCTTGACAGCGGCTGCGTGTTCACCTTTCAAAGCCCCGGCTTCCATCGCTTTGGTGACGAACGCATCTGGAGACATCGGACGTACTCCAGCCGATGTTGCAGTCGTCTGGAGCAAGGTGGCCACTCTGAGCGAGTCGACGGCTTCGGCATCAATACCGACGTCGCGCGCGAGAGTGGCCACCTCGGGTTCGGCACATGCAGGATCAAGCCACTTGCTCACTTGACTTGCGATCGCGTCGAGAGATGCCGGTGGGAGCGTCGCGAGGTGGGAGTACCCCACCGCCAAGAGCTCAAGCACCTCTGGCGGCATGTTCTCGAACGATGGTTCACTGATCGGTGCCCGGAACAGCAGAGACATTCTGCTGATCCTGATGCAAACAGCCAGCCGAAGTCAACATGCGACTGCACGAAATCATGAGTACATGCGTACGAGTGCTCGCTGCCGGCCCGCGGCGTGGCCCGTCGGAGAACACCGAAGGCGGTCCGCGGCATGCGCGTTTCCGCCCGCGAGATCGCTTCGGCAGCCCGCGGCGCTTGCCAACACGCTCCGCCCGCGCAGTCCCCCGGAGCCGGCGGGAAGCCGGCCGGGGGTTGCTCGCGCACGTCGCCGAGGACGGGACGCTGGTCGATGTTTGCTTCAGCACCGGCGCGGGCGCCACGCGCCGGCACTACCGCAACCGGCCCCGCCGTCAACGGCGCGGACGATGGCGGCGGCGCCATGGCGCTCCAGCGCGGCGCTGGAAGTACCACGCGCTCCGGCAAACGGACTGAGCGGGCGCCGCGGGCGTCGCCAGCACCGGCGCCGGTGGCGCCCGCCCGGCGCCCGGCTCACGGGGCGCCCGCCTGCCGGCAGGCCAGCTCGAACACCGCGTCGGTCATCCAGCGCCGGAAGCCCTCGTTGTCCATGAACTGCTTGAAGAGCTCGGCGTCGTCCTTCACCATCGCGGTCACCACCCGGGCCAGCACCCGGTCGTGCTCGACGCGGGCGTTGGCGTCGTCCGAGTTCTTCCGCGCGTTCCGGAAGGCGGCGTCCCCGGCCACCCGCGCGGGGATGGTCTCGGTGACGAGCTGCCGCACGCGGTCGGC
This sequence comes from Vicinamibacterales bacterium, assembly GCA_965203525.1. GTDB lineage: Bacteria > Acidobacteriota > Vicinamibacteria > Vicinamibacterales > UBA8438 > WTFV01. Next base: position 2,766,977 of record OZ241898.1, on the reverse strand, counting down.
GTCTTCCCAGGCGACGTCGCCGAAGAGGTCGTTGAACGCCCGGAGGATGTTCGACAGCCGGTCGAGCTCGGGCTCGGGGGCCGGTCCGCCGCCGCCGGCCGGCACGGGGCCGATCTCGGCGTCCTCGTCGGGCAGCGCGATCTTCTGCGCCGCCCGCTTCTCGGCCCGGTAGCTGTCCACGTCGATGGCGTCGAGGATGCCCCGCGACAGGTCCTCTTCGGCCGGGGCCGGCAGCCGGGGAATCAGCAGGTTCAGGAAGATCGAGCGCTTCTCCCAGGCGGCGTTGCCGTAGGGCAGCACGCAGGCCAGGAAGCCGTGGGTCCGCACGAAGCCCTTCGCCCGGCCCTTGAAGGCGGCCTGCGCGTCTTCGTCGAGGTCGGCGCGGTAGGCCGCCGCGCAGGCGTCGAGGATCGGGTCGAGCGCGTCGCGTCCGGCCCCGCCCAGGTAACGCGCCACGAGTTCGTCGACCTGCCCGGGCGCATAGACCCCGGCCGCGTCCAGGTCCGCCTGCAGGTCGTGCAGCCGGTCGGGATCGGTCTCGTCGGCCAGGATCGTCGCGCGGTAGTAGTCGGCGAAGGCGTCGCGGATGGTGTCGGCGTCGTTCACGAAGTCGAGCACGAAGACGTCGTGCTTCCGCGGATGCGCCCGGTTGAGGCGCGACAGGGTCTGCACCGCCTTGATGCCGGAGAGGGTCTTGTCCACGTACATCGTGTGCAGCAGCGGCTCGTCGTAGCCGGTCTGGAACTTGTCGGCGCAGACGAGGAAGCGGTACGGGTCCTCGCGGATCTTCTCGGCGATGCGGCCGGACGGAAAGCCGTTCAGCGACGCCTCGCTGACCTTCGCGCCGCCGAACTCGTGCTCGCCGGAGAAGGCGACGATCGCCCGGCAGCGGCTCTTGCGCGCCAGCAGGTAGTCGCGGATGGCGTGGAAGCAGCGGATCGCGCGTTCGACGCCGCCGGTGACCACCATGGCCCGCGCCGCGCCGCCGATGCGGTTGCCGGCGAGCACCCGGTCGTGGAAGTGGTCGACCATGATCTCGGCCTTGAGGCGGATCGCGTGGTCGTGGCCCTCGACGAAGCGCCGCAGCTTCTTCTGCGCCTTCCTGACGTCGAACTCCGGGTCGTCCTCCACGGTCTTGGCGAGCCGGTAGAAGCTGGCCACCGGCGTGTAGTGCGCCAGCACGTCCAGGATGAAGCCCTCCTGGATCGCCTGCTTCATGGTGTAGCCGTGGAAGGCGCGATGCCGCACGGCGCCGCCGGGTTGCGGGTCCGGTTCGCCGAAGATCTCCAGCGTCCGGTTCTTGGGCGTGGCCGTGAACGCGAAGTAGCTCGCGTTCGGCAGCAGCCGGCGCGACTCCATCAGCCGGTTGATGCGGTCCTCGATGGTCTCGTCCTCGCCTTCCGCGCCCGCCGCGGAGAGCGCCCGCCCCATCGCCGCGGCGGTGCGCCCGCCCTGGCTGGAGTGGGCCTCGTCGATGAGGATGGCGAAGCGCCGCCCGCGCTGCTCGTTGCCGATCTCGTCGAGGATGAAGGGGAACTTCTGCACCGTCGAAATGATGATCTTCTTGCCCGCCTCGAGGAACCGGCGCAGGTCGCCGGCGCGCTCCGCGTGCCCCACCGTCGCGCCGACCTGGGCGTACTGCCGGATGGTGTCGCGGATCTGCCGGTCGAGGACGCGGCGGTCGGTCACCACGACGACCGAGTCGAAGACCGGGGCGCCGTCCTTCGCCAGCGCGATCGACTGGTGGGCCAGCCAGGCGATGGAGTTGCTCTTGCCGCTGCCCGCCGAGTGCTGGATCAGGTAGCGCCGGCCCGCCCCGTGCGCCGCGGCGTCGGCCAGCAGGCGCCGCACGACGTCGAGCTGGTGGTAGCGGGGCCAGATCTGCGTCCGCTTCCTTCGGCCCGTCTTCTCGTCCTTCGCCTCCACCACCTGCGCGTAGTTCTCCAGGATGTCGGCCAGGCTCTCGCGGGCCAGCACCTCGCGCCAGAGATAGTCGGTGCGGATGCCGCGCGGGTTGGGCGGGTTGCCGGCGCCGTCGTTCCAGCCCCGGTTGAACGGCAGGAACCACGACGCCTTCCCCTGCAGGTGGGTGCAGAAGCGCGCCTCGTTCTCGTCGACGGCGAAGTGCGCCACGCAGCGGCCGAACTCGAACAGCTTCTCGCGCGGGCCGCGGTCGCGCCGGTACTGCCGGACCGCGTCGTCCGCCGTCTGCTTCGTGAGGTTGTTCTTCAGCTCGAAGGTGACCACCGGCAGGCCGTTGACGAACAGCGCGACGTCGAGCGCCCGCTGCGTCTCGTCGCGGCTGTAGCGCAACTGCCGCGTCACCGTGAAGCGGTTCCGCGCGAACCGTTCCCGCGCCGCCGCGTTCCCGGGCGACGGCGCGCCGTAGAACAGGTCCAGATCGTGCGCGCCGTGCCGCACGCCGCCGCGCAGCACGTCGACCACGCCGCGCTTCGAGATCTCGCCCTGCAGCCGGGCCAGGAACTTCCGCCGCGCCGGTCCGTCCGCGTCCGGCGCCAGCGCCTCGGCCGCCGGCGGCTGGGTGGCGCGCAGGAACGCCGCGAGCTGGACCCGGTCCACGCAGAACTCGCGGTCGTAGTCGCGGAAGCTGCCGCCGCTCCAGCCCACGCCGCCGTATCCGGCGCGCGTCTCCGCCGCCCGGCCTTCCTCCGGCGGCTCGCACGGGTGGCCGGCCAGCACCGTGCAGACGAGACGTTCGAGGCCGCGTTCGGTGGTGTCGGTGGTCATCGGTCCGCGTGCGGAGCCCCCGCGTCGATCCAGCCCTTCTTCTCCAGACGCTCGGCGGCCAGCCGTATCTGTCCGACCGAAAACCGCTTCTTCCGGTCGTTCCAGGCGTGGACCCGTGACACCGTCTCGTCGAGATCGCCACTGGATTCGCGCGTGATCACCCAGTGCACCGTGGACAGCAGCTCCAGACCGAACGACGACTCGAACCCCTCCACGAGGTCGGCCACCCGCTCGAATCGGGCGCGCGTGTCGGGATGCTCTCGCAGGAATCCGTGCGCGTCGTCCACCGCGCCCGGCACGAGCTCCAGCTTCTTGTCCGGGGCATCGCCGCCGTCGCGATGGCCCGATATGAAATATCCGTCGATCTCGCGGAGCACGTGCGTCAGGTTCTCCGCGTACGGACCATACGGCCCCTTGACCACGCGAAGCCGTTCCAGCGCCGGCTCGCCGCCGACCTTCATGAAGTACATCAGCTTGTGCGCGTCCAGCAACGTCACGAAGGGATCCAGAAGGGCGCGCACGTAGCGGTCCAGCAACCCCACGAGCGCCGCGCGGCCCGGGGTCATCCCCGGTGGCGCCTTGCCTTTCTTCATCCGACCTGTTTCGGGCGCGCCAGTCGGCTCGAAGACCACGACCCGCACGTTCTCGACCTCTCGCAGCGCCGCCTCGATACGCGGACGGACCTCGCGCCAGTCCAGCCCGCCGAGACCGCAGCCCAGCGGTGGAAGGGCGAGCGAGCGTATCGTCCTGTCACGGATCTCGGTCCGCAGCGCATCCAATCCCGCGTCGATGTCCTCCATCCGGCTCCGGCCCCGCCAGTGGCGTTTCGTGGGGAAGTTGATGATGTAGCGCGGGTTCGTCAATTGACCGGTCTCGAACACGAACATGCGCCCCGGCTGCACTTCCCGGTGCTTGCAGGCCACCGCATAAGCCTGGAAGTTCTCCGGAAAGGCGTTCTTGAACTGCAGTGCGATTCCGCGGCCCATCACGCCCACGCAGTTCACCGTATTCACCAGCGCGTCGGCGTCTTCGGAGAGGATGTCGCCCGTCTTGAATTCGACCATCTCTACCTCCCTGACCGTCAGTAGTACCATTCCCGCTTCACTTCCAGATGCGGTCGATGATCCGCATTCTGCAAGGCCGTTCCGACCTGAGCACGGGTATTCTTCGACGACACGCCGATGCGTCTGACGAGCGTCCACGGAAAGGACCGCTCCACGAGGAATTCCGCCTGCTTTTCCTCCTTGCAGTCTTGCCAGTATTGGGCCGTGATCGCATCCCAGTCGAGTGCGTCCAGTTGCGCCAGGTCCGCTCGATCCTGGAAGTAACCGCTGCCCGCGTTCGCCAACGTGAAGGCCCATCTCCGCCGGTTTCCATCGGCCCAGGCGACGCTCTCACGGAGATCGGCCTCCAGGTGGATGACAGGTTCCTGACCACCTCGATACTTCAGTTCCGGGTGATTCTCGCACGATATCACGTACAGCATGACCGAGCGCGGGCAGAAGTAGAACGGCACGCACTGGCCCACGTACAGTCCCCGGTGACTGGTCAACCGGGCGTGCAGTCTTCGCGTTTTGATGCTGTCCATCCCGATTTCGGTACCCATGCCGGCGACGCCGCCCCCCGCACGCCGTCTCATCTCCTCGTCACACCACAACCGACCGTCGGCGACGATCGACGGCAGGCGGTCCCGGTGCACGATATGATAGATCTTCGGACTCGCGGGCGTCTGCATCGTCTTTCATGCCGTCGCGCTCAGGACGGCGGCGAACTCGTCGGGCCGCGACCAGTGCGACACCGTGGACAACGACTCGACCAGCCGCAGATCCTCGTCGGTCCAGAGGTCGGCGGCATCGTCGAACAACGAGACGAAGGCCAGGGCTTCCGGTCCGGCCGCAAGGTGACTCAGATCGTGCCAGGCGGCCAGCACGTGTTCCGAGACCCTGCGCGCCGCCGCGCGGTTCCCGGTGCTCAGCACCTGGACCAGAGAACCGCGCCGCGTGGTCCGAACGTGGAAGTCGACCGTCCAGCCGCGTCCCGACCGGCCGGTCCGTTTCTCCGCGCGCTCGAATCCGAACTCCCGCTCCGTCAGGAAATCGGCCACTTCGTCCGCGATCGACCCGGCCGCCTGCGTCCGGAACGTGAACCACAGGTCGGAGACCCGCAACGCCGCCTGCGCGACGCGGGTCACCACCCGGGCCAACTCGTCGCCCGGCCCGCAGCGGGCTTGCAGCATCCCGCGCCGGAACTCGATCCCGTGCGTCACGCACGCGTCTTCGATGAGCCGCGCCTGCTTCGGCGACCGGCGCAGCCCCGCCGACTGCATGCGCAGCCAGCCGGTGGTCTCGGCCAGGTCGCTCACCGTCACGACGCCGTCCTCGACCTTGCAGAACAGATCGATGTTGTCGCCGTCGGGATACAGGTACGGCGTGCGGATGCGCAGACGGCCGCCCTGCTCCGAACAGGTGAACAGGGCTCCCATCTGCCGCTGCAGGTCCCGGCACGTGCGGCTGGCGTCCATGCTTGTCATGATGCCGGATCCAGTGAAAGCATGAACTTGTGGAACGTGTCGCCCCGCAACCCCGTCAGCGAATACGCCTCGCGATAGGACAGGCGGCCCTCCAGCACGGCGCGCCGGACGGCCGCGGCGAATCGGCGGCCGACGCGAACGTTCTGTCTGTTCCAGAAGTTGCCCCCGGCCTTCTCGTCAGGACCGCTGTCCGCCTGCCGCCGATAGTCGTCGTAGAACCGCAGAAACTCACCCCGGTCGACGAGGCCGAGATCCAGCGTCCGGCGGGCGGCGACCAGCACGCTGACCTTGAACCGCCTGGCCGCCGCCTGAAGCGATTCGGCAAGCGTTCCGACCTGCCGCCAATGGGCGCTCAGTTCCTCCCCGGGCACCAGAAATTCCGCCGCGGCGCCGTTGCAGAACCGCTCCGTGTCGTGACTCGGAGACCGTGTGGCGTCGAGGTTCGACACGCCCGCCGCGCCGACGAACACATGCGCCAGTTCATGCGCCAACGTGAACATCTGCGCCGCCTTGAAGTCCGCGCCGTTGACGAAGATCAGCGGCGCGTAGCGATCGATCAGCGCGAACCCCTGAAACTCCGTGCGATCGAGCTTTCGGTGCGTGTTGTTGCCGACGACGCCGTTGAACGCCACCAGAACGCCGCGCGCCTCCACGCGCTCCCGCAGGTGCCGCAGCGCATCCGTCCACGTGCCCCGGCGCGCGGCCCAACCTGCTTCCAGATCCAGGTGCTTCCGCATTGCCGCGGCGGCCTCGGCCAACGTCGAATCGCGGCAACAGCCGACGAACGGCAACGGATCGGCACCGTCCTCGATCAGGTCCTCGCGCATCCAGCTCTGCCGGCGGGCCATGAGATGCACGGTCTCCAGAAGTTCGGGACTCGGGCGCCGCGGCGCGTCGTCCGCGGCGCGAAAATCGGGTATCGGCAGGTCATCCCGCGGCGGCTGCCGCAAGTAAAGGTAGCCGACCGGTGTGCGCGTGTGGTGGGCCAGCCTGTCCGCCTGCGACACGCTGATCCTTCCCGACCGCTCCCACTCCACGACGCGGTCCGGCCTGACGCCGACCTTGACGGCGACCGTCTCCGCGTCGAGTCCGGCGCGCTCCCGCGCCCAACGCAGCACCGCCGGCTCCAGCGTCCGTTGCACGCGCCGTCCGCTCACGCTCGCTCCTCCCGCCCCGCCGGGTGATTCCGCTCGTCGGGCATGACGTCCGCGGCGGCATCGTGTTTCGCCCCGGCCGTCATTCGTTTCGGATCCGACACGTCTACCTGAACGCCCGCATCGCCGCCATCATATTCGACGCCAACGGAATCAACGTCCGGCAGCTCCGTCTCCGCTTCGCGTACGTCGAGCTTGCCGACAACGACGTCGGCGATCAGGCGGGTGCGATATTCCTGCAACAATTCGATCTGGCGGCGGACCCTGGAAACCGACCGGTCGATCCGCTTCAGTTCCCCGTCGAGAAACGTCACCAGCGACTCTTGCTCCGCCACGGGTGGAAATGGAAACCGGTGGGTTCTCAATTTCTCGCCCGTCAGGTGGGCGATGGTGCTCAAGTGACCATCGTCGAAGGCATTGCCCTTTACCGCGGCGCGAAGGGCATAGTGCATGAAACGGGGCACGTCCTGGCCGGCATTTCGCGGACGAAGGCGATGCAGCGCCTTCTGGAAGCCGCACCTGGACAGTTCGCCCGACCACAACGCGGAGCGGCCCATCTCGCCACCTTCGCATACAAGCAGGTCGCCGCGTCGAAGAGTGTAACGTTCATACTCGTCCGGCGCTATGTCCATGACGGGGAGGTTCTCGATATTGATCCTATCCCATTGGACGTCAACGTTCCGAAGATACGGAAGCGAATGGCTGCCGGTGATTCGTTTGGAGTCGAGCATCTTGCCAAGGCATTGCGAGTACCGATGACGCAAAGCGGCGACACGCCAATGTTCCGGCGCCTGCCCCAGCCACTCTATACCGGAAGGCTTGTACTTCAGGTACGGCCGACCTGTCCGAACGTCGATCCGACCTGTGACGGTGTGGTGGATGACAGCCTGCTTCTGCTCCTCCAGCACGGCGATCAGCTTTTGTCTGGCGTGGACGTAGCGCCGGATGCGGCTGTCGACGTGGTCGAGGAAGCGGACGATGGCGACTTGTTCAGCGAGCGATGGCAAGGGTAGCCATATCGACTTGATTCCGTCGTGTGTGAGTCCGAATCTCGTGACGCCGTTGGCTTCGACTTGAAGCTGATGCGCAACTCCGGAGCTTTGCAGAGCGCGGAACAGATAACCACCGCCGACGTAATCGGAAATTGGCCGAAGCAACGCCAAGTGATAACCACACACAATGTCGTCTTCCGTGCTCTCTACGAGGGCCGGTACGCCGATGTCGTTCCATGACTCGGAATCTTTTGTAATCAGCACATCGCCGCACCGAAGATGAAATCGCTCGATCTCTCCTGGTGTTGCCGTCGCTCTCATGAACTCCATCCCGGGTCTGATATGGTCATTCTTGTATACGTCGACGTAGTTGCAGAGACGAACCGGCCGTTCACCATCCTTGACGTGCTTATCGACGTTGCTGACCCGTATTTCTGAGACGGTGCGCAACCTCCGCACGTCCCAATGCGCCGGCACTTCCCCCAGCCAGTTGATTCCGGAATCCCGGTAGGCGGAATACGGTCGCATGGTGTCCGAGTCGCTTCCCGTCAGATATTCGGGCGAATCCTCCCGCACGGACGGGACCTCCTTTGGCGACGAGCCACCCAGCGGTAACTCCCTGGCAGTTGGCGCCGGCACGACGTGGAACGTGCGGCTGGCCGGTTGGAGCGGGACCGGTTTCAATCGGGAAAACTCGCCCGCAACAACCTGCTCGATCGGGCATCCGTTGAGCAGAAACTCGGGTATTTTCAGAGGCTCGACCAGCAAGAAGCTCTCGCGCGGCTCGCTCCGGACGAGCTGTCTCAGCTCCATCAGCAATCGTCCGAGTGCGTTCACGCCGCGGAGCGTGCGATCGTCCACTGGCTTCGCGCCCCAGAATTCGTCCTTGCGAGACAGCTCGACGATCGGCCGGTCGTCCGTACTCCGCAACAGCTCGCCGAACGCGTCCCAGTGCTGCGCCAGCTTGACGCGCAGGCACCAACGCATGATGGCGACGCGCACCCGAGTCCAGTCCCCACGCGAATCGTGGCGATGCGGCTTGCCCTTCATCTTGGCGGTCATCGGACTGCGCTGGTCGATGATTAGCCGCTGCACTTCCGGCCGGTGGGGAAACCGGCACGCCTGATAGAGAGCCTCGGACGTTCGGATGCGGACACCGTTGACGCACAGCGGAAACCCGCCGGCCATGTTCGACAGGCCGCCGTACCGCTCCTTCGTCTTGCAGAAAACGGCGCTGCCCGTGCGGGCATACGTCCGCATCTGGCCGCGATTCGCATCCGATGCGCGGGGGGGCTGCGCCGTCATCCCGACCTCGAGTAGGTCCGTCGCTGCAGGAGCGGATACCAATGGGAGAAGGGGTGATTCGGGTGAGCATCCGGATCGCCCCACCACAAGGCCAGCGGCGCGTTGTTCGGACAATTGCGGTACGTGACGATCATCGAACCGAAGCCGACGCCGAACGGGCTGAATCCGAGCGGCCGCATGACGGGGTTTGGATTCTGGCTGAACGACCGTATGCGCATACCGGCGAGCAGCAGCTCGCGTTCCAATAGCTGGCGTCCGTCCTCGGAGGAGAATACGGACCACTGTAGCTGTCCACCCGCTTTCCTTGGTTGAAACGGGAATTTCTTTTCCTGTGTCAGATATTCCGCCAGTGCGGCGTCTTCCGGTATTACCGTTGGCCACAATACCTCGGAATCGTCCCGGTGACTCAATCGATTCTCGACTCGCCGCGCGGCCCAGAGACGAAGCTCGAGTTTCGTGCCTGCCTCGCGTGCATCGTTCGTCAGCCGGTCCTTGCACTTCCACTCGCCAAAGCGATGCGAGGCGATCGTGACGACGTGCACCGTGGCGGTGGACGGGGCCTGCCCGGCAATCCATTTCGACAGATCGGTGCCGACCCGGCCGCCGCTGAAGAGAACGTCGTCCAGGTACACGAACACGCCGTTCCCGACGCCAGCGGCGCCGGCGACGAACCCGTATTTCTGCTTGATTGTGTCCGAGAACAGCTTCCGAATCTCGGACTGGCTGTTTCCATCCTGCTGAACGTCGAGCAGGTGGGCCGCCCGCCAGAATTCCCGCGGCTCGTTACCGGCGAGTCGTCGGCTTTCAATTACCCTGTCGAAGAACCGCCGCACGCTGGACTCCGAAAAGTAGGTCTGGCGCAAGACATGGTCCATCTCGCGCAGCATCGGCAATTGAACGTCGGCTCCGAACTGACGGATCCACCTGTCCACGTGATCCGGCGTCGGCGCGGGCAGATCGCGGGCGCGGTAGTCCTTGATGGTGTCGGCGATGGAATCCAGCAGCTCGTGTCGTGTCTTCAAGAGCATCCTCCGCCTGGCTTCCGTACGGCGACAGCCTCGTCCCGCACGAGACGGAGTCTGATCGTTTTCGGAACGCGGTCTTCGTCGAAGTAGCAGAGCACCGCGTCTCTCGCCATCTCCTTCAGGTCGGCCCAATCCTCCCCCTGGGTGTGGATGCCGTAGCCGAGTGCGCTGGCCGAGTATCCGCCGTCCAGCTCGTCCTCGGTGACCTCGAAGATGATCTCGGTCATGACCTTCCCTCCGATGGCTCCCTCCACGTCAGCCCGCCTCCCCCTCTCCGCCGTCATCGCTTCCCCCCGTCCGCGCGCCCTCCGCCGCCGACGATCTCCGCCAGCAGCCCCTCGGTCTCCTTCTCCAGCGCCAGGACGTCGGCGCGGATCTCGGCCAGGGTCCGCATCGGCGGCGGCTTGTGGAACCAGCGGGTGAAGCTGATCTCGTAGCCCACCTTCACGGCGTCGGGCCGGTACCAGGCGTCGGCGGCGTACGGCAGGACCTCGCGGCGCAGGAACGCCTCGATGCCGCCCTCCTCCTGCAGCGGGATCTGCTCGGTGTCGCGCAGGCCGCCGTCCGGCTCGTACTCGACCACGGCGGGGCGCCCGTCGACGGCGGACGGGAACCGGCCGTGCAGCGGGGCGGCCCGCGCGCCCCGCTTGTGGACCTTGCGGATGACGGGCGGGGCGGTCTCGCTCCGCTTGCCCTTCTCCTTCAGTTCCCTGATCTCGGCCGGCCGGTAGACGCGGTCCGGGTCCGCGCCCTCGATGCGCAGGGGCCGCTCGACGGTCACTTTCCAGTAGCCGAAGGCGGCGTTGTCGAAGATGCGGCTCTGCGCGGTCTCTTCGAAGGCGAGGAAGGTGTCGCAGATGCGGGCGACGTCGCCGTCGCCGAGCTCGCAGTTCTTCTTGCCCAGGTTCTTGCGCAGGGGCCGGTACCACTTCGTGGCGTCGATCAACTGCACCTTGCCCCGGCGCGGCTCGGGCTTGCGGTTGGTGAGCACCCAGACGTAGGTGGCGATGCCGGTGTTGTAGAACAGGTTGAGCGGCAGGGCGACGATCGCCTCCAGCCAGTCGTTTTCGATGATCCAGCGGCGGATGTTGCTCTCGCCCTGTCCGGCGTCGCCGGTGAACAGCGAGCTGCCGTTGTGCACCTCGGCGATGCGGCTGCCGAGCCGGGTGCGCCGCTTCATCTTGGACAGCTTGTTGGCGAGGAAGAGCATCTGGCCGTCGCTGGAGCGCGTGACCAGGGAGTATTCGGGGTCGCCCGCGTGCTCGATGACGAAGCGCGGGTCGCGCATCGCCTGCTTGCCGCCCATGCGCTCGAGGTCGGTCTTCCAGCTCTTGCCGTAGGGCGGGTTGGAGAGCATGAAGTCGAACTCGCGCGCCGGGAAGGCGTCGTTGGCGAGGGTCGAGTGCTCCGGCCCCCCCACGACGTTGTCGGCGGCCTCGCCCTCGCCCTTCAGCAGCAGGTCGGCCTTGCAGATGGCGCAGGTTTCGGCGTTGATCTCCTGGCCGTAGAGGTGGGTGGAGACCTGCTTGCCGTGCTCGGCCGCGATCTGCCGCAGCGTCTCCTCGGCCACCGTCAGCATGCCGCCGGTGCCGCAGGCGCCGTCGTAGAGCAGATAGGTGCCCGACCGGACGGCGCCGGCGACGGGCAGGAAGACGAGCTGCGCCATCAGCCGCACGGCGTCGCGCGGCGTCCAGTGCTCGCCCGCCTCTTCGTTGTTCTCCTCGTTGAAGCGCCGCACCAGCTCTTCGAAGATCGAGCCCATGCCGTGGTTGTCGAGGCCGGGCTGCCGGACCGAGCCGTCGGCGTCCCGCACCGGGGCGGGGCCCAGGTTGACGTCGGGCGCGGTCAGCCGTTCGATCAGCGTGCCGAGGGCGTCGGCCCGCGAGAGCCGCGGGATCTGGTTGCGGAACTCGAAGTTGTCGAGGATCTCCTGCACGTTGGGCGAGAACCCGTCGAGGTAGTCGCGGAAGTCGGCCTCGAGCTGCTGCCGGCCGGCGCGGGCCCGCAGGTCGCGCAGGGTGAACCGCGACGTGTTGTAGAACGCCTGTCCCGCCGCCTGCCGCAACGCCGGGTCCTGCTCGACGACGCCGGCCGCGTCGAGCACCGCCTTCATGTCGAGCACCGCCTGCTTGCCGCCTTCGAGCACCGCGTCGAGCCGCCGCAGCACGGTCATCGGCAGGATGACGTCGCGGTACTTGCCGCGCACGTACAGGTCGCGCAGCACGTCGTCGGCGATGCCCCAGATGTAGTTCGCGATCCAGTGCAGGTCGGCGTTGCTGGTCGTCATCGGGCTCCGCGGCGCCGGCCGCCACGCGCGGCTGCCGACGTCGCCGCGCTCGGCATGATCGTCGGGTCGTCATCGGGCTCCGCGGCGCCGGCCGCCGCCCGGTTCGATGGGCGGACCGCCTGTGCCGTGGATCGTACACGGGCGCGCAATCCGATGCGAGAAGCGCCCGGAGCGGCCGGATGCGACGGCGGTCAGTTGAAATACGGCTCGGGCCGGCCTACGATGCCGATGATGGACAGGCCGACGGGCGGTTTCGCCGCGCCGGCGGCGTCGAGGCCGGGCCGTTCCTGGACGTCCGGGACGGCGTGCGGCGCACTCGGGTTGGACTTCAGCGGACGAATCGGCGATTCACGCGCCGAGAACCGGGAGGCGCACGCCCGAACCGGCACGTGGATCGACGGCGTGCGCGGCAACCGCGGTTGCCGTCTTCCACGGGCCGCGGCCCGACCCGGCCGCCCGGCGACGGGGTTCGGGCCCCGGCCGCGGGGCGTCGACGCCGGCTCCAGGAGACCCGCGCCATCCTCTACGCGGATACGGCGGTTCCGGTCCCGCGCCTTTGCCTGGACCAGGAAGATGGCATTCTTCTTGCTCCCATCGCCGTGGGAGGCGGTCACGCCCCGGCGTCGCCGGGCGGGTTGAAAGACGGCCGGGGCCGACCTGCGATACCGACATGGACTGGACGTTGATCAGCGGATTCGTCGCATTGGCCGCGTTGATGGTCGGCCTGTTCCGGGACGTCAAGCGCGACACCGGCAAACGCATCGACGACCTGCGCACGGAGATGCGGGCGGGGTTTGCCCGTCTCGACCAGCGCATCGACGACCTGCGCACGGAGATGCGGGCGGGGTACGCCCGTCTCGACCAGCGCATCGACGACACGCAGGCCGAGAACCGCGAGGCGCACGCGCAGACCGGCAAACGGATCGACGACACGCAAGCCGAGAACCGCGAGGCGCACGCGCAGACCGGCAAACGGATCGACGACACGCACGCGCAGACCGGCAAACACATCGACGGCACGCACGCACGCATCGGCGACCTGCGCACGGAGATGCGGGAGGGGCACGCCCGTCTCGACCAGCGCATCGACGGCACGCACGCGCAGACCGGCAAACGGATCGACGACCTGCGAGCCCATCTCGATCACCGCATCACCCAGACCGGCGAGCGCATCGACGACTTGCGGGCAACCGTGGCCGCCCTCATCCCGCGCGCCGCGGCCGAACCGGCCGCCGAGCGGTAGCCGGGTCCGGGACCGCGCCGGCGGCCCGCGGCGCTTGCCAACACGCTCCGCCCGCGCCATAGTCCCCCGGAGCCGGCGAGGAAGCCGGCCGGGGGAGGAACCGTGACGCGAATCAGACGGACGGCGGCGGTTCCGGGAACGGCCCGTTCCCGGAGCCGGCCGGCAACCTGCCGGAAGCGCGGGGGAGCGAGGCGCGGGGCGTGGCGGGCGGCGGCGGCGGCTGTCTGGCTGCTGCTCCCGGCCGCCGCCGGCGCGCAGGGCTTCCGGCTTCTCGAAGCGACGATCGACGACGTGCACGCGGCGTTCGCCTCCGGCGCGCTGACCTGCCGCGGGCTGGTGCAGCGGTACGTCGACCGCATCGAGGCGTACGACCAGCGCGGCCCGGCCCTGAACGCCGTCCAGGCGGTCAACCCCCGCGCGCTGGAGCGGGCCGGCGCGCTCGACGCGGCCTACGCCGAGTCGGGGCCGGTCGGCCCGCTGCACTGCATCCCCGTGCTGCTGAAGGACCAGGTGGAGATGCGCGGCATGCCGACCACCTACGGCTCGGCGCTGTTCGAGGGCTTCGTGCCGCAACGCGACGCCACCATCGTCGTCCGGATGCGCGCGGCGGGCGCCCTCGTCCTGGCCAAGACCAACATGGGCGAGTTCGCGTCGCGCTACGTCGGCTCCGCGTTCGGGATCATCCGCAACGCCTACGACCCGACGCGCAACCCGAGCGGCTCGTCCGGCGGCACCGGCGCCGGGGTCGCGGCCAACTTCGGGATGGTCGGCATCGGCGAGGACACCGGCGGGTCCATCCGCGGTCCGGCCGCGGTCCACGCGCTCGTCGGCCTGCGCCCCACCCTGCCCCTGGTCAGCCGCCACGGGATGATGCCGGCCAATCCGTCCAGCGACACCCTCGGCCCGATGACCCGCACGGTCCGCGACGCGGCGCTCCTGCTCGACGCCATCGCCGGCTACGACGCCGACGACCCGATCACCGCCTACGCCGTCGGACACGTGCCCCAGTCCTATGCCGCCGGCCTCGACGCCGGGGGGCTGCGCGGCGCCCGCGTCGGCGTCATCCGCGCGGCGATGGATCCGAAGACCGATCCGGACTCGGACGACTACCGGCAGGTGCGGGCCGTCGTCGACCGGGCCCTGGCCGACCTCCGGGCGCTCGGCGCCGCCGTCGTCGATCCGGTGGAGGTCCCCGGCCTCGAAGCGGCGCAACGGACGTACGTCGCCAACAACTTCGAGACCGAGGCGGCGATGAACGCCTATCTGGCCGAACACGAGAACGCGCCGGTCAGGACGCTCCGCGGCATCCTGGTGTCGGGCGTCGTCACCCCCTGGCGGGCGCGCGGCCTCCTCAACGTGGTGGGCCGGTCGACCGGCGACCCGGGCTACCTGGCGATCCTCGACGCCCGCGAGAAGCTGCGGCGCAGCGTGCTGGCCGCGATGGCCGAGAACCGGCTCGACGCGCTGGTCTACGCCACGTTCGACCACCAGCCGACCGTGATTGCGCCCGACGCCCTCACCAACGCGAACACCCAGGACGGGTACGCGCGCGGCAACAACCGCTTCCTCAGCCCCGCCACCGGGTTTCCGGCGCTGACCCTGCCGGCCGGCCTGACCGCCGACGGCCTGCCGGTCGGACTCGAGATGCTGGGCCGGCCGTTCACCGAGGCCGCCCTGCTCGAGCTGGGCTACGCCTACGAGCAGGGCACCGGGCGCCGCGAGCCGCCGCGGACCACGCCGGCCCTGGCGCGATGAACGGCGGCGCGAAAACGGGATGGCCGGCGGCGCCGGCCGGACGATGACCGCGCCCGCCGCCCCGGCCGTCTCCTGCGCCGGCGTCGTCAAGCGCTACGGCGACGTGACGGCGGTCGACGGCCTCGACCTCGAAGTGCGGCGCGGCGAGTGCTTCGGCCTGCTCGGACCGAACGGGGCCGGCAAGACGACGACCATCGAAATCCTGGAGGGGCTGCTCGCGCCGGACGCCGGCCGGGTGCGGATTCTGGGGGCCGCGTGGGGGGCGGACGACGACGCGTTGCGGGCCCGGCTCGGCATTCACCTGCAGGAATCGCAGATGGACGAGAAGCTGTCGGTGCTCGAGACGCTCCGGCTGTTCCGGTCGTTCTATCCGCGGGGGCGCGCGATCGGCGACGTGCTCCGGCTTCTGGAGCTGGAGGGCAAGCGCGGAAGCTGGGTCGGCCGGCTGTCGGGCGGCCAGCGGCAGCGTCTCGCCGTCGGCTGCGCCCTGGTCGGCGATCCGGACCTGCTGTTCCTCGACGAGCCGACCACCGGGCTCGACCCGCAGTCGCGGCGGCAGTTGTGGGCGCTGCTGCAGCGCTATCGGGCCGGCGGGGGCACCATCCTCCTGACCACCCACTACATGGACGAGGCGCACGTGCTGTGCGACCGGGTGGCCATCGTCGACCGGGGGCGGATCGTCACCGAGGGCAGTCCCGCCGAGCTGATCCGCGCGGTCGGCGCGCCCCACGTCGTCGAGGTCGCGTTCGCCCCCGGCGCGGCGCCGGCGGCCGGCGGACTGCGGGAACGGCTGGCCGCGCTGCCCGACGTCGACGCGGTGCGCGCGGGCGGGACGCCGGGCGCCTGGACCGTCACCGCGGCGGCTCTGCACCGGACGCTGCCGGCGCTGGTGGGGGCGGCGGCGGACGCCGGCGCCGAGATCGAGACGCTCGCCACGCGCAGCGCCACCCTGGAGGACGTCTTCGTGGCGCTGACCGGACATCGACTCCGCGATGAATGACACGGGCGCCTCCGTCATCACCGCGCCGTCCGCCGAGGCGCGCTGACCGGACATCGACTCCGCGATGAATGACACCCGATTCGCGTGGCTGCGCCGTTCCGCCCGGCCGGCGGACGCCGAGTCCGGATCCGCGCAGCCGCGTCATCCGTTCGTCGAGATGACGATCACCCGGCTGCTCATCCTGGTGCGCGAGCCGGAGATGATCTTCTGGGTCTTCATCTTCCCGCTCCTGATGGCCCTCGCCCTCGGGATCGCCTTCCGATCCCCGTCCGAGGCGCCGGTGGCGGTCGCCGTCGAACCGGGAGCCGGCGCCGCGGCGCTGGCCGACGCCCTGGCGGCGCACGACAGCGTCGAGGTCGTCGCCGTCGCTCCCGGAGCGACGGCGACGGCGCTGCGCGACGGGCTGGCGCACGTCGTGGTCGTGCCGGGCGACCCGCCGGCGTACCGCTACGACCCCGCCCGGCCGGAGAGCCGGCTGGCCCGGCAGACGGTCGACGACCTGCTGCAGCGCGCCGCGGGCCGGCGGGACGTCTGGACCGGCCGCGACGAGGCGGTCGCCGTCCCCGGCAGCCGCTACATCGACTGGCTGATTCCCGGCCTGCTCGGCATGAACATCATGGGCACCGGCATGTGGGGCATCGGCTTCACGCTGGTGGTGCAACGCTCCCGCAAGCTGCTCAAGCGGCTGATCGCGACGCCGATGCGCCGCCACCAGTATCTGGCCGCCCTGGTGACTGCGCGCCTGGTGCTGCTCGGACTCGAGCTGGTGGTGCTGGTCGGCTTCGCGCGCCTGCTGTTCGGCGTGCCGATCGAAGGCTCGCCGGGCGCCCTCGCCGCGGTGTCGCTGCTCGGGGCGATGACCTTCGGGGGCCTCGGACTGCTCACGGCCAGCCGCGCGCAGACGGTCGAGGGCGTGTCCGGCATCATGAACGTCGTCATGGCGCCGATGTGGATCTGCTCCGGCGTCTTCTTCGCCGCGTCCAACTTCCCGGACGCGATGCAGCCGTTCATCCAGGCGCTGCCGCTGACCGCGCTGATCGACGCGCTGCGGAACGTGATGCTGGACGGGGAGGGACTGATCGCGACCGGGCCGGAGCTGCTCGTCCTCGCGGCCTGGGGCGGGGCGAGCTTCGGCGTCGCGCTGCGGATCTTCCGGTGGCGGTAAATCGCCGGGCGCGGCGGCCGCCGATCCGGGCCCGGGGCGGGCGAGCTTCGGCGTCGCGCTGCGGATCTTCCGGTGGCGGTAGAGTGCCGGGCGCGGTCGCCGGCGGTCCGGGTCCGGGCGGGGTGAGCTACGTGGGAATCTTTCCGGTGGCGGTAGAGTTCCGGCGGCGGCGCCGCCGCCGATCCGGGGCGGCGGCTTGACGCCGGCCGGCGGCGCGGGCATTCTCGGAAGGAACGCTGGCCGTGCGCCGGCGGGGAACGACGGACCATGGGCGCGAAAGAGAAATCGGCGGCGGCGCACGGCGCAGCCGGCGCGGCGCAGCCGGCCGGCGGGGACCACGGCGCGGCGGCGGACGAGCCGCGGATCGTCACCGGCAAGCGGTACCGGAAGGAGCTGTTCCGGCTCCAGCGCGAGCTCGTGACGATGCTCGCGTGGATCAAGCACCGCGGGCTCAAGGTGGTGGTGATCTTCGAGGGCCGCGACGCGGCCGGCAAGGGCGGCGTCATCAAGCGCATCACCGAGTATCTGAGCCCGCGCAACTGCCGGGTCGTCGCGTTGCCCGCGCCGACCGAGCGCGAGCGGACGCAGTGGTACTTTCAGCGTTACGTGGCGCATCTGCCCGCCGCCGGCGAGATGGTCCTGTTCGACCGGAGCTGGTACAACCGGGCCGGCGTCGAGCGGGTGATGGGCTTCTGCACCGACGACGAGCACCGCGACTTCCTGCGCACCTGCCCCGGCTTCGAGCGCGCGCTCGTGCGGTCCGGCATCCAGCTCGTCAAGTACTGGTTCTCCGTCTCCGACGAAGAGCAGGAGCGGCGCTTCCGGAGCCGGATCGCGCAGAAGCACAAGCGCTGGAAGCTGAGTCCGATGGACATGGAGTCGCGGCGGCGCTGGGTCGCCTACTCCGAGGCGAAGGACGAGATGTTCGCGCACACCGACGTCAAGCAGGCGCCGTGGTACGTCGTCGACGCGGACGTGAAGAAGCACGCGCGGCTGAACTGCATCCACCACCTGCTGAGTCTGATCCCCTACGAGGATCTGACGCCGGAGCCGATCGAACTGCCCCGGCGCGCGGCCGCCCACGAGTACGTGCGCCCGCCGCTCACCGACCAGACGTTCGTCCCCTCGGTCTACCCCTGACCGGGCGCGAACCAGGCGCGGATGTCGGCCGTCAACGCGGATGGCGCCGCACGTAGGCGGCCAGCGACGGGATGCCTGCGCGCCAGTCGTCGCCGCTCTGCGTCAGAAAACCGTTGCCGGCGATGATTCCCCTGGCCACGCCGACGTCGTCGGGGGCGATGCCGGCCCGC
The DNA here is from genome assembly GCA_965203525.1 of Vicinamibacterales bacterium. Classification (GTDB taxonomy): domain Bacteria; phylum Acidobacteriota; class Vicinamibacteria; order Vicinamibacterales; family UBA8438; genus WTFV01. Next base: position 2,748,463 of record OZ241898.1, on the reverse strand, counting down.
TCCAGCGCCCGGTTCATTTCGGCGGTGCCGATGGCCGCGCCGGGCGTGTCGACCCGGGCCGCGATGGCCTGCGCCGCGGCCAGCATGGCGTCGCGGGGAATGCCGTCGCGGCGCGCCGCGTTTTCGAGCTCGTCGTAGCGGTGGCTGTAGAAATCGGCGCGCACCGCGTCCACCCGCGGGCGGGCCGCCGCCAGGGTCTCCCGGTCGACCGTCCGCCGGGCGCGTCCGGCATCCCACAGCGCCCGGCCCCAGAGCTGCAGGAACCAGGGATAGCCGAGGCTGTCGGCCGCGGCCTCGTCGAGGACCGCATCGTCCCGCGTCCAGCGCCGCCAGCCCGGCGCGTCCAGCGCCTCGCGGGATTCCATCGGTGAGAGCAGTCCCGGAACGACGAGCGGAGCGCGTTCGACGAACGAGGCGTTCACGGCGTCGGAGAGCAGAAAGGGCCTGAGTCCGGGCGTGCCGGCCAGCAACAGGGCCACCGGAGCGCCGCCGGAAGCGGCGGACACCTGCGCGGCGTTCAGCAGCACGTGCGCGACGTCGGCCGGCAGGACGTGGGCTTCGTCGATGACCAGCAGCCGCGGTTCTCGACGATCGCGCAACCGGGCCTTGACCTTCTGCTGCCACCAGGACCGATCCGGAGCGCGCCGCTGCACCCCCGCGACCCCGAGCGTGGCGCCGGAGACGTCCAGGGTGAGGCGGTCGGCGGGGGCCGCCAGTTCGCGGGCGAGACACGGCAGATCGGGAAGATCCGCGCCGGTCGTCCAGTGGACCGTTGCGGCCGCGGTCTGCTGCAGATCGCGCAGCAGGACGGTCTTGCCCATCCCGCGCGGCGCCTGCAGCAGATGAACGGGGCCGGCGCACCGGGCGTGGAGGTCGTCGACGATGGCTCGCAGCAGGCCGCGTTCGGCGTCCCGGCCGGCGAGTACGGGAGGCCGGGTCCCCGGGCCCGGGGCGAAGGGGTTGCGGGGCGCGGCGGAAGCCATCGCGGGGAGTTTCGCTCAGCCTGGATGGTACAAAGCCCCCGGATCGAGGTCAACGCTTCTGCCGTCAGATCCCCGCCGCGTCGTAGAGCAGCTTGACGCCGATCGCGAACAGCGACGCGTGCACGACGCGAAAGAAGATCTCGTCGTCCACCCGGTGGTGCAGGTAGCGGCCGAGGAAGACCCCGACCGGGGCGAGCGGCAGCAGGACGAGCGACGTCAGCAGGTTGTCGGCGGTCCACTGGCCGAGCCAGTAGTAGGGGCCGACCTTGGACCAGTTGACCACGAAGAAGAACAGCACGCTGGTGGCCTGGAAGGTCGTCCGGTGCATCCGTTGCGGCAGCAGGAACGCCTGCAGCGGCGGCCCGCCGGCGTGGATCGAGAAGCTGGTGAAGCCGGCCGTGGCGCCCCAGAACAGGCCGAGGCCGGGGTGCGGGGGACGGGGCGGTCCGGCGGGGCGGCGCCGGAAGTACTGCGCCGCGTAGGCGAGCGCCACGGCGGCGACCAGGACGCGCAGCCCGTCGGCGGAGACGGCGCGGGCGGTCAGGAAGCCGAGCAGGGTGCCGATCAGCGCGGCCGGCAGCAGGATCCGCAGGTTGCGCCGGTCCCACCGGCCGCGGTACGCGCGCAGGGCCAGCACGTCCATCACCATCAGGATCGGCAGCATCACGGCGGCCGCCTGGAAGGGACTGACGACCATGGCCATCAGCGGCACGCCGACGACGGCTATGCCGCCGCCGAAACCGCCCTTGGCCATCCCGACGACGAGCACGGCCGCGACGGCCGCGAGATAGAAGTGCGGATCGACGATCACGGCGGAAAGCGTATCCCGACGCGGGGCGGCAGGCCGAAGGCGTCCGGCGCGGGCCGGCCCGCAAGGCGGGCCTTCCGCGCAACCTGCGCCGCCCGGGGAACGTCGGCCGAAGTGCCCGGCGCGGGCCGGTTCGCAAGACGCGCTGGTCGCGGCCGCGGCGGCGTCCGGCTCGCACGAAGGCGTGCGCTCGGGTCCGGGCCGCGGCCGCCCTACGCGCCGGCCGCGGCCTCTTCTTCGCGATCTCGCACGAAGGGTCGCTCGGGGGCGGCTCCGCTGCCGTCCTACGCGCCGGCCGCGTCCTCTTCTTCCCGGTCCTTCAGGAAGTCCTCGCGCGGCTTGTGGATGCGGTCGTAGCTGCTGGCCGCGACCACGTAGTACCAGCGGGCGAAGCGGGCGGCGAGGCGCTCGGCCTTCTCCCGCCCCTCGTCGACCCGGCGCTCCCAGGAGGCGTGGGCGTCGGCGTCGGCGGCGTCCGGCTCGGGAAGCGCCGCCTCGTCGAACTCCGCGGTGATGAAGACGTAGCGGTTCTCGCCCGGCCCGGTCTCCTCGTCGTCGCTCTCGTCGTTGCCGAGCAGGATGGCGTCGCCGCGGCCGTAGACGATCTCGCCGAAGCGCAACGTGTACAGGACGCCCTCGGTGGTGCGCACCAGCAGCTCGCCTTCGTTGGAGAGCAGGCCCCCCTCGGCGGTGGGGTAGAAGCCCTTGTTGACCAGGTCGATGACGTCGGCCTGGCTGATGCGGCCGGCCATCGCGGCGTCGCGCAGGTTCCCGGTGACGCCGTCGGGCTTGGGGCGGACGCCGGCGATGCGCAGGCCGATGACGGCCCCGACCAGGCGGTTGACCTCGACGTAGTCGACCTCCTGGTCCGCGGACACGCCGGAGCCGTTCCACGTCGTGTCGTCCACCTTGTCGAGGATGAACTCGTCGGGCGCGGTGGCCCGGCGGGTGCGCTCGTCGACGGTGTAGTCGTTGAGCACGACGCGGTGCACCTGGTCGCGCTCGACCTCCAGCAGGTTGCGCTCGATCCAGTCTTCGAAGCGGGTCGACACGTTCGCCTCGAAGCGGGCGGTGTAGACCCGCTTCTGCTCGGGGATGCGCACGAAGCGGAGTCCGGGCCGGTTCGGGACCCGGCTGCCGACGATCAGGTCGGCGAGGATCTCGGTGTTCGCGTCCCGCATGGTGATGCGGGTGCCGCGGCCGACCAGGCTGGACGTGGTGAGGTCGGACGGATCGATCACGCCGAGCGCTTCGTGGTCGGCGACGTTGTCGGAGCGGAAGTCCTCCTTGGCGAGGCTGATGACGTCCGCGGCGATGCCGGCCAGCCGCTCGGCGCCGTCCGCCTGGTAGCCGTGGTGCGACGGGATGGTCCACAACCCGCCCTGGTTGGTCACCTGGAAGGGGGTGGCCGCGGCGGTCTCCTCGTCGAACTCCATCACCTCGAGGGTGGCCGCCGCCTCCGGGTCGGTGAACTCGGGGAAGAACGGCTCGCCGACGTCGAAGAACAGGTCGGGCGCCGACCGGCGCGGGGCGCTGGCGAACGCCACGACGCCGAGGACGAGGGCGATGCCGATGAAGGTGGCCGTCTTGTTCAACTCGTTCATGATTCCGCTCCGCGTTCGTTGCCCGCTCCCGCTCCGCCGGCCGCGCCCGCGCCGGGCCTCGCGCCGGCGCCGGGCAGGCCGCGAGCCGCCCGCCGAAGCGCTTCATCTTACATCCGGGGAACGCGCAGGGGGTAGTCATGGCGTGCGCCGGATTCCCGATGGCGGGACGTGGCTGCCGTGTACGATTGCGGGGAGATCGCCGGCATGCCGGGGCTTCCTGAACCCTGGTCCGCGCCAGCGAGCGCCTGTCCGGTCGGCGGCCGGAGCTGGAGCAGATCGGGGAGGCGACGAAAACTGACGATCTTCGCCGCACGGCACGCCGCGCCATGACCGCGGGACCGCATCCCCCCCCCCCCCCCCCCGCAACGGACGCCGGCCCCGCGCGTGCGGCCGTTTCCGGCGGCGCTCCATCGCGTCGCTGACGAAGGCGGCGGAGCAGGATCGAGGGAGGGAGGGGAGATCAGTCATGGGAGTCACGTACACCGACGTCACCATCCGGAACCCGGCAGACCGGACCCGGAGCTGGGAGGGGCGGTTCCTGGTCGACACCGGCGCCACCGACAGCCTCGTTCCGAGGCAGCGTCTGGAGGAGATCGGCCTCGTCCCGGAATCGCAGCGTACGTACGTTCTGGCTGACGGAAGCGAAATCACCATGGAAATCGCGGTCGTCAGAATCGAGATGATGGGGGAGGTGGCAGGCGGCACGGTACTGTTCGGCGATGCGAACGCCGAGCCGCTGCTTGGGGTCACTGCCCTGGAATCACTCGGCATCGAAGTGGATCCGCTCCACCAGCAGTTGAAGAAGCTGCCCGCGGTGCGCCTGAAGAAGTTGGTCCGCCGGCCCGCCACCCGGGCGGATCCGGACCCCGGCTGCGACGAGACCGGCTGCGGCGAGACGGAGAAGTGACCTTCGGTGCGGGTGTCCAGGACGCTCCTGATCCTCGCCGGGCCGAACGGCGCGGGAAAGACTGAAATGGCGGTCACCCGGGTGGCGCAGCGCGTCGCGCAAGGAGGACACGGCGCCCCCGAATCCGCGATTCGGCGGAGATTTGCCCGGCGAATCGCGCAACTTCAAACACGGACGGCGAACCCGGCGACCGGTCGAAGGGCGAATTGCGCGCGGTGGCGATCCTGCTGCTCGGATTGGGCGGAGACGAGCGCGCAGGCTACGCGCGTTGCCTGTGATGGTAGCGGGGGGGGGATTTGAACCCCCGACCTTTGGGTTATGAGCCCAACGAGCTACCGGACTGCTCCACCCCGCGTCGTTGACCGTACCGGGATGGTAGCATGCCGCTCCGGGCCGGTCAACCCCGGAGTTTCTTCCAACGACGGATGAGCCTGAACGGGGAGCCGCGGGTGCGCGCGCCGGTCCGGAGGCCGGCGCGACACGGCACGCGCGAGAGTCGGGACCTCGCCCTGGCGCGCCGGGTGCGCGCGCCGGTCCGGAGGCCGGCGCGACGCCTGCTCGCGTCGAGCCGGGGAATCGGCCGGGAGGTGCGCCGGCGCGGAGGTTGGCGGCGGGAAACCGGGCGAACCGGTCCTTCCAGCGTTCGTCGACGCCCTCCCCGTCGCGCCAGCGCGGAGGTTGGCGGCGGGAGACCGGGAGCGTTTCCGCCGGACCGTGCGGTATGGTGATGGAGATGACGACGGACGACGGGGAAGCGGTGGTGGTCGCCTGGACCACGTGGCCGGCCGGCGCGGACGTGTCGCGTTTCGCGCGGGCGCTGGTCGACGAGCGCCTCGCGGCGTGCGTCACGACGCACGCGCAGGTCCGGTCCGTGTATCGCTGGCGCGGGGTCGTCGAAGAGGACGAGGAGCGGCTCGTCATGATCAAGACGACGCGGGACCGCATCGGTCCGTTACGGGACCGGCTGCGGCAGCTTCACCCGGCCGAGGTGCCGGAGCTGGTCGTGCTGCCGGTCGTCGACGGCGAGCCCGCGTATCTGACGTGGGTCGCGGAGTCGACGCGCGACGGCTGACGCTGATCGTGCTGCCGGTCGTCGACGGCGAGCCCGCGTATCTGACGTGGGTCGCGGAGTCGACGCGCGACGCCTGACGCGGCCGCTACGCGTCGCCGCCGAGACGGGAGATCGTCCAGGAGACCGCGAATCCGGTCACGACCAGGGCGGCGGACGCGCCGGCCTCGGCCGGAGACGGGACCTCCGCGAAGGGCCACAGGCCGATCACCGAGCCCAGCAGCAGTCCGAGCAGAAAGCCGAGGGTCGCGCGCCGGCGCCGCGCGAGCAGCGACTTGAGGATGTTGCTCACGCATGCCACGCCGAGGCCGACCCCGGCCGCGACGGGCACGAGCACGAGCAGGGTCGCGGCGGCCGCTGCGGCGTCTCCCGCCCGGAAGGCCGTGACGGCCGCCGCGACCGCATCGACGACGGGCCGGTACTGGCCGAGGACGAGCAGCAGGTAGGCGCCGGAGAGCCCCGGCAGGATCATCGCGGCGCCGCCCGAGAAGCCCGCGACCACGAGCATCGCGTAGGCGGCGGCGTCCGCCGGCGCGCCGCCGCCGGTACGCTCCGGATCGGTCGCCGCGAGCAGCGCCATGACCGCGACGGCGGCGCCGGCGCTGCCGATCACGCCGCGATCCAGGGGCTGGAGCATGCGCCGCAGGAGCGGCGCGCCGCCGAGCGTCAGGCCGATGAACAGGCTGTACATGGCGGAGGGATACGCGTCGAGAAACGCGCCGATCACGCCCGCCCCGGCCGCTACCGCCCCGGCCGCGCCGACACCGACGCAAGCGAGCAGCAACAGCACCGGCGGGCTGAACCGCAAGCTCGTCACCTCCGCCACGGCGCCGATGAACTGCGGGTACACGCCCACGGCGAGGAGCATCGTCCCCCCGGAGATGCCCGGCACCAGGTTGGCGAGTCCCATGAACGCGCCCCCGGCGAGGCCGCGCACGACGAGCGGCCCGCCGCGCAACGGGGGAGCGTGCGGTGCGGTATGAAGCGACGGGCCGCGCGGCATGGGGAGGGACGTGCGATCGGACCGGGCGTCGAACGGTGCGGGCAGGATTCTAGCAGCTTCCGCCGGACGGCGGACGGCATCTGTTACGATTCCGGCAGGCTCGGATGGCTCGAGATCGGCTGCGAGCGTTTCCCCGGACCCTGGCGCGGTCGTGGCCGGGGCGGTTTCTCCTGGCCGGGGCGCTCGCGAAGATCCTGCTGCTTCCCTTCGTCGCCGGCGGCGGGTCGCCGCTCGCGTGGCTGGATGCCTGCGCTTCGCTGGCGCTCGCCGTCGGTCTCGGCCACCTGCTGCTGCAATCGGTCGCGCGGCTCCGGAGGCGCCTGCTCTGGCGCGTCCGCCGCAAGCTGATCCTCTCGTACGTCTTCATCGGCGTCGTCCCCGTCCTGCTGGTGTCGGCCTTCTTCGCCGTGGCGGGTGCGATGTCGGCGCTTTCCGCGAGCTCCGAGACGGTGCGCCGGGAGATCGAGCGGGTGGCCGCCGACGTGCGGGTGGCGGCGGCGGCGATCGGGGCGCGGCTGGCGAGCGGCATGGAGGCCGCGGCGGCGCTCGAGCCGCTGGCGCCGGCGCTGCGCGGGGACTATCCGGGCGCCTCGGCGCTGGTGCTCGGTCCCGCCGAAGCCGGCGTGCTCGCCTCCGCCGGCGCCTGGGGCGGCGGGCCGCGACCGGAGGGCGTGCCCGGGTGGATCGGCAGGCACGGGTTCGAGGGACTCGTGACGCTCGGGCCGCGGCGGCCGCCGGCCGTTCGCGCGGTCGCGCGGGTGGACGGGCCGAACGCCCGCGCCGTCGTGGTCGACGTGCCGCTGGACGGCAAGGTGCGGGAGCGCATCGAGGCCGCCGCCGGCGTCGATCTCGATCCGTGGGGGCCGCTTCCGGCGGACGATGCGCTGGACCCGGCCCGGCTGGCGGCGGCCGGCGGACTGGCCTGGATCGTGTTTCTCGATCCCGTCGACTGGACCACCGGTGCGCAGGAGTCCGTCAACGTGTTCATCCGCGTGCCGGCCGCCGCGTTCGTGGAGTGGTTTCTCGGGGACGGGATCGGCGCCGGGGAGACGGACGTCGTCTTCCTGGTGCTGCTGGCCGTCCTCGGCGGGCTGTTCCTGGTCATCGAGTTCGCGGCGTTCGTGATGGGGTTCGCGCTGGCGCGGTCGATCACCGGATCGATCCACGCGCTGTCCGTCGGGACGGATCGGATCCGCCGCGGCGACTTCACCCGGCGGATCCGCGTCACGTCGGAGGACCAGTTGGGCGACCTGGCGGAATCGTTCAACGCGATGACCGCCAGCGTGGAGGGCCTGCTGCACCAGGCGGCCGAAAAGAAGCGTCTCGAGAACGAACTGCGCCTCGCCCGGAAGATCCAGATGTCGCTGCTGCCTCGCGACCCCACGTCGGTTCCGGGACTGTCGGTGACCGCGATCTGCCGGCCGGCCCGGGAGGTGGGGGGCGACTACTACGACTTCATACCGCTCGGCGAGCGCCGGCTGGGGCTGCTGGTCGCGGACGTTTCGGGCAAGGGCACTTCCGCCGCGCTGTACATGGCCGAGCTCAAGGGGCTCATGCTCAGCCTGGGGCACGTCCACGAATCGCCGCGGCAACTCCTCATCGAGGCCAACCGCATCATGGCGGGGGCGCTCGACAGCCGCAGCTTCATCACGATGCTCTACGCCGTGGTCGATCTGGACGAGGGCACGCTGACCTATGCGCGGGCCGGCCATACGCCGTTGATCCACGCCTCGCGGAACGGCGGCCGGCGCGTGGCGCGCGTGCTGGCGCCCGACGGTCTCGTGCTCGGACTCCACGGGTACGAACGGCAGTTCGCCGAGCTGCTCGAGGAGCACCATCTGGCGGTGCGGCCGGGCGACGTGGCGGTGCTGTTCACCGACGGGGTGACCGAGGCGATGAACGAGGAGGACGACCTGTTCGGCGAGGCGCGGCTCGCGCGCCTGCTGGAAGACGACGACGACGCTTCCTGCGAGACGCTGCACGACCGCATCCTGCGCGACGTCGACGCCTTCGTCGGGACCGCCGACCAGCACGACGACATGACGATGGTGCTCCTGCGCATCGACGAGATGGGTCCGGACGGCGGCTGGCGCGAGCCGGCGGCGGCCGGCGGGGAGGGGAGTGCGTGACCGCGCTGGCGGTGGTCCTGCGCACGCAGTCCGACGTCGAGGCGCACGTCGCCAGGGCGTTGCTGGAAACGCACGGCATACGCGCCCTCGTTTCGTCGGACGTGTCCCACGCGGTGTTTCCGCTGGCGATCGACGGGCTCGGCGAGGTGCGGCTGTCGGTGCGCGCGGACGAGGCGGAGCGCGCGGCCCGTCTGCTCGGCGACTACCGGGCCGGCGCCGAGGCGGCCGCGGAGGGCGGGCGCGACGATCTGCCGGCGCTCGAGGCGCGCCTGGGCTACGCGTTCGGCGACCGCGGCCTGCTCGCGCGGGCCCTGACGCACCGGTCCCGCGCCCACGAGGACGAACTCGGGACCGCGGGCGACAACGAGTCGCTCGAATTCCTGGGCGACGCGGTGCTCGGGGCGGTCATCGCGGATCGCCTGTTCCGGGACTTCCCGGACTACGACGAAGGGCGCAAGTCGAAGGCGCGGGCGCAGCTCGTGTCCGCCGCGACCCTCGCGGCCCTCGGCGACGAATTGCGGCTCGGCGACCACCTGCTGCTCGGCCGCGGCGAGGAGAAGACCGGCGGGCGCCGGAAGCGTTCGCTGCTTGCCGACGCGTTCGAAGCGGTGGTCGGCGCGATCCACCTCGACGGGGGGTACGCCGCGGCGGCCGCCTTCGTCGAGCGGACGTTCCGGCCGCTGCTCGACGGCATCCGGAAGGACGGCCTGGCGCCGTCCGGCCCGCGCGATCACAAGTCGGAGCTCCAGGAATGGCTGCAGGCGCGGGCGCGGCCCCTGCCGGCGTACAGGCTGGCGGGCGTGACGGGACCGGATCACCGGAAGGTGTTCGCGGTGGAAGTGCTCGTCGGCGGGCGGCTCGCCGGGACCGGATCCGGCCAGACCCGGAAGGAGGCGGAACGGGAGGCGGCGCGGCAGGCGCTCGCCGCGCTCGCCGGTCAGGACGAGCAGGAGCAGGCGTCGACGCTCCCGCCAGCCGGTAGTTGCGTCGAGGCAGGGTCCCGGTCCCCGGTCACTCCGCGGCGGGACACCGGCCCGGCCGGCTAAGCAGCCCGTGGCGAAATCCCCGCTGCATTCGACGGGCGCCGCATCCCGGCTGACTGCGTTGTTCGTCGGTCGCACAGGGTCGATATGCTCCCTCCCCACGCCTTGTCAGCCGGGCGCCCCGCCCGTCTCGGTGCGACGCGGGGTTTCGCCACGGGCTGCGAGGACCCGGCGCGCCGCGAGTCCCGCCGCCGCCGTGACCGGCACGAGGACGACGATCTCGCGGCCGAGTGCGATCAGATTGGTTCGCCAGCATTCCGCCAGCCAGTACTCCCGGCACACGCGCGGGAACAGATGGGTGTCGGAAAGGTGGAACTCCCGCGTCCAGGGCCACAGCGCCATGATGCCGGCCGGGACGCCGGGATCGGTTCCCAGCCAGTCGAGCAGCAGGTGGCTTCCGTACGCGGCGGCTACCGCCACGGCGACGAGCAGCCGGCCGGAGCGCGCCAGCGCGTAGCCGACGCCCCCCGCGGCCAGCGCCGCGCCGATGCTGTGGGTCACGCCGCGGTGCGAGCCGAACAGCAGATCCAGGTCCGGCGACATGCCGAGGCACGCCAGACCCACGGCGCACCGGCGCGGGCCGATCCGGGCCACGGCCCCCCGGATCGCGCGCGCGGACGGACGCCCTCCGGCGGCCAGCGCCGCGGTGGCCGTGACCAGGCAACCGGCGGCGACGCCGCCGAGGGCATGCGCGAAGGGCGTCGGCATCGCCGGGATTCCGTTGCGGTCAGGCGTCGTCGACGGTGACGAAGACGGCGCCGCCGACCACCGCGACCGGGTACACGGCGAGTCCGCGCCAGGCCGGCGGGCCGAGCCCCTTGCCGTCGCGCAGCCGGAAACGCGCCCCGTGCCAGGCGCACGTGACGACGCCCTCCTCGCAGGGGCCTTCCGAGAGCGATCCGCCGGCGTGCGTGCAGGCGTCGTCGACGGCGCGCAGGGCGCCGCCGTCGTTGAACACGGCGATGCGCCGGTCTCCGGCGAAGACCTTCTTCCGCGCGCCCGGTCCGAAGCTCTCGGCCCGGGCCACCGTCACCACGCGCGCCATGCCGGGATCGTACCACGCACGCGCCCGTTCCCGCCGTTGTGCGGCGATCCGACTTCCGGTACCATAAGCCGCCTCTGAGGAGGGACCCCCTCGATGCTGACCATCGTCTCGCTGCTGCCGATCATCACCGTCGCGGTCTTTCTCGTCGGTCTCCGGTGGCCGGCGAGCCGGGCGATGCCCCTGTCGTACGCGGTGGCCGCCGTGCTGGCCCTGTTCGTCTGGCAGGTGCCCGGTCTGCAGGTCGCCGCGGCCACGATCAACGGGCTCGTGATCGCGTTCACGCTGCTGTACATCATCTTCGGGGCCATCCTGCTGCTCAACACGCTGCAGGAGAGCGGCGCCATCAAGACCATCCGGCGGGGTTTCACCGACATCACGCCCGATCGCCGCGTGCAGGTGATCATCATCGCCTGGCTGTTCGGCGCCTTCATCGAGGGGTCGGCCGGGTTCGGCACGCCGGCCGCGGTCGCGGTGCCGCTGCTCGTCGGCCTCGGGTTCCCCGGCATGGCCGCGGTGACCGCCGGCATGATCATCCAGAGCACCCCGGTCAGCTTCGGCGCCCTCGGCACGCCGATCCTGGTGGGCGTCAACACCGGCCTCGGCCAGGGGACCAACCCGGAGATCGTCGCCTACGCCGCGCAGGCGGGCTACCCCGAGTGGACCGACTTCCTGGCGTTCATCGGACTGAAGGTGGCCATCCTGCACGCCATCGCCGGCACGCTGATTCCGCTCATCCTCGTTTCGTTCATGACCCGCTTCTTCGGCCGCGGCCGCTCGCTGGCCGAGGGGATGCAGGTCTGGCCGTTCGCGCTCTTCGCGGCGCTGGCGATGACGGTGCCGTACTTCGCCGCCGCGTGGTTCCTGGGGCCGGAGTTCCCCGCGCTCATCGGCAGCATGGCCGGCCTGATCATCGTCGTGAGCGCGGCGCGCGCCGGCTTCCTGATCCCGAAGCCGGACGAGGCGTGGGAATTCGACGCCAAGGAGAACTGGCCGGCGGAGTGGACCGGATCGGTCGAGGTGACGGACACCGCCCACGGCGGTTCGATGAGCCTCTTCCGGGCGTGGATGCCGTACGTGGTCGTGGCCGCCCTCCTTCTCGCGTCGCGGCTCGTCGATCCGCTGCGCGCCTTCCTCACGGCCTGGGTAGTGAGCTGGCCGGAGATCTTCGGCACGTCGATCACCGCCAGCTTCCAGCCGCTCTACCTGCCGGGCACGCTCTTCATCGTCACCTCGCTCGTCACGATGGGGCTGCACCGGATTCCGGGCGACCGCTACGCCAAGGCATGGTCGACGTCGCTCAAGGTGTCGGCGGCCGCCTCGGTGGCCCTCGTCTTCACCGTGCCGATGGTGCAGGTCTTCCTGAACAGCGGCGGGGGAGGGGCCGGCTACGAGCGGATGCCGATCGTGCTGGCGGACGGCGTGGCGGCGCTCGTCGGCGGCGTCTGGCCGATCTTCGCGCCGTTCATCGGCGGCATCGGCGCGGCGGTGGCCGGCAGCAACACCGTCAGCAACATGATGTTCTCGCTCTTCCAGTTCGGGATGGGCGAGCGGATCGGCGTGGATCCGACCTGGATCGTCGCCCTGCAGGCCATCGGCGGCGCGGCCGGGAACATGATCTGCGTCCACAACGTCGTCGCCGCCTCGGCGGTCGTCGGCCTGCTCGGGCGCGAGGGAACCGTCATCCGCATGACGGTCATCCCGTTCGTCTACTACGCGCTGCTGCCCGGATCGGTCGGCTACCTGGTGGTGTCGAGCGGCCTGATCAACCTCGGGACGCTGCTCGTCGCGCTCATCGCGGCCGGCGCCGTCTACATGATCATGCGGCACGGCCGGCCGGCGCCGGCGGCCTGAGCGGAGGGGGGACCGATGCGAATCGCCCGGCTCGCCGCGCTCGCCTCCGAGACGGCGGATCCGGACACGTTCACCGGGCAGGCGCGGATGACGCGCATGCCCGGCCTGTCGGACGCGCCGGAGGTCAAGGCCTTTCGCGTCGAGTTCGAGCCGGCCGCGCGGACGCACTGGCACACGCACAGCGGCCCGCAGGTTCTGGCGATCCTGTCCGGCCGCTGCCGGCTGCAGCGCGCCGGAGAGCCGGTACAGGAGATCGACGCGGGAGATGTCGCCTGCATCGCGGCCGGCGAGCGCCACTGGCACGGCGCCGCCGCGGACGGTCCGATGACGCATCTGGCGGTCAACGTCGAGTCGACGACGACCTGGCTCGACGCGGTCACCGACGCGGAGTACGCCGGCGAGAAGCCGATGGTCCTGCTTTCAGGCGGCAACCCGCAGATCGCGAAGGGCGACGGCGATGCCCCCGTGCAGGCATACATCGCGGCCATGCCGGGCTGGAAACGCAACGTCGGGCGCCGCCTCGACGACCTCGTCGTGCACTCCGTGCCCGACGTTCGCAAGGCCGTGCGGTGGCACTCCCCGTGGTATGGCGTCGAGGACCAGGGATGGTTCCTGAGTTACCACGTCCATACCCGCTACGTGAGGGTGACCTTCCTCCAGGGCAGGTTGCTGCGTCCCGTTCCACCCGGCTCGGGCAAGGGCAAGGACAAGCGCTGGTTCGACGTCCACGAGGGAGAACTCGACGAAGAGCAGATGGCGAGCTGGATCCAGCAGGCTGCCGCCCTGCCCGGCTGGCGCGGCTTCTGACATCGGGGGCGAACGAACGGCGACATGGAGGTATGATTGCAACCGCAGAATTCCACGCTGGACAAACTTTTCGAAGGAATCAAGGAATACCGGGTCCCGCTGTACCAGCGACTCTATGTCTGGAACGAGTACGATCAGTGGGCGCCGCTCTGGGAGGACATCACTCGCATCGCCGGTGACTTGACGAGCCGCGGGGCCGGCGAAATTGAGCCCCATTTCTTTGGGGCGCTCGTGCTCAAGAAGTCCGAAGGGCCTACGCCCGACGACGCCAACGTGTACCGAGTCATCGATGGGCAGCAACGGTTGACGACGATGCAGCTATTGCTCGCCGCCATCGTCGATGAGATGAAAGCCCGGAAGGTGGATCGGCGAACCGTCGAGCGCCTGAGCGATTTGATCGAAAATCCCAGGTTCGCCGGACCGGACCGTCGTTGCAAGATGCGGCACGGCGGTAACAATTACGAGAGGTTCCAGGACGTCATGGAAGCGAAAGGAGACTTGGACTGCATCCGCTCGCTCGATGGCGAGATGTCCAAGTGTTACCTGTATTTTCGCCGCGCAGCGGGCTCCTGGCTCGACAACGACAACATTGCCAACCGATCCGACGCCCTCGCGACCACTATGCGAACGAAACTGCGGGTCGTCGCCATCTACTTGGATCCGAAAGAACCGGAACACCTGATCTTCGAGACGCTCAATGCACGGGGTGCCGCGCTGACGGAATGGGACAAGATCAGGAACTATCTCTTCTACCGAGTCGAAAGAGATCAGGACGAATTCTTCCGAAAGTACCTGGAAAGGTTTGACGATACCTGGTGGCGCGAGAAATCGGGGAGAGGGCAGGATGCGAGGCCGCGTACGGATCGGTTCGTTGACTACTGGCTCGAATCGAGGCTTCACAGACCGGTGGAGCGAGCACGCGTCTTCCGGGACTTCAAAGCGCACACCGAGAGTCGCAGCGATGACGACCTGTTGGCGGATGTCGAATCGCTGGTAAATGACGCCGACCACTACCGGAAGTTCGAAAGCGACTCCGAAAACGGGACGGATATAGAATCCGTATTTCATCACCGACGGCGTTTGATGGGCCTGGGATCGTTCTGGCCCCTGATTTTCGGTATTCGCCGCATCGTCCTCGATGACCGTCAGCGGAATCTGGTGCTTTCGATCATTGAAAGCTGGTCCGTTCGTCGTTGGGTGTGCGGATACTATGCGCGCAACTATCCGGATCTCGCTCTTGATCTGCTAAAGCAGGCGGCCTCGACCGGAGAGAACACCGATGTGGCCCATCGAATCATGGATCACCCGAGTTGGAGCGGTTGGTGGCCGAACGACGAAGAGGTGGAACGCTCCATCCTGGATCGCAAACTTTCAGCACAGAAGGTACGGTTAATTCTCGAAGCGATAGAACGCCACATCACTCCGCGCCACGCAGGGTTGCAGGGAATTCGGTACGGCGATCTGCAGATCGAACACCTGATGCCACAGGGATGGAAACCGCCACATTGGCCGCCGCCCGCGGTTCCTGCACTTCCGAAGACTCCTACTTCGAGCGGAACGGGGCGCCCAGTAGGCGTCGCGAAAGATTCGTGGGAGTCGTTCAAGAAAGCTGTGAGCGAGGGAGACGAAACGATTATAGAGAAGCGGATGCAGACGCTCAATAATCACCGTAGGAAGAACGGCAAGCCGGACCTGACTCTCGACGAAGCGCGGGGCTACCTGACACCTGTGAAACCTTTGCCTCCGCCCATCGCCGAGAACAGTGGGGCCGTGGAACGGCGGGAAAACCTGATTCAGACGCTGGGGAATCTGACCTTCCTCGTCGGTTCTCTGAATGCGCAGTTGAGCAATGGCCCCTGGAGTGAGAAGCGGGAGGCCATCCGAAAATCGGACAATCTTTATCTGAACAAGGATCTTCTCCAGCGGGCGCCGGATACTTGGGATGAAGACGCCATTCTGGAACGGGGGAGATGGATGGCGAAGCAGATCTGTGAGATCTGGCCCCACGCGGAGGGGTTGAGATTGGCAGAGGGAGAGTCGCAGGGTGAGTGACGCCGGGTCGTGAAGGGTGGACGGGAGTTCGCCGGCGTTTCCAGAGGGGTGTCCCTGACCGGCTCTTCCGCGCGCCCACTTGGGTACGAATGAGTACATCTTACGCTCGCGGAGCGCACATCCGCAGTTTCCGCGTCTGCCGTTGAGGTCGCCATGAGGATGGCGCTGGCCGTCGTCACCGTGTACCTGGTGGTCGCCGTCGTGGCGATCGGCTGGTTTCCGGAGAGTCCGGTGACGGTCGTCGTCGGCTGGACGATCTACTTGGCGTTGGCCGTCATCACGACGGCCTGGGGAATGGCCGCGCTGGGCGTGGGCGCGGCCATCGTCGCCATCTGGTGGACCCTGACCCGGCCGCGTTCCTGAGCCGCCGGGCCGTCCTCGTCGATTCCTTTTACCACCCGCAGGGGCGGCCGGCGTTCCGCTCGTCCAGCCACGCCGCGAGCGGGGCGAAGTACTCCAGCAGCGCGGAGGCGTCCGCCCGGCCCGCGCCGGCGGCCGCCGCGAGGGTCTCCGGCCACGGGCGGCTCGCGCCCGTCTCGAACAGCGCCCGCAGGCGCGCCCCCGCCGCGCGGCTGCCGAAGAGCGAGCAGCGATGCGGCGGGCCGGTTTCGCCGGCCGCCGCGCAGAGGGCGCGGTGAATCTGAAACCGCAGGATCACGGCGAGAAAATCCTGCGCCCGCGGTTCGTTGACGACGACGACGCGGGTCACGCCGGGATCGAAGTCGGCCGCGCCGCGCGGCGCCGGGGCGCGGATTCCCTGGTATTCCTCGCGCAACTCCCACCAGGCCTGGTTGTAGCGGTCCGGGCCCACCTCGCCGGCGAAGATTCGCCAGCGCCACTCGTCGACGAGCAGCGCGAAGGGGAGGGACGCAACGTCGTCGAGCGCCTGCCGGAGCAGGAGCGGGACGTCGGCGGCGGCGGGCGGCGGACCTTCCAGCAACCCCGCCGCGACGAGCCGCCCGGGGGTGACCGCGAGCGCCGCCGCGCCGCCTGCGGCGGCCAGCAGGACGTCGCCGGCGCCGGCCCGGTGCAGCGGGTCCTGCGACCGGTCGGCCCAGCGATAGTGGGCGCGAGCGATCTCGCGATGCGCCGCGATGAAGCCGTCGCCGTCGACCTCGAGGCACATCGCGACCCGCACGTCGTTCCCGCCGTCGACGTTCCAGCCGCCCGTGCGGCAGTCGACCTCGCGGTCCGCCGGCCGCACGAAGCGCGAGCGTTCCCAGAAGGTCGCCGGCAGCGGGTCGAAGCCGAGGGAACCGAAGAAGCGCTCGGCGTGCCGCGCCATCTCCGGCGCGTCCACGCGGCTGCGCTCCAGCTCGCGCGTCAGGTCATACCCGCGGCCGCGGGCGCGCGGGGCGACCATGCCGTACACCGTGGACCAGTCCCCGGTTCCCAGGTCTCCCAGCAGGTGCGCCGGAATCGCCTCTCCGGGCGGCGCGATGGCGGTGCCGTATTCCGCGCCGAGCTCGGCGCGGACCAGACAGTGCAGCGACTCGTAGAGCGGCCGGACTTCGCTCCACAGCCGTTCGAGCTCGGCGCGGAACGTCTCCGGCGGCAGGTCGTGGGCGGACCGCCACCGCTCGCCCGCGTCCGCGTAGCCCAGCTCCGCCGCCCCGGCGTTCGCAATCTCGACCAGCCGCTCGAAGCGCGGCCGCATCGAGGGCGTCAGGGTCCGCCCTTCGTCCCACAGGCCGAGCAGCCGATCGGTGTCGCGCAGCTCGGCGACCGTTTCCTCCAGCGCGGCCCGCTCGAGGCAGTGCTCGCCGGCGCCGGCGCAGTACGCGCCCGCGGCATGGGTGCGCTCCAGATCCGCGAGGACGTCCGCCAGTTCCTCCTGCGCGGACGGCTGGCCGGGTGCGCTGGCCGGAAGGCCGGGCGCGCTGGTCGGCGCCACCGTCTTGAGCCGCGTGAGCTTGCGGGCGGTCGCTTCCGGCAGGTCCAGCCCGTCGAAGCGCGTGGCTTTCCGCGCCAGCTCGGCTTCGGCCGCCGCCAGCGCCGCGGCGGTCAAGGCGGCCTGCGCCCTCATGTCGCCGGTGGCGAGGTCGTGTTGCGCCCAGGCGGCGTGTGACGCCTCACGCCGCAACGCGAGCAGGCGCGCCCCGGCGGCGTCTACGAAGGCCTCGGCGTCCGCCGCCGTGGGGCCGAACGGCCCCTGGGAGCAGGCGGTGAGGGCGGCGGCCAGGATACACGCCGCCACCGCCCGCGGGCCGGTCCCCGCCGCGTCCCCGTCGCCGAGTTGGCCGCGCCGCTCTCCGCGGCACGCCGCCGCCGCCCGCGGGCCGGTCCCCGCCGCGTCCCCGTCGCCGAGTTGGCCGCGCCGCTCTCCGCGGCACGCCGCCGCCGCCCGCGGGCCGGTCCCCGCCGCGTCCCCGTCGCCGAGTTGGCCGCGCCGCTCTCCGCGGCACGCCGCCGCCCGCGGGCCGGTCCCCGCCGCGCCTGCCCGCTCCGCACAGGGAACCATGAATGCGGCGCTCAGCGGGCGTGTTCGCGCGCCGGCGGGCACGCCCCGAGCCAGTGCCGCGCGGCGGAGTCCCGCCGCACGATGGTGTCGCCGCGCTCGGAACCGGTCGAGATGATGGCGATCGGGACGCCGCTCAGCTCCTCGATCCGCGCCAGATAGGCTCGCGCCGCCGCCGGCAGGTCGCGTTCGTCCGTCACGCCCGCGGTCCGGCCGGCGCCGGCCCAGCCCGGCATCGTCTCGTAGACCGGCTCGCAGGATGCGAGACCGCCGCTGGTCGCCGGCGGGTCGGCCAGCAGCGCGCCGCGGTACCGATAGCCGGTGCAGACGAGGAGCTCGTCGAGATGATCGAGCACGTCGAGCTTCGTCATGGCGAGCGCCGTCATGCCGTTCACCCGCACGGCGTAGCGCACCCCGACGGCGTCGAACCACCCGCAGCGCCGGGGGCGCCCGGTCGACGCGCCGTACTCGCGCCCCCATTCGCGCAGCCGTCCGGCCCGCGCCTCGTCGAGCTCGGTCGGGAACGGCCCCTCGCCGACGCGCGTCGCATAGGCCTTGGCGATGCCGAGCACGTCGTCGATCGCCCGCGGCCCGACTCCGAGTCCGGTGCACACGCCGCCGATCGTCGCGTTCGACGACGTCACGTAGGGGTACGTGCCGTGATCGACGTCCAGCATCGTCCCCTGCGCGCCCTCGAAGAGAACGGGCCGGCCCGCCTGCAGCGCGTCGTGCAGGTAGCGGGAGGTGTCGGCCGCCATCGCGCCCAGCCTCGTCCAGACGCCGGCGGTTTCCCGCCAGACCGTGCGCCAGTCGAGCGCGGGCCCGGTGACGGCGCGGTTCCTCTCGCCGACGTTGGCCCGGATCAGGGCGGCCAGACGGCCGTCGGGACCCCCCTCGGCGAGGTCTCCGACGCGCACCCCGCGGCGCCCGGCCTTGTGCTCGTAGCTCGGTCCGATGCCGCGCGAGGTCGTTCCGATGCGGTGGGCTCCGAGCCGGTCCTCCGAGGCCGCCTCGACGTCCCGGTGGTACGGCAGGATGACGTGCGCGCGGTTGCTCACCAGCAGGCGGCCGGTGGTGTCGACGCCCCGGTCGTGGAGCTGATCGATTTCCGCGAACAGCGCCGCCGGATCGACCACGACGCCGTTGCCGATGACGCAGGTCACGCCCGGATGCAGGATTCCGGAAGGAATCAGGTGCAGGATGAACTCGTCCCCGTCGACGAGCACCGTGTGTCCCGCGTTGTGCCCCCCCTGCGAGCGGGCGACGACGGCGTAGGCGGGGCTGAGCAGGTCGATGATCTTGCCCTTGCCTTCGTCACCCCACTGCGCGCCGAGCACGGCCAGGTTCCCTGTCGCGGTCATCGGCTTCCGGCCAAACGTTTCATGATAGCAGACCGGCACTCGCCGCCGTCCGGCCGGTACGGGGCCCGTGCGCGGTCCCGGGAGCGGGTGGCGCGGTCGTCGCGCCGGTGTTTCCACCTGGCGTCGGGGCGGCCGTCGCCGGGCTGCCCGGGGCACGGCCGTCGCCGCCGGTTTCCCGCCCCGTCGGCTGTGCGCGCCGAGCCCGGAAGCGGCGTCGACGTTCGGTTCGACGGGGCGGATTCGTCCATCGCTCGGCTCGCAGCGTCCACCGTGCGGCGCGGATGCGGCAACCTGCGCTGTTGGTCGGCGGTACCCGGATGACCTTCGTCCGTCTGCCCGGGTCACGGCCGGGGCGGCGCGGATGCGGCAACCTGCGCTGACGGCTCGCGGATCCGGGTGCGCCGCGTCCCGTCCCGCGCGGTCGTCGGCGCGGCGGTTGCGCGATGCACGGCTGTACGTGGTCGTACAGCGTGACACCCCCGTCCCGCGCGTCGTCGGCGCGGCGGTTGCGCGCCGCCGGCGCCGCGGCGCATGGGGGCTCCGCCGGCGCGCCGGGGGTGGCGCGCATCTTGCTGCAGCGCATCACGGCCCCGCCGAGAGAGGCCGGCGCGGCCCGACCCCATTCGAACCTGCTGCGCGGAGCGGGGCCAGCCACCGGGTCGGGAACGTCCCTCGCCGGCCGGCAGCGAGATGCAAAGGGAGTTTCATCATGCAACGTACGTTCACCGCGGCGCTGTGCGCCGGACTCCTCGTCGCGGCGCTCCCCGGTCCGGCGGTCGCCGCCCCGGGCGCCCCCGGCCTGCAGGACCAGCAGGAGCAGCGGCAGGAAACCGTGGAGCTGAACACGGCCACCTCCGCGGAGCTGCAGACGTTGCCCCGCGTCGGGGAGCGGACCGCGCAACGCATCATCGAGTATCGCGAGGAGCACGGCGGGTTCGAGAAGATCGAGGACCTGATGAACGTCCGCGGGATCGGCGAGAAGACCTTCCTGCGCCTGCGGCCTCTCGTGCGCGTCGACGCTCCCGCCGGCCGGTAGTTTCGCCGGGGGCAGGGTCCCGTCCCGGGACCTTGCCTCCCCATTCCCGGAGTCTGTTCCGGTGTTCCACGGACTACATGAACGCGGGGCCACGCTCGCCGAGACGCTGGTCGCCACCGGCATCGTCGTCGTGGCGGCCGGCATCTGCGTGCCGCTGGTGACCACGAACCGGCACGAGCAGCAGGCGCTGAACGCCGCCCGGTACGTCGCCGGGCGGATCATGCTCGCCCGCTCGAGCGCCGCGCGCCGGGGCGCGGCGGTGGGCCTGCGGTTCACGGCCACCGACCGCGGCGTCGGCTTCCGAAGCTACGTCGACACGAACGGAAACGGCGTGCGTACGGCCGACGTCGCCGCCGGCGTCGACAGCCCCCTGGATACCGAGACGCGCCTCGGCGATCACTTCGCCGGCGTGCATTTCGCGCTGAGTCCCGCGGCGCCGCCGCTGGGCGCCGCGACCCCGGCGGGAGCCGGCGCGGACCCGGTGCGGCTCGGCCCCGGCGACATCCTGACCGTGACGCCTCTGGGAACGGCGACCTCGGGCACCCTGTACCTGCGGAGCAGCGAGGGACATCAGGCCGCGGTGCGGGTCCTCGGCGCAACGGCCCGCGTGCGGATCTTCGAGTTCGACTTCCGGGCCGGCCGGTGGCGCCGGCGGTGAGCCGGGGGGCAAGCGGCGCTCGAGCGGCGACCGGATACCCGTCGGTGCGGGAACGGGCCCAGACCGCTCGTCGGCTCCATTCTCGCGGCGCTCGAGCGAGGACCGGATACCCGTCGAGGCGGGTCCCGGCGGGGCGCCCGCCACCCGTCCGTCCGGCCCCGGAATCGGCGCCCGGCGCGCGGTCGCGTCGGTGCTCGAGCGGGGACCGAATACCTGTCGCGGCGGGTTCCGGAGGGTAGCCGCTACCCATCCGTCCGGCCCATCCGGACCTCCAGAAATCCAGCACTTTCGGCACGTTCCGGAGGGTAGCCGCTACCCGTCCTGCCGGTCCCGGAAACCGGCGCCCGGCGCGCGGCCGCGCCGATACGCGGCGGATACGAAGCATTCCGATCTGGCACCGATGTTGATCTACCGGGCGGGCGGATTGAAACTTCAGGAGGTGCGCAGCGATCATGCAGTCTTCCGAACCTTCGTCGCCGCTGCTTGGCCGGACTCCGCGCATGGCGAGGTTGCGCCACGAGATCGCGCGGGTGGCGTCGACCGACTTCACGGTGCTGATCGAAGGCGAAAGCGGCTCGGGCAAGGAGCTCGTGGCGCGACAGATCCACGAGCGGAGCGCGCGGCGGGGCGGTCCGTTCGTCGCCGTCAACTGCGCCGCGATCGTCGACACGCTGGTCGAGGCGGAGCTGTTCGGCATCGAGGACCGGACGGCCACCGGGGTGCGGGGGCGCGCGGGCAAGTTCGAGCTGGCGAACGGGGGGACCGTCTTCCTCGACGAGGTCGCCGACCTGTCCGCGGCGGCCCAGGCCAAGCTCCTGCGCGCGGTGCAGGAGCTGGCGGTGGAACGGGTCGGGTCCCACTGCACGCGGCCTCTCGACGTGCGGCTGGTCGTGGCGACCAACCAGAGGCTCCGCGGCATGGTGGAGGCGCGACGCTTCCGGTCGGATCTCTTCTACCGCCTCAGCGGCGTGGAGATCCATGTCCCGCCGTTGCGGGAACGCCGGTCCGACGTGCCCCTGCTGGCCGGCCACTTCCTGCGGCAGCACGAAGAAGGGCCCGAGCGCAGCCTGGCGCCCTGCGCCATGGACGCGCTGGCGGCCTACGACTGGCCCGGCAACGTGCGGGAGCTGCGGCGGGTCATCGAGCACGTGCTCGCCTTTTCGGGGGCCGCGCGCATCCGCGTGCAGGATCTGCCGGCTGCGATAACCGGGGACTACGTGCGCAATCTGCAGCCGTCGCTGGTGCGGGACGACACGATGCGGGCATGGGGAAGCCGCTACGCGCGCATCGTCCTCGACCGCTGCGGCAACAACAAGCGGGAGGCGTGCCGCATCCTGGGCATCAGCTACCACACGCTGCAATCGTATCTGCGCTACGTCGGACGCACGCCCGGCGGGGCGGACGCGCTTGCGGACGGCGGCTCGCACCGGCCCCCGGAAGAGGCGGGCGCGTCGTCCTGACGCTCCCGGCGAGGAGATCCCGATGCTGCCCGATGAACGTTTCACCACCCTGGAACGGCGCCGTCAGACTGGTTTTCTTGACAGAAAGCCGGACCTTCGGTACGCTCCGCGCCCTGGAGAACGTCGCGAACCCGGCGGGCGCGTCGTTGTGACGATGCCGGCAACGGTCGTCCGGTTCGACCGGTGAACGGAGCATCCTGGTGGCGATTGAAGAGCAGACGGACGGGACGAAGGGGCTGGCGGCGCTGGCGGCATGGCCGGCGGCGGATGCAGGCCGGGCGCAAGGACGGAAGAGGACAGGCTGAGGCATGGTGGATTCCGTCGTGCTGGGCATGGTCCTTGGTGGTTTGGTGCCGCTTGCCGGTTACCTGCTGGCAATCCACGCGGACAACAGGGCCATTTCTCGCGCGAAGAAAAAGCGGGACGGCAACGGCGCTGCCGTCTTGTCAATGTCGGTGGTCACGATAGCGGATGATCTCGTGCCGCTCATCCGGCAACTGGACAACCTGAAAGGCGGCAGAATCCGGGTAGTCGGAAACGATGGACGGTACATCGTCAAGCGGAACGGACGTAGCTGGCGTGACGGCATTCTGGAGTGGACCGGAGCAGGCCTGGAAGTAAATTATGTGCTTCTTGGACCCGGCGAGGGCGTGCGGCGCGAGCTCCTGCATCTGTCGAGGGAGACTGATGAAAGAAACGCCGGGGAAGGGCAGGGACGCTTGAGGGTATACGTACTGCGGGACAAGTGTTCCGAAGAGGCGGCTTCCATAGCGGATGAACTGCGAACGTTCCACCCGACCCTGTTCGCCGGGGCGGATGGCCGCAAGGCGATGTGGCTTGAAGGAATACACGAGGCCGACGCGGAGTACGCATACAACGTGCGCTATGTTTCTCCGTCTGCAATGTCCGGCGAACTGGAGGAAGAATACAGGGAGTACGACGGAAAAATTGATACGCTGATGGAAAACTGCAGAGAGTTGGGGTTCTCTGCAAGGGAATAACTGCTCATGGACGACAGCGTGACGCCCTTGTTGGGCATGGGGATAATGGCCGTGGCGGCCATACAGGATCCGGCGCGCACCAGCGGAAGTTGACCGCTTCGTCCGAAATCTCACGTCAGGCCGCCGAGCATGGTCCGGCAACTCCGTGACGACGGTCGACTCGCCAATCTCGGTGGCCGGCTCTGCCACCGGTCCTCGCCGGCCCGGGTCGCCGCCCGCGGGCCGGCCGCCGCGATGAGCCGGTCGCCGTTGCGGACGTCCCGGCCGGGCGGCGGGGACGGTCCTCTCGACGGGCGATGACGGCGACCGCGACCCGGCTTGCGGCGGCCGTCGAGGACTACCTCACCTGGCTGCACTGGATTCGCGCCTCGGGCGGCGCGACGGCCGAGCGGTCGAACTGCACGCCGCTCGCCAACCTGCTGAACGCCGTCGGCGGCCTGCTCCGGCCGAAGGTGTTCTGCGTCGCCGAGCTGGCCGATCAGGGCGCCGGCCATCCCGACTTCGGCCTCTACGCGAAGCGGCAGGTGCAGCGGGGCCGGCCCCGCCCCGGCCAGACGCCCGAGCGCGGCGTGGTCGAAGTCAAGCCCGCCGCCGGCGACGCCTGGCTGACGGCGGAGAGCGGTCAGGTGAGCCGCTACCGGGAACGCTATGGTCTCGTGCTGGCGACCAACCTGCGCGACTTCGTGCTGGTGGGCGAGGACGCGGCGGGCCGGCCGGCGACGCTCGAAACCTTCCGGCTCGCCGAGGACTCCGAGGCGTTCGGACGGCGCCTGGAGTCGCCGCGGGCGTTCGCCCGGGAGGTCGGCGCCGGCTTCGGCGAGTACCTCTGCCGCGCGCTGTCGCACCGCGCCCGGCTCGCCGAGCCGAAGGACCTCGCGTGGCTGCTGGCCTCCTACGCGCGCGACGCGCTGGCGCGGGTGGAGACGGCCGGCGAGGCGCCGTCGCTGGCGGCGGTGCGCGCCGCCCTGGAAGAAGCGCTCGGCGTCCGCTTCGAGGGCGCGAAGGGCGCCCGCTTCTTCCGCTCGACGCTGGTGCAGACGCTGTTCTACGGCGTCTTCGCGGCCTGGGTGCTGTGGGCGCGCGCGGCGCCGCCGCCGGCCGGCCCGTTCGACTGGCGCACGGCGGTCTGGCATCTGCGCGCGCCGGTCCTGCGGGCGCTCTTCCAGCAGCTCTCCGACCCCGGCCGCCTGCAGCCGCTCGGCCTCGTCGAGGTGCTCGACTGGACCGCGGCGGCGCTCGACCGGGTGGACCGGCCGGCGTTCTTCGCCCGCTTCCGCGAGGGGGAGGCGGTCCCCTACTTCTACGAGCCGTTCCTCGAAGCGTTCGACCCGGCGCTGCGCAGGCAGCTCGGCGTCTGGTACACCCCGACCGAGGTCGTCCGCTACATGGTGGCCCGCGTGGACCGGGCGCTGCGCGACGACCTCGGCGTCGCCGACGGCCTGGCCGCCGGGCACGTCTACGTGCTCGACCCCTGCTGCGGCACCGGCGCCTACCTCGCCGAGGTGCTGCGCCGCATCGCCGCCAACCTCCGCGGCCGCGGCCTCGGCGCGCTCGCCGGCGCGCGGGTGAAGCAGGCGGCGGCCGAACGGGTGTTCGGCTTCGAGATCATGCCCGCGCCGTTCGTCGTCGCGCATCTGCAGGTCGGCCTGACGATGCAGGACCTCGACGCGCCGCTGGCCGGCGACGGCGCCGAGCGGCCCGGCGTCTTCCTCACCAACGCCCTGACCGGCTGGGAGCCGCGCGCGGCGAAACCGCTTCCGTTCCCCGAACTGGAGGAAGAGCGCGACCGCGCCGAGCGGGTGAAGCAGGAGACGCCGG
Source organism: Vicinamibacterales bacterium (assembly GCA_965203525.1). Lineage (GTDB taxonomy): Bacteria > Acidobacteriota > Vicinamibacteria > Vicinamibacterales > UBA8438 > WTFV01. Next base: position 2,723,370 of record OZ241898.1, on the reverse strand, counting down.
TGCTCGTCATCCTCGGCAACCCGCCGTACAACGGCTTCGCGGGCATGGCGGTGGACGAGGAGCGGGCGCTGTCGGAAGCGTACCGCGCGACCCGGCGCGTCCGGCGGCCGGAAGGCCAGGGCCTCAACGACCTGTACGTCCGCTTCTTCCGCATGGCGGAGCGGCGCATCGCCGAGAAGACGGGGCAGGGCGTCGTCTGCTTCATCTCGAACTACTCGTGGCTCGATGGCCTGTCGTTCACCGGCATGCGGGAGCGGTACCTGGAGGCGTTCGACGTCGTCCGCGTCGACTGCCTGAACGGCGACAAGTACAAGACCGGCAAGGTGGCGCCCGACGGCTCGCCGGACCCGAGCATCTTTTCGACCGGCGGCGACCCGGTGGGCATCCAGGTGGGGACGGCCGTCACGACGCTGGTGCGGAAGGCGGAGCACGCGCCGGCGGCGGGCGTCGGCTTCCGGCACCTGTGGGGGCAGCGGAAGCGCGAGGAGCTGACCCGGACGGCGGAGACCGAACCGGGCGCCCTCTACGATCTGGTCGAGCCGGTCCTGCCGCTCGGCCTGCCGTTCGCGCCGACCGCGGTCAGCAGGGAGTGGTTCGACTGGCCGGCGCTGCCGGATCTGTTTCCGGTGTCGTTTCCGGGCGTCCAAACCTGCCGCGACGGCTTTCTGGTCGACACCAACCTTGATCGGCTGAGGGCGCGCATCGCCGACTACTTCGATCACTCACTCGGCCACGAGGAGATCGCACGGCGCTACCCGATGGCGATGAAGACCACGGCGCGCTTCGACGCCCGCGCGGTACGCGAGGCGCTGCTCGCGCGCGGTGGTCCTAACGAAGACGGTTTCGTCCGTCACGCTTACCGGCCGTTCGACAATCGGTACCTCTATTGGGAGGCGGATGGCGGGCTGCTCGATCGCCCGCGTCCCGATTACCAACCGCACGTGTTCGAGAGGAACCTGTGGCTCTGCGACGGACAGCATTTGCGAAAAGACGCAGACCAGCCACAGGCCGCTTTTACCCGGCATATCGGCGCACGACACTTGATAGAACGCGGTGCTAACTGGTTTCCCGCATGGCTCCGTGATGGTCAAACCGAGATCGATGGTGGCGATCTCCGTGATCCGGAGCCTTGGCGGCTCGCTGACGCTACGAGTGGTGTCGGAAGTGATGACGCTGGATCCCCGAAACGGCCCAACCTGTCGGCAACCGCCCGGCGCTATCTGCAACGTCTTGGCGCCGGCGTTGAGGACCTGTTCTACCACGCGCTCGCCGTGTTGCACGATCCCGCCTACCGCGAGGCCAACGCCGGCGCGCTCCGCATGGAATGGCCGCGCATCCCGCTGCCGGGCTGGCCCGACGGCGACTCCGGGGGCGCGGGGGCGGCGCTCGCCGAATCGGCGGCGCGCGGACGCGAACTCGCCCGGCTGCTCGACCCCGACGCCCCGGTGGACGGCGTGACCGCGGGAACGCTCCGCCCGGAGATTGCCGCCGTCGCCCGCCCCGCCACCGTCGACGGCCGCAACATGGCCGGCGGCGACTTCGCGCTCACCGCCGGCTGGGGACACCACGGCGCCGGCGACGCCGTGATGCCGGGCCAGGGCCGGACGGTCGAACGTCCGTTCACGGCCGGCGAACGCGCCGCCCTCGGCGACGCCCTGCCCGCGCTCGGCGACGCCACGTTCGACATCCATCTCAACGGCCGCGCGTTCTGGGCCAACGTCCCCGCCGCCGTCTGGTCGTACCGCCTCGGCGGCTACCAGGTGCTCAAGAAGTGGCTCTCCTACCGCGAACGCTCCGTCCTCGGACGCCCGCTCCACCCCGACGAAGTGCAGCACTTCACCGACACGGCGCGGCGGATCGCGGCGATTCTGCGAGCGACCGGAGTTGGAACGACCGTGCAAGGAGCCCGGTGAAATGCCGGGCATGAGAACGTGCCGCCGCCGCGGAGACGCGGTCCGCACCCGTTCCGCTCTTTCGAGCCGAACCGTCAAGCGCTGTTCATGGGCGTAGAGGAAGCCATCGCACGCGGTGCTGGTCGGCATGCACGACCACGACGGCACCTTGTTCGAGAGCAGTCCGGTGCTCGCGCAGTGCGTTGATGAGCGTATCCGCCGAGGCGTGAGGCAAAGTGCGGTGTGTGCGGAGCAGCACGATGCTCGGCGTCGAGCCACCGGCGAGCGCGACCAGCCGGCTGAAGTCAAGATCGTGGGTGAACACCACGTACCCATGCCGGCGCGCCCATGCGAAGATCTCCCTGTCCGACGCTTTGCCGTCACCGACGGCGCTCCAGTGTCGCGCCTCGATGCCGGCAGATCGCAACGCCTCGACCCATCGAGGCGACAGGTTCATGTCGATCAGCAGTTTCAACGTGAACCGAGAACGACTTCCTGCTCCTCCGTGCGCCACGCGGCGTAGGTCAGAGCCTGCCGGATGTCGTCGCTTTCCAGGTACGGATATGCCGCCAGCACCTCGGCCTCGTCGTGGCCCTCGGCCAGGAGCCCCACGATCATGCCGACCGTCACGCGCAGGCCGCGGATGCACGGCCGTCCTCCCATGACGTCGGGATCCCGGGTGATCCGGTTCAGGTTGGTCATGACGTTCAGTATATCCCGGTTGCGACGCACGCAACGGTACGGACTTCGCTGTTCCTGTCGGGAGGCGCGTCTTCCTCATGTCAGAAGCCGCGCCAGCCGGGCAGGGCGGCAGATGGTCCTCCCGCGCCGCCGCAAAAAAACGTGCGCGTCCCGGCGCCGCTCAGCAGCGGCTCGACCACCCGCCGCACCCGCTCTTCCCGCAGCTTGTCCGCCAACTGGTCCAGATGCGTCTCCCGGCGCCAGGTCTCCCAGAAGCCGCTGGAGACGTACGGCGGAAGCCGCCCGGATCACCGAGTGTCGGCGCGGCTTCGATGCGCTGACACCAATCGCAAAATTGCAATATCGACAATTTCGCAGCCCGGTGAACTTCGAGTTTGATGGAGTAATGCTTGCCGAGCGACGAAGTATCGCCGGTTCACGCCATCCGGTTTGCCGGTGGCGGGTCCGCATGAAGCTCATCGGCGAGATATGCCGGGAAGCAACGGTTTTTTCGGGACGGCGATTCTGTCGGTTGGATCCAGGCGTTGCAGATTTCTACGGCGTTTTTTCCCGTTGGTGCCGTGGATGTCGAATTCCTTTTGTCTTGACAGTTCGAGAACGACCTTGTCCAGATCCGAAAACCGCGCCGCGGTTTCGTTCGCAAACCTACGCCTGATCGCGTCCACGGTGACCGGCTGCTCCGATGCCAGGCTGTACAATCTTGCTGGCATCGAATCGAGAAGTTGACCATGCATCTGTTTCCCTTCCAGTTCGTCGAAGCGGAACAGCGGCAACGTATTTCCGTCTCTCAGCCCGTCCCACCCCAGCATTCCGAAACTGCCGGGTCCATAGTGTTCGAAGGTGTTCTGTGAATCCCAGTGGCATTGAACCATAACGTCGCGCGCCGTCGGATGCCTCGACAGATGGAGAAACCACAGCGCGCGGCGGGATTGACGTGGTTTGATGAAGAAGGGGGTGTCGTAAAGCGCCCCCGTCGTGGCTCGCATGTGCTGGCGAAGCACTCTCTGAACCAGTGCTCTTCCACCGTCGCCGTTCTTCAGCTTGATCAAATCGCGAATTCGTGTTTCCGTCAACTCGATCGGCGCGACGGCACGGACAACAGCCGGCGTGTCCGCCAGGTGGTTGACGAGAGCGTCTGCCGCGAACGTCAGAATGACCTCAGCAGCGGGAAGTCTCTGGAAAATCCGGGCGACGAGATCGGTCTCAACGCGAGAAAACCCACATTGGTCCAGAAGGAAGATCGCGCGGCCTGCCCTGGGCTGCCGGCGACGGATTTCGGCGATGATGCCGTCCGCCACGTCTTCGAACCGACTGTTCCGTACGACGATCTTGTCACCGTCAACCTGATGGCCCCGTTCGTTCAGTTCTTTTTTGAGATGGTCGGTGTGAGCGGCGTCGACGTCGACGAAGTAGTACTTGAAGTCGAAGTGTAGCGGCTTCGAGCGATTCCGGTTCAGTTTTTCCTTTGCGCGCATCGATTCTTCGAGCATGATGAGCGGGGTTCCGGGCACGATCTCGCCGCCAGACCGGAAGACGCCGCCGCCTGAGAAGCCGTCGACGAGATCGAGCGTGAACTTGTCGCGGGATGGATTGCTGTTCAGCCGCTCAAAGTAGCCGCGAAGATATCGACGCAGGACGCCGAGCTTCGCCTTGCTGTGATCTTCAATATCGGGCGGAGGTCCGCCCACTCGCCATCGAAAAATCTGGGAACTCATCATGTCTTCACGCTACCTCAGCGGGAGAGCAACGGCATCGTGATCCGTCGTCGCGTCCATCTGGTGATCTCAGCTTCCCGTTCTGGCGCGTCCCTTGTCCCATTCTTCAGGTAGTCCTGCATCCGCAAGAACGGCCGCGTCTGTGATTACTGCGCGGCCTGATCGATTGAGGGCATCGCGTTCCACGTGCGGCCATCGAGTTTTCGCCCGGTTTGCATCTTGTGGACTCCGCCCCACTGCTTGAAGAAGAACGCCACTCCCTGATTTTCACATAACTCGCGGATGGAGCGTACCCAGTCGGCGGCCATGGGGCGCGCGCCGGGGCCGCTTTCTCCTCCCACGATCGCCCAGTGGATGTCCGCGAGGCTCGCATCGGTCAGCGGACCAAGCAGCGGTTCGAACGAGACGAAGCGCACGGTCGCGCGAGTAGCCCGGAGGTCGTCGAGCCGCGGCAGGTAGTCCCTGTTTTCGACGCTGGTTCCCAGCCAGACGTTCGGCAGCAGGGCGAAGCGTTCGGTCACCTGCCGCATGCGTTCCGGCCGCTTGGTCAAAATCTGGAACGTATGGTGTGGCGCGGCGGCCATCGTTTTCCACACTTTGGCGATGAAGGCGTCGGGCACTTCGGCATGGAACAGATCGCTCATGGAATTGACGAACACGAACCGCGGCTTGCGCCAACGGAGCGGGACGTCGAGGCTCGTCTCGTCGCATCTGACGGCGCCGGTCCATGCCGGGCGTCCTCCTCCCTGCGCGCGCGTCAGGTCCCGGTACTTGTCCTGTCCCATCGCGTCCAGTCTCGCCGCCATGCGCATCGCGTAACAGTTCGTGCAGCCGGGCGAAACGATCGTGCAACCGGCGACAGGGTTCCAGGTCGCGTCGGTCCATTCGATGGTGGAGGTCGCCATTCCAGTGTCCCCTCGTGCGGAGTCGGCCTGCGGTCGACGGCTGCGTGACGCGCGTGTTGCCGTGTGGCCGCTCTCCCTGACGTTTCGGCGCATCGGTGGGATGTCTGCACGGTTGAACGTCAGAAAATATGCGAGGGCATCTGACACGGTGAGAGGAATGGTGCGCAGGAGCGTCTCGACGGCGCGCGGCGGCGGGTCGCGCGGTGACGGTCGGGGCTGACGCAGGCCGTTGCCGACGGGCCGTCGACGCCGAACACCGTCATGCCGGCGCGCCCATGCGAAGATCTCCGTGTCCGACGCTCTGCGTCACCGACGGCGCTCCAGGTGTCGCGCTTCGATACCGGCAGAACGCAACGCCTCGACCCGTCGGAGGCGCCTTCCTTGCGTCAGAAGCCGCGCCAGCCGGGCAGGGCGGCGGCCTGCCGGATCCATCTGGCCATCTGCTCTTCGTCGAGTTCGCCCTCGTGAACGTCGCACCAGCGCGAGTCCTCGTCCTTGCCGGAGCCGGGCGGGACGGGACGCAGCAACCTGCCCTGGAGGAAGGTCACCTTCACGTAGCGGGCAAAGACGTGGAAACTGAGGAACCATCCCTGGTCCTCGACGCCATACCACGGGGAGTTCCACCGCACGGCCTTGCGCACGTCGGGCACGGTGCGCACGACGAGGTCGTCGAGGAGGCGCCCGACGCCGCGCTTCCAGCCCGGCATGGCCGCGATGTATGCCTGCACGGGGGCGTCGCCGTCGCCCTTCGCGATCTGCGGGTTGCCGCCTGAAAGGAGGACCACCGGTTTCGCGCCGGCCGGGCCGGCAGGGGCTTTCCTTGCGGCCTTCGTGCGGCGTGACCGGCGCGTCACATGCCCCACACGTCGATCTCCGCGCCCCCGCCCGACTCCCGGCGGTGGAAGATCTTCTCGTCCCAGCTACGGCCGGCGGCGCGGTCGACGACCACCAGATGGCCCTCCCGCGCCGCGCACCGGTCCATGTACGCCGCGGTCTGGTCCAGCCCCTCGGCGATCGTCCGGTCGAGGCCGGCGTGCAGCACCTTGCATTCGATCACCGCCTTGTCGACCCGCGCGGGCTCGGCGGGGAAGGCGCCGCCGGTGCCGGGCGGCGCGTCCGCGTCCGCTCCTGCGCCGGTCCGTGGCCACACCAGCAGCAGGTCCGTGCGTCCCCGCCCGAGTCCGTACTCCCGTTCGATGCGCCCGCCGCTGTTCACCACCCGCTGCAGGAACGCCTGCAGAAGCAACTGCGGCCACGCCTCCTGGTACAGGAACCGTTGCGACCAATGCTCCGAATGCTCCCGGAAGAACGTCTGGAACGCGGCCAGCAGCTTGCGCACGTTCAGCGCGCCGTCCGCGTCGACGTACCACGCCGTGTCGTGCTCGAACTCCTCCTGCGCCACCCAGGTCAGCTCGCGCGGCACCACCTCGGCGTAGATCGGGTTCGCGATGCGTACCGGGCGGTTCCGTGCGACGAGCCCGAGGTCGCGGACGTACTCCAGGTCGCGGTCGACGAACGTGCGCGTCTCGGCTCCGCTCAGCAGCGGCTCGACCACCCGCCGCACCCGCTCTTCCCGCAGCTTGTCCGCCAGCTGGTCCAGGTGCGTCTCCCGGCGCAGGATCAGACGCTCCTGCGTCGCCAGAATCGCTTCCGTGTCGATGTGCCGCGACCGGTCCCGGCCCTCCTTGTTCTCGAAACAGGCATCCGCCGCCAGCGCGTTCACCAGCCACGGCTGACCCTGCGTCCGTTCCCACACCAGTTCCAGCGCGCCGGCGGTGAACGCTTGTCCCGTCTCCGTCGTGTGCTGGCCGAGCAGCGCGGTCACCTCGTCCCGCGAGAAGTCCCCCAGCCGCAGCGACTTCGCCTTGACGTTGAACGCGCTGCCCCCGGCGACGATCTCGTTCGCCGAGCCGGAGTGGATGCGGTAGTCCCGCACGTCCCGCACTCCGCACAGCACCACGCTCTGCGGGAATCCCGCCGGCCGCCGGACGTAGCCGGCGCGCAACTGCCGCAGCACCGCCAGCAGCGAGTCGCCGATCAGCGCGTCGATCTCGTCGATCAGCAGCACCAGCGGGCGCGGGTCGGCCGCCGCCCAGCGTGTCAGCGCCTCGCGCAACGCGCCGTCCGGACCGTACCGCGCCAGCAGGTCGGACCAGATCCGGTCCAGGAAGCCGTCGCCCGCTTCGTCCGCCCACGAGGCCAGCTCGCCCAGCACGACGCGCATCGCCCGCTCCACGTCCTCGCGGGCCGTCTGCCCTCCCTCGACGTTGGCGTACACGCAGCGGAACCCCTCGGCCCGCAGCAGATCCCGTAGCGCCAGCAGCGCCGACGTCTTGCCCGTCTGCCGCGGCGCGTGCAGCACGAAGTAGCGCTTCTCGCGGACCAGCCGTAGCAGTTCGTCGGGGTCCAGGCGCGCGAGGGGCGGCACGCAGTAGTGGTCGGCCGCCACCACGGGGCCGGTGGTGTTGAAGAAACGCATCACGAAACCGCGTCAGGTCTCCCGAAGCCGCCGCTCCGGAACGTCGTGCGCAGGTCATCGACGAAACGCGCGAAGGACTTGTCCGCCTGCTTCGCGCGTTCGACGTCCATCTTCCGCACTATGTCCTCCGCGTATTCGATACCTCCCAGGCTCGGCGTCACGCCCGTCCCGCGGATGGCTTTGATGAGACGCCGCTTGTAGCGGTCGCGGTCGCACTTCCGATCCGGCGCGTCGCAACCCTGGCCGAACACCGCCTTGAACGCCGCGCCGTCGAGCAGCAGCCAGCGTTCGACGTGCGGGTCGGGAACCGCGAGAACCACCGGCGCACGCGCCTGACCGGTCTGTTTCTTGATCTCCCTGGCGCGCTCGTGCAGCCCTTTGCAATTCGCGTCGGTCGCGACGACGATCAGGTGCGGCCACGGCTCGCCCTGCCGGTCCACGTCGCGCAGATAGGCGCCCAGCTCCCGCGACACTTGGCCGTGGCCGCGTACGGCGCTCCGCCAGTCGAGCCGTACGGCGATGGCCTGCTCGCCGGCGATCCGTTCCACCAGCGGCCCGATGATCTGCCGGTGGGCGAAATCCTCCACGAACAGCACGATCTCACGCACCGAAATCGCCTCTCAGAATGCGCTCCGAGATGGTGGGGCCATCCTGATCGTCGGCAAGCGCCTCATCGACGTCGTCACCACGTCCCAACGGTCCCCACGTGGAGAACCCGTCGATGCGGGTTCGTCCGTTCGTGCGCCGGACCACGAACAGCGAGCGTTTCGGCAGCAGGTTCGGCAGGATCGGCGAATGCGTGGTGACGATGTACTGGCTCTCCTGCAGGCGTTCCCGCGTCTTCAGCAACTCCGCGATCATCTCGATCCGGCGAGGGTGCACGCCGTTCTCCGGTTCCTCGAAGCCGACCAGGGCCGGCGCCTGGGCGACGCCGGTCAGCGCCAGCAGCCCGAGGAGGCGCAACGTGCCCTCGGACACCACGCGCGCCGGAATTGCGACGCCCCCTTCCCGCAGGCGCAGCTCGACTTCGCCGAGGTCGCTGACCTCGACCTCGATGCCGTCGACGTTCGGCAGCAGGGTATGCAGCGCCTTTTCGATGCTTTCGAATTGCCGCGGCGCGGTCGCCCGCACGGTGTTGAGAAACGCGGCCAGCTCCTCTCCCATCAACCCGATGTGGCGCACTTCCTTCACCGGATTGGCCGCGCGCATCCGCTCGCGGGGTTCGAAATAGAAGAACCGCCAGCTCTCCATTTCACGCCGCGCCGCGACCAGATGGGGATAGTGCGGCGGATAGTGCGGCAGGGACAGGACGCTGTGGTCGAGGAAACGGTCGTAGTGCGTGGGGTGCCCCTGTCCTTCGAGCCGCAGGTGGATCTTTTCGCCCTGCCGTTCGACGAACGGCTTCCTCTTCCCGGTCGGCTCGCCCGTCCGGTTCAGGGCCGCGAGGTACTCGTCGGCCACGCGCAGGATGCCCGACTTCGGCAGCATCTCGATCTCGATGCGATAGCGCAGGTCCCGTTCGCGCACGCGCCCGCGGGCCGGCGCACTGGAAGTCCCCGACGCCTCGGTGTCCCGGCTCGGCCGGCGCATGTCGGCTATCTGCCGGTCGACCGCCGCGACCACCGCATCCGACAGGCGCAGATCCGCCTCGATCGAGAACCCCAGACGTTCCTGTTCGACCAACCCCTTGATGCCGCCGCCGCCGATGCGAAACGATTCGATCGGCTTGCCCCGGTACGGGGGGTCGAAGGCGTCCTTCAGCGTCCGGCTCGTGCCGAGTCGGGTCAGCAGTTGCAGCGCGTCGAGGAAGTTGCTCTTGCCGGCCGCGTTCGGCCCGAACAGCACCGTCAGCGTCTCGAGGGTCACCTCGACGTCCGCCAGCGACTTGTAGCCCTTGACGTGCACCCGCTTCAACATGGCGCGCCTCCACGCCGGCGTTCGCGTTCCGGCAAATGCGGCCGGGCGTCCGGGGACCGATCCCCGCGCTTGATCACGACAGTCTCACTGCCTGCTCGGTCGCCGCGCGACTCGGCCGCCCAAGTGCCGGCACGGGCGGTGACGTGGCTAAGAGCGATTCCACCAAACGCCGTCGGTATCGCGCGCGAGGTCGCGGGACTTCAGTTCCTCCACGATCATCCGGGCGAGCTCGGCGTCGCCGAAGCTCCCGAGGCGGGAGTGCGAGAGTTCGTGAAAGCGCGTGCCTTCTTTCCCCGGCGGGTCGAATGCTCCCGATGCTATGACGTCGGTCAAGGCGCCGGCAAGTTTCTCGGCGGCAGGCGCCGCGCCGGTCGGTGATCCCGCCGGTGGTCCGGTGTTGCCGCAGCAGGCGGGTGACCTGCGCCCGGGACAGACCGGTCGCCTTGTCCGGGAAGCAGCGCAGCAGGCCTTGTCGGTCTTCCCGCGCAGGCGGTGCGTGTCGAATCTCACAATCATCCTCCGACGATCCGCGACCCGGCCCCTTTTCAGGCTCGCTTGTCGCTGGAAGAGACTCGTTCTTGACCCTTCTTCGACCGCGTAGTACGGTTGCGGACCGCCCGGCGGCGAGCCGGCGCGCCCGGACCGATACCTCCGTCACTCCGATGGCCCGCACTCCGGCCGATCCCCTGCAGACGACCCCGTTGCACGCGTGGCACCGCGCCCGGGGGGCGCGGATGACTCCCTTCGGCGGCTGGAACATGCCGCTGCAGTACGAGGGCCTCGCCGAAGAGCACCGGGCGGTCCGCGCCGCGGCGGGCCTGTTCGACGTCAGCCACATGGGCGAGGTGGAGATCGCCGGCGAAGACGCGCTGGCCGCCGTGCAGCGCGTCACGTCGAACGACGCGGGCCGGCTGCAGCCCGGGCGCGCCCAGTATTCCGCGCTGACCACGCCGGAGGGCACGGTCGTCGACGACCTGCTGGTCTACCAGCTCGCGGCCGGGCACTACCTGCTGGTCGTCAACGCCGCCAACGTCGCCAAGGACGTGGCCTGGATCCGGAAGGGGATCGCCTCGGCGGGGGACGCGGTCGCCGTCGACGCGAGCCGCCGCTACGCGTTGATCGCCCTGCAGGGGCCGCGGGCCGCGGCCGTCCTGCAGCCGCTGACCGCGGTCGAGGTCGACGGCGTCGAGTACTACGCCTTCGCGAACGGGGAGGTGGCCGGCGTCCGGGCCACGATCTCGCGGACCGGCTACACCGGCGAGGACGGCTTCGAGCTGTTCGTGCCGCCCGCCCGGGCCGAGACGGTCTGGTCCGCGCTGATCGAGGCGGGCCTTGCCCACGGCCTGCTCCCGGCCGGGCTCGGCGCCCGCGACACGCTGCGTCTCGAAGCGGGGCTGCGCCTGTACGGCAACGACGTGGACGAGACGACGACCCTGCTCGAGGCGGGGCTCGGCTGGACCGTCGGCTGGGACAAGGAGTCGTTCATCGGCCGCGAGGCGCTGCTCGCGCAGCGGCGGACCGGGCCGGGCCGCAAGCTGGTCGGTTTCGAGATGCTGGAGCGGGGGATCGCGCGGCACGGCCACGCGGTCCACGCCGGCGCCGACCGCGTCGGCCGGGTCACCAGCGGGACCCTGACGCCGCACCTCCGGAAGGCGGTCGGCATGGCGTACGTGCCGGTCGAGTTGGCGCGCCGGGACACCGAGCTCTCCATCGACGTGCGCGGCCGGCGCCTGCGCGCGCGGGTCGTGCCGATGCCGTTCTATCGGCGTCCGAGGTAGGCGAGATGTATCCGCGGGAACTGAAGTACACGAAGGACCACGAGTGGATTCGCGTCGAGGACGGCCGCGGGCGCGTCGGCGTCACCGACCATGCGCAGGAGCAGCTCGGCGACGTCGTCTACGTGGAGTTGCCGGAGGTGGGGCGCGCCTTCCGCCAGGGCGAGCAGTTCGGCTCGATCGAGTCGGTCAAGGCCGTGTCGGATCTCTACTGTCCCGTCGGCGGCACGGTCGTCGAGGTCAACCGGGAGCTGGCCGACCGGCCCGAGGCGGTGAACCAGGATCCGCACGCGGCCTGGATGATCGTGCTGGCGCTCGACGATCCCGGCGACGTGGACGCGCTGCTGGACGCGGCGGCCTACGGCGCGCTCGTCGGCGAAGCCGGCTGAACCCCGCATGGTGGACGCGACGACCGGCTTCGCGGACCGGCACATCGGACCGCGCGCGGCGGATCTCGACCGCATGCTCGCGGTGGTCGGGGCGCCGTCGCTCGACGCCCTGCTGGACGAGGCGATCCCGGCGGGCATCCGCCTCGCGGCGCCCCTCGACCTGCCCGCCGCCGAATCGGAGGCGGCGTTCCTGGCGCGGATGCGCACGCTGGCCGCCCGCAACGAGCGGTGGCGGTCGTTCATCGGTCTCGGCTACCACGGCTGCGTGACGCCCCCGGTGATCCGCCGCAACCTGCTCGAGAACCCCGGCTGGTACACCCCGTACACGCCGTACCAGGCCGAGGTCGCGCAGGGCCGCCTGGAGGCGCTGCTGAACTTCCAGACCGCCGTCGCGGATCTGACGGGGATGGAGATCGCCAACGCGTCCCTGCTCGACGAAGCGACGGCCGCGGCCGAGGCGATGACGATGCTGTTTCGGCTGCAGGCCCGGCGGCGTCCCGAGGCGCGGCGCTTCCTGGTCTCCGCGGACTGCTTTCCCCAGACCGTCGCAGTGGTGCGCGGGCGCGCGGAGCCGCTCGGCATCCGGGTCGACGTGACCGACCTTGGCGCCGCGGCGCAGAGCGGCGGCGGCCCGGACGATCTGTTCGGGGTGCTGGCGCAATCGCCCGACGCGTTCGGCCGTCTGCTCGATCTGGGTCCGGTGACGGCCTGGGCGCACGCGGCGGGGGCGCTCGTGGTGGCGGCCTCCGATCTGCTCGCCCTGACGCTGGCGACCCCGCCGGGCGAGATGGGCGCCGACGTGGTGGTCGGCAGCGCGCAGCGCTTCGGCGTGCCGCCGGGCGGCGGCGGACCGCACGCCGCGTTCTTCGCGGCCCGCCGCGCCTGCGCCCGGCAGATGCCGGGGCGGGTGATCGGCGTGTCGGTGGACGCGCGGGGGCGCCGGGCGTACCGCATGGCCCTCCAGACCCGCGAGCAGCACATCCGGCGCGAGCGCGCCACGTCGAACATCTGCACCGCGCAGGCGCTGCTGGCCAACGTCGCGGGCATGTACGCCGCGTATCACGGCCCGGACGGGCTGCGGGCGATCGCCCGGCGGGCGCACGGGCTGGCGCGCCTGCTGGCCGCCCGGCTGGAATCGCTCGGCGTCGTCCAGCGCAACGACGCGTTCTTCGACACGTTGCGCGTCGCGTCGGGCGAGGCGGGATTCGCCCCCGCGGTGCGGGCGGCGGCGGAGGCCGCGCGGATCAACCTCCGCTATCACCCGGGCGGCGACGTCGGCATCGCCCTCGACGAGACGACGACCCGCGCCGACGTGGACGCGATCGCGGAGGTGTTCGCGCGCGCAACCCGCGCCCCGGCCCGCCCCCGCTCCGCCGCCGACGAGCCGCTGCCGGCCCCGGTCTGGCCGGAAGCGCTGCGGCGCACCTCGCCGTTCCTGACCCATCCGGTCTTCCACCGGCATCGCTCCGAGCTGCAGATGATGCGCTACCTGAAGCGGCTCGAGCGCAAGGACGTCGGCCTCGACACGTCGATGATCCCCCTCGGCTCGTGCACGATGAAGCTCAACGCCGCCGCGGAGATGGAGCCGGTCACCTGGCCGGAGTTCGGGGACGTGCATCCCTTCGCGCCGGCCTCGCAGGCGGGCGGGTACCGAGCCGTCGTCGCCGAGCTCGAAACGCTGCTGTGCGCCGTCACCGGCTTCGACGCCGTCTCCCTGCAACCCAACTCCGGCGCGCAGGGGGAGTTCGCCGGGCTGCTCGTGATCCGGGCGTTCCAGCGCGCCCGCGGCGAGCGCGAGCGCGACGTGGTGCTGATTCCGGCCTCCGCCCACGGCACCAATCCGGCCAGCGCGGTCATGGCCGGCCTGCAGCCGGTGGTCGTGGCCTGCGACGGCGACGGCAACGTCGATCTGGCGGACCTGCGGGCCAAGGCGGCGCGGCACGGGCGCCGGCTGAGCGCGCTGATGATCACCTACCCGTCGACGCACGGCGTCTTCGAGGACGCCGTGCAGGAGGTTTGCCGCGTCGTCCACGAACAGGGCGGGCAGGTGTACCTGGACGGCGCCAACCTCAACGCCCAGGTCGGGCTCACCTCCCCGGCGCGCATCGGCGCCGACGTCTGCCACCTCAACCTGCACAAGACGTTCGCCATCCCGCACGGCGGGGGCGGACCCGGCATGGGCCCGATCGCCGTCGCCCGGCACCTGGCGCCGTACCTTCCGCGGCATCCGCTCGGGGAGGACGGGGCGCCGGATTCGGCGATTGCGCCGATCTCCGCCGCGCCGTGGGGCAGCGCGAGCATCCTGCTCGTCTCGTACGCTTACATTCGCCTGCTGGGCGCCCGCGGGGTGACCGCGGCCACCGAGTACGCCATCCTGAACGCCAACTACGTCAAGTCGCGCCTCGAAGCGCGCTACGACGTGCTCTACGCGCGCCGGAACGGACGCGTCGCCCACGAACTGGTCTTCGACCTGCGGGCGCTGAAGACGCGGGCCGGCGTCACCGTGCAGGACGTCGCCAAGCGTCTGATGGACTACGGCTTCCACGCGCCGACGGTGTCGTTCCCGGTTCCCGGCACGCTGATGGTCGAGCCCACCGAGAGCGAGCCGCTGGAGGAGCTCGACCGCTTCTGCGACGCGATGCTGGCGATCCGGGACGAGATCGAGGACATAGCGGGCGGGCGGGCGGATCCGGTCGACAACGTCCTGAAGAACGCCCCGCACACCGCGGAGGAAGTGGCCGGCGACGAGTGGACGCATCCCTACAGCCGGCAGGCGGCGGCGTTTCCGAGGCCCTTCGTCGCCGAGAACAAGATCTGGCCGGCGGTCGGCCGGATCGACGACGCGCACGGCGACCGGAACCTGGTCTGTTCGTGTCCGCCGGCGGATGCGTACGCCGGGCCGCCGGGTTCCTGAACCTCGCGCCCCGCCGCCGCGAGGCGGATACGGCGCTTGCGGGTTGCGCCTGCTCGATCTGGTGGACCGCTCGTGCCCCTTGCGCCGCGCCGCGAGGCGTATGCGGCGGGTCGACCGGTCGCGCGCGGCGCTGCCCGGACGAGGGCCCGGCCCGCGGCGGTTCATTCACGACCCGCACCGCGACCGGGCCGACTCGGCCGCCCGGAAGGCCATCTCCACGGCATCGTCAAGCGTCCGCTCACGATCCGCACCGCGACCGGGCCAGCCGCCGGAACTCCGCCGCGAGCGCCCGCGTCACCGGTCCCGGCCGTCCGTCGCCGACCGGCTTGCCGTCGACGCGGGTGACCGCCTGCACCTCGCGGGTGGTGCTGGTCACGAAGAGCTCGTCCGCGGCCTCGAGGTCGCCGGGGCGCAGCGTTTCCTCCCGCACCGGGATGCCGGCGGACGCGCCGACCTCGAAGACGAAGTTGCGCGTGACGCCTTCCAGGATGCCGGCGTCGAGCGGCGGGGTCAGCGCGGCGCCGCCGCGCACGAGGAAGACGTTGGACTGCGCGCACTCGGCCAGCTCGCCGCGGTGGTTGCGCATGAGCGCCTCGGCGGCTCCCGCCCGCAACGCTTCCTGCATCGCCAGGGCGTTGTTGAGCAGGTTGTTCGACTTGATCCGCGGACTGAGGGCGCGCGGGTGGTTGCGCAGGATCGACGACCGCACGACGGCGATGCCCTGCTCCGTGACGGCGGCCGGCGTCTCCGCGTGCGGCCGGACGATGACGACGACGGTGGGGGTGGGGCAGTTGGCGAGGCCGTAGCCGAGCTCGCCGACGCCGCGGGTCAGAAGCAGCCGGATGCTGCGCTCGCCCGGCGCGTCGACGGACCGCATGGTCGCCAGGATGCGCGCGGTGAACGCGGCGTCGTCGAGGGGCGGCTCCAGCGCGATGCGTTCGGCCGACGCCCGGAGCCGGACGAGGTGGCGGTCGAGCAGGAACGGTCTCCGGTTGTAGGTACGCAGCGTTTCGTAGACTCCCTCGCCGAAGAGGAATCCACGGTCCAGGACCGGGACGCTGGCGCTCTCCGCGTCGCCGAGGCGTCCGTTGACGTCGATGGCTGTCTGCATGGGTCGTTCTCCGCCGCCGCGCGTCGACGGCGGTCACCGCGTCGCCGGCGAAGTCCGCCGGGACGTCTGCATGGTCGTTCTCCGCCGCCGCGCGTCGACGGCAGCCCTCCGGATTATCGCCTGTCGGCGCCGCCGGTCCGCCGGACCGGAGCGGCCGGGAACGGCCTGGAGCGGCCGACGGCGGATGTCGGCGCCGCCGTCCCGCCGGACCGGAGCGGCCGGGAACGGCCGACGGCGGCGGATGCCGGACGGGCCGGGGTAGGATCGCGCGGTGCGTGTCCTGACGCCGGCGCAGATGCGCGAAGCCGAGCGCCGCGCCATCGACGGCCACGGCGTGCCGTCGCTGCGCCTCATGGAACGCGCCGGCGAGGAGGTCGTCGCCGCCGTCGAGGCGCACGTGACGAGCCGGCCCGGCGCGGCGGCGGTCCTCTGCGGCCGGGGGAACAACGGCGGCGACGGCTGGGTGGCCGCCCGGCTGCTCCGGCAGCGGGGCTGGGACGTCGACGGCATCCTGTTCGGGCGCCTGGAGGACGTGGCCGGCGACGCCCGCGCGAACCTGGACCGGGCGCGGGAGGCCGGCGTCCCGGTCGGGGAGGTTCTCGACGCGGCTGGCTGGGACCGGCGCCGGCGGCGGGTCAACACCGGCGCCCTCGTCGTGGACGCGCTGTTCGGGACCGGACTCAAGCGGCCGCTCGCCGGCCTGCTCGCCGCCGTCGCGGACGACGTCAACGCCGCGGGCGTGCCGGTGGTGGCGATCGATCTGCCGTCCGGGCTGCTCGGCGACCTGTCCCGCCCGGCGGCTCCATGCCTGCGGGCGGCGCTCACCGTCACGCTGGGCGCCCCGAAGCTGGCCCTGGCCCTGCGCCCGGAACCGGCCGGGCGGGTGGTCGTGGCCGACGTCGGCATCCCGGCCGGCGTCGTCGCGGAGCTGGACGGTCCGCGCATCGGGCTGCTCGCGGCCGGGACGCTGCGCCCGCTCGTGCCGGTCCGGCCGGCGGAGGCGCACAAGGGCGACTTCGGGCACGTCGCGATCGTGGCCGGCTCGCGCGGCCGGACCGGCGCGGCGCGGCTGGCCGGGCTCGGCGCCCTGCGGGCGGGGGCCGGCCTGGTGACGGTGGCCACGCCGGCGTCGTGCCTGGGCATGGTCGCCGCCGAGCCCGAGTACATGACCCTGGGGCTGCCGGACGAGGAGGGGGTGGCCACCGGGGACGGACTCGAAGACCTGCTGGCGGGGCCGTGGGACGTGGTGGCGGCCGGACCGGGCCTGGGAACCGGCCCGGGGTGCCGCGCGATCGTGCGCGCGCTGCTCGACCGGCCCGGCCGCGGGCCGCTCGTGCTCGACGCGGACGCCCTGACCGTCTGCGCGGAGGATCCGGACCGTCTGCGCGGCCGGCCGGAGGCGCCGGTGGTGATCACGCCGCACCCGGGCGAGATGGCGCGGCTGCTGGGCGCCACGGCCGCGGACGTGCAGCGGGACCGGGTCGCCGCGGCGCACGGGTTCGCGGTCCGCCACGGCGCGCACGTGGTTCTCAAGGGCGCCCGGACGGTCGTCGCCGCCCCGGACGGCGTCGTGTCCATCAACACCACCGGCAATCCCGGAATGGCGACCGGGGGCAGCGGCGACGTGCTGACCGGCGTCGCGGCAGCCTGGCTCGGGCAGGTGGAGGACGCCGGCGCGGCCGTCCGGCTGGCCGTGTACCTCCACGGTCTGGCCGGCGACCTCGCGGCGCGGCAGGTGGGGGAGACCGGCCTCGTCGCGCGGGACGTGGCGCGTCATCTCGGAGTGGCGGCCGGGAAGCTGGCGGGGAGGGGCGGCGGCCGGTGAGAACGACGCACGTCAGCCGATCCGAGGAGGACACGATGCGCATCGCGCGCGAGCTCGCCGGGTCGCTGGCGGCGGCGCCGGCCGCGGTGCTGCTGTACGGCGAACTCGGCGCCGGCAAGACCGCTTTCGTGCGGGGGCTGGTCGAGGGCGCGGGGGGGTGTCCGGACGACGTCAGCAGCCCGACGTTCGTGCTGATGCAGGAGTACCCGGGCCGCCGGGTCGTGCAGCACGTCGATCTGTACCGCCTGGGCGCCGACGAGGCCGCGGACGTCGCGCCCCTGGTGGAAGAAATGCTGGCCGGCGACGCGATCGTCGCCATCGAGTGGGCGGACCGGCTGCCGGGCCCGCCCGAGCCGGCCGTGCGCGTCCGCATCGTCGACCGGGGCGGCGACGACCGCGACGTCGCCGTCGAAGTCGAAGAGCCGCTTGGTGCGGGCACCTCCCGGAGGGAGCACCCGGCCGGCGGCGGCAGCGCGACATCGCCGTCGAAGAGCTCCCGGCGCTGACGCGGCCCGGACTACTCGCTCTGGTAGTTCGGCGCTTCCTTGGTGATGACCACGTCGTGGACGTGGCTTTCCCGCACGCCGGCCGGCGTGATGCGGACCAGCTCCGCGTCGCGCCGGAGCGCCTCCAGGTTCGGCGCCCCGCAGTACCCCATGCCGGCCCGCAGGCCGCCCTCGAGCTGGTGGACCATCGTCGCGACGCTGCCCTTGTAAGGCACGCGCCCCTCGATGCCCTCGGGCACGAGCTTCCGCGGGGTGTCGTCCGGGGCGGACGGGTCGAAGTCCTCCTGGAAGTAGCGGTCCGCGCCGCCGCTCCGCAACGCCCCGATCGAACCCATCCCGCGGTAGTCCTTGAAGCTGCGGCCCTGGTAGAGGACGAGTTCGCCCGGACTCTCGTCGGTGCCGGCGAACAGGCTGCCCATCATCACCGCGCTGGCGCCGACCGCGAGCGCCTTGGTGATGTCGCCGGAGTAGCGGACGCCGCCGTCGGCGATGATCGGGACGTCGTACTCCGCCGCGGCGGACGCGCACTCGGCCACCGCGGTGATCATGGGCACCCCGATGCCGGCGATGATGCGGGTCGTGCAGATCGATCCCGACCCGATGCCGACCTTGATCGCGTCCACGCCCGCTTCGGCCAGCGCCCGCGCGCCGCCCGCGGTCGCGACGTTGCCGGCGACGAGGTCCACGGCCGGGAACGCCCGGCGCAGCCGGGCGGCGGCCTCGATGACGTTCCGCGAATGTCCGTGGGCGCTGTCGAGCACGAGCACGTCCACGTTGGCCGCGACGAGCGCCTCGGCCCGTTCGAGCGCGTCCTCGGCGATGCCGACGGCCGCGCCGACCCGCAGGCGGCCGAGCGAGTCCTTGCACGCGTTGGGGTACTTGGTGGCCTTCTGGATGTCCTTGACCGTGATCAGGCCGCGCAGGTTGAACTCCCCGTCCACCACCAGGAGCTTCTCGACGCGGTGCCGGTGGAGGATGTCCTTCGCCTGCGCCAGGGTCGTCCCGACCGGCACCGTGATCAGGTTCTCGCGCGTCATCACCTCGGCGACGGGGCGCTGGACGTCGCCGTGGAACCGCAGGTCGCGGTTGGTGAGAATCCCGACCAGGCGCCCCTCGTTGCGGCCGTCCTCGGTGATCGGCACGCCCGAGATGCGGTACTTCTTCATCAGCTCGAGCGCCTGGCAGACCCTCGCCTCGGGGGAGAGCGTGATCGGATTGACGATCATGCCGCTCTCCGAGCGCTTGACGCGGTCGACTTCGGACGCCTGCGCCGGAACGTCGAGGTTCTTGTGGACGATCCCGATGCCGCCGAGCTGGGCCATGGCGATCGCCATCCGCGATTCCGTCACGGTGTCCATGGCCGCGCTGAGGAGCGGCAGGTTCAGCGGGATGCGCCGCGTCAGGCGCGTGCCGACGTCGACGTCGCGCGGCAGCGTGGCCGAATGCCGCGGGCGGAGCAGCACGTCGTCGAACGTCAGCGCGGTCTCGACGGTGGCGCTGGTCAGCCGGCCGGTGGACGTGTCGATCCTGACTGTCATGGTGACGTACCGCTCACGCGCCGTGGCACTTCTTGTACTTCTTGCCGCTGCCGCAGGGACACGGCTGGTTGCGGCCGACCTTCGGCATGTCCCGGCGGACCGTCCTGACGGCGGCGTCGTCGCCCCCGGTGCGCGCCGGGCGGGGGCCTGCGCCGCCGGCGGACGCGAAGGCGGGCGCCGGACGGCCGGGATCGTTGAACGAGAGCGGCGTCGCCGGGCGGGCCGGCGCCGTCCGCCGTCCGCCGTCTCCGTCGCCGTCGCGGACCACCGGCCGCAGGCGCCAGAGATAGCGCAGCGTCTCCTCGTCGATCCGCTGCTTCATCGCCTGGAACATCGTGAAGCTCTCGCGCTTGTACTCGATGAGGGGGTTGCGCTGGCCGTACCCGCGCAGGCCGATCCCTTCCTTGAGGTGGTCGAGGCCGTACAGGTGGTCCTTCCACTGCGAATCGACCACCTGGAGCATCAGATCCCGCTCGACGCGCTGCAGCAGGCCGCCGTCGAGCGCCGACGTCCTCTCCTCGTAACGTTCCCGCACCATCGACCAGAGCGCGTCGTGCATCTCGTCGGGGCTCCGGTCGTCGAAGTCGAGCGCGGCGACCTCCTCGGGATCGAGGCCGAACAGCTCTCCGACGTTCCGCCGGAGGGCGGTCAGGTCCCACTCTTCCGGCTCGACGTCGCGTCCGCAAGCGGTCTGCACGGCCTCGTCGACGGCTCCTTCGGCCAGCGTCAGCACGTACTCGTGCGTGTCGATCTCCTCGTCGTCCTCGATGGTGATCGTCCCCTCGAGCAGCTCCCGGCGCAGCGCGTAGACGTTCTCGCGCTGCTTGTTCATCACGTCGTCGTACTCGAGCAGGTGCTTGCGGACGGAGAAGTTCTGCGCTTCCACCTGCTTCTGCGCCCGTTCGATCGCCTTGGTCACCATGCCGTGCTCGATCGGCACGCCCTCTTCCATGCCGAGCCGGTCCAGCAGCCCCTGGATGCGGTCCGATCCGAAGATGCGCATCAGGTCGTCTTCGAGCGACAGGTAGAACTGCGAGGACCCGGGGTCCCCCTGCCGTCCGGCGCGTCCCCGGAGCTGGTTGTCGATGCGGCGCGCCTCGTGCCGTTCGGTGCCGACGATGTGCAGCCCGCCGGCGTTCACGACCGCCTCGTGGTCCGCGTCGGTCTGCGCCCGGTACCGGCCGTGGAGCCGTTCCCAGTCCGCGCGCGGCACGCGCTGGAAGAACCCGTCGTGCGCGAAGTAGACGTACTCCTCGTCGTCGACGAACTTCTCTTCGCCCGCGGGAAGCCGCTCGGCCACCTCGTCGGCCAGCGCCTGGCGGCGCGCCATGTGCTCGGGGTTGCCCCCCAGCAGGATGTCGGTTCCTCGGCCGGCCATGTTCGTCGCGATGGTCACCGTCCCGGAGCGCCCCGCCTGGGCGACGATCTCGGCTTCCTTGTCGTGGTGCTTCGCATTGAGGACGACGTGCTTGACGCCGCGCCGCTTCAGCAGGCCGGACAGGCGCTCCGACTTCTCGATCGAGACGGTGCCGACCAGGACCGGCCGGCCCGCTTTCTGCTGCTCGATGACGTCGTCGACGATTGCGGCGTACTTCTCCTTCTCGGTGCGGTAGACGAGGTCCGGCTCCTCGACGCGGATCAGCGTGCGGTTCGTCGGCACCACGAAGACGTCGAGTTCGTAGATCTTGGCGAATTCGGTCGCCTCGGTCTCGGCGGTGCCGGTCATGCCGGAGAGCTTGCCGTACTTGCGGAAATAGTTCTGGAAGGTGACCGTGGCCAGCGTCTGGTTCTCGCGTTCGATGCGGACCTTCTCCTTCGCCTCGACCGCCTGGTGCAGCCCGTCGCTCCAGCGCCGGCCCGGCATGAGGCGGCCGGTGAACTCGTCGACGATGACCACCTGGCCGTCCTTGACCATGTAGTCGACGTCGCGCTCGAAGAGGCTGTGCGCGCGCAACGCCTGGTTGACGTGGTGCAGCAGCGGCATGTTGGCCGGGTCGTACAGCCCGCCCGGCTGCAGGCGATGCTTGAGCAGCTTTTCGCAGATCGCCATGCCGCTCTCGGTCAGCGTGACCGTCTTGTGCTTCTCGTCCTTCAGGAAGTCGCCGGTCGTCTCGAGTTCCTCCCGGCGCTCGGCCGGCACGTTGCCCTGGGTGACGGCGCCCGGCTTGAGCCGGGGGATGATCCGGTCCACCTCGTAGTACAGCTCCGTCGACTGCTGGGCCGGCCCGGAGATGATCAGCGGCGTGCGCGCCTCGTCGATCAGGATGCTGTCGACTTCGTCCACGATCGCGAAATGATGGCCGCGCTGCACGAACTGCGCGGCGTCGAACTTCATGTTGTCGCGCAGATAGTCGAAGCCGAACTCGTTGTTGGTGCCGTAGGTGATGTCGCACCGGTAGGCGGCGTGGCGCTCCGCGTCGCGCAGATCGTGCTGGATCACGCCCACCGTCATGCCGAGGAAGCGGTAGATGCGGCCCATCCAGTCGGCGTCCCGGCGGGCGAGGTAGTCGTTGACGGTGACGACGTGCACGCCCTTGCCGGCCAGCGCGTTGAGATAGGCGGCGAGGGTGGCCACCAAGGTCTTGCCCTCGCCGGTCTTCATCTCGGCGATCCTGCCGCGGTGCAGCATGATGCCGCCGACGAGCTGGACGTCGAAGTGCCGCATGCCGAGCATGCGCCGCCCCGCCTCGCGCACGACCGCGAAGGCGTCGATCAGCAGATCGTCGAGATCTGCGCCCTGGTCGCGCCGCTGGCGGAGCGCCGCCGTCTGCGCGCGGAGCTCCTCGTCGGAGAGGGCGCGCACATCGTCCTCCCGCTCTCCGATGGCGGCGGCTAGCGGCTGAACCCGTTTGAGATCGCGCTGGTTCTGGGTGCCGAAGACCTTGGCGAGTAAGGTGTCCAGCATTGATCGTGAACGCCGGCGCGGGCTAGTTCGCGGTCAGGGTGTCGGCCGGGCTGATCAGCCGCAACGGGTTGACCGTCCGCCCGTTCACCCACACTTCGTAGTGGACGTGGTTGCCGGTCGCGCGGCCGGTCGCGCCCGCGTGGCCGATCAGGTCGCCGCGCTGGACGGTTTCGCCCCGGCGCACGGCGAACGTCGAGAGATGGCCGTAGCGGGTGACGATGCCGGATTCTTCGTGTTCGATCTCGACCAGGTTGCCGTAGGCGCCGTTGCGCTTCGCCGCGGCGACGCGCCCGGCGGCGGTGGCGTACACCGGCTCGCCCGCACGCGTGGAGATGTCGATGGCGGGGTGGTGGTCGCGCATCCCGGTGAAGGGGTCCCGGCGATAGCCGTAGCCTCCCGACACCCAGCCGGCGGCCGGCCACCGGGTAGGAATCGCTTCGACGAACGCTTCGCGCCGCTCCACGCCGCGCCGCACCGTTTGCAGCTCGCGGCCGAGCGAATCCAGCAGATGGCGGAGGGTGCGGAACGTCTGGCTGGCGACCGGGACCGAGGCGTCCGGGCGCAGGGAGGCGGCCAGCGCCGCCGGCAGTCGCCCGACCGCGGTGCGCAACCGCGTCACGTCGAGCGGCGTGCGGGCCGCCAGGTCGTCCACGATCGCCTGCAGCGATGCGACGTTGTCGAGCAGGTTCTCTTCCGTGGCGCGGTACCCGGAGTTCTCGACCACCAGACGCGCGTTGTCCGACCGCAGATCCAGAATCTCGGCGTGGGCGTCCCAGCCGGTGCGGAGCACCCAGCCGAGGGGGATGCCGACCGCAACCGTCGTGACGATGACGGCGAGACCGACGGATATGGTGAAACGGCGGACCGCGCCGGTTGCCCGGTCGGCCACGATGAAAGCGTAACGGCGTCGAATCATGCAGGAAGCACTCCCGGCCCCGTCGACGAAGGTGCGGCAAGCCGCCGCTCCAAACGCCTAGTGTAGCATGCGGTACTGTATCGCTTCCGCAACGTGCAGCCTCCGGACGTGCGGGGCGTCGTCCAGATCCGCGATGGTGCGCGCCACGCGGCGGATGCGGTCGAACCCGCGTCCGGTGAGTCCGAGACGCTGCATCGCCCGCTCGACCAGGGCCAGGCTCTGCGTGTCGAGCCGGCCGTGTTCCCGGAGCAGGGTTCCCGCGAGGTCGGCGTTCGTGCGGAACTTCTCGTCGTGGTAGCGGGCGGTCTGGCGCTCCCGCGCGCGGCGCACCCGCTCGCGAACCGCCGCCGAGCCCTCGGCGGGCGCGTCGCCGGCAAGGACCCGGAACGGGACGCGCTCGACGCGGACGGTCAGATCGAATCGATCCCGCAAGGGACCGGACAGCCGGTCGTGGTAGCGGTCGACGTCCGTCTGGCTGCAGCGGCAGCGTGCGGGCGACTCGCCCGCGTACCCGCACGCGCAGGGGTTCATGGCGGCGACCAGCAGGAACCGGGAAGGAAACCGCACCGTGCGCAGCGCGCGCGCGATCCGGACGACGCCGTCCTCCAGCGGTTCCCGCAGCGCCTCGAGGGCGCGGCGCTCGAACTCCACGATCTCGTCGAGGAACAGGACGCCGTTGTGGGCCAGGCTGACCTCCCCGGGCCGCGGGTCGCGGCCGCCGCCGATGATCGCGGCCTCCGAGGCGCTGTGGTGCGGAGCGCGGAAGGGACGCTCCGCGAGCAGCCCGGCGGCCGGCTCGAGCAGCCCGGCGACCGAATGGATGGCCGTCGAGGCGACCGCCTCGTCGAACGTCGGCGACGGCAGGATGCCGGGCAGGCGCCGGGCGAGCAGGGTCTTGCCGGCGCCGGGAGGACCGACCAGCAGCAGGTTGTGCCGGCCGGCGGCGGCGATCTCGACCGCCCGCCGCGCACTTCGCTGGCCCCGCACGTCGGCGAGGTCCGGAGCCGCGCGAGCGGGCTCCGGGACGGTCTCGGGCGGCGCGGCCGGCGCCGTCTCGGCGCCCGTGCCGAGGTCCTTGACGATCTGCGCCAGCGTGGCCGCGGGGCGCAGGGCGATCTGCTCGACGATGCGGCCCTCCCGGAGGTTGGCCGCCGGAAGCACCAGCCCGAGACGCCGGCGGGCGGCCAGCAGCGCGACGGAGAGCACGCCGCGCACCGGCTGCGCCCGGCCGTCCAGCGAGAGCGCGCCGATGACCAGCAGGTCCTCGAACAGACGCGACGGCAGGACGCCGACGGCGGCCAGCAGCCCCAGCGCGATCGGCAGGTCGTACGACGCCCCGCTCTTGCGCACGTCGGCCGGCGCCAGATTGACGGTGATCCGGCGCTCCGGGAACTCGAAGCCGGCGTGCCGGATGGCGCTGCGCACCCGGTCGCGGCTCTCGCGCACCGTCGAATCCGGCAGCCCGACCACGGCGAAGGCCGGGAGACCGCCGGACACGTCGATTTCGACGTCGACGATCGACGCCTCGACGCCGACCACGGCCGCCGAACGCAGTTTCCCGAGCACGGCGTCCGACGATGCAAACCCCGGTCCAGCCCCGGCCGGACCGGTTTCCTTGCCGGTCGGCCGGCGGCGCTGGCAGTTTCCGCACTCGCGCTGCGTGCCGGGGATGCGCGAAATCCGCGTCGCCGCCGCCGTTCCCCGGCCGGTGGAGCCGGCGCGCCGCTCAGCGCTTCACGAAGATTCCGTGCGGCTCCGCGAGATCGCGCGCGGCCGGCGTCACGATGGTGCGGTCGCCGATCACGATCGGCCGCGACGCCCGGATGGCCGCCCGGACGTCCGCCTCGCAGACGAACGGGACCGGCGGCCCGGCCGCGGCGGCCGGAGACGCCGCCGGGGTTGCGGGCGCGCCCGTCGCTTCGGCCGCGGCCGGCGTGGCCGGGGCGGACGGGACCGGGGCGCGTTCCCCGCGCGGGTCGTCGAGCAGCGCGGCGACGCGCTCCGCCACCAGACGCCGGTCGAGCCCGGCCGGCCGCCGCGGCGCCCCGGCGGCGTCCGGGGCGCCGGACCGTGGCGGCGAGTCCAGCTCGGCGGTCGCCCGGGAGGCGGTGCGCGTTTCGTACGCCAGCCGCTTCACGTCGAGGAGGTGCAGCGGCGAGACGTTGTCGGAGGTGACGTTGCCGCCGTGGCCGCCGCAGCCGAGCGTCAGCGACGGATCGAGTCCCGTCGTCATGCCGATGGATCCGAGCGTGGCCGGCGTGTTGACGACGATGCGGAACGCCGGTTTCCGTAGCGCGAACTCGAGGACGACCGACTCGTCGCGGGAATGGATCGCCAGGGTGTGGCCCATGCCGCCGTACCGCAGGATCTGCCGGCACCGCTCGCACCCTTCCCGCCAGTCCTCCACCACGTAGAAGGAGAGCACCGGGCACAGTTTCTCGATCGACAGGGGATGGTCGCGGCCGACCCCGTCCAGCGGGGCGATCAGCGCCCGCGTGCCGTCCGGGACCCGCAGGCCGGCCCGCGCGGCGATCTCGACCGCGCTGCGCCCGACCAGATCCGGGTGCGGGAGCCGTTGCGGAGTGATCAGGACCCTGGCCAGCGCATCCGCGCCCGCGCGGTGCAGGAAACGCCCCCCCTGCGCCTCGAGCTCGCGGCGGAGCTCCTCCGCGACCACGGCGTCGGCCACCACCGAGTTCTCCGAGGAGCAGAGCAGGCCGTTGTCGAAGGTCTTGCCGGTGAGCACGTCCCGCGCCGCCTTCGCGACGTCGGCGGAGCGCTCGACGTAGGCCGGCGCGTTGCCCGGACCGACGCCGTAGGCCGGCTTGCCGGCGGAGTAGGCGGCGCGGACCAGGCCCATGCCCCCGGTCGCCAGAATCACCGCGACCCGCGGATGGCGCATCAGTTCGCGGGTGCCGGCGATGGTCACCGGCGTCAGGCAGGCGATCGCGCCGGCCGGCGCCCCGGCGCCGCGCGCCGCGCCCTCGAGCAGGCGCACCGTCCGCCGGATGCAGTCGACCGCCGCGGGGTGCGGACTGAGCACGATCGCGCAACGCGCCTTCAACGCGATCAGCAGCTTGTAGACGGCGGTGGAGGTCGGGTTGGTCGACGGCGCGACGGCGGCGACCACGCCGCAGGGCTCGGCGATCTCCACGACGCGCCGATCGTCGAGCCGCCGCAGCACGCCGACCGTCTTCAGCGGCCGGATGAAGTCGTGCACGGTACGGGCGGCGAAGAGGTTCTTCCGGACCTTGTCCGCGCGGACGCCGTAGCCGGTCTCCGCGACCGCCGCCGCCGCGAGCTCCTCGGCATGGTCCGCCGCCGCCGCGGCCATGGCGGCGACGATCCGGTCGACCTGTTCCTGGCCGAGCTCCGCGAGGACGGATTGCGCTTCGTGCGCCCGCGCGGCGAGGCGGCGGGCCTCCGCAACGGAGCGCCGGTCGAGGTCGGACGGCGAATCGAGGTCAGCCATGGCCGTGCGGCGGCGCGGCGCGCGACGGAGGGCGCACCCTCCTCACGCCTTGTCAGGCGGGCGTCTCGCCGCTCTCGGTGCGACGCGGGGGGGCACCATGAGCCCGGGCACGTCCCCCCAGTCGTAGGCACGGGCGTCTCGCCGCTCTCGGTGCGACGCGGGGGGCGCCATGGGCTGCTAGGACGCGTCCGCGGCCGCGGGCAGGATCTTCTCGACTTCGTGGTGCGGCCGGGGAATCACGTGCACCGAGACGAGCTCGCCGACCCGCCGCGCCGCGGCCGCGCCGGCGTCGGTCGCCGCCTTCACCGCCCCGACGTCGCCGCGCACCATGACCGTCACGTAGCCGGCGCCGATGTACTCCTTGCCGACGAGCAGGACGTTCGCCGCCTTGACCATCGCGTCGGCGGCCTCGATGGATCCGACGAGGCCCCGGGTCTCGACCATGCCGAGCGCTTCGAGCGTCATGCGCGAACCATTCTCCCCCCCGTCGTCATCCGCCGATGCGCCGGATGCGTGCGGCGCCGACGGCCGGCGGCCCGGCACGTTGCCGGAGAAGCTCGCAACAGATTAGCATAGAGGCGATGCGAAACCTGCGTTCGTCCATGCGGTGGGCCGTGGCCGTCGCGGCCTGGCTGCCGGCCGCGTTCGGCTGCACGGAGGCGCGGCTGCCCGTGGCGAGCGTCGCCCTGGGAACGGATCGGGTGGCGGTGCCGCTCGGAGCGCCCCTCGCGTTGCGGTTTCGCTTCGACGTGGCGTCCGATCCCGAGGCCGGTCTGGCCGGGGACTACCGGGTGTTCGTGCACTTCCTCGACGACCGCGAGGACGTGCTGTGGACGGAGGATCACGACCCGCCGGTGCCGACGTCCCAATGGCGGCCGGGCCAGTCGATCGAGTACGAGCGGCGCGTGAAGATTCCGATGTATCCCTACGTCGGCGAGTCGGTCATTGCGGTCGGGCTCTATTCGCCGACCACCGGCACCCGTCTGCCTCTCGCCGGAGCGGATCTGGGGCAGCTTGCCTACCGCGTGGGGAGCGTCCGGATCGAGCCGCAGCACGAGAGCAGCTTCGTCACGTACGGCGCGGGCTGGCACGCGGCGGAGTTCAGCGCGGACGGGCGGAGGCAGTGGCGCTGGACGGAAGGCCGGGGCGTGCTGTCGTTCAGGAATCCGAACCGCGATTCCCGGTTCGTGCTGGAGTTCGACGGCCGGGCCGACGGGTTCGACCCGCCGCAGAGGCTGTCGCTCGCCATCGGCGATCGGGTCCTGCGGGAGGTGGAGATCGATACGACCGAGGTCTTCCACCTCACGCAGGACGTCGCGGCGGCCGATCTCGGATCGGACGATTTCGTGCAACTGGAGCTGCGCGTCGATCGGACCTTCACGCCCGCGGATCTCGACGCGGGGACGCAGGACACGCGCGACCTCGGCGTCCGCGTCTACTACATCTACGTCGAGCCGCTCTAGCCGCAAACGTCGGCGGGCGCCGGCGCGTCGCCTGCGTTCCTCCGCGGCGCGGCGAACAGGCCGGCAGACCGCTGGCCGATACTGGAAACATGAAGTTGAAACGAGTACTGGCGTTCGGCGGTGCGGCCGTGATGCTGGCGATCGGCTGGCTGCCGGTTGCCTTCATCGTCGACGGAGGGAGAGACTACGCGCGCGCGCGGCTTGCGTCGATCGTCGATCGCGCGGTCGAAGGAGGGCCTGCGCTGCCCGCGTTCCGTGTCGTCGATGCGGCCGTCTTCCTCGATCCGCGACAGATTCCGGCAGCGGCGGTCGCGCGGCCCGGGCCGGTGGCGGCCGGCTCCGCCCCGGACACCCGGGGACCGCGCGTCGAAGCGGCGCGGCGGTCCCGGACGGCCGGGTCCTCGCACCCGCCGCCGGCGGCGCCGGAACGGCCGTACGCGCATCTGGTGCGGCGGGCCGCGGAACGTCACGGCGTCGACCCGCGTCTCGTGCACGCGGTGATCGAGGTGGAGTCCAGCTACCGCGCCAGCGTGGTTTCCGTCGCCGGCGCCATGGGCCTGATGCAGTTGATGCCGGTCACCGCGCAACGCTACGGCGTCTCCGACCCGCTGGATCCGGAAGCCAACATCGAAGCGGGGACACGGTACCTGCGGGCGCTGCTCGACGAGTTCGGCCCGCTCTTCCAGCTCGATGCGCTGGCCGCGTACCATGCCGGCGAGCCGGTCGTCCGGCGGCACGGAGGGATTCCTCCCTACCCGCAGACCCACAGGTTCGTGCGCCGCGTTCTGGAAGTTCTCCTGTCGCAAACGGGCCGGGGCGGCGCCGACTGAACCGATGCGCGCAACCGCCGCCTCGCGCGCCGTGCGCAGAGCGTCGCGAACGGATCGGGGCGGCGCCGGCTGACCGTTGCGCCGATGGAGTTCCACTGCCGCCTCGGAACCGGCTCGGGCGAGATCCTCGAGCGGATCCGCGTGGCCGACAGCGAGGCCCGCCTGCGGCAGGATCTGCAGAACGAAGGACTCTGCCTCCTGTCGTTCCGGCGGCGGGGCGGCTTCGCGTGGCCGGGCGTCTCGTTCGCGCGGCAGCGACGGCCCGGCGTGCGGGAGTTCATCGTCTTCAACCAGGAACTGGCCGCGCTGCTCAAGGCGGGCATGCCGCTGCTGCAGTCGCTCGACATCCTGCGGCAGCGGACGGACCAGCCGGTCCTGCGGACGGTCCTCGACGACGTCCACGAGCAGGTGCGGGGCGGGGCGGCGCTGTCGGAGGCGTTCGACAGCCACGGAGACCTCTTTCCCGGCGTCTACACCGCGTCGATTCTGGCCGGCGAGAAGAGCGGCAACCTGGAGGAGACGCTGCGGCGCTACGTCAGCTATGCGAAGGTCATCAGCGGCGTCCGCCGCCGGACCCTGTCGGCGCTGATCTACCCGGCCATCCTGCTTGCGCTGTCCGGCGTCGTCGTCGCCGTCATCGTCGTGCGCGTCGTGCCGGAGTTCACGAGCTTCTACGACTCGATGGGCGCGACGCTGCCCGTCGCCACGCGCGCGCTGATCGGGGTTTCCGCCGCGGTCACCGATTTCTTCTGGCTGCTCGCGCTCGCGTCCGCCGCCGGCGTCGGCGCGGCGTGGGCCTGGAGCCGCCGGCCGGGCCGCGGCGCGCAGTTCGATCGCCTGCTGCTCGGCCTGCCGTTCGTCGGCGCGGTGGCGAACCGCTTCGCCACCTCCCAGCTCGCGCGGACGCTGGCCACCCTGCTCGGCGGCGGGATTCCGCTCGTCAACGCCCTCGACGTGACGGCGCGCTCGGTCGGCAACCGGCACGTCGCGGTCCATCTCGAGGCGCTCGCGCGCGAGGTGCGCGAGGGCGCGGCGCTCTCGGCGTCGATGCGCGCGCGGGGGCTCTTTCCGCCGGTGGCCGTCAAGATGGTCGAGGTGGGCGAGTCGACCGGGGCGCTGCAGGACATGCTGAACGCGGTGGCCGACTTCTTCGACGAGGAGATCGAGACGACGCTCGGACGGTTCATGACGCTCATCGAGCCGCTGCTGCTCGTGATCATGGGCGTCGTGATCGCGGCGCTGCTCCTGGCGTTGTACTGGCCGCTGCTGCAGCTCGGCGCCATCGCCTCATGACCGACCGTGGCCTGCCGCTCGAAGATGAGACGCTGGTCCTGTCCCGTCCCAGGCGGCGCGATCGCCTCATGACCGACCGTGGCCTGCCGCCGGCCGCGTCCCCGGCCGCGGCGCGAGGGACCGTCACCGCCGCCGCACCCGCGCCGGCCTCCGCTCCGGACGCCGCCGCGGAGGCGCAACGGGCGCTGGCCCTCGCCGAACGGTACCGCCTGGAGTACGTCGACATGGAGCGGTACTGCGTCGATCCGGGTCTGCTGCGGTCGATCCCCGCCGACCTGATGCTGCGCTATCGCTTCGTTCCCCGGCGGCGCACCGGCGACGCGCTGGAGATCATCGTGTCGGATCCGACCGATCTGCCGCGGATCGACGAGCTCGCGCTCCTGCTCGGGACCCCGGTGATCGTGACGGTGGGGACGCCTTCCGCCATCGAGTCCATCCTCACCCGCAGCGAGAGCTCGCAACGGGTGCTCGACGAGGCCACCGAGAGCTTCCAGTTGCAGCTTCTCCACGAGGAGGAGGCGGCCGAGGAGAGCCTTACCGTCGAGCGCCTGACCAGCGACATCAGCCCGGTGATCAAGCTGGTCGATTCGATGATCTACACGGCGATCCAGCGGCGCGCCAGCGACATCCACGTCGAGACGCAGGACGACGCGCTGCACGTGAAGTACCGCATCGACGGGGTGCTGCAGGCGGCGATGCGGCCGATGGACAAGCAGTTCCACGGCGCGGTCCTCTCCCGCATCAAGGTGATGGCGGAGCTCGACATCGCCGAGAAGCGGGTGCCGCAGGACGGACGGTTCAAGCTGCGGACGCCCGGCAAGACCATCGACTTCCGCGTGTCGATCATGCCGAGCATCCACGGCGAGGACGCGGTGATCCGCATCCTCGACAAGGAGTCGATCAGCGAGCAGTTCCGCGAGCTCAGGCTCGACATCCTCGGGTTTCCCGCGGGCGAGCTGAAGCGCTTCCGCCGCGCCATCGCGGAGCCGTACGGCATGGTGCTGGTGACCGGCCCGACCGGCAGCGGCAAGACCACCACGCTGTACGCCGCGCTGGCGGAGATCGCCTCGGCGGAGGACAAGATCGTCACCATCGAGGATCCGGTCGAATACCAGCTCAAGGGGATCACCCAGATCCCGATCAACGAGCGCAAGGGGCTGACGTTCGCCCGCGGCCTGCGGTCGATCCTGCGGCACGACCCGGACAAGATCATGGTGGGGGAGATCCGCGACCCGGAGACGGCGCAGATCGCGATCCAGTCCGCGCTCACCGGGCATCTGGTCTTCACCACCGTGCATGCGAACAACGTGATCGACGTGCTCGGACGCTTCCTGAACATGGGCGTCGAGGCGTACCAGTTCGTCTCCGCCCTCAACTGCGTGCTGGCCCAGCGCCTGGTCCGCACCATCTGCCGGGAGTGCCGGCGGCCGGTGACGATTCCGGACGAGGAGCTGCGCGAGGCGCGGATCGATCCGCGGGCGGCGGCCGAGCGCACCCTCTGCGAAGGCGGCGGCTGCCTCGAATGCGGCGGGACCGGCTACCGGGGCCGGACCGCGATCTGCGAGCTGCTCGACCTGAGCGACCACATCCGGGAGCTGATCCTCGCGGGCCGCCCCGCCTCCGAGATCAAGCAGGCGGCGCGCGACGCCGGGATGCGCTTCCTGCGGGAGTCGGCGGTCGAGCAGGTGCTGCGGGGACGAACGACCCTGCGCGAGATCAACAAGGTCACCTTCGTTGCCTGACGTTCGCGGCCTGCTGCGCGCGCTGTTTGCCACGCCCGGTCCGGCGGCGGCGGTGTCCATCACCCCCGGGCACGTGACGGCGGTGCGGATCGAGGCCGGCCGCAGGCAGGCCGTGGTGCGCGGTCACGCGCGGGCGGCGCTGCCGGACGGCGCCGTGCGGCCGGCCGTCCAGGGAGCCAACCTGGCGGATGCGCCGGCGGTGGAGAACGCCGTCCGCGACGTGCTGGACCGGCTTGCGCGCCGCCCGCGGCGGGTGGCGCTGCTGCTGCCGGACGGCGCCGCGCGGGTGTCGCTGGTGCGGTTCGCCAGCGTGCCGGCCCGCGCGGCGGACCTGGACGGGATGATCCGCTGGCAGGTCCGCAAGACCGTGCCGTTCAGCGTGGACGACGCGCAGGCGGACTGGACGCCGGGGCGGCTGACGGCCGGCGGAGAACAGGAGTTCGTGGTGGTCCTGGCGCAGCGCGCGGTGGTCGAGGAGTACGAGCGGGTCTGCGCCGGGGCGGGAGCGCACGCCGGGCTGGTCGATCTGCTGAGCTTCGGCCTGATCGCCGCGGCGCTGGCGCGCGGCGCCGGCGACGGCGGCGCGGACTGGCTGCTCGTGCGGGTCGGGTCCGGATCGAGCACCGTCGCCGTCCTGCGGGGCCGGCATCCGCTGCTGTTCCGAACCGTCGCGGCCGGCCCGCCGCGGCTGGGCGAGCTCGTGCACCAGACGGCGATGTACTACGAGGATCGCCTGGGGGGCGGCGGGCTCGCGCGGGCGCTGATCGCGGGCGACGGCGGAAGCCCGGACGACTCCGCCGCCGCCCGGCAGGTCGTCGAGGACCGGCTCGGGATCGCCGTCGAACCGCTCGGGGACCGGCTGGTGCCGCTGCTGCCGGAACAGGCCCCGGTCGATCCGCCGGCGCTCGAGGGGCTGGCGGCGCCCGTCGGGACGCTGCTGCGGGAGTCGGGGGCGGCGGGGACCTGACAGCCTATGGCGAAATCCCCGCTGCATTCGACGGGCGCCGCATCCCGGCTGCACTGCGTCGTTCGTCGGTCGCACAGGGCCGATATGCTCCCTCCTCACGCCTTGTCAGCCGGGCGCCCCGCCCGTCTCGGTGCGACGCGGGGGTTTCGCCACGGGCTGCTGAGGTGCCGGGGATGAACCTGGCGACGCGGCCGTTCTACAACGATCGCGCCGTGCATCTCGTCCTGGGAGTGCTCGGGCTGGCCGTCGTCGCGGTGCTGGCGGCCGGGGCCGTGCGCCTCGCGGAGCTGTCGCGGACGCAACGGGCGTTGACGCTCGAAGCGGACGCGGCGGAGCGCGAGACCGCGGCCGTCTCGAACCGGACGGCCCGCCTCGAGCGCGAGATGCCCGGGGACGCGCTGGCGGCCCTGGCCGCGGCGGCCGAAGAGGTCAACCGGCTCGTCGAGCGGCGGTTGTTCTCGTGGACCGCTTTCTTCAACGTCATCGAGCGCACCCTGCCGGCCGGCGTGATGCTCACCGCGGTGCGTCCGGACACGGACGAAGAGGGGACCAGCGTCGACCTGGCCGTCGTGGGCCGCACGGTGGACGACGTCGAGGACTTCATCCGGCGGCTCGAAGAGAGCGGCGTCCTCGCGGACGTGCTGGCCCGGCAGGGCGAGAGGAACGACGAGGGGATGTACCGGGCGCAGTTGCGCGGGCGCCTCGTGCGGCTCGCGGCGCCGGCGGCCGGCGCGGACGGACCGGAGGAGGGTTCGTGAGCCGGACCCTGGCGTTCGTCCGGCGGGTGATCGCGGAGAAGCGCGTGCTGGCCGGGTCGGTGGCGGTCGGCCTGGCCGTCGACGCCGGGTTGTACGCGCTTGCCGTCCGTCCGCGAAGCGTCCTGGTGGAGGAAGCCGGCCGGCGCGCGGCGGCGGCGGCGGCGAATCTGGAGGCGGCGCGCCGGCGCTACGAGACCGTGCGGCTCGCGGCCGACGGCAGAACCCGGGCGGAGGAGGAGTTGCGCCGGTTCCACCAGGAGGTCCTGCCGCGCGATCTGGCGGGAGCCCGCGCGCTCACGTTCGCCAGACTCGCCGCGCTCGCCGCCGGCCACGGCCTGTTGATGGAACGGCGGGCCTCGGCGCCGGAGCGGGACGAGGAGAGCCACCTGGCGAGACTCCGGGTCTCGATGCTGCTCAGCGGCGCGTACGGCGACATCCGCCGGTTCCTCCACGCGCTCGAGACGGCGCCGGAGTTCCTCGTCATCGAAGAGATCGTGCTGAGTCAGGGCGACGGGACGGAGGCGGGGGAGGTGCTGAGCCTGAGCCTCTCCACGTATTATCGGCCGGATGACGACGAGCGCCGGCCGTAGGGCGGAGCGCCGCCGGCTGCTGCTGCTGCGCGGGGCGGCGGCGAGCGCGGCGGAACGGGGGATGCGCGGCTATTCCTTCGTCGAGCTGCTCGTCGTCAGCGCCATCCTGCTGATCCTGGCGTCCGCGGTCGCGCCGCTCGCGCAGGTGACGATGCAGCGGCAACGGGAGGTGGAGCTGCGGCGGGCGCTGCGGGAGATGCGGACGGCGATCGACCGCTACAAGGACGCGGTCGACCTCGGGGTCATCGGGGGGCCGGACGTCGATCCGGAGAACCAGGGCTATCCCCCGAACCTCGAGACGCTGGTGGAGGGGGTCGAGCCGATCGACGAGAACGCGGCGAGCGTCCTCCGTTTCCTGCGGCGGATTCCGATCGATCCGCTGACGAAGAGTACCGACTGGGGCCTGCGGTCGTACCAGGACGATCCGGGCACGACGCGCTGGGGCGGCCAGAACGTGTACGACGTCTACACCAGGTCGCGGGGCACGGCGCTCGACGGCACCCGCTACCGGGACTGGTGACGGCGATGCGGGGCTGGGAACGCAGGGCGATGTGTATCGGAAGGTGTATCGTCCCGCTGCCGGGACTGGTGACGGCGATGCGGAACTGGCGCCGCGCCCACGGCCTCCTCGAGAGTCCTGGGGAAGGACGCGCAGCCGAGGTGACGGCGATGCGGAACTGGCGCCGCGCCCATGGCTGGACGCTCATCGAACTGACGATCGTGATCTCGTTGATCACGGTGCTGTCGACGATCGCCCTGGTCGGGTACGGCAACGCCGTCACGCGCGCGCGGGAGGCGGTGCTCAAGGAGGATCTCTTCCGCATGCGCGACGCCATCGATCAGTACCACGCCGACCTCGAAGAGTACCCGCCCGAGCTCCACGCGCTGGTGAGCGCCGGCTATCTGCGCTCGATTCCGGAAGACCCGACGACGCGTTCGTCGGAGACGTGGGTGGTGGTGCCGGCGGAACCGGATCCGGCGGATCCGTTCGTCCGGGGCATCTACGACGTCAAGAGCGGGTCCGAGGGAATCGCCCTGGACGGCACCGCCTACGCCGACTGGTAGGAAA
The DNA here is from genome assembly GCA_965203525.1 of Vicinamibacterales bacterium. GTDB lineage: Bacteria > Acidobacteriota > Vicinamibacteria > Vicinamibacterales > UBA8438 > WTFV01. The sequence goes on along the minus strand of OZ241898.1, from coordinate 2,687,697 downwards.
CCCGATATGCGCCCGCGGGTGTCGCCGCCGCCGATGTCCTCGGGCACGCCGAGCGTCTGCAGGGTAGGGAATCCGATGATGCGCCTGCAGGTGTCGACGGGCCCGCGCCTGCGCGGGCAGCAGGGGTTCGCGACGGCGGCTTTCCCTTGTGGCGAACGTCGCTGTATTCCCGATGCGCGCCTGCGCGGGCAGCAGGGGTTCGCGATGGCGGCCCTGCTCGTCGCCCTCGCCGTCATGAGCCTGCTGCTGTCGATGGCGCTCCCCGCGTGGCATCATGCCGCGCAGCGCGAACGCGAGGCGGAACTGATCTTCCGCGGCGAGCAGTACGCGCGCGCCATCATGCTGTACCAGCGGCGGACCCCCGGAGCCTGGCCGCCCGACGTCGAGACCCTCGTCGAGGGGCGGTTCCTGCGCCGCGCCTGGCGCGACCCGATGACCGCCGACGGAGAGTTCCGACTCGTCCTGCAGTCGGAGCTGGCGCCGGCCGACGCGTCCGGAGAAGTGGACGACGAGCCGTCGCGCCGGCGGCAGGGCGGCGCGGCGAGGGCAGGATCCGGGTTCCGGTCGGGAGCCCGGCCGTTCGGAAACCGGGACGAGGACGCATCCGGCGTCGACGGCAACGTCGCCGGCGTCGTGAGCCGCAGCGAGAAGACTTCGATCGCGCTCTACAAGGGGCGGTCGAAGTACAGCGAATGGGTCTTCACCAGCGGGGGAGCGGCGGCCGGGCCGGCCGCCGCTCCCGGTCCGGGTGCGGCGGGTGCGGTGGGTGCGGCGGCTTCGGCAGGCGGCCGTCGAGGCGCCGGATCCGGAAGCGGTCCGGGAGGGTTCGGGCGGCGGCAGCGCACCGCGCGGCAGCCGGCGGCCGGGGCGGAAGGCGCTCGGGGCGGCGGGCCGCGGCGCGGGCGTGACGTGCCGGTCAGGCGTCCGGCGCCCGGCCGCCGGTGAGGCCGCGGACGAGCCACGCGGTCAGGGCGGCGGCGCAGGCCAGCGCCAGAACCGCGCCGAGGGCCGAGCCGAACAGCGCGGAGTGGGTGGCGGCGAGCGTCAGGTAGACGGCGGCGCTGCCGGCGCCCCAGCGGCGGAGCTCCGGCCCCAGCGGCGCGGGCGGCGGCTCTCCCGCGGCCGCGGCGACCGCCCGCCAGCCGGGCCCGCCCGGCCGGGTGCGGCGGTAGAACCGGATCAGGTGGGGCAGCGGGTCGGCCGGGGCGGCCAGCGTCGCGGCGAGCCAGCACGCCGTCGTCCACGGCACGAGAACGAGCAGCGAGTCGGGAAACGCAACGGCGGTGCAGAAGCGTACGAACACGAAGCCGGCGGCGGCCGCGGCGAGGGCCGCCAGCTCCGAGACCGCCGTCACCCGCCACCAGTACCAGCGCAGGATCAGCACCAGACCGACCCCGGCGCCGGACTCGAGCACGAACTCCCAGGCCTGGCGCACCGACTCGAGGCCGAAGGTGAGCGCCCCGCCCGCGGCCATCACCAGCAGCGTGGTCAGCCGCGAGACGCGCACCAGGTGCGCCTCGGCGGCGGCGGGCCGCACGAACCGCTTGTACACGTCGTTGACGAGGTACGACGTGCCCCAGTTGATCTGGGTGGAGACGGTGGACATGTAGGCGGCGAAGAACGAGCCGACGAGCAGGCCGCGCCACCCGGCCGGGAGGTGGTCGCGCAGAACGAGGACGTACCCCGCTTCCCGGTCGGCCAGGTCCGGGTACAGCACGAGGGAGGCCAGAGCGACCAGCACCCACGGCCAGGGGCGCAGGCAATAGTGCGCCAGCGTGAACCAGAGCGTCGCCAGCACCGCGTCGCGTTCGCCGCGGGTCGACATCGTCCGTTGCGCCACGTAGCCGCCGCCGCCCGGCTCCTGCCCCGGATACCAGCTCGCCCACCACTGGACTCCCAGGAAGGCGACGAACGACGCGACCGGCAGGGCCAGCCCGCCGGCGGTCCCGCCGGGCGTGCCGTCGGCCGCGCCGACCGCCGGCCAGAGCCGGAACGTCGAGTCCGGCAGCGCGGCCAGCAGGCCGTCGATGCCGCCGACGCCGGGGGCGGCGAGCGCGTAACCGGCCAGGGCGGCGGCGCCGGCCAGCGCGATTGCGAACTGCACGACGTCGGCCGCGACGACGCCGCGCAGGCCGGCCAGGGCGGCGTAGACGCCGGTGGCGGCCAGCCCCGCGAGCACCGCGGTCAGCCGCTCCCAGCCGAGCGCGGCCGACAGCACCTTGGCGAGGGCCAGGTTGACCCAGCCGATGACGAGGCAGTTGACCGCCAGCCCCAGGTACAGCGCGCGCACCGCGCGCAACGCGCCCGCGGCGCGTCCGGTGTAGCGCAGCTCGACGAACTCGACGTCGGTCAGGACGCCCGCGCGGCGCCACAGCCGGGCGAAGAAGACGACGGTGAGCATGCCGCCGAGCGCCGCGTTCCACCACAGCCAGTTGCCGGCCACGCCGCTGGCCGCGACGATGCCGGTGACCGCGAGCGGCGTGTCCGCGGAGAAGGTGGTCGCCACCATCGAGGTTCCGGCCACCCACCACGGCAGCTCGCGGCCCGAAAGGAAGTACTGCGAGAGGCTCCGTCCGGAGCCGCGGCCGAAGAAGACGCCGACGGTGACGGGCGCCGCCAGCGCGAGCCCGAGCAGCAGCCAGTCGAGCGCGGTCAGCGCCATCGGTCAGCCGGCCGCCATCACCGCGTCGTGGAACGCGGGACGCACGGCGAGGATCGCCTGGTTCGAGCGGGAGGGGTGGACCCGGTTGGTGAGGAGGACGACGTACCGATCCGCGGCCGGGTCGATCCAGAGCGACGTCCCGGTGAAGCCGGTGTGCCCGATCGCGTCGGAAGACAGGCGGCCGCCGCACGACGAAGTGGGCAGCATGGTGTCCCAGCCGAGCGCCCGCGAGCTGCCGGGCACCGCCGTCCGCCGGCGGAAGGCGTCGAACGTGGGCGGCGACGCGAGCGGGCTCTCGCCGCCGAGGCCGGCCAGGACGTCGCGCGCGAAGCGGCCTGCCGCGCCGGCGGCGCCGAAGAGGCCCGCGTGTCCCGCCGCGCCGCCGAGCGCCCAGGCGTTCTCGTCGTGCACTTCGCCGACGAGCGTCCGCCCGCGCCAGGGATCGCGCTCCGTCGGCGCCGTGCGCGATCTCCACTCCGGCGGGGGGTGGAACCGGATCTCCCCCCAGCCGCGGCGCGCCGCGATCTCGTCGAACTGCGCGGCCAGGCCGGCCCGCGCCGGATGGCGGTCGGCCAGGATGAAGCCGAGCAGGATGAAGCCGAGATCGCTGTAGATCGAGCGGCTGCGCGGCGCGTACTCCAGCGGCAGCCGGGCGATGGCGGATTCGAAGTCCGAGCGGCCCGCGTGATCGCGGTAGAAGGGCAGATGCGCCGTCAGGCCGGACGCGTGCGCCAGCAGATCGCGCACCGTGACCGTCTCCCGATCCGTCCCGCGCCACGTTCGCAGCGCCGCCGCGACCGGCAGGTCGAGCGGCGTCGATCCGGCGTCGGCGTGGCGCATCGCCAGCGTCGTGGTCGCGATGACCTTCGTGAGCGAGGCGAGGTCGAAGATGGTGTCGGCGGTGGCGGGCGGACTGCCGGCGTCGAACGTGAGCCGGCCGGCGGCGTGCCGCCACAGGCGTCCCGAACGGCTGCCCACCTCGGCCACCGCGGCGGGGCAGACGCCGGCGCCGACCGCCTCGTCCAGGATCCGCGCCGCGGCGCCGAAGCGGGTCATCCGGCGCCTCCGGGCCGCGACAGGCGCCGGACGCCGTGGGCGGCGCCGCCGGCGGCGACCGTCGCGGCCGATCCGACGAGGACGTACCATTGCCACGACAGGCCGCTCGCCACGCTCACCGCCACGATCGTGGCCAGTCCCCCGGCGAGGCCGGCGATCCCGGCGGCGGGCGTCGGTCTGGCGACGAGCACGCCGAGCAGGAAGACGCCGAGCAGCAGCCCGCCGCTGAAGAACTGCACCGCCAGCACGTCGTCGATGATCCGCCGCGAGACGCCGATCGCGGCGATCGCGACGCCCACCTGCACCGCGGCCCACGCGGCCGTCGCCGCGCGCGACGCGCGCAGCGCCCGCGCCTCGGACCGCCGCCGGCGGCCGCCGGCCAGATAGAAGTCGCCGATGGTCGACGCGGCGGAGGAGTTCAGTGACGAGGAGAGCGTCGACATCGCCGCCGCCACGACCGCCGCCAGAACCAGTCCGCGGAGCCCCGCCGGAAGCTCGGTCATCAGGAAGAGCGGGAAGACGCGGTCGGCCTGCACGACGCCGCCGCTCGTGGCGGGGGCGAGCGCCTCCGGATCGCCGGCGGCGTAGAAGGCCCAGAGCAGCACGCCGATTCCGAGAAACAGCGCGAACTGGAAGAAGACGAAGACGCCGCTGGCCAGGAGCGCGAGGCGCGCGTCGGCCAGCGAGCGGCTGCACAGGTAGCGCTGCACGAACATCTGGTCCGTGCCGTGCGTGGCGGCGGTGAAGACCGCGCCGCCGGCGACGCCCGACCAGAACGTGTAGTCGCGCCGCGGATCCCAGGCGAAGTCGAACACGGCCAGCTTGCCCGCCTCCTGCGCGGCCGCCAGAACCTCGCGCACGCCGCCCGGAACGCCGGCGAGCAGCGCGGCGGCCGCGGCGAGCGCGCCGGCCAGGCAGACGGCGAGCTGCGCGACGTCCATCCAGACCACCGCCGTCATGCCGCCCAGCCAGGTGTAGCCGAGCGTGACCGCCGCGATCAGCAGGATGGAGGCGATCACCGCCGGCGTCTGGGGCGGATCCGCGAATCCCGCCGCGGCCGCCGCCGTGGTGAGCATCGCCGCGAGCACGAGGGCGGTCGCGAACAGGCGCAGCCCGTCCGAGACGTTGCGCGTGATCAGGAAGACCGCCGCCGCGCACCGGCCGACCGCGCGCCCGAACCGCGCGCTCAGCAACTGGTACGCGGAGAAGAGGTCGCGGCTGAAGTACGCCGGCAGCAGGACGAACGCGACCGCCGCGCGGCCCGCCACGTAGCCGAGGGCGAGCTGCAGGAAGGTCAGGTCGCCGCCGAACGCGTAGCCCGGGACGCTGACGACGGTGACCGTGCTGGTCTCCGTCGCGACGATCGAGCCGGTGACCGCCCACCACGGCGCGCGCCGGCCGGTCAGGTAGTAGTCGCGCAGGGTCGGGCGCCCGCGCGCCAGCCGGCGGCCGCCCCATACCGCCAGCAGCAGGTACGCCGCGACGACCGCGAGGTCGAGCCGCATCCGTCACCGCCGGCGGGTCGGGCGATCCGTCCGCCCGTCCGCCTGCTCGCCGATGGCGGCGCGCACCGAGTCGCGCGCCTGCCGGAGGCGCGCCAGCGACTCGGGGTAGCCGACGTGGGCGCGGGCCATCACGATGGCCGCCTTCACGTTCCAGCGCGCCTGCCGGAGCAGCTCGTCCGCCTGTTCGTGATCGAGTCCGGTGACCGTCGTGAGGATGCGCCGCGCGCGGTCCCGCGCCTTTTCGGAGCCGGCGTCGACGTCGACCATGAGGTTGCCGTAGGTCTTGCCCAGGCGCACCATCGCGGCGGTGGTGAGCATGTTGAGCACCATCTTGGTCGCCGTGCCCGCCTTCAGGCGGGTCGAGCCGGCGATCACTTCCGGTCCGACCGCGGGCGAGATGACGATGTCGACGAAGGTCTGCAGCTCGGTGCCCGGCCAGCAGGTGACGAACACGATCTTGACGCCGTTGCGGCGCGCGCGGGTCAGGGCGCCGCGGACGAACTGCGTCATCCCGCTCGCCGAGATGCCCACCAGCACGTCCTTGCGCGTCGGATGCAGGCGGGAGACGGCGCGCGCGCCCTCCTCGTAGTTGTCCTCGACCCCCGCCTGCGAGCGGAAGAACGCGGCCCGTCCGCCCGCCATGATCGCCTGCACCAGGTGTTCCGGGGTGCTGAACGTCGGCCCCATCTCGGCCGCCTCGAGGATACCGAGCCGGCCGCTCGTCCCCGCCCCGGCGAAGATCAGGCGCCCCCCCTTCCGCAGCGCGGCGGTGATGACGTCCGAGGCGGTCGCGATGCGGGCCTTCTCGTGCGCGACCGCGTTGAGGATCTTGCGGTCCTCGCGCAGCATCAGGTCGATCATGTCCTCGGTGGACACCTGATCCAGCGTCAGGCTGGCGGGGTTGATCGCCTCGGTCGGCAGGTCCTTCCATTTCGAGCGCATGCCGGGCTCACCGGTGGCCGCCGCCCGGTCGCGCGCCGGAGGCCCGGTTGACGGTTCCAGGAAGGACGGGGTATAAAGATCGATTGTTCCGGGCGCAGCGGACCGCCGCCATGTGGAACGTCAACGCCATGCTGACCGGCCGCCCCTCCGCGATGGCCCCCCGGACCGCGCCGTCGGACGCGGACGCCGGGAGCGGATGAACGCAGCCGGCACATTGTAGTGATCCCGAGGCCGTCATCCGCAAGCAGGATGATGGCCTTTTTTCTGAACGGCAACGTTTCTTGCTCAAAGTCGCCCTGGTCGGGTTCGGGACGGTCGGGCGGTCGGTGGCGCGCATCCTGTGCGACGGCGGCGGGCGCCCGCTCGTCCTGTCGCACGTCTGCAACCGGCGCGTCGAACGCAAGGTGGTCGACTGGGTGCCGGGCGGCGTGGTCTGGACGTCCGACTTCGGCGCCGTGCTGCGCTCCGACGCCGACGCCGTGGTCGAGGTGGTCGGCGGCCTGAAGCCGGCCGGCGACTGGATCCGGCAGGCGCTGGAAGCCGGCAAGTCGGTCGTCACCGCGAACAAGCAGGTCATGGCCCGGGCCGGCGCCGAGCTGCTGCGGGTCGCCGCCGACCGGAAGCGCCACCTGCTGTTCGAGGCGGCGGTGGCCGGCGGCGTTCCCGTCGTCCGGGCGGTGCGGGAAGGCCTGGCCGGCGACCGCCTGCAGCGGGTGCTCGGCGTGCTGAACGGCACCTGCAACTACGTGCTGACGCGGATGGAAGCGGAGCGCGTCTCGTTCGACGAGGCGTTGCGGGAGGCGCAGGATCGCGGCTACGCCGAGGCGGATCCGGCCGCGGACGTCGACGGCGGCGACGCGCAGGCCAAGCTGGCGATTCTTTCGGCCGTCGGTCTCGGGCGGCGCATCGCCGCCGCCGCGATCCCGTTGCGCTCGATCCGGCCGGTCGAGCCGGTGGACTTCCGCTACGCGCGCCGGCTCGGTTGCACGATACGGCAGGTGTCGAGGGCGGAAGCGCCGGACGGCGGCGGCACCGGCGTCACCGCCTCCGTGCAGCCGATGCTGGTGCCGGTGACGTCGCCGCTCGCGCGCGCCGAGGGCAGCCAGAACGTGGTCGTCGTGGAGGGCGCGCACGGCGGCGAGACCGCGTTCCGCGGATTCGGCGCCGGCGGCGATCCGACGGCGGTGGCGGTCGTCTCCGACCTCGAGGCGATTGCGCGGGCGGGCCCCGCCGCGCCCCGGTCCTGGCGGCCGGCGGCCGAGGCGCGGGTGGAAGCCGACTTCGAGGCGCCGCAGTATCTGCGCTTCGTCATCGCGGACCGGCCCGGCATCATCGCCGCGCTCGCCGGCGTCTTCCTGCGGCATGGGCTCAACATCGACTCGGTGCTGCAGGAGCCCGACTGGCCGAAGTCGGCCCTGCCCTTCGTCGTGACCCTCGAGCCGTGCAGCTCCGGAGCCGCGCAGGCCGCGCTGGCGGAGATCGAGGCGTTCGACTTCCATGCGCGGCCGCCGCTCTGGATGCCGATCCTGCCGCGCGGAGAACGCTGCCCATGAGTCATCTCACCGGCCTTCGATGCTCCCTGTGCCAGACCCCGTTTCCGGCCGAGGCGCTCTACGTCTGCGACCAGTGCCTCGGGCCGCTCGAGGCGACCTACGACCGCGACGCCCTCCGGCGCGCCGTGTCGCGGGAGAGCATCGCATCCCGCCCGCCGAACCTGTGGCGCTACCGCGAGTTCCTGCCGGTCGACGGCGAGCCGCGGACCGGGACCGCCTCCGGCTGCACGCCGCTCGTGCGCGCGGACCGGCTGGCCGCCGAGCTCGGCATGCGCGAGCTCTACGTCAAGGACGATTCGGTCAATCACCCGACGCTTTCGTACAAGGACCGCGTCGTGCCGGTCGCGGCCACGCGCGCCTGCGAACTCGGGTTCCGCGTCTTCGGCTGCGCGTCGACCGGCAACCTGGCCAACAGCGTGGCCGCCCACGCCGCGCGGCTCGGCCTCGACTGCTACGTCTTCATCCCGCGGACGCTCGAACCGGCGAAAATCCTCGGTTCCGCCGTCAGCGGACCGCACGTCGTCGCCATCGACGGCAACTACGACGACGTCAACCGGCTCTGCACGCAGGTCGGGGACCGCTACGGCTGGGCGTTCGCGAACATCAACCTGCGCGCGTACTACGCCGAGGGGGCGAAGACCTGCGGGTTCGAGATCGTCGAGCAGCTCGGCTGGCGGTTCCCGCGCCACCTCGTCTGTCCCGTCGCCGGCGGCACGCTGCTCCCGCGCATCGGCCGCGCCTTCCACGATCTGCTCGACGCCGGCCTGATGGACGGCGATCCGCCCCGCATCCACGCCGCGCAGGCGGCCGGCTGCGCGCCGGTCATCCACGCGCTCGACGAGGGACTCGATTATCCGGAGCCGGTCCGGCCGGACACGATCGCCAAGTCGATCGCCATCGGCAACCCCGCCGACGGATTCCACGTGCTGCGGACGGTGCGCGAGTCCGGGGGTAGCGGCGCGGCGGCCACCGACGCCGAGATCGTCGACGCCATCGGCCTGCTCGCGCGGACCGAGGGCATCTTCACGGAGCCGGCCGGCGGCACGACGCTGGCCGTCACCCGCAAGCTGGTGGAGCAGGGGGTCGTTCCCCGCGACGAGAGCACCGTGGTCTGCATCACCGGGAACGGCTACAAGACGGCCGACGTCGTGGCGCCGTCCCTCGCCGCGCCGACCGCCCTCGGCCGTTCGCTCGCGGAGTTCGAAGCCTTCATGGCGGATCGCCGGCAGGCCCGTCAACCGGTGTCGGGCTGACGATGCCGCGGTCCGGGCGGAGCGAGATCGTCGAGGCGGAAGGCCACCTGGTCGATTCGCACCTGCTGAACGCGATCTTCGACAAGGTCATCGAGCGGCGTGCGCGGTTCGACGTCCTGCGGTTCGACATCGGCCGCAACAACGACGAGTATTCGCACCTGAAGCTGAAGGTGACGGCGCCGGACGCGGCCGTCCTGGCCGATCTGCTCGAGGACCTGGTGCCGCTCGGCTGCCGTCCGACGCCCGAGCGCGACGCGGTCCTCGAGCGGTCCGGGCAGGCCGGATGCGTGCCCGACGACTTCTATTCGACGACCAACCACCGCACCTGGGTGCGCCACGGCGGGGCGTGGCTGGAGGTGGAGCGCCAGCGCATGGACGCGGTGGTCGTCGTCGAGGAGGGCCGGGCCGTCTGCCGCAAGCTGCGGGACGTGGCGGCCGGCGACGCCGTCGTCTGCGGCGTGGGCGGCGTCCGCGTCGCGCCCGAGTTCCGCGAGCGCGACCGGCTCGGCTTCGCGTTCATGGTGAACGACGTGTCGACCGAGCGGCGGGTCGAGGTCAGCGTCGCCCGCGTGCTGGCGATGATGCGGGACGTGAAGCGCGCCGGCGGGCGCATCGCCTTCGTGGCCGGCCCGGTCGTGGTGCACAGCGGCGGCGTCGGGTATTTCTGCGAGCTGATCCGCCGCGGCTTCGTCGACGTGCTGCTGGCCGGAAACGCGCTCGCCGTGCACGACGCCGAGCACGCGCTGTTCGGCACGTCGCTCGGGATCGACCTCGACGCCGGCGCCGCCGTCGAGGAGGGGCACCGCAACCACATGCGCGCCATCAACGCCGTCAACCGCGCCGGCGGCCTGCGCGCCGCCGTCGACCAGGGGCTGCTGCGGTCCGGCATCCTGTACGAGGCGATCCGGCACGGCGTGGAATACGTGCTGGCGGGCAGCATCCGCGACGACGGGCCGCTCCGCGACACCATCATGGATCTGATCGCGGCGCAGGATCGCTACGCCGAGGCGTTGCGCGGCGTGAGCCTGGTCGTCATGCTGTCGACCATGCTGCACAGCATCGGGGTCGGCAACATGTTGCCGTCGCACGTCCGGGTCGTGTGCGTCGACATCAACCCCGCCGTGGTGACCAAGCTCGCGGACCGCGGCTCGTCGCAGACCGCCGGCATCGTGACCGACGTCGGTCTGTTCCTGCACCAGTTGGCGGCGCAGCTCGACGCCGCGGCCGGCGCGCCGCCGCCGGCGGGCGAGGCCCGGCGATGACCGTTCCCGTCCCGGTGCTCGGCGTCCGGCCCCGGCAGGGCGGCGCGGCGGGCGAGGCCCGGCGATGACCGTTCCCGTCCCGGTGCGCGGTGTCCGGCCCCGGCCGGGCGGCGCGGCGGCGGGCGAGGTCCGGCGATGACCGTTCCCGCGGGCCTGCCGCCGATCGTCGTCCAGAAGTACGGCGGCACCTCCGTCGCCACCGCGGCGCGGATTTGCGCGATCGCGGAGCGGGTGGCGCGCGCCCGGCGCGACAGCCCGCGGCTGGTCGTGGTGCTCTCGGCCATGGGCAAGACGACCGACGAGCTGGTGGCGCTCGCGCACGAGGTGTCCGGCGACCCGCGCGGGCGCGAGATGGACCTGCTGCTGGCGACCGGCGAGCAGGTCTCCGTTTCGCTGCTCGGCCTCGCGTTGCAGCACAAGGGGATTCCGGCGATCTCGCTGACCGCCTCGCAGTGCGGCATCCGCACGGACGACGCCTTCAACATCGCCCGCATCGAATCGATCGAGACGCGGCGCATCCTCGCGGAGCTCGACCGGGAGCGGGTGGTGATCATCACCGGCTTCCAGGGCATCACGCGGGACCAGGAAGTGACGACGCTCGGCCGCGGCGGGAGCGACATCACCGGGGCGGCCGTGGCGGCGGCCCTCGGCGCCGCCGTCTGCGAGATCTGCACCGACGTCGACGGGGTCCTGTCGGCCGACCCGCGCGCGGCGCCGCGCGCGACGCGGTGGCGCGAGATCAGCTACGAGGAAGCGATCGAGATGGCGTCGAGCGGCGCCAAGGTCCTGCACCCGCGGGCGGCCGAGGTGTGCATGGCCTACCGGATCCCGATCCACGTCCGCTCGAGCTTCCACGACGGAGAGGGCACGTGGATCCGCGGAGGCGACCAGATGGTGATGGAGCAGGCGGCGGTGGTCGGCGTCAGCAGCGACCGGAAGATCGCCAAGGTGACCCTGATCGACGTGCCGGACCGCCCGGGTCTGGCCGCGGAGGTCTTCCGGGACCTGGCGGCGCAGTCGATCAGCGTGCGGCTGATCATTCAGGGCGCGAGCGCCGAGGGCCTGGGCCGCATCACCTTCGTGCTCGACGACGAGTACGTCGAGGGTGCCGAGCGTCTGGCCGCGGACTGGAGGTCCCGCGGTCTGGCCGCGGCGGCGGAGATCGATCGCGACGTCGCCAAGATCTCCATCGTCGGCTCGCGGCTCGCGTCGACCCCCGGTCTGGCCGCCCGCATGTTCGCGGTGCTCGCGCGCAAGGGCATCAACATCGACTGCATCAGCTCCTCGGAGATGAAGATCGCCTGCGTGATCGCCGACACGCACGTGGACGAGGCGGTCCGCGCGGTGCACGACGAGTTCTTCCCGGAAGGCGCGGCTCCGCGGACCGGGCGGACCACATGCTGAGCAACCGTTTGCCGGCCTGCTTTGGCGCAGGCGTGAACTTTGGCTGTGTGACAGGAAATCCGACGTGGAACAATCCGAGGAGTCGGCTTCGGGTGGCTTCGCACCGTTCTACGGTCTGATGACCTCGTCTTCCGTGCACACGGCCGCCCTGGCACGCATGGATTCCAAGAAGACGTCCTGGTACGATCCCATAAGCACGGCCATCAAGGGTTGGTCGGTATTCCATGAGATCACGCGGCGAAGAGCAGCGGTGCTGTTCACTGGCTCAAAAAGGTATTCGTGACGCGCGACGAGATGGGTTGCGCTGACGGCGCCGCCACCAGCGGGCTGGCCGCGCACCTGATTCACCACGCGTGGCCAGTTTTCGTTGTCCGGCAGAATGAACTCATAGGATCCATCCCGATACTCTGCGACACCCACGGACCCGACAAGAACCCGGTCTGCAAAATCCTGGCGGCGGTTGTTCGGGAGGTCCGCCAATGGAAACGCATAGGCAGTGCCCAGTACGGGCAGCAAATCGGGGTCCCGGAAAGGCGCCGTCGCGATGCGAACCGTGCTCAGGAAAGAATAATCCTCGTATTCACCCAGCCAGACGTCGTCGCTCTGCCCGTTTTCATCTTCTCGTGCCATGGCGGCGAACTTGGAAATCTCGACGCCCGTTTTCTCCTTGAAGCCGTTCGCTATCAATTCGGCATTGCCACGCAGACACGGTATGGCGTACAGGACGGGGACGGACTCACCGTCGATGCTCACATGCTGTTGCCAGAGCTCCGTATCCTGGAAGATAATCGTCTGCAGGTCCCGTGCGGCGGCGTTCTGTGGTGCGGCGGCGGTGGCGTTCTGTTCGCCGCGCTCGATTTGCGCATGTCCGTCATGAGACGTCGATACGCTGACGAGAATCGCGGCAGCTATTGCCGGCAAGCCACGAAACAGCAAAGTGACGAATCTGATCATCGCTCTTGTCTCCCCGGGGTGGCAGTCTCACCCTTGAAACAGGCAGATCAACAACAAGGGGAGAAACACCGAGGACATGATTAGATGCAGTATTTCCGCCTCTTCCCGGAAATACATGTACGTTACGTTAAGTCCAGTCATGGCGACTGCGACGACCCCGATGGCGCCAGAGATGATCCGAGGATCTACATCCGTGCGATTCGGGTCCAGCCCCTCGTATGCGAATATCCCAGGCATCTTGACGGCCATCACCAGCATGGCTCCGAGCACGCCGACGCACACCCTGGCCCAACGGCCCGGCTTTCTGATGGACACTGAGCCTCCTCAGTCGGCCGGCGCGCCGGCGGCCGTGTAGTCGACCGCCAGCCGGATCGCCGCCGACGGCTCGGCGCCGATCAGGGAGCGACCCGGCGCGTGGTCCGCTCCGGGATGCAGTCTGGCGTCGACTTCGATGGTCGTTCCGGCCGGCAGATCGAGCGGGGCGTCGAACCAGTAGCGGGTCGGCCACGCCGTGTCCGGCTCGCGCAGGAAGAGCATCGGCACCCGCGTCCCGCCCGGCGTCACCGCCACGACCCGCACGTCCCGGGCCTCGACCGCGACCTCCGGCAGGATGGCGAGTGCGCTTACGTCCTCGCCCACCACTTGGCTGAAGGCCAGGGTCAGCCCGCCGGCGCGTTCCGGCGACGCCAGCACCATCGACTCGACCGCCCGGCCGCTCCCGCCGCCCACGTAGAGTCCGATGCGGCTTCGGTCGACGAACTCTTCGCCCTCGGTGATCCAGGTCTTCCTGTAGTGCACGCGGGCCACGACATCGGCGCCCGCCGGCAGCCGGCGGCCCGCGTCGTCCTGCCGCACGCTACGCCGCCCCGGCGACCAGAGCGCGAGCGGCGCCGCGGTGGGGAAGTCCCGTCCCTCCGCCTCTCCGAAGCCCGGTCCGTCGTCCTCGGCGTCCAGCGCCCGCGCGGTCCCGGTCGCGTCGACGTAAATCGCCACGTCGCGGACGACCGCGGCGGCGCCCGGCATCACGTCCGCGCCGGTCACCAACCGCCCCGCGATCGCCTCCGCGGACAGGACGAAGTAGCGGACCGCCTCGCTCGTGCCGGCGTCGAGGACGAACGGTTCCGGCATCTCGAGTTCCAGGTCGGGAGCGCCCAGCGGCCACTCCCCGGGCGGTTCGACCGGGGCGGGGCGCAATGCGCGCGGACCCTGCGGATAGCCGCCGCTGGACCACTCGAGGATCATGTCCATCTCGTGCGCCGGCAGGGCGTGCCCGTTGCGGAAGTCGCCGAAGCCGTCCTCCGCCTTCCAGGGGGGCATCCGCAGTCCCAGGACCTCTTCGCGGATCGACTGCGCCCAGGGGTAGGCGCTCTGGTAGGTCACGAGCGACATCGGGGCGATGCCCCCTTCGCGATGGCAGGATCCGCAGTTGTCGCGGAAGATCGGGAACAGGTGCTCGTTGTAGTTCCAGCGCGAGGCGATCGGGGTGTGGGTCTCCGTCTCCTCGGCCAGACCGCCCGCCACGACGAGCGCCGCCGCCGCGCCCAGACACCAGCGACCGTATCTCGTCATCATCTTGCCGAGCGTATGCGTTCGTCGGGTCGTGGTCAAGTGGAGTCGCCCCGGCCCGGATCGGGTGCACGTCAGATTTGTGAGGGACCGCCATCGAGGGTGCAGGGCAGGACGAGATCGGCCGAAAACTTCAGTAGTAGACCGACTGTTTACTGACGGTCCTCACAAAATCTGACGTGCACCCCCGCGCGACCCCGGACGATTTCGTACTCGGTTCGGCCGCGCCTTGACAGACGAATCGAGCGTGGTAACAGTAGGGGGCGTGCGCCGCCGCGCCCGTCGCCGGGCGGCACCGGCGTCCGGGCGGCGAATCGGACGCCGCGCAGCACATGCGGGTGGAGAGACGCGCGACGGATGCGTGACCGCGTCCGCACGGCAAGTGCGTTGCGCCCCCGTCGGCGCGGCGCGCGGGAACCGTTCGGCTTGCGCGGCGGCGTTTGCGCTGGCGGGCGCGGGCCGGGCCAGATCCAGAGGAGAAAGCCGATGCGCCGGATCGTCGTCGTCGCCTGTCGCCCAACGCTCGGGAGACGTACAGCCGCGGTGAGAAAGCCGATGCGCCGGATCGTCGTCGTCGCGGCGGGCGTGCTGCTGGCCGCCGGAGCCGCGGACGCGGGACAGGAAGACTGGCTGCAGTTTCGGGGACCGGCGGCGGGCGTCGTGCCCGACGACCCGAACCTGCCGGAGCGCTGGAGCGAGACCGAGAACGTCGTCTGGGCGGTCGACGTGCCGGGACTGGCCTGGAGCTCGCCGATCGTGGCGGGCGACAACGTCTTCGTGACCTCCGCGATCAGCGCCGGGGAGGAGCCGGAGCCGATCAAGGGGCTCTACGACCCGGGCATGGAGAACGGGTCGGAGGCGTCGCTGAACGAGCATCGCTGGATGCTCTACGCCATCGACTTTTACAGCGGGCGCGTCCGCTGGCGGCGCGAGCTGTACCGCGCCCCGCCGCCCGGCAAGCGGCACCTGAAGAACAGCTTCGCGTCCGAGACGCCGGTCACCGACGGCCGCCGCGTGTACGTCTACTTCGGTGCCGTCGGCCAGCTCGCCGCGTTCAACATGAGCGGCGAGACCATCTGGACCCGCGCGCTCGACGTCTACAACACGACGCTCGAAATGGGCACCGGGGCGTCGCCGATCCTGCACGGCGACCGGCTGTACGTCGTCAACGACAACACCACCCGCTCGTTCGTCGCCGCCTACGACAAGAACACCGGCGCCGAGATCTGGCGGATCGAGCGCGACGAACGCGGGCAGAACTGGTCGACGCCGTTCGTCTGGGAGCACGACCTGCGGACGGAGCTGGTGACCGCCGGCACGCAGGGGGTGCGGTCCTACGACCTGGAGGGCGGGCTGCTGTGGGAGATCCACGGCATGTCGGGCCTCACCATTCCGACGCCGTTCGCCAGCCACGGCCTGGTCTACATCAGCTCCGGCTATCCCGGCGGCGGACTGCGGCCGGTGTACGCGGTGCGGCCGGGCGCGGCGGGCGACATCTCGCTGTTCCCCGAGGACGCGATGCGGCGCGGCATCACCTCTGGGTTCCCCGGCCCGCTCACCTCCTCGCAGGACGTCGCCTGGTCGTATCCGCTGCTCGGGACCTACAACACGACGGCGATCGTCTACGGCGACGTCTACTACACGCTGCTCGACCGCGGTTTCCTGGTCGCCCACGACGCGCGCACCGGGGAGGAGATCTACGGGCGCCGGCGCCTGGAGATCGGCAACGGCTTCACCGCCTCGCCGTGGGCCTACAACAGCAAGCTGTTCCTGCTGAGCGAGGACGGCGAGACCTACGTGGTGCGGGCAGGTCCGGAGTTCGAGATCCTGCGCAAGAATCCGCTGCACGAGATGACGCTGGCCACGCCGGCCATCGCGCGCGGCAGCCTCTTCATCCGCACGCAGTCGAAGCTCTACCGGATCGCGAAGGGAGGCGGGCAGTGACGACGTCGCACACCCGGACGCGCGGCGCGCCGGCGGCGCCCTCCGCCGCGCCGCGCCGCCGGCGGATCCGGCCGTTGCGCGCCGCGGCGGGCGGTTCGGTCCTGGCGGCGGCCGGTCTGCTCGCGGCGGGCGCCGCCGCGCAGGAGGTGACGCTCGAGCCGCTCGGCGAGATTCCCGGCCCGGTCGAGCTGGTGCGCGTCCGGGGCGGCCACGCCTACGTCTCCGGCGGGCACACCTTCACGATCCACGACCTCTCCGACCCGGCGAACCCGATCGCGCGCGGCTCGCACACCTTTCCGCAGGAGATCTGGGGCTTCCGGCTGACCGCGGACCGGGCCTACGTCGGCGCCAACTTCTTCGGCCTCGGCATCCTCGACGTCTCCGACCCGGACGCGCCGGCGCTGCTCGGCCGGCACGAGACGCTCGGCCAGACCAAGATCGGCGCCGCCGCGAGCGGCAAGGTGGGCATCATCGACCACATGGAGGGCTTCGTCCTGGTGGACGTGTCGGACGAGACCGCCCCGGCCGGCATCGGCTCGTTCTTCCTCGACGGCTACGCCCGCGACGTGGTCACCGCGGGGACCATCGCCTACGCCACCGACTCGCCCTCCGGCCTCTACGTGTTCGACCTGTCCCGGCCCGGCCTGCCCGAGCCGGTCGGCGTGGTGCACGCGCCGGCCGCGCCGCGCGACATCGATGTGTCGGTGGGGACCGGTTCGCGGCCGACCCTGATCGTCGGCGCCGGCGGGGGAGACCTGCAGGTGTACGACGTGTCGGATCCGGCCGCGCCGCGCCGGCTCTCGTCGTTCGAGACGCCGGGCCGGGCCACCCGCGTGTCGCTCGCCGGCGACTACGCCTTCGTCGCCGACACCGAGGCCGGCGTGCAGGTGGTGGACCTTTCGGATCCGGCCCGTCCGGCCCTGGCCGGCAGCTACGCGACGCCCCGCCCGGCGCGCGACGTCTCCGCCTCCGAAGCGCTCGTCCTGGTGGTCGTCGGCGACAGCGAGCGGGAGGGGCACGACCGCCGGGTGCTGATTCTCGGACGCTGACCGCCCGCCGGCCTGCTGACCGGGGGATCTTGCGATCGCCGCCCTGCGTCGCGGATCCTGCCGCGTCGTCGGTTGCGGCGCACGGGTCGACGGGCCGGCTGCCAACGTGGCTTGCGCACGGGCGCGAGTCCGGCATGCCGGCGGGACGCGGCACCGCCGCTCGTGTCTGACCGGCGGTGCGGACGAAACGCGCGTCACGCAAGCCGTCCGCTTCGCCGGAGCCGTTTGAGCCGCACCGCGGGAAGCCGCTTCAACCGCTGATTGACCGGGTCGACCTCGATCCCCACCGACTCGAGGGCCGTCACGCCGAGCAGCGGCTCGGCGTCGGGCTCTCCGAAGAGCACCGTGCCCCCGACGGTCTCCCCCATGAATTCGATCTCGGCGACCGTGACGTCCATCGTGATCTCGCGGCCGTCCGCCAGTTCGTACACCCGCCGGCCCCTGGGCTTCAGCCCGATGGCCTCCAGGTGCGGTCCGGGGACGAGCGAGTCGGTGGCCCCGGTATCGACCAGGAACAGCGCTTCCCATGCCCGCTCCGGGTCGGCGGGGTTCCGAATGGTGACGGTGACGTGTGTTGCGCCCATTGCCGGCTCCTTTCGCGCAGTGCGTTCGACGCCCTGGCTGGTTGGTCATTCCCAGCGGAACACCCGCGACGCGACCGCCGTGGCCAGCAGGAAGACCAGGCCGAGCGCCGCGACGTCGCCGGCGTGCGCCGACCACGGAGCGCCGCTCCAGATGCCGCGGAGCAGCGAGACCGCATAGGTCAGCGGCAGGAACCGGGCGACCGCCGCGAGGGCCGGCGGCAGCGTGTCGACCGGCGTGAAGAGCCCCGACAGCGGAATCATCGGGTAGAGCAGCAGCGCCCCGAGCGGCTGCGCGAAGCGGGCGGTCGGGACGACGCTGGCGATGACGAACCCGACGGACAGGATGCTCCAGGTGCTGAGCAGGAGCGCGGCCGTGAACGCGGCCAGCGGCGCATCGACGCCGACGGGGTGGAAGCGGCGGCCGGCCGCCACCAGCAGGGCGAGCGTCGCGGCCGTGAAGATCAGCTTGACGAGGACGTGCGCGAGCAGGATGGTCGGCGGGCGCACCGGCGTGGCCCGCAGCCGCTTCAGGATGCCTCCCTCGCGGTAGATCGCGAGGATGGTGACGAGCGAAAGGACGGCGCTCAGGGTGATGAGGACGGCGGCGAACACCGGCAGATCGGTCCGCAGGAACGCGACGTCGCCGGGGGCGGGCTCCTGCGCGGCGCTTCCCGCGGCGATCCGTCCCACGACGAGGAAGAGCAGCACCGGCGCGGCGACGGAGCCGAGGACGCCCAGCGGCTCGCGGACGAAGATCTTGATCTCCAGCCAGGTGAGTTGCAGGAGTTGTCGCAGCATCGCCCGCGTTGCGTCGCCTCAGACGCGGATCGACCGCCCGGTCAGAGTCAGGAAGACGTCCTCCAGGGTCGGCAGCAGGGTGCGGAACTCGGACACCGGCATGCGGTGCTCGGAGATGGCGCGGATGACGTCGGTGACCAGGGCGTCCCCGCGCCCGTCGATCTCGTGCCGGCGGCCCGCGCTCCGGACCGCCGTCGCCGCGGGAAGCGCGCGGAACCGGTCCGCGGCGCCGGCGTGGTCGGTCGCGACCACCACGGTCCGTTGCGGGCAGTGCCGGGCGATCAGCGCGGCGGGCCGGTCGGCGTCGATGATCCGGCCGTGATCGATGATCGCCACCCGGTCGCACAGCCGCTCGGCTTCCTCCATCAGGTGGGTCGTGAGGAACACCGTCTTGCCGCGGCCGCGGATGCCGAGCACCAGATCCCAGATCGCGCGCCGCGCCTGCGGATCGAGTCCCGTCGTCAGCTCGTCGAGAAACACGACCTCCGGGTCGTTGATCAGCGCCAGGGCGATGAACAGGCGCTGCTTCTGCCCGCCCGACAGCGTCATGAACCAGGCGTCGCGCCGGTCGTGGAGGCCGAGCCGCCGGAGCAGCGGCCCGCCGTCCACCGCCGCCGGGTACAGCGAGCGCCAGAAGGCGACCGCCTCCCGCACCTTGATCCGCTT
Source organism: Vicinamibacterales bacterium (assembly GCA_965203525.1). Classification (GTDB taxonomy): domain Bacteria; phylum Acidobacteriota; class Vicinamibacteria; order Vicinamibacterales; family UBA8438; genus WTFV01. The sequence goes on along the minus strand of OZ241898.1, from coordinate 2,668,499 downwards.
CTGGAGCTGCGCCTCCTGGAGCTGCACCCCGATCCGCAACTGCAACGCCCGCCGGTCGCGGACCGGATCGAGTCCGAGCACCGCGATCCGCCCGGCGTCCGGCGCGCGCAGCCCCTCGACGCACTCCAGCGTCGTGGTCTTCCCGGCCCCGTTCGGCCCGATGAGGCCGAAGATCTCGCCGCGCCGCACCGTGAACGAGACGTCGTCGGCCGCGACCGTCCGGCCGTAGGCCTTGCGGACGGCGTCGACCTCGATGACCGGTTCAGGATTCATGCCGTTGGCGGTCAACGCTCAGCGGTACGCCGCGCGCCGGTGTGCGACGCCGGGCGCCGGGAAGACCGGCGCTGGTCCGCGATGCGGCGGATGACGCCGCGGGCGTCGATCCGGCAGTGCCGCGGCCCCGTGCGCGTGTGACGCGGGTGCTCTTGCCGCTGGCCTTGGGCCCGACGATACCGCGGCCCCCGTGCGCGTGTGACGCGGCGGCGACCTCCCCTGGTGCCTGTACGCGCGTAGCGATTCTACCGGCAATCGCCGCGTCCGCCGTCCGGCCGTGAGCCGGGGACTCGAGGAGCGCGGCGGACCGCGTAGAATGGATCCGAGGGTTGAATCAGCCGGCCGAGGCGCGCGCTGACGCGAGCGTCCCGGGAGGAAGTCCTGTGCCCGACGACTTCGCCCTGCGAGTCGGCGGCCCGTTCGCGCAGGGCCGGCGGGCAGACAACGCCGAACATGCTGGAGTACCTCGAGTTCGACAATGCCGGCCCCGCGCCGCGAATGCAGGTCGAGTTCGCGCCGCGGGTGAACCTCGTCACCGGCGACAACGGGCTCGGGAAGAGCTTTCTGCTGGACACGGCGTGGTGGGCGCTGACCGGATCCTGGCCGGCGGAAGTCAATCGCCGCATGACCTCCGGCCTGCCGGCCCGACCCCACGACCCGAAATGGGACTCAACGATATCGTTTCGTGTGCGCAACGCCGACCAGACGGCCGAATCCAGGGTGGATTATTCGCGACCGGACGAAGCCTGGAAGCCCCGCCGGTGGCAGAAAACCGACGCTCTGGTCGTATATGCGTACGCCGACGGTTCGTTTTCGGTGTGGGACACCGTTCGTAACGACTGGCCACGGTTTACGCATCTGGTCACCCCGGGGCGCCGTCCCCCGTACGTGTTCACGGAGACCGAGGTCTGGGACGGTCTCCGGGGCGTCGTGGACGGGAGGAAGGTTCCACTCTGCAACGGGCTGTTGCATGACTGGTCGAGCTGGATCAAGGCCGGGGACGCCCAATCGAAGGCCATGGCGCAGGCCTTGCGCGCCCTGTCCTCGAACGGGGGCGGCGATGACCGGATCGAGCCGGGCCCGCCCGTGCGGCTGTCGCTCGACGACGCACGAGACATTCCTTCCATCCGGACGAGCTATGCCGGCGCCGTGCCGATCCTGCACGCGTCGTCCGGGGTTCGCCGGGTGGCCGCTCTCGCCTACATCCTGACCTGGGCCTGGAGCGAGCACCGGATCGCGGCGGAACGCCTTGGTGCGGAAGTCGTCCGCCATGTCACCATGCTCTTCGACGAAGTGGAGAGCCATCTGCACCCCAGGTGGCAGCGGTCGATGCTCAAGGCGTTGCGGGACGTCGGCAAGGAACTGCTCGACGGCGCCGAGGTGCAACTGATCGCGTCCACGCATGCGCCGCTGGTTCTGGCGTCCGCCGAACCCTGGTTCGATCCGCGGCAGGACGCTTGGCTCGATCTCGATCTCGACGGCGACCCGCCGCGGGCGCACATGCATCGACGCTCCTACACACCGCGCGGGACGCCCGGCGCGTGGCTCACCAGCGAAGCCTTCGACCTGGAGACCGAGCGGGGCAGCATCGAGGCCGAACGGGCAGTCCTCCGCGCCAGGAAGTTGTTGCAACAGTCGGATCCCCCGCTCGACGACGTCATGGCCGTTCACGCGGAGTTGGGCAAGGTGCTGCCTGACGTCGACCGGTTCTGGGTACGCTGGAACGCGTTCGTCGAGGATCGCGGAGGGCGTCCGTGATTCCCGTCAGGCCGGCCGCGGAGCCCCAGGCCTTCGATGCGGACGTGAGGCAGCCCGGACTGCGGGCCGTCGCCGAGCTGGCCGGCGAAACGCCGGTACGCGCCGCTGGGCGACGTTACAAGCAAGTCGCGGAGTCGAGAGAGGAGATTCCCGCCAGCGCGTTCCCGCCGTACTGGCGTGCGGCACTCGGTGATTTGCTTGCGGGCTACGGCCGCACTTGCTCGTACCTGTGCCTGTACATTCCTCGCGGCACCGGCGCGCCCAGCGTCGATCACATGGTCGCGAAGTCCCGGTGTTGGGATCAGGTCTACGAGTGGCGCAACTACCGGTTGGCCTGCTCGTTGGTGAACGCCCGGAAGGGCGCCGTCGCGAGCGTGTTGGACCCGTTCGAGATCGGGGACGGCTGGTTCGCCCTGGAACTCGTCGGATTCCAGGTCGTTCCCGGCGCAGGACTTGCCGCCGACGACCTGGCCGCGGTCGAAGCCACCATCGAGCGCCTGAGACTCAGCGATCAGATCTGTTGCGACGCCAGGGCAGAATACGCCGAGGACTACTGGGAAGGCAGGATCGAGATCGGCTACCTGACCCGCCATGCGCCGTTCGTGGCAAGAGAACTGCGCCGCCAGGGCCGGTTGCGGAACGAGGACTGCTGACGCCGGTTCCGGAACCGCCTCCCTACGGCTCTCCTGCAACGAGTGTGGGCAAGTTGCGGCGCGATCGTCGGGTCGGCGCGGGGTGCCGACAGCGCCGGCGACCTCGGAACTGACGGGTCGTGGCGCACCTGCTTGAGGCAGATCCGGGTCGCACGGTGTCGGGGCAGGGCCGTCGGAGGTAGCGGAGGGCCGGCCGGCGTGTCAACGCGCTGCGCGCGTCCTCCGCTCCGCTCCGGCCCTTCGGGTGACACACCGTCCGTCCCTCCGCTCAGACAGCAGTTATGGGCCTTGCGGCCCGGCCTGGACGGGGGCGTCCCGGCCGTCCACGACGACGCGGACGGCGCGCCGGCCGGCGGTTCGAGGACGGGAACCGGCTGGCGGCGTCGGGACCGGCGCGGGCCGTGAACCTCCGCCGGCCGGCCGGTGTCGGGGGGGCGTCGGCGCCGCGTGCGTCGTCGTGCGTCGCCGAAGCGGGTTGCAAAACGCAGGGGCTTCCTGGTCTCATGGGCAGGGTCCGCTGAGGTTGCCCCGATTCCGTGGACAGGTTAACGCTTGGGTTCCATCATGACAGGTCCCCGGATGGACGGGTTTCCGTGTGAGTCATCAACGAGAAAAAAGCGCTGTGGACCTGTGGGAATCTCGCGGCCTCGGCGCAGGCGCCGGCGGCAGCGATCGCCCGCGAGATTTCCAACGGCCTGTGGGCGCCCGCCGCGCCGATCCGCGGATGCGGCACGACGCCCCGCGGGCGTCCACAGGCCGGGCAGGTCCACAGCGCCCCCGGCGCCCGGTCGGTTCGCCGACGCCGCTTCACGGCGGTTGTCCGCCTCGCGAAGGCGAAGGCGAGCCGTGCGCCCGTGCGCCATCATGCCCTCCCCGTGTTTCCGGCAGCAACGCCGGTGACGACGCCAGCCGGCGCCGGCGCGCCGGACGCAACCCGGCCCGCGGGTTCGAGCGCCTCGCCGGACCGGCCCCCGTCCGCGGGCGCCGTCTCCCGGAGACGTTCGAAATCCAGCGGCGACAGGTAGCCCAACGCGGAATGACGCCGCCGCGTGTTGTACCACCCTTCGATGAACGCGAACACCGCCGACCGCGCCTCGGCGTGCGTCGCCCACTTCGTGCGGTCGAGCAACTCGCACTCCAGCGTCGCGAAGAAGCTCTCGGCCATCGCGTTGTCGAAGCAGTCGCCGACCGAACCCATCGACGGCGTCACGCCCCATTCCTGACAGCGGGCGCCGAAGGCCAGCGACGTGTACTGGCAGCCCTGGTCGGAGTGATGGATCACCGCCGCCGGTCGGCGTTGCTTCACGGCCATCTCCAGCGCTTCGGTCACCAGCGCCGTGCGCAGGTGCGCTGCCATCGCCCAACCCACGACCCGCCGGCTGAACACGTCGAGGACGACGGCCAGATAGAGGAAGCCGGCCAGCGTCGGGACGTACGTGATGTCGGCGACCCACAGGCGGTTCGGCCCCGCCGCCTCGAAACGGCGCTCGACCCGATCCGGGGCCGGCCGGACCCGGACCGCCCGCCGCGTCGTGCGCGGCCCGCGGCGCCGGCTCACCCCCGCAATGCCCGCCGAGCGCATCACCCGCGCCACCCGCTTGCGGCTCACCGCGGATCCGCCTGCCGACAGTTCCGCCTGAATCCGGGGCGCGCCATACGTCCCGCGGCTGTGGGCGTGGATCGCGCTGACGCGGACCGTCAGGTCCGCGTCAGCCTGCGCCCTGGCGGATGGACCCCGCCGACGCCACGCATAGTACCCGCTCGGGGAGACACCGAGCACCCGGGCCATGGCGGCGATCCGGAAGCGGGCCTGATTCGCGCTCATGAACCGGTAGATCCCCCGGATCCGGTCTCCCGCGCGAACCAGGCCGTGGCTTTTGCCAGGATCTCCCGCTCTTCCCGCAGCCGCCGGTTCTCCCGACGCAGCCGGCGCATCTCCTCACGCTCCCCGGTACGCAGGCCGTCGGTGCGCTCGCCGGCATCCCGGCCGGCCTGCGCCACCCAATTCCGGATGGCCTGGGCCGACGGCTCGAACTCCCGCGCCAGAGCCTCCGGCGTGCGCCCCGACCGGACCAGCTCGACCATCTGCCGGCGGAACTCCGCCGCATACGGCGGTCTCGATTTCGGCATCGCGAATACCTCCTCCTCCCAACAGGATAGGTGTCCACGAAACCGGGGCAACTCCAGTGCAACAACCAGGACCCGCGAGGAGGAGAGCCCCATGCGTCTGACTACGGTACTACGGCGGCTGTTGGGTGTCACGCAGATGTACGTCCGGGCGGTGGAAATGCCCGCTGCCGGTCCGTTGACGGCGTCGGTGGCGCCGTCGTGGCGGCGTTCCCGGTGCGGCGCGTGCGGGAAGCGGGCGCCGCGGTATGACCGGCAGCCGGAACGCAGGTGGCGGCATCTGTCGTGGGGCCGGCTGTCGGCGTGTCTGCGGTATGCGCCGTGGCGGGTGTCGTGCCGGCGTTGCGGGGTGAAGGTGGAGCGGGTGCCGTGGGCGAGCGGAACCAGCGCGTTCACGTCGGAGTTCGAGGAGTTGACGGCGTATCTGGCGCAGGTGACGGACCGCACGGCGGTGAGCCGCCTGCTGGGGATCTCGTGGGTGACGGTGGGCAGCATCGTGGAACGGGTGGTGGCCCGGCGGCTGGACCGGGGGCGGTTCGCGAAGCTGAAGCGGATCGGCGTGGACGAGTTCAGCTACCGGAAACGCCACCGCTACCTGACCCTCGTGGTCGACCATGACGAGCGTCGTGTGGTATGGGCGGGGCCGGGCCGCAGCGCGGAGACCCTGGGGGCCTTCTTCGAGCAGTTGGGACCGGCCGGGTGCGCGCGGATCAAGTTGGTGACGGCGGACCTGGCGTCGAGCTGGCAGAAGGCGTTGCGGACGTGGGCTCCGCAGGCGCGGCTGGTGTTCGACCGGTTTCACGTCGAACGGCTGGCCGCCGATGCGGTGGACGAGGTGTGCCGCGCGGAGCAGCGTCGTCCGGACCTGGAGGATGCGAAGGCGCTGAAGGGGGCGCGCTACGACCTGCTGAAGCACCCGGCGCGGCTGAAGCCCAAGGAGGCCCGGCGTCTGGAGAAACTGCGCCGTGCGAACCGGGCGCTGGACCGGGCTTACGAACTGAAGGAGTACCTGGCGACGATCCTGGAACAGGCGCCCCCCGAGGAAGCGCCGGAGCTGCTCGACGAGTGGCTGGAGTGGGCGGCGCGGTCCCGTCTGGAGCCGTTCGTGAAGCTGGGGCGCACGATTCGGAAACACGCGGAAGGCATCATCCTGGCGTATCTGGACACCCGGATGACGAACGGGCCGGTGGAGGGCATCAACAACAAGCTGCGGGTGATCGCGCGGCGCGCGTATGGTTTCCACTCCCCCGGATGCGCTCATCTCGATGCTGTTCCTGTGCTGCGGAGGCATCGAACTGGCGCCGCCCCTGCCCACACGCATTTGAGGAGATTCCTCCCTACTTCTTCGGGAACACCACCTCCAGCCCGTCCAGCGCCGGGTTGCGCCGGAAACGGACGACGGCCAGCGCCGCTTCCGCCACCAGCCATGCCGCCAGCGTGAAGATCGTCGCGCCGGTGGCCAGCAGCAGCCACTGGCCGGCCGTCCAGAAGTCGATCAGGTTGACGCTCATCACGGTCAGGGCGGACAGCAGCATGAAGACCATCGGGACCGCGGTGCAGACGAGCGGCCTGCCGCGCCGCAGCAGGTAGAGGGTGACGGCGAGCAGCGCGAGGCCGGCGAGAAGCTGGTTGGTGGTGCCGAAGAGCTGCCACAGGATCAGCCCGGCGAACTCGCCGTCCACCTGGATGAAGGCGAAGGCCCAGATGGCGGCCACCGCGATGCCCGACGCGGCGTAGCGGTTGGAGAGCGCGCCGACCCCGAGCGTGTCGCCCATTTCGGAGACGTTGTAGCGCAGCAGGCGGGTGGCCGAGTCGAGCGACGTGAGGGCGAACGAGACCACGATGACGGCGACGAAGGCGCCGCCGACGTCCTCGGGCACGCCGAGCGTCTGCAGGAAGCGCGTCGTGCCGCGGATGAAGGCGGCGATGTTATTGCCCAGGCCGTCGGCCGCCTGCCAGCTCACGTAGCGCTCCAGCCACTCCTCGCGGGATACGAACCCGGCCGTGCAGGCGAGCACCGCCATCAGTCCCAGCAGCGATTCGCCGATCATCGCGCCGTAGCCGACGAAGCGGGCGTCGCCCTCGGTGGCGAGCTGCTTGGCGGTGGAGCCGGACGACATCAGCGCGTGGAACCCGCTGGCCGCCCCGCAGGCGACGACGACGAAGACGAACGGGACGATCGGCGGCGCGCCGGCCGGGGCGAGGTCGACCGCCGGCGCGGCGAACGACGGGTTGGTCGCGGCGAACCCGACGTACATCGCGCCGACGCCGACGTAGAGCAGCAGGCTGTTGAGGTAGTCCCGCGGCTGGAGCAGCAGCCACACCGGCAGGACGCTGGCTCCGAAGGCGTAGGCGAGCAGCAGCCACTTCCACTGCGCCAGCGACGGCCCGACCACCGGCTGGCGGATGCCGAGCAGGGCCAGTCCCAGCGCGGCGGCCAGGCCGGCCGCGGTCAGGCCGCGGAGGCTCCAGCCGCCGCGGTGGACGGCCACGCCCAGGACGGCGGCGACGAAGACCAGGGCCCCGCTCGGCAGCACCGCCTGCGGGTAGAAGCCGGGCGAGAAGAGCACCGCGATGACGTGGACGAAGACCCCCATCGCCAGTGCGATCAGGAAGAAGATGACGAGATGGAAGAGCGTCTTGCCGCGCGGACCGACGAGGTTCTCGGTCACCTTCCCGAGCGACGTCCCGCGCGCGCGGACCGAGACCACCAGCGCCCCGAAGTCGTGCACCGCGCCGACGAAGATCGCGCCGAGCACCACCCACGCCATCGCCGGCAGCCAGCCCCAGATGACCGCGATGGCGGGGCCGAGCATCGGCGACAGGCCGGTGATCGACGCATACTGGTGGCCGAACAGCACGTAGCGGTTGGCCGGCACGTAGTCGACGTCGTCGCGCAGGCGGACAGCCGGCGTCGGCCGCGCCGGATCGACGGCGAACACCCGCTCGCCGAGGAAGCGGGCGTAGAAGCGGTAGGCGGCCGCGTAGGCGGCGAGGCAGATCAGGGCGGCGGCGAGCGGCGAAACGGTCATGGGGCGGCCAGCCGGGCGCCGATGGCGCGCAGGGCGTCGAGGCCGTGCGCGTCGTCCGGGCGGAGCGGGACCACGATGCGCGGCAGCGCGGCGAAGACCGTCTCGATCTCCCGCAGATACGTCCGCTCCTGCGCCCGGCGGGCGTCGAGGAACGCGCCGGCGGCGTCCGCGCCGTCCGGCAGGACGCGGTTGACGACGAGCGCCGAGACCGGCAGGTCGAACCGCGCCAGCGTGTCGACCACCCGCCGGCTCTCCAGGATCGACAGGCGGTCGGGGTTGACCACCAGCAGGAACGCGGTGCCGGCGGTGTCCAGCAGGCGCTCGCGGGCGATGGCGAACTTGCGGCGGCGGGCCTGCAGCACCTCGTTGATGCGGGCTTCCGGGCTGTCGCGCGGATGGTCCGCGCGCCCGTCGATCAGCGACAGCTCGTCGCCCTGCCGCGCGCCGCCGCCGAGGCGTCCGAGCAGCGCCCCGAACCGCGCGGAGCGCTCGCGGTGGCGGAGCAGGCCGTCCATCCAGGCGCTCATCACCTCCGGCAGCGACAGCAGGCGCACCGTGTGGCCGCTCGGGGCGGTGTCGAAGACGACCAGCTCGAAGCGCGATCCGGCCGCCGGCAGCAGTTCGGCGACCCGTTCGAGCAGCGCCGCCTCCGAGGCGCCGGGCGCGTGCGCGGCGAGATCCAGTTGCCGGTCGATCTCGTCGTACAGCCGCGGGTGGACCAGCGTCTTCATGCGCTCCTTGACGCCGGCGACGTGCGCCGCCGCGGCCCGGTCCGGATCGATCTCGAGGCCGGTCAGATTGGGAGCCAGAGCCGTCTCCGCGTCCCCGATGGACCGTCCGAAGACGTCTCCGAGCGAATGCGCCGGGTCGGTGGAGACGACCAGGCAGGAGCGGTTCCGCTCCGCCGCGGCCAGGGCGAGGGCGGCGGCGGTCGTGGTCTTGCCGACGCCCCCCTTGCCGCCGACGAACACGATGCGGCGCGCGAGGAGGCCGTCAGCGGCGGCGGAAGTGGTCATGCGGGGCCGCGGCCGCCGCTCGAGCGGGCGGGTAGGCGGTCAGCGGCAGCGGAAGTGGTCAGGTGCTTCGCGGCGTCGAACCCGCCCCGCCCGGCGCCGGCGGCGGGGCGGGCAGCAGCGGTGGTCGTGGTCAAGTGCTTCGCGGCGCCGAACCCGCCCCGTCCGGTGCCGGCGGGGCGGTCAGCAGCAGCGGAAGTGGTCAAGGGGCGAGTGCTCCAGACCCATCCGGGTGTGCCACGCGTGGAAGCGCTCGAGGAGCAGCGGCTGGAGTTCCAGCGTGTAGTACGCGGCCGGATTCGGCACCCCCAGCAGCTCCGCGAAGACGAACAGCATGAACAGGTCGTCCTCGTCCCGGCGCGCGCGGGCCACGGCGCCCCGGTAGGGCGCCGTGTAGAACTCGCCGAGCAGCGTGCGGGCCCGCGCGAGGCGCGCGCCGATCCGCTGGCTCCACGATCCGGCCATCGTCGGTGTTCCGGTTCGATTCGCGAATCGCCGCCGGCCGGGCGCGGAGTGGCGCCCGGGGCGGGATCCGCGGTTTCAGCTATCCGTCCGCCGCCAGCCGGCAGCCTGCAGATCCTGGACGTGCCGCGCGTTGTAGATCGCGGCGAACACGAGCCACGTCACGGCCGACCCGATGCCGAAAAGGGGCGCGGTGGCCGCCGCCGCGAGGAAGTTCGCGACGAGCTGGATCGCCGCCCACTTCAGGTCGCCCCGCAGCAGGGCGGGGAACGGTCCGAAGAACAGCGTCGTCCACGAGAATCCCGTGGGCGCCCTCCTCGTTGCGCCGTTGAGCGTGAGGTTCACGGGGCTCCCCCCGCCGCGGCGGTGGCCGCGCGCCGTTCGCGCAGCAGGGCGGACGCCGCTTCGAGCATCACGAAGATGGCGGTGACGATGATCACCACGTCGATGGCGACCAGCAGGTAGTTGCCGTCCGCGTAGAGGTTGCGCAACTGGTAGAGCGCGCTCAGCAGCGCCATCGTGGTGACGAAGACCATGGGCGCCAGCGTGTAGATCGACGGGCGGCCGAGCTTGACCAGCATGACGCTGATGACCAGCAGCGTCAGGCCGGCCAGCAACTGGTTGGTGGTGCCGAACAGCGGCCAGATGATCATCCCGCCGCTGCCGTCGGCCCCGCCGGCGCCGAATGCGAGGACGAGGCAGGCGCCCACCGCGATGCCGGTCGCCACGTAGCCGTTGGTGAGCGCCGGGATCCGGTAGATGGCGCCCCACTCCTGGACGATGTAGCGCTGCAGCCGGACGCCGGCGTCCATCGTCGTGCCGGCGAAGAGGACCGCCATGACGGCCAGCAGGGTCCGTGCGAACTCTTCCCGCAGCCCGAGGCCGGCGGACGCGATCGTCGCCCCCCCCTGCACGAAGGCGCTGATGCCGCCCACCGCCCCGAACGTCGTGTCGACGTACGCCGCCCGCCACTCGGTCATCGTGAAGCCGGCGGTGACCGCGATGATGGCGACGATGGCCAGGGCGCCCTCGCCGAGCGATCCGAGGTAGCCGACGAAGCGGGCGTCGGTCTCGGTGTCGAGCTGCTTGGAGGTGGTACCGGAGCTGACCAGGCCGTGGAAGCCGGAGATGGCCCCGCACGCGATGGTGACGAACAGCAGCGGCATGATGGGCGGCGTCGCGGGCGGCAGGTCCGGGTTGATCGCCGGCGCGACGACGGTGGGGCCGGCGACGAGCACGGCGCCGTACAGGATGCCGAGGCCGACGAAGAGCTGGATGCCGTTGATGTAGTCGCGCGGCTGGAGCAGCAGCCACACCGGCAGCATCGAGGCGACGGCGGCGTAGGCGAACAGGACCAGGATCCACTGCGCGGCCGGCGCGAGGCCGAGGAACGTCCCGGGCAGGGCGACCGGGACGGCCTCGCCGAGCGCGATGACCGCGTACAGCACGACCGTGCCGACGACGGTGGGCCACGTGATGCCGACCCCCACCTTGTAGAGCAGCACCCCGATGGCGACCGCCACGACGATGGCGCTCCAGGCCGGGATGACCGAGGCGGGCGTGTTGATGAACTCGCCGGCGATGGCGACCGCGAAGACCGCGTTCACCATCAGCAGGAGGAAGAAGACGACGATCATGAACAGGTTGCGGGCCCGGTGGCTGACCACCTCGCCGGTCAGCGACCCGACCGACAGCGCCTTGTTGCGGACGCTGGCCCAGATGGCGCCGAAGTCGTGCACGCCGGCGAAGAACATCGTGCCGATCACCACCCACAGGAACGCCGGCAGCCAGCCCCAGACCACCGCGATGCTGGGGCCGATGATCGGCGCGGCGCCGGCCACCGCCGTGAAGTGGTGCCCCCACAGGACCACGCGGTTGGTCGGCACGTAGTCGACGTCGTCCCGCATGGCGTGGGCCGGGGTCTTGAAGTCGGGGTCGAGCCGGTAGATCTTCTCGGCGATGAACTTCGAGTAGAACCGGTAGCCGGAGAAGACCGCGAGCAGGCCGATCGCGGCAAGAACGACAGCGTTCATCGTGTGTGCTCCTCGAGATCGCGCACGGCCGGATAGCCCGGCAGCCCGGTGGCGGCGCGCACGCCGCGGACGATCGCCTCGGCCGTCGCGTCGGCGGCCAGGGCGCCGATCCGCAGCAGATCGGCGGGCGCGGCCAAGGCGCCGGTCGACAGGGCGAAGATGGTGTCGCCGTCCACCGGGGTGTGCGCCGGACGGACGGCGCGGGCGAGGCCGTCGTGCGCCATCCTGGCGACGACGCCGAGCTGCGCCTTGTCGAGCGCGGCGTTGGTGGCGACGACGCCGATGGTGGTGTTCTCTCCGCGCCGGGCGTCCGGCGCCGGCGCGCGGAGCAGGGCGGACGAGCCGGCCAGGCGCCGGCCGTCGGCGCTCCGCACGCCCGCGACGAGGATCCCCGTCGCCGGATCGTGGACGTCGCCCACCGCGTTGACCGCCATCAGCGCGGCGACCTGCAGGCCGTCCGGCAGCTCGATCAGCGCGCTCCCGACGCCGCCCTTCATGGCGCGGCCGGGTCCGGCCAGCTTGCCGACCGTCGCGCCGGCGCCCGCGCCGACGCTGCCTTCCGCGACGGCGCCGCCGCGGGCCGCGCGCGCCGCCCGGTATCCGCAGTCGGCGGCCGGACGCACCGCCGGATCGCCGACGCCGAGGTCGTAGAGGATGGCGGCGGGCACGATCGGCACGCGCGCCGTCCGCGTGCGGTACCCGACGCCCCGTTCGTCCAGGTAGCGCATCACCCCGTCGGCGGCGGCGAGGCCGAATGCGCTGCCGCCGGACAGCACGACCGCGTGCACCTGCCGGATGGAGTTGCGCGGATCGAGGAGCGCCGTCTCGCGGGTCCCCGGCGAAGCGCCCCGCACGTCGACCGCCGCGGTCGCCCCCCCCTCCGTCAGGACGACGGTGCAGCCGGTCGGCCGCGCGTCGAGCGTGTGGTGGCCGACTTCGATCCCGGCGATGGCGGTCAGGCCGCGCGTCGTCGTCATGGCGCCGGGGCCGTTCCCGTCGGCGGACGCTGGCGCTGGCAGCACTGCATCGATGCGCGTCGTCGTCGTGGCGGGTTGGGCGCCGGCGCCCGCCGCCCCGGCCGCGACGGCCGCCCAGACGACGGCGCCGCCGGCGCGCGCTGCTGCACTGGTCATCGGGCAGCCGCATCGTACCCGAAATCGCCGGGCGCATCTACCGGGCGCCGCGTCTGCCTCGCCTGCTCATCGATCGGCGTGCGGCGTCATACTGGAGGGCATGGCATACGGCGTCGCGGCGGATCTCCTCGTCGCCGTCCACGCGGCGTTCGTCGGGTTCGTGGCGCTCGGCGGCGTCGCGGTCCGGCGCTGGCCCCGGCTGGCGTGGGCGCACCTGCCGGCGGTCGTCTGGGGCGTCGGCATCGAGCTGCGCGGCGCCGTCTGTCCGTTGACGCCGCTCGAGAACTGGTTGCGTTCGCAGGCGGGGCAGCACGGCTACGAGGGGGACTTCATCGCCCGGTATCTGCTGCCCGTGTTGTACCCGGCCGGGCTGACGCGGGAAGCGCAGATCGCGCTGGCCGGACTGGCGTGCGCCGTCAACGTCGCCGCGTACGGCTGGATCGCGGCCGGCCGGCGGCGGCGTGACCGGTGACGGATGCGCGTCGTCGGGCCCGGCGTCCCGGCGCGTTTCGCTCGCTGGCGGTTGTTGGCCCGATCCGCGCCCTGCGTCCGGGAGCGCCCGGCGCGCCTCCGGGGGCGGGGCGCTAGAATCAGAGGGATGGGAGGCGACGTGGGGCAGGGAGCAGGGCGCGGCGGGCCGCGGCGTCGCGGCGGTCGGCGGCCGCGGATCGGTGCGCCGGCGGCCGGCTGCCTGGCGGCCCGTGTCCGGGCGGCGTTCGAGCGCGCGCGCGCGGCGCGGATCGTTGCGTCGGCGGCCGGCTGCCTGGCGGCGGCGCTCGCCGCGTGCGGGCCGGCGGACGTGGGCGGGACGATGGTTTCCGCGCCGGGAGCCGCGCCGGTGACGCCCGCGGCGGGGCGCGATGCGCCGGCCGGCGCGCGCCCCCGTGTCGTCATCCTGGGCGATTCGCTCACCGCCGGCCTCGGCCTGGCGCCGGAAGACGCCTATCCGGCGCGCCTGCAGGCCCGCGTGGACGCCGCGGGCTGGCGGATCGAGATCGCGCCGATGGGCGTCTCCGGCGACACGACGGCGGGCGGCCTCCGCCGCCTCGACTGGGCGCTCGCAGGAGACGTGCGGCTGCTGCTGGTGGCACTGGGGGGCAACGACGCGCTACGGGGACTGCCGGTCGGGCAGATGGAGGACAATCTGGCGCGGATCATCGACCGCGCGCAGGAGCGGGGCATCCAGGTCGTGCTGGCCGGCATGGAGGCGCCGCCGAACTTCGGCGCCGCGTACACGTCCGGCTTCCGTACCGTGTTCCGCGATCTGGCGGAGAGCCGCGGCGTGCCCCTGGTGCCGTTCCTGCTCGAAGGGGTGGCGGGCGTGCCGGCGCTGAACCAGGCCGACGGGATCCACCCGAACGAGGCGGGCGCGGCCCGCATCGCCGAGCATCTCTGGCCGGCGCTGGAGCCGCTGCTGCGGGCGCTCGCGGCGGAACGGGAGGGCACGCCTTGAGTCCGATGATCGAACTGCGCGGGGTCTCGAAGACGGTGCGCAGCGGCGACCGCGCGCTGACCATCCTGCATCCGCTCGACCTGTCCGTGCCGGCCGGGCAGTCGCTGTCGATCGTCGGCCCGTCGGGCAGCGGCAAGTCGACGCTGCTCGGGCTGATCGCCGGCCTCGACACCCCGTCGACCGGCGAGATCCGGATCGGCGGCGCCGAGATCACCGCCCTCGACGAGGATCGGCTCGCGCGGCTGCGCGGGGCCCGCATCGGCTTCGTGTTCCAGTTCTTCCACCTGATTCCCTCGCTCAGCGCCCTCGAGAACGTGATGGTGCCGCTCGAGATCGCCGGCGCCGCGAATCCGTCCGCGCGGGCGCGGCGGCTGCTCGCCGACGTGGGGTTGACCGACCGCGGGCACCACTACCCGTCGCAACTTTCCGGCGGGGAGCAGCAGCGGGTCGCCATCGCGCGGGCGCTGGCCAACGATCCGCCGATCCTGCTGGCCGACGAGCCGACCGGCAACCTCGACGGCGCGAACGGCCGCCACGTCATCGACCTGCTCGTGGACGTCAACCGCAAGCGCGGAACCACGGTGCTGCTCGTGACCCACGACGCGGAGCTCGCCGGCTGCACCGACGTCACGCTGGCGATGCGCGACGGGCGCACGGAGCGCGCGGCGGCCCCGCCGGCCGCGCTGGAGCCGGCCGGGGCGGCCGCCGGCTGAGCGGATCTTCGGACCCATGAGTTTCGTCCTGCGCATGGCGTACCGGGAGCTGCGGGTGTCCTGGCGCCGGCTGATCTTCTTCTTCTGCTGCGTCGCGATCGGCGTCGGCGGCATCGTCGCGCTGCGCTCCCTGGTGCAGAACGTCCGCACCGCGCTGGCGGCCGAGGCCCGCGGCCTGACGGCGGGGGACGTCTACGTGCGGACCGACCAGCCGTGGTCCGGCGAAGTGCGCGGCCGGATCGCGGCGCGCGCGGCCGGGGTGGCCGGGGCGGAGCTGACCGAGACGGTCGACACGGTGACGATGGCGCGGCTGCCGGCCGGCGCGGGGATCGGCACGAAGGTGGTCGAGGTGCGCGGAGTGGAGCCGGCCTTCCCGTTCTACGGCCGGTTCACGCTGGCGAGCGGCGCCGCGTACTCGTTCGCCCTGCTCCGGGACCGGGGCGCGCTGGTGGGGCGCGAGCTGCTGCCGCAGCTCGGCGTGGCGGTCGGCGACCGGATCCTGATCGGCGACGCTGCGTTCACGATCCGGGACGCGATCGTGACCGAGCCGGGACGCCAGCTCGGCGGCTTCAGCCTCGGTCCCCGCGTGCTGGTGGCGCGCGGCGCGCTGCTGGAGACCGGCCTGCTCGGCGTCGCGAGCCGCGCGGAACGCCAGCTCCTGCTGCGGGTGCCGGAAGCGTCGATCGAACCGCTGGTGGACCTGCTGCGGGAAGACCTGCGGGAGGCGTTCGTCCGCGTCGGGTCGTACCGGCGGACCGAGGACCGGATCGAGCGCAACTTCTCGCGGGCGGAGAACTACCTGAGCCTCGTCGGCTTCGTGATCGTGGTGCTGGGCGGGGTCGGCGTCTGGAGCGTGACGCGGGTCTTCGTGCGGCAGCGGCTCCGCAGCGCCGCCATCCTGAAGTGCCTGGGCGCCACGGCCGCGGACGTGCTGGCCGTCTACGTCGTGCAGGTGGCCCTGCTGGGGCTGGGCGGGGCGCTGCTCGGGGTCGGCGTCGCCTGGGGGGTGCTGGCGGCGGTGCCCGATTCGCTGGCCGCGCAGGCGGCGGCGACCACCGGTTTCCAGGTGGTCTCGACCGATCCGACGTTTTCGGCGGCGCTGCAGGGGCTGGCCGTCGGGCTGCTCGTGTCGCTGCTGTTCGCCCTGCCGCCGCTGCTGGACACGCGCCACGCCAAGCCCCTCCTGCTGCTGCGGCAGGGGGAGGCGCCCGCCGCGCCGTTGCGCGACCCGGTCCGGATCGCGGCGGCGGCGGCGGTCGGGGTGGGACTCGTCGGCGTCGCCGCGTGGCAGGCCGCCTCCCTGGAGGTGGGCGCTTGGGTGGCCGGCGGCTTCGTCGGCGTCGCCGGGGCGCTGCATCTGCTGGGCCGGGCGCTGGTCCGGATGACGCGCCCGCTCGAGGCGGCAAGCTGGTTCCCCTTGCGCCACGCGGCCCTGAACCTGCGCCGCCCCGGCAACCAGACGCGGGTGGTCCTGCTCGCGGTGGGGCTGGGCAGCTTCTTCATCATCGGCGTGCACGCGGTGCAGGCGAACCTGCTGGCGTCGTTCTCGCTCGAGCTGCGCGACGACATGCCCGACATGTTCCTGATCGACGTGCAGCAGGATCAGGCCGACGGGGTGCGGCGCATCCTCCGGGAGGCCGGTCTCGGCGGACCGGGGGGCGCCTCCGCGCCGGCCCTGATACCGGTGCTGCGCGCCCGGGTGACGGCGGTGTCGGGCCCCGCCACGTCGATCGAGGGCCGGCAGGCGGTGCGCCGCGCGGGGTTCGGGCGCGAGTACACCGTCACCTACCGGGAGCGGCTCGAAGAGAACGAACGGATCGTCGCCGGGGAGTTCTGGGACGCCTCCGCGCCGGCCGGCGGACCCGAGGTCTCGATCGAGGACGGTCTCGTCGAGCGGGGCATGCGGCTCGGCGACACCGTGCGCTTCGACGTCCTCGGCCGCATCGTCGAGGCGCGCGTGACGAGCGTCCGCGCCGTCGATTGGGACGATTCGCGCAGCGGCGGCTTCATGTTCCTGTTCCGCCCCGGCGCGTTCGACGGCGCGCCGCACAGCTACATCAGCTTCCTGCGGGGACCGGCCGGGCCCGCCGCCCGCGGCGCGCTGCAGCGCGCCCTGGTGGACCGCTACCCGAACGTTTCGGTGATCGACGGCCTGGAGATCATCCGCACGTTCCGCCGCGTGCTCGACTACGTCACCCTGGCCGTCACCGTGGTCGGATTGATCGCCCTCCTCGCCGGCGGCCTGATCCTGGTCGGATCGGTCGCGATGACCAAGTTCCAGCGCCTCTACGACGCGGCCGTGTTCAAGACCCTCGGCGCGAACACCCGCCTGATCGCCCTTATGTACTGCTTCGAGTACGGCGTGCTGGGCACGCTGGCCGGCGTCGTCGGCTCGGCGGGCGCGCTGGCCCTGACCTGGGTGCTCACCCGGCAGGTGCTCGACGTGCCCTGGACGCCGGCTCCCTTCATCAACGTCGCCGGCGTGGCGGCGACCGCGGTCGTCGTGCTGGTGGTCGGCGTCGCCTCCAGCGTGGACGTGCTGCGCCGCAAGCCGCTGGGGACGTTGCGGGCGGAGTAGGCGCGCTGGTCGGCGGTCCGCGCGTGGCGTGACCGCCCCCGGCGAAGCGCGACAATTCCCCTGACGAGCATGCCTGCCCCCCGGCGTGAACCCGAACGGTCGTTCGACCTTTGACAGTCGCGTCACATGTGCTACAGTGATACCGAATCCGGGCGTCGCGCACCGACGGTGGGGTGGGTCAAGCCGGGGGCAGGGAACGAGAACGGTGGGAGTGAACCGCGTTCTGCATTGGGACACGGGAGTCGCGGGAAGTCATCAAGTTGACGTATTTCAAGGCTGACAGGTTCGACCGGTTCTTCGCAAAAGCAACCGGATTTCAACCACACGGGTACCAAGTGCAGCTCGCCTGCGGCCAGCGACCGGGGAACAGGGACGACACCTGCATGATCGATGGTACGACGTGCCGATCGCTGCTGGTCGACGTTCCCACCGGGTTGGGCAAAACCAGTGCTGCCGTATTGTCTTGGCTTTGGAACCGCGTAGAGAAGCGTCGAGATGATTGGCCGCGCCGACTCGTCTACTGCCTTCCGATGCGAACGCTCGTCGAACAGACCCACCAGAGCGCCAGACATTGGTTGCAGCGGTTAGGGCTTTCGAAAGAAGTCGGCCTGCATGTGCTCATGGGAGGAGAAGACACAGGTGGTTGGGACACCCAGATCGAACGGAACGCCGTACTGGTAGGCACCCAGGACATGCTTCTCTCCCGAGCCCTGAACCGCGGGTACGGGATGAGCCGGTATCGCTGGCCGATGCATTTCGGGCTACTCAACAACGACTGCCTGTGGATCATGGACGAAGTGCAGTTGATGGGGCCGGGGCTCTGGACGTCGGCGCAACTGGACTGGATGAGGAATGATCGCTTCAAGAGCCTGAAACCCTGCTCGACGTGGTGGATGAGCGCGACGATCCGTCCGAAGTTCCTTGAAACGATTGATCGCGAGAACGCGAAGCTGCCCGAGCCGATGCGGATAGACCTGAACGAGCACGATCGGAAGCACGAGATTCTCCGGGCACTTCGCCCGTGCAGTCTGTGGAAGCCTCCTGCCTCGACGCGAAAGACGCGCAAGAAGGAGCTGGAAGGCAACAAGCTGTCGGCATTCGTACAGGCGCTGGCCGAGGCCGTGACCGGTGAACATCATGAGGCGAGCCTGAGCCTTGCGGTCTGCAACACCGTCCTCGTCGCACAAGAGGTATACAAGGCCATCAGAAGGACGTACACCGGAGCCTCTGGCGTCGTTCTTCTGACCTCGCGTTTCCGCGCACGGGATCGCGAAGAGAATCAAGGCAGGCTTCTGGCTTTCGAAGCAGCCCGCAAACGCACAGTGACGGACGGGACCGCCCCGGTCCCAGGACTCATCTGTGTGTCAACGCAGGTGATCGAGGCGGGCGTAGACGTATCGGCGCGACGGTTGTGGTCGGAAATCGCCCCCTGGCCGTCGATGGTTCAGCGCCTCGGACGCCTGAACCGGGATGGGCGCCTGAACGGTGACGCATGTGCCCGGTTCTGGGAAGGTCCGGAGAAGCCGAAGCAAAATGCTCGGTTCATCGGACCCTACGAAGCGGAAAAGGTGGAGCTTGGACGCAAACTCATCACCGCGCTGGTCGAGGTACACGAGTCCGACGACACCCTGCCCGCGAAGGAAGCCCTGGCAAAGCTGAGTGCACGAGACGAAACCAGGGAGTTGGTCGAAAAGGCGCTGACCCCCGCCCCCGAATCGTGCCCGAGAGCCATCGACGTGCACGGGCTCTTTTCTACGGAGCCGGACGTCTTCGGAGGTTTCACCGACGTAAGTCCATTCGTCCGAAGCCCGGATGAGAATGCCGACGTGACGGTCTTCTGGCGCGAGTGGCGCTCCGATACCGGGCTGCGACGTTCGGAGGCGTTGATCGGCCCGCCTTTTGATCGGGAAGAAGGGTGCGCCGTGGCCGCCGGCAGATTGCGGGAGTTCCTGGAGAACAGGAGGGCCTGGATCTGGGACGACAAGAGCGAGGCGTGGGAGTCAGTTCGCGCTCGGGATATCCGTCCCGGCATGTTGGTGATGCTGCGGCGCGATGACGGGGGATATTCGCAGGAATTGGGTTGGACAGGGAGCAAAGCCGATCAGTTGGACGATGCCCCGCCGCCGGGAGAACCGCACGAGAGATTCGAGGACGACCGGTACAGCGAGAGCGGAGTCTGGGTCACGCTGACGGATCATCTGAAAGACACCGGACGGGAAGCGGAGCGCATCGTCCGGGCGATGAATCTGAATGACGACATCGGTCCGGCAGTCATCCGCGCGTCGTCGGAACACGACATCGGCAAGGCGCTGACTCAGTGGCAGAGCGAGTTGCCGATGCCGTCGCCGCAAGAGGGCTGCGTATGGGCCAAGGCCCCGTATCGGTTCTCGGTTTACGCAGATGGGTCCGGAGCAGCGCGGGAAGCCGAAGCCATTCTTCAGGCGAGCGGCGTGCGGCACAGCCAAGCCGACCCGTGGGAGCGAGAAACGTCGGACGGCCAAATCAGGTTCACGTGGCATACGGACTCGAAGGTGTCTCGTGCGATCCTTGAACGTATCCGTGCCGCATGCGGCATGGCGCGCGCGTGGAACGTGCCTTTCCGTCCCGGCCTTCGCCACGAGGCGGCGACGGCGCTGGCGCTGTGGCACAGCTACTATCGAGGCAAGAGCGGCGACTTTCCCGCGCTGTCGATTTACCTCTGCGCCGCGCATCACGGCAAGGTGCGGACGGTTCTCACCTCCCGGACCGATGCTGGCGAGGACGTGTGCGGGATACCGAAGACCACACCATTGCTGCCCTGGAGCGACATGCCGCTGGACTTCGCGTGTGCGGTTGATGGGGCTTCAGGCTGTTTCTCCGACGATGGATTGGAGTTCATCTTCGAAGCGCCCGGTTGGACTGGGCTGGTTTCCGACCTGCTCGGCGCATGGGAGCCCGATGTAGTGCCGGGCGTCAACGGTGCCGTACCGGATGATGAGCCGCGCAATCTTGGGCCCTTCGCGCTGGCCTGTCTCGAAACGCTGGTGCGCTGCGCCGACGAACGGGCCAGCAAGACCCCCACCAACTGGAAGGGGGTAGAGTAATGAGCGGTTTACCCGTCGTATCGCTCAACGGACTGAACGCGGATTCCATGGGCACTTATCTCGCGTCGCTTGGGTTGTTCTCCCTTGCGGCGCGCAAGTGGCCAAGTGTCCGAGCGGCTTGGCGGAACGCCCGCTTCTGCCTTGTTGGAGGTCCTGCCAAGCTGGAGCAGGTCGTCGAGTTCGTCAGCGAGATCGGCGGAGGGAATGGCTGGACTGAGTACGATAAGCCGTGGGATGAGGCCAAGAAAGAGGATGTAGCCAAGAAGACGTCGATGCAAACGGCACGTTGGCGTGGTTTGGAAGCGGAGGAACGTTCACTACGCACGTTCGGAGCGCATCTGGCCCTTGACGGTAGAGTAAGGACGAACCCGCTGCTCGGTGCCGGAGGAAAAACCGGAAAGCGAGATTTCGCAAAGGGCTGGAAGTCTGCCATTCGAGTCGTCGAGAAACCGCCACGTGGTCAGACCCGTAGCGTACTGGACAGCGATCTCAAAGCATTTCTTTCCGGCGAAACATGCATTTATCTGGGCTCTTTTCAGGCTGGATCCTGGTTTGGTGCAGCCAACAAGATTTACAACCACGGTAATCCAAGCGCACCACGTGGTACAAAACAGCCATACCGCGAAGGAGAGATCACACCTTGGGCAATGGCGCTGGCGTGTGAGGGCCTGCCCTGTTTTACAGGCGGCGTTTCCCGGCAGTTGGGCAGTCGTCGTCAACCCAAGGGCGCCTTTCCGTTCATCACCGCGGCAATGGCGCCGCAGGGTGCGGATGAAGCAGGCGGCATAGACGCTGAAGTCTGGGCTCCGATATGGGATCAACCAATGACGGAGCCTGAGCTCCGATCCTTGTTCCTGCGCGGAAGAGCGGAGCTCGGCGGAAGGGGAGCGACCTCCTCCGCGGCGTTTGCCGTTGGGGTGACGAGCCGTGGTGTCGATGCCGGTATATCGGAATTTCGACGATTTCTTCTTCTGCATACGACCAGTACGCATACGTTCGAGTCCCGGTTGGCAACCGTCGTTCCAGTACCGAAGACGAATCCGGACAGTGCGACCACACGGGCGATTCGAACCATTGTCGAGTTTCACGAAACGCTGCCGGCGGACCGGAAGGTTGGCAAGCGATGGAGATTTTCCGGTTTGCGTGGCCCGCTTGAACAGGCGCTTGTCGATTTCGCGGCCACGGTGCCGGGGGCGAGCAACGCTGAACAAGCATGGGCGTTGGTGGACGAAGTGTTTGCCGCGCTTGTCAAGGTCGATCTGAATCGGACGTTTCGCAGCCACAATGTACGATTTCGGTTGTTGCCGGGTGAGTGGGCGACAAGGTTGTTTCAGGAAGATCCACCAGATCGGGAAACCCGCTTGGCGCTGGCCATGTCCTCGCTGTCTGGAACTCTGCCTTGCCCACCGGTCATCGCATACCGTATCGGAGTGCAGAAAGGGACGGTCGGGACACGCTGGGAGTTCCCCGAATCTCCACCGGCTCGCCGTGTCTGGAACGATACCGAGCTGACCGAAAATCTGTGCGCGATGGCGGAACGGCGCACCCTGGAAGCCTTGCAGAAGGACGCGCCGCACCCACCGTTCGGCGCAGCCATTCGAGTGGACCTCGACGATGTACATTCCTGGCTGTCCGCCGACGTGGACGAGGAGCGATTGCGTCTGTGGCTGGATCGCCTTTGCGTCTTCGACTGGAGCGGCGAAGCAAACGGCGAGGCTGCCGAGGTAATGCAGCGCGGTTTCCCCCGCGTTAGACCGGCCGTTGACGGTGTACTGGCGATCCATGCGCTGTTTCGTCCGCTCGCGAGTGATTGGCTGTTCCGCCAAGTCCTTCACGAGAGTGACGTTGTTCAGGCCGAGAGAACGTCGACATGCGCCTGTCTCGGCCGCGTCATCGCGATGCTGCTGCATGGGGACGTGAAGGGTGCGGCGGATGTGGCGCTGGCGGCATACCGTTCAGCCGGCGTGGCGCTTGCCGATTTCGATGTGCCTCCCGACGGACATGCTCCGGATCGCCTGCTGGCGGCGTTGGCCATCCCGACTCGTGACGAACAGACCCTTGACGTTTTCCGGCGTTGGCGTGTACCATCCGAACCCGATGCACAGTGAGGGAGACTACATGTCCGATCATCCGCTTGATCCATCCACGCTGCTGAAGGGCAAGGACCTTCGCCTGACGCTTCAGGCGAACCTCAAGCCGGCTTCGGGTCTGGACCGATTCCAACCGGCGGGTTTTCCCGAGATCGGCCACGTGATCTACGCTGCGCCGAGTTCCGAAGACAGTGTGCGGAAGGTCTGCATCGTGGACAGCGCGGCCAGCATGGCGAATCATCTCGAGTCGGTGTGCCTGGCCAGCGAACACTCCCTCGATCTGGCGGATGAGCTTGCGGGAATGCCCTACGTCGAATGCCGGACGGACGATGGGTGGCCGGACGTGAAGGACGACGGCAGGGGGCCACGGCGGCTCGTTGTGACGACACTCTTGGAGGGGCATCGGTTGGCCTCTACCTACTTTCTTGGCGAAGAGAAGAGTGGTAGTCGTACAGGACTGCTCGTACAGGGTGGCCGGCCGACCGATCGGAAATTCCGCGATGTGCTCCGCGAAGAATTTGGAATCGCCGACCTCGGCAAGAAATCCCATCCCCTTCCCGACCAGTGGTGGGCCGTCTTTACGACGATCTTCCGCTACGACCCCAACTCACTCGTTCACGGGGTGCTCTTCCCGGCCATGGGGATCAAGCTGTCGAGGATGCTGACGGCGCATCTCGAGGCGTTTGACGCCTCACGGGTCCGAAGCTCCGGCGTCAAGTTCGACAGGCTCGGGAAGACCTCTTCGGGACAGCCGATCTTTTCCGTCGACGAGGAGACTGCCAGTGAAATCGTCGCCACGTTCGTGATCGACTTGGCGCTGCTTCGATCGTTCGGCCGAGGAGACCGTGGCCTGAACGGTGAACAGAAGGAATTCCTTCTGGCTCTCGCGCTGTGGAAGATCGAGCGCCTCCTGCGAGGACCGTTTCGCTACAGAAGCAACTGCGACCTCGAACTCCACGAGTTGCGCATCCGCGGCCGAGAAGAGCTTGTCGAGTTGCCGGCCATCGACATCCAATCGGTTGTCGAAAAAGCGAAGTTTGGCGATTCGCCTGTGACGCAGGTTTACTGGCCCGCGAATGAGCTGTTCCGTGCCGGTGCCGGAGCGGATGAACAGAAGGAGGGCTCCGACTCCAACGACGAACACGATACCCAGGAGTGACGAGTCGTTACGATGCGAGTGGTTCTCAAGCAGACGTTTCCTCTCGGGCGGTTCCACGCCAATCCATGGCGCATGTTCCCGTTCGATGATCCCCACGGGGAGTGGCCGCCGAGCCCGTGGAGGCTGCTTCGCGCGATTCTGGCGAGATCCCATCAGCTAGAGAGGGAACATGGCGTTCGGTGTCAACCGTGGCGTGACTCGCTGATGAGGGCGTTTTGCACGAGTACATTCGGTTGGCGTCTGCCGCCGTTCAGTTGGCGAGGTCCGGGGCTGCGGCAATACCAGCCGGCGACGTTCGAGTGGGATCCGCCTAGCCGAACGAAAAAGGTGAAAGGAAATCCGGTGAACATCCCGGGTGAAAAGAAATATCGGCCCACCCTGGTACGCGACAACTTCTGGCTCGTCGACCGCTCGGGAACCGATCCCTCGTCCGGCATGGTGTGGTGGATCCTGGACGGCGAACGGTGGTCCGATGGCGATTTCAACTGGCTTGATGCCAGCTTGGATCGCATGACCTACTTCGGACGCGCCGAGGCGATCACCGAGATTCAGCGTGTCGAAAAGATGCCGAAGGATATCCACGTGAACTGCGTATTGGAACAGAATCCCTCATCGGGTTCCGTTCCGGTGCTTGTTCCGACGGTAGGCGCCACTCTGGAGCAGGTGCAGGCGGTCACGGACGATCCGTCGGTCAAGAACTCGACCGTGCCGCCGGGAGCTCGCTGGCTGCATGCGAAACGTCCCATCAGACCGCAGGTAAGGCTGCGACGTTCAAGCCCGCGAACGAGAAAACCGACACGCCTCATTCAGTTTGCGATCGGCGTGCGAGTCAGCCCCCCGAGAGAATCCGTCGTCATCCTCACCCAACGGTTTCGAGGGCGGGTGATTCGTGAGTTTCTTGGAG
Organism: Vicinamibacterales bacterium; assembly: GCA_965203525.1. Taxonomy (GTDB): domain Bacteria; phylum Acidobacteriota; class Vicinamibacteria; order Vicinamibacterales; family UBA8438; genus WTFV01. The sequence goes on along the minus strand of OZ241898.1, from coordinate 2,644,035 downwards.
GGAAATGGCAGCAGGCGAATGCGGAACAACGTGAAGCTGCACGTCTCCTCACCGGGAAGGAAGCCGATGGAACGCCGCTGCAGGATCACCGGCATCCGCATGCCCGATTCGGGATTCTCTTCGATCAGGAGACGGGCAAGGCGGCAAGGTTTCTCGTATGGCGTGACCAGCCGTTCACGAACGATGAACAACGGGCCGTCCTGAACGCAGCCGAACAGGAGCTTCCCCTTTCCTTCACCAAGGCTGGCGCAAGAGATCCGTGGGCTGTGCGGCTTGTGCCTCTGGATTCGCAGGTACTTCCTCCGGCCGGCTTTGGAGAAGGGACTTGGCGACGCTGGCAGACGGTTACTCCTTATGTCCCACCGCGTCATGCGTATGACCGGAAAGGCCGAGTAAGGACAGGAGAGTCACCCGAAGAGCAACTCCGCCTTGAATTGGCCCGGCAAGGGTACGAAACGAACACCTTGACGGTCGAAGTAGATGATCGAGCCGTCCAGTGGGTTCAGGTGCACAGGCTGGGACGGAGCCGGGACGGTCAGACCAATGCTGAGCGGCGAGCACACCATGTGGTGCTTGGTTTCGATGAGCCGGTTCGTGGTCCGATATCGCTCGGTCACTCATCGCACTTCGGTCTTGGACTATTCGTGCCGCCCATGATGCTGCATGATTGACCAAACCGATGAACGAACTTATCTTCGAGAGCATGACCATGGTGAACGTCCACGAGGCCAGGGCCCAGCTTTCCAGGCTCCTTGAACGCGTGCGTGCCGGCGAGGAAATCGTGATCGCGAAGGCGGGCGTACCGTGCGCCCGACTGGTGCCGTTGGACCCGCCGCCGGAGCGCGTGCTCGGGCGCTATCGCGATCGCGACGGCGAGGTGCCGGATTCGGTGTTCGAGCCGCTGGACGCCACGGATCTGGCGGTGTGGGTGGGGCAGGAATGAACCTGCTGCTCGATACTTGCCCGCTGCTGTGGGCGTTGGAGTCAACCTCGGAGGCTCAGCCGGCGGCTGCAAGGACTGCTACGCGATCCGCACAATCGGGTATGGGTCAGCGCCGCGAGCGTCTGGGAGTGACGATCAAAGGAGACCGTGATTCGGGAAACCGACTGTCGACGGACACTGGCGGCGGCCTGTTCGCAGGGCGCTGAGACGCGGATGCGGTGATGCGGACTCCCCGACGGCGCCGGCCCAGGAAACGCGAGCTCCGCGCCCCGCCCGCCACCGTCGATCTCGACCGGCTTGCGGATCGCGTTCGCTACGTCGGCAGCCCGGAACACAAGGATGTGCCCAGCTTCGCGGGACCGCCGCGCCTGCGCGCGGACGCCTCGTGTTGTCCGCGGGAGATGACCGCGGACCCGGAGCGCATCAACGAGTGGCTGAGACAGGCGATTCGCGCAGGCGCGGTGGGAGCGCCCTGGGAGGGCAAGTTCCCTCGCTACGTGTGGTACAAGTACGGCGCGATCGTGCTTGAAGGCCGCTTGGTGAATCGCGAGACCGGAGAGTACAAGGGATACCCGCTCGGCAGGGAAGAATGGCCCGCCGGCATCGAGGAGCTGCATGCCGTTCCGGTTCGAGACTGAATGGATCGCGGCGGACGGCGTCCGGGGACGCGAACTGGCCGCGACGTGGGCGTCGTTGCGTATCGACGTCGACGACGAGATCGTCACCCGCGTGGTGGACGAGCGCGCCAGGACCGTCCGCGACCACGTCCACGTCCCGCTGTACGTCCTTGCCGAATGGCTGGTCACCAACTGGTGGTTCCTGTTCCACGAGGTCGAGAATCCGGCGAAGGAGGGCGACCCCGCGTTCGCGCGGCGCCATGCGCTCGGAGCTTCCCGGGAAGGGTATGCGTTTCCCAATCTCCAGGTGGCCCCGGCCGGCGCGCGCACGCGTCTCGCCTGGACGTCCGATCGCCTCGAGTGGGCGAACATCGAGTTCCTGCGCGCAGGAGGGACGTGGATCGAGAGCGGCGAGTTTCGGGACTGGTGCTCCGAGTTCGTCGACCTGGTGGTGCGCCGGCTCGCCGCCCTGAACGTCGAAGGGACGTTGCTGCAGGAAGAATGGGCGGCGATCCGGACCGCGGGAGCGGACGAGTCGAAGTTCTGCCGCGTCGCCGCCGGCCTGGGCCGGGATCCCTACGCCGTGGACGACGCCGAACGCGAAGCCGTGCTTGGTCTCGCGGACGTCTTGCATGGAGCGGTCCTGGACGAAGCGGTTGCGGTCCTGGACGCGGACCACCTGGATGCGGACTTGGCGGCCATCTCCGGCGCCCTGGAAGCCGGCAAGGCCGCCAGCCTCTCCCTGGAGCGTCTTCGGTCTCTGCGAACCCCGATCGAGCCGGCGGCCAGCCCGTGGGACGCCGGCTACGTCCTGGCGAGGCGCCTTCGGCAGCGGTTGGCGCTCGATGGCGCTCCGCTCGCCTCCACGGCCGCCTTGGGCCAGGCGATCGGCGAAGATCCCGAAGCGATCGAGACCGTCACGCGGCCAAGACACTTCGCCGCCGCCGTGCTCCTGGACGGCGTGGTGACGGCGGACGCGAACGGCCGGCCGGCGTTCGCCATCGGGCGCGGGCGTGACGAGGCCAGGAGGTTCCAGTTCTGCCGCGGTCTGGCCGAGGTGCTGCTGTCGCCCGGTTCGGATGCGTTGCTCACGCGGGCCCGAACGGATCGCCAGCAGCGGAGCCGCGCGTTCGCGGCCGAGTTCCTGGCCCCGTCGTCCGGGCTGCGGGCGCGGATCTCGCGCCCCGTCGTGGACGAGGACGAGGTCGATGGGTTGGCGGCCGAGTTCGGCGTCTCGCCGTTGCTGGTGGCGCACCAGCTCCGGAATCACGAGATCGCCCGGATCCGGTAAGGCTGCAACCCGCCCGGCCCGGCGGAGGAACCGTGCTACACTGCCGGATTGCACGTCCGGCGAGCCACCGCAACGAGGAGTGGCCGGGTCATGGAAGAGGCTGTCTACAAGGACGCGTTGCTCAGGAAGCGCACGGAGATCCTGGCCGAGCGCGGCGCCAAGTTCTCGACGCCGATGGACAACAACACCCGCCAGGGTGACATGGCCGATCAGGCGAGCGGCAACAACGAGGTGCACATCCAGCTCAAGCTGAAGCAGACCGACGCCAAGATCCTCAAGGCGATCGAAGAGGCGCTGTCGCGCATCGAGCAGGGGATGTACGGGATCTGCCGCGACTGCGGCGAGCCGATCGCGCCGGCGCGCCTGAACGCCATCCCGTGGACGCGGGTCTGCATCACGTGCAAGGAGAAGCAGTCGTAGCGGGAGCCGATCCCGAAGCCGCGGCCGCTACGCGCGTCACCGCCGTCGCATTGGGCAGCAACCTCGGCGACCGGCGCGCCCACCTCGCCTTCGCGGTTTCCGCGCTCGGCGCGTTGCTCGCCGGCATGCGCGTGTCGCCGTTCCTCGAGACGGCGCCGGTCGGCGTGCCGCCGCAGCCCCCGTACCTCAACGGCGTGGCCGTCGGACGATGCGCGCTGGCGCCGCCGGCGCTGCTCGCCGCCCTCCTGCGGATCGAACGGGCGCGCGGCCGGGCGCGGCCGTACCCGGGCGCGGCCCGGACCCTCGACCTCGACCTCGTCCTGTCGGGTGATCTGGTGGTGCGCCGGCCCGGCCTGCAGGTGCCGCACCCGCGGTTTCGCGAGCGCCGGTTCGTCCTCGAGCCGCTGGCCGCCGTCGCCCCCGAGCTGGCCGATCCGGTGACCGGCCGCACGATGCGCGAGCTGCTGGCCGCCCTGGGGCCGCCGCCCTGAGGCGCGCCTTCCCTCGCGCCGATCGGTCCCTTGCGCAGACGTACGTCGAGACCCTCCGGCCGCTCGACGCCACCCGCATCACCCGCTACGCGCCGATCGGTCCCTTGCGCAGGCGCGCGTCGAGACGGCCGTCCGCGCGGCGTCGCGCGCGACCTGGCCCGGGCGCCGATCAGTCCTTGCGCAGGCGCGCGTCGAGACTCCAGGCGCCGGGGCCGGACGCGGCCAGGTACAGGAACAGGAAGCAGTAGAGCACCGCCGGCTCGCCGCGGTTGGCGACCGGAAAGAGGAACGCCCCCTCGCGGGCCACGTGGCCCAGGAAGTAGGCGACCGCCATCTGGCCGCTCGCGAGGAACGCCGCCGGGCGCGTGAAGAGCCCGAGCGCGACCAGCCCTCCCGCCACCACTTCGACGAGCGCCGCGAAGCCGAGCAGCGAGACCAGCTCGACCTGCTGTCCGCCGAGCGCGCCGAACAGCTTCTGGACGCCGTGCAGCAGGAACCCGTAGCCGGCGACGATGCGGAGCGTGTCGTGGATGCACTCGGCGTAGGGATCGAGGAAACGCATCATGCGGGCACGTCCTTTCGGTGGACTCCGGGGCATCCGGACTTCCGGAGCGGCGGAAGAAGGAAACGCGTCATCGGGGCGCGTCCTTGCGGTAGACCAGCTTCGAGGCGACCTCGCCGAACGGCAGCATGCGCATCGATTCTACCGTGAGGGTCCGGCCGTCGGCGCTGAGCGATCGCTGCTCGACCAGATCCATCGAGAAGTCGCCCCGCGGCGTCGACATCTCCAGGGTCCCCACCGTGAGGAGGGTCGCGCCGTCCCAGCTCGAGGTGGTCACCAGATCGCCGCGCGGGCCGCGGCTGGCGCTTTCGCTGCCGTCGAGGCGGTAGCTGACGGAACGGCTCCCGCGGGGCGTCTGCCGCTCGATGGTGAGCACGTCGGAAGACTGGGCGATGCGGAGCGTGGCGGCCGGCCCGAACCCGCCCGGCCCGCCCCGGCGCGCGCCGCCGCGGCCCGGACCGCCACCCCTGCCGCCGCGCGGGCCGCCAGCGTCCTCCGGGAAGTCGCTGGCGTCGCGGTCGAGCCGCCATGTGCCCGAGAAGTCGGGAATCTGGGCCTCCGCGGGTACTGCGAGAGAGGCCAGTACGACGGCGGCGGCGAGTGCGGCGATTTTCATCATGCGTCTCCTGACGGGGCCCGGACTGCGCCGGGACGTTTCGTGCTCGACCGGCGGTCGGCCGTCGCCCGGGACGGCGCTGCCGGGCCCGGATGCGCCGGGGCGTCCTATTCGAAACGGAGCGATTCGATCGGGTCGAGCTGCGCCGCCTTGCGGGCGGGGTAGAACCCGAAGAAGATGCGCCGGAGCGTCCTATTCGAAACGGAGCGATTCGATCGGGTCGAGCTGCGCCGCCTTGCGGGCGGGGTAGAACCCGAAGAAGATGCCGGTGGCGGCGGCGAAGCCGACCGCGACGGCCACCGCGTCGGCCGGCACCGAGGTCGGCCAGGCGAGGAACTGTGTCAGCCCCTCCGACAGGCTGAAGCCGAGGCCCACCCCCACCAGGCCGCCGACCAGGCTCAGCACGATCGCTTCGACCAGGAACTGCAGCAGGACGTCGCGCCCCTTGGCGCCGACCGCCATCCGCAGGCCGATCTCCCGCGTCCGCTCGGTGACCGACACCAGCATGATGTTCATGATGCCGATGCCGCCGACGATCAGCGAGACGCCGGCGATGCTGGCCAGCAGGCCGGTCATCGTCTGGGTCGTCTGCGTCCGCATGTTCGTCAGGTCTTCCTGCGTGCGCACCATGAAGTCGTCGTCCTCGCCCGGGCCGAGGCCGTGCTCCTCGCGCAGCACCGCGGCGATCTCGTCGGCCACGCCGCCGATGCGGTCGGCGTGCGCCGCCGAAATGATGATCTCGGAGATGTTGGTGCCGTCGCGCCCGCGCAGCTTCCTGTTCACGGTGGTGTAGGGGACGAAGATGGCGTCGTCCTGATCCTCGCCGAACTGCCCCGAGCCCTTCGAGTCCATGACCCCGAGCACCTGGAACGACTGGTTGCGGATGCGGATGCGCGCGCCGACCGGGTCCGCCCCCTCGCCGAACAGGTTGTCGCGGACGACCGAGCCCAGCACCGCCACCTTGGCCGCGCTCTGGACGTGGGTCGTGGTGAAGAAGGTTCCGAGCCGTATGCCCCAGAAGCGGATCTCGGGGAACTCGACGTCGGTGCCCTGGATGGTCGTGTTCCAGTTCTGCCCGGCCGCGATCACCTGGTCCCGCGTCCGGACGCCGGCGGCCAGGTACTGCGCGTCCGGCACCCGCTCGCGGACCGCGTCGACGTCGTCCGCCTTGAGCCGCGGCGACTGGCCCATGCCCATGCTGATGCCGCCGCGGCGGAAGTTGCCGGCGCGGACCATGATCATGTTCGTGCCGGCCGACTGGATCTGGGTCTCGATCTCCTGCTGCGCGCCCCGGCCGAGGGCCACCATCGTGATGACGGCGGCGACCCCGATGATCATCCCCAGCATGGTCAGGCCGGTGCGCATCTTGTTGCGGCCGAGCGCCTTGAGCGCGATGCGGAGCACCATGAGCACGGACATGTCGCGACCTCGTTTCCCCGGCTATGCCGTCGGCGCGGCGGAGACCGGCGGCTGCGTTGCGGCGTCGTCCGGCGGCAGCGCCGCGAACTCCTCGCTGGCGACGCGGCGCGCCGCGTTGGGCCGGTCGGAGGCGACCGTCCCGTCGTGGAAGCGGATGATGCGGCCGCCGTACCCGGCGATGTCCGCCTCGTGCGTGATCAGGAGCACGGTGATGCCGCTCTCCTGGTTCAGGCGCTGGAAGATGTCCATCACCTCGATGCTGGTGCGCGAATCCAGGTTCCCCGTGGGCTCGTCGGCCAGGAGGATGGCCGGGTGGTTGACCAGGGCGCGGGCGATCGCCACCCGCTGCTGCTGGCCGCCCGAGAGCTGGTTGGGGAAGTGGTCCATCCGGTCGCCGAGCCCCACCGCGCGCAGCATCTCCCGCGCGCGGGCGTGCCGCGCCGGCCCGTTCCGCCGCGATCCGCCGTAGAGCAGCGGCAGCTCGACGTTGTCCAGGGCGGTGGTCCGCGCCAGCAGGTTGAAGCCCTGGAACACGAAGCCGATCTTCCGGTTGCGCACATCCGCCAGCTCGTCGCGCGACAGCCGGGAGACGTCCCGCCCGTCGAGCAGGTAGCGTCCGCGGGTCGGCCGGTCGAGACACCCGAGGATGTGCATGAACGTCGACTTGCCGGAACCCGAGGGGCCGGTCACGGCGACGAACTCGCCCGCCTCGATGGACAGGCTGACGCCGCGGAGCGCGCGCACCTCCACGTCGCCCATGGCGTAGACCTTCGTGACGTCCTCGACGGCGATGACCGGCTGCGCGGGAGTCACCGCCGGCCGCGCCTTCCGAAGGGGAACCGCGGAATCAGGGGCGACCCGCTGCTGGCCGCGGAGCCGCTCCCCGCGTCCGGCGCCGTCACGTTCGTCACGAGCTGCATGCCCGCGGCCAGAGCGGCCGGCGCCGCCGGGGCCGGGCCGCCGGGCGGGGACGCCGCTTCCAGCGCCGCGAGCCGCTGCTCGAGGGCCGCGCGCGCCGCGGCGTCCGCCACCGTCGCCAGGCGGGCCCGGAGCGATTCGACGTCGGGGGCGGCCGGCGGCGCGCCGCGCCCGCCGGGGAAGCGGCCGGTCACCCCGAGCAACTCGCTCGCGGCGCCGTCCGTCACGCCGAGGCGGACGTTCAGGCTCGACAGCCGGCCTTCGCGCAGGATCCAGACCCGGCCGGTGGTTTCTTCCACGGCGAGGGGCGCGAACAGCGCGTCGATCGTCGCGGCCCCCCGCTCGACGGCCGGGACGTTCGGCCGTTCCGCCCCGTTCGCGCGCCGCCGGGCGCCGTCCGCCGGCCGGCCGGGTCCGCCCGCGCCGCGGCGTTCCCGCATGCGGGCGAAGAATTCCTGGCGCTCTTCCGGGGACATCTGCTGGATCCGTTCCATCATGCGCCGCCGCCGTTCCGGATCCGGCCCCCCGCCCCCGCCGAAGCCTCCGGGCGGCCCGAAGCCGCCGGGACCGCCGCCGCCGGCCGCCCCGAAGCCGCCGCCCGGTCCGCCGCCGGGCGGCCCGAAGCCCCCGGGCGCCCCGAAGCCGCCGCCGCGCGGCCCGCCGGCCCGCTCCGCGCCCGCCGGCCCCGGCCCGCCGGCTCGGCCGGTCCCGCCCGAGTCCCCGCCGGCCCCGGCCCGCCGGCCCGCCTGCAGATCGGGCGGCACCGGCTGCCCGAGCGCGGCGAACACGGCCGGCGTCGGCCGGAACCGCAACGCCGCGTTCGGGATCCGAATCACGTTCTCCCGCCGCGCCACCTCCACGGTGACGGTGGCGGTCATGCCCGGCTTCAGCTTGAGCTCGGGGTTGGGCGCATCGATGACCGTCGCGTAGGTGACGACGTTCTGCGTCACGATCGGCTCGAGCCGGATCTGCGAGACGGCGCCCTCGAACTCCTCGGCGGGGAAGGCGTCGACGGTGAACGTCACCCGCTGGTTCGGCCGGATGCGGCCGACGTCCGACTCGTCGATGTTCGCGATGACCCGCATCTTGGTCAGGTCCGCCGCGATGACGAACAGCTCCGGGGCCTGGAAGCTGGCCGCGACGGTCTGGCCGACGTCGACCAGCCGCGAGGTGACGATGCCGTCGATCGGCGCCCGGATGACGGTGTGCTCCAGGTTGACCTCGTTCATGCTCAGCGAGGCCTGCGCCTGCCGCACCTGCGCCTCGGCCGACCGGAGCTGGGCCTGGGCCGACCGCAGGGTGACTTCCGCGGCCTCGAGCTCGGTGTCGGAGATGAGGTCGGCGGCCGCGAGCTCGCGCGACCGCCGGAGCTGGTTCGCCGCGTCGTCGACCGCGACGGACAGCCGCTCGACCTCCGCCTCGGAGCGCAGCAGGTTGGCGCGCGCCTGCTCGAGCTGCGTCTCGAACAGCGACGGATCGAGGCGCATGATGACGTCTCCCTCGCGGACGATCGAGTTGAAGTCGACGTGGAGCTCCCGGATGATGCCGGAAACCTGGCTGCCGACCTGCACCGTCGTCACCGCCTCGAGGGCGCCGGTCGCCCCGACGGTGTCGACGACGTCGCCTTCCGTCACCGCGGCGGTGCTGACCTCCGGCGCGAACTCGACGGTCCGCGCGCTGTAGTAGCCGTAGGCGGCGATCGCACCGCCGAGAACGAGGACGGCGAGGAAGGTCCGTTTCATGGCAACCCCTTGTCCGGCGCGCTATGGCGCGCCGCCTCCGCCGCCGGCGACGACGGTGATCCCGGCGGCGGCGAGCGAGGTCCGCTGGGCGCGCTCGAACTCGATGAGCGCCCGCTGGTAGTCGAGGATGGCGCGCAGCTCGGCGTCCTGCGCGGTCGCCAGATCGCGTTGCGCCTGCACGACGAAGAAGTTGGTGGACAGGCCCACCTCGAACTTGCTCTCCTCGGCCCGGAGCTGCTCCTCGGCCAGCTCGCGCGAAGCGGTCGCCGCCTCGATCTGCTCCTGGATCGCGTCGATCTGGAGCGCGGCGTTCGTCACCTCGACCGCGATGCGGAGCTCGATCCGGCGAATCTGCGCCTGGGTCTGCTGCGTCTGCAGCCGCGCCCGTTCGAAGGCCGCCTTGTCCGCGCTGCGCCCGAGCGGGTAGCTCATCTGCACCTCGACGCTCCAGAACGGGTAGTCGGCGTCGAAGAGGTCGTCGAGCGCGTCCCCGTAGCCGCCGGGGATCACGCCGCCCGCGCCGCCGAAGATCGCCTCGAAGGAGGCCCCGGACGGCACCCGCCGCGGCCCCCCCTGGCCGGCCAGCTCGTAGCTGCCGACCAGATCGAGCGCCGGGAGCGTGCTGTTGCGCAGGTTGTCGACCTGCGCGTCGTTGGCGTCGAGCTGCCGCCGCGCGCGCAGGACGTCGGTGCGCCGGTCGAGCGCGCCCCGGATCGCTTCTTCCAGGTCGATCTGCGCCGGTTCGATCCGCGGCTGGTCCGTCGGGTTGAGTTCCGCGTCCCACAGCTCGTCCGACGTGCCGCCGACGACGAGCTGCTTCAGCGTCAGCTCGTTGGTGCGCAGGACCCGCACCGCCTGCGCCAGCAACTGCCGCCGGGCCGCGGCCTCCGACTGCGCCTGCACGACGTCGATCGGGGCCAGGGTGCCGATCTCGACGCGCGCCCGGTTGTCGCGCACGAGCTGCTCGGCCAGCTCCAGCGCCTGCTGCTGCACGCCGACCGCCGCCCGCGCGTACACCAGCTCCCAGTACGCCAGACGGACGTCGGCGAGCGTGTTGGCGACGGTCTGCTCCAGGTCGATGTCGGAGATGTCGCGGTCGATGCGCGAGACGAGGAGCTGCGTGCGCTGCGGATCGGTCCGGAAGCCGCGCAGCAGCGGCTGCGTGTAGCTCAGCGTCATGTTCGCGCCGAAACTCGGGTTGAAGGTGTTGAAGATGTTCGTCGTCGCGAAGCGCGTGGAGCTCCACGTCGCGTCGTAGCTGCCCCCGCCCCACTTGACGCGCTGGCTCACGCCGAGGTCGTAGCTGCCCTGGTCGCTGATGATGTTGGCGCCGCGCAGGCCGCCGCCGTCGAACAGCGAGCGGTTCGGGGACGTGCGCTGGTTCAGGCCGAAGCCGGACGACGCCGTCGGCAGGAACGCCGAGCCGGCGGTGGCGATCTGCATGTCCTGCACGAGCGGGTTGATGCGCTGCACGGCGATGTCGAGGTTGCGCTCGAGGGCGCGCTGGACGGCGTCGTCGAGCGTCAGGTCGAAGCGGCGCGCCGGCCGGGCGTCCCGGCCGGCCTGCAGCGCCGCCTCGGTCACGACGCCGCCGGCGTTCGTCCCGGGAGTCTGGGCGTGCGCGGCGCGCGGCGGCGGAAGGAGCCACCCGGGCGCGAGCAGCGAGACGAAGGACAGAGCGGACAGGACACGGACGTGGCTGGTCAAGGCGTTCCTCCAGACTCGGGGTACGCAGACCCGCGCCGCTGCGGGAATCTTCCCCTGGCGATCGTAGACGCGCGGCGGCCGCGGCCGGTTCGATGCCGGCCGCGGAGGGGCCGCGGCGCCCGCGACCCGCCGGAGAGGTACCCGGGCTGGTCGTGGGGGGCTAATCGGGGTCGCGGGACGACGATTGTCCATGGGCGCGGCGCCGTTCCCACATCGCGTGCAAGGCTTCGCTCTGTTCGGAAGTCAGCGTCTTGTGCATCCGGTACAGCATCAGGGTGCGGGTCTTGCTGAGCGCGCTGCGGGCCGCCTCGACCTTGTCGATCTGCAGGGCGACCTCCCACTCCTCGGCCTGCATGGCGTGCATGATCGCGGTCAGGTCGTCTTCCTCGCGATGGAGGCGGTGCGCCTGCTCCCGCAGCTTCGGCCTGAGCGACTGGAAGATCGTCTCGATGGCGGCGGCCTGGGCGGCGGTCAGCCCGATCCCGGATGCGACCTCTTCCGACTGCCACCACTTGAACCGTTGCGCCGCCCCGGCGGCCGCCGGCGCCGCAAGGGCCGCCGCGAGGAGGATGACCTTCGCGCATCCGCCAATCTTGCTCATCGCAGATTCCCCGCCAGTTCCGTCCTGGCCTGCATGCCCCGGCCGCGTTTCCGCTCTCCCCGGAGAGGAAGACGGACGCGCGGCGCGGACCGTTTACGGGCTCCGGTGCGCCGCCAGCTCGCCCAGCCGTTCGATGACCTCGCCGACGACGTTGTCCGGCGTCGACGCGCCGGCCGTCACCGCGACGGTGAACGGGCCGCCGGCGGGCAACCAGCCGCGGGTCGCGGTCTCGCCGCCCGGCCGCGCGCCCGGCGGCAGGTGCCGGACGGTCTCCGCCGCCAGGCAGGACGGATCCGCGATGTGGTACGTCGCGACCCGCTGCGCGCAGATCCGCGCCAGATTGCGGGTGTTGCTGCTGTTGTACCCGCCGATCACGACGGCCAGATCGAAGCGCCGCCCGTCGAGCAGGGCGACGACGGCGTCCTGCCGGTCCTGGGTGGCGCTGCAGATCGTGTCGAACGCCCGGTAGTGCTCCGGAAGCGCGGATTCGCCGTAGCGGTCGATCATCGCCTGGCGCACCAGGCCGCCCACCGCGAGCGATTCCGACGTCAGCATGGTCGTCTGGTTGGCCAGCCCGACCCGCACGAGATCGCGGGCCGGGTCGAAACCGGGGGAGCAGGCGTGCCCGAGCCGGTCCAGGAAGGCCGCCGGGCCCGCGCCCCCGCGGATGAAGTCGCACAGCACGCGGGTCTCTTCGCAGTCGAGGACGACGACGTAGCGGCCGCCGTCCGCGGCGCCGACCTGGGACGCCGTCGCCTGCGTCTCCTCGTGCCGCACCTTGCCGTGGATGATCGCGGTGAAGCCGTCGCGGGCGTACCGCCGGACGTTCTTCCAGACGGTGAGGACCGACCCGCAGGTCGTGTCGACGAGCGTGCAGCCGCTGGCGACGAGCCGCTCCATGTCCGCGATGGTGACCCCGAAGGCCGGCAGGATCACCACGTCGCCGGCGGTGACCCGTGCGAGCCCCTCGCCGGGGTCGCTCAGGAACCGGACCCCGGCGCTGCGCAGCCGGTCGTTGACGTGCGGGTTGTGAATGATCTCGCCGGTCAGGAACACCGTGCGGTCCGGGAACTTGCGCCGGGTCTGGTACGCATAGTCCACGGCGCGGTCGACGCCGTAGCAGAAGCCGAACTCCCTGGCGAGATGCAGCGTGAGGCGTCCGCTCCGCCAAGTGAAGTCCCCCTCGCGAAGCCGATCGAGGAGCCGGCTGTGGTAGTCGCGCGCCAGCTCGCCGGCGACGGCGTGCTTCAGGTCGAGGCCCTTGCGGAAGATCGGCGCGGCCATCTACCGGATGTCGATCGCCGCGGCGCGCACGCGCGGCGTCATCTCGTCCAGGGCGACGAGCGGCGTGACGCGGGAAGTGGTCAGGGCTTCCTCCAGCTCGCGCATGAACTGCTCGTCGGCGGCGGTCTGCGGCGGGCCGGCCGGCGGGTCGCTGCCCGTCCGCGGGGGCTCGACGGCCGCCGGCGGCCGGCTCGGGGACGGCTGCCGGTCGTCGAGCGCCTGTCCCGCGAGCAGGGCGAGCAGGAGGCCGGCGGCGGCCGCCAGCGAGAGACGCCGGCGGGTCGCGGGCGCGCCCCCGGCCGCGGGGGCCGCGGCGGCCGGAAACCGCAGGATGCGCGCGGCGCCGCGCCGGCCGGCCGCGCGCTGGATGCGCCGCAGGATGCGGCGGCGCTGGCGGGCCAGCCGCCATGCGGGCACGGCGTCGTCGAACGCGGCCTCGGCGGCCGCGCCGATGCGGTCGAGTCCCGCCCGCAGGCTCCGGAAACGGGCCGCGCAACGGGCGCAGGCGGCCAGATGCGCCGCGCCCGCCGCCGCCGGGTCCCCGCCGCCGTCCGCCGCGAGGAGCCGCGCCAGCTCGCGGTCGCTCAGGTGCGCCGGGCGGAGGCGGGACCACGCCGCCGCCAGCCGCCTCGCAACTTCCCGCCGCCCTCCCGTGCTCATGCCCGCCGCGCCTCGTCCGCCGGTCTTGCCGGCTGTTCCGCGAACCAGTGCCCGGCGCCGAGGATCCGGCGCAGCGAGCGAATCGCGCGGAACAGGTGCACGCGGACGGTCGCTTCCGACAGCTCCAGCATGGCGGCCACGTCGCGGGTCGCGTGCCCCTCGAACCGGCTCAGGACCACGACCGCGCGCTGCCGCTCCGGAAGCCGATCGACCGCCGCCAGCAGCTCCGCGCGGCGTTCGGCGCGCAGCAGCGTCGCCTCGGGGGACGGTCCCGGGGCCGGCCGGCGCTCGATGGCGTCGCCGGACTCGCCGTCGCCGGCGGCGGCCGGCGCGATCCACCGGTTGCGCCGTGCGCGGGACTTCAGCCGGTCGAGGCAGCCGTTGACGAGGATCCGGGTGAACCAGAGCTCGAAGTACAACCGTTCCCGGAACGAGCGGATGTTGACGAAGGCCTTGAGGAAGGCGTCCTGCACCGCTTCGTCGACCTCCGCCGGGTCGCGCAGGTAGTAGTACGCGATGCGCGCCGCGCGCCGCTGGTGGCGCTCGACGATCTGCGCGAAGCGTTCGCCGGCCTCCTCGTGGTCCCCGCGGGCGAGGAGCGCGCTCACTTCGCCGGCGATCCGCGAATCGACGGCGGCGCGCTCCCGGCGGCCGGCGGGCGCGGTGTCCGTGGCGGTCAGCACCCGGGAGCTGCTCTCTGTCATCGAGGTGGACGCGGCCGGCTGCCCGGCCGCCGCCGCGGTCGGCCGGGCGCGGCCCCCGCACATGATACCCCGGTCCGGTTGACTTCGCGAACGCCGCGCGACTAAGGTTTGGTCACCCATGCCGGATGCAACGTCCCACGTCGCGTCGTCGTCCGTTCTCGACGTCGCACGGCCACGTCAACTGCACTGGAACCTCGGCACCGCGGCGCTGTACGAAGAGGCCGTTCGCAACGGCGAGGGCGTGGTCGCGGAGACGGGGCCGCTGGTCTGCCTGACCACGCCGCACACGGGACGGTCCCCGAACGACAAGTTCCTGGTCGACGAGCCGTCCACGTCCGCCGACGTCTGGTGGGGGAAGGTCAACCGCCCCATCGACGCGGCGCGGTTCGACGCGCTCCACGACGAGCTGGTCCGCGCCCTCGACGGCAAGGTGCTGTACGTCCAGGACTGCTTCGCCGGGGCGGACCCCGCCTACCGGCTGCCGGTGCGCATCATCACCGAGCGGGCATGGCACAGCCTCTTCGCGCGCACGATGTTCCTCGAGCAGCCGCCGGGGACGCCGCCGGGCGGCCACGCGCCGGAGTTCACGGTGATCGACGTCCCGTCGATGACCGCGGATCCGGCGCGCCACGGGACCGGCTCGGGAACGTTCATCCTGCTCAACTTCGCCCGGCGGCTCGTCCTGATCGGCGGCACGAGCTACGCGGGGGAGATCAAGAAGTCGATCTTCACCGTGATGAACTACCTGCTGCCGTTGCGCGGCGTGATGCCGATGCACTGTTCCGCGAACATCGGCGCGGGCGGCGACACGGCGCTGTTCTTCGGGTTGTCGGGAACCGGCAAGACGACGTTGTCGAGCGACCCGGCGCGCCGCCTCGTCGGCGACGACGAGCACGGCTGGAGCGACCGCGGCGTCTTCAACTTCGAGGGCGGCTGCTACGCGAAGATGATCCGGTTGTCGGCGGAGGCCGAGCCGGAAATCTACGGCACGACGCGCCGGTTCGGGACCGTGCTCGAGAACGTCGTGCTCGATCCGGCCACCCGCGCGATGGATCTCGACGACGACACGCTGACCGAGAACACGCGCGGCGCCTATCCCATCTCGTTCATCGACAACTGGGTTCCGTCGGGGCAGGGCGGTCACCCGTCCAACATCGTCATGCTGACGTGCGACGCGTTCGGGGTGCTGCCGCCGATCTCGCGGCTGACCCCGGCCGGGGCGATGTACCACTTCCTGTCCGGCTACACCGCGAAGGTGGCGGGGACGGAGAAGGGGATCACGGAGCCGAAGGCGACCTTCAGCACCTGCTTCGGGGCGCCGTTCATGGTGCACCATCCCACCGTCTACGCGAAGCTGCTCGGCCGCCGGATCGCCGACCACGGCGCCCGGGTCTGGCTGGTCAACACCGGCTGGAGCGGTGGCGCCTACGGCGTCGGCAGCCGCATGCGGATCGGCCATACGCGCGCCATGATCGCGGCGGCGCTGTCCGGGATGCTCGACGACGTGCCGTACGCGCCCGACCCGGTCTTCAACGTCGAGGTGCCCGCCCGGGTTCCGGACGTGCCGGCCGAGAGCCTGCGGCCCCGCGCGAGCTGGCGCGACGGTTCCGCCTACGACGCGCAGGCGGCGCGGCTGGCCGGGATGTTCGCGGAGAACTTCAGGGCCTTCGAGGCCGAGGCCGCCGACGACGTGCGGCGCGCCGGACCGAACGCCTGAGGGCCCGCTCCCCGCGGCTCATGCGGTTCGAACCGGTCATCGGGCTCGAAATCCACGCCCAGCTCCGGACCGAGACCAAGATCTTCTGCGGTTGCGGCACCGCGTTCGGCGCGCCGCCGAACAGCCAGGTCTGCCCGGTCTGCCTCGGGCTGCCCGGCGCGTTGCCGGTGCTGAACCAGCGGGCCGTCGAGCACGCCGTCCGGACCGCGGCGGCGCTCGAGTGCAAGGTGCGCGAAGTCTCCCTCTTCGCGCGCAAGAACTACTTCTATCCCGATCTGCCGAAGGGCTATCAGATCTCGCAGTACGAGGAGCCGCTCGCCGTCGACGGCCGCGTGGAGTACCTGGCCGGCGGCGAGGTCCGGCGCGTGCGCATCCTGCGGGTGCACATGGAGGAGGACGCCGGCAAGTCGATCCACGACGGATTCCCCGACTCCGGCCGGAACACGTACCTCGACTTCAACCGTAGCGGCGTGCCCCTGGTCGAGATCGTCACGCACCCGGACCTGCGGACGCCGGCCGAGGCGGCCCGCTTCTTCCAGCGCCTGCGCGGGATCCTGCTCGCGGCCGGGGTCAGCGACGGGAACATGGAGGAGGGCAGCCTGCGGTGCGACGCCAACGTCTCGGTGCGCCCGCGGGGCGCCTCCGCGCTCGGCGTCAAGGTGGAGATCAAGAACCTCAATTCGTTCCGGTTCCTGGAGCGGGCGCTCGACCACGAGGTCCGCCGCCAGTCGGCGCTGCTCGAGCGCGGCGGGACGGTGGCGCAGGAGACGCGGCTGTGGGACGCCGCCGGCGGCCGCACCGTCTCCATGCGCGGCAAGGAAGAGGCGCACGACTACCGGTACTTCCCCGACCCGGACCTGCCGCCGCTCGTGCTCGATCCCGAGTGGGTCGCGGGCGTGCGGGCGGGCATGCCGGAGCTGCCGGAAGCCCGCAAGCGGCGGTTCATGGCCGAGTACGGCCTGCCGGAACGCGATGCGGAGCCGCTCGCCGGCGACCACGAGCTGGCCGCGTTCTTCGAGCGGACGGCGTCCGAGGCGCGGAACCCGCGGGCCGCGGCGCACTGGATCATGGGGCCGCTGGCGCACCGGATGAAGACCCTCGGGGCGGGGATTGCCGGCGTGAACGTGACGCCGGCGGACCTCGGCGCGCTGATTCGTCTGGTCGACGCCGGAACCATCGGCAACCCGGTGGCGCGGAACGTGTTCGAGCGGATGGCCGACACCGGGCAGCCGCCCGCGGCGATCGTCGAGGCGGAGGGACTGTCGCGGATCGGCGACGCCGGCGAACTGGAAGCCGTGGTGCGCCGGGCCTTGGCGGAGAACCCGGCCGCGGTGAGCAGGTACCGGGGCGGGAAGACCGGCGCCCTCGGCTTCCTGGTCGGGCAGGTGATGCGGGCGACGCGCGGCCAGGCCGACCCGCGGCTGGTCAACGATCTGCTGAAGGCGGCCCTCGAAGCGCCCGGCGTCGAATGAACGGGGCGCGGACGCGGCTCCGCACGTCTCGATTCAGCGCCCCGCTCGTCGTGCCCGGACTGCGCCCACGTTCCGGCTTGCCAGTGGCCGCCTTCGTGACCGATAGTGAAGGATGTGGCATCGCGGATACCTTCTCCTCCCAACAGGATAGGTGTCCACGAAACCGGGGCAACTCCATCCGGCCGGGGGATGTCATAGGACAGATCATTGACTATCTCCGCAGTGTCAATGATCGGTTCGGAACCGGAAAACCGGGGGTTGACGATCCTGTTCCGGTTCCGGTAGGCTGAGGGAAGGGAGGAACATGATGGACTGGAAAGCGAAGGTTCTGCTGTTCGTGCTGGTGCTGTTCGGTTCGGTCGTCCCTGGCGCGGCGCAGGATCCCCCGGCATCCGGCGGAATGACTGCGGAAGTCTGGTCAATCATAGCTGCCATTCTCGGCGTGCTGGTTCCGTTGTTGATTTACTTCAACAAGGTCAACCGTGATGCGCACAGGGTGATCGGCGAGAACATCAAAGGGGTCAAAACCGAGCTCGAGGCGGACATCAAAGGGGTCAAAACCGAGCTCGAGGCGGACATCAAAGGGGTCGAAGGTAAGGTTGACGAAGGATTCAAGGATCTCACCAGCGACATCAAGGAACTCAACCGATCCGTAGGTCGGCTTGAAGGGTCGCTGGGGACTACCGGACGACCGTCTGAGACTCGCAAGGATTGACCCTGGAACCGTCCGCGTCCGCTCGGCAACCGGACGCCGCGGACGACGCCCTGGCGCCGCCGGGCGCTTCCTGGTGCAGGCAAAACTTGAGCAAAACCCGGAAGGCGAAGCGGAGGCGAAGAAAGAAATGGCGATCAGACGGCGAAGAACCCTCGCAATCTGACGTGCACCCTGCGGCGGCGCGGGTTTGACAGGGCGGAACCGGGGGCGCTAGACTGGTTTCGTAACGATTCATGCCGGTGACCACCCGCGAGCCTCCCCGCTCGCCGCACCCCGACAAAGGCTGTTTCGTTCGCGAGCCCTCCGCCCGGTCCGACTTCTACCGTGAAGAGTTGCGCAGGCATTGGCAGTGCCTCGATCAGCAGCGCGAGCACTACTCGCACAAGACGATGACCGACGTCGACGCGGCTCTTCGCAAGCTGATGCGGCACGTCGAGCGCCTGGGCGCCGGCGAGCGCGGCGACGAGGTCGTCAGCCGGCTGCTGCAGCAGATCGACGGCGTGACCCGCCTGTCGGCGTCCGCGGATCGACGACGGACCCACTGACATCGAGCTGCCGCCCTGACACTCGCAACCCTCCGGCGCCACGCTCTCGCCATCGTTCGTGACGGCATCGCGGCCGCCGGGGCCGCCACCCTCGTCGGCCGGGCGTTGCGCGCGGGCGCGGTGGACGACGCCATCGGCGGCCGGACTCCGGTGCTGGCCGCGGCCGGCAAGGCCGCGGCGGAGATGGCGTCGGCTTTCGTGCGCGCCCGGCCGGGTGCGGGCGCGGCCGGACTGATCGCCTCGCCCCGGCCGGGGACGCCGGCCGGCGGCCTGGAATGGTTCGAGGTCGGACATCCGGCGCCCACGGCGGAGAGCGTCGCGGCCGGCCGCCGCGCCCTCGCGCTGGCCGACGGCCTGGGGCCGGACGAGGTCATGGTGCTGTTGCTGTCGGGCGGCGCCTCGGCCGGTCTCGCCGTTCCGAGCGCCGGCCTGACCCTGGAGGACAAGTCGGCGGCGACCTCGGTCCTGCTGCGGGCCGGCATCGCGATCGACGGGCTCAACTGCGTTCGGAAGCACCTGTCCGCCGTCAAGGGCGGCCGGCTGGCGGTTGCGGCCCGGGGCCGCATCGTGACCCTGGCCATCTCCGACGTCGTCGACCCGGCGCCGGACGATCCGGCGGTGATCGGCTCGGGGCCGGCGACGCCGGATCCGACGACGTTCGCCGAGGCGCTGGCGCTCTGCCGGGAGGCCGCCGGGGCCGGCGCGCTGCCCCCGGCGGCGCTCGACGTGCTGGAACGGGGCGCCCGCGGCGCGCTCGACGAGAGTCCGAAGCCGGGCGACGCGCGGCTCGCCGGCGCGTCGTACCACCTGATCGGCAGCCGGCGGGACGCCGTCGACGGGGCGGCCCGCAGGGCCCGCGAGCTCGGTTTCTCCGTGGCGGTCATCGACGAGCCGGTGACCGGCGAGGCGCGCCGGGCGGGCGAGAGCTACGTGCGGACCATCGCCCGCCTGGCCCACGAGCGGCCGGCGCCGGCGTGCGTCGTGTCCGCCGGGGAGACCACGGTGCGGGTCACCGGCGGCGGGCGGGGCGGACGCAACCAGGAGTTCGCCCTGGCCGCCGCCTTCCACCTGGTCCGGCGGTTTCCGCGGGCGGTCGTCGCCAGCGCCGGCACCGACGGCATCGACGGTCCGACCGACGCGGCCGGCGCGCTGATCGACACCACGACGCCCGCGCGCGCGGCGGAGCGGGGCCTGCGGCGGCCCGAGCACTACCTGGCCGCGAACGATTCCTACTCCTTTTTCGCCGCCCTCGACGACCTGATCCACACCGGGCCCACCGACACCAACGTCGGCGACCTGCAGGTCGCGCTGATCGGCTGAGCCCGGCCGCCGATGCTCACCCCGGACGAACTGCTCGCCGCGATGCGCCGGACGATGGACCATCCCGCCACCGTGCGGGACCTGCAGGAGCGGCTCGGATGGCCGCCCGGCGGGCGGGCGACGCTGCGCCGCCGTCTGGCCGCCCTCGTCGAGCGGGGCGACCTGATCCGGATTCGCGGACACCGCTACGGACTGCCCGACCGGATGCATCTGGTCACCGGCCGCGTGCACGTCCATCCCCGGGGGTTCGGTTTCGTCACCCCCGACCACGAGCTGGACAGGGTCGCCGGCGACGTGTACATCGCCGGGACCAACCTGAACCAGGCGATGCACGGCGACCGGGTGGTCCTGCGGGTGGAGCGCGCGGCCGATTCCGGCCGGGCCGAGGGCCGGATCCTGCGCATCGTGGAGCGGGCCGCCCGGCGGATCGTCGGCCGCTACGACGCGGACGGGGCCGGCGGCGGCCACGTCGTGCCGCTCGACCGCAGGCTGCCGATGGACGTGCAGGTCCCGTCCGGCGCGGGCGCCGGCGCGCGGGCGGGCGACATGGTCGTCGCCGAGCTGATCCGCTTTCCGACGCCGACGCGGAGTCCGTCGGGCCGGGTGGCGGAGGTGCTCGGCGCGCTCGACACGCCGGGAGTCGACGTCCGCGTCGTGCTGCGGGCGCACGGGATTCCCGACGAGCACGATCCGGACGCGGTCGCCGAGGCGCGCCGGCTCGGTGACGAAGTGCGGGCGGGCGACAGGCGGGGGCGCACCGACTTCCGGCGCCTCACCACCGTGACCATCGACGGCGAGTCGGCCCGCGACTTCGACGACGCCGTCACGCTGGAGCCGCTCGCCGGCGGCAACGTCCGTCTCGGCGTCCACGTCGCGGACGTCTCGCACTACGTGGCCGAGGGCGGCGCCCTGGACCGGGACGCCTGCGCGCGGGGCACCTCGGTCTACTTCCCGGATCGGGCGGTGCACATGTTTCCGCCGGAGCTGGCCACCGGGCTGTGCAGCCTGAAGCCGCGCGTCGACCGGCTGGCGCAGTCGTGCCTGATGGAGATCGACGGGGCGGGCGGCGTGGTGCGCTACGAGATCCACGACGGGATCATCCACAGCGACGCGCGCATGACGTATGCGGAAGTGGACGCGCTGCTGAGCGATCCCGCATCGCCGGCCCGGGAGCGATACGCCGATCTGACGCCGTTCTTCGAGGCGCTGGGCGCGCTGGCCGCGGTCCTCACGGAGCGCCGCCGGCGCCGCGGGGCCATCGACTTCGACGTGCCGGTGGCGCGCTTTCGCCGCGACGAAGCGGGGCGCGTCGAGGCGATCGTCGCGGACGAACGGACGACGGCCCACCGGATCATCGAGGAGTGCATGCTCGTCGCCAACGAGACGGTGGCGGAGCATCTCGCACGGCAGGAGATGCCGGCGCTGTTCCGGGCGCACGAGCGCCCCGACCCGGCCAAGGTGGAGGCGTTCGAAGCCTTCGCGACCTCGCTCGGCTACAGCCTCGCGGCGCCCCCCGACGCGGTCACCCCGGGGCACTTCCAGCGGCTCGTCGAGCGGTTGCGCGGGCAGCCGGAAGAGCGGCCGGTCGCCCGCCTCATGCTGCGGACCATGCGTCTGGCGCGCTACGAACCGGACAACCTCGGCCATTTCGGCCTCGCCGCGTCGTCCTACACGCACTTCACGTCGCCGATCCGGCGCTATCCGGACCTGGTCGTGCACCGGGCGCTGCGGGCGAGCCGCCGGCGGGCGCGGTCCCCGGAGCGCATCCGCCGGTGGACGGAAGACCTGCCGGAGATCGCGCGGCGGACCTCCGCGCTGGAGCGCCGGGCGGAGGAGGCGGAACGCGAGCTCCTGCACTGGCAGACGGTGCGGTTCATGGCCGGCAAGGTGGGCGACGAGTTCACCGGCTACGTGGTCGGCGTCACCGCGTTCGGACTCTTCGTGGAGCTGGTGGAGCAGTTCGTCGAGGGGCTGGTGCACGTCTCGAGCATGGCGGACGACTACTACCGCTACGTCGAGCGCCACCACCTCTGGCGGGGCGAGAACACCGGCCGGACGTACCGGCTCGGCGACCACGTGCGCGTGCAGCTCGTGCGCGTCGACCGGGAGCAGCGCCAGATCGAGCTGGCGCTGACCGACGTCCTCGAGGCGGTGCGCCGCTCCCGCGACGGACGGTCTCCGCGCCCGCGCCGCCCGGCCGGGGCGGACCGCCGCCCGCGGCGTCACGGGGGGCGGGGACGCCGGCGATGATCGGCAGGCGGCCGCTGCGCGGCGGGTGACCGTGCGATGATCGCAGGCCCGCACCCGCCCGGTCCGGTCCACGTCGGCAGGCGGCCGCCGCGCGGCGGGTGACCGTGCGATGATCGGGTCCGTGAAGCATCTGGTCGTCGGCACGGCGGGCCACATCGATCACGGGAAGAGCACCTTGGTCGAAGCGCTGACCGGGGTCGATCCGGACCGGCTGCAGGAAGAGAAGGCCCGCGGGATCACCATCGACCTCGGGTTCGCGCCGTACCGGCACGGCGACACGCGGCTCGCGTTCGTCGACGTGCCCGGCCACGAACGGTTCGTCCGCAACATGCTGGCGGGCGCCAGCGGCATCGACTGCGTCCTGCTCGTCGTCGCGGCCGACGAGTCGGTGATGCCGCAGACCCGCGAGCACTTCGACGTCTGCCGTCTGCTCGGCGTGGGCGGCGGTCTGGTGGCGCTCACCAAGTCCGATCTGGTGGACGAGGAGATGCTGGAGCTGGTGCGCCTGGAGACCCGCGAGCTGCTGGCCGGTTCGTTCCTCGCCGGCGCCCCGCTGGTGCCGGTGTCGGCGCGCACCGGGGCCGGGCTCGACGACCTGCGGCGCGCGCTCGCCGCCCTGGCCGACGGTGCGCCCGGGCGCCGGGACGGCGGCGTTCCCCGTCTCCCGATCGACCGGGCGTTCAGCGTGAAGGGCTTCGGGACGGTGGTCACCGGCACCCAGGCTTCGGGCGTCATCGAAGGGGAGGGCGAGCTTTCGCTGATGCCGGCCGGCCGCCGGGTGAAGGTGCGCGGCCTGCAGGTGCACGGCGAACCGCGGCGGAGCGCGCGCGCCGGACAGCGGGTGGCCGTCAATCTGGCCGCCGTCGGCGTGGAGGAGCTGCGGCGCGGCGACACCCTCACGACGGACGGCGGCCTCTGCGCGGCGCGGCGGTTCGACGGGCGGGTCCGCCTGCTCGACGGCGCCCGGCCGGTGAAGTACGGGGCGCGGGTGCGTTTCCACCACGGGACCAGCGAGGTGATGGCCCGCCTGGCGCTCGGCGCGGCGCGTTCCGCCGCGGGCAGGGGGACGGGCGGCGCCGGGGAGACTCCCGTGTTCCCCGGCGTGCTCGAGCCGGGCGGCTCCGCGTTCGCGCGCCTGCATCTGGAGCAGCCGGTGGCCCTGACCCGCGGGGACCGTTTCGTGCTGCGCGCCTACTCGCCGATGATCACCATCGGCGGCGGCGTCGTGCTCGATCCGGATCCTCCGGCGGGCCGGTTGCGCTCCGCGGCGGGCTGCGCGCGCCTGCGGCGGCTGGACAGGCTCGACGACGACGAGGCGGTGGTGCTGGCGATGGTGTCGGAAGCCGGGGGCGCGGGGGTGAGCCCGGGCGCGCTGGCGCCGCGCGCCGGCCGCACCGCCGCCGAGCTGCGGCGCATCGCGGCGCCGCTCGTGGAGCGGGGGGCGCTGGTGTCGGCCGGGGAGTGCCTGGTCTCCGCGGCGGCCGCCGCGGCGGTGCGCGAGGCGCTGCTGGCCATGGTCGGCGCCTATCATCGGGCCCACCCGCTGGAGCCGGGCCTGCCGCGCGAGGAAGCGCGCGAACGCCTGGCCAGGCAGGTCGGCCCGGAGCTGTTCGAACAGGTGGCGGCCGACCTGGCCGCCGCCGGGCGGCTCGCCGCGGGGCGCCATCTCGTCCTGTCGACGCACCGGCTCGTGCTGACGGAGGAGGAGACGCGCGTGAAGGACGAGCTCGCCGGCCTGTTGCTGCGCGCGGGGCTCGCGCCGCCGGACCCGGCCGGTTGGGCGCGGGAGCGCGGCGTGGACGCGGAGATCGTCGACCGCATGCTCCGGCTGCTGGCGCGCGACGGGACGGTGGAGCGCCTCGACGCGCTGGTGTTCCACCGGGACGTGCTCGACCGGCTGCGGAAGGACGTGGCGGGGCTGAAGGCGGCCGCCCGCGAACCGGTGCGGATCGACGTGGCCTGGTTCAAGCAGCGCTTCGGCGTCACGCGCAAGTTCGCCATCCCGCTGCTCGAGTACCTCGATCGCGCGCGCGTGACCCGGCGGGTGGGGCGGGACCGCATCGTCATATAGCGGCGGGCGCGCCGCGGAACGATGCTACAATGCGCCGGTTCCGGGATCGGGCGCGCGGAGGGCGACTCACGACCTATGGCGAGGTATCAGGAAGGGCCGTGCTTCACGGTCGGTGTGTTTCAGGATGCGGCCTGGGCGTCGCGCGGGCTGGCTGCGCTGGCCGGCGAGGGCTTCCCGCCGCAGGCGCTGTCGATTCTCGCGAAGCAGGGGCCGGAAGTCGCCGAGCTGCTGGAGAAGACCTTCGGCGCCGGCCTGGATCAGGCGCTCGTCGACGTTCCCGGACTCGGTTCCGCGGTGGCCCACGGTGCGCTCGTGGAGACGTTGCAGGGGGACGACGGCGGTCTCGGCGCGAGCGGCGTGGCGGCTACCATGCGCCGCGCCGGGTTCCAGGCCCACGACGGGTTCATCTTCGAAACGCTCACTGCCCGCGGCGGCGTCCTGATCGCCGTGGCCGGAGAGCCGCGCGCCGCCGATGCGCTGGCCCTGCTGCACGCCTACGGCGGCGGCAACGCCGCCATCGGCGCGTGGGGCGGGCGGGTCTGATCGCGCGCGCAAGGGGGGCGGGCGGTGCGGGTCGCCGCGTGTCAGCACGCGCAACGCCCGGCGAGTCGTGTCCTTCGCGTGCCGCCCGGTGTATCCCGCCCCGTCTCCCTGCCTGTCCGCGCGCAACGCCCGGCGAGTCGTGTCCTTCGCGTGCCTCCCCGCCCGCGAGAGCACCTTGCCCGCCGCCGACGCCGCGCAACGCCTGGCGGGTCGTGTCCTTCGCGTGCCGGGCGGCGGGCGGCCCGCCGCGGCTGCCGGGTTGCCCGTTTCCGGCGGGTTGGGGCAGAATGGGGTGAGGAGGCGCACCCTTGAGCCAGGGCCTCGGGCTCGGTCAGATTCAGTTCCCACCGTCGCACACGTCATACACACCGCCCGAGCGCCGGCGCCGCGCACCCGTGGCGCGAGCGGCCGGCCCGTTGCGTTTGAAGCCGGTTCGTGCTCCGGGCGATGGTAGCGGCGCCGCCGGCGTTCCCGGCGTCCGGACCACGGACGGCGCGCTCTCGATATTGCCGGCCGAGGTCGCGCCGGCGGATGCGCATTTCCTGCTGCGGGCCAGCCAGAAGCGTCTGGGCGGCTCGTTCGCGGCGTCGCTCACCAGTCATCTGGCCGGGCTCGGCATCGTGGCGCTCGTGTTGAGCCTCGCGCCGGAGCCTGTCCGGGAGGTGCTTCAGGAGCCGCGGGACTACGGCATCGTCTGGATCCCCGAGGACGGTCCGGGCGGCGGCGGCGGGGGCGGCGGCAACGAATCCCTGGAACTGCCGCCGCTGGCTCAGCTCGAGGGAGCGGAAGAGGCCGAGCTGAGCGTGCCCGTCGAGGAGCCGGTGCCGGTCGAACCGGAACCCGAGCCCGAACCCGAACCGGAACCCCTGGAGACGCAGGAGCTTTCGATTCCCGCCCTGCCGGTCGCCAGCGCGCCGGAGACCGTGTCCGGCTTGCTCGAAGGGCTGCGCGCATCGTCGGAGTCCTCGCAGGGCAGCGGGACCGGCGGCGGGGCCGGCAGCGGGGCCGGCGGCGGGGCCGGTCCGGGCCAGGGGGACGGTCTCGGTCCGGGAGAAGGGGGCGGCGTCGGGGGCGGCGTCTATCGACCCGGCGCCGCGGGGCTCACCATTCCGCGGCTGCTGCGGGAGGTGACGCCGCAGTACACCGCCGAGGCGATGCGGGCCCGGGTGCAGGGAACGGTCTGGCTGGATGTCGTCGTCCTGCCCACCGGAGAGGTCGGCGACGTCAAGGTGAGCAAGTCGCTGGACAAGGTGTTCGGCCTCGACGAGAAGGCCGTGGAGGCCGCGCGGCAGTGGCTCTTCACGCCGGGGATGCGTTTCGGCGAACCGGTCTCGGTCCTCGTCAGCCTCGAACTGTTCTTCAACCTGCGCTGAGCGGGGGACGGGCGCCTGCATCGCGCGCGAACCGCGCGACGGACGGAAGAGCGCGAGGCGGAAGACCCGCCGGAACCAGGCTCTTTCGGGAGTCGGCAGCCGAAATACGAAAAACGCCCGGGCAGGCGCGGCGGCCTGCCCGGGCGTCGTGCGCGATCCGTGGGACGAGCGGCTAGTACATCCCGCCCATGCCGCCGCCGTGCGCGCCCATGCCGCCGCCGGCCGGTTCCGACTTTTCCTCGGGGATCTCGGAGACCAGCGCCTCGGTCGTCAGCAGCAGCGACGCGATCGAGCCGGCGTTCTGCAGCGCGGTGCGCACGACCTTGGTCGGGTCGATGACGCCCGCCGCCACCATGTTCTCGTACTTCTCGCTCTGCGCGTTGAAGCCTTCCTCGTCGTTCTGCGCCTCGCCCACCTTCTGGACGACGATCGGGCCCTCGAAGCCGGCGTTCTGCGCGATCCGGCGCATCGGCTCCTCGAGCGCCCGCCGGATGATGTTGACGCCGATCTGCCTGTCGCCGTCGAGCTTGAGGTCGGCCAGCGTGCGGGCGGCGCGCAGCATGGCGACGCCGCCGCCCGGGACGATGCCTTCCTCCACCGCCGCCTTCGTGGCGTGCATCGCGTCCTCGACGCGGGCCTTCTTCTCCTTCATCTCGGTCTCGGTCGCGGCGCCGACCTTGATGACCGCCACGCCGCCGACCAGCTTGGCCAGCCGTTCCTGCAGCTTCTCGCGGTCGTAGTCGGAGGTCGTCTCCTCGATCTGCGCGCGAATCTGCTTGACGCGCCCTTCGATGGCGCCCTGCGTGCCGTCTCCCTCGACGATGGTCGTGTTGTCCTTGTCGATGGTGACCTTCTTGGCCTTGCCGAGGTCCTCGACGCGGATGTTCTCGAGCTTCAGCCCGAGGTCTTCGGTGATCGCCTTGCCGTTGGTCAGGATGGCGATGTCCTCGAGCATGGCCTTGCGGCGGTCGCCGAAGCCGGGGGCCTTGACCGCGGCGCCCTGCAGCGTGCCGCGCAGCTTGTTGACGACGAGCGTCGCCAGCGCCTCGCCCTCGATGTCCTCGGCGATGATGAGCAGCGGACGGCTGAGGCGCGCCACCTGCTCGAGGAGCGGCAGCAGGTCCTTCATCGAGCTGATCTTCTTCTCGTGGATGAGGATGATCGGGTTCTCGAGGACGCACTCCATCCGCTCGGCGTCGGTCACGAAGTAGGGCGAGAGGTAGCCGCGGTCGAACTGCATCCCCTCGACGACCTCGAGCGAGGTCTCGAGCGTGCGGGCCTCCTCGACGGTGATGACGCCGTCCTTGCCCACCTTGTCCATCGCCTCGGCGATGATCGAGCCGATCGTCACGTCGTTGTTGGCCGAGATGGTGCCGACCTGCGCGATCATGTTGCCGCTGACGCTCTTGGACATCGAGCGCAGCCCGCCGACCACGGTCTCCACCGCGGTCTCGATCCCGCGCTTGATCTCCATCGGGTTGGCGCCGGCGACGACGTTCTTGGCGCCTTCGTGGTAGATCGCCTGGGCGAGCACGGTCGCCGTGGTGGTGCCGTCGCCGGCGATGTCCGAGGTCTTGCTCGCGACCTCGCGCACCATCTGCGCGCCCATGTTCTCGAGCGGGTCCTTGAGGTCGATCTCCTTGGCGACGGTGACGCCGTCCTTGGTGATGGTGGGCGATCCGAACTTCTTGTCGAGGACGACGTTGCGGCCCTTCGGGCCGAGGGTGACCTTGACGGCGTTGGCGAGCTGGTTGACGCCCTCGATGATCTTCTGCCGCGAGTCCTGTCCGTAGACGATCTGCTTGGCCATTCTTCTCGAACTCCAATCCCTGGAATGCGGTGTTGCCGCTAGTCGCTCTCGATGACGCCGAGGATCTCGTCCTCGCGCATGATCAGGAACTCGTCGCCGTCGAGCTTGATCTCCTGGCCCGAGTACTTGCCGAACAGCACCGTGTCGCCTGCCTTGACGTCGAGCGGCGTCACCGTGCCGTCGTCCTTGATCTTGCCGTTGCCGGCCGCGATCACCTTGCCCTGCTGCGGCTTCTCCTTCGCCGTGTCCGGGATGATGATGCCGCCGACCTTCTGTTCGCCTTCCTCGATGCGCTCGACGATGACGCGGTCGTGAAGTGGTCGTACCTTGGCAGCCATGAACTCTGCTACTCCCTTCGTGAAAACTCCGTCAGCCGCACGTGCGTCGCTTCCGTGCGGGGCCTCCTCCGCGGTGGTGCTGGCAGTCAGCCACCGGGACTGCCATTCTAGCGGCGGGCGCCGGCCTCGTCAAGGCGTTCCGGCGTCGCCGGCCTCGATCCGGGGCGCCGCGGTGGCGGGGGGCTGCCGGAGACTGCTAGAGAGCGTCCAGGCCGCGGCCGGTCAGCAGGCGAAAGGCCTCGACGTACCGCTGGCGCGTGCTGGCGACGACGTCGTCGGGGAGCGCCGGCGCGGGCGGCTTCCGATCCCATTCGACACGGTCCAGGTAGTCGCGGACGTACTGCTTGTCGAAGCTGGGCTGCGGTCCGCCCGGCGCGTACCGCGCGGCGGGCCAGAACCGTGACGAGTCGGGCGTCAGCGCTTCGTCGATGAGCAGGACCTCGTCGCGGCCGCCCTCGGAGACGATCCCGAACTCGAACTTGGTGTCCGCGACGATGATCCCGCGCTCCGCGGCGTGGGCGGCGCCGTGCTCGTAGAGCGCCAGGGTCAGCGCGCGCAGCCGCGCCACCAGGTCGGAGCCGACGAGACGGCCGGCCTCGGCTTCGCTGACGTTGACGTCGTGCCCGCTGTCGGCCTTGGTGGCCGGGGTGAAGATCGGTTCGGGCAGGCGCTCCGACTCGCGCAGGCCCGGCGGGAGCCGCACGCCGCAGACCTGCCCGTCGCGCTGGTACTCCTTCCAGCCGGAGCCCGAAAGGTAGCCGCGGGCGACGCATTCGATGGGGACGGGCCGGGTGCGGCGGACCAGCATGGAGCGGCCGGCGAGCAGCTCCGCGTGCGCCCGGAGCGGCTCCGGATACTCGCCGGGGTCCGTCGAGACGAGGTGGTTGCCGACGACGTCCCCGGTGCGCCCGAACCAGAACGCCGACAACTGCGTCAGCACCCGCCCCTTGTCCGGCACGGCGGAGCCGAGCACCACGTCGTAGGCGGAGATCCGGTCGGTGGCGACCATGAGCAGGTGCTCGCCGGCCTCGTACATGTCGCGGACCTTGCCGCGGCGATGCGCGGCCAAGCCGTCAAGGGACGTTTCGAAGAGCGCAACGCTGGATGACAATCGGGAACCCTCGTGCGGGAAGAAACCGAGGCCATAGCTTACCGGGACGGCCGCGCCGCGGCAAACGAAATGGTGTACGGTCGTTCCCCGCATGCGGAGACACGTCCGGACGATCGTCGCCAGCCTGATCGGCGCGGGCCTGATGGCGTTCGTGCTGCGCGCCGCGGACCTCGCCCGCGTGGCGGACGCGGTGCTGAGCGCCCGGCTCGATCTGATCGGCCTGGCCGTGCTGGCGATGGTGGTGACCTACGTGGCGCGGGCGGTGCGCTGGTGCCACCTCCTCGAGCCGCTGGGCAGCGTCCGGCTCGCGGCCGCCCTGCGGGCGACGGTGATGGGATTCGCCGCGACCGCCATTCTGCCGGGGCGCGTCGGCGAGATTCTCAGACCCTACGTGCTGGCCCGCCGCGAGCGGCTCAGCGTGAGCGCGGCGATCGGGACGGTGGTGCTGGAGCGGTTGCTCGATCTGGCGGTGATCCTGGCGATCTTCGGGCTCTCGGTCCTCTTCTTCGATCCGCCCCCGGGCGTCGAGGCCGGCGGGTTGCTGCCCGCGTTGCGCGCCGGGGCGGCGGTCGCCGCCGCGTTCGGCCTGGGCGCGCTCGTGCTGGCGGGCGCGGCCGCCACGAGTCCGGCGGCGGCCGGCCGGCAGGTGGCGCGCCTGACGGCGGTCCTGCCCGGCGGTTTCTCGCGGCGGCTGGCGCAGCTCTCGCACCGTTTTTCGGAAGGGCTGGGCGTGATGCGCCGGCCCGGCCCCCTCGTCTGGTCGGCGGTGTGGACGATCGTCGTCTGGGTGTCGATCACGGCCGGACTCTGGCTGGTGTCGGCGGCGTTCGGCATCGACGCGTCGCCGGCCGGCGCCGGCATCGTGCTGCTGCTCGTGGCGCTCGGCGTCGCGGTTCCGACCCCGGCCGGCGTCGGCGGCTATCACGCCGCCTTCCAGGTCGGGGCCACCGTCCTCTTCGCCGCGACGGCCGAGAAGGCGGTCGGAGCGGGGCTGGTGGCGCACGCCGTGTCCTTCCTGCCGGTGACGCTCGCCGGCGTGGTCCTGATGGCGCACGAAGGGGTGCGTCCGACGCGCATCGGCCGCCTGGCCGCCGCCGCGGACGGGACGGCGGCGGGCGGCGGCGCGCAGGGACAGACGGCGTGAAGTGTCCGTTCTGCGGCCACCTCGACGACCGCGTGGTCGACTCCCGGGAAAGCCGGGAAGGCGACGCCATCCGCCGCCGCCGCGAGTGCGCCCGCTGCGAGCGCCGGTTCACGAGCTACGAGCGGATCGACGAAATCCCGTACATGGTCGTCAAGAAGGACGGCACGCGCGAGCGGTTCGAACGCCGGAAGGTGATCGCGGGGATGCTCAAGGCGTGCGAGAAGCGTCCCGTGAGCGTGGCGGTCCTCGAGTCGGTCGCGAACCGGGTCGAGGCGGCGCTGCACGAGCGGCCGGACAACGAGATGTCCGCCGAAGCGGTCGGCGCCTCCGTGATGGGCGAGCTGAAGGCGCTCGACAAGGTCGCCTACGTCCGGTTCGCGTCCGTCTACCGGGACTTCCGCGACATCGGCGAGTTCATGGCGGAGCTCAAGGGGCTGCTCGACGGCCGGGAGGAGAAGGAAGGCGGCGTGCGAGCCGCGCCTCGATCGTCCGGTCCGGACCAATGACGTCGAACATCGGCCGCCCGCCGGCCGATCCGTCGAGGGCCTCCCGCGGCGCCAGCCCGACCAGTTCGGTCCCGGCGACCTCCACGCCCTCGCGCCGCGCTTCCCGCGCGACCCGGTCCAGCACGCCGGACAACGGCGTCCGCCGGTAGTCGGTAAGGTTCATCGAGACTTGGACGAGGTTCCGGCGGGATGCCGAGAGGGGCACGCCCAGGGCCTTGACGTGCGGGAGCCCGCCGCCGCTCTCCCGGACCGTCCGCGCGATCCGCCGGGCGGCGTCGAGATCGCCGGACGCCAGGTTCACGTTGAACGCCACCAGCGGCCCGCGGGCGCCGACGGCGGTTGCGCCGGCCGACGGATGGGGGCGCGGCGGGCCGTAGTCCGGTCTCCAGCCGGGTTCGGCCAGCTTCGCCGCGAGTCCTTCGAACTGGCCGCGCCGCACGTGCTCGAGGCGCCGCCGGGCGGGTGCCGCCGCGGCCTCCTCGTACAGCAGGACCGGCACCTGCAGGCGCTCCGCCACGTCCCGGGCGGTCGCGTGCGCCAGCTCGACGCAGGCCTCCATCGGCGCGCCGCCGAGCGGCACGAACGGCACGACGTCGACCGCGCCGATGCGCGGGTGCGCGCCGCGGTGCCGGCGCAGGTCGATCCGCGCCACCGCCACGTCGAAGAGCCGCCGGAGCGCTTCGCGGAGCGGACCCGGGTCGCCGGCGAGGGTGATCACCGTCCGGTTGTGGGAGGCGTCGGACGACCGGTCGAGCAGCCACGCGCCGGGCACCGCCTCGACCGCCTCGACCGCGGCCCGCACGACGTCGGTCCGTCGGCCTTCGCTAACGTTGGGAACGGCTTCGATCATCGCGTGCGACGCGCCACCAGCGCCAGAAGCACCCCTCGGCGCCGGCGCGGCTGACGTTGGGGAACGGCTTCGATCATCGCTGCGGCGGCCGGGCGGGCAGGCGGCCCGACCGGCGCCCCAGGGGGCGGCCGGGCAGCCGGGGGGCCGGTTCCTGCGCGATTCCGTAGCCTATCACCGCCGGTTGCGGCGACCGGCGCGCGGCGCGTCCGCCTTTTCGGCGGCCGTGCGGCCGTTGACGGTTTTCCGGCTCTCCCGTCATAATCCGTCACTCCCGGCGTGGCGCGCTCCCCGCCACTCGGTCCCCGCTTTACGAGGGCGCTGGAGAATCGAGACGCCGCACCTTCCAGGCCGCATGCACGTTCACGGGATCGGCGCTGACGGCCGGCGTGCGGCCGATTCGC
Organism: Vicinamibacterales bacterium; assembly: GCA_965203525.1. Lineage (GTDB taxonomy): Bacteria > Acidobacteriota > Vicinamibacteria > Vicinamibacterales > UBA8438 > WTFV01. The sequence goes on along the minus strand of OZ241898.1, from coordinate 2,611,894 downwards.
GGTGATGTCCCGGCTGGCGCTGGCGGTCGCGACGGCCGGGGGGGTCGGGCTGGCCCCGGCGGCTCCCGGAACCTGGGGCTCGGCGGCCGGCGTCTGCCTGTTGCTGCTGGCGCGCCTGACCGGGGCGGCGGGCGTGGAGGCGCTGCTGCTGGCCGCGGTGCTCGCGGCCGGCGTCTGGTCGGCGACCCTGGCGGAGCGCCGCTACGGCCGTCCCGATCCGGGGGTCATCGTCATCGACGAGATCGCCGGCATGCTGATCGCGCTGTTCTGGCTCCCGCTCACCTGGGCCGGGCTCGTCGCCGGTTTCCTGGCGTTCCGGATCTTCGACGTCGTCAAGCCGTTTCCCGCCCGCGCGGCCGAGCGCCTGCCGGCGGGCTGGGGAGTGATGGCCGACGACGTCGTCGCCGGGCTCTACGCCTGGGTGACGGTGCGGGCGCTGGCCGCCGCCGCGCCCGCGGTGATGCTGGCATGACGGAGAAGCGGGGCCGCGGCAGCGGTCCGCCGGCCGCCGTGATCGTCGCCGTCGGCTCCGAACTGCTGACGCCGCACAAGACCGACACGAACTCGCTGTTCATCACCGAGCGGCTCGAAGCGGTCGGGATCCGCGTCGTGCAGAAGCTGGTGGTGGGGGACGATCCGTCCCGCCTCGCGCGCGCCCTGCGCCATGCCCTGGACGCCGGCGACGTCGTGATCGTCACCGGCGGGCTCGGACCGACGGCGGACGACGTGACGCGGGAGGCCGCGGCGGAGCTGCTCGGCGCGCGGCTCGAGGAGTCGCCCGCCATCGTCGAGGCGATCCGCGCGCGGTTCACGGCGCGCGGCCTGGAGATGCCGGAGGTCAACCGGCGGCAGGCGGCGGTTCCGCGCGGGGCGGAGGTGCTGGAGAATCCGCGCGGAACCGCGCCCGGGCTCTGGCTGGCCGCGGACGGGGCCCGGCTGGCGCTGCTGCCCGGTCCCCCGCGCGAGCTACGGCCGATGTTCGAGCGGCTCGTTGCGGAGCGGCTGGCCGCGGCGGGCGGCAGGTGCGTGCACAGGCGCGTGATCCGGACCACGGGGCGGACCGAATCCCACGTCGAGGAGCTGGCCAGGCCGATCTACGAGCCGCTGGCCGTGCAGCGCCCGCCGGTCGAGACGACCATTCTCGCGTCGCCGGGCCGGATCGACCTGCACCTGTCGGCCGTCGGGGACGACCCCGGGACGGCGGGGAGCAGCCTCGACCGGGCCGTGGAGAAACTGGCCGCCGCCCTGGGGAACTGCGTCGTGAGCACCGACGGACGGTCGCTCCCGACGGTCGTCGGCGAGCTGCTGCGCAGACGGGGAGCGCGCGTCGCCGTCGCCGAGTCGTGCACCGGCGGGTTGATCGCGTCCCGGCTGACGGACGTGCCGGGCAGCTCGGCGTACGTCCGCGCCGGCTGGGTGCTCTACGGCAACGAGGCCAAGGTGGCGCTGGGGGTCGCGCCGGCCCTCGTCGAGACCCACGGCGCGGTGAGCGAGGCGGTGGCCGAGGCGATGGCGGCGGCGGCCCGGGAGGCCGCGGGCGTCGAATTCGGCCTCGCGGCGACCGGCATCGCCGGCCCGGGCGGGGCGACGCCCGGCAAGCCGGTGGGCACGGTCTGTCTTGCTCTGGCCGGACCGGCGGGCCCGCCGCGGGTCCGGCGCGTTCAGCTTCCCGGCGATCGCGAGCGGGTGAAGTTCCAGGCGTCGCAGGCCGCGCTCGACCTCCTGCGCCGCGCGCTGCTCCGCGCCGCGGCGGCGGATCTCCACACGGCGATGGACGGGACCAGGACGTGACCGGACCGGTCGCCGTGCTCGGTTGCGGCAGTTGGGGTACGGCGCTGGCCATCCATCTCGGCCGTTGCGGGCGGGAGGTCCGGCTCTGGGGGCGGGACGCGGAGCTCGTCGAGCGGATGGGCGCCGCCCGGCGCAACGAGATCTATCTGCCGGGCGTCGAACTGCCCGCGGCCGTGCGTCCGACCGCGTCGCTCCGGGATGCGCTCGCAGGCGCGGCCTACGTCGTCGCGGCGGTGCCGTCGCACGGCTCCCGGCAGGTGCTCCGGCGCGCGGCGGAGCACCTGCGGCCGGATGCGACGGTCATCAGCGCCGCAAAGGGCATCGAGGACGGCACGCTGCTCCGCATGTCCGAAGTGATCGCCCAGGAAGTCGGCGCCGCGCGGGCCGTGCAGGTGACGGTGCTGTCGGGTCCCAGCTTCGCGACGGAGGTCGCCCGCGGCGTACCCACCGCGGTGGTGGTGGCCGGCCGGCGCGCCGAGGCGGTCGCGGCCGTGCAGCAGGACTTCCGGTCGGACCGTTTCCGGCTGTACGCGAGCGACGACGTCGTCGGGGTGGAGATCGGCGGGGCGATGAAGAACGTCATCGCCATCGCCGCCGGCGGCGTCGAGTCGCTGGGCCTGGGGCACAACGCGGCCGCGGCGCTGGTGACGCGGGGTCTGGCCGAGATCTCGCGTCTCGCCTGCGCCCTCGGCGGCCGGCGCGGCACGCTGGCCGGCCTGGGCGGTCTCGGCGACCTGGTGCTGACGTGCACGGGCGGACTCAGCCGGAACCGGCAGCTCGGGATCGAGCTCGGCAGGGGGCGTCCGCTCGGCGAGGTGCTCGGCGGGACGCGGATGGTGGCCGAAGGGGTCCGCACCACGCGGGCGGCGCTCGATCTGGGCGCGCGGCACGGCGTGGAGCTGCCGATCACGGCGCAGATGGCGGAGGTGATCGCCGGCCGCAAGACCCCGCGGGCCGCGGTCGAGGAGCTCATGCTGCGGCGGCAGCGGCCGGAGCTCGACGAATGAGCATCGTCAGTCGCCTGCGGGCCGGGTTGCGGCGCACGGCCGAGCGCTGGACGGGCCGGCTGGAGCGTCTGGCCGGCGCTGCCGCCGCCGACGGGGGCGGTCCGGCCGTCGAGACCCTCGAGGCCCTCGAGGAGCTGTTGATCGAAGCGGACGTCGGCGTGCGCACGGCCGGACGCATCGTCGCGCGGGTCGGCGCCGGCGGCGCCGGCGACCTGCGGGAACGTGTCAGGGCCGAAATCCTCGGCGTTCTGGCCGGCGCCGCCGCGCCTGCCGTGGAGGTTCCGGCGCCGCGCGTCGTGCTCGTGGTCGGCGTCAACGGTACGGGCAAGACCACCACGGTCGGGAAGCTGGCCCACCGCTGCCGCCGCGCCGGGCGGACGCCTCTCGTCTGCGCGGCGGACACGTTCCGGGCCGCGGCGGTCGAACAGCTCGCGGTGTGGGCGGAACGGGCGTCGGTCGACGTCGTGCGCGCCGGCGGCGGCGCCGACCCGGCCGCGGTCGTCTTCGACGCCGTCTCGGCGGCCCGGGCGCGGGGCCGCGACGCGGTGTTCGTCGACACGGCCGGGCGCCTCCATACGCGCGCCGACCTGATGGGGGAGCTGGGCAAGATACGGCGCGTCGCCGGCCGCGCGGCGCCCGGCGCGCCCCACGAAGTGCTGCTGGTGGTCGACGCGAGCGTGGGGCAGAACGGCATCGTCCAGGCGCGCCGGTTCCTGGAGACGGCGGGCGTGACCGGCATCGTCCTGACCAAGCTCGACGGCACGGCGAAGGGGGGCGTCGCGGTGGCCATCGCGGGGGAGCTCGGGGTGCCCATCCGCTACGTCGGAGTCGGCGAAGGCATCGACGACCTGCTGCCGTTCTCGGCCGCGGACTACGTCGACGCGCTGTTCGAGCGGGCGTGGTGACCCGGCCGGAGCGATCGGCAGGCGCACCGGTCGGGGCCGTCCTGTCGACGCGCTGTTCGAGCGGGCGTGGTGACCCGGCCGGGCCGAACGGGGCCGCCCGCCCGCGCCGGGCGAGACGGCGGAGTGAATGCTCCGCGGAGACGTCCGGTGCGGGCGCCGAAGCCCGCGGCGCGCGCCTCCGCCGGGCGAGACGGCGGAGTGAACGCTCCGCGGGCCGTTATCATGGCCGCGATGCGGTGGACGCGCGTCGGAGCGGCGGAGGTGGCGCGCGGGGGGCGGCGATGCCGCTGACCCCGCGGGACGACGCGCACATGCGCGAGGCGTTGCGGCTTGCCGCGCAGGGCCGCGGGCGGACGAGCCCGAACCCGATGGTGGGAGCGGTCCTCGTCGACCGGCGCGGCGTCGTCGTCGGGACCGGCCATCACGAGCGGGCCGGCGGCGATCACGCGGAGATTCGCGCGCTGGCCGCGGCGGGCGCCGCCGCGCGGGGCGCGACGCTCTACTGCACGCTGGAGCCGTGCTGCCACCGCGGGCGCACCGGACCGTGCGTGGAACGGCTCGTCGAAGCGGCCGTCGCGCGGGTGGTGGTGGCGATGCGGGACCCGAACCCCGCCGTCGACGGCAAGGGCGTCGAGTTTCTCCGCCGTCGGGGGATCCCCGTCGACGTCGGTCTCCGGGAGCGCGAGGCGGCGCGGCTGAACGAGGCGTTCGTCACCTGGGTGTCCCGGCGGCGGCCGTTCGTGACGATGAAGGTCGCGGCCAGTCTCGACGGCCGCATCGCGGCGCGGCCCGGGGCGCGGACGCCGCTGACGTCGCCGGCCGCGAACCGGATCGTGCAGGCGTTGCGGGCCGAGGTGGACGCCGTCGGGGTGGGGTCGACGACCGTCCTGGTCGACGACCCGCTGCTGACCGCCCGCGAGACGCCGCGGGCCCTGCCGTTGACGCGGGCAGTCTTCGATCGGCGGCTGCGGACGCCGCCGACGGCGCGCCTCTGCGGTACGCTGGAGGCGGGGCCGGTGGTCGTGCTGACCGTCGCGTCCGGGTCCGCGCGGCACCGTGAGCGGCGGGCGCGGCTCGCCGGCGCCGGGGCCCAGATCGAGTGCCTGGACGCCGGCCGGTTCCTCCCCGACGCCTTCGAGCGGCTCGCCGCGCGCGGGGTGACGAGCCTCGTACTCGAAGGCGGCCGGCGGATGCACGAGGCGGCCTGGGAGGCCGGTCTGGTCGACCGGGTGCAGGTGTTCGTCGCCCCGGTGGAGCTGGGCGCGTCGGGCGTCGCCTGGATGGACCGCGGCGCCGTCTTCGGCGCCGTCGACACGCTTGCCGTCCGCGCCTGCGGGCCGGACCTGTTGCTGGAGGCGGATGTTCACGGGGCTCGTTGAGGCGCTGGGCGCCGTCGCCGGGGTGCGCGAGCTCCCGGCCGGGCGGCGGGTCCGGATCGCGGCGGAGATGGCCGGCAGGCTGGCGCTCGGAGACAGCGTCGCCGTCAACGGCGTCTGCCTGACGGTGGCGGGGTGCGACGCGTCCGGCTTCGAAGCGGAGGTCTCGCCGGAGACCTTGCGGGTCACCAGCCTGGCGGGGCTGCGCGCAGGGGCGGCGGTGAATCTGGAGCGTCCCCTGCTGCCCGCGGATCGGCTGGGAGGCCACTTCGTCCAGGGACACGTCGACGGCGTCGGGAGCCTCGCCGGGATCGAGCAGCAGACCGACTTCCGGTCGGTGACCGTGTCCTTCCCGGCGGATCTCGCACGCTACCTCGTGACGAAGGGCTCCGTCGCGGTCGACGGGATCAGCCTGACGGTGGCCGGCCTCGCAACGGACCGCTTCACGGTGCAGATCGTTCCCCACACCTGGCGCCACACCAACCTCCACGCCCGGCGCGTCGGCGATGCCGTCAACATCGAGTGCGATATCATCGGAAAGTACGTCGCCCGCGCCGTCGAGGCCTTCGGCGGCCCCCCGCAAGGATGACGCAGACCGGATCATGAGCGACAGGAAGACGGAAGCGCCGCCCGCCGGCGACTCCGCCCCCGGCGCGCGCTTCGCGGCCATCGACGAGGCGGTCGAGGCGTTCCGCCGCGGCCGCATGCTGATCGTGGTCGACGACGAGGATCGCGAGAACGAAGGCGATCTGACCATCGCCGCCGACAAGGTCACGCCGGATGCGGTCAACTTCATGGCCCGCTACGGACGGGGCCTGATCTGCCTGTCGATGACCGGGCAGCGCCTCGACGAGCTCGACGTCCCGATGATCGTGAACGAGAACACGTCGCGGTTCGAGACCGCCTTCGCCGTGCCGATCGACGCGAAGCACGTCACGACGACCGGCATCTCGGCCGCCGACCGCGCGGCGACGATCCGGGTGGCGATCGATCCGGCGACCCGGCCGGCCGACCTCGCCAAGCCCGGCCACGTGTCGCCCCTGCGGGCGCGCGACGGCGGCGTGCTGGTGCGCGCAGGCCAGACCGAAGCGGCGGTGGACCTGGCCCGGCTCGCCGGCCTGTATCCGGCCGGCGTCATCTGCGAGATCATGAACGACGACGGCACGATGGCCCGCGTGCCGGACCTCGACCGGTTCGCGCGCCGGCACGGCCTGCTGATGATCACGGTGGCGGATCTGATCAAGCACCGGATGCGCCACGACCGGCTCGTGAAGCGCCTGGCGTCGGCGCAGCTTCCGACGGCGCACGGGCCCTTCACCGTGACCGCCTACGACAGCGTCATCGACGGGCGGACCCACGTCGCGCTCGTGCGGGGCGACGTGGGCGACGGGAAAGGCGTGCTCGTGCGCGTCCATTCGCAGTGCCTGACCGGCGACGTGCTCGGCTCCAGCCGTTGCGACTGCGGCGCCCAGTTGTCGCGGGCCATGGAGCGCATCGCGTCCGAGGGCCGCGGCGTGCTCCTCTACCTGAACCAGGAAGGGCGTGGCATCGGGCTCGCCAACAAGATCCGCGCCTACGAGCTGCAGGATCAGGGCCTCGACACCGTCGAGGCGAACGAGCACCTCGGCTTCAAGGCGGACCAGCGCGACTATGGAATCGGCGCCCAGATACTGGGTGACCTCGGCGTGCGCACCATGCGCCTGCTCACCAACAACCCCCGGAAGTTCGTCGGTCTCGACGGCTACGGGCTGGCGGTGGAAGCGTCGGTTCCGCTGGAGATCGAGCCGACCGAGTTCACCGAGCGCTATCTCCGCACGAAGAAGGAGAAGCTCGGTCACCGCCTCTCGTCCGTCTGAAGGCGTTGCGCGCGCCGTCGCTGCCCCGGGGCCCGGCGCGCCGGGCGAGTGCTACGCTTGCGACCGAAACGATGCCGGCGGTCAATCCTCGAATTCTCGTCTGGGCGCGGGAGACCGCGGGCCTGACGCTCCAGGACGCGGTTGCCAGGGTCGGCATCGGAGATGCCCGGGGCGTGGCGGCCGTCGACCGGCTCGCGGCGCTGGAGCGCGGCGAGAACGAGCCGTCCCGGCCGGTCCTGGTCCGGATGGCGCGGCACTATCGCCGCCCGCTGCTCGCCTTCTACCTGTCGGCGCCGCCTCGGCGAGCGGACCGCGGCGTCGACTTCCGCACCCTCACCGGCCCGCGGTCCACCGAGACGGATGCTCTCATCGACGCGCTCGTCCGCAACGTGCGGAGCCGCCAGCACATGGTGCGGGCCGCTCTGGAGGCGGAGGACGAAGCCGAACCCCTCCCGTTCGTCGGTGCCCTGTCGAAACCCCGGGGTCCGGCGACGGCAACCGATCCGCCGGGCAGCGAACGGCAGCAGCGCCGGACCCGAGAATGGCAACGGCTCGGCGCAGAGTGTCTGAGCCAGACGCTCGGGGGCGATCTCGACGCCGCCCGGTACCATGCGCAACCGACGGCCGCCGACGCGTTCGCGCTGCTGCGCTCGCGGGCGGAAGATGCGGGCGTCTTCGTCCTGCTCAAGGGGGACCTGGGCAGCCACCATACCGCCCTCCCCGTGGCGGTGTTCCGCGGCTTCGCCGTCTCCGACGACCTTGCCCCGTTCGTGGTCATCAACGACAACGACTCCACGCCGGCCTGGTCCTTCACGCTCCTGCACGAGCTGGTCCATTTGCTGCTCGGTCAGACCGGCATCAGCGACGCGCATCCCGGAACCGGGATCGAGGAGTTCTGCAACGACGTCGCGGCGGAGTGGCTGCTGCCCGCCCGGACGCTCGACGAGATCGAGATCGACCGGAACCAGGGCGTCACCGAGCAACAACGGAGCATCGGCGAGTTCGCCCGCCGACGGAACTTGAGCCACACGATGGTCGCCTATCGGCTTCTGCGCTCCGACCGCATCGGTCGGCCGGCATTCGACCGCCTTCGTTCCGCCTTCAGCGAACACTGGCGGCGGCAGCGTGACCGACGCCGCGCGACGGCGCGCGAGTCGGAGGGTGGTCCCGACTATTACGCCGTGCGCCGCCACCGGGTCGGGCCCGCCTTGCTCCGGTTCGCCCGCCGCATGGCGGATTCCGGAGCACTGTCCACGACCAAGGCAGCCAGAATCCTCGGCGTCAAGCCCGCGCAGGTTGGCAGGATGTTTCGCCCCGAGACGACGCGGTAGGAGTCGGTGCTTGCTCTACCTGCTCGACGCCAACGTCCTCATTGTTGCGAACCGGGACTACTACCCCCTTGGACGCGTTCCCGAATTCTGGGGCTGGCTCGTTGCCCGCGGGGTCCGGCGCCGGACGAAGATTCCGGTCGAAATGTACGAGGAGGTTATCGCCGGCAGAGACGACGATCTCACGCGCGTTGGCTGAAGGGACACCGCGACGCGCTGCTGCTGGACGAGAACGTGGACGAAGCCCTGGTCGCCCGGGTGACGGAATCGGGTTACGCACCAGATTTGAGCGACGAGGAAGTGGAGCGCGTCGGCCGCGACCCGTTTCTGATCGCCCACGCGCTCCGGGTTCCCGCGCAACGCACGGTCGTCACCACCGAGGTCTCGAAGCCGACGAAACGGCGCGCGAACCGCCACATACCCGACGTCTGTCGGGATCTCGGCGTGCGTTGCTGCAACACCTTCGAGTTCATCAAGGCGCTGGACTTCACGACGGGTTGGCGGCGATGAGATGCCGACGCCGCCGGGGCGCTGCTCTGGGCCGGGAGACTCACCCTTGACACGCCCACCCCGGCCTTGCCATCCTTTGACCGTCGGTCCTGGGTTACCGAACACCCAGTAACCCAAGACGAATGTCGTTTTCCTTCGGTCAAAGGAGCATCAGGATGAAGAACATCAGGACCATCAGGATTTTCCGGTTGTGCCTCGCCGTCACCCTCTGCGTCGGACTGTCGCCCTCCGGGGCGGATGCGCAGGCGCCGTCGCCGCTCATTACCGCGGCGATCCCCGACGCCGAAAACGCCAACCTGACGATCGGCGGCGCCGGTTTCCGCGAAGGGTTCCCGGTCGTCTACCTCGGCAACCTGGAGCTGCCCGTCCGATGGGCGACCGAGTCGACCGTGGATACCTGGCTGCCGGAACTCCAGCCCGGCACGTACCGGTTGACCGCCCGCTGGTCGGACGGGTCGCAAGCGGACTTCTACCTGACGCTCGGCGCCGTCGGCCCCGCGGGACCGGCGGGGGCGCCCGGCCCGAAGGGTGACCGGGGGCTGCCGGGATTCGGCGCCGGCGAAGGCGTCGGCGCGTATTTCGCGGCGGCCGATACCACCACGACCACCACGACCAGGAGAAACACGTCCTACGGCACGAATGCTCTCGCCGCGCTGACCACCGGCGAACGCAACACGGCGTTCGGGTGGTCGACAGTGCGTCAGGTAACGACCGGAAGCCACAACACGGGTGTGGGCGGGCAAACCTTGTCAGGCGTAACGACCGGAAGAAACAACACCGCGGTCGGCGCGGTAGCCATGCAAACGATTGGCGACAGCTCAAGCCGCAACACCGCGGTCGGCCGGGGCGCGCTGCGCCATATCTTGGGGAGCGACAACATCGCAATCGGTGTCGACGCCGGCTCCGCGTACTCTAGTTCCGGGGGGAGTCGCCGCGGGACGGGAAGCCGCAACATCTATATCGGAAACTCTCCCGGCGGCATCGTGAACAGTGTTGGAAACGACAACATCCACATCGTACACGGCGCCAGATCGAACCCCACGGGAAGCCGCAACATCTACATCGGGCACGTGGGCGAGCCCGGGGATTCCGGGGTCGTCCGGCTCGGCAACGGGAACACGCACACGAAGACCTATCTGGCCGGGGAAGTGATCATCCACGGGTCCATTACCGGGATCGCCGGCAACCCGTTGGAGATCAACGGACCCGTGAACGCACCCACCCTCGTCGCGGGGATCAAGGCGGACGTGGATGCCCTCGATGCGCGCGTAAAAGCCCTCGAATCCGCCGACACCACCGCGCCCTGAACAGCGCCCGACACCCGAGCCCGGCCGACAGGGGCGATCCTCACGGGGCAGGCCCGCTCCTTTTCGTCGGCCGGGCGCGCCCGGCTCAGACCCGCGAAAGGCGCGTTGGCCGCAGCCAGCGCCGGGGCGCGAAGGCGCGTTGACCGCAGCCATGAGCCGGCCGGCGAAGGCCCGTTACCGGCAGCCATGAGCCGGGACGCGAGCGCCCGACACGGCCTTTTCCGGGGGCACCGACCGACCCGAACGCTCGACCGACCGCGCGGCCGTGTCGAGCGCCCGGCGGCGGACGGCTTGCTCGAAGGCCTCGAAATCCTGGCCGCCGACCGCCGCCGCCTCTACCAGGGCATCGATTTCGGTCGCGATTTCGGCCGCGAGCGTCTCCTTGAAGCCCTTTTTTCCGCGCTGGCTGCCGCCGCCGCGGGGTCCCGCCCGCTCCCGGCCCGCATCCGGGCCTCGCTCAGCGCGTCGCTGGCCTCGATCGGCGGTCCGGGGTTCGCCGGTCCATCATGGACTTCATGAAGGAGATCGCCGCCAGGGAAGCCAGGAACCGCTTTGGCCACCTGCTGGACACCGCCCGGAGCGCGCCGGTTCGCCTCGCCGCGCTCGGGGCCGCCCCGTTGCGGGGCCGGCACCTGCTGGACACCGCCCGGAGCGCGCCGGTTCGCCTCACGAAGAAAGGCCGTCCGGTGGGCGTCGTGATGCGACAGTACGAGCGGCTGCGTGGCGCCGCGTGGGATCGGTTGACCGACACCCTCGACCGACTCGGGGCCGAGGCCTCCGCGCGAGGTTTGACGGACGCCCGGCTGGACGCGCTCCTGGCTGATGACGGCTGATCGCGTCGTTCTCGACACCAACGTGCTGATCAGTGCCGCACTGCAACCGGCCGGGCTGTCCCGAGCGGTCGTGGACGCGATACGCGCAGCCGAGGGGGGGCTGTTGTTCTCGGACGAGACGTTCGATGAACTGCGAACCACGCTCGGCCGCTGAGGTATAACCGAAAGTTGTGGATCGCGGGCGTGAGGCAGGTGGCGTATCCTTCCAGGTGAACAACCGGAAACACCCTGGCTGATGGGCCGGGGGGAAGGAGACACCACCCATGCTCAAGGTACACGACGAGACGCCGGAAGACAACCTGGAGACAAGTGCCAAAGGTAGCTGCGGAACGGAATACTTCAAGGGACTCCGGCCCGGGGATGTCACAGGACAGATCATTGACTATCTCCGTAGTCGTAAATGATCGGTTCGGAACCGGAACAGGAAGGTGACGATGGAACAGGATCGGCGACGGAACCGGGAACAGGAACCGGAACCGGGGGTTGCGATCTGATTCCGGTTCCGGTAGACTTCGGAGCAGGGAGGAAAGCAAGATGACTGCTGAAGTCTGGGCAATCTTGGGGGTAGGTGTTACCCTTCTCGGCGTGATCCTTGCGACGTGGATGGCGTCTGGGGCCGATAACCGCGCGGCGCACACGGAGATCGGCAAGAACGTCGGCAGGGCCGAAAAAAAGGTTGATGACGGATTCGCTGTCGTCAACGCAGACATCAAGGGACTCATCAGATCCGTAGGCAGGCTTGAAGGACCGCCGCGGACTACCGGCCGACCGTCTGAGGGTGGCCAGGATTGACCCTGGAACCGTCCGCGTTCCGTCCGCGAGTCTCGGCAACCGGACGGACGCGGACGACGACCAAGCGCCGCCGGGCGCTTTTCCTGTCGGAAGGCGGTCAGCAGGGATACCGCCACGGCCGCGCCGGACAGGAACCCCACCAGGGCGCCGTTTCCGAGCCCGTCGCGCTGCCGCCGGCGAATGACGGCGACGTCGGCTTCCTGCAGCCGTCCGGTGGGCGTCGTGATGTCGATGCGACAGTACGAGCGGCTGCGTGGCGCCGCGTGGGAGCGGTTGACCGACACTCTCGACCGACTGGGGGCCGAGGCCGCCGCGCGAGGCTTGACGGACGCCCGGCTGGACGCGCTCCTGGCTGATGACGGCTGATCGCGTCGTCCTCGACGCCCCCGTTCAGGCTCACTTGTCGTTGGAAGAGACTCGCGTTTGACGCCACGAGTCGGAACAGCCTAAGATAACCACTTTCCTGAGAGTCATTTACGGCTTCTCACCATGGTCCGGTCAGGAGCGGACCGCCGGAATGTTCCACGCACTCGGCTCACGCTTGCAGGACGTCTTCGGCTCGTTGCGCCGCGAGGTACGGCTGACGCCGGAGACGGTCGAGCGTACGCTCCGCGAGATCCGCCTGGCGCTGCTCGAGGCGGACGTCAACTTCAAGGTCGTCAAGGCGTTCGTCGACCGGGTGCGCGATCGGGCGACGGAGCGGGAGGTGCTCGACAGTCTCACGCCGTCCCAGCAGGTGGTCGCCATCGTGCGCGACGAGCTGCTGGGGCTGTTCGGCGCAGCCCGCGCGGGACTTTCGGCCACCGGCGATCGGCCGCAGGTCGTGCTGCTCGCCGGACTGCAGGGCTCGGGCAAGACCACCACGACGGCGAAGCTGGGACGCTGGCTCACCGGCCAGGGACGGCATCCGCTCCTGGTCTCCACCGACGTTCGGCGGCCGGCGGCCATCGAGCAGCTCGCGGTTCTCGGGCGGGACGCGGGGTTGCGGGTGCACGACGCGGGCGGCGGCGATCCGGTGCGCCGCGCCACGTCGGCGGTGTCCGAGGCGCGGCAGCTCGGCTTCGACGTCGTGCTCGTGGATACGGCCGGCCGCCTCCACGTGGACGACGAGCTGATGCGGGAGATCGTCGCCGTCCGCGATGCGGTGACCCCTTCCGACCTGCTGTTCGTGGCCGACGCCATGACCGGGCAGGACGCGGTGCGCAGCGCCGGCGAATTCAACCATCGGCTCGGGGTGACCGGCGTGGTGCTCACGAAGCTGGACGGCGACGCGCGGGGCGGGGCGGCGCTGTCGGTGGTGTCCGTGGTCGGCGTGCCGGTCGTGTTCGCCGCCGCCGGCGAGCGGCTGGGGGACCTGGAGCCGTTCCGGCCCGACCGGCTCGTGTCGCGCCTGCTCGGCATGGGCGACGTGCTGAGCCTCGTCGAGCGGGCCGAGCAGGCGATCCCGCGCGGCGACGCGGCCTCGATGGCTGCGCGCATGCAGCGCAACGAGCTCACCCTCGACGATCTGAAGCAGCAGATGCAGGCGGTGGCCCGGATGGGGCCGCTCGAGCAGCTCCTCGGCATGATTCCGGGGCTTGGAAAACTGAGCGGTGCCGCCGACCTCGATCCGCGCGCGGTGACGCGGATGGTGGCCATCATCGATTCGATGACGGCGCAGGAACGCCGCAACCCCGCGGTCATGAACGGCAGCCGGCGGCGGCGCGTGGCGCGGGGCAGCGGCGCCACGGTGCAGGAGGTGAACCGCCTGCTCAGGCAGTTCGCGGAGATGCGGAAGATGCTGAAGACCGTCGGCGGAGCGAGCCGGCGGAAGGGGAAGCGGCGGCGCATGGCCTTGCCCGGCATGCGCTGAGGCCGCGCCGTTCCCGCCGGGCGGGGTCGCGGCGGGCGGGCGGGCCGCATGGCGGCGCCGGCCTCCCCGTGCGATCCGAAGGTCGGGTCGCGCGGGCGCGGGGCGGGGCGAGAGGCGAAGGAGAGCGAATGCTGACGATTCGACTGCGGCGGCAGGGAGCGAAGAAGAGTCCGTTCTACCGGCTGGTGGTGATCGATTCGCGGAGCGCGCGCGACGGACGGGCCCTGGAGGTCGTGGGGCACTACGATCCGACGGCGCAGCCCGAGACGCTGACCGTGAAGCGCGAGCGCGTCGAGCACTGGGTGGCCCGGGGGGCGCGGATGAGCGACACGGTGCGCACGTTGATCGCGCGCCATCCGGCCGCCGCGGACGGCGAAGCGGCGCCGGCGGAGCCGGCGGTCTCGTGAGCCGCGCGCGGGAGGTGGTCAAGGTGATCGCGAAGAGGCTCGTCGATCACCCCGAGTCGGTCCGGGTCGACGAACGGGCCGACCGCGGCGGCGTCCGCATCGCGCTGACGACGCGTCCGGGAGATCTCGGCAAGCTGATCGGCCGCGGCGGCCGTACGGCGTCGGCGGTGCGGACGCTGGCCGGGATCGCCGCGGAGCGCGAAGGCCTGCGGGCGGCGGTCGACTTCCTCGACGGCGAGGAGTGAAGGGGGCGATGGAGCAGGGCGCCTGGCGCGACATGGCCGTCGTCGGGATCGTGGCCCGGCCCCACGGGAGACGCGGCGAGGTCGTCGTCAATCCGGAGACCGACTTTCCGGAGGAGCGTTTTCGCGCCGGAAGCGAACTGTTCCTCGCGCGGCGCGGAGAGCCGGCCGCGTTGCGGATTCGGGAGGCGCGGTTTCACGGCGGCCGGCCGGTGGTCTCCTTCGAGCGGGTCGAGACGCTCGACGAGGCGGAGCGGTTGCGCGGCGCCGAGCTGCGGGTGCCGGACGACGCGCTGCATCCGCTTCCGGCCGGCGCGTGGTACGAGCACGAGCTGGTGGGCTGCGCGGTGCGGACGGTGGGCGGCGAAGAGGTCGGCGCCGTCGCTTCCATCGAAGGGCCGGCCGGCGCGCAGCGCCTGATCGTCCGGGGGGCGGGCGGCGAGGTCGACGTGCCGCTCGTGGCCGGGATCTGCGTGTCGATAGACACCGGCGCGGGGTCCATCCTCGTCGATCCGCCGGACGGGCTGCTCGACGTGAACCGCACGCCGGGGCGGAAGCGGCCCGGCCGGGAGGGCCGGCGATGGCGGAAGCGCGGCCGGACCGCGGCGGAGGCCGGGCGCGAGACGGGCCACCGGCCGGGCGACAACCTGTTCGGCGGCTGAAGCGTGGCTGAAGCGCGGCCGGACCGCGGCGGAGGCCGGGCGCGAGGCCCGGAAGCAGTACGGCGGGGCGGGCCGGCGGCGGTCGCCGGCGGCGTCCCGAGCGGGGACGGACGGATGAAGTTCGACGTGGTCACCCTGTTCCCCGCGCTCGTCGAGCAGATCGCGAGCGTCGGGGTGGTCGGCCGCGGGCGCGAGAGCGGCCTGCTGGACGTGGCGGTGCGCGACCTGCGGGATTTCACCACGGACCGCCACCGCACGGTGGACGATGCGCCGTACGGGGGCGGGCCGGGCATGGTGCTCAAGGTGGAGCCGTTCCTGCGCGCGGTCGATCACGTGCGGCAGCGGCGCGGGCAGCCGGGCGCGGTGGTCCTCCTGTCGCCGCAGGGGGAGACCTTCACCCACGAGGCGGCGGTCCGGTTGCGCCGGCTGGGCCACGTCGTGCTGTTGTGCGGGCGCTACCAGGGGGTCGACGAGCGCGTGCGCGAGCAGGTGGCCACCGAGGAGGTGTCCATCGGCGACTACGTCCTGAGCGGCGGCGAACTGGCGGCGGCCGTGGTGCTCGACGCCGTCGCGAGGCAGGTGCCCGGCGTCGTGGGCAACACCGAGTCGGTGGCGGCCGACTCGTTCGTGCGCCGGATGCTGGACCATCCGGCCTACACGCGCCCGGCCCGGCTGAACGGGCACGCGGTGCCGGCGGTGCTGACGTCGGGCGATCACGGAGAGATCCGGCGCTGGCGCAAGCGCGAGGCGGTGAAGCGCACGCTTCGCCGCCGGCCCGACCTGTTGCGGCAGGCTCGTCTCGACGACGAGGAGCGGGAGTGCCTTCGCGAGCTGCGGGCGCGCGGGGCCAACCAGGAGACAGAGGCATGAAGGCCATCGAAGCGGTGGAGCGGGACCAGCTCGTCGAGCGGCCGGACATCCGGTCGGGCGACACCATTCGCGTGCACGTGCGGGTGACCGAGGGCGAGAAGGAACGGATCCAGGTGTTCGAGGGGATCGTGATCGGCCAGCATCGGCGCGGCGCCGGGTCGACCGTCACCGTCCGCAAGGTGTCGTTCGGCCAGGGCGTCGAGCGGATCTTCCCGTTGCACTCGCCGATGATCGACCGGATCGAGGTCGTGCGCTCCGCGCGGGTGCGCCGCGCGAAGCTCTACTTTCTCAGAAAGCTGCGCGGCAAGGCGGCGCGCATGCGGGAGCGGCGCCGGCGCTGACGGCGGCGGCCATGCGGCGCCCGGCGGCGCGGCGGACCATCGAGAACGCGTTGCGGCGGCGCGGCTTCGAGTGCGTCGCGGGGGCCGACGAGGTCGGCCGCGGCGCCCTGGCCGGGCCGGTGGTGGCCGCGGCGGTCGTGCTCGATCCCCGCCGGCGCATCGGCGGCCTGCGCGATTCCAAGCTGCTGACGGCGCCGCAACGCGAGCGGCTCTACGCGGAGATCACGGCGGCCGCCCGCTGGACGGTCGCCGCGTCGTCAGCGGCCGACGTCGATCGGCTCAACGTGCACCGCGCGTCCCTCGACGCGCTCCGGCGGGCGGTGATGGCGCTGGATCCGCGGCCCGCCTTCGCCCTCATCGACGGATTCCGGGTCCCCGAGCTGGATCTGCCGCAACGCGGCGTCGTGGGCGGCGACCGGCGTTGCGCGGCGATCGCGGCGGCGTCCATCGTCGCGAAGGTGACGCGGGATCGGGAGATGGTGCGGCTGCACGGCATCGATCCGCGCTACGGATTCGACCGGCACAAGGGATACGCGACCCCCGCGCACCTCGAAGCCGTCGCGCGGTGCGGATATTCGGACGCGCATCGGCGTTCGTTCCGGCCGCGCGCCCTGTAAGGCGGATGGCCCGCGAACCGGCGCCGCTTTCGTCGTCGTCCCTGATCTGTCTGGTGACCGATCGCCGCGTGCTCACGGACGCGGCGGCCGGTGACGAGGCCGTGTCGCTGCGCCGACTCCTGGCGGTGATCGCCGATTGCGCGGATGCCGGCGTCGACCTGGTGCAGGTCCGGGAGCCGGGGCTGTCCGATCGCAGCCTTCTGGCCCTGGTGCGCGACGCGGTGGACCGCACCCGGACCACGGCCGCCCGCGTCGTCGTGAACGATCGGCCGGACGTGGCGCTGGCGGGCGGCGCCGCCGGCGTGCACCTGAAGGACGACGAACGTTCCGCGGCCCGCGTCCGCGCCCTGGGGCCGGCCGGCTGGATCGTCGGGCGGTCGGTGCACGACCCGGCCGCCGCCCGGCGCGCGGCAGAGTCGGGCGCGGTCGACTATCTGATCGCCGGCACGGTGTTCCGGTCGGCGTCGAAACCGGGCCGGCGGGCGCTCGGTCCGGATGCGTTGCGGGAGATCGTGCGCGCGGTCGGCCGGCCGGTCCTCGCCATCGGCGGGGTGGGCGTGTCCGAGGCGGCGTCGGTGGCGGCGTCCGGCGCCGCCGGCGTGGCCGGCGTCCGGCTCTTTCGGTTCGCCGCGGGCGCGGATCGCCCGGCCCGCATCGGCGCACGGGTCCAGGCGTTGCGGGCCGTGTTTGACAGGCGCGGAACCCTCGTCTAACGTGCCGGCTCGTGGCCGATCCTGCCCCGGAACCGTTCGGCAAGCTCCTGGCCGACGCGCGCCGCGCGCGCGGCATGAAGCTGCAGGAAGTCTCGGCCGCCACGAAGATCTCCGTCGCCAAACTGCAGGCGATCGAGCGCGACGACGTCGCGAGCCTGCCGGGAGGGATCTTCACCCGGGGCTTCGTGCGGTCGTACGCCGAGGCCGTCGGGCTCGACCCGCGGGACACGCTGGCGAAGTTCGAAACCAGGTTCCCGGACCAGTCGTCCGTCGCGACCCTGCACGCGACCATCGAAGGGCGGGCCAACCAGGAGTTCGTCAAGCGGCAACGGACGGTGAAGGGCGCCGGCTGGATCGCCCTCGTGGCGGTCGCGCTGGCCGTATGGGTCCTGGCCGGCGTCATGCCGGACGACCGGGATCAGCCGCCGCCGGGCGGCGCCGCGGATCGGGAGCCGCCCGGCCAGATGGGCGTCACGTCGGACGACCGGGATCAGCCGCCGCCGGGCGGGACGGCGTCCGGCGGCGCGGAGCCTGCGAACGCGTCCGGGTTCGATCCGGTTCCGCCGCCGGCGCCGCCGCGGTCCTCGTCACCGGTGCCATCGCAGTCCCCGTCCCCGGCACCGAGCGAGTCGGAGAGGCGCTCGGATCCTCCGCCGGCCGCGGCCGGCGATTCCGGGGAGCTCACCATGGTGATCGTCCCGACCCTGGACTGCTGGGTGCAGGCTGCGGCCGACGGCGAGCGGGTGATCTCGCGGCTGCTGCGGGCGGGCGAACGGGAAACGATCGTCGCACAGGGCGCGATCGAGCTCCGGATCGGGGACGCCGCGGCGTGCGCGTTCACGATCAACCAGCGTCCGGGGCGCGCGCTCGGCGGGTCCGGCGAGGTCGTGGACGTGCGCGTCACGCCGTCGAACTACCTGCGCTTCGTCGCCGAGTGATCGCGCGCAGGACCAGTTCTTCCCGTCTGGCGCCGAGCCCCCGCAGGCCGCGGATGCGGCCGGTCCGGGCCGCTTGCTCCAGCTCGTCGATGGAGGCGACTCCGAGCTCGCGGTAGAGGCGGGCGACGGTCTTCGGGCCGAGGCCCGGCAGTTCGAGCAGGTCGAGGAGCGTGCGGGGGAGCTCCTGCAGCAACGCCTCGTGGTAGGCGAGCGTGCCGTGCTCGGCCAGCTCGCGCGTCTTGGCGGCTATCTCCCTGCCGATGCCGGGGATGTCCAGCAGTTCCTCCTGCGAGAGGCCGGCGATCGGCTCGGGTGTCGTGGCGAAGACGTCGGCCGCGTTCCGATAGGCGCGGATCTTGAACGGATTGGCGTTCTTGATTTCGAGCAGGTCGGCGATCTGCCCGAACACGCGCGCCATGGCCGCGTTGTCCATCAGGGGGCGCCGGCGCGCCGGTCGACGGCGACCCGCAGGCCGTCGGTGTCGATGCGGCAGTCCAGCACGCGGCCGCCGGCTTCCGCCAGGGCGGCGCGCACCGCCGCGGCGCGGTCGGGCGGAACCAGCAGCAGGAGGCAGCCGCCGCCGCCCGCGCCGCAGACCTTGGCGGCCTGCGCGCCCGCCTGCCGGCCGCGGGCGATGAGCCCCTCCAGGCGGGCGGTCGTGACGCCCGGCGCGAGACGCTTGCGCAGGTCCCACTCGAGCGCGAGGTGGCGGGCCGCGTCGTCCCAGCGCGCCGCTTCCAGGGCCTGCCGCATGGCGCGCGCGACGTGGCAGATCTCGTCGAACAGCGCGGTGACCGCCGGATCGCCGTCGATGCGGCGCTTCGTCACCTCCCAGTTGTTGATGCCGGAGTCGCGGGACTGTCCCGTGTGCGCGAGCACCATGCGGCTCGCCAGCGCCTCGGCGTCGACGCGTAGCGGAACCCGCTTCACGCCGGCCGGGCCCATCTCGAGCGCCGCGATCCCGCCGTAGGCGGCGGGCCGGTAGTCCTGCGCGCCGGCCGGCACGCCGAGCACCTGGGCCTCGAGGTTGAGGGCCAGGTCGATCAGCGCTTCGCCGGCCAGCGGCCGGTCCTGCCAGCGCGCCAGCGCTGCGCAGAGGGCGACGTTCAGCGCCGAGGAGCCGGCCAGGCCGGCCCCGACCGGGGCCTCCGAGCGGGTCGTGACGGTCAGCCCCTCCGCGCGGAAGTGGCGGAGAACGCGGGCCACCAGGCGAGCATCCCGGCTCTCGCCCAGCTCCGACCAGTGCGCGACGTCGACCCTTGCCCCGGTGTCTTCCGCGACGATGCGCAACCTGCCGCCGGCATGGGGGGCCAGCCGGCACCCGGCCCGGATCGTGATGGCCGCGTTCAGGGTCTGCGCGTTCTCGTGCAGGAGGTAGAGGGGCCAGATGTCGAGCGTTCCGCCCGCCAGATCGACTCGCGTGGGGGCCGACGCATGAACCTGCACGACACGAATTATAATGAGCCGCTTGCAGCGTCGTATCGGACAGCTGGTCGTCGCCGGCTTCGCCGGCTTCACCCTGCCGGTGGAGTTGCGCGCGATCGCCCGGGAGTTCGATCTCGGCGGCGTGATCCTGTTCGGGCGGAACGTCGAGGCGCCGCTGCAGGTGGCCGAGGTCGCGTACGAGGTCAAGCAGCTCTCGGCGGTCCCGCCCTGGGTGAGCGTCGATCAGGAAGGCGGGCGGGTCCAGCGCCTGCGGGCGCCGTTCACGGAGTGGCCGCCGGCGGCGGCGCTCGGCCGGCGCGGGGACGCGGAGCTGGCCGCGCGTTTCGGCCGCGCCCTCGCGCGCGAGCTGCGGAGCGTCGGCGTCACCCTGGACTACGCGCCGGTGCTCGACGTGCGCACCAACGACGCCAACCCGGTCATCGGGGACCGGGCCCTGTCGGAGGACCCGGGCGAGGTCGCCCGCCTGGGCGCCGTCCTCGTCCGCGCGCTCCAGGCCGAGGGGGTGGCGGCCTGCGGCAAGCACTTCCCCGGCCACGGCGACACGAACCTCGACTCGCATCTGGAACTGCCGGTCGTCGAGCACGAGCCGGCGCGCCTGCGGGAGGTCGAGCTGTGGCCGTTTCGCGCCGCGATCGAGGCGGGCGCCGCCGCGATCATGACCGCCCACGTCCGGTATCCGGCGCTTGACGAGGCATCGCCGGCGACCCTGTCGCGGGCCGTGGTCACCGGCCTGCTGCGCGGCGAGCTGGCCTGCGACGGTCTCGTGGTGACCGACGATCTGGCGATGGGGGCGATTGCGAAGCACCGGACGCAGGCCGCGGCGGCCGTCGAGGCGGTCGGCGCGGGATGCGATCTGGTGCTGCTGTGCGACCCGGACCCGGCGGGGCAGGCGGCGGTGATCGAAGGGTTGATTCACGCGGTCGAAGAGGGCGCGCTGGCCGAGCGGCGCGTCGAGGAGGCGCTGGGACGGCAGCGGCGCGCCCGGGAACGGTTCCTGCAGGGCGACGACCGGTGGCGCCCGCCGCCGGCGGCGCGGCTGAACGACGTGATCGGATGCGCCGAGCACCAGGACGTCGCCCGCATGATGCGGGAGTAGTCCCTTGCCCGCGGAATCTTCGAACGACGTGACGCGGAACCGTCCGTCGGTCGTGCTCCCGGTTCCGGCCGCGCCGGGTCGGTCGGGAATGCGCAGGCCGCCAGCGTTGCGCGCGGGGGATCGCATCGCGCTGGTCGCGCCGGCCAGCCCGTTCGAGCGGGCGGTGTTCGACCGCGGCGTCGAGGAGGTGCGGGGGCTGGGGTTCACGCCGGTGTTCGAGTCGTCGGTCTTCGAGCGGCGGGCGTACGTGGCCGGATCGGCGGCAGGGCGCGCCCGGGCGTTCGCCGCCGCTTGGCGCGATCCGTCCATCGCGGGGGTCTTCGCGGTCCGCGGCGGTTACGGCAGCGCGCAGTTGCTGCCGTGGCTGGACGCGGGCGAGATGCGCGCGGGCCGCAAGGTGCTGCTCGGATGCAGTGACGTGACCGCGCTGTTGAGCTACCTGACGACGCACTGCGGGCTGGTCGGGTTCCACGGACCGATGCTTGCGCACCTGGCGGCGGGCGCCGCCGGCTACGATCGGCGATCGCTGCTCGATCAACTGATGCATGCCGGGCCCTGCGGCGAGCTGGCGGCGGGCGGACTCGAAGTGCTCAAGGGCGGGCGCGCGCGCGGGCCGCTGCTGGGGGGGACGCTGACCCAGCTCGCGGCGTCGCTCGGGACGCCGTTCGCCTTCGATCCGCCGCCCGGATTCGTGCTGCTGCTCGACGACGTCGACGAGCGGCCCTACCGTCTCGACAGGCTGCTGACGCAGTTGCGCCAGTCCGGCCTCCTGGCCCGCGCCGGCGCCGTGGTCTGCGCGCAGTTTCCCGGCTGCGATGAACCGGAGGCGGGGCTGACGGCGCGCTCGGTGCTCGCCGATCTGCTCGGAGACGTTCCGGGGCCGGTGCTGTTCGGTCTGCCGACGGGACATGCCGCCGGGCCGCTGCTGACGGCGCCGCTCGGCGTGGACGTGACCGTGGAAACCACGCCGGCCGGCCGGCTGATCGTGGAGGAGGCGGCGGTCGAGTGACCGGTCCCGAGACCTTGCGGGCGCCCGCCGAGCCCCTCGGAGTGGATCGGGGTGGGGGAGGCGGCCGGGTGGCCAGCGTCTACCTGATCGGCATCTGCGGGACCGCGATGGCGACCCTGGCGGCCATGCTGAAGCGCCAGGGGTTGCGCGTGCGCGGCTCGGACGCCCATGCCTGGCCGCCGATGGACCGCTTTCTCGCCGCGCAGGGAATCACGCCGCTGCCGGGCTACGACGCGGAGCACCTGACCGACGCGGACGTCGTGGTGATCGGCAACGCGGTGTCCCGCGGCAACCCGGAGGTCGAAGCGGTGCTCGCGCGGCGGATGCGGTACGTCTCGCTGCCGGAGATGGTGCGCGAGCGGTTCCTCTGGAACGCCCGGCCGATCGTCGTGGCGGGCACCCACGGCAAGACCACGACGACGTCGATGACCGCCTGGGCCCTGGTCGAGGCCGGCGCCGACCCGAGCTTCCTCGCCGGCGGGATTCCGCGCAACTTCGGGGTCAGCTACCGGCTGGGCGGCGGCGACCTGTTCGTGATCGAGGGGGACGAGTACGACAGCGCGTTCTTCGACAAGACCGCGAAGTTCCTCAAGTACCTGCCGTTCGTCGCGGTGGTCGGCAACCTGGAGTTCGACCATGCCGACGTCTATCCCGACCTGGCGGCGCTCCGGCTCGCGTTCCGCCGCTTCGTCGCTCTCGTGCCGGCGAACGGCCGCGTCCTGCTCGGCCACGACGACGCCGGCGCGCGCGCGCTGCGCGACGCCGCCCACTGCCGCGTGGAGACGTTCGGCCTCGGGTCCGGGGCCGACTGGCGCGCTGCCGGCGTCAAGCACGGGGCGGACCGCACGCGGTTCGACGTGCTGCGCGGAGGCGAGGCGGTGGCCCGCGTCGATCTGCCGATGATCGGCGCCTTCAACGTGCGGAACGCGCTGGCGGCGGTCGCGGCCGGGGCCGCGGCGGGAGTGCCTCCGGCGGCGTCGGCGGCGGCGCTGGGCGGTTTCGCCGGCGTGCGCCGGCGGCTCGAGCTGCGCGGAAGCGGGCGG
Organism: Vicinamibacterales bacterium; assembly: GCA_965203525.1. Lineage (GTDB taxonomy): Bacteria > Acidobacteriota > Vicinamibacteria > Vicinamibacterales > UBA8438 > WTFV01. The sequence goes on along the minus strand of OZ241898.1, from coordinate 2,588,953 downwards.
GGGGTGGCCGTCTACGACGATTTCGCGCACCATCCGACCGCGGTGCGCGAGACCCTGGCGGCCCTGCGGGCCGCGGTCGGGGGCGGGCGCGTCTGGGCCGTGTTCGAGCCGCGGTCGGCGACCTCTTGCCGGCGGATCTTCCAGGCGGCCTACGCGGAGGCGCTCGCGGGGGCGGACGAGGTGCTGGTGGCGCCCGTGTTCCGAACGTCGCTGCCCGCCGCGGAGCGGCTGTCGGAAACGCGGCTGGTCGAGGATCTGGCGGCGGCCGGGACGCGCGCACGGCATCTCGGGACGATGGAAGCCATCGGCGACGCGATCGTCGGCGAAGCGCGGCCGGGGGATCGGGTCGTGCTGATGTCTAACGGGGATTTCGGCGGGTTGCGGGAGAGCCTGTGCCGGCGGCTCGGCGCGCCGCCCGCGCCGGCGGACGCCTGATGGCCGGAGCCGCGACGCCGGAGTGGGAGCTGTTCCGGGACGGGGACGCCGCCCTGGTGCTCGCTTTTCCGTCCCGTCTGGATCCGGCCGTCAACGCGCGTTGCGTCGCCGTCGCCGAGACGTTGCGGCGTCGGCGGGTGCGCGGCGTGCGCGACGTGGTGGAAGCGTTCGCGACGGTCACCGTCCACTTCGATCCGCTGGCCGGCGACGTCGAAGAGATCGGCGGCGTCCTGCGCCGTCTCGCCGCCGAGGCCGCGGCGCCGTCGGCTCGGGCCGCGGTCCGGCCGGGGCGGGAGATCCGGCTGCCGGTCTGCTACGGCGGCGCGCAAGGACCCGATCTGGGGGACGTGGCGCGGTTCGCGCGCTGCAGCGAGGCGGAGGTGGTCGAACGGCATTGCGGCGCGCGGTATCGGGTCTACATGCTCGGGTTCCAGCCGGGATTCGCCTACCTGGGGGCGGTCGATCCCCGCATCGCGGCGCCGCGCCGGGCGGCGCCGCGGGTCCGCGTGCCGGCCGGCTCCGTCGGCATCGCCGCCCGGCAGACCGGCGTCTATCCGGTCGCGTCGCCGGGCGGCTGGCAACTGGTCGGGCGGACCCCGGTGCGCGTCTTCGACATGGCCCGCGACGATCCGTTTCTGCTGTCGGCCGGCGACCTGGTGCGTTTCGAGCCGATCGGCGAAGCGGCGTACGCCCGCCTGGAGACCGGCCGGCCGTGACCGGCGCGCCGTCTCCGGGACTGCTGGTCGAGGAGGCCGGCCTGCTGACGACCGTGCAGGACACCGGCCGCTGGGGGTACCAGCATTACGGCGTGTCCGTGTCGGGGGCGATGGACCTGACGGCCCATCGCCGGGCGAACCGGCTGGTCGGCAACCCGCCGGAGGCGGCCACGCTCGAGGTGACGCTGATCGGTCCGGTGCTCCGTTTCGAGGCCGGCATGCGGGTCGGCGTCGCCGGGGCGGCGTTCCGGTTGCGGCTCGACGCCCGCGCGGTGTCGACCGACACCGTGCTGCGCGTCGAACGCGGCCAGACGCTGGCGTTCGGACCGCGCACGGCGGGGGCGCGGGCGTATCTCGCGGCGGCGGGCGGCTTCGCCGTGCCTCCCGTGCTCGGCAGCCGCTCGACGCATCTGCGCAGCGGCATGGGCGGTCTGGCCGGCCGGGCGCTGCGGGCCGGCGACCGGCTGGCCGTCGGTCCGCCGCGGGGCGCGCCGCGGAGGGAGCCGCCCGCGGCGCGGTGGGGCCGGCGCATGCCGTCGGGGGGGGCGCGGGTCCGGGTGCTGCCCGGTCCGCATGCCGGCCTGTTCGACCCGGCGGTGCTGCGCCGGCTGGAGACCGCGCGCTACACGATTCGCCCGGAATCGGATCGGATGGGGTATCGTCTGGACGGCGCGCCGCTGATCGGACCGCCGGATTTGAGCCTGCTGTCGCTGGGACTGCCGCTCGGCGCCGTCCAGGTCGTGCCGTCCGGGGGCGTCATCGTCGCGATGGCGGACCGCCAGACGGCCGGGGGGTACCCGCGCGTCGCGACGGTCGTGACGGCGGACGTTTCCCTGCTCGGGCAACTGGCTCCCGGCGACTGGATCGAGTTCGAACCGTGCGATCATCGAACGGCGCGGGCGGCGCTGACGGAGTCCGGGCGCGAGCGTGAGAGCCCTTGAATCCGTGTCGCCGGCGGTCCCGCCCGGCGCCGGCCCGGCGCGGTCCGGACGGCGGCGGGAGGCGGTCGATCGGGATCTGAAGGCGGTCCTCGGCGCCGTGCTCGATCCGCGGCGCATCCGGCGGGACGAACCGCTCGCGCCGCTGACGACGCTGCGCGTGGGGGGGCGGGCCGACTGGTTTCTGGATTCCCGCTCCGAACGGGAGGTCGCTGCCGCGGTCGGCGCGGCCCGCGCGCTCGACCTGCCGGTCACCCTCTTGGGAGGGGGCTCGAACGTGCTGGTCGCCGACGCCGGGGTGCGCGGTCTCGTCGTCCGGTTCCGGCACGGCCGGATCGCGCGGACGTCGCCCGGTACGGTGCGGGCGGCGGCCGGGGTCACCCTCAACGGGCTGGTCCGCTGGACGATCAACCGCGGCCTGGCCGGCCTGGAGGCCTGGGCCGGCACGCCGGGGACGGTCGGCGGCGCCATCCACGGCAATGCGCATTTCCGCGGCCGGTTGATCGGCGGGCTGGTGACGGCGGTCGGCCTGCTGGGGCCGGACGGCGTCCTGCGCCGCGTCCCGGCCGGCCGGATGGCGTTTGGCTACGACCGCAGCCGGGTGCAGGAGTCCGGCGAGGCGGTGCTCTGGGCGGAGTTCGGGGTGCGGGACGCCCGGGGGGGGGATCTGCGCGCGGAGGCGCGCTCGTCGCTCCGCTTCCGCAAGCGCACGCAGCCGCTCGCCGCGCCGAGCGCGGGCTGCGTCTTCCGGAACCCGGACCCCGGCAGCGTGCGCCTCCCGGCCGGCGCGCCGTGCGCGGCGGGCGCGCTGGTCGACGGCGCGGGCCTGAAGGGGCGGTCGGTCGGCGGGGCGCGCGTGTCGCCCGTGCACGCCAACTTCATCGTCACCGGTCCGGGCGCCCGGGCGCGGGACGTCCGGGTTCTCGTCGATCGGTGCCGGGCCGGCGTGGCCGCGAAGTACGGCGTGACGCTGGCCCCGGAGATCGTGTTTCTCGGCGAGTGGGAAGCGCCGTCCTGACCGCGGGACCTCCGAAGCGACGGCATGTCCACGCTCATCGTCGAAGGCGGCCACCGACTCGGCGGGTCGGTGCGCGTCGAGGGGAACAAGAACGCGGCGTTGCCGATCCTCGCGGCCTGCCTGCTGACGGACGAGTCCTGCACGTTGACGAACGTGCCGCGGATCGCGGACGTCCGGGTGATGGCCGAGCTGTTGCGCGGACTCGGCGCCGAGGTCGAAGGCATCGGCACCACGACGTTGCGGGTCCGTTGCGCGTCGGTCCGCAACGACGAACCGGATCCGCGTCTCGTCGGACGGTTGCGCGGCTCGGTGCTGCTGGTGGGGCCGCTGCTGGCGCGCTTGGGGCGCGCGACGCTGGCCCCGCCGGGCGGGGACTTTCCCGGCCGGCGCACGCTGGCCGCCCATCTGCAGGCGCTGCGCGCCATGGGGGTGCGGGACGAGGCGGGCGAGCGGCACGTCTTCGACGCGCCGGAGGGGCTGCGCCCGGCCTCGTTCTATCTGGAGGAAGCGTCGGTCACGGGCACGGAGACGGCCATCCTGGCCGCGGCCGCGGCGCCCGGCCCGACGGAGATCCGCCACGCCGCGTGCGAGCCGCACGTCGTGGAGCTGTGCGCCTGCCTGCGGGGCATGGGCGTCGAGATCGACGGGGCGGGCACGCCGACGGTGCGGGTCGCCGGCGGGACGCGGCTGCGGGGGACCGCGCACCGGCTCCGCGGCGACTACGTCGAAGCCGGGAGCTGGGCGGTGGTCGCCGCCATCACCGGGGGAGAGGTCGAAGTGCATGGCGTCGCCGGGGCGGACCTCGAGCCGCTCACCGCCGTGCTCCGACGCATGCGGGTCCGTTGCGAGGTCGAAGACGGCCGTTTCGTGGTCCGGGCGTCGCAGCCGCGCGCCGTGCGCCAGATCACCACGGCGCCGTGGCCGGGGTTTCCGAGCGACATGGTGAGCCTGGTCACCGTGCTCGCGGCGCGGGCCGCCGGGCGGACCCTCATCCACGACTGGATGTACGAGCTGCGCCTGTTCGCGCTCGAGCAGTTGAGCGGCATGGGCGCCAACCTCTTCCTCTGCGATCCCCACCGGATCATCGTGGAGGGCGGCCGCGCGCTGAACGGGCGGACCCTGGACACGCGCGACCTGCGTTCCGGCATGGCGCTCATCGCGGCCGCGCTGGCGGCGAACGGCGAGAGCCGGGTCGGTCCGCTGGAGACCGTCGAGCGGGGGTACGCCAGCGTCGTCGAGCGTCTCCGGTCGCTCGGCGCGCGGGTCGCCGTCGACGACTGAGGTCCGCCGCGGCCGCCGTCGTCGTGGATTTCGGGTGCGGCGTACGGGCTGGTATGCGCCGTCGACGAGCGAGGCCCGCCGCGGCCGCCGTCGTCAGCGGTCGGGCGGCGCCGGCGGAGGGGCGATCGGCCGCTGCACGTCGGCCGGCTGTCCGGGCAGCGGGCGTCCCGCGCCGGGCCGCGGTTGCGGCCGGGGCTGCGTCCTCGAGGCGCCCGCGGGCGCGCCTGCGCCGCCGGCGCCGGCCATGGCGTTCGTTCCGACGCGGAACGGACGCAGGTCGTCTTCCTCGAGCGCGAGGCCGCGGATGATGTGCGGCTTCAGCGTCAGCACGATGTCGGTTTCCTGGGTCTCGGTCTTGGTGCGGCCGAAGAGGCGCCCGATGATCGGGATGCTGCTGAGGCCGGGAATGCCGCCCAGCGTTTCCCGTTCGTCGTCGCGGATCAATCCCGCGAGGATGTTCGTTTCGCCGTCGCGGAGACGAATCGTCGTGACGATGGAGCGTTCCCCGAACTGCGGCAGGTTGCCGAAACCGGTTCCCGATACGTTGCTGATCTCGATGTCGAGCGCCAAGGAGACCTCGTCGTTGTGGTGGACGCGGGGCGTGATGAAGATCTCGACGCCGATTTCCTCGTAGTTGAAGGAAGTGATCGGCTGCTGGTTGAGGCCGCCGGCCGCGAACGGCGTGAACGTCGTGACCGGGACGGGCACGCGCTCGCCGAAGTGCGCTTCGGCGACGACGCCGTCGGACGTTCGGAGTTGCGGATTGGCGAGCATGCGCGTGTTCTTGTCGGTTTCGAGCAGCCGGACCAGCAGGCTGGTCGGGTTGGCGACGAAGAGGCTCGATCCGCTGAGCCGCCCCACGTCGTCGACGGACAGCTCCAGACCGTCGCCGCTGTCGCCGGACTCTCCACCGCCGCTGATGCTCGAGCCGTCGCCGGCGGACGCGAACCGGAGACCGTACTCGCGCACGACCCGGCGGTCCACCTCGAGCAACTGCACTTCGATGATCACCTCGGCGCGCGCCTTGTCGATCGCCCGGATCAGCCGCGCCGCCGCGTCGATGCGTTCCGGCGTGTCCTTGATGGAGATGGCGTTGGTGGCGGTCACCGGCGCCAGCCGCCGGAGGTCGACCACCAGCCGCAGCAGATCGATGGTCTCGAGCACGTCGGCGTTGCTGAGGTAGAACGTCCGGATGATCTCTTCCTCGTACTCCCGCCGCTTCGCCGGCGTGTCCGGGATGATGGTGACGGTGCCGGGCGCGGTGACCTGGAAGAAGTTGCCCGTGCTCGCGGCGACGGCGGCGAGCGCGGCGTCGAACGTCATCCGGCGCAGGTCGCCCGAGAACGGCGTGTCGCGGAACTGCGCGTCGAAGAGGATGCTGACGCCGCCGAGCAGTCCCAGCGCCGAGAAGACCGCGCGCGCGCTCTCGCTGCCGAAGACCACCGAGTCGGGGAGGACGAGGTCCCGCGGCAGGTCGAACCCGGGCGGCCCGGCGTCGAGCGTGCGGTCGATGAGCGCCTCGAGCGCCGTCCGGCCTTCCGGCGCGGCCGCCAGCTCCGCGCGCATGGCTTCCCGCATCTCGCGCAACGCGCGATCGATGTCGGCCTGGCCCGGGTTCAGGTCGTACGCGATCTGGTACTCGGCCAGCGCATCCGCCCACCGCGCCTCGCGCTCCAGCCGCCTTCCTTCCGCGTAGTGCATCTGGGCGGCCCGGAGCCGCGCCCGGTCGAGGGCGAGCTGGACTTCGCGGTCGTGCGGCCGTTCCTGCAAGGCGCGGGTATAGGCGATGACCGCCTGGTCGTAGTCGCGCTCGCGCTCGGCGCGCTGTCCGTCGCGCAGGACGCCCGCGGTCGCGCAGGCGGAGGCCGCCGCCAGCGCCAGCGCGAGCACGGCCCGCAACGCGCGGCGGAGCAGGCGTAGCGACGTGCCGGCGGCGCCGGGCGGGCTGCTAGTGTCCCGTAACGATGGTTCGTGAAACATTTATCCATCGTGCGCCGCGAGCGTCCGTTGCGCGAAGCGGCCGATGCGCGCCAGGATTTCGTCGGCCGTCTTCGTCCACACGAACGGCCGGGCGCCGGCGTTGTGCGCTTCGAGAAACTCCCGAATCGCTCGTTCGAGGGCGGCGATGCTGCGGTACACGCCACGACGCAGTTGCCGGGTCGTCAGCTCCGCGAACCAGCGCTCCACCAGGTTCAGCCAGGAACTGTAGGTCGGCGTGAAATGCAGATGAAAGCGCGGGTGTCGGGCCAGCCAGCGCCGAATCCGGGGAGCCTTGTGGGTGCTGTAGTTGTCCAGGATCAGATGGACGTCCTGGTCTTCGGGCACCTCGGCGTCGATGCGCCGGAGGAACTGCAGGAACTCGGCCGACCGATGGCGGCGATGCAGTTGGCCGAGGACCTTGCCGGTCTTGACGTCGAGCGCCGCGAACAACGAGGTCGTACCGTGGCGGCGGTAGTCGAAGCTGCGCCGCTCGGCCTGGCCCGGCTGCATCGGCAGCAGCGGCGCCGTGCGCTCGAGGGCCTGAATCTGCGGCTTTTCGTCGACACAAAACACGACCGCGTGCTCCGGCGGATCGACGTACAGCCCGACGATGTCGCGCACCTTGTCGATCAGGAACGGGTCCGGCGACAGCTTGAACGTTTCGGTCCGGTGCGGCTGCAGTCCGAAAGTGCGCCAGATCCGGCTGATGGTGGTGTGGCTCAGACCGGTGGCCTTCGCCATGCCGCGCGTACTCCAGTGGGTGGCGCCGGGCGGAGTCGATTCCAGGGTCCGCACCACCACGTCTTCGACCTGCGTGTCGGTGATGCGGCGCGGGGCGCCCGGTCTCGGTTCGTCGGTCAGGCCGTCGATTCGGTCTGCGAGAAAGCGGGTGCGCCACTTGCAGACCGTGGTCGGGGACAGGTGCAGGCGCCTGGCGATGCCGGTGGTCGGCTGGCCGTCGGCACAGGCCAGGATGACGCGGGCGCGTCGCGCGCGCTGCGGGGCGGTGCGCGACCGATGGGCCAGCGAGGTCAGGGCTTGCCGTTCGTCGTCCGTCAGGACGACCGGTGTCGGGGTGCGTCCTCTGCGCATGGGTGCCTCCTGGGGAGGACAGACGACACCGCCCTTGATGATGTTTCACTTTTTTCTCTGACGGGACACTAGCGGGCGTGGACGTCATCCGTAATGACCTCGGCGTCCGCGGGGACGTCGAACACGAACAGGGTAGCGGACAGACCCTGGTTCCGCTTGACGTTGGAGAACCGGTAGGTGGAGATCCCGCCCTGGAAGTCCGTCGTCGCCATCTCGACGACGTCCAGCGTGTCCGGGTCGACGACCAGGGTCAGGGACTCGTAGTCGGCGCCGCCCCGGACCGGCGTCAGCTCGATCGACCACCCCCGGCCGGCTGCCGGCCCCGCCGCGTAGCGGGCGGTGAAGTCACGGAGCAGATCGCCCTCGCCGGCCAGGAAGGAGGCGGGCGTCGACGCGCCCGCACCGGCCGGCAGCGGACTCACGATGACCTGCCGGTCGGCGGGGAACCAGGAGTGGATCGTCGCGCCGTCGCAGACGAAGAGCTTGGGTTCCGGACTGACGTAATCGAAACGCCACTGTCCGGGTCTCCTGACGCGCACCGTACCGCGCTCGACGTCGCTGGTCCGGAGCACGCCGCCGGCGTAGCGGTGCTCGAAATCCGCCGAAAAGTCGATGACGCGATCGTAGTGCGCCTGCAGCTTCGCCAGCAGCTCCGGGATGGAGGGACCGGCGGGAGACTGGGCGCCTGCCGCCGCCGGTATCGTGCCGCCGAAAAGCAGCAGGGCCGCGACGCGGAGCCGGCGCCCGCGCGCCATGGACCGGGAAGTGCGGGACCGCCGGGCGGGCGCGGGCCGAACCGCGACGCGGAGCCGATGCCCGAACGCCATGGACCCGTGCGCTGCCCGCCGCGCGGCCACTAGCCCTTGAGGGCGCCGGCCACGGGCGGCTTCTGCTTGGGCGCGTCCTTGCTCTCGGTCGGGAGCTTGGCTGCCAGCCAATCGACGATGCCTCCCTGGAGCACGCTGGCGCTGCGGCCCTGCCGGATCAGCTCTGCGGCGACGCGCGCGCCGACGAGCTCCTCGGGGTCGGAGTCGTACGTGACGACGTCGCGGTCACGGGGGAGCGGCGACGTGTCGAAGTCCGGCGGGGCGAGCCGAATCGCGCCGGGCAGCCGGACCGTACTGTGCTCGTACGGGTACTTGAGGCGTACGTCCGCGAGCACCGGCGCGGTCGCGCCGCCGCCTGCGATGCGCTTCTGCAACTCGTCTTTCGTGATGCGCGGAACGGGCATGGAACATTGTCGATGCCGTCCGGCGACGGTGTCAAGGATGCGCGCGCGCCTCAGTTCCCCGCCGCCCGCGCGACGGCCCGGCGCACGGCGTCGTAGTCGTCCGGCAGCTCGACCGGCGCGTTGGCGAAACGCGGCCGCGGATCCGCGGCCGACGCCCGGTGGTAGTCGAGCTTGAAGTCGGTGAACTTCAACCCGTTCGCCGTGGAGATCACCACGACGCGGTCGCTCGCCGCCACGTCGCCGCGCGCCCGCAGCTTCGCCAGCGCCGCGAGCGCGACTCCGGTGTGCGGGCAGTTGTACATGCCGGTGCGGTCGGCGCGGGCGGAGGCGTCGGCCAGCTCGGCCTCGGTCGCCTGCTCGACGATGCCGTCGTAACGCCGCAACGTGCGGATGGCCTTGCCGATCGAGACCGGGTTGCCGATCTGGATGGCCGATGCCTGCGTCGCGGACGCCTTGATCGGCTCGAAGTTCCAGTCGTTGCGGTAGGCGCGGTACAGCGGGTTGGCGGCGGCGGCCTGGGCCACGACGATGCGCGGGCGGCGGGCGGTCACGCCGAGCGCTTCGAGCATGTCGAACCCGGCCCCGAGAGCGCTCACGTTGCCGAGGTTGCCCCCGGGAATGATGATGACGTCGGGCACCTCCCAGTCGAACTGCTGGACGATCTCGATGCCCACCGTCTTCTGGCCCTCCAGACGAACGCTGTTCATCGAGTTCGCGAGATAGATGCCCTCCTCGGTCGAGAGCCGCTTGACGATCGCCATGCAGCCGTCGAAGTCGGTGTCGAGCGCGAGCACGGTGGCGCCGTTCGACAGCGGCTGGACGAGCTGCGCGGTGGAGACCTTGCCGCGCGGCAGAATCACGATGGCGGGGATGCCGCCCGCCGCCGCGTAGGCGGCGAGGGAGGCCGACGTGTCGCCGGTCGAGGCGCACGCCACGGCGCGGATCGCGACGCCCCGGCGCATCATCTGCCGGACGAGGGAAACCAGCACGGTCATGCCCAGATCCTTGAAGGACCCGGTGTGGGAGTTGCCGCACAGCTTCACCCACAAGTCTCCGACCCCGAGCTCCTCCCCGAACCGCTCCGCCCAGAAGAGGTTGGTTCCCCCTTCGTCCATCGACACGATGCAGTCGGCGTCCACGCCGGGGCAGACCCATTCCTTCTTTCCCCACACCGACGATCCGTACGGCCAGGTCGTGCGCTTGTAGCGTTCGTCGAAGAGGCGCATCCAGGAGCCGGCCGAGCGGTCGCGGAGCGCGTCCAGGTCGTGGGACACTTCCAGCAGGTCGTCGCAGGCGGGGCACCGGTAGATCGGATCGAGCAGGGAGTGCTCGCCGGCGCAGCCCCGGATGCAGCGCAGCACGGCCCGGTACGGCGCGGTCGTCGTCGTCATGCCCGGCGGAGAGGTGGTGGACCGCATGGGACTCGAACCCACGACCTCCGCGTTGCGAACGCGGCGCTCTCCCAGCTGAGCTAGCGGCCCGTTCCTGTCGGCAAACGGCAGGATGCGTGGCCGCGGGCGATCCGGCGACCACGATTCTTCATTGTATACCGAGCAGATCGAGGTACTTCAGCGCGCCGCCGGTGTTGAACAGCACGACCCGGTCGGAGGGCGCGATCGTGCCGCGGGCGAGGAGCGCGCGCAAGGCGGCCAGGGTGGCGCCCCCCTCGGGCGCCGCGCTGACTCCCTCGGCCGCCCCCATCTCCCGCATCGCCGCGATCATCTCGGCGTCGCTCACGGCCACCGCCGCGCCGCCGCTCGCGCGCAGCGCGCGCAGAATCAGGAAGTCGCCGACGGCGCGCGGCACCCGCAGCCCGTCGGCGGCGGTGCGGGCATCCTCCCACGGCGCCGCCCGCTCTTCGCCGGCCTGGAAGGCGCGCACGATGGGCGCGCAGCCGGCGGCCTGCACGGAGACCATCCGGGGCCGGCGCGCCGTGGCCGGCATCCACCCGAGCGCCTCCAGCTCCGCGCAGGCCTTCCACATGCCGACGATGCCGGTTCCTCCCCCGGTGGGGTAGATCATCCAGTCCGGCCACTCCCACCCGAGCTGCTCGGCGATCTCGTAGGCCATCGTCTTCTTGCCTTCGACGCGGTACGGCTCCTTCAGCGTCGAGACGTCGTACCAGCCGCCCGCGGCGCCGGCCTCGGCGGCGACCCGTCCCGCGTCCGTGATGAGGCCGTCAACCAGGGTTACCTCCGCGCCGTAGAGCTCGCACTCGCGGATGAACGGCGTCTTGACGTCGCGCGGCATGAAGACCTTGGCCGCGAGGCCCGCGCGGGCCGCGTACGCGGCCGCCGCGTTGGCCGCGTTGCCGGCGGACGGAACGGAAACCGTGGTGGCCCCGAGCCGCCGGGCGACGGTGACGGCGGCCGACAGGCCGCGGGCCTTGAAGGAGTTGGTCGGGTTGGCCGATTCGTCCTTGATGAAGAGCCGGTTCACGCCGACCGCGGCGCCGAGCCGCCGCGCGCGCACGAGCGGCGTGAAGCCTTCGCCGAGGGTCACCGGTCCGCCGCCGCCGGCCGGCGGCAGCGCCTCGCGGTAGCGCCACATCGTCGGCGGACGGTCACCCAGCGCGTCGCGCGTCCGGCGTCCGGCGGCGGCGGCGAGATCGTACCGCGCCAGCAGCGGCGCGCCGCAGGCGCACAGGTGCCGGACCCGTTCCGGATCCAGAGGGCCCGCACCGCAGGCGGCCGAGCATTCCAGATGCGAGAGGGCGGACATGAAGAAACGCCCGGACCGCGGGGGAAAGGCGCGCGTACCGGGCGTGCGCGCCGCATCGAAGGAGGGGCGCTCTAGCGGTCCAGCAGCTCCGCGTCCTTCGCCTTCTGCAGCTCGTCGATCTTCCGGACGTGGGCGTCCGTGAGCTTCTGGACGTCGTCGAGGGCGCGCCGCTCGTCGTCCTCGGGAAGCTCGTGGTTCTTCAACAGTTTCTTGAGCGCGTCGTTGGCGTCGCGCCGCACCTGCCGGACGCTGGTCCGGCCTTCCTCGGCCAGCTTGTGCACGAGCCGCGACATCTCCTTGCGCCGTTCGTCGGTGAGGGTGGGCACGGGGATCCGGATGACCTTCCCGTCGTTGCTCGGGTTCAACCCGAGGTCGGCGTTGCGGACCGCTTTCTCGATGGCGGTGATCTGCGACGGATCGAACGGCGCGGCGACGATCAGCGTCGATTCGGGCACGGAGAGGCTCGCCACCTGGTTCAGCGGCATCCGGGCGCCGTAGGCCTCCACGCGGACGCTGTCGAGGAGGTTGACGGAGGCGCGGCCGGTGCGCACCCCGGCGAGCTCCCGGCGCACGTGCTCCACGGCGCCGTCCATGCGCCGCTCGGCGTCGGCGTGAACTGCTTCAGGGTCGGTGACGTTCATGATGCGGCTACCTCCGAACGCTCGCCGCCGGCCGCGGCGGTCACGAGCGATCCGACCGGTTCTCCCAGCACGGCGCGCCGAATGTTGCCCGACGTACGCAGGTTGAAGACCACGATCGGCATGCCGTTGTCCATGCAGAGCGAGATCGCCGTGGCGTCCATCACCTTCAGTCCCTGCTCGATCACCTGCCGGTGCGAAATGCGGTCGAGACGGGTGGCCGTCGGGTCGATCATCGGATCCGACGTGAAGACGCCGTCGACCTTCGTGCCCTTGAGCAGGACGTCGGCCCGGATCTCCATGGCGCGCAACGCGGCCGCGGTGTCGGTGGTGAAATAGGGATTTCCCGTGCCGGCCGCGAACAGGACGATGCGGCCCTTCTGGAGATGGCGGACGGCCCGGCGCCGCACGTACGGCTCGGCGACCTCGCGCATCTCGATCGCGGTGACGACCCGCGTCGAGGCGCCGTTCCGCTCGAGGGCGTCCGAAAGCGCCAGCGCGTTCATCACCGTGGCCAGCATCCCCATGTAGTCGGCGGTGGCGCGATCCATGCCGCCCGGGCTCGCGGCGCCGCGAAAGATGTTGCCGCCGCCGATCACGACGGCCATTTCGACGTCGAGCGCCCGCACCGCCGCGATCTCGCGGGCCAGCCTCTCCGTGACGGCCGCGTCGATGCCGAAGGACCGCACCCCGACGAGCGCCTCGCCCGAGAGCTTGAGGAGGACACGCCGGCAAGCTCGTCCGGTCATCGGGAAGCGAGCCGGCCCGTTCCGCAACGGCAAGAGCGGAATCCCGGAGACGGTGCGCGGCCGGAGGGGATTATAGCGCAGCGCCCCCGGCGCGGGTGCGGGGGAGGGGCGACCGTCCGCTAGCCGGCCGCTTCGCCGACCTTGAACCGCGCGAAGCGGGCCACCGTGATGTTCTCGCCGAGCCTGGCGACGGCGGCCGCGATCATGGCGCCGATGGTCGTCTTCGGGTCGCGGATCGACGGCTGATCGACCAGCACGACCTGCTGGTAGTAGCTGTTGAGCTTGCCCTCGACGATCTTGTCGATGATCGCCGGCGGCTTGTTCGATTCCTCGAACTGGGCCCGGTAGATGCCGCGCTCCCGCTCGAGATCGGCGGCCGGCACTTCCTCGCGGCTGGCGTACCGCGGCTCGGCGGCGGCGACGTGCATGGCGATTTCGCGGACGAGGGTCTGGAAATCGTCGGTGCGCGCCACGAAATCCGATTCGCAGTTGACCTCCACGAGGACCCCGACCTGCCCGCCCTGGTGGACGTAGTGCCCGACGAGTCCCTGGGACGTCGTACGGCCCGCGCGCCTGGCCGCCTTGGCTTGGCCCCGCGTCCGCAGAATGGTCACCGCCCGGTCGAGGTCGCCGCCCGCCTCGGTGAGCGCCGCCTTGCACTCCATGAAGCCGACGCCGGTCCTGTCCCGTAGATCCTTTACTTGCGCCGCGCTGATTGCCATCGCCTCGATCTCTTTGCGTTTGCGGGGAAGGCCGTCGGTCCGCCGGAGCGGCGGACCGGGAAACGGATGCCGTCAGACGGATGCCGGGGCGGGCGCCGCCTCGACGGCGGACGGAGACGCGGCCCGCGGCGCCCCGTCGCCGGTGGTTTCGGCGGCCTCCTTGAGGCCTCGCCCGCTGATGACGGCGTCCGCGATGCGGGTCACGAAGAGCCGGATCGCACGGAGCGCGTCGTCGTTGCCCGGAATGACGTAGTCGACGTCATCGGGATCGCAGTTGGTGTCGACCAGGCCGATGACCGGGATTCCGAGCTTGCGCGCCTCGTCGACGGCGATCTTCTCGCGCCGCGTGTCGATCACGAACACGGCGTCCGGCAGCCGGGACATCCGGCGGATGCCGTCCAGATTGCGGTGCAGCTTGCGCTTTTCCTTCTCGATGCGCGCCACTTCCTTCTTCGAGAGGCTCGCGTACCGTTCCTCCCCCGCCATCGCTTCCAGGTCGCGCAGGCGGCCGAGACTGCGCTGGATGGTGGTGAAGTTCGTCAGGAGCCCGCCGAGCCAGCGCTCGTTGACGAAGTACATGCTGCAACGTTGCGCTTCCTCGACGATCAGATCCTGGGCCTGCCGCTTCGTGCCGACGAAGAGGAGGGTGCGGTTGTCCGCGGCGAGGCGCATCACGAACTCCTCCGCCCGCCGGAGGCATTCGGACGTCTTGCTCAGGTCGATCAGATAGATGCCGTTGCGCTGGCCGAAGATGTACTGCTTCATCTTCGGGTTCCAGCGCTTGGTCTGATGGCCGAAATGGACTCCGGCCTCCAGCAGTTCCTGCATGCTCAACGGCGTCAAGCTTCCTCCATCCGGCGCGCGCGATTCGGCGGCGGCCGATCCGGGTTTCCTAGCGCTTGCTGAACTGGAATCGTTTGCGCGCGCCAGCCAGTCCGTACTTCTTGCGTTCCTTGCCGCGCGGGTCGCGCGTCAGCATCCCGGCCTTCTTCAGCGGGGCCCGCAACTCGGGATCCGCTTCGACCAAGGCGCGTGCGATACCGAGACGCAACGCGCCGGCCTGTCCGGAGACGCCTCCGCCGGCCGCGGTCGCGAAGACGTCGTACTTCTCCGTCGACTCCGTCAGCACGAGGGGCTCGGTGATCCGGGTCCGGATCGACGCCGTGGGAAAACGATCTTCCAGCGACACCGTGTTGACGGTAAAGGCGCCGGCGCCGGGCCGCAGAAACACGCGCGCGGTCGACGTCTTGCGCCGTCCGGTTCCGTAGTGGGCAGGTGCTGAGCTCACGATACCTCGCAGATGGTCGGCTTCTGGGCGGCGTGGGGATGCTCGGGGCCGGCGTACACCTTCAGCTTGCGGTACATCGCCTTGCCGAGCCTGGTCTTCGGCAGCATCCCGCGCACCGCGGACTCGACGAGCCGTTCCGGGTGGTTGCGGCGAACCGTGCCGGCGCGCTCCGAACGCAGCCCGCCGAGGTAGCCGCTGTGGGCGCGGTACAACTTGCGGGTCTCCTTGCGTCCGGTCATCCGGACACGCGCCGCGTTCACGATGACCACGTGGTCACCGGTGTCGAGATAAGGCGCGTACCGGGGACGGTGCTTGCCTTGCAGCAGGCGCGCGGCGACGGTCGCGATACGCCCGAGAACTTTCGAATCGGCGTCGATCACGTGCCAGGCGCGCACGATTTCTTTCCGGCTGGGAGCGTAGGTTGACACGTGGTACACCAGAGTTGTCGGTACAGCCGGGAATGCTACAGAGCTTCGCGAGTCCGTGTCAAGGATCGGCCGGCCGCGGGCGTCCGCCGGACGGGCGGGCCGGCGGGTCGGAACCCGTGACGGCACGATGTTTGCTGTTTGGTTTCGCGTGGCCGGGTTCAGGCACTTTTCCTTCAAGCGCCCTTCCTTCGGGGGCCTTCTGCGGCAGCCGGCGCCGCTCGTCGGCATCGACGTCGGCTCGAGCGCCGTCAAGGCCGTCGAGTTGACGCATCCCGGCCGCCGCGGGACCGCCGCGACGGCCGGGATGCGGCCGCTGCCCGCGGAGAGCATCGTCAAGGGCGCCATCGCCGACGGATCCGCGGTGGCGGACGCGATCCGCACGCTGCTGGCGACGGCCGGCATCCGCGGCCGGAAAGTGGCGTTGTCGCTGCCCGGCGGGGCCGTCGTCGCTCGCGAGATCACCCTGCCGCGGATGAGTCCGGCGGAGCTCGCCGGTTCGATCGCCTGGGAGGCCGAACGGCACGTCCCGTTCGACCTGCGCGACGTCAACCTGGATTACCAGGTGGTCGACGACGGCAGCGACTCCGAGCGGCGGTTCGGGATGGCCGTGCTGCTGGTCGCGGCGAAGAAGACGACGGTCGCGGAGTACGCCGCCGCGGTCGCGCAGGCCGGCTGCGTGCCGGCCGTCGCGGACGTGGCGGCGTTCGCACTCCAGAACGCGTACGCGATGCGCGGAGGGTTCGACGCAGGCGGCCTCGTCGCGCTGATCAACGCGGGAGCGAGCACGATCAACGTCAACATCGTCCGCGGCGGCCGATCCGTCTTCACACGCGACGTCGCGGCCGGCGGGGACGCCTGCACCGACGCGCTCCGCAACGCGCGCGGTCTGTCGTTCGACGAGGCCGAGCAGCTCAAGAAGGGGCTTGCGGCCCGGGGTTCGCGTCTCGAGGACGTCGAGCCGGCGTTGCGGGAGGTCACCGGGGACCTGCTGCTCGAAATCGAGAAGACCTTCGACTTCTTCGCGGCGACTCGGGCCTCCGGCCGGATCGATCGCATCGTGCTGAGTGGCGGCGCCTCGCGGGGCGCCGGATTCGCCGCCGCGCTGGCCCGGCGCTTCGATGCGCCCCTGGAACGGTTCGATCCCTTCCTGGGGATGACGGTCGGTGGCGTCGAAGGGGCCGGCGGCGACCCGGCCGACCTTGCGGCGGCGGCCGGCGTCGCGGCGGGGCTCGCCCTGCGGCGGGCGGGGGACCGATGATCCGGATCAACCTGCTCGGCTCCGCGGAGGGTCGCACGGCGGATCCCGATCCCGCGTGGCGGGTCTGGACGATCGCGCTCGGCGGTCCCGCGCTCGGGGTCGCCGCGGTGTTCCTGATGGCCTGGTGGTCCTGGGCCCTGCGCGCGGAAGCGGCGGAGGTGTCGCGGGTGCTGGCCGCCGCGGAAGCGACTCTCGGAAGCCTGGCGCCGGCCGTCGAAGACATGCGCGCCGCGGAGGCGCAACGGGACGCTCTCGGCGGCCGTGTGGTCCTCCTCGAAGAACTCCACGCGCGCCGGCAGGCGGCGGTGCGGCTGCTGGACCGCCTGCGTCGGGACCTTCCCGACGACCTGTGGTTCAGCGAGCTGCGCGAGGAAACCGGCCGCGTGGTCGTGCGCGGCCACGCCGCGACTCTCGCCGCCGTGTCCGACTATGCCGCGGCTCTGGAAGCGGCGGGCGGGTTCGGCGCACCGGTCGAGATCGCCGACTCGCAACGCGGCGCCGGTTCCGGCGGCCGGCAGATCGTCAGCTTCGAGCTCCGGATGCCGGTTCCGGCGGCGGCAGGGGGAGGGCGATGAAGCCGAACCTGAAAGGAACCGGGCAGCGCCTGCTCGCGGCGGGTGTGCTGGCGTCGCTGGCGGCCGTGCCGGCGTTTCGCCTGCTGTGGCTGGAGCCCCGGCGCAACCTGCTGGCGATGCGGCGCGTGGAGCTGGAACAGAGTCGCGCCGAGATCGTCCGCGCGCGTCGCGCGGCCGGCCGGTTGCCGGGGCTCGAGGCCGAGGTCGAGCGGCTGCGCGGCCGCCACGCGTCGCTGCGGCGGGCCGTGCCGGAGCCGGGCGGCGCATCCGCACTCCTGCGGGGGCTGCAGGAAATCGCGGCGCAGTCGGGTCTGACCCTGGAGGCCTTCACCTTCGACGCGGTGCGCGTACGGGAGCAGTTCGAGGAGTGGTCGGTCCGGCTGGAGCTGACCGGAGGATTCCACGACCTCGTCGCGTTCTTCGACGCGGTCGGCCGGCTGCCGCGGATCGTCGCCGTCGGCGGGATGACGATTCGCGCCCTCGCCGCGGAAACGCAGGCGGCGACCATCTCGGTGACGTGCACGGCCACGACCTACGTGCTTCGCGAGTCGGTCTTCGAAGGGAACGGGTCGGAGACGGGAGAAAGGCGGAGCCGATGAACCGTACGATACGCGCGCTGCTGCTGGCGGGGGCGCTGACGACCGCCGAGCGGCCGGCGGTCGGGCAGACCGCCGGGGTCCGCCCGGCGCCGCCGCCCGCGGCGGAAGGCGCCGCGATGCGGTCGCATGGCGGGCATCTCTCCGCTTCCGGGGAGCGCCGCGATCCGTTCGCGAATCCTTTCCGGCGTGGCGGTCCGCCGGCGGAGACCGCGCGGCCGCGCGGTCTCGCCGGAATCGCCGTCGACGAACTGACCCTGCGCGGTCTGGTCCGGATCGCCGGCGCGTACGTGGCGGTCCTGGAGTCCGGCGACGGCAGGACGCATCTGCTCCGGGGCGGCGAGACGCTGTTCGACGGATCCGTGCGGTCGGTGACCGCCGGCGGGGTGGCGATCGTCCGGCGTGGCCGCGGCGGTCCGGCGGGCGCCGTGCGCCTGGCGTTGCGCGCGGCGGCGGAAGAGGAACGATGAGCGGGACCAGGGTGTTGCGGCGCGGGTCGGCGTTGCGCCTGCCGGTGCTGCTGGCGATCGGCGGACTCCAGGTGCTGACGGGAAGCGGCGGGGACCTCTTCCCGGCCGGCGTGCTGCGGGCGCAGTCGCCCGGGGGACTCGACGGCTCCGGGGAGTACTCCGGCGAACCGGTCTCGATGGAGTTCCAGAACGCGGAACTGCGGTCGGTCCTGCGGACTTTCGCGGAGATCAGCGGCCTGAACCTGGTGATCGATCCGCAGGTGGCGGGCACCGTCGACGTGGCGCTGGTCGACGTGCCGTGGGATCAGGCGTTCGACGTCGTCCTGCGCGCGAACCGGTTGGGGTACGAGGTGGCGGGAAGCGTCGTGCGCATCGCCCCGCTGGCCACGCTGGCCGCCGAGGAAGAGGAGCGGCGCGTCCGCGCCGAGCAGCAGGCGCTGGCCGGGGAACTGGTGGTCCTGACCCGCCCGCTGGGGTACGCGCGGGCGGCCGACCTGGCGGATCTGGTCACCCGCACCGTGTTGTCGCCGCGCGGGCAGGTCCAGATGGACGGCCGCACGAACACGCTCGTCATCGCGGACCTGCAGGAGCGCGTCGACGCCGCGCAGGCGCTGATCGACACCCTCGATCGCCCGCAACCGCAGGTTCGGATTCAGGCCCGCATCGTGCAGGCGAGCCAGGACTACCTGCGCGAGCTCGGCGTGCGGTGGGGCCTCGCCGCGCGGGTCGCGCCGGAGATCGGCGGCAGTGCGACGCTCGCCTTCCCGCGTCGCGGCGGGGCGAGCGGCCGCGCCGAAGGCGGGCAGGAGCCCGCGGCGGCGGGCGCCGAGTCGCGGTCGGACGAGACCGGGAACAGCGGAACGGCGGTCGGCCTCGGCGTGGCCGCCGACCTCGGCGTGGCCGCGCCGGGCGCCGCGCTGGGGTTGGCGCTCGGCGCGCTCGGCGGCTCCCTCGACCTCGACGTCGTGCTCTCCGCGGCGGAAAGCGCCGGGCAGGTGAGGATTCTGTCGAATCCGCGGATCACGACCCAGAACAACGTGCAGGCCATCATCACCCAGGGCGATCAGATTCCAATCCAGACCGTGGCCAACAACACGGTGACGGTGACCTTTCGCGATGCGGCGTTGCGCCTGGCCGTGACCCCGCAGATCACCACCGGGGACACCGTGATCATGCGGATCGAGATCGACAACGACTTCGCCGACTTCGCCCGCGAAGTCAACGGGGTGCCGCCGATCGTGACGCAGAGCGCCAGCACGACCGTGCAGGTCGCCGACGGCGCCACGACCGTCATCGGGGGCATATACGAGAGCGCCCGGACGCGATCGAACCGGCGGGTGCCCGGGATCCACCGGGTGCCGATCCTCGGCTGGTTCTTCCGGAGCCGTGCGGAGCGCAGCCGAACCGACGAACTGCTGATTTTTCTCACGCCCAGCGTCGTGCGCTGACGGGGTGACGCAACCCCGGGGGCTGGACGCAATGCGGCCACGGCGCGGTTCGCCGCCTGATCCGACGCGGAGCCGGCGTCGAGGCGGGCCGCGGCGACGCGTCGGAGAGCCTTCCGGCGCCGGCGGTCGAACTGGAAGGCCGCCGCGCGGGGCGTCGTAGAATGACGCCGCATGCGCTTCGCACCGCGCGAACGGCTGGCCGCCCGGGCGTCGGCGCTGCGGCGGGAGCTGCGGGACCGCGGTCTCGACGCGCTGATCGTCACGGCCCTGCCGCATCTCTTCTACCTGCTGAATCTGCGTGCGAGCGCCGGCATCGCGATCGTGGAGCGCGAACCGCCGGGCCTGCGGCTCGTCATCGACTTTCGATACGTCGAAGCGGTCAAGCGGCTCCTGCAGCAGGGGATTGCGCCCCCGGAGCTCGACGTGGTCGAGGTGGAGAGCACCTACGACGAGAGCCTGTGCCAGGTTCTGCGCCGCCGGCCGGCGGCGCGGGCCGCAATCGAGGCCGACCACTTCAGCGTACGGCGCTGGACGTGGCTGCGGCAGGCGCTGGCGGCGGACCTGACGCCCGCCGTCGAACTCGTCGAGCGCGCGCGGATGATCAAGGACCGGCACGAGACGCGGATACTGCGGGAGGCGGGTCGGATGCTGGCCGCCGTCGTCGGACCGGCCTGCCGCTGCGCGCGTCGCGGCCGCACGGAACTCGAAGTCGCGAAGGACGTCGAGCGGTTGATCGCGGAGGCGGGTTTCGAGCGGCCGGCTTTCGAGTCCGTCGTCGCAACCGGTCCCAACGGCGCGCTGCCGCATGCGTCTCCGACCGGGCGGCGGCTGGCCGCCGGAGACCTGGTCGTCCTCGACTTCGGCGGCGTCCATGAAGGGTACTGCGTCGACGTTTCGCGCACCGTGTCGGCCGGGCCGCCCACCGCGGAGACGCGCCGGCTGCACCGGGCGGTGCGCGAAGCCCAGGCGGCGGCGCTGGCCGCGGCGGCGCCCGGCGTGCCCGCGAGCGGGGTCGACGGGGCCGCCCGGGCGGTGCTCGCGGGCTACGGGCTGGCGGACCGCTTCGGACATGGCACGGGGCACGGGCTGGGGATCGAAGTGCACGAGTTGCCGCGGGTGGGGAAGCAGCGGACCGGCCCGGACGGGCCGGACGACACGACGCTGGCGGCCGGCATGGTCTTCACCGTCGAACCCGGCGTCTACGTTCCCGGACTGGGCGGGGTGCGGATCGAGGACGACGTGTTGCTGACCGAGGCCGGCGTCGAAGTGCTGACGCCCGCGTGCCGCGGCCTGATCGACACGGACGGACCGGCTCCCGCGGAGCGCGATGGGCGTTGATCTGCCTCCGCTCTACGCGATCGTCGATGCCGGCCTGGCCGCTCGGCGGGGCTGGGCGGTTCCGGACCTTGCCGCCGCGTTCTTCGACGGCGGGGCCCGGCTCGTGCAACTGCGGGCCCCCGGCGTCGCGAGCGGCGTGCTGGAGGGCTGGTGCGACGCCGTCGTCGCGCGGGCGGCGGGCTACGGGGCGGCGGTCGTCGTCAACGATCGGGCCGACGTCGCCCGTACGTGCGGCGCGGCCGGCGTCCATCTGGGACAGGACGATCTGCCGGTCGAAGAAGCGCGCAAGGTGGTGGGCGGGAGCGGCGTCGTCGGGCTGTCGACGCACACCGCCGGCCAGCTCCGGGACGCCCTGGCGAGCCCCGTGACCTACGTGGCGGTCGGCCCGGTCCATGCGACCGCCACCAAGAACACCGGCTGCCGGCCGGTCGGCCTGCCGTTCGTGCGCGCGGCGGCCGGCCGCGCGGCGGCCACTCCGGTGGTGGCCATCGGGGGCATCACGCTGGAGCGGGCGCCCGCGGTGCTCGCGGCCGGCGCCGCCGCGGTCGCGGTGATCGGCGATCTGCTGGCCGGCGGAACCCCCGCCGCCCGGGTGCGGGCCTACGTCGACCGGCTGGCGAAGTAGTCCAGCGTCAGCGCGCGCACGGTTCCGACGAGGAACGCGATGCCGATCAGGTTCGGGAACGCCATGAGGCCGTTCAACAGCGTGCCGACCGCCCAGACGAACGGCACGGACACGACCGAGCCGACGACGACCATGATCGTGAACACCACGCGGTAGGGGCGGACGACGCCCGATCCGAACAGGAACTCGATGCACTTCTCGCCGTAGTACGACCACCCGATCAGGGTCGAGAAGCCGAACAGGAACGAGCAGAGGGCCACGATCAGGGAGGCGAACGGCACGGACGTTTCGAGCGCGGCCGCCGTCAGGTCGCCGCTGGCGCCCTGGTAGGCGGGATCGGTCCACAGCCCGGAGGTCAGGATGACGAACGCGGTCATCGAGCAGACGACGATGGTGTCCATGAACACTTCGAAGATGCCGATGACCCCCTGTTCCGCGGGGTGCTCCACCCGGGCGATGCCGTGGGCGATGGGCGCGCTCCCCATGCCGGCCTCGTTGGACAGCACGCCGCGGCTGACGCCGGCGGCGATGACCTGCGCCGCGGCCGCGCCGGCGAAGCCGCCGAACGCCGCCGCGGGTTGCAGCGCCCCCGCGACGATCTGACCGAGCACGGCCGGGATCTGCGCCGCGTTGAGCAGGACGTAAGTGACCGCGGCCGCGACGTACAGCACGATCATCGACGGGACGAGGCGCACGGCGACCGCGGCGATGCGGCGGATGCCGCCGAGAAGGACGAGACCGACCGCCGTGCCGATCAGCAGGCCGGGGACCAGGGCCGGCACGTCGAGGCCGGCCAGGTCGCGCGCCGCCTCGGTGAAGGTCCGCGCGACGGTGTTCGACTGGGCCATGTTGCCGGTGCCGAACAGCGCGGTGGCGGCGCCGAAGAAGGCGAACACGTGCGCCAGCGCCTTGCCGGCCGCCGCGTGCGGCACGCCGCGGGCGATGTAGTACATCGGCCCGCTGGCCAGCTCGCCGGTCTCGCGCGTGACGCGGTACCGCACGCCGAGCACCGCCTCGGCGTACTTCGTCGCCATGCCGACGGCGGCGGTGACCCACATCCAGAAGATCGCCCCCGGGCCCCCGATCAGGATCGCGGTGGCGACGCCGCCGATGTTGCCGTTGCCGACGGTCGAGGCCAGCGCCGTCGAAAGCGCCTGGAACGACGTGATGGCGCCTGCGGCCGCGCCCGGGCCCGGCTTCGCCGCGGCGCTGCCCAGCGTGCGCCGCACCGCGAGCGGGAAC
This sequence comes from Vicinamibacterales bacterium, assembly GCA_965203525.1. GTDB lineage: Bacteria > Acidobacteriota > Vicinamibacteria > Vicinamibacterales > UBA8438 > WTFV01. The sequence goes on along the minus strand of OZ241898.1, from coordinate 2,566,164 downwards.
CGCCGCACCTGGACGAAGCCGGTCCGGATCGTGATCAGGATGCCGGTGAGCACGAGCACGAGCGGCATGGCGAACGGTTGCCACACCAGTCCGTCGAGGGCGGTCACCTGGTCGGTCAGGGTCTGCACGTGAGGCTCCGGGGGGATGCCGGCGTCGTCGTCACAGCACGAGGGTGGCGATGAGGATCGAGGCGATCGCGAGCGGGCAGATCCAGCGGATCAGGAAGATCCACAGCGCGGGGACCGGGAACCACGCCCCTTCCGCCCGCAGTTCTTCGAGCGCGCGCTCGACGCCCCAGATCCGGCCGACGAAGAGCGCCGTCAGGCAGCCCCCCAGGGGCAGGGCGAATTCGTTCCAGACGATCACCATCAGATCGAGGAATCCCATGCCGAGTCCCGGCAGGCTGGTGAACAGAGCCACCGCGCCGTTGCCCAGCGCCGACGGGACGGCCAGCGCCGAGATGGCGGCGGCGACCACCCCGACCGCCTTCGTCCGCGACCAGCCGAGGGCGTCGACGCAGTGCGACACCGGCACTTCCAGCAGCGAGATGGTCGAGGTGAGCGCCGCGACGCTGAGCAGCAGGAAGAACGCGCCGCCGAACAGCTGGCCGCCGGGCATCTCGGTGAAGAGGCGGGGCAGCACCGTGAAGATCAGCCCCGGTCCGCTCGTGGTGGGATCGAACCCGGCGATGGAGAAGCCGACCGGGAAGATGATGAACCCGGCCAGCAGCGCGATCGACGTGTCGAGAAGGACGATCCAGAGGGCCGAGGAGGCGATGCCGTCGCGGCGGCTGAAATAGCTGCCGTACGTGAGGATGCATCCCATGCCGAGGCTCAGCGAGAAGAATGCCTGTCCGAGCGCCGCGGTGAAGACCCCGACGTCGGCGAGCCGCGCCGGATCCGGGCGCAGGTAGTAGGCGAGTCCGGCCCCGGCGCCGGGCAGCGTGACCGCCCGCAACGCGAGCGCGACGAGCAGCAGGACGAGGAGCGGCATGAGCGCCTTCGTCACCCGTTCGATGCCGGTCCGGACCCCGCCGAGCAGAACCGCCGCCGTCGCGCCGATCACGAGCAGGGCCAGGACCGCGCTGAGGACGCCGTTCCCGGTGAACTCGGAGAAGAACCGGCCGATCTCCTCCGGGGTGCCGGTCACTGCGCCGGTCGCCGTGAACCAGACGTAGGCGACGGCCCAGCCGGCGATCACGGAGTAGAACGACAGGATGCCGGTGCCGGCCAGCACGCCGAGCCCGCCGACCAGCCACCAGCGGCGGCCGGGCGCGAGGGCGGCGAACGAGCCGACCGGACTCTGCCGCGTGCGCCGTCCGAGCGCGATCTCGCCCGCCATGATCGGCGCGCAGATCAGGAGGACGCAGAGGAGATAGACGACCACGAACGCGGCGCCGCCGCCCTGTCCGACCTGGGTGGGGAACCCCCAGACGTTGCCCAGGCCGACGGCCGATCCGGCCGCGGCCAGGATGAAGCCGGCCCGGGAGCTCCACATGCCGCGCGAAGGGGTCGTGTTCATCTCGGTGGCGTCTCCAGTCCTTCGTGCCGCGCCCGGCGGCGGTTCGCATTGTACCGCTCCCGCGGTAGACTCGAAAGGAAATGCCTGTGCCAGCGACCGTTGCGAGCTGGAAGGCGCCGCGCACCGCCGACGGCCAGCCCGCTCGAAAGGAAATGCCTGTGCCAGCGACCGTTGCGAGGGGCGCGTGAGCGCCGTCCGGACGCCGGCGCGGATCCTCGACGGGGCCGCCATCGCCGCGCGAATCCGGGAGTCGTTGCGGCCCCGCATCGAGGCGGTGCGGCGCGCCGCCGGGCGTCCGCCGGCGCTGGGACTGCTGCTGGCGGGCCGCGATCCCGGATCCGAGGTCTACGTCCGCAACAAGATCCGGGAGAGCGAGGGGCTGGGGATCCGCACGGCGCTCGAGCGCCTGCCCGAGTCCGCCGCGTTCGACGAGGCGCTCGCCGTCGTCGAGGCGTTCAACGCCGACCCGGACGTCGACGGCATCCTCGTGCAGTCGCCGCTGCCCGCCGGGATGGGGGACGACGCCGGGCGGCGCATCTTCGCGGTGATCGAGCCGTCGAAGGACGTCGACGGGTTCCATCCGCAGAACGTCGGCCGCCTGGTGCAGCGCACGCCGGCCCTCGCGCCCTGCACCCCCGCCGGCGTGCTGGAGCTGCTCGAGCGGTACGAAGTGGCGCTCGCCGGCCGGCGGGCGGTCGTGATCGGCCGCAGCGACATCGTCGGAAAGCCGCTGGCGATGCTGCTGCTGCACCGCCACGCCACGGTCACGATCTGTCATTCGCGCACCGCCGACCTGCCGCACGTGGCGTCGCAGGCCGACGTGCTCGTGGCGGCCGTCGGGCGGCCGGCGTTCGTGACCGCCGACTTCGTCCGGCCCGGCGCGACGGTCGTCGACGTCGGCACCAGCACCTTGACGGATCGCGGCCAGGCGGCGTCGATCTTCGGCGCCGGCTCGCGGAAGCTCGCGGCCTTCGACAGGCGGGGCCGGGTGTTGTGCGGCGACGTCCATCCCGGGGTGGCGGGGGTGGCCGGCGCGCTGACGCCGGTTCCCGGCGGCGTCGGTCCGCTGACGATCGCGATGCTGCTGTCCAACACGGTGTCGGCGGCGGAGCGGCGGCTGGGTCTGCGCTCCTGACGTGCGCCGCCCGCCGCCGGAACCGGGCCGCGGTTCATGCGGCGCCGCGGGCGGCCAGTGCGCGGCAAAGGGACGTGACCTGCGGAACCGGGCCGCGGTTCATGCGCCGCCGCGGGCGGCCAGCGCGCGGCAAAGGGACGCGACCTGCCGTTCCGTCTCCTCGAACGAGCCGTCGGTCGTCACGACCGCGTCGGCCCGGGCGACCTTGTCGGCGATCGGAAGCTGCGCCGCGATGCGGCGGCGGGCCTCGGCCGCCGGCAGTCCGTCGCGGGCCGTCACCCGCCGTAGCTGGGCCGCGGGCTCGCAGGCGACGACCACGACCTGGTCGAACTCGCCGGCGCGCCCGGTCTCGAACAGCAGCGGGACGTCGGCCACCGCGAACGGCGCGCTCGCGCACGCGAGACAACGCCGGAACCACTCGTCGATCGCGCGGCGCACCGGCGGGTGCACCAGCGCCTCGAGCGCGGCGCGGGCCGTGGCGTCCGCGAAGACGAGCCGGCCCAGCCGGGCGCGGTCGAGCGAGCCGTCCGCCGCGAAGAGGTCGGGCCCGAACCGGGCGCGCAGCTTCGCGCAGGCCGGCCGGCCGGGCTGGACGGCGGCGCGGGCGAGCTGGTCGGCGTCGATCGTCGGCACGGAACGGCGCCGCAGCAGTCCGACGACGTACGACTTGCCGGTGCCGATGCCGCCGGTGACGGCCACCCTCAGCATGGCTCGGCGGGCGCGGTCAGGCCGGGGTCTCCTCGGCCTCTTCGGCCGGCGCGATCCGCTCTTCGACGAAGGTGTTCCACTCGTGGCACTGCGGGCACTGCCAGAGCAGCTCGGTGCTGCGGTAGCGGCAGCGCATGCAGATGTGGGGGTCGAGGTAGAAGACCGCGTCGTGGGTCAGCTCGACGTACCGGCGCACCAGGACCGGGTCGAAGTCGAGCGTGGTCAGCGTGCGCCAGATCGCCTGGTGCACGGCCAGCGCGTGGGGATTGTGCACCAGCGACTCGAAGAACAGGTCGAGGGCCCGCGCCGGGTCGCCGCGGTTCGCGAAATGCTGCCCCAGCGTCAGGCGCGCCCGCCAGTCCTGCGGGTTGGCGTCGATCAGGCGGCGGCAGAGGTTCACGAAGCGTTGCGGACCGTCGAGTCGTCCGTAGGCCTTCTCGAGCCGCTCGAACGCAAGGTAGGAGCGGTCCGGCGCGGCGCGGCTGATCTGCTCCCACATCCTGATCGCGTCGGCGGTGCGTCCCTGCATCATGTAGACGTCGCCGAGGTTGAGCGACGCCGGCACGGTGTGGCTGTCGAGGTCGAGCGCCGTCTCGAAGTGCCGGATCGCCTGGTCGGGAGCGCCGTTGCGGACGGACTGGAGGCCGAGCTCGTTCTCGATGAAGGCGAGGATGGCCTGGTCGCGCGGTTTCTCGCCCGCCGGGGCGCTGTTGGTGATGCGTTGCCGGATCGCGCGGGCCTCCTGCCACTGCTGCTGCTCCTCGTGGATCTTCTCCAGGTTCAGCAGCGCGTACTGATTGCCCGGATCGAGGCGGACGACCTCGGTGAACGAGTCGAACGCCCGATCGACGAAGCCGCCGCGCTTGTAGTCGAGCCCGAGGCAGAGCTGCACGTAGGCCTGCTCCATGGTGCTCAGCCTGGGACGCTGCAACAGCCGCTGGTGCAGCCGGATCGCCTTGCTCACGTGCCCGCGCTCACGGTACAGGTTGCCGAGGATCAGGTTGATTTCGAGCGCCGTCGTATCCAGGCCCATCGCCTTGGTCAGTTCCTCGATGGCCAGGTCGATCTGGTTCGACACGAGGAAGTTCAGCCCCAGGATGTAGTGCGGCGACTCGCGGATCTTGCGGCGGTCGATCCAGCGGCCGTCCTGCAGCCGGTAGCGCTCCCACGCCTTGCCGGCGGCCAGACCGAGCAGGAGGGCGACGAGGGCGACGATCAGCACCAGCGTGTCGGTCATCCGGCTCCGTCAGAACAGCTCGGTGCGCCAGAGGTCGTGCAGGTGGATCAGGCCGAGCAGGCGCTGATCGCCGTCGACGACGATCAGCGACGTGATCCGCCGCCGCTCCATGCGGTGCAGGGCGTCGACGGCCAGCGCTTCCGGACCGATGGTGACCGGTTCCGGCGTCATCAGCTCGTGCGCCGTCTTTCCCGCGAGGCCGCCCGGCTGCGCGAGGTGACGCCGGAGATCGCCGTCGGTGATGATTCCCGCGGCGCGGCCCCCGGGACCGGCGACGCACGTCATGCCGAACCCGCCCGCGCCGATCGCGGCGAGCACCTCGTCGACGGAGGCCGGCGGGGGGACCGCCGGCACCGCTTCCCCGGTGTGCATGAGACGCTCGACGCGCAGCAGCCGCTTGCCGAGCTGCCCGCCGGGGTGGAGGTGGGCGAAGTCGTCCTCCCGGAATCCCTTGCTGACGAGCAGGGCCATCGCCAGCGCGTCACCGAGGGCGAGCGCGGCCGTGGTGCTGGCCGTCGGAACCAGGTTCAGCGGGCACGCCTCCATGCGCACGCCGCAGTCCAGGGTCACGTCGGCGGCCGCGCCGAGCGTGCTGGCGGGCGTTCCGGTCAGGGCGATCAGGCGCGCGCCCAGCCGGCGAATGGTTTCGAGCAGCCGCAGGATCTCCGGGGTCTCTCCGCTGTGCGAAAGGCCCACCACCACGTCGTTCGGCTGCATGGCGCCGAGATCGCCGTGGACCGCCTCCGCGGGATGGATGAAATAGGCCGGCGTGCCGGTGCTCGACAGGGTCGCGGCCAGCTTGCGGGCGATGATGCCGGACTTGCCCATGCCGGTGACGATCACGCGGCCCGCGCAGGAGAGCAGCAGGGCGAGCGCGGCGTCGAAGCGACCGTCCAGGCGGTCGGCGAGCGAGCCGACCGCCTCCGCCTCGATGCGCAGCACGCGGCGGGCCAGATCGAGGCCGGCGGCCGGATCGGGCCGGACCCGCGCCGGCCGCGCGCCACCCGGCACCCCTGCGTCGCCTCCGCCGCCGCCGGGGACGTCGTCAGATGCGACGAGACGAGCCTCGACGTCCCGCGGCACCCCTACGTCGCCTCCGCCGCCGTGGCCGGGTGCGCGGCGCGCCGGATGGCGACCAGCCGGCGCAGCAGCGGTTCGAGCCGCGCCAGCGGCAGCGCGTTCCGGCCGTCGCTCCGCGCGGCGGCGGGCCGCTCGTGGACTTCGAGGAACAGGCCGTCGACGCCCGCCGCCACGCCGGCGGCCGCGAGCGGCTCGATGAATTCGGCCTGGCCGGTGCTGACCCCGTCGCCCCCGCCGGGCAGTTGCAGGCCGTGGGTGACGTCGTAGACGACCGGATAGTCCAGCGACCGCAACTGCGGGAAGGCGCGCATGTCGACCACGAGGTTGTGGTATCCGAACGTCGTGCCCCGCTCGGTGACGAGCACCTGGTGGTTGCCTCCCGCGGTCGCCTTGGCGATGGCGTGCCGCATGTCGAGCGGCGCGAGAAACTGTCCTTTCTTCAGGTTCACCGCGCGCCCCGTGGCGGCGGCGGAGACGATCAGGTCGGTCTGCCGGCACAGGAACGCCGGGATCTGGAGCACGTCGGCCACCTCGGCCACCGGCGCGGCCTGCGCCGGCTCGTGGACGTCGGTCAGGATCGGGCAGCCGACCCGCTCCCTGATCGCGGCGAGCACCTCGAGTCCGCGCGCCAGCCCCGGACCGCGGTACGACGAGAGCGACGTCCGGTTCGCCTTGTCGAACGACGCCTTGAACACGAACGGCGTCCCGACCCGTGCGGCGGCGTCGCGGACCGCCGCGGCCAGCTCCTCGGCGTGGGCGGCGCTCTCGATGACGCAGGGACCCGCGATCAGCGCGAGCGGGCGTCCGGCCCCGAAGCGCACGCCGGCGGCGGAAACCGTATGCATCCGGCTGATTATAAGGTCGCGCCGGAGGGGACGCGGGCGGCGCGCCCGGCCGGCTCCGGGGCCGTGTTGCGGGCCGGTGCTCAGGCGGGCGACCCGGCGGCGGGACGCGCGGAGAGCCGGTGCCGCCGGGTCGCGCCGACGAACCGGGTGAAGAGCGGGTGCGGCGCGAGCGGCTTCGACTGGAACTCGGGATGGAACTGCACCGCCACGAACCAGGGGTGGTCCGGAATCTCGATCGCTTCGACGAACTTCCTGTCCGGCGAGCGGCCGGAAATCACCAGCCCCTTCTCGGTCAGCGCCGTTTCGTACTCGCGGTTGAACTCGTAGCGGTGGCGGTGGCGCTCGGAGACGGCGCGCTTGCCGTAGGCCTCGTGCGCCGCCGTGCCGGGCGTCAGCTCGCAGGGGTAGCTGCCGAGCCGCATGGTGCCCCCCAGATCGTCGACGCCGAGCAGATCGCGCAGCTTGCAGATGACGTTGTGCGGCGTGTCCGCGTTGCACTCCGTCGAGTCGGCGTCGTCGATTCCGCAGACGTGGCGGGCGAACTCGACGGCGGCCCACTGAAATCCGTAGCAGATGCCGAAGTAGGGGATCCGGCGCCGCCGCGCCACCTCGGCGGCCCGCAGCATGCCGCGGCTGCCGCGGTTTCCGAACCCGCCGGGCACGAGAATCCCGTCCGCCTCGCCGAGCGGACCGCAGTCTCCCGACTCGAGCGCCTCGGCTTCGACCCATTCGATGCGGACCTGCAACCGGTGCGCGAATCCGGCGTGCGAGAGCGCTTCGTTGAGGCTCTTGTAGGAGTCCTCGTAGCCGACGTACTTGCCGACGACGTGGACGGTGACTTCGCCGGCGGGGTTGCGGATGCGCTCGACCAGCTCGTCCCACGACTCCATCCGCCGCGTGGTGACCGGCAGGCCGAGCCGCTTGAGGACGATGCGGTCGAGTCCTTCGCCGGAGAGCGCCAGCGGCACTTCGTAGATGCTGTCGACGTCCCGGGCGGTGATGACCGCCTCCTCGTCGACGTCGCAGAAGAGCGCGATCTTGCGCCGCAGCTCCCGCGGGAGCGCCCGCTCGGTGCGGCACAGCAGGATGTCCGGCTGGATACCGAGCGAACGCAGGTCGCGGACGCTGTGCTGGGTCGGCTTGGTCTTCAGCTCGCCGGCCGCGCCGATGAACGGCACCAGCGTCAGGTGCACGTAGAGCGTGTTTTCGCGTCCGAGGTCCTGGCGCAACTGGCGGATCGCCTCCAGGTACGGCTGGCTCTCGATGTCGCCGACGGTGCCGCCCACCTCGATCAGCACGACGTCGACGCCGCCCTGCCGGGCGACGATCCGCATGGCGTCCTTGATCTCGTTGGTGACGTGGGGGATGACCTGCACCGTCCGGCCGAGGTACTCGCCGCGGCGCTCCTTCTGGATCACCGACAGGTAGATCTTGCCGGTCGTCCAGTTGTGGTTGCGGGTCGTCACCGTGTTCGTGAAGCGCTCGTAGTGTCCGAGGTCGAGGTCGGTCTCGGCGCCGTCGGCGGTGACGTACACCTCGCCGTGCTGGTACGGGCTCATCGTGCCGGGGTCCACGTTCACGTAGGGATCGAACTTCTGCAGCGTGACGCGGTACCCGTGTCCTTCGAGCAGCGCCCCGATGGAGGCGGCGGCCAGCCCCTTGCCGAGCGAGGAGACGACGCCGCCGGTGATGAAGATGTACTTGACGGGGGGAGAAGTCGGATGCCCGCGATCGATCATGCGAGTGCTCTGGTTGCGGCGAGGCGCCGGACCCGCTCCAGATCGGCGGGCGTGTCGACGCCGATGGGGGCCTGGCCGGTGGCGACGGTGCCGATGCGGAAGCCCGCTTCGAGGGCCCGGAGCTGCTCCAGCCCCTCGAGCCGTTCGAGCGGTGTCGGGGGAATCTCCGCCAGCTCGAGCAGGCACGTGCGGCGGTACGCGTACAGTCCGACGTGCCGGTCGCCGAGCGCGGCGCGTCCGGGCGTCGTTTCGCGCGCGTACGGAATGGGCGCGCGAGAGAAGTACAGCGCGTCGCCCCGGGCGTCGACGACCACCTTGACGACGTGCGGGTCCGCCAGCATGCCGGGGTCGGTGACGGGGCAGCGGACGGTCGCGACGCCCAGCGCCGGATCGGCGGCGAGCGCCGCGACGACCGCCTCGATGAGCGGGGCCGGCACGAACGGCTCGTCGCCCTGCACGTTGACGATGATCTCGCTGCGCAGCCGGCGGGCGACCTCGGCCAGCCGATCGCTGCCGGTCGGATGGTCGGCGCGGGTGAGCCATGCCTCGCCGCCGAAGGAGGCGACCGCCTCCGCGATGCGGTCGTCGTCGGTGGCGACGATGACGCGCCGGACCGCGTCCGCCTGCATCGCGCGCCGGTGGACGTGCTCTATCATGGGCCGCCCGCCGATGTCGAGCAGCGGTTTGCCGGGCAGCCGGGTCGAGCCGTAGCGGGCGGGGATGACGACCGTCGCGGTGGGAAAGCGGGCAGGCGCATGCGCCGCTGCCGGCACGGCAGGTTGCACGGCGAATGTTACCACGCCGGGCGGTGGTTCCGGCGCATGCGTCCCGGCCCGCGGCGGTCGAAACCGGTTGCGGGCGCTCCGCGCCGAGGTCGCGCAGAAGACTGTCGAGAGTAGTTCTGCGAGACGTCGAGTCGAAACCGGTTGCGGGCGTTCCGCGCCGAGGTTGCGCGCCGGCGCGCGTCCCGGGCCGTTGCGCCGCCGGCGAAGTACGCTAGGCTCGTCAAGCGGGCAGGATGTCGATCTCTCCCTTGCGCATCGCGCTGGCCGCCGGCGGAGGCGCCTTGCTGGCGGGGTGGCTCCTGGCGGCGACCGTGCCGCGCGAAGACGCCGCGGTCTTCGCGCCGGCGCCCCCCGTCCTTCCTGCCGCGCGAAGTGACGGCCCGCCGTCCCGCGCCGCCGCGGGCCTGGCCGCTGACCTCGAACGCCTGCGGCGGCGGACCGCGGACGCCCCGGCGCTCCGCGTGGGCGCTCGCAACCCGTTCTCGCTCGCCCCGGCGCCGCCGGCCCGCGCGGCCCCGCTCGACCCCGCCCCGGAGCGCGCGCGCCGGGCGGTCTCCCGGCCGCCGCGGCGGGTCGGCCCGGCGTTCACCCTGATCGGAGTCGCGAGCACGGAGACGGAGGATGGTTCCGAGCGGACGGGCATCCTGGCCGCGCCGAACGGCGACGTGCTGCTGGCGGGCGCCGGCGATCGCGTGCCCGGCGGGTACCTGGTCGCTGCCGTCGACGCGTCGAGCGTGACGCTGGTGGACGGAGCGGGGGCGCGGCATCGTCTGGACCTGCCGTGAGGCGGCCCGCGGCTACCCGACCTCGGCCCCGCGGCCCGGGAGCCGGATCAGGCCGGCCGATTCGACCGCCCCGATCCCGCGGATCTCGTCGAGCACCGCGCCGGTGACGCCGGGTTCGGCCGACGCGCCCGTCAACTCGCGCGGCCCGACGCGCACCACCCCCACCGCGCCGCCCGCGCCGCGCCCGAGCGCGAACGTCGCGATGTTGATGCCGTGGCGCCCGAGGACCGAGCCGACCTCGCCGATCACGCCCGGCTGGTCCCGGTTGCGGACGACGACGAGGGTGCCCTCGAGAGGCGCCTCCACCTCGACGCCGTCGAGCCGCACCAGGCGCGGCCGTTCCGGTTCGAACACGGCGCCCTCGGCCCACAGCTCGCCGTCGCTCGTGCGCAGCTTCAGCGACAGGAGGCTGGTGAAGTTCCGCGGGCGCGAGCTCCGCGACTCGACGATCTCCAGACCGCGCTGCCCGGCGACGGTGCGGGCGTTGACGAGCGTGACCGCCTGCGACAGCACCTGTCCGAGCAGGCCGACGAGGGTGGCGCCCACCAGCATTTCGTGCGGCCGGTCGGCGAGCTGCCCGTAGTACCGCAGTCCCACGCCGGCGATGCGGCCCTGCGCGAGCTGGGCCAGGAAGCTGCCGAGACGCTCGGCGAGCACGAGGTACGGGCGCAGGCCGCGGAGCTCGTCGGGAGCGAGGGACGGATAGTTGACCGCGTTGCGGGCGATCCCTGACCGGAGGTACTCCCGGACGCCGGTGGCCGCCTCGAGTCCGACGAGCCGCTGGGCCTCGGCCGTCGCCCCTCCGACGTGCGGCGTCGCGACCACCTGCCGCATGCCGGTGAGAGTGGTGTCGGGCGGCGGCTCCTGCCGGAAGACGTCGAGCCCGGCGCCGGCGAGGCGGCCCTCGGCGAGCGCCTCGACGAGGGCCGCCTCGTCCACCAGGTCGCCCCGCGCGGTGTTGATGATGCGCGCGCCGGGGCGGCAGCGCGCCAGCCGCGCGCGGTTCAGGATTCCCCGGGTCGCCGCCGTCGACGGCAGGTGCAGGGTGACGAAGTCCGCCCGCTCGACCAGGGCGTCCAGCGCGACGAGCTCGACGCCGAGATCGTCCGCCACGTGGGATGCGATGAACGGGTCGTGGGCGAGCACCGCCATGTCGAACGCGCGCGCGCGCCGCACGACCTCGCGCCCGATGCGGCCGAGGCCGGCCACGCCGAGCGTCTTGCCGCGCAGCTCGACGCCGCGCAGGCTCTTCTTGCCCCACTGTCCGGCCTTCATCTGCGCGTCGGCGAGGGCGACCGAGCGCGTCGAGGCGAGCATGAGCGCGAAGACGTGCTCGGCGACGCTGACGCTGTTCGCGCCGGGCGCGTTCAGCACGAGGACGCCGCGGGCGCTGGCGGCTTCGACGTCGACGTTGTCGACGCCGGCGCCGGCGCGCGCGACCACCCGCAGGCGCGGCGCGGCGGCCAGCATTTCGGCGGTGACCGTCGTGGCGCTGCGGACGACGAGGGCGTCGGCGTCGGAAAGGTCGGCCCGCAGTTCCGCCGCGGTGCGGCCGGTGCGCGTGTCGACGGTCCAGCCCTCGGCCTCGAGCAGCGAGACGGCGGGCGCGGGGAGCGGGTCCGGAATCACGATCTTCATGGGTTCCTGGACGAGGCTGGCGCGGCCGGGATCGGACGGGCGTGAAGTCCTTACAGTATAATGACCGGCCGAAGCGCGGGTGCGTCGAGCGCCGCCGGAAAGGGCGTCGGCGCCGGGGCTGCGCGGAGTCGCCGGGACGAGCCGGGCGACGCGGTCCGCCCGCGCCTGACGGCGGATTCTTCCACAGGTTTTCCACGGTACTGTTGACGATCCCGCGGCGGGCCGCGGGGAACGACCCGAAAGCGTCCGTTGCGTCTTCCACGGGGATGTCCGTGGCCAGCGGGCGGGACTGCGCACCATGCCGGAATTCAAGAACCTCGTCGCACCTGCCGAAGGCACGGCCATCACGCGTCAGAGCGGCGGCGCGCTGGTCGTGCCCGACGATCCGATCATTCCGTTCATCGAGGGCGACGGCATCGGCCGCGACATCTGGCGCGCGTCGGTGCGGGTCTTCGACGCGGCCGTGAAGAAAACCTTCGGCGGCCGGAAGCGCGTCGTCTGGTTCGAGGTCCTCGCCGGCGAAAAGGCCCGGGACCGGACCGGCGAGTGGCTGCCGGCCGACACGCTCGAGGCGGCCCGGGCGTACAAGGTCGCGATCAAGGGGCCGCTCACCACCCCGGTCGGCGGCGGCATCCGCAGCCTGAACGTGTCGCTCCGGCAACTGCTCGACCTCTACGCCTGCGTGCGGCCGGTGCGGTACTTCGCCGGCACCCCGTCGCCGGTGCGGCATCCGGAGCGGATGGACGTCGTCATCTTCCGGGAGAACACCGAGGACGTCTACGCGGGCATCGAGTGGGAGCAGGGCTCGCCGCAGGCGAAGCAGCTCCTCGACTACCTGGCGGCGTCCTTCGGCAAGCGCATCCGGCCCGACTCGGGCCTCGGCGTCAAGCCGATCTCGATCACCGGCAGCAAGCGTCTGGTCCGCATGGCGATCCGGCACGCGATCGACAACGGCCGCCGGAGCGTGACCCTCGTCCACAAGGGGAACATCATGAAGTTCACCGAGGGGGCGTTCCGCGACTGGGGCTACGAGGTGGCGCGGGAGGAGTTCGGCGACCGCACCGTCGGCGAGTGGGACGGCGACCCGGACGGCCGCATCGTGATGAAGGATCGCATCGCCGACAGCATGCTGCAGCAGATCCTGACGCGGACGGCCGAGTACGACGTGATCGCGACGACGAACCTCAACGGCGACTACCTGTCGGACGCCTGCGCGGCGCAGGTCGGCGGCCTCGGGCTGGCCCCCGGCGCCAACATCGGCGACGAGGTGGGGTTCTTCGAGGCGACGCACGGCACGGCGCCGAAGTACGCCGACAAGGACGTCATCAACCCGAGCTCGGTCATCCTGTCCGGCGCCATGATGTTCCGCTACCTGGGGTGGCGCGAGGCGGCGGCGAGCATCGAGGACGGCATCGAGCGCACGATTCGGCAGAAGACCGTGACGTACGATCTGGAGCGCCTCATGGAGGGCGCCACGAAGCTGAAGACGTCGGAGTTCGCGGACGCGGTCATCGCGAACATGTAGCGGAGTTGGAGCAGGAGCAGCATGAATCGCAAGGTTTCGATCATCGGTTCGGGGAACGTCGGGGCGACCGCGGCGCGCAGCATCGCGGACAAGGAGCTCGCCGACGTGGTCATCCTCGACATTCTCGAGGGAGTGCCGCAGGGCAAGGGCCTCGACATGCTCGAGGCGTGTCCGGTCGAGGGCTCGGACGCCCGCGTGCTCGGCACGAACGACTACGCGGACACGGCCGGGTCGGACGTCGTCGTGATCACGGCGGGGCTCGCGCGCAAGCCGGGCATGAGCCGCGACGATCTTCTGACGAAGAACTGCGCAATCATCTCGAGCGTGACCGAGGAGGTGATGAAGCACTCCCCGGACTGCATCGTCATGCCGGTCACCAATCCCCTCGACGCGATGGCGCAGGTCGTGTACCGCAGGAGCGGACTGCCTCGCGAGCGGGTGATCGGGATGGCGGGCGTGCTCGACTCGGCGCGCATGCGCGCCTTCATCGCGCAGGCGCTCGACGTCTCGGTCGAGAACACCCACGCCTTCGTCCTGGGCGGGCACGGCGACACGATGGTGCCGCTGCCGCGGTACTCCACCGTCGCCGGCATCCCGATCACGGAGCTGCTCGACGAGGAGACGATCGACGCCATCGTGCGCCGCACCGCCCAGGGGGGCGCCGAGATCGTCAAGCTGCTCGGCACCGGCAGCGCGTACTACGCGCCCGGCTCGGCGGTGGTCGAGATGGTCGAGGCGGTGCTCAAGGACAAGAAGAAGATCCTGCCGTGCTCGGTATTCCTGCAGGGCGAGTACGGCGTCCACGGGCTCTTCGTCGGCGTGCCGTGCAAGCTCGGGGCGAACGGCCTGGAGCGGATCGTCGAGATCGAGCTGACCGCGGACGAGGACGCGGCGCTGAAGAAGTCGGCGGCCGCGGTGCAGGAGCTGGTGCAGATCATCCACGTGCACTAGCGCCGGACGACGCGCGTGAAGATCCACGAACACCAGGCCAAGCAGCTGCTCGCGGCGGCGGGCGTGCCGGTCCCGCGCGGCGCGGCGGCGTTCACGGCGGCCGAGGCGCGAGCCGCCGCCGAACGGCTCGGCGGGCGGGTCGTCGTCAAGGCGCAGATCCACGCCGGGGGCCGCGGCAAGGGGGGTGGCGTCAGGCTGGTTTCCGGCGCCGCCGAGGCGGAGCGGGCCGCCGAGGCGATGCTCGGCATGACGCTCGTCACCGCGCAGACCGGTCCCGCCGGGCGCCGGGTGGGGCGTCTGCTGATCGAGGAAGGGCTCGACGTCGAGCGGGAACTGTACGTCGGGCTGGCCCTCGATCGCGCGCTGGCGCGGCCGGTGCTGATGGCGAGCCGGGCCGGCGGGATGGACGTCGAGCAGGTGGCGGCCGAGACGCCGGAGCGGATTTTCCGGGAGGCGCTGGATCCGGCGGCCGGGTTGCAGCCGTTCCAGGCCCGGCGGCTGGCGTTCGGTCTGGGTCTGGATCCTCCGCTGGCCAGACGGGCGGCCGCCGTGATGCAGGCCGCCGCGCGCGCCTTCCGGGACCTCGACGCCTCGCTCGTGGAGATCAATCCGCTGGTCGTGACGGCGGGCGGGGAGGTGCTGGCCCTCGACGCCAAGATGAACCTGGACGACAGCGCGCTGTTCCGGCATCCGGAGCTGCGGGAGCTGCGGGACACGGCGGAGGAAGAGCCGCTTGAGGTCGAAGCCTCGCAGCATGCCCTGAGCTACGTCCGGCTCGACGGCCGCATCGGCTGCATGGTCAACGGCGCCGGCCTGGCCATGGCCACGATGGACATCATTCACCTGGCCGGCGGCGAGCCGGCCAACTTCCTGGACGTCGGCGGCGGCGCCAACGCCGGCCAGATCCGGAACGCGTTCCGGATCCTCATGGCCGATCCGAACGTCGCCGCGGTGCTCGTCAACATCTTCGGCGGCATCCTGCGCTGCGACGTGCTGGCCGAGGGGCTGATCGCCGCGGTTCGCGAGCTGGCCGTGACGCTGCCGGTGGTCATCCGCATGGAGGGCACCAACGTCGAGGCGGGCAGGAAGATGCTGCGCGAAAGCGGCCTGAACTTCACCACCGCCGACACGATGGGCGAGGCGGCCGAGCGGGTGGTGGCGCTGGCCGCCGCCTGAGCGCCCCCTGGAAGCGGGAGACATGGCAGTCCTCGTCGACGAGCGGACCCGCCTGCTGGTGCAGGGGCTCACGGGGCGGGAAGGGACTTTCCACGCGCGGCAGGCGGCGCAGTACGGGACGACGGTGGTCGGGGGCGTCAGCCCCGGCAAGGGGGGCGCCACGCACGAGGGGTGGCCGATCTTCGACACGGTGCGGGCGGCGGTCGACGAGACGGGGGCGAACGCGTCGGTGATCTTCGTCCCGCCGCCGGCCGCGGCGGACGCCATCCTGGAGGCCGCCGACGCGGACCTGGAGGTCGTGGTCTGCGTCACCGAGGGGATCCCCGCACGGGACATGCTGCCGGTGATCGCGTTTCTCGAGGGCCGGTCCACGCGGCTGGTGGGCCCCAACTGTCCCGGCGTGCTGTCGGCGGGCAAGGCGAAGGCGGGCATCATTCCGGGGCACATAGGGCGCGCCGGAAGCGTCGGCGTCGTGTCGCGGAGCGGGACGCTGACCTACGAGGCGATGCACCAGTTGACCCGGCTCGGGCTCGGCCAGACGACCTGCATCGGCATCGGCGGCGACCCGCTGATCGGCACGAGCTTCGTCGACGCGCTGCGGCTCTTCGCGGCCGACGAGGCCACCGAGGCGGTGGTGCTGATCGGCGAGATCGGCGGCGCGGCCGAGGAAGAGGCCGCCGCGTTCATCGCGGACGGCTTCCGGAAGCCGGTGGTCGGTTTCATCACCGGGCGGACCGCGCCTCCGGGCCGGCGCATGGGACATGCCGGCGCGATCATCGCGGGCGGGGCGGGGACCGCGGCGCAGAAGCAGGCCGCGCTCGAGGCGGCCGGGGTGACGGTGGTGGAGAGCCCGGCGGACATCGGCGCGGCGATGGCGCGGCGGCTCGGCGGATCGGAAGACGAACCGGCGGGGGGACCGGCCTCCGGCGCGTGACCGGCGCCGCCGGCGTCCCCGACGACCTTCCGGCGCGGTTCGATCCGCCCGCCCGCCGCAACGCCGCCGGGGCGTCATGCTAACATTCGGGGCTGAACTGACGAAGAACGGGGCGGTGCGCGGACGTGCCGCCATACGAAATCCGAGGATGCATGGCGCCTGAAGTCGCGGTTCAGGAAGCTCCCGTCGCCCGTGGCGCCGGGCGGGTCGTCAACGACTTCAGCATTCAGGTGGCGACGGTCAACGGCTCGGGGAGCCAGACCGCCAACCTGGTGCTGCTGCGCTCCATCTTCCGGATGGGCGTTCCCGTTTCCGGCAAGAACCTCTTCCCGTCGAACATCGCCGGCCTGCCGACCTGGTTCACCATTCGCGCCAACCGGCACGGCTACATCGCGCGCAAGAAGGAGATCGACTTCCTCGTCGCGATGAATCCGGAGACCGCGCGAGAGGACGTCCTGTCGCTGGAGCCGGGCGCGGCGGTCGTGTACGACGAGGGCCTGGCCCTCGACGCGGTGCGCAGCGACCTGGTCTTCTATCCGGTCCCGTTCGACAAGCTCGTCGCCGGCGTCTGCACCGACGCGAAGCTGCGCCGCTTGGTCCGCAACATGATCTACGACGGGGTGCTCGCCAAGCTCCTCGAGATCGATCTCCAGCGGATGGAGCAGGCGCTGCAGAAGCAGCTCGGGCGCAAGCCGAAGGCGGTCGCGCTCAACCAGCAGGCGCTCGAGGTGGGGTTCGCGTACGCCGAGCGGCACTGCGAGAAGCGCGACCCCTACGTGATCGAGCCGATGGACGAGACCGCCGGGAAGATCCTCATCGAGGGCAACGCGGCCGCCGCCATCGGCGCGATGATGGCCGGGGTGACGGTGGTGGCGTGGTACCCGATCACGCCCTCTTCCTCGCTCTGCGAGACGCTCATCGACTACCTGCAGAAGCACCGCATCGACGAGCGGACCGGCAAGGCGACGTTCGCGGTGGTGCAGGCGGAAGACGAGATCGCGGCGCTCGGCATGGCCGTCGGCGCCGGCTGGGCGGGGGCGCGGGCCATGACCTCGACCTCCGGCCCGGGCGTCTCGCTGATGAGCGAGTTCGCCGGCCTCGGCTACTACGGCGAGGTGCCGGCGGTGATCTTCGACGTGCAGCGGGTCGGCCCGTCGACCGGGCTGCCGACGCGCACCGCCCAGGGGGACGTGCTGTCGACCGCCTTCCTGTCGCACGGCGACACCCGGCACCTGATGCTCTTTCCCTCCTCGGTCGGCGAGTGCTACTCGATGGCCGTGGAGGCCTTCGACCTCGCGGAGCGCTTCCAGACGCCGGTCTTCGTCATGACCGACCTGGACCTGGGCATGAACACCTGGATGTCGGATCCGTTCTCCTACCCGGACAAGCCGCTCGACCGCGGCAAGGTGCTGGACGCGGAGACCCTGGAGCGCATCGGGCGGTTCGGCCGCTACCGGGACGTCGACGGCGACGGGGTGCCGTACCGCAGCGTGCCGGGCGATCGGATGCCGGCCTACTTCCTCCGCGGTTCGGGGCACAACGAGTGGGCGCAGTACAGCGAACGGCCCGACGACTACCAGGACAACGTCGACCGGCTGGCGAGGAAGTTCGAGAACGCCAGGAACTGGATGCCGGCGCCGGTCGTGGAGATCAACCGCCAGGCGTCGATCGGCGTCATCGCCTACGGCACCTCGCACTGGGCGGTCGTGGAGAGCCGGGATCAGCTCAAGGCGGAGGCGGACCTGGAGACGTCGTACTACCGGGTCTGCGGCTATCCCTTCCGGCCGGCGCTGGCGTCGTTCATCGAGCGCCACGATCGGGTCTACGTCGTCGAGCAGAACCGGGACGGCCAGATGCTCAGCCTCATGAAGCTCGATCTGGAGCCGGACCTCGTGCGCCGGCTGCGGAGCGTGCTGCACTATTCGGGGCTGCCCATCGACGCGCGGTCGATCACCGACAGCGTGCTGATCCAGGAAGGCTACCGCGTCCAGAAGACCGGCGCCGACATGTCGCACGTCCCGCGCGAGGCGGGCGTGGGCGGGGAATAGCGGCCGGGGGCGGGGCAGGTTCGGCAGGAGTCGGCGGAAACAGCGGGAAGAGGAGACGTGGCTGTCGCAACATCACCGGTACGGAAGAAGGTCAACCGCGTCGGGCTCGAGGCCCGGCAGTACCGCGGCTCGAAGACGACGCTCTGCGCGGGGTGCGGGCACAACGCCATATCGGAGCGGATCATCGGTGCCTGCTTCGAGATGGGCATCAAGCCCGAACGGGTCGTCAAGCTCTCCGGGATAGGCTGCTCCAGCAAGAGCCCGGCCTACTTCCTCGGTTCGGCGCACGGATTCAACGCGGTCCACGGCCGCATGCCGTCGGTCGGGACCGGCGCGCTGCTCGCCAACCGCAACCTGGTGGCGATCGGCGTCAGCGGCGACGGCGACACCGGGGCGATCGGCATCGGCCAGTTCGTGCACCTGATGCGCCGCAACCTGCCGATCATCTACATCATCGAGGACAACGGCTGCTACGGCCTGACCAAGGGGCAGTTCTCGCCGACGGCGGATCTCGGATCGAAGGCCAAGACCGGGGTCGTGAACGATCTGCCGCCCATCGACACCTGCGCGCTGGCCATCGAGCTGGGCGCCTCCTTCGTGGCGCGTTCGTTCTCCGGCGACAAGAAGCAGCTCACGGCGATCCTGAAGGCCGCCCTGAGCCACCGCGGAACCGCGATGCTCGACGTGCTGTCGCCCTGCGTGACGTTCAACGACCACGAGGGGTCGACGAAGAGCTACGCGTACGCGAAGGCGCACGACGATCCGCTCGAGGAAATCGACTTCGTCCCCTTCTTCGAGGACATCAGCGTCGACTACGCGCCCGGGACCACCCGGGAGGTCGAGCTGCACGACGGGTCGAAGCTGTACCTGAAGAAGCTCGACGCCGACTACGACCCGCTCGACAAGGTGCAGGCGATGCGGGTGCTGGAGGAGACGCGCGGCCGCGGCGAGTTCGCCACCGGCCTGATCTACGTGGAGCCGGTCAAGCCGGACTTCCTCGACGTGCTGAACGTGGTGGACGAACCGCTGGCGACGCTGCCGCAGGAGCGCGTGCGGCCCCCGCGGGCGGTGCTCGACGAGATCATGGAGAGCCTGCGGTAGATGGAACGCACGCTGGCCATCATCAAACCGGACGCGGTGGCCGGCCGCCGCGCCGGCGCCGTCATCCGGCGGATCGAGGAGGGCGGCTTCGCGATCCGCGGCCTGCGCCTCGTGCGCCTGACGCGGGCGGAGGCGGAAGGTTTCTACGCGGTCCATCGCGAGCGGCCGTTCTTCGACAGCCTGACCACCTTCATGTCGTCCGGGCCGGCGGTGGTTCTGGCCCTGGAGGCCGACGACGCGATCCGGCGCTGGCGCGACCTGATGGGCGCCACGGACCCGGCCCGGGCGGCGCCCGGGAGCCTGCGCCGCGAGTTCGGGACGTCGATCGAGCGCAACGCCACGCACGGCTCCGATGCGCCGGAGACCGCCGCGGCGGAGCTCGGCTACTTCTTCCGCGGCGTCGAGCTCGGGTGACGGCGTCGGCGGGGCCGGCCGGCGCCGCGGTCTTGACCGGGGCGGCGCGGCGTAGTACCCTTTGTCGCCTGACGGACGGCAACGCGTCGCGGGTGCGCGGCTTTTCGTGCGCTCCGCGGTGACCCGCCAGGCAGACTGTCCGTTTCCCGGACGTTCACTCTTTTGCGATGCCGAAGCTGGTCGAGCGCGAATCCGCCCCCCGTGTGAACCCCCTCACCGCGGCGCCGGCTCTGGCCGTCCAGTTCTTCCTCATTCCGCTCGCCGTCGTCGGCGTGATCGTGCTGGTCTACGGCGGTTTCCGCATGTTGCTGGCGACCGAGCGCACCCCGGCGGAGCTGCTTGCGGACGTACGCTCCGGCGGCCGCGAGCGGCGCTGGCCGGCGGCGTACGAATTGTCCCGCGTGCTGAGCGACCCCGGCGCCGAGCAGCGGAACCCGGAACTCGGCGCGGCCGTCGTGCAGGCGTTCGCCGACTCGGCGGGCGACGATCCGCGGGTCCGGCGCTATCTGGCGCTGGCGATCGGGCGGCTGGCGTCGCCGCCTCCCGAGGCGGTCGACGAGCTGACGGCGGCCCTCGGCGATCCGGACACCGAGACGCGCATCAGCGTCATCTGGGCGCTGGCCGCGCTGGGCGACGAGTCGACGGCGGCCGACGTCGAGGCGGCGTACCGTTCGGACGACGCGGGTGTCAGAAAGATGGCGGTGTACGCGCTCGGCGCCCTGACCGGCGGCGGGGACCACGCGACGTTGCGGAACGCGCTGGACGATCCGGCCGCCGACGTGCAGTGGAACGCCGCGGTGGCGCTGGCCCGCCACGGCCGCGGCGACGGGATGGCGGTGATCCGCCGCATGCTCGACCGCGAGTACGTGACGCGCATGGTGACGAGACGGGGGAGCGCCCGCGACGCGCTGGACCCGGTCAGCGAAGTCATCGTCAGCGGCCTGCAGGCGGCCGCGTCGCTGCGCGCGGCGGAGTTGCGGCAGCCGGTCGCGGCGCTGATCGAGGAGGACGAGAACCTCCGGGTGCGAGAGCTCGCGATGAAGACCCTCGACCTGCTGAACCGGCCGGCCGGCTGATCCCTGGACGATGGCCGCCCGAAGCGAACCGATGACCGTGAGATTTCGACGGAGGCCCGACGCGTGAATCCCCTGCTAGCCGTCCTCGTCACCGGCGTGGCGATGTTCGCCGCGCACGTCCTGGTGATCCTGCTGTTTCGCGAGAAGCCGGCCGCGCCCGAAGAGGCGCCGGCGGAAGCGGGGACGCCGGCCCGGGCGTCCGGGGCGGCCGCCCTGGTCGAAAGGACCACCGGCGCCGCCGCGAAGCTGGCCGACCGCGTGGTGCCGCGAACGCCGGACGACGCGTCCCCGCTGATGGGGCGCCGCGGCTGGATGGGACTGGCGTGGGGCTCGTTCACCGCCGCGACGGCCGGCTGTCTGGCCGCCACCGGCCGTTTCATGTTTCCGAACGTCCTGAACGAGCCGCCCCAGCAGTTCACGATCGGCTTTCCCGACGAGTACGGGGAGGGCGTCGACGAACGCTGGAAGGACCGCTTCGGCGTCTGGGTGGTGCGGACGGCGTTCGACGACTACCACGAGGCGTCCGGCTTCTACGCGCTGCTCGTGACCTGCACGCACCTGGGCTGCACGCCGAACTGGCTGTCGGCGGAGAGCAAGTTCAAGTGCCCCTGCCACGGCAGCGGATTCCGGCCGACCGGCATCAACTTCGAAGGCCCGGCGCCGCGGCCCCTCGAGCGCGCGCGGATCGTGCTGGCCGAGGACGGGCAAATCATGATCGACAAGGCGCGCAAGTTCCAGGAGGAGCTGGGACAGTGGACCGACCCCGAGGCGTTCCTTGGCGTCTAGGGAAGAAACTCGGAGCTGCTGAATCATGGCGAAGGCGAAATCGATCCAACCGCAGGCGGGCGCGCTGGAGCGCGCCTGGAACTGGCTCACCGAGACGCAGGTCTGGACGTCGGTCTTTCGGCACAACGCGCCGATCAACGACCGCAACCGCGTGCTGGTCATGCTGTCGAACGTCTTCCTGCACCTGCATCCGGTGCGGCTCAAGAAGCACGGCGTCCGCCTCCGCTACACCTGGTGCATGGGGGGGCTGAGCTTCTTCCTGTTCCTCGTCCTCACGTTCACCGGCGTGCTGCTGATGTTCTACTACCGGCCGACGCTGGAGTACGCCTACTCCGACATCGTCGGGCTCCGCGAGCACGTGCCGCTCGGCATCATGCGCGAGATGCACCGCTGGGGCGCCCACGCGATGGTCATCACGGTGTGGCTGCACATGTTCCGCGTCTTCATGACCGGCTCGTACAAGCCGCCGCGGGAGTTCAACTGGAACGTCGGCGTCATCATGCTGGTGCTGACCCTGCTGCTGTCGTTCACCGGCTACCTGCTGCCGTGGGACCAGCTGGCGATCTGGGCGATCACGGTCGGATCGAACATGGCCCGCGCGACCCCGTTCCTGGGGTACGAGGGGCCCGGCGCCTCGCTGCTCGCCATCGGCGACGTGCAGTTGATCCACGCGGCCGACGACGCGCGGTTCGCCCTGCTCGGCGGCACGTTCGTGGGCGAGGGCGCCCTGCTGCGCTTCTACGTCCTGCACTGCGTCGCCCTGCCGCTGGTGATTGGATTCCTGATGGCCGTGCACTTCTGGCGCGTGCGCAAGGACGGCGGCATCTCGGGGCCGATGTAGGCGCCGGACGCCGACGCCCGGACCGCGCCTGAAAACTGCGAGAGATCGACGAAACCATGGACGCGATAAAGGAACTCTTCAACTTGGTCGCCGACCCGCGGCTGTTCTTCCTGCTCTCGGTCGTCGCGCTCGTCCTGATCGTCTGGAAGCGCGAGGCCTTCGCGGAGAAATCGGTCGGCTACGGCCTCATGGGCTTTCTGACCGCCTTCTTCCTGTTCGGCCTGACCGACGAGAACTTCGTGCTGATCATCGCCAAGCCGGACAACGTGCCGATCGTGGCGCTGATCTTCCTGGTGGTCTTCTTCACCTGGTACTCGATGCGCGAGGCGGTCCTCAACGATCGGCGCGTGGCGGCCGGCGAGGACGTCATCGAGAAGCAGGAGTCGGACCGGGTCTGGGTGTGGCCGGACCTGGTCTACACCGAGCTCATCTCGCTGGTCCTGTGCTCTGCCGTCCTGGTCGTCTGGTCCATCGCGCTCGAGGCGCCCATCGAGCAGCCGGCGAATCCGGCCAACACCCCGAACCCGTCGAAGGCGCCCTGGTACTTCCTCGGGCTGCAGGAGATGCTGGTCTACTTCGATCCGTGGCTCGCCGGGGTGGTGCTGCCGAGCCTGATCATCGTGGGCCTGATGGCCATCCCGTACATCGACACCAACCCGAAGGGCAACGGCTACTACACCTTCAACGAGCGCAAGGCGGAAGTCACGATCTTCCTGTTCGGCTTCGTGATCCTCTGGTCGGCGCTGATCGTGCTCGGGACGTTCCTCCGCGGCCCCAACTGGAACTTCTTCGGGCCGTTCGAGTACTGGGACGTCCACAAGCTCGAGGCGCTGAACAACGTCCAGTTGTCCGAGTACCTCTGGGTCCGCGCGGCGGGGACCGCGCTGCCCGACAACATCCTGGTGCGGGAGGGCGTCGGCATCCTGCTGTCCTTGGCGTACGTCACGGTCGTGCCGGTCGTCCTGGCCCGGACGGCGCTGAAGCGGTACTACGAGAAGATGGGGCCGGCGCGCTTCTACGTGGGCGTGTTCCTGTTCCTGATGATGCTGTCGCTGCCGATCAAGATGTTCAGCCGCTGGCTGGTGAACCTGAAGTACGTCGTCTCGATCCCGGAGTGGTTCTTCAACATCTGAAACCACCATGGCAAACAAGAAAAGCGTAGGCCACGCCTACAACGTCGACTTCCTCAACGTCGTCTTCGCGGCGTCGAGCCTGTTCCTGTTCTTCACGACCATCTGGATGGTCTTCGACGACTTCGACCGCGAGTGGAAGGGCTACCAGCGGCAGTTCCAGTTGCTCGACCGGTACGTCACCTCGCTGAGCCAGCAGGCCGCCGCGGCGGGCATCGACCAGGAGCGCCTGCAGCAGTTGAACGCGGAGCGGGCGGCGGCCGAGGAGCAGCTCGCCGCGAACGCCGAGCAGGTGTCCGCGCTCGAGGGCGCGCTGGCCGGCGTCGAGGCGGAGTACTACCTGGCGAACCAGGAGTTCAACTTCCAGAAGGCGGATTACGACGTCGCGCGGTACGCGTACGAGGAGCTCCGGGAGGAGGATCCGGAGGAGGCCGCCGAGGTGCGGCCCGAGATCGACGCGATGTACGAGCGCTGGGTCGAGCTCGGCCTGCGGGTCGAGGAGCTGGTGGCCCGGCGTGACGGCCTGCGCGCCGAGATCGGCGAGTACACCGGCGGCGTCGCCGCCGCGGACGCCGAGATCCGCGAGCTGACGGCGGAGGCGACGCGGCTGGCCGCCCAGGTCGAGGACCTGCAGGTGGACTTCGTCGGGGACGTGCTGTTGAACGCCCCGCTGCTGGACTTCATGGCTCCGAGCCTGACGGTGCAGCAGACGATCACGCCCAACGTCCACGACGAGCTGAACTTCATCCGGTTCCAGAAGATGGACCGCTGCCGGACGTGCCACATCGCCATCGACCGCGAGGGGTACGAGGAATATCCGCAGCCGTACACGACGCATCCGAATCTGGACACCTACGTCGGCAGCGCGTCGCCGCATCCGCTGGCGACCACCGGCTGCACCGTCTGTCACGAGGGCATGGGGCAGTCGATCGGTTTCGTCCACGCGTCGCACACGCCCGGGGACGAGCAGCAGATGCACGCGTGGGAGGAGCAGTACGGGTGGGAGGTGCCGCACCTGTGGGACTACCCGATGCTGCCCACGGACATGACCGAGGCGTCGTGCGCCAAGTGCCACACGGAGACCGTCCACGTGGACGAAGCGCCGGACCTGAACCTTGCCTACGGCCTGTACGAGCGGGCCGGCTGCTACGCGTGCCACACCACCAGGGGCTTCACGGATCTCCGCAAGCCGGGGCCGAACCTCACGAAGATCGCCGCGAAGCTCTCGCCGGAGTGGGTGGCGGACTGGATCCGCGACCCGCGGGCGGTGAAGCCGAGCACGTGGATGCCGCGCGTCTGGTACAACTCGAACACCAGCGGCCCGGAGGACGCGGTCCGCAACGAGGTGGAGATCGACGCCGCGGTGGCCTACCTCTTCGCGAACTCCGAGGACCACGAGTTCGCGGTGCGGTTCCCGCCGCGCGGCAGCGCCGAGCGCGGGCGGGAGCTGGTCGAGTCGGTCGGCTGCCTGGCCTGCCACATCACCGAGGATCAGGACCGCCTGGCCGCCGGCACCCGCCGCACGTTCGGCCAGCCGCTCCAGAACGTCGGCAGCAAGACGAGCTACGAGTGGCTCTTCGACTGGGTGCGCGACCCGCGGCACTTCAGCAGCGAGACGTACATGCCGGATCTGCGGCTGACCAATCGGGAAGCGGCGGACGTCGCGACGTATCTGAGCACGCTCACCGGGCCGGACGGGCGCGGCGCGGAGGCGGACTACGGCGACGCCGAGGTCACGGCGGTGCTTCTCGATTACGTGAAGTCGATCCTGCCCACCGCCGAGGCGGAGGAGCTCGTAGGCGGCATGTCGCTCGAGGAACAGCGGCTCGACCTCGGCCAGCGGGTGATCGGCCGCTACGGCTGCTTCAGTTGCCACGAGATCGCCGGCTTCGAGGACGCGCAGCCGATCGGGATCGAGCTGTCGGAAGAGGGCTCGAAGCTGCTGCCGCGTCTCGACTTCGCCTTCGTCCACGACATTCCGCACACGAAGGTCGACTGGTTCAAGCAGAAGATGCGCGACCCGCGCTCGTTCGACCGGAACCGGGTGCTCCAGCCGCTCGAGAAGCTGCGGATGCCCGACTTCGGGATGAGCGAGGAGGAGGCCAGGCTCTTCGCCACCGCCATCATGAGCTTCCAGAGCGACGTGCAGCCGCTGGCTGCGAAGGTGCCGCGCTCCGCCCGGAACGACGCGTTGCGGGAGGGCCGGAACCTGGTCCGGCGCCGCAACTGCATCGGCTGCCACGAGATCGAGGCGGACGGCGGCGACTACGTGGCGCTCGTCGACGATCCGTCGCTCGCGCCGCCGTTGCTGACGCCGGAAGGGGCGAAGGTGCGGCCGGACTGGCTGTACGCGTTCTTCCACAACCCGATCCCGATCCGGCCGTGGCTCGACGTCCGCATGCCGACGTTCGGCCTCGACGACGCGCACTGGAACGGCGTGATCGACTACTTCGGCGCCATTTCGGACTCCGTGGGCGAGTTCCGGACGCACGAGACCCTGTCGGCGGCGGCGGTGCCGCGGGAAGGGGAGGAGTTGTTCGATCTGCTCAGGTGCCAGCAGTGCCACGTGCTGGACACGATTCCGGCCGATCAGCCGACCGACAACCTCGCGCCGGATCTGCGGATGGCGCGCGAACGCCTGCAGCCGGACTGGATAGTCGACTGGCTACGGGCGCCGCTGGAGATCCAGCCCGGAACCCGCATGCCGATGTTCTGGACCGACTTCCCGGCGTCGCCCTATCCGCAGCTCGATGGCGACGGACCGCGGCAACTGGAAGCGATTCGGGACTACATGCTGACGTTCGAGGGCGGGCCGTCGCCTGTCCGGGGCAACTGACGGCGGTCGGTCGCCTACCTGTCCGTTTCCGCGACCAGGGCCAGCGCGTCGTCCGTGCTGACCAGCTCGGCGCCAGCGGCGCGCATCTCGTCGAGCGCCGCGGCTTCGTCGCCCGGCCGCAGGTTGACCGCGGCGACGGCGTCGCGCACCACCGAGACCTCCAGGCCCCGTGCGCGGGCATCGAGCACCGAGGCCCGCACGCAGTAGTCGGTGGCCAGTCCGCACA
This sequence comes from Vicinamibacterales bacterium, assembly GCA_965203525.1. Classification (GTDB taxonomy): domain Bacteria; phylum Acidobacteriota; class Vicinamibacteria; order Vicinamibacterales; family UBA8438; genus WTFV01. Next base: position 2,539,647 of record OZ241898.1, on the reverse strand, counting down.
CCGTCAGATGGCCGATGCGGCCCTCGTCGAGCGCCGCGCCCAGCGTCTCGCCTCCCGGCAGCGTGCCGTCGAAGGCGGAGTACCCGTCGGCGTCGGCAGCCTGTCCCTTGCTGACCACGGCGGCGGCGTCCGGCAGGCGGAGCCGGGCGTGGAACGCGGCGCCGGGGGTGTCGGCGACGCAGTGGACCGGCCACTGTCCGCCCCGGCCGGCGAAATGGGACGACCCGGGCGGATGCCAGTCGCGGGAGGCGAAGATCGCCGCGCCCGCCCGGGCGTGGGCGGCGAGCAGGCGGTTGATCGGATCGACCACCCGCTCGCCCCGGGGCACGGCCAGCGCGCCCCCGGCGCAGAAGTCGTTCTGCACGTCCACGACGAGCAGCGCGGTGCGGATGGCCGGCGGCATTGAATGTACATTAGACCGCGATGCCGACCGCGTTGTCCACCGACCTCTACGAGCTGGCGATGGCGGCCGGCCATTTCGACGCCGGCACCTGCGGCTCGGCGTCGTTCGAGCTGTCGGTGCGGGAGCTGCCGCCGGACCGGGGCTACCTGCTGGCGGCGGGCATCGGGCCGGCGCTCTCGTACCTGGAGGACCTGCGCTTCACCGCCTCCGAGATCCGGTACCTGCGGCAGTTGCCGCAGCTCCGGCGGGTCCCGGCGCGGTTCTTCGACGAGTACCTGCCCGGGTTCCGTTTCACCGGCGACGTCTGGGCGGTGGCGGAAGGCGAGCCGGTCTTTCCGAACGAGCCGCTGCTGCGGGTGACGGCGCCGCTCGTCGAAGCGCAGATCGTCGAGACGGCACTGCTGGCCACGGTGCTGTTCCAGACGTCGGTGGCGAGCCGGGCGTCCCGCATGGTCCGGGCCGCGGCCGGGCGCCCGGTGTACGAGTTCGGCGCGCGCCGCGCGCACGGCGCGGAGGCGGGCATGCTGGCCGCCCGCGCCGCGTTCGTGGGCGGCTGCGCCGGGACGTCGAACGTCGAGGCGGGGCTGGCGTTCGGTCTGCCGCTGGCCGGCACGATGGCGCATTCGTGGGTGATGAGCCACGCATCCGAGGCGGAAGCGTTCACGCGGTTCGCGGACCTGTACGGCGAGCGGACGGTGCTTCTCGTCGACACCTACGACACCGGGCGGGCGGTCGACCGCATCGCCGCCGCGGGGCTGGCGCCGTCCGGCGTGCGCATCGACAGCGGCGATCTGCTGGCCGAGAGCCGGACGGTGCGGGCGCGGCTCGACGCGGCGGGGCTGCGGGCGACGAAGATCTTCGCGAGCGGCGACCTCGACGAGCGGCGGATCGGCGCGCTGGTGGCCGGGGACGCGCCGATCGACGTCTTCGGCGTCGGCACCGCGCTGAGCACGTCGTCCGACGCGCCCGCCCTCGGCGGCGTCTACAAGCTGGTCGAGGTGGAGCGCGCCGGGCGCATGCGGCCGGTGCGCAAGGCGAGCCCGGGCAAGGGCACCTACCCCGGGACGAAACAGGTGTGGCGCGTCACGGAGGACGGCCGGACGACGTACGACATCCTGACCCGGGCCGGCGAGCCGCCGCCGCGGCCGGGCCGGGCGCTGCTGGAGGCGGTCCTGCGCGGGGGACGCCGGCCGCGGGCCGCCCCGGCCCTGCCGGAGCTGCGCGAGCGGTCGCTGCAGGCGGTGGAGGCGCTGCCGCCGGACGTCCGGCGCCTGGACGAGCCGGTCCCCTACCGGGTGGTCGTCGGCGACGCTCTGGAGCGGCTGACCGCGGATCTGCAACGGCGCATGCGCGGGGGTGGCGGGTGACCGGAGCGGCTTTCGAACAGCGGCCGGACGACGTCCCGGACCGGCATCGTCCACGCGGGAACGAACGCGAGGGAGCGGACGGGGCCGGGACGGACCGGACGGGAGAGTTCGCCGCGCCGCCGGCGTTGCGCGAGGCGGCGGAACGGGAGGCGGCCTCGTGGACGCCGGCCGGGCGTCTCGGACGGCTCTGGCAACGGGACCCGTCCGTCTGGACCGGCGGCGACGAGGGGCGCTGGCTCGGCTGGCTGGACGTCCCGGACCCGGACGGCCCCGAAGCGCGGCGGCTGGAAGCGTTCGTGGCGCAGGTGCGGCGGGACGGCTTCGTCTCGGTGGCGCTGCTCGGCATGGGCGGGTCGAGCCTTTGTCCGGAGATGCTGCAGCGGATCTTCGGGCCGGCCGGCGGGCTCGACCTGCGAGTGCTCGACTCGACGGATCCGGCCCGGATCCGGGCGTTCGAGTCGGCCCTGGACCTCGACCGGACCCTGTTCGTGGCCTCCAGCAAGTCGGGCACGACGCTCGAGACGAGCCTGCTGCACGCGCACTTCTTCGAGCGCGTCCGGCAGCGCGCCGGCGGCGAGGCGGCCGGTGCGCGGTTCGCCGCGGTGACCGACCCGGGCTCGGCGCTTGACCGCCTGGCGACGGAACGGGGCTTCCGGGCGGTGTTCCACGGCGAGGCGAGCATCGGGGGGCGGTATTCCGCCCTCTCGCACTTCGGACTCGCGCCGGCCGCGCTCATCGGTCTCGACGTGCGGCTGCTGCTGACCCGCGCGCGCGCCATGGCGGCCGCCTGCGGTCCCGAGGCGGCCGGACTCGGCAACCCGGGGGTCCGGCTCGGCCTGCTGCTCGGGCTGGCGGCCCGCGCCGGGCGCGACAAGGCGACGCTGGTCACCTCGCCCGGGCTGGACGGGCTCGGCGCCTGGATCGAGCAGTTGCTGGCCGAGTCCACGGGCAAGGACGGACGCGGGATCATCCCCGTGGAAGGCGAGCGGCTGGCCGACCCGGCGCGTTACGGCGACGATCGCCTGTTCGTCGCGACCGCGCTCGACGGCGAGCGGGACGAACCGCGCGAGGAGGCGCTCGACGCGCTGGCGCGGGCCGGCCATCCGGTGGTCCGGCTCCGCGCCCGCGACCGGTACGACGTGGCGGCCGAGTGCTTCCGCTGGGAGCTCGCCACGGCGGTGGCGGGCGCCGTGCTCGGCGTGCATCCCTTCGATCAGCCGGACGTGGAAGCGAGCAAGGCCGCGACGCGCGCCCTCACGAGCCGGGGGGAGGGGAGCGCGCGCCCGGCGGAGCGGCCGGTGGCGGAGCGTGCCTGCGACGCCGGCACGATCCGTGCGTACGCGGCGCGCCCGTACGCCGCCGCGCTGCGCCGTGCGGCGGGCGCCGAAGCGCCGCTCGAGCAGTGGGTCGCGGCGCACCTCCGCGGCCTGCGCGCCGGGGGCTACTTCGCGGTGCTCGCCTACGTCGAGATGTGCGAGCCCCACCGGCGGATTCTCGACGAGCTGCGCCACCGGGCGCGGGCGGCGACCCGGGCCGCGACGACGGTCGGATTCGGACCGCGCTTCCTGCACTCCACGGGGCAGGCGCACAAGGGCGGCCCGGCCGGCGGCCTGTTCCTGGTCCTCACCTGCGCCGACGCGGTAGACGTGCCGGCGCCGGATCAGGAGCTCACGTTCGGGGCGGTCAAGGACGCGCAGGCCGCCGGCGACTGCGCGGTGCTGGCGGCGCGCCGCCGGCCGTGGCTCCGCCTGCACGTCGCCGGCGACGTGCGCGGCGGACTCGCCGAGGTCGCCGCGATCGTGGCGGACGCGCTTCCCGCCGGGCAGGGCGGGAGTTGACGGCCGCGCCGACGCTTGGCCACGATCCCACGGGACGACGAAGAGTTCGAACGGCAGCACGCGCAGATGGGTCACGCGCGCTCCGGGACGGCCGCCGGCGGGTGGCGGGCGCCGACGCCGGCCCGCGCCGGGCGCAGCATGCGCAGGCCGTTGCAGGTGACCAGCAGCGAGGCGCCCATGTCGGCCGCCACCGCCATCCAGAGGGTGGCGGCGCCGAAGGTCATGACGGCGAGGAACAGCGCCTTGGCCCCGAGCGCGACGGTGACGTTCTCGATGATCACCCGTCTCGCCCGGCGGGCGTGATCCACCAGGAACGGCAGCTTCCGCAGGTCGTCCTGCATCAGCACCACGTCGGCCGCCTCGGCCGCGACGTCGGTGGCGTTGCCGCCCATCGCCACGCCGACCGAGGCGGCCAGCAGGGCCTGGCTGTCGTTGATGCCGTCGCCCACCATCGCGGTCGGCCCGTGGCGCGCGATGAGCTCGCGGACCGCCTCCGCCTTGCCGTCCGGCAGCAGCTCGGCGCGCACGTCCGCCACCCGCACCCGCGCGCCGACGCCGGCGGCGGTCGCGGCGTTGTCGCCGGTCAGGAGCGCGGTCCGCAGGCCCTGGCGGTGGATGCGCGCCACGCTGCCGGCGGCTTCCGGCCGGACCGGATCCGTGACCGCGACGAACGCCCAGGCCTCGTCGCCGGCTCCGCACACCACGACCGTCTCGTCGGCGCGCCGCATGGCGGCCAGCGCCGTCTCCAGGCCGTCGATGGCGCTCGTCTCCCGCGCGAAGCGCGCGCTTCCGACCCAGAACCGCCGGCCGTCGATCACCGCCTCGGCGCCGCGCCCCTCGACCGCCGCGAAGCCGGTCAGCGGGGCCGGCTCGACGCCGCGCCCGCGCGCGTAGCGGACGATGGCGCGCGACAGCGGGTGCTCGCTACGCAGCTCGATGGCGAGCAGCCGCGCCAGCACCTCGTCCTCCGCGCGTCCGCCGACCGGCCGCAGCGCGCGGACCTCCGGCTCGCCGCGGGTGACGACGCCGGTCTTGTCGAGCGCGACGGCGCGCAGCCGCGCCAGTTCCTCCAGGTGGGAGCCGCCCTTGACCAGCACGCCGTGGCGGGTGGCGGACGCGATGGCGGCGGCGATCGTCACCGGGGTCGAGATCACCAGCCCGCACGGGCAGGAGATCAGCAGGATGAGCATCGCCTGGTAGAACCAGTGCTCCCAGTCGCCGCCGAGCAGCAGCGGCGGGGCGACGCCGACCGCGAACGCCACCGCGAACATCAGCGGCGTGTAGTAGCGGGCGAACTGATCGATGAAACGCTCGGTCGGGGCGCGGTGGTGGTGGCTCTCGCCGACCATGCGGATGATGCGCGCCAGCGTGGTGTCCGAGGCGGCGCGCGTCGTGCGCAGATCGAGCGTGCCGTGGCCGTTGACGGTGCCGGCGAACACCGTCTCGCCGGGCGATTTCCACACCGGCACCGATTCGCCGGTGACCAGCGCCTGATCGACGTAGGAGTTGCCCTCGGTCACCTCGCCGTCGCAGGGGATGCGCTCTCCGGGGCGCACGCGGACGTGCGTCCCCGCCGCCACGCGGTCCACCGGCACCCGGTGCTCGTGCGCGCCGTGGACCACCGCCGCGGTCGCCGGCGCGATCCGCAGCAGCGAGCCGATGGCGTTGCGGGCGCGCCGCGCGCTCCAGTTCTCGAGCAGGCCCGACAGGCCGTAGAGGAAGGCCAGCGTCGCCGCTTCCGCCCACTCGGCCAGGAACAGGGCGCCGACCACCGAGACCAGCACCAGGGCGTTCATGTCCGGGCGCAGGCGCGCGAGCGACGCCAGCGCCTTGGGCGCCGCGTGGAACAGCCCGGCCAGGATGCCGATGGAGAGCAGGACGACGACCGGCGCATCGACGCCGTGCGCCCCGTGCGCGTGGGCCAGCAGGGTCTCCACCACCCCGCCGCCCGCCACCGCGACGTGGAGGACGAGCCCGCCGATCAGCGTCAGCCCGCTGGTGGCGACCAGCGCGTGGCGTCCGTTCGCCTCCCACCACGACTCGTCCCGCGGCGCCGCCGCGTCCCAGCGCTCGGCGCGCATGCCGAGCCGCGCGACCGCCTCGACGATCCGCTCCGGACCGCAGGCGTCGACGTCCGCGTCGACGGTCATGCGGCCGTCGACGACGTGGAACGAGACGCCGTGGACGCCCGCCCGGTCGGCGAGCGCGTCGCGGAGCAGGACCGCTTCCTCGTTGCAGTCGAGACCCTCGACCCGGAAGTCCAGTCGTTCGCGGATGGTGTGCGCTCCTCGTTGCGGCGGCGGCCTGCCGATCCTTCCATCATGACCCGAACGGCGCTCCCGTGTCGACAGGCGCCGCGGCCTCGACGACGTGCGCCCCGCGGCGCCACGCTACGCCCCCTGAACGGCGCTCCCGTGTCGACAGGCGCCCCGGCCCGCCGGCGCGCGGGCCGGATCAGTAGCGGAACAGGTACGACAGCTTGCCGAAGAAGGCCCGGTTCGTCCGTTGCAGCGCGGTGGTCGGGAACGGCAGGCCGTCGATGCGCGTGCCGCGCTGCCAGCGGTCGTCGTAGCCGAGGAACACGACCGTGCCGGCGTTGATGCGGTAGGTGAAGAGCACGTTGTTGCCGACCGTCACCGACTGCGTGTTGTGTTCGGCGATGTGCCGCGCCAGCAGCCGGTCCGTGAACTGGTAGGTGGTGCGGGTGCGGAAGATCCGGACGTTGAAGACCGCCGCGCCGTCGGCCGGATTCACGAAGTTGCTGGAGACCATCGTGAACTCCGTGCGCAGCCGCGAGGTGGGCTGGAAGCGGAAGTTCACGTTGCCGATGGTCGAGCGGCCCAGGTAGGGGTCGTCGGCGTAGAGGATGCCGTCGCCCCAGTTGTAGCCGCCGTAGATCGAGAGGATCCGCGCGCTCATGACGCCGAAGAAGCCGTAGCCGGTCTTCCGGAAGTCGACCTGCCCGTAGCGCTCCAGGTCGCGGTTGACCATGCCGGTGATCGCCATGTTGTTGCGGAACGAGAAGCTCGCCGTGCCCTGGAGCTGCTCGTCCTGCAGCGTGCCGGCGTGGTCGTGGAGGCGCAGCCAGGTGACCGACGGGCCCCAGGTCATCAGCGTCGATTCGGGCCACCAGCGGTACGACACGGTGCCGCTCGCCTGCCGCAGGTCGACGCGCGGGAGGAAGCCGCTGCCGGTGTGGAACCCGGGGTCGATGCTGCTGTAGGCGGCGTTGTAGCTGAGGTTGCGCCCCTGCCGCGAGAAGTCCGCCTCGAGCGCCGCCCCGGAGAGCGAGCCGAGCGCCTCGTCCCGCGTCTTGGAGCCGGCGGCCAGGAAGCTGACGCGGTGGGTGCGCCCGAGGCGGAAGCGCCCGTCGACGCCGGCCACCCGGTTGTGGTCCGATCCGAACTCGCGCGCGGTCATGATGCCGCCCAGGTACGACTCGGCGTAGAAGTCGTAGCGGGCGCGGCCGAGGACGGTCCGGGCGGCCGCGCCGTACCCCGGCTGCGCGGCGTCGTCCAGCCGGCCCGCCGCCTGGTCGTCGGCCACGACGACCCCCAGCGTGGAGTCGCCCAGCTTGCCGGTCAGCTTCCCGCCGAAGCGCGGATCGACGATCGTGCGGGTGTGGACCAGGGTCAGCGGCGTCGCCGTCTGGAAGATCTCCTGTCCTTCGAGGAAGAACGGGCGCTGCTCCGGGTAGAAGAGCGCGAAGCGCTGGTTGGTCTCGATCTGCGGCCGATCCGATTCGATCTGCGAGAAGTCGGGGTTGACGGTGACGTCGGCGGTCAGGTTGGGCGTGATGCCGTACTTGACGCCGAGTCCCGCCTCGCCCGTCGGCGCGCCTGCCGCGAACGCGCCGCTGTCGGTGTCGAGCGCGCCGAGCCGGAAGCCGGTCAGCTCCGGGAGGAACTCCAGGTTGCGGCTCCGGGACAGCCCCGACAGGCCTTCGAGCACCCCGAACTGCGTGAGCTGCCCCGCCACGCCGCGCGAGATCGGCGACCACGACTGCGCCTCGGACTTGTCCCGGATGATGCGGGTGATCTGGAACCCCCAGCGGTGCCCCTCGCCGCCGGTGCGCGACGGATAGCGCAGGCTCTTGAACGGGATGCGCATCTCGGCCGTCCAGCCGTCCTCGACCACCCGCCCGCCGGTGTCGAAGAGGGCGTTCCAGGACTGGTCGCCGCGGATGCCGAACTGCCCCGAACTGCTCATGCCGCTGCCGCCCCGGCGCGGCCCGCTGCCGCCCCGCGTGGCCGACGAACTGCCGCTCGACCGCGAAAAGCCGGTGCTGCCGTCCGCGTTGACCAGCGAGTCCGCCTGCACGCCGTAGCCGTTCACCTCGAACTGGTACGCGCGCTGCTGGTCCAGGAACGGGTCGAACAGCACCGACATCCGGTCGTCGCCGCGGATCTCCTCGCGGTCCGCCCGGTTGATGCGCATCACCTCCGGCCGGGAGTAGTGGGCGTAGAAGGCGAAGTAGAGGTGGTCGTCGTCGTACGCCATCCACACCTCGGTCTCCTCGGTGCCCGGCGCGCCCTCCACCGGCGCGATCTGGATGAAGTCCCGCACGTAGGTGGCGGTCTCCCAGACCGAATCGTCGAGCCGGCCGTCGATCTCCGGCGGCGTGCCGGTCCGCCCGATGGCCACCGTCGGGCGGGTGCGCGGCGTCGGGGTGAATCCGCCGCCGCCGCGTCCGCCGGTCTGCCGGGGAGGGCGCCGGGACCGCGGGTCTTCGCCGCCGCCGGCCGCGGACCCGCCGAACGCGAGCGCGCCGGTCACGTTGCGCTCGGCCGGGGGACCGGTCGCGTTGCGTTCGGCCGGAAGGCCGGTCACGTCGCCTTCGGCCGGAAGGCCGGGATCGATCGGTACGACGAAGGGCGGCGCCATCGTGACGCGCCCGGGCCGCGCCTCCGCGGCCGACGGTGCGCTGCCGGCGCCGGCCGCCGGCGCGGCGGGATTCCCCGCGTCCGCGGCGGGCGGCGCTCCGCGGCCCGGTGTCCGCGGCGGCGCGGACTCCGCCGCGGCGGAGAGCCGCGCGGCGAGCGCCGCGCCCAGTTCGTCCTGGATGTCGAACAGGTCGCCGAACGAGCCGTCGACGCGGGTGCCGAACGCCGTCGCGCCGGTCGCGGTCTCCACGACGCGGGTCGTGATCCGCAGCCGGTCGCCCATCCGCTGCAGCGTGCCGTCGACGAGCCAGGCGACCCCGCGCCGGCGGTGGAGGTCCAGCGCGCTTCCGCCGCCGGACCATCCGGTACCGTTTCCGTTCCCGGCGCCGTCGCCGTTCCCGGCGGGCGACGGCTCGACGGCGTCGGCCGCGGGACGTCCAACCACCCGCAGCCCGGCGTTCCGCAGGTCGGCGGCGATGGTCTCCGCGAGGCCGGCGCCGATCCAGTCGTCGGCCGGCTGCCGGCTCAGGTTGGCGAACGGCAGGACGACGACCGCGCCGGACGGCTGCGCCGCGGCCGGGAGCGGCAGGGCGCCCGGGAGCAGGCCGCCGGCGATCAGCGCGGCCAGCGCGACCGAACCCGGGCGCAGGTTTGCGAGCATGTGGCCGTACAGTCTACCGGCAGTCGCCGACTCGTGTCGGCGCATGAGCCGCCGCGGAACACGTGGAGGCTCCGCGGCCGGTGCGGAACCGGCTCGCCGGCGCCGCCGGCCGACCCGCGAACCGCACCGCGCGAACGTGCTGGCGCGGGTGCGGGGGGAATTCGGCCCGCCCGTGCTACCAGCCGACGCCGATCCCGGCCAGACTGGAGGCTCGCTGGCGCCAGAAGGCGGGGGTCGCGGCGTTCACCATCTCGTTGTGGGTCGGGGAGCCGTACGCGATCCCGCCTCCGGCCCGTCCGCCCAGCGGCGAATTCCAGCTCTCCACGTTGAAGCCCTGGAGAACTTCGCCGGCCTGCGCGCGGGCGTAGACGTTGACGCGCGTGCTCACGCGGAACAGCAGGCGGCGTTCGTCGGCGGGAAGAGACGCGAGGCGCTGCTTGATGCGGGCGAGCGAGACCGGAAGCGCGCCGCCGCCGGGCGCCGCCTCGCCGCCGTCGATCGCCGTGCCGCCGTCGGGCGCCGCCTTGTCGCCGCCAAGCGGTTCCTGCCCGGCCGCCGCCGGCGCGGCGAGCGCGAGCACCAGCGCCGCGGCGCAGGCGATCAGCATCGACCGCATCGAACCTCCTCGCGCATGCATCCCTCACGCTACGGAGTTGCGCGCCGCCTGTCAACGCCTTCGCGACGGTCGCCGGCAGAACTCCTTCTGCTTCCCGGCGCTCCAGGCGGACAGCACCAGGACGGGACTCCCGCCGCCCGTGCGCACCCGCAGATCGTCCCGCGGCAGCGCGACCGGCGCCGCCCTGTCGTCGAGTCGGCGGCCCGTGCGCCTGCCTGCCGTGGCGACTCCGGTGTTCCGTCCGACGTTCCGCCGGCTCGCGGGCGGTTGACAGCGGTGGGAACGGCCGTAAGGATAGGGGGCGATGCCGCACCGCGTCGCCTGCCTGCTGCTCGCCGCGGCGCTGGTCTGGTCCGGGGCGTCCGCGCCGTTCGCGCACGTGCACGCGCACGGCCGGGAGCGCCGGACGTCGCCGGCGCACGGCGGCGGGCCCGATGCGCACTGCGCGCACCATCGCGGCGGGGGCGCGCACTGGCACCTGCCGGAAGGGCCGGCCGCCGCTGAACGACGAGGCGGAGCCGGCCGGGATGCCGGGAGCGCGCACCGGCGCGGGTCGGAAGGGGCCCGCGGCGCGCGACCTCACCAGGATGCCGGGAGCGCGCACCGGCGCGGGCCGGAGGGGCCGGCCACCGGCGCGGGCCGGGACCTGACGACGGCCGGCGGCCGGCACCGCCACGCCGCGGTCGCGCTGTCGGCCGCCGCCATCAAGACGCCGGCGGCCGCCGCGGGCGCGCCGGCCGCGCTGGTCGGGCCGCCGGGGGCCGGCGCCCTGCCCGCCCCTCCGTTCGGCGCGCACGTGCCCGTCGACCCGGCCACCGGTCCCGACCCGCCGCCCCGTTTCGTCGCCGGCGCCCGCGCTCCTCCCGTCCGCTCCTGACGTTTCTCCGTCCGCCGCGGCGCGCGGTCGCCGCCGCCCGCGAGCGGACGTTCCGCAACGGACAAGGAGGCCGTCCGCCCGCCGGCCGGGCGGGGGCGGGAGAAAGCGATACATGCGTCGAGGGCGATCGCTGTTGCTGCCGGCGGCGTTCCTGGCAGGGTGGGCGCCGGCCGCCTTCGGCCAGCCGCTGACCGAGGAGCAGGCGCTGGCGCGGATGCGCGCGGAGCACCCGCGCCTGCTGGCCCTGCGTCTCGGCGTCCGGGAGCGGGCGGCCGACGCCCGGGAGCGGAGCCTGCCGGCCAATCCCGCCGTCGGCTACACGCGGGAGGTTGCCGGCCCCGGCGCCGACGACTTCCTGCTGGTCTCGCAGGAGCTCCCGCTCCGGGGCCGCCCGGGCCTGCTGCGCGCGGCGGCGGCGCAGACGGCGGCCGCCGCGGCGGCCCGCGCCGACGCGGCGCGGCTGGACTTCGAGGCGCGCCTCCGTCTCGCCTTCACCGACTTGCTGCTCGCGCAGGAGCGCGCGGCGGCGCTGGAGGCGGGCGTGGCCGAGCTCCGGCGCCTCGTCGAAGTGCTGCGCGCCCGCGAGCGGGAAGGGGAGGGCTCCCGGTTCGACCGGCTGCGCACCGAGCGCGAGGTGGCCGACGTCGAGACCGACCGGCGGGCGGCCGGCATCGACCGGGCGACGGCGCAGGCCCGGCTGGCGTCCTTCCTGGCGCCGGGAACCGACCCCGCGGGCCTCTCGGCGGTGGGGCGCCTGCTGGGCGGCGCCGCCGTCCCGGGCGCCGGCGATCTGCTGGCCCGGGCGCTGGCGCAACGGCCCGACCATCGCGCCCTGGCCCTGGACGAGGAGCGCTGGATGACCGAGCGCCGCGCCGCGGCGCGGCTGCGCCTGCCGGCGGCGGCGGTCACCGCGGGCCTCAAGCGGAGCGGCGCGGGGCCGGCGCGCGAGTCGGGGTACGTGGTCGGCGCGACGGTGGGCGTCCCGCTCTTCAACCGCGGGCAGGCGCAGGCGGCGCGGGCGGAGGCGGCGCGGGCGCGGGCCGGCGCCGAGCGGGAGGCGTTGCGGGCCCGCATCGAGGGCGAGGTCCGCGCGGCGCACGCCGAGGCGGCGGGGTACCGCGCGCTGGCGGAGCGTTACCGCGGCGAGTCGGTGGCGCCGGCGGCGGCGCTGGCCGGGATCGCCGCGGCGGCGTACGAAGAGGGCGAGTACGGCATCCTGGAGCTGCTGGACGCGCAACGGGTGGTGCTGGGCGCGGAACTCCGTCTGCTGGCGTTGTCCGCCGCGGCGCGGCGGGCCGCGATCCGGCTCGATCGGGCGGTGGGAAGGGAGGTGGCGCCATGAAGTACCCACCGGACGAAGGTCCGCGCGTCGCGCCGTTTCGGGGGCGGGGACGCGCCGCGTGGGCGGCGCCGGCCGCGCTCGCCCTCGCGTGCGGCGGCGGCGATGCCGGCGGCGGCGCCGGAGCGGGCGACGCGGTGGAGGCGCCGCCGGTCGTCGAGACGCGCTGGAGCGGGCGCAGCGAGCTGTTCATGGAGTACCCCCCGCTCGTCGCGGGGGAGACGAGCCGGTTCGCCATCCACTTCACCGATCTGGACACCTTCGAGCCGTTGCGGGCGGGCCGCGCCGAGGTCCGGCTGGCCGGCGCGCGGGAGGAGACGTTCGCGGTGGCCGCGCCGGGGCGTCCCGGCATCTTCGGCGTCGACGTCACGCCGTCGCGCGCCGGCCGCTACCGGCTCTCCGTCGTGCTGGCCGCGCCGGGGCTGGCGGACCGCCACGACCTGGGCGAGGTCGCGGTGGCGGCGTCCCCGGCGGCGCCGGGCGGGGAGGCCGCCGAGGCCGCCGAGGTCGGCGGCGCCTCGATTCCGTTCCTCAAGGAGCAGCAGTGGACGCTCGACTTCGCCACGGCGCCGGCCGCGCGGCGGCGGATCGCCGAGAGTCTGGTGATCGCGGCGGAGATCACGCCGCGCACCGGCGGCCGCGCCGACGTGACCACCCCGGTCGCGGGGCGGCTGGCGAACGACCTGCCGGCCCGTCCGGTCGGGTCCCGCGTGGCCCGCGGCGAGCCGCTGGCGGAAGTCATTCCCCGCAGCGGGCACGGCGAGGACCGGCCGGCGCTGGAGCTCGCCGTGGCCGAGGCGCGCAACGGGCTGGAACTGGAGCGCGCCGAGCGGTCGCGGGTCGAACGGCTGGTCGCCGCCGGCGCCCTGCCCGCGCGGCGGCGGCTCGAAACGCGGGTGGCCGAGCAGACGGCCGAGGCGCGCGTCGCGGCCGCCGAGGCGCACCTGGCGCAGCTCGACGCCACGCGCACCGGCGAGGGGGAGGGCGGGCGCGACACCCGTTTCGTGCTGCGGGCTCCGATCGGCGGTGTCGTGGCCGCTTCCGACGCGACGCCGGGGGCCGGCGTGGAGGCGGGGACGCGGCTGTTCCGGCTGGTCGCCCTCGACCGGGTGCACGTGGTCGGGGCGTTGCCGGAGGCCGCCCTGGCGAGAATCGGCGCGCTGGCCGGGGCCGAGCTCGACGTGCCCGGTTTCGACGCGCCGATCGCGCTCGACCGGCTGATCGCGGTCGGCCGCGTGCTGGAGCCGGCGGCGCGCACGGTGCCGATCATCTACGAGCTGCGGAGTCCCGATCGCCGGCTCGCCGTCGGGCAGGCGGTCTCCCTGCGGATCTTCGCCTCCGCCGCGGCCGAGGCGGTGACCCTGCCGGAGAGCGCGGTGGTCGACGACGGCGGACGCCCGGTCGTCTTCGTGCAGGTGGGCGGCGAGAGCTTCGAGCGGCGGCCGGTCCGGCTCGGCAACCGCGCCGCGGGACAGGTGCAGATCGCCGGCGACGTCGCGCCGGGCGAGCGCGTCGTCGTGCGGGGGGCGCCGTTCATCCGCCTGGCCGCGCTGTCGCCGCGGGTCCCGGCGCACGGGCACACGCACTGAGGGAGGACTCCGGGGGGCGGCTCGCAGCTCAGTCCGGTCACCTCGAAGCCGCAGTCGTGGAAGAAGGCACCACCGTGAACTCCGGGGGCGGCTCGCAGCTCAGTCCGGTCACCCCTGATCGAGCAGGTAGCGCACTGAGGGGAGGACTCCGGGGGGCGGCTCGCAGCCTCGGGGGCCGGAGCGCAGGACGATGCTTCTCGACGCGCTGATCCGCTGGTCGTTGCGCAACCGCCTGGCGGTGATCGCCGCCGCGGCCGTCTTCCTCGTCTGGGGCGGCTGGGTGGCGGCGCGGATGCCGGTCGACGTCCTGCCGGACCTGACCGCGCCGACGGTGACGGTGCTGGTCGAGGGGCACGGGATGGCGCCGACCGACATGGAGGCGCTGGTCACCCGGCCCGTCGAGGCGGCCCTGAGCGGGGCGTCCGGCGTGCGGCGGGTGCGCTCGGCGACGGCGGTCGGCGTCGCGGTCGTGTGGGTCGACTTCGACTGGGGGGCCGACCCGCACCGCGCGCGGCAGACGGTGGCCGAGAAGCTGGCGGTGGCGTCCGCGGCGCTGCCCGACGGCGTCGAGCCGCCGGTGCTGTCGCCGTCGTCGTCGATCATGGGCGAGATCCTGTTCGTCGCCCTCCAGTCGTCCGGGCACACGCCGCTGGCGCTGCGCACGGCGGCGGAGACGCTGGTCCGCCGGCGGGTGCTGGCGACGCCGGGGGTCGCGCAGGTGACGGTGATCGGCGGCGCGCGCCGGCAGTTCGAGGTGCTGGTCGATCCGGCGCGGCTGGCCGACTACGGCGTCGCCCTCGGCGCGGTCGAGGCGGCGTTGCGGCGCGCGAGCCGCAACACCTCGGCCGGGTTCCGGCGGGCGGGCGGGCAGGAGTACCTGATCCGGGGCGCCGGGCGCGCGCGCGGCGCCGACGGGATCGGCGCCACGGTCGTGGCGACCCGCGGAACCCGCCCGATCCGGGTGCGGGACGTGGCCGACGTGCGGGTGGGGGAGGCGCTCAAGCGGGGCGACGGCTCCCGCAACGGGCAGCCGGCGGTGATCCTCGGCATCCACCGGCAGCCGGACGTCAACACCCTGGCGCTGACCGCCGAACTCGACCGGGTGCTCGACGAGGTGCAGGCCGGCCTGCCGGCCGGCATGCAGCTCGACGCGCGGTTGTTCCGGCAGGCGGACTTCATCGAGCTGGCGCTGGCGAACCTGAACGGCGCGCTGCGCGACGGCACGCTGCTGGTGGTCCTCGTCACCCTGGTGTTCCTGGCGAACCTGCGGGCCGGCGCGATCACGCTGCTGGCGATCCCGCTGTCGCTGCTGACCGCGGTGGCCGGCCTGCGGCTGGCGGGGCTGTCGATCGACAGCATGACGCTGGGCGGCATGGCGATCGCGGTCGGGGCGCTCGTCGACGACGCCATCGTCGACGTGGAGAACGTGGCGCGGCGGCTGCGGGAGAACGCCGCGCTGCCGGCCGCGGCGCGGCGCCCGGCGCTGGAGGTGGTCTACCGGGCCAGCCGGGAGATCCGGGCGTCGATCGTCTACGCGACCCTCGTCGTGATGCTGGTCTTCCTGCCGCTGTTCTTCCTGTCCGGGGTCGAGGGGCGGCTGCTGCGGCCGCTCGGGTTCGCCTACCTGATCGCACTGGGCGCGTCGCTGGTGGCGGCGCTGACGGTGACGCCGGCGCTGTGCGCGTATCTGCTGCCGGGCGCGCGGCGCATCCGGGAGGGCCGCGAGCCGGCGCTGGCGGCCGCCCTGCGGCGAGGGTACGGGCGCCTGCTGCCGGGCGTGCTGCGGCAGCCGGCCCTCGTGCTCGCCGCCGCCGGCCTCCTGTTCGCGGGCGCGCTGGCCACGGCGCCGCGCATGGGCCGCGCGTTCCTGCCGGAGTTCAACGAGGGCGCGCTGGTCGTCAGCGCGGTGACGCTGCCGGGCACCGGCCTGGAGGAGTCGAACGCGCTGGGGAGCGCCGTCGAACGGCTGTTGCTGGACGTGCCGGAAGTGGAGGCGACGGCGCGGCGGACGGGGCGGGCGGAGCGGGACGAGCACGTGCAGGGGGTCGAGTCGGCGGAGATCGACGTGCGGCTGGCGCCCGGCGGCCGGCCGCGGGAGGCCGTGCTGGCGGAGATCCGCGAGCGGCTGTCGCTCGTGCCGGGCACCAGCATCACCATCGGACAGCCGATCTCGCACCGCATCGACCACATGCTGTCGGGGTCGCGGGCGAACCTCGCGGTGAAGATCTTCGGCCCGGACCTGAACGTGCTGCGGGGGCTGGGGGCGCGGAGCCTGGCGGCGCTGCAGGGCATACCGGGCCTGGTGGACGCCGCCCTGGAGCCGCAGGCCGACGTGCCGACCGTGCGCGTCGGCTTCGACCGGGCGGCGCTGGCCCGGCACGGGCTGCCGGCCGGCCAGGCCGCGTCCGACCTGGAGACGGCGCTGCTCGGACGCCGGGTGGGCCAGATCCTCGACGGCCCGCTGGCGGTGCCGCTGGTGCTGCGCTACGCGCCGGGCGATCTGGCCGATCTGGACGCGATGTGGCAGACGCGCCTCGACGTGCCGGCGGGGGCGCGGGTGCCGCTCGGCAGCCTGGCCGACATCGTGGAGGACCGCGTCCCGAACTTCATCGGGCGGGAGAACGGGCAGCGGCGGATCGTCGTCACCGCGAACGTGGCCGGGCGCGACCTCGGCGGCGTCGTCGCCGACGTCCGCGCGCGGGTGGCGGCGGGCGTGACCCTGCCGGAGGGCTACCGGGTGGAGTACGGGGGGCAGTTCGAGGCGGAGGCGGAGGCCGAGCGCCTGCTGGCGGGGCTGGGCGTCGGGGTCGTGGCGGGCATCTTCCTGATCCTGTACAGCGCGTTCCGTTCGCTGCGCGACGCCGCGATCGTCATGCTGAACCTGCCGCTGGCGCTGATCGGCGGGGTGGCCGGCGTGTTCCTGGGCGACGGGGTGCTCTCGGTCGCGGCGCTGATCGGGTTCATCGCGCTGTTCGGCATCGCGACCCGCAACGGCATCATGCTGGTGTCGCGCATCCGGCGCCTGCGCGGGGAGGAACCGGATCTCGACGTGCGCGAGGCGGTCGTCCGCGGCTCGGTCGACCGCCTCGTGCCGATCGTGATGACGGCGCTGTCGACCGGTCTGGCGCTGCTGCCGGTCGCGTTGCGGTTCGGGGCGCCGGGCAGCGAGATCCAGGCGCCGCTGGCGCTGGTCATCGTCTGCGGGCTGTTCTCGTCCACCGCGCTGAACATGTTCGTCGTGCCCGCGGCGATCTGCCTGCGGCATGGGCCGCGGCGCGCGGGGAGGGCATAGCAGCCCGCGGCGAATCCCCGCTGCATTCGACGGGCGCCGCATTCCGGCTGCGCTGCGCCGTTCGTCGGCCGCATGTGCCCGAGATGCGCCCTCCTCACGCCTTGTCAGCCGGGCGCCCCGCCCGTCTCGGTGCGACTCGGGGTTCCGCCACCGGCTGCCAGCGCGGCGCGCTCGCGCTCGAAGACGTGCGCGAGCTCGCCGACGGCGCTCGCCACGAGCCGTTCGCGCGATCGGTCGGGAACGGTCGGAGCGCCGGCGAACAGCTCGACCACGGCCACGACCCGCCCGCCCGACGCCACCGGGACCGCGCAGATCGACCGCACGCCGCCGAGCGCGGCGCGGCGCGCGGCGGACAGCCGCGGGTCCACGGCGACGTTCGCGATCCAGACCGGCTCGCCGGACGCGACGGCGCGCCGCAGCAGGTGGTCGTCCGCGTCGCCGCAGCACGCATCGAGCGCGGCGCGGACCTCCGGCGGCGCGACCCGCTCGTCGCCGACGTGCCACACGCCGGTGGCGGCCAGCGCGCCGGCGGGGTCGGACGGCGCGAGACGGGCGGTGCCGGCGTCCCATTCCCCCCACGCGGCAAGCAGCCGCGTCAGGTCGCGGACCGCCTGGTGGAACGACGCCGCGTCCCGGCCGACGGCCATGGCGTCCTGGAGCATGCGTAGCGCCGCGGCCTGACCGGTCGCCGGGGTCTCCCGGCCGGCCCGCTCGGACGCCGCGGCGCGGGCGGCGGTGACGTCGGTGTGGACGAGCAGCGTCTCGCCCTGGTCCGTGGGCCGCGTGCGGATCTCGATCCAGCGGCCGTCCGGGGTGCGCAACGTCTCGGTCGCCGCCGCGGCGCGCCGCGCCAGCCGCGCCGCGATCCACGCGTCCATTTCGGCCTCGGGAACGAGCACCACCGCGCGCGTCGCGGTGTACCGCACGAGGTCCTCGAACTCGAGACCGGGCTTCAGGGTCACCGCGGGATAGAACTCCCGAAAGCGGCCGTTGCAGGCGACCAGCCGCCCCTCCGCGTTCCAGACCGCCAGCCCCGCCGCGCCGCTCTCCAGCAGGGCGGCCAGCCGCGCCCGCGTCCGGGCCGCGCCGGCGCGCGCCGTGCGCAGGCGCCACGCGACGGCCCCGAGCAGCGCGGCGAGCAGAGCGACCAGGAACCCGGCGGCAACCCACGGGATCATGCGGTGATCTTACCGGCGGCCCGGGAACGGCCCGGCCGGTGTCCGACACGGCGGAGGGACGCGCCCGCGGCGTCGACGTCCGCCGGCGCAGGGGCGCGGCGACCGTGCTCGCCGGACATGCGGCCGCCGTACGCGGACGGGCCGGTCAACGTGGTCCGCGCCCGCGGCGCACGGCGACCGGCGCGCCGGACGCGCGGTCGCGGTCGGCGGTTACGGGTCGAGGGTCCAGCGCCGCAACGGCACGCCGCGGTCGGCGGCTACGGATCGCCGACCACGGCCGGCGGCTACGGGTCGAGGGTCCAGCGCCGCAACGGCACGGACACCAGCGGGTACCGCCGGCGCAGCGCGACGACGTGCCGTGCGTATTCGCGCTTCGGAACGTCGCCGCGCACCTGCCGCGCGCGCAGCCGCCGCAACTCGAAGCGGTACAGGTCGTTCACGAACTCGCGCACCAGCTCCGGGCGCGTCGCGGGCGTCGGCCGGACGCCGTGGGACGCCAGGGCCTTCAGCACCTCCGGCCGGTAGTGGTAGCGCAAAGCAGCCCGGCGAACGATCCGCGGCGTCCGCTCCCCGTCGTCGCAGCCGTCTCCGCCCGCGCGTCAGGCATCGACAGCAGGGCGAACGATCCGCGGCGTCCGCTCCCCGTTGCCGCTTGCGCGGCACAAAGGTGGCGAGAACACAGTGGCAACGGCGAACGATCCGCGGCGTCCGCTCCCCGCCGCCGCGCTCCTACGCGGGCCGGGCCGGGGCGGAATCCGCTTCATAGGCCCCGAACCACGACGTCGCGCCGCGCAGCGCGTCGTTGACGTTTCCGATGTTCCGCACGCCCTCGGTTGCGAGCCATTCGCGGAACGCGTCGGCGCCCCGCGTGGCGTAGACCGGGATGCCGTCCTTCCAGGTGGCCCGCCCGCACAGGACGCCGGCGAACGCGACGCCCGACTCGGCGGCCAGTTCGAGCGACTCGGTGAACTCCGCGTTGCTGACCCCGGCCGACAGGTAGATGAAAGGCTTCCGCGCTGCCGCGGCAGCACGCCGGAACGACTCGAGCGCTTCTTCCTTCGTGCACACCTTCGTCCCCCGGAAGCTGCGCGTGCCTTCGACGAACTGCATGTTGACCGGGATCTCCACCTTCATCATGTCGACGCCGTAGCGCTCCCGGGAGAACTCGGCCATGCTCCCGGCCACGACGTCCGGCTTGCGCTGCGCGAATTCGGGTCCCTTCTCGTCGCCGCCCTCGTGGTCGTAGCCGACGAACTCGAGGAAGAACGGAACGTCGTTCGCGCGGCACTCGTCGCCGATGCGCTCGATGAACGCCTGCTTCTCGCGGTTGACGGCCGGCGCGTCGTACGGCGTGTAATAGATGAGCACCTTCACGCAGTCGGCGCCCGCCTCCTTGAGCCGGCGCACCGACCAGTGCGGGAGCAGGTCGGGCAGGCGGCCGGGGCGCGTGTTGTCGTAGCCGCTCTCCTCGTACGCGAGCAGGAGGCCGGCGGCGGCGCTCCGCTGCTTCGACGCCTCGAGGCCCCACTGCGGATCGAGCAGAATCGCGGAGGCGTGCGGGGTGAGGGCCGCGGTCACTATCGACTTGAACTCCTCGAGCATCGCATCCGCGGCGTCCCGGCCGGCGGCCCGGGCGAGCGCCTTCTTCAGCGATCCGCGCTGGTCCATCGCGGCGGCCGCGATCGTGCCGGTCTCCGTCGACACCGCTTTCATTCCGGCGAGCTTTCCTGGTGTGATCTGCACTTCGGCTGCACTCCCTCCACGGGCGGGCGACCGCCCTTCCCGTATCAGCAACACTCATACACGGCGCTTGGTACTATACTGGAAACTCATAGTGTTCCGGCATCGCGCCGCGGGAGGGCCGCGCCGCGCATTCGGCGGCAGCGGACTGCGCCGCCCACCGGGGTGGCAGGACGAGTCCGCCGGACCCGCCGGGGCGCGCCGCGCATTCGGCGGCAGCGGACGGCGCCGCCTGCAAGCGGATCCACGGCGCCCGGCAGCCGGTGGCCCGACCGCTCGGTCGACCGTGACACCCGCACCGGCCGCCCGCATGCTCGACGACTTCGCGAAACCGCCGCTCAGTACCCGGCCGCCGCGGCGTCCGCGCGGCGGCGGTCCGCCGCTCCTTCGAGAACGTCCGCCCCGGAGTCGAAGAGGATGGCGTGCGCCGCGCCCTGGCTGGCGCGCGGGGTGAGCGCGTGGCCACGCGCCTCGAGCAGGGCCACGGTGTCGGGCGAGAGCCCCCGCCGCTCGTAAAGGAGCCGGTCGGGCAGCCACTGGTGGTGGAAGCGGGGCGCGTCGACCGCCTCCTGCACGTTCATCCCGAAGTCGACGACGTTCAGGATGGTGTGCAGCACGGTGTTGATGATGGTCCGTCCGCCCGGACTTCCCGTCACCAGGAAGAGACGGCCGCCCTGCGCGACGATGGTCGGGGTCATGCTCGACAGCATGCGCTTGCCCGGCTCGGCCAGATTGGGCGGCGTGCCGATCAATCCGGCGGCGGTCGTCAGGCCGGGCGCGGCGTTGAAGTCGCCCATCTCGTTGTTGAGCAGGAAGCCGGTCCCCGGCGCCACGATCTTCGCGCCGTAGGACTGCTCGAGGGTGGTGGTGAGGGCGACCGCGTTGCGCTCCGCGTCGACGACCGACACGTGGGTGGTCTCGTCGCCGGCGGGCGGCCATTCGAACGTGTCGGGAGCGGACCGCGACGCGCGGTCCGGGTCGATGGTGGCGCGCAGCCCCGCGGCGTACTCCTTGGACGTGAGCCGGAGCACCGGCATCGCCGGGTTGAAGTCGGGGTCCCCGAGGTGCCGCGCGCGGTCCGCGAAGCCGCGGCGCATCGCCTCGACGATCCGGTGCGCGTTGCGCGCGGAGCCGTGGCCGGCGGCCTGCAGATCGTAGCCCTCCAGCACGTTGAGCATCTGGACCAGGGTGACCCCGCCGGAGCTGGGGGGCGGCATCGAGAGCACCTCGTAGCCGCGGTAGGTCCCCCGGACCGGCTCGCGGACCCGCGGCTCGTAGGCGGCGAGATCGGCCTCGGTGATCAACCCCCCGTGCGCCGCCATCTCGCGCGCGACGAGCGCCGCGGTGCGGCCGCGGTAGAACCCGGCCGGCCCGTCGGCGGCGATCCGCTCCAGGGTCGCGGCGAGGTCCGGCTGCCGCAAGCGGTCACCGGGCGCGTAGGGCGCGCCGCCGTTCGAAAACGCGGCGACCGAGGCGGGGTAGCGGGCCATGCGCGGCAGGACGGCGGCCAGGGACGCGGCGCGCGCGTGCGAAAGGACGAAACCGTCGCGCGCCAGGGCGATCGCCGGCTCGACGAGGCGCCGCCACGGCAGGCGGCCGTGATCGGTCCAGGCCCGATGCAGCCCGGCGACCGTGCCCGGCACGCCGACCGCGACGTGGCTGTCGTGGTGCCGCGCCGCGTCGTAGACGCCGCCGGAGACGAACATCCCGGGCGCCGCCGCGGCCGGCGCGGTTTCACGGAAGTCGTAGGCCGCCGCCGACCCGTCCGCCGCGCGATGGACGAGAAACCCGCCGCCGCCGACGTTGCCGGCCGCCGGCAGGGTCACCGCGAGCGCGAACGCCGTGGCCACCGCGGCGTCCACCGCCGACCCGCCGGCGCGCAGCGCGTCGCGGCCGACCGCCGCGGCCACGCTGTCCGAGGCGACCACCATGCCCTGGCGGGCCCGCGTCGGCTCGGAGGCGCCGCCGGCCGCGGCGACCAGCAGGGCCCACGCAGTTCCGACCGCCGCCGCACGGTTTCGAACAGTCGTCATGCCTTCAAGGATAGCGAAACCCGAAACGCAGGCAGCATCCGGCGCGCAAGGACGATCGCGGACGTCGGAGCGAACGGGGGCGTCCCGGCGCATTTCAGTAGCATGGGGCAGAATGACGATCATCTCCGACATCACGATTCTCCGGGAAGCGGCGCCCTGCTCGCTGGCCGAGGCCGGCCGCTGGCTGCAGGCCGCCGAAGACGATCTGCGCTTCGCCCGCTTCGCGGCGCACGGCGAATTCTTCGCCCAGGCCTGCTTCTTCGCGCAACAGGCGGCCGAAAAAGCGGTCAAGGCGGTCCATTACGCGGGCGGGGCGCGGGCGGTCCTCGGCCACAGCGTCCGCGGCCTGATCGAACGGCTCCACCCGCGCGTTCCGACGCTCGGCGCCCTGATCGACGAGGCGCGCGAACTCGACCTCTACTACGTGCCGACCCGCTACCCGAACGGCCTGGAAGAAGGCACGCCCGGTGAAGCGTTCTCGAAGGCGCAGGCCGACAGAGCCATCGCGAGCGCAACGGCCGTCGTCGCGGCGGCGAAGCATGACGTTGCCTGACGAAAGATGCGTCGGCGCACCCGGCGTCGCCGTCTTCCGCGCCGCCCGCGGGAAGCGGAAGGCGTCGGGCAGGTCGGAAACCTGCCGGCCGCGGCCGCCCGGCGGCGAAACACCCGTTGCCCCGGCGCATCGGGATAGAATCTGGAACGTGCGGGCGGGCATGCGCACGATGGAGGCGGCAGATGAGATCACGACATCCCGGACACACGGGTCGGAGATCGAACGGCGCGCACCGGCTCGCACTGGCGGTGGTCGCCGCGGCAGCCGCGGCGACGCTGGCGTGCGCGGCGCCGGACGGCGGCGGCCTGACGGTGCGCCTGTCGATCGCCACCGGCGGCACCGGCGGCGTTTACTATCCGTACGGCGGCGGCATCGCCAAGGTGATCAGTGATTACGTCGACGGCGTCGAGGCGACCGCCGAGGTGACGGCGGGCACTGTCGACAACCTGAAGTTCATCGCGAACCGGTCGGCGGACATCGCCTTCGGGCTGGCCGACTCGATCGACGACGCCGCGAACCGGCGCGGCGCGTTCGCCGATTTCGGCGCGGTGCCGATGCGCGCGCTCGCCGTCCTCTACGACAACTACAACCACCTCGTCTCGGTCACCGCGACCGGCATCGAGACGGTGGCCGATCTGCAGGGCCGGGTCGTCTCCACCGGAGCGCCCGGCAGCGGCACCGAGGTGAGCGCCTTCCGCATCCTGGAGGCGGCCGGCGTGAACCCGGAGACCGGCATCACCCGCCAGAGCCTGGGCGCCGCGCAGTCGGTGGACGCCATCAAGGACGACAAGATCGACGCGTTCTTCTTCAGCGGCGGCATCCCGACCGGCGCCATCCTGGACCTCGCCTCGACGCCGGGACGGACCATCAGGGTGGTCCCGAACGGCGAGACCCTCGCCACGCTGCAGGAGCGGTACGGGTCGCTCGTCTACCACAACTCTCCCATTCCGCCGTCGGTCTACCCGGGGATGGAAGACGCGGTGACGGTCGTGGCCGTCTCCAACGTCCTCGTGGTCCACGCGGAGATGGACGCGGCGCTCGCCTACGATCTGACGCGCGTCCTGTTCGACCACCACGAGGAGCTGGCCGCCGTGCATCCGATGGCCGCCGTCCTGAGCACCGGGTCGGCGACCGCGGGCTCCCCCATCCCGTTCCACGACGGCGCGATCCGCTACTACCGCGAGCAGGGCGCCTGGTCCGAGTGACGACGCCAGACCCGCCGGCCGCGCCCCGGGACGATCCCGAGGCGGACGTCCCCACCCGGCGCCTGCGGGGCCGAACCGCCGTGCTGGCCGCCGCGCTGGCCGCGGGACTGTCGCTGTACGCGCTGTACTGGGTGGTGGGGATCGTCCAGCCGCAGATCTACCGCGTCAGCTTTCTCCTCGTCGCGCTCGTCCTGACGTTCCTCGTCTTTCCGGCCGGTCCGCGCTGGCGGGAACGGGTGACGGGGCTCGACTGGACGCTGGCGGCCGCCGCGGCCGCCGCGCTCGCGTGGCCGATCATCGACTTCGACCGGTTCGTGTACCGCGCCGCCACGCCGCTGGCGGCGGACCTCGTGCTCGGCGGGGTCACGACGCTGCTGGTCCTGGAGGCCACGCGCCGCACGGTCGGCCCGATCCTGCCGGTGACGGCCGTCGCGTTCCTGCTCTACGGCTACTACGGGCCGTATCTGGAGCTGGTCGGGCTCGAGCTGTTCGCGCACCGCGGCTACGACTCCGCGCGGCTGATCGGCACGCTGTACATGACGCTGGAAGGCATCTTCGGCGTGCCGCTGAACGTATGCGCGACCTTCATCATCCTGTTCACGATCTTCGGCGCGATCCTGGCCAAGTCGGGCGCCGGCCAGTTCTTCATCACCTGGACGATGGCGGCGTTCGGGCGGTCGGAGAGCGGGGCGGGACCGGGCCGGACGGTGACGCTGGCGGGGTTCCTGCTCGGCACGGTGTCGGGAAGCGGCGTCGCGACGACCGTGACGCTCGGCGCGGTGGTCTGGCCGCTGCTCCGGCGCGCCGGCTTTTCCGCCGAGATCGGGGGCGGCATCCTGTCGGCGAGCGGCATCGGGGCGCTGATGGCGCCGCCGTTCATGGGCGCCGCGGCGTTCCTCATCGCCGAGTTCCTGCAGATCTCCTACCTGCAGGTGATGGTCATGGCGATCATCCCGGCGGTCCTCTACTACTTCTCGATCATGCTGATGATCGAGGCGGACGCCCGCCGGCTCGGGACGAAGGCGGTCGACGTCGACGTGCCGCCGGTGGGCGCGCTGATGCGCCGCTCCGGGTACCAGTTCCTGCCGCTCGCCGCCATCATCGCGCTGCTGATCAGCGGCGTGACGCCGTTCCGGGCCGTCTTCCTGTCGATGCTGCTGGTGATCGGCCTCAGCTTCATCCGGCGGGAGCAGGCGCTGTGGCCGCGCCGGCTGGCGGAGGCGCTCGAAGCGGGCGGGCGGGGGGTCCTGCCGGTGGCGGCGACCACGGCGACGGCCGGGATCATCGTCGGGGTGGTGACGCTGACCGGCCTGGGACTGAAGCTGTCCGGCATCATCGTCTCGCTGGCCGGCGGCAGCATCTTCCTGACCGTGGTCTACGCGGCGGTGGCGGTCTGGATGCTCGGCCTGGCGGTCCCGGTCACCGCCTCCTACATCATCGCGGCGGTCATGATCGCCCCGGCGCTGACGCTGGTCGGCGTGCCCGAGTTCGCCGCGCACATGTTCATCTTCTACTACGCGGTCCTCTCGGAGGTCAGTCCCCCGACCGCGCTCTCGCCGTTCGCCGCCGCCGCGATCACCGGCGGCAACCCGTTCCGGACCATGATGCTGACCTGGAAGTACACGTTGCCGGCGTTCCTCGTGCCGTTCGCGTTCACGGTCAGCCCGGAGGGGGCCGGCGTGCTGCTGCAGGCGCCGGCCGGCGACGTCGTGCGGACGGCCGGGACCGCCGCGATCGGCGTCAGCGCCCTCGCCATGGGGCTCGGCGGCTGGCTGCGGCGGGCCGCGAACCGGGTCGAGCGGAGCGCGGCGGTGGCCGGGGGCCTGCTGCTCTTCTACGCGACCACCGTCACGGATATCATGGGGCTGGTGCTGTTCGGCGCGGCCGTCGCGCTCCATCTGGTTCGAACCCGCCGGAGTTCCCGGAAGATCGAGGTAACGCCATGAGATCACGCATTCGCCTGACCGCGCTCGCCGTCCTGTTCGCGCTGCTGCTCGTTCCGCGGGCGCTGCTCGCCCAGGGGCTGGTGCGCGTCACGCCGGAAGAAGTGGGGATGTCGTCCGAGCGCCTCGACCGCCTGAGCCTGGCGCTGGAGAGCTACGTCGACGAGGGCCGGCTCGCCGGCGCGGTCACCATCGTGGTCCGGCGCGGGAAGATCGCCTACCGCGAGGGGATCGGCTACCGCGACGTCGAGGCGCAGGCGCCGATGCCGTCCGACGGCATCTTCCGCATCGCGTCGCAGACCAAGGCCCTCGCCAGCGTCGGGGTCCTGCTGCTGCAGGAGGAGGGGAAGCTGCTGATCACCGACCCGGTCGGCAGGTACCTCCCGGCGTTCGCCGAGACCACCGTCGCCGAGCCGAACGAAGACGGCGGCTACGACGTCGTGCCGGCGCGCCGGCCGATCACCATCCGCGACCTGCTGACCCACACCGCCGGCATCAGCTACGGCATGGGCCTGCTCGCCAACCGCGGGCCGGCCGCCGACGCGTGGGCGGAGGCGGGCATCACCGGCTGGTACTTCGCCGACCGCGACGAGCCGGTGGGCGACACGATGGCCCGCCTCGCCGCGCTGCCGATGGACGGGCATCCCGGCGAGCGGTGGATCTACGGCTACAACACCGACGTCCTGGGCGCGATGATCGAGAAGATCAGCGGCCAGACCCTCGGCGCGTTCCTGAAGGAGCGGCTGTTCGACCCGCTCGGGATGACCGACACGCACTTCTTCCTGCCCGCGGGCAAGCTGGGCCGGCTGGCGACGGTCTATTCGTCGGTCGGCGACGGCGGCCGCTTCGAGCGGGCGCCCGACCCCGGTCACATGGTGGGCCAGGGGCACTACGTCGAGGGCCCGCGCAAGGCGTTCTCGGCCGGGGCCGGCCTGCTGTCGACGGCCACCGACTACGCCACGTTCCTGCAGATGATGCTGAACGGCGGCGAGTGGAACGGCACGCGCATCCTGTCGCGCAAGACGGTCGAGTCGATGCTCTCCGACCACCTCGGCGGCATCCCGTTCCGCCCCGGCCAGGGCTTCGGCCTCGGCTTCTCGATCACCCACGACCCGGCTGCCGCCGGCCTGCCCGGCTCGGCCGGCGAGTTCGGCTGGGGCGGCGCCTACCACTCCACCTACTGGGCCGACCCCGAAGAGGAGCTGGTGGTGGTCTACCTGACGCAGATCATTCCGGCCATCGGCCTCGACGATCAGCAGAAGGTGCGGACGCTGGTCTACCAGGCGATCGTCGACTGAGGCGGCCGGCGCCGCAAACGCCCGCGAAGAGACGGCGCCCCGGCAACCCGCCCGGCTTGGCGAACCGGGGCGCCGCCCACGAAGAGAACGTCGATCAGGAACGCCCTGCCGGAACCGGGCCCAGACGGGGGATGGCCGGTTTCCCGGCTCGACAGGAACGCCCTGAGAGAACCAGACGACTGGGCAGAGTCGCCGACCGCGGCAGGAAAACCGGACGTGTCACCGCCGAAACCGACCGCGCCCGGCGGCGCATCGACGCCGCTCTGGGCCGGTGCGGACTCCTCGGCGCTGCACCTCGGCGACTGCCTGGAGCGCATGGCGGCGATTCCGGACGGCAGCGTCGACTGCGTCTGGACGGATCCGCCCTATCTCCTGTCGAACGACGGCATCACCTGCGTCGCCGGACGCATGGTCAAGGTGAACAAGGGCGAATGGGACCGCAGCCGCGGGGTCGACCCGGACCACGAATTCCACCGCACGTGGCTCGCCGCCTGCCACCGTATCCTCAAGCCGGCGGGATCGATCTGGGTGAGCGGCACGTCGCACGTCTACCTGAGCGTCGGCCTCGCGATGCGGCAGATCGGCTTCCGCATCCTGAACGACGTAGTCTGGGAGAAACCGGCGCCGCCCCCGAACCTCGGCTGCCGTTGCTTCACGCACGCCACCGAGATCCTGCTCTGGGCGACGAAGGCTCCGAAGGGCAGCCGGCATCGGCACACCTTCAACTACGAAGCCATGAAGGCGGAGAACGGCGGCCGGCAGATGAAGAACGTCTGGCGCATCCCGCCGCCGGGAAAGGACGAAAAGCGGTTCGGCAAGCATCCGACGCAGAAACCGGTCGCGCTCGTCGCCCGCTGCCTGCGCGCGACGACGAACGAAGACGACGTGGTCGTGGACCCGTTCGCCGGCTCGGGATCCACCGGCGTCGCCGCCCTGACGCTCGGACGCCGCTTCGTCGGCTGCGAGCAGGACGAAGACTACGCCCTCCTCGCCGCGCGCCGGCTGAGCGCCGCGGCCGGGTCCGGATCAAGCCGGCTGCAGCCAAAGTGCGAGACGTCATTGGCGCATCGTTGAACAGCCCGTGGCAAAAGTCGGACATTGACACGACGGCTCTCCTGTCTACGCTGGCGTGCATGGTGATGGGCACGATACATGACGACGGGTCGCAGCAGTCGATGTGGGAAAGGATTCCGGGAATTGGAAACTGAACTGACGGATCGGAAGGACATGATGCCGGCCGCAAGCGACAACGGGTTCAAACCGGTCACGTTCACGTTCAGGAACATCGGTCCGGTCAAGAACGCCGAAATGGAGCTCGGCGATCTGACGATCATCGCCGGCCGCAACAATACCGGCAAGACGTACCTGGTGTATACGCTGTACAGTTTTCTGAAAACGTGGCTGGACTGGCCGGGACCTGCGCCTCCGGCCACCAGACGCGGTGCGTCCGCACCGTCCCGCCTGACGGCAAGGTATCCGGTGTTCGAGCAAGTCAACGAACAGGTGGCCGAAAACGCGCAGGCAGAGCTCCCCGTGGACCGTGACTCCCTGACGCACGAGCGAAAGGAGGTCATGAAGACGTTGACCCGGGAATTCTCCGACGCCGGACTGGCCTGGGTCTTCAGTTCGCCGCCAGAGAAATTCGAGAGCGCGTCCGTCGACGTGAAACTGACCGCCGAGTTTTCCTGTAACTCTCAACCCGTCAAGGACTTCCCGAAAACGGGAGACACGCCGTCGATCCGCTACGACGGCGCGAACCTCTTCGTAATCGGAGACCAGCCGGAAAGCAAACGACGACACCCGCTGGCACTGCGGCGTAGTCTCTGGCGCAGGTATCTCCGCTTCCTGTTCCCCGAGTTGCCGTCGGAGCCGTTCGTGCTTTCCGCCGAGCGCTTTGGAATCTCGCTTTTCTACAGGGAGCTCGACTTCCAGAAGGCCCAACTGGTCGATTTGCTGCAGAAGTACGGGGATCGCAAGGGCAGGGACCGCAATTTTCCGTTCGTCTTGATCGACGAAACGGTCAGTCGCTACGCGCGTCCCGTCAAGGACAACATCGATTACACGCGGAGCATTCCCGATCTCCGAAAGCAAAAGAGCGAGATCCATGATGACGGATTTCTCAAAGGCATCAAGAAGATGATGAACGGCTACTATGCGGCTTCCAGCGACGCGATCGAGTTCCGGTCCGTCGCGCGCGGCGAACGCCGCTTCGTCCTTCCATTGCATCTTGCTTCCTCGTCGGCGCGCGGACTGTCGGATTTGTATTTCTTCCTGCGCCACGCGGCCCGCAAGAATCACCTTCTCATCATCGATGAGCCGGAAAGTCACTTGGACACGGCCAACCAGATCCTGCTTGCGCGGTTGCTGGCGCATCTCGTGCAGGCAGGCTTGAAGGTGCTGATGACGACCCACAGCGACTATATCGTCAAGGAGATCAACAACCTGATCATGCTGAACAGCACCTTTGCCCCGCAAGGCGCAGGTGATCAGGAAGCTCAATTACGGCAAGAAGGATTTCATCGACCCGGAGCGAATCCGGGCGTACGTGGCGAGGGACCAGGGATTGCACAAATGCGCAATCGACGAGTTGGGCATCGACATGCCGAACTTCGACGAGACCATCGACGGAATCAACCGCGTGGCCAACGAGCTGTCCTTGAGGCTGGAAGCGGAGTCGAAGGATTGATATGTCCCTGGTTTCCGAGCTGCCCGGCATCGTGGCCGAAGCCGCGCTCACGAGATCGACCGGCGACAACGTTCTTCTGGTGGACGAAGAATCCGGAATGCAGGTGGAGATACTGACGCCTGTCCCGGTCGTCGCCATACGACTCGGACGCGGAGGCGTGAGCCACGCTCCCGGGCTCAGAAAAGACAAGGGGCTGGAGTCGATCTGCGATTATCTGCTGGTCGTCGAGCTGAATGGGAACACGCATGCCGTTCTCGTCGAACTCAAGAAAACCTGGGAACTGAAGGCAAGGAAGCAGTTGCGCCGCTCACTGCCACTGCTGGAGTATCTTCGATCCGCATGCGAGGTCGAGTATGAGTCCGGGCGCGACGGAACCAGAATATCGACGGGTTACCTGATCATCTGCAAAAAACGTCCACTCGACAAGCAATCACCGAAGGCCAATCCGGCGGCGGCAGTACAAAGTGAAGAATACAGGAACATCAGGATCGGAACGTACGTCGGCACGACGCTCTCTCTCACCATCCTGACCGGCGCAGCACCCGCCACGGCTCGCTGACGGGTTCGCAGGCAAGCGCCGGTTCCATGCTTCCGCGTCGAAGGTGCCGTCCTCGGATCGGCGCGCCGCCTGCATGCGACCGACGAACAGCGCAGTCAGCCGGGATGCAGCGCCCGTCGAATGCAGCGGGGTTGGCCACGGGCTGCTACCGCTCCCACAGCTCGCTCAGCGGCACCGCGAGCATGCGCCGGTCGCCCAGTGGCAGCACGTCCCGGCCGGCGTAGAGCAGCACGCCGGACTCGAAATCCCCGCCGCAACGGTCGGCGAGCCGGGCGAGGCCCCGCCCGTCGCCGGACGCGATGGTGGCGGCCGCCTTGACCTCGACCCCCCAGGTCTTCGAACCGCGGGTCACGACCACGTCGACCTCCACCTGGTCCTTGTCGCGATAGTGCCAGAACCGCAGGTCGGGATCGGTCCAGGCGGCCTGGGCGACGAGCTGTTGCAGCACGAACGATTCCAGCAGGTGTCCCACGCGGTCGCGACCGGAGAGCCA
This sequence comes from Vicinamibacterales bacterium, assembly GCA_965203525.1. Classification (GTDB taxonomy): domain Bacteria; phylum Acidobacteriota; class Vicinamibacteria; order Vicinamibacterales; family UBA8438; genus WTFV01. Next base: position 2,509,094 of record OZ241898.1, on the reverse strand, counting down.
GTGGTCCGCGGTCAGGCCGGCCAGGGTCGCGGCCAGGCCGCTGTCCAGGAGATGCGCCTTCGGGGACGTGACGAGGCGGTTGGCCGGATTGCGGCGCCACGCCGGCAGGCGCCGCACCAGGAAGAGCCGCTCCAGCACGGCGACGTAGTGCTCCACCGTCTCCCGGCGCAGACCAAGGTCGTTGGCGAGGCGGGTGGCGTTGAACAACTCGGCGCTCCGCAGGGCCAGCAGCTCCAGCAGCCGGCCGAGCTCGTGCGCGTCCCGCACCCGCGCCACCTCCCGCACGTCGCGCTCGATGATGCTGCGCAGGTACTGCCGGTGCCATTGCCGCGCGCGGCGCGGCGTTCTGGCCAGCGGTTCGGGATAGCCGCCGGCGACCAGTCGCTCCGCCAGCGACGGGCCCGCGGGCGCCGCGCCGGGCCGCAGGTCCGGTTCGAACGCGCCGGCCAGCAGCGCGTTCAGGAATCGGCCGGGCCGGCGCGCTTTCTCCGATTCGGTCAACGGGTGCAACTGCACGATTTCCATGCGCCCGGCCAGCGACTCGGTGACGGCCGGCGCCAGCAGCAGATTGGCCGAGCCGGTCAACAGGAAACGACCGGGCCGGCGGTCGCGGTCCACGGCATGCTTGATGGCGGGAAGCAGCGCCGGAGCACGCTGGACCTCGTCCACGGTCGCGGCGTCCGGCAGGCTGGCGACCAGACCGGCCGGGTCCCCGGTAGCGGTCCGGTAGTAACTCGGATCGTCCAGGCTGATGAACGCGCGTTCCGGCGCCAGTTGCTGCGCCAGGGTGGTCTTGCCGCTCTGCCGCGGGCCGAGCAGGCAGACGACGGGCGTATCCGCCAGGGCTTCCCGGACGGCGGACGCCAGCGAGCGCGACAACAGCGGCGGGGCTGCGTCCATCTGCTGGTCAGCCTAGCGTCTGATTGCTGGTTTGACAAGCGTCTGATTGCCGGTCAACCCGGCGTCTGATTGCCGGTCAACCCGGCGTCTGATTGCCGGTTTCGCAAGCGGCCGATTGCTGGTTGCAAGATCGGCCGAGCGCTGGCCGGCGCGGCGGATTCGGGGTGGCGCCGTGGCCCGCGCGACCCGCTTGCGGCGCACGATCGCGGCGGCGTCAGGCGCGCGTCAGCTTCCGGAACCGGATGCGGTGCGGCTGATCGGCGGCGCGCCCGAGCCGCCGCCGGCGGTCGGCCTCGTAGTCGGCGTAGTTGCCCGCGAACCAGACTACCTCGCTGTCCCCCTCGAAGGCGATGACGTGCGTCGCGATGCGGTCGAGGAACCAGCGGTCGTGGCTCACCACCACGACGCACCCGGCGAACTCGACGAGGGCGTCCTCGAGCGCGCGCAGCGTGTCGACGTCGAGGTCGTTGGTCGGCTCGTCGAGCAGCAGCAGGTTCGCGCCGCCGCGCAGCAGTTTCGCGAGGTGCACGCGGTTCCGCTCCCCGCCGGACAGCGTGCCGACCTTCCGCTGCTGATCGCTCCCCCGGAAGTTGAACCACGACACGTAGGCGCGCGAGGCGACGGTCCGCTTCGCGAGGGCGATCTCGTCCCGGCCGTCCGCGATCGCCTCCCATACGGTCTGCCGCGGGTCGAGCTCGCGGCTCTGGCCGACGTGGCCGATCCGGACGGTGTCGCCGAGCCGGATCTCGCCCGCGTCCGGCTCCTCCTCGCCGGCGACGAGGCGCAGCAGCGTCGTCTTGCCGGACCCGTTGGGGCCGACCACCCCGACGATGCCGGCCGGCGGCAGCGTGAACGACAGGCCGCCGATGAGGGCGCGGTCGCCGTAGCCCTTGACGACGCCGGCCGCCTCGACGACCACGTCGCCGAGCCGCGGGCCGGGCGGCACGTAGATCTCGACCGACTCGATCTTCTGCGCGGTGTCCTCGGACAGCAGGCGCTCGTAGGCGTTCAGCCGCGCCTTTCCCTTCGCCTGGCGGGCGCGCGGCGACATCGCGATCCATTCGAGCTCGCGCTGCAGCGTGCGGCGCCGCTTCGCCTCGTGCTTCGTCTCGACGTCGAGCCGCTGTTGCTTCTGCGCCAGCCACGACGAGTAGTTCCCCTCCCACGGAATCCCGGCGCCGCGGTCGAGCTCCAGAATCCAGCCGGCGACGTTGTCGAGGAAGTACCGGTCGTGGGTGACGGCGACCACGGTTCCCTTGTAGTCCGCGAGGAAGCGTTCGAGCCAGGCGACCGACTCGGCGTCGAGGTGGTTGGTCGGCTCGTCCAGCAGCAGCAGGTCCGGCGACTGCAGCAGCAGGCGGCAGAGCGCGACGCGCCGGCGCTCGCCGCCCGACAGCGTCGCGACGCCGGCGGAGCCGGGCGGCAGGCGCAGGGCGTCCATCGCCATCCGGACCCGCGAGTCGAGGTCCCAGGCGCCGAGGGCGTCGATCCGGCTCTGCAGCTCGCCCTGCTCCTCCAGCGCCTCGTCCATCTCGGGAGACACCAGCCCCGACGACAGGTCGGCCACCACCTGGTCGTAGCGCCTGAGCAGCGTGCGCAAGTCGGCCACGCCCTCGTTGACGTTGCCGGAGACGGTCTTCGACGGATCGAGCCGCGGCTCCTGCGGCAGGTAGCCGATGGAGAGGCCCCGGGCCGGGAACGCCTCGCCGTCGAACTCGGTGACCTCCCCCGCCATGATGCGCAGCAGGGTGCTCTTGCCCGCGCCGTTGGCGCCGAGCACGCCGATCTTCGCGCCCGGAAGGAACGACAGCCAGACGTCCCGGAGCACGGCGCGGTCCGGCGGGTAGCGCTTGCCGAGCCCCTTCATCGTGTAGACGGATTGCGGCGGCATGGTCCCGAGATCCTACATGGGTCTCCGTACCCCCGCCGCCCGGCTCCGTTTGCGGTATCGTTGCTCGGACACCGGGCGCGCGGGCGGGACAGGGTCCGTGTCGGGTCAGGACGGCCGCGACCGGGCGCCCAAATACTCAGCGATCCGGCGGTTCCGCATACTGCGACGGCCGTCGCGCCGGAACGCGGCGGCGGGGAGGTTCCCATGCGCGCCATCGCGTCGTTGCTGCTCTGTCTCCTGCTCGCCGCGGCGGCGCCGGCCGCCCGGGGCGGCTCGGACGACACGCTGGAGATCTACGTCATCGACGTCGAGGGGGGCGAGGCCACGCTCTTCGTGGCGCCGGCGGGCGAATCGATGCTCGTCGACACCGGCTGGCCCGGCTTCGGCGGACGGGACGCCGACCGCATCGCGGCGGCGGCGGCCGACGCCGGCGTGACGCGGATCGACCACCTCGTCGTGACCCACTTCCACGGCGACCACATGGGCGGTGCCGCGCAGCTCGCCGAGCGGCTCCCGATCCGCAACTTCATCGACCACGGGGAGACCGTCGACCGGGAGGAACGCCGCCGGGCCGCCTTCGAGATCTACAGGGACCTGCGCGACGGGGGCGCGCACCGCGTCGTGCGGCCGGGTGACCGCCTGCCGGTCGGCGGCCTCGACGTCATGATCATCGCCGCCGGCGGCGCCGTGCTCGACGCGCCGCTCGACGGCGCGGGGGAAGCCAACCCGCACTGCGACGGCTTCACGTTCCACGGCGAGGAGATCACCAGCCGCTACGGCAACGCCGAGGACGACCAGTCGATCAGCGCCCTCGTCGGCTTCGGCGCGTTCCGCACCGTCATCATGGGTGACCTGAACTGGAACCGGGAGCATCCGCTGATGTGCCCCGACAACAAGGTCGGCACGGTCGATCTCTACCTGGTGTCGCACCACGGATCGGAGACTTCCGGCTCCGAAGCGCTCGTCCGCGCCATCGCGCCGCGGGCGGCCGTCATGAACAACGGCCCGCGCAAGGGGGGCGCGGTGCAGACGTTCGAGATCCTGCAGGCGACCGACAGTCTCGCGGACCTCTGGCAGAACCACTACTCCATCCCCGGCGGCGAGGCCCACAACCGGCCGGAGCGGTTCATCGCCAACCTGGAGGAAGGGACGCCGACCGCGGACGGCCGCACCGCGCACATGGGCCCGGCGCATTGGATCCGCGTCTCCGCCCGCCGCGACGGGTCCTTCACGGTGACGAACAGCCGGAACGGCTTCAGCCGGAGCTACGGACCGCGGAAGCAGTAGCCGCGGCCGATCCTCATCCTTCAGTGATCGAGCGCCCAGGAGATCAAGCCCGGAGCGGAGGACGAGGTCAAGGCCGCGGCCGATCCTCATCCTTCAGTGATCGAGCGCCGGCCGGTATCGATGGAGCTACGGACCGCGGGAGCAAGCCGCGGCCGGTCCCGCCGCCGCGCACGCGGCGCCCTGGAAGGCCGGATCGCACGAGGCGGCCGGATTGGCGGTGATCGGATGACGCACGCCGCTCCCCGGAGGTGGCCGGATTGATCGACTCCCGGCCCGCCGCGGCCGGTCCGTTCGCCGCCTGGGCGGGCCGCGCGGTCGCGGCTCCCTGGTTTCGGCACGGCGTCACCGCGGCGATCGCCCTCAACGCCGTCGTCATCGGTCTCGACACGTCCGCGACGCTGGCCGCGCGCCACGGCGGCCTGTTCGAGGGCGCCAGCCGGACGTTCCTGGCCGTCTTCGTGGTCGAGGCGCTGATCAAGATGGCGGCGCGGTGGCCGCGCGTCGCGAACTACTTCAAGGACGGCTGGAACGTCTTCGACTTCACGGTCATCGTCGTCAGCCTGCTGCCGAACACCGGCGAGCTGGCGACGCTGGCCAGGCTGGCCCGCCTGTTCCGGGTGCTGCGCCTGGTGTCCGCGCTGCCCGGGCTGCGGCTGATCGTCTCCACCCTGATCCGGTCGGTGCCGGGCATGTTCAACGTGCTGGCGCTGATGTCGATCGTCTTCTACGTCTACGGCGTCGCCGGCTACCACCTGTTCCACGAGATCGATCCGACGCACTGGCGCACCCTCGGCATCGCCCTCCTGTCGCTCTTCCGCATCGTCACCCTGGAGGACTGGACCGACATCATGTACGCGGCGCTCGACCACCACTGGTGGGCGTGGACCTACTTCGTGAGCTTCGTCGTGGTCGGAACCTTCGTCGTCATCAACCTGTTCATCGCCGTGGTGCTCAACAGCCTGGACGAAGCGAAGCAGGAGCGCCTGCACGACCTGCAGGCGCCCCCGACGCGCGACGAGCTGCTGGCGGAACTGACCCGGACGCAGGACGCACTGGCGCGGCTCCAGGAGCGCCTGGAACGCGACGGGCGGTAGGGGAGCGACGAAGAGGCGACGTCCCGGCGCGGCAGAGGATCCGCCAGCGAACGGGCCGGACCAGAACGAGAGGAAATCTGGTCAGGACGCTCCGGGTCAATCGGTTTTCGGTGGCTTCGGCGGTTTCGGTGGCGGTTTCGGCGGGGTGATCAGACCGGGACGCGACGGAGACCCTCCCATCCTCCGCGGAGACCCTTCCATCCTCCGCTTGATGACTGACGGCTCGCTGGCCGGCGGCTTGCTGGCCGGCGGCTTGCTGGCCGGCGGCTTGCTAGCCGGCGGCATAGCGGCCCTCCATCGCCTTGAACGCAGCCTCTTCGCACTCGACGTTCAGCCGTTCGTCCGTCGGAACGTGGGCGCTTCCGGCGCGGTCCGTCGCACGGACCACCCGCCGCGACAGACCGGCAAGCGTGCGCCGCGCCTCCGCGTCGCTGACCGCATCAGCCTGGACCTCCCCCCACAACGCGTCCAGCTCCACCCCCACCTCGCTGCAGTCGCGTCTGATGGAATCCAGCACGGCCGCCTTGTTCGCGGGATCGGTGAGGAGATCCCACGCGACGAAGAAGGCGATGACGGCGCCGGATATGACACTGACCGCTTCCGGCAGCGCGCTGATGACCATCGCCATGCCGGCCATCGCCGGCACCAGGAGCACGAACCTTACCGCTCGGCGCCACCGTTGCTGGCGGCTGGCCATCCGTTCGTAGTACCGAACCAGGCGCGCAACGTCCAGCATCTCCTGCCACACTGCGTTTCTCGTTGCTTCGCTCACACCCGCCATGCTGTCCACCATACCGCTCGCTACCGGAGCGTGAAATCGGCCTCGGCGGTTCCGCCCGCCGTCACCGTGACCTGCCGGGTGACGCTCTCGTAGCGCTCGTGCCAGACGGTGAGCCGGTAGGTCCCGGGCGCGATCCCGGTCAGCTTGAACGTTCCGTCCGCGCCGGTCACGGTTCCGAGGTCGTCCGAGACGTAGACCCAGCCGCGCATCCAGCCGTGCGAATCGCATTCGATGCGCACCGGCCCGGGGCGCCGGAACGGCCGCCGGACCTCCAGTCCGGGAAACGGGATGGCGATGTTGAACAGGGTGCGCTGCCGGTCGTCGTAGGCGTGCGTCGAGTGGAGCGTGTCGTCTTCGCTCCGGATCGTGACGACCGTCCGGGTCGGCAGCACCTGGACGCGCGGAACGAAGTGGCAGCCGGCGTTGTTGATGGACGGCTCCGCCGGCGGCGCGCTCCAGGGCGCGCCGCCGACGAGGACCACCGCGTTGGCGAGGCCGCCCGCCTCGTCGACCACCACCGCCCGGTCCTCGACCTCCGTGCCGCAGACCGCCTGATCGGTGGTCACCGCCACCATCCGCGGCGCCGGCGCCTCGGCCACCGTCACGCGGCCGGCGACGGAGCCGCCTTCCTGCCCCGCGGCGCCCCCGGCGACCACGGGCGCCGCGCGCAACCCGCCCGCGGCCAGCGCGGCGACGCAGGCGGCGGCGCCGATGCCCGCGGCCGTACGGCCCTGCACTCGATTGCGACCTTCCATCGGCAGCCTCGCGATCCGCTTCGACCCGCCGTTCGATCCTACACGTACCGCGCGGAGCGGCGGCGCCGCGGCCTCCGGTCACAGCCCGCCGCGGCCGTGCGCAGCCGGGGCGGCGACCGGCTCCGGATCCGGTCACAGCCCGCCGCGGCCGTGCGAAGCCGGGGGCGGCGACCGGCTCCGGATCCGGCCTCCGGTCACAGCCCGCCGCGGCCGTGCGCAGCCGGGGCGGCGACCGGCTCCGGCTCCGGCGTGAAGTCCTCCCCGGGGTTGATGAAGCGGTTCCGCTCGATGCCGTACTGCTTGTCGTAGAGCTGCTTGTAGCGGCCGCCGAGGGCGATCAGCTCGTCGTGGACGCCGCGCTCGACGATCTCGCCCGCTTCGAGGACCAGGATCTGGTCGGCGCTCCGGATGGTCGACAGCCGGTGGGCGATGACGAAGGTGGTCCGCCCGCGGCGCAGCACGCGCAGGCCGTCCTGGATCTGCGCCTCGCTCTCGCTGTCGAGGCTCGAGGTCGCCTCGTCGAGGATGAGCAGCCGGGGATCGGCGAGGATGGCGCGGGCGATGGCGACCCGCTGCCGCTGGCCGCCGGAGAGCTTGACGCCGCGTTCGCCGACGATCGTGTCGTAGCCGTCCGGGAACCCGTCGATGAACTCGTCGCAGTGCGCGATGCGGCTCACCTCGCGGATCCGCTCCGGCGTGGCGTGCGGGTTGGCGAAGCCGAGGTTCGCGCGGATGGTGCCGTCGAAGAGGAAGTTCTCCTGCAGCACGACGCCGAGGCGCGCCCGGTAGTCCTTCAGGCTGATCGACTCCAGGTCGCGGCCGTCGACCAGGACGCGCCCCGCGGTCGGCCGGTTGAACGCCATGACGAGGCTGATCAGCGTGCTCTTGCCCGAGCCGCTCGAGCCCACCAGCGCCGTGGTGGTGCCCGGTGCCGCGGTCAGCGAGACGTCCTTCAGCACCGGCACGCCCGGCTCGTACTCGAACCGGACGCCGTCCAGCCGCACCTCGCCCGCGAACGGCCCCAGCCCTTCGCGGGCCTCGTCCTCCTGGTCCTCGGTCGCCATCCGCAGGACCTCGCGGATCCGGTCGAGACCCGCGAACGCCTCGGTGATCTGCGTCCCGATGGAGGAAATCTGGATGACCGGGGCGATGACGAGACCGGTGAAGAAGATGTACTGGATGAGCTGCCCCTCGGTCCACGCCCCGCTCATCAGCGCGCGCCCGCCCAGCACGATCATGATCGCGCCGATCACGCCCATGACCAGCGTCGAGACGGACGTGACGGCCGACACCCCGGTGACCGCCCTGGCGACGTTGCGGAACAGCCGGTGCGCGCCGCGGGCGAAGACGAGCTGCTCGCGCTTTTCGACGCCGTACGCCTTCACGATCCGGATGCCGCCGAGCGTCTCGGCGAGCCGGCCGGTCACCTCCGCGTTGATCTTCCCGCGCTCGCGGAAGACCGGCCGCAGCTTCGAGAAGCCGTACGCCATCGTGGCGCCGAAGAGCAGCAGGACGAGCAGCGTCAAGCTCGTGAGCTGCCAGTTCAGGTAGAACAGCACCGCCAGGGCGATCGACGTGGTGAGGAGACCGCCCGCCAACTGCACCAGCCCGGTTCCCACCAGGTTCCGAATCCCCTCGGCGTCGGTCATGACGCGCGAGATCAGCACGCCGGTCTGCGTGGAGTCGAAGTAGCGGATCGGCAGGTGCGAGACGTGCGCCATCACCCGCTTGCGCATCTCGGTGATCGCCCGCTGCGCGGCGACGCCGAGCACCTGCGACAGGCCGAACCCGGTGGCCGACTGCACCACGGCGGCCGCCAGTCCGATGCCGGCCAGCAGGAACAGCTCGCCGGTCCGGCCGTTCGGCACGACGTCGTCGATGACGTAGCCGGTCATCGCGGGCAGCGCCAGCCCGGCGATGCGGCTGACGAAAATCAGCACCAGCCCGAGCGCCAGCCGGTTCCGGTAGCGCCGCACCAGCACGCGCGCCTCGGCCCAGGCGCCGGCCGTCAGCTTCCGTTTCTTCTTCTCCGCGCCCGCCGCGGCGGGCGCGTCCTGGCTGCGCTCCGTCTCCCTCCCGATCGCCCCGGGCGCGCCCGCCGCCCCTGCCGCGCCGGTCGTCCCTGCCGCGCCCGCCGTCCCCGCCCCGTCCGTCCCGTCCCCGCGCGCCGCCGCCTTCCTGCCGGTGGTCATGCTCCTCATGGTAGTAGACTTCCGCCGTGGCCGTGTCCGCGCGCCGGATCCTCCACGTCGACATGGACGCCTTCTACGCGTCCGTCGAGCAGCGGGACCGGCCGGAGTTGCGCGGGCGGCCGGTGGCGGTGGGCGGCCGGCCGGAGCGGCGCGGCGTGGTGGCCGCGGCGAGCTACGAGGCGCGCCGGTTCGGGGTGCGCTCGGCCCTGTCGATGGCGAAGGCGGTGCGGCTCTGCCCGGACCTGATCGTCGTGCCGCCGGACTTCCGAAAGTACCGCGCGGTCTCGCAACAGGTGTTCGACCTCTTCCGCGCCGTGACGCCGGCGGTCGAGCCGCTGTCGCTCGACGAGGCGTACCTGGACGTGACGGAGAACGCCTGGGAGGAACCGCTGGCGACCACCGTCGCCAGGCGGCTCAAGGCCGGCATCCGGGAGAAGACCGGCCTGACCGCCTCGGCCGGCGCGGCCCCCAACAAGTTCCTGGCCAAGATCGCGTCCGCGTGGCGCAAACCGGACGGGCTGACGGTGGTGGCGCCGGCGCGCGTGGAGCGCTTTCTCCGCAAGCTGCCGGTGGACGCCCTGTGGGGGGTCGGCCCGGTGACGGCGCGCCGGCTGCGCGCGGCCGGCATCGAGCGGCTGGTCGACGTCCGGACCGTCGGCGACGAGACGCTGCACGGCCTCGTCGGACGCCGGGCGGACTGGCTGAAGCGCCTCGCGCAGGGTGTCGACGAGCGGCCCGTGGTCTGCGATCGAGAACGCAAGTCGCGCAGCGCCGAGCACACCTACGCCGAGGATCTGGTCGCAATCGACAGGATCCGGGCGGAGATCGACCGGCTGGCGGCGGGCACCGCCGCCTGGCTGCAGCGCGCCGGCGTCACCGCCCGCACCGTGACGCTCAAGGTGCGCTACCACGACTTCCGGACCGTCACGCGCAACGACACCCGGCCGTTGGCCACCTTCGACGCGGCGGACGTCACCCGCCGGGCGCAGGCGCTGCTCGACCGCACCGACGCCGGGCGGCGGCCGATCAGGCTGCTCGGGGTCGGCGTGCACGGCCTGCGGCCCCGGTCCGCGCCGGAGACGGAGCGCGAGCCGCTGCTGTGGGACGCGGCCGCCGGCGCATGAAGAAAACGCCCGCCCGCCATCGGCCGCGGGGGCGCCGCGGCGCGGTGCCGGCGGCACGAGGAAACGCCGCGCACGACACGCGGCGAGCGGGGGCGGCGGTTTCCCGAACGCCCGTTCGACGCCCGCCGGCGCACGAGGAAACGCTGCCCATGACACTCGGCGAGCTGGGCTGGGACGACGGCTTCGCGGGCGCGTTCGACGCGCTGGGCGAACCCGGGCTGATTCCGGCGCGGGTGGGCATCGAGCTCAACCACTTCTACCGGGTGCTGACCGCCGCCGGCGAGCGGACGGCCCGGGCGGCGGGCCGGCTGCGGCACCGCGCCGCCGGCCGGGACGAGCTGCCGGCGGTCGGCGACTGGGTGGCGGTCACCGTCGACCGGCAGGACGGTACGGCGACCATCCGCGCGGTGCTGCCGCGCCGGAGCAGCTTCTCCCGCAAGGCGGCCGGCGAGCCGACAGCAAGGCAGGTCGTGGCCGCCAACGTCGACGTCGTGCTGCTGGTGGCCGGACTGGACGGAGACTTCAGCCCGCGCCGCATCGAGCGCTACCTGGTGGCGGCGGCCGACAGCGGCGCGCGGCCGGTCGTCGTGCTCAACAAGACCGACCTGGAGGAGAACGTGGCGGCGCGCGTCGCCGAGGTGCGCGCCGCGGCGCCGGGCGTCCCGATCCACCCGACCTGCTGCGCGACCGGCCGGGGTCTCGACGACCTCGCGCACTATCTCGCGCCGGGCCGGACCCTGGCCCTGCTCGGCTCGTCCGGCGCCGGCAAGTCGACCCTCGTCAACCGGCTGCTCGGCGCGCCGCGGCAGAGGACGCAGGCGGTGCGGCCGGGGGACGGCCGCGGGCGGCACACGACGATCCACCGCGAACTGATCGCCGCACCGGGCGGCGGCATCGTCATCGACACGCCGGGAATGCGCGAGCTGCAGCTCTGGGACGGCGACCGCGGGATCGAGGACGCCTTCGCCGAGATCGACGACCTCGCCGTCGACTGCCGGTTCCGGGACTGCCGCCACCGGCAGGAGCCCGGCTGCGCGGTGCGCGCGGCGGCGGACGCCGGCCGCCTGCCCGCGATCCGCCTGACGCACTACCTGCGCCTGGAGGACGAACGGACGCGCCTCGACCGGCGGCGCGGCGAGCTGGCCCGGCTGCAAGAAAAGCTGGAAGAGAAGAAGCGCCCCCGGCCCGCGCACCGCGCGCCGCGCAAGCCGCGCACCGCATCCTGAAAGGATTCCTCATGTCTCCACGCCGCGCTCGCCGCCCGGCTCCGCTCGCCGTCGTGCTCGCGCTCGCCGCGGCCGGCATCGGCCTCGCCCAGGAAGAGGCGCCGGTCACCATCCGGGCCGGGCTGCTGATCGACGGCGCCGGGGACACCCGGTCCAACGCCCGCGTCTTCGTGAACGGCTCGACGATCACGCGCGTCGACGCCCTGCGCGGGGCGGTGGACTACGACCTGTCCGACCTGACCGTCATGCCCGGCTGGATAGACACCCACGTCCATCTGACGTCGCACTTCGGAGCCGACGGCCGGCTGTACCGGGAGGGAGGCGCGGAGACGCCCGCCCAGACGATGCTGCACGCGGCGGGCAACGCCTACCGGACGCTGCTGGCGGGCTTCACGACGGTGCAGAGCCTCGGCAGCCCGCTCGACGCCGACCTGCGCGACGCGATCGACCGCGGCGACGTGCCCGGCCCGCGCGTGCTGACCTCGCTGCGCGCGGTGACCGCCGCCACCGGCGACGCCGAGGCGATCCGCGCCCGCGTGCGGCAGCTCGCGGCGGACGGGGCCGACGTGGTGAAGGTCTTCGCCTCCGGCAGCATCCGCGAGGGCGGAGTGCGGGCGCTGAGCGACGCGCAGATCGAGGCGGCCTGCGACGAGGGCCGGGCGCAGGGCCTGCGGGTGGCGGTGCACGCCTACGGCTCCGAGGTGATCGGCGCCGTGATCCGGGCCGGCTGCAACTCGGTCGAGCACGGCAACCGCTACGACGACGAGACGCTGGCCCTGTTCGCCGAGCACGGCACCTTCCTCGGCTTCCACGTCGGGCTGCTGTGGGACAACTACGCGGTCAACCGCGAGCGCTTCATCGGCATCGGCAACTACACGCCGGAGGGGTTCGCGCGCATGAGCCGGGCCCGCCGCATCGGGCTGCGCCGGTTCCGCGAAACCCTCCGCAATCCGGACGTGCCGATCGTGTTCGGCACCGACGCGGTGGCCGGCGCGCACGGCCGCAACGCCGAGGAGTTCATCGTCCGCGTCGACGAGGGCGGGCAGGATCCGATGGACGCCATCGTCTCGGCGACCTCGCGCGCGGCGCGCTCGCTCGGCCTCGGCGACCGGATCGGCCGCGTGGCGCCGGGATTCGACGCCGACCTGGTCGCCGTCGACGGCAACCCGCTCGATGACGTCGCCGCCCTGCGCCGGGTCCGGTTCGTGATGAAGGCGGGCGTCGTCTACCGCTACGACCCGTAGCGCGTCCGGCGCGGAATCGGGCGCCGCCGGTTCCGCCGGCAGGGAGTAACATCGGGATCGGTCACGGGCGCGGCCGGGAAGAGAGTCCGCGCCGGGAGGAAGGGAAGATGAGTCATCGAAGTCAGGCGGCGGCGATTGCGGCGATCGCGGGCGTGGCGCTGCTGCCGGCGTTCGCCGCGGCCCAGACGGCGGACGCGGCCGGCCCCCGCACGCCGTGGGGCCATCCCGATCTCCAGGGCACCTGGGACTACCGGACGCTCACGCCGCTCGAGCGGCCCGAGGCGCTGGGGGACAAGGCGTTCCTGACCGTGGAAGAAGCGGCCAGCCTGGAGCAGGAGACCCTTGCGCGCAACGAACGCCTGCTGAACCGCGCCGCCGAGACCACGGCGGCGAGCGACCAGGTCGACCGGCGGGCGGACGGCACGCCCGGCTTCTACAACAACTTCTGGCTCGATCGGGGAACCACGGCGGTCCCCACGCGCCGCACCTCGCTGATCGTCGATCCGGCCGACGGGCGGCTGCCGCCGCTGACCGAGCCGGCCCGGCGCCGCGCCCGATCGCCCGAGGCGGCGCGCATCGCGGGCGTGCGCCGCGGGCGGCTGCCCGCCGCCTCCTACGAGGACCTCGACGCCGGGGACCGCTGCATCCAGCACGCGAAGGCGGGCCCGCCGCTGAGCACCGGCGGCTACAACAACAACATGCAGTTGTTCCAGACGCCCGACCACGTCGTCATCCTGGCCGAGCAGAACTTCGACGCCCGCGTCGTCCCGCTGGACGGGCGGCCCCACGTGCCGTCCCGGGTCAGGCAGTGGATGGGCGATTCGCGGGGGCGCTGGGAGGACGGCACGCTGGTCGTCGAGACGGTCCGCTTCAACGGGAAGCACGACCAGATCGGCCGGCCGCTGCTGAGTTCCGGCGAGAACCTTACGCTGGTCGAGCGCTTCACGCTGATGGATTCGGAGACCCTGATGTACGAGTACACGGTCACCGATCCGACCATCTGGACGCGGTCGTGGACCGCCCGGCACCCGATGAAGCGGAACCCGGACCTGATGTTCGAGTTCGCCTGCCACGAAGGCAACTACGGGATGCACGGCATCATGGCCGGTTCGCGCGCGGAGGAGGCGGAGGCCGCCGCAAGGTAGCCGCCCGGGCGGGCCGCCGCGACCGCGCGACGCCCGCCCGAGCCGCGCGCGGCCGTCACGGCGCCGGCTCGATGCGCAGGAGCGCGCCGTCGTCGACGTGGTCGGTCAGCACGTAGAGGAACCCGTCGGGGCCCTGGCGCACCTCCCGGATGCGCTGCCGCAGATCGGTCAGCAGCAGCTCGCGCCGCAGTTCCTCCATGTGCTCGTTGAACACGATGCGCTGCAGGTGGCCCGTGCCCGGGATCCCGCCCATCTGCAGGGATCCGACGAACAGGTTGCCCTGCCAGGCGGGGAACCGGCCGCCGGTGTAGACGGCCATGCCGGCGGCCGCGATGGCCGGCAGCCACACCACGATCGGCGACTCGTATCCGTCGCGCGTCGGATGCGGGGAGACCCGCGCGCCGGGATAGAGGCGCCCGAAGCTCATCAGCGGCCAGCCGTAGTTGCGCCCCGGCCGCAGGACGTTGAGCTCGTCGCCGCCGTTGGGGCCGTTCTCGTGCTGCCAGAGGTCGCCGGTCCCGGGGTGCAGCATGAGGCCGAGGGTGTTGCGGTGTCCGATGGTGTAGATCTCCGGCCGGTGGCCCGGCTCGTCGACGAACGGGTTGTCGGCCGGGGCGGAACCGTCGTCGTTGAGGCGCAGGACCTTGCCGCGCAGGCTCGCCGGGTCCTGCGGAGCGTCGAGGAGGTCGCCGTCGAGCGACCGGATGCGGCCGCCGGTGGACATGTAGACCTTGCCGTCGCGGCCGAAGGCGACGCGCCCGTTCAGCCCCGAGTTGGTGTGGAAGGGCGCGGTGACCACGAGGTCCTCGACGTCGCGGAGCGCGCCCCCCTCCAGCCGGCCCCGCGCGAGGGCCGGCGAGCCGCGGCCGTCGGCGTGCCCCTTGGTGTAGGTGAGATAGACCAGCCCGTTGCCGGCGAACTCGGGGTGCAGCGCCACGTCCATCAGGCCGCCGTTGCCGTCGGTCCTGACCTCCGGCACGCCGGCGACGGGCCGCGGGTCGAGTTCGTCGCCGCGGACGACGCGCAGGCGGCCGTCCCGCTCGGTGACGAGCATGCCGCCGCCGGGCAGGAACGCGACGGCCCAGGGGTGCGACAGCCCCCTGACCACGATGCTGACGCGGATCTTGTGCTGCTCGGCGGTGTCGATCACCCAGGGGCCGGCGCCGAGCGGCGGAACCGGCACCCCGATGGGCTCTTCCTCCTGCGCGTGGGCGGCCGTGAGCAGGCACAGCAGCAGCGGCACCGCCGCGAGAACGGAACGTCTGATCTTCATGCCAACCTCCCGCGTGAGCCGAGCCCGGCTCGATGAACGACTTGCCCCGGCGCCGCGCCGCCATGGCGGCGCGGGTCTCGCCCGGCGCCACGCCCGCGGCTCGATGAACGACCTGGCCGGCGCCGCACCCGCCGGCTGGCCCGGGATCCCCTGTCCCGCCGCCTTCGGGCGCGCGGCCTCGCCACATCGCGCGCGAATGTCGGGCGTTCCATCATCCGGCACCTGTCCCGCCGCCTTCGGGCGCGCAGCCTCGCCACGGGCTGCGGGCGCCTGTCCTGCGCGGCGGCGCACGGCTACGGCGCGGACTCCGCGCCGGGCGGCAGCAGCGGCTCCACGCCCTCCGGCAGGTGCTGGTCGAAGGCGGCCAGCACCGCCGCGTCGGCCGCGTGGGCGCCCATCAGGCCCACGAGGTCCACCAGATCCCGCACCCCGAACGCCCGCTCGGCGCGCGCGTAGGTCTCCGCGCCGACGTTGTGATCGCCGAACAGCTCGCGGCCGAAGGCGATCAGGGCGGCGTCCTTCTCGCCGACCCCGGTCAGCGGCCGGCCGTGCCGGACGACGTCGATCAGCTCCGGCTCGAGGCCCGCCTCCCGGGCCCGCGGCTCGTTCAGGGTCCAGTCGTACTGCGAGTCGTGCGCGCGCGCCGTCACCAGGACGGCCAGTTGCATCAGCCGCCGTCCCACCCGAACCTCCAGCGTCTCCTGTCCCGCGCCGTAGCTCCGGATGACTCCCGGACCGATCCCCGAAGGGGACAGCATGCGCCCGTAGAGCTCGGCCACCGAGGTGCGGCTCGCCGGGCTCCGCAGGGGCAGGCGGCTGCGCGAATCGGGATGGACGTCGTCCGGATGCGTGAAGGGCAGCGGCAGCGACTGCCGCCAGCCGGCCGGCATGCGCTGGTTGAAGGCGGTCAGCGTGGCCGCGGTGCTCGCGTAGCGGCCCATCACGTCGATGACGTCGACGAGGTTGGTCTTGCCGAGCAGGGCCAGCGCCCGCGCGTAGGTGTCCGCGCCGAGCCGCCGCGTGCCGAACAGCTCCCGGCCCACCTCGACGACGATCGCCTCGCGGTCGCTCAGCCCCGTGAGCGGCTTCCGGTGTCGCACCACGTCGATGACGCCGGCGTCGAGCCCGACCGCGAGCGCCTCCAGCTCGTGCAGCGCCCATTCGTACGGCTGGTCGTACTCGCGCGCCGTGGTCAGCACCGTCAGCTCGGTCAGCCGGCGTCCCATCGGGGCGGCGAAGCGCAGACTGGCGCCCGACCCGTGCAGCCGCAGGGCGGCGGCCCCGGCGGGCGGGCCGGCCGGGCTCGCCGCCGCCGCGTCGTACGCCTCGCGGCGCGCGGGATCGAGCTCTTCGCGGTCGATCGGGGGCAGGCGGCTGCGAGACTCCGGGTTCACGTCGTCAGGGAGCTGCCCGGCGGTTGCGGCCGACGACCCGACGGCGAGGGAACCGGCCAACGCGAACGCCGTCCGTACTCGTCGCTTCATGCCCGCCTCCTCGGTCTCGAACGGTGGTTGCCGGCGAAGAGTGCGATCATAACAGCCCGTGGTGAAATCCCCGCGTCGCACCGAGACGGGCGGGGCGCCCGGCTGACAAGGCGTGAGGAGGGAGCATATCGGCCCTATGCGACCGACGAACGACGCAGTGCAGCCGGGATGCGGCGCCCGTCGAATGCAGCGGGGATTTCACCACGGGCTGTTGACGCCCTTGCCGGTCCGAGCGGCGTCCGGCGGGGGCGCCGCGCCTTCGATCTTCGGCGGCGCCCCGCGCGCCGGCGGGCTACCCGCCGCGGGTGTGCATCTCCAGGTGCGGTTCCTTCTGCAGCGCCTCCACCGGGATCAGCGGCTGGCGGTCGCCGGCGGCGAGGCGGACTTCCGCGCCGCGGTCGGCGCGGGCGGTCCAGATCTCTTCGATCCGCGCGGCCAGCTCCGCGCGGGACGCGCCGGCGCGCAACGGTCCGCGCAGGTCCGTGCCGGCGCGGGCGTAGAGGCAGCGGTACCAGAGGCCGTCGGCGGTCAGGCGGCTGCGGTCGCACGAGCGGCAGAACGGCGCGGTGGTGGACGAGATGATGCCGAACGTCTGGCCGCCGGGCAGCCGGAAGCGGTCGGCCGGGGCGGACGAACGTTCGTCGATGGGCGTGACCGGGCCCGCCGCCTCGCCGATCGTCCGCAGCATCTCGGCACGGGAGAAGACCTCCCGCGCGGACCAGCGGGTGGCGCCGCCGACGTCCATGTACTCGATGAAGCGCACCTCGGCGCCGGCGTCCCGGCCGCAGGCGAGCAGGTCGATCAGCTCGTCGTCGTTGACGCCGCGGATGACGACGGTGTCGATCTTCAGGTTGGTGAAGCCCGCCTCCCGCGCCGCGGCCAGGCCGTGCCGCACGGCGGCGACCCCGTCGAAGCGGGTCAGCTCGCGGAAGCGGTCGGCGCGCAGGGTGTCGAGGCTGACCGTCAGCCGGTGGAGGCCGGCGTCCCGCAGGCCGGCCGCCTGGTCGGCGAGCAGCATCCCGTTGGTGGTCAGCGCGAGGTCGCGGACGGCGGGCTTCCGGGCCAGCCGCCGGATCAGGTCCGGCAGGTCCTTGCGGAGCAGCGGCTCGCCCCCGGTCAGGCGGACGCGGCCGGCGCCGGCGTCGGTGAAGGCGTCGACGAGCGCGCCGATCTCCTCGAAGGTCAGGATGTCGCCGCGCGGCAGCCAGACGTACTCCTCCTCCGGCATGCAGTACTGGCAGCGCAGGTTGCAGCGGTCGGTGACCGAGATCCGCAGGCTGCGCAACGGACGATCGAACCGGTCCCGGGCGGCCATCGGCTCTCATTATCGCACTACAGCGGGCGCGCGGACTCCGGCATGCCCCGGCCGGCTCTCGCGCGGGGCGCGGCGGGCTATACTCATCGGGAGAGACGGCCATCCTCCGGCGCCGCCCGCGGTTCCGAAGCGTTGCGCGGGGCGTCCGGCGCCCTCGCGCGCGTTCCCGTCCGATCCGGCGGTTGCAACGGGTTTCAGGTCCATGATTCCGGCCATCCGCGGCACGCACGACATCCTGCCGGGCGAGATCGAGCGCTGGCGGCACGCCGAACAGGTGATCGGGGACGTGTGCGCCCGCTACGGCTACCGCGAGATCCGCACCCCGGTCATCGAGCGCGAGGAGCTCTTCGCCAAGGGGACCGGGGAGACCACCGACGTCGTCCAGAAGGAGATGTACGCCTTCGAGGACAAGGGGGGCGAGCGGGTCACGCTGCGGCCGGAGGCGACGCCGAGCATGGTGCGGGCCTACGTCGAGCATGCGCTCGAGCAGGCGCTGCCGGCCGTCAAGCTCTTCAGTTTCGGGCCGATGTTCCGCTACGAGCGGCCGCAGAAGGGGCGCTACCGGCAGTTTCACCAGCTCGACGTGGAGGTGTTCGGCGTTTCGGACGCGACGCTCGACGCCGAGGTGATCGAGATGGCGGCGGCGCTCGTCCGCGCGCTCGGGATCGCGGAGACGGAGCTGGTCGTCAACTCGGTCGGGTGCCGCGCGTGCCGGCCGGCGTTCGGCCGGGCGCTGCTGGCGGCGCTCGGGGACCGGAAGCCGGAGCTGTGCGGCGACTGCCGGCGGCGGGCGGAGACGAACCCGTTGCGGATCTTCGACTGCAAGGTCCCCGCCTGCCAGCCGATCGTCGATGCCCTGCCGCATTCGGCGGACCACCTGTGCGGCGGGTGCGGCGAGCACTTCGCCGCGGTGACGGCGCAGATGACGGCGCTGGCGCTCGACTACCGCGTCTCGCACCGGCTGGTGCGGGGGCTCGACTACTACGCGCGGACCACCTTCGAGGTGCTGGGCGCGGACCTCGGCGCACAGAACGCGCTGCTCGGCGGCGGGCGCTACGACGGGCTGGTGCGGCGGCTCGGGGGGCCGGAGCGGGCCGGCGTCGGCTTCGCGGCCGGCATGGAGCGCCTGGTGGCGGCGATGCCGGAGGGGCCGGGGCCGGCCGCGCCGGACGCCTTCGTGGTGGCGCTGGGCGAGGCGGCGCGGCCGGCCGCCCACGTGCTGGCCCGCGACCTGCGACGCGCCGGCGTGGCCACCCTCGTCGACTACGACGCCCGGTCGTTGCGCGCGCAGATGAAGCGGGCGGACCGCTCCGGGGCGCGCCGGGTCCTCATCATGGGCGACGACGAGCTCGCGCGGGGCGAGGTGAGCGTCAGGGAGATGGAGTCGGGCGAACAGGTCGCCGTCGCCCGTGACGACGTGGTGCGGCGGCTGTCCGAAGACGAGCCGGAGTTCGTTCCGCCGTATCGCCCGTATCGCGCAGGCAGGAGAGTCGAAGTGCCGGACTGACGGCATGGCGCGGGCGGAGGTGCGGGTGATGCGCCGCGCTCTCCGGCCGATGCGTCCGCTGAACCCGAAGGCCGGCGGCGGGCGCGGCCGGCTCCGCGCGTTGCGCCCGACGAGTCCGGCCGCCGTATTCGATGGACACCGATTGCCGAGACCGCCGGCGCGCCGCCGGGCGGCCCGACGAGACGACCGTGACCGAAGAAGAGACACGCTCCGTTCCGCGCACCCGCACCCACACCTGCGGCGAGCTCCGCCCGGGCGACGTCGGCGCCGACGTGGTGCTGATGGGCTGGGTCCACAAGATCCGCGACCTCGGCGGGCTGACCTTCCTCGACCTGCGCGACCGGTACGGGATCACCCAGGTGGTGGCCCGGGACGGCAGCGACGTGCTGACGCGCGTGAAGCAGTTGCGGCCGGAGTACGTGATCGCGGTGGCCGGGCCGGTGGAGCGCCGTTCCGAGGAGACCCTCAACCCGAAGATCGCCACCGGCGAGGTGGAGGTGGAGGCACGCCGCCTCACGGTGCTGAGCGAGGCGCGCACGCCGCCGTTCCAGATCGACGAGGAGACGCCGGTCTCCGAAGAGCTCCGGCTCCGCTACCGCTACCTGGACCTGCGCCGGGCGCGGATGCGCGAGAACGTCGGCCTGCGGCACCGCATCACGATGGCGGTCCGCAACGCCCTCGACGCCGGCGGGTTCTGGGAGATCGAGACGCCCATGCTGACCAAGTCGACGCCGGAGGGGGCGCGCGACTACCTGGTGCCGAGCCGGCTGCGCGCGGGCGAGTTCTACGCCCTGCCGCAGTCGCCGCAGATCTTCAAGCAGATCCTGATGATCGCGGGCATGGACCGCTACTTCCAGATCGTCAAGTGCTTCCGTGACGAGGACCTGCGCGCCGACCGGCAGCCGGAGTTCACGCAGATCGACGTCGAGATGTCGTTCGCCGACGAGGAGGCGGTGTTCACGGCGGTGGAGCGGCTCATGCAGGCCGTCTTCCGCGTGGTGGGCAAGGAGGTTCCGGCCCCGTTCCCGCGGCTGACCTGGGACGAGGCGATGACGCGCTACGGCAGCGACAAGCCGGACCTGCGCTTCGAGATGCCGATCCGGGACGTGTCCGGGGTGTTCCGCGACGGCCGCTTCCAGGTCTTCCGCGCGCTGGTGGCCGGGGGCGGATCGGTGCGCGCGCTGGTCGTGCCGGGCGCGGGCCGGCAGGCGCGGGCGCAGATCGACAACCTGGTCGACGAGGCGCTGGCCCTCGGCGCCAGGGGGCTGGTCTGGGTGCGGCAGTCGCCGGAGGGGGCCGTCCAGAGCTCCATCCTGAAGGCGGCGGGCGCCGAGGCGCTGGCGCAGGTGATCGAGACGGTCGGGGCGGGGCGCGACGACCTGACGCTGATCGCGGGCGGCCGGGACCACGAGGCGTCGGTCCTGCTCGGCCAGTTCCGGCTGCGGCTCGCGCAGCGCGCGGGGCTGATCGACGAGCAGCGGACGGCGCTGAACTGGGTGGTCGATTTTCCGCTGCTGGAATGGAGCGCCACCGAGCAGCGGCTCGTGTCGATGCACCATCCGTTCACCGCGCCGCGGCCCGAGGACGCCGGCCGCCTCGAGGCGGACCCGGCCGCGGTGCGCGCCCGCGCCTACGACCTCGTGCTGAACGGCGCCGAGATCGGCGGCGGCAGCATCCGGATCCACCAGGCGGATCTGCAGGCCCGCGTCTTCCGCCTGCTGAAGATCGGCGACGAGGAGGCGCAGGCCCGCTTCGGCTTCTTCCTCGACGCATTGCAGTACGGCACGCCGCCGCACGGCGGTATCGCGCTCGGCCTCGACCGGATCGTGGCGCTGGTGGCCGGCGAGCCGTCGATCCGCGACGTGATGGCGTTCCCGAAGACCGCCGCCGCGGTGGACCTGATGGCGGGGTCGCCGTCGACGGTCGACCGGCGCCAGTTGCGCGAGCTGCACCTGGACGGGTAGCGGCGCGAGCGGCGCCGGCGTTCAGGGCATCTCGTCGTCGCGCCAGGGAGCGCGGCACGGTTCTCCGCGTTCGTACAGCCGCAGATTCACGGCCAGCAGCCGTACGAGGTCGTCGCGTCCGGCCTGCGCGGCGAGCGCCATGACTTCCCGCTGCCACGAGGCGGCCTCCGGGTACCGTCCGACCTCGGCGAGCGCCATCGCCATGGCTTCGCCCAGATCGAAGCTCCTCTCCTGCGCGAGCAGCTCCCGCACCAGCGTCATCGCCCGCCGGCCGTCGCGAACGCGCGCGTCGGGCGCGGCGGCCAGCAGGCGCGCGAGGGCCTTGACGAACATCGGTTGGCCGGGGTGGAGCGTCGTCCCCGCCTCCAACCGTTCGCGGGCCTCCTGGTAGCGCCCGAGGCGGACAAGCGTCATCGCATGCCCGAATGCGGCCTCGGCGCTGCGGGGATCGGCAGTGACCACGCGGGCGTACTCCGCGAGCGCCCGGTTCGGCATTCCAAGCCGCCGCAGCAGGCGCGCCAGCCTGAGGCGGGCTTCGACGTAGCCCGGCTCGTATCGCACCGCGGCCGAGAACCTGTGGAGCGCTTCCTCGAACCGGCCGCTGCCCTCCAGGATGAGCCCGAGGCTGTAATGCGCCTGGGGATACTCCGGCGCTACCCGCAGGGCCTCTTCGAAATGTGTCCGGCCCTCGCGCTCGTTTCCCATCATGTAGAGCGCCGTTCCCAACCGGTGCCGCAGCGACGGGTTCGCCGGCGCCAGCTCGACGCCCCGCCGAAAGGCCGCGGCCGCGGCTTCCCAATCCCCGCCGCCGAGCGCCTGAATCCCCTGGCGCTCGTAGGCGCTCGGACTCCGCAGGGAGTCACGCATCGCCCGCATCAACGGGTCGGGCCGGCGGACCGTGCCACTGTCCCGCTGTTGCAGATGCGCTTCGGCTTTCTCCATCTCGCCCAGGCCGCGGTAGGCCATTGCGAGCGGATAGTGGACGTCCGCGGCTTCCGGATCCACCGCCAAGGCTTCTTCCAGGTGCTCCACGGCGCCGAGGTAGTCCTGTCTCGTCAATGCTGCGCGGCCCCGGGCGATCCGCGCCCAGACCGAATCGGGTTGCAGCGCCAGCGCCTGCGTGAACAGGGGCTCGGCGGCCGCCGGCCGCCCCTGTGCGAGGTGCGTTTCCCCGAGCGAGATCAGCGTCGGCACGTCGTCGGCCTGCAGCTCGAGGGCCCGGCGGAAGGACGCCTCGGCTTTCGCCAGGGCGCCCTGGGTCACGTGCAGATGCCCGAGATAGTAAGGCCAGCGTCTGTCCGCCGGCGCCAGCGCCTGCGCGTTGCGGTAGAAGGGCTCGGGCGCGTCGACGTACCGGGCCGCCATCAGCAGCTTGCCCATCTCGCCGTAGGCCTCGCTCAGCTCGGCGGCCGCGGCCGGCCGCTCGCCGGCTGCTGCAAGCGACGAGTAGCGCTCGCGGATCTGGTCCCGCACGGCGGCAGTCATCCCGGAGAGATCGGGCAACGGCGCGGGCCGCAGCACCTGCCCCCCGGGCGCGTCGGGCGCCGGTTCCCCGGCCGCGGGCGCGCGTGCGTCCGGCGCGCAGCCGGCCGTCGCGACGGCCGCCCATGCGAGGGCGGCGAGACCTGCGCCACGGACCGCGAACGGGCCGGTCCGCCGCCGTCTCACCGCGCGCTCCCCTCGGTCAGCGTCGTCCAGCGATCGATCGCCGCGTCGGTCCACTCCTCGACCTGTCCGCTCGGCCAGCGCACGCGAATACGGAGAACCTCCGTCGTATCGCCCAACCCGAAGCGCACCCGCGGATCGTTGGCCGACCCGTAGCTTCCGTCCGCGCGCGCCCGGCGCCACAGCGTCGTCCCGTCGCTCCGCGTGACTTCGACGCGCGCGCCCAGCATGTCGCGTGGCGTCTCCCGCCCCACCAGCCGCAGCCCCAGCCAGTGGTGGGGGGTGTCCATCCGGTTGACGAGCAGGCGTACCCGTCCGCTGTCGTTGCCGACGAGCACGTCGACGTCGCCGTCGTTGTCCACGTCGCCGAAGGCGGCGCCGCGCCCCACCTCGGAGACCGCGAACGCCGCGCCGGCCCGATCGGTGACTTCCTCGAACCGGCCGTCGCCGAGATTGCGGAACAGTTGCCGCGGCTGGCCGTACGGGAACGGTTCGTTCGCCCGTTCCTCCGTCCGGCTCACCCTGCCGTTGACGGTCAGGACGTCGAGCCAGCCGTCGTTGTCGAAGTCGAGCCACGCGGTCCCGAAACCGGTGAACCCGCGGCTCGGCGGACCGAGACCCGAAAGGGCGCTGCGGTCTTCGAACAGTCCGGTCCCGTCGTTGACGTAGAGGGTGTTCGTTTCGGTCGCCAGATGCGTCAAGAACAGGTCTTCGTCCCCGTCATTGTCGAAGTCGCCGGCGTCCACGCCCATACTCCCCTCGGCGGCGCCGTTCCCGTTCAGGGCGGTGCCGGACAGCGGTCCCGCGTCGGCCAGCGTCCCGTCCCCCTGGTTCATCCACAGCTGGTTCTCCTCGCCGTCGTTGGCGACGTAGACGTCCGGCCACCCGTCGCCGTCGAAGTCGGCGGTCGCCACGCCGAGGGCCGGCCCGAACGTTCTCGACGTCAGGGCGGTGGCGGTGACGTCGGTGAAGGTGCCGTCGCCGCGGTTCCGGTAGAGCCGGTCCGGCTGCGCCCGGTACACCCGCGGAACGCAGTAGCCGGGCCGGCCCGTCTCGCTGGGGCACGGCCTTTCCGCCGCCGTGCTGTAGTCCACGTAGTTCCCCACGTACAGATCCAGCCATCCGTCGCGGTCGTAGTCCACGAACGCGGCCGACACGCTCCAACCGGGGTCGTCGACGCCACTCTGCCGCGACAGGTCGCTGAACGTTCCGTCGCCGTTGTTGCGAAACAACTGGTTCGGGCCGAGATTCGTGAGGTAGAGGTCGACCCGGCCGTCGTTGTCGACGTCGCCCGCGGCCACTCCCATCCCGTACTCGCGCGCGTCGATCCCGCTTTCGTCCGTCACGTCGGTGAACCGCAACGTGCGCGTTCCGTCCGCCTGCGCCGTCAGATCGTTGCGGTACAGCCGGCCGGCGGGCGGCAACGGCCCCGGCGGCGGGAACAGGGCCTGGCTCATCGTCCCCGTCCCGAGCAACTGTCCCTGCACGAGGTAGACGTCCAGGTCGCCGTCGTCGTCGACGTCCAGCAACCCGACGCCGGGCGGCATGATTTCGGGAAAGTAGAACTCCCCCGACATGCCGTTGAAGTGCACGAAGTCGAGGCCGGCGTCCGCGGCGCCGTCGGTGAACCACTCGGGCCCGTGTCCGGGACCTCCGGCCTCGCTCGGCGCGGCTCGCAGCCCGCCCCCCGCGGATTCGCCGCCCGCGCCGGTGTCCGTCGCGTCGGCGCCGCAGCCCGGAAGCAGCGTCAGCGCCATGCATGCGGCGACGGCCCCGACTCTCGCGCAAGGGAGCGCCGCGGTCGAGGATCCCCGTCCACGTCGCAGGGTCATCGACTGCCGGGTCGTATCCGACGAAGCGCTCCACGCGCCGGTCGAATGCAGCGGGATCTTCGCCACGGGCCGCTAGAACTCCAGCGAGCCGCCGACGTGAATCAGCCGGCCCGCGAGAATCGAATCGACCTCGTTGTTCTGCAGCGCCGCCGGCACGAGCCACCGGGGGCCGAACCGCTCGTTGACCCCCAGGATCTGGTTGCCGTTGAACACGTTGTACATGTCCAGGTTCCAGGTCACCCGGACCCCGTTGACGTTCACCGCCTTCGAGAACCGCAGGTCGAGCACGTTGCGCCGGTCCAGGAACTGCGTATAGGGCGCTATCAGCGGCACCGGCGCCGTGGAGGTGCACACGGTCCGGGTGCCGCACGCCGACAGGTTCCGCCCCAGCGACGGCGCGATCAGGTCGTTGGGCGCCCGCCAGTCCGCGTCGATCGGCCTCCCGGCCACGCTCCGGAACGAACCGCTGACCGAGATGTCCCAAGGCAACGGGTAGCTGCCGAACATCTTGAAGTTGTGGTGCGCGCTGAACGGGATTCTGGTGTCGCAGTTCAGCAGGGCCTGCGGCGAATCGATCACGAAACAGGTGTTGATCACCGTCCGCCCGGTGTCGAAGCCGCCGCCGAGCTGCGCGCCGTTGAGGAACCGCGTGTCGACGTTGAAGCCGACGAAGTCCGACGTGCCGCAGTTGGTGCCGGCGAACGGGGCTCGTCCCGACGAAGTGCGCTGCTCGCCGCAGGTGACCCCGCCGGCTCCCGCGATGAACTGTTCCGCGTCCTTCGCCACCGTCCGGGCCAGCCCGAACTTCTCGGGCTTCACGTCATGGAGACCGCAGACTTCGTAGCCCCCGCCGCCCGGCAGGCGCGGATGCATCGGCGCCGTGACGCAATACGGGTCGAAATCGTCCGGGCCCACGAGAACGTTGTCCCGGGCCCGCCAGTTGCCGGCCCAGTTGCGATAGTAGCCGGCGGTCAGCGAGATCCCGGGGGCCAGCTCGTGCGCCACCTCCGCCGACAGGTCCCAGGTGTAGTTCCGGTTGCCGAAGCCGTGCGTGATCGAGTCGTCGTAGGTGGTCGCGCCCGGTCTGTTCTGACCGAAGTTGAGGTCGCTGATCGGTCCGCATTCGCCGTTCTCGCTGAAGTTTGCAAGGTCGCAGCCCGGCACGAAGTCGAGGTTGTCGTCGTTCCATGTGCGCTGGACCGAGTTCACCGAGGTCGTGAAGGGGTTGATGTTCGAAACGAGGCCGCTCAACCTCGTCTCCACGTAGCGCCCGAGAGCGAACTTGAGCGCGGTCCGGCCCGTGCCGAACAGGTCGTAGGCGGCGCCCAGCCGCGGATTGACGTCCGTGAACCGGACGGCGTCCGCGATCTCCGCGAACTCGCGCGCCGGGATGAACGGGGTGGCGCGGAAACTCTGGGCCGGCACCCGGCCGTTGAAGGCGTCGAACCGCACGCCGAGGTTGAGCGTCATGCGGGGCAACGTCCACTGATCCTGGACGAAGATCCCCAAGGGGGTCATGTGCTCCTTCTTGGGGTCGTCGGCATACGTGGCGTGCTGGGCGATCCGGCTCGGAATGCCGTTGCGGAGGTAATACCACACGTCGCCATGCACGTCGTACTGGAATTCGGAGATGCCGTGCTCCAGTTGGAACCCGGCCTTGAAGGCATGCGACCCGGTGACGTAGGACAGCGAGGCCCGTTCGGAGTAGCGGTGCTTCTTGATGCGATCGGAGTAGTAACTCCGCGCGTTCCACTGGAAACCGGTGGTCAGCTCCCGCGTGTGGATCGCGCCCGGTGCCGACGCGAACTCGCCGTCGCCCGGCGATGGATAGGGCCACCGGCCGCGCATGTTCGAGAAGCCGGCCTCGAGCAGGAGCCGGCTCGACACCGGCGACGTCCACGTGGCCTGATACAACTGCTCGGGCGACAGGTTGTACTGGTGCTGGAAGGCCTCCGGCGAGTAGAATTCGCCCCGCCCCCGGTTGAAGAACGACTGGAAGTCGGCGAAGACGCCGATCTTGTTTCTCTCCGACGCCTGCCACGTGATCCGTCCGCCGATGCTCCGCATCCATTCCGTGCGGTACGCCCGCCGGGTCTCGTCGGGGACGTACTCGAGGCTCGGGCTCCCGATGGCTTGGTTGAAGAACACGCCGGGAACCGTGTTCTTGTTGCGGGCCGCGCGAGCCGCCGCGTAGAACCACACCTTGTCCTGCGCGATCGGGCCGCCGAGGGTCGCGTCGACGTTGTAGAACTGCAGCATCTCGTTCGTGAAGGTCACACCCTGGTCGATCAGCCCCTGATCCAGGTTGTCGGCCTGCAGGCCGTCGTTGGAGTAGCGCGCGTCCAACAGGCCCGAGAACCGGTTCCCGCCCTCCTGGGGAATCAGGTTCATGACCATCGTCGCCTTGCTCTCGGCGTTGCCGCCGCCGGTCTCGAGGACCGTTTCCGACGAGAACGCCGTGTTCACCATGTAGATGATCGACACCCCGTTCGGGTCGGCGATGCCCATCCCGTCGAACAGCATTTCGGCGTCGCTCTTGCCGTGGAAGAACAACGCGCCACTCTGGCCGTTGGCCCGGTAGAGACCCGACGTCCCGCCGACGTCGGCGGTGCCGGTCACCCCGGGGACGAGCGCGATGAGTGACGACGCCACGGCTTTCAGCCCGGTCGGCAGCGTCTCGAGCTGCTCGGTCGTCAGCGATTGCTGCGCGACGGTGTTCTGCACGTCGACCAGCGGGCTCGCCCCGGTGACGGTGATCGTTTCTTCAATCCCGCTCACCGCCATTTCCGCGTCGATGTTGGCCGTGAACCCTGCCGTCAGCACGATGCCTTCCCGGATGATCGTCGCGAACCCCGGCAGCGTGAAGGTGACCGAATAGGTTCCGGGCACCAGGTTGACCACGTTGTAGTTTCCCTGGCCGTCCGTGAAGGCGATGCGCGACCCCTCGATCAGAGCCGGGCTGGTTGCCGCGACGGTCACGCCGGGCAGCACGCCGCCCGTGTCGTCGGCCACCGAGCCGGCGATGCCGGAGGTCTGCTGTGCCGCGGCGGCGGCGGGCACGGCCAGCACCGCGGTCAGGAACACCGGCGCGATGCGCCGGAACGGGTGCGGAGCGCCACAGGACCTTCTCGACCCGCCGGCTCCGGAGCGGCAGGCGAGCGGGAACGCGGGGGGTGTCCGGGACACGTCCGAAGGGCTGTTCCGAGTCATCAGATCGCCTCCTTGCCGTCACGGTCGGGATCGGCGGGACGTCCGGGCCGCCACGCGCAGGCGGCCGGATGCGAACGATGCCGGGAGTTGCCGGGGCGTGGGAAGCACCCGGTCGAGAGCGGGGCGGCAGCGCACGGAGCCTGGCGACGACGACGTCATGCATCTGCCCGGCAACTCGCTTTCCGGTTACGGGCTCGACGACGACCGACGCTTACGGGACGCTGCTCGCGCTGCTCATGATGGAGACCGCTACGCGCGGCCGCCCACCATCGGAGCGACGCTACATCCGCCCCGGTGCGAAGTCAAGGGTGCGGGTTTCCGCCCGTGTCCTCGGGCTCCCGCCGCCGGAACGGACTCTACTCCCGCGCGGGACGGCGACCCGGCCGGCCGCTATCCGCGTGTCCTCGGGCTCCCGCCGCCGGAACGGACTCTCTCCGGGGGCGCCTCCCGCCGGCGGCCGCGGATCGCGCGCGATTGCCCGATCTTGACCGCCGGCCGCGGCGCGTGGTATCGATTGGGCAGCCTTGCCGCACAGCCTTCTCGCCGGTCGCG
Organism: Vicinamibacterales bacterium; assembly: GCA_965203525.1. Lineage (GTDB taxonomy): Bacteria > Acidobacteriota > Vicinamibacteria > Vicinamibacterales > UBA8438 > WTFV01. The sequence continues at coordinate 2,480,653 of OZ241898.1, read as the reverse complement.
GTGTCACGCGGGGTTCCGCTGCGGGCTGCTAGCCAGGGGAACTCCGATCGTTACGCCCTCCCTCGTGAAGATTCCCGTCCCAGCCGAAGGGATCGAGACCCTGTTCGGCTCGCGCGACGAGAACCTGAAGCAGCTCGAGCAGCAGTTCGACGTGCGGATCCGGACCGGGGGCAACGAGCTGCTGATCACCGGCGACGCCACCGGCCTGGCGAAGACCGAGCGGATCATCGATCAGTTGACGGGGCTGCTGCGCGAGGGCTACCGCTTCTCGCGCGAGGACGTGCGGCGGGCGTCCGAGATGGTGAGCGAGGACGCGGAGATCGACCTGCGGGACTTCTTCCTGCGGGCTCCGTTGCGGGCGTCGGGCGCGCGGCAGGTGGTGCCGAAGACGATCGGCCAGAAGAGCTATCTCGACGCCATCGAGCGCCACGACGTGGTGTTCGGCATCGGTCCCGCCGGCACCGGCAAGACCTGGCTGGCGATGGCGCAGGCGGTGGCCGCGCTGACCGCGAAGCGGGTCAGCCGCATCATCCTGGCCCGGCCGGCCGTCGAGGCGGGCGAGAAGCTCGGCTTCCTGCCGGGCGACGTGCAGGAGAAGGTGAATCCGTACCTGCGGCCGCTGTACGATGCGCTGTACGACATGCTCCACGCCGACAAGGTGGGGCGCCTGCTCGACCGCGGCGTCATCGAGATCGCGCCGATCGCCTTCATGCGGGGGCGGACCCTGAACGACGCGTTCGTGATTCTCGACGAGGCGCAGAACACCACCGCCGAGCAGATGAAGATGTTCCTGACCCGCCTCGGCTTCGGCTCCAAGGTGGTGGTCACCGGCGACGTCACGCAGATCGACCTGCCGGCGGGACAGACTTCCGGCGTCGTGCAGGCGCTCCGCGTGCTGCGCGGCGTCGAGGGCGTGTCGATCGTCCGCCTCACGGACCGCGACGTGGTGCGCCATCCGCTGGTGCGGCGCATCGTCAAGGCCTACGAACGGTGCGTCCCGGCGCCGGCCGGCGATGCCCCCGAATCTCCATGAGCTTCGACGATCCCGACTCCGATCCCGACCCCGACCGGCCTCCGCGCCGCCGTCTGCGCGTGGTCGTGACGGACGGGCGCGGGCGCGTCCGGCGCGCCGACCGCCTGCGGCGGTGGCTGGCCGAAGTGGCGCCGCGGCCGGCGCGCGGCGAGGTCGTGATCGCGCTCGTCTGCGACCGGAAGATGCGCGCTCTCAACCGGGAGTTCCGGGGCGTCGACCGCGCGACCGACGTCCTCTCCTTTCCGGCCGCGGCCGGGGTGGCGCCTGACGCGGGGATCGCGCCGCCGCCGGCGGCCGGGGCGACCGCCGGCGGGAGCGAACCGGCGGGATACGCGGCGCCGAACGGGGACGGGCCGCCATGCGCCCGGCCGCGGCCTCGCACGTCACCCGGGGAGGCGGGACCCGCGGCGCCGAACGGGGACGGGCCGCCGGCGGCGGGGTTCCCGGCTCCGGCCGCGGGCCTCGAGCGGCACCTCGGCGACGTCGTCATCGCGACCGGCGTGGCCCGGCGGCAGGCGCGGGCGGCCGGTCATCCGCTCGGCGCCGAGCTGCGCCGCCTGGCCCTGCACGGCCTGCTGCACCTGCTCGGGTACGACCACGAGCGCGACACGGGCCAGATGGAACGCCTGGAGCGGCGCCTCCGCCGCCGGGGAGGGCTCGCGTGATCCCGCTGGCGTTGTTCCTGCTCGCGTGCGCGACGATCTACGTCGGCGCGATCGAAGCCGCCTTCACGACGTTGATGCGCCTGTCGTTGCGGCTGGGCGCGGAGCGGCGCGGCCGTCTCGACCGGCTGGGGTATCTGGACGATCCCCTGCGCCTGTTCGTGCCGGTGCGCGTGCTGCAGAGCGTGCTCGTCGTCACGGTGGCGGTGCTGGCGCTGGCCGGCGCGGGCGCGCGCGACGCGGCGACGGTGGCGCTGACGGCGGCCGGGCTCGTGACGTTCGTGCTCGTGTGCGGACACCTGCTGCCGGTGATCATCGTGCGGCGCGACCCGGAGCGGGTCCTGGAGGTGTTGCTGCCGTCGCTGCGGGTGCCGGTGGCCGTGCTGCAGCCGCTGACCCGGCCGCTGATCCGGCTGCTGCGGCGGGCCAGCCAGGCGGGCCGCCGGGCGAACGGTTCCGGCGCGGCGAACGGCGCGGCGGTGGCGGGAGCGGAAGACCGCGACGGCGCCGACGGCCGGGCCGCGCAGGAGGAGCAGGAGGAACGGCAGCTTCTGCAGTCGGTCTTCGAGTTCGGCGAGACGCTGGTGCGCGAGGTGATGACCCCGCGGCCGGACGTCGTGGCCGTCAAGGCCGATGCGACGCTCGACGAGCTGCGCGCGGTGTTCGCCGAGGAGCAGTACTCCCGGTTGCCGGTGTTCGAGCACAGCCTCGACACGGTGCTCGGGTTCGTGTTCGTCAAGGATCTGGTCTCCCTGTCGGACACGCCGGGCGGCGAGCGGGTGGTCGCCCGCCTGCTGCGGCCCGCGCACACCGTTCCGGAGACCAGGCGGGTCGCCGATCTGCTGAAGGAGCTGCAGCGGGAGCAGGTCCAGAGCGCCATCGTGCACGACGAGTACGGCGGGACCGCCGGCCTCGTCACGATCGAGGACGTGATCGAGGAGATCGTCGGCGAGATCCGGGACGAGTACGACGTGGAGGCGGATCCGATCGTGGACGAGGGAGCCGGAAACTTCGTCTTCGCGGGCCGGGTCAGCGTCGGCGACCTGAGCAAGCGTCTCGACGTGGCCATCGAGCCGCAGGGTTTCGAGACGGTGGCCGGCTATCTGCTGGCCCGCCTCGGGCGGGTGCCCCAGGCCGGCGAATCGTTCGAGGTGGACGACCTGCGCGTCGACGTCCTCGAGGCCGAGCGCCGCCGGCTGCATCGCGTCCGGCTCCGGCGCCGGTCCGCCGCCGCGCTGGAGACCCCGGCGTGAAGGCGGGCTACGCCTCGCTCATCGGCCGGCCCAACGCCGGCAAGTCCACCCTGCTCAACCGGATCCTGGGGACGAAGGTGGCGATCGTCTCCGACAAGCCGCAGACCACCCGCACCCGCATTCTCGGCGTGAAGCACGGCTCCGCGGAGCGTCCCGGCCAGATCGTGTTCGTCGACACGCCCGGCATCCACCGTCCGCTGCACCGGATGAACGTCAGGATGGTGGACCACGCGGTCGAGACGATCACGCAGGTGGACGTGCTGGTCGTCGTGCTGGACGCGAGCATCCGGACCGGCCGCGGCGACCGCTTCGTCCTGGAGCTGCTCGATCGCGCGACGGCGCCGGCCGTTCTGGCCCTCAACAAGATCGACCTGATCGCGAAGCGCCGGCTGCTCCCGCTCATCGACTGGTACCGGCGGCAGCGGGACTTCGCCGGCCTCGTCCCGATCTCGGCCCGGACCGGCGACGGCGTGCCGGAGCTGGAAGGAGAGATCCGGGACCGCCTGCCGGAGGGGGAGCCGCTGTTCCCGGACGACTACCTGACCGATCAGCCGGAGCGCGTCGTGGTGGCGGAGACGGTGCGCGAGAAGCTGCTCCGCGAGACGCGGGCCGAACTGCCGTTCGCCAGCGCGGTCGTGGTCGACCGCTTCGAGGAGGCCGACTCGCGGGGCGTCATGCGCCTCTACTGCTCGATCGTCGTCGACCGCGGCACCCACAAGCCGATCGTGCTCGGCCGCGGCGGGGCGCGTATCAAGCGCATCGGCGTCGAGGCGCGGCTGGAGCTGGAGCGCCGGTTCGGGACGCGCGTGTACCTGGACCTGCACGTGCGGGTGCGGCCCGGCTGGCGGGAGAGCGAGCGCATGCTGCGGGAGCTGGGCCTCGAACGCTGAGCGCGCCGGGGTTCGACCCCGGCGCTGATCCTGCGCATGCGCCGGCCGGCCGGGCGACGCGCGGCGGTAGTAGAAGCCCGGCGCCGCGGCCGCGCTACCGGGTTCCGCCCGTCCGCCGGCGGAGCCACTCCACGGCGCACAGCAGCAGCACCCCGAACACGATCAGGAACGTCGCCACGGCCAGGATGGCCGGGCTGATCTGCTCGCGGATGCCGGCCCACATCTGGCGCGGGACGGTACGCTGGTTCTCCCCGGCCATGAACAGCACCACCACCACCTCGTCGAAGGAGGTCGCGAAGGCGAAGAGGGCGCCGGAGAGGACGCCGGGGGCGATCAGCGGAAGCTGCACGCGGCGGAAGGTGGTCAGCGGCCCCGCGCCGAGACTGGCCGCGGCCCGTGTCAGGTTGGCGTCGAAGGCGGACAGCGTGGCGGTCACCGTGATCACGACGAACGGCGTGCCGAGCGCGGCGTGGGCCAGGATCAGCCCGAGGTGCGTCTGGGACAGCCCCAGGGTCGAGTAGAAGAAGAACATCCCGGCGGCGGCGATGACGAGCGGCGTCACCATCGGGGAAATCAGCAGCCCCATCGCGAGCCGGCGCGCCGGCATGGCGGGACTCGACAGCCCCAGCGCGGCGAGGGTGCCGAGCGCCGTCGCCAGCAGGGTGGCGGCGGCGCCGATGAACAGGCTGTTCGCGAGCGCGCGCGCCCACGCCCCGTCGCCGGCCACCTGCCGGTACCAGCGCAGCGACCAAGCTTCCGGATCGAGGCGCAGCATCCCCTCGGTGAAGGTGAAGTACGGCTCGGCGTTGAAGCTGAGCGGGACGATCACCAGGAGCGGCGCGAGGAGAAACGCGAAGATCAGCCCGCAGGCGACCCGGTGGGCGATCCGCCCGACGCCGAGCCGCGCCGCCGCATCCGCGGCGCTCATCCCAGCCTCATGCGCTCGACGCCCACCACGCGGTCGTAGAGCAGATAGAGCCCGAGCACGCACGCCAGCAGGATGCCGCCCAGCGCGCCCGCCAGCCCCCAGTTCAGCGAGGTCTGCATGTGGTAGGCGATGAAGTTCGAGATGAGCTGCCCGCTCTGGCCGCCGACCAGCGCGGGGGTGATGTAGTAGCCGATCGCCAGGATGAACACCAGCAGCGAGCCGGCGCCGACCCCGGCGAGCGTCTGCGGCCAGTAGACACGCCGGAACGCCAGCGGGAAGCTCGCGCCCAGCGACGCGGCGGCGCTCATCTGCTGCGGCGGAATGCCGCGCATCACCGAGTAGAGCGGCAGGATCATGAACGGCAGCAGCACGTGGGTCATCGCCACCGTCGTGCCGGTCATGTTGTAGATCATCGCCAGCCGGCCGCCGGCGTCGATCAGCCCGGCCGCGATCAGCAGGTCGTTGACCACCCCCTGGTTCTGGAGCAGCACGATCCAGGAGGTGGTCCGCACCAGCAGCGACGTCCAGAACGGCACCAGCACCAGGGCCAGCAGCAGGCCCGCCCGGCGCGGCGGCGCGTGCGCGAGCAGGTACGCGACCGGGTAGCCCAGCAGCAGGCACAGCGCGGTGATGCCGAGGCTGACCGCGAACGTGCGGCCGAACAGCGGCACGTAGATGCGCCGGTCCGGCGGCTGGCGGGCAACCGAGCCGTCCGGCAGGCGGCGCAGGTCGACCGCGTTCAGGTAGTGCCGCGCCGTGAAGCGGTCGCCGGCGGTGCGGATGGCGTGCCAGGTCCGCGGGTCGCCCCAGTCGGCGTCGATGGCGATCAGCGCCTCCCGCCACGGACCGGCCTCGACCTCCGCCAGCCGCCGCCCGCTCCGGACGAGGACGCTCCGCAGCCCCCCCCGAATCCGGTTGACGCGGCTGGCGACGCGGCCGATCGTCCGCTCCTCCCGCGCCCGCCGCAGTTCGCGCGCGGCCGCGGCGTAGGCCGCCTCGCCGGGGTCGGACTCGCCGTCCCACGCGCGCAGCGCCGCCAGCGTGTCCGGCAGCGCGTCGGCCACCACCGGGTCGTGGACGCTGCGCAGCAGCATCGTCGCCAGCGGCGCGACGAACGTCACGCCGATGAAGGCGACCAGCGGCGCAGCCAGCCCGGCGGCCCGCGCCCGCGGCCGGGTCAGCGGGCCAGCCATGCGCTGAAGCGCTCGTTCAGCTCGTCCATGTGGTCGCTCCACCAGGCCCAGTCGTTCTGCAGGGTGCGGCCCCCGTGCCCGGGCCAGGTCGGCATGTGCGGATTCATGTCGATGCCGGTCTCGGCGTGGGTCGTGATGAGCGGCAGGCCGGAGCGGCGCACCGGGCTGTAGGCGATGTAGCGGCCGACGGCGGCCATCGAGCCGGACCGCGAGGCGAACTCCACCAGTTGCAGCGCCGCCTCGAGATCCGGCGTCCCGGCGACGACGCCGATCGGACCGACGTCGAGCACCTGGCCGTCCCAGACGATCACGAACGGCTGGCCCTCGAGCGCCTGCGCGTTGAAGATCCGCCCGTTGAAGGCGGTGCTCATCGCCACCTCGCCGTCGGCGAGCATCTGCGGCGGCTGCGCTCCCGTCTCCCACCAGACGACCTGGTCCTTGATGGCGTCCAGCTTGCGGAAGGCCCGGTCGAGTCCCGCCGGCGTGTCGAGCTCGGCGTAGACCCGGTCGACCGGCACGCCGTCGGCGAGCAGCGCGAACTCCAGGTTCACGAACGGCACCCGGCGCATGCCGCGCCGGCCCGGGAAGCGCTCGAGGTCGAAGAAGTCGTCGATGGTCGTCGGGGCTTCGCCCTCCAGGAGCTCCGCGTTGTAGGCGTAGACGGTGGAATAGAAGAGCATGCCGACGCCGCATTCCAGCAGCGTGTCGGGCAGGAAGTCCTCCGCCGCCGGCGTGCCGTCCGGCGCCGGCGCGAGCAGGGAGGCGTCGATCGGCTCCAGGATCCCCTCGTCGCAGCCCGCGACCGCGTCGGCCATCTCGAAGTCGACGACGTCCCAGTGGACGTTGCCGGTCTCGACCTGCGCGCGGACCTGGGCCAGACCGCCGCTGTAGTCGTCGAGCCGCACCTCGATGCCGGTGGCGGCGGCGAAGGGTTCGAGGTATGCCTTCGTGACCGCCTGGCCGTACGAGCCGCCCCAGGAGATGACGGTCAGCGACGCGCCGCCCGGGGCGCAGTCGGACGCCAGCAGGACCGCCGCCGACAGCGTCGCCAGGCACGCGGCGGAACGAGCCGCCGCCGCGCGACCGCCGGCCGCCGGGGTCACGGCGCGGCCTCCCCGCCGTCGGCGTCCGGCACGCGGCAGTCGGCCGGCGACCAGCCGATGCAGCCGGCCGGCGACCAGCCGATGCAGCCGGCCGGCGACCGGGCCTGGGCGCAACTGGACCTCGGCGTCGAAATCGCCGTGGTCCGCTGATTTCGCGCGGCCCGGCTCACGGCGCGGCCTCCTCGTCGTCGGCGTCGAGCACGCGGCAGTCGGTCGGCGTCCAGCCGATGCGGATCCGGTCGCCCTTGATCACCGCCCCGTGGCCCACCATGTTGGGGATCTTGACCACGAAGTCCGACCGGCCGCACACCGCGACGCGCAGCCGGAGGTGGTCGCCCAGGAAGGTGATGTCCTCGATGCCGGCGTCGAACTCGTTGGTGTACAGCCCCGGCTCCGGCGCGACGGCGACGCGCTCCGGCCGGATCGACAGCGTGACGGCGTCGCCCGGCCCGCACGCCGCGACGCGTAGCGCCTCCACCGTCCGCCCGTCGACGTCGACGGCGCAGATTTCCTCCCGGACGTTCCGCACCCGGCCCCGCAGCCGGTTGTTCTCGCCGATGAAGCGGGCCACGAACGAGCGGGTCGGCTCCTCGTAGAGGGCGACCGGCGCCGCGACCTGCTCGATCCGGCCGGCGCGGAAGACCGCGACGCGATCCGCCATGACCATCGCTTCCTGCTGGTCGTGGGTGACGTACAGCACGGTCACCCCGAGCTCGCGGTGGATGCGCCGGATCTCGTACTGCAGTTCCTCGCGCAGGCGCCGGTCGAGTGCGCCGAGCGGCTCGTCCATCAGCACCAGGTCCGGTTCGAACACCAGCGCGCGGGCGATCGCCACCCGCTGCTGCTGGCCGCCGGAGAGCTGCCCCGGCCGCCGGTCCTCCAGGCCGTCGAGGCGGACGATGCGCAGGGCGCGCCGCACCCGGTCGCGGCGGCGCGCCGGATCGACGCCGCGCACGTCGAGCGGGAACGCGAGGTTGTCGCCCACCGTCATGTGCGGGAAGAGCGCGTAGTTCTGGAACACCATGCCGATGCCGCGCCGGCGCGGCGGCAGGCGCTCCACGGAACGGCCGTCGATGCGGATGGCGCCCGCCGTCGGCGTCTCGAAGCCGGCGAGCATCATCAGGCAGGTGGTCTTGCCGGATCCGGACGGCCCGAGCAGGGTCAGGAACTCGCCCCGGCGGATGCGCAGGTCGAGGTCGCGCACCACCAGGGTCCGGCCGTCGAAACTCTTGCCGACGCCCTCGAATGCGACGTGGACGTCCTCGTTCGGCGGTTGCCGCGGCACCGTGCCATTCTACCGAAAGGGAGCGCGGCGGCAGAGGACGGGCAGGACAGGGGGCGGATTCCCCGCATCCCCCGGCCGGGGTTGCAGCCGGCCGCGGCGCCCGGCCGTGGTACAATGAAAAAGTTCAGTGTCTGGACCAGTGGGACGACGATCCATCGCCGGACAGTCTCGCGCGAGGCCGAGCGGCCTCGCGGACCGGAACCATGCCGCCTCTCCGCCGCATCGACGTAGTGCTCGATTCCGTCAGGCGACTGCAGCGGATTGGTGCGACCGCTAACCTCCTCAACCTTCTTCAGAAGCAGCATCCGGCCGATCTCGCCGAGGTCCTCGGCGGGCTGCCGGACGCCGGGCGGCGCTCCACGTTCGACACGCTAAGCGCGCAGAACAGCCGGCTCGCGATGGCGGCGCTCGCCGAGCTGGACGCCGAGGTGGGCGACGCGCTCCTGGCGGATCGTCCGCCGGACGAGCTGGCGAAGCTGTTTCTGGCGTTGCCGACCGACGACGCCGCGGCGCTGATCGACCGGCTGCCGGACGAGCTGTCGGCCGAGGTCCTGGCGCGGATGCGCCGGAAGGACTCGGGCGGCGTGCAGCACCTGCTCGGGTACGGAGATCAGACCGCGGGCCGCATCATGAACCCGGAGGTCTTCGCCCTCGCCGAGGATCTGACGGCGGGCGAGGCGATCGAGGCGCTGCAGCGGTCGCGCGAAGTGGAGATGGTCTTCTATCTCTATGTCGTCGACGCGCGGCGCCACCTGGTGGGCGTGGTGTCGTTGCGGCGGCTGCTGCTGGTCTCGCCGGAGACGCCGCTCAAGCGGATCATGACGCCGGAGCTCGTCAAGGCCCGCGTCGACACCGACCAGGAGGAGGTCGCCCGGGAAGTGGCCGACTACAACCTGCTGGCGATCCCGGTCGTCGACGACGAGAACAGGCTGGCCGGCATCATCACGGTGGACGACGTCATCGACGTCATCAAGGACGAGGCGACCGAGGACATCCTGCGCCTGGCCGGCGTCCCGGCCGACGAGCACGTCTTCACGCCGCCGTGGGAGGCGTGGCGCAAGCGGCTGCCGTGGCTCGGCGTGAACCTGGTCACGGCCACCGTGGCCGCGCTCGTCGTGCGCGAGTTCCAGGCGACGGTGGCGGAGGTCGTCGCGCTGGCCGCGCTCATGACGGTGGTGGCGAGCATGGGCGGCAACGCGGCGACCCAGACGCTGACGGTGATCGTGCGCGGCATCGCCATCGGCGAGCTGACCTGGAGCAATTCGTGGCGGGTGCTCGGCAAGGAAACGGTGGTCGGCATCGCCAACGGCGTCGTCCTCGGCGGGGCCGGGGCCGGCGTGGCGTGGGGGGTGTTCGGCAATCCCTACCTCGGCGCCATCCTGGCCCTGGCGATGGTGATCAACCTGCTCGTCGCGGCCGTCGCCGCGACGTTGATTCCAATCGCCCTGCGCGCGCTGAAGATCGATCCCGCCCTGGCGTCGGCGGTGTTCATCACCACCATGACCGACGTCTTCGGCTTCTTCGCCATCCTGGGGCTGGCGACCGCGTTCCTGCCGTACCTGCAGCGCGGCGTCTGACCGTCGCCGCGGACCCGCGGTTCGTCCGGGCAGGGGGGCACCGCCGTCGTCGCTCCCGGTGAAAGGATCGTCTGACCGACGCTACGGATCCGCGATTCGTCCGGGCAGGGGGCGGCCTGCCGCCTTCGCCGCTCCCGGTGCAAGGATCGTACAGGGTTCGGGGCGGCGGGGGACGAGGGCCGCGATCCGGTTCCGGGAATCCGCCGTCCCGGTCCCGTTCGAGTCCGTTTTCCATTGGAAAACGACCCTTCCGGCGGTCCTCGGCGCCGGACGCCGGGGGACTCCGGCCGACGTCCCGCCGGGACGGGCTCCCTTTACAATGCCGTTACGGGAAGATCAAGTGGACATGACAGGCGGCTTCGCCTCGATCCTGGCCGGATGCCGCTCCCTGTTCCCGGCCGCGCTGGTCGGTCCCGCCGGCTGGGAACGTCTCCTGGAGAAGGCGGGGACGTTGCCCCGTTCCGTGATCGACAGCCACTTCGGCTTCGAGTTCCATCTCGGAGAGGCCGGCGCGGACGCCGACCTCGTCGTGGCCGCGCCGCCGGGGTCCGCTCTGGCGCGGCACTACGTCCGCGAGGGCGCGCAAGCCGGGCCGGGGTCGGCGGCCGCCGCGCTCGGGGCGGGGTTCCTGGAACAGGCCGAAAATCCGGAGTCCTGGCTTGCCCGTTCCGTGGCCGCGGTGATGCTGGAATACGACTTGGCCGGGCCCGCGCCGCACGCCCCGGCGTCCGCCCCCGGCATCTTCTTCTCGCCGCGGCCTTCCGCCCCCGGATCGCGGGACGGAGTCCTCGAGCACCGGGACACCGGGGGCCTGCTCGCGGCGCTCGCGGCCGTCGCCGGCTGGAGTGGCCACGGCGATCTGCTCCGGGAGGTCGAACGCGTCTTCGCGGCCCTTCCGGAAACGGCCTGCGTGTTCCAGGCCGGAGTGCTCCCGGCGCGCTCCCCGCGGGCGGTCCGGCTGGTCGTCGCGGACGTCGCGAAGGAAGAGGCGCCCGCCGTGCTGGAGCGGCTGCGGTGGCCCGGCCCGCCGACCGCGGCGGCCGACGTGCTCGCCTCCGTGGACGGCCTCGCCGCCTGCTTTTTCCTGAGCCTGGACGTGACCGCGCAGGGGCCGGGCCCGCGGCTGGGCCTGGAGCTGTACCGCCCGCCGTGGTGGTTCGCGGCCGACCGCGCGGGTTGGCGCCCCCTGATCGCCCGTCTCGAGGAGCAGGGCTGGTGCCTGCCCGCGAAGGCCGGCGGGCTGCGGCGCTGGCCGGGCATCGAACGGCTGCTGGGCGGGGGAGAGATGTTCCACGTCCGCCAGGGCATCAACCACGTCAAGGTGGTCGTCGAACGGGGCGCCCGGACGGTGGCGAAGGCCTACTGCGGCATGGGCGTGCGTCCGTACGGATCGGAACTTCGACCGCCGCCTGCCGCGTGCGAGGCCGCGGTCTCGACTTCCTGAAAGGAGAGGGAAGATGGACAAGAGAATGAGCTTCGGCGAGATGCGCGAGCGCCTGATCGAAAAGGCGACCGTGGACGAAGCGTTCCGCGCCCGGCTGCTGGCGGACCCCAGGGCCGCGGTCGAGGCGGAAACGGGCGTGGCCGTGCCCGCCGGGTTCACCCTCGAGGTGCACGAGGACACGGCGGACACCAGCCACCTGGTCCTGCCGCCCCCCGCCGACGCGGCGCTGAGTGAAGCCGACCTGGAGCAGGTCGCCGGCGGCATCCGGTGGGGTGGAGCGCCCGAGAATCCCAACAATCTCGTAGGGAAGGTGCCTCTGTGCTTCCGGCCGGACGCCCTCGTTCGTCTGGCCGACGGGCGCGAGCTGCCGGCCGGCGAGATCCGCCTGGGCGACGAGCTCCTCTCGCCGGCAGGCGCCGCGCCCGTCGTCTCCCTCTACCAGGACGCCCGCGAGAAGCCCTGGGTGTCGGTGAACGGACGCGAGCCCTTCTTCACCGGCTCGCACCCCGTCGTCACGCAACGGGGCGAGGTCCCGGGGGCGAGCCTGCGGCCGGGGGACGTCCTGACCCTGGCGGGGGACGTGGCCGAGGTGGTCCGCACGGTCGACGTGGTCCGACTCGCGCAGCCGAACGTCAACGTCGAGACCGAGGGCTCGATGCCGTACTTCGTCAACGGGGTCCTGTTCGGCTCCTACATGCCGCTGGCGGCGGCGCACGAAGACCGTTCCGCGGACGTGCGCGCCGCCTGACGCGGGTTTCTCGCCGGCTGCCCGGCCGCCGGTTCGCGCGCGGCGATCCGCGCGGCCGCCGGCCGGCGCAGCCCGGGCCGCGCGGAATCGTCAGGCGGCCGCGCCGGCGCCGGCGGCACCGCGGTCGTCGAAGCAGGGGTCAGGCGCGGAATCACGCCGCGCCTGAGTCGTCAGGCGGCTGCGCCGGCCGGTCACTTCGACCGGTCGGCGGTCCGCGGCCCGCGGCCGGATGCCGGGCCGCGCTATTCGTCCGGCGGCTGCGCCGGCGCCTCGGGGTCCGCCGCGGCGGGGAGCGAGCGGACCAGGGCCTCGATGCACGAAGCGGTGTCGAGCATTTCGGATGCGAAACCGACCGACGGCGGGCGCGGCGGCACCGGCCCGCGCCAGAAGAGGTTCTCCGGCCAGCTTCCGTCGGGCCGCTGCCGCCGCAGGATGCGCTCGATCGTGGCCCACAGCGCTTCGCCCTCCGGCGCGGCGTCCAGCAGGTGCAGGGCGGAGAGGGAGCGCGCGGTCCGCAACGTGTCGCCGTACCCGCCGTCCGGCCCGCGCCGGGCGCGGATCCGGTCCGCGAGCGGAGCGCCGAGGTCCTGCAACGCGGGCGCGCCCCGGTGGCGGGCGCGGGCGACGGCGTCGTAGAGGTCCAGGACGTCGGGATAGTAGTGGGAGGTCCCGGCGCCGCTCCCCTCCCGCACCAGCCCGGCGAGCCAGGCCGCCGCCCCCGCCCCCAGATCGTTCCGGCCCTGCAGGGCGAGGTAGCCGACGACGTTGGCGTTCACGACGCTGTCCACGTCCAGTCCGTCGCCGCCGCCGGGCGGCGAGAGCCACGTTCTGAACCTTCCCCGGTCGTCCCGCGCCGTCCGCAGCGGCCCGAGGTTCCTGCCGAACAGCACCCAGGGGTGCCACGCGACCGCCTGCGAGCAGACGCTGAGGCTGTCGAGGTCCTGCGGCAGGCTCGGCCAGTAGCGCCACAGCGCGGGATAGCGCATGGCGCGGACTATGAACGCGCCGGTCCGGCTTTGGATCGACCGCGACCGGCCGTCGCGGCAGGCGGCCAGGGTGAGCGCGCCGAGCGCGGCCACGAAGGGCGCCAGCTCCTCGTGCGCCGGCCCCTCGAGCGCGAGGTTGCGGTACATCCGCGACGGCCATGCCCCGTCGGGACGCAACGAGGCGTCGAGAAAGCCGATCCCGCGGTCCACGGCGGCGCGCGCGGCGTCCCGGAGCGGGCCCGGCAGGGGTTCGGAGGCGTCCCGCATGGTGGGGCGAGGGTACCGCTTCGAGTCCGGGGGAGCAAGACCGCACGGCAGGTTCGGCGGGGGCAAGGTCCGGTACGGGGCGGATGCCGCGGCCGGTCAGGATGAGCAGGACCGCACGGCAGGTTCGGCGGGGCAGGCGGGTATACTGCGGACGTCGTGTTCAACTACGGCAAGGCGTTCCGCGAGGAGGCTGTCGCCCGCCTGTCGCGCCCGGAACCGCTCGACCATCGCCTGCAGGTGACGGCGCCGCGCGAGTGGATGGTGCTGGCCGGCGTCGGCCTGTCGCTGCTCGCGTCGCTCGTCTGGGCGGTGTCGGGGAGCGTGGAGCGCAGCCTCGCGGTCGAGGCGGTGCTGGTCCGGCCGGGCGAGCGCGCCGCCGTCACCTCCCCCGTCTCCGGTGACGTCGTCGGGATCCTGGCGGAGATCGGGGACACCGTCGAGGCGGGGCAGGCGATCGCCCGGGTCCGTCCGGCGGAGGCGCGGCGCGAGGCCCGGATCGCGCGGAGCATCTTGGATGCGGCCGAGGAGGGCGTGCGGCGCGCCGGGGGCGCCGGCGCCGCCGCGCTGCAGGAGGCGCTGCTCGCGGCGGCGCGGAACGAGCTCGCGGCGATCGAGATCCGCGCCGGGGAATCGATCGTCGCTCCGCGGGCGGGGCGGCTCGTGGCGCACCGTCTGGTTCCGGGCCGGCCGGTGCGGGCCGGGGAGACGGTCGCCCGGGTCCTCGGCCGGTCCGACGGTGCCTGGCAGGCGCTGGCCTTCGTGTCGCCGGCGGACGCCGGGAGGCTCGCCGGGGGCATGGAGGCGGAGGTGCGGGTGACGCGGCCCGCGCGGCCGCCGGGCCCGGACGCGCTGGAAGCGCGGGTGCTGGAGGTGTCCGCGCGGCCCGCCGCCGCCCCCGCGTGGCTCGCCGACCTGGGTCTGGCGGCGCCCCCCGCCCCCGCGCACCTGCTGCGGCTGGTCCTGCGCGATCCGCCGCGCCTGCCGCTCGCCGACGGCGCGGGCGCGCGGGCGCGGATCGTGCTGGGGAGGCGGTCCCTCGCGGCGCTGCTGCTGGCGGGCGGGAGCCTCTGAACGCGCCGCCGCCCGGCTCACCGCACCGTGATGCCGGTCATGTAGCTCGAGTACGTCTCGTTCGGTTCCGCCGCGTCGTCCGTCCGGGTCGCGATGCGCATCTGGAGCGAATAGCGGCCGGTCCGGTCGAACGCCAGCGGGATGGAAAAGCGGTTGCCCGCCGGCTGGTCGCACGCGGTCACCACCCTGACGGGGTTGCCTTCGTCGTCCGGCGGGCCGCCGATGTGCGACTGCCGCACGCAGACCTCGACGACGTCCGGGGCGTCGTCGGACACGAGGCGTCCCGCGAACGTCATCCGTTCGCCCGCCGTCATCGCCCCCGGTATCGGTTCGTCGAGCCGCACGCCGCGGAACTCTCCCGGGTCGATCGGCGCGTCGGACACCTGCAACGGCGGGTTGTTGACGATGCGGTAGCCGCTCGGCCACTCGACCGCCGTCTCGAGCGGCACGCGGCCGCCGGTCGCCTCGTAGAACGAGGGCATCCCGCCGAACGTCGTCACGCCGGACCGCGCCGCGTGACGCGCCGCGAAGAAGTTCCAGTAGCTCATCTCCTCGACGGAGATCAATTCGCTCCGCGAGACGACGATCGTCACCCGCCGCCAGGAGGAGTCCACCGGGCCGCTGCGCGTCCCGTGCTGCGCAATGACGTCGTTGACGTGGACCCGCCGTCCTGCTCCTTCGACGGCGGCGCCGACGGCCGGCGCCGTCGCCGACTCCTCGTCGAACTGGCCCTGGTCTTCGAAGACGACCATTTCCGGCACTTCTTCCGGCCCGACGAGTCCCATTCGGTAGAGGGTCGTCGGGTGGTACAGGGACGGGGCGGGGGTCCGTTCGATCACGTAGGCCGTCTCCGCGCCGCCGTCGTCTCCCGCGCCGCCGCCGGCCGCCGCCGCGACGCGCCGTATCGGCCGCAGGACGGCGCCGAGGAGCACTTCGCCGGGAAACAGCAGCGGCGTATGGCCGGCCGGCGCCCAGCCCTTGCGTTCTATCCCGCCGGTGATCGCGGTCCAGTCCCAGTAGTCGACCCACTGGTGGCCGATCTCGTGGTTCGACGTCCACGTGGTCGTGAACGACGCGTCCCGATAGAACTCCACCGAACGGAGAGCGCCCCGGCTGCCGAAGTAGTCGGAATTGTGGAACTCCTCCAGGCCGAGGCCCCGGATCGGATTCCGAGCGTTCCAGTGATACGCGGTGAACTCCGAGCTGGGTTGCTGGTCGGCGGTCACGACGGCGATCGAGTCGTAGGTGTCGGGGAAGTGCCGGTAGAACTCCTGCGTGACGTCTTCCAGACCCTGCGCGAAGTCGTCGCCGTCCACCCGTTCGCCGCCGAAGCCCGGGACGACGAGGTTCACGACGTGGCTGGCGTACTGGACGCCGGCGCCCAGCGACTCGACGCGCGCCACCGGGAGGTTGAGCGGCGCCGCCGGCAGCCGGATGTGCGCCTCGTCGAAGTCTTCTTCTTCGGATTCGGCGTCGCCGGCGGGCGCTTCGTCCGCCGCGCGCGGCTTCGGGATCCGGAGGGCGCCGAAGTACACGTAGGGGCTGTCGAACCCGCGCCGGTCCTCGCCGATGGCGTCCCACAGCTCCGTCTCGTTCCACGCCGGATTGAAGATGCTGACCAGCCGCCCCCGGAACGTCCTCGTTTCGGTGCGCGTCCAGGTCTCGATCAGCGGCTCTCCGACGGCGCTCGACCAGCGTTCGAACTCCAGCGTCTCGACGTCGCCGACCACGAAGAAGTCCCTGAACGCGAGCCCCTCCGTGCTGTCGGCGCGAATCAGCCGCGGTTGCGGATCGAACCAGAGCGGCTGTCCGTACGGCGACTCCTCGCCCTCGTCGCCGTCGGCCATTCGCAGGTGCCGGGGCGCGGAGAATCCCCGGCGCGCCCCCCGGGCGACCAGCTCCGGGGTGCCGCAGACGAGCGCCGGCTCGGCGGGTCGGGCGGCCGACCACTCCGCCGCGGCGCGGGCCGCCGCCGAAGAGGTCCGATCCTGCGCGGCGGGCCGGGCCGATCCGGACCCCGCCAGGGCCAGCGCGACGCCGGCCGCCGCGGCGTACGCGAGCGCCGGCGGAAGCGCCTTGCGCGCCGCGGCCGTGCGGCGGCGGACCGCGGCCGGGACGGCGTTCACCGGGCGGAGGGCTCCTTCTCGTCCTCGAGGGCGCCGGCCAGGATCACCGCCATCGAGTAGTTCCCCTCGTGGCAGGCGTACTCGAAGATCGGCTCGGGGTTCCGCCGCATCGGGACCTCGTACTTCCAGGGGGCGGTCCAGGTGGCGGGGTCGTCGACCGTCACCTCGTACAGCAGGACGTCGGACGACGCGCGGGTGAAGCGCTCGGTGAGCCGGAGGGCGGCGGTGGCGCCGCCGCGCAGGAAGCTGGTCTCGCGCAGGAAGTTCACGGTCTCGACGACCAGCGCGTCCCCCTCCCAGCGCCCGCGCGACTCGCCCGCCCACTGCCGCAGGCCGGTGGGCGGCCGGCCGTCGAGCGGGACGACGCGCGGGTTGTGGTTCATCTCGTTGTAGATGACGACCGTGTCGGGCGTCTGGAAGAGCTGCACGTTGTTGTTGTAGCCGCCCGGCGTCATCGGCGGCCCGGCGTTGAAGCCGACGATGCAGCGCACCTGCAGGCCGTTGGCGCCGAGGTCCTCGACCCAGCCGCCCGGCGTCGGCTGGTGCGGTCCGGTGTTCCGCCGCGCCTCGGCCAGGGCGTCCCGGCGGGCCTGCGCCTCCTCCGTCAACGGGGGAATCCGCCCGCCGGGCGGGTCGGTCACCAGCGACGTGCGGTTGGTGGCTACGGTCGCGGTGCCGCGGTCGAACCAGAAGTTGTTGTACGACCCGGGCGCCCCGTCGACTCCCCGGTCGACGTTGCCGGTCGGGTCCGCCGCGGTCCGGCGCGCGGGCCGCGCCGCGAGCTCGGCGTTCCGCTCGAGCGCCGCCCGCTCCAGGGCGGCGGCCTCTTCCGCGGTCAGGAACTCCTGGCCGGCGCGGTCTTCCGGCCGCTCCATCGGCGTGATGGTGCGAAAGTCCCAGACCCCCTGCAGGTCGGGGTCGCCCCACGGCGTGGGCGGGACGTCTCCCTGCGCCGTGGCCGCGGCCGGCGCCGCGAGCGCCAGGATCGCCGCCAGACCTGCCATCCGATTGCGCGCCATCTGCAACCTCCCGCGGGAATCCCCGCCTCTGCCGGCCCGAACGCGCACGATAGCACGTCCGCGCGCACTTTCGGGATTGCGCCGGCCCCGGCGCGGGTGTACCCTGCGAACGTCAGGCGATTGCCCGAGTCGAGGCAGGAGGTCAAGCCGATGAGAACGCTGGCGATTGCGCTCGTGGGCGCCGGTGCGCTGCTGGCGGCGGCGGCCGGGTCCGCGCACCACTCGTTTTCGGCGGAGTTCGACATCGAGAAGCCGATCACGCTCGCGGGGACGCTGACCGAGCTGGAATGGGTCAATCCCCACGGGTGGATCCACATGGACGTCGAGAACCCCGACGGCACGGTGACGAACTGGGCGGTCGAGATGGGCAATCCGACGGCGCTGCTGCGGCGCGGCCTGCGGCGGAGCGACTTTCCGCCCGGGATCGAGTTCGTGGTCGAGGGGTACGAGGCCAAGGACGGCTCGCCGACCGCCAACGGCATCACCGTGACGTTCCCGGACGGCCGCAACTTCTTCGCCGGCTCGTCGGGCACCGGCGCGCCGGTGCCGCCCGGACGGCGGTAGCCGCGCCGCCCGCCGTTCGCCGCGCCGCGGAAGGATGATCATCGTGTCCATGACGCGCATGCGGGCCGCGCTCGCGGCCGCCCTCGTCTGCCTGTTCGTGTCGCCGCCGGTCGCGGCGCAGCCGCGGTCCGGTTCCCCGGAAGCGTACGTCCCGCCGCGCACGGCGGACGGGCAACCGGACCTGCAGGGGATCTGGCAGGCGCTCAACACTGCCGCGTGGGACGTCCAGGACCACCGGGCGAGCGCCGGGGTACCCGCTGGCCAGGGGGTCGTCGACGGGAACGAGATCCCGTACCAGCCGTGGGCGGCGGCCCGGAAGCGGGAGAACTACGAGAACCGCCTGACCGCGGATCCCGAGCGGCAGTGCTACATGCCGGGCGTGCCGCGGATCACCTACATGCCGTATCCGTTCCAGATTCTCCAGTTTTCGGACCGCATCCTGATCCTGTACGAGTACCTGCACGTCACCCGCACGATCTACATGGACGGCAGCCCCCACCCCGAGGGGCACATCGACTTCTGGATGGGGGACTCGCGCGGGCGTTGGGAGGGCGACACGCTGGTCGTCGACGTGATCCACTTCAACGGCCGGACGTGGTTCGACCGGGCCGGCAACTTCCACAGCGACGCCCTGCGCGTGGTCGAACGCTACACGCCGACCGGGCCGGACCACCTGCGCTACGAGGCGACCATCGAGGACCCGAAGGTGTTCACGCGGCCGTGGACGATGACCATGCCCCTGTACCGCCGGCAGGAGGCGCGCGTCCAGCTCCTGGAGTACGAGTGCTACGCCTACTCCGAGGAGGAACTGGCGGCCGACAAGTGACCGGACGGCGTTCCGCGTCGAGGGAGGATCCGATGAGCAGACGGCGCATCCGGGCCGCGGCCGTAGCGGCGGCCGGCGTGATGATGGCGTCGCCGGCGTCGCCGCCGGCGGCCGGACCGGGCTTGGCGGCGGTGGCCGCCGCCGCGGGCGGCGGACAGGCGCCGGAGCTGCCCCGTACCGCGGACGGCCGCCCCGATCTGCAGGGGTACTGGGACGGCGGCCCCGCCAACGCCTCGCACAGCGTCGAGGAGGGTTGTTGCGACGCCGTCCACGCCCGGATGCAGGGCCGCGGTCCGGAACGGCTCGGGCTGCCCGAGCAGATGATCGTCGATCCGCCGGACGGCCGCATTCCCTACCGGCCGTGGGCGGCCGAAAGGCGCGTCGAGTACCTGTTCGACATGGAGACGCCGACCGAGCTCGCGCACATCGATCCGGAGGATCGCTGCCTGCTGGTCGGGGTGCCGCGCAGCAACTACCGCGGGGATCTGCAGATCCGGCAGAACGCCGGCCACGTGGTGATCCTGTACGAGTGGGCCCACGCCTACCGCGTCGTCCCGCTGGACGGCAGCCCGCACGTCGGCGAAGACATCGTCCTGTACAACGGCGATTCGCGCGGCCGCTGGGAGGGCGACACCCTGGTCGTCGACGTGACCAACTTCAACGACGTGCCGTGGCTCGACTCGCACGGCAGCTTCTACAGCGAGCGGCTCCACGTGGTGGAGCGCTGGCGCATGCTCGACGCCGACACCATCCGCTACGAGGTGACCATCGAGGACCCGACGGTGTTCACCCGGCCCTGGACGCTGGCGTTCACGATGGGCCGCATCGGCGGGGAGGGCTACGAGTTCTACGAGGAAGCGTGCTGGGAGGGCGTCACCAACCGGCGCCGGCTGGCCGCGGGCCGGATCGCCGTCGCCAACGGCGAGCGGTTCATGCACACGCACGACGACCCGCGGTAGGTCGTCGGTCGCCCCTCGTGCCTGGCAGGGTATCTCGATACGCGCAAGGGCCATCCGGCGCCCGATCTGGTCGTCGAGCGGCGCCGGTGGAACGCTCCCGTCACGTGCTCTTCGCGACGGTTCGGGCCACCTGCCGCGCCAGGGCCCGCGACCGGCGCGACGCCTCGGCTGCCGAGCGGGCCCCGAGCAAGCCGTCGAGGTCGCCGCGGCCGGTTCCCGGCAGCACCACGCTCCGTTCCGAGGCCCGGAAGGCGCCCGCGCCGTCCGGCCCGGCCACCCAGATGCGCGCGCCGTCGCCCCGGCTCCAGGTCCACGCCTCGCGCACGCCCATCCGGAAGTACGGCTCGATCTTGCGGGTCGAATCGACGCTGCGGTCGACCTCGACGACCAGATCGGGCGCCGGATGGCCCTTGCGCGTATCGAGATACCCTGCCAGGCGCACCGCGGCGCGCACGGCGGCCGCCCCGACGAAGAGGCAGGAATCCGGTTCGAACGCCCCGTCGTCGCTCAGGAGGCGGGTCGCGCCCGCGGGCAGGAGCTCGACGGAGCGCCCGGCCTGCTCGAGCGCCAGGGCGATCTGCGCGAAGAGACCGGTGATTCCCGCCGCCCGCCACTCGTGGCCGATACCGGGCTCGGCCACGTATTCCGCGCGGCCGGTCGCCGCGTCGTACCGGCTGCGCGGCGCCTCGTCGTGGTCGGTCAGCCGATCGTAGAGGTCGCGCGGCATCGCGACCTCGATGCGCACCGGCGCGTCCGGATTCGTGTTCGACATGGGCAGCGATGCGTTTCTTCAGCCGGGTCGCGCTTCAAGCAAGGACTTCTTGGTCTTGAGACGATTCGCCGTCGTCTTGACGCGGCTGTCGCTCAAGTGTTTCCAGTCATAGTCGCTGTAGCGATAGTACGACTGCGGCAATCCATGCACGGCCAGATGGTCCTCGATCTGCCATACAGTCGACCGCGCGTGCCCCCCGACGAGCGGTCCGCGCGATGCCCGGCCGACAATCTGCTCGAACAAGATCGGCGATCCTATCCGCGTCGCCAGGATTACGTGGCGAACGGCGGGACAATCGTAGCCCGTGGCCAGCAATCGCTTGTTCACGATCACCGACAGCTCCCCACGTTCGAATGCTCGAAGCCTGCCTCGCCGAACTTCGTCCTGGTCTCTTGACGACACGGCGGCCGCTCGAATTCCCTGGCAACGCAGGGCCGCTGCCAGCAGCCGCGCGTGTTCCACGCTTTCCGCGAACACAAGCACGCGTGATTTCCTCGCCAATGCGCAGGCCAAGCGAACGACGGCCCGAAACAAGCATATGGCTGACGACACGGCTCGCCCGGCCGTCCGGTGGCAGCCTTCACCCTCCCACGGGACGTCCTTGAAAACGATTCGGGCAAGTACTCCACGCCTCTGCAATACGGCTATCGGGTCTCGCCCCAATTGCTCGCTCGTCAACAGTCGGCCGTCGAAAAAATCCACCAATCGCTCGGTCTCATCGTCCCGGGTCCGGCCCGGTGTGGCCGACAAACCGATAACGGCCGCGTTTCGCTCTTGCCGAACCCGCCCGAGAGCGCGCCGAAACATCGGCGCCTCGACGTGATGTGCTTCGTCGAAGACCACGATGTCAGCTTTCGGAACCGTCCCCTTTTTCAGGCGCGCCGCGATCATCTGGGGCGTGGCGAAGAGTACCGCGCGTTCCAAGTCCACCGGAAATCGCCCCAGGAGATCCGCTCGAACGATATCCAGGTCCACCGCACTTCGGTACGAGTGCCAGGCTGTTTCCAGCGTGGCCGCGGCTTGTTCAAGCAGCTCGCGAGTCGGAGCCAGCCACAACACAAGGCTCGCCCGGCCACTTGTCAGAATCTTCAACAAGGCGACGGCCGCCGTGCGCGTCTTTCCCGCACCAGTCGGCAACGCCAGCAGCGCTATGTTTTCTTCCCGTGGTGAAAAGCATGCCTGCTCGAATGCTTCCACCAACTCCCTCTGGTACCCGAACAACGCTGGTACTGTTTCGGTGCTTCGAAGTCGCAGATGCGGTTCTTGAACAACGTCGCCCTCGTCATCGTCACCCACGTCCACTTCGCGGGCGTGATCCCTGTCTTTCAGGTATTCGGTCCCGAGGCCTTGGTAGTATGCCTCCAGATCGAGCAAAAGTCCCCGCGGATCCATGTGACTCCGTACTTTGAACTTCCGTCCGAGACCCGCGTTCCTCACAACTCCAGAACCGTCCACAACCATTTCATCCGCGCCCTAGCCTCTTCCAGGCTACGCTCTTGGTCGAACTCTTCGCCGCGGGCCTTGAGTATCCGACCACCCGCGGAAACTTCCTTGTCCGCGTAGCGCCTTACGCTACGCCTTACCCTCCCCATGTACCCACCACTCGGTTCAAGCACGCCCGTCCAGAAATCGTCGAAGTCCGACCTCTCGTTCGGAGCCACCCGGTCGTCGTACATCTGCATTGCGACAGCCCAGAAGACCACGTCTCGGGCTCGCAAGGAAGCACCTTGGGTGAAGTCGATTGCGCCCTCCGCGGTCAGAAGAGTACCGAGCCAGAACCGCGGCTCCTCGTTGGCGGCGTGCTCATACCGGCAATTGGATTGAAGGATGTCAGGCACTCGGTCGACCAGGATGTTCATGCAATTTACGAACTCCTGTGCGCGTTTGCGGACGTGATCCGCAAGACCGCTCGACGTTCCTTCCGCGGGTTCGCCGTTCGTTTCATGATCTTCGTCCGACAAGCCGGCGGCATCGGGTTGTTCATCACCAGATTCACCGTCCTCCTCCTCATATTCAAAGACGTCTTCGGAATCATGGATCTCAAGGTCGTCGAGGTGGACGTCGTCGACCATGATCCACTCACGGAATGCGTGAAAGTAAGCGCGTTGAAACACCACGTGGTACGCCAAGTTCTTTTTACGGCTCTCAATATCAGTGAGCAGCGCGAGAAGTTTTCCCTCGCCGACGGGAGGAGATCCGGTTTGCAGGTTGCCCAGCAACCGCTTGTATTCCGTCGTAGCCCGACCCGCAAAGGGATCCTTCTTTTTCTGGTGATACAGCCGGTACCAATTCGAAAAGTTCAGCGTGAATGATCCTTCGGTCCGGCGAAAAGCAATGAAGTCGCGGTACGGCGCAAACTCTGTAAGAAGCGATATGAAGACAGGGTTCCAAATCTGTTGGAATGCCGTTGCGATCCGCTCGAGTTCGTTGTTCTCGGGGCTTTCGGAATAGTTGAACGGCTGAAGCTCCGCCGCCTCCAAGTCGTCCAGGCGTCGGAGGGCGTCCTCCATGTCTACCCATAGCCATTGGAACAACGCCTGCACCTGCCTTCGGATGGCGCTGTAGTCCATGAAATTCTGCACGGGTTTCACTCCGAGCAAGTACGTAATTGCGGAGTCGAGGGTGAGTATGGTTGTGACGTACGGGCCTTCGTCGAACTTTGCTTGCTCGGTATGCCAGTCGACGAGGGCGAGCGGAAGGCGCGGCGGCCGAGCGTCAAGGTCGGTTGTACTGCCGCTCACGGTTTCACCGACGAGAGCACGAACGCACACGGAAGTCGGGTCCTTGTCGTCGAGAAGGATTTGCCTCGCTCGAGTCGGGATCTTCGCGTGCTTGTTGAGATCAATAAAGATGACCCGCAGTACGTCGACAAGAGACCTCGATACCGGAGATTCGTAGCCGAAACGCGGATCCAGGGTTACGAAGATGATCGGCAGCGAAGTGGTACGAAGACGCTCGTCGGATATGCCGGGATTCTTGATGAACTGCTGGATGGCCGCGAGGCGGTGCTGTCCATCGAGTGCAACGGCGAACACCTCTTCGGGGTTCCATCGAATCTGGCCGGTCCTGGCGGCGGGCTCTGACAGGTCGTTCCAGTCCGTCCAATAACCGCACCTGATGGGACCGACGGTGAGTATCTTCGGGAACCGGTCCGCTTCGGCAAGTGCTGGCGGTCGCCACTCCCGTTGCGCGGCGAAGGCGTGTTGAGTGTCGGCCAAGCTGTGGCCCGTGGGGAGAAGAGCGATGGTGAGGGCATTGAAGAACTGTGGTTGCTCGGTGGCGCGCAAGTAGGGAACAATCCGCCGTTCAACGCGAGGCCAGTCTACTTCGCGTTGATAGAGCTCGTCGAGTTTCCATTCGACGTCATCCGAGCCCGGAAATTCGGCGGCAAGCCGGAGGCTCGTGGCGGCGTCGCGGAGAGACATGGTGGTTGAAAAATACGGTATGACCCACGACGACAGATGGTATCGTCCGTAGAGAAAGTCGAAGTGCGGTGTGGCGGGTGTGTCCACGATAACTCGTCTCGGGGGCATCGTTATCCTCCCTAATTATCCGCGCCTGGAGACGTAGCCAGCCACGGAGAACGCGGTCGTGATGAGTTCAAGTAACCGCCGGAGATCACGCGCGCGTGTCTCTGGTCGGACTCGCAGTTGGCTGAGATCATAGAAGACGAGATCGAGATCGGGCCACGAAAGACAGGGTTCCACGCGTTGGAGCCGCTGGCCGAATCCCGTTTCGCCGGACAGGTGTTCTCGTGTGCGTTCCTTCAAGTTGGCGGTCTCTCCGCAGTAAAGGGGCGGAGCGAACTGCCCGACGTTCTGGACATACTTTGCCAGCCATTCTCGCGCCTTTCGAGACGTCATCAGTTCGAAATGCCGCTGCTTCGTTGGCGTGAAGCCCGGGCTGCGAAACGTGAGTTGGTCGATGACGGCGAAATGGGAAATCCGTTGCCCGCGGATTTCGGCGATGGGGGTTCGCATGGCGGTGTCCAGCCACTCGCGAAACTCTGCGCTGCTGCCGAGCGCCTCGCGCGGGACTTGCAGTGCGCGCCGCCAGAGGTAGATGGCCGCGGTTTTGGGAACGAAGTCGGACAGGGGAATCTGGCGAACGTAAGCGTCCTGCAGATCGAGTCCGGAAACGGTTTCCCATTCAGAGCGCATTGCGCGTGGTCCTCAGAGATGGCAGATCAGGCAGCCTTCCTCGTCGGTCTCATGATCCAGGGTCTTGGGTTACCGGGCGTTCGGGACCGATTTGGCCAATGGCCACGGGGCGAAATAGAACGGACGTTCGGGGAAGTTACGGCCTGACGATGCTGCGTCGTGCACACAGTTTTGTCGTTCTGGCGGACGGGTTCTGCCGTATGGGAAGTATTGCGATGCGCCGCCGGGTCCCGGGGGCGGGACATCGGCCCGCCCGGCGGCGGGTTGCTTGCGGGCGTTGTCGTCGGCGCGGCGGCTGCGGCCGGCCCGGCGTCGAGATGGCGGCGAGCGGGCCGGGGTTTGCCGGGGGCGCGGCTTCCGCGGGTATCGGTCCGGGGTCGTAGGCCGCGCGGGCCCGGGCGGAAGGCGGATGCGTGGTTCCCGCGCCGGCCGTCAGGCAGGCGGCGGCAGGGCGAGGGCTTCGGGCACGACCGGTTCGGGGGCGCGCAGCATCGTGGTGAACAGGGCGCGGGGGTCGAGCTGTCGCTGGCGGGCGGTGCGCACGACGCTGGCCAGGATCTGCTGGGTGTCGGCCCCGCGCCGGGTGCGGTTGCCGCCGCAGACCTTGCGGGTGACCACCGCGGGTCGGATGGCGTGTTCGGCCCGCCAGTTGGTGGCGTCGAGGGACGGGTCGCGCAGGAAGAGGAACACGGCCTCGAATTCGCGGGTCAGGTGCCTGGCGAAGCGCTCGGCGGGGGCCAGCGGCGGCGGGGCGTCGATCAGCCGGCCGAGCCGGGCTTCGAGCCGTCCGCGGGCCGACGCGAGGCCGTGCTCGCCGATGCCGCCAGCGTTGCAGCGGGTCCGCAGGGCGAGGGCGTCCTGCAGGACCGTCTGCACGGCGGCGGCCCAGGGGCTGTCGGGATGATCGGTCCGCAGGTCCTTGCAGCGCCGCAGCAGATGCGCCAGGCAGGTCTGGTGGGGCGCGTGCTCGAAGCCGCGATACGCCGCCCATCCGTCCCGCACCAGCACGCCCGCGAAGTCGGCGCCGAGCACCGCCGCCGCGTCGGCGAACCCGCGGCCGGCGCAGATGGAGTACACCGTCGTCTCCGGGGTGGCGAACGCCCACAGCCAGTGGCGGGTCGCGTCCACGCGCCAGCCGGTCTCGTCGGGCGTGACCACCGGGCTGCGACGGACCTGCTCGCACAGCGCCGCATACGCGGGCGCCGCCACGTCGGCCGTGCGGTGCAGCAGTCGGACCAGGCCGCCTTTGGTCACGTGCAGTCCGAACCGGGTCCGCAGCACGCGGGCGGTCTTCTCCAGCGGCAGGCCCGACTCGGTGTGCAACTCGGCGGTCAGCGCGGCGACGTTCGGCCCCAACTGCACGCCGGCCGCGCCGAGCGCATCGGAGGTCTGCAGGGGGTGCCGGCCCTGCACGCGCCGCCGGCACTGCGCGCAACGGCCCACCTCGACGTCGAAGCGGCGCACCAGGGGGCGCACGTCCGGCACGTCTTCCTGATACTGCTCCGCCACCCGCTCCACGGCGACGTGGCCGCCGCAGTCGGGGCACGTCTCCGGGGCGGGCGCCGCATGGGTCTCGTCCACCCGGGTCGGCGGCCGGCGGGTTCCCTGCTTCCCGTACTCCGCGCCGGCGCGCCGCCCCGGGCGGCGTCCGGTTCCCTGCCGGCGGTCCTTGGCGAAGGGGGCGGCCTGCCGGCGTCCGGCGCGCCGCGCGGCCTCGAGTTCCTTCTCCAGGCGCTCGATGCGGCGCTTCAGGTCCTCGCTGTGGCCCTGCAGGTCCTCGCTGCGGCGCTTCCAGTGGTCCCGATCCTCGATCAGCTTCGCCTTTTCTCGTTCGAGGTGTTCGATGCGCCGCACGTCCCGGGGGTCCCGCTGAGGCCCGGGCCCCATCGAACCGCTCCGGTCATCGTTCTTGCGCGCCATACTCCACGTATCGGCACGTGGCCGCCGTACCTGCACACCCTTTCGTGGATTTTTTTCGCCCGACCCGGTAACCCAAGACGATCCAGGGAGTCGGCGAATACCTCGATGAGCGGCCGGTCGGGCCTGGACGCCTTCTCCGTCTGGAGGACCTTGAGGTGGCGGCGCCGGATTTCGTCGGCGCGTTCGGGACTCGCGAGCTCGTCGAGGCTCTCGCTCTGTGACCACGTGAAGCGGCGGCCGGTCTCGGGGTCGATCTTCTCGTATGCCTTGGCGTGCTGAAAGAGCCGCGGGTGGTTGTCCAGCAATCCCAACCACTCGGCCTTGCGCTGGAAGAAGCAGAAGTAGCACCCGGAGCGCGTCCGCCACTTGTAGTAGTCGGGCACCCCCAACCCCGACTCGTCGAGAATCCGGTACACGTCACGTTCGGTGATGCCGTCCTCCTTGAAAGGGTAGCGCGGCGTGATGTTCGGCTTCGACGAAATGTAGCCGTCCCGGTGTTCGTCGCCGCGGATGCCGATGTAGCTGATCACGGAGTCGTCCCCGACGAACCGTTCGAACGGGCGAATCTTGAGCTGCCGCGTGCACCAGCGCATCTGCGGCGACGGCAGGTAGTGCCCGTAGATTTCGAGCCAGTGGTCGAAGCCGCGCTCGTCGTTCAGCCGGATGATCGGCTTGCCGAGATACGCCTCGACCTTGTCGAGGTAGTCGTAGGTCTCCTGGAGCTCCTTCTTGGTGTCGCAGAAGACGTACTCCATGGTCGGCTCGCGGTCGCGCATGTACACGGCGAGCGCGGTGCTGTCCTTGCCACCGGACATGCTCAGGACGTGTCGCACGCGGTCGCTCACTGCTTGTCCCTCCCGCGTCGCGCCGGCAGCAAATCTTCGATCAGCGATTCCGCCGCGAGGGCGAGCGCGGCGAGCACCTGATCGCGGTCGCCGCCGGCAGCGGGTGAGCCGTTCACTCCCACAGTATCCAGGATCCGGTCGCGGAGTGCAACGATCCGGGACTCGTCGGCCGGCCGCAACGGAAGCACGCAATCGCGCTCGGGTTGCCCGCGTCGAGCGACCGCAAGTCGGAGCAAGGTCCGCCCGCCGTCCGCTCCGTCGGCGCCGATCAAGAGCGATTCGGCGCCGCGGAACGATCGCCCGACATGCGCGGCTCGCACCTGGAAGTGCTCCTCGTCGGCGTCGCTCCATTCGGGGGGCGGCTTGTTGGCGAGTTGCGTCAGCAGGGACGTCACCAAATCGTCTGGCGCGAGTGCGTCGTCTGACGCTCTCAGCACGAAGCCCTTGAGCATCGGTTCGACGGCGACCTCGGTCAGGCGACTGGCTCGACTCCGCAGCTCGTCGGCCAGTTCCGCTAGCCTGGATTATTCACCGGGGGTGCCGATCCGGGAGAGACACAAGGGCCTCCGCGCGGTAAAATCGCAGTGGCAACAGCCATTTTCACCACCACGGAGGCCCCTGCGTGACGACCGACACGATACCACAGACTGTCCTGTTCCCGGAACTGTTCGACAAGCCCCTCGTCGCCACCTTCGACCGCGAGCACGCCAGCTCCGACGGCGGCGCCGTTCTCCTCAAGGCGGCCGAGCGCGTGTACGGCCTCGTCAAGACGTTTGCCCGCTGTCTCGCCGACCGGCGCGACCCGGAGAAGATTCGGCACACGCTCGCGGAACTGGTCGGGCAGCGGATCTTCGGCATCGCGTGCGGTCACCCCGACGGCAACGATGCCGACGACCTGGCCGACGACCCCGTTCACAAGCTGCTGCTCGGACGGGACCCGGTGGCCGGCGCGCCGCTGGCGTCGCAACCGACGATCTCGCGGTTCGAGAACAGCCCGGGCCGCGGCGCGCTCTATCGCATGGCGCGGGAGTTGGCCGCGAGCGTCATCGAGCGACACCGGCGCCGGCTGGGGCGGCGGGTGCGGCGCATCACCATCGATCTGGACCCGACCGACGACCTGACGCATGGCGCACAACAGCTTTCGTTCTTCAACGGACACTACGGCGGCTGGTGTTATCTGCCGCTGCTCGCGTTCCTGACCTTCAACGACGAGACGGAGCAGTATCTGTGCGCGGCGGTGCTGCGGCCGGGCAATGCGGTGGCGGCCGACGGGAGCCTGGGCCTGCTGAGACGGCTGCTGCCGATGCTGCGGGCGGCGTTTCCGCGGACGTCGTTTCTCGTCCGGCTCGACGGGGGCTTTGCGACCCCGGAGGTCTTCGATTTCCTGGAGGCGGAACCGGGACTCGACTACGTGGTGGCGATGGGCAGGAACGCGGTGTTGGTGCGGCAGGCCGAATCCGCCATGGCGGCGGCCCGCGCGCAGAGCGGGGCCAGCGGCCGGACCGAGCACGTCTATACCGACACCCGCTACGCGGCCCGCACGTGGAAGCGCGAACGCCGGGTCGTGATCAAGGCCGAAGTGGTCCGGCATCCGGGCCGCGAGCCGCGGGACAATCCGCGCTTCGTCGTGACGAATCTCCCGCAGAATCCGCGCTTCGTCTACGAGAAGGTCTACTGCGCCCGCGGCGACGTCGAGAACCGGATCAAGGAGTTGCTGGACGGTCTGCAGATCGACCGCACGAGCTGCTGCCGGTTCCTGGCGAACCAGTTGCGCGTGTTGCTGACGGCTGCCGCCTACGTGCTCATGCAGGAACTGCGGCTGCGGGCGGCGCGAACCGGCTGTGCCCGCACCCAGGTGACGTGGCTGCGCAACCGGCTGCTGAAGCTCGGCGTGCACGTCGTCGGCTCCGTGCGCCGCATCGTCCTGCATCTGCCCCGGGGGACGCCGCATCTGAACGCATGGCGGCGCATCGCGCTGGCCCTCGGCGCCCGCGCCGGGTAGTCCGAAACCCGCGCAGCCCGTAGCCCGAACCGCACCGCCCGCGACGGCGGAGCCTTGCCTGAACCCGCCTGTCCGCAACCGCCGGGCCCGCGAACGACGCCTTCGATGACGGTTGCTCGCCCTCGGCGGTCCTGAATCCGTCTGTCCGCAACCGCCAGACCCGTGAAGGCTGTTCCACGCGTCGCGGCCCGCGCACCGACGCGTGTCCGAGACCCCGTTTCGTGGCCGAGCATGGCCCGTCGGGGCCTCATGCCCGACCTTCATGAATAATCCAGGCTAGTGGCGCGGGCAGGCTCAAATGCTCTGCCAACGTCGCGCACGCGCGCTCGATCAACGCGGGATAGGCGTTCCCGATCTCGCGAAGTCCGGCTTCCAGAACCCGGAAGAACTCGTCCAATCGATGTGAGTCCTGCGCGCGGTTCGGATCGAACGGAGGACAGCCGCACGCGGTCGGCAGATCGTCGAACACCAACTGCGCGGGCTCGCGGGCGCGCACCAGCGCCTCCCGGATGTCCCGCGCCCGTTGCGAGATTTTCAGGGTTCGGCGGGCGTAAGGGGTGAAGCCCGCGACGGATCGCACGAGGCCGCGCACCACGTCGAGCAGCGCGGGTTCGCGCCCGGTCGACAACCGCAAGGTCTCCGCCAGACGCATCAGCACCGATTGGCGCGAGTGGTCGATGCGGCACTGCCTGACCTCGAATCCGTCCGGCGACCGCAGCAACCGTTCGGCATGAGACGGCGTCCAGGCCGGCATGAAGGACCCGCGCTCGTAGACCGCCACGTCGTCGTCCCGGGCGAGCAGCGCGGCGACGACGATGACCGGCAGCGGGCCGTCCTTGAGCCCGAAGGGGGGACGTCGAAGTTGGTCGTACAGCTCGGCCAACGGTCGTCGCCCAACCTCCGTGTCGCGCAGGAACCGGTCGATCGTGCTCCACAGCAGCTTCAGCGTGCGTTTCGGCGTTCCGAATCCCCAGGTTCCCGCGCGCTGGCGGTGCAGTCCGTGCGCCTCCAGCAGCGAACGGTACATGCTGACCTCGGGCGGGTTGCCCTCGAACCCCAATTGGGCGGCGTCGCGCCGCAGAATCATCGCCTCGATCAGGTTGCGGCGCGCACGAGCCGCCGATGTCGAGAGCGAGCGACGGTTCAGCAGCTCGTTCCTGATCGGTGGTGCGTCGGAATATCGCTCGTCGCACAGCTCGGACAGCGCACCGGCCGCGTCGCGCCACGAAGCCACGTTCAATCGCTCGCCGCCCGTGAACCAGTCGCTCCGCCGCGGGTCGAACGCGCGCCCGACTTCCGCCGCGATCTGCCGCTTCAACTCGTCGATGCGGCTGTCCAACTCGGTTCGCGCGGTCGGGTCGGATTGCAGTTCGGGCGTCGACGTCCGAACCAGTTGCGAGGCGGCCAGCTCGCGGGCGAGCTGGATCAGGCGCGCCGCCGCCCGGGGCGCCACCAGCACCACCGGCTTGCCGGCGCCCAGGCGCTCGATGGCCAGTCCCGCGATGCCCTGCCGCTCCGTGAGATCGTCCGCCTCCCGCGGCGTCCGCGGCAACGCCAGGATCACGATGCCGTCGCCCTCACCGCTCAGGTGCGCGGCTTCCCCCCGGATCAAGCCGGCGGCGTCGGCGAACCGTACGTCGAAGAAGCGCAGAGTGCCGGTTTCGAACAGGTGGCGGCGCGCTACGAGTGGTGTCCGCGGCGCTTGGCGCTGCAGTGCCTGCGCCAGGGAAAAGTCGCTCGGCAGCCGCCCCCCCGCGCGAAGGATCAGATCGTCGAGATCCAGGTCGCTGCCTTCCCAGATCTGGAACGCGTCGCGGAATTGTCGGAAGACGAGGACCGACCGTTGCTTGAGACGTTCCAACGCATGGTCCGCCGCGCCGCCCTCGCCGACGCAGGCCGCCACGATTTCCGCCGACGCGCGAAGCCCCACCTCGTCGCCGAGCATCCCGAGCATCCCCACCGTTTTCAGCACTTGCTCGTCGACGGCCTCCGATTCCGGCGGCAGTCGCTTGATGGCGGTGTCCATCTCCGCCCACTGCCGGCCGTCCCGCCCGAGCAAGCGGCTTCCGAGCATGCCCGTCGCGTAGTCGTAGAGCTGGTCGACCGTATACAGACGGCCGGGCCCGGACGTTCGCAGGAAATCGCGGAAGCTGAGCGGTTCGCCGGCGGACAGGAACGCGAACAGCGACCGTTCGTTCTGCGCCAGACGACCCCGGAACAGCGGCCCCAGCAAGGCCGTGGTGACCGGATGGAGCGGCCAGCAGGCGTTCAGGTAACCGGCCAGCTCCGTCTTGTTCCAGCCCGTTCCTTCCGAGATCCAGGAAGCGGCGGCCGAGACGACCTGCGTCCAGTCCTTGGCCGGGCCAAGTTCGCCGGTCCGACGGATCGCAGCCGCCGTGAGCCGGATGATCTGATCGCCGCCTTCGCGAAACGCGAGCTCCCCGAAGCGGCCCTGCACTTTCGCCCACTCGTTCCGATCCGCCGGACCCAACTGTTGGGCGTACCGCTCGAACGACTGGTGGAGGATGGTCAGGAGCACGAACGGCGTGCCGTTGCTGCGCGCCGCCGCCTCGGCAAGCGCCTGCAGCAGGTAGACGTCGCCGCGGGCAGGCTGCTGCGCCGCATACTCCAGCGCCTTGCCGGCCTCGTCGACGATGAGCAGCAGGCCCGCCCCGGTCTTGTCGCCTATCGTCCGGACGGCTTCCTCGAAACAGCCGACGACGTCGGACGTCGCGCACCGGGAGAGGGCCGGGGCCGAACCGTTCAGCAGCCGCTTGATGGTGGTCAGCACCCTGGGCTTGGCGCCGCGCTTGGTCGCCCAGATGGCTTCGACCGTGGAGCCCAGAGACTTCAGCAGGAGCGTGTCCAGAGGAGCCCGCTCCGCGGTCAGCAGCGCGGGAAAGAGCGGGTGGCACGGCGACGCGCTCTCGGCCGATCCGTCGAGGAGACGCTTGGCCGCGTCTCCGCCGCTGGCGCCGCTTCCCGACAGCAGGTCCGCCAGAAAGACGGCGAACGCGCTCTTGCCCGATCCGTAGGGGCCTACCAGGCTCCACGCCCGGTCGCCGGCCGCATCGGCGAGCCCGTCGGTAATCTGCGACAGGGCGCGCCGCACCGCCGGCGTCACGACGTATCCGTCGAGAGCATCCGGCGCCCCCGCGTCTCGATCGAGGTTGACCGAGCGCCGAAAGCGGCGCGCGACCTCGACGCGGTTCAAGAGACCGGCGGATTCCGGGCTGGCGTCCATCGTTCCAGGGTCTCGGCCGACCGCGAGTCGTAGTAACGATGCAGCAGCACCGTCGGATCCGGCGCGCCGTGCACGTAGATCTGCTTCAGCCCAGCCGTCTCGTCGAACACCACGCCGCCGTTCGTCAAAGCCTCGATGCGGTCGAGGCGCCCCAGCAGTCCCGGTTCGTCGAGGCAGAATGCCCGCCCCGGAGCACCGTCGCCGAACGCGAGTTCCTCGATCGTGACGGTCCGGGCGCGGGGCGACCGTCTCCGGAGGTACTCCGCCAACGCGTAAGCGAAGATCTCGTCCGGCAACGATTCATGGTCGCTCCGCACGAGCACGAACGCCCGTTGCCGGCTCGATACGTGGATCACGCCCAGTTCGGCGAGCGGACAATCCAGCGTGTCTTCGAGCAAAACGTTGCGGCGCCGCTGTTGCGTATACGTGCGTATGAAGACGTCGATGTCACGCTTCAGCGACGCGCTCGTGATCCGCGTCCACCCGCTCTGCGCGCCCAGCGTCTCCAACGCGTCCTGAACGTCCGCCCGCGTGAAGATCGTGCCGGGATAGCGGTTAAAGACCCACCACCACGTCGTGGCCTGCTCCGGACGGCTCACGAGCTGCCAATGGAGCAGCCACAGTGTGCCGGGATCCTCCAGGAACGGGTCCCAGCCTCCGTCGAGAAGCAGCGACCTGCCCAGCGCGCTCGGCGTCCGCGGTCGGCGGCGGCTGCCGCGGAGTCGCGGCCCTTCCTCCAGCATGCCGGTCACGAGGCCCCAGTGGCGGATCGACGACACCATGTTCTTGCCGACACCGAGCCTGACCATCGCGTCTTCGGCCTCGAACGCGTACGGGTCCGCGTCCACGGCATCCACCGCCTTCTTGAGCCACGGGTACCGAAACGGAAAGGTCTCGTGGCCCGAGAACGACACGCGCGCGGCCCCCGTCATTTCGCTTGCTTCCCGCCCCCGAGAGACTTGGCGGCAATCCACGTGCCAAGTTCCGCCTGCGGCACCCGCCAGTGCTTTCCCGCCTTGAACGCGGGCAGATCACCGGATCGGGCCATCTTGTAGGCGGTCTTCTTGGAGATTTTCAGGTACTCCGCGACCTCGGCAAGAGTGAGAATTTCGCCAAGTCGCGATGGCGGCTTCGGGACGCCAGTGGGCGCGGACGGGCTCGAACGGGCGCCAACGGCCATGTGCGGAGAGCGTAGCACACATTTTGTGGTAGTCAAGCACATTGTGGACCGCTAGATGTTGGGGCGCTGCCCGATCGAGCGGCGCCGCTTCAGGCCCGACCGGGATGACGAGCCCGCCTGCCGCAAGCAGGTAAAGGCTCGCCCGACGGCCGCGCACCGCGGCCGTCACATGCCCCAGACGGTGACCGGCGCGCCGCCGGGCGCCGGGGCGCGGCGGAAGAGCTTCTCCGCCCACGTCCGGTCCGGGGCGGGGTCGAAGACGATCAGGTGGCCCGCCTCGGCGCCGCAACCGTCCATGTAGCCCCGCGTCTGCTCCAGCCCCTCGCGGATTGTCCGCTCCAGCCCGTCGCGGCGCACCTTGCATTCCACGACGAACCTGCGCGTGCGGCCCGCGTGCGGCCACACGATCAGCAGGTCCACGCGTCCCCGGCCCAGGGCGTACTCCCGTTCGACGCGGCCGCCCCCGTTCACCACCTTCTGCAGGTACGCCTGCAGCAGCAGTTGCGGCCCCGCCTCGCGATAGCGGTCGAAGCGCTGCGTCCAGTGCTCCGAGTGCTCGCGGAAGAAGCGCTGGAACCCCGCCAGCAGCGCGTCCACGTCCAGGCCGCCGCCGGCGTCCACGTACGACGCGGCGTCGGCTTCGACGTCGTCCTGCGTCACCCACGTCAGCTCGCGCGGGATCACTTCCGCGTAGATCGGGTTGGCGATGCGCTTCGCGTCGTGCTGCGCCAGCAGGCCCAGGTCGCGCGCGTACTCCACGTCGCGGTCGCGGTCGGCGTAGCTCCCGCGGTCGGCGGCGCCGGTCAGCATCGGCGCCACCACCCGCCGCACCCGCTCCTCGCGCAGCTTGTCGGCCAGCGCGTCCAGGTGCGTCACGCGGGCCAGGATCAGCCGCTCCTGCGCGTCGAGGACGTCGTCGGCGGTGACGGGGCGCGAGCGGTCGCGGCCCTTCTCGCTGTCGAAGCAGGCGTCGCGGCACAGGGCGTTCACCAGCCACGGCTGGCCCGCCGTGCGCGTCCAGACCGCGGCCAGCGCGTCGGCGGTGAACGCCTGCCCGGTCTCCGCGGTGTGCCAGGCCAGCAGCGCCCGCGTCTCCGCCTCGGTGAAGTCGCCCAGGCGCAGCGACTTCGAGCGGACGTTGAACGCGCTGCCGCCGAGCACCGGCGCGCCCTGCGCCGTCGAGTGGATGCGGTAGTCGCGCACGTCTCGCACGCCGCACAGGATCAGGCTGTGCGGGAAGCGGCCGGGTCGGTCCGGATATCCCGCCCGCAACTGCCGCAGCACCGACAGCAGGGTGTCTCCGACCAGGGTGTCGATCTCGTCGAGCAGCAGCACCAGCGGCCGGGGATCGGCCAGGCACCAGCGCGCCAGCGCCGCCCGCAGGGCTCCGAGCGGCCCGGCCCGCTCCAGCGCGCCCGGCCAGATGTCGGCCAGGGTGCGGGCACCCAGCGTCGCCTCCTCCTCCGACTCCAACTGGTAGAGGATGACGCGCATCGCCTCGGCCACGTTTTCCCGCGCCGCCTGGCCGGGCTCCACGTTGGCGTACACGCAGCGGTAGCCGCCGCCGGCGTTCAGCCGATCGCGCAGCGCCAGCAGCGCCGAGGTCTTGCCGGTCTGCCGCGGGGCGTGCAGCACGAAGTAGCGCTTGTCGCGGACGAGACCGGGCAGCTCGTCGAGGTCCAGCCGGTCGAGGGGCGGGACGTGGTAGTGGTCGTCGGGGCGGATGGGGCCCTCGGTGTTGAAGAACCGCACGTCCGGCATTGTCGCAGTGCGCGGCGCCGTTGTCACCGCACGCCTGGCGGCCCGTGGCGACGGCCGGCTTCCGCCGGACCGTCGACGTCGCCGCGCGGCGGGCGTGCTTCGGTGAAAGACGCCGCGGTTTCGCCGCCGCCGCTCCGCATCTGACGTCGCCGCGCGGCGGGCGTGCTACGGTGAAGGGTCGCCATGCCCGGCCCCTTCACCCACCGCATCGATCCGGTCCTGCTCGACGTCGGCGGCGTCTACCTGTGGTGGTACGGGCTGGGCTTCGCCCTGGGGTTCCTCGAACTGCATCTGTTCCTCCGGCGCGGGGGCGGGCGGCTCCGGCTGTCGCCGCGCGAGGCGTGGAGCCTCAGCCTGCACGTCGCGGTCGGGGTGCTGGTCGGCGGGCGCGCCCTGGAGATCGCGTTCGACGAGTGGCCCTTCTACCGCGAGCACCTGCACCTGCTGCCGGCCTGGTGGCTCGGGGGCATGGCGACGCACGGGCTGCTGCTCGGAGGGGCGCTGGGGGGCGTCCTGTTCGCGCGGCGGTGGGGCCGGCCGTTCCTTCTGGTGGCCGACGCCCTGGTCGTCCCGGCCGCGTTCCTGCTGGGGGTCGGACGGATCGGGAACTTCATCGACGGCCAGATCGTCGGGGCGGTGACCGACGTGCCCTGGGCGGTCGAGTTTCCCTACGCCGAGGGCTTCCGCCATCCCGTGGTGCTCTACGACGGGGCCAAGAACCTGCTGCTGATGGTCTGGCTGCTGCGCGTGCGGCGGACGAACCGGACGCCGGGGGCGGTCGCCGCCCGCTTCGTCTTCTGGTACGCGTTCCCCCGTTTCTTCATCGACCTCTTCCGCGAGTACCCCACCCACCGGCTCGCCTTCGGCACCGGCCAGACGCTGAACGTCGTCATGGCGCTGCTCGGCGCCGCCGCCCTGTACCGCTCGCGCCTGCGCCGGCTGGGGCGGCTGGGGCGCAGCGCGGGGTGGGGGCTCGCCGCTACGCCTCGCGCCGGCGGGTCGGAGGGGGCGCCGCCGCTCATGTCGCAACGCCTCGCCTTCGCGGGCCTGCTGGCGCTCTGCCTGACGATTCCGAGCAACTGGACGCAGGACGTCCCGGCCCGCTACGGCGCGCGGCACCCGGGCCTCGAACACTCGTGGCTGTATCCCGAGATGGACACCGCCCCGCGCCCGGCCCCGGAGGACGCCGGCCGGCCCGCCGCCGGGTTTCCGCCGGAAGCGCCCGCGACGGAGCGGACCGCCGGCGGGCCGGAAGCAGGAGGACCGGGGAGATGACCCGGCCGCGCCTCGTCGGGCGGGCGCTGCCGACGGAACGGACCGCCGACGGGCCGGAAGCAGGACCGGGGAGATGACCCGGCCGCGCCTCGTCGGGCGGGCGCTGCTTCTCGGGCTGATCGCCGCGGCGCCGCCCGCCGCCGGCCGGCCGGCGGGGCCGGAAGCGGTCGGGGCGGTCCCGCGCGAGGCCGCCGCCCGCGCCGTGCGCCAGCCGCCGGGGCCGGACGTGGCCGTCGAGCCCGAGAGCGGGACGCTCTCCGAGCACGACCAGCGCGTCGGCGGCGTGCCGGGGCCGGACGTGGTCGTCGAGCCCGAGAGCGGGACGCCGTTCCCGGTGGTGCTCGCGCCGCCGGGCGCGGCGGCGCCGCATCGACTGATGGGGACCGGCATCCGGAAGCGGACCATCTTCAGGGTGAAGGTCTACGCCTTCGGCCTCTACGTCGAGCCGGCGGGCGCGGCGGCGACACTCACGGAGTTCGCGGGAACCGAGGCGGAGGGGCTGGAGCGGGACGCGGCCTTCACGCGGCGCCTGCTCGATCTCGACTTCGGGATGGCCCTCCGGCTGGTCATGACGCGGACCGTCAGCGGCGGCGACGTGGCCGACGCGTTCGACGACGCGCTGCGCCCGCGCATGCCGCGGCCCGGCGCGCATGCCGCGGCCCTGGCGCGCCTTCGCGGCCATCTCGACGTGGACGAGGTGCGGCGCGGCGCCGAGATCGTGTTCGCGTGCGGCCCCGCGGGACGCCTCGCCACGTCGGTCGACGGCGCCGAGCGGCCGGCCATCGAGTCGCGGGCCCTCTGCCGCGCGCTGTTCGACGTCTACTTGGGTGCGGACCCGATCGAGCGGAACGGCAAGCGCAACGTCGTCGCGGGCCTCGCCGGCTTCCTGGACGGCTCCGCCCCGCGGTGAGTCGGCCGGCGGCCGGCTGCCACCGTGGCGGAACTCGACCGGCTGCGCATCGCCCACGGCTCCGTCCCGCGGTGAGTCGGCCGGCGGCCGGCTGCCTGCCGCGTGGTGTCGTGGGCTTCCCGGGCTGCTGGACCGTCCGGCCTCCCGGCGAGGCGGCCCGCGGCCCGCGAACGCGCCGTGTTGTATCGTGCACCGGGATTCGTGCCGAGCCGATGCCGCTCCATACCGCGGACGCGTTGATCCTGCGGACCTACAAGCTGGGCGAAGCGGACCGCATCGTCGTGTTCCTGACCGCCGACCGCGGCAAGCGCCGTGGCGTCGCGAAGGGGGCGCGCCGTCCGCGCTCGCCGTTCACCGGCGCCCTCGAGCCGCTGACGCGAGGGCGCGTCGCCTACTTCGAGCGGGAGCGGCGCGACCTGGTGCGGCTGCGCTACGTCGATCCGCTCCGCTCGCCGCTGGCCGGCGGCGGCGCGGAGGCACTGGCGCACGTCGGGTACTTTGCGGAGCTGCTCGACGAATGGGCGCCGGAGGCCGACCCGAACGAGAAGCTGTTCCGCCTGGGCGCCGCGGTGGGGGAGTCGCTCGCGGCGGGCGTGCCCGTCGAGCGGCTCGCGCGCTACTTCGAATTCTGGCTGCTGCGGCTGCAGGGCGTCTATCCGCCGCTCTCGGCGTGCGGCCGTTGCGGCGGCGCGCTGAATGCCGGCGCCCGGCTGGTCGCCGGCGGGACGCTGGCCTGCGCCCGGTGCGACCCGCCGGGCGACGGCGGGCTGTCGGCCGCCGCGATGGCGTTCCTGGCGACGGCGCGGACCACCGCGCCCGGGGGGCTGGGGGAGGTCGATCTGTCGTCGCCGGCCGACCGCGAGCTGGCCAGGGCGCACCACCGGCTGATCTCGACCTACCTGGAGAAGGAGCTGAAGTCGTTGCGCGTCGTGCAGTCGATGCTGCGCCCGCCGCGGGACGGGTGAACCCGGTAACGCCGGCGTGCCGTCCCAAGTTGGCACGTTGCAGACTCCACCGCCCCGCGAGCCGCAAAGACAGGTGCACCCGGGCATGCCGGCGTGCCGTTCGGTCCCGGGCGCCGGCGGCGCCCCGCTCACTCCGGCAGCGCCAGCGCGACCAGCTCGCTTCCCACGTTGTCCCAGCCGACGGTGGCGACGACGTACTGCCGGCCGTCGACCATGTAGGTCATCGGCGCGCCGGTGGTGCCGCCCGGCAGCTCGATCTCCCGGACCACCTCGCCGGTCGCTTTGTCGTAGGCCCGGAACTTCTTGCCGCCGGGGCCGTTCCACCACCGCGGCAGCGTCGCCACGCCGGTGTTGCCCCCCTCGCCGAGGAAGACCAGCGACTTGGTCACCAGCACCGACGCGCGGCCGCCCTGGCCGAGCCATGGCAGGTCGAGGTCGCGGAGCGCCGGGTGGTCCTGCGGCCCCTCGCCGTTGGGGACCTGCCAGGCGATCTCGCCGGTGTTCAGGTCGATGGCGGTCAGGCGGCCGTAGGGCGGCTTGAACATCGGCAGCCCCCGGGGGCCGACCAGCGGGGTGTACCGCTCGCGCACCAGCCGCACGTCGGCCCGCGGGTGCTGCGACGGCGTGAGCGCGACCACGTTCTGGCTGTAGGCCGACGGGACGTAGAGCAG
The DNA here is from genome assembly GCA_965203525.1 of Vicinamibacterales bacterium. Lineage (GTDB taxonomy): Bacteria > Acidobacteriota > Vicinamibacteria > Vicinamibacterales > UBA8438 > WTFV01. The sequence continues at coordinate 2,441,014 of OZ241898.1, read as the reverse complement.
CCCGGTCTCCGGATCGAATCCGGCCCCGCTCCAGCTCGCGCCGCCGGCGGTGCCGGGGCTGAAGATGGTCCCCTTCTTCGCCCCGGGGCGCGGGTCGAGCACGATCGGGGGGGTGAACATCGGCCCCCACACGTACTGGTCCAGGATTTCGAGCGCCTCCTGCCGCAGCGCGGGCGTGAAGTCGATCAGGTCGTCGACGGTCACCCCCTGCAGCTCGAACGGCGGCGGCTTGGCGGGGAAGGGCTGGGTGGGGGAAAGCTGCTCGCCCGGCACGTCCGACGCCGGGACCGGCCGTTCCTCGATCGGCCAGACCGGCTCGCCGGTGACGCGATCGAAGACGTAGACGAACGCCTGCTTGCTCGGCTGCGCCACCGCCTTGATCCGCCGCCCGTCGACGGTGACGTCCGCCAGCACCGCCGAGGAGGCGAAGTCGTAGTCCCAGACGCCGTGGTGCACCGCCTGGAAGTGCCAGATGCGCTCGCCCGTGCGCGCGTCGACGCAGACCAGGCTTTCCGCGAACAGGTTGTCGCCGGGCCGGTGCCCCCCGTAGTAGTCGTTGGTCGGCGTCGACAGCGGCAGGTAGACGGTGCCCAGCTCCGGGTCGCCGGTCGGGTGCGCCCACATGTTCGTGTTGCCGCTGTACTCCCACGAGACGCGGTCGTCCACCGGGTCGGCGCCCCAGGTCTCGACTCCGAACTCGTTCTCCAGCGGGATGGTGTGGAACGTCCAGAGGCGCTCGCCGGTCCGCACGTCGAATCCGCGCACGTCGCCGCGCGGCGCCTCCTTGTTGGCGACCCGCTGGTTGGTGGTGACGTCGTCTACGTAGGAGCCGACGACGACCACGTCGTTGACGATGACCGGCGCCGAGTTCCAGTAGAAGCCGGGGAACGGCCGGACGAGTCCGAGCCGCAGGTCCACCTCGCCCGCCTCGCCGAAGCCGGCGTCCCGCTCGCCGGTGCGGGCGTCCAGGGAGACGAGCTTCGGGCCGAGGGTCGCCACCACCCGCGCCTCCTCGCCGTCGGTCCAGTACGCGACGCCGCGCGTCTGCCGCACGCGCACGCCGTCGCTCGGCCCGGTGTTCCAGACCACCTCCCCGGTGGCCGGCTCCAGCGCCGCGATGGTGCCCAGGCCGGTGCTGAAGTAGAGCAGCCCGCCGGCCATCAGCGGGGTGGTCTGCGAGCCGACCGGCCCGCGGCTCGTGTCGCCGCCGCGGATGGCGTCGGGGATGACCGGCTGCCGCCAGACGATCTCCACGTCGCCGACCGTCTCGGCGTTGATCTGGTCGAGCGGCGAGTACTTCGTGCCCGCCGGGTCGGCCGCGTAGGACGGCCATTCCACGGTCTGGGCGGCCGCGGGCGCGGCGACGCCCGCGGCCAGAACCGCGGCCAGGGCGAAGGCCGTCACGCCGGCCGGACGGAATCGGGCTGGTACCTGCCGCATCTCGACCTCCCTTCGGCGAACAGGGGCCAGTCTACCGCCAACCCGCGCCGCGGGGACCCGGACCACGCTCCGTGACGAGGTCACCCCGCTCCGCGGCAACCCCGTCCGGGAACCCGCGCCGCGGGGGACCCGGACCGCGCTCCGTGACGGACTCGGGGGACGTACCGTGACCAGATGCAGGTAGAATTGCGTTTGGTCGCACCATTTGTTGACCGTGGCGGCGGATGGTTCATCGAAGTCACTGGGTCCGGGCCGTCGAGCGGCTGTGGGCGGAGAGGTCGGTCGTCTGGCTCGCCGGCGTCCGGCGGGTCGGCAAGACGTACCTGTGCCGATCCCTGCCCGGCGTCGAGTACCTCGATTGCGAGCTGCCGAGTTGCCGGCGCACGCTCGCGGATCCGGAGCGGTTCCTCCGCGACGTCGGCTCGAAGCGCGTGGTGATCGACGAGATTCAACGCCTGCGCCATCCCTCGGAGCTGCTCAAGATCGCGGCGGACTACCATCCGGACACGCAAGTGGTCGCCACCGGCTCGTCGTCGCTCGGCGCCTCCCGGCGGTTCCGCGACACGCTCACGGACCGCAAGCGGGACCTCTGGCTGACGCCGATGATCGTGCGGGACGAGGAGGAGTTCGGTCCCCGCGGCATCGACCATCGGTTCCAGCGCGGGGGGTTGCCGCCGTTCTTCCTTGCTGCCGCGCCGCCGGAGCGCGGGTTCCAGGAATGGATGGACTCCTACTGGGCCCGGGACGTTCAGGAGCTGTTCCGCCTGGAGCGCCGCTGGTCGTTCCTCCGGTTCGTGGAGCTGGTGCTGGCGCAGAGCGGCGGCGTCTTCGAGGCGACGCGGTTCACCGGTCCGTGCGAGGTCAGCCGGACCACCGTCGCCAACTACTTGCGGGTGCTCGAAGAGACGTTCGTGGTACAGGTGGTTCGGCCGTACAGCACCAGGCGCGTCTCCGAAATCGTGGCCGCGCCGAAGGTCTACGGGTTCGACACCGGGTTCGTCTGCCTGTTCAAGGGGTGGGGCCGCCTGCGTGACGAGGACCGGGGCGCCCTGTGGGAGCACTACGTGCTCAACGAGTACCTGGCCCACGCGCAGCGGCGCCGGGCCCGGTACTGGCGGGACAAGCGCGGCCACGAGATCGACTTCGTCGTCGAGCGCCGGACCGGACCGCCGGTGGCCGTCGAGTGCAAGTGGCGGGCGGGCGGGTTCGACGGGCGGAACGTGCGGGCGTTCCGTGGCCGGTATCCCGGCGGCGACAACTTCGTCGTCACGTCCGACACCGAAACGTCGTACGTCCGGGGCTGCGGCGGCGGGGTGGACGTGCGGTTCGTGAGTCTGCCGGAGTTGATCCGCCGCACGACGGCTCGCGGCGGCGACGGGCGGTGAGGCGCGTCACGGATGCGGGGCAGGATGTTCCCCCTGGCGAGAAACGCGCCCGTCATCTGGCTGCTGGCCGGGTTGGCCTGCGCCGCGTGCGGGGTGGCGCTCGCCCTCTCGGTGTCGCCGGAGGCGGGGGGCGCGCTCTTCGTTCTCGGCGCCGGCGTGCTCTGGGCGGGCGCGGCGGCGCTGCGTCGGTCCGCGTCCGCGGCGGCGCTCGACCGCCTCGACGTCTCGCCGGCCGAGCGGACCTGGCACGCGCTGCGGCGGGCGCGCGACCCGGCGGCCGGCGGGCGGGCGCCGCCGCGGCCGGCGGACCTCGACGACGACGAGCGGCGTCTCGGCGAGATGATCAGCGGCCGTTGCGACCGGGTGTGGGAGGGGATCCGCGAGCGGCGCTACGTGAAGAGCGCCGGCGGGCGGGTCGTCGACCTCGACGGCGGGGCCATCTTCGACGAGATCCGGGACATCGTGCAGGAGGTCGCCGGCCTGTACCACGCCGGGTCGGACAACGCCGTGCTGAAGGCGCGCACCGGCGACGTCGCGCTCGCCGTCCGCTCGGCCATCGGCGATCTGCTCCACCTGGTGAACCGGATTCCCTACGTCGACCCGGCCGGCTGGTCCGTGGAGTCGGTGGTGACGCGGCTGGAGCAGGCGGAGAAGGGGCTTGCGTTCTATCGCCGGATCTCGCCGTACGAGCGCTACGTCAACGCCGCGTGGATCGCCGCGCGCTTCGCGGCCGGCGCGAGTCCGATCTCGATCGCGGCCTGGTTCCTCGGTACGGAGGGGGTCAAGCGCATCGGCGGCCGGTTCGTGAAGGCGCGCGCCGAGGCGTGGATCAAGGAGCTGCTGGAAGGCTCGGTCGGGCTCTTCTACCTGCACGTGGCGCGCACCTACGACCCGCAACGCGTCCACCGCGGCGCGGAGTGGGCGGCGCTGGTCGAGGCGCTCCGCATCCATGCGCGCATTCCCGGCAGCGACCGCAACCGGAAGCTGCTGCTCGACCGCATCCTGCGCGCGCGCATCCCGGACGAGTTCGCGAAGATGGCGCTGCTGCGGGCGCTGGCCGGCGACCGGGAGCCGGACCGCGGGCCGGCCCCGCCGGTCGATCTGGCGCAGCTCGCCGCCGCGCAGCGCGACGCGGCGGTCGAGCGGCTGCGGGACCTGCTGTCGGAGATGGAGGGCCTGGACGCGGCCCCGGCGCGCGCGGCGATCGGCGATCTGGAAGGCCGTCTCGGGACGGGTCTTACCGGGGCGGCAGCCCCACCGCGCGCAACGCCTCGTCGATGGCGCGGTAGGTGGCGCTTCCGGCGCCGGAGAGATCGGCGGCCGACTGCCGGATGACGTCCGCCGCGGTGGGCAGGGTCGTGGTGCTCGGCATCAGGTGGGTCATCGCGCGGAAGAACGCGCGCTCGACCTCGCTCCGGTTCGCGCCGCCCACGCCCTGCGCGGTCAGCCCCGTCGTGCGGTTCCGCCCTCCTTCGACGGCGAGGTGGAACGCATGGCCGAGGATGGTGGCGTTCCAGTGGATGCCGTCGTAGCCCCAGAACGGAAGCCAGGCGAGCGTCCGGCCGCCGTCGACGGATCCGATGTTCGAGAAATAGGCGCGGCCGTCGTCTTCGAAGACCACGAGCAGAAACAGGATCCGTTTCTCGTAGGCGTCCGGGTAGGGTATGCGGCTGCGGCTCGTTATGGTGAGCGCGCGCGGGTTCGCCAGCGACCGGAGGACGCGCCCGGTGTCTTCGCCGATCGTGTAGTCGGCGCGGAGGGGTCCGGACGGCGGATCGTGCAGCGCGAACTCCACGGCCGTGCCGATGACGTCCGAGTACGCCTCGTTGATGGCGCCGCCGTGGTTCGCCCACAGCAGAAGCCGCCCCGAGCCGCAGGAGAAGCGGAACACGCGGCCTGCGATGAGCGGCGGGGAATCCTGCGAGTACCGGTAGCGCGTCCCGCAAGCGGGCGTGAGACCGCCCGGGAGGGTGAAGTTCGACGGTCCCGGAACGCTCCGGTACGAGTCGAGGAAGGGTTCGCCGGTGCGCTGCCGCACCGAGAACCAGGTCACGCCGTGCATGATCTCGTGGGCGACGACGTCGGCCGGCACGATCGGCGTGCCGTCGCGCATCTCGCCGAAGGCGACCGCTCCGGCGCCCTCCGGTCCGAACGGCGGGGGCGCGAAGAAGGCGTTGTCGTAGCCGCGGCCGGCGTTGACCAGGTTCAGGAGCCTGCCGTTCCGCCCGTCCATGCCGCTCCAGCCCTGCCGCGCGAAGTAGTCGTAGGTGAAGCCCGCGTGGGCATGGCCGTCGACCACCGCCGCGTCGTTCCATTCGTTGTCGGCGTCGCTGGCCACGTCGCTCGCCACCCACGGCTGGCCGCCCACGACCAGACGATCGCGAAGCGCGTCGTCGTGGCGCAGGTCCAGCGTGACGATTTCGGCGGGACGCAGGCGGTCGTGCGCCTGGAAGACCCCGCCGGCCCGCGACGTGCTCAGTTTCTTGCGCTGGCCCAGGATGCCGTCCCCGCTGCCGACCGCCGCCCCGTGCTGCTCGTCCACCGCGCTTTCGTCGCGCACGATCACCCCGCGGTGCGCGTCCAAGAAGTACGTCCGCAGGTCGCGCATCGCCGCCCGCCACGCGAGCACGCGGGCGCCGGGGAGGGTCGTCAGGATCACGAGCGTCGGCGGATCGTTTCCCGCCGGTTCGGTGTCCGCCTGCTCCGCGATCAGGGCCAGCGCCTCGTCGGCCGAGATCCGCGGCGCCGTGTCCACATCGACGTCCTCGTGAATCGTTCCGAAGATCGAGACGGCCACCCCGCCGGCGAGCTGCCGGGAGACGCCGCCGCCGAGCACCGGGACGCCCCGGTGGAACTGCGCGAAGCCCTCGTGCGCGCGCCCCGGCAGGTACCGGTCGCCGCGGCGCGACACGAACACCAGCTCGTCGGTCCGCGCCAGGGAGTCGACGAGTCCGTCGAACCGGCGCAGTTCCGGCGACTCCGCGCCGCGCGTGGTCACCGCTATCTCCATCCGGCCGCCCGGTTCCTGTCCGGCCGCGGCGGCGGGGGCCGTCGCGGCGGCCGCCGCCGCGACGGCGACGAATCTTCGGATTCCGGTTTTTCGCATCGTGGATTTTCGCATCGTGGCGGGGCAGTCTACCGCACCCGTCGAATGCAGCGGGGATTTCGCCACGCCGTATCCGTGTCGATGCCTCCTCCGGCCCCTACCACCGCACCCGTCGAATGCAGCGGGGATTTCGCCGCGGACTGCTATCCTGAGCCGGAGCGATGAACCGGCGCAGACTTCCCATCGGCCTGCAGACCTTCCGCGAGCTGCGCGAGGAGGACTGCTACTACGTCGACAAGACCGGCTTCATCGCCCGCCTGCTGGACGAGGGCAAGCACTGGTTCCTGTCGCGTCCGCGGCGCTTCGGCAAGAGCCTGCTTCTGGACACCCTGAAGGAGCTGTTCGAGGGCAACGAGCCGCTGTTCGCGGGACTGCACGTCCACGACCGCTGGGACTGGTCGCTGCGCCATCCCGTCGTGCGGCTCGACTTCGGCGGCGGACACTTCGGCGAGCCGGGGTACGTGCGCACCAGCGCGATGGCGCAACTGGCCGCCGCGGGGCAGGACGCCGGGGTCGCGGTGGAGCACGACACGGCGCCCGAACGGCTCCGCGACCTGCTCCGCGCGCTGCACGCAAGGACCGGCCGGCGCGTGGTGGTGCTGGTCGACGAGTACGACAAGCCGATTCTGGACGCCCTCGACACGCCCGACGTCGCCCGCGCCAACCGCGACTACCTGCGGGGGCTGTATTCGACGATCAAGTCCGGTGACGCGCACGTCCGTTTCGCCTTTCTCACGGGAGTCAGCAAGTTCTCGAAGGTGAGCGTGTTCTCCGGCCTCAACAACCTCACCGACATCACCCTCGACCCGCGCTACTCGGCCATCTGCGGCTACACCGAGACGGACCTCGACACGGTCTTCGCCCCGGAGCTTCCGGGGCTGGACCGGGATCGGATCCGGGACTGGTACGACGGCTACAGCTGGCGGGGCGCGGAGACGGTGTACAACCCGTTCGACGTCCTGCTGCTGCTCGACACGCGCGAGTTCGGCTGCTACTGGTTCGAGAGCGGTACGCCGACGTTCCTCGTGGAGGCGCTGTTCCGGCGCCGGGTCAGCTCGTTGTCGCTCGACGGGATGCTGGCGAGCGGCGAACTGCTCTCCTCGTTCGACGTGGGGGCGATGGCCACCGAGGCGCTGCTGTTCCAGACCGGCTACCTGACGATCAAGGGCGTGCGGGACCGGGGCGGCGTCCGCCGCTATCGCCTGGGCTATCCCAACCGGGAGGTCCGGCAGAGCCTGAACGAGAGCCTGCTGCGGCGCCTGGTGCAGGATGCGACGCGCCAGACCGCCAACAGCGACCGCCTCTACGACCTGCTGGAAGCCAACGACTTCAAGGGAATGGAGACGCTGTTCCAGGCGTTCTTCGCAAGCATCCCGTACGAGTGGTACACGAACAACGCCATCGCCGCATACGAGGGCTACTACGCGAGCGTGTTCTATTCGTACTTCGCGGCGACGGGGTTCGACGTCGTCGTGGAGGATTCGAGCCGCCGCGGGCGGGCGGACATGGCGGTGCGGTTCGGGGGCGCCGTCTACCTGTTCGAGTTCAAGGTGGTGGAGCAGGCGGCCGGGGGCGCCGCGCTGGCGCAGCTCAGGGAGCGGGGCTACGCGGACAAGTACCGCGCCTCCGGCGAGCCGATCCACCTGATCGGAGTGGAGTTCAGCAGGGAGACGCGCAACGTGACCGCGTTCGAGGTGGAGCGCGCCTGACCCGCCGCCGCAACGGCCGGGTGACGGCGACTCGCGGCCGTCCACCCGGCGTTCACCCCCGCGCGCCCGGTTCAGCAGGAGACGCAGTTGTCGTTGTTGACGGCGCCGAGGCTCTCCAGGTACGCCAGCGTCTCCGGGAACGGCAGCGTCCGCTGGTACGGGCCGTTGGCCATGTCGGCCGTCGTCTGGCCGCGGCGGCTGACCGCCATGACGTCGGCGCCGTGTTCCACCAGGTAGCGCGCCAGCGTGGTGTCGCCGCGCGCAGCGGCGTGGTGCAGGGCGTTGTAGCCGTCGTGGTCGCGGACGTTGACGTCGACGCCCACCTCTTCGACCAGGTACCGGACCGCCGGCAGCCAGCCGTCCGGCACGTGGCGGTGGGCGTTGGATTCGAAGCCCTCGCCGTAGCCGACGCCCGAGGCGGCGTGGAGCGGCCAGACGCCGGGCCCGCCGGGCACGGCGGGCGGCAGCCCGGAGGGATCCGGGGCGTCGCCTTCGCGCCGCCGCCGCGGCTCGGGCGCCCGCGTCGGGACGTGCGGGTCCGCGCCGTGCGCCGCCAGCAGCCGCATCGCGGCGACATCGGTGGCGTACGCGGCGCGCCAGAACGGCGTGGCGCCGTCGACGCTCTCCGAGCAGCAGTGGTTGTACGACATGTACCAGAGGTGCTTCGCGAGCCGGACGTTCGGATTCGCCCCCGCCTCGAGCAGCGCCTCCATGACGTCCAGGTAGGTGGCCTCCTGCTGATCGTGGGCGCGGGGCTGCGGGTAGCGCGCCCGCGGCGCCCATTGCAGGTTGAGCGCCGCGAACAGCGGGGTGGCTCCGGCGTCGGTGGCGACGTTCGGGTCGGCGCCCCGCTCGACGAGGCGCAACGCGAGGTCGAAATGCCCGTTCATCGTGGCGATCTGCAGCGGGCTCGTGCCGTCGCCACTCACGCGATCGACGTCGGCCCCGGCGTAGAGCAGCGCCAGCGCCACGTCGACGTGCCCCTGGCGGGCGGCGTGCAGCAGCGCGGTCAGGCCCCCCTGCCTGCCGACGCGCTCGGTGTACTCGCGCGGCGTTCCGCGTGACAGCCGCCGGCCCTCGCCGTCCTGCTTCGCGGTTTCCGGGAACGCCTGCACCTGCCGCGCGGCCCGGACCGCGGCCTGCACCTGGGCGGCCGTCGGCCGCCAGCCCTGCCGCTCGTGCGGCGGCGCGGCGGCCCGGAACTCGTCCAGCACCTCCTGCCGCCGGTAGGCGGCGGCCCGGTCCACCGCGTCGAGGGCGGGAAGATCGACCACGCGGGTGGCGACCTCCAGATCCGCGCCCCGTTCCATCAGCACGTTGACCGGGCCGAGGCGGTTGGCCGCCGCCGCGAACATCAGCGGCGTCTGGCCCCAAGTGTTCTCCCGCGCGTCCACGTCCGCGCCGTGGTCCAGCAGGGCCGCGACCGCCTCGGCGCCGCCCGCCTGGGCGGCCAGGTGCAGGGCCGTCGCCCCGCTGGCGGTGGCCGCCCGCGGGTCGGCGCCGGCCGCGAGCAGCGCCCGGACGACCCCCGGCCGTCCGGTGCGGCTCGCCGCGTGCAGCGGCGTGTGCCGGCCGATGCGGGTGGCCGCCTCCAGGTTGGCGCCGGCGTAGAGGAGTGTCTCCGCCAGCTCCACGTCGTTCCGCATCGCCGCCCAGTGCAGCGCCGTCAGGCCGTCGGCCTGCGCCGTCTGCACGTCGGCGCCCCGCCGCAGGAGGCCGCGGACCGCCTCCACGTCGCCCCGGCGCGCCGCGTCGGCGACCGGGGCGTCCGCCGGCGCCGCCGCGAGCACCGCCGCCGTCGCGGCGAACGCCGCCAGCGCCGCCGCCGTCCGCCCCGCGCGCCGGAACCGGCCCGGGGCCGCGCCTCCGGTCCGCCTCCCCCGCGCCGTCATCGTCCCCGCCGGCTGCAACGTGCGCATCGGAACTTCCTCCCGGTCAGACGTCGAGCGCGAGCGCGCCGGTGCTGTCGCCGAAGCGCGCCCGGTCGTCGTGGCCGAGCGCATGCAGCAGGCTGAGCATGGCGTCGGCCATCGGCGTCCCCTCCGGCGCCCGCACGTGCAGGCCGCCCGGCAGCCGGCCGTTGGCGTGCCCGAAGACGAGGAGCGGACAGCGCTTGTGGTTGTGCAGGTTGGGGTCGCCCATCCCGGAGCCGTACAGGACGACGCTCTTGTCGAGCAGGTGCGTGTCGCCTTCGACGGTGCTCTTCAGCTTGTCGAGGAAGTACGGCAGCAGGCTGACGTGGTAGCGGTTGATCTTGTTGAACTCCAGGATCGCGTCCTCGTTGCCGCCGTGGTGCGAGGCGGAGTGGAACGGCCGGTCCGTCCCGCTGAGCGGGTAGACCCGGCCCGACGCGTCGCGGCCCATCTTGAACGAGAAGACGCGCGTCACGTCGCTTTCGAAGGCGAGCGCCTGCACGTCGAACATCAGCTTGACGTGCTCGTCGAACGAATCGGGCACGCCGGCCGGCGCCTCGGGCAGCTCCCGCGGCTCGCCGCTCCGGTTGCGCTCCTCGACCCGCTGGATGCGCCGCTCGATCTCGCGGACGTTCTCCAGGTAGCGTTCCATCCGCCGCCGGTCCGTCGGCCCGAGCTCGCGCGTCAACTGCGCGATCCGCGACGTCATCCAGTCGAGGATGCTCGCGTCGGTCTTGCGGCGCGCGGCGCGCTCCTCGGCCGTGCCGCCCACGCCGAAGAGCTGCTCGAAGGCGACCCGCGGCGAGCGGGTCACCGGGAGCGGCTCGGTCGGCGACGCCCAGCTAATCGAGTCGGTGTAGACGCAGGTGTAGCCGTAGGCGCAGCCGCCGGCCTGGTCGACGTTCTCGATGCAGAGCTGCATCGACGGCAGCGGGGTGTCCTGCCCGAACCGCTGCGCGTGTAGCTGGTCGAGCGACGTGCCGGCGCGGACGTCCGAGCCCTGGGTCTGCTTCGGATGCGACTGGGTCAGGAAGACCGAGCTGGTCCGGAAGTGGTCGCCGCCGATCTCCGGGGGCGAGAACGCCTCGGCCATCCCGACGTCGGTGTCGCTGACGATGGTCAGGTGCTCGCGGTACGGCTCCAGCGAGTCGAGCGCCCCGGCGCCCAGATCGAAGCCGCGGCCCTTCGCGGCGGGGCTCCACAGATGCTGCGTGCCGCCCCAGGCGTTGGATCCGGCGGCGCCGTGCACCATCTCGATGCAGACCAGGCGGGTCGGATCGAGCGCCGCCCTGGCGGCCGCCGAAAGCCGGCCGGCCGGCCGCATCGCGTCCAGGAACGGCAGGGCCAGCGAGGCGGCGCCGACGTCACGGAGGAACGTGCGACGGGGAACGTGTTTGCCTGTGATGAACATGAATCTGTCTCCCTGCCTGCGCTTGTCGGTCCGTCTCGTTGTGTTCCGCGGCCGCGTTTCCGCGCTGCTTCCCGCTCTGCTACTGCTGCGCAGCCGCGGCGCGCCGTCCCGCCGCCGGCCGCGCTTCGGCCGCCGCGCCGTCCGTCTCCGCCCGCTGCATCCGGAACGCCGGGCTGCCGACGACCCCCAGGATGAACGCCGACATGCGGTAGTCCTCGGCGCGCGCCGCCTCCGTGATCGCCCGCACCGCCGGCATGTCGTAGTACTCGATCCGCCGGCCGAGCGCGTACGCCATCAGGTTCTCGGTGAACGTGCGGGCCAGCGGGACCGGCAGGTCGAGCAGCGCCGCCCGCAGCTCCCGCGGATTCGACACCGGGGCGCCGTCCCACAGCTCGCCGCGGGTGTCGAGCGGCATGCCGTTCTCGCGGATCCGCCACCGGCCGATGACGTCGAAGTTGTCCAGCGCCAGCCCGAGCGGATCCATGAACCGGTGGCAGGCGTTGCACGTCGGGTTCGTCCGGTGGATCTCCATCCGCTCGCGCGTCGTCAGCGCCCGGCCGTCGACGACCGCCGCCGTCTCGTCGAGGTCGGGGATCGCGGGCGGCGGCGGGGGCGGCGGCGTGCCGAGGATCACCTCCAGCACCCACTTGCCCCGCAGCACCGGCGACGTGCGGTTGGCCATCGACGTCAGCAGGAGGACGGAGCCGTGGCCGAACAGGCCCCGCCGCCGGTCGTCCGGGTACCGCACGCGCCGGAACCCCGGCCCCGCCACGTTCGGCAGCCCGTAGTGCCGGGCCAGCCGCTCGTTCACGAACGTGTAGTCGGCCGTGAACAGGTCGAAGAAGCCGCGGTCTTCCCGCACGAGGCTGTGGAACAGCAGCTCCGTCTCGCGGCGCATCGCGTCGGCGAGCTGCCGGTCGAAGTCGGGGAACCAGAAGGCGTCCGGCTGGACCTGGTCCATGTCCTGCAGCCGCAGCCAGAGGGCGGCGAAGCGGGTGGCCAGCGACTCCGACCGCGGGTCGGCCAGCATCCGCCGCGCCTGCGCCTCCAGCGCGTCCGGGTCGGAGAGCCGGCCCGCGGCGGCCAGGGCCAGCAGCTCGTCGTCGGGGGGCGAGGCCCACAGGAAGAACGCGAGGCGCGACGCCAGGGCCACGTCCGGGACGCGGTAGTTGCGGCCCGGCTCGACCGCTTCCGGCGGCCGCTCCAGCCGGAACACGAAGTCGGGGCCGGCCAGCATCGCCTGCAGCGCCGTGCGGATGCCCGTTTCCCAGCCGCCGTCCCGGCGGCCCGCCTCGTAGAACGCCAGCAGGTCGGCGACGTCGGTTGCGGCCAGCGGCCGGCGCCAGGCGCGCGTGGCCAGCCGCGTGACGATCTCCTCGGCGCAGGGCCGCTCGGCCGCGGGGGAGGTGGGCCGGCAGGTGAAGATCCGCCGGCGGCTCGGCGTCTCCGACACCCCGGTCACGTCGTAGGGGCCGTCGACTACGAAGTCGCGCATGTGCGGCAGGGCGGTGATGCCGTAGCCGAGGTCGCCGATCTCGGTGTCGACGATCGACCATTCGTGCGGCGCCAGCACGTCCTCGACCGGTCCTTCGAACTGCCGCACGAACGCCGCCGAGACGCGCCGGGGGCCGGCGCGGACGAAGATCGGCTCCTCCGCCTCGAGGTTCACCCCGTTCGGGTCGGAGGTTCGCAGCCACTGGTCCATCGCCAGCAGCGCCACCGGCTCGCCGTCGATGGAGATCTCGATCCGCTCGTCGCGGATGGTCGATCCGGACAAGCCGCCGGTGGTCGTGTGCTGGAACGCCAGCGCGAAGCGGTAGTCGCCGTCGGCGGGGAAGTTGTGGACGACGGAGAACCCGCCGCGGGTGCCGTACGGCGCGCCCTCCACCCGGTCCCACTGGGAGTAGGCCCGCGACTTCGAGTAGGTCGTCTGCTTCGGGGCGGCGTCCGGGTTGCCCACCGCGAGCTGCGCGACCTCGGCCGCGGCGCGCAGGTAGCCGTCGAGCAGCGTCGCCGACAGCATCTGGACGTCGGCGATGTTGTCGAAGTTGGCGCTCATCGTGTCGAGCGGCAGGTAGTCGCCGGCGTCGATGCGCAACCCCAGCAGGTCTTCGACGGCCCGCTCGTACTCGTACCGGTTCAGCCGCTGGAAGGTGCGGTGGCCGGGATTCGGATCGCCGGCGGCCGCTTCGTCCACCACCGCTTCCAGCGTCTCGACCAGCGCCGCGAGCGTCCCCGGCGCGGGCCGCCGCACGCCCGGCGGCGGCATCATGCCGGCCCGCAGCTTGCGGATCATCTTCTCGGTGCGCGCGGCCTGCCCGGGGCTGCTCGCCGCGGCGCCGACCTCGAAGTCCTCCAGCGAGAGGTTGCCGGTCAGCATGCGGTCGTTGTGGCAGCTCCGGCAGTGACGCCGCACCACCGCGGTCAGCGCCGCGTGGTCGGGAGCGGCCGGGACCGCGGCGGGCGGCGGCGCGGCCTGCCCGGCCGGCGCCGGGGCGGCCGCGTCCACGGGCGGAACGGCGGCCGCGAGGAGGACGGCGAGGACGACGGCGGGCGCGGCAAGTGTTCTCATGGCATATCGCCCTGGCCATGCGCCGAACGGCCGTGCGCGGACGGCCGGATTTCGAGTCCGCACAGTGTAGCAGTATTCGGCGGCGCGCAGCACGATCCCGATCGCAGCGGGCCGCCGCAGCCCCCGCCGGGCCGCCGGCCGCCCCGTGGCGGGGCGCCCGGTACCCGCCGGAGGGCGATGTCCGGGCGATGTCCCGCTCGACCGCTCGACCTTGACAATCGCGTCTTGCGCGCGGAATGCTTGCGCGGTGAATCCTGCACCGCTCGCCGGCGCCGGGGCGGATGTATTTTGAGGTCGTCGGCAACATCCGAGCGCCGGAAACCATCGCCCGCGGCCGAGGAATCCGTGAACTCGCGCGCCTGCGTCGAACGTACGGCCCGGGCCAATGGCGGAAATGCAAGGGTGAAGCCGACGTCAGATTGCCTGACGGCGTCACGAGGCCCGCGGAAGTGCACTGGTACGAAGCCCACGGCAAAGGCAGGTTCGAATTCAAGATCAAGCGATACCTGGAGTAGACCATGCCCGGTTCGAACTTTGTCGTCTGTCTCCGCAACGCGGGCTACGAGGCGTCTCTGGACCGCGGCGCCCGCTATCGGCTGCTCCCCGACGAGGAAGCGGCAAAACACCATCAGGTTCGTATCGTCGACGAATCGGGAGAGGACTACCTGTACCCCGAATCCTGTTTTTCCAGGATCGACGACGTGACCATATGTTGCGCGGACATCGGGTCGGTCAGCAACGGACGGTTCGGATGGGCCAGTCTCTCCACCGCGGCGGACCAGGAAAGGTCGTCGGGAAAAGACATTCAGGCGCTCGCCGACCTGGTCGGCGGCCACCTTGCGAACGGGGAAAAGGTTGCGCTCGGTTTCGAGTGTCCGCTGTGGGTCCCCGTGGCGGACAGACCACGGGATCTGACACGGGCGCGGGACGGAGAAGGCAATCGGCCGTATTCCGCCGGGGCGGGAGCGACGTCGCTCGCGACGGGACTGACGGAGGTCGCCTGGATTCTGCAACGCATTCGGCAGACGGTCCAGGACGTCGAGGCCTTCCTGGACTGGGGGGCATTCGAAGCCGTTCAGAGCGGCCTCTTCGTCTGGGAAGCGATGGTCACCGAACAGGGGAAGACGGAGTCGCACGAATCGGACGCCAGGGCCGCCGTCGACGCGTTCCACCGCGCGCTGCCCGATCCGGCGTCCCACGACGCCCTCACGCCGACGTCCCGGACCCGTTCCCTCATCGGCGCCGCGCTGCTGTGGGCAGGTTGGTCCGATGACCTCGGCTTGTTGCGCCGCCCGTGCGTCGTCATCCGGGGATGAGCCGACTCCTGCGCGCCGGCGCGGTTGCGGCGTTCGAGCGATTCCCCGGCCTGCGCCGGGCGGCGTACGCGGCCTGGGAGCCGGTTCTCCGCTTCGCCCTGCTGCCGTTTCGTCTTCCGTCCCCGCCGGGCCGGGCGGTCGAGAACCCCCGCGTCGTGGCGCGCGCCGCCGCGTACAACGAGGCGGCCGAGCGGTACTTCGCCGAACACCCACAGCCGTCGTCGCTGCTCACCAAGCCGTTCAGCGACACCGGGCAGTTCGCCCGGCACCTCGTCGCCGCCGGCGTCCTGATCGCCGGCGCGCGGCTGCGGCCCGGGGACACCGTGGTCGAGATCGGCGCCGGGTCCTGCTGGCTGTCACACCTGCTGAACCGCTACGGCTGCCGCACGATCGCCGTCGACGTTTCCGCGACCGCGCTCGCCCTGGGCCGGCAGTTGTTCGAGCGGGACTCGTGGACGAACTGGTCGCTCGAACCGCGCTTCCTCCCCTACGATGGACGCCGACTGCCCCTCGACGACGGTTCGTGCGACCGCATCGTGGTGTACGACGCCTTTCATCACGTCCCGAACCAGCGCGAGCTGCTCGCCGAGATGCACCGGGTGCTGCGCGCCGACGGCGTCGCGGCGATGTCCGAGCCGGGGCCGGGACACGCTTCGAGCCCGGCCAGCGTCGCCGAAACCGCCAACTGGGACGTCCTGGAGAACGAGCTGGCCGTTGCGGACGTCGCCGCCCTGGCCGAAGCTGCCGGCTTCGACGAGGTGAACGTGCTGGCGGAAGGACCGACGCGGCGCCACGAGTTGCCGGCACGCGGCATCGGACGTTTCCTGGGTGGCCGGGGGTTCCGCCGGTACTGGGCGGATCTGCGTCACGAGATCGCCGGGCACCATTATCTGTTGCTGCACAAGGGAAGCTCGCTGGCGACGACGGCCCGGCCCGGGCGGCTGGCGTCCCGGCTTCGGATCCTGCGCCCCGCCGGACCGGTGACGCTGGCCCGCGGAGAGCCGCTCCAAGTCGTCCTGCGCGTGACGAATACCGGGGACACGCGGTGGCTGCGTCGGGGAGCCGGCGCATCGCGCGCCGGATGGACGCGGCTGGGCGTCCATCTCCACGCATCCGGAGAGCCGCTCGGCAAGGTGATCGACTTCGATTGGCATCGCGCGGCGCTCGACCGCGACGTCGATCCCGGCGAACGGTTCATCGCGCGGCTCACGTTGCCGGCGATCGAGCGCCCCGGCGCCTACGACCTCCACTTCGATC
This sequence comes from Vicinamibacterales bacterium, assembly GCA_965203525.1. GTDB lineage: Bacteria > Acidobacteriota > Vicinamibacteria > Vicinamibacterales > UBA8438 > WTFV01. The sequence goes on along the minus strand of OZ241898.1, from coordinate 2,424,905 downwards.
TCGTGGTCGAAGGCGTTACGTGGTTCGCGGCGCACGGCGCCTCCAGGCCGCCGGTGCTGCGCGTGGTGATTGCCTGACCGCGATCCGCGATTCGTCGCGGGGGCAATCCACCGGGAGCACTCACGGGATACAGGCGTCATGAAGCACCCCGGAACCCTGGCGGCGATCCTCGCATTGCAGGCCGCCCTCCTGTCGATCGGGATCGGCGCGGACTATCGGTTGAAGCACGAGGACAACAACGCGCTCCACGCGACGTTCGCGCGTTCCCATCTGACCATCGGCCTGCGGACGACCCGCGCCCAGAACTACTTCCATTCTCCTGCGACCGGCGCCGGTTCGTTCTACCCCCATCACCCGCCGGGACCGGGACTCGTCCTCGCCGCCGCGTACGGCATGGCCGGGAGCGACGGGCCGGCGACGACGCGCGCGACGGCGATCCTGTTCCACGTGCTGGGCACGCTGCTGTTCGTCGGGCTGGCGCGGCGGATACTGCGCAACGACCGGGAAGTGGCCGTCGCGGCGCTCTGCTTCGTCCTCCTGCCGGAGTCGGCCTTCTTCGGACGCATGGTGAACCACGAGACGCTGGTGCTGCCCGGCGCGATCCTCATCGTCAGGGGCTACTGGGAATATCTGCGCGGAAGCCCGGCCGCGGGGTGGTGGTGCGCCGCCTCGGTTCTCGGCTGCGTCTGGGCGGGCGCGATGGGCTGGGCGGGCTTCTTCGTCATGGCCGCGTGCATGCTGCACGCCGTCCGGGTGCTGCTGGCGGGCGGGCGCCGGCGGGCCGCCGCCCCGCTGGTCTGGCTGGGTCTGAGCGGCGGCGTCCTGTTCGTTGCGAACGTGGCGCTGCTGGCGTCGGTGCAGCCCGGCGGGCTGGCGTACCTCGGCGACCTCCTTGCGTCGCGCGCGGGCGGCGATTCCGGTCACGGTCCCGCCGCCTGGCTCGGCCGCGTCCTGGAGCTGCACTGGCGGTATTTCAGCCTGACGTCGGTGGCCGCGCTGGGAGCGCTCGCCTGGCGGGGAGGCGCGTCGTTCTTGCGGCGGCCGGCCGGCGGCGACGCCGCGGCGGAAGTCGGCCTGATCTTCCTTGCCGCCGGCGCCGCCTACGTGGCGGTGTTCAACGTCGCCGCCGCGCGGCACGACTACTGGCAGTTCCTGCTGCTGCCGTCGAGCGCCATCGTCTTGACGCTGGCGTGGCGCTGGCTGACTTCGACCTCCCTGCGCCGAACCCGTCGAAGAACGTTTCGGACGGTGGCGGCCGTCGTCGCGTTCGACCTCGTCCTGACGTTCACCGTGACGATGGGGCAGCGTCACCTGAAGGAGGAGGCGTACTGCGTCGAAACCGTCGAGCGCCTCCGCCGCGACACGCTGTGACGGCTCGCGCGACGCTCACAGCACCTTCCACCAGGGCGCGGCGAGCACGTCCGCGCGCCACCCTCGACACACTGCTGCTCAAGCTCGTCCCGGCGGCCGGTTCCGGGCGGCCGGCCGCTCGGAAGAAGAAACGCGCCGATGCCCGCCGGCTCGGCGGCGGACGCCAGCCACACCTCGCGCCCGCCCCCCGTTCAGGCTCACTTGTCGTTGGAAGAGACTCGGGTTTCTCTCCGCGGGGCCGCGCACGGTATCATTGCGGTTGACGCGGCCCCGGCCGGCCGTTCCGCGTGGCGCACCGTGAAGACGCCGATCTACCGCGACTACGCCGCCGCGACCACCCCGGTCGCCCGCCATCGTCGCGGTGATGACCCGCCATCATCGGGCCGGACGACGAAGCGGCCTACGGTTCGTTGCGTTTCAGCTTCGGCCGGTTCACCACCGCCGGCGAGGTCGGCCTGCGCGGCGCGGCGGGTTTGCGGGGCTGCCGCCGAGCTGCGTGCGCTCCCAGGACTGGCACGCGGTTTGCCTCGGATCCGATTCCCGGGCCGCGGACGACCCGGCAGGAGCGCTCCCGCATGAACGCGCCCGCCCCACGTCCTTCGTCGCCCCGCGGTCGGATCGGGAACGCACCGGACCATTGACGTCCTGGAGGTAGCGCATGGACTGGCAGATGATGGGCGCGGTCGCGGCCGTGGTGGTGCCGGTCGGCGGGTTGATCGTCATGTTGGTCAACCGGCAGATCGACGCGGTCAACCGGCAGATCGACGCGGTCAACCGGCAGATCGACGCGGTCAACCAGAAGTTCGACGCGGTCGACAGACAGTTCGACGCGGTCAACCGGCAGTTCGACGTGCTGCGTGCCGAAAATCGTGCGGCGCACGCGCAAATCGGCGCGAACGTCGACGGCGTGCGCACCACCCTCGACGCACTGCTGCTCAAGCTCGTCCCGGCGGCCGGCCGCCGGGACGAAGAAGCGCGCCGATGACCGCCGGCTCGGCGGCGGACGCCAGCCACAGGTCTCCTGCCAGCACCGCACAGGTCAGGAAGTGGATGAGCCTGTCCGCAACGTCGTGCGGGTCGGGGCCGCCGGGCGGTTCGACCAGCGGGGCGGGAGCCAGCGCGCTGACCGCCTCCGGATCGAGCGGCTCGCGTTCGGCATCGTCGCGCGGGTTCTCTCCGCCTGAGCCACGTCGAGCTGCGCGTGGCGGTCGCCTGACCGCGAAGCCGGCCTGATCTTCTACCGCGTCGTATCGCCGGCGCTCCGCGCGACCATGCGGGCCGGCATCACGACGGGGTCCAGCGCGGCTCGCGCCGCTTCACAGCACCTTCCACCAGGGCGCGGCGAGCACGTCCGGCGTGAGCCATTCGAGGGCGGCGCCGGCATGGAGCAGCAGTCCCGCCCGGGCCGCGTCGCCGTATTCCGCGCGAAAGGCGCGCAGGTGCGCGGCGTCGCCGAGGCGGAGGCGGCTGCCCGACTTGATCTCGAGCGGCAGGAGGCGGCCGTCCGCCTCGATCACGAAGTCCACCTCTTCGCCGATCGTCGTGCGCCAGTGGCAGACCTCGGCGCGGCCGGGGCGGGCGTCGCGCCACGCCAGCAGATCCTGCAGCACCAGGTTCTCGAGAGGCGCCCCGCCCGGCGCGGCCGCCCCCGCCAGATGCAGCGCCATTCCCGTATCGGCCCAGTAGAGCTTCGGCGCCTTGACGAGCCGCTTGGTGCGGTTCACGGCATAGGCGGGAATTCGCACCAGCAGGTGGGAGGTTTCGAGCAGGTTGAGGTACCGGCGCACCGTCGGCTGCGGCAGCCCGGCGTCGCGGCCCAGATCCGTCTGGTTGACGAGGCCGCCCAGCCGCAGGGCCGCGGCCTGCATCAGGCGGCGGAAGTCGGGCAACGCGGCGATCGACGACAGGACCTGCAGGTCGCGCTCCAGGTAAGGTGCGCACGTAGCCGTCGAACCAGACCGCGCGCTCGGCGTCCGCGTCGAGGTGCGCGGCCGGAACCGGGAACCCGCCCCGCCGGGCCGCCGCGCGCCAGTCCTCCCGCGCGTCCGGCTCGGCCGCCAGCAGGTCGAGCCAGTTCCGATCCGGCGCTCCGAGCAGCGCGTCCCAGGCGCCGCAGCGCCCGAGTCCCCGCTGCTCGCGCCGCGTCATCGGCCACAGCGTCAGGTAGCTCGCGCGTCCGGCGAGCGACTCGGACACCCGTTGCATGAGCAGCAGGTTCGCCGACCCGGTGAGGACGAAACGCCCCGGCCGCCGGCGTCGATCGATCGCCCGCTTGACGGCGAGCAGCAGTTCGGGCGCCCGCTGCACCTCGTCCAGGGTCACCGGCCGGTCTCCGCCCACGAGCGCATCCGGGTCGCGGCGGGCCGCGTCGATCACGTCCAGGTCGTCCAGCGAGCGGTAGCTCCGGCCGGCCGGCGCGAGCGCCTGGACCAGGGTGCTCTTGCCGGTCTGGCGGGCGCCCGTGACCACCACCGCCGGCATGACCCGCAGGCGGTCGCGGAGACTGGAGGAAACGAAGCGGGGGAGTGCGTTTTCATTCACGGCGTGAATGATAATCATTCACGGCGTGAATGCAGGTCGTCCAGCAGCGCGCGAACGCTTCGGCGGCGGGCGGACAGGTCTTCCCATCAGCGCGAGCGATTCCCCGCGGATCGGCCGCGGCACCCGCGGCCCGCGCCGCGGGTGACGATCCGCGCCGGCGCCCGGTCAGAGCGGCGGACCTCGCCACGGTGCGCGGCGCAGCAGATCGCCGCTGCCCGCCGTCCCGATCACCGCGCCGTCCCGGTACACGATCTCGCCGCGGCGGAGCGTCAGCGTCGGCCAGCCGGTGACCGTCCGGCCCGCGTGGATCGAATAGCCGCTGCCCGAGAACATGTCCTCGTCGCGGATGGTGCGCGTCTCGTCCGGATCCCACAGCACGAGGTCCGCGTCCGACCCGACGGCGATCGTCCCCTTGCGCGGGTACAGGCCGAACAGCTTGGCCGGGTTGGACGAGGTGACCTCGACGAACCGCTCCAGGGAGATGCGTCCCCGGCGGACGCCGTCGTCGTAGAGCATCGGCAGCATCACCTGCAGGTTGCTCATGCCCGCCCGGTGCCGCAGGACGTTCTGCGCCGGGTCGAGCTTCTGCTCGCGCGTGTAGGCGACGTGGTCGGTGGCCACCACGTGGACCGTCCCGCGCGCGATGCCGTCCCAGAGCGCGTCGAGGTCGCCTTGCTCGCGCAGCGGCGGCTGGCCGACGTACAGTCCCGGCGTCGGGCCGTCGAACCGCTCGCGGGTCAGGTGCAGGTAGATGGGGCGCGTTTCGACGTAGACCGGCAGGCCCCGCCGTTGCGCCTCCTCGGCGACCCGCAGGGCGCGTTCCGACGACAGGTGCACGACGTAGATCGGGGCGCCGGTCGCCTCGGCCATCGCCACCGCGCGCTGGGTGGCGGCGACCTCGGCCGCCACCGGGCGCGCGTCGGCGAAGAAGGAGAGCGCGCCGCGCCCGTCGGCGAGCATGCGTTCGGCCGTGGTCCGCACGATGGCCGCGTCCTCGCAGTGGATCATCATCAGCACGCCGGTCTCGCGCGCCGCATGCATCGTTGAGACGAAGCCGGGAGCGGCAGCGTCGAAGGTGGGACGGACCATGAACACCTTGATGGTGGTCTGTCCCGCCGCGGCCAGCGCCGCCAGCGAGTCGGCCGTGGCGCTGGCCGGATCGGAGACGATCGGATGGAAGATGACGTCGGCGATGGTCTGCGCCCGGATCGCGTCCGCGGCCCGCGCCAGCGTCCCGGCCGGCGTCTCCCCGGCGGCGACGCCGCCGAAGTTGGAGATGGTCGTGATGCCGCCGGCCAGCGCGGCGGCGGACCCGGACGTGTAGTCGTCCATCCGGCCGCCGCCGAGGTGCACGTGCGGATCGATGCCGCCCGGCAGGACCAGCAGGCCGCCGGCGTCGATCTCCTCGGTGTCCGCGCCGCGCGCGACGAGCCCGGCGCCGATCTCGGCGATCGTCGACCCGACGATCCGGACGTCGGCCGCCCGCGGGCCGCCGGCGGTGAAGACCTCGCCGCCCCGGACGAGGATCTCCGGCTCCGGCTGGGCGGAGCCGGCGGCGACGAGCAGGGTGGTCGCGGCGACGGCGGCGAGGCTGCGCATCCGGTTCATCCCGTCCTCCCTGGATTCGCGCCCGCGGCAGCCGTGGAACGGCAAGCGGGCTGCTGTCCGTCTTGCAGTCGTACCGAGGTCGCTTCCGGCGTCCCGGTTCGGGCCCGCCGGTCGCAAGCGGGCCGCCGCCCGCCGTTGCGGGCCGTCGTTCCCGGTCCGGCCGCGTCCCGGCGCTCGCAAGGCGGGTGAAAGGACTGCTGTCCGCCGTTGCGGGCCGTTCCCGGTCCGGCCGCGTCCCGGCGCCGTTGCCAGTGCCGCCGCAAGGCGTCCATCCGCTCCCGGTACTGCTCGGCGAGCCGCGCCGGCACGAGCCGGTTCGCGAGGTCGGCGACGACCGTCACCCACGGCGCGAGCACGGAATCGCGCAGCACGCGCTCGCCGGCCGGGGCGTAGGCGACCACCGGCAGGATGATCAGCGCCGCCGCGAGCAGCGCCGCGGCCAGACCCGCCGCGCCGCCGGCCAGCCGGTCCGCCCAGCCGAGCAGCGCCGCCTTCAGAACGCCCCGCAGGACGCGGCCGAGCAGCGCGCCGGCGAGCATCGTCCCGAGGAAGATCGCCAGATAGCCGGCCAAGTTCGCCGCCGGCGCCGGCGCGCCCGTCACGCCGGCGAGCGCCGCGGCGGCCTGCGCGTGGAACCGGGCGGCGAGGACGAACGCCGCCACCAGCGCCCCGATCCCGATCAGCAGCCGGGTCAGGCCCTTGACCAGCCCCGCCGCGACCAGCAGCCCGACGAGGACGAGCAGGAGCAGGTCGAACGCGTTGATGTCCATTCCGACTCGCCGCCGGCCGGCCGGATCCTCGTGGTCCGCGCCGCGCGGCGCGCGGGATCACCGGCGGGCCGATGGCGCGCGCCACGCCGCGCGTCCGGCGGCGTGCGGCTCGCCGGCGGCGGATCGGGCGTCCGCCGGTCGCGGCCGGTCGGCAGGCGGCTCCAGTATAGCCGGCGCCGCGCGCGGCGCCGGACGCCGCGGACGTGCGGCGCCGGCGTCCGCCCGCGCCATGTCGGCTGCCGTGAGGCTCGCCCCGGCCTGTTTGCCGTCGGCGACATCCTGGATCAACGTCGCCTCGTTGGTCGGATCCGAGGTCGCCGTCGCTTCGGGTCGCCGTCGCTGCTGGTCGCCAGTGCGACGAGATTGCGACAGTGGACATTGCGCCCGGAATCTGTCAGGGTTGCGCCGTGGCTCGCGGGCGACCGTGGACGGCGGCCGAGGATGCGGCGATTCGGGCGGCGGTGCAGGCGAACCGCGCCGAGGGGATCAGCAGCCTCGATTCCGGGCCTGAGCGGAAGTGGCGAGCGCGGCGGCTCGAGGCGGTCGCCCGTGAGCTCGGCCGGACCCTGGGGGCGGTGCGCAAGCGGGCGCAGCGTCTCGGCGAACGGAGCTACCGCCGGTCATGGCGTCGGCGACCGGCGGCGTAAAAACTTCGGTGGGGACAATGGCTACTTGGCAAGCGGTCGCGTTCGTGTTTGCAATCGTGGTTCCGATTCTTGGTGTGCTGGTTCCATTCTTGGTTCATATCAAGAACAGCAACGCGGAAGCGCACAAGCAGATTGGAATGAACATCAATCGCGTTGAAAGCAAGGTCGATCGCGTTGACAACAAGGTCGACGAGGTCAACCTTTTCCTGCGTGACATGGGATGGGGGCGGCGCGGGGGTGCGACGGGGGGCGACAGTGGCGGCAACCGGGGCGGGCGTCAACGGTAGTGACGTTCAGGAACAGGAAGGAACCGAACAATGACGCTTCGCAACGCCGTCGTTCTCATGCCGTCGTTCGTGTCGCCCCGCGGCCCGGTGGGAGTGGAACATGAACCGACGGGAGCGTGAGCCGCGGCAGGCGCTGCACGACGAACGGCGGCGCAGGATGGACCACGTCGACGGCCTCTCGCGCGATGCGAGCGGGAAACTGAAGCGGGCCATGGAAATCGACGCCGGTTCCGACGACACCCGCGGAGAAACCGGCGCACGGCCGGGGGAAGGGATGCACCGATGACCGGGAGTCCGCAACGCCGTCTCGTTCCGCCCGCGCTGGCCGCCGTCCTTGCCGTGTCCGGTTCCGTTGCGGCGCAGACGCCGGTCCCCGACGGGGAATGGCATGCGATCGGGCGCGACGCGGCCAACACCAAGTACTCGCCGCTCGACCAGATCACCGCCGACAACTTCACCGACCTGGAGATCGCCTGGCGCTGGACGTCGCTCTCCAACGCCGTGGCCGAGGCCGACGAGCGGATTCGTCCCAGCCAGTTCAAGTCGGTGCCGCTGATGGCGGACGGCCTGGTCTACGTCAGCACCGCCCTCGGGCAGGTCGCGGCCCTCGACGCCGGCACCGGCGAGCCGGTCTGGACCTACGACCCGCGGATCTACGCTTACCTGGACCGGCCGCCCAACATGGGCTGGCACCACCGCGGGGTCTCCTACTGGCAGGACGCCGAGAGCGGCGACGCGCGGATCTTCATCGCCAGCCACGACAAGCGGCTGGTCGCGCTGAACGCCCGCACCGGCCGGCGCTACCCGGACTTCGGCACCGGCGGCTACGTCGACCTGACCGCCGGGTTCGAGCGCGAGATCGACGCGTCGCGGATGACCTGGTCGTCGCCCGTCGCCGTCGCCGGCGACACCGTCATCGTCGGCAGCATCGTGCAGGACACCCGGCTGACGCTGCGCGAGGCGTCCCCCGGCCACGTGCGGGCCTACGACGCGCGCACCGGCGAGATGCGCTGGATCTTCCGCACCATACCGCGCGGCGACGACTTCGGCGCCGACACCTGGGGCAACGAGTCGTGGCGCTACAGCGGGCATTCCAACGTCTGGTCCTACATGGCGGTCGACGAGGAGCTGGGATACGTCTACCTGCCGACCGGCACGCCGTCCAACGACTGGTACGGCGGCATGCGCCCCGGCGACAACCTGTTCGCCGAGAGCATCGTCGCGGTCGACGTCGAGACCGGCGAGCGGGTCTGGCACTTCCAGGCGATCCACCACGGCCTCTGGGACTGGGACTTCCCGACCGGGCCGAACCTGCTCGACGTCACCGTCGACGGCCGCCCCGTCAAGGCCATCGCCCAGGTGAGCAAGCAGGGCTTCACCTACGTCTTCGACCGGGTCACCGGCGAGCCGGTGTGGCCGATCGAGGAGCGGCCGGTGCCGCGCGGCAACGTGCCGGGCGAGTGGTACTCGCCGACCCAGCCGTTCCCCACGAAGCCGCCGCCGTTCGACCGGCAGGGCTTCGCCCTCGAGGACGTGATCGACTTCACGCCGGAACTGCGTGCCGAGGCGCTCGCGATCATCGAGAGCCGGGCGCGGTTCGGGCCGCTCTTCTCGCCCCCGGTGGTGCGCGGGGCCGAGGTGCCGTTCATCCAGGTGCCGGGGGCGGGAGGCGGCGCCAACTGGCAGGGGGCCGCGGTGGACCCGGAGACCGGCCGGCTCTTCGTCTCGTCGTCGAGCACGCTGATCGTGGTGGAGGTGGTGCCGTACGACCCGCCGGCCACGGTGGGGTACTTCACCGACCCGTGGGGCGTCGGCCTGTCCGGGCCGCGCGGGCTGCCGCTGTTCAAGCCGCCCTACAAGCGGGTGACCGCAATCGACCTCGCCACCGGCGAGCAGGCCTGGATGCAGCCGCACGGCGACGGGCCGCGCTACCACCCGGCGCTGCGCGGCCTGGACCTGCCGCCTCTCGGCGGCGGGGGCGGCATCTCCTCCGGCCCGCTCGTGACGCCGACGCTGCTGATCATGAACCACGGCGGGCGCGGCTTCGAGTCGGCGGCGGACGGCGCGCTGACGGAGGCGGCCGGCGACCCGGCGGCCGACGCCGCCCTGCTGATGGCGGCCAGCACGCGCACCGTCAGCGCCTACGACAAGGAGACCGGCGAGCATCTCGGGTCCGTGCCGCTGCCGGCGACGCCGGGCGGCAATCCGATGACCTATCTGCACGAAGGGAAGCAGTACCTCGTCGTCGCGGTCGGCCGCGGAGGCGCCGACGCGGAGCTGATCGCCCTGACGCTGCCGTGACCGCCCGTGCGCGTGGTTCCGGCCGGCGCGCGCCCGGCGTGACGCCTCGACGGCCGCGACGTACTGGGGCGTGCGCGGCCGTGCGCGTGGTTCCAGCCGGCGCGTGCGCGTGGTTCCGGCCGGCGCGCGCCCGGCGTGACGAGCTCGTACCGGACGTCCGGCTCCTGCCGGTCCGCCCAGCGGGTGCCGGGGCCTTCCTGCTTCGCCAGCGGATCCACGCGCCGGCGAACCGCTGTAGGATCGACCGGATCCGGCGGCGTGCGCGGGCCCGTCCCCGCGCCGCCGCCGGCACGGCAGCGGCGACACGAATCAAAGGAGACCGTGCGATGAGCGAGCGCCCGCCGCAGGGCAGTCCTGCGAGCGACTGGATTTCGTACCGCCCCGAGATCAAGGTGATGGACTGCACGATCCGGGACGGCGGCCTGATGAACGACCACCAGTTCTCCGACGAGACCGTGAAGGCGGTCTACCAGGCCTGCGTCGAGAGCGGCGTCGACTACATGGAGATCGGGTACATCAACTCCCGCAAGCAGTTCCCGCCTGGGCAGTTCGGGCCCTGGAAACACTGCCTGGAGAGCGACGTCCGGCGCATCGTCGGCGACAACGGCACCGCGCTGAAGCTGTCGGCGATGGCCGACGCCGAGAAGAGCGACTACGCGGAAGACATCCTGCCGAAGTCGGAGAGCGTGCTCGACCTGATCCGGGTGGCCACCTACATCCACCAGATCCCGCTCGCGCTCGACATGATCAAGGACGCCCACGACAAGGGCTACGAGACCAGCCTCAACCTGATGGCGCTGTCGACGGTTCCCGAGCGGGAGCTGAACGAGGCGCTGGCCCTGGTGGCCCGGTCCGAGGCGGACGTCGTCTGCATCGTCGACAGCTTCGGCGCGCTCTACTGCGAACAGATCGACGACTACATGAAGACGTTCCAGGGCTACGCCGGGCCGGCCGGGAAGGAAGTGGGGATGCACGCCCACAACAACCGGCAGCTCGCCTTCGCCAACACCGTCCAGGCGACGATCCGGGGCGCCAACCGGCTGGACGCCAGCATGGCGGGCCTCGGACGCGGGGCCGGCAACTGCCCGCTGGAGCTGCTGCTCAGCTTCCTGCACAACCCCAAGTTCCGCCTGCGGCCGGTGCTGCACTGCATCCAGCACCACGTCGAGCCGTTGCGTGACGCCCTGAAGTGGGGCTTCGACTATCCCTACATGATGACCGGCGTGCTCAACCAGCATCCGCGGGCGGGGATGGCGTTCAACGAGTCCGCGGACCGCGGCGACATCATCAAGTTCTACGACTCGCTGGAAGACCCGGACTGACGCCCGGCGTCCGGGCCCGCCGCCGGTTGCGCGGTCCTTGCGCTACCATGCCGCCATGCAAAGAGCAGCACTGGCGGCGGCGGCCTGTGTCGCGGCGGGCGCGCTGGCGGCGGGCGCGGGCCAGCCGCGGGAGACCGTGACGGTCTCGCCCCCGTTCGGCATCGCGGGACACTACGGCACCTGGACCGTGACGTACACGGTCGGGAGCGGCGGCATCGCGCCGGGCGGCGCGGTGCGCGTGCAGTTGCCGGACACCTGGCACGCGGGGGAGCGCAACTCGGCGAACCGGCTGCAGGCTTCCGATCCGACCGACGACCACTACGTCGCGGCGTACGGCTCGGGCACCGACGTGCGGGTCGAGGCGGAAGTGGAGTCGGAAACGTCCGACTTCCTGGTGAAGTCGGCGCGCCCCGGGCTCGACGGGCGGGCGGAGCGCTACGTCTTCGTCGTCCGGGCGGACGTCGTCTCGGGAACGCTGCGCGCCGGAGAGACGATCCGCGTCGTCTACGGCGACACATCGGGGGGAAGCCGCGGGATGCGCGCGGCGGTCGTCGCGACCCGGCCGGAGCCGATCCTGGTCAGCGTCGACCGCGACGGCAGCGGCGCGTTCGAGCCGGTCGCGCACGACGCGGCGCTCACCTCCCGCGCCGGCATCGCGGCCGAGCTGCTGCTCGCCGGCCCTTCCGCGCTGGTGGCGGGCGAGCGGGCGGAACTGCATCTGGCCGCGGTCGACGTCCATTCGAATCCGGCGGCGCCGTTCCACGAGACGGTGACGCTGCGGGTGCTGCAGGGAGACGTCGACCTGCCGCGGACGGTGGAGTTTCCAGAGGGGCAGGGCTGGACCACCGTGCCGTTCACGCCGCGCGGCACGGGGCTCGTGCGCCTGGAGGCGGTGGCGCGCGCCGACCTGCTCCGCGCGCGGAGCAACCCGATGGAGGTGTTCGCCGAGCGCCCGGCGGAGCGGACCTGGTGGGGCGATCTCCACTCGCACACCGGGCACAGCTTCGACGGGGTGGGCAGCGGCGTCTTCGACTATGCGCGCCGGGTCTCGGGGCTCGACTTCCACGCGATGACCGACCACAGCTCCGGCCCGGCGCGCGAAGGCTTCACCCGCGGCCTCGGCCCGCACGTCTGGGAGGAGTACACGGCGGCCACCGACGCGCACAACGCGCCGGGCGAGTTCGTCACGCTGCATGCCTACGAGGCGTCGTTCCCCGCGCCCTGGGGCCACCACAACGTCTACTTCCGCGGCGCGCCGGGGCCGCTGCTCGCGCCCCGGGAGGTGACGCTGCCGGAGCTGTGGGCGGCGCTGACCGCCGGCGAGGCGCTGACGATTCCGCACCATACGAACAAGTTCCCGCAGCCGCTGGACTGGAGCGCGGACGATCCGGAGCTGCGGCGCAACTTCGAGATCTACTCGGCGCACGGCCTGAGCGAGGAGTACGACCCGGGCCATCCCCTCGCGTTCGAACAGAGCGGGTTCACCAACCGGTCGACGTCGGCGCGGACCGGCATCTCGGCGCAGGACGCCTGGATGCGGGGGTTGCGTCTCAGCACGATCGCGGCGTCCGACGATCACCGCTCGCAGCCCGGGAAGCCGCACTGGGGGCTGGCCGCGGTGCGGGCGCCGGAGCTGACGCGCGCGGCCGTCTTCGACGCGTTGCGCGCGCGGCGGACCTACGCGACGACCGGCCAGCGCATCCTGCTGGACTTCCGCGTGAACGACGCGCCCATGGGGAGCGAGATCACGCTGGCGGAACCGCTGCCGGAGCCATGCGCCGGCACGTCGCCCGAGTGCGGCGCGCGCGCCGCCGCGACCGCCGCGCTGGCGCCCCGGTTCGACGTCACGGCGCACGGGACCGACGTCATCGAATCGGTGGAGATCCTCCGCTACTCGGAGCCGGACGGCGGTTTCCGCGTGATCCGCGACCTGCGGCCCGCCGCGCTCGACTTCACCTGGTCGGGCCGTGACGGCGGATTCCGCGACGACGCGATCTACTACCTGCGTCTCCACCAGCGCGGCCGGGTGCGGGGGCGGCCGGTCATGGCCTGGTCGAGTCCCGTCTGGGTGAACGCGCGCCGGCCGCCCGCGCCGCCGGCCGGGGCCGGAAGCCCGCGGTAGCCGGAGCCCCGCCGCCGGCCGCGCGGCGGCGGAACGGCGCTACAATGCGCGTCGCGCGTCCGCCATGACGTTCCAGGAATTGATCCTCACGCTGTCCCGTTTCTGGTCGGAGCGGGGCTGCCTGCTGCAACAGCCGCTCGACGTCGAGGTGGGCGCCGGGACGATGCACCCGGAGACGTTCCTCCGCGTCCTCGGACCCCGCCACTGGAACGTCGCCTACGTGCAGCCGTCGCGCCGGCCGGCCGACGGGCGCTTCGGGGAGAACCCCAACCGGCTGTTCAAGCACCACCAGTTCCAGGTGATCCTGAAGCCGTCCCCCGACGCCGTCCAGCGGCTCTACCTGGACAGCCTGGAGGCGTGCGGCATCGACCCCGCGCGCCACGACGTCCGCTTCGAGGAGGACAACTGGGAGTCGCCGACGCTGGGGGCCTGGGGCATCGGCTGGCAGGTGCTGCTCGACGGGCTGGAGATCACGCAGTTCACCTACTTCCAGCAGGCGGGCGGCTTGGATCTGGCGCCGATCCCGGTGGAGCTCACCTACGGGCTGGAGCGGATCGCGATGCACCTGCAGGGGGTGGACGACGTGTACGGCCTCGCCTGGGCGCCCGGCGTCTCCTACGGCGCGGTGCGGCATCGCGAGGAAGTGGAGCAGTCGCGGTACGCCTTCGGCCAGGTGGACCTGCCGGCCGGCGAGTTCGGACGGGCGCACCGCGACCTGTTCGACCGCTACTACGCGCTCGGCGAGCGGCTGCTGGCGTCGGGCCTGACGCTGCCGGCGCTCGACCACTGCCTGAAGTGCTCGCACGCCTTCAACCTGCTCGACGCGAGCGGCAGCATCGGCGTCACCGAGCGCGCCGCCTACGTCCTGCGCGTCCGGAAGCTGGCCGTCGCCATCGCCCGGGCGCACACGGAGTGGGAGCGGGATCGGGTGGCCAGGGAGTCGACGCCGAATGACGCTGGATGACGTACTCGACTTCCTCGACAGGAACAGTACCCGCGCTACGTACAAGGCCGTGGGCGCGGTGGTCGGAATCTATCATCGAAACCTTCGACTCGAACGTGCGTTCCGCGATCGGGATCCACTCACGGCGTGGGTTGTATCCGCAAAGACCGGAAAGCCGCCGGGGTTCCATGGGCCGAGACCCCTGAACAGCAGGATCATCAGGGATGGCGACGAGCTGCGCCGTTGCGTTCGGAAATGGAGAGACACCGACGCATGAGCATGGAGTACCGGGAGCTGCTGCTGGAGATCGGTTGCGAGGAGATGCCCGCGAGCTGGATCCCGGGCCTCGAGGCGCAGCTCGCCGAGCGGCTGGCGGCGCGCCTGGACGAGGCGCGGGTCGAGCGCCGCACGCCGGTGCGGACCTTCGCCGGTCCGCGGCGGCTCGCGGCGACGGTGGCCGAGCTGGCCGGGCGGCAGTCCGACCTGGAGGAGACGGTGACCGGGCCGCCGGTCCGGGCCGCCTTCGACGCGGACGGCGCGCCGACGCGGGCCGCGCTCGGTTTCGCGCGCAAGCAGGGCGTCGACGTCGGAGATCTGGCGCGCGTGCGGACGCCGAAGGGCGAGTACCTCGCCTGCCGCCGCCGGCAGGCCGGGGAGGCCGCGCGCTCGGTGCTGGGCGGCGTCCTCGCCGCCACGCTGCGCGACCTGGCGTTTCCGAAGGCGATGCGCTGGGACGCGGTCCTCGACGACGGCCGCGGCGAGTTGCCGTTCGGCCGGCCGATCCGCTGGCTCGTCTTCCTGTACGCCTCGCGGGTGGTGCCGTTCGAGATCGCGCGGACGCCCGGCGCCGCGTCGTCCGGCGTGGCGCCGGTCCGCGCCGGCGGCGCCACCCGCGGGCACCGCTTCTTCGCCCGCGCGGGAGAGCCGGGAGAGCCGCTCGAGGTGCGGTCGTTCGCCGACTACCGCGCACGCCTCGCGGACGCCTGCGTGCTGATCGACCGCGCGGACCGGCGCGCCCGCGTCAGCCGCGGGCTCGAAGCCGGCGCCGCGGCGTCCGGCGGGCGGGTGGCGGCCCTCGACCGGCAGTCGCCGCTGCCGGCGGAGGTGCCGGATCTGGTGGAGCAGCCCGCGGTGGTGACCGGGACCTTCCCGCGGGAGTTCCTCGCCTTGCCGGACGAGGTGCTCTCGACCACCATGGTGCACCACCAGCACTATTTCCCGGTCGTCGACGAGCGGGGCGGGCTCGCGGCGCACTTCCTCGCGGTGACCAACACGCCGGGCGGCGACCCGGCCCGCGCCGAGCGCATCGCCCGCAACGCGGAGCGGGTGCTGGCGGCCCGGCTGCGCGACGCGCGGTTCTTCTGGGACGCGGACCGCAAGCAGCGGCTCGACGACCGGCTCGACCGGCTCGACACCCTGCTGTTCCACAAGCGGCTCGGCAGCTACCGGGTCAAGTCGGAGCGGGTGGCGGAGCTCGCCGGGCGGCTGGCCGGCGAGGTGCTCGGCCGGGCCGACGCGGCCGGCGCGGCGCGCCGGGCGGGGGCGCTCTCGAAGGCCGACCTGGCCACCGACATGGTGGGGGAGTTCCCGGAGCTGCAGGGCGTCATGGGCGGCGTCTACGCGCGCGAGCAGGGGGAGCCGGAGGCGGTCTGGAAGGCCGTCTACCACCACTACCTGCCGCTCGGCGTCGGCGCGCACGACCCGCCGGCGCGGGCCGCGCTCGGCGCGGCGGCGGCAACCTGGGCGGCGGTGTCCCTCGCCGACAAGGTCGACACCGTCGTGGGGCTGTTCGGCGCCGGGGAGAAGCCGACCGGCTCGCGCGATCCGCTCGGCATCCGCCGCCAGGCGCAGGGGATGCTGCGCATCCTCGTCGACCTGCCGGAGCTCACCGGGCTCGACGCCCGCGCGCCGCTCGGCGCGCTGCTCGCGCCCGCCCGCCGCGCGCACGGGACGCTGCCGGACGACGCCGCGGCGCGGCTGGCGGTGTTCGTGCTGGAGCGGCTGCGCTACGTGCTCGAAGAGCGCGGGTTCGATCCGCGGAACGTGCGCGCGGTGACGCACCAGCCGCCGGACCGGATCCGGCCCCTGGACGCGCGCCGCAAGCTGGAGGTGCTGCCGGAGTTCACCGGCGGCGCCGATTTCCGGATGCTCGCCACGCTCTTCAAGCGGGTGCGGAACATCGCCCGCGAGCTGCCGCCGGAACGTCCGGCCCCCGGCGCCGCGCCGGACGAGCCGTTCGAGACCGTGCTCACCGAGCCGGCCGAGCGGGCCCTGCTCGGCGAGCTGGCCGCGCGCCGGTCGGTCATCGACGCCGCGGTCGGGTCCGGCGCCGCCTTCCGCGAGGCCTTCGCCGAGGCGGCGAAGATCGGTCCCGCCGTCGACCGCTTCTTCAACGCCGTGTTCGTCATGGCGGACGACCCGGTGCTGCGGCGGGCCCGCCTCCGCCTCGTGCGGCAGGTCGAGGGCGTCATCCTCCAGCTCGCCGACGTCTCGGAGCTCGTTCCGGAGACGTGATCGCGCCCTCCGCCGCGGGGATGCCGCGACGAGGAAGACGGACCGGCGCCGTCGTCGGCGCGCTGGGTCCGCATCGCCGGGATCGTGGTCGGCGTCCTCCGACTGCTCGGCTGACGGCGAACCCCTCTCCCGAGGCGCGTATCCGCCGGGCGACGAAGTTCCGAGGTTTCGCCTGTCCGCGGCGCCGCGGCGCCCGTCGAACCGGCCCGTTCAGTTTCCGCCCGCCCGTGACCGCCGGTATCGCGCGCCGGACCCTCGGAGTGGCATAATCGGCCGGGGCGCGGCGGACGGGCCCGGCCGGCGCCAGGGAGGTTGGAGATGGCGAAGAAGCGCACGGACGACGGCGGCGGTCCGCGGTCCGGGAACGATCCCGGCGTCAGCCGGCGGGACTTCGTCAGGACGGGGACCGCGGCCGGGCTGGGGGCGGGCGCGCTGCTGGCGCCGGACCCGGCGCCGGCGCAGGCCCCGGCCGCCGGCGGCGGCGACTGGGACTACGAGGTGGACGTCGTCGTCGCGGGAGGCGGGTGCGCGGGCCTGACGGCGGCCATCCGCGCGCGGGACCTCGGGGCCAGCGTGCTGGTGGTCGACCAGAACTTCGACCCCGGCGGCCGGATGCTGCACAGCGGCGCCTTCGTGTCGCTCGGCGGCGGCGACCCGGTCCAGCGCCGGGACATGGCGGGCGAGAGCGACCGGGAGGGGTTGATCACCGTCGATCCGGTCGAGGCGCCGGAAGAACTCGAAGACAGCGTCGAGCTCCTGTTCACGGATCTGACCGACTGGTCGGTCGTCGACCGCAAGGCCCAGAGCCCGTACCGCTACAACGAGCGCGAGCTCGCCCGCGCGTGGGCCGAGAACTGCCCGGCCACGCGGCAGTTCCTCATCGACAACTACGTCCGGTTCACGCGCGTCGGCGGCACCCACGGCGGCGGCGGCCTGTCGCGCGCGCGGGGGGCGCGCTGCTTCCTCATGCTCGGCGACCGGACGGACATCCCGGCCGGCACGATCACCGCGGAGGACGCGGGCGTCGCCGACCCCGAGCGCAGCAGCGCGTTCGCGCCGGTGCAGATGAACGACGCGAGCCGGTCGGTCGGCCCCAACGCGGTGAGCAACGGCGCGGCCCTCTCCCGGCCGCTGGAGTACTCGGCGCGGGAAAAGGGCGTCGAATTCATGCTGCATCGCCGGTTCGCCGACCTCGTGCGCGAGCAGCCTTTCTCGGGCCGGGTGGTGGGCGTGCGGGCCCGCTATTCGCCGCGGCGCCACCCCGAGACCGGCGAGCTGCTGCAGAGCTACTGGCGGAACGGCAACATCGACGAGCGGCGCGAGACGGTCACCATCCGCGCCCGCCGGGGCGTCATCCTCGCCAGCGGCGGCCACGCCGGCAACCCCGAGGTGCGCGGCATGTTCTATCCCGCCATGCGCGAACCCGCCTTCCCGACGAGCGGGGTCGCCCTGCAGGGACCGCACGGCCAGGACGCCGCGGCCCTCGTGGCCGGCCTGCGGGTGGGCGCCAACCTGGCCGGGATGCAGCAGAACCTGTCGTACCCCACGACGTTCCACGTCTCGACCCGCCTCGGTACCCGCGACGCGTACACGACGATGATGCCCGGACACCCCACGTTCGGCTTCCGCGGCTCGGCCGGGGTCAACGTCGGCAGCGCCGGCTTCGAGGAGTTCATCGCCGTCAACCAGGTCGGGAAGCGGTTCTTCAACGAGGTCCGTCTTCCCGCCCGGCCCGCCGGCAGCCGGTACCCGGGCGACGGCGCCGCCCCCGGCCGGGGCCTCGACCACAAGCCCCTCGACTGGCGCAACTGCCGGAAGGAGTGGGTCCGGGAGATGTACGACTACGACCACGGTCTCGATGCCGCGCTGGCCATGAACGAGGGGTCGAAGCCGCCGCACTACCACTCGGGACCGCTGTGGGCGATCTTCGACCACGAGGCGGTGGAGCGCACCGGCTGGGAGCTCCGCTACCCCTACGTGGCCGACAACGGCTATTTCTTCCGGGCCGACACCATCGAGGAGCTGGCCGGGAAGATCGCGGCCGGCCACGAGTTCCAGCGGGTGCCGCTGCGTCATCTGGCGGAGACGGTGGCCCGGTGGAACGCCGGCGTGGACGCGGGCCGGGACCCCGAGTTCGAGCGCGAGGCCGACGCGCCGATGTACCGCATCGACCGGCCGCCGTTCTACGCGCTGTCGATCATGGTGATCTGGCACGACTCCTACGGCGGCCTGCGGGTCAACGGCCGCCAGCAGGTCGTGGACATGCAGGGGGAGGCGATTCCCGGCCTCTACGCGGGCGGCGAGGCGGTGGGCGGGTTCAACAAGCACGGCCTCGGCAAGGGCCACGTGCAGGGCTACGTCGCCGGCACCCATGCCGCCGCGGCGCCGTCCGAGCAGGACGGCCGGGGATAGTCCGGAGCGGCGGGCGATGGTGTCGTCGATGGCCCTTCCGCGGCGCCGTCCGAGCAGGACGGCCGGGGACAGCCGCGCACCGGCCATGATCGAGCACGACGATGCGCCGCGCCCGGCCGACGCGCCGCGCCCGGCCGACGCGTTGCGCCCGGCCGACGCGCCCGGCGAGACGGCGGCCGGCGGCGCCGGGCCGCACGAGGCGCGGGTCGTCGTCTGGGACACGCCGGCCGCCGTCGAGCGCGGGCAGCGCTTCGCCGTCCGGGTCGGGGTCGCCTGTTCGTCCCGGTGCGCGCCCGCGGGCTGGCGGGTGGAGGTGCGCGACCACCGCGGCGAGAGACGGGCGACGGCCACCCTCGGCGACGACCCGTGGCCGGGCACCGGCGGGCTCCACCACGCCGAGGTCGCCCTGGCCGCCCCGGACGCGGAGGGCCTCCACGCCTGGGAGGCGGCGGTCCTGACGGACGGTCCGGAGGCGGCGCACGCCGGGGGCCGCGCCCGCTTCGGCGTACGCGTCGTGCCGGCGCCCGCGTGCCGGCTGACGGTGGTCGCCGTGGACGCCGCGAGCGGGGCGCCGATCGCGGGCGCGCGGGTCGCCGCGCACCCGTACCGGGCGGTCACCGACGCGCGCGGCGTGGCGGAGTTGCGGGTGCCGGCCGGCGCGTACCGGCTCTTCGTGTCGGGGCGGGGCAGCAGGCCCTTCCGCTTCGACGGCGAAGTGCGGACCGACAGGACCATTCGGGCCGCGCTCGCGCCGGACGCGGAACTCTCGGATGCCGACGTCTGGTCCTGATCGCCGGCGCCGATCCGGCGGGCCGGGA
This sequence comes from Vicinamibacterales bacterium, assembly GCA_965203525.1. Taxonomy (GTDB): domain Bacteria; phylum Acidobacteriota; class Vicinamibacteria; order Vicinamibacterales; family UBA8438; genus WTFV01. Next base: position 2,405,249 of record OZ241898.1, on the reverse strand, counting down.
TGGCCGGGCCCCGGTGCGCATGCGTCTGGTCCTGATCGCCGGCGCCGGCCCGGCGGGGGAGCTGGTCCGATGGGGAAGATCCTGGCTGTTCTGGTCCTCGGGTGCGCGCAGGTTCCGGCCGCCGCCGCCGTCCAGGTCGACGAGACGGCGCTCGCGCAGGGACGCCGGCTCTACGACGCGCACTGCGCGCTGTGCCACGGCGCGTCGGGCGCCGGGGCGGCGCCGGCGGTCCCCGCCCTGCGCGGCGCCGACCGGCTCGGGAACGCGGCCCGCGTCGTCCTCGCCATCCGCGCGGGCGGCGCCGGCATGCCCCCGTTCCCGGCCCTGGGCGCGGCCGAGACCGCCGCGCTGGCGAGCTACGTCCGCGGCGCCTGGACCAACGGCTTCGGGGCGGTGACGGCGGCCGAGGCGGCGGCGGTGCTCGACCGCTTCCCGGACGCGGGGCCGGCCGCGTCGGTCGGAGACGGCGTGTTCACCGAGGCCCAGGCGGCGCGCGGCCGGGCCGTGTACTCGGGCGCGTGCGGCCTGTGCCACGGCCGGCGGCTGAACGGCGCGCCCGACGATCCCGACATGCGCTCCACGCCCCCGCTGGCGCGGGCGCGGTTCCTCCGCCGGTGGGAGGGGCGCTCGCTGGCCGCCCTGCTCGCGTACACGCGGCTGACGATGCCCGAGGACAATCCCGGATCGCTCACCGACGCGGAGTACGTCGACGTCCTCGCCCACATGCTCTCGACGAGCGGGATGCCGGCCGGGCGGAGCGAGCTCCCGCCCGACCTGCGCCGCCTCGCGCGCATCGAGATACGGCAGCGGCGCTAGCCTGGCCGCGCGGCCGCGCGGCGGGAGGACGGCCGGCGCCGCCCGCGGTCCGGCGGCCGGTTCGCGCTAGAATGTGCGCGCGGAGCGCACCGTCCACCATTCCCCGGGGAGAGTTTTCGGCAGGAAGCCGGTCAGACGCATGCCCAAGAACCCGTCGCAGAAGAAGGCCAGGTCCGGATCGTCCACCCGCAAGCCGGCCGGCCGGCCGGCCGCGTCGAAGGCGAAGTACGTCCATTTCTTCGGCGGCGGCGCCGCCGAAGGCGACCGGACGATGCGCGACCTGCTGGGCGGCAAGGGCGCCAACCTCGCCGAGATGACCAACGCCGGGCTGCCGGTGCCGCCCGGGTTCACCGTGTCGACCGCGGCGTGCGCCGTCTACTACCAGCAGCGCCGCCGGGTGCCCGCGGCCATCGACGCCGAGATGGACCGGCATCTGGCGCAGCTCGAGAAGCTGACCGGCGCGAAGCTGGGATCGCCGAATCAGCCGCTGCTGGTGTCGGTCCGGTCGGGGTCGAAGTTCTCGATGCCCGGCATGATGGACACCATCCTGAACCTCGGCCTCAACGACCGGGCGGTCGAGGGACTGAAGGCGCGCACCTCCAACGGCCGGTTCGCCTTCGACAGCTACCGCCGCTTCATCCAGATGTTCGGCAACGTGGTGCTGGAGATCCCGAAGGAGGCGTTCGAGGAGGAGTTCGACGGGGTCAAGGCGCACCGCGGCGCCGCGCTCGACACCGAGCTGGACGAGATCGCCCTGCGCGAGGTGGTCGACCGCTACAAGGCGGTGGTGATCCGCGAGAGCGGCGAGCCGTTTCCGCTCGACCCGCGGCGCCAGCTCCGCATGGCCCGCGACGCGGTCTTCCGTTCGTGGCAGAACCCGCGCGCGAAGGAGTACCGCCGCATCTACGACATCCCGGACGCCATCGGCACCGCCGTCAACGTGCAGGCGATGGTGTTCGGCAACACCGGCGACCGCTCCGGGACCGGCGTCGGCTTCACCCGCAACCCGGCGACCGGGGCGAACGAGTTCTACGGCGAGTTCCTGATCAACGCGCAGGGCGAGGACGTCGTGGCGGGGATCCGCACGCCGCGGCCGCTCCGCGACCTCGAGCAGGTGATGCCGCGCGCCTACGAGGAGCTGCGCGCCATCACGAAGCGTCTGGAGCAGCACTACCGGGACGTGCAGGACTTCGAGTTCACCATCGAGGACGAGAAGCTCTACATGCTCCAGACGCGCAACGGGAAGCGCACCGGGTACGCCGCGGTGGTGATCGCCACCGATCTGGTCGCCGAGGGGGTGATCGAGCCGGAGGACGCGGTGCGCATGGTCGACCCGGACGCGCTGACGCAGTTGCTGGCGCCGGTCTTCGATCCGGACGCCTGGGCGGTGCTGCCGGCGGTGACCCGCGGGCTGCCGGCGTCGCCGGGCGCGGCCTGCGGCGAGGTGGTCTTCACCGCCGACGAGGCGGTGCGCTGGGCCGGCCAGGGCCGGGACGTGCTGCTGGTCCGCAAGGAGACGGCGCCGGACGACATCAAGGGCATGCACGTGGCGGCGGGGGTGCTGACCGCGACCGGCGGCATGACCTCGCACGCGGCGGTGGTCAGCCGCCAGATGGGCAAGCCGTCGGTGGTGGGGGCGGGCGAGCTGCACGTCTCCGAGTCCCGGCGGGTGGTGGAGACGGTCAACGGGCAGCGGTTCGAGCAGGGCGACTACGTGTCGTTCGACGGGCTGACCGGGGAGGTGAAGATCGGCCGCGTGCCGACCCGGCCGAGCGAGATCCTGCAGGTGCTGGCCGGCGAGCTGAGCCAGCGCCGGTCGGACATCCACGGGCGCTTCTCGAAGCTGCTGCGGTGGGCCGACAAGGTCCGCCGCCTCGGCATCCGCGCCAACGCCGACCAGCCGGACGACGCCGTCACGGCCTACGCCTTCGGCGCCCGCGGCATCGGCCTCTGCCGCACCGAGCACATGTTCTTCGGCGAAGAGCGGATCCCGATCGTGCAGCGGATGATCCTGGCCGAGACCGAGGCCGACCGGCGGGCCGCGCTCGACGAGCTGCTGCCGCTGCAGCGCGAGGACTTCTACGGCATCTTCCAGGCGATGCGCGGCCAGCCGGTGACCATCCGGCTCATCGATCCGCCGCTGCACGAGTTCCTGCCGAAGCGCGAGGAGCTGATGGTCGAGATCGCGCGCGCCGAGGGGAAGGGCGCGGGGGGCGCGAGCCTCGAGGAGCGGCGGGCGCTGCTGCGGCGCGTCGAGCAGCTCCACGAGTTCAACCCGATGATGGGGCACCGCGGCGTGCGGCTGGCGATCAGCTATCCGGAGATCGCCGAGATGCAGGCGCGCGCCATCCTGGAAGCGGCCTGCCGGCTTGCGAAGGAAGGCTCGAAGGTCGTTCCCGAGATCATGATCCCGCTCGTCGGCCACGTCGGCGAGTTCCGCGACCAGAAGGCGGTCATCGACCGGGTGGCGGCCGAGACGATGAGCACGGCCGGGGTCAAGGTGAAGTACCTGGTCGGGACCATGATCGAGATCCCGCGCAGCGTGCTCGTCGCCGACGCGATCGCGGCCGACGCCGACTTCTTCTCGTTCGGCACCAACGACCTGACCCAGATGGCGTTCGGCTTCTCGCGCGACGACATCGGCAAGTTCCTGAAGGACTACCAGGACCGCGGCATCCTGACCCGCGACCCGTTCGAGACCCTGGACACCGAGGGGGTCGGCGCGCTGGTGCGCATCGGGGTGGAGAAGGGCCGCGGCGCGCGGCCGAAGCTGAAGCTGGGCGTCTGCGGCGAGCACGGCGGCGACCCCGCCTCGATCGACTTCTTCGAGGACGCCGGCCTCGACTACGTCAGCGCGTCGCCGTACCGCGTGCCGACCGCGCGGCTGGCCGCCGCGCAGGCCGCGCTCGCGCGCCGGTAGCGGAGCCGGCGCTGGAACGATGGGCAGGATCAACCGGCTGCCGGCCGGTCTGGCCAACCAGATCGCGGCCGGCGAGGTGGTCGAGCGGCCCGCCGCGGCGGTCAAGGAGCTCGTCGAGAACGCCCTCGACGCCGGCGCCGTGCGGGTGGCGGTGACGCTGGAGCTGGGCGGCAAGCGGCTGATTCGCGTCGAGGACGACGGCGAGGGGATGGCGCCCGACGACGCGGAGCTGGCCGTCGAGCGCCACGCCACCAGCAAGATCGGCGCCCTCGGGGACCTTGCCGCCATCGCCACGCTCGGCTTCCGGGGCGAGGCGCTGCCGAGCATCGCCTCGGTCTCGCACCTGCGGCTGCGGACGCGCGCCCGCGGCGCGTCGAGCGGCGTCGAGGTGGCGGTCGACGGCGGGGACGAGGCGCGGGTGACCGCGGCCGGGCTGCCGGAGGGGACCGCCGTCGAGGTCCGCGACCTCTTCTACAACGTGCCGGCCCGGCGCAAGTTCCTCAAGTCGGACGGGGCCGAGACCGGCCACGTCTCGCGCGCCCTGACGCAGATCGCCCTCGCGCACGCCGCGGTCGGCTTCCGGCTGCGGAGCGGCCCGCGCACGCTCTTCGACTACCCGCCGGTGGAGGCGTTCGCCGACCGTTTCTTCCAGATCTACGGGGATCGGCCGGGGCTGGTCGCGGTGCGCAAGGAGGCGGCGGGGATGCGGCTCTCCGGTCTGGCCGCCGCGCTGGCCGCCGACGGGCCGGTCCGCGGTCCGCAGCACCTGTTCGTCAACCGCCGCGCGGTCAAGGACCGCACCATCCTGCACGCGGTGAACGACGCCTACGGTCGCGCCACCATCAAGCCGCGCAGCCCCGAGGTGCACCTGTTCCTGGAGCTCCCGCACGAACGGGTGGACGTCAACGTCCATCCGACCAAGGCGGAGGTGCGGTTCCTGGAGCAGTCGCTGGTGCACGAGGTGGTCCGCCGCGGTCTGGCCGCCGCGCTGGGGGAGGAGGCGCCGCCGCGCGTGTCGCTCTCGCCGCCGCGCCGGGCGCCGGCCGAGCCGCGCCCGCACGCGATTCCCGGCATCGTCGCGGGCATGGGGGCGGCCAGCCGGTGGGGGCCGGTGACCGATGTCTTCCGCCGCCGGGAGAACGAGACCGGCCGGCCCGGCGCCCTTCGCGAGTCCGCGGCGGCAGGCGGTCCGCCGGCTGAAGGATGGGCGGCCGGGGACCCCGCGCGCCGCGAGCGCGCGCCGGACTCGGCGGCAGGCGGTCCGCCGGCTGAAGGATGGGAGAACGAGACCGGCGGGGCCGGCGCCCTTCGCGAGCGGCCGGGCGCGGCGGGGGTCGCTTCGGATCCGGACCTGCCGGCGGGTGTGGCGGGGGGCGCTTCGGGTTCGGACCTGCCAGCGGACGCCGGCGCCGCCCCCTCCGGCGCCGCCGCGTCCGGCGTCGGACCGGCGCCGCTGATTCCCCTGGGTCAGTTCCGCGACACGTTCATCATCGCCGTCGACAACGACGGCGTGGTGATCATCGACCAGCACGTCGCGCACGAACGCATCCTCTACGAGCAGGTCACCGAGCGGCTCACCCGCGGGTCGCTCGAATCGCAGCGCCTGCTCGAGCCGTTGCTGATCGCCCTGCCGGCCGGCGCGCGCGGCGCCCTGGCCGCGCACGCCGACGACCTCGCGCGGCTCGGCTTCGAGATCGATCCGTTCGGCGGCGACAGCGTCCGGGTGGCGGCGGTTCCGGCGCTGCTGAGCCGCGGCGCGGCCGAGACGGCGGTGCGCGCCCTGGCCGAGGACCTGGAGGGGCTCGACCGCGGGGCGAGCGTGGGGGACGCGATCGGCCGGATCGCGGCCAGCGCCGCCTGCCATGCCGCGGTCAAGGCGAACGACCGTCTGACGATGGAGAAGATGACCTGGCTGCTCGAGGAACTGCGGCGGACCGCCTACTCGACGGTCTGCCCGCACGGGCGCCCGGTGCTGCTGCGGCTGGCGCGGCAGGAGATCGAAAAGCGGTTCGAGCGGATCTGACGAGGTTGACAGCCGTAAACCGTCTCGTTACACTACACACATCACGTAGCGACCGAACGTCGACAACAGGAGTGGTTCCATGAGGATCCGCAGCATCCGCTATGCCGGTGTCCGTCGTTTACTTGGGAGGCGACGGCAGGGGAATCCCGTGCCGTCGGAGATCACCAACATGTTTTCAGGGAGGTTTCATGGAGATCCGGAGCATCCGGCACGCCGACGTCAAGCGCTTGTTTTCGGGAGACGATGCCAGGGGAATTCCCGCGGCATCATCCCAAAAAATCACCAATATGCTGTCGTTTCTGCAATCGATGGCCCGACCGGACGAGTTGCACCAATTTTCCGGCTGGAGACCCCATCGCATGAAGGGCCAGGCCAAAGGCGTCGAGCGTTGGAGTCTGCGGGTCACCGGCAATTGGCGCCTTACGTTCCGTGTCGACGGTGACGAAATCACGGACATCGACTTCGAGGACTACCACTGAGCGTGGAGACTGAACATGGAGATGAAGAACCCGCCGCATCCGGGCAAGTTCGTGAAGATGGAGATCGTCGAGGCCCGGGGCTTGACCGTCACCGCGGCGGCCGGTGTGCTCGGTGTGACCCGCCCCGCGCTGTCCGCCTTCCTGAACGGCAGAGCCCGCCTTTCGGCGGACATGGCGTTGCGGTTCGAGAAGGCGTTCGGCGTTTCGATGGAGACGCTGATGCGCATGCAGAACTACTGGGACATCGCGCAGGCGCGGCTGCGCGAATCGGAGATCGTCGTCAACGGCTTCGTTCCCGCGGAGGCGCCTGCCTGACGTCAGGCGCAGGGCGAGCTCGCCTGTGATGCTGGAAGTCGTGCCGCTTCGAACCGATGCCGATGGCGTCGTGCGGGTGGGTGGAACGCGAGTTACCCTCGATACGGTCGTGGAGGCGTTCCAGGACGGGGCGACGGCAGAGGAGATCGTCCAGCAGTATCCGTCGCTGGTCCTGGCGGACGTCTATCAGATTTTGGGGTACTACCTGAAGCACGCGGACGAATTGGGAGCATATTTCGCAAAGCGGGCGGCGAATTCGAAAGCGGTGCGTCGTGACAGCAAGCTCAGGTGCGACCCGCGGGGCGTGCGCGAGCGCCTGATCGGGCGAAGGGAAGAAGTTCAGTAGAGATGCCGAGGCTCGCGGCGGACGAGAACTTCAACAACAGCATCGATCCTGGCCACCCTCAGACGGTCGTCCGTCGTTCGTCGTCCGGTTCCGTGCGGACGCGGACGACGGTTGGCGGGGGTGGTGTTCGTTCACGGTTCCAGTCAGACGGTCGTCCGCGTCCGTCCGGTAGCGGGTTGTTCATTCGTCGGCCTTCCTGTTCCGGCCGATCATGGGGATCAGAGTGTTGATCAGATTGTAGACTCTGTCTATGTCGGCCTTTACGCTGTTTGTGATCCTCTTTTCAGAGTCTTTCATGTGTTCTACGATCCCATCGTGTGCAGCCTTGTTGCTGTTTTTGATGTGAATCAAGAACGGAACCAGCACGCCGAGAATTGGAACCACGATGGCAAACACGAGAGCGACCATTAGGAAGACATCCGCAGTCCCCCTCCCGCCTTCCTGTGGATCCTGTGCCGAAGCAGGAACGATCGAACCGAACAGCACCAGCACGAACAGCACGACGTTGATCAGATTCCGCACTTTTCCTCCCTGATCCGAAGTCTACCGGAACCGGAACAGGATCGTCAACCCCCGGTTCCGCGGCCGTCCGTCTCAAAACGGATCGACAACCTCTGAGTCTTCAACCTTTCCCTGTTTCTTTTTGCAGGGCGGATCTCAAGTTGTCGGCAAACTGATTTACCGGCATTATCATATGCAGTTCGTTTAGCAGTTCCTTTGTGTTTGATATCGGCATCCCAAGACAAGTAATCAGATCGTATCTCACCCGAAGCATTACAGAATGCAATCGGAGTTTCCCTGTCAACGGTTTTCCCGGCAAAAGGCAGGATCCATTGGATATCCCAAGTCCTCATATGTTCCAAGCGTGTATCCTTCCAGCAGCGCATCCACTACTTTCTTTTTTCCATCCGCTCCCTTCCTGTCCTCGTCAGTTTCCGACAGATCAGAATCAGGGTTTATCTGATCCTGATCTGTTCTGTTCCTGTTCATGGTTCCGGCCATCGCCCAGGTTCGCAAAGCGGGCGGCGAGTTCGGAAGCGGTGCGTCGTGACAGCAAGCTCAGGTGCGACCCGCGGGGCGTGCGTGAGCGTCTGCTCGGGATGCGGCGTTCGGCTGGCTCGCCAGGAGCAGCGGGAACTTGACCGCATCTGGTTTTCGTGCGACGGTTGGCAACGTCCGCCGCGGGTGCCAAGGCTTGCCGCCGGCGGTGGACCAGCAAGGGGAGTCCACATGTCCAGGTTGCTGTTCGGATGCGCGGCGGGATGCGCCGCCGCGGTGGCGCTGCTCGTCCCCGCGCGGGCCGGCGCGCAGGTCACGGCCGCGACGGACGTGACGAAGGAGGAGTACATGGCGGTCCGGAACGCCCCGGAGGGGGGCGTCGACCGCCAGGTCAAGGTGGTGGACATCGGCAAGTCGAACGTCGCGGTCGGCATCCTGCACCGCGACGCGCTCGAGCCGGGCGGCGGGCCGGCGCGCGGCATCGTGCACACGCTGGTGACCGAGGTCTACTACGTCGTGTCGGGGGGCGGCACCCTGATGACCGGGGGGACGATCGTCGAGAGGGACGACGTTCCGGAGGACAGCCACATCGTGCAGGTGCTGGTGGGCGAGAGCTACCGCGCCGCGGCCGAGGGGGGCCGGGTGCGCGACGTCTCGGAGGGGGACGTCGTGGTGATCCCGGGCGGGGTGTTCCATGGCTGGACCGCGATCCCCGACCACGTCACTTACCTGAGCATCCGGCCGGACCCGGACAAGGTGCTGCCGGCCGGCTGGGTGAATCCGCTCGTCCGGTAGGGGCCGGGTGCCTTCCGCCGTTCTCGGAAACCGTCGCAGGAGGCGCATCCGCGCGAAGAGACCAGGCGCGGCGGACCCGCGCGCGGTTCGCCGCCGCCGGGCGCGCATTCCACACGAGGAGTCACGACAATGCCAGGACGTGAGACCACGATCGCGCCACGACGCCGGGGCCGGCCGGTTCGCCGGGCCGCGAGTCACGACTTTCCCGGACGAGGGTGCGTGGCGCCGTTCGTCCTCGCGTTGACGCGCTTGCGCCGGGCCGCGAGTCACGACTTGCCCGCGCACGGGAGACGGAGCGCGCCGGCCGCCACCCTCGCGCTGCTGCTGGCGGCAGGGCTGCCGGCGTCGGCGCAGACCGGCGGCGGCGAGTGGCGGAGCTACGGCGGCGACGCCGCCAACACGCGCTACGCGCCGCTCGACCAGATCGACGCGGAGAACTTCGACGACCTGGAGGTCGCCTGGCGGCTGAAGACGGCCGCCTTCGGGCCGGAGCCGGAGTTCAACTTCCAGGCGACGCCGCTGATGGCCGACGGGGTGATCTATTCGACGGCCGGCCTGCGGCGGGCGGTGATCGCGGCCGACGCGGGCACCGGCGAACTGCTCTGGATGCACCGGCTCGACGAGGGGGAGCGGGCCGCGGTGGCGCCGCGGCGCCGCTCCGGGCGCGGACTCGCGTACCGCGACGACGGCGCCGGCGGACAGATCTTCTACGTCACGCCCGGCTACCGGCTGATCGGCCTGCACGCGAAGACCGGCGAGCGCCTGGCGGACTTCGGCGAGGACGGCGTCGTCGATCTGATGCGGGACATGGATCAGGAGATCGACCCGCTGGCGGGCGAGATCGGCCTGCACGCGACGCCGCTGGTGGCTGGCGACACGATCGTGGTCGGTGCGGCGCACGTCCCCGGCAGCGCCCCGCGCTCGATGCGCAACACGAAGGGCCACGTGCGCGGCTTCGACGCCGAGACCGGCGCCCGCAAGTGGATCTTCCACACGATTCCCGGGGCGGACGAGTACGGCAACGACACGTGGCTGAACGACTCGTGGCGCTACACCGGCAACACCGGGGTGTGGGGGCAGATCAGCGCCGACCTGGAGCTGGGCATCGTCTACCTGCCGACCGAGATGCCGACCAACGACTACTACGGCGGCCACCGGCACGGCGACAACCTGTTCTCGGACAGCATCGTCGCGGTCGACGTCGACACCGGCGAGCGGCTGTGGCATCTGCAGGCGATCCGGCACGACGTGTGGGACTGGGACTTCCCCTGCGCGCCGGTGCTGGTCGACGTGGAGATCGACGGGGTCGAGCGGAAGCTCATCGCCCAGCCGAGCAAGCAGGCGTGGCTGTACGTGCTCGACCGGGTGACCGGCGAGCCGATCTGGCCGATCGAGGATCGCGAGATGCCGCCGTCCGACGTGCCGGGCGAGCTGCTTTCGCCGACGCAGCCGTTCCCGACCCGTCCGCCGGCCTACGACAACCAGGGGGTGGAGATCGACGACCTGATCGACTTCACGCCGGAGCTGCGGGCAGAGGCGGAGGAGCTGGTCTCGAACTTCCGCATCGGGCCGATCTTCACCCCGCCGGTGGTGGCGGATCCGGACGGACCCTACGGCACGCTGATGCTGCCGTCGGCCGGCGGCGGCACCAACTGGCCGGGCGGCTCGGTGGATCCCGAGACCGGCGTCTTCTATCAGTACTCCTTCACGCAGGTCACCTCGCTCGGGCTGGTGAACGATCCGGAACGGTCCGACATGAACTTCATCCGCGGCAATCCGCCCGGGGTGCCGGCGCGCCGGCGGGCGCTGAACGTGCGGGGGCTGCCGCTCGTCAAGCCGCCGTGGGGACGCATCACCGCCATCGATCTGTCGACGGGGGACTTTCTCTGGCAGATCCCGCACGGCGAGACGCCGGACAACGTCCGCGACCACCCGGCGCTGCAGGGGGTGGACGTCCCGCGCACCGGCCGCATCGGGCGGGTCGGGACGCTGATCACGAAGACGCTGGTGATCGCGGGGGAGCCGGGCACGTTCACCACGCCGTCCGGCGAGCCGGGGGCGATGCTGCGCGCCTACGACAAGATGTCGGGCGAGGAGGCCGGCGCCGTCTACATGCCGGCCGGGGTGACCGGATCGCCGATGACCTACCTGCACGAGGGGCGGCAGTACGTGGTCACGGCGATCGGCGGGGCCGGATTCCCCGGCGAGCTGATCGCCTACCGGTTGCCCGAGGAGTAGCGCCGCGCGCGTGCGTCGTCGGCGGGTTCCGGGGTCCGCGGGAGACCGCGGGTCAGCCCCCTGAAGAGCAGCTTCAGAGCCGGGTTCGAGCGCGCCAGGACGCTGGTGACGGCGGTCACCGCCCGCACGCTGCGGCGCGAGATCTTCACCTCCCGTCCGCTCCGGAACGTCGGCGTGGCGTGGATGCGCCGCAGGGTGAGCACCGCCATGCCCAGCGGCCACAGGCAGAAGCGGCGGATGCCGGTCTCGTGGGCGGGGAGGATCAGGACGAACCGCAGCGCGTCCGCGAGGTGGCGGTGCGTCAGCGCCACGAGCTTCGACAACCCGTCGGCGAAGCCGGGGGCCGGCTGCCCGGCGGCCAGCGCGCGCAGTTCGAAACCGGCCGCCCGGAAGACGTCGCGCGGCAGCCAGCACGCGCCGCGGCGCCGGTCCTCCCAGACGTCCTTGAGGATGTTCACCATCTGCAACCCCTGGCCGAAGGAGACCGACAGCGCGAACAGGTCGTCGCGCCGTCCCCGGATCTCGGCCGAGTAGTCGCAGAACAGCTCGGTGAGGGTCTCGCCGACGATGCCGGCGACGTGGTAGCAGTAGCGGTCCAGGTGGCGCACGTCGTCCAGCCCGTCCGGCGTCGCCTGCTGCTGGAACTCCGCCATGCCGCGCGACATGATCCGCACGCAGCGTTCGACGGCGCGGCGCTGGGTGGCGCGAAACCCCCTGGTGATGCGGACGACGCGGGCGGTGTTGGCGACCAGATCCTGCTCGCGCTCGGTGCTCGACGAAGACAGCAGGGCGCCGAGCTCGCGCGCGAACGGCGCCACGTCGCCGCGGCCGGCGACCACCTCGATGAAGCGTTCGGAGAACGCCTGTTTCTGGGCCGGCGAGAGCGCCGGATCGTCCTCGATGGTGTCCGCGATCCGGCACAGCGCGTACACGTTGCCGACCACGTCGCGCAACGCGCCCGGAAGCTGCGGGATGTTGAGGGCGAAGGTGCGGGACACGCCCTGCAGGATGCCGGTCTGGTAGGCGAGGTCGCCGTGCTCCGGTTCGTGCGGGAACGACGCTGGCATCGTGACGGCTTCGGCGGGCGGCCGCATCGTCTCCACGCCCGCGGCGCGCGGCGCGGCGGTTTCCGCATGGTATCGCGAGCCGGTCATGATCGAGGCGGAGTGCGCGTTGAGCCGCGGCGCGCGGCGCGGCGGTTTCCGCATGGTATCAGCCGGCGGGCGTTCACGCCCCGGTTCGCCCGCGGGGCGCCCGCGGGATCGATTCCTGCTATCCTGCGCCACGCAACCGGACGGCCGGCGCTCTCGTCCGCACCGTTCGCCGTGCGGCCGTGGCGCGGCGCCGATTCGGGACCGCCGGCCGCAACTCGCGGGTGAGGGCGGGAAGGAGACGACCCGAAAGTCCTGCGTCGGCGGCTATAACTTGGACGCCGCAACTCGCGGATGAGGGCGGGAAGGAGACGACCGTGCCGACACATCGCATGCGCATCGCGTCGATCATCGTGCTCGCCACGCTGCCGGCGGCCGGCGCGGCCCCGGCGTCGGCGCAGACCGGCGGCGGCGAGTGGCGGAGCTACGGCGGCGACGCCGCCAACACGCGCTACGCGCCGCTCGACCAGATCGACGCGGAGAACTTCAACGACCTGGAGGTCGCCTGGCGGCTGAAGACGGCCGCCTTCGGGCCGGAGCCGGAGTTCAACTTCCAGGCGACGCCGCTGATGGCCGACGGGGTGATCTATTCCACGGCCGGCCTGCGGCGGGCGGTGATCGCGGCCGACGCGGGCACCGGCGAGCTGCTCTGGATGCACCGGCTCGACGAGGGGGAGCGGGCCGCGGTGGCGCCGCGGCGCCGCTCCGGGCGCGGACTCGCGTACCGCGACGACGGCGCCGGCGGGCAGATCTTCTACGTCACGCCCGGCTACCGGCTGATCGGCCTGCACGCGAAGACCGGCGAGCGCCTGGCGGACTTCGGCGAGGACGGCGTCGTCGACCTGATGCGGAACATGGATCAGGAGATCGATCCGCTGGCGGGCGAGATCGGCCTGCACGCGACGCCGCTGGTGGCCGGCGACACGATCGTGGTCGGTGCGGCGCACGTTCCCGGCAGCGCCCCGCGCTCGATGCGCAACACGAAGGGCTACGTGCGCGGCTTCGACGCCGAGACCGGCGCCCGCAAGTGGATCTTCCACACGATTCCCGGGGCCGACGAGTACGGCAACGACACGTGGCTGAACGACTCGTGGCGCTACACCGGCAACACCGGGGTGTGGGGGCAGATCAGCGCCGACCTGGAGCTGGGCATCGTCTACCTGCCGACCGAGATGCCGACCAACGACTACTACGGCGGCCACCGGCACGGCGACAACCTGTTCTCGGACAGCCTGGTGGCGGTCGACGTCGACACCGGCGAACGGTTGTGGCACTACCAGTTCATCCACCACGACGTCTGGGACTGGGATCTGCCGTGCGCGCCGATCCTGGCCGACGTGATGATCGACGGCGCACTACGGAAGATCGTGGCCCAGCCGAGCAAGCAGGCGTGGCTGTACGTCTTCGACCGGGTGACCGGCGAGCCGATCTGGCCGATCGAGGAGCGCGCGGTCGAACCGTCGAACGTGCCGGGCGAGCTGCTGTCGCCGACCCAGCCGTTCGTGACGAAGCCGCCCGCCTACGACCGGCAGGGGGTCGATCTCGACGACCTGATCGACTTCACGCCCGAGCTCCGGCGGCGCGCCGGGGAGATCGCTTCGCGGCACCGGATCGGGCCGATCTTCACGCCGCCGACCGTCTCCGAGAAGGACGGCGTCTACGGCACCCTGATGCTGCCGTCGCAGGCGGGCGGAACCAACTGGCCGGGCGGCTCGCTCGATCCCGAGACCGGCATCGTCTACCTGTACACGTTCACGCAGATGGTCTCGCTCGGTCTCGTGCACGATCCGGAACGCTCGGACATGAACTACGTCCGCGGGCGCGGGGAGGGCATCTCCGCCCGGGATGCGTCGCTGGCCGTCGAGGGGATTCCCATCGTCAAGCCGCCCTGGGGCCGCATCACCGCCATCGATCTGAAGGCGGGGGAGATCCTCTGGCAGACGCCGCACGGCGAGACGCCGGACAACGTCCGCAACCACCGGCTGCTCGCCAGGATCGACCTCCCGCGCACCGGGCGCATCGGGCGGGTCGGCACCCTCAACACGCCGACGCTGGTCATCGCCGGCGAGCCGGGCACGTTCACCACGCCGTCGGGCGAAGTGGGGGCGATGCTGCGCGCCTACGACAAGATGTCGGGCGAGGAGCGCGGCGCGGTCTACATGCCGGCCGGCGTGACCGGGTCGCCGATGACCTACCTGCACGAGGGACGGCAGTACGTCGTCACGGCGATCGGCGGCGGCGGGTTCCCGGGCGAGCTGATCGCCTTCCGGCTGCCGGCGTCGGAGTAGGCGCGTCCGCGGCGTCGGCCGGTTCCGGAAGGCGGACCGCCCGCCGCTCCAGGCCGAGCTCGCGGAGCCGTAGCTGCTTGACCGGCTCGAAGTGCTTCCGGTTGCGGGTGACGAGCGCGAGGTCGTGCTCGATCGCCGTCGCGGCGATCAGCGCGTCCGGCGTGGCGATGCCCGCCTCGCGGCGGATGCGGCCGGCGCGCTCCGCCACGCTGCGGCCCACCGCCAGCTCCCGAAAGGGATCGAGAAGCGTTTGCACGATTCCCGATCCGACGGCGCCGGAGAGCAGCTCGCAACGGGTGATGACCGAGTAGTGGACCCGGTGCCGGCCGGGCCGCAGCGCCCTGGCGCCGCGCAGGTGGTCGATGAAGACGTCGGTGTCGACGAGCAGGTCGGCCACCGGATCACTCGGCGGCCGGCAGTCTGGCGGCTCGCGCTTCCCAGTCGTCGCGTTTCGGAAGCTGCGCCTCCGGCGCGGCGCCGAAGGTGCTCTCGAGCGCGGTCGTCGGATCGACCGGCGCCTGCGCGATGTACAGCTCGACCGCTTCGCGGACGACCGAGGCGAGGCTCGCGCCCCGCGCGCCGGCGATCTCGTCGAGGCGCCGGCGCTGGGACGGGCGCAGGTAGATCTGCGTGCGGGTGGCGGACATGGCGGACATACAGCGCAGTATACAGCATTATCGCCCGCGCGCAAAGGTTCGCGGATGAAAGGTCCCGCGGTTCCCTGCTACGGCCGTTCTTCGATCCGGTACAGGTGCGTGTCGGTGCGGATGAACAGCGCGCCGTCCGCGACCGCCATCGACGCCAGCGTCGCCCCGTCGAGCCGGTTCCGGGCCAGCACGCGAAACTCGGTCCCCGGCGCGATCACGGTGGTGACGCCCTCTTCGTTCTGAAAGTAGAGCCTGCCGCCGGCGAACACCGGCGAGGCGGAGTGATTGCCGCCCAGTCGCCGCTGCCAGCGCACGGCGCCGGTCAGCGCGTCGACGCAGGTTCCGATCCCGAAGTCGGTGACCATGTACAGCTCGTCGCCGACCAGGATCGGCGAGGGGGTGAGCGGCGCCCCGCGGCGCAGCCGCCAGGCGACGTGCGACCGGGTGACGTCGCCGGCGCCATCGGCGCGCACCGCGAGCAGCGTCGGCGACTGGAAGCCGGTCGACAGGTAGACGAGGCCGTGGCCGTGGACGGGGCGCGGGACGTTCGAGAACCCGTTGGGGTAGCGGACCCGCCAGATCTCCCGGCCGGTCTCCGGGTCGTGCGCGGTGGCGCGGAACGCGCTGGCGTTGACGATCTGCTCGCGGTCCCCGACGCGCACGAGGAGCGGCGTGGAGTAGGCCTGCGACACCGGGTCCGGCCGGGTGGACCGCCAGCGCTCGGCGCCGGTGCGCGCGTCGACCGCCACGAGGTACGCCGTGTCGTAGCCGTCGACGCTGATCACGAGCCGGCCGTCGTGCAGGATCGGCGAGCCGCCGTTGCCGTGCTGCGAGACGTAGGGGAAACGGGCGCGCCAGAGGACCTCCCCGGCCGTGCCGACCGCCGCGGTGCCGGCGGCGCCGAAGTGGACGTACACCCGCTCGCCGTCCGGGTCGAGGACCGGCGTCGGCGAGGCGAAGCTGTTCTTCGGATTCAGGAGCCGGGTCTCGCCGCTGCCGAACACCTCCACGTCGAGGACGTCGACGCCGGTCTCGGCGTCGTAGGCGAGCAGCCGGAGCGAGCTGCCGGCGCCGGGATCGGTCACGGCGGTCGTCAGCCAGACGCGGCCGCCGGCGACGACCGGCGACGACCAGCCGCGGCCCGGGACCGGGCTCTTCCACGTGACGTTCGCGGTCTCGCTCCACTCCAGCGGAACCGCCGCGCCGGAGGCGTGTCCCTGGCCCGTCGGCCCCCGGAACTGGGGCCAGTCGGCGGCGCCGGCGATGGCGCCGGCGCACCAGAAGAGGCCGGCGAACGCGGCGATCGGAACGACCACCCGCGGGATGGTCGAAGCGCGCGGCGGCGTCGCTTTTCTCACTCCGCCGCATTGTACATGCCGCCACGCGCCGCGACGCCGCCGAACGCGGCGATCGGAACGGCCGTCCGCGGGATGGTCGAAGCGCGCGTCGTCGTCGCTTTCCTCACTCCGCCGCATTGTACATGCCGCCACGCGCCGCGACGCCGCCGCCCGTCGACGGATCCGGAGCCCGACGATCTGGCGGCGCTCGATGGACCGCGGAACGCAGCCGGTCTCGCCGCGCCCGCCGGCCCGGACGCCGGCGCCGCCGCCGAGCCGCCGTGTATGATCCGCCCCGACCGGTGGTGTCCACGGACGCCCGCCGCGGCGGTCGGGCGGCGAACACGCGAGGGGCGGTGTGACGAAACAGGCAAACGAGGTGCGGATCGCCCGCCGCCGATGGCCGCGAGTCGCCTGACGCTCCAGGACCTGCAGTCCGACCTCTGGAACTGCGCGCAGATCCTGCGCGGCAGCGCCATCGACCGGACGGACTGGAAGGGCTGGATCCTGCCGCTGCTCTTCTTCAAGCGCATCAGCGACGTCTGGGACGAGGAGACCGCCGAGGCCCGCGCGGCCTACGGCGACGCCGACCTCGACCGGTTTCCGGAACTGCACCGCTTCCGCCTGCCCGACGGCTGCCACTGGCGCGACGTCCGCGAGACGCCGGCCGGCGTCGGCGCGGCGCTGGCGCGGGCGATGCGGCGCATCGAGCGGGCGAACCCCGACACCCTGGCGCGCGTCTTCGGCGCGGCCGACTGGGGCAACCGCGACCTGCTCGGCGACGCGCTGTTGAAGGACCTCGTCGAGAAGCTGTCCGGCGTGCCGCTCGGCAACCGGGCCGTCGCCTCCGACGTCCTCGGCGACGCCTACGAGTACCTGATCGGCCGCTTCGCCGACGTCACCCGGCGCAAGAAGGCGGGCGAGTTCTACACGCCGCGCAGCGTGGTGCGGATGATGGTGGAGCTGCTCGATCCGCGGGCGGGCGAGAGCATCTACGATCCCGCCTGCGGCACCGGCGGCATGCTGCTCGGCGCGATCGAGCACGCCGCGCGGGCCGGCGGCGATCCGCGCACCTTCTTCGGGCGCATCTTCGGCGAAGAGAAGAACCTGACCACCTCGTCGATCGCGCGCATGAACCTCGTGCTGCACGGCGTCGAGGACTTCCGCGTCGAGCAGAACGACACGCTCCGGCGCCCCGCGTTCACCGACCCGTCCGGTGCCCTCGCCGCGTTCGACTGCGTCATCGCCAACCCGCCGTTCTCGCTCAAGGAATGGGGCCGCGAGGTGTGGGAGGCGGACCCGTGGGGCCGGGCCGCGTTCGGCCTGCCGCCGCCGAGCTACGGCGACTACGCGTGGGTGCAGCAGATGGTGGCGTCGATGGCCGCCGCCTCGGGCCGCATGGCGGTGGTGCTGCCGCAGGGGGCGCTGTTCCGCAAAGGGGCGGAGGGGCGCATCCGGCGGGCGCTGCTCGAACGGGACCTGATCGAGGCGGTGATCGGGCTGGCGCCGAACGTCTTCTACGGCACCGGCCTCGCCCCGGCGGTGGTCACGTTCCGCCGCGCGAAACGGCGCGGGCGGCGCGGGAAAGTGCTGCTGGTCGACGCCGCGAGCCTCTTCCGCAAGGGCCGCGCGCAGAACTTCCTCGACCCGCAGCACGCGGAGCGCATCGTCGGGTGGGTGCGCCGGTTCCGGGACGTGGAGCACCGGGCGCGGGTGGTCTCGACCGGGGAGATCGCGGCGGAGGACTGGACGCTCAACATCTCCCGCTACGTCCTGCCGCCGGTCGGCGCCGACGTCCCGCCGCTGCCCGAGGCGGTGGCCGCCTTCAAGCGGGCGCTGGCCGAGGCGCGGGCGGCCGAAGACCGCCTGCGGCGCGTGCTGGCGGAGGACGGCTGGCTTGAGTGATGCAGTTCCTCAACGACCGTTGAAGAGGACGAAGCGCGGTTCAAGATGCAGCCACACGCCTTCGGCTTCTCTCAAATCGACGAAGGTCGTCCCCGGCGCTCCGCGGCCAGAGGGTCATTCGTGCTACAATGTTTCGACTTGTAACGCCAGAGGAAGGGATTCGCCATGTTGGACGTCGTGTTCGGCGAAAGCGCAAACGTCGTGGAGTTGAAGGAGATCCGATCCGCGTTGGGAGCGATGGACGTGTCCGGAACCCTCTACCTGGGATATCCGGTCCTTGCCACGGCGGACGCCAGGATATTCGTCGACGCACTGTTGGTCAGTGAATCGCACGGTCTGGTGGCCTTCGACGTTTCGTCTCGACCGACCGCGGACGGGTTCGCGGAGCTGAGCGATCGCCAGGGCGACATATATGCATCCATCCACAACAAACTCAACGAGCACCGCGAGCTTCGCAAAGGACGTTCTCTCGCCGTCGCAATCAACGTCGTCACCTGCCATCCGGCGCTCGAACGAACGGAAAAAAGAGACGACGTGATCGCCTGCCCGCCCGCTGCGCTTCCCGACGTCCTGGGTGAGTTCGATCCGGTGGAGGAAAAGTATCTTCGTCCTCTCCGGGCGGCGATACAACGCGTCTCTACGCTTCGTCCGCCGAGACGGCGGCAGAACGTGAAGAAAGAGAATTCGCGCGGCGCCGTGATCAAACGCATCGAGCGGGAGATCGCCAATCTGGATCGGTGGCAGAAACGCGCCGCCGTCGAATATGCGGACGGCCCGCAACGGGTTCGGGGATTGGCCGGATCCGGAAAGACGGTGGTACTGGCCCTGAAGGCCGCGTATCTGCACGTCCGGCATCCGGAGTGGAAAATCGCGGTGACTTTTTATACACGGTCCCTTCACCAACAGTTTCAGGACCTGATCAGGCGCTTCGTGTTCGATCAAATCAAGGACGAACCGGACTGGAGCAACCTCGAAGTCCTGCACGCATGGGGAAGCGCAAACAGCCCCGGCGTCTATTCTCTGGTCTGCGACCGCTATGGAATCAATCCGCGAACCTGGGGGACGGCCAGCAGTGCGTACGGCGCGTCGCGCGCGTTCGCCGGCGTCTGCGAAGAAGTGAATGCGGCGATCCGGGAACAGGGAGAAGAGCACGTCTTCGACGCTGCGCTGGTGGACGAAGCTCAGGACCTTCCCGCGGAATTTTTCCGCATGGTGTACCGGGCAACCGAGCCACCTCGTCGAATCATATGGGCCTACGACGATCTGCAAAATCTGGGAGATTACGGGATGCCCTCCGAACGCGAGCTGTTCGGAACGGACGGCGATGGAAAACCGCTGGTCGTCCTGAAAAACGATCCCGACAAACCGAAGGAGGACATCGTCCTCCCGGTCTGTTACCGCAACACGCCGTGGGCATTGTCCACCGCCCATGCGCTCGGTTTCGGAGTCTACCGGCCGGAGGGGTTGGTCCAGATGTTCAAGGAGCCGTCGATCTGGCAGCGTGTCGGCTACGAAGTGGTGGACGGAGAACTCGCTCTCGGCCGCCCCGCGGCCGTTCGCCGCGGGGCCTCTTCCTTCCCTACGTATATCCCCAAGCTGCTCGATTCGGAGGACGCGGTTCGCCACCGGACGTTCAGGAATGCTGGCGAGCAGTACGAAGCGCTCGCGGAAGAGATAAAAAAAGACATCGACGACGGCGAACTCGAGCCGAGCGACTTCCTGGTGGTCCTGCCGGACGCGTTCACGTCCAGGAAGACCGGCGCGGCGGTCATGGAAGCATTGCTCCAGAAGGGCATTACCTCCCATCTCGTCGGTGTCACCAGCAGTCGGGAAGAAGCCTTCAAGCCGGATTCCGTCGCGATAGCCCACATACATCGGGCCAAGGGCAACGAAGCAGCGATGGTCTACGTGTTGCATGCCGAGTTCTGCCACTCCGGCATCGAGATGGGAAAAAGGAGAAACACACTTTTCACCGCCATCACGAGATCGAAATGCTGGGTGCGACTGTTCGGAATCGGACCGTCGATGGAGGCTCTCGCCGCGGAAGCCGACGGGGTGCGGGATCGAGATTTTGTGCTTCAATTCGACTACCCGGATCGAGAGCTGCTCGAACGCCTCGCAAGAGTACACCGCGACATGACGGACGAGGAGCGCGGAGACTTGAACCGCAAGATTCGCAACCTGGACGAAATTATTACCGCCATGATGCAGGGCGATTTGCCCTACGAATCGCTTCCATTGGACGTTCGGAAGAAACTCGAGGCGCTGAGCAGACAGGAAACAGATGAACGTCGAGGCGCTGTGTAGGCGCATCACGAAATTCGGTCTCATGCTCCTCGGCGCCGAATTCGCCCTGGACGTCAATTCGCATGTGATCAAGGGACTGCCCGCGAAGAAAAAGGCGCTGCAGTGGGCGCGGAGAGAGGACTCGCCGCTGATGGCCGGCAATCGGATCAGCGACTACCTCTCCATCGTCGAGACGCGGGACTATTCCTACCTGATGAACGACGGCGGCGTCATCCAGATCGCTTTCATCTTCGACGCCGGCCGGATCGCGCGGCACCGCCTCGTCCATCATCCGTGTCCCTTTCCGGTCGATTCCCGCGAAACCGTTCGATCCGGGGAAGGACCGGTTCCCCTGGCCGATTTCATCATCGAGACGTTCATGGACGACCCGGGTGAACACCTGCTTCTGCGTTCGCCCGTCCGCTTCGATTACGATCCCGATCGCGCGGCCGACTTTCATCCTGCTTCCCACCTTACGATCAACGATTCGGAGTGCCGCATTCCCGTGCGAGCGCCCCTTCGGTTCGACACGTTCATGAAGTTCGTTCTCGACAACTTTTATTCAGAAACCCGGCGACACCGGCGGATTCAGGAAGCCCTTGTGCTGCGTCAGGAGGAAGAATGTCTGTCTTGGGTTACCGGGTCGGGCGAAAAAAATCCACGAAAGGGTGTGCAGGTACGGCGGCCACGTGCCGATACGTGGAGTATGGCGCGCAAGAACGATGACCGGAGCGGTTCGATGGGGCCCGGGCCTCGGCGGGACCCCCGGGACGTGCGCATCGAACACCTCGAACGAGAAAAGGCGAAGCTGATCGAGGATCGGGACCACTGGAAGCGCCGCAGCGAGGACCTGCAGGGCCACAGCGAGGACCTGAAGCGCCGCATCGAGCGCCTGGAGAAGGAACTCGAGGCCGCGCGGCGCGCCGGACGCCGGCAGGCGGCCCCCTTCGCCAAGGACCGCCGGCAGGGAACCGGACGCCGCCCGGGGCGGCGCGCCGGCGCAGAATACGGGAAGCAGGGATGCCGCCGGCCGCCGGCCCGGGTGGACGAGACCCATGCGGCGCCCGCCCCGAAGACGTGCCCCGACTGCGGCGGCCACGTCACCGTGGAGCGGGTGGCGGAGCAGTATCAGGAAGACGTGCCGGACGTGCGCCCGCTGGTGCGCCGCTTCGACGTCGAGGTGGGCCGCTGCGCGCAGTGCCGGCGGCGCGTGCAGGGCCGGCACCCCTTGCAGACCTCCGATGCGCTCGGCGCGGCCGGCGTGCAGTTGGGGCCGAACGTCGCCGCGCTGACCGCCGAGCTGCACACCGAGTCGGGCCTGCCGCTGGAGAAGACCGCCCGCGTGCTGCGGACCCGGTTCGGACTGCACGTGACCAAGGGCGGTCTGGTCCGACTGCTGCACCGCACGGCCGACGTGGCGGCGCCCGCGTATGCGGCGCTGTGCGAGCAGGTCCGTCGCAGCCCGGTGGTCACGCCCGACGAGACCGGCTGGCGCGTGGACGCGACCCGCCACTGGCTGTGGGCGTTCGCCACCCCGGAGACGACGGTCTACTCCATCTGCGCCGGCCGCGGGTTCGCCGACGCGGCGGCGGTGCTCGGCGCCGACTTCGCGGGCGTGCTGGTGCGGGACGGATGGGTGGCGTATCGCGGCTTCGCGCACGCGCCCCACCAGACCTGCCTGGCGCATCTGCTGCGGCGCTGCAAGGACCTGCGGACCGATCATCCCGACAGCCCCTGGGCCGCCGCCGTGCAGACGGTCCTGCAGGACGCCCTCGCCCTGCGGACCCGCTGCAACGCCGGCGGCATCGGCGAGCACGGCCTCGCGTCGGCCCGCGGACGGCTCGAAGCCCGGCTCGGCCGGCTCATCGACGCCCCGCCGCCGCTGGCCCCCGCCGAGCGCTTCGCCAGGCACCTGGCCCGCGAATTCGAGGCCGTGTTCCTCTTCCTGCGCGACCCGTCCCTCGACGCCACCAACTGGCGGGCCGAACACGCCATCCGACCCGCGGTGGTCACCCGCAAGGTCTGCGGCGGCAACCGCACCCGGCGCGGGGCCGACACCCAACAGATCCTGGCCAGCGTCGTGCGCACCGCCCGCCAGCGCCAGCTCGACCCCCGCGCCCTGCTCACCACGATGCTCTGCGCCCCCGAACCGGTCGTGCCCGAAGCCCTCGCCCTGCCGCCGCCCGCCTGACGGCAGGCGCGGGAACCACGCATCCGCTCCGCCCGGGCCGCGCGGCCCACGACCCCGGACCGATACCCGCGGAAGCCGCGCCGACGGCAAACCCCGGCCCGCTCTCCGCCATCTCGACGCCGGGCCGGCCGCAACCGCCGAGGCCTGCTCCACGTCCGGGCTGCGCCGCCGCGCCGAAGACAACGCCCGCAAGAAACGCTGCGCCGACGGCCGGGTGCGGATGCGCTGCCGGAACACCCCGCTTGCCGCTTCCATACGGCAGAACCCGTCCCGCCAGAACGACAAAACTGTGCACGGCGCAGCATCGTCAGGCCGTAACTTCCCCGAACGTCCGCTTCATTTCGCCCCGTGGCCATTGGCCAAATCGGTCCCGAACGCCCGGTAACCCAAGACGAATGTCTTTCCGAACACGACAGGCGCCGGGTTTTTCTGGACTGGCGACACCCGGAAAGCCGATCCGCCTCTTGAAGCCCAACCTCTTTCCGCAAGGGCCGCGCGCAGAACTTCCTCGACCCGGAGCACGCGGAGCGCATCGTCGGGTGGGTGCGCCGGTTCCGGGACGTGGAGCACCGGCGCGGGTGGACAAGCTCGGCGAAGATGGAACCATGCTAACATGCACCGATAGTATGACGGCAAGCGTTCTTGGAGGTCGCAAAATGGGAACCGTCCGCAAGACCATCACCCTGACGGATCTGCAGGATCAGTGGATCAAGACGCAGATCGCCGCCGGCCACTTCACGAACGACAGCGAGTACATCCGGGACCTCATCCGCCGGGACCGCGAGCGGCGCGCCGGGCGCACCGTGCTCGAGACCGCGGTGCAGGAAGGTCTTGAGCGCGGCGTCGGCCACGTAGGTGTTGCGGTCGGCCCGGACGTGCTCGAGACCGCGGTGCAGGAAGGTCTTGAGCGCGGCCCCGGCGAGAAGACGGCCCCGGCCGTCGGGGACGGGGACGACGAGCCCCTGCCCGACTGGCAGCGGGACCTGATTCGCGACCGCCTGGCGGCTCTGGAGAACGTCCCCCCGGAAGAGCGTTCGGTTCCTTGGGAAGCGGTCCGCAAACGGCTGTTCGCGGGCGCGAAGTGACCCCGCCCGTCCGGCTGACGCCTGCCGCGGTGCAGGACGTTATTCTCGCCGAGCGGTGGTACCTCGAAGAGGCGCCGCACGTAGTGGCGTCGTTCGGGGAAGAGCTCGACAAGGCCCTTGGCCGGATCTCGGAACAACCGGCGTCGTACCAGGTCGTCGAGGCGACCGTCCGCCGAGCCCCGATGCGAAAGTTCCCGTTCTCGCTCTTCTACCGGGTGCTTCCAGCCTGGATCGAAGTCGTTGCGGTCCTTCACCAGTCACGGGACCCGAGAACATGGCGACGGCGGATCTGAGAGTGGCGCGAGAGGACCGGCGCCTCGGCCGGCAGGCGCTGGAGTCGTACCTCTGGGGCGCCGCCAACCTCCTGCGCGGGCTGGTCGACGCCGGCGACTACAAGCAGTACGTCTTCCCGCTGCTCTTCTTCAAGCGCCTCTCCGACGTCTGGGACGAGGAGCGCCGCGCCGCCCTCGACGAGACCGGCGACGAAGGCTACGCGCGGGCGACGGCCGACGACCGGTTCGCCATCCCGGACGGCGCGCACTGGTCCGACGTCCGCGGGGCGGCGCGCGACGTCGGCCGGGCGCTGCGGAACGCGTTCCGCGCCCTCGAGACCGCCAACCCGGAGCGCCTGGCCGGGGTGTTCGGCGCCGCGCCGTGGACCGACAAGGCGCAGATGCCGGACGCGACGCTCAAGAACCTGATCGAGCACTTCTCGCGCCACACGCTCAGCCTCGCCGCGGTGCCCGAAGACGAGCTGGGCAACGCCTACGAGTACCTCGTCAAGCAGTTCGCCGACGACAGCGGCCACACCGCGCAGGAGTTCTACACCAACCGCACCCTGGTGCACCTGATGACGCGGATGCTCCGGCCGCGGCCCGGCGAGCGCATCTACGACCCGACCGCCGGCACCGGCGGCATGCTCATCTCGGCCCTGGCCGAGGCGCGGCGCGGCGGCGGCGACCCGCGCACGCTCGGCCTTCACGGGCAGGAGATCATCGGCACGACGGCGGCGATCGCGCGCATGAACCTCGTGCTGCACGGCGTGGAGGACTTCCGCATCGCGGTCGGCAACACGCTGCGCGACCCCGCCTTCGTCGAACGCGACCGCCTGATGACCTTCGACGTGGTGCTCGCCAATCCGCCGTACTCCATCAAGACCTGGAGCCGCGACGCGTGGCGCAACGACCCGTGGAGCCGCAACTTCCTCGGCACGCCGCCCCAGGGACGGGCCGACTACGCCTTCTTCCAGCACATCCTGAAGAGCCTCGACCCGCGGACCGGCCGCTGCGCCATCCTCTTCCCGCACGGCGTCCTGTTCCGCAACGAGGAGGCGGCGATGCGCCGCGCCCTGATCGAGCGCGACCTCGTCGACTGCGTGCTCGGCCTCGGGCCGAACCTGTTCTACAACTCGCCGATGGAGGCGTGCGTCGTCGTCTGCCGCACCCGCAAGCCGCCGAAGCGCCGCGGCCGGGTGCTGTTCCTCGACGCGGTGCGCGAAGTGGCGCGCGAGCGCGCGCAGAGCTTCCTGACGGCGGCGCACCAGCAGCGGATTCTGAAGGCGTACCGGGCGTTCGCCGACGAGCCGGGCTTCGCCGCGGTGGCCACGACCGCCGACGTGCTCGCCAACGACGGGAACCTGTCGATCCCGCGCTACGTGCGGCGGCCGGCCGGCGCAGGCGACGAGGCGCCGGCCGGCGATCTGCGAAGCGCGTGGGCCGAGTTCGACGCCGGCAGCCGGGACTTCTGGCGGCGGATGGACGAGGTGGTGGAGATGCTCGACGGGGTGGTGGCGGAGCGGAAGGCGGACGGGTAATTGCCCGGCTCCCCGTGAATGTGGGAACATGCCGGCATGAAGACCACGCTCGATCTGCCCGCCGCCGCGCTCCGGCAGGCGAAGGCCGTGGCCGCCGACCGCGGCGTGACCCTGAAGCAGTTCGTCACCGAAGCACTCGACGAAAAACTGCGCCGCGTTTCCGCGCCCACGACATCCGGTCGCAACGCCGAGCCGCCCTGGATGGCCGGGTTCGGTGCGCTGGCCGATCTCCGGGACGAGAACCGTCGCATCGCCTCCTTGATAGAGGACGAGTTCGAGAAGCTTCCCGCCGACGAGGTCGCATGAGCACCGGTGACCGGAGCTTGAAGCCGGGCTGGTCGCGCGTAGCGTTCGGGGATGTCGTCCGCCTGAACACGGACCGCGCATCGGATCCCGAAGCCGCCGGCTTCAGTCGCTACGTCGGACTCGAACACATCGACCCGGGCGACCTGTCGATTCGCCGTTGGGGGAACGTTTCGGACGGTACCACCTTCACGAACGTCTTCCGCCCCGGGCAGGTGCTCTTCGGCAAGCGGCGCGCGTATCAACGCAAGGTGGCCGTCCCCGATTTCAGCGGCGTCTGCAGCAGCGACATCTACGTGCTCGAATCGAAGGACGACCGCCACTTGCTGCCCGAACTGCTGCCGTTCGTCTGCCAGACTGACGCGTTCTTCAAGCATGCCGTCGGCACGTCCGCCGGTTCGCTGTCGCCGCGTACGAACTGGCAGAGCTTGGCGACCTATGAATTCTCACTGCCGCCGCTGGAGGAGCAGCGGCGGCAGGTGGACGTTCTCCTCGCCGTTGATGGATCGACAGAAGCGTTCCGCACTCTTGTTAAAGCCCTGGGAAGAGTTGAAAGCAGCACCTTCGATGCTCTGGTCGCGCGCTCCCGATCTCGGAACGTGCCTCTCGGATCACTACTGGTCGAATCACCTCGAAACGGCTGCTCGGCCGTTGAGGCATCGCATCCAACGGGGCACTGGGTGTTGACACTGGATGCGCTCACCAAGTCCGGCTATCGACCCGGGCGGATCAAGCAGGTGCAGCCGACCGCCGCGATGAAGGCTGCTGTCCTGAAGCCGGGTGACCTTCTGATATCCCGGTCCAACACTCGCGAACTCGTCGGCTTGGCGGGTATGTTCGACGAAGGCCGTCGAGACGTGTCGTGGCCGGATACGATGATGAGACTCAGACCGGACGACTCGATTTTGCGAACTCGATTCCTGGAGCTTTTTCTGCGTTCAACGAGCGGACGACGCCAGATCCAGAGCTTCGCGGCCGGAACAAGTGCAAGCATGAAGAAGATAAATGGCAACAGCCTTCGGCGACTTGTTGTTCCGGCACCCGAACCGGACATCCAAGACGCCATTACCGAGCGCACCGACCGTCTTCGGCGCGCACGTGAGTCGATACACGGGCGACTTGTCGGTGTCGCTCAGTACCGTTCGACACTGCTCCAATCGTCGTTCGGCGTGTGGGTAGGCAGGTAGTGCCGTGCCCACGTGTACGCGCACTCGACCCGTCGTACACAGCGGCGGCGAAAGGGCGGGGCGCTCAAGCGCCTTGATGACACGCTTGACGGCCTCATCTGCGCACTGGCGGCTTGGCTGGCTTGGCGCAACCCGTGCGCGTGGGAGACGATCGGCGACCACGCCGGCTACATCATCGTGCTGCGCGAGCGGTAGCTTCCACCGTGGCCGCTATTTCCGCCGTGCCTTTATCGGATCCGACGGGCGTTGCTGAATCCCAACCCTTGGGTGTCACCAACCGGCTACAACCGCATGTATGCGGTTGGCCTTAGCCGTTGCGACGAACGCCTTGGCCCAATCCGTCGATTCCACCATATGTCTAGCCGCATCGACGAGATCTACCTGGAAAACCGCCGGACATGTATTGGAAACCTTCATGAGCGTGTCGCGGTCGAGTTCACGACGAATGGCCAGTAGCCTTACGATCTCAACTACTGCCAGCCATCGCTCGTGGGGCGCATCAAGTGTCTTCTTGAGCACACGCAACGTCTTGGCTGAGACACGTTCCGGTACCTGAACCAGAACGCGCACGATATGTGCCAATTCCCATTCGGTGCGGTAGCTGTTCTGAATAGCTTTCTCAGCTTGGCTTGCGACATCCTTCGGATTCGTCTTAGCGAGAGCCGACAGATAGGAGCAAAGGTGTTCCGTCATGTCTGGAAACGACTTGAGCAATGAACCTACGTGTGTCAATCCGGCCACGGAATTCGAAGCCGAAAGCCGCACTAGCGACCACTTGAGACGGTCACGGAAGGTCTTGGATGCGAGGGCATTCGCTCGTCCAGGTCGCCTCTTGGCAGTGTCCAAAAACAATTTGACCGCCAACTCCACTTTCGAAGTCGTCACCGTAGGCCGTAGAATTTCTATAGCTTCCTCCAAACTGACACGTTCGTGATAGAAAAGGTCCCACCGCAACTGATCCTGGCCGGCATTTTCTATCGCCGTCAGAAGCTCATCGACGTCGCTCAATTTGCTAGCGACAACGTCGCTCTGCGTTCTGTTTAGTTCTCTCTGAAATTTTGTAACCTCTTTCTTGTACGTTGCCGTACGCAGAATTCGAGTCTTTTCGTTATTTAGAGTCAATCGGAGCGCTCGAAGCTCTGCCTCCAGTATCTCGATTGCACGTCGTCCGTCGTCGTAATTTTTGACCCCAACTCGTATGTCATCACCATGTCGAAAATAGAGAAAGCCTTCCTTCACCATCCTGAAGTCCAGGTCGCTCAGATACAATGTGGCCAGTGCGTCTGAAGGCAGAAGACCTTGTGGTAAGGGTCCGCGCAAAAATAGATTCCGTTTTTGCTACATGGGTGCGATGGTGTAGTTCCACTTGGGCATGATGCTGTCCGGTGTGATGCGCAGTTCTCGCATTTGGACGTCGGTGATCTTGACGCCGGTTTTGTAGATTTTCCGCACAAGGTGTGCGCGCACACGCAATCCGGTGGAAGTGTGGGTGGTGCGCAGGTATTTCAGGATGGTCTCGTAGCTATCGAGAGGTCGGCCCGCCCAGTTCTTGCTGATCTCGGAGAACAGGCGGTGCTCGATGGGGTTCCATTTCGACGTGGCCGGCGGGTAGTGGGCCACCGTCACCCGCAGGCCGTGTCGGTTGCAGAGACGATGTTGCAGGTTGAACTTCCAGGCGCGCGCCGTGCAACTGTTGCTGCCGCCGCCGTCGGCGAGGATCTGGAGGGTTTTGGCTTCGGGGTAACGCCGGCGGCCCTCGGTGCGCCACCACTTCTCGATGCAGTCGACGGCGAATGCCGGGGTGTCGGCGGTGCTGCCGACGAAGACGGTGCCGGCGTTGGCGCGGAGATCGTAGATGCCGTAGGGGATGGCGAGGCCCTCGGCATCGGAGCGAAAATCGTGGTCGTTGACGAGTTCCGGGCTGCGGTCCCACTTCGCGCCGGAATTGCGGAACGCGCCGACGAGCTCCTTTTTCTTCGTATCGACGCAGATGACGGGGATGTTGTCGGCGTCGCAGCGTTCACGCAGGTCGGAGATGTGCTGGAACTGCTGGTCTCGATCCGGATGTGTGGCGCCGGCGCGTTTCTTGTGGTTGACGCGCAGCGAATAGCCCATCGTCTTGAGGAGCCGCGCGACGGTTCGCGGGCAGACGTGGATGCCGAGTTCGCGGAGTGCGTCGGCGAGTCTGGCGGTCGTGCGATGTGTCCACTTCAGGCCGCTGACGGGGTCGCCGGCCGTCTCGCGGGCCATCAAGGCTTCGATGCAGGCAATGACTTCGGGCGTTTTTTTTCCAGCCGCTTCCGACCGCCGCCGGCGCGGCGCACCCTGTCGACCTCGACGTCGCGCTCGACGAGCTGCCGGCGGCCGGCGGCAACCGTCGACGGGTCGATGCCGAGCAGGGCGGCGATGCGCCGGTCGCCGCCCCACCCGCACTTGATCGATTCGAGTCCGGCGAACAGCCGCCGCTGGCGTTCGTCGAGCAGGCTGGCGAACAGCACGATGGCGGCGCGCAACTCTTCCGGCATCAGGTCGGCGTCGGGCAGGGGCCGCACGAGTCCGGGTGTGGCCGTCAACAGCCGTCGGGCGCGGAGTTGGCGCGTCTGGTGCGCGGGGTCGGCCGCGCAGTAAAGGAACTGGCTGGCGAACTTGTGCCGCGTCAGCCGCCCGTCGCCGACGAGCTTGCGCAGGGCGTCCTGGGTGCCGACGTGGAGCAGGTTGTCCAACTCGTCGGCGAAGTGTCCGGCCTCGGCGTGGTTGACCGACCGCCTCGGCGGCTTCGACCAGGGTGCCGGCGCGGGAGAAGCGAATGCCGGCGAACGACCACAGGCCGCGTTGGTCGAAGTCGGCGAGTTCGTCGAGGGTGTAATAGCCGCCGCGATGCGAGTAGCTGGTTCGGGCGTCGAGGTCCTTGAGCTTGCGGAACGCGGTGCGCCTGCTGACGCCGGGGCCGAGGGCGGCCATCACGTCGGGCAGGTTGGCGACGGTCTGCTCTCGGAGCAGGTCGGCGACGGCGTCTGGGGAAAATCGGGTTGGTCTCATTATGGCACTATTACGGAATCAGGATTCCGCAATAGTGCCATAATTCCGGGCAGATTGCACTCCAGAATCCGAAAATTCTGCTTCTGCTTGGGAGATTTCTCCGGGGCAGGAGCGTGCGCGGCCGCCCCGTGCTCTACTGCGACATTGCAGCCAATTCTATGGATTTATTTTTGCGCGGACCCTAAACCACGTTGAGAGTTCATGACTCTGCGAAGAAAGTGGATCAAGGCGTCTGCTGCTTTCCGCTTTCCCGTCGCAGAAACGACGACGTCGGCGAGTCGTTCGTGGTCGACAAATTCATAAAATCCCACTATATCTGCTCTGGCCACGTAGGCTACATCGGACATGAGCACAGAGTGTTCGAAATCCTGCCAACGTTTGGGGGAGGATGTGCCACGCGGCCACAGCACCAGGTCGTTGCCGAGCAAGTAACTCTCGATTCGTGTTCGCAGAACATCGACAATTGCTGCGAACATTACTCTGTCGTCAATAGATAGTAAAGCGGCAGGCCGTGTGGCGACCGTAGATTTGGGCGCGGCGATTATGTAGGCAGGTTCAGGATCGTAAGATCCGTGCTCGACACGGAGACGTAAGTATTCGATAAAACGCGCACCTGCCTCTCCGACCGCCTTGTCTTCTAGCCGCTGCCAAATCAAGTCGTTTCGCGTGTGTTCCTGAAGCGCCTTGTCGAAGTCCAGGCTATTGGCAATCGACTGGTACGGATTCATTTTTCCGACTCCGTGCATGGATATGTCCGGCAGAAATGGCGTCTGTTCGGCTCGTGTTGGTCGTTGGTGCCCGATTTCACGACGCGGTCCGCGCGACCGCGCGATAGGATGTCCCAGTCCGCCTGAAGGCGCATCCAGAACTGGGGTGAAGTCTTGAGCAGTCGGGACAGTCGCCACGCGGTGTCCACGGTGACCCGGCACTTGGCCTCCACGATTTCGTTGAGACGATGCGCTGAGATCTCCATCCGCCGCGCCGCTTCCGCGGGGCTGATCCCGAGCGGCTGGAGGAATTCTTCGCGCAGCATCTCGCCGGGCGAAACGGCAGGACCCGGCCAGCGCAGGTCTCTGGCGATGGTCTTCGGGCCGCCGACATCGGAGCGCGGATCGGTGCCAGCCATCGTGAGCATGGCCCCGATCTTGGCATTGGAGGGTGATCGAGGTCAACGTCGGGTGCTCGAAGGCTCGGTTCGAGGAGGGCCGTCCGGGGACTGCTGCGGAGTCGGCGACGGAATCCCGGCCGATCTGCGTCAGCCGGGTTGACCCAAAGCTCGGTCGCTGCCGATCGTGATCGGGCCCCGCGGTTGTCAACCGCGATCATCCGGAACGTGGTCGAGCGTCATCGCCGCGGACGCGAGGGCGCTCTCGGGGAATGTTCACGGAATCCAGCGCCGTCGTGAAGTGCGCTGCGTGGCTGGCGGAGGAGTGGGTCCGGAGTGGGGTCATGCCGTCGAGGACGGACGCCGGTTTGACACGATTTCCGTGTCTTCCTACCCTGGCGCCATGGAAAACGTCACGGTCACGCTGCCCGAAGAGACCGCGCTCTGGGTCCGGGAGCGAGCCGCCGGGCAGAATCGGAGCGTGTCGAGCTGGCTGGCGGAGTTGGTCGAACAGGCGCGGCGCCGCGAGGACGCCTACGAGATCGCGATGGCGAGTGCGCTCGCGAGGCGGCCGCGCAGGATGGAATGGGCTGACGGCCGCAGGCCGACCCGGGAAGAACTGCATGACCGGGCCGCTCTTCGTTGACCCCGCCGCGGCGGCTCGTTGCCGTCGCCAAGCAGAGCTGCGTCCGTTGTCTGCCTTGGGCTGGCGGAGCGGGTCGGACGGATCGTGCTACCCTGCATGCAGCGGGCAGGGCACGACTCACCCCATGCCGCGCCAACCGGGGAAGCAGACATGACCCGCCAGGAATGGATCGGAATCGTCGGCGTCGTCTTCACCGCCGTGGCCGTCGTCGTCGCGGTTCTCGTGTACTTCGGCGAACGCGCCGAACGTCGGAACGACGAACGGATCGAGCGGATCGAAGCCGCGATAGACGCCGTCGCCCGTGACGCCGAACGACGCGACGAACGGATCGAAGCCACGCTCGACGCCGTCGCCCGTGACGCCGAACGACGCGACGAACGGATCGAAGCCACGCTCGACGCCGTCGCCCGCGATCTCAAGAACCTGGCCGTCGACGTCGCGTTCCTCGCCGGACGACAAGCCGAACGAGACGCCGCCGGCGCCGGAAGCTGACGTCCCGGACGCCCTCCCGGTCAACGGCCCGGATCACGAGGTTGCGCCGCGCCTCGCGGTTGCCGCCGGGCAGACAGCGGCCGATGTCGCCTCGCCGTGTTCACGGTGTCGCGTACCGCGGCGTCCGGCGTCTCCGGCCGCCGAGGCGTCGTTACGGCCATTTCACCCTGTTCGTACCCGTTGAACGGGCTGTCCCGTTCAGAATACCCGCGGGGAGTTGCAGCGGGGGCATTCGTTTCCAGTCCTGGGCTGGTGGAGCAGGTCGAACGGATCGTGCTACCCTGCAGTAGCGGGCAGGGCACGATTCACCCCATGCCGCGCCAACCGGGGAAGCAGACATGACCCGCCAGGAATGGATCGGAATCGTCGGCGTCGTCTTCACCGCCGTGGCCGTCGTCGTCGCGGTTCTCGTGTACTTCGGCGAACGCGCCGAACGCCGGAACGACGAGCGGATCGAGCGGATCGAAGCCGCGATCGGAGCGGTCGCCCGTGACGCCGAACGGATCGAAGCCACGCTCGACACCGTCGTCCGCGATCTCAAGAATCTGGCCGTCGACGTCGCGTTCCTCGCCGGACGACAAGCCGAACGAGACGCCGCCGGCGCCGGAAACTGACGTCCCGGACGCCCTCCCGGATCGGGCGAGGCGAACCCCCAGGCGCGGCTGCCGGACTCGCAGGCGAACAGCACCCGCACGCCGTCGGCCAGACACGAACGACGGTTGACGGGGCTTCGGCCGGTTGACCTGAAGTAGGCCGTTGCATAGGCTGAGGCGATGACGTACCGGGACCGCATCACGATCGAACCCGGAAAGCGCGGCGGCAAGCCGTGCGTCCGAGGGTTGCGCATGACCGTCTCCGACGTTCTCGATTACCTCGCGTCCGGGATGTCCGAGGACGAAGTGCTTCGTGATTTTCCGGATCTGACCCGCGAAGACATCCGGGCGTGCCTCGCGTTCGCTGCCGATCGCCGCTCTCCGTTCCGGTCGCTGACGGCCAACTGAAGCATGCCCAAGGTCAACATCGCGGAAGCGAAGATGCGGCTTTCTCGCCATCTGGAGAGCGTCGAGCGGGGCGAGACCGTCGTGATCTGCCGCCGCAACGTTCCGATCGCCGAGATCCGCCCGCTTCCCAAGCCGCCGGCGCACGAACGGCCGGTCGGCATCGATCGCGGGATGACGGTCCCGGACAGCTTCTTCGATCCGCTGCCGGACGAGATGCTCAAGGCGTTCGGCGCGGACGGCGAGACGTCGTGAAGCTGCTGCTCGACACGTGCGCCTTCCTCCGGCCGGCGGCTCGCAGGCGATCCTGAACGGCATGACGATCGTGACGCCGGACGAGAACATCGCGCGCTATCCGGCGCCGGTGCTCTGGTAGCCCGCCCGCGGGCGGACGCCGCCATGACCTTCACCGAGTCGAACACCGTCGAGGCGCTGGTCCGCGACGTCCTCTGCGGCGGCGTCACCCACCACACGGCGGCCGGCCCCGGCCTCGCCCGCCGGGGCGGGGCGCTGTCCGGCGCCGGCTGGCACTACCTCGCGCCGCGCGACCTGCCGCGGCAGGCGCACGAGGTGCTGGTGGAAAGCCACGTGCGGGAGGCGCTGGTCCGCCTGAACCCGGAGATCGCGGCGCAGCCCGACCGGGCCGGCGACGTGCTCCACCGGCTGCGGGCCGTCGTGGCCGGCGCGCGGGCCGACGGGCTGGTGAAGGCGAACGAGGAGTTCGCGGCGTGGCTGACCGGGGAGCGGTCGATGCCGTTCGGGGCGGAGGGGGAGCACGTCACCGTCCGGCTCGTCGACTTCGAGGACGTCGAGCGCAACCAGTACGTCGTCACCACGCAGTACGCCGTCCGGCCGGGCGCCGATGGGGTGCGCGCGGACCTGGTGCTGCTGGTGAACGGCCTGCCGCTGGTGGTGGTCGAGGCGAAGACGCCGGTGCGGGCGAGCGAGAGCTGGCTCGACGGGGCGGCGCAGATCCGCGACGGCTACGAGCGCGACGCGCCGGAGCTGTTCGTGCCGAACCTCTGCTCGGTCGCCACCGACGGGAAGGACCTGCGCTACGGGTCGATCGGCCAGCCGGCCGACCTCTGGGGGCCGTGGCGCGCGGACGTCGGCGGCGCCGACGCGCCGGCGCTCGAACGGGTCGGGCGGACCGTCGCGTCGATGCTGCGCCCGGGCACGGTCCTCGACCTGCTCGGCAGCTTCACAGCCTGGGCGACCGGCAAGGGGAAGCGGCGCGCCAAGATCATCGCCCGTTTCCAGCAGGTGGAGGCCGTGAACCGCATCGTCGAGCGGGTCGTCGCCGGCCGCTCGAAGAAAGGGCTCATCTGGCACTTCCAGGGTTCGGGGAAGTCGCTGCTGATGCTGTTCGCGGCTCGCCGGCTGCGGCTGCATCCGGCGCTGGGGAACCCGACGGTGATCATCGTGGTCGACCGCATCGACCTCGACACGCAGATCTCGGCGACGTTCCACGCGGCCGACGCGCCCAACCTGGAGAAGGCGGACAGCCGCGCCGACCTCGAGCGGCTGCTGGCGCAGGACGCCCGCAAGATCATCATCACCACCATCTTCAAGTTCGCCGAGGCGGACGGCGTCCTGAACGACCGGCGCAACGTCGTCGTGCTGGTCGACGAGGCCCACCGCACGCAGGAGGGCGGCCTCGGGCGCAAGATGCGCCGGGCGCTGCCCAACGCGTTCCTGTTCGGCCTGACCGGGACCCCGATAAACCGCGCCGACCGCAACACCTTCTTCGCCTTCGGCGCCGACGAGGACGCGTCGGGCTACCTGAGCCGCTACGGGTTCGAGGAGTCGGTGCGCGACGGAGCGACGATGCCGCTCCACTTCGAACCCCGCCTGCCGGCGCTGCACGTCGACCGCGAGGCGATCGACGCCGGGTTCCGGGCGCTGACCGGCGGCCTGAGCGATCTCGACCGCGAGCAGCTCTCGAAGACCGCGGCCCGCACGGCCGTGCTGCTGAAGACGCCGGAACGGATCGAGCGGATCTGCGCCGACGTCGCGCGGCACTTCCGGGAGAAGGTGGCCCCGAACGGCTTCGGCGCGCAGGTGGTCACCTGCGACCGCGAGAGCTGCGTGCTCTACAAGCGGGCGCTCGACCGGGTGCTGCCGCCAGAGACGTCCGACGTGGTCATCACCGCCAACGCCGGCGAGGCCGAATACGCCCCCTGGCGCCGGGACCGGGACGCCGAGGAGCGGCTGCTCGACCGCTTCCGCGACCCGCACGACCCGCTGAAGATCCTCGTCGTCACGTCGAAGCTGCTCACCGGCTTCGACGCGCCGATCCTGCAGACCCTGTACCTCGACAAGCCGCTGCGCGACCACACGCTGCTGCAGGCCATCTGCCGCACGAACCGGCCGTACGGCGACGCCAAGACGCACGGGCTGATCGTCGACTACCTCGGCGTCTTCGACGACGTGGCGCAGGCGATCCGGTTCGACGAGGAGGGGATCGCCCGCGTCGTCACCAACCTCGGCGAGCTGCTCGCGGAACTGCCCGCGGCCCTGCGGAAGTGCCTCGCGCGGTTCCCCGGCGTGGACCGTTCGGTCCCCGGCTACGAGGGGCTGATCGCCGCCCAGGAGCACCTGCCGGACGACGACGCGCGCGACGCCTTCGCCGCCGACTACCGCCGGCTGGCCCGCCTGTGGGAGGCGGTCTCGCCCGATCCGGCCCTGGCGCCGCACGAGGCCGACTACCGGTGGCTGAGCCAGGTCCACGAATCGGTCCGGCCCGCCGCCGGCGCCGGCCGGCTCCTCTGGCACGCCCTCGGCCCCCGCACCATCGAGCTGATCCGGCGCAACGTGCACGTCGACGCGGTCCGCGACGACCTCGACACGCTGGTGCTCGACGCCGACCTGCTCGACGCCGTGCTCGGCGCGCCCGACCCGGAGCGGAAGTCGAAGGAGATCGAGATCCGGGTCGCCGGCCGCCTCCGCCGGCACGTGCGCGACCCGCGGTTCCGCGCCCTCGGCGAGCGCCTCGAGGCGCTGCAGCGGAAGCACGAGCAGGGCCTGCTGGTCAGCGTCGAGTTCCTGAAGTCGCTGCTCGACCTGGCCCGCGACGTCGTCGAGGCCGAGCGACCGTCCCGCCCGCCACGCCCGAAGAGCGCGGGAAGGCGGCCCTGACCGAGCTGTTCGAAGAGGCGCGCAACGACCGGACGCCGATCTTCGTCGAGCGCGTCGTCGCCGACGTCGACGAGATCGTGCGCCACGTCCGCTTCGCGGGCTGGCAGAAGACCCACGCCGGCGAGCGGGAAGTGAAGCAGGCGCTCCGCAGGACGCTGTTCAAGTACCGGCTGCACCAGGACCAGGAGCTCTTCGACCGGGCCTACGGCTACGTCCGGCAGTACTACTGACCGGCGCGGAGCGCCCCGCCTCGCGGCTGACCCGTGCGGAGCGCCCCGCCTCGCGGCTGCCGCCGGGCGGACAGCGGCCGTCTCGTCCCGTGTCTTGCCGCGGCCCGCGCCCGCGTTGACACCGCCGGCCGCGTCGGGCATCGTGTTCGACACCGACGCCGGGCGCCGGGGGCGCGAACGGCATGAGCCGCGCCGGTTGCCGCTGGTGTCGACGATGCCGTCGCCCTGCACGTTGCCCTCCGGTTCCCGACGCCCCGCGCCGCCATGACTCCGCCCGCCACCACGAAGCCGCCCCCGGGCCTCCCGCGTCCGGTCGATCCGGTGGCCGCGCCGCGGTGGCGCTTCCTGGCGGGATGGACGGCCGCCTGGTTCGCGGTCGGCGTGGTGTGCGCGGCCGGCGTCTCGTTCGGGGCCCGCGCCGATTTCGGCCCCGTGCTGCGGCTGAGCGTGCTGTTCGCCGAGGTCGTCGGCTACAGCGCGTACGTCTCGGCGCGGCTGGTGTTCCCCCTGCTCGCGCGGCTGCCGGGGGCGGTGCGGGTGGCGCTCGACGGGCTGATCGTGCTCTCGGGCGCCGTCTTCGGATCGGTCCTCGTCATCCTGACCGATCCGCTCTACGTGCTGGCGCAGCCCCGGACCGCTCTGCTCCTCGTCGCGCTCAACGCCGTCCTCGCGGCGGGCGGCGCGGCGGCGGTGGGAACCTGGGACCGGATGCGCCGCCAGATCGAGGCTTCGTACCGGGTCCTCCGCGAGCGCGACGCGCTCGATCGCGAACTGCGCGTGGCCCGCGAGGTGCAGCGCGAGCTGCTGCCGCGCGAGGTCCCCGCCGTCGCGGGGCTGGAGCTGGCCGGCGTCTGCCTCCCCGCCATCGCGGTGGGCGGCGACTACTACGACTATCTGCAGGACGGCGACGGGCGGATCGGCCTGGTCGTCGCCGACGTGTCCGGCAAGGGCGTTCCCGCCGCCCTCCTCATGGCCGGCCTGCAGGCCTCCGTGCGCAGCCGCTTTCCCACCGCGGGGTCGCCCGATCGCCTCGCGGCCGGCCTGAACGACGGGCTGGTCGGCTCGTCCTCCACCGCCCGCTACGCGACCGCCTTCCTCGCCACGTTCGATCCGCGGACCCGCCGCCTGTCCTACACCAACGCCGGGCATCTGCCGGCGATCCTCGTCCGGGGCGGCGACGTCCTCCGTTTCGACGAAGGGGGCGTTCCCATCGGGCTGTTCGAGGGCGCGGCCTGGGAGGCCGGCGCGCGCACCCTGGCCGCGGGCGATCTGCTGGCGCTGTTCACCGACGGCGTCACCGAGGCGCCGGGGCCGGACGGCGAGGAGTTCGGGGCGGAGAGGCTGGCCGACCTGCTGCGCGTCCAGCGCGCGCGTCCGCTCGCGGCGGTCATCGACGCGGTGCTCGACGCCCTGCGGCGCTGGAGCGGCCCCGTCGACGCCCACGACGACGTCACCGTCGTCCTTGCGAGGGTGCGGTGAGCCCGCCCCGCGCCGCCCCGCGCATCACCGTCGTCCTTGCGAGGGTGCGGTGAGCCCGCCCCGCGCCGCTCCGCGCATCGGCCGCCGGGCCGGCGCCGCCGGCCCCCGGGCCGCGGTCGGCCGGGTCCCGCCCCGCGCCGCCCCGCGCATCGGCCGCCAGGCCGGGCTGTGGGTCGCGGCCAGCAGCGTCGCGGGCCTCGCCGTGGGCCTCGGCGTGAGCGCGCTGCTGGGCGCCGGCGTCGAGCGCCCGATTCTCGTGATCTCGGTGCTGTTCGCCAACGTGGTGGGGCTCACCGCCATGACCGGCGCCGTGTGGCTGTTTCCGCGGCTGCGGGGGCGCTCGCGCCTGCTCCGGTTCCCGCTCCTCGTCCTCGCCCTGCTGTCGGGGGCGGCGCTCGGCAGCGCGGCGGTGCTCGGCGCCTATCCGCTGTTCGTCTTCCGCGAGCCGCGCCTCGCGGTCGCGGTCGTCGTCCTCAACGGCGTCCTCGCCCTCGTCGTCGGCGGCGTGGTGCTCGGCTACGAGGAGATGCGGCTGCGGCTGCAGGACGCCCTGCGCGAGATGCGCGAGGTCCGGCTGGTCGAGGCGCGGCTGCGCGAAGAGGCGGCCCGCGCCGAGCTGGCCGCGCTCCAGGCGCGCATCAATCCGCACTTCTTCTTCAACACCCTCAACACCATCGCCTCCCTGCTCGCCGAGGACGCCGAACAGGCCGAAGAGCTGCTGGAGACGTTCGCCGACCTGTTCCGCTATGCGTTCGCCGCCGCCGACGCCGCGCCGGTTCCCCTGCGCGACGAGATCGCGTTCACGCGGGGCTACCTGCGGATCGAGCGCGCCCGTTTCGGCGACCGGCTGCGGGTGACGTGGGGCCTCGACCCGGCGTCGCTGGCGGCGCGGGTGCCCGGGCTGATCCTCCAGCCCCTGATCGAGAACGCGGTGGGGCACGGACTCGCGCCGCGGGCGCGGGGCGGGCGCATCGACGTCTCGACCGCCGTGGACGGGGGGGCGCTGCGCATCGACGTGGTCGACGACGGAGTGGGGCTCTCCGATGCGGGAGATCGCCTGGTTCGCGACGGCCACGGGCTCGGCAACGTCGCCCGGCGCCTGCGGACCGCGTACGGCGGACGCGCGGCCCTTGCGCTGTCCCCCGGGCCGGGGGGCGCGGGCGCCCGCGCCCGGCTGACCCTGCCGGCCGCGCCGGGCGCATCGGCGCCGCCCGCACCGCGCGCCGCTGTTTCCAGCTCCCGACCGACCCTGCCGACGGCGCCGCCCGCCTGCACCGGCCGCGCGGAGACCGCGCCATGAGCCGTCGCACGGTCGTCGTCGACGACGAGAAGCCGGCCCGCGACCGGGTGAAGCGGCTGCTCGCGGCGCATCCGGACTTCGAGTTCGCGGGCGAGGCCGCCGACGCCGGGGCGGCCGTCCGGCTGATCGACGAGACGGCGCCCGATCTGTGCTTCCTCGACGTGCGGATGCCCGAGGGCACCGGCTTCGACGTCCTCGAGCGGGTGCGGCACGTGCCGCACGTCGTCTTCGTCACCGCCTACGACCGCTATGCGGTGCCGGCGTTCGAGGTGCGTTCCATCGACTACCTCCTGAAGCCGGTGGGCCGGCGGCGGTTCGCCGAGGCCCTCGACCGCGCCCGCGAGCGGATCCGCGAGGCCGGCGCGGCCCGGCGGATCCGCGACGAGCTCGAGGCGCTGCGCCGGCTGGCCGGCGGCGGGGGCGACGCGGCACCGCCTCGGCTCGACCGCGTCAGCGTGCGGCGCGGCGCGGGGGTGCTCCTGCTCGACCCCGACGAGATCGTCTGGTTCGAGGCCGACGACACGCTGGTCTTCGCGAGGACCGCGGCCGGGCGCTTTCTCGTCGACCGCACCCTGTCCGAGCTCGAAGGGCAACTCGCGGGCCGCTTCTTCCGCGCGCACCGGGGCTGTCTCGTCAACCTCGGGCGCATCGCCGAGATCCGGCCGGCCGACGCGGGCGCCTGGACGATCGTGTGCCCCGGCGTGGGCACCGCGCCCCTGTCCCGCCGGCAGGCCCGGCGGCTGCGCGAGATGTTCCCGTGGTGAGCGCAACGGTCCGCGGCGGGAACGCCGGCGGAATGCGTGGACGAGGCGCCGGGGCCGCCCCGCCGGGCGGCCGGCCGCGGGCGATCCCCGACCGCTGACTCCCTCCATCCGACCGTCGATCGCAATCCGGTTGCGTCTCGTGCCGCGGCGGCGGCACGATCCCGGTCGGCCGGGACGCATCGCCGCCCGCAATGCGGCGGGGACGTTCACCCGGATTGTCAAGGAGGACGGCACATGGCGCGCACCGTGCGGACCGGATTGATTCTTGCGGCGACGTTCGCGGCCGCGCCGGCGGCGGCCGGCGCACAGGAGATCGAGCTCCGCGAGGGGGGAGTGACCATCCCCGGCGGCGAGGTCCGCGAGGGGGACCTCTACACGGCGGGCTCTTCGGTCAGTGTCGACGGCCGGCTGGCCGGCGACCTGGTGGCGGCGGCGCAACAGGTGCTGGTGAACGGCCGGGTCGACGGCGACCTGTTCGCGGCGGGCAGGTTCGTCGACCTGCGCGGCCCGGTGGGCGACTCCACCCGCATGGTCGGCGATCAGCTCACCGTGAACGCGGCCATCGACGGCGATCTGCTCGCCGCGGGCAACCGGCTGCAACTGCTCGAAGGCGCGGTCGTCCGCGGCGGCGTCCTCGCCACGGCCAGCAGCATGGAGATCGCGGGGACGGTGGAAGAGAACGTCCGCGCGGCGGCGGGAGAGATCGTCGTCACGGGCGCGGTGGGCGGCGATGCGCACCTCGTCGCCGACCGTGTCGACCTCGCCCCCGGCGCGCGCATCGACGGCGACCTCGACTACCGGGCGCGGACACCCCTGAGCGCCGAAGCGGCGGCCCGCGTGGCGGGCGAGGTGCGCTACCGGGAACCGGTGGTCGAGGACGACGGCGTCGCGGGGAGCATCCTTTTCTGGGGCTGGCAGACCGGCGCGGCGCTGCTCGCCGGCCTGCTGGCCGTCGCGGCGTGCCGGCGCGTCGTGCGGCAGCTGGTCTCGGCCATCGCGGGGGAGACCACGCTCGGCGCGCTGCTCGGGTTCGGCGCGTTCCTGCTCGTCCCCGTCGCGGCGGTCCTGACGATGGCGACGGTGGTAGGACTGCCGATCGGCGCCATCACCGCGCTGCTGTTCGGCGTGGCCGTCTACGTGGCCAAGCTCCCGATCGCGGCCTGGGCCGGAGGCTGGCTGCTCGCCCGCGCCGGCCGCCCCGACGCCTCGCCGTACGCGGCCATGGCCGCCGGCGTCGTGGCCGTCTACCTGTTGTTCGCCGTTCCCTGGATCGGCTGGCTGGCGTGGCTCGCGGCCACGTGGCTGGGCCTCGGCGCCATGGTCCTGTCCGGCCGCCGGTATCTGCCGTCCGCCCCCGCGTGACGGGGGAGGCCTCCGCGCGGAGCACCCGGTGGCTTCGCTACTCCGCCCGCAACGTCGTCGCGGGATCGATCCGGGTCGCTCGCCGGGCCGGAAAGTAACAGAACAGAAACGTGATGCAGAGGATCAGCGCCGGCACGCCGGCGAGCAGCAACGGATCGCCGGCGCTGACGGCGAAAACGCGGGCGAAGTCGACCAGCAGCGACGACAGCGAGCGCGACAGCCAGAACGCTCCGACACCGCCGAACAGGGCGCCCGCCGCCAGGAGCACCACGCCTTCCCGAAGCACCAGACGCAGCACGTCGGACCGCTTCGCGCCGAGCGCCAGCCGGATGGCGACCTCCTTGCGCCTGCGCGTGACGGCGTACGCCGTGACGCTGGCCAGGCCGATCGAGGCCAGCAGGAGGCCGAAGAGACCCAGACCGCCGAACTGGTTGGAGTTGAACCAGATCATCCGGTCGAAGCGCTCCAGATGCTCGTTCACCGTACGCAGGTTGAACGTCGTCAGATCCGGATGGGACCGGGCCAGTTCCCGGCGGACGGCGGCGATGGAGTCCGGACCGGCGACGCCGCGGATCAGCACCGTGGCCGCCTGCGCCGGG
The DNA here is from genome assembly GCA_965203525.1 of Vicinamibacterales bacterium. Taxonomy (GTDB): domain Bacteria; phylum Acidobacteriota; class Vicinamibacteria; order Vicinamibacterales; family UBA8438; genus WTFV01. The sequence continues at coordinate 2,362,973 of OZ241898.1, read as the reverse complement.
CGGCCGCAACGCTCCGGAAAAGGAAGAAACATCGTCGGCACCGGTTCGGCGGTCAGAAACGACGGCCGGGAATCCTGCACGACTCCCACGACCACGTGGCGCCGCCCGGCGGCCCGCAACGGCCGGCCGACGGGAGGGTCGCCGCCGAACAGGCGTCCCGCCGCGGTCCGGTTGACGACGACGGGCGTCTCCGTCGTCGCGTCGGCTCCGCGAGCGCACCGCCGTTCGTGGTCGCGCTTCGTGAATTCGCGCCCCTGGACGACCGGTACGCCGAGCGCCGCGAAATAGCCGAAGCCGACGTGACGCCGCGCCACGCTCTCCAGCACCGGGGCGCCGCCGGCCGGGGCGCCGGTCGACACCCGGAAGTCGGAGCGTCCCGCGGCACCGAAGACGTCGCCGAGCGGCGGGCGATCGGCGACGGCCGCCGCCGCCACGGCGCCGAGCGCACCCAGTGTCTCCGGAATCTCCGCGAACAACCCGTCCGCCTGCGACGGCGAATATCCGTCTCGCGGCGGGTCGATCTCGAACATCGTCATCCCGGTGGCGTCGAAGCCGGGGTCGATGCCGTTGAACCGCTGAAAGCCGATCACCAGGTAGCCGACCACGATCAGCAGCATGACCGACACGGCGACCTGATAGCCGACGAAGAGGTTTCGGAATCCGAACCGGCGATAGCCGCGCAACGGCGCCGGCCAACCGCCGTTCAGAACCGCCGCGCCTCCCTTGCGCGTGGCGGAGAACGCCGGGGCCAGCCCGGCCCCGACGCCGGCCGCCACCGCGACGAAGGCCACGAAGAGGCAGACCGCCGGATCGATCCGCAGGTCCATGTCGAAGGGGGTTGCCGTCGCCGCGGTCACCCACTCGGCGGCGCGCACCAGCCAGTACGAGAAAACGACGCCGGCGACTCCGCCGGCCAGAGAGAGCATCACGCTCTCGGTCAGCAACTGGCGGATCAGCCGGGCGCGCGGGGCGCCGACCGCCATGCGCAGGGCCATTTCCCGCCGCCGATCACCCGCGCGCGCAATCAGGAGTCCGGCCAGGTTGGCGCAGGCCAGCGAGAGCACCAGCGCCACCAGCAGGCCGTTGAGGCCGGCCACCAGCCAGAGCTGCCGTGCCGTGAGCCGTCCGACACGACCCGCGCGCAGCAGGGTCACCTGGCGTCCTTCGCGGCGCATCTCGTCGTCGACGTCCGTTCGATCCGCGCCGGGCGTGCGCGCCACGGTGTCGAGGGCCGCTTCCGCGGCGGACATCGAAACCCCGCGCGCCAGCCGCAACACCACGTGGAACCTGTGGGCCTCCGGGTCCCGCAGGACGTCGCCCCGCAGTTCGGGCGCGACGGACGGGCCGGCCGTGACGGGAACGAACACGTCCGCCGGATTCACCGGGAAGACGCCGCGGAACCCCTCCGGCGCGATGCCGACGATCGTCACGCTCCGGCCGTTGATCCGCAGCGTCCGCCCGACCGCCCGCGGGTCGGCGTTCAGACGGCGGCGCCAGAACGAGTCGCTGACCACCACCACCGCCTCGGACCCGACCCGCTCCGCTTCCGGGTCGAAGAAGCGTCCGGCGGCGGGTGTGACGCCCAGGACCGAAAAATACTCGGGCGACACGAGGTGACCGAAGATGCGCGCGCCTTCCGACGCCGGATCCGACTCGTCGAACACCACGTGGAACGGCGTCGGGCCGATGTACGCCGCGGCCGCGTCGGCGATCGCGTCGAGTTCCCGGAAGCGTTCGAAGATCGGATACGAAAATGCCTCGCTGCTTGCGGCCAGCGCCCGCGGCGCACGCGAGCCGGGAAGCGGACGCAGGACCATCGCGTTGAACTGCGAGAAGAAATAGGTGCAGACGCCGATGCCCACGGCCAGCGACGCCACGCCGATCGTGGTCACGCCGGGGTGCTTCCGCAGCATCCGCAGACCGTAGCGCAGGTCCTGCAGCAGGGGGTCGAGCCATGCGCCGAACCGGAGGTCCCTCACGTCCTCCTTGATTTTCTCCGGGTTGCCCAGCTCGACGCGCGCCCGCCGCAACGCTTCCTCCCGCGACAGGCCGCTACGCTGCAGCGCTTCGGCGCGCATCTGCAGATGGAACTCCAGTTCGCCGGCCAGTTCGTTCTCGAACCGATCACGGCGGGCGCCGCCGGCGAAACGGCGCCGGAGACGCTCCCACACGTCACACCTCCTCCGGCTGCGCCTCGAACGCCGCGCTCATCGCGACCGCCAGCCGCTGCCAGCTCGCGCGGCGCTGTGCGAGGTGCCGGCGTCCGGCGTCCGTCAGGCGATAGAACTTCGCCCGCCGGTTGTTGTCGGACACGCCCCATTCGGTCGCCAGCAGGCCGCGTCGGGTCAGGCGGAAGAGAGCCGGGTACAACGCGCCCTGCTCGACGAGCAGCGCGCCGTCCGTGATCTGTTCGATGCGCAGGAGCACGCCGTACCCGTGCAGGCGGCCGAGGGACACGGCCTTGAGGATGAGCGTATCCAGCGTGCCCGGAAGCAGTGCGGCCCGCGGCGGCGTCATGGCGTCTTCTTCTTTTCTCATGGCGATCCGTGCTCGCGTCCAGCGTACCGCTTCTTTCCTGACCTGTCAAGGAGTAGAAGGAATCGGCGCCCGGGCGCCGCCGGGTCCGCGGCCGACGGCCCGGCCGGGATCAGAACCCGAGACCGACGCTGCCGTGGACCCGCATCCCACCGGCGAAATCGTGCGCCACGTCGATGGAGACCGGGAACCCGAACCTCGGCGGGAGGAAGAAGAGACCGGCGCCGGCGCCCTTCCGGAACCGCGTGCGCCGGATCGGCCGGTCCGCCTCGTACGCGGCGGCGGTGTCGTAGAAGAACCGCAGGCCGACACGCCCGTCCGACAGCAGCGAGGTGACCGGCAGCCGCAACTCGATGGACGCCGCCGCGATCCGATCGCCGGCCGCCGCCCCGGCGCGCCAGCCGCGGAGCGTGCCGCCGGCCGCGGGGCTGCCTCCGAGCAGCGCCTGTTCGTAGCGCGGCAGGACGCCGGATGCGCCTTCGAAAAGGAAGCGCACCGCGAGGACCGCCTGGCCGCCGGCCGCGGCGTAGGCCCGCGCGTCGAGGCGCGGCCGCAGAACGGCCGCTCCGCGGCCGGCCGGCGCGAGGCGCTCGATCCCGGCGCGGACCACCACGGCGTCGCGCCGGGCGGCGGTGGGTTTCTCGCGATAGTCGCCGTAGTCGACGGTGACGCCCGATATCGACAGCCTGCCGGCTCCGTCCGCGAACCGGACATCCTCCCAGGCCGTCTCCCCGCCCAGCCGGAAGCCGGCCGGAAGGCGGCGTTCGACCGCGACGTGGAACCGCGTCCGGTCGTCGACGACGTCGAAATGCGGATGGCGGCGGCGCCCGCGCGACCCGCCGGCCCGCACCAGATCGAGCGCCCGGCCGGGGACGGGCGCCTCCATCTCCAGCGCGATGCGCTTGTGGCCGCCCCAGGTCGCCGGGATCGACAGGCGGCTGCCGCGGCCGAACGGGTCGACGACGCCGGTCAGCGCGCCGTACGCCACGCCCCAGCCCTCCTCGTGCTCCAGGACCGGCGCGACCATGACCCGGCGGCCGACGGCGGCGAGAGCGCGCGCCACCGGGTTCCGCCGGCCGGCGCCGGGACGTTCGCGGACCACGATGACGACGGCCACCCGGCCGGTGGCGCGCAGCGACCGGGTGCGGCGGCGCACCTCGACGGTCTCGAACCGGCCGCTCGCCATCAGCCGCCGCCGCACCGCGTCCGCCAGATCGGGACCGGCCGCATCCCCGACAGCGACGCCCGCCAGCCGGCGCACCTCGGCGTCGGGCACCGAAACGTTGCCGTGGACCCGGATCTCGACGACGGTTTCCGCGGGCCGCGGACGTTCCCGCGCGACCGCCGCCCCGGACGCCGGGGCCGCGGCCACCGCGGCGGCCAGGGCCGCCGACGTCGTCCGAACGAACCGGCGGGTCATGGCCGCGGCCCGCGGAGACGGCCTCCGGTGCGCGCGCGCCGCCAGTCGGTGAACGTGCGCGAATACGTCACCGTGGCGGACCCGCTGGCCATGGTCATCACCCCCGACGCTTCGATCCGCTCCGGCAGCCAGACGTCGTCGTCGAGCGGCCGGCCCATCGTCATCGACGCGGACAGGTCGTCCAGACGGATCAGCCACCGCAGCGGCAGGAAGTCGAAGCCGGCGTTGTCGAACGCAAACCGCACGATCCGATGCTCCTGCGGATCGATCCAGAGCGTGACGAGGGCGGTCTTGTTCAGCGCCTCGTGGGCGCCGGGCACTGCGAACGCCGCGGCGCGGCCGCACTTCGCATCGTCCCGGCTCCCTTCTCCGAACAGCCGCTCCGGGTAGTACTCGACGCGCAGCACGCCGCGGCCCGCCAGCCGCTCGCGGCCCGCGAAGTAGTAATTGCCCGGTTCGAAATCGAAATCGATCCAGTACGAATCGGAGAGGAAACGCGGCTGCAGATCGGCCGCCGGCGCCGCATCCGCGCGGCCGGCGTCCGCCGAACCGGGATCCGCACCGTCGCCGGCGGATTCCGCCGCCCTGGGCGCCGCGGCCGTAGAGACGCCCCCCGCGCCGGGATCCGCACCGTCGCCGGCGGATTCCGCCGCCCTGGGCGCCGCGGCCGTAGAGACGCCCCCCGCGCCGGGACCCGCACCGTCGCCGGCGGATTCCGCCGCCGGCGACGCGCCGCACGACTCGTCCGCGGCGTCGGACCCCTCCCCGGCCCGCCGGGCCTCCGCCGCCAGCCAGCTCGCCTCGTAGCGGCGCCAATCGGCCTCGCCGACCGTGACACCGTCGATGCGTACCGGGCTCCGCACGAAGACGCCGTCCCGCTCGTACCAGACGTATTCCCGCACGAAACTCCGATACGCCTCGCCGCCGGGGCCGGTCACCGCGAATCGCTCCGCTTCGTTGAACACGTACCGCCGCCGTGCGATCCGGTTCTCGCCACCGCGCGCGAGCACCCGTTGCATGAGGCGGTCGATCTCGGATGGTTCTCCGCCCTCCTGCGCCGCGCCCGGCCCGGCCGCCGCGGCGGCGGCGAACGCGGCGCACGCGAAGGCGAACCCGGCGAACCATCGCCCCCCGCGAGCATCGAGAACCTTCATGATTCCTCCACCCGATGACCGATCCCGAATGGGCGTCTTCTTCTCTCTCATGGCAATCCGTGCTCGCGTCCACCGTACCTGCCTCTTTCCTGACCTGTCAAGGAGTAGAAGGAATCGGCGCCCGGGCGCCGCCGAGGTCCGCGACCGACGGCAGGCGGAGGCGCCGACCTTCACCCAGGAGCATGCGGCGGCGCGGCCTGCCCGGCGTGCGGCGCGAACCACCGTGGGCTGTTACGATGGAAGCGGCCTGTCGCCCAGGATCCGGCCGGCGGCTTCGTGAGCGCGGCCACGGATCGTCATGCGTTCCCCGGCCGGGCCGCGGGCCGACGCGAAGGCCACCGCCATCAGACCGCACCTGCCGCCCGCCCACCCGCAACGGCAGGGCGCGAGCGCCGACCGCGCAACGCAGGCGTAGAAGCATCCGGCTGGCGGCCCGTTCCCGTTGCCGAACCCGGCGACCGTTGTCCATTGTCGCGGATCCACAGCGCAGCTACAGGCCGCAACCGGGGCGCAAGCGGCGCGGAACCGGGCGCTGACGGGGACGCTTTGACGTTGGCGTTTCGATGCATGATAATTCCATTAGCTGCTGTCTGAAGGGGGGGCATGAACGCGATCTGCACCATGGGCGCCGCCGACGCAGCCCTGTCTCTGCCGGGTGCCGACACCGCGCGCGATCTCGCCGCCATGTCCATCTCGCCGAACACGAAGCGGGCCTACGGCGCCGCCCTCGCCGCTCTACGAGGAATGGCTGGACGGCGCCGCCCTCGACGATGGCACGCTGGCGGGACCGCCGCCTCACGGGACACAGCGGCTGGGTCGGGCTGGCGAGCGAGTTGACGGCGCGGGGAGCTTCAACGGCCGACGTGATGCTGGCCGGCGGGTGGAAGACGGCGCGCATGGTCGCGCACTACGGAAGACAGTAAAAATGACTGTGGAACACCTGATCGTTGGATTGCTGGGCGCGATACTGACTGCGGGAGTGGCGCTCGGCCTGAGACTGGACACGAAGATAGATCGTGCGAACGACAGGATCGACGACGCTGTGAAAGACCTCAAGGAAGATGCGCGGATAGCGCATGCCGAGATCGGAACGAACATCCGTCGCGTGGATGAGAACGTCAAGGCGTCTGAAAAGAGAGTCACCGACAACTTCAACGCAAGGTTCGATGATCTCCGGGACTACATCAAACTCGCAATGAAGACGGTCGACAAGGACTGACAGCATGGTCGGATACGCGGGCGCCGCCGCGTTCGGCCGCATCGCCCGGCCGCGGCTGGCGGCGTCGGGCCGGAACCCGGTCGCGGCCCGGGCGCCGTGGTATAGCCCACACCGCGCTCACTGGCCGGGGGGCGGCAGGTGCTGTCTGATGGTGGCCGCGGCGGCGTCCAGCGCCTCTTTCCTGACCTGTCAAGGAATAGAATGAATCGGCGCCCGGGCACCGCCGGCTCCGCGACCGACGGCAGGCGGAGGCGCCGACTCCACCCGGGAGCATGCGGCGGCGCGGCCTGCCCGGCGTGCGGCGCGCGAACCACCGCGGGCTGTTACGATGGAAGCGGCCTGTCGTCCAGGATCCGGCCGGCGGCTTCGTTAGCGCGGCCGCGGATCGTCATGCGCTCCCCGGCAGGGCCGCGGGCCGGCGCGATCGTGGTCGTCGACGACGCTCCTCACGACCCGGAGACGGGGCCGCGGGATTTGACCGGGAATTGATTGCAGGGCCGGATCGACCCGTCCCGGGGTCCGCATCGGAAGACAACCCCCTTGATCCGCAACGGGTTACCATCAACGCACGGATTTGACCGGGTTTTGATCGCCGCCCCCGGACCGGCCCGCGGCGGGATGGACCATGACGGACGAGCGCCTGCTGGCCCTGATCGACGATCTGCGTACCCTCCCAGCCGAAACGGCGTGGCTGGAATTCAAGGAGAACAACACCGACCCGAGCGTGATCGGGCGCCTGATCTCCGCCGTGTCGAACGCGGCGCGGCTCGAAGACAGGGACTTCGGCTACGTCGTCTGGGGTGTCCGGGTTCCGGCCACGCCGTGGCCGGAACCCGGTTCGAACCCTCGTCCGCGAAACACCGGCGGCAACCCCTCGAATTCTGGTTGTCGCAGATGTTGCGGCCCGACGTCGCCTTTTCCTTCCAGCCGATCCGGCACCCCGGCGGGCGGCTGGTCCTGCTCGAGATACCGGCCGCGACGACCGCGCCGGTCGAGTTCGACAGGACGGCGTACGTTCGCATCGGCGGCGCGACGCCGCGCCTGGCCGACCACCCGGAACGGCAGCGGGCGCTGTGGGACAAGCTGCGGCCCTACGCCTGGGAAACAGGCGCCGCCCGGCAATTCGTCGGGACCGGTGAGGTCCTCGCGCTGCTGGACCATCCCGGCTACTTCGAGTTGCTCGGCAAACCGATCCCGGAGGGCCGCGACGCCGTTCTGGAGAGCCTGGAGAGCGATCGGCTGATCTCGCGCGACGCAGGGGGAAAGTGGAACGTCCTGAACCTGGGCGCGATCCTGTTCGCCAGGGACGTCGGCGCATTCGAATCGGCGCTCTCCCGCAAGGCGCTCCGCTTCGTCGCGTACGACGGGGACGGCCGCACGGCGACCGTGACGCACCGGATGGACTTTCCCGCCGGCTACGCCAGCGGCTTCGCCCGCTTCAACGCCCACGTCAACACGCTGATTCCCTCGCCCGAGGACGGCAGCGCCGCCATCCGGGAAGCGCGCCCCCTGTTTCCGCCGGTCGCCGTCCGCGAACTGACGGCCAACGCCCTGATCCACCAGGACATGACGATCACCGGGGCCGGGCCGACGGTGGAGTTGTTCAGGAACCGGATCGAGATCACCAACCCCGGCGCCCCGCTGGTGGAGCCGGATCGGTTCATCGATTTTCCGCCCCGGTCGCGCAACGAGGCGCTGGCGTCCCTGATGCGGCGCATGGGACTGTGCGAGGAGCAGGGGACGGGCATCGACAAGGTCGTGGACGCGGTGGAGAGGGCGCAGCTTCCGCCGCCCGAATTTCGCGCCGAGAGGGGCGCTACGCGGGTCACGCTGTTCGGCCCGCGCCGTTTCGCCGACATGACGGCGGAGGAGCGGTTGCGCGCCTGCTACCAGCACGCCGTGCTGCGTTACCTGGGCGGGGGCCGCTTGCGGAACGCCACCCTGCGCGACCGGCTCGGCGTCGACCGCCGGAACGCCGCCCAGATTTCCGGCGTGATCCGGCAAGCCCTGCGCAAGGGCATGATCCGCCCGGCCGACACCGCGCGCCCGAGGTCCGGCTACGTGCCGTTCTGGGCATGACGGCCCGGTGGTGGAATCCCCGTGTCGCACCGAGAGCGACGAGGCGCCCGCCTGACAACGTCGGGGTCCGGGTGACGGCCGAGGGCGTCATCCTGGTCGACGACAAGTCTCCCTCCGCCGCAGGCATGTCATGCTTACCCGGTGATCAGCGCGGGAAGTCGTGCCCGTACGGGTGGCTGTCACACGGACGGTGCAGGTACGCGCGCAACGGGTGGTCCGTGGTGGACGGGCGGATGCACCCGAAGGAACGCAAATAGTGGCGAAGAAGACAATGGGAAAATCCAAGGCAGCAGCGCCCGAGACACCGTTTCCGGCGGCATCCGACACCTTGCACCAGAGGGGGGACCAGCTCTGGATCCCCCTCCGCCAGGAATGGCGCGACGTGGCGGGGAAGCCGGAAGAGGCCGTGCGCCAACACTTCATCCGCCACCTCTGCGACCACTACGGCTACACCCTCGACCAGATGGCCCAGGAGCGGCGCACCACCCACGGCCACCGGAGCCCGCGCGCCGATGTCGTGATCTGGGAAACGCCCAAGGCCAAAGCCGCGAACCGGACGCCGGTGCTCGTCGTCGAATGCAAGGCCGAGAACGTCGACGTCGACATCCGGGACTACTACCAAGGGGAGAGCTACACCCGCGCGGCCGGCGGCGAGTTCTTCATCGCCCACAACGCCCGCCATACCGCCGTCTTCCAGCTCATCCCCGGCGTGCCGGGCGAGATTCGTGCAGATCAACGAGATCCCGAAGGCGGCGGACTGGGGCGACGCCAAACGGATCGAGGAGATCAGGAGCAAGCTGCGCGCCTTCAACCGGAGAGAGTTCCAGGACCTCCTGTTCCGGTGCCACTCGATCCTGCGCGACGTGCACAAGATGGACCCCGGACGCGCGTTCGACACGATCTCGAAGATCCTGTTCGTGAAGATGTACGTCGAACGCTCGGGCCTGCACGGCACCTTCACCGCCGACTTCCTCGACCGCCGCGCCTCCACGCGCCTGCCGAGCGATCCGCTGGTCCACGACGACCTGTTCGAGCGGACGAAGGACTACTACCGGGCCGACGATCTCTTCACCGGCGCCGACCGCCTCGAAATCTCCGAGGAGACCTTCCACCGCATCGTGAAGGAGCTCGAGCGCTTCGATCTCTCGAAGACCGGGGACGACGTCAAGGGGCTCGCCTTCGAGAAGTTCCTCGGCAGCACGTTCCGGGGCGAGCTCGGCCAGTTCTTCACGCCCCGCCCGGTGGTGGACTTCATGGTCAGCCTGCTCGACCCGCGGGAAGGCGAGTTGATCTGCGACCCCGCGGCGGGCTCGGGCGGCTTCCTCATCCGCGCTTTCGAGCACGTCCGGGCCCGGATCGCCGCCGCCGTCCAGGCCGAGAAGGACCGGGCGCGGGCGGAGATCGAAGCGCAGGGCCTTGCCCCCGAGGAGGAAGAGTCCCGGATCGATGCGGCCTTCGCCGCGCTCAACCGGGAGCTTCTTGCCTCGAACGATCACAACCTGCCCGCCGATACCCGCGTCGGCCGGCTGGCGTGGCGCTGCATCTTCGGCTGCGACGCCGAGCCCCGCGCCGCGCGCACCGCCAAGATGAACATGATCATGCACGGCGACGGCCACGGCGGCATCCACTACCACGACGGCCTGGTCGACATCAACGGCATCTTCCCGAGCCGGTTCGACATGGTCGTCACCAATCCGCCCTTCGGCTCGAACGTGGGGAGCGACCAGAAGATCGGCGGGAGCGGCGAGCCGCGCATCCATGAGGACGAGGCATACCTGTACCGGTGCCGGGCGCGCTACGGCGAAGCCTGGGAGCGGAGCTACCGGCGCATGAGGGAGGCGACCGGGACGAACATCCTCGACCTCTTCGAGATCGGCCGGGGCAAGGCGAACCGCGCCACCGAGATCATCTTCGTCGAGCGTTGCCTCGGCCTGCTCAAGCCGGGGGGCCGGATGGGCATCGTCCTGCCCGACGGCAACCTCAACAACCCGTCACTCGATTGGCTGCGCCGCTGGTGCGAAGGCAAGGCGCGCATCCTGGCCGTCGTCAGCCTGCCGGAGGAGACGTTCCGTTCCGCCGACGCGACGGTGAAGGCGTCGCTGGTCTTCCTCCGCCGCTTCACCGGCGAGGACGAGCGGGCATGGGAGGCCGCTTGGACGGCGGCGCACGCCGGACACGACACCGCCTTCAACGCCCGGCGCGATGCGCTCTCCGCCGACTTCGGGCGGCGGATCGTGACCGGGGGGAGCGAGGCGGCCGGGAAGATCGTGGACGAGCTGGCCATGCTCGGGGTCGCGCGCACGGCGCCGGCGTGGAGCGCCGGGCCGCCGCCCGGTTACCCGCGCGGCATCGGCCCGACCCGGCTGGCCAAGCCTCGCTGGAAGGGGGTCGCGAGCGACCGGGAGCGCGCCGCCCGGCTCAAGCGCGACTACGCGGCCGTCTTCGAGGGCGACGAGGCTGCGAGGGCGCGTGCCGATGCCGTTTTCCGCGAGCTGCGCACGGCCTTGCGCTCCGTGGACGAGGCGCACGGCGCCGCGCTGTGGGCCTCGGTGCGGGAGGCGTTCGACTATCCCGTCTTCGCCGCCGCGCCCAAGGCCGTCGGCATCACCTCGACCGGCGAGACGGGCGAGAACGTGCCGGACGATCTGCCGGGGACCCTTGACGCCTGGCGTGCGTTCGAGTCGTGGGTCGAAGCGGGCGCCGAGCCGGAGGACGCCCCGGATTTTCGCCTGCCCTCCACTGCCTGATCCGGCGGTGGAGGGCGCTCGAATCCTGGATCGCCGCCGAAGCCGTCGAGGGCCGGCATTCGCGCTTCCCGCTGACGCCGCTTCGCGAGCTCGTATCGTCACGGCGGGAGGCGGTCACCGTCACCGATACGTTCGGCGACTGGACGCCGATCACCGTTCATCTGAACGGGGAGATCTCGGCGCGCGAGAGGACCGTTCCCTACAAGGGCGACATGTTCGCCGCCTGGCCCGGCGATGTCGTCTTTCCAAAATCGATGCGCGCAACGGAGCGATCGGCGTCCTCCAGGAGAGCATTGCCAAGGCGGTCGTCACGACGGAGTTTCCCGTCTTCGTTCCGGTCCCCGAGCGCCTCGATGGCGAGTTCGTCAAGCTGGTGCTGAGGACCGGCCACTTCCTCGCCGCGCTCCGGAGGAAGGCGAGCGGTACGAGCGGGCGCAAGCGGATCGCCCCCGATGCGTTTACCGACCTCCGCGTGCCCCTTCCACCGCTGGACGAGCAGCGGGCCATCGTCGTCGCCCACCGCGCGGCGCTCGACCGCGCGGCCGAGCTGGAGCATGAAGCCGATGAAGTCGAGGCGCGGGCGATGGAGGCGTTCGAGACCGCGCTCGGCTTCGGCCCGCCCGCGCCGTTGCCCGAACGCCCCGTCTTCATCGCTTCCTTCAAGCACCTCGACCGCTGGAGCCACGAGGGTATTCTCCGGGCGACGCTGGCTCCGGGGGAAAAGGGATCGAAATTCCCAATCGTCGCGCTGGGCACGGTGGGAAGGGTCAGCTACGGACTTCAAAAATCTCCCGCCAACCGTCCCGGAATGCACCCGCGCCCTTATCTGCGTGTCGCCAACGTGCAGCGGTGGCGGCTCGACCTTGCGAAGATAAAGATGATCGACGTACCTGATCGAGATATGCCGATGTATCGCCTGAAAGACGGCGATATCTTGCTTTGCGAAGGAAATAGCGCCGGGCTCGTCGGGCGCGGCGCACTCTGGCGGAATGAGATACCGGATTGCGTCCATCAGAACCATGTCCTGCGAGCTCGGATGGATGCGTCCAAGATCGTACCCGAGTTTGCACTTGCGGTGATCAATTCGACCTATGGACAAACCTATTTCCGTTCCAGGGCCAAACGCACGACCAATCTTGCGTCGATCAACAGCAAGGAGGTTTCCGGCTTCCCGCTCCCGCTGCCTTCCCTCGGCGAACAGCAGGAGCTGATTGACGAATTGTCTCGTGGACGTCGGTTGGCCGAAGAGATGCGCCAACAAGCAACGGTCGCCCGAGCTGAGGCTTGGGTGGATTTCGAAACCGTCGTCTACTCGGTGGGGAATAACGTCGAAGCCGGCACCTGACCATCGTCGCGGGAAGTCGGCACCCCGTCGCGAGCGACGCAAAGGCGTTTCCGCGATCTTCGCGCAGTCCGCACCGCGCCGTATTTCCACTGGCACCTTGCTGTCGACGCTCGGTCCGCGCCCCGTCGCATCCGAAGATCGGCGCGGCGGGCGCGCACAAGCCGTTGGCTGTGGCACGCGCACGGTCGGCAAGCCGCGCAGCCGGACGCGCGTCCGCGCCGTCTGACCCAGAATCGGACGCCGTCCCCCCGCGGATGGGCGTCCCGTCGATGCCCGGGGTGTCGGCGTCCGCCCGCCTGACCTATAATCGGACCCTGTTCACCGGGTCAGCGTCAGGGGAGGGAACGACATGCGGGGCATTTCCAGAGCAGGCGTCGCGATGGCGTTCGCCGCGGCGGCCGCGGCCGTCGTCGTGGCCGCCGGGCAGCAGCCGGAGTCGTTGAGCGTGACGCCGGTGAAGGACGGGCTGTACTACGTCAACGGGGTCGGCGGCAACGTCGGGGTCCGGGTGACGTCCGAGGGCGTCGTCCTGGTCGACGACAAGTTCCCGCGCAACGTCGAGGCGCTCAGGGCGCGGGTGGCCGAGGTGACCGACCAGCCGATCCGCTACGTCATCAACACCCACCACCACGGCGACCACGCCGGGGGCAACGTCGGGTTCATCGACTCGGCGGACGTCATCGCCCACGAGAACGCCCGCAGGAACATGATCCGCAACGAGCAGGAGGCGCCGCCACGCATCGTCTACACCGACCAGACGGCGGTGCACCTGGGCGGCGTCGAGGTGCGGGCGCATCACTTGGGGCGTGGGCACACCAACGGCGACTCGGTGGTCTACTTCCCCGACCTGCGCACCGTGCACGGCGGCGACCTGCTGCACGGCACCGCGCCGTTCATCGACTATGCGAACGGCGGCAGCAGCGAGGAATGGGTCGGGGTGCTCGACGGCATCCTCGCGCTCGACTTCGACACCGCCATCCCGGGCCACGGCGGCCTGATGACGCGGGCCGACGTCGAGGCGTTCCGGGATCAGTTCGTCGCCGTCCGCACCCGGATGCGCGAGCTGATCGACGGCGGCCTCGCGAAGGAGGACGCGCCGGCGGGGATCGTGACGCCGGAGCTGAGCTGGACGACGGCGGAGAACGGTCTGTTCATGCGCCGCAGCATTCCGGGCTTCTACGACGAGATCGCGGCGGAGCAGTAGGCGGCGGGGCGACTCCGCCCCGGAGCATGCGGCGGCGCGGCCTGCCCGGCGTGCGGCGCGAAGCGCGGCAGGACAGGCGTTAGTCCGCGGGGACGACGATGGAACCACGATCTGCGAAACGGGACGCGCGGACTTCGAGACGGGACGCGCGGCGCCCTCCTGTGCGCGGTCGCCGGCGAGCGGGGGATCGCCGGGACATGCGGACTTCGAGACGGGACGCGCGGCGCCTGCCGGCGCTGCCGGCGATCGCCGCGTTCCTGATCGCCGCCGCGCCGGCGGCGCACGCCCAGGACGTGGAGTGGCGCTCTTACGGTTCGGACGCCGCCGGTACGAAGTACTCGCCGCTGGACCAGATCAACCGGGAGACGATCGACGGCCTGCGGATCGTCTGGCGGCAGTCGGTACTGCCGGAGGCCATGCGGGAAGGGCGCGACTTCACGTCGTCGGTCGCCTCGCAGAACACCCCGCTGATGGCGGACGGCCGGCTCTACGTCAGCTCGGCCCTCGGCACGGTGGCGGCGCTCGACGCGAAGACGGGCGAGGTGCTCTGGTTCGACACGCCGCCGGATCGCGGCGGCGAGCCGTTCACGCGCGTGCGCCAGACCCGCGGCGTCGCGTACTGGGACGATCTGCAAGGCGGGGACGCCCGCGTGCTGGCGGTGGTCGGCTCGTACCTGGTCGCCCTGAACGCCCGCACCGGCGCGCGGTACCCGGACTTCGGCGACGGCGGGGAGGTGGACCTGACGCAGGGGTTCGACCGCCCGGTGGAGACCTTCAGTTGGGGGTCGCCGCCGCTCGTCGTCGGCGACGTCGTCGTCATCGGCTCGGCCATGACCGACGTCACCAACCCGAACATGCCGGCGATGAAGGAGATGCCGCCGGGCGACGTGCGCGGCTTCGACGTGCGGACCGGCCGGCAGCTCTGGATCTTCCACACCATCCCGCGGGAAGGGGAGCCGGGCAACGAAACCTGGCTGACCGCGCTGAACGAGGACCGGGCCTCGTGGGAGTACAGCGGCAACACCAACATGTGGGCCTGGCCGAGCGCGGACGAGGAGCTCGGCTACGTCTACGTGCCGCTGTCGACCCCGACCAACGACTACTACGGCGGGTACCGGCCCGGCGACAACCTGTTCGCCGAGAGCATCGTCTGCCTCGACGCCCGCACCGGCGAGCGGATCTGGCACTTCCAGGCGGTGCACCACGGCATCTGGGACTACGACTTCCCGGCCGCGCCGAACGTCGTCGACCTGCAGGTCGAGGGGCGCGCGGAGCCGGTCAAGGCGGTCGCGGCGGTGAGCAAGCAGGCGTTCACCTACGTCTTCGACCGCGTGACCGGCGAGCCGGTCTGGCCGATCGAGGAGCGGCCGGTGCCGCCCGGCGACGTGCCGGGCGAGTGGTACGCGCCGACCCAGCCGTTCCCGACGAAGCCGCCGCCGTTCGATCAGCAGGGGACCAGCGTCGACGACCTGATCGACTTCACGCCGGCGTTGCGCCGCGACGCGCTCGCGGTCTTCGAGCAGTACGTGACCGGTCCGCTCTTCACCCCGCCGTCGCTGGTCGACGACGCGCCGGGCGGCACGAAGGGCACCCTGCAGATGCCGGGCGTGGTCGGCGGGGCCGACTGGGGCGGCTCGGCCGTCGATCCGGAGACCGGCATCCTGTACGTGCCGTCGGTCCACAGCGAGTCGGTCATCGGCATCGTGCCGTCCGAGCATCCGCGCTCCGACATGCGGCTCGTCGTGCAGACGCTGTCGCCGCTGGAAGGGCCGAACGAATTGCCGCTCTTCAAGCCGCCGTACGGCCGGCTGGTCGCCATCGACCTGAAGCGCGGCGAGATCCTCTGGTCGAAGGCCAACGGCGACGGACCGCGCGACCATCCGCTGCTGCGGGACCTCGACCTGCCGCCGCTCGGCCAGCCGGGCCGCGTCTCGCCGCTGGTCACGAAGTCGTTCGTCTTCCTCGGCGAGGGCGGCAACGCCGGGGTGGTCGTCCTGCAGCCGCTCCGGGGCGGCGCCGGCGGCAAGGCGTTCCGCGCCTACGACAAGCTGACCGGCGACGTGGTCTGGGAGATGGAGCTGCCCGGCGGCACGACGGCGGCGCCGATGACCTACATGGTCGACGGCCGGCAGTACATCGTGGTGACCGTCGGCTGGGAGGACATGCCGAGCGAGTACGTCGCGCTCGCGCTGCCCGATTGAGCCGGGCCGGAGCGGGCCGCTATCCGACGGTGCGTTTCACGAGGAACCAGCCGATCACGAAGGCGCCGACGCCGGCGCCGAAGAGGCGCGGGCTCGGCCCGAGCGGCCCGGCGGTCACGATGGAGACGAGCAGCAGCCACATCCCGAGAAGCTGCAGCCCGCGGCCGACGTAGTAGAAAACGCCCGGCACGGCTACGGTTCCCGCGCACCCGCGGGAGCGGCGGTTCGCCGCGCCGCGCCACCGCCGCCCGATCGTTCCTGCCCACTCGCGGGGGCGGCAGGCTGTCGCCGGGCGCGCTTCAGCGCCCGCCACGCGTCGAGCCGGCGGGCCACTTCCTTCTCGTAGCCCCGTGTGGCCGGCCGGTAGTACCGGCGCCCGGCGAGCGCGGGCGGCAGACACTCCATGCCGGTCACGGCGTCCGGGTCGTCGTGGGCATGGGCGTAGCCCCGGCCGTAGCCCAGGTCCTTCATCAGGCGGGTCGGCGCGTTGCGCAGATGCGGCGGGACCGGCTCGGCCGCCTGCCCGTGGGCGTCGGCGGCGGCCCGTTTGTACGCGGCGTAGACGGCGTCGCTCTTGGGCGCGGTGGCGAGGTAGGTGACGGCCTGCGCCAGCGCCGTGTCGCCCTCCGGCATCCCGATGAAATGCACCGCTTCCTTGGCCGCGACGGCCACCGTCAGGGCGTTCGGATCGGCGTTGCCGACGTCCTCGGAGGCGAAGCGCACGAGGCGCCGCGCGATGTAGAGCGGCTCCTCGCCCGCCTCGAGCATGCGCGCCAGCCAGTAGACGCCGGCGTCCGGATCGCTGTTGCGCAACGACTTGTGCAGCGCCGAGATCAGGTTGAAGTGCTCTTCGCCCGACTTGTCGTAGAGCAGGGCGCGCTTCTGGACGGCGCGCGCCAGCAGCGCCCGGTCGATGCGCCCGGAGCCGGCGGACCGGCCGGTCGCGGCGTCTCCGCCCGGCGCGCCGTTCCCGGCGTCGGCCGCGGCGCCGTTCCCGGCGTCGGTGGCGGCGTCTCCGCCCGCCGCGGCGTCCGGCCCGTCCTGCCCGCCGGCGGCGCCGGACGCGGGACGGCTCGCCAGCGTGGCCGCCAGCTCCAGCAGGTTGAGCGCGACCCGCGCGTCGCCGTTGGCGTGTCCGGCGATGAGCGCGAGGACGTCGTCGTCCGCCGCGACCCCCGCCGCGCCGAGGCCGCGCTCCGGGTCGTCGAGCGCCCGGCGCAGGATGGTTGCGGTTTCCCCCGTCGCGAGCGGCTGCAGCACGAAGACCTTCGACCGCGACAGCAGCGCCGCGTTGACCTCGAACGACGGGTTCTCGGTGGTGGCGCCGATCAGCGCGATGTCGCCCGCCTCGACGCGCGGGAGGAAGGCGTCCTGCTGCGCCTTGTTGAAGCGGTGGATCTCGTCCACGAACAGGATCGTGCGCCGGCCCGGCTCGCGGCGCGCCGCCTCGGCCTCGGCCATCACCGCCCTGATGTCCCTGATGCCGGACAGGACGGCGCTGAAGGCGACGAAGCGGGCGCGGGTGACGGTGGCGATCAGCCGCGCAATGGTCGTCTTGCCGGTCCCCGGCGGACCCCAGAAGATGATCGACTGCAGGGCGTCGCGCTCGATCGCGGCGCGCAACGGCCGGCCCGGCGCCAGCAGCTCCTGCTGGCCCACGAACTCGTCGAACGTCCGCGGACGCATCCGTTCGGCCAGCGGCGTGCCGGCGGCGGACCGCTCCGGCGCGGGCGGCTCGAACAGGTGGCCTGACTTCATGCGGCTCTCCGCTGGCGGCGGGCCTCGTAGGCGATCACGGCGGCGGCCGCCGCGGCGTTGAGCGACTCGGCGCCGCCGGCCATCGGGATCGAAACGACGGCGTCGGCGGATTCGCGGACCGGGCTCTCGACGCCGGCCCCTTCGCCGCCGATCAGGATCAGCACCGGCCGCGTCAGGTCGAGATCGTACATCGACCGGCCGCCCCGGGGCGCCGTCGCGAGAACCGCGCAGCCGGCCTGCCGGGCCCGCTCCGGCAGGTCGTCCCGCTCGCCCGCGTCCGCCACCGGGATCCGGAACGTGGCCCCCATGGCGCCGCGCAGCGCCTTCCAGCCGAAGGGATCGGCCGCGGCCCCCGCGACGACGACGCCGCCGGCGCCGGCCGCGTCGGCGGCGCGGACGATCGCGCCGACGTTGCCCGGATCCTGCACCCCGAGCGGCGCGACGAGGCAGCCGCGCTGCGCGCGGGCGAGCACGTCGTCCACCGGCCGGGGACGGTGGCGGGCCAGGGCCACGGCGGTGGAAGGGGACCGGAGCGGGCTGACCGCCGCCAGCACCCGCTCGGCGGCCGCCACGACCGGTATGCCGTCGCGCGCGCAGTCCGCGGCGAGCGCGGCCAGGGCGGGGTCCCCGCGCCGGACGGCGGCCGCCGCGACGACCACGGTCTCGACGGCGGCCCCGGCGCGCCGCGCGTCGCCGATCAGGCGCCGCCCGTCGAGCAGCAGATGCGTCCGTTCGCGGCGGTTCGCGCGGAGCGCGGAGCGGAAGCGCGCGACGAGCGCGTTCCGGCGGCTGGTGACGGTCTTCACGGCGCTTCGCGGGGCGGGCCCGGCCGAGCTGCGGGAATCCGGCCGAGCATACCGGATGTGCTAGGCTACGATGCGATTTTCCCATGAAGGCACGGCTGATCAAACGGATCGAGGACGAGATCCGGACGCTGGATCGCGAGTTGACGCGCGAGCTGCCCAAGGAGATCCAGCGGGCGCGCGAACTGGGCGATCTGCGCGAGAACGCCGAGTATCAGGCCGCGAAGGAACGGCAGCGGCTGGTCGAGGCCCGCATCGGCATGCTGCGGAGCCGGCTGGCGGAGATCGCGCTGATGAACCTCGACCGGTTGCCGCACGATCGCGCGGCGCTCGGATCGACGGTGCTGCTGCGCGCCGCGGGCGGCGCCGAGGTGACCTACGAGCTGGTGATGCCCGAGGACGCCGATCCCGCGAAGGGCTGGGTGTCGACCGCGTCCCCGATCGGCCGGGCCCTGGTGGGCCGGGAGGAGGGCGACGAGATCACCGTCAGGACGCCGCGCGGCGTCCGCGAATTCGAGATCGTCGCACTGACGACGATTCACGAATCCTGACCGCCTGTCCGTGCCTTCCATCGACACGGTTCGCCGGTACGTCCGCAGTTGCGGACGGCGCTCGTCCTGACCGGCACCGGCACCGCCGGGGCCTATCACGCCGGCGTTCTGCGCGCCCTCGTGGAGGCCGGCGTCAAGATCGATCTGGTGGCCGGGCGCGGGATCGGCGCGGTGGGCGCCATGTTCGCCGCCGTGGACAGCGACTCCCGGCTGTGGGCGCCGAGCGGTCTGTGGCGCAGCCGCGGCGTGCGCGGCGCCTACCGCTGGCGTCCCGCGTTGCGGGGCGCGGCGTGGATGCTGGCGGCGGCGTTCGCGGCGACGTTGCTGCCGGTGGCGGCGCTGGTCGTGGCGGTCGTGGTCCTGCCGGCCGGCTATTTCCTCTCGCTCGTCGGCATGGAGTTCGGCGTGGCGCTGGCGGCGACCTACGAGGCGTGGCTGCGCGCCGTGTTCGCGCCCGCGGTCCTGCCCGTTTATCTGCCGCGGCTGGTGGTGCTCGCGGTCGCTTCCCTCTTCGCGTTGCTGGCGCTCGACGCCATGGAGGGCGTCGTCCGTCCGGCGGCGCGCCGGATCGCCCGCGGCGGCCTGTGGTGGCGGCTGCTCGGCGCGCCGATCGATCGGGCGCAGGCGGTGGCGTGGTTCAGCGGGGGCCTGTGGCAGATCATGCACGGCTCGCGGGTCCGGCGGCCGACCGACGACGAGCTCGGGGAACGCTACGCGGAGCTGCTGCAGGAGAACCTGGGGCAGCCGGGGTTCCGCGAGCTGCTGATGCTGGTCCACGACGTCGACGCGCGGCGCGACGTCGCGTTCGCTCTGCTCGCCGAGCCGTACCGCGGCGAGTTCCTGCAGGGCCATCCCGGACCGGACGCGGCGGCGCGGCCCCTCGAGACGGTCGATTTGACGCGCGCCGCCCGGCGGCACGCCATGGACGCCTTCGCCGCCGCGCTGAGCCTGCCGCCGGCGACCGATCCGCAGCACGTCACGTTCGCGCCCGACAGCGCGTGGCGGGGAGAAACGCACCGGTTCTGCGACCGGCCGGACAGCACCTCCCGCCTGCTCGACGAGGTGGCGCGGGCCGGCGTCCAGCAGGCGATCGTCGTCTCGGCGCTGCCTCCCGCCGCCGGTCCGCATGCTCTCGGCGCAGCGCGCCGGGACGTCCACGGCAGGGCCGGGGAGTACCTGGCGGGGCTCGAATGCGTCTCCATCCAGGAGGCCGTCGACACCCGGCGCGGGCGGTTCCAGTCGCTTTTCGAGGTCCGGCCGGAGCACAACCCGGTCGGCCCGTTCGACGTCGCCGGGTGCTACGACGAGCACTCCGACCGGAAACAGACGCTCGGCGAGCTGGTCGACCGCGGCCGCGAGGACGGACTCCGCCAGTTCGTCGACGCGGTGCTCGGAGCCAGCGGCGAGCTCATCGAGGCTCCGCCGGCCGAGGGGCAGGAGCCCCCGGCGTCCTTCTCGGCGCGTCTGGCGAGCCAGGAGCCGCTCGCCGACTAGAGCGGGGGCCGTCAGGCCTTCACGGGCGCCCCCGGGCGCCTCGCGGCGCCGGTCTGCGGCTCGCGCAGGAACCGCGCGGCGAGGTCGGCGAGCCGGGCCGCGATCTCGGAGTCCCCGACCGGGTGGAACTTCGCCCGGAACGCCTCGAGCGGGACCACCGCCTTGGCCATGGCGCGGTGTCCGCCGGCGCTGCCGACGTCGTTGAACAGCCGCTTGAGGAACTCGCCCGCGTTGCGCGAGTAGCCGAGGTTGCGGACCGATACGACGAGCCGGTCGCCGACGATGCCGGACACGACGGACCACTTGACGTCCTCGAGCTGCAGAAGGAAATCGGCGGCGTACGCCACCAGATCCTCCCGCGGGGCCGCGCCGACGTGGGCCGCGAACACCTGGCCGCGCATCCGGCCCGACTGCACCCCCTGCATCACGTGCCGCAGCCGCTCCAGGGTGATCTCGGAGCCCTCCATCTTGCGCACCAGGTGCGGGTCGGCGAGCGGGTAGAGATAGGTGAAGGCCTCCAGGTCGCTGCGATCCGTATGCCGCGACAGGAACAGCGTGTCCGACTTGATGGCGTAGAGCATCGCGGTGGCGACCCGCTCGGAGATGTTCACGTCGGTGGCCCGCAGATGTTCGGTGAGGATGGTGGCGGTCGATCCGTAGTCGGGCCGGATGTCCTTGAAGGTGGCGGTGTAGCCGGTGCGTTCCGGATGGTGGTCGACGACGAGATCGACGCGGGAGAGGAGGCCGCCGAAGTAGTGCGGCTGGACGTCGACGGTGGCGATGCGGTCGAACTCGCCGAGCGATTCGGCCGTCACGGCCTGGACCTGGATGTCGAGCAGGTTCTTCATGCGCAGGTTCTCGGGGCGGGTGACGCCGTGGAACGCGCCGATGATGGCCGTGGCCCGGGTGCGGCGGAGGAGGGCGCGCAGGGCGAGGCCGCTGGCCAGCGCGTCCGGATCGGGATCGTGGTGCAGGAGGATCAGCACGCGGTCGGCGTCGGCGAAGTAGCGCTGGTACTGCTGGACCCGCGACCGGGTCAGCGCGCGGCCGAGCGCGCCGAGCAGCGATCCCTTGAGCAGGTCGCCCAGGCTCAGCACGCTGACCTCCGGAAAGGCGTCCGCGCCGTCGTCGGAGCGCTTCGGGCGGCGCTCTCCCACGTCGAGCAGGTAGGTCAGCACCGCGCCGGCGTCGGCCAGCGTCTCCAGCACCTGGCGCACGCTGCGGCGCCCGGCGTCCTCGACGATGACGCACGTGGCCGGCGTCACGTCCATCCGGAGGTAGGTGTCGATGCGCCGCGGGTCGCCGGCCCGGGCGGGAATGCCGGCCCCGTGAAGGCGGCGGGCGAGGGCGCGATCTTCGACGAGGAACTCGACGTCGAGCGCCGGCGCGAGCGCCTGGTGCAGCGTCCTGACGACCAGGGCATCCTGGCAGACCGCCACGCACCTCATGGGAGATCCCGATTATATGCCGGTAACTGCCGGTCCGTCCCGCGCGGCGCCGGAGAGGCCGCGCGCCGAACCCGCGATGCGGTATCATCGCGCCATGAAGCGTCCGGCCGCCGGCGCCCTGCTCCTCGCCGCGCTGGCGGCGTTTCCGTATCCGGCGCCCCCCGCGGCGCAGGCGCAGCAGCAGCCGCTGTTCACCAGCCGCATCGATCTGGTGCACGTCGGGGTCACCGTGCTCGACCGGGACGGCGCCCTGGTGACCGGCCTGACGCGCGACGACTTCGAGGTGTTCGAGGACGGCCGGCCCCAGGAGGTGCGTTACTTCTCCGTCGGGCTCGCGAGCGACGCGGACGAGATTCCCCTGCACCTCGGGCTGCTGCTCGACATGAGCGGCAGCATGGAGCGCAACGACCGCTTCCAGAAGACGGCCGCGATCCGCTTCCTGAACACGCTCCGCTACGCCGCCGACATGACGCTGGTCGACTTCGACACCGAGGTGCGGGTGGGCCGCTACGGCCAGGAGGACTTCGGCCGCCTCATCGAGCGCATCCGCGGCCGGCGCCCGGCGGGCTACACGGCCCTCTACGACGCGCTGGGCGTCTATCTCGACGGCGCGTTCGAGCAGGACGGCCGCAAGGTCCTGGTGCTCTACACCGACGGCGAGGATACGCGCAGCCGCCTGTCGATCCGGGACGCGCGGGACCTGCTGCGGGCCTCCGACGTGACCGTCTACGCCATCGGCTTCCAGGGCGACCTGCGGTCGCGGGCGCGGGCGCGGCAGCGGATGCGCCTGGGCCAGTTGACGGAGCTCACCGGGGGGAGGGCGTACTTCCCCTTCTCGGCCGACGCGCTCGAAGAGATCTACGGGCAGATCGTCGCGGAGCTCGACGGGCGCTACTCGCTCGGGTACGTCTCGACGAACACGCGCCGGGACGGGAGCTGGCGCGAGATCGAGGTGCGCCTGCGTCCCGGCCGCGCCGACCTGCGGGACGCGAAGCTGCGCGTCCGCGAAGGCTACTACTCGATCTGGAACGAGGCCGAGGCCGCTTCCGACCCGCGGTAGCTCCACGCGGCGCCGGCGGAGGGGGCCGTCGATGATTCTCAACGACGTCCGGTATGCGCTCCGGCGGCTCCTCCGCGACCGCTCCCTGACGGTCCTGGCGGCGGCGGCGCTGGCGCTCGGCATCGGCGCGAACACCACGATCTTCACCGTCGTCAACGCCGTCCTGATCCGCGGCCTGCCGTACGACGATCCGCACCGGATCGTCAACGTCTCGGGGCGCGATCTGGCGAGCGGCGCGCGGCTCGGCGTCTCGCTCCCCGACTTCGAGGACCTGCGCGGCGCGGCGTCGTCGTTCAGCGGCCTCGCGGCGTTCACCGCCGGCGACGCCGCGAACCTGAGCGACGCCGGCCAGCCGCCGGAGCGGGTGAACGGGTCGCTCGTCACCCCGAACACCTTCCGCCTGCTGGGCCAGCCGATGCTGCTCGGGCGGGACTTCCTGCCCGCGGAGGGGGAGCCGGGCGCTCCCGGGACGGTCATCCTGGGCCACCGCGTGTGGCAGGACCGCTACGCGGGCGATCCCGGCGTGCTCGGCCGGGTCGTCCGGGTCAACGACGAGCCGGCGACGATCGTGGGCGTGATGCCGGAAGGCATGCGGTTCCCGGTCACCTCGGACCTGTGGCGGCCCCTGCGGCCGACCGCGGAATGGAACCGGCGCGACAACCGGGGGCTGTCCACCGTCGGCCGGCTGGCGCCCGGCGTCGGACTGGAGGCGGCCGACGCCGAGGTGCGCGCGATCGCGGGGCGGTTGCGGGCGGCGTACCCGGACACCAACGAGGAAGCCGGCGCCTTCGCGCAGACCTTCAACGAATGGGCGAACGGCGGCGGGCGGATCCGGCTCGTCGTCCTGACGCTCATGGGAGCGGTCGTGTTCGTGCTGCTCATCGCCTGCGCGAACGTCGCCAACCTGCTGCTGGCGCGCTCGGCGCACCGGGCGCGCGAAGTGGCCCTGCGCGTGGCCCAGGGCGCCACCCGCTGGCAGGTGGTCCGGCAACTGCTGATCGAGAGCCTGGTGCTCGGCGTGCCCGGCGGCGCCGCCGGCCTCGGTCTCGGCCTCGCCGGGACGCGGCTGCTCGACGCCGCGACGCAGGACGTCGGCAAGCCCTGGTGGATGGAGTTCACGGCCGACCCGGCCGTCGTCGCGTTCCTCGCCTTCGTCTGCGTCGGCACGAGCCTGCTCTTCGGTCTGACGCCGGCGCTGCACGTCTCCAGGACGCCCGTCGCGAAGCTGCTCCAGGAGGGCGGGCGATCCGGTCCCGGCGGGGCGCGCGCGCGCCGGCTGACCGCGGCGATGGTGGTGGCGGAGGTGACGCTGGCGGTGGTCCTGCTCTCGGGCGCCGGGCTGATGATGCGGAGTTTCCAGACGCTCTACCGCCTGGACCTCGGGTTCGACCCGGACCGGGTGCTCACCGGGGTGATGACCCTGACGGCGCGGAAGCACCCCGCGGCCGAGAACCGGATCCGCTTCATGGAGCAGGTCCGGCAGCGTCTGGACGCGATGCCCGGGGTCCGGGCGGCCGCGTTCGCCGAATTCCCGCCGCTGGGCGGCGGCTACCCGCGGACGCTCGAGGTCGACGGGCGGCCGGCGCCGGAGGGGGCCGCGCCGGAGGTGGTCACGCTGCGCGTCGGCGAGCGGTACTTCGAGTCGCTCGACGTCCCCCTGCTGCGCGGGCGGGCGCTGACCCACGACGACGGACGCGGCGGCGCGGCGCCCGCCGTCGTCGTGAACGAACGTTTCGCGGCCCGTTTCTTTCCGGGCGCGGACCCGCTGGGCCGGCGGATCCGGCTGCGGCTGCCGGGCGACGCGCCGGGGCCGTGGCTGACCGTCGTCGGGCTCGGCCCGAACGTGCGCCAGCGCGCCGTCGAACCGGATCCGGAGCCGGTCGCCTACCTGCCGTACCGCCTGCGGACCGATCCCGGGTCGGCGGCGGAACAGTCGTTCGTGCTGCAGGTCCTGACCACCGGGCCGCCCGCCGCGTTCGTGCCGCAACTGCGGGAGGCGGTGCGGTCGGCCGACCCGGACCAGCCGGTGTTCCTCGTCCAGCCGCTGACGACGTGGCTCCGGGAGAGCCGCTGGTCGTACCTGCTGTTCAGCAGCCTGCTGGCCGGCTTCGCGGTGGTCGCCCTCGTGCTGTCGGCGGTCGGCATCTACTCGGTCACGGCGTACTCCGTTGCGCAGCGGACGCAGGAGATCGGCGTCCGCATGGCGCTGGGCGCGCTCCGGTGGCAGGTGGTCCGGACCGTCATGCGGCGCACGCTGGTTCAGGTGGGCGCCGGACTGGCGCTGGGCGTCGCCGGCGGGTTCGCCGCGGGCCGCCTGATCGAGAGTCTGCTGGTGCAGGTCTCGCCCGTCGATCCGGCCACTCTGGCCGTGGTGCTCGCCGTCCTCGCCGGGGTGACGGCGGCCGCCTGCGTCGGCCCGGCGCGCCGCGCCGCGGCGCTCGATCCGGTGGCGGCCCTGCGGTCCGACTAACGGGGGAGCGCGGCGTCGAGGCCGCCCGTCGTGCCGCCGGGCGGCTTCCGTACAGGGTCCCGCCGGCGGTGCGGGGACGGGGGCGCGAAGCCGCTCCGGGAATCCGCCGTCCGGGTTCGTCCGAGCGCGCTTCCTGCCGTTTGCAATCGCCCCCGGGCGGCGGGGCGCCGGGGCCCGTTGAATCCCGGCCAGCCGGTTCCCTCGCCCCGGGCGGCGGGGCGGCGGGGCCCGTTGAATCCCGGCCAGCCGGTTCCCTACAATGCCTGACGTTCGTTGCACGCGGCACGCCACAAGGAGACGCCGTGATGGATTCCGAAACCAGGAGCGTGACCGAGTTGCGCGAGCACCTGATCGAGAAGGCGACCACCGACGAGGCGTTCCGCGCCCGGCTGCTGGCCGACCCGAACGCCGCGATCCAGGAGGAGCTGGGCGTGACGGTTCCCCCCGGCTTCACCATCAAGGTCCACGAGGACGTCGAGGACGCCAGCCACCTGGTGCTGCCGCCGGCCGCGCGGCTCGCGGAGGCCGAAATGGAACGGGCGGCAGAGGGCACGTCGAGGGATGCGTGGGTCCTGCATGCGGGAAGCAAGGTGTCGCCCGACCAGCCGGGATGAGAGGGGCTGGCGCATGCGGCGTGCCGAGGTTCGTGTGGGAGACACCCTGACCCGACCTGTCGCCGCGTCGGCCCGGCCTCCGAGGGCGCCCGCGGGCGGCGCCTTCGCCTCCCTCCTCGCGGGCTGCCGCTCCCTGTTCCCGCCCACCCTGGTGGACGACGCCGGCTGGCGGCGTCTGCTGGACCGCGCGAAGCGGCTGCCCGCCTCCGTGGCCGACGCGCAGTTCGGCTTCGAGTTCCATCTCGCGGAGGCGGGCGCGGAAGCCGATCTGTGCGTGGTCGCCCTGCCGGGATCGGAGCTGTCGCGGCACTACGTCCGCGAAGGGGCGCGGGCCGCGCCCGGATCGGCGGCGGCGGCGCTCGGGGCCGGGCTTCGGGAGCAGACCGCGAATCCGGCTTCGTACCTCGCCGATTCGGTGGACGCGGTGGTGCTGGAGTACGACCTGGCGGGCCTCGCGCCGCGCCGGCCGCCGCCTCCGCCCGGGATCTTCTTCGTGCCGCGGAAGGGCGCCCCCGCGTCGCGTCGCGGGTTCACCGAGCACCGGGACCCCGCCCGCCTGCTCGCGGCGCTCGCCGCCACCGCCGGCTGGCGCGGCGCCGGAAAGCTGCTCCGGAGCGTCGAGCGCATCGTCGCGGCGCTGCCGGAACCCTGTTTCGTGTTCCAGGCCGGCGCCCTCCCGGCGCGCTCGCCGCGGGCGGTCCGGATGGTCGTCGGAGGGCTCGTGAAGAACGAGGTCCCCGCCCTGCTGGAGCGGCTGGAATGGCCCGGCCCGACGGCCGCGGCGGCAGACGTCCTCGCCGGCGTGGACGACGTCGCCGCCCGCGCCGCCGTGAGCCTGGACGCGACCGCGCGGGGGCCGGGCGCGCGCCTCGGTCTGGAACTGTACCGCCTCCCGCATTGGTGCGACGTCGATCGCGCGGGATGGCGTCCCTTCATCGCCCGGATCGAAGAAAGGGGCTGGTGCCTGCCCGCCAAGGCGGACGGGCTGCGGCGCTGGCCGCGCACCGACCGGCTGCTCGGCGGCGGAGAGGTGTACCACGTCCGGCAGGGCATCAACCACGTCAAGGTCGTGATCCGGAAGGGCGCCCGCACGGTGGCGAAGGCGTATGCCGGCATGGACGTGATTCCGTACGGATCGAAACTCCGGCCGCCGGCGGTGGCGGCGTGAGTTCCGGGACCGGGACGGCCGGCGCGCCGCGCGGGGGGAACGCGCGGAGTCTTCTGCGCGGCGGGACGCCGGTCGTGTGGCTCGCCGACCGGGACGCTTTCGAGCAGGAAGAAGAGTCTCTGGCGGCCCTGTCCGACGGCGGCGGCTCCGTTCCGCGCATCCGCATCGAGATCGTCCCGGACGCTCCCGCCGACGGATCGCGGCGCGCGCCGGCCGAGGGGCCGCGGGCCGGGAAGCCCCGCGCACCCCGGCCCCCCGAAGCGGGACGTCCACCGGCCGTCCCCGCGGGGACCGGCTCCCACGGCGCTGCCGCCGTCGAGGTGCTCGACGCCGGCGGCGGCGGGCCCGCGCCGGCGTTCACGTTCGACGACGTCGTCCGGCCGCTCACCACGCGGGAGTTCCTGCGCACCCGCTACCGGCGCAAGCGCCCCGTGCTGTTCCGGGCGCGGAGCCCGCGTTTCGCCTCGCTGTGCACCTGGGACGAACTCGACGCGATGCTCTCCTCGAGCGTCTGCCGGAGCCGGATGCGACTCGTCCACGACGGCAGGCCGGTCGCCGCCCGCCTCTGGACGACGCCCTCCTTCGGCTTCGGATGGAGAGGCAGGTCCGCGGACACGCGCCAGCTCGACGGCGGGCGCCTGACCGCCCTCCTCCGCAAGGGGGCCACCGTCATCCTGAACGGGATCGATGGTTTTCACCCCCCGGTCCGTCCCGTGGCCGACGCCATCGAGGCGGCCCTGGGCGGCTACGCCGGGATCAACCTCTACGCCTCGTGGATGCCGACCCGCGGCTTCTCCACCCACTGGGACGACCACGACGTGTTCGTGCTGCAGGTCGCCGGCCGCAAGCGCTGGCGGCTCTACGGCGAGACCCGCCGCGCGCCGCTGTTTCGGGATGCGGAACCGGCCGCGGCGCCCCGGGAGCAGGTGTGGAGCGAGGCGCTCGAGGCGGGCGACGTCCTCTACGTTCCGCGGGGGTGGTGGCACGACGCCCGCGCCGAGGGCGGCGACGGCGCGGACGGCGTCGGAAGCCTGCACCTCACCTGCAGCGTCCTCCCTTTCACGGGACTCGAATTCATGACGTGGCTGTCCGGCCGGCTCGCCCGCCACGAGACGTTCCGCCGCGACCTTCCCCACCCGGCGGACGAAACCGGCGACGGCCACTTCGCGGCGCTCCGCGAGCTCGTCCTGGACGAATTGCAGGGAGACGTCGGGCGGAAGTTCCACGACGACCTGCGTGCCACCTGGTCCGAGAGCACGCGGACGAACCTCGGCCCGCGCCTCGAGCCGTGGAAGTCTCCCGGCTGGGAACGGTACCGGATCCGGATCCGGGGAGCCTCGCGCGCGAGCCTGGAGCGGAACGCCGGCGGGGACGCGGTGCTGCAGGCGAACGGCTACCGCTGGACCTTCGACGGCCGCTGCATGGAACTGCTGGCTTCCTTGCTCCGGGACGGGACGGTGCTCGTCGGCGCCTTCCGGGAGTCGGCTTCCGCGCCGGCCCCGGGGGAAGACCCCGCGTCGTTCGCCGACGAATTGCTCAGGCTGCTGGTCACGCGGGGGATCGCGCACGCCAGCCCGCCGGAGCCGGCCTCCGGGCCGGAGCGCCGGGCGGACGCGTGACGGCGGAACGGGATCGCATGCGGACAAGACCGGACACGGCCCTGCCGGCGCTTGCGGGGCGCCCGGGCCGGGTGCGGACGCGGAGGAAATGCGGACGCGGAACGCGGACGCGGAATGCGGAAGACGAACGGAGGAGGAGACCATGAGTTCCGAAACGGTGACCGCGAGCGAGTTGCGCGCACGGCTGGTCGAGAAGGCGGCCGCGGACGAAGCGTTCCGCGCCCGGTTGCTCGCCGATCCGAGAGCCGTCGTCGAGGACGAGCTGGGCCTGGCGATTCCGGCCGGGTTCACCATCCGGGTGCACGAGGAGGGCGCCGACACCGGCCACCTGATCCTTCCGCCGGCGGCGTACCTCACCGAGGACGACCTGGAACAGGCGGCCGGCGGCATCACCTGCCGCCGCAAGTCGATCTGGACCGAAGAGCGGGTGTGCACGCGCGACGTCGCCGACTACAACAACTCGTGGGGGGGCAGCAACTGGTGAAGGCCTGAAGCCACGCTCGACGACGCCGACTGCAACGACTCGCGGGGCGCCGCCGCCGGCGGCCGGAGCGGGTGCGCGCCGTGGTCCGCGGAGAAACCGCCGCGCCGCTTTCGCGTGCGCCGGGGGGGGGGCTGACCGCGGGATCGTCCGGCCGGATCAGGCCATCTGGCGGCGGACCAGTTCCCGGAAGGGTCCCTCGGTCTCCGCCAGTTCGTCGAACGTGCCCGTCTGCGCCACCCGGCCGTCCTGCAGCACGTGGATGCTGTCGGCCAGCCGGATGGTCGACAGGCGGTGCGCGCTCACGAACCGGGTGACCGCGAGTTCCGCCAGGCGTTCCATCACCTGCGCCTGGCTCCGGTTGTCGAGCCAGTTGGTGGCCTCGTCGAGGAAGAGGACGCTCGGGTCCCGGACCAGCGCCGCCGCCAGCAGGATGCGCTGGATCTGCCCGCCCGAGAACAGCGGCGAACCGTCGCCGGCGACCGTCTGCATCCGCATCGGCATGGCGGCGACGTCCTCGTCGACGGCGGCGAGCCGGGCGGCCCGCCAGGCGTCCTCCTCGGTGAGGTCTCCGGACAGCCCGATGATGTTCTCGAGCACGGTCCCGGGTTGCAGTGAAGCGTCCTGCGCCACCATGCCGATCCGGCTGCGCACCGCGCGCGCGTCGAGGCGTCCGAGGTCGCGCCCGTCGTAGTAGACGGCGCCCGAGGCGGGGGCCTCGAGTCCGAGCGCGAGGCGGAACAGGGTGCTCTTGCCCGCCCCGGACTCCCCGACGACGGCCACGAACTCGCCCGCGCGGGCGTGGATCGACACGTCCCGCAGCACCAGCGGACCGTCCTCGGCGTAGCGGAAGCTGACGTGGTCGAGGCGCACGTCGCCGCTCGGTTCCGGCGGCGGCTCGCCGGCGGGGCCGGTCCCCGGCGCCGCCGCCAGGATCGGTTCCGCCTGCCGGAACGCGGGCAGGATCGCGGCGACGGCGGAGAACGATCCGCCGAGCCGGGCGACCGCCGCGTAGAACACCATGAAGGCGGCGTAGAGGGTGAGGAAGTCCCCGGTGGGAACGGCCGGCGAGCCGCCGGGCGCCGCGACCGCGAACACCGCCGCCGCGGCCAGCAGGGGGGCGGCGGAGAGGAAGGCGATCAGGTGCCAGTCCAGTCCGCCGATCCGCATCTCGATCTGCTTCTGTTCCCGGTAGCCCGTCGCCCACACGGCGAACCCGATGCCTTCCGATCCGGTCGTCCGGAGTTTGCCGACGCCGTTCAGCAGTTGCAGCAGCTTGCCCGCCAGCCGCCGCGAGATCGCGAACAGGCGCTGGTGGAGGGGGAGCTGCAGGATGCCGACGACCAGCGTCACGCCGAGGGAGAAGAGGCCCAGCCCCAGGCCGAGCCAGCCGATGCGGGTGTCGTAGAGGAACAGCAGGACGAACGTCGGCAGGAGGAAGATCACCGCCAGCAGGGCGTTGCCGACCACGCCGGAGAGCAAGTCGCGCAGGTCCTGGAAGGCCATCGCGCGCACGGCCAGATCGCCGGTGGAGAAGCGGCGGAAGAACCGCCGCGGCAGGCCGAGCATGCGGTCCCAGAGCGCCGCGCCGACGCGGGCCGCAGACAACGCCTCCAGCCGCATCAGGGCCGTTCCCTGGAGCGCCTGCAGGAACGCCGCGAGGACCGCCAGCAGGACCAGGGACAGGGACGCCTGCAGCAGTTGCCAGCCGGAGCCGCTCGGGATCACGCGGTCGACCAGCGCGCCGAGCAGGACCGGCGGCACCAGCATCAGGAGGCCGGCGAGCAGTCCGGCCAGGGCGAAGCGCGCCAGGGCGCCGCCGAGCCCGCGGAACGCGAAGCGGAACAGGGCGGCGGAGCGGACCGCTTCGTCCGGCGGCAGCGGGCGGTAGAAGCAGTACGCCTCCGAGGCGAGCTCGCGGGCCAGGCGGGCGTCGACCCGCTCCGGCCGGCCCGTCCCCGGGTCGAACAGGCGGTACCGTCCCGACGCGCCGGGAATCAGCGCCACCGGATTCCCGGACCCGCGGCGGAACGCCAGCAGCGCCCCGCTGTCGCCGAGCCACCAGCGGTCGCCCGCCGCGAGCCGGATCCTGCGCGCGCGGACGCCCGACGCACGCTGTATCGCCGCCAGATCGGAAGCCCCGTCCCCGGTCCGCCGCCGGCGGGGCGGAAGACGGAACCGGATGCCCTCGTGGCGGCCGATCCGCTCGAGGGCCGCCGGCAGGACCGCTTCCTCCTGCTCTTCGACCGGGGCGCGGCCGGCGTCCAGAACGCTGAACAGGCCGTGGCGGGCGCGCTCCTCGCTGCGGCGGCGGTGCAGCGCCTGGGTCCGTTGCAGGTTGGCGGTGTCGACGAGCAGCAGACGTCGGTTGAGCGCGTGGGCGGACAGCGCCAGCCGGTGGAACTCGGCCAGCGCGGGGAGCAGCAGGCCGCGGGCGTCGAGCGCCGCCGACGAAGCGGTGGTGAGCCGGGCGGGACGGAAGAGGCTGATCCAGCCGTCGGCCGTGACCGGCAGGAAGCCGGGGCCGCCGCCGGCCGGTTCGCCGGTGCCGAACAGCGCCGCGCCCCCCGCCGGGCAGGAAACCCAGACCACGCCGCGGCGGGTAGCCAGCACGCTTTCGCGCACGACGCCGGTCTCCTCGCCCGCGGTCAGGAACCGCTCGGGCCGCGGGCGCGGCGTCACCTTGCGGGCGATCGCGGCGGCGAAGTCGACGATCCAGGCATCGACCTGCCCGGCCAGCGGTTCGGCGGCCCCGGGACCGGCGAACGCCGTCCGCGGGACGCGCCGCAGCTCGGCGCCGGGAAGCCCCCTGGCGATGCACACCTCGGAGACGCCCTCCTCGCGGGCGATTCCGAACAGCATCCGTCCGGGCCGCACGCGCAGGAGCTGCAGGTAGTCCGACGCCGCCTCGTCTCCGGAACGCTGCGCGACGAACACGTCGACCGCGCCCCGGACGACGTACCACACCGTCTCGGGATCGGAGAGCTCGATGGGGCGGTTGCCGCCGCCGGCGAACGCCTCGCCCCGCGCGAGCGCGATTTCGGCCGGCCCGCCCGGCGGCGGCTTGCTCACGTCTCCCTCCGCTCGCCGGTTCCACCCGACTCCACGAGCTGGCGGTACAGCCCGCCGGCGTCCCGCAGCAGCTCCTCGTGGGAGCCCCGCTGCACCTCGCGCCCCCGGTCGAGGACCACGATCAGATCGCAGTCGCGGATGGTGCTCAGCCGGTGGGCCACGATGAGGCAGGCGCACCCCCGGCGCCGCAGGGCGTCGTCGATCCGCACCTCGGTCAGCGCGTCGAGCGCGGAGGTCGCCTCGTCCAGGACGAGCACCGACGGATCGTTGACGAGCGCGCGCGCGATCTCCAGCCGCTGCCGCTGGCCGCCGCTGAAGTTGCGCCCCCCTTCCTCGACCGGCGCGTCGTACCCGAGCGGCCGGGAGATGATCTCGTCGTGGATGGAGGCGTCCTGCGCGGCCGCCACCAGGATCTCGTCCGGCACCTCGGGGATCCACATGGTCAGGTTGTCGCGCACCGTGTCCGCGAACAGGAAGACGTGCTGGTCGACGAGGGACACCGAGCTGGTCAGCAGATCGCGGGGAATCGCGTCGCGCGGGCGCCCGTCGATCAGGATCTCCCCCGACCACGGCCGGTGGATGCCGGCCACCAGCGCCGAGAGCGTCGACTTGCCCGACCCGCTCGGACCGACGATCGCCACCCGCTGGCCGGGCTCGACGGTCAGGCTGAAGTCCTCGATCAACGGCGCGCGGTTTTCCTGGTAGCCGAACGTGACGTTGCGCAGCTCGATCCGGCCTTTCAGCCGGAGCCGCCCGGCCAGGGCGGAGAGCTGCCCCGGGGCGGCGTCGGCAATCCGGTCGAAGGCGCGGTCCTCCGGCGCGTCGAACACGTCGTCGAGACGGTGCAGGTCCGCCTCCAGCATCTGGAACACGTCGGCGAGCTGGATGAAGCGGCCGATCGGTTGCAGGAACTGCGCCGCCGCCATGTAGAACCCGGTCAGCATGCCGACGGTCATGTCGCCCGAAATGACCCGCCAGCCGCCGAGACCGAGCACCGCCGCGTTGCCGGTGATCAGGACCAGGACCGGCAGGGCCGCGTTCGCGCAGCCGAGCTCGGCGAACCGCTGCCGGGCGAGCAGCTCCCGCGCCTGGTGCCCCGTCCAGCGGGTGAAGAAGTCGTCCTCGGCGGCGGTCGCCTGCAGGACGTCGATCCGCCCGAGGCCGGCGGCGCCGATGCCGTGGAGCATGCCCTGCTCGCGCCTGAGCCTGCGGTTCTCGTCCACCCGCGCCCGGGCCAGCACGCGCATGGCCGCGGCGCCGAGCGCGCCGAGCGCGACGACCAGGCCGCAGAGCAGCGGATCGTACGCCAGCATGAGTCCGAGAAACGCCACGCTGGTGACGAGCTCGATGAAGATGCCGGCGAAATGCCGCGTCGCGACGGCCGCGACCGAATCGAGAAGCTGGATCCGGGAGGTCAGGTCGCCGGCGAAGCGGTGCGAGAAGAACCGCATGGGAAGCCGCAGCAGCCGGGTCATGAAACGCTCGGCGTGCTCGACGGAGAGGCGCACGGAGAGCCGTCTGAGACAGCGTTCCCGGAGCCACGTGAGGAGGTAGATCAGCCCGGCGGCGGCGAGCAGGACGCCGATCAGCGTTCCGCCCCAGGAAGGCTGGCGCCCGGAGAGCACGGCGTCCACGAACAGGCCCACGAGGAACGGCAGCGCCAGGGACGGCAGGGCCAGCAGCAGCCCGCAGCAGGTCGCGAACGCGAGCGGCTTCCGGACGCCGCGCAGCCACGGCAGGATCCGCTGCAGGATGCCGGGGCGGATCCCCCCGGGCCGGAAATCGGGCCCCGGCCGGAACGTCAGCGTCAGCCCCGTGAACGCCCGGTCGAACTCCTCCTCGCTGACCGTCCGGTGGCCGTTGGCGGGGTCGTTGATCAGGAAACGCCCCTTGCGGAAACCTTCGAGGACGACGAAGTGGCGGAACTCCCAGTAGAGGATCATCGGCAGCGGCAGGCGCAGGAGATCTTTCGGCTGCCTGCGCCAGCCCTTGGGCTCGAGACCGTAGCGGCGCGCCGCGCGGTAGACGTCGGCCGCGTTGCACCCGTCCCGGCCGACGAAGCACGTTTCCCGCAGTTCCTCGATGGAGACCCAGCGTCCGAAGTGCGCCAGCACGATCCCGAGGCAGGCCGCCCCGCACTCGGTCTGGGTGAGCTGCAGCAGCAGCGGGGTGCGCACCCGCCGGCGCCGCGCAGGAACCGCGCGGGCCGCGCGCACCCGTTCGAGCGCGTCGTTCAGTTGGGATTGCTGGAACGGCAGGCCCGCAGTATATCCGCTTGCGGCACGTCGCCCGCGGCGCGGCGGCGGCGCGCCGGCCGGACGCCGCGCGCCGCTGCGCCGTCCGCGCGGCGCCCGGTCGCGGCTTCCCCGGCCCCTCGTGGTACGATGGCCGTTTCGCTCCGTGACAGACGGCCCGCCGATGCCGTCCACCTACGACCGGTTCCACCTCGTCTCCGACTTCGAGCCGCGCGGCGACCAGGAGCGCGCCATCGGCGAGCTGCTCGACGGCCTGCACCGCGGCGACCGGCACCAGGTCCTCCTCGGCGTGACCGGCTCCGGCAAGACCTACACCATGGCCCAGGTCGTGGCCGCGGTGAACCGCCCGACGCTGGTCATGGCCCACAACAAGACGCTCGCGGCGCAGCTCCACCAGGAGTTCCGGCGCTTCTTTCCCGACAACGCGGTCGAGTACTTCGTCAGCTACTACGACTACTACCAGCCCGAGGCCTACATGCCGGCCACGGACTCGTACATCGAGAAGGAAGCGACGATCAACGACGAGATCGACCGCCTGCGGCTCTCGGCCACCCGCGCGCTGTTCGAGCGCCGGGACGTGCTGATCGTCGCCAGCGTCTCCTGCATCTACGGGCTCGGGTCCCCCGAGGCCTACTACGGCATGCTGCTCGCGCTCGAGCGGGGCCAGCGGATCGAGCGCGACGCCATCCTGCGCAAGCTCGTCGAGATCCAGTACGAGCGCAACGATCACGACTTCGCCCGCGGCGTGTTCCGGGTGCGGGGCGACATCATCGAGGTCTACCCCTCGTACGACGAGCAGGCGGTGCGGATCGAGCTGTTCGGCGACGAGGTGGACGAGCTGCTGAGCTTCGACCCGCTGACCGGGCGCGCGCACCAGCGGCACGACCGCGTCGCGGTCTATCCGAAGTCGCATTTCGTGATGCCGCGCGAGCACACCGAGCAGGCGGTCGACGGCATCAAGGCGGAGCTGGCCGGGCGTTGCGCCGCGCTGGAGCGGCTCGACAAGCGGCTCGAAGCGCAACGGCTGCACCAGCGCACCATGTTCGACCTGGAGATGATGAAGGAGATCGGCTACTGCCACGGGATCGAGAACTACTCGCGGCACCTGTCCGGCCGCGCCCCGGGGGAGCCGCCGCCGACCCTGCTCGACTACCTCCCGGACGACGCGCTGACGATCATCGACGAGAGCCACCAGACGGTGCCGCAGGTGCGCGGGATGTACCACGGCGACCGCGCCCGCAAGGACGTGCTGGTCGAGTACGGCTTCCGCCTGCCGTCGGCCGTCGACAACCGGCCGCTGACCTTCGACGAGTGGCAGGGGCGCGTCGGGCAGGTGGTCTTCGTCTCCGCGACGCCCGGGCCGTACGAGCTGGAACGCAGCGGCGGCGTGGTGGTGGAGCAGATCATCCGCCCCACCGGCCTCGTCGATCCGGCGGTCGACGTCCGTCCCGTCAAGGGCCAGGTCGACGACCTGCTGCACGAGGTCCGGCTGCGCGCGGAGCGGCGGGAGCGCGTTCTGGTGACCACCCTCACCAAGCGCATGGCGGAGGATCTGACGCAGTTCTACCAGGAGCTCGGCGTGCGGGTCCGCTACCTGCACTCGGACGTCGAGACCCTGGAGCGCATCGAGATCCTGCGCGACCTGCGGCGGGGCGCCTTCGACGTGCTGATCGGGATCAACCTGCTGCGGGAAGGACTGGACCTGCCGGAGGTGTCGCTGGTCGCGATCCTCGACGCGGACAAGGAGGGCTTCCTGCGGTCGGCGGGTTCGCTCATCCAGACCGCGGGGCGCGCGGCGCGCAACGTCAACGGCCGGGTCGTGATGTACGCGGACACCGAGACCGACTCGATGCGGGCGGCCCTGGCCGAGATGGCCCGGCGGCGCGAGCGGCAGGAGGCCTGGAACCGCGAGCACGGGATCACGCCGGCGTCGGTCAGCAAGGCGATCGACGGCGTGCCGTCGAGCGTGTACGAGCGCGACTGGGCCGCGGAGCCGTCCGCGCCGGCGTTCCGCACGCAGGCGGAGCTCGACGAGCGCATCGCCGCGCTGCAGGCGGAGATGCGGGCCGCCGCGGCGAACCTGGAGTTCGAGCGGGCGGCGGCGCTGCGCGATCAGGTGCGGGCGCTCCGCAAGCTGGAGCTCGGCGTCGCCGGCGCGCCGTGATGTGAGAAGATGGGGGCGGGAGGAGCGTCATGCCGAGAGATCACGACGCGGGCGCCGGGCTGGTCATGATGGCGTTCATCATGGGCGCGGTGACCGGCGCCGCCGTCGGTCTGCTGCTGGCCCCGACCTCCGGGGAGGAGACGCGGCGGCTGCTCAACAGCCGGGCGCGCGAGGGGCGCGGACGCGCCGCGGACGTCGCCGAGCGGGGCCGGGAGTTCGTGCGCCAGCAGCGGGACCAGTTGGCGGCGGCGATCGACGGGGAGGGCCGGACGTACGACCGAGCGGCGGACGACGGCGGCGCGGCGGACGACGGATCGGAGCAGGGAACACGGGAGGAGCAGGCCCAGGCGTGGGGATCGAA
Source organism: Vicinamibacterales bacterium (assembly GCA_965203525.1). GTDB lineage: Bacteria > Acidobacteriota > Vicinamibacteria > Vicinamibacterales > UBA8438 > WTFV01. The sequence continues at coordinate 2,325,751 of OZ241898.1, read as the reverse complement.
GCGCAACTGCTGAGCGTGATCGCCGCGGCCACGGTCGTCATCGCGGTCGTGCAGATCGGCTTCTTCGCGTACGGCGTCCGCGTGGCGCGGCGCATAAGCCGCCTGACCGAGGTCGTCGAACGGGAGATCCGGCCCGCCCTGGGCCGCGTCGATGCGATCAGCGCGGACGCGGCGCGGGCGGCGGCGCTGGCCGCCGCGCAGGTCGAGCGCGTCGACCGGGTCGTCGGGCGGTTCGCCGCCGGGGCCGACGAAGCCATGACCGCCGCGCGCGAATCGGTCGTCGAGCCGGTGCGGCAGGGCGGGGCGTTCCTGGTCGGCCTGCGGGCGGCGCTGCTCGCCTTCCGGAACGCGGGCGGGGCGCCGGACGGCGCCGCGGACCGGCGCGCCGAGCCGGAGTCGAACGGCCGCGCCGCGCCGGCCGGATGAAGTGGACGGCCGGCCGTTGACGCCGGACGTTCCCGGTGGTAGAACGTGTGCGCGGGCCGGCGCCGGCCCGCCGAAGGGAGATCCACCAATGCCGAGTCTGGAAATCTGCAGGCGGGCCGCGGCCGTCCTCGTGCTGGCGGCGGTCGTCCCGGCGGGGCGGGCGCTGGCGCAGGAATCGGAGTCCGCGGCGCTGGCGGCCGAGCTGACCGGGCTGCTCGGCGCCGCGCAACTCGACGCCATCGCGGCCCGGGACACCGACGGCGACGATCGTTTCGTGGCCGCCCTCTCCTTTCCGGGATCGCTCCTCGTCGTGTCGGCGCGCTACGAGGTGCCGCTGTACGTCGAGCAGAAGATCGCCGCCGGGGAGTATCGCGAGGTCTACATCGACCTGAACGCGGCGTCGATACCGCAGACGAAGGTGCTGATCACCGACACCGGCGCCGACGGTCTCGCCGGCGGACGCGATTCGGCCGACATGGTGGACACCGGGTCGGGGCCGGCCCGGTTCGTCGAGGGCGACGCGGACGCCGAGGCCCAGTACGCGCGCATGCTGCGGGCCCTGATCGCGGAGGCGCGCTGAATCCGCGCGCCGTTGGCGGTCGCCCGCCGGTTCCGGTACACTCCCCGGGCGATCGGGATCGGGCGCTTGGCTCAGTGGTAGAGCATCGCCTTCACACGGCGGGGGTCAGTGGTTCGAATCCACTAGCGCCCACCACCGCTCAGTCCGCGGCTGAGGGTGGATTCTCGATGCTTCGTTCCTGATCGCGGTTCCCGCCCGCGGCGCGCGGGCGAAAGACCGACCGCGACCCGCCGTTCCCACCTCTTCGCGTTCGCGGGCCCGTCCGCTCGGACGTTCGGGTGCGGGTCACAGCGGCGAATCGGGCAGCCGCCGGTTCTCCCCTGAACGGCACAGCCGGTGAAATGTCAGTGACTTTCCGGGTCACAGCGGCGAATCGGGCAGCCGCCGTTCTCCCGGACCGTCGTAGACGTGCCGGGATGGATCGATGGGGCGCATCGCGTCCTGGCGCCTCTGTTCTTCGATGGCGTGCGTCACCAGGCCGGGGACGCGCGAGATGGTGAAGAGCATCGTGGCGGTCTCGGCGTCGAGGCCGAGGTCGCCGGCCACCGCGGCGATGGCGCCGTCGGCGTTGAGCGACAGCCGCGGCTGTCCGGCCGCGGCCTGCCGCTGGCCCAGCTCCTGCTCGACGGCGCGCGCCAGTTGCGTATGCCCGCCCTCGAGCTCCAGCTCGAAGGCGAGCTGCATCAGGCGCGCGGCGCGCGGATCGCGGCGGTGCCGGCGGTGTCCGAAGCCGGGCGGGATGCGCCCGCCGCCGCTCCCCTGATCCAGCAGCCGGCGCGCGGCGTCGTCGTACGACACCCAGTCGCCGACCAGCGCGAGCCCCTCGTCGAGAAACCGCATGCAGCCTTCGATGCTGCCGCCGCCGCCGAGGGGCGAGCCCAGGGCCAGGATGCCGGCCGCCGCCGCGGCCCGCAGGGGAGCGCCGGTGCCGGCGACGTGCCGGGCGGCCAGCGTCGCGGGGGGCGTGGCCCCGTGATCGAGCGACGCCACCAGCAGGGCGTCCATGACGCGGCTCACGGTCGGCGAGGCGAGTTCGCCGGTGAGCAGCAGGTAGATCGCGTCCGCGAACGACAGCCGCCCCATCAGCTCGTCGAGGCGGTAGCCGCGCACCAGAATCCTGTCCGGCTCGACGCGGGTGATGGCGGTCGGCCAGCGGTCGGACGGCGGCTGGTTCGGAGGCGGAGCCTTGGGCGCGGAACCGGGCATGGGGCGTCTCGCTTCGGGCTATGATGACGCGATGATCCCCAGATAGGGGAGGTGGCGGTGCGCCTGGTTGTGATCGAGGCCGTAGCCGACGACGAACCGGTTCGGGACGCGGAAGCCGACCAGATCCACCGGGACCTTCGTCCGCCGGCGGGCCGGCTTGTCGAGCAGCGCCACGGTTCTGAGGCTCCGGGGCCGCGCGGCGATCAGATGTTTCTGCAGGACCTGCAACGTCAGGCCGGTGTCCACGATGTCCTCCACGATCACGACGTGCCGGCCGCGCAGTTCGTCGCGGGGACCGTGCAGCAGTTGCGGCGCGCCGGAGGTGGCGGTGGCCGCGCCGTAGCTCGCCATCCGGACGAAGTCGATGGTGACCGGCCGCGGCATCGCCCGGACGAGGTCCGCCAGGAACATGAAGCTACCGTTGAGCACCGCGAGGAAATGCGGCGTGTCGCCCGCCGGCAACAGGCCGTCGAGGCTGGCGGCCAACTCGGCCACGCGCGTGCGGATCTGCCCGGCGGTGTACAGCGGGGTCGGTGTCGCGGCCATGACGGGAACGATGCCGGGGAGCGTACTACATCGGGACCGCGGACCGGGGAGATGGAGCCATGAGAAGAGCCTGCGCCGCCGCGGTCGTCACCTTCTGCCTCGGCGCGAGCGCGTCGGGGCGGGCGCAACCGGCCGCGCTCGGCGGACATCCCGACGTCCGCCTCTTCTTCCAGGCGGCCCACGAGGACGGCGACGTCGCCGACGCGGCGCTGGAGCGGATCGCGGCGCGCTGGCGGAACGGCTACGCCGGGATCGTATGGGACCTGATGCGGTTCATGCGGCCGCCGTCCCGGCCGGCGGTCCGGCCTCCGGGCTTCGGGACCGCTCCGACCGATCCGACCGATCCCGGCGCCGGCGCCCGGCTGGAATGGACGCCGCCGGAGCATCCGAGCACCCGGGTGTGGCGGCGGCTGATGCGGTTCCTCGAGCGCCAGACCGGGCAGCGGTTCCGCGGGGACGCCCGCAGGGCGCACCGGTGGATCTGGGCGCAGCCGTACGATCCGCACCCCGACTACGGCTTCTTCAAGGGGCAGTGGTACTCCCGGATCGATTTCCGCTTCGCCGACTTCTTCCCGCGCCGGGTGTTCTCGATCATCCGGCTGGACGAGATCGACTGGGGCGGGGTGGGGGTCAACGGGATCCCGCCGCTGGAGTATCCCGCGCACCTCGCGGCCGGCGCGGCGGACTACCTGGACGACGACCACGTCGTGTTCGGCGTCGCGGCCGGCGGCGAGACCCGCGCCTATCCGAAGCGGATCCTGGCGTGGCACGAAATGGCGCTCGACCGGCTGGGCGGCGTCGAGCTGACCATCGTCTACTGCACGCTGTGCGGAACCGTCATTCCCTACGAGAGCGTCGTCGACGGCCGGCGCCTCCGGTTCGGGACCAGCGGCCTGCTGTACCGCTCGAACAAGCTGATGTTCGACCACGGGACACGCAGCCTCTGGAACACCTTCGAGGGCGTTCCGGTGGTCGGCGCGCTCGTCGGCTCCGGCCTCCGGCTGACCCACCGTCCGGTCGTCACCACCACCTGGGGCGAGTGGCGGCGCATGCACCCGGACACCACCGTTCTTGCGCTCGACACGGGGCACCAACGCGACTACGGCGAGGGGGTCGCCTACCGCGCCTACTTCGCGACCGACGCCCTGATGTTCGACGTGCCGGAGCGCGACGGGCGCCTCGACAACAAGGACGAGGTGCTGGTCATGCTCCTCGAGGACGCCGCGGGCGAGCGCCGGCCGCTGGCCGTCGCGGCGGAGTTCCTGGAGGACAATCGCCTGCACCTGGAGGAGCACGCCGGCCGCCGCCTGCTCGTCGTGACGAGCCGCGAGGGCGCCAACCGCGTCTACGACGCCGGGGCGACCAGGTTCGAACGGCTCGCCGGAGACGGGGTGGTGGTCGACGCGGAGGGAGGCCGCTGGCGGGTGACCGAGGAGGCGCTCGCGCATGCCTCGGACCCGGCGCGGCGGGCGCCGCGGGTGGCGGCCCAGCGCGCGTTCTGGTTCGGGTGGTACTCCCAGTTTCCGGAGACGCGGCTGGTCCGTTGATTTTCTCCGGTGCGCGGCGCGCCGCGGGCACAGGGCGGATCAGGCGGATGCGAGACGGATGGTCCGCGTCCAGGGCGCGGCCCCACGGTCCGGGGACCACCGGCGCCGGGCGGACGGCGGGCGTGAGCCGTCGGGGAACCGCTATTCGGAGAACCGTAGCGGAACGTAGCCGTCGCCGGGCGTCCACTGCACGCGGCCCCGCGCCCTGGATTCTCCGGGGAGATGGAAGTAGACGAGCACCTCGAGGTGTTCTTCGGCGGCCGGGGCCACCACCTCGCGGGCGATGGCGGCCATCTCGTCGAGGCGTTCGGTTTCGACCAGAACCAGCAGCACGCCCGAGACCGAGCTCGTGCTGACCGCGCGCCAGCCCCGGCCGCCCATCGCGGGCCGGCCGGGCCGCGGGCCGGCGGCGGGGGGCGCAGGCGGCCGCACGGCGGCGCCGCGCGCCAGTGCCGGCGCGTCCACCGGCGGCAGGTCGGCGTCGAGCCCGCCCGGCTCCGCGGCGCACGCGGCGAGTGCGGCGAGAACCACGACGCCGGCGGCGCCGGCCGCCGACGGCGGAAGGCGCGGCCGGGCGGACGGGCGGCCGGCCGCCTGCTGCGCGGCGGTCACGCCGCCCTGCCCGCGGTCGCGGCGTTTCCGTCCGGCTGGCTGGCCGGGCGCATCGGGATTGCAATATCCTGTGCCGTGGCGCGTCCCGAGGGACGGAAACAGGCGCGGAATGCCCCGCGCCGGCGCCGGCGAAGGAGTGCAGGAAACATGAGACGAACGTGCGTTCTGGCCGCCGTCCTGGCCGTCGCCGCGCTCGGCGCCGGCCGGGCGCTGGCGGCCGAGCTGGAGGTCGGCGACGCCGCGCCGCCGTTCGAGCTGCCGGGCAGCGACGGAAACACCCACACCCTGGCCCAGTACGAGGGCACGACCGTGGTGCTGGCGTGGTTCGTCAAGGCCTTCACCGGCGGTTGAACGGCCGAGTGCAAGTCGCTGCGTGAGTCCAGCGACCAACTGCGGCAGTTCGACGTGCGGTACTTCATGATCAGCGTCGACGACGCCGAGACCAACCGGCGGTTCGCCGAATCGCTCGACGCGGACTTTCCGATCCTGAGCGATCCCGGCCGGGGCGTCGCCGAGGCGTACGGCGTGCTGAACCCGGCGTGGTCGCTGCCGAACCGGTGGACGTTCGTCATCGGTCCCGACGGCAGGATCCGGAAGATAGACAGGCAGGTGAACCCGTCGACGGCCGGCCTGGACCTGGTGGCCGCTCTCGACGAGCTCGGCGTGCCCCGCAGGTAGCCGCCCGCGCGAGCCGCGCGCATCACGTGACCGGCGCGGCGGATGACGCGGGCGCGTCGTCCGCCGTTTCTTTTGGGTGAGACGCGCCCGGCTAGCGCGAGTCGGGGCCCTCCGACTTCTCTTCGACGTGCATCTCGTCCTTGAACCCCCGGATCGCCTGCCCGAGTCCCTTGCCGAGACCGGACAGCCGGTTGGCGCCGAAGATGAAGATCACGATCACGAGAATGATGATCAACTCCAGCGGGCCGACCGGACCAATCAGCGCAAGCATCAGTTCAGCGTGCATCGTATGACCTCTCTGCTTCCCGTCCGGTCCCGGGGCGCGCCGCGCCCGGTCCCTCGGACGCCGCCCGCCGACACCCCGGCCCCGGAAGACCGTACCCAGATTGTAGATCGATTTTCCCGCGTCAATCCCGCGGCATCCGCGGATCGTGCTTCCGCGCGGCCCCGGGCGCCGGCCGATCGTTCGTGCTACGTTTAGGCGCTCACATGGCCGACACGCCCGGTTCCGGCGCGCAGGCGGTGCGGGACGTGCAGGCCCGGTTCGACGAGGCGCGCCGCCGGGTCGGCCTGCTTCTCGGTCCGGCCCTGCTCCTGCTGGTGCTCGTCCTGCCGCTCGACGGCCTGACCCCCGAGGGGCACCGGCTGGCGGCGGTGATGGCCCTGGTCATCGTCTTCTGGACCACCGAGGCGCTGCCGCTGGCGGTCACCGCCCTGCTCGGCCCGGCCCTGGCCGTCATGCTGCGGGTGGCGCCGGTGCGCGACGTCCTCGCGCCGTTCGCCAATCCGCTGATCTTCCTCTTCATCGGCAGCTTCATCCTGGCGCAGGCGCTGTTCGTGCACCGGGTGAACGAGCGCATCGCCTACGGGGTCCTGTCGTGGCGCTTCATCGGCGCCCGCCCGACCCGCATCCTCGTCGCCTACGGCGCGCTGGCGGCGTTCCTCTCGGCCTGGATGAGCAACACCGCCACGACCGCCATGCTGGTGCCGATCGGCGTGTCGCTGGTCGTCTTCATGGAGTCCGAGGGGAAGCTGCCGAAGCACTACGGCACGGCGCTCATGCTGATGACCGCCTACGGCTGCTCGATCGGCGGCATGGCGACGCCGGTCGGGACGCCGCCGAACATCATCGCCATCGGGATGATCGGCGAGCAGCTCGGCGTCCGGATCTCGTTCGTCGAGTGGATGCTGCTCGCGGTGCCGGTGACCGTCGTCTTCATGGCCATCGTCTTCGTCTACCTGAACCGGGTCGGACGCACCGGGGTCACGGAGATCCCGGGGGCGGAAGCGATCATCGCCGAGCGCCGGCGCGCGCTCGGCCCCTGGAAGCCGGGCGAGCGGAACGCGGTGATCGCGTTCGGCGTGACCGTGGCGCTCTGGATCGGACCCGGCCTGCTGCCGCTGCTGCTGGGGCGCGAGCACCCGGTCGCGGCCGCGGTGCTCGCCAGCGTGCCGGAGTCGATCGCGGCGCTGACCGGCGCCGTCCTGCTCTTCCTGCTCCCGGTCAGCCGCACCGCGCGGTCGACCCTCACCTGGAAGCAGGCGGCCGGGATCGACTGGGGCACCATCCTGCTCTTCGGCGGGGGGCTCTCGCTCGGGACGCTGTCCGGCGCCACCGGCCTCGCGCAGGTGGTCGGCGAGGGGATCACCGGCCTCGTGCCGTCGAACGGCGTGGTTCCCATCACCTTCGCCGCGACGCTCTTCACCGTCGTGCTCTCGAACACCATGTCGAACACGGCCGCCGCCAACATCGCGGTGCCCATCGTGATCTCCATCGCCGTGGCGGCCGGCGTCGATCCGATCACGCCGGCCGTCGCCGCCGCCCTCGGCGCCTCGGTGGCGGTGGTGCTGCCGGTCTCGACCCCGCCGAACGCCATCGTCTACGCGTCCGGGCGCATTCCCATCACCCGGATGATCCGGTACGGCCTGCTGATGGGCGTCCTCGCCGTCGTGCTGGTGCCGGTGGTGACGCTGGCGGTGATGAACCTGGTCGGCCTCGGCCGCTGATCGCGGGCGCGGCGGCCGCGCGCGGCGGCCGGTCCCCGCGCCGGCCCGCGCGGGGAAGTTGTATGCTTGCCGGCATGAGCAACGACGCGAAGCTGATAGCCGGTGTCGGTTTGCTTTCCCTCGCCATCATCGGCTCCGCCTGGATCACGAGCTACGCCATGATCTCGCTCGGCGAAATCGTTCTGGTCGAGTTGCGCGACCTGCGCAGCGTCCTGGAGCGGGTCGCCTGCGGCGAGTTCGCGCGGCAGTGATGGCCGCCGCCTACCCCCGCATTCCGTAAGGGACATGCGGATCTGCATCTGGAGCCGTTCCTGGCCCGCTACCCGGACGTCCGCTACGGCTACGTGCTGGAGATCGAGTACCTGAAGCGCGGCTCGGCGGCGGACGAGCCGGCAGTGGCGGCGCGTCTGCGGGCGGCGCGGGCGCAGTTGCGGCGCTACCTGGCGGACGAGAGCCTGCGCCGCCAGCCGGTGCGGTACGTCGGCGTGGCGGTGGTGTTCCACGGCTGGGAGATGGTGGCCTGCGAGGCGGAGGGCGACGACGCGGAGAGGGGCGGCCACCCGGTCGACTCCGTCGCGGCGTCGTGAGCGGGGGCGGCAGCCATCCGGATCTCGCTGGCGGAACACATCGGCAGGTTTTCAAGCGCCGCCAGGACCTTTTTCGTGTTATCGAGATCCGAAGGTATCATCACGTCGATGTCCCTCGTCGCCCGTACGTGTCCATGCAGACCCATCGCCACGGCACCGCCCGCTATGTATTCCGCCCCATGTTCGTTCAGCAGTCCGCACACGTACAGGAAGTCCTCGTTGCGCGTCGCGGACGCCCCGTCCGGCGCGTGCCGCGTCACGGCGTCGGGCCGGATCAGATGGCGGCGTTCCGCCCGGAAGAACAGGACGTTGGGCTGCAGGACGTCGTACTCGTCGAAGACGACGTCGAGCGGGGCGGCCAGGGCAACTCTTCCAGACGTGCGCGCATCTGGAGGACACCACGGCTTGACCGCTCGAGGGCTGTCGGATACTCTGGCAGACGGCAACGGACGACGGGCTGCGGATCGACCGGACGCCCAAGGGGAGGGTCTGAAATGCCGGTACGGATGATCGCGTACGAGACGTACTCCGCCCTGAAGGACGCGGGCGCATCCGATGACTCAGCGCGCAAGGCGGCAGCGGAAACCGGTGAGCTCTACGTGAACCTGGAAGCGGTGAAGGTTCGACTGAACGTGTTGATAGGCGTGTCGATAGCCGGACTCGGGATTGTAATTTCCGGGCTCTACCAGATTGCGTTGCGGCTCCCGACTCCTTGACGTCCCCATCGTCCCTGCCGCGAAGGAGATGGCTACGATGCTCCGGAAAGAAATCTCCAAGCAGATGAGCCAGATGCGCGAACAGTTGAACCGGATGGATGAGCGGCTGAACATGATCCTGGAGCGGCTGCCTTGACATGACCGCCGGCCTGACCAACCCGTCCTCCCGGAGGAAGCAGGCAGTCTCACACTACTCGGAACAGGAACAGGATCAGGGGTTGGAAAACTGACTCCGGTTCTGGTAAACTGCGGGACGGGAGGAAAGTCAATGATGGAAGACTGGCAGATCGTTTTGTCGAGCGTGGTTCCGATTCTTGGTGTGTTGGGGGGATTCTTGCGGCACATTCACAACAGCAACAAGGAAGCCCACAAGCAGATCGGCGAGAACATCAAAGAGTCCAAAAAGGAACTCAAAGAAAGCATCAAAGAGTCTGAAAAAAGACTTGCCGAGAGTGTCAGAACCGACGTGAACAGAATCTACGATCAGATCAATACTCTGATCGGCACGCTCGGCAAAAGGGACTGACAGCATGCCCAGGATCGCCCAGGATCGCGTCCGTCCGGTTCCGGCAGTCTCGGTTGCAGGAACCGGACGGAAGCCGTCTGGTTAGACTGGCAACTCGGAACAGGAAAGGATACGAACGATGCAGACTGGAGATTGGGCAATCGTTTTCACAATCATAGCTTGTGGCGTTGGGCTTGCCGGCCTGATGATTGCGTTGTATAACTGGCAAAACACACGGAACGACGAAGCACACAAGCACATTGGCGAGAACATTGACGGAGTGAAAGCCGATATCAAGGAAGTGAGAAGCGATATCAAGGAAGTCAACACCTTTCTGCGTAATCACTTCGCGGAGAAAACAAGAAAAGGCAAGCACGACTGATTGCCCCCCGGCGCATCTTCCGGCCCCGGTCGGCGGCGGCGGTGGACGGGGAGAGCACTTCGACCGCGACGTCCGGCGCGTGCCGCGTCACGGCATCGGGCCGGATCAGATGGCGGCGTTCCGCCCGGAAGAACAGGACGTCCGGCTGCAGGACGTCGTACTCGTCGAAGACGACGTCGAGCGGGGCGGCCAGAGCAGCCCCTCCGGACATGCGCGCATGTTCGTCACCGCGGAAACTGCCATCGCCCCGCGGCCTCGGCGTCGCGTCGCGGTCGCCGCGATCGTGCCGGACGCGCTTCCCGCCGCCGGGCGGGGCGGGAGCAGGACTCCGACCCGTTGCGTGCCGCGGACGCCCCGGTCCCCGTCCGTCCCTACGGAACCAGAAAGACGCGGGCGGCGTCGAACGTCAGCCCGGCGAGCAGGACCGGCCGCACGGTGTCACCGGGCGACGCGGCCTGCGCCAGCCAGCAGGCGCCGGCATCGAGCACGTGGATTTCGATCCGTTGCCAGGTGGGCCCCGCGCGCGTATACTATCGCCCCGAGAGGATCAGCGCACCGTCAGTAGGGGAGGCAGTGATGGCCAGCGCGACCGGGAGCACGCGCAGGGGTGGCCGGAACAGGTCGATGAGATCAATTCGTCCGTGTCGACAGTGAGAGGGAATCATGATCAGTTCACGCATCTCTGCTGTCGTTGGAGCTATTGCAGCTCTGGTAGTGGCCACGGTGACGATAATCGAGAGCAGGTTGGTGACTGGCAGTGTCGCCGCACAGGAACCGGCGGCGGCCGTAGCGCCAGCCACCGCACAGGAACCGGCGGCGGCCGTAGCGCCGGCGCCGGCTCTCGCCACCGAACAGGTTCCACGCATCCCGGTCATCCTGAATGCCGCTACCGCCCTGACCAACTTTATCACCGCCCTCTTCGTCAGCGGCGAGATCGACGAGGAGACTGCCGCCCAAGTCAATGTGGCGGCCCGTGATCTTGATCAACGGCTGGAGGACCTCGAGGGTGACGTTGACGATATCCGGCAGCAGATGAGCCAGATGCGCGAACAGTTGAACCGGATGGATGAGCGGCTGAACATGATCCTGGAACGGCTGCCTTGACATGACCGCCAGCCTGACCAACCCGCCTCCCGGGAGGAGACAGACAGTCTCACACTCCGCCCGGGCCCGTCCAACGGTCCGCCGATCGCGCCTTCGCCGACCGGCCAAGTACTTGTCGATCAGAGCGCCGCGGACGCCCCGGTCCCCGCCCGTCCCTACGGAACCAGACGCGGGCGGCGTCGAACGTCAGCCCGGCGAGCAGGACCGGCCGCACGGTGTCACCGGGCGACGCGGCCTGCGCCAGCCGGCAGGCGCAGGCATCGAGCACGTGGATTTCGATCCGTTCGCGCGCCGGGTCCGACGATCCAGTATTCGGGGCACGCCGTAGCGCGCGAACGTTCGCACTTCCGGCCCGATCGCGGCGGCGGCGGACGGGGAACGCGACGAGCGGGTTCTGGCGGCACATCCTCTACCTGGCTGTTGGACTGCCAAGACCCAAAGGACGACACAATACTTGTTCATCGCTCTCTCGGCGCACGAGCTCGGTTCCTTGGGGGCAGTCTCGCAGAGTGTACGGCACCGGTTGAGCGTGCCGGCGCTCGATCTGCGCCTCAAGATCCTGTTCGAGGCGCTCGATCTGCGCCTCAAGATCCTGTTCGAGGCGCTCGATCCGCGCCTCATGATCCTGTTCGAGGTGCTCGATCCGCGCCGAGACATCTCCTGCCCACATGCCGACGTAGACCAATAGCGCAAGCGCGGCTAGTCCGCCGCCGGCAGCTCCAACCAACTTCAGCGCTACGGTCACCGTCACTGCTTGACGCACGCCGGCATCCGAACGTACGACGATCGGGGCTTGCCGCCTGCGGTCACCAGAAGCCCGAAGGCGTAGAAGAGAGGCTCGCCGGCCTCGTCCATGCGCTGCTCCCATCCTGCGGGGCATTGGTCATCTACGAACGGCAGCATCGCCTTGGGCCCATAGCTGTCGGCGGACTCCTTGTCGACGAATTGGGTGAGGACGAAGTTCTGCTGCAGATCGTCCACGAAAGCCCCGCCGGCGGGCACGCCCACCAAATCGTACTCCACGGCGAGGACCCGCTCCACGGCGAGGGAAGCGTCCCGCTCATCGGCGGTGACGTGCGGCGGCTGAGCGAATGCCGGCGCAGCGAACGCGACGACGAGCGACAGGAACACGAGAAGTGGGCGCATGCGTAAAACCTCCTCTGGATGACGGCGTTGCATGGCGCGTTGTCCAAAGATGGAGCAGCGTGGGCGACCCCAGCTTCTTCGCCATCGTCCAGGAGGCAGTGTTCCATGGCGGGTCCTGTCTGTCAAGGAGGAGGCGGGCCACGTTCCCGGAGATATGCCCCGTTGTTGGTTGCGTCGGCGGCAGATGGGTGTGCCGTGGCGCCCGTGATCGCCCGCCCGCGGACGCCCCCGCGGCGCCGCGCCGGCGAACCGGCCCGGTTTTACCGGGAGCGCGCCGGCCTTTCCCCTTAGCCTGGATTATTCATGAAGGTCGGGCATGAGGCCCCGACGGGCCATGCTCGGCCACGAAACGGGGTCTCGGACACGCGTCGGTGCGCGGGCCGCGACGCGTGGAACAGCCTTCACGGGTCTGGCGGTTGCGGACAGACGGATTCAGGACCGCCGAGGGCGAGCAACCGTCATCGAAGGCGTCGTTCGCGGGCCCGGCGGTTGCGGACAGGCGGGTTCAGGCAAGGCTCCGCCGTCGCGGGCGGTGCGGTTCGGGCTACGGGCTGCGCGGGTTTCGGACTACCCGGCGCGGGCGCCGAGGGCCAGCGCGATGCGCCGCCATGCGTTCAGATGCGGCGTCCCCCGGGGCAGATGCAGGACGATGCGGCGCACGGAGCCGACGACGTGCACGCCGAGCTTCAGCAGCCGGTTGCGCAGCCACGTCACCTGGGTGCGGGCACAGCCGGTTCGCGCCGCCCGCAGCCGCAGTTCCTGCATGAGCACGTAGGCGGCAGCCGTCAGCAACACGCGCAACTGGTTCGCCAGGAACCGGCAGCAGCTCGTGCGGTCGATCTGCAGACCGTCCAGCAACTCCTTGATCCGGTTCTCGACGTCGCCGCGGGCGCAGTAGACCTTTTCGTAGACGAAGCGCGGATTCTGCGGGAGATTCGTCACGACGAAGCGCGGATTGTCCCGCGGCTCGCGGCCCGGATGCCGGACCACTTCGGCCTTGATCACGACCCGGCGTTCGCGCTTCCACGTGCGGGCCGCGTAGCGGGTGTCGGTATAGACGTGCTCGGTTCGGCCGCTGGCCCCGCTCTGCGCGCGGGCCGCCGCCAGGGCGGATTCGGCCTGCCGCACCAACACCGCGTTCCTGCCCATCGCCACCACGTAGTCGAGTCCCGGTTCCGCCTCCAGGAAATCGAAGACCTCCGGGGTCGCAAAGCCCCCGTCGAGCCGGACGAGAAACGACGTCCGCGGAAACGCCGCCCGCAGCATCGGCAGCAGCCGTCTCAGCAGGCCCAGGCTCCCGTCGGCCGCCACCGCATTGCCCGGCCGCAGCACCGCCGCGCACAGATACTGCTCCGTCTCGTCGTTGAAGGTCAGGAACGCGAGCAGCGGCAGATAACACCAGCCGCCGTAGTGTCCGTTGAAGAACGAAAGCTGTTGTGCGCCATGCGTCAGGTCGTCGGTCGGGTCCAGATCGATGGTGATGCGCCGCACCCGCCGCCCCAGCCGGCGCCGGTGCCGCTCGATGACGCTCGCCGCCAACTCCCGCGCCATGCGATAGAGCGCGCCGCGGCCCGGGCTGTTCTCGAACCGCGAGATCGTCGGTTGCGACGCCAGCGGCGCGCCGGCCACCGGGTCCCGTCCGAGCAGCAGCTTGTGAACGGGGTCGTCGGCCAGATCGTCGGCATCGTTGCCGTCGGGGTGGCCGCACGCGATGCCGAAGATCCGCTGCCCGACCAGTTCCGCGAGCGTGTGCCGAATCTTCTCCGGGTCGCGCCGGTCGGCGAGACAGCGGGCAAACGTCTTGACGAGGCCGTACACGCGCTCGGCCGCCTTGAGGAGAACGGCGCCGCCGTCGGAGCTGGCGTGCTCGCGGTCGAAGGTGGCGACGAGGGGCTTGTCGAACAGTTCCGGGAACAGGACAGTCTGTGGTATCGTGTCGGTCGTCACGCAGGGGCCTCCGTGGTGGTGAAAATGCCTGTTGCCACTGCGATTTTACCGCGCGGAGGCCCTTGTGTCTCTCCCGGATCGGCACCCCCGGTGAATAATCCAGGTTAGCGTTCGCCAGTTGCAGCCCGAGGTCGGTGAAGGCGCGGGCGTTGCGGGCGATGCGGTCGACGTCGACCGCATGGTGGGGTGACGGCTTCGGCTGGCAGTCGGGCGGGACGTTCCGCTGGCAATTGGTCGACGCCAGCGGCTCCCCGCGGGACGAACGGGGAACCGCGCTCGTCGGCTCGTACGGGAAACTCTTTGGCCGGGACGAGCCGCCGGCGGCTCCCCGCGGGACGAACGGGGAACCGGGCCGGAGGTTCCGGGCGGCAGCTTGGCGGGAAGGGTTCCGGGGACGGCAGCCTGGCGGCCATCGCCTGCCGAGCCGGGCGGGGCCTTCCTGGTGCCGTTCTACCGGGATCTCCGGGGGACGAGCTTGAAAGGGCGGATCGATGGCACATCCTCGGCGAGGCAGGTCGATGCGTCCGGACAGACGCCCACATCTCCTTGAATGTCTGTGACGAGGCAAATGGCCGAGGTCAGATAGTCGCCTCCTCCGTTCCTTGGACGGCACTGGACCTCGCCGGTGCAGATGACTGTGCTGTAACCGTCGGGACTTCGGATGTCGATCGCGTACGGATCCTCCGTATAGAAGCAGCGATCCGGGGGCTCCATCCTCCTGTTGACCTCGGCGATGGTGCCTTTTGGGTCCTCCCTGTAGAGGTCGTCGTACATGGTCAATCTGTCGCTCACCCAAAAGCTCTTGATCTCATGGCTGTGCCCCCGGGGCAGCTTCCCCATGCTCTCAAGATGTTCCCTGAAGGCGTCGCCCACGTGGATGGAATGGAGAGTGAAACCCTGCACGTCGGGTGGGGTGAGCGTGAACGTGTCCTTGACCCTGCCCTGATCGTCCTTGACGACGACATCGACCCCACGCACAGGGGCGTTCCATGGGACGTACCCCTCGGCGTAGATGCAACGGACTCTGTAGGGGGATGAGCAACGGCACTGCGTGAATCCCGTCTTGACGCACTGGATGGCGCCCTGGGCTTCCGCGGACGCAGGCAGGAGCCCCGCGAGCAGGATCAGGGACAGGAACACGGGAACCGTCGGGCGCATGCGCGGAACCTCCTCCGGATGACGGCCGTCGCAGGGCGCGGCGTCCAGGGACGGAGCGGCGCGGGCAACCCCTGCTTCCCCGCCGGCGCCGGGAGAAAGTGTGCCACGCGGGTTCCCACCGGTCAAGGGGAAGGCGGCGGCGGGGCCGCGTCCCGAAGCGCCGTGGCCGGTTGCGCCGGCGGCGGACGGGCGTTCCGCGGCGGGTGGCGGTCGGCGCGCGGCGCGGACGCCCCCCGCCGCGCCGCGCCGGCGGGCCGGCCCGGTGCGCCGGGAGCGCGCGGGCCGGCCCGTTCCCCCGCCGGGTTTCCCGGCCCGCGCCTTGCCTCAACCGTTCGCCAGTTGCAGCCCCAGGTCGGTGAAGGCGCGGGCGTAGCGGGCGATGCGGTCGACGTCGACCGCGTCGGGCCCAGCGGTCCCGCGGGTGGTGGAACGGCCGGTCGGCGCCGACGATCGAGAGGTACGTGCCGCCCCCGGCGTGCACGCGGCGCGCTTCGCTGGCCGGCGGTTCCCCGGCGGGCCGCCGGCGCGGGGGCGCGGCGCCGGCCCGTTGCAGCGCTTCGGCCGCGCGCTCCTGCAATCCGGGTGCCGACGCCTGCAGCAGGGAGTCGCCGCCGACGGCCGCGCCGAAGTTGGCGCCCATGATGGATCCAGGCCGCCGCGCCCCGGACCAGGCGCGACCGCGTGCGGAGGAACTCCTCCAGGCCGTAGTGGCCCGGTTCGTGAAGGCCGCGACGCGCGCCCCTCACGAGCCGGGGGAGGGGAGCGCGCGCCCGGCGGAGCGGCCGGTGGCGGAGAGGCGGCCTGCGACGCCGGCACGATCTCCGCGTACGCGGCGCGCCCGTACGCCGCCGCGGTGCCGGCGGCGCGCCGCCGGCCGTGGCCCCGCCTGCGCGTCGGTGGCGACGCGGCCTGCGCCAGCCGGCAGGCGCCGGCGTCGAGCACATGGATTTCGATCCGTTCGCGCGCCGGGTCGACGATCCAGTATTCGGGCACGCCGTAGCGCGCGAACGTTCGCATCTTCCGGCCCCGGTCGGCGGCGGCGGTGGACGGGGAGAGCACTTCGACCGCGACGTCCGGCGCGTGCCGCGTCACGGCGTCGGGCCGGATCAGGTGGCGGCGTTCCGCCCGGAAGAACAGGACGTCCGGCTGCAGGACGTCGTACTCGTCGGCGTTCCGCCCGGAAGAACAGGACGTCCGGCTGCAGGACGTCGTACTCGTCGAAGACGACGTCGAGCGGGGCGGCCAGGGCAACCCCTCCGGACGTGCGCGCATGTTCGTGCAGCAGCAGGAACACCGCCTGGACGGCGAACTGATGCCGCGGCAGCGGCGACGGCACGACGACGAGCTCCCCCCCGTGAATCTCGTAGCGGCGCCCGTCGGCCGGCATGGCCAGAAGGTCGGCGTAGCCGACCAGCGACCGCACGTCCTGCATGGACGCCATGGTACCACCCGGAAGCCGGGCAGATTCCGTGCCGCCGCGCGCGTCGCGCCGGTCGGGCGTCCAACGGGACCGGCACCGCGGAAACTGCCGTCGCCGCGCGGCTTCGGCGTCGCGGAATCAGCCATGCGCGGCGTGAGGAGAGGCGCACCGCCACGCGCGTTTTGCGCCGGCGGTCGGCGGGCGTTGCCGCATCGGTTGTTTTGTGATATTACTCTACGAGTGGCAGAAACGAATTTCATGAGACGGTGGGCTTCGTCGCGGGAAGAAGGCCGTCGGCAGTTATGCGGACGACCGGCGGATAATCTCGTTTCGGTCTTTCAAACGACCCCGGTGGACGACAGGTAGGGTACGAAATGGCTGAGGAGTCGAGACGGCAGAGAGCGCGTCAATTCCACCGTCGCAGTTGGTTAGTAGCTGCGGCACTCGGACTGACAGTCATCGCGGCACTTGGCATAATCACGCAGGAACCGTACTCCGATCCCTTCTTGGCTTCAACTCAACCGCCGTGGTTTCTGTATCCGCTCGAACAGAATGCCCATCGTCGGTTAGCCTTTACGAGATCTGACTTTTTCTCGGTTGCACTCTCGACCGATGGGCAGACCGGATGGGCTGTAGGAAGTGACCAGATCATTTTCAAGTCTACTGATCGGGGCGAGACATGGGCGAACGTATACGACGGCGACGGTCCGGGAAGACTTCTTTCGATCTCGTTCACGGATGATGGCGAGACTGGCTGGGCCGTAGGGGACGCGGGCGCCATTTTCAAGTCCGTTGACCGGGGTGAAACCTGGGAAGGAAAAGACAGCCGCACCAATGAGAATCTCCGATCGGTGACGTTCGTCACATCCACTGATGGCGAACACACCGTCTGGGTCGTGGGGAACCGCGGTACCATCCTCAAATCCGACGACAGTGGCGAAGCTTGGACCGAAAGCAATATAGACACCAATGAAAGCCTCCGATCGGTCACGTTCATGAACGGCGGGCAAACCGGATGGACAGTTGGGACCAACGGTATCATTTTCAAGTCCGAAAACGGTGGCGACACCTGGGAGTCAGTTCATAGCGAGGACGGTACAATTCTTCACTCGGTCACGTTCACGGAAGAGGGAAACACTGTCTGGGCTGTCGGGGCCATTGGCACAATTTTCAAATCCGACGACGGCGGTAACAATTGGAATTTGGTTCGTCGCGAGATCGATGAAACTCTTCGATCAATTACATTCTCAACAGACGGCCAAACCGGCTGGATCGTAGGGGTCGGCACTGTCGTCAAGTCTATCGACGGCGGGGAAACCTGGATATCCTCTCCAAATAATGTTCTTGGATCAATCGAGTCAGGCGCGTTCGCTGCCGACGGACGAACCGGCTTGGTCGCGGGGCGTTTCGGCACCATCCTCAAGTCCATCGATGGAGGTGAAACTTGGAAGTTCCGTGTCAGTACCGGTTTCAGATCATTGACTTTCACGGATGGCGATCGCACCGGCTGGGCGGCGGGCCCACCTGGTGTCATCGTCAGGTTTTCCGACGAGGGCAAAGCCCAGGTAGTGCGTGATAGCGGTAGCGTAGCGCGCATCGAGTCGATCGTGTTTACGGCAGATGGACAGACGGGCTGGGGCGTGGGTGAGAATGGCGCCGTCGTCAGATCCACAGATGGGGGTAACTCATGGGAGATTAGTTTCGAACCAAGAGGTTATCCTCAGATGGTTGCGCGGCGGCGGGGCGGACGCACTTTCTATGACCTCGTTTATGTAACCGTCGAGCTTAACGCGCTTACGTGTGTCAGTGATGTACCGATTTGTTGGGGTGTGGGAACTAGAGGCACCAGAGTCAAATGGGAGAGGGGGAACGCAGGTGATGACTGGGTGGATCGCGAGATCCGTGTCGGTAGCGCTGCGGATCTCAGGTCGGTCACGTTCACTGCCGACGGGCAAACCGGCTGGGCGGTCGGAACCGGCGGCGCCATAGTCAAGACGGAGAACGCAGGTGATGACTGGGTGGATCGCGAGAGCGGTACCGCTGCGAATCTCAGATCGGTCGCGTTCACTGCCGACGGGCAAACCGGCTGGGCGGTTGGAACCGGCGGACTCATAGTCAAATCCGACGACGGGGGTGATAACTGGGCGATCATCGATGGCGGCATCGCTGCGGACCTCAGGTCGGTCACGTTCACTGCCGACGGGCAAACCGGCTGGGCGGTCGGAACCGGCGGCGCCATAGTCAAGACGGAGAACGCCGGTGATGACTGGGCGCTCATCGACGGCGACACCGCTGCGGATCTCAGATCGGTCATGTTTGCCGGCGACGAGCAAACCGTTTGGATTCTCGGTGACGACCTGATTCAATTCTCCAACGACGGCGGTGAAAATTGGGAACAACTTGAGTACCAGGTGCGTGCGGCACCATGGGTATGGAGTACCTTTGGGCTCGCCCTCTTGTTGCTGGGCTTTTCGTTCAGGCCACTTACCGTGTCTGTTTCTAGCCTGGATTATTCATGAAGGTCGGGCATGAGGCCCCGACGGGCCATGCTCGGCCACGAAACGGGGTCTCGGACACGCGTCGGTGCGCGGGCCGCGACGCGTGGAACAGCCTTCACGGGTCTGGCGGTTGCGGACAGACGGATTCAGGACCGCCGAGGGCGAGCAACCGTCATCGAAGGCGTCGTTCGCGGGCCCGGCGGTTGCGGACAGGCGGGTTCAGGCAAGGCTCCGCCGTCGCGGGCGGTGCGGTTCGGGCTACGGGCTGCGCGGGTTTCGGACTACCCGGCGCGGGCGCCGAGGGCCAGCGCGATGCGCCGCCATGCGTTCAGATGCGGCGTCCCCCGGGGCAGATGCAGGACGATGCGGCGCACGGAGCCGACGACGTGCACGCCGAGCTTCAGCAGCCGGTTGCGCAGCCACGTCACCTGGGTGCGGGCACAGCCGGTTCGCGCCGCCCGCAGCCGCAGTTCCTGCATGAGCACGTAGGCGGCAGCCGTCAGCAACACGCGCAACTGGTTCGCCAGGAACCGGCAGCAGCTCGTGCGGTCGATCTGCAGACCGTCCAGCAACTCCTTGATCCGGTTCTCGACGTCGCCGCGGGCGCAGTAGACCTTCTCGTAGACGAAGCGCGGATTCTGCGGGAGATTCGTCACGACGAAGCGCGGATTGTCCCGCGGCTCGCGGCCCGGATGCCGGACCACTTCGGCCTTGATCACGACCCGGCGTTCGCGCTTCCACGTGCGGGCCGCGTAGCGGGTGTCGGTATAGACGTGCTCGGTCCGGCCGCTGGCCCCGCTCTGCGCGCGGGCCGCCGCCATGGCGGATTCGGCCTGCCGCACCAACACCGCGTTCCTGCCCATCGCCACCACGTAGTCGAGTCCCGGTTCCGCCTCCAGGAAATCGAAGACCTCCGGGGTCGCAAAGCCCCCGTCGAGCCGGACGAGAAACGACGTCCGCGGAAACGCCGCCCGCAGCATCGGCAGCAGCCGTCTCAGCAGGCCCAGGCTCCCGTCGGCCGCCACCGCATTGCCCGGCCGCAGCACCGCCGCGCACAGATACTGCTCCGTCTCGTCGTTGAAGGTCAGGAACGCGAGCAGCGGCAGATAACACCAGCCGCCGTAGTGTCCGTTGAAGAACGAAAGCTGTTGTGCGCCATGCGTCAGGTCGTCGGTCGGGTCCAGATCGATGGTGATGCGCCGCACCCGCCGCCCCAGCCGGCGCCGGTGTCGCTCGATGACGCTCGCGGCCAACTCCCGCGCCATGCGATAGAGCGCGCCGCGGCCCGGGCTGTTCTCGAACCGCGAGATCGTCGGTTGCGACGCCAGCGGCGCGCCGGCCACCGGGTCCCGTCCGAGCAGCAGCTTGTGAACGGGGTCGTCGGCCAGGTCGTCGGCATCGTTGCCGTCGGGGTGACCGCACGCGATGCCGAAGATCCGCTGCCCGACCAGTTCCGCGAGCGTGTGCCGAATCTTCTCCGGGTCGCGCCGGTCGGCGAGACAGCGGGCAAACGTCTTGACGAGGCCGTACACGCGCTCGGCCGCCTTGAGGAGAACGGCGCCGCCGTCGGAGCTGGCGTGCTCGCGGTCGAAGGTGGCGACGAGGGGCTTGTCGAACAGTTCCGGGAACAGGACAGTCTGTGGTATCGTGTCGGTCGTCACGCAGGGGCCTCCGTGGTGGTGAAAATGGCTGTTGCCACTGCGATTTTACCGCGCGGAGGCCCTTGTGTCTCTCCCGGATCGGCACCCCCGGTGAATAATCCAGGCTAGTGTCGCGGACGAGTTCGCTTCCGATCGTCCAGTCGATGACGGCGATCCGGACCTGCTCCATCGCGGCCGTACAGCACGCGCCCTGTCCAGGTTTCTACGCAACGAAAGCACCGAGGCCCCTCTGACGGTCGCCATCACTGGCGACTGGGGACAAGGCAAGAGCTCGCTGATGAATCTTGCCGCGGCCGATCTGAAACGACACCGAAGTAGGGTCATCTTGTTCAATGCTTGGCATCATCAGAAGGAACGTCACCTGTTTGCGGCTCTGCTGCAGGCGGTCCGCAAACAGGCGATCCCTAAATTGTGGGAGCCCTACGGCGTTTGGTTTCGAATACGTCTTGTTCTGTCGCGGTGGCGACGATTGGCGTTCTCGCTCATCCTGCTCACCCTGGCGTTCTTCGCGCGCTTGGCTGTTGACGAGGGACTTGGTGAAGACGTCGCGACGTTCATTAACGAGAGACTTGGTGGAGCCGTCACGGATATTTTTGAGAACTCGCTTCGCAATGCCGGCGTGGTAATCGCGGCCATCGCATTGATAGCCGCTATTGAAAGAGCCTTTGTAGCCGTTGTGGCTGACTTGGAGCGCACGGGGTTGGATCCGGGTCGCCTCATGAGCAGGGCCGCAGGTGCTTTTCGAGTGAAAGCATCCGGGGAGCGGCTTGCATTTCGCCAGCGGTTTATCGATGCGTTCGCTGAAGTCACAAATGCCCTGAGCCCCTGTACGCCCCTGATCGTAATAGACGATCTCGATAGATGCAGGCCGGAGCAGGTAGTAGAAACGCTTGAGGCGGTCAATTTTCTGGTCAATGCCGCACCGTGTTACATTGTCATGGGATTTGCGCCGGAACAGGTGATAGGTTGCGTCGAACTCAGGTACAAGGACATTGCGCAACAATTGTCCATGCCACGGAGCGTCTATGCGCGGCAGTACCTCAAAAAACTGGTAAATATCGAGATAGCGGTACCAAGACTGACTGACGCCGATGCCGAGAACCTTGTCCGGCCGGCCCGGCCGGAAGATGATCTCAACCGGCAGACGGACAAAAAGACACTCAATGACAAGATACTTATGAGTGGAGTGACGGCACTGAGGTATTTCAACAAGATTTCCTGGGTGGAGGTACCGAGGCGTTTAGCGAAGATCCTCATGGTGTGCACAGTGGCGATTTCTTTGGGCGCCGTGGTGACATCATCAGTAGCACAACAGTGGCTGCAAAATTTTATGGCATCGGGGGCATCGGAGAGCGCTCCGGGGGCATCGGAGAGCGCTCCGGGGGCATCGGAGAGCGCTCCGGGGGCATCGGAGAGCGCTCCGGGGGCATCGGAGAGCGCTCCGGGGGCATCGGAGAGCGCTCCGGAGGGAAGTCCGGGAACACCGGAGGAGAATCGCTCTCGATTCCGTCCAGGGGACGACACGGAAGTTTTTTGGTGGGGATATCTGCCCTTCGGACTCGTCGTCGTGTTCATTGCGTTGCAGGCCGTGATGTTGCACTCGCGACGTTTGGACCATACCCAAGATTCGGAAGATTTCTCGGAAGCCTTGATCACTTGGCTTCCAGTGGTGCGGGCGTGGGTGAATTCTCCTCGTCAAGTGAAACGGTTTGTCAACCGGGTTCGCTATCTGGCGATGGCTTTGAGTCCAGAGCCCGAGACGCGGATGGAGGGTTTTGAAAAGTGGCTTCGCGGCTGGGTCCAAAGACGATCCGAAACGCCGCTGGAGGATTTTGCAAGGTGGCTTCGCGACTGGATCCAAGGACGATCCGAAACGCTCTGGAGGGCTTTGAGCGGTGAGAGCCGCAAGGGATCCAAGACAGTGTCGGTCGATGGATCGGATGACAAGTCTCGTGAAACGAGCACGCAGGATTTGAGTAAACCACTCATTATCGCGCTGGCGGCTTTGCAAAGCCTGAACAGCCACGTCGCAATGACGGATGATGGAATTCCATTGCCGCCGGGTCTGCTGCATGTGTTCTCGCACCAGCAATGCGATACAGAGCAAGAATCCGAGTTCGAGAAATGGAAAAAAGCGCTTGCTCAGAAAGCGCCGGCCGGAAAGAATGTCCTGGGTGAATTGGATAAGGCAATCAGCGAGCACCTTGAGAAATTCAAAGACGAACTGGATGAAGGAAAGAAAAAAAGATTTCTCGATGTGGCTGATGGTATTGTACTGAATTGAATTCGATCACCAACGAGCTGATCTAACAAATTATTGTGGCTGGTCGGCGAGGGCGAGATCGGCGGACTGTTGGACGGCCCGGGCGGGAGACGTGTGAGATTGCCCGTTTCCCTCCGGGAGGATGGGTTGGTCACGGACGCGCAGGTTCGGCGGTTGCGCGAGAAGAGGATGGTAGGGAGACGCTGGCGGTTGGGGCTGAGTGAGCGGACAGCGCGGCGCTGGCAGCGGGAGGCGTTGCCGTCGGCGGCGAAGGCGGATCGGCCGTGGCGCACGCGGGCGGGCCAGCTCGCCGACGTTCCGCGGATGCGGCGCCGACGCCGACCGGGCATCCACAGGCCGGGCAGGTCCACAGCGCCCCCGGTCGGCCCGCCGACGCCGCATCTTCGAGCCGGGAGGCTCGCAACGGTTATCCGCCTCGCGAAGGCGAGCCTGCGCCCGTGCTCATCCTGCCGTCCCTGTGTGTCTCCAGCGGGAAAACCGGGGACGGCAGTCGGCGCCGGCCTGGAAATGGCAACTGTTCGACGCTGACGCTCCCGCTGGACGAACGGGGGAACCGCGCGCTCGTCGGCTCGTACGGGAACTTGGCCGGGTCGAGACGCCGGCGGCTCCCGCTGAACGAACGGGGAAACCCGCGCTCGGCGACTCGTACGAGAGCTTGGCCGGGACGAGACGCCGGCGGCTCCCCGCTGCACGAACGGGGAACCGGGCCGGAGTTCCGGGCGGCAGCTTGGCGAAGGTTCCGGGGACGGCAGCCTGGCGGCCATCGCCTGCCGAGCCGGACGGGGGCCTTTCTGGTGACGTTCTACCGGGAGCCCCGGGGAACAACGGGCGAGAAAATACGGATCTCAGGCACCTCCTCGGCGGCGCATGACGTGGCGTTCGGACAGCTCCCCACGTCTCCCTGGAAGCCCTGGCCGAGGCAGATGGCTGTGTTCACATACTCGTTTCCGCCGTTTCTCGGGCTGCACTGGACCCTGCCGATACAGACGGTTGTGCTGTAACCGTCGGGACTTCGGATGTCGATCGCGTACGGATCCTCCGTGTAGAAGCAGCGATCCGGAGGCTCCATCCTCCTGTTGACCTCGGCGATGGTGCCCATCGGGTTTTGCCCATCTGTGTCTTCGAACATGGGCAACCCACCGCTTAGCCAAAAGGATTGGATTTCGTGGCTGTGCCCTCTTTGCAGCTTTCCCATGCTTTCCAGTTTTTCCCTCAGGGCTGTTCCATCATGGAGTGTGTGGAGATTGAGATCTTGCAATTGGGACATACCGAGTGTGAATTCATCCTTGATCCTGCCCCGATCATCCTTGATGATTATATGAGCCTGTCCCACAATAGCATTCCATTGGACGTGACCTTCGGCGTTGGCGCAACGGACCTTGTAGGGGGAAATGCACCTGCATCGTGTGAATCCCGTCTTGACGCACCGGATGGCGCCCTGGGCTTCCACGGACGCGGGCAGGAGCCCCGCGAGGAGGATCAGGGACAGGAACACGGGAACCGTCGGGCGCATGCGCGGAACCTCCTCCGGGATGACGACCGTCGCAGGGCGCGGCGTCCAGGGACGGGCGGCGCGGGCGACCCCTGCTTCCCCGCCGGCGCCGGGAGCAAGTGTGCCACGCGGGTTCCCGCTGGTCAAGGGAGAGGCGGCGGCGGGACCGCGTCCCGCGGCGCCGTGGCCGATTGCGCCGGCGGCGGACGGGCGTCCCGCGGCGGGTGGCGGCCGGCACGCGGCGCGGACGACCCCGCGGCGCCGCGCTGGCGGGCCGGCCCGGTGCGCCGGGAGCGGGCGGGTCCGCCCGTTCCCCCGCCGGGTTCCCCGGCCCGCGCCTTGCCTCAGCCGTTCGCCAGTTGCAGCCCGAGGTCGGTGAAGGCGCGGGCGTAGCGGGCGATGCGGTCGACGTCGACCGCGTCGGGCCAGCGGTCCCGCGGGTGGTGGAACAGCCGGTTGGCGCCGACGATCGAGAGGTACGTGCCGCTCCCGGCGTGCACGCGGCGCGCCTCGCCGGCCGGCGGCTCCCCGGCGGGACGCCGGCGCGGGGGCGCGGCGCCGGCCCGTTGCAGCGCTTCGGCCGCGCGCTCCTGCAATCCGGGCGCCGACGCCTGCAGCAGGGGGTCGCCGCCGACGGCCGCGCCGAAGTTGGCGCCCAGGTGGATCCAGGCCGCCGCGCCCCGGACCAGGCGCGACCGCGTGCGGAGGAACTCCTCCAGGCCGTAGTGGCCCAGCTCGTGGCCGGTCGACGCCAGGAAGACGGTCGTGCGCCGCGGCGGCGCCGCCGCCATGCCGCGCATCATCTCCAGCCAGACCGCGATGCCGCCGCCCCGTTCCGAGGCGCAGGTCCACCACCCGCTGCGCGGCGTCATGACGAAGACCGGCGCCAGCGACGGCTCCGCCCCGCGCAACGCCGCGGTGACGTTGAACACCTCCACCGGCCGCCGCCGGACGTGGGCGACGACGCGGGCCGTCGCCCCGGCCGCCGCGGCGGCGGCGAGCCAGGGCCGGTGGCGGCTCGCCACCTGCAGCACCGGCGGGCCGAACGGCTGCTTGAAGTCGGGCGCGTTCAGCAGCGCCAGCCCCTCCGGCGTCCCGTTGGACGGGCCGCCGGTCACCGTCACCGCCGCGCGCTGCGCCGTGGTCCGGCGGTAGGCGGGGAAGTCCGCGCCGGCGCGCGGTCCGACGTGTCCGAGCCCGACCGCGCCGCTCCCGCCGAGCGGGCCGAGCGCGCCGGTCACCCCGGCCGCGTCCGTGAAGCCGCCGTCGAACAGGGGCACCCCTTCGGCCCAGCGGCCGTCCGCCTCCACGTAGGCGGCCCGCACTTCGATGCGCGAGAACCCCATCCACTCGATCTCGGGGACGAGGCCCGCCTCGTCGACGCGGTCGGCCAGCCAGCGTCCGCTCTCGGCGTCGACCGGCGAGCCGGTGCGGTGGTCGCCCTGCGCGTCGTACTCGCGGACGATCCGGGCGATGCGCTCGCGCGCGCCCTGCGCCGGCGGCTCCTGGGCGCGCGCCCGCGCGCCGGGCCAGGCGGCGGCGAGGGCCGCGGCCCCCGCCGCTTCGAGGAACGCCTTCCGGGTCATGCCTGCGCCGGGCGCCGGCGTCGTCGCGCGCTGCCGCGTCATCTCGTCCCCCTCGCGATAGAATCTCACCGTCCGGTCCAGCGGGGCGGGCGCTTGTCGAGGAACGCCCGGACCCCTTCGCGGAAGTCGGCGCTCGTGTAGCAGCCGACGATCAGGTCGCGGCCGAGCGACGCCGCGGCCCGGCGGCGGGCCTGCGCGCGCCGGATCATCTCCTTGCTGGCGCGGAGGGTCAGCGGCGCGTTGGCGGCCATCGTGTCGGCGTATTCTCCCACGGCCGCGTCGAGCTCGTCCGGCTCGACGACGCGGTTGACGAGGCCGGCGGCGGCCGCCTCGGCGGCGCTGAAGAGCCGGCCGGTGAAGAGCATCTCCTTCAGGCGGGCGGGACCGACCAGGTCGAGGAGGCGGGCGTGGTTCGCGGCCGAGAGACAGTTGCCGAGGGTGCGGGCGACGGGCACGCCGAACCGCGACCGGCTGGTGCACACCCGCAGGTCGCAGGCGGCGGCGAGCGCGCAGCCGCCGCCGGTCGCCACGCCGTCGATGGCCGCGATGGTCGGCCGCGAGACCCGTTCGAGACGGTCCACGACCGCGTCGATGCGGCGCTCGTACGCCAAGCCGTCCTCCGCGCTGCGGAACGACCGGAACTGCGCGATGTCGGTGCCCGCGACGAACGCCTTGCCGCCGGCCCCGCGCAGCACGACCACCCGGATCGCGGCGTCGCCCTCCAGGGCGTCGCAATGCGCGACCAGCGCGTCGTACATCGGCCAGGTCATGGCGTTGCGCGCCTCGGGGCGGTTGAACGTGATGGTGGCGACCGGGCCGTTGCGGTCGAGGAGGACGTGCGAAGTGGGCAAGGCGAACACCTCCGGGGCCGCGGCGGAGCGCGGCGGATGACGGACCGGTGACGCGCGCGCTGCAGGACGTCCGCGTGCTCGACGTCACGCAGGTCATGGCCGGTCCCTTCTGCGCAATGCTACTGTGCGACATGGGCGCCGACGTGATCAAGGTGGAGTCGCCGGCGGGCGACTCCTCGCGCCGGATGGCCGGCGCGCGCGGCGGCGACAGCGCCTCGTTCAACGCGGTCAACCGCGGGAAGCGCGGCATCGTCGTCGACCTGAAGGCGCCCGGCGGCCCCGGCGTGCTGCGGCGGCTGGCGTCCGGCGCCGACGTGTTCGTCGAGAACTACCGCCCCGGCGTGCTGGGCCGGCTCGGCCTCGACTACGGTGCGTTGCGCGAAGGGAATCCGCGGCTGATCCATGCGTCGATCTCCGGCTACGGCCAGACCGGGCCGGCGGCGGGCAAGGGCGGGTTCGATCTGGTCGCCCAGGGGGTGTCCGGGCTGATGTCGGTGACCGGCGAGCCGGGCCGTCCGCCGGTGAAGGTGGGCGTGCCGCTGACGGACCTGGGGGCCGGGCTCTTCGCCGTCTGCGGCATCCTGGCCGCGCTCCACGCGCGGGAGCGGACGGGGGAGGGGCAGCAGGTCGACACGTCGCTCGTCGACGCCGGGGTGGCGCTGTCGGTGTGGGAGGCGACCGAGTTCTTCTCGCGCGGCGTCGTGCCGGGCCCCCTCGGTTCGGCCCACCGCATGAGCGCGCCCTATCAGGCGGTGCGCTGCGCGGACGGCTACGTCACGCTCGGCGCCGCCAACGACCGGATCTTCCGGCGCCTGGCGGAGCTGCTCGGCCACCCCGAATGGCCGGAGGACCCGCGCTTCGAGAGCGACTCGGCGCGCGTGGCGAACCGGACGGCGCTGGCGGAGCGGATCGAGCGCGTGACGTCGGAGCGCCCGCGGGCGTACTGGCTGGAGCGCCTGGAGGCGCACGGCGTCCCGTGCGGGCCGATCAACGACTACGGCGAGGCGCTGCGGGACCCGCAGGTGCGGGCGCGGGAGATGGTGGTCGAGACGCGGCATCCGACGTTGGGCGCGCTGTCGACGCTGGGCACGCCGGTCAAACTCTCCGGCACGCCGCTGACGCCGGGCCGGCCGGCGCCGCTGCTCGGCCAGCACACCGACGAGGTGCTCGCCGCGGCCGGCTACGGTCGGGAGGAGATCGCGGCGCTGCGGGCGGACGGGGTCGTGCGGTGACCGGCGGGCGCGAGCCGCTCGGCCAGCACACCGACGAGGTGTTCGCCGCGGCCGGCTACCGGCGGGAGATCGCAGCGTTGCGGGCGGACAGGGTCGTGCGGTGACCGGCGGGTGCGCGAGGCGGCCGGAGCGGTTCCGGGCGGGGAAGGGGAAGCGATCCTGATGGCGACCTACTCGATAGCGGTGATTCCCGGCGACGGCATCGGGCAGGAGGTGGTGCCCGCGGCGATGCGGGTCGTCGACGCGGCGGGCCGGCGCTTCGGTTTCGACTGCCGCTGGATCTCCTTCGACTGGGGCTGCGAACGGTACGCGCGCAGCGGGCGGATGATGCCCGACGACGGCCTGGACCGGTTGCGCCGGCACGACGCCATCTTCCTCGGCGCGGTCGGCTGGCCCGGCGTCCCCGACCACGTCTCGCTCTGGGGACTGCTGATTCCGATCCGGCGGACGTTCGGCCAGTACGTCAACCTGCGGCCGGTGCGGCTGCTGCCCGGCGTCCGCTCGCCGCTGGCGGACCGGCGGCCGGAGGAGATCGACTTCGTGGTGGTGCGGGAGAACGCCGAGGGGGAGTACTCCGAGATCGGCGGCCGGCTGTACCGCGGCGCCGACGACGAAATGGCGGTGCAGCAGGCGGTCTTCACCCGGCGCGGCGTCGACCGCGTGCTGCGCTACGCGTTCGAGCTCGCCCGCCGCCGCCCCGCGCGGCATCTGACGTCCGCCACCAAGTCGAACGGCATCATCCACAGCATGCCGTTCTGGGACGAGCGCTTCGCCGCGCTGGCGCGGGAGTATCCCGACGTCGCCACCGACCAGTACCACATCGACATCCTGTGCGCGCACTTCGTGCAGCACCCGGACTGGTTCGACGTGGTCGTCGCGAGCAACCTGTTCGGCGACATCCTCTCGGACATCGGCCCCGCCGTCGCCGGATCCATCGGGCTGGCGCCGGGCGCCAACCTGAATCCGGAGCGCACCGCGCCGTCGATGTTCGAGCCGGTGCACGGGTCCGCGCCGGACATCGCGGGGCAGGGCGTCGCGAACCCGATCGCCCAGGTGTGGACGGCCGCCATGATGCTCGAGCACCTGGAGGAAGGGGAGGCCGCCGCGGCGCTGGTGCGGGCGATCGAAGCGCAACTCGCGGACGGCAAGGTCGTCACCCGCGACCTCGGCGGGGACGCGACGACCGGCGAAGTCGCCGAAGCGCTCGCCCGGCGCGTCGAACAGGCGGAGTAGCCGGGCAGCGCCGGCGCTACAGGTTGAAGCCGGTCTCGTCGTGCAGCGCGATGTCGAGCCCCTCGGACTCCTCGGCGGCGGTGACCCGCAGTCCCATCGTGGCGTCGAGCGCCTTCGCCAGGACGAAGGTGAGCGCGCCGCTGTAGGCGATGGTGGCCGCCACGCCGACGAACTGCAGCCAGACCTGCGTGCCGATGCCGTTCTCCAGGCCGGAGCCGCCGAACGCGCGGGCGGTGAAGACGCCGGTCAGCATCGCGCCGACGAAGCCGCCGACGCCGTGGACGCCGAAGACGTCGAGCGAGTCGTCGTAGCCGAAGTACCGCTTCAGGCTGCCGGCGCCCAGGTAGCAGCAGACGCCGGCGGCGGCGCCGATGGCGAGCGCGCCGATCGGGCCGACCGTCCCGGAGGCGGGCGTGATCGCCACGAGTCCGCCGACCGCGCCGGTCGCGATCCCGAGGACGCTCGGCTTGCCGTGGTTCACCCACTCCACCATCATCCAGGTGAAGCCCGCCGTGGCCGTCGCGATGTGGGTGACCGCCATCGCCATGCCGGCGACCCCGTCGGCGGCCAGCTCGCTGCCGGCGTTGAACCCGAACCACCCGACCCAGAGCATCGAGGCGCCCACCACGGTCAGCACCAGGCTGTTCGGGGGCATCGGGGTGCCCGGATGGCCCCGGCGCCGGCCGATGACGAGGCACAGCACCAGGGCGGCGACCCCGGCGTTGACGTGGACGACGGTGCCGCCGGCGAAGTCCAGCACGCCCAGGTCGCCGAGCCAGCCGCCGCCCCACACCCAGTGGGCGACGGGCGCGTAGACCACCGTCAGCCAGAGGGCCATGAAGACCATCATCGCGGAGAACTTCATGCGCTCCGCGAACGCGCCGACGATCAGCGCCGGCGTGATGATGGCGAAGGTCAACTGGAACATCTGGAACACCGACTCCGGGATCGATCCGGAGACGGTTTCGACGCCGACTCCCGAGAGGAAGAACTTGCCGCCCCCGACGAAGGCGTTCAGGCCGCCGCCGTCGCCGAACGCCAGCCCGTAGGCGTAGACGGTCCAGAGGATCGTGACCATGCAGGTGATCGCGAAGCACTGCATCATCACGGAAAGCACGTTCCGGGCGCGCACCAGACCCGCGTAGAACAGCGACAGGCCGGGAATGGTCATGAACAGCACGAGCACGCTCGCCGTGAGCATCCACGCGGTGTCGCCCGAATCCAGCGCGCCGTCCTGCGCGTGCGCGAGGCGCGGGGCCAGCACGACGAAGGCGGCGGCGGCGACAGCGATTCTCGGCGAGCGGGTCTCGGCGTTCCGCGGCCAAGCCCGGCGGAGTGCGGCGGCGGCGACAGCGATTCTCGGCAGGCAGGTCTCGGTGTTCCGCGACCAGGCCCGGCGGAGCACGGCGGCGACAGCGATTCTCGGCAGGCAGGTCTCGGTGTTCCGCGACCAGGCCCGGCGGAGCACGGCGGCGGCGGCAATTCCCGGCGAGCGGGCCTCGGCGTTCCGCGACCAGGCCCGGCGGAGTGCGGCGGCGGCGACAGCGATTCTCGGCAGGCAGGGCATCGGTCTGCTCCTTCGGGCGCCGGAAAACTCGGACGGCGCGGCCCGTGCGGCCGCGTGCCGGAACGGAGGCCGGAGCGGCGGGAACGGCGTCAGAGCGCTTCGGAGTCCGTTTCGCCGGTCCGGATGCGAACCGCCTGCTCGACGTCGCTCACGAAGACCTTGCCGTCGCCGATCTGGCCGCTGCGGGCCGCCGACTTCACGGCCTCGACCACCGCGTCGAGCCGCTCGTCGTCAACGACCACCTCGAGCTTCGCTTTCGGGACGAAGTCGATGGAGTACTCCGCCCCGCGGTACATCTCCGTATGCCCCTTCTGGCGCCCGAACCCCTTCACCTCGGTTGCGGTCAGCCCCGCCACGCCGAGACGGGACAACGTGTCCCGCACGTCGTCGACTGCATGCGGCCTGATGATCGCGGTGACGAGCTTCATTCCCGGACTCCTTCCTCAAGGCATCCCGAGACGGCCGGCACGGGCCGTCCCGTGCGCCGGCGGGCGCGGCCCACTATAGCATCATGGCGTGTCGGCGGCTTCGTGCCGCGGACCGATCCCGCGGGCGCAGGAGATCGTCGAGCATGCCGCCGGGACCGGCCGCGGCGGGGCGGCGGAGGCGGTCCGGCAGGTCGTCGACGGCATTCTGTCGCGGCCGGAGCACCTCTGGTTCACCGCGGGGCCGCGGGTCAGGCGGCCCGGATCCGCGACCGGATGCGGCGGCGCTACGGCGACGCCGGGCGCTGAACCGCGCCGTCGCGGACGCGATGCGGCGCCGGCCGGCGCGCGCCTGCGACCCCGGACGGCTCGTCCTCCGCACGGCGGACGCCCGGATTCGCCGGCGGGCCGATGCGCCGCGCGCCGCCGCACTGCCGCCGATTGGCTATGATGGGGCATGGCGCGCGCGGGACGCGGCATGGCGGTGGCGGCGGAACGGGAAGGCCGCGCCGCGGGGTGGCGGGCGGCGTAGCGCCGCGGCGGGCGGCGCGCTTCCGGGGAGACGACGATGAGCAGACGCATTGCATCGGCACGGCCGGCGGCGGCGCTCGCGGCGGCGTTGTTCCTGTCCGCGGCGGGGGCGGTTCCGGCCGCCGCGCAGACGGGGGAGGAGTTCGTGCCGGTCACCGACGCGATGCTCCAGGACCCGCCGCCCGAGGACTGGCTGATGTGGCGGCGGACGCTCGACAGTTGGGGCTACAGCCCGCTCGACCAGATCACGCGCGAGAACGTCGGCGCGATCCGCATGGTCTGGTCGCGGGCGCTGGCGCCCGGACTGCAGCAGGGCACGCCGCTCGCGCACGACGGCGTCCTGTACATGCCGAACCCCCGCGACGTCATCCAGGCTCTCGACGCGGTCACCGGCGACCTCCTCTGGGAGTACCGCCGCGACCGGCCGGACGACCTCGGCGACTACATGATCGCCAGCCTGATCGACACCAACCGGAACCTCGCCATCTACGAGAACCTGATCATCGACACGAGCGGCGACGACTACGTGTTCGCGCTCGACGCGACGACCGGCGAGCTGGTCTGGGAGACGCGGATCCTCGACTACCGGGTCCATCCGGCGAACCAGACGTCCGGCCCGATCATCGCCGGCGGGAAGGTCGTCTCCGGGCGGAGCTGCGACCCGCGCGGCGGGCCGCTCGCCTGCGTGATCGTCGCCCACGACGCGCGGACCGGCGAGGAGCTGTGGCGGCGGCGGCTGATTCCGGGTCCGGGGGAGCCGGGGGACGAGACGTGGGGGAGCGTGCCGTTCGAGGAGCGCGGCCACGTCGGCGCCTGGATGGTGCCCGCCTTCGACCCGGAGCTGAACCTCGTCTACGTCGGGACCTCGGTCACCTCGCCGGCGCCGAAGTTCTTCCTCGGGGGCATCGAGAACACGCACCTGTACCACAACTCGACGCTGGCCCTCGACGCGGACACGGGCGAGATCGTCTGGCACTACCAGCACCTGAACGATCACTGGGACCTCGATCACCCGTTCGAGCGCCTGCTGATCGACACCGCGGTGCGTCCGGATCCCGACCACGTCGCCTGGATCAACCCGCGCCTGCATCCGGGCGAGCGGCGGCGGGTGGTGACCGGGATCCCCGGCAAGACCGGCATCGTCTACACGCTCGACCGCGAGACGGGGGAGTTCCTCTGGGCGTCGACCACGGTGGCGCAGAACGTGGTGAGCGGCATTGACGGCGCGACCGGGGCGGTGACCGAGAACGCGGAACTGGTGTTCACCCGCGAAGGGCAGGAGAACCTGATCTGCCCCGCCTACGTGACCGGCGGCAAGGACTGGGAGGCGGGCGCCTACAGTCCGCTGACCGGACTGATGTACTTCCCGCTGCGGAACACCTGCGCCCGCATGCTGGCGAGCCGCGCCCGCGGCGGCCGGCTCTACGCCATCGCCAAGCGCGACCAGATCGCGCCCGGCACCGAGCAGGTGGGGACGGTGCAGGCGATCTCGGTCGAGACCGGCGAGATCGTGTGGGTCCACGAGCAGCGCGCCGGCACCACCTCGCTCGTCGCCACCGGCGGGGGCCTGGTGTTCGGCGGCGACGGCAACGGCCGCTTCCGCGCCCTCGACCAGGAGACCGGCGACGTGCTGTGGGAGATCAACCTCGGCTCGATGGTCACCGGCTTCCCCATCACCTACGCGGTGGACGGCGTGCAGTACGTCGTCGCGAGCACCGGCTCGTCGCTCAGCTCGCAGGACAACATGCGCCTGACCCCGGAGCTGCGGCCGAGCCGCGGCAACAACCTGTTCGTCTTCGCGCTGCCGTAGCCGCCGCGGCGCCGCCGCGCCCTTCTTGTCCCCAATTCCGCTGGCGACGGCGCGCGGGGCAGGGGGGGCAGGGCGCTGTAGCCGCCGCGCCGTTCTCGTCCCGCGGGCGCGGCGGGACGCTCGGCGCGGCCGCCGGTAGCGGTTTTCCGACTCCCGGCCGAGGAGCTCTTCGGCCGGCACGCGCATCGAGGAGGACCATCGTGCGTTATCCGCTCTCGCGTTCGATCGTCGCCGCCGCCGTCGTGATCGTCGTCTCCACCCTAGCCGGAGCCGGCGTCTCCGCGGGGCAACCGGGTCCCGCCGCCGCGGCGCAGGAAGCGGCCGACGGCCGGCTGGAGCGCCTCAAGGCCGAGGCGCTCGCCGCCGTCGACGGCCGCCGCGTCTTCATCCAGCGGATGGTCGACAGCCAGTTCAGCTTCGGCGAGCTCGGCTTCCAGGAGTTCGAGACCCAGCGCTACCTCACGGAGATCCTCGAACGGGAGGGCTTCGAGATCGAGCTCGGGACGGCGGGCATCCCCAGCGGGTGGCTGGCCCGGTGGGGTTCCGGGCGGCCGGTGATCGCGCTCGGCAGCGACGTCGACGGCATCCCGAAGTCGTCGCAGACGCCCGGCGTGGCGTACCGCCAGCCGCAGATCGAGGGAGCGCCGGGGCACGGCGAGGGGCACAACGCCGGGCAGGCGGTGAACATCGCGGCGGCGCTGGCGGTAAAGGCGATCATGGAGCGCGAAGCGCTCGCGGGCACGCTCGTGATCTGGCCCGGCATCGCCGAGGAGCAGCTCGGCGGCAAGGCGCACTTCGTCCGGGCCGGCGTCTTCGACGACGTCGACCTCGTCCTCTACAGCCACGTCAGCAGCGGGCTGACCACCGCCTGGGGCGACAGCCGGGGCAACGGGATGGTGTCGGTGGAGTACACCTTCGAAGGGGAGTCGGCGCACGGCGCCTCCGACCCGTGGAGCGGCCGCAGCGCCCTCGACGCGGTCGAGCTGATGAACGTCGGCTGGAACTTCCGGCGCGAGCACCTGCGCATACAGCAGCGCTCGCACTACGTCATCACCGACGGCGGAGACCAGCCGAACGTGGTGCCGCCGACCGCCAGCGTCTGGTACTTCTTCCGCGAGAGCGACTACGACAACATCCTGCGGATGTGGCGGATCGGGGACGCGATGGCCGAGGGCGCGGCGAAGATGACCGGCACCACGGTCACGTCGCGCGTCCTCGGCGCGGCCTGGCCGCAGCACATGAACCGGGTGATCGCCGAGACGATGTTCGCCAACATCCGGCGGGTCGGGATGCCCGACTGGTCGGAGGACGACCAGCGGTTCGCGCGCGCCGTCCAGAAGATGCTCGGGGTCGAGGAGCGGGGCCTGCCGACCGAGGCGCCGGAGACCCTCGCCGGCGCCGAGCGCATTCCGGACGACGAGCGGCGCGGCGGCGGATCCGACGACATCGGCGACGTCTCGTGGGTGGCGCCGACCGCCACGCTGCGGTTTCCGTCCAACATCGCCGGCGGCGCGGGCCACAACTGGAACAAGGGGATCGCCATGGCCACGCCCATCGCCCACAAGGGGGCGGCGGCCGGCGCCAAGGTGCAGGCTCTGACCCTGCTCGACTTCCTGCTGCAGCCTGCGCTCGTGGAACGGGCCCGCGAGTACTTCGAGAACGTGCAGACCCGGGACCGGCAGTACAGGACCTTCCTGCGCCCGGAGGACGAGCCGGCGATCTGGCTGAACCGCGGCGTCATGGAGCGCTTCCGGCCGCGGCTCGAGGAACTGCACTACGATCCGGCCCGCTACGACACGTACCTGGAGCAGCTCGGCGTCGACTACCCGCGGCTCGAACGGCCGCGGGAGCAGGATTGACGTGACTCGGGGGCGTCCAAACTGAAACGCGGCTGCCGGGGGGCGGCTCGAACGGCCGCGGGAGCAGGACTGACGTGACTTCCGCGAAGTGGAGCCGGACGCGCACGCGCCGACGGTGGCGGCTCGAACGGCCGCGGGAGCAGGACTGACGTGACTGCTACTCCGGCGGTTCCGGCCCCGGCAGGATGACGCGTTCGAGGGTCAGCAGCCGCTGGTCGATCTTCCCGAAGGCGACTTCGACGGCGCGCAGGCGTTCGTCCAGGCTGTCCATGCGCGCCTCGATGCGATCCATGCGGCCGCTCAGGTCGTCGAAGCGCCGGTTGACGTCGTCGAAGCGCCGGTTGACGTCGTCGAAGCGCTGGTTGATGTCGTCGAAGCGCTGGTCGAAGTGGCGGATGACGTCGTCGATGCGCTGGCTGACGTCGTCGATGCGCCGGTTCAGGCCGGCGAGCCCGCTGTTGATCTGCGCCGACAGCAGGCCGGCGAGGACGACGACCGTCCCGATGATCCACTTCGCGTCGTTGCTCATGGAGGCAGGGTAGCACGCCGGGCGATCGGGATTGGTACGGATGGCGATGGAATGGCCTGGCGTGCAGCGGCGGATTGATGCAGGGGAAGACGCACGCACCGAATTCAAGCGCGGTGTCGGGGACTTGCGCGCCATTGCCAGGACGCTGTGCGCGTTCGCGAACGGCGACGGCGGGTTGTTGGTGATCGGCGTCGACGACGCCGGAACGATTGTCGGCGCCGCCGGAAGCCCCGATGCCGTCCAGGAACGGTTGGCGAACCTGCTGCACACCGGCTGCGGCAAGCCGATCACCGCGCAGTGCGGGCGATGCGAGACCGGCGGCGGGTGGGTGCACTGGGTCGACGTGCATCGCCACCAGCGCGGCTACGAACCGTTCGCGTCGGACGGCCGGTTCTGGATTCGGCGCAGCCGATCGACGGTGGCGCCGTCTCCATCGGAGCTTCAAGAGCTGCTGAACGCGTTCGGGTTCGTCCTTACGGAAAAGCAGGTCGTCCCGTCGGCCTCCATCGAGGACATCGACTTCGCCGCCGTCCGGTCCTTCATGCGCTCGCAGGGGCTCGACACCGAGCAGGCGCCGCAGCCGGCGCGCGAGGACGACCTGCGGAACGCCAGCATCGTCGACGAATTGGGCGGCGTGCTGCGCCCCACGTTGTACGGATTGATGGTGTTTGGACGGGATCCGCAGGCATATTCCCCCACGCTGAGCCTGTTCGTGCAATGCGCCGCGTACGGCGGCGTCGACCAGGCGGCCGACGTGCTGAGCGCCGGCGAGGCGAAGGGACGCCTGGAAGATCAGGTGAACCGCGCGATGGGATGGTTCCGCAGCCTGGGCAGACGGGAGATCTACCAGGGACTCTATCGCCGGGACGTGCCGCCGCTGCCGGAGCACGTCCTGCGCGAGGCGCTGGTCAACGCGGTCATCCACCGGGACTACGCCGTCGTCGGATCCCAGATCCTGCTGGAGGTGTTCGACGACCGCATCGTGGTCACGAGTCCGGGTGCGTTGCCGAACCACATGACGGTCGAGCAGGCGCGGAAGGGAGGCGCCCCGCGCTCGCGCAACGAGATGATGGCGAACGCCATGGTCGTCCGCGGACTGATGGAGCGCCGCGGGCGGGGCTGGTTGACGATGCGCCACGCCATGATGCGTTTCAACGGAACGGATCCGGTGCTCGTCAGCGACGAGCGCAATCGTTTCGTCCGGGTGACGTTCCGGATCGGTCCGGGTGCGGCGGCGGCCGGCGCGTGAACCACCGGCCGGGCCGTAACTGCCGCGGGCGGAGGCGAGGGCGGCGGGATCGGAGCCGTCCCCGGCCGTGTCAGCGCCGTCCGGGCCCGTGGAGCACCCGGCCCGCCGGCGCTCCCGACCGGCGCGGCGCGGCCGGCGCCCTTGGCGTGTCAGCGCCGTCCGGGTCCGTGGAGCACCCGGCCCGGCCGCGCGCCGGTGTGTGCGCCGCCGTCCACGACGAGGACGCCGTTGACCAGCACGTACTCGACGCCGTCGGCGTACCGATGCGGATCCTCGAAGGTCGCGCGGTCGATGATGCGGCCGGGGTCGAAGACGGCGACGTCGGCGAAGAACCCCTCCCGCAGCAGGCCGCGGTCCTGCAGGCCGAGCCGCGCGGCGGTGGCCCCGCTCATCTTGCGGACCGCCTCCTCCAGCGTCAGCACGCCGCGCTCCCGCACGTAGCGGCCCAGGACCCGGGCGAACGTCCCGTACTCGCGCGGGTGCGGCACGCCGGCGCCGAAGACCGACACGCCGCCGTCCGAACCGACGGCGGTGGCCGGGTGCCGCATGATGCGCTCGACGTCCCCCTCGTCCATCGCGTGGTAGATCGCCCGCGCGCCGCCGTTCTCGACGATCTCCATGACCAGGTCGGCGGCGTGCGCCAACGTCGCCTCGACGCCGCGCCCGGCGAGGATGGCGGCAAGGCTCTTCCCCTCCAGCGACCGGTCCCACGCGCACAGGCCGATGACGACGTTCGCCGGGTCGCCGCCGCCGCGGTCGTGCTCGATGCGGTGGACGATCTCCTCCCGGATGCGCCGGCGGGTCTCCGGGTCCCGCAGCCGCGCGATCAGCGCCTGCGTCCCGCCCGCCTGCGCCCACTGCGGGACCACGGCGGTGATCGAGGTCTGCGAGGCGGTGTACGGATACTGATCGATGGTGACGTCGATCCCGCGCGCCCGCGCCGCGTCCACCAGGGCGAGGCTGTCGGCGCTGCGGCCCCACGCGCCGCGGCCGAGCGCCTTGTGGTGGGTGATCTGCACCGGGATGCCGGCCTCCGCGCCGATCCGTATCGTCTCGCGCACCGAGTCGAGCAGTCCGAGCGCCTCGTCGCGCATGTGCGAGATGTAGATGCCGCCGTAGCCCGCCGCCACCGCGGAGAGCGCGATGACCTCCTCGGCCGCGGTGAAGCTGCCGGGGACGTAGAACAGGCCGGTGGACAGCCCGAAGGCGCCTTCTTCCATCGCCTCGGCGACGAGCGCCCGCATGCGGTCCAGCTCGTCCCGCGTCGGTTCGCGGTCGTCGCTGCCCATGACCGTGCGGCGGATCGTCCCCTGGCCGGCGAAGACCGCCCAGTTCGGACTGACGCCGGCGTCCGCGATGCGCGCCAGGTGCTCGCCGATCGGCCAGGGCGAGCTGCCGTCGTTCCCCTCGGTCAGCGTCGTGACGCCCTGCAGCAGGTAGTTGTCCGCCGTCGGCACGTCGAAGATGCCGCGCACCGCGTGCGTGTGCGGATCGACGAACCCGGGCGCCACCACCAGCCCCCCGGCGTCGAGGATGCGGTCCGCGTCCGCGTCCGGCAGGTGGCCGATGCGCGCGATGCGGTCGCCGCGCACCGCGACGTCGGCGCGCAGCCACGGATTCCCCGTGCCGTCGACCACCCGTCCGCCGCGGATGAGCAGGTCGAACCGTTCCGGGTCCTGGGCGGCGAGCGGCGCCGCGGACAGGACCAGCGGCAGGAGAAGAAGGAACCGTCGCAGGCGTGTCGTCGTCAGTCGCTCTCGGCGCATGCTGGAAGCTCTCCCGTGGAGCGCGGCGTGGCGCGGGCGCAGCCGGCGATGCGATTCTACCCCCGCGAGAGGCGCGACACGCGCGGGTATGGAAGCGCCGGCCGGCCGGTTTCTCGTCCCGATGGCGCCGGGCGCGACGCGCGCGGGTACGGAGGCCGCCGCTCCGCCGCACGCTTTCACCGGTCCGGGTGGACACGCGCGCGGGAGTTGAAGCCGGCCGCTGGCCCGTTCCCGGCCGCGCCGGTATAGTTGCGCCGTGCGCCGCATCCGGCGGCGGGGAGGTGGAGATGAGACGCAGCGCGTGCCTGGGAATCCTGACGCTGGCCGGCGTCCTGGCGACGGCCGCGACCTACGAGGCGCAGCAGCAGGATCGCGTGGACCTGGAGGTCCAGCCCGTCGCCGACAACCTGTACATGCTGGCCAACGCCTCGACCGTGCAGGGGATGGGCGGCGGCGGCAACACGGCGATCTTCGTCATGGCGGACGGCGTGGCGCTCGTGGACACGAAGATCAACGGCTACGGGCAGGACATCATCGCCCACGTGGCAGAGCTCACCGACAAGCCGATCACCACCGTCATCAACACGCACACCCACTTCGACCACAGCGGCGGCAACACGGAGCTGCCGGACACGGTCGAGTTCGTGGTGCACGAGAACACCCGCGCGCAGATGGCGCGGGAGACCTGCGAGCCGGTGACCAACTGCGACGCGTTCAAGGGCGCGAACGCGAAGTACCTGCCGCGGACCACGTACTCCGACCGGATGTCGCTGTTCGCCGGGCCGGATCAGATCGACCTCTACCACTTCGGCCGCGGGCACACCGACGGCGACACCTTCGTCGTCTTCAAGGCGGCGCGCACCCTGCACACCGGCGACATGTTCCAGCGCAAGGGCCTGCCGTTCATCGACGTCGCCAACGGCAACGGCAGCGCCACCGAGTTCGGCGCGACGCTGCGGAAGGCGGTCGCCGGCATCCCGGACGTCGACACGGTGATTCCGGGCCACAACCCGACGCCGGTCGCCTGGGCCGAGTTCGTCGACTTCAGCGGGTTCTACAACGACGTGGCGAGCAAGGCGCGGAACGGGAAGGCCGCCGGCCGGTCGGTGGACGAGGTGGTCGCCGCCTACCGCGTGCCCGACGAGTACAGCGGCTTCGCGGCGCCGGAGCGGAGCCTGCGGACCACCGTGCAGTACGTCTACGAGGGGCGGTAGCCGGCGATTGATTCCGAGCGGGGATTTACCCATGGAGCGCGTTTCCGGCGTTGTGGAGTGCGTTCCCGGCGGCGGCGTGCGCCAGCGTGCGCCGAGCGGAAGCCGCTGCCCGCCCCTCCGTGCGGGGCGGTCGCGCGGCGGGCGCTCGGCGGCACTCTGGTCGTCCCGTCCCGACGGCCAGTCGAGGAACCGCGCGGGGCGTTCGGCGGCGGGGTTGCGGCGGCGATGGTCGTCCGCGGTTCGCCGCGCGTGGGTGTCTCTCGGCGCGGCGGCAGCGGTGACGGCGGCCGCGGCGGCCGCAGGCCAGACCACCGACGACCCGTTCCCGGACCCCATTCCGGCGGCCGACGGGGTCGTCACGGTCGGCGTCGTCGAGTTCGCGGCGCTGCCGTTCGTCGACGGCGCGCCGCCGCGGATGATGCGGCTGGTCGACGAGCCGGGCACGCGGCGGCTGTTCGTCAACGACATGCGCGGTCTGGTCTACGCCGTCAGCTACGACGGCGGGACGGTGACGCGGTATCTCGACCTCACCGATCCGCGCTGGGGACTCCACGTGGAGGCGTCCCGCCGCGAGCGCGGGTTTCAGAGCTTCGCGCTCCACCCGCGGTTCGGCGCGCCCGGCGCGCCGGGCTTCGGCAAGCTCTACACCTGGACCGACACGAGCGACACGGCGCCGCCGGCGGACTTCGTGCCGGGCGGCGGCGCCGACGCGCACGACACGGTCCTGCTGGAGTGGACCGCCGCGGACCCGGCCGCCGCGGTCTACGACGGCGGCCCGCCGCGCGAACTGCTGCGCGTGGAGCAGCCGTTCCGCAACCACAACGGCGGGCAGCTCGGCTTCAATCCGCTCGCGGCGCCCGGCGACCCCGACTTCGGCCTCCTCTACGTCGGATCGGCGGATGGCGGCAGCGGCGGCGACCCGCTCGGCCTCGCCCAGGACCTCGGCTCGATCCTGGGCAAGATCCTGCGCATCGATCCGCTCGGCTCGAACAGCGCCAACGGGCGGTACGGCATCCCCGCCGACAATCCGTTCGCGGGCGACGGCGCCGCCGGCACGCTCGGCGAGATCTACGCCTACGGGGTCCGGAATCCGCAGCGGTTCGCCTGGGACGAGCGGAACGGCAACCTGTTCGTCGCCGACATCGGCCAGAACATCGTCGAAGAGATCAGCCTCGTTCCGCGCGGCGGCAACCTCGGCTGGAACCTCTGGGAGGGGAGCTTCCGGTTCCTCGGCCGCCGCGCCGTCAGCCTGGCCGACCCGCGCGGCGAAGCCGGCCTGACGTATCCGGTGGTGGAGTACGGCCAGCGCGATCCGCTCTTCCAGCCCAGCTCCATGGCCACCGGTCTGGTGGTCTACCGGGGCGACGCCGTCCCGCGGCTCGCCGGCCGGGTGCTGTTCGGGGACGGTCCCAGCGGCGAGGTCTTCGCCTTTTCCGCCGACGACCTGCCCGCCGGCGGCCAGGACGCGATGCGCCGCGTCCTGTTCGACGACCGGGGCGAGACGAAGACGCTGCTGCGCCTGATCCGCGAGAAGAACGCCCGCCAGGGGCGGACGCCGGCCACCCGCGCCGACCTGCGCATCGACGCCGGACCCGGCGGCCGGATCTTCCTGCTCAACAAGCACGACGGGGTCGTCCGCCGGCTGGTTCCTCGGTAGTCTGACCCTGTGATACCCTGAAGCAATTCGCGCGGGACGACGAAGACACAAGGCACGCATGGAGAGGATGGAACTGATTGCCGACGCGCCGTGGCGCGAGGCGGTCACCTGCCGCGAGACTACGTGCTCAACCGCGCGCCGCTCTACCGCGACCGGCGGGACTTCGTCGTCCGGCGCGGCGACAGGCAAGTGGGAGGAGTAAGGCGTGACGGAAGTCAACAAGCCGGGCCGGCGGATGCCGGAGTTGGGAAAGGTCGAGCGCGTGGACGTGAAAGAGATCTGGCGGAACGAAGCCCGCGACTTCACGCCCTGGCTGGCCGGCCATCTGGACCTGCTGGGCGACGCGCTGGGGATGGAGCTCGATCTCGTCCAGCAGGAAGCGGGCGTCGGCAAGTTCTTCCTCGACATTCTCGCGCGGGAGCGGATCACGGGAGAAAAGGTCGTCATAGAGAATCAGTTGGCGTGGACCGACCACTCCCACCTCGGCCAGATCCTGACGTACGCGGCGGGGCACGATGCGCGCACCGTGATCTGGGTGACGCCTTTTTTCCAGGAAGAGCACCGCGCGGCCGTCGACTGGCTCAACCGCTGGACGCCGGAGGAGATCGCGTTCTACGGCGTGGAGGTGAGCGCAATCCGGATAGGCGAGTCGCCTCGCGCCCCCGTGTTTCGTCCGGTGGCGGTTCCCAACGGCTGGTCGAAACAGATGCAGGGGACGGCGGCGGCCTCGTTGCCCGACATGAAGAAGAAGTTGCAGTTCTACGTTCCCGTGAGCGAGAAACTGAAACAGTACTTCGCCGGGAAGGTGTTCAAGTACGAGAGGATGCCGCGTCAGTTCCCGTCGGGGCGCGCGTACACGAGTTACGCAATCCACCTGACCGATCGTCTCCGGGCGTACGTCTGGATCAACGCCGGTAGCGGGGAGTTCACCAACCGCATATTCGACGCGCTGCACGAAGACCAGAAAATCCAGGAGGAGATCGAGGCGGAGTGGTTCTGGGAAAGGTGTGGAAAGAAGGCCTGGGCTTGGCTGGGCATATCGACGGACGGCTCCCTCGACGATTTGCCGGAACGCGCCGAGGAGCTGCAATCGTGGGCGATCGAGCACCTTCCCAGGCTCAAGGCCGTCCTCGACCCCCGGCTGGAGAAGATCATCGGCGAGGTGCAGGCCGAGCGCGCCGTGGCGGAGGGTGAGACGCCGGAGACCAGCCCCGACCCGTAGCGGCTTCGCGAACGAGGCCCGCGGCCCGGCGCGGCTGTCTGGTCAGGTCACGGCCTTCGCAGCCATCTTGTCAGGCCGCGGGCTACCCGAACAGGCGCAACGCCGCGACCACCAGCCCCGCGATGGCGACGCGACGGCGCCCTCGAGGTGCTCGCGTACTACCAACGCGGGAGGCAACGCTGAGGAAAATGTTCCCGGCCGCCAGTGGCGCCCCCAGACCACCCGTCCGTGTTATGGGCCCCTGTAGAGCCCTCCAGGCCATGGTCAGCTCAGTTTCCTGGTTCAACGGTCCGGGAACGCCCCAATATACCACGGAGCTTTGGGACCAAACCGATCCCGCGGGC
Source organism: Vicinamibacterales bacterium (assembly GCA_965203525.1). GTDB lineage: Bacteria > Acidobacteriota > Vicinamibacteria > Vicinamibacterales > UBA8438 > WTFV01. Next base: position 2,282,174 of record OZ241898.1, on the reverse strand, counting down.
GCGGTAATGTTCCCGCATGACGCAACACGCCCGCACCAGCGCCGATCTTCAGGCCGCGGGCTATCCGAGCAGGCGCAACGCCGCGACCACCAGCCCCGCGCCGGCGACGCCGGTTCCGACGATCCACTTGACGAGCCGGGGTTCGAGTGCGGCGATCTCGGCGCAGAGGTCCGCCTTCATCGTGCGCTCGAGGGCGGCGACGTCGTCCTTCGTCGCCAGCGTCCCGACGTCGACGCCGGCGGCGTCGTGCTCGGCGGCCTGGCGCACCGCGTCGGTGAGGGCTTCGGCCTGGGCGGGGGTGAAGTCGGCCGCGGTCAGCGCGCGGGCGATGGCGAGGGTGTCGAACATGCTGCCCGTCACGATAGCACGGTTCGGCGCCTCCACTGCTGCCGCGCGCCGGCGGCGGGTAAGAACCAGCGGGCAAAGTAAACTGGGACGCGGAACCGGGCGCATGCCGAAGCACGGTTCGGCGCCTTTCAACGCCGGCGCCGCCGCCATCGAGCGCGGGTTCACGAAGGGCGCATGCCGAAGCACGGTTCGGCGCCTTCAACTGCTGCCGCGCGCCGGCGGCGGGGAAGACCAGCGGGCAAAGTTAAACTGGAACGCGGAGACCGGCGCCCAGGCGGTGCGGACGGCGCCGTAGACCTGCGCGCCCGCCACCAGGAGGCGCTGGCGCTCCGCTTGCCGGGCCGCGCGGCGCTCGAAGCGCTCGAGCTGCCCCTCGGTGCGGCGGACCTCGTCGGCCAGCCGCCGGTGCTGCGCCACGGCGTCGCCGATCTCGACGCCGTGGTCCCTGGCCGCGGCCGTGGCCCTGCGCAGCTTCTCTTCGACGCCGCGGATCTGTGCGCCGAGGTCCTGCCCGGCGCCGGCGGCGGTGATCTGCTTCCTGCGCAGCGCGTCGAGCTCGCGCGTATACTGGACGACGGTGCCGATCGCGCGCGCCGTGGGCCGCAACTGGCCGAGGCGCTGCCGGGTGCGGTTCAGGCGTTCGTCGACCGTCGCGACGCGCCGCCGAAGGACGATCCCACGGCGGCGCCGACGACGACGCCCAGGCCGACGGAGGAATCGAACGCCATGTGCTGCTGCTGCTATACGTGTTGCTCGTCAATCGGCGTCAACGCGGACCACATCCGGGACGAGTCGAACGCCATGTGTTGCTGCTGCTATACGTGTTGCTGCTATACGGGATCGCCGGAGCCGGAGCCGAAAACGCTCTTCGACCGCGTTCTGGACTGGGGCGAACCGGTGGTACTGATCACGCCCGCCGTCGCCGCCGTCGCCCTCGCGGTGATGACGGCGATACACGGGCCGTCGCTCAGCACCGGCCTCGTGGCGTATGTCCTGCTCGCGGGGCTGGCGTACGCCGTCCTGCTGCTGCCGGTCGGGTTGGCGACCTGCTTCGTCATGCTTGTCGTGGCTGCACTCTGCGCAGCGATTCAAGCCACCTGGTCAGCTCTTCGACGCTGAAGTCCTCGATGTCCCCCAGCGCCCACCCGGTCTGCGCCGCCAGCGGCAGGATCGCCTGCCGCGCGTGTTCCGCGGAGACGGCCGTGAACCGCCGGTACGCCGACTGCAGCGCGGCGTAGTCGGCCAGATCCATTTCCTCGAGCGCGGCCGGGCCACTTCGCAGAGGTTGGCGGAACCGGGCGCATGCCGAAGCACGGTTCGGCGCCTTCCACTGCTGCCGCGCGCCGGCGGCGGGGAAGACCAGCGGGCAAAGTTAAACTGGAACGCGGAACCGGGCGCATGCCGAAGCACGGTTCGGCGCCTTCACCGCGGGCCTCCAGCGCACTTCCTGGTTCACCTGCTGCTACGCGCGTCACGATAGCACGGTCGGCGCCTTCGCCGCGCGCCGGCGGCGGGGAAGACCAGCGGGCAAAGTAGACTGGAACGCGGAACCGGGCGCATGCCGAGGGCGGGTGCTCCCCCGGACGGTTCACCGGGTTCCACCGAGGCATGGCGATCAACAGCGAGCGGTCCTTCAACGAGGCGCTCGCCCGCGTGCTGCGGACGAAGCATCCCCGCTGGCGGCGGGACCTGACCGCCGAGCAGCACCGCGCGGTCAAGGGCGGCGGCCTGCCCGATCTGATCGTGCGCAACCCGCGGGGCGCGCCGGTGGTGGTCGAGAGCGAGTACGCGCCGGCCCGCACGGTGGAGCAGGACGCGCTCGCGCGGCTGGGGCGCGAGCTGGCGGACTCGGGCGACGCCATCGAGCAGTGCTTCGCGCTGCGGGTGCCGGCGGCGTTGCGGCATGCGCCGCAGGCGGCGCTCGACGAGCGGACCGCGCGGGCGCGGTACGAGTACTGCCTCTTTTCCGCCGCCGGCGCCGCCGGCCCCGTGCGCTGGCCGGCCGCCGGCTGGATCGCGGGCGGAGTGGACGACCTCGCCGCCGTGATCGAGAGCGCGTCGATCTCGGAGCGGGCCGTCGCGCGCAGCCTGGACGTGCTGGAGACCGGCATCGCCGAGGCCGCGGTCCGGTTGCGGGAGGCGGCCGCGGACCGTCCCGCCGTCAACGAACGCATCGCCGCGACGCTGCGCCAGGAGGACGGCGAGCAGACGTCGCGGATGGCGATGGCGATCGTCGCCAACGCGCTCACCTTCCAGACGATGCTGGCCGGCGTCCACGACGTGCGGACGCTCGACGACCTGCGCCGGGGCGGTGTCCTGCCGAAGGCGCCGGTGCTGCGGGAGTGGGAACGGATCCTCCGCATCAACTACTGGCCGATCAACCCGGCCCTGGTGCGGCAGGTCCCGGCGCGGGCGTGGGAACGGATCCTCCGCATCAACTACTGGCCGATCTTCCACGTGGCCCGGGAAGTGCTGGCGCCGATCCCGGACGGGACGGCGGCGGGCCTGCTGGCCCGGCTCGCCGGCGTGTCGAGCGAGCTGGACGCCCACGGCGTCACGCGGTCGCACGATCTGTATGGACGAACCTTTCAGCGGCTGATCAGCGACCGCAAGTTCCTGGCGACGTTCTACACGCGGCCCGAGTCGGCGGCGCTGCTGGCGGAGCTGGCGGTCGGGCTGCTCGACGCCGACTGGCGGGACCCCGGCGCGCTGACCGGACTGCGGGCGTGCGACTTCGCCTGCGGCACCGGCACGCTGATCACCGCCGCCTGCCACGCCCTGCTGGCGCGGCACCGGCGCGCGGGGGGCGACGACGCGGCGATCCACCGCGGGATGCTGGAGCGGGCGATCTTCGCGGCCGACATCATGCCGGCGGCGACGCATCTGACCACCTCGATGCTGTCGAGCGCCCACCCGACGACCCCGTTCGAGCGGACGCAGGTGCACCTGCTGCCGTACGGCCGGCAGGACGGCCCGGACGGCGCCCCCGAGGAATTCAGGCTGGGCGCGCTCGACCTGATCCGCGCGCAGCACGGCACCGGGCTGTTCGAGCGGACCGGCATCGAGGTGCACCACGGCACGGCCGGCGCGACCGGCGTCGACCGGCAGGGCGAAGGCTGGAGCGACACGTTCCTGCTGGCGCACCGGTCGATGGACCTGGTGATCATGAACCCGCCGTTCACGCGCCCGACCAACCACGAGGCGGCCGACGTGCCGGTTCCGTCGTTCGCCGGCCTGGGGAACGACGAAGCGGAGCAGGCCGCCATGTCGCGCCTGCTGAAGACGATCCGCGAGGACGTCGAGCGCCCGGCCGGCCACGGCAACGCCGGCCTCGCGTCGAACTTCCTCGACCTGGCCGAAGCCAAGGTCAGGCCGGGCGGCGTGCTGGCGCTGGTGATGCCGCTCAGCCTGCTGCAGGGGAACGCGTGGGCGGCGAGCCGCGATCTGCTGCGGTCACGGTACGAAGAGACGACGGTGATCAGCCTCGCGTCGGCCGGCCGCGACGACCGGAAGTCGTTCTCGGCGGACACCGGGATGGGCGAGGTGCTGGTGATCGCCCGCCGCCGGAAGGAAGCCGGCGGGCGCGCACCGGACGTCGACGATCCAGCCGGCACCGAGCTGGTGATCGCCCGCCGCCGGAAGGACGCCGGCGGGGAGTCCGCGTCCGTGCCGGAGGCGCCGGCGCGTTCCCCGGCGGCGTCCGCGGACGAATCGCCGGCGTCCGGCGGCGCTCACCCGCGCGCTGACGTCGCTGGAGAGCCGCTGGCGGCGGTCGCGGACGAATCGGCGGCGCCCGGCGGGGGATCCGCGTCCGTGCCGGAGGCGCCGGTGACGTTCGTGGCGTTGCGCAGGCGCCCGGCGTCGGCCACCGAGGCGGCCGGGCTGGCCGCGGCGATCCGGGACGCCGCGCGGCGGGGACGGAGCCGGATCCTGCTCGGCGACGATCTCTGCGGGACCCGCGTGGTGGGCACGTGGGACGACGGCGGCTGCGCGTCGGTGGCGCACCCGGAGGTGGTCGACGCCGTCCGGGCGTTGCGCGCCGGCGCGCTGACGCTCCCGCGCACGAACGACACGCACCGGCTGCCGGTGACGCCCCTGGGCGCGCTCGGCACGCGCGGTCTGATCGACCGCGACATCAACGGCGTCGAGCGGCGCGCCCGAAGCTGGGGGAAGAACGTCACGGACGAAGCGCAGGACACGTTCCGCGGCCCGTTCGACGTCGTGTCCATCCGGACCGCCGCGCCCACCTTCCCCGTCCTGTGGGGACACGACGCGGACCGCGAACGCCGCCTGATCGTCCAGCCGGACCGGGAGGGCGTGGTCCGCGCCCGCGCGGCGGAACGGGCCGCCGACGCGTGGGGCACCGCGACGCGCCTGCACTTCAACCGCGACTTCCGCCTCAACTCGCAGAGCCTCGCCGCGTGCCTGACGCCGACGTCCACGCTCGGCGGCCGGGCTTGGCCCAACTTCCTGCTGACCGAGCGGCGGCACGAGACGGTCACGGTGCTGTGGGCCAACACCACGCCCGGCCTGATGCTCTTCTGGTGGCAGGGCTCGGTGCAGCAGGCGGGGCGCGCCTGCCTGACGGTCAGCCGGCTGCCCGATCTGCCGGTGCTCGACCCGCGCCCGCTCACCGACGCGCAGCACGCGCGCGCCCGCGACCTGCTCGGCCGGTTCCGGGAGCGCCCCTTCCTGCCGGCGAACGAGGCGTACCGCGACCGGACCCGGCAGGCGCTCGACGCCGCGGTGCTCGTCGAGCTCCTCGGCCTGCCGGCGTCGATCCTCGAGCCGCTCGCGGTGCTGCGCACCCAGTGGTGCGGCGAGCCGACGGTGCACGGCGGCAAGGCGACGCGGCCCGCGGTCCCGGCTCCGTCGGTCGGCGAGGATTGAACGACGCGGGGTTTCGCCACGGGCTGTCGACCGGCCGCCGCGACCGGGACGCCGCGTGACGTCCGCCCCGCTGCCTTGCCGCGCGCCGTGCGAGGGCGTGGTACGCTACGGAGACTCGCGTGGCGCCGGGGTCTCCTTGAGATTCCGAGGAATCTTCGCGGCATGTTCGACCGGTCCGGGTCGGGATGGTGGAGCGACGCGGCGCAGGACGTCAGGTTCGCGTTTCGCCTGACGAGCCGGGCGAAGGGCGTCACCGCCCTGTGCGTGGTCATCCTCGGAATCGGCATCGGCGTGTCGACGGCGCTGTACTCCTTGCTCCACGAGGTGCTGATCCGGCCGCTGCCGTACCGGGAGCCCGACAGGATCGTCCGCATGTCGGAAGAGCGTCCGGGGGCGGTCGCGGCGACACGGAACGCGGTCGTCAGCAATCTGACGTTCCATGCGTGGAAGGACGAAGGACCGGCCGCGCTCGAAGGTCTGGCGGGGTACGAATTCCGTGAGCATGCCTTGACGCTGCCGGGTGAAACGCTGCGCGTGCGAGGCGTGGCGGTGACCCCCGGTCTCTTGTCGATGCTGGGAAGCGTTCCGGCGCGCGGCCGGTTCTTCAGGCCGGACGACGTGGAAGCAGGAGATGCTCCAGGCGCCGTCGCCGTCGTCAGCGATTCGTTCTGGCGGGACGTTCTCGGCGGAAAGGACGACGTCGTCGGCTCCGGCATCCTTCTCGACGGCCGGTTCCACACCGTCGTCGGTGTTTCGCCGCCCGGATTCTTCTTCCCGGATCGGGAAGTCGTCCTCTGGACTCCGTTCGACCCGCCGCGGCCGGTGTCGGGAGCGGACAACCCCCGGGTGGTCGCGTTCTTTTGCCTGGGGCGGCTCGCTCCGACCGCGTCCGCGGCGAGTGCGGCGGCGGAAGGAACGCTGGTCGCGCAGCGGTTGACGCGAACGGCCCTGGGCAGGGACCTGCTCTTCGGCGTCGGGGGCGAGCCGGTCGTGCGGGTCCGCACCATGGCGGAGGAGAGCACGTCGGACGTGCGGCCGGCGCTGGCGGTCCTCGCCTTCGGCGTGGTTCTGTTGTTTTTCGCGTCGTGCGCCAACGTCGCCAACCTCCTGGTCGGCAGCCACCTGAAGCGGGTTCGGGAGTATGCGATCCGATCGGCCGTCGGTGCGGATCGGTGTCGCCTGATTCGTCAACTCGTCACCGAGCACCTGATGCTGTCGGTTCTCGGCGGCGTCCTGGGAACCGGCATCGGGTGGACGTTGCTCGTCGTCGTGCAATCGACGGCAGGCGACCACTTTCCCGCGGCCGGCCGCGCCGGCATCGACGCCGGCACGTTGCTTCCGGCGCTTGCGCTGGTCTTCGTGGCCGTCCTGTCGTGCGGGCTGCTGCCCGCGCTGCGGAGCACCCGCGCGGGGTTGCCTCGGTTCCTGGCGCACGCCGAAACGTCGGGCGACGCCCTTTCCGGCGCGCAACGGCTCCGTGACGTTCTCGTCGTGGCGCAGTCGGGATTCGCGGTGTCGCTGCTTGTCGTCGCCATGCTGCTCGGCCGCAGTCTCGTCAACCTGACGAACGTCGATCCCGGATACTCGCCTGACGACGTGCTCACGGTGGGAATCCGGGTGCCGGGAGGATACGAGGCATCGGACGAAAGAAAGCGACTCATGTCGGCTCTGCTGGCGTGGCTGCGCGATTTCGGCCCGGTCACCGCGGCCGGGGCGAGCAACATGATTCCCCTCGACGACAGAGCCTATCTGGCCGGTTTTCCCGTTCGCCCGATTCCGGACGTGCGGCGCCGGCCGAAAGTGGCGAACGCCTTGCGCTATGCCGTCACGCCGGGGTACGCGGAAGCCCTTCGGCTGCGATTGATCGAAGGGCGCACGTTCGACGAGCTCGACGCCGAAAGCGACGTCCTCAAGATGATCGTCAACCGGGAGTTTGCGCGCCAATATCTGCCGCCGGACCCGGTCGGCGTCCGGCTCGCGTGGGGCGAGCCGGCGGAAGCTGAAATCGTGGGCGTGGTCGGAAACGTGTTGAAGGACGGAAACGACAGGAGTCCCCGGCCGGAGTTCTACGTGCCGATGGCGGATCGGGACCGCCTGGGCGCGGACGTCCTGGTGGTCGCAAGAACGGAGCGGGAAGTGGAGTTTCCGTCTCGATTGATCGCCGGGCACGTCCGCGGCCTGAACGCGACCGCCACCGTCGAGGTCATGTGGCTCGCCGACAGGCTCTCGCTGTCCATCGCCCGTCCGCGTTTCGCCGCGTTCGTCCTCGGCGCCTTCGCCGGAATATCGCTTTTTCTCTCGGGCGCGGGGCTGTACGGCGTGATCTCCTTCAAGGTGATCCGCCGGCGCCGCGAGATTGCCGTGCGGCGCGCACTCGGCGCCACGCGGTCCGACGTGGTCCGACTCGTGCTCGGCGACGGACTCCGGTCCACCGCGCTCGGGCTGGCCGGCGGCGTCGCGGTCACTGCGACGGCCGTTGCGCCCTTGCTGGAGAGCATGCTGTTCGGCGTCGAGCCGCTGGACGTCACGGTTCTCCTCGCCGCACCGGTCTTCCTGTCGATCCTGGCCGTCGGGGCGTGTCTCGTGCCCACGTTCCGCGCCACGGGAGAGGAGCCGGGAAGCGTGCTCCGATAGTTTCGCGCCCGGCGGCGCGCCGGCTGGGACGCGGGGGTTGACGGCAGGCGGCCAGATCTTCCGACGACCCCGGCGCTACGGCAACGCCAGGGCGACGAGTTCCGGCGTCGCGTCGCCGCTGCCGCTGCCGACCGCGACGACGAGGTACTGCTTCCCCTCGTGCAGGTAGGTGATCGGGTTGCCGTAGGGGATGGCGGGCAGCTCGACCGAGCCGAGGTACTCGCCGTTGTCCTTGTGGTAGGCGGTGACGGCGCGGGCCGACGCCGCCATGTCCTCGACGTATCGCGCGCCGGAGTTGACGATCAGCAGCGTCTTCGTCACCAGCGGGCCGCCGCCGTGCATGCCGAGGTGGCCGCCGAGGGCGGGCAGGTTCAGGTCCCGGAGCGCCGGGTGGTTGCGCGGGCCGTCGCCGTGCGGGGCCATCCAGACGTGTTCGCCGGTGTTCAGGTCGATGGCGGTCACGCGCTTGTAGGGCGGCTTGACGAGCGGGAGGCCGCGCGGCCCGGGCACCGGCGACGCCCACGGATCGGTGAAGTAGCCGACCGTCGCGGGGGGCGGCCAGGCGACCAGCTCCACCGCCCGCAGCCGCGTCTGCGACGGGACGAAGAGCCGGCCGGTCTCCGGGTCGACGGCGGTGCCGGGCCAGTTGACGCCCCCGCCGGGGCCGGGCGACTGGATGATCGGTTTCGCCGCGCCCCGCACCGGCGGCGGGGTGAAGATGGGTCCGAGCTGGGCGCGGTCGGCGAGCCGGATCGCCTCCGCGCGCAGCTCCGGCGTGAAGTCGATCAGGTCGTCGATGGTGATCCCCTGCAGATCGAACGGCGCCGGCTTCGTCGGGAAGGGCTGCGTGGGGGAGTACCACTCGCCCGGCACGTCCCCCCGCGGGACCGGCCGCTCCTCGATCGGCCAGACCGGCTCGCCCGTGACCCGGTCGAGCACGTAGGTGAACGCCTGCTTGCTCGACTGCGCGATCGCCCGGATCTCGCGGCCGTCGACGGTGATGTCGAGCAGGTTGCCGGCGGTGGGGAAGTCGTAGTCCCACAGCCCGTGGTGGACCGCCTGGAAGTGCCAGATCCGCTCGCCGGTCTCGGCGTCGACGCAGACGATGCTTTCGGCGAAGAGGTTGTCGCCGGGGCGCATGCCGCCGTACCAGTCGTTGGTCGGGGTGCCGGTCGGCAGATAGACGTAGCCGAGCTCCTCGTCGACCGCCATCGTGCCCCAGACGTTCGAGTGGCCGCTGTAGCGCCACGATTCGTCGTGCCAGGTGTCGGCGCCGAACTCCCCGCCCTGGGGGATGGTGTGGAAGATCCACTTCATTTCGCCGGTGCGGGCGTCGAAGCCGCGCACGTGGCCGGGGTCGGCCTCGCGGCGGGTGAGCGACGTGTCCTGGACGATGCTGCCGACGATCACGGTGTCGCCGGCGATCGCCAGCGGCTGCGAGTGGGTGAACCGGGAGCGGTCGACGGGCCGGCCCAGCGACGTGCTCAGGTCGACGGCGCCGTCCGCCCCGAAGTCCGCGTACTGCCGGCCGGTGCGGGCGTTCAGCGCCACCAGCAGCAGATCGTGCGTGGCGATGAAGACGCGGGCGTCGTCGCTCCGGCCGTCCTCCCAGTAGGAGACGCCGCGATGCTGCCACCCCATGTTGGCGGGCCGGTCGAGCCGGTCGTAGGTCCGTGGGTCGTACGACCAGACGAGCTCGCCGGTGCCCGCGTCGAGCGCCGCCACCTGTCCGAGCGACGTGCTCAGGTAGACCAGCCCGTCGATCATCAGCGACACCGACTTGAACGGGCCGGGACGGATCTGTTCCCGCTCGCGGGTGACCTCGGTCTCGATCGACGTCCAGCGCCACGCGATCTCCAGATCGGTGAAGTTCTCCGGGGTGATCTGCGCGAGCGGGGAGTACTTGGTGTTCGCCGCGTCGTGGCCGAAGTGGCGCCACTCGGTGTCGGCCGCCGACTGCGCGGCGGCGGGCCGCGGGCCGGCCGGCGCCAGCGCGGCGATCGCGAGCGCGGCGCCGGTCAGACGGTGTCGGAGCCATCGGCTGCGGGCCATCGGTGTCCTCCCGTGGTTCAGGGTCGGAGCGGGCGGTTCCGGCGGTTCCGGCCGCGCGCCCCGCGCGATCGGAAAATGAAGCGATCCCGGGCCGCCTCGCGGAGTCGCCGCGTGCGGCGGTTCTCTCCGGTCCCGGCGCCCGCGCCCCGCGATCATACGATGCGGCGCCCGGCGACGTCGCCGCGCCTTCGCCGGGAGCGCCGCTGGAGCGAGACGCAGCCCGGCGAGGCGGCCTGGAAGCGCACGTTGCGCCCACGTGGGCCGCGGGCGGCCGGTCGAATTGCCGGAACGGTTCCGTGTCTGGCTGGATGATGGTGCCGAAGGCGCGCAACGGGAGCCGTCGAATCCGGCCGCGGCTGGCGGAACCGGCGAGACCGTGGTAGGCTGGTGGGAGTTGCCGTCGCTTCGGAAACCGAGATACGATACTCGGAACAGGAAAGGGATACGAAAGTGACAGACTGGTTTGGAGTGGGAGTTACCGTGGCCGGTTCGTTCGCTGCTGCGATTGCTGCTGTTGTCGCAATCGTAAAACTGTTCCGTGGAATGATCAACGAAATCAAGTCCGATAATGAGAAAAAGATCGAAGGTCTCAAGTCTGACAACGAGAGAGCGCACGAAGGAATCAAGAACACCATCAAAGAGTCTGCAACGAGCGTCAACCAGAGGCTCAGTGACTTCGATTCGTCACTGAACAGAAGGATCGATGATCTCAAGGGTTCATTGAATCAGAGGCTCACTGACTTCGATAATTCACAGAACAGAAGGATCGATGATCTCAGAGACGACCGCCCCGGTGCCCGGTCGGAACCGAAAAATTGACCGAGCCGACAGGATCGCCACGGTCGACCCGTGACGGGCGTTGACGCCCCCGGCGGGCAGTCAGGCATGGCCGGCCGGATGGCCTGCACGGCAACCCTGCCGCGTCAACGGCCGGGCAGGACCGACGCCCCCGGCCGGCCGTGGCGGGTAGTCGCGGGGCCGGCCAAAAATCTTCTATACTCACGAGCGGCGCACCTGTTCCCGGCCGCCCGTGCATTGGTGGAGAGGCGTGGCGCGGTACCATCATCTCACGAAGGCGGCTGTCCGGTGTGCCGTGCGCGCTCTCGCTGTGATGCCGCTGGTTCCCGCTGCTGGCGAAGCCCGCGGCCGGTTTGTCCGTCTCATCTACCGGTTGTTTTCCGTTGCTTCGGCTTCTTACCACCTTCGTCCTCCGTTCCAGTAGATGTTCTTGCTCTTTTACTGGCTGCGCCTGCCCACCGCGTCTCAGCTTTCGCTATGACTCTGCATGCTGCTCCGGCTGTGTTCGCCACGTGGTTGATCAGAACTTTCGACTCCGGTCCTGTTCTCATGACAGCATCCGTTGCCCGTGCTACTGCTGCTGCCTGTTCGGCTGCGAACTCAGCTGCCTCTCTCGCGCACCTCGCCTTCCGTACCCTTTCCGCTGCCCCGCGTCCGAATCCGGTTATTGTGCCTGTCGCACGTATCGCCGCCTCCTTGCTATGCGCCAAGCTGTTCATCCATCGCATCCTTGCTTTGGAGAGCCGCCTCTTGTTCCTTATTGAGTCCCATACCTTCAGCAGGTCCCTCCTGTATCCGCCTGAGATCCGGCTATCCATTCTCCAGTCACCGCTCTTCTGGTGTTTCCATTCCTTCTTCCCATTATCGAACGTGCTGATCGGATGTCCGGCCCACCAGACCGCCTTTCTGGTTGACCTGTACACCAGCCTTGCCATCATCCATGCGGAGCGGGCTTCTCCCGCGGCTGCATTGTCCGCCATTGTCTCGCAGTGCTCCAGGGCTAGCATTGAGAACATTCGTGCTGCATCGTATGGCTGGCTGCTTAGGTGCTGTATGGACCACGTTCCGGATGTCACTAGGCGGTACCCCTCTACTTCTTTTAGGCGTATTTCCGCCTGTTTTTGTGCAACCTCTTCCAGTAGGTGCTCCGCCTTACCGCTTGTCGGCTCCGCCGTGGTTCTACCCGCCAGCTTCAGTATCTCCTCCCTCAGTATCACCTCCATCCCCAGGCTTCTCGTTTCGTTCTGCAGGGTACTGAGCTTCCTTCGTAGACCCGGTTCGCCTGCTACTGGTCGGTTTAGCCGCAGAATGTTTCTGTCCTGCTTACAGATCTCTGCGAGTACTGCGAGGGTCGCTTGCGGGTTTCCCCCTGCTGCCATGACCATCACGGCTGCTGCCGCCGATTGCGCCCTATGCACTCTGCCTGCAAGTCTTCCACCCACTGCTGCTTTTATCCACTCGTCTCCAAACCCATCGTTGGACCATGCGTATCCGACGCCTTTGCTCCCCGCGTGCATGAAGCTGCTCAGACCGCCTTTCCTTGTCCTGTCATCCTCCTTCTCTTGAAGGATCTCCTTTAGTACCCCCGCCCATACGGCCCGTCCAGTCTCACTCCACTCCGCAGGCGGTTCTGTTCTCCCACTCTCTACCAAGTCATTAATTGCTCCGTCAGCATGTTTCAGCTCGGCATCCCGAGCTTCTGACGCCCATACCGTTCCTATTACCGCGTCCTCCATGGGCCTGAGATGCGCTGCTGCACTTCTTGTGTTTCCGGCCATCGCGCTCCATATCGCACAGCGGGCGTGTTCCAAGCAGAGCCCTCCCCACCCTATTGTGAGTAGAACTCCTTCTGACTGCTGCTGGTCATCCATCCCCGGGAGACTCTCCACCGCGTTCCGTAGCTCCACGGCGCTCTGGTACGCACTTTTCACGATCTCCTCGTACTCGGCCATTGGTATTTCCTTTGTTGCCTTCATGACTGCTTTCTTCAGCACTTCTAGCAGTTTCCCTCGCACTCTTCCGTGCTCTCCGCTAGTCATTCGGTGTTCCATCCTGCCTCTCCCCAGACCTGTTCCGTCAGTCCTGTTCCTCCGCGTCGTCCTTTCTGCTTGCTCCCGTCTCCCCGGCTCCTCCTCGGGGCCCGGGGGGGTTGGGCTCCGCCGCAGCTCATTCATTATCTTACGTCGGTTGTTGCCCCGTGTGGTGCACCCGCGCGCCCGGCGCTGCAGCCGGCGGGAGCTCTGTGCCTCTTTGACCGACTTGAGATCTCCAGCTCCCCGCTCGTGCCCGATCTCCACCTCGCCCAGTCCTCCTCGGCCTCCTCGGCCTGTCAAACACGGAAGCGGGTCGCCTTCTCTTCTGTTCCCTGCCTAGGGTTCCGCTTTTCGCTCCCCGCACCATCGGCAACATTCCCCCTCTTGGGACCCGGCGGGCGACGAAACCGGAAGACGTTCCGCTTTTGCCGCTCGCGGGACCCCGGCCATTTGGCGGGCCCCAGCTTCGACCGGGGGGCTGATCGTTCTTCCTGCCGATGCCCCGAACATCGCGCGCAATCGATCCGCCTCGCGTCCGTTCCCGCCGGCGTCCCGCCGGTCGCGGCGGCGCATTCGTCTCCGGTGCCGGTGCTCCTGTTCCGGCATCTGGACCGGCGGTCCGGATCAGGTTCGGGGTCGGGCTGGGCCGTCGCTTTCTTCCTCCTTTTTGACGTCGGCGCGTCGGGCTCGCGGCTCGCTCTGCGCCGTCCTCTTTCATGCCGCGCATCGAGGTCCCCGTGAATCGCTCTACCGTTCCCGCCCTGGTTTTCCTGTTCCTCCTTTCCGTCTCCCTTCCCGTCGCCGCGCAGCAGACGTCCCGCGGGGGCAACTGCGGCGGGGACGATCTGCTCGTCGCCAACCTCGTCCTGCCTGCGTCTGCCGGCAGCGTGCAGGCCGACTTAGACCTGTACTTCAACAACAGCCAGTCGTTCTTCATCGGCCTCGGTTTCAACGGTCTCAGAGAGAATAGAACGGAGACACTACCGAGTTCTCATGCATCGGATCGGTTCGGTCGTAGCGTCGGCCGTCGATTCTTGTCGTCCCTGAGATCATCGATCCTTCTATTCTGTGCGGTATCGAAGTCAGTGATCCTCTGGTTCAATGAATTTTTGAGATCATCAAACCTTTTGTTCTGTGTGGTGTCGAAGTCAGTGATCCTCTGGTTGACGTGTTTTTCAGACGTTTCGACGGTATTCTTGATGGTCGTCTTGATCTCGTTGTGCGCCTTCTCGTTGTCAGTCTTGATGCCGTTGACAACCTCCTTGACGCCATCGATCATCCCACCGACCAACTTGACGATTGCGATAACAGCACCAACCGCGACAACGAACGTTGCGCCCACTTGCCACCAGTCAGTAGAATCGTTCCCATCCTGCGCGACAACAGGAACGACCGAACCGAACAGAACGAACAGCACCAGCACGAAGTTGACCAGAGTCTTCACTTCCTGTCCCTTCCTGTTCCGATCCGTATTTTACCAGATCGGATCCGTTCAGTTTCCGACCGAATCAGAATCAAGGTTTATCTGATTCTGATCTGTCGTCACGTGTCGTGCCCATCGCCATGCCCGCCAGTGTAGAACGGGAGAGCCGTCGTGTCGATCCCGAAATGCCCGAACGTCGACTTTCACCCACGGGCTGTCATGGACACCCGGCGCCGGGACGTGGGCCGAGCGCCCCGCCGCCCGGCTCACTCCGGCAGCGCGAACACGAACAGGTTGTTGCCGGCGCTCGGCCGGAGCTCCGGGGTCAGCCGGCCGAACAGGGACGCGGTGCTCGCGGTTCCGGTGCCGACGGCGACGTACTGCCGGCCGTCCACCGCGTAGCTGATCGGGAAGCCGGTCACGGCCGAGCCGAGGTTGATCTCCCACAGCACCTCGCCGGTCTCCTGATCCCAGGCCTTGAAGCGGCCGTTGACGTCGCCCCCGAAGACCAGCCCGCCGCCGGTGGCGACCAGCGACATGGTGGCCGCCCGCTGCTCGTGGAGCCAGACCGTCTCGCCCGTCTCGGCGGAGATGGCGTGGACGGTGCCGACCTGATCGGTGCCGGGCGCGATCTGGTTGCGGACGGCGAGCGCGTAGTGCGAGGTGCCGGCCGCGGTGGTCGCCAGCATCCGCGCGCAGGCGTTGCGCAGCGGCATGTACATGGTGTTGGTCAGCGGGCTGTAGGCGCCGGCCTCCCAGTCCTTGCCGCCGTTCCAGGTGGGGCAGGCCAGTACTTCCTGGCCCAGCGCGCTGAAGACGAGCTCGGCGTTCTCGGTGACCGCGCCGGTGGCCCCGTCGATGTCGCTGATGACGTTCTGCGTCACCGTCGAGGTCGCCCAGAGGAACTCGCCGGTCTCCCGGTCCAGGGTGTAGACCACGCCGGTCTTGCCGGGGATGCCGGTCACCACCCTGCGCTCCTCGCCGGGCCGGATGCGCGGGTTGATCCAGGTCACCGCGTCCGGGTCCGGCGCGACGGCGGTGTCGACCAGGATCCGCTCGAAGGGATGGTCGAGGTCCCAACTGTCGTTCAGGTGCTGGTAGTACCAGACGATCGCGCCGGTGTCGGCGTCGAGGGCCAGGGTGGAGTTGTGGTACAGGTGCTTGTTCTCGACCCCGCCGAGCATGAACTTCGGCGCCGGCGAGGTGACCGACGTGCCGACGTAGATCAGGTTCAGCTCGGGGTCGAAGCTCGGCACCATCCACGAGCCGACGTGCGCGCGCTCCTCGTAGGGCACGCCGCCCCAGGTCTCGTCGCCCGGCTCGCCGGGCGCGGGAATCAGGCGCCGGCGCCACAGCTCCGCGCCGGTGCCGGCGTCGTGGGCCATGATGACGCAGGCCTCCGGTCCGCGCCGCGGCCGGCAGCTCCGGCCGGAGATCACCTTGCCGCCGGCGACGATCGGTCCGGCCGAGTGCCGGGCGGGATTCCGCGTGTAGTCGAAGAGCTTCGTCTCCCAGACCAGCTCGCCCGAGGCGGCGTCGAGGGCGAAGAGGTAGTCGTCGTTGGCGGTGTCGATGATCAGGCCGCCGTGGATCGCGACGTTGCGGTTGACGCTGATCAGGCCCCCCAGGTAGTCGTTGACGTCGTCCGGGATGTCGCGCCGGTACTCCCACCGCAGGTCGCCGGTGACCGCGTCGAGCGCCTGGATGACGTCGTTCGGATTCGGCATGTACAGCGTGCCGCCGTAGGCGATCGGCGTGCCCTGCTGCGCGCCCTGCGCCAGGGCCCGCGACCAGACCATGCGCAGGTCGCCGACGTTGCCGCGGTCGATCTGGTCGAGCGGACTGTAGCCCCAGCCGTCGAGCGTCCGCCGCCACATCAGCCAGTCGCCGTCCGCCGGGTTCCGGAGCATGGCGTCGGTGACCGGGACGAAGTCCGGTTCCGCGGCGGTCTGCGCGGTTGCCGGACCCGCGGCCGACGGCAGCAGGGCGAGAACGAGCGCGCAGCGAACGGCGGTCGGCGGTCGGTGCATGGTGGTCACTCCCCGGAAGGCGCGGCGCCGTCCGGCGCCGGCGGAACTCCTGCGCGATTCTACCCGCGGGACGCCCTCATCTTCAGCTTCAGGTACCGCGCGAGGATCCAGACGGAACTCCTGCGCGATTCTACCCGCGGGACGCCGGGAGTAGTAGACTGCCGGGGATGCATCGCAGCCGCGGCGGGGCCGGGCGGACGACCGGGGCGCGGAGGCCGCCGCGCGTGGCGTCTCGCGGGCCTGCGTCAGACCGAACGGCTGATTGGCGGACGACCGCGGCGCGGAGGCTGCCGCGCGTGGCGTCTCGTGGGCCTGCGTCAGACCGAACGGCTGATTGGCCGACGACCGGGGCGCGGAGGCTGTCGCGCGGGACGCTGGCCGGCGCCGCGTTCCTGGCGCTGACCCTGGCGGCGACGCCCGGTCCGGCGCAGGATCCGTCGCTTCCGCAAGTGCTCGCCCGCGCCACCGAATACGTCGAAGAACTCCATGCGCGGCTCTCCGGCGTGGTGATGGAAGAGCGCTACCAGCAGCGGGCGTCGTGGCCGGCGGGGTTCGGCCGGCTCGGAGGCGACCCCTACGAGCGGGTCACGCTGCGCTCGGACTACCTGCTGGTGCGGCCGGAAGGCTCGGAGCGGTACTTCGGATTCCGGGACGTCTTCGAGGCCAACGGCAGCCGGGTGCGCGACCGCGACGAGCGGCTGGCGCAGCTTTTCCTCGGCGGCGCGTCGACGCTGGACGGACAGGTGCGGGGCATCCTGACCGACAGCGCGCGGTACAACGTCGGCGACGTGCAGCGCAACACGAACACGCCGACCCTGGCGTTGCTCTTCCTGCGGCAGTCCCACAAGCCGCGGTTCGCGTTCGAGCGGGTCCGGGACGGCTCGCCGAGCCTGGGCGTCGACGCCCCGGACCGCGGCGGCGGCGTCTGGGTCGTCGCGTACCGCGAGACCTGGCCGACCACCGTCATCCGCCGCCGGCGCGGCGGCAACCTGCCGGCGCGGGGCCGCTACTGGATCGAGCCGGCGACCGGCCGCGTGCTGGTCACCGAGCTCGCGCTCGAGGACGACGAGGTCGACTCGCTCGTCACCGTCCGCTACGCGCGGCCCGAGGAACTGGACCACCTCGTGCCGGTCGAGATGCGCGAGCGCTACCGCAACCGCGGCTCCGGCTCACGCGTCGAGGGGACCGCCACCTACAGCCGCTTTCGCCGCTTCCAGGTGCTGGTGGAGGAGTCCGCGCCGTTCCGCGACTGACTGGCTCCGGTCTGGTTTCCGCGGCCGCTCCGCCCACCACGGGCTGCTAGAATTGCCGGTCCGTCGCGTCGAGGAGTCACCGTCAGCCGTCTCGTCGGCGCGGTGCTGGGAGCTCGACGCTGGAATTGCCCGGTCCGTCGTGTCGAGGAGTCACCACCATGCAGAAGTCACGTCCAACGAGCCTGTTCGCCGCCGCCGCCGTGGCGCTCGCCGGGAGTTCCGGATTCGCGGCCGTCGGCGCCGCGCCGGCGGCGGCGCAGCAGGCCGCCGCGCCGGCCGTTCCGGCGCCCGGCCTGTACGCCGGCTCCCCGTATCTGCGCGAGCTCCGGGATTCGCTGGTCTACGGAGAGATCTGGGAGCGCCCGTACCTCTCGAAACGGGACCGCAGCCTGATCACGATCGCCGTCCTGCAGGCCCTGGCCCGGGAGGAGCTGGCGATCCACGTCCCGCGCGGTCTCGACAACGGACTGACGCCGGAGGAGATCTCCGAGATCATCCTGCACGTCACCTTCTACGCCGGCTGGCCGACCGGGGTGCAGGCGTCGCTGACCGCGGCCGAGGCGTTCGCGGCGCGGGGGCTGACGCTGGGCGACCTGCCGCGCGCGCCGGAGCTGCCGGAGGCGATCACCACGCCCGGCGGGCTCAGCGACGCGTACGCCGCGGTGCCGCGGCTCGGAGCGCTGCGCAACAGTCTGCTCTACGGTGACGTCTGGGAGCGGCCGCTGCTGTCCAAGCGGGATCGGAGCCTCGTCACCGTGGCGGTGAACCAGGCGCTGTACGTCACCAACGAACTGCGGCTGCACATCGACCGCGCCCTCGACCAGAACGGCGTCACCCCGCGGGAACTGTCCGAGGTGGTCCTGCACGTCACCTTCTACGCCGGCTGGCCGGCCGCGGTGAACGCGGGGCGGCTGCTGACGGCCGCGCTCCGGGCCCGCGACGTCTCGCTCGCCGATCTGCAGTAGCCGCAAGCCGGACGCTCCCCGCGACATGACTGCCGGACGAATCAGCCGCGCGGTGATCGCCGACCGCGTCGCCCTCGTCCGCCGCCTGCTGGACGAGGCCGGGACGTTGCCGCTGGACGACTTCGACGACTTCGTCCGTGACCCGCGGATGGTGGCCGCGGGCGAGTCGTACCTGCGCCGCGCACTCGAGGCGCTGCTGGACGTCGCCCGGCACGTGCTGGCGAAGGGCTTCGCGCGCGGTCCGTCGGAGTACGCCGAGGTCGCGCGGCAGCTCGGCGAAGTGCGGGTGGTGTCGCGGGAACAGTCCGAACGGCTGGTGCTGATGGCCCGCTGCCGGAATCGCCTGGTCCGAGGGTACGACGAGGTCACGGCGCGCGAGCTGTACGACCTGCTCGCGCGGCGTCTCGGCGACGTCGAAGAGATCATGACCGCGGTGACGACCTGGATGGCCGGGCATCCCGACCGCGTGGCGGAGGAAGATTGAGTAGAGACGCTGGACGCCCGGCCATCCCGCGCCGACGGGCAACGGGCATCCCGACCGCGTGGCGGAGGAAGATTGAGAGACGCCCGCGTTTCCGTCCGCCCGCGTCCGCGCTTGCAGCGCACGCCGCCGCCGTTGCGCCGTCGGGATATCGAGACGCTTGCGTTTTCCGTCCGCCCGCGTCTACTGTGGATCGGTTCAGAGAGCGCCGGCCGCCGTCGGCGCAGGGGAGGCTGGGAAAGATGCTCAGAAAACGTCTCGCGGCGTTCGTCGTGCTGACCGTCGCGTTCGCGCTCGCACCGCCGCCGGCGGCGGCGCAGTCCGACGACCGCGCCATGCCGATGCGGACCCCGGACGGCCAGCCGGACGTGTCCGGCACCTTCACGTTCCGGACCCTGACGCCGTTCCAGCGGCCCGCGCAGTTCGAGGGGCAGGAGCGGCTTCCGCTGGAGGAGGCGGCCGCCTTCGAGGCGGCGGAGCGCACGCGGCTGAACCGCGACCTCTTCGATCCCGAGAAGGGCGCGGCCGGCTACCGTCCGCGTTCGGAAGGGGGCGTGCTGTCGTACAACGAATTCTGGTACGAGCGGGGCATCGAGCTGACCTCCGACAAGCGGACGTCGCTGATCGTCGACCCGCCCGACGGCCGGCTGCCGCCGCGCACCGAGGCCGCCGTCCAGGCCGCGGCGGAGCGCCGCGCCTGGCTGGAGGAGCACCGCTACGACTCGTACGAGAACCGCAGCCTCGCCGACCGCTGCATCATGGGCTTCAACTCCGGTCCGCCGATGCGGTCGAGCGCCTACAACAACAACGTGATGGTGTTCCAGACGCCGGGCTACGTGACGATCTTCAACGAGATGGTCCACAACGCCCGCGTCATCCCGATCGACAGCGACGTGGCGAAGCCGCCGTTCCCGCAGTACGCCGGCGTGTCCCGCGCCCGCTGGGAAGGGGAGACGCTGGTCATCGAGACCACGCAGTTCCTGGGCGGCCAGAGCGGCGGCACCGGGCCGAACATGCATCTGATCGAGCGCCTGACCCGCATCGATCCGGACACGGTCGCCTACGAGTTCACGGTGACCGACCCGACGGTCTTCACCGCGCCGTACACGGTGATGATGCCTCTCCGGCGCACGGACGGACTGCTTTTCGAGTACGCCTGCCACGAGGGGAACTACGGGCTGTACGGCATCCTCGCCGGGGCGCGCCGTCTCGAGAGGCTGGGGCGCGAGCTGCGGCCGTGACCGGCGCAATCGACGATCTCGGCGGCCTCGGCGGCGTTTCGATCGAGAGGCTGGGGTGCGAGCTGCGGCCGTGACCGGTTCCGCGCCGGGCTGCCGCCGGTCGGCGCCGTCCCGGGTCCAACCCCGGGGGGCGGCTTCCGGTAAGGCGATAGGTCCGCGCCGGGCTGCCGCCGGTCGGCGCCGTCCCGGGAGCCCGGGGCGCGAGCCGCGGTCGCGAGATGCGGGAGGGCTGCCACGTGACGACTGCCAGCCGGTCAGCGGGGTCCAGGAGCCCGGGGCGCGGGCCGCGGCCGCGAGATGCGGGAGGGCTGACCACGTGACGAAGATGCGGACTCTTGCCGCGGCCGCGGCGGTGGCGATCGCTTGCGGCGCGGCCGCGGCCGGCGCGCAGACGACGGCGCCGGGGGTGCGCGTCGAGCGGCTGCTGGACCGGCCGATCATCACCCCCGACCTGCACCCGAGCATCGGGGTGAACATCCAGGGGCCGTCCCTGATTCAGGTTCCCGAGTGGGTCGCGGGCCGGCTCGGGACCTACTACCTCTACTTCGCCGACCACAAGGGGCGCTACATCCGGTTGGCGTACGCCGACGATCTGCTCGGGCCGTGGACGATCCATCCGCCCGGCAGCCTGCAGATCGCCGATTCGCACTTCCTGACCGAGCCGCCGGAGGTGGCGCCGGACGTGGCGGCGCGGCTGCGGGCGTCGCAGGAGCGCCGCGGCGTGCCGATGTCGCACGACGGCCTGTTCGAGGCGACGACGCCGCACATCGCCTCGCCGGACGTCCACGTCGACGACGCCGCCCGGCGCATCGTCATGTACTTCCACGGCCTCGACGACGTGAGCACCCAGGTGACGCGCGCGGCGACCTCGCCCGACGGCATCCGCTTCGAGGCGCGGCCGGAGCGCCTCGGCCGCTCCTACATGCGTGTATTCGAGCACGGCGGCTACACCTACGCCCTGTCGATGCCGGGCCGGTTCTACCGCTCGCGGGACCCGCTCGGCGGCTTCGAGGAAGGCTCGCTGCTGTTCAACCCGGACATGCGCCACGCGGCGCTCCTGAAGCGCGGCGACACCCTCTTCGTCTTCTGGACGCAGGTGGGCGAAGCGCCGGAGCGCGTCAAGCTGAGCACCATCGACCTCTCCGGCGACTGGATGAGCTGGCGGGAGACGCCGGGCGTCGAAGTGCTGCGGCCGGAGTTCGACTGGGAGGGGGCCGACGCGCCGCTCGAGCCGTCCGTGCGGAGCACCGCCTACGGGCACGTCAACCAGCTCCGCGACCCGGCGATCTTCGAGGACGCCGCCAGCGGCCGCGTCTTCCTGCTGTACGCCGTGGCGGGCGAGAGCGGGATCGCGATCGCCGAGGTCCACTTCGACGAGTGACGCGGCTCACGGCTCCTCGTCGCGCAGCCGATTGACCAGACGGACGTCAGGGGCCGCGTCTGCACGCGGGAAACTTCCGGGCGCGGGAAAGATCGGTACGCCATTGCGGACCGCGGGTGCTTCTTCGGGTTCGAGCGCCTGCAGAATCAACTCGGAGGCGATGGCCCCGAGCGTCTTCCGACGCTGTTGCGCAAGCTGCCGCACCTTGGCCAGGGCCTCGGCGGACAGATTCAAGGTCGTCCTCATGGCGGAACCGTACCGCGCCCGGTCGTCGATGACAAGCATCACGCACCGAACCGGCCGCCGTCACATCCAGACCTGCTCCTCGTCCGGGTCGGCGTCGGATACGCGTGCCGCCGCGAACCGTAAGGCGATGTCGCCGCGGACCGTCACGCCGCCGGTGAGCGGCAGGTATCCCGCCTTGCGCACGTAGACTTCGTGGCGGCCCGCCGGAGCCCCCACGAGCGCCTTCCCGTCCGCGTCGGTCGTCCCCCGGTGGACGCCCACCCGCACCTCGGCGCCGGCGAGGGGAGTCCCGGTGTCCCGGTCGCAAACCGTCACCGTGACGCGGTGCTCCGGCGGTCGCACGGTGCGGAAGCCGAACGTCGCCGTGGAGGCTTCGTGCGCCGGCGCCGATTCCCGCGCCGGTGCCTCGGCCTCTTGGGGCGCTCCGTGCGCTGATTCCCGCGCCGTCGCCTCGGATGCCGGGGGCGTTCCGTGCGCTGATTCCCGCGCCGTCGCCTCGGATGCCGGGGGCGTTCCGTGCGCCGGGGCAGGAGCGGTTCCCGCCGCGGCGAACACGACGGTCCAGGCGTAGACCCCTTCCCGGGCCGGCGCGGTCAGCGTCAGGTCGGCCCGGTACAGGGCGCGCGTGCCGGGCTCCGGCGCCGCGCCGAGCCGCCCGCGGCCGACGCCGGCGCCCGCCTCGTTGCGGACCGCGACCGGCTGGCCGGTCAGCGGACACCCGGCCGCGCACTTCACCCCCACCCGCACCGTGAAGCGGCCGTCCGCCGCGACGGGCGACGGAACGCCCCACACGGCGATGCTCGTCGCATGGGACGCCGCCGCGGGTTCCGCGCCCGCGAGTGCCTGCCGCGCCGCGTCACGGCCTGCCCCGGCTGTCGAACGGGACGCCGCGGCGGGTTTCGCGTCCACCGCTCAGGCCGTCCCCCCGTTCAGCGCGGCGTCCCGCCCGGCGATGCGGCCGAAGACCAGGCAGCGCCCGAGGCCGTGCTGCGCAAAGCCGCCCTGCGATTCTCCGGCGCAGTACAGCCCGGGGATGACCTGCCCGCGGGTGTCGACGACCTGCGCCTTCGTGTTCGTGCGCAGGCCGGTCAGCGAGTCGTGCAGGATCGGCGTCGACCAGGCGGCGTAGAAGGGCGGGCGCTGGATCTTGTAGCGGGGCGTGGGCTTGCCGAAGTCTTCGTCCGCGCCGAGGTCGACGAAGGCGTTGTAGCGGGCGACCGTCTCCTCCAGCGCCGCCGGCGGCATCGGCCGCGACTGGTAGGGGTTGGCGATCGCGCCGGCCAGCTCGGCCAGCGTGTCGGCCTGGAAGAAGTAGCCGTCGAGGTCGACGTTGGGCGGCCGCGGATCCCATTCCTCCCGTTCCACCGCGTCCTGATCGAAGACGGCCCAGATCGGCCCGCCGCCGTTCCGCTTCTTCTCGTCCCCGTTCCAGGCCATGGCGGCCGCGAAGAAGTCGTAGCGCGCGTCCACCTCGTTCCAGAACCGGCGGCCGGTCTGGTTGACCAGAATCAGGTCCTGCCAGTCGACGACGGTCAGGCCGGAGGCGCGGGCGAGATCGAAGATCCGGCTGTCCGGCTGCCAGATCAGGCTGGAGTAGCCCCACCGGCATCCGACGTGGCGCGTCTTCGAGATGGCGATGCCCTCCTCGCAGGTCTGGTTGGCGGTGCCCCAGAGCGCGGCCCCGACGGCCATCGCGGCCAGTTCGCCGTCGCCGCTCTGCCGCGACCACGGCTCGCCCGCCACCTGGTACTCCTCGGTCAGCCGCGGATCGAAGGTGCGCCGCAGGGTCACGTTGCTGGTGCTGCCGCCGGTGGCCACCAGGACGCCCTTGCGGGCCCTGACGTTCACGGTGCGTCCGTCGCGGGTGGCGGTGACGCCGAGCACGCGGCCCGCCGCCGGGCTCTCGCGGACGATGCTGGTCATCTTGTGGCGCAGGAGGACCTGCGCGCCCTTGGCGCGTGCGCTCTTCTCGAGCGCCCGGACGAGGCCGGACCCCACGCGGGTGGGGTGGTGCGTCACCCGCTCGCTGGCGACCGGCCACTGGACGGTGCGCTGCTGCCGGCGCACCCGCGAGGCCTGGGTCGGCCCGACCAGGTGGTCCTGGAACTGGACGCCGTTCGCGATCAGGAACTCGAAGGTGGGGGCGTTCTCGTCCGCGAAGGCGCGCACCAGGTCCCGGTCGCTGTAGCGGCTCTGCATGTGGTCGTGGCGGATCCAGTCCAGGAACACCTGGTCCGCGGAGTCCTCGACCCCGTGCCGGCGCTGGTTGCTGGTTCCGCCGCCGAGGTGCACGTTGCCGCCGGAGCACAGGCCGTGCCCGCCGACGTCGACGTTCTCTTCCAGCAGGATCACCGAGGCGCCGTGGTCGAGGGCGGAAACCGCGGCCGCGAGTCCCGCGGTGCCGGCGCCGATGGTGACCAGATCCGCCGACAGGTCCCAGAAGTCCTGCGCCTCCGCCGCGCTGCCGCTCGCGCCGAGACCGCCCAGCGCGGTGGCGCCGACACCGGCGGTCGCGCTCTTCCTGAGAAAGGCCCTCCGGCTGACGCTGGCGTCCTTCCGTGTCGACTCGGGCATGGGTTTCCTCCTCCGTGCGATTTCGCACTGTATCGGGAGCGCGGACGTGGCGCAAGACCGCTCCGGGGCGGATCCGCAACCGCCGCCGGATGCGCCGACCCGGGATCACCGCGGGCGCCAAAGGACAGATTCATCACGCACGTGTAGAATCCGGTATTTTCCGCCGTTCCGCCACGACACAGCAACAATGAACGTCCGATGTTTCGCGTGCGGACCGTTCGCCAACGACAGCGAGCGCAAGGCGTTCGAGCACGTCAGGAGCCGCCTCGGGTCGACGCGCGGCGACGACGTCTGGGTCCTCCTGACGAATCTGGCGTTCTCGGTCAACCACCGGCTGCAGGCGGACGAAATCGATCTCGTCGCCATCGGCCCGCCGGGCGTCCGGGTCGTCGAAGTCAAGCACTGGACGCCGCAATGGGTCGACGCCCACCCGGACGTGGTGGCGCACGAAGCCGACAAGGTCACGAACAAGGCCCGCCGGATCGGCACCACGCTGCGCCGGTCCGTTCCGGACCTCGGCCGCGTCGACGGAGCGATCCTGCTGACCCGCGAATCGTCCAGGATGAAGTCTCTTTCCGGCCGCAGCGTTCGCGGCGTCGGCATGCATACGCTGAAGGAGTGGCAGGACGCCATCGGGTTCGACGTCGCAGACCCGCCGGCGCTGCGCCCGCCGCAGGTGGCGAGCCTGAGCCGCCTCCTGGAGCCGAAGAGCGGCGTAGCCCTCGACGGTTCGTTGCGGCGGTTCGCAGGGTACGTCAACCTGGAGCTGCGGAGCCCAAAGGAGCGGCGGTTCCACCGCGTCTACGCCGGCGTTCATTCCGCCCGCCAGGATCGCGTGCTGCTGCACCTGTACGACCTTTCCGCGAGCGACGACGCGAACGCCGAGAAGAAAGCGCGTCGCGAATTCGAGGCGCTGCAGCGGCTGCAACTGCACGGCTGGGCGCCCCGCATTCTCGATTCGTTTCAGGACGCGCCCGGATACGCCGGCGAGATGCATTTCTTCACGGTCGTCGATCCGGCCGCGCCGTCGATCGAGAAACGGAAGTCGGACGCGTCGTGGTCGGTGCCGGAGCGGCTCGCCTTCGCGCGGAGCGCGGTTCGCGCCATGCAGGAGTTCCGCGGCGCGACCGCGGACGACGCACCCGTCGCGCATCGCAACCTCACCGCCCGCACCATCCTCGTCCGCCACGACGGCACGCCGATCTTCACCGGCTTCGAGTGGTCGAAGATCCCTTCGGAGGTCAGCGTCGCGAGCTCCGGAGTCCCCGCCGGAGGATGGGAACCGGAGGTCGCCCCGGAAGTGCGCGCGGGTGGCCGGCACGCGGCGACGCCTCGGTCGGACGTGTATTCGCTCTGCGCATCGCTGGCCGATCTGTTTCGAGAGCGGGAGGACGAGAAGAGCCGGCAGGTCGTCGAGGTGCTGGAGGGTGGCCTGGCTGACGCCCCGGACGCCCGCCGCGACCTGGAGGACCTGGAGACGGCGCTCGCCGAACTGCTCGGTGAAACACCGCCGCCGCCGCCGCCGCCGCCGGCGCGGTTCTGGACCGAAGATCAGATCGTGCCGTTCAATGGCCGGGACTATCGGGTCGTGGGACGCCTGGGTTCGGGCGGCATCGGTACGGCGTTCAAGGTCGTCGAGATCGATCACGCGACGAAGGAAGATCTCGGAACGTACGTCGCCAAGGTCGCCCACGAAGAGGAAACCGGGCGCAGAACCGTGGGCGCCTACAGTCTGGCGCGCTCCCATCTGCAGCATCAAGCGGTCTCCGGGATCTTCGAGGTCGCGCGGGAATGGCACGAGAACGCATTCACCGCGCTCATGACCTGGGTTGACGGGGCGCCGTTGAGCGACTTCACGGGCGTCTTCCCGCTGCTGGCCGAGGAGCAGGGCGAGGAATCCGGCGAGGCTCTGGCCATCCGTTGGCTGGGGACGATGTGTGAGGCACTCGACGTGCTGCACCGCAACGGGCTGGTGCACGGCGACGTCAGCCCGCGCAACATGATCGTGTCCGGCGACGAGTTGGTGCTGACCGACTACGACTTCGTCCGCAAGGTCGGAGAGGGCGGCGCCGCTCCCGGCACCGTTCTCTACTGCGCGCCGTCGTCGGGGACCGGGCCGGCGGCGCCGGCGGACGACATCTACGCCCTGGCGGCCAGTTTCTTTCACGTGTTGTTCGATCGGGAGCCGTTCCGGTACGACGCCGACCTGGCCAAGGAACGCGGCCTGCGCTGGGAGGGGATCGATCGCGCCGAATACCCGGCCGTCGTCGAGTTTCTCGACCGGGCGGCGCACCCGGATGCGAACCGGCGGTTCGGCTCGGTGCGCGAGGCGCTGAAGGCGCTCCGGCCGTCGAAACCGGCCGTTGCGGTCGAGGTGCCGGCGGACCCGCCGGCGCCGGATGCCGGCGCCGGCGCGGCGGTCGAGCGGCGCGAGCGATCCGTCCCGTGGCTGCAGTCACTGCTGCAGTCGTATCCGGGTTCGCGGTACGGAAACCGGGAGACACGCGGTCTCGACAGCGATTTCGCCGAGCGGACGTACGTCGAGAGCCTCCTCGAGAAGGCGCTGTATCGCGACGTGCAAGACCGCTGCATCAGACTGGTCGTGCTGTGCGGCAACGCCGGGGACGGCAAGACCGCGCTGCTGCAGCATCTGGCCAAGCGGTTCGGGGTCGGTCGGCGCGCGTCGTCGGAGCGTATTCTCGAGGGGCGGACGGAGGACGGCCTGATCGTCCGGATGAACCTCGACGGATCGGCGTCGTGGCAGGGGAAGTCTGCCGACGATCTGCTGGACGACTTCCTGAAACCGTTCCAGGACGGCCCTCCGGACGATGACGTCGCGCACCTGCTGGCGATCAACGACGGGCGGCTGCTGGAATGGATCGAAGGCGTGGAGCAGAGACGCGGAGAAGAGACGCCGCTGATGCTGGTCTTGCGCAAACGGCTCGAACGCGCGAACGGGTCGGCGCCCGAAGTGGAGGACGACGCAGACGCCGCGGTGGACGATTCTCACGTCCGGTTCGTCAACCTCAACCAGCGGTCGCTCGTCGGCGGCGTCACGCCCGATGGAGCGGGCATTGCCACCGACTTTCTGGAACGGCTGCTGGAGAGCCTGTACGGCGGGGAAGACGCGGCCGAAACTTGGGCGCCGTGCCGATCCTGCTCGGCGCAGGAGCGCTGCGAGGTGTTCCGTGCGAACCGGTTGTTCGGGCCGGACGCGCTGGCCGGCGGAACCGATCCGGAGGTCCGAGCGCGCGCCCGCGAGCGGCTGTTCCATGCGCTGCAGGCGGTGCATCTGCGCGGCGAAATGCACGTCACGGTGCGCGAATTGCGCGCCGCGCTGGTCTACGTCTTGTTCGGAGTCGATTTCTGCGAAGATTACCACCGTGGCGGAACGGATCGGGGAGACCGCTCGGCGACGGCGACAGCCTGCGGACACGTCTCGGCCGCGTCTCCGTTCCGGCAGGGAGACTTGTTCGGAGATCTGGTGGGCGTCAGGGACGAAGCGGTCCTGGAAGCCGGCGTCGAAGCGTGGCCGTACTGGGATCGCGCCTTCGACCCGACGTCTCCCGCGCGGCAAGGAGAGCTGTTGCGGGAGTTGGTTCACTTCGATCCGGCGCTCGACGCGCATCCGCGTCTCGATCGGCGGCTGCTGCGCGACAGGTTCGCCGACGACGATTCCGGCCACCCGGAATCGTCGCTGGCGTCGGCGCGCCGCCGCGCGTACTTCGAGTGGACCAGCAGCCGGATTCAGACCGTCGCCCAGGATGAACAGGATGAACAGGTGCTAGCTCTGGCTCGGGGGCGGCATCTCCGTCGGTTCCGGGACATTCCCGTGGACCGGGCGGCGCATGGCGATCTGTGCCGGGACCTGTGCGCGGGAATCTCCCGTCTGGAAGAACTCCCACGCGAAGCATTGGATCGATCCGGCGTCGTGCCGTTGCGCATTCCCCCGCGGACGCCGGCGGAGACTTGGTTCTGGATCGAGAAGCGCCTCGCCGACTTTCGGCTGGAGGCCGACCTGCCGCCGGAGGCGCAAGGATTCGACCGGCTGCACCGTCAGGCGTTTCTGATCTATCGGTATCGGGATGGGAGGGAAGAACGTCTCCGGCTGGGCGCGGAGTTGTTCCACCTGCTGCTCGAATTGGGCGAAGGCTATCAGTTGGGGGACGTTTCGACCGACGACACGTTCGCCCACCTGTCGATCTTCGTGCAGCGCCTGGTGCGCGAGGACGATCGCAAAGTGTTCGCCCTGAGCCCGATGAGCGAATCCGTCCACGTGATAGCGGTGGTGGATACGGACGAGCGGCAGCGGATGGTGATTCAGCCGCGACCGCCGGAAGCAAGTGATGAGCGATAACGTCCGCAAGCTCGTCGAAGACGTGCTGTCCCCCCACATGACGCGGGAGGTCTGGTCCGGCAACTTCCACAAGGCGTTGCCGGTTTCGCTTCAGCCTTTCGAGCTCTCCGAGATCCTGCCGGCGGTCTTCTACATGTTTCGCTTCGGAAAACGCAAGGGCAAGGGCAAGGGGAGGTTCCTGGACACGTTCGGCTCCGGCGCCGGAACACCGAGTCAGAGACGGCGATCGGCGACCATCGAGCGCGTTGCGGAAAGCCTTGCGGCCACGGACGACCTGAAGGGGTTCGACGACGAGGTCGAAAGGGCGATCCTGGGCGATCTGCTGCTCTGTTTCTGCCTCGAAAACGTTCGGCACGACCTCGGGCGGGACAAGCAGGTGCAGCGCGTCGCGCCGACGCACTACATGGCGAGCTGGGTCGATCTGCCGCCGCACGTGACGAATCTTCGTTTCGTTCCCGAGATGATCGTCGCCATGCTGGCAGGACAGGACGGAGGACATGTCGATCGGAGCGGGAACCAGGAACGGTCATGGTTCGCCGTGGGCGAACGTTACGAAGACAACGTGCTTCTGCGCGCGTTCGACCAGGGCGTCACCCGCGGTGGCGACGACCTTCTCGCCAGTCGAACCTCGGATCGGTTCGACGAGAAGTTTCCCGTCGGCCTCGACCAGTTGCTGACGATTCGGCTCGCGCAACGGCTCGGAAAAGCGCCGGACAAGGTGCGCGGCAAGGACGCCGGTCCCATTTCCAACCAGCGGCCGATCGCGGAAAGCGCCGCCCGGGACTTCGCCGACGACATGCGCCGCTTCGTGCGCGCTTTCGCGGACCCTGCGCCGCGTCATGCGCTGGTCGAAATGCTGGAGTCTTGCATCGCCGTCGGTCTGACCACCATCCTGACCAGCACCGTCGACATCCTGTTCCAGTGGGCGGAAACCGGCGCGGTGCCGAACCGGCGGACCCAGCGTCCGGCGCCGCTCTTCGTCGACTGTGCGAACGGGGTCGATCCTCACATCCAGATGTGCGCCGAACAATCGATGGATGACGTCATGCGGCGCATGGAGCGCTTTTCCGTCGTCCTGATGGTGCTGCGTCTCCTGGACTACAGCGCTGGCGGCAATCGGAAGATCAAGCAGCAGAACGTACCGACCAGACCGTACGCCACCGAGTGGATCAACCTGCTGGGCGACCTGCTGCGCGGTCGCCACGAGCAGGCGCAACGGATCCATGATAGCCTTGAGGAAAAAGCGGAGAACCTGGCCGAAAAATTGGAAGAAGATTATCCTGAGACCGCCCGGATTCTCGGCGACGACGCCAGTCAACCGAGCGCCGTCTGGCGCCTCGCCCACGGGTTGATGACGCTGATAGGGCCGAATTTCGCGCGCGGGAACTTCATGAACATGATCGATTCGAGCTTGCTGGCCGGACGCCCGAACGGGCTCGCCGCGAAGCGGACGGAACGACGTAGCGTCCGGTCGGGCGGCGTGGTGACGAGCCGAAGGCGGGAGGTCCGACGCGTCGTGTTCACCAACGCGGTGCTGGATTATCTCGTGCATCTGCACCTGCTGCCGACCGGCAACAAGCGGGGCGTCCGCGTGCTGTCGCTCAAACAGTTCATCGAGGTCGTCCGCGAGCGTTACGGTTTCCATGTGGATGCTGCGCCTCCGGGGATGACCATATCGAATGATCTGCTGCGGAGGAACCGCGCGACCCTCGAGCGCCGTCTCCGAGACCTCGGGCTGCTGATCGGCGTGAACGACGCGGAGGCGATGAAGCGGCTGCGGTCCCGTTTCGAACCGGCTGGAGAAAGCTGACCGTGGAGTGGACCGATCTGCACGGACCGGTGCTGAGCCGGGCGTCCGAGCGGGTGCTCGGACGGGCGGAATCGGGCGCCATGGCGTTCGTGCGTTGCCTGACGTCGGACGTCGTGGATGCGCTGTCGAAGGATCAAGACTTCAACCCGCGCGAGTGGGAGGTGCTACGGGTCGCCGACGTCCGCGCCGGCCGTACCATCACCGCGGACGAGGCGGTCGAGCGGCGGGAAGGCAAGGGGAACGCCGCCGTGCTGCTGGTCGACACGGATCGGGCGGGCGCCGGCATGGACGGCATCTACAACGCCGGCCGGGAGGTGGACGAGACCAGTCTGTTCAGGGAAGCCAATCGCCTGGCGTACGCCGAGGTGCCCCGTGAACACCGACGCTACGCCGAGCGGGCCGTCAAGAAGGCCCAGGGTTTTCGCGGCCGGTACAGCGTTTCTCCGTGGACGGTGTTCGACTATCTCTGCCGCGTCGCGGCGCACGGGCGGCATCCCGGCGCGTACCTGCACCTGCTCGGTCTCTGGCCGGTCCAGTTGGCCGATTCGGCGGACCCCACGGCGGAGCTGGACGTCTCGCGGCGGTTCGTCGACCATCTGCTGGGAACGGTCGCTACGGGTCTCACCATCCCGGCCCGGATCGAATCGTTGCGGCTCGCGAAACCGATGGACGACCAGCGCCACGACCTGGAACGGTTTCTGCGCGACGCGGAGACCCGGCCGCTTCTGGACGCCCTGAGTGGACTCGCCGACAAAGAGCGCCTGTGGGTCAACGCGCTGCGGATCGAGGACGTGGGCGATGTCCAGGCTATCGAGTTGATTCCGTGGCGCAACCCGAACGGAAAGATCGCCAAGTGGTCGGGACTGGTGGAGGATCTGGACGCGGACGGCAAGGATCAACCGCTTCCTCCCGTACTGATTCTGAAGCCGGAAGCGGAGCACTCCGGCGATTATTCCAGGCTGGAGGTCAAATGGCGCGCTCGACCGACTCTCGACAAGCATGCCGTCGACTACCGTGTCGCCGTGCTGTCAGACATGGATGAGAACGAAATCGCGGCGCGTGAAGTGCGCCATTCGGCGCGGCGGGATGAGAAGTGCCGGTTCAGCAACGACGACTTCTCCTCGTTGCCCGAAGACACCATCGTTTCCGCCAAGGTGCGGATTTCCGTTGTCGGAAGCGAAGCCGTCGATCCGCAGGACACCGAAGAGTTCGTCATTCGCTTCGGACAACCGCCCGAGCGGACGGCCAGCGGCGTCGGCGCAGAGGTACGGGCGTTCAGCGAAGGACTCGTCGAACTCGACGACCGGGAACGCGTTTCGGCCGTCGCGGACAACCTGGGTGAGGTGGTCGATGCGAAGGGCTTCGTGTTGCTCCGGGTCGCGGACGACTCGCGGCGCAGGAGTTTCCGCGTTTTTCGTCCGTCCCTGATCCGGAAAATAGAAGAACAGTGGCGCGTTCGATCCGGCGCGATCGGGCGGTGGCGCGTCAGGGTGCGCGCTTCGGGGGAACGGGCGGGCGCAGCGGAATTCGTGCCGTTCGAAGGCCACCGCGACGGGGCGAGGTGGGACCGCGCTTGCGCGGCGAGCCGGAAGATGGCGGAGCGGTTCGGCGTCGGCGGGGGCAGCGTCGGTCAGATCCATGACGACAAGGCGAAGGGGTTCGGTGCGGTCAGGAACTACCTGCTTTCCTGGGCCGCGCTGCTGGAATCTGACAATCCCTGGCTGGCTCTCTGCAACACGGTCGAAGTGCTGTCCCTCTCCGGCCGGCCGATTGGCCTGATCGTGCTGCCCGCCCACCCGCTACGCGTCGCGTGGCACGTCGCCTACGACAATCTGGCGCTTCATGCGGCCTTCGAGCAGGAACAGGCCGCCAAGAACGTTCGTGAAGAGCTGTTGGGTCTCGATGGCGCCATGTTTCCGGCGTTTCTTCCGAATCCGCACGGCGGGGCGTTCGTCTTCGCCGACACCCTGGGATTCCATGCGGTCGGCATGGTGGCCCATGACGACAAGGAGCCGAAGGCCGCCGTGGCGCTCCTGACCCGCGCGCTCGGCGAGGGCGAGTCGGCGGACGTTGCGCCTACCGTGGGCGGACAGAGCGCGCAGGTCCTCGGCGACGAAATCGTCAAGTACCTGGACTGTCACAACGCGTCCGGACTGCTCCGGCTGCACGCGCTACGGGCCGGCGACGGTCTGACCGTCGCACGGGCGCTGGGACGGGTCGATGACCACTACAGGCGCGCCGACGACGATCGGGACCCCGGAAAGGATTCAGCCCCGGAGGCGGGCAAGGAGCCGGCGGCGACGCAGATTTTCTCGCTGGAGTTGTACCCGTCGCCGAGTCAGCGCGCGGTCGCCGGGCGGTTCATCGCGGAGGCGGGGGAGAAACGCCGCCGGGGCGCCGGCGTGCTGGAGTACCGCGACCGGTGGATGCTCGAATCGGTGAGCCTGCCGGGCGAAATCAACCTGCCACGGCTGCGCTGGGCGCGAAAGGAGGGAGAACCGGACACCGCGGCACATCTCGCGGTGGCGTTCGACACCTTCGAGTCACGGATCGACCGGCAGCGCGACGAGGGGAAATCGCCGTCCGCCGGTCCGTTCCGCGCGTTCGGTCTGCTGTCGTTCTACGACGAACGCGAATTCGAGAGCACGCCGTTACCGACTTGGCGGAGCGCCGTTCGTCCGTCGGGCGAAGGCGAAAAACATCCGTCGGAACGCGGGCACAGCGAACGTCTCGAACGCCTGCAACGGGCCGTGCGAGGTGCAGTGGCTCGACACCTCGGCGCCCCGGACGGTTTTCCGGTCCTGGTGACCAAGGTCTCGCCGGAGAAAGAGGAGAGCCTGAAGAAGCTTCACCGCCTGTGTGATTGGGTGGTGACCCTGGACCGGAACGCCGGGATCGAGTACTTCGATTCCCCGCGGGACCACCGCGCCATCTACGACGCGTACGTCATCGACTGCGTGCCGGAACGCGAGGATCTCGGCTGTCTCCAGTTGATCACGTCGACCGCAAACCTGGAGGAAGTGCACGACCTGCTCGACGGCGCGCTGGACCGGATGGGGCTCAGTCGGAGCCGCCGGAACGCGGAGTTCCTGCTGGAGCACCTCAAGGCGCTGAGCGGGCGTCTCGCCATCCGGCTCTCCGGCAACAGGCCGCCGACCGCCGAGCTGGTCGCGCTCGCGATCTGCCGCGCGCATTGCCGGCAGGCGCCCGAAGGAAACGAGTGCTGGCCCTCGTTCGACCGGGGCTTCGTCGTTCCGGTCGACGACGTTCAGGATCTCCTGCCGCCGTTGCGGGCCGGTGACGGCGGGCAAGGCGCGCGGGCGCGTCCCGACTTGATCCACGTCTCCGTGGTTCCTCGCCGAGGACTCGCGTTCCGGTTCATCGAGGTCAAGTACCGGCGGCATCTGCGCACGGCGCGCGCGCCGGAACTGCTCGGAAAGATAGAGGAGCAGACGAGCACGCTCCATCGAAGCTGGCACGAGTGGTACTCCCATGAGGCATGTTCGTCGTTTCGAGCCGTCCGGCGCGCCAAGCTCGCCCGCGTGCTGCGGTTCTACGCGGACAAGGCTCGCCGGCATCACTTGTCGCCCGCCCGGCACGAGGAACTCGTGTCGGAGATCGACCGCATGATCGAAAAGGGGGGCGATTACGCGTTTCCGAAACTGGAAGCTGACCTCGGCTGGATCTTCTGCCCGGAATACGCCGGAATCCATCCCCAGGAGATCTCTCCGAGCGGACAGCGCACGCGGATCTTCCTGTTCGGGCCGGACGTCCTGCCGGATTCCGAGTTTCATCCCGAACCCGCGCCGGACCGGAAGGAGCGGCCTGCCGGGGACGTTTCTCGTTCCCCGTCGCACGGCTCGGGCGGCGGGAACCGGGAGGACGGGGAGGCGGCGGGGAGCGTTGATCGGGAGGCGTCGGAGGGAATCACGACCGGCCGCACCGGCTCGGACGTCCCTCCGTCGATCTGCCTGGGAACCGACCTCCACGCCAACGTCGATGTCCCCTGGTCCCTCACCGTCAAGGGCAATCCCCATCTCCTGATCGCGGGGCTGCCGGGCATGGGCAAGACGACCTGTCTTCTCAGCCTGTGCCGACAGATGGTCGAGGCTGGCGTGCGGCCCATCGTTTTTTCCTACCACCAGGACATCGACGAACGGCTGAGCGGCCTGATCGACGCGGTTCGATTCATCGACTTCGACGGACTCGGATTCAATCCGCTGCGCGTGATGCGGCGGGAGTCCGCGACGGCGCATCTCGACGTCGCCGGCTCGGTGCGCGACATCTTCTCCGCCATCTTCCCGGATCTCGGAGATCTCCAGTGCGAGCGCGTCCGGAGCGCGATCAAGGAAAGTTTCGTCGAAGCCGGGTGGCCCGGCTCCGATCGCGCGGAACCCGAATTCAGGCGTTTCGTGGAGATCCTGCGCAGCGACCCGAAACCGGACCGCGGGCTGCGAACGTTGCTTGCACGGCTCGGAGAGCTTGATGACTACGGCTTCTTCGAGGTCGGGGAGGCTCGCGAGAGCCTGTGGGAGAGCGATCGGCCGGTGGTCATCCGCATCCATGCCACCCAGAACGACACGCTGCAGCGGGCGTTCTCGGCACTCGTGTTCTACGGCCTCTACAAGGACATGTTCCGCCGCGGCATTCAGGATCGGATCACCCATGCGCTGATCTTCGACGAAGCGCATCGAGCCGCGGGGTTGAAACTGATCCCGACGATGGCGAAGGAATGCCGCAAGTACGGCATCTCGCTGGTGCTGGCGTCGCAAGAGGCGCGGGACTTCCACGTGTCCCTGTTTTCCGCGATCGCGAACTACCTCGTCCTGCGGCTGACCGAGGCGGATGCGAAGGCGCTCGTGCGGAACGTGGCCACCGCGCAGCAGGAACGGGCGCTGATCGATCGGCTCAAGCAGATGGACCGGTTCAAGGCGCTGTACTTCTGCGAAGGGAAGCGCCGGCCCGCGCCGGTCGGGCTTCTGTCGCTGGATTGAGGGGCTCTCGTGAGAAAGCAGACCACCGCGGACACGCGTCGTCTCTCGACGCCCTGATCGCCGTGGCGAAACCGTCGAGCACGTACGAGATCCGACACGGAGCGGACTGCCCGGCCGGAACCCGCGCCCCGCGCCGGCCCTGCAAACGACGGGAGCGGAAGATCGAAATCGCTTTGCCGCCGCTATACTGGCGGACACCGGACGCCGGACGCGTGCCCGGTCCGCGCGTCGGATCGCACCAGCCATGGGATCGGTGAACGTCTCTCCCGCGTCCCCGCCGCCCGCCGCCCGCTCGGCCGGCTCGACCCCCGCGCCGGCGCTGGAGAACGGCGACCGGCTGACCCGCGCCGAGTTCGAGCGACGCTACGAGGCGCGGCCGGATCTGAAGAAGGCGGAGCTGATCGAGGGGGTCGTCCGCATGCCGTCACCGACGCGGTCCGCCGGCCATGCCCGGCCGCATGCCGCGATCGTCGGCTGGCTGTTCGCGTACGCCGCGGCGACGCCGGGCGTGCAGGTCAACGACAACCCGACGGTCCGGCTCGATCTCGACAACGAGCCGCAGCCGGACGCGGCGCTGCTCGTCGATCCGGACGCCGGCGGCCAGACGCGGGTGAGCGAGGACGACTACGTCGAAGGCGCGCCGGAGCTGGTCGCCGAGATCGCCGCGAGCAGCGCGTCGTACGATCTGCACGACAAGCTGCACGTCTACCGGCGCAACGGCGTGCGCGAGTATCTGGTGTGGCGCACCCTGGACCGCCGTTTCGACTGGTTCGAGCTGGCTGGCGGCGTCTATCGGCCGCGGCCGCCGGATGCATCCGGCGTGGTGCGGAGCGGGGTCTTCCCCGGGCTCCGCCTGGCGGTGGACGCCCTGCTGCGCGGCGACCTGCCGGCGGTCGTGGCGGCGCAGCAGCGCGGCCTGGGTGATCCGGCCCACGCCGCGTTCGTGGAGCGCCTGCGGGCGCACCGCGGCGAGTGACGGCGGCCATGCGATCAGGGAACGTCGCGTCATCTTCCGCGCTCGATGCCGGGCTGTTGCGGGCGCATCGCGGCGAGTGACGGCGGCCATGCGATCGGGGAACGTCTCGTCATCTTCCGCGCTCGACGCCGGGCTGTTGCGGGCGCATCGCGGCGAGTGATGGCGGCCATGCGATCGGGGAACGTCTCGTCGTCTCCCGCGCTCGACGCCGGCCTGCCGGCGGTCGGCTCAACCCCCGCGCCGGTGCTGGAGAACGGCGACCGGCTGACCCGCGCCGAGTTCGAGCGGCGCTACGAGGCGCGGCCGGACCTGAAGAAGGCGGAGCTGATCGAGGGGGTCGTCCGCATGCCGTCACCGACGCGGTTCGCCGGCCATGCCCGGCCGCATGCCGCAATCGTCGGCTGGCTGTTCGCGTACGCCGCGGCGACGCCGGGCGTGCAGGTCAGCGACAACCCAACGGTCCGTGTTCGGCGTCAATTACTTTGGCCGCTTGGCGACAATTATTTTGGCCGGTTCGGATCGACGTGGATCGAGATCGACAGCAGTGGGCCTGTGGACCGTGTGGGCGGCGCTTGCACCGTCCAAAGCGGGGGAGGGAAACGCGCTGTCCCGGCGGAACAAGCCGGCCCGACGCGGCACCGACGCCCCCCCGACACCGGCCGGCCGACGGAGGTTCACGGCTCGCGCCGGCCCCGACGCGGCGGTCGGGCGCGCCGTCCCCGAACCGCCGAACGGCGCGCCGCCCGCGTGTCGTGGACGGCCGGGACGCCCCCGTCCAGGCCGGGCCGCAAGGCCCATAACTGCTGTCTGAGCGGAGGGACGGACGGTGTGTCACCCGAAGGGCCGGAGCGGAGCGGAGGACGCGCGCAGCGCGTTGACACGCCGGCCGGCCCTCCGCTACCTCCGACGGACCTGCCCCGCCGTGCGGCCGGTCAGGTGAACGTCCCCGGCCGGTCGATTCCGGAAGCCGCCGGCATTGCCGGCGCCCCCGCCGGCCCGACGATCGCCGACTCGACCTGCCCACATGCATTGCGGAGAGCCCGTTCCATGCCGCTGGCGCGGTCCACGGGCTGCCCGGCTCGCGGGCACCGTCCGGGGCGTCACGAGGCCGGCCGGCGGCGGGTTCGGGGCAGCAGCGGGCCGGGGGCGCGCCCGCGGGACGCGGGCGGCGGCGGCGATTTGCGGCGGGAACGGTCCGTTCGGTAGCTCGGCACGTCGAACTCGAGCACGACGGCGTGGTGCACCAGACGGTCGATCGCCGCGGCCGTGGCCATCTGGTCGCGGAAGATCCGGTCCCACTGGCTGAAGACCAGGTTGCTGGTCACCATCACCGAGCGGCGCTCGTACCGCTCGGCCAGCAGCGTGAACAACACCTCGGCCTCGTCCGAACTCTGCTGGACGTAGCCCAGGTCGTCGAGCAGGATGACCTCGAAGAGGTCGAGCTTGCGGAGGGCGCGGGGCAGGTCGAGGTCGCGTTTCGCGCCGAGCAGTTCCTGGACCAGGGCATAGGCGGGAGCGCACAGCACGCTGTGGCCGGCCTCGACCAGCGCGTGCCCGACGGCGCACAGCGCGTGGCTCTTGCCCACGCCCGGCAGACCGAACGCCAGCACGTTGGTCGCCGTTTCGAGGAACGCACCGGCGGCCAGCGTCTCCAACTGCTGCACGACCGGCCCCGGCAAGCGGCCGCTGTCGAGCGTCGCGAACGTCTTGCCGGGCGGCAGCCGCGAGGCGCGGCGCAACCGCGTGATCCGGCGCTGGCGGCGGGCGTCGGCTTCCGCCTCGAACACCTCGAGCAGCACCGGCAACGCTCCGTGGTGGCCGGCCTGCGTCAGCCGCGGCACCAGGTCCTCGGCCGCCGTCGCCAGGCCGAACTTCGTCAGCAGCGTCGTCACCTGCGTGCTCGGCGCCGTCATCCGGGCAGACCTCCGCCGGAGATCAACGCGTCGTACTGCGCCAGGTCCGGGCGGGGAACGTGAACCGCGGGGAGCGCCGGAACCGCCGGACGAACCTCGGCCCGGACGCCGGCGTACTCGCACGGGGCGCCGGCGGCGAGCCGGGCGCGAAGCGCCGCCTCGACCCGCCGCTCGCCGGTCGTGGCCGCCAGGTGCAACAGCCGCACATACTCGACGTCGGCCCGCTCGCCGTGCGTACCGCCGAGAGCGTCATACGCCGACCGGAACGTCAGCGACGGGAACAACTCCTCCCGGAAGCGATACCGCCCGGCTTCCGCACCAGACTCCCGATGACGTGCCGGTAGTCGATCCGGTGCTCCGCCCCGCCCCGCAGACGCGGCATCGTGCACAGCACCCGGCCGCCATGGACGACCTCGACCGTCGACGGATGCTGGCGAGCCTCGACCGTGTGGCCGATCAACCGCGACGGAACCGAATAGATCCGGCCGCCGACCCGAATCGTGCTCCACTTCCGCACCCGGCACCGGAACGTCGTGTACTCCGGGATCCGGGCCGGCGGCAACGGCCGCAGATACGCCCGCTCCTCGGCCAGCCGGCCCGCCGCCCGCGCATTCCGCTCCCGATCGACGACCGCCCGCACGAACTCCAGATACGCCGACTCGTCGTCGAAGTCCCGGCTGCCCCGCAACCGCAGCGCCTGATCGATCGCCGTCTTCGTCCGGAAGTGGCACTGCTCGGCCACCCCGTTCTCGTGCGGCTTCCCGGGCTGAATCCGCGACGAACGCAGCCCGTAGTGCTCCAGCACCTGCCGGAACCGCACCGTCAACTGGCGCCCGCCGCTGCGCCGCAACTCGTGCGTCGCCGCCGACAGGTTGTCGTGCCGCAGCACCGCCGGCACAGCGCCCAGCGTCCACAGCGCACCCTGCAGACCCGACACCAGCGCCTCGAACGTCTCGCTCAGCGCCAGCCCCACATACGTCCACCGGCTGTAGCTCAGCACCCACTCGAACAGCAGGTGCGGGAACCTGACGCCCCGAAGCGTCACTCCCAGCCCGCCCGCGTCGGTGAAGTCGAACGCCGCCTCCCGACCCGGAACCGCCGCCTGCTCGAAGTACACCTCCCGGTCCGGGCCGTGCTCCACCCGCCACGCACGGACCCGCCGCTGCAACGTGCGGAGCTGCCCGGACTGAAAGCGGCCAGGATGCCGCCGGCAAAGCGCCGTGAACAGCGTCAGCACCTGCAGCCGGCCGTCGGTGTCGGCCGCCAACTGCGGCACCACCTCCGACTCCCACACGTCCGCGAACGGGTCCTCCCGCGTGCGCCACGGCCGCACCGCCTGCGCAGCCGACGGCAACGTCCCCTCCTGCCAGCGGCGCGCCGTCCGCTCGCTCATCCCGGCCGCCGCCGCGGCTGCCGCCAGTGTCTTCCCGGCCATCCTCATTCTCGCGCAAACGCCGAACCTGTGCGTCCGTGACCAACCCGTCCTCCCGGAGGAAAACGGGCAGTCTCGCACTCCGCACGGGCCGTCCAACGGCCCGCCGATCGCGCCGTCGCCGACCGGCCAAAATAATTGTCGTTGATCAGTCCGGCTCGATCTCGACAACGAGCCGCAGCCGGACGCGGCGCTGCTCGTCGATCCGGACGCCGGCGGCCAGACGCGGGTGAGCGAGGACGACTACGTCGAAGGCGCGCCGGAGCTGGTCGCCGAGATCGCCGCGAGCAGCGCGTCGTACGATCTGCACGACAAGCTGCACGTCTACCGGCGCAACGGCGTGCGCGAGTATCTGGTGTGGCGCACCCTGGACCGCCGGTTCGACTGGTTCGAGCTGGCCGGCGGCGTCTATCGGCCGCGGCCGCCGGATGCATCCGGCGTGGTGCGGAGCGGGGTCTTCCCCGGGCTCCGCCTGGCGGTGGACGCCCTGCTGCGCGGCGACCTGCCGGCGGTCGTGGCGGCGCAGCAGCGCGGCCTGGGCGAGCCGGCCCACGCCGCGTTCGTGGAGCGCCTGCGGGCGCACCGCGGCGAGTGACGGCGGCCGCGGTGCAGCCGGGATTGCGGCGCCCGTCGAATGCGGCGGGGATTTTCGCCACGGGCTGCTGATGCGACCGACGAACGACGCGGTGCAGCCGGGATGCTGCGCCCGTCGAATGCGGCGGGGATTTCGCCACGGGCTGTCGAGGGCGCAGGCGCGGGGGAGCGGCGGCGCGGCAACCGCGCGAGCGGTTGCGTTCGACGCGGCGTCGCAACCGCGCGGTTGCGGCGTGATCGTCGGCGCCGCCGGCCCCGCTCGGCCCGCGCCGCGCGGGGACGTCGATCAGCCGCCGGCGTCCTCGTCGTCCACCGCCTCGCAGGCCGCCAGCTCCCAGCCGTGGAACACCAGCGCCACGCCGACGTGCCGCACCGCCGGCCGGAGGCGGCGCAGGCCCTCGTCGGCCAGGTAGCCGCGCAACTGCGCCCGCGCCTCCCGCAGCCGGGAAGCCACCGCGTCCCCGTCCGCCGCCTCGCCGCGCCGCAGGTACTTGAGCTCGATGACGTAGCCGTAGCGGACGTCCGGATAGCGGGCGAGGAACGGCTCGAGGTGCAGGTCCGCGTATCCCTTGTTCAGCTCGCGCTCGGAGTGGATCAGGAAGTGGCCGGCCAGGCTGAAGTGCGCCGCCAGGAACGCCTGCACCACCTTCTCCCCGTCCAGGTAGTCGCGGATGCCGGTCTGCGCCGCCACCGCCTCGGCCAGGAACTCGACCGCCGGCCGCCACGCGCCGCGGCAGGCCATGCGCCGCATCAGGTTCGAGAAGGCGTAGTGGCTGACCGAGAAGACCCCCACGTCGCGGTAGCCGTCCCGCAGGTAGCCGTACAGCAGCCGCCGCACCGTCTGGTTGGGGATCCCCAGCCGGGTGGCGCCCTCCGACGCGCCGCGGATGCTCAGCAGGCCGAAGTAGTACAGCAGCGACAGGAAGTTCTCCGGCTCGACGAGCTCCTCCAGCGGGAAGCTGAGGTTGACGTCCGCCTCGGCGCCCCCCTCGCCGGCGACGTGCCGCAGCAGGTCGAAGTTGCCGTTGAACCGCACGCCGGCGTCCCGGCTCACCACCAGCAGGTGCCGCAGCTTGCCGTAGTCGATGCGCACGTTGACGTCGATCAGGCGCCGCGGCATGCGCCCGGTCGAAATGGACTTCTTGAGGTAGTAGAGCACCATGTCGGGGTTGTGGACGTCGCCGCCGGCGTCTTCGGCGAACCGGTAGCCGTCGTACCACTCCCGCATCACCGCCAGCGCCGCGTTCACCTCCTGGTCGAACGTGCCGCGCTCCCGGTACAGCGTCAGCAGGTCCCGCACCTCGGCCTCGGTGAAGCCGAGCAGGTCGTGGAACTTCGGGTCGAGGCTGACGTTCTCCCCGATGTTGAAGCCGCTGGTCACGTCGTCCATCGTGATCGGCGACACCCCGGTGATGAACAGACGCTCCAGACCGCCCCCGCTCTCCCCGGCCCCCGCCTTCAGCGTCGCGAAGAAGTTGCGGTAAAAGCCTCCGCCGTGCGTGAACGACTCGTACGCCTCCCGCCCCCGGTGCGCCAGCACCGTGTTGGCGAAGTTGTCGTACTCGTCGATCAGCCCGTACAGCGGGATGCCGTGGTTCCCGGCGTACCGGAACAGCTCGCCGAGCCTGCCGTCCACGGCCGCGGGGGCGAGGATGCGGCGGACCGCCTCGTCGGGGAACAGGTCCGCGTTGCGTTCGAGCGCGTTGCGGATCACCATTCCGCAGTAGGTCTCGAAGCGCTCCCGCAGCGTCTCCAGGGTGTCGTCGAAGGCGGAGAAGTTGAAGCGCAGGATGACGTAGCGCGAGCGGTCTTCGGTCGGTTCCCGGCCGACGTCGGTACCCTTGAAGACGGCGTCCCACTCGTCAGCGCGGGTGCGGTCGTAGTAGTTCTCGAGCACCGACACCCACAGGCTCTTGCCGAAGCGCCGGGGACGGATCAGGAACGCGTAGCTCTCCTCCTCCAGCCGGCGCAGGAAGCGGGTCTTGTCCACGTACAGCCAGCCCCGCAGGCGGATGCGCCGGATGTCGGCTTCGCCGTAGGGGATGCGGGGGCGGGCGGCGGCCATTCGTGCAGTTCCAGTTTCGGCGCCGGCGGCGTCGCCGGGCCTGTCTATCATGCCACGGGCAGGTCCGCGGCCTGCGCGGGCGCACGCCAGCAGACGGCCGACGACCCGGCGGTGGAGCAGGCAGATCCTCGGCCTGCGCGGGCGCACGCCGGCGGACGGCCGACGCCCCCTGGCGGTGGAGATCGCCCGCTCGGCCCCCGCCGCGCGGGGACGGTCGATCAGCCGCCGGGGTCCTCGTCGTCCACGGCTTCGCAGGCCGCCAGCTCCCAGCCGTGGAACACCAGCGCCACGCCGACGTGCCGCACCGCCGGCCGGAGGCGGCGCAGGCCCTCGTCGGCCAGGTAGCCGCGCAACTGCGCCCGCGCCTCCCGCAGCCGGGAGGCCACCGCGTCCCCGTCCGCCGTCTCGCCGCGCCGCAGGTACTTGAATTCGATGACGTAGCCGTAGCGGACGTCCGGATGGCGGGCGAGGAACGGCTCGAGGTGCAGGTCCGCGTATCCCTTGTTCAGCTCGCGCTCGGAGTGGATCAGGAAGTGGTCGGCCAGGCTGAAGTGCGCGGCCAGGAACGCCTGCACCACCTTCTCGCTGTCCAGGTAGTCCCGGATGCCGGTCTGCGCCGCCACCGCCTCGGCCAGGAACTCGACCGCCGGCCGCCACGCGCCGCGGCAGGCCATGTCGACTACGAGGCCGGAGAACCGGTGGTGGCTGATCGAGAAGCCCCCCACGTCGCGGTAGCCGTCGCGCAGGTAGCCGTACAGCAGCCGCCGCGCCGTCTGGTTGGGAATCCCCAGCCGGGTTCTGCCGCGGGACTCGCCGCGGATGCTCAGCAGGCCGAAGTAGTGCAGCAGCGACAGGAAGTTCTCCGGCTCGGCGAGCTCCTCCAGCGGAAAACCGGGATTGACGTCGGCGTCCGCGCCCCCCTCGCCGGCGACGTGCCGCAGCAGGTCGAAGTTGCCGTTGAACCGCACGCCGGCGTCCCGGCTCACCGCCAGCAGATGCCGCAGCTTGCCGTAGTCGATGCGCACGTTGGCGTCGATCAGGTCGTCCGGCGGCGGCTCGTTCGGCACGCAGTGCTTCAGGTAGTAGAGCACCATGTCGGGGTTGTAGAGGTCGTCCCGCCCGCCGAGCGCGAACCGGTAGCCGCCGTACCATTCGCGCATCACCGCCAGCGCCGCGTCCACCTCCTGGTCGAACGCGCCGCGCTCCCGGTACAGCGTCAGCAGGTCCCGCACCTCGGCCTCGGTGAAGCCGAGCAGGTCGTGGAACTTCGGGCTGAGGCTGACGTTCGCGCCGATGTTGAAGCCGCCGGTCACGCCGTCCATCGTGACCGGCGACACCCCGGTGATGAACAGACGCTCCAGGCCGCCCCCGCTCTCCCCGGCCCCCGCCTTCAGCGTCGCGAAGAAGTTGCGGCAGGCGCTGAAGACCTCGCCGTGCGTGAACGACTCGTACGCCTCCCGCCCCCGGTGCGCCAGCACCGTGTTGGCGAAGTTGTCGTACTCGTCGATCAGCCCGTACAGCGGGATGCCGTGGTCCCCGGCGTACCGGAACAGCTCGCCGAGCCTGCTGTCCACCGAGGGGTGCGCGAGGATGCGCCGGACCGCCGCGTCGGGGAACAGGTCCGCGTTGCGCTCCAGCGCGCGGCGGATCACCATTCCGCAGTAGCTCTCGAAGCGCTCCC
Source organism: Vicinamibacterales bacterium (assembly GCA_965203525.1). Lineage (GTDB taxonomy): Bacteria > Acidobacteriota > Vicinamibacteria > Vicinamibacterales > UBA8438 > WTFV01. The sequence goes on along the minus strand of OZ241898.1, from coordinate 2,238,003 downwards.
GCAACGTCTCCAGGGTGTCGTCGAAGGCGGAGAAGTCGAAGCGCAGGATGACGTAGATCGAGCGGTCTTCCGTCGGTTCCCGGCCGACGTCGGTGCCGTCGAAGACGGCGCCCCACTCGTCGGCGCGGGTGCGGTCGTAGTAGTTCTCGAGCACCGACACCCACAGGCTCTTGCCGAAGCGCCGGGGGCGGATGAGGAACGCGTAGCTCTCCTCCTCCTCCAGCCGGCGGAGGAAGCGCGTCTTGTCCACGTACAGCCAGCCCCGTAGGCGGATGCGCCGGATGTCGGCTTCGCCGTACGGGATGCGAGGGTAGGAGGCGGCCATTCGTGCAGTTCCGGTTTCGTCGCCGGCGGCGTCGCCGGGCCCGTCTATCATGCCACAGGCAGGTCCGCGGCCGGCGCGGGCACACGCCGGTGGAAGGTCGACGCCCCCTGGCGGTGGAGATCGCCCGCTAGGCCCGCGCCGCGCGGGGACGTCGATCAGCCGCCGGCGTCCTCGTCGTCCACCGCCTCGCAGGCCGCCAGCTCCCAGCCGTGGAACACCAGCGCCACGCCGACGTGCCGCACCGCCGGCCGGAGGCGGCGCAGGCCCTCGTCGGCCAGGTAGCCGCGCAACTGCGCCCGGGCCTCCCGCAGCCGGGAGGCCACCGCGTCCCCGTCCGCCGCTTCGCCGCGCCGCAGGTACTTGAGCTCGATGACGTAGCCGTAGCGGACGTCCGGATACCGGGCGAGGAACGGCTCGAGGTGCAGGTCCGCGTATCCCTTGTTCAGCTCGCGCTCGGAGTGGATCAGGAAGTGGCCGGCCAGGCTGAAGTGCGCCGCCAGGAACGCCTGCACCACCTTCTCGCCGTCCAGGTAGTCGCGGATGCCGGTCTGCGCCGCCACCGCCTCGGCCAGGAACTCGATCGCCGGCCGCCACGCGCCGCGGCAGGCCATGCGCCGCATCAGGTTCGAGAAGGCGTAGTGGCTGACCGAGAAGACCCCCACGTCGCGGTAGCCGTCCCGCAGGTAGCCGTACAGCAGCCGCCGCACCGTCTGGTTGGGAATCCCCAGCCTGGTGGCGCCCTCCGACGCGCCGCGGATGCTCAGCAGGCCGAAGTAGTACAGCAGCGACAGGAAGTTCTCCGGCTCGACGAGCTCCTCCAGCGGGAAGCTGAGGTTGACGTCCGCCTCGGCGCCCCCCTCGCCGGCGACGTGCCGCAGCAGGTCGAAGTTGCCGTTGAACCGCACGCCGGCGTCCCGGCTCACCACCAGCAGGTGCCGCAGCTTGCCGTAGTCGATGCGCACGTTGACGTCGATCAGGCGCCGCGGCATGCGCCCGGTCGAAATGGACTTCTTGAGGTAGTAGAGCACCATGTCGGGGTTGTGGACGTCGCCGCCGGCGTCTTCGGCGAACCGGTAGCCGTCGTACCACTCCCGCATCACCGCCAGCGCCGCGTCCACCTCCTGGTCGAACGTGCCGCGCTCCCGGTACAGCGTCAGCAGGTCCCGCACCTCGGCCTCGGTGAAGCCGAGCAGGTCGTTGAACTTCGGGTCGAGGCTGACGTTCTCCCCGATGTTGAAGCCGCTGGTCACGTCGTCCATCGTGATCGGCGACACCCCGGTGATGAACAGACGCTCCAGACCGCCCCCGCTCTCCCCGGCCCCCGCCTTCAGCGTCGCGAAGAAGTTGCGGTAGAAGCCCCCGCCGTGCGTGAACGACTCGTACGCCTCCCGCCCCCGGTGCGCCAGCACCGTGTTGGCGAAGTTGTCGTACTCGTCGATCAGCCCGTACAGCGGGATGCCGTGGTTCCCGGCGTACCGGAACAGCTCGCCGAGCCTGCCGTCCACGGCCGCGGGGGCGAGGATGCGGCGGACCGCCTCGTCGGGGAACAGGTCCGCGTTGCGTTCGAGCGCGTTGCGGATCACCATTCCGCAGTAGGTCTCGAAGCGCTCCCGCAGCGTCTCCAGGGTGCCGTCGAAGGCGGAGAAGTTGAAGCGCAGGATGACGTAGCGCGAGCGGTCTTCGGTCGGTTCCCGGCCGATGTCGGTGCCCTCGAAGACGGCGTCCCAGTCGTCGGCGCGGGTGCGGTCGTAGTAGTTCTCGAGCACCGACACCCACAGGCTCTTGCCGAAGCGCCGGGGGCGGATCAGGAGCGCGTAGCTCTCCTCCTCCAGCCGGCGCAGGAAGCGGGTCTTGTCCACGTACAGCCAGCCCCGCAGGCGGATGCGCCGGATGTCGGCTTCGCCGTAGGGGATGCGGGGGCAGGAGGCGGCCATTCGTGCAGTTCCGGTTTCGGCGCCGGCGGCGTCGCCGGGCCCGTCTATCATGCCACGGGCAGGTCCGCGGCCTGCGCGGGCGTCAGCAACACCGACTGGCCGGCGCCGCGGCGCGGCCTTGCCCGGCATCGCCCGCTCGGCCCCCGCCGCGCGGGGACGTCGATCAGCCGCCGGTGTCCTCGCCGTCCACCGCCTCGCAGGCCGCCAGCTCCCAGCCGTGGAACACCAGCGCCGCGCCGACGTGCCGCACTGAGGTTGCCCTGATTCCGTGGACAGGTTAACGCTTGGGTTCCCATCATGACAGGTCCCCGGATGGACGGGTTTGCGTGTGAGTCGTCAACGAGCACCAGGAAGCCCCGGCGGCGCCAGGGCGTCGTCCGCGAACCGTCCGCGGTTCAGTCATCCGCAGCGGGCGTCCGCGGACGACCGGAGGGATCCTGGCCACTCTCAGGCGGATGCGGTATGAAGTGGAAGATCAGTTTATCCAGTTTTGATTCGACCCTGACGACGTGCTTTTCAACCTTGTCGATGTTCGTTCCGATCCGAGTGTGCGCGTTCTTGTTTTCGTCTTTTTGCCACTTGTGCAATAGAAGGATCAGTCCACCAAGCGGAATCAGAATTGCGAAAATGATGCTGACGGCAGCCAATATAATTCCCATGGTTCCCATTCCGCCGCTTCCTTCCCGTGCCGAAGCAGGAACGACCGAACCGAACGGCACCACCACGAACAGAACGACGTGGTTGAGAGTCCGCGTTGTTCGGTCCCTGTCCCTTTCCAGTCCTCGTCCACCGGGGAAAACATGCCGGAAAGCGTATCGTTCTGTTTCGTCCTTTGCTTGACGAAGCAGATCAGTATCGTCGTCTCCGTTGCGCCAGTGTTCCAACCTTGCACGGTCGTATGCCGTGATGGTATCGCGCAGTTTCCGATACCGCGGTTCCGGCATGGCCGTCAATTCTGCCGGTGTCACTGGTATTGCCCCTTCCTGATCCGTTCCTGTTCCCGTTCCACTTCGTCCAACCGGCGCATTTCTTCCGCCCCGAATATGTGCGACGCGGGGTTCGCCCCGGGCGCCGGGCGCCGGCGGCCGGCGCGGGTCCGGCTGCGCCGCCGCGGCCGGACCCCGCCCGCCGTCCCGGCCCGCTCCCCCCGGGCATCAGGACGGCAGCGGCGCGGGCAATCCCGCCGCCTGCCGTCCCGGCCCCGCTTTCCCGGGGCGTCAGGCCGGGTGGCGGCAGCGGCACGGGCATCCCGCCCCCCGCCGCCCGGCCCGGGCGCGGCGCCCGCCCCCCGGCACGGGAGGCAGGAACCCGCGCCGGCGAACCGGAGCGCACTCAGGGCGACGGCGAAAACGGCACGTTCATGTAGTAGATCTCGCCGCCCCAGTTGGCGTTGTTGTTGCAGCGGGTGGTGAAAATGTTGTGCGTGCCCTGTCTCGGGAAGCTCACGGTCCACAGGTTGAGGTCCGTGTCGGTGGTATGGGCCCGCCCCGCGGGCACCCGGGGGATCTCGTTTCCCATGCTGTCGAGACGGCGGACGGGAAGACGGCTGTAGTCTCGTCGAGTAAGCACCTGGGTTCCTGTGCCCGTGGTGTAGTCCGTCTCGTTCGGCCTTCTGGTACCCGTGTAGATCGCGCTGCTGCAATTAGCGGTATACGTGCAACCACGGGCCGAGCTGCCCCCGCCGGTAAAGCCCCCGCTGGAATAGGCCTGGGTGATCGTTCTGGTGCGGTCGCCCGCGTCGTAGTACCACCGCACCCACCGGGTCCCCCAGCCGCTGTCGTCGGGGCCGGTTCCCGACCGGCCGAGGCTGAATCCGCAGTAGTTTCCACGGTCGGTGGCATCGAAGCTGTCGACGAGCAGGACCCAGGTGGTGATGACCTTGATCGGGAACGACGCCGTGACCGGCTCGTTGACTCCGTCGGTCGCCTCGACGGTCACGGTGTAGTCCTGCTCGACGGGGTAGCCCATCCCGGCGGCCTCGGCGGAAACCGTTCCGGAGACCATCCCGTCGGACAGCGACAGACCGGTGGGGAACCCCGCCGCGGTCACCGTCACCGTCTCCGGCCCGTCCGGATCCGTCACCGTGACGGGGAACGGAGTGATGGTCTCTCCGGGGTAGAAGGCCATGGCGCCCGGATCCGTGATCACGGGCGGACCGGTGTCTGCCACTCCCCCTCCCCCTGCCCGCACCGGCGGGTCGTGCCGGCTGTCTTCCCAGCCGGCGCCGCCGCCGCCGGTGTCGACGTCCGCGACGGTGCGGCCCTCTTCGTCCGTCCGGCACGACAGCGGCGCGTTGCGCCAGCCGGCGTAGCGGTCGGCGGACAGTTCGGCCGCCTCGACGACGAGCCAGCCGGCGCAGTCCGCGAGCGGGAACGTCCGGGAGGGCGACCCCGCGAACGCGAAGCTGTCCCGGAAGACCGGCTCGCCGCACGCCTGGCTGACGTGGTGCGGCTCCACCGGGCAGTGCCAGACGGTGACGGCGCGGTTCCGGTACTCGCGGGCCGCGTCCGGCATCCTGGGCATGTCGACCGGGTCGAACGTGAGCGTCACCTCGCCGTCCATGTACTCGATCCGCGCGTCGTACGCGTTGAAGCCGTCGGGTGACGGCGCGAGCCGCGAGAGCCCCGGGGCGTCGCCTGCCGCTAGGCTGACCGGCGCGGCCGACGGGCCGCCCGGGCCGGCCCCGGCCGGCGCGGGCGCCAGCGGCGACGGCTGCAGGGGCGAGGAGGAGGATTCGTCGTCGGAGCAGGCGACCAGGCCCGCGCCGGCGGCCAGCATGACCGCGACCAGGAAGTGGCAACAGTTCCGCATCGTCGTAAACTCTCGGCTTCCGAGACTCGCTCAGCCGGCTGCGACGGAAGCTAAATCGCAGCCGAACGTATTGTATCGCACCTGCCCGCCGCCGCGGTCAGCGAGTCTCTTCCAACGACGGATGAGCCTGAACGGGGGGTCGTTTCCAACGACGGATGCGCCTGAACGGGGGCCGGGTCGCGGATCATCGGAGGATGATCGTGAGACTCGACACGCACCGCCTGCAGACCCTGGATCAGGTTCGGGAGTTCCTCGCCGGGAGCGAAGGGATCGATCTGCAACCGCAGAGCCGCGCCGACGCCTGCGCGTTCGTGGCCAAGACCCTGCAACGGTTCGACTACGCCCTGCGCGGGAAGACCGACAAGGGCCTGCTGCGCCGCTTTCTGGTCAAGGCGACCGGTCTGTCCCGGGCGCAGGTCACCCGCCTGCTGCGCCAACACCGGACCACCGGCCGGATCACCGACCGGCGCGGCGCCCCGAACCGGCCGTTTGCCCGCCGCTACCCCCGTGCCGACGTCGGGCTGCCGGCCGAGACCGACGCGCTGCACGGCAAGTTGTCCGGCCCGGCCACGCGCGCCCTCTGCGCGCGCGCCTTGCATCTGTTCGGCGACAGCCGCTTCGAGCGCCTGACCCGCATCAGGACGGCAGCGGCACGGGCAATCCCGCCGCCCGCCGTCCCGGCCCGCTTTCCCGGGGCATCAGGACGGCGGCGGCAGCGGCACGGGCATCCCGCCCCCCGCCGCCCGGCCCGGGCGCGGCGCCGCCCCCGGACACGGGAGGCAGGAACCCGCGCCGGCGAACCGGAGCGCACTCAGGACACTCCCGGCGGCAGCGGCACGTCCATGTAATAGATCTCGCCGCCCCAGTTGGCGTTGTTGTTGCAGCGGGTAGTGAACCTTGCGACCGTTGTTCTCGTGAAGCTCACGGTCCAGATGCGTTGATTTACGTCGTCGCTGTACCCGCTCCGCACCCGGGGGATCTCGTTTCCGTCGCTGTCGAGACGGCGGACGGGAAGACGACTGTAGTCTCGTGGAGTAAGCACCCTGGTTCCCGTGCCCGTGACGTAGTCCGTCTCGTTCGGCCTTCTGGTACCCGTGTGGATCGGGCTGCCGCCCGGCCCGGTGTACGTGCAACCACGGGCCGAGGAGCCCCCGCCGTAAAAGCCCGCATCGGCATAGGCCTGGGTGATCGTTGTGCGGGGGTCGCTCGCGTCGTAGTACCACCTCACCCACCGGGCCGACCAGCCGCCGTTGTCGGGGCCGGCTCCCGTATTCCCGAGGTTGCGGGCGGCGTCGAAGCTGTCGACGATCAGGATCCAGGTGGTGATGACGGTGATCGTGAATTCCGCCGTGACGGGGTCGTTGACTCCGTCGGTCGCCATGGCGGCCACGGGGTAGTCCTGCTTGGCGGCCTCGGCGGAAACCGTTCCGGAGACCATCCCGCCGGAATACGTCAGACCGTCGGGAAGCCCCGTCACGGTCACCGTCACCGTGTCCGCCCCGTCCGGATCCGTCACCGTGACGGGGAACGGAGTGATGGTCTCTCCGGGAAAGAAGGTCATGGCGCCCGGAGCCGTGATCGCGGGCGGACCGATTTCCTTCTCCCCTCCCCCTGCCCGCACCGGCGGGTCGTGCCGGCTGTCTTCCCAGCCGGCGCCGCCGCCGCCGGTGTCGACGTCCGCGACGGTGCGGCCCTCTTCGTCCGTCCGGCAAGACAGCGGCGCGTTGCGCCAGCCGTCGTAGCGGTCGGCGGACAGTTCGTCCGCTTCGATGACGAGCCAGCCGGCGCAGTCCGGCAGCGGGAACGTCCGGGACGGCGACCCCGCGAACGCGAAGCTGTCCCGGAAGACCGGCTCGCCGCACGCCTGGCTGACGTGGTGCGGCTCCGTTGGGCACTGCCAGACGGTGACGGCGCGGTTCCGGTACTCGCGGGCCGCGTTCGGCATCCTGGGCATGTCGACCGGGACGAACGTGAGCGTCACCTCGCCGTCCATGTACTCGATCTGCACGTCGTACGCGTTGTTGGAGCCGGCGGGTATCGGCCCGAGCCGCGAGAGCTCCGGGGCGTCGCCTGCCGTCAGGCTGACCGGCGCGGCCGACGGGCCGCCCGGGCCGGCCCCGGCCGGCGCGGGCGGCAGCGGAGACGGCTGCAGGGGAGAGGAGGAGGATTCGTCGTCGGAGCAGGCGACCAGACCCGCGCCGGCGGCCAGCATGACCGCGACCAGGAAGAAGTGGCAACAGTTCCGCATCATCGTAAACTCTCGGCTTCCGAGACTCGCTCAGCCGGCTGCGACGGAAGCTGATCGCAGGCCGAACGATCGTATCGCACTTGCCCGCCGCCGCGGTCAGGCGTTCGGATCCATACCCCGCGGCCGGCCGATCCGGCCGCCGGCGGCGTCCGGGACGCGCGCGCGGATTCCGGTCACCAGGCGGCGCGTCGTCCCGTCCCGGCCGGTCCCGGACGCGCGCGTGGATTCCGGCCGGCCGCGCGGCGCGTCGTCCCCGTCCCGGCCGGTCCCGGACGCGCGCGTGGTTTCCGGCCCCGGGGGCACGATCACCGACTCTGTTTTCGGCCGTTCGCCCCCGGATCTTGAGGCGGCGCGCGCGTGGTTTCCGGCCCCGGGGCATGTCACCGTGTCTCCGTTCCGCGGCGTCCGGGACGCGCGCGGACGTCCGCCGCCGGGAACCGTTCGCAGGACCGGCCGGTCCGGCGTCCCGGACGCGCGTGGATTCCGCTTCGCCGGGCGGCCCGACAGGCCGCGCTACCCGCGGCCGTGCCGGCAGCGGCCGCGTCTGGCGCGGACCGTGACGGCCGGCGCCGCGGGCGTCCGGGGGGCCGGCGCACGGACGTGGCGCGTGTCCAGGTCGGCTTTCCGTGCCGGCCGACACCGCGGGCGTCCGGGGGGGGGGGGGGGGAGTAACCGGACGCGGACCGGGCTGTCGGGGCCCGGTCGATACCGCGGGGCGTCCGGGGGGCACGGGCGGTATTCTAACAGCCCGTGGCGAAATCCCGCTGCATTCGACGGGCGCCGCATCCCGGCTGAACTGCGTTGTTCGTCGGTCGCACAGGGCCGACATGCTCCCTCCTCACGCCTTGTCAGCCGGGCGCCCCGCCCGTCTCGGTGCGACGCGGGTTTCGCCACGGGCTGCTGACCAACCCGACCGAACCCTGAATCGGCGGGCAGTCGGTATACTCTGTGAGCGGCCGGGCGGCGGCGGCGGGACGGCCGGGGCGCCGGCGGCGGAAGCCGAAGATCGACAAGCGGCCGGGCGGCGGCGGCAGGATGGCCGGGGCGCCGGCGGCGCGGCGGCGGAAGCCGAAGATCGACGAGTCCGGCGCGGATCTCTTCCCGTCATGGACGGCGAATCGTTCGGACTCGTCCTGCTGGCCGGCTCGAAGTGGGTCGCCTGCGCCGGGATGATCGGGTTGACCGGAGCGGTCGCGATCCGCTGGGCGCTGCCGCATCCGTCCGCCGGCGCCGACCCTCTCGCCGCGGGGACCGAACGCAGGCTCGCGGTCTTCGCCGGCTGGTCCGCGGCGATCCTGCTGGCCGGGACCGCGGCGCGGCTCTACGCGCAGACCTGGTCGGTCTTCGGGCTCGACGAGCCGGTGACGCCGGAGCTGGTGCGGGTCGTCGGCGTCGACAGCCGCTGGGGCGGCCGCTGGCGGCCGCAGGCCGGCTGCGCGGCGCTGGCGCTGCTCGCCGCCGGCGTGTGGCGGCGCCGGCCGCGGGCGGGCCGGCGGATCGCCGCCCTGGCCGCGGCCGGCGCCTGGGTCACCCTGCCGCTGACGGGGCACGCCATGAGCTTCGAGTCGCGCCTGCCGTGGGCCGCGCAGGTGGCGCACGGCGTGGGGGCGGGGGTGTGGATCGGGACGCTGGCCGCGCTGGCCGCCGTCGTGTCCGGGCTGGCCCGCCGGCCGGCGGGGCACGGGCGCGCCGCCGGTCTCGTGGACCGGTTCTCGCCGCTGGCGGTGGCCGCGGTCGGCGTGGTCGCGCTGTCCGGGATCCTCACCGCGGCGCTCTACCTCGGCACGGCCGCGGATCCGTGGGCGACCGGCTACGGGCGCGTCTTGCTGGCGAAGGGGGTTCTGTTCCTGGCGACGGGCGCCGTCGGCGCGTACAACTGGCGGCGGCTGACGCCGCGGCTCGGAAACCCGGCCGGCACGCGGGCGCTGCTGCGCTCGGTCCGTCTGGAGCTGGCCCTGGCCGCCGGGGTGCTGCTGGCCACCGCGGTGCTCGCGCATCTGGCGATGCCGCGCGAAATGGAGTAGAAACGACGCCATGACCATGCCGTTCTCCCGTCGTCACTTCCTGCAGGCGGCCGGCGCCGGCGCCGCCGTCTGGGCGCCCGCGGCCGCGCACGGATACACCGCGGCCGAGATGGCCCGCCGGGCCGAGCAGACCGGGGGCGAGCTGACCCCGCTGGGTCTCGCCGTCCGGGACCTCGACACCCCGGCGCTCGTCGTCGACCTCGACGCGCTGGAAGCCAACATCGGCACGATGCAGCGCACCGTGACGCGCAACGGCATCGCCAGCCGGCCGCACGCCAAGACCCACAAGTGTCCGGCGATCGCCCGGATGCAGCTCGACAGCGGGTCGGTCGGGATCTGCGTCGCCAAGGTGAGCGAGGCGCAGGTGCTCTTCGACCACGGCATCGACGAGCTCCTGATGACGACGAGCAACGTCACGCCGCTCAAGATCCGCCGCGCGATGAACCTCCGGAAGTGGTGCGCCGGGTTCGTCCAGGCGACCGACACGGCCGCCAACGCCCGCGACCTGTCCGCGGCGGCCGAAGCGGCCGGGGTGGTGGCCGACGTGGTGGTCGACGTGGACCCGGGCGGGCACCGGACCGGCGTCACCCCGGGCGCGCCGGCGCTGGAACTGGCGCAGCTCGTCGACCGGCTGCCGGGGCTGCGGCTGCGCGGCATGCTCTGCTACGACGGCGGCTCGCAGCACGTCAAGGGCTTCGCGGCCCGGCAGGCGCAGACGCTGGAGCGGCTGGCGGCGGCGGCCGACACCCGCGAGCGGATGGCGCGCGCCGGCCTGAGCACGGAGATCTTCAGCGGCGGCGGCACCGGCACCTACAACATCGACCACCGGACGCCCGGCTTCACCGACGTGCAGGTCGGCAGCTACGTCTTCATGGACGCGCAGTACATCGACATCGGGGGAGCCGACGACCCCGACGTCTACAGCGACTTCCGGCCGGCGCTGACGATTCTGACCACCGTGCTCAACGCGCAGCACGAGGGCCGGGCGACGACCGACGCGGGCGCCAAGGCGTGCACCATCAACCGCCCGTGGTCGCGCGTGAAGGGCGAGACCGGGATGACCTACACGTCCGGGTCGGACGAGTTCGGCACCATCCGCTACGGGGACGACGCCAGCCGCACCTACGCCGTCGGCGACAAGCTGGAGCTGATCGTCTCGCACTGCGACCCGGTGGTGAACCTGTACGACCAGATGTACGCGGCCCGCAACGGGATCGTCGAGGCGGTCTGGGCCGTCGCGGCGCGGGGGCGCTCGACGTAGCCGCCGCGAGACGCGCCGTCAGCGCGTCACGGGCGCAGCGCGAGACCCGGGACCAGGACGGCGCTCGACGTAGCCGCCGCGAGACGCGCCGCTGGCGCCCCGGAAGCGTCCGCTTCGCGCGCGGCGTCGCGATCCTGCGTCCGCGCCGGATCGATCCCCGCCCGCGGGGCGCATCCGCCGGCGGCCCCGGACGCCGGGGCGTCCGGCGCGGTTCGCCCGCGGCGTCGCGCTCATGCGTCCGCGCCGGGTCGCTCCCCGCCCGCGGGCGCATCCGCTGGCGGCCCCGGGCGCCGGGGCGTCCGGCGCGGTCCGCGCGCGCACACGTCCGGGCGCCGCCGCAGGTGTTCGAGGATCGCCTCGGCGGCCCACTCGTGGCTGGCGGGGGTCCAATGCCTGTCGTGCCGCCAGTGCGCGTCCCGGACCCGTCCGCCCCGGCGCACGATGTGGTCGTGCAGACTGACGACCGGAATCCGGAGCTCGCCGGCGATGGCGCGCAGCCTGTCGAACGACGGCTCTCCCGGCCGCAGCCGCAGATGGTGGGTGGCCAGGATGACCAGCGATGCGCCGTCCCGGTCCGCGCGGCGCCGGAACTGGTCCAGGGCGAAGGCTGCGCATCCGCCGCCGCTCCGCACGACGACGGTCCGCGTGCGCCGTGGTACACTGCCGGACGAGGCGGCCGTGCGGGACTGGTTGCGGGAGCGGGAGAAGGCATTGCCGGGCGCGGTTCGCAGGGGACCGGTGAGCATCCGATGAAGCGATCGTTCGACACACGCGCGTGGGGTGCCGGCGTCGGAACCCCGCCGTTTGCGGAATGGCCGGCGGTTGGAGAACGGACATGCTGAAAACTTTCAAGCTGGAAGGGTACCGGGGGTTCGAGGCTTACGAACTGGCCGATCTGACACGGGTCAACCTGCTCGTCGGCAAGAACAACTGCGGCAAGACGTCGATCCTGGAGGCGGTGCATTTCCTGGTGTCGAGGGGCGATCCGTTCGTTCTCGTTCGTTCCGCGAATCGCCGCGGCGAAGTGAACGACGCGGGCGCGGAATCGCGGCCGGATGTTTCACACGTCTTCTTCGGTCGCCATTTCGACGCGGACGCTGGTTTCTGGCTGTCTGCCGATGGCGGACGTCGCGAAGTTTCCGTTGCCGTGCGTCCCGTCTATCTCAACGATCAACTGGCGCTGTTCGAGAACGCCGCGGACGACTTCCACGTCCTGGTTCTTGAAATAAAAGACACTTCGATCAAGCGCCCGACGGTTCTGCCGGTCGCCGAAAACGGCGTGCTTCCCGATTCGCGGCATCTGCAACTTCGCGCCCGCGGGTCCGAAGGCGCGCCGCCGCCGCCGGTCCAGTTCGTCACGCCCGACTCGCTGGATCTCGATCCCATGCGGGCCATGTGGGACCGGGCGCTGATCGAAGGGCGCGAGTCGGAGGTGATAGACGCCATGAAGCTGCTCGAACCCGAGCTTGATTCCATTCACTTTCTGACGAGCGACGCGCCACGGATGCGTTCCGGGCGCGCCGGCGTGCTGCTCGGCTTTCGCGGCGCCGGCCGCCGCGCGCCGATGGGCAGCTACGGGGACGGGATGCGCCGGCTCCTTGCGCTGTCGCTTTCGCTCATACATACCGCGAAGGGAATCCTGTTGATCGACGAGATCGACACCGGGCTGCACTGGACGGTCATGGAGGAAATGTGGCGGCTGGTCGTCGAGACGGCCAGGCGTTCGTCCATCCAGGTGTTCGCCACGACGCACAGCTATGACTGCATCCGCGGACTCGCGTCTCTACTGGAGTCCCGTCCGGATCTGGCCGGGGACGTTTCCATTCAGAAGATCGAACGCTCTCTCGATAAAGCCGTGAGCTTCGATGCCGCGGACGTACGGGCGGCAGTGGAGCAGAACATCGAGGTGCGGTAGTGGCGAATCTTTCGCAGCTTCGGGTGGAGGGTCGTGACGACAGCCACGCCATCCGGCACCTCCTCGGGAGGCACGGGATCGACTACGACCAGAGGCCGTGGCCGAAGTGGTTCCCGTCCATCGAGGAAACTCGTGGCAAAGACACCTTGCTTGAAAACGTCGAGCGCAACGTGCGTGCAAGCAGCGGCCGGTCCGTCGGCTTCGTGCTTGACGCGAACTCGTCGCTGCAGGACCGGTGGAAAGCGATGGCGTCGCGGCTTCGCAAGCTCGGTCTGGAAATGCCGGACACGATCCCGCCCGATGGCTTCGTCGGGAAGTCCGCGACGTACGGCGCCCGAGTGGGCGTCTGGCTCATGCCGGACAACGAGCGGGACGGCGCCCTGGAGCATTTTCTTGAAACCTTGGTGGCCGAGTCGGACCCGCTGATCGAGCACGCCCGTAGCGCGACCTCGCAAGCCAAGGATCTGGGAGCACGTTTCGCCGACAACGACAACGCGCACAGGAAGGCCGTGCTGCATGCATGGCTGGCGTGGCAGGAGGAGCCCGGCCTGCCGTACGGGTCCGCCATCCGGGCGCGGTACTTCCGCCACGACAGCCCGGTGGCGGGGCGTTTCGTGGCGTGGTTTCGCCAGGTGTTCGGAGCGGCATGACGCCATGCGCAGGGAAGGCGGGCCGGGCATGAACGTCGTGCTGCGGCGCGCCGCCGTCGGGGACGCCGCGGCCGTCGCCGCGGTGCACGCGGCCAGCCTGCTGGCGTCCCATCGCGATCTGGTTCCCGCTCCGCTGGCGCACCTGGTGCTCGACCCGCCGGAGGCGGCGCGGCGGACGCCGGGGTGGAGACGGTGCCTCCTGCGGTCCCGGGTCGACACCGTCGTGGCGTGCGTCGATGGAGCGGTGGCGGGGTTCTGCACGTTGCGCCCGCTGCCCGGCGCCGCCGGGGGAGGCCGGAGCGGGGAGTTGTGGGCGTTGTTCGTGCGCCCGTCGCACTGGCGCCGGGGCCTCGGCCGTCTCCTCTGCGAACGGTCGCTGGCCGACGCCCGGTCGCGCGGCTTCGCGGAAGTCGCGCTGTGGGTGCTGGAGCCGAACGAGCGCGCGCGGCGGTTCTACCGCGCGCTGGGTTTCCGACCCGACGGGGAGACGCGGATCTTCCTGGAGCGCGCGGGCGTCGCGCTGCGTGACCTGCGCTACCGGAGGACCGCGGGCGGCCTCGACGAGTGCAATCGATTACCATGAATCACCAGCGTTCCGATGACGACCATTCAATCGCTCCGCCTCGACGGTCTGCTCTCGTTCGCCCCCGGCTCGCAGGCGTTCGAGCTTGGCGCGCTGACGGCCATCATCGAGCGCGAAGGAGACGGCTACGTCTCGCTGTGCCCGGAGCTCGACGTCGCCAGCCAGGGCGCGACCGTGAACGAGGCTCGCGACAACCTGCAGGAGGCGCTGACGCTGTTCTTCGAAACGGCGTCGCCCACGGAGATCGATCGGCGGTCGCACGACGAAGTGTACGTGAACCGGGTCGAGGTCGCGGTTGGGTAGGCTGAGAGTTCTGTCCGGCCGCGTCGCGATCTACGTGGAGGGGGGCGACCAGGGAAAGGGGGGCGATCGGCGTTGCGCGTGGGCATGGACGGGTTCCTGCGCCGGCTCAAGGCCGCGGCGCAGGCGAAGAAGTGGCACTGGAAGCTGGTCTGCTGCGGTCCGCGCAGCCGCCGCCACTCCGCACGACTACGGTCCGTGGGCGCCGTGGTACGCTGCCGGACGAGGCGGCCGGGCGGGGCCGGTTGCGGGAACAGGAGAAGGCATTGCCGGGCGCGGTTCGCAAGGACCGGTGATCATCCGATGAAGCGGTTGTTCGACGCACTCGGGCGACGTGCCGGCATCGGGACACCGACGTTTGCGGAATCGCCGGCGCCGGCGTCGATGGAGTACCGAGTGGATGCCGGAGATCAGTCGTTTTTTCGGGATCGTAGTCACGATGTACTACCGGGACCACGCGCTGCCGCACTTCCACGCGAAGTACGGCGAGCAGCGGATCAGCGTGGCGATCGAAGACGCCCGGCTTCTCTCCGGCGACTTTCCCGGTCGCGCCAGGACGCTTGTTCTCGAGTGGCTGGAATTGCATCGAGACGAGCTGCTGGCCAATTGGAAGCTGGCGCAGGAACGGAAACCGCTGATCAGGATCGACCCGCTGGAGTAGAGCGATGACCCCGAGGCTGCGCGGTGCGGAATACCTTCGCGAGTACAAGATCTTCGTGACGTTCGAGGACGGCAAGACCGGAGTCATCGACCTGGAGCACGAATTGTGGGGCGAAGTATTCGAGCCGTTGCGGGACGTCGGGTTGTTCCGGCGTTTCCGGTTCGACGCCGAGCTCGACACCATCGTATGGCCGACCGGCGCCGACCTGGCGCCGGAGTACCTGTACGAAAACGCCGCCACCACGGAAACTCCGGGCGACGCGGAATCCGTGGTCGATCAGCCCTTCTTCCCGGTGTCGAAGGTGCGCGTCCGCGCGTCGGACACCGGCCACGCGTTCAGGCGGCGTTGGGCCGTCGTATCCGACGATCACCGGGAGATCTTCTCCATCGTCACCGAGGACTACCGGCTGGTGTCCAACATGCGGGCGTACGAACTCGGCCGCCAGGCGTTCGCTCTCGTCTTCGGCCCCGATGCGGCGGCCCGGCTGCGGCTCTTCCACGTCACCATGCCCGCTACACGGTCATGGGCGCACATCGACCTGACCGCGGACGGCCTCGGGTTCACGCCGCTCGACGACGACCGCTGGCTCCCGTTCCTGCGGGTGACCAACAGCTACAATCGCAGCCGGGCGCTGGGATTCGCCGTCGGGGTCTGCCGGTCGACCTGCACCAACGGCATGATCTTCGACGAAAAGTCGCTCAAGTTGACGGTCGCGCACACGACCGACGCGGACCTCGAACGCCGTATCGTCGAGGTGTTCGCGCGCCGACGGTTCGACGCCGCCGGATGCAGGGACAAGCTCGAAAAGCTGACGCGGCTGTCGGCGCCGGCGGAAGGATTCCTGGCGGGGATGCTGGAGATACTGGAGGTGAACGTGCCCACGGAACTTCCGCGACAGGCCGCGCGCCGGGACGCGTGGTCGCGTCTGGGACCCTGGCTGCGCGAGCGGGGCGAGAAGTACCGCAAGGAACTCGGCGCCACCGCGTACGCGCTGGTCAACGCCGCATCCGAGTACGCCAGCGCCCCGAGGGCGCCATTGATGAGTCCGGCGCGTGTCGACACGATGCAGTTCCGATGCGGAAACTGGGTCGACCGGATCGTCGGTCGCCGCGGCTCGGTGCTGGCGTCCGGGGGCATCGTGCCCATCAAGCAGGAGAGCATGGACGCAGCCGAGCGCCTGGAGGCCATGGGAAGGGAGTAGATCGGGTGGAGACGTTGACCGGCAAGTTGCCCTTCGACCTGAAACCGCGGAAGGACGCCGTCAACCGCGGCGGCGCGAAGATCGGCGCGGACGAGCTGCCGGCCGTCACCCAGCTCTTCACCGAGCCGTACATGGTCGGCTTCCTCCTGCGCAACACCCTCGGCGCGTGGCGCGCCGGGCGCCTGCTGGCCGCGCGGCCGGATCTGGCGGAGGCCGCACCCGACGAGGCGCGCTACGGCGGGCGGCGCGCTTGGAGGTCGCGGGCGGCTACGACTTCGCTTGGCTGCGCTTCGTCCGCGAGGCGCCCAGAAGCGGGTTCGCGCGTGTCCCGCGGCCGGAAGGACTGACGCGATGCGCTTCTTCACCACGGCCGGTCCCGTCAAGCCGGAGCGGCACTACTGCATTCCGCCGCTGGACCGGCTGGACCTGGACGAAGTGCTCCGGCTCGTCCGGGACGAGAAGTACTTCGTGCTGCACGCCCCCCGGCAGACGGGGAAGACCTCGGCCCTGCTGGCGTTGCGGGACCGGTTGCACGCCGACGGCTGCCGGTGCGTGTACGCCAACGTCGAGGGGGCGCAGACGGCCCGCGAGGACGTGGGGCGGGCGCTGCGCGCGGTGCTGGGCGAGCTCGCCTCGCGGGCGCGCACGACGCTGGGCGACGAGTTCCTGGACGGGATCTGGCCCGATCTGCTGACGAAGTACGCGCCGGACGGCGTGTTGCGCGAGGCGCTGGCGCGCTGGGCCGCCGCCGACGCGCGTCCGCTGGTGCTGCTGATCGACGAGATCGACGCGCTGGTGGGCGACTCGCTGCTGGCCGTGCTGCGGCAGTTGCGGGCGGGGTACGACCAGCGGCCGGCGGGGTTTCCGCAGAGCGTGATTCTGTGCGGGGTGCGGGACGTGCGGGACTACCGCATCCATTCCGGCTCGGCGAACACGGCCGTCGCCGGCGGCAGCGCATTCAACGTCAGGGCGAAGTCGTTGCGGCTGGGGGACTTCTCGCGGGACGACGTCCTGGCGCTGCTGGGGCAGCACACGGCGGAGACCGGGCAGGCGTTCACGGCCGGGGCGCTGGAGACGGTGTGGGAGCGGACGCAGGGGCAGCCGTGGCTGGTGAACGCGCTGGCGGACGCCACCTGCTTCGAGGACCGCGCGGGCCGGGACCGGTCGCGTCCGATCGACGCGGAGGCGGTTCTGGCGGCGCAGGAGCGTTTGATTCTGCGGCGGGAGACGCACCTGGACCAGTTGGCGGACAAGCTGCAGGAAGAGCGGGTGCGGCGGGTGGTCGAGCCGCTGCTGAGCGGCGGCGCGGAGCGCGGCTTCAAGGCCCGCGACCTGGAGTACGTGCGCGACCTGGGCCTGATCGCGGTGGACGACCCGCCGCGGATCGCCAATCCGATCTACGCCGAGGTGGTCCCGCGCGAGCTGACCTACGCGGTCCAGGCGGGGCTGACCGAGGAGATGGCGTGGTACGTGGATGCTGACGGCGGGCTGGACGTGCGGAAGCTGCTGGCGGCGTTCCAGACGTTCTTCCGGGAGCACTCGGAGCACTGGTCGCAACGGTTCCAGTACCAGGAGGCGTGGCCGCAGTTGCTGCTGCAGGCGTTCCTGCAGCGGGTGGTGAACAGCGGCGGGCGGATCGAGCGGGAGTACGGGTTGGGGCGGGGGCGCACCGACCTGCTGATCGTCTGGCCGCGCAGTGGCGGGGAAGCGGGCGCCGGCCGACCGGGCGCCGGCGGGTCGGGCATTGGGCGAGCAGCCGCCGGAAGCGGAGAGGCGCCGGAGCGGACCGCGCGTGCCGGCGGCGGCGTCCGGGGCGGCGGCGTTCGGGTTGGACGAGGCGGGGAGGCGCCGGGGCGGACCGCGCGGGTCGACAAGGTCGTGATCGAGTGCAAGGTGCTGCGCGGCAGTCCGGAGCGGACCATCGCCGAGGGTCTGGAGCAGACGGCGGCGTACATGGACCGGTGCGCAACCACGGAAGGCCACCTGGTGATCATCGACCGCGTCGGGGGGAAGCGCTGGGACGAGAAGGTGTTCCACCGTCGGATGACGTCGCGGGACGGCGCCGCCATCGACGTGTGGGGCATGTGAGGGCCGACGAGCGCGCCGGCCGCCCTGCCGGAACACGCCGCTGTCTCTCGCGCGTTCCGCAAGGTGCCGGCTCCGCCGGACGGCGTGCGAGCCTTCTCCACCGTTGCGGGAATTGGCAGGAGCTCCGTGAATACCGAGGTGTAGCAGACGATGCAGGATACAAGTTCGCAGTGGAATTATCCCGGAGCAAGGTGGTGGAAGTTCGACTTCCACACGCATACCCCGGCCTCGCTGGACACGCCGTGGAGCAAGATCAAGGACGAAGAAAAACGATTGACCCCCGAGCAGTGGCTGCTGCGATTCATGGCTGCGAAAGTGGATTGCGTGGCGGTCACCGACCACAACGCGTTCGAGTGGATCGATCATCTCAAGGCTGCCTGCGACCGGCTCGATGGAGAACGGCCGGCAGGTTTCCGGCCGCTCTGCCTTTTCCCCGGCGTCGAGCTGTCCGTGAATGGCGGTTTCCACCTTCTCGTCATCTTCGATCGGACGGCGGACGGCGGCGACGTCCGCGACTTGCTGGCGCGCGTGGAGTATCGGGGAAAGTACGGTGACTGCGACGCGGTCACGCGGAAATCCGCGGCGGAGGTCGTCGAAATCGTTTCCGACCTCGGGGCTCTGGCGATACCCGCCCATGTCGACCGCGAGAAGGGGTTGCTGCAGACGGCAGAGGACGGCCGACTGCGATTGGATGCGAACACCGTGCGGCAGGTGATCGGCCGGCCGGAGATTCTGGCCGCGGAAGTGGTCGACAGCGATTGGGTGAAGCATCCGGTCTACGCAGAGGCCGGATGCCCCTGGACCGAAGTCCTGGGCAGCGATTGCCACAACTTTCGGCATCGCGAGGACCGCAGGCCGGGCGAACGTTACACCTGGGTGAAGATGGGACAGCCGTCCATCGAGGGGCTGCGTCTCGCGCTGCTGGACGGCGCTCGGTCGTCCATTCGGCGCAGCGACGCCGTGGTCGACGATCCCAACCGGCGCCCGCCGCTTGCGATAGAAGCGGTGACCGTCAGGAACGCGCGTTGCGCCGGACACGGCGATCCGTTCGACGTCCGTTTCAGCCCTTGGATGTCCACTGTCGTGGGCGGGCGCGGGACAGGAAAATCGACCATCGTCGAGATGCTGCGCCTCGGTCTCGACCGCGCGGGAGAGTTGCCGGGCCGGCTCCGGGACGAATTCAAGGAGTTCGCCAAGGTACCCGATTCGCGGAAAGACCGCGGAGCGCTCCAGGCAGACACGACCATCACCGTCACCTACCGGAAACATGGCGGGCGCTTTCGCGTCCGGTGGCGTGACGGCGACGCGTCCATCGAGGAACGGAACGAGGCCGGCGAGTGGGCGCCGAGTCCCGGCGACGTGCAGGGCCGGTTTCCGGTCCGGATTTTCAGTCAGAAGCAGGTCTTCGAGTTGGCGGCCGATCCCGACGCATTGCTGCGGCTGGTGGACGACGCGTCGCCGGTGGAGCGTGCGGAACAGGAACGGCGCAGACAGAAGTTGGAGACGCGCTACCTGAGCCTGCGCGGTCAGGTGCGCGAACTCGAAGCGCGTCTCGCGGATCGCTCTCGGGTGGAGGGAGAACTCGCCGACGTCGAACGGCAGCTTGCCGTCTTCGAAGCCGGGGGGCATCAGGCGTTGCTGGTGGCATTCCAGCGCCGCCGCCGCCAGCAGCGGGAGCAGGAGCTGCGGACCGCTGAAATGAACGATTTCCGGACGAAGGTCCGCAAACTCGCGGAGGCGGCGGAGCCGTCGGACGTTCGGGAGGAGGTGTTCGACCGCGAGAATCCCGCCGAAGCGGAGTTGCTCGCTCTTGTCGAAGCACTGCGCGGCAAGCAACGGGAATTCGCCGACCGCCTGAACGCGATGGCGGACGAAGCCGCCGACTTTCTGGACCGATGGCGTGTGCGGGTCGCGCAATCGGCGTGGGCGAGCGCGTCGGAGAAGACCGTCGCCGACTACACGGCTCTCGTGGAGCGCCTCGCCGCGGAAGGCGTCGATGATCCGGCCTCCTACGGCAATCTCGTCCAGCGGCGCCATGCTCTCGAAAGCGACGTCAACGGATTCGCGGCGTTGCGCGCACGTGTGGATCAGCTTCAGGCGCAAGCCGACAAAGTACTTGAGGAACTGGAAACCCAGCGGATCGAGTTGACACGGATGCGGACGACGCTGCTCGAAAACCTGCTGTCCGGCAACGACTTCGTGGCGATGGCGGTCGTTCCGTTCGGAAAGGACGCCGCCGCGTCGGAGACCGCGTTTCGCGACAGCCTCGGGCGTCAGGACGAACGTCTTCAGAAGGACGTCGATGGAATCCTGACCGACTTGTACCGCGGCCTGCCCGTCGCCGTCGAGGAACGGATCGAAACGGTCAAGGCGCGCGTCGCTGGCGTCAAGGATGACGTGGCAAGGATAGCCGCGGGCAGCCAGGTAGACAATCGAACCGGATGGTTTCACAGACACGTGCGGACGCTGCGCCCCGAACAGATCGACCGTTTCATGTGCTGGTGGCCCGAGGACGGCTTGCAGGTGCGCTACAAGAGGACCGGAGACGGTCAGTTCGTGCCGATTGAACACGGGTCGCCCGGGCAGAAGTCGGCGGCGATTCTGGCCTTTCTCCTGTCCCACGGAGACGAGCCGATCGTGCTCGATCAACCGGAAGACGACCTCGACAACCACTTGATCTACGACCTGATCGTTCGGCAGATTCGGGCGAGCAAGCAGGGCCGCCAGATCGTCCTCGCCACGCACAACCCGAACATCGTCGTCAACGGAGACGCCGAGATGGTCATCTCGATGGATCAGCGTTCCGGTCAGTGCGTCATGGTCGACGACGGGTCGGGATGCCTTCAGGACCCGGGAGTCAGGGCGGAGATCTGCCGCGTGATGGAGGGCGGCCGGCAGGCGTTCGAACGCCGGTACCGACGCTTGGTGGAGGGTCCGCGCCATGCTTGACTCGCCGGAAGAGCTGCTGCGGAGAATCCGGCTCGGCGAGGACTCCGTCCTCGAGCTGAAAGAGGTGGTCTTCGCCGGCGGTCGGATCAAGGGACCCGGCCGCGACCAGTTGGCGGACGAGATCGCGGCGTTCGCGAACGGGCGCGGAGGCGTTCTCGTGCTTGGCGTCGACGACGGGTCGCGGGAGATCGTGGGCATCCCCCTCGAACGGCTCGACGCCGCGGAGCAGTACGTGTCGGAGATCGTTCGCGACGCGATCAAGCCGGCGTTGTATCCCATGATCGAACGTCTCGAATTGCCGGATACGGGCGGACGCCCGCGGCCCGTGCTGCGGATCGAGGTTTCACGCAGTCTGTTCGCGCACCGGAGTCCGGGCGGGTATCTGCATCGGGTCGGGAGTTCGAAACGCCAGATGGAGCCGGACTACCTGTTTCGTCTGCAACAGCAGCGGAGCCAGGCCCGGCTCATCCGGTTCGACGAGCAGATCGTGCCCGGCGCCCGCGTGGAAGACCTTTCCGCCCCGCTCTGGGAGCGGTTCCGGACGACGCGCACCGGCGCCGCGCCCGAAAGCCTGCTGTCGAACCTCGGCATGGCGCGCGCGGACGACGACGGCGCGCTCCGGCCGACGGTCGCGGGCGTGCTGCTGGCGTCGGCCGACCCGCGCCGGTGGCTTCCCAACGCCTTCATCCAGGCCGTCGCCTACCGGGGGACCCGGGTCCGGCCGGACCTGTCCGGCGACCCCTACCAGTTGGACGCCGCCGACGTGACGGGGCCGCTCGACGCCCAGGTGGAGCAGGCGTGCCGCTTCGTCGCCAGGAACATGAAGGTCGCCGCGTTCAAGCACATGGGGCGCGTGGACCGCCCGCAGTTCGACGTGGAGGCGGTGTTCGAGGCGCTGGTCAACGCCGTGGCCCACCGCGACTATTCGATATACGGCTCCAAGATCCGGCTGCGACTGTTCGGCGACCGCCTGGAGCTGCACTCCCCCGGCGCGATTCCCAACGCGATCTCCGTCGAGCGCCTCGAGCACCTGCAGTCGTCGCGCAACGAAGTGGTCACGAGCCTGCTGGCCAAGTGCCCCGTTCCGGCCGGGATTCCCTGGCTGAAGACGGATCGCGCCACCCTGATGGAGAAGCGCGGCGAGGGCGTGCGCATCATCCTGGAGAACAGCCGCGACCTGTCGGGGCGGGAGCCCGAATACCGGGAGATCGACGAAGCCGCGCTGATGCTGACCATCTACGCGCCGGCAACACCGTCCGGCGGGAGAGCGTCGCCGGGAGAGGAACCACGGCATGCCTGACGCGACGGAACGGTGGCTCCGGAAGATACGGCTCGGCGAGGACAGCTTTCTGGAGCTCAAGGAGGTGGTCTTCGCCGGCGGCCGGATCAAGGGACCGGGGCGGGACCAGTTGGCGGACGAGCTCGCGGCCCTCGCCAACGCCGCCGGCGGCGTCGTCCTGCTGGGCGTGTCCGACGCGCCGCGCGCGGTCTGTTCTCGCCGGGAGCGATGGCCAACGGCATGCGCATCGACGATCTCCCGTACAAGCAGAATGCGAGGAACCCGGCGATCGCCAACCTCTTCGACCGTTGCCCCGTCCCGGAGGAGATCGAGACGCCGCGGGTGACGATGATGGACCGCCGGGGCGAGGGCGTGCCGTCCATCCTCTCGCGGAGCCGGCGCCTTTCGGGCAAGCAACCCGTGTACGAGACGTTCGGCGACGAGTTGCGGTTGACGATCTACGCGGCGTACGCGGCGGACTTCGGTACGGGTGGCGCGGCGTGAGGCGAACCGAACGGCAGGTCGTCCCGTCGGCCGGGGTCGACGACGTCGACTTCGGCGGTGTGCGCGTATTTCAACGGCACGGAACCGGAGCTGATCAGAGCTGATCAACAATGAGCGCAACCGCTTCGTCCGCGTGACGTTTCGACGCTGAACCATGAGCAACCCGAGGAGATCGAACGGCGACGACTATCCGGCGGCGGCGTTGAAGCACCTGCAGGACGCGGAAGTGCTCCTGAAGAGCCGGCGGTTCGACGGCGCGGCGTATCTGTCGGGGTACGTGGTCGAATGCGCGCTGAAGGCGCTGATCCAGGTGGAGTCCGGCCGCCGGGTGCGCCGTTCTCATAAACCGACCGAGGTGCGCCGTTCTCATGAACTGACCGGCCTGCTGGACGAGTTGGACGTCCTCGCGGTCCAGGCGACGACTCGCACCGGCCGGCTCTACGTGCGTGTGGCCGCGGTGTTGAGGACGGCGGACGTTCTCCGCTGGCAGCCGCCGATGCGCTATCGCGGCCCCGAGGTCACGTCGAGCGAGGCCGATGCCTGGCTGCGGAATGCGCGTGAAGCGTACGACCTGATCGTCGGGGATCTGATCCTTGAAGGAGCCATCTGATGCAACGCCTTGACGACGCCCACGCACGCGCCGAGGAGGCATTGGCCGCATGGCTCGCGCGCAAGCCGGAAGGTCCGCGTTGGCGCGCCCTGCTGGTCAACGACGTGCTGGCGAAGCTGCGCGTCGTGCTCTGGTGTCCGTCGGACGACGAATGGGAATCGAGTCGCGCCGAGGTCGACCAGATGCTGCGTGACGCCGCCACCGTCTTCTGGTCAGGAAGCGTGCTCCAAGGCCGGAACCGGCGGAGCCACCCCGACGGCGGATGGCAGGACGCGGCGTGGCGACAGGCGAGGCCCTACGACGACAACGACCGACTCAGGATTCTGGAGCGGCGTCTGGGCGAGACCGGCTGGTTCGAAGCGCCGAAGGAACCGCCGTGGACAGTGTGCGAGCCGCCGTGGGCGGTGCGCGGGAAGAAAGATCCAGTGATCGTGTTGTTCTACTCGTTCAAGGGAGGCTCCGGCCGGTCGACGGCGCTGGCCGCGGCGGCGTTGCAGTTGACCGCCGCGGGCGAGCGGGTCGCGGTGGTCGACGCCGACCTCGATGCGCCAGGCATTGGTTCGCTGCTGGCCGGGCCCGACGGGGCCATCGCCTCGTCGGGAGTCGTGGACTACCTGCTGGAAAGGCGTGTCATCGGCGACGACGACGCGCTCGACATCAGCCACTACCACCACCACTGTCACGTCACCGATCCCGCGGCCAGCGCAGGCGATAGCGCAGGCGTTATCTTCGTCTTCCCGGCCTGGACGTTCAACGACCGCTACGTCGAGAAGCTCGCACGCATCGACTACGGCGCGCCGCCGGCCGGCGCCGATCATCCGTTCGTGGCGCTGCTGAAGCAGATTCGCCGGGATCTCGAACCCGACTGGATTCTGGTGGACGCGCGCGCCGGCCTCGGCGAGGTGTCGGGGTTCCTGACCGGCGGCCTGTGTCACCTGCACGTCCTTTTCGGCACGCTGGCGGATGCGAGCTGGCGGGGGCTGGAACATATTCTCGACCGGATAGGGGGCGATCGCGTGCGCGCCGACAAGCCGCAGGCGGAGTGCCTGCTCGCTGCGGCCATGGTGCCGCGAACCGTCGAACGGCAGTTCGAGAAGCTGGTGGAGCGATTCACGGATCGGGCGTGGGAGGTCTTCAGTGAACGCTACTACGCGGACCCCGCGGAGATCGAGTCGCCGAACGAATTCTGGACCCTGGACGACCTGGAAAACACGGATGCGCCGCACGTTCCCGTGGTGCTGCCGTACGACGAACGCTTGGCCACTTTCCGCGACCTGAGCGAAGTCGCGGAACCGGTTCTGCTCGGCGGCGAGCCGTATCGGCAGCTTGTCGACCGCTTGCGGAGCGCGGCTTGGTGGTTGGTGCAACCGTCTTGGCTGAGACCTGAATCCCGGCGGGTTTTCCGCCGCTTGCGGGACACGACGGCCGGAATCAGAGAGAACGGCAGATGACTGGCAGAACGAACAGGCTCACCAAACAGAACTGTCTGGCCTTGCGCCGTGAACTCGCCGACCTCGGTTACGGGCAGGCCGACCACGAAGCGCCGGAACTGACCGCGCGCCGCCTGTATCCGGTACCCGCGCACCTGCGCGCCCTCGATCCGAACGTGGTCCTGGTGGTCGGACCGCGCGGATCCGGCAAGACCGCCTTGTTCAAGGCGTTCTTCTCGAACGACCCGGATCTGGTGCGCGCGGTCGCCGCGCGAATGCCGAAGATGCCGGCTCCGCACGCGCAGCCCGGCGCTTCCGAGTGGGCATGGGTGGCCGTGCACCCGGCCGGGAGCCATTTTCCCGACACGCAGGCGCTTTCGCAATGCGCCCGTTCGGACGAAGACGCCAGGAAGATCTGGCACGCCATGCTGGTGCGGTGTTTCGCGGATTGGTTTGACGGGCACTGGAAAGAGAAACTGAAGCCGATTCTGGATCCCATGGCGGCGGAACTCGGCGACGTCCTCTCGGCGTACGACGCGCCGGAGACCAACCCCACGGCCGCGCTCGACGCGCTGGAACGGACGCTTCAGCAGGAGGGTCGCGGAATATTCGTCGGTTACGACGAGCTCGACACCCTGGGCGGTTTCGACCAGGCGCTGACGGCCCGCATGGTGCGCGGACTCGTCGCCTTCTGGTCCGACTACAGCCGGCGCTGGAAGCGGATCCGCGCCAAGATATTCCTCCGCGCGGATCTGTTCCGCCGCCACACGGGGATGGGGACCACGGACTTCGCCAAGCTCGCCGCCACGCGGACGGAGCTCCGGTGGTCCGACGCGGCGCTGCTCGGCATGCTCGTGAAGCGGATCGCGAATGCGTCCGATGGCCTCGCCGCGTACTGCAAGGGAGCCCGCATCAAGTTCGAAGACGACGACGTGCTGCGGCGGTTGCCTCGGGTCGGGATGCCGGACGACGCCTTCCCCCTGCTGCACCGGTTGGCCGGCGAGTTCATGGGCGCCGGCAAGAAGAAGAAGGGGTACGTCCGCAACTGGATCCTCGCCCACCTGCGCGACGGCAACGGCGAAATCAGCCCGCGGTCCCTGGTGCGGCTCGTCGAGCAGGCGGCCGGCAAGGAGGCTGCGAACCAGCCTTTGCGTCCGCCTCGGTTGATTCATCCCGCGGCATTGCTGCAGGCGCTCGACGACGTGTCTCACGGCCACGTCACGCAGAGCATTTCCAGCGAGTGGCCGTGGCTGGAAGGCGTGCGGACCCGGCTCGCGGCAGATCGACTCGTACCCTGGGAGCGGAAGGGAATCGTTGCCCTGCTCGATGCCGACTGGGACCGCTCCTGGGGTTCGTCCGACCAGGTGGTCCGCCCGCCGGTGGACCGGCCGGCCGATTTTCTCGATTACCTGATCGAGATCGGCGTCTTCCGCCGCCGCTTCGACGATCGTGTCGACGTTACGGATCTGTACCTCTCCGGCCTGCGCCTGCGCCGCAAGGGGGGCGTCAAACTGGGCCGAAGCGCCCGGCGCGAAACGCCGCCCGCGCTCGGCCGCCAGGGTGAGGAATGAGCGCCATGACGCCGCAACCATGCGCGCACCGGAGCCGCCGATGACCGAACCGGCCCGCGACACCATCCTTGACCTCTTGGTCGCCAGCCTTCGCGCCCGGGCCGTCCCCCTCGACGGGCAGGCGCGGTCGGCCGCGGTCCTGTGGACCGACCCGAAACGCGAGGGGGAGCCCTTGGTCGATCCTCCTGCTGGAGAGCATCGAAGAAGCGCTCGTCCTGGGCGGCTACGACCCCGGGCGGCGCACGGGTCCGGTGCCCGCGGCGGTACGATCGTCGTCGGGCCGCTGAACCTGGGCGGGTCGATGGAGACGATTCCCGACCCGGTCGCGGTGGCGGAGCTCGCCGTGGACCGGCCGGCCGCCCGGCGGGTCGTGGCGACAAGCCGGGCATCGGGTATAATGCGCCGCCTATGTGGACCAAGATGATGAACCGGCCTCGCAAGAGGCCGCCGAAGAAAATCGCCGTCATCGATCCCGAGCGCTGCTTCGGCGCGTTCGCCTGCTCGATCTGCCAGGCCGCGTGCCCGGTCGAGGACTGCATCGTCGAGGAGCCGGATGCCTACGGCCGGATGGTCTGCGCCGTCCGCGTCGACAAGTGCATCGGCTGCGGCCTGTGCGTCACGGTCGGCAACCCGACGGCGCCGCAGCCGCGCGACTTCGGCTGCCCGCCCGACTACGACGCCATCGACATGGAACCCTACGAGGCCGTCGTCCCGCCGGAGCCCCGGCCGGAGGCGAAGGCGTCCGGGGACGCGGGCGAGAGCGCGGCGGCCTCCTGATGCGGCGTCGCGGGTCCGGCCGCCGGTCCGATCGGAGGCGTGCGCGTGGCTGAGCGCATCTACGTCAGGGACGCGGAGGGCAGGCTGGAGCCGCTTGAAGAGGAGCCGTTTTCGACCGAGGACGCGCTCCAGCGGCTCCTCGCCGATCACCCCGAACTGCTGGACGGCGAGCAGATGCGGCCCGGCGACCCCCGGCGCTGGATCCTCGTCACGCGGGAGCAGGGAATCGCCGACACCGCCGGCGCGGCGGCGCGCTGGTCGCTTGACCTCCTTGTCATCGATCAGGACGCGACGCCGACGCTGGTCGAGGTGAAGCGCGGCGCCAACACCGAGGTGCGGCGCCGCGTCGTCGGCCAGATGCTGGACTACGCCGCGCACGCTCCCCAAGTCTCGGCGGACGAGCTGCGCCGGACGTTCGAGGCCGAGCCGGACGCGGAGGAGCGGCTGGCCGGCCTGCTCGGGGACGAGGAGCCCGACGCCGACGAGTTCTGGGAGGACGTGGCCCGGAACCTCGACGCCAAGCGGCTTCGGCTGCTGTTCGTGGCGGATTCGATCCCCGACGAGCTCCGGCGGGTCGTGGAGTTCCTGAACGAGCAGATGCCCAACGTCGAAGTCCTCGCGGTAGAGATCAAGCAGTTCCGTGGGAAAGGCGAGTCAACGACGCAGACGTTCGTGCCGCGAGTCATCGGACGCCTGGCGGCATCGCCCGGACGGAGCACGTCCGGTCCGCGCCAAAAAAAGCTGACGCGGGAGGAGCTTCTGGACGAGATCGGTGATGACCATGTCTGCGCGGCAGTGACCCGTCTCCTCGATGTGGCTGAGAAAAACAAGGCCCACCTGGATTGGGGATCGGCCAGCGTCGCCATTCAGGCCGTTTCTGCGGATGAGAGCCGACAGACTGTCGCGCGGATCTACCGCCCCGGGGCAAGTTACCGGGGGGCGAGGGAGTTTGCCTTCGGATTCCATACGGTCGGCGAAGGGACGCCCGGAGCGCTGCGGAGCTTCCTTGAACAGTTCGAGAACGACGAGTTCGCTGAGCTCGCGCCCACGCTCGAAGTCTGGAATGTGAGCTACGACGACGCCGTGCGGAACATCGGCCTGCTGGCGGAGCGTCTGCAGACCGTGCTCACGGAGATCGGCAAGCTGTAGCCCCTGACGCGGCGTTGCGGCGACGGCCGCCGGTCCGATCAGGTCCAGATCCCCTTGGTGATCTGCCTGCGGAGCGCTGCGATCGTTCTCCGCAGGCTGGGGGATCTCTCGGACGCTCGTTCCGGGTGCCAGAGCCTTCCGGAGAACGAAGAGATCCGGTGGGCGTACTCGGGACCGACTTTCCGTCCGCTGCCCCCGCGGGGCGCCATCGCGGTCCGTATCTCCAATTGCCGGGACCGGCGACAGCAGTCGACGAGGGACTGCTTCGGATCCGTCAGATCGTCCGGGTTGCGGGGCACGTGTCGCCGTGAAACGGAGAACTCCTGCGCGAAGCCGTCGATGTCGGCGAGCATCCAGCTCTCTACCGCCCGGACCGGAACCCGCAAGGCGACCCGTGGCGACCGCGTGCGTGCATCGAGCAGCCTGTGAATCAACTGCGATGCGCAAGGGGAGTCGCAGTCGAGATCCCGCAAGATCAGCCAGTTCATGTGGGCGCCCGACCGGTTCAGCGACGGGATGCGCGGATCGAGCTCGGACTTTCCTCCGGCGATGACCGCTTCCTGCGGCCGTAGTCCGACCAGTTGGACCAGGCGTTGCGCGACGGGGACGTCCGTCCGCCCTTCCACGGCGAGGTAGACCGTCGTCACCGCTGGCCGATCCGGTCCGTGAGTTCCTGCACGGCAGGCGGTTCGGTTCGCGGAGAGAGAATCTGCGCGAGACTCAGTCCGCTGTCGAGCAACTCCTGGACGTCCGGTTCCGCGGTCGCCGGATGCGCCTCCGTGCCCTCCTCCCCCGGTTTCAGGATGACCACTTCGTCCTTGCCCAGCCCGGAATCCTCGAGCATTTCGTTGGAGTGGGTGGTGAGCAGGACCTGCGGTCCCCCGGAGCGGCGGACACGGCTGAGAATCGTGGGTAGCTGCCGCACCACGGACGGGTGCAGCGACAGCTCCGGTTCCTCCAGCAGCACCGGTCCTCCGCTCCGGGCGCCGTCGAGCAACGACCACAACAGCCCGATCAACCGCAGGGTTCCGTCGGAGAAGTCCCGCTCGTTCTGCAGGGCCGGCTGAGGCCGCCAATGCCTGTAGCGGGCTTCCAGATGCCAGCGGCCGAGTTTGTCCTGCGTGAGCGCGAGTTCGTCGAGTTGAGGCACGGCGACTCGGAGGGCCTCGTTGATCCGTTGCAGGCGCCGGCGGCGGGTTTTTTCCGGGGTGTCGGCGATCCGGAGCAGGAAGTCGGCGCCGTACGGATCCTCTGCGCGGTCTCCCGCTCGTTCCGGATCCCGGATCAGGTGCGGGACGAGGTGCAGGTACCGGATCGAGCGCAGGTACTCGACGATCGGGCGGAACTCGCGGTTGGCGTTGACCTGTTCCAGGTACGTCTGCGTCATCCGTTCCCGGTCCTCGTCGTCTTCACGGGTCGGTCTCGTGAGAATCTTGCGCGCGTCGCTCTCGACGACCTCCTGGTACAGCATCGGCCGGCGCTTGCCGCGCTGCTCGGCGGTGAACGTGACCTCGTAGGCCCATCTGCAAGGACGTTCGTCGTCGCCGATCGTGATCCGCAACGTGACGCGGCCCTTGTTGAAATACCTGGCTGCGAGGCATCGGAGTCGAGCCATGCCGCCGCGGCTCGCCACCGCGTTCTGGAAGCCGCCGCCCGGTGACGCGACCTGCCCGAGAAAGCGCAAGGCGTCCAGCAGGTTCGACTTGCCGGATGCGTTGGGACCGATGACGAGCATTCGATCCGGAAGATCGAAGTCGGCCTGCTTGAAATTCCGCCAGTTCTTCACGGTGACGTGGGTCAGGCGCATCACGGCTCATGTTACCAGCCGTCGCGCGGCGGCCCGGGAGGACGACGGGAGGCTGCCTGCGCGGTCGGCACCCGACCGAGTTGCTGCAGGTAAAGTCGCGCGGCGGCCCGGGAGGACGACGGGAGGCTGCCGTAGCGACACGCTGGTCGTCAACCGACGCCACGAGCGAGGTCGCGGCGGCCCGGGGATGACGACGGGAGGCGCCGTGAGGCGGGTTCGAGTCGTGTCCGCGCGCGAGGCGCAGGATGCTCGCCGGGTTCCTGCGCGCGGCAGCGACTACTTCGTCGCGTCCGCGCGCGAGGCGCAGGATGGTCAGGCGCCGGGCGCCTCGTCCGGCGGTGGGGGTGCCGGCCGCGGTTCCAGGGTGACGAGCGGCCGGCCCGGCTGCACCAGCTCGCCGGCGCGGCAGTCGACGGCCGCGACGCGGCCGGCGGCAGGGGCGCGGATCGCCAGTTCCATCTTCATCGCTTCGAGACGCACGAGCGTGTCGCCGGCGGCGACGACGGCGCCCGGCCGCACGAGGACGGCGGCGACGGTGGCCGGCATCGGCGCGGCCAGCGCGTCGAGATGGGCGTCCGCTGCCGTCGTGCGCCCGGTTCGACCTGACCTGGCCGGCATCGGCGCGGCCAGCGCGTCGAGATGATCGGCCGGGGAGGGCGCGCGGGCGTCTGGGCCGCCGCCGTCGCGGGCGTCCGGGTCGCGGGCGTCCGGGCCGCCGCCGTCGTGGGTGTCCGGGCCGCCGCCGTCGCGGGCGTCCGCGCCTTCCTCGGCAGCGGTCACGGCGAACGACTCGCCGCCGGCCACGGCGTGGCCGCCTTGCTCGTGCGGCGCGAATCGCACGGTCGTCGACCGCCCGGCGATCGACACCACGCAGGCGTCCTCGGAGCAGGCGACGATCGTGGCGGTGAGGGTCCGCGCCTCCGCGCCGCCGCCCACCGTGACCTCCAGCGTCGTGTCGCCGGCGCGCCGCGTGCGAACGGGACGGCTGACCGCGCCGGACGTCACCAGCCACCGTTCGGAGCGCCCTTCAGTCATCGGCAACGTTGCGCCTCCCGCCGCCACCGTTCGGAGCGCCGTTCGGTCATCGGCGCGCCTCCCGCCGCCACTGCTCGGAGCGCCGTCCGGTCATCGGTGCGTTGCGCCGGACGTCACCAGCCACCGTTCGGAGCGCCGTTCGGTCATCGGCGACGTTGCGCCTCCCGCCGCCACTGCTCGGAGCGCCGTTCGGTCATCGGCGCGTCTCCCACTGCTCGGAGCGCCGTCCGGTCATCGGTGGCGTTGCGCCGGACGTCACCAGCCACCGTTCGGAGCGCCGTTCGGTCATCGGCGACGTTGCGCCTCCCGTCCGTCTGCTCGTCGAACGTCACTTCCACGTCGTGCCTCTGCCGCCGTTCAGTCACCGGCGGCGTGGCGTGCTGGCCGCCGCCCCCGGCTGCTGTTCCCGATGCCGTTCCCGAACGTGGAGCCGCGCGCGTGCCGGCCGCCGCGATTCCCCTTCCGCGCCCGGGCGCGTCAGTCCTCGGCGGCGTCGAGCCTCCAGCCCGCCAGACGGTTCCACACGCCGGCGTTCCGGTCGTCGAAAGCGGCGCCGGCCGGCGGATGCTCTCCACCGCCCCCGCCGTCGCCGGCGGCCGTGCGGCGGTTGCGCCTCGCCCGGACGGCGCTGGCCGCGGCGGCGACGGCGGCGATGGTCGTCTCGTCCTGGTCCGCGGCGATCAGCCCCGGCCCGTGCTCCGCCAGGAAGCCGGTGTGCACGTCGCCCGCCGCGAAGGCGGCGTGGGCGAGGACGCGCCGCAGCAGGCCGACGTTGGTCCGCAGACCCAGCACCGCCAGCTCGCCGAGCGCCGCGTGCGCCCGGCGGCGGGCCTGGTCCCGGGTCCGTCCGCGCGCGGCGAGCTTCGCCAGCAGCGGATCGTAGTGGATCGGGACGTCGCTGCCCGGGCCCACGCCCGAATCGACGCGGATACCCGGCCCGGACGGCTCGTGGTAGCCGGTCACGGTTCCGGCCTGCGGCAGGTAGCCGCTGGCGGGGTCCTCGGCGTAGACGCGGCATTCGACGGCGTGGCCGCGGGGCGCGACCTCCGCCGCCGTCCAGGGCAGCGGCCGTCCGGCGGCGACCGCGAGCTGCGCCTCGACCAGATCCGCGCCGGTCACGAGCTCGGTGATCGGATGCTCGACCTGCAGGCGGGTGTTCATCTCCAGGAAGTAGCACCCGGCGCCGTCGCCGGTTCCGTCGATCAGGAACTCGACGGTGCCGGCGTTCTCGTAGCCGGCGTGGCGCGCCACGCCGACCGCCGCCGCCGCGAGGCGGGCGCGCAGGCCGGGCGACAGGCCGGGGGCGGGCGACTCCTCGATCACCTTCTGGTGGCGGCGCTGGGTGGAGCAGTCGCGTTCGCCGAGCTGCAGGACGGCGCCGTGCCGGTCCGCCACCACCTGCACCTCGACGTGCCGCGGCCGTTCGAGGCGCCGCTCGACGTACAGCGTGCCGTCGCCGGCCGTGGCCAGCGCCTCGCGCCGCGCCTGCGCGATGCCTTCTTCGAGCGCGTCGGCGCCGCGCACCGTCACCATCCCCTTGCCGCCGCCGCCGGCCGCCGGTTTCAAGAGCAGCGGGAAGCCGGTCCGCCGCGCCGCCGCGGCGATTCCGGCCGCGGACTGGTCGTCCGGCTCGCCGCCGGGCACCACCGCGACCCCGGCGCCGGCGGCCGCCCGGCGCGCGTTGATCTTCGAGCCGAAGCGGGCGATCACCTCCGCCGGCGGGCCGACGAACGTCAGCCCGGCGCCGGCGCACGCCGCCGGCAGCGCCGGATCCTCGGAGAGGAAGCCGTAGCCGGGATGCACCGCGTCGGCGCCGCTGGCGCGGGCGGCGTCGATGATGCGCCCGACCGACAGGTAGCTCTCGGCCGCCGGCGGCGGGCCGATGCGCACCGCGGCGTCCGCGGCGGCGACGTGGCGGGCGTTGCGGTCGGCGTCCGAGAAGACCGCCGCGGTGGGGATGCCGAGCGCCCGGCAGGTGCGCGCGATGCGGACGGCGATTTCGCCCCGGTTGGCGATCAGGACGCGCGTGAACATGGCGGCTGCTACATTCGGAACACGCCGTACGACGGGGCGTCGAGCGGCGCCCGGCACGCCACCGCCAGACCGAGCGCCAGCGCGTCGCGCGTCTCGGCCGGGGTCAGGATGCCGTCGTCCCACAGGCGGGCGGTGGCGTAGTACGGCGATCCCTCCCGCTCGTACTTTTCCCGGATGGGGGCCCGAACCGCCTCGAGCTCCGGCTCGGTGAGCGTCCGTCCGGCGCGGGCCGCCTGTCCGGCCTTGACGGTCGCCAGCACGCCGGCCGCCTGCTCGCCGCCCATCACCGAGATGCGGGCGTTGGGCCACGTCCAGAGGAAGCGCGGATCGTAGGCGCGCCCGCACATGCCGTAGTTGCCGGCGCCGAACGACCCGCCGATGATCACCGTCACCTTCGGGACGACGCTGTTGGCCACCGCGTTGACCATCTTGGCGCCGTCCTTGGCGATGCCGCGCTGCTCGTACTCGCGGCCCACCATGAAGCCGGTGACGTTCTGCAGGAACACCAGCGGCACGCCCCGCCGGTTGCAGAGCTGGATGAAGTGGGCCGCCTTGAGGGCCGCTTCCGAAAAGATCACCCCGTTGTTGGCGACGAGGCCGGCCAGCAGCCCGTGCAGCCGGGCGAAGCCGGTCACCAGGGTGGGGCCGTAGCGCGCCTTGAACTCGTCGAAGCGGGAGCCGTCGACCAGGCGGGCGATGACCTCCCGCACGTCGCAGGGCTTGCGGGGGTCGGGCGGCACCACGCCGAGCAGCTCGTCCGGATCGCAGGCCGGATCTTCCGGGGCGGCGCGGTCCGCGCCGGGCGGCGGTCCCGGCGCCGCCGGCAGGGTCGACACGATCGTGCGGGTCAGCCGCAGCGCGTGTTCGTCGTCCTCGGCGAGGTAGTCCGCGACCCCGGACACCCGCGTGTGGACGTCGGCGCCGCCGAGCTCTTCGGCCGTCACCTCCTCGCCGGTGGCGGCCTTCACCAGGGGCGGGCCTCCGAGAAAGACGGCGCCGGCCCCGCGGACGATGATCGTCTCGTCGGACATCGCCGGGACGTAGGCGCCGCCCGCCGTGCACGACCCCAGCACCACCGCGATCTGCGGAACGCCGGCGGCCGACATCCGCGCCTGGTTGTAGAAGATGCGTCCGAAGTGCTCGCGGTCCGGGAACACCTCGGCCTGCAGCGGGAGGTACGCGCCTCCGGAGTCGACCAGATAGAGGCAGGGGAGGCGGTTCTCGGCCGCGATCCGCTGCGCGCGCAGGTGCTTCTTGACCGTGACCGGGAAGTAGGTCCCGCCCTTGACCGTGGCGTCGTTGGCCAGGATCAGCGCCTCGCGTCCAGAGACGCGTCCGATCCCGGTGACGAGTCCGGCGGCCGGCGCGGCGCCGTCGTACATGCCGCAGGCGGCCAGCGGGGCCAGCTCGAGGAACGGCGAATCCTCGTCGAGCAGCCGGTCGATCCGCTCCCGCGCCGCCAGCTTGCCCTGACCGCGCAGCCGTTCCCGCGCCGCCGGGCCGCCGCCTTCGCGCGCGGCGGCCCTCCGCTCGGCGAGTTCGCGGACCAGCGCCGTCATGGCGGCGCGGTTGGCGCGGAACTCGGCGGAATCCGTCCGTATCCGGGATCGCAGCCGGTCCATCACCAGCCGCGGCAGTCGGGGGAAGCGGGCATGGAGCGATTGTAGATGCAGATGCGGCTGGTATCATGCGCCGGTGCGCGTTGCGAGCGCGCCGTCCACGGGGAGGTGCCGACATAGGGAAACGGCGGAAGCGGCGGATGCGATGGACGGCCGTCGCGCTGACGGCGGCGGCCTGCGCCGCGGTTCCGGCGCCGGCGCGCGCCGACACCGTGTTCACGCCGTTCCTGGGCCGGTCGTTCGCCTCGCGGAGCGACGAGGTGAAGGTGACGACGATCGGGGCGTCGATGGCGTCGACGGTCGGCGGCGGCTTCGGGTTCGAGGCCGACTTCGGCCGGACGTCCGCGGGGACCGGCAGCGCCGCCATCGCCGACAACACCCGGGTGACGATGCTGATGGGCAACGCGGTGCTCGGCTTCCCGTTCGGCCGCTTCCGGCCGTACGTCGTCGGGGGCTTCGGCTGGCTGCGGAAGGAGGTCCTGAGCGAGGGCGACGCGGTGCGTAGCGGCGGCCTCGGGCTCGACGCGGGCGGCGGCCTGCTGGGGTTCTTCAGCGGCAATTTCGGCGTCCGGCTCGACCTGCGCTACGTGCGGAGCGTGACCGAGTCCGATCTGGACACGCTGCGCCTGCCGGACGGTTTCGGCCTCTCCGACTTCCTGCTCGAAGACGTTTCGTTCTGGCGCGCCTCGGCCGGGCTCGCGATCCGGTTCTAGCTGGCTGGCGCCGCCCGCCGTCCGCGGCGCGCCGGCCGGCGCGGGGTGTATCATCGGAAACGGACGCGCGGAGGACGACGGTGGACGAACGGTCGCAGATTCTCCTCTCGACCCTGCTCGGGGCGGTGGCCGGCGCCGTGGTCGGCTGTCTGTACCTGACCGAGCGCGGCAGCCGCGTGCGGAAGCAGATCGAGCCGGCGCTCGACGGCTTCGTGGCGGAGATCGACCGGGCGCGCGGGACGGTCCTGCGGGCGCGCGAGGCGGCCCGCGAGGGGCGGCGTGCGTTCGAGGACGTGATGGCGGCCGCGCGGGCGACCGAGTCCAACGGCGGCATAGGGGCCCCGGCGGCCCGGTCCAGCGTCCGCGAAGCGTCGTCCTGACGCCCTGCCCCGCCAGGAGACGACGGTGCGCATCGCCTACCAGGGGGAGCCGGGGGCCTACAGCGAGGCCGCCGCGTTGCGCTTCAATCCCGGCGCGGATCTGGCGCCCCGGCCGTCGTTCGACGACGTGTTCCGCGCCGTCGCGCAGGGGGCGGCGACCCACGGCATCCTGCCCATCGAGAACTCCATCGGCGGCAGCATCCACCGCAACTACGACCTGCTGCTGGAGCACGAGCTGCCGATCGTCGCCGAGGTGAAGCAGCCGATCGTGCACCACCTGATCGTCCGCGAGGGGACCCGCCTGGAAGACGTGCGCAAGGTCTACTCGCATCCGCAGGGGCTGGCCCAGTGCGAGCGCTTCCTCCGCACCCTCGACGGGGTGGAGATGGTGCCCACCTACGACACGGCGGGCAGCGCCAAGATGATCAGCGAGCGGAACCTGACCGGCTGCGCCGCCGTCGCGTCCGAGCGGGCGGCGGAAGTGTTCGGCCTCGCCATCCTCGAGAGCGGCGTCCAGGATTTCGCGGACAACGTCACCCGCTTCCTCGTCGTCAGCCGGGATCCGGCGCCGCTCGGCACGCCCGACAAGACGACCATCGTCTTCACCGTGTCGAACGGCCCCGGCGCGCTCTTCAAGGCGCTGAGCGTCTTCGCGTTGCGCGACATCGATCTGGCCAAGCTGGAGTCGCGGCCGATCCCGGACCGGCCGTTCGAATATCTCTTCTACGCCGACGTGGCCGCGAACCGCGACGACCTGCGCTGCGCCCGCGCGCTGATGCACCTGGCCGAGTTCGCGCCGTCGTTGCGGACGCTCGGTTCGTACCAGGCGTGGAAGGAGCCGCGGAAGTAGCCGGCCGATGCTGCGCAGGCCGCGGCCGGAAGCGGAATCGGGCTCCGGGCGTCGCCGACGTCAAATGCGGGCAGGGTGCGCGAGGTTGTCTCCGTGGCGCGTGTTCATCGTGCTGTACGTCATGAATGCCGCGATGCATCTCGCTGCGATTTTCTGGTTCTTCTTCGATTGGCGGCAGCTCGGAATCGCGGTCCTGCTTCATGGGGCCGCTCTCGCGTGGTTCGTTTTTCTGGACGTGAGAAACAACAGGAGACAGGACAGGAGTCGTGATGGTCCTGGCTCTGGCGGTCTCGGCGGTCGGTAACGTCATGCCGGCGCGGGCGCCGGGAACGGCCGCGGGTGCGCGCCGGGGGATGCGACCCGCGCGACCGCGGACGCCGCCGGCGGTTGCGCCCGATCCGTTCCCGTGGTACCGTCCGGCGGCGGATCGGCCCGGCCGCGGGCGTTCCGCCGGTTCGTCGGTCGGCGCTGGCGGATGGAGCATCGCCGGAGGAGGATCGAAGTGGACATGCGCGCATCGGTACGTTCTGCCGCCTTCGTGGCTCTCGTGCTCGCGGGCCCGGTGTCCGGGCCGGATTCCGCCCTTGCTCAGGACCTCGCCGGCATCACCGGGACGGTCGCCGACGGAACGGGGGCCGCGCTGCCCGGCGCGGCGGTCGAGGCGGCCAGCCCGGCCCTGATCGAGCGGGCACGGACGGTCTTCACGGACGGCGCCGGGAACTACCGCTTCGTCGCGCTGCCGCCGGGCGTCTACGCGGTCACCTTCACGCTGCAGGGATTCCGCACGACGGTGCGCGAGGGGATCGTCCTCGCGGGAGCGTTCGTGGCGCCCGTCGACGCGGTCATGGAAGTCGGCGGGGTGGAGGAGACGGTGACGGTGCGGGGGGCGGCGCCGCTGGTCGACGTCGTGAGCACGCAGCAGCAGACGGTCCTGACGGCGGACGAGATCAACACGCTGCCGGGAGCGTCCAGCCTGATGACCGGCATGCAGTACGTGCCGGGCGTGCAGGGGAACCAGTTCTCCCAGAACCAGAGCGGCGTGACCGTGCGGGGCTCGGACCGCGCGGACAGCCAGACCTACGTCGACGGCATCGAGAGCGGCATGCAGCTCGGCGGCCGGAACATCTACGTGGGCGGCATCGGCCTCGTCACCGACGAGGCGCAGATCGCCGAGATCGTGTACGACACGTCCTCGCAGGGGGCGGAATACGCGCAGAGCGGCCTGCGGTCCAACATGATTCCGAAGGCCGGCGGCAACGATTTTTCCGGGGACGTCTTCCTGGACGCGGGACACCAGCGGTTCATCTCGGACAACCACACCCAGGAACTGAAGGATCAGGGGTTCTCCTTCGCGCCGCAGGCCTGGAACTGGAGCCTGAATCCCGCCCTCGGCGGCCCGATCGCGCGCGACCGCGTCTGGTTCTTCGGCTCCTACGTCAAGAACCTGAACAAGAACTACCTGCTCGATTCGTTCTTCGACCCGGACGAGCCGTCGACCCCCGACGGCATCCGCGAACGCTGCGCGTCGGGCGCCTGCTCGCAGGACGAACTGCGCACCTTCAACCAGGGCGACAGCAGCGTCCAGAACGGCCGCGTCACCTGGCAGGTCAGCCGCAACAACAAGCTGACTTCCGGCTTCACGGCGCACCAGAACAACTTCGACCGGGCGGTCGGGACCGGCTTCGGCCGCGTGGCCCCGGAGGCGCTCTTCGGCGGCGACGCCAATCCCACGTACCTGAGCACGACGCGCTGGACCTGGGCCGCGTCGAGCCGGATGCTGGTCGAGGCGACCGCCTCGTACCAGCGGTCGGACCTCGCGTTCAAGGACTTCGAGGAGAACGGCGAGGCGCGCATACCGTTCCAGGATCTGGCCACCGGCCTCCGGTCGGGCACCAGCCACCTGCAGAACTTCCGCTCCGAGGACCACCGGCGCAACGTGCAGGCGTCGATCTCGTACGTGACCGGCTCGCACAACTTCAAGGCCGGCGTCTCGGTGCAGAACAACGTGCAGTACGGCCAGTGGAAGAACAACGCGGACATCTTCACGGCCCAGACCGTCTTCGGGAATCCGCTGGCGGTGCTGGTCATGGGCAACGGGGACGTGGAGGACGAGCGCAAGATGAACTGCGACTGCGGCCTCTACGCGCAGGATTCCTGGACGCTCGACCGCCTGACCCTCAACCTGGGACTGCGCTACGACTGGTTCAACAACTCGCTGGCCGGCGGGCACCGCGAAGCGGGCTGGTTCACCCCGGAGATCACCGCCGATCCGGTGGAGGACCTGCCGGACTGGAAGGACTGGAACGGGCGGTTCGGCGTCGCCTACGACCTGTTCGGCGACGGCCGGACGGCGCTCAAGGGGTTCGCCGGGCGCTACGTGGCGAACGAGGCGCTGGGGATAACCACCACCTTCAGTCCCTTCGGCTACAACATCGACTACCGCTTCTGGACCGACCTGAACGGCGACGGCACGCTGATCAACGCCGACGGGACGCCGCAGCTCGCGGAGATCGCCCCGTCGTTCAACCCCAACTACGGCACTCCGTCCACCGCCAACCGTCTGGACCCGGCCGTCGAGCGCATGTACAAC
The DNA here is from genome assembly GCA_965203525.1 of Vicinamibacterales bacterium. Classification (GTDB taxonomy): domain Bacteria; phylum Acidobacteriota; class Vicinamibacteria; order Vicinamibacterales; family UBA8438; genus WTFV01. The sequence continues at coordinate 2,198,705 of OZ241898.1, read as the reverse complement.
TGGGAGTACTCCGGCGGCCTCCAGCACGAGCTGGCCGCGGGCTGGTCGCTCAGCGGGATGTGGCACCGGCGGGCCTACGGGAACTTCCGCTGGACCGACAACACGTCGGTCGCCGCGAGCGACTACACGACGCTGACCATCACCGGGCCGGCCGACGACCGGCTGCCGGGAGGGGGGGGCGAGACGATCACGGTGTACGAGCTGGCGGATCCGGCGTTCGCGTTCTCGACCGGCGACATCCTCCATACGCAGGCGCCGGACGATTCGCGGACGTGGAACGGATTCGAGCTGATCGCCGACGGCCGGCTGTGGCGCGACGGCTTCGTGCAGGCGAGCTGGACGGCGGGGACGACGGCGAACGACTTCTGCACCGACGCCCGCATGGAGAGCCCCAACGGGCTGCGGTTCTGCCGGAACTCGACCGGCTACCGGCACCTGTTCAAGATCTCCGGCTCGGCGGTGCTGCCGTACGACGTCATGATATCGGGTCTCTTCCAGGTGTTTCCGGGGCGGCCGATCCTGGCCAACTACCTGGTGAGCGAAGGCGACGTGGGCCGGCGGCTCAACCTCGGCGGCGCCTTCGGCACCCCGGAGGCATCGGGGACCGTCGAGCTGCCGCTGATCGAACCAGGCGCCCGCTACGAGGACTCCACGTCGGACCTGCAACTGCGCTTCACGAAGGACGTGCGGATGGGCGGGGCGCGCCTGCGGGTCTTCATGAACGCGAGCAACATCTTCAACACCCTCACCGTCACCAGCCGCAACCGGTTCTTCGGCGGCGGGCAGACGTTGAGCGACGACTTCTTCCGGCCGATCACGGTCTCGGCCGGCCGCGCGCTCACGTGGGGCATGCAGACCACGTTCTGACGCGGCTCCATCGTGGATGAGCGAGCGAATCAAGGGAACGGCGGGGAACCTGGAGGTGAGTGACTCGATGGAGCGAAGGCTTTCGGTGTGCGTCACGCTGCTGTTCGCGGGCTTCGCGCCGGCCGCGTCCGCCGCGCAGTCGTTCGAGGCGGACGTGAGGCCGCTGGTCGAGACGTCCTGCCTGGCGTGCCACGGCGCCCGGACGGTGACGCCGCTCGACCTCGGCAGCCTGGGCCACGATCTGGCCGACCCCGCCACCTTTCGCGCGTGGGAGCGGATCTACGAGCGGGTGCAGGGCGGCGAGATGCCGCCCCGCGCCGCCCGGCAGCCCGACCCGGCGGTGGTCGAGACCGCGCTCGGCGCGCTGAAGCGGGCGCTCGTCGACGCCAACCTCGCGGCCCGCGGCGATCTGCGCACCCCGTTGCGGCGGCTCACGCGCCTCGAGTACGCCCACACCATGCAGGACTTGCTGCACGTCGACGAAGCGGTCGGCCTGGACCTGGCCCGGACGCTGCCGGCGGAAGCCGATTCCGGCGGGTTCGACACGGTGGCGGCCAACCAGAGCATGTCGCCGCTGCACGTGCGGGCCTACCTCGAGGCGGCCGACCGGGCGCTCGACGCGGCGCTACGGACCGGGCCCCGTCCGGATTCCGCCCGGCACGCGATCGAATACGTGCACTCGGGGTACCTGCCGTTCATCGAGAACGCGGAGGCCCTGGGTCTCGGCATCGTCAAGAAGCTCGACGACGCCTACGCGGCGTTCTTCGACTTCGGCTCGACGTACACCTTCCACAGCGCGACCGAGGGCTTCGCGGCGTCGGCGCCGGGCCGGTACCGCGTGACCGTGGACGCCTACCCGTACCAGGCGGAGACGCCGGTGACGATGACCGTCTACCGCGGGCGGATGGCGGGCGTGGCGGCGTCGCTCGACGAGCTGCTCGGCGCGTTCGACCTGGAGGCGCCGCGGACCGTCGAGCTGACGCCGTACCTGCGCCCCGGCGACCTGATCGGGCTCTCGGTGGCGGATCTCGACGTGCCGCCGGAGGCCGAGTCCTTCCTGCAACTGGACGACCCATCCAAGGGCTACGGCGGCATGAAGGACTACCCGGGGGAGGGCATCGCGTTCCGGTCGCTGACCATCGAGGGGCCGCTGCCCGAGTCCGGCGCGTGGCCGCCGGCGAGCACCCGCGAGCTGCTGGCCGGGGTGGAGTTCGACGATGCGGGCGGGATTCGCCTCGTGCGGACGCCCTGGGAGCACGTCGTCGACGTCGTCGCGCGGTTCGCGCCGCGCGCGTTCCGGCGGCCCCTGGCCGCGGGCGAGCTGGAGGCCTACGCCAGCCTCGCCGAGCCGCTGCTCGCGGACGGCCGGCCGTTCCTCGAGGCGGTCCGCGTACCGTTGCGCGCCATCCTCAGCGCGCCCGCCTTCCTGTACCAGGCGGGGGACGCGGGGACGCTCGACGACTTCGCGCTGGCGTCGCGGCTGTCGTACTTCCTGTGGCGCAGCATGCCGGACGGCGAGCTGTTCGACGCGGCGCGCGCGGGCCGGCTGTCGGATCCGGCGGCGCTCGCGGCGCAGGTCGACCGGATGCTGGACGACGCCCGGTCGGAACGGTTCGTGCGGGACTTCGCCGGACAGGCGTTCCGGCTCTACGAGCTGCGCGCGACCACGCCGGACGCCGGGCTGTATCCGGAGTACGACGACCAGCTCGGACAGGCGATGGCGCGGGAGACGGAGCTGTTCCTGGCCGCGTTGATCGCCGAGGACCGCGGCGTGGAGCATCTGATCGACGCCGACTTCACCTTCGTGAACCGGCGCCTCGCGGAGCATTACGACCTGCCCGGCGTCGCCGGGCAGCGGATGCGCCGGGTGACGCTGCCGGCGGACAGTCCCCGCGGCGGGCTGCTGACGCAGGCGAGCGTGCTCAAGGTGACCGCGAACGGGACGACGACTTCGCCGGTGCCGCGCGGCAACTTCGTGCTCGCCAGCCTGCTCGGGCAGCCCCCGGCCCCGCCGCCGCCCGGCATCGAGGGGCTGGAGCCCGACACGCGGGGCACGACGACGATTCGCGAGCAGTTGACGGCGCACCGCTCGAACCCGGTCTGCGCGAGCTGCCACCGCGTCATCGACCCGCCCGGATTCGCGCTCGAGTCGTTCGATCCGATCGGGGGGTTCCGGACCGCCTACCGGGCTTCCGGCGGCGAGGCGACCTTCGGCGACTTCTCGGTGCCGCTGCCGTACGTCGAAGGCCCGGCGGTCGATGCGAGCGGCGTCACCCCGGCCGGCGAGACTTTCTCCGGCATCGAGGAGTACAAGCGCCTGATGCTGCGGAACGACGTCGAGCAGGTCGCCCGCCATCTGGCCTCGCAGTTCCTGGTCTTCGGGACCGGCGCCGAGATCGAGTTCGCGGACCGCGAGGCGGTGGAGCGCATCGTCGAGCGGACGGGCGGCGCGGGGTATCCCGTCAGAACCATGATCCACGAGGTCGTGCGGAGCGATCTCTTCAGGAGCCGATAGCCATGACGTTGACGACCCGACCGCTCGACCGCCGCACGTTCCTGCGGGCCTCCGGCGTGGCGCTGGGGCTGCCGCTGCTCGAATCGATGGCGCCGGCGCTGGCCCGCGCCGCGGCCGCGGACGGCCCGCGGCGGCTGGTGACGATCTGCAGCACCCTGGGGCTCTACTCGTCGTCGTGGTTCCCGAAGGCGGCCGGGGCCGGCTACGAGGCGACGGAGTACCTGCGCCTCATCGACGGGCACCGCGCGCGCTACACCCTCTTCTCCGGCCTTTCGCACGAGGAGCAGACCGGCCGCCAGCCCCACAACTCCGAGATCACCTGGCTCACCGCGGCGCGGCGCCCCGGCCTCGACGGGTTCCGCAACACGGTCTCGCTCGATCAGGTGGCGGCGAACCATCTCGGTTACGTGACGCGCTTCCCGTCCGTCGTGCTGGGCACCGCCGGCCCGCAGAGCCAGTCCTTCACGACCAGCGGCGCGATGGTGCCGGCCGAGACCAGCCCCGCCGCCCTGTTCGGGAAGCTGTTCCTGCAGGGCACGCCCGCCGAGCTCGAGCGCGAGGCGCGGAGCCTCGAAGACGGCGGCAGCATCCTCGACCGCCTCAAGTCGCAGACCGCGGCGCTGCGCCGGCGCGTCGGCGCGGCCGACCGGCGGAAGCTCGACGCCTACTTCGACGCGGTGCGGGCCGCCGAGCGGGAGCTGACCGAGGCGCAGGCGTGGCTCGACCGGCCGAAGCCGGCGGTGGACGAGGAGCCGCCCGCCGACCTCCCGGATCCGGCCGACCTCATCGGCCGGATCCGGCTGATGTTCCGCATGATTCCGCTGATCCTGGAAACGGATTCGTCGCGGGTGGTCAGCCTGATGATCCACGATCACGGCGTCGTGCCGCGGGTCCGGGGGGTCACCGGCGATCAGCACAGCCTGTCGCACCACGGGCAGGACGGGACGAAGATCGCGCAGTTGAAGAAGATCGAGACGGAGATCGTCCGGGCCTTCGGGGATCTGCTGACGGATCTCGCCGGGCGCGGCGACGCGGGCGGCTCGCTGCTGGAACGGACGATGGTCCTGTTCGGCAGCAACCTCGGCAACGCCAACGCGCACACGCCGGTCGACCTGCCGATCCTGCTCGCCGGGGGCGGCTTCGCCCACGGTACGCACGTCGTCCACGAGGGCGGGCGCAATGCGCCGCTCTGCAACCTGTTCGTGACGATGCTGCGGAACATGGGGGTGGAGGCCGATTCGTTCGGGCAGAGCACCGGAGCGCTCGCCTGGTCGTGACGGGGCCGGCGGCGTCTCGTCGTGAGTTGACCCGCGGGAGGTGAGCGGTTTGCCCAATCGTCTCGCCGGCGAGCCGAGTCCGTATCTGCAGCAGCACGCGCGCAATCCGGTCGACTGGCACCCGTGGGGCGACGAGGCGTTCGCCCGCGCGCGGCGCGAGGAGAAACCGATCTTCCTCTCGATCGGCTACTCGACCTGCCACTGGTGCCACGTCATGGAGCGCGAGTCGTTCGAGCATCCCGGCATCGCCGCGCTGCTCAACGAGCACTTCGTGTCGATCAAGGTGGACCGGGAGGAACGTCCCGACGTCGACCGGGTCTACATGGCGTTCGTGCAGGCGACCACCGGGTCGGGCGGCTGGCCGATGAGCGTCTGGCTGACGCCCGGCCTGCGGCCCTTCTTCGGCGGCACCTACTTTCCGCCGGACTCCCGGTGGGGGAGGGCGGGGTTTCCCGACGTGCTCCGGGAAGTGGCCGCGCGCTGGACGTCGAACCGCGGCGAACTGCTGCAGTCGGCCGACGCGATGCTCGACCGCCTGCGCGGGATGCACGCGCCGGACCGGGCCGGCGGCGCAGGGGGTTCCGCCCGGGACGCCGCCGGCGCCGGGGCCGGCCCGCGCGGGGGCGTCGCCGGCGTCGACGCGCTGGCGGCCGGCGTGCGGCAGTTCGAGGCGGCCTTCGACGCGCGCCACGGCGGGTTCGGCGGGGCGCCGAAGTTCCCCCGTCCTGCCGAGCTGCTGTTCCTGCTGCGGGAGGCGGCCCGCTCCGGCCACGCCAACGCCCGCCGCATGGCGGTCGCCACGCTGGAGGCGATGGCGGCCGGCGGCATGCGCGATCACGTCGGCGGCGGCTTCCACCGCTACTCGGTCGACGCCGCGTGGCGCGTGCCGCACTTCGAGAAGATGCTCTACGACCAGGCGCAGATCGTCCTGGCCTGCCTGGAGGCGGGACAGGCGGCCGGCGCCGGCGCGCTGCTGCAGGTGGCCGAGGACACCATCGAGTACGTGCGGCGCGACCTGACCAGCCCGGAGGGCGCCTTCCATTCCGCCGAGGACGCCGACAGCCTGCCGCCGTCCGCGGCGGGAACGGACGCGGCGCAGGCCGAGGGCGCCTTCTATCTCTGGACCGCCGCCGAGGTGGACGAGCTGCTCGGCCCCGACGCGGAGGTGGCGAAGCGCCGGCTCGGGATCCAGGCCGGGGGGAATGCGCCACGGGATCCGCTGGGGGAGTTCCGCGGCAGGAACATCCCCTTCCTGCAGCAGGAGGTGGGCGAGATCGCGAAGCTGACCGGCCGCACCGCGGACGACGTGACGGCGGCGCTGGGCGCCGCGCGCAGGACGCTGTTCGCCGCGCGCGCCGGACGGCCGCGGCCGCATCGCGACGACAAGGTGCTCGCGGCGTGGAACGGCCTGATGATCGCGGCCCTGGCGCGGGCGGCGCACGTGCTCGACGGCGCGGCGGCGGCGGACAGTCTCCAGGCGGCGATCCGGGGCGCGGCGTTCGCGCGCGAGCGGTTGTGGGACGCGGACCGGCGCATCCTGCGGCGGCGCGCCCGCGGCGGCGCCGTCTCCATCGACGGCTACGCAGAGGACTACGCCTGTCTCGTCTGGGGGCTGCTGGAGCTGTTCCAGACCTCCGGCGACCCGGCGTGGCTCGACTGGGCGGTCGAGCTCCAGGCCCGGCAGGACGCGCTCTTCTGGGACGAAGAGGGGGGCGGCTGGTTCGCGACCACCGGGGACGATCCCTCCGTGCTCCTGCGGATCAAGGAAGAGTACGACGGCGCGGAGCCGGCGGCCGGTTCGGTGGCGGCCGGGAACCTGCTCACGCTGTCCCATTTGCGGGACGACCGGGACGCGGCGTCCCGGGCGGAGCGGACGCTCGCGCGGTTCGGAACGCGCTTCGGACAGGCGGCCCGAGCGGTTCCGCTGATGATGGCCGCGCTCGTTCGCTATCACGCCCCCGCCACGCAAGTGGTGATTCTGGGCGAACCGGGGCGGGAGACGCGCGCGCTCGAACGGGTGGTGGCGGCGCGTTATCTGCCGTTCGCGGTGCGGTTGCGCGCGACGCCGGGCGCCGGGCAGGCGCGGCTGGCCGAGCGGGTGCCGTTCGTCGGCGCCCTGCGGACGATAGGCGGCCGCCCCACCGCGTACGTCTGCGCCGGCTTCACCTGTCGGGAGCCGGTCACGGACCCGGCGCGGCTGGACGAGCAGCTTGCGGAAGTCCAGGGCGCCGCGCGATGACGTTCCAGGTGGAGGTCCTGCTCAAGGGCAAGGAAGACGTCGTCGAGACGAAGGTCGACTTCGCGGGGCCGGAGCCGGTGGCGTGGGCCGACGACGACGTCCGCCGGGTGCTGGAGCTGACGCTCGGGGCGTTCGACCGGGTGCGGAACCCGGACGCGGAGCAACGCTCCGTCGCGTTGCGGGGGTTCAACTGGATCGTGACGCCGGTCGACGGCGGCGTGGCGATCGCCATCGAGATTCCGAGCGGGGCGGTCGTGGCGGGCCCGTTCGACGGCGACGTCGACACCCTCACCGCCACCATCACCCGCGTCCTCGCCAACGCGCAGGGCGGTTCGCGGCCCCACTGATCACGGCGCCGCCCGCGGGCGTTCCCGGTGTTTCGCGCTCGTCACCCCCGCCGTCACCCGTCTCGCGCGGTGGCGGTCCTGGCCGCGGGGCGGTACCATCTCTCCGGGCCGGCGATCGCCCTTGAAGGCCGCGGATGCCGAGGTGGTGGAACTGGCAGACACTCGGGACTTAAAATCCCGTGGCCCGCGAGGGCCGTGTGGGTTCGAGACCCACCCTCGGCACGCTACCCGCCCGCTTCCGGGCGCCTGCCGCCGGTTCCCACGCGGCCGCGGTCCGAGCCCCGGCGGCCGGTCGTCCCGCCCGCATTCCAGGTCGCTCCCGGTTCCCGCGCGCGGCCGCGGCCTGATCCCTGCCCCGGAGCGCCCGGTCGCCCCGCCCGCTTCGAGGTCGCTCCCGGTTCTCGCGCGGCTGCGGCCCGGCCTCCGCCCCCGGCGCCCGGTCGTCCCCCGCTCGAGGTCGCTCCGCCGCCGCGTTCATCCGCCGTGGCCGGCTGCGGGCTGCGGCTCCAGCCAGCGCTCCTGCAGCGGGCGCACGGCGGCGATGAGCGAGAAGTCGCGGTCGCGGTGGAGCAGCAGCGCCTTCCGGACGATTGCGATCTCGGCGATGCAGCAGTCGATCGGGCTCCGCACCGCGGTCCCCAGCCGCTGCAGTTCGAAGAAGGTCCGCGCCGCCTGCCGCCACGTTTCGGGTTCCGGCTCCAGGTAGCGCTGTCCCTCGAGACGGGTCGCCAGCCGGTGCCACTGATCCTCGCGGGTGACGCCCATGAGCAGCTCGATCTGCGTGAACCGGGTGAGGTAGACGTCTTCGCCGCCGATCGCCCCTTCGAGCGCGCCGCGCCCGCCGGCGTCGCGCAGCACGTCGATCCAGAGCGACGTGTCAACGATCAGCACGGCCGGCGTCGCCGCGCAGCCCGCGCAGCGCCTTGTGGTCGAAGTCCGGCGCGAAGTCGATCGTGCCGGCCAGCTCCAGCAGGTTCTTGCGGGAGTGGCGCTCGATCAGGCTCTTGAGCGCCAGGTGCACGACTTCCCGCTTGGTCCGCGCGCCGGTCAGCTTCATGGCCTGCCGGACCAGCGCGTCGTCCAGCACGATGTTCGTTCGCATGACGGGGTACATGATACACCGGATCAAGTGTATGCAGGTGACGTGGCGTTCCGTTGATACCAACGTGAAACGAATGTGATACTACTCGGCGTTCAGATGGCATCACCCGTCGATTCTTCCGGCCGCTTCGTCCTCCGCATGCCGCCGGCGCTGCACGCCGCGTTGCGGGGCTCCGCCCGCGACGCCGGGCTTTCTCTCAATGCGTACTGCGTGGGGAGGCTGGCCGCGGCCGGCCTCGGCGCCGCCGGCGACGAGGACGCGGCGCCGCTGGTGGGGCGCGCCCGCGCGGTGGCCGGCGACGCGCTGTCGGCGGTCGTCCTGCACGGCTCCTGGGCGCGCGGGGAGGCCGCGGCCGCCTCGGACGTCGACGCGCTCGTCGTCGTGGAATCCCGTCTGACGTTGCGCCGCGCCCTGTATCGTGCGTGGGACGCGGAGCCGGTCACGTGGCGGGGACGCCGGGTCGACCCGCACTTCGCGCATCCGGCGGCCGACGAGGCGTTCAGCGGCCTGTGGGCCGAGGCGGCGCTCGACGGGATCGTGCTGTTCGAGCGCGACTGGAAGACGTCGGCGTATCCTGGCGCGCGTCCGCCGCGCGATCGCCGCCGGCCGGATCGTGCGCCGCGTCGCGCACGGGCAACCCTACTGGACGGACGGCACGTGATGCGCAACAGGTGCCCGGCCGGGGGGAACCCGCCGGCCGGGCGACGCCGGGGGGACGGGGATGCCGGCCGACCGGCAACCCCGCCTCCGCGGCGATCGCGCTGACCCCGGTCCGCCCGGTTCCGGTGGGGGCTACCGGCCGACCGACAGTCCCGCCTCGGCGGCGATCGCGCCGATCCGGTCCGCCTGGTTCGGGTTGTTGCCCATGATCTCGCGCAGCCGGCGGACCACCTGCGCCTGCTCGTCCTCCGACAGGCCGCCGGCCGCGCCCGCCGCGTTCCGGACCGCCGCGTAGCAGTCGTCCTCGTACGTGATCGAGCCGCACTGGGCGGTCAGCTCGGCGAGCAGCCCGGCCGCGCCGGAGCGCTCCGCCGGCGCGCCGCCGCCGGTGGCGGCGAAGCTGTCGTTGGCCTGCTGGATCTCGGCCGCGGCGCCGCGGCGGATGTTGGCCGCCTCGGTGCCCGCCTGGAAGCAGGTGAACGACGGCCGGTTCGCCCAGCGCAACGGGGCGCAGGCGTGGATGCCGGCGTCGATGGCCGCGTCGGAGACCTCGGTGATCAGCGCCTCGTATTCCGGGTCGCCTTCGCCGAAGCCGGAGAAGTTGCCGAGGTCGCCGCTCGCCGCGAACAGCCCCGTGACGCCCGGTATCCGCGCGATCTCCCGCGCCGCCTCCACGCCTTCCAGCGTCTCGATCATCAGGAGCAGCACGACGTTGTCGTTCCAGGTCTGGCGGTAGCCGCCCGGCACCCGGTTCCACATTTCGCCGGCGCCCTGGCCGCCGCCCGCGCTGCGCCGTCCGAGCGGCGGGAAGTAGGTCCAGTCGACGGCGGCCTGCGCCTCTTCGACGCTGTCGACGGTCGGCACGACGATGACCAGGGCGCCCATGTCGGTGGCGTGCTGGATTTCGCGCTCGTCGGCGTACGCCACGCGCGCGCCGGGGGCGGCCGGTCCCGGGCAGGTCCGCCACATCCGGGCCACCTGCTCCCACGAGATGGACTCGTGCTGCATCTCCACCCAGACGAAGTCGTAGCCGGCCGCGGCCATGGCGCAGTAGGTGCGCGGGTCGGTGGCGCGCACCGTGCCGCCGATCATCGGCCCGCCGGCCACCAGCTTCCGCTTGGCCGGGTTCCAGATCTCGGCCGTCTCCCCGTCGGGCAGGGCGAAGCGCGAGCCGTACTCGAAGTCGGCGGCCCGGAACGGCTCCTGATCCTGGGCGGCCGCTTCCCGCGGGGCCGCGCCGGCCAGTACGGCGGCGACGCCGGCAACCGTGAGCAACGTGGTGATTCTCATGACATCCTCGCTTTGAGAGCCCGTGTCGTGCGCGTCGCGCGCGCCGGGATTCCGTGACGCACGGAGTCTACTCCGTGACCCGCTCCGCCATCCACCGGCCGGCGGCCGGCGCCGTTCAGCGCAGGGCGGCCGAGTCGATGACGTCGCCGATGACGCTCCGCCATCCGCCGGCCCGGCAGCCGGCGCCGTTCATCCGTCCGTGTTGCAGCGCCAGGTGATGGCGCGGCCGCACTTCCTGCAGATCGCGCCGTGGCGCAGCCGGCGGCTCAGGCGTTGCCGCAACCAGCGCCGCCGGCAGCCGCATTCGCCGACCCAGCGCGCCAGGGTGTGGGTCACGTCGTGGCAGCGCTCGGCGGTGCAGCCGAGCGCGTGCGCCCTGGCCCGCCAGACGGCGTCGTGGCCGTGCTCGGCCCCGACGATCGCGTGGGCGATCTCGTGCAGCAGGGTGTTTTCGACGTCGGCGCGGGTCGCCCGCAGGCAGTAGCTCACCGACAGGTCGATGCGCTTGTCCCGATAGCGGCAGACACCGGCGCGCACGGTGGAGAGGTCGAAGCCGAAGGTCCACTCCGCGCCCAGGCCGCTCCGCGCCTGGTGGCGCGCGAACAGGCGGCGCGCCAGCGTCTCGACGTCCGCCAGGGTGCATTCCCGCTCGGGAACGCGTTCGACGACGTCGAGCAGCCGGTAGGGCACCTTCCACCGTCCCGCGTCGCCGGCCAGCACCACCGCGCGGGCGGCCTGCAGCTCGGCGACCACGCCGGTGAGCAATCGGCCGCGGGCCACGAACCGCACCCGGCTGCCGACGGGCGCCGCGGCGCCGGGGAAGTCGGCGGTGATCGCCGGGCGGATGCGCGGGAGGGACGGCGGGAGCGGACGCCGGAACGTCGGGAGGGGGTACTGGAACGGTAGACGCACGAAACCTTTGATTTCCTGCGTGAAGGCGCGCTTGTGAAATGGTACACCATCTCGCTTTTCGTTATGCGGCGGGCGCCGCGCCGGAAGAAACACGGAAGAGAGCGCGCCCGCGCCGAGGGGGCTCTCGGAGACTTGCATCCCGGCCTGCGCTTTGCCTCCGGCGCCACCGGGGGCGCGCCGTGGCGGTCCGGGGGCGCCTGCATCCCGGCCTGTGCTTTGCCGGCGTCACCGTTACGGAATCCGCTCGCCCGGGAGCGCATCGCGGGCGCCCGGGGACGGCGGAGTCGGGGCTGCGAGCCCGCCCCGCCGTTCACCGAGCCTCCCGATTGCCAGCCTTGCCGCCCCGCACAACGCCGGCCGCAAGGAGACGGCCGTGCACCGGGGCGATCGCCGCCTCCCGCTACCAGAGGTAGCGGGCCGAGAAGACCATGGTGCGCGGCGGCCGGGCGGAGATCACCTGCCCGAACCGCGAGTCCACCTGGTTGCCGTTTTCGTCGAACTGCGCGTCGAGGTCGACCGTGCGGAACTGCACCTGGTTGAACAGGTTGTAGATCTCCCAGCCGAGCTCGAAGAACTGCCCGTTGCCGACCGGCATCCGCTTGCCGAGGCGGACGCCGGTGTCGTAGAAGCCGGGCAGGCGCAGGTCGTCCTTCCGCGCGTTGCCCGCCTCGCCCGGTCCGGGGCGGCTGAAGCAGTCGGTGTTGAACCAGCGGTCGATCGTGCCGCCGCCGGCCGACAGGTCGCAGTTCCGGTCGACGTTCGCCGGCACCACCAGGCCGACGCTTCCCAGTCCGTCCGGGTTCGTGGACCGGCGCAGCAGGTCGCCGCCCCCGAGGATGTCGGCGTTGTCGGTCGTGCTGAAGCTGATGGTGGCCGGCGCGCCGCTGACGAACTGCGTGATGCCGGAAAGCACCCAGTCGTTCAGCAGGAACCCGGCCGCCCCGCCGGGATCCGGCAGGTCCCACGTGTAGTTGATCGTCAGCAGATGGGTCCGGTCGAAGTCCGACAGGCCCCAGGACCAGGTGTCCCGGTTTTCGTACTTCGGCACGCGCGACCGGGCGCCGTAGAGGATGTCGGCCGAGGTGTGGTCCCGCGACCGCGACAGCGTGTAGGAGACCGAGAACTCCAGGCCGCCCGTGAAGCGGCGGTTGAGCTGCGTCTGCAGCGCGTTGTAGTCCGACCTGCCGGCGTTTTCCGTCATGATGATGCTGGCGTAGCCGGGGTAGGGGCGCATGAAGTTGTCGGGCAGCGGACGGCCGGTCGTCGGGTCCTGGTTCCGCGGGAGGAACCGGGCGCCGCGCTCGATGGTGTTCTCGTCCCAGAGTTGCGGGAGGTTCCGGCCGCGCGTCCCGACGTACGAGACGTCGAGCACCGTCTGCCAGCCGATTTCGGTCTGCACGCCGGCCGTGAAGCTGTAGAGCGTCGGCGCCCGGTGATCGGTCACCACGCCGTACACCGTGCCGGTCGGATAGACGATGCCGCCCGTGCCGGCGAGCACGCCCCGGCGGATCGAATCCCAGTTGCGCATCGTGTTGTACCAGACCTGCGGCGTCGCGACGAGCGGCGGATTGAGCGCCTGCCGCCAACTGAGCGCGCCCGCCTGCTGCGTGTTGTGGAAGACGCCGAAGTTGGCCCGGAGCGCCGTCCGGCCGTTGCCGAACAGGTCGTAGGCGAAGCCGACCCGCGGCTCGAGCAGCAGCGCCGGCAGATCCTGGAACGGGGCCGGCACCCGCGGATCGTCGTGGCGCACCATGCCGTTGTCGCGGGGCGAGCCCGGCACGAGCGCGCCGATGACGACCTCGGGCTGCACGTCGGCCGGGTCGTTCGGGTTCACCGCCATCCGGACGCCGTTCACCATGGCCGGCACGTACAGTTGCGCGGCGTTCGCGTGGTCGAAGCGCGCCGGCAGGAACGACGCGGAGGGGTTCGCCTGCTCGAAGACGGTGTACTTGCTGAAGCGCATCCCGACGTCCAGCGTCAGCCGGTCGACCGGCTGCCACTTGTCCTGGACGAAGACGTTGCCGATCCACTGGCTGGCCCGCTGCCCGAGCCGCGCCGTGTTCTCCTGGTACGACCGGAACGATCCGAGCAGGGCGTTGGCGTACGGGTGGCCGGTGTCGAACGGGTTCGCCGGATCGCGGCCGAAGTCGAACTGCCCGGCGAACGCGCTGGCGCCCTTGCCCTCGATGTTCGTCAGGTGCTCGACGTAGGCGCCGACCTTGAAGTTGTGGCGCCCGGCGGTCCACGACAGGGCGTTGTAGAAGTTGAACAGGTCGTCGTTGCCGTAGTTGATGAAGCGCGAGTCCCAGGTCGGGTTCGCCGGGTTCGGAATCGGCGCCCCGAACGTCATCGCCGGAACGATCCCGTACAGGTTGTTGTTCGGATACCACTGCGCGAGCGTGTACGGCACGACGCCCTGCGTGTTGGAGCCGTCCCCCCCGTTGTCGCGGCCGTCGTCGCCGGGGAAGCCGGTGTGGGAGTCGGTGCGCCGGTTGCGGTCGATGTCGAACGAGTCAGCCCACGGGTTGTGCTCCGACGAGTGCCGCCAGCCGAAGTTGAACTCGTTCACCATGTTGTCGCCGATGACGCGGGTGTAGTTGGCGGCGACGGCGAAGTCGTTGTACGTGAACGTCCGCTCCAGGCTCTCCCAGCCGCCCCGCCACGAGCTGGTCGGCTGCAGCCAGTGCGAGAAGCGGGCGTAGAGGGAGTCGTTCGTGGTCGGCCGGACGTCCACCCGCGTGACGTTGTTGATCCGGGGGGCGCGCTGCTGGCCCTGGAACTGGTAGTTGTAGTTCGTCGACGCCCCCTCGGCGTTGGGGGCCGGGAACCAGTTCAGCAGCGCCTGCCCGTGCGGGTTGAGCCGGTCCGCCGGGATGACGTTGTTCGGGAACTGCCGGCCGGTCAGCGGATCGACCACCGGAATCAGGTTCCCCGACTGGTCGAGGCTCCGCGAGAAGTCGCCGGCCCGCTCCAGCGCGCTCGGCACCGTGAGCTGGGCGAGGTTCTGCGGCGTCCGGACGCCCCACTGCTCGTAGCTGTAGAAGAAGAACACCTTGTCCCGCACGATGGGGCCGCCGGCGTTGGCGCCGACCGTCCAGTAGCGGTACTCCGGCTTCTCGATGCCCGCCTGCTTGTCGAAGTAGTTCTCGCTCCGGAACCGCTCGCTGCGGCCGTAGGTGTAGGCGGCGCCGGAGAAGTCGTTGGTCCCCGCCTTGGTGACGAGGTTGATCTGCGCGCCCCCGTTGCGCCCCGTGTCGGCGGTGAAGTTGGTGAGCTGGACGTTCACCTCGCCGACGGCGTCCGGGTTCATCGAATGGCTGGAGACCTCCGGGAGGCCGATGTCGTTGCCGGGGATCCCGTCGATGGTGACGGTGCTCCAGCCCTGGCGCGTGCCGCCGACGTTCGGCAGCCACGACCCGATGACGATCTCGCCGATCGCGTCCGGGTCGGGCTGGTAGCCGACGCCCGGCAGGATCCGGAGCATCGACGTGACGTCGCGGCCCCGGACCGTGATGGCGTCGATCGTCTCCTCGGTGATCAGCGCCGAGCGGTCGGAGCTGATCGTCTCGACGATCCGCTGCGCGGTGACCTGGACGGTCTCCTCGAGGGCGGCGATGGAAAGTTCCACCGTGCCGACGTTGTACTGCTGGTTGGTCGACAACTGGGCGCCGGTCAGCTCGTACGTCGAGAAACCGGGCAACTCGACCCGGACCGTGTACGGCCCGGGCTGGACCGCCGCGAAGTTGAAGACGCCGACTTCGTTCGTCACGGTGTTCCGGATCGCGCCGGTCGCCTCCTGCAGCAGGGTGACCGTCGCGCCCGGCAGGACCAGACCGCCGTCGTCGACGACGTTCCCGGAAAACCCGCCGGTGGTGGTCTGCGCGTTCGCGTCAGGCGCCTGGCTCAGGGCGAGCAGGGCCGCGAACAGGATCCTCCGCGTGCTTCTCATCGACGCGTCCTCCCGAAGAAACGGATCGATCCGCCGCACGGGTGCCGGGTTCGCCCCCGGCACGGTTTCATGCTCTTGGTTTCCGGGTCGCCGCGGTCGCCGAGAGGGGGGCGGCGACCGTCGTTCGGCCGGGACGTTCCGGATGCCCTTGCGCCCGGAACGGCGCGGATTCGTGTGGGCGCCCCGCCGGGCGGACCGCGGAGCGGGGTCCCGCGGCGATGCGGAAACGCCCGCTGGCCGGACCGCGTGATGCGCCGGTCACGCCGTCCGGCCCCGCGGCGAGGAAGTGGCCTGCGCGGCGCGCTCGAGACGGAAGATCGTTGGATCGTCCACGCCGCGGGACCGTGTGGTCACGCGGGTTTCGGTTCCCGGATTGCGGCCGCGCCGGCCGGGCGCAACGGCGGTGCCTCCGCCGTGCGGACGGTGCGCGGAGCCGCGAGCCGTCCGCCGGCGGAGGCGTTGGAGGTCCGGCGGTGTGTCCATCGTGCCTCCCCCTGTCTCGTCGGGGCCGGCCAATCCTGGCGCCGTCCCCGTTCTCTACCTGCAGAATACGGGGTCCGGAACCGTGCGGAAACTAGGGAGATCCCCAGGTTTTCCAGATTTTCGCCGTTCCGGGTGGATCCGGACGGAGGCATGCGGGAAAACCGGGACCGTCCGGAATCCGGCCGCCGACGCTTCAGTATTGGGGGCCGAAGCTGAACGTTGCCGTTCAAGGCGTGGGAAACAGCCAGCGCAACAACCCGAGCATAGCCCCGAGCATGGCCGCAAACATGGCGCCGGTGAACGCGACGTAACGCCACGTCTGCGCGTTGATCGCCTTGTAGATCTCGGTCCGCAGCTCTTGCGTCTGCTTTTCCAAGGCCGCGTCGAGCATGGCCTTTGTGACGAGGTTCGCGGTTGCCCGGACCGATGCCGTCACAATCGCGTCCGCCTGTTGCTGGCTGAATCCGCCAGCGTCCCGGACTTCCGCCGCGGTCTTTTGCGTATCGAACGGCGGAACGTCTGTTGCTGCCGCCATCGTTCGCCCCTTCCCGGCTCGCCGCCGGTCGCCGCGCGATCCGAGGTGTGGAGTTGGTCGCCGTGCCGCTCGGCGAACCGGCCGATCCTATCCCATGCGGCGCCGGTCACGGGGCCTGCTCCATCCGCAACGCGGCCAGCGGGTCGGTGCGGGCGGCCCGGCGCCCCGGCAGCCAGCAGGCGGCGAGCGCGACGCCGGCGAGCGCGAGCGGCGCCGCGGCGAAGATCAGGCGGTCGTCGGTGGCGACGCCGAACAGGAGGCTGTCGAGGAGGCGGACCGAGCCGGCGGCGGCGAGGAGGCCGAGCACGGTCCCGGCCGCGACGATCCCCGCCCCCTGCCGGACGACGAGCGCCACCACGTCGCCCCGCTGCGCGCCGAGCGCCATGCGGACCCCGATCTCCCGGCGGCGTTGCGAGACCGTGTAGCTGAGCAGGGCGTAGATGCCGAAGGCGGCGAGGAACAGCGCGAGGGCGGCGAAGAACCCGACGAAGACGGCATGGAAGCGGGGCTCGGCCACCGCCGCCGACAGTCTCGCGTCCATCGTCAGCACCTCGTCGATGCGCGCGTTCGGATTCGCCGCGGCCACCGCCTCGCGAAGAAAGGGAACCGCGGCCACCGGATCGCCGGCCGTCCGCACGGAGACCACCGGGGCGGACAACGCGCCGCCCAGCACCCCCGCCTGCCCGCGCTGGCCCAGCGGCAGGTAGGCCTCCGCCCGCGACTCGGTGATGGTCAGGCCGCCGTAGCGGACGTCGGCCACGACCCCGACCACCGCCCACGGTTCGGGGCCGGCGCCGATCGGCAGCAGGCGCCGGCCGACGGCCGGCTCGCCGCCGAAGAGGTCGCGTGCGAGCGTCTCGTTCACCATCAGCACCGGCGGGCTCCCGGCCCGGTCGAGCCGGGTGAACGCGCGCCCCGCCAGCAGACGCAGGCGCATGACGTCGAAGTAGCCGGGGCTGACGAAGTTGATCGGGGCCCGCGGGAGGTCCTGCGGGTCGGCCGGGGGCGGGGCGCCCGCCACGCGGAACGCGGAAATGCTGGCGCCGGCGGACCCGAGCGGCAGGCGCGACGAGATCCCCACCGCCTCGACGCCGGAAAGCCCCGCCAGCCGCGCCGTCTCTTCCGCCAGCGATTCCTGGAAGCGGAGGCCGGCCGCCCGGAGGCGGGCCATCGACTCCGGGTTCATGTCCCTGTCCGGCCGGAACGCGGCGTCGGGGTTCCGGACGCCGGCGGCGATCACGTTGGCCGGGTCGTAGCCGCGGTCGACGGTGACGAGCCGCACGAAGCTGCGCAGCAGCAGCCCCGCCCCCACCAGCAACACGAGGGCCAGGGCCACCTGGGCCACGGCGAGCGCGGCGCGCGCCCGGTTCGAGCGGAGCAGACGGAAGCCGCCGGTGGCCTGCAAGCTCCCTTCGTTCAGGGTGCGCGCCAGATCGAGCCGCGACCACTGGAGGGCCGGCGCCGTGCCGAACAGCAGCCCGGACGCGATCGACAGGCCCAGGGTGAACGCGAGCGTCACGCCGTCGATGCCCACCTCGTCGAACCGCGCGACGTCACCGGGAACGAGCGCCGCCGCCGCCCGCAGCACCAGCGCCGCCGCGGCCAGCCCGAGCGCGCCGCCGCCCGCGCCCAGCAGCACGCTCTCGGTCAGGAGCTGGCGGACGAGCCGCCAGCGGCTCGCGCCGAGCGCGGCGCACACCGCCAGGGCCCGCTGGCGCGTCACCCCCCGCGCGAGCAGCAGCCCCGCCACGTTGGTGCAGGCGATCAGCAGCACGAGGGCGGTCGCCGCGGTCAGGGCCGCCAGCGCCGGCCGGTACGCGCCGACCATCTCTTCGAGCAGCGGCACGACCCGCGCGCCGTTCCCGGCGCCCGCCCCCCGGCCGCCGCCGAAGGCCGGCATGCGCGCCGCGCCGGCGGCGCTTCGCAGGCGCGTGGCGACCTCCGTCTCCGCCTGCTCAGGGGACACCCCCGGCGCGAGGCGCGCCAGGGCGCTGAAGGCCAGCAGGAGCGCCGTGCGCGGTTGCCCGGCGGCCGCGGCGGCCGGCGGCGTGAACGGCGGAACGACGAACGGGGTCCAGAACTCGACGTCGGGGGTAGGGAAGTAGAACCCCTCGGGCAGCACGCCGACCACGGTGTGCGGATCGCCGTCGAGGGGGACGGCGGCCCCGACCACGTCCGGGTCCGATGCGAAGTGGCTGGTCCAGGCGCGGTGGCTCAGCAGTACCACGCGGTCCGCGCCCTCTCGCGCCTCCTCCTCGGTGAAGAGCCGGCCGAGGCGCGGCGTCGCCCGCAGCAGGGGGAACAGCGCCGGCGAGACGGCGGCGCCGCGCAGGGAGACCGGGCCGTTCGGCCCCGCCCACTCCAGCGCGTTCTCGCGGTAGGCCGCGAGGTGCTCGAACGACCCGGCGTCCCGGAGCAGGGGCAGCGAGCGGTTGGTGAGAATCCGCCCGCCGCGCGGGCCGGCCTCTCCCACCCGCACGATGCGCCCGGCGTCCGGCCAGGGCAGGGGCCGCAGAAGCAGCCCCTGGACGATGCTGAACATCGCGGTGTTGGCGCCGATGCCGAGGGCGAGGGTCAGCAGCGCGGCGAGGGTGAACCCGCGCTGGGCGGCGAGCCGCCGCGCCGCCCAGCCGACGTCCCGAAGCAACGTGTCCATGCGGGCAGGGTACTCCTACTCCCGCGGGTGGCCGCCGCCCGCGGCGGGCCGCAGCTCGTCCGGCGCAATCCGCCCGTCGCCGTCGGCGTCGAGCGCGCGCAACGACTGCGCGGCCGATTCCCTCTCCGCCCCGGAGACCGCGCCGTCCCGGTCCGCGTCGAGCGCCGCGAGGAGCAGCGGCATGTGCGCCCGCGGCGGCGCTGCGCCACCGTTTCCGGGCAGCGGCATGTGCGCCGTCGGCGGCGCTTCGCCACCGTTTCCGGCCGTCAGCGGCGGCGCTGCGCGCCCTTCCGCGCTCCCCGGTTCCGGATCCGCGGGCCCGCCGGCTTCCGCCCCCATCAACGCCAGGAGTTCCCCCGCGGAGGCCGTGCCGTCGCTGTCGGCGTCGACGGAAGACAGGAGGCCCTGGAATTGCGGCGGCAACTCCGCGATGTCGAGCGTGTCGCCTGCGTCGAGGTCCAGGCGGATGCCCGGGGTCCCCTCGGGGATCTGCTGGCGCGGCCGGGCGAAAATCCGCACCGAACCGCCGCCCGGGAGCCCCAGCTCGCCGCCCGACAACCGTCCGTCGCCGTCGCCGTCGAGTGCGGCGAGCGATTCCGGGGCCGCGTCGATCTCCGCGGTCGAGAGGCCGCCGTCGCCGTCGGCGTCGAGGGCACGGAAGGTGCGCTGCGCCCACGAACGTGACGCCCCGTCGAGGGCGCGGAGGCGGTCGTCGCCCTCGCGGTCCGCGGGGCGGACGCCTTCCGGCGGCGGTTCCGGCGCGGCGCAACCGGTCAGTCCCAACGTCAGCGACACCGCCAACGCCGTTCCGAATCCTGGCGTTCGTGATCGCATGGTCTGCCTCCCCGGGCCGGCCGATTCCTGGCGCCGCCCCGTTCTGAAGACAAGATACGGCGACACCGCCAACGCCGTTCCGAATCCCGGTCGGGCAACGTCTCCCGCCTTGATGCGACGTCACCGCAGCCTGCCGCGCGGCCGTCGGCGGAGGTGCTGAAGGGCCGGCGGTGTGTCCATCGTGCCTCCTTCGGCTGCCCGGGGCCGGGCAAGCCTGGCGCCGCCCCCGTTCTGAAGACAAGATACGGCGTGCCGGACCGCCCCCGGGAAAACTGGGGAGATCCCCAGTCCCCGGCCGCCGGCGATCGGGGTACACAGGGAGGAAGCCATGCGGAAGCCGCACGACGCCGGCCCGGAGCCGCGCTCTCCGCGGTCGTCGCGGGCGCTGGAAGCGGCGCGGGCGCGCTACGAGAACCTGTACCAGGACGCGCCGGACATGTTCGCCTCGGTCACCGTCGACACCGAACGGGTCGTGCAGTGCAACGCCACGCTGCTGCGCGCCACCGGCTTCCGCCGGGACGAGGTGCTCGGACTGCCGCTCCGGGAGCTCCACGACGCCGGCTGCGCGGCCGAGCTCGCACGGGCGCTGGAGACGGTCCGGGCGGACGGCCGGGCCCGGGACGTCGATCTGCGGCTCCGGCGGCGGGACGGAAAGCTGCTGGACGTCAGCCTCAGCATGGCGTTGATCCGCGACGAGCGGCGGAACTACTACTACCGGTCCATCTGGCGGGACGTGACCGACCGCAAGCGGGCGGAAGCCGCGTTGCGCCGGAAGCAGGCGGAGCTCGAACGGAGCCGGGCGGACCTGCAGGCGCTGGCGGGGCGGCTGCTGACGGCGCAGGACGACGAGCGCCGGCGGATCTCGCGCGAGCTGCACGACGACGTCAACCAGCGGCTGGCGATGCTGACCCTCGACGTCGAGTCGCTGCAGGCCCGGGTGCCCCGTTCCCCGCGCGTAACCGCCGAGCGCCTGGGCGCCATCCGCGACCGGCTCGTGGCGCTGTCCGACGACGTGCACGGTCTCGCCTACGACCTGCATCCGTCGGTTCTGGATCATCTGGGCCTGCGGGCGGCGCTCCGGTCGCACGTGGCCGGCCTGCAGCGCCACGAATCGATCCGCATCGATCTGTGCATCGGCGACGGCGTGGAGGCGCTGCCCCCGGACGTGGCGGCGTGCCTGTACCGCGTCGCGCAGGCGGCGCTGCGCAACGCCCTCAAGCATGCCCGCGCCGGCCGCGTGGCGATCGACCTGGGGCCGGCCGGCGGCGGCGTCCGGCTGTCGGTGGCGGACGACGGCGTGGGGTTCGCGGTCCCGGCGCGCCCGCCCGAGGGGCTGGGGATCGTGGGGATGCAGGAGCGGGTGCGGCTGGTCGGCGGGCGTTTCACGCTGGCGTCGCGGGTCGGGGAGGGGACCCGCGTCACGGTGTGGGCGCCGCTGCCGGCGGAAGGGGAGGAGGGCGCGGATGAGCGGCAGGGCGAAACGGCCGCGGGTTCTGCTGGCGGATGACCATACCCTCGTGCTGGAGGGGCTCCGGCGGCTGCTCCAGGATCAGTGCGAGCTGGTCGGCATGGTCGAGGACGGCCGGGCGCTGGTCGAGGTTGCGCCGCGGCTGGCGCCCGACCTCATCCTGCTCGACATCTCGATGCCGCTGCTGAACGGGCTCGACGCGGCGCGCCGCCTCCGCAAGCTGGCGCCCGGCAGCCGCATCATCT
This sequence comes from Vicinamibacterales bacterium, assembly GCA_965203525.1. Lineage (GTDB taxonomy): Bacteria > Acidobacteriota > Vicinamibacteria > Vicinamibacterales > UBA8438 > WTFV01. The sequence continues at coordinate 2,177,326 of OZ241898.1, read as the reverse complement.
TCCTCACGATGCACGCGGATCCGACCTACGCCAGCGAGGCGTTCGCGGCCGGGGCGGCCGGCTACCTGCTGAAGCGCTCGGCCGCGTCGGAGCTGGCCGCGGCCATCGCCACGGTGCTCGACGGCCGCCGGTACCTGACGCCGCTGATTCCCCGCGACGCGCTCCAGGCGGGCGTGCCGCGCTCGGTGACGGTGCCGCCGACGCTCGGCAGGCTGACGCCGCGGCAGCGGGAAGTGCTGCAACTGGTGGCCGAGGGGCACGCCGTCAAGGACGTCGCCGCCCGCCTCGGCATCTCGGTGAAGACCGTCGAGTTCCACAAGGCGGGCCTCATGGACCGGCTCGGGGTGCGGACCACGTCGGAGCTGACGAAGTACGCGGTGGCGCACGGCGTCACCGAACTGCCCTGAACGTTCGCGGCCGGCGCCCGGTCCGCGGCCCGCGCCGCCGGCCCGGCGTGGCCGCCGGCGGTGCGGGTTCGGCGCAGTGCCATGCGTCGCCTCGAAGAACCCCACGCGCCGCCGGCCCGGCGTGGCCGCCGGCGGTGCGGGGTGTGTTAGAATTTCCGAACTGATTCCCAGGAGACCGCCCCGTGTCGGACGATGCGACGACCTTGCTGGCTCATCTTGTTCCGAAGCTCACCCCTCAGGTCGAGAACGCGGCCACGGACGCTCTCGGCTACGTCTTGAACAAGTCCGCGACGGCGCGCGAAGCGCTGACCGACCTGCTCGGGGAGGGCGGTTTCGACATGCCGCCGATTGTGAGAGTGCAAACCCAGGTGACGTACGAGGACGGCTCTTGTCCCGACATGGCGGGTTATGACGAAACCGGCGCCAAGCGCCTGCTCGTCGAATCCAAGTTCTGGGCATCCCTGCTGAGCGGACAGGTGAGCGGATACCTCCGACAGCTCGACGCATCCGGCCCGTCGGCGCTTCTGTTCATCGCCCCCGGCGCCAGGATCGAAACGCTCTGGACGGAAATCGTCCGGCAGATTGGCGAAGAAAGCCCCGAGACGACGCTTGGCCCCACGACTTCCGCGAACGGCTGGCGCAGCGCGATGGTCGCCGGCGCGCCAAAGCGTCTGGCGCTGGTCAGTTGGGACAGGTTGCTCCGCAACATGGCTGACCGCGCCGCCGACGACGGCGTCGTCGCGGAGGACGTCAGGCAGCTTCGGGGGCTCGCCGGGCGGCAGGACGCCGAGGCGTTTCTGCCCGTGCGCGCCGAGGAATTGAGCCCCGACTTCGCGCGCCGCGCCGTTGGCTACGTCAGGCTCGTCGACGGCGTGGTCGATCGCGGGGTCTCGCAGGGATGGATGTCCATCGTTGGTCTGAAAAAGGTTCCGAAGGTGCACGGATACGGGAGATACTTCCAATCCGTCGAAACAAAGAAAGAATTCTGGTTCGGGGTCAACCACGAGAGGTGGGCCAGGAACGGGGATACTCCGCTGTGGCTGCGTCGCAGCACTGATGGAAGCTGGTTTCCTGTCCACGTAAAACCAGGCGTGGAATACCTGGAAGTTCTGGACGACGCGATGTCGAAAGTGAAGGATCTGGCGCGGTAGCCGCTGATTTCCGGATGCGCCGCAAACGACAGAGTCTCTTTCCCTTCACACCGTGATCTCGACGATCCGGTCCGTCTTCGATCGCGGGACGTCTCGAACCTCGACGGAGAGGCAACCCTCGACGGCTTCGCGGACGTTCTTCAGCAGTTCCTCCAGGGTGTCCCCCTGGGTCGCGCACCCGGGAATGGACGGCACTTCCGCCCAGTAGCCGCCTTCATCCGCCTGATGGACCACGACGTTCAACTTCACGGCACCTCTCCAGCTTGCAGGGTATTCGCGCCCTACATGCGCCGTTCGCCCCGGCATCTCCCCTCCCCGCCAACCCTCGGAGTCAGCGCGTCGACCGGGCCCGCGTTGGCGATCGCCGGTCCGCGGCCGGGAGCCGGGCAACAAGCGTATCGTACTACGGGTCATGTGCGGGTGCGCCGGCGCTCGAACGACGGCAGGCGTCCGACAGTGTGAACGGGCGTCCGGCTCGACCGTCGTGAGGACCGGGCCGACCAGCAGCAGCCCGCCGTCGCCGTAGCGCTGCGCCACCTGGACGGGCGCGGACAACGGCTCCGGCCGCCATCGCGCCAGCGCCACCGCTGCCCGCCGATGTCGAGGTCCGCTCGGTCCGCTCGACCGTGGGCTGCGGCGGTCGGCCCCACCGTTTCGCCCCGGCCGACCGACTCGAGCCCCGGGAAGTTCCGCAAGGGGCGGTTCCGCTGGCCCCGCCGCCGGCGTGACGCCCGTGCCGGTCCCGGCGCCGTGCACGCGCAGTGCAGGGGCACGCGGCGGGGCCATCGTATGATGGAGGCAACGACGGGACACCTCCACCGCCGCCCGGCGCGGGATCGACACCATGCGCTCGTTCAACACCGCCGGCCCCGTCAAACCGGACCGCCACTACTGCATCCCGCCGCTTTCACGCATGGATCCGGACGAAGTCCTCGGTCTCGTGCGCGACGAGAAGTACTTCGTGCTGCGCGCGCCGCGGCAGACCGGCAAGACGTCGGCGCTGCTGGCCCTGGCCGACGTGCTGAACGAGCGGGGCTACCACTGCGTGTACGTCACCGTGGAGACCGCCCGCACCGCCCGCGACGACGTGGCGCGGGCGATGCGCGTGGTCCTCGCCGCGCTGGCGCGGGCGGCGGGTTCGGACCTGGGCGACCGGTTCCTGCAAGGCATCTGGGCGAAAACCCTCGCCGAGGTCGGGCCGGATCTGGCGTTGATCGCGGCGCTGGAGCGCTGGGCGGAAGCGGCGCCGCGGCCGCTGGTGCTGCTGATCGACGAGATCGACACCCTGGTCGGCGACTCGCTGCTGTCGGTGCTGCAGCAGCTCCGCGCCGGCTATCCCCGGCGGCCGGAACGCTTCCCGCAGAGCGTGGTGCTGTGCGGCCTGCGCGACGTGCGCGACTACCGCATGGAGGCCGCCGACAGCCCGTTCAACATCGTCGCCGCGTCGCTACGGCTGGGGGACTTCTCGCGCGCCGAGACGCTGGCGCTGCTCGGCCAGCACACCGCGGAGACCGGGCAGGCGTTCGCCCCGGACGCGCTGGAGGCGGTGTGGACGCAGACCTGCGGCCAGCCGTGGCTGGTGAACGCGCTGGCGCACGGGACGTGCTTCGGCAACAAGGCGCTGCGCGCCGACCGTTCGCGCACCGTGACCGCCGCCGACGTCGCCGCGGTCCGCGAGCAGCTCATCGTCAACCGGGTGACGCACCTGGACTATCTGGCGGACAAGCTGCGGGAGGAGCGCGTGCGGCGGGTGATCGAGCCGATGCTCGGCGGCGGGGCGCGCCGCGCCTCGGCGCGCGACGTGGAGTACGCGCGCGACTTGGGGCTGATCGCGCAGGAGGGGCGGGCGCGCATCGCCAACCCGATTTACGCGGAAGTGATACCGCGCGAGCTGGCGTGGGAAGCGCAGGACGAGCTGGAGCAGGAAGCGGCGTCGTTCGTGCGGGCGGACGGCAGTCTCGACGCGGCGCTGCTGATGCGGGAGTTCCAGAGCTTCTTCCGGCGCCACTCGGAGCACTGGCGGAACCGCTTCGCCTACGAGGAGGCGTGGCCGCAGTTGCTTCTGCAGGCGTATCTGCAGCGGGTGGTGAACGGCGGCGGGCGCATCGAGCGGGAGTATGCGCTGGGGAGCGGGCGGGTGGACCTGCTGATCGTCTGGCCGCTGGCGGAGCGGGTGCAGGAGTTCGCGGTGGAGTGCAAGGTGGTGCGGGAGCGCGACGGGCTGGAGAGCGTGATCGACGAGGGGGTGGAGCAGACGGCGCGCTACGTGGCGCGCTGCGCGGCCGAGGCGGGGCACCTGGTGGTCATCGATCAGCGGGAGGACCGGGGCTGGGAGCAGAAGGTCTTCCACCTGCGCCGCCCGGCGCCACCGGGCGGCGGCGCGGCCCCGGTGGAAGTGTGGGGCATGTGACGCCCGGACCGGCGTCGTCATGCGGCGCCACCCGGCCGCCCCGGTGGAGATGTGGGGCATGTGGCGCTCGGATGGATGTCGTCATGCGGCGCCACCCGGGGGCGGCGGCGCGGCCCGGTGGAGGTGTGGGGCATGTGACGCCCGGACCGACAGTCGTCATGCAGCGCCACCCGGACTCGGCGGACGCATCGGGGAACCGCGGGAAAGGACAACCGATCATGTGGACGCGCGCATCTTCGTCGCTCATCCTCGTTGCGTTCGCGACGGCCGCCTGGGCGCAGGAGCACACGCTCGACTTCATCTGGGACGAAGCGCCCTTCCCGCGGGCGCATGCCTCGACCCTCGTCGAAGCGCCGGACGGCACGCTGATCGCCGCCTGGTTCGGCGGCTCGGGGGAGGGGCGGAAGGACGTCGGGATCTGGTCGTCCCGCAAGCCGCGGGGAGGTGGCTGGTCGCCCCCCGTCCAGCTCTACAAGGAGCCGGAGCAGCCCGCCTGGAACCCCGTGCTGTTCCGCGGCGGCGGCGACACGATCCGGCTCTATTTCAAGGTCGGCCCGAGCCCCCGCGCGTGGAGCGGGGCGCACATGCGGTCCACCACGGCGGGGAAGGAGTGGTCGGAGCCGGTCTGGCTGCCCGCGGGCATGCTGGGACCGGTCCGGGCCAAGCCGATCCGGCTCGCCGGCGGCGAGATCCTCGCCGGGACCTCCCTGGAGAGCTACCGGACGTGGTCCTCCTGGATGGAGGTCAGCGCCGACGGCGGCGCGTCGTGGAGCAAGCACGGGCCGCTCCTCTTCGGCGACCCGCGGCGGGACCGCATCGGGGCCATCCAGCCGACCCTGCTCGAGATCGAGCCGGGGGTGGTCCGCGCGTTCTTCCGGACCCCGCGCCGGCTGGGGAAGATCGCGACCTCGCTCTCGCGCGACGGCGGGCGGACGTGGGCGCCGCTCGAGCTCACGAACCTCGATCACCCGAGCGCCGGAATCGACTCCCTGCGGCTCGACGACGGGCGCTGCCTCCTGATCTACAACCCGTCGCCCGACCGGCGCACGCCGCTCTCGCTCGCCGTGTCGTTCGACGACGGGGTCACCTGGAGCGACTTCCTCGTCGTCGAGGCGCTCGACGCGGGCCGGCGCGGCGAGCTCTCGTATCCCGCGCTGATCCAGGACTCCGGCGGGGATCTGCAGATCACCTATACGTGGAACCGCCGCCGCATCCGCCATGCGACGGTCCCGCTGGCGCTGGTTCCGGACCAGCCGTGATCGTCGGCAGGCGCCGTCGTTGACACGTATTTCGTGTCCACGTACCCTGTGATCCATGAACGGGACGCTGTCCATCGAAGATCGGGCCGTCGCCGAGGCTCGGCGCTTCGCCGCCATCCGGGGAACCAGCCTGAACCAGATCGTCCGCGACTTTTCTGCGCTATCTGACCCGGGTGGACGACGTCAAGTCGACAGTCGCGCAACTCGACGCGCTGTGGGCCGAGGAAACTATCGCTCGCAGGGTCCGTGGACGCACGAGGAATTGCATGAGCGGTTGTGAGTTTCTGGATACGAACGTTCTGATCTGCGCGCACGATGCGCGGCATCCGCCGAAGCGAACCTGCGCCCGCGAGTTGATTCGGCGCCTCCTGCGCGATCGGCGCAGTTATCCCCGGACGGAGGCACCATGACACTCTCAGAGATCAAGGTAAGCGGTCTTTTCGATCGATTCGATCACCGGATCGTCCTCAACAAGGACGAGCGGGTGACGATCATGATTGCGCCGAATGGCTTCGGAAAAACCATGATCCTGCGGATCATCAACTTCCTGTTCAATCGGCAACTCAGACGTCTCGCCAGGATGCCGTTTCGTGAAGTCAGCGTGAGATTCGACAATGGGTGGATTCTTGCGGCCGAACGAGTAGTATCTTCTGCTGGCAACAGGAAGTCGACCTCGGAGATAAGCGTGTCGCTCAGGAAGAACGGTTCCGAAGGGCCTTTCGTCCTGCAGGAAATATCGCCCGACGAGTTTCCTTTTCCTCTCGGTATTATCGAGGAATGGGTTCCGGGGCTGGAGCGGGTCGGGCCGAATCTCTGGGTGCACCTGGAGAGCAATGAGACCCTCAGCTTCGAGGACGTCGTAGATCGGCATGGCCATGAGTTTCCAGCGGAAGCAGGAACCGGGATGCCCGGGTGGTTCAGCGATCTGCAGCAGCAGATTTCTATTCGCTTCGTCGACGTGGAGCGGCTCACGAGTATACTTCCGGAACAGGACTTCCGCCGTTCTCGTCGGCGTCTTCGTTCGGCGAGGAGGACGGTCAATATTTACTCCCATGAACTCGGAGACAAGATCCGGCAAACACTCGCAGAGTACGGTTCCTTGTCGCAATCTCTGGAGCGGACGTTTCCATCGAGGCTGGTCAATCAGTCTTCGCAATCCGCTCCGGACATGGATCGGCTTCGGATCGAACTCGAGGAGGTCGAAAGCAAACGCAGGCAGTTGGTCGGGGCCGGTTTGTTGCGCCAGGAAGACGCCGGGCTGAATGCGTCGTCTCTCGACATAAGAGACGTTGATCGCTCCAAGCGGGAGGTTCTGGCGATGTACGCACAGGACGCAAAAAAGAAACTGGCCGTTTTTGACAACGTGCTGGCGAAGGTCGAAACCCTGAAGAGCATAGCCAATGCCCGGTTCCTGTGCAAGCGGGTCGCTGTGAGCGAGGCCGGCATAGTCGTTACCACGTCCGATGGGCAACCACTCGATCTGGAGATGCTTTCGTCGGGAGAGCAGCACGAGCTCGTGCTGCTCTATGGCTTGCTCTTTCGGGTGTCTCGAGATGCTCTCATCATGATCGACGAGCCGGAATTGTCGCTTCACGTGGCGTGGCAGGAAAAGTTCCTCAGCGACATAGACGACATTGCGAAGCTATCTGGTTTTCGTGTGCTTCTTGCGACTCATTCGCCGCAGATAATCGGAGACAGGTACGACCTGGCGATTGAATTGGGAGGTCCGGTTGATGCAGTTGAGGCGGCGACCAGTAGTAATCGCTAACGAGATTCGGCTGAAACGTTCCCAGCATCCTGGATCTTTTCTGGTCGTGGAGGGGCGCGACGATCGCCTGTTTTGCGAGAGGTATACTGACGAGCGTTGCGACCTGGTCGTGGCGGAAGGAAAGGAGAGCGTTCTGGAAGTAATTCGCATCCTTGACGACGCCGGTTTCGTGGGCGTGCTGGGAATGGTGGATCCGGATTTTGATCTCCTGGAGGGGGCGGAGCCTCACGGCCCGAACGTAGTCACCTGCGATGCGCATGATCTGGAGGTGGCCCTTGTGTGTTCGCCCGCATTTGATCGGCTGTTGCTGGAATTCGGCTCGCCGCCGAAAATAGAATATCCTCAAATGCGTGTGGGTAGGGGCGGCGCCAGTTCGATGCCTCCGCAGCACAGGAACAGCATCGAGATGAGCGCATCGGGGGAGTGGAAACCGTACGCGCGCCGCGCGATCACCCGCAGCTTGTTGTTGATGCCCTCCACCGGCCCGTTCGTCATCCGGGTGTCCAGATACGCCAGGATGCCCTCGGCGTGTTTCCGAATCGTGCGCCCCAGCTTCACGAACGGCTCCAGACGGGACCGCGCCGCCCACTCCAGCCACTCTTCGAGCAGCTCCGGCGCCTCCTCGGGGGGCGCCTGTTCCAGGATCGTCGCCAGGTACTCCTTCAGTTCGTAAGCCCGGTCCAGCGCCCGGTTCGCACGACGCAACTTCTCCAGGCGCCGGGCCTCCTTGGGCTTCAGCCGCGCCGGGTGTTTCAGCAGGTCGTAGCGCGCCCCCTTCAGCGCCTTCGCATCCTCCAGGTCCGGACGACGCTGCTCCGCGCGGCGCACCTCGTCCACCGCATCGGCGGCCAGCCGTTCGACGTGAAACCGGTCGAACACCACCCGCGCCTGCGGAGCCCACGCCCGCAACGCCTTCTGCCAGCTCGACGCCAGGTCCGCCGTCACCAACTCGATCCGCGCGCACCCGGCCGGTCCCAACTGCTCGAAGAAGGCCCCCAGCGTCTCCGCGCTACGGCCCGGTCCCGCCCACACCACACGACGCTCGTCATGGTCGACCACGAGGGTCAGGTAGCGGTGGCGTTTCCGGTAGCTGAACTCGTCCACGCCGATCCGCCTCAGCTTCGCGAACCGCCCCCGGTCCAGCCGCCGGGCCACCACCCGTTCCACGATGCTGCCCACCGTCACCCACGAGATCCCCAGCAGGCGGCTCACCGCCGTGCGGTCCGTCACCTGGGCCAGATACGCCGTCAACTCCTCGAACTCCGACGTGAACGCGCTGGTTCCGCTCGCCCACGGCACCCGCTCCACCTTCACCCCGCAACGCGGGCACGACACCCGCCACGGCGCATACCGCAGACACGCCGACAGCCGGCCCCACGACAGATGCCGCCACCTGCGTTCCGGCTGCCGGTCATACCGCGGCGCCCGCTTCCCGCCCGCGCCGCACCGGGAACGCCGCCACGACGGCGCCACCGACGCCGTCAACGGACCGGCAGCGGGCATTTCCACCGCCTGGACGTACATCTGCGTGACACCCAACAGCCGCCGTAGTACCGTAGTCAGACGCATGGGGCTCTCCTCCTCGCGGGTCCTGGTTGTTGCACATCCTGCCCATGAGACCAGGAAGCCCCTGCGTTTTGCAACCCGCTTCGGCGAGCACGACGACGCACGCGGCGCCGACGCCCCCCCGACACCGGCCGGCCGACGGAGGTTCACGGCCCGCGCCGGCCCCGGCGCCGCTAGCCGGTTCCCGTCCCCGAACCGCCGGCCGGCGCGCCGTCCGCGTCGTCGTGGACGGCCGGGACGCTCCCGTCCAGGCCGGGCCGCAAGGCCCATAACTGCTGTCTGAGCGGAGGGACGGACGGTGTGTCACCCGAAGGGCCGGAGCGCAGCGAAGGACGCGCGCAGCGCGTTGACACGCCGGCCGGCCCTCCGCTACCTCCGACGGCCCTGCCCCGACACCGTGCGACCCGGACCTGCCTCAAGCAGGTGCGCCACGACCCGTCAGTTCCGAGGTCGCCGGCGCTGTCGGCACCCCGCGCCGACCCGACGATCGCGCCGCAACTTGCCCACACTCGTTGCAGGAGAGCCCGAAAATACGGGCGCTTGGTGTGGAGGTCAGAGAGTTGGTTCTCTCGGCGGCTGCGCCCGTGGGCTACTTGCGATGGTTGTCGATGAGAAACGATCTGCGCCTCAAATTTCAAGGGTTAAGATTGACGTCCTGCATCGACCGGTGTTCTCTGTTGGTGGACACGGTGGAGCTCTGTCGAAGCGTCATGAACTTGTCTATGCGGACGGGGTTGGACGAAACAGAACTGAGCAAAGCCGTAGAAGGCCTGAGGGATGCGCGTCATGACATGTGTCACGTATGTTGCGGCGACGACGTTTTGAAAGTGTTGTCAATTGGTCTGAGGACAGCTCTTGGAACGAATGACTTGAGGGACGTCAGCGTCGAACGACTCAAACAGTCGTTACGGTTGGCGTTCGAGGATGCCGACTTTCGAAACTCCGCCCTCGGAACGGCCATTCTCGACTGGGAACGTCGGAACCCGGGATATTGCGTCCTGAAAGAGTGAAGACAAGCGTTCTGCAGCAGCCGATTGGGGGCGTCGGAGACCCGGACACGGGGCGATCCACCGGGCGATCACCAGAGCGAAGGTCCCGGGCGCCGGTTGACAACCGCTTGCGGCAGGCGCGACGATCTTCCGGCGTGAGGAATCGTTCGTGACAATCGCCGGTTTCCGTTGTCGGGACAATCGGATCCATCGCACGCCGGTCCTGGCGCCGAAGTCGAGCACCGCTTCCGAAGGGACGTCATGCGTGGACCGCACCGTGGATTCGTCGTCGCACTGCTGGCCGCCGTCGTCCTGACGGCCGGTCCGCGGGCGCAGGAGGCGCCGGAGCCCGGCCGGGGCCATCCCGCCGCGGACTGGTCGTTCGCCGGCGGGGACTGGACCGGGTCCCGCCATTCGACGCTCGCCGAGGTCTCGACCGGGACGATCGACCGGCTGGGCGGGGCCTGGGTGGCCCGCCTGCCCGGGGGCGTGTCGTCACGCGCGACGCCGGTGGCCGAAGACGGCGTCCTCTACCTGACCGGCGGGGCGAACGTGTTCGCGATCGACGGCCGGACGGGCGAGACGGTCTGGCGCTGGCGGGCGGGCGGCTCGGGCGCCGAGGCGCAGCGGGTGCCGTCGTGGCAGGGGGTCGGCCTGGGCGGCGGGCTGGTCTTCGTCGGCCTGCGGAGCGCGGAGGTGGCGGCGCTGCGGCAGGACACTGGCGAGCCGGTCTGGGTGGAGCCGGTCGGCAGCGTGCCGGCGCAGGCGGGCGAGACGGTGACCACGGCCCCGATGCACGCGCGCGGCAGGGTGTTCGTGGGGCTGGCGAACGGCGACAGCGGCGGGCAGGGGCGCGTCATCGCCCTCGACGCGGCGACCGGCGAGAAGCTATGGACCTTCTTCGTCGTGCCGCGGCCCGGGGAGTTCGGCCACGAGACGTGGCCGCAAGATTCCGACGTGTGGCGGCTGGGCGGGGGCGGCGTCTGGCTCGTCGGCGCGGCCGATCCGGATCTGGGGCTGGTCTACTTCGTGACCGGCAACCCGGTACCGATGTACGGCGGCGAGATCCGCGCCGGCGACAACCTGTTCACCGCGTCGGTGCTGGCCCTCGACATGGAGACCGGGGAGCGGCGCTGGCACTACCAGGTGGTCCGGCACGACGTCTGGGACGCCGACGTCGCCACGCCGCTGCTGCTCTACGAGACCGTGATCGAGGGGCGCACCCGCAAGGCGCTGGCGGCGATGCGGGCCGACGGGCACCTGTTCCGGTTCGACCGGGAGACGGGCGAGCCGCTCGCGCCGATCGAGGAACGGCCGGTGCCGCAGGATGCGTTCCTGCGCACCGCGCCGACGCAGCCGTTCCCGGCCGGCGAAAGCATCCTGCCGTCGTGCTCCTTCTGGCGCGACCGGGTTCCGCCGCCGTTCGAGCTCAATTGCAGCTCGTACACCCCGCCGTCGCTCGACCGGCACGACGTGGTGGCCCCCGGCGCGCCGATTCCGATGGTGCGGGTGACGCCGATGTCGTTCAGTCCGCGGACCGGCTACGTCTACGCGCAGGGGCGGGCGCACGTCGGACGCGCGTTCCGCTTCGCGGATCCGTGGATTTCGGACAACCGCGCCAGCGGCTACGTCCGGCTGACGCTCCCGGAGTCGACCGGCATCCTGGCCGCGGTCGACGGGCGGAGCGGGGAGATCGTCTGGAAGAACGAGTTCCGCGGCGCGCGGCTGGCCACGAGCGGTCCGCTGACGACCGCCGGCGGGCTGCTGTTCTGGGGCTCGGCCGACGGCCGGCTCGAGGCCTACGACGCCGGCACCGGCGAGCGGTTGTGGGGGTTCCAGGCCGGTCCGCCCGGGGTGCGGCTGCGTCCCGGACCGGCGATCTCCTACGCGGCCGGCGGCCGGCAGTTCATCGCCCTCGCGGTCGGCGGCGAGCTGTGGGCGTTCGCGCTCGACGGCGCCGTGCCGGCGCGTCCGGCGGCGGCCGAGCCCCTGGACGACCTGGTCCGCTGGATCGGCCCGCCGCCGCGGGAGACCGACGCGATAGAGACCGCGACGCTGGTCGAGAATCCCGTCGCCTGGTCGGTCGGCGGCCGGCGCAACGCGATCAACGAGCACGCGTTCAACCCGGTGCGGGCGCTCGTCACCGCCGGCGCGCGCGTGCGCTTCGTCAACAACGGCGAGACGTCCCACACCGTCGCGGCGCGGGACGGGAGCTGGAGCACCGGTGCGCTGGCGCCGGCGATGTCCGGCTACGTCACCTTCGACGAGCCCGGCACGTTCCTCTACCACTGCGCGGACCATCCGTGGGCGATCGGGGAGATCACGGTGGAGCCGTGAGCCGGGCGGCGCCGCCCGCGCCCGCCCGGCGCCAGGTTGAGCGCGCAGGTCCGGGCGCCGACGCGCAGGTGAGCCGGGCGGCGCCGTCCGCGCCTGCCCGGCGCCGTGCGGCCGGGTGGATGCCCGCCGGCGCGCACGATCGCGCCGCCCGCCCGGTGCCGCGACCCGCTCAGAAGACGGCGATCGGGTTGAGCGGCGAGCCGGTGCCCCCCTCGACCGGGATCGGCCCGGCGGTCAGCAGGAACTCCCAGCGGTTCTCGCGGGCCGCCGTCTCGGCGAGCGCTTCGAGGTCCATGTTGTCGAAGATGTTCGTGCCGAAGCCGGCGATCAGCATCGTGTGGACCGGCTGCGTGACGCCTTCGACCAGCGACGGCATCACGTCGGTGGCCGCGTCGCTGCCGACGAAGGCGACGCCGCGTTCCTTGATCCACGGCAGCACCGAGGCGTGCAACCCGGCGCTGTTGCCGGAGACCTGCCACGGTCCGAGCGCGGCGCGGCGCGCCCAGCGGCCGGTCCGCACGAAGATGACGTCGCCCGGCGACACCCTGACCCCGGCCTGCTCCTCCCAGGCTTCGACGTCCTCGACGTAGATCGGCGTCCGCGGCTCCAGGTACGGCACCCCCTTCAGGCGCGGGAAGTCGAGCAGGACGCCGCGCGTGACGATGCCCTGCTTCAGGTTCTGGATGCCGAGCTTCCCGCAGCCGTCCGGCGTGCTCGCCGACGGCGGGACGTCGTTGTACATCCGGCCGTTCCACAGGAAGTGGCAGAGCGAGTCGATGTGGCTGACGCCGTAGCCGTGGTAGGTGAACTCGTAGGTGTCGCTGCGCAGCGACCGGCTCATGGTGTGGTTGAACGCCGCGTCCGGGTTGTCCGCCGCCTCGTCCGGCATCGGGTTGTGCGACAGCGAGACGGTGATGCCGCGCCGCACCAGCGCCGCCGCCGCGCGCGTCTTCTCCGGCGTGATCAGGTTCATGGTGCCGAGCTCGTCGCCAGCGCCCCAGCGGCCCCAGTTGTTGAGCGCCCGGAACATGGCGTCGAACTCCTCGACGTTGCGCGGACTGCGCGGCTCCTGCGTCTCGACGGTGGCGGCGGCGAACGCGGCCGCCGCGGCGAGCGCGGCGAGTCTGACGATTCGTCTGCCGGATCTGCGTGTCATCGGTGTGTTCCCCCGGTTTGCGGTTCCTCGTTCTCGTTCCGTATCCGCTCGCGCCGTCACCGCTTCGCCGCCTCCGCGTCGATCCCGGATACCGCGGGCGATGCTGACGTGCATTCGAGCCGCGCCGTCACTGCTTCGCCGCCTCCGCGTCGATCCGGAGCGCTTCGCCCGGCCGCGGGTCGTCGACGATCCGCCGCGGGCCGGCGACAGCGCGTCGGTTCCGGGGCCGCCCGCCGTCAGCTCGAACGAGACCGTCACCTGCAGTTCGCAACCGGAGTTCCCGCGCAGTTTTCGGCAGTAGCTGCGTGCCCACGCGGTTCCAGGTCTCCGCCGGGATCTTGCCATAGATATGCGACCGACGAACGACGCAGTTCAGCCGGGATGCAGTGCCCGTCGAATGCAGCGGGGATTTCACCACGGGCTGGTAGACGTGAATCGTGTGGTCGGCGGACGGCCCGGGAGGCGCCGGAGGTTGCGGATCCGGGACGGCGTTCCGACCCGCGGCGGAGGCGGACAGGCCGCCGGGCGCGGCGGTCGCTCCGGCCGCCCGGCGCTGCCGGCCTGGCGTGGCCGCCGGCGGTGCGGGGTGTGTTAGCCTCGCGGGAGGAAGGACGGTCGGACGGAGCCGGCAAGGGAGGGGGCAGTGCCAGTGCGAGCGTATCGGCGGGTGCGGATGGGCGTCGGCGCGGGCGTGCTGCTCGCCGCCGGACTCGGCGGGTATCCGCCGGCCGACGAGGTGGTGGGCGCGCAGACGAACACCGTCGCTGCCGGCGGGCGTCTCTACCGCGGCAAGGGCGACTGCCAGGCGTGCCACGGGTGGGCCGGCGACGGCCGCAAGATGAACCTCCAGATGCCGGACGGGGCCAACCTGCGCGAGAGCACGCTGACGCGCGAGCAGCTCGTCTTCGTGATCAAGTGCGGACTGCCCGGCCGCGGGATGCCGGCGTACGATCGGCGGGCCTACGACGACGATCGCTGCCTGGGCCGTACCCATGCCGATCTCCGGCGCATGGGGTTGCAGTTGTTCGATCCGCCCGCCACGCTGCAGAATCGCGAAGTGGAGCGGCTGGCCGACTTCCTGGAGGCGGAGATCGTCGGCCGGGGCCCGATGGACCGCCAGAAGTGCATCGACTACTGGGGCGCGGAGGTCGACGTCTGCCGCCTCGAATTCCCGAACTGATTCCCATGCCTGTCCCGACCCTCCACCGGAAGTGCGGGTACGAGGACTACCGGCGCACGCCGGACGACGAGCGCTACGAGCTCCTGGACGGGGAGTTGATCATGGTTCCGGCGCCGCGCGTGGACCACCAGCGCGTGGTTCTCAGGCTGCGAGTGTCCTGCATACGCTCGATCTGGCGTGGCACGCGGCGCGGCTTGCCGGCCGCGGGTCAGCCGAGCAGCCGGAGGGCGCCGACCACGACCCCGGCGATTCCGACCAGCGCGCCGACGATGGCGCCGGCCTGGACCAGCATCGCCCGGTAGATGCGCGCTTCGAGGGCGGTGATCTCCGCCTTCGTGGCGAAGTGCGCCTTCATCGCGCCCTCGAGGGCGGCGATGTCGTCCTTCGTCGCCAGCGTCCCCACGTCGACGCCGGCGGCGTCGTGCTCCGCGGCCTGGCGCACCGCGTCGGTGAGGGCGTCGGCCTGGGCGGGGGTGAAGTCGGCCGCGGTCAGCGCGCGGGCGATGGCGAGGGTGTCGAACATGCTGCCCGTCACGATAGCACGGTTCGGCGCCTCACCGCTGCTGCTCGATGGATCAGGTGGCGACGATCAACGCCCTGCCGGGCGGTGCGGACCGGCGATGACGTCTTTCGACGCGCGGCTCGCGGGTGGTGGTAGGCTGAACGAATGATGGGAGTCGCCTTGGCCGTCGGGGTCGTCACTCTGTTTGTGATGGCGGTGCTCTCGAGGATCGCCCGCATCAAGACCGAGGCTGATGCCGCGGTCGCGGCCGCCCGTGAGCCTCAGGCAATGACTCGTAGCCGCAAGGTCGCGGAGCTCGTTGAGGCTGGGACGATCCGCTGCCCGGTGACCGGGAATGCGCTCCTTCCGGGGCGCGTGTTCTTCGGCCTGGGTAGCGACGCTCGCGCGAAGAGCGTCGTCAACGGGCTGCTCTCGAAGCACCCGGCGGATCGTCTCCTCGCCGAGAGCCGGCTGGACACGTGGGCGGATCCGCAGATCGCCCGCGACGTCGCCTTCGTCGCCGGGAAGCGCGGCTTCACGCGGGTGAGCCGCGTGCGTGACCCCTTCATGGAGGTCATGCTGATCGCGGCGATGCGGAGGGAGGCGGAGGCGGAGGTCAAGGCCAAGGCTCCGGTCGAAACTTTGTCGGCCAAGGACAGGGCTGCGGTGACTCGTCGCCGCAACCTCGTCACCGAGGCCGCGGAGCTCGTTCGCGGGCTGGTCGACAGCGAGGAGCGCAAGCTCTTCGCTCAGAGGCTGCTCGATGGGGGGAGCGATCTCCCCGACGTCGGGTGGCTTCGCCTCGCGCTCACCCCGCTCGACGAGTTGAGTGGGACGCGTCGCGGCCAGCCGGAGCCTCGTCCGGCCGAGGCGGGCACGCAAGGCTCCGCGCAAGCGGAAGGCCAAGGCCAAGGTCGAGGCTCCGGCCAAGGCCGAGCCTGACGCCGACGCGCCGATCCAGGCGTGAACGGCGGCGACTCGTCGGGGGAACCTCTTCCCCCGCCCTTTCCGTTGAGGCGACCCGCACCCCTGATGCGGTGGCTCTTTTCCTGGATCCGGACTTGCGTTCGGCGACCGCGCGGGGTCGCCCTTTACTCGTCGAGCGCGAAGACGAACAGGTAGCTGGAGTTCTCCAGGTTGTCGTAGCGCACCGGGTGCAGGTGGCGGCCGCTCGCCTGCACCGCGACGTACTGGCGCGGCCCGACGGCGTAGGTGACCGGCGCGCCCTTGAGCGGGGTGCCGACGTTGAAGCGCCACAGCTCCTGCAGCGTCTCGTCGTGGTAGGCCACCACCCAGCCGTCCTGCAGCGCGGAAAAGACCAGGCCGCCGGCCGTCGCGATGGTGCCCGAACGCACCTCGATCGGGGTGACCGCCTTGGCGATGACCTCGTGGGTGTCGGTGTCGACGGCGGTGATCGAGCCGTAGTAGAGGTCGCTGGTGTACTGCCGGCGCTCGCTGTTCGCGCGGTCGATGCCCCCTTCGGGGCCGAGCGACGCCACCCGCGCGCCGCTCTGCGAGAAGCAGCCCTCGGTGCCGGCCCCGTAGGCGATCCCCTTCTCCGGGTTGAAGGCGGTCGGCTGGTGCGCGATGCCCCCGTGCCAGGTGGGGCAGGCGCGCTTCATCAGGTCGCGGTCGGCCCGCAGCGCGCGCGCCTCCTCGTTGTAGATCTGCACGTCGAGGTTCGGGTCGTACTCCAGCGGCAGGCCGGTCTCGGGGTGCAGCCCGGCCGTCCAGGTCAGCTCGTTGACGTACTGGTTGCCCTTGATGAACGCCCCGGTGTCCCGGTCGAGCGAATAGAAGAACCCGTTGCGGGCGAAGTGCGCCACGACGTTGCGGAGCCGGCCGTCGATCACCGTGTCGTAGAGCATGTGGACGCCCACCTCGTCGTAGTCCCACGAGTCGTTCGGCGTGTACTGGAAGTGCCAGCGCCGCTCGCCGGTGTCGACGTCGAGCGCCACCCCGGAGTTGGTGAACAGGTTGTCGCCCGGGCGGAACTCCGGATCGTAGATGGGATACGGGTTGCCGGTGCCGAAGACGTAGAGGTTGCGCTGCGGATCGTAGGAGCCGGTCTGCCAGACGCCGCCGCCGCCGGTCTTCCAGGCGTTGTGGTCGTCCTTCCAGGTCTCGCTGCCCGGCTGGCCCGGCTCGGGGACGGTGTACCAGCGCCAGAGCTCCTCGCCGGTCTCCACGTCGAGCGCCGCCACCCAGCCGCGCGTCCCGCCGTCGCCGGCCCCGTTCTGCACCAGGACCTTGCCGCGGGCGACCAGCGGCGCGGTGAGGAACCGCTCGCGGGCGCCCATCTCGGTGACGCCGGCCACCTCGACGTCCCAGAGGATCTCGCCGTCGTCGCGGTCGATGGCCAGCACCCGCCCGTCCTGCAGGTTCTGGAGCACCTTGTCCTCCCACAGCGCGATGCCGCGCGTGCGCGAGCCGTTGCCCTCGTGGTCGACGCCGGGGTCGGTGATCCAGACGAACTCGCCGTAATCGGGGTTGCGGGCGTCGATCTTGTAGACCGTGCCCCAGCCGTCGCTGGTGTACATGAAGCCGTTGTCGATCAGCGGGTTGACCTCGTTCTCGGGGCCGTTGCCGCCGGTGTCCTGCATGCCGCCGAGGGCGAGCGCCCACACCATGCGCAGGCGGCCGACGTTCTCGCGGTCGATCCGCGTCAGCTTGGAGTAGCGCTGCGAGCCGTAGTCGCCGTTCATCAGCAGCCAGTTCTGCGGCTCGTTCTGCGCGTTGATCAGGCGGTCCTGGGTGACCGTGAGCTCGTACTGGGCGCCGGCCGGGACGGCCGCGGCGACGAGGAGCGCGAACGCGATCGGGAGCGGAGCCGGCAGTTGCGGACGCTGGCGCATGGCGGTTTCCTCCTCGGACACGTGAATGCGTATAGCTTATAACGGTTCCGGCCGGCGGCGGTCCGCGGCGACCCCTGCGTCGGGCGGAACGACGCGGAACGCATCGCCGGCCGGCCGCGGGGAGGCCTTGCGCGCCCGGCCGCCGGGCCCCCGATATACAATGCCGCTCTTTCCTCGTCCGGGCGGGAGGCAGGGAACAGCCATGCGATGCACGAACGTTCCGGGGCGGGCTGGCGAGCGCCGGCCGGCCGCGCCGGCCGCCCGCCGGCGAGCGACTGCGCGGCGCGCCGGCGCGCCGCGGGCGATTCGTCCGGCCGGGGGGCTCGGTGCGGGCGGGGGCCGTCGACGGGCGTTTGCGGCGGGCGGTGCGCTGCCTGCGAATGTCCGCCGACGACCGTCGCGATCCGCAGGTCGGCGGGCGTTTGCGGCGGGCGCCGGCGCGCTGCTGATCGCGCTGGGCCTGCCGGCCGGCGCAGCCGCCCAGGCTCCCGCCGCGGGCGGCGACTGGCCGATGTACCGCGGGAACTTCGCGGGCACCGGGTACTCGCCGCTGACCGCGATCACGCCCGGCAACGTCGCCGGCCTGGCCCGCGCCTGGACCTACGACCTGCGGCGCGCCGACCCGGGTCCCGGCGGCCGGGGGCCGAACTCGCAGGCGACGCCGATCGTCGTCGACGGCGTGATGTACCTGCCGGCGGCGGATCGGGTGGTCGCGCTCCGTCCGGAGACGGGCGAGGAGATCTGGAGCCGTCCGGTGGCCGGCCGCCCGCCGTCGCGCCGCGGCGTCGCGTGGTGGCCGGGCGACGACGAGCACGAGCCGCGCATCCTCTTCACCACCGGTCTCCGGCTGCACGCCCTCGACGCGGCCACCGGCGCGCCCGTTGCGGGCTTCGGCGCCGGCGGCGCGGTCGAGCTGGGCATTCCCTACAACTCGGTGCCGCTCGTCTACGGGCACGTGGTCGTGGTCGGCGCCAACACCCCGCCCGGAACCGGCGGCGGCGTCGGCAACGCCCGCGCCTACGACGCGCGCACCGGCGCAAAGCGGTGGGAGTTCGACTCGGTGGCGCAGCCGGGCGACGTCGGGCACGACACGTGGGAAGGGGACAGCTGGCGGGGACGGCTCGGCGCCAACGCCTGGCCGTTCTACTTCACGGCCGACGTGGAGCGGGACCTCGTCTACCTGCCCCTCGCCTCGCCGATCCCGGGCGCCTACGGGGGCGACCGGCCGGGCGCCAACCTCTACGGCAACTCGGTCGTCGCGGTCGAAGCGGGGACCGGTGCCTACGTCTGGCACTTCCAGACCATCCACCACGATCTGTGGGACGCGGATCCCCCCGCTCCGCCCGCCCTGTTCGACCTCCCGGGCGCGGACGGCGCGGTTCCCGCGCTCGGCCTGACCACCAAGTCCGGCTACCTGTACGTCCTGAACCGCGAGACCGGCGCGCCGATCCACGGCGTCGAGGAGCGGCCGGTGGCGGCGAGCGACGTGCCGGGCGAGGCGACCTGGCCGACGCAGCCGATTCCGGTGAAGCCGCCGCCGCTGGGCCGCGTCCGCTACGAGGCGGCCGACCTGGTGACGGCCGGGGACACCACGCCGGAGCACGCCGCGGCGTGCGCGGCGCTGGTCGACAGCCTCGGCGAGATCCGCAACGCCGGACCGTTCACCCCCTGGGTCTACCGGCCGGCGGGCGCGCCGCCGCGGACCACGCTGAACTTTCCGGGCGGCGTCGGCGGCCCCAACTGGGGCGGCGTGTCGTTCGATCCGGCCACCGGCTATGCCTTCGTCTTCTCGATGGACGTCGGCGCCCTCGGCTGGATGGTCGACGCCGCGGACGAGGACGCGCCGTCGCCGTACGTCAAGCAGGCGCCGCGGCCGGCCAGTTTCGAGGTCGACCTCGGCGGCGTGCGCATGCCGTGCCAGAAGCCGCCGTGGGGGCAGTTGACGGCGGTCGACGTCGCGACCGGCGACGTCGCGTGGCGGCGGACCCTCGGAGTCACCGACGCGCTGCCGGAAGGGAAGCGCGAGACCGGCCGGCCCGGCCGCGCCGCCGCCATCGTGACGGCGGGCGGCCTGCTCTTCATCGCGGCGACCGACGACAACCGCCTGCGGGCGCTCGAGGCGGCGACCGGCCGCGAGCTGTGGGCGGACCGGCTGGAGCGGCGGGGCAACGCCGACCCGCTGACCTGGCTCGGCGCCGACGGCCGGCAGTACGTGGCGATCGTCGCCACGGACACCCTCGTGGCGTACGCCTTGCCGTAGCGGAGACGCCGTTCCCCGGGGAGGAAGCCGAGATGCCCACTGCACGATTCTCGTACGGCGCGGTCGTCGCCCTGGCGGTTCCGCTTGCGTTCGGCGCGGTCTCGCCGCGCGCGCAGTCCTCCGATTTCGTCCCGGTCACCGACGCGATGCTCCAGGACCCCGCGCCGGAGGACTGGCTGATGTGGCGGCGGACGCTCGACGGGTGGGGCTACAGCCCGCTCGACGAGATCGACCGCGGGAACGTCGGGCGGCTCCGGATGGTCTGGTCGCGCGGCCTCGGACCCGGGCTGCAGCAGGGGACTCCGCTCGTCTACGGCGGCGTCATGTACATGCCGAATCCGCGCGACGTCATCCAGGCCCTCGACGCGGTCACCGGCGACCTCCGCTGGGAGTACCGGCGCGACCGCCCGGACGACCTCGAGGACTACATGCTCGGCGTGCTCACCGACCTCAACCGCAACCTCGCCATCCACGGCGCGCAAATCATCGACACCAGCGGCGACGACTACGTCTTCGCCCTCGACGCGGACACCGGCGAGCTCGCCTGGGAGACCGAGATCCTCGACTACCGGGTCAACCCCGCCAACCAGAGCTCCGGCCCGATCGTCGCCGACGGGAAGATCATCTCCGGCCGCGGGTGCACGCCGCGGGGCGGGCCGGACGCCTGCGTCATCGTGGCCCACGATGCGGCCACCGGCGCGGAGCTGTGGCGGCGGCGGACGATTCCGGCGCCCGGCGAGCCGGGAGACGAAAGCTGGGGCGGCGTGCCGTTCGAGGAGCGCAAGCACGTCGGCGCGTGGATGGTGCCGAGCTACGACCCGGCGCTGAACCTGGTCTACGTCGGCACGTCGGTCACCTCGCCCGCGCCGAAGTTCCTGATCGGCGGCGCCGACCTCAAGCACCTCTACCACAACTCGACGCTGGCCCTCGACGCCGACACCGGGGAAATCGTCTGGTACTACCAGCACCTGAACGACAGTTGGGACCTCGACCACCCCTTCGAGCGGCTGCTCGTCGACACCGCGGTGCGCCCCGACCCGGCCGCCGTCGAGTGGATCAACCCGCGCCTGCAACCGGTTCGTCCACCGTGTCGTCCAGCGTCTGCACCTGGATGCCGCCGTCGAGTGGATCAACCCGCGCCTGCAACCGGGCGAGGAGCGCCGGGTGATGACCGGCATTCCGGGCAAGACCGGCATCGTCTACACGCTGGACCGCGAAACCGGCGAGTTCCTGTGGGCGACCCCGACGGTCGCCCAGAACGTGGTCGCGGGCATCGACGGCGCCACCGGCGCGGTGTCGGAGAACTCCGAGGTGGTCTTTCGGAGCGAGGGGCAGGAAGTCTTCGCCTGTCCGACCTTGGTCGGCGGCAAGGACTGGGAGGCGGGCGCCTACAGCCCGCTCACCAACGCGATGTACATGCCGTTGCGCAACGCCTGCGCCCGCATGGTGGCGACCAACGACGGCTCGCTCTACGGCCTGGGCGTCCGCACGCAGATCGCGCCCGGCACCGATCAGGTGGGCACGGTGCAGGCGATCTCGGCCGAGACCGGCCGGGTGCTCTGGAAGCACGAGCAGCGCGCTGCCACCAGCTCGCTGCTGGCGACCGGGGGCGGCCTCGTCTTCGGCGGCGACCACAACGGGCGCTTCCGCGCCTTCGACCACGAGACCGGCGAGGTCCTCTGGGAGATCAACCTCGGCTCGCCGCTCACCGGCTTCCCGATCACCTACGCCGTCGGCGGACGCCAGTACGTGGCGGTCAGCACCGGCCGGTCGCTCACCTCCGGCGCCTTCAACCGCCTGACGCCGGAGCTGCGCCCGAGCGACGGCAACACGCTGTTCGTCTTCGCGCTGCCGGGGTGAAGACGGTAACCGGACGTCGGATCGCACCTTGCCAGTCGACCCGGATCTGAAGCGGGGAAGCAACCGGCAAGGCGCATGAAGAAGCGCAGACTGCCCACCGGCATCCAGACCTTCCGCGAGCTCCGCGAGGCGGATTGCTACTACGTGGACAAGACCGCCCACGTCCGGCGGCTGGTGGAGGAGGGCAAGCACTACTTCCTCTCGCGCCCGCGGCGGTTCGGCAAGAGCCTGCTGCTGGACACCGTGAAGGAGCTGTTCGAGGGCAACGAGGCGCTGTTCCGCGGGCTGCGCGTCCACCGGCACTGGGACTGGACGGTGCGCCATCCGGTGCTGCGGCTGGACTTCAGCGGCGCCGGCGGCGGGCCGGAGACGTTGCGCGCCAACCTGATGCAGCAGCTCGACGACGTCGAGGAGGACGCGGGCCTCACCGTCACGCGGCGCTACGAGGACGCCGCCGCCCGCTGCCGCCAGATCGTGCGGGCGCTGCGGCGGGAGAGCGGGCGCCGGGTTGTGGTCCTGGTGGACGAGTACGACCAGCCGCTGCTGGACGCTCTGGACGCGCCCGACGCGGCGCGCGCCAGCCGGGACTGCCTGCACGGCGTGTACTCGGCGATCAAGTCCTGCGACGCGGACGTGCGGTTCACCCTGTTCACCGGTGTGACCAGGTTCTCGAAGGTGAGCCTGTTCTCCGGCCTCAACCACCTGACGGACCTCACGCTCGAACCGGCGTACTCGGCGATTTGCGGCTACACGGACGAAGACCTCGACACGGTGTTCGCGCCGGAGCTGCCCGGTCTCGACCGGCAGGCCATCCGCGACTGGTACAACGGCTACTGCTGGCTGGGCGCGGAGAAGGTGTACAACCCGTACGACGTCCTGCTGCTGTTCGGCACGCGGCGCTTCGACGCGCATTGGTTCGAGACCGGCACGCCGACGTTCCTGACCCGGACCCTGCTCGACGGCGGGACTTCGCCGCCGGCCCTGGACGGTCTGCTCGCGTCCGCGGACCTGCTCGGCGCCTTCGACGTGGGGGACGCGGCCGCCGAGGCGCTGCTGTTCCAGACCGGCTACCTGACCGTGCTGGACACGGTGGACGTGGGCGGGGAGACGCACTACCGGCTGGGCTATCCGAACCGCGAAGTGCGCCAGAGCCTGAACCGGCGGCTGCTGCGCGTCATGGCGCCGGACGCGGCCGGTCAGGTGGCGAGCCGCCTGCGGCTGCGGGAGCTGCTGGCGGCGGACGACCTCGCCGGGGTGGAGGCGTTGTTCCGGGCGTTCTTCGCCGCCATCCCGTACAACTGGCACGTCAACAACCCCATCGCCGGGTACGAGGGTTACTACGCCAGCGTGTTCTATGCCCATTTCGCGGC
This sequence comes from Vicinamibacterales bacterium, assembly GCA_965203525.1. GTDB lineage: Bacteria > Acidobacteriota > Vicinamibacteria > Vicinamibacterales > UBA8438 > WTFV01. The sequence continues at coordinate 2,154,256 of OZ241898.1, read as the reverse complement.
GGCGGGGCTGGACGTGGCGACCGAGGACGCGAGCAGCCGCGGCCGGCTGGACATGGCGGTGCGCGCGGCCGGCCGCGTGTACCTGTTCGAGTTCAAGATGGTGGATCGGGAGCCGGAGGGCAAGGCGGTCGCGCAACTCCGGGAGCGGCGCTACGCGGACAAGTACCGCCATCTCGGCGAGGCGATCCACCTGGTCGGCGTGGAGTTCAGCCGCGAAACCCGCAACGTCGCCGCGTTCACCGTCGAACCCGGCTGACGCCCGGCCGGGGTAGGCAGACGGTCGGCGTGGAGTTCAGCCGCGAAACCCGCAACGTCGCCGCGTTCACCGTCGAACCCGGCTGACGTCCGGCCGGGGTGGGCAGGCGCCGCGCCGGGGCGGCGGCCCGCTATCCGAGGACGCGGGTCACCAGGGTGAGGAGCACGCCGCCGGCGATCACCGAGCCGAGCTGGCCGGCGGTGTTGGCGCCCATCGCGTGCATGAGCACGTGGTTGGTGAAGTCCTCCTCCTGGGCCACCTTCTGGACCAGACGCCCGCTCATCGGGAACGCGCTGATCCCGGCCGCCCCGACGAGCGGGTTGACCCGGCCGCGGGTGGCGAGCGCGAGCAGCTTGCCGAAGCAGATGCCGGCGGCGGTGTCGAGCGCGAAGGCGCCCAGACCCAGCAGCAGGATGAGGAGGGTCTGGACCTGCAGGAACGTCTCGGCCTGCATGAGGCTGCCGATGGTCAGGCCGAGGAAGAGGGTCGAGACGTTGGTCAGGGTCTCGGACGCGGCGCCGGCGAGCTGCGGGACGACGCCCGACTCCTTCAGGAGGCTGCCGAGCATCAGCGTGGCGACGAGCGGCGCCGACTGCGGGACGAGCAGGCCGATGGCGACGGTGACGACGATCGGGAAGAGGATGACGGCGGCGCGCGGCACCGGCCGCGGCGCGTAGGCCATCCGGATGCGGCGTTCCTTGCGGGTCGTGAGCAGCCGCATGATGGGCGGCTGGATGATCGGCACCAGGCTCATGTAGGAGTACGCCGTGACCGCGATCGGGGCGAGCAGCTCCGGGGCGAGCAGCGACGAGACGTAGATGCTGGTCGGGCCGTCGATGGCGCCGATGACCGCGATCGACGCCGCCTGGTTCAGCGGGAACCCGATGGCGGTGGCCAGCAGCAGCGTCGCGAAGATGCCGAGCTGGCCGGCCGCGCCGAGCAGCGCGAAGATCGGCTGGGAGAGCAGCGGCCGGAAGTCCATCATCGCCCCGATGCCGATGAAGATGAACAGCGGGAACAGCTCCGTCTCGATCCCGAACTCGTTCAGCAGGTGGAGCATGCCGCCCGGTTCGTTCATCGGCGAGGCGGGGAGGTTGCCGAGCAGCACGCCGAACCCGATCGGCAGCAGCAGCGTCGGCTCGTATTCCTTCGCGATCGCCAGGTAGATCAGGACGCCGCCGACGGCGAACATCAGAAGCGTTCCGGGGTCGGGAAGCGGCATGGCGGTGTGGCGGACCGGGCGCGGGACGCGGCTACCGCGGCGTCAGGGTGACGAGCGGCTGGCCCTGCACGACGCGGTCGCCGTCCTTGACGTGCACCGTCGTGACCGTGCCGCGCCAGGGCGAGCGGATCACGTTGAACATCTTCATCGCTTCGATGGTGAGCAGCTCGCCGCCGCGCTCGACCGGCTGGCCGACGGACGCGGCGACCTGGGTGACGGCGCCCGGAATCGGCGCGGTCATCGTGCGCGGGGCGTCGCCGCCCTCCTCCGGGGACGACCCGGACGGGAAGAGCCGCGGCGTGGCCGGCTCGTCGGGCGGCGCCGCCTCCGCCTCGGCGGCCGGCGCCGGCGGGGCGTCGGCGCCGTGCGCCGGCTCGACGTCGACCGAATAGGCGGTTCCCGACAGGCGCGCGGTGACCGGCCGGGCGCGCGGATCGTCGATGTCCACGTCGTACACGCGGCCGTCGATGGTGACGCGGTAGCGGGTCACGGACGGGCCCTCGCGCGGGCGGCGGGCTGGTTGAACCGTTGCGCGCGGTGGAGCCGCCGCCACGCCGCCACGTCCGATTCCAGCGGTGCCGGCCGCGCCGCGCGGGCCCGCGCCACCGCCGCCGCGATGGCGACCGCCCGGCGTTGCCGCTCCTGTTCGGCCGCGGCCTCCAGGCGGGCCTGCTCGGCGGCCTTCGTCGTCGCCCCGCCGCTGCCGCGGGAGAGCGTGAAGCCGCCGTAGAGCAGCGGCGTCGTCAGGGCGTACATCAGGGTGACGAGACCGCCGAGCGTCAGGAACAGCAACGTCGAGCCGAGGCCGGCGATCTCGAGGACCTGCCGCAGCTCCGGCGTCATCGCGCGGCCCTACAGGGGGATGTTGCCATGCTTCCTGGGCATCGCCGCGGTCTGCTTGTCCTTGAGGAAGTCGAGCGCGGCGACGACGCGCGCGCGCGTCTCGTGCGGATGGATCACGTCGTCGATGTGACCGGTGGCGGCCGCCGCGAACGGCGAGTTGAACTGCTTCTCGAATTCGTCCTCGAGCCGCGCCCGTTCCGCCTCGCGCTTCGACGGCAGCTCCTGCTTCAGGTGCCGGGCATAGAGGATGCTGACCGCTCCCTTGGCCCCCATCACCGCCACCTCGGCGGTCGGCCACGCGAGGCAGACGTCGGTCCGGATCATCTTGCTGCTCATGACGATGTAGGCGCCGCCGTACGCCTTCCGCAGCACGACCGACACCTTCGGGACGGTCGCCTCCGCGTAGGCGTACACGATCTTGGCGCCGTGCCGGATGATGCCGTTCCGTTCCTGGTCGGCGCCGGGCAGGAAGCCGGGGCAGTCGATCAGGGTGACGAGCGGGATGTTGAACGAGTCCGCGAACCGGATGAAGCGGGCGATCTTGTCCGAGGCGTCGATGTCGAGCACCCCGGCCAGGTGCTCGGGCTGGTTGGCGACGACCGCCGCCACGCGGCCCCGGAGGCGGGCGAAGCCGACGACGGCGTTGCGGGCGAAGTCGGCGTGCACTTCCAGGAACGAGTGGCGGTCGGCGATGCGCGTGATCGCCTCGCGGACGTCGTACGCCTCCTCGGCCGCCTCCGGGATCAGGTTGTCGAGCTCCGCCACGTCCGGCTCGACGCTCTGCTCGGCCTCGACGAGCGGCGGATCCTCGGCGTTGTTGGACGGCAGGTAGCCGAGCAACTGCCGGGCCAGGTCGAAGGCCGCGTTCTCGTCGTCGGCCACGAAGTGCGCGACCCCGGAGCCGCCCGCGTGCGTCTCGGCGCCGCCCAGCGTCTCGGCGTCCACCTCCTCGCCGGTGACGGTGCGGATCACGTCCGGGCCCGTGATGAACATGTAGCTGCTGCCGCGCGCCATGATCACGAAGTCGGTCAGGCCGGGCGAGTAGACCGCTCCGCCGGCGCACGGCCCGAGCATCAGGCTGATCTGCGGCACGACGCCGCTGGCCTGCGTGTTGCGCCAGAACAGGTCGCCGAAGCCGGCCAGGCTCCAGATCCCCTCCTGGATCCGGGCCCCGACCGAATCGAGCAGCGCGAAGACCGGCAGGCCGCTCGACGTGGCGGTCTCCAGCAGGCGCCCGACCTTGAGCGACTGGGTTTCGGAGAACGAACCGCCCAGCACCGTGAAGTCCTGCGCGAAGACGGCCACGCGCCGCCCGTCGATGCAGCCGAAGCCGGTGACCACGCCGTCGCCCGCGTGCCGCTGCCGTTCGAGGCCGAAAGCGGAGTGCCGGTGCTCCACGTAGGGGCCCAGTTCCTCGAACGAGTCGGGATCGAGCAGGCGGACGATCCGCTCGCGCGCCGTGAGCTTGCCGCGCGCGTGCTGCGCGTCGATGCGCGCCCGGCCGCCGCCCATCCGCGCCGCGGCGCGCCGCTCGGTCAGCGAATCGTCCTTGCCGCCGGCCGGCGCCGGCGTCTCCAGGCTGCTCGCGTCCGCCTCGGCCGAGTCGGCCTCCGGGTCGATCCGCTTCCTGTCGCGCCGGCGCGCCAGCGCCCGCACGGCGGCGACGAGCCCCGCGCCGGCCATCGTGGCGGTGACCGCCCGCGCCTCGCCGGACATCCGGATCGGGACGCCGAGGACCTTCGAGCGGGATGCGCCGCCTTCCCGCGGGGCCTCCGCCGCCGGCGGGGTCTTCGTCGCCGGCGGGGTCTCCGCCGCCGGCGGGGATTCGTGCGGCTCGGGAGAGCTTCCGTTGTCGGACATGGTCGGCTTCCATTCTAGCCCAAACGGATCCCGCGGCCTGCCGCCGTCGCCGGCGGTTCGTCCCGGAGGCGGCGTACGCGCCCGCCGCGGCGCGGTTCCGCTTCGTGAAAACCGCAATGCGGGCGGCGTGTCCCGGAGGCGGCGCAAGCAACCGGTCGCAGCGCGGGCGGGCGGATCTCCGGCTTCCTCCGCGAGCAGGCGCCGGGCGGTCTCCGACGGCGACGAGTCGCAGCGCAGGCGGCGGGTGGATCTCCGGCTTCCCGCGAGGCGATGGCCGCGGTCGCCCGCGGCACCGGCGCATGTCGCAACGCGGGCGGCGGGTGGATCTCCGGCTTCCCTTCAGGTCGGCGCGCAGCGCCTCGGGGGCGTCGAGTCGCAGCGCGGGGCGGCGGGCGGATCTCCGGCTTCACCGGGCGCCGCCGCCCGGCGCCGAATCGGGGTACGCTCTGGCCGGGGGCGCCGCGCGCGGGCGGACCGCGGCGGCCTGCGCCACGCGAGCCTTGACGGTTTCCCTGCGCTTCGTCGCCGGCACGCTGGACATCGGCGGTTTCACCGCGGCGGAGGGCGCCCCGCTGCCGGACGCCTGCCGCTGGGACGCGCGCACGCGCCGGTTCCGCGCGCCCGCCGCCGCCTACGCGCCGGTGGTGCGGGCGCTCGTGCGGCGCCGGATCGCCTACGAGGACGAAGCGCGGCGGTACGGCGCGCTGGACGGCGGCCTGCAGGTGCGCCGGGAGCCGCGCCCGTTCCAGACGGAGGCGCTGGACGCCTGGCGCGCCGCGCAGGGGCGCGGCGTGGTCGTGCTGCCGACGGGCGCCGGCAAGACCGAGGTCGCGCTGCTGGCCATCGACGCGGTGCGGCGCGACACGCTCGTCGTGGCGCCCACACTTGATCTGGTCACGCAGTGGCATCGCCTGCTGGGCGACCGGTTCCGGCGTCCGATCGGCGTCATCGGCGGCGGGGACCATCTGGTCGAGCCGATCACCGTCTCCACCTACGACTCCGCCTTCGTCCACATGGAGCACCTCGGCGCGCGCTTCGGCCTGGTGGTGTTCGACGAGTGCCACCATCTGCCGAGCGCCGCCTACGCGCTGGCCGCCCAGCACTGCCTGGCGCCGTACCGGCTGGGACTCAGCGCGACCCCGGAGCGCGTCGACGGCCGCCACGCGGACCTCGAGCCGCTGGTGGGACCGATCGTCTGCCGCCGGCACGCGCGCGACCTCGCCGGCGAGTATCTGGCCGAGCACGCCGTCGAGCGGATTCTCGTGGAGCTGACCGGGGACGAACGCCGCGCGTACGACGAGGCGCGCGGCGTCTACCGCGAGTTCGTGGTCGGCCAGGGCATCCGCATGTCGGACCCGGACGGCTGGACGCAGTTCATCATCCGCTCGTCGCAGAGCGTCGAAGGCCGGCGGGCGCTGGCCGCGTATCAGCGCCAGAAGCAGCTCGCGTTCGCGGCGCCCTCCAAGCTGGCCTACGTCGAGGCGCTGCTGCACCGGCATCGGCGCGACCGCGCGCTGCTGTTCACCGAGCGCAACGACGCCGCCTATGCGCTGTCCCGCCGCTTTCTGGCGCCGATCATCACCCACCAGACCAGGGTCTCCGAGCGCGTCCGGATCCTGGAGGACTTCGCGGCCGGCGCCTGCAACGCGCTGGTCACGTCCAGGGTCCTGAACGAAGGGGTGGACATGCCCGCCGCCAACGTCGGCATCGTGATCTCCGGCAGCGGCTCGGTGCGCGAGCACGTGCAGCGGCTCGGCCGCATCCTCCGCAAGCAGGGCGACAAGAAGGCGGTCCTGTACGAACTGGTGGCGAACGACACGTCGGAGGTCTTCACCAGCGACCGGCGGCGGGAGCGGAATGCCGGCGGCTGAACTTGGCCGCCACGGACTCTGCCGGCCGGGTTCGTCGGCGATCGGGCGCGGGAGCGCGACGGCGACTCGAGGGCGCCCGGATCGATCTGCCGCCGTCGGCTTGTTCGTCGGCGATCGGGCGCAGGAGCGCGATGGCGGCTGCTGAACCCCGTACGGGCGGAGCGCCGCGCCGGCCGCGGCAACCGGCGGGGGCGCGGTGCTGACGGCCGACCTGGTGCGGGCGCGGTACCGCGCCGGCCGCGTCGAAGTGCCGCCGCTACGGCCGGCCGAGAAGGAACGGCTGCTCGTCGTCGCCGAGCGCTACGTGGCGGCCGCCCGGGCGGCCGTCGGCGGTCCCCGGGCGGCTTTCGAGGCCGCGTGCGACGATGTGCCCCACCATCCGACCGACTACCGGCTGGTCCGGGGGCTGCGGAAGCTGGTCCGGGACCGTTGCGTGTTCGAAGCGCGGGACGACGTGGACCCGCCCGCGCTCCGGCGGGCCGTCTTCGTCCGGGCCGCGGCGGCGCGGCGCGCCCTGGCCGACGCGGAGACGTTCGACCCCGAGCCGGTGATCGCGGCGGCGGCGGCCGAGCTCGGCCTGCCGGCGCAGGACGCGCGGGACGCGCTGTTCGCCGACCTGCAGGAGAACCACATCCTCACCGGGTTCGATGCGCTCGGCGCCCCCGCGCTGCTCGCCGCCTACGAAACCGCGCAGAAGCAGGCGGTCCTGTTGCGGGCGGTGCGCGTCGTCGTCACGTTGCGGCGGCCCGCTCCGCGCGGCCTGCGCCTGTTCTTCCGGCGGCTGAAGTTCCACCGGCTGCTGTACCTGGCCGCCCGCCTGCCGGACGGCGGCTGCCGCATCGAGATCGACGGCCCGTTCAGCCTGTTCCGCTCCGTGACCACCTACGGTCTGCGGTTGGCGTTGCTGCTGCCGGTTCTCGATGCCTGCGGGCCCGGCTGGGAGCTCGACGCCGACGTCCTGTGGGGACCCCGGCGGCGGCCCGCGGCGTTTCATCTCGAAGGCGCGCCGACCGCGGAGACGGCTCGCGGCGACGAGCGGCTGCCGGACGAGGTCGCCCGGCTGCGCGACCGTTTCCGGCGGATGGAGACGCCCTGGACGGTGGAGGTCGCCCGCGCGCTGCTGGATCTGCCGGGCGTCGGGCTGTGCGTGCCGGACCTGGTCTTCACCCGCCGCGGCACGGGACACCGCGTCTACTTCGAGGCGCTCGGCTTCTGGAGCCGCGAAGCGGTGTGGCGGCGCGTGGACCTGTTGCGCGCGGGGCTGCCGTACGCGATCGTCTTCGCGGCCAGCAGCCGGCTGCGGGTGAGCGAGGAAGTGCTGGACGGGGATCTCGCGGGCCGGTTGTACGTCTACAAGGGGACCATCGACGCGCGCGCGGTGGAGCAGCGCCTCGACGCGAGCCTCCCCCGTGCGCACGGGTGAAACGGTTGAACCGCTCGCCTAGCTAGGGGCCGCCGCCGCCGCGCTCGGCCCGGCGGGCCTTCCAGATCCGCGCGAGCCGCTCCGCTTCCGCGATCTGGTGCCGGAACATGTCGGGGTCGAGGCGCTGCTGCATGCGTCTGGCCTCGTACCCCTTCCCGGTGGCGAGCTGCTCGGCCGCGAGGCCGAACCACATGTAGGCGAGGACGTTGTCGCGGGCGACCCCGTCGCCGTCGACGTAGCGGTTGCCGAGCTCGAACAGCGCGTGCGCGTCGCCCTGTCCGGCGCGCTCGAGCAGCTCGTCCACCGTCGGCCGCGGCGTGTCCGCGGGGGGACCGCCGCGGCAGCCGGCGGCGAGCGCGGCGGCCAGGACGACGACGGCGCAGTACGGACCGCGCATCGAAGCACCTACGCGCGGCGTGACCGGACCGGGGCGGGCGCCTGCCCGAGCAGCCGGATCACGTCGGCCGCGAAAGACCAGACCAGCAGGGCCAGGGCGCCCGCCGCCGCGCGGGGCGCAAGCGCGGGCGGCGTGATCGGCGCCAGGCAGACGATCAGGGCGACGCCCTGGACGACGCACACCGTCTTGCGGCGCAGGCTGGCGGGCAGGTCGGCGGTCAGCAGGGGCCAGATCCGGCCGGCGGCCACGAACAGGTACCGCAGCCCGCCGATCAGCAGGATCCAGGCTTCCACGCGTCCGGAACGCCAGACGAGCACGGAGAGCACGAGCATCAGGAAGGCGTCGAGCTCCATGTCGAAGCGCGCCCCGAACCGCGTCTCCTCTCCGCCGCGCCGCGCCACCCGGCCGTCGAGGCCGTCCAGCGCCATCGCCACCGCGGAGACCCCGACGATCCACCACGAGGCGGCCGCGTCGGGCGGCGCCGGCCGCAGGGTCAGGGCCGCCACCGGCACGACGAGGGTGGCGCGGAGCAGCGTGACCTGGTTCGCCGCCCCCAGTCCGGGCGGCGGCAGGTCGGGCGGCAGAAACCGCACGACGAGCGCCGCCAGCAGGATGTAGATGCCCAGCACGTCGGCGAAGTACTGTGGGGGAAGGGTGAGCATCCGCGACGTGGCGAGCGCGCAGGCGGCCAGCGGGAGCAGGCCGAGGCCGAGGTCGAGCAGGGCGCGTCCCCGGCGCGGCCGGCGGCCCGTCCCGACCGGCCGCCGGCCGCGCGGCGGCATTACGATCGTCCGGTACGGTCCTTCGACGGCGCCCGTGCCCCGCTCATGCCGGCCATGCTGACCGCTCGCTCGTTCTGGATCCGCACGCCGGGCCACGGGGAGATTCTGCGCGCCGACCTTCCGCCGAGGCAAGCCGGCGAGGTGCTGGTCCGCGCCCGGTACAGCGGCATCAGCCGCGGAACCGAAGCGCTGGTCTTCCGCGGCGCGGTGCCGCCGTCGCAGCACGCGGCGATGCGGGCGCCGTTTCAGGAAGGCGAGTTTCCCGGTCCGGTCAAGTACGGCTACAGCAGCGTCGGGACCGTCGAGGAGGGGCCGGACCGGCTGCGGGGCCGCACGGTCTTCTGTCTCCATCCGCACCAGGATCGCTACCGCGCGCCGGCCGAGGCGGTCCACGTGGTGCCGGCCGGCGTGCCGGCGCCGCGGGCCGTGCTCGCCGCCAACATGGAGACCGCGGTGAACGTCGTCTGGGACGCGCGGCCGGGGCCCGGCGACGCGATCGTGGTGATCGGCGGGGGCGTCGTCGGGCTGCTCGCCGCGACCCTGTGCCGGGACCTGCCGGGCGCGGAGGTGACCGTCGTCGATCCCAACCGTTCGCGCGCGGCCGTCGCCGCCGCTCTCGGCCTCGCGTACAGCCCGGACCCGCCGGGCGGCGCGGCGGCCGATCTGGTCGTCCACGCCAGCGGGCAGCCCGACGGGCTGCGGGCGGCGCTGGCCGCGGCCGGGCGCGAGGCGACGATCGTCGAGGCGAGCTGGTACGGCGCGGCGCAGGTGGCGTTGCCGCTCGGCGAGGCGTTTCACGCCCGCCGTCTGACGCTCAGAAGCAGCCAGGTGGGGCGCGTGCCCCCGCACCGTGCGCCGCGCTGGTCCCGCCGCCGCCGCCTCGGGCTGGCGCTGGCCCTGCTCGCCGATCCGCGCCTCGACGCGCTGGTGACGGGGGAGAGCGGATTCGACGAACTGCCGGCGGTGCTCGCCGCGCTCGCCGCGCGGCCGGGGGACGCGCTGTGCCACCGCATCCGGTACCCTGACCCGCCGGCCTGAACGCGCGGCGGCGGAAGAGAACGGTCGGGTGCTCCCGGCGGCCGGCGTCCCCCCGCTGGTCCCGGGGCCGCGGGCGCGGCGGCGGCGGCGGAAGGAGACGGCGTTTCACAGCCCGCGTCAATCCACCAATCCACCCCGGGGATTCGGGCGCGCGGCGGCGGAAGGAGACCGAGCATCGTGTACAGCCTCAACGTCCGCGACCACTTCCTGATCGCCCACAGCTTCACCGGCGCGGTCTTCGGGCCGGCGCAGAAGCTGCACGGCGCCACCTACGTCGTCGACGCGACGTTCGCCCGTCCGGAGCTCGACGCCGCCGGCATGGTGGTCGACGTCGGCCGCGCCGGCGCGGTCCTCAAGACGATCCTGGATGGCCTGAACTACCGCAACCTCGACGAAGAGGCGGCGTTCGCCGGCCGCAACACCACCACCGAGTTCCTGGCCCGCGAGATCTTCGAGCGGCTGGCGGCGGCGATCCGGGCCGGCGAGCTCGGGGCGGGCGCCGCCGGCGTGACCTCCATCACGGTGACGCTGCACGAGTCCCACGTCGCCTGGGGGCGCTACGAGGGACGCCTGTGAACGGGCGGCGCCGCGGCGGGCGGAAGCGGGACCGGGGCCGGGCCGCCCGGGGTGGCCGCGAGGGAGGCTCGTGAGCCCGCGCCGACTGCATCTGGTCGCGCCCGGCCCGCTCGACCAGCGGACCGGCGGGTACGTCTACGACGCGCGGATGGCGGCCGGCCTGCGGCGCCGCGGCTGGCGGGTGGACGCGCACGGCCTGCAGGGGACCTTCCCCGATGCCGACGCCGTCTCCGCGGCGAGCCTCGACGGCGTGCTCGCCCGGCTCGACGACGGATCGCGGGTGCTCGTCGACGGGCTGGCGCTGGGCGGCCTGCCCGGTCCGGCCGCCGCGCATCGGGGGCGGCTGCGCCTCCTGGCCCTCGTGCACCATCCGGTGTCGGACGAGACGGGGCTTCCCGCCGGGGTGCGCGCGCGTCTGGCGGCGAGCGAGCGGAGGGCCCTGGCCGCGGCGGCCGGGGTGATCGTCACCAGCGACTTCACGGCGCGCCGCCTCCGCCGCTTCGGGGTGCGCGCGGACCGCGTGCGGGTGGCCCGGCCGGGGACGGACCCGGCGCCGCCGGCCGTCGGGCCCGGACCCGGCGCGCCGCCGCGGCTGCTGTCGGTGGCGGCGGTCGTGCCGCGGAAGGGGCACGACGTGCTCGTGCGCGCGCTGGCGCGCCTGCGCCATCTGGCGTGGCATTGCGTCTGTGCCGGCAGCCTCGAGCGCGCGCCGGACCACGCCCGCGCGGTTCGCGCCCTGGCCGCCGGGCACGGACTTGCCGGGCGCATCCGGTTCGCCGGAGAATGCCGGGGCGCGGATCTCGACCGGCTCTACGCCGGCAGCTCGGTGTTCGTGCTCGCGTCCCACTACGAGGGCTACGGGATGGTGCTGACCGAGGCGCTGGCCCGCGGCCTGCCGGTGGTCGGCACGACCGGCGGGGCGGTTCCGGACACGCTGCCGTCCGACGCCGCCCTGCTGGCGCCGCCCGGCGACGCCGGCGCGCTGGCCGCGGCGATCGGCTCGCTGCTGGATCCGGACGAGGCGGCGGACGGAACGGGCAGGGGCGGGGCGGCCGGCCCCGGCGCGCGGCGTCGGGCCGCGCTCGCGTCGGCGGCGTTGCGCCACGCGGCGGCGCTGCCCGACTGGGAGGCGGCGGCGCGGACGTTCGAGGAACAACTCCTGGCGCTGGCGCCCGAGCAGACCGGTTCGCGGCGGTAGCGCGCTCGTAGCACTCACTCGTAGCAGAGGTCGTAGCCCGCGGGACCGTCACGCGCGTCGCGCGGCGGCCGGCCCAGGAACTCTCGATAGCAGATCTCCTCGTCGAACTCGCGCCGGCGCGCCTCGAGAACCGCAAGGTAGACTTCCCCGCGGCATGCGAGAGACGTTCGATCCGGCGTGGCTGGCGTTGCGCGAGCCGGTCGACCACCGGTCGCGCGCCGCGGCGATCCTGTCCCGGCTCGCGCCGGCGTGGCGGGCCGGGGGCTGGTCGCGCGTCGTCGACCTGGGCGCCGGGACCGGCTCGAACGTGCGCTACCTGGCGCCGAGGCTGCCGGGGGCGCGGCATTGGACGCTGGTCGATCACGACGCCGCCCTGCTCGCGCGCGCGGCGGTCCCGGCCGGCGCGGCGGTGACGCGCGTCGCCGGCGACCTGGCCGCGGCGGGGCCGGCCGCGGTCCGGGAGGCGGGCGCCGGGCTCGTGACCGCGTCGGCGCTCCTCGACCTGGTGTCGAAGGACTGGCTGGCCGCGCTGGCCGGCGCCTGCCGCGCGGCGGGCAGCGCGGCGCTCTTCGCGCTGACCTGGGACGGCGGGATCCGGTGGCGGGCGGCGGCCGGCGACCCCCGGCCGGCCGACGATCCGGACGACGCGCTCGTCCGGCGGTCGGTCGACGCCCACCAGCGGCGCGACAAGGGGCTCGGCCCGGCCCTCGGCCCGGCGGCCGGACCGACGGCCGAGGCGATCTTCCGCGCGGCCGGCTACCGCGTCTGGCTGCTGCCCAGCCCGTGGCGGCTCGGCCCGGCGGACGCGGCGCTGGCGCGCGCGCTCGTCGGCGGCTGGGAAGCCGCCGCCGCCGAGCAGCTTCGGGACGCGCCCCCGGCGGAAGGCCCGGCCGCCGCGGAACGGGTGCGGGCGTGGGCCGGGCGGCGGCGCGCAACCATCGCGAGCGGCCGTTTCGGTCTCACCGTCGGCCACCTGGACCTGCTTGCGCTCCCGGCTTGACGGGCGCGCGCAGATCGAGGTCGAACAGCACGTCCGCCATCGCGAGCGGCCGTTTCGGTCTCACCGTCGGCCACCTGGACCTGCTTGCGCTCCCGGCTTGACGGGCGCGCGCAGATCGAGGTCGAACAGCACGTCCGCGCCGATGCGGAACACCCGGCACGCAGGACGGATCGCTTCGTCGAGGGTCCCGATCGGCGCGAGCGTGAACGCCGGCCGGCCGGAGCCGATCAGCAGCGGCGCGACGGCGACGTGCAGCCGGTCGACCGCGCCGGCTTCGAGGAACCGCGAGACGGTCACCCCCCCGCCTTCGATCAGGAAGCGCCGGTGGCCGCGCGCGCGGAGCGCCGCCAGCACGTCGCGCGGATCGATCGCGCCGGCCGGATCGGCGGGCAGGTCGATGACGGTCGTCCCGCGCGGCGGTTTCCCGGTGCGTGCGGGGGCGCCGGCCGGATCGGGTTCGTCCGCCGCGGCGGATCCGCCGGCGTTGCGCCGTCCCCGGATCACGACGGTCGGCGCCGCTCCGTCGCGGAAGACGCGCCGCGACCGGTCCAGACGGCCGCGCGGGTCGATGACGACGCGGACCGGGTCGTCGCCGTCCGCCTCGCGCACGGTGAGCCGCGGGTCGTCGGCGTCGACGGTGCCGGCGCCGACGATCACCGCGTCGACCAGGGCCCGCAGCCGGTGCAGGCGCCGGACGTCCTCGGGCCCGGTCACGTAGTGCGAGTGCCCGCTGGCCGTCGCGATGCGGCCGTCGAGACTCTGACCTGCCTGGGCGACGACGAGATCGGCCCGCAGTCGAAGCGGAAGATACAGATCGAGGATCTGGCGCGCCTCTTCCGTCACCGGGGCCGGCGTGTCCCAGGCGCCGGAAGGGTAGACTTGCAACGAAACGCCCCGCCTGGAATCATGCGCCTGCACGGGGGCGCAGGAGCCGGGACGGAGGCTCCGGACGAGGTCCCACGCGGCGCGCTCGTCGATCGGCGGCGTCCCGGTGACGGCGGCGGCGCGGGCCGCGCCCCGCGGAATGTTTGCCAAAGGCTGCTAGAGTAACAGCAGCGTGACGACTTGACGTCTGCGACGCATGGGGATGCACGACGCGGAACGCGCACTGTTCGATCTGCGGCAGGGGAGGCCGGTCTACGTCACCGCCGCGGGCGAGCGGGGCGCGCTCGTCGCCACCGTCGACGGTCTGGCGAGTCCGGCCCTGGACACGCTGCGCGGGCAGGGGCCGTTGCGGCTGGCGGTCACCCGCCACCGGGCCGCGTCGATGGGGCTGGTCCCGGATCCGTCCGCGGCCGACGAGGTGCGCGGGGTGAGCCTGTCGCTGAACGGCGAGGGGCCCGAGCAGATCCTGCACCTCGCGATGGCGCGCGGCACGTTCGCCGTCGATCCCGGCGCCGTGCGGCGGGCGTCGGCGGCGGAGGTCGGCGGGCTCACGCTGGCGCGGATCGGCCGGCTGTTGCCGGCCGTCGTCAGCGCGCCGTCCGACCCCGGCGCCTCGGCGGCGCTGCAGGACGCCATCGAGAGCGGGGCCGCCCTGTCGGTCACCCGCGAGCAGATCGACGCGCTGGCCGGCGGCGTGCGCGTCACGCGGATCAGCGAGGGGCCGGTGCCGCTGGCCGCCGCCGAGAACGCGCGCCTGGTCGTCTTCCGCGAGGCGAACGGCCTGCTGGAGCACGTGGCGGTCGTCATCGGCCGTGAGACGGAATGGCCGGACCCGGTGCCGGTCCGGATTCATTCGGCGTGCCTCACGGGCGATCTCTTCGGCAGCCTGCGTTGCGACTGCGGGGAACAGTTGCAGGGCAGTCTGCGCGAGTTCGCCGCCCGCGGCGGCGTGCTGCTGTACCTCAACCAGGAAGGACGCGACATCGGGCTGGCCAACAAGCTGCGCGCCTACTCGCTGCAGGAGCACGGACTCGACACGGTCGACGCGGACGGGACCCTCGGCTTCGGGGCCGACGAGCGGGAGTACGCGGCGGCGGTCGAGATGCTCGGGGCGCTCGGCGTGAAGCGCGTGCGGCTGCTGACGAACAACCCGGCCAAGGTGCGCGCGCTGCGCGAGGCGGGCGTCGAGGTGAGCGAGCGCCGCCCGCTGTACGGCACCCTCAACCGCTACAACCTGCCGTACGTGAAAGCCAAGATGCAGCGCGCCGGGCACTGGCTGTCGGAGATGTGGTCGGGGACGATCCCGCCCGGATAGCCCCGGCCCTTCCGCCGCTCCCTTGCCGCCGCGCGGAACGGCGCCGGGGCGTCCTCCAGGCCGACGGCGGATCCGGCCGTTCCGCCGCTCCTGTGCAGCTCGTAATTCCAGAGCACGAAGCGGCACTCGACGAACGGATCCGGCCCTTTCCGCCGCTCCCTTCACGCCAGCCGCGCGATCGGAAACGCCCGCGCGTCGCGGATGATCGCGGCGAGCGTGTCGCCGTAGTGCGCGACCAGGCGCCGCCCCAGCGCGGCCGAGGCGAGGCTCGCGTCCCCGGCGGCGCCGGAGCGGTTGAGGTCGCCGGCGAGCCACGCGAACGCCGCCGGCCCCTCCGGCAGGATCCGCGAGCCGGCCGCCTCGAGCTCCTCGCCGAGCGACGCGAAGCGCGCCACCTGCGCGGTCCGGACCCGGTCCGGGTGCAGGTGCAGCATCATCGCCGTCTCGACCGCGCCGCCATGCAGCCCGTGCCGCCACTCGGCTTCCGGCAGGTCGATGTCGGCCGGCCGTTCGAACGCGAAGTAGGTCGCCTTGACGACCAGCAGCCCGTGTTCGCGCCGCAGCCGCAGCCCCGCCGTCTCCATGGCGTGGCGGTTGCCGCCGTGGCTGTTGCTCAGCACGAGCCGCCGCACGCCGCAGCCGGCGAGGGCGGCGCCGATGCGGACGATGAGCGCGGCGAGGTCGCCGGATTCGACGTGCAGGGTGCCGGCCAGTCCCGGATGCGCGTGCTCCGTGCTGGCGCCCACCGGCAGCAGCGGCAGCACCCGGAGCGGGAAGTCGTCCGGCAGCCGCCGGACGGCGTGCGCCAGCAGGCCGCGTCCGACGTCGGCGTCGGTGGACAGCGGCAGGTGGGGGCCGTGCTGCTCGACGGCGGCCAGCGGCAGCACCAGCACCGGGTCGCGCCCGGCGATGCGTTGCGCCTCGGGGCCGGTCAGCGCCTCCCAGTACGGCAGCGGGTCGTCGGGCATCGGTCGGCTCCGGCCTCGGCGCAACGGTTCGGCGGCAGCGCCTGCCGCTACGAGAGCGGTCGTCGGGCGTCTCCGGCCCGGCGCAACGATTCCGCGGTATCGCCTGCCGCTACGAGAGCGGTCGTCGGGCGTCTCCGGCCCCGGCGCGGCGGTCCCGCGGCATCGCCTGCCGGTACGGGAGCGGGTCGCCGGTCGGCTCCGGCCCCGGCGCGGCGGTCTCGCGGAATCCGCCTGCCCCGGGGAGCGGGTCGTCAGGCGCCGGCCGCGGCCGGAACGCCAGCGCGTCGGAACAGCGCGAGATCGTAGCCGATCCAGCCGCGCCGCAGGCAGGTCCGCAACGCGGCGCCGCCGGTCAGATGGCCCAGTCCCGCGTCGGCCGGGAGCCGGCCGGCCAGCGCGGCGAGCAGGCCGAGCGCGCGGTCGCGCGGCCGGTCCAGCTCCAGGAACGGCGTCAGGTCCCGGGTCGCAAGGTGCTCGAATCCGGCCGCGGCGGCCAGCGCGCGCAGCCCGTCCCGGTCCACCAGGGTGTTGATGCGCCACCCGCGGCGGAAGCGGCCGACGGCGCGGCGGGCCGCACGATCCCCGGCGGGGCGCAGCACGTCGTCGCAGATCAGCAGCAGGCCGCCCGGCCGGGCCACCCGGGCGCACTGGGCGAAGAAGCCGGCCGGGTCGGGGCCGTGGACGAAGGACTCGATCGCATAGACCAGGTCGGCCGCCGGCAGGTCCAGGCCGGGGTCGGCGTAATCGCCCTCCACGCAGCGGATCCGTTCCTGGAATCCGGCGGCGCGGATGCGCTCGGCGGCTAGGCGCGCCTGCACCGGGCTCAGCGTGACGCCGGCGCCGCGGATCGGAAGCCGCCCGGCCAGATGGCAGAGGCTGCCGCCGACGCCGCAGCCGAGGTCGACCACCGACGGCGGCGCGGCGTCCCGCGGGTCTCCCGCGCGCGCCGCCGGCGTCCTGGCGCGCAGCAGGTCGCCCAGCCGCTCCGCGATGCAGTCCTCCACGTAGTGGAACGCCGCCGCGCGGGTGCCGACGCCCGGTCCCCACACCGCGCGGTGGATGGCCCCGGCGCCGCCGCCCTGGCCGTGGCGCAGGAAGGCCGCGGTATGCCGGTCGTAGTACCGCCGCACCTGGGCGCGGTCGAAGCGGGTCGTCATCGCCGCTCGGAGCCTGCCGCCAGGCGGGCGTAGACGTCGCCGGACGAGCGCTGCGCGGCGGCGGCCGTCGCAAGGGCCGCCACGAGCCGCTCGCCGGTGAGCCAGGCGCCCGAGGCGAGCTCGAACGACTCGGCCGGCGACCAGTCGTAGCGGTAGCGCCCCAGCGCGGCGAGCCGCTCCACGCAGGCCCGCACGGCGGAGAGCGCGCCCGGCAGGTACTCGAACGACAGGCCCGCGAGCGGCCGGCCGAGGCCGGCCAGCACGTCCGGCTCGCCCCCTTCGACGTCGATCTTCACGAAGGCGGGTTCTCCGAACCGGTCGATCAGGCGGTCGAGCGTGGTGGATTCGACCGTCACCGCGTGGTCCCAGCGGACGTTGGCGAACCGCGGGTCGCGCCGCCGCTCCTCGCGCCACGCGTCCGCGGCGGTGCTCAGGGTCGGGCGCCGCTCGTTGAGCGTCAGCCGCACCCGGCCGCCGGCCGCCCCGACCGCCGACTCGACGACGGTGACGCCGCGCGCCCCCCGGAAGAGCGTCCGCAGCACCCGCGCGCAGTCGGGCTGCGGTTCGACGGCCACCACCCGGCAGTCGAGCGCCCGCAGCGCGCGGGTCCGGTTGCCGACGTGGGCGCCGAGGTCGAACGCGAGGTCGCCCGGGGCGACGAACTGCCGGTACAGGCGCCGAAGCCGTCGCTGCCGTCCCGGAACCGCGTGGTAGACGAGCAGCGAGCGGGCCAGCCCGCCGGCGCGGCGCATGCGGCTCACGCATTCATTCTGAGACGAAGCGAGCGCGGTTACAATGGCCGGCATGTCGTTCCAGGGTAGCGGGGAAGGCGTCGGCTTGCGGATGCTCTCGATGTTCATCGGAGTCTTTCTGGTCCGGATGGGGATGCAGAAGTTCGGCTGGTTCTTCGACGGCGGAGAGCTGACGTCGCAACTGGAGGAATGGCGCCGGATCCTCGACGGCGTCCTGCAGGGGAACGGCGGCGGCGGAGAGTACCTGGCCTGGCTGGCCCGGCTCGGCGACCGGTGGCGGGAACTCACGATGGGCAGCAGCCTGCGGTATCTCGACGCGGTCGCCATTCCGTACGCGGCCGTCTTCGCGCGCATCGTGCCGGCGGCGGAGTTCGCGGCCGGCGCGGCGCTGGTGGTCGGCTTCAACGTGCGCCTGACGGCCGGACTCGCGCTGCTGATGATTCTGAACTTCCACTTCGCGAGCGGCCTGCTGTTCACGTGGGGCTATCTGGCGAACGGCTTCGGACTGCCGGTCGTCGGCGGTCTGCTCGCGCTGACCCTCGGCGGGCGGGCGCTGCCGTTCAGCTTCCGGTAGGCGGCGGGGTGCCAGAAGACGTCCCGCGTCGCCGGGTCCGGGGCGCGGCCGGCCTCGCCGGATGGGTCGCGCCCGCCGTTGCGCTGCTGCTGCTGAACCTGTCGCTCACCTTCCGCAACGTCTGGCCGACGCTGGCAGTCCGGCCGACGGCCGAGCTGTCGCCGGATCTGGCGTTCGCGGTGCTGGGGTTCCTGCTCCTCCGGCGGTGGGCCGGCGGCGTCTCGACGCGGGTCCTGCGCGGCGCCGCCGCCGTCTGGGTGCTGCTGATCGCCGGACGCTACGTCGACGTCACGACGCGCGCCCTCTACGGCCGCGACGTCAATCCGTACTGGGATCTGCGCCACGTGCCGAGCGTCGGCGCCATGTTCGCGGCGGTGGCCGAGCCGTGGCAGACGGCGCTGTTCGCGGGCGCGGCGATCGCGGCGCCCGTCGCCGTCTACGCCGCCGCGCGGTGGTGCGTGGGGCGGATCGGCCGCGCGGTGGCGGCGCCGGCGGGCCGGCGCGCGCTCGGGGCCGCCGCGGGCGTCGCCGTGGCGCTGTTCGCCGCCGAGCAGGCCGGCTGGCGGCCGGTGGACCGCCTGCGGTTCGCCGCTCCGGTCGCCTCGGCCTATGCGCGCGAGGCGTACGAGCTGGCCTACGAGGCGAGCGGGGCCGGGGTCGCCGCCCTCGGGCCGCCGCCGGTGCTGCGCTCGGACCTCTCGCGCGTGGCGGGGGCCGACGTCCTGATCGTGTTCCTGGAGTCGTACGGCGCGGTGAGCTGGGAACGGCCCGCGTTCGTCGCGGCGCTCGCCGCGAGCCGGGCGCGGTTCGCCGCGGACGTCCGCGAGACCGGGCGCGGCGTCGTCTCGGCGCGGGTCGAGTCGACGACCTTCGGCGGCGAATCGTGGCTCGCCCACGTCAGCCTGCTCTCCGGTACCGAGGTGCGCGACGACCGGACCAACGTGCGGCTGATGGCCCAGGAGCGCGACACGCTGGTGACGGTGTTCCAGCGCGGCGGATATCGCGCCGTGGCGATCACGCCGGGACTGCTCGTCGCCTGGCCCGAGGGCGCCTTCTACGGCTTCGACGAGATCTACGACTACGAGCGGCTCGCCTACCGCGGGCCGCCGTTCGGCTGGTGGAGCGTCAACGACCAGTACGCGCTGGCCCGCGTCGACCGCCTGGAGATCGAACCGCGGGACCGGGCGCCGCGGTTCGTCTTCTTCTCGACCATCAGCACCCACGCGCCCTTCACGCCGGCGCCGCCGTACCAGGCGGACTGGAAGCGCGTCCTCTCGGAGCGGCCCTACGACGACGACGAGCTCCACGCCGCTTGGTCCGAGCAGCCCGACTGGCTGAACCTGGGTCCGAGCTACGTGCAGGCGCTGCGCTACGCCTACGCCACCGCCGGCGGGTACCTGCGGCTGCGCGCCGGCCGGGACCTGGTGCTGATTCTGATCGGCGACCACCAGCCCCCGGCGCTGGTGAGCGGGGAGGGCGCCTCGTGGGACGTGCCGGCCCACGTGATCGCCAGCCGTCCGGCGCTGCTCGACCGGTTGCGGCGCCACGGCTTCGCCGACGGACTCGACCCCGGGGGCAGGACCGTGGCCCGCATGGACACGCTGTTGCCGGTGCTGCTCGACGCGTTCGGAGACGCCGCGGCCGGGCCCCGGTAGCGGGCGCCGGGCGGCAGGCTGATCGCGTGCGGCGCCGGTTTCGCCACGTCCGGTGCGGCGCCGGAACCGCCGATACTCGGCCGCCTCGGCCCAGGCTTGCTCCGCCGCCCGGGCATGGTCGGACTCCTCCAGTGAACAGTCGGTCTACTGAAGTTGTCGGCCGATCTCGCCCTGCCCTGCACCCCCGATGGCGGTCCCTCACAAATCTGACGTGCACCCATCACGTTGCGCGGGGTTGCACGGGCCACGGAAGCCGGCTATCGTAACCGTGTTGCGGATCGGTGGCAGGAACCGGCAACGGAAACGTGATTGCATGTGTCCAGGGAGGTCGAGATGAGAGGTCGATGGCTCGTGACGGGGTTGGCGGCGCTGGCCCTCGCGGCGCCGGCGGCCGGGCAGGACGAGGCGCCCCGGACGCCGTGGGGCGCGCCGGATCTGCAGGGCGTGTGGGACTTCCGCACGATCACGCCGCTGCAGCGGCCGGAGGAGCTCGGGGACCAGGAGTTCCTGACCGAGGAAGAGGCGGCGAACCGCGAACAGGAGGCGGTCGATCGCGATGTCCGGCTCTGGGAGGCGGAGGCCCGCCGCACCGAGGCGGGCGGAAACGTCGGCGCCTACAACAACTTCTGGATGGACCGCGGCACCAACGTCGTCGAGACCCGGCGCACGTCGCTGATCGTCGATCCGCCGCACGGGCGCATCCCCCCGCTGACGGAAGAAGGACAGCGGCGCGCGGAGGAGCGGCGGACGCGGCGGGCGGAGCATCCGGCCGATTCGTGGCTCGACCGCAGTTCGTTCGACCGTTGCATCCTCGGTTTCAACCAGGGGCCGCCGATGACCCCCGGCGGCTACAACCAGAACATGCAGCTCTTCCAGACGCCGGACCACGTGGTGGTGCTCAACGAGATGGTGCACGACTCGCGCATCATCCCGCTCGACGGACGGGCCCGGCCCGGCATCGACTCGTGGACGGGGGAATCGCGCGGCCGCTGGGAAGGTGCCACGCTGGTCGTCGAGACCATCGACTTCAGCGCCAGGCATAGCTGGCGGGGCACGACGCCGGACCGCCACCTGATCGAGCGGTTCACGCGCGTCGACGCCGACACGCTGCTCTACGAGTTCACGATCACCGACCCGGGGACCTGGACCGCGGCCTGGACGGCGCAGGTGCCGATGCGGCTGAACGAGTTGCCGCTGTTCGAGTACGCCTGCCATGAGGGGAACTACTCGCTGGAGGGAATCCTCGCGGGGACGCGCGCGGACGAGCGCAAGGCGGTCGCCTGGGTCGACCGAGACCGGTTGAGGGTCCCCAGCGCGATGGGCGAATTCCTCGATGCCTGGGTCAGGGGTAGCGCGGACGAGACACTCTCGTACTTCGGCAAGTCTGAACAGGCGGTCCGGTTGGCTCATCATCAGCTAGAGCCGGTCTTCCTTGCGTCTTCACGTTCCGAGGCGGCCCGGGTGGAGGATCTCCGACTGGGCTACTGGGGGCTCATGAACAGCGTCTGGCGATCTCCGCGGTACGACCGGGAAACGAGGACCTACGAACGTCAAAGCGGCGCGTTCAACTCACCAATCTCGGAGCAACCGATGCGATTGGGACACATCGAGAGCGAGATGGCTACGATCTTCGCCGAGGAGTTCGAGACGGAAGCAGTGATTGGAGGAGACGGGAGGTTCCTCGCCTTCGTCGCCAACGAGGCGACGCTCATCACCTTCATCGACGAGGACGCAACCGAGATCCTACTCGGTAGCAGAAAACCCACCCTCGGGATGCTGGTAGGCATTGGCAGCCCGGAAGACACGCCCAATCCTGGTCCGTTCGCCGCCTTCTGGCAGCAGGAGGGCGAGGAGTGGCGGATCCAGACGATCGGGGGAATCCAGCAGTGAAGCCCGGGCCCGGGCCCGACGAAGCGTCCCGGTCTGCATGCCGTGCGCAGACCGGGACGCTTGACATCGCCGGGTACTCGCTCCGATACTACTGATCGGACATGTCGGAGACCCGCCCGGGATCGTAGCCCTGAGCGCGTCGCAACCGATAAACCCGTCGGGAGGTAGGCACGCCATGGTTCGTTTTGTACTCGCCTCTGTCGTCGCCGCCACGCTCCAAGGCACCGCTCCCGACTCCTCCTGGGATCTCCTTTCTCCTCGCGGACAGGAGCTATTCGCCGGTGATGCCGACTCGTACAATCGGCTGGAGGAGTCCCGTCGCACTACATTCCACGCGATCATCCACGCTCTTGAGGCGGTCGAACTTGACCATCTCGTCGTGAGCGTGGATGAGATCTGGGGCGCTTTACCTTCGTCCAGCGAGGGCCGGCATCAGTATCGCCTATCGGTGACCCTCACCAAGGGGGCCGTGGAGGAGCTGGAGTCTCGCGACGACTTCACCAAGAGGAGCCATGGGCATGTGAAACGAGCGAACGGGCAGCTTGTCGGAGGGTTGGGGCCGCTGGGCGTTGGCTTCTTCACGGCATTGAGGGAGACGGATTGCGTCAGGCAGGACCTAACCTGGATTATTCATGAAGGTCGGGCATGAGGCCCCGACGGGCCATGCTCGGCCACGAAACGGGGTCTCGGACACGCGTCGGTGCGCGGGCCGCGACGCGTGGAACAGCCTTCACGGGTCTGGCGGTTGCGGACAGACGGATTCAGGACCGCCGAGGGCGAGCAACCGTCATCGAAGGCGTCGTTCGCGGGCCCGGCGGTTGCGGACAGGCGGGTTCAGGCAAGGCTCCGCCGTCGCGGGCGGTGCGGTTCGGGCTACGGGCTGCGCGGGTTTCGGACTACCCGGCGCGGGCGCCGAGGGCCAGCGCGATGCGCCGCCATGCGTTCAGATGCGGCGTCCCCCGGGGCAGATGCAGGACGATGCGGCGCACGGAGCCGACGACGTGCACGCCGAGCTTCAGCAGCCGGTTGCGCAGCCACGTCACCTGGGTGCGGGCACAGCCGGTTCGCGCCGCCCGCAGCCGCAGTTCCTGCATGAGCACGTAGGCGGCAGCCGTCAGCAACACGCGCAACTGGTTCGCCAGGAACCGGCAGCAGCTCGTGCGGTCGATCTGCAGACCGTCCAGCAACTCCTTGATCCGGTTCTCGACGTCGCCGCGGGCGCAGTAGACCTTCTCGTAGACGAAGCGCGGATTCTGCGGGAGATTCGTCACGACGAAGCGCGGATTGTCCCGCGGCTCGCGGCCCGGATGCCGGACCACTTCGGCCTTGATCACGACCCGGCGTTCGCGCTTCCACGTGCGGGCCGCGTAGCGGGTGTCGGTATAGACGTGCTCGGTCCGGCCGCTGGCCCCGCTCTGCGCGCGGGCCGCCGCCATGGCGGATTCGGCCTGCCGCACCAACACCGCGTTCCTGCCCATCGCCACCACGTAGTCGAGTCCCGGTTCCGCCTCCAGGAAATCGAAGACCTCCGGGGTCGCAAAGCCCCCGTCGAGCCGGACGAGAAACGACGTCCGCGGAAACGCCGCCCGCAGCATCGGCAGCAGCCGTCTCAGCAGGCCCAGGCTCCCGTCGGCCGCCACCGCATTGCCCGGCCGCAGCACCGCCGCGCACAGATACTGCTCCGTCTCGTCGTTGAAGGTCAGGAACGCGAGCAGCGGCAGATAACACCAGCCGCCGTAGTGTCCGTTGAAGAACGAAAGCTGTTGTGCGCCATGCGTCAGGTCGTCGGTCGGGTCCAGATCGATGGTGATGCGCCGCACCCGCCGCCCCAGCCGGCGCCGGTGCCGCTCGATGACGCTCGCCGCCAACTCCCGCGCCATGCGATAGAGCGCGCCGCGGCCCGGGCTGTTCTCGAACCGCGAGATCGTCGGTTGCGACGCCAGCGGCGCGCCGGCCACCGGGTCCCGTCCGAGCAGCAGCTTGTGAACGGGGTCGTCGGCCAGGTCGTCGGCATCGTTGCCGTCGGGGTGACCGCACGCGATGCCGAAGATCCGCTGCCCGACCAGTTCCGCGAGCGTGTGCCGAATCTTCTCCGGGTCGCGCCGGTCGGCGAGACAGCGGGCAAACGTCTTGACGAGGCCGTACACGCGCTCGGCCGCCTTGAGGAGAACGGCGCCGCCGTCGGAGCTGGCGTGCTCGCGGTCGAAGGTGGCGACGAGGGGCTTGTCGAACAGTTCCGGGAACAGGACAGTCTGTGGTATCGTGTCGGTCGTCACGCAGGGGCCTCCGTGGTGGTGAAAATGGCTGTTGCCACTGCGATTTTACCGCGCGGAGGCCCTTGTGTCTCTCCCGGATCGGCACCCCCGGTGAATAATCCAGGCTAAGTCCCATCAGCCCGGCATCCATCCAGATCTCGTGGTTGGAGGACGATCATACAGTTGGCGATATCGACATCGACTATGTTGATCAAGGTGATCCGAATCACAACTCCCCTCGGAATTCGGACGTGACCTTCCAGTTCCCGGAAGGTGAGCCTCACTACTTGCTGCATTTGAGGACTTTCGGCGGACTTCCGCAGTGGTGGAGGAGACCATGACGAAACGGCAACTCGATGTCGTCGGGACTCGTAATCGCCCTGCTGGCGGTGGCGGGCCGCGCGGGTCGGCGAATGCGGACGGGCGTGTCGCGCGCCGCGGTCAGGTCGGTCGGTGGCCAAGCCAGCGCGCAACCGCGTGGCGCGCTGGCGATTGATGAGCGGCAGGGTGACCAGTACGGCTGGGCGGTGAACAGGATAGAATAGGAACGGAGTCTACACGTTCACGTAGAAGCCGAGCCCATCGTGGAGATACTGCGAGAACTGACGCGAGCGGCATTGCATGTAGCTTCCACTTCTCCGAACGTCCGCTCTATTTCGCCCCGTGGCTATTGGCCAAATCGGTCCCGAACGCCCGGTAACCCAAGACCCAATCTTTTGGAAACGTCAAGGTATGAACCACCGCCGCTGGAATAATCAGACAGTGGGCGCGGCATGCCGGACGGCCCGTCGTTCGGTAGGTAGAAGGTAGGGCCGCATGGCGGTAGCAAGGTGGGGAACTACCGCCGCTCGGAACCGGAACAGAACAGATCAGGATCAGATAAACCCTGATTCTGGTTCGGTCGGAAACTGACGAGGACTGGAAGGGAAGGGGGCGGATGTGAAGAAAAAGTTTATGTTCCTGCTCAAAGCATGGGCAGTCATGATCGCGATCGGATTCGCGGTACTGTTCGTACTCGGCATCGTGTTCGGAATCGCGGTGATGTTCGGCGGTGCGGCTGCTGTCGTCACACAGGATGAGTTTGAGTGTGTGCGGAACGGAATGACATACCGGCAGGTCGTCGCGTGCATCGGCCAGCAAGGGACCGAAACACTGTCCTATGCTGATCCTCTGGGTGGTCAAAGCGTGACCTACACGTGGACGAACCCGAACATGAGTAGCGCATCCGTGACGTTTGATAACGGACGGGTGTCGTCAAAAATGTCTATGCTGCTACCGTGATTCAATCCGAAGCAGGGTTTAGACTGACAACCTAGACCCTGCTTCGGATACGGACTGAACAGAACAGATCGGAAACTGAACGGAACAGGAAGGGACTGAACAATGACTACTCTCAACAACGTCGTGCTGTTCGTGGCGGTGCTGTTCGGTTCGGTCGTTCTCGCGGACGCACAGCCCACATACGAACAGATCAGGTTGGCGAATGTTGAGAACGTCAACGTTTCCGTGAACCTTGATAACGACTGCGTGCATGTAACGACTGCGGACGTTGAAGCGGTTGTGTCGCTAGTATTCAGATCTGCCGGGTTCAATGTGTATGACGGCAATCCTCCAATACCTGCGGAAGGTCTGACTTCGGATTGGTGGCATTCACGGTCGTTTTCTTTCAACATGATTACAACTTCGCTAGATCTAAATTCATTCTGCACGACAATGTTCAACTTCACACTTACACGCATGGAACAGATACAAGTCCAAGTGAACGGAGAGTTTGAGTATGAGTCCCTTGAAGTGGCCCACTGGCAAAGCGCCTTGATCATGGCCCATGCCACCACGGAGAAAATTATAAATGAGGCCAGGACAAGGGCTACCTTTCTGGCGAATGAAATTTTGACAGCAAAGCAAACGGTTCCATATTGGTTTGAGGGGTTGAAAAAGTGTTATTCGTTGACGTTGAACCGTGAGACAGGGTGGAGCGACTATATTGAAGAGTTTGGAATATATGCATTCGGTCAAGCCTTGAGGGCGAATGCTAATTTATATGGTACCCCATTAGATGGTGACGATCCTATCATTTCGTGTGTAAACCGATTGAGAAACTGAACACCACCACTGCGGGTAAGAATCCGACCTTGCCCCGTCGGCCGTCCGCCGGAGTAGCGATCCGGCGGACGGCTCCCACCAACTTCCCCCGACTCCTTGCGCGTCAGCGACAGCACCGGACCCCGCTGTGCCTCCCCCGGCGGGGTGCAGCCGCAGCCGGTCTTGCCGCAGCACCGGCAACGCGCCATCAGCGACCCCGAACGCATCTCGCCGATCGAGGCCAACTGCCGGCACAGGTGGGCGCGGCGCTGTTCGAGCGCGGCGATCGATTCCTCGGGCATGGTCGGACTCCTCCAGTGAACAGCCGGTCTACTGAAGTTGTCGGCCGATCTCGTTCTGCCCTGCACTCCCGATGGCGGTCCCTCACAAATTTGACGTGCACCCGCGGGAGCGTTTTGGCCCTGAAATTGCCGTAATGGGTGGTATATTGGGGTCGTTCCCGGCCGTTTGAACCAGGAAGATTAGCTGACCGGCTTGGCGTGGTTGAAACACACTCCTGATCAACGACGTGCGGGCGGTCCGGGGGGCCGCCGGCGGCCCGGGAACAATTTCAGCGTCGCTGCTTGCCGCGAGGGGCGTCCCGCCCGCGGACGTCCCGGAGACGGCGCCCGGTCGTTCAGGCGGAAGATGGCCATGACTGCGAAGACGGCGCGACCGACGACGGCGGACGAGCTTCTCGCCATGCCGGACGACGGCTTCCGGTACGAGCTGGTGCGAGGGAAGCTCAGAAGGACGTCACCTGCCGGCCATTCCCACGGGGAATGCGCGATGTCTATCGGCGTCTCGCTGGGCGCGCACGTGCGAGCGAACCAGCTGGGCAAGACCTACGCCGCCGAGACCGGTTTCATGCTCGGTCCCGATCACGTCCGCGCGCCGGACGTCGCTTTCGCCCGCGGTGAAAGGGCGGACGCGGCAAGGAACACGCAGGGTTACTTCCCCGGCCCGCCGGACCTCGCCGTCGAGGTCGTCTCTGCGCACGATCGCCGCGCCGTGGTGGACGAGAAGATCGCCGACTGGCTCGCCGCCGGGGTGCCGGCCGTCATTGTCGTGAACCCGCTCGATCGCGCGGTGAAGATCCATCGTTCGCCGGCCGGCGTGGTCACCCTGACCGCGGACGACGTGCTGGAGGTCGACGACGTCGTTCCCGGCTGGAGAATGCCGGTCCGCGAGATGTTCGAGTAGCGCGGAACGCGGACGCGCGCAGGCCCGCCAGCGACGATTCTGACGACGGGCACGTCGGTGCTCCCGGACGCGGCGGCGAGCCAGAAGGCGACCTCGTTGCGGGAGACGGAGGGAGAGCCGGCGCGCCAGCAGCAGCCCCGCCGTTCGCGACGCCGACGTCCGCCGGTCACGGCAGGCGCCGAATCCGCCGATCCTGCATCGCAAGCAGCCCCGCCGTTCGCGACGCCGACGTCCGCCGGTCAGCAGTAGCGGCGCGGCAGGTCGAGCAGCACCCGCCGGCGGCGGAGCCCGGCGTACTCCGGTCCGACCTCCGCCGGGGTGACCGCGCCCGCGAGGTCGGCGGCCACGGTGACGCTGGCCGGCAGATACCGTCTGGCGAGCGCGAACTCGTCCTCGTACTCCGGGCTGGGGAAGCCGAGCGTGAGGCGCGAGACGCCGCCCGCGCGTTCCGCGCGGTAGAGCGGGTTGACGGCCAGCACGCCGGTGACGTCGAGCCGGTCGGGGACGTCGTGGCGGCGGTACGGCGCGGCGTTCCGGCCGGCGACGAGCGTGATCGACGGCGTGTCGCGGCAGGCGTCCGGCGGGATATCGCGCGCGAGGTCGACGACGCGCCGGTCGAGCAGATCGTCCAGCAGCCGCCGGTCGTCGAAGAGCCTGGGGTCCAGCGCCGCGAACAGATCGCGGTAGGCGGCGGGCGAGAGCGTGTCGCCGGCCGAGTGGTTCTCGCCGTGCGCGCTGTGCAGGTGCGGCATGACGATCAGGCCGTCGCGAGTCGCGACCCGCCGCATCTCGCCGGCGAGCAGACGTTTGTGCCAGACGTAGTGAAACGCGTCGTTCAGCAGGACCGTGGCGAACCGATCG
Source organism: Vicinamibacterales bacterium (assembly GCA_965203525.1). Lineage (GTDB taxonomy): Bacteria > Acidobacteriota > Vicinamibacteria > Vicinamibacterales > UBA8438 > WTFV01. Next base: position 2,126,193 of record OZ241898.1, on the reverse strand, counting down.
TCGGCGAACGGCAACGGGCTGTTCGTGTCGCAGCAGACCGGCTCGCACTCCGGCGCCACGATGCGGGCGGCGAGCCACAGCTTCCAGAAGCGGACGTCGGCGACGACCGCGCCGGCGCATGCCGGCTGGCGCAGCAGGACGCGGGTGAGGTGGCCGGAGCCGCCGCACAGATCGAGGGCGCGTCCGGCCGGCGCGGCAACGTGTCCCGGGTCCGGCGCCGTCCCCGTTCCGGCCTGCGCCCGCGGGCGGGCGAGCTCCAGGCGCGACACATGGATCTCTTCCGGCGGCGCCGTCCCCGTTCCGGCCTGCGCCCGCGGGCGGCCCGGGGTCCGCGCGCGTCCGGCCGCCGGCCGGACGCCGCGTCCCAGGACGTCGAGCAGCGCCTCGACGAGCAGAAAGGTCGGATCCGAAAACCGGTACAGGAAGTAGTCGGCCTCCGCGTCCGGGCAGAGCAGGGGCAGCAGGTCGCGATACGTTGGTGGACGCGCGCCGGCGGTCCGCTCGACGAAGGCGTCGCGCCGCGCCCCCTCCAGACCGAGCAGGCGGTGGAGCGCGTCGTCGCGCCGTCCGGCCTCCAGCGCCCGCGTGGCGCCGCGCGCCGCGTCGTCGGCGATCAGGACCGGAATCCCCGCGACCACCGGGAAGGCGCAGCATTCGCAACCGAGGACGCCGGACTCGAGGTGCTGCCGATAGCGCTCGAGCGCCGCGTTCTCGACGACCGACAGGCGGACGCCGCAGAACGGGCACCGGAGCAGGTCGAGGGTCTCGAGCCGCATGGCGGTACGGGTTCACGGGCGCCGCGCCGCCGTCCCGGGCGCGCCGCCGCGGCCGCGCGGCCCGTCCGGCGCCCCGGGGCGTGTGCCGAGGTCGTCAAGGAACGTGCGGCCCGGCGCGCCACCGTCGCGCGGCTCGTCCGGTGACCCCGGCCGGGAAGATCGCGTCGTGCTGCCTTTGCGTGGCGCGCCGCCGTCGCGCGGCCCGTCCGGCGCCCCGGGGCGTGCGCCGAGGTCGTCAAGGAACGTGCGGCCCGGCGCGCCGGCGGCGGCCCGCCGGTAGTGCTCCACCCCCAGCAGGCGCGGCGCGTCGCGCTCGGTGACGAAGGACAGCGCGCTGTCATCGAACTGCGACGCGTGGCAGGCCAGGGCCTGCAGCTTGGCTGTCGCGAAGTCGCCGGTGTCGACCACCAGCGTCGGCGCCGGCGCCGACGCGCCGAACGCGTCCGGGTCCGCGACGCCGAGGATCGATGCCGGCGGCGGGCGGCCGGCGCCGGCGCGCGGCCGGGGACGTGCGGCGCCGCCGGCGTCCGCCGGCCGGGGCTGGCGATCTCCGCCTTCCTCTCCGCCCGGATCGTCGCCGCGGCAGGGCGCCGGGGTTTCTTCCGGCCCGCGCCGCCGGCGCGTCCGCGCGGCGTGCTCGGCGACGCGGCGCATCGTTCCCGGCCGGACCGGCGACGTCGGCATCCACGAGGACGCCCTGGCGGCGTGCTCGGCGACGCGGCGCATCGCTCCCGGGGGCATCGTGACGTAGTAGAGCGCCGGCGCGGCTGCGCCCAGCGCCACGACCGCCGCGGTCGTCAGCTCGTGCACGGCGACGTGGTCGGGGTGCCAGTAGAGGCCGTCGGCGTCGAAGGTGACGACCACCTCCGGCCGGCGGGCGCGAATCGCCCGCGCGATCGCGGACCGCAGCGTGTCGGCGGAGAGCCAGGGCAGCATGCCGTCCTCGTGGTCGAGCAGCGTCAGCGCGCCGATGCCGAGCGTGCGCGCGGCGGCCCCGAGCTCCCGGCTCCGCGTCCGCCCGGCGCTTCCGGCGTTCCGGCCGTGCTCGCCGCGCGTCATGCAGAGCAGCGCCACGTCGGCGCCGAGACGGGCGCACCATGCCAGCAGCCCCCCGCAGGCGATCGACTCGTCGTCCGGATGCGCGAAGACCGCCAGCAGCGAACGTCCGCGGAGATCGGCAGGCGCCGGCATGGTCGATCGGCTCGCCACGGGGGAAGCCTACCAGGCTAGGATCGCCCTTGCGCCTGCCATTCAGGAATCCGCCAAGCATCTGGCTTTGGCGGACTCCAGGTCAGGATCCTTTCGGCGTGCAGCTCCGTTCCCTGCGAGTTGAACAGGTACACGCGCGGCCGTCTGTCCGTCCGCAGCACCTGCATCACCCCTGAGCGGTGCTGGAGCTCCTTCAGCCTCGCCATCAGGTCCGCGGTGCCAACCTCGGACCTCTTCGTTCCCGTCTTCTCGTTCGACCTCGCGAGCTTACCGGTAAGCGCGATGATGTTCAGGTAGTAGCGCCTTCGCGCGCTGAGTACCCGGTCGATCCGTTCCATGCGCTCCAGCTTGACTGCTGTTCCCGCCCGGATGACGCTCTTCTCGTTGGGCGGGAAGCCGCTGATGGTGATCTGCTCCGGCGCTGTATCCAGCACCCGCTTCATTTCATGCATCTCGTCATCGGGACGCCGCTCCAGCTCCCGGCAGTTCTCGCAGACCGGTACCACGCTCTCAGCCAGAATCCGGCGCATTCCTCCGACCCCGATCTTCACGGTGACCTCTCCGTCGCTTTCCACGACGTCGGTCTCGAACGACGCGACCCCGTCGCCTTGCCATTCGGTGTCAGGCAGGGGATCCATCTGCCGCTCGGCTTTATTGAAGACGTGTGCCCGTGTGACCTTCAGCGGGTTGAGATCTGTTCGCAGGCACAGGATGCAGATTCCGAATCCGCTGTTGTTCTTCTCGAAGTCCAAGATGCGCCGGAGAACTACCGCTTCCGGACCGATCGCGAACTTCACCCTTTCGTCCACCCCCCTCGGTTCCTCTCCTTGGCCGCTGTCGAACTTTTCCCTCTTCCTGAGCCACGGTTCGTACTCTCTCCAGAGCACTGAGCTATCCAGGTTCCTTCCTTTCGTGTCCACCCTGCTGACCTCCTTGGTTTTTCGACTCTCTTCAAATGCGTGTGGGTAGGGGGGCGCCAGTTCGATGCCTCCGCAGCACATGGAGATGAGCGCATCCGGGGAGTGGAAAACCGTACGCGCGCCGCGCGATCACCCGCAGCTTGTTGTTGATGCCCTCCACTCCAGCCACTCGTCGAGCAGCGCCGGCGCCTCATCGGGCGTCGCCTGCTCCAGGATCGTCGCCAGGTACTCCTTCAGTTCGCAGGCCCGGTCCAGCGCCCGGTTCGCACGGCGCAGCTTCTCCAGACGCCGGGCTCCCCGGGGCTTCAGCCGCGCCGGGTGCTTCGGCAGGTCAGAGCGCGCCCCTTCAGCGCCCTCCAGCCAGATCATATCGCCTGCCATTGGATCCAGACTCGGGTTCTCCGAAGGTCCGCCGTGCGCTTCGAACCATGGCTCATCTACCGCACGGGCGCGCCGGTGTCGACGTCCGGGGGTCGCGGCCGGCGGCGCCGGAGCCCGGCGGCCACGGACCGGCGCCGGCGTAGCGCGGGCGTGACCGGGGCGGCTTCCGTCTGATACGCTTTGCCCACCGGCGCAGAGGCCGCTCGACATTCCGTTGCACCCCATCCATCGCCGCTACCATGCCGAAGAGCTCGTCCGGCGGCGCCGGGCGGGCGAGAAGCGCCGCTACGTGGCGGCGCAGCGGAGCGGACGGGTGGACCCGAACCCGCACCAGATCGAGGCCGTGACGTTCGCGCTCGGCCGCATCCCCGAGGGGGGCTGCATCCTCGCGGACGAGGTGGGGCTGGGCAAGACCATCGAGGCCGGTCTCGTCATCGCCCAACTGCTTGCGGAAGGCGGGAGCCGCGTGCTGATCGTGGTGCCGCGGCCCCTGCTCGGCCAGTGGCAGAGCGAGCTGCGCGAGCTGTTCGGGATGGAGGTCCGGGACGCGGCGGACGGCGGCGTGGACGTGGCCGCGCCGGGCGTGTTCGTCGCGGGGCGCGAGTACGCGGGCGGCGAGCGGGGCGGCGAGCGGTTGCGCGAGGCGCCGCCGTTCGACCTGTGCCTGATCGACGAAGCGCACGAGGTGTTCGCCGGCATCCACCGGCGCTACGACCGCGACGGCGTCTACGACGAGAACAGCCCCCATGCCCGCACCGCGCACCGGGTGCGGGAGATCATCGGTCCCGCGCCGGTGCTGCTGCTGACCGCCACGCCCATGCAGAACTCGCTGGACGAGCTGTGGGCGCTGGTGCAGTACATCGACCGCAGCGGCACGCTGCTGGGCGACAAGCCGACCTTCGACCAGTTGTTCAACCGCGGCGCGGGCGTCGCGCAGGCGAGCGAACTGCGGCGGCGCCTGAAACGGGTGGTGCAGCGCACGCTGCGCCGCCAGGCCGCGCCGTACCTGGAGCGGCCCTTCGTCGGGCGTCACGCGCAACTGTTCCAGTACCGCATGCGCCCGGAGGAGAAGGCGCTCTACGACGACGTCACCGCGTATCTGCTCGAACCGGAAATCGAGGCGTTCCAGGGCCGCGCGCGGCAGTTGCAGTTGATCGGCTTCCTGCGCCGGATGGCCTCGTCCACCCCTGCGCTGGCCAGAAGTCTGGAGGGCGTGGCGGCGCGACTGCGCCGGCTGCTGGCGGGAGACGCCGCCGAGGACGCCGCGGACCTGGACGATCTGGAAGAAGAAGCCGAAGACCTTGCGCCCGCGGAGCACTCCCCGGCGTCCGGCGGTGAAGCGGCGCCCGCGGAAGTCGCCGCGGTCGAACACCAGGAGGACGCCCGGGAGGATGCCCCTTCGTCCGGCGGCGAAGCCGCGCCTGTCCCCGCCGCGGAAGTCGCCGCGGTCGAACGTCGGGAGGACGCCCGGGAGGATGCCCCTTCGTCCGGCGGCGAAGCCGCGCCTGTCCCCGCCGCGGAAGTCGCCGCGGCCGGACGCCGGGAGCACTCCCCTTCGTCCGGCGGCGAAGCCGCGGCGGACGCCCGCCGGGCGGCCGTCGGCGACGAGCTGGCTCGGGTGGAGGGATTCATCCGCCGCGCCAGGGCGCTGCCCGAGGACAGCAAGGCGGCCAGCCTCGTCAAGGCGGTGCGGCTGGTGATGGACCGCCCGCCGGACCGCCGCAAGGTGCTGATCTTCACCGAGTCGCTCACCACCCAGGAATACCTGCGCGATCTGCTCGTCGAGAAGACGGCGTTGCGCGAACGGGACGTCACGCTGTTCCGCGGCGTCAACGAGTCGCCGCGGGCGATGGAGGCGCTGCGCGTCTGGCGCGAAGAGGTGGAGGCCGACGTGCCGCGCCACTTGCGGCCGAGCCGGACGGTCGCCGTCCGCGCGGCGCTCCGGCACGAGTTCGAGACCCGCTCGACGGTGATGATTTCCTCGGAGGCGGGCGCGAAGGGGCAGAACTGGCAGTTCTGCGACACCATCGTCAACTACGACCTGCCGTGGAACCCGCAACGCATCGAACAGCGCATCGGGCGCTGCCACCGCTACGGGCAGCGGCGCGACGTGACGGTGATCAACTTCCTCGCCGAGGACAACGAAGCGCAGCGGCTCACGTTCGAGATTCTGAGCAGCAAGCTGGATCTGTTCGGCAAGGTGCTGGACATGACGGACGTGGTGCTGCAGACGCCGCGTTCGGATTCGTCCGCGGCGCTCGTCTCCGCGCTCGGACCGGATTTCGAAGCGCAGTTGCGGCGCATCTGGGAACGGGCGCGCTCGATGCAGGACGTGGAGGCGGAACTGCGCCGGCTGCGCGACACGATGGAGGAACGCCGCCGCGATCTCGACCGCACCCGCGAACGCACCATCGGCCTGATCGAACAGCGCCTGGACGAATCCGTGCGGCAGGTCTTCGACCGCATCCGGTCCGAGCTGGCGCCGGCGCTCGAGGAACTCGACGGCGAATTGAAGAACGTGCTGGCCGCCTACCTGGACGCCGCCGGCGTGCCCTGGGGCGAGGGCGAACGGGGAGGCCGCCCGGTGCTGCACTTCGGCGCTTCGCCGCTGCTGCCCGAACCGTTCCGCGGCGGCGGGAGCGTGGTGCTGGGCGGCGCGCGCGGCCTCGACGGAGCGGATCCGCTGCACGTGGGGCATGCGCTGGTCCGGGCGGCGGTGGAGAACGCCCGCCGCGAGTGCGCGGGGGAGTTTCGCGTCCGCTTCCGGCTCCGGCCCGACGCGCCCGAGGCGCTCCGGAGGCGCCGCGGCGGTCGCGGCCGGCTGGCGCTGACGCGCGTGCGGTACGACGGCTTCGAGCAGGAGGAGCGCCTGCGCGCGACCGTCGTGTTCGAGGACGCGGAAGTGCTGCGCCCGGCCGAGGCCGCCCTGGAGCTGCTGCGCCAGCCGTGCGCGGATCTGGCGGAGCTGTCGCCGCCGCTGGCGGTTCCCGCGGCGCATCTGGACGAAGTGGTGGACGAGGAGCTGTTCGAGGAGCAGGGCAGCGTCTCCCACGTCAACCAGACCGGTTTCGAGCAGGCCATGAACCAGCTCGACCAATATCTGGCGGACCGCGCCCTCGTGCTCCGCCGCGCCCGCCGCCGGCAGGCCCGGCGCCTGTCGGCGGCCGAACGGCAGCGCGACCAGAGCGTCGGCGCGGAGCGGCGCGGCCGGGCGGAAGCCCGCGTGCGCGGCCTGGAACAGGAAATCGAACGCCTCGACGGCCGGTTGGCGGCGCTCGCCGGCCAGCAGGACGAGACCTACCAGAAGTGGAAGCGGCACGCGCACGGGCGCCGCTACGCCGCGCCGCGGGGAACGCGCCTCCTGAGCGCGGAGTTCGTCATCGAATGAGCAATGCGGACTGGTGAGAACGACGTGGCGCTGACCTTGCTGCACACGGCCGACTGGCATCTGGGCCGCCGCTTCCCGGCGTTCGAGCACGAACAGGAGATGCGCCTGACGAGGGCGCGCCTGGAGGTGGCGGGACGCATCCTGGACGTGGCGGAGAGCCGCAACGTCGACGCGGTGCTGTGCGCCGGCGATCTGTTCGACGAACCGGCGCCGGACGAGCAGTGGTGGGGCGGCCTGCTGAACCTGCTGCGGGAGCGCCGCGGCTGGCGGCGTCCGGTGGTGCTGCTGCCCGGCAACCACGACCCGCTGACGCCGCGTTCGGTCTACCACCGCGACCACCGGTTCCGGCGCGGCCTGCCGGACTACGTGCGCGTGGTGGACGAACCGGGCTGGGAACTGCCGCTGGGGGCGGGCGCCGTGGTGGTGGCGAGCCCCTGCACCTCGCACGCCGGACAGACCAACCTCGTCGAATCGCTGCCGCGGCGGGAAGCGGGCGACACGCGCATCCGCATCGGCCTGGCGCACGGCCAGACCTTCGACGTCGAAGGCTGGCAGACCAACTTCCCCATCGCCCGCGGCAGCGCCGCCGAACGCGGCCTGGACTACCTGGCGGTCGGCGACACCCACTCGTTCCGCGAAGTGGAGCCGGACGCGCCCGCGCCGACGGTGTATCCGGGCGCGCCGGAAGCCACCAGCTTCGGGGAGAAGGAAACCGGCAACGTCGCGGTGGTCTTCTTCCCGCTCGATCGCCGGCGCCGGGCGCTGGTGCGCAAGGAGGTCGTCGGTTCGTGGAAGTGGCGCGAGACGACGTGCCGTTCGATGGCGGAACTGCGCAATCTGGCGGACGAAACCGAGCTGCGCAAGACGGTTCTGCGCCTCCGCGTCGAGATGGCGGTGCCGATGGCGGAATACGACGAGGCGGAACGCCTGCTGGCGGAACTCGGAGGCTCGCTGGCGACGACGCCGCGCGCCGGCGTGCTGCGCGTGGACCGCCGGGGCCTGCGTCTGGCCGCCGGCGAGGCGGTGGACTTCGACGCCGAACTGCCCGCGGTGCTGCGCGCCGCCGCGGAGCGCCTGCAGGCGCTGGCGCAAGGCGATGATCCGCAGACGACGGAACGCGCGGAACGGGCGCTGCACCATCTCTACCGGCTGGTGCGGGGCGCCGCCTGACGGAACGCCCATGTGGATTCAGCGGCTGGACGTGACGGACTGCGCGGGCATCGCCGCCGCCGGCGTGGTGTTGCAACCCGGGTTGAACGTGTTGCACGGGCCCAACGAACTCGGCAAGTCCAGTCTGGTGCAGGCCATCCGCGCGGCCCTGCTGCTGCCGGCGACCTCCAGCGCGGCCGAGCGGTTGCGCGCCTGGAACGTCGACGCCCCGCCCACCGTCACACTCACCTTCGAGGAGGCTGCGCAACGCATCTGGCGCGTGCGCAAGAGTTTCGGCAGAAGCGGCCAGGCCTATCTGGAGTTCTCCCGCGACGGGCGCACGTTCTCGCAGGAAGGCCGCGGCCGGGAAGTGGACGGCACACTGCAGGACGTCCTGCGCTGGGGCATCGAGCCGCCCGGCGGCAGAAGCGGCCGGCGCGGGATGCCGGCCTCCTTCATCACCACCGCCCTGCTCGGCGAACAGAGCGCCATCGACGCCATCCTCGCCACCAGCCTGGCGGACGATCCGAACGCCTCCGGCCGCGACCGGCTGACCGAGGCGCTGCAGGCCATGGCGGAGGACCCGCGCTGCAAGCAGGTGCTGGCCGCCGTGCAGGAACGAGTGGACGAGGCGTTCACGGCCACCGGCCGCCGCCGCGGCGGCCGCGGCTCGCCCTGGATCCGGCTGCGCGAGGAGCGCGTCGCCGCCGAACGGCGCGCCCGGGACGTCCGGCAGCAGGTGGAGGAGAGCGAAGCGGCCCGTGCGCGGGCGCGCCAGTTGCAACAGGAGGTGCTCGCCGCCGAGGCGGAGGCGGAGCGGGCCGCGCGCGAACGCACGACGGCCGGGATCGCGCAGCGGCGCCGCGCGGCGCGCGAAGCCGCCGCGCAGGCGCTGGCCGAGGCGCAGGAACGACTGCGGCAGGCGCAGGCGCAGGTCCGCATGCGCGACGAAAGGACGGCCGCCGCGGCGGCGGCGGAAGAGGATGCCGCCGCGTTGCGCGAGTCGCTGGCCGCCGCCGAGCGGGCCGTCGCCGAGGTCGCGCCGCGCGCCGCCGCCGCCCGCGAGCGGGTGCGGCAGCTCGAAACGGGCGATGCCGAACAGGGTCGGCGGCTGCGCGAACAGGAAGCGGAGAACCGGCGCCTGAAGTTGCAGCAGCAGGCGGCGGAACTGGCCGCCCGCGGCGAACGGGCGCAGAAGCTGGCCGCACTCGAAGACGCCGTCGCCGGCGCGGACACGGAGATCCGGGAGCGCGGGCAGGCGCTCGAAGAACGGCGCGCGTTGCTGCGCGCCGCGCAGGCGAAGACGGCGGCGGACAACGACCGGCTCGACGGCCTGGAACTCGAACGCGCCTGCGCCCGCTACCGGTCCGCCGTCGAGAATTCGCGAACGCTCGCCGCGGAACTGGAGGCGGCGCGCAGGCTCGCCGGCGAGGCCGGGGAGCTCGCGGACCGGGCGAACGGGAAGCGGGCGCAGGCGGCGGCGCTCGCAGCCCCGGCGGCGGCGGAGATCGAGCACCTCAAGGGGCTCGACGCCGAGCGCCGGGTCGCGCAGGCCAGGCTGGCGGTGGGACTCGCGATGGACTTCACGCCGGAAAACGCCGGCAGCGCGGAGTTGATCGTCGACGGCGCGGCGCAGCGGCGGCGGTTCCAGGCCGGCGAACGCCTGGCGTGCGAAGCCGAACGCGAGCTGCGGCTGGCGATCGACGGCGTCGGCGCGTTCCGGGTGCGCGGCGGCGGGCGCGATCGCCGGCAGGATGCGGAAACCGCGGACGAACGCTGGCGCACGGCCGCCGCGGCGGTCTTCGCCCGCGCCGGCGTGGATACGATCGCCGGGCTGGAAGAAAAGCGGCGCCAGGCCGCGGAACTGCTGGATGAAGCGCAGGCGCTCGACGGCGCGGCGCAGGAGAAACGCGTTCGCAGCGAGGGCCTCGACGAAATCGAGCGCCGCGCCGTGGTGGCCGGGGCGGAAGCGGAGCAGTGCCGTTCGGCGGTGGCCGGATGGCTTGCCGCGGATGTGTCCGTGGACGACCACGTCCGGAGCCTGGGCACGTTGCGCGGCGAGGCCGCCCTCGCGGAGGAAATCGAAGAGCTGCGGGACGAAGTGCGCGAACGCGAGTCGCTTTGCGGGCGGATGGCGCACCAGGTGAAAGTGGACGAAGAGCAGCTCGCCGGGGCGCGCCGGGACCTGGAGAACCGCCGGGACGAATTGCGCGGGTCCGCGCCGGCGGCCGAAGACCGGCACGCCCGGCCGGGCGCGCTGGACGCGGAGCGGCGCAGGATCGACCGGGAACTGACCGCCGTGGACGCCGAAATCGCGGCGGTTCGATCCGCGGCGACTGCGGAGGCGGAAGAGGCGCGGCGGACGTCGGCCGGGCTGGCGGAGCAGGAAACCGCCGCGCGCGCGGCGCGCGGCGAGGCCGCGCAACGCCTGCAGGGGGCGGAGAAGCACCTGGCCCGGCTGCAGGGCGAGGCCGACACGCTGCGTCAGGCCGTCGACCGCCTGGACGTCGCCGCGCTGCAAGCGGCATGCGACGAAAGGCAGGGGCGCTTCGACGCCCTGCCGGACGCGGACGGCGACGGCCCGGCGGACCTGGCCGCACTCGAGTCCGCCGCCGACCGGGCCGCCGGCCACGCCGCCTCCTTGCGCCGCGAACTGAGCCGGGAGGAGGGCGCACTCGAGCAGGTCGGCGGCCAATACGTCGAAGAGCAGGCCACGCAGGCGAAAGAAGCGCTGGAGGCCCTGGCGCGGCGCGAGCACGACGTGGAGGTGGAATACGGTGCGTGGCGGCTGTTGCGCGAAAAGCTCGCCGAGGCGGAGAAGGAAGACGTCGCGAACCTCGGCGACGCGCTCGTCAAGCCGGTCAGCGCGCGGATGTCCGACCTGACCGGCGGGCGCTACGGCGAGGTGCGCATCGGCCCGCAACTCGACGCCGCCGGCGTTCTGCTCGGCGGTGACGAACGCTCGTTCGACGACGTGTCGGTCGGCGCCCGCGAGCAGATTGCGCTGCTGTTGCGGATCGCGGTCGCCGAGGCGCTCGGCAGCTTCGTGATTCTGGACGACCAGCTAACGCAGTCCGACCCGCGCCGCATGGCCTGGATCCGCCGCCTGCTGGGCGATGCGGCGCGGAAGATCCAGGTGGTGGTGACGACCTGCCATCCGGACGCCTACCTGACCGGTGGCGAACACGCCGTGAACCTGGAGCAGTGCGTGCGGCGCCACGACGTGGGGCCGCCGTCCGCGGCGGGCGGCGCCGGGGGCGGATCCGGGCCGGAAGCGCCGGTGGGGGAGACCGCGCCGGCGCCGCCCGCTCGCCGCCCCGCCGGACGGCCGGACGGCGGCGACGCGCCACGGCCCGCCGGCCCGGCCGCGGGCGCCATGCGCCGCCGCCGCGAAGCCGCGCCGGACACGGAGGACCTGGAGGCGGCGTTGCGCGCTTCGCTCCGGCGGAGCCGCGAATAGGGCCGCGTGGGTTCCTGCATCCGCGATCCTCATCCGGGTCGCCGCATGAGCGCGTGCATCGGACGGATCGGTTCCGGGAGGCCCGCGGGGGAACGGGGCCGGCGCGGCCCGGCCGCGGCCAGCCGGGCGTAGATCCGGGCGTACGCGTCCACCATCCGATCCGGGTGGAAGCGTTCGAGGGCGCGGGCGCGCACCCGGGCGCGGTCGAGCGCCATGATCCGCGGCAGGCCCGCCACGAGTCCGTTCAGGTCGTCGAAGACGCCGCCGGTGAGCCCGTCGTCGACGATCTCCCCGACCGCGCCGCGGTCGAGCGCCGCCACCGGCGTGCCGCAGGTCATCGCCTCGGCGAGCACCAGCCCGAAGGGTTCGTCCGCCTGCACGGGGTAGAGCAGCGCGCGCGCGCCGCCCAGCAGCGCCGCCCTGGCGGCGGGATCGGCCTCGCCCCGGTAGACGACGCGGTCGCCGTCGACGAGCGGCGCGACGGTTTCGCGGTAGTAGCCGTTCTCCGCGGCGGCGAGCAGGAGGCGCAGGCCGCTGTGCCGCGCCGCGGCGATCGCCTCGGTCACGCCCTTGCCGGGGGTGAAGCGGCCCAGGAACAGCAGGTGGCCGTCGGGCTCCGGCCGGAAGGGGAACGCGGCGGGGTCGACCGCGTGGTGCGCGACGCCGGCCACCGTCAGCCCCCGCAGGCGGCGCGCCTGCGCGGCGGAGACGGCGATGAACGGCGCTTCCGGATAGCGCGACCAGAGCGCCACCTCCGGTTCGGTCGGCCAGTGGTGGACGGTGTGCGCGAGCGGCGCCGGCGACAGGCGCGCGCAGGCCAGCCCCAGCGGCGCGTACTCGGCCTGGGCGTGGATGACGTCGAAGGCCGCGGCGCGCTCCACCGCCGCGGCGAGATTGAACAGCTCGCACAGCTCCCACGGCCAGAGCGACTCGTCGGCGTGGTAGCCCTCCCGGAAGGCGGCGTGCAGGCGCGCCGGGGTTGCGGACGACCCGGCGGCGAACAGGGTGACGTCGTGGCCGCGCGCGACGAGGCCCTTCGCCAGCAGGTCCGTCACCGTCTCGATGGAGCCGGAACGGGCCGGCGGCACCGATTGGGCGACCGGGGCGACCAGGGCTATGCGCATTATGATCGAGGGCCGTGCGGCGATCGGACCATGGTAGCGCGGTTCCACGAGCCGGCCGCTCGCGGCGGATCGTCCTCCGGGCTGCGCATGGTCTCCGGGAGCGGGTCCGCGTATGCCCGCGGCCGGAAGGGAAGGACTGACGCGATGCGCTTCTTCACCACGGCCGGTCCCGTCAAGCCGGAACGGCACTACTGCATTCCGCCGCTGGATCGGCTGGATCTGGACGAACTGCTCGCGCTCGTCCGGAACGAGAAGTACTTCGTGTTGCACGCCCCCCGGCAGACGGGGAAGACCTCGGCCCTGCTGGCGCTGCGGGACCGGCTGAACGCCGACGGCTGCCGTTGCGTGTACGCCAACGTCGAGGTGGCGCAGACGGCCCGCGAGGACGTCGGACAGGCGATCCGCACGGTGCTGGGCCGGCTGGCCTCCCGGGCGCGGACGACGCTGGGCGACGAGTTCCTGGACGGCGTCTACCGCGGCCTGCTCGAGACGCACGCGCCGCACGAGGTGCTGCTCGAGGCGCTGGCGCGCTGGGCCGCCGCCGACGCGCGTCCGCTGGTGCTGCTGATCGACGAGATCGACGCGCTGGTGGGCGACTCGCTGCTGGCCGTGCTGCGGCAGTTGCGGGCGGGGTACGACCAGCGGCCGGGCGGCTTTCCGCAGAGCGTGATTCTGTGCGGGGTGCGGGACGTGCGGGACTACCGCATCCATTCCGGCTCGGCGAACACGGCCGTCGCCGGGGGCAGCGCGTTCAACGTCAGGGCGGAGTCGCTGCGGCTGGGGGACTTCTCGCAGGCCGAGGTGGCGGCGCTGCTGGGGCAGCACACGGCGGAGACCGGGCAGGCGTTCACGGCCGGGGCGCTGGATCTGGTGTGGGATCGGACGCAGGGGCAGCCGTGGCTGGTGAACGCGCTGGCGGACGACGCCTGCTTCCGGCACAAGGCGGGCCGGGACCGGTCGCGTCCGATCGACGCGGAGGCGGTTCTGGCGGCGCAGGAGCGTCTGATTCTGCGGCGGGAGACGCATCTGGACCAGTTGGCGGACAAGCTGCAGGAAGAGCGGGTGCGGCGGGTGGTCGAGCCGCTGCTGAGCGGCGGCGCCGAGAGCGGCTTCTCGGCCCGCGACCTGGAGTACGTGCGCGACCTGGGTCTGATCGCGGTGGACGACCCGCTACGGATCGCGAACCCGATCTACGCCGAGGTGGTCCCGCGCGAGCTGACCTGCGCGGTCCAGGCGGGGCTGACGGAGGAGATGGCGTGGTACGTGGATGCTGACGGCGAGCTGGACGTGCGGAAGCTGCTGGCGGCGTTCCAGACGTTCTTCCGGGAGCATTCGGAGCACTGGTCGCAGCGGTTCCAGTATCAGGAGGCGTGGCCGCAGCAGCTGCTGCAGGCGTTTCTGCAGCGGGTGGTGAACGGCGGCGGGCGGATCGAGCGGGAGTACGGGTTGGGGCGGGGCCGCACCGACCTGCTGATCGTCTGGCCGCGGGCCGGTGGGGGATTGGCCGCCGGCGCATCCCGCGCCGGCGCATCGCCCGCCGGGGCCGCGGAGGCACCGGGGCAGGTTGCGCGGGTCGACTCCGGCGACCGAGACGCAGCCCGTTCGCGTCGCGCGCACGCCGCGGAGGCGCCGGGGCAGGTTGCGCGGGTCGACAAGATCGTGATCGAGTGCAAGGTGCTGCGCGGGAGCCTGGAGCGGACCGTCGCCGAGGGGCTGGAGCAGACGGCGGCGTACATGGACCGGTGCGCAGCCGCGGAGGGCCATCTGGTGGTCGTCGACCGCGCGGAGGGGAAGCGCTGGGACGAGAAGGTGTTCCGCCGGCCGATGACGTCGCGGGACGGCATCGCCATCGACGTGTGGGGCCTGTGAGGACAGACAGCCGGCGGACCCCTGGAACAGGTCGTCCTGCCGGGTCCGGAACCGGCGAGAGTGAACCGACGGCAGGATGGTTGCCATGAGGAAACCGGCCGGTGTGCGGCAACGTGACTGGAGGCTCGTGTTGGCGGCGGCCGGCCTGATCGCGGGGTTGTCGGCGGCGGGTGCGTCCGTCCGGGGCCAGGAGGCCGGTGGCGCGGCGCCGGGCGCCGGGCGGGAAACGCGCGGCGAGGTCGATCGGAGCGTCTGGAAGGCGGCCGATCCCGGCTACGCGCTGGTCTTTCCGCGCGACCACGCCGCGCATCCCGACCACCGCATCGAGTGGTGGTACTACACCGGCAACCTGCGCGCCGCGGACGGCCGGCGGTTCGGCTACCAGCTCACGTTCTTTCGCGTCGGCGTCGACCGGCGGCCGGCCAACCCGTCGCGCTGGGCGGTGCGCGACCTCCACATGGCGCACTTCGCGGTCGCCGACGTCGAGCGGGGCGCGCACCACGTCGCCGAGCGGCTGAACCGGGCGGGGGTCGGCTGGGCGGGCGCCAGCACCGAGACGCTCCACGTCTGGAACGACGGGTGGGCGGTGACGCTCGACGAAGACGACCCCCGGGTCCAGCGGCTCACCGCGGCGAGCGACGACGGCAGTCTGGCCGCCGAGCTGCGCCTGGAGGCGGCCGCGGCGCCGGTCTTGCACGGCGTCGACGGCTTCAGCCGCAAGGGAGCCGAGCCCGGCAACGCGTCCCACTATTACTCGTTCACGCGCCTGCCGACGACCGGCCGCCTCGTAGTCGGCGGAGAAGTGTTCGACGTGGAGGGGCTGAGCTGGATGGACCACGAGTTCGGAACGAGCTTCCTGGAGCCGGGGCAGGCCGGCTGGGACTGGTTCTCGATCCAGCTCGACGACGGGACCGACCTGATGGTCTACGTCCTGCGCCGGACCGACGGCGCGCGCGACCCGCGCTCGAGCGGCACGTTCGTGTCGCCGGCCGGAGCAAGCCGTCTTCGCGCCGGCGACTTCCGCCTGACGCCCGGCCGCCGCTGGACGTCGCCGGCCAGCGGCGCGGCCTATCCCGTGGCGTGGCGCATCGCGGTCCCGCCGCACGGCCTGGAGCTGGAGGTGGTGGCGGTGGTCGAAGCCCAGGAACTGGAGACCGGGCAGTCGACCGGGGTCACCTACTGGGAAGGGGCGATCGACGTGCGGGGCACGCGCGACGGCGTCTCCGTCGCCGGGTCGGGTTACCTGGAGATGACCGGCTACGCGGGCGCGCCGCTGAGCACCGTGCTGCGGTAGCCGCCCGGGCCCGGCGGCGCCACGGGGCTGCGTCGAGCCGCGTCGGAACCATCGAACCATATTTGTCGTGATAGGCTGGAAGCATGCGGGAATTCACCGGCGGGATCACGCCGGCGCTGCTGGTGACGCTGTTCGCTTGGCTTGGCTCGACGTCCGAGAGATGCGCATTCCTGGTAGGGACCGAGGCTCGCACATGGCGGAATTGACGACGAAACTGCTCAAGGTCGAAGCCGAGTTGTTCGCGGACACGGAGTCCGGACATGGTGAGGCGGCCTTGTTCGGCGTGACGGACGGAAAAGCTGTCGGAACGTACTTCGAGCACAAGTTTCGCGACTATTTGAGCGGGAAGTATGATTTCGCAGAGGGATCGTCGGCCAAGGGCATCGACTTCCCCGAACTCGACGTGGACATGAAGGTCACCAGCAAAAAGCAACCCCAATCGTCCTGCCCGTACAAGTCGGCACGGCAGAAGATCTATGGACTTGGCTATTCTCTCCTGATTTTCGTCTACGAAAAGCATGACGACGACGAAACCAGAACAGGCCGGCTGAACATCATGCACATAGTCTTCGTCGAGGCCGACAGGACCGCCGACTTCCAAACCACCACGGGAATCACGGCCATCCTCGAGAATAGAGGAAACAAGGACGACTTGACTGCGTTCATGGAGGACCGAAGGCTTCCGGTAGACGAGATTCAGGCATCCAATCTCGCCGACGAAGTGCTGTCGAATCCGCCCAAAATCGGCTACCTGACGATTTCGAATGCGCTGCAGTGGCGGCTGCAGTACGGTCGAGTCATCGAATTGGCGGATAGCGTGCAGGGCGTGTCGCGAATACGATGAAGATGGAAAACGCGAAGAAAAAGATCGAGTTCGGCGATTTTCAGACGCCAACGCATCTCGCACGTGCGGTCTGCCGGGTTGTCGCCCGTTCCGGTTTTTCGCCTGCTACGGTGGTCGAACCCACCTGCGGATGCGGAGCCTTTCTGGCCGCTGCGATCGAGGTTTTCCCGGCAGCGGCGATCCACGGCTACGAGCATGACCCGACATATGTTGACGTTGCCCGACGCCGGACCGCAATGCACCGGCAGGTGAACGTCGCGCGCGGTGATTTCTTCCAGCGCAACTGGGACGCAGCACTGGCGGCGCTGCCGGAACCCGTGCTGATCCTCGGCAATCCGCCCTGGGTGACCAACGCCGCAATTGGTTCGTTGGGTGGCGGCAATCTGCCCGTCAAATCCAACGTGGATGGTCTGCGCGGCATCGACGCGCTCACCGGTAACGCGAATTTCGACATCTCCGAATGGATGATCAGGGAAAACATCCGGTGGCTTGGGAACCGAACCGGATCCGTTGCGGTGCTGTGCAAGACCAGTGTCGCGCGCAAGGTTCTCCTGTCCGCCTGGTCCTCGAACGTTCCGGTTGGCAGGGCAGCCATCCACGGCATCGACTCACAGCGGAATTTCGGTGTGTCCGTGGATGCGTGTTTGCTCCACGTGAGTATCGCGCCTGGCGGACAGGTTTGCCGTTGCGACGTGTATCGCTCACTCGAAGCCGTCGTGCCGTGTTCTAGCTTCGGTATGAGCGACGGCGTGCTGGTGTCGGATTTCGGCGCCTACGAACGTCTCGCCGACCTTCGATCGGCTTCTTCTGGTGGTTGGCGTTCGGGGCTGAAGCACGACTGCCGGCGGGTGTTCGAGTTTTCCTTGACGAACGGTGAACTGGTGAATGGCTTCGGCGAGAAGCCGGTCATCGAGCCGGAGACGGTGTTCCCCCTTCTGAAGAGTTCGGACGTCGCCAGGTCCCGCACGGCTCGGAAGTTCGTGTTGGTGCCGCATCGGACGATGGCGGAGTCGCCGCTCCGGTTGCGTCATGTTGCGCCAAGCGCCTGGCGCTATCTCGTCTCCCACCGAGAGCTCGTCGAGCGCCGCGCCAGTTCGATTTACCGGGGACGCCCGCCATTCTCGATTTTCGGCGTGGGACCGTATTCGTTCGCGCCCTGGAAAGTCGCGATCGCTTCGCTTTACAAGGAACTTCGCTTCTCGAAGATCGGCCCGCTGGAAGGTCGGCCCGTGCTTCTGGACGACACCTGCTACTTCTTGCCCTGCAAGTCCGAGGCCGAATGCGACGTGCTGCACGGCATGGTCTCGTCATCGGCGGCCATTGAGTTCTGGTCCTCGATGGTGTTCTGGGACGCCAAGAGACCCGTCACAGCCAAGCTGCTCAACCGGCTCGACCTGGGCAGGCTGGCGGCATTGCTTGGCGTCGGCAACGATCTGCTGGCCGAACGGCCGGTGCCTGCGCCGAACGAGCGTCAAGGGAACCTGTTTGAACTTCGTTGAACGGTCCGTTCCCCCGCCTACCGCATGTGCCGCCTGGCCCGCTCGGCCAGCTCCTCCGGCGTGAGGTCTTCCTTGTGCGTGGCGATCCACCAGGAGTTGCCCGTCGGGTCCTTCACCCCGGCGTTCCGGTCGCCGTAGAACATGTCCGCCGGCTCCTGCGCGGAGGTCGCGCCGGCCGCCAGCGCCCGCGCGTAGGTCGCGTCGGTGTCCGGCACGTAGACGTAGATCATGCAGGGCTGCGCCGGCCACTCCGGTGCCGCGCGCCCCAGCATCACGTGCGAGTCGCCGATCGTCAGTTCCGCGTGCCCCGTGCGGCCGTCCTTGCCGGGGATGCGCTCCTTCTCGACGGCGTCGAACGCCGCCTTCAGGAAGTCGATGAGCCGCTCGACGTCATCGACGAGGATGTACGGCGTCAGCGTGTGGTAGCCCTCGGGGATTGGATTCACGCTCATTGGAACGTTCTCCTCTTCGGTTCGGGTTGGCGATCCGTGCGGATCCGGCGGCGGTCCGCGCGCGGTGCGATTCCCATTCGCGAGACCTTGCGGCAGGTCTACCCGGCGTTCCGCGGGTAGCCGAGTTCCCGCAGCGCCGCGGCGATCTCGTCCAGGATCGCCGGGTCGTCGATCGTCGCCGGCGTCGCGTACGGCTCGCCGTCCGCGATCTTCTTCACGGTGCCGCGCAGGATCTTGCCCGAGCGCGTCTTCGGGAGGCGCGGCACCAGGGCGGCGGTCTTGAACGCGGCGACCGGGCCGATCGAGGCGCGCACGCGCTCGACCAGCTCCGGGACGATCGCGTCCGCCCCGCGCGTGACGCCCGCCTTGGTCACCACGAAGCCGACCGGCACCTCGCCCTTGACGGCGTCGGCGACGCCGACCACCGCGCACTCCGCCACGTCCGGATGGAAGGCCAGCACCTCCTCCATCGCTCCGGTGGAGAGGCGGTGCCCGGCCACGTTGATGACGTCGTCGACGCGGCTCATGACGTAGAGGTAGCCGTCGTCGTCCTGGTAGCCGGCGTCACCGGTCAGGTAGAAACCGGGGTGGCGCGCCAGGTACGACTGCCGGTAGCCGTCGTCGTCGTTCCAGAGCGTCGGCAGGCAGCCGGGCGGCAGCGGCAGTTTCACGACCAGGGCGCCGATCCGGCCGGCCGGCAGTTCGTTTCCGTCCTCGCCGAGCACCCGCACGTCGTAACCCGGCACGGCCCGCGTCGGCGACCCCGGCTTGACCGGCAGGGCGCCGAGGCCGACGCAGTTGGCGGCGATCGCCCACCCGGTCTCGGTCTGCCACCAGTGGTCGATGACCGGCACCCCGAGGCGGTCGCGCGCCCAGAGCAGGGTGTCCGGATCGGACCGCTCCCCGGCGAGGAAGAGCGTCCGGAACCGCGACAGGTCGCGCCTGCGCAGGAACGCGCCCTCCGGGTCCTCCTTCTTGATGGCCCGCAAGGCGGTCGGGGCCGTGAAGAGCACGTTGACCGCGTGCTGCTCGACCACGCGCCAGAACGCGCCGGGGTCGGGCGTGCCGACCGGCTTGCCTTCGTAGAGGACGGTGGTCGCGCCGCGCAGCAGCGGGCCGTAGACGATGTAGGAATGGCCCACGACCCAGCCGATGTCCGAGGCGGCCCAGTACACCTCGCCGGCGCCGACGCCGTAGACGTGCTCCATGCTCCAGTGCAGGGCGACGGCATGGCCGCCGTTGTCGCGCACCACCCCCTTGGGCACGCCGGTGGTGCCGGAGGTGTAGAGGACGTAGAGCGGGTCGGTGGCGGCCACCGGCACGCAGCCGGCCGGTTCCGCGCCGTCGCACGCGGCGCGCCAGTCGAGGTCGCGGCCGGCGTCGAGCGGCGCCTCGGCCTGCGGCCGCTGCAGGACGATCGTCCGCTCCGGCTTGTGCGGCGAACGCTCGATGGCGGCGTCGAGCAGCGGCTTGTACGGCACCACCCGGTCGCCCTCGATGCCGCAGGAGGCCGACAGGACGAGCTTCGGCCTGGCGTCCTCGATGCGGGCGGCCAGTTCCTTCGGCGCGAAACCGCCGAAGACCACCGAGTGGACCGCGCCGATGCGGGCGCACGCCAGCATGCCGATCACCGCCTCGGGCACCATCGGCATGTAGATGACCACGCGGTCGCCGGCCGCCACGCCCTGCGCCGCGAGCGCCCCGGCGACGCGCGCCACCTCGTCGCGCAGCTCGACGAAGGTGAAACGGCGGACGGTCCCGGTGACCGGGCTGTCGTGGACGAGCGCGAGCTGCTTGCCGCGTCCGCGCTCGACGTGGCGGTCGAGGCAGTTGTAGCAGGTGTTGAACACGCCGCCGGCGAACCAGCGGTGGAACGGCGGGTTCGCGTCGTCGCGCACCGTCTCCCAGCGCCGGTGCCAGTACAGCGGCTCCGCGGCGGCGGCCCAGAAGTCCCGCGGATCGTCCCGCGCGCGGCGGTAGGTCTCTTCGTACACGGAGGGCATGACCCCGGATCCTACCGCAAGGTCGTCGCACGACGTGCGTCGAACGGGTCGGCGGGAGAACGGACGCGCCGCCGTCCGCCGCCTGTCAGCCCGTGGTGGAACCCCCGCGTCGCACGGAGAGCGGCGAGGCGCCCGCCCTGACAAGGCGTGAGAAGGGCGCATGTCGGGCATGTTCAACTGCCGAACAACGCAGTCAGGCGGCGGGATGCATCGCCGCTCGAATGCAGCGGGGCGTTTCGCCACGGGCTGTTATAGTGGAGCGGCGGCGGCGTGGTCTCGCGGGCCGCGGGCGGAGGAGGAAACGGCGATGCGGAAGGCGAATGCGTCGGGGTGGTGTCTCGTGCTGATCGTCGCGTGGGTCGCGGCCGCGGCGGCGCACATGGCGGTGCGGAAGACGATGCCGGAAGCCGGCGCGGTCCTGTCGGAGTCGCCGCAACAGGTCCGGATCTGGTTCACGCAGTCGCCGGATCCGGCCATCAGCCGGCTGATCCTCGAAGGAGCCGACGGCGCGATCGGGATCGGCGACACCGAGGTGCGGGACGACGGGTCGCTGGCGGCGACGCTGCCGTCGAAGCTGGAACCCGGCGCCTACACGGTGAAGTGGCGGACCGCCGGCGACGACGGGCATACGCAGCGCGGCGACTTCGCGTTCACCGTCCGCGCCGCCGACTGAGAGTCCCGCCCGCCGGCGCCGGTCCGCCGCGGCGTCAGAATCCGTTTCCGTCGTTGCCGCCGGGAACGAACAGCCCGAGGCCGAAGTGGCTGCCGTACCCGATGGCCAGCGGGCCCTCGACGGGCGCCGGCAACACGATGCCGAGCAGGGCGCCGGCCGCGTCCGGCTGCTTCTCGCGCCCGCGGGAGCGGAAGCGGTGGAAGTGGATCGCGCGCCGCTCGGTTCCGCCGGCCGGGATCGTCCTGACGGCGCTCACCTCGACGCCGTCCGCGTCCAGCCCGCGGCGTCTCAGCAGCCGCCGCACCTCGCCGGGGTAGCCGGACGCCTTCAGGTGCCCGGCCGCGAGGAACGGCGTCACGCTCCGCCAGCGGCGGGACGTGGCGAAGATGCGCGCGCCGCCGGCGAAGTCCGCCGGCTTGCCGAAGCCTTCAAGTGCGAGTCTCCACTCCCGGACGCTTCCCGGCTCGGCCGCGGCGTCTTCGGCGCGTTGCGCCGGCGCGAGCCAGAGGCGGGTGATGCGGTCGAGCCCGGCGCGGACGCCGCCGTCGATGCCGCCGGCGACGAACACCGACACGTGGTCGATCCACCCGTCCCCGTCGGCGTCTTCCGGCAGCCAGAACGCGTGCGCGTGCGACGGATCCCTGAGCGGCCCGCCGTCGGCGCCGCGGCCGGAGATTTCCCGCGGCGCCTTCGGAATCCAGCGCTCCGTCGCCTCGTCCTTCCGCCAGCCGAACTGCGCGAGCGCGGCACGGCGCATCAGCTCGCCGATCCGGACGGCGTCCTCGATGCGGGGCCGCGGCCGTCCGGCGAGGAGGAAACGGGCGACGGTCGGCAGGTCACGTCCGCCCTGCGCCGGACGGCGCCGGGCGGAACGGTGGGGAACCACACCGGGAGCGGCCTCCGGCGCGCGCGAATAGACGACCTCGCGGGCCGCCGGCGGGCGGCTCCAGCCGCGGTCCTGCCAGTCGGCCGTGTCGAGCGCGAGCGCGTCGACGAGACGCTCGGGCAGCGTATGCGCGTTGCGTCCCTTGCTGCGCAACGCCTTGTCGATTTCGGCGGCGACTCGCCGCCGGGTGGGCGTCCGCCCGGCTTGCGCCAGGATCCGGCGTTCCAGGTCGCCCAGGATCCGGCGCCGCTCGGCCGCATAGGCGTCCGGGCCGAGGGGAGCCAGCAGCCGCACCGGGTCCCCGTCCGCGCTTCCTGCGCGCGCCACCCGTCCGGCGGCGGGGCGAACCACGCCCTCTTGCCGCACCAGGTCTCCGTCCGCGCCTGCCGTGCGCGGCCGGCAGTTCGACGCGCCGTCCCACGCGGCGAGCGCCTCGCACTCCGTCCAGCTCTCGGCGCGGCCGAGGTAGCCGATGGCGCGGGCGAGATCCGCGGCGAGCGCGAACGGCCCGGGTGCGAGCGTCACCCGCGGCCAGCAGGCGACCAGCGTTGCGCCGCCGGGCAGCCGGAGGAACGCGTCGAAGACGAGGGTGGTCTTCGGACGCCCCTTGTCGAGTCCGCCGGACGGCATGTAGTGGCGCGTATGCGCGTGGATCGCGCCGGCCGGCAGGCTGTACTCGGGCAGCGTCCCGGCCAGCGCGTCGATCAGCCGCGCGAGGTCGTCCCCGGACCAGCGTGCGCGGTCGCCCTTGCGCCACCAGGCGGCGACGAGCGCGCGCAGCAGGCGCCAGGGCTCCGGCGGCCAGGCGACGTCGGCCTCGTTGACGTTGCGTCCCCACGGGGTCGCGTGGTACCGGCCGGCGGGGAAGCGGAAGGAGAGGGCGAACATCCGCTCACTTCTCGTACCGCACGGTGAGCACGCGGCTCTCGCCGAAGAGACCCTTCGATCCGACGGCCTCGATCAGCGCGGGCAGATCCGCTTCGACGTCCTCGAGTTCCGGCAGATCGAAACCGTCCGGCCGCGTCACCGTGACGCCGCGCACGTCGAGATCGCAGGCGGTGCGCAGCCGCAGGCCCTCGACGAGGAACCTCCGGATCTTGAAGAGGGCGAGCAGGATCAGCAGCCGTTCCACCTCGTGTCCCAGGCCGAATGAACGAATCTGACGGAGGTCGAGGTTGAAGTAGGCGACGATTTGCCCCGTGTATTCATCTCGCGTGTACGGAACGTTGCCTTCGCCTTTCTTCAGAGTCGCCTCGGCCCGGTTGATCTTGACTCCACCGCTCGCCGCAACGTTGGCGTGGCTGGCTTCGATGAACGCTGACAGCGTTCGCGGCAGCCGAATCACACCAGCAATTTCCTCGAGAAACACCCCGTGCACCAGTGAGTTGACGTCGTATCGAAGCAGCGCGGGGACAAGCTGCTTGCGAACGTCGAACGGCTTGTCCTTCTGGAATCCGATTGCCTTTCCAACGGTTTCCTTGAACGTCTCGGATCGCGCGATGTACTCGGAATTGATGCGGTGAGCCTCCAGCACCGAGTTCGTGAATCGTTGGTCCTTCCCGTCCACGACCCTCACGACCTTCACGACCGGCAGCCCCCGCAACGGCGCGACCCAGTCGTCGGCGACGTCGTCCCAGCAGACCGCTTCCAGGCGGTTCGCCATCGACTGCGCGCTTTCCACGAGCACGATCCTCCCGTGTCCGTCCGGCGAGTCGTAGACGGCGTGACCGAGATTGGGAAACCCGGTCGGCTGGAATCTGGTTCCCTGCACCGGTTCGAGCCCGGCCTCGAGGAGAAGGCGGGGCGCGCCGTCGAGTGCTGTCAGATCAACCGGCATGTGTCGTTTCCTCCGTGGTCGGGTTGTCGTCTTCAGGCGGAGCGCCCGGCCAGGCGCGCTCGATCAGGGTGGCCAGCGCCCGGCCGTCGATCGGGATCAGAAGCGCGGCGGCGAGCCGGTCGGCGGCGACGCCGGCGCCGATGCGGCCGCCTTCGACACCGGCCGCCCGCGGGCCGGCGCGCCCCGGATCGAACGGCGACGGCAGGCCGGACGCGGCGGCGCGGGCCAGGGCCGTGCGCACGGCGGCGTCGGTCGCACGCCCGTCACGGCTGGCGCCGCCCGCGCGCAGCCGCGCGACCAGTCCCGGCGGAACCGGCATCGGGGTCGTTGCGGACAGAGCCGCCGCCGGCGCGTCGACCCCGCCGTTCGCGGCGGTCGTCGGCGTCCTCGCGGGCAAAGTCGCTGCCGCACGCAGGGCAGCGTCCGGTGCGAAGACCGGCTTGAGTGCGGCATAGGCGAACGGAATCGTCACGCCGCCGGTTTGCGGGCCGGATGATCCCGGCCGGGCCGGCCGCGCCCACACCAGACCGGCCAGCAGCGCGGCGCAACGCGCGTCGTCGAAATCGCCGGAGAGGAACGCCGCCACGTCGGCGAGCCGTGCGGCCGTTGCGCCGGCGAGCGGCTTGTCCTCCAGTCCCCGGATCGACGCTTCCACCAGGCGGCGTTCCAGCACGGCGATCAGGTTCGAGACGAGGTCGCCGGCTCCCCAGACGACGGTCGGCGGCGGGTCGCCCTCCGACCAGGCGCGGCCCGTCGTCAATCGTCCTCGACGGACGAAGCGCTGCTCGTCGAGCGGCGCGAAATGGGCCGCCATCGGCGGCGCGGCACCGCCCTTCGACCGGTCGCGCGCCGCGTCAGGGGCCGGCGTTTCGGGAGTCGGGGGCGCATCGGACGCGGCCGGCGCATCGTCACCGCCGTTCGCCTCCGACGCACCGTCGTTCGCCGCGGACGCAGGCGCGGCGTGTCCGGGAGGCGCCGGCGGCGGCAATCCGAGCCCGGCGAGCGCGGCGGCGATCCGGAACTCCGCGCTGCCGTCGTCCGCCTGTCGGATCCAGCCGGAAGAAATCAACGGTGGGGGGCGGGAGTCCTTGCGGGCGTTCGGGTTCGTCGCAAGCCATCCGACGAAGCCGCCAAGCGCCGTCAGCGCGTTTCGCGCTCCTTCCGGGGCTCGATTCGCGGTGGTCATCTGAAAGAGCGCGTCTTCCAGCCGCCGCATCACGTGGCGCGCTCGGGCGGGAGCCGTTTTCCGATTGCCGGCCAACCGTCGCGCACGTTCCAGCCAGTCGCCGGCTTCGAGGTCGCCGATCAGGTCCCGGCGCGGTCTGTCGGGCGTATCGAACCGGCCGAGTGGCGTCGCCTGGTACGGCATCTTGCCGTCGGGCTGGATGATGGAGTAGCGCTCGAACCCACTGAGGCCCCGGGAAGAGCCGATCCGCGAGACGGAGCGCGCGGCGTCCAGACCGGTTCGAGCCGTTCGCCGCCCGATGGTGAGCCGCCCTTCCGCGAAGATGGCCGCGAGCTCCACGAACGTGGCGGGTTTGGGCCACAGTGGCGTCCAGACTTCGCCGCGCGGCCGGTTCGGGTCCTCCGACGAAAGACCGCCTGTTCCGGAACTGCTCGGCTCGAAGGTGAACGGGAAGGCGCCCCGGCTGCCGCCCGCCGCTCCCCAGCGCCGCGTGAGCGCGCCCGCGAACGCCAGAGTGCCCTCCATCGCCAGCACGACGTCCCATGCGTTCAGCGGGTTGTGCCCGACGTACCCGGTCGTCGCATTCGGGCCGCCCTGTCCCGGACTGAACTGGCCCATGGAGCCATGCGCCTCGGTGCGTCGGCCGACGTCGAACACCGCGGACTCGACTTCGGCGGCCGCGCGGTCCGTTGATCCACCGTCCTCGAAGTCGAACAGTTCCTGCAGCCTCTCGGCGAAGTTGACGCCGAAGTCGCGGCTGCCGTCGTTGCCGCCCGAACCGAGGAGGGGCGCGGCGGCTTCGTCGGCCGAAAGGACGTAGCACGCGTCGAGGTAGGAAACGTGGTGCGGATCCGATTCCGACCGCAGGCTCGGCAGCAGCAGACTCTTGACGGCCTGAGCCTGTCTTGCGACCCGGCTCTTCTCCGCGGCGTTGGCCTTCCTGTCGTCTCCCTTCAGCTTCTTCGATGCTTCATCGAGAGCCTTCGCCTTCGCGCGCAGGCGGTTGTATTCGTCGAGGCGGCTGTTCCTGCGCAGTGCGCCGACCGTGCGCCGCATGCGTTCGAGGCGGCGGCACGCGCTCTTCTCGACGGCGTTCATGAGCACGGCGCCGCCGCGACTCGACGTTTCGCCCGCGTCGCCCTCGAGAAAACCTGCCCGGCCGTTCCACGGCGCGATGATCGGACTCGGCGCGTACTCGTCGAGCAGGAAGCGCAGGAGCCCGTCGCGGCCCAGCGTCGTCCGCAGGTGGAAGCGCTCGTCTTCCCACCACCCGCGCGCGTGCGGGTCGGCCGCGCGCCCGGAGACGTGGTTCGCGGGCGACGAGATCAGGCGCAGGACGCCGAGGGCCTTCAGGTAGGACGCCAGCGGCGTCGGAGCGCAGCCGTTCAGCGGGAGCGGCTCACCTTGCATCACGGCTTCCGTCGCTCTTTCGCCGAAGCGCGCCAGTCCGCTGCCCGCAGCAGGGTTTCGAGCCACGCGAGACGGAAGGGGCCGAGCCGCGCGAGCAGTTCGCGGGTGCGCTCCGTCCAGCTCTCGCGGGTGACCTCGTCCCAGCCGAGCTCCATGATCGAGAGGGTCAGCCGGCCGCCCGGCCAGCGCTCGCCGCCGTTCAGGTCGAACGGCGGCAGCTCGTCGCCCTCCCGGACGCCGCGCGCGAAGCGCGCCCCGGCGCGGTCGCCGTCCCGCGGCGCCGACTCGCGGGGCAGGGCGCGCAGGTTCATCCGCACCTTGCCGTGATGGGCCGCGATCAGGTAGGCGACCAGGTCGCCGTCCCGCGACCAGCCTTCGTGGGCCAGAAACGCCAGCGCGGACGCGAGCTCGTGGCGGAAGTAGGCCCGCCGGTGCCGGGCGGACCTGATCGTCTTCGCCAGCAGCACGTCGGGCGCGGCGTCGCGGCCGTCCAGGCCCCGGCGCATGGTGTCCTGGAAGACCTCGTGGGCCTTGCCGAGATCGTGCCAGCGCGCGGCGCGGGTGACGGCCGCCCGCGTGTCGGCGTCCACGCCGAGCGCCTCGCACAGCGCTTCGGCTTCCGCCGTGACGTGTCGGAGGTGCTCGGCGAGCGGAACGGCCGTGTCGATCTCGCTCAGCGGATCCTCGTCATGCCCCTCGGTCTCGTCGGCCGCGGGGGAATCCGCGCCGTCCTGCTCGCCGCCGCGGCGCCGCCTCCCGACGGCCGCCGCGGTCTCGCCGGCTGCCGGGGAACCCGCGCCGTCCGGCGGTCCCGCCGCCGCGGTCTCGCCGGACGCGGGCGGATCGGCGGCCGGATCCGGTACGTGCCTCGGATCGCCGGTGAATCCGACGGTTTCCCGGTAGCCGCCGGCGCTCCGGTCCGCGAGCAGAATCAACCCCGGCCACGGCTCGTCCCGGAACGGCGTCCAACCCGCGGGCGTGGTTCCGGCCCGGCCGTCCCCGCGCCTCCACTGCGGGTCGCGCTGAAACACGAGAGCCTTTCCCTTGCTCCGGCTGCGGATCTCGCGCAACCACTTCCGGGCCGCGCCGATCGACACCGCGCACAGTTCCTCTCTCCGGGGCCGCGGCGGAACGTCGTCCGCCGCGGAGAGATCGCGCCAGAACAGACGGACGTCCGTGTCGTCGGCGTCGCGCACGTAGGGCGACACGTCGACGTCGAAGCCGGTCAGGTCCGGATCGGTGTCGAACAGATCGTCGACGTCCTTGCGGCGGACGACCCGGCGCGGCGGCTCGACGTCGTCCGCGGCCGGAAGATGAACCGGCGCCGCGTCGGTCAATCCGGCCAGGCGCCCGCGCGCGGCGCGCAGTTCCGCGGCGCGGTAGGGAATCGCCAGCTCCTCGGCGTCCTTCTCCGCCGCGGCGCCGCCGTTCGCCGCCCGGAGCAGATCGATCCACCGCACGTCGGCGCCGTCGCGAAGCTCCGCGTACCGGTTGGCGCGCCCGAAACGCTGGACCAGCGACGACCAGGGCGCGACCTCCGTGAACAGCACGGCGGCCGAGACGTCGACGCCCGCCTCGACGGCCTGCGTGGCGACGACGATGCGCCCGCGCGGATCGTCTTCTCCCGCGCTGACGACCTTCTCCATTTCCCGCCGGCGGTCCGCGGGTCGGAAGCGCGAGTGCACGAGAGCCAGGGTCGGCGCCGGCTGCGCCCGCTTCGCGATCGATTTCTCGAGGGCCGCGTGGAGCGCCTGCGCCCGGCCCACGCGGTTGACGACGGCGAGCGTCATCCGGCCGGGACGGTGCGCGCAGAGGATCTCCGCGGCGAGCCGTTCGACGTACGACGTGACGTCGGCCTTTTTCGAGGACGCGGGCGCCGACCGCGAACGAACCAGCGTCTTGGCGGCGCGTGACAGGAGCGCGAGCCGGCCGTCCGCCTCCGCCGCTGGATCCACCCGGACGACCGCGTCCGGGGGCGGCGCGGCGTGATCGACGGTGGCGAGCCACCGCGGATCGAGTGTCGCGGAGATCCACAGACTGCGAGACGGGAGGGCAGGACCTGTCGGCGGGCGGCCGGTTCGGGCTGCGCGCGCCGCTTCGCCGCGGCGGAACGCTTCGAGCTGCGCGGAGGTCGCGCGACCCGCGCCCATGAGCTGCACCTCGTCGAACACCCACTGCGCATCCTCGTGGAGCAGCGCGAACTCCATCGGCCACAACGCGCGGGACGAGGCATAGCCGCGCATCAGCGCGCGGCTCAGCAGCATGTCCTGGGTGCCCACGAGCACCGCCGGGCGCTCCGGCGCCGCCAGCCAGCCGCCGGCGTCGACGCCTCCCATGAGCACGTGCACGTCCTCCGGTCCCGGGAGGCGGCTCGCCGCGTTCGCCGCGGCCGCGAGCCTGCCGAACCACTCCGCAACCCTCCGCGCCGTCTGTTCGACCAGCGCCCGCATCGGCAGGCACCAGACGAGCCGGCGGGGCGTGGCGTCAGGATTCCGCAGCCGGTG
The DNA here is from genome assembly GCA_965203525.1 of Vicinamibacterales bacterium. GTDB lineage: Bacteria > Acidobacteriota > Vicinamibacteria > Vicinamibacterales > UBA8438 > WTFV01. The sequence goes on along the minus strand of OZ241898.1, from coordinate 2,097,329 downwards.
CGCCGCCCAGCCGAGCGTCACCGCGGCTGTCTTGCCCGCGCCGGTCGGGGCCACGAGGACCCGCGGCCAGACGCCGTCCGCGAGGGCGAGCTGCCACCCGTCGGGGCGCACGTCCGGGCCGCAAGCGAGTCGCCAGATGGTCGAACCGTCCAAGTGCCTTTCCGGTGGGATCGTCCGAACGCATCGGATCATAGCGGAGGAGACGTTCCCGCCCGTGGCAGCGCCTCGATGATTCCCCGGCGCGGCACGTCGGTCATCGGTTCATCGCCTCTTCCCATTCCCGGCGCGTGGCGGCGCCTCGATGAATCCCCCGGCGCGGCACGGGGTTGCGGGTCGAGTCGAGGTCCGCGGGCGTCGTCTTCCGGGCTGCCGAGGAGAACCCGGACGGAGGCGGGAGCTCTTCCGCCGCCGTACCTGTCGCGGCGCGGCGGAGCGGCCGAAACGATCCCATGCCGTTCTAACGGGAGGTCACCGCCGTGCCAACTCCGGAACTTCGCGAGCCGCCGGTCCGGCCCGTCTCCGCCGGTGCGCCGCCGCTCGTGCCGGCCCGCATGGTCAACGAGTTCGTCTACTGCCCGCGCCTGGCCTACCTGGAGTGGGTCCAGGGCGAGTGGGCCGACTCGTCCGACACCGTCGAAGGCCGCCATGCGCACCGGCGGGTCAACCGCGACGGAGGGAAGCTGCCGCCGCCGGCGGAGATGGAGGAAGCGGAGAAACTGCACGCGCGGTCCGTCACCCTGTCGTCCGACCGCCTGGGGCTGATCGCCCGCATGGACCTGATCGAGGCGGACGGCGGCAAGGTGACCCCGGTCGACTACAAACGCGGCAAGCGCCCGCACGTCGAGCGCGGGGCCCACGACCCGGAGCGGGTGCAGCTCTGCGTGCAGGGACTCCTGCTGCGCGAGCAGGGCTACGACTGCGACGAGGGCGTGCTCTATTTCGTCGGGAGCCGCGAACGGGTGCGGGTCGCGTTCGACGACGCGCTCGTCACGGCCACGCACGAAGCGGTCGACGGGCTGCGACGCGTCGCCGCCGAAGGCGTCATCCCGCCGCCGCTCGAGGACAGCCCGAAATGCCCGCGCTGCTCGCTGGTCGAGATCTGCCTGCCGGACGAGGTCAACCATCTCACCAGGACCAAGGTGGCCCCGCGGCCGATCGCCGTGCCCTGCACCGACGCGTTGCCGCTCTACGTCCAGGCGCGCCGTGCGAAGGTCGCCAAGTCGGGCGAGACCCTCGTCGTGACGGTGGAAGACGCGGAGCTGGCGACGGCGCGGCTGGCGGAGGTCTCGCAGGTGGTCGTGATGGGCAACGTCTACCTGACGACGCCCTGCCTGCACGAGCTCCTGTGGCGCGGCATTCCCGTCACCTGGCACAGCTACGGCGGATGGTTCTTCGGCCACACCGTGGGCAACGGCCACAAGAACGTCGAGCTGCGCACGGCCCAGTACCGGGCGAGCTTCGACGAGCCGACGTGCCTGCGGTTCGCGCGCGGCCTCGTGAGCGCCAAGATCCAGAACTGCCGGACGCTGCTGCGCCGCAACTGGAAGCGCGCCGACAGCAGCCACCCCGTCCTGACCGATCTGAAGTGCGACCTCCGCCGCGCCGCCCGCGCGGCGTCGCTGCCGGAGCTGCTCGGCGTCGAAGGGACCGCCGCCGCCCGCTACTTCCAATCCTTCGGCGCCCTGCTGCAGGAAGCGGCGTCGGACCGCGAGTTCGCGTTCGAATTCGAGACGCGGAACCGCCGTCCCCCGAAAGATCCCGTCAACGCGCTGCTCTCGTTCGCCTATTCGCTGCTGGTCCGGGCCTGGACGGTCACCCTGGCGGCCGTCGGATTCGATGCCTACCGCGGCCTCTACCACCAGCCGCGCTACGGCCGGCCGGCGCTCGCGCTCGACCTGATGGAGCCGTTCCGGCCCCTCGTCGCCGACTCGGTCGTCGTCCAGGCGATCAACAACGGCGAGGTCAAGCCGACCGATTTCAAGGCGGCCGGCGGCAGCGTCAACCTGGGCGCCGACGGCCGGCGGCGGTTCATCTCCACGTTCGAGCGGCGCCTCGGCCACGAGGTAGTCCACCCGCTCTTCGGGTACCGGGTCAGCTACCGCCGCCTGATGGAAATACAGGCCCGCCTGTTCGGCCGCTTCCTCCTGGGCGAGCTCCCGGAGTATCCGAACTTCACGACCCGATGAACCCGTGGAGCACCTCTACATCGTCGTCTACGACATCAGGCAGCACTTCGGCGCGGTCTGAGCGCAGCAAGGAACGTGGAGCACCTCTACATCGTCGTCTACGACATCAGCGATCCCAGGCGGTGGCGCCGCGTGTTCAAGCTGCTGCAGGGGTACGGGGAGTGGGTCCAGCTCTCGGTCTTCCAGTGCCGCCTGAGCCGCCGCCGCCACGCCGATCTGGTTGCGCGCCTCGACGGATTGATAGATCATGCGAGCGACCACGTCGTGCTGGTCGACGTCGGCGTCGCGGACGGGGCGGACCCGCGCGTCGTCAGCCTCGGCAAGAAGTTCCAGGCCGTGCGCCGGGAGCCGGTCATCGTCTGAGGCGTTCCGCGGCACCGGAGCGAGCGCTCCAGTGCCGCAGGGATGCCGGGGGAGTGCTCGAAAACCGGTAGATCCTTGACAACTGAACAGTTATGATATCTCCCATGGTCAGCCGGCACGCGGCAGGTTTCGCTTGCCTGTCGGGAGTGCGGGAGCGCTCGCGGCGCGGCGGTGAACACTTGGAATCGCAACGGGTTGCGAAGGGTGAGTTTTCCGCGGCATCGGGCCGCGGCCTCATTGAAGCCAAACCTTCCTGCTTGATGAGCGCCTTGCCGCTTGATGTTTTCCGCGGCATCGGGCCGCGGCCTCATTGAAGCTTGAGGCCGCGTCTGGAGATACGCGCGAAGCCTTCCCCGTTTTCCGCGGCATCGGGCCGCGGCCTCATTGAAGCGAGGGTTGACAGGGCGACGCGCCTCAGGCGCTCGCCGTTTTCCGCGGCATCGGGCCGCGGCCTCATTGAAGCGCCGCGCCTCATGCCCGTGCCAGGGTTGGCGAGGAGCGGTTTTCCGCGGCATCGGGCCGCGGCCTCATTGAAGCGCCGACCGCGAACTGGTAACGCGAATACGCCTCGAATGCCGTTTTCCGCGGCATCGGGCCGCGGCCTCATTGAAGCGGCCGCTCGGCGCCGCACGCCAGGCAGCGCGGTTCGGGTTTTCCGCGGCATCGGGCCGCGGCCTCATTGAAGCGGCGGCGGCTTCCTCCTTCGACTTCTTCACGGCGTCCGTTTTCCGCGGCATCGGGCCGCGGCCTCATTGAAGCAGGCGCCGCTTCGCGATCACCTGCTCACCCTCCGACGTTTTCCGCGGCATCGGGCCGCGGCCTCATTGAAGCAGACGATGCGCCTGCGTCACGATCCACTCCCGAACCCAGTTTTCCGCGGCATCGGGCCGCGGCCTCATTGAAGCGGGCGGTCCCCCGCCCTTGTGGGCAGAATTGCCCTTGTTTTCCGCGGCATCGGGCCGCGGCCTCATTGAAGCGTCATGACGCCCCTGGACGTCCCGTTCACCTGGCCGGTTTTCCGCGGCATCGGGCCGCGGCCTCATTGAAGCGCCCGTCCGCCGGCAAAGCGGGAGGTCGTCTGCGACGTTTTCCGCGGCATCGGGCCGCGGCCTCATTGAAGCGATTCGCCGGTCCGCCTCCGCGCGCGCGGGCTGGCGGTTTTCCGCGGCATCGGGCCGCGGCCTCATTGAAGCGAGGCGTGGTGCGTCGACCGGGGGCTGTCGGCGCGTTTTCCGCGGCATCGGGCCGCGGCCTCATTGAAGCATGAGTTGTGCGATCGGCGACCTGTCCACTTCCGGCGTTTTCCGCGGCATCGGGCCGCGGCCTCATTGAAGCCAGTCGGACAGGCTGACAGAGGCGGCGCGCTCGGCGTACGTTTTCCGCGGCATCGGGCCGCGGCCTCATTGAAGCACGAGGTCGACGTCCGATCTGATCCTCCTCATCGGCGGAGTTTTCCGCGGCATCGGGCCGCGGCCTCATTGAAGCGGCGCGCGCTGGAACTGCGGCGCCAGCACGGGACGGGTTTTCCGCGGCATCGGGCCGCGGCCTCATTGAAGCGACCGGCGCGGCCAGCTATGCGCTGCACCGCGCCGACGTTTTCCGCGGCATCGGGCCGCGGCCTCATTGAAGCCCACGCACCCCAGTCGATCTCGACGACGGCGCCGCGCAGGTTTTCCGCGGCATCGGGCCGCGGCCTCATTGAAGCAATCGCGCATGCGCTTGCTGCACTGGATCCGGTTCCTGGGTTTTCCGCGGCATCGGGCCGCGGCCTCATTGAAGCGGGCGGCGTCCAGGTCCCACCAGCGCGCCACCACCGACGGGTTTTCCGCGGCATCGGGCCGCGGCCTCATTGAAGCGAAGTACCGCCACCGGCACTCTGAGATCTGGGCCGACGGTTTTCCGCGGCATCGGGCCGCGGCCTCATTGAAGCCGCCGCCGGGATCCGGACACCACGGCCTGGGGGCCGGTTTTCCGCGGCATCGGGCCGCGGCCTCATTGAAGCTGTCCGGTCTTCGTCTCTTCCATCGGCTACTCCCTGGGTTTTCCGCGGCATCGGGCCGCGGCCTCATTGAAGCGTGGTGGAAGACGCACCGGCCGATGATCGCGATCAAGGTTTTCCGCGGCATCGGGCCGCGGCCTCATTGAAGCGCCATCGTGATCTCGTCACGGACCATCCACATGCCGCGGTTTTCCGCGGCATCGGGCCGCGGCCTCATTGAAGCCTCGCCGATGCCGCCGCCGAGACCGCCGGCGGCGAGGGTTTTCCGCGGCATCGGGCCGCGGCCTCATTGAAGCCTGCACGATCCGGATCTGGTCCGTGATCGCCTCGGCGGGTTTTCCGCGGCATCGGGCCGCGGCCTCATTGAAGCGTCGTCGACGCGCACCGCGCCGCAGGTGCGGCACAGGGTTTTCCGCGGCATCGGGCCGCGGCCTCATTGAAGCGCCGTGTCTGCGTCCGTGCGGATGAGGTCTGCGAGGGGTTTTCCGCGGCATCGGGCCGCGGCCTCATTGAAGCGCGGCGCTGACCTCGGCGACGTGACGATGCTGACCGAGGTTTTCCGCGGCATCGGGCCGCGGCCTCATTGAAGCCAGGCGGCGCTTCGTGCGCAAGACTGGACAGCGGCGGGTTTTCCGCGGCATCGGGCCGCGGCCTCATTGAAGCGGAGCGGGCGCCCGGGTTGTGCCGCCCGGGCGCCGCAGGTTTTCCGCGGCATCGGGCCGCGGCCTCATTGAAGCCGGTGCAGCAGGCCGAAGAGTACTGGCGGCGCATGCAGGGGTTTTCCGCGGCATCGGGCCGCGGCCTCATTGAAGCGGCCCTGAGATCGTCGGCGACCCGCCCGACCCGGAACGGGTTTTCCGCGGCATCGGGCCGCGGCCTCATTGAAGCCGGCAGCCGCCGGTCGCGTGTTCGGCGAGCTGCACGGTTTTCCGCGGCATCGGGCCGCGGCCTCATTGAAGCACCTCGAACCAGCGACACGTCGAAGCCCCCGCAGTCCGGTTTTCCGCGGCATCGGGCCGCGGCCTCATTGAAGCCGCTTCGCGGGCGTGTTGCTTGCAGTACTCCCCGCCGGTTTTCCGCGGCATCGGGCCGCGGCCTCATTGAAGCGCGCGGTCTTCCTCGTAGTACTGGTCGCGGAGGAACGCGGTTTTCCGCGGCATCGGGCCGCGGCCTCATTGAAGCGGACAGCAGCCGGCGGGTGCCGCGCCGCCGGCAGGGTGGTTTTCCGCGGCATCGGGCCGCGGCCTCATTGAAGCCCGTTGCCACGCGCCACGCTCAAGGCCGCCTGCCTGAGGTTTTCCGCGGCATCGGGCCGCGGCCTCATTGAAGCCACCCGTCGAGCAGTAGGGCGCGATAGTCGGCGTCCTCGGTTTTCCGCGGCATCGGGCCGCGGCCTCATTGAAGCGCGGCGCAGCGCGCCGCACTCGCGCGGCTGATCGCCGGAGGTTTTCCGCGGCATCGGGCCGCGGCCTCATTGAAGCCCGTCCACGTTCACCTGCAGGGTGTCCGTGGGGCGGGGTTTTCCGCGGCATCGGGCCGCGGCCTCATTGAAGCGTTCACACGGCGGAAACGCTCGCGGCGCATGCGGTCGGTTTTCCGCGGCATCGGGCCGCGGCCTCATTGAAGCGACGCCGGCGCCGCGATGCGCGATGTGGCCCGGAAGGTTTTCCGCGGCATCGGGCCGCGGCCTCATTGAAGCCCGGATGAGCGTCCGGTACATGCTGGTGTCTTCCGGGTTTTCCGCGGCATCGGGCCGCGGCCTCATTGAAGCTCGTTCATCCGGGAAGACTTCTTCTGGCCGCGGGCGGTTTTCCGCGGCATCGGGCCGCGGCCTCATTGAAGCAATCGCCGCATGCGCATACTGCACTGGATCCGGTTCCGGTTTTCCGCGGCATCGGGCCGCGGCCTCATTGAAGCGGCCCTTTCAGGCGACGACCCGGCACATGGTCAGGTCGGTTTTCCGCGGCATCGGGCCGCGGCCTCATTGAAGCGCCGGCGGAGATGTCTCTGCCCGCGAAGAGTGCGCGGTTTTCCGCGGCATCGGGCCGCGGCCTCATTGAAGCCCCATGCCCCGCGCCCCGGCGATGGAGACCAGCGCCCGGTTTTCCGCGGCATCGGGCCGCGGCCTCATTGAAGCCAGAAGCCACAGCCCCCACGCTACCATATCCTCCCCCGGTTTTCCGCGGCATCGGGCCGCGGCCTCATTGAAGCCGCACGAGGGCCTCGACCCGGTGGTGGCCGAGGCCGAGGTTTTCCGCGGCATCGGGCCGCGGCCTCATTGAAGCCATGCGCGCGGCGTAGCGGCTCAGGCCGCTGCGGCTGGTTTTCCGCGGCATCGGGCCGCGGCCTCATTGAAGCGCGGGCGCCGAGCACGTCGGGAAGCTGGCGAAGCTGGGGTTTTCCGCGGCATCGGGCCGCGGCCTCATTGAAGCATATCGTTCAAGGAAACGTGGACCATCTGTCGTGACTGGTTTTCCGCGGCATCGGGCCGCGGCCTCATTGAAGCGGCCGGCCGCGGAAGGGTCCACGCCGCGCCAGGGTGGTTTTCCGCGGCATCGGGCCGCGGCCTCATTGAAGCGATTCACTGGCGGGCGCATTATTGGATCGGGCGCGAGGTTTTCCGCGGCATCGGGCCGCGGCCTCATTGAAGCCCCCGCGTCGACGTGACGACCCGCGGCGGCAAAACCGGGTTTTCCGCGGCATCGGGCCGCGGCCTCATTGAAGCCTGGAATCTTACTGCCCCCGCTAACCTGGATTATTCATGAAGGTCGGGCATGAGGCCCCGACGGGCCATGCTCGGCCACGAAACGGGGTCTCGGACACGCGTCGGTGCGCGGGCCGCGACGCGTGGAACAGCCTTCACGGGTCTGGCGGTTGCGGACAGACGGATTCAGGACCGCCGAGGGCGAGCAACCGTCATCGAAGGCGTCGTTCGCGGGCCCGGCGGTTGCGGACAGGCGGGTTCAGGCAAGGCTCCGCCGTCGCGGGCGGTGCGGTTCGGGCTACGGGCTGCGCGGGTTTCGGACTACCCGGCGCGGGCGCCGAGGGCCAGCGCGATGCGCCGCCATGCGTTCAGATGCGGCGTCCCCCGGGGCAGATGCAGGACGATGCGGCGCACGGAGCCGACGACGTGCACGCCGAGCTTCAGCAGCCGGTTGCGCAGCCACGTCACCTGGGTGCGGGCACAGCCGGTTCGCGCCGCCCGCAGCCGCAGTTCCTGCATGAGCACGTAGGCGGCAGCCGTCAGCAACACGCGCAACTGGTTCGCCAGGAACCGGCAGCAGCTCGTGCGGTCGATCTGCAGACCGTCCAGCAACTCCTTGATCCGGTTCTCGACGTCGCCGCGGGCGCAGTAGACCTTCTCGTAGACGAAGCGCGGATTCTGCGGGAGATTCGTCACGACGAAGCGCGGATTGTCCCGCGGCTCGCGGCCCGGATGCCGGACCACTTCGGCCTTGATCACGACCCGGCGTTCGCGCTTCCACGTGCGGGCCGCGTAGCGGGTGTCGGTATAGACGTGCTCGGTCCGGCCGCTGGCCCCGCTCTGCGCGCGGGCCGCCGCCATGGCGGATTCGGCCTGCCGCACCAACACCGCGTTCCTGCCCATCGCCACCACGTAGTCGAGTCCCGGTTCCGCCTCCAGGAAATCGAAGACCTCCGGGGTCGCAAAGCCCCCGTCGAGCCGGACGAGAAACGACGTCCGCGGAAACGCCGCCCGCAGCATCGGCAGCAGCCGTCTCAGCAGGCCCAGGCTCCCGTCGGCCGCCACCGCATTGCCCGGCCGCAGCACCGCCGCGCACAGATACTGCTCCGTCTCGTCGTTGAAGGTCAGGAACGCGAGCAGCGGCAGATAACACCAGCCGCCGTAGTGTCCGTTGAAGAACGAAAGCTGTTGTGCGCCATGCGTCAGGTCGTCGGTCGGGTCCAGATCGATGGTGATGCGCCGCACCCGCCGCCCCAGCCGGCGCCGGTGTCGCTCGATGACGCTCGCGGCCAACTCCCGCGCCATGCGATAGAGCGCGCCGCGGCCCGGGCTGTTCTCGAACCGCGAGATCGTCGGTTGCGACGCCAGCGGCGCGCCGGCCACCGGGTCCCGTCCGAGCAGCAGCTTGTGAACGGGGTCGTCGGCCAGGTCGTCGGCATCGTTGCCGTCGGGGTGACCGCACGCGATGCCGAAGATCCGCTGCCCGACCAGTTCCGCGAGCGTGTGCCGAATCTTCTCCGGGTCGCGCCGGTCGGCGAGACAGCGGGCAAACGTCTTGACGAGGCCGTACACGCGCTCGGCCGCCTTGAGGAGAACGGCGCCGCCGTCGGAGCTGGCGTGCTCGCGGTCGAAGGTGGCGACGAGGGGCTTGTCGAACAGTTCCGGGAACAGGACAGTCTGTGGTATCGTGTCGGTCGTCACGCAGGGGCCTCCGTGGTGGTGAAAATGGCTGTTGCCACTGCGATTTTACCGCGCGGAGGCCCTTGTGTCTCTCCCGGATCGGCACCCCCGGTGAATAATCCAGGCTAAGCTCCCGTGGTCGGGTTTTCCGCGGCATCGGGCCGCGGCCTCATTGAAGCTCGCCGTCGATGCGGCCGGTAACGTAGGCTACTGGTGGGTTTTCCGCGGCATCGGGCCGCGGCCTCATTGAAGCCGGCGGGCGATCCTGGGTGTTACATACGAACCACTAGGGTTTTCCGCGGCATCGGGCCGCGGCCTCATTGAAGCGGGTTTCGTCCCCGTCGCCTTGCACTGTCGCGCGATCACGGTTTTCCGCGGCATCGGGCCGCGGCCTCATTGAAGCGTCCGGGCCGCCGAACCACTCGTTGATCTTTCCTCCGGTTTTCCGCGGCATCGGGCCGCGGCCTCATTGAAGCGACCTTCATGGTCCGGATTCCGGCACAAATTTTGCGGGGTTTTCCGCGGCATCGGGCCGCGGCCTCATTGAAGCTGGTTGCCCCCTCTAGCCTGGATTATTCATGAAGGTCGGGCATGAGGCCCCGACGGGCCATGCTCGGCCACGAAACGGGGTCTCGGACACGCGTCGGTGCGCGGGCCGCGACGCGTGGAACAGCCTTCACGGGTCTGGCGGTTGCGGACAGACGGATTCAGGACCGCCGAGGGCGAGCAACCGTCATCGAAGGCGTCGTTCGCGGGCCCGGCGGTTGCGGACAGGCGGGTTCAGGCAAGGCTCCGCCGTCGCGGGCGGTGCGGTTCGGGCTACGGGCTGCGCGGGTTTCGGACTACCCGGCGCGGGCGCCGAGGGCCAGCGCGATGCGCCGCCATGCGTTCAGATGCGGCGTCCCCCGGGGCAGATGCAGGACGATGCGGCGCACGGAGCCGACGACGTGCACGCCGAGCTTCAGCAGCCGGTTGCGCAGCCACGTCACCTGGGTGCGGGCACAGCCGGTTCGCGCCGCCCGCAGCCGCAGTTCCTGCATGAGCACGTAGGCGGCAGCCGTCAGCAACACGCGCAACTGGTTCGCCAGGAACCGGCAGCAGCTCGTGCGGTCGATCTGCAGACCGTCCAGCAACTCCTTGATCCGGTTCTCGACGTCGCCGCGGGCGCAGTAGACCTTCTCGTAGACGAAGCGCGGATTCTGCGGGAGATTCGTCACGACGAAGCGCGGATTGTCCCGCGGCTCGCGGCCCGGATGCCGGACCACTTCGGCCTTGATCACGACCCGGCGTTCGCGCTTCCACGTGCGGGCCGCGTAGCGGGTGTCGGTATAGACGTGCTCGGTCCGGCCGCTGGCCCCGCTCTGCGCGCGGGCCGCCGCCATGGCGGATTCGGCCTGCCGCACCAACACCGCGTTCCTGCCCATCGCCACCACGTAGTCGAGTCCCGGTTCCGCCTCCAGGAAATCGAAGACCTCCGGGGTCGCAAAGCCCCCGTCGAGCCGGACGAGAAACGACGTCCGCGGAAACGCCGCCCGCAGCATCGGCAGCAGCCGTCTCAGCAGGCCCAGGCTCCCGTCGGCCGCCACCGCATTGCCCGGCCGCAGCACCGCCGCGCACAGATACTGCTCCGTCTCGTCGTTGAAGGTCAGGAACGCGAGCAGCGGCAGATAACACCAGCCGCCGTAGTGTCCGTTGAAGAACGAAAGCTGTTGTGCGCCATGCGTCAGGTCGTCGGTCGGGTCCAGATCGATGGTGATGCGCCGCACCCGCCGCCCCAGCCGGCGCCGGTGTCGCTCGATGACGCTCGCGGCCAACTCCCGCGCCATGCGATAGAGCGCGCCGCGGCCCGGGCTGTTCTCGAACCGCGAGATCGTCGGTTGCGACGCCAGCGGCGCGCCGGCCACCGGGTCCCGTCCGAGCAGCAGCTTGTGAACGGGGTCGTCGGCCAGGTCGTCGGCATCGTTGCCGTCGGGGTGACCGCACGCGATGCCGAAGATCCGCTGCCCGACCAGTTCCGCGAGCGTGTGCCGAATCTTCTCCGGGTCGCGCCGGTCGGCGAGACAGCGGGCAAACGTCTTGACGAGGCCGTACACGCGCTCGGCCGCCTTGAGGAGAACGGCGCCGCCGTCGGAGCTGGCGTGCTCGCGGTCGAAGGTGGCGACGAGGGGCTTGTCGAACAGTTCCGGGAACAGGACAGTCTGTGGTATCGTGTCGGTCGTCACGCAGGGGCCTCCGTGGTGGTGAAAATGGCTGTTGCCACTGCGATTTTACCGCGCGGAGGCCCTTGTGTCTCTCCCGGATCGGCACCCCCGGTGAATAATCCAGGCTAGCCCGCTCTCGTCACCGGCCCGCGGTTTTCCGCGGCATCGGGCCGCGGCCTCATTGAAGCCGCGAAGTGCGTGGTCGGCCCGGGGTCGTCCTTCCGGGTTTTCCGCGGCATCGGGCCGCGGCCTCATTGAAGCGGAGTCACCGTGCGCTTGAACTCCCCGGGCGGCGACGGTTTTCCGCGGCATCGGGCCGCGGCCTCATTGAAGCGCAGCCAACCTGCCCACCCTGGGCAGGCCCGCGTCCGGTTTTCCGCGGCATCGGGCCGCGGCCTCATTGAAGCAGGTTGATGCCGTTCGCCACCTGCAGCCACGTGGCAGGGTTTTCCGCGGCATCGGGCCGCGGCCTCATTGAAGCCGGTCGCTGATCAGTGGACCGTTTCGAAGGAGCAAGGTTTTCCGCGGCATCGGGCCGCGGCCTCATTGAAGCACCTGCAACAGCGTCAGGCCGGCCGCTATGTCGGCGGTTTTCCGCGGCATCGGGCCGCGGCCTCATTGAAGCACCGCCCCCTCTGATGGTGATGGCGCGGCGCGACGTGGTTTTCCGCGGCATCGGGCCGCGGCCTCATTGAAGCGACCACGGCGCCGGGACCGCGGCCGGCCGTCGCACGTGGTTTTCCGCGGCATCGGGCCGCGGCCTCATTGAAGCGCCACGCCGCCATAGTAGGACAGCGCGTCGACGAAAGGTTTTCCGCGGCATCGGGCCGCGGCCTCATTGAAGCCGCGATCGGCATATCCGGGATTACGCTTGACACGTCATGGTTTTCCGCGGCATCGGGCCGCGGCCTCATTGAAGCCGCCGGCCGCGGCGCGGACGGCGGCGATGCGGGCGGCGGGTTTTCCGCGGCATCGGGCCGCGGCCTCATTGAAGCGACGGGATCTCGCGGGAGGCGTACTCCAAGCAGTGGGGTTTTCCGCGGCATCGGGCCGCGGCCTCATTGAAGCACTACAACCGACGTACGTCGATCTCGTTCACGGTTTGCGGTTTTCCGCGGCATCGGGCCGCGGCCTCATTGAAGCCCACCGACTTTCTCTACCGCGTGTGGTCCACGATCCGGGGTTTTCCGCGGCATCGGGCCGCGGCCTCATTGAAGCCACGCGCAGATCTCGGGCGACGGCGGGCGGACGTGGGACGGTTTTCCGCGGCATCGGGCCGCGGCCTCATTGAAGCAGATCCAGGCCAGAGCGTCCGACCAGACGTCCGCGGGGGGTTTTCCGCGGCATCGGGCCGCGGCCTCATTGAAGCCGCGCCGCATCGCCCATCGCGCGCAGGCGCGCCAGGGGTTTTCCGCGGCATCGGGCCGCGGCCTCATTGAAGCGGAGGAGGCTGATGCCAGAGAAAAAACCGCGAAAGCGGGGTTTTCCGCGGCATCGGGCCGCGGCCTCATTGAAGCACGCAGGACGACGATCTGAGGGCGCCAGAGAACATGGGTTTTCCGCGGCATCGGGCCGCGGCCTCATTGAAGCTGCATCCGCATGGTGTCTACCCTCCGTCCAACCCTCCGGTTTTCCGCGGCATCGGGCCGCGGCCTCATTGAAGCGCGATCTGGGAGCTGCGCCGGACGCGGAACTCCGTGGTTTTCCGCGGCATCGGGCCGCGGCCTCATTGAAGCACGTGCGCCCGCAGCTCGGTGTCGTCCCACTGCAGGGTTTTCCGCGGCATCGGGCCGCGGCCTCATTGAAGCACGAGGTCGACGTCCGATCGCGGCTCGCTCACCGCCGGGTTTTCCGCGGCATCGGGCCGCGGCCTCATTGAAGCCGCTATCGTGTCGAGGGGCATGCCGGCCGCGGCGACGGTTTTCCGCGGCATCGGGCCGCGGCCTCATTGAAGCATCGCTCGCCTCCCGTATGAAGATCACTTATACTGCGGTTTTCCGCGGCATCGGGCCGCGGCCTCATTGAAGCTCCAGGGTCAGCCTCTTCCAGTCCGACAACGAGACGCGGTTTTCCGCGGCATCGGGCCGCGGCCTCATTGAAGCAACGCCATGTCCGTAAGCACGGCCATCCGCGGCTCCGGTTTTCCGCGGCATCGGGCCGCGGCCTCATTGAAGCAGCGCGTCGACGCTGAGCCGCAGCATGCGTATGTCCGGTTTTCCGCGGCATCGGGCCGCGGCCTCATTGAAGCATCTTTTGCCTCCCGTATGACGATAACTTATACTGCGGTTTTCCGCGGCATCGGGCCGCGGCCTCATTGAAGCACGGCGCCGAACCGCACCTCCAGCATGCCGAGCAGCCGGTTTTCCGCGGCATCGGGCCGCGGCCTCATTGAAGCGAGGCCGCGGCGATACAGCTGGCCAGAGATCTCCCCGCGGTTTTCCGCGGCATCGGGCCGCGGCCTCATTGAAGCATGGCTCCGAGGGTCCATTCGAGACCCTGTCGGTACAGGGTTTTCCGCGGCATCGGGCCGCGGCCTCATTGAAGCGCGCGTGAGTCACACGTCACCGTCAACGACGTCGAAGGTTTTCCGCGGCATCGGGCCGCGGCCTCATTGAAGCGCCGGCGTCACCTTCGTCGCCGTCGGCGGCGGGACGGGTTTTCCGCGGCATCGGGCCGCGGCCTCATTGAAGCATGGCTGGCAATCATGCCACGTGACCGCTGCTTGACAAGGTTTTCCGCGGCATCGGGCCGCGGCCTCATTGAAGCCGCGCGGACGGGAAGTCAGTGCCGCCGAGTATGTCGGTTTTCCGCGGCATCGGGCCGCGGCCTCATTGAAGCGTTGGGTCGCTGCCGGCATCCGTCCAGCCCTTCTCGGGTTTTCCGCGGCATCGGGCCGCGGCCTCATTGAAGCAGGCCCGCGGCCAGGCCGTCGAGGAAGGCCTGCACAGGGGTTTTCCGCGGCATCGGGCCGCGGCCTCATTGAAGCACAGCCATATAGCCATTCGGCTATATTCTTTGCGGCGGGTTTTCCGCGGCATCGGGCCGCGGCCTCATTGAAGCACGGGCTGGAGCGGAGGTATCACATGTTCGCGCGTGGTTTTCCGCGGCATCGGGCCGCGGCCTCATTGAAGCATCGTCGCGGGCCGCGCGAGGGCGTCAATGCGATCGGTTTTCCGCGGCATCGGGCCGCGGCCTCATTGAAGCGGATTTGCTTTCGGTCCTGACAAAAAAACAGGTCCTAGCCTGGATTATTCATGAAGGTCGGGCATGAGGCCCCGACGGGCCATGCTCGGCCACGAAACGGGGTCTCGGACACGCGTCGGTGCGCGGGCCGCGACGCGTGGAACAGCCTTCACGGGTCTGGCGGTTGCGGACAGACGGATTCAGGACCGCCGAGGGCGAGCAACCGTCATCGAAGGCGTCGTTCGCGGGCCCGGCGGTTGCGGACAGGCGGGTTCAGGCAAGGCTCCGCCGTCGCGGGCGGTGCGGTTCGGGCTACGGGCTGCGCGGGTTTCGGACTACCCGGCGCGGGCGCCGAGGGCCAGCGCGATGCGCCGCCATGCGTTCAGATGCGGCGTCCCCCGGGGCAGATGCAGGACGATGCGGCGCACGGAGCCGACGACGTGCACGCCGAGCTTCAGCAGCCGGTTGCGCAGCCACGTCACCTGGGTGCGGGCACAGCCGGTTCGCGCCGCCCGCAGCCGCAGTTCCTGCATGAGCACGTAGGCGGCAGCCGTCAGCAACACGCGCAACTGGTTCGCCAGGAACCGGCAGCAGCTCGTGCGGTCGATCTGCAGACCGTCCAGCAACTCCTTGATCCGGTTCTCGACGTCGCCGCGGGCGCAGTAGACCTTCTCGTAGACGAAGCGCGGATTCTGCGGGAGATTCGTCACGACGAAGCGCGGATTGTCCCGCGGCTCGCGGCCCGGATGCCGGACCACTTCGGCCTTGATCACGACCCGGCGTTCGCGCTTCCACGTGCGGGCCGCGTAGCGGGTGTCGGTATAGACGTGCTCGGTCCGGCCGCTGGCCCCGCTCTGCGCGCGGGCCGCCGCCATGGCGGATTCGGCCTGCCGCACCAACACCGCGTTCCTGCCCATCGCCACCACGTAGTCGAGTCCCGGTTCCGCCTCCAGGAAATCGAAGACCTCCGGGGTCGCAAAGCCCCCGTCGAGCCGGACGAGAAACGACGTCCGCGGAAACGCCGCCCGCAGCATCGGCAGCAGCCGTCTCAGCAGGCCCAGGCTCCCGTCGGCCGCCACCGCATTGCCCGGCCGCAGCACCGCCGCGCACAGATACTGCTCCGTCTCGTCGTTGAAGGTCAGGAACGCGAGCAGCGGCAGATAACACCAGCCGCCGTAGTGTCCGTTGAAGAACGAAAGCTGTTGTGCGCCATGCGTCAGGTCGTCGGTCGGGTCCAGATCGATGGTGATGCGCCGCACCCGCCGCCCCAGCCGGCGCCGGTGTCGCTCGATGACGCTCGCGGCCAACTCCCGCGCCATGCGATAGAGCGCGCCGCGGCCCGGGCTGTTCTCGAACCGCGAGATCGTCGGTTGCGACGCCAGCGGCGCGCCGGCCACCGGGTCCCGTCCGAGCAGCAGCTTGTGAACGGGGTCGTCGGCCAGGTCGTCGGCATCGTTGCCGTCGGGGTGACCGCACGCGATGCCGAAGATCCGCTGCCCGACCAGTTCCGCGAGCGTGTGCCGAATCTTCTCCGGGTCGCGCCGGTCGGCGAGACAGCGGGCAAACGTCTTGACGAGGCCGTACACGCGCTCGGCCGCCTTGAGGAGAACGGCGCCGCCGTCGGAGCTGGCGTGCTCGCGGTCGAAGGTGGCGACGAGGGGCTTGTCGAACAGTTCCGGGAACAGGACAGTCTGTGGTATCGTGTCGGTCGTCACGCAGGGGCCTCCGTGGTGGTGAAAATGGCTGTTGCCACTGCGATTTTACCGCGCGGAGGCCCTTGTGTCTCTCCCGGATCGGCACCCCCGGTGAATAATCCAGGCTAGGTTTTCCGCGGCATCGGGCCGCGGCCTCATTGAAGCGCGGTTTCGCCGAACTGCTCTACAGCCGAAGCATGGGTTTTCCGCGGCATCGGGCCGCGGCCTCATTGAAGCGTCGGCGGGCGGGCGGCGGTGTTCCGGACCGGCGCCCGGTTTTCCGCGGCATCGGGCCGCGGCCTCATTGAAGCTCGGACAGGTCCGGCCCGACGCGCTACCTGGTGGTGCGGTTTTCCGCGGCATCGGGCCGCGGCCTCATTGAAGCGCCCGCATCCTGACTGAGAGCGGGATCGGCGTGCGCGGGTTTTCCGCGGCATCGGGCCGCGGCCTCATTGAAGCCTTCCAGTTGGCCGCCGCCTGTGCTGCTGACTTCATGGTTTTCCGCGGCATCGGGCCGCGGCCTCATTGAAGCGCCAGCTGTGCTCCGACGCGGGGTCCGCGGCGGGGCGGTTTTCCGCGGCATCGGGCCGCGGCCTCATTGAAGCCTGCTCCGCCTGCGTCAGGGGCAGCCCGTACACCCGGGTTTTCCGCGGCATCGGGCCGCGGCCTCATTGAAGCAGATGGCGCTTGCTCCCGGACGCCCACAGCAGCCCGGGTTTTCCGCGGCATCGGGCCGCGGCCTCATTGAAGCGGCGCCGGGTTCGCCGCGCTCGCCGGCCTCCCCGGCGGGTTTTCCGCGGCATCGGGCCGCGGCCTCATTGAAGCTTACTACCTTCTTACTGGCCATTGCTACCGTTGTATGGTTTTCCGCGGCATCGGGCCGCGGCCTCATTGAAGCAGCGCGCGACACCAGCCGCAGCATCGGCTCCAGGCCGGTCGGTTTTCCGCGGCATCGGGCCGCGGCCTCATTGAAGCCGCCAGCGCGATGTAGCCGTCCTCCGTGCAGATCATGGGTTTTCCGCGGCATCGGGCCGCGGCCTCATTGAAGCCAGGACGTGGTGCCGGAGTTCGCCTACGACCGCCAGCCCGCGCCGGGTTTTCCGCGGCATCGGGCCGCGGCCTCATTGAAGCATCCCGGAGCAGCGTCAGCGCGCTCACGGTCGAAATGGGGTTTTCCGCGGCATCGGGCCGCGGCCTCATTGAAGCACGAGGTCGACGTCCGATCGGATGGGCGTCACCGCCGGGGTTTTCCGCGGCATCGGGCCGCGGCCTCATTGAAGCCAACGGCTGCCGCTGAGAGCAAGCAGCCGTTGTAAGGTTTTCCGCGGCATCGGGCCGCGGCCTCATTGAAGCCACCCACGCCGGCAGGATCATCACCTGCGTCGCCCACGGTTTTCCGCGGCATCGGGCCGCGGCCTCATTGAAGCGGTCCGTCTGTCGGCCGATGGACCCCACGGCGGAGGTGAGGTTTTCCGCGGCATCGGGCCGCGGCCTCATTGAAGCCCGCCGCCGGCATCCAGGTCGAAGACCTCGCCCGCGGTTTTCCGCGGCATCGGGCCGCGGCCTCATTGAAGCCTCGACGCCGGGAGCCGAACCGGCCAGCGCCCGCGCGGTTTTCCGCGGCATCGGGCCGCGGCCTCATTGAAGCGTCTTCTTCGATCTCCACCGCCACCACCGGCCCATCGGTTTTCCGCGGCATCGGGCCGCGGCCTCATTGAAGCCGCCGTCGGGCGCGTATCAGCCGATAGCGGCGATCACGGTTTTCCGCGGCATCGGGCCGCGGCCTCATTGAAGCGCCATGATCTGCTGCATCGTCGCAGCCACCTTGCCGGTTTTCCGCGGCATCGGGCCGCGGCCTCATTGAAGCCCAAGGTACATGACTGGGCCATGGCGCGCTTTGCCGCCGGTTTTCCGCGGCATCGGGCCGCGGCCTCATTGAAGCCGCCAGACGAACCTGCCCGGCGAGGATTGGCTCGTGGTGCAGGTTTTCCGCGGCATCGGGCCGCGGCCTCATTGAAGCTGGATCGCGCGCTCACCCCGGCGGGCCGATCCGCGCGGTTTTCCGCGGCATCGGGCCGCGGCCTCATTGAAGCCATGCCGGCCAGCTTGACCAAATCCTCCCGGCGCACGGTTTTCCGCGGCATCGGGCCGCGGCCTCATTGAAGCTTTCGCGCCACCCTTACGTCTCCCTGATCGCGACGGGCGGTTTTCCGCGGCATCGGGCCGCGGCCTCATTGAAGCGACGTCACGGAGCACATACCGAACTTCGATGCGCTGACGGTTTTCCGCGGCATCGGGCCGCGGCCTCATTGAAGCTCGGTCGTCCGAGATTCGCTCGCATCGAGCGCCTGGCGGGTTTTCCGCGGCATCGGGCCGCGGCCTCATTGAAGCAGACGGCGCCACTCGTAATAGAGCGGCGCCGAAGAGGTTTTCCGCGGCATCGGGCCGCGGCCTCATTGAAGCGAGCCGGCCCGTCGCCGGCCAGACCGCCACGGCCGCCGAGGTTTTCCGCGGCATCGGGCCGCGGCCTCATTGAAGCTGAGACTGGCCGAAACGCGGGCCGCGCTCCGGGATGCGGTTTTCCGCGGCATCGGGCCGCGGCCTTGTCAAGCGACATCCAAAACTGACCCCCTGGCGACATCGAAAACTGACCCCCCGAAGAAACGGCGTATGTATACAGATCGACAACGATGAATTCGTGTGGAGCCTGTGGGCGGCGCTTGCGCCGTCCAAACCGGGGTGGGAAACGCGCTTCTCGATGCGGCACTCCTTTCGAAGCGCCCGCGCGCGTTTTCCACGCCGGTGGCAGGATCCACACGACTCCCGGAGTGGACGCGACCCTCGCACGAGTCGCCTGGCGCGAGGGTCCGCGTCCGTGCCCGCCGCGGTGTCGGCCGTGTGGTCACAGGGTCCGCGCCCGTGCCCGCCGCGGTGTCGGCCGCGTGGTCCTGTCGATGCCCGCGAGCGGGTCCCCCGACGCGGCAGGCTCCGATACCGGGATCTTCAGGGCGCCCGCTCGACGCTTCTCCCGCAGCCGGTAGCTCTCGCCGGTGATCGTCAGGACGTGACTGTGGTGCAGCAGCCGGTCGAGGATCGCGGTGGCGACCACCGCGTCGCCGAACACCTCGCCCCATTCGCTCACCGGCCGGTTCGACGTGATCAGGAGGCTTCCGCGCTCGTAGCGCCTCGCGACGAGCTGGAAGAACAGGTGCGCGGCGTGCGCCTCGAACGGCAGGTAGCCGAGTTCGTCGACGATGAGCAGCTTCGGCTTGGCGTAGAAGACCAGTCGGTCTTCCAGCCTGCCCGCGCTGTGCGCCTTGACCAGCGCCGCCATCAGCGCCTGGGCCGTCGTGAACAGCACCGAGTAGCGCTGCCGGATCGCCTCGCGCCCGAGCGCAATCGCCAGATGCGTCTTGCCGACCCCGGGCGGACCGAGCAGCAGCAGCGCGTCGCCATGCGCCACCCACCGCGACGCCGCCAACTCCCGGATCTGGCGCTCGTCGACGCTCCGCTGCGCCGGGAAGTCGAAGTCCGCGAGTTCGCGCACGGCCGGGAAGTGCGCGATCTGGAACGCCATCCCGATGCGCCGTTCGTCCTTGCGGGCGACCTCCCGTTCGACGAACAGGGCCAGCGCCTCGCGCAACGTCAGCTTCCGCTCCGCTGCCTCGTCGAGCAGGTTGTCGAGCTGGTCGCGGATCGCCGTCAGCCGCAGCCGGGTCAGCCAGCCGGCCAGCGTGTCCTGGTCCACACCGGCCATCTCAGAAACTCCCCCCGGCGACCGCCGCATACTCGTCGAGCGGACGCAGCAACGCCGGCCGCGGCCGGACCGCCGCGGTCTCAGACGGGCGGGGGCCTCCGTTGACGCCGACCAGGTGCGCGCGGTCGAGGACCCGCGCGTGCCGGCCCGGATGCTCGACGTGCTCGGCGACGACGTCCGGCCCGTGGTGCACACGCACCCGCCCGCCGCTGACCACCACCCGCACGCGCTCGCCGATCAGCCGCCACGGCACCGAGTAGGCGTTGGTGTCGACCACCACCGCGCAGTCGGCATGGACCGTCCGAACCAGATCCCGCAACTGGCCGAACGGCGGCCGGCCCGCGCAGGGGCGCAGGCTCTCCGCTTCCCGGACGAAGCGGTCGAGAGGGACCTCCCCCGTCGTGCCGTGGCGCCGCCGGTCCGCAATCTCCCGCTGCCACCATCCCAGATGCGCCTCCAGCGCCGCCCAACTCTCGAAGCGATGGCCCGCGATCGCGTTCCCCTTGACGTAGCCGACACCCCGCTCGTCCTTCCCCTTGGTCCGCGCCCGATACGGAGCACAGGCGCGCGGACGGAATCCCCAGTAGGCCGCGAACGCCAGGAACCGGTCGTTGAACTCGACCGCGCGCGTCACCGCGTCGTGGCTGACCACCAGCGGACGCGGGTTGTCGATCAGCACCTCCCGGGGCACGCCGCCGAAGTGACCGAACGCCCCTTCCAGACCCCGGAACCACGACGACTGCCGCTCGTGACGGAACGCCGCCACGTGGCAGCGCCGCGAATACCCCAACGTCGCCACGAACAGGTACACCCGCTCCCGCTCGGCGGCGATCGGCACCCGGAGCTGCCCGAAGTCGATCTGCAGTTGACGGCCCGGCGGCGTCTCGAAACGCACCGTCGCCTTCGCCTCCGCCGTCAGCAGCCGACGCAACGGCGCCACCGCGCGCTCCACCGTGCGCAGGCTCACCTCCACCGACTGCTCCCGCAGCAGGTCCTGGCGTACCACCTCGGCGTTGCCCCGGTGCCGGAAGAAGCGCTCCTTCAGCCACGCCTCCTGCGTCTCGAGCCGGCCGCCGCCACCGGCCCGGCGGCGGTACGCCGTCCAGCCGTCGGCCGCCACGTAGCGTCTCACCGTGTTCCGGCTGCACCCGAACTCCCGCGCTATGCGCCTGAGTCCCCAACCGAGCGCGTGCAGACGCAGCATCGCCTCCACCTCATCTGATTTCATCATCGTCTGTGCCCGTGGCCTCCCCGTCCACGAGCCGACATCCTCGCATCCCTTCATCTGCTGACTCCTCCCTGGACAAGGGGGTCAGTTTTCGATGTCGCCAGGGGGTCAGTTTTCACTGTCGCCTGACAGCCTCATTGAAGCCCGCTCGCCACGGCCTCCGCGACTCCCTGCGCGTAGCGGGTTTTCCGCGGCATCGGGCCGCGGCCTCATTGAAGCTTGCTCGGCCTGTGTCAGCGGCAGGCCGTATACCCGGGTTTTCCGCGGCATCGGGCCGCGGCCTCATTGAAGCGACCGCGCCGTCTCCGGCGCAGGGGGCGTCGCAGTGGTTTTCCGCGGCATCGGGCCGCGGCCTCATTGAAGCTCCTCGGCACCCCATCCGAGATACGGGCGCGGGGGGGTTTTCCGCGGCATCGGGCCGCGGCCTCATTGAAGCCTCGACGCCGGGAGCCGAACCGGCCAGCGCCCGCGCGGTTTTCCGCGGCATCGGGCCGCGGCCTCATTGAAGCCCGCCGCCAGCCGGCGCGCCGGCGCCCGCCAGCACGAGGTTTTCCGCGGCATCGGGCCGCGGCCTCATTGAAGCAGTTGGCAGCGCCCCAGGCCCTCCGCGCCGACCCAGTGGTTTTCCGCGGCATCGGGCCGCGGCCTCATTGAAGCAACGGCGCCCCCGGCCGGGTATCCGGCCGTGGGGACGGTTTTCCGCGGCATCGGGCCGCGGCCTCATTGAAGCAAGATGATCGCCGCCGCCCTTGCTGCGCGGTATCACGGTTTTCCGCGGCATCGGGCCGCGGCCTCATTGAAGCGACGTCGACCAAGCGGAAGTGCGTCGGGCGCCGGCCGCGGTTTTCCGCGGCATCGGGCCGCGGCCTCATTGAAGCGCGCGGACGTGGATGACCGCGATCAGCGCCCGCCAGGTTTTCCGCGGCATCGGGCCGCGGCCTCATTGAAGCCCGCGCCGCCGCCCCACGCGCAGGCACCGGCGCTGGCCGCGGTTTTCCGCGGCATCGGGCCGCGGCCTCATTGAAGCAGCACGATCGCCGGGATCACCAAATCCCGGCGCAGGGGGTTTTCCGCGGCATCGGGCCGCGGCCTCATTGAAGCGATCCGTCCGCCAGGTCGGCGGTCACCAGGACGGACGGTTTTCCGCGGCATCGGGCCGCGGCCTCATTGAAGCCTCCGCGGCGGCTGCACCCTGAGCGAGTCTGGACGGCGGTTTTCCGCGGCATCGGGCCGCGGCCTCATTGAAGCACGGCCTCGATGTTCGCGATGATCTGTCCCATGACGGCGGTTTTCCGCGGCATCGGGCCGCGGCCTCATTGAAGCATCCCTACGCATCCGATCCTGCCATCCAGATCGGATGAGGTTTTCCGCGGCATCGGGCCGCGGCCTCATTGAAGCGAGTCGCTCATTCCGACGCACCCGATCCTGCCAGCCGCAGGTTTTCCGCGGCATCGGGCCGCGGCCTCATTGAAGCGTCCGCCGAAACACGCCGAACCGAACCTCGAGACCCGGGTTTTCCGCGGCATCGGGCCGCGGCCTCATTGAAGCCCGCCCCCGGTAGGGCAGGAGATCAGGATGCGCCGGTGGGTTTTCCGCGGCATCGGGCCGCGGCCTCATTGAAGCTTCAGGGCGGCGCTCCCGTCACGCGGCCCCCACAGGGGTTTTCCGCGGCATCGGGCCGCGGCCTCATTGAAGCGACGAGTAATTCAAGCTCCCGCGCCAGACCAGCGTCCGGTTTTCCGCGGCATCGGGCCGCGGCCTCATTGAAGCGCGTCGGGCGATGGCTCTCTCTACGCACGCCTGCGCCGGTTTTCCGCGGCATCGGGCCGCGGCCTCATTGAAGCGGGAGGTCCGCCCCGATGCTCAGGCGGCCGTCCGCGAGGTTTTCCGCGGCATCGGGCCGCGGCCTCATTGAAGCTCACCTCCGGGTTGAAACCCCCCTTGAAATGATAGCCGGGTTTTCCGCGGCATCGGGCCGCGGCCTCATTGAAGCGGAGGTTTTTGGGCGGCTGACCGCCGCGGCGGTCAGGGTTTTCCGCGGCATCGGGCCGCGGCCTCATTGAAGCTCGGCCCAGGTGCGATGGGTGGACGAGCAGATCAGCGGTTTTCCGCGGCATCGGGCCGCGGCCTCATTGAAGCCGCGCGATCCGGTCCAGTAGCGCCGCCGCGGCCTGGTCGGTTTTCCGCGGCATCGGGCCGCGGCCTCATTGAAGCCGCGGCTATTGCCACATGACTTCCATTTCATGTCGGGTTTTCCGCGGCATCGGGCCGCGGCCTCATTGAAGCACGGCATCGAGGGTCCATTCGAGTCCCTGGCGGTATAGGTTTTCCGCGGCATCGGGCCGCGGCCTCATTGAAGCATACCCAGCACGTCCACCTCGCAGACCTCCTCGCCGGTTTTCCGCGGCATCGGGCCGCGGCCTCATTGAAGCGGTCCCGGCCACGTCGAGGCCGCGACCGCCTACTGGGGTGGTTTTCCGCGGCATCGGGCCGCGGCCTCATTGAAGCATGACGACGTGGACGAAGCTGCTCACCGAGCAGTCGCGGGGGTTTTCCGCGGCATCGGGCCGCGGCCTCATTGAAGCAGTCATCGCAACCTCCTCAGCAGCCGCACATGCCGTGGTTTTCCGCGGCATCGGGCCGCGGCCTCATTGAAGCGGCGTCGCGGCGCCGCGCCGAGACGCCGACGAGCGGGTTTTCCGCGGCATCGGGCCGCGGCCTCATTGAAGCGCTCTTGAGCAGAGCCGTCTGCTCGGCAAGCTCCCGGTTTTCCGCGGCATCGGGCCGCGGCCTCATTGAAGCGGCGGGTTGGCTTGCGCGATGGCCCGCTCCGCGTCCGCCGGTTTTCCGCGGCATCGGGCCGCGGCCTCATTGAAGCGGCAGACACAAAAAATGTTCTTTGGCGCGAGCGATATGCAGGTTTTCCGCGGCATCGGGCCGCGGCCTCATTGAAGCTAGGTGCCGTTCGGGCTCAAGAAGCCCCAGGGCTGCGGTTTTCCGCGGCATCGGGCCGCGGCCTCATTGAAGCCGCCGGCCGCCGCCGGCATCAGCGCCCGCGAGCAGGGTTTTCCGCGGCATCGGGCCGCGGCCTCATTGAAGCGTGTTGATGGCGGGCCGGCCTTATTGTAGCTACGTCGGGTTTTCCGCGGCATCGGGCCGCGGCCTCATTGAAGCGCCGCGGCGGAGAAGCAAAAGGAGCAGTAGGTGCCCACGGTTTTCCGCGGCATCGGGCCGCGGCCTCATTGAAGCGCCGTTATGCCTATTCTGTCTGGCATGTTTGCCAATCGGTTTTCCGCGGCATCGGGCCGCGGCCTCATTGAAGCGCCGTCGCTCCCGCCGCCGCCGCCGCCGCCGCGGTCGGTTTTCCGCGGCATCGGGCCGCGGCCTCATTGAAGCGAGGGCGAGCCGTTCACTAGCGACGGCCTGACGCGGGGTTTTCCGCGGCATCGGGCCGCGGCCTCATTGAAGCATAATTCGCTGCCCCTCCTGCCGCCTGCCTCTGTATGGTTTTCCGCGGCATCGGGCCGCGGCCTCATTGAAGCACCTCCTTGGGTCATAGAACTGACTTTGACCTACCAGGTTTTCCGCGGCATCGGGCCGCGGCCTCATTGAAGCAGCCGGGCCGCGGTAAGGTAGGCGGAAGCTGCATCGTGGTTTTCCGCGGCATCGGGCCGCGGCCTCATTGAAGCCCGGTGAAGGAGATGATGAAGGGCGGCTTGTCTTCGGTTTTCCGCGGCATCGGGCCGCGGCCTCATTGAAGCGAGTCCGGCGGCCGGTGGCCGGCGGACTCCGCCTCGCGGTTTTCCGCGGCATCGGGCCGCGGCCTCATTGAAGCGTTTGCGCTATTGCTGCGACAATGCGGGGTGCATCACGGTTTTCCGCGGCATCGGGCCGCGGCCTCATTGAAGCATTATACTTGATATTCATTACCTGATGGTGTTATTTACGGTTTTCCGCGGCATCGGGCCGCGGCCTCATTGAAGCGGTTTCGGTTCCGGGTTGGAACCGAGTTTGTCTGTGAGCGGTTTTCCGCGGCATCGGGCCGCGGCCTCATTGAAGCGAACATACGGACGACGCTCATGCGCACACCATCGGCAGGGTTTTCCGCGGCATCGGGCCGCGGCCTCATTGAAGCGTGAACACCACCGGATCCGTGATGGCCGCGATGGGCGGTTTTCCGCGGCATCGGGCCGCGGCCTCATTGAAGCAGACCGGCGAGCGCGTCGCCGTAGTCTATTTCGCCCCGGTTTTCCGCGGCATCGGGCCGCGGCCTCATTGAAGCGAGTCCATTGCGCCGTCCGGGGCGTATCAGCCGATAGCGGGTTTTCCGCGGCATCGGGCCGCGGCCTCATTGAAGCACGGATAGCACGAACACGCTGTACTTCAACCCCGCGGTTTTCCGCGGCATCGGGCCGCGGCCTCATTGAAGCGATGGGCGGCAGGTAGACGGACGTCTCCCGCACTGCGCGCGGTTTTCCGCGGCATCGGGCCGCGGCCTCATTGAAGCGCAGCCTGCGCCTTCCGCGCCGCCGCGCTCCTCTCAGGGTTTTCCGCGGCATCGGGCCGCGGCCTCATTGAAGCGGCGGTGGGTTCGGGTTCGGGTTCTCCGACCGCCGCCGGTTTTCCGCGGCATCGGGCCGCGGCCTCATTGAAGCGGCAGCGCGGCGCGGACGGCGGCGCTGTCGGTCGCCGGTTTTCCGCGGCATCGGGCCGCGGCCTCATTGAAGCGCGGCGGGATCGGCAGCGCGGAGCCGCCCGGGCCCGCGCCGGTTTTCCGCGGCATCGGGCCGCGGCCTCATTGAAGCCGGACGATCTGCCCCTCCGTCCCGCCGGCGGGGGATCTGGGTTTTCCGCGGCATCGGGCCGCGGCCTCATTGAAGCGGATGGCCTGATCCAGTTGCCACGTAGACGCATCTGGTTTTCCGCGGCATCGGGCCGCGGCCTCATTGAAGCGCGTCAGGGTGCGGCTACCGAGCCTCAGTGTCGGCGTGGTTTTCCGCGGCATCGGGCCGCGGCCTCATTGAAGCATCGGGGAATGGGACTGCAGACCGACGTGGCGATCCGGGGTTTTCCGCGGCATCGGGCCGCGGCCTCATTGAAGCTCAATTTTTATTTCAGTGTTAACATTAGCAAACTGGGGTTTTCCGCGGCATCGGGCCGCGGCCTCATTGAAGCCATCGGCCGACCGTCGGGGGCGAGCCGTTGCAGGAAGTGGTTTTCCGCGGCATCGGGCCGCGGCCTCATTGAAGCCCAGGCGCAGACGAGCAGAGCGGCCAGCAGGATCAGGGTTTTCCGCGGCATCGGGCCGCGGCCTCATTGAAGCGTCCAGGGGGCCGCCGCGCAGGACCGGGCGCTGGCGGTTTTCCGCGGCATCGGGCCGCGGCCTCATTGAAGCCACGCCTCTGCCACAGGGACGCCGCTGCCGCCCGCGGTTTTCCGCGGCATCGGGCCGCGGCCTCATTGAAGCGTGTTGTAGATCTGGCTCCCGGTGGCGTTGATCTTGTTCGGTTTTCCGCGGCATCGGGCCGCGGCCTCATTGAAGCCCGCTCGCAATTCCAAGCTTGTCAAGCAAGTCGGACATGGTTTTCCGCGGCATCGGGCCGCGGCCTCATTGAAGCAGGCCGCCGACGAGCCGGGAGGTCGAAGTCGACGGGGTTTTCCGCGGCATCGGGCCGCGGCCTCATTGAAGCGTCTGGGTCTGGGCGATCTCCGACTCGTTCGCGTCGAGGTTTTCCGCGGCATCGGGCCGCGGCCTCATTGAAGCGGAAGCGGGCGAACCGGATCGGCGTGGTGAGCAGGTTTTCCGCGGCATCGGGCCGCGGCCTCATTGAAGCCCCTGCATCCACAGGCGCACGGCCGTCCTCGCGTGCGGTTTTCCGCGGCATCGGGCCGCGGCCTCATTGAAGCATCCGCCGCGACAGATCGCATTGCCGACACCCTGTCCGGTTTTCCGCGGCATCGGGCCGCGGCCTCATTGAAGCGACGGGTCCATTGCGTAGACGCCGCCCACATACGTCGGTTTTCCGCGGCATCGGGCCGCGGCCTCATTGAAGCGTGGACCTCGCCGGCGCCGACGTGTCGGACGCCGTGGGGTTTTCCGCGGCATCGGGCCGCGGCCTCATTGAAGCCGCCCGATGGCCTGTCGGATCGTGCGGATGATGGACGGTTTTCCGCGGCATCGGGCCGCGGCCTCATTGAAGCCCGCAGATCGTCACGGCCCCACCACTCAGACAGACGCGGTTTTCCGCGGCATCGGGCCGCGGCCTCATTGAAGCATGCATGGTGGGCAGCGCAGCCGTTCCGACTAGCCTGGATTATTCACCGGGGGTGCCGATCCGGGAGAGACACAAGGGCCTCCGCGCGGTAAAATCGCAGTGGCAACAGGCATTTTCACCACCACGGAGGCCCCTGCGTGACGACCGACACGATACCACAGACTGTCCTGTTCCCGGAACTGTTCGACAAGCCCCTCGTCGCCACCTTCGACCGCGAGCACGCCAGCTCCGACGGCGGAGCCGTTCTCCTCAAGGCGGCCGAGCGCGTGTACGGCCTCGTCAAGACGTTTGCCCGCTGTCTCGCCGACCGGCGCGACCCGGAGAAGATTCGGCACACGCTCGCGGAACTGGTCGGGCAGCGGATCTTCGGCATCGCGTGCGGCCACCCCGACGGCAACGATGCCGACGATCTGGCCGACGACCCCGTTCACAAGCTGCTGCTCGGACGGGACCCGGTGGCCGGCGCGCCGCTGGCGTCGCAACCGACGATCTCGCGGTTCGAGAACAGCCCGGGCCGCGGCGCGCTCTATCGCATGGCGCGGGAGTTGGCGGCGAGCGTCATCGAGCGGCACCGGCGCCGGCTGGGGCGGCGGGTGCGGCGCATCACCATCGATCTGGACCCGACCGACGACCTGACGCATGGCGCACAACAGCTTTCGTTCTTCAACGGACACTACGGCGGCTGGTGTTATCTGCCGCTGCTCGCGTTCCTGACCTTCAACGACGAGACGGAGCAGTATCTGTGCGCGGCGGTGCTGCGGCCGGGCAATGCGGTGGCGGCCGACGGGAGCCTGGGCCTGCTGAGACGGCTGCTGCCGATGCTGCGGGCGGCGTTTCCGCGGACGTCGTTTCTCGTCCGGCTCGACGGGGGCTTTGCGACCCCGGAGGTCTTCGATTTCCTGGAGGCGGAACCGGGACTCGACTACGTGGTGGCGATGGGCAGGAACGCGGTGTTGGTGCGGCAGGCCGAATCCGCCATGGCGGCGGCCCGCGCGCAGAGCGGGGCCAGCGGCCGAACCGAGCACGTCTATACCGACACCCGCTACGCGGCCCGCACGTGGAACCGCCAACGCCGGGTCGTGATCAAGGCCGAAGTGGTCCGGCATCCGGGCCGCGAGCCGCGGGACAATCCGCGCTTCGTCGTGACGAATCTCCCGCAGAATCCGCGCTTCGTCTACGAAAAGGTCTACTGCGCCCGCGGCGACGTCGAGAACCGGATCAAGGAGTTGCTGGACGGTCTGCAGATCGACCGCACGAGCTGCTGCCGGTTCCTGGCGAACCAGTTGCGCGTGTTGCTGACGGCTGCCGCCTACGTGCTCATGCAGGAACTGCGGCTGCGGGCGGCGCGAACCGGCTGTGCCCGCACCCAGGTGACGTGGCTGCGCAACCGGCTGCTGAAGCTCGGCGTGCACGTCGTCGGCTCCGTGCGCCGCATCGTCCTGCATCTGCCCCGGGGGACGCCGCATCTGAACGCATGGCGGCGCATCGCGCTGGCCCTCGGCGCCCGCGCCGGGTAGTCCGAAACCCGCGCAGCCCGTAGCCCGAACCGCACCGCCCGCGACGGCGGAGCCTTGCCTGAACCCGCCTGTCCGCAACCGCCGGGCCCGCGAACGACGCCTTCGATGACGGTTGCTCGCCCTCGGCGGTCCTGAATCCGTCTGTCCGCAACCGCCAGACCCGTGAAGGCTGTTCCACGCGTCGCGGCCCGCGCACCGACGCGTGTCCGAGACCCCGTTTCGTGGCCGAGCATGGCCCGTCGGGGCCTCATGCCCGACCTTCATGAATAATCCAGGCTAGGGGTCCGCGCAAAAATAGATTCCGTTTTTGCTACATGGGTGCGATGGTGTAGTTCCACTTGGGCATGATGCTGTCCGGTGTGATGCGCAGTTCTCGCATTTGGACGTCGGTGATCTTGACGCCGGTTTTGTAGATTTTCCGCACAAGGTGTGCGCGCACACGCAATCCGGTGGAAGTGTGGGTGGTGCGCAGGTATTTCAGGATGGTCTCGTAGCTATCGAGAGGTCGGCCCGCCCAGTTCTTGCTGATCTCGGAGAACAGGCGGTGCTCGATGGGGTTCCATTTCGACGTGGCCGGCGGGTAGTGGGCCACCGTCACCCGCAGGCCGTGTCGGTTGCAGAGACGATGTTGCAGGTTGAACTTCCAGGCGCGCGCCGTGCAACTGTTGCTGCCGCCGCCGTCGGCGAGGATCTGGAGGGTTTTGGCTTCGGGGTAACGCCGGCGGCCCTCGGTGCGCCACCACTTCTCGATGCAGTCGACGGCGAATGCCGGGGTGTCGGCGGTGCTGCCGACGAAGACGGTGCCGGCGTTGGCGCGGAGATCGTAGATGCCGTAGGGGATGGCGAGGCCCTCGGCATCGGAGCGAAAATCGTGGTCGTTGACGAGTTCCGGGCTGCGGTCCCACTTCGCGCCGGAATTGCGGAACGCGCCGACGAGCTCCTTTTTCTTCGTATCGACGCAGATGACGGGGATGTTGTCGGCGTCGCAGCGTTCACGCAGGTCGGAGATGTGCTGGAACTGCTGGTCTCGATCCGGATGTGTGGCGCCGGCGCGTTTCTTGTGGTTGACGCGCAGCGAATAGCCCATCGTCTTGAGGAGCCGCGCGACGGTTCGCGGGCAGACGTGGATGCCGAGTTCGCGGAGTGCGTCGGCGAGTCTGGCGGTCGTGCGATGTGTCCACTTCAGGCCGCTGACGGGGTCGCCGGCCGTCTCGCGGGCCATCAAGGCTTCGATGCAGGCAATGACTTCGGGCGTTTTTTTTCCAGCCGCTTCCGACCGCCGCCGGCGCGGCGCACCCTGTCGACCTCGACGTCGCGCTCGACGAGCTGCCGGCGGCCGGCGGCAACCGTCGACGGGTCGATGCCGAGCAGGGCGGCGATGCGCCGGTCGCCGCCCCACCCGCACTTGATCGATTCGAGTCCGGCGAACAGCCGCCGCTGGCGTTCGTCGAGCAGGCTGGCGAACAGCACGATGGCGGCGCGCAACTCTTCCGGCATCAGGTCGGCGTCGGGCAGGGGCCGCACGAGTCCGGGTGTGGCCGTCAACAGCCGTCGGGCGCGGAGTTGGCGCGTCTGGTGCGCGGGGTCGGCCGCGCAGTAAAGGAACTGGCTGGCGAACTTGTGCCGCGTCAGCCGCCCGTCGCCGACGAGCTTGCGCAGGGCGTCCTGGGTGCCGACGTGGAGCAGGTTGTCCAACTCGTCGGCGAAGTGTCCGGCCTCGGCGTGGTTGACGACCGCCTCGGCGGCTTCGACCAGGGTGCCGGCGCGGGAGAAGCGAATGCCGGCGAACGACCACAGGCCGCGTTGGTCGAAGTCGGCGAGTTCGTCGAGGGTGTAATAGCCGCCGCGATGCGAGTAGCTGGTTCGGGCGTCGAGGTCCTTGAGCTTGCGGAACGCGGTGCGCCTGCTGACGCCGGGGCCGAGGGCGGCCATCACGTCGGGCAGGTTGGCGACGGTCTGCTCTCGGAGCAGGTCGGCGACGGCGTCTGGGGAAAATCGGGTTGGTCTCATTATGGCACTATTACGGAATCAGGATTCCGCAATAGTGCCATAATTCCGGGCAGATTGCACTCCAGAATCCGAAAATTCTGCTTCTGCTTGGGAGATTTCTCCGGGGCAGGAGCGTGCGCGGCCGCCCCGTGCTCTACTGCGACATTGCAGCCAATTCTATGGATTTATTTTTGCGCGGACCCTAGACCTAGGTTTTCCGCGGCATCGGGCCGCGGCCTCATTGAAGCCTGCGCTTGCCCGCGATTTCGCGGGCTTTTTGTGGATGGTTTTCCGCGGCATCGGGCCGCGGCCTCATTGAAGCCCGATCTGCCCGATCAAGGCTAATCGCGTTCGGCGGGGTTTTCCGCGGCATCGGGCCGCGGCCTCATTGAAGCTAGCAGAGGGAGAGAACGAGCGTAGGCTTCCACTAGCGGTTTTCCGCGGCATCGGGCCGCGGCCTCATTGAAGCCATCGGCTTTCCCGACGGGGCCAAGCGTTGCAGGAAGGTTTTCCGCGGCATCGGGCCGCGGCCTCATTGAAGCAGGTAGATGATCCCGTAGTCCCTCTATCACCTTGCGGGGTTTTCCGCGGCATCGGGCCGCGGCCTCATTGAAGCATGACCGCGATGTGGACGAGGAACTTCGCCTCGGCGGGTTTTCCGCGGCATCGGGCCGCGGCCTCATTGAAGCCAAGCAGCTCTCCGCCGTCGCCGTCCTGCTCCGACTGGTTTTCCGCGGCATCGGGCCGCGGCCTCATTGAAGCGACCTGCACCTCGAGGTGCGACACGCGCCGCTGAAGGTTTTCCGCGGCATCGGGCCGCGGCCTCATTGAAGCCGCTGCACCAACGCGGCACACTCCCGGCAGTAGGCCAGGTTTTCCGCGGCATCGGGCCGCGGCCTCATTGAAGCAACCTGGGACCGAAACGGTTGGCCGGGTTCCGCAAGCGGTTTTCCGCGGCATCGGGCCGCGGCCTCATTGAAGCGTCTTCGCAGGCGCGCCATGCGGTGGCCGAGCGCGGGGTTTTCCGCGGCATCGGGCCGCGGCCTCATTGAAGCGCCAGCAGGCTTTCGACGCGCGCCTTGCGCCGTGCGGTTTTCCGCGGCATCGGGCCGCGGCCTCATTGAAGCGACGTGCTGGCGTCTCCTGGGCGCGCGGACTACCTGCGGTTTTCCGCGGCATCGGGCCGCGGCCTCATTGAAGCCCGGATCAGCGTCCGGTACATGCTGGTGTCCTCCGGGGTTTTCCGCGGCATCGGGCCGCGGCCTCATTGAAGCAAGGCGGGGTCAGCCATCACGTCACGCCAGATGGTCGGTTTTCCGCGGCATCGGGCCGCGGCCTCATTGAAGCTTCTTCAGTCGGAATCAGGCCAACAATAGCGACATCAGGTTTTCCGCGGCATCGGGCCGCGGCCTCATTGAAGCGCCGGCGGCCGGGCCATCAGCACGGCCAGCCCGCCGGTTTTCCGCGGCATCGGGCCGCGGCCTCATTGAAGCCAGGAACAGGTCGCGGCCATCGCCGGGGTCGTGGCCGGATGGTTTTCCGCGGCATCGGGCCGCGGCCTCATTGAAGCGGGCTGCGGTCAGGACGACACCCGCACGGTCGCCGCCGGTTTTCCGCGGCATCGGGCCGCGGCCTCATTGAAGCGACAGCCGGAGGTCTTCAGCGAGCATCCCGGCAGCGCGGGGTTTTCCGCGGCATCGGGCCGCGGCCTCATTGAAGCGAGGATCAGGAAGGCGACGCGGAACGTCTTGAGGCTGGTTTTCCGCGGCATCGGGCCGCGGCCTCATTGAAGCAAGTCGAACGGCACGTCGTTCACCTGCCAAGCGGACGGTTTTCCGCGGCATCGGGCCGCGGCCTCATTGAAGCGCCGAACACGCGACCGGCGGCTGCCACAACCACGCCCGGTTTTCCGCGGCATCGGGCCGCGGCCTCATTGAAGCAGGTGGCAGGCGGCGTCGATGATCATCGGGTCATCGGGTTTTCCGCGGCATCGGGCCGCGGCCTCATTGAAGCTCGACACGGCCGGAGCGGGCTACTCGGTCACCTACGGTTTTCCGCGGCATCGGGCCGCGGCCTCATTGAAGCGAGAGCACCGCTCCGGACGTTGTCGAAGGGATGATGACGGTTTTCCGCGGCATCGGGCCGCGGCCTCATTGAAGCAAAGAGTTTGGCGAGGAGTTAGCGGCGAAGCAATGGGGCGGTTTTCCGCGGCATCGGGCCGCGGCCTCATTGAAGCCATCGGTTCGACGGTGGCCACCAGCCGCGGGCTGCCGGTTTTCCGCGGCATCGGGCCGCGGCCTCATTGAAGCTTGTAATCACTACTTGTATTAGGCTCTGACGCCGCGGGGTTTTCCGCGGCATCGGGCCGCGGCCTCATTGAAGCCGATTCGGCACGCCGGCGACGTGCAGGCGTCCGGCAGGTTTTCCGCGGCATCGGGCCGCGGCCTCATTGAAGCGGACCATGATCTTCCCCGGCGTCGGCACCGTCGTTGGCGGGTTTTCCGCGGCATCGGGCCGCGGCCTCATTGAAGCGCCTCGGACCCCGACGTTCAGCCGCAGGTTGTCGCGGTTTTCCGCGGCATCGGGCCGCGGCCTCATTGAAGCCGGACGCGGAGATCGAAGAGTTCGCCGGCTACACGCCGGGTTTTCCGCGGCATCGGGCCGCGGCCTCATTGAAGCAGGATTGCCACCACCTGCTCGCCGGCGTCCGCTCCGGGTTTTCCGCGGCATCGGGCCGCGGCCTCATTGAAGCGTGTTTCGCGTGCTTCGTCTCGCGTCCGAGACGAGGAGGTTTTCCGCGGCATCGGGCCGCGGCCTCATTGAAGCACCCTGGGCGCCGCCGGCGTGCGCTTCGACGGCGGGGGGTTTTCCGCGGCATCGGGCCGCGGCCTCATTGAAGCCGGGCGCGTGGGTGGCGCAGCGCATCCGCGCGCCGGAGGGTTTTCCGCGGCATCGGGCCGCGGCCTCATTGAAGCCAGTCCGAGCGACCGCGCCTTCGCAACCGTGGCATCGCGGGTTTTCCGCGGCATCGGGCCGCGGCCTCATTGAAGCGGGGTGGCCATGCGGGAGCACTGCGCGTTGCTGACGCGGTTTTCCGCGGCATCGGGCCGCGGCCTCATTGAAGCGCCAACGTCGCCGCCCGGTTCGTACGCAGCACCCAGCGGTTTTCCGCGGCATCGGGCCGCGGCCTCATTGAAGCCGCCACTTGCGCGGCCGCTCGCGCGGCGGCTCGGTGCGGGTTTTCCGCGGCATCGGGCCGCGGCCTCATTGAAGCATGGGACCTCCGATCCCTGAACAAGTGAATCTTCAACGGTTTTCCGCGGCATCGGGCCGCGGCCTCATTGAAGCGCCCGCGCCAGCGCCCGATCCGGAGCACGTAGGGGTCGGTTTTCCGCGGCATCGGGCCGCGGCCTCATTGAAGCTGTATTTGCTGTCCGTCTATACGGCGTTCGCCTCCGTCGGTTTTCCGCGGCATCGGGCCGCGGCCTCATTGAAGCGGCGTGGTGGGGGCAGGTGGGGCAGCGCGCCATCGAGGGTTTTCCGCGGCATCGGGCCGCGGCCTCATTGAAGCCGGCCGGCGGAAGAGATCTTCCTTCGGGGGCGAATGGTTTTCCGCGGCATCGGGCCGCGGCCTCATTGAAGCGCCATGCTCAGGCGCGGCCGGCCGCGCGGGAAGTGCGGTTTTCCGCGGCATCGGGCCGCGGCCTCATTGAAGCCCGCTCGCCACGGCCTCCGCGACGCCGGCGGCATAGCGGGGTTTTCCGCGGCATCGGGCCGCGGCCTCATTGAAGCTGTTCGGGTCGCGCATGGCGCGGACCACCGGCCCGGGGTTTTCCGCGGCATCGGGCCGCGGCCTCATTGAAGCGTGCCAACGCTGCGCAGGACCGGCGGCTGGCGGGCGGGTTTTCCGCGGCATCGGGCCGCGGCCTCATTGAAGCCGTGCCTGCCGGATTGCGTGTCGCAGGGAGCGCCAGGTTTTCCGCGGCATCGGGCCGCGGCCTCATTGAAGCGTGCGGGCGTCCCTGTTCGCCGGCAACGCGGAGCGGAAGGTTTTCCGCGGCATCGGGCCGCGGCCTCATTGAAGCGAGCGCCGGACGCGGATGCGGACGGCGCCCGGGATCTCCGGTTTTCCGCGGCATCGGGCCGCGGCCTCATTGAAGCCCGCCTCCGGCGCCGGCGGCTCCGGATCCAGAGATCGGTTTTCCGCGGCATCGGGCCGCGGCCTCATTGAAGCGGATTTTCCCGCATTCGCGGGGGGCGGGGGGTTCTGCGAGGTTTTCCGCGGCATCGGGCCGCGGCCTCATTGAAGCTTCGGCGGCCAGAATCGCGTCGGCCTCCGCGCGTGGGTTTTCCGCGGCATCGGGCCGCGGCCTCATTGAAGCGAAGAGTGTTCGGCGTCAATTACTTTGGCCGCTTGGCGACAATTATTTTGGCCGGTTCGGATCGACGTGGATCGAGATCGACAGCAGTGGGCCTGTGGACCGTGTGGGCGGCGCTTGCACCGTCCAAAGCGGGGGAGGGAAACGCGCTGTCCCGGCGGAACAAGCCGGCCCGACGCGGCGCCGACGCCCCTCCCGACACCGGCCGGCCGACGGAGGTTCACGGCTCGCGCCGGCCCCGACGCGGCGGTCGGGCGCGCCGTCCCCGAACCGCCGGGGACGGCGCGCCCGACCGCGTCGTCGTGGACGGCCGGGACGCTCCCGTCCAGGCCGGGCCGCAAGGCCCATAACTGCTGTCTGAGCGGAGGGACGGACGGTGTGTCACCCGAAGGGCCGGAGCGGAGCGGAGGACGCGCGCAGCGCGTTGACACGCCGGCCGGCCCTCCGCTACCTCCGACGGAACTGCCCCGCCGTGCGGCCGGTCAGGTGAACGCCTCTGGCCGGTCGATTCCGGAAGCCGCCGGCGTTGCCGGCGCCCCCGCCGGCCCGACGATCGCCGACTCGACCTGCCCACATGCATTGCGGTGAGCCCGTTTTCCATGCCGCTGGCGCGGTCCACGGGCTGCCCGGCTCGCGGGCACCGTCCGGGGCGTCACGAGGCCGGCCGGCGGCGGGTTCGGGGCAGCAGCGGGCCGGGGGCACGCCCGCGGGACGCGGGCGGCGGCGGCGACTTGCGGCGGGAACGGTCCGTTCGGTAGCTCGGCACGTCGAACTCGAGCACGACGGCGTGGTGCACCAGACGGTCGATCGCCGCGGCGGTGGCCATCTGGTCGCGGAAGATCCGGTCCCACTGGCTGAAGACCAGGTTGCTGGTCACCATCACCGAGCGGCGCTCGTACCGCTCGGCCAGCAGCGTGAACAACACCTCGGCCTCGTCCGAACTCTGCTGGACGTAGCCCAGGTCGTCGAGCAGGATGACCTCGAAGAGGTCGAGCTTGCGGAGGGCGCGGGGCAGGTCGAGGTCGCGTTTCGCGCCGAGCAGTTCCTGGACCAGCGCATAGGCGGGAGCGCACAGCACGCTGTGGCCGGCCTCGACCAGCGCGTGCCCGACGGCGCACAGCGCGTGGCTCTTGCCCACGCCCGGCAGACCGAACGCCAGCACGTTGGTCGCCGTTTCGAGGAACGCACCGGCGGCCAGCGTCTCCAACTGCTGCACGACCGGCCCCGGCAAGCGGCCGCTGTCGAGCGTCGCGAACGTCTTGCCGGGCGGCAGCCGCGAGGCGCGGCGCAACCGCGTGATCCGGCGCTGACGGCGGGCGTCGGCTTCCGCCTCGAACACCTCGAGCAGCACCGGCAACGCTCCGTGGTGGCCGGCCTGCGTCAGCCGCGGCACCAGGTCCTCGGCCGCCGTCGCCAGGCCGAACTCCGTCAGCAGCGTCGTCACCTGCGTGCTCGGCGCCGTCATCCGGGCAGACCTCCGGAGATCAACGCGTCGTACTGCGCCAGGTCCGGACGGGGAACGTGAACCGCGGGGAGCGCCGGAACCGCCGGACGAACCTCGGCCCGGACGCCGGCGTACTCGCACGGGGCACCGGCGGCGAGCCGGGCGCGAAGCGCCGCCTCGACCCGCCGCTCGCCGGTCGTGGCCGCCAGGTGCAACAGCCGCACATACTCGACGTCGGCCCGCTCGCCGTGCGTACCGCCGAGAGCGTCATACGCCGACCGGAACGTCAGCGACGGGAACAACTCCTCCCGGAAGCGATACCGCGCAAAGGCGCCCGGCTTCCGCACCAGACTCCCGATGACGTGCCGGTAGTCGACCCGGTGCTCCGCCGCGCCCCGCAGACGCGGCATCGTGCACAGCACCCGCCCGCCATGGACTGAGGTTGCCCCGATTCCGTGGACAGGTTAACGCTTGGGTTCCATCATGACAGGTCCCCGGATGGACGGGTTTCCGTGTGAGTCATCAACGAGAAAAAAGCGCTGTGGACCTGTGGGAATCTCGCGGCCTCGGCGCAGGCGCCGGCGGCAGCGATCGCCCGCGAGATTTCCAACGGCCTGTGGGCGCCCGCCGCGCCGATCCGCGGATGCGGCACGACGCCCCGCGGGCGTCCACAGGCCGGGCAGGTCCACAGCGCCCCCGGCGCCCGGTCGGTCCGCCGACGCCGCTTCACGGCGGTTGTCCGCCTCGCGAAGGCGAAGGCGAGCCGTGCGCCCGTGCGCCATCATGCCCTCCCCGTGTTTCCGGCAGCAACGCCGGTGACGACGCCAGCCGGCGCCGGCGCGCCGGACGCAACCCGGCCCGCGGGTTCGAGCGCCTCGCCGGACCGGCCCCCGTCCGCGGGCGCCGTCTCCCGGAGACGTTCGAAATCCAGCGGCGACAGGTAGCCCAACGCGGAATGACGCCGCCGCGTGTTGTACCACCCTTCGATGAACGCGAACACCGCCGACCGCGCCTCGGCGTGCGTCGCCCACTTCGTGCGGTCGAGCAACTCGCACTCCAGCGTCGCGAAGAAGCTCTCGGCCATCGCGTTGTCGAAGCAGTCGCCGACCGAACCCATCGACGGCGTCACGCCCCATTCCTGACAGCGGGCGCCGAAGGCCAGCGACGTGTACTGGCAGCCCTGGTCGGAGTGATGGATCACCGCCGCCGGTCGGCGTTGCTTCACGGCCATCTCCAGCGCTTCGGTCACCAGCGCCGTGCGCAGGTGCGCTGCCATCGCCCAACCCACGACCCGCCGGCTGAACACGTCGAGGACGACGGCCAGATAGAGGAAGCCGGCCAGCGTCGGGACGTACGTGATGTCGGCGACCCACAGGCGGTTCGGCCCCGCCGCCTCGAAACGGCGCTCGACCCGATCCGGGGCCGGCCGGACCCGGACCGCCCGCCGCGTCGTGCGCGGCCCGCGGCGCCGGCTCACCCCCGCAATGCCCGCCGAGCGCATCACCCGCGCCACCCGCTTGCGGCTCACCGCGGATCCGCCTGCCGACAGTTCCGCCTGAATCCGGGGCGCGCCATACGTCCCGCGGCTGTGGGCGTGGATCGCGCTGACGCGGACCGTCAGGTCCGCGTCAGCCTGCGCCCTGGCGGATGGACCCCGCCGACGCCACGCATAGTACCCGCTCGGGGAGACACCGAGCACCCGGGCCATGGCGGCGATCCGGAAGCGGGCCTGATTCGCGCTCATGAACCGGTAGATCCCCCGGATCCGGTCTCCCGCGCGAACCAGGCCGTGGCTTTTGCCAGGATCTCCCGCTCTTCCCGCAGCCGCCGGTTCTCCCGACGCAGCCGGCGCATCTCCTCACGCTCCCCGGTACGCAGGCCGTCGGTGCGCTCGCCGGCATCCCGGCCGGCCTGCGCCACCCAATTCCGGATGGCCTGGGCCGACGGCTCGAACTCCCGCGCCAGAGCCTCCGGCGTGCGCCCCGACCGGACCAGCTCGACCATCTGCCGGCGGAACTCCGCCGCATACGGCGGTCTCGATTTCGGCATCGCGAATACCTCCTCCTCCCAACAGGATAGGTGTCCACGAAACCGGGGCAACTCCAGGAAGACGAGGAAGTGAAGGACGGCGTGCGCATGTTTTCCGCGGCATCGGGCCGCGGCCTCATTGAAGCGTGCGCAAGGCGGCATTCACGCGGGATTCCTTCCGGGTTTTCCGCGGCATCGGGCCGCGGCCTCCTTGAAGCGGAGCTGTACGGCCTGCCCGTCCGCGTCGGGCGCTGTTTTCCGCGGCATCGGGCCGCGGCCTCATGAAGCGCGATCCGGTTCAGTAGCGGCGCCGCGGCCCGGTCCAGGTTTTCCGCGAGCGTCTTCTCGCAGCCCCCTTTTTTCCCGCGCCGGCTGCCGCCGCCGCGGGGTCCCGCCCGCTCCCGGCCCGCAGCCGGGCCTCGCTCAGCGCGTCGCTGGCTTCGATCAACTCCTGCGACAGGCGCCGGAACCGCCGATACTCGGCCGCCTCGGCCCAAGCTTGCTCCGCCGCCCGCGCCGGAATGATCCGGGTCACCGTCTTCCCCCGACTCCTTGCGCGTCAGCGACAGCACCGGACCCCGCTGTGCCTTCCCCGGCGGGGCGCAGCCGCAGCCGGTCTTGCCGCAGCGCCGGCAACGCGCCATCAGCGACCCCGAACGCATCTCGCCGATCGAGGCCAACTGCCGGCACAGGTGGGCGCGGCGCTGTTCGAGCGCGGCGATCGATTCCTCGGGCATGGTCGGACTCCTCCAGTGAACAGCCGGTCTACTGAAGTTGTCGGCCGATCTCGCCCTGCCCTGCACCCCGATGGCGGTCCCTCACAAATCTGACGTGCACCCATCGGGACAACCTCATCTTGTGCGGAGGCATGCCGTGTGGCATGCTGGCATGCTTCGCGATTTCGGCGGCGGGACACGAGTGGAGCCGGAGCCGGACCTGGAAACGGGAGTGGCGGCTCGCCCGGATCGGCTATGTCGTCCTCGGCATCGGACGGAGCCGGAGCCGGACCTGAAACGGGAGAGTGGCGGCAGGCGCAAGGAGGCATCGATGAAGAGACGCACGAGATCCGCTCCGGGGGCGGCCCCGGCCGTGGCGGCGATCGCCTTGGCCGCGGGCCTGATCGGCGGGGAAGGGCTGGCGCAGCCGGCCGGCGTCGAGCTCGACGCGGACGACGTCGGCGGCGTGGTGACCGGCGCCGCCGGACCGGAGGCGGGCGTCTGGGTCGTGGCCGAGACGACGGATCTGCCGACCCGGTTCATCCGCATCGTGGCGACCGACGACGAAGGCCGCTACGTGCTGCCGGACCTGCCGGACGCGGCCTACGAGGTGTTCGTGCGGGGCTACGGCCTCGTCGACTCGGAGCGCGTCCCGGCGACGCCGGGGCAGAGGCTGGACCTCGACGCGGTGGCGGCCCCCGACCCGCTGGCTGCGGCGCAGGTCTATCCCGCCGCCTGGTGGCTGTCGATGATGGAGCTGCCCGAGGGCGAGCACTCGCAGCAGGAGCTCGGGAGTTCGGTCACCGGGTGCCTGAACTGCCACCAGATCGGCAACAAGGCGACCCGTGAAATCCCCGGCGGCATCCTGAGCGCGGTCGATTCGCACCTCGAGGCGTGGGACCGGCGCGTCGCGATGGGGCCGATGGGCTCGTCGATGGCCGGGGCGTTCCGGCGGCTCGGCCCGCAACGGGCGATGTTCGCCGACTGGACCGCCCGCGTCGCGTCCGGCGAAGCGCCGGTCCGGACCCCGCCGCGGCCGGCCGGCGCGGAACGCAACGTCGTCGTCACCCTGTGGGACTGGGGCACGGAGCACGACGGGCGGACCGACAGCGCCCCCTCCGACGTGCGGGACGCCACCGTGAACGCCAACGGCCTCGTCTACGGCGTCGTGCAGCCGAGCGACATCCTCGCCGTGATCGATCCGGTGGAGCATCGGGCGGCGACGATTCCGATCCCGTCGGACGCGCCGCGCATCCTGACCGACACGCCCACGTCGCCGTACTACGGCGACGATCCGATCTGGGCCCGGGCCTCCGACCCGCGCAGCGTCGCGATGGACGGGGAGGGGCGTGTCTGGCTGACCGGCCGCGTCCGCGCGCCGGACGAGCAGCCGGCCTTCTGCACCGGCGGGGCCAACGCGTTCGCCGCCTACTTCCCGCTGGAGACGGGCACCCGGCAGGTGTTCCTGTACGACCCGCCGAGCGAGCGGTTCAGCGAGATCGACACCTGCTTCTCGGCCGACCACAACCAGCTCGGCCACGACGAGCGCTTCTATTACGGTTTCCGGGACGGCGTCGGCTGGATCGACGTCGAGCTGTGGGACGAGACCGCGGACGCCGAGGCGTCGCAGGGCTGGTGTCCGACGGTCGTCGACACCAACGGCGACGGGGTGATCACGCCCGGCTGGACGGAGCCGGACGAGCCGGTCGATCCGGCCCGCGACCACCGCATCGCCTACGGCTGCTATTCGCCGGCCGTCAACGCCGCCGACGGCAGCGTCTGGTGCTCGGACAACGGGCGCGACGACAACACCCTGGTGCGCCTCGAGCTGGGCGAAAACCCGCCCGAGACCTGCATCGCCGAGGTCTACGTGCCGCCGCCGAGCGTCACGAACCCGCCGCCCTACGGCAGCGGCGGGCTGCACCTGACCCGCGACGGCACCGTCTGGCAGGACTGGCGCGGCAGCGGCCACTTCGCCTCGTTCGACCGCGGCGCGTGCGCGGCGACGAACGATCCGGCCGCCACCGGGCAGAGCTGTCCCGAGGGCTGGACGTTCCACCGCATGGAGAAGCCGACCTACGCGAACGCGCAGATGCCGATCAACTCGGACGAGAGCTACCTGACCCAGATCGACCACCACGACGTCCTCGGGTTCGGCGCGGAGACGCCGGTCTACGGCGTGGTCAACACCGACTCGCTGGAGGTGTTCGTGCCGTCGACCGGGGAGTTCGTGACGTTGCGCGTGCCGTACCCGATGGGCTTCTTCTCGCGCTCGTCGGTCGGCCGCATCGACGATCCGGACGCCGGCTGGAAGGGGAAGGGCCTCTGGTCGAGCTACTCCAACTACGCGGCGTGGCACCTGGAAGGGGGACCGGGCACGCTGCAGAAGGCGGTGAAGTTCCAGGTCCGGCCGCACCCGCTCGCGAAGTAGAGCCGGGGGGAACCGGGGGAAGCCGGTTCCCCCCGGTTCCGGGTTCGGCGTCAGCCGCCGAGCGGCAGGATGAACTGCCAGCCCTCGTCGATCCGCTGCTGCAACCGGACAGCGCCGTCCCCGCAGCCGCAGATCACCCGCTCCTGCGCCTGGCAGGCCTCGAGGACCTTCCGGAACATGGCGTCCACTTCCGGGTGGTTCTCCGGGCCGGGGGCCGGCCCGAGGCCGAGGTCGATGCTCATGTCGCCCGGCACCACCATGATTGCGCTGACCGGCGCGGCCAGGATGTCGTCGATGTTCGCGACCGCCTCGGCCGACTCGACCATCGCCACCACGAAGATCTCCCCGTCCGGGTCGAGCGGCCAGACGTCGGCGCGCGCGTGGTACTCGGCGGTGTCCACGCCCCACAGGCGGACCGCCCGGCCGGGTCCCCAGCCCCGCTCGCCGCGCGGCTCGGGCTGCGCGTCGTTCCGCAACGGCGGGTACCGCGCCGCCTGCACGAGCCGCAACGCCTCCTCTCCGGTGTCGACGTGCGGCACGATGACGCCGAGGCCGCCCAGGTCGAGGACCTGCTTGACGGCCCACTTGAAGTCCTCGTCGCCGTCCTGCGGGATGCGCACCAGCGGCGTCAGGCGCAGGCGGCCCGCCTCGTCGCGGTCCTGATCCATCTCGGCGAAGATCTCGGCGATTCCGGTGCTCGAGAAGGGCGAGTGCTCCATGTCGACGAAGCGCCAGTCCCGGTTGGCGATGGCGGGGCGTCCTTCTTCGATCGCCTCGATCA
The DNA here is from genome assembly GCA_965203525.1 of Vicinamibacterales bacterium. Lineage (GTDB taxonomy): Bacteria > Acidobacteriota > Vicinamibacteria > Vicinamibacterales > UBA8438 > WTFV01. The sequence continues at coordinate 2,054,774 of OZ241898.1, read as the reverse complement.
CCTTGTTGATCCGCGTCCGCTCCTGCGCGGCGGCGTCCCCGGACGCGAGTCCGCCGGCGACCGCCAGGCCGGCGATCGCCGCGACGGCGGCCCGGGGGCGGCGCCGCGCGCGGGTGGACGAACCTGGGGCGTGTGTCGTGCTCATGGGAACCTCCCGATTGCGGGTGTGTCCGACTGCGGGTTCAGCGTGCCCTACTCTAGCAGTCCCGCGGCGGCAGCCCGTCGAGCCGCGGCGAGAACGACACCCGCTCCAGGAGCTGGCAGCCCGCGTCGGGCCGTGGCGAGAACGACCACTCGCTCCAGGAGTGGCAGCCCCGCGGCGGCCGCCCGGTCGAGCCGCCCGCGGCGGCAGCCCGGTCGAGCCGCCCGCGCCTCGCCGCGGCAGCGCGGCCCGCGGCGGCCCCGGCCGGCCGCCGCCTCCCGACCGTTCGCCGGCCCGGATCCGTCGCGGACCGTCCCGCGGTGGTAGAATCGCCGGACGAGTCGATTCGAGGGCGGCGCGACGGCCGCGCCGCCGTGGACACGTGCAAGGAAGGAGGACTCGCCGTGATCATGATCCTGGCTCTGACGGCGCTGCTGGGGCAACCGGCCGAGGCGACGGTGGAGCTCGACTTCGAGTTCTTCCGGACCCGGGTCCAGCCGATCTTTCTGGAACGCAAGGCGGGCTTCACCCGTTGCGTCGTCTGCCACGCGGAGGGCGGGCGCGTCGGCTTCCTGGAGGAGATGGCCCCGGGCGCGGAGGACTGGACCGAGGAGCAGTCGCGCGCCAACTTCGAGGCGGTGTCGCGCCTCGTCGTCCCCGGCGACCCGCTGGCCAGCCGGATGCTGGTGCACCCGCTGGAGCCGGACGCGGGCGGCGACGAGTTCCACAACGGCGGACGGCAGTTCGAATCGCAGGACGACCCGTGGTTCCAGACCCTCGCGGCCTGGGTGCGCGGCGAAACGGCCGGGCAGTAGGCCGGCCGAACGCGGTATCTCAACAGACAGGAGCTTGAAGGATGGCGACGAAACACCGATCGTTCCGGTATCTGGCGGCGGCCGCGGCGCTCCTCCTGCCGCTCACGGCGGCGGCGCAGGGGACCGTCCGGATCGTCCAGACCAACAGCGCGGGCGACAACGTCCACATCATCGATCCGGTGACCAACACCGTGGTCGGCGAGATCGGCGGCATCGAGCGGGCGCACGGCGCGGCGCCTTCCCCGGACGGGCGCTGGCTCTACGTGGCCAACGAGTCCGACGACACGATCGACGTCGTCGACGTGGAGGCGCTGAAGGTGGTCAAGAAGGTGCCGCTCAGCGGGCGGCCCAACAACATCGCCATCACGCCGGACGGGCGCAAGGTCTACACCGCCATCGCGCAGTCCCCGGGCGCGCTCGACGTGTTCGACACCGAGTCGAACGAGATCGTCGCGACCATCTCGGTCCACGGCGGCGTGCACAACACCTACGTCACCCCGGACGGCAAGTACGCCGTCGCCGGCATGATCGGCGCGCGGAACATCACCGTGGTGGACACCGCGACCGACCGTCCGGCGTGGACCACCTACTTCGACCGCGGCATCCGGCCGATGGCGTTCGACGTGAACCCCGACGGCTCGACCCGGCACATCTACGCGCAGCTCTCGAACTTCAACGGCTTCGGCGTGGTCGACTTCGAGACGCGCAAGGAGGTCCGGCGCATCGAGTACCCCGAGGTGCCGCCGGAGGAGCGCACCCCCGGACACGGCGGCAACACCGCCCACGGGCTCGGCGTGACGCCGGACAACCGCTACCTGGTGGCCAACAGCAGCCTGAACAGCAGCGTCTACGTCTACACGCTGCCGGAACTGGAGCTGGTCGGCGGGGTCCGCGTGGGGCATTCGCCGAACTGGATCACGATCACGCCGGACAGCAAGTACGCCTACGTCTCGCTGTCGGGGAACAACAGCGTCGCCGTGGTCGAAGTGGCGTCGGTCGAGAAGGTCGCCGAGATCCCGACGGGCGGCCAGGTGCCGAAGCGCAACGCCACGCTGGTCCTCGATCAGTAGGCGCCGGCCCGATGCGCGCAGCGTTCCGTCTTCGCGGCGCGGCGATCCCGGTCCTCGCGGCCGGGGTCGCCGCGGCCCCCCTGGCGCAGGCGCCGGATCCGCCCTCCGTGCGGGACGGCGTCTACACGGCGGAGCAGGCGGATCGGGGAGAGGCGCTGTACGACGATCGCTGCGCCGTGTGTCACGGCGCGATCCGGGCGATCGTCCCCGAGATGGCGGCGCTGCTCGGCGATCACAACTTCCGCAACGCCTGGCGCGGCCGTTCGCTCGGCGAGCTGTTCGGGTACATCCGCGAGACGATGCCCCAGGACGCCCCGGGCACGCTGACGCCCGGCCAGACGGCCGAGATCGTCGCCCACGTCCTGCGCGGCAACCGCCTCCCGGCCGGCGACGCGGCGCTTGCGGAAGACGAAGAGACGCTGAACCGCATTCCGTTCGAGCCTTGATCGACGTGACGAAATTGCAATACGCAAGGTGATTCTGTTGGACAACCTGCGGGCGTTCGAGCCTTGATTGACGTGACGAAATTGCAATGCGCAAGGTGATTCTGTCGGACAACCTGCGGGCGCTTGCCGATCTGCCCGACGAGTCCGCGGCGCTCGTGTACATCGACCCGCCGTTCAACACCGGACGTATCCAGTCGCGAACCACGATCCGAACCATCCGGGACGAGCAGCACGGCGACCGCACCGGCTTCCAGGGGAGGCGCTACCGTACCCTGAAGCTCGGTTCCAGCGCTTATGCCGATGCGTTCGACGATTATCTCGGGTTCCTCGAGCCGCGCCTGCGCGAAGCGAAGCGGGTGCTCCGGCCGGACGGCTCCTTCTTCCTGCACGTGGACTGCCGGGAGGCGCACTACTGCAAGGTCTTCCTGGACGGGCTCTTCGGCCGGGCGTCGTTCATGAATGAAATCATCTGGGCCTACGACTACAGCGCCCGGTCACGGTCCCGCTGGTCGGCGAAGCACGACACGATTTTCTGGTACGCAAGGGATCCGAAGCAGTACACGTTCAACTACGACGAGATCGATCGCATACCGTACATGGCCCCCGGCCTGGTCGGTCCGGAAAAGGCGGCCCGCGGCAAGACCCCGACCGACGTCTGGTGGCACACCATCGTCAGCCCGAATGGCCGGGAGAAAACCGGCTACGCCACCCAGAAACCGCTCGGCGTGATCGAACGCATCGTGCGGGTCCATACGAAACCGGGGGATCTGGTGATTGACTTCTTCGCCGGGAGCGGAACCCTCGGCGAGGCCGCCGCGCGCCTGGACCGCGATTTCATCCTGATCGACGACAACCCCGAGGCGGTCCGGATCATGGCGAAGCGCCTCTCGCGCCACGACGTGGAGATCGAGAGCGGTGACGGCTTCATCCGAGAATCATCACCGCCAAGCTGGTCCGGCACGCTGTTGACCGACGCATGAGACGAGCGCCGTCTCAATGCTGCGCGTGACCTGACCGCGCCTACCCGAACAGCAGGTTCGCGATGAACGTCGCGCCCAGTATGCCGGCGACGTCGGCCAGCAGGCAGGCCGGCACCGTGTGGCGCGTGGTCCGGATCCCGGCGGCGCCGAAGTAGACGGCCAGCGTGTAGAACGTGGTCTCGGTGCTCCCGTAGAGGGTGCCGGCCAGATAGCCGATGCGCGTGTCCGGGCCGTGGGTCTGCATGATCTCGGCCGCCACGCCGAGCGATCCGGAGCCGGACAGCGGCCGCAGCAACGCGATCGGCAGAACCTCGGCCGGCATGCCGAAGAGGGCCGTGACCGGCCCGGCCGCGGCGACGACGGCGTCGATGCCGCCGGCGGCCCGGAACATGCCGACCGCGACGAGGATCGCGACCAGGTACGGGATGATGCGCAGGGCGACGTCGAAGCCCTGCTTCGCCCCCTCGACCAGCGAGTCGTAGACGCGGACGCGCCGCACCCAGCCGTACAGGATGAGCGTCGAGACGAACGCCGGCAGGATCCAGAACGAGGTCATCCCGCGGACGGCGTCGACCGCCGGTTCCGAACCGGCGCGGACGAAAAGGTCCCGGGCCGCCGCGGCCAGGAAGACGGCCCAGAAAGCCCGGGCGATCCAGACCCGCGGGGCCGAGCGTTCCGGCGCGGCCGCCAGGTCCTGCGCGGCGCCGCGCCCGGCGTCCGGTTCGGCGCCCGGCTCCGGTGCGTCCGGTTCCGGCTCCGGTGCGCCCGGCTCCGGTGCGTCCGGCTCCGGGGCGGCGGGCGGCGGCTCCGACCGGCGGTAGCGCGGGAGGCGCGCGAGGAGAAGCGCCGCGCTGACGCCGACGATCGTCGCCGACCCGCTCGCGAACCACGTCGGGACGAGGATGCCGGCGGCGTCTTCCGATCCGAGCGAGGCGCGGATGCCGATCATCCCGCTCGGCAGCACGGCGAGCCCGGCCGTGTTGATCGCGAGGAAGAGCGCCATCGCGTTGGTGGCGGTGCCGGGGCGGCCGTTCAGCTTGTCGAGCTCCTGAATCGCCTTGATCCCGAACGGCGTGGCCGCGTTGCCGAGGCCCATCATGTTGGCGGCGAAGTTGAGGATCATCGCGCTGATCGCCGGACTGTCGGCCGGCACGTCGGGAAAGAGCCGGCGCGTGGCGGGGCGGACGAGCCGGGCGAGGCTGGCCATCAGGCCGCCGTTCTCCGCGACGCGCATCAGCCCCAGGAAGAACGCCATCACGCCGACCAGCCCGATCGCGAGGTCGACGGCGCTCCGGGCCGACGTGATGATCGATCCGGTGAGATCCTCCATCCGGCCGGTGGCCGCGGCGAGGAGGACCGAGGCGAGAGCGACCGAAACGAACAGGCCGTTCAGCATGGGCGGGAAAGGCGGCGAAGGGTGATCGTAGCAGGAACGGGCGGAACGTCCGGCCGCCGGCGGTGTCCAGGGCCTGTAAGGCGCGTAGTCCGCGCCGGGCGTGGGTGTGACCAGGGCGGAACGTCCGGCCGCCGGCGGTATCCAGGCCTGCAAGACGGCCGACGCGGACCTGCCCGCCGCCTTCGGGCGGAACGTCCGGCCGCCGGCGGTGTCCAAACCTGCAAGGGGAGGCCACCGGGCGCGGTCGCCGCCGGATCGCGGCTTGCGTTCGGGCCGGCGGTACGCGAACCTTAGGCGCGACGGGGCAGGCCGCCGAGCGCGGCCTCGGGCAGGACTCTTGCGATCCGCATCCGCGGTCGAGTGGTCGGCGGTTCCCGCGACCGACACGTCGCTGGTCGACCGGTGCGTCGAAGGGGACGAGGACGCCTGCCGGCGGCTGGTCGAAACGCACCAGCCGATGGTCTTCCAGCTTGCGTTCGCCCTGCTGGACGATCGCGAGGAGGCGCTGGACGTTTCGCAGGAGGTCTTCCTGCGCGTGTTCCGGACCCTCCGCGCCTTTCGCGGCGACGCGTCGCTGCGCACCTGGATCTATCGCATCGTGGTCAACCAGGCCCGCAACCGGCGGCGGTCCTGGACCCGGCGGCGGCGGGACGCGCAGGTCTCGCTGGAGGACTACGCCTCCGCGCACGGCGAACCGACGGCCACGCGGCAGATCGGGGCCGACGTCCGGCTCGAGCGGCGGCAGCTCGCCATGCGCATGCGGGCGGCCATCGGCGCGTTGCCGTTCGACCAGCGCTCGACGCTGGTGCTCCGGGAGTTCCACGGCATGCGGTACCAGGAAATCGCCTTCTCGCTCGGCGTGACGGTGGGGACGGTCAAGTCCAGGCTGGCGCGCGGACGCGCCGCGCTCCGCGAGTCCCTGCAGGAGCTCTGCCCACGGTGACCTGCAGATGGACCCGGCGCCGTCTGGCCGCTCATCTCGACGACGAGCTCTCCGTCGCCGACCGGATCGCCGTCGACGGACATCTCGACGAGTGCCCGGCCTGTGTGCGGGTTGCGGAAGAGGAGCGGGAGTTGAGCCGGGCGGTCCGTCTGGTGGCCGGCGACCGCCTCGACGACGAGCTCGCCGATCGCCTGCGCGCGGCCGGCGGCATGGTGCTGAGCCGCATCGCGGCCGAGCGCGAGGTGGCCCGCGCGACGGGGTTGGCGAACAACCTGCACCGGGTCTGGCTGGCCGGCGCGACCTGCGCGGTGACCGCCGTCTGCGCGTTCCTGGCGGCCAGCGTGGTCGGCACCGTGCGGAGCCCGGATTCGCTGGCGGCGATGATGGAAGCGTTGTCGAACCCCGGCTCGAACGAGAACCCGGTGCAGTTGCGGACCGGGATGGTCGCCCCGCAGTTGAGTCCCGACGCCGTGCTGCTGACCCTGCCGGATCCGATGCCGCTGCCGGGTCGCGCGACCGGGGTCACGTTCGCCGTCGTCGTCACGCGCGAAGGGACGGTCTCCGGACTGGAGGTGCTCGATTCGAGCGGGCCGGCCCCTCCGAGCTGGCACGAACTGGTCGATTCGGCCTCCGGCGCCCGGTTCCTGCCGGCGGAGTACCGCGGCGCGCCGGTGGCGGTCAACATGGTCTGGGTGGTCGAGCAGATGACGATCCTGGCCGACGCGGCCGCCTCCGACTTCCGTGGCGGGCTGGCGCCGGTCGCGTAGCGCCGCGCCGCGCGCCCGCCGGACGAGGCCGAAGCCCGCGTCCACGTTCCCGGGACGCTCCGGACCGCTTCCGTGGAGAAGCGCCGGACGGGACCTGCCCCCGGGATGCGGCCCGAATCAGCGTACGCCGGCCGTCGCGGTGTTCCGCATGGCGTCGGTGACGCGCACCACCAGCCGTGCGAGATCGGCGGCCGGCACCGTGACTTCGAAGCGTTCCTCCCGCTCGTCCGCGATGCCGTCGGCCGGATAGACCGCCTGCCACCGCTCCGCGTCCACCGTGTGCTCCACCCGTTCGAGGGTCGATTGCCCGTCGGACACGAGCAGGCGCACCACCGCCTGGTTCCCGGCCGGCGTCACGCTTTCCACGGCGATGCGGGGCGGCGTGTTGTCGACGTCGAACGGAGCCGTGTCGCGCACCGCGGTCCGGCCCTGACCCGGCGCGTTGGCCCCCGCGTCGGAGGCGACGATGCGCACGACGTAGGCGCCGTCGGGCGTCGACGTCGTGTCCCACGTGAAGAGGCGCGTGGTCAGGTTCCGCTTCAGCACCCGCCATGCGTCGGCCGTCTCCTCGCGGTAGCGGACCTCGAAGCGCAACGGATCGTCGTTCGGGTCGCGCGCTTCCCAGGCGAAGGATTGCAGCCCCTTGCGGTAGACCTGCCGGCCGAGGGTCGGAGTCTGCGCCGCGCCGGCCGCGGGCGGCGGGGCCGCGGGATCCCGCTCGGCGTCCAGCCCGGCGATCGGCGGGTCGGTGGGGAACGCCCGCAGGTTGACCCGCCCGGGCGGATGGACCGTGATCCGCGTGACTTCGGGTGCGAGGTTGCGGGGCAGATAGGCGGCGGTGACCGAAAAGAGCGCGGGCGCGGCGCCGGCGCCCCGCAGCTCCGCCTTCCACTGCAGGTAGCGCGCCCGCGGACTGCTGATGGCCGCGCCGGACGGATCGGCGTACGGCTCGGACCACGGGCTCCAGGTTTCGCTCGGGACGGCGGTGTTGCCGGAGCGCGTCCGCAGGCGGACGGAACTGCCGCCCGGCGTGGCGGCCCGCCAGCGGATCGTGCCCCAGGTGGCGAGGGTGCGCGCGTCGTGCACCTCGGAGAGGTAGTGGCCGCGGCCGGCGCGGTTCGCGTCGAGGCGGTGGACGCTCCCCGGGTTCGCGGTCGCGTAGTAGAGCCGGCCGTCGGGTCCGTCGGCGAAGCGGGTGACCTGCCGGGCCGCGGCCCGCGTGAGGAGCACCGTCGTCCGGGGCAGGCCCGCGACGCGGTAGATCTTCCCGTCCGGACCGGTGCCGACGATCACCGCGCCGTCCGCGTCGACCGCCGCGTCGTAGGGGGTGTCGACGGCCGACCGCCACACCACGTCCCAGATGCCGTCCGGTGCGATCCGGTACACGGCGCCCCCGGCCGCGGCGGCGGGCGTGGCGGTTCCGGCGGCGGGCGCGGCCGTCGCAGCGGCGGGCGCGGGCGCGGGGGCGGCCGTCACGGTCACCGATACGCTCGTGGTCAGGACCGGCACGGCGGCGGCGGGCGCGGCGGCCGGCTGGCCGGCGGCGGCCGGGACCGGCGCGCCGCCGGCCGCCAGGGCGAGGATCGAACCGTCGCGGGCGAGACGGATCGACGTGATCTCGTCGTGGTTCGTGTCCAGGAGCACGAAGGCGCGGCCGGTGGAATCGATGCGCAGCACCCGTCCGGGCGACCCCGTCCCGGCGAGGACCCGTCCGTCCGCGGCCACGGCGAGCGCGCGGACGTGCGCGGCGCCGGTGTCGTACCACATCGCCGCGGCGCCGTCCGGCCGGATCCGGTAGATCCGGCCGGGGTTGCCGGTGCCCGCGTACAGCGTGCCGCCGGATCCGGTCGCCAGCGCCCAGACGTAGGGCTCGTCGGGGTCGAACACCGTGCGCCGCGCGCCGCCGGCGTCGACGGCGACGATCCGCCCGTCGGGCGAGGTCGCCGCGAAGACTTCGCCGCCGGTCCCGGCGGCCAGCGCCTGCACGTCGCCTTCCGCCCCGTCCAGGACCGCGGTCACGTCGCCGCCGGGGGTGGCGCGGTACAGCGCGCCGGGCGGACCGCCCCCGACCCACAACGCGCCGTCGGCGCGCACGAGGGACCAGAGGAACGGGACGCCGGTCTCGACGACCCGCTCGGCGTTCGGTCCCAGCAGCAGACGCCCGGCGGCGTCGATGGACACGTTGTCGGCTGTGCCGCGGAGCAGCTCCTCCTGCGTGGAGACGCGCCAGAAGACCGGCGCGGCGGCGTACAGGCCGATTGCCAGGGCCGGCCCGATCGCGGCCACGGCGGCGCCGGCGGCGCGGGAACGGGCGCGCAACGTCAGCCGGCCTCGACCGTGAGGGGAAGCAGGCGCGAGCCGGAGATGACGTAGCCGATCGGCACTTCCCATTCGCCGAGCGTCGCTTCGCGCAGGCGGGTCACGTCCCCGCCGGGTCGATCGCCGTCGAGCACCGCCAGCACCGACGGCGGCAGCCCGGCGCGCGGCTGGCCGCGGACGACGGCGCCCGGCCGCACCGCCAGCAGTTGCACGTACAGACGGTCCTGCTGCCGGCCCGCGTTCAGGGCCCGGATCAACTGCGGCAGCGAACGCGCCTGCCGCGGCTGCCGCCCTGCCTGCGCCTCGCGCCGCTCCAGCGTGGCGGCGTCGGCCACCAGGAGCCGCAGGGCGCCGTTGGCGTCGCGCGGCACGGTGACGCGGACGGTGCGCGCCAGCGTGTCGCCTTCGAGCGTACGCGCGGCGATGCGGACGGGCACGGCGTCACCGGGCCGGATGCGGCCGGCGTCGATCCGGACGCGTTCCAGCGTCGCCGTGCGGGGCCGCTCGTGCGTCGTGACCGCCACGTCGATGCGCTCGACGGCGATCGGCTCGAAGGGGTTGCCGAGCAGCGACGTCAGTGGGGTGGCCGCCGACAGCGCGGCGCGGAAGGCTGCCGACGGTCCGCTGAAAACGTTGCGGAACGCGACCTCGCCGTGTCCGCCGCCCAGCGCGGCGGCGCCCGCCACTTCGTAGGTGCTGGCGGGCGCGACGTCGCGCGTCCAGGAGAGGAACGTGTTGAGCACGCCGGTCAGCGTCAGGATCGGCGTGAACAGCGGATCGTCGATGATCTCGAATTCGAAGCCTTCGTCCAGGCGGCGGTCGGGGGCGGAGATCGAAAGCGTGACCGGGATCAGCTCCGGGCCGCTGCCGAGGCTGCCGTAGATGCCGGTGGACCGATCCTGATCGATGGTCCCGAGCACCGGGCCGATGGTGGCCAGGCGCGAGGAGATCGCCAGGCTCGGCAGCAGGGTGGTGACGCGGGCCCGGTTCATCGGCAACTGCGCCCGGCCGAGGTTGTAGAACGGGTGGCCGAAGGCATAGACGCGGCCGTCCTCCACCAGGGTGACGGTGCCGGTCCCCGCCAGCGCCAGATCCCCCTGGATCAGGCTGGCCCCGATCGGGTCGCCCGGCTCCAGGGGCCGTCCGTCGTCCTCTCCGGAGGGCGCCCCGGCGCGCAGCCCGCCGACGGCGGGAACGAGCCCGCCGGGGTCGAACGCCGCGCTCCAGATCCGGTGGATCTCCGGCACGAACCCGCTCAGGACCAGCGGCGTGGCGATCGGCCGCAGCAGCGCGCCGAGCCGCCCCGCGTCGGCCGCGGCCAAGCCGGAGCCGCGGACGTCGCCGGGCCGCCGGGCGAACGGCGCGGCCGCCGGCAGCGCCCGCGCGACCACGTCGACCAGCGTGTCCCGTGTGACGCCGCGCCCCGTCGGCGGCCACGGCGTCGGCAGCCGGCGCGCCGCGCGCAACGGCGCGGCGTCGGTCGCCGCCATCTCCCCGATCGGGGTGATGCCCGCTATCGCCTCGCGCGAGAAGGACCCGAGCGCGTACGAGACGGCGCCCACCAGACGGTCGTCGATGTAGACCGGGCTGCCGCTCATGCCCCGGATGACGCCGGTCCGCGCGAGCGGGCCGCCCTCGAGCCGGGCGACGACGAGCGAGCGGCGGGGGCCGAAGACGTTGGTGAGGACGCCGAGCACATGCACGTCGAACCGCTCGCGCGTCGTCCCGTCGAACACGGTGACGCCGACGCCCCGCATGCCCGCCTCGATCTCGTCGACCGGCATCCGCGGCGTGGCGGCCGGCAACGGGACCAGCGCCAGGGCGGCGAGGGCGACGCCGGCGGCGAGCGGCGGCAACCGGACCGGCAGGTGCGTCATGAGGGTCGGAACACCGCGCCGATTATAGCGGACGGCCGTGCGGGCGGCGGGTGTATGATGCGCCCCGGCTGCGGTCAGGTGCCAGTGTGCCGGAAGGTAAAGGAACAGGTGCGGAAGCAAGGCGGATCCTCATCTGGGGGGGCGTCCGCCGGGCGTTGCGCGTGGCGGGCTGGAACGCGGCGCTGATCGCCGCCGGCCTGGCGCTGCTCGCGGCGGCGGGCGAGCTCTGGTTGCGGAGCACCGTGCCGTTCATGACCCAGGGCATTCCCCGCGCATTCGTTCCCGGCGTCGGGCTCCTCGGCAGTCCGGGCGCGAAGATGCGGGCCACGAACCGGCGCGACTTCTGGCAGGTTTCCCGATTCAACCGCCAAGGATTCCTCGACCGCGAACCTCCGCACGCGGCGCCCGCCACGGATGCCTGCCACGTCACGGTGATCGGCGACTCCTTCGTGAATGCGCGGGAAGTGCCGATCTCTGCCAAGCTGCACGTGCGGCTGGAGGTCCTCGCGGCGCGGCGGCCGGGCGGCCTGCACGTCACGACCTCCGCGTTCGGACAAGGCGACACCGGCCAGATCAACCAACTGGCCTGGTACGACGAGTTCGCCCGCAAGCGGCGCCCCAGGCTGATCGTGCTCGTCTTCCACTCGAACGACTACCATGAGAATTCACCGCTCCTGACCGCGTTGCGGACCTTTCGCGATCCGGATCGGCTGCCGAACATGACGGCCGAGCGGACCGCGGACGGCGTGTTGCGCCTGCGTCCGCCGAACCCGGAGAACAATGCATTGGTCCGTCGCCGCCGCGGCGACCTGGAAGTCCGGCACCCCAGGCGGTTCACGTGGTACGTGCGCGCCGTGACGAGGCGCGTGGCTCGGTGGTCGTACATCGGGGGGTGGCTGGACGCCCAGGTGGGCGCGCGGACGCTGCGGGAAGTCACGCCGCGGATGCTCGCCTGGGCGGACGTGCTGCGGAAGAAGCATCCCGACGAGCCGTTGCTCGACGCGATCGCGCGACGCGAGTGGCCGGCGGGAACGCGCTTTCTGCACGAGTTGTTCGCAGCCGATCCGCTGCCGCCGCCGTACGCGGCGGAACTGGAGTACACGGCCTTCGCCCTGGACCAGTTCCGGCGCCGCGCGGACCGGGACGGCGCGTCGCTGGTCATCCTGGCCACCCACCATCTGCGGCCGGGAGAGCCGTTGTTCGACAGGCTGCGCGCCATCGCCGACGAGCTCCGGATTCCGGTCGTCAGTCTGTACGACCACATCGTGCGCCGGGGCGGACGGGTCCGGGACGCGCACTGGCGCCACGACCACCATTGGACCCCCGCCGGCCACGAGTGGGCCGCCGAGGCGATCCTCGAACACCTGCGGCGGCGCCCGGACGTGTGCGCGCGCGCGCCGGAGCATGCGGCGGATGGGTGACGGGGATGTCCGCCGCCCGGCACGTGCGCCGCGCGGCCGTCGCCGCCGCGTCCGCCGGGCGTTGCGCGTGGCGGGCTGGAACGCGGCGCTGACCGCCGCCGGCCTGGCGCTGCTCGCGGCGGCGGGAGAGCTCTGGTTGCGGAGCGCCGTACCGTTCATGACCTCGAGCATTCCCCGCGCATTCGTTCCCGGCGTCGGGATCCTCGGCAGGCCGGGCGCGGAGGTGCGGGCCACGAACCGGCTCGACTTCTGGCAGGTTTCCCGATTCAACCGCCAGGGATTCCTCGACCGCGAACCTCCGCGCGCCGAGCCCGCCGCGGACGCCTGCCACGTCACGGTGATCGGCGACTCCTTCGTGGAAGCGCGGGAAGTGCCGCTCGCCGACAAGCTGCACGTGCGGCTGGAGGTCCTCGCGGCGCGGCGGCCGGGCGGCCTGCACGTCACGACGTCCGCGTTCGGACGAGGCGGCACCGGCCAGATCAATCAACTGGCCTACTATGACGAGTTCGCCCGCAAGCGGGCGCCCGGACTGATCGTGCTGGTCTTCGCCCGGAATGATTACTTTGAAAATTCAAGGCTCCTGATCGCGCTGAGTTCCCTTCGCGACCCGAATCGTCTGCCGGTGATGACGGCCGAGCGGGCCGCGGACGGCGCGTTGCGCCTGCGTCCGCCGAACCCTGAGTACGAGGACCAAGAGTCGATCCGTCGCCGCCGCGGCGACCTGGGAGCCTGGTACCCTCCCAGCTTCATGCGGTACGTGCGTGCCACGACGAGGCGCGCGGCTCGGTGGTCGTACCTCGGGGGGTGGCTGGACGCCCATGCGGACGTGCTGACGCCGCCGGAAGCCACGCCGGACAGGCTCGCCTGGGCGGACGTGCTGCGGAAGAAGCATCCCGACGAGCCGTTGCTCGGCGCGTTCGCGCGACGCGAGTGGCCGGCGGGAACGCGCTTTTTGAACGATCTGTTCGCGGCCGATCCGCTGCCGCCGCCGTACGCGGCCGAACTGGAATACACGGCCTTCGCCCTGGACCAGTTCCGGCGCCGCGCGGACCGGGACGGCGCGTCGCTGGTCATTCTGGCCATCCACCATCTGCGGCCGGGAGAGCCGTCGTTCGACAGGCTGCGCGCCATCGCCGGCAAGCTCCGGATTCCGGTCGTCAGTCAGTACGACCACATCGCGCGCCGGGGCGGACGAGTCCGGGACGCGCACTGGCGGCACGACCCGCACTGGACCCCCGCCGGCCACGAGTGGGCCGCCGAGGCGATCCTCGAACATCTGCGGCGGTGCCCGGACGTGTGCGCGCGCGGCCCTCGCCGGCCGCCGCCCCCTGCTTCACGAGAGGCGGCAACCGGAGTGGCCGCCGTTCCGGAGCATGCGGCGGATGGGTGACCGGGACGTCCGACACCCGGTGCGTGCGCCGCGCGGTCGTCGCCGCCGCGTCCGCCGGGCGTTGCGCGTGGCGGGCTGGAACGCGGCGCTGATCGCCGCCGGCTTGGCGTTGCTCGCCGTGGCGGGAGAGCTCCGGTTGCGGAGCACCGTGCCGTTCATGACCGCGAGCGCTCCCCGCGCATTCGTTCCCGGCGTCGGGCTCCTCGGCAGGCCGGGCGCGGAGGTGCAGGCCACGAACCGGCTCGACTTCTGGCAGGTTTCCCGATTCAACCGCGAGGGATTCCTCGACCGCGAACCTCCGCGCACGGAGCCCGCCGCGACCGGCTGCCACGTCACGGTGATCGGCGACTCCTTCGTGGAAGCGGTACAAGTGCCGATCGCCGACAAGCTGCACGTGCGGCTGGAGGTCCTCGCGGCGCGGCGGCTGGGCAGCCTGAACATGACGACGTCCGCGTTCGGACGAGGCGGCACCGGCCAGCTCGCTCAATTGGCCTACTACGACGAGTTCGCCCGCAAGCGGGCGCCCGGGCTGATCGTGCTCGTCTTCGTCCAGAACGACTACATGAACAATTCACCGCTCCTGACCGCGCTACGGACCCTTCGCGATCCGGATCGGCTGCCGATGATGACGGCCGAGCGGGCCGCCGACGGCGCGTTGCGCCTGCGTCCGCCGAACCCGGACTACGAGGATCGCGGCTCGCTCCGCCGCCGCCGCGGCGACCTGGAATTCTGGCATCCGCTCGGGAGCATGCGGTCCATGCGGTACGCACATGCCGTGACGGGGCGCGCGGCTCGGTGGTCGTACCTCGGGGAGTGGCTGAACGCCCAGGCGCGCAGTCTGGCACCGCTGGGAATCACGCCGCAGATGTTCGCCTGGGCGGGCGTGCTGCGGAAGAAGCATCCCGACGAGCCGTTGCTCGACGCGATCGCGCGACGCGCGGGGCTGGTGGGGGTGCGCTTCCATCTGCACGAGTTGTTCGCGGCCGAGCGATTGCCGCCGCCGTACGCGGCGGAACTGGAGTACACGGCCTTCGCCCTGGACCAGTTCCGGCGCCGCGCGGACCGGGACGGCGCGTCGCTGGTCATCCTGGCCACCCACCATCTGCGGCCGGGAGAGCCGTTGTTCGACAGGCTGCGCGCCATCACCGACGAGCTCCGGATTCCGGTCGTCAGTCTGTACGACCACGTCGTGCGCCGGGGCGGACGGGTCCGGGACGCGCACTGGCGGCACGACGATCACTGGACCCCCGCCGGCCACCAGTGGGCCGCCGAGGCGATCCTCGAACACCTGCGACGGCACCCGGACACGTGCGCGCGCGGCCCTCGCCGGACGACCCCTGCTGCACGAGGTGCGGGCGGCTCCGGGGGCCGCCTGCTACAGGTGTCTCCGGCGGACGGCAGGCCGGGTGCGATGAGCGGGTTCCGCGGGCCGGCCGCGGCGGGGCGGTTCGGCGTCGCGGGCGCGGAGCGGTGAGGATACGGATGGCAAGAGGCAGGACGGCTTCGACGGCTTCCCTCCGGGGGGGGGGGGGGGCGCCGCGTCCGCCGGGCGTTGCGCGTGGCGGGCTGGAACGCGGTGCTGCTCGCCGCCGGCCTGGCGCTGCTCGCCGTGGCGGGCGAGATCCGGTTGCGGAGCACCGTACCGTTCATGACCTCGAACGTTCCCCGCGCATTCGTTCCCGGCGTCGGGCTCCTCGGCAGGCCGGGCGCGGAGGTGCAGGCCACGAACCGGCTCGACTTCTGGCAGGTTTCCCGATTCAACCGCGAGGGATTCCTCGACCGCGAACCTCCGCGCGCCGAGCCCGCCGCGGATGCCTGCCACGTCACGGTGATCGGCGACTCCTTCGTGGAGGCGAGACAGGTGCCGATCGCCGACAAGCTGCACGTGCGGCTGGAGGTCCTCGCGGCGCGGCGGCCGGGCAGCCTGCACGTCACCACGTCCGCGTTCGGACTAGGCGGCACCGGCCAGATCAACCAACTGGCCTGGTACGACGAGTTCGCCCGCGAGCGGCGCCCCAGGCTGATCGTGCTGGTTTTCGTCCGGAATGATTACTTTGACAATTCAAGGCTCCTGATCGCGCTGAGAGCCTTTCTCGATCCGGATCGTCTGCCGGTGATGACGGCCGAGCGGGCCGCGGACGGCGCGTTGCGCCTGCGTCCGCCGAACCCGGACTACGAGTGCGGCGGCTCGCTCCGCCGCTGCCGCGGCGACCTGGAATTCCGGCACATGCCCCGGATCACGCGGTACGTGCGTGCCGTGCGGCGCGCGGCGCGGCGGACGTACTTCGGGATGTGGCTGAACGCCCAGACGCACGCGACGCGGTGGCTGGACACCTGGTTGTCCGGGGTGAAAACCGAGGTGGGAATCACGCCGCAGATGTCCGCCTGGGCGGACGTGCTGCGGAAGAAGCATCCCGACGAGCCGCTGCTCGACGCGATCGCGCGACGCGAGTGGCCGGCGGGCGTGCGCCATATGCGAGATCTGTTCGCGGCCGAGCGATTGCCGCCGCCGTACGCGGCGGAACTGGAGTACACGGCCTTCGCCCTGGACCAGTTCCGGCGCCGCGCGGACCGGGACGGCGCGTCGCTGGTCATCCTGGCCACCCACCATCTGCGGCCGGGAGAGCCGTTGTTCGACAGGCTGCGCGCCATCGCCGGCGAGCTCCGGATTCCGGTCGTCAGTCAGTACGACCACATCGTGCGCCGGGGCGGACGGGTCCGGAACGCGCACTGGCGGCACGACGTTCATTGGACCCCCGCCGGCCACGAGTGGGCCGCCGAGGCGATCCTCGAACATCTGCGGCGGCACCCGGACACGTGCGCGCGCGGCCCTCGCCGGACGACCCCTGCTGCACGAGGTGCGGGCGGCTCCGCGGGCCGCCTGCTACAGGTGTCTCCGGCGGACGGCAGGCCGGGTGCGATGAGCGGGTTCCGCGGGTCGGACGCGGCGGGGCGGTTCGGCGTCGCGCGCGCGGAGCGGTAATGTGCAAGAGGCAGGACGGCTCCCCTCCGGGGGGGGGGGGGGGACGCCGCGTCCGCCGGGCGTTGCGCGTGGCGGGCTGGAACGCGGCGCTGCTCGCCGCCGGCCTGATGCTGCTCGCGGCGGCGGGAGAGCTCTGGTTGCGGAGCACCGTGCCGTTCATGACCTCGAGCGTTCCCCCGCGCATTCGTTCCCGGCGTCGGGCTCGTCGGCAAGCCGGGCGCGGAGGTGCGGGACACGAACCGGCTCGACTACTGGCAGATTTCCCGATTCAACAGCCAGGGATTCCTCGACCGCGAACCTCCGCGCGCGGAGCCCGCCGCGGCCGACTGCCACGTCTCGGTGATCGGCGACTCCTTCGTGGCGGCGAGACAGGTGCCGGTCGCCGACAAGCTGCACGTGCGGCTGGAGGCCCTCGCAGCGCGGCGGCCGGGCGGCCTGCACGTCACGACGTCCGCGTTCGGACGAGGCGGCACCGGCCAGATCAACCAACTGGCCTGGTACGACGAGTTCGCCCGCGAGCGGGTGCCCGGGCTGATCGTGCTCGTCTTCCACTCGAACGACTACTTTGAAAATTCACCGCTCCTGACCGCGCTGCAGACCCTTCGCGATCCGGATCGTCTGCCGGTGATGACGGCCGAGCGGGCCGCCGACGGCGCGTTGCGCCTGCGTCCGCCGAACCCGGACTACGAGGACGGCGACTCGCTCCGCCGCCGCCGCGGCGACCTGGAATTCTGGCATCCGCTCGGGAGCATGCGGTCCATGCGGTACGTACATGCCGTGACGCGGCGCGCGGCTCGGTGGTCGTACCTCGGGGGGTGGCTGGACGCCCAGGCGCGCGCGCGGACGCCGCTGGGAGTCACGCCGCAGATGTTCGCCTGGGCGGGCGTGCTGCGGAAGAAGCATCCCGACGAGCCGTTGCTCGACGCGATCGCGCGACGCGCGGGGCTGGTGGGGGTGCGCTTCCATCTGCACGAGTTGTTCGCGGCCGAGCGATTGCCGCCGCCGTACGCGGCGGAACTGGAGTACACGGCCTTCGCCCTGGACCAGTTCCGGCGCCGCGCGGACCGGGACGGCGCGTCGCTGGTCATCCTGGCCACCCACCATCTGCGGCCGGGAGAGCCGTTGTTCGACAGGCTGCGCGCCATCGCCGGCGAGCTCCGGATTCCGGTCGTCAGTCTGTACGACCACATCGTGCGCCGGGGCGGACGGGTCCGGGACGCGCACTGGCGGCACGACGTTCATTGGACCCCCGCCGGCCACCAGTGGGCCGCCGAGGCGATCCTCGAACACCTGCGGCTGCGCCCGGACACGTGCGCGCGCGGACCTCGCCGGACGCCGACCCCTGCTGCATGAGATGCGGGCGGATTCGCGGGCCGTCTGCTATAGTGTCTCCGGTGGACGGCATGCCGGGTGCGGTGAGCAGGTTCCGCGGGCCGGACGCGGCGGGGCGGTTCGGCGCCGCGGGCGCGGAGCGGCGGCGCTGGTGGTTCGTCGCGTCCGCCGGAGGGGCTGTCGTCCACGCCTGAGAAAGCAGCGGAAACGGACGACGCGACAGCCTCTTCAGCCGCCGGGTTGGAGAGGCTTTTTTCGTATGCATCGCCGGGTGTCGCCGGCGATGCGGAATACACCATGCCGCGTGCGCGACTGTGCGCCACCGTGACCGGGGCCACGACGGCCGAGCTGCGCGCCCGGCGCGACGCGCAGGCGGACGCCGACCTGGTGGAGCTGCGTCTCGACCCGGTCGATCGTCCCGACGTCGCCGGCGCGCTGGCGGGCCGGCGCCGGCCGGCGGTCGTCACCTGCCGGCCGGCGTGGGAGGGCGGCGCGTTCGCGGGCGGCGAGGAAGAGCGCCGGCGGATCCTGCTGGACGCCTGCCGCCTCGGCGCCGAGTACGTAGACGTGGAGCAGCGGGCCGCATTCGCGGACGAGCTGCTCGCGGCCCGCGCGGGACGCGGGGTGGTCCTGTCGTTCCATGCGTTCGACGGCCTGCCGGCGGACCTGGAGGCGCGCTACCGGGCGATGCGGGCCACCGGGGCCGAGGTGGTGAAGATCGCCGCCGCCGCCGGCAGCCTGACGGAATCGCTGCGGGTCGCGGCGCTCGGAAGCGGAGCGGAGCCGCGGGTCCTGATCGGCATGGGGACGGCGGGGATTCCGTCGCGCGTGCTGGCCGGCCGCCTCGGATCGTGCTGGACCTACGCGGGGGAAGGCGTCGCGCCGGGGCAGATCGACCCGGACCGCATGCGGCGCCAGTTCCGCTTTCACGAGCTCGCGGACACCACCGCCGTCTACGGCGTGCTGGGGGCGCCCGTCGGCCACTCGCTGTCGCCGGCGATGCACAACGCCGGTTTCCGGGCGCACGGCGTCGACGCCGTCTACCTGCCGCTCGAAGCGTCGGGCGTGGACGACTTCCTCGCCTTCGCGCGCGCCGTCGGGCTGCGGGGCGCCAGCGTGACCGCGCCGTTCAAGGAAGCGATCGCGGCGCACGTGGCCGGGCAGGACGCCACCAGCCGGGCGATCGGCGCGGTGAACACCCTGCGCCGCCTCGATTCCGGCGCCTGGGAGGGCATCAACACCGACGTGCCCGGCCTGCTGGCGCCGCTGGCCGGCCGTCTGGCCCTGGACGGCGCCCGGGCGACCGTCCTCGGGGCCGGCGGGGCCGCCCGCGCCGCCGCGTTCGCGCTGCGCGGCGCGGGCGCGGCGGTGACCGTCTGCGCGCGGCGTCCGGAGCAGGCGGCGGCGGTGGCGCGGGTGGCCGCCGGGGCGCGGGCGGCGCCGCTGCCGCCGCGCCCCGGATCCTGGGACCTGCTCGTCAACACGACGCCGCTCGGCACGTGGCCCGACGTCGAACGCAGCCCCCTGCCGGAGGGGCGGTTCGACGGGCGCCTGGTGTATGACCTGGTGTACAACCCGCCGCGGACCCGCCTGCTGGCGGACGCGGCGCGGGCCGGCTGCGGCGCCGTAGGCGGTCTCGACATGCTGGTGGCGCAGGCGGTGCGCCAGTTCGCGTGGTGGACCGGCGAGACGCCCGCCACCGATCTGCTGCGGCAGGCGGCCGGGCAGGAGCTGGCGCGCCAGGCGGAAGACGCCCGCCGCCGCGCCGCCGGAGCGCGGGACGCGCCGCCGGAGGAAAACGAACCCTCCGGAGAGCGTGAGCAGGAAGGCCGCCGCGCCGCCGGAGCGCGGGACGCGCCGCCGGGGAGACGATGACCGCGACGACGTTCGACCAGTTCCGCGCGCTGGCCCGCGACGCGACGTTCGTGCCGGTCTGCCGCGAGCTGCTGGCGGACCTGCTGACGCCGGTGTCGGCGTTCCTCAAGGTGGCCGAAAACGCGGACCACGCCTTTCTGTTCGAGAGCGTGGCCGGCGGCGAGCACCTCGCGCGCTACTCGTTCCTCGGCAAGGATCCGTTCCTCGTGCTCCGGTCGGCGGCGGGCAGGACCATCCGCGAGCAGGGCGGCCGGACGGAGGAACTGGCCGAGCCGTTCCTGGCCGCGCTGCGGGGGGTGCTGGCGCGCCACCGGTCGCCGCGGGCGCCGGGCCTGCCGCGTTTCGCGGGCGGCGCGGTCGGCTTCCTGGGATACGACACCGCCGCGTGGTTCGAGCCGACGCTCGCAAGGGCGCGGGCGGCGCACCCGAAACCGGCCGAGGAAGGCGACGACGCGGCGTTCATGCTGTTCGACACCGTCCTGGCCTTCGACCACGTCAAGCACCGCATCCTGCTCATCGCCAACGCCGCGGTGGAGCCGGGCTGCGACCTCGAAGCCTGCTACCACCTCGCGCTGGCCCGGATCCGCTTCCTGGAGGCGGAGATCGGCCGCCAGCTCTCGGAGCCGCCGCCGGCCGCGGGGGGCGGCGTCACGTTCCGCTCCAACACGACCCGGGCGGCGTTCGAAAGCGCCGTGCGCCGCGCCAAGGACCACATCACGGCCGGGGACGTCTTCCAGGTCGTGCTGTCGCAGCGGTTCGAGACCGAGATCCGCGGCGATCCGTTCAACGTTTACCGCGCGCTGCGGTACGTCAACCCGTCGCCCTACATGTACTTCA
This sequence comes from Vicinamibacterales bacterium, assembly GCA_965203525.1. Classification (GTDB taxonomy): domain Bacteria; phylum Acidobacteriota; class Vicinamibacteria; order Vicinamibacterales; family UBA8438; genus WTFV01. The sequence continues at coordinate 2,034,181 of OZ241898.1, read as the reverse complement.
TCCGCCTGGGCGGCGTGTCGATCGTCGGTTCGTCGCCGGAAATGCTGGTCCGCGTCGAGGACCGGCACGTCGAAACGCACCCGATCGCCGGCACCCGGCCGCGCGGCGCGACCGCCGAGGCGGACGCGGAGCTGGCCGCCGAGCTCCAGGCGGACGAGAAGGAGCGGGCCGAGCACGTGATGCTGGTCGACCTCGGGCGGAACGACGTCGGGCGGGTCTCGGCCTACGGTTCGGTCCGCGTGCCGCAATACATGGCCCTCGAACGGTACTCCCACGTGATGCACCTGGTCTCGCGGGTCGTCGGCGAGCTCGCCGACGGGCGCGACCGGATCGACGCGCTCGCCGCCTGCTTCCCGGCGGGGACCGTGTCCGGCGCCCCGAAGATCCGGGCGATGGAGATCATCGACGAGCTGGAGCCGACCCGGCGCGGCATCTACGCCGGCGCGGTCGGCTACCTCGACTTCGCCGGCCATCTCGACTGCTGCATTACGATCCGCACGATCGTGATCCGCAACGGGCGCGCGTGGGTGCAGGCCGGGGCGGGCATCGTGGCCGACTCGGACCCGGCCGCCGAGTACGAAGAGACGCGGGCCAAGGCGTCGGCCCTCTTCGGCGCGTTGCGCATGGCCGAAAGCGGACGCGGGCCGTCGGCCAGCGGCACGAGGAGCGGCTGATGGTGCTCGTCATCGACAACTACGACTCGTTCACCTACAACCTGGTGCAGTACCTGGGGGAGCTGGGAGCGGCACCGCGCGTGGTCCGCAACGACGCGCTGACCGTGGCGGAGGCCGGCCGGCTTGCCGCGGACCGCATCGTGATCTCGCCGGGACCGGGACGGCCGGAACAGGCCGGGATCACCGTCGACCTGATTCGCGCCTGCGCGCCGCGCGTGCCGATCCTCGGGGTCTGCCTCGGGCACCAGGCGATCGGCGTCGCGTTCGGGGGCGCGGTGGCGCCCGCGCCGGCCCTGCTGCACGGGAAGACGTCCACGGTGGAGCACGACGGCCGGGGCGTGTTCGCGGGACTGGCCGGGCCGTTCCCGGCGGGGCGCTACCACTCGCTCGCGATCGACGCGGCGTCGGTGCCCGGCGAGCTGGAGGTGGCGGCGACCGCGCGCGAGGACGGCGCCATCATGGCCGTCCGCCATCGCCGCTGGCCGGTCCACGGCGTGCAGTTCCATCCGGAGTCGGTGCTGACCGGCGAGGGCCGGCGCATCCTCGGCAACTTCCTCGCCGGCGGGGCCGGGGACCGTCATGCGTGACACGCTCGACACGCTGCTGCGGCGCGAGGATCTGACCGCGGAGCAGGCCGCCGCGGCGATGGGGCAGGTGATGGAGGGCGCCGCCACCCCGGCCCAGATCGCCGGCTTCCTGGTCGCGCTGGCGATGAAGGGGGAGCGTCCGGGGGAGATCGTCGGCCTCGCGCGCGCGATGCGGGCGCACGCGGTGGCGCTGTCGCGTCCCCGCGCGGCGTGCTTCGACACCTGCGGCACCGGCGGCGACCGGTCGCACACCTTCAACGTCTCGTCGCTCTCGGCGCTCGTGCTCGCCGCGTGCGGCGTGGAGGTGGCCAAGCACGGCAACCGGGCGGTGTCGAGCCGCTGCGGGAGCGCGGACCTGTTCGAGGCGCTCGGCGTGAACGTGGCGGCGCCGCCCGCGGTGGTCGAACGCTGTCTCGACGAGGCGGGCATCGCGTTCTTCTTCGCGCCGACCTTCCATCCGTCGATGCGGCACGCCGGCCCGGTGCGCCGGGAGCTCGGCATCCGGACGGCGTTCAACCTGCTCGGTCCGCTGACCAACCCGGCCGGCGCCCGGCGGCAGGTGGTCGGCGTGCCGCGGCCCGAACTGGCCGATCTGGTGGCCCGCGCACTGGCCGCGCTCGGCTCGGAGCGCGCCTGGGTGGTGCACGGCGCGGAGGGGCTCGACGAAATCTCGGCGGTGGGGCACACCCGGGTGTGCGAGGTGCGCGACGGCAAGATCTCGACGTTCTGCGTGCACCCGTCCGATTTCGGGCTGCCGCCGGCGACGCCCGAGCGGCTGCGCGTCGACGGGCCGGACGGCAGCGTCCGCGTCGCGCGGGAGGTGCTGGGCGGCGCGCCGGGTCCGCCGCGCGACTTCGTGCTCGCCAACGCCGCCGCCGGACTGCTGGTGGCGGGCCGGGTCGAGTCGCTCGCCGACGGCGTGCGGACGGGACTCGAAGCGCTGCGGAGCGGACGCGCGGCGGCGACCCTGGAGCGGATGGCGCGATGTTCGCGGGAGCCGGGGGAAGAGGCGTGACCGCCGCCGGGCCGGCGCCGCCGGCCGGCCGGGAAGACCGCGCCGGACGTGTCGCGCCGGACCTTCCGCGCGTGGCCGCCGCCGGGCCGGCGCCGCCGGCCGACCTGCTGGAGACGATCGTCGCCGCGACGCGCCGCGCCGTGGCCGACCGGCGGGCGCGGCGTCCGCTGCGCGACCTGGAGCGGGCGGCGGCGGAACGCCGGCCGCGGGGCGGCCGGTTCGTCGCCGCGCTGGCCGACCCGCGCCGCTGCAGCGTGATTGCCGAATGCAAGCGCCGCTCGCCGTCCCGCGGCGTGATCCGGGCGGACTACGACCCGGCGGCGATCGCGGCCGGCTACGCGGAAGCCGGCGCCGCCGCCATCTCCGTCCTGACCGAACCGGCGTTCTTCGACGGCGGACTCGACCATCTCGGCGCGGTGCGCGCGTGCGTCGATCCGCCGCTGCTGCAGAAGGACTTCATCGTCTCCGAATACCAGTTGCTCGAAGGGCGGGCGGCCGGCGCCGACGCGGCGCTCCTGATCGCGGCCGGGCTCGACGACCGGACGCTCCGGCGGCTCGCCGCGGAGGCTTCCGGGCTCGGGCTGGCGGTGCTGGCGGAAGCGCACGATCGGCGCGAGCTCGACCGGGTGCTCGCGGCGGGCGCGGCGGTGGTCGGCGTCAACAACCGCAACCTGCGGACGCTCGCCGTCGACCTCGAGGCGTCCCGGACCCTGATCGAGGCGGTTCCGGAAGGGGTCGTGGCGGTGGCGGAGAGCGGGCTGCGCACCGCGGCCGACCTGCAGGCGCTGCGGGGCGCGGGGTACGACGCGTTCCTGATGGGCGAGTCGCTCCTGGGCCGGCCGGATCCGGGCGCGGAGCTTGCGCGGCTGCTCGCCGCGGCCGGACCGGCGCCGCGCGGTCCCCGGCCGCGACGCGGCCCGGGAGCGGCGCGGTGACCGGCGCCAGGGTGAAGGTGTGCGGGATCACGCGGCGCGAGGACGCCCTGCTCGCCGCCGATCTGGGCGCCTCGGCCGTCGGTTTCGTCTTCTGGCCGCACAGCCCGCGGTACGTGGAGCCGGAGGCGGCGGCGGAGATCGCGCGCGCGTTGCCGGCCGACGTCGCGCCGGTGGGGGTCTTCGTCGATCCGCGGGTCGACGACGTGCGGCGGATCGCCGCGCGGGTGGGGCTGGCGGCGGTGCAGCTCCACGGCGACGAGCCGGCCACGCTGTGCGACGGCCTGCCGTACCGCGTGCTGAAGGCGGTGCCGGTGGCGGGCGCGGCCACCCGCGCCGCCGCCGAACGGGTGCCGCGGCGGGTCACGGTGCTGCTCGACGCCCGCGACCCGGTGCGCAGGGGCGGCACCGGCCGCACCGTCGACTGGGGCGTGGCGGCGGAAGTGGCCGCGGGCCGGCGGATCTTTCTGGCCGGCGGCCTGGGCCCCGGCAACGTGGCCGAGGCGCTGCGCACGGTCCGGCCGTACGGCGTCGACGTCTCCAGCGGCGTCGAGACGCAACCCGGCCGCAAGGACGCCGGCCGCCTGCGCGTTTTCTTCGAGGAGGTGGCGCGCGCATGACGGTCCCCGGCTTCGGGCGGCGCGACAAGGACGCCGGCCGCCTGCGCGTTTTCTTCGAGGAGGTGGCGCGCGCATGACGGTTCCCAGCTTCGGGCGGCGCGATCCGGACCCGCGCGGGTACTTCGGGGAGTACGGGGGCCGGTTCGTGCCGGAGACCCTCGTCGCGCCGGTGGAGGAGCTGGAGCGGGCGTACCGCGCGGCCCGCGCGGACCCGGCGTTCTCCGCCGAGCTCGAAACGCTGCTGCGGCGCTACGTCGGCCGGCCCACGCCGGTCTGCGAGGCGGCCCGCCTGCGCGCCGCGCTCGCGCCGGGGGCGGGGCCGGACGGCGTGGCGCGGATCTTCCTCAAGCGGGAGGATCTGGCCCACACCGGCGCCCACAAGATCAACAACGCCCTCGGCCAGGCGCTGCTCGCGGTCCGGATGGGGAAGCGGCGCGTGGTGGCGGAGACCGGCGCCGGGCAGCACGGCGTGGCCACCGCCACCGCCTGCGCGCTGCTCGGCCTCGCCTGCGAGGTCTACATGGGCGCCGAAGACGTGCGGCGGCAGGCGCTCAACGTCTACCGGATGCGGCTGCTCGGGGCGACGGTCTCGCGGGTCGACGCCGGCAGCCGGACGCTGAAGGACGCCATCAACGAGGCGATGCGCGACTGGGTGACGAACGTCGAGGACACCTACTACCTGCTCGGCTCGGTGCTCGGCCCGCATCCGTACCCGCTGCTGGTGCGCGAGTTCCAGTCGGTGATCGGCCGCGAGGCGCGCGCGCAGATGCGGGAGGCGGCGGGACGGGCGCCGGACGCCGTGGTCGCCTGCGTGGGGGGCGGCAGCAACGCCCTCGGCATCTTCGACGGCTTCGTCGACGACGCGGACGTGCGGCTGATCGGCGTCGAGGCGGGCGGCGAGGCGCTCGCCGCGGGCCGGCACGCCGCCCGGTTCGCAACCGGGACGGCCGGCGTGCTGCAGGGCACGCGCAGCTACCTGCTGCAGGATCCGAACGGCAACGTCGAGCCGACGCACTCCGTGTCGGCCGGGCTCGACTACGCCGCGGTGGGGCCGGAGCATGCGTGGCTCCGCGACCTCGGCCGCGCCGAGTACGCGTCGGTGTCCGACGGCGAGGCGCTCGCGGCGTTCCGCCTGCTCGCCCGCACGGAGGGGATTCTGCCGGCCCTCGAGTCGGCCCACGCGGTGTCGTACGCCGGCCGGCTCGCGCAGACGCTCGGCCGCGGCCGGATCGTCGCCGTGAACCTTTCGGGCCGCGGCGACAAGGACGTGGACACCGTCCGGGAGCGCGAGGCGGAGGAGCCGGAGAAGCAGGCGGTCCGGCCGGCAGCGCCGACCGCGGCGGCCGTCCGGGAACGCGCGGCGGCGGAAGGGTAGGGCAGGATGTCGCGTCTGGAGCGTACGTTCGGGAACCTGCGGCGCCGCGGCCGGCGCGGGCTGGTGACGTTCACGACCGCCGGCGACCCCGATCTGGAACGGTCCGCCGCGATCCTGCGGGCGCTCGACCGGGCGGGGGCCGACGTCCTGGAGGTGGGCGTTCCCTTCTCCGACCCGCTCGCCGACGGACCGGTGATCCAGCGGGCGTCGGAACGCGCCCTGCGCGCCGGCGCCACCCTGCGCCGCGTGCTCGATCTGGTGGCCGAGGTCCGGCCGGAGATCTCTGCCGGCGTCGTGCTGTTCAGCTACGCGAACCCGATCCTCCGCATGGGGACGGCCCCGTTCGTCGAACGCGCCGCGGCGGCCGGCGTCGACGGCGTCCTGGTCCTCGACCTGCCCGTCGAGGAGGCCGACGGGTTCCGCGCCGCGGCGATCGGCGCCGGCATCGACCCGATCTTCCTGCTCAGCCCGACCACCACCGACGCGCGCATGCGCCGGGCGGCCGAGCTGGGCCGCGGCTTCCTGTACGGCATCTCGCGCCTCGGGGTGACCGGCGCCCGCGACGCGATCGCCGCGGGCGCCGAGGCGCTGGTCGCCAGGATCCGGTCCGTCACCGATCTGCCGGTCGCACTCGGCTTCGGCATCTCGCGGCCCGAGCACGTGGCGCAGGTGGGGCGCTGGGCCGACGCCGCGGTCGTCGGCAGCGCGCTGATCGACGTCGCCGCCCGCGCCGCGCCGGACCGCGTGCTGGAGGACGTCGAACGGTACGTGCGCTGGCTGCGGGGCGAAGCCGACGCCCCGGAGGGCTGCGCCGCGCCCCCGGCGGCCGCGGGGAACCGGTGAGATGCCGGAGGGCAGGTCCGGGGGCGATTCTCCCGCCCCGGAGAGCATCGCGGAGCAACTCGACGCCTGCCGGCGCCGGATCGATGCGCTGGACGAGGAGATCGTGCGGCTTCTGAACGAGCGGGCGACGTGGGCGGACGAGATCGGCCGGCTCAAGGAACGGGTGGGGATGGAAGTCTACCAGCCGGGCCGGGAACGGACGGTGCTCGACCACGTGCGGCGGGTCAATCCGGGGCCCCTGCCGGACGTCGCGGTCATCCGGCTGTTCGAGCGGATCATCGACGAATCGCGCCGCCTGGAGCGGCTCCGGGACGCGCAGGAGCCCGGGGACGGGCAGGCGGCCGGCGGCGTGACGCCGGGCGCGGAGCCGGAAGCCGGCCGCCGGCGTCCCCGGTCAGGTGACGGGTAGGCGGCCCGCGGCGGAACGCCGGGCGCAGGGGAGTGAAGTGCGATGGTTGTGGTCATGCAGGAGCGGGCGTCCGAGGATCAGATTCAGCACGTCATCGCCACGCTCGTGGAACGGAACTTCGACGTGCACCGCTCGACCGGCGCCCTCAAGACCGTGCTCGGGGCGGTCGGCGGCAACCGGGACTTCGACACCGGCGTGATCGAGGTGATGGACGGGGTCCAGCAGGTGCTGCGCATCACCGAGCCCTACAAGCTGGCCAGCCGCACCTTCAAGCCGACGCCCACCGTCGTCTCGCTGGGCTCGTTCCGGATCGGAGGCGACGAGGTGATCGTGATGGCCGGCCCCTGCTCGGCGGAGACCGAGGAGCAGGTGGAAGCGGCGGCCGCCACGGTGGCCGGGGCGGGCGCCAAGATGCTGCGCGGCGGCGCGTTCAAGCCGCGCAGCTCGCCCTACAGCTTCCAGGGCCTCGGCGAAGCGGGCCTGCGGATGCTGCGCGCCGCCTGCGACCGGCACCGGCTCGGGCTGGTGACCGAGGTGATGGACGTCGGCCAGATCGAGCTGGTGGACCGCTACGCCGACGTGCTGCAGGTGGGCGCCCGCAACATGCAGAACTACACCCTGCTGCGCGAGCTGGGGCGGTCGCGGACGCCGGTCCTGCTCAAGCGGGGCCTGTCGGCGACCATCGAGGAGTGGCTGCTGTCGGCCGAGTACGTCCTGGCCGGCGGCAACACCGGCGTCGTGCTGTGCGAGCGGGGCATCCGCACGTTCGAGTCGTACACCCGGAACACGCTCGACATCTCCGCGATTCCGGTGATCCACAAGCTGAGCCACCTGCCGATCGTGGTCGATCCGAGCCACGGGACCGGCCTGCGCGACAAGGTGGCCCCGATGGCCCGCGCAGCCGTGGCGGCGGGCGCCGACGGCCTGCTCATCGAGGTGCACCCGGATCCGGACCGCGCCCGCAGCGACGGCGCGCAGTCGCTGTTTCCGGCGCAGTTCGAGCGGCTGATGACCGAGCTGCGCATCATCGCCCCGGCCATCGGCCGCAGCATCTGCGTGGAGCCGGCGGCCCGCCGCGCGGCGGCGTCCCCCGTCCGGGCGGGCGGGCGCCGGCCATGACGGACACGCCCCGCGTCCTGCCGGTCATCCAGCCGGGAGCCGCCGCGCCGGAGCCGCCGGTGTTCGAGCGGGTGGCGGTCGTCGGACTCGGCCTGATCGGCGGATCGGTGGCCCTTGCCGCGCGGCAGACGTGGCCGGCCGGCCTGGTGATCGGCGTCGACGACAAACCGGTGCTCGAGCGCGCGATGCTGCGGCACGCCATCGACGTCGCGGCGGACGACCCGGTGGTGCTGGCCGAGGCGGACCTGGTCGTGCTGGCCGCCCCGGTCCGCGCCAACCTGGCGCTGCTCGCCGACCTGGAAGAGCACGTCCGGGGCGCCGCGGTGGTCACCGACGTCGGCAGCACGAAGCGGGACGTCGTCGCGGCGGCCCGCGCGCTGCCGTCCCGCCTGACGTTCGTCGGCGGCCACCCGCTCGGCGGCGCGCCGCGCAGCGGCATCGACCACGCGCGGCCGGACCTGTTCCGCGACCGGCCCTGGCTGTTCACGCCGCCGGACGACCGCCGCGGCGACGCGCTCGACCGCCTGCGCCGGTTCGTGGCCGGGTTCGGAGCGGTGCCCCACGTGCTCGCGCCGGACGCCCACGACCGCCTGCTGGCGTTCCTCAGTCACGTGCCGCAGCTCGCCGCCAGCGCCCTGATGCGCGTCGTCGGCGACGCCATCGGCGAGGACGGCCTGGCGCTGAGCGGGCGGGGGCTGGCCGACACGACGCGGCTGGCGTCGAGCCCGGCCGACATCTGGCGGGACATCTGCGCGACCAACGCCGACGAGATCGGCGCCGCGCTCGATGCGCTGATCGCCGAGCTCCGGACGGTGCGGGACGGCCTGGCCGACGGCGGGACCATCGACCGCACCTTCGACTCGGCGGCCCGCTGGCGGGCGGCGCTGGCCGCCCGCCGCCGCGCGCCGCGGGGCGAGTGAGCCGCGGCGCCCCGGACGGCGCCGTGGTCCTGGTTCGCGCGGCGTCCGTGCTCGCGGGCGCGAACCGGGCCCTGCGGACGCTGTTGACGAACGTCGCGGCGTGCGCCGCCTGCGCAGCGTACGTCATGGCGAACCCGCGGACCGCGGAACTCGTCACGGACACGACCTTCTCGAACCTGAACGCCTTTCTGTTCCACGGCGCGATCGCGGCCGTACTCCTCGGCTTCGACGGCGACGAACTGAAGGGCCTGCGTCCGAAACCCCGGAACGTGCGCGAACGATTCCGGGCGCGGCCTGCGCTGCTGTTCCTCTTCTGGCCGGCGGTGGGGGCTGCGTTCCTGCCCGTGATCGGGATCTCCTTCGGCGTGGACTACGGCGCGCCGATCGGCTGGGGGATCCTGGCTGCCGGGGCGGTGCTGTTCTACGTCCGTGACGTCGCCGCCGGAGGGAACGGACACTGGCCGTGAACGGCGCGGGGCGAACGACGTCGTCCTGTGCGACGGCGTGTGCGGGACTGCGCAACGGGCGGTCGCCGCGCGCCGCGGGGCGAGTGAGCCGTCACAAGCCGGCCAGAGCGCGCAGGCTCGTCATCGACGCCAGTCCGGCGGCCGCTGCTCGGGGATGTCATAGGACAGATCATTGACTATCTCCGTAGCCGCCAACGATCGGAGACCGAACGGACTAGAGCTGGCAAAACGGTTCTGGTAGACTGAGGGAAGGGAGGAAAGCATGGACTGGAAAACGAAGGCTCTGCTGTTCGTGCTGGTGCTGTTCGGATCGGTCGTTCCTGCTTCGGCAGCGGATGGCGGCGGAACGACTGCGGACGTCTGGGCTATCATAGGTGTTGGTGTCGTCCTTCTCGGCGTGCTGGTTCCGTTGATGATTCACTTCAACAACGTCAACCGTGATGCACACAAGGGGATCGGCGAGAACATCAACAGGGTCGAAGGGAACCTCAAGGCGGACGTCAACAAGGTCGAAGAGAACCTCAAGGCGGACATCAACAAGGTCGAAGAGAACCTCAAGGCGGACATCAACAAGGTCGAAGAGAACCTCAAGGCGGACGTCAACAAGGTCGAAGAGAACCTCAAGGCGGACGTCAACAAGGTCGAAGAGAACCTCAAGGCGGACATCAACAAGGTCGAAGAGAACCTCAAGGCGGACGTCAACAAGGTCGAAGGGAAGGTTGACGAGATCAACATCCACCTGCGAGACTCCGCGACGGAAGCAGCCCGGCTCGGACGACCGTCTGAGACTCGCAAGGATTGACCTTGGCGAGAGTCCGCGTCCGTCCGCGAGTCTCGCAACCGGACGGACGCGGACGACGCCCTAGCCTGGATTATTCATGAAGGTCGGGCATGAGGCCCCGACGGGCCATGCTCGGCCACGAAACGGGGTCTCGGACACGCGTCGGTGCGCGGGCCGCGACGCGTGGAACAGCCTTCACGGGTCTGGCGGTTGCGGACAGACGGATTCAGGACCGCCGAGGGCGAGCAACCGTCATCGAAGGCGTCGTTCGCGGGCCCGGCGGTTGCGGACAGGCGGGTTCAGGCAAGGCTCCGCCGTCGCGGGCGGTGCGGTTCGGGCTACGGGCTGCGCGGGTTTCGGACTACCCGGCGCGGGCGCCGAGGGCCAGCGCGATGCGCCGCCATGCGTTCAGATGCGGCGTCCCCCGGGGCAGATGCAGGACGATGCGGCGCACGGAGCCGACGACGTGCACGCCGAGCTTCAGCAGCCGGTTGCGCAGCCACGTCACCTGGGTGCGGGCACAGCCGGTTCGCGCCGCCCGCAGCCGCAGTTCCTGCATGAGCACGTAGGCGGCAGCCGTCAGCAACACGCGCAACTGGTTCGCCAGGAACCGGCAGCAGCTCGTGCGGTCGATCTGCAGACCGTCCAGCAACTCCTTGATCCGGTTCTCGACGTCGCCGCGGGCGCAGTAGACCTTTTCGTAGACGAAGCGCGGATTCTGCGGGAGATTCGTCACGACGAAGCGCGGATTGTCCCGCGGCTCGCGGCCCGGATGCCGGACCACTTCGGCCTTGATCACGACCCGGCGTTGGCGGTTCCACGTGCGGGCCGCGTAGCGGGTGTCGGTATAGACGTGCTCGGTTCGGCCGCTGGCCCCGCTCTGCGCGCGGGCCGCCGCCAGGGCGGATTCGGCCTGCCGCACCAACACCGCGTTCCTGCCCATCGCCACCACGTAGTCGAGTCCCGGTTCCGCCTCCAGGAAATCGAAGACCTCCGGGGTCGCAAAGCCCCCGTCGAGCCGGACGAGAAACGACGTCCGCGGAAACGCCGCCCGCAGCATCGGCAGCAGCCGTCTCAGCAGGCCCAGGCTCCCGTCGGCCGCCACCGCATTGCCCGGCCGCAGCACCGCCGCGCACAGATACTGCTCCGTCTCGTCGTTGAAGGTCAGGAACGCGAGCAGCGGCAGATAACACCAGCCGCCGTAGTGTCCGTTGAAGAACGAAAGCTGTTGTGCGCCATGCGTCAGGTCGTCGGTCGGGTCCAGATCGATGGTGATGCGCCGCACCCGCCGCCCCAGCCGGCGCCGGTGTCGCTCGATGACGCTCGCCGCCAACTCCCGCGCCATGCGATAGAGCGCGCCGCGGCCCGGGCTGTTCTCGAACCGCGAGATCGTCGGTTGCGACGCCAGCGGCGCGCCGGCCACCGGGTCCCGTCCGAGCAGCAGCTTGTGAACGGGGTCGTCGGCCAGATCGTCGGCATCGTTGCCGTCGGGGTGGCCGCACGCGATGCCGAAGATCCGCTGCCCGACCAGTTCCGCGAGCGTGTGCCGAATCTTCTCCGGGTCGCGCCGGTCGGCGAGACAGCGGGCAAACGTCTTGACGAGGCCGTACACGCGCTCGGCCGCCTTGAGGAGAACGGCTCCGCCGTCGGAGCTGGCGTGCTCGCGGTCGAAGGTGGCGACGAGGGGCTTGTCGAACAGTTCCGGGAACAGGACAGTCTGTGGTATCGTGTCGGTCGTCACGCAGGGGCCTCCGTGGTGGTGAAAATGCCTGTTGCCACTGCGATTTTACCGCGCGGAGGCCCTTGTGTCTCTCCCGGATCGGCACCCCCGGTGAATAATCCAGGCTAGCGCCGCCGGGCGCTTCCTGGTGCAGGCGAAATTTGGACGAAGCCGATGGCGAAGCGCAGCTACCGACGAGACAAGCGCCAAAGGTAGCTGCGGAACGGAATACTTCAAGGGACTCCGGCCGGGTGATGTCATAGGACAGATCATTGACTATCTCCGTAGCCGTCAATGATCGGTTCGGAATCGGAAAACCGAGAGGTTGACGATCCTGTTCCGGTTCCGGTAGACTTCGGATCAGGAAGAAAAATGCGGAATCTGATCAACGTCGTTCTGTTCGTGCTGGTGCTGTTCGGTTCGGCCGTCGAGGTATAACCGAAAGTCGTCTTGGGTTACCGGGCGTTCGGGACCGATTTGGCCAATGGCCACGGGACGAAATAGAACGGACGTTCGGGGAAGTTACGGCCTGACGATGCTGCGTCGTGCACACAGTTTTGTCGTTCTGGCGGACGGGTTCTGCCGTATGGGAAGTGCGGCAAGCGGGGTGTTCCGTCAGCGCATCCGCACCCGGCCGTCGGCGCGGCCATGCAGGTCATTGCGATGCGCCGCCGGGTCCCGGGGGCGGGACATCGGCCCGCCCGGCGGCGGGTTGCTTGCGGGCGTTGTCGTCGGCGCGGCGGCTGCGGCCGGCCCGGCGTCGAGATGGCGGAGAGCGGGCCGGGGTTTGCCGTCGGCGCGGCTTCCGCGGGTATCGGTCCGGGGGGCGCGTGGGCCGCGTGGGCCCGGGCGGAGCGGATGCGTGGTTCCCGCGCCGGCCTTCCGTCAGGCAGGCGGCGGCAGGGCGAGGGCTTCGGGCACGACCGGTTCGGGGGCGCAGAGCATCGTGGTGAACAGGGCGCGGGGGTCGAGCTGGCGTTGGCGGGCGGTGCGCACGACGCTGGCCAGGATCTGTTGGGTGTCGGCCCCGCGCCGGGTGCGGTTGCCGCCGCAGACCTTGCGGGTGACCACCGCGGGGCGGATGGCGTGTTCGGCCCGCCAGTTGGTGGCGTCGAGGGACGGGTCGCGCAGGAAGAGGAACACGGCCTCGAATTCGCGGGCCAGGTGCCTGGCGAAGCGCTCGGCGGGGGCCAGCGGCGGCGGGGCGTCGATCAGCCGGCCGAGCCGGGCTTCGAGCCGTCCGCGGGCCGACGCGAGGCCGTGCTCGCCGATGCCGCCGGCGTTGCAGCGGGTCCGCAGGGCGAGGGCGTCCTGCAGGACCGTCTGCACGGCGGCGGCCCAGGGGCTGTCGGGATGATCGGTCCGCAGGTCCTTGCAGCGCCGCAGCAGATGCGCCAGGCAGGTCTGGTGGGGCGCGTGCTCGAAGCCGCGATACGCCGCCCATCCGTCCCGCACCAGCACGCCCGCGAAGTCGGCGCCGAGCACCGCCGCCGCGTCGGCGAACCCGCGGCCGGCGCAGATGGAGTAGACCGTCGTCTCCGGGGTGGCGAACGCCCACAGCCAGTGGCGGGCCGCGTCCACGCGCCAGCCGGTCTCGTCGGGCGTGACCACCGGACTGCGGCGGACCTGCTCGCACAGCGCCGCATACGCGGGCGCCGCCGCGTCGGCCGTGCGGTGCAGCAGTCGGACCAGGCCGCCTTTGGTCACGTGCAGTCCGAACCGGGTCCGCAGCACGCGGGCGGTCTTCCCCAGCGGCAGGCCCGACTCGGTGTGCAGCTCGGCGGTCAGCGCGGCGACGTTCGGCCCCAACTGCACGCCGGCCGCGCCGAGCGCATCGGAGGTCTGCAAGGGGTGCCGGCCCTGCACGCGCCGCCGGCACTGCGCGCAACGGCCCACCTCGACGTCGAAGCGGCGCACCAGCGGGCGCACGTCCGGCACGTCTTCCTGATACTGCTCCGCCACCCGCTCCACGGCGACGTGGCCGCCGCAGTCCGGGCACCTCGTCGGGGCGGGCGCCGCATGGGTCTCGTCCACCCGGGTCGGCGGCCGGCGGGTTCCCTTCTTCCCGTACTCCGCGCCGGCGCGCCGCCCCGGGCGGCGTCCGGTTCCCTGCCGGCGGTCCTTGGCGAAGGGGGCCGCCTGCCGGCGTCCGGCGCGCCGGGCGGCCTCGAGTTCCTTCTCCAGATGCTCGCTGCGGCGCTTCCAGTGGTCCCGCTCCTCGATCAGCGTCGCGTTTTCTCGTTCGAGGTGTTCGATGCGCACGTCCCGGGGGTCCCGTTGAGGTCCGGGCCCCGTCGAACCGCTCCGGTCATCGTTCTTGCGCGCCATACTCCACGTATCGGCACGTGGCCGCCGTACCTGCACACCCTTTCGTGGATTTTTTCGCCCGACCCGGTAACCCAAGACACCGAAAGTTGTGGATCGCGGTCGTGAGGCAGGTGGCGTATCCTTCCAGGTGAACACTCGGAAACACCCTGGCTGATGGGCCGGGGGGAAGGAGACACCACCCATGTGCAAGGTACACGACGAGACGCGGGAAGACAACCTGGAGACGGCTGGAAACGCGGTCCGGGACGACGTGCCGACCCTGGATGCGATCGCCCGCGAGGGTGCGCGGAGCATGCTGATGACAGCCATGGAGGAAGAGGTCAACCAGTACCTCGACGCGCACGCCGGCGCGCGCGACGAGAACGGCCGGCGTCTGGTCGTCCGCAACGGCCATGCGCGGCCCCGCTCGGTGACCTGCGGGGCGGGGACGATGCAGGTGCGCGCGCCGCGGGTGAACGACCGGCGGGTTGACGAGGACGGCACGCGGCAGCGGTTCACGAGCCGGATTCTGCCGCCGTACATGCGTCGGTCGCCGAAGGTTGCCGAGGTGCTGCCGGTGCTGTATCTGCGGGGGTTGTCGACGGGCGACTTCCGCGAGGCGCTGCCGGTTCTGCTCGGCGAGGACGCGGCGGGCCTGAGTCCGACGAACATCTCGCGGCTGACGGCGGCCTGGGAGCGGGAGTACCAGGCGTTCCGGAACCGGGACCTGTCGGCGTGCGACTACGTCTACGTGTGGGTCGACGGGATCCACTTCAACATCCGGCTGGAGGAAGACCGTCTCTGCACGCTGGTGATGATCGGGGTGAAGGCGGACGGGACGAAGGAGCTGGTGGCGATCGAGGACGGCTATCGGGAGAGCGCCGAGAGCTGGGCGGACATGCTGCGGAACCTGCGCGACCGGGGGCTGCGGGCGCCGGAGGTGGCGGTTGGCGACGGCGCGCTCGGCTTCTGGTCGGCGCTGCGGGACGCGTGGCCGGAGACGACGCCGCAACGCGACTGGTGCCACAAGCTGGCGAACGTGCTGGACAAGCTGCCGAAGCGGCGGCGTCCGCGGGCGAAGCGGGCGCTGCACGAGATCATGTATGCGCCGACGCGGGCAGACGCCGAGAAGGGGATCGGCTCCTTCGTGAAGGAGTTCGGGGCGAAGTACCCGAAGGCGGCCGCCTGCCTGGTGGAGGACCGGGAGGCGCTGCTGGCGTTCTTCGCGTATCCGGCGGAGCACTGGCTGCACCTGCGGACGACGAATCTGATCGAATCGCCGTTCTCGACGGTTCGGCTGCGTCAGCGTGTGACGAAGGGGGCGGGTTCGCGCACCAAGGGCCTGCTGATGGCGTTCAAGCTGCTGGACATGGCGCAACGGCGGTGGCGCCGGCTGAACGGGGCGCACCTGCTGCCTCTGGTGCGAGCCGGCGTGCAGTTCGTCGACGGCCTGCCGCCGGCGCGCGGCGGGACGGAGAGGGAGGCTCGGAAGGAGGCCGCCTGATCACTCCCGATCCACAACTTTTGACAATACCTCTCGGCCGTCCCCGCTTCGGCGCAGTCGGAAGTCGGCGGAATGACTGCGGATGTCTGGGCAATCATGGGTGTAGGCGCCGTCCTTCTCGGCGTGATCCTTGCGACGTGGATGGCGTCCAGGGCCGACAACCGCGCCGCACACAAGGAGATCGGCGAGAACATCAAAGGTGTCGAAAAAAAGATCGGTGAGAACATCAAAAGGGTCGAAGACAAGGTTGACGACGGCTTCAAGGTTGTCAACGCCGACATCAAGGACCTCAACCGATCCGTAGGTCAGCTTGAAGGTTCGCTACGGCCGATCCCGCGACCGTCTGAGGGTGGCCAGGATTGACCCTGGAACCGATGATTTGCACCTTCAACAACAATGATCGGTTCGGAACCGGAACCGGGGGATTGCGATCCTGTTCCGGTTCCGGTAGACTTCGGATCGGGGAGGAAGCAAGATGGAAGACTGGCAGATGGTTTTGGCCATCGTGGTTCCGATTCTTGGTGTGCTGATTCCGTTGTTGATTCACTTCAACAACGTCAACCGTGACGCACACAAGGAGATCGGCAAGAACATCGGCAAGGTCGAAGACAAGGTTGACGACGGCTTCAAGGTTGTCAACGCCGACATCAAGGACCTCAACCGATCCGTAGGTCAGCTTGAAGGTTCGCTACGGCGCGATCTTCCGGGACAGCGCGACGGCTTCATGGGATCGTGAACGCCGCGCTCAGAAGGCGAGCGACAGCGAAAGACTCGGGGCGCGGGTTCGAATCCGTTTCCGGTTCCATGTCATCCATGCAGGCGGTCGCCGCCAGGCAGCTTCCGACCATGAGCGCCCGCGCCTGAACGATCCGCATCGTCGCCTCCTCTCTCCGTTCGGGATCAACGTCGAAGCGCCGCCATCGGATCCACGCGCACCGCCCGCGCGATCGGGGCGGCGACCGCCAGCGATACGCTGACGGCGACCGCGCCGCAGGCGGCGGCAAGCGACGGTCCGTCGGTCGGGACCACGCCGAACAGCCGCGCACGCAGCAGCGGAGCGACGACGAGAAGCGCGGCGCCGCCGAGCGCCATGCCCGCCGCGAGCACCATCGCGTTGCGGCGCAGCATCAATCGCACGATGTCCGCGGGCCGGGCGCCGAGCGCCATCCGGACGGCGATTTCCGGTGTGCGCCGGCGCACGGCGCCTGCCAGCGATCCGTAGACCCCGATGCCGGCCAGCAGCACGGCGACGCCTCCGAACAGACCGAACATGCGGATCCCGAGGCGCCAGGAGCGCATCTCGGCGTCGGCCCTGTCGGACAGACGCGCCACTGACACGAACGGCAGATCGGGAACCGCGCCGCGAACGGCGGCGGCGATGGCGGCCAGGCTCTCGTCCCCGGCATCCTTCGGGCGAACGAAGAGCGCGCGGGCGTATCCACGTCCATATCCGTAGCGGGACGCTTGCGCCAGGGGCACGAAGAACTCTTCCTCGTGGTACCGCACCGCTCCAGGCCGGCGGGACTCGCTGACGCCGACGACGTCCACGCAGCCCGCGTTACCGACGAACGCACAGAGGCCGGTCGCGTCGCGGCCCGGCCAGAGGCGTCGGGCCAGACTGTCGCTGACGATCATCACGGGCCGGCTGCCGGCCGCATCCTCCCGGGTGAACGCCCGCCCCCGCACGAGGCGGGTGCCGACCACGTCGAAGTAGGGCGGTGACACCGCGTTGAACGTCGACATGACGACGCTTCCGAACGAGCCCGGCGCCGTCACTCCCAGCATCAGGTGCGAGTCGTCAGGATCCAGCAGCGATTGCGACGCGATCGCCGCCGCCTCGACGTGCGGGAGGCGGACCACCCGCTCCGCCAGGAGGTGGAACGTGGACAGCCTGTCCGCGCTCCCGAATCCGGCGCGTTCGAGGTCGGCGGTGAGCACGGCGACGCCGTCGAGGTCGAAACCGAGTCCCCGCCGGATCTCGGACGTGCTGCGCACGAAGAGCTGCGCCACCATGATCAGGACCAGGGCTACCGCCACTTGGCTCACCAGCAGCGCATCGCGGCCGAGCGACGGCCGCGTCCCGGCCGGCATGCTTGTTCCCCAGGCGGACCGCAACGCCGTACGGGCGCCGGCCACGGCCGGGGCCGCGCCGCCGAGGCCTCCGACGGCCAGTGCGATGGCCGTCAGCGCCGCAAGGCCCCTCGGGCTCAGTACCGCCTCCACGGATCCGATCGGGAAGAACGCCTCCAGCGTCCACGCGGTCCACAGCGCGACGATCGCCGCCGGCGGCACGCACGCGGCGGCCAGAAGCAGCGTTTCGACCCACAGCACCCAGCCCAGGCGCAGACGCGTCGCCCCGAGTAGACGTCGAACGGCGAGGGCGTCCCGGCAGTCCGCCACGTGCAGCGAGCGCACCAGCGAGACGTTCACGCACACCGCCAGCAGCATGAACACGACACCCGCGGCCAGGAACCGGCCGACCCGCCCCGCGGGCGACCCGTGGGCGGCGCGCCTGCCGTACAACGGCTCCACGACTCCGCGGCCGAGCCTCCGCGCCGACTCCGCGTCGGCCGCGAACAGCGCCGCCACCTCGGCGTCGGCGTGCGCCACCGTGAATCCCGGCCGCACGCGGCCGACGGTTTGCAGCCACGCGCCCTGGTCGAGGATCGGCCGCCCCGACGCGTCGCAGAAATTCGGAGAGGCCGCCAACAGCGTCCACGCGTCGGCCGGCGGCGAGTTCACGCCTCCGAAGTCCGGGGGGCCGACGCCGATGATCGTGTGCAGCCGATCGTCGACCTGCATCATGGTGCCGAGCACGGCGGGATCGCCCCCGAACCGACGCATCCAGAAGTGATGCGCCAGCACCACGGTCGGCGGCCCGCCCTCGACGTCGTCCCGGGCATCGAAGTCCCGCCCGGCGAACGGCCGCACGCCGAGCAGCGCCAGGTATGCCGGGCTGACGCACTCCAGTTGCAGCGGCGCCGCGAAGGGCCCGCGGCCGGTGCCGGCCGTGACGCGCCGGTACACGGCGACGTCGAGGGTTCGGAGGCGCGGGCCGATCGCCGTGTACGACCCGTAGTTCCGCACCGGCGACACACGAACCAGCATGTTCGGGTCCGGCACGCGCGCCGTCCAGCGCGGCGGTGTGTTCAACGAGTCGAGAAAGCCGGCAACCGCCGCTGCGACGCCGATTCCGGCGATCAGCGCCGCCGTGGTCGCCAGCGACACCGCGGGCTGCCGTCCAAGCGTCCGGCGGAGGAGGCCCCGGGCGCGGCCACCCGTGCTCGTCATTTCCCGGCCCGGTCGTCACAAGCCGGCCAGGGCGCGCAGGCTGGTCATCGACGCCGGTCCGGCGTCTGCTATCCGCACGACCTTGACCCCGGCGACCCGCTCGACGTCGGCAACCGCCGACAGAACGGCTTCGACGAGACCCGCCGCTTCGCGATCGAACTCGATGTACTGGACACCGTCGGCCCGGCCGATCAGCGCGTCGTCGCATCCCGTTTCGTACAGCGCGTCGACCGTCGTTCCGCTCTGAACGTCCGGGCCGTCGACGATCAGCGTGAAGTGCCAGGTCGTCATCTGCGCATGCCTCTCATCCCTGGTGCGGGCAGCGACCGACGATGCCCGGATGGCCCGATGGCCGCCGGCTATCGACCGGACCAGGATACCAGGCCGGAAACTTGACGTGGACGGTATCCTTGACGTCACCGGGCGACGCCGTCGGAGGGACGCGACTCAGGCCGCGTGATTGGCCGCGAGAAGGCCCGCACTGCGCGTTTCGGGGAGGAACATGACCGTCACACCCCGTGCGTGGTTGTCGAGTCTGTTGGGGGCCGTCGGACTCTCCGATCCCGACGCGCGGCCCCTCTATGCGTACCGGTGTTCGACCGAACGCTTCGAGGAGGCGCGTGACGTGCTTGCCGGGTGGCACCCCCAGCGTGATCCCGGCGCGGGCGGCCGAGTCTTCGCCGTCTATGCCGCCGAGTGGTGGCGGCGGCACTACGACGGCGGTTCCTGGGCATGGCAGCCGTTGCTCGACTCCATCCGTTGCGAGGCGCCGTTCCCGGCACTCTACGAGCCACTGCGGAACGCTTGGCGCTGGTGGCGTGTCAGACCCGTTGTTTTCGGTGCGAGCGTCCGCTACCTCGGCACCTGCGCCTGTCAGGGCGGACTTCCGCTGCGTTTGGTATCGAGCCAGCACTCGAACGTGCGCCGTTTTCTGCGGGCGCTGCTGCGAGAGTACCGCCTTTTCCGCCGAGTGGTCGAGGATGGCTACGAACTCGCGGAACCACTCCGCTCGCACCTGCCGCGCTCGCTGCGCCAGGAGCCGGTCTACCGCCTCTGTGCCGAGGTCATGGATCAGATCTGGGAGCTGCGGGACGTCGGATCGCAGGACGATCCGGTTGCGGTCCTGGACAGGCAGACTCCCGAATGGCGGTCGCGGATGCCGATCGACATCGAGGACGGGCAGGCGCGAAGATTGATCGATTCGCTGCTGCGCGACGCCGCCGCGGGGGAGAGCACGGAGGCCGGAGAGTTCCAGGTGCTCCGCTACATCACCGACGCGGCTGCCGGCCGGAGGTTCGTCGTCGAGCCGCGTGTGCCGCGACGCATGCCCGCGGCGGGCGTAGCGCGGCTGATCGGTATCGAGCAGGGGGACCTGCCCAATCGATTCCAACTGCGCGTCGATGGGAACCGCCCCACGCCGATAGCCAACGGGCGGGTCGCAGGTGACGAGGTCGTGTTCTCCGGCGTGCTTGCCGAGCCCGGGGATCTGGCGGCCGTCGCCGACCGGGAGATCCGCTGGTTCCTCCAGGCCGGACGCCGGACCGGGGACAGCTTCGCGCCTCGGGGAGGCGCGGCGCCTGCCGACGAGCTGCCCTGGGTGTTCGCCGCTACGGACGACGACGAGGTCCGGCTCGATCTCTACGCCGAAGGCTCGGTCCGCACCCGCTTCCGGCGCGTCGCGGTTGCGTGCCGCGACGAGACGGCTCCGGTGCTTCTCCGGCATCCCGACTGCCGCCGTTGGGAGACGCAGCCGATCACCGGCCGCGTGATGTTCGACGTCGAAGGGGACGTCAGGATCGATACGCCAGCCGGAACCTGCAGGATACGAACGGCGCAGGAGCAGGAGAGACAGTTCGAGCATCGTCTCACTGGCAAGCGCTGTTTCGATTTCGAGGCGCCGGCGCCCGTCTACCACGACCAGCCGTCACTGTCTTCCATCGAGCCCGACGGAGCGTGGCGTCGGGTTCCTGCCGCCCAGGTCTCCTGGCGCGCGGAGCGCGGTGATGGATGGTTTCGGAATCTCGACAGCCCAGGGGTATGGCGGGTCCGGCGAGAGGTTGATGGCGAGACCGTGTTCCTGTCGAAGATCTGCCTGGCGGGCGCGGACTTCGGCGCGAAGGTCGTACCAGGACGGGAACCGACTCGCGGTTTCGTGGATATCAGAGGCGCGTCACTCGACATCGCCTGCGAACACCCGCACGTCGACGTCGAAAGCGAGAGGCAGGCCGATCACCTGCGCGTCACCGTGCGCTTCGCACCGGACCGCGTCGCCGTCGCAGGAGACGGGCGGACGGGCAGGCGGACGGGCCCGCCTTCACACGTGGAATTGGTGACGCGTTGGCCGAACGGATCGACCCTGCCCGTGACCGTGCCGTTTCCAGGCCGCGGCGCCCGGTTCGTACACCCGGAACACGAGGATGCCGACCGCCGTCGTGCGCTGTCGGTGGAATCGCTGTACGGGTGGCGGGCGCTGGCGATTTCGCCGCAGGCGAGCGACACCTTTCGCCTCGTCGGGGAGTTGCGCGCCAGCGATCTCGATGAGCGGATGCAGGCCGCGGCCCACTTCGACATCGCACTGCCGAAGATCGGCGACGGCGTTTCGGAGTTACCGCTGGTCCTGGTCCACGATGCGCTCGAATCGCTGTTCGCAGCCACGAAGCGGCTCGATGCCCGGATCCATCTCGAACTGACTTCTGGCGGTTTCGCCGAAGAGCGAACAGTCGTACGCAGATTCGCGTGCGACGTCAAGGTTTCCGACGCGTCGATCTGTTCGGTCCCGGTTCGTTGCGTGCCGGACGGCGCGCCCGTGACCTTCGAGGCGTTCGGTCTGGAGACTCCCGGCCTTGGGCGGACGCCGCTCGAACCTGCCGGGGACGACGGCGCGGAGGGAGACTGGAAGATCCCGGAGTCGGCGTTTCGACAGCAGACCCGGATCGTGCTTGCGCGATCCGGCGATCAGTACTTCGCCCGCCCCTTCGTCCTGGACCCGAGCGACCGGGCGCCGCTCGACGCCGCGGAGGCGCGTTCTCTCGCGGACGCCTCGTCGGTCCCGGACATGGAGGCTCGAATCGCCGCCATGAGACGGATCCTGCAAGACATGGTCGAAGGCGGCGGCGACGAGAACTGGGAGTACCTGGCCGACCTTCTCGACGTGAGCCGCGGGTTGCCGGCCACGACGTTCGATGCGTTGGACTGTCTGTCGGGCAACCCTGCCGCGCTGGTCCGGTTGCTGCTGCGGACTCCGCGGGAAGAGGCGCGCGCGAGGATCTGGCGGCTCGAGCACGAGTTGCCGTTCACGTGGCTGCTCGTTCCGGTTCGGGTGTGGCGCGAGGAAATGACCGGCACGCACCGGGCGATTCGCACCGAACTGGAGGAGGTCGCTGTCTTCGCTGCGGACGAGGTGCGGCAGCGGGCTGATGAGCGGCTCCATCAAGTGGCGGCGGAGGCGTCGCGCTTCTGTCCGGGCTTGAGCCCGTTGGAGTACTTCGCTGACGAAGCAATTTCCGGCCGCCGGATCGCCTATCAGGGGTCTGCAACCCCTCCGCTACACGAGGCGTTCAACGGATTGTCTGGCGCCGAAGGTCCGTACCAGTTCTTGTTGAGAGCCGGCAGTGACTTCCGTTGGCCTGCCGGGCCGGACCGGGACGATTGGGCCGCCGAGATTGCGCTGTTGCGGGAATCGCCAGGGAAGGACGCGGTCTGGGCAGACTGCCAGCGCGTTGGATTCCGGCGTCCACTCACGGACGCCCCGATCGGTGCTGCGTTCGCGGCGTCGGAGGGCGCTCGCGTGTCGCGCCGGCTGGTTCATGCGACGAAACTGCTCCGGTCACACGCGCCCGAGTGGTTCGACGCCGCGTACGTCGCCGGCCTCGGCCGAATCCTCGGTGTCGACCTCGACATCCCGAACCATGACTGAACAGCCGCTTTCGTTTGCCGACGTCGTTCGCGATCTCTCGCAGCGTTCCTCGCGTGCGCTGTCGAGCCAACTGGCCGTGCGGTCGCCGGAGCTCCGGCGCTTCTTGATCGACACGTTCGAGGCGCCCGCGGGCAGCGACGGCGCGCTGCTCGCCGACCCGATCTTCGAGGCGACGTTCGGCTGGCGCCTTGCGCGGGAAACGATGGCCGATCTCGCCGAGGCCTGCACGCTCACGCCCCGGCTCGTGGAAGCGATGGACAGCCCGCCCGCGGACTGCGCCGACTACCGCTTCGGCCGCGACTGGCGCCCGTACGAACACCAACTGCGCTGCTGGCGGTTGCTGGGCCAAGCGCCCGCCCAGTCGGTACTGGTCACGAGCGGAACCGGGTCGGGGAAGACCGAGTGCTTCCTCGTGCCGATACTCGATCAGCTCGCCCGTGAGTGCACCGACCGCGGGCGTCTCACCGGGGTGCGCGCCCTGTTTCTGTACCCGTTGAACGCGCTGATCAACAGTCAGCGCGAACGCCTGCGCGCGTGGTCGTCGGCGTTCGGCGGCGACATCCGGTTCTGTCTGTACAACGGCGAGACGCCGGACACGCTGCCTGCTCACAAACTGCGCGATGCGTCCCCGGCGGAGCAACGCACGCGGCAGGCGTTGCGTGAGGATCCGGCACCTGTCCTCGTGACCAACGCGACGATGCTGGAATACATGCTGGTTCGCGACGCCGATGCGCCGATCATCGCCGGGTCGCCGGGGACACTGCGCTGGATCGTGCTGGACGAGGCGCACACCTACATCGGTTCACGCGCCGCGGAGATGGCGCTGCTCATCCGGCGCGTCCTGCACCGGTTCGGGGTCGAGCCGTGCGACGTGCGGTTCGTCGCCACGTCGGCCACGCTCGGTGGTCGGAAGGAACACGAGGCGTTGCGCCGTTTCTTGTGCGACGTGTCGGGCGCGCCGCCGCCGAGCGTGCACGTCGTCGCCGGCGCGCGGGACGTACCGGACCTGCCCGCGGCGACGGACGCGGCGCCGCTCGACGTCGACGATCTCCGGACGCTGTCTCCCGAGGAGAGGTTTTCGCGTCTCGTCGCTAGTCGCGAGGCGAGACGGCTCCGCGGCTTGTTCGCCTCGTCACCCAACAACGTGGCCGCGCTTTCCGACGTCCGCCGCCGGTGGCGTTCCGAAGCCACGGTCGACAGGCTCCTGCGGCTGATCGACCTGTGCACGACGGCGCGGCGCGGTGACCAGGTCTTTCTGCCGCTTCGCGGGCACCTGTTCTGCCGCACACAGGCCGGTCTGTGGGCATGCGCGAATCCGGCCTGCCCGCGGGGCCTGGGCGGCGAGTGGGCGCTCGGCGCCATTCACACGGTCCCCCGGGACTTCTGCCGCCACTGCGAGCACCCGGTCTACGAGATTGTGCAGTGCCGCGCCTGCGGGGAGGTGTATCTGGCGGCTGACGAGCGCAACGACCCGGATGCGGGCGTGACGACGCTGCGGCCGCGCGCGGCGCAGTCGGCGGTCGATGAGTTCCAGCTCGAAGTCGATGCGCCGGAAACCGAAGACGGCGCCGGAGAAGCGAGCGACGAAGCGCCGATGGTCCAGCCCGCCGAGCGCCGCTTGATCACGAGCATCGGTGTCGACACCGAAAGCGTGGCGTTGGGCGCCAACACTTGGGATGTCTTGTTCTCGTCGGCGCCCGGCTGCGTCTCGGTCGCTGCGCCGGAAGACGAGGCCGGTCCATTGCGGTGTCGGCGCTGCGGCGAACGCGAGTCGAGGAGGGATTCTCTGTTTTGGCCATTGCGGATGGGGGCGCCGTTTCTTCTGTCGACCGTCACCCCGACGGTGCTGGAGCACACGCCTCCGGCGGAGCAGTCGAACGACGTCCCGTTCGGCGGTCGGCGATTGCTCGCATTCAGCGACTCCCGGCAGGGGTCGGCGCGGCTGGCGGTCAGGCTCCAGCAGGAATCGGAGCGAAACTACGTACGCAGCCAATTGCTGCACGGCATCGCAGCGGCGCGAAGACGCGCTGGCGCGTCGGAGGACGATGTCCAGCGGCTCACGGGCGAGGTGGCCGAGCTGGAGAAGGTCGCATCGGGTTCGCCGCCCCTCCGGGCCATCCTGAAAGAGAAGAAAAACAGCCTGGAGACGGCGAAGGCGGAGTCGTTGGACGCGCCGTTGGGACGCCTTTCCTGGCGGGACGCCGTGTCGCAACTCGCCAACGGCATCGACGTCGGAAGGATGCGCGCCGAGTACTGGCGCCTGAGCGGTGTGGACATTCCGGCGACGGAGTACGCGGAGTTCTGCCTGTTCCGCGAGTTCTTCCGCCGTCCCAAGCGGATGAACTCGGCCGAGACGCTCGGTTTGGTTGCTTTGCGGTATCCCGATATCGAGAAGCGGGCGGCCGACCTGACGCCGGCGGCGTGGACCGGTCCCCTCGGAGCTCCGCGGGACGAGTGGCCGAGGTTCGTCAAGCTCGTGATCGACTTCGTGCTGCGCGCGCGGGGCGCCACCGACATACCGGAAGAGTATCTCCAGTGGATGGGCACCCGGATGTACCGAAGCTACGTGCAGGGACCGGATTTCCGGGACCGGCTCGCGCGGGGGCAGACGTTGTGGCCGCGCGCACGCGCCGGGGGCAACCGTGCGGTCGTACTGGACGTGCTCTGTCGCGCCTTCGGGCTGGATCTGAAGGACGCTGTGCACCGTGATGCGGTCGAGCTGTGTCTGCGCTCGGCATGGACGGTCGTGTTGCCGCATCTGCGGCAGGTCGAGCACGGCTACCTCTTTCGCCTGGCTGACGCCTGCGTGCTGGAGGAGGCGCGGGATCTGCGCGTGTGTCCCTTCACGCGGCGCATGCTCGACACGACGCTCGCCGGCCGGTCGCCCTACACGCCGCTCCACGGCGACGACGACCGTTGCGAGGAGATCCGCATGCCGCGGTTGCCGTACCCGTTCTGGCGGGACGAGAAGGGCGGTTCGCTCTCCACGGCGACCGTGATCGAATGGCTGAACGACGACCCTGACGTCAGAGACGCCCGCGCCCGGGGGCTGTGGTCCAACCTGAACGACCGCGCGGTGGCCATGAGTCCGTACTTCGCGGTCGGCGAGCATTCGGCGCAGATCAGCGGCCAGCGTCTGAGACAGCAGGAGGGATTGTTCAAGGCCGGTGCGATGAACGTCCTGAGCTGTTCCACGACGATGGAGATGGGCATCGACATCGGCGGTCTGGCCGCCGTGATGATGAGCAATCCTCCGCCGCACGCCGCGAACTACCGCCAGCGGGCGGGACGTGCCGGGCGACGCGGCGAAGGCAGCTCCCTCGCGCTGACGCTTTGCAGGAACACGCCGCACGGCGTGGAAGTCTTCAAGAACCCGCGCTGGCCGTTCGATGCTTCGATCAGCCCGCCGCGCGTCGGGCTCGACAGCCGGCGGCTGGTCCAGCGGCACGTCAACGCGCTCTTGCTGGGGCGCTTCCTCGACAGCTCCAACGCCCATCGTCTGGAAGCGGGATGGTTCTTCGAGTCGGAGGGCGCCGCGCAGTCGCCAGCGGCCCGGTTCCGGGTGTGGTGCCTGAAGGCGGCGTCCGGCGATGAGGACGTCGCCCGTGGGCTCCGCCGTCTCGTGGCGCGCACCGCCCTCGACGGCGAGGAGATCGACAAGCTGCTGCAAGAGGCGGCGGCCGCGGTCGAGAAGGCCGGGACCGAGTGGACGAACGCACTCGATGCCCTCAAAACCGACGCCGCGTGGTTTGAGGGTGCGCCGGGCCACGTGAAGAACCCGGCGTTCCTCGCCGTGAGCAGGCAGCTCGAACGTCATCGCGGCGAGTACCTCCTGGGCGAAATGGTGCGCAGAGGAGTACTGCCCGGCCACGGTTTCCCCACCGGAATCGTCAGTTTCGTGACGACGTCGAAAGCGGACTTGCGCCGGCGGGAACGGGAAGCCCCGACGCGGGACGAAGCCTTCGGACCGCGGGCTGGTTTTCCCACCCGCGAGGCGCCGGGCGCCATTCGGGACTATGCGCCGGGCGCCGACGTGGTCGTCGATGGACGCGTCCACCGGTCGGACGGCGTGACGCTCAACTGGCGCCTGCCCGCCGACGCGGACGGCGTCCGCGAGATCCAGTCGATCCGCTCTGCGTGGCGTTGCCGCCGCTGTGGCGCTACCGGTGACCGCGCGGGCTCGCAGGCAGGATGCGACGTGTGCGGAGCGGACAACGTCGAGACGTACGTGTTCATCGAGCCGGCTGGATTCGCGGTGGACTTCCAGCGCCAGCCGCACAACGACGTGACGACGGCGACGTACCTGCCGGTGAACGAACCCTGGGTGAGCTGCCCGACGAGCCACTGGGTGTCGTTCCCGGATCCGACCCGCGGGCGCTTCCGATACACGGAGGACGGGCACATCTTCCACGGCAACGGCGGCCCGGGTGGGAAGGGCTACGCCGTCTGTCTGCGTTGCGGTCGGGCAGCGCCGGAGCGGGAGTTCGGACTTGGCAATCCCCTGGGCGACCGCCATTCGCGTCTGCGCGGCGGACGCAAACGGACCGGGACATCGATCTGTGAGGGGAGCGACCAGCCGTGGGCCGTGAAGAGAAACGCCAATCTGGGCTGCTCCAGCCGCACGGACGTCTTCGAGCTGCAAATCTACGGCAACCCGCCGCAGGCTGCGGTCTATTCACTGGCGGTGGCGTTGCGCGGCGGGGTGACTCGATTGCTCGGCGTGGACGAACGGGAGATGGGCGTCGCCGCCGCGCAGAGCAGGACCGGCGAGGACCTGGTGACGCGCTCGGGTTTCCTGTTCGATGCGTCGTCCGCCGGCACCGGTTACACGACCATCCTGCAGCACGAGCTCGGTCGAATCGCCGGACTCGCTCGGAAGATTCTCGATTGCAGGAACGACGACTGCGATCGTGCATGCCACGGCTGTCTGCTGACGGCCGATACCCAGTTCGCCGCGAGTCTGCTCGACCGGCGGGCGGCGGCGGCGCTGCTCGACGCGACGTTTCCCGTGGGGAAGTAAACAGGGGCGATGGTCGATCGACACGCTGAACAGGCCGAGGTAGAAGTCCTCGGTGTTCAGATGGATGGTTGAAGGGGTCGGCGGAGCGATAGCGCGGCGACCTGCGCCGAATTGATCCGGAATCGCGCCAACAGCCGTTCCAGACCGTCTTCCTGCTGCGCGCGCGCTCGGCGCTGGTCGCGGTGCTGACGGCGCACAGTTGCACAGGGCCTTCGGCAGTGCGCCGCCGACCGCCTACCGGAACCGGTTCCCGCGCACCTCGATCCGGGTGCGCGCCGAGATGAGGATGTCGTCGCGGCGCTTCAGGTTGAGGCGCACCTCGTAGCGGCCCTGGTAGTCGAAGGTGTGCCGGACGGAGAAGCGCCGGCGGATCGAGGTCCGGCCCGGCTCGAACGGGTCGCAGTCCGGGGTGCTCTCCGAGTACGTGTCGTCGCCCCAGTCCCACTCGATGGTCGCGCAGTAGAGCTCCTCGTTGTCGTCGGGGCCGCCCCGGAGCTGGCCGACGAACAGGATGCTGGCCGGCGCGAAGGCGACGCGCGGGGTGGCCCGCAGCCGCAGCCGCGGGTCGTCGTCCGGTCCCTGCCGGGACCAGGCGCGTCCGTCGGCGGCCTGGCCGGCGGCGAGCAGGATCGACAGCGCGGCGAGCGACGTGCCGAGGAACGCGCGGCGACGCCAGGTGGATGAACACTGCATGGTTGACCTCCCGAACCTTCCCCGGACGGCAGGCTCCATTGTAGACCGATATAATCGCCCGATGCCGACGCCGATTTCCGGACCCGCCGGCGCCAGCGGCGCGCCCGCCGCGGCGGCCGACGCCGACCTGCTGGCCGTCCCCGTCCTGGGCGACGCCGACGCCGACACGCTGGCCGATCTGCCCGGCCTCGACGCCGCCACCGCCGGCGCGCTCGAAGAGGCCCGGGCCTCCGGCGCGTTCCGGGGGAAGCGGCGGGAGACGTTCGAGACGGCGCTGACCGGGGAGGGCTGGCGCGCGCCGCGGCTGCTGCTGGTCGGCGCGCCGCCGGGACCGGACGGACCCGCCGCCTGCCTGCGGGAAGCGGCGGCGGTGGCGGGCCGGGCCGCCCGCGCGCGGCGCGTGGCGCGCTTCGCCTTCGTCTGCCGGGGCGCGGGGGAGCCGGAGGAGCTGGCCCAGGCGGTGGGGGAGGGCGCCGTCGCCGGCGGCTTCGCCGACCTGCGCTACAAGAGCGAACCGGAGGCCGACGGCGCGGCCGCGGCGTGCGACGTCGTGTGGCCGGAGGGGAACCGCGGCGCCGGCGTGGCGAAGGCGGTCGCACGGGGGGTGACCATCGGCGCGGCGGCCAATCTGGCCCGCGAGCTCGCGAACCAGCCGTCCAACCTGCTGCCTCCCGCGGAGTTCGCGGAACGGTCGGCGGCGGCCGTCGCGGAGGTGGGCGTGGCCGCCGAGGTGCTGGACGAGACGGCCATCCGCGGACTCGGCATGGGGCTGCTGCTGGGCGTCGGCCAGGGGAGCGCCGCGCCGCCCCGGCTGCTGGTGATGCGCCACGAGCCGCCGGGAGCGCCCGCCGAGCCGGTGCTGGGGCTGGTCGGCAAGGGGGTGACCTTCGACACCGGAGGGATCTCGATCAAGCCGGCGGCGGGCATGGAGTGGATGAAGAGCGACATGGCGGGCGGCGCGGCGGTCGTCGGCGCCATGCGCGCGATCGGGGCGCTGGGGGGCGCCCGCCGCGTCCTCGGCATCGTGCCGATGGCGGAGAACATGCCGGGCGGGCGCGCCATCCGGCCGGGCGATGTCCTGACCGGCGCCAGCGGGACCACGGTGGAAGTGCTGAACACGGACGCCGAGGGCCGGTTGATCCTCGGCGACGCGCTCTGGTACGCGCGGGAGCTCGGCGCCACCCATCTGGTCGACGTCGCGACGCTCACCGGCGCCTGCGTGATCGCGCTCGGGGGAGCGGCCAGCGGGCTCTTCGCCCGGCCGGCGGCCTGGAGCGGCGTCCTGCAGGCGGCGGCCGCCCGCGCCGGCGAGCGGGTGTGGCCGCTGCCGCTCTACGAGGAGTACCGCGAGCAGTTGCGCTCGGAGCTGGCGGACCTGAAGAACGTCGGGGGCCGCGAGGGGGGAGCCTGCACCGCGGCGGCGTTCCTCGAGGCGTTCGCCGCGGAGCTGCCCTGGGCGCACCTGGACGTCGCCGGCACCGCCTGGCTGGAGAAGCCGCGCGAGGACGCCGCGGCCGGCGCCACCGGCGTGATGGTCCGCACGCTGACCGAGTTGGCCGTCGGCGACCGGACTTGGTAGGCTTGCTTCCGTGGCCCAACCGCAGCCGATTACGCCGCTGGTCTACGAAGTGGTGGAACCCACCACCGAGCAGACGACCGTCATCGACGTGGTGCTCGGCGCCTTCTCCGTGGTGGGCGTGCTCGGCCTGGTCGCGGTCCTCCTCGGGCTGTCGCTGGCCGGCCTCCTGATCGGGGTGCGGAAGGCGCGCGGCGGGCCGGTCGAAGGCCCCCCCGGCGGCAGCGCGACCCGGCTTGGCCTCGGCGCCCCCGGCCGCTGAATCGTCCCCGTGTCGTCGGCGCCGATCCAGGCGGGCCGGAGTCGGCCTCGGCGCCCCCGGCCGCTGATCGTCCCGCCTGCGCCGCCGACGTCGGTCCAGGCGGGACGGAGTCGGGCTCAGTCTTGGCGCCCCCGGCCGCTGATCGTCCCATTGCGCCGCCGGCCGTCCGCCGCCGCGCTGCTTGCGGGCGGACTACCGGGGCTGCGCGTCGACCTGCTCGAAGTAGTCCGACTGCACCAGCACCTCCCGCGGCTTGCCCGCGGTCCCGGCCGAAACCAGCCCGTCCGCCTCCATCATGTCGACGAGCCGCGCGGCGCGGCTGAACCCGATGCGGAGGCGCCGCTGGAGGTACGAGATCGACGCCTGTCCGGCGCCGACGATGATCCGCGCCGCCTCGTCGTAGAGGTCGTCGTGATCGGCCGGGGCCGCTTCCGGCGCCTTCTCGTCGGCCGTGATCGATTCGTCGTACCCCGGCGCGCCCTGCTTGCGCAGGAAGCCGCACAGGCGCGCGGTCTCGCGCTCCGAAATGTAGGGGCCGTGCAGCCGGATGCAGCGGGAGGAGGCCGGCGGAAGGTAGAGCAGGTCGCCCTTGCCCAGGAGCTGCTCGGCGCCGTTGCCGTCGATGATCGTGCGCGAGTCCACCTTGGAGGAGACGCGGAACGCGATCCGCGAGGGCAGGTTGGCCTTGATGAGCCCGGTGATGACGTCCACCGACGGCCGCTGCGTCGCCAGGATGAGGTGGATGCCGACGGCGCGCGCCATCTGGGCGAGGCGCGCGATCGACTCCTCGACGTCCTTGCTCGCCACCATCATCAGGTCGGCCAGCTCGTCGATGGCCAGGATGACGTACGGCAGCGGCGCGGGATCCCCCGCTTCCCGGCCGTCGCCGCCCGGCGCCGCCTCGGCGCCGCCGGCGCCGTCCTCTTCGAGCTGCCGGCGCACGTTGCGGTTGTACTGGCCGATGTTGCGCACGCCCTCGGCGGCGAGCAGCTTGTAGCGTTGCTCCATCTCCCGGACCGCCCAGCGGAGCGCGTTGTTGGCCTGCTTCGGATCGACGACCACCGGGGTCAGCAGGTGCGGGACGTCGGCGTACATCCCGAGCTCGAGGCGCTTGGGGTCGATCAGGATCAGGCGCACCTCCTCGGGCGTCGCCCGGAACAGGATGCTGGTCAGCATCGCGTTCAGCCCCACGGACTTGCCGGTCCCGGTGGCGCCGGCGATCAGCAGGTGCGGCATGGACGCGAGGTCGGCGACGACCGGCTCGCCGTGGATGGTCTTGCCGAGCGCGAGGGTCAGCTTGGACGAGGATTGCGCGTAGGGCTCGGACTGGAGCATCTCCCGCAGCGAGATCTGGTCGCGCACCGCGTTCGGAATCTGCATGCCCACGGTCGACTTGCCGGGGATGCGCTCGATGAGCACCGACTCGGCCTGCATCGCCAGGCACAGGTCGTCGGCGAGGCCGGTGACGCGGCTGTACTTGACGCCGGCGTCCGGCTTGAACTCGAACGTGGTCACCACCGGCCCGGGGTGGATCTGGACCACCGAGCCTTCCACCGAGAACTCCCGGCACTTCTCTTCGAGCAGGTGCGCCCGGTCCATGAGCTGGCGCTCGTCGAAGGTCTGCATCGCCTTCGGCGAATCGAACAGCGAGATCGGGGGCGGGGTGTAGCGGCTCCGCCGTTCCTGCATCGACAGCTCCGGCGCCAGCGGCGGCGGCGGGGGCTCGAAGGCCTCCGGCGGCGCCGTGATCGCGGGCGGGGGGGCGGAGACCGGCTCCGGGGCGGGTTCCGGTTCCGGCTCCGGAGCGGGCTGGAACGCCGGTTCCGGATCGAACTCGACGTCCCCGGCCGGGTCGACGGCCTGCTCCGGAGCCGGATCTCCTTCCTCTGCCGCCGCCGTCCGCGGCGCGTTCCGCCGCCAGCGGTCCGGCGCCTGGCTGCGGGCCAGAATCTCGGTGCGGGCGGACGACGAGCCGGTCTTCGCCAGATGCTTGTTCAGGACGTCCTGCCGCTGGCGCTCGCGCCGGCGCTGCGCCGACCAGTCGCCGAACGTCGCGCGCAGCGTCCGCGCGGCCTCGCGCAGGCCGCGCCAGAAGGCGGCCAGGAGCTGACCGGGCGAAAACCGGGTCGTCACCATGACGGTGAGGAACAGGATGGTCAGGATGACGATGATCGAACCGATCCGGTTGAAGTACTCGGACAGCAGTCCGGTCAGCGCCGCTCCCAGGTACCCGCCCGCGTCGATGGGGCGGGGAGACTCCGCGAGGAGGCCGAACGCCAGGCTGAGGAACCCCGCGCCGCAGCCCGCGATCACGCCGAGACCGAACAGCTTCGTGTACGCCGCGCCGACCGGCCGGCACCAGAAGGCATGCCAGCCGAGCACGACGAGCTGCATCGGGATGAGGAACGCGGTCAGGCCGAGGATCTGGTAGGAGAGCTCGGCCAGGAACGCGCCCACGCGGCCGGCCAGGTTGACCGGCGGCGCCACGCCGTCGGGATGGAAGAACCAGACGGCGTCGGCGGTGTCGTAGGTCGCCAGCGCAACCAGCCAGACGAGGGCCCCGGCGAAGAGGGCGACACCGAGGATTTCGCTCATGCGACGCGACGAGGACGAGGTGGTGGCAACCACGGATCAGATCTCCATGACGACCGGCAGCACCAACGGCCGCCGGCCGCTCCGCTTGCGAAAGAAACGCTGCAGCTCGACGCGCACGCGCTCGCCCAGGACCCCGGAATCGATGCGTTCCTCCGCGCCCGCCCCGGCGGCGAGCGCCCGCAGCCTGACCGCCGCGTCGTCGAGCAGCGCGCTCGTGGTCCCGTCGACGACGAATCCGCGCGTGATCAGCTCCGGGTCCCGCTCCACGCGCCCGGTGCGGGCGTCCAGCGCCATGACCGCCACCACGATCCCATCGCCGGCCAGATGCCGGCGGTCGCGCAGGACCTCGTCGGCGACCTCGCCCGTCCGCGTCCCGTCGATCAGCACGCGCCCGGCGCGGAACGGCTCGCCCAGCCATCCGCCCGACTCGTCGAAGCAGATGCGGTCGCCGTTCTCCGCCAGCAGCACCGCCGCGCGCCCGCCGGACACCTGCCCGGCGAGCCGCGCGTGGTGCGCCAGGCAGCGGTACTCCCCATGTATCGGCACGAAGCAGCGCGGACTGATCAGCGAGAGCATCAATTTCAGATCCTCCTCGCTGCCGTGCCCGGAGACGTGCACCCGCTTGGACGACTCGTCGACGACCCGCGCGCCGCGGCGGGCGAGGTGGTTCTGCACCCGGTCGATGGCGCGCCGGTTGCCGGGAATCGCGCGCGCGGAGAACACGACGACGTCGCCCGCCTGCAGCGGGACGTGGCGGTGCGCGCCGGCCGCCATGCGCGAGAGGGCCGAGAAGGGTTCGCCCTGCGACCCGGTGACGATGCAGAGCATCTTTTCCGGCGGACAGCGGGCGACGTCGGCCTCGGGCACCTGCAGGCCGGCGGGCAGGCGCAGGTAGCCGAGCCGGACGGCCAGCCCGGTGTTCTCGACGACGCCGCGGCCGACGAACGCGATCTGCCGGCCGAAGCGTTCGGCCAGGTCGATCAGCAACTGGATCCGGTGCAGGCTGGAGGCGAAGGTCGTGACCACCAGCCGGCGCGGCGCGGCGGCGAAGATCTCCTCGAGCGCGGGAACCACGTGCAGTTCGGACCCCGAATGGCCCGGCCGCGACGCGTTCGTGCTGTCCGAGAAGAGGGCCAGCACGCCCCGCCGCCCGATCTCGGCGAGGCGGTGCGCGTCGGTGGGGCGCCCGTCGAGGGGCGTCTGGTCGAACTTGAAGTCCCCGCTGTGCACCAGCGTGCCGGCCGGCGTGCGGATGGCGACCGCCACCGAATCGGGAATGCTGTGGGCGACCTGCACGAACTCCAGGTCCAGGCCGGAGACGGTGGCGGTCTCCGGCGGAGCGACCGCCACGAGCCGGCCGGCGGTGTCGCAGCCGTGCTCGGCGAGTCTGCGCTCCAGCAGGGCCAGCGTGAGCCGGGTACCGTAGACCGGGCCGTCGATCAGATCCCAGACGTAGGGCACGGCGCCGATGTGGTCTTCGTGCCCGTGGGTCAGCACGAGCGCCGACATCCGCCCGATCTCGCCGGCGAGGGACCGCACGTCCGGGATGACGAGGTCGACCCCGAAGTGCTCGGGCCCCGGGAACATGACGCCGGCGTCCACCAGCAGGTTCGTCGCGCCGGAGCGGACGACCATCATGTTCATGCCGAATTCGCCCACGCCGCCGAGGAGCAGCACCTCGACGGCCGCCGAACGGCCGTTCTCGCGCGTCATGTCGGATCTCCGGTGCGCGCGGGTCGTCGCGCCACCGATTCACGGCCGGAGCGGGCAGGTCTGCGCCCGCGACGGCGCGGCGCGCGGCCGGGAGGGGACTTCCCGGCGCCACGGCCGGTGCGGGCTGCCGGGGCCGCCCGCGGGGTGGGAGACGCAGTATAGCACGGCGCTCAACGCGTCATCGCGGCCAGAACGTCAGACAGGTCAATGAGTTCCGGCAGGTCGAGAGCGCCCGGCCGGCGGCTCGGGCAGAGCCCCGCGGCGCGGCAGACGGCCCGCGGATCGAATCCGTCTCCGAAACCGGACGCGGCGAGCGCGTTCACCACCTGCTTGCGGCGCCGGGTGAACAGGCGGCGCACGAGAACCTCGAAGCCGGCCGCGTCGACGGGGGCGCGGAGCGGATCGCGGAAGCGCAGGGAGACGACCGCCGACTGAACCCGCGGAACGGGCCGGAACGCCCCGGGCGGCACGTCGAGCAGCCGGCCGGCGTCCGCGCGCAACGCCGTCATCACCGCCAGCGGACCGTAGGCCGGCGCGCCGGCGCGCGCCACGACCCGCTCGGCCACCTCGCGCTGCAGCATGACCACCGCATCGCGGATCCCGGCTCCCGCCGCGCCGCGCAGCAGCCGCAGCAGAATGGGGGCGGACACTCCGTACGGGAGGTTGCCCGCGATGCGCAACGGGGCGGCCGGCGGGCCGCCGGCGGCGCGGCGCAGCCCGGCGGCCGTCTCGCGCAGGTCGAGCCGCAGGAAGTCGGCGTGCCGGACTTCGACGCCGGCGGGGACCGCCGCCCGCAGCCGCCCGGCGAGCTCCGCGTCCGTCTCGACCGCCAGCAGCCGGCCGACGCGGCCGGCCAGCGCGAACGTCAGCGCCCCGCGTCCGGATCCGATCTCGACGACGAGCTGGTCCGGCGCCGGCGCGAAGACGTCGACGACCTTCCGCACCCACGCCGGCTCCAGGAAATGCTGGCCGAGCCGCCGCCGGCGTCCCGGCCGCCGCGTCCGGCCGGCGCTAGCCGCCGCCGGTCTCTTCGCGCCAGATCGCTTCGGCCTCGTCGATCTCCTCCTCGCTGAGGCCGAAATGGTGGCCGAACTCGTGAATGACCGTTTCTCCGACGGCCCGCACGACGTCGTCCTCGTCCTCGGCGTCTTCCAGGATGGGGTTGCGGAAGATGGTGATGCGGTCCGGGAGCTCGGCCAACCCGCCCCAGTCGCGTTCGGTCAGCGGCGTCCCTTCGTAGAGCCCGTACAGCGTGTCCGGCGGCGCGATGCCGAGGTCGGCGAGCACCTCCGGCGCCGGCTCGTCCTCGACCACCAGGGCGACGTTCCGCATCCGGTCGCGGAAACGCCGGGGAATCCGCCGCAACGCCTCCGCCACGAGCTCTTCGAACCGTTCGTCGGTCACGGCCGCCGCCAGTGCCGGCTAGTGGACCGCGTTCCCGGGCGCGGAGACCTTCGGCGGCGCTTCGCTGAAGGCGCGCGCGTGTTCCTGCAACGCGGTGACGAGGCTGGGCACGAACTGCGCCGGCACGACGATCCGGGCGCGGATCGGCGCCCGGAGCTGCCGCGGGGCGTCCGGCGGCCCTTCGTCGCCGTCCGCCTCGCGCACCTCGTTCTCGGAAGGCGGCAGCACCTCGCAGAAGGTGAGCGTGAAGTCGAACGGCGTGTGCGAGATGGCGCAGAAGTTCGCGTAGGTCCGCGCGACGTCGCTCGGCTCGTCCGGCACGATGGTGAAATTGATCTGCTTGCGTTCGGGCATTTCTCGTCCTTGGCTGGTCCGCTTCGACGCCCGTCCCGGAGCGCGGGCGCCGGCCGCGCCGGACGGCCGGCGGACGTTCGTCAGTATCTTCTCATGAGGCCGATGACCACGCCCTGCACCTGCACCCGGTCGGCGTCCACCACGAGCGGCTCGAGCGCCGGGTTCGCCGGCTGCAGGCGGATGCGGCCCCGCTCGCGGTGGAAGGTCTTCAGCGTCACCTCCGACCCGTCGAGCAGGGCGACCACCATCTCGCCGTTCTCCGCGGTCTTGCGGTCTTCGACGATCACCAGGTCGCCGTCCCGAATCTGCTCGTCGATCATCGACCGGCCGCGAACGCGGAGCGCATAGGTGGCGCGCGCGCCGACGAAGTCGTCGGGCACGGCGACCGTTTCCGGGGAAACCACCGCCTCGATGGGGTCCCCGGCGGCGACGTAGCCCTGCAACGGGATCTCGACGGCGCGTCCGCCGGCGCCGGTCGGCACCAGCTCCACGGAACGGCTGCGGTTCCACGCCCGCTTGATGAAGCCCTTCTCCTGCAGGTTGCCGAGGTGCTTGTGCACCGTGGCCAGCGACGAAAGACCGAAGCGCCGGCCGATCTCCTCGAGGCTCGGACTGTAGCCGTGGTGTTCGATGAACTCGGCAAGGTAGTCCAGGATTTCTCGCTGGCGCCTCGTGAGCGGTTGCACAGGAGCCTCCTCGTGGCGTGTCGGCGCGGCTTCGCCCGCTACCTTACGGCAAACAAAAGGCGAACGTCAAGACCGCCTGCGCCGACGGCTCGGCGCCCGCGTGCTACAGTTTCGCGATGGTCTGGATCCTCGCCGCGGCGGTGGCGCTCGGCGCGGCGGCGCCGGCCTGGCAGGGCGGGCCGCCGAGCGCCGCGGACGGCCGCGAGCTGGAGGCGGCGCTGGCCCGCATCCTGCTCAACGCGGCCACGCCGCGCCGCGGCGGCCCGCGCGAGGTCGTCCTCTCAGAACGGGCCGTCAACGGCTATCTGCGGTTCCAGGCCGCGGATCGGCTGCCGCCGGGCCTGACCGATCCGGAGCTGCGGATGGAGGCCGGCGGGCGCCTGACCGTCACCGCCACCGTCGATCTGGACGCCGTGCGCGAAGTGCAGGCGCCGGGCCGGTTCAACCCGCTCCGCTACCTGCGCGGAAGCCTGCCGGTGACGGCGGTCGGCGTGGTGCGGTCCGCCCGCCGGACGGTCACGATCGACGTCGAGTCGGCGCGGGTCGGATCGCTGTCGGTCCCGGCGACCCTGGTCGCCGAGCTGGTGCGGGTCTACACGCGGTCCGGGCAGTACCCCGACGGGATCGACGTGAGCCGGCCGATTCCGCTTCCCGATGGCATCGAAGCGGTGCGCGTCGGGCCGCAACGAACGGTGGTCGTCCAGTGAGCGATGCCGGCGCCCGCGGTTGACGCTCTCGACGCCCCCGTCCAGTACCTCGCAGGCGTCGGTCCCCGGCGCGCCGAAGACCTTGCCGCGGCCGGGGTGCGGACGCTCGAGGATCTGCTCCTGACCCTGCCGCGCCGCTACGAGGACCGCGCGCGCCTGCAGCCGATCCGCGACCTGCGGCCCGGCGCGGCGAGCTCGATCGGCGGCACGGTGCTCGGTTGCGGTCTGCGGGCCACCCGGCGGCCGGGATTCCGGATCTTCGAGATGCTCGTGCAGGACGCGTCGGGCCGCGTGCGCGTCGCGTTCCTGAACCAGGCGTTTCTCAAGGACGTGTTCGAAGCGCGGCAGCGGGTCGTGCTGTACGGCCGGGTCGACCGGCGGCCGGCCGGCGGCCTGCAGATTACCAATCCGGACTACGAGGTCGTCTCCGGCGGACCGGACGACGACGGCGCGCAGGTCCACACCGGCCGGATCGTGCCCGTGTACGAGAAGATCGGGTCGCTGACGCCGAAATTCCTCCGCCGCGTCGTCCACGACGCGCTCCGGCGCCTGCCGGCCGAGGTGGCCGACGTGCTGCCCGGCGCGGTCCGGCGCGCGCTCGGGGCGCCGCCGCGCCGCCAGGCGCTCCTGGAAGCGCATTTTCCGCCGCCCGACGCGTCGCTCGAGGCGCTCAACGAGTTTCGGACCCCGGCGCAGCAGTGCCTGATCTGCGAGGAGTTCTTCTTCTTCCAGGTGGGCCTGCTGCTGCAGCGGCGCGAGGCCGACGCCCGGACCAAGCCGCGGCGGATCGTCGTCGACGACCGGATCCGGCAGGCGGCGCGCGACGTGCTGCCGTTCCGGCTGACCGGCGACCAGCGGCGGGCCCTCAGGGAGATCGTGGAGGACATGCGGCGCCCGCGGCCGATGAACCGCCTGCTGCAGGGCGACGTCGGCTCCGGCAAGACCATCGTGGCGCTGCTCGCGGCGCTCGTCGCCCTGGAGAACGGACTGCAGGTGGCGTTCATGTCGCCGACCGAGATCCTGGCCGAGCAGCACTACGCCAGCGTCAGCCGCGCCCTGGCCCCGTCGCGTTTCGCGGTCGCCCTGCTGACCGGAACGCTCCCGGCCCGGACCCGCCGCGAGGTCGGCGGCCGCATCGCGAACGGCGCGTCGCAGCTCGTCGTCGGCACCCACGCGCTGGTGCAGGGCGAGGTCCGGTTCCGGGCGCTCGGCCTCGCGATCATCGACGAGCAGCACCGCTTCGGCGTCGTGCAGCGGGCGACCCTGCGCGCCAAGGGCCTCGACCCGGACGTGCTGGTGATGACCGCCACGCCGATTCCGCGCACGCTCGCCCTCACCGCGTACGGCGATCTCGACGCCTCGGAGATCCGGGAGCGGCCGCCCGGCCGGCGGCCGGTGCGGACGCTGGTCCGCGGCGAGTCGCGCCGCGCGGAGGTTCACGATCTCGTCCGTGCGGCGCTGCGGGCCGGCCGGCAGGCGTTCGTCGTCTGTCCGCTCGTCGAGGAATCGGAGAAGCTGGACCTGAAGGCGGCGACGGAGATGGAGGCCGAGCTGCGGGCGCGCGTATTTCCGGACGCCCGCGTCGGCCTCGTCCACGGCCGGATGGCGATCGCCGAGCGCGAGCGGACGATGGCCGCCTTCGCGGCCGGCGCGATCGACGTGCTGGTGGCGACGACGGTGATCGAAGTGGGCATCGACGTGCCGAACGCGACGGTCATGGTGATCGAGCAGGCGGAGCGGTTCGGACTGGCGCAGTTGCACCAGTTGCGCGGCCGCGTGGGACGGGGCGCGGCGCAGTCGCACTGCGTGCTGGTCCATGCCGCCCGGCTCTCCGACGCCGCGCGGGCCCGGCTGCGGGCGCTGGCGGAGACGGCGGACGGGTTCGAGATCGCGGAGCGCGATCTGGAGCTGCGCGGCCCGGGCGA
This sequence comes from Vicinamibacterales bacterium, assembly GCA_965203525.1. Classification (GTDB taxonomy): domain Bacteria; phylum Acidobacteriota; class Vicinamibacteria; order Vicinamibacterales; family UBA8438; genus WTFV01. Next base: position 1,994,766 of record OZ241898.1, on the reverse strand, counting down.
TTTCTTCGGGACGCGGCAGTCGGGGGTTCCGTTGTTCCGCGTCGGCGATCTGCTGCGGGACCACCGCCTGATGGAGGAAGCGCGGCGCGCGGCGGCGGCGTGGCTCGGGGGACCCGAGGCGACCGAGCCGCGGCTCGCCGCGGTGCGGGACGCATGGGCCCGGCGGTTCGGGCTGGCCGGGGTGGGGTGAGGCGCGATGCGCATCGTCAGCGGGACGTTGAAGGGACGGCGGCTCCCGTCTCCCGCCTGGTCCGGCCTGCGGCCGACGTCGGAGCGGCTCCGGGAGACGCTGTTCGACGTTCTCGGCGCCGCGGTCGACGGGGCGGTCGTCCTCGACGGCTGCGCGGGAACCGGGGCGCTCGGCCTGGAGGCGCTCAGCCGCGGCGCCGCCGGCGTGACGTTCGTCGACCGCGACCCGCGGGCCGCCGCCCTGATCGCGGCCAACCTGGCGCGCTGCCGCGTCGCGGACCGGGGCACGGTGATCCGCGGCGCGCTGCCGCGCGCGCTCGAGCGCGTGGACGCCGCCGTCGCGTTCGATCTCGTGCTGCTGGATCCGCCGTACGAGTATGATGACCGCGCGGTCGGCGCCATGCTGGCCGCGGCCGCCCGGCGCACCGCGGCCGGCGGCCAGGTGGTGCTGGAGCGGGCGCGGCGGGCGGAAAGGGTGGCCGTGGCGCCGTTGCGGCACACCCGCCGGGTGCGGGCCGGGGACAGCGTTCTCGATTTCCATGTCCGAGCCGAGGAACAGGCTGGCCGTCTATCCGGGATCGTTCGACCCGCTGACCAACGGCCACGTCGACATCATCCGCCGCGGCGCGCGGCTGTTCGACCGGATCGTCGTCGCGATTCTGGTCAACATTGACAAGGCCCCGCTGTTCACGGCGGCCGAACGGGTCGAGATCGCGCGGCAGGTGTTCCGGGACGATCCCGCCGTCGAGGTGGAGACCTTCGACGGGCTGCTCGTCGACTACGCGGCCCGCCGGGGCGCCGACGTGATCGTGCGCGGCCTGCGGGCGATCTCCGACTTCGAGTTCGAAATGCAGATGGCGCTGATGAACCGGCGGCTCAGCCAGTCGCTCGAGACGGTGTTCATGATGCCGGACGAACGGTACACCTATCTCAGCTCCCGGCTGGCGAAGGAAGTGTTCGCGCTCGGAGGCTCGCTGGCCGGGCTGGTGCCCGAGGTGGTCGAAACGCGCCTGCGGCGGAAGGCGGGCGGGCGCGTTGCGGGCCGGCAGGACTGATTCCCCCACGTCATGCGCGCTTTCGCCGGACGACTCGGCCGCGTATCCGCCTCGCGCACCCAGCAGGTGCTGCTGGCCGCCGAACGGCTGCGGCGGCGGGGCGTCGACGTCGTGGATCTGGGGGCCGGCGAGCCGGACTTCGCGACGCCGGAGCACGTGCGCGCGGCCGGCGCCGCCGCCATCGAGCGCGGGTTCACGAAGTACACGCCGAACGCCGGCATCAGCGAGCTGAAGGAGGCGATCTGCGCGTGGTACGCCGCCGCCTGCGGCGTGACCTACGACCCGGACCAGGTGATCGCCACCGCCGGCGGGAAGCAGGCGCTCTGCAACGTCGCGCTGGCGTTGTTCGACCGCGGCGACGAGGTCGTGACCCATGCCCCGGCGTGGCCCACCATCATCGAGCAGATCAAGCTCGCCGAGGCCGAGCCGGTGCTGGTCCGGACGTATCCGGACGAAGGCTTCGCGGTGACGGCCGCGCGGGTGCTCGACGCGGTGACGCCGCGCACGCGCGCGATCGTGCTCAATTCGCCGGGGAACCCGACCGGGGCGCTGATCGCGGAGGCGGAGCTGGCGACGATCGCCCGGGAAACCGAGGCGGCCGGCATCTGGCTGGTCATCGACCTCTGCTACGAGCAGCTCGTCTACGACGACGCCCCGCACAACCTCGCGCGGGTCGCGGCGGCCCACGCGGCCGATCGGGCGGTGCTGGTCGGGAGCGCGTCGAAGAGCTACGCGATGACCGGCTGGCGCTGCGGCTGGGCGCTCGGGCCCCGGCCGCTGATCGCGGCGGCCGGAACCGTGCAGAGCCACGCGACCTCCAACGTCTCTTCCATCACGCAGCACGCGGCGGTCGCCGCGCTGACCGGCCCGCAGGCATGCGTGCGATCCATGCGGGCCGAGTACCGCGCCCGGCGCGATCGGCTGCTCGGCTGGCTGGCCGCCGAACCGCGCCTGCGCGTCGCGCCGCCGGCCGGCGCGTTCTATCTGTTTCCCGACGTCTCGGAGCTGCTGTCGCCGGACGGCGTCCGCACCTCGGCGGACTTCGCGGCCCGTCTGCTCGACGAGGCGCACGTCGCGCTGACGCCCGGCGAGGCGTTCGACGCGCCCGGATTCGTGCGGATCTCGTTCGCGGCGGCGCCCGATCGGCTGCAGGAGGGGGCCCGGCGCCTGCGGCGGTTCGCCGCCGCGCTGCCCTGAAGGCGCCGCGGACGCCCTCGGCGGGCGCTACCGGTTGGCGACCAGCACGACGCGCTGCAGGTCGCGCTCCGGGTCGGGGGCGAGCAGCGTGCGCAGGTTGAGGCTGCCGGTGTTCAGGTAGCGCCACTCGCCCAGACGCCGGAGCCGCAGGCCGTCCTGCCGGAGCAGCGCGGCGTCCTCCGCCCGCAGCACGCACAGCACGCGCCCGGGCGAGCGCAGGAAGTCGCGGGCCGCCTGCCGCACGGACAGCTCCACGTGCGGCGCGCGCGTGTAGTAGACCAGGTTGCGGTCGAACACGCGGTGGCGGCCGTAGGGCTCGCCGGCCCCGCGCGCCGCGGCGAGCAGGGCGGCGACGCGCTCGACCGGGGCGGGGCCGGGCGAGGCCAGCACGACCAGATGGGCCGCGAGCGCCATCACCACCGCCGCCGCGGCGACCAGCGCCGGGATGCCGCGGGCGCGGGGCAGCGCGTGGGGACCGTGCCGCCACGCGGCCAGCGAGGCGGCCACGACGGCGCTTCCGGCCAGCAGGATGGCCGCGGGCACGCCCAGGGTGACCGGGGCGCTCCATTCGAAGAGCAGCGGCCGGGCGCGGTAGACCAGTCCCGCGATCAGCAGGACGACGGCGCCGGCCGCGACGCCGGCCGCGGCGAAGGCTCTCCGGGCGGCGGGGGAGCCCGCGAGGGCGCGCAGCATGGCGCGCGCGAGCAGGATGGCCAGCGGCGCGAGCAGCGGCAGGACGTAGCGCGGCTGCTTGCCGACGGACAGGGTGTAGAAGGCGAGCGGCGCACCGGCCCAGACCGCGAGCCGCAGGGCGCGCGGATCGAGCGTTCCGCGGCGCCAGGCGCGCCGCAGGGCGGGCGCCCAGAGGATCAGGAACGGGGACCAGGGGAGCAGTCCGCCGGCCACGATCGGCAGGTAGTACCACGCCGGGCGCGGAGCGTTGTACCGGTCGGTGGCGAATCGGTCGAGGTTTTCGGCGAGGAAGAAGCGCTCGAGGTAGCCGACTCCGTGCTCGGCGGCCATCGCGGCGTACCACGGCGCCGCGGCGAGCAGGAAGACCGCCGCGGCCAGCCCCAGGTCCGCCGCCGTCACGCGCCCGCGCACGCCGCGCCCCCGCAGCGCTTCGAGGGCGGCCAGCGGCAGCACGACGAGCGCCGCGAGCGCCGGACCGACCGGGCCCTTGACCAGGAACGCCCCGGCCGCGGCCAGCGCCGCCACGAGCAGCCAGGCGCGCCGCGCGCGGGGCCCGGACCGCCGCGGCGGATCGTCGAGCAGGGCTTCAAGCGCGGCCCAGGTGGCCAGCGTCACGAAGAAGGCCAGCGGCAGGTCGGGCAGCGCCTGCCGGGCCATGGCGACGATGCCCGCGCTGGTCGCCGCGATCAGGCCGGCCAGCAGCGCCGTGGGGCCGTTGTACCAGCGCCGCGCGCAGAAGAACGTGACGAGCACCAGACCCGCCCCCGCCAGCGCCGCGGGGAGCCTCGCCGCGCCGGGGGAGGGGCCCGCGGCCCCGTACGCGGCGGCGGCCAGCCAGTAGTACAGCACCGGCTTGGCGAAGCGGGGCTCGCCGTTGTAGTAGGGGGTGAGCCAGTCGCCCCGCTCGATCATCTCGCGGGCGCTCTCGGCGTAGAAGGCCTCGTCGGAGTCGGTCAGGGCCGGCCGTCCCAGGCCGACGAAGAACGTCAGCGCGCAGACCCCGGCGAGAACGGCCGCGTGACGTCGCACCGCGGCGGATTGTACAGCCCGCCCGCCGGGACGCCGGCGCGCGGCTTGCCGCCGCAGGCGGGAACCCAGCGCCCCCGGCGCGGGTGCGGGAGGCGGCCGACCGACGCCGGCGCGCGGCTTGCCGCCGCGTGCGGGAACCTGCGACACTGGGCGCATGCGGGTCGCAGTCGTCGGCGCCTCCGAGGATCGCGCCAAGTTCGGGAACAAGGCGGTCCGGGCGTTCCGGCAGGCCGGGCACGAGGTCGCGCCGGTCAATCCCCGTTGCGCCGGCGCCGCGGGGCGCATCGAAGGCCTGCCGGCGTACGCCTCGATCGCCGACGTGCCGGGCCGCGTGGACGTGGCGACCCTGTACGTCCATCCGGCGGTGGGCGAGCGGGTGATCGAGGAGATCGCGGCCCGGGGGATCCGGGAGCTCTGGGTGAACCCGGGCGCGGAGAGCGACGCCCTCCTGCGCCGGGCGGAAGCCCTCGGGATCGACGCCCGCCTGCAGTGCAGCATCCTCGCGATCGACGAATCGCCGGCGCGCTACTGACGAGCCGGAACGGCGCGGCCGCCGCGGCGGCGGGTCTGGGTGCACGTCAAAAAAATGAGACGCCGCCGCTGGGGGCATCCAGCGCGGCCGGTTCTCGCGACGTCCGTCCCGCTCGGAGGGCCTGGATGCCAAGAACGACACCGTAATCGACAACTCTGACAGCGCCAGAGCACTCGTCTCACAAATCTGACGTGCACCCGGCGCGTCTTCCGGGGTTGACAGCTTCCGGCCGGCTTTCTATGCTAGGCGGCGGCACGGCGTTGAACGCATCCTCCGGACCGGCCGCCGCATCCCGGCGCCCGGGCGTTCAGGCGATCCCGTGTTTCCGCCATCTGTCATCATGGGAACGGCGCGCCCGGCCGGGCCGGGCGGGACGAATCCGAACCAGCGCGCGACGAGAACCGACACCGGAAACCCGTAACCCGTAACCCCTGCTCCGGGCGGCGCCCCGGAGAGCGCCCCTTCCATCCGCAACCTTTTCGGGCCGTCACGGCCCCGACGTCAACCGGAATCGAGAGTTCCAGCCAAGACATGCCGACCAACAACAAACGCTCGTCCCCGCGTCCCCCCCAGGGTGGCGCCGCAACGGAAGCGCCGCCCGCCGCCGCGCCCCGGCCCGCCCGCCGCGGCAAGGACACGCTCAACATCGGCGAGCTCAAGGAAATGAGCATCGGCGCGCTCACCCAGGTGGCGAAGGATCTGAACGTCGCCGGCGCGACCGGCATGCGCAAGCAGGAGCTGATCTTCCAGATCCTGAAGGCGCAGACCGAGCAGAGCGGGTTCATCTTCTCCGAGGGGGTGCTCGAGGTGCTGCCGGACGGCTTCGGCTTCCTGCGCGCGCCGGACTACAACTACCTGCCGGGTCCCGACGACATCTACGTCTCGCCGTCGCAGATCCGCAAGTTCGACCTGCAGACGGGCGACACGGTGTCCGGCCAGATCCGCCCGCCGAAGGAAGGGGAGCGCTACTTCGCCCTCATCAAGGTCGAAGCGGTCAACTTCGAGTCTCCCGATCAGGCGCGGGACAAGATCTTCTTCGAGAACCTGACCCCGCTGTACCCCCTGGAGCGGGCGCAGCTCGAGACCGCGCCGGACAACCTGTCGGCGCGCGTCATGGACCTGATGACCCCCATCGGCAAGGGCCAGCGCGGTCTGATCGTCGCCGCCCCGCGCACCGGCAAGACGATGCTGCTGCAGAACATCGCGCAGTCGATCGCCCGCAACCACGCCGAGGTCTACCTCATCGTCCTGCTCATCGACGAGCGGCCGGAAGAGGTGACCGACATGCAGCGGTCGGTGGACGGCGAAGTCATCTCGTCGACCTTCGACGAGCCGGCCCAGCGCCACGTGCAGGTGGCCGAGATGGTCATCGAGAAGGCCAAGCGGCTCGTCGAGCACCGCAAGGACGTCTTCATCCTGCTCGATTCGATCACGCGGCTGGCGCGCGCCTACAACACCGTGATCCCGCCCTCCGGCAAGGTGCTCTCCGGCGGTCTGGACTCGAACGCGCTGCAGAAGCCGAAGCGGTTCTTCGGGGCGGCCCGCAACATCGAGGAGGGCGGGTCGCTGACGATCATGGCGACCGCGCTCGTGGACACCGGGTCGCGGATGGACGACGTGATCTTCGAGGAGTTCAAGGGCACCGGCAACATGGAGATCCACCTCGACCGGAAGCTGGTGGACAAGCGGGTCTTTCCGGCCATCGACATCCAGAAGAGCGGCACCCGGAAGGAGGAGCTGCTGCTCGACAAGGAGGATCTCAACCGCGTATGGGTCCTGCGGAAGGTCCTGAACCCGCTCTCGTCGGTCGAGGCGATGGAGCTGCTGCTGGACAAGATGGGCAAGACGCGATCGAACGCCGACTTCCTGGCGTCGATGCAGAAGATGGGATGATCATGGCGACGACGATTCGCATCCGGGACAACGGTCCCTGCCTGGTGGACGGCGACGACGTGCGGCTCGTCGACGCCGAGGGCAACGAGTTCTCCATCCCGCGCCGGCCGTTCACGCTCTGCCGTTGCGGGCACTCCGGCAACAAGCCGTTCTGCGACGGCTCCCACAACCGCGAGGGCTTCGAGGCGGCCACCCGCGCGGGCGGCTGAGCGCTCGTCGCCTCCCGAACCTCTTCACGCGTCGGCCGCGGCGGCGGACTTCCCGGCCGCGGCGGCCGGGGCGCGGCGGCGGAACGTGAGCCCGCCGGCGCCGCTGTCGACGACGATCGCGTCGCCGTCCGCGAAGTTCCCGCCGAGCAGCTCCATCGCGAGCGGGTCCAGCACCCGGCGCTGGATCGTGCGGCGCAACGGGCGCGCCCCGTACGCCGCGTCGTAGCCCTCGTCGACGAGCAGGCGCAGCGCGTCGCCGGTCGCCTCGATCGTGACGCGCCGGTCGGCGAGGCGCCGCGCCAGCGCGTCGAGCTGGATCGCCGCGACGTCCGCCAGATGCCGCCGCTCGAGGGCGTGGAAGACGATGATCTCGTCGACGCGGTTCAGGAACTCCGGCCGGAAGTGCCGGCGCACCACGTCGTCGATCCGGCGCCGCGTGCTCTCGTCGAGGCCGCCGCCCCCGGCGCGCGCGGCGATGAACTCGCTGCCGAGGTTCGAGGTCATGATGACCACCACGTTCCGGAAATCGACGGTTCGTCCCTTGCCGTCGGTCAGGCGGCCGTCGTCCAGAAGCTGCAGCATGACGTTCAGCACGTCGGGATGGGCCTTCTCGACCTCGTCGAACAGCACCACCGAGTAGGGGCGCCGCCGCACCGCCTCGGTGAGCTGGCCCGCCTCGTCGTAGCCGACGTAGCCGGGCGGGGCGCCGACCAGCCGCGAGATGGCGTGCTTCTCCTGGTACTCCGACATGTCGATGCGCACCATGGCGCGCTCGTCGTCGAAGAGGAACTCGGCCAGCGCGCGCGCCAGCTCGGTCTTGCCGACGCCGGTCGGCCCCAGGAAGATGAAGCTCCCGAGCGGGCGGTCGGGGTCCTGCAGGCCCGCGCGGGCCCGCCGCACCGCGTTGGAGACCGCCGCGACGGCGTCGTCCTGGCCGATCACGCGCCGGCGCAGCCGATCCTCCATCCGGACCAGCTTTTCGATCTCGCCCTCGACCAGCTTGCTGACGGGGACGTGCGTCCACTTGCTGACGACCGCCGCGACGTCCTGCTCGTCCACCTCCTCCTTCAGCATGCGCGCGCCGGAAGCGGTGGCGTCGCGGCTCCGGCGCAACTGCTGTTCCAGCTCGGGAAGCCGTCCGTACTGCAGCTCCGAGGCGCGGGCGTAGTCGCCCTCGCGCTGCGCCCGCTCCACCTCGTGCCGCAGCGCCTCCAGCTCGCCCTGGACGCGGCGCGCCTCCTGGATCTCCGCCTTCTCGCGCTCCCACTGCGTGCGCAGCCGGCTGCGCTCCTCCTGCAGGTCGGCGAGCTCCTTCTCCAGGCGGTCGAGGCGCCCGCGCGAGGCGTCGTCGGTCTCCTTGCGTAGCGCCTCCCGCTCGATCTCGAGCTGCATGATGCGCCGTTCGACCTCGTCGAGCTCCACCGGCAGCGAGTCGATCTCGGTGCGCAGCTTCGCCGCCGCCTCGTCGATGAGGTCGATCGCCTTGTCGGGGAGGAACCGGTCGCTGACGTAGCGGTTCGAGAGCACCGCGGCGGCGACCAGCGCCGCGTCCTTGCACTTCACGCCGTGGTGGATCTCGTAGCGTTCGCGCAGGCCGCGCAGGACGCTGATGGTGTCTTCGACGGACGGCTCGGCGACCAGCACCGGCTGGAAGCGGCGCTCGAGCGCGGCGTCCTTCTCGATGTGCTTGCGGTACTCGTCGAGGGTGGTCGCGCCGACGGTGCGCAGCTCGCCGCGGGCGAGCAGCGGCTTCAGCATGTTCGAGGCGTCGATGGCGCCCTCGGCCGCGCCCGCGCCGACCACCGTGTGCAGCTCGTCGATGAAGAGGACGATGCGCCCGTCGGCGTCGGCAATCTCCTTGAGGACCGCCTTGAGCCGCTCCTCGAACTCGCCGCGGTACTTGGCGCCGGCGACGAGCGCGCCCACGTCGAGGGCGACGAGGCGCTTGTCGGAGAGCCCCTCGGGGACGTCGCCGCGCACGATGCGCTGGGCCAGTCCTTCGACGATCGCCGTCTTGCCGACCCCCGGCTCGCCGATCAGGACCGGGTTGTTCTTGGTCCGGCGGGAGAGCACCTGGACCACCCGGCGGATCTCCTCGTCGCGGCCGACGACCGGATCGAGGGTGGTTCCGCGGGCGAGCGCGGTCAGGTCGCGGGCGTAGCGTTCAAGCGCCTGGTACTTGCCCTCGGGATGCTGGTCGGTCACCCGGTGCGAGCCGCGGACGGCGGTCAGCGCCTCGTACAGGCGGTCGCGGGTGAGGCCGGCCTCCGCCAGCAGGCGGGCCGCCGGCGCGTTGCCGGTCTCGGCGGCCAGCGCCGTGAAGAGGTGTTCGGTGCTGACGTACTCGTCGGTCAGGCGCCCGGCCTCGGCGGCCGCCGCGGTCAGGACGCCCCGGAGTCTGGCCGAAGGAGCCGGCGGGTCGCCGCCGGTCGCCGACGGGAGCCGGCGCAGGACCGCACGCGCCGCCCCGGCCAGGGCGGCCGGGTCGACGTCGAGCTTCCGCAGGACCGCCGGCACGACCCCCTCGTGCTGCTCGACCAGCGTCAGCAGCAGGTGTTCCGGTTCGAGCTGCGGATTGCCCGCCTCTTCGGCGAGCTGCCGGGCCGCGGCGACGGCTTCCTGCGCCTTCTCGGTCAGTCGGTTGACGTTCATGGCATCGGCCATTGTACATTTCAGGATCCGCGGGCGGTTCCGCAAGGCATATCTTGCGGGCAGGATGCGGATGCGGCCGTTCCACGACTACGAGTGGACGAAAGATCGCCCACGCGGATACGTGCTGCTATTTGCAGAAGCAAGACAAAGCTGTCTCCGGACCATTTGATACCGGAAAGCAATCCTGCCGGGCCGCATCACAGGGCGGTTGCAACCAGCGAGGACGGCAACTGCTTGAACCACGTTCCCCGGATGGGCGCAGCCGAATTCGGCGGGCGGGCGCTCCGCTACGGAGCCGGCCGCAACGGGAGCGAGATGCGCCGGCTCTCGCCGTCACCGAGCGAGAAGGGCTCCGCGGCGGGCGCGATCCGGGCGAGAAACTCCAGGTTCGTGGAGGCTCCCCGCGGGACCGCCTGCGCCGCGTAGGCGAGATAGCGGGACGGCGGAAGACCGGAGACGGTGAACTCGCCGTCCTGGTTGGGGCGGGCGGACCGCACGAACCGCGACGGAAAGACGCGCAGCGCGGGGTCCTCGGGAAAGATCACGACCGTGTAGTCCGTCGTGGGGCGGCCGAGCGCGTCGCGGGCCGCGCCGGTGAGCTCCGTCAGCCGGTCGGTCAGCAGGATCTGCAGCCCGGTGGTCGGCATCTGCCGGGAGAACACGATCGGCGTGTCGGTGATGTCCCGGCCGGCGAGGGCCACCGTCCGCAACGCCCAGCCTTCCGGCAACCCGAAGAGCCTGACCAGTTGCGGGCCGGCCATGCCGCGAATCTCGAAGCTCCAGTCGTCGTTGACGTGACCGATTCCGCGGCCGACCGGAAGCTGGAGGCCGGCCCCGCGCGGCATGGTGAACGGCTGGAGCACGTCGGGCGGGAAGTCGGGGGCGGTCTGCGGATCGAAGAAGATCCGGCCCCGGGCCGAGGCCCCGGACGTCAGCGTCAGCCAGACGCCTTCGACGCGCTCGCCGGACACCGACACCTCGGCGGTCGCGAAACGGGTGCGGCCGGGCGTCCCGGTCTCCGTGGCGTACGCGACGTAGCGTCCGGGCGGGACCGCGTGGATGACGAAGCGGCCGTCGGCGTCCGGACGGCCGGACGAGAGGCTGCCCCGCGCCCCGGCGGAGCCGTCCCGGATCAGGCTCACCGAGGGCACGCCGGCCACCGGCCGGCCGGACTCGTCGGCGACGTGCCCCGACACGGTGGCGGTCAGCACCCTCGTCAGCGGGAAGTCGACGGTCACTTCCTGGCCGACGTCCACCTCCACGAGCTGCGCGGCCTCGAGGTTCGTCGTCCCCGGAAAGAACGTGGGGGCGTACTCGCGCTCGGCGGCCCCGGGCCGCGAGAGGAACGTGGACGCGGACGCCTCGACGTAGTACGAGCCGGGCGGGAGTCCGAAGACGCGGAAGATGCCGCGGTCGTCGGTCGTCGCGGGGAATCCGCGGCCGGTGGCTGCGAGCCGCCAGCCGCCGTCGGCGTATTCGTAGCGCAGGACCCGGACGCCGACGCCCACCGCCGGCTCGCCGAACGGCTCGGACACCGTGCCGGTGACGACCGCCCCGCGCGGCAGCGCGAAGCTGACGTCGTCGAGCGCGGCGCCGGCGCGCGCCTCGACGAAGGTGCCCTGCTCGAAGGCCCGCCGCTGGCCGTAGCTGAGCGTCATGTAGGCCGGCTTGCTCGCCTGGACCGTGTAGCGGCCCGGGGGGACGAGCAGCTCGTAGCGGCCGGCGGCGTCCGTGGTCGCCGCGGCGCCGGGGCGCGGAAAGACCCGCACCTGCGCCCGCACGAGCGGCGCGCCGGTGTCCGCCGCGATCACCCGGCCGCGGATCGCGACCCGCTCCGGCGCCGGACGGAGCACGCGGTCGCGCGGCGGCTGGGCCGCCGCCGGCGTCCCGGCGCCGAGCGTTCCGGCGATGGCCGCGCACGCGAGCAGGCGCCGGGCCGGCCGGACCGGAAAGCGTGAGGTCATCGGTCTCCTCCGAACCTCGTGGCAGGGGAGCGGGTCGCGCACTGCCTCACTAACAGATACCACAGCCGGACCGCGGCGGGAGCGCCCGGCGCGCGGCGCCCGCGCGATCCGCCTACACTTCTCCGTCCGCATGAGGGAGCGTGCCATGAAGACGTCCGATTTCTTCTCTTCGCGCTGGGGCATCGTCCTGGCAGGGCTCGGGATGGCGGTCGGCACCGGCAACCTGTGGCGCTTTCCCCGCATCGCGGCCCAGAACGGCGGCGGCGCGTTCCTCATCCCGTGGCTGCTGTTCCTGTTCGCCTGGTCCATTCCGCTGCTGATCGCGGAGTTCGGACTCGGCCGGGGCGCGCGCCGCGGCCCGATCGGCGCGTTCGCGAAGCTGAGCGGCGGGCGGACGGCGTGGATGGGCGGCTTCGTCGCGGTGACCAGCGTGATGATCATGTTCTATTACTCGGTCGTCACCGGCTGGATGCTGAAGTACGCCGTGACGGCGCTGGGCGGCGGTCTCGACGGCGTGGATCCGGCCGCCTGGTGGGGTGCGTACAGCACGTCCGTGTGGCAGCCGCTGCTGTTCCACCTGCTCGCCGTGGCCGGAGCGGGCTTGGTGGTGGCGCGCGGGGTGACCGGGGGCATCGAGCGCGCGAACCGCGTCCTCATCCCGCTGCTGTTCGTGCTGCTGCTGCTCGCGGTGGCGCGGGCGGTCACGCTGCCGGGAGCCGGCCGCGGGCTGGCCTGGCTGTTCACCCCGGACCTGGGCGCCCTGGCGAACTACCGGACGTGGCTGGAGGCGCTGACCCAGTCGGCGTGGTCCACCGGCGCCGGCTGGGGACTCATCCTCTGCTACGCCGTCTACGTGCGCGAGCGCGACGACGTGGTCACCAACGCCGCCACCATCGGCCTCGGCAACAACGCCGCCTCGCTGCTGGCCGCGATGGCCATCCTGCCCGCCGCCTTCGCCATCCTGCCGGAGGGCGAGGCGGCCGAGGCGCTGGCGGCGGGGAACACCGGCCTGACCTTCGTCTGGATTCCGCAGGTCTTCGCCCGCATGCCGGCCGGCGGCCTGTTCCTGCCGCTGTTCTTCCTGGCGATGTTCTGCGCCGCGCTGTCGTCGCTGATCGCGATGGTCGAGCTCGGCACGCGCGTGCTGATGGACGCCGGCGTGCGGCGCGGGCGGGCGGTCCGGCTGGTCGTCGGCGCGGCGGTGGTCTGCGGGGCGCCTTCCGCGGTGAGTCTGGCGGTCTTCGAGAACCAGGACTGGGTCTGGGGGCTGGCGCTGATGATCAGCGGCCTGTTCATCGCCGTCGCGACGATCCGCTACGGGGCCGACCGCTTCCGCGACGAGCTCGTCAACACGCACCCGGCGGGCCGCCGGGCCGGGCCGGTGTGGGCGTGGATCCTGAAGTACCTCGTCCCGGTCGAGTTCGCGGCGATGTTCGGCTGGTGGATGTACCAGGCGGTGGCGGTGTACGACCCCGACGGCTGGTGGAATCCGTTGCGGGTCTACAGCGTGGGCACGTGCGTGGCGCAGTGGGGCGTCGCACTGGCCGTCCTGGCCGCCTGCAACCGCCGCCTCGCCGCCCGGAGCGGGGCGGAGCATGCTACGCTTGGGGATCGCTGAGAAACCCGCGCGCCGCCCGCGCGCGTGACGCGAAAGGAGAGTGAGCGTGTATCCAGAGTTCTTCATCGCCCCGATGCGCGAGGAGCTGACGCGGCTCGGCGTCAAGGAGCTGCGGACCCCCCAGGACGTGGACGATGCGGTGACCGGGCAGTCCGGCACGTTGATGCTGGTGGTCAACTCGGTCTGCGGCTGCGCGGCCGGCAAGGCCCGCCCCGGCGTGGCCCTGGCGCTGCGGCACGGGACCAGGCCGGACGCCGTCGCCACGGTCTTCGCCGGAGCCGACGTCGAGGCGACCGAGCGCGCGCGGGGGTACTTCACCGGCTATCCGCCGTCCTCGCCCTCCATCGCCCTGCTGCGGGACGGCAAGATCGTCTACATGATGGAGCGGCACCAGATCGAGAACCGGGAAGCGGACGTCATCGCCCGGGATCTGACCGCCGCGTTCGACAGGTACTGCGCGCCGGCCGCTGTCGCATAGGCACGCCGGGCGGGGTGGCCCGGAGGACGGGCCGCGGTGGTCGCGCACGCAGGGAAGCAGCAGCGCGCAGGAACGCCGGGCGGAGTGGCCCGGGGTGCCACTGCCCGGCGAACACCGGCGCCGGGGCAGGGCGCGCGGATCCGGTCGAGCGGGGATGCGTCGCGGGCGCCAGCGGCAGCGGCCGTCCGCCGTGCCGCATTCCCGGCCTCGAAGAGAGGCGCGGCGTCAGCGCGCGGGGGGCGGCGGCTCCAGCCGCTCGGGGGGCGTCGCGGGCGCCAGCGGCAGCGGCCGTCCGCCCCGCGCCCGCGAGCAGGCGTTGCGCGTCACGTCGGCCAGCGCGTCGAGGAACGCGGGGTGGTCGTTGGCCGCGGCGGCGCGGCGCATCGGCAGTCCGAGCGCGCGGCACACCCCGGCCGCCTCGGTGTCGAGGTCGTACAGCACCTCGACGTGGTCGGCCACGAAGCCGATGGGGGCGATGATCGCGGCCCCCAGCCCCCGTTCGTGCGCGTCGCGCAGGTAGTCGCACACGTCCGGCTCCAGCCACGGGTCCCCGGGCCGCCCGCTGCGGCTCTGGTAGACCAGGACCTGGTCGCCGGTCCGCAGGCGCCCGGCCACCAGGGCCGCGGTCTCGCGCAGCTCCGCCTCGTAGCGGCAGACCGCCGCCATCGACGCCGGGATGCTGTGCGCCGTGAAGACGATCCGCGCCGCCTGCCGCACGTCCTCGGGCAGCGCCCGCCGGGCGGCGTCGATCCGGCGGGCGTTGGCCTCGACGAACCCTTCGTGGGCGTGCCATCCGGGAGCGAACAGCACCTCGACGTCGGCCGCCCCGCGCTCCCGTAGCGTCCGCCGCGCCTGCGCGACGTTCTGGCGGTACTGTCCGCAGCTCGAATAGCTGTGGTGCGCCGCCAGCACGATCCCGAGCGCCCGTCCGACGCCCGCCGCCGACATTTCCGTCAGCGTGTCGTCGAGGAACGGGTGCCAGTTGCGCATGCCCACGAACACCGGCAGGTCCGGTCCGCCCGCGGCCAGACGTTCGCGCAGGCCGTCCGCCTGCCGCCGGGTGATCGCGGTCAGGGGCGACACGCCGTCGAACAGCTCGTAGTGGCGCGCCACCTCCTCGATGCGCGCCGGCGGCACGCGCCGCCCCCGGAGCACGTTCCGCAGAAACGGCCGCACGTCGGCGCGGCGGGTCGGGCCGCCGAAGCCGATCAGCAGTACCGCGTCGTAGGGCGAGGCGTTCGGCGGCATGGGCGGGAATGATACCGGGACGGAGCGCAGCGCACGGCCGACCCGCCGGCGGATGATGCGCCGACTACCGGCGACGCGGCGCCGGGGCGGGCGCAACGGGCGCAACGACCGTCTGCCGCGGACACGGAGCCGTCTCGTATCTCGAGGTGGAGATCGACCGCGCCCGCGCCGGCGCAACGGCCGTCTGCCGCGGACGATACGGGCCGGTCCGCTGGCGGATGATACGATGGCCGCGCCGCCAGCGTCATGCCGAGATTCGCCGCGAGCGTCACGATGCTGTTCAACGAGTGGGACCTGCTCGACCGCTTCGAGCAGGCCGCCGGCGCCGGCTTCGAAGCGGTCGAGATCCAGGCGCCGTACGGCGCGTCGGCGCGGGACGTCGCGGAGCGCGTGCGGCGTTCCGGCCTCCGCGCCGTCCTCATGAACGCGCCGGTGGCGGCCGGTGCGGTTCCCGGACGCGAGCAGGAGTTTCGGGACGGACTGACGCGGGCCTTCGAGTACGCGGCCGCCGCCGGTTGCGGGCAGATCCACTGTCTGGCCGGCGTCACCGACGACCCGCGCGCGGAAGAGACCTTCGTGGAGAACCTCCGGTGGGCGTCCGAGCGGGCGCGGCCGCTCGGCGTCCGGCTGCTGATCGAGCCGCTCAACACCCGCGACAATCCCGGGTACTTCCTCACCGGCTCCGCCCAGGCGCGGCGGATCATCGAGCGCGTCGGCGCCGGCAACGTCCTGCTGCAGTACGACTTCTACCACATGCAGAGCATGGAGGGACGCCTGGCGGAGACCATCCGGGCGCACGCCGACGTCATCGGCCACTTCCAGATCGGCGGCGTGCCGGGCCGTCACGAACCGGACGGGGCGCAGGAGATCAACTACCCGTACCTGTTCGACGTGATCGACGAACTCGGCTTCGACGGGTGGGTCGGCTGCGAGTACCGGCCGGCGGGGGAGACGGTCGCGGGGCTGTCGTGGGCGCGGCCGTACGGCATCGCCCCACGCCGGCCGCAAACTGGTGTAGAATAGAAAGCAGTCGGGGCGTGGCTCAGCCTGGTAGAGCACTCGGTTCGGGACCGAGGGGTCGGAGGTTCAAATCCTCTCGCCCCGACCACTTCCCTCCTTCCGCTCGTGCGCGACTTCCTGAACGAACTGTTTCGCGCCGCTCGCTGGCGGCGCAGTCCCGTCTACGCGAAACGCAGCCCGACCGCTCCGGTGGTCGCCGCGCCGGCCGAGGCGGCCATCGACCCGATCCGCAGGATCTCCATCGACCGGCCGGCCTCGTCACCGAAGGCGGAGATCGTCTGGTAGAGGCCGCCGGCCAGATCCGCGGATTGCTTGCCGTGGGCGACCGCGAGGTCCTGGACCGCGGTCTTGAGCTCTTCGACCCGGTCGGTGGCGCCGGGGATGAGGGTGGCGACGTTGGCCATCCCCGCGTTCAGGTCGCGGCTGGCCCGGCCGGCCGCGCGGCCGACGCCGGCGACGATCCCCGCGAAGCCGGCGAGCGCCGCGCCGCCGGTGGCGAACGATTCGCCGGCACGCTTGAGGCCGGCGAGCCGCTTGCGGGCGGCGCCGAGGTTCCGGTTGAACTCCGCCGTCGCCGCCGACAGGCGGACCTGCAGATTCCCGATGACCTCCTTCGCCATTCGCTTATCTGGAGGCTGCTGTGTTTGGGCTCACGATCCTGCTCTCATTCGCGCTTTTTCTGCTTGTCATTCCAGGCCTCATGATATGGGTTTGGTGCATCGCCGATGTGACGCCGAGGCCCCCCCGTGAGCCTTCTCCGCCGTGCTGCTACTGCGGCGGCGGCGGCGCCCGCGACGGCGACACCGTGCCGTATTGCGGCGGGTTCATCTGCCGCTCCTGCCAGCAGGTCGTCGCGCCCACCGGCCTTGGCCGTCCGGAGCCGGAGCCGACCGCCATCTCGCCGGTATGAAGGAATTGGCCTGGGGGTTTCTGACGTTCGTCGCCGCCCCGATCGTCCTCTTCGTCGTCGGGTTCGTCATCGCGCGCCTCGGCGGTCCGAACCGCCCAACAGGGCGTTGATCGTCACCACCTGATCCACCGGGACGCCCCGCCGCGCGTCCCGGTTCGGGCGCTGCGGCCAGTCGGCGTCGCCGGCGTCGGAGGAGGGAACGCCTGCACGATCGCGGCGGCGATCTGCCCGCCTCGGCCCATCCTGGTTCCGTTGACACGTATTACGTGCGCACTTATCCTGTGATCCATGAACGTCACACTGTCCATCGACGACAGGGTTGTCGCCGAAGCCCGGCGTATCGCCGCCGTGCGGGGCACCAGCCTCAACCAGCTCGTGCGCGACTTCCTGAACGAACTGACGCGGGTAGACCACGTCGAATCGGTGATCGCGCAGCTCGACGCCCTGTGGGCTGACGAAGACTATCGCTCGCAGGTCCCTTGGACGCGAGAGGAGCTGCATGAGCGGTCGTGAGTTTCTGGATACGAACGTTCTGATCTACGCGCACGATGCGCGGAGTCCGCGCAAGCGGACCCTCGCCCGCGGGCTGATTCGGCGCCTCATGCGCGAGCAGCGCGGAGTGCTGTCTCTGCAGGTTCTGCAGGAGTTCTTCGCCGCCGCCACGCGGAAGCTGGGGATGAGCAGCGAGGACGCGGGACGTCGCGTCGTTCAATACTCCCGCTTCGACGTGGTGACGCTCGGCGCCGCCGATCTGGTCTCGGCCATCGACTTGCACCGGCTGCATCACCTGTCGATATGGGATGCGCTCGTCGTGCGGGCCGCGCTGAACGGCGCCTGCACCACGCTCCACACCGAGGACATGCAGTCGGGCTACGTGGTCGGGTCGTTGACGCTCCACGACCCGTTCGAGGCGTGATCGTGAAGGAACGGCGGGAGCCCTGCGCGGCCGACAGGGCGCAGGTGGTCACAACGTTGCGCGGGGCGGTGATCATGAAGGAACGGCGGGAGCCCCGTGCGGCCGCCGGGCGCGCCCGGCGGTTGCGGCTCCGCACGCATCCGGCGCGCGGGACCGGCAACCGCCGGTCGCGGGACGCTCAGTCCTCGTTGGTTTCCGCCAGGAACTGCCGCGCCTCGGCGTATCCCGGCTCGTCGGCCGCGCCGACCCAGAAATCGGCCAGCGTCGCGTAGTGCTCGCGGGCGGTGACGCGGTCGCCGTTCGCATCCGCCGCGCGCGCCGCGCCCAGGAGCGAGCGCATGCGGTTGGGCATCCGGAGCAGGGACGTCTCGAACTTCTCGAGCGCCTCCTCCGACCGGCCGAGCTGCAGCAGGATTTCCCCGTACAGCTCGTACGGCGGCTTCACCGGACTGGCCGCGCCGTTGGGCTGCCGCAGCGTCTCGACGATGGCGATCGCTTCGTCCATGAGCGCGACCGCCTCGTCCGCGCGGCCCTCGGCGGCCCGCAGCGACGCGGCCACCTCCCGGTAGGCGATCCGGTCCTGCGCCCCGCCGTCCTCGGCGGCCTTCGCCAGCGCCTCCTCCGCCGCGCGCGCGGCGGCCGAATCGCCGGTGCGGACGGCGCTGAGGCCGGAGGCCAGCAGCTCGTGCAGGGACGAATCGCCCGTGACGGGTTCGGTGCGCCACTGTTCGGTTTCGACGACGTACCGGGCCTTCACGAGCGGCAGCGTCCTGACCGCGCGCGCCTGGCCGTCGCTTTCGGCGATGATCCGCTCGAGACGTTCGATCCAGACCCGGGCCTTGTCGTAGTCCCCGCGCTGCAGGTCGCCGTACTGGCCCCAGTCGAGGGAATGCACGGCGTCGCCGACGCTGTCGCCCGGCTCCCACAGGGCGCGGGCCGCCTCGTGCGCCGACTGGTTGTGGTTCGAGACCAGATCCCACATGCCGTGCTGGATGAAGATGTGGGTCGGCATGTGGCGCGCGTGGGAGACCGCCGGGGCGATCTCGGCGTAGCGGCGGGCCGCGTCGAGAGCCAGCGGCGCGTGGATCGGATCGTCGAAGGCGTGGATCGTGTAGTGCGGCGCTCCCGGGTGATCGGGATTCTCGTGGAACACCTTCATGGCGATCGTGCCCGCGCGGACCTCGAGGCGCAGCGACTGATCGCCCAGCGCGCGCGATCCGGCCAGCATCGACAGCGCGTAGAACGTCGCCACTTCGTGATCGTCGGGGTAGCGGTCGTAGAGGCGTCCCATCGCCTCCATGTAGCCGACGCGCCGCTCGTCGTACGTCCCCTCCTCGCCCCAGAGCACTTCGACGGCTTCGAGGAAGCCCTTCTCGCGGTCGGTGGGGGCCCTGGCGGCGCGCGCGGCGCGATCCGGACCGAGACGCGCGAGCACGGCGCGCGGATTCTCCTCGTCGAGGTTCGGCCCGCCGCCGAACAGGGGATGGTTGTAGCTCAGCGTCTCACCCCAGTACGCGAGGGCGAAATCCGGTTCGGCGGCCTGCGCGGCCTGGAACTGTTCGATCGCCTGCTTCCAGCCGAAGCTGTGAAGAATCGCGACCCCGCGCAGGAAGTGCCGTTGCGCCTCCTCGGACCGGGCGGACGTCGGAAAGTCGAGCGACCCCACCTCCGCGAACTGGGCGGCGGCGGGAACCGCGAGCAGCGTGGCGACCAGCAGACAGACGGCCAATCTCGTCATGGCGAACCTCCATTCAGCGGCAGCGTAGCACACGCTCCGGCGCAGGCGGCCCGGTGCGCGGGAACCGCGGGGCGCTCCGCGGCGGTCGGCTATACTCACTGCGCCCGGCCGGAGGAATCCTCCCGTGACGGTGACCAGACGTCTGCTCGTGAGCGGCCGCGTACAGGGCGTCGGATTTCGTGCGTTCGCGGCCGGCGCGGCCCGGCGGGAAGGAGTGCGCGGCTTCGTGCGCAACCTCGCCGACGGCCGGGTCGAAGCGGTCGGCGAAGGCGACCGCGAGGCGCTGGAGCGCTTCCAGCGCACGCTGCGCCGGGGTCCGCCGCTGTCGAAGGTGCTCGGCATCGCGGTCGAGGACGTTGCGCCGCTCGGCTCGGCCGGCGACTTCGTGGTGCGCGCCTGACGGCGCCCGGACCGGACGAACGATGGAAGAACTGAAGCGCTTGATACGCGACGTCCCCGACTTCCCGAAGCCGGGCATCCTGTTCAAGGACGTCACGACGCTGCTCGGCGACGCCGGCGGATTGCGCCGGGCGATCGCGTGTCTGGCCGATCCGTTCCGGCGCGCCGGCATCGACAAGGTGGTGGGCATCGAGAGCCGCGGCTTCATCTTCGGCGCGGCGGTCGCGGACCGGCTGGGCGCCGGCTTCGTGCCCGCCCGCAAACCGGGGAAGCTGCCCGCGCGCACCGTGCGGGTCGAGTACGCGCTCGAGTACGGCACCGACTCGCTGGAGATGCACGAGGATGCGGTCGCCGGCGGCCAGCGGGTGCTGATCGTGGACGACCTGCTCGCGACCGGCGGCACCGCCCGCGCCGCCGCCGAGCTCGTCGCCGGGCGCGGGGCCGTGGTGCACGCGCTGGCGTTCCTGGTGGAGCTCGACGCGCTGGCCGGCCGCGAACGGCTCGCCGGCCACGAAGTCTTCGCCGCGCTGCACTACTGAGCCGGCCGAGTGCGTCCGGAGCGGCATGACCGAGGTTCTGATCGCCGCGCTGATCGGCGTCGTGCTCTTCGTCGCGGAGCGCGCCCGGCGGGACCGCCGCCGGGAGCACCGGGAGCGTCTCGCCGCGCTGCTGCTCACGAGCCTGGCCCCGGCCGCGGCGCGCGCCGAACCGCGCGATCTGCTCGCGTGGCGCGGCGCCGCCGAGACGGCCCGGCGGGTGTTCCCCGACGCGGTCCGGATCATCGAGCGGCAGGGCGGCGAGGCGTTTCCGTTTCCGCGGCAGGTGGTCGACGACGCGCACGCGCGCTGGACGGCGGACTGGCTGGCCTGGGAGCGCCGGCACGACCTCGAATTCAAGCAGCGGGCGAGCGCGCTCGAAGCCGAGCTTCCCGCCGGGGGCGGCGACACCTCGGCCGGCGCGGCCGGCCGCGCCCGGCTGGCCGCGCTCGAGGACGAGAAGTTGCAGGCATACCAGCAGCGGTACGAGGAGTACGTCCGCATCGGCAAGGGACTGGCCGCGCTCGGCGAACCGGCGGCGGCCCGTGACGGCACCGTCCCGTGAACCGGCGGTAAGCTCCGGCGACACGGGGAGCCGTTGCGTTGCCGACGCGCGTGGCGACACCGTCTCGTGAACCGGTGGTGTATGCTGAAGGGTAGCCGGCCCGTGTGCGCGTGTAGCTCAGCCGGATAGAGCGGCCGCCTCCTAAGCGGCAGGCCCCCGGTTCGAATCCGGGCACGCGCGCCATCTCTGCGCCGGCCGACCCTGACCCGCGAAGCGTCGCCGCCCGCGCGTCCCGCGGACGTCAGCAGCCCGTGGCGAAACCCCGCGTCGCACCGAGACGGGCGGGGCGCCCGGCTGACGAGGCGTGAGAGAGCACGTCGGCCCTGTGCCGACCGACGAACGACGCAGTGCAGCCGGGATGCGGCGCCCGTCGAATGCAGCAGGGATTTCGCCACGGGCTGCCAGGCGGGCGGCGGAACGTGCGAGCCGGCGTCGTCGTCACGCCGGGTCGATGTTCCGGAACGCGTAGTGGTTCCAGCCGAAGACTTCCTTCAGCGCCATCGCGACGTCGAAGCCGTGCTGCTCCTGCTCGTCGGCCGGCACCGTGAGGTTCATGGAGAAGGGGAACAGGCAATGTCCTTCGAACTCCTCGTTCCAGGAGCCCACGACGTAGACCGGCGCCGGCAACGCGGCCGTCCCGAGTTCGGCGGACCACCGCCGCGCGACGTGCTCCTCCACGTGCACGCCCTTGAGGAGCTTCATGAAGTCCGCGTACTCCCCGCGCGCGATCTCCAGCGTCGGATGGCCCGCCTTGGCGAAGCCGGGGGCCAGGTTGGGGATGACCAGAAGGGGGCGGCCGGTGAAGTCGTTGCGGATTTCGGCGACGTTGGCGTACGTGGAGCGGAGGACGTTGATCTGGTTCCGCACGTAACCGGGAGACATCCGCAGCCGCTGCTCGCTGCCGCTCTTGACGTTGGACGCGTGGTGGTAGACGTGGACGGCGTCGAAGAACCTGCTGCGCGCGCGGCGATCGTCGGTGAACGTACCGCCGGAGGACAGTTGCATCTCCTCGCCGACCAGGTACGGAAACGCGCCGTAGACCGCCCGGAAGTCTTCCCGCGCACCCTCGATCGTCCGTCTCAGGGCGGCCGTTTCCTGCGCGTCGAGCGGCAACCGCCCCCAGACGTGCGTTCCGAAGATGAAGACGACCGGACGGGAGTCCAGCGTGAAGATCCGGGCCGGACTCTCGTCCCGCACGCCGCGCAGAAAGCGGGCCATCGAGGCGAAGTCCCCGCGGAAGCTCGACCGCACGTCCGTGGAATGGAAGCTGATCCGCTCGCGGGAGGGAGCCGCCGGATCCAGCGCCAGCGTGCTCTCGTAGAGCAGGCAGACGTGGCGGCTGCCGGCGTTCGGCGCCCGCAGGAACCCCTTGGCGTAGTTGCCGTTGTTGTTCCGGTTCGCGCGCGGGGGGATCCAGCTCAGGGCGTCGACGGCGACGCCGAACTCGTTCTTCAGGTCGTTGAACGTCGTCTCGACGTCCGGGTCGGACGACCGGTAGTCGCCGCCCTTGAAACGGACGGTCTGCACGTAGTTGCGTTCGGGCCGGTTGTACCAGCCGTAGTGCCAGGCGACGGTGACCGGGCGGTGGGGCAGCGACTCGGCGGAGTCGGCGTACTGCCGGATGGAACGCGCCACCGAGTCGACGACGAGCGGCTCGACGGCGGCGCGGCCGAGCACGTCGGCGCGATAATCGAAGCCGGGCCGCGGCGTGAGCGCGTACCCGCGCTGGGCGTAGAGGGCGGTTCTGACCACCTCGCCGTCGGCGGCGTTTATCGCGCCGCTGCCGTCGACGTCGGTGACGTACGGCGGCAGCAGCAGGGCGGCCTCCTGTCCCCGCAACAGGGCGGGCGCCCCGGTCGCGCCGCCCGCGAGCGCGAGGCCGGCGGTGCGGAGGAACCGCCGGCGCGACGGATCCTGCGAGGCGCGACTCGAGATCGTCATCGGGATCGGGAAATCCGAGGTCGCCGCGGCGAACCGGGATTCGGACGCAACCGCTGGGAACGGCTGCGCTTCCCGCTCGCCGTGTCAAGGCGGGGTAGTCTATCATGGAGTTGCCGGAGCGACCGCCCCGGGTCGGGTGATGTGCGCTTCGCCGCCTGACGGGTATGCCGGAATCCGGATCGTTCCAATGACGACGCCATGAAGAGAGCGGAGAGACACCACCTGAAGGCGGATCCGCTGGCCGCCAGGCTGCGGCCGATGCTGGAGTCCGTGCGGGGGGGGCGGTGGGCCGCCGCCGCCGTGATCGGCCTCGGCGTGCTGGTGGCGGGCGCGTCGGTGTTCGGCTGGCAGCAGTGGCGGGCGTCGCGCGCCAGCGAGCTGCTGGCGGCGGCGATGGCGATCGTCGACGCCCCCGTCGTTCCGGCCGACGCCGGATCGGCCGCGGCCGGCGCACCGGAGGGAGCCTACCCGTCGGAGGCCGCCAAGCTGGAAACGGCCGTGCCCCGGTTGCTCGAGGCCGCGGATGCGTACCCCGGCCTGCCGCAGGGAATCGCGGCGCGCTACCACGCGGCGGCCGCGCTGGGCGCGCTCGGCCGCACCGCGGAAGCGGGGGAGCAGTACGAGCGCCTGATCGAGCTCGCCGGCGACGGCCTCTACGGGCGGATGGCCCGGCTCGGGCGCGCCGAGGAGCACCTGCAGGCCGGGGAGCACGACCGGGCGATCGCCCTGCTCGAAGCGGAAACGCGCATCGCGGACGCCGAGTTTCCGGTCGACGCGGTACTGCTGCGGCTCGGGCAGTCGTATCGGCTCGCCGGCCGGACGGACGAGGCGCGGACGACCTTCCAGCGCCTCGTCGACGAGCATCCGGCCTCCGGCTACCGCTTCGACGCCGAGCGGGAGATCGACACGCTGTCCGCCGGCCGGTAGCCGCCCCGCCATGACCAGCGCGCCGGCCGCCGCCGGCGGCGACTTCACCGTCGGCCTCGTGCAGATGGCCTGCGCGGCCTCGGCCGCCCGCAACCGCGAGGCGGCCGAGGCGGGCGTTCGCGACGCGGCGCGGCGGGGGGCGCAGATCGTCTGCCTGCAGGAGCTGTTCGCCACGCCGTACTTCTGCCAGCAGGAGGACGCCGCCTGCTTCGATCTCGCCGAGGAAGTCCCGGGGCCGCTCACCGCGCGGTTCGCCGATCTCGCGCGCGAGCTCGACGTCGCGCTCGTCGTGCCGCTGTTCGAGCGGCGGGCGGCCGGGCTGTACCACAACTCCGCCGCCGTGATCGACGCGTCGGGCGACCTGCTGGGCCTCTACCGCAAGGTCCACGTCCCCGACGACCCGCAGTTCCTCGAGAAGTTCTATTTCGCGCCGGGAGATCTCGGCTACCGGGTCTTCGAGACCCGGTACGCGCGCATCGGGGTCCTGATCTGCTGGGATCAGTGGTATCCCGAAGCCGCGCGCCTCACGGCCCTGCAGGGAGCGGAGGCGATCTTCTATCCGACCGCGATCGGCTGGTCCGGCGCCGGCGCGCCGGGCGAGGAAGGACTCGCCGAACGCGATGCGTGGGTCACCGTCCAGCGGGGACACGCCATCGCGAACGGCGTCTACGTGGCGGCCGTGAACCGCGTGGGAAGCGAGCGCTCGGACGCCGGCGTCCTGCGCTTCTGGGGGGATTCCTTCGTCTGCGACCCGGGGGGGCGGATCGTCGCGCGCGCCGCCGGCGAGACTCCCGGCGTGGTGGTCGCGCGCTGCCGCCGGCGCGCCATCGAGCAGCAGCGCCGCGCCTGGCCGTTCCTGCGGGACCGCCGCATCGACACCTACGCGCCGATCACCCGCCGCTACCTCGACGCTCCGCCCCGGAGCGGGCCGCCGGCGCGATGAGCGGCCGGCTTGCGGCGCCGGGCCGGAAAGCGCCGAGCCGGGAAGCGCCGGGCCGGGAAGAGGCCGGGCGGCTGCCGGCGGTCCGCGGCGAGACCGGCGCCGGCGGCCGGCGGAGCGGCGGCCGGGAAGAAACCGCGCGGCTGCCGGCGCCGGCCCGCGAGGTGCGCCGCCATCGCCCAACCCACGACCCGCCGGCTGAAGAAACCGCGCGGCTGCCGGCGCCGGCCCGCGAGGGCTTCCGGATGCCCGCCGAGTGGGAGCCGCACCAGGCGACCTGGCTCGTCTGGCCCCACGCCCGCGCCGACTGGGAAGTCAAGACCACGGCCGTCGAATGGTGCTACGCCGAGATGGTGCGGCATCTGGCGCACGGGGAACGCGTCGCGATCGTCTACCACGACCAGACCGTGCGGCGGCGGGCGGAGCGGCGCCTGCGGCAGGCCGGCGTCGACCTGCGCCGGGTCGACGGGCACGTCGTTCCCACGGACCGCTCCTGGATCCGGGACTGCGGCCCGATCTTCGTCGTGGGCGGAAGGGACGGCCGCGAAGTCGCGGCGACCGACTGGCGGTTCAACGGCTGGGCCCGCTACCGCGCCTGGCGGCGCGACGACGCGCTGCCGCGCGCGATCGCCGGGCGCCTGGGCATGCGCCGGTTCGAGATCGCGGTCGCGGCGGACGGCGGGCCGCGGCGCGTGGTCCTGGAAGGCGGCGCCGTCGACGGGAACGGGCAGGGCCTGCTGCTGGCTACCGAGCAGTGCCTGCTCGGCCGCCGGCAGGCGCGGAATCCGGGCCTGTCGCGGGCGGCGCTGGAGCAGGCGCTGCGGCAGGGGCTGGGGATCGAGCGGGTGCTGTGGCTCGGCGCGGGCATCGCCGGCGACGACACGCACGGCCACGTCGACGACGTGGCGCGCTTCGTGCGCGCGGACACCGTCGCGGCCGCCGTGGAGCCGGACGCGGGCGACGACAACCATGCGCCGCTGGCCGGGAATCTGGCGCGCCTGCGGGCGATGCGGGACCCGCGGGGACGTCCGCTGCGCGTGGTGACGGTGCCGATGCCGCGGCCGCTGTTCTTCGCCGGCGAGCGGCTGCCGGCGAGCTACCTGAACTTCTACGTCGGCAACGGCGTGGTGCTCGTCCCCACCTTCAACGATCCGGCCGACCGCGCCGCCCTGGGCATCCTGGCCGAGCTGTTTCCAACCCGCGAGGTGGTCGGCGTCCACGCCGGCGACCTCGTCTTCGGCCGGGGAGCCGTGCACTGCGTCACGCAGCAGCAGCCGCGCGGGCGCCCGGCGCCGCCGGACGGGGCGTAGCGCCGGCTCCCCCGACGGCCCGCGCCGCGGGCTGTTCCGGTTGGGAGCGGCCGGAGTGGCTTAACAGCCCGTGGTGAAATCCCCGCTGCATTCGACGGGCGCCGCATCCCGGCTGAACTGCGTTGTTCGTCGGTCGCATAGGGCCGACATGCTCCCTCCTCACGCCTTGTCAGCCGGGCGCCCCGCCCGTCTCGGTGCGACGCGGGGTTTCCGCCACGGGCTGTTAATCGGATGGACGCCGGCTCCCCGACGGTCCGCGCCGCGGCTACTCCGGCGGGTCGTCGAGCCGGTCGAAACGGTCGACCGGAACCGGCGCGCCGTCGACCACCAGGGCCCGGCCGCCGATCTCGAACGCGGGGGGACGGCGGGCGGCGAGCAGCTCGCGCGCCGAGGCGGCCAGGGCCGTCGCGAGCAACGGGAACGCCAGCGTCGCGTCGGCGTGCACGGTGACCTGGTCGGCGCCGGCGGCCAGCTTGCCCCAGCTCTGCGCCTCGTCCAGGGTCGATCCGGAGGCGCCGCCGAAGTGCGGGGCGTCGGTGATGATCTGCAGCGCGTAGCGGTGCCCGCCGGCGCCGGGCCGGCAGAAGTCGGCCTGCACGCTCGCCTGGTTGATGAAGTTCTTCGGCGTCCCGCCGCCCAGCACGACGGAGGCGGTCCGCGGGCGCCGGATCACGAGGTTGGTCGATTCGATGACGTCGCCGATCACGTCGATCCGCCCGTGCTCGGGGTGGAGGTGGCGGGCCTGGGCCAGCCCCATGCCGATCGACGAATCGGCGATCGCCGGGCAGAACAGGGGCACCCCGGCGCGGCAGGCGGCGGTGAGGATGCCGTCGCGGCCGGTTTCGCTCCAGAGACGCCGGCCGAGCTGCTGGAGGTACTCGCGCGTGGTGTACGGCCGCGCTTCGAGACCGCCCGTGAAGCGGGCGATCCAGTGGTCGTTGTCGACGAACTCGTCCTCGTCCGCGTAGGTGTCGTACACGCGATCGATGCGCGCCGCCTGGAGCGCGCGGTCGTCGGCCCGGGGCGAACCGACGAAGTGCCGCCGGCCGCGGGTCTCGTGCAGGTCGTGGTACAGGTTGGCCCCGGTGGAGACGACGCAGTCGACCGCGCGCTCGCGGATCAGCCGGGCGATGGCGAGCCGCAGGCCGCCGGCGGTCAGCGCGCCGGCCACGCCGAGGAAGATCAGGACGTCGTCGGCCAGCATGCGCCGCCAGATCCGGTGGGCGGTGGCGAGGTTGCGTCCCTGGAACGAGATCCGCTCCATCCGGCGGAGCAGCTCGTCGGCCGGGGCGCCCGGCGCGATCTCGAACGGCTCGACCGGCACTTCCAGGAAGCGCGACTTGCCGGGGGCGGGGGAGGATTTGGACATGCTCGGCCTGCGGACGCCGGGAGCTGTTTCATCGGGTTGACGTTCGGACGCGATACCGGGAGGACTGGGACGTGCTCGGCCTGCGGACGCCGGGGAACGCTCAGTCCGCCAGCGCCTCCTTGAGCTCGCCGAGCAGCGCGAGCGCCTCCAGCGGGGTGAGCCGATCCGTATCGAGCGCCGCGATGCGCTCCGCGACGTCGCGGTGGCTCGACGGCGGCGCCTGCTGGAAGAGTCCGAGCTGGCCCGCCGGCGCGCTCGGGGCGCCGCTGAACGAGGGACGCCCGCCCCGCGACAGCTCGTCCCGCTCGAGTCCGGCCAGGATGGCGCGGGCGCGCTCGACGGTCGCGGGCGGCAGTCCGGCCAGCTTCGCGACCTGGATGCCGTAGCTGCGGTCCGAGCGTCCCGGCTCGACCTTGCGCAGGAAGACGATGTCGTCCTTCCACTCCCGCGCGGCGACGTGGTAGTTCACCACGCCGTCGTGCAGGTCGGCCAGGTCGGTGAGCTCGTGGTAGTGCGTCGCGAACAGGGTCTTCGGACGCGCCTTCGGACCGGTGGCGAGATGCTCGGCGACGGCCCAGGCGATGCTCAGCCCGTCGAAGGTCGCGGTGCCCCGGCCTATCTCGTCCAGCAGCACGAGGCTGCGCGAGGTGGCCTGATGCATGATCTTCGCCGTTTCCTGCATCTCGATCAGGAACGTCGACTGCCCGCGGGCGAGGTTGTCCGCGGCGCCGATGCGGGCGAAGATGCGGTCGATGATCGGCAGGTCGGCTTCGCGCGCGGGCACGAACGACCCGGCCTGCGCCATCAGGACGACGAGGGCGGTCTGGCGCAGGTACGTCGACTTGCCGCCCATGTTGGGACCGGTCAGCACCACCACCTGGTGATCCGCGCCGTCGAGCCGGACGTCGTTCGGCACGAACGATTCGGTCCGGCCCTCGACGACCGGATGGCGGGCGTCGGCGATCGCCAGGTCGCCGCCGTCCCGCATCCGCGGCTTGACGTAGTTGCGCCGGGCCGCCGCCTCGGCCAGCGCGGCCAGCACGTCCAGCGCGGCCAGCGCCCGCGCGCAGCGCTGGATCCGGCCGGCCTCGGCGAGAACCGCGCGCCGCAGCTCGTCGAAGAGCTCCTGCTCGCGGTCCAGCTTCCGCTCGTCGGCGCCGAGCGCCTTCTCCTCGTACTCCTTCAGCGCCGGGGTGACGTAGCGCTCGCCGTTGGCGATCGTCTGCTTGCGGTGGTAGTCGTCCGGGACCGCGTGGAGGTTGGCCGCCGACACCTCGATGTAGAAGCCGAAGACCCGGTTGAACCGGATCTTCAGCGACGCGATGCCGGTCCGTTCCCGTTCCGCGGCCTCCATCGCCGCGATCGCGTGCCGGGCGTCGCGGCTGACGGCGCGCAGCTCGTCGAGCGCGCCGTCCACCCCGTCCCGGATCGCGCCGCCGTCGCGCGCCGCCGGCGGCGGATCGTCGACCAGCGTGGCGGCGATCCGGCCGTGGACGTCGCGCAGGTCGTCGAACCCGTCGAGCAGCGCGGCGATCAGGGGCGCCCGCAGCTCCGCGGCGTGGGCGCGCGCCGCCGGGACGACGCCGGCGGAGCGTCCGAGCGCGGCCAGATCGCGCGGTCCCGCCGCGCCGAGCGCCACGCGCGCGATCAGCCGCTCCAGATCCTGCAGGCGGGACAGCTCGCCGCGCAGGCGGCCGCGGACGGCGACCTGGCGCAGCAGGTCCTCGACCGCGTCCAGGCGCTCGACGATCGGCTCCCGCGCCGCGAGGGGCCGCTGCAGCCAGGCGCGCAGCAGGCGGCCGCCCATCGGGGTGCCGGTGAGGTCGAGCTCCGCGAGGAGCGACCCGTCGCGGCGCCCCTCGGCGCCCTCGACGACCTCCAGATGGTCGAAGGTGGCGGCGTCGATGACCAGATGGTCGGCCCGCGTCCGGAACTCCAGCGTCCTCAGATGCTCCAGATCGGCCTTCTGCGTGTCCCGCAGATGCCGCACGAGGCCGCCCGCCGCCCGGACGGCCGCGGGGTGCCGATCCGGATGCAGGCCGAAGCCGTCCAGGGAGGCGACGCCGAGCTGCTCGACCAGGGTCCGCAGCGCGCGTTCGAGGGCGAAGGGCGCGGGTTCGGCGGCGGTGACCGGCGCGGCGAGGTGCTCGAAGCCGGGCAGCGAGGCCGCGTCGAGATCCCCGGGCAGCAGGATCTCCCGCGGCCGGACGGCGGCGAGCTCGTCCACGGCCGCGGCGGCCGCCGACGTCCCGCGGTGCTCCGTCACCCGCAGCTCGCCGGTCGACAGATCGGCGGTGGCGAGCCCGAAGGCGGCGGCGTCCCCCTCGCCGGTCCGCGCGACGGCGACCAGGAACGCCGGCTCGCTCGCCTCGAGGGCGCCGGCCTCGGTGAACGTGCCGGGAGAGACCACCCGCACGACCTCGCGGCGGACGATGCCGCGGGCCTTGCGCGGGTCCTCGACCTGCTCGCACACGGCGACCCGGAACCCCTGCCGGACCAGACGCGCGAGGTAGGCGTCGGCCGCGTGCCACGGCACGCCGCACATCGGGATCCCGCGTCCGCTGCGATCCTTGGAGCGCGACGTGAGGGTCAGCTCCAGCGCCCCGGCCGCGGTGACCGCGTCGTCGTAGAACAGCTCGTAGAAGTCCCCCATCCGGAAGAAGAGCAGGGCGTCGGGATGTCGCCGCTTGGCCTCCAGGTACTGCCGCATCGCCGGGGTGGTTCCCCTGTCCCCGGCGGCCGTCCTGGCGGTAGGAGTCATCGTGTTCGATGGTAGCATCGCGGGTCGTGGAGGGTCCGGGACGGCGGCCGGCGTGGATCCTGGCGCTGGACACGAGCACGCGCGCGGGCAGCGCGGCGCTGGCGCGGGACGGGGAGGTCGTGGCGGCGTCCGCCGGGGACCCGTCCCGCACGCACGGCGAACGGCTGCCGGGCGACCTGCTGGCGCTGGCCGGCGCGGCGGGGGTCGCGCTGTCCGACGTCGATCGCTTCGCGGTCGCGTCCGGCCCCGGTTCGTTCACCGGCCTGCGGGTGGGGCTGGCGACCGCGCAGGCGCTCGCGCTCGTCCACCGCCGGCCGGTGGTCCCGGTCTCGACGCTGGAGGCGCTGGCCCGCACGCCCGGACCGGGCGAACGGGTCCTGGCCTGGCTGGACGGACGCCGGCGCGACGTGTTCGCCGCGCTGTACGAGCGCGCCACCGGGGCGTGCCTCGCCGGCCCGCGCGTCGGTCCGCCCGCGGAGATCCTGGAGGCCTGGAAGGCGGAACTCGCCGGGCGGCGGGTGGACGTGGTCGGCGACGCGGTGGCCGCGGCGCGGGCGCTGCTGGCCGAGCGGCTCGGACCGGCCGCCGGCTTGGTGGACCACCCGCCGCCGCTCGCGCCGGCCGTCGCGCGCATCGCGTTCGAGCGCCGCGGCGTCGCCCCGCACGCCGCGCAGCCGCTGTACGTCCGGCGTCCCGACGCCGTCGTCGCCCGCGAGCGCAGGTCCTGAAGCGTTCCGGTTCGGGAAACGAGCCGGAAGCCGGGCGGTGGTCCGGGCCTGTCGGGCGGCCGAACCGGCGGGTCGAAAAGGGGTTCGGCGCGAGCCGCGTTCCGTGCGGCCTGACCGCGCGACGGCCGCTCGCCACGGCGGGGAACCGTACAGGGCCGGCCCCGCCG
This sequence comes from Vicinamibacterales bacterium, assembly GCA_965203525.1. Taxonomy (GTDB): domain Bacteria; phylum Acidobacteriota; class Vicinamibacteria; order Vicinamibacterales; family UBA8438; genus WTFV01. The sequence continues at coordinate 1,963,782 of OZ241898.1, read as the reverse complement.
CGGCCGGGGGGCGTCCGACGACTGCGGTCCGTGAGGGTTGACAGCGAGGGGGGGATTCGGTACCACTTGCCGTGACGGTCGCGACGCCTCCGGGCGTCGGACGCGGGATGTTCATGAACACCGAAACCATCACGATCCTGATCGGGTTCCTGGCCCTCACGGGCGGCCAGCTCGCGACGTTGCTGACGCTGCTCATCCGCATGGACCGTCAGCGCAAGGAAATCAACGACCGGTTCGACGACGTGAACAAGCGGTTCGACGGCGTGAACCAGGACATGAACCGGCGGTTCGACGACGTGAACAAGCGGTTCGACGGCGTGAACCAGGACATGAACCGGCGGTTCGACGGCGTGAACCAGCGGTTCGACGAGGTGAACCAGGACATGAACCGGCGGTTCGACGACGTGAGCAAGCGGTTCGACGAGGTGAACCAGGACATGAACCGGCGGTTCGACGAGGTGAACAAGCGGTTCGACGAGGTGAACCAGGACATGAACCGGCGGTTCGACGAGGTGAACATGCGGTTCGACGAGGTGAACCAGGACGTGAACCGGCGGTTCGACGAGGTGAACATGCGGTTCGACGCCACGAACCAGGACGTGGGCAAGCGGTTCGACGGCGTGAACAAGCGGTTCGACGAGGTGAATCAGGACATGAGCCGGCGGTTCGACGCCATGAACCAGGACGTGAACCGGCGGTTCGACGAGGTGAACATGCGGTTCGACGCCACGAACCAGGACGTGGGCAAGCGGTTCGACGGCGTGAACAAGCGGTTCGACGAGACGATCCGGGAGATCGCGGAGCAGCGCGAACGCATGGCCAGACTCGAAGGCTCTCTCGACGGTTTTCTCGCCGGACGCCGCGACCGCGACGCCGCCTGAGCCGCGCGCGTCTCACTCACGGCACCCGCGACGCCGCCTGAGCCGCGCGCGTCTCACTCACGGCACCGGCCGGAACCGGCGCCGCGGTGGCGGTCGGTCATTCCGGATGACGGACCGCGTTCAGCAGGCCGTCACCCGGCCGCCCGGCAATCGTCGCCCGCCAGCCGGTCAGATCCGGCCGGCGCGCCCCCACCCGGCCGCCCGGCAATCGTCGCCCGCCGGCCGGTCAGATCCGGCCGGCGCGCCCCCCTCCGACGACTGCGCCGTCGTCCGGCGTGGTATCATGTCGGCGCACGGAGAGATCCCGCGGGTTGTTCGCTGCTTGCCCAACGACGCCATCCGTGCGGCGCGCCAGGCGAAATTTCCCGTTCGTTTCCCTCGGTTCCGGTTCCGTGGCCGACATGCCCATGAGCGAGTTCCCTTCAGTCCCATGCCGATTCCGAATCCCCCCCCCCCCCCCCCGCAGCTAACGCGATTCGGGAGAAGACCGAGTACAGGGTCATGACGAGACCACTTCGCGCAACCGCCGTCGGGCTGCTGATCGCCACCGCCTCGTGGACGTTCGCCGCCGACGCGGACGCGCAGACGACGACGTCGGTGCTGTCGATCGATTCGCCGCGCGTGGACGAGGGGGACAGCGGTTCGGCGAACCTGACCTTCACGGTGACCCTGAGCCCGGCGAGCGGCGGCCAGGTGACGGTGGGCTACGCCGACGCCGGCACCGGAACGGCGACCTCGGGCACGGACTACACGGCGCTGGCGGCGGGGACGCTGACGTTCGAGGCGGGGACGACGAGCCAGACGATCACGGTGTCGGTGACGGGCGACACGACCAGCGAGTTGGACGAGACCGTGGTGGTGACCCTGAGCAACCCGACGGGCGGCGCGACGGTGTCGGCCGTCAGCGGGACGGGCACCATCCGGGACGACGACTCGGGGACTCCGGCGCTGCGGGTCAACTCCCCGACCGTGACCGAGGGCGACAGCGGCTCGACGAACATGAACTTCACGGTGACCATGAACCCGGCGAGCAACCGGAACGTCGCGGTGATTTTCGGCATCACGGGGGGCACGGCGACGAGCGGCACGGACTACACGACGTCCTTGCAGAACAACCGGATCCGGCTGCGCTTCAGCCCGGGCCAGACGAGCAAGACGGTCACGGTGGCGGTGCAGGGGGACACGCTCGACGAGGCGGACGAGACGGTGGTGGTGGGGTTGAGCGGGGTCGGCTTCGGCGCGCGGATCGCCACGGGCACGGGGACCGGCACGATCACGGACGACGACCCCATGCCGGCCCTCTCGGTCGATTCGCCGACCGTGACCGAGGGCGACAGCGGCTCGACGGACATGACCTTCACGGTGAGCCTGAGCCCGGCGAGCGGCAGGGAGGTGCGGCTGGGGTACGCGATCTATCCGGGGGACGGTACGGCGACGAGCGGCACGGACTACACGGCGATAGACGGCTTTCGGTTCTTGACGTTCGCGCCGGGGGAGACGAGCAAGACGTTCACGGTGGAGGTGCTGGGGGACACGGACCCCGAGGCGGACGAGACGGTGGGAGTCAGGCTTGCGGCCGGGCCGACGAACGCAATCATCGGGGACGGGACGGGAGTCGGGACCATCACGGACGACGACCCGGCGCTGCTGCGGACCGGCCCGGCGAGCGTGACGGAGGGGGACGCCGGCTCGACGGACATGACCTTCACGCTGACTCTGGTGGCGCAAAGCGGGTCGTCGGCGGCGAGCGGGAAGACGGTGACGGTGGACTACGCCGACACCGGCAGGGGGACGGCGACGAGCGGCACGGACTACACGGCGCTGGCGGCGGGGACCGTGACGTTTTCGCCGGGGGACACGAGCGAGACGATCACCGTGTCGGTGACCGGGGACCCGGTGGTCGAGCGGCACGAGACGGTGGTGCTGTCCCTGAGCAATCTGACGAACGCGAGGTTCCTGACGGCGAGCATGAACACCGTGACCGGGACGATCCGGGACGACGACGGCTTCCCGACGGCGGACGCGGGACCGGACCAGACGGTGGACGAGGGCGACACGGTGACCCTGACGGGGAGCGGCTCGGACCCCGACGGGGACCCGATCACCGAATACCGGTGGACGCAGACGGCCGGCCCGCCGGTGACGCTGGCGAGCGCCACGTCGGCGACGACGACCTTCACGGCGCCGACGGGGCTGACGGCCGACGAGGTGTTGCGGTTCTCGCTGGTGGTGACGGCGGGCGGCGAAGGCGGGTCGGACTCGGTGGACATCACGGTGGATGCCACCCCGGGCTGGACGGTGGACGATGCGCCGGACCAGACGGTGGACGAGGACGACCCGGTGAGCCTGTCGGGGACCGTCACGGGGCTGAACCTTCAGGGCGTGGGGCGGGCGAGCTATTCGTGGCGCCAGACGGGGGGCAGCCCGACGGTGGATCTGACGGGCGCGAACACGGCGACGGCGAGCTTCACGGCGCCGAACCTGTTGGCGAACGCGACGCTGACGTTCACGCTGACGGTGACGGTGGGCAACGACAGCCTGACGGACACGGTGGCGGTCACGGTGACGGCGGACAACGACGATCCGACGGCGAACGCGGGTTCGGACCAGACGGTGTACGAGGGCAGCCTGGTGAGGCTGGACGGGAGCGGTTCGGAGGATCCCGAGAACGAGGCGCTGACCTACTCGTGGAGCCTGACGGGCAGCAGCCCGACGACGCCGGTGACGTTGACGGGCGCGGCGACGGCGACGCCGAGCTTCACGGCGCCGTCGCCCCTGGCGGAGGACGTGACGCTGACGTTCACCCTGACGGTGACGGCGGGCGGGGCCAGCGACACGGACACGGTGGTGGTGACGGTCGAACCCCTTGTGCTGATGGCGGACGCCGGACCGGACCAGGTGGTGGACGAGGGCGACGAGGTGCGCCTGGACGGGCGCCGTTCGACGGCGCCGCTCGGCGCCCCCCCGCTGACCTACTCGTGGAGCCAGACGGGGGGCAGCCCGACGGTGGATCTGACGGGCGCGAACACGGCGAGGCCGAGCTTCACGGCGCCGTCGGGCCTGACGTCGGACGTGACGCTGACGTTCACCCTGACGGTCTACTCGGGCGAGAGCAGCGTAACGGAAACGGACACCGTGGACGTGACGGTCGAGTGGTTCGGCCCGGTCTTCACACCCCCTTCGCTCACGGCGGACGCGGGTCCGGACCAGACGGTGGACGGGGGCGACGCGGTGCGTCTGGACGGGAGCGGCTCGACGGCGCCGCCCGGCGAGACGCCGAGCTGGTCGTGGCGCCAGACGGGGGGCAGCCCGAGCGTGACGCTGACGGGCGCGGCGACGGCGACGCCGAGCTTCACGGCGCCGGACGTGACGTCGGAAGTGACGCTGACGTTCGAGCTGACGGTGACCGCGGGCGGGGAGAGCGAGACGGACACGGTGGCCGTCACGGTGGAGCCGGCCGTGTCGACGCCGGGGCCGCCCGGGTCGCGGAACCGGCCGCCGAGGATCGGGACCCCCGACGACCGGACGTACCGGCAGGGGGAGCGGATCGCGCCGTTCGCCATCGCGGTGATCGACCCGGACGGCGACGCGGTGACGGTGACGGTGACCGGGTTGCCGCCGGGCCTGCGGTACGTGGACGGGCAGGTGGAAGGGACGGTGGCGGCCGACGCGGCGGCGCGGGTCCATACGGTGACGGTGGCGGCTTCCGACGGCGCGGCCTCGGCGCGGGTGACGTTCACGGTGACGGTGACGGGACGGGACCGGCCGCCGCCGGGGGGGGGGGGGGCGGACCGGCGGCCGTCGTTCGCGGGGACGCCGACGGTTTCGCGGCAGTACCAGGTAGGCCGTCCGGCGGGCGGCCTGGCGCTGCCGGCGGCCACGGGGGGCGACCCGCCGTTGCGGTACTCCCTGGCGCCGGCGCCGCCGGCGGGCCTGCGGTTCGACGGCGGGAGCCGGATGCTGACGGGGACGCCGACGGCCGAGCAGCGGCCGGCGCCCTGGACGCTGACGGCGACCGACGCGGACGGGGACACGGCGACGCTGGAGGTGACGATTTCGGTGCTCGACCCGCCGGTGGTGACCGGTCTGCGGCTGGTGTCGCAGCCGGAGGCGGGGGACACGTACGGGTACGGGGAAACGGTCGCGGTGGAGGTGGCGTTCAGCGAGCCGGTCGAGGTGACGGGGACGCCGACGCTGGGACTGACGGTCGGCTCGGCGGTGCGGACGATGCGCCTGACGAACGCCGAGGGTCCGCGGCTGCGGTTCGGGTACCGGGTGTCGGGGTCGGACCTCGACGAGGACGGCGTGAGCGTGGCGGCGGACGCGCTGACGCCGGGCGGAGGCCGCATCACGGACGGGATGGGCGCGGCGGCCGACCCGGAGCACGCGGGTCTGGCGGCCCAGGCGGGGCACCGCGTGGACGGCCGGCCTCTCGCGGTGGGGACGCTGCCCGCGGTGACGGTGGCGCTGGGCGGCGCGCCGGCGCGGGTCGAGCTGTCGGGAGCGTTCCGGGGGGCGGAGACGTACGCGGCGGCGGTGGCGGACGGGTCGCTGGCGGCGGTGGAGGTGGACGGTTCGTCGGCGGTGGTGACCGGGTTGGCGGAGGGAACGACGACGGTGACGGTGACGGGCCGGAACGCGGCGGGCGCGGCGGAGCAGCGGTTCGGTGTGGTGGTGGCGCCGTCGGCGGCGGAGCGCGAAGTGATGGCGGCGACGCTGGCGGGGGTGGGGCGCAGCCTCCTGGCCGCAACGGCCTCGACGGTGGGACGCCGGCTGGACGGGAGCGGCGGCGGGACCCCCGAGGCGCAGGCGTCGCTGGCGGGCCGGACGCTGCCGCTGGGGAGCGGACTGGCCGCGGCGGCGGCGGCGCGGACGGCGTGGACGCGCCCCGGAGGCGGGGGCCTGGCCGCCGCGGGCGCGTCCGCCGCGCCGGCGGCGGACCGGCCGCGGGAAGCGGCGCGGCAGGCGGCGATGCGGGCGGGACCGGCCCACCGCGGGGGCGGGCGGCTGACGGACGAGGATCTGCTGTTCGGCAGCGCGTTCGCGTTCTCCGGCGGCGGGACCGGCCAGGAGGCGGCCGAGGCCGGGCCGGGCGCGGGCGGCGGGCTGCGATGGACGGCGTGGGGCGCGGGCGGCCGGCAGTCGTTCCAGGGAACGGCCGGCTCGGGTTCGACCTACGACGGGCGGCCGGCGACGGCGGCGGCGGGGTGGGACGTCGAGCGGGGCCGCCTGCTGGCGGGGCTGGCGGTGGCGCGGAGCGTGGCCGAGGCGGACTACGCGTTCCGGGACGCGGCGGTGGGCGCGAGCGGGCAGGGCGAGCTGTCGACGCGGCTGGTGACGGCGCAGCCGTATGCGCGGTGGTCGCTGGACGACCGGACGTCGGTGTGGGGCGTGTTCGGCGCCGGCCGGGGCCGGGCGGAGCTGGCGCGGTCGGTGACGGCGGCGGCCGAGTCGGCCGACCTGGCGGTGCTGATGGGGCTCGGCGGCGTGCGGCGGGAACTCGGGCGCAGCCGCGGGCTGGATCTGGCGCTGCGGGGCGACGTGGGCGGCGTGCGGCTGGAGACCGAAGGCGCCGGCGGCGGACTGCTGGCGGGTCAGCGGGTGACCGCGCACCGGTCGCGGCTGGGTCTGGAGACCGGACGGACGTTCGGAACGGGGCTGACGGTGCGGCCGTTCGCGGCGGTGAGCGGACGGTACGACGGCGGGGCGGGGGCGACGGGCACGGGGTTGGAAGTGGCGGGCGGATTGCAGGTGACGGACGGCGCGGGGCGCGTCGCGGTGGAGGCGTCGGGGCGGATGCTGGCGCTCAGCACGGGGTCGGGGTACCGGGAGCGGGGGGCGAGCGTGCGGGCGCGGCTGACGCCGGGAGGGCGGCCCGGGCGGGGTCTGTCGGTCGAGGTGACGCCGCGGTGGGGTGCGCCGCAAATCGGAGCGGATACGCTGTGGCAGGAGCAGGCGCTCGGCGCGGCGGCGGGCATCGGCCGGCCGGAGGACGGAGCGCTCGACGCGCGGGTGGGATACGGGCTCGGACTGCTGGCGCCGTTCGCGGAGCTGGGCTGGGCGCAGGACGCGCGGCGGCAGCGGCTCGGCCTGCGGATGGGGGAGTTCGGCGGCGCCGTCGACGTCGAGGTGACCGGCGAGCGGCACGCCTCGTTCGGCCGGCCGCCCGACCACCGCTTCGCGCTCGTCGGCCGCATCGGGTTCGGCGCGCCGTAGTCAGCTGGTCCAGGCTCGCTTGTCGTTGGAAGGCGCACGGTCGGCTGCCGGCCCGCGGAGGAGGCGCGTCCTTGAACCGCGCCTCGGCCGTGTGATACCTTGCAGGCCGTCACGCGGCCGTCCGGGCCCTCCGCGCCCCGAACCGGAGTACCCGGCCAGGAGGGAACATGAACCAGGAGCAACACGCGCGCGAGGTGTTGCTGGAGGAAGACGGCGAGTACCGCGATCTGGCCGAGCAGCACAGGGCGCTGGAGAGCCGGCTCGCCGAACTGCTCGACCACCCGTATCCGTCCGGCGCCGAACAGATCGAAGAAGCGACGCTCAAGAAGAAGAAGCTGCACGTCAAGGACCGCATGGAGCACATCCTGCGGCGCCGCCTGACACCGCGGGCCCCGGGCGGCGAACCCCTCCCCGAACGCTGACGAGCCCGGCCTCCGCGACGACCGCCTGCCGCAGGACATGAAGATCGACCGGGCGGGGATTCCGTTCGTCGCCGGCGCGGCCGCGGCGGGCGCGCTGCTCGCGTGGCTGGACTTCCGGCTGCCGGGCGCCGTCTTCTGGCTGCTGGCGGGCGGATTCCTCTTCTTCTTCCGCGATCCGGAGCGGCGCGCGCCGGCCGGCGCCGGGCGCGGCGCGGTGCTCGCGCCGGCAGACGGCCGGGTCCTCCACGCCGGCCCCGCCGACGCCGGCGCCGCGCCGGAAGGAAGGTGGCGGCAGCTCAGCATCTTCCTGTCGCCGCTCGACGTGCACGTCAACCGGACCCCGGTCGGCGGGCGGGTGCTGGCCGTGACGTACCGCCCCGGACGGTTCCTGCCCGCCTTCGACCCCCGCTCGGGGACCGAGAACGAGCACAGCGAGGTCCGTCTCGATCACGGGGGGCAGACGATCGTCTTCCGGCAGGTCGTCGGCGTGCTCGCGCGCCGGGTCGTCTGCCGCATCGCGCCGGGGATGCGGGTGGCGCGCGGACAGCGGTTCGGTATCATGAAGTTCGGCTCGCGCATGGACGTCTTCCTGCCGGAATCGGCGCGCCTCGCCGTCACCGCGGGCCAGACCGTCCGCGGCGGGGAGACGGTGGTGGCGCATCTGGCGCCGGCGGAGACCGGGCCGTGAGCAAGGTGCTGTCGATGTTCCGCGGCGAAGCGCCGCCGCGGCGGCGCTTCCGCCGGGGCGCGTACCTGCTGCCGAGCCTGCTCACCGTGGCGAACATGTTCTGCGGCTGGGCGTGCATCGTCTTCGCGACGCGGGGCGAGTACGCGACCGCGGCGCCGTTCGTCGGATTCGCGATGATCCTCGACGGGCTCGACGGCCGCGTCGCGCGCGCGACCGGCGCGACGAGCGACTTCGGCGTCGAGTTCGACTCGCTCGCCGACGTGGTCTCGTTCGGCGTGGCGCCGGCGACGCTCGTCTTCGCGTGGGGTCTCGAGCCGCTCGGCCGCCTGGGCTGGGCCGCCGCCTTCCTCTGGCTGGCCGCCGCCGCCGTGCGGCTGGCGCGCTTCAACATCCAGGGCAAGGGGGGCGACAAGCGGTACTTCGTCGGCCTGCCGAGTCCCGCCGCGGCCGGCGTGCCCGCCGCGACGGTGTTCGCCTGGCCCGCGGGGTTCGCCGAGCCGGGCGCGGCGCTCGCCGCGCTGCCGATCGTGCTGGTCCCGGCGGCGTTGATGGTCAGCCGCCTGCGGTTCCGGAGCTTCGGCGCGCTCATTCCGGGCCGCCGCCGGTCCTATCTGACGCCGCTCGGCATCGCCGCGGTGATCGCGGCGATCGCGGCGCAGCCGGAGGCGGTGCTCGTCCTGATGGCGTACTCCTACCTGGCGTCGGGCCTGATCGGCTTCGCGATGAACCGCGGGCAGCGCCGGCCGCCGCGGCTGGCGGCGCCCGCCGATCCCGAGGCGCCGGCGGCGGAACGGTCCGCCTCGTAGCGCGGAACGCCGCGCGCGGAACGGTCCGCTTCGCAGCGCGGAACGCGGCGGCGGAACGGTCCGCTTCGCAGCGCGGAACGACGACGACGATCCGGACGCCATCGCGCGGGAGTTCCGCGCCGCGCGCGGAACGCGACCGCTTCGCAGCGCGGAACGACGACGATCCGGACGCCATCGCGCGGGAGTTCCGCACCGCGCGCGGAACGCGGCCGCTTCGTAGCGCGGAACGCGGCCGGCGCATCACGCGGGCGGCGCCGCGCCGCCGCCGGCCGCCGGCGCACCCTCCGGCGGTTCGTCCCGTATCGGAAAACGCAACGTGACCGTCGCGCCGGCCCCCTTGCGGCTGGCGATCCCGATGGAGCCGCCGTTCAACTCGACGTTGCGTCTGGCGATCGCCATGCCCAGGCCGGTGCCGGAGACCTTCGTCGAGAAGTACGGCTCGAAGACGCGGGCGAGGGCCGCCTCGTCGAGCCCCGCGCCGGTGTCCCGCACGACCAGGGCGACCTCGCGCGCGTCCGCGGCGGCCGCCACGGCGAGCCGGCCTGCGCCCGGCATCGCGTGCAGGGCGTTCTCGACCACGTTCGCGAAGGCCCGTCCCACGAGCGTCCGGTCGACCACGACCCGCGGCAGGGCGGCGGGCAGGTCGACGGCCAGCTCGATCCGGCCCGCGAGCCCGGCGCGGTACGGGTCGAGGACCTCGCGCACGACGTCGGCGAGCACCGTGGGTTCCCGCCGCACCGGGGGCGACGAAGCGAAGCTGGAGAACTCCGACGCGATCCGCCGCAGCAGCCGGACCTGCGCGAGGATCGAATCGACGCAGTCGCGGAGCACCGGCCCCAGCGGTTCGCCGCGGTCCCGGTGCACGCGCAGCAGGTGCTCGGCCGAAAGCTGGACCGGCGTCAGCGGGTTCTTGATGTCGTGGGCCACCTGCCGCGCCATCTCCGCCCAGGCCTCGAGCCGGTGGGTGCGCTCGAGCCGCCGGCGCTGGACCAGCAGATCCCCGGCCATGCGGTTGAACGCCGCCACCAAGCTCTCGAGTTCGTCGGCCGAGCGGATCGCCACCCGCGCGTCGAAGTCGCCGCGCGCGATGCGGCGCGTCGCGCGGGTCAGCCGCTGGACCGGATCCGCGATCCGCTCCGCGATGTGGAAGCCGCTGGCGGCGCCGAGAAAGACGAGCAGGGTCACGCCGAGCAGGATCCCGCGGTCGAGATCGCGGATCTGCCGTTCGATGTCCCGCTGCCGCGAGGCCAGCGGCACGGTCAGGATCGCGTCGGCGCCGGCCGAGCGGATGGGCGTCGCCGCGACCAGATAGTCCTGCGCGCCGAACGCGTCCCCGGTCACGAACGTCGGCGCGTGCGCCAGAACGATCGCGTTGTACACATCGGCAGGGGTACGGGCCGGCAGCAGACCGGAGGCGAAGAGGTCGCGCTCGCTGGTGGCGACCAGCCGCGGGCCCGCGTAGATGTTGACGTCCTGCTCGATGATCTGGCTGACGAAGACCAGCAGATCGTCGGTCACGACGGCCGCGGCGGGGTCGGCGGCCTGCTGGAGCTCGGCGATCACGCGCTGGGCGACGACGGCGGTCCGCGTCGCGCCGGCCTCCACGTCGGCGCGGAGCCGCCCGGTGGAGTAGTTGCGGATCAGCAGGGCCAGGACCAGCACCGGAACGGTCGCGACGGCGACGAAGGCCAGGAAGAGACGGCGGTAGAAGCTGACCCGCAGCTCGCGGACCAGCTCCCGGCCGAGGCGGTAGCGTTGCGCGGCGAACGGTCCGGCCGCCGCCAGGACCAGAACCCACGCTCCGAACGCGGCGCCGGCCAGGGCGACGATCTCGGCCAGCCGGATGAGGTGATCGAGCGCGGTGAGCACGGGATACCCGAGCGCGTAGATGCCGGCGCGGTTGTTCGAGACGTATACGGCGGACGTCCGCCCGCCGGCCCGCAACGTGGTCCAGAACGGTTCCCGTGACGCGTAGATGCGTTCGAACAGCGCGTCGTCGATCGTCCACGCGGCCGACCCGTGGGTGAACAGCGGACTGAGGCCCCAGCCATAGATCGCCAGGTCCACCCCCGCGTCGATCGGACCGGCTTCCGGCGGCGCCGCGCGGAGCACGTCGTGGTACGGGTTCCGCGAGGGGATGAACGGCAGCGCCCGGTAGTCCAGGGGGACGTGGATGACGACGGCGCCGGCGACCGCGTCGGCGGCCGGCATGTCGCCGGGCCAGGGCAGGCAGACGCCGCGCTCCGCGTGGAGCACGCGGCGCTGCCGGGCGCCGAACGGGAAGACCTCGCCGTAGACGTCCCAGTCGCAGTTCGTCCCGAGGAACGAGGGGACGGCCGGCGCGTCCGGAAAATCGAGGGCGAAGCGGCTTGCGAGGGAACGGTCCGGCCCGTACAGCTCGACGGCCGACGTCAGGCGGAGGCGGGCCAGATCGGTCTGCCGCCAGACCGCGAACGCGGCGTCGGGGCCGGGGGCTCCGTCCGGCGGCCGGAAGACGTCCGACTCCGGCGGCAGCCGGTCGAGCAGGGCGTCCACTTCGCGTTGGGTCTGCGCGAGGCTGGCCAGCAGCGCATCGGGATGGCCGGCGGTCGCCGGCGCCACCTCGTCCTCGATCAGCCGCCGCTTGGCCGCCAGCCCCTCGTGGACGATGGCCGGATAGGCGAGCACGGCGGGAACCATCAGCAGTCCGAAGCGGGCCGCGAGCCGTCCCGATTCCGAGGCGCGCCGCAGCCGGGGACGGAGGCGCTCCGTAGCGAGCGCCACGGCGACGACGCCGGCGAGCAGGGCGGCGTGCGGCCAGAGCGGAACCGCGGGGACCAGCGCCGGCAGCAGCCCCGGCGCCGCCGCGGCGCCGAGCGCGCGGAATCCGACCCCGTGCAGGCGGCGGCTCCAGCGGGCCTCGACGGCGAGCAGCACCGAGGCGCCCAGCCGGATGGTCGCCGTGGCCGCGAGCAGCACGCCGAGCAACAGGCCGATGCGTGACGAATCGAGCGGATTGGACGACCACTGCAGCAGGTCGGCGCGCGAACCGCCGACCGTGTCGGCGAGCAGGACTTCGTACGCGCCGAGCAGCAGCGCGACCAGCGCGCCGGCCCCGGCATGCGCCCGGACGACGGCGCCGCGGCGGGCGCGCCGGCGCGCCCGGCGCCACGCCGGGCGGGCCGCGTCGGCGAAGCGCGCCGCCGTGCCCGCGACGACGGTGAGCGCGAGCCCGAGGAGCAGCACGTCGGCCGGCGACCGGAGCAGGAGCGGGAAGCGGAGCGAGGTGTGGACGGCGGCGGAGAACAACGCCGGGCGGACCGGTCCCGGCGTGGCCGCCGTCCACAGCAGGGCGCAGGCGGCGAGCAGGGCGCAGGCGGCCGCCGCGGTGCCGCGCAGGGCCGTGTCGACGTCCGGTCCGCGGGGCGCGCGGACCAGCCGGGGCAACGCGGCCAGGCCGAGCACCAGCGCGGCGAGGACGAGCGCCAGATCGCGCACGGACCGGCGCCACGCCGCGCGGGCCCGGTCCAGATCCTCGTCCGCCACGAAGGCGTCGAGCAGCGGCTCGCCGTCCGGGGCGGCCAGCGTGAAGCGCCGCGGCCCCGGCTCCGCCGCCGGCTCCGCCGAGGCGGGCCGCAGGCTGATCGGCGCGACCGGCGACGCCAGCGCCGGCGGGCCGCCGTCGGCCGCCGGACCGGCGCCGGACCAGAGCACGCGCGCGGTCGAAACGGATCCGATCCTCCCGCGGCGGGCGGACCCTCCGGCGGCGGCGACGATCGGCTCCACGCAGACCAGACGCAGGCCGAGCGGCGCGGAAAGCACGAAGAACGCCGGTTCGGAGAGGACGTGGTCGCGCGTCAGTTCCGCCGGCCGCCCCGTCCAGGCGCGGGGGGTGGCCGTCGCGTCGTAGATGCTGACCGCGAGATCGGGCGCGCCGGCGGGAACCGCCTCCCGGGTTCGCTCGAACAGCGCGCCCAGGGCGGCGCGGTCCCCCGCCAGTCCTTCCGCCACGCCGGGACTGGCCGCCAGCGAGACGGCGGTCCGCCGGAGCGTCCGCGCCAGATCGTCGAACCGCCGCCGCACGTCCCGCTCGACGCGCTCGAAGGCGGCGTCGCGGGAGCGGCCGAACCGCAGCGGCTCGAGCAGTCCGCCGGCGCCCGCCACCAGCGCGGCCGCGACGCCGCTGGCGAGCACCACTCCGGGCCATCCCGTGCCGCGCATCGGCTACCGCGCGGAAGCGGGGAACGGCTCCGCCGGCGGCGGGGACGCGGCACCGCCGCCGGGCGGGGAAGGTACGCCGCCGGGCGGAGAAGGAACGCCGCCGGGCGGGGAAGGTACGCCGCCGGGCGGGGAAGGTACGCCGCCGGGCGGGGAAGGTACGCCGCCGGGCGGGGAAGGTACGCCGCCGGGCGGCGCCGGGGCGGCCGGGGCGGCCGGCTCGTCGGCGAGGAACCAGTCGACGAAGGCGGCCAGGGTGACGACGGGCGGCCGGGGCAGCAACGGCTCGGGGGGCAGCAGGCCCGGGGGCAGTTGCGGCGGCCCGGCGGCGGCGGTCAGGCCGACCAGCCGGCCCGCGCCGGTGATCAGCACCAGACTCGGAGTCGGGGGCCGGGCGTCCGGGATGACCAGCGGCAGCGCGGCGAGCTCGCCGGGCGCCACGTACCGTCCCCGCGGCAGGCCGGTCTCGGCGTCGAACAACTCGACGGTCGGGGAGACCCCGGCCACCACGATCAGCGGGCCGACCCGGAGCGGGCCGTGCACGGGGCGTCCCGACAGGGGGCGGCGCCAGCGGCGCGCGCCGTTTCGCCGGTCGAGCGCGCGCAGGACGTTGTCGCGGGCGTTGAAGTACACGTGCTCCAGGTCGGCGACCGGCGTTCCGACGACGTCCCCCCCCGTGCGCCAGAACCAGTCGATGCCGCCGCCGAGATCGAGGCGGTACAGGTGGTTGTCCGTCGATCCGACGAACAGGGCGTCCAGGGGCAGGATGCCCTGCGGGCGGCCGGACAGCGCACGTTCCCAGATCGGCGCCCCGGTGTCGAGCGCCAGCACGGCGACGCGGCCGTCCGCCAGCGGCACGAACAGCCGCCCGCCGGCGATGGCGGGCCGCACCGTCGCAACGCCGTCCAGGGCGCGGCGCCACAGTTCCCGGCCGTCGAAGCCGCGCAGGACCACGATCTCCCCGGCCTCGGTGGCGGCCGCCAGCCAGCCGTTGCTCCAGAGCGGAGGCGCCGCGATGGTGGAGCCGAGATCGGCGCTCCAGAGCGCGAACCCGTCGGAGGCCCGCCAGCCGCCGAGCCCGCTGCCGCGGGCGGTGACGACCACGCCGCCGCCGGTCGCCGGCGGGTGGTCGAGCCCCTCTTCGATCGTCCAGGCCGGCGCGCCGGACAGCAGATCCACCGCCACCAGGGTGTCGTTCCGCAGCCCGACGTAGACGTGCGTCCGGTCGTGCGCGGGGGCGTGGCGCGGACCGCTGTCGAGTTCCGCCGTCCAGGCGCGGTCGACGGGCAGCAGGAACGAGGGTTCGAAGCGCTCCGGCTGCGCCGCGGCGCGCGGATCCGGCGCGGCCGCCGGCAGCAGCGCGGCGAGCACCGCCGCCGCCGTGGTGCGCCGGACGCTCACCCCGCTATAATAGCGGCAGCGGGCCGGGCTTCCTCCGGACCGCTTCCGTTCCCGCCGCGGACCGGACATCGTGTGCCCGTGACCCATCAGACCATTCTGGTTCTCGATTTCGGCTCGCAGTACACGCAGCTCATCGCCCGCCGTCTCCGCGAGCTCTCCATCTATTCCGAGATCGTGCCGTTCGCCACCTCCGCGGACGACGTCCGGGCCCGGGGCGCGGCCGGCGTGATCCTGTCGGGCGGGCCCGCGAGCCTGTCCGACGCGGGGGCGCCGCGGTGCGACCCGGCGATCTTCTCGTGCGGCGTGCCGGTGCTCGGCATCTGCTACGGCATGCAGGCGATGACCGCGGCCCTCGGCGGCGGCGTCGGCGCCGCCCCGGAGCGGGAGTACGGACGGGCGCCGGTGCGCGTGCGGGAGCGGGGCGGGCTGTTCGACGGCGTGCCCGACCAGATCCGGGCCTGGGCGAGCCACGGCGACGTCGTGCGCGCGGCCCCGCCCGGGTTTTCGGTGACGGCGACCAGTCCGAACGCGCCGGTCGCCGGCATGGCGGACGCCGCGCGCCGCCTCTACGCGCTGCTGTTCCACCCCGAGGTCGCGCACACCGAGCACGGCGCGCGCATCCTCGAGAACTTCGCCGCGGGCGTCTGCGGCTGCGGCGGCGACTGGACGATGGCCTCGTTCGCCGACGAGGCGGCCGCGCGCATCCGCGAGCAGGTGGGCGCCGACGGCCGCGTGGTGTGCGGGTTGAGCGGCGGCGTCGATTCGACGGTGGCGGCGCTGCTCGTCCACCGCGCCGTCGGCGACCGGCTGACGTGCATCTTCGTCGACAACGGCCTGCTGCGGCTGCGCGAGGCCGAGCAGGTGGCGGAGCGCTTCGCGAACCGCATGCGCCTGCCCCTGGTCTGCGAGGACGCGTCCGAGCGGTTCGCCGGCGCGCTGGCCGGCGTCACCGACCCCGAGCGGAAACGCAAGATCATCGGCGCGACGTTCATCGACGTCTTCGAGGCGGTCGCGGCGCGTCTGGGCAGGTTCGATTTTCTCGCCCAGGGGACGCTGTACCCCGACGTCATCGAGAGCGTGCCGGTGGGCGGGCCGTCGGCCGCGATCAAGAGCCACCACAACGTGGGCGGCCTGCCGGAGCGCCTCCGGTTCTCGCTGGTCGAGCCGCTGCGGGAGCTGTTCAAGGACGAGGTGCGGCGGCTCGGCCGCGAGCTTGGCCTCGACGACGAGTTCGTCTGGCGCCAGCCGTTCCCGGGGCCCGGGCTCGCGGTGCGCATCCTGGGCGAGGTGACGGCCGAGCGTCTCGACCTGCTCCGGCGGGCGGACGCGGTGGTGGCGGAGGAGATCCGGCGGGCGGGGTTGTACCGCCGGCTCTGGCAGTCGTTCGCGGTGCTGCTGCCGCTCCGCAGCGTCGGGGTGATGGGCGACGGACGGACCTACGAGCACACCGTGGCGATCCGCGCCGTGGAGAGCCGCGACGGCATGACGGCGGACTGGGCCCGGCTGCCGCACGACCTGCTCGCCACGGTGTCGTCGCGCATCGTCAACGAGGTGCGCGGCGTCAACCGGGTGGTCTACGACGTGAGCTCGAAGCCGCCGTCCACCATCGAGTGGGAGTAAGGGTTCCGACGACCATGGCCGACTTCGTCCATCTGCATCTGCACACCGAGTATTCGCTGCTCGACGGCGCCTGCCGGATCGGGGAGATGCTCGACCAGGTGGCCGCGCTGAAGATGCCGGCCGTGGCGGTCACCGAGCACGGCAACCTCTTCTCCGCGATCACGTTCCACGACGAGGCGCGCAAGCGGGGCGTCAAGCCGATCATCGGCTGCGAGGTGTACGTCGCCAACGGCGACCGGCGGCACCATAGCGGCGTTCCGGGGGAGACGGCCAACCACCTGGTGCTGCTCGCATCCGATCCGGCCGGCTACCACAACCTGATCAAGCTCGTTTCGGCCGGCTACACCGAGGGCTTCTACTACAAGCCGCGCATCGACAAGGAACTGCTGGCCGCGCACGCGGACGGCATCATCGGGCTGAGCAGTTGCCTGAAGGGCGAGGTGGCCACCAAGCTCTGCCGCGACCAGGCCCGCGAGGCCCGCGAGGCCGCGGCTTCGTTCCGGGACATCCTGGGCCCGGACCGCTTCTTCCTGGAGATGCAGTACCAGGGCATCGACGACCAGCAGGTGGTCAACCGCGGCCTGCCGCCCATCGCCGCCGACCTCGGCCTGCCGCTGGTCTGCACGAACGACGTGCACTACCTGCGGCAGGCGGACCACCGCCCGCACGACGTCCTGCTGTGCATCGGCACCGGCAAGAACGTGACCGACGAGAAGCGGCTGCGCTACCACGGCGATCAGTTCTACCTGAAGACCCCGGCGGAGATGGCGGCCGTGTTCGGGGACTTTCCCGAGGCGTTGCGCAACACGCTGGCGATCGCGGAGCGCTGCGACGTCGACCTGTCCGGCACCGTCCACCGGCTGCCGAACTTCGACGTGCCGCCGCCGTTCGAGTCGCCGGACGACTACTTCGCCAGCGTGGCGCGCGCCGGCTTCGACGAGCGGCGCCCGCGGCTGCAGGCGCTGCGCGGGCGGGGCGCGCTACGGCACGATCTGGAGCAGTACGAGCGGCGGCTGGCGTACGAGATCGAGATGATCCGGCGGATGGGGTACGCGGGGTACTTCCTGATCGTCTGGGACTTCATCCGCTACGCGCGCGAGCAGGGCGTCCCGGTCGGTCCCGGCCGCGGCTCCGCCGCCGGCAGCCTCGTGGCGTACTGCCTGCGGATCACGGACGTCGATCCGCTGGAGTTCGACCTGATCTTCGAGCGCTTCCTCAACCCGGAACGGGTGTCGCTGCCGGACATCGACATCGACTTCTGCGAGCGGCGCCGCGGCGAGGTCATCGAGTACGTCACGCGCAAGTACGGGCGCGAGAACGTGGCGCAGATCATCACGTTCGGGACGATGAAGGCGCGGGCGGTGGTGCGCGACGTCGGACGGACCCTCGGCATGTCCTACGCGGAAGTCGACCGGGTGGCGAAGCAGATCCCCCAGACGCTCGACATCACCCTCGACAAGGCGCTCGCCGGGAGTCCGACGCTCAAGGAGCTGCAGCGCACCGCGCCGCAGGTGCGGGAGCTGCTCGACGTGGCGCGCCGGCTCGAAGGGGTGACGCGCCACGCCTCGGTGCACGCGGCCGGGGTGGTCATCGCCCCGGATGCGATCACCGAGTTCGCGCCGCTCTACAAGAAGGACGAAATCGTAACGACCCAGTGGGCGATGAAGGAGGTCGAGCGGGTCGGCCTGCTCAAGATGGACTTTCTCGGGCTCAGCACGCTGACGCTGCTGCAAGACGCGGTCGAGCAGATCGAGCGCGCGCTCGGGGAGACGGTCCGGCTCGAGTCGCTGCCCCTCGACGACGAGAAGACCTACCGGCTGTTCAGCAACGGCCAGACGCTCGGCATCTTCCAGTTCGAGAGCTCCGGCATGCGCGAGACGCTGCGCAAGGCCAAGCCGCAACGGTTCGAGGACCTCATCGCCCTGAACGCCCTGTACCGGCCCGGACCGTTGCGCGGGGGGGTCATCGACGACTTCATCGCGCGCAAGGACGGGAAGGTCGGGATCGAGTACGACACGCCGCGGCTCGAACCGATCCTGCGCGGCACGTACGGCGTGATCGCCTACCAGGAACAGGTCATGCGCATCGCCAGCGACCTCGCCGGCTTCACGATGGGCGAGGCGGACGTGCTGCGCAAGGCGATGGGCAAGAAGAGCGCGTCGGTGATGGAGGCGCAGCGCGAGAAGTTCCTGGCCGGCGCGGTCGAGCGGGGACTGGACGGCGCGGTCGCGAAGCGGATCTGGGATCTGATGGAGTTCTTCGCCGGGTACGGCTTCAACAAGAGCCATTCGACGGCGTACGCGCTGCTGGCCTACCAGACCGCGTACCTCAAGGCGAACTACCCGGCGTACTTCCTGGCGGCGCTGCTGACGACGGAACGGCAGAACACCGACAAGCTCGCCCTGTACATGGGCGAGTGCCGCGACCTCGGGGTGACGATCCTGCCGCCCGACGTCAACGAGAGCGCGTGGGCGTTCACGGTGACCCCGGCGGGCGTGCGGTTCGGGCTCGGCGCGGTCAAGAACGTCGGCGACAAGGCGGTCGAGTCGATCCTGGCGGTGCGCCGCGAGACCGGCCGGCTCACGTCGCTGAACCGGCTGTGCGAGCAGGTCGACCTGCAGGCGGTCAACAAGCGCGTCCTGGAGAGCCTGGTCAAGGCGGGCGCCTTCGACGGCCTGCACGGAGACGGCGGGCCGGACGGGAACGGCGCCGGGCGGCGTCTCCGTTCGGCGCAGCTCTTCGCGGCGGTGGACCGCGCCGTCGAGCACGGGAACCGGCGGCAGCGGAACCGCAACCGCGGCCAGCACGAGCTCTTCGGGGAATCGGAGGCGGTCCGGGCGGACGGGAGCGCGATGCGGCTGCCGGACGTTCCGGCCTGGACCGAGAAGGAGCAGCTCGCGTTCGAGAAGGAAGCGCTCGGCCTGTATCTGAGCGGCCATCCCATCGACCGGTTCCGGAAGGAACTCGACCGCGCCGGCGTGCGGTCCATCGCGGCCCTCACCGAACCGGCGGCGGCGGTGACGGCCGGCGGCATCGTCAGCCAGCGCCGGGACCTGAAGACCCGGAAGGGCGATCCGATGGCCGCGGTCCTCGTCGAGGACCGCGGGGGGCGTGTGGAAGCGGTCGTCTTTCCGGAGACGTTCCGCAAGTACGGCCGGCTGCTGGACGTGGGCGCGCTGATCGTCGTCAGCGGCAAGCTGGAGGTCGACGACGAAACGGCGCGGCTGATCGCGAGCGAGGTGCGTCCGATCGACGCGCTGCTGAGCGAGGCCGGACGCCCCCTGGGCATCCGCCTCGTCTCCCCGCCGGCGAACCGGGCGACGCTCGAAGCCCTGAAGGAGGTCCTCGGGCGCCATCCCGGCGGCGGACGGGTCGCCCTCGAAGTCGAGCTGCGCAGCCGGAGCCCGCCGCTCAGGGTCCGCGCGCGGCTCGACCGCGTCCGCGTCCAGCCCTCGGACCGGCTGGCCGAGGAAGTCGAGCAGGTGTGCGGAAAGGGCGCCGTCTCGTGGGGCTAGCCCCCGCCGGCGGGGAATCGGCGCTGCGGGGGGCGGTCTGGCGCCACCCGGAGTTCGACGCCCCGGCGGCCGAACGGCTGCGCCGGGAGCTGTCGCTGCATCCGACCGTCGCCCGCCTGCTCGTCCAGCGCGATCTGGCGGACCCGGACGGCGCCCGCCGGTTCCTGCGCCCCAGCCTCGACGATCTCCACGATCCGTCACGCCTCGCGGACCTCGACCGCGCCGTCGAGCGGCTCCTCGGCGCCGTCGGGCGGCGCGAACCGATCGTCGTGCACGGGGACTACGACGCCGACGGGGTCAGCTCCACCGTCATGCTGCGCCGCGCCCTGGAGCTGCTGGGCGGCGACGTGTCGCACTTCATTCCCGAGCGGCTGCGGGACGGCTACGGGCTGCAGGCGGAGACGGTGGAGCGCCTGCAGGCGCGCGGCGCCCGGGTGCTGGTGTCGGTCGACTGCGGCATCCGGAGCGTGGCGGCGGCGAAGCGCGCGCGCGAACTGGGCGTCGATCTCGTCGTCACCGACCACCACGAGCCGGAGGCGGATCTTCCTCCGGCGTTCGCGGTGATCAACCCGCGCCGCCCCGACTGTCCCTACCCGGACAAGGATCTGGCCGGGGCCGGGGTGGCGTTCAAGCTCGTGCAGGCGCTGTGCCGGCGGGCCGGCCGCACGGCCTGGCTGCAGGGGTTCGTCAAGCTGGCCGCCATCGGCACCCTGGCGGACGCGGTTCCGCTGCGGGGCGAGAACCGGGTGCTCGCGAAGGTGGGACTCGACCGCCTGTCGAGCGGTCCGCACACGGCCGGCCTGCAGGCGCTGCTGGACGCCAGCGGACCGGCCGGCCGCCGGATCGACAGCGGGAACGTGGCGTTCCAGGTGGCGCCGCGCATCAACGCGGCCGGCCGCATGCGTTCCGCGGAAATGGCCACGCGGCTGCTGCTGGCGACGCGCGCCGCCGACGCCGCGGAGGCGCAGGAGCTGGCCGCGGCGCTGGATGCCGAGAACGCGCGGCGGCGCGAAGAGGAAGCCGCGATCGTGGCCGAGGCGCGGCAGGTCGTCGAACGCGACCCGGAGGTCGGCGCGCGCAACCTGCTGGTCGTCTGGGGCGCGGGCTGGCACCGCGGCGTGATCGGCATCGTCGCGTCGAAGCTGGTCGAGAGGTTCGCCCGGCCGGCGATCGTGCTGTCGGTGGACGGCGAGCAGGCGCACGGCTCGGGCCGGAGCATTCCGGGATTCGATCTGCTCGCCGCGCTCGAGCGCGCCGCGGACCTGTTCGTGCGCTTCGGCGGGCACCGGCAGGCGGCCGGCCTGGTGATCGAGTCGCGGCGCCTGACGGAAATGCGCCGCCGGCTGGCCGCGTACGCCGACGAGCGGCTCGGGCCGGAAGATCTCGTGCCGCGGCTGACCGTGGACGCCCCGCTGCCCCTCACGGAGGTGCGGGAAGGTCTGCTCCGCGATCTGGCCGCGCTGGAGCCGTTCGGAAGAGGCAACCTGCGTCCCGTGTTCCACGCCGCGCCGGTCGAGGTGGCCGAGGGCCCGCGGACGATGAAGAAGCGCCACCTCCGCATGAAGATCCGCCAGGGCCGGGCCACGTTTCCGGCCGTCGCCTGGGGAGCGGCCGACCGGGCGTCGGTCTTCGAGCGCGGCCGCGACGGGCTGCGCGTGGCGTTCTCGCTCGACGAGAGCACGTACAAGGGGAACGACTTCATCCGGTTGCGCGTTGCCGATGCGATCGGGCATCGGTAGAGTGGAAGGAACATGGCCGCCTGGCAACGTCCGGCCCGGATCGGGCTCGCATCCTTCGCGGTGACGTTCGGCGTCACGTTGCTGTACAGCATGTCCGACCGCGCCGGCCCGCCGGCGGCGGCGCCGGTCGCCCCGCTCGATCCGAACGCCGTCCTCGAGAGCCGCGGCGCGCGCATCACCTTCGGCGACGGGTCGGTGATCGTCGCGGACCGGCAGTTCGCCTACGACGACGGCTCCGCGCGTCTGGTGGGCGTGGAGGTGATCGTGCCTGCCGAGGAGGACCGGACCGGCTTCCGGATCCGCGGCGGCGAGGCGTCCGGCGTCGAAGAAGCGGGGGACTGGCGGCTGACCGGCACGGTGGCCATCGAGACGGAGGACGGCCTCGCCGGCGACACCGCGGAGGCGTCGTACGCGGACGCCACCGGCGTGGTCACGATGCCCGGGCGCGCCGAGTTCGAGCAGGGCTGGATGCGCCTGGAGGGTGACGCGGCGCGCTACGACAGCCGCGGCCGGATCGTGCATCTCGAGCGGCGGGCGGTCGTCGAGCTGCGGCTTGAACCGGACGGCGCCGCGCCGGGCGTCCGGATCGCCGCGCGCAGCGCCGAGGTCGACAGGTTCGCCGGCGTCATGTCGTTCCGGGGAGGCGTGACGGTCGATTCGCACGGGCGCCGCATGCGGGCGGACCGCGTGGCCGTGCGCTTCGACCCGGATGCGTCCCGGCTCGACGCCATCGCACTGACGGGAGGCGCGCGGATGCGCGGACAGGACGGGGAGAGGACCGACCTCCGCGAGATGTCCGCGGAGACGATTTCCGTGACCTACCGCGACGACGAGCCGGAGCGGGCAGAGCTGGCCGGCGGCGCCCGGATCCTGGGAGGCGACACCGGTCCGGGGCAGCTCCGTGACCTGTCGGCGCCGGAAATCGGCGTGGACTACCGCGACGGCGCGCCCGAGCGGGCGGCGCTCACCGGCGGCGCGCGCGTGGAGCTTTTCGGCGCCCGGCCCGGGGCGGCGGGCGTGACGATCGCCGGCGGCTCGGTGGAGGTGGCTCTGCAACCGGGCGCCGCCGGGGTGGACGCGCTCCAGGCGCGGGAGCGCGTGACGCTGGAGTTCCCCGCGGACGGCGGCGCCGCCCGCCGCATCCGCGCCCGGAGCCTGGAAATCGGGAACGGCGCCGGCGCGCCGGATGCGCCGCCGACCGCGGCAGCCGGTCCGGGCGTCCCTTCCGCGGGTCCCGCGGCGGGCGGCGGGTCGGGCGGAGGAGTCGTTCCGACCGCCCGCGGCCCGGCCGCCGGCGGCCAGGACGTTCCTTCCGCGGATCCTGCGACGGGTGGCGGACCGGGCGGAGGAGTCGTTCCGACCGCCCGCGGCCCGGCCGCCGGCGGCCAGGACGTTCCTTCCGCGGATCCTGCGACGGGTGGCGGACCGGGCGGCGGAGCCGTTCCGGCCGCTGGCCGCCCGGCCGCCGGCGGCCGGGCGGCGGTCTTCGACGGCGGCGTCGAGCTGCTGGAGTCCGACGTGTCGGCGGCGCCCGACGCGGACGATCGGCTCATGCGGGCGGACCGCATGGAGGCGATGCTGGCGGCGGGGCTCGGTCGGTTGACCGGGCTGCGTCTGCTCGGGAACGTCACGCTCGAAGCCGGAAGCCTCCGCGCGGAGGCGGACGCGGCGACCTACGCGCCGGACGAAGCGCTGTTCACGCTGCTCGCGCCGCCCGCGGCCGGGCCGCGACCCGCCGATCGTCCGGCGTCAGGCCGGGCCGGACCCGCGCCGCGCGCCGCCGCGGCCGGCCGGACGCCGCGCCTGGACGATCAGCGGGGCTTCCTGCAGGCAGGGACGATCGCCGTCGGCCTCGACGGACCGAACGTCGAGGCGCTGCAGGAGGTCAAGGGCGTGCTGGACTCGCCGGAGACCGAAGGCGCGTCCGCCGCCGTGCGGCCCGGCCTGTTCGCCGCCGGACCGCCGATACACGTCGTGGCGGGACGGTTCGCCTACGACGCGGCGACCTCTCTGGCGACCTATTCCGACGGGGCGCGCCTGTGGCAGGGAACGACCGAGTTCCGCGGGCGGAGCATCGCCATCGACGAGACGACCGGCGACGTCACCGCGCAAGGGGCGGTGCGGACGCGGACGACCCTGCTGCAGAACGACGGCGAGTCGGAGGACGCCGTCGAGTCGATCACGGAGGGGCGCGCGGAAACGCTGTTCTTCGACAACCGCCTCCAGCAGGTCGCCTACAATCCGCCGACCGCCGGGACGGGCAGCACGACGACCGCCGGGGCGGGCAGCCCGCCGGACAGCGCCCCCGGACTCGCCGCCGCGCCCCCGGCCGCCTCCGCGACGCCCGCCACGGTGAGCAGCCCGGGGTTCTCCCTCGGCAGCGAGAGCATCATGCTGTTCCTGCGCGCCGATGCGCGCACGCTCGAGCGGATCGAGGCCACCGGCGACGTCGATCTCGAGCTGGACACCCGCCGCGTGACCGGCGAGACGCTGTCCTACGACGACGGGGAAGGCCGCTACGACCTGACCGGCGAGCCGGTCACGGTCGTCGAAGAGCTGGAGGAGGGCTGCCGGGAGACGACCGGGCGGTCGGTGACGTTCTTCGCGAACGGGGAGTCGATATCCGCCGACGGCCGGTCCGC
Source organism: Vicinamibacterales bacterium (assembly GCA_965203525.1). Lineage (GTDB taxonomy): Bacteria > Acidobacteriota > Vicinamibacteria > Vicinamibacterales > UBA8438 > WTFV01. Next base: position 1,939,655 of record OZ241898.1, on the reverse strand, counting down.
GGAGCGGACGGCGTCCACCAGCGCGACGTGCCCGGCCTGAAAGGCGACTCTTTCGAACTGGCGCGTCGTCCGAACGATGGCTCTCCTCAAGACGGTCGCGCTGACGAAATCGTACGGCCGGCGGACCGTGGTGCGCGACGTCAGCCTCGACGTCCGACCGGGCGAGGTGGTCGGATTGCTGGGACCGAACGGCGCTGGCAAGACCACGACGTTCTACATGGTCGTCGGGCTCACGGCCCCGGACTCGGGCCGCGTGCTGCTGGACGGAAACGACGTCACCGGCGACCCGATGTACGTCAGGGCGAAGAAGGGGATCGGCTACCTGCCGCAGGAGCCCTCGGTGTTCCGCGGGCTCACGGTGGAGCAGAACATCCTGGCCATCCTCGAGACCCTGAAGCTCTCGCGCGCCGAGCGGCGGCGCCGGGCGGCGGAGCTGCTGGCCGAGCTCGACCTGACGCCGCTCGCCGCCGCGCGGGCGCACTCGCTGTCCGGGGGCGAACGCCGGCGCGTCGAGATCACCAGGGCGCTCGTCATGTCGCCCTCGTTCATGCTGCTCGACGAGCCGTTCGCCGGAATCGACCCGATCGCCGTGGGCGACATCCAGGAGATCATCTTCCACCTCAAGGAACGCGGGATCGGCGTCCTGATGACGGATCACAACGTGCGCGAGACCTTGCGGATCACCGACCGCGCGTACATCATTCATGATGGCGGGGTGTTCCGGAAGGGAACGCCGGACCGGCTCGCCGGCGACGACGAGGTCAAGCGCATCTACCTGGGCGCGGGATTCCGTTTGGACTAAGCTCTTGGGGAGGCGTCCCCCCGTCAGGCATCGATGGCCATCCACCAGAAGCTCCAGACCCGGCTGTCGCAGAAGCTCATCCTCACGCCGTCGCTGCAGCAGGCCATCAAGCTGCTGCCGATGTCGACGGTCGAGCTGGCCGACTATCTGAACCAGGAGCTCGTCGAGAATCCGGTGCTGGAGGAGCTCGCGGAAGATGCGCCGCCCGCGGAGCCGGCCGAGCAGGCCGGGAAGGCGGACGCGGATCCTCCCGACGCGCGCGACGCGGAGCCTCCCGCCGACCGCCAGGACACCTGGGACGACGCGGACTACGAGTACTTCTTCGGCGACTACCTGGAGGACGGCTATCGGCCCCGCGGCGCGCCGGCGGAGAGCAAGGAGCTGCCGCCGATCGAGAACACGCTGTCGACCGGCACGTCGCTGGCGGACCATCTGCTGCGGCAGCTCGGCGAGCAGACCGGCGACGGCCGGCTGCGGGAAATCGGTTCGGCCATCGTCGGAAACCTGAACGAGGACGGGTACCTGGTCGCTTCCATCGACGAGATCGCATCGATGGGACCGTGGCCGGCCGCCGACGTCGAGCGCGCCCTCGATCTGGTTCGGACGCTCGATCCGCCCGGGGTCGCGGCGCGCACCCTGCAGGAGTGCCTCCTGCTGCAGATACGGCGCCGGGGACTCGGCGGCACCCCCTGCGAGACGATCGTCCGCGAGCACCTCGACCTGCTGGAGAACCGCCAGATGCCGGAGCTGGCGCGCCGGCTGGACCTGAGCGTCGAGGCGCTGAAGGAGCACGTCGAGGCGCTGCTGCGACTGGACCCGAAACCCGGCAGCCGGCTGAACCCGGTCGCCTCGCCGTACGTGATCCCGGACGTCTCGGTCGTCAAGGTCGATGACGAGTACGTGGCCGTCCTGAACGACGAGCGCGTGCCGCAACTGCGGATCAGCCCCGTCTACCGCCGCATGATGAGCAAGGCCAGCCGGAGTTCGGAGGAGACGCGGGCCTACGTGAAGAAGAAGCTCGAATCCGCGAAGTGGCTGCTCAAGTCGGTGGACCAGCGGCAGCGGACCGTCCACAAGGTGGCGAAGAGCATCATCGGATTCCAGCGCGGCTTCCTCGACCACGGCATCGAGCACCTGCGCCCGCTGGTGCTGCGCGACGTCGCGAACGACATCGGCATGCACGAATCGACGGTGAGCCGCGTGGTGACCAACAAGTACATGCACACGCCGCAGGGCGTGTTCGAGATGAAGTACTTCTTCCACAGCGGCATCAGCAGCGCGTACGGCGAGAACGTGTCGTCGCGCAAGGTCAAGGATCGCATCCGGAAGATCATCGCCCGGGAAGACGCCCGGAAGCCGCTGAGCGACTCGCGCATCGTGCGCCTGCTGCAGGACGAGGGGCTGGTGCTGGCGCGCCGGACGATCGCCAAGTACCGCGAAGAGTTGAAGATCCCGACGTCGAGCCGGCGCCGGGCGCACTACTGACCGGGGGCGGGGGAGTGCCGGTGACGGACGGGGGAGCGCCGGTGACGGGCGGGGGAGCGCCGGTGACGGACGGGGGAGCGCCGGTGACGGACGGGGGAGCGCCGGTGACGGGCGGGGGAGCGCCGGTGACGGACGGGGGAGCGCCGGTGACGGACGGGGGAGCGCCGGTGACGGGCGGGGGAGCGCCGGTGACGGACGGGGGAGTGCCGGTGACGGACGGGGGAGTGCCGGTGACGGGCGAGGGCGGCGCGACGCGGGTGGAGAAGCCCTGGGGGTACGAGTTGATCTGGGCGCGCACCGACCGCTACGTCGGCAAGGTGATCCACGTCCGGGCCGGGCACGCGCTGAGCTTGCAGTACCACAACCGCAAGGAAGAGACGCTGCTGCTCTGGAGCGGCCGCCTGCGGTTCGAGCTGCGGCAGGACGATCGCGCCCGGTGCTGGGAGATGGCCCCCGGCGACCGCGTCCACGTCGCCCCGGGCGCCGTGCATCGGATGACGGCGATCGAGGACTGCGACGTGTTCGAGGTGTCCACTCCGGAACTGGAGGACGTCGTCCGGATCGCGGATCGGTACGGCCGCGAGGGAACCACGGAAGCGTAGCGCGCCGAACCCGGCGCGGCGACCGAACCGCCTGGAGACGGCAGCGACCTGCTCGACACCCGGACCGTCGGCCTGTTGCAGTTCGGGACGCGGCGACCGAACCCGCCTGGAGACGGCAGCGACCCCGGGGGCAGCGCCCGCCACCGGCCGCCAAACCGCACCGGCAAGGCCAGCGGTCCCGTCGCCGCGAACGTCCGAACGGGATGTCGTCCTCGGTCAGATCCGCGCCGCCGCCCCCGCCATCCACCAGACCGCACCGGTCCCCGTCGCCGCGAAGGCCCGAGCCGCCTCAGAACGGGATGTCGTCCTCGGTCAGATCCGCGCCGCCGCCCCCGCCGTCCGCCGGGTCCGTCCCCGGGGCGTGCGAGGACTCCGGCTCCTTGTAGGGACCCTGCCGGCCGCCGCCCGCGTCGTCACGCCGGCCGCCGAGCAGCACGAGGCGATCGCTCCGCACTTCCGTCGTGTACCGCTTGTTGCCGTCCCGGTCGTCCCACTGCCGCGTTTGCAGGCGTCCTTCCACGTAGATCTGACGCCCTTTCTTCAGATACTCGTTGAGCGCTTCGGCCTGCTTGCCCCAGAGCACCACGCGGTGCCACTCGGTCTGCTCCCGGCGCTCCCCGCTGTTCTTGTCGGTCCAGGTCTCGGTGGTGGCGATGCTGAAGTTGGCGACGGCCGCGCCGCCCGGGGTGTAGCGCAACTCGGCGTCGCGGCCGAGGTTGCCGACCAGAATGACCTTGTTCACACTGCCCATGTCGTCGCCACGTCCTTCCCGCCGCTCACTGGCCCAGCCGGTCCAACTGCTGCCGGGCCAGCGCGGCCATCCGACTGTCCGGGTGATTCGTCACGACCAGATCGAAAGACTCCCGGGCGCGCTCCGGCTCGCCGAGGCGGTCGAGCGCGACACCCTGCTTGTAGGCGGCGTCGGGCACCTTGTCGCCGTTCGGATAGTTCAGCACGACCCGCGCATAGGCATCCACCGCGCCCTGGAAGTCACCCTGGTTGAACCAGGTCTCCCCGATGTAGAACGCGGCGTCGTCGGCCATTTCCGAGCGCGGGTAGGTCGCGATGTACGCCTCGAAGCCAGTCACCGCCAGGCTCCACTGGCCGCCGGCGTAATCGGCCCAGGCCGTCTGGTACAACCGCTGCGGCGAGCCGCCGGCGACCGCCGGCGAGGCCGGCGCAGGAGCGGCCGCGGCGGCCGGAGCGGCGCCGGGGCCGCTCGTCCCCGGATCTTCCGGCAGCCCCGTCGTCTGCAGCGGCAGCGGCGGAATGGACACGCGCAACGCTTCGACTTCCTGCGAGAGCGACGCGATCCGGACGTTGGTCTCGTCGAGCTTCTCGCGCAGCACGCGCGCGGTGGAGCCCACGCCGTCGATCAGCAGCCGCTGGTCGGCGAAGGCCCGCCGCATCGCGGTCCCGAGCTCTTCCTGGCCCGCCGCGAGCGTCCCGATGGTTTCCACGATGCCGTTGACGGCCAGGTGCAGCCGCAGCACGTGCTCGTGCAGCATCCGAACGTCCGCCATCAGTTGCTCGTGCTCCCGGTCCGCCGCGCCGGCGGTGGCCGTGGCCGCGAGCACGAACAGCAGTCCCGCCGCGATGCGAATCATCAGATCGTCCCCGTTGACCGGCCGCGCGCGGCTTGCCGTCGCACTCTCCGGCAAGCCGTGACGTCCTCACGAAAAGATTCTACCCCACGCGCGGACGGGAGTCCCTGGCGCGACCGGCCGTTGCTCGGCGTGCCCGTCTTCTACCCCACGCGCGGACGGGAGTCCCCGCGCCATCCACGCCGCCGCTTCCGCATGTTCTACCCCACGCGCGGACGGGAGTCCCTGCGCCGTCCGGCAGGACCCGCGCGGGAAGGCCCGGCGTGCGCTACACTTCGACCGTGGCGCCGCGCTCCCGGAGGCGCGGGGCGCACGCCGCCGGTTCGGCGGTGGCGGTCCGGTCATTCCAGATGACGGACCGCATCCAGCAGGCCGTCACCCGGCCGCCCGGCAATCGTCGCCCGCCAGCCGGTCAGATCCGGTCGTGGGCCGAACAGCACGAAGACCCGGCCGTCCCGCGGCTCGCCGGGCCGCAGCCCGCCAGCCACCCGCCAGCCTCGCGCGCCGCCGGGCAGCAGCGCCGCCGACGGCGCAACGAGTCCGCGCACCCCCTGCCGCCGCAGCCGATGCGCTTCCGCCCGGCACGCGGGGTAGGATGCGCGCCCGCCGGTGAGGGTCTCGCGCGGCAGGGCCGGTTCCGCCAGCGCCCGATCGTCCAGTTCCACGGCCCAGAGGGCGCGCCGAATCGTCGGCAGGTCCTCCGGGTCGGAGATCTCCTCGTGGCGCAGAAACTCGGCCCAGGCGCCGTCCGGGGTATCGCTGAAATAGTGCGTGGGGCCGTCGTCGCCGTCCCCGTGCCAGCGCGCAGAAGGCTGACCGGCACCCTCCCACAGGAAGGGATAGCGAGGATCCGCGTGGCGGAAGCCGATGACCTTCACGTCGCCGGTGACGCGGCGAGGGCGCTCGCCAGACTGCGCACCTGTCGAGGTCCGGTATCGTCCGGCCCCCACCCGGGAACCAGGACGTCCACGGGAGCACGATTGTCGAGCACCGTGCGGGGACGGACGAACCAGCGCCGGACACCGGCCTCGTTGTAGGCGCCCGCCAGATCCCCCACCATCAACGCCAGCACGTGCAGGCGGACGGCGACGGGGTCCGGGGTCGTCCGGTCGCCGGACCGGTAGCGGCGCAGGCTCGCCGGGGAGATCCGCAGCAGGCGGGCGAGGAGGTCGGCGCCGAGCGCCTGTTGCATCGTGGGCCACTCCGACGCGGGAACCGGCGAGGCATCAAGGGCTTCGTTCACGTCGCGGAGCATCGTGCGGAACCGTGTCGATCCGGGCGCGGCCGTGACCGCAGACGCCACGACGACGGCCTGGCCGACCCCCGCCTTCGAGATGTCATCGGCAATGCGTCGCCATTCCGCCAGATCGAGATGGTGGATCTCGCGCGGCGGAAGCAGGCCCATCGCATCCGCTCGCATCAGGACGGCAACTCCAAGCCGGGCCGTGTCCGGATCGTCGAATGGACGCTCGGCGGACTGAATTCGGATGTTCGCCATGGGTCCGAATTGTATCCGCGCCCGGCATTCTGGTCAATGGCGGGCGCACGCGCGCGTCAGAATTTGTGAGGGACCGCACAGCCGGCGCCGCCGCGAGCACGGCGGCGCCGGCGAGAGCGAAGGAAAATCAAACCGATTCCGGGGGGTCACTGCGCCGTGACGACGAAGTGGGCGCGCCGGTTGGAAGCCCAGGCTTCCGTGGTTTCACCCGGCACGAACGGGAACTCCTCGCCGTAGCTGATGGTCTGCACCCGATCGGGCGCGATCCCCAGGCTGATCAGATGGTCCCGGACGATGCGGGCGCGGCGGTCGCCGAGCGCCAGGTTGTACTCGGGCGTGCCCCGCGAGTCGCAGTGTCCTTCGATCGCGACGACCCAGGTCGGATTCCGAACCAGGACGTTCGCGTTGGCTTCGACCGCGTCCAGCGCGGCCGAGTCCAGTTCGCTGCTGTCGTAACCGAAGAACACCGCCTGGAGCGGAGCCTCGCGGTTGATGTCTTCAAGAGGACGCGATGCGATCTCCTCTTCCGGCAGCGGAGGAGGCGGCGGCAACGGATCCGGCAGCGGCGGCGGCCCTTCCTGTGCGGGCGGAACGGGCAGGACCGGCGCCACCTCCTCGGCCCCGGGCGGCGGCTGCGGAGGTTCCGGCTCCACCGGCGCCGGGTTGCGCACGCAGGACCCTCCGCAAAGGCCTGCGAGAACGACGCCCGCCAGCAGCCGATCCCGCCACGGTCGTTGGTGTGCTTTCATCTCTGTTCCTCTCGTCGGGCGCCGTCCGGCCCGGGGGCCGGGCCCGCCCGCCGGCTCGAGCCGACAGCGGGTCATCGCGACCAGCTCGGCATCTCGTTGTTCCCCTCGTGGGTGATCTGCCGGAGCCCCCGTCCATCCCGGCCGATCACGAAGATCTGCTTCTGCCCGCTTGCGCGGGTCGACGAAAAGGCAAGATGGCGGCCGTTGGCGGAGTAGCTCGGGCTCTCGTTGGTTCCCTGGCCGAACGTGAGCTGCCGGACCTCGTTCGTGGCGAGGTCGACGACCTTGACGTCGTGGTGGCCCGGCGACGTGCGCGACGAGTAGGCGATCTCGTTGTACGGGCTCGGCGACCAGGTGGGCCGGTCGCAATAGGACTCGAACGTGATGCGGCGCAGCCCCGTGCCGTCGACGCCGACGACGTAGATTTGCGGCGAGCCGGTGCGATCCGACGTGAACGCGATCTGGTGGCCGAGCGGCGACCAGGTGGGGCTCGTGTCGATCCCCGGGTGGTTGGTCAGGCGCCGCAGATCCGTGCCGTCGGCGTTGATCACGTACAGCTCGGGGTTCCCGTCGCGGTTGGAGTTGAACGCGATCCGGCTCCCGTCCGGGGAGAACGCGGGCAGCCAGTTGTGCACCCGCTCGTTGCCACCCGCCGGCGTCTCCAGCCGCCCCTCGTAGACGTGGGAGACGACGACGTCCTGCTGTCCGGAGCGGTAGGACGTGTAGGCGATCGCGCGCCCGTCGGGCCTCCAGGCGGGCGTGACGTTGAGCGACCGGCCGACGGTGACCCGCCGCACGTTCGCCCCGTCGTAGTCGGCCACGTAGATCTCCTTGGTCTGCCGGTTCGGCACGAGTCCGAGCACCGACTCGCTGTCGCGATCGGAAACGAAGGCGATGCGGCTGCGCGCGACGCCCTCGAGCCCGCGCTGCTGCCGGTGGATCTCGTCCGCGAGCTCGTGCGCGTAGAGCCGGACGTCGCGGAACGAGCCGACGTACTCGACGCCCAGGGTCGAATCCTGCGCGCGGACGTTGAAGAGCCTGGCCTGCACGCGCAGTTGCCCGTCCGCCTGCGCGCTCACCGTGCAGCTCACCACGCCCTGCGCGCCCAGCTCCTGCCACGCGTCCAGCGGCAGGTCGGTCAGGGCGCGGGCGCGGGGAATGGTGTGGTAGGTGTCGCGGGGCAGCATGCGGAACTCGCGCTCGAACTCCAGGTCGTCGAACAGCACCCGGGCGATGGTCTCCGCGGCGTCCGCCGTCTCCGGGCCGCCCGTCAGAGCCAGACAGTCCGGCACGGCCAGACGGGGCTGCGCGCCGATGCGGTCGCCGATGATGAGATCGATCTCCGTCCGCGCGCGGGACGGCGGATCCGGGGCCGGCGACTGCCGGGCGAAGAGCACCTGCTGCGCGCGGGAGAACTCCGCGACGTGCAGCAGCGGATCCGGGGCCGGCGACTGCCGGGCGAAGAGCACGGCCCCGGCGGCCGCCGGGGCCAGCGCGAACGACAGGAAGCGAAGAGTTGTTCTGGTCATGGCTGATACTCGAACGTGAGGCGCACCGGCAGAGCGTCGTCCGGATACGCAGTGGGAAGCGGCGGCAGGGCGCGGGTCAGCAGAACGGCGCGCTGGGCGCTCATGTCGAGCGCGAGGTGGCCGCTGGACCGATCCACGTCCACGCCGTCGATGGCGCCGCTTCGTCCGATGGTGAAGCGGACCACCACCGATCCGGGCACCCGCTGGTTGTTGTCCCAGCGCCTGCGGATCAACTCGATCATCGTCGACAGGTAGCGGGGACAGCAGAAGTCTCCCACGTCGAGCTCCGTCCCGTCCCCGCCGAGCCCGCCGCCCGAGAGCCCGACGCCCGTCCCCCGGACGCCGGTGTCGGCCATCGCCAGTCCCTCGCGGGCTTCGGGACCGCGTGTCGGAGTGCGCCCGCGGGCTTCGTCCGGGGCCGTGTCGACCTCCACCTCCGGCTCCGGCCGCCGTGCGGCCACCGGATCCGACACCGGCAGGATCATCTTCGGCGGCGCCGGGGTGGGGGGCTGGATCCACTGCGGGCGGCGGATCTCCGGGAGCGGGACGACCTGCTGTATGGCGCGTCCGCCGAGCGCCGTCCGGCCGCCTGCGCCGGGTCCTTCCGGGCCGCCCAGCCGGAGCGTCATGACGTCGAACGCCGGCTCGGACTCCGCAACGGTCCACCAGCCGGCCGGCGCGAACAGGACGGCCGCGATCAGGAAGACGTGCGCGGCCAGCGACACGCCGACCGTGCGACGCAACTGGTCGTGCTCGCGCGCCCGCTCCGACCGGTTTTCGGAAGCTGCTTTCCGCACCGGACACCACTATCGGCGGCTGGGCTGGTCGAGCACCAGCCCGACGTCCTGAACGCCCCCCTCCTTGAGCCGGTCCATCACCGAGACCAGCTCGCCGTACGTAATCTCGCTGTCCCCCCGCAGAAAGACCGCCTTGTCCTCCCGGCCCGCCAGCTCCGCCTGCAGGCGGTCCGGCAGCAGATCGACGCCGACGGTGTCTTCGCCGACCTGCACCACGCGGTCGGTGCGATAGGCGAGCGGCACGGTGACGAACACCCGTTCGGACGCCAGCGGCTCGGCGCGGCGCGCCTCCGGAAGCCGCACGTCGAGCCCCCGCTGCATCATGGGCGCCGCCACCATGAAGATGACGAGCATGACGAGCATGACGTCGACGAGCGGCACCACGTTGATCTCGGCGAGCGACGTGCTCGCGCGCCGGCCGCGGCGCCGGCCGCTTCCGCCGCCGCCCTCGATGGACTGAACCTTCGGCATGGTGAAAACACCCTCATCCTGAGAAATACCGCTCGGCGATGTTGAGGAACTCCAGCGAGAAGTCGTCGATGGCGGACGCGGTGAGCTTAACCCGGTGCGTGAGGTGGTTGTAGAAGTAGACGGCCGGGATCGCCGCGAACAGGCCGGCCGCGGTCGCGATGAGCGCCTCGGCGATGCCCGGCGCGACGGCCGCGAGATTCGTCGACCCGGTCACGCCGATCTCCTGGAACGCGATGATGATCCCGACGACGGTCCCGAACAGGCCGATGAACGGGGTGATGCTCGCCGTCGTCGCGAGCAGCGCCACGTGGCGCTCGAGCTTGTTCACCTCGACGTTCGTCGCGCGGAGGAGGGAGCGGTCGAGCGCCTCGAAGCTCCGCAGCGTCGGGCGCGGCGCCCCCCCCGCCGGATCGCCGCCGGCCCCCTCCGCGTCCCGGAGCTGCATGTTGAGCTCGACGTACCCCGCCTGGAACACCCCGGTCAGCGGGCTCGCGGTCAGGGACTTGCACACCGACTGCACTTCCGAGAACTTCCGGCTCTTGCGGAAGATCGTGACGAACGTCGACGTCTGCGCGTCGACCTGCCGGAACTGCCAGAGCTTGAAGAGGATGACCGCCCACGAAGCGACGGAGAAGACGAGCAGGGACGCCAGCACGAGCTGGCCGATGAGGGAGGTCCGGGCGAGCAGCCCGAACAGGCCGCCGAATCCTTCCACAGGCTCGCTCGCCACGGGCGCCTGAAGGAAGGCAAAGGTATAGTATCCAAGGATACGCACCCCGGTTTCCTCCGTCAGTATCCTGACAATGGCGCGCCGCTGGGAAGGCGCTGGTTGCGGAAGCCTACCACGCCGCCGCGAACGGTGTCAAAGCGCATGCTAGAATGGCCGTTCCCTCCCCGGCTTCCCCGGCCGGCCGGATCCGGCTCGATCCGGCGGGCGCCCGGAAGCGGAACGACGAGCAGCCGCCGGCCATGATCCGTTTCCTCAGCATCCGCGATCTCGCCGTCGTCGATGCCCTGGAGGTCGAGTTCGACCACGGCTTCAACGTCCTGACGGGCGAGACCGGCGCCGGCAAGTCGATCATCATCGGCGCGCTCGGACTGCTGGCGGGCGGGCGCGGCGGCGGCGATCTGGTGCGGACCGGGGCGGCCCGGGCCGTCGTGCAGGCGACGTTCGAGACGGACGGCGGCGCCGAAACCATCGTCAGGCGCGAGATCCCGGCCCGCGGACGGAGCCGCATCTTCATCGACGACGGACTCGCGACCGCGGCGGCGCTGAAAAAGCTCGGCCGGAAGCTCGTCGCCATCCACGGCCAGCACGAGCACCAGGCCCTGCTGGATCCCGCATCGCACGTGGGGCTGCTGGACGCCCACGGCGGCCTCGAGTCCGCCGCCGCGGAAGTGGCCGCCGCCTGGCAACGCTGGCGCGACGCGGAAGCGCGGGCCGCGGCGGCGCGCGGAAGCGCCCGCGAGACGGCGGGACGCATGGAGGTCCTGGAGTTCCAGCTCGGAGAGATCGACCGGGTCGCCCCGCGGCCGGGCGAGGACGACCTGCTGCGGAACGAGCGCCGCCGGCTGGCGAACGCGGACCGGCTGCGGACCCTCGCGGGCGCCGCCTACGCTACCCTGTACGAGCGGGACGACTCGGTGGTCTCCGCGCTGGGCGGCGTGTGGCGCCGGCTCGACGAGCTGGCCGCGCTCGACCCGGCGTTCGCCGAACAGGCCGCCGTGCGCGAGACCGTCGCCCCCTTGCTCGACGACCTCGCGCACGCGTTGCGGTCGTATGCCGCCGACGTCGAAGTGGCGCCGGAGCGGCTCGCGCAGGTGGAGGAGCGCCTGGCGGACGTCGAGCGGCTCGTGCGGAAGTACGGCGGGGACCTCGACGCGGTACTCGAACGGCGGCGGACGATCGCCGCCGAGATCCAGGGTTGCGCCGACGGCGAGACCCGCCGGACGGAGCTGGAAGCCGAGGCGGGCGCCGCGCGCGCGGCGTACCGCGCCGCCGCCCGGGCGCTGTCGGCCGAGCGCGTGGCCCGCGCGCAGGCGCTCGCGCCCGCCCTCGAAGCCGAACTGCGGCAACTGGCCATGCCCGACGGGCGCGTCGAAGTCGCCGTGGACACCGGCCTCCCGGAAGAACGCTGGAGCCGGCGCGGTGCCGACCGGGTCGAGCTGTTCCTGTCCGCCAATCCCGGCGAGGACGCGCGGCCGCTCGCGAAGGTCGCTTCCGGCGGCGAGCTGTCGCGGGTGATGCTCGCTCTGCGGACGCTCGTGGCGACCGACGTCGCCGGCAAGACGCTCGTCTTCGACGAAGTCGACGCGGGGATCGGCGGGCAGGCGGCCGACCGGGTGGGGGAGCGCCTGCGCGCGCTGGGCGAGCGCTGCCAGGTGCTGAGCGTGACCCACGCGCCGCAGTTGGCGGCGTACGCCACGGCGCACTTCGGGGTCTCGAAGCGGGTGCGCGGCGGGCGGACGCGGACCGTGGCCGCCCGGCTCGGTCCGGACGAGCGGGTCGCGGAGCTGGCGCGCCTCATGACCGGATCCGGCGGCTCCGCCGCGCAGGCGAGCGCCGCCGAGCTGCTGGCGTCCAGGCGCCCGGCGCCGGCGAACGCGGCGTCCGCGGCGGGAGGGGAGAGGGCCCGGACGGGCGGGAGGTGAGAGTCCGATGGCGAGAACGTATGCCGTCGAGACGTTCGGCTGCCAGATGAACGCGCACGACAGCGAGCGGTTGAGCGGACTGCTGCGGCAGGCGGGCTACGAACCGGCGGAGGCGGGGCGGGACCCGGACCTGGTCGTCGTCAACACCTGCAGCGTGCGGGAGCGGGCCGCGGAGAAGCTCTTCGCCCGCCTCGACCGCTACCGGCATCGCGCGCGCCACGAGCGCCCGCTCGTGGCGGTGACCGGCTGCGTGGCGCAGCAGGAGGGGGCGCGCATCGTGGATCGCGCGCCGGTGGTCGACGTCGTGATCGGGACGCAGGCGCTCTCCATGCTGCCCCGGGCCGTCGACGAAGCCGAGCGCACGCACCGCCCGCAGGTCGACACCAGTCCGTACGACAACGTCTCCTTTCCCCTCGGCGTCGCGGTCCGGGAGGATCCCGTCAAGGCGTACGTGACGGTCATCGAGGGCTGCAACGACTTCTGCGCCTTCTGCGTCGTGCCCCGCACCCGCGGCCGCGAACGGATGCGGCCGGCCGCCGAGATCGTCGACGAGGTCGCGGCGGCGGCCGGCGACGGCCATCGCGAGGTGCACCTGCTGGGGCAGATCGTCAACCACTACCAGGCTCCGGATGCGCCGGACTGCGACTTCGCCGGGTTGCTCGAGCGCGTCCACGACGTCGGCGGCATCGAGCGCATCCGGTTCGCGAGCCCGCATCCGCGGCACGTGACGCGGCGCATGATCGAAGCCGTCCGGGATCTGCCGAAGGTCTGCAAGCACCTGCACCTGCCGGCGCAGTCCGGATCCACCCGGGTGCTGGCGCGGATGCGGCGGCGGCACACCCGCGAGCGCTACCTGGCGCTGATCGACGAGATCCGGGCGGCGGTATCGGACGTCGCGTTGTCGACCGATATGATCGTCGGGTTCCCGGGCGAAACCCCGGAGGATTTCGAGCAGACGTTGAGCCTGACGGAAACGGTGCGTTACCACGGCATGTTCTCCTTCAAGTACTCGGAACGGCCCGGCACGCTGGCGCGCGCGCGCATGCCGGACGACGTGCCCGAGGCGGAGAAGGCGAGACGGCTCGCCGCGCTGCAGGCGCTGCAGCAGGGAATCCAGCGGGAGCTGCACGAAGCGGCGGTCGGGCGCACCGTCACCGTGCTGGCCGATGCGCCGAGCCGCCGCCGAGCCGGCGAGTACGCCGGCCGCACGAGCGGGAACACGGTCGTCAACTTTCCGGGCGATCCGGCCTGCATCGGCCGCCTGCTGGACGTCCGAATCGAACGCGCCGGCCCGAACAGCCTGTGGGGCACGTTGCTCCCGGCCGGCGAGCCCCGGCCGGGCGCCGATGGGGTGTGTCGATGCAGATCGAGATGACGATCAAGGGACTGATGGTCGACCCGATTACCAACATGCCGATCGTCATCCTGCGCGACGAGGCGGGCGAGCACGTGCTTCCGATCTGGGTCGGGATCTTCGAGGCCAACGCGATCGCGCTGCAGATCGAGAACGTCACCACCCAGCGGCCGATGACGCACGACCTGTTGCGCAACGTCATCAGCGACCTGCACGGGTCGGTGGAGAAGATCGTCGTCTGCGATCTGAAGGAAAACACGTTCTACGCGCTGATCTACGTCCGCGTCCGCGGCGACGTCGTCGCCGTCGACGCCCGCCCCAGCGACGCCATCGCCCTCGCGCTGCGCGTGAGCGCGCCGATCTACGTGGAGGACGACGTCGTCCGGAACGCCAAGAACCTCGACTTCGCCCCGGACAAGGCGGATTCCGAGCGTCTCGCCAAGTGGCTGGAAAACCTGGACCCGGAGGATCTCGGCAAGTACAAGATGTAGCCGGCCGGGGCGCGGGAAACCACGGTGTCGGACGGCCGACGTCACCCGCAAACCACTGATTGCAAGGAGTTTCGACCGCCTTTACCCGGCCGCCCCCGGCGTCTTGACAGGCCGGCGGGGCGTACCTGAGAATGCCGGCATCCTGTCGGCCTGCATGATTCCGGCGCGTTCCGTACCGCCCCTTCACCGTCCTTCTTCGCCGGCGGCGCGCCGGCGTACCCGCGAGCCCGTCTTCGCGTTGGCGCCCGATTCGACCGGCGCCGCGGACTGCCGCGGCCTGTGCGAGGAGGTCATGGACCGTGTCTGAACGGGAGCTGCCCGATGCGGTGCGGATGCGCCCTGAAACCCGCCGCGTGGAGACGCCGTCCGCGCCGTCCGGCGCGCCGATCGGCCGGATGGTGCCGATCGAGCGCATCGATCCCAATCCGGACCAGCCGCGTCACAGGATGGGGGACCTGACGGAGCTGAAGGCGTCCATCGCCGAAAAGGGGATCATCGAACCGCTGATCGTGCGGCCGCGCGGCGACCGGTACGGCATCATCGCCGGCGAGCGCCGCTACCAGGCCGCCGTCCAGCTCGGCCTGGCCGAGCTGCCGGTCGTCATCCGCCCCGCGGACGAGTCCGAGAGCATCGAGCTGGCGCTCATCGAGAACCTCCAGCGCAAGGACCTCACGGCGTTCGAGGAGGCCGAGGGGCTGCAGGCGCTGGTCGAGCGCTTCGGTTTCACGCACGAGCAGCTCGCGAAGCGTCTCGGCAGGTCCCGCACCTCGATAACCGAGTCGCTGAGCCTCGACGCCATGCCGGAGGAGGTGCAGCGCCTGTGCCGCCTGGCCGACATCACCGCCAAGTCGGTCCTGCTCGAAGTGGTTCGGCAGCGGGACCCGGAGGCGATGGTCGCGTTCGTCGAGAAGATCACGCGCGGCGGCGCCGCGACCCGCCGGCGGGCGCGGGAGGCGGCGCCGAGCCGGCGCGGGGGCGCGGGTCGGACGAAGCCGTTCGTGTACCGCTACGCGCCCCCGAACCGGACCTTCAGCCTGCGGCTCGCGTTCCGGAAGACCAGCGTGCCGCGGGACCAGTTGATCGCGGCGCTCGAAGGAATCCTCGACGACCTGCGGCGCTCCGACGACGCGCCCCGGCCGGACGGCCGATCCGAATCGGACGACTGAACCCGGGGAGAGCGGGCGCCGCCCGAACAGACCGGCCCGGCTCGAACAGGAACCGCCGGGCGATCGATCCGAGTTCCGAGGACGCGCTACGGCCGGGCCACCGGTTTGCATCGGACAACTGAACGTCGGGGCGGGCGCCGCTCGAACAAGACCGGCTCTGGCTCGAAAGCACCGGACAGGACACGCAGGAACCGCCCGAAAAACCGGCTCGAAAACCCGCAAGTTAACATAACAACCCTTATCAGACCCAAAGAAAATACGAATAAAAATCGAAGAAAATACGAAGATGCGGCGGGCAGTGCACGCGAGCGGCCCGGACCACGGCCGACCTGCCGCCGCGCCGGGTGGCGCCGGCGGCGTGCGCCCGATAGGATCGTAACGAGGCTGCGCCGGGCGCGGCCCTCTGCGCGGCAGCGCGGCTGGCCCGCGCGCACCCGGGACGTCATCCATGCTCGGCATCAAGGACCGGTACATCCTGCGGGAGGTCGTCGCGCCGTTCTGCCTGGCGCAGGTGGTGCTGGTCTTCCTGCTGATGCTCGATCCGCTCACCAAGCAGGGAGAGGAACTGATCGGCGTGGGCGTCGGGTTCGGCGACGTCCTCCGGATCCTCGCGGCGCTGCTGCCGTACTCGCTCGGCGTCACGCTCCCGATGGCGCTTCTGATCGGGGTCCTCATGGGGCTCGGACGTCTGTCGAGCGACCGCGAGATGGTGGCGATGCAGGCCTGCGGCATCAGCGTCTTCCGGGTCCTGACTCCCCTGCTGCTCCTCGCGGCCGTGGTGGCCGCGGCCGACTGCTACGTTCTGGCGGAGACCGTGCCCGCCGCGCACCGGCAGTTCCGGGAAATCGTGTTCCGGATCTCCGCGAACCGCGCCGAGGGCGAAGTGAAGCCGCGGGTGTTCCAGATCGATCGGTTTCCCCAGGCCGTGCTGTACGTGCGGGAGGTCGCGCCGGACGGCTGGAAGGACGTCTTCCTCGCCGACGTGCGCCGGCCGGAACAACCCGACGTCTACGTCGCCGAACAGGGCCGCGTCGCGGTGGACGCCGAGCGCCGGACCATCGCCGTGGCGCTGCGGCGGGGCGAGCGGCACCGGGTGGATCCGGCGGCCCCGGCGGCGTACGAAGTCCACGACTTCGAGGAGCTGACGATCCAGCTCGACGCCTCGGCACGGTTTCCGGAGGGAGGAGCGCCGCGGGACTTCAAGGAGATGTCGATCCCGGAGCTCCGGGAGCAGGTCGCCGCCATGCGCGCGGACGGCGTCTCGCCGCATCAGCCGATCATGGCGATCCACGAGAAGTTCTCGATCCCGGCGGCGTGCTTCGTCTTCGTGCTGCTCGCGGTCGGGCTGGGCGCGAGCAACCGGCGGGACGGGCGTCTGGCGAGCTTCTCCCTCGGCGTCGCCGTCATCCTCGCCTACTACGTGATGATGTACCTGGGCACGGCGCTGGCGAAGGGACAGTGGCTGCCGCCGCACCTCGTCCGGTGGATCCCGAACGTCGTGCTGGGCCTGGCCGGCGTCGTGCTGGTGTGGCGGCGCTCCCGGTCGATCGAGCGGACCTCGCCGGCGCCCTGGCTCGCGCGCGGCGCGGCGGGGCCGGCGCCGCCGCCGCCCGGACCGGACGCCGCGCGGCGGGCCGGCCCGGTCGTCACGGTCTCCGCCGCTTCGCGGCCGGGCGTCGGTCTTCTCGACCTGTACGTGGCGAAGACGTACCTGCGGTGGATGGCGCTCGCCTTCGTGGGCCTGCTCGGCCTCTTCTACGTCATCACGTTCCTCGATCTCTCCGACAAGCTGTTCAAGGAGGAGACGACGCTGCCGAAGCTGCTGGCGTACTTCTGGTACGCCACGCCGCAGTACGTGTCGTACGTGCTCCCCGTCGCGGCGCTGGTGGCGACCCTGGTGACCGTCGGCCTGCTGACCCGGACCAGCGAGCTGACCGTCATGAAGGCGTGCGGCATCAGCCTGTACCGGACGGCGGCGCCCATCCTCTGCTTCAGCGTGCTGTGGAGCGGTCTCCTGTTCGGCATCGGCGAGAGCGTCCTGGCGCGGGCGAACCGGCGCGCGGAGGCGTTGAACCACGAGATCCGCACCGGCCGGGCGCAGCCGTTCGGCGTCGGAAACCGGGCCTGGCTCGTCAACGAGGACGGCGACGTCTACCACTACCTGCGCTTCGACGCCGACGGGGACGAGGTGGGCGGCCTCTCGGTCTACGAATTCGCCGAACGCCCCTGGTCGCTCGCGCGCCGGACCTACGCCGCCCGGGCGTCGTTCGACGGCGTCTGGAACGCCCGCGGCGTCTGGTCGCGCGACTTCCCGGCGGCGGCGGGCGACGCCGCGGCGTACGCGCAGGACGCCGAGCGGACGCTGCCCGCGGTGGCGCCGCCGGAGGTCTTCGCCTCCGAGCTGCCGGAAGCGGAGCTGATGACCTTCGGCGAGCTCGACCGGCACATCGTCGAGCTGCGGGCGCGGGGCTTCGACGTCATCGGCCTGGCCGTGGCCCTGCACCGCAAGGCGTCCTTCCCCTTCGTCACCGTCATCCTCACCCTCATCGCCGTCCCCTTCGCCGTGACGATCGGTCCGCGCGGCGCCCTGTACGGGGTCGGCGCCGGCATCGTGCTGGCGTTCAGCTACTGGATCGTGCTGAGCGTGTTCGGGGCGCTCGGCAGCGCCGGGGTGCTCCTGCCGGCCGCCGCCGCCTGGGCGCCCAACCTGATCTTCGGGGCGTCGGCCGGCTGTTTCCTGTTCTCGGTCCGGACCTGACCGGGCGGTCACCGTGTCGAGCATCATCGGTCGCTACGTCGTGCGGGAGGTGCTGCTTCCCTGCTGCCTGACCCTGCTCGTCTTCACGTTCCTGATGCTGCTGCCGCCGATCATGAACCAGGCGGAGGAGCTGATCCGGATCGGAGTCGATGGCCGGCAGGTCGCCGAGCTGCTGGCGCTGCTCCTGCCGCAGTCGCTCGGCGTCACGATACCGATGGCGCTGCTGGTCGGCATCCTGACCGGGCTCGGGCGGTTGTCCGGGGACAGCGAGACGGTGGCGATGCAGGCCTGCGGCCTCAGCCTGTTCCGCATCCTGACCCCCCTGCTGGTGCTGGCCGCCGGCGCGGCGGCGATCAACTGCCATCTGCTCCTCTCCGTGGTTCCCGACGCCAACCAGCGGTTCCGGGAGATCCTCCTGCGCGTGCAGGCGAACCGCGCCGAGGGCGAGGTGAAGCCGCGGGTGTTCTACGTAGGGGACTTCCCGGACGTCGTGCTGTACGTGCAGGAGGTTTCCGGCGCGGGAGAGGGCTGGTCGGACGTCTTCCTCGCGGACCTCCAGCAGCCGGATCAGCCCGACGTCTACCTCGCGGAACGCGGCCGCGTCGCCGTGGACCGGGACCGCCGGACCGTCGCCATCGTGCTCGAGGACGGCGAGCGCCACCGGGTGGACCCGTCCGACCCCGGCGCGTACGAGGTGCACTCGTTCCGGGCGCTACGGATCCAGCTGGACGGCGAGTCGCTGTTCCCCGCGGGGGGGCCGGACCGGGGGCTGCGCGAGCTGACCATCCCGGAGCTGAACGAGCAGGCCGCCGCGATGCGCGCGGCGGGCGTCTCGCCCCACGCGCCGATCATGGAGGCGCACAAGAAGTTCTCCATCCCGGTCGCGTGCTTCGTCTTCGCGCTGCTCGGCGTCGGGTTCGGCGTCAGCAGCCGCAAGGACGGCCGGCTGGCGAGCTTCGCCCTCGGCGTCGGAGTCATCTTCGCCTACTACGTGCTGATGTACGAGGCCGAGGCGCTCGCCAAGGCGCAACGGATCCCCCCGCACCTGGCGATGTGGCTGCCGAATGTCGTCCTGGGCCTGGCCGGCTTCCTGCTGGTTCTGCGGCGGGCGCGATCGGCGGCGGGCGGCGGCGGGCCGCGCTGGCCGCGGCGGCGTCCGGCCCCGGCGGCCGGCGGCGGCGCGCCGGACGCCGGCAAGCCGGCCGTCACGCTGGCGGCCGCGTCGCCGGCCGGCATCAACCTCCTGGACTGGTACGTGGCGAAGACGTACCTGCGCTGGGTCGCGCTGACGTTCGTCGGCCTGCTCGGCATCTTCTACATCGCCACGTTCATCGACCTGTCCGACAAGCTGTTCAAGGAACAGACGACGGGCAGGATGCTGCTGGAATACTTCTGGTACGCGACGCCGCAGTACGTCTACTACGTCCTGCCGATCGCCGGGCTGATCGCGACGCTGGTGACCATCGGCCTGCTGACCAGGACGAGCGAGCTCACAGTCATGAAGGCGTGCGGGATCAGCCTGTACCGGGCGGCGTTCCCGATCCTCTGCTTCGGCCTCGTGTGGAGCGGCGTGCTGTTCGCGCTGGGCGAGACCGTCCTGGCGCGGGCGAACCGCACCGCCGAGACGCTGAACCGCGAGATCCGCACCGGCCGGCCGCAGACCGTCGACCTGCTGACCCGCCAGTGGCTCTACGACGACGGCGTCATCTACCACTACCACCGCTTCGACCCGGAGCGGCGCTCCCTCGCCGGCCTGTCCGTGTTCGAGCTCGACGAGCGCCCCTGGTCGCTGGCGCACCGGACCCACGCCGCCCGGGCGGAGCACGCGGAGGCGTGGGAAGGCCGGGGCGTCTGGTCGCGGGAGTTCACGGCCGCCCCGGAGGGTTCCTCCTGGCGGGAGGACGCCGTGCGGGCGCTGCCGGCGGTGGCGGCGCCGGCCGTCTTCGCGGCCGAGCAGCCGGACGCGGAACTGATGAGCTTCCGCGAGCTCGAGGAGCACATCGGGGAGCTGCGCGGGCGGGGCTTCGACGTCGTCGAGCTGGTCGTGGCGCTGCACCGCAAGGTCTCCTTCCCCTTCGTCACCGTCATCCTCACCCTCATCGCGGTGCCGTTCGCGGTGACCACCGGGCCGCGCGGGGCGCTCTACGGCGTCGGCGTCGGGATCGCGCTCGCCTTTACCTACTGGATCGTGCTGAGCGTGTTCGGGGCGCTCGGCAGCGCCGGGGTGCTTCTGCCGGCGGCCGCCGCGTGGGCGCCGAACCTGATCTTCGGCGCCTCGGCCGGGTACTTCCTGTTCACCGTCCGGACCTGACCGGGGTCCCGGCCCCGGACGGCCCGTCGTCAGGGCGTCGGCCGGGACTCGACGCGCACCGCGGCCCATCGTCAGGCGTCGGCCGGGGCTCGACGCGCACCGCGGCCCATCGTCAGGGCGTCGGCCGGGGCTCGACGCGCACCGCGCCGACCGTGAGCACGCCGCTCGCGCCGGGCAAGGTGTTGACGGTGTCGACGATGATCAGCAGGGCGTCGACGGCCGCCAGATCCGGACGGGGCGGCACCTCCCACCAGGCGGGTTTGAACTCCCCGACGGGGGCGCGCACGACGCGGCGGTCCGGGCCGGCGTGGAACGAACGGCGCCAGCGCACCGATCCGACGGCCTCGTCGGGACGCCGGAGCTGCAGCGAGACCCGCATCGGCCGCGTCGCCTCGACCTCGAACCGGAACGCCCCGGCGTTCGCCAGCGCGCCGGGAGGCAGCGTCCGGGCGGCCGCGGCGTAGGTCCCGGCGCTGCCTCCGAGGGTGAAGGCGAACCGGAATCCGGCTCCTTCTTCCGTCAGCGTGGCCCGCGCGTCGGGACGGCGCTCGACCTGCCAGCGTCCCCCCGGCGCGGCAAGCGCCTCGGCCGCCGGCTCCGCCGGCAGCGCCGCGGGCCGCGCGGCGGCGGCGCCCGTGTAGACGGGATTGCTCACGATCCAGGGCACCGGCGGGCGTCCCGGCGCCTCCGGCAGGAGGACCTCGACCCGCCAGGCGGCCGGCGCGCCGCCCGGCGCCACCGGAAACGCGAGCGTGCGCCCGGACTCCCGCGCCACCGGCCGGCCGTTGCGAAGAAGGTGGATCGCAACGTCCGCCGGCCCCGCCACCGACGCGGTCAGGGTCACGTCCCGCCCCGGCGGCGCGCGCTCCCCCATCCGCACGCGGCCCCCGCCGGCCACCGCGCCGGCGAACGCGAAGCGCACCGGACCCGCCAGGGCGTCGATGGCCGTGTAGACGCGGCCGGCCCGCACCTGTCCGACGACGTTCTCGCCGTCGGCCGCGGCGTCGCCCGTCAGCGGCCGGTCGAGCTCGACCCGCAACGCGAACGCCCGGAAGGTCTCCTCGTAGCCGGGGAACCGCACCTCGACGCCCCCCACTCCCCCGCCGTGTTCGTCGTCGCCGGTTCCGAACCCCAGGCGCGCGTGCGCATCCGCCGCGCCCAGTCCCACGACCAGCCGCCCGGACGCCAGCGCGTCCCAGCGCGCGAGCGCGCGGTCCGGCCGCGAGAGCAGCGACGCCAGACTCTCCGGCGCCCGGAACCAGTACCCCGCGGCGGCGCGCAGCAGATCCGGCAGGGTGTCGTCCCGCCACTGGCTGTCGCCGTTGAGCCACTCGATCCCGTCCACCTGCAGCGACCAGTCGGACCACGCCAGCGCCGGCCGCGGCGACGTCGGATGGGCGACGACGCCGAAACCGCCCAGGCGCCGCACGTCCTCCACCACCCCGCGCGCGTCGCCGCCGAGGGGATAGGGAGCCGGCGGCAGTCCCAGTGCGACGTAGTGCCCTCCGTCCGTGCTGATCTCGACCGCCTCGATCACGAGGACGCCGCTACGGTAGGACGGCGGGCGGCGGGCCGTGCCGTCGCCGTGGTCGGTCAGGATCACGAAGTCGAGGCCGGCCGAGGAAGCGGCGGCGGCTATCTCGTCCACCGTGCCGCTGCCGTCCGACCAGCGGCTGTGCACGTGGAACGCCCCGCGCACCGTCGTCCCGCCGGCAATCGCCGCCGACCCGGGCAGCGGGCCGGGTTCGACGACCCGCGAGGCGGGCGGCACGGCCCACAGGACGACGACGGCCGTCACCAGGGCGCCCGCCGTCCCGATGCCGATGGAGCGTCGTGCGCGGCGGCGCATTTGGAAAGCTCCCGGAGATCCCGCCGCCCCCGGCAGTCGCGCGCGGGCCGCCCGCCGGCCGCGGCCTGCCGGCGGGCGGCCGATCCCCACGCGACCTCCGGGGACGGCAGTCGCGCGGCCCGCCCGCCGGCTGCGGCACCGGATCGACGGCCTGACCCCGCTCGTCGAGGTCGACCGGCATTCGCGCGCGCGGCCGGCCGTCGGCCGCGGCCGCCGGCAGGACGAACGGCTCGCGGGTCGTCTCGTCCCGGCATTCGCGCGCGAGGCCGGCCGCCGGCCGCGGCGGCTACAGCCCGGCGGCGGAGCGCAGCGCGGCGGCCTTGTCGGTCCGTTCCCAGGTGAATTCGGGATCGGTGCGGCCGAAGTGGCCGAACGCCGCCGTCTTGCGGTATATCGGCCGCCGCAGCGACAGCGTCTCGATGATGCCCTTCGGGGTCAGCGAGAAGTGCTCGCGGACGAGCGCGCTCAGCCGCTCGCCGCCCACTTTGCCTGCGCCGAACGTGTCGACCAGCACCGAAACCGGATCGGCGACGCCGATCGCGTAGGCGAGCTGCACCTGCACGCGGTCCGCCAGACCCGCCGCCACGCAGTTCTTGGCGATGTAGCGCGCCATGTACGAGGCGGAGCGGTCGACCTTGGTCGGATCCTTGCCGGAGAACGCGCCGCCGCCGTGCGGCGCCATGCCGCCGTAGGTGTCGACGATGATCTTGCGGCCGGTCAGGCCGGAGTCGCCGTGGGGGCCGCCGGTCACGAAGCGCCCGGTCGGATTGACGTAGATCTTCGTGTCGCCGTCGATCATCGACTCCGGCACGGTCGCGCGGACGACCTCGCGGGTGACGTCTGCGCGCAACTGCTCCGTCGAAACCCGATCGTCGTGCTGGCTCGACACCACGACGGCGTCGATGCGCCGCGGCCGGTCCCCGTCGTACTCCACCGTGACCTGCGACTTGCCGTCCGGGCGGAGGTACGCCAGCCGCCCCGCGCGGCGGACGTCGGACAGCTTGCGCACCAGACGATGCGCCAGCATGAGGGGCAGCGGCATCAGCTCGGGGGTCTCGTTGCAGGCGTACCCGAACATCAGCCCCTGGTCGCCGGCCCCGCCCGGGTCGACCCCCATGGCGATGTCGGGCGACTGCCCGTGCAGCGACGAGAGCACCGCGCAGGTGTCCGCGTCGAAGCCGAACTTCGCGCGGGTATAGCCGACGTCGCGCACCGCCTGGCGGGCCACGTCCGCGAACTCCACGTCGGCGGAGGTGGTGATCTCCCCCGCCAGCACGACGAGCCCGGTCGTCAGCAGCGTCTCGCAGGCGACGCGCCCGGCCGGATCGTCCGCGAGGACGGCGTCGAGGACGGCGTCCGAGACCTGGTCGGCGATCTTGTCCGGATGGCCTTCGGTGACCGATTCGGAGGTGAAGAGGTAACGGCCTGTCCGGCGCATGTGCGGTGCTTCTCCTTCGCGGATAACGGATTGACGTGGCGTCAAAGCGGGTGGGCTCGCGCGCGCGGCGGGCTCCAAACGTGAAACGACAGCCGTCGAATCCTGGCCGTGGGCTCGCGCGCGCGGCGGGCTCGCTTGACGCCCGGCGGCGAGGCTGCGCGCGCCCGCGCCAACCGCACAGGGTACCGAAGGTTGCGCCGCGCGGTCAATCGCGCGCGGGGTTCCCGCGGCCGGCGCCGGTCCGGCGGCGGAGGCGCCGAGCGGCCGTTCACGAGCGCGGATGACACCGGTCGTAGACCGCCTTCAGCCGCGCCGCCAGGACGTGCGTGTAGATCTGGGTGGTCGAGAGGTCGGCGTGCCCGAGCAGCGTCTGGATGGACCGCAGGTCCGCGCCGCGCTCGAGCAGGTGCGTCGCGAACGAATGCCGCAGGACGTGCGGACTCACGTCCCGCGGCAGCCCCGCCTGCCGCGCGTACTGCTTGAGCTTCTTCCAGAAGCCGATGCGGGTGAGCCGGACGCCGCCGCGCGCGTTCACGAAGACCCGGGCGGAGGTCCGCGGACCGAGCAGCGCGGGCCGGGCGCACGTCAGGTAGCGGCGCACCCACTCGACGGCCGCGCTGCCGATCGGCACCAGGCGCTCCTTGTTCCCCTTGCCCAGGCAGGTGAGGCAACCGGCGTCGAGGCGCAGGTCGCCTTCCTGCAGGGACACCAGCTCCGACACCCGCAGACCGGTGGCGTAGAGCAGCTCGATCAACGCCCGGTCGCGGACGCCGACCGGCGTGGCGGTGTCCGGCTGCTCCAGCAGGGCGTCCACGTCCTCGAGGGACAGGAACTTCGGGAGCGCCGGCCACGACCGCGGCGCCCGCAGGTCGTCGGCGGGGTTCGACGCCACGCGCCCGTCGATCAGGAGGAAGCGGTAGAAGCCCCGCACGCAGGCCACGGCGCGGGCGACGGACCGCGGCGCGAGACCGGAGGCCATCAGGTCGCGGACGAACGCCTCCAGATCGCGCCGGCCGAGTCGGTCGACGCCGGTTTCGCACGCCTCCGCCGCGAAGCGCTCCAGGAGGACGAGGTCGCGGGCGTAGCTGCTCACCGTGTTGGCGGACAGGCGCCGCCCCGCCTTCAGATCGATCAGGTACGCGTCGACGAGGCCGGCGTCCACCCCCGGCGCATCGGCCGCCCGGGGGGCGCCGCCCTTCGTCACGCGCTGCCGCGGCCGCGCTGTCGCGTCCACCCCCGGTGTATCGGCCGTCCGGGGGACGCCGGACACCCGGCTGTATAATGGCGTGTCACGCAGTCCCGGACAACGATGGCTCGAACGGATTTCCGCACTCATCGAGGACCGGTTCCATGTCTCGACACGTGAAGCACCTTGCCGTTGCCGCCGCCGTGCTCGGCGCCCTGCTGCTCGTTCCCGGCGCGCGGGGGACCGCCGCGGCCGCGCAGGCGGACTTCGCCGCGCAGGTCGCCGTGTACGTCCGGGCGCAGGAAGCGCTCGCGGCGGACGACTTCGAGGGGGCGCAGCGTGCGCTGGCCGATCTGGTCGCGATCGCGGACGACGTGGTCGGACCGCCGGCGCGCGCGGCGGCCGGCGCCGCCGACGTCGCGTCGCTACGTAGCGCGTTCAAGCCGCTGTCCGAGCTGCTCGCGGGCATGAACCTGCCGCCCGGCTACGCGCGGGCGTACTGCCCGATGTACGACGGGGGCTCGAACTGGGTCCAGATCGACGGCCCGGTCCGCAACCCGTACTACGGTTCCATGATGCTCACCTGCGGCGTCGTCGACGCGGCGCCGGGGGCGCACATGGACCACAGCCCGCGGCACGGCGGACGGGTCTTCATGGCCCCCGACAGCTTCCACCACATCGAAGGGACCCACCCCGAGCCGGGGATCTTCCGGCTCTACGCCACGGACAACTACCGCGAGCCGGTCGACGTCACCATGTGGATGGGACGCGTCGTGCTGGAGGAAGAATACGACCCGGCGACGGACGAGTTCATCGAAGTGGAGGCTGCGGCGCTGCTCCCCTCCCCCGACGGCGCGTACCTGGAAGCCGAGGTCGGCGACCTCCCCCTGCCCGCCGACTTCATCGCCAAGATCCGGATGGTCGAGGACTACCCCGAGGACCGGTTCGACTTCATCTTCACGGAGCTGACGTCGGACGCGCCGGTCAGGACGGTGGCCGCGGCGCCCGACGTGCCGTCCACGCTGCCGCTCGCCGAGCGGATCCGCCCGCGCATCCCGGAACGGACCCGCGACATCGTCAGCAGCATCGACGCCCGCAACGACGAGATCGCGCGGCTCGTGGCGGAAGGCCGCTTCACGGAGATCTTCATTCCGGCCCTGCAATCCAAGGAACTCGCGCTGGCGCTCGACCAGCGCGCCGAGGCGCTGCCGGCGGAGGGGCGGAACCGGGTCCGCATCGCGGTCCGCAGCCTGGTGCGGGCGGCGTGGCTCCTCGACTGGTACGGCGACCTCGGCAACAAGCAGCAGGTGAGCGAGGCGCATGACGTCTTCGACGAGGCCGTACAGGGCATCAACCAGGTCTACGGCGCGGCGGCGCGGTAGCCGGCGCGTGCGGCGCCGCACCGCGCATCCATGCGCCGAACGCGGTCACGGATGAACAACAGCCGGGGAGGACGCCAAAACAATGGACATGTCTGCATGGCTGTGGGCCGTCATGATCATCGCGCAACTGTGGTTCGTGGTGGTCGCGTACGGGATCTCGGAGGTCAAGTGGCCAATCACCACACGGCGGGAGCTCTCGCGCGGTGTGGTGGCGTGCGGCATTCCCTTCATGATGTTCGTCGGGGTGAAGTTCATCATCGGCGATCCAGTGACACTCGAGAGTATGGCGTGGTTGCTCTTGTGTGTTTCGATTCAGATACCACTCGTGGGGAGGCTGACTCGCACTCCGAAAGAAACTTCTCGTGGACATCGGGTTCATTCGTGGATGGATCGAGGGACGACAGAAGGGACAGACTGATGAAGAATCTGCCCCCTGGCAGTCTGTTGGAGACCGCTCCGGACCCGCACGGCGTCAGCCCGCGTCCCGAACCCGCTGCCGGGCGGCCACGGCGCGCTCCGGCAGCGCGAACACGTAGATCGCGTTCGACCGGCCGCCGCCGACCGGCGCGGCCAGGTACTGCCGGCCGCCGACGGCATAGGTGATCGGAAAGCCTGCTACCGAACCGGGCAGGCGGGTCCGGAACAGCACCTCGCCGGTCTCGACGTCGTGGACGAACAGGTTCCGATCCGTGTCGGCGCTCACGACCAGGCCGCCGGCCGTGGTCAGGGCCGCGGCGCCGGGCCGCGTGGCCGTCGAATGGCGCCAGACGATTTCGCCGGTGTCGATGTCCATCGCGACGAGGTGGCCGGCATGCTCCCCGCTGGCCGGGTGCACCCGGCTCCCGCGCGAGAGCCAGCCGTGGTCGGCGTAGTAGTCGTTCCCCTCGACCTGCCCAGCTCGGTGAACATGCCCCGCACGCAGGTCGGGTGGATCGGTATGTAGAGCGCCCGGGTCTCCGGGTGGTAGGCGCTCGCGCGCCAGCTACGGACGCCGTCGATGTCGGGACAGAAGTCCAGCTCGACGCCGGCCACCGGGATCATCCCCGGCCGGTAGGTCACCTCGCCGGTCCGCGGGTCGACGTCGAGGACGTTCTGGTAGCCGAGGTCGTGCGCGGCCACGAACGCGCCGGTCACCCGGTCGAGCTCCCACAGGATGCCGTGCTTGCCCATCTTGAACAGCGACTTCCGGCCGCGGTGGTCGATGAGCACGCTCTCGAACACGTCGTCGAGGTCGTGGGTCTCCCCCGGCACGAACTGGAAGTACCACGCCAGCTCGCCGGTCGCCGGATCCAGCGCCAGCACGCTGTTCGTGTACAGCGCGTCGCCGTCCGTCTTGCGCGACACCCGCGCCCACGGCTTGGCCTGGGAGGTCGACCAGTAGGTCAGGTTGGTCTCCGGGTCGTAGCTGCCCGGAATCCACGAATCGGCGCCGGCGCGGAAGGTCAGCGGCAGGTCGCCCCACGTGTCGCCGCCCGGCTCGCCGGGGCGCGCGATGGTCGACGTGCGCCATGCCTGCTCCCCGGTCTCCGGGTCGTGCGCGGAGATGAAGCAGACGTCGTTCTTGTAGTTCTGGCAGCCGGTCATGCCGGAGACGACGAGGCCGTTGACCACGATCGGCCCGCTCGTGTAGCTGTAGCCGAACCGGTAGTCGGCGACGGTGTGATCCCAGACCACTTCGCCGGTGGCCGCGTCGAGGGCCACGACGTGGGCGTCGGAGGTGTTGAGGTAGATCTTGTCGCCGTAGATCGCGAGCGAGCGGGTCCGCATCCTGGTCCTGGCCGAATCGAGGTAGTCGCAGTCGAACTGCCGGCGATGCTCCCAGATGCGATCCCCGGTCGCCGCGTCCACCGCCTGCACGACGTTGCGCGGACCGGGTATGAACATCACCCCGTGACCGCGGCCGTCGCGCACCAGCGGCGCCGCCTGACTGTCGCCGGGGCTGATCCACAAGCCCCAGACAAACTGCAACTGGTCGACGTTCTCCCGGTCGATCTGGTCGAGCGGACTGTAGCCCCAACCGTCGAGCGTGCGCCGCCAGTTCAGCCAGTCGGCCGGGGCGGGATTCTGCAGCATCGCGTCGGTGACCGGCGCGATGCGGCGCTCCTGCGCCGGGACGCAGCCGAACAACACCAGCAGCGCCGCTCCGGCGGCGCCGGTCCACTTCGGCGACAGGCTTCGCGAGCATCCGTCCGGCATGGTCAAATCGGCGGCCTTGGCAGCGCCGCTCCGGCGGCGCCGGCCCACTTCGGCGACAGGCTTCGCGAGCATCCGTCCGGCATGGTCAAATCGGCGGCCTTCCCCCGTTGCAATTCCCCGACTATGGTAGTGTCCCGTCAGTGAAGTTGCAAAGACTGGTCGTTCCGACTTCGGCGGGAACCGGTCGCGAGTCGAAGCGCTGCGCCGCCGGTTCCTTGCCGCCGGCGGCCGGTAGCGAGAGAACGCGTGCCGATCTAGCCTGGATTATTCATGAAGGTCGGGCATGAGGCCCCGACGGGCCATGCTCGGCCACGAAACGGGGTCTCGGACACGCGTCGGTGCGCGGGCCGCGACGCGTGGAACAGCCTTCACGGGTCTGGCGGTTGCGGACAGACGGATTCAGGACCGCCGAGGGCGAGCAACCGTCATCGAAGGCGTCGTTCGCGGGCCCGGCGGTTGCGGACAGGCGGGTTCAGGCAAGGCTCCGCCGTCGCGGGCGGTGCGGTTCGGGCTACGGGCTGCGCGGGTTTCGGACTACCCGGCGCGGGCGCCGAGGGCCAGCGCGATGCGCCGCCATGCGTTCAGATGCGGCGTCCCCCGGGGCAGATGCAGGACGATGCGGCGCACGGAGCCGACGACGTGCACGCCGAGCTTCAGCAGCCGGTTGCGCAGCCACGTCACCTGGGTGCGGGCACAGCCGGTTCGCGCCGCCCGCAGCCGCAGTTCCTGCATGAGCACGTAGGCGGCAGCCGTCAGCAACACGCGCAACTGGTTCGCCAGGAACCGGCAGCAGCTCGTGCGGTCGATCTGCAGACCGTCCAGCAACTCCTTGATCCGGTTCTCGACGTCGCCGCGGGCGCAGTAGACCTTTTCGTAGACGAAGCGCGGATTCTGCGGGAGATTCGTCACGACGAAGCGCGGATTGTCCCGCGGCTCGCGGCCCGGATGCCGGACCACTTCGGCCTTGATCACGACCCGGCGTTGGCGGTTCCACGTGCGGGCCGCGTAGCGGGTGTCGGTATAGACGTGCTCGGTCCGGCCGCTGGCCCCGCTCTGCGCGCGGGCCGCCGCCAGGGCGGATTCGGCCTGCCGCACCAACACCGCGTTCCTGCCCATCGCCACCACGTAGTCGAGTCCCGGTTCCGCCTCCAGGAAATCGAAGACCTCCGGGGTCGCAAAGCCCCCGTCGAGCCGGACGAGAAACGACGTCCGCGGAAACGCCGCCCGCAGCATCGGCAGCAGCCGTCTCAGCAGGCCCAGGCTCCCGTCGGCCGCCACCGCATTGCCCGGCCGCAGCACCGCCGCGCACAGATACTGCTCCGTCTCGTCGTTGAAGGTCAGGAACGCGAGCAGCGGCAGATAACACCAGCCGCCGTAGTGTCCGTTGAAGAACGAAAGCTGTTGTGCGCCATGCGTCAGGTCGTCGGTCGGGTCCAGATCGATGGTGATGCGCCGCACCCGCCGCCCCAGCCGGCGCCGGTGTCGCTCGATGACGCTCGCCGCCAACTCCCGCGCCATGCGATAGAGCGCGCCGCGGCCCGGGCTGTTCTCGAACCGCGAGATCGTCGGTTGCGACGCCAGCGGCGCGCCGGCCACCGGGTCCCGTCCGAGCAGCAGCTTGTGAACGGGGTCGTCGGCCAGATCGTCGGCATCGTTGCCGTCGGGGTGGCCGCACGCGATGCCGAAGATCCGCTGCCCGACCAGTTCCGCGAGCGTGTGCCGAATCTTCTCCGGGTCGCGCCGGTCGGCGAGACAGCGGGCAAACGTCTTGACGAGGCCGTACACGCGCTCGGCCGCCTTGAGGAGAACGGCTCCGCCGTCGGAGCTGGCGTGCTCGCGGTCGAAGGTGGCGACGAGGGGCTTGTCGAACAGTTCCGGGAACAGGACAGTCTGTGGTATCGTGTCGGTCGTCACGCAGGGGCCTCCGTGGTGGTGAAAATGCCTGTTGCCACTGCGATTTTACCGCGCGGAGGCCCTTGTGTCTCTCCCGGATCGGCACCCCCGGTGAATAATCCAGGCTAGTCAGCCAGCGCGCGAAATGCCCGCATTCGGCGCGCATGCGGCCGAGACCGATGCGCGCCGAGACCGCCACGCCGTGCCGCACCTTGCCGTATCGCGGCCGGAGTTTCCGGAGTCGGGCCGAAGGGTGGGTGTCGATCCCGTCGTTCACGTGCTCCGGGCTGCGAGCCGAACGCCGGGCTTCCTGAAGGTCCCCGACGAAAGCCATCCAGTCCGGCTCCGCTTCGCCGAACTTCGTGACGTCCGAAAACAAGAGCGACTCGAATTCGCAAGGTTGGATGTGCGGGAAAAAGCGATCCGGCCGGCAGTCCGCCTCTTCGACGACGGCGTGGTGGAAAGCGCTCTCGATGGCCGCCGCACGGATCAGCGGATCCGCCGGTGTGGATGCGCGAGAGCGACCCGGAAAGTCCGGTGGCAACGCGTACAGGTCGAAGAAAGTCGTCACGCAGACGTCGGGGCGTCCGCGAAGGAGGTTCCGAAGCGCGCGGAGCACGCGTCGACGGGACAACGCGCCGCCCTTCGTGCCCGGTGACGTCTGTATCAGGCGTGGCTGGACGAACAGATTCCCGGCCGCCAGCGGCGCCTGAAGCACCTGCCGCACGAAGGCCGCCTCGGTCTGCCCTTCGCAGACGACCACCAATTCGGTCATCGACCGGGCCCGCCGCCGACCACGTACATTTTCCACAGGTCGCCCAGCGTGTGGTCTTCCAGCCAATCGCGCAGAGGTTCGCGCTCGAGCCGGCGGAACACCGACTCCCCTTCCTTGCGGTCCACCACGACGACGTCCTCCGGTTCCAATGCGTTGACCAGCTCCACGGACTGCGTCGAGACAAGCACCTGTCGTTCGTCGCTCGCTTGGCGGAGCATTTCGGCAAGGAGGCAGATCGCAAAGGGATGCAGGCCCAGTTCCGGTTCGTCGATCAGGATGCGATCGGGCCGCAGGTGGGCAGGTTGAAGAAGCAGGGTGGCCAGGCAGATGAAACGCAGCGTTCCGTCGGAGATCTGCCGCGGTCCGAGCACCGTGTCCGGATCGTCCGCGGGAAACCATTCGATCTCCTCGCGTTCGTCCGGATTCCTTCGATGCACGAAACCGCCGAAGAACGGCGCCGCCAGCCGCACCGTCTCCACGATCTGCCGGTGGCGGTCCGGTTCCTGCTCGTGCAGACGCCGCAGAAACGGTCCCAGGTTGCCGGCGTCCGTCTTCAGCACCAGATTGTCGCGCACCGCCTGCGCATGGCGCAACGGTGCGGTCGCTCCCGTATCGTGGAAATGGTGCACGCGCCAACTCCGCATGGTGGAGCGGACGTACCCGGCGAAGGCGTCGTCCGCAACGTCCGGCAGATGCGCTTCGCCGTGTCCGTTGCCCAGCGTGCGCCGTGTGCGGACTCCGTCTTGCCGGCAGGTGGTCGCCTCGTCGGCGAACAGCAGTCGATTCCCCGCCGGAGCGAGCGAGAATTCGTAGCCGTCGCTTCCGAAGACGAACTCCGCGTGCAGGCTCCGCGTCCGCTTCCGGCCGCCGAACAGCAGCGCGTCCGGTCCGTCCTGCTCGGCAACGAAGCGTTGCAGCCGCTGGTCGGCCAGCGCCGCCAGCATGTGAAACAGGCCGATGAAGTTGCTCTTGCCGGCGCCGTTCGCGCCGATCAGGACGTTGAGGTTCCGCAACTCGAAGTCCTCCAGCGAGCGAATGGACTTGAAACCGCGGACGGTGATGCGCTTCAGCATGGAACGACCCTGCCCGGATCCGTGGCGTTCGCGCCGGCTCTTGTCGTCACCATTCAATTTGCACGCTCCACACTCTCCAACCTCAACGTCCCGGAAACCAGTCCGGGCAGTAGCGAGTCTCTCGCGATCGAAAGGAACCGGGACTCGTGTACGTTCATCAAGATACGATCGAAGAATGGACGTGTGATTTTTTCGTACTCCGCTGCCAATTCAGACGGCGGCAGGGCGAGCTGGTACTTTCCCATCGTATTCCAGCTTGCACGAGGCATTCTCGTTCCCGTCGACGTCTGGTTCGCGTACGAAACGAAATCATCCGACGAAATCGTTCCGAGCACGTAACCATACCACGCCGCGCCCTTCGGCACAAGGACCGCGACGTCGGTCGAACATACTCCATTCACTGGAGCAACGCCGACCTTGTGAAAGTAGGGACGAAGCCTGCCAAAGAGCAAGTCACCCTTCTCGAAGATGAACTTGTTGCTCGTGACTTTCGTTGCGCTTTCCCATTCGACGAGGGCAATGGAGCGACGGGGCATGTGTTTCAAGCCGATGTAGGGTGTTTCGTCAGAGAAATCCGCGGGGCGGATTCCTTTTCTCGGAGCGACGGCGACGTCGGAGAGACGTCCGGCTGTCCATCCCTCCGGGATTCGTCCCAGCCCGGAGTCGACCAGCCGGTCGGGGAAGAGGCCGGCGAGCGGCCCGGGCAGGCCGGGGTCGCGGCCTTCCATCCTGGCGCGGACGGGATCGAAGTCCACGAACCAGGACCGGAACAGCGCCCGCGCCATCGCCTCCAGCGTCTCGTTCATGCGGCGGTTCAGTGCGATCCGGTCGTCCAGCGTGCCGAGGACGTGGGCGATGGCGCGCTGTTCGCGAACCGGCGGAAGAGTAATCCGCATGTCGCGCTGGTCTCGAAGGCTGACGTACTCCGCCATGTCCGTCTGGCCTGCGACTCTTTTGTACTGATCGAAGAATTCCCGGCCCGACATCCAGCAGAACAGAAAGCGGGGCTCGATCAGCTCCGGGTCATGGGACCGCCAGAAGCACAACTGCGGAGAATAGACGAAACGAGGCATGTTCTCCTGAACGAACGCGAACCGCCCCACGGTGCCCTTGGACGTAAAGACGACGTCGCCGGGCATGCTTGCCTTGTTCCCGATGCGATCCAGACGTTCCGTCGGAAGATAGTCGACGTCATTGAAATGAAATCCGTTCCGGATGTTGCCGGCACGAGCGAACGGTGTTCCCGAGTTCGCCAGTTCCGAGTTCCCGGCGCGGTACCCGTCGCCGATTTCAAGGGAACCGGAATCAATCAGTTCTCGCACCGTGTATTCCTTCCAGCCGCGTTTCCCTCTTCGAGTCCGCTTTTCGCAACCGTCCGCCAGCACGACGTGTTCCCGTTCGATCTTCCCGCGGAAACTCTCGGGTACGTCGTCCCACACGAACAGGTCCACCGAAAACGGCAGGTCGCTTTCGTCGAACGCCTCCCGCAGTTCGGCCACCGGGGCGCTCTGCTCCGGCCGGGCGAACACCACGAGATCCAGATCGGATTCCGGGCGGGAGGTCCACTTGACGCGCGAGCCATAGGCCCAGGCGGTGGTGTTCGGCAGGTGCCGGTTCAACAGCGCCAGGACCGTTCGGCGCTCGTCGGCGGTGACGTCGATGGCGGTCGGCGCTATTCCCACGTGTCTCCGCTCATGGTCTGGTAGAGGCCAACGGCGTCGTCGATGAAGTCGGCCATGACGTCGAGCGCGGCCTGCGCCTTTTCGCCGTCGTAGTCGTGGGCGGTGTCGTTGCGCTTGCCGGCGTACAGGAGCCATTGCTCCACCCGTGCGCGAAGCAGTTGGTTCTGATGCGCCAGCCGGAAGATCGGCTTCGGGCTGTTGGGCGGGTCCGGGACTCCGAGGACCTCGATCAGGTAGCGTTTCAACACCTTCCACAGACAGTCGTAGCAAGTCTCGAAGCGTTGGATGACCGACTCGGCGACCCCTTCCTGGTCGAGTTCGGAACGCGGGGCGTTGGGATTCCGGCAGTTCTCGTACTGTTCCTCGAGGCGCTTGAGCGACAGGCGAAACTTTTCGTAGTCGATAGCCGCCGCCGGTTGTGCGTCACTCATGATCGCATCTCCTCCGTCGTCCGGCGGCACCGGCATTGATCACCGCGGGTACTGCATCGCGACGAGCCCGCCGGCCGCGGTCCACTGGAACCGCCTGGCCGGCACGTGCCCGCCCGCGCCTTCCCCGGCCGCGTAGACGTAGACGAGCGCCTCGGCGTAGCGGCTCTCGAGCGGCGCCAGCAGCTCGCGCGCAACGCGCGGCGCCAGCGCCAGGTCCGTCACCTCCACCTCGAGCGTGATCACGTCGTGCGCGGTCGCCATCCTGAGAATGCGCCACGCGTCGTTGACTACGCCCGGCTCGCCGGCGGCCGGCGGCGGCTCGCCGCCAACCGCTCCCGGGGGCTCGCTCTCCGGATCGACAGAGCGCGGCGCACCGGACGGTTGCGGAGACTCCGCCACGGAGGGAGATTGCCCCTGCGCGCATGCCGCGAGGACGGCGCAAAGCGCGACGCCGGCTGCGAAACCACCGCGCCCGCCGGATTTCACGTGCCTCCCCGTTCAGGCTCCCCGGGGCCGCCGAGCCGTCGCCGGAACACCGACGTCCCAGCATCCCGTTCCGGGCGCCCCGCGCGCTGCTTCGCGGCCGGCGGCGTCCATCTCCGCCACGGCCGGCGGGCATCCCGTTCCGGGCGCCCCGCGCGCTGCTTCAGGCCCGCCAGGAACGCGTCGATCCATCGCGCGACGGACCGCCGTTTCAACGCCAGGCGGAGTGCGCGTTACTTCAGGCTCGCCAGGAACGCGTCGATCCCGGCCTGCGCCACCACCTCGTCCTGGTCGGGCGTACCCGAGCTGCAGCCGACGCCGCCGACGATCTGCTCGTCGACGAACAGCGGCAGCCCGCCCGCCACGATCATGAACCGTCCCTGGTTGCTCACGTGAATCCCGAACGCCGGCCCGCCCGGCCCGCTCACCTCGCCGTAGGCGCGGGTCGAACGGCGCGCCGCGGCCGCCGTGAACGCCTTGCTGATCGCCACGTCGATGCTGGTGATCCGCCCGCCGTCCATGCGGTGGAACATCAACAGGCTGCCGTTGTCGTCCGTGATCGCGACGTCCATGTCGACGCCGATCTCGCGCGCCCTGGCCTCGGCGGCCGCCATGATGACGCGCGCGTCGTCGAGCGTCAGCTTCTGTACCGTCTTCATGAATCTGATCTCCTCCGCATGCGAGCATAGCACCGGCGCCGGCGCGGGGCTGCTGTTCGAGCGCGGCCCCCTTCGTCCCGCCGGAGTCGTCTTCGTTTCGCCGGCCGCGGTGTCCACGCTTGTGGCCCGGTCACTGGATCGTCGTCGGCCCCGCTACCGGGGGCGCCTTCGGCAGGCTCTGCGCCGCGCTTCGTCCGCCGGTCCCGGGCGTCGCACCTTCCTCGTCGGCCGGGAGTGGTTCCGTCTCTCCCGGCTCCCCGAAGTCGAGCACGGGACGCGAGCCGAAGATGTCCGCGAAGACCCATACGCAGCACAAAATCGCCGCTCCCAGGAACGCCGTCGACACGCGCGGGTACCCCGACGCGGAGAACGTCAGGCCGGCGACCAGCATCGCGAACCAGCCTGCGACGAGATAGTGCCACGATATGGTCGGGACCCGCCCCAGCGGCGTCCGCAGGTCACTGACCGCCTCTTCGAGAGCGTTCGCGATGCCCGCGCACCACCTCTCGTCGCTGCCGCTCGTGTCGATGTAGCTCCCGCCGGTCGGGATCGCGGACATGACGATCGAGTCCCCCCGGCAGTACGACGAGATTCCCCAGTCGCGCGTCCTCGGCGGGATCGACAGGTCCGCCAACTGGCGCGGGTGCTGCAGCGTCAGGTCGGTCTTCCGTCCGCCGTCCCGGCTCTTCACGCGCACGGTCATCGTGGTGTGCGCGTCTTCCGGCATCGCCCCGGCCACGATGCGCCACAGCTTCATCATGTCCGCACGGCTGACGCGGCAGCTCCGGAACGGCACAGACACGGTGTGCTTCCTCTTCGGCCCCTCCGGCGCAGGCGCCGGCGGCGGCGCTTCCGTCCGTGTCTCTTCGGCCGGCGTCTCCACCAGCCTCAGCTTCCGGGCCGCGCCGTCTCCGTCGTTTCCGTTGCCCTGGTTGCTGTTCATCGCTCTTTCGGCTCCTTCTGCCTTCACGTTCCAGTCCGGGCGGCGGCGCCGGCAGGATCGTGCGGGTACCGCATCGCGACGAGCCCGCCGGCCCGCGGTCCGCTGGAACCGCATGGCCGGCACGTGTCCGCCCGCGCCTTAACAGCCCGTGGCGAAATCCCCGCTGCATTCGACGGCGCTGCATCCCGGCTGACTGCGTCGTTCGTCGGTCGCATAGGCCGATATGCTCCCTCCTCACGCCTTGTCAGCCGGGCGCCCCGCCCGTCTCGGTGCGACGCGGGGTTTCGCCACGGGCTGTTAACCGGCCGCGGGGCGCGCGCCCCTGTCGCGCGGCCCCGGCTTTTTGTTCCCGAACTCACGAAAAGTCTCGACTTTTCAGCAGTTGAATGATAAATAGTCGGGCACGCATGGAGCGCTACCTGAGCGCGGCGATCACGGCGGACCTCGAGCGGAAAATCATCCTGCTGTCCGGCCCGCGGCAATCCGGCAAGACCACGCTTTCCAGGATGCTGCACCCCGATCACCAGTACGTCAACCACGACCTCGCGGAGCATCGGCTGCTGCTCCGGGAAAAGAGCTGGGATCGCCGCAAGGCGCTGATCGTGCTGGACGAGCTGCACAAGATGCAGAACTGGAAGGCGTGGCTGAAGGGGGTGTACGACGTCGAGGGGCTGCCGCCGGCCCTGCTGGTCACCGGCAGCGCCAAGCCGGCCGCCTTCCGCCGGACGGGGGATTCCCTCGCCGGCCGCTATTTCCACTTCCGCCTGCATCCGATCGACATGAAGGAAGCGCTGCGGCACACGGATCTTCCGCGGGACGAGGTCTTCGACCGGCTGCTGCGCGTCGGCGGCTTCCCGGAGCCGTTCCTGCGCGGGTCGCGGCCCTGGTACAACCGCTGGAAGCGCACCCACGTCGACGCCATCCTGAAGGAGGATCTGCTCACCCTGTCCGCCGTCCGGGACGTGCAGTCCATCGAGACGCTGATCGAGCTGCTGCGTTCCCGGGTCGGCAGCCCGGTTTCCGCCAACTCCCTCGCGCGCGACTTGCAGAAGACCCGCAACACCGTGCAGCACTGGCTCGGGCTGCTGGAGGACCTGTACGTGATCTTCCGCGTCTCGCCCTACCACCGCAACGTCGCGCGCGCGCTGCTGAAGGAGCCGAAGTACTACTTCTACGACAACGCGATGGTCCAGGGCCCGTCCGGGGCGCGCCTGGAAAACCTCGTCGCGTGCGCCATCCTCAAGGAGCTGCACCGGGCCCGGGACGTCGAAGGCGAAGACGTCGGCCTGCACTACGTCCGGGACAAGGACGGCCACGAGATCGACTTCCTGATCACGCGGGACCGACGGCCGTGGCGCCTGATCGAAGTCAAGTGGAAGGACGCCGCGCCCGGCGCGAACTTCAGACGATTCCTCGCCGCCGAACCGGTCCGCCGAGTGCAGGTCGTCGGCGAACTGGCGCAGAGCAAGTCGTTCCCGAACGGCCTGCGCATCGAACCGGCGCAGCACTTTCTGGCGGGCCTGCACTTCGGGGCGGAGCGTACGGATCCGCCCGCGGACGAAAGCGCTTTCGGGCGCGGTTGACGCGCGGCCGCATGGCGCCGGCCGTGCCGACTGCCGGCGACGCCGGACGCAGACGTGCAGACCTCCGCCGGCGTCGTAGCGCATGGCGCGATGCCGTTGCGCAACGCCTGCGCCCGCATGGTGGCGACGTGCAGACCTCCGCCGGCGTCGTAGCGCATGGCGCCGGCCGCAGCGGCCGCCGGCGACGCCGGACGCTGCTCCGCCGCGGTCGGCGCCCGCGGCAGGGTCCGGTGTCCGCCGCCCCCTACCGCCGCGTGCCGGTGACGTCGGTCCGGACGCTGAACAGCGTCTTCCCCGCCGTGACGTACAGCGTGCGCAGGTCGTCGCCGCCGAAGGCGACGTTGGTGATCGTGTCCTCCGGGATCGGGATGTGCTCGAGCAGCTCCCCGGCCGGTGAGAAGACGTGCACGCCGGCCACCGTGTCGAGCGTCTCGCTGGTGCCGCGCAGGCGGTTGAGCCCCGCCGCCACGTAGAGGTTGCCCTCGCTGTCGACCGTCATCCCGTCCCCGCTCCGTCCGGGATAGAAGTCGTGGAAGACCCGCATGTTGCTCGCCGTGCCGTCGGCGGCGAGGTCGTAGGCGCGGATCATCCGCGCGCCCCCCTCCTGCTGGGCGGTCTCGATCAGGTAGAGCGTGGCGTCGTCGGGCGCGATCACGATCCCGTTCGGCCGTTCGATCTCCGGCTCGGTCAGGATGCGGGCGATGGACCCGTCGGGGTCGATGCGATACACACCGTGCACCCCGGTCTGCTCGGGCGTCACGACCGGCCCGGGCCGGTCGGTGAAGTAGATGCGCCCCTGCCCGTCGATGGTCAGATCGTTCGGCTGGTGCAGCCGCCTGCCCTCGAAGCCGTCGGCCAGCACCTCGATCGCGCCGGTTTCGACGTTCGTCCGCGTGATGCGCGGCAGCACGTCGCCGCCGTCGCCGCCCTCGCACGCCAGAAGGCGCCATTCGCCGTCGAAGATGAGGCCGTTGGCGCGGTAGCTCGGCTCGCGGTACGTGGTGACGGTCCCGTCCGGGTCCATCTTCAGGATGCGCCCGACGCCGCGCAGGTCGGTGAAGTAGACCGCGCCCGCCTCGTCCACCGTCGGCCCTTCGGTGAACGCGATGGTCGCCTCCACCGCGACCGGGCGGCCCGCCGGCTGCGCCGCCGCCTCCCCCGTCCCGGCCCGGGCGGTCGCCCCGCCCGCGCCGGCGACGACCGCCAGCGCCGCCGCTGCCGCCGCCATGCATGCCCACCGTCCGAGCGTCCGCGCCAGTTTCATCGTCGGCCTCCGTCTCCAGTCAGGTTCGGCGTCCGGCGGTCGCCGCGCCCTCGTCGCCGCGCTCCGCCATCTTCCGTGCGACCACGCGCGCCAAGTTGCGCAGGTGATACCGGCGATCCGCGCCGGAACGGGTTGCGAGCAATCGCGCCAGCGCAGTGCGCGTCACGCCGGGCAGCACCACGCTGGCGTTCGCGCGGACGAACCCCTCGGACGTCTCCGCGTCCGCGGTCCAGATGGCCGCGCCGCTGCGCCGGCTCCAGGTCCAGGCTTCGCGCACGCCCATGCGGAAGTACGGGGCGAGCTTGCCGCTCGAATCCGTGCTCCGGTCGATCTCCACCACCAAGTCGGGAACCGGATGCCCCTTGCGAACGTCGAGCCAGCCGTCGATACGCTCCGCCGCTTCCATCTTGCCGGCGCCGAGGAACAACCCTTCGTCCGGCTCGAACGCGCCGTCCGCGCTCAGCAGACGGGTCGCGCGCGCGAGCTGCAACCCGATCGGCGACCCGGCGTCCTCGAGCGCGAGTGCGACCAGCACGAAAAACTCTCCCACCGCCGCGGCGCGCGACTCGTGCGACAGCGTCGGCTCCGCCACGAACTCGGCGCGCCCGGTCGCCGCGTCGTAGCGGCAGCGCGGAGCGTCGTCGCGAGCGGTCAGGCGGTCGAACAGATCCCGCGGCAGCGCCACGTCCACGCGCACCGGCGCATCCGGGTTCGCCGGTGGAACCGGGATCTCCTGCGCCGTTCCCGCCGGCGGCCGGCCCGGCGGTTCGTCCGGGACGGCCACCGCCGCGGCACCGGACGCGGCGGGCGTCTTCGTCATCGGTTCTTCCCGCGTCACGGCCGGCGCGCCGCGGACGCCGCTTCGCCCTGGTGTCCACGGGGACGACCCTGTTCGTGATCGGCGGCGTCACGGCCGCCGCGCCGCGGACGCCGCTTCGCCCCTGGTATCCACGGGGACGAATGGGGTGAACGTGCGTCCATCCGAGTCCTCTTCGCTTCGCCCTGGTGTCCACGGGGACGACCCTGTTCGTGATCGGCGGCGTCACGGCCGCCGCGCCGCGGACGCCTCCTCGCCGGCGGTCACCAGCCCCAGCGGCCGGTTTCGGCGTCCCACAGCGCCCAGCAGTCCTGCGCGATGCCCGCCTCGAGGAACGCGTCGGGAAGACGCGACATCGATCCCAGCGGCTCGATCAACTCGCCGTCGGCGCGCCACGACGAGACGACGCGTCCCTGGACCGGCGCTCCGTCGACGGCCGGCGGCGCGATCGTGGCCGAATCGACGGCGACCCGCCACCGCACCTCGGAGCCGTCCGCCCGCGTCTCGGTGAACGACAGCGTGTCGCCCGTCCTCTCGACGGCGCTGACCGACGCAACTCCCTCGATCTGCGCCGCGAACGACGCCTTCAGGCTCTCGGCGCCCGGTTCGACGGCGGCGGCGCAACCGGCCGCCGCCACCGCCGCCACCACCGCTCCGATCAGCCCGCGGATCGCCGGAACGCTTCCGGCCCGGCGGTGCGGGCCGCGACCGTGCCGGGACCCGGCCGGCCGGCGCGGGTCGCGTGTCTCCGGGCCGTCCGCCACGCCGAGCCGTCCGCCGCGGCGCCCTGACCTCATGGCGCTTGTTCCAGCTCGTCGAAGATCACCTGCACGTAGGCCGCCAGCCGCTCGGGGCCCGGCTTGCCGAAGCCTTCGAACTGCGCGGGCACCTCCCAGCTCGCGGCCACCTCGGCCGCCGACTGCCCGGCCTCGCGGGCCGCGCGCACGTCGCCGACGAACGCATCGACGAAATCGGCCATCTGCGCGAGGTCGCGCGGGGTCATCTGGGTGCTGTGGCCGGTGATGATCAGCTCGACGTCGGTGACCGTCTCGTAGGCGTTGCGCAGGGTCTGCGCGTAGTCGAGGCCGCTGCCGCCGTTGCTGGCGTCCATGATCGGCACCTGCCTGCCGGGGAACATGTCGCCGGCGTGCATGACCCCCAGCGACGGGAACACCACCCAGGTGTCGCCGCCGG
Organism: Vicinamibacterales bacterium; assembly: GCA_965203525.1. GTDB lineage: Bacteria > Acidobacteriota > Vicinamibacteria > Vicinamibacterales > UBA8438 > WTFV01. The sequence continues at coordinate 1,898,538 of OZ241898.1, read as the reverse complement.
TGTGGCCCCGGCCGAAGTAGTGGAGATCGACCTGGTCGTCGCCGCTGCCCAGCGTCAGGCGGTCGTCGTAGGTCCGGGTCGGCAGGCCCTGGCCGCCGCTGGCGTCGAAGACGTTCGGGAAGTCGCCGGGAAATCCGGTGACCGGATTCCATTCCTCCATCAGCCGCCGGGCGGCGGCGTGCGCGACCACCTCGACCGACGCCGGGAATTCGACGTTGCCGCTCACGTGGTCGAAGTGGGCGTGGGTGTTGATGATGGTCGTCACCGGATTGGGCGTCAGCTCCGCGATGCGGTCGATCAGCGGCTGCCCCCAGCCGGCGACCTTGGTGTCGACGAGCACCACGCCGTCGCTGGTCACGAACGCCGCCGAGTTGCCGCCGCCGCCGCGCAGCACGTAGAGGTTTTCCTTGATCCGCTCGACCTCGACCACCTGCCCGCCCTGCTCCGCCTGCGTCACCGCGAGCGACGCCGCGCCGGCGACCGCCACCGCGCCGAGCACGACCACCCGCTTCAAACCGCGCTTCCCGCTCACCCGTCCCGCGTCGCTCATGCCATGCCTCCCGACAGAAACACCCGTTCCACGAACCAGAACGCGCCCGCCGCGATCACCGCGATCGAGCCCCCGACGGCGATTCTCTCGCCGGCCGCCGCGCTGTACGTCCGGATGCGCAACAGGACGGCCGCGACGACCAGGACGACGGCGAGCTGCCCGAGCTCGACGCCGAGGTTGAACGAAAACAGCGACCAGCCGAGCGCCCCGCTCGGCAGCCCCATCTCCCGCAGCACGCTCGCGAATCCGAAGCCGTGGATCAGCCCGAACACCAGCGCGATCCAGACCCGCACGTCCCGCCCGCCGCGCGCCAGCAGGTTGTCGAGCCCGACGTAGACGATGCTCAGCGCGATGATCGGCTCGACCAGCCGCGCCGGCGGCGTCACCACGTTCAGCACCGCCAGCGACAGCGTGATGCTGTGCGCGACGGTGAACGCGGTGACGACGAGCAGCAGTTGCCGGACGTTCCCCCCGAGCAGCAGCAGGCCGATGAGGAACAGCAGGTGGTCCGGGCCGATCAGGATGTGGTGCACGCCCGACGGCACGAACTTCCGGAGCACCGCCCAGACGCCCTGCCGGGTGCCGAGGAAGTACTCGTACCGCGCGTCCCCGCCGCCGAGGATGGCCTGCGTCGTCAGTTCGGCGTCCTCGTAGACGTTCAGGAACGTCTGGTGGTTCGGGTCGTAGGGGAACAGCTCGGCCGACACCGTGACCGCGCCGATCCCGTCCTCGAGGGGGCGTTGCGCCCGCAGGCGCACCGACTGCCGCTCCGGCAGGATCTCCGGCTCGGACCAGCCGTCGAGCGCGAGGCGGCGTCCGTCGACCGTCAACCGCAGGCGCTCGCCGATCAGCGCCCCGAGCCGATCGCCCCGCGGCCGCAGGATGTCCGGGTTCAGCACCAGCGCCGGATCGTCGATGCCGAACTCGTGGGCCACGTCCCAGACGTGCGCCACCACCGTCACGTCCAGCGTCCCGCCCCCAAGCCGCAGGTCGACGAAGCTGAACGGGGCCGGGTGCGCCGCCACGCGCGCCGGAGCGGCGGCGCAGAGGACCGCGCCGATCAGGAGGATCCAGCCGAAGCGGGGCATCGCGCCAATGGTAACCGATGCGCGTCCGGTTCTCCCGCGCCGCGGGAGGCCAGGCCGAGTCCGCCCGGGGATCGGAGACGGTCAGGAGGGCTGACGAATCGGAAGCTCCGCGGTCTGACGACCGGTGAGTCGAACGACTTCACGCGGTGCGCGCAGCCTGACTTCGAGCGCCGCGCGCGGGCCGCAACGACGTCACAGCAGCCGGCTGACGGACACAAGTGCTCGGCGTCGGGTGTGCCGGAGACGACGAGGCCGCAACGTCACAGCAGCCGGCTGACGGACACGGCGACGTCCGGGAACGCCAGCGGACGAATCTCGCCCCGGTCGAGCGTCCGCTCGTCCGCATACGTTCCCGCCGCCGGATCGCGGAACGCCAGCACCCTCATGCGCCGCAAGTCCACCACCCAGTACTCCGGGACGCCGGCCCGTGCGTATAGCTGCTTCTTGTCGTCGAGATCCTTGCTCAAGCTGGTGTTCGCGTACTCGACGAGCCAGAAGACGTCCTCCGGATAGGGGTGGTGGTCGCTGTATTCCCGCGGCGACCGTCTGACGATCGCCAGGTCCGGCTCCGGTTCCGAGCGGACCGCCTCCAGCGTGATCGGCTTCGCGGGGCGCACCTGGGCACGGTCTTCCAGAAGTCGCATCAGATACTCCCCGGCCCGCACGCTGGCGGATGCGTGCGGCGCGCCTTCGGGAGACGTGACTACGATTTCTCCATCCAACAGCTCCACCGGGTGGCCGTCCAGAATCCCGGCGTCGACAATCCGGTGGTAGTCGGCGACCGTCCACGTCTTCGCCGTCACGGTCATGTTCCGCACACTCTACCACCCGTACCCGCGTGCGGGGCGATCACCGAGTGGATCGGCCGGGTCAGCGTTCGACGCCGCCCGCGCCGAGGCGTGGCGCCGCGGTCGTTGCCGCCGTCGCGGTCCCGGCCGCGGTCCCCCCATGTGGTAGATTCCAGGCATGTCGGCCCGCCCGGTCCGGATCTCGATGGATGCGGAGCTTCTGCGCCGTATCGACGCGGATCCCGAGGCCCGCCAACGGGGGCGGTCGTTCTTCATCCGCTCCGCGATCGAGATGTACCTGCGCGCCAGACAACGACGGGAGATCGACGAACGGCTCAGGAACGCCTACGCCGGGCAAGCCGACGAGCTGCTGGCGGAAATCAGCGACCTGATGGACGTCCAGGAATGGCCGTCAGAGTGAATCGCGGCGAGATCTGGCGTCTGCACCGGCCGCATCCGGACAAGCGCCGGCCGGTCGTGGTCATCAGTCGGTCTTCTCTGATACCCATCCTGCACACGGCTAACCAGTGCGAGCGGCGGCGCGAGGCCGTTTGCCGACCGGGGGGGCCGAGCGGATCGGCCCGGGTCAGCGGTAGCCGTCCGCGATCCGCGCCGCGCGCAGCAGCCCGTCGGCCGCCTGCAGCGCCTTGGCGCGGAGCCGCGGCGCCAGATCCGGGCGGTCGGCCAGGTACTGCTCGACGGCAGCGGCGGCGGCGGCCGTCTGGTGCCCGCCGAGCGTGGCGTGGAGCCACCGCTCGGGGAAGAAGACGTCGCCGGTGCGCTGGATCTCCTCCAGCAGATCGAGGCCGGGCCGGAGGTACGCTTCCGACGCGCGCGCCCGCAACGGGTGATGCAGGAAGCCGAGGGCGGTCAGCACCCACGGCTCGCGGGCGCGGTTGGCCGGGTCGCGCAGGGAGGCGAAGAACGCGTCCCGCACGGCGCGGTCGGCCGACAGCGCCGGCATGACGAACTCGAACGCCGCGCGGCGGTCCGGGTTGTCGATCCGGTCGCGCTGCGCGGCCAGGATTTCCGCGCCGCCCGGCACGCCGCGGACCGCGAGCCCCCGGGCGATGGCCGTGAAGTCCCGCTCGGCGAGCGGCACGCCGGGCACTTCCTCCTCGCCCCGCCAGATGCGCTCGAGGCGGCGCGTCGCCGCCGCCGACAGCGCGACGTCGCGGTACGCTCCGAACCACGCGGCGGCCAGGCTCCGACTCCCGGCCGCCGCGGTCCCGCGCCACAGCAGCGCCTCGACGTCCGGCGCCAGCGCCGCGCGGCGCGCCGGCGTCAGGTGGCGCCACCAGGCGGACGTGAGGTAGCCGAGGATGCGCGAGACGTTCTGCTCGTCCGTCTCCGCCGCGAGCGCGCGCCGCGCCAGGTCGATCAGCGCCTCCGGATCGACCTCGCCTTCGAGCAGCGCGTCCCAGAGCGACACCCAGCCGACGGCCCGCGTCAGGGCGTCGCCGATGTCCGGCAGCGCTTCCAGCAGGTGGTCCCGGGTGCGCGGGTCGAGCGCCATCAACCCGTAGCCGAGACCGCCGCCGGCGGCGAGCACGTAGTCGGGCGCGGGGCGGCCGGCCGCCTCCGGAACCACCGCCTCCGCCGCCCGCAGGTGGACCGGCAGCGTCTCCGCGGCGCCGCCGGCATACCCCAGCACCACGTCCAGACGCTGATTCCAGAGCCGCCCGGCGCCCGCCGGATCGGACTGTCGCACCGCGAGGCGGGCGATCGCGTCTCCGTCGGTCTCCAGCGCCACCTCGACCCGCGGCCGGCCGCTCTCCTCCACCCACGTCCGGCTCCAGGCCGCGAGGTCCTCGGCCGTCCGGCCGTCGAGGATCGCGATCAGGTCCGGCCAGCCTGCGTTCGCGTAGGCGTGCGCCGCCAGGTACTCGCGCAGGCCGCCGCGCAGCGTCTCTTCCCCGATCAGCCGTTCCAGGTGGGCGAAGACGATCGGCGCCTTCTGGTAGATGACGGCCCCGTAGAGCGTCCCCGCCTCGTTCAGGTTGTCGAGCGGCTGCCGGATCGGGTTGGCGCCGGCGGTGCGGTCGACGCCGTACGCCGCCGGATGGTGCGCGAGCAGGAACCGCAGGTCGTGGTCGACGCCGGGGAACGCCGGGTTGACGATCTTCGCGGCCAGGAAGTTGGCGAACGTCTCCTTCATCCAGACGTCGTCGAACCACGTCATGGTGACGAGGTCGCCGAACCACTGGTGGGCGGTCTCGTGCGCGATCAGGCTGGCCCGGCCGAGGTGCGCGTTCTGGGTGGCGCTCTCGTCGAGCAGCAGCGCGCCGGCGCGGTAGAAGATCGCGCCCGGGTGCTCCATCCCGCCGTACTGGAAGGCGGGCACGAGCACGAAGTCGAACTTTTCGAACGGATACGGAATGCCGGTGTATTCCTCCAGCCACGCCAGGGCCGCCGCGTGCAGATCGAAGACGGCGCCGGCGTTGCGCTCCACCCGCCCGCGGTCCGTCTCGCGGTGGTACATCGCCATCCGCCGCCCGTCGCGCTCGGCCTCCTCCACCTGGAACTCGCCCGCCGCGAAGGCGAACAGATAGCTGCTGATCGGGGCGGTCTCCGCAAAGACGAACCGCGCCCGATCGCCCCGCGCCTCGTGCGCCGCGAGCGGGCCGTTGGACACCGCGCGCCACCCGGACGGCAGATCGAGCCGCAGCCGGAACCGCGCCTTCAGGTTCGGCTGGTCGAAGAGCGGAAAGGCGACGCGCGCCCGGTCCGGCACGAACAGCGTGTAGAGGAAGTCGTCCTGCCGGTTGAGCGATCCGTCCCCCGCCGTGAACTCGACGTCGACGACGTTGTGTCCCGGGGCGATCGCCGCCGCCGGCACGACGACGTGCTCGTCACGGACCCGGAAGTCGACCGCTTCGCCGCCGACCCGGACCGCGTGCACGTGCCCGGCCGGCTGCGCGAAGTCGAAGACCACCGGACCCGCCTCGGCCAGGGTGAACGACGTGGTCACGCTGCCGGCCACCGGTTCCGCGCGCGCCGCGGGAATCACCAGCCGCAGGTCGTAGTGGACGTTGAAGATCGCGGCCGCCCGGCGCGCGGCCAGATCCCGCGTCACGCCGGGACCGGCGTCCACCGCGGCCTCAGGGCCGCATCCGGCCGTCACGCCGGCCAGCATGGCACAGGCGGCGATCGACCGTACGGCGCAGATCATGTGTGCATGCATGTGTATCAAGTGTCTGACGGCGCTCGGCTCCCGGCGGCGGATCGCCTTCCGGCGCGATCGCCCGCCGTGGTCCGATCCGCTGCGCAACGTTTGCGCGCCGCTCAGAATAGCACCGCGCCCCGAACGACCGCTTCGCGCCGCGCGGCGCGGCCGCGTCGCGGTCGACGAAGCCGTCTACGTCGACGAGGACCCGAACGACCGCTTCGCGCCGCCGACACGGGAACCGATCTCGATCGCGGTGCGCAGCATGCTATCGTGGGGCGGTGGGAATCGTCCTCGCCTTCTTCGGCGCCTTGATCCTTGCCGTGATCCTCGTGGCCGTCGCGGGCTACGTCGTAATCCTCGCCACGTTCGCGGCGCAGATGCTCGCATACCTCGGCATGGTCGTCGCGAGCGGGTGGCACGCGGGTTGGCGCGGCGAGACCGCTACTCCGTCACTCCCGCCGTGGCCGTGGCGCTGGCCGTGAGCTCGGCGAGCCACTTCGTCAGCTCCGCGGCGCGGCCGCGGGACGGTTGCGCGCGACGTTTCGGGTACGACATATTGGCGGAATGCGACCCGCAACCTGCAAGTCCGCCGTCCTGCTGGTTCTGCTCGCGCTGCCCGGGTCGGCGTCCGAGGCCCAGAACCGCGACTGGTCCGTCTATCTCGGCGACGCCGGCCGCCGGCACTACTCGCCGCTGGAGCAGATCACGCGCGGGAACGTCGCCGGCCTCGAAGTCGCCTGGACCTACGACTCCGGCGCGTTGCGGCGGGGCAACTCCACCATGTACACCAGCCCGCTCGTCGTCGACGGGGTGCTGTACGGCCTGTCGCCGCGGCTCGTCGCATTCGCCCTCGACGCCGCCACCGGCGCGGAGCTGTGGCGCTACGACCCGGGCCTCGACGGCGCGCCGCAACGCGGCCTGATGTGGTGGGAGCGGGAGACGGACGGCGGCACGGCGGCGCGTCTCTTCTACACCGCCGACAACCACCTGGTCGCGCTCGACCCGGCGGCGGGCCTGCCGGTGGTCGACTTCGGCGACGGCGGCGTGCTCGACCTGGCGCCGCCGGACGCCGCCGGCCCGTTGCGGGTGACGGTTCCCGGCATCGTCTTCGAGGATCTGATCGTGCTGGGCTTCTCGACCAGCGAGGGCGCCGACGCGCTGCCCGGCGCCATCTCGGCCTACAGCGCACTCGACGGATCGCTGGTCTGGCGCCACCACAACGTGCCGCGCCCCGGCGAGCCGGGCGCGGAGACCTGGGCGGACGGCGCGCTGGAGGTGGCGGGCGGCGCCAACACCTGGACCGGCATGGCGCTCGACGCCGAGCGGGGACTGCTGTTCGCGCCGACCGGGTCGGCGACACCCGACTTCTACGGCGCCTCGCGGGTCGGCGACAACCTGTACGCCAACAGCCTGCTCGCCATCGACGTGCGGACCGGCGAGCTGCGGTGGCATTTCCAGACGGTGCGGCACGACGTCTGGGACCGCGACCTGCCGTCGCCGCCGACCCTGGTGCGGTTCGACCGCGGCGGCGACACGATCGACGCCGTGGCGGTCACCACCAAGTCGGGCCACCTGTTCGTCTTCGACCGGGAGACGGGCGAGCCGCTGTTCGACGTCGGGGAGGTGACCGCGCACCCGAGCGCCCTGCCGGGCGAGGTGGTGGTGACGCGGCAGCCGGAGTCGTCGATCGCCCTGACGCGGCAGCGTTTCGAGATGACCACGCGCAGCCCCGAGGCGATCGACTTCGTGCGCGCGATCCACGACCGCCTCGATCGGCGGCCCTGGGCGCCGCCGAGCCTGCAGGGGACGCTGATGTATCCCGGCTACGACGGCGGCGCCGAATGGGGCGGCTCGGCGTTCGATCCGGCGACCGGCCGGCTGATCGTGAACTCGTCGGAGATCGGCGCCATCCTGCGGCTGTACGAAATCCCGGCCGGCTTCAGCGCGCGCGGTCTACGCCGAGCACTGCGGCGCGTGCCACGGCGCGGACCGCGCCGGCAACGCGGTCGGCCCCGACCTGATCGACGTCGGCGACCGGTTGACCGCGGCGGAGATCGACGACGTCGTGCGCAACGGACGGGGACGGATGACCGGTTTCGCCCACCTGGACGAAATCGAGATCCGCGCCGCGATCCGCTACGTCCGGAACCCGGAGACGGAAGAGGACCTGCCGCCGTCGACCGCGGTGGACTACGCGTTCGGCGGCTACACGTGGCTCCGCGACCAGGACGGCCTCCCCGGCAACAGTCCGCCGTGGGGCACGCTGACGTCCGGTCGATCTGGCCACCGGCGCGTTCGACTGGCAGGTGCCGTTCGGGGACTATCCGCGGACCGCGGGCGAGGGACTCGGCGCGGAGAGCTACGGGGGGCCGGTGGTGACCGCCTCCGGGCTGATCTTCATCGCGGCGACGCCGGACCGGAAGTTCCGGGCCTTCGACACGCGGGACGGCGGCGTGCTGTGGGAGGCCGACCTGCCTGCCGCCGGTTTCTCGACCCCCGCCGTCTACGCCGTGGACGGCCGGCAGTACGTGGCGATCGCCGCCGGCGGCGGCCGCATGGGACCGCCGTCCGGCTCGGAGTACGTCGCGTTCGCCCTGCCGGCGCCACCCGATTGACGAACGCTACTGCCCCAGCTCTTCGTAGATCGCCGCGACGGCCGCGGCCATCCGTTCGGTCCGGTAGCCCGCGTACCGCTCCGTCAGGTCGATTGCGGCAGCGGCTTCCTCCGCGCTCTGCCCCGCTTCGACGGCCGCGCGCACCGCGGCGAGCAGATCGGCGGTGAACCGCTGATACTCCTGGAGCGACTCCGGCGTCGTCACCGGGACGTGGCCGGGGATGACGGTGTCGAACCCGTCGACGTTGTCGATCAGCTTCTGCAGGGTTTCGGGGAACGCCACTCCGCTGCCGCCGTTGTTCCGGTCGAGGAACGGCGCGTCCCGCCACGGGAACATGTCGCCCATCTGCAGCACCCGCAGGCCGGGGTACAGGATGAACGTGTCGCCGCTGGTGTGGCCGGCTCCGAAGTGGTACAGCTCGATCCGGTCCTCCCCGGACCCGAGCGTCAGGCGGTCCTGATAGGTCGTGTCCGGCATCCCGTGCGCGGTGGCGCCCGTGAACATGCCGAGCCGGGCCATGTTCGCTTCCGTGTTCTCGTGGACGACGATCCGGACCGACTCCGGGAAGAACGCGTTGCTCCCGACGTGGTCGCCGTGGGTGTGCGTGTTGATGATCGTCGTCACCGGCTTGTCGCTCACCGTGCGGATGCGATCCATCAGCGCCTGCCCCCAGCCGGGCAGCTTGGTGTCGACCAGCGTGATCCCTTCCTCGCCGACGTGGACGCCGGTGTTGCCGCCGCTGAACGCGGACCGGTCGAGCGGACTCGAGCCGGTGATGACGTACAGGTTGTCCCTGACCTGCTCGATGACCGTGGCGTCGAGCGCCGCCTGCGACAGTTGCTGCTGCGAGCTGACCGCCGTCGAGAGTCCGCCGGCGACGACGAGTGCGCCGAGCACCGAAACGCGTTTCATGACGTCCCTCCCCGTCCGTATCGATCCAACCGCGGAAGCGTCACCGGCCGCCGTCCCGCGCCGCGTCCCTCTCCGTCCGTATCCGACCCGACGTGAACCCGCGTGCGCGAGCCGCCGCCTCGCGACGCTATCGAGACGCCCCGCGGATGCGCCGCCGGAAGTCGGCGAAGTCGGAGCACGCCACCGCTTCGGCCATCGCCGTTTCGATGGAGCGCCCGGCCAGCAGGTCCGCGTCGCCCGCAACGTCCGCGGGGACGTCGATGCCGCGCGCCCGCAACGCCGCGACGACGGCCTCCGCACGCGCCCGCGCCTCGGCTCCCGCATGCAGGGAACGAGTCAGCGGATCGTCTTCGGGCCTCGTGCCGTCGATCTCCCCCAGCGCCCGCCCCACGCGCTCCACCGCCTCCCACGTCGCCGCCGACAGCGGCTCCTCGGTCAGCGCGCGGTGGATCTCCGCGGCGGTCCAGCCCGGAAACGCCACGCTCCCGGAAGCCTGCCGGTATCCGCCGCCGGCGTCGCGCGCGTGGATGGCGAGTCCGGGCGCACGGACCGACCTCTTCCGCGGCACCAGCACCCAGATCTCCGGAAACCCCCACTCCTGGTACTTGCCCAGCTTCCAGCGGCGCACGTCCGTCGTGTGGTCCACCTCCAGCACCACGTCCGGCAGCGGACCCGTGTCGACGTTCACGCGTCCCCGCGTCTTCCACTGCGCCGGACGCAGGTACACGACGTTGTCGGCCTGCAGGATCTGGCGCGGGCGGCCCGCCGCGTCCAGACGCGCCAGGCTCGTCGAGCCGAAGCACTCGCTGACCGCCCCGCGCACCGACGCCATCCGGGCCGTCAGCATGGCCAGCCGCTGCCCCGGATGCTCGTGCCAGGAAGAGACGTCGCGGACCCGCCACGCCTTCCCGATGCGCGCATCCCAGTACTCGATGCGCTCGTCGTAGCTCTCGATCTCGTCGACGCTCAGCGGAAACGATTCGCAGCCCGGCAGATCCGGCGCATCGCCGGCAGGCGCGGGGGCGGGAGGATCGGCGCGCGCCGCCGTGTCCACGAACGGGGATGGATGAGTCATACCGCCATTGTGGCACGGGCGCGGCTCGATTGCACGCGACGAATTCGCCGGCGCGCGTGCGGCCTTGCGCGCCGCTGTGGCACGGGCCGCGGCTCGATCGCACGCGACGAATTCGCCGGCGCGCGTGCGGCCTTGCGCGCCGGCGCTCCCGGCGCGCGGATTTCCTACTCGAACACGACGCGCTCGAAGCTCGGCGGATCGTCGTCGGCGAAGTGCGGGTGGACGACGTAGACGTCGTCGCCGACCACGGCCGCCGTCGTCGCCTGCTCTTCGTAGCTCGCCACCCCGGCGACGAGGGCGCTGGCCCAGTCGTCGTCGCTCGTCAGCGCCACCACCCGGTTCGCCGAGTTGCTGACGACGGCGAGGCGGCCGGCCGACCAGACCATCCCGTCCTGCCCCGGCACCTCCTCGGGCAGCATGACCTCCGCCGCGGCGCCCGGATCGTCGAGCGGCACCTTCCAGAGCGCCGCGCCGCGCGCCACCAGAAGGTAGCCGCCAGGATGATGGACGATGCCGTTGGGCCCGGGCCCGCCGTCGTCGAAGCGGTGGAACACGCCGGCGGACTGGTCGGCGCCGACGCGGTAGACGACGTTCATCCGCGTGTCGGTGACGTACGCCGCGCCGTCGTCGGTCACCGCGACGTCGTTGGCGAAGTGCGCCGCGTCGTCGCCGTCGTCGACGGTCGCGGCCAGATCGATCATCGCGATCCGCTCGCCGGTCGTGAGGTCGTAGATCCCCAACTGCGCCTGGCCGACTCCCCCGCTCTCGAAGACGGAACGGTCGGCGTTGGCCACCAGCAGCCGGTTCCGCGGCTCGTCCGCCTCGATGCCGACGGACGAGACGAGCTCCTCGTCCTCGACGAACGCCTCCACCCGGCCGTCGGGATGGATCCGGAAGACCGATCCCTCGGCGAGCGATCCGGCCAGCAGCCGGCCGTTCGTCATGTCGTACTCCACCCCTTCCGGAACGAACCCGCCGCGCTCGGCGACGATCACGTCGGGCAGACCGGCCGCCGCGGGCGGCGCGGCCGGCGGTTCCGCCTCCGGGATGACGGCCGCGGGCCGCGGCTGCTCGCCGCCGCAGCCGGCGGCCAGGACGCCGGCCACCGCCAGCACGAGAATCTGCGTGCGCATCGGACACTCCACGTTTGAACTTGTTCTTCGGCGCGTCGAGGCTCCGGCTAGTAGTATAGGGTGGCGCAGCCGGCGGTTGGTTCCGGCGCCGAAGTAAAGACGGATCCCATGCGCGACTTCCTGGCGCAGGCGCTCGCGGAGAGTCAGGCCCGCGAGCTGGCGGTGTACCTGCTCGGCAACGTGCCGGGGCTGCCGCCGATCGCCCAGTCGTTCCACATCCTCGGGATCTCGGCCGTCGCCGGGTCCATCCTGATGGTGAACCTGAAGTTCCTGGGTCTCGCGCTGCCGGGCCAGAACGTCAGCGAGATGATCCGGCGGCTGCTGCCCTGGACCTGGTACGCCCTGGCGGTCAACGCCGTCACCGGGTCGATCTTCGTCGTGGCGCGGCCGTTGCGCTACTTCTACAACCCGGTCGCCACCTTCAAGTTCTCGCTGCTGCTGGCGGCGGCCGCGCTGGCGTTCGTCGTCTACTGGATGAACCGGCGGCAGCACGGCTACTGGGAGCAGTCGGCCGAGCGGCTGCTGGCGGCGCGGGTCATCGCGGCGGTGTCGCTGGCGCTCTGGATCGGCGTCATGCTCGGCGGGCGCTGGATCGCGTACTCCGAGTACATCACCGATCCGTTCGAAGTGCCGTTCAGTTGGGACTCCCTGGCGGCGTACCCGTCGATCTGGCAGTGGCTGCAGGACCACCCGCTCTCCCAGCACATCGGCTTCACGTGGTGGTTCCCGCTGCTGGAGTCGATCCACGTGATCGCGATCGCCCTGGTGGTCGGCTCGATCCTGACGGTCGATCTGCGGCTGCTCGGCCTCGCGGCGCTGCGCTACCCGGTGAGCCAGGTGACCCGCAAGCTGGTGCCCTGGACGTGGGCGGCGTTCGTCGTCGCGACGCTCACCGGCTTCGGCATGTTCGTGACGCGCGCGCCCGCGTACGTCGAGAACCCGGCCTTCCAGATCAAGTTCCTGCTGCTGCCGCTGGCGTGCCTGAACATGGGCGTGTTCCAGTTCTGGACGTACCGCGGCATCGCGGCGTGGGACACGGCCCGGCAGACGCCGACCGCGGCCCGGGTCGCCGGGGGCGCGTCGCTGCTGCTCTGGGCCGGCGTCGTCCTCGCCGGGCGCTGGACCGGCCACATCATCTGATCCGGCCCGCGGCCCCTATCGGCCCGTTGCGTCCCGGTCCGGCGCGAACCGCGCCCGCAGATAGTCGGCGAACGCGGCGTCGAACTCGGCCGGCGACAGCCCGAGCGCGTCCCGGTAGGGATTCGCTTCCGGTTCGCCCGGCCCCAACGCGCGCAGGAACGCGCCGACCGCCGCCTGTCCCCATTCGGCTGCGACGAAGTCGAACGCGGCGTGCCCGAGCGCGTACGCGAGGCGCGCGTCCTCGAAGCCGGCGCGGCCCTCGACGGCGGACAGCGCCGGGACGCCGCCGGACGCCACCAGGCTGCGCAGGCTGTCCTCGTCGGTCTCCGGCCACACCCCCGCCACGTGGTCGGCGAGTCCTTCGTCGATCCAGAGGGGGACACCGCCGCCGCGGCCCGGGCGCGGAACGGCCTCGAAGGCGAAGACGTGCGTCAACTCGTGGGCGATGCGCGCGACGAGGTCGTCCCCCCACTCTTCGACGAGCACCACGATCCGGTTGCCGGCCGGCTCCGAGAACGAGCGGATCCCGGCAAGGTCCGCCCCGGGCGCGACGTCCTGCCGTTCGAACTCCTCGCGCGTGGCGAAGAGGATCAGCGGCGCCTTGAACGGCAGGTCGTCCCCCAGGCGCTCGCTCACGCGCCGGTACGCACGCTCCGCCGCCGCCTCGATGCGGTCGAGGTCGCCGGCCAGCGCGGCGCCGTAGCGGATCTCGAAATGCTCCGTCTCCGACACCTGCCGGCCGGCCTCGGCCGCCGCACGAGGAGCCTGCGCGCCCTGCTCCGGAACCGCCCCGGCCGCCAGCGTCGAACGGCTCGCGCCGAGCCAGGGCCACGCCGCCGCGCCGACCCCGGCGCCCAGCAACAGCGCCGCGGCCCAGGCCGCGGCCCGTTTCCGGGAGCGCGCCCGGCCGGCCGCGGGCCGGCCCAGGATCCGCTCCACCCGTCCGCCGAGCGGGCCGCCGGCCGCGCCGGGCGCCAGCGCCGCCTCGCGCCCGCGCCACTCCTCCAGGGCGGCGAGGGCCGCGGCATAGCCGACGCGGTCCCCGTTGACGGTCAGGGCGACGTCGTCGCAGCAGTGCTCGCGCTCGATCCGGATTCGGCCCGACACCCACCAGACGGCCGGGTGGTAGAAAAGAAAGGTCTCCCCCAGCGACTGCAGCAGGTTGACGAGACCATCGTGCCGGCGGACGTGAGCCAGCTCGTGCGCCAGGATCGCCTCGACCTGCGCCGGCGTGAGGTTGGCGAGCGCGGCGGCCGGCAGCAGGATGATCGGCCGCAGCCATCCGACGACGGCCGGCGTATCGACCAGACGCGACTCCACGACCCGCACGGCGTGCGCGAGGCCGAGGCGGGACGCCAGCCGCGCCGCCGCTTCCTGCCAGCGCGAGGCCGGGGCGGCCAGTCCGGCCGCGTGGAGCCGGCGCACCCGCCAGAGTCCGCCGCCGGTCCGCACCAGCAGCAAGGAGACGCCGGCGAACCACACGGCCACGACCGTCGGCAGCGCCGAGGCGAGGCGCGCCTGGACCGCGTCGCGGGCGGCGAGCGCGTAGCCGCCCGCCGCGCCGTCCTCCGGCGGGCGGGCCGCGGCGCGGTCCCCGCGCCCGCGCGGCTCGACCGTACGCGCCGCCTGCCAGAGGACCGCCGCCGTCACCACGGGGACGGCGAGCAGCGTCACCAGGCCGCCGGAGGCGACGGCGTAGCGCGCGCGGGCCGACCGGCGCCGGCACAGCCACAGCGCGCCGGCGACGGCCAGGCCGAGGAGCGCTCCCTGCCACACGAAGTGCAGCAGCGTCCAGCCGGTGATCTCGATCCAGTCTCTCATCACGCTCCCTCCCGCTTTCCTTTCCGTTCCGCCAGCAGCTCGCGGATCGCGGCGAGCTCCTCGGGCGACGCCTTCTTCGCAGCCAGCGCCTGCATCACGAGTCTGGCCGCGGATCCCCCGAAGGCGCGGTCGGCCAGCTCCCGGACGAGCTGCCGCTGCGTCGCCCGCTCGGAACGCGCCGCGCGGTACACGTGCGTGCGCGCGGATTCGTCCCGGCGCACCAGCCCCTTGCCGGTCATGATCTGGAGCAGCTTCAGCACGGTCGTGTACGCGCCCTCCCGCCCCATTTCCTCCGCGACCTCGCGAACCGTGCTGGGCCCGTGCGCCCAGAGAACCCGCAGGATGGCGAGCTCGGTGTCGGTCGGCGAACGGCGGCTGGCGGTCATGCTTCCGGCCTACGAAGCAGTTCGTAAAACGAAACGTTACGAAATATTTCGTATGCCTGTCAATACGAAAACCGTCGTACGCCGCGGACGCCGTTCCCCGGCGGACGCGAAGATGCGCCGGGAAACGATCGGGAGGAAGCAGGCCGGAAGCCGGCGGCGGACGTTGTTCCCCGACCGCGCGCGACGCCGACCTGGCGCGACGGCCGGCTGGGACCCGGCAGACGCCTGGCGCGTAGCCGGGCTTGCGGGTTTCGAGGCGCGACGGCCGGCTGGCGCAGGCCGGGAGCCGGCGGCGGCGGACGTCATTCCCCGGTCTGCCGCAGGGCCCGCCGGGCGATCCGTTCGAGACGCGGTTGAACCGACGACATCACGGCCGCGAACACCACCAGCGCCCACCCCACCGCCAGGATCACCTGCACGCCGACCAGCAGCCACGCGCCGGGCGAGACGGGCGTGATGCCGGGATAGTCCTGGGCCAGCGCCCGGAAGAACGCGAACGCGATCCAATCGCCGATGCCGGCGTCCCCGGCGCCCGCGAACGCGCCGGGACGGAAGCGCGCCAGCATGCCGCTGAATCCCGCGAACACGATCATGATCGCGAGATACCCGATCGCGAAACCGCCGATGGGGATCCACATCACGCGCAGGTACTCGGCGAGCTGCCGGTAGACCCGCAGCCGCGGCTGCATCCAGACCGCGGCGCCGCGGGCGGCCAGGAACACCGCGACGGGGATGACGATCACGGCCATCCCCACGCTCGCCACCGCGTAGCGGACCGCGTCGGCAAGCAGCCGGCCGCCGCGCAGCCCTTCGTGCACGACGCCGTCGACCGCGATCGCCAGGACGGCCACGACCCCCAGCACCAGCGCCGCCGGCGGCCGCGCGAAGCGCCCCGCGGGATTGGCGGTGAAGGCGCCCGCGATGAGCGCCGTCGGCGGTGCGACCAGGAAGCACGACAGCGTTCCCCAGATCCCCAGCGCGGCCAGCAGGCCGGCGCTGATCAGGCTCGCCGTCGTCAGCGTCTCGACCGCGGCGTCCCGGTAGCCGCGCAGGCGGGAGGTTCCGAGCCCGTCGACGAGGCCGACGACGAGCGCCACCAGCGGGGGCACGAGCCACAGCACGCCGTTGCCCGGCACGAGTCCGGCGAGCAGGGCGGCGGCCATCCCGGCGACCGCGCCGACGAGGATCCCGGCCGAACGTCCGATGCGCTCGCGCATGCGCAGGCCGAGTCCGACGCCGACCGCGATGCCGCATCCGGCGGCCAGCAGCACGTCGTTGTGCGCGCCGGTGACCGCGTACCCGAAGGGGACGACGACGAGCGCCACTCCGGCGGCGACCTGCAGGGATCGCCACGCCAGACGAATCGACCTGCCGATCAGCCGGCGAACCCGCTCGTGTGTGATTTGTGACATGGCGGCTTCCGGCGGATGGTAGCAGGGTTCCGAAGGCGTGTCCCGCTCCGGGCGCGGCGGGGATGACGCCGCGCCGCGGTCCGCGCGATTAATCGCACGGCGCACCGTCAGTCCTGCGAGTCCCGGATTGCGGGCCGGCGGGTCGCCTTCGAAGGCCGTGGCGGAATCGAACCGGAAGCTGCCCGAACGTGGAAAAACCGACGCCGTGACGCGCCGCGGGCGATCGCGTCACGCCCAGCGCCGGACCGGCCAAGTGGCAGGCCGCGTTCCGTGACGCGCCGCCGCGTACGGCGGGCGATCGCGTCTACCGCGGGGGCTCGGGAGCGGTGGGCGACGTGGCGCCGAGGCCGAGCAGCAGCGCTTCCATGTCCGGCCAGCGGCGGCCGAGGTTGGCGTAGAAGATCCCCTGGGCGATGGTCAGGGGCGTCCAGCCCCGCTCGTTGACCGGATTCAGCGCCGCGCCCTGCTCCAGCAGATGGAGCACCAGCTCCCGCGAGCCGCGCATGACGGCGCCGTGGAGGGCCGCGTCGCCGTTGTCGTCGACGGTGGCGGCCGAAGCGCCGAGCTCGAGCAGCAGCTTCACCGCCTCCAGCGCCTCGCCGGCGCTGCCCGGGCTCTCGCTCGCCGACCAGATGCCGACGCCGGCGGCGACGAGCAGCGCGGTGGTGCCGTCCTCGTTCGCCAGCAGCGGGTCGGCGCCCAGCGCCAGCAGCAGGCGCATCATCTCCAGGTCGACCGCCTTGGCGGCGAGCAGGAACGGCGTGGCGCCCCGGCGGTTGAGCGCGTTCCGGTAGCCGTCGCGCGGCTCGGCCGTCTGGCGGGCGTTGACGTCGGCGCCGCGGGCGACCAGCGCGCGGGCCAGCTCCAGGTCGGTCACGGTCCCGGTCGGAAACGCGGCCGGGTTGTTGTAGTGCCGGTTCGGGCGGCGGGTCCAGACGAGCTGGTGCAGCGGCGTCCAGCCCGGCCCGGAAGCGCCCGGATCGGCCCCGTGCTCCAGCAGCCGCGCCGCCATGTCGTAGCGCGCGTTGACGACCGCCAGATGCAGCGGGCCGGTGCCGTCCGGCAGGGCGAGGTTCACGTCGGCCCCGGCCGCGAGCAGCGCCGCGACGGCGGCGCCGTGACCGGCGCGCACCGCGAACGCCAGCGGCGTGAACCCGGCGTCGGAACGGGCGTCGACGTCGGCGCCCGCCGCCGCCAGCGGCGCGACCACCTCCGCGTGGCCCTCGGCCGCCGCCCACATCAGCGCGGTCTGCCCGCGCCATCCTTCCCGCGCGTCCACCCCCTCCCCGGCGCCGTGCCGGAGCAGGGCGGTCACACTGTCGACGACGCCGGTTCTCGCGGCGGCCATCAGCGGGGTCTCGCCGAACGGCGACGCCCGGTTCGGATCCGCCCCGGCCGCCAGCAGCGCCTCCACCGCCGCCGGATGGCCCCCGGCGCAGGCCAGGGCCAGCGGGGTCACCCCGAGGCGGGTCGCCGCGTCAGCCTCTCCCCCGGCGTCCAGCAGGCGCCGCACCGCCGCCGCGTCTCCCTCGTGGGCGGCCCGGTGCAGCGGCGTCGCGTCGTCGGCCGGTTGCGCCATGGCCGCGCCGCCGGCGGCGAGCATCCCGACGACGGCGCCGACGATGCGCCGCGCCACGGCACGAAACGCCGTTTCCGAACGGCTCTTCATCATGCGCCGCCCGGCTACACGTCCGCGAGCGGCGCCAGCCCGCGCAGGCGCCCGGTGCTGTCGCCGAGCCCGTCGTCGAGCCGCACCCCCGCCTTGTCGAGCTGGCTGACGAGCAGGTTCGTCATCGGCGTGTCCCGCGGATACCGGAGGTGGCGCCCGCCCCGCAACTGCCCGCCGCCGCCGCCGACCAGCAGCAGCGGCAGGTCGTAGTGCAGGTGCTTGTTGCTGTCGCTCAGCGACGCCCCGTACAGCAGCAGCGCGTGGTCGAGCAGCGAGCCGTCGCCGTCCGGCGTTTCGGCCAGCGTCTCCAGGAAGCGGCGGAAGAGCGTGACGTGGTAGGTGTTGATCTGCGCGAGTTGCGCCAGCTTCAGCGGGTCGTAGCGATGGTGGGAGATCCCGTGGTGCGACTCCGGAATGCCGATCTCCGGGTAGGCGCGGCCGTTCAGCTCGCGGCCCAGCATGAAGGTGAAGACGCGGGTGACGTCGGCCTGCCAGGCCAGCGCCGTCAGGTCGAACAGCAGCCCGACGTGTTCGGCGTAGGCTTCGGGAACGCCGACCGGACGGGCAAGGTCCGGCAGCTCGGTGTCGCTCTGCTCGGAGATCCGGATGCGCCGCTCGATGGCGCGCACCGCGTCCAGGTATTGCGTCACCCGCGCCCGGTCGCCGGCCCCGACCTCCCGCCGCAGCCGCGCGAGGTCGGCGGCGACGGCGTCGAGGATGCTCCGGTCCTTGCGGAACTGCGCCTGCCGCTCGGCCGTCGATCCGCCCGCGCCGAAGAGGCGCTCGAACACCACCCGCGGGTTGTTCTCCATCGGCAGCGGCGTCGTCGGATCGCGCCACGCGATGGTGTTCATGTAGATGCAGCTGTAGCCGTTCTCGCAGTTGCCGACCAGGAAGTCGCGGTCGACGGCCAGCTCCAGCGACGGCAGCGGCGTCGTCCGGCCGAGCTGCGCCGCGGCGATCTGGTCGGCGGTCATCCCGGCCCGCACGTCGGCGCCCTCGGTCTCCCGCGGATGGACGCCGTTCAGCCAGGTCGCCGTCGCCCGCGTATGCTCGCCGTTGCCGTCGCCGAGCGCCTCGGCCTGCCCCTGGGCCAGCCCGCTGAGCACCACCATGCGGTCGCGGAACGGGGCGAGCGGGCCGAGCGTGGGCGACAGCTCCAGCGCGGTCTTCGCCGGCGGCGTCCACGACTCCATCGCCATGCCGTTCGGCAGGTACACCCACCCGAGCCGGCGCACCGGCTCGGCCGCGCGCACCCGCCCGACGCCGGACAGCGCCGGGGTCATCGCATCCAGCATCGGCAGCGCCAGCGCCGCCCCGGCGCCGCGCAGGAACGTGCGCCGCGGCAGCGTCTTCCCGGTGATGATCATGATTCCGCTCTCCTCATCCTGAACGGCATGCTTCTGACGATCCCGACGACGAGGGACGAGAACCGGTAGCCGTCCTCCGCGGCGCCGCGCGTGACGGCGCGGACCGCCGGCGCGTCGTAGTACTCCAGGCCGCGTCCGAGCGCGTAGGTCAGCAGCTTCTCGGCCAGCGTGCCGACGAACCGCTCCGGCCGGCGCAACAGCGCCGCGCGCAGTCCCGCCGCCCCGTCGAAACGGGCGCCGTCGGGCAGCTCGCCGGAAGCGTCGATCGGGGCGCCGGCGGCGGTGCGGGCGCGCAGGCGGCCGACCGCGTCGAACTGCTCGAGCGCGAATCCCGGCGGATCCATCAGCCGGTGGCAGCTCGCGCAGGCCGGGTTCGCGCGGTGGCGCTCGGTCGCCTCGCGCATCGAGAGCGCTTCCCCGCCGGCGGTCGTCTCCTCGAGCGCCGGCACGTCGGGGGGCGGCAGAGCGGGCGGCGTCCCCAGCAGGTTCTCCAGCACCCACTTGCCGCGCAGCACCGGCGACGTGCGGTTCGGGTACGAGGTGACGGCGAGGATGCTCGCGTGGCCCAGCAGCCCCCGCCGCGCCTCGTGCGCCACCGGCACGCGCCGGAAGTGGCTGCCGTAAATGCCCGGCATGCCGTAGTGGCGGGCCAGCCGCTCGTTGACGAAGGTGTAGTCGGCGTTCAGCAGGTCGAGCACGCTGCGGTCCGCGCGGAAGACGCTCTCGACGAACAGCTCGGTCTCGCGCCGCAACGCCTGCCGCAGCCCCTCGCCGAAGTCGGGAAAGCGATCCTCGTCCGGCACGACGGCCGGCACGTTCCGCAGATGGAGCCACTGGCTCGCGAAGCTGGTGACCAGCGCCCGCGAGCGCTCGTCGGCGAGCATGCGCCGCGCCTGCTGCTCCAGCACCTCCGGGTCGCGCAGCCGGCCGGCGGCGGCGAGGTCGAGCAGCTCGTCGTCCGGGATGCTGCTCCACAGGAAGAACGACAGCCGCGACGCCAGCTCCAGGTCGCTGACCGCGTAGCTGGTCCCGGGCGCGGCGCCGGCCGGGTCCCGTTCGACCCGCAGCACGAACTCCGGGCTGGCGAGCAGCCAGCGCAGCGCCATCTCGATGCCCGCGTCGAAGCCCTCCTCCCGGCGCCCCGCGTCGAAGAACCGCAGCAGCACGTCGAGATCCGCGTCGGTCACCGGCCGGCGCCAGGCGCGGCGGGCAAGGTTCGAGAGGATGCGCCGCGCGCAGGCCCTCCGGTCGTCCGCGTCGGCCGCGCCGGCGGGACGGCAGACGAAGATGCGCCGGCGGCTCGGGGTCTCGTCCGCCGGCGGCCCGCCGCCCGCGGCGAACGGCCCGGTGACGGTGACGCTCCCCAGGTACGGCTGCACGCGGGTGTCGCCGCCGGTGATGCTGGTGTACGGCCGCAGGTACGGCTGGCGCAACGTCTCGGGATACGCCGCCGTCCGGCGCACGAAGGTCACCCGCAGCTCGCGGGGACCGGCCTTGACCGGCAGGCGGAACTCCCAGTCCCGGTCGATGGTCCGCTGCCGATCCCGCCAGGCGCGCCAGGCGCCGCTGTCGCGCGGGGCGTCCGCGGGCGGCGGCCCGCCGGCCGTGAACGTCCGCACCAGCGTGCCGTCCAGGCTCACCTCGAGCGTGTGCGGCGCGTCGAAGACGGCCAGCGCGTCGCCGGCGTCGCGGGCCAGGCGGATGCGGAAGGCGTAGTCGGCGTCCGCCGGAAACAGGTGGCGGAACGCGCCGCCGCCGCGGGTGCCGAACGGCATCCGCGCCACCCGGGCGTCCTGCGGCAGATCGCTCGCGAGCCGGAACACCTCGGCGGTGGCCGAAGGCGGAGGACGTCCGACCGCCACCCGGCTGATCCTGCGCGCGGCGGCGAGGTAGCGCTCCAGCAGCGTCGGCGAGACGCCGAGCACGCCCGCGACGTTGTCGAACCCGTAGCTGGCCCCGTCGGCGGGCAGCAGCTCCGCGACGTCGATCTCCAGGTCGAGGAGGTCGCGCACCGCGTGGTGGTACTCGGTCCGGTTGAGCCGGTGGAACGCCTCGGTCCGTCCCGGGTTCGGACTGGCCGCCGCCGCCCGGTCCAGCTCGGCTTCCAGCCAGGCGACGAACCGGCCGTAGGCCGCCGCGTCCGGCCGCGGGCGCGGCGGCGGCGGCATCGCGCCGGCGCGCAGCTTGCGGACCACCGTCTCCCAGACGGCCGGCGCGTCGGCGATGCGGGTCACGTCCCGCGTGTCGAGGGCCAGATCCGCGGTGCGCAGCCGGGCGTTGTGGCAGGCGACGCAGTAGCGGTCGAGAAGCGCCCGCTGCCAGCCCCCGGCCTGCGCCTCCTGCCGCGCGGCAGGCGCGGGACCGGGCCCCGGCTCGGCCGCCGCGGCCGGAACCGCCGCGGCGGCGAGGACGGCCAGCGCGCCGCGCAGCAGCGCCGCGAGGCGTCCGCGGCCGGGCGTCTGCGTTCGTGGTCCGGGCATGGCCCAAAATGCGGCTCCGGTAGTATCCGGGGAACGTCCGAAGGGTGTCAATCCGCGCGGCGGATCGGGGACGGCGGCGCGCCGCGGAGACTGGCAGCGCGGGACGTGCCGGCACGTGTGTCGATCCGCACGGCGGGTCGGGGACGGCGGCGCAAGCCTGCGACCGGGCGCCTTGCAGCCCTGGAATCGGTCAGTGTCTCGTGCGGGGAACGGACGCCCGCCGGGCTTGACGCAAGCAGCCGGCGCGTCGTGTAATTTGAACTTCGAATGTTCAATCAGCAGGCATCGTGATCGCCCGGCACCTCCGTTCCGCCCTGCGCGCGGCCGCGCGCGACGCGCCGGTCGTCACCCTGACCGGCCCGCGGCAGTCCGGCAAGACCACGCTGGCACGAACCGCGTTTCCGCGCCACGACTACGCCTCGCTGGAGGATCCCGACCTGCGCACGTTCGCCCTCGAGGATCCGCGGGGCTTCCTGGACCAGTACCGCCGCGGCGTCGTGATCGACGAAGCGCAACGGGCGCCCGATCTGTTCTCCTACGTGCAGACCCTCGTCGATCGGGACGACCGCCCCGGACGGTTCGTCCTCAGCGGCTCGCAGAACTTCCTGCTGCTCAGGTCCATCAGCCAGACGCTGGCCGGCCGCTGCGCCATCCTCCACCTGCTCCCGTTCTCGTTCACCGAGCTGGCGTCCCTTCCGGCCGTCGACGTCTCCGGCCTGGGCCGGCGGGTCCCCCGCCGGCGGCGAGTCCCGGAGGCCGACCTGCCGGACACGCTGTTCCGCGGCTTCTACCCCCGGATCCACGACAAGAAGCTCGACGCCCGGCGCTGGCTCCGCGACTACCACCAGACCTACGTCGAACGTGACGTGCGGGAGCTCGTCAACGTCGGCGATCTGGAAGCGTTCCGTCTCTTCGTGCGCCTGTGCGCCGGCCGGAACGGTCAGCTTCTCAACCTCAGCGGCCTCGCGAGCGACGCCGGCGTCACGCACACGACGGCGCGCCGGTGGCTGTCGATCCTCGAGGCCAGCTTTCTCGTCGTGCGGCTCCGGCCGCATCACCGCAACTTCAACAAGCGCCTCGTCAAGTCGCCGAAGCTGTACTTCCTCGACACCGGACTGCTCTGTTACCTCCTGGGCATCGGGTCCCCCGCCGAGCTGCGGCTGCACGCGGCGCGCGGGAACGTGTTCGAGAGCTTCGTCCTGTCCGAGCTGCTCAAGGCGCGGCTGCACCGGGGCGACGAGGCCGCGCTCTACTTCTGGCGCGACGCGGCCGGTCACGAGATCGACTTCGTGATCGCCGACGGAGAGAAGCTGACGCCGGTGGAAGTCAAGTCGGGACAGACCGTGGCCGGCGACTTCTTCGCAGGTCTGCGGTTCTGGCGCGCGCTGGCCGGCGACCCGGCGGCGCCCGCCGCGCTCGTCTACGGCGGCGACCGCTCGTTCCGGCGCGAGGGCTTCACCGTGTACCGCTGGTCGGACCTGTAGCCGGCGCGCACAGCCGATCCCCCGCCGCCGGGACCCTCTGGTAGCATGGTCCGTCCCGGCGGAACCCACCAAGGGGGAGGCACATCATGAAACGCAGCATCGTTCTGGCCGTCGTGCTCGGCGTCGGCGCGCTTTCGCTCGCGATCGTCGCCGCGCAGGACGCGCCGATGGTCATCGAGGTCGAGCAGATCGAAGACAACCTCTACGTCCTGCGCGGGCAGGGCGGCGGCGGCAACACGGCGGTGTTCGTCACCAGCGGCGGGGTCGTCGTGGTCGACTCGAAGAACCCCGGCTGGGGGCCGCCGATACTCGACAAGATCGCCGAGCTCACCAGCAACCCGGTGACGACGCTCGTCAACACGCACAGCCACCACGACCACGTGAGCGGCAACGTCGCCTTCCCCGCCAGCGTCGACGTCGTCACCCACGAGGTCACCAGCGCGAACATGCAGGCGATGCGGGCCTACAGCGGCCGGACCGAGCCGCCGGCCAACGTCTTCGCCGCTTCGATGGGGCGCGGACTGCCGACGCAGACGTTCTCGGAGCGCATGTCCATCGGCCGCGGCGCCGACCGGGTCGACCTCTACCACTTCGGGCGGGGACACACGGGCGGCGACGCCTGGGTCGTCTTTCCGGCGCTGCGGACGCTCCACTCCGGCGACATCTTCCCGGGCAAGAACCTCCCCTTCCTCGACGCCAACAACGGCGGCAGCGGCGTCGACATCGCCGACACGCTGCAGAAGGCGCACGACGGGATCGCCGGCGTCGAGACCATCATCACCGGGCACAGCACCCAGATGACGTGGGCGGACCTGCACGAATACGCCGCGTTCAACCGCGACTTCCTGGCCGCGGTGCGGGCCGGGCGGGCCGCCGGCCGGACCGTCGGGCAGATCGCCGAGGGGTGGACGATGCCGGCCGGCTACGACGGCTACCGGCCCCCCGCCCCGGCCGGTCTGCGGAACAGCGTCCAGGTGATCGTGGACGAGCTCGAAGGCGGCGGCGCGCAGTAGACGGCGTCCGGGCGGCGGCCGACCGGCGCCCCCGCGTGCGGCGCCGGCCGGCTCGCGGCCGTTTCACTCCGCGGCCAGCGCTCCCGGCCAGGACGAGGCGCTCGCGGCCGCTGCCAGCGCCGGTTCGCGGCCGTTTCATTTCCGCGGCCAGCGCTCCCGGCCAGGACGAGGCGGCGCTCGCAGCCGCTGCCAGCAACCGTTTCACTCCGCGGCCAGCGCGGCCACGAACGCCCGCACGCGACGCGCGTTGACGCCCAGATCCCCGACGCCGACGCGCGAGAGCGAGCGGACGTCGACCCGGCTGCCGGTCTCGCCGGCGGCCGTGATGCGGATCACGACGTCGTCGGCGAAGCCGAACCAGAACGAGCGGTCGGTCGCTTCGATCCGCAAGGCGTCCGGATCGGTCGCCAGGAGTTCCCACCCCATCCTCCGCACCGCCGCGAGGGACCGGCGGAAGGCGGCGTCCGGCGCGACCGGCAGCAGCACCGGCCGCAGGTCGGGATAGGCGGCGCGCTGCTGCTCGGCGAGGGCCGCGCCGGCATGGTCGGTGCGGCCCGGCGTGTTGAGGGCGACCGCCGCGACGAACGCGGGCGGGTCCTCGAGGTCGGTCGTGACGTCGTGGATCGGCGGCGCGCCCCACGCCGACACCAGCCTGCTCACCGGAACGACGCCCGCGACCAGGGCCAGGGCGAGGGCGGCGCACGCTCTCCGATCCGCCAGCCCCGTCCCGCGCGCCAGCCGCACGCCGAGGGCCACCGCGCTGGCCGCGACGACGAGCAGGCCGGCGGCGAGCAACAGCAGCGCCGGTCCCAGCGGCACGAGACCGAGGCGGTATCCGAGCGGCGCCGCGGCGACGGCGGCGCCGCCCGCCGCCGCGGCCCACGGCGCCCGGCGCGTCACCCGCATTGCGCCCTCCCGGACCCGCATCCGGATCGCGTTCCAGGACGACCGCCCCACGGCGCCCGGCGCGTCACCCGCATTGCGCCGGCCAGGAGCAGCGCGCCGGCCATGAACAGCGTCCCGACGCCCCACGGCGCCCGGCGCGTCACCTGCATTGCGCCTCCCTTCCTTCGCGCACGCCGGTCCCGCCGCAACGGGGCGGCGCCGCGGCAGCGGCTCTTTCCTGGCCGGGGTCGCCCGGCGAACCGGTCCGGATCCGCACGGCGTCAGCCCGCGTCCCGAACCTGCCGCCGGGCGGCCACGGCGCGCTCCGGCAGCGCGAACACGTAGATCGCATTCGACCGGCCGCCGCCGACCGGCGCGGCCAGGTACTGCCGGCCGCCGACGGCATAGGTGATCGGAAAGCCCTGCACCGAACCGGGCAGGCGGGTCCGGAACAGCACCTCGCCGGTCTCGACGTCGTGGACGAACAGGTTCCGATCCGTGTCGGCGCTCACGACCAGGCCGCCGGCCGTGGTCAGGGCCGCGGCGCCGGGCCGCGTGGCCGTCGAATGGCGCCAGACGATTTCGCCGGTGTCGATGTCCATCGCGACGAGGTGGCCGGCGTGCTCCCCGCTGGCCGGGTGCACCCGGCTCCCGCGCGAGAACCAGCCGCGGTCGGCGTAGTAGTCGTTCCCCTCGACCTGCTCCAGCTCGGTGAACATGCCCCGCACGCAGGTCGGGTGGATCGGTATGTAGAGCGCCCGGGTCCGCGGATGGTAGGCGCTCGCGCGCCAGTTGCGGACGCCGCCGAAGTCGGGACAGAAGTCCAGCTCGACGCCGGCCACCGGGATCATCCCCGGCCGGTAGGTCACCTCGCCGGTCCGCGGGTCGACGTCGAGGACGTTCTGGTAGCCGAGGTCGTGCGCGGCCACGAACGCGCCGGTCACCCGGTCGAGCTCCCACAGGATGCCGTGCTTGCCCATCTTGAACAGCGACTTCCGGCCGCGGTGGTCGATGAGCACGCTCTCGAACACGTCGTCGAGGTCGTGGGTCTCTCCCGGCACGAACTGGAAGTACCACGCCAGCTCGCCGGTCGCCGGATCCAGCGCCAGCACGCTGTTCGTGTACAGCGCGTCGCCGTCCGTCTTGCGCGACACCCGCGCCCACGGCTTGGCCTGGGAGGTCGACCAGTAGGTCAGGTTGGTCTCCGGGTCGTAGCTGCCCGGAATCCACGAATCGGCGCCGGCGCGGAAGGTCAGCGGCAGGTCGCCCCACGTGTCGCCGCCCGGCTCGCCGGGGCGCGCGACGGTCGACGTGCGCCATGCCTGCTCCCCGGTCTCCGGATCGTGCGCGGAGATGAAGCAGACGTCGTTCTTGTAGTTCTGGCAGCCGGTCATGCCGGAGACGACGAGGCCGTCGACGACGATCGGCCCGCTCGTGTAGCGGTAGCCGAGCCGGTAGTCGGCGACGGTGTGATCCCAGACCACCGCGCCGGTGGCCGCGTCGAGGGCCACGACGTGGGCGTCGGAGGTGTTGAGGTAGATCTTGTCGCCGTAGATCGCGATCGAGCGGGTCCGCATCCCCGCCCCGACCGAATCGAGGAGGTCGGTCGAAGCCTCGAACTGCCGGCGATGCTCCCAGATGCGATCCCCGGTCGCCGCGTCCACCGCCTGCACGACGTTGCGCGGACCGGGTATGAACATCACCCCGTCGCGCACCAGCGGCGCCGCCTGACTGAGACCGGGGCCGATCTGCCAGCCCCAGACGAGCTGCAACTGGTCGACGTTCTCCCGGTCGATCTGGTCGAGCGGACTGTAGCCCCAACCGTCGAGCGTGCGCCGCCAGTTCAGCCAGTCGGCCGGGTCGGGATTCTGCAGCATCGCGTCGGTGACCGGCGCGATGCGGCGCTCCTGCGCAACCGCCGGGACGCAGCCGAACAACACCAGCAGCGCCGCTCCGGCGGCGCCGGTCCACTTCGGCGACAGGCTTTGCGAGCATCCGTCCGGCATGGTCATCGGCAGCCCTCCCCCGTTGCGATTCCCCGACTATAGCTGGAAACGGCAACTGAAAAAGGGCCACCCGTGCCACCCGGATGCAGGCGGGAGACGCGCGCGCGCCCTCCTCGGAAACGACAACTGCAAAGGGGATCCCCCGTGGCACCTCCGCCAGCCGGTTGCGGCTGCGCCCCGCCGGGCGAGGCACAGCGGGGTCCGGTGTTGTCGCCGCGGTTCCGCGCCCGGGGCCTGTGCGTCTCCTCGGGCGTGGTCGAGGCCGGCTGCAAGGAGGTCGTCGGCGCACGATCGAAGCGCGCGGCATGCGCTGGACCGTCGCCGGCGCCAATGCCATCATCGCCCTGCGCTGCTGCCGGCTCAGCGGCCGCTTCGAGGACTTCCGGGAGCGACGAGCCGACCGCGCCGCCTGACAGATCCTCGCAAATCCTGACGCGCACCCCCGAATCGGGTACAATGATTAATTGGCGCGTTTTCGTCAGAAGGGGATGCGACTCCGACCGTCCGTTTCGTTCGGCTGCGCGGCGACGTTCGCCGCCCTCGTCGCACCGGTCGCGGCGGCCGGCCCGGACGACGGGCAGCGGCCGCGGCGCACCCCGGACAGGCGCCCGAATCTGCAGGACGTCCGGGACTTCCGTGGCCTTACGCCGCTCGAGCGGCCGGAGACCCTCGCCGGCCGGGACGTCTTCAACGAGGATGACGGCAATGGAATACCCAACTGACGGGAGGTCGATCGTCACCAATCTGGCGTGGGGCATCCTGATGCTATGCGTCTGCGGATCGCCAGCCGAAGTCTCTGGGCAGGACGCTTCGAACACGGAGGAAGCACACGCTGGCGTCTGGTTCGTTCCGGCGCGGGACGTCGAGGAGCTCGACGGCCTGACTCGGTTGATATGGACTGCCCAGATGATCTTTGTTCCCGCTGCTCTCGCGCACGTCAGCCCGCTCTATGCGTACGACCCACGGAAACTCGGCGGTCGGACTGTCCATCCCGACAGAATCGGAGACGTCGCCGTCGTCAGGACGTGCCCCTCGGCTTGGTCGCGGTCGGAGGAGGAGACGGTCGAACAGAACTGGTGCGCAGGTTACACGAGCAACATACTTGAGGCTTTTCGTCATGCATCCACCCAGATTTCGATTTCCAGCGAAGGCGAAGCCTACTTCGGGACGACGTACCCGATTCCGGGCATCGAACCCGATAAACGGTTCGTCGCGGAACTGCCGCGATGACGGGAGACGGCGACCTCCCGGTTGAGGAACACGGCTGCTTCGTATATCTTCGACGCGCCGGCGGCCTGAACGCGCCGGCGCGCGAACGACTCGGGAGCATGCCAGGACACGAAGGAGCAGACAGATGCAGGCTTTCAGAAACCGCCGCTTCGTCACCGTCGCCGCCCTCGCGGCCGCCTTCTCGCTGGCCGGCGCCGCCGGCGCGGGCGCGCAGATCGAGCGCGTCGCCGACCCGGACTGGAAGGCGCCGCGCACCGCCGACGGCCAGCCCGACCTGCAGGGGACGTGGGGCAACAAGACCATCACGCCGATGGAGCGCCCCGCCGACCTCGAAGGGCGGGCCTTCCTGACCGACGAGGAGATCGCCCAGCGCAACCGGCAGCGGGCGCTCGACGAGGCGGCGCGGGACGCGGCGCCGGCCCGGCGCTACCAGGCGGGCGGCAACGTCGGCGGGTACGGCAGCTACTGGCTCGACGCGGGCGACACGGTTCTCTCGACCGGCCAGACGTCGCTCATCGTCGACCCGCCGACCGGCCGGGCGCCGGTCCGGGACTGGGCGCTGGAAACCAAGGCCTACAACCTGGCCCGCAACGGCGACCACTACCGGCACATGAGCGTCTGGGACCGCTGCATCTCGCGCGGCGTGCCCGGATCGATGCTGCCGGCCGGCTACAACAACGCGTACCGCATCGTCCAGACCGCGGACCACGTCGTCATCCAGCACGAAATGATCCACGACGTCCGGATCATCCCGTTCCGGGACAAGCCGTTCATCGACGACGGCATCCGGCAGTGGATGGGCGACGCCCGCGCCCACTGGGAGGGCGACACCCTGGTCGTCGAGACGAAGAACTTCCACAACCGCGGCTGGATCGCGTCGAGCAGCGCCGGCGCCCGGCTCAAGGGCATCCCGACCAGCCCGGCGCTGCACGTCGTGGAGCGGTACCGGCGCGTCTCGGAGGACACCATCCTCTGGACGGTGACCATCGAGGATCCGAACGTCTACACGCGCCCCTGGACCATTCAGATGCCGCTGACCGCCGAGCCGGACTACGACATCTTCGAGTACGCCTGCCACGAAGGGAACTACGCGGTCCCCAACGCACTGAGCGGCCAGCGGGTCATCGACGCGCGGGCGGCGGCGACCACCGGGAACCAGTAAGGCTTCATCCGGCCGTCCGCGGCCCATAGCCGGGGGTCATGGACGGCCGGAGCCCCGCCACGGAGCGCATCGCCTTGATGCAAGGAGACGTTCGTGGCGACCTCCAGTTGCGGAAGCCGCCTCACCGCGCGTCGTTGGTGATGCGGTAGAGCCGCGACCGGGTCCGCAGGATCAGGCTGCCGCGGGCGATGGCCGGCGTCGCCAGCGCCATTTCGTCGAGATCGTTCGTCCCGACGACGGCGAACTCGGGGCCGGCCTCCATCACGTAGGTGATGCCGTCCTCGCTCAGGGCGAAGATCCGGCCGTTGTAGGCCCACGGGGAGGCGGTGAACCCGTGGCCCGGGGCGATGCGCCGGCGCCCGTAGACCTCCCGCCCCGTCCGGGCGTCGTGGCACAGCAGAAAGCCGCGGTCGAGCAGCGTGTAGTAGTGGTCGCCGTAGACCAGCGCGGAGGTGCCGTAGGTGCCGAGAAGCGGCTGGTACCACGCGATGGCGTCGTTGCCGGTCTCGCCCTCGGCGAGCGAGACGTCGCCCGACGCGCCGGGGCGGACGGCGTAGACCGGCCGCGGGAACCCGCCGGGATAGCCGGAGCTCAGATACAGCAGGCCGTGGCCGGCGAAGGGGGTCGGAACGACGTTGACGGTCATCCCCCCGAGCTCCCAGAGCAGGTTGCCGGCGAGGTCGTAGGAACGGACCCGGCGCCGGCCGGTGGTCACGATCTCGGTCCGAACCTCGTTCTCCCAGACGAACGGCGTCGACCAGTTCTCGGTCTCGTCGCGGTCGACGCGCCAGACCTCCCGGCCGGTGGCGGCGTCGAAGGCGGCCAGGAACGAGCGGGTGGTGTTGTCGTTGACGAGGTAGAGACGGCCGTCGTGCAGCACCGGCGAGGCGGCGCTGCCGAACTCCTGTCCCCCGTTGAAGGCACCGACCTCGGCCGTCCAGACGGTCTCGCCGCTCAGGTTGAGCGCGGCGACCAGCCCGAGCGCGCCGAAGTAGACGTATACCCGCCGGCCGTCGGTGACCGGCGTCTCCGACGCGAAGCTGTTCTTGACGTGCTTCAGCTCGGGCGGCGCCCGCGACGCGAGCTCGCGCGCCCAGCGGATGCGGCCGGTGGCGAAGGAGACGTCGTAGACCATCCAGCGGTGCCCGGCCGTCGAGCGCTGCTTGCCGAACTCGGCGCCCGGGTCGTACAGCCCCGGCACCGGCTCGCGCTCGGCGCCGGCGCTGATCGCCGAGGTCACGAAGACGTGGTCGCCCGCCACCACCGGCGAGCTCCACCCGAGCCCGGGAATCCCGACCGACCAGGCGACGTTCTCGGTCCTGCTCCAGGTGTCGGGCAGGGCCGGATCGTCGGCGGCCGCCCCGGCGTGGCGTCCCCGGAACCCCGGCCACTCCGGCGGCGCCTGGGCGGGCGCGGCCGGTGCCGCCACGAGCGCCGCCGCCGCCACGGTCACCGCCGCCAGCAGTCCGCGCCATCGTCCGTTGGTCATGGTCGTCAGTCCGCTCCATTCTCCGTCCGCGGCCCCGCGACGGCCTCGCCGGTCCGCTCCCCCCGCATCGGCAACCGGCCCGCCCGCCTCCATCCTCCGTCCGCGGCCCCGCAGCCCACCGGCCGGTCCCGCACCGATTCCGCCAGCGCCGTCCCCGGAACCGAACCGCATCATATCCCGCCCGCGCCCGGACTGCGCGCGCCGACGACGACCGGCATGCGGGTGACCGCGCCGACGCCCGGGGCGGCCGGCGCCGTTCACGGGCGCCGGGCGAGATCGACCGGCACGGCGTGGCGCGGAGGCGCCAGCGGCTGGCCCGGCGCGGCCGATTCCAGGAACGTGACGCTGTCGTAGAAGTCGTCCAGGGCGATGAACTTGCCGTTCTCTTCAGCCCATTCCCGCATCCGGCGATTGCAGCCATGCCGCCAGGACAGCACTTCGACGTCCCAGCCCCGGCGCCGCATCCGTTCGAGGTCGGCGTGAAAACCGACGCCGTCGTGAAATCCTGCGCCGTCGCCGGTGAGCATCACCGCGATCCCCGGCGTCCCGTTGTAGTCGAAGCCGTCGCGCAGCATCACGGTCTGGAGGGCCTGGTCCACGCCCTGTTCGCGGCCCTGCACGGCGCCGCGTTCCAGAAGCTGCACGGTGACGCCTTCGTTCTCCAGACGGTTCCAGACGTGCCGCAGTTCCGGCGGAATGGACCCCACGGCGGTCGCGTGCTCGACGGCCCGTTTCGCGTGCGCCAGCTCCAGCAGGTTCCGGAAGTGGATGCGCACCCGAAAGCGAACGGCTTCGCCCTCCCGCTCGACCGCGACCTCCTGCGCGCTGACGAAGATGTTGGAGTCGTCCCAGTAGATGAAGACCTTCTTGTCCATCACAGTGGTTCTGCTCCTCGCATTCTGGCCGCTGATTGAAAAGCAAGATCGATCTCACCCGCCGTCGGCGCGCCAGAACCGGAGCTGGTCCGGCTCGTCGATCTCGTTGCGCCAGGCGAGGCGGTAGAGGTGGTACAGCGCCTCGAAGTCGCTGCCCGCCGCCGCCGCGTCGCCCGTCAGCGCCACGCCGGTGACCGCGCCGGCCGGCAGCACCTCCAGCACCGCTTCGAGCGCCGCGAAGAAGCGCGGGTCCCGATGCACCTCCAATCCCTCCAGCAGGTCCCGCGCCGCCGCCAGCGACGACGTCCGCGCCAGGTGCGCCGCGTGGTGCAGCGCGTCGACCAGGCCCCGCGACCCGTCCGGCGGCCCCAGCGCCCCCTTCGCCGCACGCCGCGCGCTGTCCCACAGCACCAGATCGCCGCCCTTCTTCTCCGCCAGCCGCCCGGCCACCTCCCGGTCCGGGTCGATCCCGACCGCGCGGGCCAGACGCAGCGCCTCGTCGTAGGCGAAGGACGGCGCCCGGAACGCATCCCACGCCAGCACGAAGAACGCCGTCGCCGGATCCAGGTCCGCGTCGGCCCGCAGATGCGTCAGCCGCGACAGCCGCCACCCCTTCACTTCGCGCCGCGCCGCGTCGAGCGCGTCCTCGGGGGTCGCCGCGTACGGGTCCCAGGGTTCGGCGGGCAGCAGCGGCGTCCGGCCGCGCCCCGGCTCCTTCGGCCGCTCGCGCGGCGTGCCGCGGCGCACCGGCCAGTGCCGCGAGAACTCCTCCAGCGCCGGGCCGAACGCGGCCAGATACAGGTCCACCCCGCGGATGCCCGCGTCCTGGAACTCCTGCACCCGCCGCCGCACCGCCTCGCGGACCCGCGGCTCGACATCCTCCCAGTAGACCGCCCCGGCGTCCGGGTCCGCCGCCGCCCGCGGCCGGCAGGCCAGGAACACCGTGCTGTTGGCCGCCGCCTTGTTGCGGATGTGCAGGCTGCCGCCCGCCTCGGTGTTGACCGGCCACGACGCGGTGATCGCGAACCCCGCCTCGATCAAGCCGGTGGTCAGCGCGTCCCACGCCCCGGTCGCCTTGTGCGTGAACATCAGCGTCAGGATGCCGTCCGGCTTCAGCACCCGCCGGCACTCGGCGAAGATCGCCGCCATCCGCTCCTGGTAGTCGCGCCCGGCCAGCGCCCGCAACCCGGCGCCGCGGGCCGGGGACCCGGCGTCTCCTCCGCGCCCTTCCGCCGCCGCGCCGCCGCCGGACGGGGACGCCGCGCCTTCTCCGGCCCCGGCCGACGCCGCCGCCCGGATCCGGGCCGGATTGGCCACCGCCTCGGCGTCCTTGTCGGTCAGCCGGCGCCGGAACAGCTCCGGGAAGACCCGCCCGGCGGTCCGCTTGAGCCAGACGTAGAAGAAGTCGGACAGCTCCGCGTACATGACGTTGTCGTAATAGGGCGGGTCCATGACGACCGCGTCGACGCTGCCGGCGGCGAGGTGGTCGAGGCTGTCACCCGACTTGCAGGTGATGGTGACCGGCGGCGGAGCGGCGCGATCCGGGGCGGCGCGGGCGGCGGGCGGGGCGACCGCGGGAACGGCGCCGGTGGCGGCATGCGCCGGGCGCGAAGCGGCCACGGGCGGAACGGCGCGATCCGGAGCGGCGGCGGCGACCGGAGCAGGCGGATCGAACAGGCCGGCGCGGGCCGCGGGCGACTCGGCGCGATCCGGGCCGGCGCGATCCGGGCCGGCGCCAGTGCCCGGGGCGGGCAGATCGAACAGGCCCACGCGAACCGCGGGCGACTCGACGCGATCGGGGCCGGCGCCCGGGGCGGACAACTCGGCGTGATCGGGGCCGGCGCCGGCGCCCGGTGCGGGCGGATCGAACAGGCCGGCGGTTCCGCCGCGCCCGCCGCCGGCTTCCGGGCGGATCAGGGCGACGAGCTCGCGGATGCACTTGGCGGTCTGCCCGATGGCCCAGTCGTAGCCGAGGCCGGTGACCAGGGGGGCCATCTCCGCGTAGGACCACTTGAAGGAGAAATCGTGGCGGTCGAACGTGCCCGCCACCACCTCGCGGCCGGTATGCCAGCGGGTCATCCGGGAGTTGTAGTCGCGCAGCTTGTCCAGGGAGAGCGCCAGATACCCGTAGGCCGCCTGCCGCACATCGTCCAGCTTCCCCGCTTCACGGTCCGCGTCGAGCATCTCCCGGAACACCTCCACGCTCGTCCCGTGGCACAGCAGTTGGCGCGGCGAGAACAGGTCGCGCCACTGTTGGACGCCGTAGATCTTGGACCGGTCGCAGTACATGTCGTCATAGCTCTCGTTCGGCACGAGGTCGAAGGCGTCCCATTCCGCCAGCTTCTCGGGCTCTCCTGCAACGAGTGTGGGCAAGTTGCGGCGCGATCGTCGGGTCGGCGCGGGGTGCCGACAGCGCCGGCGACCTCGGAACTGACGGGTCGTGGCGCACCTGCTTGAGGCAGGTCCGGGTCGCACGGTGTCGGGGCAGGGCCGTCGGAGGTAGCGGAGGGCCGGCCGGCGTGTCAACGCGCTGCGCGCGTCCTTCGCTGCGCTCCGGCCCTTCGGGTGACACACCGTCCGTCCCTCCGCTCAGACAGCAGTTATGGGCCTTGCGGCCCGGCCTGGACGGGAGCGTCCCGGCCGTCCACGACGACGCGGACGGCGCGCCGGCCGGCGGTTCGGGGACGGGAACCGGCTAGCGGCGCCGGGGCCGGCGCGGGCCGTGAACCTCCGTCGGCCGGCCGGTGTCGGGGGGGCGTCGGCGCCGCGTGCGTCGTCGTGCTCGCCGAAGCGGGTTGCAAAACGCAGGGGCTTCCTGGTCTCATGGGCAGGATGTGCAACAACCAGGACCCGCGAGGAGGAGAGCCCCATGCGTCTGACTACGGTACTACGGCGGCTGTTGGGTGTCACGCAGATGTACGTCCAGGCGGTGGAAATGCCCGCTGCCGGTCCGTTGACGGCGTCGGTGGCGCCGTCGTGGCGGCGTTCCCGGTGCGGCGCGTGCGGGAAGCGGGCGCCGCGGTATGACCGGCAGCCGGAACGCAGGTGGCGGCATCTGTCGTGGGGCCGGCTGTCGGCGTGTCTGCGGTATGCGCCGTGGCGGGTGTCGTGCCCGCGTTGCGGGGTGAAGGTGGAGCGGGTGCCGTGGGCGAGCGGAACCAGCGCGTTCACGTCGGAGTTCGAGGAGTTGACGGCGTATCTGGCCCAGGTGACGGACCGCACGGCGGTGAGCCGCCTGCTGGGGATCTCGTGGGTGACGGTGGGCAGCATCGTGGAGCGGGTGGTGGCCCGGCGGCTGGACCGGGGGCGGTTCGCGAAGCTGAGGCGGATCGGCGTGGACGAGTTCAGCTACCGGAAACGCCACCGCTACCTGACCCTCGTGGTCGACCATGACGAGCGTCGTGTGGTGTGGGCGGGACCGGGCCGTAGCGCGGAGACGCTGGGGGCCTTCTTCGAGCAGTTGGGACCGGCCGGGTGCGCGCGGATCGAGTTGGTGACGGCGGACCTGGCGTCGAGCTGGCAGAAGGCGTTGCGGGCGTGGGCTCCGCAGGCGCGGGTGGTGTTCGACCGGTTTCACGTCGAACGGCTGGCCGCCGATGCGGTGGACGAGGTGCGCCGCGCGGAGCAGCGTCGTCCGGACCTGGAGGATGCGAAGGCGCTGAAGGGGGCGCGCTACGACCTGCTGAAACACCCGGCGCGGCTGAAGCCCAAGGAGGCCCGGCGCCTGGAGAAGTTGCGTCGTGCGAACCGGGCGCTGGACCGGGCTTACGAACTGAAGGAGTACCTGGCGACGATCCTGGAACAGGCGCCCCCCGAGGAGGCGCCGGAGCTGCTCGAAGAGTGGCTGGAGTGGGCGGCGCGGTCCCGTCTGGAGCCGTTCGTGAAGCTGGGGCGCACGATTCGGAAACACGCCGAGGGCATCCTGGCGTATCTGGACACCCGGATGACGAACGGGCCGGTGGAGGGCATCAACAACAAGCTGCGGGTGATCGCGCGGCGCGCGTACGGTTTCCACTCCCCCGATGCGCTCATCTCGATGCTGTTCCTGTGCTGCGGAGGCATCGAACTGGCGCCGCCCCTACCCACACGCATTTGAGGAGATTCGCTTCTCGTCGAGCGCCGCCCGCAGCGCCGCGCCGTCGTCGTCCTCTCGCCGGGGCGCGCGGTAGCCGCGGACCCATTTCTCGCGGGCGCGGCCGGTCTTCGTCCGGACCGTCTCCCGCCGCTTGCAGACCACCGCGAAGAGCTGCTCGCCCATCTGCCCGGCCTGCGCCTGCGCCTTGATCGCATCGCCATCGATGATCCGGCCGCAGTCCGGGAACGGGCACGTCCCGTCGCCGCGCGCCACCGTGCCCGGCGACTGCTCCCGCGCCGAGCCGACGATCTCGAACCCGCACACCCGGCCGCCGGCGCCCGGCCCGCCGCCGGCGCGGGGGACGAGACGGACGCCGGTTCCGTCCGGGGCGAGACGCCAGTTCGGGGAGAGGGGGACGAGGCCGTCGCAGTAGGGGCAGGTGACGGTGCGCGCCCAGAGGTACCCGTCCGGCCGGGTATCGTTTTCGGGTTCCTCCGGGAAGGCGCCGGCAAGACGCCCGCGGACTTCCGCCGTGAACGCCCGCCCGATTTCTTCGACCTCCTCCGCCAGGCCGACGCCATGCCGGACGGGCCAGTCCAGCGTGGCCCGTTCTATCAACGCCGCGACCGGGTTCAGGTCGTTGGCCTGCGTGACGCATCCGAGACGAACCGACTCGAACGGAATGCTTCCCCCGCCGGCGGTCGGATCGAGAACGGCAACCGCGTTGACGCCGTGCTCCGCCAGCCATTGCCGGTCCCGATCCGACGGCGTGTAGCCGAACGCCCGCGGGTATCCGTAGGCATCGGCGCCAAGGCGTTCTCCGGCCCGATCCGCCGCCGCGATCCGCCGCTTCGCGGCCAGCGGGTCCCCGTGGATGCCGATCACGTGCAGGAACCGGTCGCGGTCCGCGTCCTCCGGCAGCAGCGACGCCAGGACCGCCGCGCGCGACGCCACCAGCGGACGGCGCGCCCACCAGACGTGGAGGTAGTACGTGGGCGGCAACGCCGTCATCGAACGGCGCTCGCGGGTGGACTCTTCGCCGATCTCGGCGATCGGCAGCCAGCGTTCGATCAGGCGGGTGTCGGGCATGCTAGGATCCGCCCATGCAGGATCCGTGCGAGACTCTACACCATCATCGGACTTCGCGAATCGACGAAGCAGGTGGCGATTCATGAGTGCTCCCAGAGCCTTCGTCCGAAACGATCCTGGACCAGCGACGTGCGTCGTCACGTCGTTGTCTGCCATGCTCTGACCCTGCGGAGCAGCCGATGGAACACAAACCCCTCAAGATAAATTTCGCCGGCGCGTTGGTCGAGCAACTAGGTGCTCAGTTGTACCCCAGCGCCACGTCCAGTGTCGCCGAGCTCATTTCAAACGCGTGGGACGCGGACGCTCGCAACGTCTGGGTCACGATTCCGTTCGGCGAGTCTTGGCGCACGGGGGAGATTGAAGTTCTTGACGATGGCCACGGAATGACCAGGGAGCAGGCACAGAAAAAATACCTCGATTTCGGTCGAAAACGGCGGCTGGAGGACGACGGCAAGACACCCGAGGGAAGACCCGTTCACGGCCGCAAGGGGATCGGAAAACTCGCGGCGTTCGGGACCGCCAAAATACTCGACTGCTACACGGTCCGAGACGGCGCCTCGGTGTCGTTCCGGCTCGACTACGAGAAAATTAGAAAAACCCGTGCCGGAGTTGACTACGAGGTCGAGGAGAATCTCGACAAGCAACCACTTCGCGCGCCAAATGGTTCGACGCTGCCGAGTGGCACCAGGATAAGACTCTCAGATCTGCGTCTCAAGCGGTCCATCTCGAAGGGCAGGTTCATCAAATCGATGTCCCGTCGTTTTGCCATAAAACAGTCCGAAATGAAGGTCGTCATCAACGACGAAGTGCTGCAACGGTTCGACATAGAGTTGGAGTTCAGGTATCCAAAGGACGAGGCACCGGCGGAATGCAAAGTCGGAGCGGACGGCTGGGGCACGGAGACCCTTAAAGACGGAAAGAAAGTCCACTGGTGGATGGGTTTTACTCCGAAACCACTCGAGGCCGAATATCTCCGGGGTGTTTCGATTCTGGGTCGCGGAAAGTTACTCCAAAGACCATTCATGTTCGAGCGGGCGCAAGGAGCAACGGGCCAGCTCGGACAAGAGTACATCGTCGGCGAGGTAAAAGCCGACTGGCTGGACACGGGCGTCGACATCGAGGACGACTTGATCCAGACCAACCGCGACCAGCTTCAACTTGAAGACGACAGGGTGCAGGGAATCCTGGAGTGGGGCAGGCGGCGACTCGATTGGGCCCTGTCCCGGCGTCTTCAGGGTCGGCGAAAGAAAGTGGAAAAAAAGTTCGTCGAAGACCCGGATATCCGTATGTTGATTCGCGGCTTCACCGACACGGAGCAGCGACATCTGAGTGACATTGCCAGGAAAGCAGCTAAAATTGGCGATCCAGACCCCGCTGAAGTTCAGGACTTCATGGTGGAAGTAGTCAACGGCTTCAAGGACAAGGCGGTCAGGGAACTCATCGAACGGGTAAGGGTCGAGGATGAAGGGTTCCAAAGCAATTTTTGGGGCCTCGTCAGGGAATTCTCGCTGATTGACGCCAGACGAAACTACAGCATAGTTCGGGCTCGACTGCAAACGATAGACCGCCTCGACGCAGCAATCAAGGCCGGCGCCACGGAAGTCCCGGAGATACATCAATGGATAAAGAAATTCCCGTGGCTTCTCGATCCCAGGTGGAGTCTCTTGGGCGACGAAGTTGATCTCAAGACCATGTCTGAAGGCTATGAGGAAACGGTTGACGAAACGACCGGCGATAGACTTGATTTTCTGTTCGCACTTCAGCCCAAACCACCCGCGCCGCCGGATCAGATTCTCGTGGTGGAGATCAAACGGGGCCGTAAGTCTGACGGGGCGATCCACCGTGTGAATGAAAGAGAAGTATACAAACTTCACCAGTACATGCTTGGCGTAAAGGAACACTATTCACGCAACAGCACCCATCCGTCACTGAGTGGTTTGATGATCGCCAATGACTACACCAAGAAAGCCGACCGCGCTCGTCAGGACCTACAGGGCGGCGGTCGCGAAGTGAAGCTTGAGTTCAAGACATGGGACAGCGTGATCAAGAATACCCGGTTGCTTCATACAGGTTGGTTGCAAGTTACGCGTCGTGCAAGCACCGTGGACCGGAATAACGGCGGGTTATAATTACCATGGACGTCATGACCAAGACGCAGAGACGCAAGGCCATGGTCAACAACCGTGGACGCACTACGCCAGAACGCGCATTCGCTTCTGCTCTGTGGAGAAGTGGTCTTCGCTACCTTACTTACCGTGGGTACAAGAGCCTGTACGGGGAAACGCTACCGGGGCAACCCGACATCGTGTTTCCGAGAAAACGGGTGGTCGTCTTCGTGGACGGCTGCTTCTGGCATGGTTGTCGGGAATGTGGCAAGCACCTGGGGCTGACCGGCCAGACGTGGAAGGACAAGATAGAAACCAACAGAGCGCGGGACCTCCGGGTCACTGCGCAGCTTAGAGACGCAGGCTGGACGGTATTTCGAATCCCGGAGCATGACATCAGCAAGAAGTCGGTACTGTCCGAGACCGTCGACCGCGTCGTGCCGCTCATCAGAGCAGCCTCTACGGACAAGAGTAGTCGCCCGGTCCGCGACTTTGTTTTACGGAACAAGCCAACCGATTCAGGATCCATGACCGCCGTTTCTCTGTTCTCCGGGGCTGGGCTCAGTGACCTGGGTTATGCGCTGGCCGGGTTCCAGCTCGTTATCCAGGTCGAGAAAAACGAACTTCGAGCGTCCATCGGAGCTGCCAACTTCCCATCGTCGCGATGGCTCGTCGATGATGTCCAGGGAAACGCCAGCAGAGTCGAGGCAGCCTACCGCAAGTCTACGTCACGCGATCTGGACCTGCTTTTGGCTACCCCACCGTGCCAAGGCATGAGCAGCGCGAACCCGAGCCGGGGGAAGCGACAGACGGCCCAAGCGGATGCCCAGGAACAGAAAAACCGGCTGATGCTGGAAGTTATTCCGGTAGCGGATCGACTGCAACCCAGGGTCATAGTGGCTGAAAATGTTCGGCAGGTCTTGACGGTCCAAGTGGAGTACGAAGGAAAGCGAGAACGGCTTATCGACCACTTGGAGGAACAATTGCCAAACTACCAGCTCTATCATTGCACGCTCAACGTGGCCGACTACGGGATACCGCAAGTCAGAAATCGTGCGCTCGTGGTTGCAGTACGCAAGGACGAACCATGCTTGAAGCGCATGGTGTCTGACGGCCTTCGACCTTGGCCGTCTCCAACACATGCAGAATATCCTGCTGATGGACAGCATGCGTGGATAAGTATTCAGGACTGGGTGACGGCCATGCGATATGAGCCCCTGGACGCGGTTTCCTCGGAGACGGCGCGGGGAGACGATCCTCTTCACTTCGTACCGGTGTACGAGTCGGACCGCTACGGGCAGGTCAGTCAAATACCAACCTACTCGGGGCGCAGTGCATTCGAAAACGATACTTGCGTTTCATGCGGGCATTGGCCGGTAAAAGCAGGTTCCATCTTGTGTTCTTGTGGATCCGTCATGCGCAATCGACCCTACGTCGAAAGAGACGGACTGCCGGCTCTGATCAAGGGCTTTCACTCAAGCTACCGGCGCATGAGACCGGACCGGCCCGCGTGTACAGTCACCACCAATTCAAGCCACGTCGGAAGCGACTTCAAGATTCACCCCTGGGAAAATAGGATTCTCAGCATTCTCGAGTGCGCGGACTTGCAGACAGTGCCCAGATTCTACGACTGGGCGCAAGCAAGGGACAATCGAAGGCTGTACTTGATACGAAATCTGGTTGGCGAGGCATTTCCGACTTACTTTACCTATCTGCATGGTCTGGTCTTGGCCGATCTTCTGTCCGGTTCGATCCTTCGGCCGGGCGGTGAGTGAATCGGAGATCCACCGGTATAGCCTGAGCAGCCAGTTCGACACCCGCCGTCGGCAGGAGATCAGGTTGCGTGCGTCCGAATCAATTCGTCGACTTCAGTGAAGCGGCGTGGAAAGGTGTTTCCGGACGTCATCGTAGTCCCGGACCTGCACGGCCCCTGCGCGGCGAACTTTTCCGGCCAGGTGAGTTTCGGATCGAGAAAGCAACTGTCGAGAATGAAGAGTTTCCGTCCCTGCCGGACGGCGGCCCGCGCCTGGATCAGCGTGCCGGACGTTTCGCCCGCCTCGACGATCACGGTCGCCTCCGTCAGCGCCGACATCGTCGCGTTGCGTTCGGGAAAGAAGAAGCGATTCAGCCGGTGGTCCTGCGCTTCATAGCGCTTGACGGGAACCTGGCTGACGACCAGAAAGTGCGCTGCGATGTGCTTCTGCAGCGCCGCGTGCGCTCTCGGGTACGCGCGGGACAGGGGCGTGCCGATGACGGCGATCGTCCGCCCGTTGCGTTCCAGGGCGGCTTCGTGCGCCGCGCGGTCGATTCCGGCGGCCAGACCCGACACGACGGTGAATCCATCGTCGGCCAGTTCGCGCGCCAGACGCCGCGCCCGCGCGACCCCCTCGCGCGTCGGCCTTCGTGTTCCCACCACCGCAACCGACGGAGATTCCACCAGGTCCCACCAGCCCTGATAGTAGAGCAGCTCGACGGGATGCGCGGCGTCCCGGAGTTTCCGCGGATATTCTCCGGCGCCGTGCACCCGCACCCCGAAGCGTTCTATTCCGGCTTCGTCGAACGTCTTCTTCACGAACAGCGCGCATTCGCGCGCCTCGGCGGGAGGAACGAAATCGGAAGGCAGGCTCCCCGGGTGACGGGCGAACCGCCTGGACAACGAACGAAACGTCGTCCGCGGCGCCGACCACAGCGCCTCGTAGGCCCCCATCTCGCGGAACGGCGACACGGCGCGTTCCTCGAAGCCGGACGCGTGCAGCGGCAATCTTCGTGTCACTTCAGCCGCATCCCCGGGGCTCTTCCGCCAGAACAGCCTCCTCCCGCCCCGGTTGGCTCACGTGACCTTCCCAGGTTTTCCAGCCCCTTGCGGCGCCGGATTTCGACGTCGGCCCGGTCGAGCGCAGGGTCGCGGGGCGAAAGCTCTTCGAGCCGGCGCCGAAGAAACGCCGCGTCCGCGCCGGGCGAGATCGATGAAGACCTTGTCCACTACCCCGGCACCGGCAGCTCGGCGGTATGGAACGGCTCCAGCGCGTCGATGGCGTCGAGCGGCTGCCGGTCCACGTCCCACCGGAACTGGCGCAGCACGACGCGGTCGGGCAGGAAGTCGGCGATGGTGAATCCGTGGTCCTCGATGGGGGCCACCGACTCCTCCACGTCGAGATGCGCGGGCGGCGTCGCGCCGACTCCGCGCACCACGGAGGGAAAGCCCCGTACCGAGGTGCCGATCGGGCCGCTGAGCACCGTCGTGACCGGGCGGGCGGCGAGGTTCAGGTTCCCGGCGCGGTGCATCCGCCCCATGCCGATGGCGTGCAGGTCGCCGCTGACGACCAGCGGCACGCGCTCCCGCTGGCCGGCGATCGCCGCCACCAGCCGGTCGTGCTGCCGCAGCCAGCCCTCCTGCCAGTAGCCCTTCGCAACGGCGGTGGTCAACTCGCCGGTCTCGCGGTCCAGCACGTCCGGGTACCACTCGCCCCACTTGCCGGCGCTCCAGCCGAAGGGATTCGACGGCGCGTGGACCAGGTGCCGCGTGTCCGCCGCGCGGGTGCGCGCCAGCAGCCAGTTCTCCACCTGCCGGTCCACGAACACCGCGTTCGGCCCGGACAGGCTGACCGTCCGGCGGACGTCGTAGAGGAGGACTTCGGCCAGATTGCCGTAGCGCACCGTGCCGAAGCTCTCGGAAAGGTCGCCGCGGTCGCTGGTCCCCGACCACGGCAGGCCGGCCGGGCGCCGGGCGTCGGGCAGGAACTCCGGGTAGTAGAGCTGCTGCGTCGCGCGGGCGAGCTGGAGCTGGAACCAGGGGATCGGGAAGTTGGCGATCTCGTCGGTGACCGCGTCGTTCTCCCAGTGGTCGTGATCGTCCTGCAGGAAGAAGATCGGGGTCGACCGGAAGTCGGCGCCGTAGACCGGCACGATCTGCGGCCCGGCCGCCGCCTTCATCGCCGCCTCGTTGCCGGCGCCGAACACCGACGCCGAGAAGTCGAAGTTCGACCGCCGGCCGCTGGGGCTGAGCCGGCCGGCGTTCTC
Source organism: Vicinamibacterales bacterium (assembly GCA_965203525.1). Taxonomy (GTDB): domain Bacteria; phylum Acidobacteriota; class Vicinamibacteria; order Vicinamibacterales; family UBA8438; genus WTFV01. The sequence goes on along the minus strand of OZ241898.1, from coordinate 1,855,497 downwards.
GCCCTGCCAGGTATGCAGATCCCAGTAGATGTGGTCGCCGTTGGCGACCGCCGCGTCCGGCGCGAACGACAGCGCGCGCCGCAGAAGGCGGTTGCGGATCGCGGTCGGCAGGAAGCCGCTCCGCTCGCCGATTCCCGCGTAGGTTCCCCCGGGGCCGCCGGCGCAGGTGAAGAAGAGCATCCGGAAGCGCCCGGGACTCGCGTCCGGCGCCGGGAAGGTCGACAGCGGCCACGGTTCGCAGAGCGCGGCGCCGCCGGCCTCCGCGAGCGACAGCTCGTAGCTCCGCGCCGGCTCCAGACCGGTGGCGTGGAACTGCCAGTATTCGCCGGCCGTGTCGTTCATGCGGCCCGTCACGCGGGCGCTCCCGACCCGCAGCGTCGGCGCGGCGGACAGCGGCCGGTCGAACGACGCCTTCAGCAGCAGGCGCGTGTCGCTGACCGCCGGCAGCAGGTGGCGCACGCTGCCGGCGTCCCAGTCCGCGGCCGGCGGCGGCGCGCCCTGTTCGGCCAGCAGGTCGAGCGGCAGTCTCCCGAAGACGGCGGCGCCCAGGGCGCCGGCGCTCCCGGCGAGGAATCTCCGGCGGTCGACGGGCCGTGGCGTGCTCATGCGATCACCTCCGCGCCGAGCCGGACGGCCGGCGGCGGCCTCATTGTAAAACGTCCATCCCCTGGACCGGGGCGCCTGCGCGCGGGGCACCTCCGTGGACGGCCGGCGGCGGCCTCATTGTAAAGCGTCCCTCTGCTATGCTGCATCAAAGCGCAAGGAGGTCGTCGGCATGGCCACGGCAGCGGAAGGGGTGGACACGCACCAGCACGTGCGGACGGCGCGTAGTTTCCTGGAAGCGGCAGAGCGGGAATTCGCCGCGGGCGACGCATTGCAAGGCTCCGAGAAGCTGTGGGGCGCGGCCGCCCACGCGGTCCTGGCCCTGTGCCTGCGGCGCGGCTGGGCGCCGAACAACCACCGCGCGATGAAAGACGCGGTCGCCCGGCTCGCCGAGGAGATCGGTGACCCGGCGCTCAGGGGCGAGTTCGGCATGGCGGAGAAGTTCCACGCCAACTTCTATCACGGGTTCATGGAAAGCTACGAACTCGGCCCGGACAGCGAAGTCGTTCGCCGATTCGTCCGCCGCGTCCTGGCCGCGGCCGGTACGTAGATTGACGACCGGCGTCAAGACAACCGCCGGAACAGATCGTCGTTCTTGCCGATCAGCCGCCGCGCGGCCTCCGCGGCCCGGCCGTTGAGCCGCCTACCGCGCGTCCGGTTCCCGCAGGATGTCCGGCGGGCTCGGCGCCGCGCCCAGCGTGCGCAGCAGCGCGGCCGTCGTGTCGGACTTGATGAAGTTGCCCCCGGTGTGGATGCCCTCGGCGATGACGAGCGGCGTCCAGCCGCGGTGGTTCCTGGCGTCGACGTCGGCGCCGCGATCCACCAGGAACCGCACGATCGAATCCGCGCGTTCCCGCCACGCCGCGCCGTGCAGCGCGGTGTCGCCCTTCTCGTTGACCGCGTTCACGTCTGCCCCCAGCTCCACGACGAGATGGACGGCTTCGAGCGCCTCCGCCTCCGCCGAGCGGGTGATGCCCGGCTCGTGGCCGACGCCGGCCGCGTGCATCAGCGCCGTCGTTCCGTCGCGGGTCGGGATGAACGGATCGGCGCCGGCGGCGAGCAGCTCCCGCATCACCGGCAGGTCGTTCGCCTTGGCCGCGATCACGAACGGCGTCGAGCCGCGCATGTTCCCGAGGTGTCCCTTCACCTGAATGCCGAATCCGGGGGTCCGCGCCGTCCGGAGGTTCGGGTCGGCGCCCCGCTCGAGGAGCAGGCGCACCATGCGCAGGCGGCCGGGCGCGTGCAGGCCGCCGAACGGACTCCAGCGGTTGCCCTCGGCCACTCCGTTGGAGAGGTCGTTCAACTCCGTGTCCCACTTCCCCGCCGCCCAGTGCAACGGCGCGAAGCCCGGCCCGAGGTTCGGATCCGCTCCCCGGTCCAGCAGGAACTCCGCGTGGTCGAGATGCCGGCGGACCGTGGCCACGACCAGCGCGGTGGTCCCGTCCGCCGCCGCGGCATTGACGTCGGCTCCCGCCTCCAGCAACGCCTCGGTCGTCTCCCGGTACCCCTCGCGCGCCGCGAGAACGAGCGCGGTGTAGCCGGTCGCCGTGCGCGCGTCCGCGTCGGCCCCGTGCGCCAGCAGCAGGCGGACCACGTCGGCATGCCCTTCCCACGCGGCCCACATCAGCGCCGTCTGGCCGTTCGCCGCTTCGCCCGCGCCGACGTCGGCGCCGCGGGCGAGCAGCGGGGCGACCGCGTCCGCCACGCCGCCGCGCGCGCAGGTCATCAGGACCGTCTCGCCGGTCGCCTGCGCGCCGTGCGGGCTCGCGCCGGCCGCCAGCAGCCGCTCGACCATGCCGGGGCTCGCGTTCGTGCAGGCGAGCACCAGCGGCGTCACGCCGTACCGGTCGGCCGCGTCCGCGTCGGCGCCGGCGCCGATCAGCAGGTCGGCCAGCTCGGCGTGATCCCGCTGCGCCGCCCAGTGCAGCGCGGTGAAGCCGTCGGGCCGGACGCCGTCCACCGCGGCGCCCGCGGCGAGCAACGCGCGGACGGCGGCGGCGTCCCGGTTCCTGGCCGCGTCGGCCACCCGCGGATCGGGCGGGGCCGCGGCGGCGACGGCGGACGACAGCAGAACGACGGCCGCGACGCGCACGAGTCGGATGGTGGTTCGCATCTCTTTGTTCCGTCCTTCGCGAATCCCGAACCCGCGGGGCGCGCCCGCGGCCGCATACACACGGCCGCGAGCGCTCGCACCCGCTGTTTGCACACAGGGCGAGCCGGGAACCTGCCGGCTACACGCCCGACAGGATCGGCAGCTCGCCGGTGCCGCCGGCTACACGCCCGACAGGATCGGCAGCTCGCCGGTGCTGTCGCCCAGACGCTCGGCCGGGATGCCCATCTTCTCCAGCAGCGTCAGGTGCATGTTGGCCAGCGGCGTGCCCTCCGGCAGCCGGACGTGCCGGCCGCCCTCGAGGGTGCCGCCGCCGCCGCCCGCCACGACGATCGGCAGGTCGAGCGGATCGTGCGCGTTGCTGTTGCCCATGCCGGCGCCGTAGACCACCAGCGCCTGATCGAGCAGCGTCCCGTCGCCGTCGGCGGTCCCCCGCATCTTCTCCAGGAAGCGCCCGAAGATCCGCATGTGGAACGTGTTGATCTTGGCCAGCTTCGCCAACTGCTCTTCGCGCTGCCGGTGGTGCGAGACCGGGTGGTGCGGCTCGGCGACCCCGATCTCGGGGTAGGTCCGCACGCTCTTCTCGCGCCCGACCAGGAACGTGCCGACGCGCGTCAGGTCCGCCTGCCAGGCGACCAGCAGCAGGTCGAACATCAGGTCGGCGTACTCCTCGAAGTCGCCGGGGATGCCGGCCGGCTGCGCCAACTCCGGCAGCCCGCGGTCGCCCTGCGACTCGGCGATCTGGATGCGCCGCTCGATGTCGCGGACCGCGTCGAGATAGCCGGCGAGCTTCGAACGGTCGCCGCGGCCGAGCCGCCGCCGCAGGTCGGTGATCTCCGCGTTCACCGAGTCGAGGATGCTCCGGTCCCGGCGCAGCGCCCGCGCCCGCGCGGCCGGCTCCGTGCTGTCGACCGCGCCGAACAGATGCTCGAACACCGCGCGCGGGTCGGTCTGCATCGGCAGCGGCGTGTTCGCGTCGCGCCAGGCGATGGTGGCGCTGTAGGCGCAACCGTACCCGTCCTCGCACTGCCCCACCAGCTCGTTGGCCTCCAGCGACAGCTCCAGCGAGGCGAGCTGGGTGTCGTCCCGCAGCTCGCGCGCCGCGAGCTGGTCCATCGACACGCCCACTTCGAGGGTGCTGTTCGTCCCCGACGCCTTCACCGCGTGCGCCCCGGTGAGGTACGCCGCCTGGCAGCGCGAGTGGTCGCCGTCCCCCTCGTCGAGCCGCTGCTTGGCCTCCTTGTTGGCCATGCCGCTCAAGACGAGCAACTGGTCCTGCACCGGGGCCAGCGGCGAGAGGATCGGCGTCATCTCCAGGGCGCCCTCGGAGGGCGGCAGCCAGCGGGCCATGCTCATGCCGTTCGGCACGTAGACGGCGCCGAGCCGCTTGACCGGCCGGGCCGCGGTGTTGCGGATGGCGGCGAACGCCGGCACCATGCCGTCGAGCAGCGGCAGCGCGATGCTCGCCCCCAGACCCCGCAGCATCGTTCGGCGTGACAGGCACTTCTTCGTGATGACCATCAGAAACTCCTCATTCCCGGGTGTGTAGAGCAGGGATCCGGCGCCGCGGCTCTTATCGCCGGGCGGCCACGGCCGCCGCCCCGCGCGCCCGGCGCATCCGGAACGGCGGGCTTTCGACGATGCCGAGTATCAGCGACGACCAGCGGTAGTCGGCCGGCGCGGCCTTGCGCAGGATGGCGCGGACCGCGGGAACGTCGTGGTGCCGGACGGGCCGGCCGAGCGCATAGGTCAGCAGCTTCTCCGTGAACGTGCGCACGAACTGCCCGCGCCGGTCGAGCAGCGCCGCGCGGAACTCCGCGGGGCCGTCGAACGCCGTCCCGTCCGGCAGCACGCCCGACGCGTCGATCGGCGTCGCCCCGTCCATCTCCCGCCAGCGCCCGATGCCGTCGAAGTTCTCCAGCGCGAAGCCCAGCGGGTCCATCCGCAGGTGGCAGGCGGCGCAGGCGGGGTTCCGGCGGTGCGCCGCCATCAGCTCACGGATCGAGGCGGGCTCGTGCCCGTCCCCGGCCGCTTCCTCGAGCGCCGGCACGTCCGGCGGCGGGGGCGGCGGCGGCGCGCCCAGGATGTTGTCGAGCAGGTACTTGCCGCGCACCACCGGCGACGTCCGGGTCGCGTAGGAGGTGACGGTCAGGATGCTCCCGTGGCCCAGCAGCCCGGCCCGGTTGGGGTCGCGTAGCGGCACGCGGCGGAAATGCGCCCCGTACACGTTGCGGACGCCGTAGAACCGCGCCAGCCGCTCGTTCAGGTACGTGTGGTCGGCCGTCAGCAGTTCCGCGAGCGGACGGTCGCCGCGCATCTGGTTCTCGAGGAACAGCTCCGTCTCGCGCCGGAACGCCGCGCGCAGGTTGTCGTCGAAATCCGGGTAGGCGCTGGCGTCCGGGTCCACCGCCCGCAGGTTGCGGACGTGGAGCCACTGGCCGCCGAAGTTCCGGGCCAGGGCCGCCGCACGCGGATCGGCCAGCATGCGCCGCGTCTGGGCCTCCAGCACGCCCGGCTCCCGGAGCCTGCCGCCGGCCGCCGCGTCCAGCAGCTCGTCGTCCGGGATGCTGCTCCACAGGAAGAACGAGAGCCGCGAGGCCAGCTCCAGGTCGCTGATCTCGTACACGCCGTCCGCCGTGGCGTGCGCGGGGTCCCGCTCGATGCGGAACAGGAACCGCGGCGAGACCAGCAGCCGCGCCAGCGCCTCCTGAACGCCCCGCTCGAAGCCCCCCTCGCGGTGTCCGGAACGGTAGAACCGCAGCAGCGTCTCGACGTCGGCGCCGGAGACGGGGCGCCGGTAGGCGCGCCGGGCCAGCGTGCCGAGGATCCGCCGCGCGCACGGCTCCTCGTCGGCCGCCGCGGCGGGCCGGCAGACGAAGATGCGGCGCCGGCTCGGCGTGTCGCCCGGGCCGAGCGGATCGAACGGCCCCTCCAGCCGCACGGAGTCGACGTCCATGCGCGGCGCCTCGTAGGTGGAGCTGGTGTGCCGCGGCGGCAGCAGCGTCGGCGGCATGCCCTCGGTCAGCACGCTCTTGCGGACGAACGCCACGCCGAGCGCGCGCATGCCGGCCGAAGCGGAGAAACGCACCTCCAGGGAGTCGTCCGCGGTCAGGTGGTAGGGCGACGTGCGGTAGATGCCGGTCCCGGTGCAGTGGGGCGAGTCGGCGTCGTTGCACTCGCCGCCGATCCGGAACCGGGTGACGAGCGCCCCGTCCAGCAGCACGTCGATCTCTTCGCGCGTCCCGATGGCGCGGATGCGCGAGTTGGTGAAGTTGCGTCCGAGCCGGATCTTCACCAGGTACTCGCCGTCGAGCGGGAAGTAGTGGCGGATGAGGACGCCGCCGCGCGTGCCGTACGGCAGATCCTCGTGCATGCGGGCGTCCTGCCGGAGCCCGCGCGACAGGTCGAAGGTCTCGACCGCCGGTCCCATCGCCGGGTCGCCGACCGCGAGCTGGCTGATGCGGCGCGCCGCGAACAGGTACCGCCCGAGCAGCGCCGGCGACATCGACAGCACCTCGGCGATGTTGTCGAAGCCGTGGTCCGATTCGTCGGCCGGCAGCAGTTCCTCGGGGTCGATCTCCAGCGCCAGCAGATCGCGGACGGCGTTGCCGTACTCGAACCGGTTCAGCCGGTGATCGGCCACGCGGCCCGGATTCGGGCGGGCGGCGGCTTCGCGGTCGAGCTCGGTCTCGAGCCAGGTCGCGAAGGCGTCGAGCGCGGCCGGCTCGGGCCGGCGGCGGCCGGGCGGCGGCATGGCGCCGCTACGCAGCTTGCGCACCACCTTTTCCCAGGTCTCGGCGCCGGCGCCGACGTGACGCACGTCGGCGGCGTCGAGCAGGAGCCCGGCCGTCCGGAGCCGCTCGTTGTGGCAGGCCGTGCAGTAGCGGTCGAGGAAGGCCCGGGGCTCCGGCGCAGCCGGCGCGCCGGCGAAGGCGCGGGGTTCCGGCACCGCCGGCGCGCCGGCGGTGGAGGCCGCCCGAACCGCGGCGGCCGGCGCCGGGCGGGCCGTGGCCTCTTCAACCCGCAGCCGCGTGGCGTCCAGGGACGCCGCCGCCAGGACGACGAGGCACCCCGACGGAACGACGCGTGACAACCTGAACATCCTGCCCTCCTCCCCCGAACGGACGGTGCGCGGACGGCCGGCCTTTCCCGGAAGGTCGTCGGATTGCGAGCGCGTTCTGCCGCGTAGTATAGCAGCCCGTGGTGAAAACCCCGCTGCATTCGACGGGGGCCGCATCCCGGGCCTGCACTGCGTCGTTCGTCGGTCGCGTAGGGCCGAGATGCTCCCCTCACGCCTTGTCAGCCGGGCGCCCCGCCCGTCTCGGTGCGACGCGGGGTTTCGCCACGGGCTTGAGATCTCTACGTTGCGACGGCCCGTATCTTCGATGCTCCTCTCCTGACCGCGGACGGCCCGCTCTCGCGGGGCCGCCGGCCTCGGCATCGTCGCGCAGAACGTGCGTTGCGCGTGACAGCGCGCCGGAACGACGCATGCATCCCGCCGGACGGCGGCGCGGCGATGTGCTAGGGTAGCGGGCGACAGCGGGAGGGACGTCCGTTCCGATTCCGAGGAGGAGACACCCCATGACCAGACGCAGCCTGCACGTCACGGCGTTCGCCGCCGGCCTGACGCTTCTGACCGGCGCGGCGGCGGCGCAGGACGACTCGTGGACGGCGCCGCGCACCCCCTTCGGCCACCCGGATCTGCAGGGGGTCTGGGCCAACAACAACGCCACCCCGCTCCAGCGGCCGGAGGCGCTCGGCGACCGCGCGGCCCTCACCGACGAGGAGCTGGCCGCCCTGCGGTCGCGCGCCGAGGAGCTGTTCGCCCTCGACGGCGGCGACGCCGCGTTCGGCGACAGCGTGTTCACCGCCGCGCTGAACGAGCTGGAGAGCTTCTCTTCGCGCGACCGGGCCACCGGCAACTACAACCAGTTCTGGATGGTCGAGCGCGACTGGGACAACCGCACCTCGCTCATCGTCGATCCGCCGAACGGCCGGCTGCCGGCGCGCACCCAGGCGGCCCGCATGCGCGCCGACGCGGCCGGCAAGCGCCGGCAGCGCCACGCCGTCTGGACCGACGACCGCAGCCTCGGCGAACGCTGCGTCAGCTTCGGGGCGCCGCGGCTCGGCGCCGGCTACAACAGCTACTACCAGATCTTCCAGACCCCCGACCACGTGGTCATCCTGATGGAGATGGCGCACGACGCGCGGATCGTCCCGCTCGACGGACGCCCGCATCTGCACGGCGGCGTCCGGCAGTGGCTCGGCGACTCGCGCGGCTGGTGGGACGGCGACACCCTGGTGGTGGAGACGAAGAACTACTCCCCGCTGGCCAACTTCCTGGGGGCGGCCGAGCACCTGCGCATCACCGAGCGCTTCACGCGCATGAGCGCGGACGTGCTGCGGTACGAGGTCACGGCCGACGATCCGACGACGTGGGAACGTCCCTGGACGGCGATGATCCCGCTGCGCGGCAGCCAGGACGCCCTCTTCGAGTACGCCTGCCACGAGGGGAACATCGGGATGGAAGGCATCCTCGCCGGCGCGCGCCGCATGGAGGCGCAGGAGGCGCAGGCCGCGGCCGGCCGCTGACCCGCCGCCGGACACCAGGGAGGGAATCATGGCCACGCGCAACCCGCGCCGCCCCCGGAGGCCGCTGCTCGCGGCGGCCTCCGCGCTGCTCGCCGCCGGCACCGCCGCCGCCGTCCCCCACGCCCAGTCCCCGGACGGCGAAGCCTACGCCGCCCCGCGGACCGGCTGGGGAGCGCCGGACATCCAGGGCGTCTGGACCAACGCCACCCTGACCCCGGTCGAGCGGCCGGAGGCGATGTCCGGCCGGGACGTGCTCACGGCGGAGGAAGCGGCGGCGTTCGAGACCTCCTCGGCCGCGGCGCGCGCCGCGTCCGACCGCTTCATCCCGGGCAACGTCGGCGCCTACAACCAGTTCTGGATGGACGGCGGCAAGGTGGTCACCGGCGACCGCCGGACGTCGCTCGTCACCGATCCGCCCGACGGCCGCATACCCTGGACGCCGGCCGGGCGCGAGCGGCTCGCGGCGGACTCGGCCCGCTACGGCGTCGGCCCGTTCGACTCCTGGACGGACGCCGACACCGGCGAGCGCTGCCTCACCGACGGCCTGCCGTTCGTCCCGCTGCAGGGCTACAACATGAACTACCAAATCCTGCAGTCCGAGGGCTGGGTGGCGATGCTGAACGAGATGTTCCACGAGTTCCGGCTGATCCCGACCGACGGCCGGACGCACGTCCCGGCGCACGTCGGGCAGTGGCTCGGCGACTCCCGCGGCCGCTGGGAGGGCGACACGCTCGTCGTCGAGACCACCGCCTTCGCCGACAAGGGACACTACCTGTGGCGGGCGACGTGGCGCGCGGCCCGGCCCGGCCTGCGCCTGGTCGAGCGGTTCACCCGTAGCGACGAACGGACGCTCGACTACGAGTTCACGATGACCGACCCGGACATGTTCACCCGGCCCTGGACGGCGCGGGTGCCGATGACCACCGACCACGCGTCGCGCGGGGTCACGTCCGGTCCGCTGTACGAGTACGCCTGCCACGAGGGCAACTACGGGCTGCTGAACATCATGCGCGGCGCCCGCGCGGAGGATGCGCGATCGCGATAAGGCGCCGGGCGGATGGCGCGAGCACGCCGCGCCCGAGGACGTCTGCTACGCCTACCGCCGCCTGCCGCGGCGTCCTCCCGACCCGGACCGGGTTCGACCACTACCGCCTGCTGCGCTTCGACCTCGTCGTCGAGCGTGGCCGGCCGCGCAGCAATCCGTGATGCGGCCTCTTCCGCCGCGAGGCGTTGCGCGGCTCGCCACTCGACCGGGCAATGGGGTATAGATTCGCATGCGCAAAGACACCACTCGCCGCCCGTCGCCGTCCCCCGCCGGCCGCGCACCCCGCCGGCCGCTGAACCGGCGCGCGTTTCTCGGCGCCGCGGTCGCCTCCACGACGATCGCTCCGGTGCTGGCCGCCGCGCGGCAGGCGGGCCTGCCGCCGTACGAGCCGCGCGACTGGTCGGGACGAACCCCGCTCCACTACCCGGATCCGGACGTCATCGCGCTCGACCCGCGGTTCCGGCCCTACGTCCTCTTCAACACGCCGATCCGCCGCCACCACACCGGCACGCTGTGGGCGGAAGGGCCGGCCTGGAACGGCAGCGGACGCTACCTGGTCTGGAGCGACATCCCGAACGACCGCCAGATGCGCTGGCTGGAGGAGGACGGCCACGTCAGCGTCTTCCGCAGCCCGTCCGGCCACAGCAACGGCAACACGTTCGACCACGAAGGGCGCCAGATCTCCTGCGAGCACAGCGGCCGGCGCGTGGCGCGCTACGAGCACTCCGGCGCGGTGACGGTCGTCGCGGACCGTTTCGAGGGCAGACGCCTGAACTCGCCGAACGACGTCGTCGTCCATGCCGACCGCAGCATCTGGTTCACCGACCCGCCGTACGGCATCCGCGGCAGCTACGAAGGCCATCCGGCCGAGCAGGAGCTGCCGCTGTCGGTCTACCGCGTCGACGGCGCGACCGGCGCGATCGCCCGGGTCACCGACGAGATCGGGGCGCCGAACGGCCTCTGCTTCTCGCCCGGCTACGACCGGCTCTACGTCGCCGACACCGGCAGCGGGCGCGAGGTGAAGGTGTGGGACGTCGACGGCGAACGGCTCGTGAACGGGCGGACGCACGTCCGGCTCGCGGCGCCGGGCGATCCGGACGCCGTCTCGATCGCCGACGGCATGCGCTGCGACACCGACGGCAACGTCTGGGCCGGCGCCGTCCCCGGCGTGCAGATCATCGCGCCCGACGGGGACGTCATCGGCGTCATCCGCCTGCCGGAACGGTGCGCCAACGTCTGCTTCGGCGGCACGCGGCGCAACCGCCTGTTCATGACCGCGAGCCAGTCGCTCTACTCGGTCTACGTCGGGGTGCGCGGCGCCGGCATCGCCTGAGCGCCGCCCCCTGGCGGGCGGTCAGGACCGAGTCGATGACCCGCGCCTGCGACGGCGCGGGCGCCGGCATCGCCTGAGCGGTACCCGGCGGGCGTCAGGACCGGGGCAATGACCCGCTCCTGCGACGGCGCGGCGCCGGCATCGGCCTGAACGGTACCCGGCGGGCGCCACGCCTGCCGCCGCGGGAGCGCACGCGCACGCCACGCTTCCGGCAGCGCCCGAGCGGCGTTGCGGCGGGGCACGTCACGCGCGCAGGTCGTAGCAGAGCAGCCGCGGGCCGGCGCCGGTGATCAGGTCGCGGGCGTTCTGCGTCACGTAGAGCAGGCCGCGCGACAGCACCGGCAGCCCCCACGACTCGCGGGCCGCGAAGAGCCAGCCGCGGGAGACCTCCGTCCAGCCCGTGGGGGCGAGGTCCATCCAGAGCAGGTGGCCGAGCTCGCCGAGGCAGAGGAACTGCCCGTCGGCGGCAAGGAGCGATCCCCGCGCGGTCCCCAGGCGCTGCCGGTACTCGCGCCCGCCGACGGTAAACGTCTCCTCCCATTCCGGCGCCGCGCGCCAGACCGCCTCGCCGGTCGCCGCGTCGATGCAGGCCAGCGACGAATCGCCCATGTTGCGCCCGTCGAAACCGTACAGGTAGCCCCCGCGGTGGATCGGCGTATTGAAGTGCGCCGCGAACTCCCGCGTGGTCCACGCCACCTCGTGCGTGAAGTCGGGCCGCACCGTGACGAGCGCCCCGCCGGTGCGGTAGCTGGCGGTGACGAAGACCTGGTCGTCGAAGACTACCGGACAGGCGGCGTTGACCGACTCGTAGGTGCGGCTGCGCCACGGAAAGGCGAAGTCCACCCGTCCGTTCGCCGGATCGATGGACAGCAGCCCGCCGGACGGCGGCCGCGACTCCCCGCCCGCGAAGACGAACACCCGGCGCGCGCCGTGCACGACGGCCGGCACCGGCGAGGCGTAGCTCGCCCCCCATTCGCCGCCCGCCCGCCAGACCTCCGCGCCGGTGTCGAGGTCCAGGGCGGCGACGGTCGGCCCGCCCGGTGCGCCGACGTTGACGATCAGCAGGCCGCCCTCGACGAGCGGCGTCGAGCTGACGCCGAAGAAGTCCTGCCGCACGCGGTACGCGCTGCGCAGGTCGGACCGCCAGACGACGCGGCCGGTCCGCAGCTCGACGGCGTGGACCCGCCCCTCGGCGCCGACCGTATACACCCGGCCGCCGGCGGCGTCGATGACCGGACTCGCGCGCGGGCCGTCGTTGTAGCCGTAGCGGTCGCGGTACGCGGACGGATAGCGGAGGCGCCAGCGGCTGGCGCCGGTCTCGGGATGCAGGCACTCGACGACCTCTTCGTCGTCGACGCGGTGCAGGTACACCAGCCGGTCGCCGGCGATCGCCGGCGAGGCGTATCCCGAGCCCGTCGGCAGCTCCCAGACGAGAGGCGGCGGCAGGGTCCGGCTGAGACGCGTCTCGGTCGACACGCCGTTGTGGGCGGGTCCGAGGAAGGACGTCCAGTCGTGCGTGACCGCGTCGGCGGCGAGGGGCCGCGGTGCGCGGTGCGCGATCGCTCCCCCGGCGGGCCGGCTGCCGCCGCCGGTCTGCCGCCCGCCCGGCCGGGCCCGGGCGGCGGAGACGCGGGACGCGAGCACCGGCGCAGCCAGGGCGCCGAGCGCCGTGCGCCGGGACATCATCCGCATCGAACCGTTCCGCATGCGACGCCGCGCGGCGCCGGATTCGCCGCCGCGGCCTTCCGCGCCCGCTAGTGCGGCCGATGCGACAACACCAGGAACGCGCCGGCCGCGGCCAGCAGGATGCCGAGGAAGAACAGCGGCGACGGGCTCTCCCGCGGCGGATTGTAGAGCATCGCGACGAAGACGCTCACCACCGGCGCGCCGGCGAAGACCAGCGGCGGCACCACGTTCGGCCGCCCGCCGTTGACCAGCGCCAGGACGATGCCGAGCGCGCCGAGCGCGCCCAGCACCCCGGCGCCGAGCGTGAAGAGCATGCCGTGCGGGTTGTCGGTGAAGACGTTCCACGCCCCGGCGCGGACGATCATCACCCCCGGCACGGCGATCGCGACCAGCACGTAGGCGACGCCCACCATCAGGAACGCGTGCACACCGCTGCCGCCGAGCGCCACCTGCCCGCGGTGGAGCGTCGGAATGTAGGTCCCCCAGCTCAGCACCGTCAGCACGACGAAGGGCAACCACGTACGCATGAATCGACTTCCCTTCCGAACAGAAACGACGGATGAAAGAAAAGGCCCGCCCCAATGCGCTGAGACGGGCCTGCGATCGCGGCGAACCGGGATGCGCGCGCCTGCGCCGCCCGGTCCCGGCGGGGCGGCGTCGAGCCCCGAACCCTGGCCCGGAATCGCCCGCGCTCTCCGTTCCGCCGCGGCCGTTCAGTTTGGACGCCCCCCGGGGCCGCGGCGCCCGCGATCGGCGCGCCAGCCGCGCGCCACGACTCAGGCCGTCAGGAACAGCCCGCCGGCGAACACTCCGATCACAGCCACGACGACCACGATCAGCCCGAAGGGACCGAGCGGTTCGAACACGTCACTTCCCCACGCCGCGTGCCGATGGCCCGATGTCGCCCTGCCGGGCCGTCGTCCGGGACCGGGCCGTCGCACGCGAAATCCGACGCGCGTCCGTGTCAGCGCGCCTCGTCGACGCGCTGCGTGTCCTTGCGGCGCGCCCCGGCCATGATGCCGTGCATCCCGATGTTGCCCTCGTGGCAGGCGTACTCGAAGAGCGTGCCGTCGGTGCGCCGCAACGGCATCATCGCGGTCCAGGGCCGCGTGTAATTGTTCGGATCCTCGACGGTGAACTCGTACATCACCGTGTCGGGATCGATGCGCCGGAACCGCTCGACCACGTATGTGTCCCGCGACGAGCCGCGCAGGCTGGTCTCGGTCACGAAGTTCTTCGTCTCGATGACCAGGGTCTCCCCTTCCCAGCGCCCGCGCGAGTCGCCCGACCACTGGCGCAGATCGCCGTGCGGACGCCCGCCGAGGGGAACGATGCGCGCGTTGTGCACCATCTCGTTGTAGATCACGACGTAGCCCGGGACCTGCAGGATCTGCACGTTGTTGTTGTACGACCCCGCGGTCATCGGCGGCCCGGCGTTGAAGCCGAGGATGCAGCGGTCGGACAGGCTGCGATCGGTGTAGTGATCCGCGAAGCCGTTGCGCAGGTTGAGGCGGCGGATGCGCCGCGCCGCGCGGTGCTCGTCGGTGTACGGGATCCGGCCGTCGGGCGGATCGACGATCAGCGAGGTCCGCTTGTCGGCGGTCAGCTCGATGCCCCGCTCGTACCAGAACTCGTTGTACGACAGCACGCCCCCTTCGGCCCGCGACTGGTAGCCGGCGCTCGGCGCGCCGGTCTCCGGGTCGAACAGGTCGCGGTTCAGCCGGATGCGCTCGGACGCCTCGAACTGCGCCGCCTCCTCGGCGCCGAGCCGGTCGCGTCCTTCCAGGGCGGCCGGCCGCTCCAGCGGCGTCAGCGTGCGGAAGGTGAAGGTCCCGGAGATGTGCGGCTGCCCGTCGGGCGTCCGCGGCGCGCCGGCGCCCGACTGCGCGGCGGCCGGCGGCGGCGCCGACAGCGCGACCGCGGCCAGCACGAACAACGCCGTCATCACACGATGCTGCATCGATTCGTCTCCTTCGACTCTCTGTTCAAAACGTCGCCACCCGCGTCACCGGCGGCGCAGGCGACGGTCTGCGCCCGGCCCCGGCGGCGCAACCCCGAAGAACGCCGGCGGCGTGACGCCGATCACCGTCAGACGATTGCCTGCGCCCGGCAACGGCGGCAACCCGCCGCGGCGAGCGCCCCCGACGTCCGGTTCGACGCCCGGAACCCGCGCACGAACAACTCCACCGGCCCCGGTATCGTAACGCGAGGGCGCCGGCGGGTTCAACCGCGACCCGACGCAAACTTGCGGCCCACCACCGGCAGGCAGGCGACCGGCGCGCGGAAGGGCGCCGGCGGGTTCAACCGCGACCCGACGCAAACCCGCGGCCCACCACCGGCAGGCAGGCGATCGGCGCGCGGAATTGCCCCAGTTTCCGCTTCAGACGCCGCCCTGTTGACAGCATCGTTGTCCGGCAGGCGATCGGCGCGTAGAGTTGCCCCCGTTCCGCGTGCCCGGACGGGAGTTCGACGACGGAACCGCCAGCAGACCCGGAGATGATCGAGCCGGTGCGGTCAGGACGTGCCCGGAGGATCCGGCTCGGGACCTGACGCCCGCTCACGCGCGCGCCACCTCGAACGCCGTCACGTTGCGGGTCTCCCGGCTGAACTCCACCGCGATCAGATGGATCGGCAGGCCCCGGCCGCGGTACTTGTCCGCGTAGTGCCGTTCCCGCAACTGCGCCATCGCCGCGCCCGCCGGCGTCAGTTCGACCACCTTGAACTCGAACAGATAGACGTTCTCGTTGAAGCACACGGCCATGTCGAGCCGCCCGTGGCTGCTGGCGTCCTCCACCGTGACGTCCAGCCCGAGGCCCGCGAAATAGGAATAGAAGACGCTCGCGTAATAGCCTTCGTAGTCGGCGATGTCGTTGTTGGTGTACCAGGCGTAGGGAATGCCGGCGAAGAGGGCGTGGAACAACGTCCGGAGGCCCTCGAAGTCGTTGGCCTCCAGCAGCCGGTAGAGCCGGACGCTGTTGGCCGTCTGGCGCGAGGCGTCCTGCACGAGGTGGCGCAGCAGGCTGCGGTTCAGGCTCTGCCGCACTTCCCGGTTGGGATAGCCGAGGCGGTACAGCGACTCGCCGCCCACGTTCTCCTCGCGCGTGATGGTCAGATAGCCGGTCTGGAACAGCAGCGCCTCGGTGGCCATGTCGTCCACGTCGAACGCGGACAGCAGGTCGCCGCCGGCGATCATGCCGTCGAGGGCCAGCGAGCTCACCCGGCGCTCGAACAGCGTCCGGACGAGAAAGGCCGGGGTGCCGGTCTCGAACCAGTACGCGTCGAACTTCCGGCGGTGGAAGAGCAGCAGGATGTCGAAGGGGTTGTAGACGCGTTCCGGCCCGAGCCAACTGTAGCCGTTGTACCAGTCGCGGACCGCCTGCCGGTCGAGTCCCGTCAACTCCGGGGCGAACACCATGTCGAGGTCCCGGTCCGTGTAGCCGCAGACGGCCGAGTACGCCGGATCGAGCGTGATGTCCGTCAGGTTGTTGAGCCCGGAGAACAGGCTGACCTTCGAGAACTTGCTCACGCCGGTGAGGAACGCGAACCGGACGTGCGCGCCGCTGTCCTTGATGACCGCGTAGAGGCCGCGCAGGTAGTCGCGGTTGGCGCGGGCGACCGACGGCGTCTCCAGGGCGTCCAGGATCGGCCGGTCGTACTCGTCGACCAGCACCACCACCGGGCGCCCGGCCCGGGCGTGCAGGGCCTCGAGCAGGGCAGCGAACCGCCCCCGCGCCGTCGCCGGCCCGAGGGCCGTCACCGACGCCCGGCGCTCGGCCGCGGCGAGCTGCTCCAGGACGTGCGCGTCGAGGGCGCCGGGCTCCGTGAAGGTGCCGCTGCCGAAGCTCAGGCGCAGCACCGGATGGCACACCGACCAGTCCCAGCGGCCGTGGATGGCGAGGCCCTCGAACAGCGCCTCGCTCCCCTCGAACAGCTCCTTGCAGGTGTCCAGGAACAGGCTCTTCCCGAAGCGCCGCGGGCGCGACAGGAAATAGTATCGGCCCTCGTCGAGCAGCCGCCGGAGGTAGGCGGTCTTGTCGACGTAGTAGCAGTTCTGCTCGCGCAGATGCCGGAAGGTCTGGATGCCGGTGGGCAGTCGTCGTTTCGTCACGTTCGCGATGCCCCCCGGACCACGTCGCTTCGGGCGCTTACCGCCGAGACCGTGGCCCGGTTGTTCACGTCCCGGCGCCAAGCGGGACACTCGTCAGTCCCCAAAGGCGTCCACAAAGCGTTCGAATTCCCCGCCGGATCTTTTCAGCGCGTCCTCGATTCGCCGCATCGGCACGGCGATTCCGAACCGGCGCTGAGTTCCCTTCCCCTCGTACCTCCGTTGCTCGAGAACGCCGGCTTTCAGCAACCGCGGCAGGATTTCCCTCTCGAACTGACTGCCCCCCCCCCCGAGCCGTGTCTTCATCGTCTTCTCGTTGACACCGGTGGTTCGACTGAAAACCCGAAGCGCACGTTGCACGAGCTTCAGATCTCCCGACATCTCGCTCGCGGGCGCGAGATCACGCGAAGACGTCTCGGGACGATCTTCGATTTCAAATCTCCACTGGCGGAGGCGGCGCCGAATATGCTCCGGCTTATACAGCTCCACGTCTTCGTATTCGCCGTCAGCGTAGACGATGCTCGCTACGTCGCACTCGTCAAGCTTCGTCCCGGCAATCTTCTCCGGATCTCCGTCGAGTCGTTCGAAGCGACATCGCACGAACAGGCAGTCGACGAGCGAGGCGCCCGCCAGGCTGGTGGGCGAGAAGTGAGAATCGCTGACCTTCAATGCCGACAGCGAGCGGCCGCGCAATGCGTCCTCGGGGAAGGTCATGTGCGATGCGACAGCCCGGATCCCTGCCCGGCCATCGGCCAACGCAGCCGTCAGGGCTCCGCAGTTTTCCCGAACGAAGGACGCCGGCAGTTGCGGTGTCGCAAGTTTCTGGAGCAACGCCACGGCGGAACCCGAATCGCCCTTGCGGTGCACGCAAGACGCCGCCTGATCCACGGCGACGCGCGGCAGGGTCGTCACGTCCAGTATCGCCTTGACGGTGGAGACGTCAGACCTCGCAAGCGCGCGCCCGAGTGCGAAGCCGAGATAGAAAAGCCGGAAATCCTCGTGGTCGAACCCGAGCCCCCGGCCGCCCCTGGTTCTGACGAGCAGCGCGTGCTGCTTCAGCCGTTCCCGAATCTGCCGCGCAACCGCGGGGCGCTTTCTTTCCTCCTCCGTGAACATCTCGGCGACGAAGTCCACCTCGTCGGTCTTGAGGTCGTCCGTTGACGACAACCACATTTCGTGAGCGACCATCGCCAGCAACAGGTGGTGCTCATCGACCGTCAGCAGCGGTTGCGCCGGTTCCCCGGACTTGTCCATCCATTTCAACCGCGCCTCGCGTTCGACGATGGCGCTGACGAATTCGAGGAAGTAATCCTGCGGCCGCTGTCCGATCCTCCCGAGAAGCTCGGAAAGTTCCGCATCTTTCTCCTTTGCCACGTCCGCCAGCCGTCGAACCAGGACGGCCCGGGTCAAGAGCGGATGATCGGTTCCGAGGCTGGTGGCGACCTTCTCGTGCAGCGATTCCGGGCGATCCAGTCCGCGCTTCCTTCCGTACTCGACGAAATGCCTGCGCTCCCAGCGCGCCAGCGACATGCGCCCGAACGCCACGTCGTTCTTGCCGATGGCATCGAACAGGCGGGCCTGCGAACGGAAACTCGGGTACTCGAAATAGGCCTTGCGCGCCGCAACCAGCACGTTGCCCCTCGAATCCAGGTTGTTCACGAGCTGGCCAAGCGCTGAAACCGCTTCACCGGACGAGCCTTCGATGATCATTTCCTCGAATCCGTCGAACGCGGGCACGATCGCCCCGAGCCGGACCAGTTCCAGGAAGGCGTCATAGTAGAGAAGCTGAAAGCGCAGCCTGTTCACGAGCGCGGCGACGACCACGTCATCGAATCGCAGAAACGTGCGGCCGCCGAGTGGAATCGGAACGAGCAGCCAATCCGTTTCTTTCCGCTTGTACGCGCGCGCCTGCTCGACGGCAACGTGGTTGATCAGGGACGTCTTTCCCTCGCCGGCGTCCGACGTCAAGTACCACACCGAGGCGGCTCCCGGGATCTGCTTTCCCAGTATGTTCGTCATGGCCGCGGCGACGTCCGGGCAGGGTTTACCGGCGCCCGCGGTGAATTCCTCGTGTCCGAGCAGTTCACCGGACGGCGCGACGAAATGCTCGGGCGATTCGTCGTGGGAACAGATTCTGTCAGCCAGTTGGGGCAGCCTGGCCAACCGCTTCACGACCCAGGATTTCGCGGTAAGGCAATCTCCGTTTTCCGTCACCATCAAGCCCCGTGACGAATTCGACAGCGTGGCCTCGACGATTTCGTCCCGCACCTGCACGTACAGTTTTCCGTGCTTCAGATCGATGTCCTCCGGATCGTCCGAAAACGCCCTCACGACACGCCTGAACACGTCGAAATCCATGTGTGCTCTCACCAACCCACGGCGATCCGCGTATACGTCTTCGTCGTCAACGGCCGGTATTGCGGCGGCTGCGTCCGGGCATGGACGTGGAGAACACGCGCGCCGCGCAGCAAGGCTTCCCGGATACCCGGCCACATGTCGTCGTCGGACGACACGAGCACGATCGGCTCCGAAGTCCGCGCAAGGCGGACGAGGTCGACCACCAGCATGGAATCGACGAGCTTCTGTTCGTTCCGGCCCAGAACGTCGCGCGGGGTCACGTCACACCGTGGATGCGGGCATTCGTCTCCGTTGATGAATGGCGCCGTCCCGGCCACGGCGCACTGCGACGGGTGTGCGCAGCCCGTGAATGGTGGCCGCGCGCATGCCACGCCGGCCGGCAATGAACGGCGGCGGAAGGTGTGCGTCAGAGCAACCCTGTCGCCGACGAGAGAGCTCGCAAGTTCCATCGACACACGCACGCGCACGGCGCTGACGTCGTCCGATACCGCCATGCGCAGCGGAAACACGCTCTGGATTTCCGGAACGAGACGCTGCGCCCGTTCCGACAACCGGGCGCCGTCAAACCAGCCTCCATAGAGACGGCAACGTATCGAGCTCTCGCCGGAGCACCACCGGACACCGACGCCGTCCAGGAGCCGCGAGGCGAAGTACCGCAGGCCCCGCCGCCCGAGACGAACGTTGTCGTAGTCTACGAGCACGATCACGTTACCGCCCCCATCCGGCGCGCTACTCGCCGGCGTCCGACGCGATGCGGTACAGCTTCGACGCGGTACGCAGGAACAGGCTGCCGCGGGCGATCGCCGGGGTCGCCATCGTCATCTCGTCGCCGAGGGAGTTGCGCCAGAGCACCTCGAATTCCTCGCCCGCCCGGATGACGAAGGTGTCGCCGTCCTCGCTCAGCGCGAAGATCTTGCCGTTGTAGGCCCAGGGCGACGCCGTGAAGAGCGTCCCCGCGGTGACGCGCCGGCGCGGATAGACGGGCTGGCCGGTGCGCGCGTCGTAGCACATCAGGATGCCGCGGTCGAGCAGTGTGTAGTGGTGGTCGCCGTAGACGAGCGACGACGGGTTGTAGGATCCGAGCCGCGGGTGCGACCAGACGACGTAGTCGTTGCTGGTGCTCCCCTGCCCCAGCGAGATGTCGCCGCTCGCCCCGGCCCGGACGGCGTAGACCGGCCGGTTCGAGTCGGCGATGTAGCCGGAGTTGATGAACAGGAGGCCGTGGTCGGCGAACGGGGTCGGGATGACGAGCGACGACATGCCGCGCAGCTCCCACAGCAGCTCGCCGTCGAGGCCGTAGGAGCGGACGCCGGCGGCGCCGGTGGTGACCAGTTCGGTGCGGACGTCGTTCTCCCAGACGAACGGCGTCGACCAGTTGCTCCGCTCGTCGCGGTCCGTCCGCCAGAGCCGCTCGCCGGTCGCGGCGTCGTAGGCCGCCACCCACGACCGCTCCTCGTTGTCGTTGACCACGTAGAGCCGGCCGTCGTGGAGCACCGGCGAGCCGGCCGCGCCCCAGTTGCGCCGCGGCAGCCACTCGAACGGCACCGACCACGCTTCTTCGCCCTCGAAGTCGAGCGCGAAGAGTCCGACGTCGGCCAAGTAGACGTAGACCCGCTCGCCGTCGGTCACCGGCGTCTCCGACGCGAAGGTGTTCTTCTGGTGCGCGGTCAGCGACGGCACCGCGGTGTGCAGCGCGCGCTCCCAGCGGACCGCCCCGGTCTCGAAGTCGACGTCGTAGAGCACCCAGCGCAACGGCTCGCCCTCGTCCACGACGTCGGCCCCGGTCATCGATCCGCCGAGCGAGCGGGCCCGGTAGGACTCGATCGGCAGCGGCTGCGCGTCCAGGTCGCCACCCACGCGCGTCACGGTCAGCACGAAGACGTGCTCGCCCCAGACGATGGGCGAGCTCCAGGCCCGCCCCGGGACGTCGATCCGCCAGGCCACGTTCTCGTCCGGCCCCCAGCGCTCCGGCAGCGCCGGATCGTCGGCGACGACGCCCGCCACCCCGCCGCGGAACTGCGGCCAGTTGGTCTGGGCCGAGACACCCGCCGCCATCGACGCCACCAGCGCCGCCGTCACCGTCGTTCGCATGGTCTTCACCGCGGCCTCCTCGCACGTTCCTGCGTCAACCGGCTCGTTCCGACGCGCGCCGGCGTGGCGCAGCCCGCACGACGCCCTGCGTCCTCGCACGTCCCTCGTCGAACCGGCTCGTTCCAACGGGGCGCCCGGGACCGGATTCGGCCGCCGGCGCGTCCCGCGCACGTCCCTCGTCGAGCCGGCTCCAATTCTAGCAGCCCGTGGCGAAATCCCCGCTGCATTCGACGGGCGCCGCATCCCGGCTGAACTGCGTTGTTCGTCGGTCGCATAGGGCCGATATGCTCCCTCCTCACGCCTTGTCAGCCGGGCGCCCCGCCCGTCTCGGTGCGACGCGGGGTTTCGCCACGGGCTGCTGGCAGCCCGCGGCGCAGGCCCGGCCGCGGTCGGGCGGCGCGGCGCCGGCGCACGTACACTGATACGCCGTGACCCTGCTCCGCTGGACGGCGTCCTTCCTCCGCCCCTACCGCGCGCGCGTCGGCGCCGTCCTGGGGCTGTCGCTGATCGAGATCGGCCTCGTCACGGCGGCGCCGTGGGCGCTGAAGCTGATCGTGGACAGCGTGCTCGGCGACCGGCCGCTTCCCGCCCCGCTGGTCGCCCTCCTTCCGTTCACCGCCGACCTGGGCGCGATCGCCCTGCTGGCGTTGTTCGCCGGCGGCGGCCTGCTCGTCGAGCTGTCCGCGGAGGCGGTCCGCCTGGCGCATACCCAGATCGAGGTGGACGTGGGCCAGCGGGTGGTCCACGACCTGCGGATCCGCCTGCTGGAGCACCTGCAGGCGCTGCCCCTCCGGCACCACCTCACCCACCGCACGTCGGACGCGGTGTACCGGCTGGACGCCGACACGTACTGCATCAACGACCTGGTCACCGGCGGCGCGCTGCCCATCGCCCTCGCGGCGCTGCATCTGGGCGTGATGTTCGGCGTGGTCCTGACCCTCGACGCGACCCTCGCGCTGCTGGCGCTGGCCGTGGCGCCGTTCCTGTACCTGTGCCTGCGCTACCACGCGACGACCCTGAGCGAACGGGCCGAGCAGGTCAAGATGCTGGAATCGGGACTGGTCGAACGGGCCTGGGAGACGCTGCGGTCGATCGCCGCGATCAAGAGCTTCGCCCGCGAACGGCGCGAGCTCGGCCGCTTCGCCCGCGCCAGCCGCGACACCGCGCGGGCGCGGGTGCGCCTCACCTGGCGGGAGTCGCTCTTCTCGCTGGCCGTGACCACGGTGACGCTGGCCGGCGCCGCCGCCATTCTCGTCGTCGGGGGCCTGCGCGTCGTCGACGAGACGCTGACCGTCGGCCAACTGCTGGTCGTCACCGCCTATCTGGCGCGGGTCTACGACCCGGTCGCCGAGATCGCCCACACCGTGGGCGCGCTGCAGCAGGCGGTGGTCGGGGCGGGCCGGGTGCGCGACGTCCTGGTGCTGGAGCCGGAGGTGGACGATGCGCCGGACGCGGCGGACGCCCGCGGCCTGGCCGGGCACGTCCGCTTCGAGGCGGTCGGGTTCTCGTACGACGGCGCGCGCACCGTCCTCGACGGCGTCAGCTTCGACGCGCGGCCTGGCGAGCTGGTGGCCGTCGTCGGCCCGACCGGGGCCGGCAAGACCACCCTCGCGCACCTGATCCCGCGGCTGTTCGCGCCGACGGCCGGGCGCGTGCTGCTCGACGGGCGCGACGCCGCCGCCTACCGTCTCCGCCCGCTGCGCGAGCGGATCGCCCTGGTGCCCCAGGACCCGCTGCTCTTCGCCGGCACGATCGCCGACAACATCCGCTACGGGCGGCTCGACGCCTCGGACGCGGAGGTCGAGCGGGCGGCGCGCGACGCGCAGATCCACGACGCCGTCGCCCGCCTGCCGCGGGGCTACGACACCCCGGTCGACGAGGCGGGAGCCACCCTCTCCGGCGGCGAACGGCAGCGTCTCGGCCTCGCGCGGGCGTTGCTGAAGGACGCGCCGATCCTGATCCTCGACGAGCCGACCTCCGCCGTGGATGCGATCGCCGAGGCGGCGGTGTTCGACGCCCTGCGCCGGGGACACGCGGGCCGGACGACGATCGTCATCGCCCACCGGCTGTCGACCATCCGCGACGCCACGCGCATCCTGGTCATGCAGGACGGCCGGATCACGGCGCAGGGATCGCACGCCGCGCTGCTCGGATCGAGCGCGCTGTACCGCCGCATGTGGGAACGCCTGGCCGCCGGAGGCTCGCTCGACGATCCGGATCCGGCCGGCTCCCCCGGTGGCGGCGGATCCGGCGCCGACGGTGCGGTCCTGACGCGGCCATGAGAGTTCCACCCGACGAGGCGGGGCAACGTCCGGACGGCCTGCCGGCCGCCGGCGCAGTCCTGACGCGGCCATGAGAATCCTCTTCGCCGGCATCATCGGGCGCTACCCGTTCGGCGGCGTCACCTGGTGCTCGCTGATGTACCTGCTGGGCCTGCGCGACCTCGGACACGAGGTCTGCTACCTGGAGGACACCGGCGAATGCATCTACGACGCCGACGCCGACGCCATCTCGGAAGATCCCGGCTTCGGCACGCGCTACATCCACGACGCCCTCGCGCCGCACGGCCTCGGCGACCGCTGGTGCTTCGTCAACTACGACGAGACGTACCACGGCTGGCCGCGGACCCGGCTGCGGGAGTACTGCCGCGGCGCCGATCTGTACGTCGACCTGTCGGGCGGCTGCTGGTTCTGGCGCGACGAGTACCGGACGATCCCGCGGCGGATCTTCATCGACTCGGACCCGGTGTTCACGCAGCTCGCCATCGCGAAGGGCGTCGCCTGGTACGTCGACTTCTTCCGCCAGTTCGATCGCCTCTTCACCTTCGGCGCCAACGTCGGCACGCCCGCCTGCGACGTGCCGACCGGCGGGTTCGTCTGGCGCAAGACCTGGCAGCCGGTCGTCACCCGGCTGTGGCGCACCGGCCGCCCCCCGACGCGCGACCGGTTCACCACCGTGATGACCTGGAAGACGGAGAGCTTCGCCGACGTCGACGGCAACAAGGACCGGGAGTTCGTCCGGTTCATCGACCTGCCGGCGCGCACCCCGGCGCGGTTCGAGCTGGCCGTCAACGGGCCGCACCGCCTGCTGCGGGCGCACGGCTGGTCGCCGGTCGACGCAATGCGCGTCTCGCGCACCGCGGACGACTACCGCGCGTTCATCCAGGGGTCGAAGGCGGAGTTCGGGGTGGCGAAGCACGCCTACGTCGCGCGCCGCTCGGGGTGGTTCAGCGACCGCACCGCCTGCTATCTGGCCGCGGGCCGCCCGGCCGTGGTGCAGGACACCGGGTGGAGCGCCCACCTGCCGTCGGGAACGGGGCTGATCCCGTTCTCCACCGCCGAGGAAGCGCTCGACGGTCTCACACGGGTCGAGAGCGACTACCCGTCGCATGCCGCACGGGCCGCCGCGATCGCGCGGGAGTGCTTCGACGCCTCGCGGGTGCTGCCGCGGCTGCTCGACGAGGCCTGCGCCTGACGCTCAACGGACGGTATTCGACCCGACGATGAACCACGCCGAGCGCAGGTGGCGCCGGGAGACAGCGTGTTCCGGCAGGGCGGCCGGCGCGCTCGTCGGCCCCCGGTGGCGGGCGCCAATGTCCAGCGCGAGAGCAGCGGCGTGTTCCGGCAGGGCGGCCGGCGCGCTCGTCGGCCCCCGGTGGCGGGCGCCAAAGTCCGGCGCGAGAGACAGCGGCGTGTTCCTGCCGGCGCGCTCGTCGGCCCTCACAGGCCCCACACGTCGATGGCGGCGCCGTCCCGCGACGTCATCCGGCGGTGGAACACCTTCTCGTCCCAGCGCTTTCCCCCGGCGCGGTCGATGATCACCAGGTGGCCTTCCGCGGTTGCGCACCGGTCCATGTACGCCGCCGTCTGCTCCAGCCCCTCGGCGATGGTCCGCTCCGGGCTGCCGCGCAGCACCTTGCACTCGATCACCACCTTGTCGACCCGCGCGGTCCGCCCCGGCGTCTCCCCGCTTCGTCCGCCTCGAATGCCGCCGCCCCGGTCGCCGCCGCCGGCCCGCGCGGTCCGCTCCGGCGCCTCCTCGCTTCGCGCACCCTGAACGCCGCGACCCCGGTCGCCGCCGCCCCGCGCGGTCCGCCCCGGCGCCTCTCCGCTTCCGGCGCTCGGTCGGCCGGTGCCCGCCTCCCCGGCGCCGCGCGGCCAGACGATCAGCAGGTCGGTGCGCCCCCGCCCCAGCCCGTACTCCCGCTCGATGCGCCCGCCGCTGTTCACCACCCGCTGCAGGAACGCCTGCAGCAGCAACTGCGGCCACGCCTCCTGGTACAGGAACCGCTGCCGCCAGTGCTCGGAATGCTCCCGGAAGAACGCCTGGAACGCCGACAGCAACGCCCGCGCGTCCAGCCCGCCGTCCGCGTCCACGTACCACGCCGTGTCGTGCTCGAACTCCTCCTGCGCCACCCAGGTCAGCTCGCGCGGCACCACCTCGGCGTAGATCGGATTCGCGATGCGCACCGGCCGGTCCCGCGCGACCAGCCCCAGGTCGCGAACGTACTCCAGGTCGCGGTCGGTGAAGGTCCGCGCCTCGGCCCCGCTCAGCAGCGGCTCGACCACCCGCCGCACCCGCTCTTCCCGCAGCTTGTCCGCCAACTGGTCCAGGTGCGTCTCCCGACGCAGGATCAGACGCTCCTGCGCCGCCAGAACCGCCTCCGCGTCGATCGGCCGCGACCGGTCCCGGCCCGCCTTGCGCCGGAAGCAGGCGTCGTCCGCCAGCGCGTTCACCAGCCACGGCTGCCCCCGCGTCCGCTCCCACACCGTCTCCAGCGCCCTGGCCGTGAACGCCTGCCCGGTCTCCGCCGTGTGCTGCCCCAGCAGCGCCGCCACCTCGGCCTGCGAGAAGTCTCCCAGCCGCAACGACTCCGCCCTGACGTTGAATGCGCTACCGCCGGCGATGACCGTGTTCGCCGATCCGGAATGGATGCGGTAGTCCCGCACGTCCCGCACCCCGCACAGAATCACGCTCTGCGGAAACCCCGCCGGCCGCTGGTCGTACCCCGCCCGCAACTGCCGCAGCACGGCCAGCAGCGAGTCGCCGACCAGCGCGTCGATCTCGTCGATCAGCAGCACCAGCGGACGCGCGTCGGCGGCGGCCCAGCGCGCCAGCGCCTCCCCCAACGCGTGGTCCGGCCCGTACTTCGCCAGCAGATCGGGCCAGACGCCGTCCAGGAACTCGTCGCCCATCGTCGTGCGCGCCCGCGAGGCGAGCTCGCCCAGCACCGCGCGCAGCGCCCGCCCCACGTCCTCGCGAGCCGTCTGCGCTCCCTCGACGTTGGCGTACACGCACCGGCAGCCGTCGGCGTGCAGGCGGTCCCGCAACGCCAGCAGGGCCGAGGTCTTTCCCGTCTGCCGGGGGGCGTGCAGCACGAAGTACTTCTCGTCCCGGACGAGCCGGAGCACTTCGTCCAGGTCCAGCCGGTCCAGCGGCGGAATGCAGTAGTGCCGCTCCGGCTTGACGGGACCGGCCATGGTGAAAAAACGCATGCCGGAAACCATCATAGTCCGGCCGCCGCGCAACGCCCGCCGCCCCCTGCGCCGCTACCCGTTCCCGCCGCCCGCGTCGGCGAGGTCGAACCGTGCCGCCAGGCGGGCCGGATACAGGCCGGCGAGCGCCGCCGCGGCGACGACGGCCGCCGTCGCCTGCGCCAGGAAACCGGCCGGCAGATGGAACCGGATCGTCCAGCCGAAGCTCTGCACGTTGACGACGTGGATCAGAATCAGCGACAGCGCGAGGCCGACCGCGAGCCCCACCGCCTGCGTCAATGCGCCGAGCACGCCCGCCTCGATGACGATCAGCCGCCGGAGCTGGCGGCTGTCCGCGCCCACCAGGCGCAGCATCGCGATTTCGCGCCGCCGCTCCAGCACCAGGGTCAGGAGCGTGGCGGCCATCCCGAACAGGGAGACGCCGATGGCGATGACTTCGAGCGCATAGGTGATGGCGAACGTCGCGTCGAAGATGCGCAGCACGTTGGCGCGCAGCGCCGCGTTGGTCGTGATGAACAGCCGCCGCTCCGGCCCGAGCGCGGCGCGCAGCTCGTCCCGGACCGTTTCCGGGTCGGCGCCGGGCGTCAGGTAGACGGTCAGGCCGCTCGGCCTCCGCGGCCCGAAGTGCCGCTCGAACGTGCCGGCGTCCATCACCACCAGCCCGCGGTCGCTGGAGTAGTCGAAGTAGACCGCGGCGACCTCGAACGGCGTCGGACCGGCGGGCGCCGGCAGGTGGATCCGGTCGCCGACGCCGGCTCCGTGCTTCAGCGAGAACGCCTCCGAGACGACGACGCGATCGCGCCCGACGGCGGCGGCCATGGCCGGCGCCCCGTCCGCGGGCGCCTTGAACTGCAGCCCGCCGCGCTCGAGACGGGTGGCGAACCGGCCGGCTCCCACGGTGATCGTCGAACCGCGGTAGGGCACGTCCATGCCCGTGAAGCCGTCGATCGCCTCGACCGCCGGATGGCCGGCGATCACCGCCTCCGCCGCAGCCGACATGCCGCCCGCCGCGGCGGCCGGCGACCGCCGCGCCGTGGAGACGAACAGGTCGGCCTGCAGGGTCTGGCCGATCCAGTAGACGACGGTCTCCCGGAAGCTCCCCACCATGATGGCGACGGCGGTCATCATGGCGAGGCTGACGGCCAGCGCGGCGACGGATATGGAGAGCCGCGGAATCGCGCCGCCGAGGTTGGCGTGGGCCAGGCGGCCCTCCACGCCCAGCCCGCGCGCCATCGCCGCGCCGCACGCCCGCCGGAAGCCGAAGAGCACCGCCGGCATCGCCGTTCCCGCCCCGAGCACGACGGCCAGGGCGGCCAGCATGCCGAAGACGGGCAGTCCGCCGACCGCATCCTGCGCCGCGCACCAGGCCCCGGCGGCGAACAGCGCCGACGGGCCGGCGATCCAGCGCCGGGGCAGCCGCGCCCGCGCGTCCAGGTCGTCGTCGCCGCGCACCGCGGCCAGGGGGGTGAGGCGCGCCGCCTCCAGGGCCGGGGCGGCCGCGGCGGCCAGCGCGAGCGGCAGGCCGACCGCGAACGCCAGCCCCACCAGCGGCGGCTCCAGCGGCGGCACCGTGGCCGACGAGGCGATCCAGAACTGGTTGACGGTCGACGAGGTCAGCCGGACCGCGCCGTGCGCCGCCAGCCAGCCGAGCGGCGCGCCGAGCGCGCAACCGAGCACCGCCAGCGCGCCCGCCTCGCCCAGGAAGAGCCCGACGACGGCGCGGCGCGTGACGCCGAGCGTGCGCAGCAGGCCGATCTCGCTGCGCCGGGTGATCACCGACACCGACACCGTGTTGTAGACGAGGAACAATCCGACGAGGAGCGCGATCAGACTGAGCGCGGTCAGGTTGAACTGGAACGCCCGCAGCATCCGCTCCACCTCGGCGCCCCGCGACGAGGGGCGCCGCACCGTGATCCCCGCCGGCAGCCGCGCGGCGATCGCCGCCTCGGCCCGCGCGACGTCGACGCCGTCGGCCAGCCGCAGGTCGACCCGGTCGAGCCGCCCCAGCCGGTCCAGCGCCCACTGGGCCGCGGCGACGTCCATCAACGCGAAGTTGCCGTCGAGCGCGCGGGCCGGTCCCTCGTCGCCGAGGACGCCGGCCACGCGCAGGCGCGTCGTCCGGTCGCCGGCGACGAGCGTGACGCCGTCGCCGACCGCCAGGCCGTGGCGGCGCGTGAACGGCCTGGTCAGGACGACCGCCCGCGGGTCGGTCAGCAGGTCGAGGAAGTCCTGCGTCGTCACCGGCCGCGGCGCATCGCCGGCGACGAGCGGATAGTCGCGGAACGGGCGGTCGCGGAGGATGTCGACGCCGAGCAGGCGCACCGTCTCGAGGACCGGCGCGCCGTCCGCCGTGACCCCCGCCGGCCCCTGGCCGGCGCCGAGACCGACCTCCGCCTCGAGGGCCGGCGCCGCGCCGTCCGGCGTGACCTCCAGCAGCACGTCGGCGTCGATCACCGGACTGACCAGTCCGTACTCCCGCAGCCATCCCAGAGCGGCCAGACGGGTCTCGTCGAGCCCGACGCCGGGCACGGCGAGCTCCAGCGACGTCCGGCCGGCCAGCGCGTCGAGGGCGGTCGAGAAGCCGCGCACCGAGCTGACGTTGGCGAGCTGGATGGCCACGACCACGGCCACGCCGACGGCGAGGCTCGCGATGGTGGCCGCGCTGCGCAACGGCTGCTGCCGGAGGCTCCTGACGATGAAGGCGCGGAAGAGCCCGGCGGGCGCGGGAGACCGCGGCCCGGCCGGCACGGCGCTGCCCCGGGCGGGGTCGGGACCGCGCGCGCGGGCGGCGGGCGCGGGAGACGGCGGTCCGGCCGTCACGGTTCCGAACCCGCCGCGGCGGGTTCCGGGCGCGGATCGGCGTCGCCCGCGGCGGCCCGGGACGCGCTGCGCACGATGCGCCCGTCGCGCATCTCTACCGTGCGGTCCGCGGCCGCGGCCACCGCGGCGTCGTGGGTGGCGAGCAGCAGCGCCGTACCGCACCGGCGGTTGACTTCGCGCAGCAGGTCGAGGATGCGCGCGCCGTTCCCGCTGTCCAGGTTGCCGGTCGGTTCGTCCGCGACGAGCAGGATCGGCTCGTGCGCGACGGCGCGCGCGATGGCCACCCGTTGCGCTTCGCCGCCGGAAAGCTGCGCCGGCGCGTGGTCGAGGCGGTGCGAGACGCCGACCCGCTCGGCCCACTCCCCCGCCCGCGCCAGCGCCGCGGCCGGCGCGCGGCCGGCGAGCAGCAGCGGCAGCGCGACGTTCTCGGCGACGGTCAACGTCGGCAACAGGTTGAAGAACTGGAACACGAAGCCCACCTGCTCGCGCCGCAGCCGGGTCAGCGCGTCGTCGTCGAGGGCGGCGAGCGGGCGCCCGCCGAGCCGCACTTCACCCGCGGTGGGACGGTCCATGCCGCCGCACAGGTGCAGCAGCGTCGACTTCCCGCAACCGGACGGGCCGACCACCGCGGCGAACGTCCCCGCTTCGAGCGCCAGACTCACCCCGGCGACCGCCGTCACCTCGACATCCCCGCGCCGGTACCGCTTCCGCAGGGCGATCGCGTCCAGGACCATCCGCTTCACGATACACGAGACGCGGCAGGAGACCGCGGACACGGCGCGCTGCGCCGGGCTTGACGTCCGCAGGCCCCCCCGAAGCCGCACGGCGCGGCCGGAGACCGCGGACACGGCGCGCTGCGCCGGGCGGGACCGGACGCGGACGTCGACGATCGCCGCCAGCATGGGGAACGGCGGGTTCGGTCGGCGGACCGCACGCGAACGTCGGCGACCGTCGCCGCGGCCGGTGGTCCGATCGGCCTGTCGCCGCCGCGCGTCACCGGCGCGGAAGCGCGACGTACCCCCGGCGCGCCCGCACGCGGTACTCGCCGCCCCGGACCCGGACCCGGATGCGGCGGTACCTCCCGTCGGGCGGCGCCGCGGGGACGTACGCGAGCGTGTACTGGTGGTTCAGCTCCTCTGCGATCCGCGCCGTGGCCGGGGCCAGCTCGGGGCTGTCGGTGACCACCTCGGCGTACCCGCCGCTCTCGGCCGTGACGTCCCGCAGCAGGCGCGCGTTGACGCGGTCGTTGATGGGCCGGCGCTCCGGGGCGTCGATGCCCACGGCGTAGACGAAGGCGTCGCTCAGCCGGATCTGCCGGCGCACGTCCTCGCGCGTCGCGTCGCTGGCCGTGTCCGACCCGTCCGAGATGAGCACGACGGCGGCGCGCTCGTGCGCCCGCTCGGCGAACAGCGGCAGCGCCGCCACCAGCGCGTCGTAGATCGCCGTCGCCCCGTACGGCCGCACCGCGTCCAGCCGCCCCCGCAGCCGGCCCGGACCGAGGGTCCACGGCGCCTCCAGCTTCGGGTCGTGGTTGAACACCATCAGGAAGACCTCGTCGCCCGGCTGCAGGAGGTCGGCCAGAAAGCGCCGCAACGCCGCGCGCGCGTCGTCCATGCGCTGCCCGAGCATGCTCTGGCTGACGTCGAGGATCACCCCGAGGCTCACCGGCACCCGGCCCCGGTCGAACTGCGCGATGCGCTGCGGCCGGCCGTTCTCCAGAACCTCGAAGTCGCCGCGGGTCAGATCGCCGACCAGGCGCCCCTCGGCGTCGCGCACCGTGGCCGTCACCCTGACGAGGTCGACGCCGGACCGGAAGCGGGGAACCGCGGCGCGCTGCTCCCCGGCCGGCGCGGCGCCGGCGAAGAGCACGAGAAGCAACAGCGCACCGGCGAGGCCGGCGCGCCGAACCGGTGGCGAGCCGTCGACCACGAGCTCCCTCCTGGCCGGAAGACGTTCCGCCGCGGCAAGCCGGGGCTGCCGCGAGGCGCCGGCGCGCGCAGCTCCTTCCGGGGGGCCGGCAGCGGGACCGCCCGGGCGGCGCCGCGCCCAGCAGCCCGTTGAAATCCCTGCTGCATTCGGCGGGCGCCGCATCCCGGCTGCACTGCGTCGTTCGTCGGTCGCAGAGGGCCGATATACTCCCTCCTCACGCCTTGTCAGCCGGGCGCCCCGCCCGTCTCGGTGCGACGCGGGGTTCCGCCACGGGCTGCCGGGGGCGCCCGCGCTTCCGCCCGCCTCAGGTGGTTGGAAGCGTGTAGTTCACCATCCAGTTGACGCCGAACCTGTCGGTCCACGTCCCGTAGTACGCGCCCCAGAACATCTCCTGCAGCGGCATGGTGACCGAGCCGCCGGCGGACAGCTTCGCGAACAGCTCGTCGCACCGCTCCCGGCTCTCGGCCTCGACGGCGATGGAGAAGTTGTTGCCGATCGCGAGCGGCGGGCCGAAGCTCGACTTGTCGCTCCCCATCAGGACGCTGGAGCCGACCGGCAGCGAGACGTGCATGACGAGGCCCTTCTCCGCTTCGGACACCGGCACGTCCGGCGGCGCGTCGGCGAACGTCTGGAACGAATCGAAGTCCCCGCCGAAGACCGACCGGTAGAAATCGAACGCCTCGCGGCAGTTGCCGTCGAACGTGAGATAGGTGCTCAGCGACATCGCGCGCCCCTCCCCGGGCGAGCGCAAGCATACCCCGAACGCGGGCGGGGTCCCGGGCCTGTCGGCGGGCGGCCGGGGCGCGAACGGCGGCGAGCGCAAGCATGCCGGGACGCGGGCGCGGTCCCGGACCCCGCGGCGCCCCGACGGGTGTCCGGATTGCGCCCGATCCGACACGAGCGGCGCGCCGCGGGACGCGCTAGTGTCCCGTAATCTGGATTCGCGAAATGTTCGAGATGGGCGTTTCCCCAACGTTCATGGGGTATTTTCTGCTGTCCCTGGCTTTCGCAAACTGCACGGCCGGGACACTAGCAGCCCGTGGCGAAACCCCGCGTCGCACCGAGACGGGCGGCGCGCCCGGCTGACAAGGCGTGAGGAGGGAGCATATCGGCCCTATGCGACCGACGAACGACGCAGTGCAGCCGGGATGCAGCGCCCGTCGAATGCAGCGGGGATTCACCACGGGCTGCTACGATCGGCCCGTGGCTCGCTCCCGCCCGTCGGCCGCGCATCTTCTGGCCGCGGCCGTCGCCGTGCTCGTCGCGTCGCCGCCCCCGGCGGCGGCGCAGCTTCAGGCCGGCGCCGCCGCCGTCGACGTCACGCCGGCGCTGTGCGACGATGCGGCCCCCGACGCATCGGTCCCGCAGTTCGATCCCGGCCGTGGTTGCTTCCGCTGGATCCACCTGGCGGGATTCAGTCCCTACGTGCCGTTCCGCCGGGACAACCGGCTCGCCGCGGGGGTCCACGACCCGCTCTGGGCGCGGGCGCTCGCGCTCCGCGACGCCGGGGGGGAGACGCTGGTCCTCGTGGCCGCGGATCTTCCCGGCCTCGGCCGCAAGCACACCGGACCGGTCCGCCGCCGGGTGGCCCGCGAGCTCGGCATTCCGGCGAGCCACGTCGTTCTGCACTCCACCCACACGCATTCGGCCCCGGACGCCAGCGGCTACTGGTCGACCCTGCTGGCCGGCCACAACCGCCGCTACACGACGCGCCTTCGGGAACGGCTCCACGCGTCGATCGCGCAGGCGGTCGACGCGCTGCAACCCGCGATCCTGACCACGGCGACCGCCACCCACGTCGCGTGCCAGGACCGCCGGAGCGGCGTCCTCAAGACCATCGACGACTGCCGCCTGCCCGCCGTCAACAACGAAATCGACGATCCGGCGGCGGCGTACGACCGCTTCGTGCTGCAGCGCGACCTCCGCGACCCGGTCGTCGGCAACACGCGCATCGTGGCCGCGGAGCTGACGGCGCAGGCGGGCGGCGAGACCATCGCCACCCTGGTCAACTGGCACAACCACCCCGACACGCTCGGCAGCGCCAACCGGCTCCTGTCGAGCGACTATCCGCACTACCTGCGCGAGTATCTGGAGCGTGCGCGGGGCGGCGTCGCGGTGTTCCTCGCCGGGACGGTCGGCAACCAGATGAGCGGCCTGCGCGGGACCCCGGTTCCGCTGTGGGACGAGGACGGCCGCCGCGTCCTCGAAACGGCGCCGGACGGGACTTCGCGGCCGGTCCTGGTCCGGGACGGATGGGAGAAGATCCGCTCCACCGGCTACGAGGTCGCGCACGCCGCGGCGGCGGCGCTGGACGCGGCGACGCCGCTGCCGGCGCCCGGCCTGCGTGTCACGGCCGTCTCGTTCGACACGCCCGTCGACAACGTAATCCACCTGCTCGGCACCTGGTCGGTGTGGCACCACGACGTCGAGCCGGCCGACCGCCTGCGCTACCGGTGGCCCGACTGCTGGGGCCTGCTCGGCTGCGTGCGGGCCGAGGTCGCCCTGATCGAAATCGGCGACCTGAGCCTGCTGACCGCGCCGGGGGAGATCGACCCGGCCTACGCGCTGGGCCGCCCGGAGATCGTCGCCGACTACGGACCCGAACGGGGCCGGTGGCGCTTCCCGGCCATGGCCGGCGTCGACCACCTGCTGCCGGGCCGGCACCGCGGCTTCGTCGGATCGGCCCAGGACTACCTCTCCTACCTGGTGCCGCCGGCGGACAACACCGGCTGGTGGAACTTCGATCACCCCAACCACTACGAGGAGTGGGTGACCATCGGCAAGCGCCTCGGCGCGGACGTGCGGCGCGCCTGGCTCGAGCTGCTCGCCGCCCGCGGCGCGGGGCGGGACGCCGGCCCGCCGCGAGCCGGACGATGAGGACGGGACCGTGGAGCGCGCTCGAGCGCGCGGAGTTCGACACCTGCGAACCCGACGCCGGCGGCTGGCTGACGCACCCGGGCGAGACGGTGTCGGCGCTCGCCGTCCTGCTCGCGGCGGCCGTCGTCCGGCGCGCTTCGCGGCGGGTCCCGCACGGTACGCCGGCGCGTCTGCTGCCGGCGATCCTGGCCCTGATCGGCGCCGCCTCGATGCTCTTCCACGCCACGTTCGCCGCGGTGTTCCAGCAGCTCGACCTCGCCGTGATCCCGCTGCTCACCGGCCTGCTGCTGGCGGCGGCGCTCGTGCACCGGGGGCACGCCCCGCGCGGCCGGTGGCCCGCGCTCTTCGCCCTGTTCGCCGGCGGGGGCGCGATCACGCCGTTCGTCGCCACCGCCGCGGGGTACGCCGTCGTCGCCGCGCAGGCGGCGGCCCTGCTGCTGCTGTGGCGAAAGCTGGCGCGCGCGCACCCCGCCATCCGCGCCGACCTGCGCAGAACCGCGGGACTCCTCCTGCCCGGCGCCGCGCTGCTCGCCCTGGGGCACGCGGGCATCGCCTGCGCCGACGCCGGGAGCGCATGGGCGCACGTCGCGCAGCCGCACGTCGCCTGGCATCTGGCGGCGGCCGCCGCCTGCGTGTGCGTCGCCCGGATCGAGCGCACGCTGGAGCGCGAGGCGCGGTGGCTTTCCCGGCGCGGATTCCGCGGAGCTCCCCGGGACGCGACGTCAGCGCGCGGATGATCCGCCGGACCCGCGGCCGGGCTCGCCGCGCGCGCCGCGCCCGGGCGGCCGGCGGGCGAGCCACCAGCCGCCGATCGTCAGCGGCAGCAGACACGCGGCGGCGCCGCCGAGCGCACCGACCGCGAACGCCGCCGCGCCGCCTCCGGACCCGGCCGAGAGCCGGACGACGAGCGCCAGCAGCACGCCCCCGGCGGCGCCGGCCGGGCCGAACAGGAGCGCGGCGGCCGCCGCCCGGCGCCAGCCGCCGCCCCCGAGCGCGATCCCGAGCGCCCCCAGGAGCGCGTGCGACCCGGCCAGGACGGGTGCGAAGCCGGCGAGCAGGTCGACGAACCGCTCCCCCCCGCTCAGCGCCGGCAGGCTGCCCAGGACGAGCAGCGGCATCCAGAACGTGGCGGCGAAGGCGGCGCCGAACGCCGCCCGCCGGCGCAGCCCCGGACCGAGCGCGCCGCCCGCCACGGCGCCGCCCGCCACGCAGGCGATCGCGAGCACCCCGGCCGGGCGCAGGATCGTCGCCCCGCGGTAGAAGTCCAGGGCGCCGAGCGCCGGCAGCAGCACGAACCAGGCGGCGCAGGGAACGAGCCCGCCGGCGGCGAAGGCCCAGGCCGCGCGCCACGCCGCCGCGCCTGCCGGCCGGGGTTGCGGCATCCGCGGGTGGCGCATCGATGGTCCGTGAACCGGGCCGCTCCGGGCCGTTCTCAGAAGGTGATGTCCGAAAAGGCGGCGCCGACCCAGCGCTTCGGCCGGCCGTCCGGACCTGCCACCGGATCGAGGGCGTAGCCGAGGTCGAACCGGACGCCGCCGCGGGTCGCGAGCCGGTGGCTCCCGACGAGCAGGCTGACGCCAGCGCCGGTCCGCAGGTCGCCGAGGTCGACGGGACGCCCCGCCGGCCAGACGAAACCGCTGTCGACGAACGCGGCGACGCCGAACGAGAACAACTGCCAGACGTCGTCGGCGAAGAACGCCCGCTCTTCGAGGGTCAGCAGCAGCGACCGGGTGCCGGTGAACTGCCGCACCGGATACCCGCGCAGTCCGCTCTCGGCGCCGAGCCGGAGCTGCACTTCCGGATCGAGGGCATGGCCGTGGGCGTAACCGAGCTTGCCGATGAGCGCGGTCCGCGGCGAGTGCTTCAGGAGGTACCGGGCGCGCACGGCGGCCACCGTGTTCCGCCACCCGCCTCCCTCGCGCCGGCCGTCGAACCCGCCCCCGACGAACACGAAGTGATCGCCGCGAATCCGCGCTCCCTGCCGGTGGCCCAGGGAGAGGAACAGCGCTTCCCGCCCGCCGAACGCCGGCGCCGACAGCCGCGCCACCGCGTGCGACTCCGATCCCAGGTTGAAGTCCTCGGTCCGCTCGAACCGGTTCACGTGGGTCAGCCTGACGAACCGGTGCGTCACCGCCCGCAGGCCGACCTCCAGACCGGCGTAGTCGCGCAGGTCGCCCCGGACCAGCACTTCGTGCGAGCGGTACGCGCCGTGCGCGCGGACCGCATGGCGCGCGCCGCGGACCAGGGCGCGGCCGGCCTCCAGATCGACGAACCGGCCGGTCAGCGGCAGGCGGTCGATCTCGACGCCGCGCTCGACGATCGGCTCGGTCCGCGCGATGCTGGCGACGCCGGCCGAGAACGCCCACGGGTCCCGCAGGGAAAGATACCCGCGGCTCACCGTGAGGAGGCGTTCGTGGCCGTCGCTGAGTCCGGCGATCGACGCGGCCAGACCGGCGTTCGAGCCGAGCAACTGCGGGTCCTGGTAGCGCACGCGATCCGTGGCCCGGTCGAGGTTCCGCCGGTGCGACGCCGTGATCGCCTTGCCGAAGCCGAGGAAGTTCTTCTCGGCGGCGCCGAGCTCCCAGATGGTCCGGTTCTGGACCCGCGAAAAGTCCAGGCGGGGCGCCAGCGACCAGCGGTCCCAGGTCGTGACGAAGACGTCGACCCGCTCGGGACGCCCGTCGCGGTCCTCGTCCACCTCGACCGCCTCGACCCGCGCGTCGCGCAGGAACCACAGGCCGCGCAGGTTGCGTTCCGTCTGTTCGAGCAGCTCGGGGTCGAGCGGATCGCCGGTCTCGAAGAGCAGCTCGCGGCGGATGACGTGGTCGCGGGTCCGGACGTGGACGCGGTTGGCGATGCGGTGCGGTGCGAACAGGCCGCCGCCGCGGTCGTCGAAGACCTCCCGGCCGACGACCTCGATGACTCCTATCGGCGGCGCCGGACCGGCCTGCGCCGCCTGGCCGCGCACCGGATCGGCGGCCAGCGCCAGCAAGGCCAGAAAGCCCGCGGCCGGTGCGACGCGCAACGTCATCGACGGATCAACGCGAAGGAGAGGCGCAGCGACGAAGCGTTCGCCGCGGCGATCAAGCTCCGAACTCGGCGTCCTTCAGCCGGAACCCCGCGGCCAGCTCCGGCTCGCGGTCGTCACCCAGAACGCGGTGCGCGACGTACTCGCCGAGCACCGGCCCGAACTTGAACGCCTCGGCCGACCCGCCGCCCGCCAGCCAGACGTTGTCCAGCTCCGGA
Organism: Vicinamibacterales bacterium; assembly: GCA_965203525.1. Lineage (GTDB taxonomy): Bacteria > Acidobacteriota > Vicinamibacteria > Vicinamibacterales > UBA8438 > WTFV01. Next base: position 1,818,207 of record OZ241898.1, on the reverse strand, counting down.
TGGACGTCGATGATGAAGTTGCCGTCGACGCTGCTCTCGTAGTGGCAGGCCCGCGTCTCGTTGATCGGCGCGCCGGCCAGGGCCGGAAAGTGCCGCCGCAGAACGTCGCGCGGGCGTTCGTGGTGCTCCGGCGCGATCCAGCGGTCCGAGGTGTCCGGATCCTCCGGCGGGCGCCCGCCGGTGCGCACGCGGAAACCCCGGTGATCCGGCGGCAGCGCGGGCCAGCCGGTGCAGCCCGGCACCCCGTAGCTCGGCATGAACGGGTAGCTGAACCGGTCGTCGCCCGGCGGCACGGCGAAGTAGAAGACGTGGCCCATGCTGGTCCGAATCCGGCGCCCCAGCAGCCCCGGCAGCACCTTCGGGAACCACGGGCCGCACGCCAGGACGATGGTGTCCGCGGACAGCGTGCCGCCCGATTCGAGCCGCACGTTCGCCAGCCGCCGGCCGGCCCGCTCCCCCAGGCCGGCCCGGTCGATGCGGATCACGCCCCCTTCGTCCTCGAACACGCGCGCCGCGGATTCGATCGCCCGCCGGGCGCGGACGACGCCGGCGCCCGGCTCGTAGAGCGCGACGCCGAGACCGTCGTACCGGATCCACGGCCAGCGGTAGGCCACTTCGTCCGGCCCCAGCACCTCGTAGGGCGTGCCGAGCGCGTTCCAGTGCGCCTGCGTCTCGGTCAGGTAGCGGTTGACCTCCGCGCGCAGGATCAGGTCGCCGGTCCGGAAGAACAGCCGCGGCAGCAACCGGTCGCGCCCTTCCTCGTCCCACGCGATCCAGCGTTCGACGGTCCGCTGCGCCCAGCCGCTCCACTGGCGGCCGTGGGGCCGGTCGCCGTACGACGTGCGGACCCCGCGCGTCTCGCCGCCGGAGGTCTGCCGGGAGTTGCCGGCGCCATAGGCGTCCACGACGCGCACGCGGGCGCCGAGACGCTGCAGGTGCAACGCCGTCCACATCCCGAAGGTTCCGGCGCCGACGACGACCACGTCGGGTGACCGCTGCGCAGGGACGGCGCTCGATCGAGGTCTCCCCGGCCGCTCCGCCGCCGCGCCGGCCGGCGCGGCGTGTGCGCCGTGCGTCGAGCCGGATGCTCCGACGACGGCGCCCGCGCCCGCGCCGACCGCCTTGAGGAAGCCGCGCCGGCCCAGCGGATCCCGGCCCGCCGGGGCGGGGGAACGCACCGCCTGACGCGGGGACTTCCGCTCTGAAGCCGCCATCGGTGTTCAATCGGGGATAAACAAAAGAACCCTGAGCGCCCGAAGCTCGGTGACGAACTCCGGACGTCCAGGGTTTCGATCTCGCTCGCCCCCGGAAGGGGCCGGCGCGCTGCCCTATTCGGGCTCGGTCGGGTCGCGGCCGTCACGCGGGGCGCCGGTGCCGGACGAACCCATGAACAGCTTGCGGCCGTCCCGGAAGGTCAGGTCGCGGCCGTTGCCCTTGTTCGAGCCGTCCTTGGCCTGGTAGCCGTCCACGATGATCTCGGTGCCCGGAAGCAGCGAGTTCCGCGTGAAGCCGCGGCGCAGCAGCGTGTTCGGCGTGCCGCCTTCGACCATCCAGACTTCCTTCGAGCCGTCCTCGTTGGTGATCTCGATGTGGATCCACGCATGCGGGTTGATCCACTCCATCCGCACGACCACGCCCTCGAGGTGGATCGGCGCGTCGGCGTCGAACTCGGCCGAGAACGCGTGGTGCGCCACCACGGGGACCGTGGCGGCGGCCAGCGCGACGGCCACCACCGAAAGGATTACCTTTGCTCGCATCGGTTTCGCCTCCTGTTTGACAGCGGAACGGGTTCAGGCATTATCGCCAATCTCTCGTGTGTTCGTCAACCTCGCATCGAACCGGCGAACACGGCGTGGCGGCCGCCTCTCAGGCTACCGCGGGCCGGGCGCCTCGCCCTCGTAGGCCGATCCGTAGCCGCTCGGGCGGTAGGTCGGCGTCAGGTCCGGATCCTTGCGGAGGTGTCCGTACATCAGCTCCTCGGCGAACTCGACGCACTTGTACTCGAGAAGCTGCATGTTCTCGTCGATCCGGCGGTAGAGCGGCAGGCTGAGCGTCCAGGGCCGCGTGTAGACCTCCGGATCCTCGATCGTCGCCTCGTACTGCAGGTGGTGCGGACTGGTCGCGGTGTACCGCTCGACGACGTGGATCGAATTGCTGTGGTGGTTGCCGTTCTGGTCGAGCCAGGTGTCGGGCACCTGGGCGGTGACGTCGATCACGAGGGTCTCGCCGTCCCACGAGCCGAGCGAGTGGCCCATCCAGGCGTCGACCGGCGCCTCGAAGTCCGGCCGGTTCATGTAGACGACGCGGCTGGCGCTGGCGAACTCGTAGGCGAAGAGGATGTACTCCTCGGTCTGCACGATCTGGAACGGATACGGCATGTAGGTCGCCCGCGGGATGCCCGGCATGTAGCACTTGGCGGCCGGGTCGCGCTCCACCCAGTGCTGCGCGTTCTCCTGCTGCTGCGCCCGCGCCGCGGCGGTGTACGGAATCTCGCCCCCCTCGACGATGCCCAGGCCGCCGGGCACCGCGTAGACGGCGCCGAGCTCGACCACCGGGCCGTGGCTCGCCGCGTGCGGCTCGATGTTCCAGTGGTGGGCGCCGATGGCCTGCCAGATCCCGTTCAGATCGGGTACGCCGAACGCGGTGCGGGGCGCCATGTAGTCCTGGCCCGCCACGCTCGCGGCGCCGACGGAGAAAACCATCGCCAGCGCCAACGCGCCGGCCGCCGCCGCGGCAGTCATCTTGCCGTTGAACCTCTTCGGATTTCGCATCTGAGGATGTCTCCCCGCCAGGACCGCCACACCGGGTGATGTCGCAAGCCGCCAGCAGACTGGTCCGGATACCCCTCCTTCATCGGAAGAGCCGGAACGTGTTGACGAAAGTGAGCGATCTATACATGCGGCTTCCGGCCCCGTCAAGGCGTCCGCGGGCCGCGCCTACGAGAGCAATCCGATCAGCCGGGCGCCGACCGCCACGCCGATCCACACCGAGATCGAGAACATGCCGGCGGCTTTCGGCCAGACGGGCCCGAGCTTCGCTTCATCCATCCCCGCCAGCCGCCGCCGGACCGTGAACGCGAAGATCAGACCGAGCACGAGCAGCTCCATCTTCCACCAGAAGAAGGGGCTGTAGTACTGCTTCATCGCCGTCGACATCACCGACGGCCAGCCGGTGACGAGGAGCGCGACGAGGCCCCAGACCATCCACGGCCTGGCGTCCTCGGACACCTTGGCCAGAGGCGTCCGCGTGAGCCCCACCCCGAGCAGCCGCAGGTCGACCACCAGCACGGCGCCCATGAAGACGGCCAGGGCGACGAGGTGCAGCACCTGCACGATCGGCGAGAACCAGGTCTCGTTCAGGATGTAGGCGCTGAACCCGTGCTCCTGCATCCAGAGGAAGAACGGCTGCAAGGACATCTGCCTAGCCTCTCAGACCCAGGTCCCGCCACCACTGCGGCACGAGATCCTGATAGGCGATCATCCGCCCGACGATGATGATCGCGGACCAGAACGCGATCGACAGCACGCCGGCGACCTTGGCCGCGAACGGCGGAGACCGGTCGTCGTCCCACTGCTCGACCGACTTGTACGTCGTGGCGTGGAAGATCCACATGTTCAGGCCCGCCAGGACCAGCAGCAGGTTCTTCGTCCAGAAGTAGAAGTTCGAGTAGAACCGCATCGGGTCGCTGTACAGCAGCAGCAGGCCGGTGACGATGCTGACGGCGAACCCGGCCATCTGCCACGGGAACAGCCGCTTCTGGACCTCCGTGATCGAGCTGCTGAAGTTGCCGAACCCGGCCAGCCGCAGGTCCATCATCAGGATCAGCCCGGCGAACACGCACATCCCGACGACGTGCGACGTGAGCATGATCGGGTAGGCGTTGAGCGACTCGCGCAGGGCGACGCTCGACTCCAGCGCGCCAACCCATTCGAACCAGCTTCGCATGCGTCAGGCTCCTCCGGCGCGGATCATCGTGGGCACGGGCACGGCGCCGCTCAGTCCTCGCCGGGGGGAGTGCAACGCGGCGTGGGCGGATCCGTGTAGCTGTCGCGGTAGACGCCGTGGCAGTTCGAGCAGGCCTCGGCCACCTCGCCGGTCATGAGGATGACCTCGAAATCGTCGTACTCGCGGGCGCGCGCCCACTCGTAGGCGGTCTGCCCCGCCGCCCGCAGTCCGGCGACGTACTGCCGCCAGTCGTCGCGCTCGACCGGGGCCGGCGCGCCGATGCGGGCCGGGTCGTCCTCGACGTTCTCGCAGTTGCGGGGAATCTCGATCAGGTTGGCGGCCTCCACGAGGGCGACGGCCGCGTTCTCCAGGGCCTCCCACCCGGTGTAGATGCTCGCGAAGCGCGCGGTGGTGGAATCGCCCTCGACCGCCGGGGGGGGATCGTCGGGATTGCTCGTCTGCGCGTCGAAGATCAGGTTCGAGTTCGGAAACAGGATGCCGCGCATCACCTCCGCCAGGTCGCCGAACGCCTGCGGCTCCTGCTGCGCGCCGGCGGTGCCGGAAGCCAGCAACGTCACGACGAAGAAGACGCTCAGTGCACGCATTCGATTGCCCTCCCGATCCGGTGAACCGCCTGAACGGCCATGCAGGGCGCGCAGTGTACCCCGTCGTCCGTGAACGGGTCAACCGCGGACGCGGCCGGCGGGCCGGGCCGGGCCGGCGGCCGCGGCGCGGTATAGACTCATGGCGAACTTCACCGCGAGGAGGATGCGTGACCATGTCGAGTCATACGCGAATCGTGTCCGGGTTGGCCGCCTGCGCCGTGTTCGGCCTGTTCACGGCGGCCGGTTCATCCACCCTGCGCGCGGCCGGGACCGCGCAGGAAGCCGCCGCCGAGGCGCCGGAGAACCCGATCGAGGCGACGGAGGAATCGGTGCGGGCCGGCCTGCGGATCTACGGCCGCTTCTGCCGTTCGTGCCACGGGATGCGGGCCGACGGCCGCGGCATGGCCGCGCCGGCCGGGTCCCGGCCGGCCAACCTGATCGACGACGAGTGGGTGCACGGCGACAGCGACGGCGCGATCTACGAGGTGATCCGCGCAGGCGTCCCGCCGCGGTACGACATGGACGCCTGGGAGGGCCGCATCACCGACGACGAGATCTGGCACGTCGTCAACTACCTGCGCTTCCTCGCCGCGCAGTGAGCCCAAGTCCCCCGCCGGCAGCCCGGTTCCGCGACCGGGCTGCCGGACCCCGACCGCCCGCGGGCAGCGCAGGGCGAGATTCGCGGGACGCGGGACGCGATGGCCGTGGCGCCGCACCTTCATTCCGGGGCGAACGCGAAGACGACCTCCGAACGCCCCCCGGCGCGATGATCGCCGCGCGCGTCGACGAGGTCTTCGTTCCACGCCAGCGCAAACCGCGAGCCGGCGCCGCGAATGGCCGGAATGAGAGACGCCGTCGGGTTGTCGGTCAGCCGGCGCGGGCCGCCGTCCGGAATACCGTTCGCGGCGAACCGCTGGAAGAAGACGTCGTGGGGCCGGCCGGGCTCGACCTGGTCGGACCACGCCAGCCCGAACCGCCTGCCGTTCCAGGCGACGTAGGCGCCGATCGACTCGCCCGCCGTGTCGGTCACACGCGACGCCGCCCTCTCTATTCCCTTCGGCAGTTCCTGCTCATCGACGACCGCAAGATAGACCTCCGCGTTGCCGTCGCGCGTGTCCCACCAGGTGACGGCGGCTCGCCCGGCCCCGAAAGCGAGATCGGGATAGATGGAGGATGCGCCGTCGTCGAAGCTCAGCCGTTCCACCGCCGTCGGGTCCCGGCCGATGCGCGCCAGGAAGAGCTCGTGGGCGCGCGTCTCCAACTGCGCATCGAAAACGACCCAGGGGACGCCCTCGTCATCCACGCTCAGATTCAGGTTCCACGTGGTGCGGCTCGCGGCGGCGACGTGGTGCGCCACGCCCAGCGGCTCGCCGTCGAGACCGAGCTGTTGCGCCCGGACGACTGTCGAGAACTCCCGTCCGGTATCCGCCACCCGGCTGCCCGTCGCGTTCCTTCCGGCACCGCCGCTACCCGGCACGCGGGACGTCTCCTCGATCCAGACACACTGGATCCGATCGCCAACCACGGCAACCGCCGCCGCCCGCCCACGCCTTCGGGGATCGGAAAGCGTTCTCGTCCAGCGCGGCGTACCGGCGGCCGTCCACGCCCCGACCCTTGCGCGTGACGAGGAGTCGTCCGCCGCCACGTCGTACCACGCGACGACGATGTCGTCGGCGACATCCGGATCGGGAACGTCGATGCTCGGCTCGTACGAACGGCCCGCGTCCGCCGTCAGGCGGTACTCCTCGGAGACCGGCCGGCCACTGCCGTCAAGAAGCCGCGCATAGATCTCCGGCAGCCCATGCCGGGTGTCGTGCCACGCTACCGCGAAACCGCGAGGATGCGCCGCGAGACCCGCTTCGTATGCCCCGCGCCCGCTCCGACTGATTCGTACGGTCTCCGACTCCGCGCCCACGACGAATGCGGCGCACGCCCCGGCCGACAGCAAGGCCGCGCCCGGCAGGGACCTGACCACGAGTCTCGGCAATGGAGACCTTTCCGGGTCTACCGCCGGTGGCGGCGCCAGCGCCAGATGGCGAGCAGACCCAGGACGGGCACGCCGACCCGGAGCGGGGTCCACAAGCCGTCGTCCGCCCCGGAGGCCGGCGGCACGGGCAGCGGCTCGACGGCGTCGGCCGACTCCTCCATGCGGAACCCCTCGATGTTCATCGTCGTCAGCGCCGGACGCGACTCGTTCCAGCGGACGAACTCCTCGGCCTCGGCCGCGGCGGTCTCCACGTCGGCGCCGATCGCCGCTTCCATCGCCGCCCGGTAGGCTTCCAGCGCCGGACCCGGAAGGTTCATCACGGCGCCCTGCTCCAGCACGTAGCGCAGCAGCCGGGGATTGCCGCAGGTGTGCTCGGAGCAGCCGACGCCATGGATGGCGACGCTCTCGACGTGCTCGCGGAGCAGCCGCTCGGTGGTCGCGTCGTCCGCCGCCCAGTACCCCTTGCGAATCGTCTCGACCATCCGGCCCGTGATGTCCTGGTAGGCGTGGGGCGAGTGCTCGTCGAAGAACGCCTTCAGGTCCAGATCGTGCCGGTCCTCGACGTACACCGCGAAAGACTCGTTCCACATCGCGTCGTCGACGGTCTCGGGCACCGTGGCGTCCCAGCCCCAGAGATACTCGACGAACGCGCGCATCTCGCCGGCGCCGGCGTACCCCTCGCGCTGCATCCCCTCGATCCAGGTGGGGTTGACGTAGCGCGTCCTGAACTCCGCGCCGAGGAACTTGTCGATGCCCGTCATCTCCGGCTGGCCGGGGTCACGCGTGTTGGTGACCACCATCCGCGGGCTCTCGCCGTCGATGCTCCGCACGGCCGCCGCGAGACCGCCCATGTACATGAAGAAGTCGTCGTTGTCGAGGGCGCCGTACAGCATGGAGGAGCTGCTGTGCACCACCTTGTCGGTGCCGGAGAGCGCCAGCCGGAACACGTCCTCCATCGGCTCGCCCCAGAACCCGTTGCCGTACCCGTGGCCCATCTTCGACAGGTACTCGTCGGCCATCGGCCGGTCGCTGTCCCAGGTGCCGCTCGCCGCGGCGATGCGCGACGTGTTGAGGTTGAACGTGCCCGGCGGCTCGTCGAAGATCCGCACCCCGGCGCGCCGGCCGGCCTCCTCCTCGGCGTATCCGCGGTCCATCAGCGCGGCCTTCGTCGCCAGATAGTGACGGCGGACGAAGTTCTCGGCCTCCTCGAGCACCTTCACCCGCTGCACCGCTTCGTCCATCAGCCGGGTGACGTTGTTGAACATCCCCTCGGCCGCCGAGGCGATCACGACGTCGACCCGCGGCCGCCCGAGCTCGCGAGCGGGAACCACCTCGACGTCGACCACCTTGCCGCGGGCGTCCCAGACGGGGCGCGTGCCGAGCAGATGGAAGATCTGCGATTCCAGCACCCCCTCGTGCCGCATCGTCTCGGCGCCCCAGATCACGAACGACACCTTCTCCGGATACCGCCCGTGCTCGGCGACGTGGTCCTTCAGCAGCCGCTCGGCGAGGAAGACGCCGAGGTTCCACGCGGCCGGCTTCGGCACCTTGTCGGGATCGATGCCGTAGAAGTTCTTGCCCGTGGGATAGGCGTCCGGGTTGCGGACGGGCTCGCCGCCGTTCCCCGCCGGGACGTAGCCGCCGCCGAGCGCGTGCAGCAGGTGGTCGAGCTCGCGCGGACCCGATTCGACGATCCGCCGCTCCATGTCCGCCGCCGTCACCGTCGCGTCGTTCGGCAGCAGATCCCGGTCGACCGACACGATCGCCTCCACCGTGCCGGCGCGCATCTCCGGCCCCGGCGTGCGGCCGAAGGCATGCAGGCCGTACGGGATGTTCTGCCCCCGCAGCTCGATCAGGTAGTCCTCGACGGCGTGCAGCGTGTCGTGCTCGATCTCCGCGCCGGTCCCCAGGTCCAGGCCCAGGTCCTTGACCATCCCGAGCTCGACCGCCTGCCGGCGTATCTCGTCCGCGTACGCCTCGGCGAGCTGCACGTTCTTGTGGACGTTGTTGTGATAGTCGTCGACGCTCTCGCTGAGCGCGGCCAGCTCCGGCAACAGGCCGCTCTTGACGAACGGCGGCACCATGTGATCCACCAGCGTGGCCATGCCGCGACGGCGCGCCACCAGTCCCTCGCCCACGATGTCGACGTTGTAGACGTACAGGTTCGGCAGGTCGGCGATCAACGCATCCGGGGCGTCGGCCGCGGACAACCCGAGGTCCTTGCCGTCGAGCCACTCGAGGGTCCCGTGCGTTCCCAGGTGGACGACGGCATCGGCCCCGAAACCCAACGGCTCCGGAGCCCGCAACCAGGAGTAGGTCGCGACGTACTGGTGATGCGGCGCCAGATCCTTGGCGTGATACAGCTTCTCGCCGTCCTCGCCCCACCCGCGCGCCGGCTGCGGCAGCACCGCGACGTTGCCGAAGCGCAGGGCCGGGATGATCAAGCCGCCGTCCTTCGCCATCAGCGTCGCGTCCTCCGGTCTGCCCCAGTCGGCGATCACCTTCTCCCGCAGCTCCGGCGCGTAGCCGTCGAGCCAGCGCAGATAGTCGCCCATCCAGGCCCGCGGGGCGCCGCCCCGGGCCAGCATCGCATCGAGCTCGCCCGGGGCGTAGCCGCCGACGTTCCGCGCCCGGGTGGTCATCCGATCGAGGAGCGCGCCGGACGACAGATCGACGTCGCTTCCTCCGAGGTCGTAGCCGGCCGCCCGCATGCGCCGAAGGACGTTGGCCAGCGACTCGGCCACGTTGAGGTAGCTCGCGCCGATGCCGGCCTTGCCCGGCGGGTAGTTGTAGAAGAGGACGGCCACCCGCTTGTCGGCGTTCGGTATCGCCGCGAGCGCCGCGTAACCGAGCGCCCGCCGCACCGCCGTCGCGACGCGGGAGGCGATCGGCTGACTGGCGACGACGGTCAGCCCCGTGTCCGGATCGGTACGGCGCTCCTTGCTCCCCACCACCGTGGGCGCCACCAGTCCCGCCAGCTCCGGGACGGCGACCTGGAAAGTCCCCTCGAACATGGACAGCCCTTGCGCCGAGGCGCGCCACTCGGCCTCGCTCCGACCGTAGAGGCTGATCAGGCTGAGGACGGGGATATCGAGCTTCCGCAGCGACTCGCCGGCGTCGGGGCCGGCGAAACGGAACAGGAACGCCAGCGCGACGTCGGCCCGCGCCGCACCGTCAGGATCGCGGAGCAGCGTCTCGAACGCGATGCCGGCCGGATAACCGAAGATCGGGATCGCCTCGGCGCCCTGCCGCTCGATCTCGGCGATGACCGCATCGATGAGCGCGGTGTCGCCGTCGTAGTAGTTCGATCCGTAGAAGCCGACCGCCACGCGCGGCGCCCCCGGCCGGCGCTTGCCGGCCGCTCGCCGCCAGGCATCGAACGCCTCCCAGGCAGCGAACACGCGGCCGCTCGAGCCGCCCGTGCCCCCGGCCGATCCGTCGGGATCCGGGTAGTAGTAACCGGCCTCCGGACTCGGCCGCGGCTCCGGAACGGTGAGACCCGCCACGCCGGCGGCCGACAGCGCGTACTCGAGCAGCCCGACCTGGTTGGCGAAGCCCGAGTGTTCCCAGAACGCCCGTGCCCGGCGGTCCCAGGCTACGCCGCGCTCGACGTAATGTTCCCGCGGCAGCAATCCCTCACCGACCCCGAGGACCAGCCCCTGCCCGGCGATCCTGCCGACGAGGTCCACCGCATGGGTCTCGTCGAACCGCTCGAGCGTGTGCTGATCGTGGACGTGCAGGACGAGCACGTCGCTCTGCAGCACCTCCTCCGGATCGACGTCGTCGAGCAGCGATTCGGTCACGAAACGGACGGAGACGCGGTCCCGCAGGTGCGGATGCTCGACGAGCACCGCCTTCCACGCGCTCAGCAGGCCGGGCAGGGTGGAATCGCCCGTGAGGTACGCGAGGCGGACCTCCTCGGCGTTGGCGGGACCGACTGCGCCGGCCGTCAGCAGGGCGATGCCGGCCAGGACGCCGGAGGCTCGGCACGCGGGTCCCCCGGACGCCGCGCGCCGCCGCGGATGTGCTGCTGCTCGCATGCCACACCTCTCAGTCGGGCACGTAGACGATCTGTCCGTCGGCCAGGCGATAGGCGGTGCCGAGGCGCTCACCCTGCCCGCCGAGCGTCTCGCCGGTCAGCTCGTACGCCGTGATCTCGGTGCCCCGCTTGACGATGATCTCGCTCAGGCCGTCGGCGTTCGTCTTGACCAGCGTCACCTCGCTCTCCGGATCGACGAGGTCGCCGATGCGATAGACGGAGAAGAGGGTGATCATCAGACCGACGATGAACACCACCGACACGTCGAAGATGTTCGCCACGCCCGAGAGCGGGTCTTCGTCTTCCGCGTCAGCGGGCGACGGCAGGTGCAGAAAGCGTCCCATCGTGTCGTTCCTCCGGCGTGACGGCGCGTAGCGCGTCACGCGCCAGCTCGCCGGCGAGCCGCTCGGCGAGGAACCGCTGCTCGCGCACGGCCTCGTTGACCCAGCCGTGGCGCACCATCTGGATGACGTAGGCGACCGTCCCGGCCGCGAGACCGACGATGGTCGTCGTGAAGGCGACGACCATCTGACCCGCCATCGCCTCCAGGTTGCCGGCGGTCAGCGAGGCCAGCGCCGTGCCCATCGGAATGAGGGTGCCGAGCAGGCCGAGGCTCGGGCCCACCTTGACCAGCAGGCGCGACCCGTTCAGCGTGCGCCGAACCCGTTCCTCGCGCTCCAGAACCAGGTGCTCCAGCCCGCCGTCGCCGAACGACGGCTTCCGGCGCTCCGCCTCGACGGCGCGCAGCAGGCCGCGGAGCGGGGCCGGCAGCCCCGCCAGCCGCGCGGCGTCGGCGCCGAGCACCGGGCCGGCGTCCAGCCACCGGTTGAGGTCGAAGCCGCTGCGCTCCCGCCGCCGGGCGAGCCATTCCATGAGGCACCCGCCGGCCATGAAGACCGCTGCGCCGACCGCCACCCAGAGCAGCGCGATCACCGGGAAGCGCAGCACCTGCGCCAGGGCGAACAGGCCGTTCTCGAGCGTCCCGAGCAGGTTCACCCCCGCCTCCGCAACGCGTGCAGGCCACCGAGGGCGACGACCGCCGCGAGCCCCAGGAGCACGCCCGGATGGACGCCAGCCTGAATCATGTCGTCCGCCGCGAGATTCATCGCCTGCGCGGCGCGCCACCCCGCCCCCATTCCCGGAGCCGCCGCGACCGCCAGTCCGAGCACGCCGAGCACGGCCAGCGCGTCCTCCCTGACAGCCGGCGGAGCGAATCGAGGCTCGCGTCCCGAGCAGGCCGCCGCAACGGCGATGACGCCGAGCGCCAGCAACCACGCGGCCCACGGCGGCAGGCCGTAGCCGACCAGCATCCGGCTCCACAGCCCACCTGCCAGTCCGGCGGCCAGCGACACCGCCGACGACGCGGGCGCGCCGGGCGGACGCGCGAGGGAGAGACCGGCGACGCCCCCGACGGCCACGCCCGTCCATCCCGGAGCCGATTGCAGCCAGGCGACGCCCGCCAGGAATCCGGCCGCCGCCGCGAGGGCGCCGCGGCCGTCCCGCACGGAGGTCGCGAAGACCGCGGCAGCCAGCGCGCACAGCAGGCTGACGGCATGCAGCAGCAAATGAAGAAGCCCCGGCGATCGGCGTTCCGGACAGCCGTCTCACTCTATACGAGTGCCCCGGACGACGCCGCCGGCTTCAGGAAATCTTCAGGAAATCTTCAGAACGGCGCGCACGAGCGCTCGCTATACTCGATTTTCGTGTCGAGCCTCTGCGTCAACGGCTCGGCAGCGCCCGGTTTCCGCACGCCGGCTCCCCTGTCGTCGAACGAGAGGAAAGAGATCATGACGAGGCGGTATCCCGCCCTGCTGGGCATCCTGCTGTCTTCGCTGGCTGTCGCGCCTGCCGCCGCACAGGCGCCGGCGGCGGTAGCCGGCACCGTCACCGACTCGTCCGGCGGCGTGCTGCCGGGCGCCACCATCGAGGCGTTGCGCGGGCTCCGCGTGGTGTCGACCACGACCACCGGGGCGGACGGGCGGTACCGCCTGGAGCTGCCCGCGGGTGGACGCTATCGCCTGACGGCTCGACTCGACGGATTCGCTACCGGCGCGACCGATCTGCCCGCGGCCGCCGGTGCCGCCACCGACTTCCGGCTCGACGTCGCCCCGTTGCACGACACCGTCGTCGTCACCGCGTCGCGGACCGCCGAAGGCAGCGCGTCGGTCATGGAATCCCACTCGATCTTCACCGCGGACGACGTCGAGACGCTCGGAAGCCACTCGGTGGCGGACGTCCTGCGTCATGTGCCGGGCCTGAACGTCGCGTCGACCGGTCGGGAGGGCCAGGTCGCGTCGCTCTTCGCGCGCGGCGGCGAATCGGACTACAACCACGTGCTGATCGACGGCGTGCGCGTGAACGCCAACGGCGGCTTCTACGATTTCGGGCGCGTATCGGCCGGCGAGATCGAGCGGGTCGAGGTCGTGCGGGGCGCGCAGTCGGCGCTCTACGGCTCGGACGCGATCGGGTCCGTCATCCAGATCTTCACGAAGCGGGGGACGCCGGACAGCGGGCCGAGACTGTCCGGCTCCATCGAGGGCGGCTCGTTCGGAACCGCACGCGGAGACCTGCGAGTGCTCGGCGGGGCCCGCCGGCGCATCGACTACCAGCTCGGCGTCGCCTACCGGGGAACCGACGGCGCGTTCCAGGATCGCCTGACCGAACCCGACCGCTTCGATCAGCAGTCGGTGGACGGCAACGTCGGCGCGATCCTCGGCGACAGCAGCAGAGTGCGGGCAGGTTTCCGCTACAGCAACGCGCGCGCCAACTCCGTCGGTCCGATCACCTACGCGCCGGGCGACACCGGCACCGGCTACGACACGGACGATCTGACGTGGCACCTCGACTTCGACCAGACGCTCTCCTCGCGCCTGGACCATTCCGCGACCGTGAGCTACTTCCGCTCCGGACGCCGGTCCGTGGACGCCGTCGGCGATCCGCAATACCGCGTCCTCGCGATCCTCGAAGGTCAGCCGGGCGCGCTCTATCCGGCCGGGCCGCGGCTCGTACGGCTGCTCGACCAGACGGCGTTCGACGCATTGGCCGCCGATCCGTCCGGCCTCGGCGCCGGCCGGTTCCTCGCGCAGAGCGGCCCGTACAGCGGCTTCGACTGGCCCTTCGAATTCGAGGCGCAGTTGCGGCGGCCGGCGGTGCGCTACCAGCTCGATGCGAACTGGCTGGACGCCCAGGTGCTGAGCGCCGGCTACGACTACTATCGCGAGACGAACGCGCTTGACGAGCTGCAGTCGGTGGAGAACCACTCCTGGTTCGCGCAGCAGCAATTCAACCTCGCGGGCGCGTGGTTCGTCACGGGCGGGGCGCGCGTCGACGACAACGCCCATTACGGGGTCGCGGTCAATCCGAAGCTGTCCGCGGGCGGCTATCCCCTGCCGTTCCGGAAAGGCCCGCTTTCGTCGATCAGGGTGTCGGCCAACGTCGGCCGCGGCATCAAGAACCCGGACTTCTCGCAGTTGTACGGCTCGCAATGGGTCGACGGCGACCTGTCCCTGCTGCCGGAGCAGGCGGTCACGGTCGACGCGGGCGCCGAGCTGACCTTCGACGACCAGCGCTGGCTGATGCGCCTCACCTGGTTCGCCAACGACTACGAGGACCAGATCGCCTGGTCGCCCTCGGCCGGCGGCGGGGGCGACGGCGTAGCCGACTACGTGAACATCGACGGGTCGCGCGCCGACGGCATCGAGCTGGAGATCGGTCTGCAGCGGCCGCTCGGCGGGTTGACCGCGAGCGCCTCGTACGCCCTCGTCGACACCGAGGTGGTCACCAACGCCAGCACGAGCGAGCAGTTTCAACCCGGACAACCCCTGCTGCGCCGGCCGCGGCATTCAGGCAACCTGCGCGTCGGCTACACCCGGGGGCGGGGAAGCCTGCACCTGAACCTGCAGGTGACGGGCGACCGGCACGACAGCGCGTTCCTGGGGCTGCAGCGCGTCCCCGACGGGCGCGGGGTCGACGTCACCGTCAATCCGGGTTACACGCTGCTCAGCGCGGGCGGGCAGTTCCGCGTGCGCCGCGACCTGACGCTGTTCCTGCGAATCGACAACCTGACGGACGAGCTGTACGAGAGCGCGCTCGGGTATCCGGGGCTCCCGCGTGCAATCGTCGCCGGCGGACGCTTCGACATCGGCGGCTGACGTCGCACCGCTCAGGCGAGCGTCGCTGCGCCAACTCGTGCCGCCCGCCCCGCCGGAAGCCCACGCCCGGGGCGTGGGCGTGGGCGGCGAAACCGGTGCCGTCCGCACCTCCTGCCCGGCGGCGGTCACCTGCAGGCCGCGCAGCGACCAAAGAGAATCAACTCGTGGCCGTCGACCTCGAAGCCCTCGGGCGCCAGCCCCTCGACTTCATTCGGACACCGATGGACGTCGAACGCCTGACGACAGGAGCGACAGAGGAAGTGGTGGTGATGCGGGCGCCCGGCCAACTCGTACCGTAGTCCGCCACCCGGAAGATCCACTTCCGACAGCCACCCCTCGGCAACGAGGGCCTTCACGTTCCGATAGACGGTCGCCAACCCGAGCGAGGGCACGATCCGTTGACCGTGCTCGAGGACCTCGTCCGGCGTGAGCGGGCGCTCGACGCACAGGAAGACGCGACGGATCGCGCCGCGCTGACGGGTGTCTCGCTGCATTCGACAACGACCGTGACCCGGGTGACCTGACGCCCCGCAACGCCTCGCTCGCTCGGCGTTTCGGGGCGGTTGTCGTCAGCCTGCCGGATCCGCTCGCTCCTCGTCGGCGCATACCGAGCAAGCGCCGGCTTGGCAGACACGCGCACTCCGCACCAGAGCGCCTGCGAGGATCAGGCTGCCGGCGGCCGACGTCACGGTCTCGGGCAGCGGCTCGAGCCAGCCCGCGAGGGAGGCTGCCCATAGCGCGGCCCCTCCGCCGAAGGTGAGCACCACGACCGCGTTCTTGCGGGCCGGACCCAGCACGAGCATCGCCGCGCCGAGAACGACGGTCCCTGCCCAGGCGGCTCGCTCGACGCCTTCGGAGAGCGCGAGCGCGGGTGCCGCCGCAACCAGGAACGGTGTGAGAGCGCAGTGCAGGCTGCACCAGGCCGCCGCGCACGCCGCCAGTCGCGATCCGGACGCCAGATACGCGCTTGACGGAGCGGTTGCGAGAAAGTCCTTCATGACGTGAGAGCCCGTTCGTCATGATAATGGATTTTCACGTCCGTGTCACGACGGGTGCCCGACGGCCGCTCTACGGCGCCGACTCCTGGTCCGGGAGGGTGAAGACGTAGAGCCCGTTCCCGGACGGGGGCTGGTAGATGTCCGGGCTGAGCACCCCGCTCAGGCCGCGGAAGACGCCGACGCCGGTCGGGACCGCGACGTACTGCTTGCCGCCCGCGGCATACGAGATCGGGAACCCGTGACCGGACTGGCCGAGGCGCGTCTCCCAGAGGACCTCGCCGGTGCCGACGTCGAGCGCCCGGAAGTAGCGGTCGACGTCTCCGACGAAGGCCAGCCCGGTGGCCGTCGTCAGGACCGACGTCAGGAAGACGGCGCGCTGCTCGCGGCTCCAGACCTCCTCCATCGTTCGCACGTCGTACGCGGCGAGGCGTCCGAGCATGCCGTTCGTGCCCGGCATCTCGTGGAGCTCGATGGCGGAGACCCCGAGACCTCCGCCCCCCTCCACCAGCTCGACGTGACGGCCGGTCAGCGTCATGCACACCTGATGCAGCGGATAGATGATCACCTTCGCCTCGGGGCTGTAGCCCGACGCCTGCCAGTTGTGGCCGCCGTACAGGCTGGGGCAGGCATCCACCGCGTCGTCGACACCGGCGTCGCGAATGTCCTGCCGGTACCTCACGCGCCCCGTCTCGAGGTCGATCGACTCGAAGATGTCCTGGTGCAGCATCTCGGCCAGGTCGACGAAGGCCCCCGTGCGCCGGTCGAGCTTCCAGAGGATGGCGTCCTTGCCGGCCGTGAACAGCCACTTGTGATCATCGACGTCGACCAGCACCCGCTCGAAGACGACGTCCAGGTCGAGCGTCTCGCCCGGCACGTGCTGGAAGTACCAGGCGACCTGCCCCGTGCGCGGGTTCAGGGCCAGCGTCGAGTTGGTGTAGAGGGCGTCGTTGTAGGTCGACATCCCGCGGCTCGCGGCCACCCACGGCTTCGCCTGCGCAGTGCCGATGAAGAAGAGGTCGAGGTCCGGATCGTAGGCGCCCGGAATCCAGGTGTCGCCGCCGCCGCGCAGGTGCGGCGGGACGTCGCCCCAGGTCCCGCTGTTGACGTCGCCCGGCTGGGCGATGGTCGAGGTGCGCCAGAGCTCCTCGCCGGTGTCCGGGTCGTGGCCGGTGATGAAGCAGCCTTCGTCCTCGAAGCGCTCGCAGCCGTTGATGCCGCTGACGACGACACCGTTCGCGATGCTCGGCCCGCCCGTCTGGGCGAAGCCCTTCCGGTAATCGGCCCGCGTGGTCTGCCAGACCGGCTCGCCCGTCCGCGCGTCGAGGGCGACGAGTGCCGCGTCGTAGGTGGCCAGGTAGACCTTGTCCCGGTAGAGGGCGATGCTGCGGGTCGCGCGCCTGCTCTCCGCGTCCTCGGGATACTGGTGCCGGTGCTCCCAGAGCAGCTCGCCGGTGGCCGCGTCGAGGGCCTGCACGACGTTGCCGGGGCTCGCCAGGAACATCACGCCGTCGTGGACGAGCGGCGCGGTCTGGTTGGTGCCCTCGGGCATCGCCAGCGCCCAGGCCAGGCGCAGGCCGGCCACGTTGTCGGGCCCGATCTGGTCCAATGGCGTGTAGCCCTGGTTGTCTCGGGTGCGCCGCCAGGTCAGCCAGTCCTCCGCCGCCGGATTCCGGAGCAGCTCGTCGGTGACCGGGGTGAGGCCGGAGACCTCGCGGTTGACGAACGCGCGGAGGGCCGGCACGGCGTCCACGTCGCGGGGTTCGTCCGCCAACGCCGCGTCGGACGCATCCGCCGTGGCGGGGGCGCCCCTTGCCGGAGCGGCGCCGGGATCGCCGACGATGGCCACGGCGTCCGCGGTGAGCGCCCGCGGTCCCGCCGCATGGCCGTTCACTTGCAGCAGGTAGGCGACGATGCTCAGGTAGGTTCCGCTCGGGAGCGATCCGCCGAGTCCCGGCGGCATCTCGGCCCGCACGTACTCGTACAGCGCCGCCGCGGTCTGCGGTCCCCAGTTGCTCAGAAAGCTCGGACCGGTCAGATCCGGCCCGTGCGCCGCGCCCCGCAGCGTCGTTCCGTGACAGGAGGCGCAGGAACGGCCGTAGGCCGTCCGTCCGCTTGCGGCCTGCGCGTCGAGGAATGCGCCGCCCTCCGCGGGCTGGGCCCGCGCCTGCGCGGCGATGCCGAGGGCCAGCCCGACGGCGGCCAGGCTCGCGACGCTGGCGAGTGGTCGTGTCCTCCGCGACGCCCGACCGTCGCCGCATCCGCCACCACGTCCCGCGCGTGTCTGTCTCGGCATCGGCGCGTCTCCCTTCGGACAACCTCGCCGGGCCGCCCGCATGGTCCGCGATTATAGGTCGCGGGCCGGGCTCACGCGGGGATGCTGGTCGACCCGCCGGCCGAAGACCGGCTCGTGCGGCGCCGGACGTACGGCCATCGGGGGCACAGCCCGCTCGACCGGATCAACACGACCAACGTCGGCGCAGCTTCCACCTGCGGAGCACCCAGCAGCGCGCCGTCCAGCGCTCGACCGGATCAACACGACCAACGTCGGCGCAGCCGCCACCGACCGAGCGCTCGTCGAATGCGTCCGCACCCGATCCAGAGGCCGATGCCGCTCGACGCGAGGCCCCCGAGGCTGAGGGCGATCAATCCGAGGTCCCAGAGCGGCCGGCGGTCGTACCAGAACGCGAAGTCCAGGCTGTGCAGCCCGTTGAAGAGCCACCGCTCCACGCGGGTGAAACGGTGTTCGCGGGCGACCATCCGGCTCAGCGCCGGATCGACGTAGACCCACGTCTCCAGGGGATCGCCGAACTTGACGCGCAGCACCGGCAGCGGCGCCTGCCGCGCGCGCAAGGCACCGCGCGCGTAGTAGTAGGAGTCGTAGTCGGCCAGCAGCGCGGACTCGACGACCGGCGCGCCGGGAACCGCCGCCGTCAGCCGCGTCAGCAGCGACTCCACGCTGAACGGCTCGTCGCGCACCGTCAGCGTGTCGGCCGCGACGAGCAGCGGCGCGGACACGACGTTGCCCACGACAGCGTCCGCCCGCCGCGGCGGCGCCGCCACGGGCCGCTCCACGTCGATCTTCCGGGCCCCGAAGCGCAGGGAATAATACGGATCGTCCTGGATGCGCAGCAGCTCGATCTCCTTCACCGGACGCCCTCCGGCGATGCGAGCCCACGCCCCGGCATCCGGCGCCGGGAAGCGCGCCAGCTCCACCGGTCCGCCGGACAGCGCATCGCCCGGGACGTCGAGGCCGCGGGCGCTGGTCCAGGCGTAGGGCTCCATCGACAGCAGACCGCTGAACACCCAGGTCAGCGTCACGAATCCGAAGACGACGCCCGTCAGGTAGTGCCAGCGCATCCAGCCGGCGTACGGGATACGCGCCCGGAGACCGTTGGTCGACCGGGCGTCCCCGCGCGGCCCGCGCCACCGGAACTGGGTGACGCCGAGCACGAGCCCGATGACGGCGAGCAGGCAGCCCAGGGTCGACGTCCAGACCACGACGCCGTACCAGAGCGGCTGGTTCGCGCGCAACGCCGTGAAGTAGATCCAGTGCGGAATCGCACCGATCCACGCCAGCGCCCGGCTCCGGCGCGTGGTCCGCATCACCACCTCGGCGGTGCGGGGCGAGACGTAGAGCTCGGTGCCGGCGTCGTCGTCGATCAGCAGCTTGCGCAACGGCAGCCGCCGCCGTTCGACCAGCGTCCACTGATCGGGCTCGGTGAGCGTGCCGGCGTACTCGACGGCAGCGGGCGGCCGGCCGGTGAACCGGCTCGCGACGGCGGCGGCAGCGGCCGGTCCCACTTCGCCGA
Source organism: Vicinamibacterales bacterium (assembly GCA_965203525.1). GTDB lineage: Bacteria > Acidobacteriota > Vicinamibacteria > Vicinamibacterales > UBA8438 > WTFV01. The sequence continues at coordinate 1,798,673 of OZ241898.1, read as the reverse complement.
GCCGCTCGCCGGTGTCGGCGAACACCGTCACGCCGTCGAACCGGTAGGCCGGCCGGTCCATCACCGTCAGCAGCGACGCGCGCCGCGGGGTCGGTGACAGGTACGCCCGCCGGGCCGCCGCGGCCGGCGCCAGTGCGATGCGGTCGAAGTCCAGCTCCGGCAACCGTTCGAGCCGCAGCTCCGGCGTCAGCCGCGGCATGTCGCCCGTGTACATCATCACGATGCCGGAGGCGAACCAGATCACGAAGAGGACGCCGAGGGGGATTCCCAGCCAGCGGTGCGCGAGGATCAACCACCGCACCGCCGAGCGCCGTCCATGCCGCACTTCGTCACCCATCACGCGGAAGCGCCGGGCCGGAGCCCGTGGTCACGATCGGTCACGAACCCGTCGACTCGCGCCGGGGGATTCCGAAGACCCGCGGCCGTCGCGGTTGCGCCGCGCCCTTCTCCCGGCAGCGTGATCCGGAACGTGCTGCCACGTCCGCGCTCCCGCTCGTAGCTCAGCCGCCCGCGGTTGGCTTCGACAGCCCAGCGGGCGATGGCGAGCCCGAGACCGGCACCGTCGCCGCCGCCGTCGTTCAGCGCCCCCCCGGCAACCGCTGCATCGGACCCGGACACGCGATACAGGCGGTCGAACAGGTAGGGCGCGTGCTGCTCGGGCACGCCGGGACCGGTGTCGCTGACCTCCAGGACCGCACTGCCGTTCGCGGCCGACACCCGGACCTGAATCTCTCCGCCCGCCGGCGTGTACCGGATCGCGTTGTCGACGAGGTTGATGACCGCCTGCCGCAGCACGATCCGGTCGCCGCGGCAGGTCGGGCGCCTGTCCCGCACGACGACAAGCGCCTGCTGCTTCTCCTCGGCCAGCACGCCCAGATGACCGGCGACGTCGTCCGCGAGCGCGGCCAGATCGATCGCATCGTGGGCGCGAGTCCGGTCGCCGCTGTCCGCGCGCGACACGGTCAGGAGCCGATCGACGAGACCGCTCAGCCGGTCGGCCTCCTCCAGCATGCTCTCGACGACGGCGCGGTACGACGCAACGTCACGCGGCTCGCGCAACGCCACCTCGCCGACGCTGCGGATCGCCGTCAGCGGGGTCCGCAACTCGTGGGAGACGTTGGCCGTGAACCGGCGCATCTGGGTGAACGAGGAATCGAGCCGGCCGAGCGTCTCGTTGAACACCGTCGCCAGGCGGCCCAACTCGTCGTCGGGGTTGTCGATGGGCAGCCGATCGCCGAGCCGCGACGCGGTGATGGCGCGCGCCCGCCCGGTCATGTCGGCGACAGGCGCCAGCGCGCCCCGCGCCAAGTAGTAGCCGCCGAGTCCCGCCGCCGCGACGCTCAGCGGCAGGCCGAGCAGCAGCACGAGCGCGAGCTCGCCCACCTCCCGGCGCATCAGCGCCTCGGACCGGCCGACCTGGACGATGACCCGCTCGCCCCCGATGACCGTCCGCCGGCCCAGAATCCGGAACGGCGCCGGCTCGCTCGCCACCGGGACGATGCCGCCGTCGGCGCGGTTCAGCAGCCCTTCGCTCTCCGGCACGGGAAGCCGCCGCGCGACCGCGGTCCGGTAGATCAACGCGCCGTCCGGCGTCCACACCTGCAGCCAGGGACTCTCTTCGCTCCACGGATCCCCCTCGAACCAGGAGAGCGCTCCGTCCGGTCCCTGCTCGGCCATGCCGGCCGCCCATCGGAAGTCGCTGCGCAGCATCGCATCCAGCGCCCGCGACGCGTTGCGCGTCACGATCAGCAGCACCGCCGCGGCGTAGATGGCCAGCACCACGACCATCACCGCGACATGCCACGCGGTGAGCCGGACGCGCAGCGTGCGGGGCAGCCACGGCGCGATCACGAATCCCCCGTCTCCCGCAGCACGAACCCGACGCCGCGCACCGTGTGGATCAGGCGGACCGGCCGATCGGCGTCGATCTTGCGGCGCAGCCGAGAGACGTGCACGTCGATGACGTTGTCGAGGGTCGTGCTGCGGGCGGTCTCCCGCCAAACCTCGCGGGCGAGGGTGTCGCGCGAGACCACCTGCCGCGCGTAGCGCATCAGATGCAACAGCAGCTCGAACTCCCTGGCGGTCAGCTCCACCGCCTGTCCGGCCCGCGTCACCCGGCGCGTCGCGCAGTCGATGACCAGCGTGTCGACGGTCAGCCGCTTGGCGTCGGCGGGCCGTCCGCGCCGGGCCACCGCCCGGATGCGCGCCAGCAGTTCCGCGAAGGCGAACGGCTTGACCACGTAGTCGTCGGCGCCCGCGTCGAGCCCCACCACGCGGTCCTCCAACGTGTCGCGCGCGGTCAGAATCACCACCGGCGTCTGGAGCCCGCGCCGCCGCACCGCCGACAGGATCTCGATGCCGTCCCGGCCGGGCAGGCGCAGATCGAGCAGGACGAGGTCGAAACGATCCTCGGCCAGGCGGAAGAAAGCCGCCTCGCCGGAGGTCTCGACGACCACGTCGTAGCCCTCGCCCTTGAGGCCCTGGCGCAGAGCCTCGGCCACCTTCCGCTCGTCCTCGACGACGAGCAGCCGCAACGGACGTGCCGCCGGCGCAGGGCGGCGGCCGGTTCCGGCCTCCGGCATGCTCATCCCGGGCGGCATCTGCGCAGCTTATCGGCCAACCGGCCGCAAGGGAAAAGATTTCAGAGGATCTTCAGGATCACCTGCCCGAAGAGCACTATCATTGCCGGGCGGGCGCCGCCTGACTGCACCGCTCCCCGCGCGCCTCGACGGCGCCGCCGAGGTGCCCGCGCCGCTCGCAGTGGAGAACGGCCATGAAATGGACCCTGCCCGTTCCGATCGCCGCCTGCCTGCTCGTCGCGGCCGGATTCCGCGCACACGCGGGCCACGAGCCGCCCTCCGCGCGATGGTCCGAGCCGGAGCCCGGCGGCGCCGGCCACCACGCCATCGGCGAGATCTACGACGAGGAACGGACCGTCGTCCTCGCCGGCGAGGTCGAGTCGTTCCTGTTCGGGAATCCCCACTCGCTGCTCCACGTCCGGGTCGTGGACGACGGCGGCCGCGCCCGCACCTGGGCCGTGGAATGGCGGGCCGCCGACCGGCTGTCGCGGGCCGGCCTGACTGGCGACGCGCTGGCGCCCGGAGACGCGGTGACGCTGTGCGGCCATCCGGGACGCGATCCGGCGGCCTACCGGCTGTACCTGTTGAACGTCGCCCGCACCCCCGCCGGCGCCGAGCCGGCGCGCGAGGTGCGCGCGGCGCTCTGCGAGCGCGCGGCGCGGCCGGAGATCGCCGACCTGCCACTCCGGTCGGCACGGGAACCGGCCGCCGGACTGGCGGCAAGGTGACGCCGCGCCGCGGACCTCGCTCGCCGGCCGGCGCGGCTACGTCAGTGGGTCCCCGGGGGCGATGAAGGTCTCGCGGGTCCAGTGAGTGTCGATGCAGGCCGCGCCCGACGCCGCGGATACCGGCGTCAGCGGACGGTCCGGCCGCGTTGCTCGTCGCCCACCCAGTAGATGTTGTGGCAGTTGTTGCAGGCGTTGTAGACGACTTCCCCGCTGTCGAAGATGCGGTCGGGATCGCGCGCCTCGGCGGCTTCGAGCGCCACCGCGGCCGCGTCGATCATCTCCTGCGAGAAACGGAGCCACTGATCGGTGTCGCGCGCGCGGCTGCCGAGCATGAGCAGGTTGCCCGACTCGATGAGGGTCATCGCCGCGCCGGTCACGGCGAGCCATTCCTCTTCCGTCTCCGGCTCCCAGTGGTTCTCTCCATTCTCGTCCCAGACGGTGCCGACCGCGTCCCACAGCGCATCGGCCGACGCGTCGATCATGCCGGCCATCAGGTCCCGGGTGGTATGGCGCATGTCCAGCGGCGGCCCGGCGGGCTCTTCCGCGCAACCGGTCGTCAACAGGGCTCCCGCCAGCACGAGTCCGCAAATCGTTCGCATTTTCCTGTCCTCCCGTACGCGGGAAGGGCCGGGATCGCCCGCGACCCCGGCCCCCGGAATCACGATCCCGCGCACGCCGCTACGGGCGCGGGACGCCGACGTCGCCCTTCGCGTTCCCCATCCCGACGTACTTGAACCGCTGCACGCGCTTGCCCTCGTAGGTCTCGGTCGTATAGACGTTGCCCATCGAGTCGACCGCGATGCTGTGGTTGCCGTAGAACTGCCCGGCCATGCGGCCGCCGCTGCCGAAGCTGTAGACGTACTCCAGCGGCTTGCGGCGCAGCACGTGCACCTTCTCGTTCATGCCGTCGGCCACGTAGGCGAAGGTCTGCTCCGGGTCGGTCGAGAACGCGATGTCCCAGACCGCGCCGGCGCCGAGGGTCTTCGTCTGGAGGTAGATCTCCTCGACGAACTCGCCCGCCTTCGTGAACACCTGCACCCGGTTGCCCGGACGGTCGCACGCATAGACGAGGCCGTCGTTGGTGGGGTCGGCGCAGTGCACCGGGTTCCGGAACTGCGGGGTGCCGGACTTGTCCCGGCTGACCGTGCCGTGCGCCGGCGCGCCGGCGAGATCGTAGCGCGGGAGTTCGTCGTCGCTCGGCACGTTGCCGTAGGCGCCCCAGAAACGCTTCAGCTCGCCGGTGTCGCCGTCGACCACCGCCACGCGCTTGTTGCCGTAGCCGTCAGCCAGGTAGGCCTCGTTGGCCTCGGCGTCGAAGGTAACCTTGGCGACCTGCGAGTAGCGCGTCGTCGAGTTGCTGTCGGGTTCGGGGTGGCCGTCCTCGCCGACCTGCAGCAGGAAGTCGCCGGAGTGGCTGAACTTCAGCGCGTGCGAGTCGTCGCCGCCGTTGCCGCCGATCCAGACGTTGTTCATGTGGTCGACGAAGATGCCGTGGTTCGACTCGGGCCAGTCGTAGCCCTCGCCCGGGCCGCCCCAGTGCTGGATGAGGTTGCCCTCCTGGTCGAACTCCAGGATGGGGGGCGCCGGATGGCAGCACTCCTCCGCGAACGGCGGATCGAGCGCGGCCGGGACCTCGTTCGGCGCGAGGTTGCCGCGGTGCACGATCCAGACGTGGTCGTCCGCATCGACCGCGACCCCGATGGTCGAGCCCAGCAGCCAGTTGTTCGGCAGCGGCTTCGGCCAGAACGGGTCGACCTCGAACATCGGCGCGTTGGGGATCATCTCCTGCGCCCCGACCGCGCCGCTCCGGACTCCGCCCCACACCAGGACGGCGGCCAGCAGGACGCCCAGCCCCAATACACTCAGTTTTCGCATCATGTCAGGGTCCTCCTCAGACTCCTCGCGGATCGAGAGACACCGCGCCCCCCGGCGCGCTGCGCACAGACTGCCACCGACCGGCCGGAAACGCAAGCCCGAACCCTGATTTTTTCCGCGGCCCGCCGGCCGCGGTCCCCGACGCCTCCCGCCGCCCGGCCGCGGCAGTCCGCAACCCGGCCGGGGCCGGACGCACGGCTCCCGGGTGGTCACGGAGGCCGGCGTGTTCCCGTTACCCGGCCGGCGAGGGCGCCTGCTCGATCAGCCGCCGTTCCAGCAGGTCCCGCAGCAGCCGCTCCACGTCCCGCTCGATCACGTCGGCGGAGGCGTCGTATTCGCCGCACAGGCAATCGACGATTGCGCCGCGCGTGGCGCGCTTCCCGATCAGGTCCCACGCCCGCGCGCCAACGCCGTCCAGCCCGAGGTAGCGGCCCGACCGCAGGTCGGCAACGATGATCTGGTCGTCCATGCGTATGAAACGCACGTGGCCGGAGATCCGCAACGGCGCGTCCGTTCTCATCGTCTCGTCCCTCCTCATCGTTCCGCGGCGTCCAGGCCGGCGGCGTCCCCCTTGCGAACGGCGTGCTGCAACCACGCGTCGAGCGTCAGCGTCGAGAGCAACCCGCCGAGGTCGAAGGCGTGTCCCTGACGGGCCAGATGCAGGGCGTTCCGCAGCCGTTCGCGGCGGACGACGCCGAGCTCGACCAGCATCGACGAGGTGACGAGCCGTTCGAGGAGCGGCCATTCCCTGCGCAGGCCCGTGTAGGCCGCGTGGCCCGTGGAGGCGTTCTGCGTCCGGCGCCTGACCTCCTCCGGCAACACGCCCCGCATCGCGCGCCGCAGGATCGCCTTCGGCTCTCCCGGGACCGCCTTCAGGCTCCACGGGGTCGCGAGCGCCAGCTCGACGAGCGGCCGGTGCAGGAAGGGGTACCGGATGTCGCACGCCTTCTCCAGGTAGCCGCGCAACAGGAAGCCGGTGACGCGGCCGACCTTCTCGACGTGCCACTGGTCGGCCACGCCGCGCCGCGCGGACGGCATGCCGCCGCGTCTGGCGCGCTCCGCCAGGTTCCACCGGCGCGCGAAGGGAGGCGCGACCCAGTCGGGCGTTTCCGGCAAGCGGTCGTAGCTGATCAGCGGGCGGCTGGCCAGCGGCCGCAGGCAGTACCGCGACACCACGTTGCCCAGCGGCATCTTCAGCGCGCGCTGCCAGCCGTCGATCTCCCGCCACAGCGGCGCGAGCCGTCCGCGGCGCGCCAGATCCGCCAGATGCACCGGCGCCTGGCACTTGCTCATGACGACCGCCTCGGCGCCGATCCCGGTCAGCAGAATCGGCACGCCGTGTCCGGCCATCAGCCGCCGGTACTGCTGGTGCACGCCGAAGAACGCGGCGGCAGCGTGCGGCTCCTCCCAGTACCGGACGGCCTCCCGGAGCCGGCTGAACGGATGCCGGGCGTCTCCGTCGATGCAGTGCCGTTCGACGCCATGCGCCCGCGCGACGGCCGCGGCCCACTCGCGCTCGTCGCTGAGCGTCGATTCGTCGAACACGACGCTGACCGCCGCCAACCGGGAACGGTTTCGCCGCCGGGCGGCGACGCCCACGATCGACGACGAGTCGAGTCCGCCGGAAAGGTCCGACCAGACGACGCCGGCGCCGCGCATCCGGCTCTCGACGGCGTCGGAGAACGTCTCCCGGAACCGGTCGACATAGGCCCGGTGGTTCCCGCCGCGGGCCGCGGGCCGGGCGCGCCACTCCCAGTACCGTTCGATCCGGGCGCGTCCGTTCTCCGCGATCAGGCGGTGGCCGGGCTTGAGCCGCGACACGCCGCGATACGGCGTGCAGGCGGCGTCGGCGCGATCGACGCCCAGGGCGAGGCGGTCCGCGACGAACTCCAGGTCGAAGGGCGGCGTCTGCGTGCGCGCGGCCAGGATCTGCCTGAGCTGCGTGGCGAAACAGACCACGCCGTCCCGCAGCGACAGGTACAGCGGCCGGACGCCGAGCGGGTCGCGCGCGCACAGCAGCCGGCGGCGCGCGCCGTCCCAGAGTCCGAACGCGAAGTCACCGATCAGCTTCGACGCGCAATCGTCGCCCCAGGCGTCGTACGCCGCGAGCGTCAGCTCGACGTCGCCGCTCCCCGGCCCGGCGCCGTGGCCGCGCAGCGCGGCGCCGAGCGCCTTGCGATTGTCCAGACGGCCGTCGAACACCAGGATGCGTCCCCGCCGTTCGCCGCTCGCCGGCGGCGCGGCGGCGGACTGCGCGGCGGCCGCGGCCGTCACCCACGCAAGGCCGGCCGAATCCTCGATTCGGTGACTCCGGCGGCACCGCGTCAGGAGCTGCGCGGCAGCGTTCATGCGCCGGACCACCCGGTGGTCGACCGGCCCGCCGTCGAGCTTGCAGAGACCGCTGATGAGGTTCATGGGCCCGGCGCTCGGAACCGTGGCGGTTCTACGTCGAGATGATCGGCAGGTAGGGCTCGTGCCGCCACCGGTTCGTCGAATCGTCCAGCACGCCGCCCGGACACTCGACCCAGGCGTGCGCGCCGAACGGATAGCGCTTCACGCCGATGCGCAGCGTCGCGGGAACGCCCCGGCGCCGCAGAAGAAGGTAGATGGTCATGGCCCGCGGCAGGCAGTCCGGGCGGCGGCGCCAGTAGTAGCGCGTGGCGGTCCGCACGGCTGCCAGCGTCCGTTCCGCAAGGCCGCGCCGGGCCGCGGGTCCGGCGGCGCCCGCTCCGCGGCTCCACGATCGCACGAGCCGGTAGACGCGGGGGAAGCCGAGCAGGAAGAAGCCGGCGTCCAGCAGGACGAAGATCAGGAGCGCCTGGCCCGCGAGCGCGAATCGCGAATCGCCGAAGATTCTCATCTTGCACCCCTTGTCATCGACGAGGATCGTCGGGCGGGCAGCCGAGTTGCTCATGCCGTCTCACCAGCAGCCGGGATCGCGTGTCAGCGGCGAGGATCGTCGGGCGGGCAGTCGGAAGCGTCCGCCCTACCCGCCCGACGTCGTCCGCGGTCAGCTGCCCCAGGACAGCCCGCCGTTCGTGCCGTCGAGGCAAATGCCGAAGCAGTCGCCCGTCATCGCTTCGATTGCGCCGAAGTCGACGACGCGGGGCGCGGCGTACGGCTTCTTCCGCCGACCGGGTTTTCCGGACGTGGTCATCTTTCCTTCTCCCTTCTGGCAAGAACGACACCGTGAACATACCCGCATTGTGACGGCGCGCCTGCGGCGGGACAATGCATCCGGTCAGCCGGATTGATGACATGCGTCAACCGCAACGGGGTTCGAATGCATCCGGTCGGCCGGATCGACGACGTGCGTCGACCGCAACGGGGTTCGCAGGAGGGCGGCGGCGGCCTGTCGCGCCACGCACGGCCCGAAGCCGGCGCCGGGCCGGCGCGACGTCAGGAAACGGGACGAGCGATCACGGCGGAAGCAGTGACGGAGCGAACCGCCGATCGCAGCGGCGGCCTATATCAGCCCGTGGTGAAATCCCCGCTGCATTCGACGCGCCGGCAGCTCCGTGACGCTGGACCCTGCCCGCCTGAATATCAGCCCGTGGTGAAATCCCTGCTGCATTCGACGGGCGTTGCATCCCGGCTGCGCTGCGTCGTTCGTCGGTCGCACAGGGCCGACATGCTCCCTCCTCACGCCTTGGCAGCCGGGCGCCCCGCCCGTTTCGGTGCGACGCGGGGTTTCACCACGGGCTGCTACCCGGTGAATTTGTAGCCGACGCGGTGCACGGTGACGATCCAGCGGGGATCGGACGAATCGTCCTCTATCTTCTGGCGCAGCTTGGCGATGTGCATGTCGACGGTGCGGGTCAGCGGAGAGATGGCGTCGTGGCCCCAGACCGAGTCCAGAAGCTGATCCCGGCTCACCACCTCGCCACGATGCTCGATGAAGTATTCGAGCAGCCGGAACTCGCGCGGCAGCAGCGTCACCGGCGTCCCGCGTTTCGTCACTTCGCGCGTCCTGAAGTTCAACGTCACGCGGCCGAACGTGTAGGTGTGCGCCTGCTCCGCGAGCCGCCGCGACCGGCGCAGCACCGCCTCCACGCGCGCCACGAGCTCCATGAAGCTGAACGGCTTCGTGACGTAGTCGTCCGCGCCCGCCTTCAGCCCGACGACCTTGTCGAGCTCCTGGCTCCGGGCGGTGAGCATCACGATCGGTATCGTGCTCCCCCGCGACCGCAGCTTCCGGCAGACGTCGACGCCGCTCATCTCGGGCAGCATGACGTCGAGAATGACGAGATCGATCCCGTCCTGGCCGGCCAGACGCAGGCCGGCGACGCCGTCGCGCGCCAGCAGCGTCGCATGGCCCTCGTACTGGAGACCTTCCGACAGCGCCGCGGCCAGGGACCGGTCGTCCTCGACGATCAGGATTCTGCTCACCGCGCCCTCTCCGGATATCCTCAGGCGCCGGCGCCGGCCCCGGCCTGCAGCTCCGCACCGTCCGCCGCGGTCTCGGGGGCGGCGCCCTCTCGATCCGCGGCCGCGGCGGCGACGGGGATCAGGACCACGAAGGTGGCCCCGCATCCGAGGCGGCTGTCGACTTCGATCCGGCCTCCGTGCGCGTGCACGACCTGCCGGACGATCGCCAGTCCGAGGCCGGTCCCGGCGACGCCGTCGTCACCCGCCTCGTTCGTCCGGTAGAACCGATCGAAGATCCGCTCGTGCTCGTCCGGCGCGATCCCGACGCCGAAGTCCGCCACGCTGACTGCGACCCGGCCGTCACGCCGCGACAGGTCCACGCGGATCCGTCGTGACCGTCCCGAGTACTTCATGGCGTTGTCCAGCAGATTGACGAAGACCTGGGTCATCGCCTGCTCGTCGACACGCACGACCGGCAACAGGGCCTCCGGGCAGTCGACCGAGATCGTGAAGCCGTCCCGTTCGCGGCGCGCGTCGACCGCGCTGACGGCGCCGCCGACCACGTCCTCGATCGCCGCATCCTCCATTCGATATTCCGCTTCCGCGGACTCGATGCGCGCGAAGTCCAGGACGTTGTCGATGAAGTGCCGCAGGCGGTTGCTTTCGTTCTCGATGTGGTGGCCGTACTCGACGACCTTCTCCGGCGACGTGACGCGCCCGCGGCGCAGGAACTCGCCGAACACCGCGATCGATGCCAGCGGCGTGCGCAACTCGTGGGACACGTTCGCCACGAACGCGTTCCGGATCCCGGAGAGGCGCTGCTCCCGGTCGGCCGCCCGCCAGGTGAGCAGCACGCCGCCGAGCGCCGTGACCGCCATCAGGAGCATCAGGACCCAGCTGGTGAACGCATTGGACTGGAGCAACTGCGCGGCCGCCGTGTGACGGCTGCGGGCGGACAGTTCCCAGTCCCGAAACACGAAGTCGAAGCGCGCCGCCAGCACGTCGGCCTGCCCCGGCCCGCCGTGCGTGGCGGTCACCACGCGCCCGGCCGCATCCGCCGCGCGAACGATCAGGTTGTCCTGCACGTCTTCCGGCAGCAGATCCATGGCGCCGGCGACGGCCCGGGGCAGGAATTCGCGTTCGAACCGGTCGGCGTCGATGACGAAACCGACGAAACCGACCACGTTCCCGTTGGGGTTGACGACGAATCGGTACACGACCCGATTGTCCGGATCCGCCTCGTCCACGTCGAACTCGGACCGCTTCAGCTTCAGCCACCGCTGTTGCCGCAGGCGCAACAACGTGCTGGCGCGCAGCACGACCACCTCGACGTCGGGCTCGGCGCCGACGACCATGGTGCGGGTCGCCGGGTCGTAGTACCGCGTCAGGCACAGGCAGCCGTCGAGCGTCCCGGCGAACAGCAGTCTGGCCGCCGACGTATCGGCCGCATCCATGCGCCGCGCAATCTCGTCGAACCGTTTCGCGACGAGGACGTCGCCCGGGACGTCCAGCATTTCGCGCGCCGCCTGCTCGTACAACCGCCGGACGTCGGCCGTCACCGCGTCCAGATACCGGGCGACCGCGGTCTGGTGCGCGATCACCTCGACCTCCGCCAGCCGCCGGCTCGACACGTACTGCAGCACGAGAATCGCGAACAGAGGAACGAGCACGACGACGATTTCCGGACGCCAGCGGCCGTGGAACGCTCTGAATCTGCGCATGACGTTCCCTCCGACGCCCACGATACCACCCATCCGGTTCTTCCACTCTCCTCGGTGCCGGCCGCGCCGCGGCGCTCCGTCCCGCCGTTCAGTGCGGCAGTCCGCTGCCGTTCGTTCCCACGGGCGTCGTCAGCACCCCGAATCCCTCGGTGTCGTCGGACGCAAGCCGGCGCACATCCGGGATCACGATCCAGCCCTTGTGCACGCGAATGACGCCGTCGTCGCGCAGGCGTTTGAGCAGCCGGCTGAGATGCTCCGGGGTGACGGCGATCAGGCTGGCCAGCTCCCAGCGCTTCAAGGGCGAAAGCAGGCGCACGTCCCTGCCGCCGTTCGGCTTCGCGGCCGCGGCGAGCCGCCGCAGAACGCGTTCCAGCCGTTGCCGCGCGGTCTTGACCCCGAGGTCCGCCATGTGGTGGAACTGGCTGAGCACCTCGCGGCTGTGCATCCGGTGCACGTGCCAGGACAGGCCCGGTTGATCCGCCAGCAGCTCCAGAAACGCCTCGGGTGACAGCCGCCGCGCCGCGCAGGCGGTCACCGCGACGACGCTGGCCGGATGCGACCGGCCGGCCATGACGAAGGCCGCCCCCAGAAACCACCCGGGACCTCGAAGTCCGAGAATCTGTTCGCGTCCGTTCCCGGCGATCCGCACGAGCTTCGCCAGGCCGTCCTCGACGAAGAAAATGTCGCCGGGTTCGCATCCTTGCCGAACCAGCACGGTCCCGACGGGATAGAGCTGGGCCGCCGGGAGGAGCGAGAGCCACGACGCCAGGCCGCGTTCGTCCTTCGCCCCGAACGTCCCGCTGCCGTTGCGCAAGCCGTCATGTGTGTGGAGCAGCATGGGCCGATGGTGGCTCATTGCTCCGTAAATGTCATATCTGACACGTCAAACTTGTCACGGAACTGTAAAAGGCAGTCGAAAAAATCGCCGCGTCCGCCGGGTACGAGCCGGACGCGCGCGCAGGATGCCGCTTGCCCCGTCGGCCATCGGCCGCCCGGAGCGCCGGGCGCGCGCGGGCAGGAGTACCTCGAGACCTACAACGCGCAGGTTGCCGAGGGGGCGCCCGGGCGCGCGCGGGCAGGAGCGAGCGGGTCTGCCGGCGGCCCGCTTCCGAGACGCCGGGCGCCGGGCGCGCGCGGGCAGGAGGTTCCCGGCCGCCGGCGGCACCCCCAAACCGCCCGTCGAGTTATAGCCACGTGGGCAGCCAAGTCAAGGTCGGCTGTGGTTACCTGGTTTAAACGGCCGGGAACAAGGCCAGCATATCAAAAACCGGGCGCCGGGCGCGCGCGGGCAGGAGGCCGGGTGCGGCGCGCCGGCCGGCGTCACCGAGCCGTGGTGACGCGGCGCTAGGCAGTCGGTTTCTGCGCTCACGTCGAGAGGCCACCAGCTCGCGAAGTCCGCGTCGGAGGCGGCGATGGGCACCACCAGCGGGAACCCGCCCGGCTCGAACGGCCCGGCGCCGCCCGCCTCGGCGTAGCGGCCCGCCAGCGCCGCCCGGAAGCGGCCCACCTCCGGCGCCTCGAAGAGCGCGTAGTAGAGCTGCCGCGTCGTGCCGGCCCCCTCCCGCCGCACCACGCCGATGCAGACCGGCGCAGGCGCGGCGGCCGACACGCCCGACTCCTCCGCCGCCCGGAGCAGGTCGGGCGGCGCGAGCACGCTCCCGAGGGTGTCGCGATACTCGGAGCGCAGCACGAGCGGCATGGCGGACACGGCCGGCGAGGTCATCGATTCCATGGTGCGGGTGAAAATCTGCTGGAAGAGCTCGGCGCGCAACTGGTCGGACGGCTGCAGGACGAGCAGACCGGCGCCGGGCTGCAGCGGGCCGCGGAGCGCGAGGGTCCACTCCGAGACCAGCCCGGCGTCGATCACGTAGGGCTCGGCCAGACTGCTCTGCACCGTCCGCCAGAACAGCCAGCCGAGCACCGCCAGCGCCACGGCGGCGATCACCGCTTTGCGCATCGTCAATCCCGGGACCGCGTCGACGTGCGGTACGCGCGGCGCGGCCGGCGGGGCGTTCCGGCCCGGATGCGCGAACGCCGCGACCACGCGGACGCGGCCCGGCGCGCGGCCGGTGCGTACCGTCCGGTGCGCCGCTCGGCCGGCCCGGCGCCGGTCAGTACGTCAGCCAGGTGCCCTTCAGCCCCGTCTGGCCGACACCCGGCTGCGTCCAGTCGCAGACGCCGTCGGCGAAGATTTCGCGCAGCTCCGCCTCCTGCTCGGTCGAGAAGGCCGCCGCGTAGTCGGCCATGTCGACCGGCCGCAGCCGGCACTTGATCACGTCGCTGGCAACCGGCGCGCCGGCCACTTCGCGCGGCGCCGGCGCCGACGGGTACAGCGTCTCGCAACGGCCGCTGCCGCGGACCTGCCGTTCCACGATGCGGGTCGGATCGTCGTCCCGCGTCCAGCAGGCGTCGACCAGATCGGCGGGCTTCGCGCGGATTACCTGGTCGATCCGCGGGCCGTCCCTGTCCTCCGCTTCCAGATTGGCCAGCCACCGGTCCATCCAGGCCAGCGCGCCCTGCAGCACCGGACTGCTGCTGCTGTACAGGCCGTGGCGATCGTCCTCGACCAGCATCACGTGGTTGTCGGCGCGGCCGTTCGCCTTCCGCAGCCGCTCGCGCATGGAGAACGAGTGGTAGCGGACGTGCACGTCGCCGTTCTCGCGGTCGTCGCTGTAGGCGCGGTAGTCGATGATCGGCGTCTCGGACAGCCCGCCGCCGCCGCTGGTCAGCCGCCCGGTCTCGTACGCGAGCCGCACCGCCTCCGGATCGGCCGCGGTCCGCCCGGCCTGGAAGCGGCCGTCCCGGTCGTAGCCGCCGATCCGCCGGTTCAGATCGAGGAACTGCGCCGGGGCGATGACGCCGTCGTTGAGCGCCTGCAGGCCGTACTGGACGCCGGCGTTGTCGAGCGGCCGGCGCGCGAAGCCGGTCTCGGGATCCCGCCCGTAGACGTTCACGTAGTGGCTGTATACGTCGCAACGGGCGCCGTCCGGGTTGTCGGCCGGGTGATAGCGCAACGCCTCGGGCAGGACGTCCGGACAGAACTCGCCCACCCGGACCCGCCCGGCGTTGATCGACACGTTCGGCATCGTGGCCAGCTTCAGGAACCCGGCGACGGCCCGCTTCTGCTCTTCCGTGAACGCCACCGGCGTCTCCCGGAAGTAGCGGTCGAGCAGCCGCGCGTCGGTGATCATCGGGATGGTGCCGAACGCGACGTCCGGAAAGCTGCAGCCCGGGATGATGCCGTCGAGCAGGCCGGGATAGTTGTCGGCGATCTGGTGGTTCTGGTACGACCCGCCGGAGCAGCCCCAGCCGATGGTGTAGCGCGGCCGGCCGTAGGCCTCGACGAAGCGCTCCTTGACCATCATCATCGTCTCGGCGGCCAGCAGATCGTTGCAGTTGTTGCCGTAGACGTTGAGGGTCGCCGACGCCACCGCGTAGCCCTGGCGCAGCAGCACGTCGTCGGTGACGCCGCCGGTGCGCGCGCCCTGGCGGTACCAGCCGTTCACGCAGCCGCCGCCGAACGTGTAGACGAGGCGGCGGTTCCAGCCCGGCGACGGCGTCCACGCATCCGGCTCCGGGTCGCCGGCGCCCGGCGCGTGCAGCATCGCGATCTGGTAGACGGCGCGGTTGATCGTGCCGGTCTCGATGCGCACCACGTAGGGCGCCTCGACGCCGGCGAGCGTCGTGGCCGTCGCCGCGTCGGCCGGCAGCGACCCGGGATCGGCCAGCGGCTTCAGCGTCCCGCCGCCGGCGGAGCGATAGGCGTAGTCCACGCGGCGCGCGACCGAGCAGTGCTCGTCGAGCGGCGCGCCGAGCGTCTCGCCGGACGGCAGCTCGAACGCATCCGTCTCGCAGACGAACGGCTGCTCGTGCGGCCCGGAGAAGACCGGGCCGGCGAGCGGATGATTGACGAGTTCCAGCGTCACGCCGCGGGCGCCGCCGGCGACCGTGACGGACACTTCGTTCGCCCCGCGCGAGAGCCCGTCGACGAGCCCCGCCAGCCGGCGTCCGCCGGCGGCGGCGCGAAACGCCGGGGTCGCGTCGGCGCCGTTCACCGCCACCCGCACGTCGGACGGCGCAACGTCCTCCGGGACGTCGATCTGCAGCAACGCGTCGCCGCCGCTCACCATGTCGGGACGGCCCGACAGCACCGTCACCTCGATTTCGCCGGCCGCGTGCGCGACCCCGACCGGACCGCCCGGCGCCGACGTCCCGGCCGCCAGCAGGCCGGCCACCATCACGCCGCCGATGACTCTCTGCATCCGCATCGACTCGTCCTCCCTCGAACACGCTTCGCCGCCCGCTCAACGAAGGCCGGGGCGCGAACCCCGGCGATCCGCATCGACTCGTCCTCCTCGAACACGCTTCGCCTGCAAAGATTACACGCATCCGGCGGCGCCCGCCGGGCAGGCAGTTGAAAAAGGCCCCCGCGTGGGCGATGATGGCACGATCGGTCGCCGCTCGACGTGTGCCAGGAGGATTCAGATGAGCAGACGCAGGCTTGCAGCGTTCGTGATCGTCCTCGCGATCGGCGTTTCGGCGGCGGCGCCCGCCGCCGGGCAGAATCGGAGCGCAGCCGGCGGCGGGTCCGAATGGACCATGCCCCGCATGCCGGACGGAACGCCGGACCTGCAGGGGTTCTGGACGACCCAGACGTTCACCCCGCTGGAACGGCCCGCCAACCTGGCCGGAAAGGAATTCTTCACCGCGGAGGAGCTGGCCGAGCTGAACCGGCAGCTCACTGCCGACGGCGTGGATCCGCTGGCCCGGCACGCCATCACCATCGCCGACCCGGAGGCTCGCGAGCAGGCGCTCTACCAGACCAACCGGGACGCCTCGTACATCCACTACGACAACGAGCTCTGGCTGCGCACGCCGGTGCCGAAGGGGCTGTCGACCCGGCGCACCTCGCTGATCACGGACCCGCCGGACGGCCGGATCCCCGCGCTGACGCCGGAGGCCGCCGCGCGCGAGGCGGCGCTCCGCGAGGCGCGGCGGGCGCCCGACGCGTTCGACGGCCACGAGCGCCGGCCGCTGTCGGAACGCTGCATCGCCTGGCCGCACAACGGGCCGCCGATGCTGCCGCCGGCCTACAACGACATCCACCAGATCTTCCAGACGCCGGGGCAGGTGGTGGTCTTCACCGAGCTGAGCAACAACAGCCCGCGCATCATCCCGACCGACGGACGCCCGCACGTCTCCGGGAAGATCCGCCAGTATCCGGGCGACTCGCGGGGCCGCTGGGAAGGCGACACGCTGGTGGTCGAAACCACCGGCTTCACCGGCAAGACGCGGTTCCAGGGGTCGAGCGCCGGGCTGCACGTGGTGGAGCGCTTCACGCGCGTCTCCGACGACACCATCCTCTACCGGTTCACGGTCACCGACCCGGCCTCGTGGACGCGGCCGTGGAGCGCCGAGATCCCGATGGTGAAGACCGAGGGCCCGATGTTCGAGTACGCCTGCCACGAGGGCAACTACGACGTCCGGCACATCCTGGAGATCTACCGCAACCTGGAGAAGCAGGCGGCCGCGGACGCCAAGTGATCCGGCCCGCCGGAAAGTCGACCTCGCCGGGAGGCCGCCTGTCCCCGAGGCGCGGGCCGGCAGCCTCCCGGGAACCCGCGCGGCCGATTCCCTTCCGGCCGGCGCTTATAGCTGCGCCTCGCGCAACGCCGCGGCGCCGGATACCGCCCGCAGGACGTGCTCGGCGGTGTTGTAGACGTGCGGACAGAGCCGCAACCCGCCGGTCGCCGCTCCCGCGATGCCGTGCCGTTCGTACAGGGCGGCCACAAGCCGGCCGCGCCGCGCCGCGTCGACCGCCGCGACGGCCACGCCGCCGCTGAGCTCGGGTTCCAGCGGGGTGACGACGTCGAACCCGGCCTCTCGGAGCCCGGCCTTGAGCATCGTCGCGAGCTCCGTCACGCGCGCCTCGATGCGGTCCAGCCCCAGCCGGTTCCGGAACGCGGCCGTCGTGCCGACCGCGGCCAGCGCCGCGTCGTCGCGCTGCCCCAGCGATTCGAACTTGCGCGCGCCCCGCGGCCGGGGCTCGACGGCGTCGCCCCAGCTCGGGGCGACGATGCTCGGCCAGATCTCCGCGACCCGGTCGGCGCGGACGTAGAGGAGCCCCACCTCCTTCGGCCCGCAGAACCACTTGTGCGCGCTCCCGGTGAAGGAGTCGCAGCCGAGGGCGCGCAGATCGACGTCCAGCGCGCCCCAGCTCTGCGCGCCGTCGACGTGCACGTGAATCCCGCGGCGGTGGGCCACCTCGCACAGCTCGCGCACCGGGAGCCGCAGGCCGCTCACGTTGGAAACGTGCGTCAGGGCCAGCACCCTGGTGCGGGGCGTCAGCGCGCGCTCGAACACGCCGACCAGTTCGTCCACGCCCGAGGGCGCGGCCGGCGTCGCCACCCGCGTCACCGCCAGTCCGTGGCGGGCCGCCCGCACCTCCCAGGCGACGTTGTTGGTCGGGTGGTTCTGATCCCACACCACGACCTCGTCGCCGTCAGCCAGGGGAATCCCCGCGTTGACGACGTTGTTCGCCTCGCTCGTGTTGCGCACCAGCGCGATCTCGTCCGCGGCGACCCCGAGCTGCGCCGCCGCCGCCGCGCGCGACGCCTCGAGCAGCGGGCCGAACTTCGCGCGGTTCGGGAACGAGCAGTCGACGTCGACGTCCCGCGTCAGCTCGCTCACCCGCTCGGCCACCACGCGCGGCGACGGGCACAGGTTGGCCGCGTTCATCGGCACCCGTTCGTCGCGGAACGCGAACTGCCGGCGCACTTCCTCCCAGAGCGCCTCCGGCCCGTCGCCGCGGCGCGGCTGCGCGCCGGCGGGGCGGCCGCCGGACAGGATCGGATGGACGACGACGCCGGCCGCGAGCGTCCGCAGGAATCGACGCCGAGTGGGGTGCACGGTCATGGGAAACCTCCGAATCAGCGCGTCGCACGTTCCGGGTTGCCGACGTTGGCCTGCCCCCTTCAGGGCGCCGCTCGGGCTGCGTTGCGGGGCATTGGCCGGGCGCCGCGTCGACGGCGTGAGGCGGCGGTCGAGACGAGACCGGCAGCAACCGGATCGGCAAGCGAGACCGGCAGCAACCGGATCGGCAAGCGAGACCGGCAGCAACCGGGTCGCAGGCAAGCGGGCCGCCGCGGCCGTCCACGACGGCCCGCACTCCTGTTGCGCCGCGGTTCGCGCGAACGACGCTCCCGCCTACTTGAGCGCCGAGTAATCGCTGGCGCTCAGCATGAAGACCTCGATCCCCTCGAGCGGGGCGGGGTACTTCGCCCGCAGCTCGTGCCACTCCGGGTCGTCGCGGAAGCCGGCCCAGACCTCTTCCCGGTGCGCGCGGTCGCGATAGGCCAGCATCCAGATCAGCCGGTTCGGATCGTCCAGGTTCTGCCAGACCGCGACGATCTCGGCGCCGTGCTTCTCGAAGATGGCGACCTCGCCCTCGCGGAACCGCTGATGCAGCTCGTCGATGCCGCCCTTGCCGTCCTCCGCCGGCCGGGCGGTGTACATGCGAATCTCGAAGCAGCGCGAGTCGGCGCCCACGTTGTTCGACAGTTCGGCCGGCAACTGGCCGGCCGGGCCGCACGGCGCCGGCGGATCCTGCCCGGCGCCGGCCACGCCGAGGAAGCTGAAGCCGACGACGACGGCGAGTACGAGTGTGCGCATCACGATCCCCCTCTGGAAGATTTGCCGGATTCAGCGCCGCCGCCGGCGCCGCGCGATCGCGGCCGGCGCACGGCGCGCGTCGGACGGCATTGTATGGCAGTCCGTCACGAGCCGAAAGGAAGCCGACGGCGGCGCCCCGCTCCGAGCTTCTGAAGCAGGGCGGCTCGCCGCGGGTCCGTCACGAGCCGAAAGGAAGCCGACGGCGGCGCCGGGGCCATGTCGCGGACGAAGTCCTGCCGACGACTGTCGCGTCACGAGCCGAAAGGAAGCCGGACGGCGGCGCCGGAGGCGCGGCGCGAGGCCTCGCGCGGCGGCCGGCGGGCGCACTCAACCGCCGCCGTCGGGATCGAGCGTGCTCAGCCGGTTCCAGAACACGCTGGTCCGGACCTCCCTCCCGTCGACGGTCGAGACCGGCGGCCGGAGCACCAGCCCGCCGTCGCGGAACTCGAAGTGGCGGGGGGCGTCCACGCCGATGCGGTCCGGATCGAGATGGCCCGCGCGGTGGTGCGCGACGACGCCCGCCGCCGCGTCGACGGTGAAACGGCCGAAGGAACTGGCGTAGCCCTCCAGCGCCGCGTGCGCCTCCAGCGCCGTCGGCCGGGGGCCCTCCCAGGGCCGGCGGCCGGGCCGCATCAGGTGCGCCGCCATGTGGCCCGAAGGCATGTAGACGAGATACCCGGCGGCGAACTGCCGGGTCGGGACCTCGACCCCGTCCAGGGTCCGGCGCTCGATCCGGTCGAACTCCCAGAATCCGAGGAACCGCCGCGCCTCGTCCCCGAGGCCCGCCGCCGGCGGGAGCCGCTCCCAGACGTTGCGCAACTGGATGCCGGTGGTGCCGTAGGCGCACCCGCGATCCGTGACGTAGGAATCGGGGCACCGGAGGCCGGGCACGAGCACGAGCCGGTCCCCGTCGAGCTCGTAGAACGGCTCGATCCGGCCGCCGGTCAGTCGCGGGTCGAAACTTCCGGCCACCTGCTGCGACAGGGAGCCCCGCGCCTCGTCGACGGCATACGGACCGAAGTGCGAGGTATAGCGTTCGACGGCGGCCAGCGCGTCGCCGGGCGGCGGGTCGTCCCGCGCGGTCCGCGCCCCTTCCTCTTCCTGCACGGCCAGCGCCATGCGCTCGCCATCGGACATGAGGAAGCCGCGCGCCTCCGCAAGACCGATCGTCGGGTGCATGAGGTCGGACAGCGGCGCGCCGGCCTGATCGTAGCGTTCGACCCGCGCGAGCCGCCACGTGCCGGTGAGCCGCGCCGGCGGATCGACCGGCCCGGCCGGCGCCCCGGAGACCCCGGCCGGGCCGGCGGCGTCCGGGGCCGGCGGCGAAGCCGGGGTCTGGCAGGCGGCCGCGCCGGCGGCGAGGATCGCGGCCGCCGCGGCGCGCGCGGGGAACCGGCGTCTCCAGGTGTCGCTCATCGTCATCCGCCCACTGTACCCCGCCGGCGCGACCCGCTGGCGCGGGACGCGGCGTCTCCCGCGCGCAGGGAAGCGCCCGAACCGGTGGGGAAGATCGACGAGCTGGCCGAGGCGTCTCCCGCGCGCAGGGAAGCGCCTGATCACCGCGGCCGGTGCGCGGCCGGGCGGGCGGCGTCTCCCGCGCGCAGGGAAGCGCCCGGCGGCCGGCAGCCGCGGGTAGAATGGGGCGCGCCACCTTGTCATCCGGAGGTCTCCACCATGCACGACCCGTCGACAGCCCGCCGGCGTCCCGCTCCCTGGCTCGCGTTCGCCGGCGCCCTGCTCCTCGCCATGCCGGCCGGGGCCGCGCCGCGGCAGGACCAGCCCGGGGAGCCGCCGGGGCTGCCCGCCGTCCCCCTGCCGGACGAGCCGCTCGTCCTGAACACGCACGCGATCGAAAAGGTCCGCGTGGTCGTGGTGGCCAGGGGCCTGTCGCATCCCTGGGGCATGGCTTTCCTGCCCGGCGGCGGCATCCTGGTGACCGAGCGCGACGCGGGCCGGCTGCGGATGATTCGGGGCGGCGTGCTCGACCCGGAGCCGCTCGACGGCGTGCCGGAGGTGTTGTCCCGCGGCCTGGCCGGCCTGATGGACGTGGCGGCGCACCCCGCGTTCGCCGAGAACCGGCTCGTCTACCTCAGCTACACGCGGCCGTTGCCGGACGAGACCGGCACCGTCGCGGTCGTCCGCGGGCGCCTCGACGGCATGGCGCTGCGCGACGTGGAGGACGTCTTCGTCGCCGAGCCGTTCGGAGGGACCACGGCGGGGGCGCGGCTCGCGTTCGCTCCCGGCGGCCTGCTGTACGTCACGGTCGGCGGCGCGTTCCGCACCGACCCTCTCGAGTCGCGCGCCCAGGATCCGGGCACGCACGCGGGCAAGCTGCTGCGGCTGCGGGACGACGGCACGGTCCCCGAGGACAACCCGTTCGTCGGCCGGGCGGGCTACGAGCCGGAGATCTACTCGCTCGGGCACCGGAACCAGAACGGGCTGACGCTGCATCCGGACACGTCCGCGCCGATGACGGTGGAGCACGGCGTCCAGGGCGGGGACGAGCTCAACGTGATCGAGGCCGGCCGGAACTACGGCTGGCCCGTCGTCTCCTACGGACGGCAGTACGACGGCGTGCGGGTCGGCGACGGGTTCTGGGCGCCCGGCATGGAGGAGCCGCTCGTCTTCTGGGTGCCGTCGATCGCCCCGTCGGGACTGACCTGGTACACCGGCGACCGGTTCCCCGCCTGGAAGGGCAACCTGTTCGTCGGCTCGATGATGACCGGGCGGATTCCGGGCACCGGGCACCTGGAGCGGATCGTGTTCAACGAGAACGACGAGGAGCTGGCCCGGGAGTCGCTCCTGACCGGACTCCGCCAGCGGATTCGCGACGTGCGGCAGGGCCCCGACGGTCTGCTCTACCTGCTGACCGACGCGGACGAAGGGGCCCTGCTCCGCATCGAACCGGTGGCGCCCGCCGGCCAACCGTAGCGGGACGGCATCCCGGTCCCGCCACGCATCGAACTCGTGGAGCCGGTTGGCCCGGCCGGACATTCAGCCTGTTTCGGGTCCGTCCGGACGCGGACCGGCATCGACGGGCGGTTCGTCCTGGTTGGCCGGGCCGGACATTAACAGCCGGTTTCGGGTCCGTGCTACCCTGTCGGTTGCATGAGCAGCGACACTAAGTGGATCGTCGGAACCGTCATCGGCGCCACCACCGTTCACTTGGCGGTCATGACGTTGCTGTTCACCGGCGTGAACGGGCGCTTCGACGACGTGAACGCCCGCTTCGACGACGTGAACGCCCGCTTCGACGACGTGAACGCCCGCTTCGACGGCGTGAACGGGCGCTTTGACGGCGTGAACGCCCGCTTCGACGACGTGAACGCCCGCTTCGACCGCCTTGCAGCCAGCGTGCAGGCCGACGTCGCCGCGCTCCGAGCCGACGTCCGAGCCGATTTCGACGCGCTCCGAGCCGACGTCCGGGCCCTTGACGCCCGGTTGCGCGCGGTGGAGGTCGCCTTCGGAAAAATCGACCAGCGCCTGCTCACGCTCGAGCGCGTCATCCTGCCCGCCCGGGACGGAGAGTGAAGGGCGCTCGGCCGGGATCGGGGGGAGAACCGATGCGCGCGACTCTTCTGGCATGCGTGTCCGCCGCCTTGCTCCTGGCCGTCGGCGCGGGTCCGGGCGCCACGGCCTTCGGCCGGCAACCGACGCCGGGGGACGGCGCGGGCGACCCGATCGCGGTGCTGGTCGGCCGGCTCGATCTGGAGCGCTACAAGGCCGTCATCAGGGGGCTCGCGCAGTTCGGCGACCGGCGGCAGGGCACGCAACGCAACCGCGACGCCGTCGACTGGATCGAGGCCTGGCTCGAGGCGGCCGGCTGCCCCACCGAGCGCCTCCACTACACCTACCACGCTCCGCCGCCGCGGCCCGCCGGCGCCGCGCGGCGCGCCGCGCGCGGCCCCCTGAACCCGGCCGGGCCGACTCCCACCGGCGGGCGCATCGGACGCAACGGCAGCGGTCCGGGCGGCAGCTCGATCTTCGGCTACCGGGCCCGCACCGGCGTCGCGCGCGACCCGGCGCTGCAACCGGACGAGGCGTTGCGCGCGCTCAACCTGGAGGAGCCGACCGACGGGGAGCGGTCGCAGGTGTACTGCACCCGGGTGGGCGCCACGCGGCCCGGCGAGATGTACATCCTCGGCGCCCACATGGACGGCCACGGCTTCGGCGAGGCGGCCGACGACGACGCCTCGGGCACGGCGCTGGTGATGGAGCTGGCGCGCATCCTCAGCGCGCCGGACGTGCGGACGGAAGTATCGATCCGCTTCGCGCTCTGGAACGACGAGGAGACCGGACTGAACGGCAGCCGCGCCTACGTCGCGCAGCGGCGCGAGCGGCAGGGACGGGAAGACCCGCCCGGCTCCGGCCTCTACCCGGAACCCCGCTGGCTCGGCATGATCCAGCACGACATGATGCTGTTCGACCACGGGGCGCCGGGGCCGGACGGCGTGGTGAGCCGGGACCAGCGGCGCGAGGCGGACGTCAACGTCGAGTTCCAGTCGAATTCGGATCTGGCCGGCGAGTCGCGCGACCTCGCGTTCCGCTTCAAGGCGGCCAACGACGCCTACGCCACCGACTACCCCGCCACGGTCGGACCGCACATGACGAACACCGACTCGACGCCGTTCATGAACGCCACGCCGTCGATCAGCCTGCGGGAGAACGAACGGGGCATGCACGTCGGCGCCGGCTGGAACCCCCACTGGCACCAGCCGACCGACCTCTACCGGACGTACACCGACGACGACTTCCGGCTCGGACTGAACGCGGCGCAGACCACGCTGGCCGCCGTCGCCGAGCTGGCCGGGGCGACGATCACCGCCCCGTGACGGCCGTTCCTCAGAGGCGGCGCCAGCGCAGCAGGCGGCGCTCGAGGCGTTCGGCGCAGGCGAACAGCAGCAGGACGACGCCCATGATGACGAGGATCAGCGCGATCGTCAGCGCGGCGTTGTAGGTGCTCTGCGCGAACTGGAGCAGGTACCCGAGGCCGCGGCTCGACGCGACGAACTCGCCGACCACCGCGCCGGTGAACGCGAATCCCACGGCCACCTTGAAGCTCCCCAGCACCCAGCTCGTGACCGACGGCACGTAGACCTCGCGCACCAGGATCCGCCGGCCGCCGCCCAGGGTCCGCACCCGCTCCACCAGCCGCCGGTCCACGTCCCGGACGCCGTTGCAGACGGCGAAGAAGACGAGCACGGTGACGAGGATGGTCGCCAGGGCGAGCTTGGACGCCAGCCCGATGCCGAGCCAGATGACGAACAGCGGGGCGAGGATGACGCGGGGGATCGCGTTGAGCAGGATCATCACCGGCTCGAGCAGGTCGGCGACCGGCGGCGCGAGCGCGGCGGCGAAGCCGAGGACGACGCCCAGGACGAGTCCGGCCAGCAGGCCGGCGAACGCCGCGGCGGCGGTGGCTCCGAGGTGCGGCCACAGGTCGCCGCCGGCGGCCAGGGTGAACGCGACCCGCGCGACGGCCGAGGGCGGAGGCGCGTAGAAGGGATCCAGCAGACCGGCGCGCGACGCCGCCTCCCACCCTCCCAGAAGGAGCGCCAGCGCCGCGCCGCGGCGCACCGACGGCGCGGCGCGCCAGCCCTTCATGACGCCGCCCGCGCCGGGGCCGGCTCCGCGTGGTGGTAGATCCGCATCCCCGAAAACTCTCTCCAGCCTTTCATGACGCCGCCCGCGCCGGGGCCGGCTCCGCGGCCAGCTCCTCCCACAACCCCTGCAGGAGCGGTCCGAAAGCCGGATGCCCCCGCGTCTCCAGCACCCGCCGGGGCCGCGGGATCCCGACGCGGTGGCTGGCGCGGATCGTCGCGCGCGGCCCGCGGCCGAGCACGTGCACCACGTCGGAGGCGCCGATCGCCTCCTCGAGGTCGTGCGTCACCAGCAGCACGGTGAGCCGCTCGCGCTCGACCCACTCCAGGAGCTCCTGGGTGATGCGGGTCCGGACGATCGCATCGAGCGCGGCGAACGGCTCGTCCATGAGCAGCAGCCGGGGCCGCAACGCCAGCACCTGCGCGATGGCCACCCGCTTGCGCTGCCCGCCGGAGAGCTGGCCCGGATAGCGGTCGCCGCAGCCGGCCAGCCCCAGCACCTGCAGCCAGTGCTCGGCCCGCTCGTCGGCCGCGGCCGGCGCGACCTCCCGGATCCGCAGTCCCAGCGCCACGTTCCGGCGCGCCGTGCGCCACGGCAGCAGCGCGTCGTCCTGGAACAGGAAGCCGACGTCGCGCGCCCCGACGTCCAGCTCGACCGTGCCGCGCAACGGCTCCAGCAGGCCGGTCACCACCCGCAGGATGCTGGTCTTGCCGGAACCGGACGGGCCGATCAGGGTTGCGAACTCCCCCGCCGCCACGTCGAGATCGATGCCTTCGAGGACCGGCTCCCCGCCGTAGCCGACCGTCAGACCGCGTACCCGCAGCATTTTGTCTTCCGCGGGGCGGGCGCTACCCGGCGGCCGCGTCCGCGTCCAGCAGGGTTCCGAGATCGACCTGCCCCGGCTGCAGCAGGCCGGCGACCTGCTGGGCGCGCAGGACGCGCCCGGCCGCCTCGACGTCGACGGTGACGCGCTCCGGGTAGAGCGACTGCCGGTAGCGTTCGATGACCCGTTCGAGCCGGGGGACGTCGCCGCCGGCGACCAGCGCGTCCGGAAGGGCGGCGACGACCTCGGCCGGCGGCAGGGTCCGCGTGGCGGCCAGACCGTCCGCGAGGGCCGCGGCCAGCCGCCGGATCTCCGGCAGGCGCCGGTCGCGTTCGGCCGCCCGCACCGAGACCCCCATGAACGCGTAGGGGCCGCCGAGATGCCGCCGCGCCTCCTCGATTTCCATGAAGTTGACCAGCTCGCGCCCGCCCGCCTCGACGATCAGCGACAGGGCCGGCTCCTGCAGCATCGCCGCGTCCACCTGCCCGATCCGCAGGGCGTCGAACACGTTGGTGCCGATGGCCGCGAACCGCACCGCGCCGGCGTCGGCGCCGGCCTGGTCGAGCAGGAACAGCAGCAGGGCGTGGTCGGCGTTGCCGAGGGCGGAGATCCCCACCGTGCGGCCCGCGAGCGCCGCCGCCGAGTCGATGGCGGCGGCCCGCGCCGGCGCCGTCGCGAGCGCGAACAGCGGCAGCCGCCCGGTCGACGCGACGCGGCGGATCGGCGCCCCGTTGGCGGCCGCCTGCAGCGCGACGTCGAACGAGGTGCCGGCGTAGTCGACGGCGCCGCCCACCAGCGCCTGCATCGCCGCGTTGCCCCCGCGGGTGTAGACGAGCTCGACGGCCAGGCCCTGCGCGGCGAAGTGCCCGCGAACCCGCGCGACCTCGTAGGGGACGACGCACAGAAGCTGGCCGCAGAAGGCGAGGCGGACGCCGGCCGCGCCGTCCCCCGGTTCGCTCGCGCAGCCGCTGACGGCGATGACGCCGGCCGCGCCCGCCAGGCTCTTGAGCGTGGTGCGGCGGTCCCACCCGGCGCCCGGCGCCGGCCAGGAGCGTTCCGTCGGCCGCGGCTCGGGCGCCACGCCGATCAGGTTCGGATTCGTCGCCTCGCAACAACCCATCGGCGGCCACGATACCACGCGGGCCCGGATCGACGGCCGGCGGATCGGGAAGCGGAGCGCGAGCAAGAATCCCCTTGCCCGCCCCCGGGACGTACCGCCCGGCTCGGCGGCCGGCGGATCGGGAAGCGGAGCGGGCCGCCGGGCCGCGGGTCGCTCCGCTTCCTCAATCGGGATCGGGCGCAGCCCCGGCGGTCGCGCCGGGAGCCGGCCCCGTCCGCTACTCGCCCGCCGCGCGCCGCTCGACGGCCCGGGCGCCGCTGAGCGTGCCGTCCATACCGTAGTTGCCCTCGTGGCAGGCGTACTCGAAGATCGGCAGGTCGGTGCGCCGCATCGGCAGCTCGACCGTCCACGGCGCCGTCCAGGTGGTCGGGTCGGTGACCGTGAAGGTGTAGAGCAGCGTGTCCTCGTCCACCCGGCGGATCCGCTCCACCAGGTGCAGGTTCCGGCTGGAGTTGCGGAAGCTGGTCTCGCGCAGGAAGTTCTTCGTCTCGACGACCAGGGTGTCGCCGTCCCAGCGCCCGCGCGACACGCCGGTCCACTGCCGCACCGCGCCGTGGCCGCTTCCGTCGAGCGGAACGATCCGGGCGTTGTGCACCATCTCGTTCAGCAGCACCACGTGGTCCGGGGTCTGGAAGATCTGCACGTTCATGTTGTAGGCGGCGGGCAGCATCGGCGGTCCGGAATTGAAGCCGGTGATGCAGCGCTCGCCGAGCGGACGGTCTTCCGGTCCTTCCGTCGGCCGCTGGTTGATCCGCAGGCGCTCGGCCGCGCGCTGCGCGCCCGCCTCGGTCAGCGGCGGGATCCGGCCGTTCGGCGGATCGATCACCAGCGAGGTGCGCCGGGTCGCGACGACGCTGTCGCCGCGGTCCCACCAGAAGTTGTTGTAGGCCAGGGCGAGGTCCCGGCTCTCGCGCGTGCCGTTCACCAGGCCGCGGTCGGTGGTCACCTGCTTCTTCTGCTCGCGGTCCAGGTCGGCGTTGTTGGCCAGCACCCGCTCGGCGGCGTACTCGGCGCCCTCTTCCTCCGAGAAGAACGCCTTGTCGGCCAGCTCCTCCGGGCGTTCGAGCGGCGTCACGGTGCGGAAATCCCAGATGCCGCCGAGATCCGGGTGGCCGTGCGGGGTGCGCAGCGGCGCGGCGTCGCCGGCGGACTGCGCGGCGGCGGCGCCGGCCAGCAGCAGCGCGAGCGCCGCGCTGCCGGCGATGCGGAAAATCGGTCGAACGGGTCGGATGGTCATGTTGCTGCACCTCATGCTTGCGCCACGTGGGTAACGACGGACGACAGTATGACGCCTTGCCGTCCGTTGCGCCATCCGGGGACGGGCCGGCCGCGGCGCGCCGTCAGGGTCCGGGCGCATCCGGCAGCCGGCACTCGAAACGCGCCGCATCGTCTACGTCGCCGGCGCCCGTGTAGCGCGCGACCTCCAGATACGGACAGACCGGCCGGGTCATCAGCCTCGCCGCCCCCGGTCGACATGCTCGCCCACCAGCCGGTCGGGCGCCGCGCCGGTCTCGACCACGCCACCAGATCCGCCCGCGGCCTATCGGGACGGTTGCGCCGCCGCCGCCCGCTCCTCGGCCCGCGCGCCGGACAGTATGCCCTCCATGGAGTAGTTCCCTTCATGGCAGGCGTACTCGAACAGCGGGACGTCGGTCCGCCGCATCGGCATCGAGGCGGTCCAGTCGCTCGCCCACGTGTCGGGATCGCGCACCGTGAAGGTGTATTCGAGCGTGTCGTCGTCGACGCGGGTGAAGCGCTCGACCAGCGTCATGCCGGCGGTCGAGGTGACGCCGGAACCGCCGGAGGTCAGCGGAATCCACTGGCGCTGCGCGTTGAAGTTCGCCGTCTCGACGACCAGCGCGTTGCCCTCCCAGCGCCCGCGCGAGTCGCCCGACCAGAGCCGGATGCCGGGGTCGAGCGGGGCGCGGCCGTCGAGCGGCACGATGCGCGGGGTGTGGACCATCTCGGTGTAGATCACCACGTGGTCCGGGGTCTGGAAGAGCTGCATGTTCTGGTTGTAGGCGAGCGGCGTGATGGGCGGCCCCGCGTTGAAGCCGACGATGCAGCGGTCGGAGGTGTTGCGGTCCGCGTACGAGTCGGCCGGATGCTCCGCCAGGTAGGCGCGCCGCGCCGCCGCCCGCTCCGCTCCGGCCTCCGACAGCTCCGGGAACCGTCCATTGGGCGGATAGACGATCAGCGACGTGCGCCGCGTCTCGATCGGCGTCGTGCCCCGGTCCATCCAGAAGTTGTTGTAGGCCCCCACGTTGCCGCCCGCCTCGGTTCTCCGCGCCTCCGCCTCCCAGAGCTCGACGTTGCGCCGGACCTCCGCCTGCTCGGCCGCCGCCGCCTCCTCCGCCGTCAGGAACGCCTTGTCGCCCAGCTCTTCCGGCCGCTCCAGCGGCGTGATGGTGCGGAAGTCCCAGATGCCCTGCAGGTCCGGCTCCCCCCACGGGGTCCGGGGCATGGTCTGGGCCGCCGCGGGCGCCGCCGCCAGCACGACGGCCGCAACGAACGCGCACGACGCCGCGAGACACCGATGGATCCTCATCTCACCCTCCTCCTGCCGTCCACGCCATGGCCCCGCCATCGTAGCACCCTCCGGCGCGCGGCCGTCAGAGCGCGGCCAGCGCGCGGCGCTGCCGCTCCAGCCGGGACGCGCGCTCCCGGGCGAAGCGGGCGACGCCCCGGAAGATCGACTCCTCGTCGAGGCGGGCCTCGGCGATGACGTCCGGCTCGGCGCCCCCGCTCCGCCAGCGGTCGTCGAAGTCGGCATAGAGCGAGTACTCCTCGGTCAGGGGGCCGAGGTTGGGGATCGGCGGCACGCGCCGGGTCATGGTGCTGACGACCATGCAGTCGCAGCGCGACGCGTCGGGCAGCAGTTTCTCCCGGTACTCCCGCGGCCGGGCCGCGAACAGCTCGGTGCTGATCACGGACACGACGCGCACGTTGACGCCCGCCGCCTCCAGCCGCGGAACGACGTTGACGAGGTTCCTCGTCGAGCTCGAGCCCTGCGCGAAGACCGTGCCCATCGGCGGCGCGCCGGGGTCGTACTCGCGGATCAGGTAGAGCCCCTTCGCCGCCGCCCTCGGATCCGTGTCGGCGAAGGTCGACCGGTCCGCCACCACGAAGTCCGGCCGCGCGACGTGGATGACGATGATGCCCGCTTCCTTGACCGCCAGCGCCTGCCGCACGGCGGCGAAGTAGCCGGGGGCCACGTCGTTGTAGTCCCAGAAGTAGAGGTTGACGACCTGGCCGCGCGGCAGCAGCGTCCAGACCTGCGGCGCGAAGATCCCGAAGTGGGTGCGCGCGTCGGCCGCCGTCTCCGGACCCGAGTGGCCGGCCAGCACGTGCAGGACCCCGAGCGGGAAGGGGCTGTCCTGGTTCATCTGCGAGAACACCCGGGCCGGGGTGTACATCAGCGGCGTGAACGCGCCGTAGGTGCCGGAGAGCCCCCAGACGCCGGCGTACCGGCCGGGGTCGGCCGACGCGTTCTGGCTGATCAGCCCGATGACCGTCGACGCGTTGCCCGCCTCCTGTATCGCCGCCTTCAGCCGCGTGCCGCACGGGTTGTCGACCGGATCGTAGTGGCCGAACAGGTTGGCGTTCTCGACGTTGATCGAGCCGGACAGATCGGCCGCCATCGTCAGGAAGCGCCCGCCGGTGACGTAGTTCAGCCACGCGCCGATCTCGCTGACCGCCCGCCGCGGCCCCTTCTTCTCGCCGGGCGGAAGAAACAGGCGGATCCGCCGCCGCACCTCCCGGCCGGTGTGCGGGTCGCGCGCCGCCACGTCCTGCGGTTCCGCCGGCAGGCGCTCCACCCGCAGCCGCTCGTCGCGGAACGGGTCGGCGGCCGGGTCGATGCGCAGGGCCGGCGCCCGGTCGACCGTCGCCGCGACGTCGAGCACCCGCTCGGCGATCCACTCGCGCAGCCCCGCGCGCCGCTCCAGCACCGACATCACCGCGTCGACGTTCGTCTTGCACTGGATCAGGCGCTCCGCCTCGGTCGCCGGGACCCCGTCCCGGATGCCGTCGAACCGGACGCCGTACGCCTGCTCGAAGGATTCGGCCAGCGCCACGAAGTAGTCGCCGTTCATCCGGAACGCGTAGGGGTGGGACGGATGGCCGACGATCTGCTCGCGTCCGCCGATCCGCCCGCCGCGGGCCGCCGGCCACCAGCCCTTGACCGTCGGGCCGACCAGGATCATCGGCCGGCGGTCGTCGGCCGGCCATTCCTCCATCGCCCGGAACGCGGCGAGGACCTGATCGAAGTCGTTCCCGTCCCCGATCGTGAAGACGTTCCAACCCCACGACACCCATTGCCGCGCGACGTCGTAGTCGGCGTAGCGCGCCTTGACCACGCCGCCGATCAGGCTGTCGTCGATGCCCGCGTTGTTCTGCGAAAGCAGCACCCGGAGCCGCTTGCCGACCTGCTGCGCCACGGCGACGTTCTTGAGCTCCTGCGCGTGCCCCTCGGTCAGCGCGAACTCCCCTTCGAGCGCGACCACCTTCAACCCCGGCGGCGCCCCCACGTAGTCCCAGAACAGCGCCTTGCCGGCCGCCGTGGCGATGCCGATGCCGGAAGGCCCGCCGTTGACGTCGTTGGTCGCGTCGGTGGATTCCGCATGCCCCGACAGCGCGCGGATGCCGCGGCCCCGCGCGTCCGCGAAGAGCGGGTGGCCGGCGAGGCCGTTCTCCTCCAGCAGCGTCGCCAGCGCGCCGGCTCCGCGCCGGAACCCCAGCGCGTCGATCGGCAGGATCGCCACCCGCGGATCGCAGGCGAAACGCGCGTCCCCGGTCGCCGCGTGCTGCCGCCGCAGCGCTTCGTACAGGATCATCCACAGCGCGTAGCAGGTCGGAATGCAGTGGCCGCCGGCCAGCATGAACTTGTCGGCGTAGGCGAACTTCGGCTCGCGCAGGTCGTAGCGCAGTCCGCCCAGCGCCGGACCGGCCAGGTGGCAGGCCACGTTGTAGGGCGTGTAGGCCAGCGGACCGCCGAAGTGCCCGGTCTGGGCGTAGTTGCCCAGCAGGGTCAGGCTCATCGCGGTCATGAACGCGACGTCGTGGAACCGCTCCCGGTCGTAATCGGGCAGCTCCACGGTGTGCGCCTCGCGCTTCTCCGCCCCCGAAACGGTGTGGAGCGTGACGGCCCGCGAAGCGGGAACGCGTGTGGTCATGACGTGCGATCCCGGAGGCCGGCCGCGGGTCGGCCGGGCAGGGATCGCATACTACACGCCGCCGGGCGCGGTGTCAGCCCGCGGCGGCGAGGGCCGCGCCGGACGGTGGCGGCGGCGGGGCGCCTGGTTACGCCCCCCATCGGCGTCCCGGGGCCGGGCCATCGACGCGCTCTCGCTCCGCGCCCTGGGGCTCACTCCGGCAACGGCATCAACGCCGCGCGGTCGAGCCAGACGCCGGCCTGCATCACCCGCTCGATGGCGCGGGTGTTCCGGACGTCGGCGAGCGGGTCGGCGGCGAGCAGAAGCAGATCCGCCATCTTCCCCGGCTCCAGCGTGCCGTACTCCGCCGGCCCGCCGGAAAGCAGCTCGGCCCCGGTCCGCGTGGCCGCCACCAGCGCCTGCATCGGCGTCAGCCCCGCGTCGACGTAGAGCGCCAGCTCGTGGTGCGTCCCCCACCCCATCGGCACGTTGAACGACGACGCGCCGCTGTCGGTCCCGACGGCGACGGGAACGCCGGCGTCGGCTACCTGCTTCACCCACGCCATCGCGTTCTCCAGACGCGCCTTCCGGCCGGCGAGCCGCGGATCGTGCAGCACCTCGTCCCGGACCGCCGGATCGGACCACCGGGCGAGCGCCTCCGGCTCGAAGGCGGCGCGGATCTCCGGGTCGTCGAGCCGCTCCGGGTGCTCCGCCCAGTACCAGCCGGCGTGGACGTTGGTGAGCGTCGGCGAGAAGACGCAGCCGATCTCGCGGCAGCGGCGGTAGAACGCCTCGTTCGGCTCGGCGTCGCGCACCGTGTGGAGAAAGTCGCTGACGCCGAGGCCGGCGAGCTGGAAGAAGTCCGCCTCGAAACCGACGTGCGCCACCGGCGTCAGGCCGTGCGCCCGCGCCTCCTCGACGATCGCCGCGCGCATCTCCGGCGTGATCGCCGCCGGCGCGGCGGGCGGCGCCACGTCGACCCACATCTTGACGAAATGCGCCCCCTGCCCGGCCAGTCCCCGCACCAGTTCGCGCGCCTCGGCGGCGGTCTCGGGACGGTTGATCGGGCGGCCGGGCGGAAAGCCGTTGTCCGGGTGCGAGAAGCCGAGGCCGGCGGTGTACAGCCGCGGGCCCGGGATGCGGCCGGCGCGCGCGTCGAGCGCGAGCGCCACCTTGCCCGGCGGATCGCTCCCGATGCTGCGCGACGTGGTGACGCCGAAGTAGAGCTGCGAGCGGTACTGCCGCGGCACCCGCTCCGGCTCGCCGTTGTAGTGCGCGTGCGTCTCGACGAGCCCGGGCATCACCGTCCGGCCCGCCGCGTCGACGATCTCCGCCCCGGCGGGGATGGCGGTCCCGGCGCGCGACCCGGCCGCCGCGATCCGGCCGCCCCGGATCACGACGACCGCGTCGGGGACCGGATCGGCGCCCGTCCCGTCGACGAGCTGCGCGCCGACGATCGCCAGCGCCCGGGACCCTCCGTCCGGACCGGCGGCGGGATTCGGGCCCGCGCCGCAGCCGGCGGCGAAAAGTGACCCGGCGAGCACCCACCGCGTCCAGCGCGGCGTGATCGGCATGGCCGGGAGTATATCCGGGGCTCCCGCGGGCCTCACATCCCCCACACGTCGATCGTTGCGCCGGCGCGCGGCTCCGACCGCCGGTGGAACACCTTCTCGGCCCAACGCCGCCCCTCCGTGCGGTCGACGACCACCAGATGGCCCTCCGCGGCCGCGCACCGGTCCATGTACGCCGCCGTCTGCTCCAGCCCCTCGGCGACGGTCCGCTCCAGGCTCCCGTGCAGCACCTTGCACTCGATCACGATCTTGTCGACCCGCACAACCTGCCCCGGCGCCTCCGCGGCGCGCGCGCGACATGAACGGGCTGCGTCTCGGTCGCCGGAGTCGACCCGCGCAACCTGCCCCGGCGCCTCTTCGGCCCCGGCGGGCGATGCGCCGGCGACCGATCCCCCACCGGTCCGCGGCCAGACGATCAGCAGGTCGGTGCGGCCCCGCCCCAGCCCGTACTCCCGCTCGATCCGCCCGCCGCCGTTCACCACCCGCTGCAGGAACGCCTGCAGCAGCAACTGCGGCCACGCCTCCTGATACTGGAACCGTTGCGACCAGTGCTCCGAGTGCTCCCGGAAGAACGTCTGGAACGCCGACAGCAGCTTCCGCACGTCCAGCCCGCCGCCGGCGTCCACGTACCACGCCATCTCCTCCGTCAGCCCCGCCTGGACCGCCCAGGTCAGCTCGCGCGGGACCACCTCGGCGTAGATCGGATTGGCGATCCGCGGCGGGTCGTCCACCGCGATCAGGCCCAGGTCGCGGACGTACTCCAGATCGCGGGCCTTGAAGCCACGCTCCGCGCCACCGCTCAGCAGCGGCTCGACCACCCGCCGCACCCGCTCTTCCTGCAGCTTGTCCGCCAACTGGTCCAGGTGCGTCTCCCGACGCAGAATCAGCCGCTCCTGCGCCGCCAGAACCGCCTCCGCGTCGATCGGACGCGACCGGTCCCGGCCCGCCTTGTCCTCGAAGCAGGCGTCGTCCGCCAGCGCGTTCACCAGCCACGGCTGCCCCCGCGTCCGCTCCCACACCAGGTCCAGCGCCCCGGCCGTGAACGCCTGCCCGGTCTCCGCCGTGTGCTGCCCCAGCAGCGCCAGGACATCGTCCCGCGAGAAGTCCCCCAGCCGCAGCGACTTCGCCTTGACGTTGAACGCGCTGCCCCCGGCGACGGCCGTGTTCGCCGAACCGGAGTGGATCCGATAGTCCCGCACGTCCCGCACCCCGCACAGAATCACGCTTTGCGGAAAGTTCCGCGGCCGCTGGTCGTACCCCGCCCGCAACTGCCGCAGCACGGCCAGCAGCGAGTCGCCCACCAGCGCGTCGATCTCGTCGATCAGCAGCACCAGCGGACGCGCGTCGGCGGCGGCCCAGCGCGCCAGCGCCTCGAGCAGCACCTCGTGCGGCGCGTGCGTCTCGAGCAGGCCGCGGTAGACGCCCTCCAGGAACTCGTCGCCCAGCGTCGTCCGCGCCCGGGACGCCAGCCGGCCCAGCACCGTGCGGATCGCCCGCTCCACGTCCTCGCGGGCCGTCTGCGCCACCTCGACGTTGGCGTACACGCACCGGTAGCCGTCGGCGTTCAGCCGGTCCCGCAGCGCCAGCAGGGCCGATGTCTTCCCCGTCTGCCGGGGGGCGTGCAGCACGAAGTAGCGCTTGCCGCGGATCAGCCGGAGCAGTTCGTCGACGTCCAGGCGCGACAGCGGCGGGATGCAGTAGTGGTCCGCCGCCACCACCGGGCCGGTGGTGTTGAAGAAACGCATCAATCGTCCCATGCCAACCGCACCTTCAGCCGATTGAGCGCCGCGCGTGTCCGGTGCAGCCGATAGTCCTTCTCGCTCCCCGGCCAGACGTTCGCGTCGACGCCGAGAACCTTCTCGAACTGAAGCGCCGTCCTCGGTTCGACGGGCGCCTTTCCGGCGACGATCTCGCTGATGAGCTTCGCCGAACGGCCGCATCGGCGCGCGAGCTCGACCGGCGTGATGCCGTGCGCGTCCAGACGCTCCTTCAGGACCCAGCCGGGCGGAACCGCGTAGTCGGGATCGTACCGATCGGTGGCCGTCGCCATGTCGTTTCCTCCCTGTCAATGGTAGTCAACCACATCCGCGACGCGGCGGCCGGCGGTGCGGCGGCGCGCACGGCCGGGCGGACGGCGCCGGGCCTCGTCTACTCGCGCTCGAAGCCGTGGCTGTCGCCGATGGCGGCGTGCCAGTCAGTGGCGGGCAACTGACCGGCGATGAGGGCGGAGACGCGTTCGGCGCGGTCCTCGATGACCTCGGTGAGGCCGCGCTGCTCGGCGTCGCGGAGGGGCGCGATCATCCAGTCGTCGATGGCGAGCAGGTCGAGCTTGGCGAGGCGGGTCACGAACCGGACGCAAGACCCGGCGCCGCGACAGTTCCGTGCAGCAGGCGGCGTCGCTTGAATCCGCCGACCGGAAAGGCACCCGGCGGGAATGGCGGTATCATCACCGCGGGCGAAATGACGGCGGCTTGACTCACGATTCGAGATTCCCCTCGGCGGCTCGGGCCCGCGGCCGCCCGCAAACACGGTCGGACCTGACGTCGCCGGGCCTGCGAACCGCAGGGCCGACGCCGGATCCGGAGAACCGGCAGCGACGGCTCGCCGGAACAGTCGCGGCCGGGGCGAGACCTCCTTCCCACCACGAATGCCCGACCATCGCCGAAAGCTGATCGAGGTGGCGCTGCCGCTCGACGCCGTCAACGCGGCGTCGGCGCGGGAGAAGTCGATCCGCCACGGACACCCGTCGACGCTGCACCTGTGGTGGGCACGCCGCCCGCTGGCCGCGGCCCGCGCGGTGATCTTCGCGCAGATGGTCGACGACCCGTCGGAGTACGTCGACGTGCTGTTGTCGGACCCGAAGAAGAAGCGCGCGGCGCAGCGGGCGCTGAAGCAGCGGGCCGCCGGCGCGGCGCCCGCCGGCCGGACGGACGCGGCGGGCGAGTGGGCGGCGCTCGGCGCGGAGGCGGCGGCGCTCGAACGCGAGCGGCTGTTCGGGATCCTCCGGGAGCTGGTCCGGTGGGAGAACACGACGAACGAGGAGGTCCTGGAGCGGGCGCGACGGGAGATCCGGCAGAGCTGGCGCCGGGCGTGCGCCTACTACGCCGACCACCCGCGCGCCGCCGAGCTGTTCGACCGCCACCGGCTGCCCGCGTTCCACGACCCGTTCGCCGGCGGAGGATCGCTGCCGCTCGAAGCGCAACGTCTCGGTCTGGAGGCGCACGCATCGGACCTGAACCCCGTGGCAGTGCTGATCAACAAGGCGATGATCGAGGTCCCGCCGAAGTTCGCAGGCCGGCCGCCGGCGCATCCGGCCGCGCGGGCGGACGCGACGCTGGTCGAGAAGACGTGGCGCGGCGCGCAGGGGTTGGCGGAAGACGTGCGGCGCTACGGCCGGTGGATGCGCGACGAAGCGGAGAAGCGCATCGGGCATCTGTATCCGCCGGTCGAGATCACGCCGGCGCTGGTGCGGGAGCGCCCGGACCTGGATCTGTACGCGGGCCGCAAGCTGACGGTCATCGCGTGGCTGTGGGCGCGGACGGTGAAGAGCCCGAACCCGGCGTTCGCCGACGTGGACGTGCCGCTGGCGTCGACGTTCATGCTGTCGACGAAGAAGGGCAAGGAGGCGTACGTCGAGCCGGTCGTCGAGGGGCGGGGGTACTGCTTCACGGTCAAGGTCGGCGCGCCGGCGGACCCGGACGCGACGAAGGCCGGGACGAAGCTGTCGCGCGGTGCGAACTTCCGCTGCCTGATGTCGGGTACGCCGATCGCGGGCGACTACATCAAGGCGGAGGGCCAAGCCAAGAGGATGGGCGCGCGGCTGATGGCGATCGTGGCGGAAGGAGACCGCGGCCGGGTCTACTTGGCGCCGGTCGCGGAGCACGAGGAAACCGCACGGAAGGCGATGCCGGAATGGCGACCGGAGTTGAATATGCCGCGTGACCGCCGCTGGTTTTCACCGCCGCTCTATGGACTTCCAACGTACGGCGATGTATTCACGCTCCGCCAGCTCGTCGCCCTGACGACCTTCTCCGACCTCGTAGGCGAAGCGGTCGAGCGCGTCCGGCACGACGCGACGGTCGCGAGCCTGTCCGACGACGACCGGCCGCTACGCGACAGCCGCGCGGGGGCGGCGGGGCTGTCCGACGACGACCGGCCGCTGCGCGACGGCGGCGCGGCGGGCCTGCCCGACGACGGCCGGCCGCTACGCGACGGCGGCGCGGGGGCGGCGGCGTATGCCGAGGCGGTCGCCCTGTATCTGGGACTGGCCATTGACAAGAGCGCCGTGTATTGGAACACCCTATGTCCGTGGTTAAATCAACCCAAGAATGAAATCGTCGGCAATTCGTTTGGTCGACAGGCATTGCCGATGGTATGGGACTATGCAGAGGCGAATCCACTATCAGATTCTGGCGGGAACATTGACAAGCAGATCAGCTATATTTTCAAATTCTTGATACACACCGTAATATTTTCTGAACGGCAGGGAATTGCTCAACAGTTCGATGTCTGCGCTCAGCCGCTGTGCACCGATACACTTGTTTCCACGGATCCGCCCTACTATGACAACATTGGCTACGCCGACCTGTCGGACTTCTTCTACATCTGGCTCCGCCGTTCTCTGAAGCCAGTGTTCCCGGATCTGTTCGCGACGTTGGCAGTGCCGAAAACCGAAGAATTGGTGGCCACTCCCTACCGCCACGGTAGCAAGGAAGCAGCCGAAACGTTCTTTCTCGACGGCATGACCCGGGCATTGCGGCGACTCGCGGAGCAGGCGCACTCCGGGTTCCCGATCACCATCTATTACGCCTTCAAGCAGTCGGAACAGAAAGGAGACACCGGAACCGCCAGCACCGGGTGGGAAACGTTCCTCAACGCTGTGATCCAGTCGGGCTTTGCCGTCACTGGTACGTGGCCCGCGCCGGCCGTCAGGCAGGCGGCGGCAATGCACACGGAACGTCAGGGGCGTATGGTTAGCAACGACACCAACGCCCTCGCCTCCTCCATCGTCCTCGTCTGCCGCCGCCGTCCCCCGGACGCGCCGGCCGCCACGCGCCGGGAATGCGTGACCGCTCTCCGCGCCGAACTCCCCCCGGCCCTCCGCCTCCTCCAGACCGGCAACGTCGCCCCCGTCGACCTCGCGCAGGCCGCCATCGGCCCCGGCATGGCGGTATACACGCGCTACGCGAGGGTGCTCGACGCCGCCGGCAAGCCGATGCCGGTGCGCGAGGCGCTGGCGCACTACTCAATCAGGATTACGACGAGGTGTTCACCGCGCAGGAAGGCGGCCTCGGCGCCCGACAGCCGCTCCGCCCTCACGCGGTTCGAATCGCTATTCCGCGGGGGCCAGTGGCGGGAGAAATCGAAGTCTCCATGCCGATGCTCGAGTTCACGTTCGGCCGGGTAGACACGGACGACGACGACGGAACCGGCGCTTCCCCGGCTGCCGCCATTGCGGAGGTGATCGCTCGGCCCGGACCGGATGCGCTGCTCACGCGGGCCGCGGACCTGCGCCAGGAACGAACGGCCGGCTATCGAACCGCCGTCAAAGCCTTCGCCAGCGGTCGATCGACGCCTTCAATCCCGCCAGCAACTCCGGCATCGCGTTCCTTTCCGCCTCCCGGCGTCCGACGATGCGCGCGACGTCGGGGACGGTGCATTCGAGCCCGTCCGCCAGGGCGGTGACGGCGACCTTGCCTGCGTCGCGCTGCTGCACGACTCCGCCGGACAGCCGCTCGACGTCGTCCATCGACCGCCGCATGTCGGCGGCGGTCAGCCCGAGTCCGGCCGCGTACTCGTCGCGTCGTTTGCGCAGGACGTTCCACAGCCACTGCTCCGGCGGGCCGTCGCCCGGCAGGAACAGCAGTTGCAACGCATGTCCGTGCCGCTCGGCGACCGCGTGCAACCTGGCTTCCAGGTCTCGGGAATCGCCGTCGAGCACCAGGACGAAATCCGACAGCTTGGCGAACTTCGCCAGCGTCCGGACGTGCCCCGGGAACTCGTCCCGGCCGGTGTTCCTCCCGATCACGACGTCCCCGTGCCGCAATTCCAGATCGACGTTCAGCACGTCCAGCACGCCGCGGACCACGCCCTCGGCGACCGCGTCTTCGCACAGGATGGAGAGCTGGTCCCGCGACTGCCCGTACAGCGCCTTCTGGAAGACGTCCCGGTATTGCGGCGCGCGGCGCACCTGGCCGGTCGCATCGTCGCGGTCCAGGAATATCCGGGCCTCCGGGGGCACGCTGTCCAGCACCACCGGGCTGTGCGATGCCACGATGGCCTGCAGGTTTTGCCGCAGGGCGCTGCGCTGCAATTCCAGCATCGCTTGCTGCTGCGTATGGGGGTGCGGTCTTGGGTTACCGGGTCGGGCGAAAAAAATCCACGAAAGGGTGTGCAGGTACGGCGGCCACGTGCCGATACGTGGAGTATGGCGCGCAAGAACGATGACCGGAGCGGTTCGATGGGGCCCGGGCCTCAGCGGGACCCCCGGGACGTGCGGCGCATCGAACACCTCGAACGAGAAAAGGCGAAGCTGATCGAGGATCGGGACCACTGGAAGCGCCGCAGCGAGGACCTGCAGGGCCACAGCGAGGACCTGAAGCGCCGCATCGAGCGCCTGGAGAAGGAACTCGAGGCCGCGCGGCGCGCCGGACGCCGGCAGGCCGCCCCCTTCGCCAAGGACCGCCGGCAGGGAACCGGACGCCGCCCGGGGCGGCGCGCCGGCGCGGAGTACGGGAAGCAGGGAACCCGCCGGCCGCCGACCCGGGTGGACGAGACCCATGCGGCGCCCGCCCCGGAGACGTGCCCCGACTGCGGCGGCCACGTCGCCGTGGAGCGGGTGGCGGAGCAGTATCAGGAAGACGTGCCGGACGTGCGCCCCCTGGTGCGCCGCTTCGACGTCGAGGTGGGCCGTTGCGCGCAGTGCCGGCGGCGCGTGCAGGGCCGGCACCCCCTGCAGACCTCCGATGCGCTCGGCGCGGCCGGCGTGCAGTTGGGGCCGAACGTCGCCGCGCTGACCGCCGAGTTGCACACCGAGTCGGGCCTGCCGCTGGAGAAGACCGCCCGCGTGCTGCGGACCCGGTTCGGACTGCACGTGACCAAAGGCGGCCTGGTCCGACTGCTGCACCGCACGGCCGACGTGGCGGCGCCCGCGTATGCGGCGCTGTGCGAGCAGGTCCGTCGCAGCCCGGTGGTCACGCCCGACGAGACCGGCTGGCGCGTGGACGCGACCCGCCACTGGCTGTGGGCGTTCGCCACCCCGGAGACGACGGTGTACTCCATCTGCGCCGGCCGCGGGTTCGCCGACGCGGCGGCGGTGCTCGGCGCCGACTTCGCGGGCGTGCTGGTGCGGGACGGATGGGCGGCGTATCGCGGCTTCGAGCACGCGCCCCACCAGACCTGCCTGGCGCATCTGCTGCGGCGCTGCAAGGACCTGCGGACCGATCATTCCGTCGTCGTCGTCCGTGTCTACCCGACAGCCCCTGGGCCGCCGCCGTGCAGACGGTCCTGCAGGACGCCCTCGCCCTGCGGACCCGCTGCAACGCTGGCGGCATCGGCGAGCACGGCCTCGCGTCGGCCCGCGGACGGCTCGAAGCCCGGCTCGGCCGGCTGATCGACGCCCCGCCGCCGCTGGCCCCCGCCGAGCGCTTCGCCAGGCACCTGACCCGC
This sequence comes from Vicinamibacterales bacterium, assembly GCA_965203525.1. Taxonomy (GTDB): domain Bacteria; phylum Acidobacteriota; class Vicinamibacteria; order Vicinamibacterales; family UBA8438; genus WTFV01. The sequence goes on along the minus strand of OZ241898.1, from coordinate 1,757,795 downwards.
GAATTCGAGGCCGTGTTCCTCTTCCTGCGCGACCCGTCCCTCGACGCCACCAACTGGCGGGCCGAACACGCCATCCGACCCGCGGTGGTCACCCGCAAGGTCTGCGGCGGCAACCGCACCCGGCGCGGGGCCGACACCCAGCAGATCCTGGCCAGCGTCGTGCGCACCGCCCGCCAGCGACAGCTCGACCCCCGCGCCCTGTTCACCACGATGCTGCGCGCCCCCGAACCGGTCGTGCCCGAAGCCCTCGCCCTGCCGCCGCCTGCCTGACGGCCGGCGCGGGAACCACGCATCCGCCTTCCGCCCGGGCCCGCGCGGCCTACGACCCCGGACCGATACCCGCGGAAGCCGCGCCCCCGGCAAACCCCGGCCCGCTCGCCGCCATCTCGACGCCGGGCCGGCCGCAGCCGCCGCGCCGACGACAACGCCCGCAAGCAACCCGCCGCCGGGCGGGCCGATGTCCCGCCCCCGGGACCCGGCGGCGCATCGCAATACTTCCCATACGGCAGAACCCGTCCGCCAGAACGACAAAACTGTGTGCACGACGCAGCATCGTCAGGCCGTAACTTCCCCGAACGTCCGTTCTATTTCGCCCCGTGGCCATTGGCCAAATCGGTCCCGAACGCCCGGTAACCCAAGACGTCATTTGATTGAATTGATTTTCCATGACTTCGCAAACAGACTTGACGGTTCCAAAAATATCACCACCTGCACCTGCAAGAGGATTAGTTTCAGCGAAATCCCACACCATTGGTATCGCCTGCCTCCCAAACGTGGCAACAAGCCTGTCCATTCGGTGTCCCAGAGACAGAGACCGGTATTTCTATTGCATGCCTTGCTCTGCGCGAACGCCAGATACAGGGCGACCGCCTCGGCATACGCCGCCGCCCCCGCGCCGCCGTCGCGTAGCGGCCGGCCGTCGTCGGGCAGGCCCGCCGCGCCGCCGTCGCGCAGCGGCCGGTCGTCGTCGGACAGCCCCGCCGCCCCCGCGCGGCTGTCGCGTAGCGGCCGGTCGTCGTCGGACAGGCTCGCGACCGTCGCGTCGTGCCGGACGCGCTCGACCGCTTCGCCTACGAGGTCGGAGAAGGTCGTCAGGGCGACGAGCTGGCGGAGCGTGAATACATCGCCGTACGTTGGAAGTCCATAGAGCGGCGGTGAAAACCAGCGGCGGTCACGCGGCATATTCAACTCCGGTCGCCATTCCGGCATCGCCTTCCGTGCGGTTTCCTCGTGCTCCGCGACCGGCGCCAAGTAGACCCGGCCGCGGTCTCCTTCCGCCACGATCGCCATCAGCCGCGCGCCCATCCTCTTGGCTTGGCCCTCCGCCTTGATGTAGTCGCCCGCGATCGGCGTACCCGACATCAGGCAGCGGAAGTTCGCACCGCGCGACAGCTTCGTCCCGGCCTTCGTCGCGTCCGGGTCCGCCGGCGCGCCGACCTTGACCGTGAAGCAGTACCCCCGCCCCTCGACGACCGGCTCGACGTACGCCTCCTTGCCCTTCTTCGTCGACAGCATGAACGTCGACGCCAGCGGCACGTCCACGTCGGCGAACGCCGGGTTCGGGCTCTTCACCGTCCGCGCCCACAGCCACGCGATGACCGTCAGCTTGCGGCCCGCGTACAGATCCAGGTCCGGGCGCTCCCGCACCAGCGCCGGCGTGATCTCGACCGGCGGATACAGATGCCCGATGCGCTTCTCCGCTTCGTCGCGCATCCACCGGCCGTAGCGCCGCACGTCTTCCGCCAACCCCTGCGCGCCGCGCCACGCCTTCTCGACCAGCGTCGCGTCCGCCCGCGCGACCGGGTGCACCGGCGGCCGGCCTGCGAACCTCGGCGGGACCTCGATCATCGCCTTGTTGATCAGCACCGCCACCGGGTTCAGGTCGCTGGCGTGCGCCTCCAGACCGAGCCGCTGGGCTTCCAGCGGCAGCGATCCTCCGCCGGCGAACGGGTCGTGGAACGCGGGCAACCGGTGGCGGTCGAACAGATCGGCGGCGCGCGGGTGGTCGGCGTGGACGGCGCACGCCCGGCGCCAGCTCTGCCAGATCTCCCGTCGCGCCCGCTCCAGGACCTCCTCGTTCGTCGTGTTCTCCCACCGGACCAGCTCCCGGAGAATCCCGAACAGCCGCTCGCGTTCGAGCGCCGCCGACGCCGCGCCGAGCGCCGCCCACTCGCCCGCCGCGTCCGTCCGGCCGGCGGGCGCCGCGCCGGCGGCCCGCTGCTTCAGCGCCCGCTGCGCCGCGCGCTTCTTCTTCGGGTCCGACAGCAGCACGTCGACGTACTCCGACGGGTCGTCGACCATCTGCGCGAAGATCACCGCGCGGGCCGCGGCCAGCGGGCGGCGCGCCCACCACAGGTGCAGCGTCGACGGGTGTCCGTGGCGGATCGACTTCTCCCGCGCCGACGCCGCGTTGACGGCGTCGAGCGGCAGCGCCACCTCGATCAGCTTCTTGCGGGCGGCCATCTTCCAACGGACAGATTCACGTCGTGATCCGACGCGACACGACCCATGCGGGTCGGTTTTCGGCAACGCAGGCAGGTGTAAAAGAGGCCCCCGAAGGGGCCCCGTAGTAGGGGCCGCCCATTCGGCTAGTCGGACAGCAGGCAGAGTATACCAGGACCGGCGGCCCGCGTCGACGGGCGCCCGCCCACCAGTACGCCCCGTCCGTCCGGATCGCAGGGAGGAACACGCATGGCCATCATCCGCCGCACCCGGCGGCAAGCATCGGGAGAGTCGGTCCGGCCGCGCCGCGGGACGCGTTTCGGGACGGTCGCCGAAGAAGTCTTCGAGCGCTATTCACGCCGCTGGAAACCGGGGACGCTCGCCGTGAACCGGTCGTATCTGCGAAACCAGATCATGCCCTGGTTCCGCGAGCTTCCCATCGCGGACGTCACGCGCGGGGACGTGCAGCGCTGGTTCGACGCGCTCTCTGCGACGCCGGCCGCGGCGAACCGGTCGCTCCCGATTCTGTCGGTCATCCTGCGCCAGGCCGAGATATACGGCCACCGCCCCGAGAACAGCAATCCCTGCGGAGGTCTCCGGCGCTACCGCGAGCAGGGGCGGGAGCGGTTCCTGACGCTCGCCGAGGTCGGCCGTCTGGGCGCGGCGCTGGCCGCGCGGGAGGCCGCCGCCCCCCTGACCGTGGCCGCCGTGCGCCTGCTGGTGCTGACCGGCTGCCGCCAGGGGGAGGTCCGGAACCTGCTCTGGCCCGACTATCGCGAGCGGCGCCTGTTCCTGCGCGACAGCAAGACCGGGCCGCGCACGGTCTGGCTGTCGTCGGCCGCCCGCCGGGTGCTCGACGCTCTCCCGCGGACGAGCCGCTGGGTCTTTCCCGCCGCATCGGGCGAGGCCCCCCTGACGGCGGACACCCTGTACGGCTGCTGGCGGGCGCTACGCGACGCGGCGGACCTGCCGGACGTCAGGCTGCACGACCTCCGGCACACGTACGCGAGCTTCGCCCTGCGGCGGGGCGAGACGGTGCTGACCACGGGCCGCCTGCTGGGGCACCGCGACCCGGCGACGACGCTGAAATACGCTCACTGCGCAGACGCGATGGCGCGCGAGGCGGTTGACACGCTCGGCACGGTCCTGGGTGGTTGACGATGGCGGTGCCGACGTTCCGGGACTTCGCCGTCGGGCCGTGGAAGCACGCTTGCCACGACCGCTCGAAGCCGTCGACCCGCCGGCGCGTGGACAGCGCGCTGCGGACGCAACTGCTGCCCGCGTTCGGCGCGCAACCGCTGGACCGGATAGACCGGGCGGCGGTGCACTCCTGGTTCGACCGCTACAGCCGGACGGCGCCCGGCGGCGCGAACCGGACGCTGGACGTGCTGCGGCAGATTCTGAACCACGCCGTCCGGTGCGGCCACCTCGCCGCCAATCCCGCCCGCGGCGTGACGCGCAACCGGCGTCCGCGGCCGACCCGCTTCCTGTCGCGGGCCGAGGTCGAGCGCCTGCACGCGGCGCTGGACGCCCATCGCGGCCGGCGCGCCGGATCGGGCCGGCAGCAGGCGGACGTCATCCGGCTGCTGCTGCTGACGGGGTGCCGGAAAGCCGAGATCGTGACCCTGCGCTGGACGGAAATCGACGGCGACGTCGTGCAGTTGCGCGACAGCAAGACGGGGCGGCGGACGGTGTGGCTGAACGAACCGGCGCGGGCGATCCTCGTCCGCCAGCCCCGGGGCGGCGGCCCGTACGTCTTTCCGGCGCCGGACGGGACGCCGGGGCCACGCCCACTCGAGTTGTCGCTCTGGCGCAAGGTGCGCCGGGAGGCGGGCCTCGCCGACGTGCGCCTGCACGACCTCCGCCACACGTTCGCGAGTCAGGCGGTGCTCGCGGGCGTGGCGCTGCCGGTGGTCGCGCGCCTGCTCGGCCACGTCGGCGAGCGGATGACCCTGCGCTACGCGCACGTCAGCGATCGGGACGTCGAAGCGGCGGCCGAACGCATCGGGGCCGGCCTCGCCGCGGCGCTGGCCGGCGCGCCGCGGCCCGGCGCCGGGACACAGATGGAAGCGGGTGCATAACGAGCGCCATGCGCAGGGCCAGCTTGATGAAGACGCCGGCTACGCGCGGGCCCGAACGCCGACTCGCGCGCCGCGACAACCTGCCAGTCCACGACGATCCGCCACGCCGACGTCAATGAGTCTCGGCGGCGGTCGCGGGACGGTTGATCGGGCGGCCGGGCGGGAAGCCGTTGTCCGGGTGCGAGAAGCCGAGGCCGGCGGTGCGCAGCCGCGGGCCCGGGATGCGGCCGGCGCGCGCGGCGAGCGCGAGCGCCACCTTGCCCGGCGGATCGCTCCCGATGCTGCGCGACGAGCACCCACCGCGTCCAGCGCGGCGTGATCGGCATGGCCGGGAGTATATCCGGGACTCCCGCGGGCCTCACATCCCCCACACGTCGATCGTTGCGCTGGCGCGCGACTCCGACCGGCGGTGGAACACCTTCTCGGCCCATCGCCGCCCCTCCGTGCGGTCGACGACCACCAGATGGCCCTCCGCGGCCGCGCACCGATCCATGTACGCCGCCGTCTGCTCCAGCCCCTCGGCGACGGTCCGCTCCAGGCTCCCGCGCAGCACCTTGCACTCGATCACGATCTTGTCGACCCGCGCAACCCGCCCCGGCGCCTCTTCGGCCCCGGTTGGCGATGCGCCGGCGCGGAATGCGCCAGCGGCCGATCCCCCACCGGCCCGCGGCCAGACGATCAGCAGGTCGGTGCGGCCCCGCCCCAGCCCGTACTCCCGCTCGATCCGCCCGCCGCCGTTCACCACCCGCTGCAGGACCGCCTGCAGCAGCAACTGCGGCCACGCCTCCTGATACTGGAACCGTTGCGACCAGTGCTCCGAATGCTCCCGGAAGAAAGTCTGGAACGCCGCCAGCAGCTTCCGCACGTCCAGCCCGCCGCCGGCGTCGACATACCACGCCATTTCCTCCGTCAGTCCCGCCTGGACCGCGTAGGTCAGCTCGCGCGGGACCACCTCGGCGTAGATCGGATTGGCGACCCGCGGCGGGTCGTCCACCGCGATCAGGCCCAGGTCGCGGACGTACTCCAGATCGCGGGCCTTGAAGCCGCGCTCCGCGCCGCCGCTCAGCAGCGGCTCGACCACCCGCCGCACCCGTTCTTCCTGCAGCTTGTCCGCCAACTGGTCCAGGTGCGTCTCCCGCCGCAGAATCAGACGCTCCTGCGCCGCCAGAACCGCCTCCGCGTCGATCGGACGCGACCGGTCCCGGCCCGCCTTGTCCTCGAAGCAGGCGTCGTCCGCCAGCGCGTTCACCAGCCACGGCTGCCCCTGCGTCCGCTCCCACACCGTCTCCAGCGCCCCGGCCGTGAACGCCTGCCCCGTCTCCGCCGTGTGCTGCCCCAGCAGCGCCAGGACGTCGGCCCGCGAGAAGTCCCCCAGCCGCAACGACTTCGCCTTGACGTTGAACGCGCTGCCCCCGGCGACGACCGTGTTCGCCGAGCCGGAGTGGATCCGGTAGTCCCGCACGTCCCGCACGCCGCACAGCATCACGCTTTGCGGAAAGTTCCGCGGCCGCTGGTCGTACCCCGCCCGCAACTGCCGCAGCACGGCCAGCAGCGAGTCGCCCACCAGCGCGTCGATCTCGTCGATCAGCAGCACCAGCGGACGCGCGTCCGCCGCGGCCCAGCGCGCCAGCGCCTCGATCAGCGCCTCGTCCGGCGCGTGCGTCTCGAGCAGGCCGCGGTAGACGCCCTCCAGGAACTCGTCGCCCAGCGTCGTCCGCGCCCGGGAGGCCAGCCGGCCCAGCACCGTGCGGATCGCCTGTCCGACGTCCTCGCGGGCCGTCTGCGCCACCTCGACGTTGGCGTACACGCAGCGGTAGCCGTCGGTGTTCAGCCGGTCCCGCAACGCCAGCAGGGCCGAGGTCTTCCCCGTCTGCCGGGGGGCGTGCAGCACGAAGTAGCGCTTGCCGCGGATCAGCCGGAGCAGTTCGTCGACGTCCAGGCGCGACAGCGGCGGGATGCAGTAGTGGTCCGCCGCCACCACCGGGCCGGTCGTGTTGAAGAAACGCATGCCGGTCATTTCGTCGACGGCCATTCGTCCCATGCCGACCGCACCTTCAGCCGATTCGAGCGCCGCGCGGCACCATGTCCCTTCCGCCTGCCCTCGTCTACTCGCGCTCGAAGCCGTGGTCGTCGAACTTCAGCGTGCGGCTGTTCTCGGTCACCGTGCGCACGACGTGGTCGGGCGCGCCGCCGGGAATGTCGGCCTCGATCTCCAGCGTCACCCTGACGGCGCCGCCCACGAGGCCGGCCAGATGGCTGATCACTTCGTCGGCGACCCGGCTCGCGTCGCGGCCGGCGCGGGTCGCGTCGAGCGACACGCTGCCGTGGAAGCGCGTCGGCGGCGGGTCGGTTCCCGAACCGCCGATCGCGCCGCCGTCCGTCCCCGGCGGCGGCGTTCCGAAACCGCCGCCGGCGGCGGCGCCGCCCGCCCCGGTCGGCGCGGCCCGGTCCGTGTCCAGTTGCCGGTCCGCGTCCAGTTGCCGGCGGGCGGCTTCCGGCCGGACCAGCACGCCGGCGGCGTCCGGATCCGCCAGGGTGATCGTCTGCCCGCCGCGCAGGCCGCGGTACCGCCCGGCGTCTTCGTCGAAGCCGTCCGCGTAGCCGAAGCCCTCGGACTCCCAGGTCAGCAGCCCGACGCCGGCGGCGGCGGCGTCCAGCAGCACCGCCGGATCCCGGAGGCGCGGCAGGTAGAGGTAGCTGGCGAAGTCGTCGACGAGCTGGCGGACCGCCACGTGGCCGCCGCGCCACAGCGGCACCTTGTCGAGCTCCATCCGGAGGCGCGTGCCGGCGAAGCCGGCCGCCAGCAGGTCGTCGCTCTTCAGCCGGCGCGCCGCCCGGACCGCCAGGGCGCCCTGGCCGGTCAGGCGCGCCGCCTCCCACGCGACCGGATCGGCCGCCGTCGGCTGCACCGGGGTCAGGAGCCACTGGTAGGTCTCCGGCAGCCGGGCGGTGACGGCCTCGGCGGCGGCGTCCCGCTGGGTCTCCGCCTGCCGCACCTGATGGGGAGACAGATCGAGCAGCTCGCGTTCGCCGAGAATCGACTCCCACGCCAGATGGCGGCGCACCGCGTCGTCGAGGTCCTGGAGCCGGGACTGGTCGGGCGCCAGGAACACCAGGGTGTTGCGGTAGAGCCGCGGCGTGGTCCCCCGGCTGTCGAGGATCGCCGCCGCCGCCCGCTCCGCCGGCGATCCGGGGTCGCGGTGGTACGGGTGATCGACGCCGAGCACCACCAGACGGGTTTCCCGTTCGTCCGCCACGTCGTGGCCGGTCCGCGGCGCGGCGTGGACGCGGCCGAAGCCGCCGGTCTCGCGTAGCGCGCCGCGCAGCCGGGCGCCGATCGCCTGCTCCACCCGGTCCGGATCGCGGCGCAACTGCTCGGCGCGGTCCTCGGCCAGCTTGGTGACGGTCGGCCGCGTGTCGTACCAGTAGCGGGCGCCGTCCTGGTAGAGGTAGGTGGCCGCCGCGGCCAGCCGCCGCAGGGCGTCGCCGAAGACGGCGGGCGACTCGCCGGGCAGCACCGAGCCCAGCTTGATGCGCCGGTCCTCGAGTCCGCGCTGGGCCGCCCCCGCCCCCGGCGCCGACCCCAGGTAGACGGCGCGCGCGACCCGCCGGCAGGCCGAATGCTTCCCCAGGTTGGCCACCTCGCCGTCGATCCGCGGCGGCAGCGCGCGCGGGCCGTCGACGTCCTTCTCGATCACCGGCACCCAGTTCTCCGGCAGGTAGCGGGTCAGCTCGAACTGCACGCGCGGATCGTCGATCGACAGGTTGGCGGGCAGGATGAGCGGGCCGGCGTCGCCCTTCTGCCACAGGCCGTGGATGACCGCGGCCATCAGCCGCAGCACGCCGCGCGTCCGCTGGAACGTCACCAGCGTCGACCAGTCGGAGTAGAGCCGGTCGAATACTTCCGGGTGGATGGGGTAGGCGGCGCCGATCCGCTTCTCGTAGTCGGCGTCGCGGCACTCCGGCGGGAACTCCTGCTGCTGGCGGCGGTAGAAGTCGGCGAACGCGCGGGCGACCACGTCGCGGCTCCTGAACTGCTCCGCGTCGGCGAACGGCTCGAACAGCCGGCGGCGGACGATCTCGAACCCTTCCTCGGCGCTGGCCGGCCGCCACGACGATTCGATGCGCCCGACGACGTTGCGCAGCCGGTCGAGCGCCTCGCGCCCCCGCTGGCCGCCCACCTCCACTTCGTCGGCCTGCGCGTGCGGCGAACCGGTGGAGTCCGACGCCGGCAGGCTGACCACCAGCAGGCAGTTGCCGGCCGCCTTCACCGATTCGGTCAACGCCTGCGCGAACGTGAACTGCGTCTCGAAGCTGCCCGCCGGCAGGTCGCTCCGGTCGTGGAGCTGGCGCGCGTAGGCGACCCACTCGTCGATCAGGATCAGGCACGGTCCGTGCTCGACGAGAAGCTGCCGCAGGACGTCGCCGGGGCTGGTCGCGTGCTCGTCGTCTCCGACGACGCGGGCGTACGCCGCCGCCCCGCCCAACTGCCACGCCAGCTCGCCCCACAGCGTGCGCACGACCGTGCCGTCCTCCTTCGCGGCCGGATTGCCCGGCGAGATGCGGTTGCCCACCAGCACGACGCGCCGGACGCGCGGCGGCGCCGGCGCCCCGATGTCGCGCAGCAGCGCCTCCACGCCGGCCAGCTCGCTCGAGGCGGCGCCGGAGCAGAGGTGGTACAGCGCGAGCATCGAATGGGTCTTGCCGCCGCCGAAGTTGGTCTGCAACCGCACCACCGGATCGCCGCCGGCGCCGGCCAGCCGCCGCACCGCGCCGGCCAGCATCCCCTTCAGGCTCTCCGTGAGGTAGGTGCGCCGGAAGAATTCGACCGGGTCGCGGTACTCGTCGGTCCCCTCGCCGAGGCGCACCTGCCAGAGGTCGGCGACGAACTCCGCCTGCTGGTACCGGCCGTTCGCCACGTCCCGGTGCGGCGTGACCACCTCGCGCCACGGCTTCAGGGCCGCGGCCGTCCCGGCGAGGGCCAGGCCCGCCTGCCGGCGGCGTTCGCCGCGCGCCTGCTCGTCGAAGCGGGCGCGCAGCAGCTCCATCTTGAGCTTCTCGACGTCGGCCGCCTGCGGCGCCGACACCGCCGCCAGCAGCCGGTTCGCGGTGTCGAGCGCGCGGTAGGCGTCGTCGCCGGAGAACGGCTCCTGGTGCGCCCACCGGTTCCGGTGGCCGCGCAGCTCGCCGACGAAGCCGCGCTCGGCCGGCCCGAGGATCGCGCGGAACACGTCGTTCCACGTCTCCCACATCAGCTTGAGGAGCGCCGCGGCGTCCCATGCGGCCACCGGCCGCTCGCCGACGTTCGGATCGTCGACGAAGGGCCGCAACGCCGCCGCGCCCACCCGCTGCGCCTTGACGGCGCGCTGCATCTCGCGTTCGACGAACGGGCCGAGTCCCGCCCTCAGCAGTTCGAGCGCCCTGCCTACCCGTTCGTGGTTGGTCGCAGCCATTTGCCGTCGTTCCCCGATCCGCATCATCCGGCCGCGCGCGGATCCCGGCGTGGCCGCCGTGGTCCGCGGCCAAGCCCACCGCGCATCTCCCGGCCGCGCGCGGGTCCCAGTGTACCCGCCGCGCCGGTGGACGGGCGGCGCCGCCCGTCCGCCCCGGACGCCCCTACCGCGGCTCCTCCGCCTTCGCCGAGCGGCTGGCCGTCGCGTCGGGCCGCTCGCTGCGCATTTTGCCGCCCCCTACCACGGCTCCTCCGCCTTCGCCAGCAGGTCCTTCATCTTGTAGTTGACGCTCGCGGCGGCGAAGTCGGGTTCGCGCCGGAACGGCCGCCGGACGTAGTGGACGCGGTGCGTGTCGTCGTCCCGGAACTCGACGACTGCGAGGATGAAGTCGTCCGGCTTGTTCAGCGAACAGAGGATCTCGTTGCGGGTCACGGTGACGGTCTCGGCGTCGGCCCGGCGCCCCTTGACCTCGATGAACCGCAGCCGGCCGGTGGCGGGGACCCGGCTCTCGACGTCGTAGCCGAGCTTCTCGTGCTCGCGGTCGGCCGGTTCGAAGCCGAGACGGCGCTCGGTCTCCATCACGAGGGCGCGCGCCCGCGCCGCGGACGCCTGCGTGTCGGCCGGCGGCGGGACCGGCGGGGCCACGCCGGTCATCTCGTCGATCAGCCCGCGGGGCACGACCAGCAGGCCGCCCAGGATCACCGGCGGCCGGGGCGCGATCCGCGCCTCCCGCTGCAATTCCGCCAGGCGTTTCCGCAGCCGGAGCTGCAAGGCGTCCGCCCGGCGGCGCGCCTCGCCGGAGTTGAGCCGCGCGCCGGTCCGGCCCGCCTCCTCCTCCAGCCTGAGCTGTTCGGCGCGGTGGTCCCAGTACCCGATCTCCTTGGTGAGCCGCTCCTTCACGGCCGCCTCGGTCTTCCCCACCCGCGCGAGGGTGGCGCCGCGGACCTCCGCGAGATGTTCCGGCACGACGCGGGCGACGGCGTGCGCCAGCGCACGCGGTTCCAGGTCGCCGTCGACCCACGAGCACTCGGGCCGGCCGAGGATCGCGTCGGCCGCCGGGTCGCCCTCCCGCAGCGGCCGGTAGTCGAGGTAGGGCGCGTGGCGCGGATGGCGCGCCGCGCCGCCGGCGTCGAGCTCGACGTAGAGCATGCGCCTGGAGATCACCCGCCGCTCCCCGGTGCGGGTCGCGCCGCCGTCCTGCAGCGTGTGCTCGATGGAGAAGAGCACGCGGGGCGCCGTGCCGTGGTCGCGGTCGTCGACGAGGACCGCGCCCCGCTGCAGCAGATCGCGGTGGCGCTCCAGCGTCAGGTCGATGACCGCGTCGAGCAGCGGATGGCCGGGGCGAACGAACGCCGCCGGCGGCCGGCCCGGCGGAGCGGCGAGGGACTTCTCGAACACGATCCGCTCGTAACGGGACAGCACCGGTTCGCCGGTCCCGGCCGCCCGGTCCCGGCCGCGGACCGCCGCCGGGACGTGCGTCACCTGATAGCGGCGCGGCTCGCGCCGGCGCAGCGCGCCGCCGAGCCGCCGGAACGCCTCCAGGAAGAACGACTCGACGTAGTGCGGCTGCAGGCGGCTCACGACGGCAGGCGGTCATCTCCCGCCGCGCGAGAAGAAGCCGTGCGACAGGCGCCCCCGGGTGTCCCGGGCCTCCTGCTCGAGGTCGGGGGCGCCCGCGATCCCGAGCCCGCGCGCGGTCAGTCCGCCTACCGCCTCCAGCAGGCGGTAGGCGCCGACGACCGCGTCGCGCTCCGCGCCGAGCGCCGAGACCTGGCGCGAGACGAGGTTCCGCTCGGCGTCGAGCACTTCCCGCGTCGTCCGCTCGCCGATGTCGGCCTCGCGCCGGATGCCGTCCAGGGCCGTGCGCGACGCTTCGACCGCGGTCCGCAGCGCCGCGAGCCGCTCCCGGGCCGAGCGCAGGGCGAGCCAGGCGGCGGTCGCCCGCTGCGCGGCCTCCCGTTTCGCGGCGGTCTGCTCGCTCCGGAAGCGTCCCTGCGCGCGGTGCGCCTGCCGGAGGCGCGCCCCCACCGACCCGGCCTGGTAGATCGGCATCGTCACCAGGGCGGTCACGGTCATGTCGGTGCTGTTCGGCAGAAGGCCCGAGAGTTGTCCCTGCCCCAGGGTCCGCGTGACCGTCCCCCGCAGATCGACGCGCGGCCCGAGTTCGCCGCTGACCGCGCGCACGGCGTGGTCGGCGGCCTGCACGGCGTAGTCGGCGGCGCGCACCGCCGGCCGTTCGTCCTCGGCCCTGCGGATCGCCGCCTCCAGGGTACCGGGCAGGCCGGACGGATCGCCCGGCGGCGCCAGATCGCGCGGCTCGGCGCCGACCAGCATCGCGAACAGCGACCGCTGCGTTTCGAGGTCCGCCCGCGCCGCCGCCACCTCGGAGGCCGCCACGTCCCGCTCAGCCAGCGCCTGGGCCACGTCGGCGGTGGTGCGGTCGCCGACGTCGAACTGCGCCTCGGTCTCCCGGACGCGCGCCTCGAACGCCGCGAGCGACGCCTGCCGCAGCTCGACGGTGCGCTCGGCGCGCAGCACGTCGAGATAGGCGGTGGCGACCCGCAGCAGCACGATCTGTTCCGTGTCCTCGACCGCGGCGTGGGCCTGCCGCACCTCCTGGTCGGCGCGCCGGATCAGCGCGGAGTTCCGGCCGCTGTGGTAGAGGTTCTGCGTGGCGGACAGCGTCATGACCCGCTGATCGGTGACGAGGGGCGAGCTCGTCGCCATCCCGGAGAAGAAACCGGAGAAGTCCAGCGAGCTCCCGATGCGGGTGCGGCTCGCCAGGAGCTCGGCCCGGACCGTGGGCATCCAGACCGCGCGGGCGATGGGGACGCCCTCGTGCACGGAGCGCGCCGCCTCGCGGGCCGCGCGCAGGTCGGGGTTGGTCCGGACCGCTTCGGCGAACGCCTCTTCGAGCGTGAGCGCGCGAACCGGCGCCGCCGCCAGCGACAGCGCGGCCAGCCCGGCCGCCATCCGTCTCCACCCCCGGGCCGTCTTCCCCCGGGTTGGCTTCCTTCGCCCCGTTGCGACCGTTCTGTCCATGATCGGATGTCCCCTGGCCTCGTGGCGGACGCGGTCCGAACGACGCGCCGCGGCGCCCGTTCGGACGGGGACGGCGGCAGACCGCCCCGGATCGCCCGACGCCGTACCGTGTTTCGGCCGTTCGCCCCCGGATCTTGAGACGGAACGGGACGCCGGTGGCCGCGGCGCCGGCTCCGGGCCGCGGCGCCGGCTCCGGAAAGCAGGCGGGCACCAGGGAGCGTCCGTCTTCCGGGGAGGAGCGAAGCAAGCCGAGCGAAGACGGGCCCGCGGGCGGGCGCCGGCGGCGGGGCGCCGGGAAAGAGCCGGAACCCGCGCGGCCGGCGACCGGCTCGCCGGCGCCGGCTCGAACGCGCTACGATGCGTCGATGAGAACCGCACGGTACGGATTCCCGCCCGCCGCCGGCGCCGCGCTCGCCGCCCAGCTCGCCGCGTGCGGGGGCGTCCCCACCGGCGGGACGCCGCCGCCCGCGGCGGAGGCCGTCGCCGGCTGGCGGGCGGTGGACCTCAGCCACGCCTACGGCGCCGACACGCTCTACTGGCCGACCGACACCGACGGCTTCCGGCTCGACACCCTCGCCGAGGGACCGACGCCGGGCGGCTGGTTCTACGCCGCCCGACGGTTCGCGACGGCCGAGCACGGCGGCACGCACCTCGACGCGCCCTCCCACTTCGCGGCGGGCGGCGACGACGCGGCGTCGATCCCGCTGGACCGGCTCGTCCTGCCGGGCGTGGTGATCGACGTCCGCGCCGCGGCGGCGGCCGACCCCGACTACCTGGTCCGCCCCGACGACGTTCTGGCGTGGGAGGCAACGCACGGCCGCGTGCCGGCAGGCGCGGCGGTGCTGATCCGAACCGGCTGGGCGGCGCGCTGGCCCGACGCGCTCGCCTACCTCGGCGACGACACGCCCGGAGAGACCGCGAACCTGCGCTTCCCCGGCATCGGCGAAGCGGCGGCGCGGCTGCTGGTGGACGATCGCCGCGCGGGGCTGCTCGGCATCGACACCGCCAGCGTGGACCGCGGACAGTCCACCGACTTCGTCGTCCACCGGATCGGGGCCGCGGCCGGCGTGCCCAACCTGGAGAACGTAGCGGACCTGTCCGCCCTGCCGCCGGCCGGCTTCCTGCTGATCGCGCTGCCGATGAAGATCGACGGCGGCACCGGCGCGCCGGTGCGCATCGTCGCGCTGATCCCGCCCCGTTGACGCGCGTCCCGCGCAGCGGCCTGCGCGGCCGGACCCGTACAGGGTTGGCGGGGCGGGCGTGTCGAACCCCGCGTCCTCGTCCGGCAGCCGCCGTCCGACGCGCGCCCGCGCCCCGGAATCCACTTGTTTTTCGGGCGCGCCGTAGCGGGGAGACCCGGCGCCGGCGGCCGGCCGGCCGCGTTGACGCCGGATCGCAGACGGTCGATACTGGCCAAGCGAACGACGGCGTCGGAACGGAAACCCGGCGGGACAATCCCGTCACCCCGAGAAAAGGAGGGGCCGTGGAGACACCGAACGAACTGCGGGAGAAGATCATGGACAAGGCGGCCAAGGACTCGGACTTCCGCGCCCTGCTGCTCCGCGATCCGAAGGGAGCGCTCGCGCAGGAGCTGGGCGTCACCATTCCGGACTCGTTGTCGGTCGAGGTGCACGAGGAGAGCAACACGACCACGCACCTGGTCCTCCCCCCCGACAGCAAGCTGAGCGAGGGCGACCTGCAGGCGGTCGCCGGCGGCGCCCTGACCTGGGAATCCGTACGGAACGCGATGGACGACTGGTAGTCCGCCGAACCGCGCGGCCGCGCGATCGCGGCCGCGCGGCGCATCCGTTTCTCCGCGGCCGCGACGGCCGAACCCCGGGCGGACCTCGCAGGTACGTTCGGGCGCGCCCGTTTCCCTGCGGCCGCGACGACCGAACCAACGGTACGCGGCATGGACGGTGCGTATCGCGCGGCAGAAGCGGGGCTCGCGGAGCTGCGCGGACTGATCCCGCGCACCCTGCTCGACGGTCCCGGATGGGACCGGTTTCTGGCCCGCGTCGAGGAGTTGCCCGCCGCCGCGGCGGGCGACGCTTTCCTCGGTTGCGAGTTCCGGCTCACCGCGGAGGCGCCCGCGGCGGACCTGTTCGTGGTGGTCCGGGCGGGGAGCCCGCTCGCGCGGCACTTCATCCGTAGCGGCGAGACCGCCGAGCCGGGATCGGCGGCGGCGGCGCTGTCCCGCTACCTTGCCGAGATCGGGCAGGCCGACTCCGCGCTGCACGATCGCATCGCCGGCACGATGCTCGAGTACGACCTGGTCGAGCCGCCGGCCGGACGGCGGCCGGAGCCGGGCGTGTTCCTCAAGCTGCGGCTCACCGGCGAGCCCGGGCCGGGCGGCCGGCCGCGCTCCCTGCCGCTCGCGGTGCTGGCCGACGCGGTCGGCTGGAGCGGCGACGAGGAGCTGCGGCGGCCGGTGGCGCGGGTGCTGGCGGCGTTGCCGCCGGGCGCCCGGGTCGCCCACGTCGGAGCGTTGCCGAGCCGCGCGCCGCGGGCGGTGCGGCTGGTGGTCCAGGGCCTCGGGCGCGGCGAGCTCGGGGGGCTGCTGGAGCGGCTGGGGCGGCGCGGGGCGGTCCGCCCGGCGAGCGGGGTCCTGGCCGCTCTCGGCGACGTGCTGCCCCGGTTCCGGCTGGCGCTGGACGTGGCCGCCGCGGGGCCGCTGCCCCGGCTCGGCCTGGAGCTGTACCACCCCGGAACGTGGGGCGAAGAACGGGACGGCTGGCTGCTCACCGGGCGGAGCGACTGGCGGCCGGCCGTGGAGCGGCTGGCGGAGCGCGGCTGGTGCCTGGCGGCGAAGGCGCAGGGTCTGCTGGCGTGGTGCGCGCTCGACAAGCTGTACGACCGACGGGGCGTGTTCCTTTTCTACAGGGGGCTCAACCACGTCAAGCTGACGATCACGGACGCCGAGGGGCCGGGCGACGCACGGGTCGACGCCAAGGCGTACGCCGGCATGGTCTGGTCCCGCATGCGGGATCGGCCGGACGCGGAACGCTGAGGGCGGGCGTCCCGGCGCCGGCTCCGCGCCGGCCCGGCCGCCCGGCGGCGCAGCGGCGCGCCGGTCCCTGCTGAAGTCCGGCATCTTCCGCGCCGGACGGGGCGGTTTGCCCTGCCGCGTGGAAACAGGTATATTTCCGCGCGTGGCTGCATCACCGTTCCGGCAGGCCGCTCTGGATCGGTTGTCGACGCCGGAGCAGCTCGATCGCACGCTGTTCGTGACGTCGCCCAGGGGCTGGCTGGCGATCGCGACGCTGGCCGTAATCGCCGCCGTGGTGGGCGTCTGGGCCTTCCTGGGCGAGGTGGCGACCTACGTCGGCGCCAACGGCATCCTGCTGAGCCGGGGCGGCACGGTCGTCGACGTGGTGGCGGCCGGATCGGGGACCGTGGCGCGGATCCTGCCCGCCGTCGGCGACCTGGTCGAAGAGGGGGCGGTCGTCGCGGAGGTCGCCAACCTGGAGGTTTCCGAGCGCCACGCCAGCGCGCTGGCGCTGGTGGAAGAGCGCCGGTCGGGGCTCGCCGACACCCGGGCGGCGGTGGCCGAGGAAGACGCGCTCATCGCCGGCAACCTCGCCCGGCAACGCGAACGTCTCAACAGCCTGGAGACCAGCAGCCGCGAAGCGGTCGAGACCGCCCGCGAACGGCTGGAGAGCCACCGGCAGCTCTTCGCGGACCGCGTCGTCACCCGGGTGACCGTGGAGCGCAGCCAGGCCGCCTTCGACCAGGCCCGGCGCGATCTGTTCGGGGTGCTGAGCGAACGCGACAACCTCGAATCCACCGAGCTCCAGCGCCGGAACCGGAACAGCTCCCGCGTCGGCGAGGCGGAAGCCCGCCTGCAGGCGGCCGAGCGCCAGCTCAACGAGCTGGGCGTGCTGCTCGACACCCGGCAGGTGGTGGCCCAGGTCGCGGGCCGCGTCGTCGAGATCAAGACGCAGCTCGGCGCCGTGATCCGGGCGGGACAGCCGACGCTCAGCATCCAGTCGGGCGCCGACCGCCTCGGCGTGCTGATCTACGTGCCGCCGGCCGACGGACGGAAGGTCGAAGCGGGGATGGAAGCGCTCGTCGCCCCGTCCACGGTGCGGGCCTCGGAGTACGGCTACGTGCGGGGCCGGATCGAGAGCATCTCCGAGTTCCCGGCCAGCGTCGAAGGCATGGTCGCGGTGCTGCAGAACCGCGACCTCGCGCAGACGTTCTCGCAGAACGGGCCGCCCTACGCCGGCCAGGTGATCCTCGAGACCGATCCGGCGACCGCCAGCGGTTTCGCCTGGACGTCGCCCAAGGCGTCGGGCGAAGTGCTCACCGACGGCACGCTGGCGTCCATCGAGGTCAAGATCCAGAGCCAGGCGCCGATCACCCTGGTGGTGCCGCTGCTGCGGGAGACGTTCGGGTTGTGAGCGACGACGTCTCCGCCTTCCGGGGCAACGTCACGCGCAAGCGCGGCGGACGCCGGTCCGTCCCCACCATCCTGCAGATGGAGACGACCGAGTGCGGCGCCGCCTGCCTCGGGATGATCCTCGCGTACTTCGGGCGCTGGGCGCCGCTCGAAGAGCTGCGGGTGCGCTGCGGCGTCTCGCGCGACGGCAGCAAGGCGGTCAACATGCTGCGGGCGGCGCGGGAGTACGGCCTGCAGGCGAACGGCTTCCGCCGCGACCCGCAACGCCTGTTCGACCTGCCGTTCCCGATGATCGTCTTCTGGCAGTTCAACCACTTCATCGTGCTCGAAGGGATCCGGCGCAAGGTCGTCTACGTCAACGACCCGGCCGAGGGGCCGCGCCGGTTGTCGTGGCAGGAGTTCGACGAGGGCTTCACCGGCGTCTGCCTGGCGTTCGTCCCCGGTCCGGACTTCCAGCGGGCCGGCTCCGCGCCCAGCGTGGCCCGCGGCCTGCTCGCCCGGCTCGGGGACTCGTGGACGCCGCTCGGCTTCGTCGTGCTGGCGACCCTGGTGCTCGTGGTGCCCGGCCTCGCCGTTCCGGTGCTCACCCAGACGTTCGTGGACGACGTGCTGATTCCGCGCAGCGACGACCTGGTCATGCCGTTGCTGCTCGGCCTGGCGGCCGCCGCCGCCATGCAGGGCTGGCTGACGTGGCTGCAGCAGCACTGCCTCGCCCGCCTGGAGATCAAGCTCGCGCTGGTCACCACCTACCGCTTCTTCTGGCACGTGACGACCCTGCCGCTGCAGTTCTTCAGCCAGCGGTTCGCCGGCGACATCGCCCACCGGGTCGCTTCCAACGACCGGGTCGCCGAGCTCCTTTCGGGGGAGCTGGCCACCAGCTTCATCAGTCTGTTCACCATGACGATCTACGGCGTCGTCATGGTGTCCTACGACCCGGTGCTGGCGCTGGTCGTCTTCGTGATGGCCGCCGTCAACCTGGTGGCGCTGCGGCTGGTGTCGCGCGCCCGCGAGGACGGCAGCCGCCGGCTGCTCAAGGAGCAGGGCAACGTGGCCGGCGCGTCGGTGAACGGGATCCGGATGATCGAGACGCTGAAGGCGAACGGCTCCGAGGACGATTTCTTCACGCGCTGGTCCGGCCTGCAGGCCAACGCGCTCTCCGCGCAGCAGGAGATCGGCGTCCTCACCAACCTGGTGAACGTCGTCCCGCCGTTGCTGGCGTCGCTCAACACGGTCACCATCCTCGGCGCCGGCGGCCTGCGGATGAACGCCGGCGCGATCACCGTCGGCGGCGTGATCGCCTTCCAGAGCCTCTCCCGCAGTTTCCTCCAGCCGGCCGACGGACTGGTGAAGTTCGCCGCCGACCTGCAGACGGTGAAGGGCGACATCGCCCGGCTGGACGACGTGCTGCACTACGAGCCGGACGCGCGCGTCCTGGCGGGCCTGGAGCGGCCGGCGCCGCCGCCGGCGCCGCCGGCGCGCGGATTCGTCCGCATCGAGAACCTCACGTTCGGCTACAACGAGCAGGAGCCGCCGTTCATCCAGGACTTCAACCTGTCGATCCGGCCGGGGCAGCGCGTGGCGCTGGTCGGCTCGTCCGGATGCGGCAAGTCGACGATCGCCAGGCTGGTCTGCGGGCTGTTGCAGCCGTGGTCCGGGTCGGTGCGGATCGACGGCCGGCCGGTGACCGACATTCCACCGAGCCACCTGACCGGCATCCTCTCCTACGTCGACCAGGACGTCATGCTGTTCGACGGCAACGTGCGCGAGAACGTCACCCTCTGGAATCCGACCGTTCCGGAAAGCGACGTCACCAACGCCCTGCGCGACGCCGTGATCCACGACGACGTCGCGACCCGGCCCGGCAAGTACGACTCGCGGGTCGAGGAGGGCGGGCGCAACTTCAGCGGCGGCCAGCGCCAGCGCCTGGAAATCGCACGCGCGCTCGCCTCGAATCCGACGGTGCTGATTCTCGACGAGGCGACCGCGGCGCTCGACCCGCTCACCGAGCTGGAGTTCGACGACCGCATCCGGCGGCGCGGCTGCACGTGCCTGATCGTCGCGCACCGGCTGAGCACGATCCGCGACGCGGACGAGATCGTGGTGCTGGAGCGCGGCCGCATCGTCCAGAGCGGCACCCACGAGAAGCTGATCGAGCAGGACGGCGCCTACCGCACGCTGGTCACGTCGAACTGAGCATGAGCGCCGCCGCCGTCGCCGTCATCGAGCACGTCAAGCGGCGGTCGTTCACCGCCGGCGCGAACCAGCCGATCCTCCTGAACGATCCCGCGCTCGCCTTCTACGTCGAGCAGGGGCATCTGGACCTGTTCGCGGTCGAAGTGGAGGACGGCAGGCCCACCAACCGCAACCCGTTCGTCGGCCGCGTCCCCGCCGGCGCGCTCGCCTTCGGCGCGCCGATCCTGGAGCCCGGCGCGGAGCACTATTCCGTCAACTTCCAGGCGATTCCCGGCCGGAACGCGGTGCTCGTCGAATGCGATCGCGCCGGCCTCGCCGACCCGGAGAACTTCGACCTCGACGTGACGATCTGGATCGACGACTGGATCTTCCGCCTCTCGGAGTTCATCGTCCGGGGCCGGCGCCAGGCGTCGCGCGACGTGCGGTTGCTCGAAGCGGACCCGGACGTGCCCTACCCCGCGGCGTCGGTGGTCAGCGCCCACCACTCGGACGTGCTCTGGGTCCGCGCCGACCAGCCGATGCGCTTCACCGGCCGCGCCGACCTGGTCGTGGAAGCGGGCGCGCTGCTGCCGTTGTCCGAACGGAACTGGTTCGAGCTCGACGCGGACACCGCGGTCTCCGCGATGCACACGCCGACCGCCGCCGTCACCGGGCGCCTGTGGCCCGCGCTGGACCGTTTCAGCCTGCTGGCCCTGCGCTACTCCCATGTCCGGGCGCAGGAGCGGAGCGAAGGCGGGCGGGAGCGGCACCAACGCGCGGATCAGGCGCGCCGGGCGACCGCGACGATGATGTCGCGCGCCCTCGGCAGCGTGCTGCGCCCGGCCGCCGGCGGCGAGCGCGCCGCGCGGACCGGCCGGACGCCGCTGCAGGCGGCGGTCGGCCTGGTCGCCGACTCGATCGGGGTCGAGCTCGACGTCCCGAGCGGGATGACCGACCGCGAAGACGTGCTGGAAACGATCGGGGCGCTCGCCCGCCGGGCCGGGATGCGGTCGCGCGGGATCACCCTGGCGCCCGGCTGGTGGCGCAGGGGCGGCCCCTCCTTCGTCGGGCTGGAGACCGCGTCCGGCGCCGCGCGGCCGGTCGCCGTGCTGTCGAACCGCAGCGGCGCGTACCGCGCCGTCGATCCGGCGAGCGGCGAAGCCTCCGCGGTGGACGGCGAGGCGGCCGCCCGGCTCGGGCGGAGCGGCGTGGTGCTGTACGCGCCGGTCCCGGAGCACGTCCGGGGCGGGTCGTCCCTGCTGCGGGACGCGGTCGGCTGGTGCGGACGGGATCTGCGGACGGTGGCCGTCATGGGCGTCGGCGGCGCCCTGATCGCGCTGCTGACGCCGGTGCTGTCCGGCCGCCTGCTGGCCCAGGTGATCCCGCGCGTCGACACCCCGATGTGGATCGCCATGCTCGGCGCGCTGTTCGTCGGCGCGCTCTCCACCACGGTGTTCGAGATCGTGCGCGCGCTGGCGATGCTGCGCATCGAGGGCCGGGTCGACGAGCGCCTGCAGGCCGCGGTCTGGATCCGCCTGCTCTCGCTGCCGGTCCCGTTCTTCCGGCAGTACACGGCGGGCGATCTGGCCGACCGGGCGAACGGGATCGGCCTGATCCGGCACCTGCTGACCGGCGCCACCGCCACCGCGGTGGTCAGCGGCATCTTCTCCGTCTTCAGCCACGCCCTGCTCTTCTATTACAGCTGGCGGCTGGCGCTGGTCGCGACGCTCCTGGTGGCGCTGCTGATCGGAGCGACCTGGTTCCTGGCCCGCGCCCAGATGCGCCACCACCGCGCGGCGTTCCGGATCCAGGGCGTCATCGACGGCCTCGTGTTCCAGATGATCTCCGGACTCTCCAAGCTGCGGATCGCCCACGCCGAGCACTACGCGCTGGCCCGCTGGGCGGAACGGTTCGCCGAGCAGAAGCGCGAGACGCTCGCCGTCCGCCGCTGGACCGCGGGGCAGCACACCGTCAACGGCATGTTCCCGCCGCTGGCCTCGATCGGCCTGTTCGCGTTCATCTGGTACCAGCTCCTGGAGGCCGGGTTGCAGCCGGCGTTCGACCTCGAGGCGTTCCTCTCGTTCAACGCCGCGTTCGGGCAGTTCGCGGCGGCCCTGACCGGCCTGACCGCCGCGTGGACGACGGTGATCGCGGCGCTCCCGCTCTTCGAGCGCGTGCAGCCGATCCTCGACGCCCGGCCCGAAACCGTGGCCGGCGGCCATCTGCACGAGGTCTCCGGGGACGTCGAGTTCGCGAACGTCGTGTTCCGCTACCTGCCGGACCTGCCGAACGCGGTCGACGGGGTGTCCTTCCACGTCCGGCAGGGCGACTACGTGGCCTTCGTCGGACCGTCCGGTTCCGGGAAATCGACGATCTACCGCCTGCTGCTCGGTTTCGAGCAGCCGGACGCGGGGTCCGTCTTCCTCGACGGCCACGACCTGGCGAGCCTCGATCTGCCGGCGGTCCGGGTCCAGATGGGCGTGGTGCTCCAGACCGGGCAGCTCCTCGCCGACAGCATCTTCAAGAACATCGCGAGCACGGCGCCGCTGACGATGGACGAGGCGTGGGCGGCGGCGCGCGCCGCCGGTCTCGCCGAGGACATCGAGGCGATGCCGATGGGCATGCACACGCTGCTGCCCGAGGGCGGGGGCGGACTCTCCGGGGGACAGAAGCAACGGCTGCTGATCGCCCGCGCGCTCGCCCGCAAGCCCCGCATCCTGCTGTTCGACGAAGCGACCAGCGCCCTCGACAACCGCACCCAGGCGCTCGTGCAGGCTTCGCTGAAGAAGCTGAGCGTCACCCGCGTGGTGATCGCCCACCGCCTCAGCACGGTGCAGGACGTCGACCGGATCTTCGTGATGGAGGCGGGCCGGATCGTCGAAAGCGGCCGCTACGAAGAGCTGATGGCGCGGGACGGCGCGTTCGCCGCCCTCGCCCGCCGGCAGATCGTCTGACCCGGCGCCCCTGCGCTACTGCTACGTGCCGGCGCGGTTCAGAGTCGTCGCATCACGCCGCGGCTCCCGCGCGGTAGTCCGCGACCCACCGGGCAGCCTCCGCCAACCGCTCGTACCCTTCGATGGACACGCGGCCGGATCCGGAACCGGTGCCGCGCGCGATCGCGCGGGCGGCCGCCGGGGCGGAGCGGAACGCCGGGCAGGTTTCCGTACAGGGGCGCATCCCGACGATCGCGAACGGGGTCCGGACGCTGTTTGCGGGCGCATGGACGCGTTGACGGCCGGCGGGGGGCGGTAGAGAATCTTTCTTGCGAGGGCGTTCCCGGCCGGCGACATGGCGGGCACGCAACCCGAGCAGAGGAGGTTTGGCGATGAGTGAAGACTTCGATGCGGGCATCAGGGACAAGGCCGCGACTCTCGCGCAGGACTGCCGCGAGGATCCGAAGCTGCGGGCGCGGGCGGAAGCGGATCCGCGCGCCGTACTCTCCGAGTACGGCATCGAGCTCCCGCTGGGACGCGACGTGCGGATCGCGGAGAACACGGCGGAGACCTTCCACATGGTCCTGCCGCCCGATCCGAACAGCGCGCTGGCCGACGCCCAGATCGAGGCGGTCGCCGGCGGAAGCAGCACCGCACAACGGACCGACGGCTCGTTCAAGTCCGCGAGCACCATCCTCAGCTGCTTCGCCTGCGCCAGCTGATCCGATGATTCCCCGAAGGCCGGGGGCGGGCGCCCGCCCTCCCCGGCCTTCGCGCCGCACCCTTCAGCCCGTGGTGGAACCCCGCGTCGCACCGGGAATGCAACGGGGCACTTCATCACGGGCCGTCTTGTGCGCGGACCGGCCCGGCGGCGTGCGCACGCGCGCCGGGCAGCGGGCGGCGTGAGCTATGGAACGCGGGGAAGTCGACGCCGTCATCGCCCGCGCCGCGCCGCCGCCCGAGCGCGCCGACGCGCGCGTCTTCGAGCCGGTCGAGACCGCGGCGGACGTGCTGGCGCGGCGCCGGGAGCGGCTCGTGGAGGCGTTCGGGTCGCGCGCGGCGCTGGACGCCCACGCCGAGTCGATCGGGCTGGCCCCGGACGCCTGGCTCGACCGGTTCCGCGACGTTCGGCTCGCAGGCCCCGACCCGGACTGGGCGCGCGCGTTCCGCGCCATCCTCGAAAGACTGACGGACGGCCCCCGGCCGTTCGACGAAGTGCGGCGGTGGGCCCGCGCCGACGTGGAGGCGGCGTGGCCCGACGGGCTGCCCCACGCCCCGGAGGCGCTCGACGGGCCGCTCGACTGGCTGACCGGCCGCCTGCGCGACGCGCTCCGGCCGACGTTCTTCGTGGAGAAACGGCTGGGCGCGTCGTCGTCCTGGCCGGCGCGTCTGCGCCGCGCCCCGGCCCTCGCCTTCGCGCTCGGCCGCATCGCCGCCGACTGGCGCGCCGACCTCGTCCGGACCCTCCGCCGCGCCGCGGCGGACCGGGCGCTGCTGACGCGGCGCGTCTTCGGGGACCGGGACCCGGGGGCGCTGACCGCCGTCCAGGCGGGGCTCGGCGACCCCCACGCCGGCGGGCAGTCGGTCGCGATACTCCGTTTCGAGCGCGGCGCCGCCGTCTACAAACCGAAGGACCTGCGGGTCGCCACCGCGGTCGGCGACCTCGCCCGCGACCTCGGCGGCGGACTCGCGCCCCCGGATCCGATCACGCGGGACGGCTACGCCTGGGAGCCGGTGCGCGCGCCGCGGCCGATCGCCGCGGCCGGCGAAGCCGACGCCTTCTTCGGAGCGCTGGGGGGCTGGCTGGCGCTTCTGGAAGCCCTCAGCGGCAACGACTTCTGGCTGGACAACCTGATCGCCGACGGCGCGACCCCGCGGTTCATCGATTTCGAGACCGCCGTGCAACCGCCGCTGGACTGGCCGGACGGGCTCCGCCCGCTCGCCCCGGAGCCGTCCGCGGCCGTCCGGGCGAACCCGCTCGGCGCCCGCATCCTGCCGTCCCCGATACCGACCCGCGACGGCGAAGACCCGACCGACATCGGCTGTCTGGCGCGTCCCGGCCTGCGCCCGACGCCGCTGGCCGACCCCGAGGGGGGCGGCGGCCTGCTCTCGTGGCGGGCGGACGGCTTCGCCGCGCGCTACGCGGACGGGACGCCGGCCGACGCGGCGGACCACTTCGACGCGTTCGAGGCGGGCTACCTGCGGGCGGCCCGCGCGCTGGCCGAACCGGAGCGGCAGGCGCGCGTCGCCGGCCGGCTGCGGCGGGTGGCCGACGCGCCGGTGCGGATCATCCGCATCGACACCTTCACCTGCTACCGGGTGATCCGGGAGTCGTGCCTGCCGCGCCACCTGTCCGACGGCGTCTGGCGCGAGGCCGTGCTGCACGCCGCGCTCGCGGACCGGAGCGACGTGACCGGCGCGCTCCGCGAGGCGGCCGTGCGCGACATGCGGCGCTTCGACGTGCCGCTGTTCCAGGCGCGTCTCGGCGCGCGGGATCTGTGCGGCGTCGAGGGGGAGCGGCGGCCGGCCTTCTACGATCAGGACGCGATCGACGGCGTCCGCGCCACGCTCCGGACACTCGCCGGCCGGCCCGACGAGGAGCGGCTCGCGTGGCTGCGCACGGGGTTCGGGTTCCGGGAAGGCAACCCGCCGCGCCGCCGGCCGACGCGCGCGCGGCTGCCGCCGGCCGGTCCGGACGACCTGCGCGCCTGGGCCGGCGAGATCGCGTCGGCGGTGGTCCGCCTGGCGGTGCGGGACGAACGGGGCGCGCCCACCTGGATCGGCGTGCTCCACGACGTCTTCGCCGGGACCCGGACCGTGGGGCCGCTCGACTTCGACGTCCTGTCGGGGCGGGCCGGCCTGGCCCTGGCGCTACGGGAGCTGGCCGCGGACCTGGAGCGGCCGGAGCTGGCCGCGCTCGCCCGCGAGACGCTCGCCGGCGCGGGGCGGGACTGGATCGACTACGTCGCGGAGCGCTCCCTGCGCGGGGGCGCGGGGCACGTCGTCGGCGCCGGCGGACTCGTCGCCGCGCTGGCCGGCGACCCCGAGCTGCGCCCGCTCGCCGGCGAGGTCTACCGTTGCGCGACCTCCCGCGACGTCTGCCTGTGGTCGGGCGCCGACTTCGTCTCCGGCCTCGCCGGCTGGCGCGCGGCCGCCGCGGCGCTGGGCGAGCCTGCGCCGGCGCGGCACGGTCCGGACCTGCAGTACGCCCCCTCCGCCCGGCCGCGGCTCGCCCCCTGGCTGGATCCGGAGCGCGCCGCGCCGCTCTGCCCCGACCGGCTCGCGGCGGCGCGCATGCGCCGCGACCGCGACCGGCACGGAAGCTGGTTCGCCGCGGCGTGGCTGGACGACCGGCACAACCTGTCGGGCATCGACGGGCTGCCCGCCCTGGCCGTCCGCTTCCTGCATCTGGCGCGCGAAGCGCCGGCCCGCTAGCCGATGGCTCCGGAGCCGCGGCCCGCGCCGGAAGACCGCGCGCCGGCGGAGGGCGACGCGCGGACCGACGCGCACGTCAAGCGCTTCTGCGAGCGCTGGATGGGGGACGACCGCTTCCGCGCCGCCCTGCGCGACGCCCCCGGCGCCGCCGTCGCCGCCCTGGGCGTCGACGTCGACCCGGAGGCGCTCGCCTTCCTGTGGCGCGGCGGCGCGCCGCCCGCCGGCGGTTCCCCCGAGGCCGGCGGCTGGCGGCGCATGCACGAGCGCGGCCAGGCCTATCTGGACTTCTGCGCCGACGACGACGGGGCCGCCGGGCCCTGGCAGCCCTGGCTGGCGCGGCAGCGCGCGCGGTGCGCCTTCGCGCTGGGTGCGGTCGCCGCCCCGATGAACCTGCACCTGCCGTTCGCCGTCGAGCTCACCCGCGGCTGCTCCCTCCGCTGCTGGTTCTGCGGCGTCTCCGCGCAGCCGCTGGCGGAGGTTCCGCCGACGGACCTCGCCGCCTGGGAACGGATGCTGGGCGCGCTCGGCGACCTGTTCGGGGCGCGCGCGGCGCGGGGGGTGCTGTACTGGGCCACCGATCCGCTGGACCATCCGGACTACGAGGCGCACGCGGAGGCCTTCCGGCGGCTGCTGGGGCGGTTTCCGAACACGACGACGGCGGCGCCGCTCGCCGACCCCGCCCGCACCCGGCGCCTGCTGGCGCTGGCCCGGTCCCGCGACTACCCGTACCCCGTGGTGCGCTTCTCGGCGGTCACCCGGCGGCGGCTGGAGCAGATCCACGCGGAGTTCTCCGCCGAGGAGCTCGCCGACGTCGACCTGGTCGCGCTGAACCGCGAATCGGTGCTGGCGCTCGCCGAGACGGGGCACGCCCGCGAGGCGGCGCGGCGGCGTCCGGAGCTGGCGGAGCACGAACGGGACAAGTTGCGCCGGGCGGGGGCCGACCCCGGGCAGGTCACGCACCGCACCATCGCCTGCGTCTCCGGGTTCCTGATCGAGCCGGCCGTGGGCCGGGTGCGCCTGATCTCCCCCGAGCCCTGCTCCGACCGCTGGCCGGACGGCTACGTCGTCTTCGGCGAGGAGCGGTACGAGGACGCCGGCGGGTTCGCCCGCGCCGTCGGCCGGCTGGCCGCCCGCCACGTGACGCCGGATCCGCCGGCGCGGCTCGCGCTCCAGCGCGGGGTGACGGTCGCGGCGGACGGCGCGAGTCCCCGCGCGGCCCGCGCCGCCGGCGGCGGCCACGCGGTGACGTTCCGGGCGCCGCGCGGCCTCGGCCACCTGCCGGCCCTCGCCGACGCCTTCCGCGGCGGCGCCGGCGTGGAGGACGCGGTGGGGGCGGTCGCCGGCCGATTCGGCGTCGCGCCCCGCCTCGTCCGCCTGGACATGGCCTCGCTCTGGCGCCAGGGCGTGCTGATCGAGCCGGTCTGCGCCCTCGCCGACGCGCAAGAGACGGCCGGCCCCCGGCCGTGAGCGGCAGCCGGGCGGTCTCCGCGCAGCCGCGGCGGCCGGACCCCCGGCGGACGGACCCCGCCGTCCGGGGTCGGACCCCGCCGGGCACCTGCGCGCACCTGCTCGCCCCGTCGACCGACGGCGGACGGCCCCGTCGTCCGGGGTCGAATCCCGCCGGGCAGGGCGTTCGGCGGGGGCGGCTCCGTACGTGCCCGTCCGACTCGCGCGCGCCGGCTCGACCGGGCCGGGCGGGGCGTCCGGCGGGAGGTGGCTTCCGTACAGGGTCCCGACGCCGCCGGGCGGCCCCGGCCCGAGCGCCGGGAGATTCGCCCGTCACCGCCGCTGCCGGAGCGTCCTGCCGTCGCGCCCGCGGCCGGATCGGCCGGCCCGCGGCGGGGGGTATACTGCGTCATCCGCTCACCGAGGAGGCTGGCGATGAACGACCTTGACGCACTCGTGCAGTCCGACGAGATGGCGCAGTTCTCCAACTTCACCCGGAAGTACCAGGAAAATCCGGAACTGCGCGCACGGGCCGAGACCGAGCCCCGCGCCGTGCTGTCCGAGCACGGCATCCACATGTCGCCGGAACACGACGTGCGGATCGTCGCGAACACGGCGGAGACCTTCAACCTCGTCATGCCGCCCGATCCGAACAGCGCCCTGGCGGAAGAGGACCTTGCCGCGGTCGCCGGCGGCACCCGCCCGTTCAGCAAGTGCGCGTCCACCCTGATCAGTTGCGCCTTGTGCTTCAGTTGACGCCCTCCGGCCGGGAGGCGGCGCGCCCTGCGCGTGACCGCCGCCCGCGCGGCGCCCGGAACGTCACCGCGTGGCCGCCTCCGGCGGCGCGGGCCGCGCGGGGACTCGCGCCGTCCGCCGCGACCGTCACCCCGCGCTGGAGCGCGAGCCGCGCCGGCGGATCCGGCGTCACGTGGCGGGCGGCCAGCCGGCCGATGGCGCGGGCGAACCCGCCGGCGTCCTCGTACCGCTCCTCGCCGAAGACGACGTAGCCGTCCGGCCAGCGGTCGGAGCAGGGCTCGGGGGAGATCAGGCGCACCCGGCCCGCGGCCGGCTCGATCAGGAACCCGGAGACGCAGGCGATGGTGCGGTGCGCGACCTGCCCGGGGTCGGCCCCCGCCCGGCGCAGCTTGTCCCGTTCGTGCTCCGCCAGCTCCGGACGCGGCTTCCGTACAGGGTCCCGACGTCGCCGGGCGGCCCGGCCCGAGCGCCGGGAGATTCGTCCGTCACCGCCGCTGCCGGAGCGTCCTGCCGTCGCGCCCGCGGCCGGATCGGCCGGCCCGCGGCGGGGGTATACTGCGTCATCCGCTCACCGAGGAGGCTGGCGATGAACGACCTTGACGCACTCGTGCAGTCCGACGAGATGGCGCAGTTCTCCAACTTCACCCGGAAGTACCAGGAAAATCCGGAACTGCGCGCACGGGCCGAGACCGAGCCCCGCGCCGTGCTGTCCGAGCACGGCATCCACATGCCGCCGGAGCACGACGTGCGGATCGTCGCGAACACGGCGGAGACCTTCAACCTCGTCATGCCGCCCGACCCGAACAGCGCCCTGGCGGATGAGGACCTTGCCGCGGTCGCCGGCGGCACCAACCCGCTCAGCAAGTGCGCGTCCACCCTGGTCAGTTGCGCCTTGTGCTTCAGTTGACGCCCTCCGGCCGGGAGGCGGCGCGCCCTGCGCGTGACCGCCGCCCGGCCGCTTCCCGCCCGCGGGGGCGATGGAAGCGGGACCTCGGACCATGAGCGGCGGGACGCCGGACGGCGGCGGGCGGATCCTCGCGCAGGTGAAGCGTTTCCGCGAACGCTGGACGGGGGACGACCGCTTCCGCGCCGCCCTGCGCGAGGACCCCGGCGCGGCCGTCGGCGCCCTGGGCCTCGACCTCGCCCCCGAGGCCCTCGCCTTCGTGTGGCGCCCCGGCGCGCGGCCCGACGAACGGACCCCGGAGGCCCGCGCCTGGAGTCTCATCAACCAGCGCGTGCAGGCCTACGCGGACTTCTTCGCCGACGACGGCGGGGCCTGCGAGGCCTATCGGTCGTGGCGGGCGCGGCAACGCACGCGGTTCGCCTTCGCGCAGGGCGCGGACGGCGCCGCGGTGAACCCGCACCTGCCGTTCGCCGTCGAGCTGACCCGGGGCTGTTCCCACCGCTGCTGGTTCTGCGGCGTCTCCGCGCAGCCGCTGAGCGGGGTGCTGCCGACGGATCTGGCGGCCTGGGAACGGATGCTGGACGCGCTCCGGGGGCCGTTCGGCGCGAGCGCGGTGCGGGGCATTCTGTACTGGGCCACCGATCCGCTGGACCATCCGGACTACGAGGCGTACGCGGAGGTCTTCCGGCGGCTCCTGGGACGGTATCCGAGCACGACGACGGCGGCGGCGGTCGCCGACCCCGCCCGCACCCGGCGCCTGCTGGCGGCGGCGCGGCCCCGCGACTACCCGTACTCCGTGGTGCGCTTCTCGGTGGTCACCCGGCGGCGGCTGGAGCAGATCCACGAGGAGTTCTCCGCCGGGGAGCTCGCCGACGTGGAGGTCGCCCCGGCGAACCGCGAATCGATCCTGGCGCTGGCGGAGGTCGGGCATGCCCGCACGGCGGCCCGGCGGCGGCCGGAGCTGGCGGCGCACGAACGGAACAAGCTGCGCCTGTCGGGGCTCGACCCCGAGAACTTCGCGCACCGGACGGTGGCCTCGGTGTCCGGGTTCCTGATCGAGCCGGTCGTGGGCCGGGTGCGCCTGATTTCGCCCGAACCCTGTTCCGACCGCTGGCCGGACGGCTACGTCGTCTTCGGCGAGGAACGCTTCGGGAACGGCGGGGACTTCGCGCGCGCGATCGACCGCCTGGTCTCCCGCCACATGACGCCGGACCCGCCGGCGCGGCTCGCGCTCCAGCGCGGAGTGGCGGTGGCGCCGCTCCGGGAGAGTCCCGGCCGGATCCGCGCGTCCGGGCACGGGCACGGGTACGGGGTGACGTTCCGGTCGGGCCGCGACCTGGGCCACCTGCCGGCCCTCGCCGGCGCCTTCCGCGGCGGGGCGCGGGTGGACGACGTGGTGCGGGACTTCGCCCGCCGGCCGGGGATCGAGTCCCGCTTCCTGCGCAGGGACGTGACCGCGCTCTGGCGCCGGGGCGTGCTGATCGAGCCGGTCTGCGCCTTCGCCGACGCGGAAGAAACGGCATGACCCCCGGCCGTGAGAGCGGCAGCCGGGCGGTTTCCGCGCGCATCCGCGGCGACCGGACACCCCGGCGGACGGCCCCCGCCGGACGGGGCCGAATCCCGCCCGGGCGGGGGCGGTTTCCCGTACAGGGTCCGCGACGTCGCCGGGCGGCCCCGGCGAAGCGCCGACGATTCGTCCGCCGCCGCCGCTACCGAAGCGTCCTGCCGCCGCGCCGACGGCCGGATCGCCCGGCCCGCGGCGGGGAATATACTGCCTCATCCGCTTCACCACACAAGGAGGCCAGCGATGAAGAACGACGTCAGCGCCTTCGTGAAGTCCGACGAGATGGCGCAGTTCTTTCGGAAGTACCAGGAAAGTCCGGAACTGCGCGCACGGGCGGAGACGGAACCCCGCGCCGTGCTGTCCGAGCACGGCATCCGCATGCCGCCCGGGCGCGACGTGCGGATCGCCGCGAACACGGCGGAGACCTTCCACGTCGTCATGCCTCCCGACCCGAACGTCGCCCTGGCGGAAGAGGACCTCGCCGCGGTCGCCGGCGGCTTCTCCACCGACAGCAGAGCCAACAAGTCCGCGTCCACCATAATCAGCTGCGTCCTTTGCTACAGTTGACGCCGTCCGGCCGGGGGGGCGGCGCGCGTCCTGCGCGTGACCGCCGCCCGCGGCCGTGTTCGACCACCCACGTTCCCAGGAGGCCGGCAATGATGAGCAACTTCAACACCCTCGCGGAGTCCGGCGCGATGGCGCCGTTCGTCGACTTCACCCGGAAGTGCCAGGAAAGTCCGGAACTGCGCGCGCGGGCGGAGGCGGACCCCCGCGCCGTGCTGTCCGAGCACGGCATCTGCATGCCGCCGGACCGCGACGTGCGGATCGTCGCGCAGACGGCGGAAACCTTCAACCTCATCATGCCTCCCGACCCGAACGAGGTCCTGGCGGACGAGGACCTCGCAACGGTCGCCGGAGGCATCAGCGGCACCCAGGCCAAGAGCTCGTTCTGCCTGATCAGCACCATTTCGACCTTCAGTTGACGCCGTCCGGCCGGGGGGCGGCGCGCGTCCTGCGCGTGACCGCCGCCCGGCGTGACCGCCGCACGCAGCCGTGGCCGCACCACATTTCGACCTTCAGTTGACGCCGTCCGGCGCGCGTCCTGCGCGTGACCGCCGCCCGCGGCCGTGGCCGCACCACCCACGCTCCCAGGAGACCGACAATGATGAGCAACTTCAACACCCTCGCGAAGTCCGCCGAGATGGCGCCGTTCGTCGACTTCACCCGGAAGTGCCAGGAAAGTCCGGAACTGCGCGCACGGGCGGAGGCGGACGGCCGCGCCGTGCTGTCCGAGCACGGCATCAGCATGCCGCCGGACCGCGACGTGCGGATCGTCGCGAACACGGCGGAAACCTTCAACCTCATCATGCCTCCCGACCCGAACGAGGTCCTGGCGGACGAGGACCTCGCAACGGTCGCCGGTGGCATCGGCTTCGGCCCCAAGTGCTCGTTCTGTCTGATCAGCACCATTTCGACCATGAGTTGACGCGGCCGGGCGGGGCGTTCGGCGGGGACGGTTTCCCGTACAGGGTCGGCGATCCGCCGGGGGCCGCCCGGCGGATCGCCGAAGCCGCCGTTGCCGGAGCGTCCTGCCGCCGCGCCGACGGCCGGATCGCCCGGCCCGCGGCGGGAGATATACTGCATCATTCCGTTTCCAAGGAGGTCAGCGACGATGAGCACTCTTGAAAACCTCGTGGCGTCCGGCGATCTGCAGCATTTCGTCGACTTCACCCGGAAGTACCAGGGAAGTCCGGATCTGCAGGCACGGGCGGAGACGGAACCGCACACCGTGCTGTCCGAGCACGGCATCCCGGTGCCGGCCGGCCAGGACGTGCGGATCATCTCGAACACGGAGGCGACCTTCAACGTCGTCATGCCTCCCGACCCGAACGCGGTTCTGGTGGACGAGGACCTCGTGGCGGTCTCCGGCGGCAGCACCGGCCCCAAGACCGCGTCGTGCATCATCAGTTGCATCATGAGCTTCAGTTGATGCCGTCTCCGGCCGGGAGGCGGCGCGCGTCCTGCGCGTGACCGCCCCCCGGCCGCTTCCCGCCCGCGGCAGCGCGCATTCGGACGGGCCGCGGGCAGGTCGTGGAACGGTTCGACACCGGCCGGCCGGCCGCCCCGCGGCCGCCGGCCGCGACCGACCCCGCGGACGTTCCGGCCCGGACGTTGACCCACACCACCGCCGCCGACCGCGGCCTCGTCGAGACCCCGCTGCTGGCCCCGCACCTGGAGGTGCGCCCGGTCGGCGAAGAGGCGGTGCTGCTGGTTTCCGAGACCGGCAGCACGGCGCTGTACGGGCGGCGGTACGTCGACCTGCTGCCGCTCGTCGACGGCGTCCGCTCGCGCCACCAGATCGCCGCCGCGCTGGCCGGCCGCCACGGGCGGATCGAGGTGCAGACCGCGCTCGTCTCCCTCGTCTCGAAAGGCCACGTCGTCTCGGCCGAGTTCGCCATGCCGCGCGCCGCCGCCGCGTTCTGGAGCGCGGCGGGGGTCTCGCCCCGCGCGGCGGAAGAACGGCTGGGCGCGGCCCGGGTCGCGGTGGCCGGGGACGGCGACGGCCGCCTCGGCGCGGCGCTCGAGGCGGCGCGGCTGACCGTCACGGCCGGCGAACCGACCCTCGCGGTGGCCGCCACCTCCCACTACCTGGACCCGGAGCACGCCGCCGCCAACCGGCGCCACCGCGCCTCCGGCGTCCCGTGGGTGCTGGTCCGGCCGCACGGCCTCTGGCCGCTCTTCGGGCCGGTCTTCCGGCCGGGGGAAGAGGGCGCGCCCTGCTGGGAATGCCTGGCGCACCGCCTGCGCGCCAACGGCGAGGTCGAGACCTTCCTGCGCTCCACCGCCGGCGACGACGCCGCGATCCTGCCGCGCGCCGTCCTGCCACCCTTCTCGAACGCGGCGATGGGTCTGGCGGCGGCCGAAATCGCCCGCTGGGTGGTCCTCGGCGAGCAGGCCCCGCTGCACCGCCATGCGATTGCGGTCGACTGCCACGGGCCGGGCGTCGACCGCCACCCGGTCATGCGCCGGCCGCAGTGCCGGGTCTGCGGCGACCCCGCGCTCCACCGCCCCGACCGGCCGGACGCCCCGGTGCGGCTCGGGCCGAGCCCCAAGCCGGTCTTCGGCAGCGGCGGGCAGCGGTCGGTGCCGCCGGCCGAGACGGTGCGCCGGTACCGGCATCTGGTCAGCCCGGTCAGCGGGGTGGTGACGGGGTTGCAGCGCGTCACCGACCCGGCCGATTCCTGGCTGCACGTCTGGTGGGCGGGGAGCAACCTGGGGTTGCGGACCGATTCGCTGCTCCTGTTGCGCAACAGCCTGCGGAGCAAGAGCTCGGGCAAGGGCGCCACGCCGGAGCAGGCGGAGGCGAGCGCGCTCTGCGAGGCGATCGAACGCTACTCCGGCGTCTACCACGGCGACGAGGTCCGCCGCCGCGCGCGCTTCGAGGACTTCGCCGACGGGGAGGCGATCCACCCCAACGACGTCATGCGCTACAGCGAAGCGCAGTACGACCGCGCGCAGGAGATCAACGCGCGCAAGGAGCGCTTCAACCGCGTGCCGGCGCGCTTCGACCCGGCGGCGGAGATGGACTGGACGCCGGTCTGGTCGCTCACCGCAAACCGCCGCCGGTACCTGCCCACCCTCATGCTCTACTACGGCGCGCCGATCGAGAAAGGGAGCACCATCTACTGCGGACCCGACTCGAACGGCTGCGCGGCCGGCAACACGCGCGAGGAAGCGATTCTGCAGGGGTTCTTCGAGCTGGCCGAGCGCGACGCGTTCGCCTGCTGGTGGTACAACCGGATCGCGCTCCCCGAGGTGGACCTGGACAGCTTCGGCGACGCCTGGCTGTCCGGCGCGCGCGACTACTACGCCGCGGTCCGCCGCGAAATGTGGGTGCTGGACGTCACCAACGACCTCGGCATCCCGGTCTTCGTCTCCGTCTCGCGGCGCACCGACAAGGAGGCAGAGGACATCCTGTTCGCGGCCGGCGCCCACCTGGACCCGCGCATCGCGGCGCTGCGGGCGGTGACCGAGCTGAACCAGTCGCTGCCGGCGGTCCGGGACGTGGACGGCGACGGCCGCGGGTACCTCTTCGACGACCCGGAGAGTCTCCGGTGGTGGCGGAACGCCCGGCTCGCCGACCACCGCTGGCTGGCGCCGGCCGGCGGCGCGGCGCGGCGCGGCGCGGCGGACTACCCGGTTCCGGCGACGGCGGACCTGCGGGACGACGTGGAGCTGTGCCGCGCGCGGGTCGAGGGCCTGGGGCTGGAGTTCCTCGTGCTCGACCAGACCCGGCCGGACGTCGGCTTGCCGGTGACCAAGACCCTGGTGCCGGGACTGCGGCACTTCTGGCCGCGCTTCGGGCCGGGGCGGCTGTACGACGTGCCGGTCCGGATGGGATGGCGCGAGACCCCCACCGCGGAGGCCGACCTCAACCCGGTGGCGGTCTTCATCTGACGGACGGCATGACCTTCCTCGACCTCGTGCGGGAGCCGGCGATCCGCGTGCGCCTCCGTTCCGGATGGACCCTCGGGCGGTCCGCCGACGGCGCCTCGTTCGTCGCCGAGGGTCCGGACCTGCCGGAGCCGGCGATCCTCGGCCGGCATGCGCCGGATTTCGAGGCGGCCAACGCGCGGTTCGCCGCCGGCGCGCCGCTCGCCGCGCTGCGCGACGCGGTCGTCGCCGCCGGCGGCGGCGCGCGCGCCGCCTTCTACCTCGTCTGGCTGCAGCGGCTGTGCCGGGCGGGGTTCGTCGAATTCCCGCTGGCCGACGCGGCGGACGAGCCCGCGGTCATCGTGCCGCAACGGCCGTCGTTCACGCCCGCGCTGGCCCCGGCCGCGCCGGAGGCGTCACTCGACCGCTTCGCCTGCATCCGGCGCGACGGCGGCGCGTGGCTCCTCGAGTCGCCGCTCGTGGGAGCGCGCTTCCGGTTCGACCGCCTCGCGGCGCTCGACGCCCCGATCGTCCGCCGCGCGCTCGCCGCCGCGGGGTTCCTGGAAACGCGGCGGCCGCCCACCGGCGCGGGATCGGCGGCGCCGCCTGCCGGCGTCCAGCCCCCCGGGACGGAGGCGGAACCGGGGCCGGACGCCGCGCGGCGCGACGCGCTGGCGCAGTGGGAGTTCCACGATCTGCTGTTCCACACCCACAGCCGCGACGGCTGGCACCGCGACCCGCTCGGCGCCGGGTTCTCGTTCATCGGCGCGATCGAGCCGCTGCCGGCGACGCGCCCGCCGTGGCCCGGGACGCCGATCCCCCTCGCCCGCGCCCCCGCCGGCGGGGAGTCGTTCGCGGCGGTGCTCGAACGGCGCCGGTCCGAGCGGTACTACGACGAGGCGCACCCGATATCGCGGGACGATCTGGGGGCGCTGCTCGACCGCGCGGCCCGCATCCGGGCCTCCGCGGTCGTCGAGGTGCGCAACGCCGCCGGCCGGACCGCCCCGTTCGAGCTCACGCGCCGCCCCTATCCGAACGGCGGGGCGAGCTACGAGCTGGAGATCTATCCGGTCGTCGACCGCTGCGACGGCCTGGAGCCGGGCCTGTACCACTACGACGCGGCCGGGCACGCGCTGGTGCGGATCGCGGACCGCACGCCGGACGTCGAGCAGTTCTTCGCGGATGCGCACGTGGCCAGCGCCAACCAGGCCGAGCCGCAGATCGTGCTGGTCATCGCCGCGCGTTTCGCCCGGGTGACCTGGAAGTACAAGTCGATCTGCTACGCCACCACGCTCCGCAACACCGGGGTGCTGTACCAGACCCTGTACCTGGCGGCGACCGAGCTCGGACTCTCCCCCTGCGGTCTGGGCAGCGGCGACTCGGCGCTGTTCGCCCGCGCCACCGGCCTCGACCCGACGGTGGAAGGTTCGGTCGGCGACGTGATCCTGGGCGGCCGCCCCCGCGCCCCCGGCGCAGAGGCCCGCGCGATTCCGGGCGTCCGGCCCCTCGCCCCCGGCAGCCGCGCCTCGTGACGGCACGAGGACCGGGTGCCGCCCGAGTTGGTGTCGCCGTGGGGCCCCGCGCCTCCGGCAGCCACGCCTCGTGACGGCGGGCGCAGCATTCGAGCTTCGACCGTTCGATCTGCAGGCCCCGCGCCTCCGGCAGCCGCGCCTCGTGACGGCGGGCGCGCTGCTACGGTTGCGAGCCCTGTACGGTTTCCCCGGCCAGGGGCCACCCGCCACCCGAAGGTGTCGTGCCTCGACCTGAACGAGGCGCGACTGAAAGGCCTTGAGCGCGGCGGCGGCGCCCACCCGCCACCCGAAAGTGTCGTGTCCCGGCCGCCCTGAAGGAGATGGGAGGGCGACCGGCGGCGTGCGCCCTCCCGCCACCGGTGTCGTGCCGGGATGACGTCCCTGGTTTCCCCGGCGGGCGCCCCACCCGCCCCCCGGGCCGCGCGTGACGCCACGCACCAGCCACCGGCCGGCCGGCGGGGCGCGATGCGGAGACCGTCTCCGCCCGCTGGGCGGCCCGGACGTTCCCGTCCCACCGGAACCGGCCGGCGGGGCGCGATGCGGAGACCGTCTCCGCCTCCCGCCCCCGTTGGACTGATCCGACTATTCGTCGACCGTCGGCAGCACGATGTGGAGCAGCTTCTCGGTGTTGAACAGCAGCCTGACGGTGGCGCCTTCCGGAATCTCGAGCCCCTCGGCCTTGAGCACCGCGGTCGGATCCGCGTCCACCGACGCCTTGAAGTCGGGGTCGCCGTAGTACTTGGCCACCACGTCGGCGTAGATCTGCTGATTGCGCTCGAGGCGTTCGGAGGTCAGGCCTCCGAGTATCACGTTCGTTCCCTTGTCGGCCATGTTCCGTCTTCCCCTCCGTCGTCGTCCTTGACGTGCCGTTCCGTGTCCGCCGGCCGCGACGCGCCGCAGGGGTTCGCGTCAGATTTGCGAGGCCCCGTCAGGCGGCTCCGGCAAGCGGACGTTGCGTTTTCCTGCGCCATCATACAGCAACGCACCGGGAACCCACTCCGGAGACCCGCCCGCCGCCCCGGGCCGGCCCCTTCCCTTCCCGGATCGCCGCGCCCGGACGACGCCGGCGACGCCGATCCTCCCCGCGCCTCGCGTTACACTGTGCGCCGTGCCCGGCCCGGCCGCCGCCGCCGCCGCCGCCGGGTTCAGGTGGAACAACGGGATTCCGGCCCCCCGTCGCGATGCCCCGACCGGCCGACTTCCGCGTTCTGATGCCGGCGGCCTTCGCCCTCTCGTATGCGCTGACGGCGTCGCGATGCCCCGACTGACCGACTTCCGCGTTCTGACGTTCGACTGCTACGGCACCCTGATCGACTGGGAGACCGGGATCTGGGACGCGCTGCAGCCGCTGATCCTGCGCAACGCCGATGCCGGCGTCACCCGCGACGCCGCGTTGCGGGCCTTCGCGCGGTGCGAGAGCCGGCAGCAGCGGGCGACGCCCGGCCTGCGCTATCCCGCGCTGCTGGCCCGCGTGCACCGGGGCATGGCCGAGAGCCTCGGCATGCGGACGGACGCCGCGCTCGACGAGGCGTTCGGCGCGTCCGTGCCCTGGTGGCCGGCGTTCCCGGACACCGCCGACGCGTTGCGCGCGCTGAAGCGCCGCTACCGGCTGGTCATCCTGTCGAACGTCGACCGCGCGGGCATCGCCGCCTCCAACCGCAAGCTCGGAGTCGCATTCGACGCCGTCTACACCGCCGAAGACGTCGGCTCCTACAAGCCGGCCGACGCCAACTTCGAGTACCTCCTCGCCCACCTGAAGTCCGACCTGGGCCTGGAGCGGTCCGACGTCCTGCACACCGCGCAGAGCCTGCGCCACGACCACGCCCCGGCGAACCGGTTCGGCCTGGCCAACGCCTGGATCGACCGGCAGCGGCTGTCGGCGGGCGGCGGCTGGGGCGCGACGGAGCGGGTGGAGCCCCTGCCGCCCACCGACTTCGTGTTCTTCTCCCTGGCCGCCATGGCGGAGGCGGCGGCGGGGTCCTCCGGCGCGGCACCGTAGCGCACGGAAAGCACGCGACGGCCGGGACGAGTGGCTCCCCTGCCGCCCACCGACTTCGTGTTCTTCTCCCTGGCCGCCATGGCGGAGGCGGCGGCGGGGTCCTCCGGCGCGGCACCGTAGCGCACGGAAAGCACGCGACGGCCGGGACGATCGTCCCCCGCGCGTCGAACGCGACCGCCGTGCTGCCGGCGGCGTCGGCCGAGCTTCCGGCTGCATCTTCAGGAATCACCTGGAACCGAACGCGACCGCCGTACTGCCGGCGACGTCGGCCGAGGGGTCGTACCGATCGGCAAGCCGACCGGCGACGCGAACGGGCGTCGTCCCCGGCCGCGTCCTACAGCGTCCAGACGACCACCGTGCGGCCGTCCCGCCGGTGCGCGGCGGGTTCGGCCCGGCGGCCGACCTCGCCGCCGGCAGCGGCCCGGCGATCGAAGACCACCAAGTGCCCCTCCCCGGCGCGGCAGCGGGCCATGTAGCGCAACGTCTGCTCCACGCCGCGCTCCACCGTTCCCTCCAGGCTCCTGCGGTCCGAATCGCGCAGCACCTTGCACTCGATCACGAACCGCTCCCACAAGTCCGACGGCTGCCCCCGCTTGCGCGGCCACAGCACCAGCAGGTCGGTGGCGCCGCGTCCCAGGCCGTACTCGCGCTCGATGCGTCCGCCGCCGTTCACGATCCGCTGCAGGTACGCCTGCAGGACGAGCTGCGGGCCGGCCTCCCGGTAGCCCTCGAAGCGCCCCAGCCAGTGTTCGGCGTGCTCGCCGAAGAACGTGCGGAACGCCGTCAGCAGCCCGGCCAGGTCCAGCCCGCCCTCTCCGTCCACGTACCACGACGTGTCCTGGCGCAGACTGCTTTGCAGGACGCAACCCAGTTCGCGCGGCACCACTTCCTGGTAGATCGGGTTCGCCATGCGGGGCGGCCGGCTGTCGTCGACGAGGCCCAGATCGCGCACGTACTCGAGGTCGCGAACCTGGTATTGCGCCTCGCCGCCGCTCAGGAGCGGCCCGATCACCCGCCGCACCCGCTCCTCCTCCAGCTTGTGCGCCAACTGATCCAGGTGCGTCCGGCGCGCAAGGACGAGCGCTTCCCGCGCCTTGAAGATGTCGTCCTCTTCCACCGTACGCGAGCGGTCCCGCCCGGCCTCGTCGTCGAAGCAGGCCCCGGCGCACAGCGCGTTCACCAGCCACGGCTGGCCCCGGGTCTGCGTCCACACCGCCTGCTGCGCCGCCGCCGAGAAGCGCTGGCCGGTCTCCTCGGTGTGCTGGGCCATCAGGGCACGCGTCTCGGCCTCGGTGAAGCCGCCGAGACGCAGGGACCTGGCGGCGACGTTGAACGGGCTGCCGCCGGCGATCATCTCGCCCGCGCTCGAGCGGATGCGGCAGTCGCGGACGTCGCGCACGCCGCACAGCACGACGCTCGCGGGAAAGCCCTCCGGGCGCTGTTCGTAGCCGGCGCGCAACTGGCGCAGCACCGACAGCAGCGTGTCGCCGACGAGCGAATCGATCTCGTCCACCAACAGCACCAGCGGCACGGGATTCGCCAGGCACCAGCGCATCAGCACGTGCCGCAGGGCGTCGTGGGGGCCGACCTTGGCCAGCGCGTCCGGCCAGACGTCGTCGAGATAGTCGTCGCCCGCCAGCAGCGCCCGGCTCGCCAGCATGCTCAGGATGGCGCGCATGCCGGACGCGGTGTCGTCGCGGGCCACCTGCGCCACTTCCACGTTGACGTGAACGCAACGGAAGTCCCCCGCCTCGCCGCGGTTCAGGAGCTCGCGCAGGGCGATGAGCGCCGACGTCTTGCCGGTTTGCCGCGGCGCGTGCAGGACGAAGTAGCGCTTGTCGCGGATCAGCCCCGGCAGTTCCGCCAGGTCCAGCCGGCGCAGCGGCGGAATCGCGTAGTGCTCGTCCGGGCGCACCGGCCCCTCGGTGTTGAAGCGGCGCACGGCGTCATTATGGCACTGCCGCTGCGCCGTCGAACCTCGCACCACGAGGTCCGGGGGCGCGCCCCGCCGGTCCGCGCGGCGGGCCTCCCTGCGCCTTGCCAGGCGGGCGCCGCGCTGCTCCCGGTGCACGTCGGCGACGTAGACGCCGCCCGCGACGCCTGGGAAGACCTGCCGGACGCCCGGCGGGTGGCCGCGCCGATGCCCACGTCGGCGCTCTACGAACGGATCCTGGGGCGCTGGCGCGCCGGGGTATGATTCGGCGGATGGAGAACTTCTGGCGGGGGGTATGTCTCTATGTCGCCAGCGTGCTCACCCTGTTTTTCGGGGCGCTCACGCTGGGCGCCATCCTGTCCTGGCTGTCGGCCGGCGACGCACGCTTGCTGCTCTTCGCCGTGCCGCAGTTCTTGGCCAACGGACTCTGCGCATGGGCGCTGTTTCGGGACTTGACGAGCTCGGCCAGCTGATCGAGCGCGCCGCCACGGACCTCCGCCGCACCACCAGCCAGGCGGCGCGGGAGAGCGCCGCGCGCACCCTGGCCCGCGCGCTGACCCTCGTGCCCACCGACGAGGGCGAACTGGCCGCCAGCGGCAGGGTGGTGTCCCGCCCGGACGGGTTCGCAGTCGTCTTCGACGCGCCGCACGCCCTCGTCGTCCACCAGTCTCCGGATCTGCGCCACGACGACGGGCAGTGGCAGTACCTGGCCGCCGCCGTCGAACCGGATGAGATCTCCCGGCTGATCTCCGAACGGGCCTGATGACGGTCGTAACGGGCGTCGTCGAAGCCGTCATGCGACGCGGAATCTTCGATCAGCCGGCCGGCCGGTTCCGGGACGGGTTATGATCGGCCGACGTTTCCCGGAAACTCCCATGCGCTCGGTTCGCACGCTCCGTAGCGGCTTGGCCGCCGCCATCGTCGCGTGGAAGCTCGCCGCCCTGGCCCTGCTGCCGGCCGCGCTCTGCTGCCGGGCGGTGATGGCCGCCGAGGGGACCGCCGCGCCCGCCTGCTGCGCCGGGGGCGAGCACGGGGCGTCGTGTCCGATGCGCGGCGGCGCCGAAGAGACGGACGCGGCGCCGCAGCAGCCGCGCATCGCCGGCTGCGGTTCCCTCGACGACGCGCTCGTCGGGCTGCTCGGCCTCACCGGGTTCACCCCGGACGCCTGCGGGTGGACGGCCGGCCCGGAGCGCGGCGGGCGCGTCACCGAAGCCCGCTACGCCGCGACCTCGCTCGCCGGCGTCCCCCCCGCCCCGCCGCCGCGCGCCTGAGCGCCGGTTCCGCCCACGGTTTCACTTCCGTTCGTGTCGTAGCGGCGCGGTGGCGTCCGCCCGCGGCGCTCCCGGGCGCGTGCCCGCGGGCCGCCACGGACCGGACGGCCCGCGGGTGGGGGTGCATCACAATGTGGAAGGTGTATGAGAATATGCACGCGGGGGTGCGTTGCCTCCGCGCGGCGGTCCTGGCGCTCGGACTGGCCGCACCGGCGGGTCTGCACGCGCAGGACGCCGGGCCGGCGACCGGCGCGCAGGACGCCGGGCCGGTGACCGGTTCGGTGACGGACGCGCAGGGTCTGGCGCTGCCCGGCACCACCATCGTCCTGCGGACCGCCGAGCGGGTGTTCGTGGCGTCGACGGTGACGGACCGGGCCGGCGGATTCGCGATCGCCGACGTCCCGGCGGGAGACTACCTCCTCGCGGCGAGCCTGCTCGGGTTCGCGCCGCGCGAGGAGCCGGTCACGGCCGGATCGGCCGGGGCGGACGGCGTGGCGGTCACGCTCGAGGTCGGTGCGTTCTCGCAGGAGGTGCGGGTGACGGCGCTGATGCCGGAGGTGGCGACGGAGCTCGCGATCCCGGCGGCGGCGATCGAGCGGCGGGTGGCCCAGGATCTGGCGCAGTCGCTGCGCGGCCACGCGGGGGTGACCGCGCTGCGCCGCGGCGCGATCAACCTCGATCCGTCGGTGCGCGGGCTGTACGCCGAGCAGATCGGCGTCTTCGTCGACGGCACCCGCACGTTCGCGGCGGGCCCCGCCCGCATGGACTCGGCCCTGAGCCACGTCAGCCCGCACGCGCTGCGGTCGCTGCGCGTGGTGCGGGGGCCGTACGCGCTGACCTGGGGCGCCGGCACGCTCAGCGCGATCCAGGCCGAGACGTTCAAGCCGGCGTTCGGCGGGGACGAATTCCGGCTCGGCGGCCGGGCCGGCTACAACTACGGGAGCAACGGCGGCGCCAGCGACGGATTCGCCAGCCTGTTCGGTAGCTCCGGTCGCGTCCGGTTCGCGTTCCAGCACAACACCCGGACGGGAAGCGACCATGCCGACGGCAACGGCGACGTGGTGCAGGGGGACTACGAGTCGTTCGACACGCGGTGGGACGCGGGTGCGCGCCTGGGCGGCCGGACGCTGCTCGAATACAGCGGCGGCCACCAGAAGCAGAACGACGTCGACTATCCGGGGCGCATCCTCGACGCCACGTTCTTCAGCACGCGGTCGCACGCGCTGGCGTTCTCGCACACGCCGGCGGCGGGCGCGCTGACGGAAATCGCAGGCCGGGCCTACGTGAACCGCAAGGACCACCTGATGAACAACGACGACAAGCCGACGGCGATGCGGAACCCCATGCGGACGCCCCCCTTCCCCCTCCGCGTCGATCTGCCGGCGTCGTCGGACACCGTCGGCGGCCGGTTCCACGCCGCCCTGGAGACCGGAGCGGTCCGCTACAAGCTGGGGTTCGACGGCTACCGTCTGCGGCAGGACGCCCGGCAGACGGTCAGCGACCGCGAGACCGGCGCCGTCCACCACGACCGGCATCCGGTCTGGCCGGACGCGACGCTGACCAACGCCGGCGCCTACTCGCAGGTGCTCGTCGCGCGCGGCCGGAGCACCGTCGGCGCGACGGTGCGGGTGGACCGGGAGGGGGCGCGGGTGGGACAGGTCACCTCCTTCTTCGCCGCCAACGCGCACCCCGCGTACGGGCTGCGCGCTCCGGCCGGGCGTTTCCCCTGCGTGACGGCGCACTGCACGCCGCCGACGCCGGACACAGGTCACGGGGCAGGCGGCCACGGGACGGCGGCCGGTCACGGGACGGGCGGTCAGGCGGGGGCCGGTCACGGGACGGCGGCGGGCGGTCACGGGACGGCGGCGGCGGGTCACGGGGCGGGCGGTCAGGCGGCGGCCGGCCACGGCGCGGCGGGGGCCGGCCACGGCGGCGCCGTGCTCGTCTCCGGCGATCGGTTCGCGCAGGCGAACACCAGCGCCAGCGCCGCCGCCAGCGCCAGCCTGCGGCTGACCGGCAACTGGCTGATCACGCTCGGCGCGGGCCGGGCCGTGCGCAATCCGTCGGCCCTGGAGCGGTACGCCGACCGCTTCCCGGCCGTGAAGTTCCAGACGGCGGCGGAGTTCGTCGGCAATCCCGGGCTCGTGCCGGAGAAGAGCCTGGAGTACAACGTCGGCACGACGCTACGCGCCGCCGAGGCGACGCTCGCGCTCGACGTCTTCCTGCGCACCGTCGACGACTACGTCACGGTCGCGCCGGATCCGAACCTGCGGAAGCGTCTCCCACTCAGTCCGGAGCAGGTGTTCCGCTACGTGCAGGCGGACGCGGCCCGCTTCGCCGGTTTCGATCTGACGGCCGCCGCCGCCGCCGGTCCCTGGATCGATCTGCGCGGCGGATGGTCCTGGGTGCGGGCCGAGGAC
The DNA here is from genome assembly GCA_965203525.1 of Vicinamibacterales bacterium. Taxonomy (GTDB): domain Bacteria; phylum Acidobacteriota; class Vicinamibacteria; order Vicinamibacterales; family UBA8438; genus WTFV01. The sequence goes on along the minus strand of OZ241898.1, from coordinate 1,713,576 downwards.
CTGCTGTTCGACGAGCCGCTGTTCGGCGTGCCGCCGTTCGAGCAGCAGTACGCCCTGGACGTCCACAATCCGTCCCGGACGCGCTGGCTCGAACTGGCGGTCACGAGCACCGCCACCCAGGAACGGGTCGCGGCGGCGCGGCTCGAGCTGCCGACGGCCGGCTGGACGACGGTGGACCTGCTGCTCGGGATGGAGATGCGCGGCGGGTTGACGCTGCGGGCCGGCGTGCGGAACCTGACCGACCGGTACCACGTCAACCACCTGAATTCGAGGAATCCGTTCACCGGGCGGCGGATCGCCGAGCTCGGCCGAAGCGTCTACGGCGGCGCGGAGGTCGGATTCTGAGGCGGCCGGACGCGCGATGACGGCGACCCGCCCCGCCGGAGGCGTCCCGGCCCGGTTGACACCATGTTTTCGAAGCGAATACGCTTGTCATCCGCGCGATTCAGGAGGGGAACATGACCGTGTTGCCGTGGATCTTGGCGCTGACGGCACCGGCCTTCTATGCATGGCGGACCTGGGGGTTGCTGGGCTTGAACCTCAAGGTGGACATGAATGACGATGTCGTTGCAAAGGAAATGTTCGTCAAGTTGCTGAACAACGCCAGGCGCGAGATGTGGATCTGCGACGACGGGGACAACTTCAGCGGGTCCATCTACAACATGCCGGAAATCGTCAAGGCGATCGAGGATCGGTTGCAGTCCAACCAGCAGTTGCGACTTTTCTGCCTTTTCAGCTCCGAAGATCAAACGCGTTTCACGCAGGATCTCGAAGGGAATCCTCGAGTTCACGTCAAGCGGGCACAGCCGAGACGAGACGTCCACTTCAAGATCATCGACGACGGCACGAAGGGTTACGTGTCGGCGCACCCTCGGGGGTCTTTCGAAAGAAGGTATCGGAGCTACGACTGCACCAGGGCGCCAAAGCACATCCGACAAGCTGCGCTGGGGCGCCACCTGGACGGCATGAAGGGCATGTTCTCCAAGGAGCGCACCGTTGCCTGAAAGCGGCGCCTATTCGCTCCTGATTCTGTCGTTCGCGATTTTCTCGTTCGTGGCGTGGCAATTGCGGGGCAGCGAGGCCGCTCTCGGGTTGGGATTCTGCGCGGGGTTCCTGATGTTGTTGGTGGGTAGTCGTCTGCTGATACATCAATTCGACGACATCTTCTCGTCGCTCTCTTCAAGACCGCAGGACTTGGCCTTGGCGTCCTATGACGGCTTGATCGTCCTCGCCTTTGTCGTGCTGCTGACCTGGACCAGCGTCCATGTCCTGATCCGCGCAACGACAGCGGACCCGTCGTCCAGGTGAATCGTGGGCGCTTCGAGGAATCCGTTCACCGGGCGGCGGATCGCCGAGCTCGGCCGAAGCGTCTACGGCGGCGCGGAGGTCGGGTTCTGAGGCGGCCGGACGGGCGATGACGGCGACCGCGACCCGGCTTGCGGCGGCCGTCGAGGACTACCTCACCTGGCTGCACTGGATTCGCGCCTCGGGCGGCGCGACGGCCGAGCGGTCGAACTGCACGCCGCTCGCCAACCTGTTGAACGCCGTCGGCGGCCTGCTCCGGCCGAAGGTGTTCTGCGTCGCCGAGCTGGCCGATCAGGGCGCCGGCCATCCCGACTTCGGCCTCTACGCGAAGCGGCAGGTGCAGCGGGGCCGGCCCCGCCCCGGCCAGACGCCCGAGCGCGGCGTGGTCGAAGTCAAGTCCGCCGCCGGCGACGCCTGGCTGACGGCGGAAAGCGGTCAGGTGAGCCGCTACCGGGAACGCTACCGCCTCGTGCTGGCGACCAACCTGCGCGACTTCGTGCTGGTGGGCGAAGACGCGGCGGGCCGGCCGGCGAAGCTCGAAACCTTCCGGCTCGCCGGGGACTCCGAAGCGTTCGGACGGCGCCTGGAGTCGCCGCGGGCGTTCGCCCGGGAGGTCGGCGCCGGCTTCGGCGAGTACCTCTGCCGCGCGCTGTCGCACCGCGCCCGGCTCGCCGAGCCGAAGGACCTCGCGTGGCTGCTCGCCTCCTACGCGCGCGACGCCCTGGCGCGGGTGGAGGCGGCCGGCGAGGCGCCGTCGCTGGCGGCGGTGCGCGCCGCGCTGGAAGAGGCGCTCGGCGTCCGCTTCGAGGGCGCGAAGGGCGCCCGCTTCTTCCGCTCGACGCTGGTGCAGACGCTGTTCTACGGCGTCTTCGCGGCCTGGGTGCTGTGGGCGCGCGCGGCGCCGCCGCCGGCCGGCCCGTTCGACTGGCGCACGGCGGTCTGGCATCTGCGCGCGCCGGTCCTGCGGGCGCTCTTCCAGCAGCTCTCCGACCCCGGCCGCCTGCAGCCGCTCGGCCTCGTCGAGGTGCTCGACTGGACCGCGGCGGCGCTCGACCGGGTGGACCGGCCGGCGTTCTTCGCCCGCTTCCGCGAGGGCGAGGCGGTCCCCTACTTCTACGAGCCGTTCCTCGAAGCGTTCGACCCGGCGCTGCGCAGGCAGCTCGGCGTCTGGTACACCCCGGCCGAGGTCGTCCGCTACATGGTGGCCCGCGTGGACCGGGCGCTGCGCGACGACCTCGGCGTCGCCGACGGCCTGGCCGCCGGGCACGTCTACGTGCTCGACCCCTGCTGCGGCACCGGCGCCTACCTCGCCGAGGTGCTGCGCCGCATCGCCGCCAACCTCCGCGGCCGCGGCTTCGGCGCGCTCGCCGGCGCGCGGGTGAAGCAGGCGGCGGCCGAACGGGTGTTCGGCTTCGAGATCATGCCCGCGCCGTTCGTCGTCGCGCATCTGCAGGTCGGTCTGACGATGCAGGACCTCGACGCGCCGCTGGCCGGCGACGGCGCCGAGCGGCCCGGCGTCTTCCTCACCAACGCGCTGACCGGCTGGGAGCCGCGCGCGGCGAAACCGCTCCCGTTCCCCGAACTGGAGGAAGAGCGCGACCGCGCCGAGCGGGTGAAGCAGGAGACGCCGGTGCTCGTCATCCTCGGCAACCCGCCGTACAACGGCTTCGCGGGCATGGCGGTGGACGAGGAGCGGGCGCTGTCGGAAGCGTACCGCGCGACCCGGCGGGTCCGGCGGCCGGAAGGCCAGGGCCTCAACGACCTGTACGTCCGCTTCTTCCGCATGGCGGAGCGGCGCATAGCCGAGAAGACGGGGCAGGGCGTCGTCTGCTTCATCTCGAACTACTCGTGGCTCGACGGCCTGTCGTTCACCGGCATGCGGGAGCGGTATCTGGAGGCGTTCGACATCGTCCGCGTCGACTGCCTGAACGGCGACAAGTACAAGACCGGCAAGGTGGCGCCCGACGGCTCGCCGGACCCGAGCATCTTCTCGACCGGCGGCGATCCGGTGGGCATCCAGGTCGGCACGGCCGTCACGACGCTGGTGCGGAAGGCGGAGCACGCGCCGGCGGCCGGCGTCGGCTTCCGGCACCTGTGGGGGCAGCGGAAGCGCGAGGAACTGACCCGGACGGCGGAGACCGAACCGGGCGGCCTCTACGATCTGGTCGAGCCGATCCTGCCGCTCGGCCTGCCGTTCGCGCCGACCGCGGTCAGCAGGGAGTGGTTCGACTGGCCGGCGCTGCCCGAGCTGTTTCCGGTGTCGTTCCCGGGCGTGAAGACCAGCCGCGACGGATTTCTCGTCGACACCAACCTCGACCGGCTGAAGGCGCGCATCGCCGACTACTTCGATCCGGCGCTGAGCCACGAGGAGATCGCCCGGCGCCATCCGGCCGCGATGCAGACCACGGCACGGTTCGACGCCCGCGCGGTGCGGGAAGCGTTGCTTGCGCGCGGCGGCCCGAACGAGGACGGATTCGTGCGCTTCGCCTACCGGCCGTTCGACGACCGTTGGCTCTATTGGGAAGCGGACGGCCTGGTTGATCGTCCGCGTCCGGACTATCGGCCGCACGTGTTCGAAGGGAACCTCTGGTTGTCCGGGGCGCAACATCTTCGGAAAGACGCGGCGGAACCGCAAACGTGCTTTACGGAGCACCAGGGTTCGCTGCACCTGATCGAACGCGGCGCGTTGATGTTCCCGCTATGGCTCCGAGACGATGCATCCACGGCCGACACGTTCGGAATAATGGAAACGGACGACAAGCGTAGCGAGCATCGCTTGAACTTGTCCGGCGCCGCACGGCGATATCTGCAACGTGTTGGCGTTGAAGCCGAGGACCTCTTCTTTCACGTTCTCGCCGTTCAGCACGACCACGGCTACCGCTCCGCCAACGCCGGGGCGCTCGGTCTGGAATGGCCGCGCATCCCGCTGCCGGGCTGGCCCGACGGCGACTCCGAGGGCGCGGCGGCGCTCGCCGAGTCGGCGGCGCGGGGACGCGAACTCGCCCGGCTGCTCGACCCCGACGCCCCGGTGGACGGCGTGACCACGGGAACGCTCCGCCCGGAGATCGCCGCCGTCGCCCGCCCCGCCACCGTCGACGGCCGCAACATGGCCGGCGACGACTTCGCGCTCACCGCCGGCTGGGGACACCACGGCGCCGGCGACGCCGTGATGCCGGGCCAGGGCCGCACCGTCGAACGTCCGTTCACGGCCGGCGAACGCGCCGCCCTCGGCGACGCCCTGCCCGCGCTCGGCACCGCCACGTTCGACGTCCACCTCAACGGCCGCGCGTTCTGGGCCAACGTCCCCGCCGCCGTCTGGTCGTACCGGCTCGGCGGCTACCAGGTGCTCAAGAAGTGGCTCTCCTACCGCGAGCGCCCCGTCCTCGGACGCCCGCTGCACCCCGATGAAGTGCAGCACTTCACCGACACGGCGCGGCGGATCGCGGCGATTCTGCGGGTGACCGGGGTTGGAACGGCCGTGCAAGGAGCCCGGTGAATGCGGGCGCGTCAGCGAGCGGCGAGAAGGAGACCGCCGCGGCTTGACCGCTCGGTCGGCCGGGAAGTACGCTGTTCAGCAGGAGGAACGCAATGCTGATGCCGAAACCAAAGAAGCTGTCAGCGACGGAGGAAGCGGCGATCGAGCGGCTGAAGCGGGTGGCCGGCCGGTCGATGACGAGACAGGAGCTCCTGGAGCAGCGTATCTCGTGGGTGTATGGCAACCTGCCGAGCAAAAGCAGGATCACGCGTGAAGAGGTGGCCAGTCTGGTCAGGGCGCGGGAAGGCGAATAGTCCGTCATGGTTTCTGTACGAGCTCGGTGCAGGCCTGGACGCCGTCGGAATCCAGCTTGTCGCGCGTTATCGACAGTATCCTGCTGACGGACGGGAAGGGGTAAACATGGGGCATCGGTGCTCAGGGTTGGCCTGAATTCAAACAGGGAAATCACCGATCCAGTGGAGTCATCATGGAGAACAAGAATTTTACATGGAATCAGAACGGGCCGGCACCTTATTCTCGGCGTCATTCACTGAAGAAACTGGACGTCATTGAACAGTACGTTCAGCTCTATCTCAAGACGCTCGCATCTAATCCCCGTATAGACCGCATCACGTTGTATCTTGTCGATACCTTCTGTGGGGGCGGTACCTATAGCCTGGATTATTCACCGGGGGTGCCGATCCGGGAGAGACACAAGGGCCTCCGCGCGGTAAAATCGCAGTGGCAACAGGCATTTTCACCACCACGGAGGCCCCTGCGTGACGACCGACACGATACCACAGACTGTCCTGTTCCCGGAACTGTTCGACAAGCCCCTCGTCGCCACCTTCGACCGCGAGCACGCCAGCTCCGACGGCGGAGCCGTTCTCCTCAAGGCGGCCGAGCGCGTGTACGGCCTCGTCAAGACGTTTGCCCGCTGTCTCGCCGACCGGCGCGACCCGGAGAAGATTCGGCACACGCTCGCGGAACTGGTCGGGCAGCGGATCTTCGGCATCGCGTGCGGCCACCCCGACGGCAACGATGCCGACGATCTGGCCGACGACCCCGTTCACAAGCTGCTGCTCGGACGGGACCCGGTGGCCGGCGCGCCGCTGGCGTCGCAACCGACGATCTCGCGGTTCGAGAACAGCCCGGGCCGCGGCGCGCTCTATCGCATGGCGCGGGAGTTGGCGGCGAGCGTCATCGAGCGGCACCGGCGCCGGCTGGGGCGGCGGGTGCGGCGCATCACCATCGATCTGGACCCGACCGACGACCTGACGCATGGCGCACAACAGCTTTCGTTCTTCAACGGACACTACGGCGGCTGGTGTTATCTGCCGCTGCTCGCGTTCCTGACCTTCAACGACGAGACGGAGCAGTATCTGTGCGCGGCGGTGCTGCGGCCGGGCAATGCGGTGGCGGCCGACGGGAGCCTGGGCCTGCTGAGACGGCTGCTGCCGATGCTGCGGGCGGCGTTTCCGCGGACGTCGTTTCTCGTCCGGCTCGACGGGGGCTTTGCGACCCCGGAGGTCTTCGATTTCCTGGAGGCGGAACCGGGACTCGACTACGTGGTGGCGATGGGCAGGAACGCGGTGTTGGTGCGGCAGGCCGAATCCGCCCTGGCGGCGGCCCGCGCGCAGAGCGGGGCCAGCGGCCGAACCGAGCACGTCTATACCGACACCCGCTACGCGGCCCGCACGTGGAACCGCCAACGCCGGGTCGTGATCAAGGCCGAAGTGGTCCGGCATCCGGGCCGCGAGCCGCGGGACAATCCGCGCTTCGTCGTGACGAATCTCCCGCAGAATCCGCGCTTCGTCTACGAAAAGGTCTACTGCGCCCGCGGCGACGTCGAGAACCGGATCAAGGAGTTGCTGGACGGTCTGCAGATCGACCGCACGAGCTGCTGCCGGTTCCTGGCGAACCAGTTGCGCGTGTTGCTGACGGCTGCCGCCTACGTGCTCATGCAGGAACTGCGGCTGCGGGCGGCGCGAACCGGCTGTGCCCGCACCCAGGTGACGTGGCTGCGCAACCGGCTGCTGAAGCTCGGCGTGCACGTCGTCGGCTCCGTGCGCCGCATCGTCCTGCATCTGCCCCGGGGGACGCCGCATCTGAACGCATGGCGGCGCATCGCGCTGGCCCTCGGCGCCCGCGCCGGGTAGTCCGAAACCCGCGCAGCCCGTAGCCCGAACCGCACCGCCCGCGACGGCGGAGCCTTGCCTGAACCCGCCTGTCCGCAACCGCCGGGCCCGCGAACGACGCCTTCGATGACGGTTGCTCGCCCTCGGCGGTCCTGAATCCGTCTGTCCGCAACCGCCAGACCCGTGAAGGCTGTTCCACGCGTCGCGGCCCGCGCACCGACGCGTGTCCGAGACCCCGTTTCGTGGCCGAGCATGGCCCGTCGGGGCCTCATGCCCGACCTTCATGAATAATCCAGGATAGGAACCCTACAAATAGACAAATCGAGTTGGGGAGTCCGTTGCGACTCCTTCATGCCGTTCGTGCCACGGAAGCCGAGTTGAACCAGAAACGCCGAAAACAATTCAGAATCCACGCAAAATTTTTCTTCAGCGACGTTGCCGAAGATCATGTCGATTTCCTGAAGTCCGATCTGAGGAAGAGTCCGTTTAGTGAAGATGTCGGCAAGTCCATCAGCGTAACGCGCGCAGATTCGTCGAGTGCTTTGAAGAATATCGTGTCTCAAATTCGGACCGAATCGAGGAAGGCTCGGGCGCTCTTCGTATTGGATCAATGCGGCTACAAGGATGTATCGATGGAGGACATCCACATGATCCTCCAGCGTCTTGAGAACGCGGAAATCATATTGACGTTTTCGATTGACGCACTCTTGAATTTCCTGACAGAGAAGCAGCCCCCGACTGAAACGCTCCAGCAGTTCGGCGTGAACACGGATTTTATTCGATCGTGGCGTTCGTTGAGTAATGATAGGGAAAGTCGAGCATGTGCCCAGCGATTTTTGATGAACAATTTGCATATGTCGAGTAACGCGCAGTTTTTCACGCCATTTCTTCTATTTTCTCCCGATGAAAACAGGACGATAATGCTCGCGCACTTGTCGAGACACCAGAGAGCCCGCGACAAAATGCTCGGCGTACACTGGGATCAGCAAAACAGTTTCTACCACTACGGATCCGGCGGCTTGTACCAACTCGGTTACGATATGCGCAGGATGGACTACGACGATGGCCTCTTTTCGTTCAGGCAAGAGGATAAGCATGCGATGCGGGAACAGCTTCAAAACAAGTTGCCTGGACGCCTGTTTAAGGTGATGAGCGGGAGTAGTGTCACGGTTGAGGAATTTCTTCGCGCCGTTGGAAATGAAACTGCCGCTCAGAACGAAGATATTCTCGATGTCCTGCGGCAGATGGCTGCGAGTCGAGATATTGAAATCCAGGGACCCGACGGGAAGGTTCGGCGACCAAAAACAAAGCCGAGCCTCGGTGATCGGCTCATCCAGCCTCCCCAGCGCAAGTTTGTGTTTGGTGGCGGGAAGGGTCGGTAGCGCCATCGATTGAGGGCATAGCGTTCCACGTGCGGCCATCGAGTTTTCGCCCGGTTTGCATCTTGTGGACCCCGCCCCACTGCTTGAAGAAAAACGCCACTCCCTGATTCTCGCATAGCTTGCGGATGGAACGTACCCAGTCGGCGGCCATGGGGCGTGCGCCGGGGCCGCTTTCTCCTCCCACGATCGCCCAGTGGATGTCCTCGAGGTTCGCGTCGGTCAGCGGACCAAGCAGCGGTTCGAACGAGACGAAGCGCACGGCCGCGCGAGTAGCCCGGAGGTCGTCGAGCCGCGGTAGGTAGTCACTGCTTTCGACGCTGGTTCCCAGCCAGACGTTCGGCAGCAGGGCGAAGCGTTCGGTCACCTGCCGCATGCGTTCCGGCCGCTTGGTCAAAATCTGGAACGTATGCCGTTGCGCGGCGGCCATCGTTTTCCATATTTTGGCGATGAAGGCGTCGGGCACTTCGGCATGGAACAGATCGCTCATGGAGTTGACGAACACGAACCGCGGCTTGCGCCAGCGAAGCGGGACGTCGAGGCTCGTCTCGTCGCATCTGACGGCGCCGGTCCATGCCGGGCGTCCTCCTCCCTGCGCGCGCGTCAGGTCCCGGTACTTGTCCTGTCCCATCGCGTCCAGTCTCGCCGCCATGCGCATCGCGTAACAGTTCGTGCAGCCGGGCGAAACGATCGTGCAACCGGCGACAGGGTTCCAGGTCGCGTCGGTCCATTCGATGGTGGAGGTTGCCATTCCAGTGTCCCCTCGTGTGAACCCGAGAACGACTTCCTGCTCCTCCATGCGCCACGCGGCGCAGGTCAGAGCCTGCCGGATGTCGTCGCTTTCCAGGTACGGATATGCTGCCAGCACCTCGGCCTCATCGTGGCCCTCGGCCAGGAGCCCCACGATCATGCCGACCGTCACGCGCAGGCCGCGGATGCACGGCCGTCCTCCCATGACGTCGGGATCCCGGGTGATCCGGTTCAGGTTGGTCATGACGTTCAATATATCGTGCGGCGTGACCGGCGCGTCACATGCCCCACACGTCGATCTCCGCGCCCCCGCCCGACTCCCGGCGGTGGAAGATCTTCTCGTCCCAGCTACGGCCGGCGGCGCGGTCGACGATGACCAGATGGCCCTCCCGCGCCGCGCACCGGTCCATGTACGCCGCGGTCTGGTCCAGCCCCTCGGCGATCGTCCGGTCGAGGCCGGCGTGCAGCACCTTGCATTCGATCACCGCCTTGTCGACCCGCGCGGGCGCGGCGGGGAAGCCGCCGGTGCCGGGCGGTGCGTCCGCGTCCGCTCCTGCGCCGGTCCGCGGCCACACCAGCAGCAGGTCCGTGCGCCCCCGCCCGAGTCCGTACTCCCGTTCGATGCGCCCGCCGCTGTTCACCACCCGCTGCAGGAACGCCTGCAGAAGCAACTGCGGCCACGCCTCCTGATACAGGAACCGTTGCGACCAGTGCTCCGAATGCTCGCGGAAGAAAGTCTGGAACGCGGCCAGCAGCTTGCGCACGTTCAGCGCGCCGTCCGCGTCGACGTACCACGCCGTGTCGTGCTCGAACTCCTCCTGCGCCACCCAGGTCAGCTCGCGCGGCACCACCTCGGCGTAGATCGGGTTCGCGATGCGCACCGGGCGGTTCTGCGCCACCAGACCGATGTCCCGCACGTACTCCAGGTCGTGGCCGGTGAAGGTTCGCGCCTCGGCGCCGCTCAGCAGCGGCTCGACCACCCGCCGCACCCGCTCTTCCCGCAGCTTGTCCGCCAACTGGTCCAGGTGCGTCTCCCGGCGCAGAATCAGGCACTCCAGCGCCGCCAGAATCGCCTCGGCGTCGATCGGCCGCGACCGGTCCCGGTTCGCCTTGTGCCGAAAGCAGGCGTCGTACGCCAGCGCGTTCACCAGCCACGGCTGCCCCTGCGTCCGCTCCCACACCAGATCCAGCGCCCCGGCGGTGAACGCCTGTCCCGTCTCCGCCGTGTGCTGGCCGAGCAGCGCGGTCACCTCGTCCCGCGAGAAGTCCCTCAGCCGCAGCGACTTCGCTTTGATGTTGAACGCGCTGCCGCCGGCGACGACAGCGTTCGCCGACCCCGGATGAATGCGGTAGTCCCGCACGTCCCGCACTCCGCACAGCACCACGCTCTGCGGGAATCCCGCCGGCCGCCGGACGTAGCCGGCCCGCAACTGCCGCAGCACCGCCAGCAACGAGTCGCCGACCAGCGCGTCGATCTCGTCGATCAGCAGCACCAAGGGACGCGGATCGGCCGCTGCCCAGCGCGTCAGCGCCTCGCCCAGCGCGCTGTCCGGACCGTACCGCGCCAGCAGGTCGGACCAGATCCCGTCCAGGAACCCGTCGCCCGCCTCGTCCGCCCACGAGGCCAGCTCGCCCAGCACGACGCGCATCGCCCGCTCCACGTCCTCGCGGGCCGTCTGTCCTCCCTCGACGTTGGCGTACACGCAGCGGAACCCCTCGGCCCGCAGCAGATCCCGCAACGCCAGCAGCGCCGACGTCTTGCCCGTCTGCCGCGGCGCGTGCAGCACGAAGTAGCGCTTCTCGCGGACCAGCCGTAGCAGTTCGTCGGGGTCCAGGCGCGCGAGGGGCGGCACGCAGTAGTGGTCGGCCGCCACCACGGGGCCGGTGGTGTTGAAGAAACGCATCACGAAACCGCGTCAGGTCCCCGAAGCCGCTGGAGACGTACGGCGGAACGCCGCCCGGAGCACCGAGTGTCCGCCGAGGCGATCATCGAACATCTCGGCGGCGCCCGGGCACGTGCGCGCGCGGACCGCGCCGACCGCCGGAGCCGCCAGCGACGGGCGACAGCCGCCCGCCTACCAGCCGAACTTCCGGCGGACGGCGACCCGCTCCGGCGACACCTGCACGTGGAGGTCCCGCGTCACGCGGTTGTCCGGCAGCGTCAGGAGCACGGCGCCGAGACCGGCCGCGCCGATGCCCGCCCACGCGAGCCGGGGCCGCGCGAACGAGGCGCTGGTCGTCGCATCGCGCAGATCCGTGTCGAACGGCGGGCGGGGGCTGACGTACAGGCACTGCGTCGGCCGGTCCTGATAGGTGTGCCTGCTGTAGCCTTCGGGGCACACGCCGGTCCGGTAGTCGAACGCCGCGATCACCAGTCCGGCCCCCGCCAGCAGGGACACGATGCCCGTGGTCGTGCGCGACTGCGCCGCCGCCGGCGCCGCGATGGCAAGCAGGACGAAAACGCACGCCGCCGCCGTACCGATCCTCTTCATCGCCACTCCCCTTGCGCGAACGCCGCCCGGGGGTCGGCGCCGGCTTGCCGCTCCTGCAATTGGCGCACTGCCCGAGCGCGAGCTTCCGAGGCGGCCGTCCGCGACGAGCCTGCGCCGGCTGTCTCTCCTTCATTGTTACAGTATTTCGCGTGTTCAGGCGCCGACTCGCCGGCGGGCCGCATGCTGTCTTGACAGCACTTCATGAACGCATCACGATGCCTACGTGAGGGCCACCGTCACCCTGGACGCCGATACGGAACGGCTGCTGCGCGAGGCGATGCGCAAACGCAACGTCAGCTTCAAGGCGGCGATCAACGACGCGATCCGGCGCGGTCTCGGGCGGCGGGGTTCCTCCGGAACCGGACGGTTCACGGTCACGGCGAAGCCGATGCGCCTGCGGGCGGGGATCGATCCGGCTCGGATGCATGATCTCGACGCCGCGCTCGAAGTGGACGCTTTCGGGGCGCTGACGGCGCGTCTCGAACGGGAGCGGCGGACGCCGTGATCGTCCCGGACGCGAATCTCCTGCTGTACGCCTGCGATTCATCGAGCCCTTTCCACCGCATCGCCGCCGAATGGTGGACGGACCGTCTGAACGGGAGCGAGACGATTGGAATACCCTCGGCCGTCGCCCACGGGACGCGCCCGACCCGCGCCGGGACGGCGCGCGCGGGCGGCGTCCGACGCCCCCCGGGAGCTCACGACTCCAGCCGCAGCGACATCGCCAGCGCCACGCGGCGCTTCCGTTCCGGGTTGAGGCTCGTGCCGAACAGGGCCACGTCCAGGTGCCAGCCGGGACGCAGCTCCACGCCGAAACCGCCCGCCGGGTGCCAGCGGTCCCGCTTGAACCGGCCGCTGCCGCGGACGTCGATCCAGGGCAGCCGGTACTCGGCGCCGGCGTTGACGTAGTTGCCCAGGAAGCCGCGCTGGTAGTTGACCAGCGCGGACCAGGCGGTCTCGTGGTACGCGGCGTCGGCGGTGTAGCGCACCGGCGTCGACACGCGCCGGTCCGCGAGCGTCTCGGCCGGCGACCGGATGCCGTCGAGGGCCCCGTCGCCGAAGCCGCTGAACAGATTCTCCTCGAACACGGCCAGCGAGCCGCGCGTGACGTTCTTCCAGTCGATCCGGTTCATCAGCCCGGTCGCCCCGACGCCGAAATCCCACTTGTCGACGACGAACGCCACGCCGACGTCGAGGGCGAACCCGCGCCCCCGCCGGCTGGTCACGCGATCGAACGCGCCCAGGCGGACCGGCGCCGCGCCGGCCGCCGGGGCGGCGGCCAGGGCCGCGGAGTCGAGCGCAAGGTCGAAGTCCGCGTTCAGATCCTCGTACCGGAACCCGAACAGATAGTTGTAGTGCGCGGCGAGGTAGATCCCGTCCCGGCCCGCGGACGGCCGGCCCGGCAGCGGCAGCTTCGCGCGGTAGCCCCCGACGACGGCGGCGGCCGCCTGGGTGTAGGTATGGCTGTCGACGTCGAACGTCATGTCCAGATGGACGAGCTCTCCGGCGACCCGGCCGGCGGCGGCCGACCGGACGACCTCGTCCACGTCGACGTACGACCGGAACGTGCCGTCCACCGCGGCGTCGGAGTGGAACGACAGATACGGCCCCACCCCGGCGTAGACCGCGTGCTCGACGCCGCCCCGTCCTTCGCGCAGCGTGAAGGTGCGGCCCCAGTTCGTCGACACCAGCCACTCGCCGAGGTACTTTCCGTCGAAGCCCGCGTCCGCCAGCGAGAGCCGGACGTCCGGGAGCGCCCCGAGGCCGGGCGCGTCCAGCGGCGACGCGCCCCCCGCGCCGCCGGTCACGCCGGCGCCCCCGCCGATCAGGCCGGCGCCCCCGCCGATCGGGCCGGCGCCGCCCCCGCCGGTCACGCCACCCCCGCCGGTCACGCCGCTCCCGACGGTGAGGCCAAGATTCGGCAGATTGATGTCGAGGGCGTCGAGATAGCTGCGCACGTCGCGATCGAGGTCGAAGTTCAGCAGGTCGTTCAGAATCCGCACGTACCCGCTGCTGGAGCCGTCGTCGCCGAACGTGTAGTGCAGCGGGCTGCTCACGTTGGTGATCGCCCGGATCGGATCGAAGTTCTCGCTGGCCGGCCGGTAGACGTCCAGATCCCCGAGGACCTGGAACAGCCGGAACGGCAGGACGATCGCGCGATACCGCCGCCGTTGCGGCACGATGGTGGACGCGATGCTCGTGACGTCGCGGGCGTCCCCCAGGGCGATGTGGCGGGCGTCGAAGCTCCAGTGCTGCGCGACCGCGGGCGCCGGCGCAACGAACGCCAGCGCCAGGACCGCCGCGCCGAGACGCCGCGCCGCAAGGCGCACCCGCCGCGCCCGGCCGCCGGCCCGCGCCTCCGCACGACGTCGCCCCGCTGCCCCCTCGGGCCGCCGCCGCGCCCGGCCGCCGGCCCGCGCCTCCGCACGACGCCGCCCCGCTACCGCCGCCGGCCGCCGCTTCCGCACGACGAACGCTGATCTCGTCAACCTCGTTCTCCTCGCTTGCATCCGCCCCGACTGTCGGGGGCGGCGGCCCGCAACGCCCTGGTTCCCTGCTCTCCGAGGCCGGTCGTCGTCGAACGGAAACGGCGGATCGCGCGGGCGGCTACTCCGGCAACGCCAGCGCCGCGAACGATCCCGGCAGGCGGTCCGGACCGCCCGCGACCGGCACGACGACGTACTGCCGGCCTGCGTGCAGGTAGCTCATGGGGATGCTGGTGGCCGGGGCCGGCAGATCGACGGCCGCGAGCCGCGAGCCGTCGGCCTTGTCCACCGCGTACAGCAGCGGCCGGCCGCCGCGTCCTTCACTGTACATCAGCAGCGTGCTGCTCACCAGCGTCAGGGCCTGGCTCCGCACCCCGGTGTTGGGCAGGTCGACGCCGGCGAGCGCGGGGTGGTTCCGGATCCGCTCCGGCGTGTCGCCGTTCGGAATCGTCCAGAGCGTGGCGCCGGTGTTCATGTCGATGGCGGTGATCCGGCCGTAGGGCGGCTTGAACAGCGGCAGCCCCTGCGGCCCCTGCACGAAGCCGTTGTCGGTGGCGTACTTCGCCACCGTGCGGCCGATCGGGTTCGCATCGGCGGCGTCGCCCACCTCGCCGGGGGTCAGGATCGGCGCCGCGCACAACGTCATCGACGCCACGTAGACGACGCCGGTCTCCGGGTCGGCCGACGTGCCGCCGGTGATGTTGGTCCCTCCGCCGGGGCCGGGGCAATGCAGCGCGCCCCGTTTCCCGAGGTCGTTGCCGGGATGCAGCGGCGGCGTGAACAGCGAGCCGTACTCGTAGCGGTTCAGGATCTCGAGCGCCTGCCGCCGGAGTTCCGGCGTGAAGTCGATCAGGTCGTCCTCGGTCACCTCCTGCAGGTCGTAGGCGGCGGGCCGGGTCGGGAACGGCTGCGTCGGCGAGTACCACTCCCCCGGCACGTGGCCGCGCGGCACCGGACGCTCCTCGATCGGCCAGATCGGCTCGCCGGTCGCGCGGTCGAAGACGTAGGCGAACGCCTGCTTGGTGGTCTGCACCAGGATCGGGACGCGCCGGCCGTCGACGGTCACGTCGAGCAGGTTCGGCGCGGTCGGGTTGTCCCGGTTCCAGATGTCGTGGTGCACCGTCTGGAAGTGCCACTCGCGCTCGCCGGTGCGGGCGTTCAGGGCGAGGATGCTGGTTGCGAAGAGGTTGTCGCCGGGGTGGAACCCGCCCCAGTAGTCGTTGGTGGGCGGGTCGGTGACGACGTAGACCAGCCCCAGCCCGGAGTCGGCCGACAGCGGCGCCCACGCCGAGACGTTGCCGGTCCACCGCCACGCGTCGTTCTCCCAGGTGTCGAAGCCGAACTCGCTCTCCGACTGCGGGATCACGTTGAACTTCCAGAGGTGCTCGCCGGTGGCGGCGTCATAGGCCAGGACGTGGCCCGGCACGTTCTCCTGCCGGGTCTGCCGGTAGCCCTGCTCGTGCGAGTTGCCGACCACGACGACCCCGTTGACGACGATCGGCGGCGACGAGTTGGTGATGTAGCCGACCGTCGACGGCAGGCCGTCGGTCGGGTGGTACTCGTAGCCGAAGTCGGCCAGCAGGTCGACGGTGCCGCCGGTGCCGAAGCTCTCGATCGGCCGGCCGGTGTCCGGGTCGAGCGCGTGGAGGAAGAAGCCGGGGGTGACGACGTAGATGCGCCCCTCGCCGTTCACCACGGCATGGGCGACGCCCTTCCCGTAGTTCTTGCGCATCGAGTCTTCCCAGCGCTTCGTGGGCGGCTCGCGGAAGGTCCAGAGGGTCTCGCCGGTCGCCGGATCCATCGCGACCACGGTGCGGCGGTAGCCGGCGACGCCGAACAGCTTCCCCTCGGCGTAGATCGGCGTCGCCCGCATGACGTTGTCGACGGACGGTCCGTAGTTGTCGCCGCGCCAGAGCCAGGCGATCTCCAGATCCTCGAAGTTCTCCGCGTCGATCTGGCCGAACGGCGTGTAGCGGGTGCTGCGCTCGTCGCCGCCCCAGTGGGTCCAGCCGCCGTCCTGCGCGTCCTGCGCCTGCGCCGCCGCCGTCCCCGCGCCGCACGCCAGCGCGAACGCGCCCAGCGCGGCGGCCACGGTCCGTCCCCGACGTGGTCGTGACGTCATGGTGTCGATCTCCTTTCGAGACGAATCCGGCCATTCTCCCATATGATGCGGCCAAGCGGGCCGGGACGCCGGGGGAACCGGCGGCGCCCCGCGGCGGGGAGGGAGCATGCGGGGCACGCGCCGGCAGGCGGCGCCGGGCGCGCGGGCGGGGACGGCACGCGGTTTCCGGCGTCCGCGGCCCGTACAGGGCCGGCGGCCGGCCGGTCCGGCGCTCGCCGCCGCGGTGGCGGCGGCCGTCCTCGCCGGCGCCGGAGCGGCGGCGGCCCAGGACGAGAACGAGCGCGACTACCTGCTCGACCTGCGCGAGGTCAACGTGTTCGTTGACGACCTCGCGCCGGACGCCGAGGCGGCCGGGCTGACGCGCGACCGGATCGAAGCGGCGGTCGCGGCCCGCCTCCGGGAGCGGGGCGTGCCGACGGGACGTTCCCCGCTGGCCGGCGATCTCTACGTGCGGGTCGGCACGCACCGGAGCGCGACCGGCCTCTACGCCTACTTCGCGCGGGTGTCGCTGCAGCAGCTCGTCACCATCGAGGGCAACCGGCAGCGCGCCTTCGTCGACACCTGGGACCTCGACGCGCTCGGCGCCGTCGGCGAGGCCAACCTGCCGCGGGTCGCAGGGGTGGTGCTGCAGATCGTCGACGTCTTCATCGACGACTACTTCGCGGTCAACGATCCGCGACGGTGATCGATAAGATGCACGGGAGCACGAACGGCACGCGAGGTACGGCATGCAGGGGGACGACCGGCGGCGTGACGAACCGCAACCCGGATCGATCGGGCAGGCTGCCGCCCGCCTGGCGGCGCTGAGCTGGGCCGCGGCGGGACTGTTCCGGATCCGGCGCCGCCTGCCGGCGCGGCGGGCGGAGGACACCGCCGCCTACCGGCTGGCGGTCCTGAGTCTGCTGGCGGCCGGGACGTTCCGGTCCCGGCGCCGCGTGGCGCCGGCGACCCAGCGGCTGCGGAGCGCCCGGCGGGCGGCCGGGCTGTGCCCGGATTGCGGCGGCAGTCCCAAGCCGGGCCGCGTGCGGTGCGCGGAGTGCCTGTCGATCTCCGCCGAGACGGCCCGGTATCTGCGGGCGGCGCGGCGCGGCGCGGGGCTGTGCTGGCGGTGCGGCGCGCCGTCGGAACACTTCACGGCGTGCGAGGCGTGCCGGACCGCCGAGCGGACGCGCGACGCCTCGCGGCGGGCGGCCCGCCGCGAGCGGAAGTCCCGCACCGCGCTGCTGGTGGCGCTGTCGCGGCAATGGGACCGGGTGCGAAAGTCGTGACGACCGGCGCCGGCGCGCCGCTCGACAGGAGCCGGGGGCGTCAAAACGCTGGTGCTCGTTCGCCAGGAAATGGCGGCGTGGACGCAACTGCAACTGGAGCCCTCGGCGCTCCGGGCACCGGACGGGCTCACGGCGACGCGCGGCGTATCGGACTTCGTGTGTGTCGGCGAAGGAATCTCCTGACTGATCGAGGCCACGGATTACAGCGAGCATCCAGACGAGATGCCGAAGCCGAGCGAACGTCAACCCTGCTCCGACATGAAGTGGAAGTCCCAAAGAACGTGAACCGGAGACCCGGCGGCTACTCCGGCCGGTGGGGCAGCAGCTCCCAGTAGAGGTGTCCGCCGGCGAGATCGCCGTCCTCGTTCTCCCGCGGCCGGCCTCCCAGACGCAGGACGTCCCCGTCGAGCCGGTAGAGCCGCTCCGCGTCCGTCACCCCGGTGGTCGGCCGCGTCCGGCCTTCCTGGTGGTGGACGACGTACGGCGGGTCGGCGTCCTCGTGGACGGTGAAGCGCCCGAAATAGCCGCCGTAGGTCCGATACGCCGCCAGCGCCTCTTCCGGCGTCGGCGTGTCGCCCGCGTACGGCATGCGTCCCTCGCGCGCCATCAGGTGCACCATCATGTGGCCGGTCGGCGTGTAGATGATGACGGACCCGGCACGATCCTCGTTCCGCTCCCCGTGCTCGACGAGCTCGCCGCCGCGTTCCGTGTACCGGGCGGTGTGCAGGAGCCGGCGGTGGCCGAGGAAGCGTTGCGCCTCCTCCGACAGCGGCGCGTCCGGCAGCCGCTGCCACACGACCTGGCGCGTGGCGTCGCTCTTCGTCCCGTTCGCCGCCGCCGGGGTGAGGACGAGCCGGTCCCCCTCGACGTCGTAGTACCGCTTGGCGTCCACCTCTCCGCCGGGGTCGATCTGTCCGTTGCGGCGGTGGATCAGGAATCCGCCGTCCTCGTCCTCGTCGACGAGGAACGGACCGTAGTACGCCGTGTAGCCCTGCAGCGCCGCCAGCGCCTCTTCCGCCGTCGGACCGCCGTCGTCGGCGAACGGCTCGCGGTCCAGGGGCATGACGTTCACGCCCATGTGCCCCCGGTCGCTGTAGGTGATGTACCCGAGCGAGTTGAAGTCCGGCACCGGGACCCACCCGCCGTCGCCGTCCCTGACGTTGCGTCCGACGAGCCGGTACGTGCCGACGATACGGTCCCGCGGGCTCTCGCTCCGGACGGAGGCATCCTCCGCTGTCGGCGCGGGCCCCTCGGCGGCGCATCCGCCGAACGTGAAGAACAGACCGGCGGCGACGGCAAGGGCGATTCTCGGGTTCGGCATGGTGCTTCTCCTGGCTGTTCCGCGGCAAGGTCGAACAGGGCCGTCCGGCCGACGGCCGCGCTCCGCATCCGCCCGCGCGCGATCGCGGGCGCTCTTCGACTGCCTCGGACGCCTTTATACCACCGTTCGTGGCAGGCGCAGCCGTTTTCGGCATCGACCGCTGGCGTACTTACCCGGAAGAGCGCACGAGCGGGGCGACGCGCACGCCGGCGCAGCCGTTTTCGGCATCGACCGCTGGCGTACTACGGGACCGGCATTGGAGACGGCGGCGACGGACCGGACCAACGCGCGGGTCCGGCACGCGTACGCCGGCGGGGCGCTCCGGGCGCGGCCGCACCGGTGGATCGGCCTGCGCGCCGCGACCGGAGCGCCGCGGGTGTCCGTCAGTCGATGCCCGGCTCCGCACCCGCCGCGGCCAGGTACCGCACCACGCTCTCGTACTGCAGCGCCTCGGCCTCGTCGAGCGCGGTGCGGCCGTCGGCGTCGGCCGCGTTGACGTCGGCCCCGAGCGCCACGGCCAGCTCGACCGCGGCGAGGGTCCGGGACTCGGCGGCGCCGGCGTACGGGACCCACGGCCGGGCGCGGCGGCCGCCCATCCCGAGGGCGGCCATCAGGGTCGTGGTGCGCTCGGTGCGCCACTGCGCCGATCTGATGCGCCTGCTCGCCGCCCACGGCGCCGACCCGCGCTTCGTGCACGAAGTGGACTACATCGTCGACGGCCGCATGCGGGCGAAGCGGGCGGCGAGCCAGAAGGGGCTGGCGCCGACGAACGGCGGCAGGTAGACCACCTTCACGGCGATTCTTGGTCCAAACCCCGCCCACGGGTGTGGTAGCGTCAAAAAACGCATGACGAAACACACCCAGGCCGGCGCCCCCCGGACGTGGCGAAGCCGGCGCTGCACGCGATCAGCCTGCCACTGCCGGACGCGCCCTGCGGTGACGGTGGAGCGGCGACACCGAGATGCTGCGGAAGTTCGTGCGGGCCGACGGCACCCCTGTGCGGGTCGGGAGACCAGCCGCTCGGGGTCTGCCGGGTGTCGACGACGAAGGCGGGTTCGCTGCAAACACACCGAAGAACGAAGGTGCGTGATCACGATGGCAACAACCGCTGTTCGACATCATTTCCGTGAATCGGCTGCGGCGAGTAGCGCAACGGCCTGGACGAGACGATGCCTTCGCAATGCTCGCAAAGACGATTTCGGAAACCCTGGACGCACGCGGGTCGGATGATGCCGAAGAAGCGTTCATGAACACGATGCGCGACTATTTTCACAACGTCTCGGCGAGCGGGAAACGCAGGTACGCCGACGCTCTCGCCCTTGCCTTCTGCGATGAGCGCAGCCAGTTTGACGAGTTGTGGGATTATCTGAAGGCGAAAGGAGTGACCGGAAAGACGTACACAGCGCGACAGCGGGCTACATGACTTCCCGCAGGCGCTCTTTTCCGAGCGCCAGACGGTCGTCCTCTGACGGCATGTAGCCTGGAGCGTAGCCGCGACAGAGGCAGTGAAGCGCCTCGGCGATGCGATCCCGCTGTTCTCTGACCCGCGTCCGCAACAGGCCCTTGTCACCCCGAGCGGAGAGGTACCAGTCGAGTTCCCGCTTCGCGGCCTCGATCGACTTGACGACGGCACAGAAGTCCTCTTCCGAGAAGCCGTCGACGGCGTCAGGCGTGAAGTCTTCCAGGATCCGGACCACCCGCCGTCCCAAGCGGTACATCAGCCAATCGGCGGCGGCTACGGGCGCAAGCGCCGGCACACGCGCGAGCGGCTTGCGCACCACCTCGCTCACGTTCAGTACGGACGCGACAGAAGGCATGCCCGTCTAGTTTACACCCGGATCCGCGCCCGCCGCGGCCAGATACCGCACCACGCTCTCGTACTGCAGCGCCTCGGCCTCGTCGAGCGCGGTGTGGCCGTCGGCGTCGGCCGCGTTGACGTCGGCCCCGAGCGCCACGGCCAGCTCGACCGCGGCGAGGGTCCGGGACTCGGCGGCGCCGGCGTACGGGACCCACGGCCGGGCGCGGCGGCCGCCCATCCCGAGGGCGGCCATCAGGGTCGTGGTGCGCTCGGTGCGCCACTGCATGCGGCCGTCGACGATGTAGTCCACTTCGTGCACGAAGCGCGGGTCGGCGCCGTGGGCGGCGAGCAGGCGCATCAGATCGGCGCGGGCGAAGCGGGCGGCGAGCCAGAAGGGACTGGCGCCGACGAACGGCGGCGGGTAGTGCAGGTCGCGCGACGCGCGGCGGGTCGGGGTCCAGGTCAGCAGGCGCCGGCCGGGGTCGGCCCCGTGCGCGAGGAGCGCCGCCGTCATCCGGGCGTCGTTGCGCATCACCGCTTCGTGGAGCGGGGCGAAGCCGGCCTGCGCCGCGTTGGGATCGGCCCCCTCGTCGAGAAGGAACTCCAGCAGGCCGCGGTGGCCGCCGTGTGCGGCGAGCGTGACCGCGCTGACGCCCCAGGCGTCGGCGTCGTCGACGTCGGCGCCGGCCGCGACGAGGACGCGGGCCGACGGCAGGTCGCCGGCGCGCACCGCGAAGAGCAACGCGGTGTTGCCTCCGTGGGGGATCTCGCGGTTGTACTCCGGGCGGCTGTGCGGCGGCACCGCCATGACCTGCGTCCAGACGTCCGAGCGGACGCGCAGGTCCGCGCCGGCCGCCAGCAGGGCTTCGACGGCCGCCGGATGGCGCTGCGCCGCCGCCCACATCAGCGCCGTCTGGCCGCGCGAACCCTGCCGGTCGAGGTCCGCGCCGGCCGCGGCGAGCAGCCGCACCACCGCCGCGCTTCCCGCGCGGGCCGCCACCATGACCGGCGTCTCGCCGCTCAGGAGCCCGCGGTTCGGGTCCGCCCCGGCGGCGAGCAGAACGCGCACCATCGCGGCGCTTCCGTTCTGGCTCGCGGCCCAGAGCGGGGTCGCCCCCAGATCGTTGCCGGCGCTTGCGTCGGCGCCCGCCCCGATGAGCAGCCGGGCGCTATCGAGGTCGTCGCGGTGGCTCGCCCAGAGCAGCGCGGTCGAACCGTCCAGCTCGGCGGCCCCGGCGTCGGCGCCGCCATCGAGCAGCGCCCGCACTGCGGCCCCGTCCCCGCTCCGGACCGCGTCGATCAACGGCTGGTCCGGCGCGCCCGGCGGCGCGGCGGCCAACGCGGGCGGAAGCCCCGCCGCGCACGTCAGCCACGAAGCCACGGCCAGGATCGGCCGCCACCGAAGTCGTCGACGCCGTGGTCCGCCAGGACACGCAGGCAGCCGCGAAGCCACGGCCGGAACCGGCCGCCGGCTTGCGCGATTCGCGTCATCCGTCCTTGTCATCGGTTTCCTTCCGCGTCACGCGCAGCCCCGGCCAGTCAGGATCTTTCTTTCCTCCACGTCACGTGCGGCCCGGCGTCATAGATCGCGGCGTGTCACCCCTCGCGAAGAGGAACTCGCCACGGCTCCCGAACGCCCGCGCCCGCTACAGATCCGCCAGCGTGTCCAGCGGCAGCCGGCCGGTGCTGCCGCCGATGCGGTCGACCGGGACGTCCATCTTGTCCATCAGCGTGACCAGCAGGTTGGCCAGGGACGGCTCGTTTCCGTAGCGGACGTGCCGTCCGCCGGGCAGGCGCCCCGCCCCGCCGCCGACCAGCAGGATCGGCAGGTTGTCGCCGGCGTGGCGCGTGCTGTTCGACAGCCCCGTGCCGTACAGGATGGTGGTGTGGTCGAGCAGCGTGCCGTCGCCGTCCGGGGTCGCCCGCAGCTTCGCCACGTACTTCGAGAACAGCTCCGCGTGGTAGCGGTTGATCTGTGACATGCGGGCGACCAGCTCCGGCACGTTGTTGTGGTGCGACAGCGGGTGGTGCGCCTCCGGCACGCCGATCTGCGGGTAGGGGCGCGCGCTCTGCTCCTTGCCGATCATGAACGTGACGACGCGGGTCAGGTCGGACTGGAACGCGAGGAGCTGCAGGTCGAGCATCAGCTCCAGGTGATCCTCGAAGACCGGGGGCGCGCCCCGCGGCTGGCGCAGCTCCGGCAGTTCGAGGTCGTTCTGCTCTTCTGCCCGCTGGATGCGCCGTTCCACGTCGCGGACCGACTCGGTGTACTCGTCCAGCTTCACCTGGTCGTGCGCGCCCAGCTCGCGCTTCAGATCCGCCAGCTTGCCGGTCACCGCGTCGAGCAGGCTCTTGTGCTGGCGCATCCGCGCCTGGCGCGCCGCCCGGTCGGTGCTGCCGCTGTCGCCGAACAGGGTCTCGAAGACCGCGCGCGGGTTCCACTCCATCGGGAGCGGCTGGGTGCTGCTGCGCCACGAGATCGTGTGCGTGTAGACGCAGCTCAGGTTGCCGGTGCAGGCCCCGGCGTTGTTCGGCCGGTCCAGGGCGACCGCGAGCGACGCCACCTGGGTCTCCCGCGCGAAGTGGCGCGCGAGCAACTGGTCCATCGAGACCTCGCCGAGGATCTCGGTCTCGTTGCGGCCGCCGCGCGTCATGCCGGTCAGGAACGACCCGGAAGCGCCGGCGTGGATGTAGTTCCAGCTCGACCGGAGTCCCGAGAGCACGATCGTCTGGTCCCGGAACGGCGCGAGCGGCTCGAGGATGGGCGGCAGCTCGAAGCCGGTCCCCTCCCCTTTCGGCGTCCAGTACGGCATCGCCATCCCGTTGGGGACGTAGAACGCCTGGAAGCGCGGCGCCGGCTTCGCGGCGGCCCGCCGCGCGGCGGACGACGCGGCCGCCGGGGCCATCGCGTCGAGGAACGGCAGCGCCAGCGTCGCGCCGATGCCTCTGAGAACGGTCCGCCGTGGCAACGACTTGTCGATCAAGGTCATGTCCGCCGTCTCCTCATGCCGTCCCGCGGCCCGTCCTGATTCCCGCCCGGGCGCGCCCCTTCACCGGGCACGCCACGTTCCGCTCGCCGCCGCGAAGGGCGCGCCGGCTAGTTCGCCGCCGCCGGGGGCGCGGCCCGCATCGTGAACTGCGGGCTCCGCACGATGCCCGTGACGATCGCCGACCAACGATACCCCGACGCCGCCGCGTCGCGCACGATCCGCCGCACCGCCGGCCGATCGTAGTACTCCAGCCGCCGCCCGATGGCGTACGCCATCAGCTTCTCGGTCAGGGTCCGCGGGAACTGTTCCGGGTCGTCGAGGAGCAGCGCGCGCAGCCCCGCCAGCCCGTCGACCGGCGTACCGCCGGCGGTGGCGCCGGCGCTGTCGATCGGCCGCCCCTGCTCGTCGACGTCGCGCCAGCCGCCGATCACGTCGAAGTTCTCCAGGGCGAACCCGAGCGGATCGATCACCGCGTGGCAGCTCGCGCAGGTCGGGCTCCGCCGGTGGCGCGCGAGCCGCTCGCGCATCGTCGCCGGGACCTCGCCGGGGGTGGTCGTCTCCAGATCGGTGTCGACGCCGGCCGGCGGGGCCGGCACCGGCGCCCCGAAGATGTTGTCGGCCAGCCACTTCCCGCGCAGCACCGGCGAGGTGCGGTCGGGGTACGACGTCGTGGCCAGCAGCGCGCCGGCCGCCAGCAGTCCGCCGCGCCGCGCCGGGTCCGGGAACGTCACCCGCCGGAACCGGTTGCCGTAGACGCCCGGCAGGCCGTAGTGGCGCGCCAGCCGCTCGTTGACGAAGGTGTAGTCGGCGTCGAGCAGATCGTGGACGCCGCGGTCCTCGGTCAGCGTGCTCGCCACGAACCGGACGACCTCCTCCTCGAACGCCTCCAGCAGGCTCTCGTCGTAGTGCGGATAGCGGACCGGGTCGACCACGACCTCGCCGACGCGCCGCAGGTTGAGCCACTGCGCCGCGAAGTCCTCGACGAGGGCCGCGGTGGCGCGCGGGTCGGCGAGCATCCGCCGCGCCTGCCGCTCCAGGACGGCGGGGTCGCGCAGGCGGCCCGCCTCGGCGAGCTGCAGGAGCGGCTCGTCCGGAATGCTGCTCCAGAGGAAGAACGACAGGCGCGAGGCGAGCTCCAGGTCGCTCAGCGCGTACGCGGTCCGCCCGGCGAGGTCGATCGGATCGCGATAGACCCGCAGCAGGAAGTCGGGGTCGACCAGGATCCGCTCGAGCGCGAACTGGATGCCGGCCTCGAAGCTGCCCGCCGCCCGGCCTTCGTCGAAGAAGCGGAGCAGGGAATCGACGTCGCCGCCGGTCACCGGCCGCCGGAACGCGCGGCGGGCGATCGACGACAGGATCTCGGTGGCGCAGGCGCGCTCCTCGTCCGCGCGGCGCGGCGCGCACGTGAAGACGGCCCGCCGGCTCGGCGTGTCGGCGACCGTGCCGGCCACCCGGTACGGCCCGCCGATCTCGACCGAGCGCACCGCCGCGTAGCCCATGTAGATCTGGTCGTTGGTCAGCACGCGGCCCCGCTGCAGCGGCTGCGGCAGCCCCTCCGGCTCCCACAACTGCCGGACGAACGAAACGCCGACCACGTGCGGCCCCGCCGCGACCGGCAGGTCCACCTCGAGATCTGCGTCGCCGGTGCGCTGCATGAACGCTTCCCACTCCACCGCCCCCGCGAAGCCCGGCTCGCCGTCGCCGGCGTAGCTGGCCGCCACCGGCCGGCCCGGCGCGTCGCCGCCCACCGGGAAGCGCTTCACCAGCCGGCCGTCCAGCCGCACGTCGAGCCACTGCGGCCAGCCCATGCCCATCAGGTAGTCCTGGTACTGACGGCGCAGCCGCACCTTGACGCGGTACACGCCGTCGACCGGGAACTGGTACGGAACGGCGACCCCGCCCCGCGACCCGAGGGGCAGATCGTCTCCCTGGCGCGCGTCCTGCACGACGTGGATCGAGATCTCGAACGTGTCGGCGCCGGGGCTCGGCGGCGGGAGTCCCGTCGCCAGCCGGGTCACCTGCCGCGCGACGGAGAGATAGCGCTCGACGTGCGCGGTCGACAGCCCGAGGACGTCGGCGAAGTTGTCGAAGCTGCCGTCGGCGGTCTCGTCGCCCGGCAGCAGCGACTCGACGTCGACGTCGAGCGCGAACAGGTCGCGGACGGCGTTGCGGTATTCGGTGCGGTTGATGCGGTGGACGGCGTTGATGCGCCCCGGACGGGGGTCGGCCGCCCAGGCCCGGTCGAGCTCGGACTCCAGCCAGCCGGCCACGCGCCCGTACGTCGCCCGGTCCGGCCGCGGACGCCCGGGAGGCGGCATCGAACCGGCCCGCAGCCGGGTCGCCACCTTCTCCCACGTCTCCGCGTCCGCCGCCACGTCCTCCGGGTCGAGACCGGCGATCGAGAGGCCGGCGGTGCGCAGGCGGTCGTTGTGGCAACCGGTGCAGTACCGCCGCAGCATGCTGCGCGGCGCCGCGGCCCCCTCGGCCGCCGCCTGCGACGCGCCGGCCGGCGCCGCAACCGCGGCCCGCGGCGCGCCGGCCGGCGCCCGCGACGCGACGGAGGATCCGCCCGCGATTCCACCGGCTCCGCCGGCCGCCGCGGCCGGGGCGTCGGACCCCGCCTGCGTCCGGGCCGCGGCAACGCCGGAGGAGAAAAGGCAGGCCGCCACGATGGCCGCCTGCGACGCCGCCGCAACGAAGCGCGCCCGCTTGCTCACCCCGTCACCTTCCCCGCGCCGCCTCGCGGTCCTCGGCCCGTCCCGCGCTCAGGCTGTTCGCCAGGCCGTAGTTGCCCTCGTGGCAGGCGTACTCGTAGAGCTCGTACGTGGCGTCGCGGTTCAGCGGCATCGCCACCTTCCAGACGCCGGTGTAGATCGCCGGATCCTCGATCGTCACCTCGTACTCCAGGGTGTCCGGGCCGGTGATGGTGAACCGTTCCACGACCCGCAGATCCTCGGTGCGCGGCAGGCCGCGGGCGCCCCGCGTCGCGATGTTGGTGGCGATCGCCCCCTTGCGGTTGTAGTTGCCCACCTCGACCACCAGGGTGTTGCCTTCCCAGTGCCCGCGCGACGCCCCGTTCCACATCCGGACGCGGCCCGGCGGCAGCGGGCGGCCGTCGATCGGGATGATCCGCGCCTCGTGAATCATCTCGTAGAGGATGACGACGTAACCGGGCGTCTGGAGGATGCGGTAGCCGGCGCCGTAGCCGGGCGGGAAGATGCCGCCGGGCACGCCGCGCGTGATGCACCGCTCCCACGGCGTGTGGTTCAGGTAGGAGTCGGTCAGGTGGACGAGGTTGTAGTCGCGGGTCGCGCGGGCGTGGTCCCGCACCGGGATCCGGCCGTTCGGCGGGTCGACCACCATGGAGCGGCGGCGCTCGTTGCGCGGAGCGCTCCCCGGCCCGTCGCCCCAAGGCCCCTGCGGCGGACGCCGCCGCGCCTCCGGATCCGGCATCGCCGGCGCCCGCTGCGGCCGGTTGCTGCCGGGGAACCACGCCGCCAGCGGCGCCAGCCGCTCGAGATCGACGTCGTCGGGCGCCTCGAACGGCGTCGGATCGAAGTTGGTCCAGACCCCCTGGACGTCGGGCTGTCCGTCAGCCGTGCGGGGCGGCTCCCAGGGCGCTTCGCCGCCGGCCGACTGGGCGCGGGCGGCGCCGGAAGCCGCGGCCAGGATCGCCGCGGCGGTGGCGACCGCCGGCGCGAAATGTCTGTGGCGCATCTGTTCCCTCCTCCAGGACGACTCGACGCACGATCGGACGATCGCCTGCATCGGCCGGTACCGCGTCATGATCGCCCGGCACGCGGTCGAAACGCAAGGATCTTTCGTGACGCCGCCCCCCGGTCCCTTGAGCCGGCCGGCCAGTCGCGGTACGATTACAGGTTTTGACTCGAAAGGCTGCGCGCTCTGGCGGCAGGGCGCTGTCGCACCGGCACGGACGAGTCGCGGTACGAGTACGGATTTTGGACTCGGAGGGCTACTGTCGATGAAGGTCTATGACGCGTCGAGCATCCGCAACGTGGCGGTCGTCGGGCACAGCGGCGCCGGGAAGACGCAACTCGTGTCGGCGATGCTGTTCGGCGCGCAGATGGTCAATCGCCTGGGGCGGGTCGACGACGGCACGACGGTCACCGACTTCGACGAGGAGGAGATCGACCGCAGGCACACGCTCTCGGCCAGCGTCGCGTTCGCCGAGTGGCGTTCGACCAAGATCAACCTGATCGACACGCCCGGCATCGGCAACTTCCTGAGCGACACGCGGGCCGCCCTGCGGGTGGCCGACGCCGCCCTCGTGGTGATCGACGCGGTGGCCGGCGTCGAGGTGCAGACCGAGAAGGTCTGGGGCATCGCGAAGGAGCTGGGACTGCCCTGCCTGGTGGTGCTCAACCTGCTCGACCGCGAGCGCGCGAGCTTCGACCGCGCCCTCGAATCGGCGCAGAGCGCGCTGGGCCGGGAGGTCGTGCCGATCCAGCTTCCGATCGGCGCGGAGCGGGACTTCCGGGGCGCCGTGGACCTGGTCGCCATGCAGGGGGTGACGTTCCCGAACGACGGGAGCGGAACCGCCGCGGCCGGCGCGGTCCCCGAGGCACTGACCGGCCCGGCCGACGCGGCCCGCGAGGCGCTGATCGAGATGGTCGCGGAGGCCGACGAGTCCCTCATGGAGCGGTTCTTCGAAGCGGGCACGCTCAGCCAGGAGGAGCTGGAAGCGGGACTGCGCGCCGCGACGCGGAACCGCCAGGTCTTCCCGCTCGTCTGCACCTCGGCGCAGGCCAACATGGGCGTCGGGCCGCTGCTGGATTCGATCCTCGCCTGTCTTCCGCCGGCCGCGGACCATCCGTTCGTGGCGGCCGACCCCGACGGCGGGGAGACGCCGGCCGGCGGCGGCGCCGCGCCCGCGGCGTTCGTCTGGAAGACCATCGCCGATCCGTTCGCCGGGCGCATCACGATGTTCCGGGTCGCGGCCGGCGCGCTGAAGGCCGATTCCACCGTGCACAACGTCACGCGGGACAGCGTCGAGCGCCTCGGCGCGCTGGCCGTCCTGCAGGGCAAGACCCAGCATCCGGTGCCGGAACTGAAGGCGGGCGACCTCGGCGCGGTCGCCAAGCTCAAGGAGACCCACACGAACGACACGCTGGGCGCGAAGGGCAGCCCGGCGCGCTTCGCCCCCATCGCGTTCGCCGACCCGGTCCTGTCCTATGCCATCGAGCCGAAGAGCCGCGGCGACGAGGAGAAGATCAGCGGCGCGCTGCAGCGCCTGCGGGAGGAAGATCCCACCATCCGGTACGCCCGCGATGCGCAGACGCGGCAACTCCTGCTGTCGGGCCAGGGGCAGGTGCACATCGAGGTCACCGTCGCCAAGCTGAAGCGGCGGTTCGGCGTCGAGGTGAACCTGAAGCTCCCGCGCATCCCGTACCGGGAGACGATCCTGGCCGCCACCGAGGCGCACGGCCGCCACAAGAAGCAGTCGGGCGGACACGGACAGTTCGGCGACTGCAAGATCCGCGTCGAGCCGCTGCCGCGCGGCGGGGACTTCGACTTCGTGGACGAGATCTTCGGCGGCTCCATACCGCGCCAGTTCATTCCGGCCGTCGAGAAGGGCATCCGGGAAGCCCGCGACAAGGGATATCTGGCCGGCTACCCGATGGTCGACTTCAAGGTGACCCTGTACGACGGCCAGTTCCATTCGGTCGACTCGAACGAGATGTCGTTCAAGATGGCCGGGCGCCTCGCCTTCCGCGACGCGATGGAACGGGCGCGGCCGACCCTGCTCGAGCCGGTGATGAACGTCGAGGTCTACGCGCCGGGCGACTTCGCGGGCGACCTCATGGGCGACCTGAACGGCCGGCGCGGCCGCATCGGCGGCATGGAGCCGCGCGGGGCGTCGACCGTCATCAAGGCGCAGGTGCCGATGGCGGAGATGCTCACCTACGAGCAGCAGTTGACCTCCGCCACCGGGGGCAGGGGGTCGTACCACATGGAGTTCTCGCACTACGAGGAGGTGCCGGCGCACCTCCAGTCGAAGATCGTGGCGGATTCGAAAGCCGCGGCGGGGGACGCGGCGGAGGACGAGTAGCGGAACCGGCCGCTAGCGCCGCCGTCCGCGGCCACAGGGCCTCGAAGACGGGGAACGCGGCGGAGGACGGTAGCGGAACCGGCCGCTAGCGCCGGTTCCTGCCGCCGCGGAGGCGGCTCGCCACCCGCCGCAGGCGCCCGCCGACGCCCCGGCCGGACGTCTCGTCGGGCCGGCCCTCGGGGGTCTCGCCGGGGGCGCGGCCGGGCTTCGGCTTCTCCTCGCGGTCGGGATCGTACTCGCTGCCGAGCAGCTCCACCTGGGCCAGCTCGGCGGCGTCGCCGCGCCGGAACCCGAGGCGCAGGAGGCGCGTGTAGCCGCCGGGACGGCTGGCGAACCTCGGCGCGATGGTGTCGAACAGCTCCTTCACCACCTCCCGATCCGCCAGATCGCGGCGCACCATGCGGCGCGCGTTCACGGCGCGGATCGTGTCGCCGCCGTCGGCGAGCCCCCGCTTGGCGACGGTGATCAGGCGCTCGACGAACGGCCGCAGCTCCTTCGCCTTGGCCACCGTCGTGCGGATCCGCCCGTGACGCAGCAGCGCCTGCGCCTGGTTGCGGAGCAGGGACAGACGGTGCTCGGTGACCCGGCCGAGTTTCCGGTGCGCAACGCGATGACGCATGGCTCGCTCACTCCGCCGGCGCGGATACGCCGTCCGCCGGCTCGTCGAGACGCATCCCGAGGCTGAGTCCCATGTCGAGCAGGATCTCCTTGATCTCGTTCAGCGACTTCCGCCCGAAGTTCTTCGTCTGGAGCATCTCCGGCTCGCTCTTCCGGACCAGCTCGCGGATGGTGCGGATGTTGGCGTTCTTCAGGCAGTTGAAGGCGCGCACGGACAGCTCCAGCTCTTCGACGCTCTTGTCGAGGTGCTCGTTCGCCACGCCGGGCGGCGGCTCGGATTCCGGATCCTCCTGCTCGCGGACGCCGGCGTCGACGTCGACGAAGATGTCCATGTGGTCCCGCACCAGCTTCGCGCCGATGGACACGGCGTCGAGGGCGCTGACCGTCCCGTCGGTCCACACCTCGATCGTCAGCTTGTCGTAGTCGGTCGTCTGGCCGAGCCGCGCCGCTTCGACGAGGTAGTTCACCTTCTTGATCGGCGAATGGACCGAATCGACCGGAATCCAGCCGATCCCGAGGTCCTCGTCGAAGTTCTTGTCGGCGGACACGTACCCCCGCCCGTGCTTGACGCGCATCTCCATGTTGAGCGCGCCGCCCTCGGACACGGTCGCGACGTGCACGCCCGGTTCCAGGATCTCGACGTCGGCGTCGGTCTGGATGTCGCCCGCCTTGACCTCGCCCGGCGCGTCCGCGCGGATGGACACCGCCTTCACGCCGTCCACGTGCATCTTGATCGGCACCTGCTTGAGGTTGAGGATGATGTCCGTCGCATCCTCGACCACGCCCTGGATGGGCGAGAATTCGTGCAGCACGCCGTCGATCTTGACCGCGGTCACCGCCGCCCCTTCGATCGACGACAGCAGCACCCGCCGGAGCGCGTTGCCGATGGTCGTGCCGAAGCCGCGCTCGAACGGCTGCGCATGGAAGCGCCCGTACCGCACGGTGAGCGTCTCGCGGTCGTACTCCAGCACCTTCGGTCGCTGGAAGTCTTTCCACAACATCGAGTTTCAGTCCTTTCCGCGCAGCACGCGGCTGACGCGTCGCCGGCGCTCCTACTTCGAGTAGAGCTCGACGATCAACTGCTCCTGCACCGGCAGATTCAACTGCTCGCGGGACGGAATCGCCGCGAAGCGTCCCTCCTGCCCGCCGGCGTCCAGCTCGAGCCACTCGGGAACGCCGCGCCCCTTGACTTCCTCGCGCGCGTACGCGATCGCCTTGTTGCCGGCGCTGCCGGGCTTGACGCTCACCCGATCCCCCGCCCGCAGGGAATACGACGGGACGTCGGCCCGGCGCCCGTTCACGAGGAAGTGCCCGTGCCGCACCAACTGGCGCGCCTGCGGCCGCGACGCGGCGAACCCGAGCCGGTAGACCACGTTGTCGAGCCGGCTCTCGAGCAACTGCAACAGCGTCTCGCCGGTGATCCCCTTGCGGCGGTCGGCCTCGTGGAAGTAGCGCCGGAACTGCCGCTCGAGGACGCCGTACATCCGCTTCACGCGCTGCTTCTCCCGTAGCTGCAGCCCGTAGCCCTGCAGCTTGGCCTTGCGGCCCTTGCCGTGGTGGCCGGGCGGCACGTTGCGCCGCTCGACCGCGCACTTCTCCGCGTGGCAGCGCTCACCCTTGAGGAACAGCTTCATGCCTTCCCGCCGGCACAAGCGACAAACCGGACCAGCGTACCGTGCCATGCTTGCAGATCTCCCTCACTCGGCCGGGTTGACCGTCAGACGCGGCGCTTCTTCGGCGGCCGGCACCCGTTGTGCGGGATGGGCGTCACGTCGCGGATCGACTTGACGTCGAGACCGACGGAGGTCTGCAACGCGCGAATCGCCGACTCCCGGCCGGCGCCCGGCCCCTTCACCCGGACCTCGACCGAACGCACGCCGAACGCACGGGCCGCGTGGCCCGCCGCCATCGCCGCCTGGGTCGCCGCGAAGGGCGTCCCCTTCCGCGACCCCTTGAAGCCGATGCCGCCCGCGCTCGACCACGACAGCACGGCGCCGGCGCTGTCCGTGACCGTGATGATCGTGTTGTTGAACGACGCCTGGACGTGCACCACCCCGTGATGGACGACCCGCTTCTCGCCGCGTTTCTTGAACGCCTTCTTGCGGCGCTTCGGCCGGCCGGCCTGCTGCTTTCCCGATTCGCTGTCGCTCTTGGCCATGATCGCGTCTTCGATGCCCCCTCACGCCGCCGGCGGTCCGCCCATCAACTGGTCTTCTTCTTGGCCACCGCGCCGCGGCGCGGCCCCTTCCGGGTGCGGGCGTTCGTATTCGTGCGCTGGCCGCGCACCGGCAGATTCCGCCGGTGACGCAGACCGCGGTAGCACCCGATCTCGATCAGGCGCTTGACGTTCAACGAGATCTCCTTGCGCAGGTCCCCCTCGACGCGGCCGTACGCCTCGATGGCGCGGCTGATCTTCCGAACCTCGTCCTCGGTCAGGTCCTTGACGCGGGTGTCCGGATTCACGGCGGCCGCTTCAAGAACCTCCACCGACCGGGCCGGACCGATCCCGAAGATGTAGGTCAGACCGACTGCAACCCGCTTCGAGCGCGGCAGGTCCACGCCAGCGATGCGCGCCATGATCCGCTACCCCTGCCTCTGCTTGTGCTTCGGGTTGGCGCAGAGCACCCGCACCACCCCCCGGCGGCGCACGATCTTGCACTTGCCGCACATCCGCTTGACCGAAGCCCGCACTTTCATGACGTTCTCCCTTCGTCGCCCGGCGAAGTCCGCGATCCTCTCCGGCTAGGCGCCGTCGACCAGCGCCCACGTCAGGGCGGCCGCGCCGTTGCCGCCGGCTCCCGCCGCCGGCAGCGGGCGGCTCAACACGAGCGGCCCGTTCGCGGTGACCGCCACGGAATGCTCGAAGTGCGCGGCCAGACTGCCGTCGCACGTTACCGCCGTCCACCCGTCGCGCAGCACGCGCACGGCCGGCTTGCCCATGCTGACCATCGGCTCGATGGCCAGGACCATTCCTTCCCGCAGCCGGGGCCCCTGTCCCGGCTCCCCGTAGTTCGGCACCTGCGGCTCCTCGTGCAGGCTCGTGCCGACCCCGTGCCCGACGAACTCGCGGACCACCGAGTACCCGTGCGCCTCCACGTGCCGCTGCACGGCGTGGCCGAGATCCGAGACGTGGCCGCCCGGCCGGACCTTGGAGATCGAACGGGCCAGCGCCTGCTCCGTCACGTGCAGCAGCATCTCCGCCTGCTCGCTGATCGAGCCCACCGGCAGCGTCACCGCCGCATCGCCGTAGTAGTCGTCCAGCACGACGCCCAGATCTATCGACACGATGTCGCCGTCGCGCAGGCGGCGGCCCGACGGAATGCCGTGCACCACTTCGTCGTTCACCGACGTGCAGAGCGTGGCCGGATACCCGTGATATCCCTTGAACGCGGGGATTGCGCCCGCCGCCCGCACGCGGCGCTCCGCGAGCACGTCCAGCTCGCGGGTGGTCACCCCCACGTCCACGATCTCCCGCAGTTCCCCCAGCACGCGGGCCACCAGCCCGTTGGCGGCACGCATGCGCCGCAGTTCCGCGGGACTCTTGCACGAGATCATCGACACTCCCGCGCGGCCTATGCGGTCCGGCGCTCGACCGGCCCGCCGTGGACCGCGTCCGCCACCGCCGCGGCCACCTCGTCCTCGGCCAAGCTGCCGTCCACCGAGCGGAAGGTCGGACGATCCCGGTAGTAGGCGATCAGCGGCGCCGTCCGCCGCCGATACACCGCCAGCCGCTCCCGCACCACTTCCTCGCGATCGTCGCGGCGCTGCGCGAGCGCGCCGCCGCAGTCGGGGCACGCGGCCGGCGGCCTGCCCCCCGCCGCGCCGACGATGGTCCCGCACCGGGAACAGACGCGGCGCTGCGACAACCGGCGGATGATTTCCGCATCGCCCACCGCGACGTCGACCACCACGAGCGGGCTCCGGCGGACGAGCAGCGCGTCGAGCGCCTCGGCCTGCGGCACGGTGCGCGGGAACCCGTCGAGCACGAAGCCGGTGGCCGCGTCGGGCCGCTGGAGCCGGTTCCGGACGATCCCGATCACGATCTCGTCGCCGACCAGTTGTCCCGCGTCCATGATCGCCGCGGCGGCCCGGCCGAGCGGGCTGTCCTCTTCCACCGCCTCGCGCAGGATGTCGCCCGTCGCGACATGCGGCACCCGGAATCCGCGGGCCAGACGACGCGCCTGCGTCCCCTTGCCGGCGCCGGGCGGCCCCATGAGCATCAAGTTGAACGCCATCGGCTTGCGGGCGCCCCCGGGCGCCGGCTCCAGGACGTTCGAGCGCCGCGGCGCGCGGCCGGGCGCAGCACCTTCGCCGTTTCCGCGAATCTCCAGCATACCGCCTCGATGCGCCGCGCCGTCCGGACGTTTCCGCCGTCCCGCCGCCGCCCGCCTGGTTCCACCATCGGCCCCGAACCCGCCTACGCGCGCCGCCCGCGAATCCGCGTCTTCTTCATGAACCCGTCGTAGTGCCGCATGATCAGCTGCGACTCGACCTGCTGCACCGTATCCATGGAGACGCCCACGATGATCAGCAGCGAAGTGCCGCCGAAGTAGAACGTGACGCCGAGCCCGTTCGTGATGAATCCGGGCAGCAGCACGTCGAGCTGATCCCCGACGAACGGCACCGCGTCGGCCCGGAACCCGGTGATCATCAGGTCGGGCATGACCGCCACGAGCGCCAGATAGATCGAGCCGGCGAACGTGATCCGGGTCAGGATCGTGTCGATGTGCTCCGCCGTCCGCTTGCCCGGCCGGATGCCCGGGATGAACCCGCCGTACTTGCGCATGTTCTCCGCGACGTCGTCCGGATTGAAGATGATCGCCGTGTAGAAGTACGCGAAGAAGATGATGCCGCCGACGAACAGCAGATAGTAGGCCGGCATGCCGTTCTGCAACTGGTCCGTCACCGTCTGGAACCAGCCGCCGGTCTCGAACGCGGTCGCCGCCGTGGCCGGGAACGCCAGGATCGACGAGGCGAAGATCACCGGGATGACCCCGCCGGTGTTGACCTTGAGCGGGATGTGGGTGCTGGTGCCGCCGTACATGCGCCGGCCCACGACCCGCTTGGCGTACTGCACGGTGACGCGCCGGTGCCCCCGCTCGATGAAGACGACGGCGCCGATCACCACCACCATCACGACCACCAGGGCGATCAGCGTGAACAGGCCGATCGCGCCGCTGCGCATCTGATCCAGGGTCGTGAGCACCGCGGTCGGCAGGCCGACGACGATGCCCGCGAAGATGATCAGCGACATGCCGTTGCCGACGCCGCGCTCGGTGATCTGCTCGCCGAGCCACATGATGAAGGCGGTGCCCGTCGTCAGGGTCAGGACCGTCATCAGCCGGAACGACCAGCCCGGCTCGTAGACGAGCGGCAGGCCGCCGGCGATGTTGGTCTGCCGCTCCAGGAAGATGGCGATCGCCATCGACTGGACGATGCAGAGCAGGATCGTGCTGTACCGCGTGTACTGCGTGATCTTGCGGCGGCCCAGCTCCCCTTCCTTCGACAGGCGCTCGAGGTACGGCCAGACGACGGTCAGCAACTGCAGGATGATCGACGCGCTGATGTAGGGCATGATGCCCAGCGCGAAGATCGTCGCCTGCGCGAGGTTGCCGCCCGAGAACATGTTGTACAGGCCGAACATGGTGTTGCCGGCCTGCTCGACGAGGATCTGCAGCGCCTCGGTGTTCACGCCGGGCGTCGGAATGTGACTGCCGACGCGGTACACGCCCAGAATGCCGAGCGTGAACAGAACCCGCTTGCGCAGCTCGGGAATCGCGAAGACGTTCTTGACGCTCTCGATCATTCCGCGGCTTCTTCCCCGGACTTCGGCGGCACCCGCGGCGCCACGTCCGTGCGGCCCCCCGCGGCCGCGATCCGCTCGCTCGCCCTGGCGCTGAAGCGGTGCGCGGTCACCGACAACGCCTTGGTCAGCTCGCCGCGCGCCAGCACCTTGACCAGCGCCTTGCGGCCGATCAGCCCGTGCTCGCGCAGCAGTTCCGGAGTCACCTCGGTCCCCGCGTCGAAGCGCGCCTCGAGCGCGTCGAGGTTCACCACCTCGTAAGCGACCCGGAACGGGTTGTGGAAGCCGCGCTTCGGAAGACGCCGGTGAATCGGCATCTGCCCGCCTTCGAAGCCCCGCTTGCGCGAGTATCCCGACCGCGACTGCTGGCCCTTGTGCCCGCGGCCGGCGGTCACCCCGGTGCCGCTTCCCTCGCCGCGGCCGACGCGTTTCCGGTTGCGCCGCGCGCCCTTCGGCGGCTGCAGCGTGCTCAGGTCCATCGGTGGTCGCTTGTCCGCCGCCATCGTCAGCGCTCCGTCGTCGTCACCAGGTGCCGCACCGCCCGAATCATGCCCCGGATCGACGGATTGTCGACCACGTCGACCGCATGGCCGATCCGGCGCAGTCCAAGCCCCCGCACGATCCGCTGCTGACGCTTCCCGTATCCGATCCAACTCTTGACGAGGGTGACGCGAACCCGCTTCGCCTCGTCGTTGCGCCTGGCCGGTGGTCTCATTTCCGT
Source organism: Vicinamibacterales bacterium (assembly GCA_965203525.1). Classification (GTDB taxonomy): domain Bacteria; phylum Acidobacteriota; class Vicinamibacteria; order Vicinamibacterales; family UBA8438; genus WTFV01. The sequence goes on along the minus strand of OZ241898.1, from coordinate 1,676,840 downwards.
CGCTCCGCTTCGTCCGCGCCGGCGCGCCCTCAGGCGGTGAGCTGCTCCAGCTCCCGCCCCCGCAGCCTGGCCACCGCGACCGGGTCCTTCAATCCGTCGAGTCCGGCGAACGTGGCCCGCACGACGTTCTGCGGGTTGTCCGATCCGAGGGACTTCGTCAGGATGTCGTGAATCCCGGCCAGCTCGACCACGGCCCGGACCGCGCCGCCGGCGATGATGCCCGTCCCCTCCGGCGCGGGCTTCAGCAGGACACGCCCCGCCCCGAACCGGCCGAGGATCGGGTGGGGGATCGTGGTCGCCTGCAGCGGCACCCGAATCAGCGCCTTCTTCGCCGCCTCGATCCCCTTCTTGATGGCCGACGGCACTTCCTTGGCCTTGCCGACCGCGAAGCCGCAGTGCCCGGCTCCGTCGCCGACGACGACGAGCGCGCTGAAGCTGAGGTTCTTGCCGCCCTTGACCACCTTGGTCACCCGGTTGATGGACACCACCGCGTCCTTCAGGTCGAGCATGGCCGGGTCGATGTTGGCTCGTGATTCGCGCATCGGTTTCTGCGACCTCGCCGCCCGGATCCGCCTAGAACTCCAGCCCGGCCTCGCGGGCCGCCTCGGCGACCGAGCGAACCCGCCCGTGGTACAGGAACCCGCCGCGGTCGAAGACGACCCGCGTGACGCCTGCCTGCAACGCCCGTTCCGCGACGACTGCGCCGACGATTCGCGCGCCGTCCTTGTTCCCGCCCCGCGCGCCGTCCTCGAACCGGCCCTTGACGGCCGGCTCGGTGCTCGACGCCGCCGCGATCGTGCGGCCGGCGCGGTCGTCTATCACCTGCGCGGAGATGTGCGCCAGACTCCGGCTCACCGCGAGCCGCGGGCGCTCCGGGGTCCCGCTGATGCGCTGTCGCTGGCGCAGCCGCACCCGCGTGCGGCGGTCCTTCTTCGTCTTGACTTTCATCGCCTATGCGCCGGTCTTGCCGACCTTCTTCTTCAACACCTCGCCGGTGTACCGCACGCCCTTCTGCTTGTACGGATCGGGCTTGCGGAGGGCGCGAACGTCCGCCGCCACCTGCCCGACCCGCTGGCGGTCGATCCCGCTGACCGTGACGTGCGTCTGCTTGTCGACCGTGATCTCGACGTCCGCCGGCACGTCGAACTCGATCGGATGCGAGTAGCCCAGGGAGAACACCACCTGCTTGCCGGTGTGCTCGGCGCGGTATCCGATGCCGACGATGTCGAGCTCCTTCCTGAAGCCCTGCGACACCCCGCGCACGGCGTTGGCCACCAGGCTGCGGCAGAGGCCGTGGAACTTGGCCAGCGACGGGTCCTGCCGCTCCGGACGGGCGATCAACCGGCCGCCGGCCAGTTCGACGCGCACGCCCGGCGGCAGGCGCTGGATCAACGTCCCCTTCGGTCCCCGAACCTCGACGGCGCCGGGCCGTACGTCGACCTGCACGCCCGGCGGGATCGGAATCGGCTTCTTGCCTACGCGTGACATCTCGTCGTTCCCCGCTTCACCGGCGACCCGCCGCTACCAGACGTTGCACAACACCTCGCCGCCGACACCCGCCCTGGCGGCGTCGCGGCCCGTCATCACGCCGCGCGAAGTGGTGAGAATGCTGGTGCCGAGCCCGGCCAGGACCGGCGGCACCTTGGCGTGGCCATGGTACACGCGGCGCCCCGGCCGACTGACGCGCCTGAGCCCCGAGATCACGCGTTCGCCGCGCGGTCCGTACTTGAGATACAGCCTCAGGACGCGCATCGGATGGTCGCCCCGCGGGTTCTTCAGCTCGAGCTGCCTGAAGCCGGCAATGTAGCCTTCGCTCTCCAGAATCCGCGCAATGTCGGCCTTGAGCCGCGAATCCGGCACGTCCACGCGCGGGCGGCGCCCCATCGTCGCGTTGCGAATCCTCGTCAGCATGTCGGCAATCTGATCAGCCATGCTTTCCTTCGTTCCCGCTCCTCGACCTGCCCGGCCGCGCCGGGCGCGACCGTCTACCAACTGCTCTTGATCACGCCCGCGATCTCGCCTTCGAGCGCCAGCTTCCGGAAGCAGAGACGACAGAGCGCGAACTTCCGCAGGTACCCGCGCGGCCGGCCGCACAACCGGCAGCGGTTCCGGCGCCGCACGCGAAACTTCGGCGGCTTCTTCTCCTTGACGATCTTCGCGGTGGTGGCCATGGGCAGTTTATCCGTCTCAGTTCTTGCGGAACGGCATCCCCATCAGTTGCAGCAGCTTGCGGCCTTCCTCGTCCGTGTTCGCGGTCGTCACCACGGAGACGTTCATTCCGCGCGCCTGATCGACCTGCATGTAGTCGATCTCGAGGAAGATCAACTGGTCCTTCAGCCCCAGGGTGTAGTTCCCGCGGCCGTCGAACCCCTTGGGGGACACCCCCCGGAAGTCGCGCACGCGCGGCAGCGCAATCGAGACCAGCCGGTCGAGGAACTCGTACATCCGGGTGCGCCGTAGCGTCACCATCACGCCGATCGGCATGCCCTGCCGCACCTTGAACTGCGCCACCGACTTCCGCGCGCGGCGCGTGACCGGCTGCTGGCCCGTGATGCGCGCCAGCTCCCTGGCGCCGACGTCGATCAGCTTGGCATTCTGCGTCGCCGCCCCCAACCCCATGTTGACGACGATGCGTTCGATCTTCGGCACCGCCATGACGTTGGCGTAGCCGAACTCCTTGCGGAGGGCCGGCACCGCCTCGCCGTGGTAGCGCTCGCGCAGGCGACTCATTTGTCAACGGCTCCGTCGCATTTCCGGCAGATGCGCACCTTGCGGCCGTCGCCGAGCAGCCGCCGGCCGATCCGCGTGGGGGCGCCGCATTCCGGGCAGACGATCTGCACGTTCGAGGCGTGCACCGAGGCCTCGCGCTCGACGATGCCCCCCTTGACGTTGGCGCGCGGGTTCGGCCGCGTGTGACGCTTGATGAAGTTCACGCCCTCGACCACCACGCGGTTGCGGGCGGGAAACACCTTGAGGACGCGGCCGCGCTTGCCGCGATCCCTGCCGGTCATGACGGCCACGCTGTCGTTCTTGCGCACCGGGGTGCGTAGTCGGGACATGCTCCTGGGCTCTTTCCTGTCTCGGTTTCCTCACGCCCGTTCCGGGTTCCTCACAGCACTTCCGGCGCGAGCGAGACGATCTTCATGAACTTCCGTTCGCGCAGCTCGCGCGCCACCGGGCCGAAGACCCGCGTGCCGACCGGCTCGTTCTGGTCGTTGACGAGGACCGCGGCGTTGCGGTCGAAGCGGATGTAGCTGCCGTCGCGGCGGCGCTGCTCCTTGCGCGTGCGCACGATGACCGCCTTGACCACCTGGCCCTTCTTGACCGTCGCGTCCGGAGCCGCCTCCTTGACCGCGGCGGTCACGAGATCGCCGAGCCGCGCGTACCGGCCGGTGGCGCCGCCAAGCGGATTGATCACGGCGATCTTGCGCGCGCCGGAATTGTCCGCGACGTCGAGCACCGACTGCATCTGGATCATCGGCCCGCCCCGCTGCCGTCGACCGGCGACGCATCCCGCCTCGACGTCGCCGCTCCCCGGTCCCCCGTGCCCGCCGTGCGCCCTCGCCGCGCCTCGTCAGGCGGGCGCCGCGCCGGTCCCGGTACCGCGAACGGATCCATCAGACCGTCTCCGCCCGGTCGAGCACGCGGGTGACGACGAACCGCTTGCGCTTGCTGAGCGGCCGCGACTCGGCCATCGCGACGCGGTCCCCGACCCGGGCGCTGTTCTCTTCGTCATGCGCCATGAAGTTCCGCGTCCGGCGGCGTATCTTGCGGTAGAGGTCGTGACGCACGCGGCGCTCCACCGCGACGATCACGCCCTTGTCCATCTTGTCCCGGACCACGATGCCCACGACCTCGCGTCGGTTTCCCATCGGCTTCACTCACGTCGTCAGTCGACCGGCTCCGGCTCCGGCGCGGCGGCCTCCGTCGCCTCGAGCTCGCGCTCCCGCAACAACGTCTTCACTCGCGCCCGGTCCCGGCGCAGGCCCCGCATCTTGTTCGCGGCGTCCGCCTGCCCCATCGACTTCTGGAGCCGCAGCCGGAACACCTGGTCGTCCAGATCGCGGACACGCTGCCCGAGCTCCTCGGTCGCCAGATCGCGCAACTCGGACACCTTCGCCATCACGCCCCCGCCTCACCGAACCGCGTCGCGAAACGGGCTTCGATCGGCAGCTTCGCGGCGGCGAGCTCCATGGCGCGCTTCGCGTCCGCCGCGCTCACGCCTTCCATCTCGAACAGGATGCGTCCCGGCCGCACCACCGCCACCCACTGCTCGGGCGCGCCCTTGCCCTTGCCCATGCGTGTCTCCTGCGGCTTCTTGGTGATCGGCTTGTCCGGGAACACGCGCACCCAGACCTTGCCGCCGCGCTTGACGAACCGCGTCATCGCGACCCGCGCCGCCTCGATCTGCCGGTCGGTGATCCAGCACGGCTCCATCGCCCGCAACCCGTAGTCGCCGAACGACACGGCCGAGCCCCGCCACGCCTTGCCGGCCATCCGGCCGCGGTGCTGCTTGCGGTACTTGACCTTCTTCGGCATCAACATGGTGCGTCACCCCTCCACGCGCGCCGCGTCACGGCACCGGCACCCGGGCGCCCCGGCGCGGCGCCCGGTACTCTTCTTCGCGACCCACCAGCGGCGTGAGCCGCTCGCCCTTGTAGAGCCACACCTTGATGCCGATCACCCCGTAGGTCGTGCGCGCCTGGCCGAATCCGTAGTCGATGTTCGCCCGCAGGGTCTGCAGGGGAAGCTGCCCGTGCAGGTACCATTCGGAGCGGGCGATCTCGGCCCCGTTCAGGCGCCCGCCGACGCGCACCTTGATGCCCCGCGCCCCGAACCGCAGCGCGGCTTCGACCGCCTTGCGCATCGCCCGCCGGAACGCCACCCGCTTCTCGAGCTGCAGCGCGACGTTCTCGCTGATGAGCTGCGCGTCGAGCTCCGGCTTCTGGATCTCCTGGATGTTGATGAAGACCTCGCGGCTCGTGCGCTTCTGGATCTCGGTCTTGAGCTTGTCGACCTCCGTCCCCTTGCGGCCGATGATGATGCCGGGCCGGGACGTGTAGATGTCGAGCTTCAGGTTGTTGGCGGCGCGCTCGATCTCGATCCGCGACACGCCGGCGTGCGAGAAGCGCTTCTTCAGATCCCGCTTCAGGACCAGATCCTCGTGCAGCAGCTTCGCGTAGTCGCGATCCGCGTACCAACGGGAGCGCCACGTCTTGTTGAAGCCGAGACGGAAGCCGTACGGATGAACTTTCTGCCCCATGCTCAGACTCTTCCCACTCGCCCGCCGTCACCTGATGCCCAGGATGCCGCCCGGCGGCAGCGGAGCCGGCTCGTCCGGCTCGTCCGGCTTCTTCTCCGGTTCCGGCGTCCTGCCCGGCTCGTCCTCCGGCGCTTCCCGCTCCGCCGTTTCGTCCGGCTCCGGCGCCTCCGGTTCCCGTTCCTCCGGCTCCGGCGTCACGTCCGCTTCCGGAACCTCGGCCGCCGGCGGTTCCGGCGTCGTATCCGGTTCGATGACGTCCGGCTCCGGCACCGCGGCCGGCGCGTGCGTCCGGCGCTCCGACCCGCGGGCGCTTCCCGAGCCGGCCCCGCCCATCCCCCCGCGTCGACGCCGCTTGCGGGAGGCGCCCTGCCCCTCCGGCCGCGCTTCGACGACGACGGTCAGATGCGACGTCCGCTTCAGGACGCGAAACGCGCGCCCCATGGGGGCCGCCCGGATCCGCTTCGCCGTCGGCCCCTGGTCGGCGTAGCACTCGCGCACGTACAGCCGCTCGACGGCGTCTCCGGCGCCCTCCTTCTGCTGCGCGTTGGCGATGGCCGACCGCAGCACCTTCTCGACGTCCTTCGCGACGCCCTTGCGCGCGAAACGCAAGGTCGCCAGCGCGCTGTCGACGTCCCTGCCGCGAATCAGATCGACGACGAGCTTCGCCTTCCGGGCCGAGGTCCGGACGTACCGCGCCGTGGCCCGCCCCTCGATCACCGCCCGCCTCCCCTCGACGCCGACTTCTCGCTCTTGGTCGGGTGCCCCCGGAACAACCGCGTCGGCGCGAACTCGCCGAACTTGTGGCCGACCATGTTCTCGGTGACGTAGACCGGAACGAACTTCTTCCCGTTGTGGACCGCCACCGTATGTCCCACCATCTCGGGAACCACCGTCGACCGGCGCGACCAGGTCTTGACGACCTTCTTGACGCCGTTCCGGTTCATCGCCTCGATGCTCTCGAGGAGCGGCAGATCGACGAACGGGCCTTTCTTCAGCGAGCGGCTCATGACCTCGTCACCCCGGCTAGCGCTTCTTCTTGCGCGAGACGATGAAGCGATCCGACGGCTTGCGCCTGCGCGTCTTGTAGCCCTTGGCCGGAACGCCCCACGGCGACACCGGATGCCGCCCCCCGGCCGCATGCCCCTCGCCGCCGCCGAGCGGATGGTCCACGGGGTTCATGGCGTTCCCGCAGACGTGGGGCCGGCGGCCGCGCCAGCGCCGGCGGCCGGCCTTCCCGATCCGGACGTTCTCGTGATCGACGTTGCCGACCTGCCCGATGGTCGCCACGCACTTCGGCATGACGAGCCGCGTCTCTCCCGACGGCAGCCGCACCGTGACGTACTTGCCGTCCTTGGCGACCACCTGCACCGACGCGCCGGCGCTGCGCGCGAGCTGCCCCCCCTTGCCCGGCCGCAGCTCGACGTTGTGGACCTGCGTGCCGAGCGGGACGTTGGCGAGCGGCAGGGTGTTGCCCGGCAGAATGTCGACGTCCGGACCGGCGACGACCGTATCCCCCACCCGCACGCCGAGCGGATGCAGGATGTACCGCTTCTCGCCGTCGGCGTAGGTCACCAGCGCGATGCGGGCCGACCGGTTCGGGTCGTACTCGATGGTCGACACCTTCGCCGGCACGCCGACCTTGTCGCGCTTGAAATCGATGACCCGGTAGGCGCGCTTGTGTCCGCCGCCGCGCCACCAGACGGTGATCGAACCGGTGTTGTTCCGGCCGCCCGACTTCTTGAGCGGCTGCGTCAACGGCCGGTACGGCCGGGTCGCGGTGATCTCGTCGAACGTCTGCACGCTCTGGAATCGCCGCCCGGCCGACGTCGGCTTGTGCTTGCGAATCGCCATTGGCCCGCTTCCCGATCCCTACGCGCCCTCGAGGAACTCCGGCACGGCTTCGCCCGGGCGCAGCCGGACGTAGGCCTTCTTCCAGTCCGGCCGCCGGCCCGCGAACCGCCCCTGGCGCTTGACCTTGCCGTGCGCGATCGACGTCCGCACCTCTGCGACCTTCGCGCCGAGCAACTGCTGCACCGCGCGCTTGACGTCCACCTTCGTCGCCCCCATGGCGACCTCGAAGGCGATGATCTGCCCCTGCTCGCGCAGCAGCGTGGTCTTCTCGGTGATCAGCGCCCGCCGGATCACGTCGGTCGGCTTCATGACGCCACCACCCGCACCAGATGCTCCGCCGCGGCCCGACTCACCACGAGCCGGCCGGCGTTCGCCACGTCCCGCGCCGTCACGCGGCCCGACGCCGCCAGCCGCACGTCCGGCAGGTTGCGCACCGCGCGCTCCAGGTCGACGTCGGGTGCAACGTCGACCAGCAGGGCCTTGCCGGTCACGCCCAAGCCGTCGAGCAACTCCACCGCGAGCCGGGTCCGCGGCTCGTCGATCGTGAACGCGGAGAGCACGGTGACCGCCCCCTCCTCGAGCTTCGCGCGGAGAGCGGCGCGCAACGCGCCCCGCGCCACCTTGCGCGGCAGCCGATACCCGTAGCTGCGCGGCCGCGGGCCGAACACCGTCCCGCCGGTGCGCCACAACGGGTTGCGCGCCGACCCGACCCGCGCGCGGCCGGAGCCCTTCTGGCGCCACGGCTTCCGGCCGGTGCCGCTGACGAGCCCGCGCGTCTTCGTCGCGTGCGTGCCGCGCCGCGCGCCGGCCTGCTCGTGCACCACGGACTCCCAGACCAGAGCGGCGGAGATCGGTCCCACGAACAGCTCGTCATCCAGCGCGAAAGCGCCGACCGTCTCGTTGCGCTCGTTGACCACGTCACACGTCATCGTCTTCAACCACTGCCCGCTTCACCGGTCGATGCTCACCGCTTCTTTTTCTTCTTCTCGACCACCGGCGCAACCGGCTCGCGGCGCGGCGCGACCGACCGGCGAATCACCACGCAGGCGCCCGCGGCCCCCGGCACCGCGCCGGTGACGACCAGCCGGTTGCTTTCGGCGTCGACGGAGACGACGCGCAGGTTGCGCATCGTGACCCGATCGCCGCCCATGCGTCCCGGCGCCCGCATTCCCTTGAGGACCCGCGACGGGTACGACGACTGGCCGATCGACCCCGGCGCGCGGTGGAACATGGAGCCGTGCGTCGCGCGGCCGCCGCCGAAGCCGTGCCGCTTCATGACGCCCTGGAACCCGCGGCCGCGGCTGACGCCGGTGACGTCCACCTGGTCGCCCGCGGCGAAGAGCGAGGCCAGCACCTGCTCCCCCTCCGCCGGGTCGCCGCCCCGGCCGTCGAGCGCCACTTCCCGGCGCACCCGCGTCGGCGGCACGTTCGCCCGGGCGTACAGGCCGGCCACCGGCTTCGTGACGCGCGCCGGCCGATCTTCGACCAGACCGAGCTGGACCGCCTCGTAGCCGTCGCGGTCGGCCTGCTTGCGCTGGACGACCACGCACGGCCCGGCCTCGAGCACGGTCACCGGCCGCGCCGCGCCGTCGGCCCCGAACACCTGCGTCATGCCGATCTTCCGCCCGATGATCCCGGTCACCATCGCTTCGCTACCCAACCCTGCCCCGGACGCGGTTGCGATCTACGCGTGCTCCTTGCCGAACGCCTTGATCTCGACGTCCACCCCCGCGGGCAGATCCAGCTTCATCAACGCGTCCACGGTCTGCGAGGTGGGCTCGAAGATGTCGATCAGGCGCTTGTGGGTACGAATCTCGAACTGCTCCCGCGACTTCTTGTCGACGTGCGGCGAACGCAGCACCGTCCACTTGTTCTTGTCGGTCGGCAGGGGGATCGGTCCCGCGAGCCGCGCGCCGGTCCGCCGCGCCGTATCGACGATCTCGCTCGTCGACTGGTCCAGCAGGCGATGGTCGTACGCCTTCAGCCGGATCCGGATCTTGTCGCTGAACGTTGCCATGTCGCGCGCACCCTGCCTTGCGATCGGAGCTCTCCGCCGGACGTTCGGCTACTCGACGATCTCGGTGATGGTGCCCGATCCGACCGTCCGGCCGCCCTCCCGGATCGCGAACCGCAGACCCTTCTCCAGGGCCACCGGCGTGATCAACTCCACGCTGATCGTCACGTTGTCCCCGGGCATCACCATCTCCACCCCGTCCGGCAGGTTCGCAACACCCGTCACGTCCGTCGTCCGCAGGTAGAACTGCGGACGATACCCGTTGAAGAACGGAGTGTGACGGCCCCCCTCGTCCTTCGTCAGAACGTACACCTCGCCCCGGAACTTCGTGTGCGGAGTGATCGTCTTCGGCTTCGCCAGAACCTGGCCCCGCTCCACGTCGTCCTTCTCCGTACCCCGCAGCAGCACCCCGATGTTGTCCCCCGCAACCCCCTCGTCCAGCAGCTTCCGGAACATCTCCACTCCGGTCACCACCTTCTTCTGCGTCTCCCGGAACCCGACGATCTCCACCTCTTCGCCCACCACCACCTTGCCCCGATCCACGCGGCCGGTCACCACCGTCCCCCGGCCCGAGATCGAGAACACGTCCTCGATCGGCATCAGGAACGGCTTGTCCACGTCCCGGGCCGGAAGCGGAACGTACGAGTCCACCGCCTCCATCAACCGATCCACCGACGCCTCGCCACCGGACTCCCCCTCCAGAGCCTGCAACGCAGAACCCTGGACCACCGGAATCTCGTCCCCGGGGAACTCGTACGAACTCAGAAGCTCGCGAACCTCCAGCTCCACCAGCTCCAGCAACTCCGGATCGTCCACCGCGTCGCACTTGTTCAGGAACACAACCAGGGACGGAACCCCCACCTGGCGCGCCAGAAGAATGTGCTCCCGGGTCTGCGGCATCGGACCGTCGGTCGCCGCAACCACCAGAATCGCACCGTCCATCTGCGCCGCGCCCGTGATCATGTTCTTGATGTAGTCCGCGTGGCCCGGACAGTCCACGTGCGCGTAGTGCCGGTTCGCCGTCGTGTACTCCACGTGCGCCGTCGCAATCGTGATCCCCCGCTCCCGCTCCTCCGGCGCGTTGTCGATCGACTCGAACGAACGCACCGTGTTCGCAGGATCGTGCTTCGCCATCACCTGCGTGATCGCCGCCGTCAGCGTCGTCTTCCCGTGATCGATGTGCCCGATCGTACCGATGTTCACGTGCGGCTTCGATCTGTCGAACTTCTCTTTCGCCATCGATCCGGATCCCTCACTTGCCCTGGATGCGCGCCACGATCTGCTCGCCGACGTCGGCCGGCACCGGCTCGTAGCGATCGAAATGCATGGAGTACGTCGCACGGCCCTGCGTCCGGGAACGAAGCTCGGTGGCGTATCCGAACATCTCGGCCAGCGGCACCCGCGCGTTGACGATCTGGCTGCCGCCGCGAGCCTCCATCGAACGCACCTTGCCCCGCCGCGAGTTCAGGTCGCTGATGACGTCGCCCATGTACTCCTCGGGCACGACCACCTCGATCCGCATCACCGGCTCGAGCAGCACCGCCCCGGCCTTCTGCGCGGCGTCGCGGAAGGCCAGGACGCCGGCGATCTGGAACGCGCCCTCCGACGAGTCCACGTCGTGGTACGAGCCGTCGTACAGCGACACCCTGACGTCCTCGATCGGGTAGCCGGCGAGCACGCCGGTCGTCATCGCGTCCCGGATGCCCGCCTCGACCGGCCGGACGTACTCGCGCGGCACGACGCCGCCGACGATCTCGTTGACGAACTCGAAGCCGGCGCCCGGCTGCCCCGGGACCACGCGGATCTTCACGTGCCCGTACTGGCCGCGTCCCCCCGTCTGCCTGACGTGGCGCCCCTCCCCGTCCGCGGGACGGGTGAGGGTTTCCTTGTAGGCGACCTGCGGCCGCCCGACGCTCGCTTCGACGCCGAACTCGCGTTTCAGGCGGTCGACGAGGATCTCGAGGTGCAGCTCGCCCATCCCCGAGATGACGACCTGCCCGACATCGTCGTCCGTACGCACCCGGAACGTCGGATCCTCGGCGGTGAGCTTCGCCAGTCCCTGCCCCAGTTTCTCCTGATCGGCCTTCGTGCTCGGCTCGATCGCCAGGCTGATGACCGGGCTCGGAAAATCCATCGACTCGAGCGCCACGGCGTGCTGCGGGTCGCAGATCGTGTCGCCGGTGCCGACGCTCTTCAGACCGACCGCGGCCGCGATGTCGCCGGCCCAGACCTGCCGGATCTCCTCGCGCTTGTTCGCGTGCATCTTCAGCAGGCGGCCGATCCGCTCCTTGCGGCCCCGCCCCGTGTTGAGGACCGTCGCGCCGGTCTTCATGACGCCCGAATAGACGCGGATGAAGGTCAACTGCCCGACGTAGGGGTCGGTCATCACCTTGAACGCCAGCGCCGAGAAAGGCGCCGCGTCGTCGGCGGGCCGCTCGACCAGGTAGTCGTCGTCCTCCTCCGACCGCTGGGGATTGGTGCCGGCGATCGGCGGCACGTCCTCCGGCGACGGCAGGTAGTCGACGATGGCGTCCAGCAACGGCTGCACGCCCTTGTTCTTGAACGCGGACCCGCACAGCACCGGCACGAACGGCGCTTCCTCGCCGTGCAGCGACTCGATCGCCCGGCGCCGGACCGTCGCGCGGATCCGCGACTCGGGCAGCGGCTCGCCGTGGAGATACCGGTTCAGCAGGTCGTCGTCGACCTCGCTGACCTTCTCCACCAGCTGCTCCCGGTACGCCGTCGCCTGCTCGCGCAGCGCCTCGGGAATCTCCTCGACCACCGGCGGGGCCGCAAGCGACTCCCCGGCGTACCGGATCGCCTTCATGCGCACGAGGTCGATCACGCCCTCGAACCGGCCCTCGGCGCCGATCGGCAACTGGAGGGCCACCGGATTGGCGCCCAGCCGGGTCCGGATGGACTCGAGGGTGCGGGCGAAATCGGCCCCCACCCGGTCCATCTTGTTGACGAAGCAGATGCGGGGGACGCGGTACTTGTCGGCCTGCCGCCAGACCGTTTCGGTCTGCGGCTCCACGCCGGCCACGGCGTCGAACACCGCGACCGACCCGTCCAGCACCCGCAACGAGCGCTCCACCTCGGCCGTGAAGTCGACGTGGCCCGGCGTGTCGATGACGTTGATCCGGTGGTCCCGCCAGACGCAGGTCGTCGCCGCCGAGGTGATCGTGATTCCGCGTTCCTGCTCCTGCGCCATCCAGTCCATCACCGCGGTGCCGTCGTGCACCTCGCCGACCTTGTACGTGATCCCCGTATAGAAGAGGATGCGCTCGGTCGTGGTCGTCTTCCCGGCATCGATGTGCGCCATGATGCCGATGTTCCGGGTACGATCGAGCGGGACCGTTCTGGACATCTCGTGCGCAGCCCGCCGCGGCCTCGTGTTCCTCGGCGCCGCAATCGTCGAATCAGCCGTGCTCACCGTCGTTCCGTTCCCGCGACTTCGCAGCCACGAACATGCGCATGCGCCGCGCCTTCACCAGCGGTAGTGCGCGAACGCCTTGTTCGCCTCCGCCATGCGGTGCGTGTCCTCGCGCTTCTTCACCGATCCGCCGCGGAGGTTCGATGCGTCGATCAACTCGTTCGCGAGCTTCTCCCGCATCCTCTTGCCGTCGCCGCGGCTGCGCGCGTACGACGTCAGCCAGCGGATGCTCAACGACAGGCGCCGGTTCTGCGTCACTTCCACCGGCACCTGATAGTTCGACCCGCCGACGCGCCGCGACTTCACCTCGAGACTCGGCTTCGTGTTGTCGACGGCGCGCTTGAAGATCTTGACGGGATCGTCGCCGGTCCGCTCCCGGATGATGTCGAGACTCCCGTAGACGATGCCCTCGGCGACGCTCCGCTTGCCGTTCTTCATGATCATGCGCACGAACTTCGTGAGCAGCGTGCTGTTGTACACGGGATCCGGCGGCACTTCGCGTTTCGGTACTTCTCGTCTGCGTGGCATCCCGGTCGTCTCCCCCGCCCCGGCCTACGACTTCGGGCGCTTCGCGCCGTACTTCGACCGGCTCTGCTTCCGGCCCTCGACGCCGATCGTGTCGAGCGTCCCCCGTACGACGTGGTACCGCACGCCCGGCAGGTCCTTCACGCGTCCGCCCCGGATCAGGGCCAGCGAATGCTCCTGCAGGTTGTGGCCCTCGCCCGGGATGTAGCTCGTCACCTCGATGGTGTTCGTCAGGCGGACCCGCGCCACCTTCCGCAACGCCGAGTTCGGCTTCTTCGGCGTCTGCGTGAACACGCGGACGCAGACGCCCCGCTTCTGCGGGCACCCCTGCAGCGCAGGGCTCTTCGTCTTGTTGACGACCCGTTCCCGTCCCTTCCGGACCAGCTGGCTGATCGTCGGCACCGGTACTTCCTCGCTTGACGTCGCACTCGTCCGGCGGCGGCGCGTCCGACACCCGACAGTTGCGGCCGGGACCTTGAAGCGACCGCCGCGGCCGCTTGGCGCCCCGACCAGTTGACCCTGATTCAGTCAGTTCGCCGTGCAGGCGGCCCAGGGCTGTTCCGCTTCCACGAGCCGCCGAACGCTGGAAAGAGGTTCTTGAACGACCGCGCCTCTTTCGGACGGGGGCGGAGCCGGACAGGATTTTCCAAGCCCCGCCGAACCGACGGATACTACCACCAAACGAAGCGCCGGGCAAGGGCGGACGATTGCCCCGATCCTGCCGGCCGGCGGCGCTGCCTCCCGCACGGGTCGGAGCCGCCCGCCTACACGTCCTCCCGCGGGGGCGCCGGCGCCGCCCGCGGCCCGATCGGAATCAGCGCGTCGACGGCCCCCGCGGCGCTCCCGGCCACGCCCCGCTCGTCCGGATCGACGTAGTAGTCCATCTCGTGCTCCAGGTCCGCATCGTCCGGCAACGGCGGGGGCGGCGGCTCGTCCGCCTCGATCCGCACCTGCCGGTAGTAGTCGAACCCGGTGCCGGCCGGGATCAGCCGGCCCATGGTCACGTTCTCCTTCAGGCCCCGCAGGTGATCCACCTTGCCCGAAATCGACGCCTCCGTGAGCACCCGCGTCGTCTCCTGGAACGACGCCGCCGAGATGAACGAATCGGTCGACAGGGACGCCTTGGTGATCCCGAGCAGGAGCGGGGCGCCGCCCGCCGGCTGCCCGCCCTCGGCCATCACCCTTTCGTTTTCGGTCTTGAAGCGGAACCTGTCGACCTGCTCGTCGACGAGGAACTCGGTGTCTCCGACGTCCTCGATCTTCATCCAGCGCATCATCTGGCGGACCATCACCTCGATGTGCTTGTCGTTGATCGCCACCCCCTGCAGGCGGTAGACCTCCTGGATCTCGTTGACGAGGTAGCGGTGCAGAGCCTTCTCGCCGAGCACCTTGAGGATGTCGTGCGGGTCGCGCGGCCCGTCCATCAGCGCGTCGCCCGCCTGGACGCGGTCGCCCTCCTGCACGTTGACGTGCACGCCGCGCGGCAGCGCGTACTCCTTCGGCTCCGCTTCGCGGCTGTCCGGCACGATGATGATCTTCCGGCTCCCCTTGACGATGCCACCATCCTTGACCGTGCCGTCGATCTCGCTGATGATCGCCGGCTCCCGCGGCTTCCGCGCCTCGAACAGTTCGACGACGCGCGGCAACCCGCCGGTGATGTCCTTCGTCTTGGTGGTCCCGCGCGGGATCTTCGCCAGCACGTCGGTGGCGTTGACCGCGTCGTCCTCGCTCACCATCAGATGCGCGCGGGACGGCAGCGGGTACCGCTGATCGTCGATCGCGATCACGACGACCGGCGGCTTCTTCCCGTCCGGCGCGTCGACGATGAACCGCTGCTTCTCGCCGGTTTCTTCGTCCACCCGCGTCTCGACGTTCTTCTCGATGTTCTCGAAACGAATCTTCCCCGGACCGGTCGCGATGACGGACGCGCCGCCGGGCGCCACCGCCAGCACGTCGCCCGCGACCACCTCGTCGCCGCTCCTGACCCGCAGCGCCGCGCCGGCCGGCAGCGGCCGGCTGCCGCTGACGATCCGGATGGCGGGCTGCTTCTCTTCCGGCCCGTCGATGATGATCCGCTCGGTCAGCCCCGTCGCCTCGTCGAACTTCTCCTCGAAGGTGACGTCCTTCTCGACGTCCTCGAACCGCACGATCCCTGCCCGCTCCGTCAGGATCGACCGCGTGTAGGGGTCCCATTCGACGAGGGTCTCGCCGATCTCGGTCGTCTCCCTGTCGCGCACCTTGAGCGACGCGCCGTAGACCAGCTCGTAGTGCTCTCGTCCGCGCCCCTGCGCGTCGCGGACGAGAAGCTGGCCGGTGCGGTTCATCACCACGCCTTCGCGCGCCGCCGGACTGTCGGCCGGCACCGGGTTGCGGGCCGCGTCGAACCAGACCGCCTGCACGCCGACGAGATCCACCGTTCCCTCGTGCTTGCACACGTGCGTCGACTGCTCCGACCCGGACGCGGTGCCGCCGATGTGGAAGGTCCGCATCGTGAGCTGGGTGCCCGGCTCGCCGATCGACTGCGCCGCGATGACGCCGACGGCCAGCCCCAGCTCCACCAGCTTCCCGGTCCCCAGGTCGCGCCCGTAGCAACGCGCGCACACGCCGCGGCGGGACTCGCAGGTCAGCACCGAACGGATCTTCACCTTCTCGATGCCGGCTTCCTGGACGTCGGAAGCCAGTTCCTCCCCGATCTCCGTGTTGGCCTCGGCGATCACCTGGCCGTTGACCGGATCGCGAAGCTCCTCCAGCAGCACCCGGCCGTTGATCCGGTCCCGGAGCTGCTCGATGATCTCGCCGCTCTCGACGATCGCCTCCGCTTCGATGCCGTCGAGGGTCCCGCAGTCGATCTCGGAGATGATGACGTCCTGCGCCACGTCCACCAGGCGCCGCGTCAGGTAGCCCGAGTCGGCGGTCTTGAGCGCCGTGTCGGCCAGCCCCTTCCGCGCGCCGTGCGTCGAGATGAAGTACTGCAGGACGGTCAGTCCCTCGCGGAAGTTCGAGGTGATCGGCGTCTCGATGATCTCCCCCGAGGGCTTCGCCATCAGCCCTCGCATGCCGGCGAGCTGGCGCATCTGCTGCTTGCTGCCGCGGGCCCCGGAGTCGGCCATGACGAAGACGGGGTTGAACGCCTGCCCGTCCTCGCTGAGACCCTCCATCCCCACGAACATCTCGTCGGCGATCTTCTCGGTGACGCCGGACCAGATGTCGATGACCTTGTTCTTCTTCTCGCGGTCCGTGATGGCGCCCTCGTTGTACTGCTTCTCGACCTCGATGACGTCCTTGCGCGCCTGGTCGACCATGCGGGGTTTCTCGTCCGGAATGACGAGATCGTCGATGCCGATCGACATCCCGGACTTCGTCGCGTACAGGAAACCGAGGTCCTTGAGACGGTCGAGCATCCGCACCGTCAGCTCGAGACCGCGCCGCAGGTAGCTGTACTCCACCAGTTGCTGCAGGCCCTTCTTCTTGAGCAGCCCGTTCACGAACGGTATCTCGTCCGGCAGCGCGTGGTTGAAGACGACGCGCCCCACGGTGGTCCTGACGATCTCCCCGTCGAGCTGCCGGACGGGCGCATGCAGGACGTCCTGATCGTCTCGAACCTTCCTGGCCGTCAGATCGACGTACGGCCCGCTCAGCCGGAAGCGGATCGGCGTCAGCGTCTCGACGCGGCCCGACTCGAGCGCGAGCAGCACGTCCTCCTCGTTGCGGAACACCGGCAGCGCGTCGTCCTTACGCAACGGCCGGAGCGCGCCGTCCTCGCCCCGCTCGATCCCGCAGATCCGGCCGACGCCCTTCGCCCCCGGCTTCTCCTTGGTCAGGTAGTAGCACCCGAGCACGATGTCCTGCGACGGCACCGCGATCGGTCTTCCGCTCGATGGCGACATGATGTTGTTCGACGCCATCATCAGCACCGACGCTTCGATCTGCGCCTCGGGCGACAGCGGGACGTGCACCGCCATCTGGTCTCCGTCGAAGTCGGCGTTGAACGCGGTGCAGACGAGCGGGTGGATCCGGATCGCCTTGCCCTCGACCAGCACCGGCTCGAAGGCCTGGATCCCGAGCCGGTGCAGCGTCGGAGCCCGGTTCAGCAGCACCGGGTGCTCGCGGATCACCTCCTCGAGGATGTCCCAGACCTCCGGCTCGTGCTGCTCGACCATCTCGCGCGCCTGCTTGATGGTCGTCACCATCTCGCGCTGCTCGAGCTTGTTGTAGATGAACGGCTTGAACAGCTCGAGCGCCATCTTCTTGGGCAGCCCGCACTGGTGCAGCTTCAGCTCCGGGCCGACGACGATGACGGAACGGCCGGAGTAGTCGACCCGCTTGCCAAGCAGGTTCTGGCGGAAGCGCCCCTGCTTGCCCTTCAGGGTGTCCGACAGCGACTTCAGCGGGCGGTTGTTGGCGCCCCGCAGCACGCGCCCGCGGCGGCCGTTGTCGAACAGCGCGTCCACCGCCTCCTGCAGCATCCGCTTCTCGTTGCGGATGATGACGTCGGGAGCCTTCAGCTCCATCAGCTTCTTCAACCGGTTGTTCCGGTTGATGACCCGGCGGTAGAGGTCGTTCAGATCGGACGTGGCGAACCGCCCGCCGTCGAGCGGCACGAGCGGCCGCAGCTCGGGCGGGATGACCGGTATGACGTCGAGAATCATCCACTCCGGACGGTTCGTCGAGCGCCGGAACGCGTCGACCACCTTCAGGCGCTTGGCGTACTTCAGCTTCTTCTGGACCGAGTTCTCCTCGCGCATCTTCTGGCGCAGCTCGACCGAGAGGTCCTCGATCTCCACCGCGCGCAGGAGCTCCTTGATCGCCTCGGCGCCCATCTGCGCCCGGAACGTCCCGTCCTCCTCGAGCGCCTTCCGGAACTCCTCCTCCGTGAGGAGCTGGTTCTGCCTGAGGGCGCTGTCGCCGGGATCGACGACGACGTACGCCTCGAAGTAGAGCACCCGCTCCAGATCGCGTAGCGAGACGTCGAGCAGGTGGCCGATGCGGCTCGGCAGCCCCTTGAAGAACCAGACGTGGCTCACCGGCGTGGCGAGCTGGACGTGCCCGAGGCGCTCCCGGCGCACCTTCGCCTGCGTCACCTCCACGCCGCACTTGTCGCAGATGACGCCCCGGTGCTTCATCCGCTTGTACTTGCCGCACAGGCACTCCCAGTCGGTGACGGGACCGAAGATCTTCGCGCAGAACAGCCCGTCCCGCTCCGGCTTGAAGGTGCGGTAGTTGATCGTCTCCGGCTTGGTCACCTCGCCGTGGGACCACGACAGGATCTTCTCCGGGGACGCGAGGGTGATGCGGATGGCGTCGAAATCGACGGTCAGGGAACCTCGGTCTGCAAAATTGGAGCGCATGGAGTTCCTTCCCTTCACGCCTCGCCGACGGCGCCTTCGAGTGCGGCGGCGACCTCGGCCACCGCATCGCCGGCGTCTTCATCCCCGCCGCCGGCGCCCTCCGCGGCCTCGTCCGGCGCGGCCTCGTCCGGCGCGGCCTCGACGAGCGGCGTCCGGGTCTTGATCAGGTCCACGTCGAGGCACAACGCCTGCAGCTCGCGAATCAGCACGTTGAACGACTCGGGCAGACCGGGGGCGAACGACGCGTCGCCCTTCACGATCGCCTCGTAGATCTTGGCGCGGCCGGTCACGTCGTCCGACTTCGCCGTCAGCAGCTCCTGCAGGATGTGCGCGGCGCCGTAGGCCTCGAGCGCCCACACCTCCATCTCGCCGAACCGCTGCCCGCCGAACTGCGCCTTCCCGCCGAGGGGCTGCTGCGTGATCAGCGAGTACGGCCCGATCGAGCGGGCGTGGATCTTGTCGTCGACGAGGTGCGACAACTTGAGCATGTAGATGTAGCCGACGGTGACCTTCTGCTCGAACGGCTCGCCGCTCAGCCCGTCGTAGAGCGTCGTCTTGCCGCCGGACGGCAGCCCCGCCCGCTCGAGCCACTGCTTGATCTCGGGCTCGCGCGCGCCGTCGAAGACCGGCGAGGCGAAGTACTTGCCCAGGTCGTGGGCCGCCCACCCCAGATGCGTTTCGAGGATCTGGCCCACGTTCATCCGCGAGGGCACCCCGAGCGGATTGAGCACGATCTCCACCGGGGTCCCGTTCGGCAGGCGCGGCATGTCCTCTTCGGGCAGGATGCGCGCGATGACCCCCTTGTTGCCGTGGCGGCCGGCCATCTTGTCGCCGACCGACAGCTTCCGCTTCATGGCGACGTACACCTTGACCAGCTTGATGACGCCCGGCGGCAGCTCGTCGCCGCGGCGGATCTTCTCCTTCTTCTCCTCGAAGAGCTGGCGGATCACATCGACTTGGCGCTCGGTGCGCACTTCGAGCGTCTGCAGCTCGTCCTCGAGCGCCGCGTCGTCGGTCTCGACCCGCGCCCGCGCCAGCTCGAGGAACGGCAGATCGCGGATGATCTTCTCCGTGAGCACCGTCCCCCGCTCCAGGCGCCGCTCGCTCCCGAAGTCGTCGTAGAGGTCGGCGGCCAGCGTCTTCCCCCTCAGCAGGGTCGACAGCCGCTTCCGGACCTCGTCGTGCAGGATGCGGATCTCGTCCTGCAGGTTCTTCTCCATCATCTCCAGCTCTTCGGCCTCGATCGCCTTGGCGCGGAAGTCCTTGTCGATCCCCTTGCGGGAGAAGATCCGGACGCCGACCACGATGCCTTCGATGCCGGGCGGGCAGAGCAGCGACGCGTCGCGCACGTCCCCCGCCTTCTCGCCGAAGATGGCCCGCAGCAGCTTCTCTTCCGGCGTGAGCTGGGTCTCGCCCTTGGGCGTGACCTTGCCGACCAGGATGTCCGACGGCTTGACGTACGCGCCGATGCGGATGATCCCGCTTTCGTCGAGATCCTTGAGGAACCCCTCGGACACGTTCGGGATGTCGCGGGTGATCTCCTCCGGGCCGAGCTTGGTGTCGCGCGACTCGATCTCGAACTCCTCGATGTGGATCGAGGTGTAGTAGTCCTCCTTCACCAGGCGCTCCGAGACGAGAATCGCATCCTCGAAGTTGTAGCCGCGCCAGGGCATGAAGGCGACGAGGAGGTTGCGGCCGAGCGCGAGCTCGCCCAGTTCGGTGCACGGCCCGTCGGCGAGCACCTGCCCCTTCTCCACCCGCTGCTTCACCGCCACGATCGGCTTCTGGTTGATGCAGGTGTTCTGGTTGGACCGCCGGAACTTCGTCAGGTTGTAGATGTCGGCGCCCATCTCGTTCGACCCGTCGGCGGCGGCCTGCTCGCCTTCGACGCGCACGACGATGCGCTGCGAGTCGACGAAGTCGACCACGCCGCTGCGCCGCGCGGTCACCACCGCGCCCGAGTCGCGGGCCGTGACGTACTCCATCCCGGTCCCGACGAACGGCGCGTGCGCCCGCAGCAGCGGCACCGCCTGCCGCTGCATGTTCGAGCCCATCAGCGCGCGGTTTGCGTCGTCGTTCTCGAGGAACGGGATCAGCGACGCCGCCACCGAGACCAGTTGCTTCGGCGAGACGTCGATGAAGTCGACCTTGTCCCGCTCCGCGAGCACGAAGTTGCCGGCCTCGCGCGAATTGATCCGCTCGTCGACGAGGCGGCTCTCGTCGTCGAGCCGCGCGTTCGCCTGGGCGATGACGTGCTTGTCCTCTTCCCACGCCGACAGGTAGAAGGAGTGGGGCCGGTACTCCGCCGGGCGTTTCTTGCGGCGCTTCGCGGCGGCGTTCTCGGCTTCGGCCTCGGCCGCCTCGACGACCGCGCCCACCTTGTACTTCGTCCCCCCGGCGCTCGTGATCTTCACGTAGTCGACGGCGTGGCCCTCCTTGACGGTGCGGTAGGGCGTCTCGATGAAGCCGAACTCGTTGATGCGGGCGTAGCACGACAGCGACGAGATCAGGCCGATGTTCGGACCTTCCGGCGTTTCGATGGGACAGATCCGCCCGTAGTGGGTCGGATGGACGTCGCGCACCTCGAACCCCGCCCGCTCCCGCGACAGCCCGCCCGGCCCGAGCGCGGAGAGCCGCCGCTTGTGCGTGATCTCCGACAGCGGGTTCGTCTGGTCCATGAACTGCGACAACTGCGACGAGCCGAAGAACTCGCGGATGGCGGCCATCACCGGCTTCGCGTTGATCAGGTCGTGCGGCATGGCGGTGGCCATTTCCTGGTAAACGGACATCTTCTCCTTGATGGCCCGCTCCATCCGCACCAGACCGATCCGGAACTGGTTCTCGAGCAGCTCGCCGACCGACCGCACGCGCCGGTTCCCGAGGTGGTCGATGTCGTCCACGTTCGACGGGTTCCGGCGCAGCGTCAGCAGATAGCGGATCACCTCGTAGAAGTCCTGCGGCTGCAGGACGCGTTCGTCGAGCGACGTGTCGAGACCGAGCTTCGTGTTCAGCTTCAGCCGTCCGACCCGGGAGAAGTCGTACTTCTGCGGGTTGAAGAACAGGCTCTCGAACAGCGCCCGCGAGCTGTCGAGGGTCGGCGGATCGCCCGGGCGCAACCGCCGGTAGATCTCGATCAGCGCCTCCTCGTGCGTCTTGATCGGATCCTTCCGCAGCGTGGCCGACAGCACCGGGCCGATCTCGTCCTCCTCCGGAAAGAAGACCTCGACGGCGCCCACTTCCTTCTCCTGCGCCATCGACACGATGCGCGGCGTGATCTCCTCGTTCGCCTCCAGGATGATCTCGCCGGTCTCCGGATCCACGACGTCGGCCACCGCGAAGGCGCCGGCGAGCTCTTCCGGAGCCAGCTCGATGGACGCGATGCCCGCCTTCTGCAGGCCGTCGATGCCCTTGCGCGTCAGCTTGCGACCCTTCCTGACCAGGACGTCGCCGCCGGACGACGCCGTGACGTCCGCGGTGACCTTGCGGCCGGCCAGCGTGTCGCTCACGGCCCACGCCAGCGTCGACCCGGTGACGACGATCCGGTCGACCCTGTAGAACGCCCGGATGATCTCGTCCGGCCCGTGCAGCCCCAGGGCCCGCAGGAAGACCGTCGCCAGGAACTTGCGCTTCCGGTCGATGCGCACGTACAGCAGGTTCTTGGCGTCGTACTCGAACTCCACCCACGACCCGCGGTACGGAATGATCTGCGCGACGAACGCGGCCTTGTCCTCGGAATGGAAGAACGCGCCCGGCGAGCGGTGCAACTGCGACACGATGACGCGCTCGGTGCCGTTGATGAAGAAGGTGCCGTTGTCGGTCATCAACGGGATCTCGCCGAAGTAGACCTCCTGCTCCTTGATGTCCCGGATCGACTTCACCCCGGTGTCCGGGTCCTTGTTCCAGACCCCGAGCTGGATCGTCACCTTCAGGGGCACGGAATACGTCATGCCCCGCTCCTGGCACTCCTGGACGTCGTACTTCAGCCGCAGGCCGACGGTCTCGCCGCACACGTCGCAGACGGCGCCGCGCACGTCGTTCGCCGCCCCGCACGACCGGCAGACGACCTCGCGCGCGCCGTACGGATCGGCCTCGAGCACCGCGCCGCACCGCGGGCAGGGCTGGCGCAGATGCTGCAAGCCGCTCAGGCGCTTGCACTTGCACTCCCAGTCGCCGATGGAGTAGTCGATGAACTCCAGCGAGGAGTTTTCGCGGAAGTCCTTGATCGGAAAGACGGACTTGAAGACCGACTGCAGGCCGGCGTCCTCGCGCTCGGCCGGCATCCGGTTCATCTGCAGGAAGCGTTCGTACGACTTCTTCTGGATCTCGATGAGGTTCGGAATGGGTACCGTCGCGCGAATCTTCGAGAAGTCGATCCGCTCGCGATAGACGTTCTGCGGCAGGATGTGCTGCACGGTTGAAGCCCTCTCCGTCGATCAAGGAAACGCGCCGGGCGCGTCCACGCCACGCGACCCCGGCAACCGCCCGCGCCCCGGGCCCGAACCGGCCCGCCGCGGCGCGGACGCGCCGCGGCGGCGGACGACCGCCGACACCCGCCGGACCACGACGTGCGCCGGGGCTACTTGACCTCGGCCTTGGCGCCGACTTCCTCGAACTTCTTCCGGAGCGCCTCGGCCTCGTCCTTCGGGATCGCCTCCTTGACGGCGCTCGGCGCGCTCTCGACGAGATCCTTGGCTTCCTTGAGACCCAGGCTCGTGACCTCGCGGACGACCTTGATCACGTTGATCTTCTTCGGCCCGATCTCGGTCAGGGTGACCGTGAACTCGGTCTGCTCCTCCTCCTCGGCCGCCGCCCCCGGCCCCGCGGCGCCGGCGACCGCGACCGGCATGGCGGCCGCCGCCGACACGCCCAGCTCCTCCTCGAGCCGCTTGACGAGTCCCGACAGCTCGAGAACCGACATTCCCTTGATGTAATCGACCACCTGGTCCTGGGTCACCTCAGCCATGCTCAGCCTTCCTCCTCGGACTTCTTCTTCTCGATCTGGCTCAGAACGTTCATCAAGTCACGCGGCACGGCGGCGAGCACCTGCGCCAGTTGCGCCATCGGCGCCTGCAGCACCATCAGCAGCTTCGCCTGCAGCTCGGCCTTGCCGGGCAACGCCGCCAGTTCGCCGACGCCGTCCGCCTCCACCACCTGGCCCTGCACCACGGCCAGCTTCACGACCAGCTCCGGCTCCGTCTTCGCGAAGTCCACGAGGGTCTTCGCCAGCGCGACCGGATCGTCGCGGCTGCAGGCCACCGCGGTGGTGCCTTCGAAACGGTCCCGCAACGCCTCGAACGGGGTTCCGGCCACGGCCCGGCGCGCGATCGAGTTCTTCACCACCCGGTAGCTCGCCTGCGCGCCGCGGATCTTCCGGCGCAGCTCGGTGACCCGCGGAACGTCGAGACCCTTGTAGTCCACCAGCACGACGCTCTCCGCGGCGCCGAACTCCCCGTTCAGGTGCGCGAGCTGCGCTTCCTTGCCTGCCCTGCTGAGTGCCATGCCTATGCCTTCGCGCCCGCCTCGACGCTGACCGTGTCGACCGGCACGCCCGGCCCCATCGTCGACGACAGGTGCACCGCCTTGACGTACCGGCCCTTGGCGGCCGCCGGCTTCGCCTTGATCACGCTCGCGGCCAGCGCGTTCGCGTTGTCGAGCAACTGCCGCGCCTCGAACGACACCTTGCCGATCGCCGAGTGCACGCCCCCCGCCTTGTCGACGCGATACTCGACCTTGCCGGCCTTGATCTCCCGCACCGCCTTCGACACGTCGGGGGTGACGGTGCCCGTCTTCGGGTTCGGCATCAGGCCGCGCGGCCCGAGAATCCGGCCGAGCCGGCCGACCGAGCGCATCATGTCGGGCGTCGCCACGACCGCCTCGAAGTCCATCCAGCCGCCCTGGATCTTCTCGACCATCTCCTCGCCGCCGACGGTGTCCGCGCCCGCCTCGGCGGCTTCCGTCTGCTTTTCGCCGCCGGCGATCACGAGCACCTTCTTGCTCCGCCCGAGCCCGTGCGGCAGGACGACCGTGCCGCGGACCATCTGATCCGCGTGCTTCGGATTGACGCCGAGGCGCATCGCCATCTCGACCGTCTCGTCGAATCCGGCGAACGTCAGGCTCTGCACCAGCGGAATCGCTTCCTCGATCGGGTACGGGCTCCGCTCCACCTTCGCCTTCGCCGCCTCGAACCGCTTGCCGGCCTTGCCCATGATCTACTCCCGCCCGTCGCCGCGCTCGCCGGCGCCCTGTTCCTGCCCCTCGACCTCGATCCCCATCGACCGCGCCGTGCCGGCGACGATCGCGGCCGCCGCGTCGAGGGTGTTCGCGTTCAGGTCCGGCATCTTGACGCCGGCGATCTCCTCCACCTGCTGCCGGGTCACCGTGGCCACCTTCGTCCGGTTCGGCTCGCCCGAGCCCTTGGCGATGTTGGCGGCGCGCTTCAGCAGCACCGCCGCGGGCGGCGTCTTCGTGACGAAACTGTAGGAGCGGTCCGCGTAGACGGTCACCACCGCGGGAATGATCAGCCCCTCCTGGGCAGCGGTCTTCGCGTTGAACGCCTTGCAGAAGTCCATGATGTTGACGCCGTGGGGGCCGAGCGCGGTCCCCACCGGCGGGGCCGGCGTCGCCTTGCCGGCCGCGATCTGGAGCTTCACCTGTCCGAGGATCTTCTTCGCCATGACGTGCCGGCGGCCGGCCTCCTCCCGCCTACAGCTTCTCCACCTGCAGGAAGTCGAGCTCCACCGGGGTGGAGCGCCCGAAAATCGTCACCATCACCTTCAGCGTGTTGCGGTCGACGTTGACCTCGTCGACCACGCCGTTGAAGCTGGTGAACGGCCCCTCGTTGATCCGGACCTGATCGCCCTTGTCGAACGTGTACTTCGGCTTCGGCTGCTCGGCCGCCTCCGTCATCTGGTGGAGGATCTGGTTCACCTCGTCGTCGGTCAGGGGGGTCGGCTTCTGGCCGGCCCCGACGAACCCGGTCACCTTCGGCGTGTTCTTCACCACGTGCCAGGCGCGGTCGGACATCTTGCCGCCCGCGCCCGGCTCGGGCGCGATGCGGACCAGGACGTAGCCGGGGAAGACCCGCTTGGTGGTCACCACCCGCTTGCCGTTGCGCATCTCGACGACGTTCTCGGTCGGCACCAGGGTCTCGCCGATCTCGTCCTCCATGCCGTGCGCCTTCACGCGCAGCTTCAGCGAGTCCTCCACCTTCTGCTCGAAGCCGGAATAGGTGTGAACGATGTACCACTGCTTCGTGTCGACGTCCGTCATCACACACCAAATGCCTGGAACAGCGCCCGCGCGAGCCGATCGAGCACCAGATCGATGCCCCAGAGGTAGATGCCGAACAGGATCGACGTCAGGATCACGACGAACGTCGTCGCCTGCACTTCCTTCCAGGTCGGCCACGTCACCCGCTCGAGCTCGTTGCGCACCTGCGCCAGGAACGTGCGCGACCTGCCCCACCAGCCGAACACGCCCCCCGCGGACGACTCGCGCACGGTCTCCAGCTTCGTCGATTTCACGATGTCGCGTCCTTGCAACGGTCACGCGAGGCCGTCGCCGCCCCCGGAGCGTGGCAGGCCAGGAGGGGCTCGAACCCCCAGCCCCCGGTTTTGGAGACCGGTGCTCTACCAGTTGAGCTACTGGCCTGTACCCGCCGCCCGCGCTACTTCGTCTCGCGGTGCGGCTTGTGCGCCCGGCACCAGCGGCAGTACTTCCGGAACTGCAGCCGATCGGGGGTCTTTCGCTTGTTCTTCGTCGTCGTGTAGTTCCGCCGCTTGCACTCGGTGCACGCCAGAATGACGATGTCCCGCATGGTTCTGACCTTCCGCGCCGCGCCGCCGGCCCCGGGCCGGCGGGGAGCGCTACTCGACGATCTCGGTGATGGTGCCCGAGCCGACCGTCCGGCCGCCCTCCCGGATCGCGAACCGCAGACCCTTCTCCAGAGCCACCGGCGTGATCAACTCCACGCTGATCGTCACGTTGTCCCCGGGCATCACCATCTCCACCCCGTCCGGCAGGTTCGCAACACCCGTCACGTCCGTCGTCCGCAGGTAGAACTGCGGACGATACCCGTTGAAGAACGGAGTGTGACGACCCCCCTCGTCCTTCGTCAGAACGTACACCTCGCCCCGGAACTTCGTGTGCGGAGTGATCGTCTTCGGCTTCGCCAAAACCTGGCCCCGCTCCACGTCGTCCTTCTCCGTACCCCGCAGCAGCACCCCGATGTTGTCCCCCGCAACCCCCTCGTCCAGCAGCTTCCGGAACATCTCCACTCCGGTCACCACCTTCTTCTGCGTCTCCCGGAACCCGACGATCTCCACCTCTTCGCCCACCACCACCTTGCCCCGATCCACGCGGCCGGTCACCACCGTCCCCCGGCCCGAGATCGAGAACACGTCCTCGATCGGCATCAGGAACGGCTTGTCCACGTCCCGGGCCGGAAGCGGAACGTACGAATCCACCGCCTCCATCAACCGATCCACCGACGCCTCGCCACCGGACTCCCCCTCCAGAGCCTGCAACGCAGAACCCTGGACCACCGGAATCTCGTCCCCGGGGAACTCGTACGAACTCAGAAGCTCGCGAACCTCCAGCTCCACCAGCTCCAGCAACTCCGGATCGTCCACCGCGTCGCACTTGTTCAGGAACACCACCAGGGACGGAACCCCCACCTGGCGCGCCAGCAGAATGTGCTCCCGGGTCTGCGGCATCGGACCGTCGGTCGCCGCAACCACCAGAATCGCACCGTCCATCTGCGCCGCGCCCGTGATCATGTTCTTGATGTAGTCCGCGTGGCCAGGACAGTCCACGTGCGCGTAGTGCCGGTTCGCCGTCGTGTACTCCACGTGCGCCGTCGCAATCGTGATCCCCCGCTCCCGCTCCTCCGGCGCGTTGTCGATCGACTCGAACGAACGCACCGTGTTCGCAGGATCGTGCTTCGCCATCACCTGCGTGATCGCCGCCGTCAGCGTCGTCTTCCCGTGATCGATGTGCCCGATCGTACCGATGTTCACGTGCGGCTTCGATCTGTCGAACTTCTCTTTCGCCATGACTGTTCCTGTTCGAGATGGGCGTGCCCGCCGTCCTCCGTCACCAGGGTGGAGCCGATGACCGGGCTTGAACCGGTGACCTCGTCCTTACCAAGGACGCGCTCTACCACTGAGCTACATCGGCCCGATCGCGAATCCGGGAGCCGGCCCCGGCCGGCTCTCCGCCCGACCCGGCGGCGCGGCGGCCCCGGCCCGGCGACGCGGCAGCCCCGGCCCGGCCGCCCGGGCGCTGGAGCGGGAGACGGGGATCGAACCCGCGACCAACAGCTTGGAAGGCTGTGACTCTACCACTGAGTTACTCCCGCCCGTCCGGTCGCCCGCGCCGCCCCCGCGACCTGCTCCGCAACGTGGTGGCGAGGGGAGGATTCGAACCTCCGAAGCCGCTTGGGCGACAGATTTACAGTCTGTTGCGTTTGACCGCTCCGCAACCTCGCCGACATTCGCTCCTCGCCCGGGACCCGCCTCACCGGGCGCTCCCGTGCCCCCGACTGCGCCTCGACCGGGTGGAATGGGATCGCGTGTTCAAGCCTGTGGAGCTGGCGAAGGGATTCGAACCCCCGACCCGCTGATTACAAATCAGCCGCTCTGCCGGACTGAGCTACGCCAGCCGGACGAATTGGAGAGCATACCAGAACGCGGCGCCGGCTGCAAGACGGACGAGACGCAGGCCGCGAACCCGGGGCGCGCCGGCGCACCGGGCGGCCGCGCGCCGGCCTGTCCGCGGGCCCGGGAACGCCGGCCGCCCCCGCCTCGCGGCGCCTCACGCGACCCGCGCGGCGGCCGACCGCTGCCGCAGCGCCTCGAACAGGGCCACCCCGACCGCGACCGACGCATTCAGGCTCGACACCTGCCCTCGCATCGGCAGCGCCGCGCGCCAGTCGCACCGCTCGCGCACCAGCCGGCGCAGGCCGCGGCCCTCGCCGCCGACGACGAACGCGGACGGCAGGCGCAGATCGAGATCGTACAGCGACCGATCCGCCGCCGCGTCGAGGCCGATCGTCCAGACCCCCGCCGCCTGCAACTCCTCGATCGCCCGCGCGAGGTTGACGACCGCAGCGAGCCGGACGTGCGCCAGCGCCCCGGCCGAGGCCTTGACGGCGGCGCCGGTGACCGGGGCGGCCCGCCGCTCCGGCAGGACGAGCCCGGAGCCGCCCGCCGCGTCGACGGTCCGGGCGACCGCGCCGAGGTTGCGGGGATCCTCGATGCCGTCGAGGACGACGACCAGCGGCGGGGTGCGGGCCGCGACCAGATCGGCGACGGAGCAGGCGTCGGGCGCGCGGACGGTGGCCGCCACCCCCTGGTGCGCCGCGCCGCCCGCGAGCCGGTCCAGCTCCGCGCGCTCCACGCGGCGGAGGCGCACCCGCCGGCGCGCCGCCAGTTCCAGCAGTTCCGAAAGACCGCTCCGCCGGCGCGTGCTCACCGCCAGCGCCGTCACCCGCCCGGCGCGCAACGCCTCGATCGCCGGCCGGACGCCGAAGATCAGCATCGCGGCACCAGCGTCGCCACCGCGTGCGCCGCGATCGCCTCGCCACGGCCCACCGCGTCCATCCCTTCGCCGGTCTTCGCCTTGACGCTGACCGCCGCGGCCGCCACGCCGAGGGCCGCCGCCAGCCGCTCCTGCATGGCGGCGGCGTGCGGCCCGATGCGCGGGCGCTCGGCGATGACCACGACGTCGGCGTTGCCGACCGCGAACCCGCGCTCGCGCACGACGGCGACCGCCCGCCTCAGCAGGTCGATGCCCGACGCCCCCTTCCAGCGGGGGTCGCGGTCGGAGAAGTGCCGGCCGACGTCGCCGGCCGCGGCGGCGCCCAGAACGGCGTCGATCAGCGCGTGGCACACCGCATCCGCGTCGGAATGCCCCTCCAGGCCCCGGTCGTGCGGCACGTGCACGCCGCCGAGCAGCAACCGGCGTCCGGCGACCGTCCGATGCAGGTCGTATCCCAGCCCGACCCGCACGGACGCCGGGCCGGGAGGCGGCGCCTGCTCCACCCGGCCGGCGGCGCGCCGCAGATCCGCCGGCGACGTCACCTTGAAGTTGTCCGGATCGCCCTCCACCAGCCGCACCGGGTGCCCGCAGCGTTCGGCCAGCGACGCCTCGTCCGTCGCGTCCACCCCGCTCCGTCCCAGCGCCACCGCGTCGCGCAGCACCTCGATCCGGAACGCCTGCGGGGTCTGGGCCAGGTAGATCGAGTCGCGCGGCAGCGTCGCGCCGACGACGGTCCGCCCGCCGCGGACCACGGCCTGCTTGATCGTGTCCGTCGCGCGCAGGGCCGGAACCGCGGCCCCCGACTCGGCCGCCGCGTCGATCGCGCGGCCGATGAGGGCAGGCGGGCAGAACGGCCGCGCCGCATCGTGGACCAGCACCACGTCGGTCCCGTCGCCGAGAGCGTCGAAGCCGGCCGCCACCGAGTCCTGCCGGCGCACGCCGCCGGCGACGACCCGCAACGGGGTCGCGACGTCCCGCAGGCCGGCCGGCGGCGACGCGGCCAGGCCGGCCGGCAGCACGACCACGATCTCGGCGACCCGGACGCTCGCGTCGAAAGGCGCCAGCGCCCGATCGAGGAGGGTGCCGCCCCCCAGCGGCAGGAACTGCTTCGGCGCCGCGCCGCCGACGCGCGCCCCGCGCCCGCCCGCCGCCACCACCGCCGCTACGCGCATGCGGCCCTTTCCTCGGCCGCCGCCACCGAGGCCGCGACGAGGCCGCGCACGCGCTCGGCCAGGGCCCCCGCGTCGGCGCGCGACAGGCCGTCGGTCGGCACCGGCGGGTGAACGACCAGCGTCACGTCGCCGGGACGGGTCGTCAACCGCCCCTTGCGCATCACGCGCCGCGTGCCCGCCACCGCCACCGGCACCACCGGCAGCCCGGCGTCGATGGCCAGCAGGAACAGCCCGCGCCGGAAGCGCCCCACCCGGCCGTCGGCGCTCCGCGTCCCTTCGGGAAACACGATCAGGGAGTGGCCGCGGCGCATCATGCGCGCCACCTGCTTCAGGGCGCCGGCGCCGGCGCGCGCGCGGTCCACCAGCAGGTGGCCGGTCCAGCGCAGGTGCCAGCCGAGCACCGGGAAGCGGCCGAGCGACGCCTTGGCGATGATCCGGAGCTGCAACGGCAGGGCGGCGAACAGCACCGGAACGTCGTAGATGCTCTGGTGGTTGGAGACGAACACGTACGAGGCGCCCCGGTCCACCTGTTCCACGCCGCGCGCCGACGTCCGCACCCCGGTCGTCGCCAGGATGAGCCGCGCCCAGGCCCGCGCGCAACGGTGCGCCACCCGGCCCCGCCGATCCGCGAGCAGGGACGCCAGCGAGAGGGCGCCGAGCACGACGGTGCAGACGGAGATCGCCGGAATCAGCCAGAACACGGTCCGCCACCAGTGCAGGGAAGGCATCCGCCCGGCTCCGTCACGAAGCGGCCAGCAGCGCGTCGAGGGCGTCCTCGACGGTCTCGACCCCGATCGTCTCGCAACCGTCGGCCGCCGTGTCCCGGCCGCCGTTCGCGGCGGGCAGGACGCAACGCGTGAATCCGAGCTGGGCCGCCTCCTTCACGCGCAGCCCGGCCCGCGGCGTCCCGCGCACCTCGCCGCCGAGCCCCACCTCGCCGAACACCGCCGTGCCGGGCCGCACGCCGCGTCCGCGCAGGCTCGACGCCACCGCCGCCACCACCCCGAGATCGGCCGCCGGCTCGTCGATCGCCAGTCCGCCCGCCACGTTGACGAAGACGTCCTCGCCCGCCAGCCCGAGCCCCGCCCGCTTCTCCAGCACCGCCAGCAGCAGCGACAGGCGGTTGGGGTCGATGCCGCTCGCCATCCGCCGCGCGGTCCCGTAGGCGCCGGTGCTGACCAGCGCCTGCACCTCGACCAGGATCGGCCGGGTGCCCTCCAGCGAGCAGAGCACCACCGACCCCGGCACGCCGGCCGCGCGGTCCGACAGGAACAGCCGGGACGGGTTCGGCACCGGCGCGAGTCCCGCGCCGGTCATTTCGAACACGCCGAGCTCGCTGACCGCCCCGAAGCGGTTCTTCACCGCCCGCACCACGCGGTGCGAATGGTGCCGCTCCCCCTCGAAGTAGAGCACCGTGTCGACCACGTGCTCCAGCACCTTGGGGCCGGCCAGGCTCCCGTCCTTCGTGACGTGGCCGACGAGGATCGTCGGCAGGTTGCCCCGCTTGGCGCTGAACAGCAGATGCGTCGCCGCTTCGCGCACCTGCCCCACGCTGCCCGGCGCCGAGGCGAGTTGCAGCGAGTAGATCGTCTGGATGGAATCGACCACGAGCAGCGCCGGCCGCACTCGCCCGACCGCTTCGAGCAGCCGCTCCAGACAGGTTTCGGCGAGCAGGTACAGCTCGGCCCCGTCCACGTCGAGACGCCGGCCCCGCTCCTTCACCTGCTGCTCCGACTCCTCGCCCGACGCGTACAGCACGGGGCCGGACGCGGCCGCGACCCGGGCCGCCACCTGCAGCAGCAGGGTCGACTTGCCGATGCCCGGCTCGCCCCCGACCAGAACCATCGATCCGGGCACGATGCCGCCGCCGAGCACGCGGTCGAACTCTCCGAACCCGCTCGGCATGCGCGCGGCGGCCTCGACGTCGATCTCTAGGTAGCGGCGCACCTCGGCCCGGCCGGCCGCCGCGCCGTAGCGGGCGTCGCCTCCCGAGGCCGGCGCCGGCGCGTCCGGCTCCTCGACCATCGAGTTCCACGCCTCGCAGTCGGGGCAGCGTCCGGCCCACTTCCGCGCGCGGCCGCCGCACGCCTGGCAGACGAACACCGTGCGCGCCGCGGTCCTCGCCTTCGACATCGTGCAGGGGGGTGCGCCAGGGATTATAGGCGCGCTCGCCCGCCAGGCGCCCGGCCGCACGCCGGCGACGCGCAGGCGTCAGGGGGCGCAGGTCCGCTCGATGCGCGACCCGATGCGGCACAGGATCTCGTGCGGCACCGTGCCGACGGCGCGCGCCACGTCGCGCGCGCCGACGAATTCCGCCCCCTGCGCGCCGAGCAGGACGACCTCGTCGCCCGGACTCGCCGCGACGGAAGTCACGTCGACGGCCAGCGAGTCCATCGCCACCGCCACGATCGGCGCCCGCTCCCCGGCGACCAGCGCCTCCCCCCGCCCGGCCAGCCGCAGGTCGAGGCCGTCCGCGTAGCCGGCCGGGATCAGCGCCACCCGCAACGGCCGCTGCGCGGTGAAGCGCCCGCCGTAGCCCGCGGTCTCGCCCGGCCGCATGCCCTTGACCGCCACCACGCGGCTGCGGAGCGACATCACCGGCCGCAGGTCCATCCGGGGCTCAAGCGGCGGCGGCGCGACGCCGTACAGCAGCAGCCCCGGCCGCACCGCGTCGTACCAGGTCCGCCGGTCCCGCAGCAGCGCCGCGCTGTTCGCCGCGTGCCACCAGGCGCCGGCGAGACCGAGCTCGGCCGACGCCGCCCGCAGCGCCTCGAAACGGGTCCGCTGGCGCTCGAACAGAGGATGCCCGCGGTCCTCGGCGGTCGCGAAATGGGTATAGACCGCCTCCACCGTCAGGTGCGGCGCCCGCAGCACCGCGGGCAGCGTGGCCGGCAGGTTGTCGTGCCGGAACCCGAACCGGTTCATCCCGGTGTCGATCTTCAGGTGCACGGCCAGGCGTACGCCGTGCGCGGCGGCCGCCTGCTGCAGCGCCTGCGCCGCGAAGGGCGACGAGACGGTCGGGATCAGGCCGTGCGCGAACACGCCGTCGAGATCGCTCACGCTCAACGCCCCGAACACCAGGATCGGGGCGGTCACGCCGGCCGCGCGCAGTTCGACCCCCTCCTCGATGTCCGCGCAGGCCAGCATCGGCGGCGGAACGGAGCGGCCGGCCGCCTCCCGCTCGAGCGCCCGCGCCACGCGCGCCGACCCGTGGCCGTAGGCGTCGGCCTTGATGACGGCGATGACCCGGGGCGCCGACGCGCCCGCGCCGGCGGCGAGCAGACCGCGGAGCGCCCGGTAGTTGGCGGCCAGGGCGCGCAGGTCGACGACGGCGTGGGTGGGGCGGACCACGGAACCTCGCGGGAAGCTACTGGTAGTCCCGGCTCAGGCTCTCGAAGCGGGTCTGCTGCTTCAGGAAGGCCAGCTTGACCGTCCCGGTCGGGCCGTTGCGCTGCTTGCCGACGATGATCTCGGCCACGTTCTCGTTCTCCGGCGTCTCCTCGTACATGTCCTCGCGGAAGATGAACAGGACCACGTCGGCGTCCTGCTCCAGCGCGCCGGACTCCCGCAGGTCGGACAGTTGCGGCCGCTTGTCGCTCCGCGACTCCGGCGCGCGGCTGAGCTGCGAAAGGGCCACCACCGGGACGTCGAGCTCCTTCGCCAGCGCCTTCAGCGAGCGCGAGATCGAGGCGATCTCCTGGTTGCGGTTCTCGAACCGGCCGCGCCCCTGCATCAACTGCAGGTAGTCGATGACGAGCAGGTCCAGGCCGTGCTCCGCCTTCAGACGGCGCGACTTCGCCCGCATCTCCAGCACCCCGAGCGACGGGGTGTCGTCGATGTGCACGCGCGCCTCGGACAGGGAGGTGATCGCTTCCGACAGGCGGCCGTAGTCCGACTCGGTCAGCAGTCCGGTCCGGAAGCGGTGCGAGTCGATTTGCGCCGCGCTCGTCAGCATCCGCAGGAAGAGCTGCTCCTTCGACATCTCCAGGCTGAACACGCCGACCGTCCGCTCGCCGGTGGTCCCGACGTGGGCGCCGACGTTCAGCGCGAACGCGGTCTTGCCCATCGAGGGACGGGCCGCCACGATGACGAGATCCGCCGGCTG
This sequence comes from Vicinamibacterales bacterium, assembly GCA_965203525.1. GTDB lineage: Bacteria > Acidobacteriota > Vicinamibacteria > Vicinamibacterales > UBA8438 > WTFV01. Next base: position 1,642,590 of record OZ241898.1, on the reverse strand, counting down.
GAGTCCCGCGGTCATCTCGTCGATGTCGACGAAGCCGGTCGGCACGCCGGTGACGGCGCTCCGGACGCTCTGCAGCCGCTCGATCGTGTCGAAGCTGTCCCGGGCCAGCTCCCCGATAGGCACGAACCCGGACCGGATGCGGCCCTCGGCGATGGAGAAGATCTCCTGTTCGGCCCGATCGAGGACGACCGCCGCCTCCTCCCGCGCCGCGTAGGCCTCGGCCTCGATCCGGTTCGCGGCCGCGATCAGGTTGCGGAGGGTGGCGCGCTCCTTGACGATCCGCGCATAGTGCTCGACGTTGGTCGAGCGCGGGACGCCGTCGGCGAGGGACGAGATGTAGGCGGGACCGCCGACCGGCTCCAGCTCGCCGGAGCGGCTCAGCTCGTCGCGCAACGTGACCAGATCGATGGCCTGACCCCGCTCGTTGAGGTCGACCATCTTGTCGAAGACGCGGCGGTGGGCGTCCCGGAAGAAGTCGTCGGCGTCGATCAGCTCCGCCGCCACGTTGAACGCGTCGTTGCGGATCAGGATCGCGCCGAGGATGGACCGTTCCGCCTCCAGGTTGTGGGGCAGCGCCCTTGCGGCCGTGTCGGTGGCGGGCTGCGCCATGTCTCCCCCAGACCGATCCGAACCGCCCCGCCACCCGGCCGCCGACGCCCTACGACGCGGCGTCCCCGCGCCCGGCCGCGGCCGACTCCTCGCCGGCCTCTTCCCTGACCACCTTGACCGTCAGCTCCACGCTGACGTCCCGGTGCAGCCTGACCGTCACCGGGAACTCCCCCAGCTCCTTCAGCGGCTCGCCGAGCTGGATCCTGCGCTTGTCGACTTCGACGTCCTGCGTCCCGAGGCGATCGGCGACGTCGGCCGAGGTGACCGAGCCGTAGAGGGTGCCGGTCTCGCCCACCCGGCGCGGGATGACGCACTCGATCCCGCGCAGGCGCTCGGCGAAGCGCTCGGCCCGCGCGCGCTCGTCCGCCTCGCGCGCGTCGGCGACGACCCGTTCGCGCTCCACCTGCCGGCGGTTCGCCGGGGTCACCGGCAGGGCGAACTTCTGCGGCAGCAGGTAGTTGCGCGCATAGCCGCTGGCCACTTTCACGATGTCGCCGCGGCGGCCCAGATTGTCGATGTGATCCCGCAGGATGACTTCCATCATCGCCGACTCCCCAACTAATCGAGCACGTAGGGCACGAGCGCGAGCTGCCGGGCGCGCTTGATGGCCCGCGTCAGCTTGCGCTGGCACTTGGCGCACGTCCCGGAGATCCGCCGGGGCTGAATCTTGCCGCGCTCGGCGATCGCCATCATCAGCAGGCGCACGTCCTTGTAGTCGATGTAGTCGACCTTGTCCACGCAGTAACGGCAGACCTTGCGGCGGCGCCCGCCGCCGCGGCGTCCGCCGCCGCCCCTGCCCCCGCCGCCCCGTCCGCCGCGCCGCTCGTCACTCATTGTTCCCCTCCGCGGTCTCCGCAACCGCCTTCTCGCCGTACGCCGGCTCGCCGTTCTCCGCCGCCGGCGCGGGCGCCGCGGCCGGCTCCGACGCCGCCTGCCCGGAAGTTGCCGGCGCGGAGGCCGCTTCCGGCGCGGAGACCGCCGGTTCCGTCACCGCTGCCGGCACAGAGGCCGCCGGCTCCACCTCCGCCCCCGGCGCGGACGCCGGCTCCGTCTCTGCTCCCGACGCGGACGCTGGTCCCGGCGCGGACGCGGCCTGCTCCGTCACGGCTCCCGGCGCGGATGCCGCCGGTTCCGCAACCACCTCCGGCGCGGACGCCGTAGCGGACGCCGCCGGTTCGGTCACTGCCCCCGCCGCGGACGCCGCCGATTCGGTCACTGCCCCCGCCACGGACGCCGCAGCGGACGCCACCGGTTCGGTCACTGCCCCCGCCGCGGACGGACCCGCCGGCGAGGAGGCGGGTCGCGGCGCCGCGCCCGCCTCGGAAGCGCCGCGGGCCGCGGCGGACGCCGCCCGCTTCGCCAGGCGCCGCTGCTGGCGGCCCTGCCGCCGTTCGCGGGCGCGCTGCGCCTTGCGCAGATCCTCGTCCACCCGCACGACGAGGTGCCTGAGGAGCTGCTCCATCACCCGCAGGCGCCGGTCCAGCTCGGTCACCAGCGCGCCCGGGCCGCTGATCAGTTCGATGACGTAGGTTCCCTCTCGGTGGCGGTCGATCTCGTACGCCAGCCTCCGGCGCCCCCAGTTGTCGGTCTTGTCGACGACGCCGCCCAACTGTCCGACTATCCCGGCAATCCGTTCGTGCAGTTCGGCGACCCCCTCCTCGGTGATCTCCGGACTGACGACGTACACCAGCTCGTACTGTCGCGTCTCGCTCATCGGTCTCCCTTCGGACTCGGCGGCCGCCGGGACACGGCGGCAAGGAGCCTCGCGGTCTCAATTGAACCGGTTCATCATCCTGTCGATGCCGTCCTCGACGAACGCCTCGACGGCGTCGGCGGCGCGCTCGATCGCCGCCTCCATCTCCTCCCGCTCGTCCGCGTCGAACCGCGCCAGCACGTGCGCGGTCAGCGAGCGCCGCGCGTCGCCCCTCCCGACCCCGACCCGCAGCCTCGCGAACTCGCCGGTCCCCAGCGACGCGATGATCGAGGCGAACCCGTTGTGCCCGCCGTCCGATCCGCGCTTTCGGCCGCGCAGCCGCCCCAGCGGCAGATTGACGTCGTCCGCCACGACCAGCAGCGCCTCCGGCTCGATCCGGAAGTAGTGGCGCAACGCCTGCACCGCGCCGCCGCTCCGGTTTACGTAGGTGAGCGGCTTGGCCAGCAGCACGCGGGCGCCGGGTCCCCGCCGGCGCGCCAGAACCGCGTCGGCCGGGGCGCTCTCGAACGCCAGGTCGAGCCGCCCGGCCAGGACGTCGAGCACCTCGAAGCCGACGTTGTGGCGCGTCCCGCGGTACCGCGCGCCCGGGTTGCCGAGGCCGACGATCAACCGCACCCGGTCCCCGCGCCCCGATCAGGAGCCGCTCCGCGGTCGTACTCGGGCGTCGAGCGGACGTCGACACCGCACCCGGTCCCCGCGCCCCGATCAGGAGCCGCCTCCCCCGGCATCGCTCCCCTCCTCGTCGGCGCCCTCGTCCTCGTCGTCGGCCGCCGAGCCGGTCTTGGCCGCCGTCACGTGCGCGAGCAGCGTGTCGCGATCGCTCACCGGCTTCCAGCCGGCTCCCTCCGCCACGTCGCGGATCCGCACGCTGTCGCCGATCATCATCTCCCTGACGTCGATCTCGACGTGTTCCGGGATCTCGGCCGGCATGCACTCGATCTGAAACTCCCGGGTGACGAAGTCGAGCAGCCCGCCCTGCTGCTTGACGCCGGCCGCCTCGCCGTCGAGCGTGACCGGCACGGTCACCGTGACCGGCCGGTCCATGGCCAGGCGCATGAAGTCGACGTGCAGCAGGCCGTCCGTGACCGGATCGTGCTGGAGGTCCTTGATCAGCACCTGCCCCGACTCGCCGCCCGCGACCTGCAGATCCACGAGCGTGTTGACGCCCGATTCCGAGTGCAGGATGCGCAGCAGCGCCTTCGGATCGACGTCGAGGGCCAGACTCTCGACCGGCTTCCCGCCGTACACCACCGCGGGCAGCCGCCCCGCGCGCCGCAACCGGCGCGCCTCGTTCTTGCCGCGCGTCCGCCGGATGGCGGCGGCCAGAGTCGCTTGCATTTCTTCTCTCTTCTCCTACACGAACAGCGACGACACGGACGTTTCCTGGTGGATGCTCTGAATGGCCCGGCCGAGCAGGCCGGCGACGGACAGCACGCGCACCTTGGCGGACTGCTCGAACTCCGGCCGCAGGGGAATCGTGTCGGTCACGATCAGCTTCTCGAGCGGCGAATCCTCCACGCGCTGCAGCGCGGGTCCGGACAGGACCCCGTGGACCGCGCAGGCCATGACGCTCGCCGCCCCGCCCTGCTGCAGCGCCCGCGACGACTGCTGCAGGGTCCCCGCCGTGTCCACGATGTCGTCGAGGATCACGCAGACCCGCCCCTTGACCTCGCCGACCACGTGCAGCACCTCGGCGTGTCCGTCCTCGGACCGGCGCTTGTCGATGATCGCCAGGTCCGCGTCCAGCCGCTTGGCGTACGCGCGCGCCCGCTCCACGCCGCCGGCGTCCGGCGAGACGATGATCACGTGGCCCCGGTAGCCGGCGCGGGCCAGATAGTCGATGAACACCGGCGTCGCGAACAGGTGGTCGACCGGGATGTCGAAGAACCCCTGGATCTGCGCCTTGTGCAGGTCCATCGTCAGCACGCGGTTGGCGCCCGCCGCGCTCACCAGGTTGGCGACGAGCTTCGCCGAGATCGGCACGCGCGGCTTGTCCTTCCGATCCTGCCGGGCATAGCCGTAGTACGGCATGACGGCCGTGATGCGCGCCGCCGACGAGCGCCGGAAGGCGTCGATCATCACGCACAGCTCGACCAGGTGCTCGTCGACCGGCGCGCAGGTCGGCTGCACGACGAACACGTCCATGCCGCGGATGTTCTCGTCGATCTGGAACGACACCTCGCTGTCGGAGAAGCGCCGCAGCGCGGCCCGGCCCATCGGCACGCCGAGAACGCCTGCGATCTCCCGCGCCAGCGCCGGATGGGCGCTGCCCGCGAACAGCTTCAGATCTCCGTTGTGTGTCGGCAACGTGTCCTCGCCGGCGCCGCTTCTTCCCCCGGCATCCGCGCGCAAGTGGCTGGGGCGGAAGGATTCGAACCTTCGAATACGGGATCCAAAGTCCCGCGCCTTACCGCTTGGCCACGCCCCATCGGCAGCAGCCGCGGCGCTCGCCGCACGCGCAACGGCGCCGCGGGGCGCACGGAGACGCCCTGCGCGCGGCGCGCCGGCAGGGAGTTTATTCGATGCGGGCGACGGCCGCAAGACGCGCATGGGCGGCGTCGTCGATCGTGCGCGTCAGCAGCGTCAGCGGGGCCGCGGCGCGCAGCGCGTAGCGCACCCGGACCGCCCGCGCGCGGGACGCGAAGAGGCCGAAGACCACCGACCCGCTGCCGGTCAGCGCGCCGTGCAGCGCGCCCGCGCTCCGCAGGCGCGCCGCCAGGAGGCCGATCTCCGGATGCCGGCGGGCGACCGGCGCCTCGAGGTCGTTGCGCAGCCGGCCGGGGTCGCGGCGCCAGCCGGCCGGCGCCGCGACCGGCCCGCCGCCGCCGGACTCGTCCGGTCCGTCCAGATCCCACCAGCGGTACGCGTCCGCCGTCGACACGCCGAACCCCGGCGCCGCCAGCACCACCCAGCGCCGCTCCAGGGCCGGCAGCCGCCGCAGCCGCTCGCCCCGGCCGGCCGCCCGCACCGTGCCGCCGCGCAGGAAGAACGGCACGTCCGATCCGACGCGGGCGGCGACGTCTTCGAGCAGCCGGGGGCTCGCCGCCGGCGCCCACCACGACCGCAGCCCCCGCAGCGCCGACGCCGCGTCGCTGCTCGCGCCCCCGAGACCCGCCGCGGCGGGAATCCGCTTGCGGACGACGACCGCGGCGCCGGCCGGGTCCCCGGAGCGCCCCAGGGCGCGCCACAGCGCGGCGGCCGCGGTCCAGACCAGATTGTCCCGATCGCGGGGCACCGCGGCGGCGGCGGAGCGGACGGTCAGCGGCCCGCGGCGCGCGGTGATGGACAGCGTGTCGTGCAGCGCCACCGACTGCAGGATCGTCGCCACCTCGTGGAACCCGTCCGGACGGCGGCGCAGCACCCGCAGGTCGAGATTGATCTTGGCCGGGGCGCGCACCCGCAGGCGCCCGCGCGAACGGGCGGCGGTCACGGCCGCGCCGCCGACTCCCCCGCCGGCGGCGGCCGCTGCTCCAGGGGCGAGGCGCCGCGCAGCCCGGCCAGGGCGACCGGCGTGAACCGCGCGGGCACGTCCGCCTCGAACACGGCCGGATGGAGCGCCGTGTTCAGGTTCACCCGCGACAGCGCCGCGGTCAGGTCCGTCCCGCCCCGCGGCCCGTCCACCCGGATCCGCAGCCGGCGCGGCAGACCGCGCACGTGTTCCGCGTACTCCACGGTCAGCGCGCCCCGCCGGCCCGCGGCGACGACCTGCTCGCCGGCCGCGCCGCGCAGGTACGCCGTCGCCCCGCCCCGCAGCTCCACCGCCACCGACCCGTCCCGGTGCCGGCGCGCGGCGGCGGCGACCGGGTCCGGCTCCAGGCAACCGGTCAGCAGGGCGCGCACGTCGCCGGGCGCCAGGGCCAGGCCGGCCAGCGCGTGCAGCACTTCCGGCGGCCGGGCGTCGCGCACCACCTGCCGGTCGCGCGGCAGCAGCAGGGTCGCGCGGCCGGCGCGCGCGACGAAGACGAACAGCGGCGCGCCGAACGGGGCCAGCCCCTCGATGCGCAACGAGTCCGGGCGCTCCGCCGCGGCCCGCATGCGCGTGCGGCGCAACGCGGCGCCGCCCGCCTGCCCGCCGAGCACGAGCAGGAACTCCATCGTCCGCACCGCCCGGCAAGGAGCGGCGACGCGGTCCCACAGCGCCGCGTACTCGCGCACCGGCACGCCCGGGCCGTCCGGCAGCTCGACGCCGCGCCGCGCGGGCGCGCAAGCCGCCGCGCACAGCGCGACACCGAGCACGAAAGCCGGGAACCGCCGGAAACCGGCGGGAGCGCGAACCGGTACGGGCCGGCCGCGGGCGACGGCAGCTTCTCCTGCTCGGCGGCGTCCACACGGAGATCTGCGCGGAGCGCGAACCGGTACGGGCCGGCCGCGGGCGACGGAGCTACTGCTCGATACGGCGTTGCGCATCCATGATCTTGCGTTCGATCGCCTCGGGATCGATCTCCTCGCGGTCGCCGTCGAGCGCGCGCCGCCAGGCGGCGATCGCCTCGTCGTAGCGTTCCAGGCGGTGCAGCAGATCGCCGAGGTGGTCCTGGACGACCGAGTTGCGCTGCAACTGATCGCCGGCCGCGCGCAACGGCGGCTCGGCCAGATCGAGCCGGTCGAGCTTGAAGTACGCCCAGCCGAGGCTGTCGAGGTAGGAGCCGTTGTGCGGGTCCTTCTCGACCGCGCGCGCGATGAGCCGCACCGACTCGTCGAGGCGCTCGCCCCGGTCGGCGAGCATGTAGCCCAGGTAGTTGAGCGCCTGCGCGTGCTCCGGGTCCCGGTCGAGCACCCTCCGGAACGCCCGTTCGGCGGCGGCGAACCGGCCGCTCCGCTCGAGGACCGCGCCGAGCAGGAACAGGATCGACGTTTCGTCCGGGAACTGCTGCCGCGCCGACTCCAGCACCACGACGGCTTCCCGCGGCCGGTCGTGCTCGCTGTAGAACGACGCCAGGGCCAGGTGCGCCCGCGGCGCGTCCCGGTTGTCCGCGAGCATGTCCAGCAGCAGGGTCTCGCCCCGGTCGACGTCGCCCCGCCGTCCGTGCAGGTCGGCCTCGATGATGGCCAGGGTCAGGTTTCCGGGACTGGCGGCGCGCGCCCGCGCGAGGAGCCGCGCCGCGGCGTCGGGACGGTCCGCGTCGACGTAGGCCTGCGCCAGCCGGGCCTGGAAACCGGGGCTGGACGGCATCAGCGAGACGGCGTCCTCGTAGACGCGCGCCGCGCCGGCGGCGTCCTCCAGCCACTGGTAGGCACGGCCGAGCTGGTCCAGCATCTCGGCCAGCAACCGGTGCGGCCGCATGCCGCGGGCCTGCTCCAGCACCGGGGCGAGGGTCTCGACGACGCGCCGGTACTCGTGCCGGCGCTCGAAGACCTGGGCGAGCACGTAGGGTCCGCGCAGCCCCTCCGGCTCCAGCTCGATCAGCCGGCGGGCCGCCGCTTCCGCGGCGTCGAAATTGGTGAGCGCGATCTCGGTTTCCGCCAGCATGTGGTGGCCGGCGGCGTCCCGGGGGCGCATCTCGAGCAGCCCGCCGAGCACGTCGCGCGCGCGGGCCGCCTCGCCGGCCTCCAGCCAGGCCGCGGCCAGACGGCGCCGGACACCGGCGCTGCGCGGGTTCAGAGCCACGGCTCCCCGATAGGCCTCGGCCGCGTCCCGCCAGCGCCGGCTCCGCTCGTACAGCTCGCCGAGACGCGCCAGCATGCGGTACGTCGGCCGGGTGCTCGACACCGCGTCCTCCAGCGTGCGCAGCGCCTCGTCGTGACGGTCCGCCTGCCGGTAGGCGTCGGCCAGCAACACGCTCGCCTGGGCGTAGGCGAGCTGGTCCCGGGACAGGTCCTCCAGCAGCCCGATCGCCTGCTCCGTCGCCGCCGTCATGAGGTAGAAGCGGGCCAGCGTCAACTCCACCTGCAGGTCCGGAACCACCGCCCCCCGCGCCTGCTCCAGGTGCGCGATCGCCCGCTCGACGTCCTCGCGGGCGCCGTCCTCGCGGCCGCGCGCGCTGGCCGCGGCCGCGTGGGCCAGCCCGAGCACGCGGTGGGCGGAACGGTTGTCCGGCTCGCGGGCCAGCGCCTCCTCCGCGGCGGCCATGGCGTCCCGGGCCCGGCCGGCCCGGGCGTACAGCGCGGCCAGCTCCGCCAGCGGTTCGCCGGCCCCCGGATCGAGCCGGGCGGCGTCCCGGAACGCCCGGACGGCGCCGTCGACGTCGTCGAGCCCCTCCAGGTGCCGGCCGATCAGGAAGCGGGCGTACGCCTCGGCGCGCGCCGGCGAATCCGGATCCGCCGGCGTCTGCGCGGCGGCGGGCCCGGCGAGCGCCGGCGGCGCGACAGCCAGGCAAGCCAGCAGGACGACACGGTTCGCGTAGCACATGATCGCGATTCTTCCACAGGACGGCCCCGGCGACAAGACGAGATTCCCGCCCCCCGGACGGCCGGGCAGCGCGGCGCGGGCGTTCTGCTATAGTCGGGAGCGGACCATGGGTGTCGATCCGGAGCTGCTCGAGATTCTCGCCTGTCCCGCCTGCAAGACGCCGGTCACCCTCGTCAACGACGGCGCCGGGCTGAAGTGCGGCCGTTGCCGGCGCGTCTTCCCGATCCAGGACGACGTTCCGGTGATGCTGCTCGACGAAGCCACCGTCGATCCGTGACGGCCGGCCTCCGGCGCGCCGCCATGCCCATGCGCAGCCCTGCCGCGTCGAGGCTGGAGGCGGTCGGCTGGCCCGTCCTGCTGCTCTTCGTCTTCGCCCTGCCGCTGTCGATCGCGGCGTCGCAGATCCTGCTGACGGTGCTGGCCGGCGTCTGGCTGGCCGCCCCGGCAGCGGCGCACGCCGGCCGCCCCCCGGCCCCGCCGTTCTTCGCGCCGCTGGCGGCGTACGCGGCGTGGACGCTGCTGGTGAGCGTCCCGTTCTCCCTCGCACCGCTGACCAGCCTCGTCGAATCCCGGGAGGTGCTGCTGTTCCTGGTGGCGCCGGTCGTTCACCGCTTCGCCCGCGACGAGCGGGCCCGGACGGTGGTCACCGTGATCCTGGCGGCCGGCGCGGTCAACGCGGCCCTCGGCGTCGTGCAGTACGGCATCCTCCAGTACGACCACCTCGGACAGCGGCCGAGCGGGTCCATGGGGCACTACATGACGTACGCCGGACTGCTGATGCTGATCCTCTGCGCCGCCGCCGCCCGCCTGCTCTTCGATGCGCGCGGCCGCGCCCCGGCCCTCGTGGTCCTGCCCGCGCTCTCGATCGCCCTGGTCGTCACGCTGACCCGGAGCGCGTGGATCGGAACCGCCGCCGGCGTCGGCCTGCTGCTGGCCCTGCGCGACCGCCGCCTGCTCGCGGCGGCCCCGGTCGCCGCCGTCCTCTTCCTGGCCGCCGCCCCGGCGCAGGTGACCGACCGCGTCTACAGCACCTTCGATCTCCGGAACGCGACCAACCGGGACCGGCTGGCGATGGTGACGGCCGGGACGGGCATGGTCCGGGATCACCCCCTGACCGGCGTCGGTCCCGGGCTGGTGGAGACCGAGTACCCCGCCTACCGCCCGCGGAACGCGGTGAACGAGACGAATCCGCATCTGCACAACGTCCCGCTGCAGATCGCGGCCGAACGGGGGCTGCCCGCGCTCGCGCTCTGGGGCTGGTTCCTCGCGGCGGTGGCCGTCGACCTGCGCCGGCGCCTGCGGGAGCCGGCGGCCCGCACGCTCGCCGCGGGGGGACTCGCGGCCGTCGCCGCCATGCTCGCCGCCGGCCTGTTCGAGTACAACTTCGGCGATTCCGAATTCCTGATGCTGCTGCTGGTCCTCGTCACCCTGCCGGCGGCCGCGGCCTCCCCTGCGCCCCGGACCCGCTGAGCCCCCGCGGCGCGACGCGGTCCGGCGGCGGGGCGGCCGGATCGAGGTCTCCCGGATGCTGGAGAACGGCGAGGAAGCGGCGCGACGCGCGGTCCGGCGGCGAGGCGGCCGGCGGCCCCGCTCAATGCCGGAAGTGCCGGCGGCCGGCGAAGACCATCGCCAGCCCGTGCTCGTCGGCGGCTGCGACCACCTCGGCGTCGCGCCGGGAGCCGCCCGGCTGCACGACGGCGGTCGCCCCCGCCGCCGCGATCGCGTCCAGCCCGTCGCGGAACGGGAAGAAGGCGTCCGAGGCCGCCACGGTCCCCGCCAGATCGCCGCCGGCCTTCATCACCGCCACGTTGACCGCGTCGACCCGGCTCATCTGGCCGGCCCCGACCGCCGCCAGGCGATCCGCGCGCGCGAAGACGACCGCGTTCGACTTCACGTGGGCGCAGACCCGCCATGCGAACCGCAACGCCTCCCACTCCCCGGCCGTCGGCCGCCGTTTCGTGGCGACCCGCGGCGCCGCCCCCTCGCCGGCGGCCCACGGCTCCGCGCTCTCGACCACCTGGTCGCGCTCCTGCACGAGCCACGCCCCGAGGATGGACCGCACATCGCGCCGGGCCGCGTCGCCGCCGCCGTCGAAATCGGCCGCGACCAGACGCAGGTTGCTCCTGCGCCCCAGGATCTCGCGCGCCTCGCCGCTCGCGTCGGGCGCCACCACGCACTCGATGAACGTCTCGGCGACGGCGGACGCGGTCTCCGCGTCGAGCGGCCGGTTGAGGCCGACGACGCCGCCGAAGGCCGACAGCTCGTCCACCCCCCGCGCCTTCCCGTACGCCTCGCGCAGGGTCGGCGCGGTGGCCGCGCCGCACGGATTGGTGTGCTTGACGACCGCCGCCGCCGGCTCGCGGAACGCACCCGCCAGCCGCGCCGCGGCGTCGAGGTCGAGCAGGTTGGTGAACGACAGCGCCTTGCCCTGCAGCACCCGCGCCCGGCCGAACCCCCACGCGCCGTCCGCGTACAGCGCGGCCGGCTGGTGCGGGTTCTCGCCGTAGCGCAGGTCCCGCACCTTCGGCGCCTGGATCACGAGCCGGCCGGGCACGACGCCGGCCAGCGTGAACGGCGCCCGGGCCAGCTCCGGCCCGGAGGCGTCGACGGCGTCGAGGGCGGCCGCGATGGTCGTGTCGTAGGCGGCGGTGTGGGCGAACGCCTTGCGGGCCAGCTCGAGACGCAGCTTCCGGTCCGGCCCTCCGGCGCCGCCCAGCGCGTCGGCGACGCGGCCGTAGTCGGCGGGGTCGACCACCACCAGCACGTCCTCGAAGCTCTTCGCCGCGGCGCGCACCATGCTGGGGCCGCCGACGTCGATCTGCTCGAGCAGCTCGCCGACCGTCGCCTCCGACGCCGCCGTCCGCGCGAACGGGTACAGGTTGACCACGACGAGGTCGATCGGCCGGATACCCTGCCCGCGGATCGCCCCCATGTCGCCGGCGCGGCCGCGGCGGGCCAGGATGCCGCCGTGGATCGCCGGGTGCAGCGTCTTCACCCGGCCGTCGAGCAGCTCCGGGAACCCGGTCACGTCGGACACCGGGGTGACCGGCAGGCCCTCCGCCGCCAGCGCCCGCGCGGTGCCCCCGGTCGACACCAGCTCGGCGCCGCGCGCCACCAGGGAGCGGCCCAGCTCGACCAGCCCCGTCTTGTCCGCGACACTCAGCAACGCGCGCATCAGACCGCCTTGATCCGGGCCGCGGCGAGCAGGCACCACACGAGCGGCAGCCACAGCTCGCGGGCGAAGGGAACCGGCCGGTCGTCTATCAGCACCTCGCATTCGCCGGCGCCGTCCACGAGCTGGTACAGGTCGCGCAGCTTCGCGGCGTCGTCCGGGTGGAACCGGGCGCGGTGCCGAAGGGTCTCGCCGGATCCGGTCGTGCGGTACTCGGCCGCGGCTCGCGCCAGCGCGAGCGCCCGCTCGAAATCGCCCCCCTCGAACGGCCGGAAGCTCAACGTGATCGAGAAGGGGCGCTCGGTCCGGCCGAAGAGCACGTCGTGGAGATCGGGATCGAGCGCCGCCAGCTCCTCCGGCGTCGGCTCCTCGGGCAGATCGGCGTACGGCCAGAACGTCTCCCGCGGACGGTGTTCGGGGGGGGGCGCGGGCACGTAGCCCGGTGGAATCCGACTGTCGCTCATCGCGCGGGTGGCCGCGCGCGGATGGTATGCTGAACGGTCTGGCCCCGGCAAGCCGCTCACCGGGCGCGCGCGGCGCGTAGCGAAAGCGTGTCGTCCCCGATGATGACGGCCTACGCTCATCCGGGCGCGCACGCGGCGCGTGCCGAGCAGGCGCCGCCTGAGCCGCGCGTCCGCTCATCCGGGCGCGGGCTGCGCCCGGGCCGCGCGCAGCCCGCCGCCGATGCCTTCGAATCCCCGCCTCATCCCGTCGGTCGAGCAGTTGCGGCAGCGCGCGGCGGCGCAACGCCTCGCGGCCCGGTACGGCCGGGACGCCACCCTGCAGGCGATCCGCGCCGAGGCGGCGGCGCTCCGCGAGCGGCTCGCGGCGTCGGCGGCCGAGGTGCGCGACGCGGACGCCGCCGCGGAGCGGATCGAGGCGGGCCTGGAAGCGCGGCTCGAAGCGGCCCTGGCGCCTTCGCTGCAGCCGGTCGTCAACGCCAGCGGCATCATCGTGCACACCAACCTGGGGCGCGCGCCGCTCGGTCCGGCGGCCATCGCCCGCGTGGCCGCGGTGGCCGGCGGCTACTCGAACCTGGAGTACGACCTGCCGGCCGGGCGGCGCGGTTCGCGGACGGCGCACGCGGCGCGACTGCTCACCCGCCTGACCGGCGCCGAGGCCGCCGTGGTCGTCAACAACAACGCCGCCGCGGTGCTGCTGGCGCTGGCGGCGCTGGCGGCGGGCCGCGAGGTTCTCGTCTCGCGCGGCGAGCTGGTCGAGATAGGCGGCGGCTTCCGCGTGCCGGACGTGCTCCGGCAGTCGGGCGCCACCCTGCGCGAGGTGGGCACGACCAACCGGACGCGGGCCGCCGACTACGCCGCCGCGATCGGCGGCCGCACCGCGGTCCTCCTGCGCGTCCACCCCTCGAACTTCCGCATCGAAGGGTTCGCCGAGCGCCCGGCTCTGGCCGAGCTGGCCGAGCTGGGCCGGCGCTTCGACCTGCCGGTGGTCGAGGACCTCGGCAGCGGACGTCTGGATGCGCCGGCCGGCGTCGAAGAACCGACCGTGCGCGAGAGCATCGCGGCCGGCGCCGCGGTCTGCACGTTCAGCGGCGACAAGCTCCTCGGCGGCCCGCAGGCGGGCGTCATCGCCGGCCGCCGCGCGGAGCTCGACCGCATCCGGTCGCACCCGCTCCTGCGGGCGCTGCGGATCGACAAGCTGACCTGCGCCGCGCTGGAAGCGACGCTCGTCGAGCACGCGGCCGGGCGCGCCGGCGACACCGTGCCGGTGGCGCGCATGATCGAGACGCCGGTCACCGGTCTCGAGGCGCGCGCCGCGGCGCTTCGCGCCCGACTCGCGGACGTCCCCGGACTCTCCGTCGCGATCGCCGCGACCGAGGCGGCCGTCGGGGGCGGGAGCACGCCCGGGTTCACGTTGCCGAGCCGCGCGCTCGCCGTGGAGGCCGCCGGCCGTTCCGCGGCGGCGCTCGCCGCGGCGCTCCGCGCCGACCGGCCGCCGGTGATCGGCCGGATCGCCGGGGAGCGCCTCCTTCTGGATCTCCGGACGGTCGATCCAAGCGAGGACGAGGGCTTGGCGGACGCGGTCGGCAGGGCGGCCCGCGGCGCGGAAGGCGCATAAGGCGCCCGCCCGGGCTTCAGGGCGGCGGCGCGGCGCGGCGGTCTCCCCGGCGCGCGCACCCACCCCGGGCTTCAGGGCGGCGGCGCGGCGCGGCGCGGGCACGCCTCGCAACGCAACGGCCGGTCGTCGCCGCCGGCCGCCTCCGGGCCGCCGCACGAACCGCGCAGGCACGGGTACCGGAACAGCAGCCCGACCGCCATGATCAGCATGACGCCGGCGATCATCCCGGCGGTCAGCAGAAACAGCCCCATCTCCTGCTCGCGGCCGACGGATCGCGCTTCCCGGCGATGCCGTCCCCGGCTCGCGAGCCCTCCTCCGCATTCATCGTGCGGCGCGTGCGGCCGGATTGTCAATGCCCCGCCGCGCGATCGGCGCCCCGGTCCCCGCCGGAGCGCTCCGCGGCATGCTCCCGGGCGCGGCGCACCGCGGCCGTGAACGCCGGCGTCTCGCGCTCGACGAGCCGGCCGGTCCCGTCGTCCGCCACGAACAGCGCCGCCCACCCCTGCTCGACCGCCAGCGCGTAGCCTTCCTCCGGCCCGAGCACGTTCAGCGCGGTCGAGCGCGCGTCGGCGAGCAGGCACCGCCTTGCGACGACGCTCACCGAGCGCAGCCGGTGCGTGACGGGACGGCCGGTGCGCGGATCGATGGTATGGGATACGCGGACCCCGTCGAGATCGCGGAAGTTGCGGTAGTCGCCGGACGTGGCGACAGCGGCCTCCGCCAGAGGCAGCACGCGCTGCGTTCCGGGGGAAGCCGGCAACGGCCGCTCGACGGCGACCCGCCACGCCGCGCCGTCCTCGTTCCCGCCCCCGGCGCGCAGCTCGCCGCCGATCTCGACCAAGTAGTCGTGGAAGCCGCGTTCGACGAGCAGGGACGCGACCGCGTCGACGGCGTACCCCTTCGCGACGGCGGACAGGTCGATTGCGACGTCGGGGCGCCGTTTGCGAAGCGTTCCCGCCGCGCGATCGACTTCCAGCAGATCGAAGCCGACCCGTTCCCGGAGCCCGGCGAGCAGCGCCTCGCCGGGCGCGGCCGGCGCGCGACCGCCGGCCCCGAAGCCCCAGGCGTCGACCAGCGGGCCGACGGTCACGTCGAACGCCCCGCCGCTCGCCCGGCTCACCGCCAGCGCCTCGGCGACGACCCCGAGCGTCTCGCGGGACATCGGCCGCGGCCCGGTCGTCCGCGCGCGATTGAAGCGCGACAGCTCGGAATCGGAACGGTAGTGGGACATCCGCGCCTCGATCCCGTCCAGCCGTCCCTGGATGGCGGCCCGCAGGCCGTCCGTCTCCCGCGCGCCGCCCTCCGGCCGGCCGGCGAGCGGCCTCGCCCGCGCGGCGTCCTCGCGCGACACGACGATCACGGCGTAGGTGGTGCCCATCGTCGCGCCGGTGATCGTGCGCCTCCGCCCGGCGTCCGCGGCGTCCGGCGGCGCCGATTCCGCGCACGCCAGCGCGGCCAGCAGCATCGACGCGGCCACGGCGACCCCGCGCTGCCGCCGCGGCCGCGGCGCCCGTCCGCGCACGCCTCCGAGCAGGAAACGGCCACCGCCCTGCCGCACGACCCGCTGCCGCGACCGCGGCGCCCGTCCGCGCACGCCTCCGAGTGTAAACGCCGCCGCGCGCGAGATCCCGGCTCGGCGCATCGGCGATATGATCCGACGCGCCGGCCCGCCGCATGCGCCTCTCCATCATCGTCCCCGTCTTCAACGAGCGCGCCACCGTCCTCGAGGTGCTCGACCGGCTGGCGGCGCTGGCGATGGACAAGGAAATCATCGTGGTCGACGACGGATCGACCGACGGCACGCACGAGTTGCTGGCGGACCGGGTCCGGCGCATGGACGGCGCGGCCACCCTCGTACGGCACCCGGCCAACCGCGGCAAGGGAGCGGCGTTGAACACCGGCATCGCACGGGCGGCCGGCGACTACGTCGTCGTGCAGGACGCCGACCTCGAATACGATCCGGCCGACTGCGAACGGCTGCTGGCGGTGGCGGCCGCGCAACGGGCCGACGCCGTCTACGGATCGCGCTTCGGGGCCGGGCGGCCCAGGATGTCGATTCGACACGTCGTGGGGAACCGGCTGCTGACCGCCCTGACCAACCTGCTCTACGGCTCGCGGCTGACCGACATGGAGACCTGCTACAAGCTGGTCCGGCGCAGCGTGCTCGAAGATCTGGCGCTCGCCTGCAACCGGTTCGACGTCGAACCGGAGATCACGGCCAAGCTGCTCAAACGGGGCGTCGAGATCCACGAAGCGCCGATCGGCTACACGGGGCGCAGCTTCGCCGAGGGCAAGAAGATCTCGTGGTGCGACTTCTTCGCAGCGGTATGGACGCTGCTGAGACTACGCCTGTCCGACTGACCAGCGCTCCCGCCACGCCAGGAACGTCAGGACGACCCACAACCGGTCCTGCCGGTTCGCTCCCGCGAGGTGCCTGCGCCACGCCCCCAGGACGGGCGCCGGCCGCAGACCCGCGTCCTCCAGCCGGCCGGCGCGCAACGCGTCCTCCGCCCAGTCCCGCAACGGCCCGCGGAGCCAGCGGTCCAGCGGGACGGCGAATCCGGCCTTGGGCCGTTCGACCAGCGCCGGCGGAACGTAGCGGAACAGCACCTGGCGCAGGATCCACTTGCTCACGCCCGCGCGGACCTTCATCGCGAACGGCAGGCGCCACGCCCACTCGGCGATGCGGTGGTCCAGCAGGGGCGACCGCAGCTCGAGGCCCGCCGCCATGCTCGCGCGGTCGCCCTTCACCAGGATGTCGTCCGGAAGATAGCCGAGCAGGTCGTACAACGTCGTCCGCTCGCGGAAATCGCGCACCTGCCGGTCGAGGCCGGCCGACTCCCAGGGGACGCGCCCGGTCCCGCCGCCGGGAAAGAGCCGCTCGGGATCCGGCCACTGCGACAGCAGGCGCCAGTAGACGGCGTCCTGCGACCCGGCCGAGCGGAACAGCGCGGCCGCCTTGCGGGCCTTGTCCCCGAACCGCCGCTGCCGAAGCCGCGCGGGCAGCGCCGGCTCGGCCAGCGCGTAGGCCGCGTCCCACCACGCGACCGGCACCCTGGCGAGAAGCGCCCCCAGCGGCCGGCGCAGGAAGCCCGGCACCGGAGAGAACGCCGTCCACAGGGTTTCCGCCCACCGGTGCCGCGTGTAGCCGGCGAACATCTCGTCCCCCCCGTCGCCCGACAGCCCCACCGTGACGAACCGCCGGGCGAGCCGCGCCAGCAGCAGCGTGGGGATCTGCGAGGAATCGGCGAACGGTTCGTCGTAGATCGCCGGCAGCTCGGGAATCACCGCCCGCGCCTCCGCCGGGGAGACGCAGAGTTCGGTGTGCTCCGTCCCCAGGTGGCGGGCCACCGCCGCCGCGGCCCGGGACTCGTCGTAGACCGCGTCGTGAAATCCGACGCTGAAGGTCCGGACGGGCCGGGCGCTCTGCGCCTGCATGAGGGCCGCGACCGCCGACGAATCGATCCCACCCGACAGAAACGCGCCCAGCGGAACGTCGGCGATCATGCGGCGCGCGACCGCGTCGCGCAGCAGCCCGTCGAGCTCGGCGACGAGCGCCTCGGCCGGCGCGGCCCGCCGCGCCCGCGCGGCCCGCCGCGCGACGGCGCAGGCGTCCCAGTACCGCTCCGTGCGAACCGGCTGCCCGAAACGCAACAGGCTGAACGTGCCCGGCTCGATCTTCCACGTGTCACGATAGATGGCCAGCGGCGCCGGCACGTACCCGAACCGGAGATACGCGGCGGCGGCCCGCGGGGCGAGCGCGCGCCGGAACCGGTCCAGCGCGCACAGGGCCTTGAGCTCCGACCCGAACAGCCAGCCCGCGTCCCCGATCCGGGCCACGTAGAGGGGCTTCTTGCCCAGCCGGTCGCGGGCGAGCAGGAGGGTGCGCTCCGCGCGGTCCCAGACCGCCAGCGCGAACATGCCCCACAGCCTGCCGACGGTCCGCGGCGCACCGAAGGCGGCGGCGGCCTCCACGACGACCTCGGTGTCCGAGGCGCCGCGGAACCGGGCGCCGCGTTGCTCCAGCTCGGCGCGCAGGTCGCGGTGGTTGTAGATCTCCCCGTTGAACACGCAGGCGTAGCGCCCGTCGGCCGACACCATCGGCTGGCGGCCGGACGGCGACAGGTCCAGAACGGCCAGCCGGCGGAAGCCGAGTCCGATGCCCGCCGCCGCATCGGTCCAGCGCCCGGAGTCGTCCGGCCCGCGGTGCGCGAGCGCCGCGGCCATGCGGTCCACGGCCGCGGCGAGTGCGCCGCGGTCGCTGCCGGGCGGCGCGAGCCATCCGGCCAGACCGCACACCGGCTACGTCCCCGCTCCCGCCGGGCCGGCGGCGGGCGGGGCCGGCGCGCCGCGGCCCGGGGCGAACGCCGCGTACAGCGCCTCGTAGCGCCTGACGGCCCGCGCCAGCGAGAATTGGCCGGCGACGTGCGCCCGTCCCGCCCGTCCCAGCCGCCGCCGCGCCTCGGAACCGGCGGCGAGCAGCTCGTCCCACGCCGCGGCCAGCCGTTGCGGGTCCTCGGGCGGCACCACCGCGCCGGCCCCGGCGACGACCCGCGCCGCGTCGCCGACGTCGGCCGCCACGCACGGAACCCCGCAGGCCAGCGCTTCCGCGGCGACGTTGGGAAAGCCCTCGCCGAAGCGGGACGCGGCGGTGGCCACGTCGAGCGCCGCGGTGAGCTGCGCCACGTCGGTGCGCGGGCCGAGCCGCAGGAGACGGGAACCGAGACCGGCGCGGCGCACCAGATCGTCGATCCGTCCGCCCGGCCGGGTCCCCGCGCCCGCCAGCAGGAACCGCGCGTCCGGCCGCCGTTGCGCAAGCAGTGCCGCCGCCCGCAGGAACGTCTGGTGGTCCTTCATCGGATCGACCCGCGCGGCGAAGCCGATGAGCGGCGCGCGTGGCGGGACGCCGAGCGCGCGCCGCACCCGGGCGCGCGCGGCGGCGGCGGGCCGGAAGACCGCCGTGTCGATCCCGTTGGGAATGTAGTACCAGGCGCGGGGCCGGTATCCGAGCCGGCGGTGATGCTCGTAACCGGCCCGGGAGTTGACCACGATGCCGTCCGGGCGCCGCGACGCCAGGCGGCAGGCGTCCAGCGTGCGGCGCGAGAGGAACCCGTAGCGGTCCATGCGCATGTCGGAGTTGCGGACGTTCCACAGGACGTGGCGTACGCCGGCGAGCCGGCCGGCCGCCAGGCCGAGCAGATCGGCGTGGTGGAGCCAGGTCTGCAGGACGTGGGGCCGCAACGTCCGCAGCCTGCCGAGCAACCGCACGACCGCGGATGCCGACGGCCGGCCGCGCCGCATGCCGAGGGTCGCCACCTCCACGCCGGCCGCGCGGATCCGCGCCGCCACCGGTCCCGGGGTGGCGAGACTGATCACCGTGGCGGGAAACCGGTCCCTGTCCATGCCCTCGACCAGGCGCGCGAGCATCAGCTCCGCGCCGCCGACGTCGAGCGTCGTGACGAGGTGACAGACACGCACCGGGGGAAGGTCGGCCGCGATCACTCCACTATCATAGAAGGCGCCATGAAGAACCGGCCCGTTCGATTGTGCTTCCTGATCCGCGAACTCGATCTCGGAGGCGCGCAGCGGCAGCTCGCCGAGCTGGTCACGCGGCTCGACAAGACCCGCTTCGAGGTGAGCGTGCTCACCTTCTACCCCGGCGGGCTCTTCTGGAACGCGGTCGAGCAGGCTCCCGGCGTCCGGCTCGTCTGCCTCGGCAAGACCGGCCGCTGGGACGTCGTCCGTTTCCCGGCGCGGCTGACCGCCTGCCTGCGCCGCCTGCGTCCCGACGTGATCCACGGCTACCTCGGCGTGGCGAACGAGTGGGCCTGGCTCGGCGGCCGGGCGGTGCGGGCCCGGGTGATCTGGGGACTGCGCTCCTCCGACATGGACGTCGACCGGTACGACTGGACGTTGCGGGCCAGCATGTGGGCGTCGGCCAGGCTGGCAGCCCACGTGGACCTGGTCATCGCCAATTCCCACGCGGGACTGCGGCACCACGTTCAGCGGCAAGGCTTCCGTTTCCCCGCCACGGCGGTCGTTCCCAACGGCATCGACACCGACCGGTTCCGCCCGCGGCCGGACGCCCGGGACCGGGTGCGCAGGACGTGGAGCGTCGAGGACCCGGATTTTCTCGTCGGGCTGGTTGCGCGCCTCGACCCCAAGAAGGACCACGACACGTTCCTCGACGGCATGGCGCGCCTCGCCCGGAGACACCCGCGGGTCCGCGTGGTCTGCGTCGGGAACCACCCGTCGAAGGTCGCCCGCTACCGGGCCGGGTCGCGGGTCGCGGGAATCCTCGGCGCGCGACTGCGCTGGGAACCGGTCCGGGACGACATGGAATGCGTCTTCCCCGCCCTCGACGCCCTCGTGCTGTCCTCGGCATTCGGCGAAGGCTTCCCCAACGTCGTAGGGGAGGCCATGGCCGCCGGGGTGCCCTGCGTCGTGACCGACGTCGGTGACGCCGCCCGGCTGCTCGCCGACCCGGACCGCACCGTTCCGCCGCGGAATCCGGAGCAATTGATGCGCGCGTGCGAAAGCCTTCTGGAACGATCCGTCGACGAGCGGCGCCGTCTCGCGGCGAACGGCCGCCGCCGGATCGTGGAGCACTTCGGCATGGAGCGGCTCGTGGCGCGCACCACGGAGCTCCTGCAGGACGTCGCAGGCGGATGACGCGCGCCACGCTTCACGGGTCGTGGGTGGCGCCGAGCGGGGATGGCCGCCGACGACGACGGCAGCGGCGTCATGGCGGATGTGCGGCCCCGTGACGCTTCGCTTCAAGGCCCGTGCGATACGTCCGGTCGACGTCGTCGACGAGCCGTCGGGCGGAAAACCGCTTCGCCGCCCGGCGCGCGGCCCCGCCCAGCGCACGCCGCGCCTCCGCGTCCGTTGCAATCCGCACAATCGCCGCCGCCAGCGCATCGGGCCGGGCGGCAGGCGCAAGCACGCCGGTCACCTGATGTTCGATCAGGTCTCCGACCCCGCCGACGTCGGTCGCCACCACCGCGCGCCCGGCAGCCATCGCTTCGATCACCGAGACCGGCGTCCCCTCGTTGCGCGAGCTCAGCACCGCGACGTCGAAAGTGGCGTAGAGGACCGGCAGGTCATGCCGCCATCCCAGAAAGCGCACGGCGCTCGACATCTTCAGCGACGCCGCCAGATCGCCGAGCTTCGGACGGAGCGGCCCGTCCCCGGCGATCAGCAGCACGGCGTTCGGCAGGCGCGTTCTGACCCGTTCGAACGCCCGCAGCAGCAGCATCGGATCCTTGACGTCGACCAGCCGGCCGACGAAGCCGAGGACGACGGCATGGTCAGCGAGCCCCAGCTCCCGGCGCAAGGTTGGCGCGGTCGCGTCCATGCGGAGCAACGGATCCAGATCCAGGCCCAGCGGAACGATCGTGACCTTCCCGGCGGGTACGACCCCCACGTCGTCCACGACCTCCCGGCGTTGTTGCTTCGACAGCACGACGATCCGATCCGTGCCCGCGCCGAGGAGTCGTTCGACGATACGGACCACCGAGGTTCCGACGCGGCCGAAATAGCCACGGAAGACGGTGCCGTGGTAGGTGTGCACCACGAGGCAGCGAGCCTTCCTGAAACGGGTGGCGTTGTACAGCAAGGCGGCGAGACGGCCAAGAACACCCGCCTTCGTCGTGTGCGTGTGCACGACGTCCGGTCCGGCCGCGAAGATCGACCGCGTGATCGCGCAAAGCGCCTGCAGGTCCCGCCACGGGCGCACCGCCCGTGCAAGCATCCCGATCGGCACCGCCGGCAGGCCCCGTTCATGGACCAGGTGGGCGAGCGATCCTTCGTCCCGGGTCGGTTACCCGTGGAGCAGGAGCGTGGCGTAACCCCGGTCCCGCAATCCGGCGTCGAGAACCGCGACGTGCTTCGCCGGACCGCCGACGTTCAGCCGCGCAATGATGCGCACCACGCGCAACGGCCGATCACCGCTCGACGTCACCGGGAACGTTCCTCCGTTCGCATGGGAAGAACCACGCCGGCGCCGCGGCGCCAGTCAGCTCGTGCTCGACGTCACCGGGAACGTTCCTCCGTTCGCATGGGAAGAACCACCCGCTCCGCGGAACCGCCGCCGAAGTCCCCGGGACGACGAAACGACACCACGGAGGCTGACGCGCGTCAGCCCGGCCTCGTCCCCGCCGGACGCGGCGATTGCGACGCCCCCCGCTCCAGAATCCTTCTCGGGATCGGATGGATCGGCAGTTCCGTCCGCCCGCCGAACAGCATGCGTGGAACGGGAGTGACGATTTTCGCCACGAAGCCGTACGCCGTCCCGATCTCGTCGAACAGCGACGGCTCGTAGCGGCCGGCGACCCCGGTTCGATCGTAGCCGAAGAGCACGAGCAGGGTGGCGAAGAGGTTGAAGTGGCTCGTACGGTTCAGGTTCCGCGCCGCGGCCCGTTCGAGCTCCGCCGTCCACCGCGGGTGCCGGGTAACGGCGAGCATCGGCACCAGGCCCTCGAAGTGGCTTGGTTCGTCCGTGGAGCAGTGCGTCATGATTCGCCCGTTGTCGAGCAGGTTCTGCCCGTGATCGGAGGTGTAGAGAAGAACCGTTTCGTCGAACCCCACTTCCGACAGGAGCTTCTCGAAGAACGGGTCGACGTTCCGGGCGATCGCGTTTCCGTACGAGTTCTTCAGCCGGGTCCGGCCGGTGACCGCCCGTTCAGGCCGGAGGTGCGGGCGAAAGCGCGCCCGCTCCGTCGGATCCGGCTCGTCGTACGGAAAGTGGACGCCGGACTTGACGAGGAAGATGAACTGCGGCTGCGGGCGCGTGACGAAGGTTCCGATCAGGTCGACCGCGGCGAGATCCCGGTCCCGGCGGGTCTCGCCGTCCTGGTACACGAACTCGTCGATGCGCTCCAGCTCCCGGAGCGACAGACGGTTGCGGAGATTCGGACGGCTGGTCTGAGCCTCGATGTAAACCGTGCGCATCCCGGCCCGACGCGCGTAGTCCCACACCCAGGGATTGGTGTAGGCGTCCTCGCGCAACGTCGGCGGCATCGCTCCGGTGCGCAGGATGACGTGGGTCGTGGCACTGCAGTTCGCCGCCGCGACGGCGTGGCCGAAGTTGACGACGCGGTTCCGGTGCCGCCGCAGGGACGGCGTGGTGCCGCGCTCGACGTTCAGATCCAGATAGTCGCCGCGGACACTCTCGTCGATCACGAGCACGACGTGCGGCGCCGGCGCGGCCGCGCCGGCGAGCGGCAGTCGAACGGGCTCGCGCCTGACCGCCGCCGACAGACGCTCGTCGAGCTCCACCAGGGCGAACAGGATCGGAACGGTGTAGGGGACCGGCAACCCGCTCGTTCCATACCCGCCGCGGGCGACGATCAGCGCCAGGACCGCGACGGCGATGGCGACCGGTCCCAGGAAACCGGCCCGCAACGCCGACGCGACGGCTTTGCGTCCGGCGCAAGCGGGCTGGCGCGGGCGTGGCGGCGGCATCAGAAGCGCCACGCCGCCCAGCAGCGTCAGCAGAACGGCCACGCGGGCCGGACTCGCGAAAAAGGAGAGCGCCGATCCCGCGAGCAGGATCTCTGCGCGCATGATCGACGCATTGTCGTAGTCGACGGCGACTCCTGCGACCGCTTCGTAGATCATCCCGACCAGGGCCCCCGCCAGCAGGGGAAGCGCGAACACCACGCGCATCCAGAACGGGGCAAGGAACCCCGCGGCCAGAGTCCCGGCCAGGCAGACCACCCACAGCAGACCGAAGGCCAGAGCCCCGAGGTACCCGTCGTAGTTGCGGATCAGTTCCTCGATCCGGTCACCGAAAATCCGCGTATCGCTGGCCAGAAAAACGAACGCGAGGATGCCCGCCACCTTGACCGCGGCGGCCGCCCGCCCGGCATCCGCACCCGGCATCCGCAACGTCCTTAGTGCAGGCGCAGAACCGCCCGCTCCACGCGGGTGATCGCCGGCATCCGATCCAGCACGCCCGCTTCCACCCAGCGCGCGATCGGCGCCCGCACGTCCTCGACGGCGAGACCGGGGAACCGCTGGACGCGGAAAGCGCCGCTGCTCTTGGCGCGCACCCGCCGCCGCTCGCGCCGCCCGGCGGCGGTCGACGTCTCCACCAGGGTCCGGCACGCGCGGCCGATCGCGTAGCGGGCCGTCCCGGTCTCCGGCACGTCGAGCCCGTCGGCGGCGTCCAGAATCCGATCCGCGGCGAGCGGCGGCGCGACGTTTTCGACGTACGGACGCAGCACGGAGCGGCCGTGCTCCACGATGGCCCGCGCACGATCGCCGGTGGTCTCCCAACTTGCCGCCTGCGCGAGAAACTCGCCCGCCGTCGCCACCCTGACGCTGACGGCGTCCGCCGGATTCTGGAACTCGCTGTCGGGCTCGGGCGCGAAGCTCACCGACGGCAGATCCAGCAGCAGCGCCTCGATGCCGGTCGTGCAGCCGGCGTGCAGCATCATCGCCGCGGCGAGCATCCAGGGATTGGCCCCGCTCTCCGGATCGTACCGGAACTCGACGCCGCCGCCCACGTCCGCCGCCCACGCCCGCCACGTGTCGTGGTCCTCCTCCGGATGCGGACGCAGGACGATGCGCTCGAACGCGCCGGCGCGCGCCACCTCGGCCAGCAGCGTCTGCAGGCCCCGCATCTGCCGCTTCTTGTAGTCCACCCACCGGCGGACGAGGTCGAGCTGCCGGGGCGTCGCCAGCTTGCCCAGCTTCCGCCACTTGGCGACCATGTCCGTCTTCCGGCCCGGGTTCGCGGGGTTGAAGTTCAGGTTGACGAGCAGGAACCGGCCGTGGCGTTCCCGGATCGCCCCGGCGGACTCCTCGAAGACGGTGCGCACGCGCGGCATCAAGGTGTCGAAACGGGGGTTCCCGGTGAGCCGGAGCTTGTCCGCCGCCCGCGGCCGATGCGCGCGAATGTGCCCCTCCTGCCGCGCCCCGGTGGCGAGGACGAGGTCGGTGGCCTCCAGCGCGCGGGGGCCGATCTTCTCCGTGCAGTACCGCTCGGGGTCCAGGTAGATGATGCCTTCCTCGTCCAGGTCGGCGATCCGGAAGCCGCGGGCCTTGAGACCGCCGAGCCGCTCGGCCTTGCTGTCGAAGACGTTGTTCTCGACGAGCAGCCCCGGCGCGCAGCGGTGGGCGACCATGTCGAGTATCTCCACGAAGCCGCCGAGGTACACCCGCCAGCCGCGCGCGGCCGCCCGGGCCGCCAGCAGCGCCTTGCCGAACAGATCGGTCCCCTTGACGCCGCAGTACAGGTACAAGGTCCGTCGCTTCACGAAACCGGCCTCCATCCGGCCGTACCCTACCCGAAGTCGTCGAACAGGATGTTGTCGCGCTCCACTCCGAGGCCGTCGAGCATGTCCATGCACGCCTTCAGCATCATCGGCGGCCCGCAGAGGTAGTACTCCACGTCCTCCGGGGCGGGGTGGTCCCGCAGGTAGTTGTCGTGGAGCACCTGGTGGATGAACCCGGTCAGGCCGGTCCACTCGTCCTCCGGCAGCGGCTCCGACAGCGCCAGGCGCCACTCGAAGTTGTCGTGCGCGGCCGCCAGGGCGTCGAAGTCCTCGACGTAGAACGCCTCGCGCAGGCTGCGCGCGCCGTACCAGAAGCTCACCTTGCGGCCGGTCCCGAGGCGCCGGAACTGGTCGAAGATGTGCGAGCGCATCGGGGCCATGCCCGCGCCGCCGCCGACGAAGACCATCTCGGCGCGCGTCTCCCTGGCGAAGAACTCGCCGAACGGGCCGGAGATGGTCACCTCGTCGCCCGGCTTCAGGCTGAAGACGTAGCCGGTCATCTTGCCCGGCGGGGTGCCCTCCGGCGCCCGCGGCGGCGGCGAGGCGATCCGGACGTTGAGCATGATGACGCCCTTCTCGTCCGGGTAGTTGGCCATCGAGTAGGCGCGGGTCACCGGCTCGTCGAGCACCGCCCGGTAGCGCCACAGGTCGAACTTGTCCCAGTCGGCGCGGTACTCCTCCTCGACGTCGTAGCCGCTGTAGTCGTAGACGCCGGGCGGGGCCTCGATCTGGATGTAGCCGCCGGCCCGGAACGGCACTTCCTCGCCTTCCGGCAGCTCCAGGATCAGCTCCTTGATGAAGGTGGCGACGTTGTGGTTCGAGCGCACCTTGCAGCGCCACTGGCGGACGTCGAACACATCCGCCGGCAGCTCGATCGCCAGGTCCTGCTTCACCTTGACCTGGCACGACAGGCGGACCCCCTCGCGCTCCTCGCCGCGGCCGAGGTGGCTCCGCTCGGTCGGCAGCACCGCGCCGCCCCCGTCGAGCACCTTCACCTTGCAGACGCCGCAGCTCCCCTTGCCGCCGCAGGCGGACGGAACGAACAGGCGGTTGTCGGCCAGCGTGCCGAGCAGCGTCCCGCCGGCCGCCGTGCGGAGCGCCTTGTCCGGATCGCGGTTGACGGTGATCGTCACTTCCCCGGTGGCGACGAGCCGCCGCCGGGCGACCATCAGCAGGCCGACCAGCGACACGATCACGAACGTGAACATCGCGACGCCGAGGGTGACGGTGACCATCCTACGTACTCGTCCCGTCGGGTTCGATCTCGCCGCCGAGCGCCTCGACGGACGCGCGCAGAACGTCCTCGCCGACGACGTTCAGAAGCGCGAGCCCGAGATTGAGCGTCTTGACGGTTCCGTTGAGATCGGGTGAGTTCGCCAAGCTCTTGACCTCCTCGGCCACGGCCCGTTGTTCCTCTCTCGACACGTTCTGCATCAACGTCAGGCAATAGCTGGTCAGCGCCTTCTTCGCCTTGTCGAAATCAACGTTGTCCATAATCTGCACGACCACCGCGTTCCGACGATTCGCCCGCTTGCGGTCGACGGCGCGATCCGCGGCGGCCAGAACGACCGCAAGCAACAGATTCGGACCGACGGCGACGTCCATTTTGCCGACCCGGACCGTGAACAAAGCGCTGCGAAGGACGGCCATCGCCGAGAGACCGGCGACGGCGACCTGAACGATTCGAGTGGCGCCGTCCGGCGCGGAACCGAACGTCCAACCGAATTCGTCGATGACCAGCAGCGCAACAGCCCCTGCCGTTGCATTGAGCGCGACGTAGATGCAACCCGGCAGCCGCCGCACAACGTCAGTCGGGGCGTCCGGGTAGCGCGCAATCAACTCGACAATACCCACCAGGGCCGCGAGGATCGTGACTACGACGTAAGATACCATTCGTTCCTTCCCTTCTTTCCTGAATAACCATAATCCCTGTTGGACAACCACAAAATCCTTGACGCGGCCATGAACCCCGGCGACGCAAGCCTGCTTCTTGCAGCGTCATGCGGAACCGCTGTTCTTCTCGATCTCGGCCATGCTTCGCCGGACCGCCTCGGAAACCTCGCGCCGGACGACTTCGGAAATCTCCCGCCGGACCGCCTCGGAAACCTCGCGCCGGACGACCGCCGCGAGCTCCCGCTTGACTGCCTCGTCGAGAGCGCCGCGCTGCTTTTCGAGCGGTTCGTCACTGAAGCTGTCCAGAAAAGCGCTGGCGCCGATGACCCTCCGCTCCATGACCCGGTTCACGATAACCCCATCGGGGAAGGCGCGTCAACCGCGGCCGGCGCCGTCAGAGCTGCACCCCGGCGAACGCCATGAAGCCGAGCGCCATCAGCCCCACCAGCATGAACGTCAGCCCGAGGCCGCGCAGCGCCTCCGGCGGGTTCGAGTAGCGCAGCCGCTCGCGGATGCCGGCCAGGGCGATCACCGCCAGGGCCCAGCCGATGCCCGAGCCGAGGCCGAACACCACGCTCTCGGCCAGCGTGTAGCTGCGCTCCACCATGAAGAGCGAAGCGCCGAGGATCGCGCAGTTGACGGCGATCAGCGGCAGGAAGATGCCGAGCGCGGCGTGCAGCGGCGGCGCGAAGCGGTCGAGCGCCATCTCGACGATCTGCACCATCGCGGCGATGGTCCCGATGTAGGAGAGGAAGCCGAGGAACGACAGGTCGTACTGCGCCAGATCCGGATGCAGCCACGCCAGCGCGCCGGGACTCAGCAGGTGCGCGTAGATCAGGTTGTTCATCGGCACCGTGATCGTCAGCACGAAGATCACCGCGCCGCCGAGGCCGACGGCGGTCGTCACCTGCCGCGAGACGGCCAGGAACGAGCACATGCCGAGGAAGAAGGCGAGCGCCATGTTCTCGACGAAGATCGCCCGGATCGCGAGGCTCAGGTAGTGCTCCGGCATCACTCGGCCTCCACCTGGTCGCGCTTCCAGCTCCGCAGCGCCCAGATCAGGAACCCGATGATGAAGAAGGCGGCGGGCGACAGCACCATCAGCCCGTTCGGGGTGTACCACCCCGCCTCGCTCGCCAGCGGCAGCACGGTCGCGCCGAACACGGTTCCGGAGCCGAGCAGCTCGCGCACGAACGCGGTGAGCATCAGGACGGCGCCGTAGCCGAGGCCGTTGCCGAGGCCGTCGAGCAGGCTCGGGCCGGGCGGGTTCTGCATGGCGTAGGCCTCGGCCCGCC
The DNA here is from genome assembly GCA_965203525.1 of Vicinamibacterales bacterium. GTDB lineage: Bacteria > Acidobacteriota > Vicinamibacteria > Vicinamibacterales > UBA8438 > WTFV01. Next base: position 1,614,200 of record OZ241898.1, on the reverse strand, counting down.
CCATGATGATGCAGTTGGTGATGATCAGCCCGACGAAGACGGTGAGCTGCTTGGACAGCTCGAACAGGTACGCCTTCAGCACCTGGTCGACCACGATCACCAGCGAGGCGATGATCGTCAACTGCACGATGATGCGGATGCTGGTCGGGATCCGGTGCCGCAGGGCGCTCACGAAGAAGTTCGAGGACATGGTGACCACGACCACCGCCGCGCTCATCACCAGCGCCGTGTCCATGCGGGTGGTCACCGCCAGGGCCGAGCAGATGCCGAGCACCTGCAGGGCGATCGGGTTGTTGTTGAACAGCGGATCGATCAGCGCGTCGCGCGTCTTCGCCATCAGCCGTCCCTCCGCATCAGCCTGCCCCCCCCGCGCCCGCGGTCCGGCCGCGGCGCCCGCCCGTCCGCTTCCCGCAGCCGTTCCAGGTAGGGGCCGAAGCCCTGCTCGTCGAGCCAGAAGCGCAGCATGCGGGTCACCCCGCGGCTCGTCATGGTGGCGCCGGCCAGGCCGTCCACCCGGAACGGATCGTCCTCGGGCGGCCCGGCCAGGCCCCGGATCACCTCGATGGCCGGCGCGCCGTCGGGGCCGAACGCCTTGCGGCCGTTCCACAGGCGCTTCCAGCGCGGGTTGTCCACCTCGCCGCCGAGGCCCGGCGTCTCCTTGTGCTCGTAATAGGTGAGCCCCCGGATCGTCTCCAGGTCGGCGTCGAGGGCCACGAAACCGTAGAGGATGCTCCAGAGGCCGAGGCCGTGGACCGGCAGCACCACCAGGTCGAGCGCCCCGCCGCCGTCGCGCAGCTCGTAGACGAGGACCTGGTCCGCCACCCGCTGCAGCCCCGCGTCGTTGGGCGGGGCGGCCCGGCTGGTGGCCGGATCCGCCGCCGCCGCGCGCGGGTCGAAGGCGGCCGGATCCACGTCGGCCGGCGCGCCGCTCTCCCGGTCGACGACCACCTGCCGGATCGGCGCGAAGCGCGCCTCGATCTCGTCCGGCGCCAGCGCCTCGTCCGGGGCCGCGAGCCCGGCCGCCACCAGCACGTTGCGCTGCATGTCGAGCGTCTGGTTGATCGCCTGCCGCTCGCGCAGCGCGACCGCCGACGACGAGACCACGACGGCGCACGCCACGCAGACGAGCGCCGCGAACCCCAGGTTGTAGAGGACGCTACCCTGCATACCGCGCCCTCCGCCGCCGCACGTTCATCCGGATCGCGGCGTGGTCGATGAGCGGCGCGAACAGGTTCATGAACAGGATGGCGAGCATCATCCCCTCCGGGTACGCCGGGTTGACGACGCGGATGAGCACCGCGAGCGCGCCGATGAGGAAGCCGTAGACGTAGTGGCCTCCCGGCGCCGACGGAGCCGACACCGGGTCGGTGGCCATGTAGACGGCGCCGAACGCCCAGCCACCGGTCACGAGGTGCCAGGCGGGGTTCACGTCGAAGAACGGGTTGGTCGCCGAGCCGATCGCGTTCAACCCGGCCGCCGTGGCGACGGTGCCGGCGGCCACGCTCAGCATGATGCGCCACGAGCCGACGCCGGTGCCGGCGAGCAGCGCCGCGCCGGCCAGGCAGGCCGCCGCCGAGGTCTCGCCCAGCGAGCCGGGCACGAACCCGGCGAACGCCCGCCACCAGTCGAAGTCCGCGGTCACCGCCGCCGCGCCCCCGAGGGTCGCGGTGGCCAGGACGGTCGCCCCGCTGACCGCGTCGGCCGACGTGTCCGCCGCGATCCAGACCGCGTCGCCGGACATCTCCGCCGGGTAGGCGAAGAAGACGAAGGCGCGCGCCACCAGCGCCGGGTTCAGCACGTTCATGCCGGTCCCGCCGAAGATCTCCTTGCCGACCACGATGCCGAACGAGATCCCCAGCGCCACCTGCCAGAGCGGGATCGCCGGCGGCAGCACCAGCGGGAACAACATGCCGGTGACGAGGAAGCCCTCGTTCAGCTCGTGCCTGCGCACGACCGCGAACAGCAGTTCCCACAGGCCGCCGACCGCGAAGGTGACGGCCAGGATCGGCAGGTAGTAGAGGCCGCCGTGCGCCAGGCAGCTCGCCAGGTCGTCGGGCGCGAAGCCGAGGCCGAGCGCCTCCATCGCGCGCGTCTGCCAGGTGGCCAGCGGCGCCGCGCCGCGGGAGATGGCCAGGTTCGCCTGGTAGCCGGTGTTGTGCAGCGCCATCCAGACGCAGCCGGCCAGCGCGACGACGACGGTGATCATCACCCGCTTCAGGTCGAGCCCGTCGCGCACGTGCGACGGGCCGGCGGTCACCCTGCCGGGGGTGTAGAGAAAGCTGTCCTGGGCTTCCCAGAGCGGGTAGAGGCGTTCGAGCTTGCCGCCCGGCTCGAAGTGATGCGCCTGCGCGTCGAGCAGGCGCCGCAGGAATTTCATGGCGCGTTCCGCGCTTGTGATTTTTTTCTCAAGCGCGGCGTCAAAAAAAGACGGGGACCCGTCCCCGAGCTCCCGACCATCGTACCGCCGGCCCGGATGCCAAGTCAATCCCGGCTGGCCGGCGCCCCCCCGCCGATGCCGGCCACCGGCGCCGGAACGGTGTCACCTCTTCCCGGAATACAGCTTTTTCAGTATCCGGCGCGCCGTGTGCGCGCACAGCGCCGCGACCTCGCGCCGGCTGCTCGAACTCGGAATCGCCCGAATCAGACCGAGCGCGCTGTTGATTTCCCTTCGCATGCGAACGAAAGCGGGCTCGCTTTCCGCCGCAACCAGGGCTTCCACGGACCGCTCGAGCAACCAGGTCCAAGCCTCGGTCCCGAGCGGAGTCCGGTACCGAAACATGGCGCTCGAAGTCTCGGTCGAGTCGCCGAGCGCAACGGGCTCGAAGCAGCGCCGGGCGATCTCGAAGAAACGCCGTTGGAACTCGTGCCCGGCCGCTCCCGTCTTGCGCCAGGAATGGAAGTCCATCAGGAGGACCTTGGTTTCCCCGGGAATCCACGACGGGCCGAAGGTCGCGAGCGAGTGGCAAAAGAGGGGCAGCCTCTTGGAAAGGTCGTCCACGTAGACGGAAATCGGTTCCCCGTCCCAGCGGGCGCGCAGGACGTCGCCCTGGTGGAACCGGATGGGCACGTCGAACGGTTCCAGCGTTCGACGCACGTGCGGGAGCGTGTCTTCGAACGCCGTGAAGCGCAGGCCCGCCCGTGCGGCTTTCCTCCTCTCGTCGAGCCCTGCCTGCCACAGGTCGAAGCAATGCAGCGTCACTTCGCCCGCGTGTTCCCTGTCCCGAACGCCCAGGGCCAGTTGCGCCGTCCCGGCGCCCAGCCAGCAGCCGACCTCGACGATCGCCGTGCCGGCCGGCGCGGCGCGGGCGGCCCGTCTCAGCACCGGGCCGAGCTTCCTTCCGCCCATCGACGGGATGCCGTCGGCAACGTCGTCCAGATCGCCGCTCACGTCCACGTCCGAATCTCCTCCAGGGCGGCAATCCGTTCATCGGGCAGCATCGGGACCCCTCCTCGCCAACGGCCGTCTTCACCGTCGGCTATCGGTTCGATCCCGCCGGCGCTTTACGCCCCTGACCAGCAAACCCTCACGTTTTTGTCGCGCACCCTGCCGGCGCGCGCGGGTATGATCGACGCGGGCATGGAGACGACGGACTGGCGGCGGCGGAAAAGCGATCTCAAGAAGGCGCGCGCGGGCGGGAAGCTGGGACGCAGGATCGCGGACGCCGAGCCCCTCGGCATCGGCCGCGCGGGGCTGCGCCTCTACGGCCGCTGCTTCGACGCATGGCATCGCTGGCGGCTCCACCGGGCCAACGCCCCCGCCCGGCGCGCGTGGCGCGCGCACGCCGAACCCCCGGACGACTCCGCGCGGCCGCTCGTCGAACAGTTGCGCGCCAGGGGCGCGGCGAGAACGACGGTCTCGGAATTCCTGCCGGACGTCGACCAGGCGCGCCTGCGGACGGAAGCCGATCGCTGGCTGGCCACCCCGGACGTGCGCGCGCGGGAGGAGGCGTACAGGACGTCCGTGCGGCGCCGCGAAGAGCGCGGCAGAAAGGACTACCTCGTCCGCATGTTCGGCATCCGCGACGAGGCGGTCATCGACGCCGGCGCGCCCTGGCTGTCTCTCTTCCTGCACGAACGGCTGCTCGCGGTGGTCAACGGCTACCTCGGCCTCCATTCGACGCTGAACGCGATCGACGTGTGGAACACCCTGCCCCTCGCGCACGACGGAGCGGACAGCGGATCGCAGCTATGGCACCGGGACCCGGAGGACACCCGGCTCGTGAAGGTCTTCCTGTACCTGAGCGACGTCGACGCGGGCGCCGGGGCGCTGCAATACGTGGCGCACAGCCGGCGCGGGGAGCGGTACGGACGGCTGTGGCCGCAGAAGTTCCCGATCGGGAGCTATCCTCCGGCGGGCGCGCTGGAGCGCAGGGTCGATCCGGCGGACCGCCTGGACTGCCGGGGACCGGCCGGGACGCTGCTGTTCGTCGACACCTGCGGGTTCCACCGCGGCGGGCGCGCAACCACGGCGCGGCGCGTCCTGGCGACCTCGATCCACCTGACGCCGGCGTCTCCCTGGCCGCGCCGCTTCCGGATCGCGGGCGACGTCGAGTCCGTCGCCCGCACGGAGGCGCAACGGCGCGCCGTCCTGCTCCCTTGAGCGCTTCGCATCCCAGGCCGCGCGTCGCCCACGTGATCACCCGCCTGATCGTGGGCGGCGCGCAGGAGAACACGCTCGCCTCGGTCGTCGAGCTGCGGCGCCGCGGACGGTTCGCCGCGGACCTCGTGCTGGGCCCCACCCGCGGTCCCGAGGGCACGCTCGTTCCGGAGGCGCGGCGGCACGGCGTCGAGCCGCGGCTCGTGCGGAGCCTGCGGCGCGAGGTCAATCCCCTCCTGGATCCGGGCGCGCTCGCGGCGCTGGCCGCCCTGTTCCGCCGGGGCCGCTACCAGGTGGTGCACACGCACAGCTCGAAGGCCGGCATTCTCGGGCGCGTGGCGGCGCGTCTGGCGGGTGTGCCGGTGGTGGTCCACACGGTCCACGGCTGGGGCTTCAACGACCGGCGGCCGGCGTTGGTGAACCGGGCGTTCACCGCGGCCGAACGCTGGTGCGCGGGCTTCACCGACGCGCTGGTCACGGTGACCCCGCGGGACACGGAGTCAGGCCTCGCGCTGGGCATCGGACGGCCCGCCCTGTACACGACGATTCGCAGCGGGATCGACGTCGCCCGCTTTCGGACGCCGCGGCGGCCCCGCGCGGAGCTGCGCGCCGAGCTCGGTCTGCCGGCGGAAGCGCCGGTGGTGGTGGGCGTCATGCGGCTCGTGCCGCAGAAGGCGCCCCTGGACTTCATCGCGGCGGCCGGCCGGCTGCTGCGTGACGTTCCCGAGGCGCGCGTGCTGATCGTGGGCGACGGCCCGCTGCGGCAGCTCGTCGAAACACGCTGCCGCGTGCTGGGAATACGCGATCGCGTCGTGTTCACCGGCTTGCGTACCGACGTGCCGGAGCTGCTGGCGGCGTCCGACGTGCTCGCCCTGTCCTCGCTGTGGGAGGGCCTGCCCCGCGTCATTCCGCAAGCCATGGCGGCCGGGCTGCCGGTGGTGGCCACCGCGGTCGCGGGCAACGCCGAGGCCGTCGCCGACGGAGTGACCGGCATGCTCGTACCGCCGCACGACCCCCCCGCGCTCGGCGCGGCGCTGGCCGCGCTGACGACGGACGGCGCGCGCGCCAGGACGATGGGCGCGGCGGGCCGGGCGCGGGCCGCGGAATACAGCGTGCGCCGGATGGTGGACGACCTCGAAGCCCTCTACGCGGCGCGCCTCCGAACCCGAACCTCCGCGGCGCCGGCGCGCGGCTGACCGGCGGCGGGGATCAGCCCTCCGCCCGCAACGTGTCGAGCACGCGGCGCAGGTGCGGCCCGAAGTCCGTCTTGCCGGGGTCGACGAACGTGCAGAGGGCGACGTCCTCCTCCTCCAGCTCCAGGCAGCCGAGCTCCTCGGCCCGTTCCACGTCGTGCATGACCAGGGCGCGCAGCAGCGGCGTCGGCAGCAGGTCCATCGGCAGCACCCGCTCGTACGTCCCGATGGGGACGATGGCGCGGGGCGATCCGTGCGTCGACGTGGTCATGGCGAACCGCCGGCCGGGAATCAGCCGCGAGGCGAAGGCGCGGGTGGCCGAGAAGACGCCGAACCCCGGACCGAGCCAGCCGAGGAACTCCCGGGCGCGCCCTTCCGCCAGCACCGACACCTGCTGGTGGTAGCGCCCGAGGTACCCGTGGACCTCCCCCGCCGCCCGGCGCCCCGAGAGGACCGAGCCCGATATCACCCGCTGCTCCACGGCGGGCTCGATGCCCCCGTCCACCAGCGCGCCGGTCGCGGCGCCGACCCGCGTGCGGAGCAGCCGCGGCCGGGCGACGGGGGGGCCGCCGAGGGCCACGATCCGCGAGACGTCGAGCACGCCGGTCTCGAAGAGGCGGCCGGCGGCGATCACGTCCTGGACGCCGGCGTGCCAGACCACCTTGCGGCGGTCGACCGGATCGAGGACGTGGACGTGCACGCCGACCGTCCCGGCCGGGTGCGCGCCGTCGAAGACCTCGTGGCGGATCTGGTTGGCCGCCGACGCGGGCGCCGGCACCCGCTGGCCGGGGCCCGTGCAGACGTACACCGGTCCGGACGTCAGCCGCGCCAGCGCCGCGAGCCCCCGCTCGAAGGCGCCCTCGCGCCCGGCGAGCACGGCGGCCACGTCCGGCGCCAGCGGATTGGTGTCGATGGCGGTGACGAAGATGGAACGCGGCCGCGTCGCCGGGTCGGCCACCCGGCCGTACGGCCGGGCGCGCAAGGCGGTCCACTGGCCCGACTCGAGCAGCAGCTCCCGGACCTCGCCGTCCGTCAATCCGCTCGGGTGGCGTCCCGACCAGGAACGGAAGTCCACCGCCTCGGGCTCGCGTCCTTCCCGCTCGGCCCGGCTCTGCTCGATCACCACCGACTGCAGGGCGCGCCGGGCGCCCCGATGGATCGCCCGCACGACGCCCGCCGCGGGGGCCGTGTAGCGCACCCCCGGCATCGTCTTGTCCTCGAACAGGAGCTGGCCGCGGGCGACGGCGTCGCCGACCGAGACGCGCATCGTCGGCCGCAGACCGACGTAGTCGGCGGCCAGGAGCGCGACGTGCCGCGGCGGGGGCGCGGCCTCGACGCCGCCGGACGGCTCCCCGGCAAGCGGAAGTTTCAGGCCGCGGGTGATCGTGTGGCGAGGCACATCCCGGATCCGGTTACAATCCCGCCTGCGAGAGTACCGCGGGGGCGCGGCCGCGTCAATCGGACCGGCATCCGGCTGCAAGAGGTTCATCACGCGCTCGGGGGTTGCGTACGTCCTCGACACACACGCCGGCGCGGTGACCACGCGCGCCTGGCCTACCGCCTCGGCCGCGGCTTTCGCTGGAGTTGCCCCGGTTTCGTGGACACCTATCCTGTTGGGAGGAGGAGGTATTCGCGATGCCGAAATCGAGACCGCCGTATGCGGCGGAGTTCCGCCGGCAGATGGTCGAGCTGGTCCGGTCGGGGCGCACGCCGGAGGCTCTGGCGCGGGAGTTCGAGCCGTCGGCCCAGGCCATCCGGAATTGGGTGGCGCAGGCCGGCCGGGATGCCGGCGAGCGCACCGACGGCCTGCGTACCGGGGAGCGTGAGGAGATGCGCCGGCTGCGTCGGGAGAACCGGCGGCTGCGGGAAGAGCGGGAGATCCTGGCAAAAGCCACGGCCTGGTTCGCGCGGGAGACCGGATCCGGGGGATCTACCGGTTCATGAGCGCGAATCAGGCCCGCTTCCGGACCGCCGCCATGGCCCGGGTGCTCGGTGTCTCCCCGAGCGGGTACTATGCGTGGCGTCGGCGGGGTCCATCCGCCAGGGCGCAGGCTGACGCGGACCTGACGGTCCGCGTCAGCGCGATCCACGCCCACAGCCGCGGGACGTATGGCGCGCCCCGGATTCAGGCGGAACTGTCGGCAGGCGGATCCGCGGTGAGCCGCAAGCGGGTGGCGCGGGTGATGCGCTCGGCGGGCATTGCGGGGGTGAGCCGGCGCCGCGGGCCGCGCACGACGCGGCGGGCGGTCCGGGTCCGGCCGGCCCCGGATCGGGTCGAGCGCCGTTTCGAGGCGGCGGGGCCGAACCGCCTGTGGGTCGCCGACATCACGTACGTCCCGACGCTGGCCGGCTTCCTCTATCTGGCCGTCGTCCTCGACGTGTTCAGCCGGCGGGTCGTGGGTTGGGCGATGGCAGCGCACCTGCGCACGGCGCTGGTGACCGAAGCGCTGGAGATGGCCGTGAAGCAACGCCGACCGGCGGCGGTGATCCATCACTCCGACCAGGGCTGCCAGTACACGTCGCTGGCCTTCGGCGCCCGCTGTCAGGAATGGGGCGTGACGCCGTCGATGGGTTCGGTCGGCGACTGCTTCGACAACGCGATGGCCGAGAGCTTCTTCGCGACGCTGGAGTGCGAGTTGCTCGACCGCACGAAGTGGGCGACGCACGCCGAGGCGCGGTCGGCGGTGTTCGCGTTCATCGAAGGGTGGTACAACACGCGGCGGCGTCATTCCGCGTTGGGCTACCTGTCGCCGCTGGATTTCGAACGTCTCCGGGAGACGGCGCCCGCGGACGGGGGCCGGTCCGGCGAGGCGCTCGAACCCGCGGGCCGGGTTGCGTCCGGCGCGCCGGCGCCGGCTGGCGTCGTCACCGGCGTTGCTGCCGGAAACACGGGGAGGGCATGATGGCGCACGGGCGCACGGCTCGCCTTCGCCTTCGCGAGGCGGACAACCGCCGTGAAGCGGCGTCGGCGGACCGACCGGGCGCCGGGGGCGCTGTGGACCTGCCCGGCCTGTGGACGCCCGCGGGGCGTCGTGCCGCATCCGCGGATCGGCGCGGCGGGCGCCCACAGGCCGTTGGAAATCTCGCGGGCGATCGCTGCCGCCGGCGCCTGCGCCGAGGCCGCGAGATTCCCACAGGTCCACAGCGCTTTTTTCTCGTTGATGACTCACACGGAAACCCGTCCATCCGGGGACCTGTCATGATGGAACCCAAGCGTTAACCTGTCCACGGAATCGGGGCAACCTCACGCGACTACTGCGGCTGGCCGTTGCGCGTGGAGTGCGGATACCAGCCGCGCCGGGGGGCGGCGCCGCGCATGCTGACGCTGCCGTGAGCGACGCCGGCGGCATCGCCGTCACGGTCCGGCGCGACCGCCGCTCATCGGGCCGGTGGGCCGGAAGCGAGGACCGGAGGTAGAACGTTGAAGAAGAACCCGGGTGGCGCCCGGCGTCGCCGCCACATCGCCGTGCTCGCCGCATCGCTGGCCGGAGGCGGAGCCGAACGCGTGGCGTTGACGGTCGCACGCGGCCTTGCAAAGCGCAGGCACCGCGTCGATCTGCTGCTGGGGGAGCTCGAGTGCGACTATCCGGATGAAGCGGCGGACGCCACGGCCAACAACATCCGCTTCTTTTCGGTGTATCCGGCCGCGGGCCGCACCTGGCAGACCGCGATCCGTCCCAAGCCCCCCACCTGGAGGGACCGCTTCTCCCGCATCTCCCTGGCCATTGCCGCGGCGCCGATGCAGCGGCAAGTTCTGAAGTCGCCGCCGTGGCCGGAACGGGCGCGGTTGGTGGCGGCGTACATCGACCGCGAGCGCCCGGACGCCCTGCTCGCGGTCAACAGAAGCGAAGCGTTGTCCGCGGCGCTGGCCCGGCGCCTCGCACGGCATCCGGTCCGAATGGTCGCGACGTTGAACGGCGCGCGCGTGGACGACGAGTGGCGAATCCGCCGTTTTCGCGCCTCGTATCCCTTCGTCGACGTGGCGGTGGGGGTATCCCGGGGAGTCTCCGGCCTGCTCGCCGACGTCGTCGGCGTGCCGCGCGGGCAGATCCGCACCATCCACGATCCGGTGTTCTCGCCCGAGTTGCTGGAGAAGGCGGTGGAGCCGGTGAGCCATCCCTGGCTCGGAGGCGACGTTCCCGTGGTCCTGACCGCGGGCTCCCTGAGGACAGAGAAGGACTACCCGACGTTGCTGCGCGCCTTCAGCCGTCTCGTCTCCCGCCGCCCGGCCCGGCTCGTCGTGCTCGGAGAGGGCGTGCTGCTGGCGAAGCTCCGGACGCAGACGGAGGAGCTCGGCATCGACGGCCAGGTCGACTTCGCCGGGTTCGTCCGGAATCCGTTCGCGTACATGGCGCGGGCCGATCTGTTCGTGCTGTCGTCGTGGACCGAGGGGTTGCCCGGCTGCCTCATCCAGGCCATGGCCACCGGCTGCCCGGTGGTGAGCACCGACTGCCCCCACGGACCGGCCGAGATCCTCGAGCGCGGCAAGTACGGCCCCCTCGTGCCGGTCGGCGACGACGCCGCCCTGTCCGAGGCGATGCGGCGCACCCTCGACGCTCCGCCGGCCGCGGACGCGCTCCGGACCCGCGCGGCGTTCTTCAGCGTCGACCGGTCGGTTGATGCGTATGAGGCGCTGCTTACAGGCAAGTAGCAGCGGAGCCGGCCGTGTTCCGCACGTGGGATCGGGAACCGCGGGAAGGTGTGTGACGTGTCGAGAGTTGCCGTTCTGTGTCGGTCGTTGGATGCTGGAGGGGTACAGCGGACAGCGTTGACGATTGTGCAACAGCTGGTCAAACGCGGACACGCGGTCGACCTGCTGTTCGAGGATCCGGTGTGCGCTGGGCGGCGGGACGACGTTCCCGCCGGGGTCCGTTTCTTCTACATGACGGGTGACACCTCGAAGCGCAAGCTTGCTGCGCGGCAGCGGGAGCTGGACCAGTCGGAGGTCTTCTCCGGCGCCACCGTCATTCCGAGACCGCTGGCGTGCCGTTGGAGAAGCTGGTACCGGTCGCTGGTCACCCGGGACCGGCCGCTGTTCATCACCGAAGATCTGGCGCAGAAGGCGTTCAGGGTCGCCGTGTACCTCGACCGCGAACGGCCGGATGCGGTGTTGTGCATGGGGCACTATTCGGCCGTGTGGGCGGCGTACGCCCGCGATCTGTCCAGGCATCGGGCGCGGATGGTCGCGACGCTCAACGGCAGGCTTGTGCCCCGCTTGAGACCCCGGGCGGGCTACGCATATTCCCGCGTGGACGCGGTGGTGGCGGTGTCCCGCGACGTTGCCCGGTTCGCGGCCGACGTTCTCGGCGTCCGCGTGCCGGTCCACGCGATCTACTCGCCGCTCGTCGACGCCGACAGGTTGCGGAATGCGGCCGAGCCGACGGACCATCCCTGGTTCGGCGGTGATGTTCCCGTGATCCTGTCGGCGGGCAGGCTCGAAAAGGATTACCCGACCCTGCTGAACGCCGTCGCCCTGCTGGCGGCGCGCCGGCCGGTCCGGTTGATCGTCCTCGGCGAAGGGGAAAAAGCGGCGCGGCTGCATGAACTGCAGGCGCTGGCGCAATCCCTGGGGATCGCCGGGGCGGTCGATTTCGCGGGTTTCGCCAGCAATCCGCTCGCGCACATGGCGCGGGCCGATCTGTTCGTGCTGTCGTCGAATCAGGAGGGCATGCCGCAGGTGCTGGTGCAGGCGATGATGGTCGGCTGCCGGATGGTCGCCACCGACTGCGACTTCGGGCCGGCCGAGCTGCTTGACGGCGGGGAGTACGGCCGGCTGGCCCCGGTCGGCGACGCGGCGCGGCTGGCCGAGGCGATGGACCGCGAGCTGGACACGCCGCGGGACCCCGCCCGGCTTCGTGCGCGCGCGGCGGAGCTGTTCGACGTCGAACGGTCAATCGACGCGTACGAATCGCTGCTCGTAGGCGCACCCGGTAGCAGCGGAGCCGGGCGCGGCTATCGGGAACCGCGGTGAAGGTGGGAGGTGTGTGTTGAGAGTTGCCATTCTGTGTTGGTCGTTGAGGGGGGGAGGGGTACAGCGGACGATGTTGACGATTGTGCAACAGCTAGTCAACCGCGGGCACGCGGTCGATCTGCTGTTCCGCGATCCGAAGTGCGCTTGGCGGCGGGGCGACATTCCCGCCGGGGTCCGTCTCTTCTGCGTGACGGGTGCTCGAAAGCGGAAGCTTGCTGCGCTGCAGCGGGAGCTGGACCAGTCGGAGGTCCTCTCCGGCGCCACCGTCAGTCCGAGACTGGCGGTGGCGCGCTGGCAGCGCAAGCATGCCAGCGTCGCGCTGGCGTGCCGTTGGAGAAGCTGGTACTGGTTGCTGGTCACCCGGAACCGGCCGCTGTTCATCAACGAAGGGCTGGCGCGGCAGGCGTTCAGGGTCGCCGATTACCTCGCCCGCGAACGGCCGGATGCGGTGTTGTGCATGGGGCACCTTTCGACCGGGTGGGCGGCGTACGCCCGCGATCTGTCCGGGTACCGGGCGCGGATGGTCGCGACGCTCAACGGCTGGCTGTTGCCTACCGAGAGGCGAGAATGGGCGGACTACGCATATTCCCGCATGGACGCGGTGGTGGCGGTGTCCCGCGGCGTCGCCCGGTTCGCGGTCGACGTTCTCGGCGTCCGCGTGCCGGTCCACACGGTCTACTCGCCGCTCGTCGACGCCGACAGGTTGCGAAAGTCGGCCGAGCCGACGGACCATCCCTGGTTCGGCGGTGACGTTCCCGTGATCCTGTCGGCGGGCAGGCTCGAAAAGGATTACCCGCTCCTGCTGCGCGCCGTCGCCCTGCTGGCGGCGCGCCGGGCGGTCCGGTTGCTCGTCCTCGGCGTGGCGGTAAAAGCGGAGCGGCTGCATGAACTGCAGGCGCTGGCGCAATCCCTGGGGATCGCCGGGGCGGTCGATTTCGCGGGGTTCGCCGGCAATCCGCTCGCGTACATGGCGCGGGCGGATCTGTTCGTGCTGTCGTCGGAGCATGAGGGCATGCCGCAAGTGCTGGTGCAGGCGATGATGGTCGGCTGCCGGCTGGTCGCCACCGACTGCGACTTCGGGCCGGCCGAGCTGCTCGGCGGCGGGGAGTACGGCCGGCTGGCCCCGGTCGGCGACCCGGCGCGGCTGGCCGAGGCGATGGACCGCGAACTGGACACGCCGCGGGACGCCGCCCGGCTTCGTGCGCGCGCGGCGGAGCTGTTCGACGTCAAGCGGTCTGTCGACGCGTACGAATCGCTGCTCGGAATCGGTGGTGGTGGAGCGGCGGCGGCGTGACCGCCGCCGGCGAAGCGGTTGCTCTCCGGCGCCGCGGGAGCGCCCCGTGTGGTAGGGTTGGCAGGCTTGGCGGGAACCCGGAACCGGAAAGGGACAGAACGATGAAGACCGGCCATCTGAACATCGGGGACTTTTACCACGGACTGACAAGGAACGGAACAAGGATGGCCCGTTTGCGTCGCACAACGTTCGTCCTTTTCGTCGCCGGCATTCTGGCTTACGGCGCGGCCTTTGTCGGGCACATGCTCAACCGCTTCGACCTTGTCAACCTGATCCGGGATTTCAACTTTGACGATGCGTTCTACTACTATCAAGTCGCTTCACGCATGGCCGCCGGCGAATTCTCGACCTTCGACGGCATCACGCGAACCAACGGCTACCATCCGCTTTGGCTGTTCCTGATCACGCCATTCTACTGGGTGTTGGACAAGACGGCGGCTTTGTTCGCGATCAAGTCGTTCGAGATCATGCTGGTCGCCGGGGGCGTGGCACTGGCGGCGGCGGCGGCGCGGGTGGCGCGGTTGCCGTGGGTCCTCTTGTTTGCCGTGCTTCCGGCTATCTATCAGACTGAAGGGATGCTTTGGGGGCTGGAGGCCGCCGCGGGGCTGTTCTTCCTGGGGCTGTTCCTGCTGGCCGTCTGTCTTTTTGCGCGGGACCCGGCCGGGTGGCGGTGGCCGCTGGCGGCGGTGGCGTTCGCGCTGCCCTGGGTGCGCCTGGAATACGTGGCCGTTTCGGTGGCGACGACGGCGATACTGTGGTTCTTCGAGTGGTCACGCGGTGAGAACGGAAGGCGATCCGTGCACGCGACAACGCCGTTGTTCGGCGCCGTCGCCGGGATCCTGGTGTATTTCACCTGGAACGCGGTCTTGTTCGGGGGGGCCGTGCCTGTAAGCGGAGCGACCAAACAATGGTTGTCACAAGGGCTTTGGGAACGAACAGGCGGATACAGCATGACGGAGAACTTCCATGCCCACCTGCAAGGCTCTTTCTTTGGCGATGAATTGCTGATCGCTCTTGAAATCTGCGTCTACGTGGTGGTGGTCTGGTTTTTTTCTCGCCGCTCCCGCGGCTTGGACGACTGGTTGCTGCTGGCCTTTCTGGCCGGTGTGTGCGGCCTGGCGACGGGGCATTTGGCGAAGTTCGCACATAGCGTTCTCACGGTGCATCCCCTGTCCGGATTTTGGGCATGGCATCATGTTCCGGCGTATCTACTGGCGGCGCTCGCCGTTCCTGCAAGATGCTGCGTCGCCATCTGGCTCATACGTCGTTTCGTCGGGGGGGTCCCGCTGCGCGGATTCAGAACGGGAATCGTCCTGATCGGAGTGGTCCACCTGTTCGTAACGGCGGACTTCACGGGGCCGTTCCGGTTCATCGACTCAAGAGCGTCATCTACCAGCCGGAACTATCCGGTTCATTCCTATATGGGTACGATGGTCATGAATCGACTGTTGCCCGCGGGCAGCGTGGTCGGGTCCTACGACGCCGGCATTATTGGATACTTCTCACGGTTTCCGGTGATGAACCTGGACGGCTTGATTAATTCCTGGGACTACCTGCGCGCACAGCAGGCGGAGACCGAAACCGCGTTTCGTCAGCGCCACGGGGTTACCCTCATGGCCAATATGCGGCCGCCCGATCCCCGACAAGACAACGTGCTTCTGAGAGGGCCATTATATATCACTCCTGGAGAGAACCGTCAATTCAGGCTCTGGCACCATGACAGCCGTGGCGAAAACCTGCCGCGGGAGCATCACGGATACAGGGGCGATCGTGCCGCGTGGTTCTGGGAAAGGATGGAGCCGCACCTCGAACGCCAGGCGGACGGCGTCGGGCTCCTGGTGGACGGACGGGTGGCGCAGGCGTTCGTCCGGGACTGCGCGCCGTACGACCTCGCGGCATGGCACTGGGGGGCGGACGGGAGGGGGGGGACGGTGCTCGTCCCGTGGACGCAAGTGACATCGGGGATCTGCACCAGTGCCGCCGTGCTGCCACCCGACTCCCTGCCTCTCGTGCGGGTGATGCCGGCGTCCGGGGATCTGGAGGCGCTTCTGGATCGGGTCGGAGGACGCAGGCCGGCGATCCGGCGAACCGCCGCTTCGGCATTGTTCGACGTGTACCTCCTCGACGACACCCTGGTTTACGTGAAGGCGCCGTGCGTACCGGAAGACCTCGACGCGCCGTTCTTCCTGCTCGTGGACCCGATCGATCCGTACGACCTTCCCGGCCCGCGGCGGCGGTTCGGTTACGAAAACCTCGACTTCCGGTTCGACGATCATCGCGGATCACTGAACGGCGGGGTCTGCGCGGTGGAAGTTCCTCTCCCCGGATATGGTATCGAGATGATCCGGACCGGCCAGTTGGTGGAAGGCGGCTTCCACCGCCTCTGGGAGGGGGAGATCCGCAACGGGGCGGGGGCGGGACGGCGATGACGGCGGGCGGGCCGGTTCCGGCCGGGGCGCCGCGGCCTCCGGAACCGGCCCCGCCCGCGGCCCCGCGGCCGGATATGCCGTCGAGCCAGCCGTCTTCGGCGTCTACCCGCCCGCGGAACGTGCGCCGGAGATTCCGTGCGCCGGGTGCGGAGCGCGTGTTCCCCAAAGGCTGCCCATGCCATGACCGGCGCCGGAGGCATCGCCGTCACCATCCGCCGCGGCGGCCGGCGCGAACCGGGGGGCGGATCGCCCGGATCCCAACACCGAAAGGGACCCCGTGAAGGGACAAGTACGAGGGTTGCGACCGCCGAAGAAGAAGACCCCGGGTGGCGCCCGGCGGCGCCGCCGCATCGCCGTGCTCGTCGCATCGCTGGCCGGAGGCGGAGCCGAACGCGTGGCGTTGACGGTCGCACGCGGCCTTGCAAAGCGAGGGCACCGCGTCGATCTGCTGCTGGGGGAGCTCAGATGCGACTATCCGGAGGAAGCGGCGGACGCCACGGCCAACAGCGTCCGCTTCTTTTCGGTGTATCCGGCCGCGGGCCGCACCTGGCAGACCGCGGTCCGTCCCAAGGCCCCCGCCTGGCGGGACCGCTTCTCCCGCATCGCCCTGGCCATAGCCGCGGCGCCGCGGCAGCGGCTTGTTCTGGAATCGCCGGTGCCGGAACGGACGCGGTTGGTGGCGGCGTACATCGACCGCGAGCGCCCGGACGCCCTGCTCGCGGTCAACGAACACGAAGCGGTGTCCGCGGCGCTGGCCCGGCGCCTCGCACGGCATCCGGTCCGAATGGTCGCGACGTTGAACAACGGGCACGTGGACGACAGGCGAATCCGCAATTTTCGCGCCTCGTATCCCTTCGTCGACGTGGCGGTGGGGGTGTCGGGGGGGATCTCCGGCGTGCTCGCCGACGTCGCCGGCGTCCCGCGCGGGCGGGTCCGCACCATCCACGATCCGGTGGTCTCGCCCGAGTTGCTGGAGAAGGCGGCGGAGCCGGTGAGCCATCCCTGGCTCGGCGGCGACGTTCCCGTGGTCCTGGCCGCGGGCTCCCTGTTGATCAAGAAGGACTACCCGACGTTGCTGCGCGCCTTCCGCCGTCTCGTCTCCCGCCGCCCGGCTCGGCTCGTCGTGCTCGGAGAGGGCGTGCTGCTGGCGAAGCTCCGGACGCAGACGGAGGAGCTCGGCATCGACGGCCAGATCGACTTCGCCGGGTTCGTCCGGAATCCGTTCGCATACATGGCGCGGGCCGATCTGTTCGTGCTGTCGTCGCGGTTCGAGGGGTTGCCCGGCGTCCTCATCCAGGCCATGGCCACCGGCTGTCCGGTGGTGAGCACAGACTGCCCCCACGGCCCGGACGAGATCCTCGAGCACGGCAAGTACGGCCCCCTCGTGCCGGTCGGCGACGACGCCGCCCTGGCCGAGGCGATGGAGCGCACCCTCGACGCGCCGCCGGACGCGGACGCGCTCCGGAGCCGCGCGGCGGTTTTCAGCGTCGAGCGGTCGGTCGACGCGTACGAGGTGCTGCTTGCAGGCGCGCCCGGTAGCAGCGGAGCCGGCCGTGTTGTCCGCACGTTGTCCGCGTTGGAGAGTGGAGGGGTACACGTGGGATCGGGAACCGCGGCAAGGGCAGGATGTGTAGTAGCGTGTCGAGAGTTGCCATTCTGTGTTGGTCGTTGGAGAGTGGAGGGGTACAGCGGACGACGTTGACGACTGTGCAACAGCTGGTCAAACGCGGACCGCGGTGGTGGCGGTGTCCCGCGGCGTCGCCCGGTTCGCGGCCGACGCGGTCGACCTGCTGTTCCAGGAGCCGACGTACGCCTGGCCGGATCGACGGCGCGGCTGCATTCCCGACGGGGTACGTCGTCTTCTGCGTGACGCATGCCGCAGGTGCTGGCGCAGGCGATGATGGTCGGCTGCCGGCTGGTCGCGACTGCGACTTCGGGCCGGCCGAACTGCTCGGCGGCGGGGAGTACGGCGGCTGGCCCCGGTCGGCGACCCGGCGCGGCTGGCCGAGGCGATGGACCGCGAACTGGACACGCCGCGGGACGCCGCCCGGCTTCGTGCGCGCGCGGCGGAGCTGTCGACGTCGAGCGGTCGATCGACGCGTACGAAGCGCTGCTCGCAGGCGCACCCGGTAGCAGCGGAGCCGGGCGCGGCCTTGGACCGCGGACTGTGGGGAATCGGCCGGCGCGCACGGCCCCGCCCGGCCGCTGACAGGCCGGACGGGGCGTGGGATCGGGAACCGCTGGCAGCGCAAGCATGCCAGCGTCGCGCTGGCGTGCCGTTGGAGAAGCTGCGTGACGCGTGACATCGCGGTGCGGAAGCTTGCTGCGCGGCAGCCCGGGACCGGCCGCTGTTCATCCAGGAAAAGCTGGCGCGGAGGGCGTTCAAGGTCGCCGTGTACCTCGACCGCGAACGGCCGGATGCGGTGTTGTGCATGGGGCACAAGGTGACCGAGTGGGCGGCGTTCGCCCGCGATCTGTCCAGGCACCGGGCGCGGACGGTCGCGACGCTCAACGGCTGGCTGCCGCCCATCGAGATACGCCCGGCGGGCTACGCATATTCTCGCGTGGACGCGGTGGTGGCGGTGTCCCGCGGCGTCGCCCGGTTCGCGGCCGACGTTCTCGGCGTCCGCGTGCCGGTCCACACGATCTGCTCGCCGCTCGTCGACGCCGACAGGTTGCGGAAGGCGGCCGAGCCGACAGCCCACCCCTGGCTCGGCGGAAGCGTTCCCGTGATCCTGTCGGCGGCCAATTTCGTCCCCCCGAAGGATTACCCGACCCTGCTGCGCGCCGTCGCCCTGCTGGCGGCGCGCCGGCCCGTGCGGTTGATCGTCCTCGGCGAGGGGAGAGGGAAAAAAGCGGCCGAGCAGCTACCTGAATTGCAGGCGCTGGCGCAATCCCTGGGGGTCGCCGGGGCGGTCGATTTCGCGGGGTTCGTCGCCAATCCGCTCGCGTACATGGCGCGGGCGGATCTGTTCGTGCTGTCGTCGGAGCATGAGGGCATGCCGCAGGTGCTGGCGCAGGCGATGATGTTCGGCTGCCGGCTGGTCGCCACCGACTGCGACTTCGGGCCGGCCGAACTGCTCGGCGGCGGGGAGTACGGCCGGCTGGCCCCGGTCGGCGACCCGGCGCGGCTGGCCGAGGCGATGGACCGCGAGCTGGACACGCCGCGGGACGCCGCCCGGCTTCGTGCGCGCGCGGCGGAGCTGTTCGACGTCGAGCGGTCGATCGACGCGTACGAAGCGCTGCTCGCAGGCGCACCCGATAGCAGCGGAGCCGGGCGCGGCTGATCGATGAAAAAAGGTGGGGGGGGGGGGGGCGTGTCGAGAGTTGCCGTTCTGTGTTGGTCGTTGGCGGGTGGAGGGACACAGCGGGCGACGTTGACGACTGTGGAACAGCTAGTCAAACGCGGACACGCGGTCGACCTGCTGTTCGGGGATCCGACGTGCGCCTGGCCGGACGACGTTCCCGACGGGGTTCGTTTCTTCCGCGTGACGGGTGACATCTCGTTGCGTATGCTTGCTGCGCGGCAGCGGGAGCTGGACCAGTCGAAAGTCTTCTCCGGCGCCACCCTCATCCCGAGACCGGCGGTGTCACGCTGGCAGCGCAAGCATGCCAGCGTCGCGCTGGCGTGCCGTTGGAGAAGCTGGTACCGGTCGCTGGTCACCCGGGACCGGCCGCTGTTCATCCGGGAGCTGGTCAAACGCGGACACGCGGTCGACCTGCTGTTCCAGGAGCCGACGTACGCCTGGCCGGACGACGTTCCCGACGGGGTACGTCTCTTCTGCGTGACGCGTGACATCGCGGTGCGGAAGCTTGCTGCGCGGCAGCGGGAGCTGGACCAGTCGGAGGTCCTCTCCGGCGCCACCGTCATTCCGGGACCGGCGGTGTCACGCTGGCAGCGCAAGCATGCCAGCGTCGCGCTGGCGTGCCGTTGGAGAAGCTGGTACCGGTCGCTGGTCACCCGGGACCGGCCGCTGTTCATCCAGGAAAAGCTGGCGCGGAGGGCGTTCAAGGTCGCCGTGTACCTCGACCGCGAACGGCCGGATGCGGTGTTGTGCATGGGGCACAAGGTGACCGAGTGGGCGGCGTTCGCCCGCGATCTGTCCAGGCACCGGGCGCGGACGGTCGCGACGCTCAACGGCTGGCTGCCGCCCATCGAGATACGCCCGGCGGGCTACGCATATTCTCGCGTGGACGCGGTGGTGGCGGTGTCCCGCGGCGTCGCCCGGTTCGCGGCCGACGTTCTCGGCGTCCGCGTGCCGGTCCACACGATCTGCTCGCCGCTCGTCGACGCCGACAGGTTGCGGAAGGCGGCCGAGCCGACAGCCCACCCCTGGCTCGGCGGAAGCGTTCCCGTGATCCTGTCGGCGGCCAATTTCGTCCCCCCGAAGGATTACCCGACCCTGCTGCGCGCCGTCGCCCTGCTGGCGGCGCGCCGGCCCGTGCGGTTGATCGTCCTCGGCGAGGGGAGAGGGAAAAAAGCGGCCGAGCAGCTACCTGAATTGCAGGCGCTGGCGCAATCCCTGGGGGTCGCCGGGGCGGTCGATTTCGCGGGGTTCGTCGCCAATCCGCTCGCGTACATGGCGCGGGCGGATCTGTTCGTGCTGTCGTCGGAGCATGAGGGCATGCCGCAGGTGCTGGCGCAGGCGATGATGTTCGGCTGCCGGCTGGTCGCCACCGACTGCGACTTCGGGCCGGCCGAACTGCTCGGCGGCGGGGAGTACGGCCGGCTGGCCCCGGTCGGCGACCCGGCGCGGCTGGCCGAGGCGATGGACCGCGAGCTGGACACGCCGCGGGACGCCGCCCGGCTTCGTGCGCGCGCGGCGGAGCTGTTCGACGTCGAGCGGTCGATCGACGCGTACGAAGCGCTGCTCGCAGGCGCACCCGATAGCAGCGGAGCCGGGCGCGGCTGATCGATGAAAAAAGGTGGGGGGGGGGGGCGTGTCGAGAGTTGCCGTTCTGTGTTGGTCGTTGGCGGGTGGAGGGACACAGCGGGCGACGTTGACGACTGTGGAACAGCTAGTCAAACGCGGACACGCGGTCGACCTGCTGTTCGGGGATCCGACGTGCGCCTGGCCGGACGACGTTCCCGACGGGGTTCGTTTCTTCCGCGTGACGGGTGACATCTCGTTGCGTATGCTTGCTGCGCGGCAGCGGGAGCTGGACCAGTCGAAAGTCTTCTCCGGCGCCACCCTCATCCCGAGACCGGCGGTGTCACGCTGGCAGCGCAAGCATGCCAGCGTCGCGCTGGCGTGCCGTTGGAGAAGCTGGTACCGGTCGCTGGTCACCCGGGACCGGCCGCTGTTCATCCGGGAAAAGCTGGCGCGGAAGGCGTTCAAGGTCGCCGGGTACCTCGACCGCGAACGGCCGGCTGCGGTGTTGTGCATGGGGCACCATATGGCCGGGTGGGCGGCGTACGCCCGCGATCTGTCCAGGCACCGGGCGCGGACGGTCGCGACGCTCAACGGCTGGCTGCCGCCCATCGAGATACGCCCGGCGGGCTACGCATATTCTCGCGTGGACGCGGTGGTGGCGGTGTCCCGCGGCGTCGCCCGGTTCGCGGTCGATGTTCTCGGCGTCCCCGTGCCGGTCCACACGATCCATGAACCGCTCGTCGACGCCGACAGGTTGCGGAAGGCGGCCGAGCCGACAGACCACCCCTGGTTCGGCGGAAGCGTCCCCGTGATCCTGTCGGTGGGCAATCTCGTCAAGGATTACCCGACCCTGCTGCGCGCCGTCGCCCTGCTGGCGGCGCGCCGGCCGGTCCGGTTGATCGTCCTCGGCGAGGGGAAAAAAGCGGCGGCGCGGCTGCTTGAATTGCAGGCGCTGGCGCAATCCCTGGGGATCGCCGGGGCGGTCGATTTCGCGGGGTTCGTCGCCAATCCGCTCGCGTACATGGCGCGGGCGGATCTGTTCGTGCTGTCGTCGGAGCATGAGGGCATGCCGCAGGTGCTGGCGCAGGCGATGATGGTCGGCTGCCGGCTGGCCGCCACCGACTGCGACTTCGGGCCGGCCGAGCTGCTCGGCGGCGGGGAGTACGGCCGGCTGGCCCCGGTCGGCGACCCGGCGCGGCTGGCCGAGGCGATGGACCGCGAACTGGACACGCCGCGGGACGCCGCCCGGCTTCGTGCGCGCGCGGCGGAGCTGTTCGACGTCGAGCGGTCGATCGACGCGTACGAAGCGCTGCTCGGAATCGGTGGCGGTGGTTCCGCGACAGATCCGTAGGTCGGCTTGAAGGGTCGCTGGGGACCACCGGACGACCGTCTGAGGGTCGCCAGGATTGACCTTGCCGAGAGTCCGCGTCCGTCCGCGGCTACGCCGGGGACTCTCGTCTTCGTCATCGACTTCCTCCATCGCCGCCGGCCCGGTGATCGCGTTCCTTCCGGCGGCCGGCCAGGAACGCGACGTCGTGCGCGATCGCGTCGAGCTTCACGGCGTGCCGGTCCGCACGAGCCACGATGCCGTCGTGCGCAGCCGCGTTCTTCGCGTCGAGATGGCGAACCTGCGTCAGCACCTCGGCCCGCGAAAAGTCGATGCGCTCCGCGATCCCCGCGTGCGCAGCCGCGTTCTTCGCGTCGAGCGCCTGCACCTGCGCGTCGAGTGCCTGCACCTGCGTCTGCACCTCGTCGAACCGGCGGTTCAACTCTTCCCGGATGCTCCGGTGCGCCGCTTCGTTGCTCTTCCGCGTCGCCCGCCCCTGCGTGAACCCGATGTCCCCGACCGTGACGATCAGCGTGGCAAGGCCGATCACGACAGCCATGTCTTCCATCGTTCGACCCTCCCGATCACGGTTCGCACGCTGCCGGTCGCGCAGGGCCAGCGAACGGACGCGGACGACCGTCCGGTTCCGCCCAGGATCACCCCAGTCCGCGTCCGGTCCCGGCATGCTCGGCTGCCGGACGGACGCGGACGGTTCCAGGGTCAATCCTGGCGAGTCTCAGACGGTCGTCCGGTAGTCCGCTGCGCCCCTTCAAGCCGGCCTACGGCTTGAAGAAGTCCCTTGATGTCGGAGTTGACTACACTGAAACCGTCGTCAACCTTCCCTTCGACCCTGCCGATGTTCCCTTCGATTCGCTCGTGGGCCCTCCGGTTTTCTTCCTGCATGGACTTCAGGAACCCGCGGTTGTCGGCCCTCATGGAGTATCCCAGCACGGCAAGCGCCACGCCGACACCTACGATTGCGACGACGACACTGAACACTTCCCAGTCCATCATGTTCCTCCCTGCTCCGAAGTCTACCGGAACCGGAACAGGATCGTCAACCCCCGGTTCACGGTTCCGAACCGATCATTGACGGCTACGGAGATAGTCAATGATCTGTCCTGTGACATCACCCGGCCGGAGTCCCGTTGTCTGCGAAGTCTCAAACTCTGTGATCGGTATCGGCATATCATCAATCATTCCTTGCTGCCATCGCCCCGCGCCGGAGCAGCGATGATGCGGATACTGGTCCACGTCGAAGGTCAGACGGAGGAGACCTTCGTCGACACCGTGCGTAGGCGGGGGTTCACGACTCCGAACGGCTTGAAGTAGTCGTCGTTGAAATGCGAATCTCCTCAAATGCGTGTGGGCAGGGGCGGCGCCAGTTCGATGCCGCCGCAGCACAGGAAATCTGACGTGCACCCCGGAACGGATCAGGGCTGGAAAAATGACTCCGGTTCTGGTAGACTGCGGAACGGGAGGAAGATAGATGATGGACTGGAAAACGAAAGTTCTGTTCGTGCTGGTGCTGTTCGGTTCGGTCGTTCCTGTCTCGGCGCGGACGGAACCTGCCGGCGGGATGACTGCGGAAGTCTGGGCAATCATAAGTGTAGGCGCCGTCCTTCTCGGCGTGATCCTTTCGACGTGGATGGCGTCCAGGGCCGACAACCGAAAAGCGCACGAGAAGATCGGCAAGAACATCGAAGGGGTCAAAACTGATCTCGGCAAGAACATCGACAGGGTCGAAGGGAATGTAGGCAGGGTCGAAGGGAAGGTTGACGAGATCAACATCTACCTGCGAGACTCCGCGACGAAAGCAGCCTGGCTCGGACGACCGTCTGAGAGTCGCAAGGATTGACCCTGGAACCGTCCGCGTCCGTCCGCGAGTCTCGGCAACCGGACGCCCGCGGACTCCGGTTCTGGTAGACTGCGGAACGGGAGGAAGATAGATGATGGACTGGAAAACGAAAGTTCTGTTCGTGCTGGTGCTGTTCGGTTCGGTCGTTCCTGCTTCGGCACAGGATCCACAGGGATACGGGGGGGTCGTCCAAACCGTCGTCGTCGCTGGTAGCGCGGCCTTCGGAGTGCTGGTTACGCTTCTGTCCTTCTGGTGGAGGTTTGACAGCAAGATCGACAAACTCGGGGAAAAGATCGACACGGCCACAAGGGAAACGAACCGCAAGATCGACCGAACGAGGGAAGATCTCAAGGGCGACGCACAGAAGGCGCATGCCGAGATCGGAACGAACATCCGCGAGTCTGAAAAGAGGCTCAACGACAACATCAACAAGGTTCATGCGACCGTTCAGCTTTTGCTGGAACAGGCCATCCGCGGTCAGTCGTCCGGTTCCGCACGGGATCGCACGTGAACGGTTCCGCGTCCGTCCGCGAGTCTCGGCAACCGGACGGACGACCGTCTGACTGGAACCGTGAACGAACACCACCACAATGAAACCGATACTCCACCATCGACCACACGGGGGCCGGGAGCGGAGGCGCAGCGATGGATGAAACGATGAGTCTGCTCGGGCATCTGGCCGCAATCGCGACGCCGGTCGCGCTGGTAGCTGGCTGGCTGCGGATCGAGAAGAAGATCCGCGACGAATGCGCGATGGTGCGCCGCGAGGCCGAGAAGGCGCACGTGCGGATCGGGGAGCGAATCGGGCGGCTCGAGAAGACGGTCGACGGGTTGAGCACGGAAATCGGAAACGTCAAGCACGCCCTCGGCCGGCTGGAAGGGGCGCAGGGCGCGGCGCGGAAGACGGAAGGCCCTTGACCGACGCCGGCGGGGCTGCGCACGCGGGGATCGTGGCGCGGGCGGACCGACACGCGGCGAAGCTCGACGCGATCGCGCGCGACGTCGCGTTCCTGGACCGGGAACCCCGGTGGGGGGAGGTGGTGGCGTGTCGAGAGTTGCCGTTCTGGCTCGGTCGTTGGGGGTTGGAGGGGTACAGCGGACGGCGTTGACGATGGTGAGGAAGCTGGTCCAACGCGGACACGCGGTCGACCTGCTGTTCGACAGGCCGGTGTGCAATTGGCCGGACGACGTTCCCGGCGGGATACGTTTCTTCTACGTGACGCCTTCCATCGCGGCCGATGAGCTTGCTGCGTGGCGGCGGGAGCTGAGCCGGTCGGAGGTCTTCTCCGGCGCCACCGTCATTCCGGGACCGGCGGTGTCGCGCTATGCCAGCGTCGCGCTGGCGTGCCGTTGGAGAAGTTGGTACCGGTCGCTGGTCACCCGGGACCGGCCGCTGTTCATCCGGGAAAAGCTGGCGCGGGTGGCGTTCAAGGTCGCCGTGTACCTCGACCGCGAACGGCCGGATACGGTGTTGTCCATGGGGAACGTGGCGACCGAGTGGGCGGCGTTCGCCCGCGATCTGTCCAGGCACCGGCCGCGGACGGTCGCGACGCTCAACGTCTGGCTGCGGCCCCACTGGATACGCCCGGCGCGCTACGCATATTCCCGCGTGGACGCGGTGGTGGGGGTGTCCCGCGGCGTCGCCCGGTTCGCGGTCGACGTTCTCGGCGTCCGCGTGCCGGTCCACATGATCTACTCGCCGCTCGTCGACGCCGACAGGTTGCGGAAGGCGGCCGAGCCGACGGACCATCCCTGGTTCGGCGGTGACGTTCCGGTGGTCCTGTCCGCGGGCAGGCTCGCCAAGGATTACCCGACCCTGCTGCGCGCCGTCGCCCTGCTGGCGGCGCGCCGGCCGGTCCGGTTGATCGTCCTCGGCGAGGGGAACAAAGCGGCGCGGCTGCCCGAACTGCAGGCGCTGGCGCAATCCCTGGGGATCGCCGGGGCGGTCGATTTCGCGGGGTTCGTCGCCAATCCGCTCGCGTACATGGCGCGGGCGGATCTGTTCGTGCTGTCTTCGGAGCGGGAAGGCATGCCGCAGGTGCTGGCGCAGGCGATGATGGTCGGCTGCCGGCTGGTCGCCACCGACTGCCCCTTCGGGCCGGCCGAACTGCTCGGCGGCGGGGAGTACGGCCGGCTGGCCCCGGTCGGCGACCCGGCGCGGCTGGCCGAGGCGATGGACCGCGAGCTGGACACGCCGCGGGACGCCGCCCGGCTTCGTGCGCGCGCGGCGGAGCTGTTCGACGTCGAGCGGTCGATCGACGCCTACGAACGTCTGCTGCGGGTCGCATGACGGTGGTTCGATTCGCCGTTCACGGTATCATGGAGATCCTTGTCGCGCACGCGGCTTGATTCGGTGATTCGGGATCTTTCAACTCCGGCCCCATGGCACGTCGCGCCTTCGCCGTCCTGCTGCTGGCCTCGACGCTGGTCCCGTTCCAATCGGTGTTCTGGACGGACCAGCTGCAGCCCGCGCCGAAGCTGGCCCTGGCGGCGCTCGCCCTCCTCAGCGCGGTACGGCCCCGGAACGGGTTGCTCGTCGTCGCCGCGTTGGGACCGTTCGGTCTCCTCCTGACCGATCCGGCCGGAACCGGCAAGGCGATGGCGGACGC
The DNA here is from genome assembly GCA_965203525.1 of Vicinamibacterales bacterium. Taxonomy (GTDB): domain Bacteria; phylum Acidobacteriota; class Vicinamibacteria; order Vicinamibacterales; family UBA8438; genus WTFV01. The sequence goes on along the minus strand of OZ241898.1, from coordinate 1,588,048 downwards.
GGCGGCGCTGATGACGTCGGCGCCCCGGCTGGACGAACTGCACAGAGCGTTCGAGCCCTTCTTGAATCAAGAGCACCGGTTCGCGGAGGCGATCTTCCTGGCCTTCCTGACCGGCTGTGCCTGCCGCCGCGCATGGCGGAACGGCACGGACGGCCCCGTGCCGCCGTCGCTGCTCGCGCCGGCCGGCCTGTTCGGGGCGGCCGTGCTGGCGTCGTGCGCCGTCTATTACGCCGTCTGGCGAACCGGGGATCTCGAGGACCCGTCGGGGTTCCGGCTGGTCGATTTCTTCGTGTGGGGGGGATACCACGTCAGGAACGGCGTCCCCGGAGCCGCGCCCGCCGACTCCTTCCGGGCGACGGTGCAGACGTGCGCGGGACTCGCGGTTCTGCTCGTGACGTGCTCCCTCTGCCGGGGCGACGCGGGGTTCGTCCGGCGACTCGTCCGGATGATCGTGGCCGGCGCCGCCGGCGCGGGGGCGCTCAGTTTCGTGGGGCTTGCCTGGTACGTCGCGAGCCACCCCGACGCCCCGGGACTGCGTGTCGCGCTGCTGCAACGCTGGACCCTGTTCGCCCCCCTCAACACCGCGGCGTCGGTGCTCGTCCTCGCGGCGCCGCTGGCCGCCGTGACCGCGTGGCAGGCGCGGAGGAACCGGGCGGCCTGGTCGGCCGCGGCGGCCCTGGTGCTCGGCTCCCTGTGGCTCAACGGGACGCGGGCCGCGATCTTCGCCGGCATCCTCGCCGCGAGCGCCGCCGCGCTCTGGATCGCGTGCCGGCACGGCGGCCGCCGCGTCCTCGCAGCGACGATCGCCGGACTCGTCGTCGCCACCGCGGGAATCACCGCCGCCACGGTGACCCGCCACGGCGACGTCTCGGACTACTTCGCCAGCTCCGACGTCCGGATCGGGATGCTGGGCGAAGCCGCGCGCAACGTGGCTGCCGAACCCGTCTTCGGCCACGGGATCGGCCAGTACCGGCGCACCGCGCTGCGCCTCGACATGGCGCCCCGGCCCCACAACCACTACCTGCTCGTGGCCGCCGAACTGGGAGCCGTCGGCGCCGGCCTGTTCGTCTGGCTGCTCGCGGCGGTGGCGCGGCCGATGGCGCAGGGACTCCGATCGCGGCCCGGCGATCTCCTCCTGCTCGCGGTATGCGCCGGCGTGGCCGCGTACCTTCTGGCCAACGCCGCACGAACCAGCCTCGGCGCCACCGACAACGCGGTCACCTCCTTTCCGTTCTGGATCGTGGCGGGGCTCGGCGCGGCCCGGGGCTTCGACCGCGCGGCGCGGCCCGCGGAGACGACGGCCGAGACGGTGACGCCGGCGGCGACGGGGCCGGGACGCCTGCGCGCCGGCGTGATCCTCGGTGTCGTACTGATCGCCGCGACCGTGCCCTGGCGCATCGACCGCCGAACGCCACGTCCCGACGTCGAGAACGTCGTCCGGAACGTCGACGGCCTGGCCGCGCGGGAAACGGCGCAGGCCGACGTCGAGAACGTCGTCCGGAACGTCGACGGCCTGGCCGCGTGGGAAACGGCGCAGGGTTCGCGGTACCGCTGGACGGTGGGCCGCACCAGGTTCCTGCTGCGCGAGAGCGTGACCACGTTCGAGCTCCCCGTGCGCGCGGGGAGCGTCGCACTGACCGGGCCGCGGCGCGTCGAGGTCCGGATCGACGGCGTACTCGTCCGCCAGGCGGAGCTGGCCCACGACGCCTGGCAGGCCGTCCGCGTCGTCGCGCCGCCGACCCGGCGCGCCTGGCGCCGCGTGGAGCTGGAGGTGCGTCCGACGTGGCGCGTCGCGGACCATTTCCCGGAAACCCGCGACTTCCGGGAACTGGGCGTGATGGTGGGCGAACTGCAACCGAACGTCCACCTCGCGGGCGCCGGCGTCGGCGACCTCCCCCACGGAGTGCACGCATGGGAGGTCGAGAACGGCGTCCGGTATCGCTGGACGCGCGGGCGCGCGCGGTTCTTCCTCCACCGCGACGTGACCGCGGTCGAGATGCCGGTGCGCGCCGGGGGCGCCGCGGCGACCGGACCGCGGCGCGTCGAAGTCCGGATCGACGGCGCGCCCGCGCTCCAGCGCGTGCTGGCGCACGACGCATGGGAATCCATGCGCGTCCTCCTGCCGCCGTCCGACGGCCTCTGGCGCACGCTGGAAATGGTGGTCGAACCTGCCTGGGTCCCGCGGAACGCGCTCCCGAACAGCACGGACGCCCGGGAGCTGGGCGTGATGCTGCGCGCCCCGAGATGGTGTCGCGGATCGGTGACGAACGACGGGGATTGCCGCAACGGCTGGAGGTCGCGCGACACCCCGCGCGGGCGCGCCGCTCCGCGCTGATCTTCCGCCACCGGCGCCGCGCGATCGCGCCGGGCGCGGCGGACGGGCCCGGCGCGCGGCATGCTACACTTCGTCCGCCGCACGCGCAACGCCGGAAACATGCAGGCCGACCTCGAAGCCGCCGCTGCCAGTATCCCGTCGATGGGCGGGAGAAAGCTGGCGCCGCTGTTGCGGGAAGCCGCCCGGCGGGCGCCCGGCGGCACGGCGATCGTCGAGGTGGGTTGCTGGATCGGCTCCGGGACCGCGCAACTCGCCCTCGGCATCCGCGGCCGGGAACGCCCCGACGTCGCGCTGCACAGCTTCGATCGGTGGCGGACGACGCATCCTGGCCAGATTGCGCGCGCCGCGCGCGAGGGTCTGCGCCTCGAGCCGTTCGAGGACACTCTCCCGCGCGTCAGGCGGTCGCTGGAGCCTTTCGGCGTACCCATCCGGTTTCATCGGGGCGAGCTCCAACACGCACGCTGGAACGGGGGGCCCATCTCCGTCTACGTCGATGACGCCAGCAAGCGGCTGCCCCTCTTCTGTCACGCGCTGGCCACCTTTGCGCCGTCGTGGATCCCCGGCGAAACGACGATCTTTCTGATGGACTTCCATAAAGCCGAATTCCAGCGCCGCTTCATCGAAGCCGCCGGCGGCTGCTTCGAGCCGCTCGAGGTCCGGATCCGCCCGAAGACGTCGCTCGCCATGTTCCGCTACAAGGTGGCGCTGGACGCCGGGGTCTGGGCGTGGCTGCTCGAGCAGTCCCTGGAAGCCCTGGCCGTGGAGCAGAGCATCGGTCCCGTCCGGAAACTGCGGGAGAGGTTGATTCAATTCATCGACGGCCCCGTGCGAACGTGGATGCGCACCGCGGAGCGGGGCGCGTACGTGGCGCGCCGCATGCCGGCACCCCTGCGATCCCCGCGCGGGCCCGGCGCATGACGTGCCGTGGAAGAACCGGACACTCGCGGCGCAGAACGCGCTGAGCGACGGCGCCGCGTACGCTCGATGCCCGCCCTGCCGCCGCCGGCCGCGGTCCTTCGACGCGGCGCCTCGCGCCCGCGTCCCGACGTCTTTCGCACGCCGCGCGTCCGGGCCCGCCGCGCGCGCGCCGGCCTGCGCGACTCGGACCACCGGGTCCTGCTGTGGCTGGGGGACGTCCTGGCCGCGGCGGCCGCGGTGGCCGGGGCGCTCCTGATCTGGAACCTCACGCGGGCCGGTCCCTTCGACCTCGCGCACGCGACGGAGAACGCGATCTGGTTCGTGCTGATCGTCCCCTGGATGCTGCTGCTGCAGCCGGCGCGCCGGCCGGACGCCATGTTCTCCCCGCGGGCCACCGTTTCCGCCGCGGCGCACGCCGCGGTCACCGGCGCCCTGCTCTACGTCCTGGTCTTCTTCCTGGCGCCGCGCGATCTGCTGCCGCGGCTGTTCGTGCTGTATTTCCTCTTCCTCGCCTTCCTGCTGACGGCGGGGTGGCGTTTCGCGTACGTGCGGGTGTTCACCCGCGCGTCGCGCCGGACGCCGGTGGGAATCGTCGGGACCGGCGCGGCCGCCCGCCTCGTCGCGGACGTGTTGCAGGCCGTGACGCCGCACAAGCGTGTGGCCGCCTTCGTCAGCGAGAGCGGCGCGCCGCGGGGCGCGGGCCGCGGCCGGCCCGCGATCGTCGACGGCGACGGCCTGGAGCGGCTCGTGGCGGAGCGGAGCGTGTCGGAGCTCGTCCTGGCCCACGACGGGAAGCTGCCGCCGCGGCTGATCCGGGCCGTGTTCCACGCCCGGGAACGAGGCGTGGACGTCGCGCGGATGCCCGCCGTCTACGAACGCCTGACGAACCGGCTCCCGATCCGCCACCTCGGAGACGACGTCATGCTGACGTCGGCCGGGAACGCCGCCGGAGGTCCGTCCCGGCTCGCGAAGCGGGCGGTGGACGTCGTGGCCGGCTGCATCGGCTGCGTCGCCTGCCTGCTGCTGGCGCCGATCCTGGCCCCCGCCGTCTGGCTGTCCCTCGGCCCGCCCGTCCTCTACCGGCAGCAGCGCGTCGGGCTTGCCGGACGCCGGTTCGAGATCCTGAAGTTCCGGACCATGCGCCGCGACGCCGAGCGCGAAGGACCGCGGTGGGCAAGCGCCGGGGACCGGCGGGCGAGCTGCATCGGCCGGTTTCTGCGGCGCTTGTGCCTGGACGAGCTGCCGCAGTTCTGGAACGTGCTGAAAGGCGAGATGAGCCTGGTCGGCCCGCGCCCGGAGCGGCCGGAGTTCGTCGACGACCTCGCACGCGCCATCCCGTTCTACCGCAACCGGCTCGCCGTGCCTCCCGGGCTGACCGGCTGGGCGCAGGTGAACTACCCGTACGGGCGGTCCCAGGAGGACACCCTCGTGAAGCTCGAATACGACCTGTACTACGTCAAGCACTGCAGCCTGCCGTTCGATCTGTGGATCGCGGTACGCACGGCCTGGGCCGTCCTCTCCTTCCCCGAGCGCTGAAACGATGACCGCCCGCGCCACGCAACGGGTCCGCGCCGCGGCGGCCGCCGCGGCGTTCGCCCTGTGCACGATCGCGCTGTCGTGGCCGGTGGCCGACCCCGGGCCGCCGGCGGCTACCGACCGCGACCAGTACCAACGCATCGCGTTCAACATCGCCCGCCACGGGGTGTTCCACGATGCCCGGGATTCGGTGCGGGAGAAGGCGGCCGAGGAACCGTACTCGCGCCGGGAGCCGGGCTACCCCCTGTACCTGGCCGCGGTTTTCGCGTCCTCGCCCGAGTTCGCGGCGGTGCCCTCCTGGGAGTGTGTCAACGATCCGGATTGCGAAGCGGCCGCTCCGTTGAACGAGCGCGTCTGGCGCCTGACGTCCCTTCTGGGGGCCGCGGCGGTGGCCGTCGCGTTCCTCGCGACCTTCGTCCTGACGCGGAGCTGGACGGTGTCGGCGGGGATCGGCGGCGCATGGAGCCTGCTGCTGATACCGTTCGTCCTGACCCAGGACGTTCCGAGCTTCCTCGCCGGCCTGTTCCTGCTGGTCCATGCGACCCTGGCCGCGAGGACGTGGCGGAAACCCCGGATCGCGACCGGCGTCCTGAGCGGCATCGCCCTGGGCCTGCTGGTCCTGACCAAGGCCGTGTTCCAGTACTGGCCCGCGGGAGTCGCGCTGGTGCTCGCGGCGGGCCTGTGGCGGGACGCGGACCGGCGCCGGACGCTGGCGCCGGCCTGCGCGGCCCTGGTGCTCGCCGCCTGGGTCCTGACCCTGCCCTGGATGGCCCGCAACGCCGTCGCGGCGGGACACTTCGGCATCTCGGGCCGCGACGGCGAGATACTGGCGATCCGCGCCGAGTACGGCCGCATGACCTGGCCGGAGCTCCGCGGGGCGTTCGCGTACTATTCTCTGCCCTATAACCCCTTGCCAGCCCGTGGCGAAATCCCCGCTGCATTCACGGGGTTTCCCCACGGGCTGTTACGCAGCTTGCACGACTTCGCCATGCGGTGGGTCGAGCCGGAGACCTTCGGGTACGCCCGTTTCGACCGCGCCAATCCGCGGGGGTTCTACCTGCGCGCCAAGCGCATGAAGGGAGACGTCGCGGAACGCGCGAGCCGGATTGCCCCCGGGTGGCTCGAGGGCCACCAGACGACGAGAGACGCCGTCCTGAAACGGGCGGCGGCCGATCTGATCCGCGAGGACTGGCTCAAGCAGATAGCCCTGACACTGGTGTTCGCGGAACGCGGCGGGACGGTGTTTTTCATCCCGTTCGCCGGCCTGCTGGCGGGCGTCGCCTGGAAGCGGCGCGACGCGAGCCTCGTCCTGCTGTTGCTGCCGGTCGCCTACGCGTACGGCGCCCACGCGGCGGCGACCCATTTCATCCCGCGCTACTCGCTGCCCTTCGTTCCGGTTCTCGGCGTCGCGACCGCGCTGGCCGTCCACGATCTGGCGCCGCGGGCCGACCGGACCGCCGCCCGGCTCGGTTCTCTCGCGCTCGACGCCGTGCGCCGGTGCCTGCCCGCGGGAGGCGGTCATTCCCCCGTCGACTGAGGCGCCGCCCACGCGCAGCGAGTCGCTGCTGGTGATCATTCCGGCCTTCAACGAGGAGCAGTCGATCCGCCGGGTGGTGGCCGGTGTCCGGCAGTGCGCGGCCGCTCTGAGCAAGTCGGGCGTGCGGACGCGGATCTGCGTGATCGACGACGGGTCCTCCGACGGCACGGCGGCGGCGGCGCGGCGGGCGGGAGCCGACCGCGTCCTGACGCACAAGCGCAACCAGGGCTGCGGGGCGGCGGTCCGGACCGGCCTCCTGCACGGACGCGACCACGGTTTCGACGTCGCGGTCAAGCTGGACGCCGACGGCCAGCACGACCCCGCGGACGTTCCCGGCCTCATCCGTCCGATCCTCGAGGATCGCGCGGACGTCGTCTACGGAAACCGGTTCCCGCGCATGAGCTACCGCATGCCCTTCGTACGCCGTCTCGGCAACACCCTCTTCCGCAAGCTGATGCGCTGGCTGACCCGCTGGGACATCAAGGATTCGCAGCCCGGCATCTTCGCCGTGAACGCCGCCTATCTGAAGGTCTGCTTCATCCCCGGCGACTACAACTATACGCAGCAGGTGCTGCTGGACGCCTATCTGAAGGGCATGCGCTTCGAGCAGGCGCCGGTCGCGTTTCACCGGCGGGAAGCCGGCGAATCGTTCGTCTCGCTCAAGTACCCGCTCAAGACGCTGCCCCAGATCCTGATGCTGATGGTCCTGGTGCGGCCGCTCAAGGTCTTTCTGCCGCTGGCGGCGCTGTTCCTGGCGGTCGCCGCCGCCGTGTTCGCGGTGGAACTGGCGCTGTGGCTCGGCGGGTACACTTCCCGGCCGGTGGAGAACACCAACCTCGTACTGGGACTCGCCATGTTCGGCCTCAACACCGGTTTCTTCGGACTGCTCGCCGAGCTCGTGGTGCGGCGGACCTCCTGAGCCGGGTTTCCTCCACGCCATGACCGGTTCGCGCCGGCCGGCGCAAGCAGGCGGTCCCGGCCCGGCGGCGCGCGAGCGCAGCGTCCTCGGCGTTCGAGGCCGCGCGGCGTTCTGGTACCATTGACGGGCGGCTCATGGCGGTGCGAACGGTGCTGGTGTGCGAAGCGCAGGTTCCCTTCGTGTACGGAGGCGCCGAAGCGCTGGTGCGGTCGCTGGTCGAGCGTCTCCGCGCCGCCGGCTACGAGACGGATCTGGTCAGCGTGCCCTTCAAGTGGTATCCGAAGGACGAGATCCGGGCGCACGCGGCGGCGTGGCGGCTGCTCGATCTGAGCGAGAGCAACGGCCGGACGGTCGATCTGGTGATCGCCACCAAGTTCCCGACGTACTTCGCGCGCCACCCCAACAAGGTGGTCTGGCTGATTCACCAGTACCGGGCCGCGTACGAGTTGTGCGGCACCCGCTACGGCGACTTCGGCCACACCGAGCCCGACGTCGGGCTCCGCGGCCGGCTCCAGGCGCTCGACCGCGAGATGCTGGGAGAGTGCCGGCGGCGCTACGCCATCTCGCAGAACACGGCCGACCGCGTGAAACGGTACAACGGCCTCGACGCCCAACCGCTGCACCATCCGCCGCGGCTCGCCGATCGCCTGCACCACGCATCCTACGGCTCGTACGTGCTGTCGGTGGCCCGTCTCGAGTCCGTCAAGCGGATCGACCTCGCGATCGACGCGATGCGCCACGCAGACGATCCGCTGCGGCTCGTGATCGTGGGCGAGGGAACCCAGGGCGACGCCCTCCGCCGGCGCACCGAGGCGGCGGGACTCTCGCACCGGGTTGCATTTCTCGGCCGGGTGAACGACGACGAGCTCGTCCGCCTGTACGCCGACGCGCTCGCGGTCGTCTATCCGCCCTACGACGAGGACTACGGATACGTGACGCTGGAAGCGTTTCTCGCCCGCAAGCCGGTGGTCACCGCCACCGACTCGGGAGGCACGCTCGCGTTCGTCGCCGACGGCGTATCGGGCCTGGTCTGCGAGCCGGACGCCGAGGCCTTCGCCGCGGCGTTCAACGCGCTCACGGACCGCCGCCGCGCCGCCGCGCTCGGCGCCGCGGGCCGCGAGCGGGCCGCCGCCGTCACCTGGGACGGCGTGATCGAGAAACTCGTCCGGGAATGAGACGGTCGTGGCCAGGCTGATCATCCAGATCCCGTGCCTGAACGAGGCGTCGACGCTGCCGCGGACGATCGCGGATCTGCCGCGCCGCGTCGCCGGGATCGACGCCGTCGAACTGCTGGTCGTCGACGACGGCTCCACCGACGGCACCGCGGCGGTCGCACGCGCCCACGGCGTGCACCACGTGGTCCGGTTCCGCGCCCGCAAGGGGCTCGCGGCGGCGTTCATGGCCGGGCTCGACGCGGCGCTCCGGCAGGGCGCCGACTACATCGTCAACACGGACGCCGACAACCAGTACGCCGGCGCCGACGTCGAGAAGCTGGTGCGGCCGCTGCTCGACGGCACCGCCGACGTCGTCATCGGCGACCGCAACGTCGGCGCCCTCCGGCACATGCCGTGGTCGAGGCGCTGGCTCCAGCGGATCGGGAGCTGGGTCGTCCGCCAAGTCTCCAACACCCGCGTGCCCGACACCACCAGCGGGTTTCGGGCCTACACGCGGGAAGCGGCGCTCCGCCAGTCCGTGGTTTCGGAGTTCTCCTACACGCTCGAGACGATCATCCAGGCCGGCAAGAAGCGGATGGCGATCGCCCACGTGCCGGTCGGCACGAACCGGACGACGCGGCCGTCCCGGCTGTTCGACAACGTCTTCACTTATCTGAAGCAGTCGGCGGCGACGATCGTCCGCATCTACGCGATGTACGAGCCGCTCAAGGTGTTCCTGGCGGCCGGCCTGACCGTCTTCGCCGCCGGCTTCGCGATCTCGCTCCGCTTCCTCTACTTCTACCTGACCGGTTCCGGGACCGGCCACCTGCAGTCGCTGATCCTGTCGGCGGTCCTGCTGATCGTCGGCTTCCAGATCATGCTCATCGGTCTGATGGCGGACGTCATCTCGGCGAACCGCGCGCTGACCGAGGAGCTGCTGTACCGCGTGCGGTCGATCGAGCTGGCCGGCGGAGGCCGGCCGGCGCCGGCCGGCGCCGCGCGCGAACCCCGCGCCGCGGGCGGCGGCGGGCCCGGCGACGGGAGCGGCCGTGGCTGATCCGTCGTCCACCACGGTGGTCGTCCCGGCGTTCAACGAGAACCAGGGGATCGCCGATCTGGTCCGCGCCCTGCGGGCGGCCGGACCCTGGCGCGAGATCCTGGTCGTCGACGACGGCTCGACGGATCGGACCTCGGCCCGGGCGCGGGAGGCGGGCGCCCGGGTCATCCGCCATCCGTACAACAAGGGCAACGGCGCGGCCGTCAAGAGCGGCATCCGGGCGGCCGGCGGGACGCATCTGCTGATCATCGACGGCGACGGCCAGCACCGGCCGGAGGACGCGCCGCGCCTGATCGCGCGCCTGGACGAGTACGAACTGGCGGTCGGGGCGCGCGCCGCGGCGACGCAGGCGACGCTGGGCCGGCGGCTCGGCAACGCCCTGCTGAACGCCCTGGCGAGCCACCTGACCGGGCGCCGGATCCCGGACCTGACGTCCGGCTTCCGCGCGGCGCAGACGGAGCACTTCCGGGAGTTCCTGCACCTGCTGCCCAACGGCTTCTCGACACCGGCGACCACCACGCTGGCCTTCCTGCGGGCCGGCTACAGCGTCACGTTCGAACCGACGGCGGCCCGTCCCCGCCGCGGATCCTCCAAGATCCGGTTCACCCGCGACGGCTTCAAGTTCCTCCTCATCCTGGTGCGGGTGATCACCATCTACAGTCCCCTGCGCGTCTTCGTGCCGCTCAGCGCCGCCGCGCTCGCCGGCGGCGTCGGCTACGCCCTCTGGACGATCGCCCTCCATTCCCGCGTCACGAACACCTCGGTGCTCCTGACCGTCCTCGGCGTGCTGACCTTCCTGATCGGTCTCGTGTCGGATCAGATCGCCGCGCTGCGGTTCGAACGGCACGGCCGGTGACCGAACGACACGCACGGCTGCGCGCGGCGATCTCCCGCCACCTCGCTTTCTGCCGGTCGGTGCTGCAAGGCGGCGTCAGCTACTCGGGCAACCTCGCCTGGGTGCTGGCGCGCAGTCTCGAAGGGTGCCGGCTGCGGACGGCCGCCGCCGTGGTGTGCGGGCAGCTCGCGCTCGGTGCGCAGGCCGCGGCGATCGGCGTGTTCTACTGGTACCTGGACCAGGCGCAGGCGGGCGACGTCGTCACCCTGGACCGCTTCGACCTCGCATGGCGCCGCGAAGCCCCCCGACTGGTGGGCATGGTCCTCGGCGCATTCGGCTTGTGCCTGTTCGCCAGCGCGGGCCTGCTCTACTGGTCGGAGCGTCTGTTCATCCGGATCGGAGAGGAAACGATGGCGCGCCGCGTCACCGACATGGCGCGCCTCACCCGCCGCCTGCCCGATCCGCGGGCGGCGGCCGCGAGCCGGACGTTCCTGGAGAGCAACAACCTCAAGAAGATCACCAGCAGCTATCATGGGGCCGCGCTGTGCGTGGTGGTGCTGCTCGGCGCGGTGACGCCGTCGTTCGGCGGGCTGGTCGCCGGCGGCGTGCTGCTGGCGATCGAGCCGGTGCTCACCAGCCTGCTCGCCGGCGCCGCCGGTCTCTGGTGCCTGCTGCTCTATCCGCCGATGATGCGCCAGGTGGCCGACTCCAATCGTCAGCAGCGCGCGAGGCGCGCTTTCTGGCTGGAATGGCAGGCGGCGATCAAGGCGCCGCCCGCCGTGCGCACGCCGGAGAAGCTCGCCGGCGCGGTGGAGCTGGCGCGCGTGGCGATCGGCCGGCGCCACGCGCGGAACGCCATCAACCTCGTGCTGCAGACCGGCATGGCGGCGATCGGCACGGCGGCGACCGTGTATCTCGCGGTGCGCTTCATCGGCGGCCACTTCGACCCCGCGACGCTGGCGGTGTACGTCGCCAGCATGCGCATCGCGATGAACGGGTGCTTCGCGGTGCCCCGCGTCTCCGCTTTGCTCAGCCGGTACTATCCGAGCGTCGTCGTCTGCGTCCAGTTCCTGCGGAACGCGGAGCGAATCGACACGGAGCCGCTCGGCCGCGCCGGCGCCGGCGACGCGGTCCGGCTCGGGTCGCTGCCGGACTGCGCCGCGGTGGACGCCCGCGGCGGCGACCGGGTCGCCCTGGCGACGCTGGCGCCGCCGGCGGCGGTGCAGGCGGCGTTCCTGCAAGCGCGCGCCGCCGAAACCGGTTTGCCGCTGGCGTCGGCATGGATGCGGCCGGGCGACCCGATGCGCCGGGAGGACGCATCCATTCACCTCGTGGACGCCGGCGCGCTCGCCGCGCTGGAGCCGGCGGCGGCGGAGGCGTTCCTCGGGCGCGCGCCCGCCGGCGTGACCGTGGTCGCGCACCGGGACGAAACCGGGGTCGGCGCGTTCGGCGAATCGGACCTGCTCGTCCTCGGGGACGATGGATTCGACCGGCACGTCCGGCTCGGAACGGCCGAGAGCCGCGCGGCGCTGGCGTCGTTCGCGGCCGCCCGGGCGCAGGCCGCCGGCGGGGCCCCGGAACGGGCGGCGCCGGACGGCGGCGCGCCGGGCCTGCCCGAGCCGGACGACGAGATGTAGACCGACGGCAGGCGGGCAATCCTCGTGCTAGCATACGCGGCGCAGGATGCCCCGCCAGACCGTCGTCATGGTCACCTCCTCCTACCCGCGGTTTCCGGGTGACCTTGCCGGCACGTTCCTCGAACCGATCGCGCACGGCGTCGCCGCCCGCGGGCACCGGGTCCACGTCGTGGCGCCCTGGCACCCGCGGGTGCGGCGCCGGGCGCGCGAAGGCGGCGTCCACTTCCACTTCTACCGCTACGCGCCGGTGCGCGCCCTGCACGTCTTCGGCTACGCCGGCGCGTTGCGCGGGGACGTCTCCATGCGCTGGACCGCCTGGGCGGCGGCTCCGCTGGCCCTGGCCGCGGCCGGGCTCGCGACGCGCCGGGTGGTGCGCACGACGCGGGCCACCGTCGTGCACGCGCACTGGGTGATTCCCAGCGGCGGCGTCGCGGCGGCGGCGGCCCGTTCCGCGCCGCTCGTCGTCAGCCTGCACGGCTCGGACGTGTTCGTCGCCGAACGCCATGCCGCCGTCCGCCCGGCCGCCCGCTACGCGTTCGGCCGCGCGGGCTGGGTGACCGCCTGCAGCGAGGATCTGCGGTCGCGCGCCGTCCGTCTCGGAGCCGACCCGGCGCGCTCGGAAGTCGTGCCGTACGGGGTGGACGTGACGCGCTTCCGGCCGAACGGCGACGCGCGCCGCCGGATGCGGAGCCGGCACGCCCTCGCGCCGGACGCCGCGGTCGTGCTCGCGGCGGGCCGCTTCGCGCACAAGAAGGGTTTCGAGTACCTGATCGACGCGCTGGCCGCCCTCGCGCCCCGCTGGCCGGCGTTGCGGCTCGTCCTCGCCGGAAGCGGCGACCTCGACGCCCGGCTGAAGGAGCGCGCCGCGGCGCGCGGCGTCGCGGACCGCGTGATCTGGCCGGGCGCGGTGCCCCAGTCGGAAGTGGCCGACTGGCTGGCCGCCGCCGACGTCGCGGTGGCGCCGTCGATTCGCGACGACGCCGGCAACGTCGACGGGCTTCCCAACGTGGTCCTCGAGGCGCTCGCGTCCGGGACCCCGGTCGTGGCGACGCCGGCCGGCGGCATCACCACCGTCGCCGTCCACCGCCGCACGGCGCTGGTCGTTCCCGAGCGCGACGCCGGCGCGCTGGCGGAGGCCGTCGGCGAGCTCCTGCGCCAACCGGCGCTCGGCGCGGCGCTGGGCCGCGCCGCCCGCGACGAGATGTGCGCAGCGCGCAGGTGGGAGAACGTCGCCGAACGGTTCGAGCGCGCCTACGAGCGCGTCTCCCGAACCCGGCGCCCCGGAAGTCCCTTCGGAAGTCCCCGCGGCGCACGGCTCACGTCATGACGCCCGTCAGGGACGCCGCCGACCGCTTCGCCGGCTGCCTGGAAAGACATCCGACGCGGGTCATCGTCGCCATCGGTTTCGTCTTCGCGCTGGCCTACGTCACGGCCCAGGTGTGGTTTCCCAAGCCTCCCGGGCGCGTGATCGACGGCGACGCGATCGGCTACTACGCGTGGCTGCGCTCGGTCGTGGTGGACGGCGACGTCGACTTCACCAACGATTACCGACTGCTCACCGGCCAGACCGACGACGACTACTGGGGCGCCCCGACGGCGACCGGCATGGCTCCGAACAAGTGGCCCCCCGGTTCCGCCATCCTCTGGGCGCCGCTGTTTCTGGCCGCCGGCCTGTTCGTCGTCGCGCTGGGTGGATTCGGCGTCGAGATTCCGTTCGACGGCCTCGCCCTCCCCTTCAAGGTCTCGGCCGGGGTGGCCGGCATCGCCTATGCGACCGCCGGCGTCTGGTTCTGCCACGACCTCGCGCGGCGGATCTGCTCCACGACGGCGGCGTTCTGGGCGACGCTCACCCTCTGGCTCGCCGGCTCCGCCCTGTACTACTCGCTCGTGTCACCCACCTACTCGCATGCGACGTCGCTGTTCGTAACGGCGCTGTTCGTCCACACCTGGTTCCGGACCCGCGGACGGGACGACCTCCGGCGCTTCGCGCTGCTGGGCGCGCTCGGCGGCGCGTGCGGCCTGGTGCGATCGCAGGATCTCGTCGTGCTGGCGATTCCCGGCATCGAGCTGCTGCGCGCGGTCCGCGGCCGAGGTCTGCCGACGGCGGCGGCCTGCGGACGACTGCTCGCGCTGGGCGCCGGTTGCGCCGCGGCGTTCCTGCCCCAGCTATGGGCGTGGCACGTGCTCTACGGCACGCCGGTTCTGAACCCCCACGGCGGCAGCGACTACTTCGCGTGGACGCGGCCGGCGATTCTCCAGACGCTCTTCTCGATGCGGCAGGGCCTGGTGTCGTGGACGCCGGCGGTGCTGCTGGCGGCAGCCGGACTGCCGGCGCTCGTCCGGCGCGACCGCCTCGTCGGAATCGTCGCCGTCGCCGTGCTGCTCCTGGCCCTGTACGTCAACGCGGCGGCCAGCATGTGGTGGGCCGGGGCGGGGTTCGGGGGGCGGCGGTTCGTCAGTTGCATGCCGCTGCTCGTCGCCGGACTGGCGGCGCTCTTCGCCTCGCCGCCGGCGGCGGCGCGCCCGTGGCTCGTCCGGGCGGCGTCGGTTGCGCTGATCGGCAGCAACCTGCTCTTTCTGCTGCAGTATCAGCTCTTCATGCGCGGGTTCGCGCACATCGTGCCTTCCTATCCCGACAGTCTCTGGTCGGTTTTCGTCGAGCGCTTCGTCGTGCCGTTCCGGCTGGCGCGCGCCTGGTTCTCTCCGTAGCGCGGGCGGGGACCCCGGCTTCCCGCCGGCGGCGGACCGGCGCGCGTTGCCAGCGCGTCGAAGCGCGTGCTAGGTTGCGTCACCATGTGGCGCGCGGCCGGCATCGTCCTCCTGACCGCGTATCTGCCGGGAGCGCTCGCGTTCCGCCTGCCGTTCGCCCGCCGCGCGCGGCGGGCCGCGCTGCCCGCCGAGGAACGCTTCTTCTGGGCGGTCGTCGTCAGCGTGGCGGTCTCCTCCGTCGCGGCCCTCGCGCTGGCCGCCGCCGGCGCGTACCGCATCGAGAACCTCCTGCTGACGAACGGACTGCTCTGCCTCGCCGCCGCCGCGGTGTCGCGCCTGGACCTCCGGCTCGGCCCGCCGGCGCCGGGTCCCACGCGGACGGCGGTTCCGCCCTGCCTCCTGGCGGGCCTGGCCGCGTGCACGTTCTTCTTCGCGCCGCCGGCCGAGTACGTGATGGGCGGGCGCGACCCGGGCGTCTACGTCAACGAAGGGATCCGGATCGCGCAGACCGGATCGCTGACGCCGCCGGACCCGCTCGTCCGAACCGTCCCCCGGGAGCACCGGCGGCTGTTCTTCCCCCCGGACGAGGACTCCGACCATGAAGGGCTGCGTTTCATGGGCTTCTTCGTGGTCGATCCGGACGCCGGCTCCGTCGTCGGCCAGTTCTCCCATCTGTACCCGGCCTGGACGGCCATCGCCTACGACGTCCACGGCCTCACCGGCGCCCGCCACGCGCCGGGGCTGCTGGCGGTGCTCGGCGTGCTGGCGGTGTACTTCACCGGCGCGGCGCTGCTGGGACGGGCCGCCGCCTGCGCGGGCGCGGCGCTGCTGGCCCTGCACGTGGCCCAGGTGTGGTACGCGCGCTACCCGAACGGCGAGGTCGCGATGCAGGCGCTCGTCTTCGCGGGACTGCTGGCCTACGCGCGCGCGCACGCCGACGGGGACCGGTTCTTCGCCCCGGTCGCGGCGGTCCTCATCGGATTGAGCGTCTTCGCGCACGTCACCGGCGTGCTGGTGATCGGCGGCGCGGCCATGGCCGCACTCTTCGGCCTCTGCGCCGGCCAGCGCCTCCTGGCGTCCTTCGTGGTCCCGTTGGCCGCCGCGTCCGGCGCCGCGGCGATCTACTACCTGAGCGTGCTCGCGCCGTACTCGGCGCGTATCGTGGCGTACCCGGGCACGCTCTCCATGCCGCAACTCGCGCTGGCGGCCGCCGGGGCGGCCCTGGTCGCCGCGTTCGGCTTCGCCGCCGCGCGCCCCCGGTTCGGCGCGCGCGCGCGCGTCTGGTTCCCGCGGCTTCTGCTCGCCGCGGTCTGGGGCCTGGCCGCGTATGCGCTCTTCTTCCGCACCGACGGCCCGTGGCTGGCGCCGCACGACGCCGCCGGCCTGCGAACCTACACCGACTATTACCTGGGCCCGCTCGGGCTGGCCGCCGCGCTGACCGGCTGGGCCGTCGTGTCGGGACGACGCTTCTGGCGCAGCTCGGCGTTCCTGATCGTGTCCGCGACGTGCGCCGTGTTCATCTTCTACAAGGCGCGCATCTGGCCCGAACATTTCTGGGCGGCCCGCCGCTTCATACCGGTCATCCTGCCCGCGTCGCTCCTGCTCGCGGGCGCCGCCGCGTTCAGCCCCGTGGCGCCGCCGGCGTGGAAATGGCTGTCGTGGGCGCGCACGCCGGCGGCCGCGCGGGCGCGCCTGATCGCCGGCGTCGCGCTCGCCGCCTGTCTGGGCTGGCAGTTCCTGGAGCGGACGCGCCCCATCCTGCGGCACGTGGAGCTGGCCGGACTGATACCGGAGGTCGAAGCGATCGCCGAGCGTCTGACCCCGGCCGACCTCTTGCTGGTGGAATCGCGCGCCGCGTCGGACCTGCACGTGCTGGCGCCGCCGCTGGCCTACGTGTATGCGCGCAACGTGCTGCTGCTGCACGACACCGCGCCCGACAAGACGGAGTTCCGCCGCTTTCTCGCATGGGCGCGGTCCCGGTACGCGCGCGTGCTCTTCATGGGCGGCGGAGGCACCCACCTGCTGTCGCGCGACGTCACGCCGCGGAGCGTCTGGGGAGACCGCTTCCAGATCCCGCAGTACGAGCAGGCGCTCAACGCCTACCCGACCGGGGTCCGCCGCAAGGAGTTCGGCTATACCGTGTACGACCTCGTCCCGGTACGCGTGCAGCCGGGCGTTTTCCATCTCGACGTCGGCGCAGAGGACGACCTGTACGTGCGCCGCGTCCATGCGAAGCAGCGCGACCACCAGGGGGTCACGTACCGCTGGACGCGCGACCGCTCGTTCGTGGCGGTCATCGGCACGCTGCCGGAGGCGCGGGAGCTGACGCTGCGCCTCGGCGACGGCGGACGTCCCGAACGCGCCGCCCCGGCCCGCGTCCGGCTCACCCTGGGCGGCCGGCGGCTGGGCAGCGTCGACGTCGCCGGCGGATTCCGGCCGTACGCCGTCCCGATCCCTTCCGAGCTGGCCCGCGAGGTCGCCGCGGACGAGGAACCGGCGGAGCTGCTGATCGAGACGCAGACGTGGAATCCGCGGGTCCAGCTCGGCACGCCCGACGACCGCGACCTGGGAGTGATGGTCGACCGCATCGAAATCCGCTGATCCGGCCGCCGACGTGTTCGATCATCTGCAGATCCCGGATCGGCGCGAGCGCTGGCTCGTCGGTTGCGCCGACGCCGCGCTGGCGCCGTTCGCCGCGCTGCGCGGCTGGCGGCGCGCCCCCGCGCCGGAGGTTCCGCCCCGCCGCGTACTGCTGCTGCGCCTCGAGCGGATCGGCGACCTCCTGATGACCCTCGATGCGATCCGCGCCGTGCGCGCTCGCGCGCCCGCGGCCGAGATCCGGCTGGTGGTCGGAAGCTGGAACGCCGCTCTCGCGCGGCTCGTGCCGGCGGTGGACCGCGTGGAGTCGATCGACGCCCCGTGGCTGTCGCAGGAAGGCACGCGGTCGTCCGTGCGGGAGGTGGCCGCCCGGATCCTGCAGTGGCGGCGGCACGACTTCGATCTGGCGATCAACTTCGAGCCCGACGTCCGCGGCAACGCCCTGCTGGCGGCAGGCGGCGCGCGCCGGCGCATCGGGTACGCCACGGGCGGCGGCGGCGGGTTCCTCACCGGCGCGCTGCGCTACGACCGCGGCGCCCACGCGGCCGCGAACGCGCTGCGGCTGGTCGAGCGGGCGCTGCCGGCCGGGCGCGCTTCCCCCGGCGCGGGTCCGCCGCTCCGGATCCCCGCCGACGCGGAAACCCGCGCGGCCCGGCGGCTGGCGTCCCACGCCGGCCGGGGGCCGCTGGTCGGCGTCAACCCGGGCGCCGGGCGCGCCGTCAAGGAATGGCCGGCCGCATGCTTCGCCGCCGCCGCGGCGGCTCTCGCCGAAAGCGAAGACGCCACCATCGTCCTGCTCGGCTCCGCGTCGGACGCGGCGGCGACGGCCGGCGTCCGGGCCGCCCTGCCCCGCGGGGTCCGGCTCATCGACCTCGCCGGCGGCGCGCCGCTGGTGGATCTGGCGGCCGTTCTCCGGCGCCTCGCGCTGCTCGTCACCCCGGACACCGGCCCCATGCACCTGGCCGCCGCGGTGGGAACGCCGGTGGTCGGGATCTTCGGCCCCTCGGACCCGGTTCGCTACGCCCCGCTCTCGCCCCGGGCGGCCGTGGTCCACGCCGACCTGTGGTGCCGCCCGTGCAACCGGATGCGCCGTCCGCCTCGGCGCTGCAGCAACGGAACGCCGGACTGCCTCGCCCGCGTCGGCGTCGACGCGGTGGTCGACGCCGCGCGCCGCCTCCTGCGGCAGCGCTGACGCCGCCGTCCCGCCGGCCCCCGGCCGTTACCGCCCGCCGGTCAGGAGCTCCTCGTACAGGGCCAGGAGCCGATCGGTCGCCGCGGTCCAGGAGAACTTCAGCTCGACCACCGCGCGCCCCGCGGCGCCCATCGCGGGGAGCCGCGCGCGGGACGCCAGCGCGGTCCGCAACGCGCCGGCCAGCGCCGCGGCGTCGCCGGGCGGCGCCAGCCAGCCGGTGACGCCCGGCGTCACCTTGTCGGGCACCCCGCCGGCGGCGGACGCCACCACCGCGCGCCGGTGCGCCATCGCCTCCAGCGTCACCAGCGAACTCCCCTCGTACAGCGTCGGATGCACGAACAGCGTCGCGGCGGCGAGCCAGGCGTGCGCCGCTTCGTCCGGCGCGCGGCCGAGCAGGCGCAC
This sequence comes from Vicinamibacterales bacterium, assembly GCA_965203525.1. Classification (GTDB taxonomy): domain Bacteria; phylum Acidobacteriota; class Vicinamibacteria; order Vicinamibacterales; family UBA8438; genus WTFV01. Next base: position 1,569,219 of record OZ241898.1, on the reverse strand, counting down.
CCGGCCGGCGAGACCCGCGCCCGCGATCCGGCGTTCGAGCGCGCGGCGTTGCGGACCGTCGCCGATGATCACCTGCCGCCACCGGGGCGGGCCGCGCCGGTCCGCCGCCAGCCGCGCCAGGGCGTCGATCAGCACGTGGAACCCCTTGTTCGCTTCGAGGCGGCCGACGGATACGAGGAGGGCGTCCTGTTCCGCGCCGCCGATGCTTCGGCGCAGGTCGCCGGCGCCGCCGGCCGCGGAAGCGCGCAGGGCGTCGAGCCGTTCGAGGTCGACGGCATTGGGAACCACCCGCACCGCGCGCGCGGACACCGGGAGATGCCGCCGCACGACGGGGACCAGCGCCTCGTCGGTGGCCAGCACGCGGTCCGCCGCGCGGGCGCAGGCGCGAACCGCGGCCCGCAACGGCCGGTACGCGAGGCGCTTCAGCGGCGCCCGCGACGGGTCCGTCGCGCCGAACTCCTCGAGGCCTTGCGGATTGAACACGAAGGGCACCGTCTCGAGCGGATCGCGGATGCGCGCCCGGGCGTATCCCAGGGCGCTCGCCCCGAGCCCGTGCACGATGTCGGCCAGGCCCCTGCCGACCAGCCCGGCCGCCAGCCACCCCGCACGCCAGCCGAAGAGCGGATAGGCGGTGACCCGGTCCAGGATCGTCGTCCCCCGGCGTCCGGCGCCGGGGAAGGTGCGGTACGGCACGGCGTGCGCGGTCAGGCGCTCGCCTTCGAGCGCGTCCCGGCCGCCCGCGGACGCCGCCGCCCCGTCCGCCCGGGCCGGCGGCGTGACCAGCGTCACCCGCACGCCCCGGGCGAGGAGGTGGCGCGTCAGATCGCCGACGTGGCGCTCCAGGCCGCCGACGCCGTGCCACGGATGGACGGCGCGGGCCAGCATCAGGACCCGCGGACGGTCCGCTCTCACGACGGCCTGTCCCCGCGCCCGGCCCGTTCCGCGGCGGCCGGGACGATTCGGACAGCGCGGCAGCGGCTGCTCCTCATCGGTTTCGGGCGGCGGGCGATTCGGCCGCCGCCTGCCGGAGCGCGCCGTACAGCGTCTCGAACCGGGAGACGACCACGCGCGTATCGAACGTCCGCTCGACGCGCCGCCGGGCCGCCGCGCCCAGCCGCGCGCGGAGCGCGCCGTCGGACGCCAGCCGCGCCACGTGCCGGGCCAGCTCGCCGGTGCTCCGCGCCAGCAGCCCGGTCTCGCCGTCCACGACGACGTCGGCGGTGCCCCCGGTCTCCATCGCCGCCGCCGGGCAGCCGACGGCGCCCGCCTCCAGCAGCACGCGGCTGAGCGGCTCGCGCCACCGCGAGGTGAACACGAGGGCCCGCGCATGCCGCATCCAGCCGAGCACCCGGGCGTGCGGCTGCCAGCCCGGGAAGCGCACGTCGAGTCCCGACCCGCGCGCCGCCGCTTCGAGGCGCGGGCGCTGCGGCCCGTCCCCGACGACCACCAGCGGCAGGTCGAGCCCGGCCGCGGCCACCGCCGGCAGGAGTTGCGAGACGCCCTTGTTCGCGTCGAGCTTGCCGGCGTACAGCAGGTACGGCCGCTCCAGCGGCGGCGCCTGGTCCTCGGCCTCCGCCCGAATCCGCCGCACGTCGACGGGGTTCGGAATGGTCGTGACGAACGCTCCGGCCAGCTCCGCCGACCGCTCCCGCAGGTCGCGGGCGATCGCCGATCCGACCGCGACCACGGCGTCGGCGCGGGCCAGCGCGCGCTGCTTGCGCCGCAGGTTCGCGCGCATGTAGGGAATCAGCGGCAGGGCCAGCGGCCACAGGGGGCCGGCGCGGGGGCGCACGCAGCGGGTCATCATGCCGGGCGTGCACGACGGGCAGACGTCCGCGGCGGCCGGGTCGCGCAGCAGGTCCGACCAGTAGCAGAGCGGCCAGTAGTCGCGCACGGTGCAGACGGCCGGCACGCGCGCCGCGCGGGCCGCGGCGATGCTCGGCGGGCCGGTCAGGAGGTGCTGGGCGTGCACGACGTCCATGCGCCGATCGCGGATCAACGCCGCCAGGTAGCGGGCCAGCCGCCGGTACAGGCGTTCGTTCCGGAAGTAGTTGCGCGCATACGGCACGGCCGGGGCCCACGAGCGGAATTCGAGCGGCCGGAACCCGTCGTACTCCCCGGCCGCCGCGCCGCCGCGCCCGGTGCGCGGCCGAACCACCGTGACCTCGTGGCCGCGCGCCCGCAGCCCGCGGGCCAGCGCGTGCGTGCTCCAGCCGCTCCCGCCGCAGACCGGCGGGAACACGTCGGTCGTGATTAGGACGCGCATGGATCAGGTCCGCCGGCGGCGGGCCAGCGCCTCGCCGATGGCCGCCGCGAGCCGCTCGCAGTGGACGCCCCACCCGAAGCGCTCGACGGCCCGCCGCCGCGCCGCCGCGCCGAGGCGCCGCCGCCGAAGCGGGTCGCGCAGCGAATCCAGGGCCCGCGCGAGCGCGCCCGGGTCGCCCGCCTCGTACAGTACCCCCTCCCGTCCGTCGCGGACGATCCGCCCCAGCCGCTCGATGCGGGGGGCGACCACCGGCAGCCCCGCCGCCATGTACTCGAACACCTTGAGCGGCGACCAGTAGAAACCGAGCGCGAGCGGCGGGTGGGCGCCGACGTCGAACGGCGCCGCGCCGACGTCGGCCGCGGCGAGACAGGCGGGCATCGCAGCGTGCGGCACGTCGCCGAGGCAGCGCACCCCCGCGAGGCGCTCGGCCGCCGCCCGCACCCGGGGCAGCTCCGGCCCGCTCCCCAGCAGCACGGCGGTCACGTCGTCGCAGCCGTGCTCCCGGAGACGGCGGACGGCGGCGACCAGATGCAGGGCGCCGTGCCACGCGCGGAAGGAGCCGGCGAAGACGACGCACGTCTCGCCCGCGCGGCGGCTGAACGGGACGTCGCCGGCCGCGTCCGGCGTGAAGCGCGCGGTGTCCGTCCCCCATTCGATCTCGACGATCCGCTCGCGCGGCGCCCACGCGGGCAGGATCCGCGGATGCGGCGTGACGAAGAGATCCGCATGGCGGCACTGCCACTCGCGCCACCTGCGCAGCGGCTCGACCAGCAGCGCCCGATCGAGCCGGCGTTTGAGGGATCCCGGGTGATCGACGACCGGGGCGTTCACCTCCAGCACCGCGAGGGCGCCGACCGCGCGGGCCGCGCAGACGCCTTCGCCCCCGAAGTTGTAGTAGCGCTCCATGACGACCGCCGGCCGCAGGCGCCGGGCCAGCGACCGGACGCGCGGCGCCCGCAGCCACCGCAGGCGCCGCGCGCCGAGCGGCGGCGGCATGTCGATCCACGTCGCGCCGTCCCGCGGAAACGGTCCGTCGCCGGCGGTCGCCAGCACGTGCACCTCGTGGCCCAGCGCGGCCAGGCCGGCGGCCACGCCGGCGACGTGCGCCGATCCGCCGTGCCGCCCGGGCACGCGCTGATCGATCGCGGCGTACAGCACCCTCACGGCGTGCGGACCACCTCGTCGAAGAGGCGCTCGATCCGCTCGGCGCGCCGCGCCCAGGAGTAGTCCGCCACGCGCTCGAACGCGGCGCGCGCCATCCGGCCGGCGCCGGCGGGATCCTCCAGGAGCGTTCGCACGCCCGCCGCCAGCGCCCGCGGGTCGCCCGGCGCCACGAGCAGCGCGGTCCGCCCGTGCTCGACGATCTCGCGCAACGGCGGCAGGTCGGACGCCACGACGGGCCGGCCGGCGGCCATGTACTCGAACAGCTTGAGGGGCGAATTGTACCGGGCGTGCCGCGTGGCGACGGTGGGCAGCACCAGCACGTCCGCGCGGTCGAGCAACCCGGCGACCGCGGGCGGCGGCTGCTGGCCGGTGAAGGTCAGGCGGTCCGTCAGGCCGCGGGCGCGCGCCAGCGCTTCCAGCCGGGCCCGATCGGGTTCCCCGGGCCGGCCGCCGACGAACGTGCCGCGCACCTTCGGCAACAGCCCCAGCGCCTCGACCAGCACGTCCGGCCCCTTCCAGGGATAGAAGTGCCCGGCGTACGCCGCGGTCGGCGGTCCCGTCCGCCGCGCCGGCGCGTACCGGCGGACCGGGCGCAGGCGGACGCCGCTCGGCGCGACGGCCACGCGGGAACGCGGGCCGAACCGGTCCTGCTGATCGGTCGCCAGGGTCCCGGTGATCGTGACGTAGCCCTCGGCGGCGCGCCAGACGCGGCGCTCCCGCCGGCGCAGGCGGTCGATCTTCAGCCTCCCCGCCGGCCGCGCCCCCGACACCATGCGCGGCAGGTCGGCCGCCAGGATCGGAGCGTACGCATGCGACTCGTAGACGATCGGCGGGCGCATCCACGCGGGGAACCGGAGCGCAACGTCCGCCACGCCGAGGTCGCGCGTGAACACCACGTCCCAGCGGCGCTCCAGCAGCCGGTCCAGCGCCTGCGCCAGGTACTGCGCACGGCGCGCGGCGGGCGGTCCGCACACCGGCGCCCGTTCGATGCGCAGGCGCGGATTCGGCGGCAGACCGTAATACGCCAGCGGATCGCGCGCCGGAACGCAGGTGTCGGGCCGCACCAGCAGGCGCACCGCGTGTCCCCTGGCGGCAAGCGCCGAGCACGTCTCCATCGTCTGGATGCCGTTGGCGCGCTCGAGGGGAAAACGGACGTCCGAGAGGTACAGGACGTTCACGGCCTGCTGGACGCCGCCTCGCGATAACGCTCCGCGTGCTGGTAGAACGACGGCCGGTCGAACAGATAGCGGTACGCCAGTCCGGGCAGGATGCGCGGCAGGACGACCAGCATCGTACGGGCGTCGCGGGCCGGATCGAGCCGCTGCCGATCCATCAGGCCGGCGCCGAACAGCGCCATCAGGCCGAGGTTCCAACCCACGCAGGCGGCGGCGAGCGCCACGACGACCCGGCGCCGCGAGAGGCCTGCCGCCATCCGGAACGCCGCGGCCAGACCGATGACGAGGAGGATCGTCGTGCCGACGAAGCGCCGCTGCCCGAAAGTCCCCGCCGCCTGCCACGACTCGACGCTGCCCGAGACGTAGACCTGCGCCGCGAACATGGCGAGCAGGCAGATGCCGATGCGCCGCGCGCCGGCGGCGTCGGCCCGGCCCGCGCGGGCCGCGGTGAACCACGCCAGCCCCGCCAGCGACAGGAGGACGAGCGGGGTCCAGACCAGCAGGCCGTGCCCCGGCGACAACAGGACGTACGGCGCGTAGGGCGCGTGCCACGCCATCTTGGCCGCCACTTCGGGCGCCGGGCCGACGCGGCCGTGCAGCACGAGGTACGCGCCGATCTGCGGCAGGTAGCAGACGAGCGCGGCCGCGGCGCCGGCCGCGAACCGCAACAGCAGGGTTCCGGCGCGGGCGCGGTCCCCGCGCCGGAACGCGGCGGCGACCGCCCAGGTGAAGTCGATCGCCGGACCGGCGACGAAGAAGGCGTCCTGCTCGCGCACCATCGCCATGAGCGCCGCGGCGGCGCCCAGCGCCACGAGCCCGCGGAGCGTCCAGCGCTCGCGGACGACCAGCCAGAGGCTGACGAACAGAGCCACCGCGAACGCCGAGCAGGCATGCGCGAACCCGGCCGCGACGTACATGTAGAAAAGGAGCGGGGTCCCCGTCCAGACCGCCACCCCGGCCAGGTGCCCGGCGCCCAGCAGGCGGCGGGCGGAGAAGACGGACAGCCAGACGGCCAGAAAGCCGTACGCCGCCGAACCATAGGTCACGGCGGCCAGATAGGGACGCGAGAAACCGTCGACCGCCACCGGAACGCCGAGAGCGCGCAGGACGCGGGCGGCGGCGTCGCCGGCCGCGAAGAAAGGCGACCAGAGAATCGCCGCGCCGATCGTACCGAAGTTGTGGCGGCGGCCCGTTTCGGTCGTCAGCTCGAGGAACGTGCGGTGGAAGCCGTGCGCCCGGGCTATCTCCCGGTCGTGGAAGTATCGATACTCGTTGTCGAACGACAGGTCGCGGTCGAACCAGAGCGAGCGGAGATAGGCGAAGTACTCGATTTCGTCCGCCGCGTAGAGCCGGGTGGTGACCGCCGGCAGCGACAGGCACGCGAGCAGGCCGAGCGCAATCCACTTGGCGCGCGCGCCGCGCGCCCAGGACGGTCCCCGGATCTTCACGGCTACACTATAACCGTGTTCGAACGCATCAGGACACTCTTTGCGCACACGACGGTCTACGGCCTCGGAGACGTGGCCACGTCCCTCCTGAGCCTGCTTCTGCTGCCGATCTTCACGCGCCACCTCACACCGGCGGACTACGGCGTCATCGCGCTGCTCGTAGCCGTCGAAGCCGGCGTCAAGGTGGTTTTCCGCTGGGGCGTGGACCATGCGTTCATCCGCCTCTTCTACGACTGCGAGGACCTCCGGGGCCGGCGGCGGCTGGCCAGCTCGATCTTCCTTTTCCTCGTCGCAGCCGACGGCGCGCTGCTGGCGATCGGACTCCTGGCCGCGCCCGCCGTCGCCGTCGAGTTGTTCGGCACCGCCGCGCACGCCGGCCTCCTGCGGCTCGTCGTCGTCAACACGTTCGTCATCGGTTTCTTCTTCATCCCGTTCGCGCTGCTGCGCATCGAAGGACGCGCCGGCCGCTATGCGGCGGTGACGTTCTCGCGGGCCCTGCTGACGATCCTGTGCCGTCTGCTGCTCGTCGCGGTCCTCGGGCTGGGGGTGCGCGGCTTCGTGCTGGCGGACCTCGTCGTCACGGCGGTCTACACGGTGATCCTCGGCCGCTGGTGCATGCCGCTGATCCGCCTGACGGTGTCGGGCACGGCGCTCCGCGAGGCGCTCCGCTTCGGATTGCCGCTGCTCCCGAACGCGTGCGCCCACCAGGTGATCGCGTTGAACGACCGGTTCATCCTGAGCCGCTACGCGGCGGTCGGCGACGTCGGCGTGTACGCCATCGGCGCCACCCTGGGAGTCGCCGTGAAGTACTTCCTGAACGCGTTCCAGACCGCCTGGGCACCGTTCACCTACGAGCTGATGGACAAGGCGGACGCGCGGGAAACCTACTGCGCCGTCACGACGTACGCCTTCCTGGTGCTCGTGCTGCTGGCGGCGGGCCTGACGGCGACGGCGCACGACCTGATCCGGCTGATGACCGTCCCCGACTACCACGGCGCCGCCCGCGTCGTGCCGTGGGTCGCGGTCGGCGCGGTCATGCAGGGCGTCTACCAGCTCACGTCCGTCGGCCTGTCGATCAGGAAGCGGACGCGCTACTACCCGCTGGCGACGGGACTGACGCTCGTCTGCAGCGTGGGCGCCAACCTGGTTCTCATCCCGCGTTTCGGCTTCATGGGGGCCGCGTACGCGAACGCGTTCGCCTTCACGGTCCTCGCGGCGGCCGGAACGGCGTTCTCCCGGCGGCAGTACCCGATCCCCTACGAGTGGCCCCGGCTGCTGCGGATCGTGGTGGCGGGACTGGCGAGTTGCGGACTCGCCTCGGCCGCGCCGCTCGGCGAGCCCGGCGCGGCCGCGAGCCTCCTCGCGCGCGGCGCCCTCGTCGTCGTCCTGTACCCGGCGGCCCTGGCCGCCCAGGGGTTCTTCAAACGTACCGAGATCGCACGCATCGCCGCGGCCGTCCGCGTCATCGGCCGGTGTCCGATCCGCCTCCGAAGAAGCGCCGGGAGCGCTCGCTGAGCGGCCGCCGCGGAACCGGGCCGTTCGATCTTCCCGGCAGCCGGCGGGAGGCGCGCCGCGTCGCAATCCGCCGCGCGCGTCTCACGGGTCGCGCGGCCGCGGCGGCGGAACGCCGGGGTCACCAGCGTGCTCATGGCCGCGGGCGCGGGCGAATTGCGTCAGCGTACAGCCCCGAACGCCGGTCGCCGCCAAGTGCCCGAGCACGCGGGACAGGCGCCCGAAGAGATCCTCGACCGCCTCGGGCGTGCGACTGCCGGGCGCTGCGCCCGGCAGCAGCTCCGACGAGTGGAACATCATCTCCAGCACCGGGAGACCGAGGCGGCGGCCAAGGTCGCAGACTGCGATCAGGCGCTCCGCCGTCATGTGGGGGAACGGACGGAGCCATTGCGGCGCAACCCGGAACAGGCGGTCCGCGGCGCGCCACGGCAGGGACCGGCGCCGGCGGGCGTACGCCCGGCGCAGGCCTGCGAAGAGCCGCATCGGCCGGCTGGTGTGCAGGATCGTGACCGGGACTTCGAGCAGGCCGGAGTCTCCGGGCCGGCGGACGTCCCGCGCCGCCAGTTCGTACGGCTCGACGCCGGCCCCGACGAAGTCGGGTCCGCCGGCTCGCAACCCGATGTCGTACCGCCAGGACACGCCCGGCGTCACGGAGCAATCCACCTCGTACCCGAGCGCGGTGAGGATCGGGATCTGCGGCTCCGAGAATCCCCAGCGCCCGGCGCGGTAGCTCGTCGGCGCACGCCCCGTGCGCGCCGTGACGGCCGCGGTCAGCGCCTCCAGCTTGTCGGCCAGCAACGCCCGCGGCAATTCGTGCGGGTAGGGGCGGGCGGCGCCGCCGCCGTCCCAGCCGACGTCGAAAGGGGGCGTCGACCAGGGATGCAGGTGGGTGCCGACCTCGGAGCGGCCGGCATCCGCGGCCGGCCCGAGCGTCCGCTCGAAGGCCGGGCTCGTGACCACTTCGTAGGTGCAGAGCCAAGTCGGCGGAAAACCGTGCTCGTCGCACAGGCGCTGGAGCCGCGGAACGGCCGACAGGTTCTCGACGGTCTGCGGGGCCGCCGCGTCCCACTGGTTGTCGGCCTCGGTGTCGACCGTGAGGACGAAGCGCATCGGTTTCCTCGCGTGACCGGCAGGAAGCGGCGGGTGTCGAGTCCACCCCGCCGCACGGAGTGTACCATGTGGGGCGGAGGCAGGCGTGAAAGTCGTCGACGACGAGGCGATCGAGCGGAGCGCGGCGGTCCGCTTCCGGTCGGAGTACCACTACGCACTCTTCGAGTACCGGCGCAGCGCCAAGCCCCTCCGCTGGCTGGAGCGGGCGGGCGTCGAGCGCCTCGGGCGGGTCCTCGACGACGGGTGCGGCGGCGGCGGCATGTGCGTGTCGCTCGCGGAGGAAACGGAGCTCGTGATCGGCATCGACCTGCACGGCCGGTTCGTCGACGCGGGGACGCGGCTGGCGCGGGAGCGGGGCGTCGCGAACCTCGCCTTCGCGCGCTCCGACGGATGCCGACTCCCCTTTCCCGACGGGACTTTCGACACCGTGCTCTCGCACGCCGTGATCGAGCACGTCGCCGACTACCGCGCCTACCTCCGGGACGCCTGCCGCGTGCTGCGTCCGCACGGCCGCGTATATCTGCAGACCGCGCCCCTGCTGTCGCCTTCCGGATCGCATCTGCCCCGCCTGAAGGCGCCCGTTCCCCTGCACCTCCTGGTCGGGCGGCGGGCGGCGTTCGCCGCGTCCCGGTGGATCGCCGTCCACCGGCCGGGCTGGCTCGCTGCGCCGCCGGAGGGATCGTCGTTCCTGACCGCGGCGCGGAACGGGCTCCTGAAGGTCGACGACGTGCTGTACCGGGTGACCGTCCGCAGCCTGCGCAGAGCCATCCGGGACGCCGGGTTGCGGATCGTGCGCGAGGACCTGCGAATCAGCAGGCTCGCGAGGCGCTGCCTTCCGGAACGGGCCGCCGCGCTGCTGCCCGCCCTGCCGTTCGCGCGCGACGTCCTGATCGCCAACATGGAGTATCTGCTCGCCCGCTGACGGCCGCCCGCATGCGCATCTGCCACGTCACGCCCCACCTGCCGCCCGACCAGACCGCCAACGCGCTGCTCCCCTTCCATCTCGGCGGCTGGGCCCGCGGCGCCGGCCACGAGGCGCTCTACGTCGCGCACCCGGCGCGCTGGTCGTCCGAAACCCGGGCTCTGCCGGGGCCGGTGACGCGGATTCCCTGGCGCAGCCGCGGCCGGGCGCCCTGGCTCGTCCACAAGCTGCGCGCGGCGCGCCAGATCCTGCAGATCGTGCGGCGGGTCGACCCCGTGGTGCGGCAGGCCGACCTGGTGCACCTCCACGGCAACGGGCTGCTGATCGAGATCGGCGCGCAACTGGCCCGCCGGCGCCGCAAGCCGATCGTGCTGACGCTGTACGGCACCGACGTCTGGCATTACCGGCGGCGCCGGCCGCTCGACCTGTTCACGCGCGCGTACGACGAAGCGGGCGGGGTCACCTTCTACAGCGAACGCCTCCGGCGCCACGCCGCGGCGGCGGGACTGCGCCAGGACCACGCGGAGGTCATCCATCCGCCGGTCGCCCCGGCGTTCTCGTGGGCCGGCCCGGCGCGGCGGCGGCAGGCGCGGGCCGCGCTCGGTCTCGGCCCCGGACCGGTCCTCCTCAACGTCAAGCGCCTGCATCCGGTCGGCGGCCAGGAGTACGCCGTCGACGCGCTGCCCGCGGTCGTACGCGCCCATCCGGACGTCCGTCTGGTCTTCTGCGGCGCCGGTTCGCTCCGGACGGAGCTCGAGGCGCTGGCGCGCCGGCGCGGCGTCGCGGACCGCGTCCGGTTCGCCGGAATGGTCGACAACGACGCCGTCGCCACCTGGTGCGCGGCGGCGGACCTGTTCCTGCTGCCGTCCCGTCTGGAGGCCCTGCCGACGGTGGCGCTGGAGGCGCTGGCGTCGGGAACCCCGGTCGTCAGCTCGGACACCCCCGGAGGCCTCGAGTTGCGGAGCCTCTTCGGCGACGACGTGACGATCGTGCCGCGGGAGGACCCGGACGCGCTGGCCCGCGCGGTCGTCGCCTGCCTGCGCGCCGGACGCCGGGCGTCCGCCGCGGCGCGGGAGCGCATCGAGCGCGACCTGCGGCCCGGGAGCGTGGCGCGCCGGTTCTTCGCGCTCTACGAGTCCGTCCTCGCGCGCGGCGAGCCGGGACGACGCCCGTGACGGCGGCCGCCGCCGGCGCGCGTCTCGCTTTCTTCACGCCGCTGCCGCCCCAGCGGTCGGGGATCGCCCGCTACGCGGCGGAGCTGCTGCCGGCGCTCCGCCGCCGGCACGCCATCGACGTCTACACGGACCGCCGGCCGGCCGAACTCGAGTGCCCGCCCGGCATCGACGCGTTCAGCGCCCACGACTTCGTCTGGAAACAGGCGCGGACCCCGTACGGCCTGGTGGTGTACCAGCTCGGGAACGCCACCTGCCACGACTACATGTGGGCGTACCTGACCCGCTACCCCGGTCTGGTCGTCCTGCACGACGGCCAGCTCCACCAGTCGCGGGCCCGGGCCCTCCTCGCCGGCCGGCGGGAGCGGCGCTACCGGACGGAGTTCGCCTTCGACCATCCGCACGCTCCGCCCGGCATCGCGGACCTCGGCGTGGAGGGCATCCTCGGCGACAGCCTCGCGTACCTCTGGCCGATGCTGCGGCTGCCCGTGGAGTCCGCGCGGCTGGTCGCCGCGCACGACGCCCGGCTCGCCGGCCGGCTGCGCCGCGACCACCCGGCGGCAACGGTGGAACGCATCCGGATGGGCGTCGGCGATCCGCTCGGCGACGGGGAGCGGTCCGCGACGCGGGCGGCGCGCGGGCGGAAGCGTCTCGGTCTGGCGCCCGGGACGATCGTGTTCGCGGCCTTCGGCGGCATGACGCCGGAGAAGCGGCTGCGCCAGATCCTGCGCGCGCTGGCGGCGGTCGCGGACACCCTCCCGTCCTCGCGTCTGCTGCTCATCGGAGCCGAGGCCGGCCACTACGACGTCATGCGGGACGCCGGCGCGTTCGGCGTCGCGGACCGCGTCGTCCGCGCGGGATACGTCGCCGACGCCGTGCTGGGCGAGTACCTGGCCGCGGCGGACGTCTGCCTCTGCCTGCGCTGGCCGAGCGGCGGAGAAACCTCGGCCTCGTGGCTGCGCTGCCTGGCCGCCGGCAAGCCGACCGTCGTGACCGATCTGCCGCACCTGGGCGACGTCCCGGCTCTGGTCACCCGCGGGACCTGGACGCCGTCCCGCCTGTCGGGGTCCGGCCCGGGAGGCGCCGGCGACGATGCGGTCACCGTCGCCGTCGACCTGCTCGACGAGGACCGCTCGCTCGCCGTCGCGATGCGGCGCCTGGGTTCGGACGCCGGCCTGCGCCGCCGCCTCGGCGGGCGCGCGCGGGCCTGGTGGCGCGCGCGGCACCGGATCGACGCCATGGCGGAGGACTACGAGCGGGTTCTGGCCCTGGCCGCGGCCCGGCCGGCGCCGGCGCTGCCCGCGGATCTGCTGCCGGACGGGGCGGCGCTGGCCCGCGGCCTGCTCGAACCCTTCGGCATCCCGTTGCCGGACGCGCCGTCTTGACGGCCGGTACGGCCGGCGGTACTCTGAGTGTCCGTGACCATCCTGCTGAACGGCGAATCCTACAGGACAGACGGGCCGCTGAGCCTGAACCGCCTGCTGTCCGGCCTCGACGTCGATCCGCGCCGCGTCGCCGTCGAGCACAATCGGACGGTGATCAAGCGGGCCGCCTACGGCGCCACCGTCGTCCGCGAGGGCGACGAGGTCGAGGTGGTGAACCTGGTCGGCGGAGGCTGACGCGGATGGCTGACGCACCGCTGGTGATCGCCGGCCGGCCGTTCCGCTCGCGCCTCATCGTCGGCACCGGCAAGTACCCGTCCAACGAGGTCATGGCGCGGGCGCACGAAGCGTCCGGGGCCGAGATGGTGACGGTGGCGGTGCGGCGCGTCGACTTGCGCCGGTCGAGCGAGTCGCTTCTCGATCACATCGACGCCGGGCGCTACTTCCTGCTCCCGAACACGGCCGGGTGCCACACCGCCGGCGACGCGGTGCGGACGGCGCGGCTCGGGCGCGAGGCGGGGCTCTCCAACTGGGTGAAGCTGGAGGTGATCGGGGACGAGAAGACGCTGTTTCCGGACAACGAGGCGCTGTTGGAGGCGACCCGCGTGCTGGTCGGGGAAGGATTCGTGGTCCTGCCCTACACCAACGACGACCCGGTCGTCTGCCGCAAGCTGGAGGACGCCGGCGCCGCCGCGGTCATGCCGCTGGGCGCGCCGATCGGCTCCGGCCTGGGAGTGCGGAATCCCGACACCATCCGCCTGATCAAGGAGGCGGCGCAGGTCCCCGTGATCGTCGACGCCGGGGTCGGCACGGCGTCCGACGCCGCCTTCGCGATGGAGCTGGGGATCGACGGCGTGCTCATGAACACCGGCATCGCCGGCGCCGGGGACCCGGTCGCCATGGCCGAGGCGATGAAGCTGGCGGTGCGGGCCGGCCGCCTGGCCTGCCTCGCGGGACGAATCCCGCGGAAGCGGTACGCCACCGCCAGCAGCCCGCCGGCCGGCGTGATCGGCAGCTAGAACCTCCGGTTCATCCCCTGCGCATGGCCGGCCGCATCCGTGACGAGGACGAGATCGTCCACCTGAAGCAGGCGCGCGAAGCCGCGGACCGGGCCTACAACGACGCCCTGACCCTGGTCGACCGGGCGCTGGCGCCGCGGCCCGCCCTGCCCCGCCCGCCGCGGGCGTTCGACCAGCGGCAGCTCCACCCGGTCAACCAGGCCTGGCGCGTGGCCCCCGACGTGGAACACCTGCTGGGCACGGGCTGGAAACGGCGCGTCCGCGCCTTCGTCTGGGGACTCGTGGGGCCGATCGTGGAGCGCCAGCAGCACTTCAACGGCGTCCTGGTCGACCACCTCAACCGCACGGCGCCCGCCGCGGCGGAAGGACAGCAGGCCCTGGCCGCGACCCTGGCCGCGCTCGGCGAGCACACCGCCGCGCTCGAGACCTTCCAGTCGCGCCTCGTGCAGTACGTGCAGCGGATCACCCCTTTCGTGGACACGAAGGACCACGAGGTCGCGGGCGTGGCGCGCGCCACGATGAGCGCCCTCGACGGCCTGAGCGACGAGGTGCGCCGGCGCGCGGAGGCGGCCGTGGCCCGGGAAGGGCGCTACGCCCGCCAGGTCGACGAGCTGCGGACCACGGTCGGCCAGGTGGAGCACGGGCTCCTCGCGCTGCGCCGCGAGCTCGAACGTCTCGCCGCCGCCGGCGCGGCGCCGGGCGGCGCGGCGCAGGCGGACGACGGGCCGCGGGCGGACGGGCCGCGGGCCGGCGGCGCGGCGGCGAAGGCGGCGCTCGACGACGCGGCCGACGCCTATGCCTACGTCGGCTTCGAGAACCTGTACCGCGGCTCGCGGGACGAGATCCGCAGCCGGCTGATCGAGTACCTGCCGCTCTTCGAAGGCGCGTCCGGCGTGCTCGACGTCGGCTGCGGCCGGGGAGAGTTCCTGGACCTGCTGCGGGAGCGGGAGATCGCGGCCCGCGGCGTCGACGTCAACGCCGGGATGGTCGAGGAGTGCCGCGCCCGCGGCCTGGAAGCGAGCGCCGGCGACGCCCTGGCGTACCTGGACGCCCTGGAGGACGGGTCGCTGGGGGGCCTGTTCGCCGCGCAGGTGGTCGAACACCTGCAGCCGGACTACTTGGTGCGGCTGCTCAACGTGGCCGGCCGGAAACTCCGGCCCGGCGCCCGCATCGTCCTGGAGACCATCAACCCCCGCTGCTGGTTCGCCTTCTTCGACGGCTACCTCCGGGACATCACCCACGTGCGGCCGCTGCACCCCGACACCCTGACCTACCTGCTGTGCGCCGGCGGCTTCCAGCGCACCACGGTGCGGTACCTGTCGCCCTATCCCGACGACGGGAAGCTGCAGCGCATCCCGCTGCCGGACGGTCCCCGGGCCGCGGCCCGGGAGGAGCGCGCGCTCGCCGCGGCCGTCAAGACCTTCAACGGCAACGTCGACACGCTGAACGACCTGCTGTTCACGCATCTGGACTACGCGGCCATCGGCGAGAGGCCGTAGCGGTTCCCGGAATGCCCGCCACCGCCGTCACGCGCGCCGCGTCGGCAGCGGCAGGGACGCTCGAACGCCTCTACCGGCCGGGGGCGGCCGTCGGATCGGCGGCCGCGGCCGGGCTGGCCCTCCTCCTGTTCCAGGCGCTCTTCTGGGCGGAGCACGTCTCGTGGCCGTTGAAAACCGGCGTCGCCGCCGTGGCCGCGGTCAGTTGCGCGAGCCCGGCGAGCGGTCTCCTCGTCGTGGCGGGCCTGTCGCCGCTGGGCCACGTGCTGGCGACGCGCGTGGCCGGCGCGTACCCGGCCCGCATCACCGAGGCCCTCGCCCTCGCGTTCTTCGCCGGCCACGCCGTCTGGAGCATCCGCGCACGATTCGGAAGGCGGGCCGCGCCGGCCGTTCCCGCCGCGGCGTTGCGCCTGACGGCGCCGGCCGTGCTGTTCGGCGCGGCGGCGCTGGCGTCCTGCCTGGCGCACTACCACTTCGTGCAGGTCTGGCAGGACCGCCCCTGGCCGTTCCTGCAACGCCTGCTCGAGTTTCTCGCGCGCGGCTACCACGACGGCCTCGGCAACTACGAACCGGCCGCCGGCGACGCGGGGTTCCGGTTCGTCTACGCGACGGCGTTCGCCGTCGAGGGCGCCGCGCTCGTCCTGGCGGCGTACGTCTGGACGGCGCGGGACGGGTCGCTGGCGCCGCGGCTCGTCCGGATGACGGTCGCCGGCGCCGTCGGCGCAGCCGCGCTCAGCTTCTACGCACTCGCCGCGGCCGCCCTGCGCGAGGCCGATCCGTGGGGCGCGTTGCCCGGGCTGCTCGACCGGCGGTGGACGCTGTTCACCCCCAAGCTCAACACCGCCGCGTCGCTCCTGGTGCTGGCCGCGCCGCTTGCAATCGGCGCGGCGTCCCGGGCGACGAAGTGGCGGCGAGCCGGCTGGACCGCGGCCGCGGCCGTCCTCGTTGCGGCCCTCTGGCTCAACGGGACGCGCGTCGCCCTGCTCGCCGCCGTCCTCGTGCTCGGCGGGACGATCGCCTGCTGCGCGCGATACCGCGGGCGGTGGCGTGCGCCGGGCCGCCCCGCAACCGTCGGACTCGTGGTCCTGGCCGTCGGTCTGGCCGCCACGAGCTATCACCGGCTGGTCGTCGATGGCGACCGGGCGCTGGAGTCGCTGCGCTATCGCGTCCAGTACACGGAGACCGCGCTGCGAATGTTCGCCTCGGCCCCCGTGTTCGGGGTCGGCATCGATCAGTACTACCTGCGGTCCGAGCAGTTCGCGCCCCGGGAGCTGCTCTCCGACTACCGCCGGGTGTCCGCTCACAACCCGTTCCTGCAGACGGCCGCCGAGCTCGGCGTGACCGGGCTGGCGCCGTTCGCCTGGCTGATCGGGGCCGCGCTCTGGGCGGCGGTCACGGCGTTGCGCAGCCGCCCGCCGCCGGACCGGCTGCTGTTCGGGATGCTCGCGGGCCTGGCCGCCTTCCTGATCACCACCGCGTCGGCGGGACATCCGCTGGCGATCGAAGTGACCGCCTATCCCTTCTGGATCGTGCTCGGACTCGCGGCCGGCCGGGCCGGCCGGGCGGCGGACGAGTCGCCGGCCCTCGGGACCGCGCCCGCGCGCCGGCTGCGCCGGTGCATCGTCCTGGGCGCCGTCCTGCTGGCATGCTCCGTACCGGCCCGGGTCGCGCTGCAGAACCGCGGCGTCGATTTCCGTCAGGTGGCCTACGGGCTGCACGACCTCGAGGACAACGGCGTCGACCGCTACCGCTGGACGACCGGGCGCGTCACGTTGTTCGTCGCCGCGTCCGCCCGCGCCGTCGAGCTGCCCCTGCGCGCGCCGCTCGTCGAACGGACCGGCCCCGCGACGGTGGAGATCCTGCTCGACGGACGCCCGGCCAGACGGATCGAGCTCGCCGGAACGGACTGGACGCGGGTGCGCCTGGAACTCCCGCCTTCCGCCCGGCGCTACCGGACCCTGGACCTGACCATCACGCCGACGTGGTTTCCGGCGGCCCTGCTGCCCGGAAGCACCGACCCGCGGGAGCTCGGCGTCATGCTCGGAGCGCCGCGGAGCGGCAGCGCGGCGCCGTTCGTCAGTCCGTGACGAGGGGCTCCATTTCGACGCGCATCCGGGACAGCGCCACGTGGTTCTCGGAGCAGAGCTGCTTGAGATCCGACAGACGCCGGGCGTCGACCCGGAAGTCCGACAGGATCACCACGTCGACTTCCCGGGCCCGCACCAGCGGCGCGAGCGCCTCGTAGCCGCCGAGGATCTCGTACCCGTGCACGCGCCGGCCGTGTTGCGCCGCGTCGTCGTCGACGAACCCGATCACGCGCCCCTCGGCATCCGCCGCGGCCACTTTCCGCAACGTGACGACGCCGGCGTCGCCCGCGCCGTACACGACCAGCCGCCGGCCTGTTTCCCGCCGGCGCACGAATTCTCCCATGAGCCGGAACGAGGATCGCGACGCCAGCAGCAGCGCCAGCAGCAGCAGCGCGTAGATTGCGAACACCGTCCGCGAGTAGCCGGCGAAGCGATAGGCGAACACCAGCGTGACGACGACGGCGACGGCGCCGGCCGCGACGCCCCGCGCGAAGACGATGCCGTCCAGCAGACCGAAGTGCCGCCACAGGCCCCGGTACGCGCCGGTGACGAACAGCGCGATCATCTGCACCCCGACGACGACCGGCAGCGACTGGAGGAACAGGGGGAACTGCCCGCTCCAGTCGCCGCCCTCGAAGCGGAGACGGTACGCCGCGTAATAGGCGATGGCGATCAGGCAGGCGTCCAGCGAGACCTCGGCGAGCCGGCCGCGATGGACGAAGTCGACGACGACGGGGATGACCGTCCCGCCGTACGGCACCTGATCGGCATCCTCGTACACCCGGACCTGGGCGAGGTACACGGCGAACAGCGCCAGCGCCAGCAGGAACAGCGCGCCGAGCACCAGCGACCATCCGGGGCCGGCGCGCTGGACGAAGACCCCGATCCCGCCGCCGGCCGCCGCCAGCGCCCACAGGGTCGCCACCGCGCGCCGTTCCGAAAGGCCGATCGCCACGAGTCGGTGCGACGTATGGTCCCGGCCCCCGGTGGCCGGCGTCCGGCCGGACAGCAGCCGCGCCAGCGTGACGAACGTCGTGTCCAGAATCGGGACGAGCAGCACGAACGCGGGCACGGCGACCACGGCCAGGATGCTCGACTCCCCGCCGGCCCGCTCCCCGAAGCCGAGCGGCGCCGCCGCCAGACTGACGCCCAGGAAGAGGGCCCCGCCGTCGCCGAGGAAGATGGACGCCGGGTGCGCGTTGTACACGAGGAAGGCCGCGCAGGCGCCGGCCAGCAGCGCGACGTAGGCGACCTCGGGCGCCGGCGGCTCCGCGCCGCCGTAGGCGGCGATCAGGGCCACGCCGGCGATCAGGGCCACGCCGGCGCACAGGCCGTCCATGTTGTCGAGCAGGTTGAACGCGTTGGTGATGCCGACGATCCAGATCAGGGTCAGCAGCGTGTCGCCGGTCAGGGACTCGACCCAGTGCAGGCGGTAGCCGAAGAACACGAGCAGCGACGCGACGGCGATCTCGACCACCAGCCGGGTGGCCGGCCGGAGGGCGCGCACGTCGTCCGCCAGGCCGAGGGCGCACATCAGTCCCGCGCCCGCCAGCAGCACCCGGAGGTCGCCGGCCCGGCCGGTGACCGCCAGCAGACCGACGACCGTCACGCCGATGGCCACGCCGCCCAGCAGCGGCGTCGGACGCCGGTGCCAGCGCTCCCGGCTGGGATGCGCTTCGCAGCCGTAACGCCGCGCCGCGCGACGGCAGACGGGGACCAGCGCCAGCGCCGTCAGGAACGCGAGCCCCGACAGCCAGAGCAGGGACGTCATGACCGGAACCGCCTCACGATACCGGAAACAGGATCCGGTCCCAGATCGGTCCGACCCGGTCGAGGCCGAATTCCCGCGCCTTGCCGCCGGCGGCGTCGCCCAGCCTGCGCCGGAGCGGCGCGTCCCGGGCCAGCCGTTCCAGCGCGGCGGCGAGGGCGGAGACGGATCCGGTCTCGACCACCAGACCGCTCACGCCGTGCTCGATCAACCGCAAGGGCCCCGGTGACGCATCGGACACGATGCACGCCATGCGGTTCGCCATCGCCTCCAGCAATGCGTTCGGCGTCCCTTCGAACCGGGACGGCAGCGCGAAGATCCGGCACCCGGCCAGCAGCGGCGCCGGTTCCGCCACGATGCCGTGGAACGTCACCGCCCCGGCCAGTCCCAGCGCGCAAGCACGCGCCTGCAACGGATCGGCCAGCGGTCCGTCCCCGGCGAGATGCAACGTCCAGCCCGGAAGGCGGCGCCGAAACCGGGCGAACGCCTCGATCAGCACGTCGGGGGCCTTCTGCGGCACGAGCCGGGCGAGAAAGAGGACCGCGTCGGAGCGCGCCGCGCCCGCGGCCGCGGGCGGCGCCACCGGGTTCGGCGCCAGACACAGCTTCGCGGCCGGACAGTACGCGCGCATCGCGTCCAGCGCCCCGCGGCTGTTGGCGGACACCGCGTCCGCTTCCGGATAGACCAGGGGCCGCAGGTCGTCCCACGGCGGTGCGAGCCGCTGCTTCGACGGGTCGTTGCGCTCGGAGACGACGGTGCGGTGCGCCAGGCCGGCCGACGCGGCGACGCTGATGATGTTGGTGGCCCCGAGCACGCTGAGCACCGCGTCCGGCTCGCACCGCCGCAACAGACCGCGCAACGCCGCGATTTTCCATTCGGACGCGCGCAGCAGCCGCGCGTACGGCGCGCCGGAACGTCCCAGCAGCCGGTGTCGCGCAACGAACGCGATCATGGCGTCCCGCACCCCCAGCAGGGAGATGTACGCGTCGCGCAGGCCGTCCAGCCTCCTCCTTTCGCCGCGCCGGGCCGCGCCGCGGGCCGCCGGGACGGGCGCGTGGGCCGGCTCCCGTCCGCCGGCTTTCCGCATGCGGTCGGTGACCAGTTCCCGCCCCTCGAACAGGCGCACCAGGAACCGGCGTACGCGCACCAGCGGCCAGTCCGCCTCCGGCAGCCTCGTGCGCGTCACGCCCGGATGCAGCCGGAAGAAATCCGGGGGCTCGTCCAGCAGGGTGATGACGGTGACGTCGTGACCGCGTGCGGCCCAGTACGCGGTCATGCGCGACACGACCTGCTGCGCTCCCCCGGGTCCGAGATGCGGCGCCACCACGGCGATCCGCGGCGCGCGGCGGGCTGCCCGCCCCACCGCCCCGTTCGACCTGACGCCGGGCTCCCGCGTCGCCGCGCCGCTGCCCACTACTGCAACTGCAACACCGAACTGCCCATCCGCAGCATGCGGGGCATCCGGCTGACCACGCCCGACGCGATCCAGTGGGCGATCGGCGCCCGCATGTCCTCGGGAGCGAGGCCGGGGAACATCTGGCTCCGATACCGCTTCCGCGCCTCATTCGTCGTGGCGCGCCGTTGCGCCCGGTCGGCCGGGCGCAACGCGCCGGCGAGGCGCTCGAGCGGACCCTGCTTCGTCTCCGCCGTCTCCGGCACGGCGAGCCGGTCGGCCGCGTCCAGCAACCGGTCGGCGGCCAGCGGCGGCTCGACGTTGGCGACGTAGGGACTGATGATGGACTTGCCCCTGGCGAGGTGGCTCCGCCGCCATGCCCCGGGCCGCTCCCACCTCTCCGCGAGCGCGAGCAGCTCGTCCGCGTTCGCGACCTGGACGCTGACGGCGTCCGCGTGGGTCACGAACTCGCTGTCCGGCCGCGGAACGAAGCTGACCGTCGGCCGCTCCAGCAACAGCGCTTCGATCGCCGTCGTGCAGCCCGCGTGCAGCATCATCTCCGCCGCGAGGATCCAGGGGATGGCGCTGCCCTCGTACTCCACGTCCACGTTCACGGCCGACGCCCAGACCCGCCACTCGTCGTGGTTCTCGGTCGGATGCGGGCGCACGACGATCCGCTCGAACGTGCCGGCCGCCGCCACCGTCGCCAGCAGCGCCTGCAGGTCGATCATCTGCCGGGTCTTGTAGGCGATCTCCCGCCGCTTCCTGTCGATCTGCTCCGGGGTCGTCAGCTTGCCCTCGCGGAGCCAGGTGGCGACGACGTCCAGCCCCATCTTGTAGGGATTGGCCGGGCCGAAGTTCGAGTTCACGAGCAGGAACCGGCCGTGGCGCCGCCGGATGGCCTCGGCGTCCGCGTCGTAGACGGTACGCACGCCGGGCAGCAGCGTGTCGAAGCGCGGATTGCCGGTCCGCACCATCCTCCCCGCCGCCGCCCGCCGGTGGACGCGGATGTCCTCCTCGCTCCGGGCGCCGACCGTGAAGACGACGTCCGTGCTCTCCAGCGCACGGGTTCCGATGCGGTGCGTCCAGTACTCCTCCGCGTCGCGGTACAGGGCGCTCTCTTCCGGAAGGTTGGCGATCACGTAGCCGCGGTCCTTGAGAAGCCGGAACCGGTCGGCCTTGTCGTCGGGAACGTTGTTCTCGACGAGCAGGCCCGGCGGCGACTCCTTCAGCAGCTCCGCGCGCATGCCGAGGCCGCCGATGACGACCCGCCAGCCCCGCTCGACCGCCTTCGCCGCCAGCAGCGTCTTGCCGGGCAGCTCCCGGCACTTCGTTCCGATCGGCAGGTAGAGCGTTCGCCGCTTCATCGTGATGCGCGCTTGCCGGGCGGCGGTCCGGGCCGCGCCGCGGCGGGGATCGGAAACCGCCGGCGCGGGCGGTCCGGCCGCGCGGCAAGTTAATCCCGTCGCGGCCGTTTCCGTCAAGGCGCCCGGACGTTCGACACGCTCGACCCGATGCCGTACACTGGACGCCGGGACGGGCGGGCACACTTGCGGCACGGAGCAGAGGACGGCGGCGGCGCACCGGTCATCCTCGGCGTGATCCCCGCCAGGGGCGGCTCCCGGGGCGTTCCCGGGAAGAACGTCCGGCTCCTCCGCGGCAAGCCGCTTCTGGCCTACACGATCCGGGAGGCGCTCAAGTCCCGCTATCTGCAGCGCCTCGTGCTGACGACGGACGACGCGGAGATCGCCGCGGCCGGCAGACGGCTCGGCGCGGAGACGCCCTTCATCAGGCCCGCCGCGCTCGCCGGCGACCGGGTCACGGATCTGCCGGTCTTCAGGCATTGCCTCGAATGGCTGGCCGCCAACGAGGGGCTGGCGCCCGACGTGGTCGCGCACCTGCGGCCGACCGCGCCGTTGCGCACCGTCGAGCACATCGACGCCGGGATCCGCCTGCTCCTCGATCATCCCGAGGCGGACGCGGTCCGCTCGGTCTGTCCGGTGGGACAGCACCCGCTGAAGACGTGGAGCGTGGACGGCGGCACGTTGCGCCCCTTCGTGCCGGAGGACGTCCACGGGATCCGCGAGGCGTACAACCGCCCGCGCCAGGAACTGCCGGCCGCCTACGTCCAGAACGGGGCGGTCGACGTCGTCCGGACGAGGGTGATCCTGGAAGAGCGGTCGATGACCGGGCGGGTCATCGTGCCGCTGGTGATGGACGAAGCGGTTTCCGTGAACATCGACAGCCGGATCGACTGGCGGCTGGCCGAAATCATGCTGGACGACGCGGCCGCGGGGGAAGGAGCGGTTTGAGCGCGCCCCTCCGGTCCGGCGGCATCGCTTCCGCGCTGATCTACGGCGCCGGCTCGATCGGCAACCACCTGTCCCAAGCCGCGCGCCGCCTCGGCTGGGAGGTGACGGTGTGCGACGTCGATCCCGAGGCGCTGCGGAGGATGCGCGAGGAGATCTACCCGGGGCGCTACGGCCGCTGGGACGCCGGCATTCGGCAGCTCCCGGCCGCCGGGCTCGGTCCCGGCGACGTCTTCGACTGCGTCATGATCGGCACGCCGCCGGACACCCACGTGGCGGTCGCGGCCGAGGCGGTCGGCCGCGCCCGCAAGGCGCTGCTGATCGAGAAACCGCTGGCCACGCCGTCGCTGGCCGGCTGCGCGGCGTTGCGGAAGCGGCTCGCGCGGTTCGCGGGACGGGCCTTCGTCGGATACGACCACGTGGTGGGCGCCGCCGCCGTCCGCCTGGCGGACCTGTTGCGGCAGGGAGTCGCCGGGGAGGTCGAGACGATCGACGTGGAGTTCCGCGAGCACTGGGGCGGCATCTTCGCCGCGCACCCTTGGCTCGCGGGTCCCTGGGACAGCTACCTCGGCTTCAGCGGACGGGGCGGGGGCGCGGCCGGCGAGCATTCCCACGCGCTCAACCTCTGGCAGCACCTGGCCCACGCGGCGGGAGCCGGCCGGGTGCGCAGCGTCAACGCCGTCTGCCGGTGGGTGCGGGACGGACGCGTCGACTACGACGCGCTCTGCGCGCTGACCCTGGCGGCCGAATCCGGTCTGGTCGGCCGGGTGGTCCAGGACGTCGTCAGCGTGCCGGCGGCGAAGCAGGCCCGCGTCCAGGGTTCGAAGGGCCGGCTGGAGTGGGTGTGCGGGCTGGAGCCGGGCGTCGACGCGGTGCGCTTCCGGAGCGCCGGCGGCGCCGTCGAGGAAGAACGGTTCCCCAAGACCCGGCCCGACGACTTCCTCGCCGAGCTGCGCGCGATTCAGGATTCGGCGGCCGGAGGAGACGCGGCCGACGGCATCCGGATCGAGCGGGGCTTCGACACGCAACTCGTGCTGGCCGCCGCGCTGCGCGCGGACGAAACGGGCCGGGAGGTGACCCTGGACTACACGCGGAGCTACGGCCCCGAGGCCCTGCGCACGGAGTCGCCGGGCTGATGCCGGCCCGGCGCGTCAATCCGGAGTGGCTGGGAGGCCGGGACCTGTTCATCCTGGACCTCGCCAACAACCACCAGGGCAGCGTGCGGCACGCGCTCGACGTCATCGGCGCGTGCGCCGAGGCGGTGCGCGCGGCAGGGGTCCAGGCCGCCGTGAAGTTCCAGTTCCGCGAGCTGGACACCTTCATCCACCCCGCGTACCGCGGAGCGGACGAACCGCCGCACGTCAAGCGGTTCCTCTCGACACGGCTCGGCGCGGAGGACTGGGCGCGGCTGGCCGAGGCGGTGCGCGCGGCGGGCCTCCGCACGATGGCCACGCCCTTCGACGAGGACTCGGTGGACCTCGTCGAACGCCTGGACCTCGACTTCGTGAAGATCGCCTCCTGCTCCGCCGCCGACTGGCCGCTCGTCGAGCGGGTCGCGGCCTCCGGCCGGCCGGTGGTGTTCTCCACCGGCGGCCTCACCCTCGACGAGCTCGACAACATCGTGTCCTTCAGCGAACACCGGGCGTTGCAGGCCGCGATCATGCATTGCGTCGCGGTCTATCCGACGCCTGCCGCGGCGCTCGAGCTGCACCAGATCGGATTCCTCCGGCGGCGGTACCCCGACTTCCCGATCGGCTGGTCCACGCACGAGGCGCCCGACGACACCGACCCGGTCCAGGTGGCGGTCGCGCTGGGCGCCACCCTCTTCGAGCGCCACGTCGGCATCGCGGCCGGCGAGTTCACCCTCAACGCGTACTCCTCGACACCGGAGCAGTTGGGGGAATGGTTCGCGGCGTACCGCAAGGCGCGCGCGATGCTGGGCGCCCCCGGCGGCCGGCACGTCTCGTCGGAGGCGGAGCAGCGGGCGCTGGCCGGGCTCGAGCGCGGCGTGTGGGCCGCCGCCCCTCTCGAGGCCGGGCAGCGCATCGCGCGCGGCGACGTGTTCTTCGCGATGCCGCTCCAGGCCGGCCAGATGGTCTCCGGCGCGTGGCGGAACGATCTGGTCGCCACGCGCGATCTGGCCGCCGACGAGGCGCTCCGCCCCGCCGACGTGCGGAGTCACGCCGACGAGGGAACGCACCGGCGAGTCTACGGCGCCATCCATCAGGCCAAGGCGCTCCTGAACACCGCGCGGATCCGCCTGCCCGACGACTTCCGGGTCGAGTACAGCCATCACCTCGGCTGGGCGCGGTTCGACGAGGTGGGCGCGTTCCTGATCGACGTGGTGAACCGGGAGTACTGCAAGAAGTACATCATCCAGATTCCCGGCCAGCGGCACCCGGCGCACTACCACAAGCGGAAGGAAGAGACCTTCGTGGTCCTCTTCGGCGAGCTGCGCGCCACCATCGACGGGCGGGAACGCGTGCTCCGGCCGGGCGATCAGGCGCTGGTGCTGCCCGGCGTGTGGCATGACTTCCGCACGGCCACCGGCGTGGTCTTCGAGGAGATCTCCACCACGCACCACAACGGCGATTCGGTCTACCAGGACCCCGCGATCCAGGCGCTGAAGCGGGAGGAGCGCAAGACGGTGGTCGACCACTGGGGCCGGTACCAGTTGCAGGAAGTCCTGGACGCCGGGGGATGACGGCGGCTCGCGGCGGGCCGCGGAGCCTCAGCGGCTCGCGGGCGCCGCGCGCCGCGGTTCGGCCGCGTGCGCGACGACGCGCTCGAGGATGTCCGCCAGCTTCAGACGCGGACGCCAGCCGGTGAGGCCGCGGATCTTTCCGACGTCGGGCACCCGGCGGGGCATGTCCTCGAAGCCCGCTTCGTACGCCTCGCGGTAGGGGATGGTCACGATCTCCGACGCGCTGCCGGCCGCCTCCTTCACCAGCCCGGCCAGCGCCCGGATCGAAATCTCCTCGGGGTTGCCGACGTTGAACACGTCGCCGACCGCCCGCGGCTCGTGCAGCAGCCCGACCAGCGCCCCGACGACGTCGCTGACGTCGGCGAAGCTGCGCGTCTGCGACCCGTCTCCGAACACGGTCAGCGGCTCGCCGGCCAGCGCCTGCCTCACGAAGGTCGGAACCACCATGCCGTAGCGGCCGGTCTGCCGCGGCCCGACGGTGTTGAACAGCCGCACGATGACGACCGGCAGCCGTTGTTCCTTGCAGTACGCCAGCCCGAGGAACTCGTCGACGGCCTTGCTGCAGGCGTACGCCCAGCGGTGCTGATGCGGGGCCCCGAGCAGCAGGTCGGCGTCCTCGCGGAACGGGACGACGGTCCGCTTGCCGTAGACCTCGGAGGTCGAGGCGATCAGCACGAGCTTCTTCTTCTTGGCGGCGTGCCGCAGCACCACCTCGGTCCCGCGGACGTTCGTCTCCATGCAGCGGACGGGGGCGTCGACGATCAGCCGCACCCCGACCGCCGCGGCGAGATGCACGACCGCGTCGCAACGGTCGACGTCCTCGGCCAGCCGCGCTTCGTTGAAGATCGTGTCGATGGCGTAGCTGAAGCCCGGGTGCGGTTTCAGGTGATCGACGTTGACGATGGACCCGGTCGACAGGTCGTCGATGACCGCCACGCGG
This sequence comes from Vicinamibacterales bacterium, assembly GCA_965203525.1. Classification (GTDB taxonomy): domain Bacteria; phylum Acidobacteriota; class Vicinamibacteria; order Vicinamibacterales; family UBA8438; genus WTFV01. The sequence continues at coordinate 1,543,352 of OZ241898.1, read as the reverse complement.
TGCCCGTCGTCGAGGAGCCGCTCCGCCAGATGGGATCCGATGAAGCCGGCGCCGCCGGTGATCAGGACGTTCATGGCAAATTTACGGTTCCTTCCTGCGCTGCGCCGGCGAGCCGCGCCACGTCGGCGTCGACCATCATCCGGACCAGTCCCTCGAAGTCGATGCTCGGCCGCCAGCCGAACTCGGCCTCCGCCTTCGCCGGGTTCCCGATCAGATGATCCACCTCGGCGGGACGCAGCAGCGCGGGATCCGTCCGCACGTGCTCGCGCCAGTCGAGGCCGGCGTGCGCGAAGGCGATCCGGACGAGCTCGCGTACCGAACGGCTGACCCCGGTCGCGATCACGTAGTCGTCCGGACGGTCCTGCTGCAGCATCATCCACATCGCCCGCACGTAGTCGCCCGCGAAACCCCAGTCGCGCCGGGCGTCGAGGTTGCCGAGCGGCAACGTTTCGGCGAGGCCGAGCTTGATCCGCGCCACGCCGTCGGTGACCTTGCGGGTGACGAACTCCAGGCCGCGGCGAGGCGACTCGTGGTTGAAGAGAATGCCGGAGACCGCGAACAGGTCGTAGCTCTCGCGGTAGTTGATGGTGACGTAGTGCGCGAAGACCTTGGAGACGCCGTAGGGGCTGCGCGGATGGAAGGGCGTCAGCTCGGTCTGCGGCGTCTCGCGCACCTTGCCGAACATCTCGCTCGACGACGCCTGGTAGACCCGGATGGACGTATCGACCTGGCGGATCGACTCCAGCACGCGGGTGACCCCCTGCGCGTTGTACTCGCCGGTCAGCAGCGGCTGGTCCCACGACGCGGGCACGAACGACATCGCGGCCAGGTTGTAGACCTCGTGCGGCCGCACCTCGTCGACGAGCCGGATGAGCGACAACTGGTCGAGGAGGTCGGCCGGCCGCAGTTCGACCCGGCCGAGCAGATGCCGGATGCGCCAGTGGTTCGGCGCGCTGAGGCGGCGGGTGACGCCGACCACTTCGTAGCCCCGGGCGAGCAGCAGCTCGGCGAGGTAGGACCCGTCCTGTCCGGTGATGCCGGTGATGACGGCGCGCTTCGACACGTGATCCCGCAAACCTACGACAGGAAGACGCGCTTCCCGTCCGCGCCCGCGCAGGCGCTCTGCGAGCGCAGGCGGCCCGGCAACGGATCCGTCACGGCGTGAGAGTATGCCGGATCGGTCGCCCGCGTAACAAACGGACCCGCGGTCCCGGGCGGCCTCATGGTGGGAACGGAGCGGCGTGGTGAACCTGGATGCCGAGTTCGCGGCGGTCGGACGAACCCGCGATCACCGCGGCCGGCACGAACGTCCGGTCCACCGCGATCCGCACCTCGGTCCTGTCCCCGGGACGCGGCGCCGCCGCGGGAACGGGGATCCGGAGCCGCCGCCGGCCGCTCTCGGCGGCGGCGAACGACCGCAGCACGCGGCCGCCCACGCTGATCGTGACCACCTGCGGCGCCTCTCCGAACAGGTCCGGCCGGGCCGCGTAGTCCAGGTGGAACGTCGCGTCCGCTCTCGGATTCGGAAACGACACGGTCGCCGTGCGGCCGATCCACCGCCACTTCGACCGCGAAGTCCCTTCCTCCGGATACCAGTCACCGCCGAGGACGACGAGCTTGCGAAACACGAAAACCTGCAAGTCCGGGAACACGCCGAAGAGGCGCGGCTCCCCGAAACCCCGGTCGAGTCCACTGCGCTCGATCACCTCGCGCAAGGTCTCCCGGTGGCTGCGCACCAGTACGTAGAGGTTGTCCAGATCGTCGGGGAGCTCAAGCGCGTCGCGGAAGTGCGCGTCGCGGAAGCGGAGGCCGTGAAGCTCCGTGTAGTAATCGAGCTGCGGGAAGCTCGGCGCGGCCCAGTCCCGGCCGCCCATGACGGTCGCGAGCACCCTCACGGCGCTTTCGGCGCCGGCTATTCCCTCGGGGTTGCTCCGCCCGGCGTAGTTCCAGCCGGCCGACCAGGTCCAGGCCGTCCCGCCGGCGGCCAGCAGAACGGCGGCCAGCGGGCAGGCGAGGCGCGTTCCCGCCGGAATCCGCCGCAGGACCCCCTCGATGCCGGCGGCGAGGACGATCAGGAAGAACGGCATCAGAAACAGATGGCCGCGAACCTGGGGCACCCGCCGCAGCAACAGCGCGACGGCCACGGTCGACGCAACCGCGAGCAACACGAGCAGCGCCGACGAAGCGCGCCGCCGGACGGCGGCGAGCAGGCCGGCCCCGGCGGCCAGAGCGCACAGCGCCGGCGCCGGGAACGGGAGGCCCCAGGTCCAGTGCCCCGCGGACTCGACGAACCGTTCCACGATATACCGCCAGGTCCCGGAGAACGACCGCGGCCGGAGGACGCTTTGGGTCGTCATCGCCTCCCACTCGTTCGTCAGCAACACCGGCAGGTACAGCACCAGCGCCAGCGACCCGGTGACGAACAGCGCCGCGAGGAGCCTCCCGGCGCCGCCGGCATCCCACCGGCGAAACGGGTTCGCACCCCCTTGCGACCACAGCGCCGCGCCGGCGTAGAGACCGGGGAGCACGTAGATCGTGGTCGGCAGGGTGTGGAGGGCAAGCGCTCCCACCACCCCGGCGGCGAGCACGGCGCGCCGCGACGGGGACTCGGCAACCCGTATCAGCAGCCACGTCAGCAACAGGATCAACAGGCTCTGGAGCATGTAGCCGCGCGAGTTGATCGAGTAGTGCACCAGGTACGGCGACCCGGCGGCGAGCCCCGCCGCCACGAGGGCCGTCCCCCGCGAGAACAGCTTCGAGGCGACGAGGAAGGTCGCCGGGATCAGCGCGACGCCCGGAAGCAGGGCCGGGAGGCGGACGCTCCACGGCCACGGCCCGAAGAGCGCGTGGCACAGATCCACCAGCAGCGTATGGAGGAGGTGGTTGCCGACGTTTCCGTAGTACGTCGCAACGTCCAGGAACGGCCAGTCCCGCGTCCATCTCGCGATGACCGCCTCGCCCCAGTGCATGGAAACGTCGAGGTACGACAACCGCAGGACGAAGCCGACGAGCGTCACGACCGCGAGCGCGCCGTACTCGAGGCGGCGGTCCGCGGCGGGACGAAACCGCCGGAACGGCGCGGCGAGCGGAAGGATCAAGGTTTTCCCTGCGCTGCGCTTCGACACGTGGTTTCGCAACCTACAACCGGAAGACGTGCTCCCCGTCCATCCCGGCGAGCGCGTTGCGGGTGTCGACCACGACCGGCGACCGGCGCGCGACCTCCCGGTAGTCGACGCCGCGATGATCGGTGGTGATCACCGCGCAGTCGATCCCCGCGCCAAGCGCCCGCTCCGCGGCGACCGCCTCCAGTTCCACGGCTCCTGCGCGGACCGCCGGCACGAACGGGTCGCTGTAGGTCACGACGGCGCCGCGCCGCAGCAGGAGCTCGGCGACGTCGATCGCCGGCGACTCCCGCACGTCGCTGACGTTCGGCTTGTAGGCCATCCCGAACAGGTGCACGCGCGAACCCCGGACGGCGCGCGACCGGCTGTTGAGCGCCTCGGCCACCCGCTCGACCACGTAGCGGGGCATGCCCGCGTTGACGTGCCCGGCCAGCTCGATGAAGCGGCTCTCGAAGCCGCTCTGCCGCGCCTTCCAGCTCAGATAGAACGGATCGATCGGAATGCAGTGGCCGCCGAGCCCCGGTCCGGGATAGAACGGCATGAACCCGAACGGCTTGGTCTTCGCGGCGGCGATCACCTCCCAGACGTCCACGCCGAGATCCCGGCACATCAGGGCCAGCTCGTTGGCCAGTCCGATGTTCACCGCCCGGAAGGTGTTCTCCAGCAGCTTCACCATCTCGGCCACCCGCGCCGACGAAACCGGCACGACGGTGTCGACGACGATCCCGTAGAGCGCGGCGGCCGCCTCCAGCGACCGGGCGTCGACGCCGCCCACCACCTTCGGGATGTTCCGCGTGGACCACTCCGCGCTGCCGGGATCGACCCGCTCGGGCGAGAAGGCCAGGAAGAAGTCGGCGCCGGCGCGGAGACCGCCCGCCTCGAGCCGCGGGCGGACCACCTCGTCGACGGTGCCGGGGTAGGTGGTCGACTCCAGCACGACGAGCTGTCCCGGACGCAGGTGCTCCGCCACCCGCTCGACCGCCGCCACGACGTGCGACAGATCGGGATCGCGGGTCTTGCGCAACGGCGTCGGCACGCAGACGTTGATGGTGTCGACCCGCGCCAGCGCGCCGAAGTCGGTGGTCGCCAAGAGCGCGCCCGCTTCGACCGCCGCCCGGACGTCGGCGGACGCCACGTCGCCGATGTACGATTCGCCCCGCGCCACCGCGCCGGTTCGTTCCGCGTCGACGTCGAAACCGACGACCGGCAGGCCGGCCCGGGCGAACGCGACGGCCAGCGGCAGCCCGACGTAGCCGAGACCGATCACGCCGGCGCGGGCGCTCTTCGATCGCAGGCGGTCCGGCAGCGGATCCGTCACGGCGTGAGAGTATGACCGATCCGACACCGGAATCGATCGACGCCGCGATCGTGGGGGGCGGCGTGATCGGGCTCGCCGCCGCCTGCGCGGTGGCGGCCCGCGGCCGTACGGCGTGCGTGATCGAACGCCTCCCGCGCCCCGGGCTGGAGGCCAGCACCCGCAACAGCGGCGTCGTCCACGCCGGCATCTACTACCCGCGGGACTCGCTGAAGGCGGTCCTCTGCGTCGAGGGCCGCGAACGCCTGTACGCGTTCTGCGGCGAGCACGGGGTGCCCTGCCTGCGCCGCGGCAAGCTGATCGTCGCCGCCGACGCCGGCGAGATCGGCGCGCTCGAAGCGCTGGCGGCGCGCGGACACGCCAACGGCGTGACCGACCTCGAGGTGGTCGACCGCGCCTTCGTCCGCCGGCGCGAGCCGCACGTCGAGGCGGCGGCGGCCATCTGGTCGCCGTCGACCGGGGTCGTCGAGGCCGAGGCGTACGTCCGCGCCCTCGCGCGGTTGGCTGCCGCGCGCGAAGTGGCCCTGCTGCCCGGCGCAGGCCTCGAGGCCGGGACCGCCCGTCCCGGCGGCATCGCGCTCCGGACCGCGCGGGAGACGATCCTCGCCCGCGCCGTGGTCAACGCGGCGGGCCTGCGCGCCGACGAGGTCTCGGCCGCGCTCGGCGGCGAATCCTTCACGATCCATCCGGTCCGCGGCGATTACGCGGAGCTGACGCCGGCGGCGCGGCATCTGGTGAACGGCCCGGTCTACCCGCTCCCGGATCCGAGCGGGCACGGGCTCGGAGTGCACCTGACCCGCACCACCCAAGGCAGCGTGATGCTGGGACCCACCGCCCGCTACCAGACGCGCAAGGACGACTACGAATCGAACCGCGAGCCGCTCGCCCGGTTCCACGCCGCCGCCCGGCGGCTCCTGCCCGCGCTCCGGCCGGACCAGCTCCGCCCCGGCGGCAGCGGCATCCGCGCCCGCGCCGCGCCCGCCGGGCGGACGTTCTCGGACTTCCTGATCCGGCGCGACCGGCGCCAGCCGCGCCTCGTGCAGGCCGCGGGAATCGACTCGCCGGGCCTGACCGCTTCGCTCGCCGTCGCCGAGCGCGTCGCGGACCTGGTCGACGAAACGCTGTAGCGCACGCCCGCCGTCGAGCGCGGCGGACGATTCCGACCGCGAGCCGCGCCGGCGCGAGCCGCCGCGCGCAGGCGTCCCCGCGTCAATCCGCACCGCGCCGGAGCCGCGCGTAGCGGCCCTCGCGCTGCGCGGCGTCCCGCCGGCGGTGCAGGCGCGTCAATCCGCACCGCGCCGGAGCCGCGCGTAGCGGGCCACCGCGTCGCGCCAGTGCGGCATCTCGACGCCGGCCGCGGCGAGCTTGCGGTTCGACAGGGCGCAGAAGCGGGGGCGCGGGGCGCGCAGCTTCCGCTCCTCCAGGGTGACGCCGCGCACGGCCGGCGCCACGCCGAGGCGCCCGGCCAGTTCCGTCGCCACCTCGAACCAGGTGGCGTGGCCCGAGCCGACGCAGTGGTACAGCCCCTGCGCCGGCGCCGCCCGCAGCAACGCGAGGGTGGCCGCGGCCACGTCGTCGACGTAGCTGGGCGAGACCACGCGGTCGACGAACGCCTGCACCGCACGCCCCTCGAGCAGGGCGTCGGCGATGCGGTCGAGGCTGCTGCCGCCGCGGCCGCCGCCCGCGCCCGGCGCCGGGGCGACGCCGCCGAACAGGCTCTCGACGCGCAGCACGTAGTGCCGCGCGCCCCGTGCGAACCACTCACCGAGCAGCTTCGACGCCGCGTAGACGCTCTGCGGATTGGGCGCGTCGTCCTCGCCGTAGGGCTCGGACGCGACGCCGTCGAAGACGAAGTCGGTCCCGTAGTGGACCAGCGTGGCGTCGATCCCCGCCGCCGCCCGGGCCAGCGACCGCACGCCGAACGCGTTGACTTCCAGCGCGGTGGCCGGATCGTCCTCCGCGCGGTCGACGGCGGTGTACGCGGCGCAGTTGACGATCACGCCGGGCCGCAGGCCGGCCACCGCCGCGCGCACCCCGGCCTCGCCGGTGACGTCGAGCTCGGCGCGGGTCAGCGGCACGACGTCATAGCCGTCCGCGAGCGCGCGCGCCACCGTCCGGCCGAGCTGCCCCCCGGCGCCGGTGACGAGCGCCTTCATCGGGAGCGTTCCTTCACCAGGGCTCGGGTTTCGCGATCGATCTGGCGGCGCTTGATGGTCTCCCGCTTGTCGTGGGCCTTCTTGCCCCTGGCGACGCCCACCGTCACCTTCACGAGGCCCTTGCGGAAGTACATGCGGACCGGCACCAGGGTGAATCCGCGCTCGACCGTCCTGCCGATCAGCTTGCGGATCTCCCGCTTGTTCAGCAGCAGCTTGCGCCGCCGCAACGGCTCGTGTTCGGCGTAGCCCCGGTGGCTGTAGGGGCTGACGTGCAGGTTGTGCAGGAACACCTCGCCCGCCTCGACCCGGCCGTAGGCGTCCCGCAGGCTGACCCGCCCCTCGCGGATCGCCTTCACCTCGGTGCCGAGCAGGACGATACCCGCTTCGTAGGTGTCGAAGACGTGGTAGTCGTGCCGCGCCTTCCGGTTGTCGGCGATCAGGTGCGTGCCGCCGGAGGCGGCGCCGGCGCTCGTCTTGGCTGGCATCGGGGCTGTTTCCCGCTGGCGCCGGACGGCGGCTCCCGCCGGACGGCCCCGGACGCGGCGAGCCGCGCGGCGAGCCGGACGGCGGCGACCATCGCCGACGGGTCGGCGACCCCCTGTCCGGCGATGTCGAAACCGGTGCCGTGGTCCACCGAGGTGCGCACGATCGGCAGGCCCAGGGTGACGTTGACGGCCTTCCCGAAGGCGATCAGCTTCACCGGCACGAGGCCCTGATCATGGTAGCAGGCGACCACCGCGTCGAACTCGCCGGCGGCGGCGCGGCGGAACACCGCGTCGGCCGGAATCGGCCCGCTGACGTCGATGCCGCGGGAGCGGCAGCTTGCGACCGCCGGCGCGAACACCTTCCGCTCCTCTCCGCCGATCAGGCCGTCCTCGCCGGCGTGCGGATTCAGGCCGGCCAGGGCCAGCCGCGGCCGCGCCGCCCCGAAGCGCGGAAGCTCGGCGTGCGCCAGGGCGATGGTCGTCTCCAGCCGGCCGCGCGTCAGCAGCCCCGGCACGTCGGACAGCGGCACGTGCACGGTCGCCAGCACCACCGAGAGCCGCTCGGCGTGGAACATCATCCGCACCTCGCCGGCCCCCGTCAGCTCGGCCAGCAGTTCGGTGTGCCCCCGCCAGCGGAGCCCGGCCCGCGCCCACGCGAGCTTGCTGATCGGCGCCGTGGCCACGGCGTCGATGCGGCCCGCCAGCGCGTCGCGGGCGGCGCGGGCGACCGCCTCGTACGCCGCCCGGCCGGCGGACGCGGAGACCACCCCCGGCCGGAAGGCGCCGGCGGCGCGCGGTTCGTAAAGCACCGGCTCGCAGACCTGCCGCACCGACGGATCGTCCGCCGCGCGGCGGGCCACCTCCGGGCCGATGCCGGCCGGGTCGCCGGCGGTGACGCCGACGCGGGGCAGCGCTCCGCGGGCCGGCGGGACGGCGCTCATGCGCCGCCGCAACCGCCGCAGCCGCCCGAGCCGCAACCGCCGCGGCTGCCGCCCCCGCACGCGCCGGTGCGGCTGCACGAGCCTTCGTGCGCGCAGCCGGCGAACTGCTCGCCCGCCGCGTTCGGCAGCTCGTAGCGCAGGCAGCACTTGAGCCGCCCGCACAGGCCGGAAAGCCGCGACGGGCTGAGGCTGAGGTTCTGGCGCTTGGCCATCTTGATGGAGATCGGCTCGAAGCCCCGCAGCCACGTCGTGCAGCAGAGCGGGCGCCCGCACGAGCCGTACCCGCCGAGCAGCTTCGCCTCGTCCCGCGCGCCGATCTGCCGCATCTCGATCCGGCAGCGGAACTCGGCCGCCAGATCCCGGACCAGGTCGCGGAAGTCGACCCGCCCCTCGGCCGTGAAGAAGAACGCGAGGTGCGGGCGGTCCAATTGCTGTTCGGCCCGCACGAGTTTCATCGGCAGGCGGCGCTCGCTGATCTTGAGGGCGCAGATGCGGTACGCGTCGCGCTCGCGGCGGCGGTGCTCGGCCCGCGCCGCCGCGTCCCCCGGCGTCGCCCGCCGGATCACCCGGTCGGCCGACTTCGCGGACGGGGCCACCCGCCCGGCCGTCTGCGGAACGGTCGGGGCGACGGTGGCGTAGGCGCGCTGCTCGCCCCGCGCGACGACCACCTCGTCGCCCGGCCGGAGCGGCGGCTCGAACTCGACCCCTTCGAGGAGGAAACGCCGGACCCGCCCCACCGGATCGAACTTGACGCTGACGAAGGGCGCCGCCGGGGTACTCATGCTCGCCTCCTTACAACCGGCACGCCACCCGGTCGGCCACCACCTTCGGGCTCGCGTTCCGATCCACCGCGTCGAGCGCCTCGACGACCGCCGCGAACGCCCGCGGGCCGCGCGCGCCCCCCCAGGCGGCGGCCAGCTCGCGGAGCGGGGCGTCCAGATCGGCGTTGGCGAGCGGCGCCCCGGCATCGGCCGAGACCACCGCGGCGTCGCGGAGCAGCGACGCCAGCGCCCGCAGCCGCTCGCGCAGCTCCTGCCGGTTCGCGGCCGGGGCGCGCTTCGAGCCCCGGCCCGCCGCGAAGTCCTTCGCGCCCGCCAGCCGCGCCCGCGCGTCGCGCGCCGCCGCGACCGACCGCAGCAGGCCGAGGGCCGCCTCGCGGGTCCCCTCCTGGTCGCGCTGCGCCATCCGCAGGGCGCGGCCGACGCTGCCGCCGGACGACGCGGCGGCCGGCCGGGCGACCCGCTCCTCGATCCCGCGCCGCGTCAGGATCCCGGCGATCTCTTCGACGCGCAGGTGGCCCAGCCGCAACCGGGGGCAGCGCGACCGGACCGTGTCCAGCAGCACGTCGGGCCGGGCGGTCACCAGCAGGAACTGCGAGCGGCCGGGCGGCTCCTCCAGCGTCTTCAGCAACGCGTTCTGCGCCGGCGGCACGAGCAGATCGGCGTCGTCGACGATGATCACCCGGCGGCGTCCCTCGAACGGACGGTAGCCCACCTGCCCGATCGCCGCGCGCACCTGGTCGATCGTGATCGATCCGCTTTCGCCCGCTTCGACGGCCAGCACGTCCGGGTAGGCGCCGCGGGCGATGCGCCGGCAGGCGGAGCAGCTTCCGCAGGCGTCGACGGCCGGATCGGACGCGCCGCGCCGGGGGGCGCCGCAGTTGAACGCCTGGGCGATGGCGGTGGCGACCTGCCGCTTGCCGACCCCGCCGGGGCCGGTCAGCAGCACGGCGGGGGGCAGCGAATCCCGCGCGACGGCGCGCGAGATGCGCGCGATCATGCCTCGATGCCCGACGATTTCGTGGAACGGCATGCCGTTCCGGCATCGTAGCACGGCGCTTCCGGGGCCGCCGCGCGCAGGAAACGCCGTCACCGGGATCCCGGGCGTCGGCCCTCCGGACCGGCCGCGGCGCACGCGCCGGGAAACGCCCGCGGCAGCGGCGCAAGGCGCGCGCCGGCGGCGGCCATCCCGGCCCGCGGCGCACGCGCCGGGAAAACGCCCGGCCGGGGTGGCCGCCGCCGGCGCGTCACGCGCGGCCGGCCGGCGGGCGCCGCAGGATCCAGCTCGCCGCGTCCAGCAGCGTGTCGGCGACCGCGTCGGCCCGCAGGTCCGGCGGCGGCGCCTGCTCCTGGCTCCGCCCGTAGCCGGTCCGCACGAGCACGGCGCGCGTCCCCGCCGCACGCGCCAGCGCCACGTCGCTCCACTTGTCGCCGACGACGACCGAGCGCGGGAGGTCGAGGCCGAGCTCCCGGGCCGCGCGGTGAACCAGGCCAGGCCGCGGCTTGCGGCAGTCGCACTCCCGGCGATACGCCGCGACCGGCGCATCGGGCTCGTGCGGACAGTGATAGTGCCCGTCGAGACGCTCGCCGATGGCGGCCAGGCGGCGGCCGATGACCCGCCGGACCTCGTCGACGAAGGCCTCCGCCACGAAGCCGCGCGCCACGCCCCCCTGGTTGGTGATCACCACCACGGCGTACCCGGCGCGGCGCAGCAGGCGGATCGCGTCGAGACTCCACGGGAACAGCGCCAGCCGCTCCAGGCGGTCGAGGTAGCCGACGTCCTCGTTCAGCGTCCCGTCCCGGTCGAGGAAGATCGCGGGTCTCATCGGCGGCGCGGCCGGCGGGCGTTCCGGCTCCGGCCGCCCGCGCGCGTCTTCGCGCCTGTCGGAGTGCCGGCGCAAGGCGGATGCGATCGCGCCGGGAGCACGCGCGCGTACTCGCGGGCTCCCGGCGGACCGGCCGCCAAAGTAAACTATCGGTCGCGCGTCCGTTGCGGAACAGTCACACGTCCCGTCGAGGTGCCTGAAATGAAGAACACGTTCTCCTTCGCGGCGCTCGCCGCGGCCGGCCTCGCCGCCATGGAACAGCCTGTCCACGCCTACCTGGATCCGGGCAGCGGCAGCATGCTGCTGCAGATCCTCCTGGGCGGGTTCGCGGCGATCGGCGTCGCGGCCAAACTGTGCTGGCATCGCCTGGCGGCGCGGTTCGGACGCAAACCGATCGACCCGGCAGGCACCGGCGCTTCGACGAGACGAACAGGCGCTTCGACGACATGAGCAGGCGCCTCGACGAAACGAACAAGCGCTTCGACGAAACGATGCGAGAGATGGCCGACCGAACGGCGAGACTGGAAGGGTCACCCGACGGATTCCTGGCCGGCCGCCGTGACCGCGACGCGGCATGACACAGGCTGATGGTGGCGCCGAGCGGGCCGCTACGCTTCGAGCCCGGATCGTTCCGGGACCCCGACACCCGGGTGTTCCATCACGGCGGCGCGGTGTTCCGCGCCCTCACCGCACGCGCCGCGGCCGACTGGCGGCGGTTGTCGGGCGCCCGCTTCTACGGCGGGCTGACCGGGCAGGGCCGCCTGATCGGCACGCGGGAGGTGACCGGCCGCGAAGATCTCCCCGCGCTGGCCCCGCGGTGGGCGGCGGTGCTGGAGCATGCGCGCATTCCGGTGGTCTCGTATCCGTACGAGTGGTCCTTCGGCATGCTGCGGGACGCGGCGCTGCTGCAGCTCGACGTCACGCTGGCGGCGCTCGGCGAGGAGATGACGCTGAAGGACGCGACCCCGTTCAACGTCCAGTGGCTCGGGACGCGTCCCACGTTCATCGACCTCGGCTCGTTCACCGCGTACGAACCGGGGGCTCCGTGGGCCGGCTACCGCCAGTTCTGCGAGACGTTCCTGTACCCGCTGTTTCTGCAGGCCTACCGCAACGTGCCGTTCCATCCCTGGCTGCGCGGCCGCCTCGACGGCATCACGGCCGCGGAGTGCCGCTCGCTGCTGTCGGCCCGCGACCGCCTGCGGCCCGGCGTGCTGGCCCACGTGTGCCTGCAGGCGCAGGCGCAGGCCCGCTACGAGGACGCGGACGGCGACGTCAGGGCGGAGCTGCGCGCGGCCGGCTTCGGCGCCGCGCTGATCCGCAACAACGTCGCCCGCCTGCGCCGGACGGTCGAGAAACTGCGCTGGGCGCCGGCGCGCTCCACCTGGTCGGAGTACGCGCGCGAGCACGGCTACGAGGACGCGGACCTCGAGCGCAAGGCGGCCTTCGTGGCCCGGGTGCTCGAGTCGCGGCGCTGGTCCCTCGTCTGGGACGTCGGCTGCAACACCGGGACGTACTCGCGGCTGGCGGCCGGCCACGCGGAGTACGTCCTCGCCCTGGACGCCGACCACGTCGTCGTCGACCGGCTCTACCGCGCCCTGCGGGACGAGGGACGGACGACCATCCTCCCGCTCGTGGCCGACGTCGCGGACCCGTCGCCCGGCCTGGGCTGGCGCGGCGCGGAACGCCGGCCGCTGGACCAGCGCGGCGCGCCCGGGCTGCTCCTCTGCCTGGCCCTGGCGCACCATCTGGTCATCGGCCGCAACGTGCCGCTCGCCGACTTCGTCGACTGGCTGGCGGAGTTCGGCGCCGACGTGATCCTGGAGTTCGCCGACCGCGGCGACCCGATGGTGGAGCGTCTGCTGCGCCACCGGGAGGCGCAGTCGTTCGACTACTCGCGCGCGGCGGCCGAGACCGCGCTGGCGCGGCGCTTCGCGGTGGCGGCGCGCGCGGAACTGGCCGGCGGCGCGCGGACCCTGTACCACTGCCGGCCGCAAGCCGATGCGCAGACCTGACGCGGGCGCCTGGCGGACGGTCTTCGGCGCGCTCCGCCCCCGCCGGGCCGCGGCCCGTTCCGCCGCCCTGCACCGGCAATGGCGTGGTACCGCTCCAGGGCGGCACGCGCCCCGGCCAGGGGCCGCGGCCCGTTCCGCCGCCCTGCACCGGCAATCCGGGGGGCTGGAAGCGCTGCACGTCGCCGGCCTGTGGGCCGTGGCGGTCGCCCAGCCGCTCTTCGACCTCCTGAGCCGGAGCCCCGAGTTCTTCGTGGCCCACGACACCCGGCCGGGCGACCTGCTGGGACTGGTGGCGGTGCTCGGTCTGGCCGGGCCCGCGTGCTGCCTGGCGGCGATTCGCCTCGGCCGCCGCCTCGGCCCCCGGCCGCACGCGGCGGCCGCCGCCGCCGCGGTGGGCGTTCTGGCGGCGGCGGTCGCGCTGGCCGCCGGCAGGCAGGCCGCCGGCTGGGGCGCGGAGGCGTCGTTCGGAACCGCGGCGGCGTGCGGCGCCCTGGCGGGGGCGGGCTACGTCCTCTCGCCGGCCGTCCGCCTGTTCGCCACGTTCCTTTCGCCGGCGGCGCTGGTGACGCCGGCGGTCTTTCTGGCGCAGCCGGCGATCGCGCCGCTGCTGTCGGCGCCGCGCGACGGGGCCGGCGCGGTCCGCGGCGTCGTCTTCGACGATCCGCCGCCGGTGGTCGTCGCCGTGTTCGACCAGTTGCCGCTGGTCTCGCTGCTGGACGGCGAAGGCGGAATCGACCGCCGGCTGTATCCCGGCTTCGCCGCGCTGGCCGACGAGTCGAGCTGGTTCCGCAATGCGAGCGCGGTGGGGGGCTGGACGGAGATCGCCCTGCCCGCCGTCGTCACCGGCAACTATCCGGTCCCCGGACGGCTGCCGACGGCGGACGGCCACCCCGCGAACCTGTTCACGCTGCTCGGATCGCACTACCGCCTCCACGTGCGGGAGCCGCTGACCGGACTGTGTCCGGCGTCGCTGTGCGCGTCCGACCGGCCCGGGATCGGCGCCTGGCTCGCGGGGGTGCTGAGCGACCTGACGGTCGTCTATCTGCAGGCGGTGCTGCCCGACGACGTCGCCGCGCGGCTGCCGCCGGTGACGGGAAGCTGGCGGGACTTCGCGGACGACGATACGCTGCCGGGCCGCTGGCGACGCCAGCGGGAGCGGGACCGCGGCGCGGCGGTCGGCGACTTCATCGCCGCGATCGCCCCCGACCCGCGCGACGCCCGCCCGCCGCTCCACTTCCTGCACGCGCTGCTGCCGCACGAGCCGTGGGTCCACCTGCCGACCGGACAGCGGCACACGTTGCGCCGCTCCCTCGCCGGGGCGGTACGGGACCGCTGGCGCGACGACGCCTGGGCGGTCACGCTCGACTACCAGCGGCATCTGCTCCAGGTGCAGCACGCCGACACCCTGCTCGGCGCGCTGCTCGAACGGCTGCGCGCGGCCGGGCTCTGGGACGACGCGCTCGTCGTCGTGACCGCGGACCACGGCGCCAGCCTGCGGCCCGGCTTCGAGTTCCGGATGCCGGTCGCCGAGACGTTCGCCGACGTGGCGGCGGTGCCGCTGTTCGTCAAGCGTCCCGGCCAGCGGCAGGGAGACGTCTCGACCGCGAACGTCGAGACCATCGACGTGCTGCCGACCCTCGCCGCCGAGATCGGAGTCCGGCTGCCGTGGGAGACCGACGGCCGGAGCGTCTTCTCCGCGGACCGCGCGCCCCGGCCCGGGAAGACGATGTTCCTGCACGGGGGGCGCAGCCGGCTGCGCGGCCCTCCCGATCTCGCCGGCGCGATCGCGGAAGGCGTCGCGCACAAGCTCGCGCGGTTCGAAGCGGGAGATCCGACGAAGCCCCGTCTCGGCCGCTACGACGGTCTGGTGGGCGCCCCGGTCGCCGGCCTGCGGTCGGAAGAGCCGGCCGGATTCGACGTCGCCGTCGACGGCCTCGCCCGCCTGCGCGACGTCGACCCGGATGCGTACTTCGTGCCGGCGACCCTCGGCGGCGGGATCGTCCCGGGCTCCGCCGGGACGGCGCTGCCGACGCTGGCGGTGGCGGTCAACGGCGTGGTGGCGGCGGTCACCCGCCCCTATTCCTTTCCCGCCTTCGGACACGCGGCGCCGTGGGAAGCGTTCGTCGATCCGGACCGGCTCGCGCCGGGCGTCAACCACGTTGCGGTCTTCGCGGTCGGCGACGGCCCGGACGGCGCGCCGGTGCTGCGCGAGGCGCCGCTGATCGGGAGCCCGCAGCGGCCGATCAACCTCGTGCCGGAGACGGCGGCGGCGCTCCACGACGTCACCGCGGCCGGCTTCCTGCCCACCGAGTCGACCGCGCAGGGCGACCTGCGCTGGACGACCGGCGAGGCGCGGCTGTCGGCGCCCATCGACCCGCGGTTCCCGCCGTCCGCGCTGGCCGTCCGCATCCTGACGACCGGCCCGCAGAAGCAACTGCGGATCGCCGCCAACGGCTGCACGCTGTTCGACGGCCTCGTCTTCGGACGCTGGGCCGAAACGCTCGCGCTCGACGGGTGCCGGCTGGACTCGTCCACCATCGAGATCGAGCTGCTGAGCAACGTGCACCAGGCGCCGGCCAGGCGCCGGCGGTGGCTGGGCGTGGCGGTCGGCGCCGTCGAACTGCACGGCGGCGGCCCGGCGCGGTAGCCCGGCCGGTGCGGAGAGCTCGGTGCAACGGCAACCCGGCCGGTGCGGTGGCCGGGCCGAAGACCGCGCGCCCGGCAAGGCGCTACGGCCGGAGAAACGGCGCAGGGAATGGCGGGGCCGACGAGACTCGAACTCGCGACCTCCGGCGTGACAGGCCGGCGTTCTAACCAACTGAACTACGACCCCGCAAGGTCGGTGCGCGACCGGCGCGCTGAAACAAGAGTATACCGCATTCCGGACGTTCCCCGGGGCACGGTATTCGGATTCCGGGTACGGGCCGGACGGAACGCACCGCGCCGGGGGGTGGTGGGCGGTACAGGATTCGAACCTGTGACGACCGGTGTGTAAGACCGGCGCTTCCCCCGGGACACGGTCCGCGGGTTCCGGGAGGCCGGGCCGGAACGCGCCGCCGGGGGCTGGTGGGCGGGCCCGGGCGGGTCTGCCACGCGCCGGCGCCGCCGTCTGCCGGAACGCGACGCACCGGGGGGTGGTGGGCGGTACAGGATTCGAACCTGTGACGACCGGTGTGTAAGACCGGCGCTCTACCCCTGAGCTAACCGCCCCGGCGCCACCGGCGGCGACGGCTCGGACCGTCGACGGCGGACTCGACGAGCAGGCCATCCTCACGCGGGGCGCCCGCCGGCGGCGACGGCAGGTTCGGACTATAGCGCGCCGGTGACGATGGCCCGCTGCGCGCCGCACGGCTCGGCGCCCGCCAGCGGCAACGGCAGGTTCGGACTATAGCGCGAAACGTGACGAACGCTGCAAGCCGCCCCGCCAGCCACGCCGGCTGCGCCCGGACGCCCGGGGAACGCCGCGACCGGCGGCGCGCAGGACGGCCGGTGCGCGGGACGCCGTTCAGGGCCGCGCCGCCAGCCACGCCTTCGCGCCCAGCAGCAGCACCGAGCCGGCGAGCCCGAGCAGCGCCAGGTGCTCGCCGTTGCCGAACGCGCGCCGCGGGCTGAACCGGCGCGGCGGCGGCGTCAGCTCGCCCGCCGCGTAGCGCCGGTAGGTGTCGCCGAAGTCCGCCAGCAGGGTCGCCTCTTCGAGGCGGATCGCCGCCGCCGTCATGACGGCGAGGTACCCGAGCACGACGCCCGCCACCAGCGGCGAGGCGGCCGCCACCGAGAAGCCGGCGCCGATGAGGACCGACCCGGCGTACAGGGGGTGGCGCAGCAGTCGGTAGGGACCCGACGCCGTCACTTCCCGGCCCTTGACGAGGTGGCCGGCCGCCCAGATCCGCAGGACCTCCCCCGCCAGCGCGATCGGGACGCCGGCGGCGAGCGAGCGCCACGACGGGCGGGCGCCGGCGAACGCCACCACCGCGACGGCGAAGCCGGCGATCACGCGGCGGCGCGCCACGTGGAACAGGAAGCGGAGAAAGGGACTGGCGTCGAGGTCAAGCATCTTCGGAACCGTTGCGCCGCGGGCGCCGGTCGACGGCGACACGCGCGCGCTGGTCCACCCCTTGTCTCGTATCCCGGGAACCGTTGCGCCGCAGGCGCCGGTCGACGGCGGCGCAGATCTGCTCGACGGCGATCGCGTCGAGGCAGCCGGTCCGCGCGCGGCAGCGGCGCACCATGGGGACCTCGCGCCCGGACCGGACCCGCCGCGCGGCGCAGGCGCAGTCGGGAAACACCGAGACGATCTCGTCGTCCGGCGACCACGGCCCGTTGCGGGCCGGATCGCTCGGCCCGTACAGACCGACCACCGGGGTTCCGAGCGCCGCGGCCAGATGCAGGGGACCCGTGTCTCCCGACACCAGCAGCGCGCCGGCCCGCAGCAGCGCGGCCAGCTCGGCGAGGCCGGTCGGGGGCGCCAGCGCCGCGGCGCCGCCGGAGGCCGCCACCACCGCCGCGGCGCGCGCCTCGTCGCCCGGCCCCCGGAGCACCACGCACGGCCGGCCGTGCGCGCGGGCGACGTGCGCGGCGACCGCCCCGTACCGCGCCGGCGGCCAGCGCTTGGTGCGCCACGCGGCGTTGGGGTTGATCAGGACGCAGCCGCCGGCCGGCCGGCCGGGACGCAGCCGCCCGGCTTCGACCGCGGGCGCCGCGCCCACCCGGAGCGGGAAGGACCAGTCGCAGCCGGTCACCCCCAGGGCGCCGAGGATGCCCAGGTTGCGCTCGACGACGTGCCGCGGGCGGCCCGGATCGGCGGTCTCGGTGTAGAGCCAGCGCGCCCAGCCCTCGCGCAGGAACGGCGCGCGGAAGCCGACGACGCGGCGCGCGCCGCTGAGCCGCGCCGCCAGGGCCGACTTGCCGAGCCCCTGCACGTCCAGGGCGACGTCGTAGGCGACCTCCCGGAGGGCGCGGCGGAGCGCCGTCCAGGCGGCGAGAACCGGCCGGCCGCGGGTACGCAGCACGATGCGGCGGTCGAGGCCCGGCACCAGCTCCAGCAGCCCGGCGCAACGCTCGCCGACCACCCAGTCGACGGCGGCGTCCGGGAACCGGCGGCCGAGGGCGGCGGCGACCGGAAGCGTGTGGACGACGTCGCCGAGGGCGCCGAGCCGGACGATGAGGACCCGCATCGGATCACCCGGGCCGCGCGGCACGTCGACCGGCGCCTGGATCTCCGCCGCGGCGTGGGACGAGGATCCGCATCGGTTCATCCGATCCGTACGGCACGTCGACCGGCGCCCGGATCCGTGTGGCGGCGTGGGACGAGGACCCGCATCGGATCATCCAGGCGATTCAGCAGCGCTTCCGGGAGCAGTTCCCGCGCCATGCGGTCGATCCGGGGCGCCCACGGGGCTCACCCGGGCCGCGCGGCGGCGATGCGCCGCAGCAGGCCGCGCGTCGAGTGCTCCTTCGGATCCCCGACGATGGCTGTCCGCCCGCCGTAGGCGCGCACCACCGCACGCTCCGGCACCGTGTCGGCGGTGTAGTCGGTCCCCTTGCAGTGGACGTCGGGACGCAGCCGGCCGAGCAGGCCGGCGGCCGTCGCCTCCTCGAAGATCACCACGTAATCGACCATCTCGAGCGCCGCCACGATCTCCGCCCGCTCCGCGGCGGCCTGCAGCGGCCGGCCGGCGCCCTTGAGCGCCGCCACCGAGCGGTCGGCGTTGACGGCGACGAGCAGGCGGTCAGCTTCCGCCGCGGCGCCGCGCAGGTAGCGGACGTGCCCCACGTGCAGCAGGTCGAAGCATCCGTTGGCCAGCGCCACGCTGCGCCCGGCGGCCCGGTCCGCCGCGATCAGCGCCGCCGCCCGCGCGTGCGAGACGACCATCCCCACGCCGGTCAGTCCTCCGCCCCGCGATCCGCGGAATCACCCGCGAAGCACCCGGCGGTCGTTCGGCTTGTCCCCACGGCGGTTCAGTCCTCCGCCCCGCGCTCCCCGTCGGTCCGGATCGCCCGGACCAGCTCGGCGCGGGTGACGGTGGCGGTGCCCCGCTTCCTGACGACGAGGCCGCCCGCGTAGTTGGCGAGCCGCGCCGCCTCGCAGAGCGACGCGCCGGCCGCGAGCCCCAGCGCGAGCGCGGCGATGACGGTGTCGCCCGCCCCGGTCACGTCGGTCACCTCGTCGGATCCGAAGATCGGAACGTGATCCGTCGGCCGGCCGGGAGCGAAGACCGCCATCCCGCGGCTGCCGCGGGTCAGCACCACGCCGCCGGCGCCGGTGCGCCGCAGCAGCGCCCGCCCGGCGCGCTCGAGGCGCGCGGGCTCGTCGCCGAGCGGCCCGCCCAGCACCTGCTCGGCTTCCGATTCGTTCGGGGTGCAGGCGGTGCAGCCGCGGAAGCCGGCGAGATTGTGGCGTGAATCGACCAGGAGCGGGACGGGCGGCCGGCTGCCGGCCGGCGCGAGCCGCTCGCGGAGCCGGACGAACAGCTCCGGCGTCACGAGCCCGTATCCGTAGTCGGACACCAGCGCCGCGTCGCAGTCCGCCAGCGCGTCGAGGGCGGCCCGTTCGAAGGCGGCGGCCGACGCGGCCGGGTCCCCGGCCGGCCCGCGATCGACCCGCACGACCTGCTGGCGCGCCGTATGCAGCCCGCCGGCGAGGACGCGGGTCTTGACAGGCGCCCGATAGCCCTCCGGGCGCAACACGTGCGAGGTGTCGACCCGCGCCCGCAACCCGTCCATCAACTCGCGGTCGCCGGGACCGACGAGGCCGGCGATCCGGACGTCGCCGCCGAGGGCGCCCGCGTTGCGGGCGGCGTTGCCCGCGCCGCCGGGCACGACGACGGTGCGGTCGTGCTCGAGGATGAGGACCGGCGCCTCGCGCGAGATCCGCGCGGGGTCGCCGTAGAGGAATTCGTCGGCGATCACGTCGCCGACGACCGCGATCCGCCGGCCGGCGAACCGCTCGGCGAGGCCGATCAGCCGGGGCCGGAGGCCGGCCTGACGGCGTTGCGGCGGCGCACCTGGCGGGGGACTCACGATAGGGCGCCCGGATTCTATCGCATCGCCGCCGCGGCCTCGGGGGCGGGCGCGGGCGCGGACGCCGGGGACCGCCAGCGGCGATGCATCCACAGCCAGAGGTGCGGGTCGCGCCGGACGTAGCGCTCCAGCAGATCGGTGCAGCGCTGCGTGTAGGCGCGAACGGCGTCGGAATCGTCCGCTTCCGGCGGCTGGATCGGCGCTTCGTAGATCAGCCGGTAGCGGTTGCCCGGCAGCGGGAGGGCGAAGACCGGAATGACGGCCGCCCCGGTGCGCAGCGCGAGCGACGCGACGGCGGAGGTGGTCGAGGCGGGCCGCCCGAAGAAGTCGACCGCGACGGCGCTGCGGTCCTGGATGTGCTGGTCGATCATCATGCCGACCGAGCCGCCGCGCCGCAGCTCGCGGAGCAGCGCGCGCAGCGCCCCCCGCCGCGCCAGGACGCGCGTGCCGACGCGGGTGCGGATCCGCTCGACGAGCCGTTCGAGCAGCGGATTGTCCAGCGTCCGCGCAACCATGACGATGGGCTGAAAGCGCAGCGCGTGCACCATGATCTGCAGCTCCCAGCTTCCGAAGTGGCCGGCGAAGTACATGACGCCGCGGCCGCGGGCCGTCGCGCGCCGGACGTGCTCTTCGCCCTCGATCTCGACCAGCGGCAGCATCTGCTCCAGGCTCAGCGCGTCGAAACGGAGGAGGTCGACGACGTGGCGGCCGATCTGCGCGAAGGCGGCGCGGAGAATGGTCCGGCGCTCCATCTCGGTTCGCTCCGGGAACGCGGCCCGCAGGTTGGCCGCGGCCAGCTCGCGGCGGGACCCGTGGAGACGATGGAAGAGCGCCCCGAGCAGCCCGCCGGCGGCCAGGCCGGCCCGCCGCGGCAGCGTCCGCGCCAGCGCCCGGATCGCCAGCACCGCCGCGTACTCCAGGCGGTGCCGGACGGAGACGCTCACCGGCGCTCCCCCGCCGCGGCGGCGACGCGCTCGATCAGCCACGCCCGGAAGCGGTCGGCCGGCTCGACCGCCACGCGCAGGGGCACGGCGGCGAGGGCGAAGTCGAACGGCGCGAGCGGGGCGAGGCGCACGGCGTCCTTCTCGGTGGTCAGCACCAGGCGGGCGCCGCAAGCGGCGGTCCGCGCCGCGATCCGGCGCACGTCGGCCGGCGTGAAACGATGGTGGTCCGCGAACGCGAGCGCGCCGGCGATCCGGAATCCGGCCTGCCCCAGCGCGGCCCGGAAGCGCTCGGGCGCGGCGACGCCGGCCACCGCCAGCACCGGACCCGCGGCCCGGGCCTCCTCCGGCGGGACCGCCCGGACCGAACTCGCCGGCTGCCCGAGCAACGGCGCCGGACTCGCGGCCCGGGCTTCCTCCGGCGGGGCCGCGGGCGCGCCCCCGCCGGCGCCCGGCGGCCCGGCGTCCGGCGCCCGAACAAGGATACCCTCGTCCTCCGGGCGCGGGTTCCGCCGCGGCGCGCAGGCGGCGGCCCGCGGCGCGCCGGCGCCCACCGCCGCCGTCCCCGCCACCGGGCGCGAGCCCGCCACCGGGCGGGGGACGCCGAGCGACCGGCGCAGCGCGAACCAGGTGGCCGCGCGGAGACGGCCGGCGACGGCGGCGGCCGTCTCCGCGTCGGCCGCCTCGACGACGAGGGCATGCGCCAGCCGGGCGGTCGAAGGCCGCTCGCGCAGGCGCCCGGCGGGAAACGTCGGCTGCTCCAGGTCGTCCGCCCGCAGGAGCACGAGTTCGACGTCGCGGGCGAGCCGCAGGTGCTGGAAGCCGTCGTCGAGCACGTGCACGGTGGCGCCGAGCCGCGTCTCGGCGAGGCGGCCCGCCAGGTAGCGGTCGCGGGCGACCACCACCGACACGCCGTCCAGGCGCTCGGCGAGCATGCGCGGCTCGTCGCCGGCGGTTTCGACGCCCGCCCGCACCCCGTCGGGGTCGCGCGCCACGACGACGCGGCAGGCGCGCATCCGCCGCCCGTAGCCGCGGCTCAGAACGGCCGGACGCTCGCCCGCGTCGCGCAGCAGCTCGGCGACGAGGGCGGCCACCGGCGTCTTGCCGCTCCCGCCCGCGGCCAGCGCGCCGACGCTGACGACCGGCCGCGACAGCCGGCGGCGCGCCGCCGGGCGCCGCGCGTACCAGCGCCGGCGCCACGCCGCGGCGCCAGCGTAGAGCGCGCTCAGCATGCCGGGGTTTCCTCGCGATCGGGGCGCCTGCGCCGGCGCATGGCGTAGAGCGCGCTCAGCATGCCGGGGCCCCCTCGCGATCGGGGCGCCGGCACCGGCGTTATGGTGTAGAGCGTGCTCAGCATGCCGGGGCCTCCTCGCGATCGGGGCGCCGGCGCCGGCGCATGGCGTAGAGCGCGCTCAGCATGCCGGGGCCTCCTCGCGATCGGGGCGCCGGCGCCGGCGCATGGCGTAGAGCGCGCTCAGCATGCCGGGGCCTCCTCGCGATCGGGGCGCCGGCGCCGGCGCATGGCGTAGAGCGCGCTCAGCATGCCGGGGCCTCCTCGCCGCGCGGCTCGCGCGCCGGCGTCTCGCGCATGCCCGCGACGGGCAGCAGCTCCGCCGCGGCGGCGAGGGTGCGCCGCGCCGCGCCGCGGTTCGCATCGACGAGGGCGCGGGCCGCGGCCCCGAGTCGCGCCCGCCGCGCGCCGTCCCGCATCAGGTCGGCCAGCGTCTCCTCCAGCTCCTCCGCGCCGCGCACCTGGACCGCCGCGCCGCGCGCGACGAACTCGCGCGCCACGTCGGCGAAGTTCTCCATGTGGGGACCGACGACGATCGCGCGGCCGAAGGCGGCCGGCTCGATCAGGTTGTGGCCGCCGGCGGAGACCAGGCTCCCGCCCACGAAGACGACCGACGCGGCGTCGAACAGCCGCCCCAGCTCGCCCAGCGTGTTCAGGATCACCACGTCGGCGCCGGGGTCGCGGCCCGGCTCGAGGTCGCTCCGCATCCGCACGCGGCCGAACGCGCGCCCGGCGGCGGACCGCGCCTCTTCGAACCGCTCGGGATGGCGGGGCGCGATCACCAGCAGCGCGCCGGGCGCCGTCCGCCTCACGCGGCCGAATGCGCGCAGCACCGGCTCCTCTTCTCCCCGCAGCGTGCTCGCCGCGATCAGGACCGGCCGGGACCGGGCGAAGTCGAACGCGGCGCGCAGGGGGTCGCCGGCGTCGGGGCCGCGCCGTGACCCGGCCGGCGGACCGCCGGCGGCGTCGAACTTCAGGCTGCCGGTGACCGTGACGCGGCCGCGATCCGCCCCGAGGGCGACGAACCTCCGCGCCCATTCCTCCGTCTGCGCGCAGACGCGCCCGACGTCGGCCAGCACCCGCCGCATGCAGCCGCGGGCGAGACGATAGCGCCGGAACGAGCGGTCCGACAACCGGCCGTTGACGATCATGGCGCCCACCCCGCGCCGCCGGCAGGCCCGCAGCAGGTTCGGCCAGATCTCGGTGTCGACCACCAGGAACAGCTCCGGCGCGATCCGGTCGAGGGCACGGGCGACGAACGGCGGGAAGTCGAACGGCGCATGGCAGACGGCGTCGACGTCGCGGCCGAAGCCGCGGGCCACCCGCCGCCCGGTCGCGGTCGTGGTGGACAGGACCAGGCGGTGGGCCGGATACGCCCCCCGCAGCTCCCGCAACAGCGGCCGCGCGGCCAGCGCCTCGCCGACGGACACGGCGTGCACCCAGATCGACGGCCGGCGGTCCGGGTTGACCGCGTCCGGCAGCCGGCCGAACCGCTCGCGCAGACTGCCCGGCTCCAGGCCGCGGCGCCGCGCCCCGAACGCCGCCGCCGGCAGGACCGCGAGGAAGTAGAGGAACAGCAGCACGCTGTAGAGGAGATACATGACGGCGCGCCGGCACTACATGTTATCTTGCGGACACGGGAGCACGGCAATGCTGGACAGTGGTTGGATGGAGGCGATAGAACGTTGGCGCAGCCTGCCGAAGGAGGAACGCCGCCGCCGGCATCAGGAGGCGATTCCCCGCCACGTCGCCAACTCCATGGCGATGGAGGGCGAGCCGGTGGACGAGGCCCGGATCCGGGAACGACTCGCCCGCCGCATTCGGCCACCCGCCACGTCGAAACGTCCCTCGGCATCCTGAGCTTGCCGGGAACCCGCTCCGCTGCCCGCGGACGCTGGACGGCGCCGTGTCCGTCTGTGAAGAGACACGGTTTGACCGACCCGGGCGCCCCTCGTAAGATCATCCGTCGATTGACCGGGCGCAGCCTTGCGCCGGGAAGCGGGGCGGCGGAATCGTCGGCTGTCACGTCATCGAAACGACAATTGCGAACGCGGGGACGCAAGAACGCGCGTCTCACGGAGGAGCGGACATGGCCATCAAGGTGGGGATCAACGGTTTCGGGCGCATCGGGCGCAACGTCATGCGCGCCGCCCTGCGGAGCGGCGGGAGCGGCGTCGATTTCGTCGCCGTCAACGACGTCACCAGCCCGGAGACCCTGGCCCATCTGTTCCAGTACGATTCGGTGCTCGGCAACCTCTCCGACGAGGTGGTGGTCGAGGGCGACGGACTGCGCGCCGGCGAGCGCCGTTTCAAGGTGCTGTCCGAGCGCGACCCGGCCGCCCTGCCCTGGCGCGACCTCGGGGTCGACGTCGTGGTGGAGTCGACCGGCCTGTTCACCGGGCGGGACGATGCCGCCAAGCACCTCGCCGCCGGGGCGCAGACCGTGATCATCAGCGCGCCGGCAAAGGATCCCGACCTGACGCTGGTGCTCGGCGTCAACGACGACGCCTACGATCCGGCGCGGCACCGGATCATCTCCAACGCGTCGTGCACCACCAACTGCCTGGCCCCGGTGGCCAAGGTGCTGCACGAGAGCTTCGGCCTGCGCCGCGGGTGGATGACGACCGTCCATTCGTACACCAACGACCAGAAGCTGCTCGATCTGCCGCACAAGGATCTGCGGCGCGCGCGGGCGGCCGGCGTCTCGATGATCCCGACGACGACCGGGGCCGCGGTGGCCGTCGGCCAGGTGCTGCCGGAGCTGCAGGGCCGGCTCGACGGGATCGCGATGCGCGTGCCGACGCCCAACGTGTCGGTGGTCGACCTGGTGGCCGAGCTGGACGGGAAGGCGAGCGCGGAAGAGGTCAACGCCGCGTTCCGCGCGGCGGCCGGGGGCCGGCTCGCCGGCATCCTCCAGTTGTCGGAGGCGCCGCTCGTTTCAATCGACTTCCAGGGCAACCCCCACTCGTCCATCGTCGATGCGCCGTACACGAAGGTGATGGAGGGCGACTTCGTCAAGGTGCTGTCGTGGTACGACAACGAGTGGGGCTACTCGTCCCGCTGCGTCGATCTGATCAAGCTGATCGCCGGGAAGACCGCGTAGGCGGGCGCCGTGGCCAAGCGCTCCATCCGCGACCTCGACCTCGCCGGCCGGCGCGTGCTGGCGCGCGTCGACTTCAACGTGCCGCTGGCCGACGGCGCGGTGGCCGACGACACCCGCGTGCGGGCGGCGCTGCCGACACTGCGGCACGCCCTGGAGCGGGGCGCAACGCTCGTGCTCGCCTCGCACCTCGGCCGGCCGCGGGGCAGGCCGCGGCCGGAGCTTGGCCTGCGGCCGGTCGCGGCGCGGCTGTCGGAGCTGCTCGGCCGCCCCGTGCGCTGCGCCCCGGACTGCGTGGGGGAGCCGGCGCAACGGGCGATCGCAGAGGCCGGGCCGGGCGGCGTGACCCTGCTCGAGAACCTCCGCTTCCACGCGGAGGAGGAAGCGAACGACCCGGACTTCGCGGCGGCGCTGGCGGCGCCGGCGGACGTCTACGTCAACGACGCGTTCGGAACGGCCCACCGCGCCCACGCCTCGACGGCGGGCGTCGTGGCGCACGTCGCCGACGCGGCCGCGGGGCTGCTCCTCGAGCGGGAGCTGGAGCACCTCGGGGCGCTGCTCGCCTCTCCCGCGCGGCCGTTCGCGGCGGTGCTCGGCGGGGCGAAGGTGTCCGGCAAGCTGGAGGTCATCGAGAACCTGCTGCCGCGGGTCGATGCGCTGCTCGTCGGCGGCGCCATGGCCTATACGTTCTTCCGGGCGCGCGGGCTGCCGGTGGGCCGGTCGCTCGTCGAGCCGGATCTGATCGACGCGGCACGCGCCGTCGAGCGCGGCGCGGCGGAGCGGGGCGTGCGGCTGGCGCTGCCCGTCGACCACGTCGTCGCCACCGGTCTCGAGGCGGGCGCGGACCACGAAACCCTGGCCGTCGACGACCCGGCGATCGGCGAGCGGCTGGGCGTGGACGTCGGCCCCGAGACGCGGCGGATCTACGCGCAGATCGTCGGCTCCGCCCGGACCGTGGTCTGGAACGGACCGCTGGGGGTGTTCGAGGTGGACGCGTTCAGCCACGGGACGCTGGCCGTCGCGCGGGCGGTCGCCGCCGCGGAGGGTACGACCGTCGTCGGCGGGGGCGATTCGGTCGCCGCCGTCGCCCGGGCGGGAGTCGGCGGGCAGGTGACGCACGTCTCGACCGGCGGCGGGGCGTCACTGGAGTTTCTGGGCGGCCGCACGCTGCCGGGCGTGGCGGCGCTTCCGGATCGCGGGTGAGCGCGCGGCCGGACCGCCGGTGAGCAGCCGGCCTCGCCAGGGCGGCCCGCACGGCCGCGGCGGGTACGGCGGCGCGGAACAGGGACCGATGGGAAACACGATGCGCACACCGGTGCTGGCCGCCAACTGGAAGATGCACAAGACGGCCGCCGAGGCGGCCGCGTTCACGAGGGAGTTCCTGCCCCTGGCGGCCGGCGTCGACGACGCCGAAATCGTGCTGGCGCCCCCGTTCACGGCGCTGGCGGCGGTCGCCGGCGCCTGCCGCGGCAGCAACGTCGCGGTGGCGGCCCAGAACGTCCACCAGGAACCGCGGGGGGCGTTCACCGGCGAAGTCAGCCTGGCCATGGTGCAGGACGCCGGGGCGAGCCACGTCCTCGTCGGCCACTCCGAGCGGCGCCGCCTCCACGGGGAGGACGACGACGCCGTCAACCGCAAGACGCGGGCGGTCCTGGCGGCCGGCCTGACCCCGATCGTCTGCATCGGCGAGACCCTGGCCGAGCGCGAGGCCGACCAGACCGCGGCGGTGCTCGACCGGCAGCTCGGCGGCGGGCTGGCCGGACTCGGAGCGGGGGATGTCGGGTCGATCATCGTCGCCTACGAGCCGGTCTGGGCCATCGGCACCGGCCGCACGGCGACGCCCGGGCAGGCGCAGGAGGCCCACGCGCACGTCCGCCGGCGCCTCGCCGCCCTGGCCGGGCAGGGGGCGGCGGACCGCTGCCGCCTGCTGTACGGCGGCAGCGTCAAGCCGGCGAACACGGCCGCCCTGTCGGCGCAGCCGGACGTCGACGGGGCGCTCGTCGGCGGCGCGAGCCTCGACCCGCGGAGCTTCGCGGAGATCGTCGCCCGCGGCCGGCCCCGCTGACTCGCCGCGCGCGCCCGGAGCCGCCGTCTGCCCCAACCTCCGCTTTGCGCGGGCGCGCGCCGCGGCGTAGCAGCGTTTCACCACGGGCTGTCAGGCCCATAGCCAGTCCAGGCCGGTAAAAGCCAACCGTTGCTCGAAGTTGTCGATGTTGTCCTGGACGTTGATGATGAGACAGCGGTCCGTACCCCCGTTCCTGGTACCGCGCAGTCCGCGTCCGATCATCTGGAAGTAGAGATTCGGACTGTAGACGGGGCGAGCCACGATGATGACCCGCGTCCGCGGCGCGTCGAACCCTTCTCGGAAGACGCCGTAGTTCACGAGCGCCTTGAGTTCGCCGCGCCGGCACAGTTACCGTCCTGGTCGGGAATCACCCTCCCGCTCGCAGAGCCCGGCCAGCAGACGTTCACGGAGCCGGCTCTGATCGGGGTCTCCCGCTTCACGGCGCCGTGAAAGCGCATCCAGACGTCCCGCGGGGTCGGCGTGCGTCGCGAGCGTGGGTAGTTCGTCGGCAATCATCCTCGCCGCCGCGTCGATGAGTTCGTCGTTGTACGGTCCGGGCAGAAGGTTCTGACGGTCTTCGTTCGTCTTCCACGGTGCGTTCAGGATGCCGGCGACGAGACTTGCGGTCTTCGTGGGGAAATACGCCCAGAAGTGGCCCGGTTCGGTCAACCGATCGAGTGGAGCCGCCCACCAGATCGGTACTTCGTCGCCATCGTCGAGCGAACGTCGGTCGACTCCGGCGTCGTCCGACAGCCGATGGACGGTCTTGAACAACTTCCAGCGACGGGTGGCGCCGCCATCGGCGAGCCTGAATTCGCCGTCGACGTTTTCCATTTCGAGCGTGCGGTTCGACGTCGATCCGTCCTCCAGGCGCAGTTGTCTGACGTGCTCGACGAACAGCAGAAACTCCGGAGGGAATTCCCGCATCTGCCGTCGGAGGTTGGCGCCCGCCCCGGGCTTGAGCGGAAGCCGCACGACGTTCGTCGCCCAGTCCATGAGCTCTTGCAGGACGGGATCCGTGTCTCGGGCCTCCCGGGGGTCGACGGGGTCGGCGACGCGCAGCACCGGACAACGCTCGACGTCCGGCGCGACTTCCCCGATGCGTTCGCACGCGCGCCGGCGGTCGAAGCGGAACGATCCGGCGCGGCTGAAGAACTCGGGGGCGTCGGTCACGCCGAGGACGGACTTGAAGCCGAGACCGAATCTTCCGATCTCGCTGGTGCCGCGCTTGGGCGACAGGTGGGAGAACATGAGCGCCGTCACGCCCGCCCGATCGATCGGTTCGCCGTCGTCGGCGCAGTACAGACAGCCATCGGTCAGGCGAATGGCGATGCGTCCCCCGTCGGCGGCGCCGCTCAGGGCATCGGCGCCGTTCTGGACCAGCTCGAACAACTGGCGGTCGGCATAACCGCCGCGCGCCGTGTCGTGCTCGTGGTTGGCATGTTCACGGACCAGGTACGGCTGCTCGGCGTAGGCCCTGAGGGTCTTTCGAGACTCTTCCGCGATGTAGGCGCCTAGCTGGCCGTCCGGTCCGGCCCAGTCCCGGGTCGCGTCCGGGACAGGCAGTATCCGCCGGGCACCCCGGTGGAAAAACCTGCCGCGCTCGCCGCCGGAGAAGTCGTACTCGGGTCTCATCTGCCTGATTCGTATTGCCGCCGCTCGTGTCTCGTGGGCCGGCGTGCGGAAATGATCCGCACGCGGGCCGCATCGGCACCGACTTCGTGATACGTATGGACAACGACCAGCAGCATTCCGTTCCGTGCGCGTCCTTGGGTCACCCAGCGATCCTCGGCGCGGCCGTGATCTTCATCGGGAATGGACAGCGCGAACGGATCGTCGAATACCGTCGTCGCCAGCTTGAATTCGACGCCGTGTTTGCGGCGGTTGTTCCGCGCCTTGACCGGATCCCAATCGAAGCGATGCTCGAACACGGCTGCGTTCCTGCAGTTGACTGTCGTGCAGCATGGTCAGCCCCCGCCTCCACGCGCGCATGGGAGTCGGCGTCGACGAGGCAGAGGTCGGGATCGGTCCCGGGGGCGCTTCCCGTTGGAGGGGCCATGTTCGCACTCGAGGCGGACCGCCACCGATCCGCCTCTCGACAGGCCATCGTACGCCAGACGCGGGCGGGAAACCAGCGCGGCCGTCGAGCCGCGGCCGACCGCAGACCATGTATGCCAGACGTGGGCGGGAACCAGCGCCCGATCCGGAAGCGTCACATGCCCCAGACGGTGACCGGCGCGGCGCCGCCGGCCGGCGCTTCGCGGCGGAAGATCTTCTCCTCCCACGTCCGCTCCGGCGAGCGGTCGAAGACGATCAGGTGGCCCGACTCCGCCCCGCAACCGTCCATGTAGCCGCGCGTCTGCTCCAGCCCCTCGCGGATCGTCCGCTCCAGCCCGTCGCGGCGCACCTTGCATTCCACGACGAACCCGCGGGTGCGGCCCCCGTGTGGCCACACGATCAGCAGGTCCACGCGCCCCCGGCCCAGGGCGTACTCCCGCTCGAAGCGGCCGCCCCCGTTCACCACCTTCTGCAGGTACGCCTGCAGCAGCAGTTGCGGACCGGCCTCCCGGTAGCGGTCGAAGCGCTGCGTCCAGTGTTCCGAGTGCTCGCGGAAAAAGCGCTGGAACCCCGCCAGCAGCGCGTCCACGTCCAGGCCGCCGCCGGCGTCCACGTACGACGCCGTCTCCGCCTCGACGTCGTCCTGCGTCACCCACGTCAGCTCGCGCGGGATCACTTCCGCGTAGATCGGGTTGGCGATGCGCTTCGCGTCGTGCTGCGCCAGCAGGCCGAGGTCGCGGGCGTACTCCACGTCGCGGTGCCGGTCGGCGTAGCTCCCGCGGTCGGCGGCACCGGTCAGCATCGGCGCCACCACCCGCCGCACCCGCTCCTCGCGCAGCTTGTCGGCCAGGTTGTCCAGGTGCGTCACGCGGGCCACGATCAGCCGCTCCTGGGCGTCCAGAACGTCGCCTTCCGTGATCGCGCGGGAACGGTCCCGGCCCGCCCCGCTCCCGAAGCACGCCTCCCGGCACAGGGCGTTGACCAGCCACGGCTGCCCCGCCGTGCGCGTCCAGATCCGTTGCAGCGCTTCCGGCGCGAACGCCTGGCCGGTCTCCGCGGTGTGCTGGGCCGGCAGCGCCCGCGTCTCCGCCTCGGTGAAGTCGCCCAGCCGCAACGACTCGGACTTGACGTTGAACGCGCTGCCCCCCGGCACCAGCGCGTTCTGCGCCGTGGAATGGATGCGATAGTCGCGCACGTCCCGCACCCCGCACAGGATCACGCTGTGCGGGAAGCGTCCGGGGCGCTCGTCGTAGCCGGCGCGGAGCTGCCGCAGCACCGACAGCAGCGTGTCGCCCACCAGCGTGTCGATCTCGTCGAGCAGCAGCACCAGCGGACGCGGGTCGGCCCGGGCCCACCGGGAGAGCACGTCGATCAGCGCGCCGTCCGGGCCCTCGGTCTCCAGCGCGGCGGACCGCAGGCGGTCCGGCGTGTCGTCGCCCAGGGTCACCTGCGCCCGGCGGGCCAGCTCGCCGAGCATCGCGCGCATCGCCCGTCCCGTATCCTCGCGCCCCGCCTGCCCCACCTCGAAATTCGCGTACACGCAACGGTAGTCGCCGCCGGCGCCGCCGCCGTTCAGCAGATCGCGCAACGCCA
The DNA here is from genome assembly GCA_965203525.1 of Vicinamibacterales bacterium. GTDB lineage: Bacteria > Acidobacteriota > Vicinamibacteria > Vicinamibacterales > UBA8438 > WTFV01. The sequence goes on along the minus strand of OZ241898.1, from coordinate 1,512,648 downwards.
GCAGGGCCGACGTCTTGCCCGTCTGCCGCGGGGCGTGCAGCACGAAGCACTTCCTGCTGCGCACCAGCTCCAGCACCGCGCGGAGGTCGATCCGCTCCAGCGGCGGAATGCGGTAGTGGTCGTCCGCGCGGACCGGACCCTCGGTGTTGAAGAAGCGCATCGCCTCCATTTTGACGACTCGCGCCGCGCCCGTCACCCCGTCGCACCTCGCACGACCTCGACAACGACTTCGGCTGCCTCTTCACCTGACGACTCGCGCCGCGCCGTCACCCGCCGCACCCCCCGATCTCTCCCCGGGCGGTGCCGTTCACACCACCGGATGCGGTAGACTCGCGCGGCGTACCGGAGGTCACGTCGCCGCCGGCGCCGCCGGCACGATCGGCGGCAGCCTCGCCGGCGCGGCGCATGGCGGATCTTGCCGCCTGCCCGGCGCCGGTTGGCGAATCCGGGTTGCGGCGCTCGCATCCCGGCATCCGTCTTCCCCTCCGCGCCGCACCGCGGTCCCGGTGACGCATGGGCGAAGAAGCGCCGCGGCAAGCCGCCCGCACGGCTCGCGTGGACGCCGCCGGGCTCGGCCTGGTGGTCCTCGCCGGCGGCGCGCTGTGGCTCGTCCCGGCGCCGGAGGGCGTCGAGCCGCGGGCGTGGCGGCTGCTCGCCGTCTTCGTCGCCACGATGGTCGGGATCGTCCTGCGCCCGCTGCCGATGGGCGCCATGGCCTTCGTGGCGGTCGCCTTCGCGGTGCTTTCCGGCACGCTGACGATCGCCGAGGCGACGGCCGGCTTCGGCAGCACCGTGGTCTGGCTGGTGGTGGCGGCGTTCTTCATCGCCACCGCCTTCGTCAGGACGGGGCTCGGCACGCGCATCGCCTGCCACTTCGTGCGCGTGCTGGGGAAGCGGAGCCTCGGTCTGGCCTACGGGCTCGTGGCCACCGACCTCGTCCTGGCGCCCGCCATCCCCAGCAACACGGCGCGCGCCGGCGGCGTCGTCTTCCCGATCCTCAAGTCGCTCTGCGTCTCCCTCGGCAGCGACGCCGCGCGCGGCACCGAGCGCCGGATCGCCGGCTTCCTGACGTTCACCGCCTACCAGGGCGTGGTCGTCACCAGCGCGATGTTCCTCACCGCGATGGCCGCGAACCCGCTCGCGGCGGAGCTGGCGGCGCAGCAGGGGGTGGCGATCTCGTGGGCGCTGTGGGCCGCGGCGGGGTTCGCGCCGGGGATGCTGAGCCTGCTGCTGGTGCCCCTGCTCATCTACCGCCTGTATCCGCCCGAGGTCACGCACACCCCGGAGGCGCCGGCGCTCGCGCGGCGGCGGCTGCAGGAGATGGGCGCGCCATCGCGCCACGAGTGGATCCTCCTGACGGTGTTCCTCTTCCTGCTGGTCCTCTGGATCTTCGGCGGCGCGCTGGGCGTCAGCGCCACCGCGACGGCGATGGCCGGCGTGGCCGCGATGCTGGCCACCGGCGCGCTGTCCTGGCAGGACGTCCTGGAGGAGCGCAACGGCTGGGACACCCTGATCTGGTTCGCGGTGCTCGTCATGATGGCCAGCCAGCTCGGCGAGCTGGGCCTGCTCGCCTGGTTCACCGACCGGGTCTCGGGCGTGCTGGGCGGGGGACACTGGCTCCCGGCGTTCCTGAGCCTGAGCCTGATCTACTTCTACGTGCACTATTTCTTCGCGTCCAACACCGCCCACGTGAGCGCCATGTACGCCCCGTTCCTGGCCCTGGCCATCGCCGTCGGCGCGCCGCCGGTCCTCGCCGCCCTCGTCCTGGCCTTCTTCAGCAACCTGTTCGCGTCGCTGACCCACTACGGCACGGCCCCCGCCCCCATCCTGTTCGGATCGGGCAACGTCGACGTCGCCACGTGGTGGAAGCTCGGCGCGCTGATCAGCGTGGTGAACGTCACGATCTGGCTGGGCGCCGGCAGCCTGTGGTGGCGCCTGCTCGGGCTGTGGTGACGTCCCGCCGCGGGCCGCGCCTTGCGCTCCGCCCGAGCCGGGGCGTGCGCTGGCGGTGACGTCCCCGCCGCGGCCGCGCCGCACGCTCGTCCGCGGTCGCGGCGGGGGGCGAAGCCGCCGGAACCGCGCCGCGGCGCCGCCCGCCGATATCAGCACGTGCCCGGGTGCGCCCGCGTGCGGGGATCTGAAGCCATGAGCGTCTGCACGCGCATCGTCCGCAGGCCCGGTGCGCCCGCGCGCGGGGGGCGAAGCCGCCGGAACTGCGCCGCAACGCCGCGCGGACGCCCCTCGATCACCCGGTCGTCCAGGGCGCGGGCGGCGAAGCCGCCGGAACTGCGCCGCAACGCCGCGCGGGGCCGGTGACGTTGCTCCCCGCGAACCACTCGATCTACAGTCCGGTGCGCTTCGGCTCCCGCGCTCCGGGTGCGCCGCACGACACGATCGACCAATCGACCAATCGACGAAGGACGCGCCCGGCGCGGGCCGCGCGGGCCGCGGGCGGGCAGCCAGGGGGGAATCTCATCATGCAGAGCAAGGCATCCGCGGTCTGGAAGGGCGACCTGAAGGGTGGCAACGGAACGATATCGGCCGGCAGCGGCGTCCTGTCCGACGCGGCGTACACGTTCGCGACGCGGTTCGAGGGCAGCGCGGGAACGAACCCGGAGGAGCTCGTCGCGGCGGCGCACGCCGGCTGCTTCTCGATGGCGCTGTCGCACCAGCTCGCCCAGGGCGGCAACGCCCCGGACCACGTCAGCACCACCGCCACGGTGACGCTGGAGCAGGTCGAGGGCGGGTTCGCGGTCACCAAGATCCACCTCGAGTGCTCGGCGAAGGTGCCCAGCATCAGCCAGGCCGCGTTCGACGAAGCGGCGAACGGCGCCAAGACCGGCTGTCCGATCTCGAAGCTGATGAACGCCGCGATCTCCCTGCGCGCGGTCCTGGAATCGTAGGCGGCGGCGGGCCGCCGAACGCCGGGCGGCGGCGGCCGCGGGCGAAGCGGGCGTTGCACGAGCCGAACGCCGGGCGGCGGCGGCCCGGCAGCGTCAGCAGGTCCCGCACCTCGGCCTCGGTGAAGGTTGCACGAGCCGAACGCCGGGCGGCGGCGGCCGCGGGCGAAGCGGGCGTTGCACGAGCCGAACGCCGGGCGGCGGCGGCCCGGCAGCGTCAGCAGGTCCCGCACCTCGGCCTCGGTGAAGGTTGCACGAGCCGAACGCCGGGCGGCGGCGGCCCGTCGCCCGGCGGGGGCCGTATACTCCGAACATGCGCACGCGCAACGCGGCGGCGTGGATCCTGGCGGCGGGCGGCCTCGGGCCGTTCCTCGCGGCGGCCGGCGCGCCGGCGTGGGCCGCCCCCGCTCCGTTCGGCGCCCGGGCGGCCGCGGCGGCGGGCGGCCTCGGGTCGTTCCTCGCGGCGGCCGGCGCGCCGGCGTGGGCCGCCCCCGCTCCGTTCGGCGCCCGGGCGGCCGCGGGGGCGCTGTACCGGTGCGCGGACGGAACGACGGTCGAGGCGGCGTTCGTGGGGCTCGAACTGTGCGACGCCGAACCCACGCCGCTGCTGGCCGAGCGCGCCGAGCCGGACAACCTGCAGACCCGGGCCGGCGCGCTGGTCGTCGAGGTCGAGGACGGCGGCATCGCGGAGGTCGAGGGCGTGCGGCCGGGCGACGTGATCTACCGCGTCGCGGGCGTCGACGTGGCCGGCGCGGCCGGCGCCGGGTCGCGCCTGGCGGACGTCGGGACGGACAGCGACACGCAGATCAACTTCCTGCGGGGCGGCCGTCCGTACCGGATCAAGCTGCGGGACACGCGGTAGACCGGGCGTTCCGCGAAGAGCACCGGCCGCGCCGCGCCGGCCGTACCGGATCAAGCCGTGGTGAACGTGCGGTCGGCGATGGTGCGCCGGACGCGCACCGGCCGCGCCGCGCCATCCGTACCGGATCAAGCTGCGCCGGGACAGACTGCACGTCCGCGCCGCCGTGCCGGGTGACGACGGTCAAGCTGCGCCGGGACACGCGGTAGACTGCACGTCCGCGTCGCCGTGCCGGGTGACGACGGTGATGCCATTGTCCGGGAACACGCGGTAGACTGCGGCATGCCTGCGAAGCCGCGCCGCCTGGGTCGCCGCAACTTCCTCTCCCTGACCGGCGCCGCGCTGGGCGCCGCTCCGTTCCACGCGCTCGCCCGCCGCGCCGCGGCGGGCGGCCGGGGGCAGGCGCCGGCCGGCGGACGAAGCGCGGGGGGCTACGGCCCGTTGCGGCCGGTCCGGGACGAGACGACCGGCCTGCCGCTGCTGCACCTCCCCGCGGGCTTCCGCTACCTGACGTTCGGCTGGACCGGCGACCCGCTGGCCGGCGGGCGGCCGACGCCCGGACTGCACGACGGCATGGCGGCGTTCCCCGCAACCGGCAGCCGCATCCGCCTCGTCCGCAACCACGAGGTGCGGACGGGCGGCGCCTTCGCGGACCATCCGCTGTACGACGCGGCCGGCGGCGGCGGCACGACGACCATCGAGTTCGACACGGCGGCCGGGACGGCCGGCGACGCGTGGGTCAGCCTCGCCGGCACGGCGGTCAACTGCGCCGGCGGCCCGACCCCGTGGGGCTCGTGGCTCACCTGCGAGGAGATCGTGGCCGGGCCGGGCTGGACGCCGCCGCCGGACCCGCGGTGGGAGGTCCCCGACTACCGGCGGCCCCACGGCTACGTGTTCGAGGTTCCGGCGGACGAGGATCCGGCGGAGGGCGCGGCGACGGCGGAGCCGTTGCGGGCGCTGGGCCGGTTCGTCCACGAAGCGGTGGCGGTCGATCCGGCGACCGGCGTCGTCTACGAGACGGAGGACCGGGCGGCGGCCGGCTTCTACCGCTTCCTGCCGTCGGAGGCGGGCGTCCTGGCGGCCGGCGGCCGTCTGGAGATGCTGCGGATCGCCGACGCCCCGCGGGCGGACCTGCGCACCGGCCAGACCGCGGGGGTCTGGCGGCCGGTGGCCTGGACGCCCGTCGACGATCCCGATCCGGCGGAGGCCGCCGAAGACGCCGTCTTCCAGCAGGGCGCCGCCGGCGGCGGCGCGACGTTCGCACGGCTTGAGGGGACGTGGCACGGCGACGGCCGGATCTACGTCGTGTCGACCACCGGCGGCGAGGCCGCGGCGGGACAGGTGTGGGAGTACGACCCGGGCGGCGAGCGGTTGCGTCTCGTCTTCGAGTCGCCGGGGAAGCACGTGCTGGACATGCCCGACAACCTCTGCGTGAGCCCCCGCGGCGGGCTCGTCCTGTGCGAGGACGGCGACACGGACAACTTCCTCCGGGGCCTCACCCTCGACGGCGCGATCTGCACGCTGGCCAGGAACAACGTCGTCCTCGCCGGCGAGAAGAACGGCTTCGCCGATGATTTCCGCGCCCGCGAGTTCGCCGGCGCCACGTACAGCCCGGACGGCCGCTGGCTGTTCTTCAACGTCCAGACGCCCGGAATCACCTTCGCGATGACCGGCCCCTGGGCCGACGGACCGCTCTGAGTCCCGTGCCCCGCGCAGGACGCGCGCCCGGCCCGGGGGCCCGGCCCGCCAGCGCCCCCGCCCCGGCTGCGCGCGCCCGCCTCTCGCCCGCCGCGCGCGCTCTCGGCCCGGCGGTGCTTCTCGCCGGCGCCGTGCTCCTGTCCGCCGCCACGCAGGTCCGCGCCCACCCGCTGTCGTTCCTGGAAGTGACGCTGACGCTCGGCGCGGGCGGCGCCTTCGAGGCCGACCTCGTCCACGACCTCGACGCGCTGGCCCTCGGCGTTCCCGTGGACACCTCCGACGCGGAACTGGCGGCGGCCCTGGCGAGCCTTTCCCCGGACGAATTCGAAGAGCGTCTCGCCCGGTTGCGCCGCCTGTTCGAGCGGCGCGTGCGGATCCGGTTCGACGGCGATCCGGTTCCGTTCCGCGTCTCGTTCCCCGACCACGGCACGCCGCGCGCGACCGAGGCGGAGATCCCGACGGTGCTCGGCCTGACCGCGCGGCTCCGCGGCGCGGTCCCGGAGGGGGCCGCCACGGTCGGATTCTTCGCGTCCCGGGCGTTCGGCGAGGTGCATCTGACGATCCGCGATCCGGCGCGCGGCATCGAAGCGCGCTCCGTGCTCGAAGCCGGCGCCCGTAGCGATCCCCTGGATCTGACCGCTCCGGCCGCGCCGCCCGGACGCGCCGCGGTGGCGCGCACCTACCTGCGCCTCGGGTTCGCGCACGTCGTCCCGGACGGACTCGATCACGTCCTGTTCGTGCTGGGACTGTTCCTGCTCAGCGCGCGCCTGCGGCCGCTCGTCTGGCAGGTGACGGCGTTCACCGTGGCCCACGCGGTGACGCTGACCCTCGCAGCGCTCGGCGTCGTCGCGCTGCCGCCGCGGCTGGTCGAGACGCTGATCGCGCTGTCGATCGCCTACGTGGGGATCGAGAACGTCCTCACCGACCGGATGACCCGCTGGCGGCCGCCGGCCGTCTTCGGGTTCGGCCTGCTGCACGGGCTCGGCTTCGCGGGGGCGCTCGGCGCGCTCGGGCTCCCGGACGGCGAGCGCCTGCTGGCCCTGGTCAGCTTCAACGCCGGAATCGAGGCGGGTCAGCTCGCGGTGATCGCGGGCGCCGCTCTGGCGTGCGGCCGGTTCCGGTCGGCGCCGTGGTACCGGCCGCGGCTGGTGGCGCCGGCGTCGGCCGGCCTGGGGCTGATCGGGCTGTGGTGGGCCGTCGAACGCGCGTTCTCGTGAACGGGCCGCTCAGCCGGACGCGCTCGGCGCGCGCCCGCTGACCAGACGGCCGACCGCCTTCAACTTGCTCCAGAAGAAGTCGAACTGTCCGAGGAGCGTCCCGTAGGCGAGCAGCAGCACCTGGTAGACCGGCAGCATTACGACCAGGTACACCGCCCACTGCAACCATCCGGGCGCCGTCGCGGGCATGAGGAACGCCATCACGGGCCCCTTGAACCACACCGTGGTCGTGCCGGCGAGGGAGAAGGCGGCCAGAATGGCGAGCAGGCCCGGCAGGCCGACGCCCCAGCGCGCCTTCATCCGGTCGAAGACGCTCACCGATCCGCACCCCGGACGGGGACCGCCGACCGCGGACGGAAGCGGCGCGGCCGACTCGGGACGACCGCGCCGGCAAGTGCGCCGTACGGCCGGAATCCGAAGCCGGCGTGATCGGCCGACCGTGACGTGACGTGCAAGGCGCAACCTCCTCGCCCCCGGCGTGCTTCCCGACCCGGCGGCGGAACCGCACGAATGTTACTGTACGGCTGGTACTCCTCGAACTCTCCGGCCACCCGGCCGCCGACCGTTCCTCCGCGCCGTGACGGATCCGCCGTCCCCCGCATCAGGCGTCGCGGCCCGCGTCGGGCGGGCCGGCGGCCCGAGGCGCGGCCCCGCTCCGCTGGAGAACCCCCTCCCTGACGAGCCGCGTCACCAGGGCCAGCTTCCCGTCGGCATCCAGGCAATCGGGCAGGTCCCGGACGGCGAACTCGTCGACCGTCGCGGCGAACCGCAACGCCGGCCACGCGCCGGCCGGCAGCCGCAGCTCCCGGCCGCAGAACCGGAGGAGGCACGTTTCGCCCTCCGTCCCGGCCGCGGTGAGCAGCCCGGCGCGGCGCCGTACCCGCGAGCGGAGCGTCAACGGGTCTTCGCGGAGCCGCTGGCCGAACAGGTCGGTGAACAGCGGCGCGCCGGTGGCCAGGACCTCGTCGGTGAAGCGGCGCCACACCACCCGCGGGTCGAACCGCGACCGCACCAGCGCCAGCTTCTCGCGGAACAGGCGCTCCCGCTCGGCCGCGGGGAATCCCTCGCGGGCGAACCCGCGCGGGAGGTTCCGGCGCAGCGATTCCTCCTCGAGCGCCGCCGCGGCGACGCTTTCGACGAGGAAATCGGCCCACGTGAACGCCGTGAGCCCGAGCGTGACGTGCAACGACGCCTGCCCCGTCGAACGGGCCGAGTGCATCAGGCCGCGCGGCAGGTAGACGGCGCTGCCCGGGCCGAGCTCGAACTCGTCGCTGACGTCGCCGGGCGGCGTGCCGGGTTCGAAGCGCTGGCCCCGGAGCGGCAGCCTCACCGGGGCGTCGTAGATCGACCAGCGCTTCGCGCCGCGCACCTGCAACACGAACACGTCGTGGGTGTCCCAGTGGGGGGCGAACCCCTGCGCGTCGGGCGGCGTGAGGTACGCGTTGGTCTGGACCCGCGACGAGAAGCGCCGCCCGAGCGCGGCGCACAGCCGCGCCAGCGCCGGCACCCGCTTGTGGAGCTGGTTGAAGACGACGGTCGCGCCGTCGTCGAAGTGCCGCGCGACGTCGAGCGGCCGGACCTTGCCGGCGTCGTTCGCGTACTCGCGGGGGGCGACCTCGCCGTCCCCCCGGACCAGGCGGACGTCGCGGTACCCGGCCGCGTGCGTGCCCAGCACGGCGTCGAGGTCGGCCACCGAGAGGAGCCCGGCGTAGTAGGAAGCCGCCTCGCGCCAGACGTGCAGCAGCCGCCGCTCGTAGTAGTCGCGTTCGAACTCCGCGGCCGGCAGCGGATCGATGAGCCAGGCGTACCAGTCGCGGTCGGCCGCCGGTCCCGGCCCGGTGCCGTCCTCGACCAGCGGCGGTTCGCCGTCGCCGGCCGGCAAGTCGCGGTCGGCCGCGGGTCCCGGCCCGGTGCCGTCCTCGACCAGCGGCGGTCCGCCGTCGCCGGCCGGCAAGTCGCGGTCGGCCGCCGATCCCGGCCCGGTGTCGTCGGTCATTCCGTGAGCGCTCCGTGCGATGCGGCCGATCGTCCCGCGTTCCCGTGCGGCGGCCACGTCGAGTAGTCGCGATGGCCGTAGCCGATGGTGGCGGATGCGGCCGATCGTCCCGCGTTCCCGTGCGGCCCCCCAAGGGCGCGTCCCGCCTTGACAACCGCCGCGCCGGGCTCTTACGATACTAGGACTCAGTCTCATTTTTCAAACGCAGGAGGACGCCATGCGCAAAGTGGAGCACGGGAAGACCGATGCGGACCGTCCGGGATCGCCGGCCTCGCTGACCGACGCGGACATGACCACCACCCGGGTCAATCGCCGCTCGTTCTTCTCGCGGGCGGTCGCGGCCGGCTCGATCGTGGCGGCCGCCGCTCTGACCGCGGCCTGCCCCGGCGGGACCGACTCCGACGGAGGCGGCGATTCCGACGGATCCGAGTAGGCAGCGCTCGCTGCCGGCGCCGGGGGCTTCCGTCCCGAAACCCGGCCGGACATGTCCCTGCGCAGGGCGATCTTCTGGGCCCATCTGGCGATCGGCGTCACCGCCGCCGTCGTGATCCTCATGCTGGCGGTGACCGGCGTGATCCTCGCCTACGAGGCGCAGATCAACCGGTGGGCGCTTCGCGATCACCGCGCCGCGCCGCCGGCCCCGGGCCGCGCGCCGCTCGGGCTCGACGAACTGCTCGCCCGCGTCGCCGGCGGGCGGCCCGCCGGTCTCGTCACGTCCGTGGCCTTGCGGAAGGATCCGCGGGAGCCGGCGGTGGTCCGGCTCGCCGGCGGAGCCGCCGTCCACGTCGACCGCTTCACCGGCGAGCCGCTGGGCGACGGCGACACGGCGACGCGGCGCTTCCTTCGGAGCGTCCTGTACTGGCACCGTTGGTTCGCCCTCGAGGGGGAGTACCGGATCGTCGGCCGGACGCTGACGGCGACCGCCAACCTCGGGTTCCTGTTTCTGCTCGTCAGCGGGTTCTGGCTCTGGTGGCCGGCCGGAAGCCGCGCCGCCCGGCGGCACGCGCTGTGGTTTCGCCGCGGCCTCCGCGGGCGCGCGCGCGATTTCAACTGGCACGCCGTGATCGGCTTCTGGTCGGCCGTTCCGCTCGCCGTCATCGTCGCCAGCGGCGCCACGATCTCGTATCAATGGGCCGGCAACCTCGTCCATCGGCTCGCCGGCGAAGCGCCTCCGCCCGCGACGCCGCCGCGGCCGGCGGAACCGGACGCGCGGGGCGGCCCGCCGGCCCCGCCGGACCCGGCGGCCCCGCTGATCGCGCTGCAGACGCTGGCCGCGAAGGCGGGCGCCGGGACGCCCGGATGGCAGGCGATCACGATCGACCTGCCCGCGTCGATCCACGATCCGGTCCGGGTGGCGGTCGACCGCGGGACGGGCCGCCAGCCGTCGCGGAGCGAGGACCTGCTGTTCGACCGGGCGACGGGCGAGCTGGTCGGGCGCGCCGGCTGGCCGACCTTCAGCCGCGGCTTCAAGATCCGCCGCTGGTTGCGGTTCGCGCACACCGGAGAGGTGTACGGCGTGCTCGGGCAGTCGATCGCCGGCGTCGCGTCCCTGGGCGCCGCCGTCCTGGTCTGGACCGGCCTCGCGATGAGCTGGCGCCGTTTCTTCGGCGCCGCCCGCCGGCGATGACGGCCCGGATCCCGTCACGGCCGCTCCGCGTCATCGCCCGCGACCCGTCCGGCACCGGCTCCGCCCGCCGACGATGACGGCCGCGGAATCCTGTCACCGGCCACTCCCCTCCGCAACCGGGCGCGGGCTCCGCTCCCGCCGCCGGCAGGGGCATGAAGGGGGCGTGCTAAAATCTCCGTCCGCCGAATCGTCCGTTCCATGCCAACGAAGGATTGTCGGATGCCAAAGACCGCTCACGGCGCCGTCCCGCGCGTGGCCGTCCTCGTTCCCTGTCTCGTGTTCCTCGCGGCCGCCGCGGCGCCGGCCCAGGACTGGCCGAGCTGGCGCGGCCGGCTGCAGACCGGCGTCTCGGAGCAGACCGGACTCGTGTCGAGCTGGTCGGCCGACGGCGAGAACCTGATCTGGTTCCGGGAGTACGTCGCCCGCTCCACCCCGGCCGTCTTCGACGGGCGCGTCTGCGCCAACGGCCGCACCGGCGACGGCGTGGCGAAGAAGGAGGTCGTCACCTGCTGGAACGCCGAGGACGGCGCGCAACTCTGGCAGCACACCTTCAGCGTCGTCAACACCACGGTCCCCTTCAACCGGGTCGGCTGGGGCAGCGTGACCGGCGATCCCGAGACCGGCTACCTCTACGCGCTCAACGTGGACGGGCACCTGCACTGCTTCGACCGCGACGGGGGCGTCGTCTGGAGCTGGCGCCTGGCGGAGGACCTGGGGCGCGCGTCCGGCTACGGCGGGCGGACCTCGACCCCGGTGATCGACGAGGACCGGCTGCTGCTGAGCGTGATCGGCTCGGCCTGGGGCAGCCTCGGCGGCCCCCCGCGCCACCGCTACGTGGCGTTCGACAAGCTGACCGGCCGCGTCCGCTGGGTGTCGACGCCGGGCGGCCAGCCGGCCGACCTCAACACGCAGTCGGTCCCGATCGTCGCCGTCGTCGACGGCCGGCGGCTGATCATCGACGGCAACGCCGACGGGCGCATCTACGCGCTGCAGGCGCGCACCGGCGTCAAGGTCTGGGAGTTCCGCCTGAGCCAGCGCGGCATCAACGTGTCGCCGGTCATCGACGGCACGACCGTCTACGTCGGGCACAGCGAGGAGAACGTCGACCAGGGGACGATGGGCCGCGTGGTGGCGATCGACGCGACCGGCAGCGGCGACGTCACGTCCACCGGCGAGCTGTGGCGCATCGACGATCTGGCGGTCGGATTCGCCTCGCCGCTCATCCACGACGGAATCCTGTACGTCATCGACAACTCCGCGAACCTCGTCGCCGTCGACGCCGCCAGCGGGGCCGTCCGGTGGGAGTACAGCCTCGGCAACGTCGGCAAGGCGTCGCCGGTCTGGGCCGACGGGAAGCTCTACCTGACCGAGACGAACGGGAACGTGCACGTCCTGCGGCCGGGTCCGGACGGACCGACCCCCCTCGATCACGACGAGCTGGAGGTGGCCGGCGGCCGGTACGCCGAGATCTACGGCTCGTTCGCGCCGGCCTACGGGCGGCTCTACGTCACCGCCGAGTCGGGCGTCTACTGCATCGGCGACCCGGACGCGCCGTTCACCGCCGCGCCGGCCCCGAGCCCCGCCCTAGGCGCCGAGACCGCGCCGACCGGAACGGTGGCGAGCCTGCAGGTGGTGCCCGCCGAGGTGCTCGCGGCCGCCGGCGAGACCATCGACTTCCGCCTGCTGGCGTTCGACGAGAACGGGCAGCCGGCGCCGGTCCCGGCCGTCTCCTGGACCGCCGAAGGCCTGACCGGCGCGCGGCTGCGCGTCAACGGCGAGTTCCAGTCGAGCCCGGGGTCCGGCAACCAGGCCGGCCGGGTCGTCGCGACAGCCGGCGGCGTCTCGGCGGCGGCCCGCGTGCGCATCTTTTCGCCGCTGCCCTGGGCCGAGAACTTCGAGAACGGCCGCCCGCCCCACTGGATCGGCGGGGGCGGCAGCCTGGCCGCGGTCGAGCTGGACGGCGGGCAGGTCTTCCGCAAGGGACCGTCGCGCACCGGCATCCACCGCCACGCCATCTACGTCGGCCCGTCCCGGCTGTCGGACTACACCGTGCAGGCGGACGTGATGTCGACGCAGCGGGGCCGCCGCCGGCCGGACGTCGGCCTGATCAACAGCGGCTACACGATGGACGTGCAGGGCAACCACCAGCGCATCGAGGTCCGCTCGTGGGCCGCCGAACTGCGCATGGCGCAGCGCTTCCCGTTCGCCTGGGAGCCGAACGTCTGGTACACCATGAAGCTGCGCGTCGACGCCGGCGAAGAGCGGGCGCTGATCCGCGGGAAGGTCTGGCCGCGCGGCGAGACCGAGCCGGACGACTGGACGGTGACCGTGGAGGACCCGGAGCCGGTGCGCGCGGGAAGCCCCGGCCTCATCGGCTACTCGCCCACCGACATCTACTTCGACAACGTCCGCGTGCTGGAGAACCCATGACTCGACAGGCCCTGACTCTCGCCGCCGCCGTCCTGCTCGCCGCCGCCCCCGCGGCCGCCCAGGACGTCGCGATGTTCGGCAACACGCCGTCCCGGAACATGGTGTCGAACGACACCGGCATCGTCAGCGAATGGGACGTCGACACCGGCAGGAACGTGCTGTGGTCGCAGCCGGTCGGCTCGCAGGCCTACGGCGGCCCGGTCGTCGCCGGCGGCCGCGTGTACGTCGGCACCAACAACGAGGGGCGCCGCGACCCGTCCGTCGAGGGCGACAAGGGGGTCGTCATGGCGTTCGACGCCGCGACCGGCGGCTTCCTCTGGCAGATGGCGCACCCGAAGCTGTCGTCCGGCCGCGTCAACGACTGGCCGCTGCAGGGCGTCTGCTCGACCGCCTTCATGGAGGGCGACCGGATCTACTACGTCTCGAACGAGGCGCACGTCGTCTGCCTGGACGCCAAGGGCCTGGCCGACGGCAACGACGGACCGTTCCTGGACGAGGTCGAGACCGGCCCGCTGGCGGGCGACGTCGTCTGGTCGTACGACATGATCGGCGAGCTCGACGTCTTCCCCCACAACCTCGCCACCGGCTCGCCGCTCGTCATCGGCGACGTCCTCTACACGGTGACCAGCAACGGCGTCGACGAGGGGCACGTCAACGTCCCGTCGCCCTTCTCGCCCGACTTCATCGCGCTGGACAAGAACACCGGCGAGTTGCTGTGGGAGAGCAGCCCGGTCGGCGAGAACGTCCTGCACGGCGCCTGGACGAACCCCGCCTACGCCGAGATCGACGGCCGCGGGCAGGTCATCTTCCCCGGCGGCGACGGCGTGGTCTACGCCCTCGACGCGCAGACCGGCGAGCTGGTCTGGAAGTTCGACTGCAACCCGAAGGATTCGGAGTGGATCCTCGGCGGACGCGGGACGCGCAACAACATCCTGGCGACGCCGGTGGTCCACGACGACAAGGTCTACATCGGGGTCGGGCAGGACCCGGAGCACGGCGAGGCGCCGGGCCACTTCTACGCCATCGACGCGACCGGCTCCGGCGACGTGACCGACACCCACCTGGTCTGGCACCGCGGCGGCGACGACTTCTACCGCACCATGTCGACCGCCGCGATCGCCGACGGCGTGCTCTACATATCGAGCCTGTCCGGCTTCCTGCACGCCCTCGACCCGCAAACCGGCGAGCACTTCTGGACCTACGACACCTTCGCCGCCGTCTGGGGCTCCCCCTTCGTGGTCGACGGCAAGGTCTTCCTCGGCGACGAGGACGGCGACGTGGTGGTTCTGCGGGCCGGCCGCGAGATGGAGGTGCTCGGGGAGTACAACCTCGGCGCCGCCGTCTACTGCACGCCGGTGACGAAGGACGGCGTGCTCTACGTCCTGACCCGCAACCGCATCTGGGCGTTCCGGGAGGGTGCGCAGTCGGAGCCGTTCTGAACGCCGGTCGGGGCGCACGCGGGCGATGCGCGCCGAGAACGACGAGGACGACGAAGACGAGCCCCGAAGCCGCGGCGCAGGGAGCGCGCGGACCGCGGGCACGAAAGCAACGGGCAGGCTTGACCGCATGGTCCTGATCCCGTCGACGATGGCCGAGCCCCGCCACGGGGCCGCGTTCCGGGCATCCGGGGGCCTGACCGCATGGCCCTGACCCCGTCGACGATGGCCGGGCTCGGCGCGCGGGCGCCCGACTTCACGCTGCCCGACGCCCGCGGGAACCCGGTGGCGCTGGCGGAGTTCGCCGGCGCGCCGGCCACCGTGGTCGTCTTCCTGTGCAACCACTGCCCGTACGTGAAGCACCTGAAGCCGGCGCTGGCGGAGTTCGCGCACGAGTACGTCACGCGCGAGGTCGCCGTCGTCGGCATCAACCCGAACGACGCCGAGGCGCATCCGGAAGACGGCCGCGAGGCGATGCTCCGGGACGTCGCCGAGTTCGGCTACGCCTTTCCGTACCTGATCGACGCCACCCAGGAGGTCGCGAAGGCGTACCGCGCGGCGTGCACCCCCGACTTCTTCGTCTTCGACGCCGGCCTGCGCCTCGTCTACCGGGGCCGGTTCGACGACAGCCGCCCCGGCAACGACGTCCCGGTGACCGGCCGCGACCTGCGCGCGGCGGTCGACACCGTCCTCGCCGGCCAGACTCCCGCCGGCGACCAGAAACCGAGCCTCGGCTGCAACGTCAAGTGGAAGCCGGGCAACGAGCCGGACTACTGCTCATGAAGGCGCGGAACGGAAGTCTCGCGGGCTGGAGCCCGCGTGGAGGAAACCCGCCATGTACCGACGCCCTGCTTCGCCACAACCGATCGGCGGCGTCCTCGGCAGCGCCTTCCGCCTGCTGACGGCGGCGTTCACGCAAGTCGCCGGCCTGGCGATCCTTTCCAGCGCGATCACCGGTGTCGGGATGTTGTTCGACGACACGTTCGACAACCTGGCCGCCGGCACGTTCGACCCGGAAGCGGCCTCCATCCGGGAGTTGCTGCTGGGCTGGCTGGGGAACTCGGTGGGCCTGTACTTGTATCTGGGCGTCGCCGCCCGCCTGTCGGCGTTCGCCTCCCATCGTCCCGTCTCGATCGCCGAGGCGTTGCGGCGGGCACTGCTTCGCTTCCCGGCGTTGCTGGTGTGCGTGCTCGTGCTCGCTGCTCCTTTCGCACTTGTGGGGATGCTGACAGGCTTCGTGCTCGTTTTTTTCCTGACCGAGGGGGAGCCGACGGCCGCCGCCTGGAGCGTGACCGGCATCGTCGGCCTGCTGACGCTGACGCCGGCGCTCGTCATCGGCGTCTACCTGCACCTCGCCGCCTTCCTCGTCGTGACCGCCGACGTCGGCAGCGTTGCGGCGCTGCGGCGCAGCTTCCGCCTGGTGCGGCGCAACTTCTGGCGCACGACGGCGCTTCAGACCATCGGCGTCGCGGCAACGACAGCAGTGTCGGTGGGCGGACTGGCCATGGCCTTCCTGGCCGGCTTCCTCGGCAACGTCAGCATCGACGTGGCCACCTATCTGATCCTGACCGCCGTCAGCGTCGTGACCACGCCGTTCCTGGCCGCCTTGTCGCTGGCGCTGCTGCGCGACCTGGAGTTGCGTCACGAAGGCGAAGGCCTGGTGGTATGGCGCTGACGCCAGCCGGGCGGCGGCCTCCTACTCCCGTACCCGCGGCACCAGCGTGGCGGTCATCCGTTCGCCGCCGCGGACGAAGACCACCTCCGCCGGCTCGTCCGCCCGCAGCAGGTCGAGCGCGTACATGTAGTCGTAGACGTTGGTGATGGTCCGGCCGGCGAGGCCGACGACGACGTCGCCGCCCCGCAGGCCGGCCGCCTCGGCCGGACCGCCCCCGACGACGCCGGACAGCGCGAGGCCCTCGACCTCCTGCGTGTAGTCGGGAATGGTGCCGGTGAAGATGCGCATCGTCGCCCCGCCGCCGCGCTGCCGCACCTCCCGCACCCGGACGTAGTCCGGCGCGTCCGGCCGGTTCGCGAGATTCGCGGCCAGCGCGGCCGCCAGATCCACGATGCGGTCGAGGCCTTCGTAGTTGAGGGTGTCGGCGTCGTCGGTCGGCCGGTGGTAGTCCTCGTGGCTGCCGGTGAAGAAGTTCAGGCTCGGCACGCGGGAGGCGTTGAGGCTCCTGACGTCGGTCGGCAGGTACGGGTCGGCGACGAACGTCAGGTTCAGACCGACCGGCTCGTTGAGCTCTTCGGCCAGACCGGTCCAGATGGAGCTGCTGCCGACCGCCTGCAGGTTGAGCGTGCCGTCGCGGAGCCGGCCGACCATGTCGAAGTTCAGGTAGGCCGCGATGGAATCCATCGGCACCGGCTCCTGCGCGACGAAGTCGGCGGACCCCAGCAGGCCGAGCTCTTCTCCGGACCACAGCGCGAGGATGATCCCGCGGCCGCGCGCCGCGCCGGCCAGCCTGGCGCCGGCCGCCAGGACCGCGGCCACCCCGGAGGCGTTGTCGTCGGCGCCGTTGTGGATCTGTCCGGCCTCGGCGCCGCGCGCCAGCGAATCGCCGCCCCGCCCGCGGCCGAGGTGGTCGTAGTGGGCGCCGAGCATCACGTACGGCTTGTCGCGCGCCTCGGCCGCGGTCGGCGGCAGATGGCCGATGACGTTGTAGCCGGTGGCCTGCCGCTTTTCGAGCCGCGCCTCGATGGCGCCCTCCAGCGGAAGATCGAAGCCGGTGACGTGGGGATTGGCGGTGTCGAGCGACGCCTGCACCGTTGCGACCGACTCCCCGGCGCTCTCGATGATCGCCGCGCCGAGCGCGCCGTCCACCGAGACGGCGACGATGCCGGAATCGCTGACGGCGGTGTCGAAGGCCAGCGGGACCAGCGCGCCGGCGTTGGGCGAGCGCGGCCCGGTGACGACGACGAGCCCCGCGGCGCCCCGCTCGCGCGCGGCCAGCGCCTTGTAGCGCAGCCCCGCGTAGCGCGCCAGCGTCGCGCGCAGCTCCCCCTCGGCGTCCTCGGGAAAGTAGCGGAACACGACCACGATCTTGTCCGTGACGTCCAGCGTGGCGTAGCTGTCGTAGCTGAAGCCGTCCGTCTCCGGCACCGACAGGCCGTACCCCGCGAAGACGAACCGGCCCTCCGCCGCGCCCGTGTCCGAGAACGACAGGGCGCGCACCGGCGGACCGTTCGTCCCGTCCCCGCCGGCCCCGGCGACGCGGGTCCCGCCGACGCCGGTGATCCGCATCGTGGTGCCGGTGTCGGCGACGCCGGCGGTGTAGGAGAACGCCTGCCGGAAGCCGCCCACCCCCGGCAGCGGCTCGGCCCCGATCGCCTCGAGTTGCCCGATGACGTAGTCGGCCGCCCTGCGGATGCCCGGCGACCCGGTCAACCGCCCTTCGAGCTCGTCGTCGGCCAGGTACTCGACGATCGCCCGCGTGTCGAGAGACACCTGGGCCACGGCGGACGCGGCGACGCCGAACGACAGGAGCGGAACCAGGAGAGAAAGACGCTTCATGGCGAATGACCTCGATGTTCCTCGGCAGCGGTTGCAACCGGCGCAGGCGCGGGGATCCGCACGATGCGCGATCCGAAGCGCAGGGAGCGGGAGTCGGCTTCCCACGCGAACTCGTACGTCTCCAGGTCCGACGCGTAGCGGCGCGCCCCGGTGCGCGCGTCGACCGCCTCCACCCACGTCGTCCGGCCGTTCGAGACGACGAACGCCAGGGCCGAAGCGTCGGGAGACCATTGCGGGCCGCGCAGCCCGCGGCGCTCGACGCCGCTCCGCGGCCCGTCCGCGGACCGGACGTCGACGAGCTGGGTCGTGCGGCGGAGATCGGCCGACAGCACCCAGAGACCGTCCGGCGTGACGACCGCCAGCCGGTCTCCGTCCGGAGACCAGGCCGGATCGCAGGCCCCGGGACCGAGGGCCACCTGGCGGGTGGCCGTTCCGTCGCGCACCCAGACGCGCGTGCGCCGGATCGGCCGCCCCGCCGGGTCCGCGGCCGCGCCCGGCTGCTCGGCGCAGACGGCGGAGCGCCCCGCGCGCCAGTCCCAGTTCACGACGCGCAACGCGCCGGGCGGCACGGCCGGCGTCCGGGACGAGCCGTCCGGATGCCCTCCCCGGCGCGCCGGCGGCTGACCGGGGCCGAAGCCGGACAGGTGGCGCGGATCGCCGGGGAAGTCCGGATGCCCTTCGCCATGCGCTGGCGGCTGGCCCGGCCGCGCCGGCCCCGGCGCGGCGGCGATCAGCACCAGGAGCGCGGCGAGCACGCCGCGGGGAAGCCGGCGGGAGGCGCCGGCGGCCCTCCGCCGCGGCCAGCGCACGAGCGGACTCATGGTGTCCACTCTACCCGATGCGCCCCCGCGATACCGCCGGGTCGGAAGACCTCGCGATGCCGTGGCAGGCAACGAGCGGCGCGGCAGGGATCCGCGGCCCGCAGAACATCGGTGGTCCGGGCGCAACGTTCCCTCGACGGCCTGCCGCAATACCGTCGGGGCAGCAAACCTCACGATCCCGGCGGCGCCGGCGTAGGCGGACACCCCGGCCACGGCCGCCGCAATACCGTCGGGGCAGCGGACCTCACGATCCGGCGGCGCCGGCCGGCGCGACCGCCGGCGGCAGCAGCTCGACCACCTCGCCCGACAGCGCGCTGACGCGCGGCCCCGGCGTGACGATCCCCGCCAGATTCAGCGGGTCGGCGGCGGCCACCCGCACCGTCTGCCCGCGGTCCGCGTCCCGGCGCACGATCCGGAGCAGCTCGACGGCGTCCGGCCGCGCGAACTGCTCGCCGACGAAGCCGGAGACGAACCGGCCGCCGCGCACCTCGCCGCGCGCCTCCATGCGCCGCAGCGCGCCGAGCACGTCGCGCCACGGCGGCATCAGCGACTCGCGCCGCACGAGGTCCCGGAACACGACGCCCCAGCGTTCCAGCAACTGGCGCGCGAAGGCGTCCGCCCGCTCCCCGCGGCGGCCGGCGCCGGCGTCCGCCGCGCCCTCCCCGGCCGCCGGCGCCAGCAGCGCCCAGCGGCCCGCGGCATGGCGCGGGCGCGCGGCGCGGAACCGTCCCTCGCCGCGGCGGCGGAGCGGATCGATCAGGGCGCGCAGGTTGTCGAACCCGTCGGCCGTGACCAGCCCCGCCGCCACGAGTTCCCACAGCCCGTCCTCCACCTCGCTCGGCAGCCGTCCGCTCTCGCGCACCAGCTCGCGCAGGAACGACGCGCCGCGGCGGCGGAGCGCGGCGAGCACCGCCTCGGCGGGATGGGAGAGGACGCGGTCCGGCCCCGCGCCCGCGGCGGCGCCGTCGTCCGCGGACGGCGTCAGCCACTCCAGG
This sequence comes from Vicinamibacterales bacterium, assembly GCA_965203525.1. Lineage (GTDB taxonomy): Bacteria > Acidobacteriota > Vicinamibacteria > Vicinamibacterales > UBA8438 > WTFV01. The sequence continues at coordinate 1,493,155 of OZ241898.1, read as the reverse complement.
TCCTCGCGCAGGAAGAGCGCGACCGGGGCGGCGCGGGTCGGCCGCACCCGCCGCCGCCGCGCCGCCGCCCGCGCGGATCCGGCGGCGGCCTCCGCGCCGTCGAAGGCGGGATGCGGCGACAGGCGCCCCCACGCCACCTCCCCGGAGAGACAGAGCCGATCCAGCATCTCCGGCTCGTAGCCTTCCACGCGGGCGGGCAGCACGTGGCGTTCCCAGGCCGCGGCGGAGACCTCGCAGCCCTGAAGCTGCCGGACCACCTGCAGCAGCCCGCTCGCACCGTGCAGGCGCGTCCCCGGCGCGAGACGCTGCCAGCGGGCCAGGAACCGCACCAGGTCCGCGGACGACACCGGCGCGATCTCCCGGCGCAGGCGGCCCAGCGTCAGCCGGTGGATGCGGGCCAGCACGCGGCGATTGCACCACTCGATCCCGCCCGACTCGCCGCGGGCCGCGGCGGTGAAGCGTCCGCGCAGCACCTGTCCTTCCCCCTCCAGACGGGCCAGTCCGGCGGCCACGCGCGCGGCCGGCACGGCCAGCGCCGCGGCCAGCTCCGACGCGCGCAACGGCCCGCTGGAATCGAGCCAGCCCCGCAGCACCTCGGTCAGCGCCGCCTCGGGACCGTCCGGCGCCGGCTGATCGACCGCCGGCACGGGCGGGTCGATCCGGCCCGCCGGGTGCACGAGCAGCGCGGTCCGGGAGCGCTCGGCGGCCATCCAGAAGACCGCGTCGCCGACGCGCAGGGACGCCGCGCGGCGGTCCGCGGCCAGCCTCTCGAACCACGCCCGCCATTCCTCGCGCGGCGGCGCCAGCCCCAGCGTCAGCAGCGCGTCGTGCAGCTCCTCCGGGTCGCGCACCAGCGGCCACGACTCGGCCGCGACCTCCGCGATCGCGGCGGGGTCGAGCGCGCCGATCTCGCCGCCGTCCTGCCCCAGCGTGCGCCGTAGCTGCACCGCCCGCGCCCGGCGCTCCTCCAGCGGCGCGTCGTCGAGGAACGCGTACGGATTGGCGTTCAGGATCTCGTGCCCGAGCGGCGACGGCTCGGCCGTGTCGACCGCCCGCGTCGCGATCGTCCCCTGCTCGATGCCCGCGACGACCGCCCGCAGCCCGTCGAGGTCCATCGCCTCGTGCAGGCAGTCGCGGATGGTCTCGCCGACCAGCGGATGATCCGGGATCCGCACGTCGCCGGTCAGGTTCTCCTGGCACGCCACCTGGTCCGGGAAGACCGCCGCCAGCAGATCGTCCGAGCGCATGCGCAGGATGGGCGGCGGCACCTTGCGCCCGCCGGCGAAGCGCAGGACGGCCAGCGCCCGGGTGGCGTTCCACCGCCAGCGCGCGCCGAACATCGGCGCCGGCAGCATCGCCTGCGTCAGCACCTCCTCGACCGTCTCCGGGCGCAGGAAGCGGAACACCACCTCCAGCGGGAAGCTGTGCTGCTCGGAGAGGGAGATCACGATACCGTTGTCGGTGGCGGCCGCCTGCAGCTCGACGTTGAAGCCGCGGCAGAACCGCTTGCGGAGCGCCAGTCCCCAGGCGCGGTTGACGGCCGCTCCGAGCGGCGCGTGCAGCACGAGCTGCATGCCGCCCCCCTCGTCGAAGAAGCGCTCGGCCACCAGCGTCCGCCCGGACGGCACCGCGCCGAGGGCGGCGGCGCCGGCCCGGACGTAGGCCGCCGCCTGCTCCGCGCCGGCGCGGTCGAGACCGCATTCCCGCATCAGGAACGCGGCCGCGCCGTGCGCGTCCCCGCCGCCGCCGGACGCGGCGAGCCGTTCGCGGACCGCCCACACTTCTTCGGAGAGCTCCCGCGTGCGCCCCGGCGCCTCGCCGAGCCAGAAGGGCACCGACGGGGCCGCGCCGTGCGCGTCCTCCACCCGCAGCCGCCCGGACTCGACCCGGCGGATGCGCCACGACGTCGTGCCCAGCAGGAAGACGTCGCCGGCCATGCTCTCGACGGCGAAGTCCTCGTCGACCGTGCCCACCGTGTTCCCCTCCGGCTCGGCGACCACCAGGTAGTTGGCGTTGTCGGGAATCGCGCCGCCCGACGTGACGACCGCGAGCCGCGCACCACGCCGGCCGCGCACCACGCCGTGCACCCGATCGCGGTGCAGCCACGTCCCGTGCCGCCCGCGCGGCGAGGCGATGCCGTCCGAGAGCATCGCCACGACCGCGTCGAACTCGGCGCGCGGCAGGTCGCGGTAGGGGGCGGTGCTCCGCAGCAGCGCGAACAGGTCGTCCTCCCGCCAGGCGTCGGTCGCCGCGGCGGCCACGATCTGCTGGGCGAGCACATCGCGCGGCCACGGCCGCAACCGCCGCTCGTCGAGCAGGCCGCGCCGGATGGCGCGCACCAGCGCCGCGCACTCCACCAGCTCGTCCCGCGTCGTGGCGAAGAACCGGCCCTTCGGCACGACGCTCCGATCCACCTTGTGGCCGGAACGCCCGATCCGCTGCAGCGCGACCGCGATCGAGCGGGGCGTGCCGATCTGGCACACCAGGTCGACCGTGCCCACGTCGATCCCCAGCTCCAGCGACGCGGTGGCGACCACGGCGCGCAGCCGCCCCTCCTTCAGCGCCGCCTCCGCCGCCTGGCGCAACGGGCGGGACAGGCTGCCGTGATGCGCCAGCACCGCCTCCTCGCCCAGCCGCTCGGCAAGCCGGTGGGCGGCCAGCTCCGACAGGCGCCGGGTGTTGACGAACACGATCGTCGTGCGGTGGGCGCGGACGAGATCGGCGATGCGGTCGTAGATCTCGTCCCACATCTCGTTGGTGGCGACCACGCCGAGCTCGTCCCGCGGCACCTCCACGGCCAGGTCGAGCGCGCGCCGGTGGCCGGAGTCGACGATCGCCGGCGCCGGGCCGGTCCCGGTCAGGAACCGCGCCACCTCGCCGATCGGCCGGACCGTCGCCGACAACCCGATGCGCTGCGGCTTCGCGCCCCCGGCCCGGACGACGAGGTCGTCGAGGCGGGCCAGGCTCAGCGCGAGGTGCGCGCCGCGCTTGTCGTCGATCAGCGCGTGGATCTCGTCCACGATGACCGTCGCGGCCGTCGACAGCATCCGCCGGCCCCGCTCCGCCGCCAGCAGGATGAACAGCGACTCCGGCGTGGTGACGACCACGTGCGGCGGGCGCCGCGCCATCCGCTCGCGATCCCGGGCCGGCGTGTCGCCGGTCCGGACGGCGGCGCGGATCTCCGGAACCGCCCGGCCGCCGGCCGCGGCCAGCGCGGCCAGCTCGCCGAGCGGCTCCTGCAGGTTGCGATGGACGTCGCTGCTGAGCGCCTTGAGCGGCGAGACGTAGACGACCGCCGTGCGGTCCTCGAGGGCGCCGCGCGCCGCGCGCGCCACGAGCCGGTCGAGGCAGATCAGGAACGCCGCGAGCGTCTTGCCGGAGCCGGTCGGCGCCGAGAGCAGCACGTCGCCGCCGGCCCGGATCCGGGGCCAGGCATCCTGCTGCGCGGGGGTCGGCGCGTCGAACCGCCGCTCGAACCACGCCGCCGTCAGCGGGTGGAAGTCCCGCAACGCCGCGTTCGGCGCGGCGGCGGCGGCGCGCGCGGTGGGGTCGGTCACGATCGGGTGCGGCACGGCCGGCCGTTCGCCGTGGTCTTCTTCGGCAACCCGGCGCGCGCGGTGGAGTCGGTCACGATCGGGTGCGGCCTCCGGGCGCGCGCCGCGCCGGAATCCGCCCGCGGCGGCGGCGCGCCGTTCGCGTGGCGCCTACCGGGAGTCGAAGCGCACCAGCGCGCGGTCGATCCGGGCGATGGTCGGGCGGCCGGAGGCGGCCATGTTGCGGGCCAGCTCGGTCTGCAGGATCTCGACGACGGTCCGCACCCCCTCGGCGCCGTAGGCGGCCAGCCCCCACATCGCCGGGCGGGCCACCAGGACCGCGGTCGCCCCGAGCGCGAGTCCCTTGAGAACGTCGGTGCCGCGCCGGAAGCTGCCGTCGACCAGGACCGGGACCCGGCCGGCCACCGCGTCCGCCACCGCCGGCAGGACGTCGACGGCCAGGACGCCGCCGTCGGCGAGACCGCCGTGGTTCGACACCACGAGTCCCCGCGCGCCCGCCGCGAGCGCGGTTTCGGCGTCGCCGGCGGTCATGACCCCCTTGACGACGACCGGGACGTCCACCGCCTGCGCGAGCGTGGCGACCGCGTCCCAGTCGGCCGCGAAGGGGCGGCGGTCGGACGACACGCCGACGGTGACGCAGACCGCCCGGCAGCCGGCGTCCGCCGCGCGGACCGCGTCGTCCCGCGCCGCGGCAGTGGCGGTGGCTCCGGCGGCGTCCGCGTAGAGCTGGTACCAGACCGGCTCGCCGCTCGCCGCCACGATCCGGTCGATGGGCCGGCCCGACTGCCGGGTCGCCACCATGACCGCCCGGGCCGCCGAGGCGCCGCGCGCCGTCGCCAGCTCGCCGTCGGGATGGAGGTCGCCCTGGCCGGCGACCGGGCCGACGATGATCGGGGCGAACATGTCGTGCCCGAACAGCCGGGTGGTCAGGTCCAGGTCCATCGCGTAGACCATCAGCCGCTGCCGGAAGGTCATCCTGTCGAACGACGTGCGCCGGCCGCCGGCGACCGCCTCGAACCGGGCGGGCGGCAGCACGAGGCGCGCCATCGCCTCGAACTCGGGCACGTTGACCAGCTCCAGCACCGGCGCCAGCCGGTCCGCGGGAGGGCCTCCGCCGCCGGGCTCCGACTGCGCGAGGGGCGAGCCGGCCACGAACGCGCCGAACCGCCGCCGCGATTCCCGTCCGTCCACCTTCATCGTCGTGCTCCTGTCGGCATCCGCCGCGGCCATCCGCCCCGCGTCACGGGAAGTCCGTCCGCACGATGCCGCGGTCGATCTTCGCGAGCGAGGCCACGCCGGCCGCCGCCATCGCCTGCCGGAGCTCGGCGTCGAGTATCTCCAGCACCTTCTGCGCCCCCTCCTCGCCGAACGCGCCGAGCCCCCAGCGGGACGCGCGCCCGAAGCAGACCGCGTCGGCCCCGAGGGCCAGCGCCTTCAGGGCGTCGGCGCCGCGGCGGAACCCGCTGTCGATCAGCACCGGCGCCCGGCCGCCGACCGCCTCGACCACTTCTTCGAGCACTTCCAGGCTCGACGGACCGTAGTCGAGCGCGCGGCCGCCGTGGTTGGAGACGATGACGCCGTCGCAGCCGTGCTCCAGGCACTTCTTCGCCCCCTCGCCGGTCAGGATCCCCTTGGCGAGCATCGGGACCCGGCACATGGGCCGCAGCTCGTCGAAGAGCTTCCACTCGTACCACAGCCGGCCGGCGGCGACCCGGTACGGGTTGGGCGGATCGGCCGGCGTGCGCCGCGTCACCCGGCGGGGGACGCCGCCGAGGTGCCGGTCGTGCAGGTCGCGCTCGTAGTAGGACGCCTGCTGGTCGATGGTCACCACGACGGCCTCGGCGCCCGCCTCCTGCGCGGCGTCGAGCGCCGCCCGGTTCGGCTCCGCGTCGCGCGTGGCGTACCGCTGGAACCAGAGCGGCCCCTCCGCCGCCGCCGCGATCCGCGGGAACGGGAAGCTCGACACGTTGCTGACGATCATCGTGGCGCCGGCGGTGGTCGCGGCGCGGTGCATGCCCAGCTCGCCGTCCGGGTGCAGGGTCCGCTGGCGGGCGGTGGGGGCGAGCATCAGCGGGCTCGGCATCCGCCGTCCGAACAGCTCCGTCGACGTGTCGACGTCCCGCGGATCGACCCCGCCGCGGTCGACCAGCCGCACCCAGTCGAACGCGTCGCGGTTGCGGTACAGCGTGAACTCCGACTCGGTCCCGTGCGCCGTGTAGTCGTAGACCGACAGCGGCACGTTGGCTCGGAAGATCGGTTCGAAGTCGAACACGTCGCGCAGCTCGTCGAAGCCGGGGAAGCGGCGGTGCGGCCCGAGCGGCCACGGGTCGCGCTGCGCGTGCAGCAGCGGCGACGCGGCCAGGAACGAAGCGAGCCCGCAGAGCGCCTCCCGGCGGGAGAATCCTTCACGCCAGCGTGTTTCGATCTTGCCCACGGCAGCCTCCTCCCGCGTCATATCAACCCGGCGGCCCAGAGCGCGTACACCACCGCCATCGCGGTCACCCCGTTCACCAGCGTCACGCCCCCGTACGACAGCAGCGCCGACTTCAGCGGCATCCGCGAGAGCGACGCGCAGACCCAGAAGTAGCTGGAGTTGACGTACTTGACGATGACCGAGCCGGCCGCCCCGGCCAGCATCGTCGCCTCCGGACTCAGGCCGAGGGTGTCCATCATCGGCGCGGCGACCGACGCGGCGGTGATCACGCCCACGGTCGTGGAACCGGTGATCAGGTTGCCGGCCACGCCCAGCACGAACGGCAGGAAGACGGGGGGCAGTCCGGTCGCGGCCACCGCCTCGGCGATCGCGTCGACGGCCGGCGTCGCGCGGAGGATCTGGCTGAGGGCGCCGCCGAGCCCGGTCACCATGATGATCATGGCCGAGCCCCGGAGCGCCTCCTCGATCCAGGTGCTCGTCCGGGCCGCGGCCTGATCGGCCTTCGTGTTGCCGTAGGCGAGCAGGATGCCGATGCCGAGCGCCACCACCGGCCAGCCGAGGTAGAGCATCGCCCGGTTGACGACGTGCCCGGCCGGCAGGGCGAACGCGGCCACGCTCTGGCCCGCGATGAGGGCGAGAGGGACGAGGATCGGCGCGTAGGCGCGCCAGGTCGCCGGCAGCTCCGCCTCGCGTCCCTGGTCGATGAACGACCGGCCGACGAACTCGTTCGACGGCGGCGACTCGATGTGCGGCCCGACGGCCTGCGCGTAGGCCCAGCCGGCCAGCGAGGCGATCAGGGTGGCGATGCCGCCGTACAGGATCACGCTCCCGATGTCGGCCCCCACCAGCGCCACCGCGGCCAGCGGGCCGGGCGTCGGCGGCACCATGGCGTGGGTGAGCTGCATCGCGCCCACCAGCCCGGTCGCCATCACGCTCATGTTCAGGCCGCTGCCGATCGCCGCGGAATGGACCAGCGGGTTGAGGATGACGTAGCCGACGTCGGAGAAGATGGCGAGTCCGATGACGAAGCCGCTCAGGGTCAGGGCCAGCGGCATGCGCGCCTCGCCGACCCAGCGGATCATCGAGGCGGTGATCCGCTCGATGCCGCCGGTATGCTTCAGCGCCTCGGCCAGCACCGAGCCGAGGACGATGACCACCGCGATGCTCTGGATCGTGCGGCCGAAGCCCTGCTCGAAGGCGTCGATGAAGGTGCGCCGGTCGATGCCCGGCAGCAGCGCGAACAGCACGATCGGCGCCAGCAGCGCCAGGAAGACGTGCCACTTGCACCGCGTGATCAGCAGGAAGAGGAGCGCGACGACGGCCATCAGGCCGGCCAGGGCGACGAGGGCGCTGTCGGTGATCATGGGACCGCCTGGTGCCCGTCGCGCCGCGCCGCGGCGGCGGCGCGGGCATCGCCGTCCGGCGGCGCCGCCGGACGTTCTCGCGGGGCGGCGCGGAGGAGAGCGCCGATCGGCACGGCGGAAGAATAGCATCACGGGTTGCCGCGCGGGCGCGGATCGATCCGGACCGAGACGGACCGCTCGGCGCGCCCAGGGCGGGTTGCCGCGCGGGCGCGGATCGATCCGCCGGAAGGGGCGTCCGCGACGGGAGATCCGGGCGCGGGTAGAATGTAGGCCCGGCCTGCGCCCCCGGTCCGCCGCGGGCGCCGGCCGGACCGGCTCGTTCGCAGCGGCGGAAACCGGACCGCGACGCCGCCGGGCGTCGATACGAGAGGAGCGCCCGAATGCCTGACGCGACCGCCGGCCCGCCCGCCGGCGCTGCCGATTCCGCGCCGCCCCGCTGGCGCCCCCTCGCCGGCGGGGTGCTGATGAACCTGGCGCTCGGCGTCATCTATGCCTGGAGCGTCTTCGTGGCCCCGTTCGACGCCGACTTCGGCTGGACGCGGACCCAGGTCTCGGTGGTCTTCACCATCGCCATCCTCTCGGTCGGCTCCTGGTTCGTCGTGGCCGGCTTTCTGCAGGACCGCTTCGGCCCGCGGCCGGTCGCGGCGGTCGGCGGCGTCCTCTACGCGCTCGGCTTCCTGCTGGCGAGCTGGACCGAGTCGCTCGTCTGGCTCTACGTCACCTTCGGCGCGCTCGCCGGGGCCGGCAACGGCTTCGGCTACGCGATCCCCATTCCGGTCTGCTCGAAGTGGTTCCCCGACCGGCGCGGCCTCGCCGTCGGACTGGTGGTGGGAGGCTACGGCGCCGGCTCCGGCATCTACGGCCCGCTCGCCCGGGAAGTGCTGATCCCGAGCTACGGCTGGCAGGGAACGATGCAGATCTCGGCGGCGGTCTTCCTGGTGATGACGCTGGCGGCGGCCTACCTCCTCGAGAACCCGCCGGCGGGCTACCGGCCCCCGACGCCGGCCCCTGCCGCGGGCGGTGCGCGGCCGGCGCCGGCCGCGGCGGCGGCGCGCGACTTCGGCACGGCGGAGATGGTCCGCACGCCCACCTTCTACCTGCTCTGGGTCGCCTACTGCCTCGGCGCGGCGGCCGGCCTGATGGTGATCAGCCAGCTCGTCCCGGTCGGCGAGGCGGCCGGCCTGGGCGCCGCGGCGGGACTGGGGCTGACCATCGGCGCCGTGGGCAACACCGGCGGGCGCGTGCTGTCGGGCTGGATGTCCGACACCTTCGGCCGCCTGAACACGCTGCGCCTGATGGTGCTGCTGTCGGCCGCGGCGCTGCCCCTCTTCTACCTCTTCGCGGGACAGGTGGCGCTCTTCTATCTGCTGCTCGCCGTCATCTACTACTGCTACGGCACGCTGCTGTCGGTCTTCGCCTCGACCTGCGCCGACTTCTACGGCACGCGGCACATGGGGGTGAACTACGGCCTGCTCTTCTCGGCCTGGGGCGTCGCGGGCATCGTCGGCCCGGTGATCGCGGGCCGCGTCTTCGACGCCTCCGGCGACTACGAGACGGCGTTCTACCTCGCCGCCCTGCTGTCGGTGGTCGCCCTCGGGGCGCTCATGCTGGCGAAGCCGCCGCAGGCGCCGGCCGGGGCCTCCTGACCGGACCGGACGGACCGATGTCCGCGGCATCGAACAGCGGCGCGGGAGGCGTCGTCGCCGTCGTCGGCGATCTCGGAGACCGCCTCTGCCGCTTCACCCAGCGCTGGATCCCCGACTCGTGGGTCGTCTGCATGCTCCTGACCGTCGCGGCGATCCTGCTGGCCATGCTCGGCGCCGGGGCGAGCCTCGACGAGTCGGTCCGCGCCTGGGGCGACGGCATGTGGGCGCTGCTCGAGCTGGGGATGCAGTTCTCGCTCGCCATGATCGCGGCGCACGCCTGCGTCTCGTCCCGGCCGGTCTACCGGTTCCTCGACCGGCTGGCCTGCCTGCCCGACCGCAACCGGCCGGTGCAGGCCGTCGCCCTCGTCGGCGCCTACGCGCTGGTCACCGGCTACCTCAACTGGGCGCTCAGCGTGGTGGCGTCGGCGCTGTTCGTGCCGTTCGTCGCGCGGCGCAATCCGAAGGCCGACGTCCGGGTGGTGATCGCGGCCGCCTACCTCGGCATCTGCACCATCTGGCACGGCGGCCTGTCGGGCTCGGCGCCGCTGATCCTCGCCACGCCCGGCAATCCGCTGCTGGAGCCGGCGAGCGGCGAGCCGGTCATCGACCGCGTGCTCCCGGTCACCGAGACGCTGTTCATACCGTTCAACCTCGTCTTCATCGCCGTCCTCGGAGCGGTCGCCCTGGCGACGGTGATGCTGCTGCATCCGCGGCGGAACGCCCGGACCCTGACGCCGGACCAGATCGACCGGATGATGCCGACGCTGCCCGAGGAACGGACGCCGGAGACGCCGGCGGCCCGCATGGAAGCGTTCCGCGGCTGGATGATCCTCGCCGCGATCCTGATCGCCTATCCCCTCGGCCATTCCATCGTCACCCGCGGCTTCGGCGCCACGTGGACCATCAACGCCTACAACGCGGTCTTCCTGGTGGCGGCGCTGCTGCTCCAGGGACGGCCGTCGAACCTGGTGCGCGCGTTCGGCAACGGCGCCCGGACCGCCTCCGGCGTCATCCTGCAGTTCCCCTTCTACGCGGGCATCTTCGGCGTGATCAACAACACCGGCCTCGGCGCCTGGCTCGGCGAGCTGTTCGTCACGTTCGCCACCGCGGAGACCTACCCGCTGGTCGTCTACTTCTATTCCGGCTTCGTGAACCTCTTCGTGCCGTCGGGCGGCTCCAAGTGGCTGATCGAGGCGCCCTACCTGCTGCCGGCCGCGAAGGAGCTCGGCGTGTCCGCCACCACCACGGTGCTCGCCTACGCCTACGGCGACGCGACGACCAACTTCATCCAGCCGTTCTGGGCGATTCCCATCCTGACCGTCACCCGCCTGAAGTTCGGCGACGTGCTCGGGTACACCGGCATCGTGGCGATCGTCTGCGTGGCGATCAGCGTGATCGCGATGCTGATCATCCCGACGGACTTGTAGCAGGCTTCCCGCGGCGGACGGCGACGGGCTTCCGGCAAACCGGCTGGCTGCTTCGAGTACGGGGCCAGATCGAACGGCTTCCGCCCCTTCCCGCGTCGACCGCGTGCTATGCTCCGGCATGCTTGACACGCTTGCCGTCGCGCAGCAGCTCGCTCGGAGCGGTGTCGCCCGCGGCCAGGCCGAGGCGATCGCCGGGGCCATCCACAAGGCGGTTCAGCAGGGCGATTCCGTCACCGCGGACCAGTTCAAGGCCGGCGTGGCGGAGCTCCGTACCGAGATCGCCGGTCTCGACAAGCGCCTCTCCGCGGAGATTGCCGGCGTGCGCACCGACGTCGCAAACCCCGACAAGCGTCTCTCCATCACGGAGATTGCCGGTCTGCGCACCGATGTCGCAAACCTCGGCAAGCGCCTCGCCACGCAGATCGCGACCGTCGAGACGCGCCTGCTGCGCTGGATGGTCGGGGCCGTGTTCGCCGCGGCGTCGCTGTCCGGCGGGATTCTCGCCGCGCTGCTGCGCCTTGCCGGGTAGCGCCCCGGCACCGACCGCTCCACGTCCCGCGGCCGCGTCCGAATGACGTCCTGACTCGGCAGGCGCTCCGTGAGCACCGACACGGCGTTGCGGCTTGCGCGCTGCTTCCGGGACCCGCTATACCCCTCATCGCCCCGGAAACAGGGTCTTCCACGGAGGCCGGCCGGGTCGCCGGGCGCAACCAGACGACCCGCGCCCCCGCCGCCGCCGGCCGGGACGAAGTCTGGCGCGGTCCGGTTCAGCCCCCCGCCACGGCGCCGGCGAGGATGTTGTACAGACCGTAGTTCCCCTCGTGGCAGGCGTACTCGTAGACCGGCTCCGGGTTCTTCCGCATCGGAACGGAGTACGTCCAGGGCCGCGTCCACACCGCCGGGTCGTCGACCGTGACGTCGTAGCGCAGCGTGTCGGCGTCGACCCGGGTGAAGCGCTCGATCAGCGTGAGGTCCTTCGTCGTCGCCCCCCGCAGGAAGTTGGTCTCGCGCAGGAAGTTGGTGGTCTCCACGACCACCAGGAAGCGCCCCGCGGCGCTAGCCTGGATTATTCACCGGGGGTGCCGATCCGGGAGAGACACAAGGGCCTCCGCGCGGTAAAATCGCAGTGGCAACAGGCATTTTCACCACCACGGAGGCCCCTGCGTGACGACCGACACGATACCACAGACTGTCCTGTTCCCGGAACTGTTCGACAAGCCCCTCGTCGCCACCTTCGACCGCGAGCACGCCAGCTCCGACGGCGGAGCCGTTCTCCTCAAGGCGGCCGAGCGCGTGTACGGCCTCGTCAAGACGTTTGCCCGCTGTCTCGCCGACCGGCGCGACCCGGAGAAGATTCGGCACACGCTCGCGGAACTGGTCGGGCAGCGGATCTTCGGCATCGCGTGCGGCCACCCCGACGGCAACGATGCCGACGATCTGGCCGACGACCCCGTTCACAAGCTGCTGCTCGGACGGGACCCGGTGGCCGGCGCGCCGCTGGCGTCGCAACCGACGATCTCGCGGTTCGAGAACAGCCCGGGCCGCGGCGCGCTCTATCGCATGGCGCGGGAGTTGGCGGCGAGCGTCATCGAGCGACACCGGCGCCGGCTGGGGCGGCGGGTGCGGCGCATCACCATCGATCTGGACCCGACCGACGACCTGACGCATGGCGCACAACAGCTTTCGTTCTTCAACGGACACTACGGCGGCTGGTGTTATCTGCCGCTGCTCGCGTTCCTGACCTTCAACGACGAGACGGAGCAGTATCTGTGCGCGGCGGTGCTGCGGCCGGGCAATGCGGTGGCGGCCGACGGGAGCCTGGGCCTGCTGAGACGGCTGCTGCCGATGCTGCGGGCGGCGTTTCCGCGGACGTCGTTTCTCGTCCGGCTCGACGGGGGCTTTGCGACCCCGGAGGTCTTCGATTTCCTGGAGGCGGAACCGGGACTCGACTACGTGGTGGCGATGGGCAGGAACGCGGTGTTGGTGCGGCAGGCCGAATCCGCCATGGCGGCGGCCCGCGCGCAGAGCGGGGCCAGCGGCCGGACCGAGCACGTCTATACCGACACCCGCTACGCGGCCCGCACGTGGAACCGCCAACGCCGGGTCGTGATCAAGGCCGAAGTGGTCCGGCATCCGGGCCGCGAGCCGCGGGACAATCCGCGCTTCGTCGTGACGAATCTCCCGCAGAATCCGCGCTTCGTCTACGAAAAGGTCTACTGCGCCCGCGGCGACGTCGAGAACCGGATCAAGGAGTTGCTGGACGGTCTGCAGATCGACCGCACGAGCTGCTGCCGGTTCCTGGCGAACCAGTTGCGCGTGTTGCTGACGGCTGCCGCCTACGTGCTCATGCAGGAACTGCGGCTGCGGGCGGCGCGAACCGGCTGTGCCCGCACCCAGGTGACGTGGCTGCGCAACCGGCTGCTGAAGCTCGGCGTGCACGTCGTCGGCTCCGTGCGCCGCATCGTCCTGCATCTGCCCCGGGGGACGCCGCATCTGAACGCATGGCGGCGCATCGCGCTGGCCCTCGGCGCCCGCGCCGGGTAGTCCGAAACCCGCGCAGCCCGTAGCCCGAACCGCACCGCCCGCGACGGCGGAGCCTTGCCTGAACCCGCCTGTCCGCAACCGCCGGGCCCGCGAACGACGCCTTCGATGACGGTTGCTCGCCCTCGGCGGTCCTGAATCCGTCTGTCCGCAACCGCCAGACCCGTGAAGGCTGTTCCACGCGTCGCGGCCCGCGCACCGACGCGTGTCCGAGACCCCGTTTCGTGGCCGAGCATGGCCCGTCGGGGCCTCATGCCCGACCTTCATGAATAATCCAGGCTAGGGCGTCGTCCGCGTCCGTCCGGTTGCCGAGACTCGCGGACGGACGCGGACGAACGCCAGCATCGATCCTGGCCACCCTCAGACGGTCGTCCGTCGTTCGTCGTCCGGTTCCGTGCGGACGCGGACGACGGTTGGCGGGGGTCGTCCGCCGGATCGCTACTCCGGCGGACGACCGACGGGGCAAGGTCGGATTCCTGCCCGCAGTGGTGGTGTTCGTTCACGGTTCCAGTCAGACGGTCGTCCGGTTGCCGAGACTCGCGGACGGACGGGGACGGTTCCAGGGTCAATCCTTGCGAGTCTCAGACTGTCGTCCGCGCCGGACTGCTTCCGTCGCGGAGTCTCGCAGGTAGGTGTTGATCTCGTCAACCTTCCCTTCGACCCTGTCTACATTCTTTTCGACCCTGTTGATGTCCGCCTTGATGTCGGTCTTGACCTCTTTGATGTTCTCGCCGAGCTCGGTCTTGACCTCTTTGATGTTCTCGCCGATCTTCCTGTGCGCTTCGCGGTTGTCGGTCCTAGACGCATACCACGTCGTAAGGATCACGCCGAGAAGGACAGCACCTACACCTATGATAGCCCAAGTGTCCGCAGTCATTCCGCCACTTTCCGACTGCGCCGAGACAGGAACGACCGAACCGAACAGCACCAGCACGAACAGCAAAACCTTCGTTTTCCAGTCCATCATTTTCCTCCCTGATCCGAATCTACCGGAACCGGAACGGGATCGTCAACCCCCCGGTTTTTCCGGGTTCCGAACCGATCATTGACGACTGCGGAGATCAGAATCAGACAGTCCTCTGATTCTCCGGCCGATTGCGCCCGGCGATACCTGCACGTTCCCCCATCGTCCGAGTCTATCACAGATCGCCGCTAGCCTGGATTATTCACCGGGGGTGCCGATCCGGGAGAGACACAAGGGCCTCCGCGCGGTAAAATCGCAGTGGCAACAGGCATTTTCACCACCACGGAGGCCCCTGCGTGACGACCGACACGATACCACAGACTGTCCTGTTCCCGGAACTGTTCGACAAGCCCCTCGTCGCCACCTTCGACCGCGAGCACGCCAGCTCCGACGGCGGAGCCGTTCTCCTCAAGGCGGCCGAGCGCGTGTACGGCCTCGTCAAGACGTTTGCCCGCTGTCTCGCCGACCGGCGCGACCCGGAGAAGATTCGGCACACGCTCGCGGAACTGGTCGGGCAGCGGATCTTCGGCATCGCGTGCGGCCACCCCGACGGCAACGATGCCGACGATCTGGCCGACGACCCCGTTCACAAGCTGCTGCTCGGACGGGACCCGGTGGCCGGCGCGCCGCTGGCGTCGCAACCGACGATCTCGCGGTTCGAGAACAGCCCGGGCCGCGGCGCGCTCTATCGCATGGCGCGGGAGTTGGCGGCGAGCGTCATCGAGCGGCACCGGCGCCGGCTGGGGCGGCGGGTGCGGCGCATCACCATCGATCTGGACCCGACCGACGACCTGACGCATGGCGCACAACAGCTTTCGTTCTTCAACGGACACTACGGCGGCTGGTGTTATCTGCCGCTGCTCGCGTTCCTGACCTTCAACGACGAGACGGAGCAGTATCTGTGCGCGGCGGTGCTGCGGCCGGGCAATGCGGTGGCGGCCGACGGGAGCCTGGGCCTGCTGAGACGGCTGCTGCCGATGCTGCGGGCGGCGTTTCCGCGGACGTCGTTTCTCGTCCGGCTCGACGGGGGCTTTGCGACCCCGGAGGTCTTCGATTTCCTGGAGGCGGAACCGGGACTCGACTACGTGGTGGCGATGGGCAGGAACGCGGTGTTGGTGCGGCAGGCCGAATCCGCCCTGGCGGCGGCCCGCGCGCAGAGCGGGGCCAGCGGCCGAACCGAGCACGTCTATACCGACACCCGCTACGCGGCCCGCACGTGGAACCGCCAACGCCGGGTCGTGATCAAGGCCGAAGTGGTCCGGCATCCGGGCCGCGAGCCGCGGGACAATCCGCGCTTCGTCGTGACGAATCTCCCGCAGAATCCGCGCTTCGTCTACGAAAAGGTCTACTGCGCCCGCGGCGACGTCGAGAACCGGATCAAGGAGTTGCTGGACGGTCTGCAGATCGACCGCACGAGCTGCTGCCGGTTCCTGGCGAACCAGTTGCGCGTGTTGCTGACGGCTGCCGCCTACGTGCTCATGCAGGAACTGCGGCTGCGGGCGGCGCGAACCGGCTGTGCCCGCACCCAGGTGACGTGGCTGCGCAACCGGCTGCTGAAGCTCGGCGTGCACGTCGTCGGCTCCGTGCGCCGCATCGTCCTGCATCTGCCCCGGGGGACGCCGCATCTGAACGCATGGCGGCGCATCGCGCTGGCCCTCGGCGCCCGCGCCGGGTAGTCCGAAACCCGCGCAGCCCGTAGCCCGAACCGCACCGCCCGCGACGGCGGAGCCTTGCCTGAACCCGCCTGTCCGCAACCGCCGGGCCCGCGAACGACGCCTTCGATGACGGTTGCTCGCCCTCGGCGGTCCTGAATCCGTCTGTCCGCAACCGCCAGACCCGTGAAGGCTGTTCCACGCGTCGCGGCCCGCGCACCGACGCGTGTCCGAGACCCCGTTTCGTGGCCGAGCATGGCCCGTCGGGGCCTCATGCCCGACCTTCATGAATAATCCAGGCTAGTGTCCCGTAATCGTGGTTCGCGAAAGATTCGGTGCGGGCGTTTTCATCAACCGTTCACGGGCCTTTTCTGCTGTACCCGGCTTTCGCGAACTTCACTGACGGGACACTAGTTCTTCCGCGCCGTCAAGCGGGGACCTACGGTAGGCTGCTTCTAGCCGCGTCCGCATTTCAGCCTTAGGGTCCGCGCAAAAATAGATTCCGTTTTTGCTACATGGGTGCGATGGTGTAGTTCCATTTGGGCATGATGCTGTCCGGTGTGATGCGCAGTTCTCGCATTTGGACGTCGGTGATCTTGACGCCGGTTTTGTAGATTTTCCGCACAAGGTGTGCGCGCACACGCAATCCGGTGGAAGTGTGGGTGGTGCGCAGGTATTTCAGGATGGTCTCGTAGCTGTCGAGAGGTCGGCCCGCCCAGTTCTTGCTGATCTCGGAGAACAGGCGGTGCTCGATGGGGTTCCATTTCGACGTGGCCGGCGGGTAGTGGGCCACCGTCACCCGCAGGCCGTGTCGGTTGCAGAGACGATGTTGCAGGTTGAACTTCCAGGCGCGCGCCGTGCAACTGTTGCTGCCGCCGCCGTCGGCGAGGATCTGGAGGGTTTTGGCTTCGGGGTAACGCCGGCGGCCCTCGGTGCGCCACCACTTCTCGATGCAGTCGACGGCGAATGCCGGGGTGTCGGCGGTGCTGCCGACGAAGACGGTGCCGGCGTTGGCGCGGAGATCGTAGATGCCGTAGGGGATGGCGAGGCCCTCGGCATCGGAGCGAAAATCGTGGTCGTTGACGAGTTCCGGGCTGCGGTCCCACTTCGCGCCGGAATTGCGGAACGCGCCTGAGGTTGCCCCGATTCCGTGGACAGGTTAACGCTTGGGTTCCATCATGACAGGTCCCCGGATGGACGGGTTTCCGTGTGAGTCATCAACGAGAAAAAAGCGCTGTGGACCTGTGGGAATCTCGCGGCCTCGGCGCAGGCGCCGGCGGCAGCGATCGCCCGCGAGATTTCCAACGGCCTGTGGGCGCCCGCCGCGCCGATCCGCGGATGCGGCACGACGCCCCGCGGGCGTCCACAGGCCGGGCAGGTCCACAGCGCCCCCGGCGCCCGGTCGGTCCGCCGACGCCGCTTCACGGCGGTTGTCCGCCTCGCGAAGGCGAAGGCGAGCCGTGCGCCCGTGCGCCATCATGCCCTCCCCGTGTTTCCGGCAGCAACGCCGGTGACGACGCCAGCCGGCGCCGGCGCGCCGGACGCAACCCGGCCCGCGGGTTCGAGCGCCTCGCCGGACCGGCCCCCGTCCGCGGGCGCCGTCTCCCGGAGACGTTCGAAATCCAGCGGCGACAGGTAGCCCAACGCGGAATGACGCCGCCGCGTGTTGTACCACCCTTCGATGAACGCGAACACCGCCGACCGCGCCTCGGCGTGCGTCGCCCACTTCGTGCGGTCGAGCAACTCGCACTCCAGCGTCGCGAAGAAGCTCTCGGCCATCGCGTTGTCGAAGCAGTCGCCGACCGAACCCATCGACGGCGTCACGCCCCATTCCTGACAGCGGGCGCCGAAGGCCAGCGACGTGTACTGGCAGCCCTGGTCGGAGTGATGGATCACCGCCGCCGGTCGGCGTTGCTTCACGGCCATCTCCAGCGCTTCGGTCACCAGCGCCGTGCGCAGGTGCGCTGCCATCGCCCAACCCACGACCCGCCGGCTGAACACGTCGAGGACGACGGCCAGATAGAGGAAGCCGGCCAGCGTCGGGACGTACGTGATGTCGGCGACCCACAGGCGGTTCGGCCCCGCCGCCTCGAAACGGCGCTCGACCCGATCCGGGGCCGGCCGGACCCGGACCGCCCGCCGCGTCGTGCGCGGCCCGCGGCGCCGGCTCACCCCCGCAATGCCCGCCGAGCGCATCACCCGCGCCACCCGCTTGCGGCTCACCGCGGATCCGCCTGCCGACAGTTCCGCCTGAATCCGGGGCGCGCCATACGTCCCGCGGCTGTGGGCGTGGATCGCGCTGACGCGGACCGTCAGGTCCGCGTCAGCCTGCGCCCTGGCGGATGGACCCCGCCGACGCCACGCATAGTACCCGCTCGGGGAGACACCGAGCACCCGGGCCATGGCGGCGGTCCGGAAGCGGGCCTGATTCGCGCTCATGAACCGGTAGATCCCCCGGATCCGGTCTCCCGCGCGAACCAGGCCGTGGCTTTTGCCAGGATCTCCCGCTCTTCCCGCAGCCGCCGGTTCTCCCGACGCAGCCGGCGCATCTCCTCACGCTCCCCGGTACGCAGGCCGTCGGTGCGCTCGCCGGCATCCCGGCCGGCCTGCGCCACCCAATTCCGGATGGCCTGGGCCGACGGCTCGAACTCCCGCGCCAGAGCCTCCGGCGTGCGCCCCGACCGGACCAGCTCGACCATCTGCCGGCGGAACTCCGCCGCATACGGCGGTCTCGATTTCGGCATCGCGAATACCTCCTCCTCCCAACAGGATAGGTGTCCACGAAACCGGGGCAACTCCAGGCGCGGAGTTGGCGCGTCTGGTGCGCGGGGTCGGCCGCGCAGTAAAGGAACTGGCTGGCGAACTTGTGCCGCGTCAGCCGCCCGTCGCCGACGAGCTTGCGCAGGGCGTCCTGGGTGCCGACGTGGAGCAGGTTGTCCAACTCGTCGACGAAGTGTCCGGCCTCGGCGTGGTTGACGACCGCCTCGGCGGCTTCGACCAGGGTGCCGGCGCGGGAGAAGCGAATGCCGGCGAACGACCACAGGCCGCGTTGGTCGAAGTCGGCGAGTTCGTCGAGGGTCTTGGGTTACCGGGCGTTCGGGACCGATTTGGCCAATGGCCACGGGGCGAAATAGAACGGACGTTCGGGGAAGTTACGGCCTGACGATGCTGCGTCGTGCACACAGTTTTGTCGTTCTGGCGGACGGGTTCTGCCGTATGGGAAGTATTGCGATGCGCCGCCGGGTCCCGGGGGCGGGACATCGGCCCGCCCGGCGGCGGGTTGCTTGCGGGCGTTGTCGTCGGCGCGGCGGCTGCGGCCGGCCCGGCGTCGAGATGGCGGCGAGCGGGCCGGGGTTTGCCGGGGGCGCGGCTTCCGCGGGTATCGGTCCGGGGTCGTAGGCCGCGCGGGCCCGGGCGGAAGGCGGATGCGTGGTTCCCGCGCCGGCCGTCAGGCAGGCGGCGGCAGGGCGAGGGCTTCGGGCACGACCGGTTCGGGGGCGCGCAGCATCGTGGTGAACAGGGCGCGGGGGTCGAGCTGTCGCTGGCGGGCGGTGCGCACGACGCTGGCCAGGATCTGCTGGGTGTCGGCCCCGCGCCGGGTGCGGTTGCCGCCGCAGACCTTGCGGGTGACCACCGCGGGTCGGATGGCGTGTTCGGCCCGCCAGTTGGTGGCGTCGAGGGACGGGTCGCGCAGGAAGAGGAACACGGCCTCGAATTCGCGGGTCAGGTGCCTGGCGAAGCGCTCGGCGGGGGCCAGCGGCGGCGGGGCGTCGATCAGCCGGCCGAGCCGGGCTTCGAGCCGTCCGCGGGCCGACGCGAGGCCGTGCTCGCCGATGCCGCCAGCGTTGCAGCGGGTCCGCAGGGCGAGGGCGTCCTGCAGGACCGTCTGCACGGCGGCGGCCCAGGGGCTGTCGGGATGATCGGTCCGCAGGTCCTTGCAGCGCCGCAGCAGATGCGCCAGGCAGGTCTGGTGGGGCGCGTGCTCGAAGCCGCGATACGCCGCCCATCCGTCCCGCACCAGCACGCCCGCGAAGTCGGCGCCGAGCACCGCCGCCGCGTCGGCGAACCCGCGGCCGGCGCAGATGGAGTACACCGTCGTCTCCGGGGTGGCGAACGCCCACAGCCAGTGGCGGGTCGCGTCCACGCGCCAGCCGGTCTCGTCGGGCGTGACCACCGGGCTGCGACGGACCTGCTCGCACAGCGCCGCATACGCGGGCGCCGCCACGTCGGCCGTGCGGTGCAGCAGTCGGACCAGGCCGCCTTTGGTCACGTGCAGTCCGAACCGGGTCCGCAGCACGCGGGCGGTCTTCTCCAGCGGCAGGCCCGACTCGGTGTGCAACTCGGCGGTCAGCGCGGCGACGTTCGGCCCCAACTGCACGCCGGCCGCGCCGAGCGCATCGGAGGTCTGCAGGGGGTGCCGGCCCTGCACGCGCCGCCGGCACTGCGCGCAACGGCCCACCTCGACGTCGAAGCGGCGCACCAGGGGGCGCACGTCCGGCACGTCTTCCTGATACTGCTCCGCCACCCGCTCCACGGCGACGTGGCCGCCGCAGTCGGGGCACGTCTCCGGGGCGGGCGCCGCATGGGTCTCGTCCACCCGGGTCGGCGGCCGGCGGGTTCCCTGCTTCCCGTACTCCGCGCCGGCGCGCCGCCCCGGGCGGCGTCCGGTTCCCTGCCGGCGGTCCTTGGCGAAGGGGGCGGCCTGCCGGCGTCCGGCGCGCCGCGCGGCCTCGAGTTCCTTCTCCAGGCGCTCGATGCGGCGCTTCAGGTCCTCGCTGTGGCCCTGCAGGTCCTCGCTGCGGCGCTTCCAGTGGTCCCGATCCTCGATCAGCTTCGCCTTTTCTCGTTCGAGGTGTTCGATGCGCCGCACGTCCCGGGGGTCCCGCTGAGGCCCGGGCCCCATCGAACCGCTCCGGTCATCGTTCTTGCGCGCCATACTCCACGTATCGGCACGTGGCCGCCGTACCTGCACACCCTTTCGTGGATTTTTTTCGCCCGACCCGGTAACCCAAGACCGTCGAGGGTGTAATAGGCCGCCGCGATGCGAGTAGCTGGTTCGGGCGTCGAGGTCCTTGAGCTTGCGGAACGCGGTGCGCCTGCTGACGCCGGGGCCGAGGGCGGCCATCACGTCGGGCAGGTTGGCGACGGTCTGCTCTCGGAGCAGGTCGGCGACGGCGTCTGGGGAAAATCGGGTTGGTCTCATTATGGCACTATTACGGAATCAGGATTCCGCAATAGTGCCATAATTCCGGGCAGATTGCACTCCAGAATCCGAAAATTCTGCTTCTGCTTGGGAGATTTCTCCGGGGCAGGAGCGTGCGCGGCCGCCCCGTGCTCTACTGCGACATTGCAGCCAATTCTATGGATTTATTTTTGCGCGGACCCTTACCGCGATCTGCTTCCGCGCGAGAAGTGAACAGCCCGATCCATCGGCGCTTTCCGCCCCACTCAAACCAGAGATCCCAGTAGTCAGTATCGTTGCCAGCCTTGCGGACTCGCCAGTATTGACCAGACAGGGTTTGCCGGTTTTCACTTGTCCTATCCCTTCCAGTCCTCGTCAGTTTCCGACTGAATCAAAATCAGGGTTTATCTAATTCTGATCTGTTCTGTTCAGCCCGAATCCGAAGCAGGATTAGCCCAGTCTAACCCCAATACTGTTGCTTTAACATTCCGGCGCGACAATGTGCGGCGTCCAGTCCCACTTGCGGCGGGACACCGGGCCAGGGCGGCGGAGCGGATAGCCGCTCATCTTCCGCTTGACGCCGCGCGGTTTCTTCTGACCGCGGCTGGAGACCACTCGCTCTTCCAGAATCTCCTCCAGCACGCGGTCGTGGAGCCCCTCATGCGCCGCCGAGGGGGGAAACGCCGGGGTGCTCGACACGGCGGCGCAAGACCCGCACGGCGTGGACGAACGAAAGACGGTCCGGATCCTCGTCCACCTTGCGCGCCGCCTCGTGGATCAGGCGCCGCACCGCGTAATGCGCCAGCATCAGGCCGTGCACCTCCTGCAGCACCAGGTCCGGCGTCTTGCTGCGCAGGGTTGCGCCGGGACCCAGAATGTGCGTCTTGACCTCATCGTAGGTGGTTTCCACTTCCCAACGCTCATGATACAAGGCGGCCATCTCGGCCGCCGGCGCAACGGCCGGGTCGAGCAGGGTGGTGGCCAGACGGTAGACCTTGCCGCCGGCGCCGTCCAGCGTGTATTCGACGACCCGCACGGGGCAGACGCCCCGACTGCGCCGGCGATCCTGCCCGCTGCCCCGCAGCACGCTCCGGTAGGAACCGTCGTCGAAGCGCTCCAGTACCGGCAGGCGCAGCTTCGCCTTCATACGCCACAGCAGGTCGGCGCCGGTGTCCGACGCCCGCCGCCAGAGCGGGAAGCCGCAGTAGCCCCGGTCCGCCAGCACCAGCATCCCCGCCGACAACCACGGCAGCAGCGTCTCGGCCTGTGCCTCCTCCGACTCGCCATACGCCCCCGCCCGCCAGGCGAACGCCGCGCGCGTCCCCAACTCCACCAGCGCCGTCAGGCGCACCTGCGGGAAGGCGGCACGGCCACGTGACGCCCCGGGCGCCCCGAACGTCTCCCGGTTCCCCGCCTCGTCCGGCACGTTCAGCGCCGACCCGTCGAACGCCACCAGGCGCCGGCCGCGATACCACGCCCCGCGCGTCGCCGGATCCGCCAGCGGCTTGACCCGCACTGCGCGCAACGCCTCGAACGGTTCCGGTCCCAGGCGCGCACGCGCACGCGAAATCGACGACTTCCCCGACACCCGCAACGCCGCCGCGTCCGGCGACACCCAACGCAGTCCCTCCAGCAAGCAGCGCAGCACCTCCCGCGCCGACACCGACCGGAACAGCCCCAGCGCCACAACGTAATACACCATCGCCGCGGCCGGCAGGTCACGCTGCCGACGGCTTTCCCGGCCACACGAAGCCAACGCCTCGCGCACCGACGGGATCGGATACACCTGCGCGAGCACCCCGATGCTCAGGTAGTCCGACAGCCGCGGGCCACCCGGCAGAACCGCTTGTGTTCGGGACATCCACCCCTCCCGCGTTCCCGCTTTCCGGGGATAGCATACAGGGGCGCGATCCTTAAAGCAACAGTATTGAGTCTAACCCTGCTTCGGATCTGTTCGGTATCAGGGTAATCGTATCTGGTGCCTCTGAGGTAGACCACCAATTTCGTCTACTAACTCTACTATTCTGTCTAAGCTATCTGGTTCTCTGATCTGATACAGCATATTAACGGTAAATTGCCTTGTTCGTAGCGCCAGATCCGCAGGAGCCTTGAATCGGAACGAAAAAGTATCAGTCAGTCCCGTTGTCTGCGAAGTCTCAAACTCTGTGATCGGTATCGGCATATCATCAATTACTCCCTTCTGCCATCCCATTGTGCTTCCGCCGAGTACTGAATAACGCAGAGCGACATAAGAGAGATTGCCCCCACTTTCAGTGTAGAAAAGAAGGCTGAGGCCCACGTAAAACTCCCTGTATGTCGTCCCCAACGTATCCACACTTTCAGGCGCGGCAATAGTGAACGTGACAGAGATCCATCCGTCCGAATCCGGGCGACTCATGGAAAGGGAAATCAGATCAAACATCTGACCAGATCCGATAAATTGGGTAATGTCCCCTACCGGATCCGTGATGGTGAACGGAAGCGTATAGTAGTCCGGTTCGGTCCCCGCCCTTGCCGGCGGGTCGAATCTGCTATCTTCCCATCCGGGGCCGGTACCGTCCGATCCTACTTCGTCTCCGTCGTCCGTAGGACAGGGTGCATTACGCCATCCGTTGTATCTGTCGTCTGAGAGTTCGGCCGCGTTGACGACGATCCATCCGGCGCAGGATTGCAGCGGTATTACTGGTAGTTCCAGTCGCCCCGCCAGTTGCATCGAACCTTGCCAGATCTGATTGCCGCACGACTGCGTAACATGGTGCGGTTCGACGGGACACAGATCGACCGTAATCAGACGATTACGATGCGGTTTGCTTGCTTCCCGCATCCGGCTCATGGCGTCTACTTCCAGGGTCAGACTCAGCATGCTACCGTCGTAGGTAGCATGGAAGTCATAGGCGTTGAATCCATCCGGCACGGGCGCCAGGAAGTCAGCATCGAACGATGCCGGGGTCGTCCGCACGGACGTTGACGACGTGGCGAAGGACGGCGCTTCCGCCATCGTGGTAGACGACGCGGACGACGGCGCGGTAGGACTGTCAGAGTCCCCGCAGCCGAACGACACGAATCCGAACGACACCAGCACCAGCACCAGAACGACGTAGTTGAGAGTCCGCATTGTTCCGCTCCCTTTCCTTGTTCCGTCAGTTTCCTGATCTGTTCAGTCCCGAATCCGAAGCAGGGTCTAGCTAGGTTGTCAGTCTAAACCCTGCTTCGGATTGAATCAGTTGCACCGTCCGCCGTTGTCAAAGTGTCGCCGTTGCGCCGCTCTACCGGCCCGCGTTGCACGATCCCATAGCTGATCAAGGTAGTTTCTCATACCTTGCACATCAGGGTTGCCGACCACACCTTGAACAGTCCATCGTTGCCCCGCATTGTCTGTGAACGTGCCTTGTAAGACAGTTTGCGCGCTTGTGATCGCGTCTTGCGCTCGCCCCCATTCCCTACCCGCGCTGCAATCCGGTATGTTGGCTACAGCTTGCGCCGCCTCATTGATGGCCGCTATTGTCGCGTTTCTCCACGCACCCTCTAACCTGGATTATTCACCGGGGGTGCCGATCCGGGAGAGACACAAGGGCCTCCGCGCGGTAAAATCGCAGTGGCAACAGCCATTTTCACCACCACGGAGGCCCCTGCGTGACGACCGACACGATACCACAGACTGTCCTGTTCCCGGAACTGTTCGACAAGCCCCTCGTCGCCACCTTCGACCGCGAGCACGCCAGCTCCGACGGCGGCGCCGTTCTCCTCAAGGCGGCCGAGCGCGTGTACGGCCTCGTCAAGACGTTTGCCCGCTGTCTCGCCGACCGGCGCGACCCGGAGAAGATTCGGCACACGCTCGCGGAACTGGTCGGGCAGCGGATCTTCGGCATCGCGTGCGGTCACCCCGACGGCAACGATGCCGACGACCTGGCCGACGACCCCGTTCACAAGCTGCTGCTCGGACGGGACCCGGTGGCCGGCGCGCCGCTGGCGTCGCAACCGACGATCTCGCGGTTCGAGAACAGCCCGGGCCGCGGCGCGCTCTATCGCATGGCGCGGGAGTTGGCCGCGAGCGTCATCGAGCGACACCGGCGCCGGCTGGGGCGGCGGGTGCGGCGCATCACCATCGATCTGGACCCGACCGACGACCTGACGCATGGCGCACAACAGCTTTCGTTCTTCAACGGACACTACGGCGGCTGGTGTTATCTGCCGCTGCTCGCGTTCCTGACCTTCAACGACGAGACGGAGCAGTATCTGTGCGCGGCGGTGCTGCGGCCGGGCAATGCGGTGGCGGCCGACGGGAGCCTGGGCCTGCTGAGACGGCTGCTGCCGATGCTGCGGGCGGCGTTTCCGCGGACGTCGTTTCTCGTCCGGCTCGACGGGGGCTTTGCGACCCCGGAGGTCTTCGATTTCCTGGAGGCGGAACCGGGACTCGACTACGTGGTGGCGATGGGCAGGAACGCGGTGTTGGTGCGGCAGGCCGAATCCGCCATGGCGGCGGCCCGCGCGCAGAGCGGGGCCAGCGGCCGGACCGAGCACGTCTATACCGACACCCGCTACGCGGCCCGCACGTGGAAGCGCGAACGCCGGGTCGTGATCAAGGCCGAAGTGGTCCGGCATCCGGGCCGCGAGCCGCGGGACAATCCGCGCTTCGTCGTGACGAATCTCCCGCAGAATCCGCGCTTCGTCTACGAGAAGGTCTACTGCGCCCGCGGCGACGTCGAGAACCGGATCAAGGAGTTGCTGGACGGTCTGCAGATCGACCGCACGAGCTGCTGCCGGTTCCTGGCGAACCAGTTGCGCGTGTTGCTGACGGCTGCCGCCTACGTGCTCATGCAGGAACTGCGGCTGCGGGCGGCGCGAACCGGCTGTGCCCGCACCCAGGTGACGTGGCTGCGCAACCGGCTGCTGAAGCTCGGCGTGCACGTCGTCGGCTCCGTGCGCCGCATCGTCCTGCATCTGCCCCGGGGGACGCCGCATCTGAACGCATGGCGGCGCATCGCGCTGGCCCTCGGCGCCCGCGCCGGGTAGTCCGAAACCCGCGCAGCCCGTAGCCCGAACCGCACCGCCCGCGACGGCGGAGCCTTGCCTGAACCCGCCTGTCCGCAACCGCCGGGCCCGCGAACGACGCCTTCGATGACGGTTGCTCGCCCTCGGCGGTCCTGAATCCGTCTGTCCGCAACCGCCAGACCCGTGAAGGCTGTTCCACGCGTCGCGGCCCGCGCACCGACGCGTGTCCGAGACCCCGTTTCGTGGCCGAGCATGGCCCGTCGGGGCCTCATGCCCGACCTTCATGAATAATCCAGGCTAAGTTTTCCGGTTCCGGTTCCATATCGGCCCGTTGCTGTTCGGCAGTCGTTCCGCCCCGTCCCTGTTCGGCCCGTTCCTGTTGCTGTTCGTCCCGTTCCCGCGCGTATTCCTCTGTCAGACGTTCGGTTTCGGCCCGTTCGGTCCGTTGCCGACTTGCCATTGCACCAGCAATGGCCGACACAGCATCTATCAGATCAGACAGATCGGCATCGGCAGGGTTCCAGTTTGAATTTTCCGGATTCTCAGAAATTCCGGTAGGCGACTGAACGCGAATAGTCCGTAGCAGATTGCCCATTTTCTGAATCGTTGCCATGTTCGCATCCTCAAAACGCCGGCGTAGATCGTTGCTTGCCCCGGACGCATTGAGCCTGCCGATTGCTTCGGCAGCATCGCGTATTTCGTCCACGCCAGCGTAGACGTTGCGAAGGAACACGTTCCAGTCCGCAGCATGCGCGGCCCATAGCGCATCGTGCGAAACTTGCCTTGACCTGTAGGGCGCAGTAGAACGGCCGAGAAGCTCCGGTACGCGTTGCGCTACCCGAAGCGTACCCAGTCCCATGTTATCAGACGGAGACTCGACAGGATCTAGATCTTCCGCGTTGTGAAACGCCGTATCCGCCTCACGCACCCGTTGAACCTGCCGCATGAAGACGTTGTATGCAGACCGGATCTCCCGTTGCGCGGCTGCGATCCTGTCGGCGGTAGGGTTGGCCTGTGCCGCCTGCACGGCCCGATCCATGCTGGCGTATGCGGCCGTTTCCGCCCTTGTCTGACCGTCCGCCGGAACGACCGAGCCGAGCACCACCAGCACCACCACGAACAGCACGACGTTGTTGAGAGTAGTCATTGTTCTGTTCCTGTCCCTTCCTGTTCCGGGTTCCGTTCCCTTCCCGTTCCGAAGTTGTCAGTTTCAGTTTCCGATCCGACGCCGATCGTCTCTCGCCGTCGCCCACGTCATCCCGACGGCCCTGAGTCCGTTTCCTGCCGGCCGTCTGACGGCGGCGGCGGATTCGGCCTGCCGCCGCCCACGTCATTCCGAGCGGTTACAACCCGGAACGCCACCGTCGCGCCCGCTGCTCCCGCGCCCACCAAAAGAATCCAGAACAAGACGTCGAGCTTCATCGTCCGGATCAACTGCGTCCTCTCCGACGCGCACGCGCTGACGGCCTTGCGCAGTGTCACTTTCCGGTTCTCAAACTGGAACTTGTCCTCCAGCCAGGCCGTCGGCACCGCCAACTGGCCTTCCAGAGTTTGGGTCATCCGCCTTCCTTCCGGATTCTCGGCCCCGACAGACGGCGCCGGAACGACCACCCCGACCACCTCGCCGCAGTTGTTGAACAGTGGCGATCCGTACCCCGCTTCGCCGACCAGCGCGTTGTGCACGATACCGCCGTCGCCCATGGTGTTGATGCGGCGTTCCGTCGCCGTGACGACGCCGCGCACCAGCGGCACGTGTCCACCGTCGATCACCGTGGCCGCGTGAACGGCGCGCGCCTTCTCCACCGGTTCCAGCGCAAACTCGTAAGCTGGCTTCACTTTTTTCCAGGTTTTCAGCAGCGCCAGCCCCGCCTTTTGGTCGGGGCTCATTCTGCTTGCGTCCACCCACCCGCCCGTGATGGCCATCTTTATGCTGAACTCGTCGTCCGCGTCCGTACCTCCCGTATCGCCGACGTAAGCGAGTACGCGGTTCTCGTCGACGACGAAGCCGAGGCGCGCGGGACATTCCTCCCTGGTCCCGCACATCTTGACCCTGACCATCCCCGCGACGGACGGCGCCTTCTCCTCCACGCACGCTGTCATCACCATCGCCGCCGACACGATCAGCACAACCGGCAACACGGCACGGTTCATCTCGACCTCCCGATCCGATCCCCCCTTCGGCCCGACACGCGCGCGGCGCAACGGCCTCCGCCGTCCGTGGTTTCAGCCTGTCCGCGATCTGATCGCGTTTCCTTCACTTCCCGTCTCCTGCGCCCTCTTCCTGGTCTTCCGCTCCCTCCCTCCGGTGTTGCGCGATCTCGTCCTCGTCGGCCTGCGAATTCACGAGGCGCGGGTCCACGTAGAATATGGGCCGCCGCAACAGCACGAAAAACACCTTCGCGACAAGCAGGGCCAACAGAGTCACGAACACCCAGTACGCAATCTGGAGTGGTATCCTCTCCGGATCGAAAACCAGCGGGAACAACAGGACCAGCAGCACGAAGAACGTCCAGAAATAGAGAAACTTCGCGCGTTCGTCCCCCGCCGGCCAGAAGGAGTTGCGCGAAAAACGCGCGGCCGTGCGGTTCACCTCGGACAGACTGGGGTCATCCAGCAGACTTCCCTTCGGCAGCCCCCGTCTCTTCGCTTTCCAATCGAGCTCGTCGTCCGGAAGCAATTCCTCCAGGTAACCCGTAATCGACCATCCCCTTCGCCGGCGAAGCAGCGTCCAGAGGGGCATGTACTTCACCCACCCCGGCATCGACACGACCGTCAGGGCGACCAGCCATCCGATGATGAGCATCCACTGCCCCGCGTCGCCCGGCAGCAGATTCGTGTTGTCGGTCTGTCCGAGCGTCGCGATGATACCGAGGTTCCCGGGCGCCTCCATGAGCGTCTCGATGGCGTTCTCGATGGCGCTCGTATGAGCCGCGCCGACGTTCAGATACCGGCTGACCAGCATCACCAGACCGCCCGCCAGCAGCGCGGTCACCTGGGTGTTGAATGCGCGGAAGGCAGGCCGAAAGCCGAAGCACGTTTCCGGATCGTCCACGGCGAGGACTATGGCGGCGTCCCTGATCTGGCCGTTGCCGTTTCTGTCCTTGCGGGGTTTCTCCATCTCCGGCCGCCGGTAGATGCATTTCATGAAGTAACAGTTGTGCCGGCACATGATCACGAGCAGCCAGATGCCCATCAGGATGGCGCACGCCTGGACCAGGTACGCGACGAAGACGAACAGCAGGTTCGGGTAGAATCCAACCGTATCGGTCAGGAACATCGTCGACCACCCCTTTTCGGCGATGGCGCACCGGGCTTCGATCTCCGCCGCGCTCCAGCCGGAACGTATCGAGGCGCAACGGTACGCGACGCCCACGACCCACACGTCCAGGATGCTGAGCAGAATGGCCACGAGCGTGGCGGCCGCAAAGCTGTTCGTCCCGAATACGTTCTCCTTGAAGACGCTCGTGAGTTTCTCGATCGTCGCCTTCGACGAGGTCTTGTAGCCTTGCATGAGCCTGACGATGGGCGGGCACCCGGCGTGCGACGAAGAGCTCCGCCAGCCGATGCGGGACGTGATCCACCGGAATGCGAACAGGACCGCGGGCAGGATCACGCAAAAGGACATCCAGTTGGTCCGGTGGTGGTATCCGTCGTATATGCCGTCCCCGTAGGGGAGCGAAGACTCGACGCCGACGACGGGCGCGAGCATGATGGGCGTCACGCCGATCAGGAAGGCGATCGCGTAATCGACGCGCCGTGAACGGTCCAGCAGCCTGTCTTTGGCGGCTTCGAGAAACTTCAACGGCCTTTTCCCGAGGCTTTCAGGAAACGTCATGGGCATGCTCCTGATCCGGGACTACCGGCGTTGCGGAGACCGGCCGCGCCGGCAAGCCGATCGTCACGCCGCACCTTCTTTGCGGGCGCCGACCGGACGCGGAACGGGGCGCGGCGCAGGTCCGCCGGACCGGGTACGGCAGCCTCGCCGTTGCAGGGCCGCCCCGGCCACGTGCCGAGCGTACGACCGGTTCCGAACCGGCGCGGTCCGCTACGGCGCCGGACGGGTCAGGAACAGGCCGGCGATCGGCCGGGCCGGAGTTGCAGCGCGGGGAAGGCGCACCGCGTGTGCGCCCGGCCGGATCAGGACGCCGTACCGGGGCTGCGCCGGGGGGGGGGGGGGGGGTAAGTCGACCGGCGTTGGGCGCGTCAGGCACGACTCCGGGACGGCACGACGGCCACCGCCACGGAAGATGATCATGAACGCCATCGGATGCGACCATACCACACGGCCACGGCGCCTGCAATGCAGCTCACATGCCCCGGACGGCGATCGGCGCGCCGGTCGCGGGCGGCTCCCGGCGGAAGATCTTCTCCTCCCGGGTCCGCCCCGCCGAGCGGTCGAAGACGAATCAGATGGGACCTGGCTGGAGAACGTCGCAGCCGATCGGTGACGCACGCGGTCCGCCGGTGGACCAAGCGATGCGGCTGCGGGAACGCGGCCGGTCCGCGCCCCGCCCACCGTGGCGAAGCTGACGGAGATCGTCGTGCCGGTGCGGGAACGCGGCCGGTCCGCGCCCCCGCCACCGCCGGACGGGACGAGTCGGGGCGGTCGGTTCAGCCCCCCGCCACGGCGCCGGCGAGGATGTTGTACAGACCGTAGTTCCCCTCGTGGCAGGCGTACTCGTAGACCGGCTCCGGGTTCTTCCGCATCGGAACGGAGTACGTCCAGGGCCGCGTCCACACCGCCGGGTCGTCGACCGTGACGTCGTAGCGCAGCGTGTCGGCGTCGACCCGGGTGAAGCGCTCGATCAGCGTGAGGTCCTTCGTCGTCGCCCCCGCAGGAAGTTCGTCTCGCGCAGGAAGTTGGTGGTCTCCACGACCAGGGTGTCGCCCTCCCAGTGGCCGCGCGAATCACCGGTCCACTGCCGGACGCCGGCGTCGAGGTGCTCCCGTCCGTCCAGCGGGACGACGCGGGCGTTGTGGTTCATCTCGGCGAACAGCACGACGGCGTCCTCGGTCTGGAACACCTGGACGTTGTTGTTGTACGCGCTCGGGGCCATCGGCGGGCCGGAATTGAAGCCGAGGATGCAGCGGACCTGCAGCCCGCCCGGCCCGAGGTCCTCGACGAACCCGCCGGGCGTCGGCTCGTGGCTGGACACGCCGCTGCGCGCCGCCTCCAGCGCCGCCTGCCGGTCGACGGCCTCCTGCGTCAGCGGGGGGATCCGCCCGTCCGGAGGATCGACCACCAGCGACGTCCGCTCGGTGGTGACCGAGGTCCCTTCGTCGAACCAGAAGTCGTTGTAGGGCACCACGCGGTCCGAGGTGTCGGCGTCGCGGCTGCGGCGCCGGATGGTCTCCTCGGCGAACTCCGCCGCCTGCTCCGCCGTGAACGTCTCGCTGCCGGCCAGCTCCTCGGGACGCTCCATCGGGGTGAGGCTGCGGAAGTCCCAGACCCCCTGCAGGTCCGGGGCGCCCCACGGGGTGCGCGGCGCCGCCGGCGACGTTTCGGTCTGCGCGCCCGCCGCGGGCGCGAGCGCGGCCAGCGCCAGCACGGTCAGCAGTCGTGCGAACACGTGATTCATGATGCACCTCCCCGGCGGCAGCGCCGGACGGAAACGGCTCATTCTAGCAGCCCCGCCGCGCCGGCGATCCGCTCACAACGCCACGCCGCGTCCCGGGTGGACGGGCAGCGTCACGCGAAAGAAGGTCCGTCCCTCGTCGAAATGAAAGCACGGCGGCGGCGAGCCGTTCCGCGCCATTGCTTCGAAAATCTTCGACACGCCGGTCAGACGCCGTTCGGCCAACTGCAACTCCGCGAAGAACTCCCCGATGCGGCGGTTGCGCGCCGGCATGGCCGGCACCGCTGCGCCGGGTGTGAAGTGAGCCGGTTCGATGCCCGGAACCGGGCCGGGGTAACTCGTGACGTCGATCCGGTCGGGATAGCAATAGACCTTGGTCGGTTCGGGGGCGTCCGGCTGGTAGCTCCGATGGTAGAGGGCATTGACCAGCGCCTCGCGGATCGCGCGCAGCGGATAGTTCACCCAGGTGTGCGACCGCACGCGGTCCGGCGCCTTCCGGATCTCGGTCTGCAGAAGGTTCTCCAGGTACCCGAGGCTGCCGCGTAGCTGGGTCACCAGCCCGCCCCGGAAGATCCGCTCGCGGAGCACGTCGCCCGCCGGACCGTCGGGAAACAGCACGACGTCGATCCGGGCGCCGGGGCACCAGCGTTCCGGGTCGTCGGTGAAGAGCAGCAGGGCGACGTTGCGGGGCGCCTCGAAGCCGTTGGCGCGTACCGTCAACCGCATGCGGCGGTAGACCGCGGCCGCCGACGGATCGTCGAGCAGACCGCTGCCCACGTCGCGCAGGAACTCGCGGACGGACGCCTCGCGCAGGTCTTCGAGCCGCGCATCGAACGCCCGCCGATCGTCCCAGGGAACGCGCGCGGTCTGTGCCATGAGCCGCGACAGCAACCCGTTGGCCTGCGCATCGACCGTCTCGGCGCCCAGGCGAATCCAGTACTTCGCGGCGCCGCGCGGGCCGTCGGGCGCCGAGTGCGGCTTGGTGTCGCTCGCCGGCGCCCAGAGCACGAGGACGTGGCGGCCGGCGACGACCTCGGGCGACACGACCGGCTGGTAGGAAGGGTCGAGACGGTTGCAGTGACCGCGAATCCACTTTCCCGCCGCCGCGATCTCGGCGGTGGTCAGACCGGCCGGCGGCAGCATGCCGCGGCCGTGTTCCTCGGCGACTCCGAGGACGACGTAGCCGCCGTTGAGGTTGTGGTAGTCGTTGGCGAACGCGCAGATCGTCTTGAGCGTCTGGTAGCCGGTGGTCTTCGGATCCCAACCGGACTTGAATTCGACGCGCGCGGATTCCACGCCGCGGCAGTGGAGCAGGTCGTCCAGGTTGATCGGCAGAATGGCGCTCACACGAGCATTGTCGCGCGCGCCCCGCGATCCGGGCAACGACGGAGGCGGCGAAGAGTTGCAGGCGCGGCGCGCCGCCCGGCCTCCGCGGCGCGGCGACCCGTCGCCCGGCGCCCCGAGCGAAGAGTCGCAGAGGCGGCGGCGCACCGCCCATGCGCCGCGACGGCGGCGTTGGACGGCATGGCGTCCGAGCGAAGAGTTGCAGAGGCGGCGGCGCACCGCCCGGCCGGGAAGCCCGCGGTGCGATTCGCCAGGACGTCCGTTCACGCGGCGGCGAGCTGCCGCAGGACGTACGGCAGGATGCCGCCGTGGCGGTAGTAGTCGAGCTCGTCCGGGGTGTCGATGCGCGCGGTCACCGTGAACTCCACCGCCGTCCCGTCGGGGCGGGTCGCGCGGACCCGCACGGGGCTGCGCGGGGCCAGCCCCTCGGCGATGCCGGTCAGGTCGTACGACTCCTCCCCCGTCAGCCCGAGCCGGCCGGCGTCGTCGCCGTCCCCGAACACCAGCGGCAGCACCCCCATGAAGACCAGGTTGCTGCGGTGGATGCGCTCGAAGCTCGTGGCGACGACCGCGCGCACGCCGAGCAGCATGGTGCCCTTGGCAGCCCAGTCGCGGGAGGATCCGGAGCCGTACTCCGCCCCGGCCAGCACGACGAGCGGGGTGCCCTCCTCCCGGTAGCGCATCGCCGCGTCGTAGATGGCCATCTGCTTTCCGTCCGGCTGATGCCGCGTCCATCCCCCCTCGGTGCCGGGGGCGAGCCGGTTGCGCAGGCGGATGTTGGCGAACGTGCCGCGCATCATCACCTCGTGGTTCCCGCGGCGGCTGCCGAACGAGTTGAAGTCCCGCGGTTCGACGCCGTTGGCGATCAGGTACCTTCCGGCCGGGCCGTCGGGCGGAATGGCGCCGGCCGGCGAGATGTGGTCGGTGGTGACGCTGTCGCCCAGCAGGGCGAGCACGCGCGCCCCGGCGACGTCCGCCGGCACGGCCGGCGCCGGGGTGAGCGTCTCGAAGAAGGGCGGGTGCCGCACGTAGGTGGAGTCGTCCGTCCACCGGAACCGATCGCCGGCCGGGGCCGGCAGCCCGCGCCACCGTTCGTCGCCGTCGAAGACCTCCGCGTAGCGGGCGGTGAACTGGTCGGTGCGGACCGCCGCCGCCATCGTCCGCTGTACCTCGGCGGCCGAGGGCCAGACGTCCGCGAGGTGGACGTCGTTGCCGTCGCCGTCCCGTCCGAGCGGCTCGGTCGTCAGGTCGGCCGTCATCCGGCCGGCCAGCGCGTAGGCGACCACCAGCGGCGGCGAGGCGAGGTAGTTGGCGCGCACGAGCGGCTGCACGCGGCCCTCGAAGTTGCGGTTGCCGCTGAGGACCGAGGTCACCACCAGATCGCGCTCCCGGACGGCCGCGGCCACCGGCTCGGGCAGGGGGCCGCTGTTGCCGATGCAGGTGGTGCAGCCGTAGCCGACCAGGTCGAAGCCGAGCGCGGCGAGCGGCTCCAGCAGGCCCGCCGCCCGCAGGTACTCGGTGACCACCAGCGAGCCGGGCGCGAGGCTGGTCTTGACCCAGGGCTTCGGACGCAGCCCCCGCGCCGCCGCCTTCCGCGCCAGCAGGCCTGCCGCGATCATCACGCTCGGATTCGACGTGTTGGTGCAGCTCGTGATCGCGGCGATGACCACGGCGCCGTCCTCCAGCGCCGACGCCGCGGGCGGGTCGGCGGACGCGGTCTCGCGGCCTCCGCCCGCGCCGGTCCCGGCGGCGCTCTCGCCCGCGCCGCCCTCGGGAGCGCTCTCGCCGGCAGGACCGCCGGCCCCGGAAACGCCCGCGCCGGCGGGAGCGCCCGCACCGGCGCCGGCCGCGGACCGCCGCTCCCCCGCGAGGCTCCCGAGCGCCGCGGCGAACGCCGCCTTCGCCGCCCGCAACGGCACGCGGTCCTGCGGGCGCTTCGGCCCCGCGATGCTCGGCTCGACGGCCGCCAGGTCGAGCTCGACGACGTCGGTGTAGAGCGGATCGTCGGCGCCGGAGGCGAACAGGCCCTGCGTCTTGGCGTAGGCCTCGACCAGATCCACCTGCGCCGGGTCGCGCCCGGTCAGCGCCAGGTAGTCGAGCGTCATCCGGTCGATCGGACAGATCGCCACCGTGGAGCCGTACTCCGGCGACATGTTGCCCAGCGTCGCCCGGTCGGCCACCGTCAGCGATCCGAGCCCCGGCCCGAAGAATTCGACGAACTTGCCGACCACGCCGTACCGCCGCAGCCGCTCGGTGATCGTCAGCACGAGGTCGGTCGCCGTCGCGCCCTCCGGCAGGGCGCCGACCAGCCGGAAGCCGATCACGTCCGGAACGAGCATCGAGATCGGCTGCCCGAGCATCGCCGCCTCGGCCTCGATGCCGCCGACGCCCCAGCCCACCACCCCGAGGCCGTTGACCATCGTGGTGTGCGAATCGGTCCCCACCAGGGTGTCCGGGTAGGCCAGCGCGCGCCCGTTCGAGGTGTCGCGGCAGACCACCCGCGCCAGGTACTCGACGTTGACCTGGTGGACGATGCCGGTGTCGGGGGGCACCACCTTGAAGTTGCGGAACGCGTCCTGCCCCCACTTGAGGAAGGCGTAGCGCTCGCGGTTGCGGGCGAACTCGAGCCGCGCGTTCAGCTCCGCCGCGTTCGGGGTCCCGAAGTGGTCGACCTGCACGGAATGGTCGATCACCAGCTCGGCCGGCTGCAGCGGGTTGACGAGGGCGGGGTCGCCGCCCAGACGCGCCACGCCGTCCCGCATCGCGGCCAGGTCGACCACCGCCGGCACGCCGGTGAAGTCCTGCAGCAGGACGCGCGCCGGCATGAACGCGATCTCCTTGCCGGCCCCCGGCTCCCAGCGGGCCAGCGCCTCGACGTCGTCGGCCGTCACGGCGCGGCCGTCCTCGCGGCGGAGCATGTTCTCCAGCAGGATCTTGAGCGAGTACGGCAGGCGCCCGACGCCGGGATAGCCCGAGGTCTCGAGCGCGCGCAGGTTGTAGACGTCGACGGTCGTGCCGTCGCCGGCCGGCAGGGACTGACGGGCGCCGAACGAATTGGTGCTCATGGGCTGCGACCCTCGGTGTGGCTGCGGTATCCTCCGTGGTGCCGTCCCCGGCCGCGCCCGCGCGCCGGCGGGAGCGCCCTGCCGGGCGAGACACTACGCGGCGGCGGCGAGTCCGCCGTGCCCGCGCGCCGGCGGGAGCGCCGAACCGCGGCGGCGGACGGCATGAACACGCCGGACGGCGCACGGGGCGGACGGCGGCGGGCGAACCGCCTCGGCCGGACGAACCGCCTCCGCAGGACGAATCGCCAATGATCCTCCACCCGCGACCCGCGACGCAAGCCGGCGCTCCGGGGCGGGTGCGCGTCAGATTTGTGAGACGAGTGCTCTGGCGCTGTCAGAGTTGTCGATTACGGTGTCGTTCTTGGCATCCAGGCCCTCCGAGCGGGACGGACGTCGCGAGAACCGGCCGCGCTGGATGCCCCCAGCGGCGGCGTCTCATTTTTTTGACGTGCACCCCTCCGGGACCGCGGTCCGCGGCCCCGCCGCCGGCCGCCGGCGCGTGCGTCCCGCCCCCTGCCGCGGCCCGCGAACGATGACCGGCCCCCGACTCGGCGCGCACGTGTCGATCGCCGGCGGGACGCCGCGCGCGATCGAGCGCGCCGCGGCGACCGGCTGCGAGACGCTGCAGATCTTCACGAAGAACTCCAACCAGTGGCGGGGCCGGCCGCTCGGCGACGCCGAGGTGGAGGCGTTCCGCGCGCGGGCGGCGCAGAGCGCGGTGGGACCGATCGTCGCGCACACGAGCTACCTCATCAACCTCGCCGCGGCCGACCCGAAGCTGCGGCGGCGCTCGGTCGCGGCGCTGGCCGACGAGCTGCAGCGCGGCGACCGGCTCGGCCTGCTCGGGGTGGTGCTGCATCCCGGCGCCCACACCACGGC
The DNA here is from genome assembly GCA_965203525.1 of Vicinamibacterales bacterium. GTDB lineage: Bacteria > Acidobacteriota > Vicinamibacteria > Vicinamibacterales > UBA8438 > WTFV01. The sequence continues at coordinate 1,456,535 of OZ241898.1, read as the reverse complement.
CACCGAGGCGGACGGCATCCGCTGGATCGCCGACGGCATCGCCGAGGCGCAGGCGCGGCAGACCGGCGACACGCTGCTGCTGCTGGAGCAGACGGCCGGGCAGGGCACCATGCTCGGCCACCGCTTCGAGCAGTTGCGCGCGATGATCGACCTGCTGGACGACGCCGCGCGGGTCGCCGTCTGCCTCGACACCTGCCACCTGCTCGCGGCCGGCTACGACCTCGTGTCCGAGGCGGGCTACGAACGGGTGTTCGCGGAGTTCGACGCCGTCCTCGGGTTCGACCGCCTCACCGTGTTCCACCTGAACGACTCGCAGAAACCGCTCGGCAGCCGCGTCGATCGCCACGCCGGCATCGGCCGGGGCCGCATCGGCCTCGAGCCGTTCCGCCGCCTGGTGCGGGACGCGCGGTTCCGCCACCTGCCGATGGTGCTCGAAACCCCCAAGGCGGCCGGCCGGCCGGCGGCCGACACCGGCCCCGACCCGCTGGATCTGGAGAACCTCGCGATCCTCAAGCGCTTCCGGGACGAACCGCGCGGCTGAAGAGCCGCCGCGCATGCTACGATGCCCGGCAGCGGCCGACACCGGCCCCGATCCGCTGGATCTGGAGAACCTCGCGATCCTCAAGCGCTTCCGGGACGAACCGCGCGGCTGAAGAGCCGCCGCGCATGCTACGATGCCCGGCAAATGCCCTCTTCCGGTTCGCCGGTCGATCTTCCTGCATGCCCCGAGGGTGCCGAAAGGACGTGCCCCGTGCGAAACAGGGTTCGAGGATGGGGACGGGCCGTCCTCTGCGCGCTCGCCGTGACGACGACGCCCGCGATGCCGGCGGCGCAGGACTACGCGGCCGGGATCGAAGCCTGGCGCGCCGAGCGCGAGGAGCGGCTGCAGGCGGACGACGGGTGGCTGACGGTGGCCGGGCTCTTCTTCCTGCGCGAGGGCGACAACAGCTTCGGCTCGTCGCCGCTGAACGACGTCGTGCTGCGCGCCGGACCCGCCCGCGCCGGGGTGCTCACCCTGCGGGACGGAACCATCACCGCGCGGGCGCCGGCGGGAAAGACCTTCGCGGTCGACGGCCGCGAGGCCGCGTCGGCGCGGCTCTGGCCCCGCGAGGGGCGCGAGCGCCCGGCGATCGCCCTCGGTCCCCTGACGCTGTTCGGCCACTACAGCGGCGACCGGCTCGCCATCCGCATGCGCGACCGGGACGCCGCCGTCCGGCGCTCCTTCACCGGGCTGCGGTGGTATCCGGTCGACGAGTCGTTCCGGGTGCGCGGACGCTTCATCCCGCACGACGAGCCGCGCACGATGCGGCTGCCCAACATCCTCGGCGACGTCGAGACGTTCCGCACCAGCGGGTCGGTGGCCCTCACCGTGGACGGCGAGGATCTGCGCATGACCGCGGTCGATTCCGGCGGCCGGCTGTGGTTCATCTTCCGCGACCTGACGAGCGGCGGCGAGACCTACCCCGCGGCCCGGTTCCTGTACGCGGACGCGCCCGGGGCGGACGGCTGGACGACGGTCGACTTCAACCGGGCCTACAACCCGCCGTGCGCCTTCAATCCGCACACGACGTGCCCGCTCCCGCCGCGCGAGAACCGGCTGCCGGTCCGGATCGAGGCCGGGGAGCTCGACTACCACGCGCACTGACGACGACGCGGCCGGAACCGGGCCTGACGGGAGCCCTGGCCGGCCGGCTGGCCATCGGATGCGCTCGACTGACGACGACGCGGCCGGAACCGGGCCTGACGGGAGTCCCGTGAGCCGGAACGAGCACTACCTCAGGAAGGAGCTCTACGCGCTGGTCCGCAGCGATCCGGCGATCTTCGAGTTCCTGCAGGCCGGCTCGCTGGACGGCATCTGGTACTGGGACGTCGAGCGGCAGGACCAGGAATGGATGAGTCCGCGGTTCAAGGAGCTCTTCGGCTATCGCGACGACGAGATCCCCAACACGTCCGAGTGGTGGCAGGCCCACATCTTCCCCGAGGACCTCGACATCGCCCTCGACAACTTCGCCAGGCACCTGGCGGACCCGAACCACCCGTACGACCAGATCGTGCGGTACCGCCACCGCGACGGCGGCACCGTGTGGGTGCGCTGCCGCGGACTCGCGATCCGCAACGAGCGCGGCGAGCCGATCCGCCTGCTCGGCTGCCACACCGACGTCACGGCGCTCAAGCGCGCGGAGGAGGACCTGCGCCGGCAGGCGGCCGAGCTGCGCGACGCCCGGGACGCGGCCGAACGCGCCAGCCGCGCCAAGAGCACCTTCCTGGCCAACGTCAGCCACGAGATCCGCACGCCGCTCAGCGCGGTGATCGGCACGGCGGAGCTGCTCGGCGACACCGGCCTGACGCCGGCGCAGAGCGGCCACCTCGACGCCATCCGCGAATCGGCCGAGGCCCTGCTCGACGTCATCAACGACATCCTCGACTTCTCGAAGATCGAAGCGGGCAAGCTGGTGAGCGAGCAGAACCCGTTCCTCCTGCGCGGCCGTCTCGACAATCTGGTGAAGTCGCTCGCGCCGCGCCTGCGCGGGAAGGCCGTCGAGATGACGAGCGACGTCGCCGCGGACGTACCGGACGCGCTGGTCGGCGACGCCCGCCTGCTGCGGCAGGTGCTGGCCAACCTGCTGTCGAACGCGATCAAGTTCACCGAGCGGGGCGCGATCGCGCTGCGCGTGCGCCGGCAGGAGCCGGCCGCCGACGCCGTCATGCTGCGCTTCGAGGTCGCCGACACCGGCATCGGCATCCCGCCGGACAAGCAGCAGGTCATCTTCGAGGAGTTCGTGCAGGCCGACGCCTCGACGACCCGGCGCTACGGGGGGACCGGGCTGGGCCTGGCGATCGTATCCCGGCTGGTGGGCGCGCTCGGAGGCGAGGTCGGCCTGGAGAGCGAACCGGGAACGGGCAGCACGTTCCACTTCACCGCCCGCTTCGCCCGCGGCGCGGCGGAAGCGGTCGAAGCGCCGCGCCGCCGCGGCCCGGCCGCCGGGCTGCGGCCCCTCCGCGTGCTGCTGGCCGAGGACAGCGCCGCCAACCGGCGGGTCGCCACCGGCCTGCTCGAGAAGGCGAAGCACGCGGTCCGCGCCGCGGCCGACGGCGCCGCGGCGGTGGAGGCGTTCGCGGCCGAGCGGTTCGACGTGGTGCTCATGGACCTCCAGATGCCGCGGCTGGACGGCTACGACGCGGCGCGCGCCATCCGGCGGCGCGAACAGGAGACGGGCGCGCCGAGAACGCCGCTCGTGGCCCTGACGGCGCGCGCGTCGAGCGGCGACGAGGCGCTTTGCCGGTCGGCGGGCTTCGACGGCTATCTGACCAAGCCGTACCGCCCGCGCGAGCTCTTCGACGCGATCGCCGCCGCCGCCGGGACGGGGCCGGCCACCGGGACGGAGCCGGCCACCGGGACAAGGCCGGCCGCCGGGACGGAGCCGGCCACCGGGACAAGGCCGGCCGCCGGGACGGAGCCGGCCACCGGGACGGGGCCGGCCGCCGCGCCGCCGGACGCCGCGCCGCGACCGGGTGCGTCCGCGCAGGCCGCCTCGTCCGCGCCGCCGCCCCCCGTACCGCCCGCGCCGGCCGGCGCGCCGCCGCCGGGTGCGCGTCTCGACTGGGGTTCCGCGCTCGAGGCGGTCGACGGCGACCGCGAGCTGCTCGGGAAGGTGGTCGAGGGCTTTCTCGGCCAGCAGCCGGCCCTGCGCGCCGAGCTCGCGGCGGCGCTCGAAGCGGGCGACCTGCCGGTCGCGCGGCGGGTGGCGCACACCGTCGGCGGCGCGCTCCGGCTGTTCCACGGCGCCCGCGTCGTCGCCCTGGCGAACGATCTGGAGGACCGGTGCCGGACGGGGACGCCCGAGCAGGCGGCGGCGTGCTGGCGCGCGCTCGAGCCGGAGCTCGCCGCGGCCGCGGACGAGCTCCGCGAGCGGGTCCGGAACCGGACGCGGGAGGATTGAACGCCGTGGCCCGCATCCTCGTCGTGGACGACTCGGCGGCCGACCGCGAGCTGGCGGGGCATCTGCTGACGCGGCAGTCGTGGCGCGTGATCTACGCGGAGGACGGCCGGCAGGCGCTGGCCCGGATGCGGGACCACGACGTGGACCTGGCGCTCACGGACCTGGTCATGCCCGACCTCGACGGGCTGGCGTTCGTCGAGCAGGCGAAGATCGATCATCCCCTCGTCCCCGTGGTGCTGATGACCGCCCGCGGCAGCGAAGAGATCGCGGTGCGGGCGCTGGAGGCGGGGGCCTCCAGCTACGTTCCCAAGAAGGCGCTGGTCCGCGACCTGGCCGAGGTCGTGCGGCGCATCCTGGACGCCTCGCGCGAGCACAAGAGCTACACGCGCCTGCTGGGACGGCTGCGGGCGGCGTCGTTCACGCTGGAGAACGACCTCGAACTGATCTCGTCGCTCGTCAGCTATCTGACGCGGGTGCTCCGCGACTCCGGCATGTTCGACGAATCCGACTGCCACGGCGTCACCACCGCCCTCGACGAGGCGCTGACGAACGCCTACTACCACGGCAACCTCGAGGTGCGGTCCGAGATCCGCGAACACGACGCGCGGGCCTACCGCGCGCTGGCCGAGCAACGCCGGCAGGCGGCCCCGTACCGCGACCGCCGGATCCGCGTCCGCGCCGACCTCACCTCCGACGAGGCGCGGTTCGTCATCGCCGACGAAGGGCGGGGGTTCGACGCCGGCGCCGTTCCGGACCCGACCGCGCCGGAGAACCTCGCGCGGCCGAGCGGGCGCGGCATCTTCCTGATGCGGACCTTCCTGGACGAAGTGCGCTACAACGAAGCCGGCAACGAGGTGACGCTGCTGAAGCGCCGCCCCCGGCCGAAGGCCGCGGCGGTCCGCTCTCACTGAGCGAGCGCGCGGACGACCACCACGGTCTTGTCGTCGCCGGGGTCCGGATTCCCGCGCTCGAACTTCTCGGCGGCGTGGCAGATGCGCTTGGCCAGCTCGGCCGCCGGGCAGTCGCGGTGCGCCGTCAGCACCTCGCGGACCCCCTCCAGGTCGAAGAACCGCTCGGTCTCGTTCTGCGCCTCGGTCACGCCGTCGCTGTAGATGACGAGCCGCGAGCCGGCGCCGAGGGTCACCGTCCGCTCCTCCCAGTCCGCTTCGGTGAAGAGCCGCAGCGGCGGTCCGGTCGACAAGAGGGTGGACTCGGCCGCGCCGTCCCGCAGCAGGGCCCGGGGATGTCCGGCGTTCACGAACGTGAACTCCCCGGTCGCGGCGGCCAGCACGCCGTAGAAGAGCGTGACGAACCGGTCCTGGTCCTGATCGTGCAGCAACGCGCGGTTGAGCGTGCGCACCAGCTCGACCGGCGTCGCGCAGGTGGGCGCCTCCGCCCGCAGGACGCCCTGGGTCTCGGCCATGAGGATGGCGCCGGGGATGCCCTTGCCCGACGCGTCGCCGACCGCCACCGCGACCCGCTCCCCCGGCAGCTCGATGAAGTCGTAGAAGTCGCCGCCCACCTGGCCGCTGGCGTGCAGGTGGGCGCCGATGTCGTGACCGGACGCCGACGGCATGCTCGAAGGCAGGAAGGACTGCTGGACGAACGCGGCGATCTTCAGCTCGTGCTGCAGGCGCCGGGTCTGCTCCGCCAGCAGCCGGTGGCGTTCCCGCGCGTAGCGGATGCTCCGCACGAGCAGGGGGGCCGTGAGACCGTCCTTGGCGAGGTAGTCCTGCGCGCCGCGGTTGACCGCCTTGACCGCCAGATCCTCGTCGTCGAGCGCGCCGAGGACGACGACCGGCGCGGTCTTCCCGAGATGCCGGATGGCGGCGAAGCCGTCGCCGTCCTGCACCGCCGCCCGCGACAGGCCGAGCAGCACCACGTCGTACTCGCGCGCGCCGAGCTCGGCGGCGGCGGTCCGCGCCTGGGGCACGGCGACGACGCGGAACGGCCGGACGGCGGACTCGCTCAGCACCGCGCGCACGCGGGCGGCGTCGCCGGGGTCGGCCTCGACCAGCAGGACCTGCACGGGTTCCGAGGGGGTTTGACCGGACACGCGCCTTTCCCGACCCTCTGCAAACTACGAAAAGCTCCGGACGGCTTCGTCCTCGGAGCGGAACGTCTCGAACACCATCTCGAGCTTGGTCGTCACCATCAGGTCCCAGACCCGTTCGGTCAGGTTGAGGAGCTTGAGCCGCCCGCCCGCCCGACTGACGGCGACACGCTTGGAAAGCAGGCCGCCGAGCGCCGCGCTGTCGACGAACGACACGCCGCCGAGATTCAGGATCAGCTTGTTGCGCCCGGCGTCGACGAGATCGTCGATCCGGTCCGCCAGCGTGTCGCCGGCCTCTCCGGCCAGCTTGCCCGCCAGATCGAGAATCGTGACGGGACCGACGTCCCGCTGGGCGATGCGCAACGCCATCGGCAGCTCCCCGGCGCATGCTGACGGAAACGGCGCAGGAAGGCAACACGCGGCCGGCGGCGGGCGGGTCAGGCCGGGTTCTCGCGGAAGACCCGGTCGCACGCGCGCTGGAACCGCGCCTGGAGCGCGTCGGCCTCGGAGCCGGTCAGCGCGCCGAGCCGGCGGCGCTCGGCCTGCAGGCGCTTGACGTCCTCGCGGGCCGCCCGGCGCTTCGCCTCCTCGTCGACGCGCACGCCCATCGTGTTGGCCGCCAACTGCGCGCGCCACTTGCGGGCGAGCAGCTCCGCCGGCGACGCCGCGGCGGCGTCGCGCGACTCGGCGGCGACGAGCGCCTCCGCCCGCTTGCACAGCCGCTCGAGCTGCTTGAGACGCTGGGCCGGATCGTGCTCGGTGCCGCGAAACCGGTCCGCGTGCGCCTCGACGACGCGCGCGATGGCGCGGCCGAAACGTGCCGCGAGCTTGCGCTTGGCCTCGGGCGGCGCATCGGGCGCGCGCCGCCACCGGTCCTGGATCCCGCGGACGATCTTGACCAGATCCTCGGGAGCGGGCGGACCCGGGGCGGCGCCGGCGACGGGCGCAACGGCCGGCTCGCCGGGCGCGGGACCGGCCTCCCGCACGGTCGCGCCGGGCGCGGGGCCGGCGGCGGGCGCAACGGCCAGCTCGCCGGGCGCGGGACCGGCCTCCCGCACGGTCGCGCCGGGCGCGGGGCCGGCGGCGGGCGCAACGGCCGGCTCGCCGGGCGCGGGACCGGCCTCCTGCACGGTCTCGCCGGGCGCAGGGTCGGCGACGGGCGCAACGGCCGGCTCGCCGGGCGCGGGACCGGCCTCCTGCGCGGGCTCGCCGGTCGCGGCGCCGGCCTCCTGCACGGTCGCGGCGCCGGCCTCCTGCACGGTCGCGGCGCCGGCCTCCTGCGCGGGCGCGGCGGCGCCGGCGGCGGGCTCGCGGTCGGCGGACTCGCCGCCGGTTGACTCACCGCCGGCGGATGCGCCGCCGGCCGCGGCGGGGCCGGCCGGCGGCGCCAGCGCCTCCAGCTCGACACACAGGGCCTCGCGCACCGCGATGCGCTCCGCCGCGGCCTGGCGCGCACCCTCGTTGAGCCGATCGAACACGGCGTCGCACGCGGCCCGAAACCGCTGCCAGACGGCGTCCGAGCGACTGCGCCGGACCGGCCCGACGGTCTTCCACTCGCGCTGGACCTGCTTGACCTCCTCGATCGCCGCCGGCAGGTCCCCGGCGTCGCGCAACGCCTCGACGCGCACGCACAGCGCCTCCTTCTTCTCGTAGTTGGCGGCCCATTCCTGCTTGCGGTCGGCGAGGTCGGCCTTCCGCCGCGCGAAGAAGCGGCTGCACGCCTGCCGCAGGCGTTTCCACAGCGCCTGCTGCTCCTTGCGCGGCGCCGGGCCGAGCGTCTTCCACTCCGCCTGCAGGGCGGTCAGGCGCCCGGCCGTCCGCAGCCAGTCGGTCGACTCGCTCAGCCGCTCCGCCTCCTCCACCAGCGCCACGCGGCGGGCCAGTTGCTCCTCCTGCCCCTTGCGCTGCGCCGCGAAGATCGGCTCGCACCGCGGATAGACCAGGTCGTGCGCCTTCTTGAAGCGCTCCCAGAGCGCCTGCCCCTTGTCCCGCGGCACGTCGGCGGCCGCGCGCCAGCGCTTCATCAGGTCGGTGAACGCGCCGGCGACCTCCTCGACGGTCCGCTCCGGCGCGCCTTCCGGCGGGGCGCCCAGCGCCTCCATCTCCCGGCAGAGCTCCTCCTGCACCCCGAGGTTCGCCCACCGCTGCCAGTCCGCGAACTCCCGCAGCTCGCGCACCTTGCCGCGCAGCGCGCCGACCCCCTCCTTCAGCCGCCGCGTCATCTGCTCCTGATCACGGCGCACGGGCAGCGGCGGAAGTTTTTCGAGGGTCTGCCGCGCGATCCGCAACTGCCGCTCGGCCTCGGCGAGGGTCAGCTTCCCGTTCGCGATCGCCGCTTCGACGCGGTCGGCCAGCTTGCCGACGCGCGCGAGGTTCTTCTGCCGTTCCTGGTCGCGGGCCACCTGCGCGTCGGCGTCGCGCTCCCGATGCCGCCCGTCCGCCGCCGCCTTGCGAGCCTCCAGCGCGGCCAGGACCGCGGCCGTCTCCGCGTCCGGCGCCGCGTCCCCTTCCGAAAGCGCGGCCAGCTCGCGCCGCCAGGCCAGCTCCAGCACCCGCCGCCGCCCGCGCCGGCCGGCCGGCGCGCCGCCGCCCGCGGCGAGCTGCTCCAGCTCCGCGATCAGCGCCTCCAGCGCCTGCAGGCGCGCGGCGCGGTCCGGCAACGCCTCGCGGCGCGCCTCGCACGCGGCCACCGCGGCTTCGAACCGGGCCGCCAGCGCCTCCGGGGCGGCCCGGGACTCTTCGCCGGCGTCCGGATCGGCGTCCCCCAGCGCCTCCCATTCGGCGCGGGCGCGCCGCAGCTCGTCCGGCGCGGCGCTGCCCGCCAGCCCCTCGACCCGTTCGCACAGGGCGATCCGCGCCGACTCGGCCGCCGACCGTTCCGCCGCGGCGCGGCGTGCTTCGACCTCCGTCGCGTCGAGCGCCAGCAACCGATCCTCCAGCGCCCGCCGGGCCGCCGCGAACCGCTCGGCCACCGCCGGCTCGATCCGTCCCTCGACGGCGGCCCAGCCCCGCACCGCTTCGTCGAGCACCCGGCGGCCCTCCTCGAGGGACGGGACCGTCTCCGCCCGCGCCTCCAGCCGGGCGCACAGATCGGCGCCCGGCGAGGGCGCCACCTCCCCCGCCCGGTCCGCGGAACGCGCCGCCAGCGCCGCGCGCGCGTGGCGCGCCACGCCCTTGTGCCGGGCCTGCCGGGCCATCTTCTCCAGCGCCGCGTCGTCGAGCGCGCCGCCCTCCACCAACCGCTCGCAGGCCGCGAGGGCCGGCGCCTTGTCGTCGGCCTTCACGGCCACTTCGAGCAGCTCGTCCCGATCCGTGACCCGCCGCAGAGCGTCCAGGGCGATCTCGACGCGCCCCGCCCGCCGCGCGACGCCGCCCAGCATCCGGTCGCTCGACAGCCGCTCCAGGGCGGCGCGGGCGACCGCTTCGAGCTCCGCGGCCCGGGCCACGGCGGCCAGCTCGCGTTCTTCGGCCAGCACGTCCAGCGCCGCGACCGCGGCCGCCGCGTCGGTCGCCTCGACGAGGGTGTCGCGCACGGCGGCGACGGCCTCCGCGCGGGCGTCGTCCCCGGCGTCGCCGGCGCCGCCGGAGTCCTGCAGAAAGGCGACCAGGGTGGCGAGGTCGGGCATCCGTTCGACGGCGGCGCGGCGCACGCCGGGGTCGGGGTCGCCGCGGGCGATTTCGAGCAGCAGGCCGTGGTCGTCCGCGGGCAGCTCGCGCACCGCGGCGGCCCGCACCGCGGGGTCGTCACTCTGCCAGGCCGGTTGCGCGCGGAGGCGTTCGAGCAGCTTCATGCGGCGGACAGGTAGACAGGCTTCCGTAGATTATGCATACTCAGGGCCGGATTTGCCGCAGCACTCTCGAATCCTGGAAAACCCGCGTTCAACCGCTCGACACCGACGCGCCGTCCCGCGAACGCGGTTCCGGATCCCGATCGTTGGATCCAGAATTCCAGATCCGGAACGGCCGCGCGGTCGGAAGCGGACCGCAAAGGAGCAGACCCGATGTCGTTTCGCACGCTGGCCGGCATTCTCGGAACGGTGGGGATCATGACGGCAGGAACGCTCGGCGCGTCGGCGCAGGACAACCCGGCCGTGGTCCTGGAGACCACTCTCGGCAGCATCACGATCGAGCTGCTCCCGGATGCGGCCCCGGCCACGGTGGAGAACTTCCTCCAGTACGCCGCCGACGGTTTCTTCGACGGCACCGTCTTCCACCGCGTGATTCCGGGGTTCATGATCCAGGGCGGCGGCCTGCAGGCCGATCTGTCGGAGAAGGCCACCCGCCCGCCGATTCGGAACGAGGCAGACAACGGGCTGAGCAACACGCGGGGCACGGTCGCGATGGCGCGGACCAGCGTCGTCGACAGCGCCACCGCCCAGTTCTTCATCAACACGGTCGACAACGGGCGCAGCCTCGACCACCGGGGCACGTCTCCCCGCGACTACGGCTACGCCGTCTTCGGCCGCGTGACCGCCGGCATGGACGTGGTGGACGCCATCTCCGGGGTGGCGACCGGCAGGCAGGGACCGCACCAGAACGTGCCCGTCGAACCGGTCGTGATCGACTCCGCCACGGTCCGCTGACGCGAGGGACCCCATGCTGCGATCACTTGCCGCCGCCTGGACCGCCGCCGTCCTGCTCGCCGCGCCCGGCGCCGTTCGCGCCCAGGACCCGCCGCCGAACCCCCACGTCGTCATCGAGACGTCGATGGGCGACGTCACCGTGGAGCTGTTCCGCCCGCGGGCGCCGGTCTCCGTCGTCAACTTCCTGACCTACGCGCAGGCCGGGTTCTACGACGGCACCATCTTCCACCGGGTGATCCGCAACCTGATCATCCAGGGCGGCGGACTCGAGCAGGACCACACGCCGCGCGTGGAGGGGCTTCGCGGCGGCATACTGAACGAGGCGACGAACCGCCTGCAGAACCGGCGCGGCACGATCGCCATGGCGCGCCTCGGAACGCCGAACTCCGCGCGGGCGCAGTTCTTCATCAACGTCGGCCACAACGACACGTTCAACCACCGCAACACGACGCCGCAAGGATACGGCTACGCCGTGTTCGGACGGGTCGTGGACGGGATGGACGTCGTCGACGACATCTCGCGCGTGCGCACCACCCGGGTGGACCGCATGAACGACGTGCCGCGCGAGAACGTCGTCATCCGCACCATTCGCCGCATCGATCCGTAGCGTCCTGCCCCCGGCGCCGGCCCGCCCGGCGCCCGGGCCGGCGGGCGCTCCGGGCAATCCGAAGACAGGGGCCATGGCGCATCCGTCCCCGGCGCCGACCGGCGCCGGCGTCGAGGAACAGGTGCTTGACGTCGTCACCGAGCTCGTGACCGAGCTGCGGGGCGGCGCGCGGACCGCCGTGGCCCGCGGCGACTCCCTGGAGGCCGATCTCGGCATCAGCAGCCTCGAGCGGGTCGAGCTGCTGATCCGCCTCGAGCGCGCGTTCGGGGTCCGGCTCGGCGACGCGGCCATGGCGGGCGCGGAGACCCCGGCCGACCTGGCCGCCGCCATCACGCGGGCCGGCGACGACGTCCCGGCCGAACGGCGGCCGGCGCGGCGGGCGGCCGGCGCGCCGGGGAACGGGTCGGCCGCCACGGCCCGGACGGTCGTCGAAGCGCTGGCCTGGCACGCCGAGCGCGCGCCCGAGCGCGTCCACGTCCACCTGCGCGAGGAGAACGGCGAGGAGACGCCGCTCACCTACGGCTGGCTGTGGCGCGAAGCGCAGGCGGTCGCCGGCGGTCTCGCCGCGCGCCGTCTCGGCCGCGGCGACGCGGTCGCCATCATGCTGCGGACCGAGCAGCGGTTCTTCCCGACGTTCCTCGGCACGTTGATGGCCGGCTGCGTGCCGGTGCCGCTCTATCCGCCGTTCCGCCTCGACCGCATCGAGGAGTACGTCCGGCGCCAGACGGCCATCCTGCGGAACGCCGGGGCGCGCATCCTCGTGACGTTCCGCGCGGTGGAGCGGGTGGCCGGACTGCTCGTGCGGCAGGTGCCGTCGCTCGACGCGGTGGTGACGGCGGAGGCGGTGACCGGCGAGCCGCGGCGTCCCGCGCCGGCGGCGGCCGACGATCCGGCCCTCGTCCAGTACACGTCGGGCAGCACCGGGCAGCCGAAGGGGGTTCTGCTCTCGCACGGCAACCTGCTGGCCAACATCCGCGCGATCGAACGCCGGTTCGACGTCACCTCCGACGACGTGGGGGTGAGCTGGCTGCCGCTGTACCACGACATGGGGCTCATCGGCGCCTGGCTCGGACCGCTGTACTTCGGCGCCCCGCTGGCCCTGATGTCGCCGCTCGCGTTCCTCGCCCGGCCGGTCCGCTGGCTGGCCGCCCTCGACGCCCACCGCGGCACGCTTTCGCCCGCCCCCAACTTCGCCTTCGACCTCTGCGCGACCCGCATCGCGGACGCCGAGCTGGACGGGCTGGATCTGCGCTCCGTGCGGGTGCTGCTGAACGGATCGGAGCCGGTGTCCCCGGAGAGCCTGCGCCGGTTCATCGAGCGCTTCGCCCCCTGCGGCCTCGACCCCGGCGCCGTCTATCCGGTCTACGGCCTCGCGGAGTGCGCGCTCGGACTCTCGACGCCGACCCTCGGCAGCCCGATCCGCATCGACCGGGTGCGGCGCGCGGCGTTCCAGGCGGCGGGCCGCGCCCGGCCGGCCGCGGACGACGACCCCGCCGCGCTGCGCTTCGTCTCGTGCGGCCGCGCGTTGCCCGATCACGAGCTGGCGGTGTTCGACGCGGACGGGAACCGGGCGCCCGAGCGCGTCCAGGGGCGCGTCCGCTTCCGGGGACCGTCGGCGACCGCCGGCTACTACCGCAACGAAGAAGCGACGCGCGCGCTCGTCGGCGCGGACGGCTGGCTCGACAGCGGCGACCTCGGCTACCTGGCCGGCGGCGACCTCTTCCTGACCGGCCGCGCCAAGGACCTGATCATCAAGGCGGGCCGCAACTTCTACCCGCACGAAGCCGAGGCGCTCGCCGGCGGCGTCGCGGGCGTCCGCACCGGCTGCGTGGCCGCGTTCGGCGCGACCGATCCCGACCGCGGCACGGAGCAGTTCGTCGTCGTGGCGGAGACCCGCGTCACCGGCGACGCGGCGCGCGCCGCCCTGGCGCAGGCGGTGAGCCGGGAGATCGGCCTGGCCCTCGGCGCGGCGCCCGACCGCGTGGTGCTGGCGCCGCCCGGGTCGGTCGCCAAGACCTCCAGCGGCAAGATCCGGCGCGGCGCGACCCGCGACGCGTGGCGCGCCGGCCGCATCGGCCGCGGGCGGGCCGGCGTGGCGGCGCAGTGGCTGCGGCTGGGCGCGGCGGCGGCCGGCGCGGCCGCGGCGGAGTGGGCGGCGCACGCCGCGCGGGCGCTCTTCACCGGCTACGTGGCGGCTGTCGTACTGGCCACCGCGCCGCTCGGCTGGGGACTGCTGCTCGCCGTTCCGCGCGGCGGCGGGGCCGACCGGATCGTCGGACGCTGGAACCGGCTGATCATGCGGCTCGCCGGCTGCCCGCTCGCGATCGTCGGGCGGGAGTCGGTGCCGGCGGGCGAGCCGGTGGTCTTCGTCGCCAACCACGCGAGCTTCATCGACTCGCCGGTGCTGATGAGCGCGCTGCCGGACGCGGTCCGCTTCGCCGCCAAGGCGCGCCTGACGGCCTACCCGCTCGTCGGTCTGGCCATCCGCAAGGGGAACCACATCCCGCTCGGCAAGCGCGACCAGTCCGAGCGCGTCGAGAACGCCGACGCCCTCCGCGCGCCGCTCGACGCCGGCGCGTCGCTGTTCGTCTTCCCCGAGGGAACCTTCCAGGCGGCGCCCCGGCTGCTCCCGTTCCGCCTCGGGGCCTTCCGGGCCGCGGTCGACGCCGGCCGTCCCGTCGTCCCGGTGGCCATCCGGGGCACCCGGCGCATCTGGCCGGCCGGGACGTGGCTGCTGCGCCGGGGCCGCGTGACGGTGACCTTCGGCCCGCCGCTGCGGGCATCCGGATCCGCCTGGTCGGAGATCGTCCGCCTGCGCGACGAGGCGCGCGAGTTCATCTCCGCGCACTGCGGGGAGCCGTAGCGGCGGCCGACCCGCCGGGCAGCTACCCGAGCCCCCTCGCCTCCTTGCGGGCCTTCGTGTCGATGCGGCTGTAGCGGCGGCCGACCCGCCGGCGGCTACCCGATCCGCCCGGCCGCCGGCGGCGAGTCGTCACGCGCCGCCCGGCCGTGCAGGAAGAACGTCCGGGTCCCGCGCACGACGGCCCGCCAGCCGAGCGCCCGCAACTGCGCCTCCAGCTCGTCGGGCCGGTGGAAGATCTTCACGATCTCGAACTCGCGGCCGTCCCGCAGGCGCCGGCGGCTGCGGGACGGCCGCGCCGCGGGCGCCCGGCCGGCGTACGCCGCCTCCCGCGCGGACGGATGGTTGCGGCTGTCGACGAAGAAGACCCGCCCGCCGGGGGCCAGGGCCCGCGCCACCAGGCTCCAGAACGGGAGGAACGCCCCGGCCGGCACGTGCGACAGCCAGAAGCCGAAGAACACGAAGTCGTACCGCCGCGGCGGCCGCCACGTGAACAGATCGGCGCACACATAGTCGACGCGCGCCGCGCCCACCCGCTTCCGGTTGCGCGCGATCACCTCCGGCGAGGCGTCCACGCAGGTCAGCTCGGCCGCGTGCGGCGCGAGCCGCTCGGTCCAGAGCCCGGTGCCGCACGCCAGCTCCAGCACCCGCCCCGCCGGCCGCGCCGCGTCGAGCGCCCGGCGCAGTTCGCCGACCTCGTCGCGCCAGCGCCGGTTCCACCGCGCGCCGTGGTCGTACTCCCCGCGGCGGAAGAACCAGTCGTCGTACTCCGGCGCCCGCGCCCGGTAGTAGGCGACCTGCTCGGCGATCACCCGCTGCTCGTCGGCGGCTCCCGACGGATTCACGGCCCGGCCGCCTCCGCCGCCAGCTTCCGCAGCGGCTCGCCGGCCAGCCGGTACACCGTCCACTCGTCCATCGGCACCGCGCCGGCGCGGCGGTACGACGCAATCGCCAGTTCGTTCCAGTCGAGCACCGACCATTCGAACCGCCCGCAGCCCCGCTCGACCGCGATGCGCGCCAGATGCGCGAGCAGGCGCCGCCCGACGCCGCGCCCGCGATGCGCCGGCCGCACGTACAGGTCCTCCAGGTAGAGGCCCGGCCGCCCGACGAAGGTCGAAAAGCTCCGGAAGAACAGGGCGAACCCGACCGCCTCGCCAGCCACCCGCGCGATCACCGCCTCGGCGCACGGACGCTCTCCGAACAGCGCCCGCTCGACGTCCGCCTCGGTCGCCGCCACCTGGTCGGCCATCCGTTCGTAGTCGGCCAGCTCCCGGATCAGCGCCAGGATCAGCGGCACGTCGGCGGGCGTCGCGGCGTCGATCCGCGGCGGGTTCGCGGCCGAGCAGGTCATGCGTGACGATCTCCGTGGGACGGACGCCCGGCGAGACGAGCGAGGCGCCTGAGCGACTCAGCCTGATAGTCTCTGGCCGACTGCACGGGGTCGTGCGGCGGGAACCGGCTCAGCCTGCCGAGCGTCCGCTCCTGAATCGCCTTCGCGTCGTCCCGTGCCGCCGTCGCCGCCGCCGCCGCCGCCACGATCCGGCTCAGATTGCTCTTGCACATCGTCTCTCTCGCTGGATGCAGGGGTCCGCTTCGAATTGAGGAAACCAACCCGGGCTCTCTCCGGCGCAACGCCGCCAGATCGCCGTAGCGATGACGCCCCGGTCGCCGAACAGCGGCGTCCGTCGTCCAGTCGCCGCCGGCGACCGGCCGCTGGATGACGCGGAACGGGAAGGTGGTCGGCATCGGTCTTCCTCGTCCCGGCTACGGGCCGCGGGGTGCGGGGCGCCGGT
This sequence comes from Vicinamibacterales bacterium, assembly GCA_965203525.1. Classification (GTDB taxonomy): domain Bacteria; phylum Acidobacteriota; class Vicinamibacteria; order Vicinamibacterales; family UBA8438; genus WTFV01. The sequence continues at coordinate 1,440,698 of OZ241898.1, read as the reverse complement.
GTCCGTCCGCTCCCGTTCGGCCCGCTCGCCGGCCGCGCGCGCAGCCGCAACCACCCGCTCAAGGCCGGTTCGCATGCGGGCGCCGGGGCCGAACCGGGGCGCCGCTGGCGGGCCGGCAGCCGAGCCGGGCGCCGGCGACGTGCGCGACGGCGCGGCCGCGCAGGCCATCACCAAGCACATCGACGGCGGTCGAATCCCCACCCATCACGGCAGCGTCAGCATGCGCGGCGCCGCCCCCCGGCGCGGCTGGTATCCGCACTCCACGCGCAGAGGCCAGCCGCAGTATTCGCGAAAGCCGCGGCCGAGGCGGTAGGCAAGGCGCGCGTGGTACTGGTCGTTCGCCCGCGCCTGCGTCGGGAAATTCCCGGATTTCCACCCCAGACTCATGATCGAGCGACCGTCGGAGACGTGGAAGAATCCGAGCGCGTGTCCGATCTCGTGCAGGATCATCGATGTGTAATCCCGTGGGTATTCGCCGCCGCAGTACGGAGTCAGGTCCTCCTTCAGGTAGAACCAGATCCGGCCTGAGTTGGCTCCGACCCGCCCCCTGCCACACGACGGCGGTTCCCTCTCATACGGCGGCGCATCGAAGACGACCGTGATCCACCCTTTCTGCTCTCTGTTCGTCAACCCTGATTCGATTCTTCCGCGGTACGGTTTCCCTGTCAGTGACTCCACGGCCCGCGGAAAGTTGCGCTCCGCGTAGGGGATCCACGCGTCGCTCGCAACCTGTCTCCCTTCCGGGTCGCCGAGCCACAGGTAGAACCCCGGCAGCGGGGCGGCCAGCGTCCAGATGTAGTTCTTCCGACCGCCGGGGTTGTCGCGGGCGTCGTAGACGATTTCCTGCCAGAATTGGTCATCGAAATAAAGGCTGGGCCCCGGGTACACCTCCATGCCGGTCATGCGGGCTTCCAGTCCGCGCGCCGTGGCGATCGTGTCGAAGCGGCCGGGGTTGTGCGCGGTCACGTGGCCGTGCTGGTTGACGGTCGCCACGTGCGTATTGCCGGTTCGCCATTCGGCCGCGCTGGTCGCGGAGACGCCGTCGTTCCGGGTGATCACGGCCCGCAGCTTCTCGGTCTCGTGTACGTTGATGCGGCCGGGGTACTCCGAGTCGGACTCGATCCGCAGTCCGGTGTAGCGCCGATGGCCCGCCGCTGGGAACGCCGGCCGCTCGAACCAGCTTTCCGGCAGTTGCGGCAGGTCGAAGCGCATCGGCGGGTCGATGTCGATGGACGGCGGCTCCAGCGGCTGCAGCCCCGCGAAGGCGGGCGCCGCGGCCGGAAGTCCGGACGACGTCGGCTCGGGCGGGGCGGCCGCGGCGGGTTCCGGCGCGGCGCCGGGCTCGGACGGCGCGACGGGGGTGGCGACGTCGTCGCTGCATGCGGCCAGCGTGCAGGCGAGGAGGGCGGCGGCGGTTCGAGTCTTCATGGGATCGTCCCTTTCCAGGTTGCCGGGGGCGGAATCAGCCCCGGCCTGAGTCTCAGAATCCGAACGTCCCGTGGATGCTCAGGTCCACGTGCCGCACCGGGATCGTTCGCTCGACCATTTCCACGCCGTCTCCGATGCTCCCTCTCGCATCCTGAACCATCTCCGGCCTGATCCACTCGTTCAGGTTGCAGACCAGCCTCGGTCGCGTTCCGCCAGCTTCCAATGTGAATCCCATCGGCAGGTGGTCCCGGTTGAAGAAGAGGAACTGCGCCCCGTTGCGCTGGTCGCCCACCACTACGTGGATATGTCCCCTTCCCACAGCTCGATCTGTCCTGTCCTGCATTTCTCCTTCTCCTCTGCGCCTCGCGGCGCGTGTTCGTCCCGGCCCACCGGCGTCGGTCATGGGCCGGCCCCCGGTCATCGCCCGCCGCTCGTCAGGATGCTTGGCAGCCGGTGGCCCATCGTGCGCACCGTCCGCCGGGGGTTCTCGTCTTCGTCATGGTCTTCCTCCACCCGTCAACGACTCCGTCAGGATGGCAACTCTCGCCACACAGCACCTCTCCTCCTCCGCGACGGACCGCCGCGTCATTGCGCGCCGGGCGCGCCACCTGCAAGCAGCGCCTCGTACGCGTCAATCGCCCGCTCGACGCTGAAAACCGCCGCGCGGCTCCGGAGCGCGTCCGCGTCCGGCGGCGCGTCGAGGGTGCGCCCCATCGCCTCGGCCAGGGCGGCGTCGTCGCCGACCGGCACGAGGGGCCGTACTCAACGCCACGCGTTCGGCGCCGCCTCCGGCCAGCGATGCGGCGAGCACGGCGATGCGGCGCCGGGGGGAGGGGGCATGCGATCTGCTTCATGGGGCGTCATCTGCTTCGGGACGCGATGCAGCCGGCGTCGGTCATGGCAGGATCAGCGTGCGCGGCGCCGCCCCCCGGCGCGGCTGGTATCCGCACTCCACGCGCAGCGGCCAGCCGCAGTAGTCCCGGTACCCGCCGCCGATGCGGTACGCAAGGCGCGCGTGGTACTGCTCGGCGGAAGAGTAGAAGATCACGTTTTCCCCGGGCTGTGGCGGCGCCCGCATGATCGCGTCCTCATCCTGGACGTGCCGAAAGCCCATTGCATGTCCGATCTCGTGAAGTATCGTCTTGATGAAGAAGTTGGCTGGCCTCATGTGGTCGTGGGTTCCGCAGCCAGGGACATGCGGTCGCCCCTGACTGTCCAGGTACAGCCAGATCCGGCCCGGGTTCGCCCCGACTCCCGCTCGCCCGCACGCATTGCTTGAGTCGGTTTCGTGCGGCGGAGTGTCGAAGACGACGGTGATCCACCCTGTCTCGTTCCGGTCCGCAAGCCCGCCCTCGATCCGTCCGCGGTACCGCTTGCCGGTCAGGGCTTCCACGGCGCGCGGGATGTTCCGCCGCGCCCAACCGAGCCAACTGTCGTCGGCTACGCGGCCCCCGTCCGGGTCGCCGAGCCACAGGTAGAACCCCGGCAGCGGGGCGTCCAGCGCGTAGATGTAGTCCTTCGGCCCGCCGGGGTAGTCGTAATCGTTGTAGACGATTTCCTGCCAGAAGTGATCGTCGAAATACAGGCTGGGCCCGGGGTACACCTCCATGCCGGTCATGCGGGCTTCCAGCCCGCGCGCCGTGGCGATCGTGTCGAAGCGGCCGGGGTTGCGCGCGGTCACGCGGCCGTGCTGGTCGACCGTCGCCACGTGCGCGTTGCCGGTGCGCCAGTCCGCGCCGCTGGTCGCGGAGACGCCGTCGTTCCGGGTGATCACGGCCCGCAGTTTCTCGGTCTCGTGTATGTTGATGCGGCCGGGGTACTCCGAGTCGGACTCGATCCGCAGCCCCGTGTAGCGCCGATGCCCCGAAGCCGGGAACGCCGGCCGCTCGAACCAGCTTTCCGGCAGTTGCGGCAGGTCGAAGTGCATCGGCGGGGGGATGTCGATGGTCGGCGGCTCCAGCGGATGAAAACCCGCGACAGCGGGCGTCGCGGCCGGAAGTCCGGACGACGTCGGCTCGGGCGCACCGGCCGCGGCGGGTTCCGGCGCGGCGCCGGGCTCGGACGGCGCGACGGGGTTGGCGACATCGTCGCTGCACGCGGCCAGCGTGCAGGCGAGGAGGGCGGCGGCGGCTCGAGTCTTCATGGGATCGTCCCTTCTGGTGTTGAGGCCGCCTGCACGGGCTTCGCCCAGACCAACCCGGTGTCGCCGGGCGACGGCGCCGGCGACGGCAGCGGTTCGGCGCCGACGACGACGAGGCGCAGCCTCCGGCCGGCGTCGGCAACGCCGGGGGTTCTCTTCGTCATGGTGTCCCTCCTCCGCCGGCCCGGTGGTCCCGGTCGCGGATGGCCTGTTCCAGCAAGAGCTGAACCGTCGCGTGCACCTTGTCGATGCTGTCGTTGAGCCGCTTTTCCGACTCGCGCATGTCGGCACGGACCTTGTCGATGCTGTCGTTGAGCCGCTTTTCCGACTCGCGGATGTTCGTTGCGATCTCGGCATGCGCCTTCTGGGCGTCGGCCTTGAGTTCCTTCTTGGCGTCGTCGATCCTGCGGTTCGTCTGGTCGAGCTTGGCGTCGAACTTCCACCAGAAGGCCAGCAGCGTAATCACCACTCCGAAGACCACGCTGGCACTGACGACGACGGTGTGGACGACACCTGCGTATCCCTGCAGGTCCTGCGCCGAAGCAGGAACGACCGAGCCGAACAGCACCAGCACGAACGCCACGCCGCGGTTGAGAGTCCGCATCGTTCCGTCCCTTCCGATCAGCTCCGCTCGTCGTCGCCCCGCCCGCCCGTGTCCGGGTGTTGCGCGGCGAGGGCGGCGCCAAGTGGAATTATCCCACGTCCGCGAGCGCCTGCCGCAGGTCGGCGATCAGATCGTCCGCGTCCTCGATCCCGACCGACAGGCGGACCAGGTCGTCCGGCACGGGCGAGCCGGGGCCTTCGGCCGGGCCGCGGTGCTCGGCGAGGCTCTCGACGCCGCCGAGCGACGTCGCGTTGTGGAACAGGCGTAGCGCGCGCACCGCCTGCCGCGCCGCGGCGGCGCCCCCCCGCAGCCGCAGCGACACCACCGCCCCGAAGCCGCCGTCCATCTGGCGGGCCGCGACGTCGTGTCCGGGATGCCCCGGCAGCCCCGGGTACAGGACGGCGGACAGCGCGGGATGCCCGTCGAGCGCCTCGGCGATGCGCTGCGCGTTGCGCGCGGACGCGGCGACCCGCAGGCAGAGGGTGCGCATGCCGCGCAGCAGCAGCCAGCTTTCGAACGGCCCGAGCACCGCGCCGCGGAACGTGCGCTCGCGGCGGCAGCGCCGCCACAGGTCGTCGTCGCGCGCCGTCACCAGGGCGCCGGCCAGGACGTCGGAGTGCCCGTTGAGCTGCTTGGTGGCCGAATGCATCACCAGATCGGCGCCGTGCTCGAGCGGGCGGCAGAGCACCGGCGTCGGGACGGTGTTGTCGACCACGAGACGGGCGCCGGCGTCGTGCGCCGCCGCGGCCGCGGCGGCGAGGTCGGTGACCGCACCGCCCGGGTTGGCGGGCGTCTCCGCCCAGACGATCTTCGTCGCTCCTGGCCGGATCGCCGCGCGCAGCGCGTCCAGGTCGCCGTTCGGCGCCAGATCGAGTCCGATCCGCCCCCGCGCCGCCAGGTCCTGGAGCCAGCGGCGGAGCATCCAGTACATCTGTTCCGGGGCGACGACGTGGTCGCCAGCCGACAGCGTCTCGAACACCGTGGCGGCCGCCGCCATCCCGGAGCTGAACAGCAGCGCCGCCCGCCCCCCTTCGAGCGACGCGAGCAGCGCCTCGGCCGGCTCGTAGGTCGGGTTCTGGTCGCGGGTATAGACGCGCCCGCCGGTCGCGGCGCCCTCGGCCGTCCGCTCGTACTGCACCGCCGGGTGCACCGGCGGCACGAGCGCGCCGGTCGCCGGATCGACCCGGCCGAGCGCCTGCGCGGCGCGTGTGGACGCTTTCTGGGCGGGCGGGAAACGGGACATGCTGCAACCTCCGGCAAGGGCGTCCGCGGGGCGGCGCCCGGGATTCTCCGCCGCGTCGCGAGCGGCGCCCGGGGAACTCGTGACCACGGCCGCGGGACGGACCGCCTCACGCGCGCGCCGGGCCGATGTCGACCGCGATGTCGCGCCACTTGCCCTGGCGGAAGCGGATCACGCTGAGGCTGGCGCGGGCGACGTGGCCGAGCACGATGGCCAGCCAGATGTCCGGCGCCTCGAGTCCGCGCGTCATCTGCAGGTAGCTGCAAAGGCCGATCGGGACGACGACCTGCGACACTATCGAGATGTAGAGCGGGCTGCGGGTGTCGCCGGTCCCCTGCAGGCCGCCGGTGTAGACCAGGGCGACGGTGACGAACAGCCCGGAGACGGCGAGGTAGGCGAGAAGCTGCCGGCCCAGCTCGAACTGGATCCCGTCGTCCATGCCGAAGACCGCCAGGAGCATGCGGGGTGCGGCGACGAACGCGAAGCCGATGACGCACGCCACGCCGAGGCCGATCGACGACGCCACCAGCGCGGCGCGCCGGCTCCGTTCGGGCCGGCCGGCGCCCAGGTTCTGTCCCGCGACCGCGGCGGTGGCGCCCATCAGGCCGACCGACGTCCAGGTGATCAGCGAGAACAGCTCCGTATACCCCACCGCGTAGGCCGCCTGCGCCTCGGCGCTCTGCGCCAGCGACCCGATGAACCGCAGCAGGAGCACGCCGGCCAGGTTCATCACGACGCCCTGGAACCCGGTCGGCAGGCCGAAGCGGAACAGCTCGCGGATGACCCGCCAGTCGGGCGCGAACGACATGGTCCGCGAGAACCGGACGACCAGGCTTCCCGAAAAGAGCAGCCAGAGAGCCGCCGCGGCGGTCAGCCCGCCGGCGATCGCCGTGCCCATCGCCGCGCCGACCGTGCCGAACGCCGGGATCGGCCCCAGCCCGCGGATGAGCACGACGTTCAGGACGACGTTCAGCACCGTCATGGCGACGCCGAGCCGCAGCGGGGTGCGCGCATCGCCGGCCGCCCGCAGCGCCCCGCTCACCATGAAGAACATCAGGTGGCCGAAGCTGAAGACGAACATGACGCGGATGTAGGCCAGCGCCTCGCCCTGCACTTCCGGCGCCGCGTTGATCAGCGTCAGCAGGGTCGGGGCGAACACGTAGCCGAGGGGCGCCAGCACGCCGAGCGCCATGAACACCGCGGTGAGGAACGCCTGGTAGACCGTGCGGTTGACCTTGTCCGGCTCGTCCGCGCCGGCGAAGCGGGCCACCAGCACGCCCATGCCGCTGAAGACCGACGCCACGAAGACGATGACCAGGATGAAGATCTGGAGGCTGACGCCGATCGCGGCGTTGCCGACGTAGCCGACGTAGTGGCCGACCATCGCCTGGTCGACGATGCCCTGGATGCCGCCGAAGACGTTCTGCAGCATCGTCGGCCACGCCAGCTTCCAGACCGCGCGGCCGAGCGGCCCTTCGACGATCGCGCGATCAAACGTCCCGGCAGGGCGGCCCTTGGCGCTCATGGACAGGGGGCGGTCGGCGCGGGCCGCAGTAAGATCGGTGGTCTCACCGTGGCGGTCGAATCTCCGACACTCTATCAGATCGACGCCCGGCTCCGGTCCGCGTGCGGCGCGCCGCTGCCGGGCGCGGACGCGCACCGGCTGCTGGCGCCGCAACCGCGCCCCGGCTGGCGGCCCGGCGAGGTGCCGGACCACGCGACGCCGGCCGCCGCGCTCGTGCTCCTCTACCCCGTGGACGACGCGCCGCACGTTCTGTTGACCGTGCGGGCCGGACGGCTCGGAAAACACGCCGGGCAGGTGTCGTTTCCCGGCGGCCTGGTCGACGCGGGCGAGTCGATCGCCCAGGCGGCGCTGCGTGAGGCGTTCGAGGAGGTCGGCCTCGATCCGGCGGCGGTGCGCGTGGTCGGCGCGCTGTCGCCCCTCTACGTCACGGTGAGCAACTTCGCGATCCACCCGGTCGCCGGCATCGCGGAGACCACGCCGCCGCTGCGTCCGTCGGCGGCCGAGGTGGCCCGCCTGCTGCCGGCGCCGCTGGCCGCGCTGGCCGACCCGGGCAACCTGCGGCGCGGGACGCGCTGGCGCGGCGACCTCCCCTGCGACGTGCCGTACTTCGAGGTGCGGAACGAGCGGGTGTGGGGCGCGACGGCCATGGTGCTGGCCGAGCTGCTCGCCATGCTCGATCTCGGTCCCCGCAACCCGTGGTGACGTGATAGATTGGCGGAGGCCCCGCGCGGCCCCCCGCCACCGCCCTCCCGCCCCCGGCGGCGCGCTCCCGGACGCCGCCCGCGGCAACGCGACGCACGAAGGAGATCGGATCCGACATGGCGAAACGGACGTCCGGACGCACCGGGAGCGGGAGACGGGCCGAGCGCGGCGCGCCGCTGTTCGACGCCGCGGGCGACGGCCTCGATGTCGTCGCGCGGCGCGGCGGCGGCGACACGGTCGTCGGGCTGCACGAGGCGGCCGAGGCGCGGTACCTCAACTACGCGCTGTCGGTCATCACGTCGCGGGCGCTGCCCGACGTGCGGGACGGCCTGAAGCCGGTGCAGCGGCGCATCCTCTACACCATGTGGCGGCAGGGGCTGCGCGCCGACGCCAAGCCGCGCAAGTGCGCCAAGGTGGTCGGCGACGTCATGGGGAGCTACCACCCGCACGGCGACGCGGCCATCTACGACACGCTGGTCCGCATGGCGCAGCCGTTCACCCTGCGCGCGCCGCTGGTGGACGGCTCCGGCAACTTCGGGTCGCTGGACGGCGACGGCGCCGCGGCGATGCGCTACACCGAGTGCCGGCTGGCCGCCGTCAGCGCCGAGCTGCTGCGCGAGATCGACGACGACACGGTCGCCTTCCAGCCGAACTACGACGGCACGCGCCAGGAGCCGGTGGTGCTGCCGGCCCGCATGCCGAACCTGCTCGTCAACGGCGCCACCGGCATCGCGGTCGGGATGGCGACCAACGTCCCGCCGCACAACCTGGGCGAGGTCGCGACGGCGCTGATCAACCTGCTCGACGATCCGGAGCTGGGCAGCGCGCGTCTGGCCCGCGACGTGCGGGGCCCGGACTTTCCGACCGGCGGGCGGCTGGTGAACACGCCCGAGGAGCTGGCGCAGATCTACACCACCGGCAGCGGCACGGTGCGCATCCGCGCCACGTGGGAGGCCGGCGGCCGGAGCCGGTCGTCGAAGACCGTCCACGTCACCAGCGTCCCCTACGGGATCAACAAGGCGCAGCTGGTCGAACGCATCGCCGAGGTGGTCGTCGGGCGCAAGCTCCCGCCGCTGCTCGACGTCAGGGACGTCTCGACCGACGACGTCCGCATCGAGCTGGAGCTGAAGGCCGATGCCGACGAGCGGATGGTGATGGCCTACCTGTTCCGGCACACCCCGCTGCAGACGACCTTCCCGGTCAACCTCACCTGCCTGGTGCCGACCGGGCAGCCGGGGGTCGGCCGCCCGGAACGGCTCGACCTGCAGCAGATGCTGCGGCACTTCCTCCACTTCCGCCTGGAGGTGGTCACGCGGCGCCTGGAGCACGAGCGCGCGGCCCTCGGCAAGCGCATCCACGTCCTGGAGGGCTTCGAGCGGGTGTTCGACGCGCTCGACGCCATCATCGCCCTGATCCGGCGGTCGGACGGCAAGGCGGACGCCGCCGCGCAGATCATGCGGATCCACGGGCTCGACGCCGAGCAGACCGACGCGATCCTGGAGCTGAAGCTCTACCGGCTGGCGCGGCTCGAGATCCTGATCATCCGGAAGGAGCTGACGGAAAAGCGCGAGCGGGCGGCGCAGCTCGACGCGGAGCTGGGCGACGAGGAGCGCCGCTGGCGGATCGTGCGCGACGAGCTCGCCGCGGTGCGCGACGCCCGCGGCGAGCCGCGCCGGACGGCCATCGACGGCCCGGCCGACGACGAGCTGGTCTTCAGCGCCGACGACTTCATCGTCGACGAGGACGCGGTGGTGCTGGTCTCGCGGGACGGCTGGGTGAAACGCCAGAAGGAGGTCCGCGACCCGGCCGCCACGCGGCTGCGCGAGGGCGACGCCCTGCTGGCCGCGGTGGCCGGCAGCACCCGCGCGACCGTCGCGTTCTTCACCAACTTCGGGGTCGCCTACAGTTGCCGGCTGATCGACGTGCCCGCCACGACCGGCTACGGCGAGCCGATCCAGCGCCTGTTCAAGCTGAAGGACGGCGAACGGGTGGTCACCGTGCTCAGCCTCGACGCGCGGGTCGCCGGCGCCGTCGCGGCCACGCCGGCGCGGCCGGAGCCGCCGACCCACGCGGTGGCGGTGTCGAGCGACGGCTACGGCCTGCGGTTCGGCCTCGAGGCGTTCAACGAGCCGAGCACCCGCGCCGGGCGGCGGTTCGCACGGCCCGCCCGGGGCGCCGAGATCGTCGGCGTGGCCGCGCTGACCGGCGGCGAGACGCTGATCGCGGCCACGCGCGCGGCGCGCGCCATGCTCTGCCCGGCGCGGGAGATCAACTTCCTCTCCGGCCCCGGCAAGGGCGTGCTGCTCATCAAGCTGGCGCAGGACCGCGACCGCGTCATCGGCTTCATCGCCTCGCGCGGCGACCGCGACCTGCTGACGGTGGAGACGAACCGCGGCGCCGAGCAGACCATCAGCACCGCGAAGTACGAGCGGGTCGGCCGCGGCGGCCGGGGCCGCGATCTGCTGCGGCGCGGGCAGTTCACGCGCGTCGTCCCGAAGCCGATCACGGTCCCCGCGCTGGACGAACGGTGACCTGCCCGCGCCCCCCGCCCGGGTGCGGGTGACGCGCGGCCGTCCGTGCTACCGTTTCCCCCATGGGCATCGACAGACTCATCGACCAGGCGATGCGTCCGGTGGCGGACGCGGTCGCCGGCTTCGTGTTCTTCACCGTGCCGATCCTGGGCGCCGATCTGCCCCTCATCGTGGTCTGGCTGGTCGGCGGCGGGATCTTCTTCACCTTCTACTTCCGCTTCGTCAACGTGCGGGGGTTCGCGCAGGCGTTGCGCATCGTGTCGGGACGCTACGCCGACAAGAGCGACCCGGGCGAAATCTCCCAGTTCCAGGCGCTGACGACCGCCGTCTCCGGCACCGTCGGCATCGGCAACATCGCCGGCGTGGCGGTGGCGATCTCGACCGGCGGCCCCGGCGCCACCTTCTGGCTCATCGTCGCCGGCCTGCTCGGGATGTCGACGAAGTTCGCCGAGTGCACGCTCGGCGTGCTGTTCCGGCGCACCAACCCGGACGGCTCGGTCTCCGGCGGCCCGATGTACTACCTGGAGCATGGGCTGCGGGCGCGGGGCCGCCCGGGCGCGGGCCGGGCGCTGGGCGCGTTCTACGCCGCGACGATGGTGGTCGGCTGCCTCGGCATCGGCAACATGTTCCAGTCCAACCAGGCGGCGGCGCTGTTCATCGACGTCGCCGGCGGGGAGGCCGGCTTCTTCGCGGACAAGGCGTGGCTGGTCGGCCTGCTGCTGGCGGTGCTCGTCGCCCTGGTGATCATCGGCGGGATCCGCTCGATCGCCAACGTCACGGTGCGGCTGGTGCCCGGCATGGCGCTGCTGTACGTCGCCCTGGCGCTGCTGGTCATCGCGATCAACGCGGACGAGCTCCCGGCCGCCGCCGCCGCGATCTGGCGCGGGGCCTTCGCGCCGGAGGGGATCGCGGGCGGGGCGCTCGGCGTGCTCATCGTCGGGTTCCGCCGCGCCGCCTTCTCGAACGAGGCCGGACTCGGGAGCGCCGCCATCGCGCACGCCACCGCGCGCACCCCCCAGCCGGTCAGCGAAGGCTTCGTCGCCCTGCTCGAGCCGTTCATCGACACCGTCGTCATCTGCACGATGACCGCGCTGGTCATCATCACCACCGTCTACGACCCGGCGCTCGCCGCCGGCGGCGTGGGCGGAATCGAGCTGACCACCCGGGCGTTCGCCTCCACCCTGCCGTGGTCGCCGCTCCCGCTCGCCGTCGCCGCCATGCTGTTCGCCTTCTCGACGATGATCGCCTGGGCCTACTACGGCCTCAAGGCGTTCACCTACCTGGCGGGCGAGGGCCGGCCGCAGGACCTCGGCTTCAAGCTGTTCTTCTGCGCGTTCGTGGTGGTGGGGGCCAGCGTCAACCTCGGCGCCCTCGTCGACCTGTCGGACGCGCTGGTCTTCGTGGTCGCCGTCCCGAACCTGATCGGCCTCTACCTGATGGCACCGGTGGTCCGGCGGGAGCTGGAGCGCTACCGGCCCTGACCGGCTGCGCCTCCGCAAGCGGCCGGAAGTCGCGAGAGCCCGATCGCGGCCGGGGCGGCGGTCGGTTCCTGGTGGCGTCGCCTGTCATGCAGATCCCGCCGGCGCGACGCCGGCATCCTGCCGGCCCCACCGCCGCCGGGTACGCCTCCGGGGCCCATGCCCGCTCGTGGCGGGTGGTGGCCGACCGGCCGGGTGGAGGTGTGGGGTGGCGGTACGCCTCCGGGGCCCATGCCCGCTCGTGGCGGGACCGCGGTCTTCTTATTGACTAAATAAAGTAAAATTTCTAAATTAATCCAGTCGCCTTTACGACAGTAAACTTCCGACGTGGCCGAGTTCTCCAACCCGTTCCGCCCCGGCGCCGGCCATCAGCCTCCGTACCTGGCGGGCCGCGACGCCGAGCGCAGGCAGTTCCTCCGGCTGCTCGAGCAGCGCACGATCGTGGAGAACATGGTGCTGACCGGGCTGCGCGGCGTGGGCAAGACGGTGCTCCTCGACTCGTTCAAGCCGTTGGCGGTGCGCAACGGCTGGTTGTGGGTGGGGACCGACCTGTCGGAGGCGACTAGCGTCAGCGAGGACCACATGGCCGTGCGCCTCTGCACGGACCTGTCTCCGGCCACCTCGGGCGTCGTCGTGAGCACCGAGCAAGTGCGCACGCCCGGGTTGTCGCCCGGCGCGAGAACGATCGAGCACCCCCTCGACTACCACGCCCTGACCGCGGCCTACGCCCGCATTCCCGGCCTGGCGCTCGACAAGCTCAAGGGCGTCCTCGAAACGGCCTGGAGCGCGCTGTCGCGGTCGTCCCCGGCGCGCGGCGTCGTCTTCGCCTACGACGAGGCGCAGACCCTCGCGGACCGCGCGGCGAAGGAGCAGTACCCGCTGTCGCTCCTCCTCGACGCCTTCCAGTCGCTGCAGCGGAAGGGCCTCCCCCTGATGCTCGTCCTGACCGGCCTCCCGACGTTGTTCCCCAGGCTGGTGCAGGCCAGGACGTTCGCCGAACGGATGTTCCGGGTCGTGTTCCTCGACCGGCTGAGCGCGCGCGACAGCGAGGACGCCGTCCGCAAGCCGGTCGAAGACGCCGCGTGCCCGGTGCGGCTCGGCGACCGGTCGGTCGCGGAGATCGTGACGATGTCCGGGGGCTATCCGTACTTCATCCAGTTCATCTGCCGCGAGGTGTACGACGCGTTCATCCAGCGGATCGACAGGGGAGAACAGGCGTCCGTTCCCGCCGTCGAAATCGAACGGAAGCTCGACATGGACTTCTTCGCCGGGCGCTGGGCGCGCGCCACCGACCGGCAGCGGGCGCTGCTCTCGGTCGTCGCCGACCTCGAACAGGGGGACGAGGAGTTCTCGGTGCGGCAGGTGGTCGAGCGGTCGCGGCAGGTCCTGGACCGGCCGTTCAGCAGCAGCCACGTCAACCAGATGCTCGCGGCGCTGGCGTCCCAGGGGCTGGTGTTCAAGAACCGGCACGGACGGTATTCCTTCGCCGTACCGATGCTGGGCGGCTACGTCCGGCGGCAGGCGGCGGAACGATGGGACTGAGGCCGGCTCCGAACAGCGCGATGCCGCGTCGACCGGACGGCGCGGCGCGGGGTTTCGCCACGGGCTGCTACGATCCCGGGCCAGGGTGACTCCCCCCGTCTTCATCGTCGGCACCGGGCGGTGCGGCTCGACCATGCTGTCGAACATGTCCTGTCGGACATGGCCCGTCGGTCGATGACGCCGGAGCCGCCGCCGAAACGGACGCGCGGACACCGCTTCCCGGCGTTCGACGTCCCCGCGGGCGCGCGCATCATTGCGAGTTCCCGGATTCAGGCGGCTCTTGACGAGGATGGCGTCGTCTGAACGTCGGCCGCTGCTGCTCGACGTCAACGCGCTGATGGCGCTGGCATGGCTCAACCACCAGTTCCATCGGGCAGTCGTGGCGCGCCTGGAACGGCACCCCCCGCCACGATGGGCCACGTGCGTTCTGCCCCAGTTGGGATTCGTCCGTCTGTCTTCGAATCCCGCGATCGTGGGCGTGCGGCGAACACCGTCGCAGGCGCTCGATTTACTACCGGAACACGCTCAGCGCAGGCGCCGCCGCCCGTCATCTATGATGTTGTAAATGGCTCCATCATGAAGACCACCATCGAGTTGGCTGACGATCTGGGGCTGGAAGCCAGACGGTACGCGGCCCGGCACGGAACGACTCTCCGCGCCGTCATCGAGCATGGGATTCGGACGATGTTGCGCGACGAGCGGTCGGCTCGAATTCCGTTCGCCCTGCGCGATGCGAGTGTGGACGGATCGGGCCTGCAGGCCGAGTTTCGCGGCGGAGACTGGACGACGATACGCAAAGCCGCGTACGGGGAACGAGAGGGTTGATCGCCGCCATCTGCATCGGCCACGGTGTCCGCGAACTGCTGACCGCCGACCGGGACTTCAGTCGCTTCTCCTCGCTCGTCACCCGCAATCCGCTCGTCGAGTGAGGAGCAGCCAAGTGATGCGCGGCTGATGCCGGCAGCCGGCGGCCCCAAGTCACTTTTCTTCGTCGACGAAAAGGATATGCACCCCGGCTTCGTCCGCTCGTCGCCGGTCTTGCGGCTGGATGCGATAGCCGGCCACGACCACCAGCGTATCCTGCGAGAAGACCATGTTCAAGGCGTCGGCCGTCTGCCGCGCCCGCTCCAGGTCGCGCCGGCCGATGGCGTTGGACGCCTCGACAGCCACCCACACCGGTGCACGGTCCGCCTTGCGCTGCGCCCGGACGATGAAGTCGGCGGCGCTGATGCGGGTTTCCTGCTGGTCGTCGATGTCTCCCGCATCGAAGGCCCTTTCCACCGGCTGAAATAGTTCAGGACGGGTGTCCTGGTCCGGACTTTGCAGAAATTGCATTCGGCGCAAGTTCAGCCGCCGGCCGAGCAGCGGCCGAATCCGTCGATGGAGCTTCGCTTCCAGACTGTTGCTTTTGAGTACGGCCAAGTCGGCCTCTACCTGCGTCATGCGGTTCTTCAGTTCGGCTACGTCAGCCTCTACGCTTCGTGAGAGTGTTCAGTTCGGCGACGTCGGCTTCCATGCGTTCCAGGCGGATGGGCATGCCGAGCCATTCGTTGGTCAGCAAGGCCCGCAACAAGAGGTTTGGGCGTCCGGGTCGGCTTGCAACTCGGCGATGATGCGAGCCACCAGGGACTCGGAGTCAACGGAAGGAGCTGTCGTGGCCATGGCGTTACGACCCACGCTAGCCACCTGACAGGCGGTTGTCAAGATCGAGCCGGCGCGCGTGAGCGCACCGGGGCTGCGCTTCAGGGGGAGTGGCGTACAGACAACCGGCAGGAACAGCGCGGCGAAGCGGATGCGGCGGCCGGTCAGCGTCGGCGGGCTGACGTGGCGTACAGACAACCGGCAGGAACAGCGCGGCTGCCGGCGCGGTCGCCGGCGAAGTGGCGTACAGAGACAACCGGCAGGAACAGCGCGGCGAAGGCCGAGAACGCGCGCGACGCCGAGCGCCGGGCCGTCACGCCGGGCGGTACCGCCGCGCCCGGGTCCGGCCCTCGGGCCGCACGAGACCGGCCTGCGCGAGTTCGTTCAACAGGCCGCGCGTCGCGGCCGGCGACGCGTCGATGAGGCTGGCGCCCTCCGCCACGGAAATGCTGCCGCGGCGATGGACTGCGTCGAGGAGCAGCCGGCGCCGGCGACCTTGCGCCGCGATTCCGGCGCTGCCGGCGCGGAGGGTGATTTCCTCGGAGAGCACGTAGCGGGAACCTCCGCGCCGGCCGACGCGCGTCAACAGTCCCTTCGCCACGGCACCGGCCAGCAGGGCGCGGGCGTCGGCGTCCGGCAGCATCCGGCGGAGCTCGCGCGGAGTGACGGCGCCGTTGCGCCGCACGGCGACCAGGGTCCGGCGTTCGTTCGTGGTCAGGTGGTTCTGCTGACCGAGCAGCGTCAGCCAGACCTGATCTTCCACGTCGACGAGACAGCGGTTGCGCAACGTAACGGTCACGGAGCTGGAAGTCGCCTCGAAAAGCGGCGGCTCCAGGAGGCGCGACTCCATCTCGCGGTACATGCGGTCGACGCCCTCGCCGTATTCTTCGACGAGCCTCATCGTCTTCAGGACCCGCATGATGCGCGGGTTGCGGCTGTAGTGCTCGTCGCGCATGTTGGCGACGGTGATGTGGCCGGGGAGCGGTCCCGGGCTGCGCACCTCGATGCGGTCGTCCCATACGGTGACGTCCACGGTGGCGCCGTCCAGACCGTAGTCCCGATGCGCCAGCGCGTTCACGACCGCTTCCCGCAGGGCGGCCCGGGGATACTCGGGCAGCGTTTCGCGACGCAAACCGGCGACCGCCTCGACGCGCCGGGTATGACGGTCGATGAAACGCAGGCAGCAATCGACGGTTTCCGCCAGCGGACCCGAGCATTCCTCGCGGGCGGCGGACGGTCCGGGACCGGGGCCGACGCCGGAGCGGCGCACGAGCTGCACGGCGGCCCCGCGGATGAAGTCCCGCGGTTCGCGCGCGAACAGGACCGCCGCGGCGCGCAGGACGCTCGGTTCCAGAGGCGGCGGCGCCGCGACGGCCACGCCCAGGTCCGCCAGCGCCCGGACCATCCGGTCTTCTCCGACGGCGGTCCGGCCGTCGGCGGTCAGCACCCGGTTGACGGCGCCGAGATCGAATGCCGAGGCCTGCGCCACGACGAGCGGCTGGTCTTCGCCGGCGCGATGTTGCCGCTCCGACACGAACCGGGCCAGCGCATCGCCGCGCAGGGGTTGCGCGTCGCCGCCCACGCGCCGCAGCAGGCGGCCGTCGGGCGTGGTGACGATCCGCCCGCGCACCGCGGGCACGGCGCAGATCGTCAGCTTCCGTTCGCCGACGACGACCTCCCGGACCTGAACGTCGACTCCGCACTCGAATGCGATGCGCGTGATCCGGTCCTGGGTGTTCTGCGAGAGCGGGCAGCCGACGACGTTCCGCCTGTCGTCGACCCCGTGGACGATCAACCCGCCGTGGGTCATGGCCATGGCCGCGATGGTGTCGCGAACGTCGTCCGGGACGCCGCGCTTGAAGTCGAGCTGCTCGTGCTCGAGGCGGCCGAACAGGCTCCAGAATGCATCGATGGCGAGCCGCCGCGGGATCGCGCCGAGCCCGGGTACGGAGGCCATGACAGGAAAAGATTATCAAATCTTTCCGAAATATCGGATTCACGGCGGCTTTTTCGGAAAAGATTGTCGAATCTTTCAGCCGCCGCGGACCGTCGTCCGGCGGCCGTTCCAGGGTCTTCATGGTCGCCGTCCCGGACCTGATCGGCCTCTTACCTGATGGCGCCGGCGGTCCGGTGGAAGCTGGTCGGGCTGAAGCCGACCTATCGGCCGCGTCTCGCGCTCTACCTGATGGCGCCGGCGGTCCGGTGGAAGCTGGAGCCCTACCGGCCCTGACCGGCTGCTCCCGGTTCGGCAACGAAGGCCATCGTCAGCCCTTCGGCGGATGCGGGTCGTTGCCGTAGTAGTAGCCGTTGCGTTCCCTGATCCGGCCGTCGCGGCGATGGACTTCCGAACGACCGTTCACGGCCCTTTGGCGTGCGGCGCCCGCCGCTTCGCGTTGCGTCGGGTGAACGGACGCCGACCGCCGACTTCCCGCGAGCCTGACTGTCCATCCATCCAGATGGGGGACGACATGCTGGTTTTCTTCTCTACATTTTTCACTCTTCACACCACCTTTGAGTTGACAAAAGTGTATAGTACAGGAAATTGTCAACCAGGGGAGGAGGCGCCATGCTCGGACCGCGGCTCAGGCTGGCCCGGAAGAAGGAAGGACTGTCGATGCGCGACTTGGCCGGGCGGTTGTCGCCGCCGGTCTCCGCGCAGGCGATCGGCAAGTACGAAACCGGCCGGATGATGCCGAGCTCGGCCGTGCTGATCGGCCTCGGCCGGGCGCTCGGCGTCTCGCTCGACTTCCTGACCTCGGGGCAGGTCGAGGCGCTGGCCGGCGTCGAGTTCCGCAAGCACTCCGGCACGTCGGCGAAGGATCGGGCGCGCGCCGAGGCGATCGTCATCGAGCAGCTCGAGGGCTACCTGACGATCGAAGACATCCTGGAGATCGAGCCGCCCGCCGATCCGTTCGACGGCCTGCGGTGCGATCTCGTCGGGAGCTTCGATGAAGTCGAGGGAAAAGCCGGCGCGCTGCGCCGGCATTGGAACTTGGGATTCGATCCGGCGCCGAGCGTGACCGCCTTGCTCGAAGATCGCGGGATCAAGGTGATTCTGGCCGATCTGCCGGCGCGCTGCGACGGTCTCGCCTGCGGCGTCGCCCGCGGCGGCGGCCGGCCGGACACCGAGGCCGTCGTCGTCTCGACCCGGACCAACGTCGAGCGGCGCCGGCTCACCTTGGCGCACGAGCTGGCGCACCGGGTCGTCCGCGGCGTCTCCGACCCGGCCATCCGGCTCGAAAAGGCGATGCACCGATTCGCGGCGGCGTTTCTTGCGCCCGCGGAGCATCTGCGCGCCGTGGTCGGACTGCGCCGCCGGCGGCTTCCCTACCGGGAGTTGATGCGGCTGAAGAAGCTCTACGGCATGTCGGCGGCGGCCATGCTGATCCGCCTGCGCGACGCCGGCATCCTGCCGGCCGCCGCCGTCGAGTACGCCTTCCGGACCTATGCCCGCTCGTGGCGGGCGCGCGAGCCGGAACCGCTGGTGGACGACGAAGGGCTGGCGACCTTCGAGCGCCCGCAACGGTTCGAGCGTCTGGTCTGGCGCGCGCTGGGAGAGGAACTGATCTCCCCGGTCCGGGCGGCGGAACTGCTGGGGCGCTCGCTGAGCGACGTCGAACGGGGAATCAGGGGACCGCGTGACCGGTGACGACCGTCATCGTCAACGACGCCTCGTGCCTGATCGACCTGCACAAGGTCCGGCTCCTGCCGGTCATGCTGAGGTTGCCGTATCGGTTCATCGTTCCGCTGCCGATTCGCCGTTCCGAAGCGATGGACCTGACCGACCAGGACTGGCGGCGCCTGGACGACCTTGGCCTCGTCACCTTCGATCTGCCGCCGGAACGAATCGCCGACGCCCTGCGCCTCCGGAGGCTCCACCCGAAGCTCTCGGCGAACGACTGCTTCTGCCTGGTGTCGGCGCAATGCCACGACAGCGGCATGTTGCTGACGGGGGACCAGCTCATGCGCCGGGTGGCCATGGAGACCGGGACACGCGTGCACGGCGTTCTGTGGATCGTGGACGAGCTTCGACGATGCGGCGCGTGCGACGACGCGCGGTTGATCTCGGCGCTCGAACGCTGGCGTGACGACCGGGCGGTGTTTCTGCCCCGCCAGGAAATCGACCGGCGGCTTCGGCAGTGGCGCCGGTAGCAGGAACGTCGGACCCGTCGTCCGCTGCATGAACTCGATGCCCTCGGCCAGCACGTTGCGCCAGTGGCGCCGATAGCAGGACCCGTCCTCCCGCGGCGGAGAACTTCCTCACAAATCCCGTCTCAACAGCCGTTCCCCGGCGGCGCCTCCGAGGGTCTCCACCAGCCACGGCTCCGTCCGCAGCTCGTCCGGCGGGCTCGTGGTGGTGGTGACGACGTACTGAAACAGCGGTCGCGCCGCCACGTCCTCCAGATCGCGGACGAATCGGAACAGCCGCCGGTAGATGCCGAGGCCGAGATCCGCCTCGCGCGGGCTGTCGTGGATCAGGAACGCCGGCAGGCGCGTCCGGCCTTCCATGCTCATGCGCACCGTCGCCAGATCGAAGGCGACGACCTTGAGGGAGTCGATGGCCGCCGTCGACCGCTCGCCGCCCAGCTCGACCGACGCCCGGAGGCCGTTCCCGTCGAAGGCGACCCGACCCGCGGCGTCCGTTCCGATCGCGGCCTGAACGACGGCGTTGAAGAGCCCGGACAGACGCTCGAAGACACCGGCCTGCGCGTCGCGGAAGGCGTCCGCCCGATCACGTTTCGTCCGGATTTCGTTCTCCAGCGCATCGGTACGGGACTGCGCGGCTTCCCGCTCCCCCAGCAATCGTTCCAGCCGATCGACGTCATCGACCAGACGGCGCGCCTTGAACCACGCGTCGGACCGGGCGTCTCGCGCCCGTTCCGCGGACCGCAGCCGCTCGTACAAGGCGGCGGCGCGCGCACGGGCCGGGACCAGTTCCCGATCGATCCGCTCCCTTCGCTTTTGTTCTTCGTCGAGACGGCGGCGCTCCTTCGCAATATCCTGCTGGCGCCCCTCCCGGCGTTTCCTGATCTCGTCCCGGTCCGACAGCTTGTGCGACAGCTTGCAGCCCTCCGCCAGCGCCGTGTCGATGGGCACCTCGCAGATCGGGCATACCGGATGCTCCGCGCGGTAGACCCGAGCCGACATCCCGGGCAGTTCGCTTTCCATGCGGGAGATCATGGTTCGGATCTCGGGAACGCGCGCTTCCGCCCCGGACCGGTCTTTCTGGAGGTCCTCGACCTGCCGGCGCGCCGCGTCGTACTCCGTTCGCAGCGCGTCGAGGTCGGTTGCGTCCGCGTCGGGGCCGGCTCCCGCCAGCCGGTTCACGTTCGCCTTCGCGGCCTCCCGCAACGGCTCGACGGCCATCCGCGCGGACGGCAGGTCCTTCAGAGACCCGTCGAGTTCCGCGGTCAACCTCGACCGCAGACGGTCCACTTCCCACATCCGCCGATCGGGCTCCGCGCGAGCCTCGTCGCGTTCCGCTTCCAGCGCGCGGATCTCCTCGCGGAGCGTCTGCTCTTCCGGCTCGACGGCGTCGATCAGCGCCCGCAACGTGTCCAGAAGCCGTTGGACGGAAAGGTTGCGCGCCGGCGAGCCCGAACCCGAATCCGCGGAGCGCCAGTCCAGGAGCTTGTCGAACCGGCACTCCTGATCGCGGGAAAGCCACGCGAGCGCCAGCCGCCACACGTCCCGCGGCCGGTCCACGGGGAGAAACGGCAGCAGGTCGCCGTGCCGAAGGCTCGCGGCGATCGCGTCCAGCAGCGGCGCCACGCCGGTCGGCTCGGGGAACTCCCTCGCCACCTGGTCCAGCGCGGCGTCCCGCACAGCCACGTGACGCCGCCCCGTGCCGATCGGCCGCACCACGGCCCACGGGATTCCGTCGACGATCACTTCCGCGCCGACCTCGCCTTCCGGAAACGCGTGGGCGACGCGCTCCCGCTGCTCGTCCTGCGCAAAGCGGTCCTCGCCGAGGCAATATCGAAGCAGGCGGCAGAACAACGTCTTGCCGCTGCCGTGCCCCACCCCGGACACGCTTTCCGTCACGCCACCCTGATCGGCGGGGTCCGGCGCCCACAGGACGTTGAGTCCCGGCCGCAGTCGAATCTCCCGCAGCAGCACGCCGGGCGCGCTCCAGATCGCGAGGCGCCGCACCCACAACCGCGGTTCGGAACGGCCGGCCGCGGGCCGGATCTCCGGATCGACCGGTCCGAACAGGTCAGGCTGCCTCGGCACGGATCAACTCCTGGATGACGTCCCGTAGCGTTTGCGATATCTCCGCATCGCCGCGTTCGCGCAGGACCTCCAGAACGAACCCCGCGCGACCGTCCGGCCATCCGGCGGTGTCGATGCTTTCCAGCCCCGGTCCCGGCGCCCACGTCTTCGCGTCCAGATCCTCCAGAAGATCGCCCGAACCGCGAAGCTGCCGGACGGCCGTGCCCCACGCATATGCCGGCGGCGGCAATCGCGAGACGCCCGGAGGCAACGGCTCGGCGTCACGGCCGATCAGACGTCGCCACTCCGCCTCCTCGCTTGCCGGCAACGACGGAGTCAGCAGCCACGGCGCTCCCGCCAGGACCGCGGCAAGCCGGACACGATGCGTCGGCGCCGGCCCGCCGACGGCCGTGAGAACCGCCGCAAGAACCACGATCTCGCGATCCATCGGATCGTGATCCGTCGAATCACCGACAATCGGCTCGGCCCAGGCGCCGTCGGGCAGGCTTGCCGGGATCGTCGGCGGCCGGCGCACGATCTCCCGGGGCGGATGGCAGCACGCCGGATCGGCGGGCGCCGGGTTGAGCGGGGTTCGGTAGGACGTGCCGGCCGCGGTCGCCTCCTGCATCGCGTCGTAGATCTCGAGAACCACGCGCTTCGTGCGGTACTCGTCGAACCGCTGCTCGTCCTTGCGGCGGACGATCGGGAAGGTGTCCAGGACGTAGGCGACGGCGTCACGCGGATTCGGAAAGTGACGTTCGAGTTCCGCGAGCTCCGGGGCGGTCTCGTCGCACGGGCATCCGTCCGAGCGGCGGGCGGGTCGCCAGCCGCCCTGCTCGTCGGCGGGCAGGTACAGGTGAAAGAAGGCGGCGTCGAGCTCGCAACGGAGGAGAAAGCGGCGTTCCTCGTCCCAGCGGAATGGCGAGCCGTGGTAACCGCAGTCGTTCGCGAATGGTTCGAGGTCCCAGGCAGTGTAAGTGAGTTCGAGAACGCGAAGAAAAATCCAATCGCTGACCTGCTGTGGGAGTCCCAATGTTGCAAAATAATTGATAATACCAAACGACGGAACAGGAGTTTGTGCAAAGGTACTCTGCGGCACACTGGGTTGGCTGAGTGAGCCACGTAGAAGGTAGTCGAATACAAAAGAATTATAGATTCCACAAAGTAATGAGAGGTTTTCTGAATTCGATCCGAACGTCAAAATCCAACTATTTGACACTGCTCCCCACGGCATAATCGTGGCAATACAGGTGCGCTCGTCCGTATTTCTCGAAACTCTGCGGAATCCAAGCAGGCCGGTGTTGCGGCAACTCTGCTCTCCTGGTGTTTGAGATAATAACTTTGCACTCGTTGTATTCCGATCTGCCCAATACTGCGGTTCGACAACCATTGTTGGATCACCATGCATCAATATTTTTCTCAACTGGCCGTTTGGCTGAGATGCAAAACGATGATTGAATTGATGCCCGAGGCGTCCTTCGTACAGCGGCAGATATTCCGCCCCGTCCTTGCGGAACACGTTGCCCGTCAACTTCCAACCCTCGGCTTCGAGCTGTTCTCGGGTGTGGAATAGATGCGAATCGTTGGACATGTCGAACATTCTGTTGAATTGAATGTCCCACGGATTCTCCGCGGGTCGTCCGTCCCGCGGCTCCCGGATCAGCACCGGCGCCCGGCGATAGACGGCCTTGGTCAGCTCGGCGTCCTTGCGGGAGCGGAAGATCGGGCAGGTGCGGGTGTTGGGATTCAGGAGCGCGATGTCTTCGGGCGACAGCGTGAAGCGGCGTTCGGGGTCGCGCAGTTCTTCCACGTCGTGAGCGAAGAAGACGAACTCGGTGGCGTCGGTCAGGGGCCGCCGGCCGCTGCCCGTGGTGAACAGGCAGAATTTGTAGCTGCTGTGGACACCGTGAAAGAAGACGCCTTTGTTTTCAAAGTCGAAGACGCTGGCGAGCGCCTTGGTCTCCACCACGTCCTGGAAGAAGAACTTGGTCGTGTCGTCGGTGGCGATGCCGGTGGGCAGCACGCAGCCGGTCCGGCCGCGCTCGTTCACGACGTTCCGCATGCATTCGGCGAAGACGGCGTACAGGTTGACGTCTCCCCGGCCGCACAGCGGATAGCGGCCGGTGTCGCGCATCAAGTGGCTCCAGCCTTCGGATTCGCGGGCCGCGTCGAGGAAGCGCCGGTAGAGCGGGAAGTCGTCCGTCTTCAACGCCTGGATCATCCGCTTGCGGTCGGCCGCCCTGGGAGCGTCCGCGATCTCCGGCGCTCGTTCCGCGAACCACTCCTTCTCCACGAGCTTGACCTTTTCCCACGGCGGGTTGCCGAGCACGCAGTCGAAACCTCCGTTCTCGAAGACCTCCGGGAACGCGAGGTCCCAGTGGAAGAACCGGTAGCGCCGGGCCAGAAGCTCGACTTCCCGGCGCTGGTCGGGCGTCAGCGCGTCGGGATCGCCGTGCAGGTCCTTCAGCGCGTCGGTGGTGACGCACGGCGCGGATTCGCCGCCGGCCCGCTTCGGCCACACGAAGGCGGCGCACCACGCGTCGGCGACGCGCTGCCGCCCGCGGTGCTTCGGGGAAACGACCAGGCCCCGGAAACGGGCCTCCTTCCGCCGCACGTCGTCGAGGGTGTCGTCGGGCGCCTCGTCGAGGTCCCGGTGCAGCGCGGCGAGGCTGCCGTACTCGGCGCGCGGTTCGGCGGCCAGCAGGCGCCGCATGTCGCGCTGGCCGGTTTCGCGCTCCAGCCGGTTCCGTTTCCGGAGCGCGGAGCAGACCTTCCTGTCGTCGCCCTGGATCGGCTTGAACGCCTCGTCGGGCAGGCCCGCCTCGACGAGCGCCGGCGTCGCTCCGAGCAGGCTGTTGCCGACGCGCACGTGGTGGTCGAGGAACGAGAGCGGCTTGCCGGGCTCCAGCGCTTCGAGCCACAGGCTCACGCGGCAGAGCTCGGCGGCCATCGGGTTCACGTCGACGCCGTAGAGGCAGCGGCCGATCACGTCGCGGAGCGCGTGCTGGTACAGCGGCGGCGAGGGTTCGCCGTCGCCCGCCGAGTACGCGCGCACGCGGGCCAGATGGCGGGCGAGGCGGTGGGCGGCCCCGACGAGGAAATGCCCCGATCCGACGGCGGGGTCGCAGACCTTGAGGTCGAGAATCGCCTGCTCCGCCTCGGCGCCGGTCTTGCCGCGAACCGCCGCCTCGACCACCGGGTCGAGAGCGGTGTCGAGCAGGCATCGCACCAGCTCCTCCGGCGTGTAGTAGGAACCCGACGTCCTGCGCGCGTTGCCGGCGAACTCCGCGAAGGTGAACCGCGCGCCGCCGCCGTTGAGCCGCGGCGTGAGTCCGAGCAGGCTCTCGTAGACGCCGCCCAGCTCTTCCGCGCCGAGGTTGCGGTAGTCGACCGGCCGCAGGACCTTGCCCTGGCGGATGAAGGCGAGGCGGCGCAGCGCCTCCAGGAAGTCGTGGTTGGTCAGCGCGGCGTCGTTGAGCGCGGCGGTCGAATCCGGGCTCCAGAGGAAGCTGCCGAGCGCGGGAAGGGCCAGGGCGCGGCGGACGGATTCGAACCCGGGGTCGCCGGAGAGCGCGCCCACGAGAAGCTGGAACTGCCGCCACAGGTCGCCGTGGCGCGAGCCCTTGATCCGCCCCGCGAGGTCGCGCAGCCGGGCCGTGCCGTAGCCTGGATTATTCATGAAGGTCGGGCATGAGGCCCCGACGGGCCATGCTCGGCCACGAAACGGGGTCTCGGACACGCGTCGGTGCGCGGGCCGCGACGCGTGGAACAGCCTTCACGGGTCTGGCGGTTGCGGACAGACGGATTCAGGACCGCCGAGGGCGAGCAACCGTCATCGAAGGCGTCGTTCGCGGGCCCGGCGGTTGCGGACAGGCGGGTTCAGGCAAGGCTCCGCCGTCGCGGGCGGTGCGGTTCGGGCTACGGGCTGCGCGGGTTTCGGACTACCCGGCGCGGGCGCCGAGGGCCAGCGCGATGCGCCGCCATGCGTTCAGATGCGGCGTCCCCCGGGGCAGATGCAGGACGATGCGGCGCACGGAGCCGACGACGTGCACGCCGAGCTTCAGCAGCCGGTTGCGCAGCCACGTCACCTGGGTGCGGGCACAGCCGGTTCGCGCCGCCCGCAGCCGCAGTTCCTGCATGAGCACGTAGGCGGCAGCCGTCAGCAACACGCGCAACTGGTTCGCCAGGAACCGGCAGCAGCTCGTGCGGTCGATCTGCAGACCGTCCAGCAACTCCTTGATCCGGTTCTCGACGTCGCCGCGGGCGCAGTAGACCTTTTCGTAGACGAAGCGCGGATTCTGCGGGAGATTCGTCACGACGAAGCGCGGATTGTCCCGCGGCTCGCGGCCCGGATGCCGGACCACTTCGGCCTTGATCACGACCCGGCGTTGGCGGTTCCACGTGCGGGCCGCGTAGCGGGTGTCGGTATAGACGTGCTCGGTCCGGCCGCTGGCCCCGCTCTGCGCGCGGGCCGCCGCCATGGCGGATTCGGCCTGCCGCACCAACACCGCGTTCCTGCCCATCGCCACCACGTAGTCGAGTCCCGGTTCCGCCTCCAGGAAATCGAAGACCTCCGGGGTCGCAAAGCCCCCGTCGAGCCGGACGAGAAACGACGTCCGCGGAAACGCCGCCCGCAGCATCGGCAGCAGCCGTCTCAGCAGGCCCAGGCTCCCGTCGGCCGCCACCGCATTGCCCGGCCGCAGCACCGCCGCGCACAGATACTGCTCCGTCTCGTCGTTGAAGGTCAGGAACGCGAGCAGCGGCAGATAACACCAGCCGCCGTAGTGTCCGTTGAAGAACGAAAGCTGTTGTGCGCCATGCGTCAGGTCGTCGGTCGGGTCCAGATCGATGGTGATGCGCCGCACCCGCCGCCCCAGCCGGCGCCGGTGTCGCTCGATGACGCTCGCCGCCAACTCCCGCGCCATGCGATAGAGCGCGCCGCGGCCCGGGCTGTTCTCGAACCGCGAGATCGTCGGTTGCGACGCCAGCGGCGCGCCGGCCACCGGGTCCCGTCCGAGCAGCAGCTTGTGAACGGGGTCGTCGGCCAGATCGTCGGCATCGTTGCCGTCGGGGTGGCCGCACGCGATGCCGAAGATCCGCTGCCCGACCAGTTCCGCGAGCGTGTGCCGAATCTTCTCCGGGTCGCGCCGGTCGGCGAGACAGCGGGCAAACGTCTTGACGAGGCCGTACACGCGCTCGGCCGCCTTGAGGAGAACGGCTCCGCCGTCGGAGCTGGCGTGCTCGCGGTCGAAGGTGGCGACGAGGGGCTTGTCG
The DNA here is from genome assembly GCA_965203525.1 of Vicinamibacterales bacterium. Taxonomy (GTDB): domain Bacteria; phylum Acidobacteriota; class Vicinamibacteria; order Vicinamibacterales; family UBA8438; genus WTFV01. The sequence continues at coordinate 1,414,380 of OZ241898.1, read as the reverse complement.
AACAGTTCCGGGAACAGGACAGTCTGTGGTATCGTGTCGGTCGTCACGCAGGGGCCTCCGTGGTGGTGAAAATGCCTGTTGCCACTGCGATTTTACCGCGCGGAGGCCCTTGTGTCTCTCCCGGATCGGCACCCCCGGTGAATAATCCAGGGTAGTGCCGCGCGTACCGTTCGCGGGCGACCCGCGCCGCGGCGGAATCGTCCCGCGGATGCAGCAGCGGTTCTCCGTCGAGCCGGCGGTCCTCCGCGACGAACAGGAAGATCAGCCGGTACACGACGCGCAGCAGTTGGCCGTGGAACTCGTCGAGCGGGACGGTACCGGCGCGCAGGGCGTCGCGCAGTCCGACGTTCTTCGGGTGGCCGGTGAAGCCCTCGCCGAGGACCTGCAGCACGCGCTCGACGCTGCCGCGCAGTTCTCCCAGCGCGCGGGCGCCCTGCCGCTCCGCCTCGCGGGTCCAGTCTTCCAGCCGGCAGGTTTCGGGCCGGCCGCCGTCGCGCGGCGCGAAGCGCGTGGCGTGGGCCACGAGCCAGAGCAGCACGAAGTCGGAATAGACCTCGCCCGAGAACATCGCGTCGAGGTCGAATTCGAGCCAGGACTGCCGCGACAGCGCCGAGTTGTCCCGCAGGATGCGCAGGCGCAGCCCGTTCGAGACGATGGCCCACAGGTGGGCGTCGCTGCGGTTCAGCAGGTCCTGCACGAGGCCGTGCGGATTGGCCGAGGCCGCCCCGCGCTGCCCGGCGGCGCGGCGGTCGAGCGAGAGGCCGCGGCCGACGAGATGGATCGGCGTCGGTCCCGCGAAGCGGCGGACGGCGTAGGCGCGCCCGGCGATGGTCGGGCCGGCGGTCGCGGGCAGGAGACCGAAGCCGAGCTCGCGCAGCAGGGGCAGGCTCCACTTGTCGTTGGTGAGGCCGGTGCCCGCCTCGCCCGCGGGCAGGTTCGCGGCGGCGGCCCGGAACTCCGTCCAGTGCCGGCGGAGGCGGTTCCAGGACTGCGTGACGGCCTCGTTCAGCCGCTCGCCGGGCGCGAGCGCGTAGTCTTCCGGCCGCATGCCCGGCAGCTTCGAGCGGGGGTCGATCAAGCGCCGCAGCAGGTCGGGCGGCAGCAACCCGCCCTCGGAGCGGACCGTCTGGAACTCCTGTCGGAATCGGGTCACGTCAGTGCAGGGTGGGAAGCAGGACGTACGCGCCGAGCAGGTCGACGGGCAGCACCGGCGCGACGGCCACGCGATCGCCGGCGCCGCGGCGTCTCGCGCGGGATGCCCGCCGCACCCGTTCGTGCGTCGCGAGCAGAGCGTCGGCGCGCTGGCGGGCGACGGATGCGAGCGCGGTCCGAAGCCGCGGCAGCGCCGGCAACGTCGCGCCGAGTTGCTGTTCTATCGCGGTCGGAAGCAGGTTGCGGCCCGGCCGGGCGGCGAGCAGACGTTCGCTTTCGGCGGGTGCAATCCACCGCGGCGTCTCGGCCGGACCGGTGCAGGCGAGCGAGGCGGTTTCCTCGCACAGGACGGTTTCGGCGCGCGCGCCGGGCCGGCCGGCTTCCAGGTGGTAGCGGAAACGGACGACCAGCAGCGTCGTGCGCGCCGTCACGGCCGACGTGGCGATGGCGCCGCAGCGCGACGCGGCGGCCGGAACGTCGCGGGCATCGGGGTCGAGCGCCTGATCCAGGACCCAGCTCGCGAGGCCCTCGACGACGGGACTCGTCCGTCCGAGATAGATCTCTCCTTTCTGCAGGGGCAGATCGAAACGCCCGGCGAAGGGCTCGTCCTGCCCGGTCGCCTGGCGCAGCGCCCGCGGCGTTTCCGGGCCGACCCGGACCTCGATCCGGCCGTTGGCTCGGACGGGCACGTTCGCGGCCTGCAGGACTTCGACGAAGAACCGGGCCACGTCCTGGTTCCGGCCGATGGCGGCGCGCACCTGTTCGAGTTCCGCGGCCACCGCCTCCGGCTCGAGGCCGTGCTGGGCGAAGCGCGAACGGCTCGCCTTCTCGCGGTCCCGGGCGTTCTCCCACTCGGCGTGAATCGACCGCTTCTCCGTGTCGAGATCGTCGAGGAAGTCGAGCGCGAGCTGCTGCCGGCCCGCGCCCGCCTGCTCGCGGAACACCGCGCCCTCGAACAGCGTCTCCGCGATCCGCTCGCCGGAACCGGGCACCGCGACGGTCACCCCGAGGTCGCTCTTGATGCTCTTGTGCTTGCGGATGAGGACGTCGAGGATCACGCCGTCGATCGGATTGTCGGCGCCGTAGTAGGTGACCGCCCGCACCTCGCGCTTCTCCTGCCCGAACCGGTCCACCCGGCCCTCGCGCTGCTCGTGCCGCGTGGGGTTCCACGCCAGGTCGTAGTGCAGCACGGCGTCGAAGTGCTCCTGCAGGTTGATGCCCTCCGACAGGCAGTCGGTGCACACGAGCACGAACCGGCCGCCGCCGGCGGCGAGGGAATCTATGCGCGCTTCGCGTTCGGCGGGCGGAAGCCGGCCGGTGACCGACTCGACGCGGAAGCCGTCCGGCAGGACGCCGCGCAGGTGACGCGCGACGTAGTCGGCGGTGTCGACGAAGCGGCAGAAGACGACCGGGTGGAAACCGTCCTTCAGGAACGCCCGGACCTCGCGCACGGCGCCCTGCAGCTTGCGGTCCTCCGCGGGGGCGACGGCCCCGGCGCGGCGGGCGAACTCCAGCAGCCTGCGGCGCGTCGCCGTACCGCTGCCTTCCGTGTCCGAGCCGGGGCTGAAGTCGAGGGGAGCGTCGTCGTCGTCGCCCTGGTCGAGGACGGTGCGGCGGCCCGCCTCGTCCACGTCGTCCTCGCTCCCGGCCTGGTCGGCGGCGGCCCGGCTGCGCAGGGTGGCCACCGCGGCCGCGGGGCTCGACGAGACGCAGCGCAGCAGCGCGAGCGCCGACCAGTAGCGCACCCGCTGCCGGCGCCGCCCGCCGCCGTCCTCGCGCACGTACTCGCGGGCGAACGCGAGGATGTCGTCGAAGAGCTGGCGGTAGACGGGGCTGAACGCGTACGTGGACTCCTTGTCCCTGCGCTCGGGGAACGCGGTGTCGGTTTCGAGGTAACGGCGGACGTCGCCGCGGCGGCGCTGGACGAGGTGGCGGGCCAGCCGGCGGCGGACGCCTTCGCGGCCGGCCCGATCGAGGTCCGCCGGCAGGCTGGCGAAGTCTTCGTCGAGCAGACCGAGGAGCGAGCGGAACGCCTCGTCGTTCCCGCTGTGCGGCGTCGCCGTCACCAGCACGAGATGCCGCTCCGGCGCGGCGGCGAGGCGGCGCAGGAGATCGTGACGCTGCTGGCGCCCGCGGCCCGCGCCGCCGGCGAGCGTGCAGCCGTGGGCCTCGTCCACGATCACGAACTCCGGGCACTTGCGGGCGAAATCGTCGGCGCGGCGCTCCGCCTTGATGAAGTCGGTGGAGATCACCGTGAAGCGATGGCGTTCGAAGACGGAGGCGCCCAGGGGCAGATCGCGTTCGAGACGCTGGATGGTGCTCGACAGCACCAGTTCCGTGTCGACGTGGAACTTGTCCGCCAGCTCCCGTTGCCACTGTTCCGCCAGGTGGGGCGGGCACAGCACCGCGAGGCGCCGAATCTCGCCGCGGTCGAGCAGTTCGCGGGCGATGAGGCAGGCCTCGATCGTCTTGCCGATGCCCACGTCGTCCGCGACGAGCATGCGCACCGGGTCGAGCCGGAGCGCCATCATCAGCGGCACGAGCTGATAGGGCCGGGGCTCGACGGCGATGCGGCCGAAGCTGCGGAACGGACCGGCGGCGGCGCGGGTCGACAGGCGCGCCGCATCGCGCAACAGCCGGCCGGATGCGAAGTCGCCGAGGTCCCGCGGGCCGGGCAGCCGGAACGTCGCCGACTCGACCGGCTCCACGGCCGGCAAGACACCGGTGACCTCTTCGTCGAGCCCGCCGACGGGGCGGAGCATCAGCAGTTCGTCCGTCGATTCGGGCAGGACGACCCACTCGCGGCCCCGCGCCCGGACGAGGGTTCCCGGCTTGGACAGAGAGGCGGCGCTCATGTTCCACGGGGAATGGACGATCGGCGCCTTCCCTCTATCGGAACGGGGGCGTTCCGTCTGTAATCTGCGCGCCGGACGCGGCTATTCGTCGGGCGCGCCGAAGACGTCGGCGTGGCGTCGAAAGACGGCGCGCCAGTCGGCCGCGTGATGGAAGCGGAGCACGACGTAGCCGGCCTCGATCAGCGCCCGCGTCTTCGCCTTGTCGTCGCGGGCCTGGTCCGGGGCGTCGTGCGGCGGACCGTCGACGTAGACGGCGGCGTTCGCCTCCCGGTAGAAGAAGTCGGGCCGGGTGGAGTGGCCGGGAACGGGGTGCTGCGCGTCGCTCGGAAGCCGCAGCCCGAGCGACTCCACCAGGTCGAGCCAGCGCTGTTCGAGCCGGCTGTCGCAACGCGTCCGAAGCGCGGCCAGGCGTTCCGCGCGGGAGCCCGCGCCGCCGGCGGGACGGCATTCGGCCCGCGCCAGCTCGTGGAGCAGATCGCGGATCCGGGCGCGGTCCAGAATCCGGTGGTCCGGCTGGTTGCCGTAGTCCAGCAGGCATTCGTAGCAGGCCCGGCCGCAGCGGTCGGCGGCCCGATCCGCCAGGGTGTCGGGGTCGAAGTGGCAGATCTCCAGCGCCCGGCGCGCGAGCGCGGGCAGCGCCGCCGGGCTCTCGGCAAGCTGGCGCAGCACCCCGGCGCCGCCTTCCGACGCCTCGTAGAAGAGGATCTCCCGCCGTTCGCGCGGCGAGGGCATCGCCTCGCAGGAGAGCTCGCGCGGCTCGAGCTGGAAGTGCTGCTGGATCGCCTGCTTGAAGGCCGCTTGCAGACCCGCCGTTTCGGGATCGGCGCGCGGCGGCTCGAAGCGCATGACCAGCGCGTTCCGGGTGTCCCTGACGAACGGCACCACCCGCGCGATGCGTCCTTCGGCCGCCGCGTCGGCCCGGTCCTCGACGTCGGCCTGGTTGCGCGACCAGTAGCCCCGTTCCAGGTCGAGGTTGAAGCCGCGCGGCCGGCTCCCGTCCTGGTGCGTCCAGCCGAGGTTGACGCGGTAGAGGTCGGTGGCGTCCCCGTAGCCGAGCGTGAGCGTGCGCACGCCGCCGCAACGGACCTCCGCGTCCTTGCGGTCGGGCCGGCCGTTGACCTCGGGGAAGCGGTATGCGGTGACCAGTTGGTAGCCGAAGCGCTGCCGCTCCTCTTCGTCGCAGGTGATGCGCTGGGCGAGGCTCAGGCTCACGTTCTGCAGCCGGACCAGCCCGTCGATGCGGGACGGCGTGTCGAGGGCGCCGCCGCAGCGGTCGCAGACCTCGGACAGGTTGGTCCCGCCCGCCTGGAGGTGGGCGTAGCCGCACGCCGGGCAACGCTTCATCGTGTCGGTGGCGAGCCGGCGGGGGTCTTCGACGGCCTCCGCCGGGAAGTCGAGGTTGACCTTGTATACCCGGTAGCGCGCGCCCTCGTGGTAGATCAGCGCGCGGGGGCCGAACTCCGAGATGGCGAGGAAGCGGGGGCGGGAGATGAACTCGTCGCGTCCCCTGCGCCGGCGCCGGCCCGGCACGTAGGCGGAGATCGGCAGCCGGGGAAAGTTGTAGCCGGGAAGAAAGCCCTCCGTCGCGAAGTAGCGGTAGGAGTAGAAGTCGCCCTCGTAGATCCCCTCCGCTTCGGTGAGCAGGCGGATCTGGTTCTCGGCCTGCGCGCGCAGCCTTCGCGAGTGGTTGCGTTCGGCCTCCGGCCGGGAGTGGTCGCCGATGACCGCGTGGTGGAGCTCGCGCTGGCGGACGGCGGCGCGATAGAGGCTGCGCCACCGGTCGCACGCGGAATCGAAGCTGCGCTCGATCTGGTCGAGCACTTCGTCCACCCATCGATCGTGGAACCAGATCGTCCCGTCGAGCTCGGAGCGGATTTCCGCGATCACCGCCCCGGCCTGCATCCGCGCCGCGCCCCGGTGGACCGGACGTCGCAACTCGTCCTTCAACGCCCCTTTCACCGGCAGCGGCAGCCGCCCGTTCCCCCCGTCGAGGTCGAGCACCGTGGTCAGGGTCCTGCCCAGATCCGGCCGCGCCCCTTCCATCCAGATCGCGTGGACGTGCGAGCGGACGAGGTCGCGGTTGCGGAGATCGACGCGGGGCGGCGCCACCGCGCCGGCGACCATGCGGGCGGGCTCGCGGTAGAAGTACTGGTCGTGGGGGCTGCGCCCCGCGCAGTAGGTGAAGACCAGGGCGGGCTGTCCGCCGCGCCCCGCGCGCCCGCTGCGCTGCGCGTAGTTGGCCGGCGTCGGCGGCACGTTGCGCAGGTTGACGAGGTGGAGCTGGGCGATGTCCACGCCGAGCTCCATGGTCGGCGAGCAGAAGAGCAGCGGCAGATCTCCCGCGCGGAAACGCTCCTCCCGCTCCTGGCGGTCCTCCGCCGTCACCTGGGCGGTGTGTTCGCGCGCTTCGAGGACGCACTGCAAGTCCACGAACCCGCGGTAGCACTCCACGAAGTAGCGGTTCACTTCCGCGGGCAGGCCGCCTTCTTCGAGCAGGCGCGTGGAGTCGGGCGGGCGGCCCGAGCCGTCGCCCGGCAGCCAGCGGAGCGCAGCGGCGTTGAGCTGATAGCCCGGATCGTCGCCGTCGCGTCCGGAGCGGACCTGTTCGACGATGCCGTAGCGCTTCAGAGCGAGAAACAGGAAGCGGATGATCACGCCGGTGTCCTCGCGCCCGAGCGACTGCGCCCCGGAGTGCTCCGGCGCCGGATGCGATTCGAGGGAGCGCTTCACGTACTGCCCGTAGGCGCCGTAGGAGGAGACGAAGAAGCCGTTCCCCCGTTCGCCCTTCCTTCGGGAGCGGGGCCGGGCGACGGCGGAGCCGGTCAGTTCCCGCTCGTCGTCGAGGTACCAGACCGTGCCTTCGAGGAGGCGGGGCTTCGTCCGTTCGACGAGGTCGTGCTGCTTCCGGGGGTCGAGCACGTCCACCTTCACGGCGAGCGCCCGCCGGAGTTCGTCGAGCAGGGTGCGGACGATCTTCTCCCGCACTTCCGCCGGGGCGCGGCGGAGCGCGGCGGGAGTTTCGACGAAGCGCCGGCTCCCGCGGTCTTCCTGCACGGAGAACCCCGACTCCCACAGCGCCGTCTCGCCGAGCAGTCCGTCGTCTCCGCCGAACCCTTCGTACTCGAAGCGCAGCAGCCCGCAGTCCTCCAGATTCGGCGCGGTGACCCGCCAGCCCCGTTCGAGGTCGCGGTAGAGGAAGTACTCGACGACCCGCCGCAGGGCGTCCCGGGTGTTCTGCCGCGCCGGGCCGCGCACGTCCGGATCGGCCGCGTAGTCCTCGAGGCGCGGATTCATGGCGTCGAGGACGCGGCGCGACAGTTCGCCGTGGCGCAGTCCCGGTCCGCCCGCCGGATCGCCCGCTCCCGCGCACGCCCGGTGCAGCGCCGAGCGCAGCAGGGCGACCTGCACGAAGTCGTTGAAGTGGCCCGCCTGCAGGGAGGCGTCCTGGCGGTTGTCGGTGAAGCTCAGGAGCTTGCGCGCTTCCGGGGCGAGGTTCCCGCCGCGCTGCAGCTCGATGAGCGAGCGCACCGCGAGGATCGTGGTGGCGGTGCTCCGGTTGTCCACGCCGAGGGTCGCCAGCTTGAAGCGCTCGGATCGTTGGCTCCTCGTGTAGGCGACCCCGCAGGAGGGCTCCAGGCAGAACAGGAAGTTGCGGTGGATCAGGGCGGCGGGCGCTCCCTCGCCCTCCGGGACGATGCGTCCGGCGGGGTCGGCGAAGACCGGCTCCGGAACGTCCTTGCGGGCGTCGGGCCGGATTCGCTCCCCGCCCCGGGCGGCCGTCTCCTTGAGCGCTTCCGGCAGGCGGGCGAGCAGCGCGGGACCGGCGGCGCGGGGCCAGGGCGCCTCCTCGGAGAGGTACAGGTAGGCGTCGTGACCGCCGTCGTCGTCGGCCTCGCGGCGGTCTTCGCGGGGAAGCAGTGCCGCCCGCCCGTTCGCGTCCGCCGCCGTGACCCGCACCCGGTAGTAGGCGGTCCCGCAATGACGGCAGAAGACCAGCGGGAACAGCGGCTTGTCCGGCTCGCCCGGCTTGGCCGCCTTCTTGGCGATCTCCAGATGGCGGTGCGCCTCGGGTTCGAGCGACGCCCACACCGTGTCGCCGCGGGTCAGGAACTGATGCAGCCGGAAGGCGAAGAGGGAGAAGCGACTGGATTCGTTCCGGTAGAGAGCGGCCCCCCGGAGCAGCCAGCGGCGCAGGACTTCGGCGCAGCGTTGCGGATCGACGCCCGCGGGTTTCGCGGTCGTCGGCGACGATGGTGCTCCGGCATCACGGTCCGCCGCGGAGGGTTGCGGCCCGGCGCCCACGAGCGCCGCGAGCTCCGCCGCGGCGGAAGGCTGGCGACTCCCGTCCGGCTCGTTGCCGCGGCTCCCGTCCGGCCCTTCATGGCGATGTCCGTCCGGCCCTTCACGGCTGTGCCGGGCCGCCTCGGGCGCACCGTCTCCACCGAGCCGGCGGGGCGTCTGCCTGACGAGCCTGCCGGTGTCCGCCTCCTCGCGCACGCCGAAGGTCGATTCGATCCAGGAGGCGAGGGGGTGCGCCCGGAACGGGTCGTAGGCTGAGGGCGGTTCTTCGTCCGATGCGACCGCCTCTCGAAGGGCACGCCGGATCGCCGGATCCGCGGGGTCGATCTCCGGCGTCGCACGCTCCAGCGTCTCACCGACGACCTGCTCGGGCGTGAAGTCCACCCCGAACAGGGATTGCGATACGCGCGCCACCTCGCGGCGTTGCTCCGCGCTGCTCCCGCCGCTGGCCATCGTGGCCGAGGTGCCGATGCAGAGGGCGCGGTTGCCGAGGGCGTGGCGGCAGCGGCGGATGAGCATTGCAACGTCCGCGCCCTGCCGGCCCCGGTAGGTGTGCAGCTCGTCGAAGACGAGGAACCGGAGCCCTTGGGCGGCCCTCACCAGCGCGCGGTCCTCGCTGCGCGTGAGCAGCAGCTCCAGCATCATGTAGTTCGTCAGAAGGACGTCCGGCGGATCGCCGCGGACGGCCTCGCGTTCGCCGCCCCGTTCCTGCCCCGTGTAGCGCGCGAAACGCACCGGAGGCCGGCCTTCCGGGTACCCCCTGCAGAGGAACTTCCCGAGCTCTTCGTCCTGGCTGTTGGCGAGGGCGTTCATCGGGTAGACGACGATGGCCTGGATGCCCCGGCCGGAACCGTGCCGCAGCACGTGGTCCACGATCGGCACGATGTAGGCGAGGCTCTTGCCGGAGCCGGTGCCGGTGGTCAGGACGCAGGACCGGCCCTCGGCCGCCATGCGGATCGCGTCGCGCTGGTGCCGGTGCAGGAGGAGCCGTCTTCCGCCGGGATCCGCGTCGGACTTGCCGATCCGGAAAATGCGCGAGCACTCCTCGTGCAGCACGCCTTCCGTGACCAGATCGTCGATCGTGCCGCCGGGGCTGAACGTCGGGTTCAGTTGGAGGAGCGGTTCCGGCCAGAACCCGTCGGCGTCGAGGATGCCGTCGACGAACCGGCTGATGCGCGGGTCGCGGATCCGGATGAAGCTGCGGGTGTAGTCCCGGTAGTCGGAAACCAGCCGCTTCCTGAGCTCGAAGACGTCCATCCGCCCCCCATGCCGTGCTCGACGTCGCCCCCGCGTCCACGGAAGCCGTCGTCATCCCACCGGACCCGCGGCGGCGCCGGATTCGGCCCGCCCTCCTTTGCCGCCGCCGTCTTGACGTCGGTCATTGTCCGACGCCGTGCGAACGTGCAGTGTAGGGCAACCGGCAGCCGGAGGAAGGACCATGTTGGAAACAGGGGAAAACGAACGCGCCCAGCGAATCCTGGACAGGAGTATGCCTGCCTATCGCAAGGCGTACAGTGACCGCACGGCCTGGTTGATGGCCTACCTGGCGGAGCTGGCCTACCTGAAGTTCGACGAGCCGGATGCCGACGGGAGCGTCACGCTGAAGCTGGTCGAGCGGGCGCTGAGGGAGGTGCGGGAAGGAACGGCGGCGCGGATCGTCGGAGCCGTCCGCAAGAGCTACGAGTACGACCACGAGGCCGAGAAGCGGCGGCTCGAGCGTGCGTTGCGGCAGATCCGCTGGGAGCTCGTGGATACGATCAGCGTCAACGCCACGCAGGCGTACGTGGCGCGCAACGGCGACTTCGCGGCCCTGGCGTTTCGTGGCACCGAGGCAAACCGCATGAAGGACGTCAGGGCGGACGCCAGGGCGGCGCAGACGACGTGTCCGACCGGCGGCAGGGTGCACTCGGGTTTCCAGGCGCAGTACGACGACGTCGAGGACCGGGTGGAGGCGGCGCTGGACCGGGTCGCGGGGAAACCGCTGTTCGTCACCGGCCACAGCCTGGGAGGGGCGGTCGCCACCATCGCGGCGAAGCGGCTGCGCGCCGAGCGCCGGCTCGCCGCGTGCTACACCTTCGGATCGCCGCGGGTCGGAACCGAAGAATGGGTGTCCCGGCTCAAGACTCCCGTCTACCGGATAGTGAACTCGGCGGACCCCGTGCCGCTGATCCCGCTGAGCGGAACGGTGACGTTCTGGCTGGCGAAGGCCCTGCGCGCGGCCGGGCGGACGGTCCCGCCGGGACGATTGCTGGTGTCGTTCGGCAACTGGGTGGAAAGGACCATGTCGGGGTATGCGCACGCCGGGAGCATGCGGTTCCTGACGGACTGCGGCGACGGGGACCTGTCGAAAGCGGAACTGCTGTACGCCGTGGGGTGGGGAAGACGATTCCGGGGCGCGCTGACGAGGGTGACCCCCTTCGGAAGGGTCCTGACGGATCACCGGATCACGGTCTATCGGAGGAAGATGATGGCCGTGGCCGAGAGACGGAACGTCTGATCGGCGTGGCCGCGGCCACCCCCGCCGGCCGGCCGGACGCTCGCGCCGCCGGGCTCTTCCTGATGCGGACGTCGAGGTCGGACGGCGCGCTGAAGACGTTGTCCCGGCGTCCGACGCGCCGGTGGTCGAGCCATCCGAGTTCCGCGAGCCGGAACAGGTCGGCGCGGGCCGTGGCGTAGGCGACGCCGTGGCTCGTCCCGTGGGACCTCACCGTGTACTCGGCGCCGGCATGCCGGAGCGCGTGCGCAAGCAGCGCGAGCTGCCGGTGGTTCAGACCGGACGACCGGCGGAGCATCCCCTCGACCCGCCGCACCTGCTCGACCTTCTCCGCGACGTACAGGTCCAGCGCGTCGAGCGCCCGCCGGATCACGTCGATCTGGTGCGCGACGAAGTAGGTCAGGTCGTTCGCGTCGGTTTCGGTCTCCAGAAACGCGCGGGCGTACTGCGCCGGCGCGTCCTTGAGAAACCGGCTGATCGACACGAACTCGAACATCCAGTACCCGCGGCGCAGCAGCGCCCAATAGAAGAGAGCGCGCGCCGTACGCCCGTTGCCGTCGTCGAACGGGTGGTCGTACGCAAGCCAGAAGTGCAGGACGACGGCCTGGACGACCGGATGCAGGAACGCGCCGTCAGCAAGCCCCTCCTCCGCGAACCGGACCATCGCTTCCATCCGCGCCGGCAGCGACTCGGCCGGGGGCGGCCGGTGCAGCACCAGACCGCCGCGGGCGTCCACCACCGTGACGCGCTCGTCGGCGGGACGCTGCGGACGGCCGGCAGCGTCCGGATCGGCGAGCGTGTCCCGCGTGACGGTTTCGTGCAGCGCCAGCACCGCGGCGACCGTCAGCGGTTCGTTCTTCATTTCGCGGACCGCCTGCAGCGCACGGTAGTTGTTCAGGATCATCCGCTCGTCGCGGGTCCTCGGCCGGCGGCCGGTGCGCAGCATGCGGGTGGCGACGGCGCGGGTGGTGGCGGCGCCTTCGAGCTGGCTGGAGGTGATCGCCTCCCGGATCAGCGAGTCCATGATGAACCGATCGCGGGTCTCGCGGTTCACCACTTCGTCCCCGATCCCGATCCGGCCGTGCGCCCGGCTGTCGATCCGGTGCAGCCCCTCCTGCACGCGGTCCGGCAGCATGAACGTGAACGGCCGCCCGCGTACGTCGTGCAACGGCAACGGGTGCGACAGGCCGAAGCGGGACAGCCGGATCCCGGTCCACCATTCCTCACGGGTGAGGCCGGCGGGCGGAACGAGCCGGCGCAGCTTGTCCCAATGGAGGTAGCGGCCGTCGACCACCGGACGAAAACCGTGCGCGAACACCGCGGGCAGACGGTCGCGATGCCGTTCGAGCAGCGTGTCGAGGGGCGCGGGAGCGGACGGCCGTTTCATGCTCACGGCTTCCGGCGAGATGGCTTCGGAGCCCGGACGTGATCTGAGGAACTGTATCAGAATTCATCAATTTCAAGTAAATCGATGAATTTTGATGGAATCACCGCGTGGCGGTCCCGGCCGCGCGGGGCGGCGGCGGATCCGGCTGGGCCGTGTTATATTGGGCTTCCTGCCAGCACGTCCGCCGCGGTCCCCCGCCGGCCGGAGGAACGCGGCGCACTGGATGCCGGCTCGGATCCCAGCCGGGCCGCCGGGGAACGCGAAGCATGGCGCGCTCGTACACCGCCAGGGACATCACGGTCCTCGAGGGGCTGGAGCCGGTCCGCAAGCGGCCCGGCATGTACATCGGGGGGGTCGGCGTGGCCGGGCTCCACCACCTGGTCTGGGAAATCCTCGACAACGCCGTCGACGAGGCGATGAACGGCCACGCCTCGAACGTGGCGGTGACGCTGCATGCCGGCGGGACGTCGGTCAGCGTCGCCGACGACGGCCGCGGCGTGCCCGTCGACCGGCATCCCGGGAGCGGCAAGAGCGCCCTGGAGGTCATCTTCACGACGCTGCACGCGGGAGGCAAGTTCGAGAACCGGACCTATCGGACCGCGGGCGGCCTGCACGGCGTCGGCGCCAGCGTGGTCAACGCGCTGTCCGGCGAGCTGGTCGCCACCTCGAAGCGGGACGGCTTTCTCTGGCAGCAGACCTTCCGGCGCGGGAAACCGGTGGCCGCGCCGCGGAAGCTGAAACCGGCGCGCGGCTCCGGCACCACCATCCGCTTCCACCCCGATCCGCGGATCTTCCCCAGGACGACGTTCGACGCCGGACTCATCCGGCAGCGGCTGGAGATCGCCGCCTACGTGCACGGCGGCGTGCGGTTCGCGTTCACCGACGAGGGGCAGGGCTCGCAGGAGGAGTTCCGGCACGAGAACGGCCTGCCCGACTACCTCGCCCGGCTCGTGAAGGAGCGCGGAGCCAACCCGGCGCACGAGGCGCCGTTCGTTCTCGCGCGGGAACACGCCGACACGGGCTCGCGGATCGAGGTGGTGCTGCAGTGGACGGAGGCGACCGAGGAGCACCTGCGCAGCTACGTCAACGGCATCCCGACGGCGTCCGGCGGCACGCACGAGAACGGCGTGCGGGCCGGTCTCGGGAAGGCGGTCCGCAACTTCATCGAGACGCACAACCTCACGCCGAAGGGCGTGACCCTGACCGCCGACGACATCCGGGAAGGGCTGACCGGCGTCGTTTCGATCTTCGTCCCGGAGCCGCAGTTCCAGGGACAGACCAAGGATCGGCTGAACAATCCCGAGCTCGCGCCGGTCCTCGACGGGGCGGTCCGGCCCGCCCTCGAGCACTGGCTGAACCACAACATCAGCATGGCCGAGGCGATCGTCGCCCGGATCGTCCTGGCCGCCCGGGCCCGCGAGGCGAGCCGCGCCGCGCAGCAGTCGGTCTCGCGCAAGAGCGCGACGTCGAACCGGCTCAACCTGCCCGGCAAGCTGAGCGACTGCACCGGCGGCGCCCGCGGCGACAGCGAGCTGTTCATCGTCGAGGGAGATTCGGCCGGCGGCTCCGCCAAGCAGGGGCGCGACCGGGCCCGGCAGGCGATCCTCCCGCTGCGCGGCAAGGTGCTGAACGTCGAGAGCGCCCCGGCGTCGAAGGTGCTCGCCAACAAGGAGCTGTCGGACGTCGTGACGGCGCTCGGCTGCGGCCTCGGCAAGACCTTCGACGTCACGAAGCTGCGCTACGAACGGATCATCATCCTCGCCGACGCCGACTCGGACGGCAACCACATCGCCACGCTGCTGCTGACGTTCTTCTACCGGTTCCTCCCGCGGCTCATCGCGCACGGCAAGGTGTTCCTGGCGCAGCCGCCCCTCTACCGGGTCGACGTCGGCAAGGAGACCTTCTGGGCGCTCGACGACGCCCACCGCGACGCCATCGTCAAGGCGCGGACCAACGGCCGCGGCGCTCCCGAGATCACCCGCTTCAAGGGGCTCGGCGAGATGATGCCGAAGGTGCTCTGGGAGACGACGCTCAACCCGGACACGCGGCGCCTGCTGCGGGTGGCGGTCAGCGATCGGCTCCTGACCGACCGGGTCATCGCGGACCTGATGGGCAAGGACGCCTCGGCCCGGTTCCGCTTCATCATGGAGCGGGCCGACGAGGCGCTCGACCTCGACGTGTAGCGCCGCCCGTTTCCGGTCACGGCGCCGATTGTGGTAGATTGCTCCGTCCGCGGGCGCCGCCGGATCTCGACGTGCAGCGCCGCCTGTTTCCGGTCACGGCGCCGATTGTGGTAGATTGCTCCGTCCGTCCGCGGGCCGGATCTCGACGCGCCACCTGTTTCCGGTCACGGCGCCGATTGTGGTAGATTGCTTCGTCCGCAACGGAGATTGCCGTCGGTACCTATGGCGTTGAGACGAAAACACTTGCGTCCGCGCGTTCCGCGGGCCGAGCCGGGAAGCCGGCAGAAGCCGCGCCATGCCGAACGCGCGGCGGCGGGGCCGCCGTCGCCGCTCCAGCGGCGGCGAAAGCCGCCGTCGATCGTGCCCGCCTTGCACGGCGGGTTCGCCGACCCTTGCGGACGCGCCCGACGACGGCGAAAGCCGCCGCCGATCGTGCCCGCGGCCCGGTCGACTCGCCGGCAACGTGAGGCGTCGCATAGGAAGCGCGGCGACGTTTCCACGCGCATCGGCGCCGCAAGGCGTATGAACCTCCCCGCCCGGCGCCGTCTTCCCGCCTGTGAAACCCGCTGAAAGGAACAACAGGATCCGAAAGTGCACTGGTATCCACGCTACGTACCCGTCGACGAGCAGCGCGCGCGAACCGTTTCGGAGATACGCGATCTCCGTGCGCGCGGCGTGAAGGTGCAACCCGTAGAGATCAGGGGACGGACCATCGCCCGCAACTTCTGGGGCAGGCGCTGGTGCGAGCACCTCGAATCGTTCTCCGAATACGCGGCCCGTCTGGCCCACGGCAGAGCCTACGTGCGCAACGGCTCCGTCTGCCATCTGGCGATAGAGCCGGGCGGCGTCGACGCCATGGTGGTCGGTTCGACGCTCTACCACGTATCGATTCGCATACGACGCCTCGAAAGATCCGCCTGGACGGACATCAGGACGGCGTGCGCAGGCCGGATCGGTTCGGTGCCCGATTTGCGCCAGGGCCGGTTGCCCGCCCACCTTGCCGAGGTCGTCACCCATCGCGACACCGGCATGTTTCCGCAACCTGGTGAAATCGTGCCGTCCTGCGAATGTTCGGATCGGACGACGATGTGCAAGCACGCGGCAGCCGTGCTGTCCGGCGTCGGAAGCCGGTTCGACGAGGCTCCGGAGCTGCTCTTTCTGCTGCGCGGCGTCGACGAAACGGAGCTGATTTCCAACGCGCCGGCTCTGCCGCGCGACAAGGTGGCGGCCGGCGTCGTCGCGCTTCATGCCGGGAACGGCGCGGCGCCGAACGCGGCTGCGCCGGCGGCACGGAACGCGGCCGGCCCGGCGGGGTCGAACGGATCCGCTCCCGAGGCCGCGGATTCGAACGGCTCGCCGGCGCCGCCCCGCAAGGTCAAGAAGACGCTTACGTACCGCCCCCCGCAACCGCCCCCCGCCCTTCCGCGCACCAGGCCCGCCGACCTCCCCGACGACGCGGCAGGATTCCAGCCCAGCGGCGAACTGGTCGCCGGGTTGCGCGAGCAGTGCGGATGCGCGGTCGCCGAGTTCGCCGAGCTGATCGGGGTCACCCCGACGACGGTGCGGCGCTGGGAGGCGACGGCCGGCCCCCTGAACCTGCATGCCCGCCCGTGGGAGGCGCTGCTGGCGCTGCGCCGGGAGATCGAAAAGCACGAAGAGTCATGACGCGCGGTTAGCGCCGGCCGTCGTCAGCCCTCCAGCGCGGCGGGAAGCCGCCGGAGGCGTTCCACGATCTCGTCGCGGGCCAGGGGCGCGTTGGTCAGGAACTCGCGGTGGGTCCGGTTCCCGCGCCAGGCCGGGCGGCGCGGCGGCTCGGCCAGCAACGCGGGCACCAGATCGAGATCGAAATCGTAGAGAAGGACTCCGTGATGGAGCAGGGCGCCGCGCGCCCGCCGCTGGGCGTGCCCGGCGAACTTCCGCCCGCGGAGGGCGAGGTCGGTCGAGCGAACCGCGATGCCGCCGACGGCCAGGGCGGCCGCCGTCCGGCCGAGCAGGCGCCGGTAGCTGCGTTCGACGCCGGCCAGCCAGGGGCGGCGATCGAGCGACAGCACGAGGGCGACGTTCAGGCATCCGGGCCCGACGACGACGGCGCCGCCGCCCGACTCCCGGCGCAGCAGCGGGACGCCGCGCGCCGCGCAGGCGGCAACGTGCGCCCACGGTTCCGGCGCGCCGCGCCGGGGCAGTATCACGGCGGGCCGCGCCGACTCCCAGACGAGCAGCCGCTCGCCGGCGCCGGTGGGTGCGGCCGCGGCGCCCGGCGGTCCGTGGCGTGCCGGACGGCGAGGTTGCCCCTGCCCACGCCGCCACGCGGAAGCGGGCGCGGCGTCCGGCAGTCCGCGGCGGAGGCCCGTGCGGCTCCCGGAGCGGCCCGGCCCCGGTGCGCCCGGGCGCGGCGCGGAAGCATGCGCGGCGTGGTCAAGGCGGCGCAACGCCTCGATTTCGAGCTCGAGGCCGCGCCCGGGCGGAAGCGACCCGTGATCTTCGACCTGCATGGGTGACGGTTCCCGCGACGGCGCCCGCGCGGCGCACGGCGGCCGCGTCCCCGGCGCCGCAAGCGGACCCGCGTCCCTGGCAACCCGTGGCGAGATCCCCGCTGCATTCGACGGGCGCTGCATCCCGGCTGAACTGCGTTGTTCGTCGGTCGCATAGGGCCGATATGCTCCCTCCTCACGCCTTGTCAGCCGGGCGCCCCGCCCGTCTCGGTGCGACGCGGGGATTTCGCCACGGGCTGCCGGGCGCACGCCGGCGCCGGTGTTCGGTACAATCCGTGGCCACCGTGCCGTCACCTGCACGTCCCGGGCCAGTCTACCTGGACTGCGCGGCGACCTGTCCCCTCGACCCCCGCGTCCGGACGGAGCTGCGGCGCTTCGCCGAGGTGGACTTCGGGAACGCCGGAAGCCGCACCCACGCCCGCGGGCGGATTGCGCGGCAGGCGGTCGAGCGCGCCCGCGCGCACATCGCCCGGGTGGCGGGCGTCCGGCGCAACGAAGTCGTCTTCACGAGCGGCGCGACCGAGTCGAACAACCTGGCCATCCTCGGGCTGGAGCTCCACGGGCGCGCCGAGGGCCGCACGCACCTCGTCGGCACGACGATCGAGCACCACGCGGTGCTCGAGCCGCTGCGCGCGCTCGCCGCGCGCGGCTTCGATCTGACGCTGGTGGATCCGGAACCCGGCGGCTGGGTCGACGCCGGCCGCGTGGCCGCCGCGGTGCGGCCCGACACGCTGCTCGTCTCGGTGATGCAGGTCAACAACGAGACCGGCGTCCAGCAGCCGATCGCCGAGATCGCGGAGCGGCTCGCCGGATCGCGGGCCTTCCTGCACGTCGACGCGGCGCAGGGGTTCGGCAAGGCGCTCGACGCGCTCCGGCATCGGCGGGTCGATCTGATCAGCGCCAGCGGCCACAAGCTGTGCGGCCCGAAGGGCGTGGGCGCCCTGATCGCCAGACACAGGGACGGCGCGCGCCCGCCGCTGACGCCGCTGCTCCACGGCGGCGGACAGGAGCTGGGACTGCGGCCCGGCACCCTCCCGGTCGCCCTGATCGCGGCGTTCGGCAAGGCGGCCGAGCTCGCCCTCGACGAGCACGGCTCCCGCCTCGCGGAGGCGCGCGCGTTCCAGCGGCGCATCCTCGCCGGGCTGGCGCCGCTCGCGCCCCGGGTGCACGGCGACCCCGACCGCCGGCTGCCGTACGTCCTGAACCTGTCGATTCCGGGCCGGGACAAGGAGACGCTCATCGAGGCCTGGGCCGAACTGGTCGCCATCTCGGACGGCGCCGCCTGCACCTCGCAGTCCTACGCATGCAGCCACGTGCTGGCAGCGATGGGACTGTCCCCGGAAGAAGAAGCCGGCGCCGTGCGGCTCTCGTGGTGTCATCTCTCGGAGACGCCGGACCTGGCGGCGATGGCCGGCGCGCTGCGCGCGGGCGCCGTCTCCGGCGCGGCGGGTCCGCCATGACGACGACGCCCGCGGGCCGCTTCATCCGCTACCGGCGTTCCCGGTTCGCGACGCGCCTGCCGGTCGGCCGCCGCTACACGCGCTCGCACTACTGGCTGGATCGCGACCGGTCCGGGCGCTGGCGGATCGGATTGACGACCTTCGCCACCCGCATGCTGGGGGACTTGGTAGAATGCACCTTCGCGGTGGCGCCGGGCGATTCGGTCGCGCTCGGCCAGCCGCTCGGCGCGATCGAGGGCTTCAAGGCCGTTTCCGACGTGTACGCGGTGGCGTCGGGCCGCTTCGCCGGCGCCAACGAGGCCCTCGACGCCGACATCACGCTGGTCGAATCGAAGCCGTACGGCGAGGGCTGGCTGTACGCGGTCGACGGGGCGGCGGATCCGGACAGCCTGGACGTAGAAGAATACGTGCACGTGCTCGACGCAACGGTGGATCGAATGCTGGCGAGCCGCCGCGAAGGCGCCGGGGATGCCTGACCGCGAACCGGAACCGGGCGCGGCGGGCGGCGCGCGAGCCCGCTACGCCATGGTCGGCGGCTTCCTCGGGGCCGGCAAGACGACGGCGGTCGTCCGGCTGGCGCGGTTCCTGACCGGCCGGGGGCAGCGCGTCGGGCTGATCACCAACGACCAGAGCGTCGGCCTCGTCGACACCGCGCTCGTCCGCGCGCAGGGATTCCCGGTGGAGGAGATCACCGGGGGCTGCTTCTGCTGCCGGTTCAACACGCTGCTGGACGCGGCCGAGCGGCTGAACGCGGAGGCGCGGCCGGACGTCTTCATCGCCGAGCCGGTGGGAAGCTGCACCGATCTGCGGGCCGCGGTCAGCTATCCGTTGCGCCGGATGTACGGGGACGCCTTCGAGATCGCGCCGCTGAGCGTGCTCGTCGATCCGCTCCGCGCGTTGCGGGTGCTGGGCCTGGAAAGCGGCCGGTCGTTCTCGCAGAAGGTGCTGTACGTCTACGATCGGCAGCTCGCCGAGGCCGACGTGATCGTGGTGAACAAGGTCGATCTGCTCGACGGGACGCGCCTGGAGCGCCTGCGGGAGGCGCTGGCGGCGCGGTATCCGGGGGCCGAAGTCCTCGCCATGTCGGCCCGCGACGGAAACGGGACGCAGCCCTGGTTCGAGCGGGTGACGCGCGGGGAGGCGGGGCTCGGGGCGCCGCCCGACGTAGACTACGCGGCGTACGCCGAGGGCGAAGCGCTGCTCGGCTGGTTGAACGCCACCGTGCGCGTCTCCTCCGACACGCCGTTCGACGGCAACGCGCTGTTGCGCGACCTCGCCGCGCACGTTGCGGGCGCCGTCGGCGCGCGGGAGATCGCGCACCTGAAGATGACCCTGACGGCCGAGGAGCTGCCGTCGGACATCGCCGTGCTGAACCTGGTGGCGGGCGACCGGGGCGCGGAGCTGGCCCATGCGTTGAAGGCGCCGGTGGACGCGGGCGAACTGATCGTCAACCTGCGGGCCGAGGACGACCCGCGGCGCCTCGCCGACGCGGCGCGCGCGGCGTTCGCGGCCTGGGAGGCGGGCGGCGCCGGCCGCCGCGCGGCGATCGAGCACGTCGAGCACTTCCGGCCGGCAAAGCCGACCCCGACCTGGCGGATGGCGACGGCGTGATGAGCGCGAAGGAAACCCCGGCGGCGGCCGCCCCGAACCTGGTCTACTGCCGTTGCGCCTATGCGCGGGTGGTGCCGCGCAAGGTGAAGGACGGGGTGCTCGAGGGGCTGGCGGACGCCGGCGTCGACTTCGACGCGGTGCCCGATCTGTGCGAAATGTCGGCGCGCAAGGATCCGCGGCTGGCGGAGATCGCCGGCGGCAGGGCCATGACCATCGCCGCCTGCTACCCGCGCGCCGTGCGCTGGCTGTTCTCGTCGGCCGGCGCGCCGCTCGACCGGGAGCGGGTCACGATCCTCAACATGCGGGAAGAGACGGCCGAGGCGGTGACCGAGGGGATGCTGACGCGCGGCGGCGCGGGCGCCGGCGCGGCCGGCGCCGACTCCCCGGACGCCCCGGCCGCGGACGACGCCGGTCGGTCGCCGAACGGTGGCGCCCCGGCCGCGGACGACGCCGGCCGGCCGCCGAACGGTGACGCCCCGGCTGGAGAAGGAGGCGGACGATGAGCGGCGCCGGCGGTTTGTCACTTCCCGTGTTGCGCGTGGCGCTCTACGAAGGCCGCGGCGCCGAGCCGCTGGACGGCGCGCACCGGTTCGCCCTGCTGCAGACGCTGCTCGACAAGGGGTACCGCGTGACGCGGGTCGGCGCCGGCGGCGCGGCGGGTGTCGCGCCGCGCGCCGGCGAGGCCAACCTGCTGGCGGTCCTCGGCCGCTTCACCGAGCGGCAGCCGGCCGGGGCGGTGGGCGCCGAATCCGGCGGCCGGGTCTGGTTCCGCGACGTCGGCGGCGAGACGCCGGACGGAGCGGCGGCGCTGGTCGACGCCATCCGCGCCGAGTGCGAGGTCCGCGAGCCGGGCGGGTGGAAGCCGTGGTTCCCGGTCATCGACTTCGACCGCTGCACCAACTGCATGCAGTGCCTGAGCTTCTGCCTTTTCGACGTCTACGGCGTCTCCAAGCAGGGGCAGATCCAGGTCCAGAACCACGACAACTGCAAGACCGACTGCCCGGCCTGCTCGCGGGTCTGCCCCGAGGTGGCGATCCTGTTCCCCAAGTACCGCCACGGACCGATCCACGGCGGCGAGATCCAGACGGACGACGTGCGCCGCGAGGCGATGAAGGTCGACATCTCGGCCCTGCTCGGCGGCGACGTCTACGCGGCGCTGCGCGACCGGAGCGCGAAGGCGAAGTCGCGCTTCTCGAAGGAGCGCGACGAGGAGCGGGCGCTCAAGGAGCGCCAGAAGTGCCTGGTCAAGCTGCAAAAGACCCTCGACGTCCCGGCCGAGGTGCTGGCGAGCCTGCCGACCCTGGACGAGATCCAGACCAAGGCGGAAGCGGCCCGGGTTCGCGCGCAGGCCGCCGTCGACGCCGCCGCGGCGCGGCAGGAGGGCTGACGACGTGGTGCTGCAACTGGCCAGACGGATGCTCACCGAGCCGGATCCGCGCGCGCTGCGCAAGCTGGTCTGGAACATGGGCGTCAAGGGCGTCCGCTCGGTCCAGCGCTACAAGCGGCGGCTGAAGCGGGGCGAGCACTTTCCGCCGTTCCTCTTCATCTCGGTGATCTCCGGCTGCCAGTTGCGCTGCCAGGGATGCTGGGTCGACGTCGCGGCGCCGAGCCGGAAGATCGAGATCGACGAGCTGAACCGGATCGTCGGCGACGCCAAGCGGCACGGCAACAGCTACTTCGGCATCCTGGGCGGCGAGCCGCTGCTGCACCCGCAACTGTTCGACCTGTTCGCCGCGCACCCGGACTGCTACTTCCAGCTCTTCACCAACGGACACCTGATCGACGACGCGCGGGCCGCCGAGCTGCGGCGCCTCGGCAACGTGACGCCGCTCGTCAGCATCGAGGGGACCGCGGCGGCGAGCGACGAGCGCCGTGGCCGGACCGGCGTGCTCGACAAGTCGCTGGCCGGGCTGGAGGCCTGCACCCGCAACCGGCTGGTCACCGGCGTGGCCACCAGCGTCTGCAAGACGAACATCGACGACCTCGTTCAGGAGTCGTGGCTGCGGCGGCTCATCGACCTCGGCGCGCACTACGCCTGGTTCCACACCTACCGGGTCGTCGGCCCGCAGCCGGCGGCCGAGATCGCGCTCACGCCGGCGGAGGTCCTCCGCGTGCGCCGGTTCATCGTCCGCATGCGGGCCAGGCTGCCGATCGCCATCGTCGACGCGTACTGGGACGACGAGGGACAGGCGCTCTGCCCGATGGCGACCGGCGTGAGCCACCACATCAGCCCGTACGGCGACGTCGAGCCGTGCCCGATCATCCAGTTCGCGACCGAAACGGTCTATGATCGGCCGAGCGTTTACGAGACCATGACGAACTCGGCGTTCCTCAAGGACTTCCGGGAGACCGCGGCGCGGACCACCCGCGGCTGCATCGTGCTGGAACGGCCGGATCTGGTCCGCGAGATCGTGGAACGCCACGGCGCGCGGGACACGACGCAGCGGCAGACGGCGGCGGCGGAGCTGGCGCAGCTCGCGCCGCGCAGCAGCCAGCACGACCCGGGGCACGAGATCCCGGAGGAGCACTGGGCGTACGCCTTCGCCAAGAAGCACTGGTTCTTCGGCTTCGGGGCGTACAGCTAGCGGGCGGCCCGGAACCCCCGGCGCGCAACCACGAGGCGGAAACGTTCGACATCAACGGAAGATTTCCCGTGAACAGCTACCAACTGCCGGTCGTTTCGCTCCCCCGCGCGGTGCCGCCGACGGTCATGCGGCCGCCGCAGGAGAACATCCCGCAGACCCGGGCCGAGCGCGAGGTGCTGCTGCGGCAGGTCCAGGCGTACGTCGCCGCGCGCCGGAGCGAGATCACGCCGCCGCTGGTCCTGGACGAGCTGCGCGTCCGCTCCGAGGAGATCGTGCGCGCCCACGCCGTCGATCCCCGCTACCACGACTACGTCGGCGTGCTGCTCGGGAACGAGACGTGGCGCGAGCACCTGGCCGCGGTCCCCTACGACCGGCGCCTGCTGCTGCTGCCCAAGTGCCTGCGCGTGGAGGACCGCTGCCCCGCCCCGTTCGACGAGTTCGGCCTGCTGTGCAAGCAGTGCGGCCTGTGCACGATCCAGGACCTGCAGGAAGAAGCCGAGAAGCTCGGCTACGCGGTGCTCGTCGCCGAGGGCTCGGCGCTGGTGATGGCGCTGATCCAGACCGGCAAGATCGAGGCGATCGTCGGCGTGAGCTGCCTCTCGGTGCTGGAGCGGGCGTTCCCCTACATGGAGGCGGCGGCGATTCCCGGCGTGGCGATTCCGCTGCTGCAGGACGACTGCAAGGACACCGGGGTCGACGTCGAGTGGGTCTGGGACTTCATCCACGCGACCAGCGACGACCGCACCCGCCGGCTCGACCTGGACGCGTTGCGGCGGGACGTCGAGGGCTGGTTCGAATCCGAGGCGCTCGATGCCCTGTTCGGCGGGCCGCCGGCCGGCGAGACGGAGACGCTGGCGCGCGCCGAGCTGACCCGCGCGGGCAAGCGCTGGCGGCCCTTCCTCACCGTCTGCGCGCACCAGGCGCTGCAGGACGATCCGCACGCGCCGCCGCCGGACGCGCTCCGCAAGGTGGCGGTGGCGGTGGAGTGCTTCCACAAGGCGTCGCTGGTCCACGACGACATCGAGGACGGCGACGCGCGCCGCTACGGCGAGCCGACGGCGCACGCCGCGCACGGGATCCCGGCGGCGCTCAACGTCGGGGACTTCCTGATCGGCGAGGGCTACCGCCTGCTCGCGGAGAGCGACTTCGCCCCGGAGATCCGCGCCGGGATGACGGCCATCGCGGCCCGCGGCCACCGGACGCTCTGTCTCGGGCAGGGAGAGGAGCTGGCGTGGGCGCGCAGCCCGCGGCCGCTCGGCTCGCAGCAGGTGCTGCAGATTTTCCGGCAGAAGACCGCGCCGGCGTTCGGCGTGGCCCTGGAGCTGGGAGCCGCCTGCGCCCGCGCCGAACCCGAGGTCTTCGACAGGCTGCGGGCGTACAGCGACGCGCTCGGCGTCGCGTACCAGATCCGGGACGACCTGGACGACTTCGAGCCGTCCGCGGAGGCGCCGGACGACGTGACGGCGCTGCGCCCGTCGCTGCCGCTGGCCGTCGGCTACGAGCAGGCGAAGTCCGAGCCGGAAGCGCGGTCCGTCCTGGAAGCGGCGTGGCGCCGCGAGCGCGCCGTCGACGGCCGCTCCGGCGAGGTGCGCGAGCTGCTCGCCCGCTTCGACGCCGCCGGCCGGAGCCGCCGCCTGCTGGAGAGCTACAAGGAGGAGGCGATCCGCTGCCTGCCCGGTCTGACCAACCCGAGCCTCAAGGGTCTGCTCCGCCGGGTCGTCGGCAAGATCTTCAGCATCGAGATCCAAGGCTGGTGCAGTGAGTTTGAGGCTCGAAATGCTGCAGGTGGCCCGACTGTCGCCGACGCTGCTCGGTGACGCGGCGGACCTGACGGCGCGCTTCCTCTCCACCAGGCTGAATCCCGACGGCGGCTTCCAGGATCGCGACGGCGCGAGCGACCTCTACTACACCGTCTTCGGCCTCGAAGCGCTGACCGCCCTTCGGCGGGACCTGCCGGTCGACGCGGTACGGCGGTTCCTCGAAAGCCACGACGACCCGGCCGATCTGGATTTCGTGCACGCCGCCTGCCTCGCCCGGTGCTGGGCCGACCTCGGCGCCGCGGACGAGGCGCCGGCCGCGGCGCTGCTCGAACGCGTGGAGAGCCACCGCACGCCGGACGGCGGCTACAGCCCGACCGGCGGGGCCGGCCACGGCACCGCGTACGGCTGCTTCCTGGCCCTGGGCGCCTACGAGGACCTCCGCGCGACGCCGGACCGCCCCGACCGGCTCCTCGATTGCCTGGCCGCCCTGCGCGCCGCCGACGGCGGGTACGGCAACCGGCCCGGGGCGCCGGCGGGCCTGACGCCGCCGACCGCCGCGGCGGTGACGGTGCAGCGCCGCCTGTCCCGGCCGGCCGACCGCGACGCCACCGAGTGGCTCCGGGCGCGCCACGTGCCGGCCGGCGGTTTCTGCGCGTCGCCGGCGACGCCGCTCCCCGATCTGCTCTCGACCGCGACCGCGCTGCACGCGCTCGCGGGCGCCCACGCGCCGCTGGAGCCGATCCGGGAGCCGTGCCTCGACTTCGTCGACAGCCTCTGGACCAACTCCGGCGGCTTCTACGGAAGCTGGGGCGACGACGCGCAGGACTGCGAGTACACCTTCTACGCCCTGCTCGCCCTGGGGCATCTGAGCCTGTGAGCGCGCCACCCCGGCGGAGGGCGGAAACGTCGGCCCCAACAACACCTGCTCGCCCTGGGGCATCCGAGCCTGCGAGCGCGCCACCCGCCCGCGGCGATCGGCGGCAACCGTCCCCGGCGGCGGCGGACGCGGCGGCGACGCCCCGCCGCGAGGCGGACGGCGGACGCGGCGCGGACGCCGGACCGGACGGGAAGTCGAAGTCGGCGGCGGAGCCCGGCGGCCAGGAACGGCAGGCGACCCTCGAGCGCCTGACCGCGAACCTGCTCGCCGCGCGCACTGCCGACGGCCACTGGACCGGCGAGCTGTCGTCGTCCGCGCTCTCGACCGCCACGGCAGTGGTCGCGCTGGCGCTGGCCCGCGGGGGCGGGTCCGGGTCCGGGGCGCCATCCGACGCCGGCGGCGTCGCCCTCGGATCCCGCATCGCCGAGACCCATTCGTGGCGGGAAGCCGGGGCGCCGTCCGCCGCCGGCGGCGTCGCCCCCGGCGGCGTCGCCCTCGACGCGCTCGTCCGCGGCGGCGTCGCCTGGCTCGTGCGGACCCAGAACGCGGACGGCGGCTGGGGCGACACCACCGACAGCCCCAGCAACGTCAGCACGACCGCCCTCTGCTGGGCGGCCCTCGCCAGCGCCGGGACCGACGATGCGCCGCGCCGAGCCGCGCTCGACCGGGCGCGGGGCCGGATGCGCCGCGCCGCCGGCAGTCTCGGTCCGCGGGCGCTCGCGGAGACGATCGGCCGCCGCTACGGCAAGGACCGCACGTTCTCGGTCCCGATCCTCACCGTGCTCGCCCTGGCCGGACTCCTCGGCGCGGACGAACGGGCCGGCGGCGGGAGCGGCCGCGTCGGCAGCGGCTGGGGGCACGTTCCGCAACTCCCGTTCGAGCTGGCCGCCGTCCCGCCGGCCTGGTACCGCTGGCTGCGGCTGCCGGTGGTCAGCTACGCGCTGCCGGCCCTGATCGCCATCGGACAGGCGCGCCACCGGCAGCGCCCCACGCGCAACCCGCTGGCGCGGCTCGCGCGCCGGGCCGTCCGCGCCCGCACCCTGCGCCGGCTGGAGGCGATCCAGCCGCGCGGCGGCGGGTTCCTGGAGGCGACGCCGCTGACCAGCTTCGTCGTCATGAGCCTCGTCGCCGCCGGGGAACCGACGCACCCCGTGGTGGAGCGGGGCGTGGCGTTCCTGGCGCGTTCGGCCCGCGCCGACGGAAGCTGGCCCATCGACACCAACCTCGCCACCTGGGTGACGACGCTGAGCGTCAACGCGCTGGCGCGGCGGTCCGGCTGGCGCGCCCGGCTGGCGCCCGGCGAGCGGGAGGCGTTGCGCCGCTGGCTGCTCGATCAGCAGTACCGGAAGCGGCACGTCTACACGGACGCCGCGCCCGGGGGCTGGGCCTGGACCGACCTGCCCGGCGGCGTGCCGGACGCCGACGACACGCCGGGGGCGCTGCTCGCCCTGCACGCCCTGGGCGCCGGCGAATCCGGGCACCGGGAGGCGGCCCGCGCCGGCATCGGCTGGCTCCTCGACCTGCAGAACGCCGACGGCGGGATCCCGACGTTCTGCCGCGGCTGGGGCGCGTTGCCGTTCGACCGCAGCAGCCCCGACCTGACCGCGCACGCGCTGCGGGCCTGGACCGCCTGGCGGCCGGCGCTGCCCGCCGCGCTACGGGTCCGAACCGGGCGCGCCACCGCCCGCGCCGTCCGGTTTCTGGAGCGGGCGCAACGGTCCGACGGAACGTGGATCCCCCTCTGGTTCGGGAACCAGGGCGCCCCGGACGACGCCAACCCGGTCTACGGCACGGCGCGGGTCCTGGAAGGGCTCGCCGCGTTGTCCGACGCCGAAACGGTCCCGGCGGCCGAGCGCCGGGCGGTCCGCTGGCTCGTCGACGCGCAGGGGGACGATGGCGGCTGGGGCGGCGCACCCGGCGTGGCGCCGTCCATCGAGGAGACCGCGGCGGCGGTCTCGGCCCTGGCGACGTTTCGGCAGCTTCCGCGCGCCGGCCCGGTCGCCGCCGGCTCCGTCCCCGGCCTCGAAGGCGCCGTCGCAGGCGGCGTCCGCTGGCTGATCGACGCCACCGGCGGCGGCCGGCGGGCCGCTCCGGCGCCCATCGGGCTCTATTTCGCCAGACTCTGGTACTCCGAGACGTTGTACCCCCGGATCTTCGCTCTCGGCGCACTGGCCGCGGCGGCCGCAACCGGCGCCGGTGTCGAAGAGATCGTGACGGCGGCGCGCGGTGACGGGTCGGCGCAACCGACGGCGGCCGACTGACCCGGGACCGCCCCGACCGCCTCCGATCGGCTATACTTCGGGAGCGTCGGCGTTTCTGCAAAAAGGGCCGCACCGCTCCCGGCATCTCGCCCGGACCGTGGCGGATCGGCGGCAGGGTTCCACGGATTCGCCCCTGAACGCTCCGTGGATATCTCGACGGGGAGAAGTTATGATGAGCGAAGAAGTTCAGAAGCAGACCGGAGAAGCGGCTGAGTCCGGCGCCAGGAAACGCGCGTTCGGCCGCACCGAAGTCTACCGCGTGGCAGACCCGAGCAAGGCTCCGGGGTTTCGTGAAGGCACCCGCACCGCGGACATGCGGCAGGCGATCCTCGACAATCCCGAGCACGTGACGTCAGCCCACCTCGCGGAAGTCTCCGGCGCGCCTCGCTCGCATGCCAGTGATTACATCTGGCGTTGCGTACAACGCGGCTGGCTCGCTCACGCGCCGCGTGAGGATGGCCGGAACACCGAACTGTCGAAGCTGCGCCTGTCGACAGGCATGGAGAAGGAAATGGACGTTGCCGAGCGGGATCCCTGGTTCGCGGACGATACGGAAGACGACACCGGTATCCACATCGACCAGTACGACATCACGGCTTCCCCGAACGACTTCAACCTGGTGACGATCGGCAACTTCATCGACCGCGGCGCCGTCCGGATCCCCGGGTTTCAACGACACTTCGTCTGGGATCTTCCCCGCGCGTCCAGGCTCATCGAATCCCTCATCCTGGGCCTGCCGGTGCCGCAGTTGTTCCTGTACGAGGAATCCCGCAACCGATTCCTGGTCATAGACGGACAACAGCGGCTGATGTCCATCTACTACTTCATCAAGCAGCGTTTCCCGCGCCAGGAACACCGCCAGAGACTGCGCTCCGTCTTCGCCGACTCCGGACACATCCCGGACGAGATACTGAACGACGACACTTACTTCGAGCCGTTCAGGCTGCGCTTGTCGGGACCGTTCGCGGACGGCTCAAGCAGGTTTCACGGCCTCGACTACAATTCGCTCGGCGAGTACCAGTCGCAGTTCGATCTGCGTCCGCTCAGAAACATCGTCGTCAAGCAAGCGTCTCCGTCCGACGACGATTCGTCGATATTCGAGATCTTCAATCGCCTGAACTCCGGCGGGATGAACCTTCGTCCCCAGGAGATTCGCACCAGCATGTACCATTCCAGCTTCTACACGATGCTGTATGAAATGAATACCGACACGCAGTGGCGTAATCTCCTGGGAAGGCCGGAACCGGACCTTCATCTCAAGGACGTCGAAGTTCTTCTTCGCGGGTTCGCCCTGCTCGTCGACGGTGATGCGTACGCTCCGTCGATGCTGAGGTTCCTGAACCGTTTCTCGAAGAAGTGCAGGCGGCACGACGACGGTCAGAACGAATATCTGAAAGAACTCTTCCGGTCCTTTCTGGAGGCGTGCCGCGATCTGCCCGGCGGAGCCTTCCGGAACGCGCATGACAACCGCTTCAACATCATGCTGTACGAAGCCGTCTTTACGGCAGCCTGCGAGGAGGCTTTTGCGGAAAGACGCAAGGTGACGGGCGCACTGTCGGCGGCTCGCGTGCGCGATCTGAAGAAAGACGGCGCGTTCACCTCGGCGACGACGTCCAAAACGACGAGCACGAACAACGTGAAGACACGCCTGCGCAGGTCTCGTGAAATCGTCGGCGCCCTCTGACGGACGACCATGAGGAACGGCGTGCCGGCTACAGTAGTCGACCTGCTGCACGAAAACTTCGCCGGCCTGCTCGGAGTCCTCGACGAAGCCGGCGAGGTTTCGTTGCGCGCCGTTGCGGACGAGAACTTCCGGAAATCGCTCCTGCTGGCCGCCGCAAGCTAC
This sequence comes from Vicinamibacterales bacterium, assembly GCA_965203525.1. Taxonomy (GTDB): domain Bacteria; phylum Acidobacteriota; class Vicinamibacteria; order Vicinamibacterales; family UBA8438; genus WTFV01. Next base: position 1,385,118 of record OZ241898.1, on the reverse strand, counting down.
TTCGAGCGCCGGATGACGGAGACGGTGCTGTCGTTCGTCGAGGACGCGACGAATGGGAACGTGCGGGTCACGGCCCTGGTGCGCAGCAAGGCGGTCAGCCGCCAGTACCATACGTGGTTCGAGTGGGACACCAACAACGCCAACAAATTCTTCGCACTGTTCGGGAACGACTTCCGTGACTCCATGAAGCGCAGGATCAGGAACGACGACGAGCTCGACGACTCCGTGCGCGCGTTCCTCGAGATCGGCAGGGAACGGAATCGCCTCGTGCATCAGGATTTCGGCGCGTTCACGCTGGAGAAGACGACGGAAGAGATTCATGCATTGTATCGCCGCGCCATGCGCTTCGTCGAGGCGGTTCCGGGCGCCCTGCGGGCATTCGACGCCGGCGGCGCCGCGTAGCCCGGGTCCGGCCGCCCGTCGATGCGGCTGCCTCCTTCCGCGTGGTCAGGGGCCAGACTCCGCCACCGAGGCCGGTGACGGGTCGTCTCGCTGGCGGCAGCCGGCGTTGGGCGTGGTCAGGGTATATTTCAGGGATCGCAACGCCGCCTGACGAGCCATGACGCCGTTCGATTTTCACGTGCCGACGCGCCTCGTGTTCGGGGCGGGCGCGATCGACCGCCTCGGAACGCTGGCGCGGGAGGCGGGCTTCACGCGCCCGCTGCTGGTTTCCGACCGCGGCCTGCAGGAAGCGGGCCACGTCGACCGCGCGCTCGGCCTGCTGCGCGCCGCCGGGCGGGAAGCCGCGGTCTTCGACGACTTCGACGTGAACCCGGACGCCGCGATGGTCGAACGCGGCGTCGCGTTCGCCCGGGCCCGCCGGCCGGACTCGGTCATCGGTCTGGGCGGAGGCAGCGCGCTGGACTGCGCCAAGGGGATCAACCTGCTGCTGACGAACGGCGGCGCCGTGGCCGACTACCGCGGCTACGGGCGCGCGCGCAAGCCGCTGCTGCCGATGATCGCCGTCCCGACCACCGCCGGAACCGGTTCGGAGGCCCAGAGCTACGCGGTCATCGCGGACGCCGAAACGCACATGAAGATGGCGTGCGGCGACCCGCGGCTCGCCTTCCGGACGGCCGTTCTCGACCCGGAACTGACCCTGTCGCAGCCCCCCGCGGTCACCGCCGCCGGCGGATTCGACGCCATCGCCCACGCGGTGGAGACCGCGGTGACGAAGCGCCGTTCCGCCATCTCGACGCTCTTCTCCCGCGAGGCCTTCCGCCTGCTGAACGCCAACTACGAGCGGGTGCTCGACCGTCCGGACGACGTCGCGGCGCGCGGCGCGATGCAGCTCGGCGCGTTCTACGCGGGCGTGGCGATCGAGCAGTCGATGCTCGGCGCCGCGCACGCGTGCGCGAATCCCCTGACGGCGCGCTACGCCATGACGCACGGCGTCGCCCTGGCGATCCTGCTGCCCCACGTCGTACGGTGGAACGCGCAGACCGCCGACGATCTCTACCGCGACCTCGTCGACGGCGCGTCCCCGGCGTCCGGGACCGGCGAGGCCGGGGAGCACCTGGCGGTTCGTCTTTCCGAAATCGGCCGGTCGGGCGGATTCCCGGCCGCCCTGCGGGCGACCGGCGTGCCGGAGCGGGACCTGTCGGTCCTCGCCGAGGCGGCGGCCACGCAGTGGACCGGCACGTTCAATCCGCGGCCCTTTGGCGCCCGCGAAGCGTTGGAGGTATATCAATGCGCCTACTGACCACGGGTCTCGAAATCGCGAACAGGCACTGCCGGCCGCCAACCCCGGCTCGCGGGACCGGCCGGGACGCGTCACGCCGCGCGTCCTTGCCGGCGTGGGCAGCAAGCTCACGGGCCACGGCGGGGCGGTCCGGCCGGGACACGTCACGCCGCGCGTCCTTTCCGGCGGCCCTCGCCGGCGCCGCCGCGCTCGCCGTTCTCGCGCCGACGATCGGCGCCGGGACCGCCGCCGCGCAGGCCGCGGCGCCGCCGGACGCCTGGACGCAGTTCCGCGGGACCGCCGGCCTGACCGGCGTCTCGTCGGCCACCGTGCCGGACGAGCCCAGGCTGCTCTGGTCGTTCGAAGCGGGCGAGTCGATCGACTCGTCGGCCGCCATCGCGAACGGGACGGTTTACGTCGGCGCCTACACCGGGGAGCTGATCGCCCTCGACCTCGAAACCGGCGCGCCGAAGTGGCGCTACCGGGCGAGCGAGCGGATGGGCATCGGGGAGTCGTCGCCGGCCGTCGGGCACGGACTGGTCTTCGTCGGCGACCTCGCGGGCGTGCTGCACGCCGTCGACGCGGAGACGGGCGCGGCGGTCTGGACCTATGCGACGCAGGGCGAGATCAAGTCGTCGCCGGTGCTGGCCGCGGACCGCGTGCTGATCGGATCGTACGACGGCTACCTGTACGGGCTGGAGGCGGCCACGGGCGAGCTGGCGTGGCGGGCGGAGACGCAGAACTACGTCCACGCCACCCCGGCCGTCACCGACGGCGTGGCCTGGTTCGGCGGCTGCGACGAGACGTTCCACGGCGTCCGGATCTCCGACGGCGCGGAGGTCACCAGCGTGCCGGCCGGCGCCTACACCGCGGCGTCCTCGGCCATTCGGGACGGGCGCGCCTACTTCGGCACGTTCGACAACGAGGTGGTCAGCCTCGACCTGGCGACCGGCGGCATCGTCTGGCGCTACGAGCATCCGCGGCGGCACTTCCCCTTCTACTCGTCGGCGCTCCACGTCGACGGCGCCGTCGTCATCGGCGGCCGCGACCGCATGGTCCACGGCATCGACGCCGAGACCGGCGGGACGCGCTGGACGTTCATGACCCGCGCGCGCGTCGACTCGTCCCCCGCCGCCGCCGGCGGGCGCGTCTACGTCGGCTCGGGCGACGGGCGGCTCTACGTCCTCGACCTCGAGAGCGGCGAGAAGCTCTGGGAGTTCGACACCGGCGCCCCGTTGTCGGCGTCCCCGGCCATCGCCGACGGCAAGGTGGTGATCGGCTCGCAGGACGGCGTGCTCTACTGCTTCGGGTGAGCGCCGCGCGGCTGCGACGGGCGGCGACGCGCCCGCGGCGGCGGGCAACCGGTCTTCCCGCGACCGCGGCGCGGCGGGCTGGCATCATGCGGAACGTTGGCAGGTCGTGCCCCGCCGCACGCACCGGCTCGTGACCGCGGCGCGGCCGGCGCGACACCCGAACCTGGTCGACGTCCCCGCCGCACGCACCGGCTCGTGACCGCGGCGCGGCGGGCTGGTATCATGCGAGGGTGACGAGCGACGCGGCGGCGGTCACCGACCGCGAAACGGAAGTCGGCAGCTACTTCGTCGCCAACTACCCGCCGTTCTCGACCTGGACGGCGGACGCGGTCACCGCGGCGGCGCGGCCCGCCCTGGCCACGCCCGCCGCGGACGGCGTGCCGCTCGGGCTGTACCTGCACGTCCCGTTCTGCCGCAAGCGCTGTCACTTCTGCTATTTCCGGGTCTACACCGACAAGAACGCGGCCGAGGTGCAGTCGTACCTCGACGTGCTGGGGCGCGAGTGGGAGCTGTACGCCGAGCAGCCGGCCGTCGCCGGGCGCCCGCTCGACTTCATCTACTTCGGAGGCGGTACGCCCTCCTTCCTGTCGGTCCGGCAGCTCCGCGGGCTCGTCGACCGGCTCTCGGCCGTCAGCCCCTGGTCCGCCGCGAGCGAGATCACGTTCGAGTGCGAGCCGGGCACGCTGACCGAGCCGAAGCTGCGCGCCATCCGCGAGCTGGGGGTGACGCGGCTGAGCCTGGGCGTCGAGCACTTCGACGACCACGTGCTGGAACTGAACGGCCGCGCGCACCGCTCGGCGGAAATCTTCCGGGCGTACGACTTCGCCCGCTCGATCGGCTTCCCGCAGATCAACGTCGATCTGATCGCCGGCATGCTCGGCGAGACCGACGACCGCTGGCGGGACGCGGTCGAGAAGACCGTGGCCCTCGACCCGGACAGCGTCACCATCTACCAGATGGAGCTGCCGTTCAACACCACCATCAGCGGCGACCGGCTGCGCGGCGCCGGACGGTTCCAGGAAACGGTCGCCCCGTGGGCGACCAAGCGCCGCTGGGTGGACGAGGCGTTCGCAGCCCTCGAACGGGCCGGCTACGCCGTGGGCAGCGCCTACACCGCGGTCAAGCAGCCGGGACGCACCCGCTTCGTCTACCGCGACCGCCTCTGGCAGGGCGCGGATCTGGCGGGCCTGGGGGTGGCGTCGTTCGGACACGTCAACGGCGTCCACGTGCAGAACCTCGACTCGTGGGACGCCTACGCGCAGGCCGTCGAGGCGGGACGCCTGCCGCTCAACCGGGCCTACCGGCCGACCGACGAGGAACGGCTGATCCGCGAGCTGGTGCTGCAGCTCAAGCTCGGCTCCATCCGGCCCTCCTACTTCCAGGCGAAGTACGGGGTGGACGTGCGGGAACGGTTCACGAACCCGCTGGCGTCGCTCGCCTCCGACGGCTACCTGGCCGAGTCGTCGCCGGCGCGGGTCCGGCTGTCGCGCGCGGGCCTGCTGCGCGTGGACAGCCTGCTTCCGCGCTTCTTCCTGCCCGCGCACGCCGACGTGCGGTACACGTAGATGCCCATGTGGGCTCTTGACGCCAGCGTCAAGTGTCGCCCGGGGCAAGGAGCCGGTGAGCCTTGCGGCCCCGTGGGGAGGTACCCGTGGTTCTGGAGTTGCCCCGGCGCGGGGACGGTGGCGGAGCGGACCGACTTCCGGGGCGGTGACGAGTTCGACGGCAAGCGGTGGAACGATCTGCATTACACGAATGCGGTGAAGTGGGCGGCGCGGGCGGAAACGGAATCCGACTTCCGCGTACAGATGACGTTCGGCAATGACCCGCGAATGGTCGACGGAGCGCGATTCTCCGCGATGCGAGAGGGTTGAAATGACCACGACCTCCGTTCACAACCCTGACCGCTACATGTCCGACCTGCTTCAAATCCTGTCACAGGGCCGAAAACGCATCGGAATCTTCATCGGCGCAGGCGCACCCACCGCGATCAAGGTCGATGAAAACAACGAAATCATGAAAAACGGTGGCCCTCTGGTGCCGGACGTCATCGGACTTACGGGCGCAGTGGTCGACGATCTCTCCGACGACGATCGTCGAGCGGTCGACGACTTGAAGGCCGACATTGACGGGAACGTGAACGTCGAAACCATATTGACCCAGGTGCGCAGACTCGCCGAGGCAATCGGAAAATCAACGGTTCACGGCCTGGACGGTGAGGCGTACGAAAAACTGGGGCTCCGAATCTGCGAAAGAATCGGCGCCAGGGTCTCCGCCTGCTTGCCCAACGGCGCGAATCCGTACTCGGAGCTTGTTTCCTGGATTTCCGGCACGCAACGGGAGAATGCGGTCGAAATCTTCACGCCCAACTACGATCTCCTCGTCGAGGAGGCTTTCGAGAGAGCGCGGGTACCCTACTTCGACGGATTCACGGGGTCGCACAAACCATTTTTCGACCCCGCGAGCGTGGCGGCCGACGAACTGCCAGCCCGATGGGCGAGGCTGTGGAAACTGCATGGTTCGCTCGGCTGGAGCATCTCGAACGATGCGGTCATAAGAACCGGGGAGAGAGATGCAACCGAGCTGATCTATCCTGACCACCTCAAGTACGATCGAGTGACACGGCTGCCGTACTCGGCGTTGTTTGAACGGCTTCGCAAGTTCCTGACTACTCCGGACACTCTTCTGATTTGTACCGGGTTCTCGTTCCTGGACCGACACATCTGCGCCGTACTTGACGAAGCGCTTGCGGCCAACGCGCATACGGCAATTTTGGCGTTCCAGTACCGGGCGTTGGAAGAGGAAAGTTCCGCGGCGGAACTTGCCGCCTCTCGACCCAACATGAGCGTATACGCTCAGGATCGCGCCGTAATTCACGGCGTCGCCGGTCGCTGGCGTCCCCGTCAGCCGCCGAACGAAGACTGGCGAGATATCCGCCTGACGTTCTGGCGCGAAGAATCGGCGGACAACGCAGGTGAGTTCCTTCTTGGCGACTTTGCGAAGCTGGCGTGGTTTCTCAAGCTGACGCAGGCGCGGGAAATGTCCACTCCAGCGTCCGACCAGGGCGAGACGGATAGTGGCGAGCAAGACGAGACGCCGGTTTCGTCGGAGGAACGATCGGAGGAACGAGATGCTTAGTCGCGATCCGACGTTTCTTGGCAAGGTCGCGGCTGTTTCGGGTGCGGCTCTCAACGTCCATCTTGCCCAGTCCGTGGCGTCCGGCCTGTCGATCATCAGGGGGCGGACCTACAAGATCGGGCAGGTAGGCAGCTTTGTCCGTGTTCCGCAAGGTTATCACGATCTGTTCGGCGTCGTCTCCGAGGTTGGAGCGAACGCCGTTCCGGAGAACGTCGATCCAGGCGTCGATACGGGCCGCTGGATGATGGTCGAGTTGGTAGGCGAAATCACCGGCGGCACTTTCGAGCGCGGCGTCAGCCAGTATCCGAACATCGGGGACGGCGTTCACTTGGCTGTCGAGGAGCATCTGCGAAGAATCTACGACATTCGGGATCAGGGGCACGTGACGGTCGGCACGCTTTCCAGCGCGGAGAGCATACTGGCGAAGATCGCGCTCAACGAACTGGTCACTCGGCATTCCGCGGTCGTCGGATCGACCGGCTCCGGCAAGTCGACGACGGTGGCGAGCCTTCTCCGGGCCGTCACGAAGCCGGTAGAGGAAAAAAATCCATACCCCAGCGCACGAGTGCTGATGCTGGATATTCACGGCGAATATTCGGATCCGCTCGCCGACGTTGCTCAGGTATTCAGTGTCGAGCCACTCGAAGGCGAAAGCCGGTTGTTTATTCCGTATTGGGCACTGGACACGGGTGACCTGCTTGATTTTCTGGCCGGGGGGTTGGAGGAAAATCGAGAGACCGCATTCACGGACAAGATATTCGAACTCAAGTCGGCGTCTCATGAGTCACAGAATTTTCCCGGCGTCGATGGTGCATCGATTACCGTCGACACTCCCCTGCCATTTAGTTTGAAGAAGCTCTGGTTCGATCTCATCGATTTCGAAGTCAGGACTTTTGAAGGCAAGGATCGTGATCAACTCACTCGGCAGAGGCCGGGAGACGCGGAAACCTTGTCTCCGCCGGAGTACAAGAAGCACGGTATGGGGGCCGCCGGACCCTTTTTGAACCCGGCGGCGCGGGGCATTCTGCGTCCATTGAATCTCCTGAAGTCGAGGTTACTGGACCGACGTTATGACTTTCTACTGCACCCGGGACCGTGGGAACCGGATCTTGGCGGTAAACCGGAAAAAGACCTGGACGCGCTTTTGCGGGGCTGGCTGGGCGGTGAGAAGCCGATTACGATTCTCGATCTCTCGGGAGTGCCGAGCAGCGTTCTTGAACGTCTGGTGGGTTCGATACTTCGGGTTGTGTATGAAGCGCTGTTCTGGAGTCGGGAAAAGACGGAAGGAGGAATTGAAAGACCGCTGCTGGTCGTGATGGAGGAAGCGCATCGTTACCTTTCGGAGAAGTCCGGCCGGCTGGCCTCCGAGATGGTCCAGAGAATCGTAAAGGAGGGAAGAAAGTACGGAGTCGGCGCCATGATCGTCAGCCAGAGACCTTCGGAGGTGAACGAGACGATTCTCTCGCAGTGCGGAACCTTTTTCGCTCTGCGGTTGTCCAACCCGGCGGACAGGGCGCGCGTGAAGGGGACCTTGCCTGATGGACTTGCGGGTCTTCTCGATGTACTTCCGATTCTTCGCACCGGGGAAGCGGTGGTGACCGGTGAAGCCGCGAAGCTGCCGATGCGGTGTCGCGTTACGCTTCCGGCCAGTGAGTTTCGTCCACGTAGCGAAGATCCAGCGGTCAGCGCCAAGTGGAGACTGCAACGCAGGGAGGAGGGATACCAGCGAGTGGTGGCGTCATGGAGAGCCCAGAGGCCGCGTGCAGTGATCAAGGAGATGCAGATCGTTCGTGAACCGGTCAAGGATGATACAGGAGATGGACATGGATAGGAACACGGTCGCATCGTCCAACGTCGCGGCGATTGGATACGACTTACCGACTCAAACGCTGGAGGTGGAGTTCGTGAACGGCTCCGTGTACCAGTACTACAACGTGCCGGAGCAGATGCACGAGAGAATCATGAGCGAGCCGTCGAAGGGCAGGTTCCTGAACACGTACATACGGGACAGCTACCCGCATTCCAGGGTCGGGTGACGCGCGTTGGTGACGGTCAAGGCGGAGGGCGCCTTTCTGGCGTTCGCGGCCGGCGACGCGTTGGGCTGGCCCCAGGAGATCGGCCGGTCCGGTGGGTCTCGCACGGTGGAGACGGCGCCGCACGTGGCGTTCGAGGCGTGGACGCGGCGGGGCGCGGGACGGCGTCGGCCGTACGAGGAGGTCGTCGGCGCCGGGGAGTACAGCGACGACACGCAGCTATTGCTCGCCGTCGCGCGCAGCCGGACGGCGCACGGCGCCGACTGGTGGAAAGCGTTCGCGACGGTGGAGCTTCCGCTGTGGACGCTCTACGAGCGCGGCGGCGGCGGGGCGACGAAGCGCGCGGCGCGGGCGTGGATCGACGGCGGACCGCCGTGGAGGGCCGCCGAGCCGGGCGCGGTCCGGCGGTACTTCGACGCCGGCGGCAACGGGGCGGCGATGCGGGCGTTGCCGCACGCGCTGTTTCTCGCCGGCCTGGACGATCCGGGCGATCTCGTGCGTGACGTCGTGCTCGACGGACTGGCGACGCACGGCCATCCGCGCGCGCTCGTCGGCGCGGCCGCGTACGCCTGCGCCGCGTGGTCGCTGGCCCGCCGGACCCGGACGCTCGGTTTCGGGGAGTTGCTGGAACTGCTGCTCGACGAGTCTTCGGCGTGGGGGACCTTCCCGCGATCGGATCGCGGCGGCGGGACGTGGTTCGCCGCCGCCGAGCGCGTGACCGGCGGATACGAGCCGATCTGGACGCGGACGGTCGGCGAAATGCGGACGTTGCTCGAAGTCGCGCGACGTAGCGTTCGGGCCGGCGCGCTGGCGAACGATCGCGCGGTGCTGACCGAACTGGGGTGTTTCGACCGCTCGAAGGGCGCCGGTACCGTGACCGCGGCCGCCGCCGCGTATCTCGCCACCCGACACGCCGCGGATCCGCGGCAAGGCGTCCTCCGGGCGGCTTTCGAGTCCGGAGCCGACACCGACACGCTCGCGGCGATGACCGGCGGCCTCATGGGATGCCTGGCCGGCGTCGAGTGGATTCCGGGTCCGTGGCTCGGCGTGCAGGACGCGGGATACCTGCGGCAACTGGCCGGCCGGGTCGCGGCTGGCCCGGACGGCGCGGAGCGACGCGCGGTTCCGGCGCGACCGGATCCGCGGGCCGTCCTGTCCGAGCTGGCGCGGAACGGCGACAGCGATCTCGTGGTCGGCGATGCGCTGCGCGCGCAGGTCGAATCTTTGGAGGACTCGACGCCGGTCATGCAGTCGAATCCCGTCCGGCGGTGGAGGCTCACGACGGCGGAGGGCCAGACGCTGTACGTCGCAACAGTGGACGATCCGCCCCGTGCGGCGCGCCGTGGCTCGGACGATCGTCCGCCGGCACCGGTTCAGGGCGCATTGGCCGTGCGGCGCGAACCCGAACCGGCCGAGGTTCCCGGCCTGTCGTACGTGCCCGATTTTCTCGGTGAGCGTGAAGAAACGGAGATCGTCGCCGCGATAGACGCCGCCGACTGGAGCTCGGAGCTGCAGCGCCGCGTGCAGCATTACGGCTGGCGGTACGACTACAAGGCGCGGCAGATCGACGCGTCGATGCGCATCGGCCCGCTCCCGGACTGGGCCGTTCGTCTTGCCGAGCGCCTGGTGTCGAACAGGCTGCTGACCGAACTTCCGGATCAGGTCATCGTCAACGAATACGACGGCGCCCAGGGGATCAGCCGGCACGTCGACAGCGAGAACTTCGCCGACGGTATCGCCACGATCAGCCTGCTGGAGTCGTGGGAGATGGTGTTCCGCGAAAAGAAGACGCGGGGGCGCACGGTGATGCAGCGGCTCGACCGGCGGAGCGCGGCGATCATGACCGGCGATGCGCGGTACCGCTGGACGCACGAGATACCGAAGCGGAAGTCCGAGTCGGGTCCGGCCGGTCGCGTGGCGCGCGGCCGCCGCATCTCCCTGACGTTCCGCAAGGTGCTGGCTCCGCCGGACGGCGTGCGCGCCGGCGAAAACTCGCGGGGAGCTTCCTGATGGCCGTTTCCGGGGACCGCCGTGAGAAAATCTACTCGTTCGTTCACACCAGGGGCTACTTCTGAAATGATTCTGCAATGACCAGCAAGCGAACCGTCTCACTGCCGAACCGGGAAGAAGTGTTTCGCCGGAATCCCGGGATCGACGTCCCGGTCGTGGAGGCGCACGAGCGGCTCGAGCGCGATCTCGAGAAGATCGGCGTGGAGATCAAGCCGAGCTACAACATCGAACCTCCGTTCGGCCGGCGCCCGACCCGGCTTCACAACCACCACCGCACCATGATCCGCAACGCCTGACGGCGCGCACGAGCTGAAATGACGACATCGGAGACATCGATGGCGGGCCGGCCGGCCGGGGAGCCGCGCGGCGACCTTCTGTATCCGCTGGATCTGGTCTACGAACGGGCGGGCATCGCGGTCCCGCGGGTGGAGGTGGTCCAGCCGGACGGCATCCCGCTCCCCTACCGCGCGCTGCTCGCGCACGACGTCGACATGACGCTGACGCTGGAACGCCACTTCGGCGGGCGCGTGGTGCTGCGGCCGCTGTCGACCTTCACCGAGGGCGGCTCGTACTTCCGGCGCGTGCTGCTGGTGCAGGAGTACGCCGGACAGCCGGTGGAGATGGGGGCGATCCGGATGCGGCTCGACGCCTTCGACGACGAACTCCGCCGGCGGATCCTGGAGAACGAAGTGCCGCTGGGCCGCATCCTGCGCGACGGGCGCTTCGAGTATTCGAGCCGGGTCAAGGCGTTTCTCGCGGTCACGCCGAACCCGGAGATGATGGGCGTCTTCTGGATGCGCGAGCCGCGCGTGCTCTACGGCCGCCGCACCGAGGTGCTGCGCAAGGGGGCCCGGATCGGCGACATCGTCGAGGTCCTGCCGCTGGTGTTGCGATGAGCGCGATGGACGCCCGCGCCCGGTACGACTGCATCGTCATCGGCGGCGGCCCGGCCGGCGCCACCGCCGGGACCGTGCTAGCGCAGCACGGCCGGCGCGTGGCGATCCTCGAGCGCGAGGCGTTTCCCCGCTACCACGTCGGCGAGTCGCTGATGCCGTACACGTGGTTCACGTTCGAGCGGCTCGGGGTGCTCGACTGGTTCGCGAAGGCGGCGTGCCCGAAGAAGCACAGCGTGCAGTTCGTATCGACGAGCGGCAAGGTGTCGCAGCCGTTCTACTTCTTCGAGACGATCGATCATCCCTGCGCGACGACGTGGCAGGTGCTGCGCAGCGACTTCGACCGCATGCTGCTCGACAACGCGCGGGCGAAGGGCGCCGACGTGCGGCAGGGGACGGCGGTGCGCGAGCTGCTGCTGGACGGCGGCCGCGCGGTGGGGGTCCGGGCGGACGCCGCCGGCGGCGGATCCGGCACGTTCCACGCCGACGCGGTCATCGACGCCTCCGGCCGCGACGCGTTCCTCGCCTCGAAACTCGGCTGGAAGCGGCGCGACCCCGACCTCGCGAAGCTCGCCATCTTCACGTACTACCGCGGCGCGAAGCGCGACCCCGGACTCGACGAGGGCGCGACCACGGTCGCCTACGTCCCCGAGAAGGGCTGGTTCTGGTACATCCCCCTGCCCGACGACGTCGTCAGCGTCGGCGTCGTCGCCGAGGCGGACTACCTGTACCGCGACACGCGCGACCCCGAGGCGATCTTCGCGCGCGAGGCGGACGCCTGCATCTGGATCGCCGACCACCTGCGCGGCGGCGCGCGCGTCGAGCCGGTGCGGGTGACCGGCGAGTTCAGCTACCGCGCCGAGTCGATCGGCGGCGACGGCTTCTGCCTGGCCGGCGACGCCTTCTCGTTCCTCGACCCGGTCTTCTCCACCGGCGTGTTCCTGGCGCTCAAGAGCGGAGAGATGGCGGCCGACGCGGTCCACCGCGGCCTCGACGCGGGCGGGGTGACGGCCGGCACGTTCGCGGAGTACGAACGCGACATGCGCTGGGCGCTCGACCAGTTCCGGCAGCTCGTCCTGTCGTTCTACAACCAGACCTTCAGCTTCCGGGACTTCATCCGGGGCCATCCGGACCTGCACCCGCGGCTGGTGGACGCGCTGGTCGGCAACGTGTTCGCCGATCTCGGACCGCTGTTCGACGCGTTGCGGGAGTTCTCGGCGCGGACGTCGCGGGCGGACCTCGCACGCCCGGCCGCGAGCGGTTCGTAGCCGCATCCCGCCCCGGCCCGGACGGCGAAGGCGCCGGCAGCGCCCGTCCCCGCGCCACGGACGTAGAATGGGCCGGTGGTCAGCGAGTACCGGCTGCGGCGGCGGGTGCAGTTCCACGAGACGGACACCGCCGGCATCGTCCATTTCTCGTGGTTCTACCGCTACATGGAGGAGGCGGAGCACGCGCTCTGGCGCGCCGCCGGCCTGAGCATCGCGCCGCCGGACGCCGAGGTCGGCTTTCCGCGCGTGGCGGCGTCGTTCGACTTCCACCGGCCGCTGCGGTTCGAGGACGAGTTCGAGGTGCGCATCCGGATCGCCGCCATCGGCGCGCGGTCGATCCGCTACGCGGCGCACGTCACGAAGGAGGGCGCCGCGATCGCCACCGGCAGCCTCACCGTCGCGTGCGTCGCCAGACAGGCGGGCGCGCCCCTCCGGTCGACCGCGATCCCGCCGGAGATCGCGGGCCGGTTCGAGGTCGCCCCGCCCCTGCCGGACGCATGAACACCGACCCGGGAAACGGCCCGGACGCCGCGCCGGGGGCGGGCGGGCGGCGTCTCGACGCGGCGGGGAACGAACGGCGGGCAGCCCCGCCCGAGGCCCGGTCCGCGGTCGGGCGGGGCGGACCGCGGGAAAGCCGCCGGCCGCCACTTCCTGATCGGCCGTCCGAGGCTCGGTCCGCGGTCGGGCGGGGCGGACGGACCGGGCCGCCGGACGCCGAACGCCAGCCGCGGGAGGTGCTGGAGGCGCGGCAGGCCGGCCGGCTGGCGGCCCTGCTCCGGAACCTGCGGGGCCGGAACGCCTTCTACGACCGCAAGCTCGCCGGCGTCGACGTCGACCGGCTGACGCTGCCGCGGGATCTGGCCGCACTGCCGTTCACCACCAAGGCCGAGCTGGTGGCCGACCAGGAGGCGTCGCCGCCGTGGGGCACGGCGCTGACCGAGCCGCTCGGCCGCTACACGCGCTACAACCAGACGTCGTCGACCACCGGGCGGCCCCTGCGCTGGATCGACACCCCCGGGACCTGGCAGTGGATGCTCGACTGCTGGAAGGCGGTCTACCGCGCCGCCGGCGTCACCGCGCGCGACCGGGTCTTCTTCCCCTTCTCGTTCGGGCCGTTCCTCGGCTTCTGGACCGCGTTCGAAGCCGCGACGCAGATCGGGGCGCAGGCGATCCCGGCCGGCGGCATGACGAGCGGGCAGCGGCTCGCCCTCGTCGACGCGCTGGCGCCGACGGTGATCTGCTGCACGCCGACCTATGCGCTGCGCCTGATCGACGTGGCGCGCGAAGCGGGAGGCCGCGCGGCGCCGGCCGGCGGCCCGGTGCGCGTGATCATCGTCGCCGGCGAGCCGGGGGGCAGCATTCCGGCCACCCGCGGGCGCATCGAGCGCGGCTGGGGAGCGCGGGTCATCGACCACCACGGGTTGACCGAGGTGGGTCCGATCAGCTTCGAATGCCTGGAGGCGCCCGGGTTCCTGCACGTCAACGAGCGCGAGTTCATCGCCGAGGTGGTCGATCCGGACACCGGCGAACCGGTGGCGGACGGCGCGCGGGGCGAGCTGGTGGTCACGAACCTGGGACGGACCGCGAGTCCCGTCATCCGCTACCGCACGCGCGACCTCGTCGTCCGGACCCGCGCGCGGTGCGCCTGCGGGCGGACGTTCGCGCGGCTCGCCGGGGGGATCGTGGCGCGGGCCGACGACATGGTGAACGTGCGCGGCGTCAACGTCTATCCGGCCGCGGTGGAAGCCGTGCTGCGCCGGATCGACGCCGTGGCGGAGTACCGCTGCGCGGTGCGGGCGGAAGGAGCGCTGCGGGCGCTCGCGGTCGAGGTGGAAGTGGCGCCCGGCGCCGCGCCCGCGGCGACCGCGGCCCTGGCCGCGGACCGGCTGCGGGAGGCCCTCGGACTGGCCGTGCCGGTCACGGCGGTGCCCGCCGGCGCGCTGCCGCGCTTCGAGATGAAGGCGCGCCGCTTCGTTGTCGACCGCTGACCGACGCGGCCCCGACGTTTCGATCCGCACGGAGCCGCGTCCATGCCCGAACCCGCGACCGGCCAACGGCCGCGCGGCGGATGACCGTGCGCGCTCGCGCATGCCCGCTCCTTTCATCGGACGCTGCCTTCGGTGCTCGGAGAAACGGCTAGGCGTGGAACGATCGGCGCGCCGCGGAACCGCGTTGTCGCCCCGGAATCGATACCCTACACTTGCCGCGGGAACGCGAGGCGTCCGCCGTGGCGCGTCAACGCGCACGCAGCAGGGGCCCGCGGCCTGCCGCCGTCCGGGCCGGCCGGGCGGCCGCCGGAATCGCGAACGCCACGCGGACACGCCGGAACGGGACGAGGCCGGCCGGGAGGACCCATGCGCATCACCGGAATCGCGAACGTCATGCTGGGAACGTCGGACCTCGACCGCGCGCGGTCGTTCTACCGGGACCGGCTCGGGCTCGCGGTCCGGCAGGAGGCGCCGGGCTTCGTCTTTCTCGCTACGGGCCCGACCACGCTCTGCCTCAGCACGGCCCACTCCCGGCTGGCCGCGCAGCCGGGATCCGCCGAGGTGGTGCTGGCGGTGGAGAGCGTGCGCGAGGCCTACGGCGCGCTGCAGGACGCCGGGGTCGAGTTCCTGCGCGAGCCGGCCAACGTCTCCGGCGCGTCGTGGGCGGCGAATTTCCGCGATCCCGACGGGAACCTGCTGTCGATCTTCGGCCCGGAATGAGGACGACGCGGCCCGCCGCCGATCCGTGCGCCGACGGACTGATACCGTCCGTCGATCTTCGGCCCGGAATTGAGGACGACGCGGCCCGGAGTCCCGGCAACCGGTTTCCGCCGGCAACCCGGATTCGAGACCGGCCGGAAGCGTCCCGGAGTCCCGGCAAACCGGTGTCCCGCCGGCAACCCGGATTCGAGACCGGCCGGAAGCGTAGTAGCATGAGCGGTTTCAAGGAGGAGTTCGTGCGTCGATCCATCTCGCAGTGGCGGACCGGTGTCCTGGCCGCCGTCCTGTTCGCCGCCGGCGCCTGCGGAGGCGGGGGCGGCGCGGAGGACGCAGGCCCCGCGCGGCAGTTTCTCAGCCTGGGCACCGCGCCGCCGGGCGGCGCGTTCTTCGTCGTCGGCAGTGCGCTCGCGGAAGTGATCAACGAGACGGGCGGCGGCCTCGGCTACAGCGTGACCGCCGAGGCGACGAGCGGATCGCAGGAGAACATCCGGCGGCTGGCGAGCGGCGAGCTCGACTTCGCGTTGTCGAACGCCGCGATCACGTACTTCGCGGCGCGGGGCGCCGAGGGCTGGGACCGCGCCTACCCGGTCCGCTCGGTCATGACGCTGGCCCCCAACGTGGCGCTGTTCGTGACCCGGGCCGGGTCCGGCGTCACGAGCATCGCGGATCTGCGCGGCCGGCGCGTCACCGTCGGGCCGGCCGGGGCCGGCTTCGAATACTTCGTCGGCCCGCTGCTCGCGGCGCACGGCGTCGCCTACGACGACTTCTCGCCGCTGAACGCCACGCAGCAGGCCGCCGTCGACATGCTGACCGACGGCTCGGCGGACGCGACGTTCCTCGGCGGCGCGGTGCCGACCGCGTCGATCACGCAGGCCGCCGCCTCGCTGGAGCTCACGTTCGTCCCGTTCGGCGAAGAAGAAAAGCAGGGACTGATCGACGAGTACCTCTTCTTCCGCCCCGCCACCATCCCGGCCGAAACCTACCGCGGGCAGACCGAGCCGTTCGAAGGGCTCGACGTCGGATCGATGCACGTCATCACCGCGGCCGGCGCGCCGGACGACCTCGTCCACAACGTGACCAGGCTGCTGTACGAGCACCGCGCGCTGGTCGTCGAGAAGCACGCCGCGGGCCGCGCCATCAACCCGGCCAACGTCGTGCGCGACACCGGGACGGCGTTCCATCCCGGCGCGATTCGCTTCTACGAGGAAGCCGGGATCTGGCCGCAACAGGCCGCGCCGTGACCCCGGCGGTTCCGTCTCCCGACCCGCGGCGGCTGGCGAGCAGCGGGCTCGGCGTGCTGCTGTGCGCCTTCACGCTGGTCGAGGTCAACTACCCGCTGCTGGCTCCGCAGAGCCGTCTGGCGTTCTTCGCGCTGGTGGGGCTGACCCTCTGCTTCCTGAACGT
Source organism: Vicinamibacterales bacterium (assembly GCA_965203525.1). Lineage (GTDB taxonomy): Bacteria > Acidobacteriota > Vicinamibacteria > Vicinamibacterales > UBA8438 > WTFV01. Next base: position 1,368,670 of record OZ241898.1, on the reverse strand, counting down.
CCCGCTCCATCCGGCGCTGAAGGACGACCGCCGCGCGCGCGCCGGCGACCTGGTGCTGGCGCTGCTGGCCGCCGGCTGCTGCGGCTACGTCGTCGTCCAGACCGATCCGCTGTTCGCGGCGTGGTGGATCGACGGGCAGGCGCTGGGCAACCGCGCCGGCTTCGAGACCGCGTTCGACACCGCGGTCGGCCTGCTCGGCCTGCTGCTCGTGATCGAGGCGGCCCGCCGGGCGCTCGGGCTGGCGCTGCCGCTGCTGGCGGCGGCGTTCGTCCTCTACGCGCTGTTCGGGGCGGCGTTCCCCGACTGGCTGTTCCCCCACCGCGGCTACACCGTCCCGCGCATCGTGGCGCAGACGTTCCTCCACAGCCAGGGCATCTTCGGCGTGGCGCTGAACGTGATGTTCACCTACGTCTTCCTGTTCGTCATCTTCGGCGCGTTCCTGGAAGCGACCGGCGCGACGCGGTTCATCGTCGCGTTCGCGCAACGGGTCTTCGGGCGCAGCTCCGGCGGGCCGGCGAAGGTGGCGGTCCTCAGCAGCGGCCTGATGGGCTCGCTCTCCGGCAGCGCCGTCGCCAACACCGCGACCACCGGGACGTTCACCATCCCGATGATGCGCAGCGCCGGCTTCCGGCCGGTGACCGCGGCCGGCGTGCAGGCGGCGGCCAGCTCCGGCGGGGCGCTGATGCCGCCGGTGATGGGCGCCGGCGCCTACATGATGCTGGAGATCGTCGATCCGCCGGTGACGTATCTGGAGATCGTCCGGGCGGCGCTGGTTCCGGCGCTCCTGTACTACCTGTCGCTGCTGCTCATCGTGCACTTCCACGCCCGGCGGACGTCGATCGCCCCGGCCGGCGCAACGGCCGGGCGGGCGCCACGACGCGATGAGCCGATCGCCCCGGCCGGCGTGGAGGGCGGGCGGACGCCACGGCACGACGCGTCGATCGCCCCGGCCGGCGCGGCGGACCTGCCGGCGGCGGCGGGCGGCGGGACGGCCGACGCGGCAGCGTCACGTCCGGCCCGGGAAGCAGGGCGGTCACCCGCTCCGGCGGCCGGCGGCGGGACGTCCGGCGCGGCGGAGACCTCCCGCGCGGCGGGGATCGTCTTCGGCGCGGCGCTCGGCAGCCTCGTCCTGTTCCTGATCCTCGGCTACACGGCCTTCCGCGCCGTCACCCTCTCGCTGGCGGTGATCGTCGCGGTCAGCAGCGCGAGCCCGGCGACCCGGCTCGACCCGCGCCGGACGATCGCCGGCCTCGCCGCCGCCGCGCGCGGCGTGGTGCCGCTGGTGGCCGCCGCCGCCTGTGTCGGCATCATCATCGGGATCGTCACCCTGACCGGGGTCGGCACCCGCCTGCCCGCGACCATCATCCCGCTGGCCGAGCAGAGCCTGTTCCTCGCGCTCGTGCTGATCATGATCTCGTCGATCGTCCTCGGCATGGGGCTGCCCTCGGCCGTCTGCTACCTGCTGATGGCGACGCTCATCGGGCCGGTGCTCGGCGACCTGGGGGTGATCCCGCTGGCCGCGCACCTGTTCATCTTCTACTTCGGGATGATGTCGATGGTGACGCCGCCGGTGGCCCTGGCCGCCTACGCCGCCTCGTCCATCGCCGGCACGCGCATCATGCCGACCGGCCTGGCCGCGTTCCGCTTCGCGCTGGTCGGCTTCACGCTGCCCTACATGTTCGTCTACCGGCCGGAACTGCTGATGCTGACCGCCTCGGGCGACCCGGCCGGCTGGCTGGAGATGCTGCCGCCGGTCGCCATCGCGACGCTCGGCGTCGTCTGCTTCGCGGCGGGGATCGCCGGGCAGCTCCGGCAGCCCCTCGGGCCCGGGCTGCGTCTGGCCGTCTTCGGGGCGGCGGGGCTGCTGCTGGCGCCGGGGCCGACGCTGGAGCTGGCCGGTCTCGGCGTCCCCCTCTTCGACGTGGCGGGCGTGGCGCTGTTCGGCGCGGTGCTGGCCGCGAACCGCCCGGCGGCCTGAGCCGACCGCGCCGGTGCGCAGAAATCTCTTGACGTCCGATTGCCGCGCATGTACGCATGGTTCAAGGAAAGAGGGGCGGCATGCGCATCCGTGGACGAGGCGTTCGATGCACGTCGGTCGTCGTGGTGTTCTTGCTTGCAGGCTGCGCCAGGGACGCCGCCGGGCAGCATGAGGCCGACGTCAACTTGTCGGGCGTGGCCGGCACGGGCCGGCCTCTTGCGCGCTCGGTCGTTGCGCGCTCGGTTGGCCAGCAGGCGCGCGCACAGCGCGCCGAAGGTCGAGCCGCCAAGCATTGGTCGGTCGGCATCCGGATAAACTGGAACGCGTTCCGGAGCTCCCCGGTCGGCATCGACCGCCGTCATTCGCTGGTGACGCAATGTTCCGTCGAGGGTGCGTGTCTCCCCGATGCGTCGTCCTGGATTCTTCCGGCGGGCGATCGCGGGAACCCGGGTGGGCTGTTCCCACAGGGAATCCTGCTCGACGTGGGGAGAATGGTCGCTCCGGGAACCGAGATCGGCGCCGGCGTCGACGTGCTGAGTTACACGGACACGAACACCGTGTTCGCGGAACCGGCTGCCGCTCTGCAAGCCACGTTGATCGGTGAACGCGTACAGCAGCTTGATTTCGCAGGCCGCATCACGTACACGTTCAGCGCCCTCGACGGCACGTCCGCGGGACTGAGAAGGATTGGACCGTACGTGGGAGTCGGCGCCGGCATGTCCCGCTACGATCTCCGGCCGCTTGCCGGTACCCCCGCGGAACACCGAGCCGTCCTGAATCCATTCCTCGCCACGTCGCCCGCGGGCGCCCGCGCGGCCGATGCGGCTGTCCGGGGGTGGGCGCCGAACCTTCAGGTTTACGCTGGCGTGATGGCGCGCATCCTGCCCATGGAATGGATGCCGGTGGTGGACATCGACTTTCGCTACGTGCACCTGGCGCCGCGGGGCGTCGGTCTCGGCAGCTTCCGGTTCGGAACCGGGTTTCGATACCTGTTCTGATCGACTCCGATTGACGGCCGCCACGCCGATCTCGATCCGCCTTGCTTCCGGCGGGATCGCCGTTCCTCACGTCTCGCGGAGGACTTCCAGCGGATCGATCCGGGCGGCCCGGCGCGCCGGGAGCCAGCAGGCGAGCAGCGCCGCGGCGGCGAGCACCGCCGTGACCGCCGCGAACGTCAGCGGATCGGCCGGCGTGACGCCGAACAGGGTGCTTTCGATGATGCGGACGCCGGCGGCTGCGGCCAGCAGACCCAGAAGCACGCCGGCCGCGACGATCGCGCCGCCCTGCCGGAGGACGAGCAGCAGCACGTCGCGGCGTTCCGCCCCGAGCGCCACGCGGATGCCGATTTCCCGCCGCCGCCGGGACACCGCGTAGCCGAGCACGGCATAGAGGCCGAACGCGGCGAGCGCCAGCGCCGCCATCCCGAAGACACCGGCGCAGGCGGCGTAGAAGCGCGGCTGGGCGGCGCGCGCCGAGAGCAGCGTATCGAGCGCCATCGTGCTGACCGGCATGCCCGGCTCCACCTCGGCGAGCACTTCGCGCAGGAAGGGAACGACGGCGAGGGGATTCTCACCGGCGCGGACGGCGACCGTCGGCACGTCGAACGCGGGCATCCGGCTCATGCCGGGCTGGAGCATCGACAGGTAGATCTCGCTGGCCGCTGGCATGCCGGCGGGCATGAACGGACTGGCGACGTCGGCGACGACCCCGACGACTTCCCACGCCGCGCCGCCGCCCGGACCGCCGCCGCCCGGACCGCCGCCGCCCGGACCGCCGCCCGGAAACGAGAAGGCCGACGGCACGAGACGCTGCCCCACCGCCGGCTCCCCCCGGAACGCCCCCCGGGCGAACGACTCGCTGACCACCGCCACCCGCGGGCTGCCGGCCGTGTCGCGATCCGTGAAGAACCGGCCGGCCCGCAACCGGAGCCGCAACGCCTCGGCGTACCCGGGGCTCACCGTCCGGATCGAGGCCATCCGCACGTCCCGCGGGTCCCGCGGCGGGGGCCGGCCCGCGACGTCGACCGGCTGCACCGAGACGGCGGGGAACAACGGCATGCCCGACGACAGCGCCACCGCGTCCACGCCGGGCAGGGCGGCGATCCGGTCGAGCCGCGCCAGCAGCGTTTCCGCGGACCGGCGGAACGCCGCGTCCATCTCCGCCAGCTCGTCGGGACCGATCCGCCCGCCGGCCCCGCCGAACAGACGGCTGGTGGCGCGACTCTGCACGCCGGCGGTCACCACGTTGGCCGGGTCGAGGCCGAGGTCGACGGTGACCAGCGCCACGAAGCTGCGCAGCAGCAGCCCCGCGCCGGTCAGGAGCACCAGCGCGAGGGCCACCTGCGCGACGGCCAGCGCCGCCTGTCCCCCGTTCGTCCGGAAGCGTCCGAAGCCGGCCGCCGGGGCGGCCCCCTCCTCGTTGAGGGTGCGCGCCAGGTCGACGCGCGACCACGCGAACGCCGGCGCCGCGCCGAACAGCAGGCCGGCCGCCAGCGACAGGCCGGCCGCGAACGCGAGAACGCCGCGATCGATGCCCGCCTCGTCGAGCCCCGGAACGTCGCCCGGCGCCAGCAGGGGCGCAACGCGCAGGATGCCGAAAGCCACGGCGAGGCCGAGGGCGCCGCCGGCGGCGCCCAGCACGACGCTCTCGGTCAGGAGGTGGCGGATGATCCGGCCGCGCCCGGCGCCGAGCGCGCCGCGGAGCGCCAGCTCCCGCCGCCGGACGATGCCGCGCGCGAGCAGCAGGCCGGCGACGTTGGCGCACGCCATCGCCAGCAGCAGACCGGTCGCCGCCGCGAGCAGCAGCAGCGCCGGGCGGAACGGGCGCGCCCGTTCTTCCCGCAGCCGGCTCACCCGCGTCTCGAACTCCGGGCCGCGCGACCGGGGCGGGCCGGCGACGTCCGCCCGCTCCAGGATCGCGCGCGCCTCGACCTCCGCCTGCGCCGGCGACACGCCGGGGCGCAGGCGTCCGATTCCCGCGAGCACGCCCAGGAAGACCACGCCGCTGTCCGGGGGCGGCTCGTCCGGCGGCACGACGAGCGGCTTCCAGAGATCCATCCGCGGGCCGGGGAAGTCGAAGCCCGCGGGCAGCACCCCGAGGACGACGTGCGGATCGCCGTCGAGCACGACCGGGGCGCCGACGACGTCCGGGTCGGAACCGAACCGGCCGGTCCAGGCGCGGTGGCTCAGCAGCACCACCCGGTCCGCGCCCTCCACCGCCTCCGCCTCGGTGAAGAGCCGCCCGATCCGCGGCGCCGCCCGCAGCAGCGGAAAGAGCGACGGCGTCACCGCCGCCCCGACGAGGTCGGCCGGGCCATCGGGACCATCCCGGACGACGGAGAGCGGCGCGTACGCGGCGACGTGCTCGAACGACCGGGCGTCCTGCAGCCGCCGCAGCGCGGCGAACGACAGGAGCGGCCGGCCGGGGCGCTCCGCGGGCGTCTGCCCCACCACCACGATCGACTCCGACTCCGGCCAGGGCAACGGCCGGAGCAGCAGACCGTTGACGAGGCTGAAAGCCGCGGTGTTCGCGCCGATGCCGGCGGCGAGGATCACCAGCACGGCGAGGGTGAAGCCCGGCCGCGCGCGAAGCTGCCGCACCGCGTGGCGCAGATCGTGAAGCAGCCCCGCCACGGCGGCATCATATCCGCGCCGGAGGCTGGAAGGCGGCGGTCACGGCAAAGACCGAGCCGGCCGCCGCCAGGGCGCACGCCAGCAGCAGCGCCGCCAGAGCGGTCGGCCGGCTCGGCTTCGTCATGGTTCCGGAGTGTCGATCGTGGTCTGTCTCGGGACAGGCGTTTGCGTACCGATCAGTCGAGATCGACGAGGGTGATCGCGTTCCAGTTGTTCATCGGGATGAGCAGCCGGTTCCGCTTCGAGTCGTAGGCCATCGAGGCGGCGCTCGGGATGCCGGACGCCACGACCTCGGCCGCCTCTCCCGGACGGATGCGCGAGACGGTGCCGATCCGGACGCTGGAGACGTACTTGGTGCCGTCGTCGAGGATCACCAGCCCGTCGTTGCCGCCGTCCACCGCGTGCTCGGTCATGACGAGCTCGCCATCGGGCGAGAACGTGAGCACCGCGTTGTCGTTGATGTTCACCACCACGACGTTGCCGTCCGGGTCGAAGGCGATGCCGTTGGGCCGGGCGAGCGGCGCTCCCTCGACGACCACCGACGCGTCGCCTTCCGGATCGATGCGGTACACCCGCCAGGTGCCGCTCTCCTCGGTCCCCGTCTGCGTGGCCCAGATGGTCCCGTCCTCGGCGACCTCGATGTCGTTGAAGCGTTGCGCGTCCTCCACGGTGACGCTGCCCCGCGGCTCGCCGCTCTCCATGTCGAACCAGCGCACGACGTTGATGTCCGCCACGTACAGCAGGCCGTTGACGATGTCGCTGCCGAGCGGGTGGTTCAGCGTCAGGCCGTTCCGGTTGACGCCGATCCACTTCAGCGTGTGGGTCGTGCCGTCGGGGTTGATCAGCGAGACGTAGCCGTCGTTCGGGATCGTGTTCTGGGCGATCCCGGCGTTGACCGCGACGTACAGGTCGCGGGCCTCGTCGTACGCCATGCTCTCCGCGAAGCGGAAGCCGCCGTAGGTCCTGGCGTTCGACGACAGGTCGAGGGGCTCGCCCGCGACGAAGGGCTGCTCGGCCGCTTCCGCGGTCTGCGCCCCGGCGGCCGCGGGAACGGCGGCGCCCGCGGCCAGCAGAGCGGCGGCCACCATCCATCGAAACGATCCGTTTCCGCAAGAACTGGACATGAGTACTCCTCCCTTTCGAGTGTTGATTCCGGGAAAAGGCGACACACCGGTCGTCTGCGCCGGTGTCGGCGCCGGTTCCCACCAGGTTGATTCGTGCGAGTTGCGCAGGGGTACGCGCAGCGCGGCAGCTACGCGGGCGGGCCGCGCGTCGGACCGACGCCGGGGTCCGCGGCCCGTTCGCCGGCCGGAGGATCGGTCACGACGGCGCCGGCGACGAGGTCCGGTGCGGACGTCACGGGCGCGCCGTCGGTTTCGACCCCCGGCAGGTGCCGGAAACAACAGGCGCCGCACTGCGCGTGATCGGCGGCCTGCAGGTCGGCGTCGTGCTCGTGTAGGGCGATGCCTGCCGGCGCAAGCGCGAGCACGATGAGCAATGCCGCGGCCGTTGCCGCGGCCCGCATCGACGACACCATCCACCTATACCAGCAAAAAAAGCGCGCCGGAGTCAAGCGCGCGCGGCCGGCCCGCGGCGTGCTATCGTGACGGGCTGGCATGCTCGACACCCACGCTGTCGCCCGCGCCCTGACCGCGGCCGCCTTCCCCCACGCCCAGGCCGACGCCCTCACCGACGCGGTGCGCCAGACCGCCGAGCACGACGCCGCCGGCGCCGACGTCGGGACGCTGGCGACGAAGGACGACGCCGAGTTCGAGCGGAGCCGGGAGCGGTCCGACACCTGGATCGCGGCGTCGCGGTTCTGATCCGCCGCGCGTGGGCGAACCGGTCCGGTCCATGGCGGCGACCCTTCCCGAACGGCCGCCGCGCGTGGGCGAACTGGTCCACGTCCGCTCGCGCCGGTGGCTCGTCGAAGAGGTGGTCGACCCGACCGCGCCCGGCGAGTCGCCGCGGGTGCGTCTCGCCTGCGCCGACGACGACGCCCAGGGACAGGCGCTGGAGGTCTTCTGGGACTACGAGATCGACCGGGCGATACTCGACGACGAAGGCTGGGCGAGCCTCGCCGGCCGCGGGTTCGACCCGCCGCGCCGCTTCGCCGCCTTCTTCCACACGCTGCGCTGGCACTGCACCACCGCCACCGACCCCAACCTGTTCCAGGCCCCGTTCCGGGCGGGCATCACCATCGACGCCTACCAGATGGAGCCGCTCCGCAAGGCCCTGCGGCTGCCGCGCGTCAACCTCTTCATCGCCGACGACACCGGCCTCGGCAAGACCATCGAGGCCGGCCTGATCGCGCGCGAGCTCCTCCTGCGCCGCAAGGCGCGGGTCATCGTGGCCGCCGTCCCGCCGTCGGTGCTCGAACAATGGAAGGGAGAACTGGAGGACCGCTTCGGGCTCGTCTTCGAGATGCTCGACCGCGCCTACGTGTCGCGGATGCGCCGCGAGCGCGGGTTCGGGGTGAACCCCTGGCGCACCCACGGGCGGTTCCTCGTCTCCCACAACCTGCTGATCGATCCCGCCTACGCCGATCCGCTGCGCGAGCGGCTGGGGCCGATGCTGCCCGGCAGCCTGCTGATCCTGGACGAGGCGCACCACGCCGCGCCGTCCTCCGGCGGGCGGTACGGCATCGAGACGAAGTTCACGCGCGCCGTCCGCGATCTCTCGGAGCGCTTCGAGCACCGCCTGTTCCTCTCCGCGACCCCGCACAACGGGCACTCGAACAGCTTCTCCACCCTGCTGGAGCTGCTCGACCCCTACCGCTTCACGCGCGGCGTGCGGGTGCGCGGCCGGCGCGTCCTCGACGACGTGATGGTGCGGCGCCTGAAGGAGGACCTGCGCGGCATCCAGGGCGGGTTCCCGAAACGCAACGTGGTGCGGATCGAGATCGGCGGCCTGCCCGATGACGCGCCCGAGCTCGTCCTGTCGCGCCTGCTCGACGAGTACCGCACGGTGCGCGACGAGCGGCTGGCCGGGGCCTCCGGCCGGGCGCGGGCGGCGGCCGGCCTGCTCGCCGTCGGGCTGCAGCAGCGGCTGCTCTCGTCCATCGAGGCGTTCGCGCGCAGCCTCGATGCGCATCGCGCGACCGCCGAACGCCACTGGAGGAAACAGCAGGAGGCCGCGGGCGCCGACGACGATCCGGAGCCGGGCGTGCGCCCGGGCGGGCCGACCGCGGACGCCGCCGCCCCGGACACGGCGTCCTTCCTGACGCCGCCCGACGCCGAGGACGAGCGCGCGGCGTGGACGGGCGCGGAAAGCGAGGCCGAAGAGCGGGCGCAGGTCGAGGCCGTCACCCGGGCCGCCGAGGCCCACCGGCCGGCCGGCGCCGACGCGCTGCGCGCCCGCGAGCGGCGGCTTCTCGACCGCATGCGGGCGGTCGCCGAGAAGAGCCGGCACGCGCCCGACGCCAAGACGCGCCGGCTCCTCGCGTGGATCCGCGAACACCTGTGCCCCGCGCTGCCGCCCTTCGGCCGGAGACCCGCGACGGGCCCGGCGCCGCGCTGGCGCGGCCGCCGCGTGCTGATCTTCACCGAGAACCGGGAGGGGACGAAGCGCCATCTGCGGAACGTGCTCGAACAGGCGGTCGAAGGCACCGACCGCGCCGGCGAGCGCATCGAGGTGATCGACGGCCTGACGAGCGGGGCGCGCCGCCGGGAGGTCCAGCGCCGCTTCAACACGCCGCCGGCCGACGACCCCCTGCGCATCCTCGTCGCCACCGACGCGGCCCGCGAGGGCCTGAACTTCCAGGCCCACTGCGCCGACCTCTTCCACTTCGACCTGCCCTGGAACCCGGGCCGCATCGAGCAGCGCAACGGCCGCATCGACCGCCGGCTCCAGCCCGCGGCCGAGGTCAACTGCCACTACTTCGTCCTGCCGCAGCGGGCGGAAGACCGGGTGCTGGAAGTGCTGGTGGCCAAGACCGGGACCATCCGGCAGGAGCTCGGCAGCCTTTCCCGGGTGATCGACGACGACGTGGAGCGCCGGCTGAAGGACGGCATCCGCCACCGGGACGCGGACGCTCTGCGGCGCGCGGTCGCGGAGGCGGACGTGGACGAGGCGCGGAAGCGGGCGGCGGCCGACGAGTTGGAGGACGCCCGCGAGCGGCGGAACGACCTCGCGGCGCAGATCGAGCGCTGCCGCGACCTGCTCGACCGCTCGCGGCGCTGGACCGGCTTCGCGGCCGCCCCGTTCCGCGACGCCCTGTCGTGCGCGCTGGAGCTGCTCGGCGCGGCACCCCTGGCCGAGGACCGGGACGACGCGGGCCGCCCGGTCTGGACTTTTCCGCCCCTCGACCGGCGCGCCGCCGCCGACCCGAGCTGGACCGCAACGCTCGACTCGCTGCGTGCTCCCCGCCGCATCGACCAGAAGCTCGCCGACTGGCGCCGCGGCGCGCCCGTCCGCCCCGTCGTCTTTGAAGACGCCGGCGCGCTGCGCGACGACGTGGTGCACCTGCACCTGGAGCAGCGGGTCGCGCAACGGCTGCTGGCGCGGTTCCGGGCCCAGGGCTTCGTCCACCACGATCTCTCGCGGGCCTGTCTCGCGCAGACCCGCGACTCGATCCCCCGCGTGGTCCTCCTCGGCCGCCTGTGCCTCTACGGCCGGGGCGCGGAGCGCCTGCACGAGGAGCTGGTGCCGGTGGCGGCGCGGTGGATCGATCCGGCGCGGCGGACGGCGCCGCTCGCGGTCTATGCGCGCGAAGCCGAGACCCGCACCCTGGCCCTGCTCGACGAATCGCTCGGACGCGCCGGCGCGCCCGACGCGGCCGTGCGGCGCCGGCTGCTGGACGCGGCGCCTCGCGACGTCGCCGAGCTGCGCCCGCGCCTCGAACCCCGCGCCGCCGAGTGCGCGGCGGCGGCCGAACGGCGCCTCGCCGAGCGGGGCGCCCGCGAGGGCCGGGACCTGCGGGACACGCTGCGGCGGCAGCGGGAACAGGTGGTGGCGGCGCTGACGCGGCGCGAGGCGGAGTTCGAGCAGCTCGCCCTCGCGTTCGCCCGCGACGAGACGCGGCAGCTCGAAGCCGACATGCGCCACTGGCGCCGGCGTCTCGACCGCTTCGAGCACGACCTGGAACGCGAGCCGGCGCGGGTCCGCGAGTTCTACGAGGTCCGCGCCCGGCGCGTCGAGCCGGTGGGGCTCGTGTACCTGTGGCCGGAGACGAACTGACGCCGGGCAGGGGCGGGCCGGCGGTGGTCCGACGCGGCGGCGGCGCGGACTCCCGCGGCCGACCCGACCTGCCGTGCGACGCGATCCGGCGGCGGTCGACGCGGCGTCACGCGGGACGGCCGCCCGTGTCCACGGCGGGCCCACCGGAACGTCGTGTTAGGCTAAATTAGCTAAGCTGGTTGGCCGGCCAGAACGGAAGGCGATCGACATGCAGATGAACGTCCATGCCGCCAAGTCGCAGCTCTCGAAGCTCATCGCCGCAGCCGAAGCCGGAGAGGACGTGGTCATCGCCCGCAAGGGCCGGCCCGCCGTCAGACTGGTGCCGGTCGTCACGGAAGTGCCGATGGACGACGAAGCACCGATGGACGACGAAGCAGACGGCCGCCCCGTGTTCGGCATCGACGAGGGACGCTTCGCCGTTCCCGACGATTTCGACGATCCGCTGGACGAGGCGCTGCTGCGTGCATTCGAAGGGCGCGAACGACGCGCATGAAGTTCCCTCGAACACCCGACGGAAGGCGATCGACATGCAGATGAACGTCCATGCCGCCAAGTCGCAGCTCTCGAAGCTCATCGCCGCAGCCGAAGCCGGAGAGGACGTGGTCATCGCCCGCAAGGGCCGGCCCGCCGTCAGACTGGTGCCGATACGGAACACCGGATTCAAGTTCGACACCCTCCGGCATCTCGTCACCGAGGCGCCCGATTTCGACGAACCGATGAGCGAAGACGAACTGGCGCTGTGGGAAGGCGGATCGTGAAGGCGGTCCTTCTCGACACGCATGCCTGGATCTGGTCGTTGACGGCCGCGCATCGGCTGACCGATGCCGCGCGGACGGCCATGGCGACCGCGCACGCGGTCCACGTCAGTCCGATCAGCCTGCTGGAAGTCGCCCAGAAGGTGCGTACGGGGAAGTGGCCGGAAATGCGCCCGCGCCTGGCCGCGCTCGCGGCCGACGACCAGACCCGCACCGCGCCCTTTTCCCGCTCGGTGGCCCTTCTGGCGGGGTCGATGGACTGGGCGCATCGGGATCCGTTCGATCGGATCATCGCGGCGACGGCGGTCGAACTCCAGTGCCCGGTGATCTCGAAGGACGCGGCATTCGACGGCCTCGACGGGTTGAACGGGTGGAAGGGCCGGATATGGTCGAATCCCGTCGATCTCTCGTGATCGCAGCGCCGCTCACCCCACGTCATGAACGCGGCCGACGAGCAGCGCCGCTCGAATGCGGCGGGGCCTTTCGCCACGAGCTGACGGGACGGCGGAGGCAAGCAGCGAAGCCGTGGTGAAGCCCGACCCGCACGTCGCCGCCCACCTCGAATGGCTCGGGTTCGTGCGGCCCACGGGCCTCGTCGTGTCCGCGCCGGCGCTCGTGCGGGCCGGCGCGATCCTCGACCGGCGCGACGCCGAGGGGCAGCGGCGGCTGCGCGCGTGCGCCGAGGAACGCAGCTTCCGGCCGGGGGAGCCGCCGCGGCCGTGGCTGCCCGACTTCCGCGCCTTCGCCTCGTCGGTGCTCGGCTGGAGCTTCTCGCCGCGGGGCTACGCGGGCGCCGACGCGGCGCCGATCCCGCCCGAGCTGGAGGCCCCGCTGCCCGGTTCCGGCGCGGTCCTGCGCCCCGACTTCGCGGTGCGGGCCGAGCCGGTGCGGAACGCGCCCGGCGCGGGGCCGGCGTCCGGGCCGGCCGCCGCCCCGATCGCCCCCGCCCGCCGCGGAGCCGTGTCCGCGGCGGCGACGCCGGAGTCCGGCCGCCCGGCCCCCTGCGGCGCCGCCGGCGCCGCCGACGCGCCCGCCCCCGGCCGCTGGCAGCTTCTCGTCTCGGTCTGCGCGCCGGGCGCAGACTTCGACCGGGCGGAACGCGGCGGCCGGGGCGCCGGCGGTGGCCTCGACGCCGCGCCCCACGAGCGCATGGAGCGGCTGCTGCGCCACACCGGGGTCCCCGCGGGCCTGCTCTTCAACGGCGCGGCGATCCGCCTCGTCTCCGCCCCGCGCGGCGAAAGCTCCGGCTGGCTCGACTTCCGGGTGCCGGACATGTGCCAGACGGCGGGCCGGCCCATCGCCGCCGCCCTGCGCCTGCTGCTCGGCCAGACCCGGCTCCTCGCCGTGCCGCCCCGGCAACGCCTGGCCGGGCTGCTCGAAGACAGCCGCCGGTTCCAGAACGAGGTGAGCGAGCGGCTGGCCGAACAGGTGCTGCACGCCCTCTACGAACTGCTGCGCGGCTTCCAGGCCGCGCACGACGCCTCGCACGGGGCGCTGCTCGCCGAGCCGCTGGCCGCCAGACCCGACCACGTCTACCGCGGGCTGCTCGCCCTCGTGCTGCGCCTCGTCTTCCTGCTTTACGCCGAGCAGCGCGACCTGCTGCCGCAGGACGACACCTTCCTCGGCGCCTACGCGCTGGCCGGCCTGCACGAGCGGCTGCGCGAAGACGCGGCCCTGCACCCCGACACGCTCGACCAGCGCTACGGCGCGTACGCGCAGCTCCTCGTCCTGTTCCGCATGGTCCACGACGGCGCCCGCGCCGGCGCCATGCGCCTGCCGCCGCGCCACGGCGCCCTGTTCGACCCCGACGGCTACCGCTTCCTGGAGGGCCGCGCGGAGGCCGGCGCCCGCCAGATCCACGAGCGGGTCGAACCGCCGCTGGTGCCCGACGGCGCCATCCACCGGGTGCTCGAGCAGCTCCTCGTCCTCGACGGCGAGCGCATCTCCTACCGCGCCCTCGACGTCGAGCACATCGGCTCGGTCTACGAAACCATGATGGGCTTCCGGCTGGAGACGGCGGGCGGGCGCTCGGCCGCGGTCCGGGCCGCGAAGAAGCACGGCGCGCCGGCGACGGTGAACCTCGAGGCGCTGCTGCGCGAAGCCCCGGCCCGGCGCGCGAAGTGGCTCCGCGACCGCACCGACCGCAAGCTGACCGACCGCGTGCAGCAGGCGGTGCGGCGGGCGGAGAGCGTCGAGGCGCTGCACGCCGCCCTCGACCCGGTCATCGACCGGCGCGCCACGCCCGACCTCGTCCCCGCCGGCGCGCTGGTCCTGCAGCCGAGCGCCGAGCGGCGGCGCACCGGCCTGCACTACACGCCCCGCGCGCTCACCGAACCCATCGTGCGCACGACGCTGGAGCCGGCGAGTCCCGCCGTCCGCGTGCCGGGCGCCGGCGAACACGCGAGGCCGGTGGTCGGGACGGCGCTCGAACCGGTCCTGGGCCGGCTGCGCGACGCGCAGGGCCGCCCGCCCCGGCCCGAGCGCATCCTCGACCTCAAGGTCTGCGACCCCGCGATGGGTTCCGGCGCTTTCCTCGTCCAGGCCTGCCGGCAGCTCGGCGACGCGCTGGTCGAATCGTGGCGGGCGCACGACGCCGCGCCCGACGTCCCGCCCGACGAGGATGAAACGACCTTCGCCCGCCGCCTCGTCGCCCAACGCTGCCTCTACGGCGTGGACCGCAACCCGGTGGCGGTGGACCTCGCCAAGCTCTCGCTCTGGCTCGTCACCCTGGCGCGCGACCACCCGCTCACCTTCCTCGACCACGCCCTGCGGCACGGCGACTCGCTGGTCGGCCTCACCCGGAAGCAGATCGAGGCGTTCCACTGGAAGGGCGGCGCCCGGCAGTTCCAGGCCGGCTTCGAGACCATGCGCGTGCGCGAGCACCTGGCGCAGATCGCCGCGCTCCGCGAACGCATCCGCGACGCCGGCGAAGAGGTCCCGGACGAGCAGCGGCGTCTCTGGTGGCGCGACGCCCGCGACGCGCTCGCCGCCGCCGGCGTCTTCGGCGATCTGGTCCTCGCCGGGTTCTTCGAGAAGGCGAAGCCGAAAGAGCGCGAGGCCGTGCGCCGGCAGCTCGCCGACGCCGTCGTGCGCGGCGAGACGCACCGCTACCGAAGCTGGCTCGCCGAGCTGCGGGACGGCAATCCGGCCCTCGCTCCGTTTCACTGGGAAATCGAGTTTCCCGAGGTCTTCGAGCGCGAGAACCCCGGCTTCGACGCCGTCGTCGGCAACCCGCCGTTCGCGGGGAAGAACACCGTGGCCGCGGCCAACGTCGCCCGCTACCCCGACTGGCTCAAGCAGGCGCACCCCGAGAGCCACGGCAACGCCGACCAGGTGGCGCACTTCTTCCGCCGCGCCTTCGATCTCGTCCGCCGCGGCGGCGCCTTCGGCCTCATCGCCACCAACACCATCGCCCAGGGCGACACCCGCTCGACCGGCCTGCGCTGGATCTGCGAGCACGGCGGCGCAATCTACTCCGCACAACGACGGGTCAAGTGGCCCGGCCTCGCCGCCGTGGTGGTGAGCGTGCTGCACGTCCGCAAGGGCGTTGCGCCGGCCGCGCCCCTGCTCGACGGCGCGCCGGTCGAACGGATCACCGCGTTCCTCTTCCACCGCGGCGGCCACGGCGACCCCGCGCGGCTGGCCGCCAATGCCGGCAAGAGCTTCGTCGGCAGCTACGTGCTCGGCATGGGCTTCACCTTCGACGACACCGACACCAAGGGCGTCGCCTCGCCCCTTGCCGAGATGTGCAAGCTGATCGAAGAGAACCCGCGCAATCTGGAGGTGATCTTCCCCTACGTCGGCGGCGAGGAGGTGAACACCGACCCGACCCACGCGCACCACCGCTACGTCATCAACTTCCGCGACTGGCCGTTGCGCCGGGAGGATGTTGGGGAGTCGTGGGCGGACGCCGACGACGAGCGGCGCCGGGAACTGCGACGGCACGCGGTAGTGCCGCTCGACTACCCGGAGCCAGTGGCGGCGGACTGGCCGGAGTTGCTGGCGATCGTGGAGGAGCGGGTGAAACCGGAGCGGAGACTGCTTGGAGACAATGGTGACGCCAAACGCCGAAAGGAACGGTACTGGTTGTGGGGCCGATACACGCCCGCACTGTTCGCCGCCATCGCCGGATTGGAGCAAGTGCTTGCCATCTCCCGCATCGGCCAGCACGCCGCGTTCACGTTCCTCCCGAACGACATCGTTTATTCCGAGTCGATGATCGTCTTCCCGCTGACGACCCACGCCGCCTTCTGCGCCCTCCAGTCCCGCGTGCACGAAATCTGGGCGCGCTTCTTCGGCTCGTCCATGAAGGACGACCTCCGCTACACCCCGTCCGACTGCTTCGAGACCTTTCCCTTCCCCGAACAGTGGGAGACCCGCCCCGCCCTCGAAGCCGCCGGCAGGGAGTACCACGACTTCCGCGCCGCCCTCCTGGTCCGCAACGGCGAAGGGCTGACCCGGACCTACAACCGCTTCCACGACCCGGACGAGAACGCCCCCGACGTCGCCCGGCTCCGCGACCTGCACGCCGCCCTGGACCGCGCCGTCCTCGACGCCTGCGGCTGGCACGACGTCCCGACCGACTGCGACTTCCTGCTCGACTACGCGATCGACGAGGAGACGTCGGGCGCCAGGAAGAAGCCGTACCGCTACCGCTGGCCCGACGCCGTCCGCGACGAGGTGCTCGCGCGGCTGCTGGAGCTGAACGCCGAGCGGGCCGCGGAGGAGGTGCGCACCGACACCGCGAACCGCGCCAGGCTCCCCGGCAACCCCGGGCAACGGCCGCAACCGCGCAACGCGCGCCGCCACTCGCGACCGGCGGTTGAACCGCGCGGTCTCTGGGGCGATAATGCCCCATATGAACCCGACCCGGGAGCCGGCGCCGATGAACAGGAAGATTAAGCACCTGGAGTTCATCCAGGGCGTGATCAACCGCCTCGCGTCCGACTCGTTCCGGTTGAAGGGCTGGTCCGTGGTCCTCGTCTCCGCGCTGTTCGTCCTGTCCCCGCGCGGGAAGGCCGACCGGAGCTCGTCTCGACGGCGTTCGTTCCGGTGTTCGTCTTCTGGGGTCTCGACGGCTACTTCCTGTGGCAGGAGCGCCTGTTCCGGGCCCTGTACGATCACGTGCGGGTTCTGGCGGAGGACCAAGTCGACTTCTCGATGGACGTCAGCTCCTTCAAGACCGGCCGCGCGCGAACTTGGCCGGGTGCGATGTTCTCTCGAACCCGTGCTATGATCGCCCGCTGCACCGCGGAGGGCTGCGACTGGCGCTGACCGAATGAGGAACGTATGGAGATCATTATGCTGCTCCTGGCCGTTGCGGGCGTTTTGATCCCGATCTGGAAATCCACCCGCGAGTGGTGTGGGTGGTACCGCAACTGCTACTTGCGCAGTAAGAGACAGTATCGGCAGCGCCGGCGGAAGAGAAAGCCATTCCTGTCGCAGGGCCGACTTGACTTGATCCAGGAGTGCGCCCGCTGGGCGTCGGCGATGGGATCGGGCAGCCGCTCCGAGCTGAACGCGAGCTACACCGGCTACTACTGCGCATACAGCAACGCGGAGAGAATGCTGAAAGAGAGCTTGAAGTGGGAGAGTCTGTGCCTCACAGGATTGAGGCAGGCCCGCCAGCGGCTGGGATGGCGCCCGTCAAACCGCGCGATCCGTCGGCAGGCCGCCCAAGTCAAGGCTTTGCAGGATGATTTGAATGCATGCCAGGATGACTGGCATCGGCTCACGCGGCACATTAAGCTTCAACCGCCACCCGATCAGAAGCTCGCTCCGCGGAGAGACCGAACCGATGATGGAGGCGGCGTGGCAGGCGGGACCGGATGACCGACGAAAAAGGTGAATCTCCTCAAATGCGTGTGGGTAGGGGCGGCGCGACTTCGATGCCTCCGCAGCACAGGAACAGCATGGAAATGAGTATGGAGCCCACCCCCGCCTGTGCTACTTCCAGTCCCCCTGCGGCTGCGCCGCGCCGTGTAGTGGGTTGCGGATGGTTCAGGACGAACCCCGGACCCACTTTTCGTCCTCCGGCTGCTATTTCATGCTTCTTCCTTTTCTTCGTCAGCCGTCGTCTCCGGACCCACTCCCTTGAACTGCTCGTAGAGTTCGACGACGTCGAACGCCATGTCGGTCATCTCGAGGCTGTCCTCCATCCCTAGCAGGAATGACGCGGAATGGTGCGATAGCCATGCATCGAACCATCCGGATTGTACCACGCGCCGGAATCGCCGTTGATGGCGTCGATGATGCTCTCTCCGTTCCAGCCGACGACCGCATCGCCGTGGCGCTCCAGGGCCTCCGGCTTTTCGCAATCCCGATCGCCGCGCGCCCAGACGCCCACGATCCGCTTTCCCATCTTGTGAGCATAGTCGATTTCCCAATCGACCCACTCGCTGTGTCTCGTCCGGTTGGAGACGTAGACCAGCAGGCAACCCGCCTGTCGGATGCGGGGAGCAAGGATCTCCGACTTGATGTACTGCTCGTTGTGCGCGTTGTTCGGGTTGTCCGCGGTTATGGAATAGTCGCGACACGACATGCCATGCCGCGCGACCAAGTTCTTGAGATCCGCCAGACCCGCATCATCCTCGTGCCGGTGGCTGATGAACACGTTCTTGATCTGCTCTGCCATTCTTCACGTTCCTTCCTGTCTTTCCAGGTCGGTCAAGTCCTCCACGCCGGCGATCTCCGCCAGCAGGCGGTTGTAGTTACGCAGGTCTTCCTGCAGAAGTTCCAACTGTTTCCGAAACTCCTTGCGTTTTTCCGCGTGATCAAAAGCGTTCGACAGGGATTCCCGATGCCACTTCGCGGTAAAGGGACGCACCACCTGATTCAGGATCGGTATCGCAACCTTGCTGAACTGCACGGTACCCTTTCCGCGCCGCCGCAGGATCTCTCGGGTAGTCGGGAACAGCGAATAGATGCTTTCGAGGGCGGTCTTTTCGTCCCCTGCGCTCGCCGGGAGCGGTTGTGTGACGATCCGGGTCAGCAGTTCGACGTACAGTTCCCACGCGGCGTTCCGGTCTTCGTCCGTGAAGTCGATCTCGACCTTGGCCCACTGCGGACCCAGACGCACGTTCTTCAGATGAAATCGTTCGAACAGTGATTCCAGGTCCATCGTGTCCTCACATTCCTCTTTGCGTCGCGATCCCAAGGGACGACATCGAGTATTATACTCCGGCCCTATTGCCTACGGTGCAATCTCCAGCAGATTCTGAATTCCGGGCCACAACCATCCACGTTTTCGATCCGCGTGCGTGTTCGTGCGCCGTCGTCGACGCGTGGGCGAGACAGGTCGGACGCGCTCCCTGGTCGCGGACCGGACCGAGCAGCGGGCGGTAGTCGTGGCGGATGGTGACGTTCATGCGACCTGCTCCAGCACCCCCCGCCTGGTGCGACGCGCCCAGCCTTCACGTTCTTTTCCGTACCCGTCGACGTCGATCCTGATGCGCGCCAGGGTGGCGCGGCTCCACGGCCGGACGTGTTCGAAGACGAGATGGTGCGCGCCGGGCGCCTTGAACCGGACGTACGACACCCGCCCGGACCGCGCGCCGTAGCAGGGATGTTCGAGATGCGGCGGCCGTTCGCCGACGACTTCGACCTCGGCGTCCGCGTCGACGAGACGCCAGACGTAGCCGGCGGAGGCGTGGTCCTCGACGTGGACCGCGAACAGATCGTCGGACCCGGCCTCGATGAACGTGTCGCTGTCGGCCGCGGTGAGCGCCCACACGTCGGCCCACGAGTTCGTGATCGACCCCGCCGGCGCCAACTCCTGCTTCAGAGTCTTCACCGGCGTGTCCTGAAGTTGGCGGGCGTCGATGCTCGTGAGGACCTTGGACGTGACCAGCGCCCAGCACGCGGCTTGGTAGCTGACGCCCAGGCGCAACGACAGTTGATAGACGTTCCGGGGTTGATGGAGCTTGTCCGTGGTCCACCCATGACGCTGCGCGGACGCGAGCAGGAGGCGCTTCGGAGCCAGAAGCTCGGAAGCGAACGTGTCCGCCGCCGCCTCGTGCGCCGACCGCGACGCCGGAGCGTTTCGTCCCGCGAATCCGACCGTTTCGTCGAGGCTCGTTCGATGTCCGAGCAGCAGATGGCCGAGTTCGTGGGCGACCGTGAACCGCTGCACCGGCAGCCCGAGTTTCGTGGTCACGATGATTCCGCACTCTTCGTCGTTGACGGTGATGAACGCCCCCCACAGCTTGTCCAGCGGCCGGAACAGCAGGGGGACGCCGCGGTCGGCGACCGCGCCGATGACGTCGAAGCTGGTGCGTGCGCCGGGGGGTGCCGTGTCGAACACGGTCGCGGCCTCGCTGATCGCGCGCAGTATTTCGGCGCGCCGGGTCATTGCGTCTTCCTCGATCGCAGGAACTGCGCGAAACGCAGCACTTCGTCACGGTCCGTGGCCGAGAGCTCGGTGGCGGCGCGCGCCAGCAGGCGGACCGACTCCGGCTGCGACGCTTCCTGGCCGTGACCGGCGAGGCTTTCCATCGTGGTCTGGTACAGCTTGGCCAGTCGGCCGAGTTCTTCGGCGCTGACGCGCCGGGACCCGCTCTCCATGAGCGAGACCGCCGACCGCGGTACGCCGAGATGGCCGGCGACCTCCTCCTGGGAGAATCCGCGGTACTCGCGCTCCTCCTTGAGCCGTTTGCCGAGAACGTTCTGCGTCGTTTCCTGGTCGCTCATGAATCGACCTTCCGTGGAACGTGTTTCGCCGGCCCGGAAGACCCCGGCGTTGTTTCGCGGACGAGATGCTCGATCGCGTCGTCGATGCCGGCGTATCCGCCCGGGCGAATGCGCCGGACGTCGAAAGGGAAGCCGTGCTTCTCGAAGATCGGCGCCATCCGGGCGACCGTCTTGGAGTCGACGTCAGGCATGGACTCCCACAGCTCCGCCGAGTCGCCGCTGGAGACCTGATCGTTCCAATCCGCCCGTTCTTTGTCCCACCACGTACGGAGGTCCGCTTCCAGCCGCCGGCGTGCGTCCAGATCGCGCGGCGGCGGGCCGGGCGCGGGTTCGAACTCGATCTTGGGCTGCAGCATCCGGGTGTCCGTTCGGTAATCGAACGCACTATCACGGAAACGTCCGATGGTCAAACCGCCGCGGTTTGGCCGCCGGTTCGCTCATGGGACGGGACGATCGTGCGCCGCCCGGCCACAGGGCGGCCGACGCGATCCACGGCGGAACGGCCCTGGAACAGCGCACGTCGAGCATGACGCCGCACGCACGGGCGACGCCGCGGCAGCGCACGGAGCCGAGCGAGACCCACGACACGGCGACGTCCGCGAAACCGAGCGGAAGTCCGAGGACCGGGTGCAGCGCCTTGTACGCGGCTTCCTTGACGGACAGAAGAACGCCCCGTCCCTCGACTTCCAGCGACCACGGGTGCTCGCCAGCGTCCAGCCCGCGGAGATTCGGGACGCGCTTCGCGTCCAGGCGTTCGACGTCGATGCCGATCGACCTCATCCGAGCGGCAGGCGCGATCGCGGCGGCAACGGTTGCGCCCTTGTGACTCACGCTGCCGGCGTACCCTGCCGGCCACTCTCGAGCTCCGGACGGCAGGCGGGCCGGCTCGACGGCAGGAAGACCGATGCTCGCGACGAGATCGGTCAGGCACTTCCCGGTTGCGTCCCGCCGGGCCTCCATCAGGACCCGCTCGCGAGCGGCCGGCGGAACGTCGCGAGGATGCGGAAGCCGACGTGCGAACGATCCGCCCGAGACCACGAGCTCCGGCGCCAGGAGCCGGAGCTCGTCGACCAACAGGTCCGGTTGGAAATACGGCACAGAGTGCCCCCGCTACCTCAACGAAACTGCCGGCGCACCTCGCCGGTGCCGACGAACTGCGACAGCAGCCGGTAGTTGCCCGTTTCGTACCGGACCCGTCCGGCGACGATCGCGGGATGCACACCCGTCGCCTGCGCCAGATTCAGCACCGCCATCGGCGTCGGGCGGTCGCGGACGTCGCTGGCTTCCCACGCGGCGCGGGGAACGAGCGCCTCCTCCGCCCACTCGTCGGCTTCGGCCTCGCGCGGGTCCTGGC
This sequence comes from Vicinamibacterales bacterium, assembly GCA_965203525.1. Classification (GTDB taxonomy): domain Bacteria; phylum Acidobacteriota; class Vicinamibacteria; order Vicinamibacterales; family UBA8438; genus WTFV01. Next base: position 1,347,085 of record OZ241898.1, on the reverse strand, counting down.
GACCGCCGTCGAGGCGGCGCAACGTCAGGTCGTCGATGAACACCTCTTCCCCGTCGTCGTTCATGTGCCGGCCGACGTGCGCGAGCTCGTGCAGCAGGCAGAACCAGAAGTTGTCGAGACGGTCATAGCGCAGGGTCAGCGCCACCACCGGCCGGCCGTCGCCGAGCCGGAGGGCGGCGCCGTCGAGGTAGGTCTTGGGGAGATGCTCGACGATCACGAGGGGAATGCCGTTGCGGTTCAGCAATTCGCGCGCCCGCTTCGGACCGTCGGCCGAGCAGCTCAGCCGCGCCACCTGCCGGAGGAAGTCGACGGTCACCGCACCGGGCGCGCAGCCGACGCTCGGGCGGGTCTCGGCCGCGGTCGCCAACGCTTGCCAGCACCAGGCCCGGAGCGCGTACGGGTCGGTCTTGGCGTTCGCGCGCAGGTTGTCGGTCCCGCGGTAGAGGGCCGTGGAAATCGCGTGTGCGCCACCGGCCCGCGCGATCAACCCTCGGACGAGTTCTTCGGCATGCGCCGCGAGATTCCGCACGTTCGGTATCCAGCCGCGCTTCGCCAACGCCCGGAGCGGGAACCGCGTCCACTCGATCTTCGCGGACTCATCGACCGACGTTTCGTCTGGCCGGCGCAGCAGCACGTCGGCCGGAATGCCGAGGTGCTCGTGCAGCGCCCGCGCCATCGGCATCGTGATCGCCCGCCGGCCGGACAGGATCTCCGAGACCTTCGCGCGGCTTCCGATGAAGGGGATCAGGTCGCGCCGCTTCAGTCCCGCCTGCTCCATGCGGAACTCGATCGCGGACACCGGGTCGGGATGCCCCATCGGCTCGTGCCTGCTCTCGTAGATCTCGACCAGGTCGACCAGCACGTCGAGCTCCCGGCCGGCCGGCGTTCCCGGTTCCGCGTTCATGAGCTCGTCGATCCGGGCGAGCGCGGCCTCGTAGTCGGCGTCGGTCCGAACCGGCCGGATGTCGGTCATCGTCACACCTCCTCGACGTTCACGGCGTCGTACTCCGCGTGCGTGCCGATGAACCGCACGTAGACGACGCGGCACGCATAGTTGATCCGCACCACCAGCCGGAAGGCGTTGCCCTTGACGTTGAACACCACGCGGTTGCGGCCCACGATGCTGGCGCTCCCGTACTTCGCCTTCACGGCCGCTGGCGTATCCCAGTCCTCCCGTTCGACTTCCCGGAACCAGGCGAGAAGCGGCCCCCTGGCGGCCGGGTGCCGCTCCCAGAACTCGCGGAGCGGCCTCTTCGCGATGACCCGCATCGTGAAAATATAGCAGGTCCCGTTTCACTGTCAAGCACAACGTTCCCAAAAGGTTAAGTCATGCGCGGCCCGGGACCTTCATCATCGGCCGCCAGCCGCAGGCGGCGGTCCGGCTCGCAACGCCACACCCGCCACCAGTCCACGGCGTCGCCGGGGCCGAGGCGCTCGCGGTCGCGCCGGCCCCGGCGGTAGCCGACGCCGCCGGCGAGCAGGTCCGGCAGGCCGCGGATGCGCCAGAGGGCGTTGCCGTGGTACCAGCCGTCCGCGCCCCCCAATCCGGCGGATCGGCGCGAACGCGGCCGGCGGGAGCGCCGGCACGCGGACCGGCCGGCTGTCCACGAGCCGCGCTCCGAACCGCACGCCGCCCCACATCCGCTCCGGCCCGGACGACGACCGCGCATCGGATCGCCGGCGATGCGGGCTGGTTGGCGAAGATGTGGGCCTTGGCCGCCGCGTAGCGGACGACGACCGCGCGTCGGATCGCCGGCGGTGCGGGCGCCGGGCGGGTGATACGATGCTCGCCTTCGGTGCGCCCCGGCTACGAACGGCGGCTCCGGGTCGAACGAACCCATGACGCGGCAGGAGGCGGCGGGGGCGTGCGCGGACTCCGCGGAGGTGCGCGAGCGGCTGGCCGAGGCCCTGCGCCTCGACCTGATCGGTCCGGGGGCGGGGCATGCGCTCGCGGCCGAGCGGCTGCCCGGCTGGGTGCGCCCGTCGAACTGGTATCTGACCGGGTTCCTGATTCCGTCGGGCACGGAGCCGGAGCGGCGCGCCGACGCGGACGAGGACGACGTCGTCGACGAGACGCCGGAGTCGGGCGGCCTCGCGGAAGAGTCGTCGGAAGAGCGCCGGGCCGCGCGGAAGGGCTTCCTGCCGTCGTCGATGGGGTTGAGCTTCCTCGTCGCGGCGGAGGCGGACGCGCTGGACGTGACCGTCCGCTGGGGCGACTACGAGCACGCGGAAGTCGAGGGCGCCGGCGGGAAGGCGGAATCGGTCTGGCGGCGGCGGGCGCACGAGCGGACGACGCGGGTGGCGCTGTCGCGCGGCGGCGCGCCTCGAAGCGGCGAGCGCGACGTGCCGGACTCCGGCGGCCTCGCGCTGCACGTGGACGAGCGGCCGCTGGACACCGGCGGGCTCGCCGGCATTCCGGCGGGGACGCGGTCGGTGTCGGTCTTTCTGGTGAACCGGCGCGCGCCGGACGACCGGGAACCGGACCGCGCCTACGCCTTCCAGGCCGAGATCGAGGTCCGCGGCGGGCGGCCGTTCGTGCCCCGGCCCGACCCGCGCGGGGCGCGGGCGGTGGACTGGGACGACCGGGTGGCCGACCTCCACTACGCCGACGCTCCCGAGTACGCGGCCGGCCACGGCGTGGCGGCGGACTGGGAGGTCGCGGACGGCGCCTGCCGGACGCTGCGCACGGCGTGGATCCCCGGCGCCGACGTCGAACGGACGACGACCGCTCCGGTGCCCGGCGCCGAGCTGTCGATGGGCGCGCTGGGGGCGCTGCCGGACGGGCGCGCCGCCGAGGCCGCGCTCCGGCCCCTGGTGGCGCGGTACCGCGCCTGGATCGAATCCCGGCCCGCGGCGGCGGGCGCGCCGCCGGACGCCCGGCGCGAGGACCTGCCGACCGCCGTCCAGCCTGCCCTGGCGACCGACGCGACGGGCGCGGCGCCGGATGCCCGGCGCGAGACCGCGGCGGAGCTGCTGCGCCGGGCCGGGGCCGCCGCGGACCGCATGGAGCGCGGCATCGACGTGCTGGCCGCGGACGCCGACGTGCTCGACGCCTTCCGCGTGGCGAACCGCGCGGTGGCGCACGCCCTGCGGCGGCGGCTCCCGGCGCGGTTCGCCGACGAGCCGCCCCGCTGGCGCGCCTTCCAGCTCGCCTTCCTCCTGCTGAACGTCCCCGGCCTGGCGGATCCGCTCGACGCGGACCGCGAGACCGTGGACCTGCTCTTCTTCCCGACCGGGGGCGGCAAGACCGAGGCGTACCTCGGTCTGGCGGCGCTTGCGATGGTGCTGCGGAGACTGCGCAATCCCGGGCGGGACGGGCGGCAGGGCGCCGGCGTCTGCGTCGTCATGCGCTACACGCTGCGGCTGCTCACCCTCGACCAGCTCGCGCGCGCGGCCGGTCTGGTCTGCGCGCTGGAGCTGGAGCGCGCCGCCGACGCCGCGCGATACGGCACGTGGCCGTTCGAGATCGGCCTGTGGGTCGGCCGGGCGGCGACGCCCAACGTCCTGGGCCGCAAGGGCGGCGACTCGCCGGATTCGGCGCGCGCGAAGACCCGGCGGTTCAAGGCGGACCCCGGCGGGCGGCCTGCGCCCATCCCCCTCGAGAACTGCCCCTGGTGCGGGACCCGCTTCGACGCCGACTCGTTCACCCTGCTGCCGGACGACGACCGGCCACGGGAGTTGCGCGTCGTCTGCGCGAACTTCGAATGCGACTTCAGCGGCGGCCGCCCCCTGCCCGTCCTGGCCGTGGACGAGCCGATCTACCGCCGTCTGCCCGCGTTCCTGATCGCGACGGTGGACAAGTTCGCCGCGCTGCCGTGGGAGGCGCGCGCCGGCGCGCTGCTCGGCGGCGCGGACCGCTGCAGCGCGGCCGGCTTCCACGGCGCGGCGGAACCGCGGACGGGCGAGCGCCTGGAACGTCCGCTGCCGCCGCCGGACCTCGTCATCCAGGACGAGTTGCACCTGATCTCGGGGCCGCTGGGCACGATGGTCGGCCTGTACGAGTCGGCGCTCGACGCCCTGTGCGTGCGCGCGGCCGAGGACGGCCGGCCGGTGCGGCCGAAGATCGTGGCGTCGACGGCCACCGCGCGCCAGGCCGGGGACCAGATCCAGGCGCTGTTCGCGCGGTCCGACACGCGGGTCTTCCCGCCTCCCGGCCCCAACCGCCGCGATTCTTTCTTCGCGCGCACCCGGCCCGTGGACCGCGTGCCGGGCCGGCGCTATCTCGGCGTCGCGGCGCCGGGGCGCAACCCCAAGGTGCTGATGCGCCGCGTCTGGCTGGCGCTGCTGGGCGCGGCCGAGCGGGCCTACCGAGACGCCGGCGGGCACGGGAACCGCGACAACCCCGCCGACCCGTACATGACCGTGCTCGGCTACTTCAACAGCCTGCGCGAACTGGGCGGGGCGCGGCGCATCCTGGAGGAGGAGGTCCGCAACACCGTCCGGCAGTACGGCCAGCGCCGGCGCGTCGGCGAGCCGCACGGCCTGTTCCGCGACCGCCGGACGTTCTCGGACGTGGTGGAGCTGACGTCGCGGGTGACGACCGACCGGGTGGCCGCCGCGCGGCGGCGGCTGGAGCGCGCCTTCCACGAGACCGACCGCGTGGACTGCGCGATCGCCACCAACATGATCTCCGTCGGCCTCGACGTGCCGCGGCTCGGCCTGATGGTGGTGCTGAGCCAGCCGAAGACGCACGCCGAGTACATCCAGGCGACGAGCCGGGTGGGACGCGACGAGCGGCGTCCGGGCCTGGTGGTGACGCTGCTGAACGTCCACAAGCCGCGCGACCGCTCGCACTACGAGCGGTTCCGGCACTACCACGAGACCTTCTACCGCTCGGTGGAAGTGTCGAGCGTGACGCCGTTCTCGGCCCGCGCCCTCGATCGCGGCCTCGCCGGCGCGCTGGTGGGGCTGGCCCGGCACGCCGAGCCGGCGCTGACGCCCCCGGAAGGCGCCGAACGCCTGGCGGAAGTGCGCGCCCGGCTGGAGGAGCGGCTGCTCGCCTCGTTCGGGGAACGGGTCGAACGGCAGCCGTTCGCCGACGGCGGCGAGCGTCCCGAGCGGCTCCGCGCCGTGCGCGCCCGCGTCGCCGCGCTGCTCGATTCCTGGCGCGCGGTGGTGGACGACTACCACGCCGGCAACGTCGCCGTGAAGTACCAGCGGCACGAGAAGACGGAGGGCCGGCCGCTGCTGCGCGAGATGCTCGACACCGCGTTCGAATCGGAACACCACCGCCGGTTCCGCGCGAACCGGTCGCTGCGCGACGTCGAGCCGGAGGTCGACCTGCGCATCCGGGAGCCGACCGGCCGGGACGCGGCACCATGACCCGCCGGCCCCACGGCCGGCTGCGCCAGAGCCAGGTGATCACGACCTACGGTCCGGGCGCGCTGATCGATCTGCCCCGGCACTCCGCCATCGTCGGCGGCCTCGACACCTGGCCGCCGGGGCTCGACGAAGTGGTCGAGCCCCGGCTCGCGCACAAGCTGCGGAGCATGACCGGCGTGCCCGCGCCCCGGCTCCACGCGCCGCCGCCGAGCCCGGACGAACCCTGGGCTGCCCCGCGAGGCATCGGCGCGTGGCGGTTCCCCGAGTGGTTCGTCGTGCAGGAGGACGGCGGCGGGCAGTCGGGCGGCCCGCCGCGCGACCGTTCGCGGCGGCTCGCGCATCGCCGGGCGCTGGACGAACGGGGACGCTTCGAGCGCCGGCCGGTGGTGCCCACCCGCTTCGTGCGCGCCTGCCCGCGGGGGCACGTCGACGACCTCGACTGGCGGGGTTTCGTCCACGGCCCCGGCTCCCCCTGCCGGCGGCAGTTGTGGCTGGACGAGCGCGGCACGACGGGCGACCTCGCGGACCTGCACGTGCGGTGCGAATGCGGAAAGTCGCGGCCGCTCTACGAGGCCGCCGAGCTCAACCGGAATCCGCTCGACACCTGCCGCGGCGCCCGCCCCTGGCTCGGCCGCGACGCGCACGAAGACTGCAACCAGCCGAGCCGCCTGCTCATCCGCACCGCGTCGAACGCCTGGTTCCCGCAGGTGGTCAGCGTGCTGTCGCTGCCCGACCACGGCGCCGCCGTCGCCCGCGCCGTCGGCGCGCTCTGGGACGACCTGCAGATCGTGGAAGACGCGGCCGGCCTCGCCTTCATGAAGAAGAAGCCGGCGGTCGCGGCGGCGCTCGACCCGTTCGACGACCGCGAGGTCCTGGAGGCGATCGACGAGCGCCGGCGCGGGAAGGGCGGCGACCGGCCGGTGAAGCAGGTCGAGCTCGACGCGCTGCTCGCCGTCCCCGAGGGTTTCGGCGACGAGGCGCCCGTCGATCCCGACTTCCACGCCCGGCGCCTGCCCGCCGGCGCGTGGCGCAGGACCGCGCGCACCGACGGGGTCGCGTCGGTCATGCAGCTCCATCGGCTGCGGGAAGTGCAGGCCCTCGTCGGGTTCACCCGCTTCGAAGCGGAGACGCCGGACATCCACGGCGAATACGACACCGACGTCGAGCGGGCGGCCATCGCGCTCGAACCGGAGTGGTTTCCCGCCGTCGAGAACCGCGGCGAGGGCGTGTTCGTGCAGTTGCGCGCGGACGCGGTGGCCGCCTGGGCGGGACGGCCGGCGGTGGTGCGCCGCCTCGCCGACCTCGCCCGCGGCCACGCCGCCTGGGCCGAGAACCGCGGGACGCCGCGCGGCCGGCCGCCGCGGCCGTTTCCGGGCGGACCGTACGTCCTGCTGCATACGCTGTCGCACCTGCTGATCCAGTCGCTGGCGATGCGCTGCGGCTATCCGGCCAGCTCCATCCGCGAGCGGGTCTACGCCGAGCACGAACCGGACGGCGGCCGCTTCGGCATTCTCCTCCACACGGGGACTCCCGACGCCGAGGGCACGCTCGGCGGCCTCGTGCAGCAGGCCCGGCACGTCGAAGACCATCTCGCGGACGCGCTGCGCGCCGGCGCGCTCTGCTCCAACGACCCCCTGTGCGCACAGCACGCGCCGGGCGAAAGCATGGAACGGCGGTGGCTGCACGGCGCCGCGTGCCACGGCTGCACCCTGATCTCCGAGACGTCGTGCGAGATGCGCAACGACTATCTGGACCGGGCGCTGGTGGTGCCGGTGCTGGGGCTGGAGGACGCGGCGTTCTTCCCGGGCGCGGCGCAGGATGTGCCCCGGATCGTCCGTCCGGGGGGACGGGGCGGGCCGGACCGCGGGGATGCCGGACCGCCCGGCGGTGGGGCGCCGGAGACGGACCGACGGCGCCCGGGCGCGCTCGAGCCGGCCTCGATCGGCGCAAATCCGACGCGCACCCACCCGCGCCGCCGCCCTTGACAGGCCCACGCGAACGCGCTAGAAGGTAACCATGCGTGCCGGCCGGCCGATGCTCTTGCGGTGGGGCGCGATCGTCGCGCTCGCGCTGCTGGCTCTCGCGGCCGCGCCGCATTCCCACGACGCGGCGGACGGACGCGGCGACACGTGCGTTCCGTGCCACGTCCACGGTTCGCCGCTCATCGCCCCGAGCGTCCACGGCGACCCCGATCCGGCGGCCGGCGGCAGCCCCCATGCGCGGGCGCAGGCCTGCGCCCGCGACGCGGAGATCGAGGGTTGCGGCTCCCGGGCGCCGCCCGCCTGACCACCCGTCGATTCCGCAGTTCCCCGGTTCCGTGGTTCGACGCGCCGCCGGCGCGCCGGCGTTTTTCTCGTTTCCCCGGAGGGCGGAGCCACTGGCGATCCGCCAGGGCCCTGTTCGAGTTCCATGAGCGAAGTCGTGCCGACCGACGCCCCGTCCGCGTCCGCGGCGGACGCGTCGACACCCGTTCTCGAAGCGCGGGCGCTACGCAAGCGGTATGGCGAAGTGGAGGCCGTCGCCGACCTCGATCTGCGCGTCGGACCCGCGGAGATCTACTGTCTGCTGGGCCCGAACGGCGCCGGCAAGACGACCACCATCCACCTGTTCCTGGGGTTCGTCGAGCCGACGGCCGGGAGCGTGCGCGTGACGGGACTCGACGTCGCCACCGAGCCCCTGGAGTCCAAGCGGCGCCTGGCCTACGTTCCCGAGCAGGTGATGCTGTACCGCAACCTCAGCGGCCTGGAGAACCTGGAGTACTTCGCCGCGCTGGGCGGGCGGGGATCGCTGGCCCCGGCGCGGCTCACCGACGTCCTGGTCGGCGCGGGCCTGCCGCCCGCCGCGGTCCGTCGCCGCGTGTCCGAGTACTCCAAGGGCATGCGCCAGAAGGTCGGCATCGCCATAGCCATCGCCAAGGAGGCCGACGCGCTGCTGCTCGACGAGCCGACGTCCGGCCTCGATCCGCAGGCCTCCAACGAGTTCTCCGAGCTGCTCGGGAAACTCAGGGACCACGGCGTCGCGGTGCTCATGGCGACGCACGACCTGTTCCGCGCCAAGGAGACCGGCACGCGCGTCGGCATCATGCGGCACGGGCGCCTGGTCACGGAGATGAGCACGGACGAGATCGGCCACGCCGATCTCGAGCGCATCTACCTGGAGCACATGCACGAATAGGAGCAGAGTCCGCGCCCGATGGCGCAGAGCCGGAGCCACCCATGATCAAGCACATCGCCCGCAAGGAGTTCACCGACGTGGTTCGGGACGGCCGCTTCCGCTGGTGCGCGGCGCTGGTGGGCGCGCTTCTGCTGGTCTCGCTGGGACACGGCTGGGTCCAGGCGCGCCGGTCGCAGGCGGAGCTCGCGGCCGCGCAGGACACCGCCCGCGAGCACTGGGAATCGCAGGGCGAGAAGAATCCCCACTCGGCGGCCCACTACGGCGTCTATGCGTTCAAGCCCCGCCTGGCGCTTTCCTTCGTCGACGAGGGCGTCGATCCCTACACGGGCACGTCGGTGTGGCTGGAAGCGCACCGGCAGAACGACTTCTTCCTGCGCCCGGCCCAGGACGCGACGGCCGCCCAGCGCATCGGCGCACTGACGGCGGCCCAGGTCCTGCAACACCTGGTGCCGCTGCTCATCATCCTGCTGACGTTCGGCGCGCTGGCCGGCGAGCGGGAACAAGGCACCCTGCGCCAGCTCCTGGCCACGGGCGTCGGCCGGAACGACCTGGCCCTGGGCAAGGCCCTGGGCGTCGCGGGCGCGCTGGCGCTGCTGCTGGTGCCGGCGGCGGTAGCGGGCGCGGCGGCCCTGGTCGTCGGGAGCCCGGGGCCGGCGGCGTCCGCGGCGGCGCGGGGCGCGGTGCTGGCGGGCATCTATCTGGCCTACTTCGCCGCCTTCGTGGGGCTGTCCCTGGCCGTGTCGGCGCGGGTCCGCTCGGCGCGCAACGCGCTGGTCGTCCTGCTGGCGGTGTGGGTGGTGAACGGACTGGTGGCGCCGCGCGCCGCCGTGGACCTGTCCCGGTGGATCCATCCGACGCCGTCCGCGCTCGAGTTCGCCCGGACCCTGCAGCAGGAGATGGCCGCCGGCGTGGAGGGCATCGAGCGTCCGGACCGGGCGGCGTTGACCGGCCGCCTCCTCGCGCAGCACGGCGTGGAACGGGTGGAGGATCTGCCGGTGAACGAAGTGGGAATCTATCTCCAGGAGAGCGAAGAGTTCGGGAACCGGATCTTCGACCGCAACTACGGCGCCTTGTGGGACTCGTTCGAACGCCAGGGCCTGGTGCACGAGGCGCTCGCGGCGGCGGCGCCGCTGCTCGCGGTCCGCGCGCTCTCGATGGGGCTGGCGGGCACCGACGTCGAGCAGCACCGGCACTTCGCGACCGCCGCGGAGACCTACCGCAGGGACCTGATGCGGCGGATGAACGGCGATCTGGCGGAGAACTCCCGCACCGGCGAGCTGTACACGGCCGGGCCGGACCTGTGGGCGCAGACGCCGCCCCTGCGGTACGACGCCCCGACGCTGGGCTGGGTCCTGAACAACCGGATCCTGTCGCTTCTGGTGCTGGCGGCCTGGCTGGCCGGGGCGGTCCTGGCCGCGGCGGCCGGCGTGCGGCGCGCGGAGGTGGCGTAGCCGTGACCCTGCGCACCGTCCTGCGGAACGAACGCCGTCTGCTCGCGGCCGACCGGGCGCTACGGATCGTGCTCGCGGTCTTCGCCCTCTTCTTCGTCCATGCGCTGGCCAACGGCATGGCCTGGGAGCGCTTCCAGGAGCGGGCGGTGGAGACCGCGCGGGCCGGCAACGCGGAGCGCACCCGCGCCCTGCGGCAGGAGCTGGCCGACATCGCGAACGGAGGACGGCCGTCCTCGCCCTTCCGCGACCCGCGCGCCCCCAACGTGATGGGCGGCGCCCGCGGCGCCCACGTCGCGGTCCTCGAGCCGGGCCCCCTAGCCGCCCTGGCCGTCGGTCAGAGCGACCTGCTGCCGTCCTACTACGACGTGAGCATCTACACCAACGAATCGTCCTTCCAGCAGAACGGGGAAGTCGAGAACCCGCTCAACCTCATGGTGGGCCGGTTCGACCTCGCCTTCGTGGTGACGTACCTGCTGCCGCTGCTCGTCCTCGCCCTCGGCTTCAACGTCCTTTCGGAGGAGCGCGAGCAGGGGACGCTGGCCCTGACGCTGTCGCAACCCGTATCGGCCCGCCGCGTGGTGGGCGCGAAGCTGGCGTTCCGCGCGTTCCTCGTGGTGGGGCTGGCCGCGGGAGTCTCGCTGCTCGGCATCCTGGCCACGGGGGGCTTCCGTTCGTCCGGCAGGGTCTTCCTCTGGTGCGCGACGGTGACGTTGTACGGGCTGTTCTGGTTCGCGCTCGCGGCGTGGGTGAACAGCCTGCGGCGGTCGTCCGCCTGGAACGCCACGGTCCTGGTGGGCGCGTGGCTCGTCCTGGTGGTGGTGCTGCCGGCCGCCGTCAACATCGCGGCGGGGCTGCTGCACCCGCTGCCGTCCCGCGTGGAGATGATCACCGCCCAGCGCGAGGCGTCGAACGACGCCGTGAACCGCCGCAGCGAACTGCTCGCCCGGTACCTGGAGGACCACCCGGAAATGGCCGGCGGCGTAGTGGCCGAAGAGCCCGGACTGGGCGCGCTGGCCTGGGCGGCCACGGACGCCGTGAACCGGCGCGTGGAAGAGGTGGCGGCGGCGCACGACGCGCGCCGCGCCGAACAGCTCGCCCTGGTGCGCCGCTACCGCTTCCTTTCGCCGACCCTCCTGGCGCAGGAGGTGCTCCTCGACGCCGCGGGAACGGGAGACGCGCGCTTCGCCCGCTTCCAGTCGCAGGTACGCGCGTTCGCCGCGCAGTGGCAGCAGTTCTTCGTGCCGGCGATCCTCGCCGGCGAGCGGATGACCGCCGGCGTCCTGCCCGACCGGCCGGACTTCCGGTTCGTGGACGAGGAATTCGCCGACGTCGCCCGCCGCGCGGCGGTTCCGCTGACGGTCCTGGGCGGACTGGTCGTCCTGGTGGGCGTCGGCGCCGGGGTCGGCCTCGGGCGGGTGCGGGGAGCGGACTGACCTCCGCGCCGCCCCGCGGCCGGCGCTGAACCGTCGCGGGCCCGCACGGTCTCCGGCACCGGCGGCCGGTCCGGATTCCGCACCGGGACGAAGGCGGTCCGCGAGCGCCGATACGGACCGTCGCCTTCGCGCGCAGTCGGCGCGGCGCAATCTACTACAATCGCAGGCGCCGGGCGGGCGGCATGCCGCGCGCGCCGGGGATCGACGATGAGCAGGCGCCGATGACCGGAGGCCGCGGACCCAGCGCGGGGAACCCGCTCCCCCTGCGCCTCGCGCCCGTCCTGCCGGCGGCGCTCTTCGTGTGGTTCTGCACGATGGTTCCCGCGGTCTCCCGGGGGGAGACCCTCGTCCGGGAACTGCCCTGGCTGCCCGAGCAGGGCGTCGACCTCGATTTCGCGGTCGACGGCCTCGGCCTGCTCTTCGCGCTGCTGATCACCGGGATCGGCACGTTCATCCTGCTCTTCGCCGGCGAGTACATGCGGGGCTACCCGCAACGCGGGAGGTTCACGGTGTTCCTCGCCGGCTTCATGCTGGCGATGCTCGGCGTGGTGGCGGCGGACAACCTCGTTGCGCTGTTCGTCTTCTGGGAACTGACCACCCTCACCTCGTTCCTCCTCATCGGGTACTCGCACGAGAACGCGGCCGCCCGGCGCGCCGCGCTGCAGGGGCTGCTGGTCACCGGCGCGGGAGCACTGGCGATGCTCGCGGGCTTCGTCCTCCTGGGCCAGGCCGCCGGCACCTTCAGCCTCCGCGAGATGCTGGCGCACCCGCCGGAACTGGCCGGCCACCCGCGGTACGCGGCGATCGTCGTCCTGATCCTGCTCGGCGCGTTCACCAAGTCGGCGCAGTTTCCGTTCCACTTCTGGCTGCCGAACGCGATGGCCGCGCCGACGCCCGTCTCGGCTTTCCTGCACTCGGCGACGATGGTCAAGGCGGGCGTGTTCCTGCTGGCGCGCCTGACGCCCGTGCTGGGCGGGACCGCGCTCTGGACGGAGACCCTGACCGCCGCGGGAGCGGTGACCGCGGTGTACTCGGCGTTCGTGGCGCTGGGCAAGACCGACCTGAAGCAGGTGCTGGCCTGGACCACGGTGATGGCGCTCGGCGTCTGCGTCCTGTTCCTGGGTTTCCCGCCGCCTGCCGAACCCGGCGCGCCGTGGCCGGGGATCCGCGCCGCGCTCGCGTTCCTGGTGGCGCACGCGCTGTACAAGGCGGCCCTGTTCCTGGTCGCGGGCACGATCGAGAAGTCGACCGGCACGCGCGACCTGACCGCCCTCGGCGGCCTCGCGACGGCCATGCCGGTCACGTTCGCGGCGGCCGTGGCCGCGTCCGTCTCCATGGCCGGCGCGCCGCCTTCCATCGGCTTCCTCGGCAAGGAACTCCTCTATTCCGCGGCCCTGCGTCCCGACGCGGACGCCTGGCTGCCGTGGGCCGCGTTCCTGGCCGCGGCGCCGGTCGCGGCGGTGGCGATGGCGCTCTCGATCAAGCCGTTCCTCGCCCGGCGTCCGGCCTTTCCCCGGCCCGTGCGCGAGGGGCGCTGGGCGCTCTGGTGCGGCCCCGCGGCGCTCGGCGCGCTCGGCCTCGCCTGGGGGCTGGCGCCGGGGTTCGTCTTCACGAGGCTGCTCCTGCCCGCGGAAGCGGCCGTGTCGGGGTATCGCCCGCGGCTCGATCACGTTCCCTGGCACAGCACCGGCGACGCGCTCGCCCTGAGCCTCGCGACGCTGACCGCGGCGGCCCTCGTGTTCTGGAAGCGGGCGGCGGCGGCCCGGGCCCTCGCCCGTCTCGCGCGGATCGTTCCGGTGACCGGCGACCGGGCGTACGACGCCGCCATGCGCGGGATCGCGGCGCTGGCCGACCGGCAGACCCGCCTGTTGCAGTCCGGCATCCAGCGGCGTTACCTGCTGATCGTGTTCGCCACCCTCGGATCGAGCCTGGCGGTGACGCTGTGGGCCAGGGACGCCGTCGTCTGGCCGGTCCGCCTGCCGGAGGCGACGTTCCTCGACTGGTCGATCGCCGCGCTGGTGACCGCGTCGGCGCTTGTGACGATCCGCACCCGATCCCGGCTGCTCGCGATCTGCGCGCTCGGCGTGGTCGGCATTTCCACCGCGCTGATCTTCCTGGTGTTCGGCGCGCTGGACGTGGCGATGACCCAGTTGATCGTCGAGACGCTCGTGACGGTGATCGTCGCCATCGTGCTGCTCAAGCTCCCGGGCTTCAAGAACGAGATCTGGCCCTCGGTCCGGACGCAGATGCGCGACGGCGCCGTCGCCGTCACGGTCGGGGTGAGCATCACGCTGGCCCTGCTCGCCGTGACCGAGTCCCCGCCCCAACCGGCCCTGCGGGAGTACTTCGAGCGCACGGCCGTGCCGGGTGCGCAGGGCCGGAACGTCGTCAACGTGATCCTGGTCGATTTCCGGGCGCTCGACACCCTGGGCGAAATCACGGTGCTAGCGATCGCCGGCGCCGCCGTCTTCGCGCTGCTGCTGCCGGGTGCGCCCCGGCGGGAAGGCGGCGCGCCTCCCGGCGCCGGGCGCGCGGACGGATCCGGCGGGACGGCCCCATGAACACCCTGATCCTGCGCGAAGCCACGCGCCGGCTGGTGGCGCTGATCCTGGTCTTCTCCGTGTTCCTGCTGCTGCGCGGCCACGATCATTCGGGCGGCGGCTTCGTCGGCGGCCTGGTGGCGTCCATCGCGTTCAGCCTGCTCGCGTTCGTCTCCGGCCCGGCGGCGGTTCGCCGGATGTTGCGCACCGATCCCGGCAACGTCGCGGCGGCCGGCCTGGCGACGGCGATCGCGTCGGGGCTCGTCGGTCCGGTCGTGGCCGGCGCGCCGTTCCTGACCGGCTGGTGGTGGACGGTCGGCGGGGTGAAGATCGGCACGCCGATCGTCTTCGACGTCGGGGTCTACCTGGTCGTCGTGGGCGTGGTGCTCACCTTCGTGCTCGGCAGCAAGGAGCAGTAGCGGTCGCGGCCGCGGAAAGACGCCGATGGAACCGATCGTCGCCGTGCTGGTCGGCGTGCTGATGGCGGCGAGCGTCTATCTGATGCTCCAGCGGAACTTCGTGCGCTTCATCTTCGGGTTGACGCTGCTGTCGCACGCCGCGAACCTGCTGATCTTCGCCAGCGGCGGGTTGACGCGGGGACGCACGCCGCTCATCGCCGCGGGGGAGGCGGCGCCCGGTCCCGGCATCGCGAACGCCGTGCCCCAGGCGCTGATGCTCACCGCCATCGTGATCTCCTTCAGCCTGCTCGCGTTCGTGCTGGTCCTCGCGTTCCGGACGTACCAGGAGCTCGAGACCGTGGATACGGACCGGATGCGAGCCGCCGAGCCGGCGGCCTCGGAGACCGGACCGCGTGCGGCCGAATGAGCTGGCTGCTGGTCGGTCCGATCGTCATCCCCCTCGCGGCGGCCGTCCTCGGCTTCGCCGCGCGCGGCGGCGACCGGGTTCGGAGGGGGATCAGCGTGACCGCGGCCGCGGCCCTGGCCGGCGCGGCCGCGGCCCTGCTGGCGGCCGTATGGCGGGAGGGCGTCGTCGCGGCGCAGGTCGGCGACTGGCCGGCGCCCTTCGGGATCACGCTGGTCGCGGACCACCTGAGCGCGGCGCTGGTCGCGGTGACCGCGCTGATCGGGCTGGCGACGGCGGTGTACGCCTGCGGCGACGTCCGCGACGGCCCGCTCTCCCGGGCGCTGCACCCGCTGCTGCATGCCCTGCTCGCCGGCGTGTGCGGCTCGTTCCTCGCCGGCGACGTCTTCAACCTGTACGTCTGGTTCGAGGTGATGCTGATCGCGTCGTTCGCGCTGCTGGTCCTCGGCGGCACGCGCGCGCAACTCGACGGCGCCGTGCGCTACGCCGCCCTCAGCCTGATCGCGACCTCGTTGCTGCTGAGCGGGATCGGGCTGCTGTACGGGCTGACCGGGACGCTCAACATGGCGGACCTGCACCTGCGGGTGCAGGAAGTCGAGAACCAGGGGCTCCTGACGGTGGTGGCGGTGGTGTTCCTCGTCGCCTTCGGATTGAAGTCCGCGGTCTTCCCGCTCTTCTTCTGGCTGCCGGCGAGTTACCACACGCCGCGGACCGCGGTTTCCGCGATCTTCTCGGGCCTGCTGACCAAGGTCGGCGTGTACGCGCTGATTCGGGTCTTCACTTTGATTTTCCGCCACGACGTCGGCTACACGCACGAGCTGCTGCTGTGGGCGGCGGGCCTGACCATGGTCACCGGCGTCCTCGGCGCCGCGTCGCAGAACGAGTTGCGACGCATCCTCTCGTTCCACATCATCAGCCAGATCGGATACATGATCCTGGGCCTGGCGCTGTTCACGACGTTCGGACTGCTGGGCGGGATCTTCTACGTGATCCACCACATCGTCGTGAAGGCGAACCTCTTCTTCGTCGCCGGCGCCGCCGGCCGGCTGGGCGGATCGACCGAGTTGCGGACGCTGGGCGGCCTGTACCGGGACCAGCCGCTGCTGGCCGCGCTCTTCTTCGTGCCCGCGTTCTCGCTGGCCGGCTTCCCGCCGCTGTCCGGCTTCTGGGCGAAGCTGCTCCTGATCCGGGCGTCGATGGAGAGCAGCGAGTTCCTCCTCGCCGGCGTGGCGCTGCTGGTCGGCCTGCTGACGGTCTATTCGATGACCAAGATCTGGCTCAACGCCTTCTGGAAGGCGCGGCCGGACGAGGCCGGGCCGCCGCCTCCGGTTTCCGCCGCCGACCGGCGGCTGCTGCTGGGACCGATCGCCGCGCTGGCCGCGGTGACCCTGACGATCGGGCTCTGGGTCCGGCCCTTCTACGTGCTGGCGGAACGGGCCGCCGCCGAACTCATGGAACCGGCGGCGTACGTCGAAGCGGTGCTCGGCCCGGCCGCCTCCGACGCCGCGGCGTCCGAACGCGGAGGAGGCGCGCCGTGAACCTGTTCCAGCTCAACCTGCTGCTCGCGGCCGGCTGGTGCGCGTTGTTCGGGACCTTCGACCTCGGCCACCTCCTGCAGGGTTTTCTGCTGGCGTTCGCCGTCCTGAGCATTGCGAGCCCCTTGTACGGGCGGACGGCGTACTTCCGGCGGGTGCTGCTGATGACGCGGCTGGGAGCGTATTTCCTGTACGAGCTCGTCGTCTCGAGCGTCCAGGTCGCGTGGGACGTGCTCACGCCGACGCCGCGGTCCCGTCCGGCCATCGTGGCGGTGCCGCTGGATCTGGTGGACCCGGCGCAGATCACGGTGCTCGCCATCCTCATCTCGCTGACGCCCGGCTCGCTGAGTCTCGACGTCAGCCCCGACCGGAAGACGCTGTACGTGCACCAGATGTTCGTCAACGACCCGGACGAGGCGCGCAGCAGGATCAAGACCGGCTTCGAACGTCTGGTGCGGGAGGGGATGGGATGACGGACCTGGCCGGGCACTCGCGGATCCTCGCCTGGGCGATCGACGCCACGGCCCTGCTGATCGTGCTGGGGCTGGGGTTCTCGTTCGCGCGCCTGATCAAGGGGCCCACCCTGCCGGACCGGGTCGTGTCGGTCGACCTCATCACCGTGCTGGCGGTCGCCGTCGTCGGCCTGCTGGCGGTGGCGCACGGCGACCCCGACCTGCTCGACGTCGCCGTCGCGCTGGCGCTGGTGGCGTTTCTGGCGACGCTCGCGTTCGCGTGGTACGCGGAGCGCCGGACCGAACAACTCGACCGGGACCGGGCGGCCGGCGAGCGCGGGGCGGAACGCTGATGGCGGGCGGCTTCCCCTGGTCGGATCCGATCGTCGCCGTGCTCCTCGTGGCCGGGGGGTTCTTCCTCTTCGTCGCCGGCCTGGGCGTCCTGCGCCTGCCGGACGTGTTCATCCGCATGCACGCCTCCACCAAGGCGGGCACGCTCGGAGTCGGCCTGGTGTTCGGCGGCGCGGCCGTCCACTTCGGAAACACGGCCGACGTGGCGATCGCCGGACTGACGGTCATCTTCCTGCTGATCACCGCGCCGGTCGCCGCCCACGCGATCGCGCGCGCCGCGTACCGCATGAAGGTCAGGCTCTCCGACCGCACCCATCTCGACGAGTGGCAGGGAGCTGCCGGTTCCGGGCGCGAAGAAACGCCGCCCGAACGCCGGTAGGCGCCGCATGGACTTCAGCAGCTACCGGCTCGACCCCGGAATCTACGACGAGGTGTTGCAGCCCGACGGCGCGCCGCGGGCGCACTGCCGGCTGCTCTGCGACGCCCTGGCCGGGTTCTCCGGCGCGGAGCTGGGCGAGATCCAGGAACGGGTGACGCGCTCGTTCCGCAACGAGGGCATCACCTTCACGGTCTACGGCGACGGCGAGGCGGACGAACGGATCATCCCCGTCGACTGCGTGCCCCGCATCCTGCCGGCCGCCGAGTGGGAGGAGCTCGAAGCGGGCCTGCGGCAGCGCGTCCTCGCCCTGAACCGCTTCCTGGCCGACGTCTACGGGGACGGGCGCGCCCTCGCCGACGGCGTGATTCCGGAGGAGATGGTGCGCGGCTGCCCCCAGTACCGCGCCGAGATGCGCGGCGTCTCCCCGCCGCACGGCGCGTGGGTGGCGATCTGCGGCAGCGACGTCGTGCGCACGAACGACGGCTTCGCCGTGCTGGAGGACAACCTGCGGGTCCCGTCCGGCGTCTCCTACCTGATCGCCAACCGCAAGGCGGTCAAGTCGAGCCTGCGGCGGCTCTACCGCCGCTGCCGGGTGCGGGAGGTGGAGCACTACGGCGACCTGCTGCTGGCGACGCTGCGCGAGCTCGCCCCGCCGAACCGCCCCGACCCGCGCATCGCGGTGCTGACGCCGGGCGTCTGGAACGCGGCCTTCTACGAACACGTGTTCCTGGCGCGCGAGCTGGGCGCGGAGCTGGTGGAGGGCCGCGACCTGCTGACGCGCAACGGGTTCGTCTACATGCGCACCACCGAGGGTCTGCGGCGGGTCGACGTGATCTACCGGCGCGTGGACGACGACTTCCTCGACCCGCGGGTCTTCCGGCCCGATTCGCTTCTCGGCGTGCCCGGCCTGCTGCAGGCGCACCGGCTCGGCAACGTGACGCTCGCCAACGCGCCGGGCACCGGGGTGGCCGACGACAAGAGCGTGTACCCCTACGTGCCGGACCTGATCCGCTACTACCTGGGGGAAGAACCGCTCCTCGCCAACGTGCCGACCCGGATCTGCCGCCGGCCCGCGGACCTCGAATACACGCTCGACAACCTCGACCGCCTCGTCGTCAAGCGCGTCGGGGAGGCGGGCGGCTACGGCATGCTCGTCGGTCCCCACGCCACGCCGGCCGAGCGCGCGGCCTACGCGGCCGAGTTGCGGGCCGACCCCGCCGACTTCATCTCGCAGCCGGTGCTGTCGCTCTCGCGGGCGCCCTGTCTCGTCGACGGCCGCCTGGAGCCGCGGCACGTGGATCTGCGGCCCTTCGTGCTCCGGGGCCGGGAGACGCGCATCGTGCCGGGCGCCTTCTGCCGCGTGGCCCTCCGGAAGGGAAGCCTCGTGGTCAATTCGAGCCAGGGCGGCGGCGGCAAGGACGTGTGGGTGCTGGAGTCCTGACATGCTGGCGCGCAGCGCGGAAGGGCTGTACTGGCTGGGCCGCCACGTCGAGCGGACGGAGGACTTCTGCCGCCTGCTGCGCGAGCAGACCGGCGCGCTGGTGGACCGGCCGGTGCGGGAGATCAACTTCGGCTGGCTCCGGATCTACGGCGCCCTGCACCGGCGCCCGCCCGGCCCGGCCGTCGGGGCCGCGGAGAGCGACGACGACTACACCCTGGCCGATTCCTACACGCTGGCCGACGACCTCACCTTCGAACGCTCGAACCCGGGGTCGATCCGGAACAGCTTCTCGAACGCCCGGGAGAACGCGCGCCAGATGCGCCACTGCATCAGCGGCGAGATGTGGACCTGCCTGAACCGGGCGTGGCTGCGGCTCGGCGCGCGGCGGATCGAGGACGTCTGGAAGGCCGCCCCGGAGAGCTACTATGCCGAGCTGGCGCACGAGATGAACACGTTCGCCGGGGTGACGGACACCACCCTGTACCGCGACGACGGCTGGCGCTTCCTGCAGCTCGGGCGTCTCGTCGAGCGCGCGCAGTTCACGATCGCGCTGCTGCTGGCGCATCTCGACGGCGTGCGGGACGAGGAGGAGCCGGCCGACCACTTCTGGTCGAGCCTGCTGCGGATCTGCCAGGCCTTCGACGCCTACCGGCGCCGCCACGGCGTCGAAATCCGGCCCGCGCGGGCGCTGGACCTGCTCGTCGCCGACCCGCGGCTGCCGCGGTCCCTCTGCCGCGCGGCCGAGGCGGCGTCCGACACGCTCGGCGCCGTCGCGCTCGGTCCGGGTCCTTCCGGCGCCGCCCGGCGGCAGGCCGCCGACCTCGCGGCCGGCGTGCGCCGGCCGTGGCCCGCGCCGCCCGGTCCGGACGACCACGCGGACCGGTTGCGGCGCCTGTCCGGCGCGGGTCTGGCGCTGCACGATCTGATCATGGCCGCTCACGTAGGCTACAATCCTGTCTGCGCGCCGGTCCGCTGACGGCCGCGCGCGCCCTCCGCCCTCCGCGTGGACGGAGACACGGCCACCGGCGGCGGCGCGAGCCGTCCCCTTGCATCCGAGGTGATGATGACCGAGTTGTCGAGCGGCGAGTTGCGTTTCATCTTCAACACGTTTTCGTTTCTCTTGTGGGGCGCGCTGGTGATGTGGATGGCGGCCGGCTTCACGATGCTCGAGGCCGGCTCGGTCCGCACCAAGAACGCCTCGGTCATCTGCCTCAAGAACATCGGCCTGTACGCGATAGCCGGCATCGCCTACTACCTCGTCGGCTACAACCTGATGTACATCGACGTCGGCAGCGTGATCGGATCGTTCAGCCTGCTGCGCAGCCCGTCGCCGGACGAAGTCGCGCTGCTGGCGGGCGTCGACGGCGCGCGGGAAGCGGTGATCGCGACCGACTACTCGGTCATGTCCGACTGGTTCTTCCAGATGGTATTCGTGGCGACCGCCGCGTCCATCGTCTCGGGCGCGCTGGCCGAACGGGTCAAGCTCTGGTCGTTCTTCGTCTTCACCCTGGTGCTGACCGGCTTCCTCTACCCGATCGTCGGCGCCTGGACGTGGGGCGGCGGCTGGCTCGCCGAGATGGGCTTCCAGGACTTCGCCGGATCGACCATCGTGCACGGCACCGGCGGCGCCGCCGCGCTCGCCGGCGCGCTCGTCGTGGGACCGCGGCACAACAAGTTCCGCAAGGACGGCACGGTCACCATCACCCCCCCCTCCAACATACCGGTGGTGACCCTGGGGGTGTTCATCCTCTGGTTCGGCTGGTTCGGCTTCAACGGCGGGTCGCAGCTCGCGCTGGGGAGCGCCTCCGACGTGCTCGCGATGAGCCACGTGCTGGTCAACACCAATCTGGCGGGAGCGGCCGGAGTGGTCGCCGCCATCGCGGTCTCGCGGCCGATCCTCGGGCGGATCGACCTGCTCGCCGGCCTCAACGGCGCCATCGCCGGGCTCGTCTCGATCACCGCCGGACCGGACATCACGAGTCATTACTGGGCCCTGGTGATCGGCGCGGTCGGGGCCGTCATCTGCACCGCCGCCATCAAGCTGCTGGAGAAACTGAAGGTCGACGACGTGGTCGGGGCCGTGCCCGCCCACCTGTTCGCCGGCGCCTGGGGCACGCTGGCCACCGCCATCGCGGCTGGCGCCAACGTCGGCGTGCAACTGCTCGGCGTGGTCTCGATCGGCGTGTTCGCGTTCGTGACCGCGTGGCTGGTGTGGATGGCGCTGGACAGGACGCTGGGCGTGCGCGTGTCCCACAAGGTGGAGCAGATGGGACAGGACCTCGCCGAACTCGGCATCGACGCCTACCCCGAGTTCGTGCTCATGCCGGAACGGGACGATGACTGACAAGCAACCGGACGCCGTGGTGGCGTCAGAGGCGGGCGGGCGCCAGACGGAGCAAGGCGGGCCGCCCACCGGAAAGCACGTCTGCGTGTACCTGGGGGGCAACCTCGGGCGCGAGCAGCACTACATCGACGAAGCCGACGCCCTCGGCCGCCTGATGGCGGCCGAGGGGATCGGGCTGGTGTACGGCGGCGCCCGGGTCGGACTGATGGGCGTGCTGGCCAGCGCCGTGCTGGCGAACGGCGGCTTCGTCACCGGGGTGGTGCCCCGGCAGCTCTCGTATCAGGAACTCGCCCACGAGGGGCTCAGCCGTCTCTTCGAAGTCGACACGATGCATCAGCGCAAGCATCTGATGCAGCAGTTGTCGCAGGGCTGCATCGCCCTGCCCGGCGGATTCGGAACGCTGGAAGAGATCTTCGAAGCCCTGTGCTGGTCGCAACGGCCGCTCGAGCTGCACGAAAAACCGTGCTGCTTCGCCAACATCGACGGCTTCTACGACAACCTGTTCGAGTTCCTCGACCACGCCGCCGCCCGGGGCCTGCTGCTGCCGCAAAACCGGGTGCTCGCCCGGCAGGCGCCGACCGCCGCGGACGCGCTGCGGGCGATTCAGACGGCGTGGGCCGAAGAGGAGCAGGCCATGCTCGACGTGATCAAGGCCTACGAGACGTGATCCGCGTCAGGCGGAGGCGGCGAGGGCCGATTCGCGGGAATCCTTGATCGGAATGATCCGGTCGAAGCCGCTGATCCGGAAGACCTCCTCGATGTGGTTCTTCATCGAGCAGAGGACCAGCTTTCCCGCGTCCGCCTTCAGCGCCTTGGCGGCGATGAGCAGCACCCGCATGCCGGAGCTGCTGATGAAGTCGAGACGGCTGAAGTCCACGACCAGGCGCCGCTCGCCGCCGCTGACGTGATCCATCACGACCGCCTCGAACGAACGGGCATTTCCGCTGTCCAGCCGTCCGACGGGCAGCAGCACCAGCACTTCGTCGTTCCGTTCTTCCGCCACTTCGATGTCCATCGATGCACCTTTCGTCGCCCCGGCCGAGCCGTCAATCGGTCTCCGGCGCGAGATCGTGTTCCAGCGTCAACAGGTTCCTGCCGTTCTCGTACTCGTACTGCACGCGGTCGGCGAACGTCTTGATCAAGTGCAACCCGAGGCCGCCGACCGGCCGCTCGTCGACCGATGAGGACAGATCCGGGTTCGTGTTCTCCGTGGGATCGAACTTCCCGCCGTTGTCCTCCATGATCAGGGTCAGCAACTTTCCATTGACCCGCAAGGTGATCTCGATCCGCGGCTGGGCGACCCCGCGCAGACCGTAACTCACGATGTTGGTGATCAACTCGTCGAGAGCCAGGTTGATCAGGTAGATCTGCCGGTCGGGAATCTTGTTGGCGTCGCCGAACTCCTCGACCATCTGCGCCAGGCCACGCACCGTGGACAGCCTGGGCGACAGCGAAACGCGCAATTCATCCGTCGTCGTCACGAACGTACTCTCCAGAAAGGACGTGCAACTGTAGCAACGGCGCGCCGTCCGCACAAGGTCTCCCGGCGCGAGCCGGCAAGGACCGCCGGACGCGGATCCGGCGTCTCCGGCAAGGCATCCCGGCACGGAGCCGGCGCGGGCGGCGTCGTCGGCCGCGCCGTCAGGCCTCGGCCAGCGCCGACCCGCGCGTGTCCCGGATCGGGATGATCTGATCGAACCCGCTGATCCGGAACACCTCGTGGATGTGATCCGGCATGGCGCACAGCACCAGCTTGCCTTGGGTCGCGTGCAGCTTCTTGGCGGCCATCAGCAGGACGCGCATCCCGGAGCTGCTGATGAAGTTCAGGCGGCTGAAGTCGACGACCAGCTGCTTTTCGCCGCCGTCGACACGCTCCATCACGAGCGACTCGAACGAACGCGCGTTCGCGCTGTCGAGACGCCCGACCGGCAGCAGCACCAGCGCCCCGCCGTCCCTTTCTTCCGCTACTTCGATGTTCATCGAATCTCCTGCGCGCCCCGTCGACGCCGACGGCAAGACGGTTGGGGAGGCGTCAGTCCGACGCCTTCGTGAGATCGTGCTCGATGGTCAGCCGGTTGCGGCCGTCCACGAACTCGTAGGAAAGCCGGTCGGCGAAGCTCTTCACCAGGTGCAGCCCCAACCCCCCGACGGCCCGTTCCTCCAGCGACGACGTGATGTCCGCGTTCGTATCCTGCGTCGGGTCGAACGGCTGGCCGTTGTCCTCCATCACCAGCACCAGCGTATCCGCCTCGACCCGCATCCGGATCCGGATCTTCGCGTCGGCCATGTCTTCGAGCCCGTGCATGACGGTGTTGTTGATCAGCTCGTCCAGCGCGAGATTGACCACGAACACCTTCGGGTCGGGCAGGCCGCCGGCTTCCCCGAACGCCTCCACCCGCTCCGCCAGCTCGCGAACCTCCGACAGCCGGGCCGGAATCGTCACGTCCAGTTCGCCAGCCATGCAGTTCACGCGCCCGCTCGAGGGACCCTGTACTGTAGCAAACTCCGGATCATCCCGCGAAAAGCCCGGAAAGCCCGCGCGGGTTCACCCCCGGTGGCGGCGCAGGACCAGGCAGGTCATGTCGTCGGCGGCAGGCGCTCCCGCGGAATAGCCGAGGATCTCGCTCCAGACGTGGTCCACGATCTCCGCCGGGGTGCGCGACGACGCCCCGTCGAGCGTCCCTTCGAGCCGTTCCTTGCCGAACAGCTCCCCGCTCAGGTTCACCGCGTCGGTCAGGCCGTCGGTGTAGAGGAAGAGCGCGTCGCCGGAATCCAGCTTCTCTTCGCGGCTCTCGTACTGGAAGTCGTCGAGCACGCCCATCGCCACGCCGCCGGTCATCGGCAGCGGCCGCCGGGAATCGTCGGCGGCGACGAGGAACGCGGGCTCGTGGCCGGCGCAGACGTACTGCATGACGGCGCGTTCCAGATCGACGAACCCGAGGACGCCGGTCACGAACAGACCGGTCGGGTTCTCGGCGCACAGCCGGCGGTTGGCCTCGGTGGCGATGGCGCCGACGTCGCCGTTCTGGCTCTGCGACGCCGCCGCGTTGATCGCGCCCTGCGACGCCGCCATGAACAGCGCCGCCGCCACCCCCTTGCCGGAGACGTCGCACACGGTGAAGAAGAGCCTGCCGCCGGACGGCTCGAGCACGTCGACGAAGTCTCCGCCCACCTGCTGCGCCGGCGTCATCCGCGCGTAGGCCGCGAAGCCGCCCAGATCCACGGCGCCGTCCCGCACCAGGGCGGCCTGCACCACCTTGGCCATCTCGAGGTCCTGCTCCAGCGCCCGCTGGGCGACGCGCAGGCTGCGGTTGCTCTCCTGGAGCTCCTCGGTGCGCGCCGAGACCATCATCTCGAGCTGCTCTTCGCGGTTGAAGACCTGCACCGTCATCGCCTCGAAGACCCGCGCGAGGCTGCCGAGCTCGTCCGTGCGCTGGATGACCGTCTCCAGCGGGCCCTCGTCCGGCTGCTTGCCCATCTCCACCTGCCGCGCCGCCGAGGCGATCGCCTCGATCGGCTGCGTCAGCCACCGCGTGCCCCAGAACGCCGCCGCGCCGGTGAGCACGAACAGCAGGACGGCGATGAGGGTGGTGATGCGCGCCTCGGCCCACACCGTGTTCGCGATGTCGTCGAGGCTGACGGCGAGGGCCAGACCGCCGATCGGGATGCCCCCGGCGTTGATGATCGGCGAGGCGACCCAGATGCCGCGGTCGGCCGGCGACAGCAGGCTGAGGCTGGTCTCGCTGACCACCTGTCCCTGCTCCATGGCCTGCGCCACCACCGTTTCGGCCCGCCGCGCGAAGATGCCGGCGGCGTCCACCACCGTTTCGGCCCCGGCCTGCCCGGCCCGCGGCGCCGAGGCGGCCAGTTCGCGGTCGAGGTTGACGACCCAGAGCGCCTCGAGGTTGCGCGAGCGGACCAGCAGGTCCGCCTCGCGCTGGTAGACGGCGTAGAGCAGGTTGCCCGCGCTGCCCTCGATCGGAATGCCGACCTGCACGGTGCGCGGCGAACCCGCGCCGGCGACCGCCACGTACTTGTAGACGGCCCCGTCCGAGGCGCGCGCCGCGGTGGCCAGCTCCACGCTCTGCTCCGAACCGTCGAGGAGCGGGGCGAGGGCGTCGGCGTGCGGCACGCCCGCGGCGGACCCGCCGGCGAGCGGCGGAAGCAGGTTGGAGTAGACCACGGCGCCGTCCGGGTCCAGGACGCGGATCTCGCCGATGACGGTCGCGCCGGCGATGCGCCGCAGCCGGTCGTCGACGTCCTCCGCGGACCACCCGGCCTCCTCCGCCGCGGCCACGAAGTGGCCGACCAGCGTCGCCTGCACCAGCATCTGCTGGCCGATGATCCCCTCGACCACGGCCGAGACGTCGGCGCGCTGCGTGGCGTAGACGTTGGTCAGGATCTCCTGCTCGCCGAAGACCAGCGCGTTGCCGATCTGCACGATCCGCTCCTGATCGACGCCGCCGACCCCGACGTACTTGTACACCTCCTGATCGATCTCCCGCACCTGCGCCGGCTGCGTGATGACGTCGTCGGCGCCCGAACCGAGCAGCACGTAGAACTTCGACGCCTGCGGCTGCACCGCCGGATCGGGATCGAACCGGAAGGGCACCAGATCCCCGTTCCCGTCACGGACGTTGGTGAGGTACGAGAAGCCGACGCTGTCGGTGATCCAGAACTCGTCGAGCACCGTGCTCTCGACGATGGCGTCGAGGGTCTCGATGATGCGCGGCGGATCCTGCCCTGCCTCCTCCGCCGCGGCGACCAGGTGCGCGGCGATGCGGGCCTGCGCCGTCATCTGGTCGTCGAGCGTGGCGTCGAGCGTGCGGGCGACGTTGGCCAGCGAGATCTCGCCCATGTCGGCGAAGCTCGCCGACAGCAGCTCGGCCAGGTGCACGGCGGCCGCTTCCGCCTCGTCGCGTAGCGCGGCGGCGGAGTTGTACAGCATCGTGGCCGAGGTCGTCGTGATGGTGACGGTGAGCAGCGCCGCGAGCGCGAGGAAACCCCGGACCGCGAGGCGCAACCCCCTCTTCATCGTCGACGACTTGGTGTCTTCGACGGCCGGCGTATCGTCGAGTGCTTGCGTGATGATTCGGTTCATCTCAGGCTCCGCAACGGGCGCGGGCGCGTCACAGACGCCACATCACCCACAACTGCGCGACGTTGTCGTGGTCTTCCACGCCCAGCTTGTTCCGCCAGTACTGGTACTCCACGCCGAGGAAGAGCTGGTTGGGACTGCCGGACATCGCCTTCCCGACGTCCCACCCGAGCTGCGGCTGGGCCAGGATCCAGCCCTTGCCGCGCTGGCCGGACTCGTTGGTCGTGGCGCCGATGTACTCGGCGTGGCCGGTGAACCAGAACGACTGGCTGCCGAGGTCGAACGCGGCCCCCCAACTGACGTCGAACATGAAGCTGTCGTTCGTCCGCGGCGCGGGCGTCCCGCTGCTGGCGTCGATGAAGGCGGTCACGTCGGTGTTGAAGAAGAAGAAGCCGGGCACGTCCCAGGACAGCCGCGCGCCCGGCAGCCACTTGAAGACGTTGGCGTCGCCGTCGAAGTTGAGGCCGCCGATCAGCGCCACGTCCCGCAACGCCCCGCCGCCCACGGTCCGGCCGGACAGCTTGCCGAAGCTGAGCGTCGGATACCACTCGCCGTAGAACTCCATGTCGTTGAAGCCGTCGACGTCGCCGTCCTCGAGGAAGTCGATGAAGACGAAGCTGTCGCCGAGCGACCAGCTCGACGCCTGCTGCACGGTCAGGATGTGCGTGAAGTGGCGGGTCCGGGCGAAGGGGTTGCTGAGCTTCCCGTACTGGTAGTGGAACTCGGTCTGCGCCGCCGCCGCGGCCGGGGCCGCCAGCAGCAACGCCGCGACCAGGGTCCAGTTTCCGAGCAGTCGAATGCGCGCGATCTTCTTCATGGCGGAGATCATACCCGTTTCGCCGGCCGGTCGCCAAGACGCGCGCAGCACGATGGCCGGCGGGCGCTGCTCGGAGAGGTCGATCTGGCGCTCTTCGCGATCGCCGAGGCGTACTGCGTGGGGCCACGACTTCCGCCCGGAATACCTCTCGGAGAGGTCGATCTGGCGCTCTTCGCGATCGCCGAGGCGTACTGCGTGTCGCATGGGGCCACGACTTCCACCCGGAATACCTCCAGCTCTCGGTGCTGCACGAGCGTTCCCGGCCATGCCGCGCATCTGGCGACCGGCAGCGACGGCGATGCGCAGATCGGCGCAATACGGCGCCGGCGGACGCGCCGGCCGGCGCCGGCGGGCGGTATGATGGGGACCTCCATGACTCGCAACCCTTCGCGGCGGCGTCGCCGGCCCGGACTCCTCCTGTGCGGCCTGCTGCTCTGCGCCGCGACCGGAGCGGGGCCGTCCGCGGCGCAGCCCGCGCCCGGGCCCGCCGTCTCCCTGCCGCCGGCCATTCCGATCTTTCCGTTGCAGGACGTCATGCTGTTTCCGGGCGCGTCCCGGCCGCTGCACGTCTTCGAGCCGCGGTACCGCGAGATGGTGGCCGATGCGCTCGCGGGCGACCGCATCATCGGCATGGTCATGCTGCGCGCGGGGTACGAGGACGAGTACGCCGGCAACCCGCCGATCTACGACGTCGGTTGCGCGGGCATGATCACGAACGTGGAGCGCCTGCCGGACGGCCGCTACAACGTCGTCCTCAACGGGTTGACGAAGTTCCGGATCCGGCGCGAGGACCGGAGCCGTTCGTACCGGGTGGCGGAAGTCGAAGCGCTGCCGGAGCCGATGACCGACGGCGACCGGGACGCGCTCCGCGGGCAGCGGGCGCTGCTCATGCAGTTGCTCTCGTTCGTCGCGCCGGGCCAGGAGCCGACGCCCGACGAGCTGCCGGACGAGACGCTCGTCAACGGCCTGTCGCAGTTCCTGGGCATGAGCGCGCTCGACCGGCTGGACCTGCTGCGGCAGGAAGGACCGCTGGCGCGCGCCGAGGCGTTGATCGGCCTCCTCGAACGGGGAGAGCTGTCGCGGTGACGGGGAACAGGGAGGCAGAGGCAAAACGGCCGGAGGCGAACCTCCTCGTCGCCAAAGCGGAGGCGGAGGCAAACGGCCGGAGGCAAAACGTCGGACCTTCCGACGTGATCCCGCGACGCGATCCAGGTGAACATGGCGGAGGCAAAACGGCCGGAGATTGGAGAACGCTTTCCGGCCGCCGGCCGGCGCCGGCCCCGACGGGTCCCGCAACGCCTGTCCCGGCCGTCGCCGAAGGGGAGACAAGCGCAATGACCGAGTCGAAGAAGCACCGCGGGGCCGGAGATGAAGGCGGAGGCGCGCCGGACGGGCAGGGGCGCGTCACGCGGCGGCAGGCGCTGGCGGGCGTCGGCGCGGTCCTCGGGTCCGCGGCGGTCCTGCGGGAGGCGCCCGCCGGCGCGGCCGGGCGCGCCGCGCCGGCCCGGCCCGGGGTCACCCCGGCCGGGCCGGGGACACGCACGGCGGCGGCGGCGGCGGGGCAGGGGACCGCGCCGGCGCAGCGCGTCCCGACCCCGGCCGAGCAGGCGGAGGCGATCGGCCCCTACGCCCCGGACTGGCTGCCGGACGGCGTCCGCTCGCGCTTCGTCCACGGCGTCAACGGTCTGACCATGCACGTGCTGGAAGCCGGCTTCGAGAGCGGCGGACGCCCGGCCCTGCTCCTGCTGCACGGTTTCCCGGAGCTCGCCTATAGCTGGCGGCACGTGATGGCGCCGCTGGCCGACGCCGGCTACCACGTCATCGCCCCCGATCAGCGCGGCTACGGCCGCACCACCGGCTGGAGCGCCGACTACGACGGCGGCCTGCGCCCGTTCAGCCGGCTGAACGCGGTGCGCGACGCGCTGGCCCTGGTCTCGGCGTTCGGGTACCGCGCGGTCGACGCGGTGATCGGCCACGACTTCGGCTCGCCCATCGCCGCGTGGTCCGCGGTGGCGCGGCCGGACGTCTTCCGCGCGGTCGCCCTGATGAGCGCGCCGTTCGGCGGCACGCCGTCGTTCCCGTTCGGCACCGCAGACGACGGCCCGCCGGCGGCGTCCCCGGCCGGCCCGGACATCCACGCGGAGATGGCCCGCCTGCCCCGCCCGCGCAAGCACTACCAGCGCTACTACCGCACGCGCGAGGCGAACGGGAACATGTGGCGGGCGCCGCAGGGGGTCCACGACTTCCTGCGCGCCTACTACCACCACAAGAGCGCCGACTGGGAGGAGAACCGGCCCCACCGGCTGGCGGGATGGACCGCGGCCGAGGTGGCGAAGATGCCCACCTACTACATCATGGACCTCGACTTGGGCATGGCCGAGACGGTCGCCCGCGAGATGCCGACGCCGGCCGAGGTCGCCGCCAACCGCTGGCTCCCGGACCGCGAACTGCGCGTCTACGCCGTCGAGTACGAGCGCAACGGCTTCCAGGGCGGCCTGCAGTGGTACCGCTCCGGCGTCATCGCCGACGAGCCGCTCACCTTCGCCGGCCGGACCATCGACGTCCCGTCGCTGTTCGTCGCCGGTTCGAGCGACTGGGGCGCCTGGCAGCGGCCGGGCGCGCTGGAGCGGATGCGGGAGAGCGCCTGCACCGACATGCGCGGCGTCCACTTCGTCGACGGCGCCGGCCACTGGGTGCAGCAGGAGCAGCCGGAAGAGACGGTGCGCCTGCTGCTGGAGTTCCTGCGCGCGGCGTAGCCGCGCGAGGAGCATGACTCCCCCGGAGCGTCGAGACGGCCGTCGCGCGCTTCGCGCTCGGGGCATCGCCGATCTTTGCGGCGGTGGAGACGCGGCCGGCGTGGGCGGGACGCCTCCGGGCGGTCGTGGCGCTGATCGGCCTCGCGCTGACGCTCCTGCCGGTCGTGGAATCGCACGCACGCCCGCGGCGGATGACGCCGCGGGCGGGTGGGACGGACCGATGAAACGGCGCAAGCTGCCCGCCGGCATCCAGACTTTCCGCAGGATCCGCGAGGAAGACTGCTACTACGTCGACAAGACGGCCTACGTCCGCGAAATGGCCGCGGAGGGCGCCCACTACTTCCTCTCCCGCCCGCGGCGCTTCGGCAAGAGTCTGCTCGTGGACACGCTGAAGGAACTGTTCGAGGGCAACGAGCCGCTGTTCCGGGGTCTCGCCATCCACGACCGCTGGGACTGGTCCGTGCGCCATCCGGTGCTGCGGTTCAGCTTCGCCGCCGGCCGCTTCAACCGGCCCGGCCTGCTGGAGGCGAACTTCGCGGACCAGATGGCCCGGCTCGAACGCGCCGCCGGCGTGGTCTCGGACCACGCCACGCCGGAGGGCCGCTTCGCCGGGCTGATCGATGCGCTGCACGCCCGGACCGGACAGCGCGTCGTGATCCTGGTGGACGAGTACGACCGCCCGATCACCGGCGCGCTCGACGACCCGGCGCTGGCCGCGGACAACCGCGACTTCCTGCGCGGCGCGTACGGCGTGGTCAAGGACAGCGACGCGCTGATCCGGTTCAGCTTCTTCACAGGGGTGAGCAAGTTCTCGAAGGTGAGCATCTTCTCGGACCTGAACAACCTCACGGACATCACGCTGGATCGCCGGTTCGCGGCCATCTGCGGCTACACGGAAGAGGACCTGGACACCGTGTTCGCGCCGGAACTCGAGGGCCTGGATCGGAAGGCGATCCGCGATTGGTACAACGGCTACAACTGGCGAGGCAAGGAAAGCGTCTACAACCCCTACGGCATGCTGCTGTTCTTCCGGAGCCGCGAGTTCAAGCCGTACTGGTTCGAGACCGGCACGCCGGCCTTCCTGCCGGGCACGCTGATCGAACGCAAGGTCGATCCGGCCACGCTCGACAACCTCGTCGTCGGCGACGCCGACCTCGCCGCTTTCGACGTACGGCGCGTCAAGACCGAGGCCCTGCTGTTCCAGACCGGCTACCTGACGATACGCGGCGAAGAGCGCGATGCGGCGGGCTGCCTCTACCGGCTGGGTTATCCGAACCGCGAAGTGCGCTGTGGCCTGAACCTGAGCCTGCTGGAGGTCATGGCGCCGGAAGCGTCGATCCGGACGGCGTGCTCCAGCCTGCGCCGGCTGCTGGCGGGACACGACTTCGCCGGCGTCGAGCGCCTGTTCCGCGCCTTCTTCGCCAGCGTGCCGTATCAGTGGTACGCGAAGAACGACGTCGCCCGCTACGAGGGCTACTACTCCGCCGTCTTCTATGCGCACCTCGCGGGGGCCGGTCTGGACGTGAGCGCGGAGGAAAGCACCAGCCACGGGCGCCCGGACCTCACGGTTCGCCACGACGGCGGCGTGTGCGTGTTCGAGTTCAAGACGCGGGCCGGGGAATCCGGCGCCGGCCCGGCCACCGCGGCCCGCGGGGACGACGCGCCCGCGGCGGTCCGGGGCCGCCAGGGAGCATCAGGTTCGCCGGCGCCGTGGCCGCCACGCGGCGCCGACGCGCCCGCGGCGGTCCGGGACCGCCGGGGCGGGGCCGGCGCCGCGCTGGCGCAGATCAGGCAGAAGCGCTACGCGGACAAGTACCGCCACCTGGGCCGGCCCATCCACCTGATCGGGGTGGTGTTCAGCGAGGCCGACCGCAACATCGCCGCGTTCGAGGTGGAAAGAATCTGACGCCGGGCGCGCGCCACGGGCGGCGGAACGTGCCGCCATGGTCTGTGCGAGCACCTGATCGGGGTGGCGTTCAGCGAGGCCGACCGCAACATCGCCGCGTTCGAGGTGGAAGCATCTGACGCCGGCCGCGCGCAGGGGCGCCGGAACGTGTCACCATGGTCGGCGCAAGACGACGGCGTGAGCCCTTGACCACGGTCGGACGGGTGGAGAGCATCTGACGCCGGCCGCGCGCACGGACGGCGGAAACGTTGACCACGGTCGGACAATCGCAGGTCGGAAACAAGTCACCATGGTCGGCGCAGGACGACCCGGCATGAACCGTTCCCGACGATCGCCGTTCGCGTTCCGCACTGCCGCCACGGCGGCGGCCGCGGCCGTGCTGTCGGCCTGCGCGGAAGCCCCGGCGCCGGTCTGCGCCGGCGAGCGCGCCGTCAACTACGGTTTCTTCGCCTGGTTCGAGCCGGTCAGCTTCAGCGCCGACGGCGAGCCGGGATCGAGCGGGTACCGCGAACACCGCGGCTACGAGGCCGACCTGCTCACGGCGCTCGAGGCGATGGACGACACCGGCCTGTCGTTCGACCGCATCCCGATCGGCGAGTGGTCCGACATCTGGCTCGCGCCCGCCGCGCCGGGGTTCGACATGGCGGGCGGCGGCATCACGATCCGCGGCGACCGGACCCGGGACGCGGACGGCGCCGGCGCCGTGGCGTTCACGTCGAGCCACGTCCGGTTCCGGCAGTCGCTGCTGGTGCGCGCGGAGGACGCCGGCCGCCTCGGCACGTACGACGACCTGACCCGTGACGTCCTCGTCGGCGCGGTGGCGGGGACCACCGGCGAAGAACGCCTGCTGCAGCTCGCCGGTCTCACCGACGAGCAGGGGGCGCTCGCCGCCGGCGTGCGGGTCGTGACGCCGGACGGGACGGTGACCGCGGACGGCGCCGGCGCGTTCACGATCACCGCGGCGGCTAGTTCGCCCGGGCTGGCGGGGCGCACGCGGCTGATCCCCGCCGACGCGGACATGCCGCGGGTGGAGTATCTCGGCGAAGACGAGGAAGCGTACGTGGCGGCGCTCGCCGCCGGCGCCATCGACGCGTTCGCGCGCGGCGAGATCGGCAACCGGGACGCCGCCGCCGCTTCCGGCGGGGCGCTGGTGGTGACCGCGCTCGACCCGGCGGTGGAGCACGGCGGCTTCACGGTCGCCGCGGACGACGACGCCCTGCGGCGTTGCGTCAACGCGCGCGTGGAGTACCTGACCGACCACGGCGCCATCGGCTACGGCGAGTGGGCGGCCGACCGCGGCGTGTTCGCGGCGCGGGCGGCGGCGTGGAACCGGGAGCGCTGACCGCGGCCGCGGTTCTTTACCGCACGCAGTTCGGCTTCCGCGAAGGCAATCGCAACCAGCACCGACGTCTCCACGCAGGCGACGCTCATTCGTTCCGCTCGTCGAGAAATCGTTTCAACGCGCCGGGCCGCCGTCGGGGAGCAAGCGGCGCCTTCGCCGGTCCGGGAGACGCCACTGTTCCTTTGAAGAAATGACCGACAAGCCGGTTCGTCGGACACCGACGGCCGTCAGAACACGTCCCGCCCCTCGGCGACGTTCAGCTTCCTCGCCGGAGGTTGCTTCCGCCGGCCGCGCTGCCGCACCGGCTATGCGGAGCTCCGCGGGGCCGGATCGGCCGCGGCGTGATACTCCTGCAGCGGCCGGACGGAGGGCTTCTCGGACCGCAGCGCGCGGATGGCGCTGACGGCGGCGGCGGCGCCGGTCAGGGTCGTGACGCAGGGTATGCCGTAGAGCATCGCGCGGCGCCGCATGGCCAGGTCGTCGAAGTACGACTCGCGGCCGAGCGGGGTGTTGACGATCAGGTGCACCTGCCGGTCGACCAGCCGGTCGCCGACGTGCGGGCGCCCCTCGTTGATCTTGCAGACCACTTCGACGTCGAGCCCGTGGGCGCGCAGGTACGCGGCCGTGCCCCGCGACGCGACCAGCTCGAAGCCGAGCCCGGCCAGATCGCGCGCGATCGGCAGGACGTTCCGCTTGTCGTCGTCGTTGACGCTGAGGAAGGCCCGCCCGCGATCGGGCAACCGCTGCCCGGCCGCGAGCTGGGCCTTGGCGAAGGCGGTCCCGAAGGTCTCGCCGCCCCCCATCACCTCGCCGGTCGACTTCATCTCCGGCCCCAGCAGGGTGTCGACGCCCGGGAAACGGACGAACGGGAAGACCGGCCCCTTGACGAAGACGCCGGACACGTCGAGGTCGGCGGTCAGGCCGAGCTCGGCCAGCGTCCTGCCCACCATCAGCCGGGCCGCGAGCTTCGCAAGCGGCGCGCCGGTCGCCTTCGAGAGATAGGGCACGGTCCGCGACGCGCGGGGATTGACCTCGATGAGATAGACCGTCTCGCCCTTGACGGCGAACTGGATGTTCAGCAGGCCCACCACCTTGAGCGCCCGGGCGATCCGCCGCGTGTAGTCGCGGATGACGGCCAGATGCCGCTCCGGCACCAGGTACGGCGGCACTACGCAGAAGCTGTCGCCGGAGTGGATGCCCGCCTCCTCGATGTGCTCCATGACGCCGCCGATCACCACGGCGCCGGTGCGGTCGGCGACCGCGTCCACGTCGATCTCGAAGGCGTCCTCGAGGAACTTGTCGACCAGGATGGGACGCCGCGGCGACGCGGCGACCGCCTCGGTCACGTAGCGGTCGAGCTCGCCCGGGTCGTAGACGATGGCCATCGCCCGGCCGCCGAGGACGTACGACGGCCGCACGAGCACCGGATAGCCGATCCGGTCGGCGATCGCGCGCGCCTCCGCGCGGGAGGTCGCGGTGCCGTGGGGCGCCTGGGGAATCCCCAGCTCTTCGAGGAGCCGGGCGAACCGCTCGCGATCCTCCGCCAGGTCGATCGAGTCCGGCGGCGTGCCGATGATCGCCACGCCCGCCGACTGCAGGCCGAGGGCGAGCTTCAGGGGCGTCTGGCCGCCGAACTGCACGATGCACGAGACCTCGCCGCCCGCCGACTGCTCGCGCCGGATGACCGCCTGGACGTCCTCCTGGGTCAGCGGCTCGAAGTAGAGCCGGTCGACGGTGTCGTAGTCGGTCGACACGGTCTCCGGGTTGCAGTTGATCATGACCGTCTCGTAGCCCTCCTCGCGGAGCGCGAACGCGGCATGGCAACAGCAGTAGTCGAACTCGATCCCCTGTCCGATGCGGTTCGGGCCGCTGCCGAGGATGACCACCTTGGGGCGGCCGTTCGGCTCGGCTTCGCATTCGAGCTCGTAGGCGCCGTAGAGGTACGGCGTGAACGACTCGAACTCGGCGGCGCAGGTGTCGATGCGCTTGTAGACCGGACGCAGGCCCTCCGCGGCCCGCCGGGCGGCGACCGCCTCGGCGTCGACGCCGAGGACGACCCCGATCTGCTCGTCCCCGAAGCCGGCGCGCTTGAGCTCGCGCAGCAGCTCCGCGGACAGCGCCTCCGGTCCCGCCGCCGCGGCGCGGCGGGACAACTCGACGATCCCGGCGAACTGGGCCAGGAACCAGCGGTCGATGCGGCTCGCCTCGTACAGCTCCTCGACGGACCAGCCGGCCGCCAGCGCCTCGAAGACGGCCCACATGCGCCGGTCCGTCGGCGTGACGATCCGCCGCCGCAGCTCGCCCCGCTCCGCTTCGACGCCCGCCGCCGCGCCGCCGAACAGCAGACCGCCGCGGCCGATCTCCAGCGAGCGCATGCCCTTGAGGAAGGCCTCCTTGAACGTGCGCCCGATGGCCATCGCCTCGCCGACCGACTTCATCTGCGTGGTCAGCGTCCGCTCGGCCCGCGGGAACTTCTCGAACGTCCAGCGCGGGATCTTCACGACGACGTAGTCGATGGTCGGCTCGAACGAGGCGGGCGTCAGCCGGGTGATGTCGTTGGGGATCTCGTCGAGGCGGTAGCCGAGGGCGAGCTTGGCCGCGATCTTCGCGATCGGGAACCCGGTCGCCTTCGACGCCAGGGCCGACGACCGCGAGACGCGCGGATTCATCTCGATCGCGACCATCCGGCCGGTGTCCGGATCGACCGCGAACTGGATGTTCGAGCCGCCGGTCTCGACCCCCACACGGTTGATGATGCGCCGCGCGGCGTCGCGCATCCGCTGGTATTCCTTGTCGGTCAGGGTCAGGGCGGGGGCGACCGTGATGCTGTCGCCGGTGTGCACCCCCATCGGATCGATGTTCTCGATCGGGCAGATGACGACGAAGTTGTCCGCCGCGTCGCGCATCACCTCGAGCTCGAACTCCTTCCAGCCGATCACCGATTCCTCGACGAGGACCTCGTGGACCGGGCTCAGCTCGATGCCGCGGCGCGCCAGCTCGCGGAACTCCTCCATGTTGTAGGCGATGCCGCCGCCGACCCCGCCCAGCGTGAACGACGGCCGGATCACCACCGGAAAGCCGAAGCGGTCGACCAGCCCGACCGCCTCCTCGAACGACCGCGCGTAGGCGCTGTCCGGCACCTCCACGCCGATCGACTCCATCGCGCCGCGGAACGCGAGGCGGTCCTCCGCGATGCGGATCGCGTCGAGGGAGGCGCCGATCAACCGGACGTCGAACTCCTCGAGCACCCCGCGCTCGCCCAGCTCCATCGCCAGGTTGAGCGCCGTCTGCCCGCCGACGGTGGGCAGCAACGCATCCGGCCGCTCCTTCTCGATGACCGAGCGGGCGTACTCCCAGGTGAGCGGCTCGACGTAGGTCCGGCCGGCGACGTCCGGATCGGTCATGATCGTCGCCGGGTTGCTGTTCATCAGGACGACGTCGAGCCCCTCGCCGCGCAGCGCCTTGCAGGCCTGCGTGCCGGAATAGTCGAACTCGCACGCCTGGCCGATGACGATCGGGCCGGAGCCGATGACGAGCACGCGCTGAACGTCGGTGCGGCGGGGCATGGGCGAAACGTCGGGAGCGCAGCGGCCGCCGTTCAGGCGCCCGCGGGCCGGCGCGCCCTCCGCTCCATCGCTTCGATGAAGCCGCCGAAGAGGTAGTCGGCGTCGTGCGGTCCGGGCGACGCCTCCGGATGATACTGCACGCACGACACCGGGAGCCGCTTGTGGCGGAGTCCCTCGACGGTACCGTCGTACAGGTTCCGGTGCGTGACCTCCACGTCGTCCGGCACCGACTCCGGATCGACCGCGAAGCCGTGGTTCTGCGAGGTGATCTCGATCCGTTCGGTGGCCAGGTTCCGCACCGGGTGGTTGGCGCCGCGATGACCGAACTTGAGCTTGTACGTCCGCGCGCCCAGGGCCAGCCCGAGCACCTGGTGGCCGAGGCAGATGCCGAACACCGGCACGTCGCTCTCGATCACCGCCCGCGCGTTGCGGACGACGTAGTCGAGCGGGGCGGGGTCGCCGGGGCCGTTGCTGAAGAAGACGCCGTCCGGCCGCATCTCCAGCAGCGCGGACGCCGGCGCCGACGCCGGAAACACCCGCACCTCGCAGCCGTGCGCGGCCAGCCGCCGCAGGATGTTGCGCTTCATCCCGAGATCGCAGGCGGCGACGCGCAACGGGCGCGCGGCGCGCAGCGCCGGCTCCACCGCGAACCCGGCGGCGGGCGCATCGTCCTCCGCGCGCCAGTCGAACGCCTCCGCGCAGGTGACCGAGCGCACCAGATCGGCGCCCTCCATCCGGGGCGACGCCTGCGCCCGCGCGACGAGCGCCTCGGGATCGACCGTCCCGGTGCCGATGACGCCGCGCATGACGCCGGCCGTACGCAGCAACCTCGTCAACGCGCGGGTGTCGACGCCGTCGATGCCGACGACGCCGTGCGCCGCGAGATAGTCGCGCAGCGTCCCGGTCGCCCGCCAGTTGCTGGCGATCGGCGAATCGTCGCGCATGACGAAACCGGCCACCCGCGGGGCGCCCGACTCGCGGTCCTCCGCCTCGGCGACGCCGTAGTTGCCGATCTGCGGACAGGTCATCGTGACGATCTGCCCCGCGTACGACGGGTCCGTCAGGATCTCCTGGTAGCCGGTCATGCTGGTGTTGAAGACCACCTCGCCGGCGGCGACGCCGGCGGCGCCCACCGCGCGGCCGGCGTACCAGGTCCCGTTCTCGAGGGCGAGCACCGCCTTCATCGCCGGCCCGCCGGTTCGAGCGAAGCGCCGAGGCGGACCGGTTCGGTCCCGGAGACGTCGACCTCGGTGACCCAGGGCCGGTAGCCCGGCAGCTCGATCCGCACCCGGTGCGTGCCGAACGCGACGTCGGGCGCCGCCACCGGGGTCACGCCGACCACCGCGTCGTCGACGGTGACCGTCGCCCCCGCGGGACGGGAAACGACGTACAGCGATCCGGCGCCGACGCGGGCCGCGGCGCCGGGCGGCCCGCCCCGCGCCGGGGGGTCCACGGCGGCCAGCGGCGTCAGCGCGACGTTGACGGCGGTCGCCGGCGCACCGGCGGAAACGGTGATCTCGCGCTCCTCCGACACGTACCCGGGCGCCGCCACGCCGAGCCGGTGCACCCCCGGGGACACGTCCCCGAGCGACAGCGGCGCCGCGCCGCGCGAGCGGCCGTCGAGGGTCACGAGGGCGCCGGCCGGCGTCGTGCGAATCAGCACCCGGCCGGACCCCGCCGGCGGGGTCCCGGGCGCCGCGGGCGGAACCGCGTTCGCAGGCGGCGGACTCGCGGCCGGGGCGGCGGCCGGCGGAGGGCTCGCGGCCGGCGGATCGGGATCGACCGGCCGCGGCGCCGGCGGATCGCCGCCCGCGAGCGGCAGATCGCCGGCCGGCACGACCTGCTCTCCGGCCACCGTCGGGGGGCCGCCGGCAGCCGACGAGGAGGCCGGCGGGTCGGGATCGACCGGCCGCGGCGCCGGCGGATCGCCGCCCGCGAGCGGCGGATCGCCGGCCGGCACGATCCGTTCTCCGGCCACCGTCCGGGGCGTGCCGGCAGCCGACGAGGCGGCCGGCAGCCCGGCGTCACCCACCGTCTCTTCGCTCCACGCCACGCCCGCCGCGCCGGACGGCTCACCCGCCCCGCCGGACGCCTCGTCGCCCGGCGTTCCGAATCCCATGACCGCCAGGTACGCCACCAGTATCCCGAGCGCCATGGAGGCGACCACCGGCACCATGCCGCGCATCGACGCGGGCGACGGCGGCGGCAGCACGTCTTCTTCGTCTTCGTCGTACGCGGTCCCGGCGCCGGCCGGCGGCGCGGCAATCCGCTCGTCGGGCGGGTCCCACCGCACGTCGTGCCGCACCGCCACCACCGGCCCGCCGCGCCGCGGCGCATCCGTGCGGCGGCGCGGGCCGCGATTCGCACGCGGCGCGGGCGGCGACCCGCGCCCTCCCTCGTCACGCGACCCGCCGTCACCCAGCGGAACCGCGGCGCCGGGGTCCTCCTCGTCCCGGAGGAAATCCGCGTCGGGCATGGCGACCCGGACCGGCGGCGTGGAGCCGGGCGGGCCCTCGTCGCCTGCCCTCTCCATCCTCACGTCCGGCTCCGGCGGCGCCCCCAACGCCGTCTCGTCACCTCCGGGCCCGGTCCCTTCCCTCTCGAGTTCGAGCCGCGCGCCGCGCGGCCGCGGCGACTCGTCGCGGCCGCGCGCGGCGCCGCCGCCGATCTCCGCCGGCAGTTCGCCGAGGGCCGCCGCCGGCGGGTTTTCGAGCGCCTGATCTCCAATCGCACGGGCCAGCGCGGCCGCGAACCCGGCCGCCGACGCCGACCGGATGTCCGGGTCGTCGGCCAGCGCGTTGCGGAACGCCTGCTGCAGCCCCGCGGGATCGGCGACGTCCGGCCGCAACCCGCGCAGGTCGGCGATCGCGCCGTCGCCGTCGGCCGGACGCGTCCCCGCCAGCAACTCGTAGGCCAGCACGGCCAGGGCGAAACGATCCGCGGCCGGGCCCCAGCGGCGCCCGGCCATCACCTCCGGCGCGGTGTACGGCCTCCGCACCGGGAACTCCAGCCCCACGTGCTCCAGGGCACTCGCGATGCCGAAGCCGGTGGCGCACACTCCGTCGGAAGTCACCAGCACATCGCGCAGGTGCAGGGCTCCATGCACGAGCCCGAGCCCGTGCGCCGCGTCCACCGCCCCGGCGAGCGCCGCGATCCACGCCAGCCCCCCCGCGGGCCGCGCCTCGCGCCGCAGCGTGACGTCGAGCGACTCGGCCG
Organism: Vicinamibacterales bacterium; assembly: GCA_965203525.1. Lineage (GTDB taxonomy): Bacteria > Acidobacteriota > Vicinamibacteria > Vicinamibacterales > UBA8438 > WTFV01. The sequence goes on along the minus strand of OZ241898.1, from coordinate 1,307,140 downwards.
CGACGTATTCGTACGTCAGGAACGGCGTGCCCGCTTCGAGGCCCGCGGCGAGCGGCGCCACGAGCGCGGGGTGCGACACCCCCACGTTGACCACGTCGGCCAGCGCGTTGCCGAAGATCTCGACCTGCTCCGGCGTCAGATCGAGATGGAAGGCCTTGACGGCGACCGTCCTGTCGCCGTCGGATTCGCGGGCGCGGTAGACCGGACCGAGGACGCCGGTACCCACCTGGTGCAGGACCCGGTACGGGCCGAACGCACCAGGAACTGGAAACGCCCCGGCATCCTCGCGTGTCAGTGGTCGAACTCTCCCGGCTGGTTCCCGGATGGTACCATGGGGCCGGTTTCCGTTCAATGGACGGCGAGAGACAAAGCCCCGGCACGCGGCTGGACGACCGCCGGCTTCCGTGGACCGGACGCCTCGCACGCGACTACTGCCACGCGTTCGAGCGGCTCGCCCCGTACTTCGCCGGATCCCCGTCGCGCCCGGCGACCTGGACCGACGCCCTCGCGGGCCGCCGCCGCCGGAGGCCGGACGCCGCGGCGGCGGACGTCGTCGGGCGCCAGCTCGAGACCCGCGGCGCGCCCGCCGCGGCGCAGGCGGCCGCCGCGCGCCTGCGCGACGCGGACGCCGTGGCGGTGGTGACCGGCCAGCAGGCCGGCCTGTTCGGCGGCCCGCTCTACACCCTGCTCAAGGCGCTGACCGCGGTGCGGCTCGCACGGCGGCTCGCCGACGAGCACGGCGCCGCGGCCGTCCCCGTCTTCTGGGTCGACGCCGAGGACCACGACCTGGACGAGATCCGGATCTGCCACGTCCTGAACGGCGAGCTGGCGCGCGTTCCGGTCGCGCTCGACCTCGGCGCGCCGCCCGGCACGAGCGCGGCCGCGGTCACGCTCGACGACGCGATACTCGGCGCCCTCGACGCGTTGCGCGCCGCGCTGCCGCCGACCGAGTTCACCGCCGGCGTCCTGGACGCGCTGGCCGCGTCCCACGCGCCCGGCGGACGCCTGGTGGAAGCCTTCGCGCGCTGGCTCGACCGGCTGCTCGGCGGCCACGGACTGGTGGTGTTCGACGCCTCCGACCCGGCCGCCAAGCCGTTCGTGCGGCCGCTGTTCCGGCGCGAGGTCGGGAACCCCGGACGCACCGCGCAACTTGCCGCGGACGCCGGCGCGGAGCTGACCGCGCTGGGGTACCACGCCCAGGCCTCCCCCGCTCCCGGCGCCGTCGCGCTGTTTCGACTCGACGGCGGCCGGCAGCCGATCCGCGCGGTCGACGGCGCCTTCGCCTGCGGGGGACGGACGCTCGCCGCCGAGACCCTGCTCGCGGACGTCGAGACCGACCCGGCCCGGTTCAGCCCGAACGTGCTGCTGCGGCCGATCGTCCAGGACACCCTGCTGCCGACCGTGGCCTGCGTGGCGGGCCCCAACGAACTCGCCTACCTCGGACAACTGCGGAAGGTCTACGCCGCGTTCGACGTCCCGATGCCGGTCATTTACCCGCGGGCGAGCGCCACCCTCGTCGACGCGGCGACCGTCCGGTTCCTGAACCGCCATGAAGTCGACTTCGCGCAGCTTCGACCGCGGGACGACGGGGCTCTGAACCGGCTGCTCGCGGCGCGGATTCCGGAGACCGTGGAACAGGCGATCACCGCGGCCGAGCGGTCCGCGGCCGGACATCTCGACGCCGTCGGCGACGCCGTCCCGGCCCTCGACCCGACCCTGGCCGGCGCCGTCGCCTCCACCCGAGGCCGCATCGAGCGGGAGCTCGGGAACCTGCGCGGCAAGGTGGTCGCGGCGGCGAAACGGCGGGACTCGACGCTGCGCCGGCAGTTCGAACGGGCGCGGGCGCAGAGCTTTCCCGGCGGCGCCCCGCAGGAACGGAGCGTCGCCGGGATCTATTTCCTGAACCGGTACGGCTTCGCGCTCGTCGACCGGCTGCTCGCGGATCTGCCGCTCGACCCCGGCCACCACTGGCTGCTGACGGTGTAGCGCGCCCGGCGCGCGGCCCCCGGACCGCCGGCGGCGCGCGGTATACTGGGCCGGACCGAGATGAACGAAGAAGTCTTCCAGGCCGTCAACGACGTGTTCGCCCGCGGCGAATCCGCGGCGCTCGTCACCATCATCCGCACGCAGGGCTCGACCCCGCAACGCGTCGGCGCGAAGATGCTGGTCTTCCCCGACGGGCGCACCGTCGGCACCATCGGCGGGGGGTGCTACGAGAACGACGCCTTCTGGAAGGCGCGCCGCGCGCTCGAAACGCGCAAGCCGCTCGTCGCCCGGTACGAGCTCGCGGACGACCTCGCCGAGGAGTCGGGCCTCATCTGCGGGGGCCAAATGGAAGTCTACGTCGAACCGCTCGAGGCCTCGCCGCACCTGTACCTGGTGGGCGCCGGGCACGTGGCGCTGCACCTCGGACAGCTGGCCGCGCCGGCCGGCTTCCGCGTGCACGTCATCGACGACCGGGAGAAGTTCTCCAACGCCGAGCGGTTCCCGGACGCCGTCGAGGTCGCGGTGGACGACATCCCGGCGTGGCTGGAGAAGACGGATTTTCCTCCCACCGCCTACGCCGTGATCCTGACGCGCGGCCACCGCCACGACCTCGACGCGTTGCGCGCCCTCGCGCCGCGGCCGCTCCGCTACCTCGGCCTGATCGGCAGCAAGGCGAAGGTCGCGCGGCTGCATGAAGCCCTCCGGGAAGCCGGCGTGGCGCTCGCCGATCCGCAACGGCTGCACGCGCCGGTCGGCCTGGACATCGGCGCGGTGACCCCGCAGGAGATCGCCGTCAGCATCCTGGCCGAGCTGATCGCCGTCAAGTACGGCAAGCTCGCCGCCGGTGCCGCCGACTCCGCCGGCGGCGCGGCGGTGAAGCCGTTGCGGTGGCTCCCTCCCGCCCCGCAACGGACCGCGGGCGCAACGGACGGCGCGCCGGCGGCGCCCGCCGGCCCCGCGGCGCCGGCTGCTATAATCGGAAATCGTTAGCAGCGCGCGGCCTGCGCGGCCGGGCGCGTTGCCGGGCGGCGGCACGCACCATGGCACCTCGCGCCACCATCCACGATTCCGACGCCGGCCGGCTCACGGATCGCGCCAGCCGCATTCTGGCCACGCTGGTCACGCAGCACATCGAACAGGGCGAGCCGGTGTCCTCGCTCTGGCTCGCCCAGCACGGCGACGTCGGGCTCTCCTCCGCGTCGGTGCGCAACGTGATGGCGGAGCTGGAGCAGGCCGGCTACGTTTCGCAGCCGCACACCTCCGCCGGCCGCGTGCCTACCGACCGGGGCTACCGCTATTTCGTCGACCGGCTCCTGAGCCGCCGGCGCGACACGGACCCCGCGCCGGAGGTGGAAGCGCGGCTGCGGCAGGCGGGCACGGTGAGCGACGTGCTTTCGAACGTGTCGCACGAGTTGTCGGTCGCCTCGCATCATCTGGCGTTCGCCTGCCTCCCCCGCGTGGCCGCGGGCACCTTCAAGCGCATCGAGTTCGTTCCGCTCGGCGGCACGAAGATCCTGGTCGTGGTGACGACCGGCGACGACGAGATCGCCCACAAGGCGGTCGACCTCGACGAAGAGACCGACCGCCGGGCGCTGGAGCAGGGCGCCCGGTACCTCTCCGAGACGTTCGCGGGCCTGCCGCTGTGGGACGTGCGGGCGGCGGTGGTCGAGCAGTTGCGGCAGGAACGCATGCTCTACGACCGGCTCCGCTCGCGCGCGCTGCGCCTGGCGAGCCTGACGCTGGAGGAAATGGTCCCGCCGAACCACCTGTTCGTCGAAGGCGCCTGGTTCCTCGCCGAGGGGGTGTCCGACGGCGAGGACCGGGTGTCGCTCGGGATCCTGCGGACGCTGCTGGCGATGATCGAACGCAAGGACCTGCTGGTGCGGGTCCTCGACGAATACCTCGACGGTCCGGGACTGACGGTCGTCATCGGCACGGAGAACTCGTCGCCGGAGATGCAGGCCTTCAGCCTCGTGACCTCCACCTACTTCGACGGCGCCCGCACGGGGCGCATCGGCATCATCGGCCCGCGGCGCATGCGTTACTCCACGGCGATCTCGGCGGTGGATCAGGTTTCGCGCGCCGTCAGCCGGGTGCTGGTCGAGCAGACGGCCCCATCCGAACATGACAGACGACGTGAATCCGGCACAGCCTGAAGAAGACGCGGACCGGGCACGGCCCGCGCAGGACGCGAACCCGGCGGAGCTCGAAGAAGACGCGGACCAGGCCGCCCCGGCCGAGGACGCGGACCAGGCACGGCCAGCGGACGACCCGGAGCCGGCGCAGTCCGGGGACGCGTCCCCGGACGCCGCGCCACCGGCCGCCGCGCCGGAGCCGGCGCCCGATCCGGCGGCGGAGCGCGACGAGTACCGCGACCTGCTGCTCCGCAAGCAGGCGGAGTTCGACAACTACAAGAAACGCGTCGAGCGGGACCGCGCGAAGGCCAACCGGCAGGCCGAGAGGAGCCTGATCGCGGCGCTGCTGCCCCTGCTGGACGACTTCGAGCGGGCGCTGGACGCGCCGCTCGAAGGGAGCGGGGCCGACGCGTACCGGGCGGGAGTCGAGCTGATGCACCGCCAGTTGCTCGACGTGCTCCGCAAGCGCGGCGTCACGCCGATCGACACCGCCGGCGCACGGTTCGATCCCAACCTGCACGAGGCGGTGGCGTACCAGACGAGCCCGGGGCGCGCGGAGGGGGACGTGATCGACGAGCTGCGCCGCGGGTACCTGCTCGGCGAGGAGCTGCTGCGGGCGGCCATGGTCAGGGTGGCCAGGGCGTGAGCAAGCGCGACTACTACGAGGTCCTCGGCGTGGCGCGGGGCGTCGGCGAGCAGGAGCTGAAGAGCGCCTACCGCAAGCTCGCGCTGAAGTACCACCCGGACCGGAACCCGGACGACCGGACCGCCGAGGAACGCTTCAAGGAGGCCGCCGAGGCATATGCCGTCCTCGCGGATCCGGAAAAGCGCGCCCGCTACGACAAGTTCGGCCACGCGGGAGTCGGCGGCGGAACGCCCGGCTTCGATCCGTCGACGTTCGCCGACTTCAACGACATCTTCGGCAACCTCGGCGACATCTTCGGGTTCGGGGACGTCTTCGGCTCGGGCCGCCGGCGGCGGGGTCCGCGGCGCGGCGCCGACCTGCGCTACGACCTGCCGATCGCGCTCGAGGACGCGGCCGCCGGCACCGAGGCCACCCTGCAGATCCCGCGCGAGGAGCCGTGCGAACGGTGCGCCGGCTCGGGCGCCGCGTCCGGATCCCGGCCGGAAACCTGCCCGCAGTGCCGCGGCCGCGGGCAGGTGCGCTACCAGCAGGGGTTCCTCACCGTGGCGCGCCCCTGCAACGCCTGCCGCGGGGCGGGAACGGTCATCCGGAACCCCTGCGGCGCCTGCCGCGGCAACGGGCGGGTGTCCCGCGAACGGAAGCTCAAGGTGAAGGTGCCGGCCGGCATCGACACGGGACAGCAACTGCGCCTGCAGGGCGAGGGGGAGCACGGGCCGCACGGCGGCGGTCCGGGCGATCTGTACGTCGTCGTCCACGTGCAGGATCACCCGGTGTTCCGCCGCGAGGGCAGCGACCTGCTGTGCGCCATTCCGGTGAGCTACCCCACGCTGGTGCTCGGCGGCGCGATCACGGTGCCGACGCTGAACGGCGACGAGACCCTGCACGTCCCGAAGGGGACGCAGGGGGACGCGCGGCTCCGGCTGCGCGGCAAGGGACTGCCGCACGTTTCCGGGCGCGGCCGGGGGGACCTCTACATCGACGTGAAGGTGGCCGTGCCCACGTCGGTTTCGCAGGCGCAGAAGACGCTGATCGAAGAGCTCGACCGGATCATGCCGCAGCGGTCGTTCGAACCGAACGACCACGGGGACGACAGCCGCCCTTTCTTCAGCCGGGTGAAGGACATCTTCGGATAGCCCGCGGGGCGCGGCGCGGCGGGCGGCTCCCGGCCGCCGGAGACCCGATGTCCATCCACCGCTTCTACGCGCCGCGGCTGGAGGCGCCCGGGAGCGAGGTCCGTCTGTCTCCCGAAGAGGGACGCCACCTGGCGCGCGTGCTGCGCCTGCGCCGCGGCGCCCGGGTCCGGGTCTTCGACGGACGAGGGCGGCAGCACGAAGCCACCGTGACCGGCGACGACCCGCGGTATCCGGTGCTGCGGGTCGGGGCGCCGGTGAGCGCGGCTACCGAGCCCCGGGTACGGGTGACGCTGGCGGTGGCGCTCCTCAAGGGCCGCAAGCTGGACGCCGTCGTCCGGGACGCCACGGCGCTCGGGGTCGCCGACGTCGTGCCGCTGCTGGCGGACCGCGCGGAAACCGGCGGAAGCGGGCGCGGCGGCGCGCGTCTCGCCGGCCGCTGGCGCGGCATCGCCGTCGCCGCCGCCAAGCAGTGCGGACGTGCGGTGGTCCCCGCGATCCACCCGCCGGCGACGTTCCGCCGGTTCCTGGAGGACGAACGCCGCGACGCCGTCCGCCTGCTGCTGGTGGAGCCGTCGGCGGCCGGCCCGGACGCCGTGCCCGCCGCCCTCGACGCGGTCCGGAACGGGCCGCGGCCGGCCCGCGCCGTGCTCGCGATCGGACCGGAGGGCGGATGGACGGACGGCGAGACCGGCGCGGCCGGGGCGGCCGGCTTCCGGCCGCTGACCCTCGGACGCCGCACGCTGCGCGCCGAGACCGCGCCGGTCGCCGCCCTTGCGATCCTGCGCTTCGCCTGGAACGATCTCTGAAAGCCGGACGCCGGTCCCGGGACCGGGAAGCGGGATGCGACGCCACGCTATACTTGCGGCACCCGCATGCTGTTCCGAGGGCAGACGCTAGGCAAGTACAGGATCATCGCCCCCCTCGGCAGCGGAGGCTTCGGCGCGGTCTATCTCGCCCGGGACACCTGGATCGACAAGGACGTCGCCATCAAGGTGCCCCACCGGCAGAACATCAACTTCGGCGAGCTCCTGCGGGAGCCGCGCCTGCTGGCGGCGCTCGACCACCCCAACATCATCTCGATCACGACGGCCGAGAAGCAGGACAACGTCTTCTTCATCGTGATGGAGTACGTCGCCGGCCACACCCTCGAGGAGGTCATCGCCGGCAGCGGCAGCCTCGACGCGGCGCGCACGGTCGACTTCACCACGCAGATCTGCCGGGCCATCGAGCACGCCCATGCGCAGGGAGTGATACACCGCGACCTGCGGCCGGCCAACATGCTCGTCTCCGAGGCGGGAGTGCTGAAGGTCGCCGACTTCGGCACCTCGCGCTTCCTGGAGATCGCCGCGCACGGCACGACCGTCATCGGCAGCCCGCCCTACATGGCGCCCGAGCAGTTCGAAGGCAAGGCGGTGTTCGCGTCCGACATCTACTCGCTCGGCATCACGATGTACCAGATGCTGACCGCCGTGCTGCCGTACGAATCCCCCACCCCGCGCAACCTCGACAAGCTGAAGAGCGGCGAACTGGTGCGGCCTCCGCGCATGTGCAACCCGGAGGTGCCGAAGGCGCTCAACGACGTCGTGATGAAGGCGCTCGCGCCGGAGCTGTCGATGCGCTACCAGCGGGCCGCCGAGCTGCTGAACGACCTCGAGGAGGCGTCCGCGCCGACGCCCCGGCTGGCCGCGGCCCCGGACCGCCACGCCGACCCGCCGCCGCGCGAAACCGCGCGCGCGCGGGTCCACGCTACCCCGCGCCGCCTGCGGACCGACCCCGCGTCGTCCGGGCGCTTCTGCCTCCGCTGCCGCAAGCCGCTGCACGCCCGCGCGGACCGCTGTCCGTTCTGCGGGGAGAGCTGGTAGTCCGGTACGCTTGCGAACAGCGCGCCGGACTCGTACACTTGCAGCGTAAATCGTTCACTGCAGAGGGTTTCGCAGGTCTGCCATGAGCTTCGGGAGCGGCCGCATCTGGATGGACGGCAAGCTGGTCGACTGGGCCGACGCGAAGGTTCACGTCGGCTCGCACGTCATCCACTACGGCAGTGGCGTCTTCGAGGGCGCGCGCTGCTACGACACGCCGGGCGGAGCCGCCGTGTTCCGTCTCGACGCGCACGTCCGGCGGCTGTACGACTCGGCGAAGATCTACCGCATGGACTACGGGGAGCTCGGGCCGGACGACTTCCACGCGGCGATTCTCGACACGATCCGCGCGAACCGGTACAACGCCTGCTACATCCGGCCGCTGATCTACCGGGGCTACGACACGCTGGGGATCAATCCGTTCAGTTGCCCGGTCCAGGCCGCGATCCTGGTCTGGGAGTGGGGCGCCTATCTCGGCGAGGACGCGCTCGAGCGCGGCGTCGACGTCCAGGTCAGCTCCTGGGGCCGCGGGGCGCCCAACCGGTTCCCGTCCGTGGCCAAGTCGACGGCGAACTACGCCAACTCGCAGCTCATCAAGATGGAGGCCACCCTCAACGGGTACGCCGAGGGCATCGCCCTCGACCCGCGCGGCTTCGTGAGCGAAGGCAGCGGCCAGAACATCTTCGTGGTGCGGGACGGCGTGATCACGACTCCGCCGCAGGCCGATTCCATCCTGCCCGGCATCACGCGCGACGTGGTCGTCACGCTCGCGGGCGACCTCGGGTTCGAGGTTCGCGAGGAGACGGTGCCGCGCGAGGCCCTGTACGTCGCCGACGAGGTGTTCTTCACCGGCACCGCGGCGGAGATCTCCCCCATCCGGTCGATCGACAAGATCACCATCGGCAACGGCAAGCGCGGCCCGCTGACCGCGGCCATCCAGCAGCGCTTCTTCGACGTGATCAACGGCCGCGTGGCCGACACCCGCGGCTGGCTCCGGTTCGTCTACGGCGACCCCGTGCCGGCGGCGCAGACGGCCGAGGCCGCGGCCGGAGCCGGCTGACCGGGCGGCCACCCGGCGGCGCATTCACGACCCGCCCTTGCCCTCCGACCCTTGCGGCGCGCGGCTGGCGGCCCTCGGCGCGCACGCTCGTGCCGACGGGAGCGCGGGCTTCGCCGTTGCAGTCCCCCCTGACCGGAAGGCGGCCCTTGGCGCGCGCGCTCGTGCCGACGGGAGCTGACCGTGCCGTCCGACCCCTACGCCGCGGGGCTGGCGATGCTCGCCCGGCGCGAGCTCTGCGCGGCGCAGGTGGCCGAGCGGCTGCGCCGGCGCGGCTTCGCACCGGAGGCGGCGGAGGCCGCGGTGGACCGCCTGCGGCGCGAAGGCGCGCTGGACGACCACCGGACCGCAACCCTGCTCGCCCGGCGCGCGGCCCGGACCGTCCACCGCGGCCCCCGGCGGGCCGAGCAGGAGATCGCCGCGCTCGGCATCACCCCCGCGGTGGCCCGCGCCGCGGTCGCCGAGGTCTACGCGGAGGAACGCGAGGAGACCGTGCTCGAGCGGGCCCTGGCGCGGCGTCTCCCGGAGGGCGCGACGGTCGCGGACCGCGCCCACTTCGGCAGGTTGCACCGCTACCTGGTGCGGCAGGGCTTCGATCCGCGCCTGGTGACCGGGACGCTGCGCGCCCGGGCCGGCGCGTCCGGGCCGGCGGACGACGAGCCGGCCGGCTGACGGACGCGGCGCCGGCAGAGCGGCCAGCAGTCGCGCACGGCGCGGCAGGTGGTGCCGAAGACGATCGGCCAGAAGAGGACGCGGCGCCGGCAGAGCGGCCAGCAGCCGCGCACGGTGCAGACGACGAGCCGGCCGGCTGACGGACGCGCCGGGCCCCCGGCCGGCGGCGGACGCGCCCTGTGTCAGAATTGCATCGATGACTTCGGCCGAGATTCGACGGAGCTTTCTCGAATACTTCCGGGAGCGCGGGCACCGCATCGTGGCCAGCTCGCCGCTCGTGCCCGCGGACGACCCGACCCTGCTGTTCACCAACGCCGGGATGAACCAGTTCAAGGATCTGTTCCTCGGCGCCGAGCGCCGCGAGTACCGGCGCGCCACGACCGCGCAGAAGTGCATGCGGGTCAGCGGCAAGCACAACGACCTGGAGAACGTCGGTCCCTCCCTGCGGCACCACACGTTCTTCGAGATGCTCGGCAACTTCTCGTTCGGCGACTACTTCAAGGCCGACGCCATCCCCTTCGCCTGGAAGCTGCTGACGGAGGTCTGGGGCCTGCCGGCGGAGCGGCTCCACGCCACGGTGTTCCGGGGCGAAGACGGCGTTCCGCGCGACGACGAGGCGTACGACGTCTGGCTGGGGCTGGTCCCCGCCTCGCGCATCGCCGAGCTGGGCGCCGCGGAGAACTTCTGGGCGATGGGCGAGACCGGGCCGTGCGGGCGCTGCTCGGAAATCCACTACCACCGCGGCGGCCATCTCCCCTGCTCCGCGGACACCTGTCTCGGCATCGACTGCGACTGCGACCGTTACGTCGAGATCTGGAACAACGTCTTCATGGAGTTCGAGCGGCGCGCGGACGGTTCCCTGACCCCGCTGCCGGCCCCGGCGATCGACACCGGCATGGGACTCGAGCGGATCGTCGCGGTCTTGCAGGACAAGCTCTCGAACTACGACACCGACCTGTTCACGCCGTTGCTGGCCGCCGTCGGCGAGCGGGCCGGCGTCCCGTACGGCCCGCTGGCGGGCCGCCCGTCGAACGCCGCGAGCGACGTCTCGATGCGGGTAGTCGCCGACCACCTGCGCGCGATGACGTTCCTCATCGCCGACGGCGTCGTCCCCTCGAACGAATGGCGGGGCTACGTACTCCGCAAGATCATGCGGCGGGCGATGCGGCACGGGAAGAAGCTCGGCCTGGCCGAACCGTTCCTGCACGAGCTGACGGGCGTGGTGATCGCCGGGATGGCGGGGGCGTATCCGGAGCTGGAAGCCAACCGCGCGGCGATCGCGTCGGTGGTGCGCCGCGAGGAGACGCAGTTCGACCGCGTGCTGCGCGACGGGCTGCCGAAGCTCGAGGCGGCGATCGCCGACGCATGCGGCGCCGGAGCGGCGGACGGTCCGGGAGACGGCGCGGGAACCGGCGCCGGCCGGGGCGGCGCGGTGGTTGCCGGCGACGTGGCGTTCCGGCTCCACGACACGTTCGGCATGCCGTTCGACTTCATCGAGGACGTGGCGCAGTCCCGGTCGGTGGCGGTGGACCGGGAGGGTTTCGAGCGGGCGCTGGAGGCGCAACGCGCCCGCGCCCGCGCCGGGGCGGCGTTCGGCGGCGGGCGCACGGCGGGCGGCGCGGTGTCCGGGGAAGACGGCCTCCGGTTCGAGCCGGAGACGTTCGTCGGCTACGACCGCACTTCCGCGCGGAGCACGGTCACGCACCTGTTCCGGCGCGGCGAGTCCGGCGCGGCGCTCACGCCCGTCGACGCGCTGCGCGCCGGCGACGAGGGGTACGTCGTCCTCGCGGAAACGCCGTTCTACGTGGAAGCGGGCGGTCAGGTGTCCGACACCGGACGACTCGCCGCGGACGGCGTCGTCGAGGCGGCGGTCCGTGACGTCGAGCGGATCCGGCCGGGCTGGCCGCGGATGCACCGCGCCGCGATCGGCGAGGGGACGCTCCGGGTCGGCGACGCCGTCACGGCCGCGATCGACGCCGGGCGGCGGGACGCGATCCGCCGGAACCATACCGCGACCCACCTGCTGCACGCGGCGCTGCGCAGGATCGTGGGCGCGCACGTCCGGCAGAAGGGCTCGCTCGTCGCCCCGGACCGGCTCCGCTTCGACTTCTCGCATCACGACCCGGTCACCCCGGACCAGTTGGGCGCGATCGAGCGGCTCGTCAACGGCCGCGTCTTCGGCAACCGGCCGGTGCGGACCAGGGAGGAAGCGACCGAGGAAGCCATCGCGGCGGGCGCCACGGCCCTCTTCGGCGAGAAGTACGGCGACCGCGTACGCGTCGTGACCATACCGGACTCGTCCGGGGAACCGGACTTTTCCAGGGAACTGTGCGGCGGAACGCACTGCCGGGCGACCGGCGACGTCGGGCCGTTCGTCGTCACCCACGAGGGCGGGGTGGCGGCGGGCGTCCGGCGCATCGAGGCGGTGACCGGGGCGGCCGCCGTGCAAAGGTTCCAGGACCGGGAAGACGAGCTCTCCCTGCTGGCGCACGCCCACGATCCGGCGGCGGAGCGCGCCGCGGCGGTCGGCGGCGCGCTCCGGAACCTGCGCTTCCGTCTCCCGGTGGACACGCGGCTCGCCGATCGCTCCGCGGCGGCGGTCAGGAAACTGGCGGCCGACTGCAAGCGGCTCGCACGCGAGAACGAGCGCCTGAAAGTGCAGGCGGCGATGGGCGCGGGCGCCGCGCCGCGGGGCCGGGACGACGACGCGATCGAGGTCGACGGCATCCGGATCGTGACCCGCGTGGTGTCCGGCCTCGAACCGGGCGCCCTGCGCACGCTCGCCGACTCGCTTCGCGACCGCCTCGGGAGCGGGGTCGTGGTGCTGGCCTCCGACAACGGCGGCAAGGCGGCGCTGGTGGTCTCGGTGACGCGCGACCTGACCGATCGCATACACGCCGGCAACCTGATCCGGGCGCTCGCCCCGCTCGTCGACGGGCGCGGCGGAGGCCGGCCCGATTTCGCCCAGGCCGGCGGACGGCGGACGGATCGACTGGACGCCGTCGGCGCCGAGAGCCGTACCGCGGTCGGCCGCATGCTCGCCGGCCCGCGGGCGCGATGACCCGGCGCCCGGGCGCCGCCCCGCCGCCGGAGTCGGTGCGGGTCGACGTCTGGCTCGACGTCGCGTGTCTCTTCCGAACGCGATCGGAAGCCCAGCGCGCCACGCAGGGGGGCAAGGTCGAAATCAACGGGCGGCGCGCGAAGCCGCACCGCGAAATCCGGCCCGGCGACGAGATTCGCATCACGCGCCCCAACGGGGTCGCGCAGGTCGTGTCGGTGGCGGGTCTTGCCGAACGCCACCTGCCGAAAGCCGCCGCGCGGGCGCTGTACGTGGACCGGACGCCGCCGCCGACCGACGACGAGCGGGCGTTCCAGTCACTGCTCCGGCGCGCCGGCCGTGCGCCGGCGCCCGACAAGCAGCAGCGCCGGCAACTCCGGCGTCTGAAGGGCCGTCCGTAGCCGGCGCTCAGCCGCTGCTCAGCGGTTCGACGGGCAACTCCTCCGTCCCTTCACCGAGGGCCGTGACCGGCAGTTCCGGCTCGTCGGCCAGACCGGGCGACACCGCGGGCCGCGGGATGTCGGCGGGCCACTCCACCGGCTCCGGCCAGTTCTCGGAGAGGAATCGGAAGGCGCGTTCCGCCCGCCGCGTGGTGATGGCGTGGCCGCGCCGCAGCCGGGCGATCGTCTCCCCGCTGCCCGTCGCGTAGCGGGAAACGGTCGAAATGCTCCGTCCCGTGCTCTCGGCGAAGATGCCGCAGAGCGCCACGAGCCGCCGAACCGTGTCGTCCATGGCACGAAAGAATGCCACAAATGGCACGGCCGTTCAAGGTTTTCCGTGTATCGTGTCACTAGTGACACGATACGGCATCGAGTACCTCCGACAGGCGGTGCGGCAGCGGATCGAGGCGGAAGGGCTGCGGCCGTTCTCGCTGCGCACCGGCATCCCGCTGGGGCAGTTGCGGAGCGTGATCGAGGGCCGGGCGGCAAGGAGCACGACGCTCGAGTTGATCGCCTCGGTCCTGGAGCTGGAGTTCTACATCGGCCCGGCGCGGCCGGACTCCGCGCTGCGTCCGCGGCTGCCGGCCGAGATCGCACGGGCCCTCGGCCTGCCGCGCGGGGCCACCGTCGACGACGCCGTCGGCGCGATCCGGAAGGATGCGATGGCGTCGAGACTGCGCGAGGGGATCGGTCTCGTGCAGGAGCTGATGAAGCAGGCGGCGGCGACCGCGGCGTTGATTCCCCGCCTGATCTCCCGCGAGCGATCGCCGGCGCGCGGCGAGTCGGAGAGCGCCGTCGTGATGATCCCGTTCGCCCCCGAAGTGCGGCTCGCGGCGGGCACCGGCGAGGTGGTGTTCGAGGAATCCCCGGAGGTGTCCATCGCCGTGGCGGCCGAGGCGCTGGCGTCCTGGGCGCGGCCGGAGCGCCTGACGTGCGTCCGCGCCGCGGGCGACTCGATGTTGCCGGCCATCCACGACGGGGATCTCGTGGTGGTCGACGCCGGCCGGCGCGATCCGCTCGACGGACACCTGTTCGCGGTGCGGACCGCCGCCGGACTCGTCATCAAGCGCCTGCGGCGGAGCCGGGACCGCTGGCTGCTGACCAGCGACAACCCGCTCCACCCGCCGCATCCGGTGGTCGAGGAAGACCGGATCCTCGGACAGGTCGCCTGGTCCGGACCGCGGGGCCGCGACCAGGGCTGACGAAAGCGCCGGCCGGCCACGGCCACGCCCGGTCCGCATGCCCGGCGGCTTCTCGCCGGAAGCGCCGGCCGGCCACGCGCCTGCCCTCCGGTCCGCCAGCGGCTTCTCGCCGGCGGCGGGTTCCGTCCGGCGCGGAACACCACGCGCCGATCCTCCGTTCCGTATGACACGGCGGCGTGCCGCAAACGAACCGGCCGCGCCGCCGATTCCTGGTAACGTGTCAGAAGTGACATCCTCCGGCGGCGTCGAGTACCTCCGGCAGGCGGTTCGGCAGCGGATCGAGGCGGAGGGACTGAGGCCCTTCTCCCTGCGCACCGGCATTCCCCTGGGCCAGTTGCGGAGTCTGGTCCAGGGCCGGGCGGCGCGGAGCACCACCCTCGAATTGATCGCGTCCGCGCTGGGGCTCGAGTTCTACATCGGCCCGGCCCGGGCGGAGTCGGCGACGGAACCGGGGCTGCCGCCGGAAATCGCCGCGGCCCTCGACCTGCCGCGCGAAGCGAGCGTCGCCGACGCGCTCGGCGCGCTGGACAAGGACGCGCTGGCGTCGAGACTGCGCAAGGGGATCGGCCTCGCGCGGAACTTGCTGGACCGGGCGGCGGCGGCGGCCGACCTGATTCCCGGCCCGGTTTCCCGCGGCGACCCGCCGGCGCGCGCGGCGCCGGCCGAAGACGTCGCGATGATCCCGTTCGCCCCGGACGTCCGGCTCGCGGCCGGCAGCGGCGAAGTCGTCTTCGAGGAATCGGCGGAGGTGTCGATCGCCGTGGCGGCCGGGGCGCTGGCGGCCTGGGCGCGGCCGGAGCGCCTGACGTGCGTCCGGGCGGCGGGCGACTCGATGCGGCCCACGATTCACGACGGCGACCTCGTCGCGGTCGACGCGGGCCGGGTCGAGCCGCTGGACGGACGCCTGTTCGCGGTGCGCACCGGCGCCGGCCTCGTCGTCAAGCGCCTGCGGCAGGCCGGCGGCGGCTGGCTGCTGATCAGCGACAACCCCGCCCATCCGCCCCGGCCGGCGGCCGAAGAGGACCGGATCGTCGGGCAGGTCGCATGGAGCGGGCCGCGGGGGCGCGACGATCGCTGACGGCGCAAGTCGATCCGGCGCAGCATGACGATATGCGCCGACGGGCCCGGGCCGCGGGGGCGCGACGATCGCCGACGGCGCAAGGGACTATAATGGCGGGCGCGCGGGGGGCGTCCGCCGCGCGCCGCAAAGGAGCATGCCCATGCGAAACCTCGTACTGGCGCTCGGTCTGCTGTCGGCCGCCGGCGCGGCCGTCACGTCGGCCGTCGCGCAGGGACGGCAGGACACCGAGACGATCAAGGTCTACAAGTCCCCCACCTGAGGCTGCTGCATCAAGTGGGTGGTTCACCTGCAAGAACACGGCTTCAACGTCGAGACGACGGACGTCAGGGACGTGCTGCCGCTCAAGCGCCGCGCCGGCGTTCCGCGGTCGCTGTCGTCGTGCCACACCGCCGTCGTCGGCGACTACGTGATCGAAGGCCACGTGCCGGCGGACGACGTCGCGCGCCTGCTCGCCGAGCGCCCGCGCGTCGCCGGGCTCGCGGTGCCGGGCATGCCCATCGGCTCTCCGGGCATGGAAGTGCCGGGACGGCCGGTGCAGCGGTACGACGTCGTCGCGTTCGAGCGGAACGGCGACGCGGAGGTCTACTCGTCGCACGGCAGGTAGGAGCGACGCGCACCGGCGCCGGACGGCCGCCCGCCGGCCGCGGCCCCGAACAGGATTGGGAACTCCATGGCGAACCACAAGTCCGCAATCAAGGCCCACGAGCAGAGTCTCCGGCGCCGCGACAGGAACAACCGCATGAAGAGCCGGATGCGCCGCGCCATCCGGGCGACGCGCAACGTCATCGGCGCGGCCGGTGCGCAGGACGAGGCGGCGGCGGCGCGCGAATCGATCCGCACGACGGCGGCCCTGATCGACAAGCTCGCGGGCAAGGGCGTCATCCACCGCAACGCGGCGGCCCGCCACAAGTCGCGGCTCGAGAAACGGTTGCGGAAGGCGGCGGCGGTCGGGGAAGGCTAGATCCGGTCAGCCGCGGCGGCGCGCGCCACCCGCCGCCGCGGTTCCGCACAACTCCGCCACCAGGCGTTCCAGCAGCACGCGCGGCTCGCCGCCCGACTGCTTGAGCGCCAGATCCGTCCGGAAAACCGCATCGATCGCCGGCGCGACGCGGGCTCCGGTCAGCTTGGCTCTGGCGACCCAGCCGAGCTGCCCCAGGACCATGTGCGGCACCGCCCCGCCGTCGAGCGCCAGTCCGAGCTCCCGGAGCGCCCGGCCGGCCGCCCCCTGCTGGATGGCGTCCGCCACCGCCCAGTCGTCCGTGGGGCGGGGCGCCGACGGCCCGCACACCTCGCGCACGTCGGCCTCGGTGACCACGGCGCCCGCGTCCGCGAACAGCAGCAGGCGGTCCACCGCGTCCCGCAGGCGTCGAACGTCGCCGCCGGCAAGGTCGCCCAGCAACCGGACGGCCGCCGGGTCCGCGCGCCGGCCCGCCGCCGCCACGCGCCGGCGAATCCAGTCCCGGACGCCGGCCGCATCCTCCGGCGCCCCGCAGCCGACGACGGTGGCCCGGGCCCGAAGCTGCTTCGCGATCCGCCGCCGCGTGTCCAGCCCCTCCGCCACGAACACCAGCGTCGTCTCGGCCGGCGGCGCCTGCAGGTAGTCCGCCAGCGCGTCCAGGGACCGCCGCGCCGCCGCGCTCTCCTGCGCCGGCTGCAGCATCCGCTCGGCCCGCACCGCGACGACGATCCGCCGCGGCGTCATCACCGGCACCATCCGCGCCGCGGCAAGCACCGCGTCGAGGCCGGCGTCGCCGCCGTGGAACCGATCGAGGTTGAAAGGACGCAGGCCCTCGTCGATGGTGCCGGCGAGCGCGGCCGTCAACTCTCTCTTCTCCTGCTCGTCGTCGCCGAGCAGGAGATAGACCGGATCGAGATCGCCGGCTGCGATCCGGGCGCGTAGCGCGGCCGGTGTCAGCACGCCCACGGCCCGGCTCAGAAGGCTTCCAGGATGGAGCTGACGACCGTGGCGGCGAAGTCCACCGCAAGCCGCTCGACGGTGTTGGCCTGCTGGCCGAAGAAGGTGGAGACGCTGGCGATGTCGCCGGTTCCCGACGCCACCTCGTACTCGTCGCTGAACACCATCTGCGAATCGTCCCAGACGACCTCGTCGGTCGTCAGATCGCGGAACTCGATGCTGGCCTGCAGCGTGAAGACGTAGCGCGACGCCTGCTGGGCCGCGCTGAAGCTCGCCGGCGCGATCCGGATGCTGGTGATGGTGCCGACCAGCGTCGCGTCGGCCCCCGCCTCGTCGGTCTGGACCCGATACGAGCCCCGGCTGATGAACGCGGTGCGCACTTCCTGCGTCAGGAGCTGCTCCACGTCGAAGACCGGCGTGTCGTTGCCGAACATCGGGATGGCGACCGTCTCGATGTAGTCGGGCAGGAACGATCCGCGCCCGGCCAGCGAGTAGCCGCAGCCGGACGAGGCGGCGCCGGCCGCGGCGAGCAGTGCGAAAACCGACAGACGGCGGCGCAGGCCCCGCCGCTTCCTTGCGGCGACGCGTCCCGCCCGGACGGCGCCGCTTTCCGGTCGAACTCCATGCATCGGATGCGCTCCTCTCACGATTTCACGACTTCGCGACGATGCTGACCAGCCGGCCCGGCACGACGACGACCCGGGCCACGTTCCGGCCGGCGGTGTGCGCCCGCACCTGCGGCTGGGCGAGCGCGAGGCGTTGCAGCTCGTCCTCGGCGGTGTCCGCGGCGACGGTCAGCCGCGCCCGCACCTTGCCGTTCACCTGCACCGGCAGGACCAGCGTCTCGGCCCGCGCCACGGCGGCGTCGAAGGACGGCCACCCCGCCGCTTCGACCCCGCCGTCGTGTCCCAGGGCCTCCCACAACTCCTCCGACAGGTGCGGCGTGAAGGGCGCGAGCATCAGCACGAGCGCCTCGAGCGCCTCCCGCAGCACGGCCAGCGCGGCCGGCCCGGCGCCGGCCGCCGGCGCCGCCGGATCGCCGGCGAACGGCCCGATGCGCGCCCGCTCGCAGAAGGCGTAGAGGTCGTTCACCAGCTCCATCAGCGCCGCCACCGCGGTGTTCAGGCGCACGCGCGGATCGAGGTCCTCGGACACGCGCCGGATGGTGTCGTGCGTCCCGCGGCGGAGCGCCCGCTCGGCCGCCTCCAGCGCCAGCCCGGCGACCGGGGGAACCCCGCCCGCCGCGCAGGTCTCCGCGAACGGCGTCACGAGACGCCAGACGCGGGCCAGGAAGCGGGCGCTGCCCTCGAGCCCGGAGTCGGTCCACTCGATCTCCTTCTCCGGCGGGGCGACGAACATCTCGTAGAGCCGCAACGCGTCGGCGCCGCGGGTCGCGGTCATCTCGTCCGGATCGACCACGTTGCCCTTCGACTTCGACATCACCGCGCCGCCGCGCAGGACCATCCCCTGCGTCAGCAGCCGGGTGAACGGCTCGTCGTGCTCCACCAGCCCGAGGTCGCGCAGCACCTTGCAGAAGAAGCGCGAGTAGATCAGATGCAGGATCGCGTGCTCGACCCCGCCGCTGTAGAAGTCGACCGGCCCCCAGTAGCGGACCGCCCCGGCATCGAACGGCGCCGTGTCGCGGCGCGGGTCGCAGTAGCGGTAGAAGTACCACGACGAATCGACGAACGTGTCCATCGTGTCGGTCTCGCGGCGGGCGGCGCCGCCGCAGTCCGGACAGGCCGCGGCGACGAACTCCGGCACCTGCGCGAGCGGCGAATCGCCGCGGCCGGTGAACTCCTCCACCCGCGGCAGCTCCACCGGAAGTTGATCTTCCGGCACCGGACGCGTCCCGCAACGGTCGCAGTAGACGATGGGTATGGGCGTGCCCCAGTAGCGCTGGCGCGAGATGCCCCAGTCCTTCAGGCGGTACTGCACCTGCCCGCGGCCGAACCCCCGTTTCTCGGCGGCCCCGGTCATGACCGCCCGCGCCCGATCGCTCGCCAGCCCGGAGAACTCCCCGGAGCGGACGAGGCGGCCGGGGTCGGCGAACGCGGTCTCCAGGCCGTCGTCCAGGGGCGCGCCGTCCTCCGGCTGGATCACGACCCGCACCGGGAGCCGGTACTTCCGCGCGAACTCCAGGTCGCGCTGGTCGTGGGCGGGCACCGCCATGATCGCCCCGGTGCCGTACTCGGCCAGGACGAAGTTGGCGACCCAGATCGGAACGGTCTCGCCGGTGAAGGGATTCACCGCCCGGCGGCCGGTGTCGACGCCTTCCTTGTCGATCCGCCCGGTCAGCCGCGCCGTGCGGTCGAGGGCGCGGAACCGCCCCACCCGGGACCGGAACTCCGCCGCGTCGGGCCGCCCGGCCGCGATCCGCTCGACGAGCGGGTGCTCCGGCGCCAGCAGGACGAACGTGGCCCCGTGGATCGTGTCGATGCGCGTCGTGAAGACCTCGATGCCGTCCTCCGGCGCGCCGGTCCCGCCGCCGGCACCGGCCAGGGCGAAGCGGACCAGCGCGCCGTGCGAGCGGCCGATCCAGTTGCGCTGCATCGTCAGCACCTTGTCCGGCCACTGGTCGAGCGTCCGCGTCCCGTCGAGCAGCTCGTCGGCGTACCGCGTGATGCGCAGGAACCACTGCTTCAGGTCGCGCGTCCTGACCGCCGCGCCGCAGCGCCAGCAGCCGCCGTCGACCACCTGCTCGTTGGCCAGCACGGTCCGGCAGTCCGGGCACCAGTTCACCGCGGACTGCTTGCGGTAGGCGAGCCCCCGCTCGTACATCTTCAGGAACAGCCACTGGTTCCAGCGGTAGTACTCCGGGTCGCAGGTGGCGATCTCGCGCTCCCAGGCGTAGCTGATCCCGAGCCGCTGCAACTGATCCTTCATGTGCGCGATGTTCTCGCGCGTCCAGGTCTCCGGGTGCGTCCGGTTCTTGATCGCGGCGTTCTCGGCCGGCATCCCGAACGCGTCCCAGCCGAACGGATGGAGCACGTTGCAGCCGCGCATCCGCTTCATGCGGGCCACCACGTCGCCGATCATGTAGTTGCGCACGTGGCCGACGTGGGCGTGGCCGGACGGGTAGGCGAACATCACGAGGCAGTAGAACTTCGGCCGCGCCGGATCCGCGGCCACCTCGAAGGCGCGGCGCTCGCGCCAGCGCCGCTGCCACTTCTCCTCTATCGTCCGGGGGTCGTAGTCGCGCACGGGAGGATTGTACCAGCCGGCGGTACCGCGCGACCGCGCCGCGGACCCGGCCGGCGGACGCGCACCCGCGGCCGCTGCCGACCGGCCGTCAGCTTCCTGGCCCTGGCGGTCCGCCACCGACCGCCGTCAGCTTCGCGCCGCCCGGCTGGAGGCGGTCGCCGCCGGACCCGTTCCTGACGCGGACAGGGCGGCCCATTCGCGACCGCTGGAGGCGGTCGCCGCCGGACCGTTCCTGACAGCCTCCACGAAGGTCCGGAAGCTGGGGCTGCGGCGGGCGATCGTCGCCGCATCCAGGGCTTCGGCGATTTCCGCGGACACCCGCGCGGTGTAGACCCGCTCCGCCAGGACGTGCTGCAGGTGAAGTTTCGGATTGTCGATTTCGTCCGGCTTCGACGTATCGACGTTCCCCGGGGCTCTGCCGATGCGCTCTCGGAGATTCTCGACGTCGGCGAAATACCATGCTTCGAGGTGCGCTTGCGCGTATGCATACAGGACGTCCGCACCGATCCCGGGTACGCGCGCGGGCAACTGCGTCCGCATCGATTCCAGCACTTCAGCCGGTTCGGCACGGTCGACGTCCACCACCACGACGAACTTGTCCGGCGGCGCACCGAGGTTCTCGTACCACGCCGCCTTGATGAGTCTTGCCGCCATTTCGACGTCGAGCGCCCTGTTCCTCGGCGGAATCCGGACGTCCTCCGCGACGACGTCCTGGTCCCGCAGGTGCCGAACCAGGAGCGGAAGCGCACGCCGCTCGGTTTCGCCCGAGGCGATCATGATTACGCGTTTCGACACGTCAGGCGCTCCCGAACCCTTTCGTCTCGTAGAACTCCCCGAGGCCGAAACCCGACGCCTCCAGGGCTTTCCGCACGTCTTCCGGATCCTCACCCGCCATGACGGTCGTTCCCTCCGCCCCGCCGCGCCGCACGACGCGGACAGCCTCCGGCCGGTTCAGAAAGTCGAGCAGCAGCGGCGAATGGGTCGTCACCATGAACTGGACGCGATCCTGCACGCTGCGCAGGTACTCCACGAAAGAGGACAACGCGGTCGGATGGACGTAGTTCTCCGGTTCTTCGATGCCGATCAGGTTCGTGTCCGGTTCCGCGAACAACGCGGTCATCAGCGCCAGCATCCGCAACGTGCCGCTGGAGACGCCCACCTGATGCACGGGAAACCGAAGCCCCGGCTCGGCCTGCGCGAAATAAAAGCGGCCGTCGTCCGATTGCCGAGGCTCGATTTCCTTGGGGAGGTCCAGAACGGTGCGGGTCGCTTCCACGATGCGTTCGAATGCCCCCGACGAGGATTCCTTCAGCGCATGCAGCGTTTCGCCCAGGTTCCGCCCGTAGTGATCGAACCGGCTCGACTCCAGCCCCGTCCGGTCGCGCCGGAGCAGGAACGGATTCGGATCGAAGAACCCCCAGCGGCCGATGAATTCGGCAACGTGCCGGGCCGGAAAGGACGCATCCGCCGCGGCCGCGGCCAGGGCGCACGAGGTCGGGTCCTGCTTCAGTTCCACTCTTCCTTCCTTTCCCGACCACCACCAGCCTTCGCCGCCGTTGGCGCTCAACAA
The DNA here is from genome assembly GCA_965203525.1 of Vicinamibacterales bacterium. GTDB lineage: Bacteria > Acidobacteriota > Vicinamibacteria > Vicinamibacterales > UBA8438 > WTFV01. Next base: position 1,285,182 of record OZ241898.1, on the reverse strand, counting down.
CCCCACGGGCGGCGCTCCGTCCGGCAACTCGTCGACGTGCTCGTCGACGAAGAACCCATACCCGTTTTTCACCAGCCGCAACGACCACTCGTACTTCTTCGTGTCGTGTTGCAGACGTACGTCCAGCTCGATTCGACTTGCTTCCTCTCCCTTCCACGCCATGTGGAGGATGCCTCCACGCGAGAAGGCGGGCCCGTCGAAGTCGCGCGCCCGGATTCCTTCGTTCAGAAAACGGAGCGCGTCCAGGATCGTGCTCTTGCCGGACGCATTGGCGCCGATGAACAGATTGAGATCGTCCAGATCGACGTTCGTGTCGCGCAAACTGCGGTACGACCTGGCGCGCAGGGTCAGAAGCTTCATCGTGCGACGTTCCTTGCCATGTTCCCGCCGGACGCGCCGCCGGCGCCTTCAGCGCCCGGCCGCTTCCGCCCGGCAGGGTACCACGGCACCGAGGCGGCGAAGAGGAACAGGCGGCGCCGGCGCCTTCAGCGCCCGGCCGCTTCCGCCTCTTCCCTGCGGGCGCCGCCGAGGGCGTTCGGCACCGAGTAGTTGCCCTCGTGGCAGGCGTACTCGAACTGGAGGTAGTCGTCGTCGCGGTCGTAGGGGAACGCCGCGGTCCACGGCCCGGTGTAGGTCTCCGGGTCGTCCATGGTGACGGAGTACAGCAGCAGGTCGGGTCCGGCGACGGTGAGCCGCTCGACGATGCGCTGCGCCTCGGACTGCCGCGAGCGGGTGCCGGCGGTCGGCCCGCGCATGTTCCGGACCGCCCGGAAGTTGGTCGACTCGATCACCAGGGTGTTCCCTTCCCAGCGGCCGCGCGGGTCGCCTTCCCACTGCCGGATGCCCTCGTCGAGGCGCGGGGCGCCGTCGATGGGGACGATGCGCGCGTTGTGGATCATCTCGCTGTGGAAAACCACGTAGCCGGGCGGCTGCAGGACGAGGGTGCCGTTGTTGTACTCGGTCGGCATCATCATGCCGAGCACGCCGCGCGAAATGCAGCGGTCGCCCGTCTCCATGTTGGCGTAGGAGTCGTGGAGCTGCGCCATGTTCAGCGCGATCCGCTCGCGCGCGTCGGCGGTGCGCTCGGGGATGCGGCCGTTGGCCGGTTCGACGATCATCGCGGGCTGCCCGATGTCGGCCGGCCGGTCGAAGTACCAGTCGAACCAGTAGAGCCCGTAGCCGCCGACGCCGCCGCGGTTGTTCTCGTGGCCCCGCCACTCCGAGCGGGAGATCCGGCCGCTGCCGCGCGCCTCGGCCCGCTCCTGCAGTTCCGCGGCCGGGACGTCGTCCCGCCCCGACAGCTCCTCCGGCAGCTCGAGCGGCGTGAACATGGCGCGCGTGTTGTTCCACATCCCTTCGATGTCCGGCTGGCCGTCGGCAAGCCGCTCCGGCTGCCATCCTTCGGCTTCCGTCTGCGCGCCGGCGCCCGGCGCGGTGCACACCACCATGGCGGCCGCGGCCAGCAGGCCCGCCGCCGCGCGAACCGGTGAACGACTCGTCACGTGATCCTCCTTCCGACAAGGAAACGGCCGTCCGGGGCGGCGGCCTAAGCGCGCCGCCCCGGACGGCCCCGAACGGTTCCCGAACACGCGGCGGTCAGTCGACGGTGACCGTCACGAGGATCGGGGTGATCTTGATCGTGTCGTCGGCGTGGCCGCGGAGCACGTGGGTCCCGCGCTCGGAGAACGTCACGGTGGTCACCGCCTCGCCGCCGCGCCCTCCTTCGACGTGCGTGACCCGCGGGTCGAACGTCACCCTGCCCGGCCCGCGATAGTGGATCCAGGTGACGGCCAGACCGGTTTCGCCCGCCTCGAACGCGTTGACGACGTCCTGGTTGATGGGGTGCGGCCGCGACCGGCGCCGTTCGAGCGCCGCGATCCGTTCCGGGGTGGCCGGCTTGGGACGCGGCCCCGGGATCCCGTCGTCGCTGACGCGCGCCGTCAAGGTCAGCGCGTCGGGCAGGGTGACCGCCAGATCGGTCCCCGGGCGGACCTCGATGCGGGGCGCCCGGTTGTCGGCGGGCCAGCCGTCGGCTCCCATCCCGCGGTTGGCCTTGATGACGCCGTCGTCGATCTCCCAGGCCGGCCAGAGCGAACCGAACGCCTGGTCCGTCCGGCCGTGCGCGGTCAGCGTCCAGACCAGATCCCGGTCGCCCCAGTCCGCCGGCACCCGCACCCGGAAGACGAACTGCTGGCGCCGCACGTGGAACCGGGTCGGCTGGCCCCGGTCGGCCGGACCCGGCTCGAAGAAGTTGTCCGCGCCGACCGGCACGTGCGGCATCTCCCGGTAGTTGCGGTTCATGTACCCGAAGACCATGTTGAAGGTCCCGTCCGGGTTCCGCTCCCACCCCTCGAAGACCGGCGCGACGTTCTGGCCCCGGTCGAACTTGAGCTGCGCATGCGCGTCGCCCGCCGCGACGCAGGCCAGCCCGGCCACGCCGGACAGCAGCACGCAACGCAAACCACGGCTGGACATGGTGACGACTCCGTCAGTTGTCGTTGTCGGCCGCCGCCTGCCGCTCGGCGACCGCGGCGGCGAATTCGTCGTCGTCGAGCTCGTAGTAGCTCGTCCACGTGAAGCTCATGTCGTCGCTGGAACGCTGCCCGAACCCGGCCCAGTTCCGCGGATCCGGATTCCAGCGGTTGGCGGCCGAGTTGTCGTGCCACGTGATGGTGTGCATCATCGTGCCGGCCGGCAGCAGCGGCTGCACGTCTTCCTCGTAGTTGTAGACGATGTGCCACCCGAAGTCCCACGTCGCGCAACTGAGCATCTCGGTCTGCCCGTCCGGATAGACGGCCTCGATGCACTGCCGCTTGCCGCGGTTGTGCAGGTGCGGCTGGAAGCCGGTCAGCCGGACGTTGTTCTCGAACCTGTGGTAGCTGTCGTGGCGGACGTCGTCCTCGCCCGGCGGGATGTCGAGGTCGTAGTTCTGCGCCAGCGCCCGCGAGAAGAGCTCGTGCTTCGGCTTCTCGCCCTCCGGGTAGAAGGTCAGGCCGACGCTGGTCCGGTCGGTGCGCTCCTCGCCGATGGAGGCGTAGTGCATGTTGAAGCGGATGACGGTGCCGGCCTTGACCAGGCGGCCCGTCCCGGGCGGGAAGACGTCGCCGTTCTTGCCCTGGGCGTATTCGTTGAGGAAGTCGCCCTCGTCGTCGTCGGGCGCCGCCTGCACCCGGGTGACCGCGTGGTGCACCACCGGGAAGCCCTCCGACGACGGCTTCGTCTCGACCGCGCTGATCCAGACGTCCTCGGTCAGACCCGAGTCGGCGTAGAAGTCGCCCCACCAGTTGGCGCCCTCGGCCGGCACCGTGAACGGCTCGGGGATCGGCACGATCCAGTCGGGCTCGCCGATGTGCCACATGTCGCGGTCGGCGAACTCGCGCGGCGGCGGCGCGTCGGCCGGGTTGCCGCGCGGCGCGCCGGCGTCGACCCAGGCGGCGACGGTGGTGATCTGCTCGTCGGTCAGCGAGCGGTCGTACTTGAAGCCCTGCACGCCGATGTTCTTGTCGATGTACCACGGCGGCATGGTGCGCGTGACCACCTTCTCGCGGATGGCGCGCGCCCACGGCCGCGTCTCCGCGTAGGTCATCAGCGACATCGGCGCGATGGCGCCTTCGCGGTGGCACGTCTGGCAGGAATCCTGGAGGATCGGAAGCACGTCCTTCGCGAACGTGACGTCCGACTGCGCGGTCGCCGCCCCGGGCGCGGCCGCCGACAGGGCGAGCACCGCGGGCACGACGACGCCGAGGGAGCCGAACCACCCGGTTCCGACGCTGGATGTCATGGGATCTGTCCTCCTGTACGTCAGACAGACTTTGCGCCCGCGGCGCGCCGTTGTCAAGCGCCGGGCGCCCGCGCCCGGACGTCCGGCCGTGCCGGGCAGGCCGACGCTCCGCGCGTCGTGGTAGATTTTCCGGTTGGGCGGAAACAGAGCATCCCGCGAAACCCAGGAGCAGGAACCGTGTCGGAGACGTCGACCAGAACCACCCACGCATTCCAGACCGAGGCCCGGCAGCTCCTCGATCTGATGATCCATTCGCTGTACTCGAACAAGGAGATCTTCCTCCGCGAGCTCGTCTCGAACGCGTCGGACGCCTGCGACAAGCTGCGCTTCGAAGGACTGACCGAGCCCGCGCTGCTGGAAGAGGATCCCGAGCTGGCGATCCGGGTCGAGTTCGACCGCGCCGCGCGCACCGTCACCGTCTCGGACAACGGCGTCGGCATGTCGCGCCAGGAGGTGATCGACAACATCGGCACGATCGCCAAGTCCGGCACGCGCGAGTTCGTCGCGCAACTGACCGGCGACCAGACCCGGGACGCGCAGCTCATCGGACAGTTCGGCGTCGGCTTCTACTCTTCGTTCATCGTGGCCGGCCGGGTCACGCTGACGACCCGCCGGGCCGGGCTGGCGGCCGACGAGGCGGTGCGCTGGGAGAGCACGGGCGAGGGCGAGTACACCCTGGAAGCGGCTTCCCGCGCCGCGCGCGGCACCGCGGTCACCCTGCACCTGCGCGACGACGAGGACGACCTGCTCTCCGGCTCCGCCCTGCGGACCATCGTGCGGAAGTACTCCGACCACGTCACGACCCCGATCCGGATGCGGAAGGAGGAGGTCCCGGGGAAGAAGGCGGACACCGGCGACGTCGAGACCACCGAGAAGGTCAACCAGGCGTCGGCGCTCTGGGCGCGGCCGAAGACGGAGATCACGAAGGAACAGTACGACGAGTTCTACAAGCACGTCGCGCACGACTTCGACGCGCCGCTCGCCCATGTCCACGTCCGGGTCGAGGGACGGCAGGAGTACATCCTGCTTCTGTACGTTCCGCGGCGGGCGCCGTTCGATCTGTGGGACCGCGAGCGGCGCCACGGCGTCAAGCTCTACGTCCGGCGCGTCTTCATCATGGACGGTGCGAAGGAGCTGCTGCCCGGCTACCTCCGCTTCGTCCGCGGCCTGATCGACTCGAACGACCTGCCGCTCAACGTCTCGCGCGAGATCCTGCAGCACTCCCGCGACGTGGAGGCCATCCGCAACGCGGCCGTCAAGCGGGCCCTGGGCCTGCTCGAGGAGCTGGCGGACAAGGAGCCGGAGAATTACGCCGACTTCTGGCGCGAGTTCGGCCGCGTCCTCAAGGAGGGCGTCGGCGAGGACCCCGGGAACCAGGAGCGGATCGGCAAGCTGCTGCGCTTCGCTTCGACCCACCGGAACGACGCCGGGCAGAACGTGTCGCTCGCCGACTACGCGGCGCGCATGCAGGGCGGGCAGGAGAAGATCTACTACGTCACCGCCGACAGCTTCGCCGCCGCGCAGAACAGCCCGCACCTGGAGGTGTTCCGCAAGAAGGGCATCGAGGTCCTGCTGCTGCACGACCGGGTCGACGAGTGGGTCGTCGCGCACATGCCGGAGTTCGACGGCAAGCCGCTGCAGTCGGTGGCGCAGGGCGACCTCGACCTCGGCGCCCTGGCCGGCGGCGAAGAGGACGCCAGGCGGAAGGAAGAGACCGAGACGAGCCTCAAGCCACTCGTGGACCGGATTCGGAAGGCGCTCGGGGACAAGGCGCAGGAGGTGCGGCTGACGCACCGGCTGGTCGACTCGCCGGCCTGCCTCGTGACCGGGCAGGACGGCATCAGCGCCAACCTCGAGCGGGTGCTGCGCGCCGCCGGCCAGGCCGTGCCGAACGTCCCGCTCGTCCTCGAGATCAACCCGGAGCACCCGATCGTGACCCGGCTGAAGGACGAGACCGACGACGCCCGGTTCCGGGACTGGAGCCACATCCTCTTCGATCAGGCGCTGCTCGCCGAAGGGGGCCGGCTCGACGATCCGGCCGGCTTCGTGAAGCGGCTGAACGAGTTGATGCTGGCGCTGGCCGGCGAGCCGAAGTCGCGGATCTGGACGCCCGGGAGCTGAGGGCGGACCGGACGGGGCCGTTTGATGCTGGCGCTGGCCGGCGAGCCGAAGTCGCGGATCCGGACGCCCGGGCGCCGAGGGCGGACCGGACGGGGCCGTCGATCAGGGCGGATACAGGATCAGCGCCCGCGTCTTGCAGTCGTCCATGATCTCGCGCGGCACCGTGCGGATCGCGAACCAGAGCGCGACGGGGATGACGATCAGCTCGTCGATGTCGCGCAGAACCGGCAGGAAGCCCGGAATGAAGTCACTGGAGCTGACGACGTACAGCAGCGCCGCGGTGACGCACCAGCGGGTGTACCACGGCGTCCGCGGATCCCGCAGCACGAGCCGGAGCGCCCGCGCTTCCTTCAACACGCCGCGCACCCACTGGGTCCACCGCAGCCGCGCCCGCAGCGACCAGGTCCCGTCAGCCATCGGCGGCGGTCCCGACCGCCTCGACCTCGCCGCGGCGGATCCGTTCGATCCGCTTGTCGCGATCGCTGGCGAAGCGGGCGAGATCCCGGCGGTGGTTCGCCTCGATCTCCTCGACGGCCCGCGGGTCGGCGGCGCCCGCCAGGGCCGACCGGTGCAGGATGCGGCACTCCGCGACCCGCGCTTCGCAGGCGCGCCGGGCCTCGGCGATGGCCTCGATCTGCGCCGGGGTCAGTGCGACCGCCTCCACGCCGGCGGCATCGTCCTGCCGCTTCAGCTTTTCCATCGCGAGCTCGTACGCGCTCTTCGGTGCTCCGTCCGTCACGGCCACTCCTTGCTGCCCTCGTCCGCGGTTCGGCAGCCCCGCAACCGCTGATCTTGTCCGATATCCGGCCGAATGTCACGCGGAAACGCGCCGCCGCCCGCTCCTCGCTCGGCCCGCAGATCGCCGGCAGCCGCCCGCGGCCGGCGTCCCGGGCGCTACTGCTGCGCCGCCGCCCGCTCCTCGGCCCGCGCCCCGCGCAACAGGTTCTCCATGCCGTAGTTGCCTTCGTGGCAGGCGTACTCGTAGAGCGGAAGGCTACTCCGTTTCATCGGCAGCCGCCCGCTGAACGGGCGCGTGAAGCTGGCCGGATCGTCGACGGTGAACTCGTAGAGCAGCGTGTCACCGTCGACGCGGGTGAACCGCTCCTCCAGGCGCAACCCTTCCGCCGATCCCAGGGCCAGACCGGTCAGGCTGAAGCTGGCGGTCCGGCCGGTGAAGTTGCGGGTGTCGACGACCAGCGTGTCCCCCTCCCAGCGGGCGCGCGAGCTGCCCAGCCACTGGCGGATGCCGCCGGTCAGGGCCGGCCGGCCGTCGAGCGGCGCCACGCGCACGTCGTGGTTCATCTCGATCAGCAGCGCCACCGCATCCGGCGTCTGGAAGATCTGGACGTTGTTGTTGTAGCCGCCCGGCAACAGCGGCGGCCCGGTGCTGAACCCGAGCAGACAGCGCTCGGCGAGCCCCCGCTCCTCCGGACCGGCCGCGCCGTGGCCCCCGACCCGGATCCGGACCGGCTGTCCGTCCCCGGCCAGCCGCGCCTCCTCGCGCGCCTCGGCCTCCGGGGTCAGCGGCGGGATGCGCCCGTCCGGCGGGTCGACGATCAGCGCCGTCTGCGTCAGCGCCGTCGCGCGGGCGCGATCCGTCCAGACCGCCTGGCTGTAGGCGCCCGGGTCCCCCGGCGGCGCGGCCAGATCCCGCGCCAGCGCGGCCGCGTTCCCCTCCCGGGCCACCACCGCGGCCTCCTCGGCGGTGAGCGTCGCCCGCTCGGCGAACTCCTCCGGCCGCTCCAGCGGCGTGAACGTCCAGTAGTCCCACACGCCGCCGAGATCGGGGTCGCCCCACGGCGTGCGCGGCGCGTCCCCGGACTGCGCCGGAGCGGCGGCGGGCAGCAGAACCGCCAGCGCCGCGACGAGCGCCGTCCGGACCGGTGATTGCGTCCTGCGTCCGTGCATCGGCTCCTCCTCTGAATCCGCCACTACGATACCGCGGAACCCGGCTCGCCGGCACTGGCGTCCGCCGGATTCGGGACAGGATCGCGCCCGGGACCCGGCGTGCCCGCATCGCGGACGCGGCGCCCGAGTCGGGAACATTCAGGAGAGTTTTCGTCCCTGGCTGTTCCAGACCGCGCCAGGAAGCTGCCGGCCGTAGGCGGCATCGAACGAAATCTGATAAACTTTTCCTCTGTTGTGCGCCTTGGCTTGCGTGAATATGAGAATCGTTCACTTTTCGGATCTGCACCTCGACTCGGCATTCGCTTGGTGCGGAGCGGCGAAAGAAGCCGCGCGCCGCAGGCGGCAAGCGTTGCGCCAGGTTCTCGTCTCCATCGCGGACATCGCCCGCGACGAGAAGGCGGACGCGCTCTTCTGCGGCGGAGACCTCTATGAGCACGAGCACGCAACGCCCGACACCGCCGCCTTTCTGCGCCAGACCTTCGCCGCCCTCGATCCGATTCGCGTCTGCCTCGCGCCCGGCAACCATGACTACTGCTGCCCTGACAGCATCTACACGACTCAGGAATGGAGCCCCAACGTCCATGTCTTCACGGAGCCGCGCTTCGCTCCCATGCCGCTCGCGGACGGCGTCACGCTCTGGGGCGCCGCCCACTGCGCGCCAGCCAACACGCCCGACTTCATCGAGGATTTCAGAACGGACGGGACGGGAGCGCACGTCGCGCTCTTTCACGGCTCGGAACGCTCCTGGTTCTCCGAGCAAGGAGGCGGCAAGGAACCTCACGCCCCCTTCAACGCGGAAGACATCGAGCAGGCCGGCTTCATCCATGCTTTTCTTGGACACTATCACCGCCCCAGGGACGCGCAACGCCACACCTATCCGGGCAACCCCGACCCCCTGGAGTTCGGCGAGACCGGAAAGCGCGGAGCAGTGCTCGCAACGGTAAGCGCCAACGGCGCCGTCGAGCTGGAACGCCGTGTCGTTGCGGTAACGCAAGTTCACGACCTCACGCTCGACGTCACCGGTTGCGAATCGCAGCAACAGATACGAGACTCCCTGAGCAGGCAAGCGCAAGGGTTGTCGGGAGTAGCGCGCCTGACGGTGAAAGGTGACCTCGATCCGGCGCTGGACTTCAACGAGAACGCCTTGCGCGATGCCTTGGGCAGTTCCTTTGAATCCGTGCGGATACGCAGCGGCGACCTGCGTCCCGGATATGACGTCGAAGCCATCCGTCGCGAGCCCACGGTACGCGGTCAGTTCGTGAACGACGTGCTGGATGCGGGGCTGGACGCTCAAGAGGAGCGGCGGGTGCTGATTACCGGCCTGCACGCGCTGGACGGGCGCAACGACCTGGACGTGCTCTGATGCGGTTCGAGTCCGTGAAAGCGCATGCCTTCGGGCCGTTCCGGAACGAAACGCTGGAACTCGCTTCCGGCATGAACGTCATCCACGGTCCGAACGAGGCGGGCAAATCCTCGTGGCACGCCGCGCTCTACGCCGGGCTTTGCGGCGTGCGCCGCGGGAAAGGGGCGTCAAGAAAAGACGACCAGGAGTTCGCAGCGCGCCACAGGCCGTGGAACGGCGGCGCCTGGGAAGTCGGTGCCGTCGTCGTTCTCGACGCCGGCCGCAAGGTGGAACTGCGGCATGACCTCGCCGGAAAAGTGGCCAGCAGCGCGCGGGACGCCGAATTCGCGGGGCGCGACTACTCCAACCAGATCATCAACGACGGCGCGCCCGACGGCTCCGTCTGGCTCGGGATCAACCGCCATGCTTTCCTTGGCACCGCCTGTGTCCGGCAAGCGGACATGGTGGAAATCCGTCCCGAGATGCTCCAGGAGAACATGCAGCGCGCCGCGGCGACGGCCGGCGCGGACGAAACCGCCGCCGGCGCCCTGGCCCTGCTCGACTCCTACCGCAGGGATGTAGTCGGCTCCAAGCGCGCTCCGACGAAGCCGCTCCGGCAATCCGAGACGAGGGTCGGCCAGGCACGGATTGCCTGGAGCGAAGCGAGGGCGGCCCACAAGTCCTGCTTGCAACGCCGCGCGGACGTGGACCGGCGGGAACAAGACGCGCGAGCCGCCCAGCGCAAGGCGGATGCCGTGGCAGCGGCGCTCGCCGAAGAGGACGCCGTTCGAGCAGAACGTCGTCTGTCTTGGGTTACCGGGTCGGGCGAAAAAAATCCACGAAAGGGTGTGCAGGTACGGCGGCCACGTGCCGATACGTGGAGTATGGCGCGCAAGAACGATGACCGGAGCGGTTCGATGGGGCCCGGGCCTCGGCGGGACCCCCGGGACGTGCGCATCGAACACCTCGAACGAGAAAAGGCGAAGCTGATCGAGGATCGGGACCACTGGAAGCGCCGCAGCGAGGACCTGCAGGGCCACAGCGAGGACCTGAAGCGCCGCATCGAGCGCCTGGAGAAGGAACTCGAGGCCGCGCGGCGCGCCGGACGCCGGCAGGCGGCCCCCTTCGCCAAGGACCGCCGGCAGGGAACCGGACGCCGCCCGGGGCGGCGCGCCGGCGCAGAATACGGGAAGCAGGGATGCCGCCGGCCGCCGGCCCGGGTGGACGAGACCCATGCGGCGCCCGCCCCGAAGACGTGCCCCGACTGCGGCGGCCACGTCACCGTGGAGCGGGTGGCGGAGCAGTATCAGGAAGACGTGCCGGACGTGCGCCCGCTGGTGCGCCGCTTCGACGTCGAGGTGGGCCGCTGCGCGCAGTGCCGGCGGCGCGTGCAGGGCCGGCACCCCTTGCAGACCTCCGATGCGCTCGGCGCGGCCGGCGTGCAGTTGGGGCCGAACGTCGCCGCGCTGACCGCCGAGCTGCACACCGAGTCGGGCCTGCCGCTGGAGAAGACCGCCCGCGTGCTGCGGACCCGGTTCGGACTGCACGTGACCAAGGGCGGTCTGGTCCGACTGCTGCACCGCACGGCCGACGTGGCGGCGCCCGCGTATGCGGCGCTGTGCGAGCAGGTCCGTCGCAGCCCGGTGGTCACGCCCGACGAGACCGGCTGGCGCGTGGACGCGACCCGCCACTGGCTGTGGGCGTTCGCCACCCCGGAGACGACGGTCTACTCCATCTGCGCCGGCCGCGGGTTCGCCGACGCGGCGGCGGTGCTCGGCGCCGACTTCGCGGGCGTGCTGGTGCGGGACGGATGGGTGGCGTATCGCGGCTTCGCGCACGCGCCCCACCAGACCTGCCTGGCGCATCTGCTGCGGCGCTGCAAGGACCTGCGGACCGATCATCCCGACAGCCCCTGGGCCGCCGCCGTGCAGACGGTCCTGCAGGACGCCCTCGCCCTGCGGACCCGCTGCAACGCCGGCGGCATCGGCGAGCACGGCCTCGCGTCGGCCCGCGGACGGCTCGAAGCCCGGCTCGGCCGGCTCATCGACGCCCCGCCGCCGCTGGCCCCCGCCGAGCGCTTCGCCAGGCACCTGGCCCGCGAATTCGAGGCCGTGTTCCTCTTCCTGCGCGACCCGTCCCTCGACGCCACCAACTGGCGGGCCGAACACGCCATCCGACCCGCGGTGGTCACCCGCAAGGTCTGCGGCGGCAACCGCACCCGGCGCGGGGCCGACACCCAACAGATCCTGGCCAGCGTCGTGCGCACCGCCCGCCAGCGCCAGCTCGACCCCCGCGCCCTGCTCACCACGATGCTCTGCGCCCCCGAACCGGTCGTGCCCGAAGCCCTCGCCCTGCCGCCGCCCGCCTGACGGCAGGCGCGGGAACCACGCATCCGCTCCGCCCGGGCCGCGCGGCCCACGACCCCGGACCGATACCCGCGGAAGCCGCGCCGACGGCAAACCCCGGCCCGCTCTCCGCCATCTCGACGCCGGGCCGGCCGCAACCGCCGAGGCCTGCTCCACGTCCGGGCTGCGCCGCCGCGCCGAAGACAACGCCCGCAAGAAACGCTGCGCCGACGGCCGGGTGCGGATGCGCTGCCGGAACACCCCGCTTGCCGCTTCCATACGGCAGAACCCGTCCCGCCAGAACGACAAAACTGTGCACGGCGCAGCATCGTCAGGCCGTAACTTCCCCGAACGTCCGCTTCATTTCGCCCCGTGGCCATTGGCCAAATCGGTCCCGAACGCCCGGTAACCCAAGACTTATGGAAGATATTGAACAGGAACTCGCGGAATTCGACAAGAGCGCCGCGCCCCCGCCTTCTTCTCCAAGAACTCTGCTGCTGGTGGCGGCTTCTGGCCTGGTCGCTGTGACGGGAATCAGCATCGCGGCCTTCCTGCCCGACCTCCGAATGGCCGGAATTGCGCTTGCGGTCACAGGCATCGCCGGCGCGGCAGGCGCGCTGCTCTGGCCCGCAGTCACCCGCGCGCGCCAGCAAGCGCGAGCGGCGCGGGAGCAGGCCGTGTTCAACGCTGGCAGAAACGGAATCATCCAGAGGCTGGAAGCTCGTCGAAAGGAAGAGATCCGCTACCAGGTTGAACTCGAACGGCGCTCCCACGCGCTGCAAAATCTCGCGGACGCCGCCCGCGCATGCGGCATCGGCGCCACGGAACCGTCCGAGCAGGCCCGAGCCTTGCGCGACTGGCAGGAAGGACGGCGCGAGAAACTGCAAAAAAACGACGATTTGGGCGCCCTCTGGGACGAACTGCAACAACGCCTGGGCGAAAGTTCGCTTGGTGAAATCGCGACGGAAGCGGAGCGTTTGCGACAGGACGCGGCGTCCCTCGCTGCTTCCGCGGATGTGGAGATGCTGGCGGACGCACGCAGGCAGAACCTTGCCCGCGAACGCCTTGACAAATTGGATCGGGAAACCCAGGAGAACCGTATCGCATGGGAACGCGCCCGCACCGAGCGGCGGGGCGCAGACGGGCGATTCCAGGCCGCTTGCCGGCAGGTCGAGGCGGCGGAAGGCAAGCTCCGCGCAGCCGCGGCCGCTGTCCAAATCCATGCGGATGACGCCGAGACCCTGGCGGACGCCTTGGGGGAATGGCAAGCGCGACGCGACCGGAGCATCGCTCATGCCGAAGCGCGGAGCCGACGGTGGGACGAACTGCAGCAACTGCTGGGCGAAAATTCGCGCGAGGAGGTTGAGTTGGATGCGAATCGCAAGCGGGCGCATGCGAACGACCTCGCGCAGCAGTTGGAGCCAGGCGCGCTTGTCCGGGCGAAGCCGGAGCCTCTGACTCATGATTTGCTGGAATCGTTGCGAGCCACGACCAGAGATGCCGAGGAGGTCTGGAACGTGAAGCGCGGCCAACTCGCGGAACTCGAGACCAGCCTCCCCAGCGTCGCGGACGCCGAGGACGACCTTGCCGAAGCGCAGCGTGAAATGGAGCGTGTGCGGCAACTGGACAAGACGCTCGAAAGAACTATTGAATTCCTCAAGGCGGCGCAAGAGAAGGTTCACAAGAACATTGCGCTTGCGCTGAAGAAGACCGTGACCGAGCGGTTGTCTCAGGTTACCGGCGGGCGTTACACCGATTGCTGGATCGACCCCGCCAACCTGCGCGTGGAGGTGGCCGGGGCGGGCGGACGGCGCAGAAACGCCGCGCTCCTTTCCCACGGAACGGCGGAGCAAGTCTATCTCTTGCTGCGGCTTGCGCTTGCCCGCCACCTCACCGCGGGCAGCGGCGAGACCTGTCCGCTCATCCTCGACGACGCGGTGGGCGCATCCGACGGCGAACGCAAGCGGGCCGTGCTGGACACGCTGCTCGTCGTCAGCTGTCAAGCGACATCCAAAACTGACCCCCTGGCGACATCGAAAACTGACCCCCCGAAGAAACGGCGTATGTATACAGATCGACAACGATGAATTCGTGTGGAGCCTGTGGGCGGCGCTTGCGCCGTCCAAACCGGGGTGGGAAACGCGCTTCTCGATGCGGCACTCCTTTTCGAAGCGCCCGCGCGCGTTTTCCACGCCGGTGGCAGGATCCACACGACTCCCGGAGTGGACGCGACCCTCGCACGAGTCGCCTGGCGCGAGGGTCCGCGTCCGTGCCCGCCGCGGTGTCGGCCGTGTGGTCACAGGGTCCGCGCCCGTGCCCGCCGCGGTGTCGGCCGCGTGGTCCTGTCGATGCCCGCGAGCGGGTCCCCCGCCGCGGCAGGCTCCGATACCGGGATCTTCAGGGCGCCCGCTCGACGCTTCTCCCGCAGCCGGTAGCTCTCGCCGGTGATCGTCAGAACGTGGCTGTGGTGCAGCAGCCGGTCGAGGATCGCGGTGGCGACCACCGCGTCGCCGAACACCTCGCCCCATTCGCTCACCGGCCGGTTCGACGTGATCAGGAGGCTTCCGCGCTCGTAGCGCCTCGCGACGAGCTGGAAGAACAGGTGCGCGGCGTGCGCCTCGAACGGCAGGTAGCCGAGTTCGTCGACGATGAGCAGCTTCGGCTTGGCGTAGAAGACCAGTCGGTCTTCCAGCCGGCCCGTGCTGTGCGCCTTGACCAGCGCCGCCATCAGCGCCTGGGCCGTCGTGAACAGCACCGAGTAGCGCTGCCGGATCGCCTCGCGCCCGAGCGCTATCGCCAGATGCGTCTTGCCGACCCCGGGCGGACCGAGCAGCAGCAGCGCGTCGCCGTGCGCCACCCACCGCGACGCCGCCAACTCCCGGATCTGGCGCTCGTCGACGCTCCGCTGCGCCGGGAAGTCGAAGTCCGCGAGTTCGCGCACGGCCGGGAAGTGCGCGATCTGGAACGCCATCCCGATGCGCCGTTCGTCCTTGCGGGCAACCTCCCGTTCGACGAACAGGGCCAGCGCCTCGCGCAGCGTCAGCTTCCGCTCCGCCGCCTCGTCGAGCAGGTTGTCGAGCTGGTCGCGGATCGCCGTCAGCCGCAGCCGGGTCAGCCAGCCGGCCAGCGTGTCCTGGTCCACACCGGCCATCTCAGAAGCTCCCCCCGGCGACCGCCGCATACTCGGCGAGCGGACGCAGCAACGCCGGCCGCGGCCGGACCGCCGCGGTCTCAGACGGGCGGGGGCCTCCGTTGACGCCGACCAGGTGCGCGCGGTTGATGACCCGCGCGTGCCGGCCCGGATGCTCGACATGCTCGGCGACGACGTCCGGCCCGTGGTGCACACGCACCCGCCCGCCGCTGACCACCACCCGCACGCGCTCGCCGATCAGCCGCCACGGCACCGAGTAGGCGTTGGTGTCGACCACCACCGCGCAGTCGGCATGGACCGTCCGAACCAGGTCCCGCAACTGGCCGAACGGCGGCCGCCCCGCACAGGGGCGCAGGCTCTCCGCTTCCCGGACGAAGCGGTCGAGAGGGACCTCCCCCGTCGTGCCGTGGCGCCGCCGGTCCGCAATCTCCCGCTGCCACCATCCCAGATGCGCCTCCAGCGCCGCCCAACTCTCGAAGCGATGGCCCGCGATCGCGTTCCCCTTGACGTAGCCGACACCCCGCTCGTCCTTCCCCTTGGTCCGCGCCCGATACGGAGCACAGGCGCGCGGACGGAATCCCCAGTAGGCCGCGAACGCCAGGAACCGGTCGTTGAACTCGACCGCGCGCGTCACCGCGTCGTGGCTGACCACCAGCGGACGCGGGTTGTCGATCAGCACCTCCCGGGGCACGCCGCCGAAGTGACCGAACGCCCCTTCCAGACCCCGGAACCACGACGACTGCCGCTCGTGACGGAACGCCGCCACGTGGCAGCGCCGCGAATACCCCAACGTCGCCACGAACAGGTACACCCGCTCCCGCTCGGCGGCGATCGGCACCCGGAGCTGCCCGAAGTCGATCTGCAGTTGACGGCCCGGCGGCGTCTCGAAACGCACCGTCGCCTTCGCCTCCGCCGTCAGCAGCCGACGCAACGGCGCCACCGCGCGCTCCACCGTGCGCAGGCTCACCTCCACCGACTGCTCCCGCAGCAGGTCCTGGCGTACCACCTCGGCGTTGCCCCGGTGCCGGAAGAAGCGCTCCTTCAGCCACGCCTCCTGCGTCTCGAGCCGGCCGCCACCGGCCCGGCGGCGGTACGCCGTCCAGCCGTCGGCCGCCACGTAGCGTCTCACCGTGTTCCGACTGCACCCGAACTCCCGCGCTATGCGCCTGAGTCCCCAACCGAGCGCGTGCAGACGCAGCATCGCCTCCACCTCATCTGATTTCATCATCGTCTGTGCCCGTGGCCTCCCCGTCCACGAGCCGACATCCTCGCATCCCTTCATCTGCTGACTCCTCCCTGGACAAGGGGGTCAGTTTTCGATGTCGCCAGGGGGGCAGTTTTCACTGTCGCCTGACAGTCAGCGAATCGACCCAGGTCATACTCTTCACCCACGAGAACGACGTGCGCGACTGGGCGCGCGAGCGGCTCGCCGGCGCCGCGAACCGCTTGGTGGAGCTTGACCGGAGCGGAATACCGGCCTAGCCGCAAGACGACCATGAAATCCCGTGCTACTGGCTGGCCGGCAGGTCACGGCGCTCCCAACGGCGTGAACGTCCAGCAGTCCCACACGCCGCCGTGGACCCGGCATGCCCGAATCGTCACGATGCCGGCATGGCTCTCGTCAACCGAACGACTTCAGCGCGCAGCAGCAGCTCGTCGTCCTGGGTAATCGGCCTGGCGTGCATGACTGCCAACCGGACGGGATAGAGACGTTGAAAACTCTCCCGCACGGACTCCGGTCGACCGAAGCATCGCCGGAAAACCTTGCGCCAGTTGTCCTTTCGGCAAACAACACGTTCATAGTCCGTGAAGTCCGCGTACGCGATCAACGGCCACGTCCCCGACTCGCCTGCCTCCACCCGCCTCTTTTTCTTCAACCAACGATCGCACACGCCGTTCGGAAGCTGACGTTCCGGCCAGTCCGGGCCGAATTCATGGGTCATGCGCTCGTCGATGAACCTTCCGAGGCGAACTTCCAGCCGCATCAGGGAGTCATGCGCTTCGCTCGTCGCGCGGAAGCGATCTTCTTCCTCGACGCTCCACCCGGGCTTCGGCGGGAGACAGGTGTCGTCCTCCGAAACAGGTTCTTCATCCAGACCGCCGGCCGCCAGCGCTTCACGAAAGGCAGGGCGTGGAAAGTCCGTCAGTGCCGGATCGAAACCTCTGCCGACATAAAAGTCGGAACGAGAGGCAACGTCATCGAAGATATCATGCGGAAAAGTAATCACGTCCCGCCAGTCTCCCAGAGAGCGACGCAATGCGTCGCTGGCGTGATCGTCGAACGCCGGAAGCGCGGTCACGACGCTCGCAAGACCCTGAAGGTCGGCGAAGGCACGAATCGAAGCCTCCTGGTTCCTCGTGTCCAGCCACGGCGACCGGATACTCTTCACTGCCTGCACGATACCGGACTCGGAAACTGAAAATGCCCTCGCGGCCGCTGCGATCCGTTCAGTGAACGTCGTCAGACCCTCAAAATGAGCGGGAAGTGTCCCGAAGTGGGCGTCGTGCTCTTCCACGACCGCGCGCGCCCGTGTCAATGCTTCCCACCCGGACCCGGCGACGTGCGACAGAACGTCCGGCACGTCGGCGACGGGTCCCCGCGCTATCCGTATCAGATCCTGATGCTTCGTCAGTTGCGCAGCAAGGTCGAGCACCGGTTTGAATGCGACCTGAAACGCCACCGACACGTCGTCGACCCTCATGCGGTATTCGTCAAACGCCCTCATCCGTTCAGCGGCACCGGAGGTCAACCGGCGCGCGTCTTCGGCGGCGCGGCGCAGGGCGGACTCCATTCCTCCCAGATCGGTCAGCGTGTTTCTTGGGGATTTCATTGCCGCATGCCTCTGTCAACCAGCCGCGGAGCGTCACCTGAATTGTCGTACACGATCCACTCGTCGACCAGATTTCTGTACACCCGCTCGAAATTGCGCCATCCTTTTTGAAATCGCCGGCGAACGACCCCGTCCGGCACGTCGTGGCCTCCCTGTGACACACGCTGTTTGACACGGGCGACCGCCGCTTCAGGCGTCGCCAACTGCAGGAAGACGAGCGTCACCCGGTAGCCCAGTTTACGCCATCGGGGAATCCACAAGGCGTAGGCGCGCCCGCTCAGAGTGGTTTCGAAAGCAAAGTTCCGTCCTGACTCCACGTGGGTACGGATCTCGTTCAGCACAAGCCTGCCGGCTCGCGTCGCCCGCAACTCCGGCCGGAACGGGCTCAGCCCTGACGCGATGAGATCTCCATTGACGAACGTCGGGCAGTTCGCTTCGTTCGGAAGATACTGCATGGCGAACGTCGTCTTGCCGGCGCCGTTCGGCCCCGCGATGATGAGTATCCGCTTGTTGGTGACCATTGCCCGCGGAACGTTCTACCTCAAACCGGGGACACTCACCCGTCGCGGACGTTCCGCGCGGCAGTCAATGAATCGGCCACCACGTGCAATCGCGTGAGCACGGATGGATTATAGATCGCGACCGTCGAGACGCGCCTGCTGCGTTGGATGGTCGGGGCCGTATTCTCCGCGGCGTCGCTGGCGGGCGGGATTCTCGCCGCGCTGCTGCGCCTTGCCGGGTAGCCCCGGCTGGTCGCCGGCAGGTCACGGCGCCTGTTGGCGACACCATGTCCCCGCCTTGACGCCCCTTCCTTCCGACCGCGCCTGCCGTGGCCGGCAGGTCGCGACGGACAGAACGACGCCACCGGCCAGGCGGGCAGGCAACCCGGACGTGTCGAACCGCATCGCCCTCGCCGTTCTGCTGGCCGCCGCCGCCCCCGCCCGGCGCCGGCGGCCACGAACAGGAACCGCCCGCCGAGCCGGATCCGGTTCTGCGTCCCATCCGCGCCGGCGACGGACGCTGGACGGTCGACGCCTGGGCGCCGCTGGACGGCAGGGTGATCAACGGCGGGTTGCGGATGCAGTTCCGGTAGACTCGCACCATGTTCCATCCGACAGACGGCGCAGGCCGGCCCTCGCGGCGGCGGTTTCTTCGCGGACTCGGCGGGTTCGCCGCCCTCGCGGCGTCGTTCGGCGCGGCCGGGGGCGCCGCCGGCGCGCGGACGGGAGGCGGCCGGCCCGCGACCGGCGGCGGCACGGCGGCCGGGACGCAGGGGCCGCGCATCACCGTCCGCGCGGTCGACGCCTACCCGATCCACATCAACCAGCGTTCCGAGGGCCTGCTCGACCCGCCGGTCTTCGATTCCGACGACGACCCGCGCCGCTGGCGCTGGGGCGGCCCGTTCGAACAGCTCCCGTCGGCCGTCATCGCCGTCGTCAAGACCGACCAAGGGCTCGTTGGCTTCGGCATGGGCGCGGGCGGAACCGCCGCGGTCGAGATCATCCGCGGGCACCTGCGTCACCTGCTGATCGGCGCCAGCCCGCTCGACGTCGAGCAGCGCTGGGACCAGATGTACAGCGCCGGCCTGCTCTACGGCCGGCGCGGCCTGTTCCCGATGGCCCTGAGCGCCGTCGACAACGCGCTGTGGGACATCGCCGGCAAGTACGCCGGGCGCCCCGTGGCCAAGATGATCGGCGGCTGGCCGCGCGAGCGGATCGCCATCTACCAGACCGGGGGCGACGTCCCGCGGGCGCTGGCCCGCGGCGTGCGCCACTTCAAGATCGGCACGCCGGTCGGCCCGCACACGCCGCCGGACCGGCAGCGCCGCGTCGTCGAGCGGGTGCTGGCCGCACGGGACACGATCGGGCCGGGCGGCAACCTGATGATCGACTGCGTCTCGCGCAACGGCACCGCCGACTGGGCGGTCGGCTACGCGCAACAGTTGCGGCCGGCCGGCCTCTACTTCATGGAGGAGCTGCTGTCGCCCGACGACGTCTTCGGTTACGCCGAGCTGGTGCGCCGCATCGGCGGCGGCGGTCCGGGCTGGACCCGCGTCGCCTGCGGCGAGCACGAGTACACCGAGCACGGCTTCAACGTCCTGGTCCGCACCCAGGCCGCCGAGGTGCTGCAGCCCGACGTCACCTGGTGCGGCGGCCTGACCGCCGGCAAGCGCATCCGGGACCTCGTCGAAGGCGCCGGGCTGGAGCTGATCCCGCACCGCGGCGGCAGCGTCTGGGGACTGCCGATCGCGCTGACCGCGCGCACCTGCACGATGGCCGAGAGCTTTCCGGCCGGGTCGCCGATCCTCGACGCGATGTCGCCCCGTTTCGACGACGGCCACTACGTCGCGCCGGCCGCGCCCGGCTTCGGGAGCACGCTCACCGAGGAGATGGTGCTGGACGCGCGCCTGCCCGGCACGTTCTGAAGCGCACCGCGGGGGAACGGATGAGTCCACCGACACCGGATCTCCGGTATCCCATCGGGCGGTTCTCGTCCGCCGGCCCGGTCGCCTGGCTCGACCGGCACGGGTGAGGACGCCGGAATCGCCTCAACCGTCGAGCAACGCGACGACGGCCGCCGCGAACGCCCGCAGATCGCCCAGGTTCTCCCGCATCACGGCGTGCACCCGCCGGTAGTCGACCTGCCAGTAGACGTGCACCAGCAGGTTGCGGAACTTCGCCATGCGCTGCAACCGCCCGGTCAGATCGGGCGCAAGGATGCCGGCCTTTCCCAGCAATGCGAAGCAGCCGGCGTAATCCGCCGGCGCGGTGCGAAACCGGCGCGACGACACGTGATAACAGAGTGCGAGGGCGGCTTCGATCGCGACGAGAAGGCGGTAGGAAGCGATGTCCTGCGCGTCCCGATCGGCCAGGAAGTCGGCGGGGGACAGTACGGCGAGCGCCTCGAGCCGCTGCACCGACTCCTCGATCTCGGCGCATCGTGCGCGGACCACGTCGGGGTTGAGCGTCACGCGCCGTATGCCTCGATGGTGGCCCGGCGCAGCAACGGCTCCATGTCCAGATACTCCCGGACCGTCCGTTCCATCAGATCGGCCAAACGCTCTTCGTCCCGGCTGAACAGCAAACGCCCCGCGCGGAAGACGTGGAACAGGAAGGGGACGGGGGCGTCGTCGAGGATGCGCACGTCGACCGGAAACCCGGTTGCGCGATCCAGCCGCACGGCCAGATCCAGTCCGCGCCGGAAGCGCACGTCGGGCGCGGCGTTCATCCGGACGCCGACGTCGACGTCGTGGAAGGCGCCGCCGGAGAGGAACGAACCGTGGAGCCACGCGCACTCCAGATCCGGTTCGGCGGCCAGCGCCGCGGCGAGGGTGCGCGCAATGCGCTCCCGTTCAGCGGGAGCGGCCCGATACAGGCGCCGCATGGGTTCCCATCCTGTTCAACGCGGGCGGATTGCGGAGGTTGACCGGCTCGCTGACGTCCGACACCGCGCCGCATGGATCCATCCTGTTCAACGCGGGCGCAACGCGCAATCGATCCGGCGCCCGTGGACGCCGCGGCCGGATTCGCGTGACTCGATTTCCGCCGCGGACGGAACACGACGCCGCCCGTCTACCGCGGATACCAGACGCCGCCCGCGCGTCTACCGCGGATACCAGTCGCCGTCGCGCACCTCGACCGGCTCGTCCGCGAGTGCGTCCCGCAACGCCTGGATGGTGGCGGCGATCGCCTCGGCGTTGTCCGGACGGGGCTGGTCGGGGTTGCCGAACCAGCGCGCGGTGGCGTTGTCGTAGTGGATCAGGTACACCACCTTCGGCCCGAACGTCTTGACGCACTCGGCGACCGGGATCGGGCGCATGCGGTCGACCGGCAGGTTCATCGGCAGGAACGCGACGTCGATGCCCTCGAGCGCCTGGATCTCCGGCACGCACTCCCCCACCCCGGAGAAGAAGATCCGCCGGCCCCCGAGCGTGACGACGTAGCCGTTCGCCTCGCCCGGCGGGTGCCACGGCTGGCCGGGGGTCATGTCGTAGGCGGGCACCGCCTCCACCGGCACGCCGGCGAAGACGCCCCGCTCGCCGTTCGCGAGGACCTCGCCGTCGCCGAACCGCGCGTGGGCGGCGGCGGTCAGCACGACCGGGGCGCCCGGCTTGCGGAGCTGCTCGATGGCCGCCGGATCGAGGTGGTGACCCGGATCGTCGGTCACGAGGATGAGGTCGGCCGGCCTGGCCGACGACAGATCGGCGGCCGTCCACGGATCGACGTGCACCACCGTGCCGGCATGCTCGATCTGCACGCTCGAATGGAGGAGCGGCGTGATGACGACGTCGCCGCCCTCGGCCGCAATCCGGTCCGGCGACTGCGCCGAGACGGTGGCGGCGATCACGAGGAACGCCGCGGTGAATGCCGTGAACCTGGAAAGACGCATGCTGCCCCCGCTTTCCGTGCCTCCGCCGTTCGCACGACCGCCATGCTATGGCCGCGGCCGTACGCCGTCAACGTCGGGGGCGAACCTCCCGGGTGGCGCCAAGCGACGGAACAGATCGGGCGCTGTCGACACCGGCCCCCGTCAACGTCCTCCGCGGGACCTGCGCGGGTGACGCGGGCCGCCCGCTCGCGGTACCCTGATCCGCGACACCGACGACGAGCCGACAATGCCATCCGAAGCGGTCGCGGCGCTCCTGGCGGTCTCGCTCCTGGCAGCCGGCTGCGGGTCCGAATCGGCCACCGACCGTCCGGCCTCGGCCCTGCCGCCGACCCCGGCAGGCTACCCGCGGGGGACGCTCACCCTCATCGCCCCGGCCGCCCCCGGCGGCGGCTGGGACCAGACGGCGCGGCAGATCCAGCAGGTGTGGACCGCAACCGGCCTGCTCGGCGTCCCGGTGGAGGTCGTCAACCGCGGCGGCGCCGGGGGCGCCGTCGGGCTGGCCGATCTGGTCACGCGCCACCGCGGCGACCCGCGCAACCTGATGGTGTTCGGGCAGGTGATGCTCGGCGCCCTGCGGACCAACGCAAGCCCGGTCTCCATCGACCGCACCGTGCCCCTGGCGCGCCTGTTCAACGAGTACGAAGTCGTCACCGTGCCCGCCGACTCGCCGTACGGCACGCTGGAGGAGTTGCTGCGGGACTTCCGGCGCGACCCCGCGGCGGTGAGTTGGGCCGGCGGCTCGGCGGGCGGCATCGACCACGTCCTGGCCGGTCTCATCGCCCGGGCGGCCGGCGTCGATCCGCGCCGGGTGAACTACATCGCCTACGCGGGCGGGGGCGAGGCGGCGGCGGCGGTGATGGGCGGCCACGTCACCCTCGGCCTGTCCGGCGTCGGAGAATGGAAGGCGTACGTCGCATCGGGCCGCATGCGGCCCCTGGCCGTGTCGTCGCCGGAGCGGACCGGCGACGGCGGCACGCCGACCCTGCGCGAGAGCGGCCTCGACGTGGTCCTGTCGAACTGGCGGGGCGTCGCCGCCCCGCCCGGGACGGACGACGAGACGCGCGACTGGCTGATCCGGGCGCTGGCCGGCATGCGGGAATCGGAGGCGTGGCAGGACGTCCTGCGGGACAACGAGTGGGAGGACAGCTTCCTGCCCGGCGCGGCGTTCGAGGCCTTCCTGCAGGACGAGGCCGCCACGGTCGACGCGACCCTGCGGGCGATCGGCCTGGTCCGCTGACCGCGGCGCGCCGGACAGGGCGACACCCCGATGGCCCGGCAGCAGGCGGTGTCCGACACCCGGCCCCGGAAACGGGCCGGGAACAAGGAGGAGCGCCGCCTCGGCGCCGGTCTCCTCGCCCTCGGGGCGGGCTACCTCGCCGCCGCGTTCCTGATCACCGAGCCGGAGGGAGGCTACGCGGCCGTCGGGCCGCGCGTGTTTCCGATCGGGATCGGAACCGCGCTCGCCGCGCTCGGTCTCCGGATGGCGTTGCGCGCGAACCGAACCGGCGCCGGCGCCGCCGCGTCCGACGACCGCCCGGCCTCCGCCGGCGGTTCCGGCGACACGTCCGCGCCGGCCGGTTCCCCGGCGCCCGCCGCCGATTGGCGCGCCGCCGCCCCGAGCGCGCTGCTCTTCCTCGCCTACGCCGTGCTGCTCGAGCCGGCGGGCTACCTGCCGGCGACCACCGTGTTCATCGCGCTCGCATCGCGCCTGCTCGGCAGCCGGCGTCCGGACCGCGATCTGCTCGCCGCCTTCGTCGTCACGGTGTCCGTCTACGCCCTGTTCAGCCTGCTGCTCGGACTCCGGCTGCCGGCAGGCTTCCTCGGCCGCCCCTGACATGGAAGGACTGGCGCAGCTCGGCGACAACCTCGCGGCCGGCTTCGGCGCCGCGCTCGCGCCGGTCAACCTGCTGCTCGGCGTCGTCGGCGTGACCCTCGGCACCGCGGTCGGCGTCCTGCCCGGCATCGGCCCGGCGCTGGCGATCTCGATGCTGCTGCCGCTCACCTTCGGCAGCGATCCGGCCGGCGCGTTCATCCTGTTCGGCGGCCTCTACTACGGCGCGATGTACGGCGGGTCGACCACGTCGATCCTGGTGCGGATGCCGGGGGAGGCGTCGAGCGTGATGACCGCCGTCGACGGGTTCCGGATGACCTGCCGGGGGCGCGGCGGCGCGGCGCTCGCCACCGCGGCGATCGGCTCGTTCATCGCCGGCACGTTCGCCACCCTGATGCTGATGACCTTGGCCCCGGCGCTCGTCGAGGTCGCGCTGACCTTCGGTCCGGCGGAGTACTGCGCCCTGATGGTCCTGGCCCTGACCGCGCTGGCGGGCCTGTCGCGCGGGTCGCCCGCCAGAGGACTGGCCGCGGCGCTGATCGGGCTGGCGCTGGGCACGGTCGGCATCGACGTGCAGACCGGGCAGGCGCGCTTCACGTTCGGGATGCCGGGACTGCTGGGCGGGGTGAACGTGGTCGTCGTCACCGTCGGCCTGTTCGCGGTCGGCGAGGTGTTCTGGTACGCGGCGACACGCGCGGGCCGCGCCGGATCGGCCGCGGCCGGGACGCGGCGCCCGGTCGGCGGGCCGGTGCGGCTGACCCGCGCGGAATGGCGCCGGTCGTGGCCGGCGTGGATCCGCGGCACGGCGATCGGCTTCTTCTGCGGGGTGCTGCCCGGCGCGGGCGCCACGGTGGCGAGCTTCCTCGCCTACGACGCCGAGCGGCGCTGCTCGAAGACGCCGCGGGAGTTCGGGGACGGCGCCATCGAAGGGGTGGCGGGGCCGGAGGCCGCCAACAACGCCAGCGCCGGCGGCAGCCTCGTGCCGCTGCTGGCCCTCGGCGTCCCCGGCTCCGGCACCACCGCCGTGATGCTCGCCGCCTTCCAGATGTACGGCCTGCAGCCGGGACCGCTGCTCTTCACGCAGGATGCGACGCTCGTGTGGGGCCTGATCGCCAGCCTCTACGTCTCCAACACCCTGCTGCTGATCCTGAACCTGCCGCTCATCCGGATCTGGGTGCAGCTTCTCCGCGTGCCGGCGCCGCTGCTCTTCGCCGCCGTGCTCGCCTTCGCCACCCTCGGCGTCTACACCCTCAACAACGACGTCTTCGACGTCGGCGTGGTCTACGTGCTGGGCCTCCTCGCCTGCGTCATGCGGCGCTACCGGGTTCCGCTCGCCCCGACCGTGCTGGCGGTGGTCCTCGGACCGCTGATCGAGCAGGAGTTCCGGCGGGCGATGGCGATCGCCGGCGGCGATCCGACCGTCTTCGTCACCCGCCCGCTGTCGGCGGCGCTGCTGCTCCTCGCCGTCCTGGCCCTGTCCGCGCCCGCCCTGGCGCGCGCGGCGGGCGGCCGCCGCCGGGCCGCCCGCTGACGCCGATTCCCCTGGTTCGCGGGTACCATCCACCGCACGGCCGGCCTCCATGGTCCGCGATCCGGGGGGCGGCGGCCGCGGTTCGAGAAGGAGGATTCCGATGGCGTTCACGGAGATCAATTTTCTGGCCGTCGGGCTGTCGGCGGTGCTCACCTTCGCGCTCGGCGCGCTGTGGTACTCCCCCGCGCTGTTCGCGAAGGCGTGGATGGCGGCGCACGGCTACACGCAGGCGGACGTCGAGCGGATGCAGGCCGGCATGGGGCCGTCCTACGCCATCGCGTTCGTCTGCTGGCTGCTGATGGCCACCGTGCTGGCGCTGTTCGGCCCGCACTTCGGCGACGGCGTCCACGCGATGCTCGGCGTCGGCTTCCACCTGTGGCTCGGCTTCTCCGCCACCGTCGGCCTGGTCGCCAACCGCTTCTCCGACAAGCCGCTCCGCGCGTGGCTCATCGACGCCGGGTACCAGTTGGCGTCGATCGCGATCATGTCGGTCGTGCTCGGGCTGTGGCCGTAGAGGTGGGAGACGCAACGGGTGGCGCGTGCCCCCCTTCTGTGCCCCGAGGCGCTCGCGGTCAACCCGCCGAGCGGGCCGCTGCAGGACGCAACGGGTGGCGCGTGCCCCCCCTTCTGTGCCCCGGTGCAGCCCGTACCGATAACCGGGTGACCGGGCAGCAGGAGATTCCGCGCCGACCCGGCCGACCGCGGCGCGGCCGGGCCGCATACCTACCGCGCGGCGCGCTCTTCCGCCCCGAGCGAGCGGAGGAGCGCGGCGGTGGCCGGGGCGGCCGCGGCGTTGCCGCGCGGACGGCCGGTCACCAGCGACAGCGGCGTCTGTCCGCGGTCGTTCACGGCGTTCGGATCGGCGCCGTGCTCGACCAGCAGCGCGACGACGCGGTCGAAGCCCTTGTCGGCGACGTAGTGGAGCGCCGTGCCGCCGGTCTCGTCGACGGCGTCGACGTCGCCGACCGCCGCCAGGGCCACCCGCACCGCGGCGAGCGTTCCTTCCTCGTCGGCGTGCTCGGCCTGGAAGGCGAAGTCCCGGTGGAGCGCCCGGTCGCGCCGGTCCCACACGCCGTAGCGCCAGCTCGCGCCGGACGCCAGCATCAGCGGGGTCCAGCCGTTCCGCAGCGGCAGCACGCCGTCGGCGCCCGCGGCGAGCAGCGCGCGCATGACGTCCGCCTCGGCGAACTTGGCGGCCAGGGCGAAGGGCGTGGCCCCGAGCAGATGGTCGCCGATCATCAGCACCTGCCCGTTGCGGGTCACGCGCGTCGCCTCGGTCACCTGCGCGTCCGGCCGCGCGCCGGCGGCGAGCAGCGCTTCGACCATGCCGAGGTCGCCCTGCAGCACCGCCGCGTGCAGCGCCGTGTAGCCGGCCGCCGCCGCGTTCGGGTTGGCGCCCTCGGCCAGCAGGAACCGGACGAACGCCCGGTGGCCGCCGTGCGCCGCCACGACGAGCGCGCTCCGGCCGTCCGGCGCGGTGTCGTCGACGTCGGCCCCGGCGTCCAGCAGCAGCCGCGCCGAGGCGACGCCGCCGTGCCGCGCCGCGAACAGCAGCGCCGTGTAGCCGCCCAGGTCCGTCTCTTCCGCGTCGGTGCCGTAGCGCCGGCCCAGCTCGCCGTAGCGCAGGTTCGACTGCAGCCGCCGGCTGATGACGAGACGCCGGACGCGGGACCGCCGGCGCACGTCGGCGCCATGGTCCAGCAGCACCCGCACCACCGCCGGGTGGCGCTGCGCCACCGCCCACATCAGCGCCGTCTGATCCTCCTCGGATTCGGCGGCGTTCACGTCCGCGCCGTGGTCGAGAAGCGCGGCGACCGCGGCCGCGGCGCCGGTGCGGGCGCAGCCCATCAGCACCGTCTCACCGGTGGCGACGGCCGCCCGCGCGTCGGCACCCGCCGCCAGCAGCAGATCGACCAGCGCCGCGTTCGCGTTCGCGCAGGCGAGCGCCAGAGGCACGACGCCGTGCGTGTTCGCGGCCCCGGCGTCGGCGCCGGCGTCGATCAGCAGGCGCGCCGTCTCCAGGTCGTCGAGATACGCCGCCCAGTGCAGCGCCGTCGCACCGTCCGCCTGCGCGGCGTCGACGTCGGCGGACGCATCGAGAAGGCGGCGCACCGCCGGTGCGTCCTGCAACCTGACCGCTTCGATCAAGCGCAGGTCGGTATTCTGCGCGTGCGCCCTGACCGTTCCGAACACGAAGACGCAGATCCCGACCGCCAGCAGCGACGACACGCTGCACGACAGAGCTCGGTCATTACGCAAATCGCACCACCTCAGTCCGCTTTCTTCGTCGGCGGGTCCGGCGCCGAAGCAGCGAATCGACCCCCGCCCTGGGCCAGCCCCTCCAGCTTCCCGCGCGTGAACGCGGCTTCCTTCTCGATGGCGGCGTTTCTCGCGCTGAACTCGTTGAACTTCGCGTCCATGTGCTTCCGCAGGTCGTTGATCTGAGTCGTGATCCCGTTGAGGGCCGCGAGGGTTTCCGTCCGTATCGCCTCTCTCACGGTATCCAGACGGCGCCAGATGAAAGCGACCACGGTGAAGGCCAGTCCCAGCACCCCCAACACCTCGGGGATCGTCAGCGTCATGCCCTGCCTCCTGCTTCCGCTTCCTTGAAACGTCAGACCCCCGCCAGCCGCGGCAGCGCGCCGGTGCTGTCGCCGATGCGGTCCACGTCGACGTCCAGCTTGTCGAGCAGCGAGACGTGCAGGTTCGCCAGCGGCGTCCGCTCCGGGTAGGCGAGGTGGCGACCGCCGGCGAGCCGGCCCGCGCCGCCGCCGGCCAGCAGGACCGGCAGGTCGTAGGGCGAGTGCCGGTTGCTGTCGCTCATGCCGGCGCCGTACAGGATCATGGCGTGGTCGAGCAGCGAGCCGTCGCCGTCCGGCGTCGCGGCCAGCTTCTCCAGGAACGACGCGAAGAGCGTCGTGTGGTAGGTGTTGATCTTCGTCAGCTTGGCCAGCGCCTCCGGCACGTTGCGGTGGTGCGAGAGCGGGTGGTGCGCGTCGGGCACCCCGATCTCGCGGTAGGTGCGGCCGCTCAGCTCGTGCCCCGCCATGAACGTGCAGACGCGGGTGCGGTCCGTCTGCCAGGCCAGAAGCTGCAGGTCGTACATCAGCCCGGCGTGCTCGGCCAGCGTCGCCGGGACGCCGCGCGGGCGCTCCAGCAACGGCAGCTCCCGGTCGCCCTGCGTCTCGGCGATCTCGATGCGCCGCTCGACGTCGCGCACCGCGTCGAGGTATGCCCCCACCTTGCGCCGGTCGCCCGGGCCGAGCTCGCGCTGCAGCCGCGCGACGTCCTCGCGCACCGAGTCGAGGATGCTCCGCTGCGCCGTCCGGCGCGCCTTCCGCGCCGCCGGATCGGTGCTGTCGTTGTCGCCGAACAGGCGCTCGAAGACGGCGCGCGGGTTGTGCTCCATCGGCAGCGGCGTCGACCCGCTGGCCCACGAGATGGTGTAGGAGAACGCGCAACTGAAGCCGCCGCTGTCGCACGACCCGGCGAAGTTGGCGCCCTCGAGCCCGAGCTCGAGCGACGCCAGCGGCGTCCGCTTCCGCAACTCCCGCGCCGCGAGCTGGTCGACCGAGACCGCGTCCGGGTTCCAGGCGCCCGGATGCTCGGCGGTCAGGAACTTGGTGGAGGCGCGCGAGTGCGAACCGCCGGTGATCCCCGGCGGCGGCGTGCTGGCGAGACCGGACAGCACCAGCAGGCGGTCGCGGTACGGGGCGAGCGGCTGGAGGATGGGGGTCAGCTCGAACCCCGCGCCGGTCGTCGCCGGCGTCCAGCTCCGCATGACCATGCCGTTCGGGACGTAGACCGTGCCGAAGCGGACCGCCGGCTTCGCGGCCGTCTTCCGCAGTGCGCTCAGCGCCGGCACCATGCCGTCGAGAAGCGGCAGGGCGAGCGTGGCGCCGACTCCGCGCAGCACCGTCCGGCGGGAAACCGCCTTCTTCGAGATCATCATGATTCCGCACTCCTCATCTGGAACGGCATGCTCCGGACGATGCCGAGGATGATGGACGACCAGCGGTAGCCGTCCGCCTCCGCCTCGGCGACGATACGCCGGATCGCCGGCTGGTCGTAGTGTTCGATGGTGCGTCCGACCGCGTAGCCGAGCAGCTTCCCGGTGATGGTCCGCGCGATGCTCACGTCGTAGGCGAGCAGCGCCTCGCGGAACGCCGCGGGGGTCTCCACCACCGTGCCGTCGGCGAGCGCGCCCGCCGTGTCGACCGGCGCCCCCGCCTCGTCGGTGGCGCGCCAGCGCCCGATGGCGTCGTAGTTCTCCAGTACGAAGCCGGGCGGGTCCATCACCCGGTGGCACGCCGCGCAGGCGGGGTTGGCGCGGTGCCGCTCCATCCGGTCGCGCATCGACAGCACCTCGCGCCCGCCGTGGTTCTCCTCCAGCGCCGGCACGTCGGCCGGCGGCTCCGGCGGCGGCATCCCGAGCACGTTGTCGAGCACCCACTTGCCGCGCAGCACCGGCGAGGTCCGGCCGGGATAGGCGGTCAGCGTCAGCAGGCTGGCGTGGCCGAGCAATCCGCCCCGCTGTTCGGGGTCGACCGGCACGCGCCGGAAGCGCTCGCCGTAGACGCCCGGGATCCCGTAGTGGCGGGCGAGCCGCTCGTTGGCGAACGTGTAGCCGGCGGTCAGCAGTTCCAGCAGGCCGCGGTCCGCGCGGAGCTGGCTTTCCAGGAACAGCGTCGTCTCCCGCGCCATGTCCGCCCGCAGGTTCTCGTCGAAGTCGAAGAAGACGTCGGCGTCCGGCGTGACGCCCCGGATGCGGCGGAGCTGCAGCCACTGGCTGGCGAAGTTGTCGACCAGCGCCGCGGCGCGCGGGTCGGCGAGCATGCGGCGCACCTGCCGCTCCAGCACGGCGGGCTCGCCGAGCCGTCCCGCCTCGGCCGCGGCCAGCAGCTCGTCGTCGGGGACGTCGCTCCAGAGGAAGAACGAGAGCCGCGAGGCGAGCTCCAGGTCGGTCAGCCTGTAGGCGGCCCCCGCGGGGACGTCCACCGGGTCGCGCTCGACGCGGAACAGGAACTCCGGCGCCACCAGCAGCCGTTCGAGCGCCTTCCGGACGCCCTCCTCGAAGCCGCGCTCGGCGTGGCCCGCTTCGTAGAAGCGCATCAGGGTATCGACGTCCGCGCCGGTCACCGGCCGGCGGTAGGCGCGGCGCGCCAGGGCCGACAGGATCCTGCGCGCGCAGCGCGCCGCGTCCGCCGCGGCCTCGCTCGCGGGCCGGCAGGTGAACAGCTTCCGCCGGCTCGGCGTGTCGCCGGGGCCGGCGGCGTCGTGCGGACCGGCGATCGCCACCCGTTCGACCGCCGCGTTCCCGTGGTAGAAGCCGAGCCCGCTCAGCGAGAACCCGGACAGGCGGCGTTCCAGCACCCCGGTCGGCTCGGTGCGGGCTTCGACGAACGAGACGCCGACCACGTGCGGGCCGGCCGGCGCCGGAAACCGGACGACCAGATCGGCGTCCGCCCCGTTGGAGACGTAGTCCTCCCAGGCGGGGTCGCCGCGGATCGTGCCGAAGAAGCTGTAGGCCGACGGATAGCCGAAGCGGTCCGCGTCCCCCACCGTGAAGGCGCCGGCGAGCGCGCCGTCCAGGCGCACCTCGAGCCGGTGCGGCCGCCCCATCCCGACCACGTAGTCGTAGATCATCCGGCGCAGCCGGACGCGGACCTCGTAGTCGCCGTCGAGCGGGAAGTAGTGGCGGATCGCCATCCCGCCGCGCGAGCCGAACGGGAGCTCCTCGCTCGCCCGATCGTCCTGGTACAGCAGCCGGGGCGCGCTGTAGGTGGCGGCCGCGTAGCCGGGCCCGATCGTCGGGTCGCCGACCGCGAGCCGGCTCACCCGATTGGCCGCGGCGAGGTAGCGCTCGAACAGCGCCGGGGAGACCGAGAGCACCTCGCCGTTGGTGTCGAAGCCCTGCGGATCGACGTCGTCGGCCGGAAACAGCAGCCAGCGCTCGTCGACGTCGAGATCGATCAGGCTCCGGACGGCGTTGCCGTACTCGGCCGCGGTCATCCGCCGCACCGCGGGACGGCCGGGATGCGGCTTCGCCGCCGCGGCCCGGTCGAGCGCCGTCTCCAGCCACGCGACGAAGCGGTCGTGCGCGGCCCGCTCCGGCCGCGGGCGCCCCGGCGGCGGCATCATGCCGAGCCGCAGCTTGCGGACCACCTGCTCCCAGACCTCCGCGCCGGCGCCGACGTCGTCCAGGTCGAGGCCGTCGAACGCGAACGGGACCGTGTCCCGCGCGGCCATCCGCCCGTTGTGGCAGGTGACGCAGTAGCGGTCGAGCAGCGCCTGGTGCGCCGCGGTCGGCTCACGCGGCTCCGCGACCGGGGCCGTGGCGGGAGACGCGACGGACGCGCGCGACGCTGCGACAGGCTCACGCGGCACCGCGGCCGCTGCCGGGACAGGAACTGCGACGGGCGCGCGCGACGCCGCGACGGTTCCGGACGCGGAAGACCCGGCCGGCGCCTGGAACTCCCCGGCCGCGACGGGAACGGGAACCACCGGCGCCTGGAACTCCCCGGCCGCGGCGGGAGCGGGAGCAGCCACCCGGGCCGCCGGACCTGCCACCGCGAACGCCGCCAGCACGGTCGCCACGGTCCACGCGAGTTTCATGACCGTCCATTCTGGCGGGGCGATCCGGTGCTGTCAACGGCCCTCCGCGGGCCCGAGGAGAACGGCCGGCAGCCGCTTCAATCGCCGTGCGGAACGGTACCCGTGAACGTGTGCCCGTGACTTCCTCGCGGAAACGGCCGGCAGCCGCTTCAGTCGCCGCGTCCGCGGGTCTTGCGAGCGGGCGGCTTCAGGCCGGATCCTCAAGGCGGTATTGCGGCACTTGCGCCGCGCGCGCAGGGAGTCCGGGATGGTGCATGGCTCCAGGCCGGGTTCATCGAGGCGCCGGCGCGGAGCCTGCCTGGAACATGGTACATTCGGTCCGCCATGGCCGCATGCGGAAACTCTGCGGATGATTTCGGCGAGCCCGTTCCACATGAGAATCTGCCGCGGAGCGTCACCGCTCCCCGGCGGCTCGATGAAGCGATGGACGCCGACGCCGAGGGTCATCGAGATTCATGATCGAGCCGTCCGGCTGGAAGCCGCGCGCCGCGACGCTGCTCGCCGGAACCGCCCTGATCTGGGCGGTGTCCCTGTACGCGCTGTACGTGGACCGGAACCTGACCTTCGACCTCGCGCTGGTTCCCCGCCGGGGCGACGGCCTCCCCGGCATCCTGACCGCCCCCCTCGTGCACGGTTCGTTCGCCCATCTGGCGGCGAACACCGTCCCGCTGCTGATTCTGGGCGGCATGATCGCGATCCGCGGAGTCGCCCGCTACCTGACGGTGACGCTGGCCGTCGCCGTGCTCGGCGGCCTGAGCGTGTGGGCGCTGGCCAGAAACGCGGCCCACGTCGGCGCCAGCGGCCTGATTTTCGGCTACTTCGGCTTCCTGGTGGCCCGCGGATACTACGACCGCAGTCCCGGGGCGATCGCCGTCTCGGTCGTGGTGGCGGTCGTCTACGGCGGGATGATCGCCGGCGTTCTGCCGCGCGAGGGCCAGGTCTCCTGGGAAGCGCACCTGTTCGGACTGCTCGCCGGCGGCGTGTGCGCCCGCGCCACGTTCGCCGGGAAGCGGTGACGCGGCGGTTCGTGGGATTGCGCCTGCAACGGAGGTGGCATGCATTCGCTGTTCAGTGTGCGGGACGTCCGGCAGAGAACCGACGAGCTTTGCAAGGACGCCGAGGACGGTCGTTTGACTCTCATCACCAGACACGGTCGTCCGGTCGTCCTGGCGATTCCGTTCGACGGACGCCTCCTCGACCTCGGCGTTCACCGCGCGCTGGCGTTGCGTCTGTTCGAGCAACGACACTTGACACTGGTTCAGGCCGCCCGCCTGGCGGACATGGTCCCGGAGGATTTCGTGGTTCTGCTGGGAGAAGCCGGGATTCCCGCCGTCGACTACCCGCCGGAAGAGCTGGACGAGGAGATCGACACCGTCTCATGAGCGCCGTCGTCGCCGATACCGGGCCGCTCATCGTATTGGCCCGCGTCGGCCGTCTCGATCTTCTGCGACACGTTCATCAACGGATCGTCATTCCTTCCGCGGTGCGGGACGAACTTGCAATCGGGTCCGGCCGGTCGGGGGCCACGGTGCTTGCCGACGCTCTGGACGCGCAATGGCTCACGGTCCAGTCCGTCACCAATCAGCAGGTGGTCGGGGAACTTGCGCGGCTTCTGGATCCCGGTGAGGCGGAAGCGATTGCCCTCGCCGAGCAGCTCGATGCGCGGTTCCTGCTCATCGATGACGCCGCGGGGCGACGGATCGCGCGTCGACGGGGAATTCCCCTGACGGGTGTCGCGGGCGTTCTGTTGTCCGCGAAGACTCGTGGAGAGATCGTTGCGGTCGAACCGATCATCAAGGAGATGTCGAACGCCGGATACCACTTGTCTTCCCGGCTCGTTGCCGAGGTGCTCGCCAGATCCGGGGAGAGAAACAGGTAAATCGATGCGAACGGATACGCCGCCATCTTCGTCTCACGGGCAAACGAGCCGGTCGATTGCGATCGCCACCGACAGCCTGCCGCGGGCGCGGACCGGTTCGGCATGAGCCTCGGACTGACGCCGGCCGGGCGCCTGCGGTGGGCGCACCGCGACGGCGATTCCCTCCCGCCCGCGCTCGCCGGGCTGCGGCCCGCCTTCGACGCCGACTGGCGCGCAGCGCTCTTCACCCTCGCGGCGGACCGCATCGACACGCGGGGCGCGCCCGCCGCGCGTTTCTGGCAGCAGATCGCCGAACGCCATCTGGTCGCCCTGTGCCATCTGCCGGAACACGAGCAGAACGTCGAGGTCGAACCGCCCGCGGCGGCCGACTGCGCCGCCTGGATCCTGGCCGCGCCGCCGATGCGCGGGGGCGAATATCTCGCCGAGGCGAGCCTGCGGGCGGTCTGGAGCCACCTGGACGAATGGGTGCGCGCGGCGGTTTCGGCCGCCGGCGGGCTGGCGGCGTTCCTGCGCGCGCGGGCCCCGAGCTGGCATCAGGTGGGGCGGGTCTGTTTCCACCTCGCCGAGAACCGCGGCGACGAGGACCGGCCGTTCGCGTTCCTGGCCACGTACGCCTCCGGATTCGGCGCCGCCGGACGGGTCAGGCACCTGCCGCTGCGCCGGGCGCTGGAGCAGTACGCCGGGGCGCGGAACCGGGCGGCGCTCGTCGCCCTGCTGTCGCCGATCCAGCAGGCCGCCGAGACGTGCGGCTGGGTGCGGGAGCTGGTCGACTCGGGCGACGTCTACCAGGCGCTGGCGTGGACGCCGGAGCGCGCCTACCGGCTCCTGCGCAGCGTGCCGGCGCTCGAGGCGAGCGGCCTGACCGTGCGCCTGCCGAACTGGTGGCGCAAGCGGCCGCGCCCGCGGGTCGGCGTCACCATCGGGGACGCGGCGCCCTCGGTGGTGGGCGCCGACGCGATGGTGGACTTCGACGTACGCGTCGCGCTGGGGGACGATCCGCTGTCGCAGGCCGAGCTGGATACGCTGCTCGACGGCGACGGCGACCTGGTGCTGCTCAAGGGCCAGTGGGTCGAGGTGGACCGGGACCGGTTGCGGCAGGCGATCGAGCACTGGGAAGCGGTGCGCGAACAGGCCGGCGGCGACGGGCTCTCGTTCGTCGAGGGCATGCGCCTGCTCGCCGGCGCGTCGGCCGACCTGCGCCACGAGGAGCAGACCGAGGCCGAACGCCCCTGGGTGCGCGTCGACGCCGGCGCGGGGATGCGCCGCCTGCTGGCGGGGATGCGCCAGCCGGACGCGCTCGACCCGGTGGAGGTCGGCGGCGCGCTGCGGGCCACGCTCCGGCCGTACCAGCGGGACGGCGTGGCGTGGCTGCGGCTGCTGACGACGCTGGGCCTCGGCGCCTGCCTGGCCGACGACATGGGCCTGGGCAAGACCATCCAGGTGCTCGCCCTGCTGCTGTGCGGCCGCGGTCCGGGCGCGGCGCGGCCGGCGCCTTCGCTGCTGGTCATCCCCGCTTCCCTGCTCGGCAACTGGCGCCGCGAGGCCGAGCGGTTCGCGCCGACGCTCGTCCTGCGGTTCCTGCACCCGGCGGAAACGGACCGGGAGACGCTGGCGGAAGTGGCCGCGGCGCCGGCGCGGCATCTGGACGGCGTCGACCTGGCGGTGACGACGTACGCCATGCTGCAGCGGCAGCCGTGGCTGGCGGACGTGCGGTGGCGCCTGGTCGTCCTGGACGAAGCGCAGGCGGTCAAGAACCCGGCGACCCGCCAGAGCCGGGCCGTGCGCAGGCTGCCGGCCCGCGCCCGCGTCGCCCTGACCGGCACGCCGGTCGAGAACCGCCTGGGAGACCTGTGGGCGCTGTTCGACTTCCTCAACCCCGGACTGCTCGGCTCGCGCAACGTGTTCAACGCGTTCGTCAAGGAGCTGCAGGAGCGCAAGGAACAGCCGTTCGCGCCGCTGCGGCGGCTGGTCGCCCCCTACGTCCTGCGGCGTCTGAAGACGGATCGACGCATCATCGCCGACCTGCCGGACAAGACCGAGACCACCTGCGACTGCCACCTGACCCGGAAGCAGGTCGCGCTCTACCAGCGTGTCGTGCGGACCATGCGGCACGACCTGGAGCGGCTGGAGGGAATCGCGCGGCGCGGCGTCGTGCTGCGGTCGCTGATGCGGCTCAAGCAGGTGTGCAATCATCCCAGCCAGCTCTCCGGCGACGGCGACTACCGGCCCGGCGACAGCGGCAAGTTCGCGCGCCTGGCCGAGATCTGCGAGGAGCTGGCCGACCGCCAGGAACGGGCGCTGGTGTTCACGCAGTTCCGCGAGATCATCGATCCGTTGTCCGAGTACCTGGCCACGGTCTTCGGCCGGCCCGGTCTCGTGCTGCACGGCCGGACCGGCGTCAAGCGACGGCAGGAGCTGGTGGACCGCTTCCAGCGCGACGACGGGCCGCCGTTCTTCCTGCTGTCGCTCAAGGCAGGCGGCACCGGGCTGAACCTGACGGCGGCGTCCCACGTCGTCCACTTCGACCGCTGGTGGAACCCGGCGGTGGAGAACCAGGCCACCGACCGCGCCTTTCGCATCGGCCAGCGGCGCAACGTGCTGGTCCACCGGTTCGTCACGCGCGGCACGATCGAGGAAAGAATCGATCGGATGATTGCCGACAAGCGGCGGTTGGCGGATGATCTGCTCGACGGGGAGCAGGAGGTCAACCTCACCGAGCTGTCCGACGACGAGCTGATCGATCTGGTGCGTCTCGACGTCACGCGCGCGAATCCACAGGCAGGGAACTGACGGGAGCCGACGTGCCCTGGTATCCACGCTACGTGCCGGTCAGTGCGCGGCGGGCCCGCGCCGCGCGGGAGATACGCGCTTTGCAGGCGCGCGGCGAAGCGCCGCAGCCGGTCGAGATCACGGGCCGCGACATCGCGAACAGCTTCTGGGGGCAGCGCTGGTGCGAGCATCTGGAGTCGTTCTCCGACTACGCCAACCGCCTGCCGCGGGGACGCTCCTACGTGTGCAACGGCCAGGTCTGCCATCTGGCGATCGAGACCGGGGGCGTCGAGGCGCTGGTCGCCGGGCGGTCGCTCTACCGCGTCGTCGTGCGCATCAGGAAGCTCAAGCGGCCGGCCTGGAAGGCGATCCGGACCGCCTGCGCCGGGCAGATCGGATCGGTGCTCGAGCTGCTGCAGGGGCGGCTCTCCGACCGGGTCATGGACATCGTCGCCGACCGCGACGCCGGGCTGTTCCCGCAACCGGGCGAGATCAAGCTGGCCTGCGACTGCCCGGACTGGGCCACGATGTGCAAGCACGCGGCGGCGGTGCTCTACGGCGTCGGCAGCCGCCTCGACGACAGCCCCGAGCTGCTCTTCCGGCTGCGCGGCGTCGACGAGGCGGAGCTGATCGCCACCGGCGTGGCGCTGCCACGGAGCGCGGCGACGGCCGACACCCTGGCGGACGACGACCTGGAGAGCATCTTCGGCATCGATCTCGATCCCGCGGGCGGTGTGCCGGCGACCGCGCGGAAGCGACCGGCGCGGGCCGCGCGGAAGCGGAAGACGCAGCCACGCCGATCGCCGGGCGCCGGCGCGGCGTCCGCGCACCCGGCGCAGCAAGCCGCCGGCGTGGTGCCCGTGCACCCGGCGCGGCAAGCCGCCGGCGCGGCGGCGTCCCCGTCACGCCCCACCGGCGCGCTGATCGCCGAGCTGCGGAAGCAGTGCGGATTCTCGGCCGCCGAGTTCGCCGCGCTGCTGCAGGTCTCCGAGGCGTCGGTGCGCCGCTGGGAAGCCGCCCCGGGGCCACTCGCCCTGCACGCCCGCTCGCGTCAGGCGTTGGCGGCGTTGCGCGCGGAGATCGAGCGACAGGACGAATGACGGCGCCGACTCATCGGCGGCAGGCGCTGGCGGCGTTGCGCGCGGAGATCGAGCGACAGGACGAGTGACGGCGCCGGCTCACCGGAAGTCGCACACGACGGGAAGGTGGTCGCTCCTCCACTTGTCCTTTTCCGGCAGGCCGCCTCCCAGGGCGACGCCGCTCAGTCGGGCGAGTACCGGCGCGCTCACGTACACGTAGTCAAGCTGGTGTACGGGTGGCTGCGGCGGCTTCCGCTTCCGCCCCCGAAATGCCCGGTATGTAGGTTCGTGCTTGCGGTGGTGCCGGAAGACGCAGTCGAACAGTCCCAGGGCGTTGAGCCTGTCGATGATCTCTCCGTTGCCCTTGTTCCTGGGCTTGTCGAAAAGTACCGAACTGTTGAAGTCGCCGGCGACGATCCACTTGCTGGCGCCGTCGCCTGCCGTCGCTCCCTTGAGCAGCGACCACAGGATTTCCGTGAACCACAGCCAACGCTGCCATTTCGCTTCGAGCTTCACAGGTGTGACGTCGACGCCGTCGAGTATCTCGCAGATCTCCGGCAGCTTGCAGGACGCCGACTTTCCCTCCTCCTCGCACTCCTTGCTGCACCACCAGACAGGCCAGGCCGGCGAATGAACGGACACCGCCATGTAGCGGTCGCCCGACCTGTGCTCGACCTGACGTCCGACCAGCCACCCGGGAAACCGCTTCTGGATCCTGTTGACCCAGTCATGTTCGGAGTTCCACGCCACTTCCGAGCCCATCGTCCAGTCGGATTTCCTTGTGAGCACGGCGGTACCGAACTTGGCCTCGTAGCCGCCGAGAAAGGATGCCTTCACGTATCCGACGTGATAGCTTTCTGAAACGGCATCCGGCACGCCGTTGACTTCCTGGAGCATGGCGACGTCGGGCTTCATCTCCAGGAAGCTCTCCCACTTTTTGGCCGACGATTTGGCCCATGGCGAGGAGGACGCCTTGTTCATGTTCCAGGTCAGCACTTTCATCCAGCTTCCTCCCGAACCGAAACGGTTTCGGTCACGACTGCGTGGACTGTCCGGGGGCCGCTACCCTCCGCCCACCTCGCGAGCAGTTTCCGAAGCATAGACCGGAAGCGGCCCCCACGGCAAACGCGGACGCGACGCGAGCTCGCGGAGATGGCGCGGAAAGACGAGGCGGGACGGTGCCCTCTTGCAGGAAGCCGGAAACCCGCCGCCCGGCGGCCCTCGAAGGGCGCGACGAGTTGTCCGGCCTGACTCGGCTTGCAGGAAGCCGGAAACCCGCCGCCCGGCGACCCGGAGCGCCCCGCCGGCCGCATCCCGGCGCGGAATGGCGTACAGTATCGGACGGTATCGGGATCCCGCTGGCGTGCGCAAGGAGTCGCGATGACGTCGTTTCGCGCGTTCCGGGTCGAGAAGACCGCGGCCGGCCGGTTCCTCCGCGGCGTCGTCGAGCGCGACGCCGCCGACCTGCCCGCCGGCGACCTGCTGCGGCCGGCCGACCGCCGGTGACCGCGCCACCGAATCCCTTGTCCGCCGGACCTCCGGGCACTGTTCAGTGATGTTTGCCGACATCCGTCAGGAAGGCGACGGGCGCGGAATGAACGATGCCGCGGACGCCGCACGCGGTTCCGAAGCCCACTTGAACCCGACGGGACCCGCCGGCCACATCCTGCCCCGGTCCGCGAGGCGCCGCCGCGGGCGCGGCGACGGCCGACACCCTGGCGGACGACGACCTGGAGGCATCTTCGGCATCGATCTCGAGGACGGCGGGCCGCCGGCCGCGCGAAAGCGTCCGGCGCCGCTCGCCCTGCGCCCCCGCTCGCGGCAGGCGCTGGCGGCGCTGCGCGCGGAAATCGAGCGACAGAACGAGTGACGGCGCCGGCTCACCGGAAGTCGCACACGACGGGAAGGTGGTCGCTCCTCCACTTGTCCTTTTCCGGCAGGCCGCCTCCCAGGGCGACGTCGCGCAATCGGGCGAGTACCGGTGCGCTCACGTACACGTAGTCAAGCTGGTGTGCGGGTGGGTAATTCTTCGCCTTCATGGCAAATTGCCAAAACGTGGGTTCGCGCTCGCCGTGGTACTGGAAGACGCAGTCGAGCAGCCCCAGGGCGTTGAGCCTGGCGATGATCTCTCCGTTGCCGTTGTTCTTGGGCTTGTCGAACAACCTCGAACTGTTGAAGTCGCCGGCGACGATCCACTTGCTGACGCCGTCGCCTGTCGCCGCGCCCTTGAGCAGCGACCACAGGATCTCCGTGAACCACAGCCACGGCTTCGGCTTGTGCCTGAGCTTCACAGGCGTGATGTCGACGCCGTCGAGTATCTCGCAGAGCGCCGGGAACTTGCAGGATGCCGACCTTCCCTTCTCGTACTCCTTGCACTCCCCGCACCAGACAGGCCAGAACGGCGAATGCACGGACACCGCCATGTAGCGGTCGCCCGATCCGTTCTCGACCTGACGTCCGACCAGCCACCCGGGAAAGCGCTCCTGGATCCTGTTGACCCAGTCATGTTCGGACTTCCACGTCACTTCCGATCCTATCTTCCAGTCGGTTTCCCTGCGAGCGAGCACGGCGGTACCGAACTTGGCCTTGCCGCCGCCAAGCCAGGATGCCTTCACGTGTTCGACGTGATAGCGTTCTGAAATGCACCCGGGCACGCCGTTGACTTCCTGGAGCATGGCGACGTCGGGCTTCATCTCCAGGAAGCTCTTCCACTTTTTGTCCGCGTGCATACCCGCCTTGTTCATGTTCCAGGTCAGCACTCTCATCCGGCTTCCTCCCGAACCGAAACGGTTTCGGGCACGACTGCGTGGACCGTCCGGGGTCCGCTGCCCTCCGCCCACCTCGCGAGCAGTTTCCGAAGCATAGACCGGAAGCGGGCCCCACGACAAGCGCGGACGTGGCGCGAGCTCGCGGAGTGTGGTGCGGAAAGACGGGGCGGGACGTGCCCTCTTGCAGTCGCGGTCCCGCGGCGCTGGACTTGCGCATCACTGTCCGCGGAAAGACGAGGCGGGACGTTGCCCTCATTGCAGGAAGCCGGAAACCCGCCGCCCGGCGACCCTCGAAGGACGCGACGAGTTGTCCGGCCTGACTCGGCTTGCAGGAAGCCGGAAACCCGCCGCCCGGCGACCCGGAGCGCCCCGCCGGCCGCATCCCGGCGCGGAATGGCGTACAGTGTAGCCGCATCACCATGAGCACGATGAAAACCGTCCGCTGCCACCCGACCGCGGCGGGCGCGCCGGACAATCGCGTGCAAGCATCACCATGAACACGATGAAAGCCGTCCGCTGCCACCGCTACGCCGGCCTCGATCCGGCCGGAAGACCCGTTCCGACACCCGACCCGTTGCGGGACGTTCTGTCGCTGGACGAGGTTCCCGCTCCGGTCTGCGAGGCGGGCCACGTCCTGGTCCGAACCCACTTCGCGGGCGTGCAGTATCCCGACGCGCTGCAGGCGCAGGGTCTCTACCAGCACAAGCCGGACCTGCCCTACGTGCCCGGCATGGACGTGGCGGGGACGGTGCTGGAGGCGGGCGCCGGCGTCGATCACGTGCGGCCCGGCGACCGGGTGATCGCGCAGGTGAACCTCGGCGGCCTGGCGGAGGTGGTCCGGGCGCCGGCGGCGTCCGTGTGGCGGGCGCCCGACGGGGTGGACCTCTCGCGTTGCGCCAGCCTCGGCCGCAACTTCTTTCCCGCCTACCACTCGCTGAAGGTCCTGGGCGAGGCCGGCCCCGGCAGCCTGGTACTGGTCGACGGCGCGTCGGGCGGCGTCGGCATGGCCGCGGTGGAGCTCGCCCGGGCGTTGGGGGCGCAGGTGATCGCCGGCGTCAGCGCGCCGGAGAAGCGGGAGCCGCCGACCGCCGCCGGAGCCGACCGGGTGCTGTGCTACGGCCGGGACCGGCAGAGCTACCGGCGGTTCCGGAACGACGTCCGGCAGGCCGCGGCGGAGCTGGGCCATCCGGACGGCGTGGACGTGGTGATCGACATGGTGCAGGGCGATCTGTTCGAGGCGGCCCTGGTCTCGGTCATCCGTCCCCTGGGCCGCATCTGCCTCGTCGGCTTCACGGCCGGCCAGAAGCCGATACGTCCCGGCCTGCTGCTGATCAAGGAGGCGGTCGTCCTGGGCAGCATCTGGGCCGGCTGGGCCGCGCGCCATCCGGAGGCGCACCAGCGGCACGTCGCGGAGATCGTCGGCTACCTCGCCAGCGGCGCGATCCGGCCCCGCGCGGACCGCGTCTTCGACCTGGACGACTTCCTCGCCGCGTTCGAGCTGTTCGAGCGGAACGAGGGACGCGGCAACACCGTGGTGCGCTTCCCGGCCGGCGGCTAGCCGCCCTTCCCCGCACGCGGCCGACCGCCGACGCCCTCTGCCGGGCGCATCGCCGGCGGCGGGCGGCGGCCCGTTTGCGGCGGCGTCACCAGGACCGTAACGCGCTTTCAGGGTCAGGTCCTCGCCGGCGTCGGGCGGCGGCCCGTTTGCGGCGGCGTGGTTCGGCGGTATAGTAGGCGACCATGATGACGAGAAGAACGTTGCTGCTGACCCCCCTGGCCGCTTCGCTGGCCCGGGCCGCCGCCGCGCAGTCCGCCGCGCCGGGCAGGATGCTGCTTGCGATGCACCAGAACACGTCGAGCGGCGCCGGCTTCCGCGGGGCGCTCGAAGGCTGGTCGCGGGCCGGCATCCGCTACGTCGAGCTCGGCGCGCCGCAGCTGGCGGAGTTCCTCCGGAACGACACGCTGCCGGCGGCGCGGCGGCTGCTCGAAGACCTGGACCTGACGCCGGTGTCCGCGGCGGTGGTGCTGCAGGACATCTGGCTGCCGGGCCCGGCGCGGGCGGAGTCGCTGGAGGCGTGGCGGCGCGGCTGCGATCAGTTCGCCGACCTCGGCCTGCGGAGGATCTACTCGCCGTCGGTCACCCGCCGGCCGGTCACCGCCGACGACTTCGCGGCGACGCCGGACTGCATCCGCGAGGCGGGCGACGTCGCGGCCGAGTACGGCCTGACCGCGATGATCGAATTCACCCGCACGTCGACGCACCTGGCCACGCTGACCTCGTCGCTGCAGGTGATCCGGGCGGCGGCGCACCCCGCCGTGCGGCCGATGCTCGACTTCTTCCACTTCTGGTCGGGCCTGGGCAAGTTCGAGGACCTCGACCTGCTCGAGCCGGGCGAGCTCGCCCACGCGCACTTCCAGGACCTGCTGGACACCCCGCGCGAGCTGATCGACAACGACTCGCGGCTGATTCCGGGCGACGGCATCGCGCCGGTGGTGCGGATTCTCCGCAAGCTGGCCGAGAAGGAGTTCACCGGCGCGCTGTCGGTCGAGCTGTTCCGGGCGGAGTACCAGCAGGGAGACCCGTTCGCGGTCGCCGAGGAAATCCGCGGGAAGTGCGAGGCGGTCATGCGCGAGGCGCAGGTACTGCAGGACCGGTGACGACGGCCACGCCGCGCGGGAGGACGTTCGCGGCGGCGGTCCTGGCGGCCGGCGTCGCCGCCTGCGCGAACGATCCGGCGGCCGGCATGCGACCGGCCGCGACCGTCGAAGAGCTGATGCGGTCGATGATCGATCCGGCCGCCGACGCGGTCTGGGACGCGGTGGTCACCGAGGCGACCGCGGACGGCATCGTGGAGACCCGGCCGGAGACCGAGGGGGACTGGCTCCGGCTGCGCGGCCACGCGCTGACGCTGGCCGAGGCGGCGAACCTGCTGCTGATCGAGGGGCGCCGGATCGCGGCACGGGAGTCGCGATCCGAGCTGCCGGGGATCGATCTCCATCCGGAAGCCATCCAGGAGCTCGTCGCAGAGGACTGGGACGGCTGGGTGGAGACGGCCCGGGGGATGCGCGCGACCGGCGCCGTGGTGCTCGACGCCGTGGAAGCGCGCGACGTGGACGCGCTGCTGGTGGCCGGGACCGAGCTCGACCTCGCCTGCGAGAACTGCCACGCCCGCTACTGGTACCCCGGCCACGCCGACCCGCGGCCGGCGGCGCCGGGGAACCAGTGACTCCCGCCGGACACGCCCGCGGCGGCGGCTAGTCCCCCGGGCGGGCCCGCGGCGGCGGCTAGTCCCCCGGGCGGATCGGGCCGCCGTCGGGGCGCGTGATCTCGGCGCAGCAGATGCCGTGCGTGCCGGGGGCGCGCGACGGCTGGCCGACGACGCGGATGCGGTCGCCGACCTGGATGGTGTCGGGCGTCCAGCCGCGGCGGCTCATCGAGACGGCGGTCCCCATCTCGACCTCCCAGTTGATCGTCTCGCCGCTCTCGTCCTCGCCGTCCAGGAAGAGGAACGAGTGGGGGTTGCGGAAGAGGAACCGCGTCACGACGCCTTCCGCCTCGACGCTCTTCGTGTTGTCGTAGAACGGGGCGCTCGCGTGGTGCGCGTCCGCCGGCGCACCGGTCCACACGGCCGTTGCCGCGGCCGCCGCCAGCGCCGCCGCCGTCCAAAGCAGGATTCTCACCGACCTACCCTCCTTCCGCGCGTTTCCAGGCAACTTCGCACGTGCCGGACGCGCCGGTCCCGCCCGGCAAGCGCCGGGCGCGCGGCGCACTCCCGGCGAGGCGCCCGGCGTCCCGACCTGCTACCGATACTTCGGCACCATGAACTTCACGGGCATCCGCGCCACGTCCGGGTCGCAGCCGTAGGACTGCAGCTTGTAGCCTTCCGGGGCGGGCAGCCAGCGCGTCGTGTAGGACGCCGGCTCGCGCAGGAAGAGCTCGTCCTCGACGGTCACCGTGGCCTTCAGCTCGTCGCCCTCGCGCCAGTAGCGCTCGGTCACCTTCTTGAGCTGCGACGACGGGATGCCGTTGTAGTCGTCGAAGCCGGTGACGTCGAACGTGTAGTGGGTCGTGGTGACGTGCAGCGCGCCGTCCTCGTAGCGCCCGACCGACACGCCCTGCAGGCTGTAGTCCATCGGCGTCGGCTCGCGTCCGTCGAGCCAGACGGTCCGGAGCTGATCGTCCTTCTCGTAGCGGAACAGGACGCGGTCCGGCCACTGCACGACCTCCATCATGTAGGGGTCGTACTGCAGCGCCGGCGGCGTCGACGGCACGCAGTCGTACTTGGCCGCGATCGCCTCGTCGAACACTTCCTGGTAGGCGAGGGCGCGCTCGTTCAGCACCGGGAAGTTCTCCCCGCGCACCCACGGCATGTTCGGCCCGTTCACCGGACGGACCCGGCCGCCGCCGTCCCAGATGCCCGCGAGCGGGATCTCCTCCGCCCCGTCC
This sequence comes from Vicinamibacterales bacterium, assembly GCA_965203525.1. GTDB lineage: Bacteria > Acidobacteriota > Vicinamibacteria > Vicinamibacterales > UBA8438 > WTFV01. The sequence continues at coordinate 1,240,395 of OZ241898.1, read as the reverse complement.
TGCGCCTGCAGCGGCGCGCCGGCCATGCCCCACGCCAGCGCCGCGCACGCGGCCAGCCCGGCCAGGCGCCCCGTCGACTTCCCGTTGCTCGTCTGCGTCATGGTTCTCGGCCTTTCGTCCCCGGTCACCCGCGCCGGGCGCGCACCCGCGCCGGCTGCCTGGATTCTACACCCGCCGCCGCGAACGGCAAGGCGCGGGAACGGGCAGGCGTCCTTTTCGCGGACCTCCGGCCCTGCTTCATTCGGGGCGCAACGCGACGGCGGGGTCGACGCGCATGGCGCGCCGCGCCGGAAGACCGATCGCCAGCAGGCCGACCGCCGCCAGAAGGAGCGCCGCTTCGCCCACCGTTCCCACCATCCCCGCGGTGTCCACGCCGTAGACCTGACTCCGCACCAGCCGCCAGCATCCGACCGCCAGCCCGGCCCCGCCGATCATGCCGCCGGCCAGCACCAGCGCGCCGTCTCCGAGCAGCAGCAGGAACACGTCCCGCGGCCGGGCGCCCAGCGCGAGGCGGACGCCGATCTCGCGCCGCCGCAGGCCGACCAGCCGGGCCGCGGCGCCGGCCAGCCCGAGGCCGGCCAGCAGAAGACCCAGCACGGCGAAGGTTCCGACACCGGCCGCCACCATCCGATCCCTTTCCAGGAGCCCGTCGAGAACGTCTTCCATCTTTCGGTGGTCGTGGGTCGGCACCCGGGAATCGAGATCCCGGATCCGCTGTCGAACCGCCGCGGCGGCAGGCTCCGGATCCAGCTCGGACCTCACCAGAAGATATCCGGAGACGAACGCGTCGTTCGGAGGAAAGTAGACGACCGGCGACACCGCGCCGTCCAGACTCCGGTAGCGGGTGTCACCGGCGACGCCGACGACTTCGTAGGTCGCATTGCCCGGCACGTCACGCAGACGCCGCCCGATCGCCCCCTCTTCGGGCCAGAGGCTCGCCGCCAGTCCGCGACTGACGACCACCTCGCCGCGCGGGCGTTCATTCTCCGAGAATCCACGGCCCAGGACGATCGGGATGCCCAGGGTCGCGAAGAACTCCCGATCCACGTAGTTCTCGACGACCGTCACCGGTGTTCCCAATCCGTCGGCGCGTAACACGTCGGTCAAAAACGTGGCGCCGCCGAACGGAATCGACAACCCCCAACCGGCGCGGAGCGTCCCGGGCAGCGCGGCGGCCTCGCGCACGAGCGCGCGCCGGAACAGACCGGCAGCGGTTTCGTCGTATCCGGCCTCGCGCAGGGCGATCCGGACACGCAGGACCCCCTCGGCGTCGAAACCCGGATCGATACGCATCCTGTTCCTCAGGTTGTCGACGAACAGGAGGGCGCCGCACACCAGGGCGAGCGACAGGACGGTCTGCGCCGCCAGAAACGCGTTCATCCACGCCGAACGCGTCGTCGCGCCCTGCGACGCGGCCGCCGGATGCAGCGCACCCGAGCGCTCCATCCGCCGTACGCGCAGCGCCGACACGGTCCCGGCGCAGCACGGCGCAAGCAACGCCAGCCCGGCCACCAGTCCGATGGTGTACGGGCCGACGTCCACGGACGGCAGAATGCGAAGCTGGGCCAGCAGTTGGAGCGCCCCGAGCGTGACCGCGATTCCGCCCGCGCCGGCCACCCCGCCGAGGATCAGGTACTCCACCGCCTGCGGCCTGACCACGCGCCACCAGCGCGCCCCCTGCACGAGCCGCACCGCGAACTCCCCGCGCCGGGATTCGGCCGACACCAGCACCAGGATCGCCATGTTCGCCATCCCGACGAGGAAGACCGACAGGGCCGCCGATTGCAGCAGGCCCAGCAACCACGCCAGGGACGTCCGGCGATCCGGCGACAACGCGGACCGCGTCAACGGCACCACGGCGACCGCCCGCATGCCGGCGTTGTCGCGCGGGTACTCCGTCACCAGGGCGTCCGACAGGCTGGCCACCGCCTGCGCCAACCGGGCGGGCGAGGCGTCCTCCCGGCGTCTGGCGAAGACCGTGACCCACGGATTCAGCCGATTCTCCCGCAGATCCGCCAGGTCGGGGCGCACTTCGGGTTGCAGGGACAACGGCACCCATACGTTTGGCGCGTATTCGAGGGTCGTGCCCTGAAAGTCCGCCGGCAGGACGCCGACGACCGTGACCGCCCGGTCGTTCAGCCAGAGCGTGCGGCCGACGACTTCCGGATCCGCGCCCCAGGCGGTGCGCCAGAAGGGTTCGCTGACGACGGCCACTCGATCCGGGTCCGCGGGATGGAAGGTGCGCCCGCGGGTCGCGGCGACCCCGAGCACGGAAAAATAATTGACGGTCACGAAGGCGGCGCGTACCGGTTCGGGCTCCCGCTCCGTGAGCGTCAGCGGCCGGTTGACGAAGGCGGCCACCCCCGACACGCCTGCGAGACGATCGGCGAACGACCGGTAGTTCGGATAGGACAGACGGCCGAAGGAAACGAGGGTCCCCGGATCCTCGACCGCCAACGGCGACAGCAGCAGGCGCTCGACGACCGTGAAGACGCCGGCGTTCGCCGCAATCCCGATGGTCAGCAGCAGGACGACCGCGATCGGGTGCAACGGACGCCGCCGCCAGCCGCGCCAGACGAAGCGAACTTCGTTCATCGCATCGATTGGCAAAGCGGGCTGGCGTCCAGCTCGACGATGGTCACCGGAGTGCGGGAATGAGATGGAGCGCCAGCACGCCGATCCCCCCGGGGAACGGGACGGCGAGTCCGCGCGACATCCGCCACGAACCCGCCGCCGGGAAACAAACGATCGCGGCCGCCACGACCGCGCGGCGGCCGCGATCCGGCGGCCGTCAGTCGCGCTCCGGCAACGCGAAGCTCAGGATGAGGTCCCCGCCGCGCCGGCCGCGGTCGCCGCCGCCCGACGCCACGGTCACGAACTGCTCGCCGTCGACCATGTAGACCGCCGGCGACGAGAAGACCCCGGCGCCGGTGTTGAACTTCCACAGCTCCTCGCCGGTGCGCGCGTCGAAGGCGAAGAAGTAGCCGGCGATGTTGCTGCCGGTGCCCACGAAGACCACGCCGCCCGAGGTCACGACCGGCCCCGCCTGCCCGTAGCCTTCGCGGATCTGCCGCCAGACCAGCTCGCCGGTGGCCGGGTCGTAGGCCGAGAAGAACATGCGCGGGCCGCGGCCCGAATCGAACGGCTGGTCGATGGCGTTGACGTACAGCAGCCCGGTGTCCGGGCTGTGGGCCAGCGGCCCGTAGCTGGCCCCGCCGCCGAAGCCGGGCGCGAAGATCTGGTTGGGCGCCATCGGCGTGAAGATCGGCACCAGCGTCTTCCCTTCCGCGTGCTCCGGCGGGATCTCCTCCGGGAAGATCGGCGAGACCGGCTCCATCCGCTCGCCGTCCGCCTTGTGCGGAATCGGCTGCGTCGGCCACGGCTCCTCGCCCTCGCGGTCGGTCTCGGTCGGCACCGGGGTCTCGACGATCGAGTGGAGCGGCCGCCCCGTCTCCCGGTTCAGCAGGTAGAGGAAGCCGTTCTTGTTGGCCTGCCCGAGCGCGCGCACCGGCGCGCCGTCCACCTCCACGTCGAAGAGGATCGGCTGGCTGCCGTTGTCGTAGTCCCAGACGTCGTGGTGGACGAGCTGGTAGTACCAGCGCAGGCGGCCGGTCTCGGCTTCGAGGGCGAGGACCGAGTCGGTGAACAGGTTCATGCCGTCCCGCTCCGTGCTGTCGCCGAACGGATTGCCGACCGCGACGTAGAGCAGGCCGAGCTCCGGATCCAGCGACGGCGTCTCCCAGATGCCGCCTCCGTTGCGGACGCTGCCCACCCAGGTCGGCCCCGCGATCTCCCAGCCCTGGTCGTTCTCGTCCTGCGGGATGGTGTTGAAGTGCCAGAGTACCTCGCCGGTCTTCGCATCCACCGCGAGAACGTGACCGCCCGGAATCCGGCTCTCGCTGCGCGTGGACCCGACGTAGAGCACGCCGTCGTGGATCTGCGGCGCGGTGGTGAACCAGTAGCCCATCGAGATGGCGGTCTCGACGTCCGGATAGCGCAGCCGCAGCACGTCGAGGATGACGCTGGCCTGGCCGTTGTCGCCGAAGGTCTCGATCGGCTCGCCGGTCTCGGCGTCGAGGGCGAAGATGAACGACCCGGCGGCGCTGTAGACCACGCCGTCCTCGTAGGTGACCCCGCGGTGCCGGAAGATGTAGCCCTCGCGCCGGCCGCCGCCCAGCAGCTCCGTCACGTCGTAGGTCCACAGATGATGCCCGTCCCAGGCGTCGACCGCGTACACGCTGCCCCGCGAGTCGGTCAGGTACATCGTCCCGTCGACGACCACCGGCGTGGTCTGGTTGCTCACGCCGTCGATGACGCCGTGCTGGAAGAGCCAGCGCGGAGTGAGCCGGTGGACGTTCTCCGGCGTGATCCGATCGATCTCGGCGTAGCGGCTGCCGTGCAGATCGAGGTTGTGCAGGCGCCAGTCGACGTTCTGGGCCGACGCGGAAGAAGCGACCAGCGCGGCCAGCGCGGCCGCGAACGGCAAGGTGCGGGAACGGGCAGGCGTCATCTCGTGAACCTCCAGCCGGGAAGCATGGTCGAACCGGGCGCCGCGGGAGGGACGAGACGGCCCGCGGGAACGACCCGGCGCGACGTATAATGCCACATGGCCGACGCGCACGCATGGACGCCCGTACCGGTGGGGCGGGCGAAGCGGCGGGAGGGACCGTCGTCGCCGCCGATGCTGCCGCTGTCCGGGCTGGAGTTCGTCGGCTGCGAGGCGGTCCCCATGACGCTCGAGGAGTTCCGCCGCTACGACGGGCGCCTGGAGGTGTGGGACGCCGAGACAGGCACGGCCTGGCGGGTTCGCGCCCTGACCTCCGCGGCCCACGAGAGCCCCGCGCACGGTCTGGCCGGACTGGTCGAGCGCATCGCCGCCGTGCGCGGCTCGCCGGTCAGATGCTACGGCTCGACGGCCCTGCTGGTGCGCGACGACCGCGGCAAGCCGCGGCGGGCCATGCAGGCGGACCAGATCGTGTACCTCCACCCGTCGCGGAAGGACCTGCCGCGGTCGAGCGCGATGGTGGTGGGCGAGCACCCCTACCCCGACGTCGTGCTCGAAGTGGACCATACGACGGACGTGCGCCGGGGAAAGCTCCGGCTGTACGAGTCGTGGGGCTTCCCCGAGGTGTGGGTGGAGGTGCCGGACCGCCGCGCGCCGAGCCGCCCGCGCGGGCTGCGCCCGGGCCTGACGATCCACCTGCTGGAGGGGAGCGCGTACCGGGAGTCGCCTGTGAGCCGGGCGTTTCCCGGCTGGCGGGCGGCGGCCATCCACGCGGCGATGAACGAGGCCGAGCCGTCCGGATGGACGCACGCGGTTCTGGAGCGCCTGGGGCGGACGCTGGGCGAGCGGGACGGCACCGGGCCGGACGACGACCCGTTGCTGCGCTCCCTGCGGGACGAGAGCCGGGCGGAGGGCGAGGCCAGGGGCCGGGCGGAGGGCGAGGCCAGGGGCCGGGCGGAAGGTCAAGCGGAGGGTCTGGCGAAGGCGGTGCGCGAGATCCTGCGGGCGCGGGGCGTCGCCTGTCCGGAAGACCCGTGCGCCGGCATCCCGGACGGTGTTCCCGCCGACGCCGTCGTCGCCGCGGCGCTTGCCTGCGACGGCGCGGAGGACTTCCGCGCGCGCCTCCGGGCGCGTGCCGGACGGTGAGGCGGCAACGCATCATGCCTGGCATCGACCGGCGGCGGTTTCTGGCGGCCGGCGCGGGCGGCGTCGGATACGGACTGACCGCGGCGGCGCTTCCGGCGCACGCGCAGGCGGCGTCGGGCGCGGCCGGCGCCGCGAGCAGGACCGTCCGCATGGGCGGCGACGGCCTGGGGCTGACGCCGGAGGAAACGGCGCAGCTCTGGAGCCGGCTGGCCGCGGACGGCGGCATCGTGCGCGACTCCTACTCGAACGGCGGCGCCGTCGAGCAGCTCGAGAACGCCTTCGCGGAGCGGCTCGGCAAGGAGCGGGCCGTCTTCATGCCGACCGGGACGCTGGCCAACCACCTCGCGGTGCGCGCGCTGGCCGGCGGGGCCGGGCGCGCCATCGTGCAGGCGGACAGCCACCTGCGCAACGACTCGGGCGACTGCGTGCAGGCGCTCAGCGGCATCACCCTCGTTCCGCTCGGCGCCGGACGCCCCGGCTTCACGCTCGAAGAAGTGGAGGCGGCGCTCGACCGCGCCGCCGGCGGCCGGGTCCGGACGCCGGTGCGCGTCCTCTCGATCGAGACGCCGGTCCGGCGCCACTTCGGCGCCACCTTCGATCGGCGCGAGCTCGACCGCATCACCGCCCTTGCCCGGCGCGAGGGGCTGCGCCTGCACCTCGACGGGGCGCGGATCTTCCTGCAGGCGGCGTACGAAGGCCGCGACGCCGCCGAGTTCGCCGCGCCCTTCGACACCGTCTACGTGTCGCTCTACAAGTACTTCAACGCCCCGTCCGGGGCGATCCTGGCCGGCCCGCGCGCCCTGCTCGACGACATGTACCACACGCGGCGCATGTTCGGGGCGGGCCTGCCGGCGGCATGGCCGTTCGCCGCGATCGCCCGCCACTACCTGCCCGGCTTCGTCGACCGCTTCCGCCAGGCCGTCGCCGTCTCGGAGTCGTGGATCGCGCAGGTCGCCCGCCACGACGCGTTCGCGGTCGAACGGGTCCCGAACGGAACCAACCTGTCCTGGCTGCGGGTGCGGACCGGCGACGCCGCCGCGTTCCGGCGCCGGCTGCGCGACCGGGGCGTGATGCTCGGCGCGCCGCGGGACGGCCGCGTGCTCGTCGGGGTCAACGAGACCTGGAACCGCCGGCCGGCCGACGAGCTGGCGGAACTGTTCGCCGCTTCGCTGTGACGCGCCGGAGCGCGGACGCCCGGCGGTCAGGGCGCGCGCAGCGCGGCGGCGGCCAGCAGCGCCCGGCCGGCGATCAGGCACAGGCCGCCGAGCGGAGTGATCGCGGCAGCCGGCGGAAGGGTCTGCCGCCGCCGGCACCCTGATAGGATGACGCCATGTCCGCCGTCGGCGACGCCGCGACGCCCTACCCCGCAATTCCCTACGGGCGCGCCTCGTTCCCCGGCGTCCGGCGCGACGGATGCCTGTACGTGGACAAGACGCGCTTCGTCCGCGAACTCGAAAACGAGCGCTACGCCTTCTTCATCCGCCCGCGGCGGTTCGGCAAGACGTTCTGGCTGGCCATGCTGGAGTGCTACTACGACCGCCGGCAGAAAGACGCCTTCGACGACCTGTTCGGCGGCACCGACGTCGGCGCGAACCCCACGCCCGACCGCAACCGCTACGTCATCCTGTACTTCGACTTCTCCGCCTTCGACAACGCCGCGGCGACCCTGGAGGCGCGCTTCCAGGACTACTGCGCCACGCAGACCGCGGAGGCGGTGGAGAGCCACCCCGACCTCTTTTCCACGGCGGAGGCGCGGCGCATCCTGGCGCCCGCGAGCATCGACGGCAAGCTCAACGAGCTGTTCCGGCACGCCCGGGCGCGCGGCGTCCCGCTCTACGTGCTGATCGACGAATACGACAACTTCGCCAACACGATCCTCGCCGACGAGGGGCCGGAGTCCTACTACGCGTTCACCCACGGCGGCGGCTTCTACCGCGGCTTCTTCGCCACGCTGAAGGCGGGCACGGCGCGCGCCGGCAGCGTCGACCGGCTGTTCGTCACCGGCGTCTCGCCGATCACCATGGACGACGTGACCAGCGGATTCAACGTCGGCGCCAACCTGAGTCTCCGGCCCGAGTTCAACGAGATGCTCGGTTTCACCGAGCGCGAGGTCCGGAACCTGCTGGAGACGTACCGGGACCTAGGCGTATTCGATCAGGACGTGGACGCGGCGCTGGACACGATGCGCGAGTGGTACGACGGCTACCGGTTCTCCGAGGAGGCGGAGGGAACCGTCTACAACACGGACATGGTGCTGCACTACCTGAAGCACTCCGTGCCCAACAAGGCCGGGCCGCGCAACCTGATCGACGTCAACGTGCGCATCGACTACGGCAAGCTGCGCCATCTGCTGCTCACCGGGCGGCGGTTGAACGGCAACTTCGATCTGCTGCGCCAGGTAATCGCCGAGGGGACGGCGGACAGCGAGATCGTGGAGACCTTCCCGCAGGCGCGGCTGACGCGCACCGAGAACTTCCTCTCGCTGCTGCACTACTTCGGCCTGCTGAGCATCCGCGGCCTGGCCGGCGACGCGCCGCGGCTGCGCATCCCGAACCAGACCGTGCGGCAGTTGCTGTACGGCTACCTGCGCGCTGCCTGCGAGGAAGCGGACGTGTTCTCGCCGGACCTGGTGGAGTTCGACCGGCTCACGCGGCGGATGGCGCGGGACGGCGACTGGCGGCCGGCCGTCAAGCGGCTGCGCAAGGCGGTGGCGGAGCACACCGGCATCCGCGACTACATCCAGGGCGAGAAGGTGGTGCAGGGCTTTCTGGCCGCCTACCTGAGCGTGTCAGGCTGCTTCGTGCTCCATACGGAAGCGGAGCTGGGCGACGGCTACGCGGACATCGTGCTCGCGCCGCTGACGGCGCGCCATCCCGGCCTGCGCCACGGCTTCGTGATCGAGTTGAAGTACCTCGGCCGCGAGCCGGCGGCGAAGGCGCGCGTGCCGGCCGCGGCCGCGGAGGCGGCCGGCCAGTTGCGCCGGTATCTGGCGGACGCGCGGCTGGCCCGGCAGTACCCGAGCGCACGGTTCAAGGGTCTGGCGCTGGTGTTCCGCGGTTGGGAGCTGGCGCACAGCGAAGAAGTGCTCCCCGCGACCGGCAAGGCCTGACAGCCCGGTCAGGGCGCGCGCAGCGCGGCGGCGGCCAGCAGCGCCCAGCCGGCGATCAGGCACAGGCCGCCGAGCGGGGTGATCGCGCCCAGCCAGCGGATGCCGCTGATCGAAAGCAGGTAGAGGCTGCCGGAAAAGATCGCGATGCCGGCGACGAAGAGCCAGCCGGCGGCGCCGACCAGCGGACCGGGCCAGCGCGCGGCGGCCCAGGCGACGGCGAAGAGAGCCAGCGCGTGGATGAAGTGGTAGCGGACGCCGGTCTCGAACACGGCCAGCATCTCCGCCGTCAGCCGCTCGCGCAGTCCGTGCGCCCCGAACGCGCCGAGCACCACGCCCAGACCGCACAGCGCCGCGCCCGCCGCGAACCAGCCCGCCACCATCGCTCTGTATGATACAGCGGTGCTCCCGGACCGGGCGGCGTTCACCGAATTCCTGGCTGCGCGGTTCCTGGAGCTGATCGAGACCGACTTCGCGCAGGTGCGCTACGGCGACGCCGGCACCGCGACGCTCGCCGCCCTCGTCGTGGCGGCCGCGGCGGCGTTCACCGCCGCCCGGCTCGTCCTGCTGCGGCGCCGGCACGCGCGGCAGCACTCCGGCCACGACGTGCCCCGCCGCTACCGGCGCGGCGCCGTCGGCCGCGCCTGCTGCGCCCTCCCCAAGATCATGCTGGGGCTGGCCGTCGCCACGGGCGTGGCCGCCCTCTCCGACCCGTTCCTGACGTCGACCGAGCAGGTGACCGGCAACGTGAAGTCGCGCGTGCGGATCGACCTCGTCGACACGTCGCTCTCGATGGCCTGGGAGTTCAACGGCACCGAGCGGTCACGCGCCGCGGTGGCCCGCGAGGCGCACCTCGAATTCCTGCGCATGCGGCGCGACAAGAACGACCGCGTCTCGCTCTGGCTCTTCTCGTCGTACCCCTACAAGGTCGACGACTTCGTCCTCGACGACGAGCTGTACTACCACCAGGTGCTCGACGCGCCATACGTCACCGTCAAGATCCTCGCCCCGGAGCCGGGCGCGCGGCGGGACCGCTATTTCGTGCCGGAGGACAAGGTGCGGATCATCGAGTCCGAGGGGACCACCAACATCACCGGCGCGCTGCGGTCAATCGTGCGGCACTTCGACATCGATGCGTCGGTCGTCAACCGCGGCGCGAACCGGAACCGCGCGCTGCTCATCATCACCGACGCGGACGTGGACGAGATCCCGGAGGCGGAGCTCGCGGCGCTGGCCGCCCGCAACGTCGTGCCGTACGTCATCTACATCAACACGGACGGCAGCCGATCGACGATCGCCGGCGTCGAGACGCCGTCGCTCATCGAGAGCATCCGCGCATACGGCGGCGACTACTTCGACGTGTCGAGCGAGGACGGCCTGCAGCAGGCGTACCGGGCGATCGACGAGCGAGAGACGGTGGCGGTCCCGCTGAGCCACCGCGCCCTGAAGGTCCCGATCTACTCGCGGTTCCTGCTGGTCAGCCTGGCGCTGCTCGTGATCGGCATCCCGGCCGGGTTCCTCGCCGAGCTCGTCTGGGGCGTCCACCCGTGAACGGCCGCCGGCGCCGTGCCCCGGGCGCCGGCGGACCGCCGCCTGCCGGAAAGTCGGAGGCTTCGTCCGCCGGCGCGTTCAGGGCGCCGTGCCCCGGGCGCTGGCGGCCGACCGCCTGCCGGAAAGTCGGAGGCTTCGTCCGCCGGCGCGTTCAGGGCGCCGTGCCGCGGGCGCCGGCGGCCCGCCGCCTACTGCTGCGCCGCCGCCTCCCGCTCCGCCGCGCGCGCGCCCGACAGGATGTTGAACAGCCCGTAGTTCCCCTCGTGGCAGGCGTACTCGTACATCCCCTCGCCGCGCTTCATCGGCAGTGACGCCGTGAACGGCCGCGTGAAGGTGGTCGGATCGTCGACGGTGAACTCGTAGAGCAGCGTGTCGCCGGCCACGCGCCGGAAGCGTTCCGTCAGGCGCAGGGTCGAACCGGAGCCGATCGCGGTGGCCACCGACGGGTTGAAGCTGGCCACCTTGTCGGTGAAGTTCGTCGACTCGACCACCAGGGTGTCGCCGTCCCAGTAGCCGCGCGAGTCGCCCATCCACTGGCGGATGCCGGCCGGCAGGTGGCCGCGGCCGTCGAGCGGCACGATGCGCGCGTCGTGCACCATCTCGTGCAGGATCACGACGTGGTCGGGCGTCTGGAAGATCTGCAGGTTCTGGTTGTAGCCGGCCGGGACGATCGGCGGACCGGAGTTGAACCCGAGCAGGCAGCGCTCCGCGAGCCCGCGGTCCTCGTAGCCGTCGGCGCCGATGCCGGCGGCGCGCACGCGGACCGGACGGGTGCCCGGCCGGTCCTCGCCGAGCGACAGCTCGATCAGCTCGAACCCGGGCTGGAGCGGCGGCACGCGGCCGTCCGGCGGGTCGACGATGAGCGACGTCCGCCGGTCGTCGACGACGCCGGCGCCCTGGTCGACCCAGTAGTGGTTGTAGCCGCCGACGTTGCCGCCGACCGGCAGCAGCTCGCCGGTGACCTCGGTGGGCGCGTTCAGCTCGGCGCTGCGCGCCGCGGACCGCGCTTCGACCTCCGCCGCCTCCTCGTCGGTCAGGACCGCGCTCCCCTGATCCTCCGGCCGCTGCAGCGGCGTCAGGGTGCGGAAGTCCCACACCCCCTGCAGGTCGGGCCGGCCGTCCGGCAGACGGGGCGGCTCGAAAGCCGCCTGGGCCGCCGCCGGCGCGGACGCACCCGCCGCCAATGCGATCAGCATGCACGTGACGGCGAAACCGCGAACCAGCATGTCGAACCTCCTTGCCTTCCTCGGTTGCACGACGGTCTTCGTATTTCCCCCGGATTGCGGCGCGAGCCGCCCGGCATGATCGCCTGATCGCGCGTTCCCGCGCAAGCGCGGCATCCCGCAACCGGCCCGCTGTAGTATCCTCTTTGCTTCACCTCGGCGACGGCAGCGCCCGGAGGGCACGCCTTTCATGCGGATCCACCTGATCAACCCCAGCCACATCGCGTTCGGTCTGGCTGTCATCACGCCGCGCTGGCTCTACGTCCTGGCCCACGCCACGCCCCGCAAGTGGGGCGATCCGCGCGTCGTGGACGAGACGCTCGATCCGCTCGACCCGGAGACCGTCGAGGCCGGCGACGTCGTCGGCATCGGCATCCACACCGGCAACGCGCTGCGCGGCTACGAAGTGGGCCGCCTCTGCCGGGAACGGGGCGCGCACGTCGTCTTCGGCGGCATCCACGCGACGCTCTATCCGGAAGAGGCGCACGAGCGGGGCGGCGCGCACGCCGTGGTCAAGGGCGACGGCGACGGGATCTGGCCGCGGGTGCTCGAAGACGTCGCCGCCGGACGGCCGGAACGGATCTACGAGGGCGGCCAGGTTCCCGGCGCCGCGCTCCAGAAGGCGCGCTGGGACCTGATGCCGCGCGACCGCTACATGTGGGCCTCGGTGCAGACCGTGCGCGGCTGTCCGAAGCACTGCTCCTTCTGCTCGGTCTGGCGGACCGACGGCCAGGAGCCCCGCCAGCGGACCGTCGACGCCGTGCTGGAGGAAATCGTCACGCTGCGCCGCATGGGCTTCCGCTTCATCGCGCTGGCCGACGACAACTTCTATCCGGTGACGCTCGAGGATCTGGCGATGGCCCGGCGGCGCAAGGACCCCTCCCGGCTGCGCGAGCTGGAGGCGCTGCGCGAGGAGCGCTTCGAGCTGATGGAACGGCTCGCGAAGCTGCCCGCCGACACGGTCTTCTTCACGCAGATCACGATGGAGGCGGCCGAGGATCCGGCGTTTCTCGACGCGATGCGCGGCGCGCGCATCCGCGGCGCCCTGATCGGGGTCGAGGCGGTCACCGAAGAAGGCCTGAAGGACGTCTACAAGGGCTTCAACCTGGCCGGCGACGCCCTGGTGACCCGGCTGCAGAAGTTCCGCGAGCACGGCGTGCACGTGCTCGGCTCGTTCATCTTCGGGCTGCCGAGCGACCGGCCGGACAGCTTCGAGGCGACCGCGGCCCTGGCCCACGCCGCCGACATCGACTTCGCGCAGTTCCTCACCCTGACGCCGTTCCCCGGCACGGTCGACTTCCTGAAGTGGGAGAAGAACGAGGCGGCGCGGCTTCCCGCCGTCGACGGCGTGCCGGTCAACCGCTACTGGCTGATCCCGCCGATCAAGCGCCCGAAGATCTTCTCGCCGCACCCGGCGATGACCGCCGAGGAGATCCGGATCGGCACCCAGCGCGCCTGGGATCGCTTCTACTCGCTCGGCAAGGTCTGGCGGCGTTCGCGCTGCGTCCGCTCCCTGCGCTACCGGCTGGCGTTCCTGCTGGTGTCGAAGCTGTACCGCCAGATGTACGGCAACACCGGCATCGCCACCGACAGCGCCCGGGTGTCGCGGGCGGCGGCCTGGGCGCGCTGGCTCGCCATCCCGCTCAAGCGCCTCTTCGCGGCGACCCCGATGCCGGAGCTGCAGGTGCCGGCGCGGTAGGCGGAACAGGCGCGCGGCGGCCGATCCGCACCGCCACGAACCGGGAAGCGCCTGCCCGCGCCGGGCGTCGCGGTAAACGGGATCGGCCGCGACATCGTCTCCGAAGGCGCCGCGGCAAGGCAGAAACAACGTGGCCGGAATCGTCAGGCGACACCGCGGCGAGGTGAGGAAGCCCATGACTGCCGCCCTGCTGCGTGCGACTCTCTCGGTTGCGCTCCCGACGCGTCGTCTCCGCCTGCGGCCGCGCCCGGCAGGCCGGGTGCTGCGTGCGACTCGGCGCCCTCCGGAAAGAAGGGCCGCGGCTCCGGCAAGGCGGCCGCGCCCGGCAGGCCGGCTGCTGCGTGCGACCCTCTCGGTTGCGCTCCCGGCGCTGGCCCTGGTCGCCGGCGGGCCGGCGATCCCGCGGGCGCTCGCGCAGCCTCGCGCGCCGGCGGACGCGGCGCGCGAGGCGGCGGTCCTCTCCTTCGTCAACGTCTCGAACGACCCCGCGGACGACTGGATCGGAACCGGCATCGCCGAAAGTCTGGCGTCCGACCTCAGTCGCGCGGGGATCGCGGCGGCCCGCGCCGAGACGGCGGAGGCGCCGCGGGCGGCGGAGGCGGTTCTGGGCGCGCCGGACGCGGTCATCGAGACCGGCCGGACGCTGGGAGCGGCCTGGATCGTGACCGGCTCCTACCAGCGGGTCGGAGACCGCCTCCGCGTCACGGCCCGCGTGTTCGACGCCGGCACGGCCGCCGTGGTCGACGCCGTCACGGTCGACGGCGGGTTCGGCGAGCTCTTCGACGTGCAGGACGAGGTTGCCGCGGAGGTGCGCGAGGCCCTGGCGGCCGTTTCCCGGCGCGCCGCCGCCACGCCCGCTCCGCCGGCTCCGCCCGCCGCCCCCGGCCGGCTCGTTCCGCCGCGCCCGGGGACCGGCCCCGGGGCCGGACCGCCCCGACCCGGGCCCGGCGCCCTGGCCGGCCGCCCCGGACGCGGACCCTCCGGCCCACTGACCGGCCGGCCCGGACGGCGCCCCGGCGGTCCCATGGCCGGCCGCCCCGGACGCGGCCCCGGCAACGACCCCGCGGCCGGCCGGCCGGGAAGCGACCCCGGCGGCCCCGGACCGGGACCCGCGGCGCGCTCCGGGTCGGCGCCGCCGGCGCAGCCGGCCGGCTTCAACTCGGCCATCGCGGCGCCGGCCGTGATCATCGACGGCCCCCCGCCCCCCGCCGCCCCGGAGACGGTCGCCCGCGACGCCGCCGGCCGCGCCACCGTGCGGGCGGTCCGCCTCCGCGCGCCGCTGCGGGTGGACGGCGTGCTCGACGACGGCGTCTACGAAACGGTCCCCTCCATCGAAGGCTTCGTGCAGCAGCTTCCGCTGGAAGGCGCGCCGACGACGGAGCGCACCGAGGCGTGGGTCTTCTACGACGACGCGAACGTATACGTCGCCGCGCGGCTCTGGGCCGCCGCGCCCGAATCGGAATGGATCGCCAACGAGATGCAGCGCGACTCGTTCCAGATCATCAACAACGACTACTTCAGCGTCGGCTTCGACACGTTCTACGACCGGCGCAACGGCGTCGCGTTCATGGTGACCCCCATCGGCGGCTTCTTCGATTACGAGATCACCGACGAGGGCAACCCCAACAACGACTGGAACCCGATCTGGGACTCGAGCACCGGGCGGTTCGACGGAGGCTGGACGGTCGAGATGGAGATCCCGTTCAAGTCGCTCCGGTTCCGGCCGGGCGCGGCGCAGATCTGGGGGCTGCAGCTCGGGCGGCGCATCCGCTACAAGAACGAGACCACCTACCTGACGGCGGTCCCCATTTCCGCCGGCCCCGGCATGTTCCGCCTGTCGGCGGCGGGCACCCTGGCCGGCCTCGAAGTGCCGCGCGGCAACCGCCGGTTCGAGTTCAAGCCGTACGCGATCGGGGGGATGGACAGCGATCTGACCGCCGCGACGCCGATCCTGAACGAGGCGTTCGGCGACGGCGGCGTCGACGTCAAGTACGGCGTGACGCAGAACCTGACCGCCGACTTCACCGTCAACACCGACTTCGCGCAGGTGGAGGCGGACGAGGCGCAGCTCAACCTGTCGCGTTTCAACCTCTTCTTCCCGGAAAAACGCGAGTTCTTCCTCGAAGGGCGCGGCATCTTCGACTTCGGCCGCGCGGCCGGCACCACCGGCGGCCAGTTCCGCGCCACCCGCCTCGGCGGATCCGGCTTCTTCGGCGGCGGCGACGTGCCGAACGTGTTCTACAGCCGCCGCATCGGCCTGAGCGGCTCGGAAACCGTGCCGATCCTCGGCGGGGCGCGACTGACCGGCAAGGCCGGCCGCTACTCCGTCGGGGCGCTGAACATCCAGACCGAAGACGTGCCCGCAACGGCCGCCGGCACCAACTTCACGGTCTTGCGGGTGAAGCGCGACGTCCTGCGCCGGAGCCGGATCGGCGGCATCTTCACCGGCCGGTCGGTGTCGACGAGCGGCAACGACACCAACGAGGCGTACGGCGCCGACGCCGCCTTCTCGTTCCACGACAACGTCAACTTCTACGGCTACTACGCCCGCACCCGGACCCGCGGGCTGGCGCTCGAACCCGGCGGCCGGGGGAACGAGCAGAGCTACCAGGCGGCCTTCAACTACGCCGGCGACCTCTACGGGCTGCAGGCCGAGCACCTGGTCGTCGGCGACGCCTTCAACCCGGAGGTCGGCTTCGTGCGCCGTGACGATTTCGCGCGCAACTACGCCCTGGGGCGCTACAGTCCGCGGCCGGACGTGGAAGCGGTGCGGCAGTTCACCTGGGAAGGCAGCTACGACTACTTCGAGAACGGCGCCGGCGTGCCCGAGACCCGGATCGCGCAGGGCACCTTCGGCATCGAGTTCGAGAACAGCGACCGGTTCAGCGCCAACTACGAGCAGCGCTACGACCTGGTGCCGGAGGAGTTCAACGCGGCCGGCGTCGTCCCCATTCCGGTCGGGGAATACGACTACCGGAGCCTCTTCGTCTCGTACGCCATGGGGCAGCAGCGCCGGGTGTCGGGCACCCTGTCGCTGTGGCAGGGCGGGTACTACCACGGCGACATCACGGCGGTCGGCTACCAGCGGGGCCGGGTCGAGATCACGCCGCGGTTCTCCCTCGAACCCGGCACGTCGATCAACCGGATCTCGTTGCCGGACGGGATGTACACCGTGCCGCTGGTGACGAGCCGGGTCACCTACACGTTCACGCCCCGGATGTTCTTCGGAGGGCTGATACAGTACAGCCCGGTCAGCGAGACCATCAGCGCCAACCTGCGGCTGCGGTGGGAGTACCAGCCGGGCAGCGAGCTGTTCGTCGTCTACAACGACCAGCGCGACGTGGCGGACTTCTCGTTCGGCGCCCGCCGCTGGCCGGTCCTGCAGAACCGCGCGTTCGTCATCAAGTTCAACCGGCTGTTCCGCTTCTGACGGCGCCGCCGTCCCGTTGCCGCTGGCCGGTCCTGCAGAACCGCGCGTTCGTCATCAAGTTCAACCGGCTGTTCCGCTTCTGACGGCGCCGCCGTCCCCGTTCCGGCCGCGCGTCGGAGCGGCAGATCTGAAGTAAGCTTCTGATATGCCGCTTTCCTGGATCGACCGGACGTTTCAGCCGGTGATGACCGCGCCGGCGGAGCACCTGCGGCTCTTCCCCGTCTGGCTGCTGCTCGGCCCGCGCCAGACCGGCAAGAGCTCGCTGCTCCACAAGTGCGCGAGCGGCCACGCGTACGTCAGCCTCGACGACCTCGAGACGCGCGAACGCGCCAACCGGGACCCGGTCCTGTTCGTGCGCGAGCTCGACCCGCCGTTCGTGCTCGACGAAATCCAGTACGCGCCCCGGCTGCTCAGCCCGATCAAGCAACTCGCGGACGCCGGCGGTCTCGGTCCGGGCGCCATCCGCCTGACCGGTTCCCAGAACTTCCGGGTGATGGAAGGCGTCACGGAAACGCTCGCCGGGCGCGTGGCGATCCTCAACCTGCTGGGGCTGTCGGACGAGGAGAAGGGACTGCCTCCGGCCCTGCCGCCGGACGACTACTTCCGGCGGATGCTCGAAACCGGGTTCCCCGGGGTCCACGGCGTCGACGCCGGCCCCGGACGCGACCTGTACCTCTCGTCGTACGTCCAGACCTACGTCGAGCGGGACGTCCGCGAGCTGCTGCGGGTCGCGAAACGCCGTGAATTCGAAACCTTCGTCAAGCTGTGCGCGCTCCGGACGGGACAGGTCGTCAACCAGGACGATCTGGCGCGCGACGCCGCCGTGTCTCCGGCCACGGCCAGGGAGTGGCTCGGCCTCCTGGAGGACAGCTTTCTGATCACGTTGCTGCCGCCCTGGTTCACCAACCGCACCAGGCGCATGACGAAGAGCCCCAAGCTGTACTTCCTGGACGCGGGCCTCGCCGCGTGGCTCGCCGGCTGGCGGCGGGCCCCGGAGGCCCGGCTCGGGCCGATGGGCGGCGCCCTGTTCGAAACGCACGTGCTGGCCGAGGTCCTCAAGCGGTTCCGCCATCGCGCGCGGCAGGTGCAGGTCTACTTCTGGCGCACCCGCGACGGCCAGGAACTCGACTTCCTCGTCGAAACCGACGGCAGGATCTTTCCCGTCGAGGTCAAGGCGGGCTCGCCCCGCTACGATCGACTGCCGCCGCTGCACCGGATGGCGGAACCGAACTGGCAGGATGGACAGGTGGTGTCGCTGGCGGCCGGAGAACGGCCGGTGCGGCTCGCGGACCGCTGGACGCTGTGCGCGCCCGGGGCGCTGGAGGTAGGGCTTGGCGCGCCGCACGCCGGCCCGCGGCCTTCCTGAAACCGGCGGACCCGGGGGGCGGGACCGTCCCGTGCCGCCCCCCGGCCGCCGGACCCGGCGACTAGTCCCGGTAGCTGCTGACCGGCGGCAGTTGCGCGCCGGTCAACCCCTTCGGCTCCTCGCCGGCGACCACCGGCATCCGCAGGGCGCCGATGCCGTCGATGGCGGCCTCGACCACCTCGCCCGGCTTCAGGTAGCGGTCCTCTGCGCCGCGCGTGTCCGCCGCGCCGGCCGCGGTGCCGCCCGACGTGCCGTTGTTGATGACGTCGCCCGGATAGAGCGTGATGATCGACGAGGCGTACTCGATGATCTCCCACAGCGAGTGGATCATGTCGCCGGCCCGCGCGTCCTGCAGCGTCTGGCCGCCGACGCTGAGCGTCTGGCGCAGGTTCGCCATCGGGTCGCCGTAGAACTCCTTCGGGGCGATCCACGGCCCCTGCGGCGCGAACGTGTCGTGCCCCTTGCCCACGAACCAGTCGGAACGGGTGGCGTTGCCGCCCGGCGGCCGGCCGCCGCGGTCGGAGACGTCTATCGACACCATGTAGCCGAACACGTAGTCCTGCGCGTCGTGCGCGGAGACGTACTTCGCGGTCCGGCCGATCACCGCCCCGAGCTCGACCTCCCAGTCGGTCCGGTCCCGGCCGTGCGGGATGACGATCGGGTCGCCGTTGCCGACGACGGCGCCGCGGCTCGGCTTGAGGAACAGGTACGGCACGCCGCGCTGCTCGCGGCGCCGGCGCTGCTCCGCCGCGCGCTCCTCCGGCGATGCGCCCTCGCTGACGTGGCTGTAGAAGTTGACCGCGGCGTTGAGGATCTTGCCCGGGTACATGATCGGCGGCCGCGTCCGCAGGGCGCCCACGTCGTGGACGTAGGCGGCCCGGCCGGCGCCCAGGAGGAGGTCGTTCCCGACCACGTGGTTGACGATCTCGTACAGCCGGTACTTGAGACCGTAGTCCCAGCGGCCGATCAGCTCGAGCATGTCCTCCGGCATCGGCACCGTGGGGAACGCCGGGTCCGCTTCCAGGGCCGCGTTGGCCTGCTCGACGTCGATGACCAGGCTGTCGCGCAGGACGAGCCCGACGTGGGGCACGCCGTGGATGTCGAAGGTGCCGACCTTGAACCACTCGGCCACTTCGACGTCCGGCCCCTGGGCGGTGGGGACGATTGGGGCGAACAGTGCAATGATCGCCGCCAGGACAAGCATTCGTCGCATGATTCTCCTCGTGGGTATCGTCTGGGCTGACCAGCGTGTGAGCAGCTACCGGTTGTACTCGCGCCCCCGACCCGCTGTCAAGACGGGAGCGCGTGAACCAGCCGGCGCCGGTACGCCAGGCATCGCATCCGCCCGTCTGGTACGATCGGCGCCGGAATGCATCCCCCCGACGCCGACCGGGACGCCACGGCCCGGCGGCTGCGCGACGCCCTCGCGCGCGGCCTGCGCGCCGAGCCGGCCGTGCGTCTCGCCTGGCTGTTCGGAAGCCGGGCCCGCGGGACCGCGCGGCCGGACAGCGACGTCGACGTCGCCGTCCTGGTCGACGATGCCGGCGCGGCCGGCCCGGACGCGGTCAAGGACACGCTCTTCCGGGTACTCGGCGCACTCTGCCGCGTCGTCCGCGGCGATCTGGTCGACCTCGTGATCCTCAACCACGCGCCCCCCCTGCTGCGCCACCGCGTCATCCGCGACGGCGTCCTGCTGCACGCCTGCTCGGACACCGAGCGCGCGCGCTTCGTGCGCCGCACGCTCAGGGAACATCTGGACATGGAACCGTGGCTCCGCGAGCAGACCCGCTTGCGGATACGGCGGATGAAGGAGGAACGGCCGCGCCATCATGGTCGATACGGCGATCTTCTCGAAGCGGCTCGACGCCCTGGAGGACTACCTGCAGCGGCTGCGCAGTCTCGGCCGGGCGAGTGAGGCCGACTACCTCGCCGACCCGCGGATCCACGATCTCGCCGCGCGCTACCTGCATCTGGCGGTGGAGGCAGCGATCGACGTCGCCAACCACTGGATCTCCGACGCGGGCCTGCGGACGCCGGACACGTACCGCGACTCCTTCAGTTCCCTGGAGGAAGCCGGCGAGATCGACGCGGACCTGGCGCAACGCCTGCGGCGGTGGGCCGGTTTCCGCAACGTCCTGGTGCACGACTACCTGACCATCGACCACGGCATCGCCTACCGGGCGATCCGTGACGACCTCGGGGATCTCGACGCGTTCCGGCGCCGGGCGCTCGGCAAGCTGAACGTCTGACGAACCGCAAGCCGGGAGCCCGGCCACGCAGGTCGTGCTGCTCTCGTAGATCGGCCGTTCCGCCGCCCTCCTTCGTCCAGGTACGGACGGGCGGACAACCAGGGCCCTGCGCACGGACGCGGGCCGGATTCCCGACGGGAAACGGTCGATATGCGGCTGGAACGCGCGTTTCAGTGCGGCCGAAGCCATGATGTACACTGGGAGACAGGCGATACATGCTCGACACCCACTCCATCGCCCGGTCACTGTCCGAAGCCGGCCTGCCGCCCGCGCAGGTGAACGCCGTCACCGACGGCATCCGCAACGCCGCCGAACAGCCGAGCCTGGACCGCCTCGCAACCCGTGAGGACCTCGCAGCGCTCGAAGCGCGCCTCACGTGGCGGCTGGTCGGCGCGATGGCCGCCATCGGCGCAATCCTGCGCTGGATCGGTTGAGAAGCCTCGGCACGGAGCAGCAACCGCCGCCGGCGGTGAACCGGAGAACGAACGTCGGCGGGCCTCAATAATCCATGGACACCGCCATTCGCATGACCGGCGTCACCAAGACGTTCGGATCGCTGACCGCGGTCGACCACCTGGACATCGAGGTGCCACGCGGCGGGTTGTACGGGTTCATCGGACCCAACGGGGCCGGGAAGACGACCACCATCCGGATGATCATGTCGATCCTCTTCCCGGACGCCGGGACCATCTCCGTCCTCGGGCATGCGTCGGCGCTCGCGGCGAAGGACCGCATCGGCTACCTGCCCGAGGAACGGGGCCTCTACAAGCGGATGAAGGTCCGCGCGTTCCTCCGCTACATGGCCCGGCTCAAGGGCGCCGACGGCCCCGATCTCGACCGGCGGATCCCGGCCGCGCTGGAGCGCGTCGGGCTGACCGGCATCGATTCGAAGCGGTGCGACGAGCTGTCGAAGGGCATGTCGCAGAAAGTCCAGCTCGTCGCGGCGACGATTCACCGGCCGGACCTGCTGGTGCTGGACGAACCGTTCAGCGGCCTCGACCCGGTGAGCACGCGGATGCTGCGCGACCTGATCCTCGAAGAGCACGGCCGGGGCGCCACCATCCTGTTCTCGACCCACGTGATGCCGCAGGCGGAGGAGATCTGCCCGCACGTCGTCATGGTGCACGAGGGCCGCAAGGTGCTCGACGACGCGCTCTCCGCCATCCGCCGCCGGCACGACCCGCGGTCCATCCAGCTCGACCCGCTCGACCCCGCCGCCGACACCTCCGCGCTCCGCGCGCTCCCCGAGGTGGAGCGCGTCGACGACACCGGCCGCGGGTCGGAGATCCGGCTGCGGAGCGGGACGGACCCGGCGGCGGCGATGCGGCGGATCCTGGAGACGGTGCCGGCCGCGCGCATCGAGCTCACCCGCCCGCGCCTCGAGGACGTCTTCATCGAGATCGTCACCGGCGGCGCGTCCGGCGGCGACGAAGACCGGTTGCGCGCCGCGCTCCGGGACGCCGAAGGGGAGGAGGCGCCCGCATGAACCGCATCCTGCACGTCGCCCTCCGCGACTTCCTCGCCACGGTGACGACGAAGACCTTCCTCGCCGGGCTGCTCGTCGCGCCGGCCATCGGCGCCGTCCTGATCGTCGTGGGGCCGCGGCTCTTCGACGACCGCGGCTATCAGGTGGAGGGCGAGTACGCCGTCGTCGACCCGACCGGCGTCGTCTTCCCGGAAATGCGCGCGGCACTCGATCCGGAGGCCGTGGCGCGGCGGCGGAGGGACGAGTTCCGCCGGGGACTCGCCGAGGCGCCGGCGCCGGTCCGCGGGATGGCCGAGGCGGCGCTGCGGCAGTCGATGGACGAGGCCCTGGGGCCGGCGCCGAACGTCCGGCTGACCGCGCTGCCGGCCGACGCCGACCTCGACGCCGCGAAGGAGTGGCTCGACGGGGAGACGGACGGGCTGCGCCACGCCGCGCTCATCGTCATCCACGAGCACGCGGTGGCCGACGCCGACCCCGTCCGGGAGCTGGGGACCTACGACCTGTTCGTGCCCCCCGGCCTCGACGACCGCGACCTCGACTTCATCCACGACAGCACGCGGAACGCCATCATCGACGCGCGCGTGGCGGCCCACGCCCTGGACCGCGACGAGATCGACGCCCTGCTGCGGGTGGCGCGGCCGCGGTCGACCACGATCGCCCCCGACGTCGAACGCCAGACGGTCGGGGGCCTGAACTTCATGCTGCCCCTGGCGTTCATGGTCCTGATGTTCATGGGGATCATGGGCGGCGGCCAGACCATGCTCACCTCCACGGTGGAAGAGAAGTCGAGCCGGGTCGTCGAGGTGCTGCTGTCGGCGGTGTCCCCCATGGAGCTGATGGCCGGCAAGCTGCTCGGCGGGGTCGCGATCAGCCTGGTCATGATCGGCCTCTACGCCGCCCTGGGACTGGCGCTGCTGTCGTCGTTCTCGATGTTCGGCCTGATCGACCCGTGGCTGATCGTCTATCTCGGGATCTTCTTCCTGATCGGGTTCTTCCTGATCGGGTCGCTGATGCTGGCGGTGGGCGCGGCGGTCAACGACATGACCGAGGCGCAATCGCTCCAGATGCCCCTGATGCTGGTGGTCATGGTCCCCTGGCTCATCTGGCCGGCGGTGTCCCGGAACCCCGACTCGACGCTCGCCGTCGTCGTGAGCTTCCTGCCGCCCGTCAACGCGTTCGGGATGCTGCTGCGGGTGGCGTCGAGCCAGCCGCCGCCGTGGTGGGAGGTCTGGCTGTCGATCGCCGTCGGCCTCGCGTCGGTGGCCGGCGCCGTGTGGGTCGCCGCGAAGGTGTTCCGGATCGGGCTGCTGATGTACGGCAAGCCGCCCGACATGAAGACCCTCGTCCGGTGGGTCAGGGCCGCGTAGGACCGCGCACGGGACGACAACCGTGTTCGCGAGGCTCGTCTGCTCTGAGACGCCGCCGAACAGCCGAGCCTGGACCGCCTCGCAACCCGTGAGGACCTCGCAGCGCTCGAAGCGCGCCTCACGGGGCGGCTGATCGGCGCGATGGCCGCCATCGGCGCAATCCTGCGCTGGGCCGGTTGAAAAGCCTCGGCACGGAGCAGCCAACCGCCGCCGGCGGTGAATCAGGAGAACAGCAGCCGGCCCACGCTTTACACGCCGCGCCCGCCCCCGGGTGGCCGCCCGCGAGGTGGCGGGCGAGATCGGTGGCCGAGAACGCGAGCCGGCCGGCGGCGCGGCGCATGGGACCGAACGCTGGCACGGGACCAGTGTCAGAAACCGTCAGGCCGGCGCGCCCGGCCCCGGCGCGCCACGGGAAGGCGGGTCCCGGCGCGCCGGCGATCTCGTGCCCGAGCACCTCCGGCACCGGGAGGTCTGCCGCAGCCTCCCTGCCGATCAACTCGACGATCGGCCGCCGCAGCTTGACTGCCCCCCCCTGTCAGGAATTGACAATGTTTCGATTCATGAGTACACTGTCTGACATCCGAGGTTTCGAGGTGAGTGACGGACCACACAGGATCCTGAACATGCGGCGTGGCTGGAAGCAGCTCGCGGAGCGCGCCGGCAACACCGCGTTCGGCGACGGGGAGCGACGCGAGGCTCTGGCTGCGGCGCTCGAAGCCGACTGGCGCGCCGAGGTCCCTGACAGCTTGGTCAGACGCATGCGGCGTATTCTCGACGATCCTCAAGGGGACCTCTTTCGGGACTCGACGATCGCGCAGCTTGAGCAATCGCGAGACAAAGCGGCGGGTCACCCGCTGGCCGGCACGCTGCTGGATTGCACGATTCAGGCAATCGGCCAAGGGTATTGCGGCAAAGAGGCATTGGAAAAGGCGGCCCGTGACGCCCTTCAGGAGCGCGCCGCGAGCGGACAACGTCAAGTGGAGGAGCACTGGATGCGCACCAGCACGCCCCAGCGAGCCGGTGGCGTAAGTGACCGCATCGCGGCAGCGATCGCAGGGTCCGACATGACCGAGATCGGGAGGCGTTGCATGAAAAGCGATAGTACGGAAGCGCTACGAGCACCGCTGAAAAAGACCGGTATCGATGACGGAGTGTCGTTGTTGTGAGGATGACCGTAGCATGAGCACTTCGCTGCGAACCCACCGTGTCGATGTCGTGGAACCAGGCGGAAGTGTCCGGCGTGGTCGGGTCCGGTGCGAGATTGACGAGCACCTGAAGTTCGACGCGAAGGGGCTCGCCACCTACTGCCTGATCGATTGGGACACTACGGTATACGACGCGTTCGTCGTCGCCGCCGCCGTTCAGTTCTGCGACCATACGGCGCGGCGTTCCTCGACCGGTTGGGGCCGGGACATGGCTCTGCGGGTTCCGGTCCATGATCCCGATCGCTGGGGATCGACCGACGTGTCCAGAACTCTGCACGATGCTCTGGCCTTTTTGACCGGCGACCGGTGGCGCATAGATTTCGTCGCACGAAAAGGTCGCTCCGTAACTGCGCCGGAACGACTTCTCGAAATCGACGGTGGCTCGTGCAAAGTCACGCCATTCAGCGACGGACTTGACTCGTACGTGGCGGCGGGCCTGCTCCACCCGCGGCTTGGCAACACGCTGATCCCGGTCCGACTCGGACGGAAGTCCGGCAATGCGGAACGGGTCGGAAACTCACGGACGTCCGCCGCCTTCGCATCGATGCCGTGGCGCGTGTCATACGGCAACTCGGGGTCTGTCGAAGTGAGTGCTCGATCGCGCGGATTCAGATTCGCCCTGCTCAGCGGCGTCGCTGCGTTTCTGTGCAAGGCCCGGGAAATCGTCGTGCCCGAGAGCGGCCAGGGAGCATTGGGGCCCCCGCTGGCGCCGGTTGGCCAAGCACATGCCGACTACCGGAACCACCCGCGGTTCACCGAAAAGATGGAAGCATTTGTGTCAGTACTGTTCGGGCACGCCGTTCGCTACAGCTACCCACATCTCTGGCAAACCAAGGGCAAAACGCTGGCGGCGTTTCTCGATGTGTGTGGCGACGACCGCGGCTGGATGGAAACGCGCTCCTGCTGGCAAGGCGCGCGACAGGTGTCGGTCGCCGGACGCCGCCGCCAATGCGGGATTTGCGTCGCGTGCCTGCTCAGACGGATGAGCGTGCACGCCGCACGCCGATGCGAAGATCCCGAGACCTACGTGTGGGAGGATCTGAGCGCCGCCTGTTTCGAAGACGGCGCCGCACAGGCATTCACGAACCGGAAACCCTCCGGGGCAATGTATGAACACGCGATTGCAGGCGTGCTTCACCTCGACCATCTGGCCGCCCTGGGTCGGTCGCCGGTGAAGGGAGCCACGTTCAGGAGGCAGGCGTTCTTCCTGAGTCGGTCACTTGGATCAAACGAGGAGGAAACGCAAGCGAGTCTGCAGCGCATGCTCCGGCAACATGGAGAGGAGTGGCGCGAATTCGTCGATTCGCTCGGACCACGATCGTTCGTGGCGCAGTGGATTGCGCGAGGACACTGATATGGTGGCACAGGACATCGACGCCGTCGACGTGGGCGCCCGCCTGCGCGGGGCACGCGAAACGGCCGGCCTGACGCAGGCCGACGCGGCGGTCGGACTGCGCGTCGCGCGGACGACGCTGATCGCCATGGAGCAGGGGCGACGACGCGTTCGGACCGGGGAACTCCAGCAACTGGCCCGCCTGTACGGCACTTCGGTCAACGCGGTGCTGCGCCACGAGGCGGCGCACGTCGATCTCGTCCCGCGTTTCCGAAAGCTCCCGACCGCCGGCGACGAGTCGGCAGACCGGGCGGCGCGCCTCCTGACGGACCTCGTCCGCGCCGAAGCGGAGCTCGAGAACCTGCTCGGCGTCGTGCGCACCCGCAACTATCCGCCTGCGAGGCCGTTGCTGCCCGGCGCCGTTCGCCTGCAGGCGGAGAACGATGCGACCGAACTCAGACAGTGGCTCGGATTGGGACTGGCGCCGATCCCCGACGTCGTGGGCCTCCTGGAACTCGACCTCGGCGTCCGCGTCCACGTGCGGCCGCTCGACGGCCGGGTGTCCGGGTTGTTCGCCTACGACGACGCCGTCGGCGCGTGCATCCTGCTGAACGCCAATCACCCGCGCGCACGGCGCGCGCAGACCGCCGCGCATGAACTCGGACACCTGACGTCCAGCCGGCAGACGCCGGACGTGTGCCGCTTCGACCGGCACGAGGATTCGCGCGCGGAACGGTACGCCGACGCCTTCGGACGCGCCTTCCTGACGCCGGCGCGAGCCGTCACGCAGCGGTTCCAGGACGTCACGGCGGGCGCATCCCGCCTGACGCGACGCCACGTCATCCTGCTGGCGCACGCGTTCGGAGTGTCGCGCGAGGCGCTGGTCCGCCGGCTGGAAGAGCTCGAACTCGCCAGGCCCGGCACGTGGGACTGGTTCGCGGCCAACGGCGGAATCACCGACGAACAGGCGCGCGACGTCCTGCGTGAACCGGCTGCCGCCGAAGCGGACGCCGGCGCGGCGGCGTGTCCGGTACCTCTCCGTCTCGGCCTCCTGGCCGCCGAGGCCCGGCGCCGGGAGTTGCTGAGCGAGGGACAGCTCGCCCGGTTGCTGCGCCTCGATCGCATCGCACTGCGCAGGATCCTGGACGCCGCCGACGACGACGAGAACGACACGGATGGGCTGCCGAAGCTGCCTCGATGAACGCACGGCTCCCGTCGTCGCCGACACGAGCGTCATCATCAATCTGAACGCCACCGGATGCGCCGGGGCGATCCTGGGCGCACTGCCCAACCGGTGCGTCGTCGTCGACGACGTAGCCTTCGAGCTGCAGGCGGGGCGACGCACGGGCCACGGGGACGCCGACGCGCTTTCCGCATTGATCGCCCGGCGCCTCGTCGAGCAGGTGCGGCTCGGGAACGCGGGCATGCCCCACTTCGCGAGCCTCGTCGACGGGCCGGCCGCCGAAACCCTCGACGACGGCGAAGCGGCCACCATCGCCTGCGCCGTCGAGCGAAATGCGATCGCCCTCATCGACGAGCGCAAGGCCGCCCGGATCTGCGCCGCACGCTTCCCGAACCTCGCCGTCGGATGCACGGTGGACGTGCTTGCGCAGCGAAACGTCCGGGCCACACTCGGGCCGCGTCTCGACGACGCCGTCTTCGACGCCCTGGATCGCGGACGCATGCAAGTTCCCGACCGGTACGGCCGGTGGGTCGTCGATCGCATCGGCCGGGAACGGGCGGCAAGGTGCCGTTCCCTGCCGAAGCGGTTCCGCGCGGGCGGTCCGCCGCGGCCGGAGTGACCGGCCGTCGTCTCCCGCGGGCACGTCGGTCAATTGCCGCCGGACGACGCGCCCGCGAGGCAGGCCGAGGTCACTCGGCCCGCTCCGCGCGTCGCTCCAGGTCGGCCAGGATCTCCTCCATCCGGCCGAGGGCCGAGCGCAGGTCGCCGGCGATCTCGCGCGCGAGCACGTGCGGCGCCGGCAGGGCCGCCGCGTCCTCCCGGCCGTCGTCGCGGAGCCAGAACAGGTCGAGGCTCGCCTTGTCGCGGCCGGCGATCTCGTCGCGGGCGTAGGGCCGCCAGCGCCCGTCCGGCGTCCGCCGCGACCAGGTCGCCTCGCGGGCGTGGCGGGCGTCCGGCCGGTAGCAGGCGACGAACTCGTCGAGATCGGCGCGGGTCATGCGGCGGGTCTTCAGCGTGAAGCGCTTGTTGGTGCGCAGGTCGTAGACCCAGACGGTGCGGGTCCACGGCGCGTTCGCGCCCGGCTTGCGGTCGAAGAAGAGCACGTTCGCCTTCACGCCCTGCGCGTAGAAGATGCCGGTCGGCAGGCGCAGCAGCGTGTGCACGTCGCACTCGCGCAGCAGGTTCCGGCGCACCGTCTCGCCGGCCCCGCCCTCGAACAGCACGTTGTCGGGCACGACGACGGCGGCCCGGCCGTGGACCGCGAGCAGCGAGCGGACGTGCTGCACGAAGTTGAGCTGCTTGTTCGAGGTGGTGGTCCAGAAGTCCGGGCGGTTGTAGGTGAGCGACTGCCGGCCGGTCTCCCCCTCCGCGTTCACGACGGTGATCGACGACTTCTTGCCGAACGGCGGGTTGGTGATCACCACGTCGGCCGCGACCCGGGGGGGCGCGCGCAGCGCGTCGTCGGTCGTGATCGGCGGCTCGCGCCGGTCGCCGCCGTCCGGGCCGATGCCGTGCAGATAGAGGTTCATCCCGCAGAGCCGGGCGACGTTGGGGACCAGCTCCACGCCGCGCAGCGCCTCGAAACGGAGATGCCGCTTCTGGTCGCGGTCCAGGTCGGCGCGCCGCTGCAGGTACTCGTGCGCCGCCAGCAGGAAACCGCCCGTCCCGCAGGCCGGATCGACGACGAGCTCGCCCGGCCGCGGCCGCACGCAGTCGACGATCGCCTGGATGACCGCGCGCGGCGTGAAGTACTGCCCCGCGCCCCCCTTGACGTCCTGGGCGTTCTTCTCCAGCAGTCCTTCGTAGGCGTCGCCCTTCACGTCGGCCGCCATCGCCGACCAGTCCTCCCGGCCGATCAACTCGACGATCAGCCGCCGCAGCTTGGCCGGATCCTGGATCCGGTTCTGCGCCTTCTCGAAGATCAGCCCGAGCATCCCGCCGCGCGCGCCGAGCACGCGCAGCGTCTCGCGGTAGTGCCGCTCCAGTTCGGCCCCCTCCATCCGGGGCGACGCGAGGTCCTCCCAGCGGTAGCCGGCGGGAATCGGCTGCCGCCCGCCGGTGAGCCGCCCCCGCTCGTCGGCCATCTTCAGGAACAGCAGGAAGGTGAGCTGCTCCAGGTAGTCCTGGTAGGAGAGCCCGTCGTCGCGCAGGACGTCGCAGTACGACCAGAGCTTCCGGACGATCCGGTTCGCGGCGGCGCTCATCGGTCCGGCCGGCGATCTCGCGGTTGACTCATCCGCTCAGTTTAGAATCAACGGCGTGACGAAGACCGCGCGGACGGTTCTCGCCGAGGCGTTGCGTCCGGATCCCGATGCGCGCGCCGAACGCGCCGCGGAACCGCTCGGCAGCCTGGACGGTCCGCCGGACCCGGACGTCCAGGCGGCATGGACCCTTGAAATCGACCGGCAGGTTGCCGCCCTCGACGCCGGGACGGTGCGGATCGAGTCATGGGAAGACGTGAAGCGCCGGATCGAGCGTGAGATTCCCGGCCGGTGAAGGTTCGTATCATGCGCCGGCCAGCGCGGAGTTGCGCGAAACGGACGCTGACCACCCTGCGCACGCGTCGAGCGTAGACCGCCGCACATGAGATCGGGATATTCGCATCCTCGACCGTTCTCGACCAGATCCGGCTCATCTGATATCATGCGTGGCGTGCAGTCAGCATCGGGGTAACCATTGGTTTCATGGCAGAAAATTCCCCAATCGAATGGACCGGTCACACCTTCAACCCGTGGTGGGGCTGCACCAAGGTCTCCGCTGCGTGCGATCACTGCTACGCGGAAACCTGGGCGAAGCGCACCGGCCATGACGTCTGGGGACCGAAAGCGTCAAGGCGCCGCCTCAGCGACGCCTACTGGGATCGACCGCTCCGATGGAATAGCGACGCAGAGCAATCCGGACGGCGCATGCGCGTGTTCTGTGCGTCGATGGCGGACGTGTTCGAGTGGGACCGTGAACTGAACGATCTGCGTGACAGACTTTGGGGGATCGTCGAACGGACGCCCAACCTCGACTGGCTGCTGCTCACCAAACGACCGCATCTGGCGCGCCGGCTCGCGCCCTGGAGCGATCATTGGCCCGAACACGTCTGGCTCGGAACGACCGTCGAGAACCAGCGCTTCGCCGAGCGGCGCATCCCGTTTCTCCTGGACGTTCCCTGCCGATATCGGTTCCTCAGTTGCGAACCCCTGCTGGGTTCCATCAACCTTTCCGAGTGGATCGCCGCGCTGCACTGGATCATCGCGGGAGGAGAAAGCGGCCGGCAGGCCCGACCCACGCACCCGAACTGGATCCGCGGACTCCGCGATCAGTGTACGAAAGCCGGCGTCGCATTCCACTTCAAGCAATGGGGCAACTGTTACCCGCAGGAAACCGGCAGGATCGGAACCGACAGATCGGTGACTTCGTTCTTGAGAATGAGCAAGAAGAACGCCGGACGAACCCTGGACGGCCGGACATGGGATGAACTACCGCATGGCTACTCAGAGCGCTCTGTTCGCGAATCTCCAGCCTGACGAGCCGAAGTCTCGCAAGCCCAAACCACCGGAGAAACTCAGGACTCCGCTTTGGACCGTCCACAAAGCGTCCCTGATCGACGAGTATATCCATCTTTTCTTGGTGGTCACGAAGCATGGCGTCTACCTGGACCTCTTCGCCGGGCCTCAACGTGCCAACGATAGAGAAAACTGGTCCGTCCGGCGCGTCCTGGAACGCCGGACGAAAGGCAACCCGGCGATTGGCCACTACGCCGTCTGCGACCGAGATCCCGAAAAGGCTCGGATGCTACGTGACATCGGAAGAAAACACAATTCGTTCCGCGTATATGAAGGCGACGCCAACGAGCGCATACACGAAATGTTGAAGGACGCACCGATTGATCCGAAGAAAGCATGCTTCTGCCTGATCGACCAGCGTACCTTCGAGTGTCACTGGTCAACCGTGCAAGCCGTCGCGCAGTACAAGCAAGAAGGCTACAAGATCGAAATGTTTTATTTTCTGGCGCAAGGATGGCTCGATCGGGCCTGGGCGAGTACCAAAGAAAAGGAACGACTGGCGGCTTGGTGGGGCAACAACGGCTACGAAGAATTCCGTAAGCTCTCGTCCATCGATCGTGCTCAGGCGCTGTGCAGGCGGTTCCGTGACGAGCTGGGCTATGCATATGCGGATCCATTTCCGATATGCGAGAAGGGACACGGATCGCGAACGATGTATTACATGATCCATGCATCGGACCATCCCGAGGCGTGCAAGCTGATGTCGAGAGCGTACAACAAAGTTCTACCCCAGGACCACTTCACGGATGGGCCTCTACTGTGGGACGGATGAATTGCCGGTGGTCCACGAAATACCTCCACACTCCTTTGCGGGCCTGCGACGTCCGCTGCCTCTATCTCGCGTCCCGGTCCGTGAGCGCTCCGTCGAAGGCCCATTTCAGAATGGATTGACGAAGTGTCGTGGCACGCAGGTTGGCGCGGCCCAGCGTCGCTGCAACCTTGTCGAGGCGCTTGAATTGCGAGTCGACGGCTTCGACGATGCGTCGCTGTTCCTCGGGCGGCGGCAGGTGAACTTTCCATTCCGAAAGCGTTTTGGCGCCCAGGTGATGGATGCCGACGCCACGGGCCGCTCGGGCGAACTCGCCCGTCAACGCGTCCTTGTAGAAGTGCAGATGCAGAAACGGCACGAGCGATTCGCGCGCCCGCACGCGAATCAACGTGTTCTGAAAGCAGCAATCCGGAACCTGCCCGTTCCAGATGGCCGGCTTCCCGACCTCGGACGCGGTCCCGGACGCTTCGGAAAGCAGCAGATCCCCCGGCCGTAGCGCGTAGGTTTCGAACTCCGCTGGCGTGAAGTCCATCTCCTTGACGTCGTGCAGGCTGATCCCGTTCCACGTCACGTTGGCGGCCCGCATGTACGGCCGCATGTTGGGACCGACGGCCCGTTTCGGAGAGCGCTGCCGGCCAAGACGCACCGCGGCGATCTTCGATAGTGGGACCTTCGTCCAAGATCCGGTGCTCACGCCGCCGATCGAGAACTTCAAGATCGTCGCGCGGTACCGCTCCAAACTGCGCCGCACGCGCTCCAGCGTCGCGGTCACGTCGTCGAGACGCCTGAAGTACGAGTCGATGGCGTCGACGATGCGCCGCTGTTCGTCGAGCGGCGGCACGAGAAGCGTCCGTGTTTCGAGGAACCGTTGCGGGACGCGCAATTGGCCGGCCGTGCCGGTCATCCTGGCGCGCGCGGACGCCCGGAAGTCGTCCCGGAGCAGATAATAGGCCAGCAGGTCGGGCCGAATGGCGCGGGAAGGACGAAGCACGTGGAACTCGGTGGACCCGGCGCCGACGCCGTTGCGAAGGCCCGTGGCGACGGCCAGCTTGCCGTTCTCCATGCACGGCGTGATCTTCGCGAAGAGCACGTCGCCGTCCTGGAATCGCTTGTAACCCTTCCTGACCGTTCTCCACGGGCGGGTTTCGCTCGTGTCGATGCCCGCTCCCATCGCCCGGACCGCCGCCATGGGAACGAACGAAACGAGGGCGTCGTCGTCCGGCCGAACCTCCGGGTTGGGCGGGTTGATCTGCGTGACCTCGCTCAGCCGCGCCTCGATCCAGCCTCCCGGCAGGCTTTTCGGCCTCACGCCGCCAGCGCCTCGTTCAGTTCCTCCAGCAGCGGCCGGAGTCCGTCGCCGAACACCTGCGTTGCGCGGCCGAGCCCGCCTTGCTCCGCGAACGGCGCGTAGTCGAGGTCGTCGACCGTCATCTCCACGCTGGCGGCGACGTGGTCGCGGATCATCGCCAGCCACCGGAGCTGTTCGGGCGTGAAGCCGCGGCCGGCGGCGCGCTGCCGCGCGAGCCAGCGGTCGAAGCGCCGGCGGACGTGGTCGCCGAACGGCGCCAGCTCCGCGTCCCGGCGCGTCGCGAACCGTACGAGGGAGACGAGGTCGGTGAGCAGCCGCGCGGCGGACGCGCCCCGCACCCGGTCCGCGGCGAGCGTTTCGTAGGCGCGCCAGAGTTTCTCGGGCGTCCAGGCGCGCGGGGGCGCCTCGATGGTCCTGGCCAGCTCCTTGAGGGCGTCGTAGCGGAGGCGCTTCGCGTACGGCTGCGCGTAGAAGCACTGCAGCGCGTCGATCTCGTCCTTGTGCTCGTCGAGGAACCGCTCGAACGAGGTGACCAGCGCCTTCGCCTTCCGCTTCGCTTCCGCGCTCGCGCCCGCCGCGAGCAGTTCGTCCTGGGTGACGTCGTCGATGATCTGCTCCATCCGGCGCTTGACGTCCTGCAGGAGGCGCCGCAGGGCGGGCCTGGCGGCGAGCGGCGCGGCGGCCTGCCGGAGCAGCGCGGACGCGGCCTGCCGCACCTGTTCGGCGCTCGGTTCGTCTCCGGCGGGCACGTGGAACGTCGTGCGCGCCGCGGCGATCTGCCGGTCGGGGTCGAGACCGTCGACGATCGCCCGGCTGATGGCGGCGAGGCCGGCGCCCCCGGACGCGGCGGCGATCCGCTGGCGCTCCTCCGGCCCGCACTGCCGATCGAGGCGGGCGAGGCGGCCGGCCAGCGAGGAGAGCGTCGCCGGATCCGTGCCGCCCATGGCGACGTGCTCGAGGAGCGCCTTGAACGGTACGGTCTTCCGCCGCTCGAGCGGCTGCGTGTCGGCGAGCGGCACGGCGGCCATCCCGACGCAGTCGACGATGACGAAGTGGGTCTTGGCCCCGGCGTCGGGCGTGACCGCCCGCAGCTCGCGCGCGTCGATGACCCGGACCCCGCGGCCCTTCATCTGCTCGAAGAGGACGCGGCTCCTGACCGCCCGCAGGAACAGGACGATCTCGATCGGCTTGATGTCGGCGCCGGTGCTGATCATGTCCACCGTGACGGCGATGCGCGGCTCGAAGCCGTTGCGGAACGCCTGGATGAGGTCGCGCGGCTGCGCGCCGGTCACCTTGTAGGTGATCTTCTGGCAGAAGGCGTTGCCGCGGCCGAACTCGTCGCGGACGATCTCGACGACGTCCTCGGCGTGGCTGTCGTCCTTGGCGAAGACCAGCGTCTTGGGGACTTCCGTCCGGCCCGGAAAGAGGTCGGTGAAGAGCCGGTCGCGGAACGTGCGGACGACGGTGCGGATCTGGTCGCGGGCGACGACGCGGCGGTCGAGCTCGCCGGCGTCGTAGGTGATGTCGTCGTCGGGCCGTTCCCAGCGGCGACGGCGCGTCTGCCGGTCGCGGTACTCGACCATCGTGTCGGGCGTCGCCTCGATGGTGGCGCCCTGGCCGGTGATCCGGGTGCGGATGTCGTAGACCTCGAAGTCGACGTTGACGCCGTCGGCGACCGCGCGCCCGTGGTCGTACTCCATCACCAGGTTCTTGTTGAAGAACCCGAAGGTCTGCTTCGCCGGCGTCGCGGTGAGCCCGACGAGGAAGGCGTCGAAGTACTCCAGCACCTGCCGCCAGACGGTGTAGATGGAGCGGTGGCATTCGTCGATGACGATGACGTCGAAGTACTCCGGCGGGCAGGCCGCGTTGTAGACGACCGGCAACGGTTCGTCCGGCGCCGCGGCGGCCGACTCGAACTGCGACGCCGCCTCGTCGTCCGCCGCGAACGCGGACTCGCCCTTCAGCATCGAATAGAGGCGCTGGATCGTGGTGACGACCACCTTGCTGGCCGCGCCGATCGTGTTCGACGTCAGCCGCTGGACGGTGTACAGCTCGGTGAACCTGCGGTGGTCGTCCGGGGTGCGGAAGCCCTGGAACTCCTTCTCGGCCTGCTCGCCGAGGTTGCCCCGGTCGACGAGGAACAGCACGCGGCGCGCGCCGGCGTAGCGGACGAGGCGGTAGATCGACGTGATGGCGGCGATCGTCTTGCCGGATCCGGTGGCCATCTGGACCAGCGCGCGCGGATGGCCGCGCCGGAGCGACCGCTCCAGGTTGGTCACCGCCTCGACCTGCGCGGGATAGAGGAAGTCCCGTTCCAGCGGCGGCAGCGTTCGGAGGCGGGCGCGCAGCGACGACGGGCGCGTGTCGCCCGCGGCCGTGTAGAAGCCGGTCCCTCCCGTTCGCAGGCGCTTCACCCAGGCGTCGAGCGTCTCCGCCCCGAGCCAGTCCGCGAGCGTCTCCGGCCGGTGCGCGTGCGGGAGGTGTGAAATGCGGCGGCTCTTCGGGTCGGGGTCGAGGCCGTTGACGAACCGGGTTTCGACGCCGGTGCTGACGTACAGGAACGGCAGCGGGGAGACCGGCGGGTTCAGCCCCGCCGGCAGGCCGGCGGCGTACCGGTCCGCCTGCGGCTCGACGCTCGACAGGGTGTATCCGGCCGGCTTCGCTTCGAGGACCCCGGCGGCCCGTCCGGCGACGAACAGCATGTAGTCGGCGAAACCGTGGCTCGGCGCCATCCGGAATTCGCGCACGGCCACGCCCGGTCCGGCCGCGAGGTTCATGGCGTCGCGGTCCTGAACCACCCAGCCCGCGGCGGCGAGCGCCGCGTCGATCCGCTCGCGGGCGCGCTGTTCCGGCGTCAGCGGCATGCTCGTCCGGGGAATCCCTTGCCGTACGGCCGGCGACGCCCGTTCACCTCGCGCAGGCGGCCCGCCGGCAATCCCCACCCGCTACGCGCCGAACCGGTCGCGGCCGGCGTTCGCCATCCTCCGCAACCCGAGTCCGGAGTAGCCGGCCGATTCCCGCGTTACCGTCCGCCGCGCCCTGATCAACCGCCCGCCCTTTGCCGGCCGTGAGTGGGTAGCCGGCCGATTCCTGCGTTACCGTCCGCCACGACGGGCGGCCGTCACCGCCAGGAACAGCGCGGAGGCCACCAGCGCCAGCAGGGCCGCCGTCACCGCCACGAAGTATCGATTCAGGCTGTCCCGCCGCTGCGCGAGGCGGGCGGTTTCCGCGGAGGTGCGGTCTTCCATCGCCCGGACGAAATCCCGGATCGGCAGCATGATCCGCGCCTTCGCCTGGTGATAGGCGTCGGAATGCAGCAGGTCCTGGGCGGCCTGCAGATCTTCCCGGCCCACCGCCTCGAAGGCGTCGCGCTCCATTCCGGTGAGCGCATTCGACGCATCCTCGGACTCCTCCAGCAGCGCCAGTTCCGCGACGGTGAAGCCCGCCGCCTCCATCCGCGCGCGCAACGCAACGGCGTCGCCGTCCGCCGGCGGGCGCCCGCCCTCGGCCGTCACCAGATTCCAGTACGCGGCGTCGTAGTCCCGCGGCCGCGGACGCTCGCCGTTGCGGATCTCCAGTATCTCCTGGAAGTACTGCCGATACCGCTCGTCCCCCGTCACCGCGTACGTCCGGGCCATGCGCGTCAGGTCGTCCGACGACTGCCGCAGTTCGTCGGCCAGCATGCGCGCCCGCTCCCGCTGCGCCCAACTTTCGGCAATGGCGGCCTCCGTCTCCGCGCCCCGCCGGACGAGCACCGTGGAAACGCCGAGCAGCACCAGCGCCGCCGTCAGGACCGCCACCAGCCCCTTGGTCATGCCAACCTCCCCTTCGGCCCGTTCATGCAGCCGTTCGGCCGGACGGGTCAGGATGCGCAGTATAGCGCCGTCACCGGAACGTCCGAAGCCGGCGCGCGTGTTCGGGCGGCGATTCCGAAGGCGGCGCCGGACGCCCGGGCAGGCGAAGCGCCGGCTGTTATGCTTTGTCCATGTCCCGCAGGAAGTCATCGATGCTTCGCCTGTCTTTATTTGCTCTTCACCATTTCGGTCTCGGAGAATCGGGACGCGGGTCATCCTCCAGCTCTCGACGAACAGCGGATTCGGATGGGATTCGGGTTCCTCGATCAGATCGATCCCTCTCCCGCATGCCTCTTCGAGCTCCCGGTGCAGCCGGTGCGACTTCTTGAAGCTGCGCTCCCCGGCCCGCCACCAGATCGCGAAGTCGACGTCGCTCTCCTTTCCCGGCTTCTCCCGTCCCTTCGCTGCTTCGAACGTGGTTCTGGATCCGAAGATGTCCGCCTTCTCGACCCCGTACTCTTTCAGGATTGCGAGCACCTTCGTCTTCTGCGCTTCGCTTTCCCAAGGTTCAAGACGGGCCGCGTACTGCCCCCTTCCGCCCGGCGTTTCTCCGTTTCCTGCATCCCCGGCTGGTGCCGGACCCGCCGGAGTCGGCCCGCGTTGCTCGAACGATACCGCTTCTTCTGCCGATCTCGCCGCCGCCGCGCGCGCGGTTCCGATCGTGCGCTCGAGGGCGGTCCGGCATTCTTCCGGCGGACGGAAGTCCCGGCCGCAGAGCCGGTCCCGGTCCAGCCTGGCCTGCTTCAGATCGGGAATCAGTTCTTCGTTTGCGCTGTCTGCTGCAAGTGACTCCATCCATCCTGCGAGGTCCCGGATGTAGCTGCTCAATATCCGGTACTGCGCTCTTTCGCTCTCCGTCTTCGCTTCCTCGCCGAGTATCTTTTCGGCTTCGTCGCAGAGCTCGCGGATGCGCCGTTCTCTCGATCGCCTGATCCGCTCGGCGGGAACCCACGTGAGGATCCGCTCGGCGAACCTTTCTGCCCCGTCCTGTTCGAAGACCCTGACCCGGGGCCGCACGTCACGTTTCAGTGCCGCACGCAGGGCCGCTCCGGCATCATTCTCGATGATGAACTGCCGCAGGGTTTCCACGCTCGTGCCCCCACTTCCTTCCGATGCCGCCAGGAGGTGTGCGGCTACCAGCACGTTCAGGAAGTACCGCCGCTTCGTTGCGATCACGGCATCGAGCGGTTCGCGGATCTCGAGACTGATCCGATCCCCTTTCCGTAATACGCTCTTCGTGTTCGTTCCGAACCCGCTGATCGTGACTCGACTGCATCCGTTCTTCAGGTCCCGTTCTTGAAGCTGGCTCTTCCGGTCGGCTTCGGCCTCGATCCGCCGGCATTTCCTGCAGACCGTCACCGTGGTTCCGGCGAACGCGCTTCCCCATCCGCCCATCCCGACGGTGACGCGGACCGCTCCTTCTCCTATCGTCAAATCCGTGAGGAACCCGGCCACGTCCAGTTCTTCATCGTACCAATCGCATCCCGGGACCGGACGGCTTTCCTTCTCCTCCTTGTTCAAGAGGTGGGCGTCCGTGAGTTGTTCCCGGGGGACGTCCGTGCCCAGGCAGAGCACGCAGAAGCCTGCGTCCTTCGGCATCCTCACCGGCCGGTTCAGGAACGGAGCCCACGGCCCGAGTGCGCGCTCGGCTGCCTGCCTCGCCGCCTCTTGCCTGCCGGCTGGTGTCGGGCCGGGGCTTCTCCGTGCGGCCTGCCATTCGCGGACTTGTGCGAGCAGCTCGTTGCCTGTCGCCGCTTCGTGTCCGAGCAGCATCAGGCCGGCCGCCTCCCACCTTTCGACCCCGGCGATCTTCACCGCAAAATCCGCCTCGGAGATCTCCTCCGGTGGCGGATTCTCCGCGATCCGCGCGCGGAATACAACCCGCGCGACGGTGCCCGGGTCGGTGTTCCCGGCGGCGCCCACAAAGGGTCCGCGCAAAAATAGATTCCGTTTTTGCTACATGGGTGCGATGGTGTAGTTCCACTTGGGCATGATGCTGTCCGGTGTGATGCGCAGTTCTCGCATTTGGACGTCGGTGATCTTGACGCCGGTTTTGTAGATTTTCCGCACAAGGTGTGCGCGCACACGCAATCCGGTGGAAGTGTGGGTGGTGCGCAGGTATTTCAGGATGGTCTCGTAGCTATCGAGAGGTCGGCCCGCCCAGTTCTTGCTGATCTCGGAGAACAGGCGGTGCTCGATGGGGTTCCATTTCGACGTGGCCGGCGGGTAGTGGGCCACCGTCACCCGCAGGCCGTGTCGGTTGCAGAGACGATGTTGCAGGTTGAACTTCCAGGCGCGCGCCGTGCAACTGTTGCTGCCGCCGCCGTCGGCGAGGATCTGGAGGGTTTTGGCTTCGGGGTAACGCCGGCGGCCCTCGGTGCGCCACCACTTCTCGATGCAGTCGACGGCGAATGCCGGGGTGTCGGCGGTGCTGCCGACGAAGACGGTGCCGGCGTTGGCGCGGAGATCGTAGATGCCGTAGGGGATGGCGAGGCCCTCGGCATCGGAGCGAAAATCGTGGTCGTTGACGAGTTCCGGGCTGCGGTCCCACTTCGCGCCGGAATTGCGGAACGCGCCGACGAGCTCCTTTTTCTTCGTATCGACGCAGATGACGGGGATGTTGTCGGCGTCGCAGCGTTCACGCAGGTCGGAGATGTGCTGGAACTGCTGGTCTCGATCCGGATGTGTGGCGCCGGCGCGTTTCTTGTGGTTGACGCGCAGCGAATAGCCCATCGTCTTGAGGAGCCGCGCGACGGTTCGCGGGCAGACGTGGATGCCGAGTTCGCGGAGTGCGTCGGCGAGTCTGGCGGTCGTGCGATGTGTCCACTTCAGGCCGCTGACGGGGTCGCCGGCCGTCTCGCGGGCCATCAAGGCTTCGATGCAGGCAATGACTTCGGGCGTTTTTTTTCCAGCCGCTTCCGACCGCCGCCGGCGCGGCGCACCCTGTCGACCTCGACGTCGCGCTCGACGAGCTGCCGGCGGCCGGCGGCAACCGTCGACGGGTCGATGCCGAGCAGGGCGGCGATGCGCCGGTCGCCGCCCCACCCGCACTTGATCGATTCGAGTCCGGCGAACAGCCGCCGCTGGCGTTCGTCGAGCAGGCTGGCGAACAGCACGATGGCGGCGCGCAACTCTTCCGGCATCAGGTCGGCGTCGGGCAGGGGCCGCACGAGTCCGGGTGTGGCCGTCAACAGCCGTCGGGCGCGGAGTTGGCGCGTCTGGTGCGCGGGGTCGGCCGCGCAGTAAAGGAACTGGCTGGCGAACTTGTGCCGCGTCAGCCGCCCGTCGCCGACGAGCTTGCGCAGGGCGTCCTGGGTGCCGACGTGGAGCAGGTTGTCCAACTCGTCGGCGAAGTGTCCGGCCTCGGCGTGGTTGACGACCGCCTCGGCGGCTTCGACCAGGGTGCCGGC
Organism: Vicinamibacterales bacterium; assembly: GCA_965203525.1. Taxonomy (GTDB): domain Bacteria; phylum Acidobacteriota; class Vicinamibacteria; order Vicinamibacterales; family UBA8438; genus WTFV01. The sequence goes on along the minus strand of OZ241898.1, from coordinate 1,200,651 downwards.
GCGGGAGAAGCGAATGCCGGCGAACGACCACAGGCCGCGTTGGTCGAAGTCGGCGAGTTCGTCGAGGGTGTAATAGCCGCCGCGATGCGAGTAGCTGGTTCGGGCGTCGAGGTCCTTGAGCTTGCGGAACGCGGTGCGCCTGCTGACGCCGGGGCCGAGGGCGGCCATCACGTCGGGCAGGTTGGCGACGGTCTGCTCTCGGAGCAGGTCGGCGACGGCGTCTGGGGAAAATCGGGTTGGTCTCATTATGGCACTATTACGGAATCAGGATTCCGCAATAGTGCCATAATTCCGGGCAGATTGCACTCCAGAATCCGAAAATTCTGCTTCTGCTTGGGAGATTTCTCCGGGGCAGGAGCGTGCGCGGCCGCCCCGTGCTCTACTGCGACATTGCAGCCAATTCTATGGATTTATTTTTGCGCGGACCCAAAGACCTCACAGTCCATCCTCCCACAACGTCGCCAGGAAGAACTCCAGCGGCTGGATCTCGATGCCCCGTTCGATGCGCGGCCGGTCCTCGCGGCAGACGACGATGGAACGCCGGACGAGCCGTTCCTCGGCGAGCGCGCGCAGGCCGCGGAGGTGCTTCTGCTGGACGCGGCGCGCCGCCTTCGCTTCTATCGCGACGCGGTCGTCGAGGATGAAGTCCACCTCGTAGCCGGACCGGGAGCGCCAGCAGGCGAGCGGCGTGCGCGGCCGGCGGTAGTCGATCCAGGCGCGCAGCTCCAGGAACACGTAGTGTTCGAAGAAGGCGCCGAAGTCGGCCGACGCCTCGCTGACGGGCGGCAGCCGGCGCAACGCGCGCACCACGCCGGTGTCGAAGAAGTAGAACTTCGCCGTCTCGATCGCCTTGCGCCGGACGGTGCGGGACCAGGCCGGCAGCTCGAACGCGATCAGCGTGTCGCGCAGCACCTCGTACCACTGCGCCACGGTCTGGCGCGGGACCTGCGCGTCGCGGGCGACGTTGGAGTAGTTGAGGATCTGCGCGTTGGTGGTCGAGGCGGTCTGCAGGAAGCGGGCGAACCGCGGCAGGTTCCGCGCGAGTCCCTCGGCGGCGATCTCCTCGGTCAGGTAGCGGTCGACGTACGACGCGAGTCCTTCGTCCGGCTCGTCCGCAAGGTAGTGCGGCGGGAGAAGGCCGTGGTTGAGGGCGCGGTCGAGCGAGAACCGGCCGCGCAGCTCGGACCACGAGAACGGGTGCATCACCCGGTCGCTGCCTCGGCCGCCGAGCATGTTGACGCCCTTGCGCCGGAGCGCCCGCGCGCTCGACCCGGTGAGGAGGAAGCGGAGGCCGCGCTCCTCGATCAGCAGGTGGACTTCGTCCATGAGCGGCGGGCATTTCTGGATCTCGTCGATGCAGATCACCGTGTCGCGCAGGTTCCGGGCTTCGATCTCCTGCCGGATGCGCGTCGGGTCGGCCAGCACCGCGGTGAGGAGGCCCTGGTCGAGGAGGGAGAAAACCCGCGTGATCGCGCCGGCGAGCTGCCGCCGGAGGTAGGTGGACTTTCCGGTCTGGCGCGGCCCGAACAGGAGCACCGAGCGCCGCGCCAGCAGGCGTTCGAGGTCGAGGCAGCGCGGGATGAACGGCTCACCGCCATCAGACATGGCAATTGTCATGATAATCGCCATCTCTGATAGCAGCAATGCGGGCGTTGCACCCCGGGGCGCGGCGTGCTACCGTGGAGCGATGGCGAGGAACCGCGGGCGGTCGCTGGTGGCCGGTGCCGGTTGCCTCGTGCTGGCGGCCGTCGTCTTCCTGTGCCCCCTGACGGCCGTCGCCGCAGCGACGGCGTCCGGGTCCGGTTGCCACGACCGGTCGGCGCCGGATCACCACGGAGAGACTTCGGCCGCGTTCGTCTGCTGCGCGGCCGTCGACGCCGCGCCGGCGGCGCAGGCGGCCGCCGAGGCCGAGGTCGCCGCCGCGTCGCCGGCGGCCGTCCAGCCCGCGCCGCACGCGGTGCGGCGCGCCGGCCGCCCCCGCCCCGAATCCGCATCGCCGCCGCTGTTCGTACGGTACTCCTCCCTGCTGCTCTGATCGTCCTCCCCGGTCGCAGTTTCTCCGCTTGAACGGCGTCGCACCGCGTGCGCGCGCAGGCCGGCGGCTCGACGCCCCGGGCGCCCGCGGGCGCCAGCGGGCCGTCCCGGCGGAGAACGCGCGCCGCCTCGAACGCGACGAAACCCGTCCCGGCCGGTTGACCCCGGCGCAGCCGGCGCGGGGCGGAGAAACGCGCGCCGCCTCGAACGCGACGAAACCGTCCCGGCCGGTTGACCCGGCAGCCGACGCGGGGCGGGGGAAACGCGCCGTCTCGAACGCGACGAATGGAGGGGAGCCGATCCCATGCATGCATCACCCGCCCGGCGATTCGCCGCCGGCCCGGCCGCGGCGGTCCTGATTCCGGCGCTCGCCGCCGCCCAGCCGGCGCCGCCGGAGGTCGCGCTCGACCCGCACGTCGCCGAGACCCGACGACAGGCCGGTCGTGCCGCCCGGCCGGCGCCGCCGGAGGTCGCGCTCGACCCGCATGTCGCCGAGACCCGACGACAGGCCGGTCGTGCCGCCCGGCCGGCGCCGCCGGAGGTCGCGCTCGACTTCCACGCCGCCGCGCCGGATCTGCGCGCCTACGTGACCGCGGCGGTGGAACGCAACCCCGCCGTCCTCGAGTCCCGTGCGCGCCACGAAGCCGCCCGGCGCCAAGCGCCGCTGGTCACCGCCCTGCCCGACCCGGTCGTCAGCTTCACGCAGGCGCTGCGCAGCGTGGAGACCCGGGTCGGCCCGCAGGTCAACGGCGTGACGCTGACCCAGGCGTTCCCCTGGTTCGGCACGCTCGCCCTGCGGGGCCGGGTCGCGAGGCTGGAGGCGCAGGCGCTGGGCCACCTCCATCAGGCGGCCCGGCGGGACGTCGCCGCGGAGGTCAAGGAGGTCTACTACGACCTCGGATACGTCGACGCGGCGCTCGGTCTCGCCCGCGAGGAGCAGTCGCTGCTGGCGCACTACGAGACGCTGGCCGGGGCCCGCTACGCCGCCGGCGAGGGCCTGCTGCAGGCGGTGATCCGGCTGCAGGCGGAGATCACCCGGGTCGTCGACCGCCGGCGCCGGCTCGACCGCCGGCGCGCAACGCTCGCGGCGCGTCTCAACACCCTGCGCGACCGGCCCGTGGAGGATCCGGTGCCGGCCGTGCCGCGTCTGGCGCGGCCCGCCGTCGCGCTTGACCGCGAACGGCTGCAGCGCCTCGGCGGCCGGAACCGCTACGAGCTGCGGGCGGCCGGCGCGCTCGTCGAGGGCGGCGAACGGGCCGTCGAGCTGGCCGGGCGGAGCGACCGGCCGGGCTTCACGGCGAGCGTGGGAGTCGTCAACGTCGGGCGCCGGACCGGTCCTGCCGCTCTGCCTCCGCTTGCGGACGACGGCAGGAACGCGCTCACCGTCTCGCTGGGGGTTTCGGTGCCGCTCTGGCGCGCGAAGTACCGCGCGGGCGTCGAGCAGGCGCACGCGGAGCTGCGCGCGCGCATCCGGCAGCGGGCGGCGGCGCGCAACGCCGTGGAGCTGGAGGTTCACGAGGCGATCGTGCGCATCGAGACCCTGGACGGGCAGATCGACCTGTTCGACGACGTGCTGATTCCACAGGCCGAGGAGGCGCTCCGGGCCACCGAGGCCGCGTACGAGACGGGCCGGCTCGGGGTGCTCGAGCTGCTCGACGGCGAACGGACGCTGATCGACGTCCGCGAGCTGCGCGCGCGCCACCTCTCCGATCTCCTCATCGCGCTCGCCGCCCTCGAACGGGCGGTCGGCGCGCCCGTGCCCGGGACCGGGCGCGAGGGTGTGGTCGTCCCGATCGATCCGGACGTCGGCGCGCGCGTGCCCGGGACCGGGAGGAAGCCATGAAGAAATCGATTGCGATCGGTGTTGCGGGCTTCGGACTGGGCGTCGCCGCCACGGCGCTGGTGGCCGTCGATCCGGCCGGCCGGCCGGGGGAGCCGTCCCGCCCCTCCCGACTCTTCGCCGCGCTCCGCGAAGCGCCGCCGTTCGACGCCGCGGCGGCGGCCGGCGCGCCGCGCGCCGACGACGGCCGGGAGATCCTGCACTGGCGCGCGCCGATGGACCCCACCTTCACCTCGGACCGGCCCGGCAAGTCGCCGATGGGCATGGATCTGGTGCCGGTCTACGCGGACGAAACCACGAGCCGCCGCCCGGCACGGTGCGGATCGACCCCGGTTTCGCGCAGAGCATCGGCGTCCGCACCGCGCCGGTCACCCGGCGCGACGTCGCGCAGACCATCCGCACCGTCGGCACGCTCGCCCACAACGACCGGCAGATCACCTGGGTGAACACGAAGTACGACGGCTGGATCGAGAACGTCGCGGTGAACTACCTCGGCGAGACGGTCGAAGCGGGACAGGTCCTGTTCGACGTCTACAGCCCGCGGCTCGTGACCGCCCAGATGGAGTACCTGCAGGCGCTCGACTACGCCGCGCGCATCGCGGAGTCGGAGTACCCGGCGATCGCCGGGCGGGCGCGCTCGCTGGTCGCATCGTCCCGCGCGCGGCTCCGCTACTGGGACGTCACCGACGAGCAGATCGAGACGCTCGAGCGCGAACGGACGCCGCGCCGCTCGCTGTCGGTCCGCTCCCCGGTCACCGGGGTCGTCGTCGAGAAGATGGACCGGGCGCTCGACGGCCTGCACGTCCGGGCCGGCGCGAACCTCTACCAGCTCGCCGATCTGACGACCATCTGGGTCGACGTCGAGGTCTTCGAGCATCAGGTCGCGGCGCTGCGCGTCGGCCAGCGGGCGCACGTCGAGCTGCCCTACCTGCCCGGACGGCCCTACACCGGATTCGTCCGCTACCTGTACCCGCACTTCGACGAACGGACCCGCACGATGACCGTCTCGGTCGAGCTGGAGAACCCCGGCCTGACGTTGCGCGCCGGCATGTACGCCAACGTGACGTTCGACGTGCCGGTGGCGCGCGACGCGCTCGCGCTGCCGGAGGAGGCCGTGCTCCGCGGCGGCGCCCGCGATCTGGTGGTCCTCGAGCGCGCGCCCGGCACGTTCGAGGTCGCCGCCGTCACCCTCGGCAGGTACGGCGGCGGCGTGTGGGAGGCGCTGGACGGCGTCGCGGAAGGGGACACGATCGTCGTGTCGGCGCAGTTCCTGATCGACTCCGAGAGCAACCTCACGCAGGCGATCCGCGCCATCGACCCGGGGGTGGACGCGCCGGCGGCCCCGACCGCGCACCGCCACGGCGAGGAATACACCCCGACGCCGACACCGACGACGCGCAACGAACGGACCATGCCGGACGCGCCGGACGCGCACCGACACGGCGCGGAACACGTCCCGATGCCGACTGGCGCACGGACCATGCCGGCGGCCCCGGGCGCGCACCGACACGGCGCGGAACACGCCCCGATGCCGACACCGACGACGCGCAACGAGCGGCCCATGCCGGACGCGCCGGCTGCGTACCGCCACGGCGAGGAACACACCCCGAAACCGCGCGCCGGACGGGACCACGCGCCGGCGGCGCCGGGCGTCCCCCGCCGCTGACGAACCGGGAGAAGACCGATGCTCGCCAGGGTCATCGAGTGGTCGATCGGCAACCGCTTCCTCGTCGTTCTCGGCGCGGCGCTCGTCGCGCTCGCCGGAATCCACGCGGCGCGGACGACGCCCGTCGACGCGCTGCCGGACCTCTCGGACGTGCAGGTGATCATCTTCACCGACTATCCGGGACAGGCCCCGCGGGTCGTCGAGGACCAGGTGACCTATCCGATCACGACGAGGATGCTCGGGGTCCCCTCCGCCACGGTGGTCCGCGGCTACTCGTTCTTCGGCTCCTCGTTCGTCTACGTGCTCTTCGAGGACGGCACCGACCTGTACTGGGCGCGCAGCCGGGTCCTCGAATACCTCGACCAGATCCGCGGGCGCCTGCCGGCGGGCGTGACGCCGACCCTCGGCCCGGACGCGACCGGCGTCGGCTGGGCCTACCTGTACGCGCTCCGCGCCGACGGCGTCGACCTGGCCGAACTGCGCTCGCTCCAGGACTGGTTCCTGAAGTACGAGCTGACCGCCGTGCCCGGCGTCGCCGAGGTGGCGAGCATCGGGGGCTTCGTCAAGCAGTACCAGATCACCGTCGACCCGAACCGGCTGCGCGCCCACGACGTCTCGCTCGCGCGCATCCGGAACGCCGTGCGGCGGAGCAACCGGGACGTCGGCGGGCGGGTGCTGGAGCTGTCCGAGACGGAGTTCATGGTGCGGGGCGAGGGCTACCTGCGGGGGCTCGACGACGTCCGGCGCGTCGCGCTGGGGGTGGACGAATCCGGCACGCCGATCACGGTCCGGGACGTCGCGTCGGTGCGGACCGGCCCGGACATCCGCCGCGGGCTGGCCGAGCTGAACGGCGAGGGCGAAGTGGTCGGCGGCATCGTCGTCGTGCGCCACGGCGCGAACGCGTACGACGTCGTCGAACGGGTCAAGGCCCGGCTGGCGGAGTTGCGGCCCGGGCTGCCGCCGGGGGTGGAGATCGTCCCGGTCTACGACCGGACGGCGCTGATCGAACGGTCGATCGACACGCTGCGGCGGAAGCTGCTCGAAGAGATGGCGATCGTCGCGCTGGTCTGCGCCCTCTTCCTGCTGCACGTCCGCTCGGCGGCGGTCGCGGTGCTGACGCTGCCGCTGGCCGTGCTGGCGTCGGTCGTCGTCATGCGCCTGCAGGGCATCGACGCCAACGTCATGTCGCTGGGGGGCATCGCGATCGCCGTCGGCGCGATGGTGGACGCCGCGATCGTGATGGTCGAGAACACGCACCGCCATCTGGAGCGCGACGGGGGCCGCCTGCCCCACTGGCGGATCGTCACCCGCGCGGCCACCGAGGTCGGTCCCACGCTGTTCTTCGCGCTGCTCGTCATCACCATCTCGTTCGCGCCGATCTTCACGCTGGAGGCGCAGGAGGGGCGGCTCTTCAAGCCGCTCGCGTTCACCAAGACCTACGCCATGGCCGCCGCCGCGCTGCTCTCCGTAACGCTCGTGCCGGTGCTGGCCGGCTACTGGATCCGCGGCCGGGTCCCGCCGGCCCGGGCCAACCCGATCACGCGCCTGCTCCTGGCGCTGTACCGCCCGCTGCTGCAGCGGGTGCTCGCCCGGCGCTGGACGGCCGTCGCGGCGGCGGCGGCGGTCCTGGGCGCGACCGCGGCGCCGGTCTCGCGGCTGGGCTCCGAGTTCATGCCGCCGCTCTGGGAGGGCGACCTGCTCTACATGCCGGCGACGCTGCCGGGGGTGTCGATCACCAAGGCCCGCGAGATCCTCCAGCAGACCGACCGGATCCTGCGGACCTTCCCCGAGGTGGAGCAGGTGTTCGGGAAGGTCGGCCGCGCGGACACCGCCACCGACCCGGCGCCGCTGAGCATGATCGAGACGACGATCCGCCTCAAGCCGGCGGACGCCTGGCGGCCGGGGATGACTCCCGAACGGCTGACCGGCGAGATGGACCGCGCCGTCCGGTTCCCGGGCGTCACCAACGCCTGGACCATGCCGATCAAGGCCCGCATCGACATGCTGTCGACCGGCGTCCGGACCCCGGTGGGGATCCGGATCTCGGGGCCCGACCTGGCGGTGCTGCAGGAGGTGGGCCGCGCCGTCGAGGCGGTGGTCCGGCAGGTGCCCGGCACCCGCTCGGCGCACTCCGAACGGGTCCTGGGCGGCAACTACCTGAACTTCTCCATGCGGCGGGACGAGATCGCCCGTTACGGGCTGACGGTCGGCGACGTGCAGGACGTCATCCAGTCCGCGATCGGCGGCCTCAACGTCACGACGACCGTGGAAGGACTCGAACGCTACCCCGTCAACCTGCGCTACCGCCGGGACCTGCGCGACGACCCGGCGGCGCTGCGGGAGATCCTCGTCCGGACCCCGACCCGGCAGCAGATTCCGCTCGGCCACCTGGCGACCCTGTCGTTCGCCAAGGGGCCGCCGGCCATCAAGAGCGAGCAGGCGCGTCCGAACGCCTGGGTCTACGTGGACGTCGAGGACGACGACCTCGGCGCCTACGTCGAGCGCGCCCGGCGGGCGGTCGCCGCGCAGGTCGACGTGCCCACCGGCTACAGCCTCGGCTGGAGCGGCCAGTACGAGTACATGGCGCGCGCACGGAACCGCCTGCGGACGGTCGTGCCGCTCACCCTGGCGGCGATCTTCCTGACCATCTACGCCAGCACGCGGTCCGTCGCCAGGACCCTGATCGTGCTCTCGGCGGTCCCGCTCTCGCTGAGCGGCGCGTTCTGGCTGCTGTACGCGCTCGACTACAACCTGAGCGTCGCCGTCTGGGTGGGCGTGGTCGCGCTGGCCGGCCTGAGCGCGGAGACCGGGGTGGTGATGCTGCTGTACCTCGACCGGGCCTGCGAGGCCGCCCGCGCCGCGGGGCGCCTGGAGACGATCGCGGACCTCCGGCAGGCGGTGTTCGACGGCGCGTCCCGCCGCGTCCGGCCGGTCGTGATGATGAGCGCCACCACCGCCCTGGGCCTGCTGCCGATCCTGTGGAGCACCGGCGCCGGGGCCGACGTGATGAAGCGCATCGCCGCGCCGATGGTGGGCGGCGTGGTGACGACGGCGGCCGTCGTGCTCCTCGTGTTTCCCGCCGTGTACGGCATCTGGCAGGGGCGGGGGCTGTCACCCGCCCCCTGCGCCCGCTGACGCCCGGGGGCACGTGCGCGGCCGCGCATTCGCGGTCCCGCGGGTACCGGGGACCGGAGCGGGAGCAGGCTCACGGCTCGCCGCGGCGCCGCGGAACGGACGGACGCGCCAGGCGGACGTGCAGCGCGCGTTCGTCCGGTATCCACGCGGGCTCCTCGCACGTGGCGAATCCGTCCTTGCTGACCGACACTCGTACCGGCAGGTGACCGGGACGCAGGTCGAGCGTCGCACGCCCCCGCTCGTCCGTCGCCGCCCGGCGCCTCGCGCCGTCCGGGGACAGAGCCGTCACGTCGGCGCCCGCCGCGGGACGGCCGTCGGCGAACACCTGCACCAGCGGACCATCCCCCGGCGGCGCCGCGGAACGGACGAGGCGCCATGGCGTCAGCCTGCCGTCCGTGCGTAGCTGCAATTCCTCGCCGCCGTAGACCACGACCACGTCACAGCGCAGACCCGGCCCCTGAAGATACGGGCGTACGCGTTTCGCCCCGGCGAGCAGGCTCGCCGCCGGCGTGGCGGCGGCCTTGGCCTCGATCAGCGTCAGGCCGTCCGGATCTTCGACCACCAGATCGATCTCGGCGCCGTTGCGGTCCCGGAAGAACGAGAGACCGCCGTTCTCGCCGCGATGGGTGCGGTGCTTGAGCACCTCGGAAACGACCCACGTCTCGAACAGCGCGCCGCGCAACGGGTGCGCGCGAAGCTGACGCGGTTCGCGGATGCCGAGCAGCCAGCAGGCCAGACCGGTGTCGTGGAAGTACAGCTTCGGCATCTTCACCAGCCGCCTGCGCTGCTTCGTGTTGAACGGCGGCAGGTGGAAGGCGATGAAGCTCGCCTCGAGGACGCTGAACCACGCCCTGGCGGTCGGCTGCGAGATGCCGCAATCGTCGGCCAGGGAGGAATAATTGAGCAGTTGTCCCGTGCGGCCGGCGCAGAGCTCGACGAAGCGCTGGAACGTGGTGAGGTTTCCGACGCTGCCGAGCGTTCGCACGTCCCGCTCGACGTAGGTGGCGACGTAGGAGCGCAGCCAGTCCGGGGGATGGAGGCTCCGGTTGAAGATGTGCGGATAGCCGCCGCTGAAAAGCGCTTCGTCGAGACTGGCGGGGCGCCGCGGGAACCGCCCGATCTCGTCCCAGGACAGCGGCAGGAGCCGATGCATGGCGGTTCGTCCGGCCAGCGACTGGGTGACCGATTCGAGCAGCGCGAAGTTCTGTGACCCGCTCAGTATCCAGCGTCCCGGGGCCGGGTCGGCGTCGATGACGCCCTGCAGGTACGAGAGCAGGTCGGGCACGCGCTGCACCTCGTCGAGGATGGCTCCCCGCGGGAACTGCGCCAGGAACGCCCGCGGATCCTCCCGTGCGAAGGCCCGTTCGTCCGGCGCCTCGAGCGACCGATAGGGATGCCCGGAGAACACCGCCCGGCACAGCGTGGTCTTCCCGCTCTGACGCGGCCCGGTGAGCGTGACGGACGGCGCCCAGGCGGCCGCTCGTTCCAGTTCCGCCGCCAGGTCCCGGTGGATCACGGAACGGAACGTACCACGACTTCAGGCCAATTCAAAATTGGATCTTGAATTGGCGTACTCATCCCCCCGGGAGAGAGGATTCCGATGATGATCGCGGCCCACCTGCTCACCGGCCTGCGGCTGGCGCTGGCCCTGCCGCTGGCGATCGCCTTCGCGCGGCCGGACTTCCTCGGCGCCGGGCCGGTCGCGGCGCTGCTGGCCGCGGCCATCGCCAGCGACAGCCTCGACGGCGCCGCCGCCCGCCGTTGCGGCGCGGCCTCGGCCGCCGGGCAGTTGTTCGATCACGGCGCCGACTGCGTGTTCGTGACCGCCTGCCTGACCGGCGCGGCCCTGGCCGGCCAAGTCCCGCCGGTGCTGCCGGCCCTGATCGTGGTCGCCTTCGGCCAGTACGTGCTCGATTCCTGGTGGCTGCACCGCCGGAAGCAGCTCCGCATGAGCGCCATCGGACGCTGGAACGGGATCGCCTATTTCGCCCCGCTGGTCCTGCTCGCCGCCGCCCGGCTGGACGCGGTCCCGGCCGTCTCGCCGCTGCTGGCCGCGACCGCCCGCGCGGCCGCCTGGGTGCTGATCGCGTCGACGCTGGTCTCCATCGCCGACCGCGCGACCGCGGTCCGCCGGGGACGCGGCCGGTAGCGGGGCCCGCGGTCCGCGGATCCCGAGCGCCTGGGTCAGCGGATCGCGATCCTCGCGGCGGCGCCCGAATGCTCGTACAATGGGGCGCTGTCGCGGAGCGGAGACGACGTTGCGGATCGGGGGGAGCAATCGACGATGAGACATCTTGCGCGCGGATTCATGGTGGCGGCGGCCGTGACGCTGCCGTTCGGCGTGTCGGGCGCGGCGGCGCAGGACTGGCCGCAGTGGCGCGGGCCGGCGCGCGACGGCGTGGCGGCGGCCTTCGACGTGCCGGCGAGCTGGCCCGACGCCCTGCGCCGGCAGTGGTCGGTGGAGATCGGGCTCGGCTACGCCAGCCCGGTGCTGATCGGCGACCGCCTGTACCTGTTCACCCGCCAGGGCGGCGACGAGGCGCTGACCGCGTTGCGCGCCGCCACCGGCGAGACGATCTGGCGGACGAGCTACGCCGCGCCGTTCGACATGAACCCGTCGACCGCGCGGCACCGGGCGGGGCCGAAGTCGACGCCGACGTACGCCGACGGCCGCCTCTTCGCGCACGGCATGACCGGTACCGTCACCGCCTTCGACGCGGCCGGCGGGGAGCTGCTCTGGCAGTATCCGGGGACCGGCCTCACGCCGCTCTTCCACACGTCGACGTCGCCCCTCGTCGACGGCGACCTGGTCATCGTCCACGTCGGCGGCCACGACGACGGCGCGCTGACCGCGTTCGACGCCGCCACCGGCGCGGTGCGCTGGAGCTGGGACGGCGACGGTCCCGCCTACGGCTCGCCGATGCTGTTCGAGCTGGGCGGGACGCGGCAGGTGGTCGTCTTCACGCAGGAGCACTTCGTCGGCGTGTCGCTGGAGACCGGCGCGCTCCTCTGGAGCCGGCCGTTCACGACGCCGTCGACCACCACCTCGCAGACGCCGATCCTGTACCGGGACATGGTGATCGAAAACGGCCGCGCCAACGGCGTGACCGCGTTCCGCGTCCGCCCGGGAAGCGGCGGCTGGACCACGGAGGACGTCTGGCACACCGACGAGGTGTCGCTCCACATGACCAACGGCGTCGTCAACGACGGGGTCCTCTACGGGCTGTCGCATCTGAACAGCGGCCAGTACTTCGGCCTCGATCTCGACACCGGCGAGGTGCTCTGGACCAGCAGCCCCCGGCAGGCCGAGAACGCCTCGATCCTGCGCTCCGGCGACACCATCCTCGCGCTGGAGGACGACGCCGAGCTGGTGGTCCTGGCGCACAGCCGCGACCGGTTCAGCCCGGTCAGGCGCTACGAGGTGGCCGACAGCGAGACCTGGACGGCGCCGACCCTGTCGGGCAACCGCCTCTACGTCAAGGACGTTTCGTCGCTGACCCTCTGGACGCTCGACTAGCCTCCATCCGCATCCGGGAATCATCAGGGAGTGGGCAAAATGACGCCGCATGCACGCAAACAGCTTCGACTCGGCCTGGCCGCGGCCTGCTTCGCCGCCGCGGGCATCCTGTACGTCGCCGCGGATTCGGGCGGCACGCTCGCCGCCGCGCAGAGCAACTTCGTCGGCGGCGCGCCGACTCGGCCCGATGCGTCGGACATCCGCGCCGTCCGCCTGCGGTTCGAAGCCGGGGTGCGGTCCAACTGGCACAGCCACGGGAACTGGCAGATCATCATGGCCGAGGAGGGTCGCGGGCGCACCCAGGTCCGCGGCGAGGCGATCCGGGAACTGACCCCGGGCACGCCGGTCTTCGCCGGTCCGGGGGTGGTCCACTGGCACGGGGCCGCGCCCGACGAGCACATGGTGCAGCTCACCTTCGTCAGCGGCCAGACCGACTGGGAAGGGCCGGTGAGCGATGACGAGTACCTCGGCCGCTGACCGCACGCGGCGCGGAACGCCGGACAGGACGGTCCGCTCCGCGACCCGCCGCGGCCGGGCGGTGTTCGCGGCGGCGGCCGTCTGTCTCGGCGCGTCCGCGCCGATCGGCGCGCAGCCGGCCGCCGCCCAGGAGACCGACGAGCCGTCGGTGTGGGACGGCGTCTATTCCGCCGCCCAGGCGCAGCGCGGCAGGAAGCTCTACGAGGCGGCCTGCGCCCGGTGCCACGGAGAGGATCTTTCCGGCGCGAACGCCCGGCCGCTGGCCGGCGAGAGCTTCATCCGCGACTGGGGCGGCCTGCAGCTCGACGGCGTCCTCGCCCGCGCGCAGACCATGCCGCCCGGGGCGGCGGGCAGCCTCGGGGAAGCCGGATACGTCGACGTCATCGCGTACGTGCTCGAGGTGAACGAGTTCCCGCACGGCGAAGCCGAGCTGACCGCCGAACGCGCCGGCGAGGTGCTCGTCTACGGCGCGGACGGCCCCGACGCGGTGCCGAACTTCGCCATGGTGCAGGTGGTCGGCTGTCTCGCGCGCGACGACCGCACCTGGATCGTCACCGACGGCAGCCAACCGATCCGCACGCGGGATCCGGACGCCTCGACGGGCGACACGCTGGCGCTCACGCGGAGCATGCCGCTCGGCGGCGCCACCTTCGAGTTGATGTACGTCTTCCCGGATCCGGATCCGTACGAGGGACACCGGGTGGAGGCCAAGGGGTTCCTGATCCGGCGGGAGGACTCCGCGGACGCCATCAACGTGACGACGGTGGCCAGCCTGGACGCCGCCTGCCGGCCGTAGGCCGTCGACGAAAAAGATCGCCGTCCGGCCGCGGGATTGGGCCGGGCGCCGGTGTGCGAGATGCCCCTGGCCCGTCGTTGCGTGCGTCTGCCGGCGGCCGGCGCATTCGTCGCCGCGTCGATCGCGTGCGGTGGATCAGCCGGACCGGCCGACACGGACCCGTCCTCGGCGGAGCCTCTGTCCGCGGCGGAACGCCAACTCCTCGGCGCCTGGTCACTGGCCGCCATCGAGCGACGCGATGCCGCGGGCGAACCCCTGACGGCGCCGATCGAGGACCGCCTCGGCTACCTGATCTACGACGCCTCCGGGTACGTGGGCGTCACGATCATGCGCCCCGGCCGGCCGCCGTACGCGGAGAACGGGCCGACCGCCGACGAGGCGCTCGCGCAGTTCGGCGGCTACGGCTCCCGCTTCGGACAGTTCGCGGTGGACGAGGCCGCGGGAACCGTCACGCATCACGTCGAGGGAAGCCTGAACCCGAACGGCGTCGGGGACCATACGCGCTTCTACACCCTCGCCGGGGACCGCCTGGCCCTGCGGCCGCCCCCGGAAGCCGACGGTTCGCAGACGGTGGTGACGTGGACACGCCAGCCCGACCTGCCGGCGTCCGAGGCCACCGACACGCACCGCCGGCTCTTCGGCGCCTACCGCATCGACTCGCTCTCCCGCAACACCACCGACGGCTACGCGGTCGAGGTCGAGCAGTACGAGAACGGCTACCTCTTCTACGCGCCGTCGGGGCACATGTCGGTCCACCTCCAGCGCCCCGGCCGCGCGCCGTTCGCCGGCGACTCACCGACCGCCGACGAAGCCCTGCGCCTGCCCGAGAGCTACGCGAGCGGGTTCGGCCCGTTCTCGGTGCGCGAGATGGCCGGCTGCATCACGTGCCCCGGCCCGCGCGATCAGGGATACGTGACCCACCACCGGATCGGCGGATCCGATCCGCGCGCCGCCGGAACCGACGCCCGGCGCTATTACGAACTGACCGACACGCACCTGACGCTGCGGCCTCCCGTGCGCACCGACGACGAGGGCCGCGAGGTGGTGACCGCGATCCGCTGGGAGCGGCTGCCGCCACGGTGAGCCGCGCCCGGCGCGGGACCGTCGGCGGCACGCGCCACTCATGGAACGTCTACGGCTGCCTCCGCGATTTTCGACCCACAGGCGGCGGCAGTCGCCGGACGGATGCGGCGCCAGCCGGGCGGTGCCTACGGCCCGGCCGGCGCGCCGGCCGCCTCCAGCACGGCGCGAAGGGCGGCGGCGGTCGCCGGGCTGCTCAGGACGTTCATGCCGCGGTGCACGCCCGTCGCGATGTCGAGCGGTGTCCAGCCCTGCGCGTTGGGCTGGTTCCAGACGTCGACGTCGGAGCCCGCCTCGGCCAGCAGCGTCACCACGCTGGGCGCGTGCTTGTAGGCGGCGCCGTGCATGGCGGTCTCGCCGTTGTCGTCGATGGCGTTCAGGTCGCCGCCGAGCTCCAGCGCCGCCTGGACCGCTTCGAACACCTCCGGCTCGGTGCCGGGGTCCTCTCCCGGCGCGGCCGTGCCGACTCCCGCCGCCACCATCAGCGGCGTGGTGTCGTCCTCGTTCGGCAGCAGCGCGTCCGCCCCCAACTCGGCGAGCAGCCGCATCAGATCGGCGTCCGCGGTCCGCGCCGCGAGCAGGAACGGCGTGCCGCCGAGGAAGTTGAGGCGCGTGATCCCGGCCGGCGGCCGGCTCGTGACGCGGGCGTTCACGTCGGCGCCGGCGGCGACGATCTTGCGCACGAACTCCAGGCTGGTCATGCGACCGGAGCCCTTGGGCGCCGGGTTGTTGCTGCCGGCGATGCCCGCCTTGCGCACCCACGACACCTGGTGCAGCGCCGTCCACCCGCGCGAGGCGACGTTGACGTCGGCGCCCCGGTCGACCAGCAGGGCGGCCAGCTCGTAGTGGGCGTTGGCCGCCGCGAGCAGGAAGGCGTTCAGGCCGGTGGCCGACCGCTCGGCGCTGGTGCCGCCGCGGCGCGTCTCCTGCACCACGGGCAACGCCTCCTCGACATCGACGCCCGCCTCGAGCAAGGTCTGGACGACGTCGATGCGCCCCTCGCGGACCGCGAACAGCAGCGGCGTCCAGCCCTTCGCGGAGCGCGCGGAGACGTCGGCCCCGTACGACAGCATGGTCGGGATCAACCGGGCGTGCCCCTCGGCCGCCGCCCACATCAAGGCGGTCTGGCCGCGCCACGACTCGGCCGCGTTGACGTCCGCCCCGTGCGCCAGCAACAGCCTGACGACGTCGACGTCCCCGGTGCGCGCCGCGGTCATCAGCGCGGTCTCCCCCTCCGCCTGCATCGTGTCGGGATCGGCCCCGGCGTCGAGCAGCAGTTCGACGACGGCCGCGCCGCCGTTGGCGCAGGCCAGCGAGATCGGCCGCACGCCGTAGCGGTTCTCCGCCGCCGCGTCGGCGCCCGCGTCGAGCAGGAGCTCGACGATCGCGGCGTCGTCCGCGTGCGCCGCCCAATGGAGCGGCGTCGTGCCGTCCGGGTCCGCGGCCGTGACGTCGGCCCCGCGCGCCAGCGCCGCGCGCACGCCCTCCGCGTCGGCCGCCTTGATCGCGCCGATCAGATCGGCGTCCGCCACGGCCGCCACGGCGGGCCTGGCGCCGGCCGACGCAACGACGATCGACGCCAGCGCCACGAACGAAAGGGTCATCAGGCGGTGCATTGGATACTCCTCCAGGTCAGGGGCGACGCTCAGGGCGAACGACGCGGTCGACTCGGGGCGGAACACGCAGGCCCATTCCGACGCTCCCCTGCCCGACTTGCGTGCGTCGCCGGGGGCGGCCCTGCGCATCGAACCCTTCCTCGCGGCTCATTCCGACGCTCCCCTGCCCGACTTGCGTGCGTCACTCGCAAACGAACCGCGGGCGGCCTGCCCGGAGGCAAGCCGCCCGCGACCGGAACCCGTGCCCGTTCGATGCGCCCTACAGCGACAGCGGCTCGATCACTTCGCCGAGGCGCCCCGTGCTGTCGGCGAACTCGTCGAGACGCACGCCGACGTCGTCGAGCAGCGTCAGGTGCAGGTTCGCCAGCGGGGTCAGGTCGTCGTACCGCACGTGCCGGCCGCCCGCGATCTTCGATCCGGCGCCGCGCGCCACGACGATCGGCAGGTTGCGGTGATCGTGCACGTTCGGGTTGCCGAGCCCGCTGCCGAGCAGGTACGTCGTGTGGTCGAGCAGCGTCCCGTCGCCGTCCTCGGTCGTCTTGAGCTTCTCGACCAGGTACCCGAACAGCGAGACGTGGTACTGGTTGATCTTCGCCAGCTTGGCGAGCTTCTCCGGGTCGTCGACGTGGTGCGACGTCGGGTGGTGCGGCTCCGGCACCCCGATCTGCGGATAGGTCCGCGTGCTCGCCTCGCGCGCCATCTGGAACGTGACGACGCGGGTCAGGTCGGCGCGCAGCGCCAGCACCTGCAGGTCGTACATCAGCTTGACGTGGTCCTCCCAGGCCTCGGGCACGCTGGTCGGACGGGTCAGATCGCTCAGGGGCGAGCCGGCGGCCGACTTCTCGGCGCGCTGAATGCGCCGCTCGACCTCGCGGACGGTGTCGAGGTACTCGCTCACCCGGTGCCTGTCGCTCGTCCCGAGCTGCGATTGCAGGCTGGCCATGTCGTCGAGCACCCAGTCGAGGATGCTGCGGTTCGTCTTCATCTCCGCCTGCCGCTGCGCCGGCGTCCCGCCGTCGCCGAAGAGCCGCTCGAAGACGATGCGGGGGTCCGCCTCGGTCGGGTTCGGCGCGGTCGGCGACGCCCAGGAGAGGCTGTTCATGTAGACGCAGGCGAAGCCGTTGTCGCAGTTGCCGACCTGGGCGATCAGGTCGGTCCCGATCTCCAGCGACGGCAACGGCGTGTCGCGGCCGATCTGCCGCGCCGCGAGCTGGTCGACCGACGTGCCGTTGACGTAGTCGCTGCCCTCGGTGCGCTTCGGCCGCACGCAGGTGAGGAACGAGGAGTTCGCCGACGCGTGGTTCCCGGAAATGTGCGCCGCGTCGATCTCCAGGTTGGTGATGACGCTCACGTTCTCGAGGTGCGGCGTCAGGGGCGCCAGCGACGGCGACAGCTTCGTCAGCTTCCCGACCTCGGGCGGCGTCCACGGCTCGGGGTTCATGCCCATCGGGATGTAGACGTAACCGAGCCGCCGCGGCGCCGCCGCGGCCGTCTTCGCCAGCGCGGAAGCGGCCGGGACCATGGCGTCCAGCAGCGGCAGGGCCAGGGTGGCCCCCACGCCGCGCAGGAACGTCCGCCGGGGAAGCGCCGTCTTCGTGATCATCATGACTGGGATCTCCTCATCTGGAAGGGAGTGCTCTCGACGATGCCGAGGATGAGCGACGACAGCCGGTAGCCGTCGGCCGCCGCCGCCCGCGCAATCGCACGAACCGCCGGGGCGTCGGCGTGGTCGAGTCCACGGCCGAGCGCGTAGGTCAGCAGCTTCTCCGTCACCGTCCCGACGAACACCTCGGGGCGTTCGAGCAGCGCGCCGCGCAGCCCCGCCACGCCGTCGAAGTCCTCGCCGCCCGGCAGGTTGCCCGCCGCGTCGATCGCCGCGCCCCCCTCGGCGTCCCGCCAGCGGCCGATGGCGTCGAAGTTCTCCATCGACAGACCGGCGGGGTCCATGATCTGGTGGCAGACGGCGCACTGCGGATTCCGGCGGTGCGCCGCCATCCGCTCGCGCATCGAGACGACGCGGGTGTTCGACCGGGTCTCCTCGAGGGGCGGCACGTTGGCCGGCGGCGGCGGCGGCGGCGTCCCGAGCAGGTTCTCGAGAATCCACTTGCCCCGCAGCACCGGGGACGTCCGCGTGGCGTACGAGGTCACCGTAAGGATGCTGCCGTGCCCGAGCAGGCCGAGCCGCGGGCTGCCCTCCGGCAGGTCGACGCGCCGGAAGTGGTCGCCGTAGATGCCCGGGAACCCGTAGTGCCGCGCCACCCGCTCGTTGGCGAACGTGTAGTCCGCCGTCAGCAGGTCGACGACGCTACGGTCCTCGTCGAGGATGCTCTGGAACAGCAGCTCCGTCTCGCGGCGGAAACCCTGCCGCAGGTTGTCGTCGAAGTCCGGGAACAGCCGCGCGTCGGGCCGCACCGCGTCCAGGTTCCGCAGGTGCAGCCACTGCGACGCGAAGTTCGTGGTCAGGGTCGCGGCCCGCGGATCGGCCAGCATCCGCCGCGCCTGCGCCCGCAGCGCCGCGGGGTCGCGCAGCTTGCCGGCCGCCGCCGCGTCGAGCAGCTCGTCGTCGGGCAGGCTGCTCCAGAGGAAGAACGACAGCCGCGAGGCGAGCTCCAGGCCGGTGACGCGGTAGGGCTCGTCCGGCGCGGCGCCTTCCGGATCGCGCTCGATGCGGAACAGGAACTCCGGACTCGCGAGCAGCGCCCGCAACGCCGTCTCGACGCCCGCCTCGAAGCCGCCCGCGGCGTAACCCCGCCGGTAGAAGGAGACGAGCTGCTCCAGGTCGTCCACCGTCACCGGACGCCGGTACGCGCGGCGGGCCAGCCCGGCGACGATCGCGGCCGCGCACTCCTCGGCCTCGGCGTCGGAGGCGCCGGCCGGCGGCCGGCACGCGAAGATCCGCGCGCGGCTCGGCGTCTCCCCCACCCCGGTCGGATCGAACGGACCGGCGATGGACACCGACCGCACCGCCGGCTGCTGCCGGGGATGGCGATCCATGTTGAAGTGGGCGTCGTAGGGCTGCCGCGTCGTCTCGATCAGCGCCGAGTTCTTCTTGATGAACGCCGCCCCGACCACGTGCGGCCCGGCCGGCGCGGCGAGGCGCACGTTCAGGTGGTTGTCGATGCCCTCGTCGGCGTAGTACGCGGCGTTGGCCTGCAGGACGTAGTTGCGGCTCGGCTCCATGGTGAACAGGGCGAGCCGCTCGCCGTCCAGGGTGATCTCGACGTCGTGCGGCTCGGTCAGCCCCTCGACGTTCTCGTTGCGGTTCCGCTGCAGGCGGACCTGGATCTCGTACTCCCCGTCGGCCGGGAACGTGTGCTCGACCGCGGTCCCGCCGCGGGTCCCGAACGGCAGGCCGGCGACGTGGTCCTCCTGGGTGCGGTCGGCGGGCACGACGACGACGCGGCTGCCGGGCGCCGGCAGGCCGCTGCCGACCGCCAGCCGGCTCACCTTGCGCGCCGCCGCGAGGTAGCGCTCCATCAGCGTCGGCGACAGCCCGCCGGCGTTCACGTTGTCGAAACCGAAGGCGGAGTCGTCACGCGGCAGCAGCGCGGTGACGTCGACGTCGAGCGCCAGCAGGTCGCGCACCGCGTTCTGGTACTCGGTGCGGTTCAGGCGGCGGAACGTCGCCGTGCGCCCCGGGTCGGGATGCGCCGCCGCGGCGGAGTCGAGGGCGGTCTCGAGGGCGGCCAGCACGCGCGCGTAGGTTGCGGCGTCGGGCCGGGGGCGCGGACGCGGCGGCATCGCCCCGGCGCGGAGCTTGCGGACCACCTTCTCCCACACGCCGCGATGCGCGGCGACGTCGGAGACGTCGAGGCCCTGCAGCGACAGGCCGCCGGTTTCGAGCCGGTCGTTGTGGCAGGTGACGCAGTAGCGCTCGACGACCGCCTGGTCGGCGGACGCGTCCTGCGCGGAAACCGCGGGCTGCGCGGCGGCCGCCGGCCCGACGGCGGCCAGCGCCGCCAGCGAGAAGCATGCGAACGCCGCGGAGCCGAACCGCAACCGAGGTATCGTGGCCATCTCGCCTCCCGATACGGATTCCGCGCCCGACCGCCCGACGAGTGACGGCATTCTACACGTTCCGCGCCGGTTCCGCCACCGGCGAAAACCGGGAAGGGTGCACGTCAGAGCTGCCGGAAACACGGGGAGGGCATGATGGCGCACGGGCGCAGGCTCGCCTTCGCGGGGCGGACAACCGCCGTGAAGCGGCGTCGGCGGGCCGACCGGGCGCCGGGGGCGCTGCGATCCCATTGATGCACCTTCACCCACGACTGGACGCCGCCGGCCGATGCCGCCGCGAGCGCAAGGGCCAGCACCGCCGGACGGCGAATCACAATTCGCTCCCGATCAGCTCCCGGAAGGCGGCCAGCGTCAGCGCGAACCACCCGGTCCCTACCTTCGCCTGCACTTCGCCTTCCGCGGCTTCGCTCAAGTTTCGCCTGCACCAGGAAGCGCCCGGCGGCGCCAGGTCGTCGTCCGCGTCCGTCCGGTTGCCGAGAACTCGCGGACGGACGCGGACTCTCGCCAGGGTCAATCCTTGCGAGTCTCAGACTGTCGTCCGAGCCGGACTGCTTCCGTCGCGGAGTCTCGCAGGTAGATGTTGATCTCGTCAACCTTCCCTTCGACCCTGCCTACATTCCCTTCGACCCTGTTGATGTCCGCCTTAAGGTCGTTTTTGACCCCGGTGATGTTCTCGCCGAGCTCGTTTTTGACCCCGGTGATGTTCTCGCCGATCTTCCTGTGCGCGTCGTCGTTCAACTTGTTTTGCCATCTATAGAACATGAACATCAGGCCACCAAGCGGAATCAGAATCGCAAACACGGTTCCGAGAGCTGCAAGGAAGAGCCCCGTAGTCATCCCGCCGGCGGCTTCCGTCCGCGCCGAGACAGGAACGACCGAACCGAACAGCACCAGCACGAACAGCAGAACCTTCGTTTTCCAGTCCATCATTTTCCTCCATGATCCGAAGTCTACCGGAATCGGAACGGGATCGTCAACCCTGGTTTTCCGGTTCCGAATCGATCATTTACGACTGCGGCGATAGTCAATGATCTGTCCTCGTCAGTTTTCCGACCGAATCAGAATCAGGGTTTATGATTCTGTTCTGTTCAGTCCGTATCCGAAGCAGCGGGTGGTCTCCAGCCGCGGTCAGAAGAAACCGCGCGGCGTCAAGCGGAAGATGACTAGCAAAGCCGAACGTCGCCGTGAACCTTGTTGATGTTCTCGTTGACCCTTTTTTCCGACTCGCGGACATCCTCCCTGAGGTTCCCTTCGACCTTGTCGATGTCCGCCTTAAGATTCTCTTCGACCTTGTTGATGTTCTTGCCGATCTTCTCATGGGCGTCGCGGTTGTCCTTTGCGATTCCTCGTAAGGTATTCCAACCCAAAAAGAACGCAGTTATGAACGCCAGTCCTACCGTGAGCAGTTCCCAGTTCACGCCGTCCACTGTTCCGCCGGATGCCGGCGGAACCTGCGCCGAGACAGGAACGACCGAACCGAACAACACCAGCACGAACAGCAGAACATTCGTTTTCCAGTCCATCATTTCCTCCCTTCACTCAGTTTACCGGAACCGGAACGGGATCGTCAACCCCGGTTTTCCTGTTCAGTCTCCGATCATTGACGACTACGGAGATAGTCAATGACGTCTTGGGTTACCGGGCGTTCGGGACCGATTTGGCCAATGGCCACAGGGCGAATGGAGCGGACGTTCGGGGAAGTTACGGCCTGACGATGCTGCGCCGTGCACACAGTTTTGTCGTTCTGGCGGACGGGTTCTGCCGTATGGAAGCGCGGCAAGCGGGGTGTTCCGGCAGCGCATCCGCACCCGGCCGTCGGCGCAGCGTTTCTTGCGGGCGTTGTCGTCGGCGCGGCGGCGCAGCCCGGACATGGAGCAGGCCGGGCGGTTGCGGCCGGCCCGGCGTCGAGATGGCGGCGAGCGGGCCGAGGATTGCCGTCGGCGCGGCTTCCGCGGGTATCGGTCCGGGGGGCGTGGGCCGCGTGGGCCCGGGCGGAAGCGGATGCGTGGTTCCCGCGCCGGCCGTCCGTCAGGCGGGCGGCGGCAGGGCGAGGGCTTCGGGCACGACCGGTTCGGGGGCGCGCAGCATCGTGGTGAACAGGGCGCGGGGGTCGAGCTGTCGCTGGCGGGCGGTGCGCACGACGCTGGCCAGGATCTGCCGGGTGTCGGCCCCGCGCCGGGTGCGGTTGCCGCCGCAGACCTTGCGGGTGACCACCGCGGGGCGGATGGCGTGTTCGGCCCGCCAGTTGGTGGCGTCGAGGGACGGGTCGCGCAGGAAGAGGAACACGGCCTCGAATTCGCGGGTCAGGTGCCTGGCGAAGCGCTCGGCGGGGGCCAGCGGCGGCGGGGCGTCGATGAGCCGGCCGAGCCGGGCTTCGAGCCGTCCGCGGGCCGACGCGAGGCCGTGCTCGCCGATGCCGCCGGCGTTGCAGCGGGTCCGCAGGGCGAGGGCGTCCTGCAAGACCGTCTGCACGGCGGCGGGCCGACCGGGCGCCGGGGGCGCTGCGATCCCATTGATGCACCTTCACCCACGACTGGACGCCGCCGGCCGATGCCGCCGCGAGCGCAAGGGCCAGCACCGCCGGACGGCGAATCACAATTCGCTCCCGATCAGCTCCCGGAAGGCGACCAGCGTCAGCGCGAACCACCCGGTCCTGGAAGATCGCGCGGCGCAGCCGCCGCGTGTCGGCGTGCGCCGCGTACGCCACCCACGCGGTGACGCGCTGCTCCACCTCCGCCCGCCCGTCCCGGCGCGCCAGCGGTCGCGCAGCCCGCGCAGCCGGTTGCGGAACCGCCGGATACCGGCGCACCGGCTCCCGCGGGTTCGAGCCGTCGATGATCCGGTCGAGCACCGCCAGCGTGCGCCGGCAGGCGATGCGTCGCCGCGGGTCCGCCTTCAGGATCCGTCTCCAAGGCCGCGTCCACACCGCCGGGTCGTCGACCGTGACGTCGTAGCGTATCGGCGTCGACCCGGGTGAAGCGCTCGATCAGCGTACGGCGTCCTCGGTCTGGGACAACTGCATGTTGTTGTTGAAGATGCAGATCATGCGAAAAACCCTTTGTTTTCAAGGGTTTTCCGAATTCGCCTACAGGATTTTCTACACGATGGCGACGGCGACACGAAGGGAGCGGTTCGGACGTTCTCAGACACGGTTTCTTCGCCGTCTGATCGCCTTTCGGCATTTTCCTATCTTCGCCTCCGCTTCGCCTTCCGCCGCTTCGCCAAAGTTTCGCGCTCACCAGGAAGCACCCCGCGGCGCTAGGGCGTCGTCCGCGGCCGTCCGGTTGCCGAGACTCGCGGACGGACGCGGACTCTCGCCAGCATCGATCCTGGCCACCCTCAGACGGTCGTCCGTCGTTCGTCGTCCGGTTCCGTGCGGCCGCGGACGATCACTTACCTTTCTTGCCCGCGAAGTGATTGCGCAGGAAAAGATTGACTTCATCAACCTTACCTTCGACCCTTTCGATGTTCTCGCCGATCTTCGTGTGCGCGTCGTCGTTCAGCTTTGCCATTTATACAACGTGATCATCATGGCACCAAGCGGAACCAGAATCGCAAACACTGCACCGACAGCCAGCAGGAAAACCCCCGCAGTCATTCCGCCGCCTTCCGACTGCGCCGAGACAGGAACGACCGAACCGAACAGCACCAGCACGAACAGAACGACGTTGTTCAGATTCCGCATTTTTTTCCTCCCTGATCCGAGTCTACCGGAACCGGAACGGGATCGTCAACCCCCGGTTTTCCGGTTCCGAACCGATCATTGACGGCCGCGGAGATAGTCATTGTTCTTTCCTTTCCTTGTTCTTGTGCGGGAATACCTTGCTTTGCTGGGGTGCGAATGCATCGCCTTGCTGGGGTGCGAATGCATCCGTCGGCGAATCAAGCACGTCGTCTAGTACTTGGTTCGCCAATTCTTCAACCTTGTTTTGCGGGGTCGGATTGCCTCTGATCGCATTTATGATGTCGCCGATTACGGCGCCGGGTGTTCTATGACGATTTTTTCCGGGGTAGTCACTTTCGGCGCTTGTCGGCCCTGTGGCTGTGACGTGGTAGCGTTCACCCTCTGGTTCCGTTCGGATCTCCCACTCCGTATCGGAAGTCTGCTTGACGTGTACCCACACCATCTTGTCGTCCGCCATCGTTCCTATCCCTTTCCACTCCGTCAGTTTCCGACCGAACCAGAATCAGGGTTTATCTGATCCTGATCGGCTTAGCCTTTCCTGTTCCGAGTGAATCAGAATCAGGGCTAATTGAATATCATCTAACCCTGATTCTGATCTGAATCGGGATTACTCCCGTTGATCCTGTTCTGGAAATTCCGCCAAGCACCGCCCGTATCCGCGGGAATTTATATCGTGCAGACTTTCACAGTGCAGAAACATGCGACGTACTTCTGCTTCGCTGGGGGGGGGGGGGGGGTCCACAAATTCCGGCTCTCCTGCAACGAGTGTGGGCAAGTTGCGGCGCGATCGTCGGGTCGGCGCGGGGTGCCGACAGCGCCGGCGACCTCGGAACTGACGGGTCGTGGCGCACCTGCTTGAGGCAGGTCCGGGTCGCACGGTGTCGGGGCAGGGCCGTCGGAGGTAGCGGAGGGCCGGCCGGCGTGTCAACGCGCTGCGCGCGTCCTTCGCTGCGCTCCGGCCCTTCGGGTGACACACCGTCCGTCCCTCCGCTCAGACAGCAGTTATGGGCCTTGCGGCCCGGCCTGGACGGGAGCGTCCCGGCCGTCCACGACGACGCGGACGGCGCGCCGGCCGGCGGTTCGGGGACGGGAACCGGCTAGCGGCGCCGGGGCCGGCGCGGGCCGTGAACCTCCGTCGGCCGGCCGGTGTCGGGGGGGCGTCGGCGCCGCGTGCGTCGTCGTGCTCGCCGAAGCGGGTTGCAAAACGCAGGGGCTTCCTGGTCTCATGGGCAGGATGTGCAACAACCAGGACCCGCGAGGAGGAGAGCCCCATGCGTCTGACTACGGTACTACGGCGGCTGTTGGGTGTCACGCAGATGTACGTCCAGGCGGTGGAAATGCCCGCTGCCGGTCCGTTGACGGCGTCGGTGGCGCCGTCGTGGCGGCGTTCCCGGTGCGGCGCGTGCGGGAAGCGGGCGCCGCGGTATGACCGGCAGCCGGAACGCAGGTGGCGGCATCTGTCGTGGGGCCGGCTGTCGGCGTGTCTGCGGTATGCGCCGTGGCGGGTGTCGTGCCCGCGTTGCGGGGTGAAGGTGGAGCGGGTGCCGTGGGCGAGCGGTGAGGTTGCCCCGATTCCGTGGACAGGTTAACGCTTGGGTTCCATCATGACAGGTCCCCGGATGGACGGGTTTCCGTGTGAGTCATCAACGAGAAAAAAGCGCTGTGGACCTGTGGGAATCTCGCGGCCTCGGCGCAGGCGCCGGCGGCAGCGATCGCCCGCGAGATTTCCAACGGCCTGTGGGCGCCCGCCGCGCCGATCCGCGGATGCGGCACGACGCCCCGCGGGCGTCCACAGGCCGGGCAGGTCCACAGCGCCCCCGGCGCCCGGTCGGTTCGCCGACGCCGCTTCACGGCGGTTGTCCGCCTCGCGAAGGCGAAGGCGAGCCGTGCGCCCGTGCGCCATCATGCCCTCCCCGTGTTTCCGGCAGCAACGCCGGTGACGACGCCAGCCGGCGCCGGCGCGCCGGACGCAACCCGGCCCGCGGGTTCGAGCGCCTCGCCGGACCGGCCCCCGTCCGCGGGCGCCGTCTCCCGGAGACGTTCGAAATCCAGCGGCGACAGGTAGCCCAACGCGGAATGACGCCGCCGCGTGTTGTACCACCCTTCGATGAACGCGAACACCGCCGACCGCGCCTCGGCGTGCGTCGCCCACTTCGTGCGGTCGAGCAACTCGCACTCCAGCGTCGCGAAGAAGCTCTCGGCCATCGCGTTGTCGAAGCAGTCGCCGACCGAACCCATCGACGGCGTCACGCCCCATTCCTGACAGCGGGCGCCGAAGGCCAGCGACGTGTACTGGCAGCCCTGGTCGGAGTGATGGATCACCGCCGCCGGTCGGCGTTGCTTCACGGCCATCTCCAGCGCTTCGGTCACCAGCGCCGTGCGCAGGTGCGCTGCCATCGCCCAACCCACGACCCGCCGGCTGAACACGTCGAGGACGACGGCCAGATAGAGGAAGCCGGCCAGCGTCGGGACGTACGTGATGTCGGCGACCCACAGGCGGTTCGGCCCCGCCGCCTCGAAACGGCGCTCGACCCGATCCGGGGCCGGCCGGACCCGGACCGCCCGCCGCGTCGTGCGCGGCCCGCGGCGCCGGCTCACCCCCGCAATGCCCGCCGAGCGCATCACCCGCGCCACCCGCTTGCGGCTCACCGCGGATCCGCCTGCCGACAGTTCCGCCTGAATCCGGGGCGCGCCATACGTCCCGCGGCTGTGGGCGTGGATCGCGCTGACGCGGACCGTCAGGTCCGCGTCAGCCTGCGCCCTGGCGGATGGACCCCGCCGACGCCACGCATAGTACCCGCTCGGGGAGACACCGAGCACCCGGGCCATGGCGGCGATCCGGAAGCGGGCCTGATTCGCGCTCATGAACCGGTAGATCCCCCGGATCCGGTCTCCCGCGCGAACCAGGCCGTGGCTTTTGCCAGGATCTCCCGCTCTTCCCGCAGCCGCCGGTTCTCCCGACGCAGCCGGCGCATCTCCTCACGCTCCCCGGTACGCAGGCCGTCGGTGCGCTCGCCGGCATCCCGGCCGGCCTGCGCCACCCAATTCCGGATGGCCTGGGCCGACGGCTCGAACTCCCGCGCCAGAGCCTCCGGCGTGCGCCCCGACCGGACCAGCTCGACCATCTGCCGGCGGAACTCCGCCGCATACGGCGGTCTCGATTTCGGCATCGCGAATACCTCCTCCTCCCAACAGGATAGGTGTCCACGAAACCGGGGCAACTCCACGGAACCAGCGCGTTCACGTCGGAGTTCGAGGAGTTGACGGCGTATCTGGCCCAGGTGACGGACCGCACGGCGGTGAGCCGCCTGCTGGGGATCTCGTGGGTGACGGTGGGCAGCATCGTGGAGCGGGTGGTGGCCCGGCGGCTGGACCGGGGGCGGTTCGCGAAGCTGAGGCGGATCGGCGTGGACGAGTTCAGCTACCGGAAACGCCACCGCTACCTGACCCTCGTGGTCGACCATGACGAGCGTCGTGTGGTGTGGGCGGGACCGGGCCGTAGCGCGGAGACGCTGGGGGCCTTCTTCGAGCAGTTGGGACCGGCCGGGTGCGCGCGGATCGAGTTGGTGACGGCGGACCTGGCGTCGAGCTGGCAGAAGGCGTTGCGGGCGTGGGCTCCGCAGGCGCGGGTGGTGTTCGACCGGTTTCACGTCGAACGGCTGGCCGCCGATGCGGTGGACGAGGTGCGCCGCGCGGAGCAGCGTCGTCCGGACCTGGAGGATGCGAAGGCGCTGAAGGGGGCGCGCTACGACCTGCTGAAACACCCGGCGCGGCTGAAGCCCAAGGAGGCCCGGCGCCTGGAGAAGTTGCGTCGTGCGAACCGGGCGCTGGACCGGGCTTACGAACTGAAGGAGTACCTGGCGACGATCCTGGAACAGGCGCCCCCCGAGGAGGCGCCGGAGCTGCTCGAAGAGTGGCTGGAGTGGGCGGCGCGGTCCCGTCTGGAGCCGTTCGTGAAGCTGGGGCGCACGATTCGGAAACACGCCGAGGGCATCCTGGCGTATCTGGACACCCGGATGACGAACGGGCCGGTGGAGGGCATCAACAACAAGCTGCGGGTGATCGCGCGGCGCGCGTACGGTTTCCACTCCCCCGATGCGCTCATCTCGATGCTGTTCCTGTGCTGCGGAGGCATCGAACTGGCGCCGCCCCTACCCACACGCATTTGAGGAGATTCCAAATTCCCCACGGGGCAGTTTCGTCCATCATGCCCCCCGGAGTCATGCAAAACAAGACACGTATCGGGGCCGTGGGTCTCACATCCATATCAAAACCAAACCGCGCCCGTGCGATCCCTTCGTTGGGTAAGTAGCTGAACGCAAGCCCCCTCGCCGCGCCCCAACTGGTAGCCCATGACCAATCGTCGGGGGAATTCGGGTTCGTATAGTAATTGTCTACGAACAAGAGGATATAGCCATCATAGCCAGAGCTGCGGGGCGCCTCACCGGGGGGGTAGGGGCACGTGCGCCTGAAGGTATAATCGAAATTGAACAATCTAAAGGGAGCAGGCGACCAAGTAAACTCACCCTCTACGCAGTCTTCCAGCACTGCGTAGGTAGACGACTGTTGCACCCGGAGGTTCGCCGGCGCTGCGCCGCTTTTCATCAGTGCCTCTACCACGGTCGGCCCGAACGGCAGCGACAGCAGCCCCTCCGAACCGAACGAATCGAACGACAGCAGGCCATCCGAATCCGACACGGAACCGACCGAACCGAACGACAGCACGAACAGCACCACCACGAACAGCACGACGTTGTTGAGAGTAGTCATTGTTCTGTCCTTTCCTGTCCTCGTCAGTTTCCGATCTGTTCTGTTCCGTCCGAATCAGAATCAGGGTTAATCTGATTCTAATCTGTTCTGTTCAGTGTCGGCTCCGCAGGTAGTCAATGATCTGTCCTATCACGTTCCCCGGCCGAAGTCCGCGGAAGTGTTCCGTTCCGCAGTTACCTATGGCGCTTGTCGGTCCGGTAATGGTAACCGATCCTGCTACCGTCCGGTCCTCGTGGTTGACGCCCGTCCGAATCTCCCACTTCGTATCATCCGTCGTCTGTTCAACGTGAATCCTCACGGTTCCGGTTCCTTCCTGTTCCTGTTCCGTCTGTCTAATCAGAATCAGGGTTTATCTGATCCTGATCTGTTCTGTTCCGGTTCCGAGTGAATCAGAATCAGGGTTAATTGAATATCATCTAACCCTGATTCTGATCTGATCTGTATCAGGGTAGATTGGGCAGTGTGAAGTCATGCGGTAGCCGTATGCTGTCACCTATCAGACGTGCCAAACGAAACCGATCGTCGTATATGTTCACACTGTGAGATATAGCGACACCAAATCTCGCCCCGCCGCCGTATCGCCAAAGTGATCCGCCGCGGCTTTCGGGCGACGGCCGAATGCCGAATGAGAAACTACGTCCCGTGGTAGCTGTAGGTAGGCGTATATCGGCCGACCAATCTTGGCCAAACTGATTCAACATCCAACCTTCGCCCTGTCGGCGGAGTGCGTTGAAAGTTTCATCAGGAAAAGAAACACTTAGCCTGGATTATTCATGAAGGTCGGGCATGAGGCCCCGACGGGCCATGCTCGGCCACGAAACGGGGTCTCGGACACGCGTCGGTGCGCGGGCCGCGACGCGTGGAACAGCCTTCACGGGTCTGGCGGTTGCGGACAGACGGATTCAGGACCGCCGAGGGCGAGCAACCGTCATCGAAGGCGTCGTTCGCGGGCCCGGCGGTTGCGGACAGGCGGGTTCAGGCAAGGCTCCGCCGTCGCGGGCGGTGCGGTTCGGGCTACGGGCTGCGCGGGTTTCGGACTACCCGGCGCGGGCGCCGAGGGCCAGCGCGATGCGCCGCCATGCGTTCAGATGCGGCGTCCCCCGGGGCAGATGCAGGACGATGCGGCGCACGGAGCCGACGACGTGCACGCCGAGCTTCAGCAGCCGGTTGCGCAGCCACGTCACCTGGGTGCGGGCACAGCCGGTTCGCGCCGCCCGCAGCCGCAGTTCCTGCATGAGCACGTAGGCGGCAGCCGTCAGCAACACGCGCAACTGGTTCGCCAGGAACCGGCAGCAGCTCGTGCGGTCGATCTGCAGACCGTCCAGCAACTCCTTGATCCGGTTCTCGACGTCGCCGCGGGCGCAGTAGACCTTTTCGTAGACGAATGTTCGGCGTCAATTACTTTGGCCGCTTGGCGACAATTATTTTGGCCGGTTCGGATCGACGTGGATCGAGATCGACAGCAGTGGGCCTGTGGACCGTGTGGGCGGTGCTTGCCCCGTCCAAAGCGGGGGAGGGAAACGCGCTGTCCCGGCGGAACAAGCCGGCCCGACGGCCCCCCCGACACCGGCCGGCCGACGGAGGTTCACGGCTCGCGCCGGCCCCGACGCGGCGGTCGGGCGCGCCGTCCCCGAACCGCCGGCCGGCGCGCCGCCCGCGTGTCGTGGACGGCCGGGACGCCCGTCCAGGCCGGGCCGCAAGGCCCATAACTGCTGTCTGAGCGGAGGGACGGACGGTGTGTCACCCGAAGGGCCGGAGCGGAGCGGAGGACGCGCGCAGCGCGTTGACACGCCGGCCGGCCCTCCGCTACCTCCGACGGACCTGCCCCGCCGTGCGGCCGGTCAGGTGACGCCTCTGGCCGGTCGATTTCGGAGGCCGCCGGCATTGCCGGCGCCCCCGCCGGCCCGACGATCGCCGACTCGACCTGCCCACATGCATTGCGGTGAGCCCGTTTTCCATGCCGCTGGCGCGGTCCACGGGCTGCCCGGCTCGCAGACACCGTCCGGGGCGTCACGAGGCCGGCCGGCGGCGGGTTCGGGGCAGCAGCGGGCCGGGGGCGCGCCCGCGGGACGCGGGCGGCGGCGGCGATTTGCGGCGGGAACGGTCCGTTCGGTAGCTCGGCACGTCGAACTCGAGCACGACGGCGTGGTGCACCAGACGGTCGATCGCCGCGGCCGTGGCCATCTGGTCGCGGAAGATCCGGTCCCACTGGCTGAAGACCAGGTTGCTGGTCACCATCACCGAGCGGCGCTCGTACCGCTCGGCCAGCAGCGTGAACAACACCTCGGCCTCGTCCGAACTCTGCTGGACGTAGCCCAGGTCGTCGAGCAGGATGACCTCGAAGAGGTCGAGCTTGCGGAGGGCGCGGGGCAGGTCGAGGTCGCGTTTCGCGCCGAGCAGTTCCTGGACCAGCGCATAGGCGGGAGCGCACAGCACGCTGTGGCCGCCCTCGACCAGCGCGTGCCCGACGGCGCACAGCGCGTGGCTCTTGCCCACGCCCGGCAGACCGAACGCCAGCACGTTGGTCGCCGTTTCGAGGAACGCACCGGCGGCCAGCGTCTCCAACTGCTGCACGACCGGCCCCGGCAAGCGGCCGCTGTCGAGCGTCGCGAACGTCTTGCCGGGCGGCAGCCGCGAAGCGCGGCGCAACCGCGTGATCCGGCGCTGGCGGCGGGCGTCGGCTTCCGCCTCGAACACCTCGAGCAGCACCGGCAACGCTCCGTGGTGGCCGGCCTGCGTCAGCCGCGGCACCAGGTCCTCGGCCGCCGTCGCCAGGCCGAACTTCGTCAGCAGCGTCGTCACCTGCGTGCTCGGCGCCGTCATCCGGGCAGACCTCCGCCGGAGATCAATGCGTCGTACTGCGCCAGGTCCGGACGGGGAACGTGAACCGCGGGGAGCGCCGGAACCGCCGGACGAACCTCGGCCCGGACGCCGGCGTACTCGCACGGGGCGCCGGCGGCGAGCCGGGCGCGAAGCGCCGCCTCGACCCGCCGCTCGCCGGTCGTGGCCGCCAGGTGCAACAGGCGCACGTACTCGACGTCGGCCCGCTCGCCGTGCGTACCGCCGAGAGCGTCATACGCCGACCGGAACGTCAGCGACGGGAACAACTCCTCCCGGAAGCGATACCGCGCAAAGGCGCCCGGCTTCCGCACCAGACTCCCGATGACGTGCCGGTAGTCGATCCGGTGCTCCGCCGCGCCCCGCAGACGCGGCATCGTGCACAGCACCCGCCCGCCATGGACGACCTCGACCGTCGACGGATGCTGGCGAGCCTCGACCGTGTGGCCGATCAACCGCGACGGAACCGAATAGATCCGGCCGCCGACCCGAATCGTGCTCCACTTCCGCACCCGGCACCGGAACGTCGTGTACTCCGGGATCCGGGCCGGCGGCAACGGCCGCAGATACGCCCGCTCCTCGGCCAGCCGGGCCGCCGCCCGCGCATTCCGCTCCCGATCTACGACCGCCCGCACGAACTCCAGATACGCCGACTCGTCGTCGAAGTCCCGGCTGCCCCGCAACCGCAACGCCTGTTCGATCGCCGTCTTCGTCCGGAAGTGGCACTGCTCGGCCACGCCGTTCTCGTGCGGCTTCCCGGGCTGAATCCGCGACGAGCGCAGCCCGTAGTGCTCCAGCACCTGCCGGAACCGCACCGTCAACTGGCGCCCGCCGCTGCGCCGCAACTCGTGCGTCGCCGCCGACAGGTTGTCGTGCCGCAGCACCGCAGGCACAGCGCCCAGCGTCCACAGCGCACCCTGCAGACCCGACACCAGCGCCTCGAACGTCTCGCTCAGCGCCAGCCCCACATACGTCCACCGGCTGTAGCTCAGCACCCACTCGAACAGCAGGTGCGGGAACCCAACGCCCCGAAGCGTCACTCCCAGCCCGCCCGCGTCGGTGAAGTCGAACGCCGCCTCCCGACCCGGAACCGCCGCCTGCTCGAAGTACACCTCCCGGTCGGGACCGTGCTCCACCCGCCACGCACGGACCCGACGCTGCAACGTGCGGAGCTGACCAGGCTGAAAACGGCCAGGATGCCGCCGGCAAAGCGCCGTGAACAGCGTCAGCACCTGCAGCCGGCCGTCGGTGTCGGCCGCCAACTGCGGCACCACCTCCGACTCCCACACGTCCGCGAACGGGTCCTCCCGCGTGCGCCACGGCCGCGGCGCCTGCGCAGCCGACGGCAACGTCCCCTCCTGCCAGCGGCGCGCCGTCCGCTCGCTCATCCCGGCCGCCGCCGCGGCCGCCGCCAGTGTCTTCCCGGCCATCCTCTTCTCGCGCAAACGCCGAACCTGTGCGTCCGTGACCAACCCGTCCTCCCGGAGGAAAACGGGCAGTCTCGCACTTCGCACGGGCCGTCCAACGGCCCGCCGATCGCGCCGTCGCCGACCGGCCAAAATAATTGTCGTTGATCAACGAAGCGCGGATTCTGCGGGAGATTCGTCACGACGAAGCGCGGATTGTCCCGCGGCTCGCGGCCCGGATGCCGGACCACTTCGGCCTTGATCACGACCCGGCGTTGGCGGTTCCACGTGCGGGCCGCGTAGCGGGTGTCGGTATAGACGTGCTCGGTTCGGCCGCTGGCCCCGCTCTGCGCGCGGGCCGCCGCCAGGGCGGATTCGGCCTGCCGCACCAACACCGCGTTCCTGCCCATCGCCACCACGTAGTCGAGTCCCGGTTCCGCCTCCAGGAAATCGAAGACCTCCGGGGTCGCAAAGCCCCCGTCGAGCCGGACGAGAAACGACGTCCGCGGAAACGCCGCCCGCAGCATCGGCAGCAGCCGTCTCAGCAGGCCCAGGCTCCCGTCGGCCGCCACCGCATTGCCCGGCCGCAGCACCGCCGCGCACAGATACTGCTCCGTCTCGTCGTTGAAGGTCAGGAACGCGAGCAGCGGCAGATAACACCAGCCGCCGTAGTGTCCGTTGAAGAACGAAAGCTGTTGTGCGCCATGCGTCAGGTCGTCGGTCGGGTCCAGATCGATGGTGATGCGCCGCACCCGCCGCCCCAGCCGGCGCCGGTGCCGCTCGATGACGCTCGCCGCCAACTCCCGCGCCATGCGATAGAGCGCGCCGCGGCCCGGGCTGTTCTCGAACCGCGAGATCGTCGGTTGCGACGCCAGCGGCGCGCCGGCCACCGGGTCCCGTCCGAGCAGCAGCTTGTGAACGGGGTCGTCGGCCAGATCGTCGGCATCGTTGCCGTCGGGGTGGCCGCACGCGATGCCGAAGATCCGCTGCCCGACCAGTTCCGCGAGCGTGTGCCGAATCTTCTCCGGGTCGCGCCGGTCGGCGAGACAGCGGGCAAACGTCTTGACGAGGCCGTACACGCGCTCGGCCGCCTTGAGGAGAACGGCTCCGCCGTCGGAGCTGGCGTGCTCGCGGTCGAAGGTGGCGACGAGGGGCTTGTCGAACAGTTCCGGGAACAGGACAGTCTGTGGTATCGTGTCGGTCGTCACGCAGGGGCCTCCGTGGTGGTGAAAATGCCTGTTGCCACTGCGATTTTACCGCGCGGAGGCCCTTGTGTCTCTCCCGGATCGGCACCCCCGGTGAATAATCCAGGCTAGCCTCAATACTGTTGCTTTAAGGATCGCACCCCTGTATGCTGTCCCGGAAAAGCGGGAACGCGGAGGGGTGGATGTCCCGAACACAAGCGGTTCTGCCGGGTGGCCCGCGGCTGTCGGACTACCTGAGCATCGGGGTGCTTGCGCAGGTGTACCCGATCACGTCGGTGCGCGAGGCGTTGGCTTCGTGTGGCCGGGAAAGCCGTCGGCAGCGTGATCTGCCGGCCGAGGCGATGGTGTATTTACGTCGTGGCGCTGGGGCTGTTCCGGTCGGTGTCGGCGCGGGAGGTGCTGCGCTGCTTGCTGGAGGGACTGCGCTGGGTGTCGCCGGACGCGGCGGTGCTGCGGGTGTCGGGGAAGTCGTCGATATTCGCGTGCGCGTGCGCGCCTGGGGCCGGAACCGTTCGAGGCGTTGCGCGCGGTGCGGGTCAAGCCGCTGGCGGATCCGGCGACACGCGGGGCGTGGTATCGCGGGCGGCGCCTGGTGGCGTTCGACGGGTCGGCGTTGAACGTGCCGGACGAGGCGGGGAACCGGGAGACGTTCGGGGCGCCCGGGGCATCACGTGGCCGTGCCGCCTTCCCGCAGGTGCGCCTGACGGCGCTGGTGGAGTTGGGGACGCGGGCGGCGTTCGCCTGGCGGGCGGGCGCGTATGGCGAGTCGGAGGAGGCACAGGCCGGGACGCTGCTGCCGTGGTTGTCGGCGGGGATGCTGGTGCTGGCGGACCGGGGCTACTGCGGCTTCCCGCTCTGGCGGCGGGCGTCGGACACCGGCGCCGACCTGCTGTGGCGTATGAAGGCGAAGCTGCGCCTGCCGGTACTGGAGCGCTTCGACGACGGTTCCTACCGGAGCGTGCTGCGAGGCAGCGGGCAGGATCGCCGGCGCAGTCGGGGCGTCTGCCCCGTGCGGGTCGTCGAGTATACGCTGGCCGGCGCCGGCGGCGAGGTCTACCGTCTGGCCACCACCCTGCTCGACCCGGCCGTTGCGCCGGCGGCCGAGATGGCCGCCTTGTATCATGAGCGTTGGGAAGTGGAAACCACCTACGATGAGGTCAAGACGCACATTCTGGGTCCCGGCGCGATCCTGCGCAGCAAGACGCCGGACCTGCTGCTGCAGGAGGTGCACGGCCTGATGCTGGCGCATTACGCGGTGCGGCGCCTGATCCACGAGGCGGCGCGCAAGGTGGACGAGGACCCGGACCGTCTTTCGTTCGTCCACGCCGTGCGGGTCTTGCGCCGCCGTGTCGAGCACCCCGGCGTTTCCCCCCTCGGCGGCGCATGAGGGGCTTCACGACCGCGTACTGGAGGAGATTCTGGAAGAGCGGGTGGTCTCCAGCCGCGGTCAGAAGAAACCGCGCGGCGTCAAGCGGAAGATGAGCGGCAATCCGCTCCGCCGCCCTGGCCCGGTGTCCCGCCGCAAGTGGGACTGGACGCCGCACATTGTCGCGCCGGAACGTTAAAGCAACAGTATTGAGGCTAGCCTGGATTATTCATGAAGGTCGGGCATGAGGCCCCGACGGGCCATGCTCGGCCACGAAACGGGGTCTCGGACACGCGTCGGTGCGCGGGCCGCGACGCGTGGAACAGCCTTCACGGGTCTGGCGGTTGCGGACAGACGGATTCAGGACCGCCGAGGGCGAGCAACCGTCATCGAAGGCGTCGTTCGCGGGCCCGGCGGTTGCGGACAGGCGGGTTCAGGCAAGGCTCCGCCGTCGCGGGCGGTGCGGTTCGGGCTACGGGCTGCGCGGGTTTCGGACTACCCGGCGCGGGCGCCGAGGGCCAGCGCGATGCGCCGCCATGCGTTCAGATGCGGCGTCCCCCGGGGCAGATGCAGGACGATGCGGCGCACGGAGCCGACGACGTGCACG
Organism: Vicinamibacterales bacterium; assembly: GCA_965203525.1. Taxonomy (GTDB): domain Bacteria; phylum Acidobacteriota; class Vicinamibacteria; order Vicinamibacterales; family UBA8438; genus WTFV01. Next base: position 1,164,596 of record OZ241898.1, on the reverse strand, counting down.
CCGAGCTTCAGCAGCCGGTTGCGCAGCCACGTCACCTGGGTGCGGGCACAGCCGGTTCGCGCCGCCCGCAGCCGCAGTTCCTGCATGAGCACGTAGGCGGCAGCCGTCAGCAACACGCGCAACTGGTTCGCCAGGAACCGGCAGCAGCTCGTGCGGTCGATCTGCAGACCGTCCAGCAACTCCTTGATCCGGTTCTCGACGTCGCCGCGGGCGCAGTAGACCTTTTCGTAGACGAAGCGCGGATTCTGCGGGAGATTCGTCACGACGAAGCGCGGATTGTCCCGCGGCTCGCGGCCCGGATGCCGGACCACTTCGGCCTTGATCACGACCCGGCGTTGGCGGTTCCACGTGCGGGCCGCGTAGCGGGTGTCGGTATAGACGTGCTCGGTTCGGCCGCTGGCCCCGCTCTGCGCGCGGGCCGCCGCCAGGGCGGATTCGGCCTGCCGCACCAACACCGCGTTCCTGCCCATCGCCACCACGTAGTCGAGTCCCGGTTCCGCCTCCAGGAAATCGAAGACCTCCGGGGTCGCAAAGCCCCCGTCGAGCCGGACGAGAAACGACGTCCGCGGAAACGCCGCCCGCAGCATCGGCAGCAGCCGTCTCAGCAGGCCCAGGCTCCCGTCGGCCGCCACCGCATTGCCCGGCCGCAGCACCGCCGCGCACAGATACTGCTCCGTCTCGTCGTTGAAGGTCAGGAACGCGAGCAGCGGCAGATAACACCAGCCGCCGTAGTGTCCGTTGAAGAACGAAAGCTGTTGTGCGCCATGCGTCAGGTCGTCGGTCGGGTCCAGATCGATGGTGATGCGCCGCACCCGCCGCCCCAGCCGGCGCCGGTGCCGCTCGATGACGCTCGCCGCCAACTCCCGCGCCATGCGATAGAGCGCGCCGCGGCCCGGGCTGTTCTCGAACCGCGAGATCGTCGGTTGCGACGCCAGCGGCGCGCCGGCCACCGGGTCCCGTCCGAGCAGCAGCTTGTGAACGGGGTCGTCGGCCAGATCGTCGGCATCGTTGCCGTCGGGGTGGCCGCACGCGATGCCGAAGATCCGCTGCCCGACCAGTTCCGCGAGCGTGTGCCGAATCTTCTCCGGGTCGCGCCGGTCGGCGAGACAGCGGGCAAACGTCTTGACGAGGCCGTACACGCGCTCGGCCGCCTTGAGGAGAACGGCTCCGCCGTCGGAGCTGGCGTGCTCGCGGTCGAAGGTGGCGACGAGGGGCTTGTCGAACAGTTCCGGGAACAGGACAGTCTGTGGTATCGTGTCGGTCGTCACGCAGGGGCCTCCGTGGTGGTGAAAATGCCTGTTGCCACTGCGATTTTACCGCGCGGAGGCCCTTGTGTCTCTCCCGGATCGGCACCCCCGGTGAATAATCCAGGTTAGGGAGTGACTGGCGCTGCTAATCGACTCCGGGAGCTCCGGTTCACTCGCAACGATGGCATCCAGATCGAACGCGCTAGCGAGTGTGAACGTTACCGTTATCCATCCGTCCGCATCCTGATCGGAAAAGGTTACCCCTGTCTGATCAACGGCCGGCCGTGAGCCGGAATACGACTCGCGCTCATCGTTACAGCAAAGGGTAACGTCACCACGGGGATCGCCGTAAGAAAACGGCAGCGAATGATCCGCCATCGGCCGCGGCAGCGGCGGATACTCAGGCCATCCGCTACCGGTTCCATCCGACGATACCGCGTCGTCGTCCGTAGTCGGGCAGGGAGCGTTGCGCCAACCGTCGTACTTGTCATCCGACAATTCGGCCGCGTTGACGACGATCCATCCTTCGCAGGAAGCAAGCGGTATCGGATCCAATTCCAGTCTGCCCGCCAGCCGCATCGAACCTTGCCAGATCGGATCGCCGCATGCCTGTAGGCTATGGTGCGGTTCTACGGGGCATGTTCCGACCGTAATCAGGCGATTACGATGCGGCTTGCTTGCTTCGCGCATGTTTCGCATCCTGTCTTCCACTAGCACCAGCCGAAGCATGCGACCGTCCCAGGAAGCGGTAAAATCGTATGCGTTCCATCCGCGGGCATCCGGCCGTAGGTTGTCAGCATCGAACGATGCGGGCGTCGTCCGCACGGGCGTTGACGGGCCGAACGACGGCGGCGCATCCGCCATCGTGGTAGACGGCGCGGTAGGACTGTCAGAGTCTCCACAGGCGACCGAACCGACCGACAGCACGAACAGCACCAGCACGAACAGCACGACGTTGTTGAGAGTCTTCATTGTTCTGGCCCTTCCTGTTCCGAGTTTGACGGTTCCTGTTCCCGTTCCGACAGAAAACCGGGCGGTAGTTCCAGTTCCGACCGGCAATGATAGAAGTTGTAGATCAGGCGTTCGGTAAACTGATCCGAAGCAGGCCACACAGATTGGCATTCTAACTTTTCGTCACCCGTCCGCTCTTCACCCGTCCGCTCTTCACCCGTCCGCTCTTCACCCGTCCGCCGATCTTTCAGTAGCGAATGCCCGACTGCCTGAAACATCGGCCTGTTCTGCCATCCTTGATTACGCAGGAAACGGTTAAGCTCATCAACCTTTTCCTCAACGTTGTTGATCTCCGTTCCGAGTCTGCTTTCAACTCTATACAAGGTTGGCAGCACGAAACCAAGAATCACGACTACGATCCCGACCCCAACGCTGACTGTTTGCCATGCTGTTCCGTTTGCCTGCTGCATTGTTCTGTCCCTTCCTGTCCTCGTCAGTTTCCGATCTGTTCCTGTTCGGTTCCGATCTGTTCCTGTTCCGAATCGAACGATTCCAGTATTTCCAAACTGGAACGGAGTTTGCCGAGTGTTTCAGTCAGTATGTCAACGATGGGCTCGGCTTCTACGTGAGCGTGTAGACTCCGTTCCTCTTCTACCCGGTTGATCGTCCGTCTGATCAGATGACCGGCCGAGTTGGCACGAAACTTGCTTCGGGGGGGGGGGGGGGGGGGGGGGGGGGGGGACTGGTAGGTTACTCATAATAAACGACTTGCAGCGACGCCACGGCAGCGAAGGCGTCCGGCCGGAGTCCCGCGCAGCCCCCGAGGGCCCGCAACGTCCGGCGCAACCCGTCGATCCGGTCGGTTCCAGCGTCATGAGCGGCGATCCTACCACAACGGTTCGGGACCCCGGAAACCGGGGGCCACGGTCCGCATGGCCCCCCGGCTTCCACGCCGCGGCGCGGGCGACCCGCCGAACCGTGGCCGGCGGCGGCGTCCTGTGCTACCGTTCAGGCGTTCCACAACCGGGTACGAGCGCATGACCATCTTCTTCCACCGCTTCCGACGCGCCGCCGCGTTCGCACTCGTCCTGGCCGCCGCGGCCGGCGCCGGGCGCGCGTCCGCGCAGACGTCCGCCGGGGAACGCGCCGCCGCGGACCGGCACCCGGCCGCCCCGCTGCTGGCGCGGTACTGCTTCGGCTGCCACGGCGCGCGGACCCAGACCGCCGGCGTCAACCTCGACGCGCTGATCGCCCAGCGCCCTCTGGTGCGCAACCGCGAGGCCTGGACCCGCGTGCTGGACGCCCTGGAGGTCGGCAAGATGCCGCCCGCCGGCGCGCCGCGGCCGTCCGGCGCCGAGCGCGAGACGCTCCACGCGCTGCTGTCCGACGCCGTCGACGGCTTCGACTACTCCACCGTCGACGACCCGGGCTACGAGCCGCTGAAGCGGCTGACGCACCGCGAGTTCGACAACACGCTGCGCGACCTGCTCGGCGCGAACTTCACCCTGACCGACCGCTTCCCGGCCGAGCTCGCCGGCGCGAGCGGGTTCGACAACACGGCGAACACGCTGTTCCTCGAATCCACGCTGATGGAACGCTACATCGCGGCGGCCGAGCGGGTCGTGGAGCTGATGCTCCCGGCGGAGCCGGCGACCGAGGCCGAGCGGCGCGCGCGCGAACTGGTGTTCGTCGCCGCGCCCGGCGACGGCCTCGCCGGCGAGGAGGCGGCCGAACAGGTGCTCCGCCGGTTCCTGGAACGCGCCTGGCGGCGCCCGCCCGGCGCCGGGGACGTCGCCAGAGCCCTCGACCGCTACCGCGCCGCGCGGCGGTCGGGCCAGGCGTTCGAGGACGCGGTGAAGGTGGTGCTGCAGGCGGTGCTGATCTCGCCGCGGTTCCTGCTGCGCATCGAGACGCCGCCGCCGGCCGACGCTTCCGGGCCGTACCGCGTCAGCGACTGGGACCTCGCCGCGCGCCTCTCCTATTTCCTCTGGTCCTCGATGCCGGACGCCGAGCTGCGCGGCCTCGCCCGCCGCGGCGCGCTGCGCGACCCGGCGGTGCTCGAAGCGCAGGTCGACCGGATGCTCGACGACCCGAAGGCCGACGCCCTCGGCACCGGCTTCGCGGCCCAGTGGCTCGGCTTCCAGCACGTCGGCTCCCGGATCTGGCTCGACCCGATCGACAACCCGTGGTGCACCGACACGCTGATGACCGCGATGCGCGACGAGTCGTCCCTGTTCTTCCTGTCGCTCGTCCGCGGCGACCAGCCGATCCGGCGGCTCATCGACGCCGACTACACCTTCGTCAACGAGGAGCTCGCCACCACGCTCTACGGCATGCAGGGCGTCGAGGGCGATCACATGCGCCGCGTGCGGCTCGACGACCCGAACCGTGGCGGCTACCTGGGCCACGGCAGCATCCTGGCCCTGACGTCGAACTACAAGGACACCAGCCCGGTCAAGCGCGGCCACTACGTGCTCGATGTGCTGCTCGGCGACCCGCCGCCGCCGCCCCCGCCGGGCGCGGGGGTCCTGTCGGAGGAGCTCGGCGACCTGCGCCGGCTCAGCTTCCGGGAGAAGCTGGAGATGCACTCCAGCAACCCCGCCTGCAGCGCCTGCCACCGCCGCATCGACCCGATCGGCTTCAGCCTGGAGAACTTCGACTACTTCGGCCGCTGGCGCGACGCCTACCACTTCCGGGAGCGCGTGGAGACCGAGGAAGAGGCCGACGAGATCCGCATCGTCGAGGACACCAACGTCTTCGCGCAGAAGCGCTTCTACCGGAACACCTACACGCCGATCGCGGCCGCCGGCTCGCTCCCGGACGGCGCCGCGTTCGACGGCCCGGCCGGCCTCAAGCGCACGCTGCTCGCGGAGCGCCACGACGACCTCGTCCGGCAGACCGCGTCGAAGATGCTCGCCTACGCGCTCGGCCGCCAGCTCGAGTACTACGACGAGCCGGCCCTGCGGAAGATCATCGCCGCGCTCGAAGCGGACGGCTACCGGTTCCGGACGCTGGTGCGGGAGATCGTCGCCAGCTATCCGTTCCAGTACAAGAAACAGCGGCAATGAACGCCGCCCGGCGCCCGGACGGGACGCCGTGATTTTCGCCACCGGTCCAAAATACTCATGAGCAATTTTGACCAGGGTGGAAATTACCGGCAAACTGTCCGCGAATGGCAGGCAGCCCCCGGTACCTGCGGGATCAGATCCAGCGGGATCTCTCCCGGAAGATGGTCTTCGTGGCCGGACCGCGGCAGGTCGGCAAGACCACGCTCGCCCGGACGCTGCCCGGCGCCGGCCGCGGCTACCTGAACTGGGACGCCGCGGCGGACCGCGAACGCATCCTGCGCCGCGAGCTGCCCCCCTCCCGCCTGTGGATCTTCGACGAGATCCACAAGTACCGCGACTGGCGCAACTACCTCAAGGGACTGTACGACGCGCGTGGCGACGCCTCGCGCGCCGCGCGCATCCTCGTCACCGGCAGCGGACGACTCGATGCCTACCGCTTCGGCGGCGACTCGCTGCAGGGCCGCTACCACCTGCTGCGGCTGCACCCCCTGTCCGCCGCCGAGCTCGGCCTGAAGACACCGGCGGAACTCCGGGATCTGCTCGTCCTCGGCGGATTCCCCGAGCCGTACTTCGGCGGTTCGGAAGTCGAGGCGCGCCGCTGGTCCCGCGGCTACCGGACGCTGCTGGTTCGCGAAGAGGTCACGAGCCTGGAGCGGGTCCGGGATCTCGGCACGCTGGAGTTGCTGATGCTCCGCCTGCCGGAGCTGGTCGGCTCTCCCCTGTCGATCAATTCGGTCCGCGAGGATCTCCAGGTCGGCCACAAGACCGTCGCCGCGTGGCTGCAGGCGTTCGAGCGCCTCTACGCGATCTTCCGGCTGCCGCCGTTCGGCGCTCCCGCGGTGCGCGCGGTCAAGAAGGAGCAGAAGCACTACCACCTCGACTGGCCGGTGGTTCCCTCGGAGGCCGCGCGCTTCGAGAACCTCGTCGCCTGCCACCTGCTGAAGTGGGTCCACCACCAGCAGGACACGCAGGGGCGCGACGTGGAGTTGCGGTACTTCCGCGACACCGACGGCCGCGAGGTCGACTTCGTCGTCGCGGACCGGCGCCGGCCCGTCCTCTGCGTCGAATGCAAGTGGGCCGACGTCCCGATCGACAGGAGCCTGCGCTACTTCAAGGCGCGCTTCCCCGACTGCGACGCCTGGCAGCTCTCGGCGACCGGGACGAAGGACTACGTCAACACCGACGGCATCCGCGCCGCGCCCGCGCTGACGTTGCTGAGCACGCTGGCCTGACGGCGAACCGGCACCCGCGGCCGCCCCGCCCATGATCTACACTGTGGCCGTCGGAACGAGCCACGTGATCGAACCGAGGATGCCCCGATGACGACACGACGCATCTCCCGGCGGACCGTCCTGCGCGGACTCGGCGCCACCGTGGCGCTCCCCCTGCTCGACGTCATGCGTCCGGCCTCCGCGATCGGCGGCACCGGGGCGCCGGCCCCCGGCGCCGTGGCGAGCGCCCGGCGGCTGGCGTACCTCTACTTCCCGAACGGGATCGCGCGCGGCTCGTGGCATCCGGCCGAGACCGGGCCGGACGGGCGGCTGCTGCGGCTGAACGAGTGGATGCGCCCGCTCGAGCCGTTCCGGGACGAGCTGATCATCCCGCGCAACGTCTGGACGCCGCTCGGCAACGGGCACGTCGGCGGCACGCCGACCTGGCTGACCGGGTTCGACTACGACCGGCAGGCGGTCAGCGCCGGCGGCGTGTCGGCGGACCAGATCGCCGGCCGGCACGCCGGCCGGGAGACGCTGCTGCCGTCGCTGGAGCTCTCGACGAAGGGCGAAGGCTTCTTCTCGAACTCGCTGCCGCGCAACAGCATCTCGTGGTCGGCGCCGGACCGGCCGCTGCCGCGCGAGGTGGAGCCGCGCGCCGTCTTCGACCGGATGTTCCGGCCGCCGTCGGGCGGGGCGAGCAACCGCTCGGTGCTGGACGCGGTCCTCGAAGACGCGAACGCCCTGCAGCGCGCCGCCGGCAGGACCGACCGGGCGCGGCTGGAGGAATATTTCGAGTCGGTCCGCGCCCTGGAGCGGCGGATCGAGTTCTCCGAGCGGCGCTCCGCCGCGCTGGGCAGGGACCGGGCGCTGACCGACACGCTCGCCGCGCCCGAGCCGGGCATCCCGGCCGACCACCAGGAGTACGTCCGCCTGATGCTGGACCTGCTGGTCGCCGCCTTCCAGTCCGACGCGACGCGCGTCGTGACGTTCATGCTCGACCACGGGCAGTCGAACCGCTACTTCAACTTCATCCCGGGCGTGCAGGGCACGTGGCACGCGCTGTCGCACTACCGGAACGCGTCGGGCAGGACGGAGGACGACGACGGCGTCACCTCGTGGAGCTCCCCGGAGGAGAAGCAGCGGATGTACTCCGAGGTCGTCCGCTGGCACCACCGGCAGGTGGCCTACCTGCTCGGCCGCCTGCGGGCGATCGAGGAGCCGGACGGCCGGACCCTGCTCGACAACAGCATGATCGTCTACGGGGCGACCCTCGGCGACGGCAACGAGCACGATCCGAACGATCTGCCGACGCTGCTCGCCGGCCGCGGCGGCGGCACGATCCGGAGCGGGCGGGCGATCAACTTCGCGGAGCCGGCGGACCTCGCCGCCCTGCACCTGTCGCTGCTGCAGCGGATGGGGGTCCGGATCGACCGCTTCGGAAACAGCACCGCGCCGATGCGCCAGATCGACGCCTGAGCCGGCCGGACCGCGGCACGCCTCCATCGGCCGCACCGGACGACGCGCGCGCGGCGGCGGCAGGATTCCCGTTCCGTGGAACTCCCGCCGCCGCTTCCGGTAGAGTTGTCGGCACGCCACGGGGAGGGACCCATGACCCGCACGACGCCGTTCCGCACCGCGCTCTGCGCCGCCCTCGTCACCGCCTGCGCCGCGCTGCTCCAGACCCCGGCCGGCGCCCAGAACCGCGCCGGCGCCTCCGCGCTACGGGGCGTGCCCGGCCTGCCGCCGCCGGACCGGCCGGTGGTGCTCCACACCGCCGAGCAGCCGCGCATCCGCGTGGTGCCGATCGTGACCGGGCTCGACCATCCGTGGGGGATGGCGTTCCGCCGCAACGGCGACGTCCTGGTGACCGAGCGGGACCGGGGCACACTGCGGGTCATCCGCAACGGGCAGCTCCTCGACGAGGACGTCCCCGGGGTGCCGGAGGTCTTCACCGGGGTGCGCCTCGCGGGACTGATGGACGTGGCGGTCCATCCCGACGACGACACCCTCGTCTACCTCACCTATTCGAAGGCGGAGGAGCGCGGCGGGCGGCAGGGAGCGACCGTGGCCCTGGCGCGCGGACGCCTCGACGCCGGCGCCGGGGCGCTGACCGAGACGCGCGACCTCTTCGTCGCCGACGGCTGGGGGGGCGGCATCGCCGCGTCGCGGCTGATCTGGGGGCCGGACGGCAAGCTGTTCATGACCGTCGGCGGCGCGTTCGAGTTCGCCGGCACCGGCGAGTACGCCCAGGATCCGGGCACCCACTTCGGGAAGCTGCTGCGGCTCAACGACGACGGCACCGCGCCCGCCGACAACCCTTTCGCCGGCGACCCGGACTACCACCCGGAGATCTGGACGCTGGGCCACCGGAACCAGATCGGCCTCGCCTTTCATCCGGACACCGGCGCACTGTGGGCGACCGAGCACGGCGTGCAGGGGGGCGACGAAGCCAACGTCATCCGGCCGGGCGCGAACTACGGCTGGCCCCTCGCCTCCTACAGCCGCACCTACGGCGGCCGGCCGATCACCGACACGCCGTGGCGGCCGGAGTTCACCGGCCCGCAGGTCATCTGGTGGCCCTCGATCGCGCCGTCGGGCCTGACGTTCTACACCGGCGAGCACTTCCCCGCCTGGCGCGGCAACCTCTTCGTCGGCTCGATGATGGTGGGCCGGATGCAGCACACCGGCCACATCGAGCGGATCGTCTTCAACCGGCAGGGGCAGGAGATCCGCCGCGAGTGGCTGCTGACGGAGCTGAAGCAGCGGGTGCGCGACGTGCAGCAGGGGCCGGACGGCTACCTGTACGTCCTGACGGAGGAGGACGACGGCGCCCTGCTCCGCATCGAGCCCGCGCGGGCCGTCACCGAGGCGCCCGGCAGCATCGTGCCGGCGGTGCGGCTGGCCGCGGCGCGGGTGCCGCCGCTGCCGGAGGCGGAAGGGACCGCCGGGCAGCGCGCGGCCGTCGAGCGGTACGCCGGCGGCGGCCACTCCGCCAACGTGGTGCGGACGCTGGCCCGCGTGCCCGCCCTGGCCGACCGGGTGCTGCCGTTCACGCGCTACGTCGCGCACGAGACGACCCTCGCGCCGCGCCACCGCGCCATCCTGATCCTGCGCACCGCGTGGCTCACCCAGAGCGCCGGCATCTGGGCGGCGCACGCGGACCGGGCGGCCGAATCCGGCCTGACCGCCGGCGAGGTGAGACGGGTCGCCGAGGGTCCGGGCGACGACTGGGACCCGTTCGAAGCGGTCCTCGTCGGGTTCGCGGACCAGTTGTTCCGCCACTCCGCGGTCACCGACCGCACGTGGGAGACGCTCGCGGAGCGCTACGACACCCACAACCTGATCGACGCGGTCATGACCGTGGCCTGGACCACCACGAACGCCGTCCTCTTCAACTCGCTCGGGATCCAGCCGGACGACGGCGTCCCGGCCGCGGCGCGGATGCCGGTCGACGACGTCGGCTACCGCGTCGTGGTCCCCGACCAGGAGCCGCCGCTGCCGGCGCCGCGCATCGAGCCGGTCGAAGGGGACGGGCTGCGGGTCTCGCGGACGTTCCTGCGCCACCCGGCGATGGTCGAGGCGCGCAACCGGAACCCGCGCTACGTGCTCGATCCGGAGCGCTCGCGCCTGACGCCGCACGACCGGGAGCTGCTCATCCTGCGCACCGGCTGGAACGCCGGCTCCGTCTACGAGTGGGCCAAGCACGTCGGCAGCGTCGGCCGCGCCCGCGACCACGGCCTCGACCCGGTCTGGATCGCGCAGGGCCTCGACCAGCCGGGCTGGAACGCCAACGAGCGCGCGCTCATCGACGCCGCCAACGAGATGTTCCGCGACTCGATGATCGCGGACGCGACCTGGGCCGACCTGTCCTCGCGCTACGACACGCACCAGATGATGAGCATCGCCCTCACCGCCGCGCGCTACCGCATGGTGTCGATGGCGCTCAACGCCTTCGGCGTGCAGCCGCGGCCGGACGACGAGCGGTTCCCGGTCCTGGAGGGGTACTGAGGAACTCAGCAGGGAACCGTATTTCGGTGGCGGACCGGTGACGAAGAGGAGGAACCATGATCACGCTCAACGTCGCCGAATTCACGCGACTGCCGGGCCCGCGATACCGGAACAAGGGACCCGGATCCGGCGAGGAGTTTCGGGAAGAACACCTCCGGCCGGTGTTCGAAAGGGCCAGGAAGACCGATGACCGGGTAATCGTTCAGCTCGACGGCGTCAAGTACGGCTACCCGACGTCTTTCCTCGAGGAAGCGTTCGGCGGCCTCGCCCGGGAGTTCGGCATCGACGAGGTTCAGAAGGTTCTCGTTTTCGAATCGGCCGTCGAGCCGCTGCTTGACTACGAGATCCGTGAATACATCAAACACGCGCTGGACCTGCGAGGCCCCGAATCGGGGACAACGACGTGAAGGACGTCGACCTCATCCCCGCCATCATGTTCGGCGTGCTCCTGGGATCCTTGTTCACCCTGTCGATCTGCGCATCGCGCTCGCCATTTGCCGATCTGGCTCCCAGCCTGATCACGGCACTCACGACGATTGCGGTCGGCTGGTGGATCCACAAGGCCGTGCGACGCCGTGGAGAACTCGATCGCATTCCTATCGACTACCTGTCGAATCTCAACCATCAAATCGACCGGTTGATATCGGCCTGCCTCGAAAATCCGAAGCAGATTGCCAATTTCACACGGCTTTCCAACGAGATCCACTGGCAGATCGTCTTTATTCGAAAGATGCGGCCGGATCTGAATCCGCTTGGAGAGGAAATCGCATCGCGTTACGTTCAGTTCAAGAAGCAATTGACCGAAAGCGAGTCTGCCAACGTCGTACTGGCATCGAAGACGAGCCACGAAATACGAATGACCGCCTTGAAAATACAATGGCGTCTGTGCCGGCACGTCCTCGATCGGCAGGAGGACATCGACGTTTTCACGTCGGACTGACCGGGAAGAAGCCGCCATCGGCGCGCTGCTGGCCGGCCGGCACGTGCTCACGGTGATGCCGACGGGGTCGGGGGAAATCGTTGTGCTTCCAGATCCCGGCCCTGGTGCTCGACGGGCTCACGGTGGTCGTGTCCTTGCTCGTCGCCCTGATGCAGGATCAGGTCACCGCCCTGCGGATCGCCGGCGTCGCCGCCGACACCATCAACTCGTCCCGCGACCGCGCCGACAACGTCGCCGCCTGGCGCCGCGTGATCGCCGGCGAAACGCGGCTGCTCTACCTGGCGCCGGAACGGCTCATGACCGACCGGATGCTGGCCGCGCTGGCCGGGCGGCCCGTGAAGCTGTTCGCGATCGACGAGGCCCATTGCATCTCCCAGTGGAGCCGTCCTTCCGCCCGGAGTACGAAGACCTCGGCCGGCTGCGAGACCGAGGTATTGTCCAAAGTTGTGGATCGGGAGTGATCAGGCGGCTTCCTTCCGAGCCTCCCCCTCCGTCCCGCCGCGCGCCTGCGGCAGGCCATCGACGAACCGCACGCCGGCTCGCACCAGAGGCAGCAGGTGCGAGCCGCTCAGCCGGCGCCACCGCCGCTGCGCCATGTCCAGCAGCCGCCGCAGCTTGCGCCTGAGCGGCCCAAAGCCGCCGGTATGGACCTCGACGATGCGGTCGCCGGTGACCACGTCGGCCACGAAGCCGTCGACGGCCCGCTCGGTCGCGCCGACCGCGCCCGCGTAGCGCGCCTTCAAGGCCCGGTGCAGCGACCGTTCGTTGCGCTCGCCGATGGTCGCCGCGCCCGCCGGCCGCGACCCGCGCCCGCTCACGGGCTGTCAGGCGCCCGGCCTCGCGCCCGCGCCTGATACTGCCGCAACTCCTCCTTGAACCGCGTTTCGGCCGGCAGCAGGCCGATGGCGTTCCCGAAGGCGGCCTCGACCTCGTTGGCCGGCAGGCGCAGCCAGTTGAGCACGCGCGCCAAGTCGCGCCATGCCCAGGCGCGGCGCGTGGTGGAGGCGTTCATTTGCAGCACACGTTCCAGTAGCTGCCGCGCTTCGACGAGCAGGCGTCGATTGACGGCTTGCCAGGAACGTCGGCGGGTCTTCATCGCGTCCTGCGCCAGCCTCATCTTCGTTTGCGCAAACTTGTGCAGGGCGTGGGCATCCGTCTGTACGGCATCACCGGCCTGCTCGAAGTAGCGATGCGCCAGACGCGGTTCATGAAGGCGCCGGGCCAGGATGGCCGCGTCCACGGCATCCCGCGCCGACGTGCCGCGGGCGACGTCCTTGAGGATTCGACGCGCATCGTCGACCTGGTCGTGCTCCAGCAGTATTTCGACCCAGGCGTTCGACACGTTGGCGATGGCGGTGTCCGGCGCCGCGTTTCGGAAGCGGTCGAAGACGCGCTCGGCGGCGTCGAGGTCGTCGCGTTCCGCCGACTGGCGGATCAGTTCCATCGTCAGCGCGGCCGAGTTCTCGTTGGCGCGCCACGCTTCCCGAATGCGCCGAAGGGCATCGTCGTCGCTGCCGACGGTGCGCAGACAGGCGGCATCCTGTAGCGCCGAGATCGCCGCGTACTCCGGATGCGCGGGCAGCGTCGCTCTGAACCAGCCGCGGTCGAAGTCGAAACGCGGCTGCGGGGAACCGTTCTCGGCCATTGCCCGATACATGCCGAGCACCCCCGTGCGCCATCCCTCGGCCAAGCCGAGCGACTTGAGGAACTCGCCGACGCGCGGGTTGCGGGCGGCGACCGGCGGTATCGATGCGTCCGGGCCGAGGTGGTGCGGTTCGAGGCCCGGCACCGGGCCGGGATAGCTGATCACTTCGATCCGATCCGCATGGAGGCAGACCTTCGTGGGCTCCATCACGTTCGGCCGATAACCGCGGTGGTATGCCGCGTTGACGATCGCCTCGCGCAACGCCGGCAGGGGATAGCTGACCCATCCGCACACCTGGCTCTGGTCCCGCTGCTTCCGCACGTGCGATTGCGACAGTCCCTCGAGATGGCGCAGGCAGTCGCGAAGCTGCGCCTGCAGCGGGCCCCGAAACACGTGCTCGTCCTGTACTTCGCCGGCCTGATCCGCGAACTGCACGACGACGATCCGTGCCCCGGGGAACCAGCGCCGCGGATCGTCGGAGAAAAAGAGCAAGCCGACGTTGCGCGGTGTTTCGTGGTCGTTGACGGGCACGGTAATGCCCATGTGCCGATAGACGGTCGCGGCGTCCGGTTGCTCGCGCAGGGCGCTGCGCACATCGTGCAGATATTCCCGCACCGTCGCTTCGCGCAGGTCGTCCAGCCGTGCGGCCTGAGCGCCCTGGTTGTCCCAGGGCAGCGCCGCCTTCTCCAGCAACGCCGGCAGATGACCGCCGCGTTCGGCGTCCACCGTTTCCGCGCCGATGCGTATCCAGAACCGCCAACGCGTTTCGCGCTTGCGCCTGTCCACGGCCTGATGCGGGCCGTCCTGACTGGCGGGAGCGCGAACCACCAGGACGTTGCGTCCTTCGACCACTTCCGGCGAGAAGATCGGGGTGTAGCCGGGCTTGACGTCGCCCTGGCAACGGCCGCGCAGCCATATCTGCGCCGCATCGACGTCCTGCGCGCTCAATCCCGTCACGCGCTTCACGCCGGCCGAGTCGGGCTCGGCGACCCCGATGACCACGTAACCGCCGCCGAGGCTCTGAAAGTCGTTGGCGAACGCGCAGACCGTCTTCACGACCTGGAGCCCGGTGGTTTCCGGGTTCCAGCTCGCCTTGAACTCGAGGCGGGCGGACTCGGTTCTGCCGTTCAGCAGGTCGGCTACGTTGATGGGCAGAATCGACGCCATGTTCTGGATTCTCCGACTCGCGGACGATGCAGTCAAGTGTGACCCGCCGCCGCCCGCACGAGCCGCCCCGGGGCCGCACCGAGGCGGGTCGTCAGGATCCGGCGGATGGTTCGATGGCCGCACGCCTCGCAGCCGCATGCCGGGCGCCACGGGAATCCATCAGTTTTCCTTCCGCGGTCCGACTTTCAGTTCCGACAGAATCTTCCTGGTGCTGTCCTGAACGTCGGACGTCGGGTCCAGAAACTCCGCCCCGGCGACCAGGTGGAACCATTCGGACTTGGGTCCGGCTGCTTCATTGTCAGGCACTTCCAGCCGGTCGTGACGAAACAGAAGTTCACGCAGGCCCGGCCAGAGCGGCGAGCGCAGGATCCTCCTGGACGCCGGATCGTCGTTGCCCTGACCCGACCGTATCGCATACTGCCGCATCGATATGCGTGCGAATTTCTCCAGCAGGTACCATTTTTCGTCCGGATCCGGACCGTCCCGATCCGGCGGCGCCGGCGCCGCGGCTTGCTGCGCGAGCCATTCCGACGGGGAGTCGAGCCAGCGGGGTTTTTCGGACTTGTCGTAGCGTATGACGGAGTTGACCCGCGGCACGCTCTCCCCGAACCGGACGAACGGGTCGACGATCAGTTCGTGTACGAAGACGTCCGAAAACCGGACGCCGCGAAGATCCGCACCCCGGACGTCGAGGCGGTGGACGTCGCAACGCGACATGCGCACCCGCGGTGCGCCGAGAACGTCGGCCATCCAGACGTCGCTCAATTCCAGGTTCGCGAGATGGAGCGGATCTCCCTCCGATCTCCCGTCCTCCGCCAGGGGCGCAGAGGCCAGCAGCAGTCCGCCGAGGTTCGCCCGCAGATAGTCGTAGCCGTTCGCCCCACGGAGTCCGGCGAGCAACCGTTCGCGAAGCCGCGCCTGTTCTTGGGAGGTTCGGCGCCGCGCGACACGATTGAACATCCGGAAGTCGTCGGCGCTCAACGGCACGCGGCGCAATCCCGTCGACGCGCCGTGCTCGGGAAACTGCTCGAAGACGCTGTGCGCGAAGAAATACGACCTGACCGTTTCGTGCGGGAAGGAACGCTTGCCGCCGTCGCCCGCGGTCTCCTCCAGGAGCGCCAGCGCGCCGGCTCGTTGCGCGAGCGCCTTGACCGTCTCCACATCGGCCTGATCCGTGAAGACTTCCTCGATCACCAGCCCCACCAGGTCCACGTCCACCGCGTCGGTCTCGTCGTCCATCATCATCAGCGCGGTCTCCGAGAGGACTTGGCGATAGAGATCGGATGCGTGTCCGGAATCGATGCCCGACGCCTCGCCCGTCAACCTGGGCCCTTCCCTTCTGACGATGCTTTCCATCAGGTCCGCGACCGGGTCGCCCTGCGCCTCTTGAAATCGATCCGGCCCGAGATCCGCGATTTGGGAAACGAAGAACGGCCGTCCGAGGTATTCGATCTCGCCCACCTGCTTCTCGACGAGTTCGAGTTCCCGGGTTCGACCGCTCCACGCGCCGCGCCGGGACAACCAGACACGCACTTCGCCGGCCGGCGGATGCTCGACGTGCAGCAACGTAATGGAATCGCCATCCACCGTGTTTCCCAGGCCTTCGCGAACCGTGTCGACGTCGAGCATCGTGTCGCGTCCGGCCAGCAGGCACGTGCCCTTTCCGCCGAGATCCCGGATGAAGTCCCGCAACGCTCCCCAGGCGCGCGCGTAGCCCCGGCTGTCGGAGAGCTCGTCGAAGCCGTCGATGGCCACCTGGACGGCGCCGCGCCGAACCAGCGGTTTCAGTTCCTCCTCGACGAAACTGGCGCGCAGGCTCGACAACGTGCCCGCGATGCGGTCGCTCAACGACGTGAGCACCTTGCCCCGACTCTCGACGTGCAGCAGCAGGGGCGCGCCCGACGTGTACGACGCGGGCACCGCCCGGCGCCGCACGATGCGCTCGATGAGGTGGCTCTTGCCGACGCCGGCGGCGCCGTTGACGACGAAGACGCGGAGGCCGGTGGCCGGGGACTCCAGTCTGTCGCAGGCATCGTCGAACGTCAGGTCCGCCGTCTCGCCGCCGCACTCGATCCAGCCGGCGTTCGGCAGGGAATCCTTCAACTCGCCGGTCGTCGCGTCGGCGAGTTTTCTCGTGGCGTGCAATTGGGCCCAGGCCAGGCGGGCGAGATTGGCGAACGCCTCGCCGACCAGCAGGCTCTTGAGACCGCGGTATGTCCGCTGCTCCGAGCCGCGCAGCGTTCGGATGGCGCCGCCCGCGTCGCGCCGAATCGCGATTTCCTCGCCCTTGCGCACGAAGGTCGCCGTCCACCCGTCGCCATTCGGCGACGTCCTGAATTCTTCGAACGGATCCGCGAACAGTCGGAGATCTTCGATTTCCTCGCGCAGCACGTCGTCATTCCAGTCGACGAAACTGATCGCCGTCTCGAAGCGCCTGACCGACATGCTCAGAACACCGGGAGCGCGGCACGGCCGAGTGGTTCGGCGACGCCTAGGACACGTCCAGATCGCACCGCCGGTTTCCCGCCCGTCGCCATGCCGTCAATATACGACATCCGCCCGTCGCCGGCGCTCGTCCGGGCGTCACCGGGGGAAGCCGCCCGGGAGCCGCCCGGACCGGCGCCACGCGCCGGCGGGTATCGTCACCCGCCGGGACATCGCCCGCCGCCTCTTCGGGGGCGAGGTCGAAACGATCGTCCTGGGGTTCGACCGCCCCAACATCCGGCTGTCGGTGGAGCTGAAGCGCGACTGGAAACGCCGGCTCCGGACGTTCGTCGCCGGCCGCCGCGGCCAGAGCGGCATCGTCTACTGCCTGTCGCGCAAGAAGACGGAAGAGCCTGCCGATGCCGTCGCCGCTGGCGCACGCCGTCACCGCTCCCGGGTCATCCGCCGCGCGATGCGGCTCTCGTGGTGATCGAAGGCCGGTTCGTACAGCTCGATCTCCCGGGCGCTCATGCCCGCCGCCCGGCAGTGCGCCCGCCACTGTTCGTCGATGGTGGACACCATGCGCGACAGCACGGCGACGGCGGCGTCGCGTTCGACGTCGAAGAAGGGAGCGGCGTCCAGCGCGGCCTCGATGGAGGCCGCGTTCCCGCTGAGATCGCTGATTCCCGTTTCCAGATGCCGCCGGCGGTACGGCTGGGGATTGACGTCGAAGGCCGGGGACAGCACCCACAAACCGCCGCCCGCATGCAGCAGGCCGTGGTTCTTCAGGTGATCGTCGTTGTTCGACACGAGAATCGTGAACAGCACGCGCCGATACAGCTCGGCCAGTTGCGCCCGCGGATCGAGCGCATGTGCGCGCAGGGCGTCCGCGACGTCGGTGTAGAAAGCCCCCGTGGCGGACTCGGCGCCGAGGAACGACTGCGCCGAAAGGTAGTGGATGCGGTCGCCGGCGGCGCGATCGAACCGCTCGATCAACGCCACCGGACGATCCGTGTCGCCGAGCTCGACCCGCGCCGAAGCCGCGTTGACGCCGGCCGCCCGCGCGAGCCGCAGCGTCGCCACTTCGACTTTCTCGACGGGCAGGGTGTCGGCGTCGGACGTGAACTTCGCAATCGCCAGGCGGCCGCGCTCGTCGCGGACGCTCGCCTTCGGCCTCGCCCCGCCGAGTGAACCGGCGCTCCCCAGCAGCAGCGCGCGCGCCGCCGGGTTCCGGTTCAACGCGGCGGAGTCCAGACCGGCCAGTCGCCGCAACTCGTCGAGCGCGGCCAGACGGGGTGTCGGCGGGTAGGTCCGCGCCAGCGGCCGTCCTTCGTCGTCCAGGTAGCGGAGCGCGCCCTGTCGCGTCACGTCGTCGACGGCAAGCAGGTAGTCCAGCTCCGTGAGCACGCCGGGCAGCGCCTTGCGGACGAGTCCGCGCCCCCACGAATCGGGCGCGCCGTCGGCAATCGGCCCCGGCAGCGCGGCGCGGCGGCGCTCCCGCGAGCCGGTCGAGTAGAACGGCGCCGCGGCCAGCGGCATCGTCGGGGCGACGGCGAAGCGTCCGGGATCGGCGAGCCAGTCGGCCGCGTAGCGGAACATGCTCGTTTCGCGGCGGCCGTCGGTCTCGAACACGATCTCGCCGACCGGACGCAACGCCTCGCCGAGCGCCACGCGCACGCGCCGGGTCGTCTTGCCCATGGCGGCCGCGCCTACGCGGGTTTCCGGGGCCGCGGCCGGCGGATGCGGCGCGGCAGGTTGTCGACGTCGAGCATCAGGCCCGTGTCGTCGCGCGAGACGTCCAGGATCTCCTCGATCCGCCGCAGCTCGCCCAGCGCCAGCAGCGCCATCGCCAACGCTCCGATCGAGACCCCGGCCTCGCCTTTCTCGAGGCGGATGAGCGTGCCCTGCGACACGCCCATGCGCGCCGCGAAGTCCGCCACGGGCAGGCGCCGCTTCCTGCGCGCGATGCCCAGGTCGCGACCCAGCGCGCGCAGCGCGCGCTGGACGGAGGGAGGATGGACTCTTCGTGCCATAGGAACAATATAATGCAATTTATGCCAGTTTTCGAGCTGTTTGTGGCATTTTGAGCCGCCTTCATCCACGGGCAGTCAAGCGGTGACGGCGTTGGGGTTCCGTGCAGGCACTCGAAGACTTCGTGGGTGGCGAGGGCGAACCACCGGTGGACGACGGCACCGTGCGCTGGTTCGGGTCGCCCACCCAAAAGAGCCGTTTGCAGGCTTTCCGCACGAGGTGTGCGCGCACACACGCAATCCGGTGGCGGGTGGTGCGTGGTTGACGACCGCCTCGGCGGTTGCGACCAGGGTGCCGGCGCGGGAGAAGCGCGGACCCTTGGCGGCCGCCCGCCGGAGCCGCCCGCGGCCGCCGCGCCCGAGACCGACGAAGCCCGGCGAGATTCGCCGATAATCGGACGTCGATGATCGCGCCGCTCCGGATCCTCCAGGACGTCTTCGGGTTCGACGCCTTCCGGCCCGGGCAGGAAGCCGCCATCGGCGCGCTGCTGGCCGGCCGGCACGTGCTCACGGTGATGCCGACGGGGTCGGGGAAATCGTTGTGCTTCCAGGTCCCGGCCCTGGTGCTCGACGGGCTCACGGTGGTCGTGTCCCCGCTCGTCGCCCTGATGCAGGATCAGGTCGCCGCCCTGCGGCTCGCCGGGGTCGCCGCCGACACCATCAACTCGTCCCGCGGCCGCGCCGACAACGTCGCCGCCTGGCGCCGCGTGACCGCCGGCGAAACGCGGCTGCTCTACCTGGCGCCGGAACGGCTCATGACCGACCGGATGCTGGCCGCGCTGGCCGGGCGGCCCGTGAAGCTGTTCGCGGTCGACGAGGCCCATTGCATCTCCCAGTGGGGGCCGTCCTTCCGCCCGGAGTACGAAGACCTCGGCCGGCTGCGGGACCTCTTCCCGCGCGTCCCGATCGCGGCGCTGACGGCGACCGCCGACGCCGTCACCCGCCGGGACATCGCCCGCCGCCTCTTCGGGGGCGAGGTCGAAACGATCGTCCTGGGGTTCGACCGCCCCAACATCCGGTTGTCGGTGGAGCTGAAGCGCGACTGGAGACGCCGGCTCCGGACGTTCGTCGCCGGCCGCCGCGGCCAGAGCGGCATCGTCTACTGCCTGTCGCGCAAGAAGACGGAAGAGACCGCCGCCCTGCTCGAGGCGGACGGCGTGCGGGCGCTGGCCTACCACGCGGGGATGGACAAGTCCCTCCGGGAAAGGGCCCAGAACGTCTTCATGACCGAACCGGGCGCGGTGATCGTCGCCACCATCGCCTTCGGCATGGGGATCGACAAGGCCGACGTGCGATTCGTCTTCCACGCCGATCTGCCAGGCAACGTCGAATCCTATTACCAGGAGATCGGCCGCGCCGGCCGGGACGGCGAACCGGCGGAAGCCTTCATGCTCTACGGTCTCGCCGACATCCGCATGCGCCGGACGTTCATCGAGAACGAAGAGGCCGGCGACGACCGGAAGCGGCGCGAACACAAGCGCCTCGACGCGCTGCTCGGCTATTGCGAGGCGCCGGACTGCCGCCGGATCGCCCTTCTCGACTATTTCGGAGAACAGGCCGGGGCCTGCGGCAACTGCGACGTCTGTCTCGAACCGGGGGAACGGCTCGACGGCACCGAAGACGCCCGGAAGGTCCTTTCGGCCGTCTACCGGTCCGGCCAAAGGTTCGGCGCCGCGCACGTCGTCGACATCCTGCGCGGAACGGAAACCGACAAGATCGTACGGGCCGGCCACGACCGGCTGCCCACCTTCGGCGCCGGCGCGGCGCGCAGGAAGGCGGAGTGGCTGTCCCTGATCCGCCAGATGGTGGCCGCCGGCATCCTGCGGCTCGACGTCGCGGGGTACGGCGGCGTCGCGATCACCGGGAAGGGCCGCGCGCTGCTGCGGGGCGAAGGCGTGTTCCGGTACCGCGCGGACACGGTCGCGCAAGCGCCCGCCGAGCCGCGCAAGCCGCGCGCGGTGCCGGCCGATCAGGCCCTGACCGACGATCAGACGGCGTTGCTGGGGGTCCTGAAGGAACTGCGCCTGCGGCTCGCCAGGGAACGGGGGGTGCCGGCCTACGTCGTCTTCCCCGACCGGTCGCTCATCGACATGGCGCGGCGGCGCCCCCGCACCGTCGAGGACTTCGCCGAAGTCCACGGCGTCGGCGCGGCCAAGCTGAAGGACTTCGCGCCGCCGTTTCTCGCCGCCATCGCCGGCGCCCCGCCCGACGGCGGCTGACCCGGCCGGCGCGGCCAGGCTGAAAGACTTCGCGCCGCCGTTTCTCGCCGCCGTCGCCGGCTACGGCTGAAGCCCGGCGAGGCCCGGCGTCCGGAGAAGCGGCGTCGTGCGAACCGGGCGCTGGACCGGGCCTGCGAACTGAAGGAATCAACGGCTTTCTGACGGATGGGGATTCCGCCGCGATCCGGATCAGCGGCACGGGTCGACCCACCGCAGACTCGGAAAGCGCATGAAGTCCGTGTCGGTCGTGTAGAGCACGTAGCCCCGCTGCATCGCGAGCGTCGCCAGATGGGCGTCCGTGGTCATGTTGCCGGCCGTACCGATGCGCTCCAGATTGGCGCGCAGTCCGGTGAAGTGCCGGTTCGACGGCCGCGGGACGTGCACGTGCGGAAGCTGCAACCAGCTCTCGATGCGATCGAGCACGTCGCCGACGGGCAGCGGCCGGAGGAGTGCTCTTCGATGGGTCGAGATCCGAACGAACCCGAGTATCACGATCCAGGCGAGACCGACGCCCTCGGTTCCCGCGAGACACCGATCCCACCAGCGCCGGGCCCGCTCGTGCACGGCGGAGTCGCGGTTGTGCGCGTGCACGAGCACGTTGACGTCCGGCAGAATCATCGGGTCCGCCGGAGGGGTTCGACGGCGGCCTCGACCTCCATCTCGTCCGCGAGCTGATTCAGCTTGTCGAGATCGATGTCCGGACGGAAGCCGAAGGAGTGCGGAATCGTCCTGGGCACTTCGACGTCGCGCGGAGTCATCTCCCTGGACAACCCGGCGCGCAATGCCTGGTTCACCATCTCCTTGAACGACACGCCGAGCGCGGCCGCCCGCTGCCTGAGCAGCTCCGCGAGGTCGTCGTCGAGCGTCAGCGTGGTTCGCACGGGCCATTCATCGTAGATACCGCACGATCCGACGTCAAGACATCCGCCGCGGTCGTTCCGAGGCGCGCCGCCTGCCCTGCTCCGCACGCCCGGGGGTTCTATTGCGGCGATCGAGGCCGAGCGACCGGTCGGTGGGCGGCGGAACCGCGCGCCTTCGATCGGCTGGAACGAACGGAGTAGACTGAGATCGATCCGGCTTGCCGAAGGAGGCGCCATGCTTGCCCACGTCCTGCGACGCCGCCGCGTCCCGGTCTTCGCGGCCCTGCTGATCGGCTCGGCCGCCGCCACCGCCGATTCCCAGACCCGTCCCGCGATGACGACCGAGGCGGAGTTCCGCCATGCGATGACGGAGCTCTCCAACTGGGGCCGCTGGGGTCCGGACGACGAGCTGGGCGCCGCCAACTTCATCACGCCGGCCAAGCGGAAGGCGGCCGCCGCGCTGGTGACCGAGGGGCGCAGCGTCTCGCTCGCCCACGACGTCATCCAGGCGGAGACGCCCGAAGGCCCGTGGTACCTCGACCGGCAGGTGGTCAGCGTCAGCGAGACCGGCGCCTCCGACCGCTACCAGTACACCGGCACCTACCACGGGGTCATCCACAGCCACCTCGACTCGGTCGCCTGCCACGTGATGTTCGAGGGCAAGGGCTACAACGGGGTGACCGCCGAAGAGGTCACGGCGGCGGGCGGTTGCCCGCGGGGGAGCATCCACGCGCTACGGGAGGGCATCTTCACGCGCGGCGTGCTGTTCGACGCGACGCTGCTGCCGGGCCGGGACGGCGGCAACGGCTGGGTGGAGCCGGGCACGGCGATTCGCGCGGCCGACCTCGAGGCGCTGGAGCGGATCCAGGGGGTGCGGGTCGAGCCGGGGGACGTGATCCTGCTGCACACCGGCCGCTGGAAGCGGCGGGCCGCGCTCGGCCCCTGGAACCCGTCCGAGGAAGGGGTCGCCGGCTACCACTCCGACGTGGCGTATTTCCTGAAGGAGCGGGGCGTGTCGTTCATCGGCCACGACATGTGGAACGACGCGTTCCCGCACGAGTACTCCGACCAGGTCCGGCTGCCGATCCACCGGCTGGCGCTGGTGGCGCTCGGCATCGGGATCTTCGACAACCTGGACTTCGACGATCTGGCCGCTACGGCGCGCGAGCTCGGCCGCTACGAGTTCCTCTTCGTGGCCGCGCCGCTCCGCATCGAGAAGGGGATGGGGTCGCCGCTGAACCCGATCGCGACGTTCTGAGCATCGCCCCGGGGCCGGCGCCCGCGACGGAACGCACCTGCCGCGCCGGAGCCGACACGTTCGGGTGGCGCAGGCAACCGGTGGTCCGGCAAACCGGCAAGGAGAACCAACGTGCGCATCCTGGCAACCGTGATCGCAACCGCCGGCCTCGCCGCGGCCGCCGCCGCGCCCGCCGCCGGCCAGTGGCACAGCGCCGGCCGGCCGCTGCCGGACGAGTCCTGGCGCAAGCTCCGGGACGGCTTCGGCGCCATGCTGGTGCTGTCGAACCGGCCGGAGGAGTTCCTCGAAGCCTGGGTGCGGCGGACCCCCGGCGTCTCCATCAGCACGACCCGGATCGGCCGCCGCGGCGAGCCGCTCGCACCGTTCATCTTCTTCATCGGCTGCGCCGAGAACCGCCTCCGGGCCTGCGACGCGTCGTTCGACCTCGAGGTGCTCCGCCCGGACGGCGCCCCCCTCTTCCGCACCCCCGGCCTGGAGCTGTGGCGGAACAAGCCGGCCCCGGCGGACGGCACCATCGGCCTGTCGGTCGGCTACGCCGAGGTGGACCTGACGGCCGCCGATCCGCTGGGCCGGTACCTCGTGCGCGCCGAGGTGCGCGACGCGAACGCCGGGACCGCGGTGACGCTGGAGCAGACCTTCGAGGTCTTCGGCGCAGTCTCGACGGTCATCGGCGACGGCACGCCGGGCCTGTCGGACGCGCAGGTGAACAACCCCTACGGCGTGGTGATCGGACCGGACGGTGCGCTGTACTTCTGCGACCTCGACAACCAGATGATCCGGCGCCTGAACCTCGCCACGGGGACGACGACCACGATCGCCGGCAACGGCGAACGGGGCTACGGCGGCGATGGCGGACCGGCCACCGCGGCCATGCTGAACATGCCGCACGAGATCCAGTTCGACGCCCGCGGGGACCTCTACGTGGTGGAGCGCGACAACCACGTCGTCCGCAAGGTCGACATGCGGACCGGGATCATCTCGACGGTGGCGGGCACCGGCGAAGCCGGGTTCTCCGGCGACGGCGGGCCGGCGCGCGAGGCGCGGCTGCGCGCCCCGCACAGCATCGTGTTCGCCCCCGACGGGCGCCTGCTGATCTGCGACATCGGCAACCACCGGATGCGGCGCGTCGACCTCGCGACCGGGCGCATCGAGACCTTCGCCGGCACCGGCGAGCGCGCGCCGACGCCGGACGGCGCGCCGCTGGCCGGCACGCCGCTGAACGGACCGCGCGCGATGGCGCTCGATCCCGAGGGCAACCTCTACCTTGCGCTGCGGGAAGGGAACGCCATCTACCGCATCGACCTCGAGCGGGAGACGATCCACCACGTGGCGGGCACCGGCGAGCAGGGGTACTCCGGCGACGGCGGGCCGGCGCGCGAGGCGACGCTGGCCGGTCCGAAGGGGCTCGCGTACGCCGCGGACGGCACGCTCTACGTCGCCGACACCGAGAACCACGTGATCCGGCGCATCCACGTCGCCACCGGGATCATCTCGACGGCGCTCGGCACCGGAGAGCGGGGCGACGGACCGGAGCCCGAGCCGCGGCGCTGCCGGATGAACCGGCCGCACGGAATCTGGGTCGACGAGGCCGGCGCCCTCTACGTGGGCGACAGCGAGGCGCACCGCATCCGGATCCTGCGCTAGCCTGGATTATTCATGAAGGTCGGGCATGAGGCCCCGACGGGCCATGCTCGGCCACGAAACGGGGTCTCGGACACGCGTCGGTGCGCGGGCCGCGACGCGTGGAACAGCCTTCACGGGTCTGGCGGTTGCGGACAGACGGATTCAGGACCGCCGAGGGCGAGCAACCGTCATCGAAGGCGTCGTTCGCGGGCCCGGCGGTTGCGGACAGGCGGGTTCAGGCAAGGCTCCGCCGTCGCGGGCGGTGCGGTTCGGGCTACGGGCTGCGCGGGTTTCGGACTACCCGGCGCGGGCGCCGAGGGCCAGCGCGATGCGCCGCCATGCGTTCAGATGCGGCGTCCCCCGGGGCAGATGCAGGACGATGCGGCGCACGGAGCCGACGACGTGCACGCCGAGCTTCAGCAGCCGGTTGCGCAGCCACGTCACCTGGGTGCGGGCACAGCCGGTTCGCGCCGCCCGCAGCCGCAGTTCCTGCATGAGCACGTAGGCGGCAGCCGTCAGCAACACGCGCAACTGGTTCGCCAGGAACCGGCAGCAGCTCGTGCGGTCGATCTGCAGACCGTCCAGCAACTCCTTGATCCGGTTCTCGACGTCGCCGCGGGCGCAGTAGACCTTCTCGTAGACGAAGCGCGGATTCTGCGGGAGATTCGTCACGACGAAGCGCGGATTGTCCCGCGGCTCGCGGCCCGGATGCCGGACCACTTCGGCCTTGATCACGACCCGGCGTTCGCGCTTCCACGTGCGGGCCGCGTAGCGGGTGTCGGTATAGACGTGCTCGGTCCGGCCGCTGGCCCCGCTCTGCGCGCGGGCCGCCGCCATGGCGGATTCGGCCTGCCGCACCAACACCGCGTTCCTGCCCATCGCCACCACGTAGTCGAGTCCCGGTTCCGCCTCCAGGAAATCGAAGACCTCCGGGGTCGCAAAGCCCCCGTCGAGCCGGACGAGAAACGACGTCCGCGGAAACGCCGCCCGCAGCATCGGCAGCAGCCGTCTCAGCAGGCCCAGGCTCCCGTCGGCCGCCACCGCATTGCCCGGCCGCAGCACCGCCGCGCACAGATACTGCTCCGTCTCGTCGTTGAAGGTCAGGAACGCGAGCAGCGGCAGATAACACCAGCCGCCGTAGTGTCCGTTGAAGAACGAAAGCTGTTGTGCGCCATGCGTCAGGTCGTCGGTCGGGTCCAGATCGATGGTGATGCGCCGCACCCGCCGCCCCAGCCGGCGCCGGTGTCGCTCGATGACGCTCGCGGCCAACTCCCGCGCCATGCGATAGAGCGCGCCGCGGCCCGGGCTGTTCTCGAACCGCGAGATCGTCGGTTGCGACGCCAGCGGCGCGCCGGCCACCGGGTCCCGTCCGAGCAGCAGCTTGTGAACGGGGTCGTCGGCCAGGTCGTCGGCATCGTTGCCGTCGGGGTGACCGCACGCGATGCCGAAGATCCGCTGCCCGACCAGTTCCGCGAGCGTGTGCCGAATCTTCTCCGGGTCGCGCCGGTCGGCGAGACAGCGGGCAAACGTCTTGACGAGGCCGTACACGCGCTCGGCCGCCTTGAGGAGAACGGCGCCGCCGTCGGAGCTGGCGTGCTCGCGGTCGAAGGTGGCGACGAGGGGCTTGTCGAACAGTTCCGGGAACAGGACAGTCTGTGGTATCGTGTCGGTCGTCACGCAGGGGCCTCCGTGGTGGTGAAAATGGCTGTTGCCACTGCGATTTTACCGCGCGGAGGCCCTTGTGTCTCTCCCGGATCGGCACCCCCGGTGAATAATCCAGGCTAGTGTCCCGCAATCGGGATTCGCGAAATGTTCGAGATGGGCGTTTCCCCAACGTTCACGGGGTATTTCTGCTGTCCCTGGCCTTCGCGAACCGCACGGCCGGGACACTGGCCGCTCGTCATCGCGCGGGCCGGTCCCCCGCGGACGGCCGCCAGCCGTCGCCCCAGCGGAGCTTGCGCGCGGCCCGGTAGCGGTCGCCCGCGCGGCGCGTCACCAGCTCGGCGCCCAGCCCCCCGGCCGTGCAGAGCCGCAGCGACACGCGGCGCGGGCCGGCGGCGGGCCGGCGCAGCACCCGCGCGGCACAGGGCTCGGCGGCGCCGCGGGTCACCGCGAGGTAGGCGTACTTCTCGTCCTCGTAGGGCAACGACCCGCCCTTGAGCCGCCGCTGCAGGCCGGAGCGGCTGACGCGCGCGCCGAAGTGACACCAGTCGCCGGCCGCCAGCGGGCACGCGTCGCCGTGCGGGCAGGGCGCCGCCACGGTCGCGCCGCGCTCCAGAAGCCGCGTCCGCGCCCGGATCACGCGGGCGGAGCCGGCCGGCGTCCCCGGCTCGACGATGACCAGCGCGGACGCGGTCAGGTCCCACGCCGCGTCCACGAGCGCGTCGCGAGCCGACGCCGGCAGTTCCCCGAGGACGTACCCCGCCAGCACCAGATCGTGCGGCGCGAGTCCGCGCGCCCGCCCGAGATCCCGCGCGCACCACGTCGATTCGACGCTTGCGCCGAACCCGCCGGCGGCCAGCAACCGCCTTCCGAGCCCGGCCATGCCGGCGTCGATCTCGACGTGCGTGGCGCGCGACAGGGCGGAAAAATGCGGGGCGGCCGCCCAGAGTCCGGGCGCCGGCCCGGCCCCGAGCTCCAGCAGGCTCTCCGCCCGCACGCGCGGCGCCCGGCGCCGCAGCTCGCCGAGAACGGCGCACGTGGCCGCGCACGTCGACGGCAGCCGCGCCGCCAGATACGCCAGCCGCTCGTACGCCGTGGTCAGCGGCGGAGCCGTTCCCGCCCCGGCGCGGTAGGCCGCCGTGAGCCTGTCGGACGCCTGCCGCAACGCGGCGAACGACACGCCGTCCAGCAGCCGTTCGATCGCCGCGCGCAACGCGATCGGACCGTGAGCGGCCGGAACGACCGTCGACGGCATCGTGAGACACTATACGCATCGACCACCACGGACGATGCGCGAACACCGCCTGCCGCCCGAGAACGCGCCGTGACCACCGTTCCGCCCGACGCGCGCCGGCCCCGCGGCGCCGACGATCTGGCCATCGTCCTGCCGGGCGGCGGGGCGCGCGCCGCCTACCAGGTCGGGTTCCTCCGGTGGGTCGCCGAACACGTCCCCGACGCCCACTTTCCCATCGTGACCGGCGTATCCGCCGGCGCCATCAACGCCGCCTTCCTCGCCGCGCACCGCGGCCCGCAGATGGCGGCCGTCAACCGCCTGCACGAGATCTGGAGCCACCTGACCGCCGAACGCGTCTTCCGCACCGACGGTCCCTCGCTCGGCGGGCTCGTGGCGCGCTGGGGGGTCCGGCTGCTCGCGGGCGGCGGGCGGCTGGCGCCGGCGGTGCGGGGCCTCGTGGACACCAGCCCCCTGCGCGAGACGCTGGCCGGCGCCTTCGGCATGCGCGGCGGCGCGATCGGGGGCATCGCCGAGAACATCGACGCGGGACGCCTCTGGGCCCTCGCCCTCCTGACCAGCCACTACGGCACCGGGCGGTCGGTGGTCTGGACCCAGGGCCGGGACCTGCGCGAATGGGAGCGCGCGGACCGGCGCAGCCGGAACACGGCCCTGACCCTCGACCACGTGCTCGCGTCGTCGGCGCTGCCGCTGTTCTTCCCCGCCGTGCGCCTGGCGGACGGCTGGCACGGCGACGGCGGCATCCGCCTCACGGCGCCCTTCTCGCCCGCGCTGCATCTCGGCGCAAGCCGCGTCCTCGCCATATCGACACGCTACGTGGCGGCGGGGACGGCGGACGACGCCGGCACGGGCCGCCACCCGCCCCCCATGCAGATCGCCGGCCAGCTCCTCAACGCGGTCTTCCTCGACGACCTCGACCGCGACGCCCGGGAGCTGGAACGGATCAACCGGCTGCTGCGCGACGTGGCGCCCGAGAAGCGCCGCGGCCTGCGCCCGATCGAGCTGCTCGTGATCCGCCCGTCGGTGGACATCTCGCGCCTCGCGGCGGAGTACGAGCCGCGCCTCCCGCGTGTCTTCCGGCACCTGGTCCGGGGACTCGGATCGCGCGAGGTCCGGACGCCGGACATGCTGAGCCTGCTCACCTTCGAGCCCGACTACGTCGCCCGCCTGATGGCGCTCGGCGAATCCGACGCGGCGGCGCGCGCCGCCGAGATTCGCGCGCTCCTGCGCAGCGGCCCCGGCCCGGGCGCGACGGCCGGAACCGGCTGACCGGGCGGGGCGCGGAACCCGGGCCCCGGCTGCCGAGGATCAATCCGCCGGCGCAGCGGCCGGAACCGGCCGGGCGGGCCGGCGTCCTGCGCCGCACCGGACGGGCACTGATCGAAAGAAGCGCATCGGGTCCGGAAACGGCCAGTACGGCGGGCGCCGCCGCGCTATAGTGCGGGGATGCTGAACACCGAGGCATGCGAACGGGTCCGCCCGTCGCGCGGCGCGCGGTTCGATGTCCGGCGGCGCGACGTACGGAGGATGGAGATGCCCAGGTCGTACCATGACTTCGACACGCCGATCGGCGTCCTGCGCCTGCTGGGCGACGAGGCGCGGATCGAGCGGATCGATCTGCCGGCCGCGGCGGCCCGCGCTCCCGATCCGGGCTGGCGGGAGGAACGCGACGCGCCGCCGGCGGCGTTGCGCGCGGCCAGGCGGCAACTGCGCGAATACTTCGACGGCGGGCGGCGCGCCTTCGACCTGCCTCTCGCGCCCGAGGGCACGGCGTTCCAGCAGCGGGTGTGGGAAGCGCTCCGGCGCATCCCGTACGGCGAGACCATCTCCTACGGCGCGCTCGCGCGGCGCATCGGCAAGCCGGCGGCGGCGCGCGCGGTCGGCGCCGCCAACGGCCGCAACCCGCTCGCCATCGTCGTCCCGTGCCACCGCGTGATCGGCGCCGGCGGCGCGCTCACCGGCTACGGCGGCGGCCTGCCGGTCAAGCAGGCGCTCCTCACGCTCGAACGGCGCGTGGCCGGCCAGGACGCCCGCCTGCCGTTCGGCGCGCGCGTCTGAACGCGGGCTACCGCCGCCGGAGCCCGCGGTACTCGCCGCACGCCTCGCGCAGCGCCGGCGGAGCGGCTACGGCCACCACGAAACGCCGACGGTGAGCCGGACCGCCGCGGCCTGGACGTCCAGCACTTCGTGTGCGCCGGCCGCGGCGTCGCCTGTGCGGAGGTCCTGGAACTCTCCCCGGCCCCACTTGGCGCTCACGTCCAGGGCCCAGGCGTCCGACAGGTGGACGGCCAGCCCGCCTCCCAGGCTCAGGACGGCTCCGCTGAAGTCACCGGCGCTTCGTTCGCCGTTCCTGAGAACGTCGCTCACGATCCGGTCGGTGAAGGACACGTCGGCAAACGGGACCCACCGGCGGCCGGCCGCGGCCGGATGCAGCCTCACCCCGAGGTCGTAGCGGCCGAACGTCACCTTGTCGAACGCATCGAACTCCCGGACGTCGGCGTCCGCTTCGTAGATGCCCAGGTACAACGACAGCCTTTCGTGAAGGCCGTAGCCGATCCGCGCGCCCACGAGTGCGCCCGCGTCGGGCGGCGCGTTCTCGAAGGCGACTACCGACCCGCCGAAGTCCAGGCCGACCATCCACCCTCGCGCCGCGGACTGCTGCGCGCCGGCGTCGGCCGCGGACCCGAGGCAGAGCAGCACCGAGCACGGCATGGCCGCAAGCGTCCTGATCATCGGGTCCCGCACGCGCGTCCATAGCGGCAGTGCCGCATCGCCCGAGCACGGCATGGCCGCAAGCGTCCTGATCATCGGGTCCTCTCGCGATCGCCGGCGCCGGGAACGGCGAGCCGGGCTCCGGTCTCCGCCTCCCGGTAGTCGAAGAACTCCCGCGTGACCGTGACTTCGTACCCGCCGAGCGCGGTCGTCGCGCGCCCCGCCAGCGTCACGCGGGCCGGCATCCAGACGCCGCCGGCCGGCGCCATCTCCATCGACGCCTCCAGGCCGTCGGCTCGCAGGAGCCATCGAAACCGCAGGAAGTCGAGCCCCCTGTTTTCGAAGGCGTATTTCACGATCTGATGGATCCCGGGGTCGATCCAGAGCGTGACGAGCGAGGTCTTGCGGACCCCCCAGTCGATCCGTTCGCCGGCCTCTTCCCAGAAAGAACCGGTCGGGTAGAACTCGATCCGCACCGTCTCGCGGCCGGCCACCGTCTCGCGGCCGGCGAAGTAGTAGCTGCCGGGTTCGAACCCCCACTCCAGGAAGTAGAAGAAGTCGGTGACGAAGCGGGGCTCGGGGTCCGTCCCGCCGCGCGGCGGACGGCCCGCGAGCCGGTCGACGTCACCATGCGGACGGGGCAGGGGCTCGGGGTCCGCCCCGCCGCGCAGCGGGCGCCGCTCCTCGCCGCGCAGGCCCGCTTCGGGTTCGCCCGGCGCGGCTCGCGGCTCGCGGCGCCGCTCCTCGTCGCGCAGCCACTCCCGCTCGTAGTCTCGACGCCGCGCGTCGTCGATGCCGACGCCGTCCACGCGGACGGGGCTGCGCACCGCCACGCCGCCGCGGACGTACCACTCGTACTCGCGCACGCGCCGGAAGCCGGAGAGCCGGGACCCGGACGGCGCATCGAACCCGATCGTAAGGGTCTCGCGCAGCACGAAGTCGCCCAGCCGCCGCCACGAGGCGGCGGCGCGGTTGTCGAGCACCCGCTTCATGAAGCGGTCGATTTCGTCGCCGCCCGGCGCGCCGCGCGGTTCCCCCGCGTGCGGGACCGCCGCGTCCGGCGGCTGCGCGGACGCGGGCGCCGCGGCGATCGCCATCGTCACGGCGAGAACGCGGGTCGCCGCCGGCAGACGGCCGAACGTTCCGCGGCGTGGTTCCGCGCGCACGTCGGGTCCTCCTTTCGGGCTGGCGCCGCCTCGCCGCCGGCGCAGCAGCAGTGAAGCGCCGCGGCATGTTATCGTGACGGGCGGCATGTTCGACACCCACGCCATCGCCCGCGCGCTGACCGCGGCCGACTTCACCCCCGCCCAGGCCGACGCCCTCACCGACGCGGTGCGACAGGCCGCCGAGCACGACGCCGCCGGCGTCGACGTCGGGACGCTGGCGACGAAGGACGACCTCCGCGCAGAGGTCGCCGTCCTCAATGGTGCGATCAAGGCCCTCGAGGGTGCGATGAAGGCAGACCACGCCGCCCTCGAGGGTGCGATGAAGGCGGATCGCACCGCCCTCGAGGGCGCGATGAAGGCGGACCACGCCGCCCTCGAGGGCGCGATGAAGGCGGACCGCGCCGCGCTCGAGGGCGCGATGAAGGCCCTCGAGCGCGCGACGAAGGCGGACCTCCGCGCCGAGATCGCCGCACTCGAACTCCGGCTCGTCAAGTGGATCGTCGGAACCGGCCTCGCCGTCGCGGGGCTGGTGGTCGCGGGCGTGGTCGCGGCGTTGCGCCTGCTCGGGTAGCCCGCGGCCCTGAAGAGACATGCCCGGCCGTCTCACCCGCGCCGACGTGGAGCGGATCGCCGCGCTGGCGCATCTCGATCTCACCCCCGACGAAATCGATCTGTTCACGCCCCAGCTCGCCGACGTGCTGGCGTACGCGGAGCGCCTGCAGGAAGTCGACGTGCGCGGGGCCGACGACGCCTGGCATCCCGGCGGTTCCGACTGCCCGCGGCGGCCGGACGCCGTGCTGCCGTCGCTCGACCGCGCAGCGGCCCTGGCGAACGCGCCGGACGGCGTCGCCGACGGCGCCTCCGACGCGGGCGGGTTCTTCCGCGTGCCGCGCGTGCTCGGGTGATGGCGGACGGGGCGCGGCCGGCGGATGACGAAACCGCAGCCGGCCGAACGGCGGGCGGGGCGCAGCCAGCGGACACGGAAACCGCAGCCGGCGTGCGGACGGCGGACGGGGCGCAGCCGGCGGACACGGAAACCGCCACCGGCGTGCGGGACGCGGTGCGCTCGGGCCGCCGGTCAGCGGTGGAGGTGTGCCGGCGCTGTCTCGACCGGATCGCGGCCGGCGAACGCTGGAACGCGCTCACCGCGGTGTTCCGGGACGAAGCGCTGGCCCGCGCGGCCGAGATCGACCGGCGCCGGGACGAGTGGCGCGACCGGCCGTTGCTCGGTGTGCCCGTCACCGTCAAGGACGTCATCTGCACGCGGGGGCAGCCGACGACCGCCGCCTCGCGGATCCTCGCCGGCTTCCGGCCGCCGTACGACGCCACCGTGGCGCTCCGCCTGCGGGAGGCCGGCGCGGTCGTCGTCGGCAAGACCAACTGCGACGAGTTCGCGATGGGCTCGTCGACCGAGCATTCGGCGTACGGACCGAGCCGCAACCCGTGGGACCCGGACCGCACGCCGGGCGGATCGAGCGGCGGCGCGGCGGCGGCGGTGGCGGCCGGGCTCGCGCCGGTCGCCGTCGGATCGGACACGGGCGGATCGATCCGGCAGCCGGCGGCGTTCTGCGGGATCGTCGGGCTGAAGCCGACCTACGGCCGCGTCTCGCGCTACGGACTGCTCGCCTTCGCCTCGTCGCTCGACCAGATCGGACCGCTGGCGCGGACCGTGGCCGACGCGGCCCTCGTGCTGGACGTGCTCGCCGGACACGATCCGCGCGACGCGACGTCGGCGGACGCGCCGGCCGGCGACTGCGCGGCGGCGCTCACCGGGGAGGCGGCGGGACTGCGGGTGGGGGTGCCGCGCGCCCTGCTGGAACAGGGCGACGCGGGCATCGACGGCGAGGTGCTGTCCGCGTTCGAGAAGGCGCTCGCGGCGCTCGCGGCGCTCGGAGCCGTCCTGGTCGACGTCGAGCTGCCGCACGCGGAGTACGCGGTCCCCGTCTACTACCTGATCGCCCCGGCGGAAGCGAGCTCCAACCTCGCGCGCTACGACGGCGTGCGGTACGGCGCCCGCGCCGCCGCGGCCGAAGGCGGCGGCGAGACGGACGGCTCCGCCCTCGCCGCGATGTACGACCGGACCCGCGACGCCGGCTTCGGGCCGGAAGTGAAGCGCCGCATCATGCTCGGCACCTACGCGCTCAGCGCCGGGTACTACGACGCGTACTATCGGCGGGCGCAGCGCGTCCGCGGCCTGATTCGCCGCGACTACCGCGCTGCCTTCGACGGCGGTTCCGGACCGGGGGTCGACGTCGTCGCGACGCCGACCACGCCCGCTCCCGCCTTCCGGCTCGGCGAACGCCTCCAGGATCCGCTGGCCATGTACCTGGGCGACGTCTTCACGGTGAGCGCCAACCTGACCGGCCTGCCGGCGATCAGCGTCCCCGCCGGCTTCACCGGAACCGGCCTGCCGATCGGGTTGCAGTTGACGGGACGCGCCTTCGACGAGGCGACGCTGCTGCGGCTGGGGCACGCCTACGAAACCGCCGCCGGGTGGAACCGCCGCCGACCGCCTGTCCCGGCCGGCGGGTGGGTCGCTCGGCCCGCGCGCCGACCCTGACTAACGCGGTTCGGATCGAGAAGCCGGGGGTTCCTCGGCCGGTTCGCCGGCCTGCTCGAGCAGCTCCGGCGTCCGCAACTGATCCACCTGCCCGCTACGGGCCTCGGGAGGGAGGTACCGGACCCGCGCGCCGTCCATCCGGTCCGCCAGATTGCGGACCACGAGCGATCCGCGCCCGGTCTTGCGGAACTTCGTGAAGCCGGCGACGACGCAGAAACCGACGAACAGCGCGAGCAGAAAGCCGGTGGAGACGGCCAGCCCCATCAGGGTCTGGACGGCCCCGCCGATGATCGACTGGTCTGGCGTCACGATCACTCCCCCGTACGCGGCGAGTCCGGCACGGCGTAGCGGATCTTGCCGCGGTCCACTTCGCGCATGGCGATGCGCTCGTACTTCCGGCGCATCCGCACCGGATCGTCCGCCTCGGAATCGCCGGCCAGTTCTTCGAGCCGCGGCAGTGCGCCCCGCCGCAACTGCTTGGCGCGTTGCGCCGCCACGTCCACGTAGAGAAAACGACTCTCGATGGGCGGCGCCGGATCCTGCCCGGCTTCGCCTTCCGCGCCGCCGCCGCCATCCTCAAGAATCTCAGGCTCGTCGTCCATGCCCACTAGGATACGCGAAGAACGGCCGCCGGATCGACGTCCGCGCGGCCGGGGTCCGGCGGCGCCGCCCCGCGAGGCTCCGCGAGCCGGCAACCTGTGCGATCATTCCCCGCGGGATGGCGGACACGGTCACACTCCTGTTCATCGGCGACGTCGTCGGCAGGCCGGGGCGCGCGATCACGCGGCTGGCGCTGCCCCGCCTCGTCGCCCGCCACGGCGTCGACCTGGTGATCGCCAACGTCGAGAACGCGGCCGGCGGCAAGGGCGTCACCCGCGACGTCGCGGAGACGCTGCTCGACTACGGCGTGCAGGTGATGACGACGGGCAACCACGTCTGGGACAAGAAGGAAGCGCTTCAGTACATCGCGCACCAGCCCCGCCTGCTGCGGCCGGGGAACTATCCGGCCGGCGTGCCGGGCCGGGGCCGCTACAGCGCGCGGATCCGGGACGGTGTCGCGGTCGGCGTCGTCAACGTGATGGGCCGCATCTTCATGAACCCGCTCGACAACCCGTTCCACGTGGTCCGGGAACAGATCGCCGCGGTCCGCGCCGAGCACGGCGCGCGGATCGTCTTCGTCGACTTCCACGCCGAGGCGACCTCCGAGAAGCAGGCGATGGGCTGGCACCTCGACGGCGAGGTGACCGCCGTCGCCGGCACGCACACCCACGTGCAGACCGCCGACGAACGCATCCTGCCGAACGGCACCGCCTACATCACCGACGTCGGGATGACCGGCCCCCACGACTCGATCATCGGCACCGACACGCGGCCCGCGCTCCAGCGTTTTCTCGACGGCCTGCCGGCGAAGTTCGAGACCGCGGCGCGCAACCCGCGGATCAACGCGATCGTCGTGGCCGCGGACCCCGAGACCGGCCGCGCGCGCTCGATCGAGCGGGTGGACCTGTCGGCGGAAGAAATCGACGCGCTCGACCGGCGGCCGGAGCGGAAACGGTGACGCGGCCGTCCCGCGGCGCCGCCGGCCGGCTCGCGAGGGAGCCGAACGTCCGGAAGACGGGACGGGAACGGTGACGAGACTGCCTTTCGGCGAGGCGGCGCCGGCCTCGGCCCCGGCGCCGCGGGCGCGGCCGGGGCGCGAGGTGCTCACCGTCGCGGAGCTGACGGCGCGCATCCGGCTGCGCCTCGAGTCGGCGTACCCGACGGTCTGGGTCGAGGGCGAGCTGTCGAACTGCCGGCGCTGGCGCACCGGACACCTCTACTTCACGCTGAAGGGGGGCGCCGCCCAGATCCGCGGCGTGATGTTCCGGTCGGCGTTCCGCTACCTGCGGTTCGAGCCGACCGACGGCCTGCGGGTGGTCGCGCGGGGGCGGATCAGCGTGTACGAGCCGAAGGGCGAGTACCAGCTCGTGGCGGAGCACCTGGAGCCGTTCGGCCTCGGCGCGCGCCAGTTGGCGTTCGACCAGCTCCGCCGGCGCCTGGAGCAGGAAGGGCTGTTCGACGACGCGCGCAAGCGCCCGCTGCCGACGCTGCCGCGCAAGATCGGCGTCGTCACCTCGCTCGACGGCGCCGCGCTCCGCGACGTGCTGAACGTGCTCGGCCGCCGG
The DNA here is from genome assembly GCA_965203525.1 of Vicinamibacterales bacterium. Classification (GTDB taxonomy): domain Bacteria; phylum Acidobacteriota; class Vicinamibacteria; order Vicinamibacterales; family UBA8438; genus WTFV01. The sequence goes on along the minus strand of OZ241898.1, from coordinate 1,128,425 downwards.
TTCCCGAACGCGCATCTGGTCGTCGGACCGACCCGCGTGCAGGGCGAAGGGGCGGCCCGGGACGTCTGCGGCGCGCTCGCCCGCATCGCGCGCGTCCCGGGCGTCGACGTGGTGATCCTGACCCGCGGCGGCGGATCGCTCGAAGACCTCTGGGAGTTCAACGACGAACGGCTGGCCAGAACGATCGCCGCCCTCGAGGTGCCGGTGATCTCGGCCGTGGGACACCAGACCGACTACACGATCAGCGACTTCGTCGCCGACCTGCGGGCCCCGACCCCGTCGGCGGCGGCGGAGCTGGTCGTGGCGCAGAAGACGGAGCTGGCGGCGCGCCTCGAACGGGCCGCCGGCCGGCTGGACGCGGCCGTCCGCGCCGCCCTCCAGCGGCGGCGGGCGTCCGTCGCGGCGCTCCGGCACCGGCCGGGCCTGGCCTCGTTTCCGACCCGCCTCGCCCTGCGCGGACGCCGGGTCGACGAGCTGACCCGCCGGCTGCCGGCCCGGGCGCGGGCCGGGCTGGCGCGGCACGCCCGGCGGCACGCGGCGTTGCGGGCGCGTCTGGAGGCGCTCGACGCCGGTCCCCGCCTGGCCCGCGTCCGGGCGCGGCTGGCCGTCGCGGGCGAACGCCTGGCGCGCGCGGCCACCGACGGCCAGGCCGCGCGCCGGCGGCGGGCGGCGGCGGGCGGCGAGCGGCTGGCGCGCGCCATGCGCGACCGTTGCGCCGCCGCCCGGCAGCGCCTCGAGGCCGCCGCGGCGAAGCTCGACTCGCTGAGCCCGCTGGCCGTGCTGGCCCGCGGGTACGCCGTCTGCTGGAACGGAGACCGGACCGCCGTCGTCCGCCGCTCGTCCGAGGTCGCGGTCGGCGACCCGGTGCGCGTCACCCTGCACGACGGCGCGTTGCGGTGCGACGTCACGGCGCGGGAATAGCGCGCCGAAGGAACGCGAAACCATGGACGACCCGAACGTCAAGGACTTCGAATCCGCCCTCGCCGAGCTGGAGACGATCGTGCAGACGCTGGAGGACGGGCAGCTTCCGCTGGAGCAGTCGCTCCGGCACTTCGAACGGGGCATCGAGCTGTCGCGCTTCTGCCATACGCGCCTGGAGGATGCCGAACGCCGCGTCGAGCTGCTCACCGAACGGGGCGAGACGCGCCCCGCGCCGGCCGCGATCGCCCGCGTCGGGGCGCCGGACGGCGGCGCCGACGGCGGGCGGAGCGGCGAGGACGGCGCCGGCGACCGCCGATTCCGGGCAACGCCCCCGACACGTCGAGGCGACGGCGGGCGGGGCGACGAGGACGGCGCCGGCGACGAGGACGTCCATCGGGCAGGTGGGGAGCGCGGCGGCGGGCATGGCCGGCGGGGCGACGAGGACGGCGCCGGCGACGATGACGTCCCCTTCTGACGCGGCGCGGCGGCCTGCCGGATTCGACGAGTACGTGCGCACGCGGCGCGCCGCCGTCGACGCCGCGCTCGAACGCCTGCTCCCGGCTCCCCCGGCCTGCCCCCCGCTGCTCGCGGACGCGATGCGCCACGCCGTCTTCCCCGGCGGCAAGCGCCTGCGGCCGCTCCTCACGCTGGCGGCCGGCGACAGCGTGGCGCCGGGCGGAGCCGCCGACGATCGGGACGTGCTGCCGGCCGCCTGCGCGGTGGAGCTGATTCACGCCTACTCGCTGGCGCACGACGATCTGCCGGCCATGGACGACGACACGCTGCGGCGCGGGCGGCCGGCGACGCACGTCGCCTACGGCGAGGCGACCGCGATCCTGGCCGGCGACGCGCTGCTGACCGAGGCGTTCCGGATCCTGGCGCGCGGTGCGCCGTCCGAGTCGGCCGACCGGGGCCGCCGCCGGCTCCGCGCGCTGGAGCGCGTCGCGGCCGCGGCCGGCGCCGAGGGGATGGTGGGGGGGCAGGTGCTGGACCTGTCGGCGACCGGTTCGACCCCGGCGATCTTCGGGCCGGACCGGCTGCGCGCCATGCACGAGCGCAAGACCGGCGCCCTCATCCGCGCCGCCGCGGTGGCCGGCGCGATCCTCGGCGGCGCGTCCGACGAGGCGGCCGCGGCGGTCGACGGCTACGCGGCGCATCTCGGCCTGGCCTTCCAGATCGTCGACGACATCCTCGACGTGGAGGGCGCGCCGGAAGAGATCGGCAAGACGGCCGGCAAGGACGCCGACGCCGGCAAGGCGACCTATCCGGCGCGGTTCGGACTGGACGAATCGCGGCGCCTCGCGGCCCGCTCGGCCGCCGACGCGAAGGCGGCCCTCGAGGCGGCCGGAATCGGGGGGCGCCTGTTCGAGATCGCCGACTGGGTGCTCGGCCGCACGCGGTGAGCGCCCCGCGTCACCTGCCGATGGCGGACCGCACCCGGCTGGACGTGCTGGTCGTGGCGCGCGGCCTCGCGGCCACCCGCGCGCGGGCGCGCGGCCTCATCCTCGCGGGGCAGGTGCGGGTGGACGACGTCGTGCAGGCGAAGGCGGGAACCCCCGTGGCCCGCGACGCGCGGGTCGCGCTGGCCGTCCCGGACCATCCCTACGTCGGACGCGGGGGCGTCAAGCTGGCCCGCGCGCTCGATCGGTTCGGCGTCTCCGTCCAGGGCCGGACGGCCCTGGACGTCGGCGCCTCGACCGGCGGCTTCACCGACGCGATGCTGCGGCGCGGGGCGGCGCGGGTGGTGGCCCTCGACGTCGGACGGGGCCAGCTCGACTGGAGACTGCGGCAGGATCCGCGCGTCGTCCCGCTCGAAGGAATCAACGCCCGCCGTCTGCGGCGGGAGATGCTGCCGGCCGGCCTCCACCCGGTCGACGTCGCGACGATCGACGTCTCGTTCATTTCGCTGCGGCTCGTCCTGCCCCCGGTCCCGCCCCTCGTCGCGGACGGCGGCGACGTGGTGGCGCTGGTCAAGCCGCAGTTCGAAGCGACGCGCGGCGAGGTGGGCAAGGGCGGCGTCGTCCGCGACCCCGCGGTCCGGCGGCGCGTCCTCCGGGAAGTGGTCGCGGCGGCCGATGCGGTAGGATTGGCGCACGTCTCGACGACGCCGGCGCCCCGGCGCGACGCCGCCGGCAACCGGGAGTACTTCGTCCACCTGCGCCGCCGCGCGACCCGTCAGCCCGATGGCGACCCCGCCGCCGACCCCCGGCCGTAGCCCGTCCCGCGCCACGGTCGGAATCGTCGCCCGGCCGCACGCGCCCGCCGCCGCCGCCGCCGCGCGGGACGCGGCGGAGTGGCTGCGCCGCCGGGAAGCCCCGGTGGTCGTCGAGACCGAGACGGCGCGGCACGCCCGCCTCGACGACTGCCCGACCGCTTCGCGGACCGCGTTGCCGGGCGCGGCGGACGTGCTGCTGGTGCTCGGCGGGGACGGCACCCTGCTGAGCGTCGCCCACCCGGTGGCGCGGCTGGCCCCGGACACGCTGATCCTGGGCGTCAACTGCGGAAGCCTAGGCTTCCTCACCGAGATCACCCGGCCCGAGATGTGCGACGCGCTCGACTCGGTGCTGGCCGGCCGGGCCGGCGTCGACGAACGGCTCCTGGTGCGGGCCCGCGTCCGGCGCGGCGGGCGGAACGTCGCGGACCGCACCGTGCTCAACGACGTCGTGATCGGCCGCGCCGCCGATTCGGGCATCCTCGACGTGTCGATCACGCTGCGCGAGCGCCTCGTCACGAGCTGCCGCGCCGACGGGGTGATCCTGGCGACGCCGACCGGATCGACGGCGTACAACCTGGCCGCCGGCGGACCGATCGTGCACCCGACCGTCGACGCCCTGACCGTGACCCCGATCGCGCCCCACACGCTCGCGAACCGCTCCGTCGTCATCCCCGGCCGCGAACCGGTGACCCTGCGGCCGAAGCTGGCCGGATCCCACGTCGACGCGTTCGCCAGCTTCGACGGACAACTGAGCGTGGCGCTCGAGGACGGCGACGCGGTCGTCGTCGAACGCTCGGCGCGCCCCCTGCGCCTGGTGCGCGCCGAGTCGCGCGACTACTTCTCGGTGCTGCGGGAAAAACTGAAGTGGGGCGAGCGCTGAACCGCGGCCCGCGGAGCGCGGCGGCCGCCGGACCCGTGCTCGGCCGTGCAGGAGACCAGGGGCGAGCGCTGAACCGCGGCCCGCGGCGGCGGCCCGGCCCGGCCGGAGCGGCCGGCGCTACACGGCGGCGGTCACCCGCGAGCGCACCACGTCGTCGGCGGCGGCCCGGCCCGGCCGGAGCGGCCGGCGCTACACGCCGCCGAGCGGCGGGTGGTGGATGATCTGCACGCGGTTGCCGTCCGGATCGAGGACGTACAGCGACCGCGCGCCGTCCCGGTGGGTCCGGGGGCCGGCGGCGAGCGCGATGCCCCGGCCGGTCAGATAGTCCGCCCACGCATCGACGTCGCCGGGCGCGCGCACCACGAGACCGAGATGATCGAGCGCGCCGGCCGCGCCGCCGGCAGGCGGGCCGCCGCCGGCCGGCGCGCGGTGGAGCGCCAGGTTGTCGGCGCCGGAAGTGAGGTAGACGTTGTCGCCGTCCGGCTCCCATTCGACCGCGAAGCCGAGCATCTCGACATAGAACCGCTTCATGGCGTCGAACGCGCGCGCATGCAGCGCCAGATGGCGCAGGCCGCGGTGCGGCGGACGGACCGGCATCGCCCAATGGTAACCTCCCCGGCGCGACGGCCTCGCCCGGCCTGCCGAACTGCCGGCGTTCCCGGTGCGTCACGTTCCGCCCGGCGCCCCCGGCGTGACGACCTCGCCCGGCCTGCTAGAATCGACGGCATGGCTCCCCGTTCGGCCGCGCGCCCCCTGTGCGCCCTCTGCGGCGCCAAGGAGGTCTCCGAACCCCGCGGCGAAGAAAAGTACTGCCCGGACTGCTGGGCCAAGAAGATGGCGGTCGAGGACGTCGTCGCCCAGGAGTTCGCGCTCAAGCGGTACATCCGGGCGCACAGCGCGGAGAAGTACCTCGTCTACCACGCGACCCGGAAGCGGCCGTGCGGCCAGTTGCTCGTCGTCGACGACGGCTACGACCTGTTCCTCAGCCTGATCCTCTACCCCACCTTCTCCTGGGACGAACCGGCCTACCACCTGGAGGGCGACCCGGAGGGGCGCGCGTTCTCGGAGCTGCTCGTCGACGTCGTCGCCGCCGAGGTGATCGAGCCGTGGGGCGGCGGCAAGTGGCACCTGGAGGTCTTCCGCTCCGCCAACGCCGAGCCGGAGGACTGGAACGGAGAAATGTGAGCGCCCGCCGCCGGGCTGCTATACTTCCGCCCTCGTCTTTGGCGAACGATCTTTCGGGAGGACATGCGATGCAATCCGTGAACCGCGCACTGATCCTGGGTGTCATGGCGGTGCCGCTGGCGGCGGCCGCCTGCGGCGGCGGCGAAGAAGAAGAAGCGGCCACGGCCGAGGCCGCGGTGGTCGAGGTCAGTCCCGAGGCCAGGGCCGCGGCGGAGCGTCTGTCCGCGAGGCTCGCAGACGGGATCCAGCTCGTGCCGACGCAGCGCGGGCAGGCCGAGATCGGCTACACGCAGCCGACCGCCCGCCGGGGCACCGGCGCCGACCGGGCCTTCAACATCACGTCGATCCGGATCAAGAACCTCTCGCTGAACGCCATCGCGGGGTTCCAGGTCGACGAGTTCTGGTACGACCGGGACGGCAACACGGTGACCGGCGACCAGGCGCGGCGCCGCCAGCCCATCCTGGTCGGCGAGGTGTGCGACATCGAGCTGCGCGTGCCGCGGGTGTCGGCGATGGACCGCAGCAACTACGAGTTCTCGCACCAGAACGGCGACGTCAAGGCGACCCTCATGGAAGAGATCGAGGATCCTCCGCAGCCTGAGGTCGAGGAAGGCGAGGAAGCGGAAGAAGAGGCGGCCGGCGAAGCCGAAATGGAAGAAGAGGTGGACGAGGAAGCGCTGAAGTTCACCTGCCTGCGCGTCGTGGAGATGCCCGAGGCCGAAGCAGCGGCCGGCGGAGAGACCGCGGAGGCCGCGCAGGAATCCTGACGTTCCCGGCCGCGGCGGCGGCGGGAGCCGGCCGGGTTCCGGGGCGTCGGCCGCCGCCATCGTGATCGGAGGGCGGCCGCCTGGTTCCGGCCGCGCGTTCCACGCACGCCGCCGGGCCCGGCGCGCCCGGTTTCCGGCCGTCGTCCGGGCACTCCAACTCCGGCTCGACCGGATCGACGATCGCATCGCAGACCACGGCGCGGGCGCCGGCGTCCTACTCTGATCGAGGCTCGCGAGGCGCGGTTCGGCGCCCCGCGAACAACAGGCACGCACGCATGGCATTCGAACTGTCGGCGATCCAGCATGCGCTCCGGGAGGACGGACTCGACGGCTGGCTGCTCTACGACTTCCACGGCTCCAATCCGATCGCGCGCGGCGTGGCCGGCCTGCGCGGCAACGCCAAGCTGACGACCCGGCGCTGGTACTACCTCGTGCCGGCGTCCGGCGCGCCGCGGGCGCTCGTCCACGGCATCGAGCGCGACGCCTTGGCCCACCTGCCCGGGGAGCAGCGGACCTACGCGGGACGCGCCGCGCTCGAGGCGGGGCTCGCCGGCCTGCTGCAGGGCATGCGCCGGATTGCGATGGAATACTCGCCGGCCTGCGCGATTCCCTACGTCTCGCGAGTCGACGCCGGCACCGTGGAGCGGATCCGGTCGCTCGGCGCCGAGGTGGTCTCGTCCGGCGATCTCGTGCAACGCTTCGAAGCGGTCTGGGACGATGCGGCCCTGGCGAGCCACCGCGCGGCGTCCGAGCGGCTCTACGCGATCAAGGACCGCGCGTTCGCGCTCATCCGGAACCGCGTGGCGGGCGGCGCGCTGACCGAGCACGCGGTCCAGCAAGAGATGGTGAAGTGGTTCGGGGACGCGGGCCTGATCACCGACTGCCCGCCGGTCGTGGCGGCGCAGGAAAGCAGCGGCAACCCGCACTATCTGCCGACGGCGGCGAGCCACCGGCCCGTCCGGCCCGGGCAGGTCGTTCTGCTCGACCTGTGGGGCAAGCTCGATCGGCCGGGCGCGGTGTACGCCGACATCACGTGGGTCTGCTTCACCGGCTCCGACGTGCCGGCGCGGGCCGCCGCCGTCTTCGGGGCGGCGCGCGAGGCGCGCGACGCCGCCGTCGCGCTCGTCGCCGGCCGGGTGCGCGCCGGACGGCCGGTCCGCGGGTGGGAGGTGGACCGCGCCGCGCGGGCGGTGATCGACGCCGCCGGCTACGGCGACCGCTTCCTGCACCGCACCGGACACAGCCTCGGCGAGGAGGTCCACGGCAACGGCGCGCACATGGACGACTACGAGACGCACGACGAGCGGCGGATCGTCGCCGGCTCCGGTTTCACGATCGAGCCGGGCATCTATCTGGAAGACTTCGGAGTCCGGACCGAGATCAACGTGCACGTGGGAGGAACGGAGGCCGCCGTCACCGGCCCGCGGCAGGCCGGAATCGTGCCGCTGGGCTAGCTAGTCGGCCGGCCGGTCCCCGCGCCCGCCGGGGGAACCCGCGCCGGATCGCGGCGAAGCGGCGGCGGGCCGAATCGAGGACGAGGACGCGGGGCGCTCGCCCCGCCGGAGGAAATACCGATGCCGAGATCGAGGACCACGTTCGTTTCCGCGCTGCTGATCGCCGTGGCGGCGATGGCGTTCGGAATGGTGATCGCGTCGCGCTTCAACCTGTCCCCGCCGTCGGCGGCGCAGTCGCTCCGGACGCCGGCGTCGAACAGCGCGCCCATCTCCGGCAATCTGACGGCGACCACGTTCCGCGAGATCGCCGAGGCGCAGACGGCGATGGTGGTCACCATCTGGACCCGGCAACTGAACCCGCAAAGCGGCGGGAACGAGTTCGGGGGCGACGAGTTCTTCCGCCGCTTCTTCGGCCAGCCGCCGGCTCCCGACCGGGAGCCGCGCGAAGACGACGAAATCACCCGCCGGGCGGCGACCGGAACCGGGTTCGTGATCGAACGCTCGGGCCTGATCCTGACGAACAACCACGTCGTGGAAAACGCCGCCGACATCGAGATCCAGTTCTTCGGCGACGACGACGAGCTCTACGAGGCGCGGGTCCTCGGACGGGACCGGCTGACCGACAGCGCGCTCCTCGAGCTGGTCGAGCGTCCGGACGGGGAATTGCCGGTGGCGCAGTTCGGCGACTCGGGCCAGATGGCGCCCGGCGACTGGGTGATGGCCATCGGGGCGCCGTTCGGCCTCAGCCACACGGTCACCGTCGGCGTCATCTCGGCCCTCGGCCGGCCGCTGCAGCAGGTCGTGGGGCGCTACAACGAAATGCTGCAGACCGACGCGGCGATCAACCCCGGCAACTCCGGCGGTCCGCTCCTGAACGTCCGCGGAGAAGTCATCGGCATGAACACCGCGATCATGAGCGACCGCCGGGCCAACGCGGGGGTGGGGTTCGCCGTTCCCATCAACACGGTGCGCGACCTGCTCCCCGAGCTGCGCGGCGGCAAGGTGACCCGGGGCGTGATCGGCATCCGCATCGGCGACGTGCCGCGCACCGGATACGAAGTGCTCGGGCTCGACGCGCCGCGGGGCGTCGTCGTCTCGTCGGTCGAACCGGACGGACCGGCGGACGAGGCGGGCATGCAGGCCGCCGACGTCATCGTGGAGTACGACGGCGCCCCGGTCGAAGACACCCGCGATCTCCAGAACCGCGTGGTCGCCACCCGGCCGGGCACGACGGTGTCCATCGACGTCGTCCGCGACGGAGAGCCGCTGACCCTCGACGTCACGATCGGCGAGCTGGACCTCGAGGCCGAGAACCGCACCGTCCGGGCGGCCGAAGAGACCAGCGAGGGCTTCGGAATCACGCTGCAGGATCTGACGCCGCAGATGGCCCGCCGCCTGGGCGTGCCGGCGGACACCGCCGGGGCGGTCGTCGTGGACGTCCGGCGCGGCAGCCCCGCGGCGGCGGGCGGCCTGCAACCCCGCGACGTCATTCTCAGCGTCAACCGCGTGGACGTCGCGTCGGCCGGCGAGGCGACGGCCGAGCTCGGCGCGATCGAGTCCGGCCGGACGGCGTTCCTCCTCGTGCAGCGGGGCGAGACGCGCGTGTTCCTGCAGGTGGAGAAGGACTAGCGGCCCGGACGCGCGCCGGGACGCCGGGACGGGATGACGCTGCAGGCGGTGATCCGGGAGCGGATCCGGACGGCGGGTCCGCTGCCGTTCGCCGCCTGGGCGGAGCTTGCCCTCTACCACCCCGAGCTGGGGTACTACGCCCGCGCGGACCGCCGGTCGGGGCGCGCGGGCGACTTCTTCACCAGCGTCGACCTCGGCCCGCTGTTCGGCGCGCTGCTGGCGTCGCAGTTCGCCGAAACGTGGCGCCTGTTGCGGACGCCGCGGTTCGATCTGGTCGAGGCCGCCGCCGGCGACGGCCGGCTCGCGCGGGACGTGCTGGACGCCGCCGCCGCGGACGACCCGGCCTTCTACGCGGCCGTCGACCTGCATCTGGTCGAGCGGAGCCGGGCCGCGCGGGACGCGCAGGCCGCGGTCCTCGGCCCGCACGCCGGCAAGCTGGCGTCGTCCGGTCCCGGCCTCCCGCCGGCGGTGCGCGGCGCCGTCTTCGCCAACGAGCTGCTCGACGCGCTGCCGCCGCATCTGCTGCAAATGACCGCCGGCGGCCTCCGCGAAGTGTACGTGGACGTCGACGCGGAGACCGGCGGCTTCGTCGAGCGCCTCGGCCCGCTCTCGGACGCCCGCGTGCGGGCGCACGTCGACGAGCGGGGAATCCGCCTGGCAGAGGGCTGGCGGGCGGAAGTGACGCCGGCCGCGGCCGACTGGGTGCGGCAGGCGGTCGACGCGCTCGACCGCGGCTTCCTGCTCCTGATCGACTACGGCCACGAGGCGCGCGAGCTCTACTCGGCGACGCACGCGGCCGGAACCCTCGCGGCGTACCGCCGGCACCGGGCCGCGGACGCCGCCGGCGGCGCCCCGCCGCCGTGGCTGGCCGCCCCGGGGGAGTGCGACCTCACCGCCCACGTCGACCTGACCCTGGTGCGCGACACGGCGGAGCGGTGGGGCGCGCGCACGCTCGGCGTGCTCGATCAGACCTATTTCCTGCTCGGGCTCGGGGCCGTCGAACGGGCGGCCCGGGAATCCGCGGGCGGCGGCGTCGCCGCGCTCCGGCGGCGGCTGGCGCTGAAGTCGCTCCTCGTGCCGGGCGGACTCGGCAGCACCCACAAGGTGCTGATCTTCGGCAAGGACGTCGGGACGCCGGCCCTGGCGGGCTGTTCGTACCGCGTGCGCGCGACGCGCTAGAATCCAACCCGATGGGCGAGCGGATCGAACGCGAGGTCAAGCTGTCGTTCGCATCGGCCGCGGCCGCCCGCGAAGCGGTCGCCGCGCTCGGGGCCGCCCCGTTGCGGGGCCGGCGCATGCAGGACGACCGGCTCCTCGACACGGCCGACGGCCGGCTCCGCGCCGGCCGCTGCACCCTGCGGGTGCGCATCGAGACGCCCGCCGCCGGCCGCGGGAGCAGCGCCACGGTCACCTTCAAGGGGCCGCCGCGCCCCGACGTCATGAAGGTCCGCGAAGAAGTCGAAACCGGCGTCGGCGACGGCGCGGCGCTGTTGCGGGTGCTCCGGCGGACGGGGTTCGACGTCTGTTTCCGGTACCAGAAGTACCGCGAGGAATTCGAGCGGGACGGCACGATCGTCGCCATCGACGAGACGCCGTGCGGCGTCTTCGTCGAGCTCGAGGGCGGCGAGGCGGGCGTCGCGCGGCTGGCGCAGGCGCTGGGCCGCACCCCGGCCGACTACGTCACGGCGTCCTACCGCGGCATATGGGAAGCCGCCTGCGCGGAGCGCGGGCGTCCGGCCGGCGAGATGGTCTTCGAGTAACGCCCGACGCCGATGGCCGGACCGCTTCCCCCCGCCCTCGTGCTCGCGGCCGGACTCGGCACGCGCCTGCGTCCGCTGACCGACGTCCGCGCGAAGCCTGCCGTGCCGGTCGCCGGCCGGCCGCTCGTGATCCGGATCCTCGAGTGGCTGGCGGCCGAGGGCGTCTCCGACGCCGTCCTCAACCTGCACCACCGCCCCGAGACGATCACGCGCGAGGTGGGCCACGGGGAGCGCGCCGGGCTGCGCGTGCGCTACTCGTGGGAGCCGGCCGTACTGGGCTCGGCCGGCGGCCCCCGGCAGGCGCTGCCGCTGCTGGGCCCCCGCTTCTTCATCGTCAACGGCGACACCCTCACCACCCTCCCGCTGCGCGCGCTCGCCGCGAGCCACGCCGGTTCCGGCGCCGCGGTCACGCTCGCCGTCGCGCCGCATCCGGCCCCGGACCGCTACGGCGGCGTGCGCGTGGGAGGCGACGGGCGCGTGCGCCGGTTCGCGCCTGCCGGCGGCGGACCGGCGGACCACTTCGTCGGCGTCCAGATCGTCGAGGCGGCGGTCTTCGCGGACCTGCCGGCCGGCCGGCCCGCCGCGACCGTCGGCGGCCTGTACGACGAACTGCTGCGCGCGGCGGACGGCGGCGGGGCCGGGACCGTCCGCGCCCGCCGGTTCGAGGACGAGTTCTTCGACGTCGGCTCGCCGGCGGACTATCTGGCCGCCTCGGCGGCCGTCGCCCGGCGCGAGGGACACGGCACGCCGCCGGCCGGCGCCGGCTCCGCGATCCACCCGACCGCCGCGCTCACCCGCACCGTCGTCTGGGACGGCGTCGAAGTCGGGGCGCACTGCCGGCTCGACGAATGCATCGTCGCCGACGGGGTGCGCCTGCCCGCCGGCACGGCGCTCAGCCGGCGGATCTGCGTGCGGGCCGGGAGCGCGGGGGCCGGGGCAGGGGGGCGCGCCGTCGGAAACGCGGTGGTCCACCCGCTCGACGGCCTGCCGGCGGCCGGACCATGACCGGCCCGCCGCGGAATCCCGGCGCCCGGAAACGCGGTGGTCACCCGCTCGACGGCCTGCCGGCGGCTGGACCATGACCGGCCCGCCGCGGAACCCCGGCGCCCCGGAAGCGCGCGCGAAGATCTGGCTGCGCAAGGCCGGACTGCCCCCGGCGACGCGTCTGGTCCCGCTCGCCGGAGACGCCTCCGACCGCCGGTTCGTGCGGGTCGTCCCCCCCGGCGCGCCGTCACGGGTCCTCGTCGTGCACGACGGCCCGATCGACCCGGGGACGCTGCCGCTGATCCGGGTCGCCGAGCTGTTCCGCCGGCTGCCGGCGCCGGTGCCGGCCGTGTACGGCGCCGACGCCGCGCTGGGCATCGTCGTCGTCGAAGATCTCGGCGACACCATGCTGGAGGACGCCGCCGCCGCCCTGCCCGCCGCGCAGCGCGAGGCGCGCTACCGGGAGGCGGTGGACGTCATCGCCGCGCTGCAGCGCGGAGGGCGCCGCCTCGCCGGATCGCGGGCGGGCCCCTTCGGCCTGGCGTTCGACGCCGCGAAGCTGACGCAGGAGCTGGACTTCTTCGTCGAGCACTTCGTCGCGGGCTTCCGGCGGCAGGCGCCGGCCGCGGCGGCGCGGCGCGCCCTCGACGCCGAGTTCCGGGCGCTGGCCGCGGACATGGCGGCCGAGCCGCGCGTGCTCTGCCACCGCGACTTCCACAGCCGCAACCTCATGCTGCACCGCGGCCGACTGCGCGTCATCGACTTCCAGGACGCGCGCCTGGGCCCGGACACCTACGACCTGGCGTCCCTGCTGCGGGACGCCTACGTGGAGCTGGACGCGGCCGAGGTCGACCGCCTGCTCGCCCACTACCGGACGGCCGCGGGCGTGCCCGACGGCGCGGCCCTGCGGCGGCGCTTCGTCCGCGCCACCGTGCAGCGCGCCCTCAAGGCGCTGGGCACGTTCGGGTACCAGATCGCCGTGCGCGGCAATCCGCGCTACCGCGCCGCGGTGCCCCGCACGCTCTCGTACGCGCGGGACGCGATCGGCCGCGACCCGGACCGGCGCCGGCTCGGCGAACTGCTCGGTTCCGTGCTGGAGGAGCCCGCCGGGTAGTAGACTGTGGCGAGCATGGGAGCGACCGTCACGACCAGCGACGCGCTCGCCCGGCACGCCGGCCGCGAGGTCGCGATCCGCGGGTGGCTGCACCGGCGGCGATCGAGCGGGAAGATCCACTTCCTCACCCTGCGCGACGGCGCCGGGTTCGTCCAGGCGGTGGTCTCCCGGGCCGCGGTGGGCGCCGAGACGTTCACCCGGGCCGACCATCTCGGCCAGGAAACCTCGCTGATCGTCGAAGGGACCGTCCGGGAGGACGCCCGCGCCCCGGGCGGCTGCGAGATCGAAGTATCGACGCTCACCGTCGTCGGCGAATCCCGCGAGTACCCGATCACGCCCAAGGAGCACGGGGTCGACTATCTGCTCGACCGGCGCCACCTCTGGATCCGCAGCCGGCGGCAGGCGGCCGTCCTGCGCGTGCGGCACGAGGTGGTCGACGCGGTCCGCGACTTCCTCAACGGCCGCGGGTTCATCCTGGCGGACACGCCCATCCTCACGCCGGCCGCCTGCGAGGGCACCACCACCCTGTTCGCCGTCCCGTACTTCGACCACGCGACGGCGTACCTGACGCAGAGCGGCCAGCTCTACAACGAAGCCAACGCGATGGCGCTCGGGCGCGTCTACTGCTTCGGACCGACGTTCCGCGCCGAGAAGTCCAAGACGCGGCGCCATCTGACCGAGTTCTGGATGGTCGAGCCGGAGATGGCCTGGGCCACCCTGGACGACGCGACCGATCTGGCCGAGGCGCTCGTCGCCGCCGTGGTCGAGCGGGTGCTGGCGCGGCGCCGCCCCGAACTGGAGACACTCGAACGGGACACGGCGGCGCTCGAGCGGGTCCGGCCGCCGTTCCCGCGCATCGACTACGACGAGGCGGTCGAGATCCTGCGGGGCCTCGGCCGGCCGTTCGAGTGGGGCGGCGACTTCGGCGGCGCGGACGAGACGGCCCTGGCCGCGCACTTCGACCGTCCGGTGGCCGTGCGGCGGTTCCCCGCGGCGGTCAAGGCCTTCTACATGAAGCCGGACGCCGGGCGGCCGGAGCTGTCGCTGTCGGTGGACGTGCTGGCCCCCGAGGGCTACGGCGAGATCGTCGGCGGCGGCGAGCGCCTGGACGATTACGCGCTGCTGCTCGACCGGATCCGCGAACACGGGCTGCCGCGGGAGGCGTTCGACTGGTACCTGGACCTGCGGCGGTACGGGAGCGTTCCGCACGCCGGCTTCGGAATGGGCATCGAACGGGTCGTCGCGTGGCTCTGCGGACTGGAGCACGTTCGCGAGACCATCCCGTACCCGCGCATGCTCCAGCGCCTGACGCCCTGACGCCCTGACGCGGACCGTCGTCCCCGGCCGGCCGCGCCGAACCCGTCGATCCGCCGCTCGCATCTGTCGTATCCGGGCACGGGAACCGAAACACTCTGGAAGGAGATCTGGAGGAAAGGAAATGCTGAAGATCGTCGCCGTTTTCCATCTCGCCGTCGGACTGTGCGTTCTCGCGGCCGTCTCGTGCGGCGGCGACTCCGCCCCGACCGCCCCCAGCCCGGTCCCGGCCGGAGGGGGGGGGGGACCGGCGGAGGCGGCCGGCGGCCGCCTCCAGCAGTACCCCGGCTCCGCCCCGGCCGCTGATTTCCAGCCGGCGGCGGCCGGCCTCGACCACCTCGCTCCGCCCCGCGCGGGCGGCTTCAACGCCTACGACCTCGAACTGAGCTGGCAGGACGGCATGCTGGAACTGGTCCTCGTCGAAGACCAGATGGCCGGCATGCGCAGGGCCAGCCATCCGTACCGCCAGCGCCGGATCGACGTCTGGTACTGCCCCGCCGAACCGCATCACGCCGGAATGACCTGCGGTGTCCCCATCTGGAGCGCGTCGCGGACCCTCGCCGGCCGCCTGGAGCTGCCCGCCATCCCGCTCGCCGCCTGCGACGAATGGGTCGTCGTGCAGGCGGCCGAACTGTCGGACGACAGGCAGGACGGATGGCGGAACGCGCCGTGCGACGACGCGGCCACCCCGAGGTTCTTCCCGCCCGAGCCGGAGCCGGAGCCGGCCGCGGAGTCGGCGGCGGTGCAGAACACCGTCGACTCGACGATCGCCGCCGCCGGCGGCTTGGTGGTGGGCCGCAGTCAGGTGGACGTCGTTGACGTGAGAGAACTGTTCAAGGATACCGAGGGCACCGACGGCGACGATTACCGGCCGACGTCTTCCGACGTGACCGTCGCCACCGTCGAGATGACGAACAACCCGCGAGTGCGGGTCACGCCGGTCGGGCCCGGGACGGCCACCATTCAGGTCGTCTTCCTGAGAGCGGGGGCCAGGGTCGAGTTCGACGTCACGGTTGGCAGGGAGGCGACCGAGACGCTCCTCGTTCCCCACAGCGCCGGCAACCGGGTACGGACGCCGTTTTCCACCGCGCTCGGCGCCCCCCCGGTGAACAACGTCAACCAGGCCCAAATAGTGGCCCGGAACTATTTCAACAGGGACTTCAACGCCGCTCAGTGGCAGGCCGCGGCCGAAACCGCCGCCGAAACGCATTGCACCGACGCCGCCCAGGGCTACGAGCGCGCCACCAGCGTCAGCACCGGCAGCGACGAGTGGGAATACAGCTCCAACCAGAACACCTTTCCGAACAGCATTCAGTATTACGCCCGCAAGGCGCGCACCTGGAGCGCCACCTGCGAACGAACCGTCATCGTCTACGAGTAGCCGCCTCGAAGGGGGGCGGGCAGGAAGCCCGCCCCCCGCGCCCGTCCCCGCCGAGGATCTGGATTGGGCGTGCTGTCGCCGCCGCGGAGCCGGGCAGGAGCCCGCCCCCCGCGCCCGTCCCCTGCGGCCGGCGGCCGCGCGCCGGTTCCGTTCCCGGCCGCGCCGGCGCCGCCGCGTGGCTTCCCCCGTGGTCTCCCCCGCCCGGCGCGCGGGACGCAGGCCGGACGAAGCGCCCGCGGCGGCGCGGCGAGGCCGCGCGCACGGTCTCCCGCCCCGGCCGGCTTCCGGCCCGCCCCCGGCCGGCTTCCGTGATATACTTTCCGGCTGCGAGAGGCGCAGTCCCGCAGGAAGTGGGCGTTTCGCCCACTTCTTTGTGTTTCAGGGCGCAGTCGTCCGGCAGGGGCGGAGCAACGCAGGATGAAGCCCGGTCCGGGCCGGGTTGCGCAGGTCCGGTCCATCGCGGAGCGGGTCGCCCGCGATTTCGGGCTCGACGTCTTCGACGTGCAGCTCCGGCGCGAGTCGGCGGGCTGGCTGCTGCGAATCGTCATCGACCGGCCGGCGCCCGCGGCCGGTGAGGACGGCGGCGCCGAGGGCGAGCCGGTCACCCTGGACGACTGCCAGCGGGTGAGCACGGACGTGAGCGTGGTGCTCGACGTCGAATTCGACTTCGAGCATCCGTACACCCTGGAGGTGTCGTCGCCGGGCCTCGACCGCCCGTTGCGGCACCCGGGCGACTGCCGGCGTTTCCGGGGCCGGCTCGCCCGCTTCGTGACGTCGGAGGCGGTCGACGGGCAGCGGTTCCTCCGCGGGCGGATCGCGGGCGTCGAGCCGGCCGGCGGCGGGACGCCGGAAGCGCCGTCCCGCGTCGTGGTGGTGCGCGCCGGCCGGCGCGTCCACCGCATTCCGTGGGCGCTGGTGACGCGGGCCAGACTGGAAGTGGAGCCGTGAATTCGTCGCGCGGGCGGGAGCGCGAGAGCAGGTGATGAGCAATCCGCTGCAACAGACGATCGAGACGCTGGCCAAGGAGAAGGGCGTCGAGCCGAACGTCATCGTCGCCGCCATCGAGGACGCGGTGCTGACCGCGTCGCGCAAGCACTACAAGTCGACCGAGAACCTGCGGACCCGGTTCAACCCGGAGACGGGCCAGGTCGACCTGTTCGCGGTGCGCCAGATCGTCGAGGAGGTGGAGGATCCGCTGACGGAGATCTCGCTCGCCGAGGCGCAGGAGCTGTACGGCGACGAGGCGGAAGTCGACATGGAGATCGAGTTCCCGAAGCCCACGGTGCCGACCCGCATCGCGGCGCAGACCGCCAAGCAGGTGATCTTCCAGAAGGTGCGCGAGGCCGAACGCGACAACGTCTACGCGCTGTACAGCGACCGGGTCGACGAGGTGATCAACGGCACCGTCAAGCGCTTCGAGAACGGCGACATCGTCGTGGACGCCGAGCGGGTGGAGGCGCTGCTGCCGCGGCGGGAACAGTCGCGCGCCGAGAACTACACCACCGGCGACCGCATCCGCGCGGTCATCCGCGAGGTCAACAAGAACACGAAGGGGCCGCAGATCATCCTGTCGCGCACCGACCCCGCGCTGCTGATCAAGATGTTCGAGCAGGAGGTGCCGGAGATCTACGACGGGACGGTCACCATCCGCGGCGCCGTCCGCGAGGCCGGGGACCGGGCCAAGGTCGCCGTCCACTCCCGCGAGCGCGACGTCGATCCGATCGGCGCCTGCGTCGGCATGAAGGGCACGCGGGTGCAGGCGATCATCCGCGAGCTGCGCGGCGAGAAGATCGACATCGTCGAATGGTCGGAAGACCCGGTGGTCTTCGTGACCAACGCCATCAGCCCGGCCAGGGTGCAGCGGGTGACCGTCGTCGAGGCCGAAGAGCCGATCGTCGAGGTGGTCGTGGAAGATCGGCAGCTTTCGCTGGCGATCGGCAAGAAGGGCCAGAACGTCCGGCTGGCGGCCAAGCTGACCGGCTGGAAGATCGACATCAAGAGCGAGGAAGAGAAACGGCGCGAGGTGGAAGCCCGGTTCGACGAGCTGGAGGAGGGCGAGGAGGCCGGCACGCTCACGCTGCCCGGGCTCGACGAGTCGCAGCTCCTGCGGCTGAGCGAGGCGGGGCTCGACACGGCCGACCGGCTGCTCGAGGTCGCGGCGGCGGAGCTGGCGGCGGTGGCGGACGTGGACGAGACGACGGCCCGCGGCCTGCAGGCGGCCGTGCGGGAACAGGTCGACGCCGCCGCGCGGGCGGCCGAGGCGGCGGTCGAAACGAGTGACGCCGACGAGACCGGACCGGACGCGACCGACGCGCCGGCGGCCGCGGCGGCGGACGTACCGGTCGAAACGGGTGACGCCGACGAAGCCGGACCGGACGCGCCGGCCGACGCCGCGCGGGCAGCCGAGGCGGCGGACGTACCGGTCGAAACGAGTGACGCCGACGAAGCCGGACCGGACGCGCCGGCCGACGCCGCGCGGGCAGCCGAGGCGGCCGAGGCGGCGGTCGAAACGAGTAACGCCGACGAAGCCGGACCGGACGCGCCGGCCGACGCCGCGCGGGCAGCCGAGGCGGCGGACGTACCGGTCGAAACGAGTGACGCCGACGAAGCCGGACCGGACGCGCAGACGACCGCCGCGCCGGGCGGAACGAGTGACGCCGCCGAGGCCGGACCGACGGCGCCGGCCGACGCCGCGCCGGGCGACGCGCCCGGCAAGACCCCGACAGCGGAATGAGAGCGCCCGTGGGCACGATTCGCATCTACAAGATTGCCGAGGTCCTCGGCATCCCGAGCCAGGAAGTCGTCCGGTTGCTGCGTACGCAGCACGGGATCGAGGCCAAGAGCGCATCGAGCACCGTCGAGGAGATCGTGGCCCGGCAGTTCGCCGAGCGGGTCGCCCGCAAGCGGAACGTCGCCCTGCCGCCCGGAGCGCTCTTCTCGCAGCGGGCGGCCTCCAAACGCGCGAACCCGCCGGAGCCGGCCGCCCCGGCGGCGCCCAGGCTGGGTCCGCCGCGGCTGGTGAAGTCCGCCAAGACGGCGCGGGCGGCGGCCGCGGCGGCGGACGCCGGCGCCGCGGCGGCGGCCGAGGCGGCGCGGACACCGCCGGCCGACACCGCGCCGCCGCCGCCGGTCCCGGCCGCGCGCGCGCCGGTTGCCGGCGCCCCCGCGGCAGCCGAAGCCTCCACGGCGGTCCGGACCGCATCCGCGGCCCCGCCGCCGCGGGTCGTCCGCCCGGAGCCGCGGCTGCGGGTCGAGGGCGCGCCGCGGCTGCGGGTCGAAACGCCCCGCATCCGGGTGGAAGAACCGCCCGCGCAAGTCGCGGAAGCGTCGCGCGGCGAGGTCGAACCGGTGCGCGCGCAAGTCGAAGCGGCCCCGGGCGCGCAAGCCGAGCCGCCGCGCGCAGGCGTCCAGCCGCCCCGCACGCAGGTCGAACAACCCCTGCCCGTGCAGGCCGGGCCGTCCGGCGCGCAGGTCGCAGAGACGCTGCCCGCAAGGACCGAGCCGTCCGGCGCGCAGGTCGCAGAGCCGCCGCCTGCGGGGATCGAACCGCCCCGCGCGCAGGTCGCGGAGCCGCCGGCCGCGGGGATCGAACCGCCCCGCGCGCAGGTCGCGGAGCCGCCGGCCGCGAGGATCGAGCCGCCCAGCGTGCAAGTCGAGGCGGCCCGGCCCGCCGCCAGGGTCGATCCGCCTCGCAGCCAGGCGGAAGGCGGACCTGCGCGGGCGGCCGGGGCAACGGGCCACGCCGCCGCCGGGCCGGCCGCCCGAGTGGAGCCGAGGACACCGCCGGCCGCGCCGCCGCCGCCACCGGCCGGGGCAACGGCCGCCGCCGGGCCGGTCGCCCGAGTGGAGCCGAGGACACCGCCGGCCGCGGCGACGCCGCCACCGGCCGGGGCAACGGCCGCCGCCGGGCCGGTCGCCCGCGCGGAGCCGAGGACGCCGCCGGCCACGGCGACGCCGCCACCGGCCGGGGCAACGAGCGGCGCCGCCGCCGGGCCGGTCGCCCGCGCGGAGCCGAGGACGCCGCCGGCCGCGGCGACGCCGCCACCGGCCGGGGCAACGAGCGGCGCCGCCGCCGGGCCGGTCGCCCGAGTGGAGCCGCCGCCGACCGCGACGACGCCGCCACCGTCACCGGCGGCGGCCGGACCGGCAGGGACCGCGCCCGCCGCGCCGCCGCGTGCCGCCGCGCCTGTCCGCCCCGCCGTGCCGCCCCGTGCCGCCGCGTCTGTCCGCCCCGCCGTGCCGCCCCGTGCCGCCGCGCCTGTCCGCCCCGCCGCGCCGCCCCGTGCCGCCGCGCCCGCGTCGCCCGCGACCCCGGCCCGGCGCCCCGGTTCGGGGCTCGTGTTGCGCCCGACCGGACGGGTGGCGCCTCCGCGGCTGCGCCTGCGCATCGAGGAACCGAAGCCGGCGAAGCCGCGCCCGGCCGCGCCGGCGGCGGCCAGGACGCCCGTACGGCCGGTTCAGCCGGGCGCGCCGGCGGGGCCGGCCGGCGCGCCCGCGCGGCCGCCGCTCGGCGGACCGCGCCCGCTGCCGTCCCAGCCGGTGCGCCCGCCCCTGGTGCGTCCGCTGCCGCCCCGGCCGGCGGTCGGCTACCGTCCGCCCCCGCGGCCGCACCACCGCCCGGGCGGGCGGCGCGCGCAGTACCGGCGGACGCGCACGCAGACTCCGGCCACGCCGCCGCCGCCGCCCCCGGTCACGCGCACCATCACGCTGGCCGAGGGCATGACCGTCAAGGATCTGGCGGAGCGCCTCGAGGTCAAGCCGAAGGACGTCCTGAAGAAGCTGATCGAACGGCGCGTGATGATGACCATCAACACGACGCTCGACTCGGAGACGGCGACGACCATCGCCCGCGAGTTCGGGGCGGACGTGAAGATGCGGACGTTCGAGGAGGAGATGGTCGTCATCGAGGCCGAGGAGGCGAAGCCCGACGACCTGATCGTCCGCGCCCCGGTGGTCACGGTCATGGGCCACGTCGACCACGGGAAGACGACCCTGCTCGACGCCATCCGCGAGGCGAAGGTGGCGGAGGGGGAAGCGGGCGGCATCACGCAGCACATCGGCGCGTACTCGGTGGCGGTCAACGGCCGCAAGATCGTCTTCCTCGATACCCCGGGCCACGAGGCGTTCACGCTGATGCGGGCCCGCGGCGCCCAGGTGACCGACGTGGTCGTCCTGGTCGTGGCCGCCGACGACGGCGTGATGCCCCAGACGCAGGAAGCGATCGACCACGCGCGGGCGGCCAGCGTCCCGATCATCGTGGCGATCAACAAGATCGACAAGGCCGACGCCAACCTCGACCGCGTCCGGAAGGAGCTGGCGGAACGCGGGCTGACCCCCGAGGACTGGGGCGGGTCGACGGTGACCGTGCCGGTCTCGGCGAAGAAGCGGGACAACCTGGACGGGTTGCTGGAGATGATCCTGCTCGTCACCGAGCTCGAGGAACAGAAGGCGAATCCCAAGCGGGCCGCGACCGGCACGGTGCTGGAGGCCAAGGTGGACCGCGGCCGCGGACCGGTCGCCACGATCCTGGTGCAGGACGGCACGTTGCGCGTCGGCGACAACTTCATCGCTGGCGTGGTGGTCGGGCGCGTGCGGGCGCTGCTGGACGACCGGCTGCAGAAGATCGGCGAGGCCGGTCCCGCCAGTCCGGTGGAAGTGCTCGGGCTGACCGGGCTGCCGCAGCCCGGCGACGCCTTCCAGGCCGTGACCGACGCCGCCAAGGCGCGCCAGATCGCGGTGCTGCGGCAGAACCAGGCGAAGGAGAAGGCGCTCGGCGGACGCGGCCAGCGTCTGACCCTGGAGTCGCTGCAGCAGCAGTTGTCGGAAGGCGAAGCCAAGGAACTGCCGATCATCATCAAGGCGGACGTGCAGGGCTCGGCGGAGGTGCTGGCCGACTCGCTCGGCAAGCTGGGCGACGAGCGCGTCAAGACCCGCATCATCCACACCGGCGTCGGGGCGATCAGCGAATGGGACGTGCTGCTCGCCTCGACCTCCAACGCGATCATCGTCGGATTCAACGTGCGTCCCGACCGCAACGCCAGCGGCGTCGCCGAGCGCGAGGGGGTGGACGTCCGCCTCCATTCGGTGATCTACGACGTCACCGACGAGTTGAAGAAGGCGCTGGCCGGACTGCTCGATCCGACCACGAAGGAGGTCCGGCTGGGGGCCGCCGAGATTCGGCAGCTCTTCAAGATCCCGAAGTTCGGCACGGCGGCCGGTTGCATGGTCACCGAGGGGGTCGTCACGCGCGCCGGCGACGCCCGGGCCCGGCTCGTGCGCGACGGCGTCGTGGTCCACGAGGGGCGCATCGGCTCGCTGCGGCGCTTCAAGGACGACGTCAACGAGGTGCGGAGCGGCATGGAGTGCGGCCTGGCGTTCGAACGCTTCGCCGATCTGAAGGCCGGCGACGTCGTCGAGTCGTTCACCGTGGAGAAGGTGGTCGCGACCGTCTGACGAGGGCGGTTCGTCGAGCGCCGCCGGATCGAATGCCTGCCGTCGGATTGCTGACCGTCGACCTCCACATGCCCGGCGCGCGTTCGCTGAAGGACAAGCGGCGCATTCTGGCGAGCGTCAAGGACCGGGTCCGGAAGCTCAACGTCTCGGTGGCCGAGATCGGCCACCTCGACGTCCACCAGCGCGCGCGCCTCGGCTGCGCGGCGGTCGCGTCGCACCGGGACCACGTGGACCGCGTGCTCGACGGGGTCGTCACGGAGATCGAGCGGCGCGACCCCGGCCTCGTGGCGGCGACCGACCTGCAGTGGTTGGGCTGACGGACCGGCCGGACACGACATGGCGCACGGCACCCGGACCCGGCGCGTGGCGGAACGCCTCCGCACGGAGCTCTCGACGCTGCTCGCACGGACCGTTCGCGATCCCGGCCTGCTCGGCGTGACGATCACCGCCGTCACGATGACCGGCGACCGCCAGCTCGCCCGCGTCCGCTACACCCTGCCCGCCGGCGGCGACCGCCGCGGCGCGGCCCGCGGACTGCGCCGCGCGCAACCGTACCTGCGGCGCGAAATCGGGCAGCGCCTGCAGCTCCGGCAGGTGCCCGAGATCCGGTTCCTGTACGACGATTCCGCCGAGAAGCAGGACCGGATCGCCCACCTGTTCGACGAAATCGAACGCGAGCGCCGGGAGACCGGCGGCGCGGCCGGCGCCCCCGCGGCCGCCGGGGCCGGCTCTCGGGAAGACGGCGATGGCGCATGATCCGCTCGCCCGCATCGCCGGCGCGCTGCGCGCCGGCGAACGGTTCGTGCTTTCCTCGCACGTCCGGCCGGACGGCGACTCGATCGGCTCGCAGTTGGCTCTCGCCCACGCCCTGGACTCGCTGGGCAAGACCGTCCGCATCGTCAACCGCGATCCCCCGCCCCCGTACCTGCGCGCCCTCCCGGGCGCGGACCGCATCGAGGTGGCCGGGACCGCCGCCGGCGGCTTCGACGCGGCGGTCGTGCTGGAATGCGGCACGCTCGAGCGCACGGAAGTCGGCGGGCTGGACCGCCAGCCCGTCATCAACGTCGATCACCACGCCGGAAACACGATGTACGGCGCGCTCAACTGGTTCGACCCGAGCGCCGCGGCGTGCGCGGAGATGGTGCACGACCTGGTCGCGGCGCTCGGCGTCGCGCTGACGCCGGACATCGGGGCCGCGCTGTACGCCGGCATCCTCACCGACACCGGTTCGTTCCGGCACGCCAACATCACCGCCCGCACGTTCGAGACCTGCCGGAACGTGGCCGCCTGCGGCGTCGACACCGCGGCCCTGGCGGCCGCGATCTACCAGAACAGCTCGCTCGGCAAGCTCCGGCTGACGGGCCGGCTGCTGAACGAGATGCGCCTGGAGGCGGGCGGCCGCGTCGCCGTCCTGCGCATCGACGAAGCACTGCTGCGGGAGACCGGCTGCCCGCCGGACGACCTGGAGGGGGTGGTGAACCTGCCGCTGGCCGCCCGCGGCGTCGAGGCGGCGATCCTGCTCCGGGCGCAGGACGGCAAGGTCCGGGTGAGCCTGCGGTCGAAGGGGCGCGTCGACGTCCGCGCGGTCGCCGCGGCGTTCGGCGGGGGCGGCCATCGCAACGCGTCCGGCTGCACGCTCGAAGGGCCGGCGCCCGGCGACGAGCCGCGCCTGCTCGCCCGCGCCGCCGCCGCCGTCGAGCGCACCGGGACGCGCGCGGCGGCCGGATCCGCATCCTGACATGGACGGAGTGCTGGTCGTCGACAAGCCGGCGGGCCCGACGTCGCACGACGTCGTGGCGCACGCCCGCCGGGCGCTGGGCGTCCGGCGCGTCGGACACGTCGGCACCCTCGACCCGCTCGCCACCGGCGTGCTGCCGCTCGTGGTGGGGCGCGCCACCCGGCTGGCGTCCCTCCTTTCGGCCGGGCGCAAGACCTACGAAGGGAGCATCCTGCTCGGAGTCTCCACCGACACGTACGACGCCACGGGCACGATCGTCGCCGACGCGCGGGAGCGGACGGGCGGCGGCATGGCGAACGCCCCGGACCGGACGGCCGTCGAGCAGGCGGCGCAGGCGTTCGTCGGGACCCTGCCGCAACGTCCCCCGCCGTTCTCGGCCAAGAAGATCCGCGGCGTCCGCGCATACCGGCTCGCGCGCAGGAACCAGCCGGTCGCGCTCGAGCCGGTCGCGGTGACCGCGCACGCGGTCGAGGTGCTGGCGGTCGACGACACGCGGGTGCGGTGCCGGGTGACCTGCGATCCCGGCTTCTACATGCGCGCGTTCGCCCACGACCTCGGCGCGGCGCTCGGCTGCGGAGCGTGCCTGGAGACGCTGCGCAGGGAGCGCAACGGGGCGTTCGACCTGCGCGGCGCGGTTTCGCTGGAGGAGGTCGCGGCGGGCGGGCCCGCCGTCGGCGGCCGGATGGTGCCGCTGGCGGAGCTGTTGCCGGAGGTCCCGCGCCTGACGCTGACCGACCACGGCGCGCGGCGGGCGCGGCACGGCAACGACCTGACCGCCGCCGACGTCGTTTCGTCCAGCGCCGGGCGCCTTCCCCGTCCGGCGCCGGACGGCGCGGAGATCGTGAAGCTCTACGACCGGGAGGGCGTGCTGATCGCCGTCGCGAAGGCCGGCGCCGGACGGCTTTTGCACCCGACGATCGTTCTGGTGTAGGATCGCTCGTTGCACAAAGTGTCGAGAAAGCAAGAGTAGAGAGGTAGTCGCACGTGGCGCTGGCCAAGGAGCGGAAGACCGAACTGATCGGCTCGTATCGCCTGCACGACAGCGATACGGGCTCTCCGCAGGTGCAGATTGCGATTCTCAGCGAACGCATCACGTATCTGACGGAACACTTCAAGACCCACGCCAAGGATCACCATTCCCGTCGTGGTCTGCTGCAGCTCGTCGGCCGGCGCCGCCGTCTCCTCGACTACCTCAAAGGCAAGGATACCGAGCGCTACGCGGATCTGATCAAGCGGCTCGGCATCCGCAAGTAGGCGCGAGACGAAACAGCGGTCCTCCGCGGGCCGTCACCTGCCTCTCCGCGCAACGCGCCGGGACGTCGTTCGTCCCGAGAAACTGGAGCCCATCCCCATGCGCACCGCCCAGGTGAACGTCGGTCGGTCCACCCTCACGCTGGAAACCGGCAAGCTGGCCAAGCAGGCGGACGGAGCGGTCACCGTCCGCTACGGCGACACGTTCGTCATCGTCACCGCCTGCGCCGCCCCGAGCGCCCGCGAGGGCATCGACTTTCTGCCGCTCACCGTCGACTACCGGGAGTACGCGTACGCCTCGGGCCGGATTCCGGGCGGGTTCTTCAAGCGCGAAGGCAAGCCGACCGAGAAGGAAGTGCTGACGAGCCGTCTCATCGACCGCCCGTTCCGGCCGTTGTTCCCCGCCGGCTGGACGCGGGAGACGCAGATCATCGCGCTGCTTCTCTCGGCCGACGCCGAGAACGACTCCGACGTGCTCGCCCTGACCGGCGCGTCGGCCGCGCTCGCCGTCTCGCCCATTCCGGTCGCGCGTCCCATCGCCGCGGTCCGCGTCGGCCGGCTGGACGGCGAGTTCGTCGTCAACCCGACGTACCCGGAACGCAGGCGGAGCGACCTCGATCTGGTCGTCGCCGGCAGCCGCGACGCGATCGTCATGGTGGAGGCGGGCGCCCGGGAAGTGCGCGAGGACGTCATGCTGGGCGCCCTCGAGACCGGCCACGCCGCCATCCGGGACGTCATCGGCGCCATCGAGGAGCTGGCGTCGGCCGACGGCAAGCCGAAGATCGACGTGGCGGCCCGGGAAGTGGACGCGGGCGTCCGCCGGGAGGTCGCGGCGCAGGCGCAGGCGCCGCTCGCCGACGCCATGCGCGTCAAGGACAAGCTCGCCAGCTACGCCCGGGTCGACCGCGTGCTCGACGACCTGCTGGCGTCGATTCCCGAGGACGATCCGGAGCGGCGCGCCGACGCCAGGCAGGCCTTCAAGGACCTGAAGGAGCAGGTGCTGCGCGACGAGGTCCTCGGCCGCGGACGCCGTCTCGACGGACGGGCGTTCGATCAGGTCCGCGAGATCTCGTCGGAAGTGGGGATCCTGCCGCGCACGCACGGGTCGGCGGTGTTCACGCGCGGCGAGACCCAGGCGCTCGTCTCCGCGACGCTGGGCACGGCGGACGATCAGCAGAAGATCGAGGCGGTCGACGGGGAGACCTGGAAGCGGTTCATGCTGCACTACAACTTCCCGCCGTTCTCGGTGGGCGAGGTCAAGTTCCTGCGCGGCCCCGGCCGGCGCGAGATCGGGCACGGCCACCTGGCGGAACGCAGCCTCGCGCCGATGATCCCGAGCGAGGAGGAGTTCCCCTACACGTTGCGCGTGGTCTCCGACATCCTGGAGTCCAACGGCTCGTCCTCGATGGCCAGCGTCTGCGGCGGCGCGCTCGCGCTGATGGACGCCGGCGTCCCCATGAAACGGCCGGTGGCCGGCATCGCGATGGGCCTGATCCTCGACGAAGAGAGCGGCCGCCACGCCGTCCTGTCGGACATCGCCGGCGCCGAGGACCATTACGGCGACATGGACTTCAAGGTCGCCGGCACCGCCGAGGGCATCACCGCGCTGCAGATGGACATCAAGGTCTCCGGGATCACCGCGGAGATCATGCGGGAGGCGCTCGATCAGGCGCGCGCCGGCCGGCTCCACATCCTGGAGAAGATGGGCGTGACGATCGCCACGCCGCGCGAGTCCATCTCCACGCACGCGCCGCGCATCGTGACGATCCGGATTCCGGTGGAAAAGATCCGCGACGTGATCGGACCGGGCGGCAAGACCATCCGGAGCATCATCGACCGGACCGGCGTGAAGATCGACGTCGAGGACGACGGCCGGGTCAACGTCGCGTCGGCGGACGAAACGGCGGCGCAGAAGGCGATCGCCATCATCGAGGAACTGACCGCGAGCCCCGAGCTGAACAAGACGTACCTCGGAAAGGTCCAGCGCATCACCGACTTCGGCGCGTTCGTGGAGATTCTGCCCGGCATCGACGGCCTGCTCCACGTCTCCGAAATCGCCCACCACCGCGTCAACGAGGTGCGCGACGAGCTGACCGAGGGCGATCAGGTGCCGGTCAAGGTGATCAACGTCGATCCCTCCGGCAAGGTCCGGCTGAGCCGCAAGGCGCTGCTGCCGGGCGGCGCCGCCGACAACGGCGGCAAGAGCGACGGCCAGCCCGCCCGCCGTCCGGGCGGCCGGGGCGGCGCGCCGGGGGGAGCCTCCCGCCCGCCGCGCCCGCGCGGCGGCAACCGCGAACCGGCGCGCCGTTGATCCCGCCCGCCGCGGCGTGGGCGCCGACGGGCTGTCCCCTGGACGCCGCGCGTGGGCGCCATGCGCCTGGGCCCAGCGAGGAGCGCCGACGGGCTGGCTATCCCTTGGACGCCGCGGCGCGGGCAAGCGCCAGCGAGGGGGGTGCGCGGGCTATCCCTTGGACGCCGCGGCGCGGGCGCGCGCCATGCGCGTGGCCAGCGAGGGGTGCGAGTGGAACAGCCACTCGACGATCCGCGACGGGTGTTCCTCGGCCAGGTACTGCGCGCCCACCCGGCGCAGTCCGGACACGAACGCTTCGGGATTGCCGGTCACGCGGAGCGCGTAGCGGTCGGCCCGGCGCTCGTGCCAGCGTGACAGCAGGTTGACGATCGGCGCCGCCGCGATCGTGACCCCCGCGTAGGCCAGCGCCAGCAGCGGCACGCTGGCCATGCTCCACGGCCCATCGACGCCGATCGGCGGCAGCAGCGCCGCGGCCGGCCCGGCACCGGCCGTCAGCACGGCGTCAGCCGTCCAGAACGCCGCCAGCGACACCGCGGAGGTGCAGACGATGGTCTGCCACACGTCCCGGTGCACGTGGTGCCCGATCTCGTGGGCGATGATCACCTCGATCTCCTCGTCGCTGTAGTCCTCCAGCAACGTGTCGGAGACGAGGATCCGCCGGGACGGGCCGATGCCGACCACCGCCGCGTTCGCGGTGTCCGTGGTGCGCCCGACCCGCCATTCGTGGATCGCGATGACCGGCGCGCCGGCGCGGCGCGTCAGCGCCTCGAGGCGCGCCCGCAACGCCGGCCGCTGCAACGGCTTCGTGCGCCGCGCCGCCACGCTGGAAGCCAGACTCGCCTGCGCCGCGCCGACCACGAGGCAGCCGGCGCCGGCGACCAGCCACCACCGGTCGGGCCAGATGCCGATCGCGGCGTAGACGGCGGCCGCGGCCGCCGACCAGCCGGCCGCCCGCATGACGACGGCCTGCGCCTGGCCGGCCAGCCAGCCGCCGAGCGACTGCCGCAGGAGCCCGAAGCGGCGTTCCAGCACGAAGTCCGCGTGGAGGACGAACGGAAAAGCCGCCAGTTCCAGGAAGAGACCGAGCGCCGCGGCGAACAGGCCGGCCCCGAGCACGAGCCCGACGGCGTCCGGCAGCGCCGGCACGGCGAGCGACGCGTCGACGCCGGCCTGACGCCCCCAGCCGGCGGCGGCGAGCAGGACGACGGCCCGCGCGGCGAACGCGAGTTGCCGGCTGCGGCGCCGGAGCCGGTGGAAACGAGCCGCCTTGCCTTCGTTCACCCGACTGGCTGCGCCATGCTGACGGAGATCAGCCGGGACACGCCCGGCTCTTCCATCGTGATGCCGTAGAGGCGATCCGCGATCTCCATCGTCTTGCGGTTGTGTGTGACCAGAACGAACTGCGTGCGGTCCTGCAACCCGCGCAGCATGTCCACGAAGCGTCCGATGTTGGCGTCATCGAGCGGCGCGTCGATCTCGTCCAGCAGGCAGAACGGGCTCGGCCGGTACTTGAAGATGGCGAACATCAACGCCATCGCCGCCAGCGCCTTCTCGCCGCCGGACAGAAGCTGGATGCTCTGGAGCCGCTTGCCCGGGGGCTGGGCGGCGATGTCGATGCCGCTCTCCAGCACGTCCGATTCGTCGAGCAGCACCAGCGCGGCCCGCCCGCCGCCGAACAGCGTCTCGAACGTCAACTGGAAGTGCTCGTTGACGGCGGTGAACGCCTCCTGGAAGCGCGCGCGGGTCGTCGCGTCGATCCGCTTGACGGCGTCGCCGGTGGACGCAATCGAATCGATCAGATCCTGCCGCTGGGCGGTCAGGAAGGCGTGCCGTTGCTCGAGTTCGTCGAACTGGTCGATGGCCATCATGTTGACGGCCCCGAGACGCTCGACCTTCGCGCCGAGCAGATCGACGATGGCGTCGGCGTCGACCGGCTGCGTCCCGGGCGTCCCCGCGCCGCCGGCTTCGCCGCCCGCGGGTTCCGCACCGCCGCCCGCGTCGGCGGACTGCTCGCCGGGCCCCGCTTCCTCGGCCGCCGCCTCGTCGTCCGTGGCGGCCTCCGCCGCCCGCGCCGGCCCTCCGACGAGAGCCGGGTCGGGTTCGAGCGGGCCGTCTGCCTCGAGAGCGTCCACCTCGACCCGGACGTCGTCCAGACTCGCCTGCAGCGCGGCCGCGCACGACTCGGCCAGATGCGCCAGGTCGGCGTCGGCCGTGGCCAGCGCAACCTCCTGCCTGCCCACCTCGGCGCGCGCGCTCTCCAGCGTCCGCCGGGCCGCGCGCACCGCCTCGTCCCGGGACGCAATCCGTTCCCGCAGCTTCGCCACCTGCTCGTCGACCTGCGCGATCTGTCCGCGCAACGCATCGACGGCCTTGACGCCGGCGTCGAGCGCCTGCTCCGCGCCGGCCAGCTCGTCCAGCGTCCGGCGGCGATCGGCGGCGGCGCGCTCGTTCCCGGCTTCACAGCGCGCAATCTGCTCCCGCAGCTCGTTCGCCTGCTCTTCCAGCCGCCGCACGTCGGACGCGAGCGCGGCGGCGCGCTCGGCCATCGTCGCCTGCCGCGCTCGCGCCGAGGCCGCGTCGCGAACGAGCGAGTCGACCGATTCGCGCGCTTCGTGCAGACGGCGCTCCGCCTCCATGAACCGCTCGTCGGCCGACTGCTGCTCCTCCTCCAGGCGCGCGACCGCCTCGCGCGCCTCCGCCTCGCGCGCCTCGAGGGCGGCCCGCTCTTCCTGCAACCGGGCGCGCTCGGTCTCGACCAGACTCCGCCTGTCGGCAATCCGCGTCCGCTCGTCGTCGCGCCGCGCCAACTGCACGTCGAGCCCGACGAGCTGCTTCTCGAGGGCATGCTCGTCGGCCTGCAGCACGCCGAGCACCTGCTCCATCCGCGCCGCGTCGGCCCTGCCCTCCGCGATCTCGCGGCCGAGCTTCTCGACCGCCTCGCCGTCCGCGGCGATCCGTTCACGCAGCGCCTTCATCTCCCGTTTCGGACCGAGCAATCCGCCGGCGCCCTGCCCGCCGCCGCCCGCGAGCCGGTCCGGTCCGCGAACCACGACGCCTTCCGGCGTCGCGATCGGGTCGTCGGTCGTCCGGGCCGCCGCCAGCGCCTCTTCGAGGGACGGAGCGATCCACCGCTGCCGCAGCAACCCCCGCACCGTGGGCGCGCCGGCGCCGGACACCTTCACGACGTCCGCCAGCGCCCGTAGCGCGGCATGCGGCGGGGCGACGTCGGCGGCGGGCGTTTCGCCGGCGACGAGAAAGCCGCAACGCCCCTTGTCGCCGGAGGCCGCCAACGCGACGCCGGCCAGCGCATCGCCGCGCGACGGCACCACGACCTCCTGCAGGAGGTCCGCAAGACACGCCTCGACGGCGCACTCGTCGCTCCGCTCGACCTCCAGGTGGTCGGCCACCGATCCGTGGTGGGCGACCTCGCCGCCGGCCGCCAGGATCTCCCGCGCCGCGTCTCCGTAGGCCGCCCGCCCCGCCTCCAGCTCCCGGAGCGACTCCAGGCGGGCCCGCATCACCGCGACCTGCTGCTCGCGCGCCCTCAGATCCCGCGTCCGGGATTCGACGGCGGCGCGTGCCGACTCGAGCTCCGCGGCCTGTCCGGTCCGGCCGGCCCGCGCCGCCTCCAGACGCTCGCGCCCGCGCGCGCGCTCGGCCTCCGCCTCCGCACGCTCCCGCCGGGTCCGTTCGATCTCGGCGCCGAGGTCCGCGGCCTCGGCATCGAGTCTCGACGCGGCCTCGGCGAGGCGGCGATGCTCGGCGGCGGCGTTGTCGATGACGTTCTGCAGCGCCGTCGCCGCGTTGACCGCCGCGAACATTTCGCTACGGGCGGCCTCGACGTCGCCCTCCCGCCCCTCGATCGCCCCCTGCCCCTCGGCCAGGGCCCGCTCGGCGTCCTGCTGCCGCGCGAGCGTCGCATCGCGCTCGACGACGCACCGGCGGTGCGCCTCCCGCTGCGCCGCCAGCTCTTCGTGCACCGGATCGCGGCGCGCCTCGAGGGACACGAGCGCGGCAGCCCCCTGCTCCAGCGCCGCCGCGAGCTCGGCGGCGCGTTGCCTGCCGAAATCGATCTGCTGCTGGCTTCGCTCGATCTCCAGCTCGCGGCGATGCGCCGTCTCGCGGATCGTGGTCGCCTTCCGGTCGGCCTCCGCCAGCTCGATCCGCAGGCGCTCGCGATCGCTCTCCAGCCCGGCCAGCGCGGCGGCGGCTCCCCGCTCGCCCGCCCGCGCCTCGTCCAGGCGCCGCTTCGCGGTGTCGATGGCGGCCCCGAGCACCCGGCTCCGGCGCGCGAAACGGACCTTCTGCCACCGGCGCAACTCGTCGCGCAGCCGGCGGTAGCGGCGGGCCTTGGCGGCCTGCCGCTTGAGCGCGCTGCGCTGTTTCTCCACCTCGAAGACGATGTCGTCGACGCGCGTCAGGTTCTGCTGCGCGGCCTCGAGCTTCAGCTCCGCGGTGCGGCGCCGCGCCTTGTACTTCGTGACCCCCGCCGCCTCTTCCAGCAGTAGCCGCCGCTCGGCGGGCCGGGCACCCAGGATCTGGCCGATCCGGCCCTGCTCGATGACCGCGTAGGCCTTGACCCCGAGTCCCGAGTCCATCAGGAGATCCTGGATGTCGCGGAGCCGGCAGACCCGTCCGTCGATGAGGTACTCGCTTTCGCCGGAGCGGTACAGCCGGCGGGCCACTTCGACGTCGCGGCTGACGATCGGCCCCGCGAGGTCTTCCTTCTCGTCGCAACGCGGCGGGTCGGGCGCAATGGCCGGCCCGGCGAGGCCGGCGTCTTCCTCCTCGTCGCAGCGCGGCGGGTCGGGCGCAGCCGCCGCGGCGGTCTGCGCCGCCGCCGGCGGGGACGTCCCCGCGCCGGCCGGCCCGGCGTGCCCGTTGCCGGCGTGCCCGTTGCCGTCCACGTCGATGACGGTCGTCTGCTCGGTGGCGTGCCCGTTGCCGGCGTGCCCGTTGCCGGCGTGTCCGTTGCCGTTCGACGGCCGGATCGGAGCGGCCTCGACGGGCAGCCCGTGGCCGCCGTTCGTCAGAGCGGCCGTCACCGCGGAGAGCTGGATGCGGACCTCGGCGGCCGACGTCGGACGCCGGCCGTCGCTCCCGCTGAAGATGACGTCCTCCATCCGCTCGCCCCGCAGGCTGCGCGCGCTCTGCTCACCCAGCACCCACGTGATCGCGTCGATGACGTTGCTCTTGCCGCACCCGTTCGGCCCGACGATGGCGGTCACGCCGTCGTCGAAGGCCAGGGCGGCGCGTTCGGCGAAGCTCTTGAACCCGGCGATTTCGAGATGATTGAGTCGCATCAGGACCGCCGAACCCCTTGGGGAGGAGTACGCGAAAACAGCCGCACAGACAGGTTCACTGGTCTTTCCACCATCACCTGTCGAGCGGCTGGGAACGCTCAACGCCGGGTCAGGAACGTTTGCCGGCCGGCCGCCTTCGCGGTCCCGGCCGCCGGGACGTTGCGCCGCAAGTGTAGCAGCACCCGCACCGGGCGGCAAGCGCGGCGCGGGCGCAG
Source organism: Vicinamibacterales bacterium (assembly GCA_965203525.1). Lineage (GTDB taxonomy): Bacteria > Acidobacteriota > Vicinamibacteria > Vicinamibacterales > UBA8438 > WTFV01. Next base: position 1,095,550 of record OZ241898.1, on the reverse strand, counting down.
CACGCGGACCCTACCGGGACGCGACGGCGCGCGGCGCCGCGGACAGGCGCAGCAGCACGGCCGCTTCGTCGAAGAACGTCAGCGCGTGCTGCGCCTGCGGGTCGCGCCCGAACAGATTGCGCCGCGCTTCGATCTCGCCGAACAGATCCTTGTCCACCTCGTAGTGAATCATCGCGCGGATGAAGTCGACGTCGGCCTCGAATGCCTCCTCGTCGATGGTCAGCCCCCGCGACCGGACGTGCGCCTTGAACCGGTCGAGCATCGCCGCGTCGATGACGAAACCCCGGTCGACGATCTCGCGATCGCGCCCCTCGACCGTGACCCGCGTGTCGCCCGCGGCGACGAACCGCTGGGCGAAGGAGACGAAATCCCGCCGCGCCGCCAGCAGCCGCCCGAAGCGGGACGGGTCGAAACCCTCGATCGGCCCCGTGAAGAAGTGATCCGGCTCGACGCCGCCCCCGCTGTAGACCGCGCGGCCGGCGTTGGTGTACTTGCGGTCGGCCGGCGCGCGAACCGGCGTCTCCGGCTCGCGCAGGGAGTAGGTCAGGTACTCGTCGAAGGCGGTGTCCCACGGCCGCTGGATCATCCGGCCGCTCGGCGTGAAGTAGCGGGCGGTGGTCAGCGCAAGGCCCGCGCCGTGGCTCACCCGGTAGATGGACTGCACGAGCGCCTTGCCGAAAGTGGTCTCTCCGACGACCAGCCCGCGGTCGTGGTCCTGGACGGCGCCCGCCACGATCTCCGACGCGCTCGCGCTGTTGCGGTTGACGAGCACGACGAGCGGCTGGTCGGTGTAGCCGCCGGTGTCGCGCGCGTGGTAATCCTGGTCGGAGTTGGCGATGCGGCCGCGCGTGTAGACGATCATGTCTCCGCGGGACAGGAACTGGTTCGAGACCTTGATGGCCTGATCGAGGGGTCCGCCGGGATTGCCGCGCAGATCGAGCAGGAACCGCGCGGCCCCCTCGCCGCTGAGCGCCGCGAGCGCCCGCGACAGCTCCTCGTTGCTCGTCTCCGAGAAGTCGCGGAGGCGCACGTAGCCGGTCGCTTCGTCGATCAGGAACGCCGCTTCGACGGTCGCGATGCTGATTTCGTCCCGCTCGACGCGCAGGTCGATCAGCTCCTCGTACCCGTCGCGGCGCATGGAGACGTTGACCGCGCTGCCGCGCGGCCCCCGCAGCAGACGAACCGCCTCGTCGCTGCTCATCCCGATCGCGTTTTCGCCCTCGATGCGCGCGATGACGTCGCCGCGCCGGATCCCGCGCCGGTAGGCGGGCGACCCCTCGAAGATGCGGTTGACCGTGATGCCGCCGTCGATGACGCTGATCTGGATTCCGAGCCCGTAGTAGCGCCCCTCCTGCCGCTCCCGCAGGCGGGCGTACTGCCGGGCGTCCATGAAGTTCGAATGCGGATCCAGCGTCTGCAGCATGCCGCCGATGGCCCGCGACACGAGCTGCTCGGCGTCGACCTCGTCGACGTAGTTGGCTTCGATCGCGGCGAGCGCCGACGCGAACGCGTCGTACTGCCGGGCCATCGAATCCTGGCGCGCCAGCACCTGGCCGCCGAACAGCCCGCCCGCGATGGCCGACAGGACGATGGCGCCCACCCCGACCGCTCGAGACTTCACAGGTCGCATGCGCGCGATCCTACCAGACAAGCCGTTGCGCAGCAACGACTTCGGGAGTCGTTCGCACCAACGTAGCCGCCGGTCTCCCTGTTGCTCCGGGAAAACAGCTACACTGTGGCATAGTCATCTACATATGGAGCAGGAGATGGCGCTCAACTTGCGGAATCCACGGACCGAACAACTGGCGGCCGAGTTGGCAAGGCTGACCGGTCAGACCAAGACCGAGGCGGTTACCGACGCTCTTCGAGATCGGCTGGACCGATTGCGGCGCGAGCGATCGGGGCGGACGCTGGCCGACGAGCTCAACGCCATCGCGTTGCGTTGCGCCCGACGGCCGGTGCTCGACACGCGCCCGGCGGACGAGATCATCGGGTACGACGAGAACGGTCTGCCGCGCTGATGGTCATCGATACGTCGGTGTTCCTCGCCGTACTCGGGAACGAGCCCGACCGTCAGGCGCTGGTTGACGAAATCGAGGCCGCGGCGGTCCGACGCATGTCGGCGGCCACGCTGGTGGAGGCGTCGATGGTCGTCGAATCACGCTGGGGCGCGGAGGGTCTTCGCTATCTGGATCGGCTCATCGAGACCGCCGGTATCGAAGTCATGCCGGTGGACCTCGCACAGGCGCGGATCGCACGGCAGGCGTTCAGCGACTTCGGGAAGGGGCGGCACCCCGCGGCGCTGAACTATGGCGACTGCTTCGTCTACGCGCTCGCTCGTCAGACGGGCGAACCACTGCTCTCGAAGGGGAACGATTTTCCACGGACCGACGTCGGGATGGTCCGATGATCCCCTCCGTCGTCGCCGCCGAGGTCGACGCGGCCGAGACGGAGAGGGTGCACGTCAGATTTGTGAGGACCGTCAGGCGGCTCTGGCGACTCGTCGCTCCCAGAAGTCCTTGAAGCGGCCACTGAGCCGGCAGCAGCGCAGGGCGATGATGGCGTTGGCGCCGGCGACGGTCCGGCGCATGCCGGCGCGCTTCAACCGTGCGCCGACGACCTGCTTGCAGCCGGCCTCGACCACGCCCGAAGAGACGCACAGGCCTTGGGCGCGGAACCGCGGACAGCGCATCCGGCGGCGGTTGCGCACCACGTAGTCGAGGCACCGGCGCGCGGCGTCGGTGGTCTCGGTGTGGGACCGCAGTTCGGCCACGATCGCGCGCAGCCGTCCGGCGTCCAACTCGTCCTTCCGCTGCCTGGCCCAGGCGTCGGCGCGGTCGGTGCCGGGGCCGTAGAGGGTCTTGGCCACGTCGGACAGATGCTGCCTGGCATGGTAGACGTCGACGATTTCGGTGGCGCCTGGAAACTGCTCGCCGGCCGGATTCCAGATCCAGGGGGCGCCGTCGGCGAGGACGACGCGGCGTTCGGCGGCGTCGAAGCCGCGCCGTTGCGCCTCGCGATACACCCGTTGCGAGAACGGGGACGGCCGCGGGTCGGTGTCGCGGCCGGCCGCGCTCTCGACGGCGGCGTTGTAGCTGACCGATCCGGGGTCGCGCACGGGCCGGCCCCGTTTGTCGCGCGATTCGGCCGTCCGGACGGTGACCAGCCTGACCTCGCGGGTCCTGGCCGAGCCGTCCGGCTGCTTTCCGGGACGGCCCTCGACCTCGGAGGGGCGCACCGGCACGCCGGTACCGTCCAGCCCCAGGTACATCGTCGGCGCGGGGGCGGGCGCCGGCTCGGTCACGGTGCGTTCGTCGGCAGCGACCCGGCGTCCCAAGGCTTCGGCCGTGCGCTCGACCTGTTTGGTCTCGACCCGCACCCCGGCGCACGCCCCCACCAGTTCGCCCGCCTTGTCGAAGCTGACCTCGGCCGCCGCCGCCCCCACCATCCGCGTGGTGGCGGGCGACAGCGAAGTGCCTTCCGGACCCAACGCCCGGTCGCGCGGACAGATGCCCGTGCGGCAGGCGTCACAGTGGTAGCAGGCGCGTTCCAGCCGCAACGGCCCCAACACGCTCAGAAACGTCTTCGGACGGCGACCGGCGTAGCGCGCCTTCCGTCCGCAGGCGCACCGCACGGTCGAATCCTGGTGGTCGGCGCGGTCCGCGTTCAGCCGGCGCTCGACCGACCGCGCGGCCGTGTCGAGCGCCCGCCGGCGGACGGCTTGCTCGAAGGCCTCGAAATCCGGGCCGCCGGCCGTCTTCGACCTTACCAGGGCATCGATTTCGGCGTCGATTTCGCCCGCGAGCGTCTTCTCGCAGCCCCCTTTTTTCCCGCGCCGGCTGCCGCCGCCGCGGGGTCCCGCCCGCTTCCGCTCCCGCTCCCGGCCCGCAGCCGGGCCTCGCTCAGCGCGTCGCTGGCCTCGATCAACTCCTGCGACAGGCGCCGGAACCGCCGATACTCGGCCGCCTCGGCCCAGGCTTGCTCCGCCGCCCGCGCCGGAATGATCCGGGTCACCGTCTTCCCCGACTCCTTGCGCGTCAGCGACAGCACCGGACCCCGCTGTGCCTTCCCCGGCGGGGCGCAGCCGCAGCCGGTCTTGCCGCAGCGCCGGCAACGCGCCATCAGCGACCCCGAACGCATCTCGCCGATCGAGGCCAACTGCCGGCACAGGTGGGCGCGGCGCTGTTCGAGCGCGGCGATCGATTCCTCGGGCAGGGTCGGACTCCTCCAGTGAACAGTCGGTCTACTGAAGTTGTCGGCCGATCTCGCCCTGCCCTGCACCCCCGATGCGGTCCCTCACAAATCTGACGTGCACCCAGACAGAGACCGGCGCTTGACCGCCCGGCGCCGCCGTTTCTATAATGCCCGGAACGGGTTAGCGCGGATCCACTGCCAGGAGCATTGCCATGTTCGGTCCAATCGGCGTCTGGGAAATGGTCATCATCCTGGTCATCGCCTTGATCGTGTTCGGTCCGCGCAAGTTGCCGGAGCTCGGGCGGTCCCTCGGCAAGAGCCTCGGCGAGTTCAAACGCGCATCGAACGAGCTCCGCAACACGCTCGACGAGGAGATCCGGATCGAGGAGCGTCGCGCTCCGCGCGCGGCCGCTTCGGAAACCGGCTCCGCCGCCGCGCCGGCGCCGGCCGAAACGCGGGGGACGGCCGGGACGGACGCCACCAAGCCTTCCGCGCCGACGGCCGCGCCCAAGCCGGCGGCCGCCGCGTCCCCGACGCCGGACGCCCACCCGACCGAGCCCGGCGCGGGCGCGTAACGGCTGGCGAACGCGATGGCTCCAGCGCCGGTTGCAGCAGAATCCGCGCCCGATCCGTCCGCACCGGCCGAGGCGCCCGCCGCATCCGGATCACCTGCCGAACCCGCGGCGGACGCGGCTTCCGACGGCCCGGCCACGACGCCCGTTCCGCCGGCGGTCGAGACGTCCGGCGCCCCGCCGCATCCCGCGCCGGCCGCGGCAACGGCGTCCGCGTTGCCTGCGCCGACCGCACCGGCCACCCCGCCGGCGCCCGCCGCCCCGCCGGCGCCCGCCGGTCCGTCGGGACCCGGACAGCCGCCCGTCGACACCGGCGGCGAGGACGCCGGCGAGGACGGCGCCGGCGGCAGGATGTCGTTCCTCGAGCATCTCGACGAGCTGCGGCGGCGGCTCATCGCTTCGTTCTCGGCCCTCGCCGTCGGTTTCATGATCTGCTTCGGGTTCATCACGCCCATCTTCGACTTCATCATGGAGCCGATGACCGCGGTCCTCCCGGAAGGCGCCACGCTGGTCTACATCAGCGCGCCCGAGATGTTCTTTCTGCGGCTCAAGATGGCCGCGCTGGCCGGCCTGCTGGTGGCGACGCCGGTCGTCATGTCGCAGATCTGGCTCTTCATAGCGCCCGGGTTGTACGCGCACGAGAAGAAGTTCGCGATCCCGTTCGTCGCGTTCGCGTCGGTGTTCTTCATCGGAGGCACGCTCTTCGGACACTACGTGCTCTTCCGGGTCGCGTGGGACTTCTTCGCCAGCTTCGGCGCAGAGACGCAGTACGTGGACTTCACGCCCCGGCTCCAGGACTCGTTCTCGCTCTACGTCCGTCTCGTGCTCGCCTGCGGGGTGATCTTCCAGCTCCCGACGGTCGTCTTCTTCCTGGCCCGGATGGGCGTGGCGTCGCCCCGCTTCCTCATCCGCAACTTCAAGTACGCGTTCCTGCTCTGCTTCGTGTTCGCCGCGGTGCTGACGCCCACCCCGGATCCGGTCACCATGACCGTGATGGCGGGCCCGATGATCGCGCTCTACGTCCTGTGCATCGGCATCGCGTGGGTGTTCCGGAAGCGGACGGCCGAGCCGGCGGACTGACCCGGCTCGTCCCCGGACACACCGCGTCCGCCCACCGTTGCGCCGAATCACGGGCAGTCGCAGTTCGCGCGGCGGTGCGGACTGGACCGTGGACGCGCACGTGCCGATACAGGTCTTGCGCGGCGGTGCGGACTGGACCGTGGACGCGCACGTGCCGATACAGGTCTTGCGCGGCGGTGCGGACTGGACCGTGGACGCGCACGTGCCGATACAGTCTTGCGGGAAGAACCGCAAACCGAAGGATGAGCCTGGTGTCAGAAAGAAAACGGCGTCTGCGCCTGCCGGCGCTGACCGCGATCGTGAGCTTGTGGGCCGGTTCGGCATTCGCGCAGGGCGCGGACACGCGGCCGGCCGGTGTGACGTTCCTCGGCGACACCGGACTGTGGTTCGTGCCGACCGCGGAGGTCGTCGGGGACGGCCGGGTCGCCGCCAGCGGCCACCTTGCGAACTTCAACCGGGAACAGGGCCTCTCGGCGATTCAGTCGATGGCCGGAACCTTCGCGGTCGGCATCCGGGACCGCGTGGAGGTCTTCGGGTCGGTCCCCTTCCTGACCCGGATCGACCGGGACGTGCGGCCGTCGTTTCGTCCGCACGACTCCTCGGTCGGCGGCGTGCTGCCGGACTTTCCGCTCGTCACGAGACCTTTCAGCGGCAACGGCACGGGCGACGTCGTCTTCGGCGCGAAGGTCAACCTGGCGACCGAACGGACCTTGGCCCCCGTCGCCGTCGCGGTGCGCGGCTGGGGCAGGCTGCCGACCGGCGACGAGGACGCGGGCACGACGGCGGGCGCCCCCGCCGGGGCCGTCGGCATCGTCTTCAGCCGGAACCTGGGCGGCGCCGAGATCGCCGCGAACGCGGACTTCGTGTTGCGCGGCGACCCGGCCGGCATCGACGTGCCCCACGACCTGCAGTGGGGATTCGGCGTCGGCGCGCCGGTTCGAGACCGGTTGCGAATCTTCGGCGAACTGCTCGGCCGGGGAGTGCTGGGGGGAACGACGAAACTGACCGATCCGCTGACCGCGCCGGACGGGAGCAGCAGCGGGCTCACGTCGTCGGGCCGTCTGCCTCTCGACGCCGTCGTCGGCGCGCAGATCCAGGGCCTGGGGTTCTCCGTGGGCGCCGGCCTGACCTGGGCCGCCCGCCACGTCGACCGCGCGTCGATCGCACAGGAGCAGCCGGGCACCGACCGGTTCGGGTTCCTGTTCCGGTTGAGCTACCACCCGGGCGTCCGGGTGCACGCGCCGGAACCGCCTGCGCCGCCCGCGCCGCCGCCGCCCGCGCCGCCCGCGAACCGTCCGCCGGCCGTCAGCGCCTCGTGCGATCCCTGCGAGGTCCGGTTCGGAGAGGAAGTCCTCCTGCAGGCGGACGCTTCCGACCCGGACGGCGACCCGCTCGCCCTCCGCTGGAACGGGCCCGCGGGCAGCTTCGTCGACGCCCGCGATCGGGCCGTCACGCGCTGGCGGGCGCCGGAGCAGGAGGGCCCGGTTCCGCTCGCCGTGACGGTGACGGACGGCCGCGGCGGATCCGCTTCGGACACGGCCACGGTGTTCGTCAGCCCCCCTCCGCCGCCGCCCGACTTCGCGTTCGAGGACGTCCACTTCGACTTCGACCAGCACGCGCTGCGGCCGGGCGCCGCGCGGGTGCTCGACGAGGTGGTCGGGGCGATGGCGGAAAATCCGGGGCTCCGGATCCTGATCGAGGGACACGCCTGCAGCATCGGCACCAACGAATACAACTTGGCACTGGGCGATCGCCGCGCCGCCGCGGTCCGGCAGTACCTGCTCGACCGCGGCGTGCCGGCCGCACGCCTGGAGACGATCAGCTACGGCGAGGAACGGCCGGCGCACGACAACTCGCGCGAGGAGACGCGCCGTCTGAACCGCCGCGCCACCTTCGTGGCGCGCACGCCGTGAACCGGCCGCCTCGTGCGCAACCGCCCCGCCCCGGCGCACGGCGCAGACGCCGGGACGACCGGAGCGCGTCACATGCCCCACACGTCCACTGACGGCGCGGCGCCGGCGCCGCTTTGCGGGCGGGCCGGGCGGCGCCGGTGGTGGAACGTCTTCTCGTCCCAGCTCCGGTCCTCCCGCTGGTCGATGACCACCAGATGCCCCGCCTCGGCCGCGCAGCGCGCCACGTAGCGCGCCGTCTGCTCCACCCCCTCGTCGATCGTGCTCTCGAGGCCGTCGCGCTCCCGCACCACCTTGCACTCCACCACCAACTCCTGCATCCCGTCCGCCAGCGGCCAGACGATCAGCAGGTCCACCCGCCCGCTCCCCAGCGCATACTCCCGCTCGATGCGCCCGCCCCCGTTCACCACCCGCTGCAGATACGCCTGCAGCAGTAGCTGCGGCCACGCCTCCTCGTAGGCGAAGCGGTTCCGCCAGTGCTCGGAGTGGCGCCGGAAGAAGTCCTGGAACTCCGCCAGCAGCAGCGCCGCGTCGAGGCTGCCGTCCGCCCGCAGGTACCGCGGCGGCGACAGGTCCAGCGTCTCCTGCGCCACCCAGGCCAGTTCGCGCGGCAGCACTTCGGCGTAGATCGGGTTGGCGATGCGCACCGGCGCGTCCTGCGCCAGCAGCCCCAGGTCGCGTGCGTATCCGACGTCGCGGTCCGTGAAGGCGTACCGGTCCGCGCCGGTCAGCATCGGCTCGATCACCCGCCGCACGCGCTCCTCCCGCAGCTTGTCCGCCAGATAGTCCAGGTGCGTCACCCGGTTGACGATGAGCTGCTCGCGGACCGCGGCGACGTCGGCCGCGGTGACCGGGCGCGAACGGTCGGCGCGCAACGTCTTGTTCTCGAAACAGGCTCCGTACGCCAGCGCGTTCACCAGCCACGGCTGGCCGCGCGTCTGCGTCCACACCGCCTCCAGCGCTTCCGGCGCGAACGCCTGCCCGGTCTCCGCGGTGTGCTGGCCGAGCAGTGCCAGCGTCTCCTGCCGCGAGAAGTCCCCCAGCCGCAGCGACTTCGCGGCGACGTTGAACGGGCTGCCGGAGGCGCCCATGCGGTAGTCGCGCACGTCGCGCAGGCCGCACAGCACGACGCTCTGCGGGAAGCGTTCCGGGCGGTCGGGGTAGCCGGCGCGGAGTTGCTGCAGCACCGACAGCAGCGAATCGCCGACCAGGGTGTCGATCTCGTCGATCAGCAGCACCAGCGGCCGCGGCGCCGCCTCCGCCCAGCGCGACAGCGCCTCGATCAACGCCAGATCCGGCCCGACCTCGGCGAGGGTTTTCGCCCAGACGCCTTGCAGAAACCGGTCGCCCAGGTCCGAACCCGCCGCCCGCGCCAGCGCGGCGAGGACCACGCGCATCGCCCGCGCCACGTCGTCGCGGGCGGTGCGGGCGGTCTCCACGGTGACGTACACGCAGTGGTAGCCCCGTTCGTTCAGCACATCGGCCAGGGCCAGCAGCGCCGAGGTCTTGCCGGTCTGCCGCGGCGCGTGCAGCACGAAGTACTTCTTGTCCCGCACCAGGCCGAGCACCTCGTCCGGATCGATCCTCGACAGCGGCGGGATCAGGTAGTGATCGGTCGGATTGACGGGGCCGGCGGTGTTGAACGAGCGCATGGTTTCGATCCCTGCCCAACCATTCACCGGTACGACTTTGGCGAAAGTTCCCCGCCTCTTAGTACGACTTGGCGAAGTACGGGTCGGTCAGCCCCGGCCGGCCGCAACGGACGCAGGGGCCGGTCGCCGGCGGCAGGTCGAACGCGAGGTTGCGGATCGTCGCCTGCGTGTCCGCCTTGATCCGCGCCTCGCAGTCGGCGGACCCGCACCAAGGCGCGATCACGAAGCCCGGCCGCCCCTCGAAGGCGCGCCGGAACTCCTCGCCGGAGGTGGTCCGGAGGGTGTGGCCGTCGCGGAACGCCGCCGCCCGCTCGAACAGCGCGGCCTGAATCGCGTCGAGGAGCCCGGCGACACGCTCCTCCAGCCCGCCGAGCGGCACCGTCAGCTTCTCGCGGGTGTCCCGTCGCGCCACCAGGACCTGCTCCCGCTCGACGTCCCGGGGACCGATCTCCAGCCGCAGCGGCACGCCCCGCATCTCCCACTCGGAGAACTTCCAGCCCGGCTTGTGCTCTTCCCGATCGTCGAGCACGACGCGCAGCCCGGCCCGTTTCAGGACCGCCGCGACCTCCTGCGCGCGCGGCAGCACGGTGGCGCGCCAGTCGCCCCGCGGGATCGGCACGACGACCACCTGGTGCGGGGCGATCCGGGGCGGCAGGATCAGGCCGCTGTCGTCGCCGTGCACCATGACGACGCCGCCGATGAGCCGGGTCGTCATGCCCCACGAGGTCTGCCAGACGTGCTGCACGGACTTGTCCCGCGCCTGGAAGGTGATGTCGAACACCTTCGCGAAGTTCTGGCCCAGATGGTGCGAGGTCCCCGCCTGCAGGGCTCGTCCATCCCCCATCAGCGCTTCGACCGAGTAGGTGCGGACGGCCCCGGCGAACTTCTCGCTGTCGGTCTTGCGCCCGTCCAGCACCGGCACGGCGAGCTCGGTCTCCAGGAACTCCTTGTAGACCCCCAGCATGCGCCGCGCCTCGGCTTCGGCCTCCTCCTCGGTCTCGTGGGCGGTGTGCCCCTCCTGCCACAGGAACTCGGTGGTCCGCAGGAACAGCCGCGTGACCTTCTCCCAGCGCACCACGTTGGCCCACTGGTTGATCAGGATCGGCAGGTCGCGCCACGACTGCACCCACTTCGCGTACATCGTGCCGATGATCGCCTCGGACGTCGGGCGGACCACGAGCGGCTCCTCCAGCGTTTCGTCGCCGCCGCGGGTGACCCAGGCGACCTCCGGCGCGAAGCCTTCGACGTGCGCCGCCTCCTTGCGGAGCAGGCTCTCCGGAATGAACAGCGGGAAGTACGCGTTGACGTGGCCGGTCTCCTTGAACCGCCGGTCCAGGGCCGCCTGCATCAGCTCCCAGATGGCGTAGCCGTACGGCCGGATCACCATGCTCCCCTTGACCGGGGAGTAGTCGGCCAGCTCGGCGCGGCGGATCACGTCGGTGTACCAGCGCGAGAAGTCCTCCGACCGCGCGGTGATCCCGGTCACGAAAGCCTGCTGTTTCGGCGCCATCTGCTCCTGTCCTCGTTCGATTCTTTCCCCGCGGCGCGACCCCGCGCCGCCGCCCCGCCGCCGCGGGGTGGTGCTATTGTACCGGCGCGCATGCCCGCCATCGTGATCCAGGTCGCCGCCGCGTCGCGGAAGTACCCCGTCCACGTCGGCCCCGGCCTCCTCGCGCGGCTCGACGCGCTGCTCGACGAAGCGGGGGTCGGCGGCCGGCGCGTGGCCGTCTCCAGCCCCACGGTATGGAAGGCGCACGGCCCGGCCGTGGCGCGGGCCCTCGGGAGCGCGGAGCACGTCCTGGTCCCCGACGGCGAGCGCTCCAAGACCACCCGGACCGTCGCCCGGATCCACGACGCGCTGGTTCGCATGGCGGCCGACCGCGGCGTCACCGTCGTCGCGATCGGGGGCGGCGTGATCGGCGACGTGGCCGGCTTCGCGGCGGCGACCTGGCTGCGCGGCGTCGGACTCGCGCACGTTCCGACCACGCTGCTCGCGCAGGTCGACAGCTCCATCGGCGGCAAGGTGGGCGTCAACCATCGGCTCGGCAAGAACCTGATCGGCTCGTTCCACCAGCCGCTCGCGGTCTTCGCCGACCCGGAGTTGCTCGGCACGCTGCCCCGGCGCGAGTTCCGAGCCGGTCTCTACGAGGTGATCAAGTACGGCATGATCGCCGACCGCGGCCTGTTCGAGCGGGTGGGACGCGACCTGCGCGCCATCGTCCGCCGCGAGCAGGACGCGCTGGTCCCGGTGATAGCCGACTCCTGCCGGATCAAGGCGCGGGTCGTGGCCGAGGACGAGCGCGAGAGCGGCCCGCGCCGCATCCTGAACTTCGGGCACACGGCGGGCCACGCCATCGAAGCGGTCACGAAGTACCGCCGCTTCCGGCACGGCGAGGCGGTCGCCCACGGCATGCTCGCGGTCGCCGACCTCGGCGTCCGGCGCGGCGTCCTCGCGGAAGCGGAGCGGGCGGCGCTGGCGGACCTCGTCGCCCGGCTCGGACCGCTGCCGTCGGTCGGCGACCTCTCGGCGCAGGCGCTCGTCGAGGCGATGCGGCGCGACAAGAAGGTCCGCGACGGTCGCCTGCACGTCGTGCTGCCGGCCGGCATCGGCGCCACCCGGATCGTCGACGACGTGACCGACGACGAATTCAGGGGTTCGTTGCGTGCCATCGGCACCGGCGCGTAGGCCGGCGCCGCCCGTCCCGCGCAGCGCAGTGCCCGGCCTCGCATGCGCCCGCGGCCATGTTCCGCGCACGCAGGCCGGCGCCGTCCCTCCCGCTCAGCGCACGATGCTCCACGAGATCACCCGCACGCGCGCGGCGGGGGGCGACGGCGGCGGCGGGGTGACGGTCTGCCGGACCAGGGTCGCCTGCACCGCCCGCTCGGCGCGGCGCGGCCCGAACGCCGCCGCGTGCGCGACCACGACGCCGTTGCCGTCCACCTCCGGATCGGCGTCCGGGTCCGCCGCGTCGTCGGCGATCCAGACCGCGACGAGCCACGGACCGTAGCCCGCCGGCGTCGCCGCCCGGACACCGAGCGGGCCGTGCGCGAACAGCCTCCATTCGAGCCCGCGGCCGGCCGAGCGCGCCCCGGCCCCGCTCGCCCGCAGCCGATCGGCGATCGCGGGCAGGTCGATGCGCGTCCCGTCCGGCATGGCGGGCGCAAGGGCGGAGGCCCGGAACCCCGACCGCAGCGAGCCGTCCAGGACCCCGCTCCAGTCCGGGAACGAGTCCAGCTCCGCCGCCGCCAGCTCCAGCGCCGCCTCGGCCGCGTACAGCGCCTGCACGGCGCGGCGGTGGTTCACGCCCACCGCGGTCTCGATCAGGGACAGCGGCGCCAGCACCCCGGCGAGAGCCACCAGCAGCAGCCCCGCCATCATGGTGACGATCAGGGCGAAGCCTTCCTCGCCCCGGCCGGAACGTCGCCGGCGAGCCATCGTCACCAGCCGGCGAGTTCGCAGACCGTGGTTCGTCGTCACCCGCCCCGTCATGGCGCAGCCCCGGCGAGCCATCGCTACCAGCCGGCGAGGCTCCGCGGCGCGACGTCGAGGCTCGCGGCGACGTCGCGGACGGCGGCGTTGCGCGCCGGCGTCAGGAGCGGCCCTGCCGCCGGCCGCCGCCACGCGGCGTCCGCCACGCGCAACGTGACGTCGACCCGCACCCGCCGGATGCGGAACAGATCGACGTCGAACGGCGTCCCGCCTCCGCCGCACGACGCATCGTCTCCGAGCAGCGTCAGGTCGAGCGGACCGATCCCGGAAGCGGGAGCGGAACCGGCGGCGGCGGCGGCCAGGCAGGGCGCCGCCACCGCCGCCGGTCCGCCGGGCGGCGACGCCGGCCGGGCGACGCCGAAGTAGCGGACGGTGAAGTCGACGACGCCGTCGACGAACGGCAGGTCGCTGCCCGCCCCGTTGTGGACCCGCAGGACCTCGGCTTCGCGATCCAGGTAGTAGCCGCGCAGCGTCACCGGCGCGATCCGCGAGCCGGCGCCGTAGGCGGGCGCCCCGCCGCCGAGGTGCTCCAGCAGCGCGGAGGCGCCGGCGAGATCGGTGATGCGGTACAGGTCCGAGCGGCCGGCCGCGTCGTAGACGATCGCCAGCCCCCCTCCCCGGTCCGACAGTCCGCACGGCAACGCGCAGCCGGCGGCCGCCGCCAGCCCGACGCGCGCCGGGCTGGCGGCGAGGTCGCCGGCGATCCGCGCGCCCTGCGCCCCCGGCGGCACGTACAGCACGGACAGGCGATCCGCCCCCGGCGCGCGATCCGCGGCGGCGCCGCGCAACGCAGGGGCGACCGCCGGGCGCAGATGCGCGACGACACCGTCCACCCCGGGGCGCGGGCCGCTTCCGGCCAGGAGAAGCTGCCGCTGGAGCTCGCCCAGGGCGGCGCGCTGGCGCTGATTGACTTCCGCCGCCTGCGTCTGCACGGCCACCGCGCCGCGCGACGGGTCGACCAGGCCGAAGACGACCCCCAGCAACCCGACGACGACGGCGACGGAGACGAGCATCTCGATCAGCATGGCCGGCGGGTCTCAACGGCGAACGCGCACCGTGGCCAGCCACGTGACGCCCGGATCGTTCGGCCGCGGATCCAGGGCCGCGGCCGGTCCGCGGACGCCGGTGGCGACGACGGCGACCTGCAACAGGAGCGGGTCGCCATCGGGCGGAGTGAGCGGAGTCACCGACCAGCGGCGGACGAACCCGGTGCCGGGCGGCGGCTGCGCGCCGGTCCCCAGCCAGCGGCCGTCCCGGTCCAGGTAGTCCACGTAGCCGGCGGCCGGCGGCCCGGCGAGCGGACCGGACGCCTGCAGGCCGCGGCCTCCCGGCGCCGGCGGATCGAGCGCCAGGCTGGTCGACTCGTCGGAGACCGGTTGCAGCGCGGCGTCGAAGGTCCAGGCGAGCGACTGCAACTGCTCCATCTTCTGCACCGCCAGGAACAGGGCCCGGCCCTGCGCCCCGCCCGCCCGCACCGCCGCGCCGGTCAGCACCGCGACCTGCGCCACGCCGGCGGCGAGTCCGACGACGATGCCGGCCGCCACCAGCGTCTCGACGAGGGCATAGCCGGCCGCGGACCGTGCCGGACGACACCGGGTTGACGGCGCGGTCGGAGCCCGGGTCGCGATGCGCGCACGGCCGGCCGCGGGTCGCGCCATGGCGACGAAAAAAGCAAGAACCGGGCCAGCAGAATGCGCCCGTCCCCGCGGCCGGTTCCCGTCCGACGCGGCGGATTCCGCGCGCGCGGGCGGATGGTGACCGCGCGGAATCTGCTCCGCGCCCCGGTTCAGAGGGGGCCGAGAAGCCGATCCAGCAGGCGCTCCGCGGCGCCGAAATACCAGTCGAGGAACGGTTCGCCGACGAGCGACGCCGTGACCGCGGCGAACGCCAGGAACGACCCGAGCGGCAGCGGATGCCGCCAGCCGACCCCGGCGAACCGCACCATGCCGATGCCGGCGACCGCCCCGAGCAGCGACGCCCACGCCAGCGTGACGAACGCCAGCCGCCAGCCCAGAAACGCGCCCACCATGGCGAGCATCTTGACGTCGCCGAGGCCCAGGCCCTCCCGTCCGCGGACGAGGGAATAGCCTGCCGCGATCGCCAGCAGCGCGCCGCCGCCCGCGACCGCCCCGAGCAGCGCGTCGAACCAGCCGGGCTCCAGGAAGAGCGCGCAGAACAGGCCGGCGGCGACGCCCGGCAGGGTGACCGCGTTCGGCAGCACCCGGTGCCGCAGATCGACCACGAACAGGACGATCATCGCGGCCGTGAACAGCAGGCGCGGCGCGAGCAGCGGCTGCGGACCGAGCGCCCGCCACTGCAGCAGGAAGAGAACCGCCGTGCCGATCTCGACGAGCGGGTACGTCGCACCGATCGGCGCCCGGCAGGCGCGGCACCGCCCGCGCAGCACGAGGTACCCGACGACCGGAACGTTGTCGAACCAACGGATGCGCCGCCCGCAGGCGGGACAGCGGGACGCCGGCGCGACCACCGACGCCCCGCGCGGCAACCGGTGGATGCAGACGTTGAGGAAGCTGCCGGCGGCCAGCCCGAACAGCAGGACGAGCAGGCCGGAGAACGGGTCGCTCATCGCGTCATGATGTTCGAAACGGCATCACGGTCGATTTTCTCGGACGAGCAGGCCGGAGAACGGGTCGCTCATCGCGCCGGCCGGGCCGGGAAGCGGTTCCTCCCCGGCAGGGGGAACAGCGCCGACCGCCGGGACAGGGCGACGGCGCCGCCGGACGGCGTCAGTTCGTACGGCACCCCGGTCGGGTCCACGGGAACGCCGGGCAGGTCGCCGGCCGCCACCAGGGCGCGCCACGACGCGGGCGGGCGGCCGGTCCGGGCACGGAACCGGTCGACCACGCGCCGGTACCGCTCGATCGCGTCCAGCGCATCGATCTGCGCCAGACGGCGGGCCGCTTCGCCGCGCATCCAGGCGTCATCGGCGGCATCGCGCACCCGCCGCCACAGGGCTCTGGCGCCGGCCCGGTCGCCTCCCTCGGCCAGCGTGGCCGCGGCCAGCGGCCGGAGCCACCAGGGCGCGCCGGGCAGCTCCGCGGCGCGTTGAAACCAGTGCGCCGCCCCCTCCGGGTCCTGCAGCCACCAGTAGTGCACGAAGCCGGCGTCCTGCAGGTACTGCCAGCGCCCGGGGGCGGCGGCCATCCCCTTGCGGAGCAGCGCGACGGCGAGATCCGGCCGTCCCGGACCGCCGGGCGGCGGCTCGGCCAGGAACACCGCGCCCAGGCGGTACGCCGCGTCGAACCGGGGATCGAGGGTCGTCGCCGCGTCGAGCAGCGGATGCAACGGAGCGTAGTCCTGCGCTCCGCCCCCGGACAGCCTCGTCCGGCCGTAGTGCCGCACCGCCCGGATCCAGTAGAGGTCGGCCAGGACCGCCTGGAACGACAACGCCATCCGGCGCACGACCTCCGCCGGCGGCGCGGACCCGGCGCGCGGCGGGTCGAACCCGCTCCCCGGGCCGCGGCCGCGCGCCGCCTGCAGACCGGCGCCGAGCGCCACCAGCAGGATCACGGCGGCGGGCGCCGCGGCGCGGCGGCTCCACGAAAACCGCTCCGCGGCGAGCCGCGCCGGGCGGCGGCAGCGAGCCCGCACCGATCCGTCCGGACCGCTCACGTCAGGTCGCGCCTCGTGAAGATCGCCAGGGCCAGCGCCAGGAACGCCGCGGCGTAGGCCGCGCCGGCGGCGGCGGTCAGCGCCACGTACCCGGCCGTGACCGGTTGCGCGTGCACCACCGCGGCCTTGACGTCGAACGACGCCAGGTCCGGCAGGGCGTACGACAGTCCGGCGGCAAGCAGCGCCGCGACCCGTGAATCGACGACGTCGCCCAGGTTGCGCAGCTCCGCGCCGAAGTGGCCGATGACGTAGAGACCGCAGGTCGCCACCGCGGCCGGCGCCGGACCCGAGAACGTGGAGAAGCAGAGCGCCGCGGCCGCGATCACCGCCAGTTGGGCGAAGATGAGGAACACCGCCGGCAGCAGGGCCGGATCGACGACCGGCGCGGCCGGCCCCGGTGCGAACCCCGCCTCGGCGCCCCGCCACGCCACGGCGGCGAGGACGCCGAACAGGCCGGCCGTCATCAGGGTCAGGGCCAGGGCCAGCGTCACGACGAGTCCGCCGTACTGGCCGCAGACGAACTCGTGCCGCCGGACCGGCTTGGAGAGCAGAACGTCCACGGTCCGCTGTTCGATCTCCCGCGCAAGGAGCCGGATGCCCAGGTACACGGCGACGAAGAGGCCGCCGAGGTTGATCGCGGCGAGGCCGAAGTCCTTGACGACCTTCACTTCCTGGCCGGCGGACAGCCGGCCGGCGGCCGGCGCCGCGGCCATCAATCCCAGCGCGAGCAGCGTGGCGCCGTGCAGGACCCGGCTCCGCACGGCCGCCCGGAGAACGTGCCGGGCGATGATCGCGACGACCCGCATGGCCGTTCCGCCGCGCCCGAATCTACGGGCGAACGCCCTCCGCGCAGGGCGCCGGCGCGTCCTCCGTCACCCGCCTGAGAAAGTAGTCCTCCAGCGTCTCGCGCCGCGGGTTCAGCGAGACGATCCGGACGCCGCGCCGCGCCAGCTCGGTCACGAGACGCTCCGGGGGCGGCTCGGCGGGCAGGTCGATCAGGCAGCGGCCATCCGTGGCGGGCGCGACCCGTTGCGCGGCCGATCCGCACGCCGCCCGCAACGATTCCACGGCGCCGGCCACCACCAGCTCCCAGCCGCGGACGTTCAGATCCAGCTCCGCGATGCGCCCCGCCGCCGCCAGCCGCCCCCGGTTCAGGATGGCGACGTGACTGCAGATCGCCTCGGCGTCGCTCAGAACGTGCGAGCTGAAGAACACCGTCCGCCCCTCCTCGCGCAACGCGCGGACGAGGTTGCGCACGTCGCGGCGCCCGAGCGGATCGAGGCCGGTCAGCGGCTCGTCCAGAAAGACCACCTCCGGGTCGTTGAGCAGAGCCTGCGCGATGCCGACGCGCTGCAGCATCCCGCGCGAGTACGTCCGGAGCCGCCGCCGCCGCTCGGCCCCGATGCCGGCCCGGTCGAGCCCGAGCGCAGCCCGCCGGCGGCGTTCGGCGGGCGGATAGCCGAACAGTCCCCCGACGTACGCGAGGAACTCTTCGGCCGTGCAGAGATCGTCGAAGCGGGCCGACTCCGGAAGGAACCCGATTCGCCGGCGGACGGCCACGTCGCCGGCCGGACGGCCCAGAATCTCGGCGCTGCCCGACGTCGGACGAACGAGCTGCATCAGCAGCCTCAGCGTCGTGGTCTTGCCGGCGCCGTTCGGCCCGAGATAGCCGAGCACCGCGCCCGGCGGCACGTCGAGCGACACCTCGTCGAGGGCGCGCTGCGCGCGGGATCGCCAGAACCCGGTGCGGAACGTCTTCGAGAGCGCACGGAGCCGAACCGCCGGCATCGCCGTGTCCGCCGGGGTTCCCGGAGGGCTACTCGCCCCGGCCGCGCCCGGCGCGCTCCAGTTCGTAGGCGATCGCCGCGTCGAAGTAGCGCGGGGCCAGCGTGCCCTTGACGACCACGCCGTTGATGACGTATGTGGGCGTGGCCTCCACAGGGAGGTCATTGCCCAGGGCGATGTCGGTCCGCACGGCCAGAATCGTCTCGTCGTAGGCCGCGTCGTAGCGCGCCCGATCGATGCCGGCCACCTCGGCGAGCGCCTCCACGACCGCCTCGCGGGTCAGGCCGGACTGGTTGGCGTACAGCCAGTCCTCCATCCCGGTCCGTGCGGCGTCGCCGAGCCCGGCCGCGAGCCGCACGGCCACCGCCCCCGCGCACGCTCCGTGGTGCCGGCCGCGCGGTGCCTGGTCGTTGCACGCCGGATCCAGCGGGTAGTCCAGCGTCACCAGCCGCACCTGGCCGGGATGCGACGATGCGTACTTGGCGAAGATCGGGGCATAGGCCCGGTGCGCGCTGGCGCAGGCAGGACACTGGTAGTCGTTGAACTTGACCACGACCACCGCCGCGGCGCCGGTGTCCGCGGAGGCGGGCAGCGGCAGGTCCACGCGCTCCTCCGCCTCCCAGTACCGTTCGAACTCGCTCCGCTGGTCCGCGGTCACCGCCGGCGGGGGCGCAACGGAAGACTCCGCGGCCGGCGCCGGTGCCGGCCGCGGCCAGGCGAACCAGCCGGCCGAACCGAACGAGCCGGCGACGAAGGCCGCCAGCAGCCCGATCCCGACCGGTTTTCGCGCAAGGACACGCAGGTCGCCCACCGCGGCGGCCGGAAGCCGCCGCGCGGGAGTGGCCTCCTCCCCGCCGGACAGGATGAAGATGCCGGCGGCCGCCACGTAGACCACGACGCACAGCAGACAGACCGTCCCGAGCACGAAGAACGAGACGTACGCCATGTACATGGACACGGCGAGCCCGACCGTGGACCAGACCAGCAGGTATCCGGCGACGTTCGGCGCCGCTGCGCGGGGTGCCCGCGCCCCGGCGTACGTCAGGAGCAGCACGGCGGCGAACCAGACGACGCCGCCGAGCGCCACCGGCACGCCGAGCACGCTGCCGTACCGGCTCTGGTAGACCTGCGAGCAGCTCACGGTGGCGTTCACGTCGCAGAAGCTGGCGTAGCCGGGGTCGCCGAGCATCCGGAGATGCACATAGGTGGAGGCGGCCGACGCCGCGAGACCGGCGCACGCCAGTATCGTCATCCACGTCCGCGTCCGTCTGGTCATCGTTCCTCCACCCCCCGTTCTTCCCCCCGCGCAAGCGGGCGCGTATCCGTTCCGGCGGTCCGCGCCGTCCCCCCCGCCGTCCCGTCCACTTGTAAAGGCATCTCGCGGCGCCGTCAAGGGCGGCGCCACCGCATCGGCGCGGCGCCGGCCGGCCAGGCGACGGCACCCGTATCGGCGCAGCGCCGGCCGGCCAGGCGGCGCCCCCCGTATCGGCGCAGCGCCGGCCGGCCAGGGCGGCGCTACTGTATCGGCGCGGCGCCGGCCGGCGCGCCCGTCTGGGTCACGGGCAGGGCGGCCGTGGCCTGATAGATGGTCGCCCCCTGGTTCGTTCCGAAGAAGCGCGTCCCGCCGCCCGGATTCGGGTCGGCCCCCACGAAGTAGGTGGCGACCACCCCGCCGGCGGCCACGCCGTTGCACGAGGCCGGGGCGCCGGTCGCGGCGGCTCCGCCGGTCATCGTGATCGTGTAGCTGCTCTTGATCGACGGATCGGCGCCCAGATCGGTGCCGATGAACCCGTCCCCGCCCCCGCCGACCGTCGGCGGCGTCGCCAGGTTGGCCAGCGTCGGCGCATAGAAGCCGCTGCCGCAACTGGCCGCGTAGGTCGCCTGCGCGCCGTTGATCGCCCGCAGCGATCCGATCGCCGACGCTTCGTTGCCCGCCATCCGCGCCCGCAGCAGCCCCGGCGCGGCGATCGCGGCGATGATGCCGATGATCGCCACGACGATCAGCAGCTCGATCAGCGTGAACCCTTCCTGTTCCTTCAGTGTCCGTCTCATCGTTCCGTCTCCTTTCGCTTCCGTCGCCCGTCCGCTTCTCATCCCGCCAGCCGGCCGATCAGGTCGAACACCGGCAGGTACATGGCCACCACGATGCCCCCGACGACGACGCCCAGCACCGCCACCAGCACCGGCTCGAGCAGCGCCGTCATGCCGGCGACGGCCCGATCGACCTCCTCCTCGTAGAAATCCGCCACCTTCGCCAGCATCGCATCCAGGGCGCCGGTCGTCTCGCCCACGTTGATCATCTGCGTCACCAGCACCGGAAACACCTGCGTGTCGCGCAACGGCGCGGCCACCGGCTCGCCGCGCTCGATCGCCGCGCGCGTATTCAGCACCGCATCCTCGACCACCGCGTTCCCGGCCGTGCCGGCGGTGATCTCCAGGCTTTCGAGGATCGGCACGCCGGCGCCGAGCAGCGCCGACAGGGTGCGGCAGAACCGGGCGACGGCGTTGCGGCGCACGACGCCCCCCAGCGCCGGCAGCCGGAGCGCGACGCCGTCGATCGCCAGCCGGCCGCCGCGCGTCGAATAGTATCGACGAAACGCCAGCGCCGCGCCCAGCGCGCCCAGGCCCGCCAGCGGCGCCGCGAACGCGAGCGAGTCGCTCGCCGCGATGACGATCCGCGTCGGCAGCGGCAGCACCGCGCCGAACCCTTCGAAGAGCGCCGCGAACGTCGGGATGACCTTCCAGAGAATCGCCCCCACGACGACGGCGGCGACGGCGAGAACCGCCACGGGGTACGTCATGGCCGAGCGGACCTGCCCCCGCAGGGCGGCGTGCTTCTCGACGTGCGCGGCCAGACGCTCCAGAATCGTGTCGAGCACGCCGCCGGCCTCCCCCGCCGCGACCATGCTCGTGTAGAGCGGATCGAACGAGCGGGGGTGGGCGCGCAGCGCGTCGGCCAGCGTCGAGCCGTCCTCGACGTCGGATCGCACCGCACGGATCGTCGCGGCGAAGCGCCTGTCCTCCTCCTGTCTCCCGAGGACGTCCAGGCACTGCACCAGCGGCAGTCCGGCGTCGACCAGCACCGCGAACTGCCGGGTGAACACGGCGAGGCTCCGCGCCGGGACCGTTCCGCGGACCCGCCTCCACCACGCCCCCCGGGCGCTCCGGTCGACCGGGTCGATCGCGGTCACCAGAATCTGCTCGCGCCGCAACGCGGCGACGGCGTCCGCCGCGGACGCGGCCCGGCGTTCCCCGCGCACCCGCTCTCCCTGCCGGGTGCGGCCGCGGAAGACGAAGGTGGCCTGCGTCATCGGAGCGCCCTCCCGCGCGGCGCCCAACCCGGCTCGTCCGTCCCGCCGGCGAGCAGGCCTTCCAGTTCCTCGCGGTTCGCGGCGTGGTCGAGCGCCTCCTCCCGCGTGACGCGCCCCTGCCGGCAGAGGGCCGCGAGCGCCTGGGTCATCGTCCGCATGCCGCTCTGCCGCCGGCCCGCCTGCATCGCCGCGTAGATCAGGTGCGCCTTGTCCTCGCGGATCAGGTTGCGGATCGCCGGCGTGGCGATCAGCACCTCGACGGCGCAGACGCGCCCCCGGCCCCCGGCGGCCGGCACGAGGGCCTGGCAGACGACCCCTTCGAGCACCAGCGAGAGCTGGGTACGGACCTGCTGCTGCTGGTGCGCGGGGAAGAGGTCGATCACCCGGCCGACGGCGTGCGCCGCCGAGCTCGTGTGCAAGGTGGCCAGGGTCAGATGGCCGGTCTCGGCGATCCGCAGCGCCGCCTCGGTCGTCTCCAGGTCGCGCATCTCGCCGATGAGCACGACGTCGGGGTCCTCCCGCAACGCCGCCCGCAACGCCGGCTCGAAGCCGGCCGTGTCGCCGTGCACCTCGCGCTGGTTGACGATCGAGCGCCGGTGGGGGTGGACGTGCTCGATCGGATCCTCGATCGTCAGCACGTGCCCCCGCCGCTCCCTGTTGATGCGGTCGATCAGCGCCGCCAGCGTCGTGCTCTTGCCGCTGCCGGTAGGCCCGGTCACCAGCACGAGCCCGTGCGGACGCCCGGCCAGCTCCGCCACCACGGGAGGCAGGCCGAGCCGGTCCAGATCCTGGATCCGGTCCGGAATCAGGCGGTACGCGGCCGCCACCGAGCCGCGCTGGCGGAAGACGTTGGCGCGCACCCGCCCCACGCCTTCGATTCCGAACGCCACGTCGAGTTCCCGGGTCTCTTCGAAGCGCTGCCGCTGCGCCGCGGTCAGTCCGCCGTAGATCACGCGCTGCGCGTCGGCCGGCGTCAGCGGTTCGAGGTCCGCCTGCGGCTCGAGGGCGCCGTGCACGCGGATCTGCGGCGGAGCGCCCGCGGTCAGGTGCAGATCCGACCCGCCCCGCGCGGCGGTGCGGGCAAGCAGCTCCGACAGGATCGACGGCGCGGTCATGGCATCGTCTCCCGTACGCCTGCTCGGTAGAGGCGCAAGCATGTAAGCACCGAGAGGATCGACGGCGCGGTCATGGCATCGTCTCCCGTACCACCTCGTCGATCGTGGTGACGCCGGCGGTGATCTTGCGCAGGCCGCTCCGGCGCAGGGTGAGCATCCCCTCGTCGATCGCCGCGCGCCGCAGCGCGCGGGGCGAGCCCCCGGCGAGGATCCGCTCGCGCAGCGGGTCGGTCACCTCCAGCACCTCGTAGAGACCGACCCGTCCCTTGTAGCCGGTCCGGCCGCACGCGTCGCACCCCTTCCCCGCGGAAGGCGTCACGACGCGCGCCTCGGCCTCGCTGAAGCCGACGTCGACCAGCGCCGGCGGACTCGCCGCGGCCGGCGCCGCGCAGGCGCGGCACACCCGGCGCACGAGGCGCTGCGCGCAGACGAGGTTGACCGATCCGGCGATCAGGAACGGCTCGACCCCCATGTTCAGGAGACGGCCGACGGCGCTCGGCGCGTCGTTGGTGTGCAGGGTCGACAGCACCAGGTGACCGGTCAGCGCCGCCTTCACGGCGATCTCCGCGGTCTCGACGTCCCGAATCTCGCCGACCAGGATGACGTTCGGATCCTGGCGCAGGAACGAGCGGAGCGCGGCGGCGAAGGTCAGGCCGGCCCCCTCGCGAATCTGCACCTGGTTGACGCCGTCCAGGTTGAACTCCACCGGGTCCTCGGCGGTCACGATGTTGGTGTCCGGGGTGTTGAGCCGCGCGATCGACGAATAGAGCGTGCTGGTCTTGCCGCTCCCGGTCGGGCCGGTCACCAGCACCATGCCCCACGGCTTGCGGATGTTCGCCGTGAAACGCCGGAGCGACTCCTCCTCGAACCCCAGCTTCGTCATGTCGAGCATGAGGTGGGCCTTGTCCAGCAGGCGCAGGACGATCTTCTCGCCGAAGAGGGTCGGGAGGCACGAAACCCGCAGATCGATCGCCTTGGTCGCGCTCCCGTCGCGGCAGCGGATCCGCACCCGCCCGTCCTGCGGCACACGGCGCTCCGCGATGTCGAGCTTCGCCATCACCTTGAGACGCGAGGTGACGGCGTCGCGCATGCGCAACGGCGGCGTCATCACCTGGTGGAGCACGCCGTCGACGCGGAACCGGATCCGGAACTGCTTCTCGTACGACTCGACGTGCACGTCGCTGGCGCCCCGTTGCACGGCGGACGCCAGGATGACGTTCACCAGCCGCACCACCGGCGCCAACCCGCGCGCCTCGCCGCCCGCGGCAAGGTCGATCTCCGGCTCGTCGTCCGCCGACCGCGGATCGTCCGGACTGCCCGGCAGCTTCTCGATCTCCCGCACCGCCACGTCGAGGGCGGGTCCGCCGCCGCCCGCCGCGGATGGATCCGGAGGGGCGTCGTAGTGGCGGGCGAGGGCGGCGGCGACCGCGGCCTCCGACGCCACCAGCGGTTCGACGGCGCAACCGGTGCGGAACCGGACTTCGTCGAGCGCGGCGACGTTGCGCGGATCGGCCATCACGACCGTCAGCGTCGCGCCCGAGCGGCGCAAGGGCACGATGCGGTGCTTGCGGGCCGTGTGAGCCGGTATCAACCCGATGATGCCGGGCTCGATCTCGAAGCCGGAAAGGTCGATCGACCGCACGCCGTACTGCGCGCCGCGCAGCTCCGCGATCTCGTCGGGCGGAAGGAATCCCAGGCGGACCAGGACGCTGCCGAGATCGCCGCCGTTGGCCTCCCGGAACGCCAGCGCCTCTTCGAACTGGGCCTGCGTGATGCGCCGCTTCTCGAGCAGGAACTCGCCGAGACGGAGGGACACCGGGAACCATCGCCTTCCCGGGAGTCCGAAGGTGAGCAGGGGGTATCTTCAGTATAGGCACGCTACGGGCCCGCGTCAACTCCTTTTCAACCGCGCCGCGGGTCGCCGGCGTCCCGGGCGCACGGCCCTTCGCCGGCCGCGGAGCGATCTCCTCGCCAAGGAAGACGCGGCACGGCGGACCGCCGGCGCCGGTCCGGGCGTGCGGGCCGCGCGCAACGACGGTCAGCCGACCATGACGGCCGCCGCCACCACCGTCGTCCAGAGACCGTTGCGGTCGCCGACGGCGGTCTGGGTGACGTGCTGGGTACGAACGATCTGGTTAGACAGACGCCAGACTTCCTTGTTCTCGTCCCAGCTCTTGTCGGGATCGAACTTCAGCCCGAGAGTGGTGGCCAGCATCTCCGCGGCGAGGTCCTCGGCGTAGTCGCCGGCGGTCTCCTCGTCCTCGCCGAAGCTGTGGTGCTCCGAGAGGTAGCCGTACAGGCTCGGGTCGCGGGGGATGGCCACGCCGACCGTCGCCGCGATGAGGCGCTGGGGCTCCTTCGTCGCCGCCTCGGACATGACCACGAAGGTCACCTGCCCCGGCCGCAACCGCCGCACGCCTTCGTCGCGCGGGAGAATCCGGCATCCCGGCGGAAAGATGCTGGAGACCCGCACGACGTTGCAGGCGGCGATCCCGGCGGAGCGGAGCGCCAGCTCGAACGACGTGAGCTTCTCCCTGTGCGTGCCGACGCCCTTGGTGAAGAACAACTCGCGGGGAACGAATCCAAGCACGGGAGTCCGGGCGTCGAAGGCAGTCGTGAGCGAGGCATGCTATGGCACCGACCCCGCGGAGTCAAGACCCCCGCGCCATCCCTCGCCGCCGCCACCGCCGGCATCCGGCCGGCGTGCCGGCCGGCCACTTCCGGCATGCGGAGTCAAGAACCCGGCGCCGTCCCTCGCCGCCACCGCCGGCATCCGGCCGGCGTGCCGGCCGGCCACTTCCGGCATCCGGCAGGATTCCGCCAGCCGATTTCAGGTCCACCAACTCCGCGGAAGCCCCCGCCGAGCCGTGAGAACGATGCGGCGCGGTTCAGTCCGCGGGCGTCTCCACCGGCAGGTCCTCGCGGTCGCCCCATTCCTTCCACGACCCGACGTAGTTCCGGACCCGCGGGTAGCCGAGCAGCCGTAGCGCGACGTAGCCGTGCGCCGCGCGGTACCCGCCCTGGCAGTAGGAGACGACCTCCTTGCCGGGGGTGACGCCCGCGGCCTCGTACATCGCCCGCAGCTCGGCGGCCGGCTTGAACGCGCCGGTTTCGTCCAGGTTGCGCGTCCACTCGACGTGGACGGCGCCCGGGATCGCCCCGCCCCGCCGGGCGCGCACGAGCGCGCCGCGGTACTCGCCGTCGCTGCGGGTGTCGAGGATCGCGACGTCCGCGCGGCCCAGGCGCTCGGCGACCTGCCGCCAGGTCGCGAGGCGCGCATCGTCGGCGCCCACCTCCCAGGTCCCGCGCACCGGCGCCTGCGCCTCCCGGGTCGCGGGCAGCCCCGCGCGTTCCCAGGCCCGGAAGCCGCCGTCGAGGAGCCGCGCGTCGGGGTGGCCGAAGAATTCGAGAAACCAGAAGGCGCGGGCGGCGCGGATCCCCGACTGCTCGTCGTAGACGACGACGGGGCGCGCCGCGTCGACGCCGCGCGACGTCAGCAGGTGCGCGATCATCCACAGGAATGCGGCGAGCGGCGCCGGGTCGGTGTCGATCAGGCTCAGCCCGAACAGATCCAAATGCGCGGCGCCGGGGACGTGACCGGCGGCGAACGCCTCGGCAGGCCGCAAGTCCAGCAGGACCGGGCGCTCGCCCGCGGCCCCTGCCGCCGCGCCGGCCGCATGCCCTCCCCGGTCCGGTCCGGCCCCGGCCGGGCCCGCGGCCCCGGGCGCGTTTCCCGCCGCCGGACCGAGGCCGAGGCGGCGGGCCAGCGCCGTCGGCTCGATCAGCAACTCCGGATTGGCGTAGCCCTTGGAAACGTCCACGTCGCCTCCTTCCCGTGGCGGAGGGCGTTTCGGACCGGCTCCCGCGCCGCACCGCCGCCGCCCGCCTCGCGGCGGGCCTCCCCGGGCCGGCCAGTTGGTTCAGCTTGGCGCTGGCAGAGGCACCGCCGCCGCCCGCCGCCGCGGCGGACCTCCCCCGAACGCACCGCGGCGGCCACGCTCAGACCGGCTCCCACGCCGTGTCGCTCCGCCGGACGGCGCCCTCCGCTTCCAGCTTCCGCAGGTGCGCGAGCACGGTCTCTCCCGCCGCCCCGCGCAACCCGGCCGCCAGCCCCGGATAGACCGCCCGGACGATCGCCGCCCGCGTCGTGTGGCCGCGCCGCAACGCCGACAGGATTTCGCCGTCGCGGCGGCGGCGGTGGGCGACGTAGCGATCGATCAGCGCCGCCACGTCGTCGATCTCCGGGCCGTGGGCCGGCAGCGCGCGGGCCGGGCGCAACGCGCGCACGCGCGCCAGAGACGCGAGGTAGTCCGGCAGGTCGCCCCCGCGGCCGGCGGGAACCACCACCGTCCCGCCCCGGATCAGCAGGTCGCCGCAGAACAGGACGCCTTCCGCCTCGTCGAAGAGGCAGACGTGATCCGGCGCGTGGCCCGGCGTGTGCAGCACGCGCAGCGCGCCGTCCCCCGCGTCCACCGCGTCCCCGTCCGCCAGCGGCCGCCAGTCTGCCCGGTATTCCCCGTCGCGGGCCGGCCAGGGCAGCTTGCAGAACGCCGCCCCGCGCCAGCGGGCCGCCAGGTGCGGCGCGCCGGATGCGTGGTCCGGATGGGCGTGGGTCACGAGCACGCGCGCGAGCGGCGCGCCCCCGAGCGCCGCGTCCAGCGCGGCGAGGTGGCGCGGCTCCCCGGTAGCGGCGTCGATCAGGGCCGGCTCGCGGCCCGGCAGCAGCCAGGTGTTGTTGCCGGCCCCGGTCCAGGGACCCGGATTGAACCCCGGAACCAGGATGACCTTCACGACGACCGGTCCCGAAGGCCGGGGCCGGCGGCCGGGACGCCTTCGGCGCCGCGACTCGGGGACCGGCCGGGAGCGGCGGAGGCCCCGGCCGCCTGCGCCTCGAGCTTCGCGCGCAGGCCGTCCGGCACCGGGGCGGTCCGGCCGGCGTCGTAGTCGAACACCGCCTGCACGGACCTGCCGGCCGCGACGACCGCGTCGTCCCGGACCCGGCGCACCTCGAACTCGGACGTGAAGCTGGTGCGGCCGACCGCCGCCACCCGCATGCCGACGTCGACCTGATCGCCGAAGACGACCTGCGCCTTGTAGTCGCAGGAGGCGTGGGCCAGGATGACGCCCAGACCGGTCCGGGCCAGCTCGCGCCGCAGACCGAGCGTCTCCGCCAGCACGGCGCGCGCCTGCTCGAAGTAGGTGAAGTAGACCGCGTTGTTGACGTGTCCCATCGCATCACAGTCGCGAAAGCGCACCTCGATGCGATGCGTGAAGGCCGGAGTCACGGCGTATGATACCGCGTGCGCCCGACGCCCGCGGCCCCGGCGGCTCGGATCCGCCTCCCGCGGACCGAACCGGAGCTCGTCGGACTGTGCCTGGCGCTGATCGGAGGGCGCGACGAGCTGTCCGCGGCCGAGTCGGCGCTGGCGGAGACGGCGCCGGACACCCCGATCGCGGCCGGTGCGGTCCACGCCGCCCGGCGGGCGATCGCGCGCGGCGCCGACCCGCTCGGCGATGCCTTCTCGTCGATCCGTGGCGCCCGCACCCGCCGCGCCGCCGGAGCCGTCTATACGCCGCAGCCGATCGTGCGCTCGATGACGGCGTGGCTCGGCCGCCAGCGCCGGCCGGAACGCATCGTCGACCCGGGCGCCGGTTCCGGCCGTTTTCTCCTGGCCGCCGGCGCCGCGTTCCCCGCCGCGCGGCTCGTGGCCGTCGAGATCGACCCGCTGGCCGCGCTGATGCTGCGGGCCAATCTGAGCACCCGCGGCTGGACGCGCCGCGCCACCGTCCTGGTCGCCGACTATCGCGACGTCCGCCTGCCGGACTGCGACGGCACGACCGCTTTCGTGGGCAACCCGCCGTACGTACGGCATCACGATGTCGCCGGGCACTGGAAGTCGTGGTACGCCGCGCGCTTCGCCGACCTCGGCGTCAAGGCCAGCGCCCTGGCCGGCCTGCACCTGCACTTCTCAACGTCGCGCACGGCCTGTACCCAAGGCGCCCCCTCGCCTCCAGCGTGCTCGGCCGCCTCGTATCCTGGTTGAACGCTCACGTCGACACGGCCGCCGGCAGAACCTGCGCCGGCGGTCTGACCAAGTTCGAGCCGGGGGAAATCGAACGCCTGCGCATCCCCCGGCCCGCGGTCTGAGCGCGGACCGCGCGCCCGGCCTTTCAGAACTTCCGGCCCCGCCGCGACGTATCAAGCGGGTGCGGGCAGCCGCGCGCATAGAATGGAAGGATCATGCCGACAGCGAACGAGCCGCACGAAGCGTCGCCGGTCGAACCCCTCGGTCTCGGCGCCCGGTTCCTCGGGATCGTCACGTCGCCGCGCGAGACGTTCGAGCGGGTGGTCGCCGCTCCGCGCTGGATCGGGATGCTGGCCCTCGGAGTCGGCGTCGTCGCCGGGCTGAGCAGCGCGTTCCTGGGCATGGATTTCGCGCAACGGGAGCTGCTCGAGCAGCAGATCGCCTCGATGGAGGCGTTCGGCGTCACCGTGACCGACGAGGTGTACGCCGAACTGGAGCAGCGGAACCGGACGGCGCCGTACACCACGCTGGGCACGTTCGTGCTCGGCGTCCCGATCGTCTGCGCCGTCGTCGCCGGCCTGCTGTACGGCGCGGGCCACGGCTTCCTCGGCGCGAAGGCGAGCTTCGCGCAGGTGTTCGCGGTGGTCGTCCACGCCGGCCCGGTCTTCGTCGTGGCGCAGCTCTTCAGCCTGCCGATCAACTACGCGCGGGAATCGATCACCTCGCCGGCCACGCTCGCGGCGTTCGCGCCGCTGCTCGACGACGAGACGTTCGTCCACAAGCTGCTGAGCACCGTCGACCTCTTCCACGTCTGGTGGGTGATGATCCTCTCGATCGGGCTGGCCGTCCTCTGGCAGCGGCGGACGGCTCCGATAGCGACCACCCTGTACGGCATCCACGCCGCCATCGTCCTGATCATCGCGGTGCTGCGGACGAACCTCGGTTTCTGAACATGTCGAGAAAGTTTCTCGTCGGCGGACTGCTGGTCCTGACCGGCGCCGCGCTCGTGGCCGTCAACCTGCTGTTCGAACGCTCCGACGCGGCGGAGGTCGAAGTCGAAGCCGTCGAACGCCGCGATCTGGTGGCGATCGTTTCCGCGCCCGGCACCATCCAGCCGCAACTGTCGGTCGACATGAGCGCGAGCACGATGGGCCGGGTCACGCGCCTGGCCGTCGACGAAGGCGAACGGGTCACGGCCGGGCAGTTCCTCCTGCAGATCGACCCGGAGAACCTGCGGACGCTCGTCAACCGCGGCGAAGCGTCCCTCGAGGCGGCCGTGGCGGCCCGCGAACAGGCGCAGGTGGCGGTGGAGACGGCCCGCGTCAACCTCGAGATCGCCCGCGAGAACCTGGAGCGGCAGGCGGACCTGTGGTCGCTGCGCCTCGTCTCCCGCGAGGTCTACGAGCAGGCGGTCGCCGACGTGGAGCTGCGCGAGACCGAGCGCAAGGCCCGCGAGGTGGACGTCGAGGCGGCCGCGCAGCGGATCCTCCAGGAGCGGGCGACGCTCGACGGCGCGCGCTACGACCTGACCCAGGTGACCATCACGTCGCCCATCGACGGCATCGTGACCCGGCGCAACATCGAAGAGGGGGAGACGGTCGTCATCGGCACGATGAACAACCCCGGCACGGTGCTGCTGACCATCGCGGACTTCTCCATCCTCGAAGCGGAGATCGAGGTCGACGAGACCGACGTCCCGGCGGTCCGCCTCGGCCAGCCGGTCGAGATCACGATCGACGCGCTGCCGGACCGCACCTACACCGGCCGCGTGACCGAGATCGGCAACAGCCCGATCCAGCCGCAGGCGGGCGCCGCCGGCGCGCAGGAAGCGACCAACTTCCTGGTCGTGGTCACCGTCGACGGCGACGTGCCCGGCGTGCGGCCCGGCTTCACCTGCACGGCGGAGATCACCACGGCGACGCGGACCGCGGCGCTGGCGGTGCCCATCCAGGCGACCACCGTCCGGGAGGTGGAGCTCGACGCGGCCGGCCGGATCGTGCGGCGGACGGACGGCGCCGGGTCCGGCGTGCTCTCCCGCACCGCGTCCGCCGCCTCCGCGCCGGAACCGTCCGGGGGAGAGACCACGCGGGAAGAGCAGGAAGGGGTGTTCGTCGCCCGGCAGGGACGCGCGGTGTTCGTGCCGGTCGCGACCGGCATCGCCGGCGAGCGCTATTTCGAAGCCCTGAGCGGGCTGGAGGAAGGAGACCTCGTGATCACCGGCCCGTTCGAGGTGGTCCGCAACCTCGACGACGGCGACCCGGTGGATCCCGATGAGACTGATTCTGATTCGTGAGATGGTCCGGATCGCCCTCGGCGCGATCCTGGCCAACAAGCTCCGTTCCTTTCTGACGATCCTCGGCAACGTCGTCGCCGTCACGTCGATCGTCACCCTCGTTTCGCTGATCCAGGGCATCACCGCGGAGGTGACCGGCCTGATCCTGTCGGAGGTGGGCGCCGACGCGTTCGTGGTGGACCGCCGCGGGATCATCATGAGCGAAGAGGACCTCGAGCGGACACGGAACAACCCCCGCATCACGCTGGCCGACGCCGACGCCGTCCGCCGCTTCGCCGCTTCGAGCGTCGCCGCGGTCATGGCCGAGGGGCGCGGCCGCGGCGAGGTCCGCTACCGCGAGCACGTGCTCGAATCGGTCTCCATCCAGGGCGTCACCGAGGAGTTCATCCGGTTCTCCACGTTCAACGCCGAGCTGGGCCGGCTGATGACCCCCTCCGAGGTCCGCCGCAAGCGCAACGTCGCGGTCCTGGGCTGGGACGCAGCCGAGCGGCTGTTCGGAGCGCTGGATCCGATAGACCGCACCGTCAAGATCCGCGGCGTGCCGTTCCGGGTGGTCGGGGTCAGCCGGCCGCAGGGAGCCACGTTCGGACAGTCGCAGGACGAGTTCGCGATCGTTCCGCTCGGCGCGTTCCAGCGGCTCTTCGGCAGCCGCTCCTCGCTCGGCCTGCGCGTCCAGCCCGCCGACGCGGGCGAAATCGACCGCGCCATCGGCGAAACGACCGTCGCCCTGCGGATCGAGCGGCGGCTCCGGGCGGCCGAGGACGACAACTTCGGCATCTTCACCTCCGAGACCGCCCTCGGCATCTTCAACCAGGCCACCACCGGCATCTTTGCGGTGCTGGTCGGCGTCGTCGGCCTCGCGCTGGTCGTGGCCGGCATCGTCATCATGAACATCATGCTGATGGCGGTGTCGGAGCGGACCCGGGAGATCGGCCTGCGCAAGGCGCTCGGGGCCCGGCGGCAGGACGTCCTGTGGCAGATGCTGTCCGAGTCGGTGGCGCTGTCCGTGTTCGGCGGAGCGGCCGGGACGGCGCTCGGCGCGGCGGCGGCGCTGGCCCTGGATCGGTTCGCCCCGGTGCCGGCCGTCGTGCACCCCTGGTCGGTCGTCCTGGCGATCGCGATGACCGCCGCGGTCGGACTCTTCTTCGGGCTGTACCCCGCGGCGCGCGCGGCCGCGCTGGATCCCATCGACGCGCTGGGGCGGGCCGACTGATGCGCGGGTCGCTCCTGCGGGAAATCGTGGTGCTGGCGGCCACGACCATCCGCATGCAGAAGATGCGCTCGGCGCTGACGATCCTCGGCATCGTCATCGGCATCACCGCCATCGTCGGCATGACGTCGCTCATCCGCGGATTCGACGAATCGCTACGCGACAGCATCCGCGAGCTCGGACCCGACACGGTGTTCGTCGCCCAGTACTCCAGCGCCAGCATGATGTCCGGCGCCGACTTCAACGAACTGCTCAAGCGGCCGACGCTGACGCCGGCCGACGCGCGCGCCATCGAGCGGCAGGCCGGGTCGATCGCCCAGGTCAACGTCACCATCGGCGAAGGACCGGGCTCGACGCGGAGCCGCCTGCACTACCGGGGCGAGCGGACGAAGCAGATCGCGATCCTCGGCACCACGCACAACTACCCGGACGTGTTCCACGTCACCCTCGAGCAGGGACGGTTCTTCACCGAGGGCGAGGTGAGTCACCGGCGCCGGGTCGCGGTGCTCGGCCAGACCCCCTTCCAGGCGCTGTTCCCCGCCGTCGACCCGATCGGCAAGACGGTGCGCATCGGCAACCAGCCGTACACGGTCATCGGCGTCATCGGGCCGCGCCCCGGCCTCGGGGGGCTTGACGCGGGCCAGGACGACGTCGCGCTGATCCCGCACAGCGCCTACCAGAAGCAGTTCGGGGTCCGCCTCTCGCAGTCGCGGCGCGGCCGGATGCAGTTCCTGCTGATCGGCGCGGTGCCGCGCGAAGGGGTCGCGCGCGAGGACGCGGTCCGCGACGTGACCGAGGTGATGCGCATCCGCCACGGGCTGCGTCTCGACGAGCCGAACGACTTCGACATCATGACCCAGGACACGGCGCTCCGGCTGTGGGAACAGATCAGCGGCGCCACGTTCCTCGCGCTGGTCGCGATCTCGTCCATCGCCCTGCTCGTCGGCGGCATCGGCGTCATGGCGATCATGACGATCTCCGTCAAGGAACGCACGCGCGAGATCGGCACGCGCAAGGCGATCGGCGCGCGGCGGCGCGAGATCCTCTGGCAGTTCCTTCTCGAGGCGGTCTTCCTGACCGCCATCGGCGGCGTCCTCGGCATCCTCTTCGGCAGCGGGATCGGCATCGGCGTGCACTACGCCACCGGGTTCCCGGTGTCGCTGCCCTGGTGGTCGTTCGCGATCGGCATCGGCTTCTCGGCGACGGTCGGCATCGTGTTCGGCATCGTGCCCGCCGTCCGCGCCTCCGGCCTCGATCCGATCGAGGCGCTACGCTATGAATAGACGGGCGGGCGGCCGCCGCATGGCTCGCTGGCCGCGGCGCGTAGCGTGCTCCCGCCGGGGTTCCGGCCGCCGCGGAAGAACCAGGTCAGCGAGAGGCAGCCGGTGACGCCCGCCAGGCCGTGGAGTGTGCTCCCGCCGTCCGGCCGCTCAGAAGAACCAGGTGAGCGAGAGGTAGCCGGTGACGCCCGCCAGGCCGTAGATCGACGGCAGCAGCCGGCCCGGCACCGGATCGCCGGCGCCGACGCCGGCGAAGACGCCGCCCGCCAGCGACGCCTCGTTGCTCAGGGACCAGGAGAAACCGGGGAAGACGAGCGCGCTCCGGTCGTCGAGGTTCCAGATCGCCGCGCCGGTGACGCTCCACAACGGGTGGAGCTGGTAGGCCGTGGTCAGGGCCACCTCGTTGCGGCCGAACACCTGGTACTCGCCGCGGCGGAACTCGCGGGATCGGAGCACGGCGAGCACCTCGTCCGGTCCGCCCGCCCCGCGCCCGTCCCGCTGGTACTCCGCCGCGACCGTCAGATCCCGCCCGGCGACCTGGAACAGCCGGAACGTCCCGACCGCGCCGCGTCCCGCGACCGTCCCGCGGTAGTCGCGGACGACCGCCTCGAAGTGCACCGCCCACGGCCCGATGCCGCCGGTGGCGCCCACCGCGCCGGCCGGATCGCCGTAGAGCGCGCCGCCCCACGCCGAGAGGCCCCAGTTCCGCCAGGTCGCGAGACCCCGCGCGAGCGCGGTGAACTCCTCGCCCGCCGCGGTGCGGCTGGGCCGGAACACGACGTCGATCTCGCTCAGCGGGCCGGGATAGATCCGCAGGCGCGCCGCGTCGACCCCGGCCCGGAAGACCTGGAAGGGGTCGGTCGGGCTGAAGGCGGGAAACGGATCGGCCGGCGTGAGGATCTGGGTCGTGCCCCACGAGATCGCCTGCCGCCCGACGCTCAGCTCCAGCGCCTCGGCCGGCGCCCACGACACGGCGAGGCGGTCGAAGCGGTGCCGCCACAGCACGCGCTCCTGGTCGTGGCGGGTGATCGTCCCCTGCAGATCGAGCCATTCGCCGCCGCTCTGGATGGCGGTCAGACCGCCGAGACCGAGGCCGGGCGGCGTCGCGTTCCGCTGGAACGTCACGGCGTGCTCGTACGCCGCCTCGAACGCCAGCGGACCGAGCACCTGTTCGGTGGACAGCCGGAAGCGGTTGAAGTTGCTCGCGTTGCCGTCGGACAGGGCCGTCGAGCCGCTGACGAGCGGGACAGTCAGCACGTAGCCGGTGAGCCGGCCCGGCTGCGCCCCGGCCGGCGGCGCCCCGGCGGCGAGCAGACCGGCGGCGAGCAGACCGGCGGCGGCCGACCGGACGGTCACGCGCGGGTCTCGTCGGCGTCGACGTTCCCGTCCACCATGCGCACGATGCGGCGCGACCGCTCCATGACGCGCGCGTCGTGGGTCGCGAAGACGAAGGTCACCCCGAGCTCGCGGTTCAGTTCGGCCATGACGTCGAGCAGCGCCTCGCTGGAATGCGAGTCGAGGTTGGCCGTCGGCTCGTCGGCCAGGACCAGGGCCGGCCGGCTCGCCACCGCCCGCACCACCGCCACCCGCTGCTGCTGCCCGCCCGAGAGTTTCCCGGGCCGCCGGTCCTCGAGCCCCTCCATGCCGGTCCGCGCGAACAGCTCCCGCACGCGCGCCCGCCGCTCTGCGGCGTCCACCCCCTGGAGCAGCATCGGGAACTCGGCGTTCTCCAGCGCGGTCAGGACCGGCAGCAGGTTGTAGGCCTGGAAGACGAAGCCGACCTGCTCGAGGCGGAGCCGGGCCAGCTCGCGGTTCGACATCTCGCCGACTCCGCGCCCGGCCACCCAGACCTGCCCCCGCGTCGGCCGCGTCAGGCCTCCGATCAGGTTGAGCAGGGTGGTCTTGCCCGATCCGGACGGCCCCGCGAGCGCGGTGAACTCGCCGCGGTTCACCGTCAGGCTGACGTCGCGGACCGCCGCGACCTCCTCGGCCTCCTGGTGGAAGATCTTCCAAACCCCCGCGGTCCGGACGGCGGCGTTGTCGGAATCGGTCATGGGGCCTCGTTGCGAGCGGGCCGGACGCGGCGTTCCGGACAGCTCAGCGGTCGAACTTCATCGCCTCGGTCACGTCGATGCGGGCCGCGCGGAGGGCCGGATAGACCGACGCGGCAGCCCCCAGGACCAGCATGAACACGAAGATCTGGGCCATGCGGGCCACCCGGAACAGGGGCACGATCAGCGGGTCGATGACGACCCCGGAGAACGTCATGTCCTCGCCCATCAGGGCCGTGAAGTCGAGGCCGTCCCCGAAGAAGTACCACGTCAGGAACAGGCCGGCCCCCACGCCCGCCAGCCCGCTGGCGGCGGTGAGGGTCAATCCTTCGACCAGCACGATGGCCCCGGTCTGTCCGGGCGTCAGCCCGAGCGCCTGCAGCACGCCGAACTCCCGGCGGCGGTGGAGCACCGACATGAGCACCGTGTTCACCACGCCGAACGCGATGATGGTGAACAGGATGGAGTAGACCAGATAGTTGCCGAAGTCGTCGATCGCAATCGCCGACGCGAGCGCCGGGTTCGACTCGCGCCAGTCCATCACCCGCACCTCGCCGCGCGCGACCGGCTCGGCCAGCGCCTGCTCCAGGTGTTCGGCGACCCGCCCGACGACCGCGCTGTCGCCGACGACGACCCCGACGTTGGTGACGTCGGCGGCCGATCCGAGCCACTCGCCGGCGGTGGCGAGCGGGACGTGCATCAGCGCCTGGTCCGCCTCGGGCACGCCGGTCCGGAAGATGCCGACCACGCGCAGCAACTGGGCGGCGATCTCCCGCTCGGCGTCCTGCGCCTGCACCACGAGGCGCGAGCCGAGCCGCAGGTCCAGGCTGCCGGCGAGTCCTTCCCCGATGCAGGCGGCCAGCCGATCGTCCGGCTCCAGGTAGCGGCCCTCGACCACCTGCTCGTCGACCGTGCCGAACTTCGCCTCGGAGGCCGGGTCGACGGCGAGGATCTGCGCGGGCCGCGCGCCCGCCGCCGAGCTCGCGAGACCGTTGACGGTGAGCTTGGACGACCGGGCCACGACGTGCGGCGCGACCTCCGGCGCCTCGAGCGCCTCCTCGGCGGCGCGGCGCACGCCGGCCGGCAGGCGGTCCTCGATGCGCCGGCTCAGGCGGAACCCGGGGCGCTCGACCGTGACGTGGCCGGCCCCCATCCGGACGCCCGAGTCGATCCACGCTTCGTGGGTGCCGTCCCCGATGGAGAACGAGAAGCTCAGCAGGCCGCCGCCGACGATCATCGCCGAGGCGGTCAGCACCGTCCGCCGCAGGTTGCGCCGCAGGTTCCGCAACGCGAGGACGAGCAGCACGCGCAGGCGCAACGGCTGGAATCGGGGAGCGGCGGCTGGCGTCATCAGAGCCCCGAGAGCGTGTCGGCCGGCGGGATGCGCGCCGCCCGGGCCGCGGGGAACAGGGCCGCGAGCAGCGCCGTCGCGACCAGCGCCACCGCCGTCCAGATCCACACCGGCACGTCGTACTCGACGCGCAGGTCCGGCGTCAGCAGGGCGCCCATGATCGTCACGTCGCCGAAGAACAGGGAGAGGCTCGGCGGCGCGTTGCGCCACCACACCATCAGCGGGAACGTGACCACCGAGGCCAGCGCGAGGCTGACGGCGCCGATGGCCAGCGCCTCGAACAGCACCGTCCTGACGACGGCCCAGGGCGTCGCCCCGAGCGCCAGCATCACCGCGAACTCGCGCCGGCGCTCGAAGGTCGCCATCAGCATCGTGTTCGCCACCCCGAACAGGGCGATCGAGAAGACGATGACGAGAATGAACCAGTACATGCTCCGGGACAGGGCGACGTACTCGACCATGGCCGGGTTGAGCTCCGTCCAGGGCACGACCGCCAGGGGCCGGGCGCCGGCGTCGAGCACGCCGGCCAGCCGCGCCGCGGTCTCCTCGGCCACCCACGGATCGGCGGTCGCCACCGCGATCTCGTGGATCCGGCCCGGGTCGAGGACGACGAACGCCTGCAGGTCGGCGAGCGGCAGCACCGCGGTCGCCGCGTCGAACTCCAGCAGTCCCGTGCGGAAGATCCCCGCGACGGTGAACAGGTCGTTGGCCATCGACCCGTCCGCGCCGGAGCCGACCAGGACCAGCTCGTCGCCGACGCCGGCCCCGAGCTGCCGGCCCATCTCCTCGCCGACGAGCAGCTCGTTGCGGCCGGGGACCGGCAGCGCGCCCGCCGCCAGCTCGTCCAGCCAGCGCGTCAGCGCCAGCTCGCGCTCGGGATCGATGCCCAGCAACGACCCCGCCGTGGTCGCCTCGCCGGAGCTGATCAACCCGCCCGCGTGGACCCGCGGGGCCGCCGCCACCACCGCCTCGTCGGCGTCGACGGCGCGCAGCAGCGCGGCCACGTCGGCGCCCCCGCGGCCCCCGATGGTGTCGTACAGGCTCCGCTCCGGCCGGTACTCCGCGTCGTTGATCTCGATCTGCCCGCCGACGAGGGAAGTCGCGTTCTCGACCATCTGGGCCTGGATTCCGGCCGTCCAGCCGACGATGAACACGCAGGCGAAGTAGCCGACGGCCAGCCCGAGCGCGGTCAGCACGGTCCGCTTGCGGTGCCGGCCGAGATTGCGCCAGCCGATGCGGGGCCAGGGCGACTCGCTCACCGGCGGCGGCCCCTCCCGCTCTGCAGGTTGCGGAGGGAGAAGAACGACCTCTCGAGGTCGACGTCGAACTCGATCTCCTCGTAGCGCATCGTGGTCCGCTCGCCCGGCTTGTCGGCCGGATACATGTCCATCACCGCCGGCACGAGGCGCCCGTCCATTTCCGTGAACGCGCTGTGCTCCATCGTGCGGGCGAGCTCGCCGTCCTCGTCGTAGAACCTCGTCGAGAGCGGCATGTGGTCGCGCTGCCGCACCCGGTACTCGATGCGCCCCCAGACCACCGGGGCCTCCGGCTTCGGGGTCAGGACGAACTCCCAGACCGCGACCCCGTCCGGGCCGTCGCCCTCGAAGGCGATCTCGACGTCGTAGTCCTCGACGAGGCGGCTGTCCTTCACCAGGTCGTCGTTGGTGAAATGCGACCCCATCCACGACCCGCCCATCATCGACGCCGGGATCTTGATCGACCGGTCGACCTTGGGCAGGTAGTTCCAGATGTCGTCGTCCGCCTTCAGCGTCGCGGTGCCCGCCTCGCGCCGCGGAGACCGCACGCGCACCAGGCTGTAGTCGGTGCCGAGCGACCAGACCTCCATCGTCATGCTGCGGTCCCAGTTTTCGGTCACCACCTCCATCGTCATCACGCCGCGGCTCGATTCGCCCCGCAGCAGGCGGTCGACGCGATCGATGATCGCGAGCGGATCGGTCTGCGCCGGGGCGGGGGCCGGCGCCTGCGCGGCGACGGCGGCGGCGACGGCGAAAAACAGGCCACGCAACCGGATTCCGGACATGCTCACCCCCAGGGTCGTGCAAGTGTATCGCAGGTCCGGTGTCCGGCAGGGCGCCGCCGGTGTTACCATGCGCGCATGACACACACGCTGCAGGCGATGACGATCGCCACCGCCGTCGTGCTCCTGGCGTACGCGCCGGCGTCCGCGCAGGAGCGGGAGCCGATCGACGTCTCGTCGCTCGGCCCGCAGGTGGGCGAGAAGGTCCCCGACTTCGCCCTCCCCGATCAGCACGGCCGCACCCGGACCCTCGACTCCGTCATGGGCGAGCGGGGCGCGATGCTGGTCTTCCACCGGTCCGCCGACTGGTGACCGTACTGCAAGGCGCAGCTCGTGGAGCTGCAAGAACGTCACGAGGAGCTGCGGGCGCAGGGTCTCGGCGTCGCCGCCGTCAGCTACGACTCGCAGGAAGTGCTGGCCGCCTTCGCGGAACGCAAGGGCGTCGCCGACGTGCCGCTCCTCTCCGACGGCGACTCGTCCGTGATCCGGGCCTTCGGCATCTACAACCACGTGGCGGAGGAAGGCGTCGGCCCCGACCGGGACGACCCCGCCGTCCAGGCCGACGTGGCGCGGTACGTCTCGGTCTTCGGCGCCAACCCGATGATCGTCGGCACGCCGTTTCCGGGCACCTTCGTCGTCGACCGCGAGGGACGGGTGACGTCGCGGTTCTTCGAGGAGTTCTACCGCGAGCGCAACACCGCCGCGAACGTCATGCTGAAGCTCGGCACGCCGCTCTCGGGCATCGCCGGCTCCTCGGGCGAGACGGCGCACCTGGCGATCGCCGCGTCGCAGAGCAACCCGGACGTCACCGTCGGCAGCCGCTTCCACCTCGCGCTCGACGTCACGCCGAAGCCGGGCATGCACGTCTACGCGCCGGGCGCCGACGACCTCGGCTATCGCGTCATCGGCCTGCATCTGGACACGCCGGACTTCCTGCGCGCGCTGCCGGCGGAGTACCCGGCGTCGGAGATCTACCACTTCGAGCCGCTCGACGAGCGGGTGCCGGTGTACCAGCGGCCGTTCCGGCTCGTCCAGGAGCTCGTGGTCGAGGGCAGCCCGGAGGCGGCGGCGCAGCTCGCCGAGCTCGACGCGCTGACCCTGACCGGCCGCCTCGACTACCAGGCGTGCGACGACGCGGTCTGCTTCAACCCGGCGTCGGTGCCGCTCACCTGGACCCTCGCCGTGCAGCCGCTCGACCGGCAGCGGGCGCAACAACGGTAGCCCGAAGCCGCCCGCCCCGGCCGGTTCGGAGTTCTCGACGGCAGTCGGCCACGGGTCGCTGCCGTCGATCTTTTCCGGGGGTGAAACAACACTACCGCCACGTCGATGCAGACGGCAGTCGGCCACGGGTCGCTGCCGTCGATCTTTTTCCGGGCCTCGAAGCGGCGCTTCCTCGTCGCCGCGACCCGCGCGGCGGCATCGATTCTTCCTCCGTCCGCCGGTTGATCGAGGACGTATTCAAAGGCTGACCGGGATCGCGCCGGCGACCGGATGAGGAAACCGCATGATCCGCCGCTTCACCATCGAGGGCTTCAAGCGCTTCGAGCAGGCGACGGGCATCGAGCTGGACGACGTGACCGTGCTCGTCGGCGCCAACAACAGCGGCAAGTCGACGATCCTCCAGGCGCTCACCCTGTTTCAGTACTGCGTCGAAACGACTCGCGGGACGAACGGCCCGGAACCGGGGCGGCTCGCGCTCGTCCGCCGGACCGTGAGTCCCGACGAATTCGGCGTTCTGCCGGTGGCGGATCCCGCGGATCTCTGGCCGCACGGACGTGTTCGCACGAAAGGCCGGCCGAATCCGCTGTCGTTGCGCGCGGAGTTCGACAACGCGGCGACGATCGGCTTCCAGCTCCAGATGAGCTACAACCGCTTCAGCATCGTCCCGAGCGTCACGGGGCGCTGGCGCGAGGCCGTCGATGGACGGGAGATTCGGATCATTCCCCTCTTCTCGGGCTTTTCGCCGCGCGAGGAGTACCTGACGCCGCCGGCCCGCCGGGACCGGATGCGGCTGCAGCGCCACGGCGAGATGGTGCGGAACCTCTTGTGGGATCTGCGAGAGCACGCCGGCCCGCGCTGGAACACGCTCCAGGACGTCCTCGAGGAGCTGTTCCCGGAGAGCGCGGTCTCCGTGCGCTTCGACCTCGAAGTGGACCGGTTCCTGAACGCCACGTACCGCGACCGGGTGCTGAGGCGGGAAAGGGACGTCATGACCGCGGGCTCGGGATTTCACCAGGCGTTGCAGATCTTCGCGTCGGTGCTCGCGCCCGGCGCCGGCACGGTGCTGCTGGACGAGCCGGACGCCCACCTGCACGCCCGCCTGCAGGAACAGCTCGTGCGGATCCTCGCCCGGCTGGCGCGCGAGGAACCGGCGCAGTTCATCCTGGCGACCCATTCGCCGCAGCTTCTCGGCGCGGCGCCCGAGGGAAGCGTCCGGGTCTGCATGGACGGCCGCGTGGCGCCGTTGCTCGTCCAGCCGGAGCAACTCCAGCTTCTCGAGGAGCTGGGCGCCGTCGAACACATGGAGATCGTCCCGCTGCTGGCCGGCCGGGCCGTGGTGTTCGTCGAGAACAAGCGCGATCGGAACCTGCTGCAGGACTTCGCGCGGAAGCACTGGGGCGAAAAGAAGCAGCAGGAAGTCTGGCGCGCACTGACGTTCCTCCATACGTATCAGAGTCCGGTCGACGCCGGCGTGCTCGATCTGGGCCGGCAGGTCCGCGACCTCCTGAACAGCGTCGGTCCCGCGTCGGGACGACCCGTTCGCATGGTGGCGATAAGCGACCGGGACTACCGCACGGATGCGTCGCGCCGCGCCGTGCTGCGAACCCATGCCGGCAGGGCCAGGACGGACGCGTACCGTCTCGACTTCAAGCTCCTGATGTGGGACGCCAACGAGATCGAGAACTACGTCCTGGACCGCGCGGCGATGCTGAACGCGCTCGACCGCCAGGCGGAGGAGCGGCACGTCGGGGCGGCATGGAAACGGCAACGGGGCGCGTTCGCGGCGGAATTCGACCGCCTTCTGGACGCGCAGCGCGAGCACGTGCGGCAGCGCGTGGCGACGCGCATCCAGCAGGAGGACAGAAGACTCGCGCTGAGCACCGCCCTCGACCGGGCCGACGAGTTCCTGGCCGCACGGTGGAAGCAGCCCGAGCGGTGGTGTGATGCGAAGGCGGTCCTCGGCGGTCTCCGCACGTGGCTCCAGGCGCGCGGGCTCGCCCTGCGGATTTCGGAGCGGGACGTCATCCGGGACATGCCCGCCGTTCCCGACGACATCGGAAAGACCCTCCGCGTTCTGCATGCGCTCGGCCGCGCGCGCATCCGCAGGGCAAGCCGCGACTGACCGCACCTCGACGCCGCGGCCGACGCCGTGCCGGCCACGGCGCGGCTGGCGGGAGCGCGGGCGCTCCTCGCCGTCGAACCGCGGCGTCCTCGTCAGGCCGGGCGTAGCGGGTCCGCGAGACCCGCCTCGGCGAAGCCGCGGGCGCGCAGGCGGCAACTGTCGCACCGCGCGCACGGCGCGCCGTCCGGCGCCGGGTCGTAGCAACTGTGGGTCAGGCCGTAGTCGAGCCCCAGGGCACGTCCCCGGCGGATGACGTCCGCCTTCGTCAGGCTGACGAGCGGCGCGTGGACGCGGAAGCGCCCCCCTTCGACTCCCGCCTTCGTCGCCAGCGCGGCGAGCCGCTCGAACGCCGCCACGTACTCCGGCCGGCAGTCCGGATACCCTGAATAGTCGAGCGCGTTGACGCCGATGACGAGGTCGCGCGCCCCGAGCGCCTCCGCCCACGCCAGCGCCAGCGACAGCAGAACCGTGTTCCGGGCCGGCACGTAGGTCGCCGGAATCCCCGCCTCGTCCAGCGCGCGGTCCTTCGGGACGCGCCCGTCGCCGGTCAGCGCCGAACCGCCCAGCGCCGAGAGGTCGACGGACAGCTCGAGGTGCCGCTCGACGCCGAGCGCCGCGGCGACCCGCCGCGCCGCGTCCAGCTCCCGGGCATGGACCTGGCCGTAACGCACCGTCAGCGCATGCAGCGTGAAGCCCTCGGACCGGGCCACGGCGCCGGCGGTGTACGAATCGAGTCCGCCGCTCAGCAGAAGGACGGCGCGCGGCGGCGCGGGAGGCGGCATCACCCGGCTACACGCCGCGGGCGTCCGCGCCCCAGAGGTACTTGTGCACCTGCACCTGCACCCGCGCCGGCAAGCGGTCGTCCAGCACCCAGGCCGCGAGCGCCGCCGGATCGAGGGCGCCGTGCACGGGAGAGAACAGGGCCGCCGCGCACCGGCGCCCGAGACGGTACCGCTCGACGACGCCGCGGGCGAACTCGTAGTCCTTCCGGTCGGCGATCACGAACTTCACCTCGTCGTGGCGGGCCAGCCGGTCGAGGTTGGCCCAATCGGTGCGCGACGATTCGCCGCTGCCGGGACACTTGACGTCGACCACCTTCACCACCGCGTCCGGCACCTTCGAGATGTCGACGTGCCCGCCGGTCTC
Organism: Vicinamibacterales bacterium; assembly: GCA_965203525.1. Lineage (GTDB taxonomy): Bacteria > Acidobacteriota > Vicinamibacteria > Vicinamibacterales > UBA8438 > WTFV01. The sequence continues at coordinate 1,052,070 of OZ241898.1, read as the reverse complement.
GAGCAGCACCGTCCTGCCGCCGTCGAGCAGGCGGCGCATCAGCGGGTAGACGTCAGGCTGCAGCAACGGCTCGCCGCCGGTGATCTCGACCAGCGGGCAGCCGTATGCGTCGACCCGCGCGACCACGTCGTCGAGCGACGTCGCAACGCCTTCATGGAACGCGTACGGCGTGTCGCACCACCGGCAGCGGAGGTCGCAGGCGGTCAGGCGCACGAAGACGCACGGCCTCCCGCTGAAGCTCGATTCGCCCTGAATCGAGTAGAAGATCTCGTTGACGGTCAGCATCTCGTCACGCCACGCCGCGTCGCGGGGTCGGCCGGCCGGTGCCGCTCGCAGGCAGCGCCTGGACGTACCACGCCGGCCGTTCGCTGGCCAGTGTCCCGTAATCGTGATTCGCGAAATGTTCGAGATGGGCGTTTCCCCAACGTTCATGGGGTATTTCTGCTGTCCCTGGCTTTCGCGAAACCTCACCGGCCTGGACACTAGTAGCCGTGCGAGCGGCAGTATCCGGAGCCGACGCACTCGGCCTCGGGCTCGATCACGCAACGGCCCTCGGGCGGGTCCCCCGGCCGGGCGGCGCGGGGGAACCGGCCGTGGCTGGCGTGCGGCCCGGACGATGCCGGCGGCGGACCCGGCGCACCGGACGACATCGAACCGAGTTCCGTGCCCGGGCGGTCGTGCGGCCCGGATGACGCCGGCGACGGCGGGCCCGGTGCTCCCTCCGTGACCGCCGCGTCACCGGCCTGCTGCTCCGCCCGCGGCGGCGCGACCGGCCGCGGCCCGTCAGCCGGCGGCGCCGCGCGGCGCGCGGCCAGGTGGCGGCGAATGGCGGCGTCGACGGCGGCGCGCACCTCCGGCTGCGTCACGGCTCCCTCCCCGCCGGCACGGAGTCCGCCCGCGCGGCCGTCTGCCCGCCGCCGAACGAATCCCTCCCGGATGCGGCGCCGGCCCGCACCGGCGCCGGCGCGCCGCCCGGGCCGTCCACCCGGTCGACGATCCCGACGATGGCGGTGTCGGCGGGCGCGGCGGGGCGGCGGATGGCGGCCACCGCGGCCTGCCCCTCCCGGACCACCAGCACGCGGTCGCCGACCCCGGCCTGCGCGGCGTCCACCGCCAGCAGCGGCGCGCCGCGCGCAACGCCCCCGGCGTCGAGCGGCTGCACGAGCAGCAGCTTCGCCCCGAGCAGCTTCTCGTGCTTGTGCGTCGCGACGACGGTGCCGGTCACGCGGGCGAGCTGCATGGCGGGATCAGGCGGGCGTTTCCGGCGTCACCGTCCAGTGATCGACGATGCCGACGACGCTGGCGTCGGTCGCCACCGCGTCCGGCAGGAAGGGAAACGAGGCCTCGCGGCCGCGCACGAAGAACACCGTCTCGCCGGCGCCCGCGCCGGCCGCGTCGACCGCCACCAGCGGCCGGCCGCACGCCGCGCCGGCCGGCGTCAGCGGCTGCAGCACGAGCAGCTTCCGGCCGTGCAGGGTGCGGTCCTTCACGGTCGCCACGACGTCACCGATGACGCGCGCCAACTGCATCGCGGTACGCAACCTTCCGGCGGCGCCGGAGAACCACCGGCGGCGTCAGTTCCGATCGGCGGCCAGCGCGATGGAATCGACGATGCCGACGATCGCCGCGTCCACGGGCGTATCCTGCAGGCCGCCGGCCATCCGGGCCGAACTGCCGCCGACGACGAGCACCGTCTCCCCCGCCCCGGCGTCGACCGTGTCGACCGCCACCAGATGGCTGCCGCGCGCCGCGCCGCCGGGTTCAATCGGCTGCACCACCAGCAGCTTGTTGCTGACGAGCCGCTCGTCCTTGCACGTCGCCACGACGGTTCCGACGATCCGGGCCAGGATCACGGCCTTATACGCCGGACTTGCCGATCGGCAGAGCGTCCTCGAGGTTGGCGTGCGGTCTCGGGATCACGTGCACCGACACCAGCTCGCCGACCCGGCGCGCCGCGGCGGCGCCGGCGTCGGTCGCGGCCTTGACGGCCGCCACGTCGCCCCGCACGATCGCCGTCACGTAGCCGGCGCCGATCTTCTCCCAGCCGACCAGCGTCACCTTGGCGGCCTTGACCATCGCATCGGCCGCTTCGATCATCGCCACGAGACCCTTGGTCTCGACCAGCCCCAACGCTTCACCCATGTGTCCTCCGCCCGCGCCGGACGCCCCGTCAACCGCTCCGGGACGCATTCGCCTGCTCGCGCAGACGGTTGACGGCGTCTTCGACGATCGCCGCCAGTTCGCGGTATGTTAGACGAATTTCCTCCGCTCCGTCCGCCGGCGGCGCGGCGCCGGGAACGGCCGGCACGTCGTCCACGAGCTGCCGGCCCGTTGCGGAGGGCGCCTCCAGCGTCTGGCAGGCCGCATCGCCGCCGGCGACGATTCCGTCGCCCTCCGGGCAGATCGGGGCGGGGGCGGCGATCCCGTACGTGCCGCGTAGCTCCTGCAGGCGGTTGACCTCCTCGCGCGACAGCAGCCGTTCGCGCCCGAGGATGCGGGCCACCACGCTGATGCGCGCGAAATGCTCGATCGTCTCCATTTTGTAGTACGCGGGCAGCAGCCCGTCGGCCACCGTGATGGCGCCGTGGTTGGCCAGCAACAGGCCGTCGTGCGCCGCGACGTGCCGGTCGACCGCATCGGCCAGCGCCTGCGTCGACGGCGTCCCGTACTCCGCGATCGGAATGCTGCCGAGCGTCGTGACCACCTCGGCCAGCACCGCCCGGTCGAGCGGGATCCCGGCCACCGCGAAACCGGTCGCGACGGGCGGATGGGCGTGGACGACGGCCGTGACGTCGGCGCGGCGCCGGTACACGGCGAGGTGCATCGGCAGCTCGGAAGACGGGTCCCGTTCGCCGGCCAGCTTGCGCCCCTCGTAGTCGGTGATCACCAGCATGTCGGGGGACATGAAGCCCTTCGACACGCCCTTCGGGGTGGTCAGGAGGCGCTCGGCGTCGAGGCGCACGCTGACGTTCCCGTCGTTCGAGGCGACGTAGGCGCGCTGGTGCAGGCGGCGGCCGATCTCGACGATCTCGGCGCGCCGGGCTTCTTCGGGGTTCATGGCTTCCGGGTGGCCGTTCCGCGTCACGCGGTCTTCACGAACGACCGCTGGCATTCCTTCGAACAGAAGTAATGCGTCTCCCGGCCGGCGCGGGTGCTGAGGGCGCGCGCAGGCTCGACGTAGGTACCGCACACCGGATCGCGCACGAGGGCGCCCCCCGGCTGCGCGCCGCGCGGCGGCGGATCGCGGACGCCGGCGACCACGCCCGCGGCGAGCTTCCAGAGCAGCCGGATGATCAGCACCGCCAGCAGCAGACGCAGCATCCAGGCCATGATCCGATCCGGCTCCCGGCGATGATACTCCCGGTCCGGTCACGCGAGTTCCCGCCGCGCGCAGGCGGCGATGTCTTCCGCCAGCACCTGGACGGCGCCGCGCTCCGGCCCCTCGATCATCACCCGCAGCACCGGCTCCGTCCCCGAATAGCGTACCAGCACGCGTCCTGCGCCGGCGAGCCGCGCCTCGGCGGCCCGGATGGCGTCGCCGATCGCCGGCGCCTCGTCCAGACTCGGCTTGCGGGCCACGCGCACGTTCAGCAGGACCTGCGGACAGATGCGCAGGCCGCGCATCAGGTCCGCCAGCTCCCGCCCGCTCTCGGCGACGATTCGCAGCACCGACAACGCCGTGCCGAGTCCGTCCCCGGTCGGCAGCAGGTCGGAGAAGATGACGTGTCCCGACTGCTCGCCCCCGAGGCAGACGCCGCGCCGCTCCATTTCCGCGCGCACGTGGGCGTCGCCGACCGGACAGCGGTGGAGCGCGATGCCGGCCCGGTCCAGCGCCGTCTCGAGCCCGAAGTTGCTCATGACGGTCGCCACCACCCCGCCGCCCGCCAGGCGGCCGGCCGCATGCAGATGCCGGGCCGCCACGAAGAGCACGCCGTCGCCGTCCACGACACGCCCGCGGCCGTCGACCAGGATGACGCGGTCGCCGTCGCCATCGAAGGCGAAGCCCAGCCGGCACCCCTGCTCGACCACCGCCGCCTGCAGCGCCTCGGGATGCGTCGAGCCGCACCCCTGGTTGATGTTGCGGCCGTCCGGCGCCGCATGCAGCTCGAGCACGGAGACGCCGAGCCGCTCCAGCACGCGGCGGGCGACGCCGCTGGTCGCGCCGTGGGCGCAGTCGACGGCGACCCGCGGGCCGGCCACGGACACCCCCGCCACGACGCCGGCCAGATGCTCGACGTAGGAATCGGACAGATCCGCCGTTTCGAGAGGCTGCCCGGGGTCGTCGTCCGGAACCGTTCCGGCCGCGCGGGCCCCGGCGATGCGCGCCTCGATGCGGCGCTCGAGGTCCGCCGAGGCCTTGGCCCCGCTGGCCTGCAGGATCTTGATCCCGTTGTCCGGGTGGGGGTTGTGGGACGCGGAGACGGCGACCCCCGCATCGAAGCCGTGGCGCGCCGCGACGACGGCGACCCCCGGCGTGGGCATGACGCCGATGCTCACCGGCCGCCCGCCGCGCGCCCGCACCCCGGCGGCGAACCGCCGCTCCACCCACGGACCCGAATCCCGGGTGTCGCGGCCGAGGACGACGCGCGGCGCACCGCCGAGTTCCTCGGCTAGGGCGGCGCCCAGCAGGGTGATGGTGGAACCGTCGAGCGGCGGGGCGCCCGGCACGCCGCGCACTCCATCGGTGCCGAACAGGACGGTCGACATGGAACCGCGGGACCCGGGACAGGCCGCGCCCGGAAGCCCGCCCCGCGAACGGCCGGCCGGCGGGGCGGACTAGCGCACGGTGACGGTCACCCGCGACGGGTCGATGCGCGTCACGCCGATGCCGGCGCCCGTCGCCACGGTGACGGGCAGATTGTAGCGGCCGGGCTGGAGTCCCGCAAGGTCGACGAACGCCTCGACCGCCGTGTCGCCGAGCGCCCGCACGCGATCCCGCGGGCCGCGCACGCCCACCTCGACCGCCTCCGGAGCGACCGCCGCGATGCGGCCGGCCGCGCCGGTCCGCACCGGCACCGCGGGCAGCGTCCGCTCCAGCGGCGCCGGCACGATCTCGACCGTCACCTGCGCCGATCCGGGGGTGCGGAGTCTGAGCACCGGATCCGCCACGCCGAGGGTGACCGTCGCCCGGACGCGGGTGGAGGCTCCGGCGACGGACACCGGCTCGGTCAGCGCCTCCGTCAGGCCGGCAAGCCGGCTCTCCGGGCCCAGCACATCGACGGCCGCCGGCTCGGCCGTGATGCGGCCGACGGCGAACCCTTCCGCCGGCCGGCCCGTGACGTCGGGCACCACCGGCACCGCCCGCGGCGCGCCGGCGGGCTCGAGCGACACCGCGATGGTGGCCGGCGCCACCTGCGTGACTTCGACGCCGAACGGGGCGCGCACGCGCCCCGCCAGCATGTCGAAGAGGCGGCGGCCGGGACGTTCCGCGGCCAGGTCGATCGCCGCGACCACGTCGCCGGGCCGCAGGCCGCTCACGATGCGGGACGCGCCGCGTACGCGCACCCGCACGGCAGCGGGCGGATCGCCTCCCACGTGCAGGCGGTCCGGCACGTTCTCGAAACCGAGCGGCGCGTCGAGCCCGCGCTCGACGACCGGCTGGCCGGCCACCTGGATCCAGAACCCCACGGCGAGCGCCAGCGCGAGCAGCTTGAGACCGAAGTCGCGCACGATCAGTTGCCGCGGCATCGGCATCAGAAGCCGCTCCCGGCCGAACCGGCGCGGTGGTCGGGCCGCACCAGCGCCTCGAGTCGGGCCGCAAGGCGGCTGCTGTCGAGGTCACGTTCGATCTGCCCGTCGACCGCCAGGGACACGGCGCCGGTCTCCTCGGAGACCACCAGCGCCACCGCGTCCGATTCCTCCGTCAAGCCGATCGCGGCGCGGTGGCGCGTGCCGAGCTCCGTGCTCTGCGGGCTGACCGTCAGAGGCAGGAAGCAGGCGGCCGCCGCGATGCGCTCGTCCTGGATGATCACCGCGCCGTCGTGCAGCGGCGACTCGGGCTGGAAGATGCTCACCAGCAGATCGTAGGTCACTCGCGAATCCAGCGGAATGCCGCTGTCGACGTAGTTCCGCAGGCCGATCGCCCGTTCGACGGCGATGAGCGCCCCGACCTTGCGGCCGGCCAGCAACCCCGCCGCCGTGACCACCTCCTCCATCGTCTCGTCCGTCGTCGCGCGGCGCGTGAGGTAGCGAAAGGCGGGCGCGCGGCCCAGCCTCGACAGGCCGCGCCGGATGTCGGCCTGAAACAGCACGATGGCGGCGAAGACGATGTAGCCGAACACGTCGCCGACGATCCAGCGCACCGTCCGGAGCTCGGCGAACTCGGAGGCGTAGTAGATGCCGACGAGGAGCGCGCCCCCGAAGACCACCTGCGCCGCCCGGGTGTGGCGGATCAGCTTCAGCAGCTCGTAGAAGAGGAAGGTGACGACGGCGACGTCCAGCACGTCGCGCCAGCCGACGCGGATGCCGAGCAGGCCGCCCACGGCGTCGAACATCGTCATCGGTTCCGCGCCCCGGACGGCTGCCGGGGGGCGGGCTCCGCGGCGGCCGTCCCCGTCCGGTCCGCCGCCGCCCGGATCGCGTCCGCCACCCGGACGACGTCGACCTGCGCGGCGACCTCGTGCACGCGGACGACGTGCGCGCCGAGCCACACCGCGGCGGCCACCGCCGCCGCCGTCCCCCACTCCCGGCCGGCCGGCCGGCGCGCACCGAGGGCGGCGGAGAGAAACGACTTGCGGGACGGCCCGACCAGGATCGGGCGGTCCAGGCTCCGCAGGGACGGCAGCTCCGCGAGCGCCGCGAGCGTCGCCTCGGCGCGTTTCGCGAAACCGAGACCCGGATCGACGACGATCTGCTCCCGCGGCACGCCGGCCGCGACCGCCCGGCCGACGACATCGCGCAATTCGGCCGCCACCTCCGCGCCGACGTCGCGATAGGCGGCCCGCCGGTACATGTCGCGGGAGCCGCCGCGGTTGTGCATGAGCACGAGCGGCGCCCCGGCGGCGGCGGCCGCCGCCGCCAGCGCCGAGCCGGCCGCGAGCCCGGAAACGTCGTTGATCATCGCGGCGCCGTGGTCCAGCGCGGTCCGTGCGACCGCCGCCTTGTACGTATCGACGGAGATGGGCACGCCGGCGCGCCCGGCGAGCCGCTCCAGCACCGGCACGATCCGCCGCAGTTCCTCGCGCGCAGGCACCGGCTCGGCGCCGGGCCGGGTCGATTCGCCGCCGACCTCCAGCAGATCCGCCCCCGCCGCCTCGAGCGCCAGGGCCCGGTCGGCCGCCCGCCCCGGGTCCGAACACGCGCCGCCGTCCGCGAACGAGTCGGGCGTGACGTTGACGATCCCCATCACGAGGGTGCGCGACCCCAGGGCGAGGGTGCGCCCTCCCGGCAGTGCGAGCGTGTACGGCGCTCTCGGCGTCATGCGCGATCGGGACGAACGGCAACCGCAAGCCCGGCCGCGAACGGGCGTGGAGGTGACGGCCGGACGGGGGCGAGCCCCTATTCCTGCGGGACGGCCTCGTCGAGCGAGGGCACCGGCGGCACGATCGGCGCGGGGTCGGCCTCGTCGGCCGGCGGCGTCACGGTGCCGGTGGGCGGCGCCGATCCGGACGCCGAGTCGGACATCGGATCGTCCAGCGGCAGCCCCTTCGCGAGCCGCATGACCTGGTCGGCGTCGAGCACCTCGCGAATGAGCAGTTCTTCGGCGATGCGAATCAGCTCGTCCTTGTGCGAACTGAGCAGATCGCGCGCCCGCGCGTAGTTCTCCGTCACGATCCGCTTGATCTCCTGGTCGATGCGAATCGCGGTGCCTTCGCTGTAGTCCTGCGACTGCGCGAAATCGCGCCCCAGGAACACCTGCTCTTCCTTCTTGCCGTAGGTCAGCGGACCGATCGACTCGCTCATCCCCCACTCGCACACCATCCGCCGCGCCATGTCCGTGGCGCGATCGAGGTCGTTGCCGGCGCCGGTTGTGACGTTGCCGTTCGTCAGCTCCTCGGCCAGCCGCCCGCCGAGCAGGATGGCGATCTGATCGTTGAGGTAGTCCCGCGAGTAGTTGTGCTTGTCGTCGACCGGAAGCTGCTGGGTGACGCCGAGCGCCATGCCGCGCGGAATGATGGTGACCTTGTGGATCGGATCCGCGTGCGGGAGGAGCACCGCCAGCAGGGCGTGCCCCCCCTCGTGCACCGCGGTCACCTGCTTCTCCTCGTCGCTGATGATCATCGAGCGCCGTTCCGAGCCCATCAGGACCTTGTCCTTGGCGAACTCGAAGTCCTGCATCTGGACGACCTTCTGGTTGTAGCGCGCCGCGTTCAGCGCGGCTTCGTTAACCAGGTTGGCCAGATCGGCGCCGGAGAACCCGGACGTGCCGCGGGCGAGAACGTGGACGTCGACGTTGTCGGAGAGCGGGATCTTGCGCGTGTGGACGCCGAGGATGCCCTCGCGCCCCTTGACGTCGGGCCGGTTGACGACGATGCGCCGATCGAAGCGGCCGGGGCGCAGCAGGGCCGGATCGAGAACGTCGGGCCGGTTGGTCGCGGCGACCAGGATGACCCCCTCGTTCGACTCGAACCCGTCCATCTCGACGAGTAGCTGGTTCAGGGTCTGCTCCCGCTCGTCGTGGCCGCCGCCGAGCCCGGCCCCCCGGTGCCGGCCCACCGCATCGATCTCGTCGATGAAGACGATGCACGGCGCGTTCTTCTTGCCCTGCTCGAACAGATCGCGGACGCGGGAGGCGCCGACGCCGACGAACATCTCGACGAAGTCGGATCCGCTGATCGAGAAGAACGGGACGTTGGCCTCGCCCGCGACGGCGCGCGCCAGCAGGGTCTTGCCGGTTCCGGGCGGCCCCATCAGGAGGACGCCCTTCGGAATCCGGCCCCCGAGCTTCTGGAACTTCTGCGGCTCCTTGAGGAACTCGATGATTTCCTGCAGTTCCTCCTTCGGCTCCTCGACGCCGGCCACGTCCTTGAACGTGACCTTCTTCTGCGAGCTCGACGAGAGCTTCGCGCGGCTCTTGCCGAACGAGAGCGCCTTGTTGCCCCCGGTCTGCACCTGCCGCATGAAGAAGATCCAGAAGCCGAGGATCAGGAGGAGGGGCGCCCAGGTGTAGAGCAGCGTCGTCCACGGGCTGCCCGCCGCTTCGCGGGCGCTCACCGCGACGTCGCGCTCGACGAGCCGGTTGACCAGCCCGTCGTACTGCGGCGGCGCGTACGAGCGGAACGACTCGCCGGAGGTCGTCGAACCGCTCACCTCGTTGCCGGCGAGGGTGACGCTCTCGACCTGGCCGCTGTCGACCATCCGGATGAACTCGCTGAACGAGACCGACTCGTCGCGGGCCTGGAAGTCCGTCGAGAAATTCCAGATCAGCACCACGACGACGACGAGCACCATCCAGAAGGCGAAGCTTCTGACGGACGGATTCAACCGGGACCTCCCGTCTGCACCATCCTCAAGGTTACCACGCCTTCGTCCGAGTCGATCACCCGCGCGTCCTCCGACACCGCGTGCCCCGCCACCCAGACGATGCCGAGCCGGGCGTCGACCACCAGCGGCACGGCTCCGCGCCGGCCGCGGGGAACCTTGCGGTCCACGAAGAAGTCCTGCAGCTTCTTCCTGCGCCCGCCGAGCCCGAGCGGCCGGAACGCGTCGCCGGGACGCCACCCCCGTACGGTCAGCGGCGGCGTGATCCGCGCCGCCGGCAGCGCCGCGGCGGCGCCGCGCGCGACCAGCCGGGCCGGCCGCCCGCCGCGCGCGGCGGTGATGCGCAGGCCGGCCTCGGCGACCTCCACCGCGCCGGGCACCGCGAGCGGGTACTCGAAGGGCGCCGCGGCGGCGGCCGGCGCCGGACGCCCGGACCGCCGCGTGATCCGCAACGCCGCCCCGCGCCGCTCGGCCCGGCAGCCGGGGAAGTCCGCCGCCGGCGCCGCGCCGTCCGCTTCCGCCAGCCTCCGGAGGCGCTCGACGTGATCGAAACCGACCCGCCGGCTCCCGACCCGCTCCAGGACCTGCCGCGCGACGCGGCGCGCCACCGCGGGCGGCTCCGCCGCCAGCCGCGCGGCGTCGACGTCGACACGCCCCTGCGCGTCCCGGACGATCTTCCGCGCGGCGGCGTTCACCGCCTCGTCGATCCAGTCCGCGTCGTCCCGGGCGATCGCCGCGGCGCGGGCGAGAACGTCGGCGATCGCCGGCGAGAAATGCTCGCTCAGCACCGGGATCAGCCGGTGCCGCACCCGGTTGCGCAGGATCCGCTCGTCCCGGTTGGTCGGATCCTCCCGGTGCGGCAGACCGCGCCGGCGCAGGTACTCGCGCAGCTCGTGCCGCCGCACGTCGAGCAGCGGGCGCACGACGGCGCCGATGCGCGGCCGGATGCCGGCCAGCCCGGCCGGTCCGGCGCCCCGGATCAGCCGCAGGAGAACCGTCTCCGCCTGATCGTCGCGCGTGTGCGCGGTCGCCACGCGGTCCGCCGCGCCCTCGCGCACGATGCGTTCGAAGATCTCGTAGCGGATCCGGTGTCCCGCCGCCTCGACCGAAACCCGCTCCGCGCGGGCGCGCGCCGCCACGTCGACGCGCTCGACGGCGATCGGGATTCCGAGCTCCCGGGCGAGACCGCGGCAGAACCGCTCGTCCGCATCGGACGCGGCGCCCCGCAGGCGGTGGTTGACGTGCAGCAGCGCCGCGACCGCCCAGCCCGCGCCCGGCGCCGCCTCGCACAGCAGCGCGGCCAGCGCCACCGAGTCGCCGCCGCCGGAGCAGGCGACCAGCACCCGGCCTCCCGGCGGCACGAGCGCATCGCGCGCGACGGCCTGCCGGACGCGCTGCGAAAGCGAGGTCACGCGCATCGCTCGAAGTCACACAACCTTGTCGTCCGGATCAACGACGACGACCACGCATTCCGCTGGAGGCTGAGACTCCGTCCACACCCGCGCAGCAGCCCGGGCAGACGAGCCAGCAGAAGCCGTCACGGATCCGGCCGGCGCCGAGCGCAAGTTGTCCGGTATGCGGCCGATTCCCCGGTACGGATGCAGCCTCCGGGAACGCGTCGTTCCGTTCGCACCATGATTTCGATTGGTGGTGCCGGTGCAGGGACTTGAACCCCGGACCTAGCGGATATGAGCCGCTTGCTCTGACCAGCTGAGCTACACCGGCACGGATCTCCAACATTATACGCCAAGCCGTCCAACCGGGCAGCGCCCCGATCTCGTTCGGCGGCGCGGCGGTCGCCGCCCCGCCGGTACCTCTCGCCGGCCGATGCCGATCAGTCTCCCCGGCCGCCGCTCGACCGGGCCGGCCCGCGGCCGCGGACGCCGCTCGTCTTCGCGGCCGGAACCGGTGCGGCGGAGGCCGGCATCTATTGAACGACGTCCGGCGGCGACAGAGCGCCGACCGCTCCGACCAAAGCGCTGGCCTCGTGACGCAACCCGACTCGGGTTTCGATGATGCGTTTGCACTCCTCGGCAAGGTGTCGTGACTGTTCTTGCGACCGCGGCACCGGAATCTCCAGCTCGAAGACCCGCTGGCCTATGGTGTCAATGATGTCCTGGGTGAACTGTTTGGCGCGCACTTGCAGCCGCACGATCCGTGTGTTGAGAAGTGCGAACAGCAGCCACGGACTGATGACTTCCGGCTTGCGCACTCTGATGCGATACAGATGGCTCTGAAACAGCATGGGCAGGTCGAAGCGCGTGACTATGGCGGTGGTGCCGATCAGGTACGTCCCGTCCTTCACCATGAGGATATCGGCAACCTGGACGTCGATCTTCCTTTTCCAGGTCTCGTATATTTCATCGCTGACGCCGTGCTTGAAATCGGCCTTGATCTCCCAATTGGAAATGTCCGACGTGCGGATGAACGGGATGTCGCCGGTGCCGTACGCCATCTTGCCCACCTCAATGCCGGTGGCGAACGACAAAACGCCCTGTTCAACCAGGTCCGCCAGGGCGACGAACTTGTAGTCGCTTTCAAGACGGGACATCTCCGCATCGATCTCCGGGTTGTAGTATCTCGGAATCAATACGTCGTTGACGATGTTCCCGCATGGCAATGGGAATCCCCGGTGGTCAGGCGTGAAAACCTCCGCATCACTGCGCCACTGCGCAAAGCGAGCGGCGATTTCGGGAACCTCGTCAAGCAGCTCCGTGTCGCCGCCCGGAAGTGTGCGGCGGGTGGGGTTGCCGCGGCTGTCATGCCCGCACCATTTCGCTTCCGCCATGAAGATCGGACGGCCGTTCTGGTCATCCAGCGCGCCGATCAAAACGCACACCTTGGTGTGCGTTCCACCCTTCCCGCTGGTCTTGAACAGGGGCTCCGGCATGTTGATGATTGCCGTGATTCGCAAACGGGACCTGAGCCACTGCATGACGTAACCGTGCGAAGGATTGCCGAAAATGCTCTCCGGCAGCACGATGCCGAGACGCCCGCCGGGCTTGAGCAGTTGGATGCAACGCTCCAAAAAGGGAATCTGTGGAGGCAGCCTGTCGTGCCGAACCGAGGACGGCATCCAGGACGCCTTCGAATTGCTGTATTTCCACTTCCGGCCAAGCTCGAACTGGGAGATTATCTTTTCACCCTTGACGACGATTTTCTTGCCGAAAGGCGGATTGGTCAGAACGACGTCGAACGTCCCGGGGCGCACGTCCTGACGCAACGGAGGCGCCCAGTCATCGACCGGCTCCAGTGCGTTCTGGCAGAAAACGCCGCCACGTCCGTCACCGACGAGGGCCATGTACGCCTTGCACACGCGGGAAAGAAAGGCGTCCTTGTCGATTCCGCGAAAGCAGTCCGACGCGACTTCGAATTCGCGCTTTGCCAGCCGGCGCTCCGTCCAATTCTGGCTCTCCTGCAACGAGTGTGGGCAAGTTGCGGCGCGATCGTCGGGTCGGCGCGGGGTGCCGACAGCGCCGGCGACCTCGGAACTGACGGGTCGTGGCGCACCTGCTTGAGGCAGGTCCGGGTCGCACGGTGTCGGGGCAGGGCCGTCGGAGGTAGCGGAGGGCCGGCCGGCGTGTCAACGCGCTGCGCGCGTCCTTCGCTGCGCTCCGGCCCTTCGGGTGACACACCGTCCGTCCCTCCGCTCAGACAGCAGTTATGGGCCTTGCGGCCCGGCCTGGACGGGAGCGTCCCGGCCGTCCACGACGACGCGGACGGCGCGCCGGCCGGCGGTTCGGGGACGGGAACCGGCTAGCGGCGCCGGGGCCGGCGCGGGCCGTGAACCTCCGTCGGCCGGCCGGTGTCGGGGGGGCGTCGGCGCCGCGTGCGTCGTCGTGCTCGCCGAAGCGGGTTGCAAAACGCAGGGGCTTCCTGGTCTCATGGGCAGGATGTGCAACAACCAGGACCCGCGAGGAGGAGAGCCCCATGCGTCTGACTACGGTACTACGGCGGCTGTTGGGTGTCACGCAGATGTACGTCCAGGCGGTGGAAATGCCCGCTGCCGGTCCGTTGACGGCGTCGGTGGCGCCGTCGTGGCGGCGTTCCCGGTGCGGCGCGTGCGGGAAGCGGGCGCCGCGGTATGACCGGCAGCCGGAACGCAGGTGGCGGCATCTGTCGTGGGGCCGGCTGTCGGCGTGTCTGCGGTATGCGCCGTGGCGGGTGTCGTGCCCGCGTTGCGGGGTGAAGGTGGAGCGGGTGCCGTGGGCGAGCGGAACCAGCGCGTTCACGTCGGAGTTCGAGGAGTTGACGGCGTATCTGGCCCAGGTGACGGACCGCACGGCGGTGAGCCGCCTGCTGGGGATCTCGTGGGTGACGGTGGGCAGCATCGTGGAGCGGGTGGTGGCCCGGCGGCTGGACCGGGGGCGGTTCGCGAAGCTGAGGCGGATCGGCGTGGACGAGTTCAGCTACCGGAAACGCCACCGCTACCTGACCCTCGTGGTCGACCATGACGAGCGTCGTGTGGTGTGGGCGGGACCGGGCCGTAGCGCGGAGACGCTGGGGGCCTTCTTCGAGCAGTTGGGACCGGCCGGGTGCGCGCGGATCGAGTTGGTGACGGCGGACCTGGCGTCGAGCTGGCAGAAGGCGTTGCGGGCGTGGGCTCCGCAGGCGCGGGTGGTGTTCGACCGGTTTCACGTCGAACGGCTGGCCGCCGATGCGGTGGACGAGGTGCGCCGCGCGGAGCAGCGTCGTCCGGACCTGGAGGATGCGAAGGCGCTGAAGGGGGCGCGCTACGACCTGCTGAAACACCCGGCGCGGCTGAAGCCCAAGGAGGCCCGGCGCCTGGAGAAGTTGCGTCGTGCGAACCGGGCGCTGGACCGGGCTTACGAACTGAAGGAGTACCTGGCGACGATCCTGGAACAGGCGCCCCCCGAGGAGGCGCCGGAGCTGCTCGAAGAGTGGCTGGAGTGGGCGGCGCGGTCCCGTCTGGAGCCGTTCGTGAAGCTGGGGCGCACGATTCGGAAACACGCCGAGGGCATCCTGGCGTATCTGGACACCCGGATGACGAACGGGCCGGTGGAGGGCATCAACAACAAGCTGCGGGTGATCGCGCGGCGCGCGTACGGTTTCCACTCCCCCGATGCGCTCATCTCGATGCTGTTCCTGTGCTGCGGAGGCATCGAACTGGCGCCGCCCCTACCCACACGCATTTGAGGAGATTCCCAATTCTTGCGGCCGGCTTCATTCCCCAGAAGTTCCCAGACATGGGAGAGGGCCGTGATGAGGAAACCGCCGGAACCGCACGCGGGGTCGATGATTTTCTCCCCCGGCCTTGGGTCCACCATCTTCACCATCATTTCGATGACGTTGCGGGGGGTGAAGAACTGCCCCTCCGCGCCGCGCAACGCCGGCCCGATGAAAACCTCGAAGGCTTCACCGATTGCGTCCCGATCCGCTTCCAGGATGGTGTAGTTCTGAAGCTCCCCGACCACATAGGCAAGACTGTCGGGATCAAGGCGAATCCGATCAGTGGGTTCAAAGACGTCGCCAAAGACGTTCTCCTTCACCCGTTCAAAGAGGGCGTGGATACGTGTTCGGACGCCATCTCGGGGCTCGCCGACGCCGGCACGAAAACTTACAGTGTCGTCCGCACCGGTTTCCTGTTCGTCCAGCAGCTTGCAGAAGAGAAGGTTGATGATTTCCTGAGCAAGCGCCGCGTCCCGTGTAATCCCGATGGTCATGCCCGCCAGGTGGTTGCGGATGTCGCGGAAAACGGCTTTCAAGTTCGACGGGCGGACGAGGTCCTTGCGTTTGTACAGCCCGATGTCTTCAATCCGCTGCCCGTTGCGAGGTATGTTGGGGAGAGTCTGATAGGTGCGGCGGCCGTCCTCGTGGTGAATCTTGCGCAGGTAGAGGTGGTCGTCGCCGTTGAACCAGACGCCTACCTCCGCGGCGGACATGTCCATGTAAAGCCGAAGCTGATGCTCGCCGTCCCGTTGGTCGCTTTTCTTGCATTCCACTATCATCAGGAGTCCGTCTTCTCTTCTGTTCGCCCCTGCGCGGAAAACGGCTATGTCTACCGGAAAGGATCGATCCTTGTCGGAAGGTCTTGCCCGAACTCGATGTTGAGGATGGACTTGCACTTGCTCCTTGCCGTAGCCATAATCTTCAACCAAACGGCGGGCAAAGACCTGCACGGCGTCGACTTCCTCCGGCGTCGCCCGCACCTGTTGGCCGCTGATGAAGTCGATGATGAACTTGCCGGACGAATTGCCGATTGCGATGCCGGCTTCACTTTCTGGTTTCTTCGCCATTGCTCCATCCGCATTCACCGAAGTCGACCATCGAATCGGCCTGCTGCGCGACGTGCGCCCGAAGTCGAGCGCGTACGCGAGTGGCCGAGGGGCGTGAGCGATGCTCGCGGAGCAGCCACGCCCCGTCGATCACGGCGTCGCGACCGGACTCGCGCCGGCTTTGACATTGTACTCCAGGTCGCCGGACCGCGGCCGCTGATCGGCGCGCCGGCGGGCGCTGCCGGCGCTACAGGATCAGCATGGCGTCGCCGTAGCTGTAGAAGCGGTAGCCCCGGTCGACCGCCTCGCCGTACGCGGCCAGGATCGCCTCCCGGCCGGCCAGCGCGCAGACCAGCAGCAGCAGCGACGAGCGGGGCAGGTGGAAGTTGGTGAGCAGGCCGCCGACGACCCGGAAGTCGAAATCGCCGTGGATGGTGAGGTCCGTCTCGCCCGCCCCCGGCCGGAGCCGGCCGCCGTGGAGGCGGGCGGCCGTTTCCAGCGTGCGGGTGGTCGTGGTGCCGACCGCGACGACACGGCGTCCTTCGTCCAGGGCGCGGTTGACCGCCGCCGCCGTCGACGCCGGCACGGCGTAGCGCTCCGGCGCCACCCGATGGGCTTCGACCTCCTCGGTCCGCACCGGCTCGAAGGTGCCGTAGCCGACGTGCAGGGTGACGGCGCGCCGCTCGACGCCGCGCGTCCGCAGCCGGCCGAGCAGCGCCGGGGTGAAGTGCAGTCCGGCCGTCGGGGCCGCCACCGAGCCGCGGGCGGCCGCGTAGACGGTCTGGTACCGGGCGCGGTCGGCCGGCCGGTCCGCCCGCTTGACGTAGGGCGGCAGCGGCACGTGCCCGACGGCGTCGATGGCGGCGTCGACGTCCCCGTCCTCCGCCGCCAGCCGGATCGTGCGCCGGCCGTGGTAGTGGCGGGCCTCCACCTCCAGCGCCAGACGGCGTCCGCCCCCCTCGAACACGGCCCGCGACCCGACCTTCAGCTTCTGTCCGGGATGCACGAGGGCGTCCCAGCGCCCGTCGTCCAGCCGCGCCAGCAGCAGGCACTCCACGGCGCCGCCGGTCGGATCGCGCCGGCCGAGCAGGCGCGCCGGCACCACGCGCGTGTCGTTGACGACGAGCAGGTCGCCCGGCGCCAGCAGCGCGTCGAGGTCCGCGACGCGGTGGTGCGAGCGCGCCCCCGTACCGCGGTCGAGCCGCAGCAGGCGCGCCGCGTCCCGCACCGGCGCCGGCTCCCGGGCGATCCGCGCCGGGGGCAACCGGTAGTCGAAATCGGAGAGGCGCATGGACGGGACTCGGCCTCGACGCGCGGCGCAACCGACGAGGGCGGCCTGCGGGCGAACCCGGAGAAGCGCACGGACGGGCCGGCCCGCCCGTCAGCCCGCCCAGCGGAGCAGCACCGCGCCGACGGTGAAACCGGCCCCGACGGAGGCGAGCAGCACCCGCGCCCCCTTCGGGAGGCGGCCTTCGCGCCGCGCGTCGGCCAGCGCGAGCGGGATCGTCGCCGCGGTGGTGTTCCCGAACCGCTCGATGTTGATCACCACCTTGCCGCGGTCCAGGCCCAGATGGTCCGCGGCGCTCATGATGATCCGCCGGTTCGCCTGATGCGAGACGAACAGGTCGACGTCGTCGGCCGCGAGCCCGTTGGCTTCGAGCACGCGCCGGCAGATCTCGGTCATCTTGCGGACCGCGAACTTGAACACGGCCGGACCGTCCTGGTGCACGTAGTGCAGGCGCGCGTCGACCGTCTCGCGCGTGGCGGGCCGCAGGCTGCCGCCGGCCGGCATGCAGAGGGCGGGGCCGCCGCTGCCGTCGATCTCGTGGGCGAAGTCGATGATCCCGGGCTCGCCGTCGGCGGCCGGCGAGACCACGACGGCCCCGGCGCCGTCGCCGAACAGCACGCACGTGGCGCGGTCCCGGAAGTCGACGATCGACGACATCACGTCGGCGCCGATCACCAGCGCGTGGTCGTGCGCGCCGCTGGCCACCATCTGCGCGCCGGTCGTCAGCGCGAAGGTGAACCCGGAGCAGGCGGCGCCGAGGTCGAAGCCCCAGGCCCGCGACGCGCCGATCTTGTGCTGCACGAGGCAGGCGGTGCTCGGGAAGAACATGTCGGGCGTCGTCGTCGCCACGACGATGAACCCGATCTGCCCGGGGGCCACCCCCGCCTCCGCCAGGGCCGCGAGCGCCGCCTCCTTGCCGAGATCCGACGACGCCACCCCCTCGTCGACGACGTGCCGCTCGCGGATGCCGGTGCGCTTGAGGATCCACTCGTCGGTCGTGTCGACCAGCTTCTCGAGGTCGGCGTTGGTGAGCACGCGCGGCGGCACGTACGTGCCGAGCGACGTGACCTTGACACGCCGCCGCGCGCCTCCTCCGTCGAACTGCCCGCCGGTTCCGTCAGCCACTCGCTCCGTCCTTGTCTCCGGCGGCCGCCGCCGGTGCTGCCGCCCGCCCCGGTTAGAACAGCCGCGAGCGCCGCTCCGGGTTCGCCAGCCCGAAGTAGTCCCAGGCGCGGGCCGTCGCCATGCGCCCGCGCGGCGTCCGGTCGAGAAAGCCGGCCTGAATCAGGTACGGCTCGTAGATGTCCTCGATCGCGTCCTTCTCTTCGCTGATGGCGGCGGCCAGGCTATTGAGCCCGACCGGCCCGCCCCCGAACTTGTCGATGATCGCGTGCAGCAGCCGCCGGTCCGCTTCGTCGAAGCCCTGCTCGTCCACCTCCAGCAGCGCCAGCGCCCGGCGGGCGACCTCCAGCGTGATCGCCCCGTCGGCCCGCACCTCGGCGTAGTCGCGCACGCGCCGGAGCAGGCGGTTGGCGACGCGCGGGGTCCCGCGCGAGCGGCGCGCGACCTCGGCCGTCGCGGCGGCGTCGATCGGCGCCCCGAGAATGCGCGCCGAGCGGGTCACGATCTCGATCAGGTCGCGTTCCGTATAGAAGTCGAGCCGGTGCACGATGCCGAACCGGGCCCGCAGCGGCGACGTCAGCAGGCCCGCGCGGGTCGTGGCGCCGATCAGCGTGAACCTCTGCAGAGGAACCTTGACGGAACGCGCGCTCGGCCCCTGTCCGATGACGATGTCGAGCTCGTAGTCCTCCATGGCCGGATAGAGGATCTCCTCGATGGCCGGGCTCATGCGGTGGATCTCGTCGATGAACAGCACGTCCCGCGCCTTCAGGTTCGTCAGGATCGCCGCCAGATCGCCCGGTTTCTCCAGCACCGGACCGGCCGTGCCCCGCACCGGCGCGCCCAGCTCGTTGCCGATGACGTGGGCCAGCGTCGTCTTGCCGAGCCCGGGCGGTCCGTAGAGCAGCACGTGATCGAGCGCCTCGTCGCGGTTGCGCGCCGCGGTGATGGCGACGACGAGGTTCTCGCGCACGCGATCCTGGCCGACGTAGTCGGCGAGGGCGCGCGGGCGAAGCCCCGCCTCGTACTGGGCGTCGTCGTCCGCCCGCACGGTGCTGAGAACGTGTTCGGTCACCGCGGCCCGACCATTCTATGCGCCGGGCGGGGGCGCCGGCGGGGCGGTCGGCGCGGGGGCCGGATCATCCGGCCAGCTCCCGGAGCGCCTGCCGGAGCGTCGCATCGAAATCGCCCGGGCCGCGTTCGAGCGCCGCCGTCACGGCGCGTTCCGCGGGGGAGCGGGGATAGCCGAGGTTGAGAAGGGCCGAGACGACGTCGCCGCGCAGACCGCGGCCGCCGGTCTCCGCCGCCTCGCCGGCCTCGTCGGCCGCCGCGGCGGCCGGCAGCTTGTCCTTTAGCTCCAGCACGATCCGCTCGGCCGTCTTCCGCCCCACCCCCGGGATGCCGGTCAGCCGCGCGAGGTCCGACGCGCGGACGGCCTCGACCAGCGCCGGCGGCTCGATGCCCGAAATGACCGCTAGGGCCAGACGCGGCCCGACGCCGTTGACGCCGATCAGCCGCTCGAACAGGTCGAGCTCCAGGACCGTGGCGAACCCGAAGAGCGAGAGCGCCTCCTCGCGGACGTGGGTGTGGACGCGCAGCGCCACGTCCGCGCCCCGGTCGCCCACGGCGTAGTAGGTGGACAGCGGAATCCAGACGTCGTAGCCGACGCCCCCGACGTCGACGACGACCCGTCCCGGCTGCTTGTCGGCGAGCGTCCCGCGGAGTCTGGCGATCATGGCCGGACCGTCAGCGGACCCCGGCCGGGGGGCGGTACTGCCGCCACGAGCGGGGCGCCCCGCGCGGCGCGGGCGGCGGCGCGCCGGGGGCGGCCGGCCGGACCGAGTGCGCGTGGCAGACCGCCACGGCCAGGGCGTCGGTCACGTCCAGCCGGGAGGGCGGCGGGTCGAGTCCCAGGAGCAGGCAGACCATCTGCCGCACCTGCTGCTTCTCGGCCCGCCCGTAGCCGACCACCGCCTGCTTGACCTCGGCCGGCGCGTACTCCGCCACCGGCAGCCCCGCCTCGGACGCGGCCAGCATGACGACGCCTCGGACGTGGCCCAGCTTCAGCGCGCTGCGGGCGTTGCGGGCGTAGAAGAGGTCCTCGACGGCGACGGTTTCCGGCCGGTGCTCGGCGAGCAGCGCGGCCAGGCCGTCGCGGACGGCGCGCAGCTTCTCGGGAAAGCCGCCCCGGGCCGGCGGGCTCAGCACGCCGCAAGCGAGGACCCGGTGACGGCCGCCCGACGCGTCGATGCAGCCGTACCCCGTGTGCGCGGAGCCGGGGTCGACCCCGAAGATTCTCACGCCAGGGAGGCCTCGATCTCCTTGGCGTCGACGTCGAAGTTCGACCAGACGTGCTGCACGTCGTCCAGCTCTTCGAGCACGTCCATCAACTTGATCATCTGCTGGGCGGCCTTGCCCTCGACCTTGACGAGATTCCGCGGCAGCATGGCGACCCGGGCCGCGATCGGCGTCGCGCCCGCCGCGGCGACCGCCTCCCGGACGGCCTCGAAGGCCTCCGGGCTGCTGACGATCTCCCAGTTGTCGCCGTCCTCGCGGAAATCGTCGGCGCCCGCGTCGATCGCCGCGGTCATCAGCGTCTCCTCGTCGACGCTCCCCTGCTCGACGACGACGTGGCCGTGCTTCTCGAACATCCAGGCCACCGAGTTGGTGGTGCCGAGGTTGCCGTTGTGCTTCGACAGCAGGTGGCGGATCTCGCCGACGGCCCGGTTCGTGTTGTCGGTCAGGCACTCGATGAGGAGCGCCGCGCCGCCCGGCCCGTACGCCTCGTAGGTCACCTCTTCGTATGAAACGCCCGGCTCCTCCCCGGTGCCGCGCCGGACGGCGCGCCGGATGTTCTCTGCCGGCATGTTGGCCGCCTTGGCGTCGGCGATCACGGTGCGCAGGCGGGGGTTCATCGACGGATCGCCGCCGCCGTCGCGCGCCGCCACCGTCAGTTCCTTGATGATGCGGGTGAAGAGCTTGCCGCGACGCGCGTCCGCCACGCCTTTCTTGTGCTTGATCGAAGCCCACTTGGAATGTCCGGACATGGCCCCATTATCGCAAAACCCCGGGCCGCGGAAAACCACCCCGGGGTCAGAAGCGGCGCGCGACGAGGATCCGGACCCCGGGCCCCGGCGCAGCCGGATGGGCTCCTCCACCCCGGGGTCAGAAGCGGCGCGCGACGAGGATCCAGACCCGGGCGTCGGGCGACCACTCCTTGCCCGCGTAGTCGCCGAGGACGGCGTCGACGCGGAACCCCGCCCGCTCCAGGCGCTCCGCCATCCGCGGGACCGTGATGGTGCGGAACGCGAGCGAGAAGCGGTGCGCCGTCCGGCGCCGCCCGCGCCATTCCACGAACTCCTGATCGAAGACGGTGAGCCCGTGCTCGGGCACCTGCCGCACCGATTCGATCAGCGTGACGCGGCGCCCCCCGCTCGCCGGCCCGCGCAGCCCCACCCGCCGGTGATACTCCTCCCAGCGGGGCAGGTCCGGCACGACGTCGACGCCGAACGTCCCGCCGCGCGCCAGCACGCCGGCGACCGCGTCCAGCGTCCGCGTCAGGTCCTCGTCCGAAAGCAGCGACTGGAGCATGCCGTAGGGCGCCATCACCAGCCGGCAGCGCCAGTCCCGGCGGAACGGCAGGGCGCGCACGTCGCCGCGCACGATCGACGCGCGTCCGGCCAGACGGGCCCGGCGGATGCGCGCCCGCAGCCGGCGGAGCATCGGCTCCGAGCGGTCCAGCCCGACGAAGCGGGGCGCGGCCCGCGCCACCGGCACCGACAGGCGCCCGGTCCCGCACCCCAGCTCCAGCACCGTTCCGCCCGCGCGGCGAGCCAGATCCGTCCAGAACCGGACGTCGCGGCGGCCCATGGTGCGCCGGTTCTCCCAGTCGTAGAACGGGGCGTAGGCGTCCCAGCCGCCCCAACCGGCCGCGCTGTCGTCCGCGGTCGTCACGGCGTCAGGCGTCGTCGGCGCGGCAGGTCCCGGCGCCGGGAACGCCGGCCCGGGCGCGGCCGCCGGTGATCGCGCCCGGCGCGTCGTCGGCGTCGCAGGTCACGGCGCCGGAAACGCCGGCCTGCCGGGGCCGGAACGGCCCGGGCGCCTGTAGTATCGAGAACGCCCCGAGCGCCGGCCGCGAGGCGCTCGTCACCCCGGGAGACGAACGATGGTGCTGCTGGTTCGCAATCGAGTGCGGGACGTCGACAGGTGGAAGCGCGTCTTCGACGGCCAGACGACCGCCGGTGCCGCGGCCGGACTGACGGTGGTCCGGGTGTGGCGCTCCCTGGACGCGGCCGACGAGGTGTTCTTCCTGCTGGACGTCGAGGATCGGGAACGGGCGGAAGCGTTCATGGCCTCGCCGGAGTCGGCGGCGGTGGGCGTCGAGGCGGGCGTGATCGACGGCGAGGTCCATTTTCTCGACGCGTTCCCGCCGTAGTATAGGATCGCATGCCGTTCCTCCCCGCCCGGGCGCCGAACGCGCATCCGCTGCCCGCGCATTTCCGATCGCGTTGCGGTTGGCGGCGGCGGTGGAACCGGTTGCAGGCGCGGCGCCGGAACCGGCGGAATGAAGACGCGGCGCCGAAGCCGGCAGGACCGGTAGAAGAAGCGGAAGCGTCCGCGGAACGGGTGGAAAGAGAGGGTCTGGAATGAGGTCGTTGCTGATCACGTCGCTCGCCGCGCTGACCGGGGCAGGCGCCGCTTTCGCACAGGAACGGGCGTCGGACGGGCCGTGGCAGAGCTACGGCACGGAGAACGGCGAATGGCGCAGCTACGCCGGCGACGTCGCGGGCACCAAGTACTCGCCGCTCGACCAGATCGACGCGGACAACTTCGGCGACCTGGAGGTGGCGTGGGAGTGGACGTCGGTCGACAACTTCGTCAGCCGCACCATGCCCGGCGGCGGCGAGTGGTCGGCCCCGCTCGGCGTCATCGTCGAGTCGCTGGTCGAGGAGACCCCGAACCTCTACCGCGACAGCCAGCCCCCGAATCCGTCACGCCTGCAGGCGACGCCGCTGATGGTCGGCGGCGTGCTCTACTTCAACACGCCGCTGTCGCAGGGGGTCGCGGTCGACGCGGCCACCGGCGAGACGCTCTGGATCTTCAACCCGAAGAGCTACGAAGAGGGAACCCCGTCGATGAGCGGGCCCTGGACGCAGCGCGGCGTCGCCTACTGGACCGACGGCGCCGGCGACGAGCGGATCTTCTGGGGCACCGGCAACGGCCACCTCGTCTGCGTGCGGGCGCAGACCGGGCAGCCGTGCCCCGACTTCGGACCCGGCGGCAGCGGCATGGTCGACGCGATGGTCGGCATCCCGCGGGTCGAGCGCGAGGCGCGCGACTACCTCAACGCCCTGCTCTACTCCATCAATTCGCCGCCGATCGTGGTGCGCGACAAGGTGATCCACGGCTCGCAGATCGCCGACCGGCGCATCACGAAGGAAGCGCCCCCCGGCTGGGTGCGGGCGTGGGACGTCCGCACCGGCGAGCACGCCTGGGACTTCCACACCGTGCCGAACAGCGCCGACGAGTTCGGCGTCGACACCTGGCTGAACGATTCGTGGCGCTACTCCGGCAACGCCAACGTCTGGTCGATGCTCGCCGGCGACAACGAGCTCGGCTACGTCTACCTGCCGACCGGCACCACCACGAACGACTACTACGGCGCCGACCGGCCGGGCGACAACCTCTTCTCCGAGACGATCATCGCCGTCGACGTCGAGACCGGCCAGCGGATGTGGCACTTCCAGGCGGTCCACCACGGGCTGTGGGACTACGACTTCCCGACCCACCCGAACCTGGTCGACCTGGTGGTCGACGGCCGCCCCGTCAAGGCGCTCGCGCAGGTGAGCAAGCAGGCGTTCGTCTACGCCTTCGACCGGGTGACCGGCGAGCCGCTGTGGCCCATCGAGGAGCGCCCGGTGCCGCAGGCGACCAACATGCCGGGCGAGGTCCCGTCGCCGACGCAGCCGTTCCCGACGAAGCCGGCCCCGTTCGACTACCAGGGGGTCACCATCGACGACCTGGTGGACTTCACGCCGGAGCTCCGCCGCATGGCGATCGAGGTGGTCTCCAACTACCGGATCGGGCCGCTCTTCACTCCGCCGGGCCGGCCCATCGCCGGCGGCGCGCAGGGCACCCTGATGCGCCCGCCCGACTTCGGCGCGGCCGGCTGGGCCGGCGCGGCCGTCGATCCCGAGACCGGGATGCTCTACGTCCCGTCGCGCAACGTCGCCGTCTCCATCCCGCTCTACACGCCGGACCCGGCCCTCGGCGCAACGATGCGGTACACGCACGGCGCCCCCGAGGAGCAGCGGCTCCGCCAGATCCGCCGCGGCCAGTCGTACCAGGCGCGGATGCCGCAGGGACTGCCGCTGCTCAAGCCCCCCTACTCGCGGATGACCGCCATCGACATGAACACCGGTGAACACGTCTGGATGGTCCCGCTCGGCAACGGCGACCGCATCCGCAACCATCCCCGCCTGCGGCACCTGAACCTGCCGCCGGTGGGCGACGGCGCCATCGGCGGGCCGCTGCTGACGAAGACCCTGCTCGTCAGCATGGTGCCGACCGCCGGCAGCGGGGGCGGGCCGGCCCTGGTCGCCTGGGACAAGCGGACCGGCGAGGTGCGCGGCGCCGTCGACCTGCCGGCGGGCACCGTCGGCACGCCGATGACCTACCAGGTCGACGGCCGGCAGCACATCGCCGTCAGCATCGGCGGCGGCCCGCGGATCGTCGCCTTCGCGCTGCCGGCGGACTGAGACCGCCGCGGCGCCGGGGCGGGCGAACGCGCGCGTCTTCGGGACGCCGCGTTCGCGCTGCCGGCGGACCGAGACTCGATGAACGTCACCCGGCTGCGCCTGGCGAACTTCAAACGCTTCACCGATCTGACCATCGACCTGTCTTCGTGCGCCGGCGCGCGTTCGCCGAGTGGCTGCAAGCGGTGTTCGGCCGATCCGAGCCGACGCTCCCACCGTGACGCCGGGCGCCGCTTCCGCCGCCGCTGATTCGCGGGCACGCGGGGGTGGCGCGACTCCTCCCGCGCCGCCGCTGAATTCGCGGCACGCGGGGTGGCGCGACCCCGCCGGTGGGCGTCGGACCGGCGCAGTCAAGTACCCGTCAACTGGACAAGTGCTTTCTGGGCAACGGCTTGTGGTGATTCCCGCCGGCGAGGCGAGCCGCCGGTCAACTACCCGTCAACTACCGTCAACGAAGGGGGCCGCCGGGCCTCTCCGCCTGGCCGTGTCTCCTGTCCCTCCTCCGGCGGATACCCCGGTCGCGCATGGACCATGGGCCGCCGGGCGCCCCCGCTGGCGGGGCGGGAAGACGGCCGGACGACCGTTGCCGGTCAACTACCCGTCAACTGGAGCAAATCGCTTTTTTTCAACAACTTGCCTGGATTTCAAGCGGGCGCGGACCGCTGTCCGTCAACTATATCCGCCGGCGGAAACGCCGGCCCAGTGGGGAACGTATTTCCGCAGCTTCGGGGCCGCGTGCTCGTCGAACGGCCTGATCGCGCCCGCGTCCACCGCCTCGCGGATGCGGCGGGAGACCATCGCCTTGTTGTTCGTCGTGATGCCGAACCGCTCCCGCAGCGACGCGTTGGTCAGGAAGTCCCGCGTCACGTACTTCAGGCAGGCGTGCAGGTAGCAGGCCCGCACCCGCTCGGCCCGGTCCATGTCGGCCATCGGCTTGCGGGCGAAGAGGACGACGCGGGTGAAGCCGGGCGGCGCCTCGAAGAGCGGCGCCGGAAGCTGGTGGGCCTCGACCTGCGCCACCACCTTGTCGATGCCGCTGCCGCGCTCTTCACAGATGTCGAACCGGCGCAGCAGCGACGCCAGCGCCTCGTTGCGGGAGGCGGGCGGGCTGTCGAGAAAGCGTTCGGTGTCCACCAGCGGCTCGCCGGGATTCGTGATCTCGATGCGGCCGTCGAAGATTTCGATCATCGGCCCGGCGCCGGTCACCGAGAAGTCCTGGTGGATCAGGGCGTTCGCCACCAGCTCGCGCACCGCCGGTTCCGGGAACTCGGGGAGGTTCCGGCGCAACGCCGGCCCGATCTCCTCGCGTTTCGGCAGCCGGGCGTCGACGTAGCCGATCAGCCCCTCGAAGCCGGCGGCGTACCCCGTCGTCTCCTCGCGTTCTCCCAGCGCCTCGGTGCGCCCCCGGCCCCGGTACTCGACGACCCGCGCGGCCTTGCGCGCCAGCGGCGGAAAATCGCCGAGGTTCCTGGCGAACAGGATGGCGCCCAAGTTCGTGACGTCGAAGCCGCCGGCCTCGCACGGCGCGACCAGCCGGTCCTGCTGCAGCGCCTCGAGAATCGCGGCCCGGCCGTCGGGCAGCGGCCGGCCGAGCAGGTGGAAGTACGCCGGGTAGTCGAGCCGGAGCAGGGTCTCTTCGCCGCTCAGCCGTTCCGCCGCGACCCCGTCCTCGAAGCGCGTCCGGTCGAACCGGCGCCAGAGCGCGCGTTCCTTCTCCGGATAGTCCCTGAGCTTCCGCTTCGTGCTGCCGACCCGGATGAACTCGACGCCCTCGAACGCCACCGGCCGGTGCGCGGCGCGGTCGATCTCCAGGAGCACGACGCGCCGCTCGTCGACGGAGACTTCCCGGAAGCGAAAGTCGATCCGCGGACTGAGCAGACGCAGCAGCCACGTTTCCAGCGGCTCGGCGCCCTTCTTCGCCGTGCCGGGCGAAAAATGCGTGCCGACCACCGCGTGCGTGCCGTCCTCGATTCCCCACAGCAGGTACGCGCGCGCCTTGTCGCGCAGGGCCGCCGCGTTCGCCAGCGCCGACACGTACTCGCCGATGGCGCGCGGGTCGCGCTGGTCGACCTTGAACTCCACCCACTCGGTCTCGTGCGGCAACCGGCGCAGCTCCCGCACCAGGCCGAGAAGGTAGTCACGGTTCCGGTTGCTGGTCATGCCGGCGGGCGCGAAAACGGCGGAAAGGAGCGCAAATGCGTCGCCAGCAGCACCTGGGCGTCGTAGACCGAAGACAGCGAGTCGTACACGGTCGCCACCGCCCCCGGATGGACCCCGTTCTCGGGTTCCTCGATCAGGTAGATGCCGCGGAAGTCGGCGAGGTACGCCGGCAGCGTGAGCACCGGCAGCCTCAGCGTGCCGTCGGACACCAGCCACGACGGGGCCTTCAGCCCGTTCCGGTACGTGTAGATCATGTAACTGTGCCGGTCCTCGTCGCGTTCGACCATGTCGATGCCTTCAAGGTCCGGCAGGGCGGTTCGCAGGTGGCCATCCACTCGTCGTAGCGTTCCGGGCGCTGCTCCCGCAGCCGGGCGATGACCCAGGGCAGATTCGACCCGTCCGGTTCGAATCCGGCGACCTTCGTGGGAGGACTGGGGCGCCGGATCGTACGGCTGTTGAGCACGAACCGCTGCAGACCTTCGTCCAGATGTTCCCGAAACCACGTCGCCACGGGGAACGACGTGGCGTCCACCGGCAGGTTGCCGAGGGCCGATTTGCGCGGCCCCAGCCTGAACGACGGCGCCCAACCCTCGTCCGGCCGCTTGGCCTCGTTGTAGAAGTTGTCGTTCCCTCCCGGCGCCTTGTTGATCACCACCTTGTTGTTCCGCTGTCGGATGCTGATCTGCAGCGAATCCGGCCGGGGCCGGATGGACGGAAAGGACGGCTGCGGCGCGTTCGACGCCGGGGTCGTCTTCTTCAACATCAGCGTCTCGGCCTTGAACTCGAACCGGCGTTGCGTCTGGTCGACGCCCAGCGCCACCTGGTACCGCACCGTATCCAGGTCCGGTTTCATCGTCGAGTGACGAAGGCCGTGCGGGATACGCGCCTCCACCGCCAGCTCCAGCCGGTCGCCCCGGCGGCGGAACAGGAGGTCCTGGGGATTCGGCGTGCGCTCGGCCAGCGCTCGGTCGAGTCCGTCGGAGACCACGTCCCGCAGAAAACCGATCACGTCCAGAAACGTCGTCTTGCCGGACGCGCGTTCGGGGCCGACCAGGACGTGAAACGGTCTGAGGGGCCGGTGCACGTAGCGGAGCGAACGGTAGTTCAGGGCTTCGACCAAGGTGATCATCGACGACGGCCGCCCGTCTTCCTTGCATCCATCTCAGGGCGAGACGTTCCATGGCCGTTCCCACGGCCGCAACGGACGCTGGCGGCGATGCCCTCTCGCGCCGCCGACCGCCGCCGGCCTGCAACGCCAACGCGGCCAGGTGCTCCGGGTCCGCGACGCGGACCGGCACGCCCTTCGTAGTCGTGCACCCGCGCGGTCGCGAGCGCGGCCTCCACGAGGACATTGTACGCCGGCAGAAGCGGCACCCCTTCGAAGGGCTCGTGCCGGACATCGAGGGACGGGTCCGCCTCATTACCTGACCTTCCGGCCCTGCCGCATGCCGGCCCCGGCGCCCTGACCGCGCCCGCCTCCGCCGCTCCCGCTACGGCGCGTCGATCCCGGAACCCCGATCGGCGACCGCTCTCCCGCAGGCCGCGCGAACGAACGCCTCGACCGCCGGGAACCGCGGTTCGACCCGCACCGCGTCCGGCAGGCCGGGCACTTCGGCCCACTCCGTCAGCCAAGCGATGCAGGGGCGGCCGTAGCGCACCGCGAGACGCGCCTCGCTCGCCGTGCCTTCCGAGCCGGGCAGCACGATCACCGCGTCCGAGGAGAGCACGTTGAGGTGGTTTCGGGAGGCCGAACCGGCGCCCTGCGCGCCGATCTGCTCGAGGTGGGTGCGGACGGCGATCTCCACCCAGGGATTGGGATATCCCGGCCGCGCGGCGCCCGCCCTGCCGCCGCCGGCGGCCGGCAGGATGCCGACGGCGACGCCGCGGCGTTGCGGGACCCGGACGAACGCCTCGGTGACGGCGGCCATCACGCCCGCCCCGCCGCCCGTCAGCAGGTGATACCCGGCGCGCGCAATCCACTCGCCGACGCGGCGGGCGCGCTCCGCGTGCGGCTCGCGGCCCGAGCCCATGACGCCGACGACGGGCAACCGCGGCCGAAGCTCCATCCCGCTCACTATAATGTCCCCATGCTCCGTGGCCGACCGGCGGGACCGCCGTTCCTGCTCATCCTGCTCGCGGCCGTTCCGGCCGCCGGGCGCAAGGTCTCCATGCTCCGCGGAAGGCCGACGGGGGCGCCCCTCCTGCTCGTCCTGCTCGCGATCGTCGCGGCCGCCGGGTGCGGCGCCGCCGGGGACTCGGCTTCCGATGCAGCCACGGGCACGGAGACGGTCCGTCTCGACGTCGAGCACCGCTCGGAGTGGCGGCAGCTCTGGATCGAGGGCTCGACCGACCTGCCCGACGGCGCGTTCGTCGACTACCAGGTGGCGCACGCGATGAGCGACACCACCCCGGCGGAGGACTGGCCGGCCACCAACCTGATCGAGTCCGGCCGGGCGACGGTCACCGAGGGCCAGTTCTGGGCGCGCATCAACACCTTCAACTGGCCCCGCGGCGACGTGCGCGTCGTGGTGCAGTTTCCCCTGCCGCCGCAGCCCCCGGAGGTGGAGGCGCGCTACGGCGCGTTCGGCGAGCGCCTCGCCGGCGGCAACGTCGTCACCGCGGCCGGGGCCCGGGTGGTCGAAGTCGAGCACGCCTTCGACCACCGCCGGTAGCCGCCGGCGCGGTCCCGGCCGGCCGCGCGGGCGCCGGCGCCGGGACGTGGCCGGTAGCCGCCGTCGCGGTTCCGGCCGGCCGCGGGGGCCCGGGCGGACACGGACCAGGGCGAGATGTGGTAGCTTGTCCCGCAACGTGCCGGTCGACGCCGGCCGGGCGGGGCGTGGCGCAGTCCGGTAGCGCGCCTGCTTTGGGAGCAGGAGGTCCCGAGTTCGAACCTCGGCGCCCCGACCATTTCCCTTCGACCGCGCGGGACTCCGGGCGCCTGTCGCGGAAGTGTTACGGCCGGCCCTGGACCGCGACGAGGAAGTACGAGTCGTCGCCCGCATCGCCTCCAGGCGCGGAGCGTTGCGGCCGGCCCCGGATCGCGACGCCCCGATCGTGTGCCGGCGGCGCGCGCAGAAGATGACCTTCATGCTGGAAGACGACACCCGGTCCCGGACCATCCGGGAACGAGTCTGGCCGGCGCCGCTCCGGGTCACGCCCTGACCACGGCGGCCCGACGCATCGGAACCCGGCGGCGCCGGGAGGCGGCGCCCTCGGTCCGCGCCCGGCGCGCGGCGGGCGCGGCGATCGCCGGCATGCTGGCGCTGGCGATCGCCGGCAACGTCTGGCCGGCGGTGCCGGAAGTGTCGGCGGCGGCGCTGGCGTGGGTGGCGCTGGCCCTGCTCTGGCCGGGGATCGGGAGACGGCAGCAGCTCCAGGCGCTGGTGTTCGTCGCGGCGGGCCTCGCCGCCTTTCTCTGGGGCGCGAGCCGCGGGGCGCCGCCGCGTTTCGACAGCCTCCTGGGCCAGAACCAGCCGATCCTGTCGATGCTGGCCTCCGTCACGCTGCTGCGGCTGCTGAACCGGCCGCCGCGCGGGGACGAACCCGAGCTGCCGCGCGGCCCGGGCGCCTACCTGCAAAGCATGCTGGGCGTGCACGCGTTCGGGTCGGTCATCAACATCTCGGCCATCGTCCTCATGTCCGACCGGCTGGCGCGGGCGCAGCCG
Organism: Vicinamibacterales bacterium; assembly: GCA_965203525.1. Taxonomy (GTDB): domain Bacteria; phylum Acidobacteriota; class Vicinamibacteria; order Vicinamibacterales; family UBA8438; genus WTFV01. The sequence goes on along the minus strand of OZ241898.1, from coordinate 1,021,427 downwards.
CTCGGGTTCGACCAGGCGCAGCTCTTCAGCCGGGCGTTCAGCGCCGTCGCCTTCTACTCGCCGTTCATCGGCGGCGTCGCCCTGGCCCTGGCCAGCACCCCGGGTTCGAATCCGCTGGTGCTGATGCTGTTCGGCGTTCCGCTGGCGGGGGTCGCCTGCCTGCTGCTCTGGTGGCGCGCCGGCAGCGGCCGGGCCGGGGCCGTCGACGGCTTCCGCGGCTATCCGCTGCATCCGCGGGACCTGAAGACGCCGCTGGCCCTGGGCGCGGCGGTGCTCCTCGCCTCGGTGGCGATGCCCGGCTACCCGGTGCTGGCCCTCATCACCATGATCACCCCCGCCGTGGTCGTCGGAGTCCTGCTCGCGCGGGGCGGCGTGCGCGGCCTGCGCCCGGCGTGCGCGGAGTACGTGCGGGAGCGCGCCCCGCAGATGGGCGGCGAGCTGGCGCTGTTCCTGGGCGCCGGGGTGCTCGCGGCGGGCGTGGTGGCGGCCGCGGCGTGCGCGGGCGGCCAGGTGCTCCTTCCGCGTCCGGACGCCTTCCACGCGAGCCTGCTGGTACTGGCTTTCGTGGTTACGTCGCTGGCCTGCATCCACCCGGCGGTGCTGGTGGGCGTCACCGTGGCGCTGGTGGAGACGACCGAGCCCGATCCGACCCTGCTCGCCACGGCGTTCGCGATGGGCTGGGGCCTGGGTTGCGCCGTCAATCCCCTGTCGGGCGTCAACGTGGTGCTCGCCACCCGCTACGGCGCCGACAACTGGCGCATCGCGCGCAGCAACGTCGCCTTCAGCGCCACGCTGTACGTCGCGGCGGTGGGGCTGCTCCACCTGTACGAGCACACGCGGCTGTAGCGCGGGCCGGGCGACCGGCGGGAAGGCACCTCGCCCGGGCGAACGAACGGCCGTGACCGCTTCCGGGCGACTGCGCTCTCACCCGGCCAGTGCCGGCATGGCCGGCGGCAGCGATGCGAGGATGCGGTTCAGGAGTGAATTCCCGGCGCGTTGATGTGCGCGTTGTGCGCGGCCTCGAGCGTATCGACACGGCCCTCGAGCCGGTCGAACTTGCCGTTGAGCTTGATCAGCAGCCAAGTGTTCAACAGCACCCCCGCCGCCGTGAACAGCACCCCCGCCGCCGTGAGCGCTTCGACGATCTCCGGCATCCTGCTCTACCTTGCAAACTTGACCGTACCAGCTTCACAACCGCCCGTCAAACGACGTCCGTGGCTGGTCCGGCCGCCGAACACCTCGTCCTGCCAGGCGCGTTTCCCCGCCGCGCGCCGTGTTGACGGCGACGAACAGGAACCGGCCGCACACGAGGCCGCGGCGGTCAGCGGGCGCCGCGTGCGCGCGGTGCCACGCAGACCCGACAGGCCGAGCCGCCCGTACAGGGCAAGCGGCGCCGCGTGCGCGCGGTGCCACGTGCCCCCGCCCCGGCTCTGCGAGGTAGCCGGCAAGCGGCGCCGCGTGCGCGCGGTGCCACGCCTGCGCCCGCGCCGCCACGCATCAGAAGAAGGCCCGCGCGTGCCACGAAGCGGAGGCCGGCACCTCCCACCGCCCCGCCCGGACGTCGCCCAGCGTCGTCAGCGTGTTGTCGAAGACGGTGGTGCCGGGGCCGACCTCGCCCGCCTCGGCCAGCGCCGCGAACGCCTCGCGGGGCACCCGGGCGATCTCCTCCCCCCGCCGGAACAGCACCGGCGCGTGGTCGACGAGCTCCACGCCGAGCTCCTCCTGCAGCGCCTTCATCCGCCGGACGAGGGCGTCGATGGAGCAACCGGAGGGGCCCGCCGCGCGCTGGTCGACGGCGACGAACAGGAACCGGCCGTACACGAGGTCGCGGCCGGCGGTCAGGGGCGTCGCGTGCGCGCCCCACTGCTCGAGGAACGCATCCACCTCCGACAGCAGGCGCGTCCGTTCGGGTCCGCTCAGCTTCCGCGCGGCCGCGAAGATCCAGACCCGGGCATCCTCCGGCAGCTCGTCGAACGCAATCCGCGGCATGCACTCCTCCTTCCCGATGCAGTCGTTTCCAATTCGGAAACGAGCCCGAAGCCGGGCGGTGAACCGAGCCTGCCAGGCGGTGAACCGAGCCTGCCAAGCGACCGAACCGACGGGTCGAAAAGGGTTCGGCCCGGGCCGCGTTCCGGGCGGCCCACCACGCGATTATCGATCATTGCAGCGGGGAACCGCCACGGCGCCGGCCCCGTCGCGGTTCGGGCTCGTCAAGTGGATCGCCGGAACCGGCCTCGCCGGCGCGGGGCTGGTGGCCGCGGCGTTGCGCCCGGCGGGAGGCGTCGTGATCCAGGAGGCGCTCGACTCGCCGTCGCGGGCTGGTGGGTCGCGGCGTTGCGCCCTGCCGTGCGCCACGTCGTTCTCCTGCGCGTCGACTCGCCGTCGCGGGGCTGGTGGTCGCGGCGTTGCGCCTGCTCGGGTAGCCCGCCGCCTCGCCGGCGCGCGGCAGCCGGAAGCGCCGCGACGTGCTATCGTGACGGCCGGCATGCTCGACACCCACGCCATCGCCCGCGCGCTGACCGCGGCCGACTTCACCCCCGCCCAGGCCGACGCCCTCACCGACGCGGTGCGTCAGGCCGCCGAGCACGACGCCGCCGGCATCGACGTCGAGACGCTGGCGACGAAGGAGGACCTCCGCGCCGAGGTCGCCGCCCTCGAGGGCGCGATGAAGGCCATCGAGGGCGCGATGAAGGCCGACGTCGCCGCCCTCAAGCGCACGACGAAGGCGGACATCGCCGCCCTCGAAGGCGCGATGAAGGAGCACTTCGCCACCAGGGCCGACATCGCCGCCCTCGAAGGCGCGATGAAGACGGACATCGCCGCCCTCGAAGGCGCGATGAAGACGGACATCGCCGCCCTCGAAGGCGCGATGAAGACGGACATCGCCGCCCTCGAAGGTGCGATGAAGGCCCTTGAGCGCACGACGAAGACGGACATCGCCGCCCTTGAAGCGCGCATCTCCCGGGCGATGCTGGTCCAGGCCGGCGCCATCGTCGGCGCGCTGGTCGGCATCGCCGGGATCGTGGTCGGCGCCCTCCGGCTGTTCGGCTGACCCGAGGCCGGCGCGGACGGCGCCGCCCCGTCCGCGCGGCGCCCGCTCCGCCTCGCGGCGACGGACCGGCGGGCGCGCGGGCGCCGACAAGACCGGCATGCGTCCGCCACGCACCGAACACCGGCGTCCCGCGCGACGCCCGCTCGGCCGTCCCGATTTGTCACCGGCAGCGCAGCGACGGACCGGCTGGCGCGCGGGCGCGCGGGCGCCGATAAGAGCAGGGCATGCGTCCGCCACGCACCCGAACACCGGCGTCCCGCGCGGGCCGCCCCGATTTGCCGCCGGATCCGATATCAGGTATAGAATATGGCCCGTGCGCCGGAGCGCCCCCGAAGTTGCGGTATCGACTGCCGCGGTCCCTGCCGTCGCGGTGCCCGTCTGCGCGGCGGGCCGGCGCGCCGGTTCGGTGCGGCTTCCCGCGGCCGGGCGGAGGACCGGCCCCGACGCGCCGGAGACTCCCCGCCCCTGCTTCTCCGGGGGGGGGGGGGGGGGCTGCCGCCAGTGTCTTCCCTGCCATCCTCTTCTCGCGTAAACGCCGAACCTGTGCGTCCGTGACCAACCCGTCCTCCCGGAGGAAACGGGCAGTCTCGCACTCCGCCCGGGCCGTCCAACGGCCCGCCGATCGCGCCGTCGCCGACCGCGTGGCCGTTGCGCAACCGGGCGCTGAAGCCCGGAGCGCGGGACGCCGGCTCCGTGCGCCGCCGCGTGGCCGTTGCGCAACCGGGCGCTGAAGCCCGGAGCGCGGGACGCCACGGTCTCGCAACCCTGCACGAGCACTCCGGGCCAGTGTCCCGCCCGTGAGTTCCCGACAGCCCGGGGCAGCAGAAATCCACCGGGAACGTTGGGGAAATCAGGCCGGTAGCCGGCTGGCCGGTGCCCCGGAATCGTGGTTCGGCGAAAAGATTGCTCGATACGCAACGTTCACGGGAACACCAGCCGGTCGGTGTCCCGGCCGTGAGGTTCGCGAAAGCCGGGGGCAGCAGAAACACCCCGGGAACGTTGAGGAAACGCCCGTTACGGGACACCAACTGACAGGCTGTGGTCAACTTCCGTCGCAGCCGGTCGAGATACTTCGGAAGTGGAATCAGCCATGCGAAACAGTTTCTTCCTGCTCCTGATCGTTCTGGTCGCCGGCGCGCTCGCCTGCTCCGGCGACGACGAATCCTCCTCCTCTCCCCTGCAGCCGTCGCCGCTGGCGCCCGCGCCGGCCGGGGCCGGCCCGTCGGCCTCGCCGGTCAGCCTGACGGCAGGCGCCGGCGACGTCCCGGGGCTCTCGCGGGTCGCGCCGCTTCCCGGCGACTTCAACGCGTACGACGCGCGGATCGAGTACCGGGACGGCGAGGTGACGCTCACGTTCGTCCCGGTCGACATGCCCGGGATGCCGAACGCGGCCCGCGAGTACCGGAACCGCGCGGTCACCGTCTGGCAGTGCCCGGTGGAGCCCCACCACGTCGGCCAGACGTGCGGCGAGCCGGTCTTCTGGGACAGCTTCGCGTTCCTGGGGTCGCCGTCCCGGACGTTCCCGCTTGCGGACTGCGCCGGCTGGCTCGTCATCGAGGCGGCCGAACTGTCCGACGACCGCTACGACGGCTGGCGCAACGCGCCGCTGTCGTGCCGCACGGACGAAGAGGGCCGCACCGTCGCGGACGTCGACACGGGCGGCGGCGGCGCCGGCTGGGAAGACAGCCGGTTCGACCCGCCGGTGCGGGGCGGCTCGGTAGTAGTGGAGCGGCCTTCGGCGCAGAGCGTCGTCGACGCGGCGATCGTCGCCGCCGGCGGCCTGAAGCCGGACCTCGATCCGGTGTCCGTTGCCGCGAGTGCTCTGTTCGAGGGTACCGAGGGCTCCACCGGCGCCGAGTACAGCGCGACGTCCTCCGACCTGACCGTCGCCACCGTCGAGGTGACCGACAACCCGCAAGTGGTGATCACGCCGGTCGCGCCCGGGACGGCCACCATTGCGGTCACCTTCCTGAAAACGGAGGCCGCGGTCGAGTTCGACGTCACAGTCACGCTGCCTTCCCTCTGGCCGCTCGATCTCACGGCCACGAGCGGATCCCGTCTGGTGCTCAACTACCCGGAGAACGGCTGGTCCAGCGGCTCCTGCACGTACGCAACCTTCACGCTCGAGCGCGGTCCTCGGTGCGTGATCGCAGTCAGCTCCTCTGCGCTCAGCGCCAACTGGGAATTCCACCTCGAGTACTTCCGATGGGGAGACAGCACCGGCGGTCCTTCCGGCAGTACCGAGGTGGGCTGTCCCGGGTTGACCACCATCGCGTGGGACGGGGCAAGCGGCGCCTCCGGGTCCCGGATAGATTACTCCGGCGTCACCCCCCTCTCTACGTACAGCGATCAACGCTGGCTCTGCATGCTGCGCGATTTCAACCTCGCCAGCGGCTTGATTTATGCTTCCGGCAGGGTTCGCAACGCCGCCTGGAACGCCGCGGCGCAGCGGGTCTCGTTCGAGATCAACCTCGGCAGCACCCTGGACGGAGCAACGGTGGGCATCAAACTCGTCGACAGCATCACCGAAACACCCGACCCCAACACACTACCCTACATAGCGGGTGAAAGCGAGACGGTTAGCTGGACGTCCTTCCCGCTCAAGTGACCGCGTGGTTCGCGGCGCTTCCGGCCGCTGCCGTTTTCGGCGGCCGGGGCGTCGTGGCAGGATCGTCGAACCCTTTTCATCGAGCGCGACCGGCATCCGCCAGCACCATGATCGGCGAGCTTGCCGCTTCGGCCGTCTCCGCCGGCGCCGCGCCGGCCGCCGGGACCGGCTCCGGTTGCCGTCACCGGCCCCTGGCCCGGACTGACCGCGGCGCTCTTCCCCGCGGCGCTTCCCGGCCGTCACCGTCCCGGCGGCCGGGAGCGCTCGCGGGCCTCTTGCGGCGGGAAGGGGGCGCCGGCGCGGGAGGCCCGCCCGCCGCCGGGCGGGACGAAAACGGCGGCGGGCGGCGGGCGGTGACGGCGGCGCTCGCGGTCAAGCCGCGAACCGGTGACGGGCGGGGCGGCCTTTCCGGCGTGCGGCGCCGCCGTTCGTCTCCACGGAACGGGGGGGGGGGGAGCCAGGTGGGAGAAATCCGCGCCGACGTCGCACTCGAAAACACCGGCGACCGGGATCATTTCCAGCGCGGACACGGCCGGGAATCCGAAATCCGCCGCTCGACCGTCGACGCCGTCGTCGATACGGGAGCCGTCGCGCTGGTTCTGCCGCGGAACGTGGTGGAACGCCCGGGCCTGAAGGAACGGGGCAAGGCGTTCGTCACCTGCGCCGGCGAACGCAGGGAGGAACGGCCGCTGGCGGGTCCGGTGACGGTCCGCATCGGCAACCGTTCCATGAGCACGGACTGCGTCGTCGGCCCGCCGCTGATCGGGCCGCTGATCGGGCAGATCGTCCTCGCGGCCCTCGACCTGATCGCCGACTGCTCGAACCGCACGCTGACCCCGCGGTTCCCCGACTATCCGCTGCTCGAGCTGAAGTAGCGCTGCGCCGCCGGCGCCGCACGGCCCCGGCGGTTCCCCGACCGTCCGCTGCGCAAGTCGAAGCAGCGCTGCGCCGCCGGCGCCGCACGGCCCCGGCGGTTTCCCGACCGTCTGCTGCGCAAGTCGAAGCAGCGCTGCTTTTACTTGTTCTGCGGCGCTGCTGCCGATCCGGCACGCCCGCTCCGACACGGACGTAAAAGACTGGAGACAAAGGACTTGCAGATGATCCTTGACCGTCCGGGCCGGCCCGCGTTACTGTTTTTTTGGTTCGGAACAGGGAAGGATACGAAGGATGGAGATAACTGCTGGTTGGGCGTCGGCAATCATCGCGCTGCTTGCGCTGTTCACAGGGATAGTTGGTACTGGCCTGACTTTGCTTGTGAAGTCATGGTGGAGAATGGAAGACAAGATCGAAGACACGAATGCAAACTTTGACAGGAAGATCGAAGACACGAATGCAAACTTTGACAGGAAGATCGAAAACCTGCGGACTGAAAACCAGAAGGCGCATTCTGAGATCAGAACGAACATTGTCTTGGGTTACCGGGCGTTCGGGACCGATTTAGCCAATGGCCACGGGGCGAAATGAAGCGGACGTTCGGGGAAGTTACGGCCTGACGATGCTGCGCCGTGCACAGTTTTGTCGTTCTGGCGGGACGGGTTCTGCCGTATGGAAGCGGCAAGCGGGGTGTTCCGGCAGCGCATCCGCACCCGGCCGTCGGCGCAGCGTTTCTTGCGGGCGTTGTCTTCGGCGCGGCGGCGCAGCCCGGACGTGGAGCAGGCCTCGGCGGTTGCGGCCGGCCCGGCGTCGAGATGGCGGCGAGCGGGCCGGGGTTTTGCCGGGGGCGCGGCTTTCCGCGGGTATCGGTCCGGGGTCGTGGGCCGCGCGGCCCGGGCGGAAGCGGATGCGTGGTTCCCGCGCCGGCCGTCAGGCAGGCGGCGGCAGGGCGAGGGCCTCGGGCACGACCGGTTCGGGGGCGCAGAGCATCGTGGTGAACAGGGCGCGGGGGTCGAGCTGGCGCTGGCGGGCGGTGCGCACGACGCTGGCCAGAATCTGCTGGGTGTCGGCTCCGCGCCGGGTGCGGTTGCCGCCGCAGACCTTGCGGGTGACCACCGCGGGGCGGATGGCGTGTTCGGCCCGCCAGTTGGTGGCGTCGAGGGACGGGTCGCGCAGGAAGAGGAACACGGCCTCGAATTCGCGGGCCAGGTGCCTGGCGAAGCGCTCGGCGGGGGCCAGCGGCGGCGGGGCGTCGATCAGCCGGCCGAGCCGGGCTTCGAGCCGGCCGCGGGCCGACGCGAGGCCGTGCTCGCCGATGCCGCCGGCGTTGCAGCGGGTCCGCAGGGCGAGGGCGTCCTGCAGGACCGTCTGCACGGCGGCGGCCCAGGGGCTGTCGGGATGATCGGTCCGCAGGTCCTTGCAGCGCCGCAGCAGATGCGCCAGGCAGGTCTGGTGGGGCGCGTGCTCGAAGCCGCGATATGCCACCCATCCGTCCCGCACCAGCACGCCCGCGAAGTCGGCGCCGAGCACCGCCGCCGCGTCGGCGAACCCGCGGCCGGCGCAGATGGAGTAGACCGTCGTCTCCGGGGTGGCGAACGCCCACAGCCAGTGGCGGGTCGCGTCCACGCGCCAGCCGGTCTCGTCGGGCGTGACCACCGGGCTGCGGCGGACCTGCTCGCACAGCGCCGCATACGCGGGCGCGGCCGCGTCGGCCGTGCGGTGCAGCAGTCGGACCAGGCCGCCTTTGGTCACGTGCAGTCCGAACCGGGTCCGCAGCACGCGGGCGGTCTTCTCCAGCGGCAGGCCCGACTCGGTGTGCAGTTCGGCAGTCAGCGCGGCGACGTTCGGCCCCAACTGCACGCCGGCCGCGCCGAGCGCATCGGAGGTCTGCAAGGGGTGCCGGCCCTGCACGCGCCGCCAGCACTGCGCGCAGCGGCCCACCTCGACGTCGAAGCGGCGCACCAGCGGGCGCACGTCCGGCACGTCTTCCTGATACTGCTCCGCCACCCGCTCCACGGCGACGTGGCCGCCGCAGTCGGGGCACGTCTTCGGGGCGGGCGCCGCATGGGTCTCGTCCACCCGGGCCGGCGGCCGGCGGGTTCCCTGCTCCCCGTACTCCGCGCCGGCGCGCCGCCCCGGGCGGCGTCCGGTTCCCTGCCGGCGGTCCTTGGCGAAGGGGGCGGCCTGCCGGCGTCCGGCGCGCCGCGCGGCCTCGAGTTCCTTCTCCAGGCGCTCGATGCGGCGCTTCAGGTCCTCGCTGTGGCCCTGCAGGTCCTCGCTGCGGCGCTTCCAGTGGTCCCGATCCTCGATCAGCTTCGCCTTTTCTCGTTCGAGGTGTTCGATGCGCACGTCCCGGGGGTCCCGCCGAGGCCCGGGCCCCATCGAACCGCTCCGGTCATCGTTCTTGCGCGCCATACTCCACGTATCGGCACGTGGCCGCCGTACCTGCACACTCTTTCGTGGATTTTTTGCCCGACCCGGTAACCCAAGACCTGGAGTTGCCCCGGTTTCGTGGACACCTATCCTGTTGGGAGGAGGAGGTATCCGCGATGCCGAAATCGAGACCGCCGTATGCGGCGGAGTTCCGCCGGCAGATGGTCGAGCTGGTCCGGTCGGGGCGCACGCCGGAGGCTCTGGCGCGGGAGTTCGAGCCGTCGGCCCGGGCCATCCGGAACCAGGTGGCGCAGGCCGGCCGGGATGCCGGCGAGCGCACCGACGGCCTGCGCACCGGGGAGCGTGAGGAGATGCGCCGGCTGCGCCGGGAGAACCGGCGGCTGCGGGAAGAGCGGGAGATCCTGGCAAAAGCCACGGCCTGGTTCGCGCGGGAGACCGGATCCGGGGGGTCTGCCGGTTCCTGAGCGCGAATCAGGCCCGCTTCCGGATCGCCACTATGGCCCGGGTGCTCGGTGTCTCCCCGAGCGGGTACCATGCGTGGCGTCGGCGGGGTCCGTCCGTCCGGGCGCAGGCTGACGCGGACCTGACGGTCCGCGTCCGCGCGATCCACGCCCGCGGCCGCGGGACGTATGGCGCGCCCCGGATTCACGCAGAACTGTCGGCAGGCGGGGCCGCGGCGAGCCGCAAGCGGGTGGCGCGGGTGATGCGTGCGGCGGGCATTGCGGGGGTAAGCCGGCGCCGCGGGCCGCGCACGACGCGGCGGGCGGTGCGGGTCCGGCCGGCCCCGGATCGGGTCGCGCGCCGTTTCGAGGCGGCAGGGCCGAACCGGCTGTGGGTCGCCGACGTCACGTACGTCCCGACGCGGGCCGGCTTCCTCTACCTGGCCGTCGTCCTCGACGTGTTCAGCCGGCGGGTCACAGGTTGGGCGATGGCGGCGCACCTGCGCACGGCGCTGGTGACCGAGGCGCTGGAGATGGCCGTGAAGCAGCGCCGGCCGGCGGCGGTGATCCATCACTCCGACCAGGGCTGCCAGTACACGTCGTTGGCCTTCGGCGTCCGCTGTCAGGAATGGGGCGTGACGCCGTCGATGGGTTCGGTCGGCGACTGCTTCGACAACGCGATGGCCGAGAGCTTCTTCGCGACGCTGGAGTGCGAATTGCTCGACCGCGCGAAGTGGGCGACGCACGCCGAGGCGCGGTCGGCGGTGTTCGCGTTCATCGAAGGGTGGTACAACACGCGGCGGCGTCATTCCGCGTTGGGCTACCTGTCGCCGCTGGATTTCGAACGTCTCCGGGAAACGGCGCCCGCGGACGGGGACCGGCCCGGCGCGGCGCTCGAACCCGCGGGCCGGGTCGCGTCCGGCGCGCCGGCGCCGGCCGGCGTCGTCACCGGCGTTGCTGCCGGAAACACGCGGAGGGCATGATGGCACGCGGGCGCACGGCTCGCCTTCGCCTTCGCGGGGCGGACAACCGCCGTGAAGCGGCGTCGGCGGACCGAGTGGGCGCCGGGGGCGCTGTGGACCTGCCCGGCCTGTGGACGCCCGCGGGGCGTCGTGCCGCATCCGCGGATCGGCGCGGCGGGCGCCCACAGGCCGTTGGAAATCTCGCGGGCGATCGCTGCCGCCGGCGCCTGCGCCGAGGCCGCGAGATTCCCACAGGTCCACAGCGCTTTTTTCTCGTTGATGACTCACACGGAAACCCGTCCATCCGGGGACCTGTCATGATGGGAACCCAAGCGTTAACCTGTCCACGGAATCGGGGCAACCTCAACCGAACATTGATGGTCTCAAAAACGTTCTGATCGCCAACAAATAAATTCGCAGCAACGCCCCGATGCCTGAGAACGCCCGCGGTTCCGCGCCGACCTTCTCGATCCGGTGCGCCTCTGCTCCCGCTTCCGCTGCGCCAGGAACCGGGGCCGGCCGGCCTTGTCCTCGTCGAGTCCCGTCGATTTCGGCGCCGTGTCAATCCGCCAGTACGGAATAGGGGCGGTTCGCCGCCTGCCAGGAATACACGCCGGCGCCGAGTCCGGTCTCTCGCAAGGCCTCGGGGGACATGCCGGCGCGAAGGAGTCCGGCGACGTCCTGCGCCCCGACGCGGGCAGGCAGGTTTCCGAGAACTTCCCGGAGTCCTGTCCGGAGAATCTCGACCATGTCGTGTCCGTGGGCCACGTACCAGGGGTCGGCGTCCGGGAGCTGCGCGAGGCGCATCCTGACGGCCGCCCGGGCATCGGCATCGGAAACGGTTTCGCGAATCAGCCTCTCCTCGCCGTCGACGGTCCACTTTTCCTCGTCCACGAACCGCGGTACCGCCATTCCGCGCAGTGCAATCGCCGGTTGCTCGCGGCACGCCGCCCACCGCAGGCGTCCGAAGACCAGTGTCCGCTCCAGTAGAGCAGCGCGGATGTCGGTGCCGGCACTCTCGAACCGCCGGATCTTCGCGGCATCGCCGTGCTCGGCAAGCACCTTGTCGAGTGCGGACGAGCGACACAGAAGGCACTCCAGGTCGTGGGCGTCCGTGTACAGCAAGTTGTCGGACTCGGCGCGCGGTCTCGTCGGGAGCTCGTAGTCGCTGTCCACGATTCCGAGAGCGCCCGGGATCCGCGCCGTGTCGATCCGTCGAACCGCTCCGACGACGTTCAGCTTCCCTTCGCCATCGACGAGTTCGCAGTTCGAGTGGCGCCGCGACTGCCAGAACCGGACGTCGTCCTTGCCTTCAAGCAGCAGAAAGGCGCCGTCGTGGGACATGCGGTTCATCCTGATCTCGGCAACCAGATCGCCGGGCGACTTGTATCCCTGCATCGTCGGGTCTGTCGGGACCGGGCCCGTCAGTCGCCCAAGCCGACCAGCAGGTCGTCCCGGTCGCCGACGATGAAGGGCGAGTGCGTGGCGACCACGGCGTCCAGACCGGACAGTTCGACGATGGCCGTCAGGTCGGACAGAAACTTCTTCTGCCATCCGACGTGCAGGGAGAGCTCCGGTTCGTCGATCAGGACAACGGTGTTGGAAGGAACTCGGAACAGGAGATCGTAGTGCAGCACGAGCTCGTGTTGTTCGCCGGACGAGAGCGAGTCCAGCGGCAGCCGTTGGCTGCCCTGGTTTTCCGTTGCGAGTCGTTTTTCTTCATCGAGGCGCATCCGCTTGTTCCGGAACTTTCCGTTCACGCTGTTCAGAAGAAGACGGAGCCGACTCGCCAGATCCTCCAGGGCCCGGAGTTTGCGCTCGACGTCCTCGACGTAGAGCGTCATGACCCGGGCCTCCGTGGAATCCATCTTGTCCAAGCTGGCGGCGTTGAAAGGGCGGTCCGGCGTCTCGTCGAGGATGCCGAGCGCCCGCGGCTCGTCCGTCTTTTCAGGACGGTCCGGCGTCTTGTCGAGGATGCCGAGCGCCCGCAGCTCGTCCGTCTTTTTGTCGAGATCCGTCATGCGTTTCCGGAGTTCGCCGGGAGCGAGCTGGTTCGTCGCCGAAATCAGACGCCGCGGAAACGACTGGTCCAGGGTCTGCGCGTACCGTCCATACGCCGCCATCGTGTCGCGGAGACGTCGCTGAAAGTCCAGGCTGCACTCGAGGACGCTGGAAACGAAAGCGAAGGAACCGCGACCGAATCCGGTTTTCGGCCGGACGCTCGATTCGATCCGCACGAGGCGTTGCGCCTCGATCAGGAAGGCGTTCGTGCTCTCCAGAAACGCGTCCAGCCACGGTGATTCCCCGCTCGACGAGCTGTCCGCGATTCTGGACGACCAAAGCCTGAACCACTCGTCGCCGCGGTTGTCGCCGAACCGCGAAAGCACGTCGATCTCGGAGAGCACCTCGCCGTTGCGCACGTCGATCCAGGCGTCCCGGCGGTGGGAATGGGGTTGGAGGTAGTCGATCCGGGCGGCGATGGACGCCGCCTCGGACGGGCGGAGGTCTACCTGGCCGGTGTCGGAAGCGCCGTCCGACCTCGTCAACCGCAGTGCGCCCGCCCCCTCGCCGCCGCTGCTTTCGACGTTGCGGAGCGCCCGCAATTCCAGGGTGCTGCCGTCCTCGAACTCGAGAAGAAAGCGTGCGAACGGAATGCGCTTGAAACAGGCGAAGTCGTTCCGCAGCAGGGCGTCCACCATCCGCAGCACGGAGGTCTTCCCGACGCCGTTCGGGCCGTGCAGGAGCGTGACCCGATCACGGAGGTTGAGGTCGATGCGGTGGTCGTAGATACCGAAGAGGCCGTCGACCTCGATACGTCGGAGTCGAAGCAGCGGAGTCTCGCGCATCGCCGGCAGTCTATCGCATGGAACGACGGCATGCAGAGCCCAAGCCGCTCCCGGCGTGGAGGGCCGGGAGAGGCCCGGCAGCCCCGCGGCGGGGGTCCCCGCCGCATCGCGGGGTTCCGCCGCGGGCTGCTACGCGGGCGGCGGCCTGACGCAGCAACAGGTTGACGCGCGCATGCCGCGTCGCGGGGTTCCGCCGCGGGCTGCTACGCGTCCTCCTTCAAGGTCACCGCGTCGAGGAACGGCATCATCGCGCGCAGCTCCGCGCCGACCTTCTCGATCCGGTGCGCCTGCTCCTGCTTCCGTTGCGCCAGGAACCGGGGCCGGCCGGCCTTGTCCTCTTCGATCCACTTGCGGGCGTAGGTCCCGTCCTGAATCTCCTGCAGGATCTGCCGCATCGCCCGGCGGGTCTCGTCGGTCACGACGCGCGGGCCGCCGGTGTAGTCGCCGTGCTCGGCGGTGTCGCTGACCGAATAGCGCATGTAGTTGAGGCCGCCGCGGTAGAACAGGTCGACGATCAGCTTCAGCTCGTGCATGCACTCGAAGTAGGCGACCTCCGGCTGGTAGCCCGCCTCGACCAGCGTCTCGAAACCGGCCTTGACGAGCGCGCTGACGCCGCCGCAGAGGACCGTCTGCTCGCCGAACAGGTCGGTCTCGGTCTCCTCGGCGAACGTGGTTTCGATGACCCCGGCGCGGGTCAGGCCGAGCGCCTTCGCGTAGGAGAGGGCGTGCTCCCTGGCGTGCCCGGTCGCATCCTGCCCGACCGCGACCAGCGCCGGCGTGCCGCCCCCCTCCAGGAACACCTCGCGCACCCGGTGGCCCGGCGCCTTCGGCGCGATCAGGGTGACGTCGACGTCGGCCGGCGGCTCGATGGTCCGGAAGCGGACGTTGAACCCGTGGGCGAACATCAGCATCTTGCCGGCGCGCAGGTGCGGCGCGACCTGCCCGGCGTAGACCCCGGCCTGCGTGGTGTCGGGGGTGAGCATCATGACGACGTCGGCCCACGCCGCGGCGTCGCCGCCGGCGGCCACGGTCAGCCCCTCGGCCTCCGCCTTCGCCCGCGAGCGGCTGCCGGCGCGCAACGCCACCCGCACCTCGACGCCGCTGTCCCGCAGGTTCAGCGCGTGGGCGTGGCCCTGGGAGCCGTACCCGAAGATCGCGACCTTCCGGTCCTGGATGGGGCCGAGGTCCGCGTCGTCGTCGTAGTAGATCTTCGCCATTCCTGGTACTCCTCGCCGTGTCGGTGTGAAGCGCGCGGGGGCGTCCGTTGCGACGGGCCGCGCGCGGGCGGGTCGGGGCGCCCCGGAAGCAGCCCCCGGAGCGAATCGAACGCGAAACGCGACAGTCTACACCGAGTACGGCACGCCCGGGGCCGCCGGCCGGCGGGACGCCGGGCCACGGCCTCGGCGGCGGGACCGTCTGCACCGGAGTACGACACGCCGGGACCGCCGGGCCGCCGGGCCACGGCCTCGACGGCGAGGCCGTCGCGAGGTCGGCGACGACCGTCACCCACGGCGCGAGTCGGGCCGCCGGGCCACGGCCTCGGCGGCGAGGCCGTCTACACCGAGTACGACACGCCGGGGTCGTCGGCCTCCGCGCCGGCGGCCGGTTCGGCCGGCGCGTACGGTTCCGGCCGCTCCTCCGGGTCGATCATCACGCTGCCGGCGCCGCGCGTCATGGCGACCCGCCCGGTCCGCACCAGCTCGATGACGCCGTAGGGGCGCAGCACCTCCAGCAGGCCGTCGATCTTGTCCTCGGTGCCGGTCGTCTCGATCACCACCGAGTCGGGCGCCACGTCGACCACCCGCGCCCGGAAGACGTCGACAAGCTGCATGACGTGGGTGCGCGTGTCGGCGGTCGCGGCGACCTTGATCATCGCCAGCTCGCGGAAGATCGCGGGCCCCGCCGTGATGTCGCGCACCCGCAGCACGTTGACCAGCTTGTAGAGGTTCGCCTCCAGGCGCCGGGCGCCGGTGGCGTCGGTCCGCACGACGATGGTCATGCGCGAGGCGTCCGGGGTCTCGGCGTGGCCGACCGTCAGCGACTCGATGTTGAAGGCGCGCCGGCGGAACAGCGACGCGACCCGGTTGAGCACGCCCGGCTTGTCCTCCACGTAGACCACGAAGGTGTGCCGCCGGACCGTTCCCGTCGTCATGCCCGCTCCCCGTTCCCCGCCGCCGGCCGGCCGCTACTCGTCATCGGCGGTCTCGACGATCGGCGCCGGACTCGGACGCCGGATCATGTCGTGCAGGTCGGCCCCGGCCGGCACCATCGGGTAGACGGTGTCCTCCTGCTCCACCTGGAAGTCGATGACGACGGTCCGCTCGTCGGCGCGCGCCCGCTCCACCGCCGGCTCCACCTCCCGGCGGGTCTTCACCGTCGCCCCGCCGAGGCCGAAGCACTCGGCCAGCTTCGCGAAGTCGGGGCTCAGCAGCGGGGTCGCCGCGTAGCGCCGCTCGTAGAAGAACTCCTGCCACTGCCGGACCATGCCGAGATAGCCGTTGTTGATGATCGCGACGTTGATCTTGATCCGCTCCTGCGCGATCGTCGCCAGCTCGGCCATCGTCATCTGGAACCCGCCGTCGCCGGCCACCACCCACACCTCGGCGTCGGGCCGGGCCAGCTTCGCGCCGATCGCGGCCGGCAGGGCGAAGCCCATCGTGCCGAGGCCGCCCGACGTGATCAGCGTGCGCGGGTCGCGGTGGTGGTAGTACTGCGCCTCCCACATCTGGTGCTGGCCGACGTCGGTCACCACGACGGCCCGGCCGCCGGTCATCCGCCAGATGTCGTTGATGACGTGCGCCGCGTAGAGGTGCCCGCTGTCGGGCAGGTTCTGGATGTCGCGCACCGCGACGTCGCCCTTCATCTCGGCGATCCGGCCGAGCCACGCGGCGCGGTTGCCCGTCTCGACCAGCGGCGCGAGGTCGTCGAGCACCGCCGCCAGGTCGCCGGCCAGCGCCACGTCCACCTTGACGTTCTTGTTGAACTCGGCCGGGTCGACGTCGACGTGGATCTTGCGCGCGTTCGGGGCGTAGGTCCGCACGTTGCCGGTGACCCGGTCGTCGAAGCGCATGCCGAGCGCGAGCAGCAGGTCCGCCTCCTGGATGGCGGCGTTGACCCACGCCTCGCCGTGCATCCCCATCATGCCCATGTTGAGCGGGTGTTCGGCCGGCACCCCGCCGATGCCGAGCAGGGTCATGGCGATCGGGATGCCGGCCCGCTCGGCCAGCTCGCGGACCTGCCGCGTCGCGCCCGACAGCAGCACGCCGTGGCCGGCGAAGAGGATCGGCCGCTTCGCGCCGTTCAGCAGGTCGGCGGCCCGCCGGTACTCCGCGTCCGGGGCGCGCAGATCGGGCCGGTAGCCCGGCAGCCTGACGTCGCGCGGGTTCCAGTCGCCCGTGGTCGAGCCCTGCTGCGCGTCCTTGGTGACGTCGACCAGCACCGGCCCCGGCCGACCGGAGCGCGCCACGTACAGCGCCTCGTGGATCACCGGCGCGATCTCGTCGACGTGCGACACCAGGTAGTTGTGCTTCGTGATCGGCAGGGTGACGCCGGTGACGTCGGTCTCCTGGAAGGCGTCCGAGCCGATCAGCCGGCTGCCCACCTGCCCCGTGATGCACAGCAGCGGCGACGAATCGAGCATCGCGGTGGCGATGCCGGTGACCATGTTCGTGGCGCCGGGCCCGGAGGTGGCGATGGCCACGCCCACCTCCCCGCTCGCCCGCGCGTAGCCGTCGGCCATGTGGGTGGCGCCCTGCTCGTGGCGCACGAGCACGTGGCGGATCGGGTACTCGAGCAGCGCGTCGTAGGCGGGGAGGATCGCCCCGCCCGGATAGCCGAAGACGGTGCTGACCCCCTCGCGCGTCAGCGCCTCCCAGATGATCTGCGCGCCGGTTCTCACAGCCATGACCTGTTCCTGGTTCCGTTTCCGATTCCGCCGGCGCCGCGCGCCCCGCCGCGCCCGGCGCCGCTCCGTTCGCGGGCGCTCCGCGGTCCGCCGGCCGCACCGGCACCGGAGAACTGCTCCCGGCCGGCCGCGCCCCGTCCGCGCCCCGCCGGCCGCCGCTCAGTTCGTGACCGCGCCGGTCGCGGCCGACGAGACCAGCCGCGCGTACTTGGCCATGACGCCGCTCCGGAAGCGCGGCTCCGGCGCCCGCCACGCGGCCCGCCGCGCCCGCAGCTCTTCGTCGTCCACCTCGAGCTGCAGCTTCCGGCCGCGCTCGTCGAAAAGGATCGCGTCGCCGTCCCGCACCAGCGCGATCGGCCCGCCGCGGGCCGCCTCCGGCGCCACGTGCCCCGCCATCATGCCGCGGGTGGCGCCCGAGAACCGGCCGTCGGTCAGCAGCGCCACCGATTCGCCGAGCCCCGCCCCGACGATGGCCGCCGTCACCCCGAGCATCTCCCGCATGCCCGGCCCGCCGCTCGGTCCCTCGTAGCGGATCACCACCACGTCGCCCGGCCGGATCCGGCCCTGCCCGACCGCCTCGAAGGCCGCCTCCTCGCTTTCGAACACCCGCGCCGGCCCGCGGTGCGCCGCCGGCTCGTGGCCCGCCACCTTCACCACGCAGCCGTCCGGCGCCAGGTTCCCCTTGAGGATGACGAGGCCGCCGGTCGGGGTGATCGGGTCCGACACCGGCCGCACCACCTCCTGGCCGGCGGTCTCCACCGCCGCGTCGGCGACCTCGCCGATGGTCCGCCCCGTCACCGTGAGGCAGTCGCGGTGGAGCAGCCCCGCCTCCTGCAGTCGCCGGGCCACGAGGCCGATCCCGCCGGCGCGGTACAGATCGGTGGCGACGAAGCGTCCGCCCGGCTTGAGGTCGGCCAGCAGCGGGGTGCGCCCGCTGACCCGGTCGAAGTCGTCGATCCGCAGGTCGACCTCCGCCTCGCGGGCGATCGCCAGCAGGTGCAGGACCGCGTTGGTCGAGCCGCCGGTGGCGGCGACCGCGGCGATGGCGTTGTCGAGGGCGTCGCGCGTGACGATGCGCCGTGGACGCAGATCCTTCCGCACCAGGTCCATGACCAGCGCGCCGGCGCGGCGGCAGGCATCGCCCTTCTCCACCTCCATCGCCGGCACGCCGTTGGCGCTCATGGGCGAGACGCCGAGCAGCTCGCAGACCGTCGCCATCGTGTTCGCGGTGAACTGCCCGCCGCAGGCGCCGGGTCCCGGACAGGCGGCGTCCTCGAGCGCGCGCAGCCGCTCGCCGCTCATCCGGCCGGCGGCGTGCGCGCCGACCGCCTCGAACACGTCCTGGATCGTGACGTCGCGCCCCTCCCACCGTCCGGGCGCGATCGAGCCGCCGTAGAGCACCAGGCCGGGGACGTCGAGCCGCACCAGCGCCATCACCCCGCCGGGGATCGTCTTGTCGCAGCCGACCAGGATCACGATGCCGTCGAACAGGTTCCCGCGCGCGACCAGCTCGATGGAGTCGGCCACCACCTCGCGGCTCACCAGGGAGGTCTTCATCCCCGCGCTGCCCATCGTGATGCCGTCGGAGATCGACACGGTGTTGAACTCCATCGGCGTCCCGCCGGCGGCCCGGACGCCCGCCTTCACCTCCGCGGCGAGGTCGCGCAGGTGGTAGTTGCAGGGCCCGATCTCGATCCAGGTATTGGCGACGCCGATGAGCGGCCGGCGCAGGTCGGCGTCGGTGAAGCCGGCCGCCTTCAGCATGGCGCGGGCCGGCGCCCGGCTTGGCCCCTCGGTGATCGCGGCGCTCGTTCTCGTTCGTGCGCTCATGGCAAAAAGGCCGTCACCCGGCCCTGCCCCTCGGTGGTCGCGGCGCTCGTTCTCGTTCGTGTGCTCATGGCAAGAAGGCCGTCACCCGCTGTCGGCCCCTCGGTGGTCGCGGCGCTCGTTCGTGCGCTCATGGCAAAAGGCTTTCACCCGCTGTCGGTCCCTCGGTGGTCGCGGCGCTCGTTCGTGCGCTCATGGCGAAAAGGCCATCACCCGGTGTCGGATGATGGCCCCTCGTGGTTCTTTGGTCGCTGTCGTCGGGGAACGTCATCCGTTCGTGGCCGGCGCAGCCGCGCCGGCCACGACGACGATGACCGTGGCGCTGCCGAGCGGCTTCCGGATCGCATGCATCGGTCGCGGGCCGCCCCCAGGCGACCGTATCATTCTACCGCGTCTGCCGGCCCGGCGGCCAATTTCCCGATCGTGCGCTATCATCGATCCAGGCGGAGCGTCGCGGCATGGCGCTCCGGGGGAGGCAGGCAAGCATGCGAGAGCTAGCAGAACCGCACGGGACGGGATTCGGCCTGCGCCTGCCGGCGGCGGCGGTGGCGCTGGCGGTGGCGATCGGCTGCGCGCCGCCGCCCCCGAACCCGACCGCGACGGTGAGCGAGGTCCACGTCAGCATCGCGACGAACCCGGAGACCGGCAACCCGATGGGCCGCAGCATCACCGGGTCGCTGCGGATCGAAGAACCGGGCACGCCGGCCGCCAGCGATCCGCACCCGCGCATCGAGGCGTTGATCTGGCGCGGCGAGAGCCGCTCCCGGCGCACCTGCGAGCACACGTTTCCGGACGGCATCGCCGCCGGCGAAGCGTACGAATTCGAGATCATCTGCAGCGCGCCCGGCGACGACCTGTCGTTCGTGGTCCGCTCGGGCGGCGAGCGGGACAGGACGTACCCCTGCGACGGCTGCGAACGCAGGCCGATGCTCTGATTCCGGGCGAAACGGCGCGGGCCGACCGGTCCGGTTCCGCGCTGCGACGGCTGCGAACGCAGACCGTTGCTCCGATCCGGGGTGCATTTGATCGTCAGCGAAGCTTCTCGAACGCCCCGGCCGGCGCCGGGGATCGCCGTTCCGTCGACCGTCCGTCCGGATGCGCCGGATCGTCAGCGAAGTTTCTCGAACGCCCCGGCCGGCGCCGGGGACCGTCGTCGTCGCCCGTCCGTCCGCCGGCCGCCGCCGCTATCCGCCGGGATGCGCCCGTAGCTCAGCCGGACAGAGCATCGGTCTTCTAAACCGAGGGTCGCTGGTTCGAATCCAGCCGGGCGCGCCAACCCCGCCGTTCTCCCCGGCGTCCGGGGACGGCGGGGCGGCCGTCATGCCTGAAGCCCGTCCCGCGCGCCAACCCCGCGCCGTTCTCCCCGGCGTCCGGGGACGGCCTGACCGCCGACCCGGGGCCGGCGGCCGAACTCGCGGTCCGTTGCGCCGCCCCGGAGTGCCGCCTCGCCGCCGGCGCGCAGCAAGCAGCGAGGCCGTCGCAGCAGGATGAACAGCGACACGACTTCCAGTTCGCAAAAGCTCGGAACTCGCGGCCCGCTACGCCGCCCCGGAGTGCCGCCTCGCCGCCGGCGCGCAGCAAGCAGCGAGGCCGTCGCAGCAGGATGAACAGCGACACGACTTCCAGTTTGCAAAGCTCGGAACCGAAGTTGCAGGTCCCAGTAGAATGGAGGGACCAATGAGCAGCGACACCAAGTCGATCATCGCGACGATCGTCGCCACCGCCGTCGGACTCGCGGGGTTGCTGCTGACGCTGAACGGCGGCACGAACCGGCGGATCGACGACGTCCACCGCCGGATCGACGACCTGAACGCCAGCGTCAACCGGCAGATCGGCGACCTGAACGCCAGCGTCAACCGGCGGATCGGCGACTTGATCGACAGCATCAACCGGCAAGCCGGCCAGATCCAGGCCATCGACGAGCGGCTGCGGCGCGTCGAGATAGACGTCGCGGAGATGAAGCACCGGCTGCTCGTCATCGAGCAGGCGGTCCTGCCGGAGCGGTGACGCGGCCGGCAACCGGCTGGCCGGTCTTGCCGACGACCCGGGGCCGGCGGCCGCACTCGCGGCCTGTTGCGCCGATCCGGAGTGCCCTTGCCGCCGGGCGCGCGGCGGCAGGGAAGCGCCGCGACGTGCTATCTTGACGGTCGGCATGCTCGACACCCACGCCATCGCCCGCGCGCTGACCGCGGCCGACTTCACCCCCGCCCAGGCCGACGCCCTCACCGACGCGGTGCGCCAAGCCGCGGAGCACGACGCCGCCGGCATCGACGTCGAGACGCTGGCGACGAAGGAGGACCTCCGCGCGGAGATCGCAGCCCTCGAAGGCTCGATGAAGGCCCTCGAAGGCTCGATGAAGGTCCTCGAAGGCTCGATGAAGACGGAGATCGCAGCCCTCGGGGGCTCGATGAAGGCCCTCGAAGGCTCGATGAAGACGGACCTCGCAGCCCTCGAGCGCACGACGAAGGCGGACCTCTCCGCCCTCGAAGGCTCGATGAAGACGGAGATCGCAGCCCTCGAAGGCTCGATGAAGGCCCTCGAAGGCTCGATGAAGACGGACCTCTCCGCCCTCGAAGGCTCGATGAAGACGGACCTCTCCGCCCTCGAAGGCTCGATGAAGACGGACCTCTCCGCCCTCGAAGGCTCGATGAAGACGGAGATCGCAGCCCTCGAAGGCTCGATGAAGGCCCTCGAAGGCTCGATGAAGACGGACCTCTCCGCCCTCGAAGGCTCGATGAAGGCCCTCGAAGGCTCGATGAAGACGGACCTCTCCGCCCTTGAGCGCACGACGAAGGCGGAGATCGCCGCCCTCGGGGGCTCGATGAAGGCCCTCGAGCGCACGACGAAGGCGGACCTCCACGTGGAGATCACCGCCCTCGAAGCGCGCATCTACCGGGCGATGCTGGTCCAGGCCGGCGCCATCGTCGGCGCGCTGGTCGGCATCGCCGGGATCGTGGTCGGCGCCCTCCGGCTGCTCGGCTGATCGAGCCGGTGAAGCGGAGCCGGCGCTTCTCGAGAGCAGGCGGTCCTGCCGGAGCGGTGACGCGACCGGCGGCCGCACTCGCGGCCCGTTGCGCCGACTTGGAGGCCGCCTTGCCGCTGGCGCGCAACGGCAGGGAAGCGCCGCGACGTGCTCGGCTGACCCGCCGTCATGCCTGAAGCCGCCCTCATGCGCGGCAGCGCGGCCCGCCCGCTCCGCCGCCGCGTTCCGCGATCCGCGCGCCGAGAGCCTCCAGCACCTCCGGATCGCACGCGGCCTGCATCTGCTCGAAGAGAACCTGCTCCTCGGTGCGGATGTGCGCCCTGAGCAGCTCGCCGAAGGCGGTCAGACGCTCCGCCAGACGAGAGGCCGGATCGGCGGCGAGGCCGCGGATCATCTCCCGCATGGCGTCGTGCTCGGCGACGAGCGCGCGGGTCCGGGCGGTGCCGCCGGGCAGATCCCGGGCGGCGGCCGGAAAGACGTGGGCCTCCTCCACCTCGAAGTGCGGCCGGAGGTCGGTCTCGAAAAATTCGACGAGGCGCGCCGCCTGCCGCGCGCGGTCCGCCGGCCAGTCGGCCCGCGGGTTCGCGGACCGTCCCAGGATCAGCCGCTGGGCCATCACGAGGCCGTGGTGGTGGTCACGGGAGAGGGGGACGAGACTGGCGTGTCGTTTCATCGCGTTGCTCCGGCCCGGCGGCGGTGACGGGCCGCCCTTGACGCGGATTGCGCGGGTGCCCGGTCACCGGCGGCAGCGAACGGACGTGACGGCCGTCCTTGACGCGGATTGTAGTCTGTGCGGATGCGAACCTCGCGCGCGGTTGGCTGGATGCGGATCGTGCGGCTCGTGACGGCTGCCGCGGACGACGTGCGGATGCGAACCTCGCGCGCGGGCAGACGGACGCCCCTTCTCGCCGCCGTCTGCGCGGTTCTTTGCGCCCCGTCCGCGGCGAGCGCCCAGGGTGTCGGATTCCAGGGCGGGATGACGGTCAATCCGGAACAGGTCTACGTCGGAACCCACCTCGAGCTGCCGCTCGGATCCGACCAGCTCGTCCTGCGTCCGGCCGTCGACGGCGGGTTCGGCTCCGGCCTGCGGGTGGCGGCGATCGGCGCCGAGCTGCAGTACCGCATCGACCTGGGCGCTTCCGGCTGGCGGCTGGCGCAGGGATTCGGGCCGAGCGTGTACGTCGCCCGCTTCGCCAGCCGGTTCGAGCCGGGGGAGGTGACCGACGTGAGCGGCGCCTGGACCTACACCGTCGGCGTGATCCACGAGGGCGGGTTCTTCACCGAGTTCAAGGGCGGCGGCAGCCGCGGCATCGCGATCCCCGCGCTGCGCATCGGCGCGGGGTTCACCATCCGGCCCGAGCGGCCGTGAGGGGCGGGCGGCGCGCGGTAGATCGATCGTCCCCACGCAACGCGGATACGGGCGCGCGGCGCTACGAGCGCGGTCGAACCACTCGACGAAGCGGGGTCGCCCGGTCAATCATCCCACGCGGCGCGGATACGGGCGCGCGGCGCTACGAGCGCGGTCGAACCACTCGACGAAAGCGGGGCGTTGGCGTCCGGCGATCCGCCGTTGTCCGCGACGCTACGAGCGGTCGAACCACTCGACGAAGCGGGAGGACGGCTCCTCGACGATCATGACGCGGACGACCCGCTGATGGTCGTGCATGAGCTGCTTCGCGGCGGCCCGGGCGTCGTCCGCCGACGCGTACTTCGCGGAAGCCGCGGGCAGGTTCACCGCACCGCCCCTGACCGTCGTCACCAGCTTGAACATCGTCCTCCCCGCGCCGCGCGGCGATCATACCACCGGCGGGCGCCGGCGGATCCGGACGCGGCCTTTGCCGGCCTGCGCGGGGCATCGGACCGGCCACGTCACCGGCGCGCGCTCGGGAAACCTGGCGGCGGTCAGGGTCGAGCTCCGGTGCGGTCACGTCACCGGCGCGCGCAGACCGGCGCGGACGCGGCCCTTGCCTGCCGGCGCGGGGCGGCCGGGCCGGTCAGACGCCGCCCCGCGGCGTCCCGCCGGCGTCGAGCTCGCGCCAGGTGGGCGTCCCGTCGGTGCCGAGCAGCAGATCGACCACCAGGCCGTAGCTGGCGATCCCGGCGTCGACGCGGTTGGCGCGCAGGTACCGGTCGTAGACGCGGTTCGCGCTGCGCCGCAGCACCGGCACCGCCTCCTGCCGGCGCGCCGCGATCGCCCGCAGATCGCGGCGCGGCCCGTCGTCGAGGCCGGCCCACGTCCGGTCGCGCGCGTCCGGCGGCAGATGGCGGACGAGCCGTTGCGACAGGAACAGCCACGCGTTGTACCGACTTTGCGCATCCCCGGCGAAACAGACCAGGACGCCGACGAAGTTGGCCTCCGCCTCGTTCGCGTAGCCGGCCAGGTGCGCCCACTCGTGGGCGACCAGGAAAGGACGCTCGAACGGCAGCACGGCGCGGTTGACCAGCACCTCCAGGGAGAACGGGCTCAGCATGCCGTCGATGCCGGCCCGCCGGAACCAGAGGTTCAGCAGGGTCGCCTTCGGGCGACCCGCGACCGCCGTCCGGCCGGCCCCGAGGCGGCGCTGCACCTGCTCGAACGCCGGCCCCAGGCGCTCGGGCAGCTCGTCGAAGGAGGGCCACGGCCCGGCCGCGGCAGGGGAGTGGAGCGCGTTGAGACGGTCCACCGACTCGACCGCCAGCGCCGCGAGCGCCGCCGGGGAGACGCGGGCCGGGTCGTAGTCGAGCCGGGCGGTCAACGGCTCCCGCCGATAGTTGAGGCCCCACAGCGCCAGAAAGACCAGGTAGAGCGCCGCCGCCGCCGCGCCGGTGCGCAGCGTCAGCCGCGCGGCGGCGGCGGCGCGCGGCCGCCAGCCGGGCCCGGAGCGCCTGATTCCCCGCCACCACCATGCGCCGAGCCCCGCGACGCCGAGCGCCAGCAGCAGGTCCAGGAGCGCGAGCCCAACCAGACCGGAGACCGGCGTCACCACGCGCTGGACGGCCAGGTACCACCGCCGGGAGTAGACCTGCTCGACCCACGGAGCGGACGTCGGCGCGACGGCCGCGGCGGCCGCGGCCAGGATGACGCCGGCGGCAAGCCACGACCGGGCTTCGACGCGGCGGATGCGCGCCACCAGGTCCGCCGGTACGCTCCGCCACCCCGGGACCCGCGCGCCTGCCGCCCGACCCGGCGCGGACGGAACCGGGCGCTCGACCGGCGGACGATTCTTCGTCACGGTTCGTTCGCCGCGGATTTCGCGGGTTCGGAGCTACCGCTGGTCGAGCCGGACGCCGCGGTCGTCGAAGACGACGAGGTGCCGCGGGAGGATGCGGACCATCACCCGCGCGTCCGCTTCGAACGGCTCGTCGGCCAGCGCCCGCAGGCGCACGCCCTCGGCGGCCACGGTCACGAGCCACTGTTCGCCGTACGGTTCCCCGGAGACGACGCGGCCGGGCCAGCCGGCGCCCTCCCGGTGGAGCCGCGCATGGCGCGGACGGACGCCGACCGTGACGTCCCGGCAGAACTCCTCGGCGATGCGGCCCGCGAGCGGCACCGTCCGGTTGCCGACGAGCAGCGCCTGGCCGTCCTTCTCGAGGATCGCCGGGACGAGGTTGATCGACGGCCGGCCGAAGAGTCGCGCCACCAGCTCGCTGGCCGGCCGGTCGAGCACCTCGGCCGGCGCGCCGGATTGGACGATCCGGCCGCGGTCGAGCACCGCGATGCGATCCGAGACGGCCAGCGCGTCGTCCCCGTCGCGCGTCGCGTAGATCACGGTCCGGCGCCCGGGTTGCGAACGCAGACGGCGCAGGCCGCGCACGAACGCACGGCGCGTGGCGGCGTCCGCGAACGCCGGATTGCCGCGCAGGTCGTCCACGAGCAGCAGGTCCGGCAGGTCCTCCCGATTCGGGGCGGCCCCCTGCCAGCCGAACCGCGTCGTCGTCCCGTCCCGGGACGGGATGGAGAAGTGGACGTTGCCGGCGTCGGCGGACCACCCGCCGGACGACTCCCGGTCGGAGCCGTCGAGCGCCATGTTCGGAAACGCGTAACGCCGGATCGAAACGCCGCGCCATTCCTCGGTGCGCCACCGCGGCGGAAAGGCGTCGTCCGGACTGCCGAAGCGCCACCCGCGGACGAGCCGCGGCTTCGTCCCGCCCGGCTCGCGCGCGTCCTCCGTCCCCAGGAACACGCCGTCGGCGCCGTCCGACCGTTCGCCCACGAACTGCAGCAGGGCCGACTTGCCGGCGCCCTCCGGACCCGCCACCGACACGATCTCGCCCGGTCGGGCGGTGAGCGAGACGCGGTCGAGGAGCGGCTTCCGCGCCCCCTCGCGCGGCAGGGTGATTTCGTCGAGGAAGAGGTGCATGACGCCGGGTCGAGAGCGGAAGCCCCCATGGTACACTCTCGAATGCCCGCCGACGAAGAGCTCGCTTGGGGCCGTTCGACGGTCGAGACCGCCTGCCCGCTCGACTGCCCGGACGCCTGCAGCTTGGCCGTCTCCGTCGAGCGCGGCCGGATCGCGAAGATCGACCATTCGCCCCGCCACGCCGGCACCGGCGGCTTCATCTGCAACAAGGTCCGGCGCTTCGATCGGCGCGTCTACGGCGAGGAGCGCCTCCTGCATCCCGGCTCGCGGCGCGGGGCGAAGGGCGAGGCGCGCTTCGAGCGGATCACGTGGGATCAGGCGCTGGACGCCGTCGCCGGACGCATGCGGGCGATCCGCGAAGAGTTCGGGGCCGAGGCGGTCCTCCCGCTGTCCTACGGCGGATCGAACGGGCTGCTCTCGCAGGACACCAACGACGCGCGCCTCTTCCGCGCCTTCGGCGCCTCGCGCTTGGCGCGCAACGTCTGCGCCGCGCCGACGACCGCCGTGACCGATGCGCTCTACGGCCGCATGCCCGGCGTGGCCTACGAGGACTACCGCCACGCGCGGCTCGTCGTGATCTGGGGGGCCAACCCGTCCACCTCGGGGTTCCACCTGGTGCCGCACGTGCGGCAGGCGGTGCGCAACGGCGCGGCGGTCGTCGTGATCGATCCGCGCCGGACGCCGCTCGCCAGGCAGGCGGACGTCCATCTGGCGGTCCGCCCCGGAACCGACGTGGCGGTCGCGCTGGCGATCCACCGCTTCCTCTTCGAGCACGGGTTCGCGGACGAGGCGTTCCTCACCGAACGGACGCGCCACGCGGACGAGCTCCGGCGCCGCGCGTCCGAGTGGACGTTCGAGCGCGCCGCCGCCGTCGCCGAGGTGGACGCCGGCCTGCTGGAGCAGGTCGCGGAGCTGTACGCCGAAACCTCCCCGGCCGTCATCCGCTGCGGCTGGGGGCTGGAGCGCAACCGCAACGGCGGCAACGCGGCCCTGGCGGTGCTGGCGCTGCCGGCCGTCGGCGGGAAGTTCGGGGTGCGCGGCGGCGGGTTCTCGATGAGCAGCTCCCGCGCCATGCCGCTCTCGGAGGAAGCCTGGATCGGGACCCCGGAGCCGGGAACGCGCCGGATCAACATGAACCGGCTCGGCCGCGCGCTGACCTGCTGCGACGACCCGCCGGTCAAGATGCTCTTCGTCTACAACTGCAACCCGCTGGCCACGATGCCGGCCCAGAACCGGGTGCTGGCCGGCCTCCGGCGCGACGACCTGTTCACCGTGGTCTTCGACCAGGTGCTGACCGACACGGCCCGCTGGGCCGACGTCGTCCTGCCGGCGACGACGTTCCTGGAGCAGTACGACCTGGCCCTCGGCTACGGGCACGGCGCGGTGCAGCTCGTGCAGCCGGTGATCGAACCGGCCGGCGAGTCGCGGCCCAACGTGGAGGTCTTCGCCGAGCTCGCGGCGCGGCTCGGCGTCGCGATCGACGAGCCGCTGCAGTGCGACGCCGGTACCCTGATGCACGTGGCCGGCGCGTTGCCGGACGGCGCCGGCGACGAGCTCCTGCGCCGCGGCGTCACCCACGGCGCGGCGCCCGCCGCCCCGGTGCAGTTCGGCGACGTCTTCCCCCGCACGCCGGACGGCCGGGTCGACCTGCTGCCGGCCGCCCTGGAGCGCTCGGCCCCGCTCGGCCTCTACCGCTTCCGGCCGGAGCCGGCGCCCGACCGCCACCCCCTCGCGCTGATCTCGCCCGCCAGCGACACGACCACCAACTCGACGCTGGGCGAGCTCCGCACGCGGCAGGCGCGGCTGCGGATCCACCCGCGCGACGCCGCGGCGCGGGACCTGTCGACCGGCGACGCGGCGCGCGTCTTCAACGACGAGGGGGAGATCCACTGCGCCGTCGCCGTCGACCCGGACGTGAAACCGGGCGTGGTCAGCCTTCCGAAGGGCCTCTGGCGGCGCGACACGATGAACGGCCGCACCGCCAACGCGCTCGTGGCGGACGACCTGACCGACCTGGGCGACGGCGCCTGCTTCAACGACGCGCGGGTCGAGGTCACGCGCATCGTGACGGCCGATTTCGAGGGAAGCGGCGTCGCCATCTGGACCGGCCCCGCGCCGCCGAAGGACGTACACTAGCGAGCCGGCGCCGGACAACGCAACGCATCGCTGACCGTTACCCCGCCACGCCATCCCCGGCGAGCTCCGCCCAGCCGACCAGCTTCGCGGTGTAGCCACCGGTCGAAGTGACCAGGCCGCGATGGTCCAGATCGCGCCGGATCATCGGCTCCAGAACGTCGTGCAACAGTTCACGCCGCCGCGTCAGCGACAGGGCAGGCGTACCGGGCTGCCGCCACAGCAGGTCGGCCCCTTCGCGTTCCAACTGCGGGAGGCGCCTGCCGTTTGCGGCGACGGCCAGTGGTTGAACCAAGGAGCGGCGCTCGCCGGCCTGGCCGTCGATCCGGATCAACCACCACGAGACGACCGCCGCGCCGTTGCCGCTCACCGCGCCGCCGGCCTCCCCGTCGCCGGCCACCGCGGCGCCGAGCTTCTCCGGCTCGAGGCGCTGCCAGCGGCGCAGCGCGGCCACCAGCAGCGGATGGTCGAGGCCCATCAGCTCCGGCCCTTCCTGCGCGCGGGCCAGCTCCCGATCGGTCGTGAACCGCGCTTCCTCGGTGCCGTCCCCCGCGACGAGTGCGAAGGTGTTCCCGTCGAGCCGCCGCACCGTCCGGCCCTGTTCCGCCAGCGCCGCGCCGAGGAAGCGCACGATGCGGTCGAACCCGGCGTCCACGTTGGCGAACGGGCGGTAGTCGTCGAGGGAGAACCGGTCCAGGTCCTGGAACAACTCGAACACCACCTTGCGCGCCTCGCTGGCGTTGGCCATGGCGGCGTCGAGTTCCTGCCGGGTGCGCCGCAGCTCCGGGTCGGAGAGCGCCTCCCGGTAGAGCGCGTCGTAGGTCAGCCGCTCGGCGAGCTGGCCGAGAATCTGCGTGCGCAGGTCCTCGGCGACGTTGCCCTGCTCGTCGAGCTTGCCCAACGTGCGCGCGATCTCCTCCAGCTTGTCCTTGAGCAGCAGGAAGATGCGGCCCTCGATGGTGTCCGACAGCACCAGGTTGTAGACCTGCGCCGTGTGCTGCTGGCCATAGCGATGGATGCGCCCGATGCGCTGCTCGACGTCCATCGGATTCCAGGGCAGATCGAAGTTGAACAGCACGCGCGCCACCTGCAGGTTGATGCCTTCGCGCCCGGCGGCGGTGCAGACCAGCGCGCGCGGCCCGTCAGCGCGGCGAAAGCGGCGTTCGGCGGCCAGCTTGGCGCCGTGATCCCCGCCCCGCAGCACCACTACGCCCTGGCCGGGACAGGCGCGTTCGATCTCGGCGCCGAGCAGCTCGACCGTGCCGAGATAGGTGGCGAAGATCACCACCTTCTCGCGCGGATTCTGCTCCCACAGCGCGCCCAGGCCGCGCAACAGCTTGGCGACCTTGGTTTCACGCGTCTCCGGAAAGCGCGCCAGCAGGTCGCGGATGCGCAGGCGTTCCTCCGGCAGCGCCAGGTTGACCGCCATGGCGGCGGCGTCCTCGCCGGCCGCGGCGCTCTCCTCACCCGCGCCGGCGTCGGACGCGCGGGCCAGTTCATCCTCGTCCAGGCGCTTGAGCAGGCGCACCTTGAGGTCGGCCAGTACCGCGTCCGCGCGGCCGCGGGACACCGGATCGCCGCGCGGGATGCGCTGATCCTCATGGATCAGGTCGCGCGCTTCGTCGTGCAGCGCGGTGCGGGCGTCGAGGTCGAGCTCCCGGTCCTTGAGGATCGCCTCGTGCAGGGTGAGCATCAGCAGCCGGCGGCGCAGCGTGCGGCGCACGGCCGCGAAGCTGGAGGCGGCGATCTTCTGGAAGATGGTCATGACGAAGCCGAGGGCGCGCCCCTGATTGCCCTGCCGCTGCGCCAGCGCGAACCCCTCCTCCAGATATTCCCGCAACGCGCCGTAGAAGGAACGCTCGGCGCCGGTCATGGTGAACGACTCGGTGTGCACCCCGCGGCGCGCGAACAGCGGCGATCCGTCCGGGCGGCAGGCGTCGGCCTTGGTGCGGCGCAGCACGACCGTATTGAGGCGATGGCGCTGCGCCACCATCTCGCCGGGGCCGGCGAACAGCGTCGGGTTGAGGAGCTGCACCAGCATCCAGAAGCGGAAGTGGTCGCCCTGATGCGGCGTGGCGGACAGCAGGATCAGGTCGCGGGCGTGGTTCTTCAACGCCTCGGCCAACTTGTAGTTCGCGGTCTTGCGCACCGTGCGGCCGGAGCGCTGCGCCGTCAGGTGGTGCGCTTCGTCGAACACCACCAGGTCCCAGCGCGGCGCAGCGAGCAGGCGCCGCACCCGGGCGCGCCGCTTCAGGGTATCGATGCTGGCGATGAGCCGGTCGTGCCTGGCGAACGCGTTCGACTTGCGGTCGGTGACGTCGCCCTCGCTGCCGAACACCTCGAACTGCAGGTTGAAGACCTCGTTGAGTTCCCGGTGCCAGTTGTTGACCAGTCCGGCCGGCACCACCATCAAGGCGCGGCGCAGCTCGCCGCGGCTGGCAAGCTCGCGCAGCAGCAGCGCGACCTCGATGGTCTTGCCCAGCCCCACTTCGTCGGCGATCAGGTAGCGCCGCGGCGAGGCGGTCGCGATCCGGTGGGTCAGGACGATCTGGTGCGGGAGCAGGTCGATCGGCGCCGCGGTCAACGCCGCGGCGTTCTCAGCCAGCGGCAGCGCATACGCCTCGCACGCCAGCCACGCCTGCCGCAGGCGCTCCGCGCTCCCCTCCACTCCCGCCAGCACGCGCTCGGCCCGCGGCACGGATGGCAGGGCGGCCGCGGCCGGGATCTCCCGTTCGCCGTCGCCGAAGAATACCCGCAGGTACCCGCCGCGCACCGAGCCGATCACCACTCCGTCGCCAAACTCGGCGTGGCGCACCCGTGCGCCGGGCGCGAATCGTGGGCTCTTGCCGGCGGCGTTCGTCATGACAGGCGCGGGTGGTAGAGGCCGGCCCAGGCGGGGCCGTCGACGTCGGGCTGCGGTGCGGCGGAGACGATGATGCGCGCCGCGTCCGACTCGGCGCCGGCCCACAGGCAGCGGCCGAGCGGCAGCCCGCCGGAGGCCGCGGCGCGGTCGTCACGCCAGAAGTACTCCTCGGTGGCGGTGACCATGCGGATGCGGCTGCGGCCCGACGGCAGCCACAGGATCAGCGCCGCCTGCCCCTCGTACTCATCCTGGAAGCTCAGCAGGGCCGGCTTGAGGTCGGTCTCCAGCCAGGTCCGGCCGTCGGCGCCGCTCAGGGCGTCCAGACACCCCTCCACGCCGGCCACCACCAGCGCGTCGCCGCCGGCGCCGGGCAACTCCCTCGGCCAAGCGCCGGTCATGGCGAAGAATTGCCGCAGCGAGGCGACCGCGGCCGGCGCGGTCACCGCCGCCAGGGCGGCGGCGTCCCACAGCAGGGAGCAGCCGCGCCGCTTCCAGACGTCGCCCTGCTGCAGGTTCACGACGCCGCTTCCTCGTCGACGAACAGTTCGAGCTGCGGGTCGCGGCGCCGGTCGCGATTGCGGGCGTTCCAGTCGCGCAGGAGGCGGCGCGCCCGGTCCGCCGCGGTGCGGGTCTCCTCAGTCGCGCCGCGGCGCGCGAACCAGTCGAGCAGCGTGCCCAGGGCGGGGTGTTGGGCGAAGTTGCCGTTGTCGAGCGTGGCGGTGACGTTGATGCCGCTGTCGTCGCAGCAGGCGCCGATCAGGAACGCCGCCTGGTCGTAGTCGCTCACCATGCCGGCGGGGTTGCCGATCCGGGCCTGCGCCAGTTCGCGCGGCGGCACGAGGTGGTAGACCCGGGTCTCCTGCCGGCACCAGCCGCGCTCCGCGAAGTCTCCCGGCGCGCTGCCGGTGCCGCGCAGCGACTTCTGGAGCTGGTCGCGCGGCACCTCGGTACGGCCGTCGAACAGGCGCAGGAACTGGCGCGTGAACGGCTCGGCCGCAGGCGGCGGCGGATCGCCGGCGCCGCCCAGTTCCTCGTCGAGGAGCTGGTTGATCCCCAGCAGGGCTTCCTCCACCGACATCGGCTTGCCGACGTCGACGTACACTTGGCCGTAGTGGCGGCTGAAGTACTCCAGCGCCTTGCCGCGCCGGATCACCTACAGGTCGGCCTCCGGCAGCCCGCCCCGCCGGTGCAGCTCCAGCAGGGCCTGCAGGTGCCGCACGTCGGCCAGCACCTGGCGGCGCATCCTGGCCCAGCTCACTCGCGGCGGTTCCTCCCGGCGCTTGCGGCACACGTGGATGATGTCGTACTCGATCTTCTTGGAACCGAACTCTCCCGTCCCCTTGGTTTCGTCGCTGCGAATCGGATAGGTCGCCTGCAGATAGAAGCCGGCGTCGAACAGGCTCTCCAGCACCGCCACCCACGGCGCGTCCTCGCTGTGATGGAAGGTGAACGCGAGCAGCCCGCCCGGCTTGAGGATGCGCGCCGCCTCGCGCCAGCAGGCGGTCAGCAGGCGCTGATAGAAGGCGTCGGGAGCATCCGGGTGGCGCGCCCGGTTGGCCACCGCCTCCAGGCTCTTGGGGGTCTGCTCGGCCGTGAACAGCTCAGGGTAGCGGTCGCGCAGCGCCAGCCGCAGCCAGACGTAGAAGAAGTCGGCCAGCTCGCTGTAGTGCAGCAGACCGCCGAACGGCGGATCGGTGACCACCAAGTCGTATGCCTCGTCCGGGATGCCGGCCAAGTCGGTCGCCGACCGACACTCGAGCGTTGCGCGCCGGCCGCGCACCGGATCGGCGGGCAACACCTTCTCGCTCTTGCCGGCGAGCCGGTCCCGCAGCGCCGGCGCCTGCTGGCGCAACCGCGCATTGGCCACGACCTCCCACGGCGCCCCGGCCCATTCCAGTCCTTTGAGCATCTGATCCACGCACGAAGCCCAGTTCCCCCTGCCCAGATCGGCGAAGACGCCATTCTCCACAATGTTGCTCTTGGGGTGGTAGTTGGCATTGCTCATATGCGGAACCAAGTGGTCGCGACCAACGTCGTAGAAGCAGAACATGCTCTGATTGCGCAGGTACTGTTGGAACGCGCCGAGTACGTACTCGCGCGCCGGCCACCGATGGCGCTCCGGTTCCGCCGCGACGATGGCGCGCAGCAACTGGGTGTGGACCAGGAGCTGGCGCGGGTTGAACATCGTCCACCAGTGGGTAAAGCCGTGGCCCCGGCGGATGTCGCCGTTGGCGATACCGGTCATGAAGCCATACGGGACCTCCTGGCGCGGCCACCAAGCCGCAAGGTCCCGCTCCTTGCGCCGTTCCCACTCGCGCGCCGCGGCGTCGAAGCGGCGTGGATCGTCGACCGCGGCGAAGAACCGCCCGCGGTAGGGGGCGCCGCTCCTGGGCGCACGTGGGGCAAAACCCCTGCACTGCGTAGGCGGCGACCGGGCCGGTGGCGCCGGACGCCTTGATCGCGGTCAACACGTCCTGCACCGTGCCGCAGGCGCCGCACGCGAAGCGCGACTTCGCCGGGACCGTGCCGCCCGCCTTGCCGGTCTTGAAGCGCTGGCCGGTCTCCGGGCAGGTCACCTCCTCCGGCAGCGGGCCGCGCACCTCGAGCAGCCGCAGGCGCGCGGCGCGGGCGCCGTTCCACCGGACCGTGGACGCGGCGTCGTCGGCCACCGAGCCGCCGTAGCGGGCGCCGTCCGCCGCCCGCCCGGCCTCCCCGGCCAGCCACTGCGGATGGATCAACAGCGCCAGCTCGACCTTCTTGCACCGCGGCTTGCGGTCGGGGGAGACCACGCGCTCGCAGGCCGCGCAGTGCGGGCAGCGCACCGAGAAGTCGGCCTGCCGCACCGCGTAGGCGGCCTCCGACGCGGCGGCGACCAGCGGGGCGCCCGGCGCCATGCGCGCGTCCTGCTCCTCCACCTCGAACGGGCGCCGGCAAGCGCGGCAGCGGTGCGCCCAGGCGTTCACGGTGAGCGTCTTCACGGCCATGACCGGCGCGGAGATGATCGGCGTGCGGTGGCCGCAGCCGGTCACCTGACAGGGGCCGTGCTTGGCCCAGAACACGTAGATCGCCTCGGGGCCGGCGTAGTCGTACTCGGCCCGCTGCTCCGGGCGCAGCGCCAGCGGATCGAACTCCGGTCCCATCGCCTCGCCGGTCGCGCGCCGGGTCCAGGTTCCGGTGTGGCCGTGCGGACAGTCGCAGGCGTAGAACGGCATGATTGCCGGGCGCACCTCGGCTTCGACGGCGGCGAGCAGCGCTTCCACCTCGGACCGCTCGACCTCGGCCAGCTCGTTGCGGACCACGAACCAGGCGACCGGGTTGAGATCGGTCCCGTACATCTCCATGCCGAGGCGGGCGCCCTCGACGATGGTGGTGCCGCCGCCCATGAACAGGTCGGCGACCTTGAGACCGGCGAACGCGCCGCCCTCGGAGTGATTGCCGTAGTATGCGTCCCAGACCCGCTTGGCGGCCGCGGCCGGATCGTCCGGCGCCTTGGCCGCGGCGGCGATCAGCAGCGCCCGAAACACGCTCGACCGCCGCCGCGCCCACCACTTCGACATCTGGTAGATCGGCTTGCCGGCGTTGCCCTCGATGGCCGCCACCTGATTCACCGGCAGGATCGGAAAGTCGACCTCCAGGCAGGTCGGCGAGCGATCGGGGTCGGCGAAGTCCACGGTGGGAAGCGCCCGCGGCCGGCCGGCGTCCACCGCCCGGGCGATCTCCGCGGCCAGCCGCGCCGCCTTCGTGGTTCCGTTGCGTGCCGGCATCTTCAGGTCGATCTCAGGTTCCGCCGGGCCGCGACAGCTCGATGAAGGGCACCGCGACCTCCAGCAGCGACAGGCCGCCGTGGGCGAGCGTCGGGTAGCCGCCCCGGCTCCGCCACTTGCGCCGCCCGAGCACGAACGCGTGCCGGCCGTGCGGCGTCTCCAGCACGGCGTCCAGCGGCGGCGCCCAGGCGCCCGGCGCGGCGCCGTCCGCCGCGGATGGCGCGGACCGCCCGCTCTTGAAGCGCGCCCGCAGATACCGGGTCTGTTCCTGGTCGGCGGCGTCCGGGAACAAGCCGGTGGCGGCATAACCGTGATCGCCGGTCACCACCAGCCGCCGGCCGGTGGTCAAGCGCTCGACCAGCGCCCAGAAGTCGTCGTCGGCAAGCCGCGCCGCGGTCTCCCCGGCAAGCGCCTCCAGTCCCCGCCCCGGCGCGCTCAGGCCGTGGATGCGGTCATCCGGCCAGTGGTGCCACAGCACCCAGTCCGGCGCCGCGTCGATCAGCGCAACGCAGTCGCGCCACGGCAGATCGACGCTGTCGGTGCGGGCGCCCGGCAGCCGGTGCGCGCCGCCCGCGCCGTCGTTTTCGAGCGCCGAGCGCTGCCCGAACCCCAGGGCGCGGGCAAACGGACCGGTGTCCGCCGGAAGCTCGGCCCCGGTCACCGCCGCGGCGTGCACGGCGTAGCCGCGCTGCGCGGCGCCGTGCAGCAACCAGGGCGCTTCGCGCAGCGACAGTGCGTCGAGGATCAGCACCGCGCGGCCCGGCGCGGTCCCCGCCCACCACGCGGCCAGCCGCTCGGCCGTGCGCGGCACGCTGGCGTAGTAGTCGGTCCAGAGGTCCCAGCCGGCGGTCGCCAGAAACAGGTCCGCCGGCGCCGCGGCGCGGTCGCGCCGCGTCACTTCGGCGGCGTCCCCGGACAGCGCCGGCGAGCAGAGTTCCCAGACGAACGCCAACAGCGCGCGCCACGCATCCGCCGGCGCGGCGGTCTGCAGCGTCCGCAACAGGTCGAGCGGCAGGGCGGTCACTTCTGTTCCTTGCTGAGACTCAACCCGCGGGTTCTCGCTGTCTTGCGAGGACATTCTACCCGCTGCCCTCCGATCGTCTGAGCCACTCGGACCTGTCCAGAGCGATGCGCGACAGCGTGGACGAGAGGGTCTGCCCTACGCTGTGGGCGACCTCCGTCTTCAATTCCCCGATCCACTCGTAGCGATTACCACCTACATCCGTGAAGACGTACCCGGCCGCCCCGCTCTTCTTCCGTGCGACGACCGCCTTGGCGGTCGGATCGGGCTTGAACTTGATCATTGCCCACCACGACATGTCGGTGTCTACGCTGACCCGACGGTACATCGAACCATTCGACCTCGATCGCACGACAAGCTGAAACTTCCCCGGTTTGGGATCGATCAGCAGCGGCAGAAAGAGGAATGATTCCGTCCCCTTTATCCGCACGCTGTCGCATCTCGGCCGCATGCACAGCAGAAACTCCTCGCTGTCGGACTTTCCGCATCTCCGCACGGCGGTACCCAGCCAGAGCTTCCTGTCCGGGGGATCGATGGCCCGGAAGCAGGTCATCCACGCAAGTCGGAGATCGAGTTCTTCCGGACGGCCATCCTCATCTCGGGCAAACCCGGCCGTCAGCCGGGAGTGTGCCTTCGACTTACTGAGACCGTTCGGCTTACTGAACACGTTCGGTGCCCCCACTCCTCTGTCAAGCATATTGAGCACGTCCTGCCGACTAACCGGACCGCCCTCGAACTCGATATTTCCGCCACCTTTGAATTTCTCGATCCATGATTCGATCGCGTCCATCCCCGACGGCGGATTCCGGCTCACTTCCTCCTCCATGACGGCGCGCAATTCACTCGCGATCTGAGCCACCATGTGCTGCTCGGAATCATCCGGGACGGGAAGGCATGCTCGATGCGCAAGGAACGCCGCGTCGAGTCCGCCGTCGAACTTGTCCAGTACTTGATGCGCGTTCTCGCGGACCGCGGTCAGCGCGACGAGCGCGATACTCGGCAGGAGCCCGGCCGTCATCCGTGCGAAGTCGCCGATCAGTCGGCCGGGAAGGTCCGCTTCACGCACCGACTTCGCGTAGATTACGATGCGGCAATGTCCGCAAGACAAAGTAACAGGATGATCCTTCGTTCCACTCTCAAGATCGTATCGGTTACGCAGCTTCTCATTTATCCGTCCTCCGATCCAGTCGATATCCGACTCTCCGGTGTACACGGCTATCAAGCGGAGCCGCTGGCCTTGATCGCCGTCCAAGATCGAATCAATCAGCCTCAGAGCTCGTTTGCCATCGTCATGGTGCAATTGCCAGTCGATCACGACCAGATCCGCGCGCTCGACCGCAGCCACCACGGCATCGTTCTCGTCCGGTGCGGGCCTGACGACTCCGCAGATGAGACCGACCTTGGAGAACGATTCCATAATCGCACCCGCGTCCAGGCTCTGACCGACGCCGCGCCCCGCCGGCTTCTCGCCGTCAGCCGTCCGGTCAGCGCGGCTTGGCGTTCGCAGAGGTCCGACCGGCTCCGCTTCGCCGTAGTACGGCGCGTCGTCCACGACCACCGCGCTGACGAGAAACCGCTCTGCGATCTCCCGGCATCGTTCATCGAAGTTATTTGGCACCGTTGCCTCCTTCCTCTTCCGGATCACGCCGGTGGATCAGGAACGTCGCCCCGCTCTCCGCCGTGGCCTCCGCCAGCGTGAGATCATAGCCGACCCGGCGCAGGGTCTCGCGGGATATGGACAGGCCCATCCCCCGTCCACCGGGCTTCCTGGTGAAACCGTATTCGAAGATCGCCTCCCGGTCTCGTCG
Source organism: Vicinamibacterales bacterium (assembly GCA_965203525.1). GTDB lineage: Bacteria > Acidobacteriota > Vicinamibacteria > Vicinamibacterales > UBA8438 > WTFV01. Next base: position 983,609 of record OZ241898.1, on the reverse strand, counting down.
AGGTACGCCGGGCCCTGAGTCACGTATCCGAAACGCTCCGTGCGCGGCATCGAGATCAATGGTCCGCTCCACCGAAGGGTTCCGCTGCGCCAGCCAGAAGATCGCGTTGTCGACCAGATTGACGAACACCGGATAGAAGGATGAAGGGTATCCCGTCGTCACGGATTCGGAAAAGGCGTCGGTCGGTGACATCCGCACGTTATGGCGCGCAAGCCGTTCGTTGAACAGGCCCTTCAGGAAGGTGTAGATTTCGGAACCGAGGATTTCGACCTCCTTGCGATAGAGCCGCCGATGCAGCGGCGTGAACAGCGTAAGGTACCCGTCAAGATGATCGAAGCTGGCCCGTATGTTCCGATACAGCCCTTCGATCTCCCGGTTCACGTCCGCCCAGGCCTTGAGTCCCCGCAGGTTGTTGCGCAGCGAATCGACGGTAGCCCGGAATTCGTGGTTTATGATCTCGACCGTCATGCCAAGCTGAGCAAGCTGGAGATCGACGGCCGCTTCCTCCTCCAGCAGCACGTTTCGCTGTTCGACGGCGACGAGCTGGTCCTCCAGCGTCGGCGCCGCACCGCTCAGGTCGATTGCCTCGAGCTGCGACCGAATCGACTCGAGACGCGCCGACCGTTTCTCCCACACCTTGCGTATCTTCGATTCCAACCCCTCGCGCATACGCCGGAACTCGTCGTTTTCGAGCGATGGCAATTCCGTGCGTTGGAAGTCGGCGATGACCGACCGCAATGCCGACTCGACCTCCCTGATGCAGGCCGCCGCCGCCTCGCGCACGTCATGCGCCATCGATTCGGCTTTGTGCCGCGCCTCGGCTCCGCGGTCGCGCGTCGCCTTCCTGGCGTGTTCCGCAAGTTCGTTGAGGGCCGCCTCGGTCCGCAGCCGGTGATCGAGTTCCAGGCGGGCCTTCGCCGCTTCGTCGCGGATGAGATCCTCGATCGTTTCGCGGGTCCCTCGAAATACGTTGGTCTCGAGCTCGGCGGAAGCGACCGTGTACGCCTGCCACTCTCTCTGCAATGCCTTGGTCAGGGCGATCTTCGGCCGCGCTACACGATAGCGCGACTCCAGATCACGCAGGCCAGCCGCGGCGCTCCGTTCGATGCGTATGATCTCCTGCGCCGCCTGCTGTCGATCCTCCATGCGAAGCGCGTTTCGCAGTTGGTCTTCGACGTTCTGGCTCAGTTGCAGTGCCTGGTCCTGCGGCTCGTCGCGGTCCACCCGGGCGAAGAACGTGCCAAGATCGTCCATCATTCGGCGGCGCTTCACGGAAACCAGTCGTTCCCGCCGGCGCCGGTCCAGTTCCGTCTTCTCCAGATCCGCCTTCCGCGTCTCGAAACGATCGCTGTGCGGACCCTCTTTGCGAAAGAAGTCGGCGGCCATCTGCACGAAGAATTTGCGCAGGATACTCCGGAATTGACGGTACGCCTTGTTTTCCTGAAAGCCTTCCCTTCCGGCCTTCTCATGGAGGCCCTTGTTGCGTTCGGAATTGATTTCCACGACCCCGAACATCTTGCGGTGAGAGAAATAGTAGTAATAGGCGCTCTTCGTCCGTCGGAACTCGATCTCGAGCCAGTCGTAGTCGGTATCCCCGTACGGCAGGATACGGATGCCGTCACGGTAGATGTACAGACCGCCCAGCAGATTGGTCTTGTTCACGATCGACGCGTGCTCCTCGTGCGGAAGCGTCGAATGTCTTGTCTCTCCTTCGATCGCTGCGAAACTGATGACGAACGGGCCGCACGCAGTAGGCCTCCCGTCCGGGTTGCGCCAGGGTATGACGTGGTCCTCGATCGTATCGCCGTATATCGCTACGCGACCGACGAACTGACCATGTTCGTCGAACCTGCCGGTTACCTGATGATCCGCGTTGCGAAACTCTTCACGGGTAAAGAACTCTCTATCGGTGATCAGGTCGTCGCAGAGCACGTCCGACTTGTGATCTCTGAAGGCGGTCCGGATGACCGGCTCCTGTTCTTCGATCGACATGGTATTCGCGAAGCCCAGCAGCGCCTTCGTCAGTGGGGGCGCCTTGTCGTCATTGGGATTGGAATCACCGTCAATGTCGTCGGCGAGCAGATCGGAAGCCGGAAGCAGGATGAAGTGCGTGCCGGCCCCCGATGCGCGGAGCGTCGGAGCGCGAAGGTAGCCGTCGATGGCCTGAGGATCGACCTTGAATCGATCCAACTCAAGGTCGATCCGTTCGTAGTACTCGCGGCCGATCCTTGCTTGCAACCGCCCGATGCCATGCCGGAAATCGGCGACCATCTCGGCCACGTCCTCGCCGTCCGGCAACTCTCCGCCGCGAAAACTGCGAATCGGAACACGAATGTCGTCAAGGTCTATTCCCGGACACTCGAAGATACTCCAGTTTATGAACGCCGCCGTCAGGTCCGACAACGTGTCGCCGCGTTTGGCGCGCGTCAGTACCAGCACCTGGGGGCCGATCGTGGCGATCGCCAGGCGACCGATGCCCTTTTCGCCCAGTATCGGGCGTCGTGGTCTGCCGGCATCATGATGAAGACGGATCCATTCTCGGCGGTCGAGCTTGCTGTCGGTCCCGATGGTAAGCCATCGCTCGGTGAACTGATCCTCGGTCATGCCGATACCGTCGTCGCGAAGCACGAACAGTCCGTCGCTCCGGTAGTAGTCGATCTCTACTTTGTCGGCGTACGCGTCGTGCGCATTCTTGAACAGCTCGCTGATCGCCGTCGGAATCCCCGCTATCTGCTGGCGTCCGAGCATGTCGAGGGTTCTGGCTCTGGTCTTGAAAGTCGCCATTACGCCACTCGCGCGTCTCTCAGGTGCCTGTTGACGTGGTTCCCGACTACGGTCGCCACCCGCACGGGTACCGCGTTGCCGATCTGCCGAGCCATTGATCCGAGACTTCCCGCGAACGCGAAATCAAGCGGAAACGTCTGCAATGATGCGGCTTCGCGTACGCTGATCGCGCGATCCTGCTCCGGGTGTCCGAAGCGTCCGTTGGAGTAACTGATGCAACGCGTCGTCAACCCGGAAGCCGGGCGATCCCATGACATCCGACCGTAGACGTCGCTGTATCCTCCGCTCTTTTCGTGACACGGCAGTTTCAGCCGCTCCGGCCAGCAGCGGTGGCCGCCGCCCGCCGGCGTTGCGCGTATCCGTTCCAGGTTACGCTTCGACAGGCGCGCCGCTCGATGATCAGGGACCTGCGGATGGCTTTCCCCGGCGGCGATCGGGGGCAGTTCTCCGATCCAGTCCTTCACCGTAGCGTACCGCGGATTATCGGTCCCCGGTCCGTGAGTCTCGGGAGGCAGCCCGATCGGTCCATGACGACTCGCCAGCAACATGAGCCTGCGCCGGCTCTGCGGCACACCGTACCGCATGAGCGGCTTCACATCGCACGCACAACAATAGCCGGAGGATTCAAGCTTCCCCCGGAAGCTGGCGAAAGGCTGTGAACCGTGTCCCAGGCGTTGCATACCGGGTACGTTCTCGACGAATACGACGTCAGGCTCGCATTCTTCGATGAAGCGGGCGAAATGAGAGAGCAGTGGAACTCGCTCGTCCTCATCCGGTTCCGGTCGCGTAGTGTTCTGTTTGGTGAACGGCTGACAGGGCGCGCAACCGCAGAACAGGATCGGGGCCGGTCTTAGGTCATCGATCAAGCGGCACACCGTATCGACGGACGCCTCCCGAATATCCGTACGCTCGAAACACGATGACGGGAAGTTCATCTCGAACGTGCGGGCGGAGTCGGTGTCGCGGTCAAGCGCGTACACGATCTCCATGCCGGCGGCACGAAACCCGCAGCTTGCTCCTCCGCAGCCGGAGAAGAAGTCGAATACCTTGACGCCGGGACTCACGCGTCGCATCTCAGTACCGGGGATTCGAGGAATGCACGGACGCGGTTGGCGAGCGCGTCACGGTTTCCCGTCTCACACTCCCATATTACCAATGCCTGCCAGCCGCTCCGGCACAATGCCGCTACGTTTTGCCGGTCCCGTTCCACGTTTCCGGACAGCTTCCGTTCCCAGAAGGCGTGGTTGGAAGCCGGGATCGTTGCCTTGGCGCATCGCTCGTGCTGATGCCAGAAGCAGCCATGGACAAAGATCACCTTGCGGTGACGGGGAAATGTCAGGTCAGGCTTGCCCGGGAGGCGGTCATGATGCAGGCGAAAGCGGTACCCCAGGCTATGGGCGAGTCGGCGAACGAGCATCTCCGGCTTGGTTCCGGTCGCGCGCACCCGGCTCATGATCTCGCTTCGTTTCGCAGCGCTGTAGATGTCACTCACCGGTCACCCTCCACGACTGCGCCACCCTGCTGCTTCTCCCGGTTGAGGCGCAGCTCGTAGGTGATCCCGTCGGGCAGCGCGCGCAGCAGCGCGGCGAGTTGCGCCCCGGTCAACGAGCCGACCTTCAGCGCCATGTCCTGAACCTGCGTTCCGGCGCCGATGTCCCACGACTCGATCTTCCCCAGCAGATTCAGCGCGGACGTGGCACCGGCAGTGTGTTCCACCAGCTCGGCATCGCCGAAGATAGCGCCCGGCCCGGTCCGGCGGGCCGGGCCGCCGCCTTTGTTCTCGCGCGGCTGCGGGTCGTAGTCCTGGTCGTAGCCCGGCCTGTCCTTGAGCCTGAAGGAGTCGTCCTTCGGTTGGCCGCCGCTCGGCAGGCCGCCGGTGTGCGGCGCTGCCTGCGGCCGCAACAGGTAGGTCTCGTCGAGGTGCTTCCCGGTGCCGAGCTTGCCGCGCATCCGCATCCAGGCGCTTTCCTCATTCTCGTCGGCGCGCACCTGCAGGTGCTCCATGCCGCGCAGGTTGATGGCGATCGCGCCCTGCGCGCAGAGCCGGATGAGCCGCTCCTTCAGCTCCGTCTCGCCCACCCAGGGAATGCACGGCTCGCCAGCCGGGCGGGGTTCCTGCAGCTCGCGCAGCAGCTTGCCCACCGCCTCGCTGCGGTTCGCCGCGGCCCGCACCAGCGCCTCGAACTCCTCGGGGATGAAGAGATCGTCGCGCACCTGCCCGTCGATGGCGGCCGGTATCCCCGCGCCCTCCGCCCGGTGGGCTTCGACGTGGAACGTGCACGAGGCCGGCTCCCGGTAGTTCCAGGTGTCGAGGATGGCGAAGCGGTCGAAGCGCTTGCCGAGGGCCTCCCGCAGCTCGCGCTGGTAGCGGCCGAGCAGCGCGCGATACTCCGGCTCCTGCGTCCGCCACCGGTGCGCCAGGACCACGGCGCGCGCCGGCACCAGCAGGTCGCGGTCGTGATAGAGGTTGGCGCTGCCGGCGCGCGGCAGCAGGAACCGCACCGCGTTGCGGCGCGCCTGGAGGTGGTCGCGGAGCCACGGTCCCAGGTCCGCGCCGGCCTCGTCGGGGCTGGCCGGGAGCACCAGCAGCGGCAGCCGCTCATCCCAGGCCGGCGGCCGCTCGCGTTCGTCGAATGCATCCCACGGCGCGGTCCGCCAGCGCTCCGGCAGCACCACGACCCGGAACGTCCTGGCGACCCCTTCCTGGCCGCCGATTACGTAGCGCACCTCCCGCGCCAGGCGGTCGTGGTCGGCGCCGTCGCCGAACAGTCGGTCGTTGCGGGCGCTGGCGATCAGCTTCGCCTGCGGATTCTCCTCCTCGCGGAATACCAGCCGCGGCCCGGCGCGGTGAATGTTGAAGCTGTTGTCCTCGAGCGTCGCCAGTTCGACCTGGAAGGCGTTGTCATCGATCGGCTTGCCGCGGGTGACGTCGATCTGCAGCGTCGCCGGCTCCGCGCCGGCCAGATTGCCGACCGCCAGCGACCGCAACCAAAGCGCGCCCACGATCTCCGCCAGGTGCGGCACGACCGCGTCCGCGTCGCGGACCGCGTCGCGCACCGCGGACAGGTTGCGTTGCGCCTTCTCGCGGAGGGCGGCGTGGTGCTGGTTCGACACCGAATCGAGCAGTGCGGCAATGCCGCTCCGCTCGTCGTCGAGGCGGAAGTCGGCCGCGGTGATGACCGGGCGGTCCTCCGCATGGCGCTTGAACAGATCAGCGAGGATGCGGATCAGGTCGCGGGTCTCCTGGGCCTGGGTGGCGATCAGTACCTGATCCTCCAGAAGTTGCATGAGATGGGGAGCGAACGGCCAGCAGCGGACGAACTCGCGCCGGAGCCGGTCGTGCTCCGCCGGCGGCTCATGCGCCAAGCGCAGGTACTCGGCGACGTGGACTTCGATCAGCGGTTCGATCTGCGCGTCGGCGACCTGCAGGCGGTTGCCGAACAGTCGATGGAGGAGCAGCCTCTGCCGATCCTGCCGCGCGGTCGGACCCTTGAAGTCGACCAGGGTCGGCCCCACCCGCTGGATTTGCCGATAGGCGTCGGTGCCGCCGTCGCGCACCGACACGACCAGCACGAGCCGGTCGGGGTGCGCTGCGGCGATCTCGGAGAGGAGCTGCACGAAGTTGAACGCCCAGTTGCGCCACGGGTACTGCCTGGTGTTGGTCAGGCCGTCGTACCAGGTCTGGAACTCGTCGAGGACCAGCGCCGTCGGCGTGCGCGTCACCAGTTCGAGCAGGAGGTCGTAGCTCGGCACGTCGGTCTGCAGTTCGCCGCGGCCCTTCCACATGCCGCGCACCTCCGCTCCGTGCGGATGGCGGTCGAACAGCAGATCCCAAAGGAACTTGTAGTGCTGGCGGTGGAGGCTTTCGCTGATGACGTGCATCCCGTCCCGCAGCGGCAGCGCGGCCAGCTCGGGGATGCCGAGGCGATCGGCCCATGTCGTCAGCCAGCGGCGGGTCGCTCCCGGGTCGGTGAAGCCGTGGAACAGCAGCCCCAGCAGGTGCGACTTGCCCTGGCCGCGCTCGCCGATCAGGACCAGGGGCCGGCCGTGCCCGGAGCCGGCGGCTTCGAGCGCCGCCAGGGCATCCGCCGACGGATAGGTGATCTCCAGGAAATCGGCCGCCGCCATCTGCGTGGCGCCCGTGCGGCTGGCGTTCGCCAGCTCGATGGCGGTGCCCTTGAAGCGGCGGCCTTGGAATTCGTCGCGCAGCGTCAGTTGCAGCATGTGATCATGCGATCCCCGCGGCCCGCCCGCCGCAACGGACAATAGCCTAAACTAGCGAGCCGGCGCCACGGTGCGCCGGGCACCGAAGGACGGCAACCGGAGCAACCACCGAAGGATGATCGACGATGACCGAGACACCGCCGACGGGACGCACCGTCCGATGCGTGAAGTTCCGGAAGGAGATGCCGGGGCTCGACGAGCCGCCGTGGCCCGGCGAACTCGGCCGGCGCATCTACGACAACGTGTCGCAGGCGGCCTGGGCGCTCTGGGAAGAGCGCATGAAGATGATCCTCAACGAGTACCGCCTGATGCCGTGGCAGAAGGAGGCCCAGAAGCTGGTGGCGCAGCAGATGGAGGATTTCTTCTTCGGCGAAGGGGCGGCCCTGCCGCCCGAGTACGTCCCGCCGCAAGCGAAGTAATCACCCGGCGAACGGCGGATCGCCGCCGGCCGGTCGGCGGTCACGGCGCGGCGGGGCGCAGCTCGACCTCGGCGGCGGACGGCGGCGGCGGCGCGAGGCTGACCGCCACAAGCGAAGCAGTGACCCGGCGCGGCCAAGCCGTCACGGCGCGGCGGGGCGCAGCTCGACCTCGGCGGCGGACGGCGGCGGCGTCGCGAGGCTGACCGCCACCAGGGTGGCGATGGAGAGGGCCAGCGCGGGGTACGCCGTCTGCCAGCCGAAGGGATAGGCCGGGATCCCGTCCACCGCCCGCGCCAGGCCGACGATCTCCCAAACCAGCGTCGTGAGCATCCCGGCGAGGATGGAGGCGACGCCGCCGGCCCGCGTCGCCCGCTTCCAGAGCAGGGCGCCGAGCAGCGCGGGGGTGATGCCGGCGCCGTACATCGTGTACGCCCAGAGCGCCATCGCGAGGATGGTGGGGAAGAAGTTGCCGGCGACGTAGCCGAGGACGCCGACCGCGACCACGATCAGGCGCGTGTAGAGCACCATCTGCCGGTCGGTTGCGGCAGGGTTGACGAACCGCTGGTAGACGTCGCGGATCAGGTTCGTCGCCGGCGTGAGCAGGAAGCTGTTGGCGGTGGAGACGACGATCGCGGCGGCGCCGCAGACCAGCAGCAGGCCGAGCGCCGGCGGCAGCACGCCGGTGGCGACGCGGATGACGATCTCCTCCGACTCGGCCACGCCCAGCCCGCCGAGCGCCAGGCTGCCGAAGATGCCGGTCGCATCGATCAGGGTCTCGACGACGATCGTGCCCGCGATCCAGCCGATCACGGCCCGGCGCGCCGCCCGTTCGTCGCGCGCCGAGAAGAACTTCTGGTACATGTTCGCTTCGCCGAGCAGCAGGAACATCGTCGGCAGGAACAGGGCGAACGCCGCCTGCGCGCCGATGTCCCCGAACAGCGACACCTGGTGCGGCTCGAGCGCCGCGAGCGCGACCGGCAGGCCGCCGGCGTCGCCGATCAGGAACGCCACCCCGAGCGTCACCGCGACGGTCATCACGATGCCGTTGGCCACGTCGAGGTAGGCGATCGAGAGCATGCCGGCGAGCGACGTGAACAGGATGCAGAAGGCCGCCGTGATCAGCGCGCCGGTCCCGGGATCGACCCCCGCCACGAGCGCCAGCAGGCGGCCGCCGCCCCGGAACTGGTACGCGGCGATGGTCGCGTAGGCCAGCACCGTGGTGAGCGTTCCCAGCACCCGCGCCGCCGGTCCGTAGCGCAGCTCCAGCACGTCGGGCACGGTGTACTGCGCGATGCGGCGCACGCGCGGGGCGAGGAAGCAGACCAGCGCTATGCCGGCCCACGCCCCCGCCGACTGCCAGAGCGCCGAGAATCCGGAGCGGTAGCCGAGTCCGGCCCCCCCGAACAAGCTGCCCGATCCGATCCAGGTGGCGAGCAGGGTGAAGACGAGCACCCGGGCCGGCAGCCGCCGGCCGGCCACGAGAAAGTCGTCGCCGGTGCGGACGCGGCGGCTGCGCCACGCGCCGGCCGCCACCAGCACCGACATGTAGACGATGACCGCCGTCAGCATGCCGGCCATTGTGGATCATAATGAGCGGTCCATGCCGCTCGACGAGTACCGGCGCAAGCGGGACTTCAGCCGGACGCCGGAACCGGAGGGCGGAAAACCGCGGCGGACGCGGCGGCGGGCGGAGGGCGGCGGCGCCACGGGCCGCTTCTGCGTCCAGAAGCACTTGGCCAGCCACCTGCACTACGACCTGCGGCTGGAGCACCGCGGCGTCCTCCTCTCGTGGGCCGTCCCCCGGGGCCCCTCCCTGCGGCCGGCCGACAAGCGGATGGCGGTGCGGACCGAGGACCACCCGTGCGAGTACGGCGGCTTCGAGGGGGTCGTCCCGGAGGGCTACGGCGCCGGGATCGTGATGCTGTGGGACCGCGGCGCCTGGACGCCGGAGGTGGACGACGTCGACGCGGCCCTGGAGCGGGGCGACCTGAAGTTCTCGCTCGACGGCTTCAAGCTGAAGGGTTCGTGGGCGCTGGTGCGCACGCGGGACCGCGCGGGAACCGCGCCGCGGCAGCGCGGCCGCAACTGGCTGCTCTTCAAGCACGCCGACTTCTGGTCGGGTCCGGTCGACGTCACGGAGTTCGCGTCCCTGAGCGTCGAGAGCGGGGGGGACTTCGACGACATCCTCGCCGCCGACATGCCCGCCCTCTGGATCACCGGCCGCCCTGCCACCGCCCGCGGCAACGGCAGCGCCGCCGCGCTGACGCGCGAGGTGATCGAGCGGGCGGCGCGGAAGATCCTGGCCCGCCGGGAAGCGGCGGGGGAACCGCCGGCGGAGAAACGGCGCAGGAAGGGTCCGGCCGCCGTGCCGCGCAGGAGCCGCGGCTGACGGTCACCGCAGCAGGCGCTGGGCCAGCACGCTCCAGACGGCGTAGGCGAGGCGCCGCCGCGCGTGCCGGGCGATCTGGCGTTGCGAGAAGTGGCCGGTGACCAGCTCGCACTCCGCCGGAACGTCGCCGATCGGCAGCGGCTTCTTGTGCTCCGCCGCGTAGCGCGCCAGCACGTCCGGCGGCGGCGTGGCGGTGTCGGCGATCGCGATGTCCACCGGCCGGCCGACGGCGTCGCCGACGCGCCGCACCGCCTCGCCCACCGAGAACCCGAGCATGCCCCGCCCCTCGGTCAGGATGTTCGTCACGAGCACGACCGGGCCCGGGGTCGCGCGGACCGCCTCGGCCACGCCCCGGACGAGCAGGATCGGCATCAGGCTGGTGTAGAAGCTGCCCGGCCCGATCACCACGGCGTCGAATCCGCGGATGGCCTCGGCGGCCGCCTGGTGCACGTTCGGCTCCGGGTCGAGCCAGATCCGCCGGATCCGGCGGCCGTCGGTCTGCTCGCGGTCCACGCCGACCTCGCTGGCCGCCCGCGAGCCGTCCTCGTACTCCGCGTGGACCGTGGACTGCTCCACGCTGACCGGCAGCACGCGGCCGGCGCAGTCGAGGAGCGTCCGCAGGCCGTCGACCGCGGCCAGGAAGTCCCCGCTGTAGCGCTCCATCATCGACAGGAGCAGATTCCCGCCGGTGTGCCCGCGGAGCCGGCCGTTCTCCAGCGCCGGCAGGCGCGAGAGGAGCAGGCGCCGGGCTTCGTTCTCGTTCCTGGCGAGGGCCAGCGCGCACTTGAGCACGTCGCCCGGCGGCAGCACGCCGAGCTCGTCCCGGAGCTGGCCGGAGCTGCCGCCGCTGTCGAACATCGTGACGACGGCGTTCACCCGCAGCCACGGATTCTGCTTCAGGCCGCCGAGCAGGCTCGGCAGCCCCGTTCCGCCGCCGAAGCACCCGACGTTGACTTCCCGCAGCCGCACGCGGCGCATTATGCCACACGGCCCGCAGGCGACCCGGAACGGCGCGCCGCACTGCACGAGAACGCCGCTCGCGTCGATAAGCCTGATCGTGCCCGTGGAACCTGCGCGCGGGAACCGGACCGTCCGCAACGCCGCGCTCGCCGCCGGCGCCTTGGCGTTCTGCCTGCTGGCGCTGCTCAACGTCGGCGGCTACCGCTACGGCGTGTCCGATCAGGCCTTCTACATTCCCGTCGTCCGGCAGGGGCTCGAGCCGGGCCTGTTTCCGCACGATGCGCCGCTGCTCGCGGTCCAGAACCGGCTGCTCGCCTTCGACGACTGGTTCGCGCCGCTGGTCCGGGTCACCGGGCGGAACCTGCCGGGCGCGTTCTTCGTGACCTGGCTGGCCGGGCTGACCCTGCTCTACGCCGCGGGCGTGCTGCTCGGACGCTCGCTCTGCCGGACCTGGTGGGGCGTCGCCGTCCTGGCCGCCGCGCTCACCCTGCGCCACCGCATTCCCGATACGGCGGTCAACTCGCTCGAAGCGTACCTGCATCCGCGGCAACTCGCCTTCGCCGCCGGGCTGCTGGCGCTGGGATTCTTCCTGCGCGGCCGCACCGCGGCAGCCGCGGCGGCGGTCGCCGGCGCGTGCCTGTTTCATCCCACGACCGCGCTGTGGTTCGCGATCCTGCTCGGGGTCGCGGCCCTCGTCGCGGACCCCGCGGCGCGGCGGCCGATTCTCGCCGCCGCGGCCGGACTGGCGCCGGTGACCGTCGTGCTGCTGGCCGTCGCGTTCCGGGAGCAGCTCGACCTGATGAGCCCGGCCTGGCAGGCCCTGCTGGAATCCAAGGACTACCTGCTGGCGACGCGCTGGCCGCTGCTGACGTGGTTCGCCAACCTCGGGCTGGCCGGCGTGATCGCGGCCGTCTACGACTATCGCCGCACGCTCGGCGTGGCCACCCCCCGCGAGGCGGGGCTGGTCGCCGGCTGCTTCGCCCTCCTGATCCTCTTCCTGGCGTCGGTCCCGCTGACGTCCCTCGGAATCGCGCTGGTCGTCCAGTTGCAGATCAGCCGGATCTTCTGGCTGCTCGACGTCGTGGCGATCGCCTACGCGGCGTGGCTGGTGGTCGAAAGCCCGCTCGGCGCGCGGACGGCCGGCCTGGCGCGGCTGCGCGTGCGCCACGTCGCCGTCGCCGCCGTCCTCCTCGCGTCCCCGGCGCGCGGAAGCTACGTGACGTTCGTCGAGCGGGCCGGCCATCCGCTGGTCGAGATCGACCTGCCGGCGTCGGAGTGGACGGACGTGATGCGCTGGGCCGGCCAGCGTCCGGTGGGCACCAACTTCCTGGCCGACCCGGGACACGCTTGGCGCTACGGGTCCAGCGTCCGGGCGGCGAGCGGCCGGGACGTCTACCTCGAAGCGGTCAAGGACGTCGGCATCGCGATCTACTCCCGCGCGATGGCCGAGCGCATCAGCAGCCGCATCGCCGAGCTGGGCGACTTCGCGGCCTTGCGGCCGTCCCATGCCCGCTGGCTCGCCCGGCGCCACGACCTCGACTACCTGATTACCGAGCACGACGTCGACCTGCCGCTCGCGTACCGGCGGGGCGCGCTCGCGGTGTACGATCTGCGGGACGGCGGCCGGATGGCGCGCCGCGGTTCCGCGGCCGGCGGCGATTGACCTCTACCCAGGACCGGAAGCGAACCGCTCCGGCTGTCCGCCGACCCGGCCCGTCCGACCCCGGCTTCGCGGCGGCCCGCCCGGCCGGGCCGGACGGCCGGCCGCCTCGTGGGCCGGCGGGCGCTGCTCTCCGGCGCGCCGGGGCAGGTGCGGCAGGCGTGGACTTCGACCGCCCGCATGATTTCGTCCCGGCCCGCGGTCTCGCCGGCGGGCACCGGATGACCCTGTACGCGTGGGGCCGGCCGCGGGACTTTCCGCGGCTGCCGGCCCCGGTGCGGCGGTACTTCGACGTCGCGCCGGACGCGCGGGTGCTGGCGCATTGCCACTGGCAGCCGTCGCCCCCGGCGCGGCCGACGCTGCTGGCCCTGCACGGGCTCGAGGGGTCGAGCCGGGCGCACTACATGCGCGGGCTCGCCGACAAGGCGTTCGCCCGCGGCTTCAACGTGGTGCTGCTCAACCAGCGCAACTGCGGGGAGACCGAGCACCTCTCGCGCGGCCTCTACCACTCGGGCCTCACGGCGGATCCGGCCGCGGTCATCCGGGAGCTGACCGAGGTCGATCGGCTTTCGGCGGTGGCCGTGGCGGGCTACTCCCTGGGCGGCAACCTCGCGCTCCGGCTGGCCGGCGCCACGCCTCCGGACACCCTGCGGGCCGTCTGCGCCATCTCGCCGACGATGGACCTGGCGGCGTGCGTCGCCGCTCTCGAGCGGCCGCGGAACGCAATCTACCAGCGGCACTTCGTGCGCAACCTGAAGCGCCGCATGCGGCGCAAGGCGCGGGTCCGCCCCGGCCTGTTCGACCTTGCGCCTCTGGATCGGATCCGCACCGTCCGCGAGTTCGACGACGCGTTCACGGCGCCCCACCACGGGTTCCGGGACGCCGCGGACTACTACCACCGCGCGAGCAGCCTGCGGGTGGCCGGCCGCATCGCGGTCCCGACGCTGATCGTCGCCGCGGAGGACGACCCGTTCGTGCCGCCCGGGCAGTTCCGGGACGCGGCGGTCGCCGCCAACCCGCACGTCGCCGCCGCGGTCACGCGACACGGCGGACACTGCGGCTTCTGCGCGGACCCGACCCCCGGCTTCGACGGGTACTGGGCGGAGCGAACGGCGATCGACTTCGCCCTCCGCCACGTCGCCTGACGCGGCCGGGGCGGTCAGGCCGGTGCGCGGGAAGCGAGGAGGTCGAGCAGCCGGCGCGCGAACGCCGGCCCGGTCCCGTGCTCCTCGTGCTTGAAGTAGACGTAGACGTCGTCGCAGCCGGCCGCGCTCGCCGCGATGGTCTCGGCCCAGCGCGCCAGATCGGCGTCGCCGTAGCCCTGATCGCGGAGCCTGAAGTAGGCGTGGCGGGCCGTGACGCGCACCGGCGTGCGCAGCCGCCCGCCGTCGGCGACGCAGAGCGCCGCCCCGCGCCGGGCGAGCAGATCGCCGACCGCCGGATCGTGCCACGAGGCGTGCCGGAACTCGAACGCGGCGCGGGCGTCCGGCGGCAGCGTGTCGAGGAACCGCGCCAGCACGTCGACGTTCTTGCGGAACGAGGGGGGCAACTGGAACAGCAGCGCGCCGAGCTTGCCGCCGAGCGTGGCCGCGGCGTCACAGAACGCGCCCGTGACCTCGGCGCAGCCGGCGAGCCGCGCCTCGTGCGTGATGCGGCGCGGCGCCTTCAGCGAGAAGCGGAAGCCGGCCGGCGTCGCGGCGGACCACCCGGCGAGCAGACGCTCGGTCGGCAGGCGGTAGAAGGTGTAGTTGATCTCGACCGTGTCGAGCCGCTCCGCGTAGTAGGGGAGCATCTTCTTCGGCGGGCACTTCTCCGGGTAGAAGGAGCCCTTCCACTCGGAGTAGTTGTAGCCGGAAGTGCCGACCCGGTAGCGGGGCATGTGCGCGCGGCGCTCCGGCCGGGGGCTTCAGTCCAGGTCGAAGTCCCGCGCCGGCCGCGTGACCGGCTCCTTGCGCGCCTGCTTCAGCGCCTCGTCGAAGCGCCTGGACAGGGCGTCGCCGCGCCCCTTCTCGTCGGCGACCGACCGTTCGAAGAGCGCTTCGCGCCGCGCCGCCTCGGCGGCCAGGATGCGCCGGGCGTCGCCGAGCTCCGGCGCGTCCCCGCGCGGCGGCTGCCGGTGCGCGGTCAGGCGGCGCAGGTTCGCGTCGATGACCAGGACCGAGCCGCAGCAGGGACAGTCGATCTCGAATTCCGAGCCGAGCCGGGCCATCGGACTCCGGCGACGGGGCGGCCCGCGGCCGAACCGCTACCCTTCCTCTTCGTAGTCGCCCTCGAGGGGCGAAATGAGCCGGGTCGGCGGGCGGAGCGCCTCGCGGTGGTCGTAGACGGGAACTCCGCCCACGTGCACGGGGACTCCACACGCCGGCCCCTTGCGGTCGATCACCACGGTCACCGGACTGCCCTCGACGCCTTCCCGAAAGCTGACGCGGCACCCGCACGCAAGCCGAGCGTGCTCGAATCCTTTGAGCATGGGGAATGATACTACAGTCCGGGACCTCTACAGCAGCGCGTCGATGTCCCGCTGGAACTCTTCCCGGGTCGCGATGCCCAGGTGCGTGCGGCAGAGGATGCCCTCGCGGTCGATGAAGAACGTGACCGGCAGGCCCCACACCGGCCCGTACGCCTCCTGGAAGTCCTCGCGCCCGAGTCCGACCAGCAGCGGGTAGTTGACCTGGAACTGCGCCGCGAACGGCCGGATCTGCTCGGGCGTGTCGTCGACCGAGAGCCCGAGGACGACCAGCCCGTCGTCCCTGTGCCGGCGCTGGAACTCGACGAACCACGGGATCTCGATCTTGCAGGGACCGCACCAGGTCGCCCAGAAGTTCAGGAGGATGACGTTGCCCCTGAGCTCCGCCAGATGCACCTGGTTGCCGTCGATGTCCCGCAGCGTGAAGTCGAGCGGGGCCGGTTCGGCGCCGGCGTCGCAGCGTCCCTCCTCCTGCGCGAACGACAGCACCGGGACGCCGCGCGCCGCCGGCAACGTCAGGAACGCGAGGGCGAGCGCCGCGCCGCCCGCCGCCATCCACCGTCTGGTCGTCATGTCCGCTCCTGCTGAATCGGCGCCCCGTCCGTCCGGGGCCGAACCGCACGCGACGGCGTGTCCGAACGGGAACGCCGCCTCCCCGCCCGTCGCGCCGGCCGGCCCGCGCGGGCCGGCGTATCCGGCTCCGCGCGACGGTGTCGCGGCGGCGCCACCCGCCGCTCCGCCTTCAGGGTACCCTCTCCGGCCCGCGAACCTCAAGCGCGGCCCGCCGCGTCACCCGGGGAGTCCACCGGGCGTCTCCGCCGGGTGACGATCCCGGGCTGCGCGCCGGCCGCGGAAGCGGCACGCAACTTGCTCACGACGCGCATGGCGATTGCCGGCGCCGGTACCAGGGGATAAGATGGCGGCAGGCGCCGTTCGACAGCCACGCCACCCGGTCCGACCGGCCGCGAGGTGCTCATGACACGCAACCGACCCGGACGCCCGACCCGCGGGCGGGCGCCCGCCCTGCTCGTCCTGCTGATCGCCGCAATCGCCGCGCCGGCCGGCGCCCAGTCGCAGTTCGCGCCGTACTGGGGCAAGAACCGCGTCAAGTACGACAAGTTCGAGTGGCACGTCTACACGACGGACCACTTCGACATCTACTACTACCCGGAACTCGAGGAGCACCTCGAACGGGTGGCCGGCTACGCCGAGAGCGCCTACCAGCAGATCAGCGCCGACCTGCGCCACGATCTGGCGTTCAGCGTCCCGCTGGTCGTCTTCAAGACGCACAGCGAGTTCGAGCAGCAGAACATCTTCCCCGGCGGCAGTCCCGAAGGCGTCGGGGCGTTCGCCGAGCCGTACCGCAACCGCATCGCCCTGCCGATCGACGAGCCGCCGGACGGGCTCTACCGCCTGATCACGCACGAGCTGACCCACATCTTCGAGTTCGACATCATCCCCCGGTCGATGATCCGGCAGACCGTGCCGCTCTGGGTCGACGAGGGCCTCGCCGAATTCATGGCCGGCGTCTGGCGCCCCCTCGACCTGATGCAGGTCCGGGACGTGGCGGTCGCCGACATCGTGCCGTCGATGACCGAGTTCGAGCGCTACGGCGGCTTCGCGAGCGGCCGGGTCGTCTACAACCTGGGCCATGCCGTCTTCGAGTTCATCGAAGAGCGCTGGGGCCTCGAAGGGGTCCGCCAGTTCCTGTTCGCGCTCCGGCGCAACGCGATCGGCGGCGGCGAGGACCCCTACGAGGAGGCGTTCGACCTCGAAGCGGAGGAATGGGACGATGCGTTCAGCTCGTACCTCGACGACCGCTTCGAGGCGTTCCGCGACAAGGAGCGCCCGGCCGACTACGGGCGCAACCTCGCGCCCGACCCGTTGCGGAGCCGCTACCCGGTCGTCTACTCGCTCGAAGCGTCCCCGTCGGGCGAGGTGATCGCGGCGATGGCGGTCAACCGGAAGGACCGCGAGGCCGACGTCGTGCTGCTGTCGTCGCAGACCGGCGAGGTCATCCTGAACCTCACCGAGGGTTTCGACCAGGACTTCGGCTTCGACTACATCAGCCAGCCCGGACTGCGGTGGAACACGGTGCCGTGGATGTCGTGGTCGCCGGACGGAGACCGGCTGGCCTACTTCGTGCGCCACGGCAAGGGCAAGGCGCTCGCCGTCCAGAACGTCGTCACGCGCGAGCTCGAGGCGCTGATCGACCTCGAAACGGTCGACGAGCCGGAATCGCCCGACTTCTCGCCCGACGGCCGCAGCGTGGTCTTCTCCGCGCTGCGCCGCGCGGTGGGCGACATCTACGAGATCGACCTGGAGACCCGGGAGGTCACCAACCTGACGAACAGCGCGCTGGCCGACTACGCGCCGTTCTACTCGCCGGACGGAAGCGCCGTCATCCACCTGTCGCGGGTCAGCGGGAACAACAAGCTGTTCCGGCTCGATCGGGAGACCGGCCAGCGCCGGCAACTGACCTTCGGCACCCACGACGAGGCGGGCGGCCAGTTCCTCGACGACCGCACCATCGTGTTCGCGTCGACGGCCGTCGATCCGACGCAGCCGATCGACCCCGACACCGCCCGCGACGGCGAGATCTTCAACCTCTGGACGCTCGATCTGGAGCACGGCGCGCTGCACCAGCTCACGGACAACGCGACCGGCGTCGTCAACCCGGTCCTGCTGGCCCCGGACGAGGACTCCGACCTTCCGCGCATCGGCTTCATCACCTACTTCAGGGCGGAGTACGGCCTGCACGCCATCGAGTACGACGAGCCGCTCTACACCGCCGAGGCCACCGACTTCGGCGGTCCGGGCCCGCTGATCGACTTCCAGGCGCCGCTGACCCACACCCTCGACCCGGCCAACTCGCGGCGCAAGGGCCGCTTCGAGAACATGCAGATGCAGGGCCGCCCGAGCTTCGGCGTCGGCCTGACCAACAGCGGCGACGTGCTCGGCGGCACGATGATCAGCTTCGCCGACGTGCTCGGCGACCAGATGCTGAACATCCAGGCCTACTCCATCCAGACCTACCGCACCTACGGCGCGTCCTACGTCAACATCTCGGGCCGGCTGCAGTACGCCCTGCAGGGGCTGTCGTCCGAGCAGTACTTCTACGGCCTCGGGGCGTACTTCGCCCCCAGCCTGGCGTTTCTGAGCCGCGACGACGCCATCGCCACGCGGCGCTCGAACGGCGGGAGCGCCATCGGCATCTACCCGCTCGACCGCTTCCGGCGCTTCGAGTTCTCGGCCGGCGTCTACAACTTCCGGGAGACGTTCGCCAACGAGGCGCTGCAGCGGCAGTCCGAGGCGTTCCAGCAGCAGCAGTTCGGCGCCACGCTGTTCCGGAACGGCTCGTTCATGCCGTTCGGCACGCGCTTCCTCCAGGAGACGACCGTCTTCCGCGAATACGGCCCGGTCGCCGGCAGCTCGCTGATGGCCGGCTACGAGTACGCGCCCGGTTTCGGGGGGTTCCTGTCGCGGCAGTCGGTCGACTTCGACGCCCGCTACTACCTGCGGATCGCCACGAACGGGGTGCTGGCGTTCCGCGGGCGCGCCTTCAACAGCTGGGGGGATTTTCCCGACTTCGTCTTCTTCGGCGGGCAGTCCGAGATGCGCGGCTACGACTACCTGCACTTCCTGGGACACAAGGCGTTCCACGGCAACGTGGAACTGCGGTTCCCGCTCGTCGAGGCGATGGCGACGCCGATCGGCATCCTCGGCGGCATCCGCGGCACCTTCTTCTTCAACGTCGGGGCCGCCGCCATCGCCGGGCAGCCGTGGAACCTCTGGTCCCGCGGCGAAGAGTGGGTGCGGCCGGTGATCGGCTACCGCGCGAACTACCTGGCGAACGTGGAGGGCCGGACCAGCGAGCCGGTCTTCGGTCCGCCCGTGCCGGTCAGCGGGTTCCGCCTCGAGAACGCCCGCGCCGCCTACGGCTTCGGCCTCACGACCTTCGCCATCGGCTTCCCGATCCACCTGGACTGGGCGTGGCCGACGCTCTTCAACGAGAACTGGGAAGACGTCGTCTTCGCGACCGAGGCGCAACGCGCCGGGTTCCTGCGCGGCAGCGACTACTTCCGGAAGATGCGCTTCTCGATCTGGATCGGCTACGACTTCTAGCCGCCCGCCCGCGCAGGGCTGGGAGCGGCGAGGCGCCCGCCTGGCGAGGCGTGCTGATGCAGCACACGATCCCGGAACATCTGCGCCAGCCGGGATTCGGCGCGGCGCCCGCCTGACGGCGGACTAGATTTCCGTGAGCCGGAGGACGCTGTCGTTCAGGTCGAGGGCCACGCGGTAGTCGCCGAGGAACGTGTGGCCGATGATGCCGCCGACGTGGAAGCCGAGCAGGGCGCTCGGGCGGTGCAGGTTGAGGACGACGACCGAGAAGTTGTCGAACCGGATGCGGTCGAAGCCGAGGTCGACGCCGGGCAGCAGGAACGCGTCGTCGTCCCATCCCGACGTGCCGTAGACGCGCAACGGAATGTGGCGGACCGGCACCATGCCGAGCGCGTTGGCGGTGCTGAGGCTGATCGAGATGACCTCGCCGCCGGTGTCGACGATGAAGCTCTTCTGCACCGAGCCGTTGATGACGCCGCGCACGAGCGCGAGGCGGTGGAAGCGCATCGGGAGTTCGACGTCGGCGGGCGGCTCCGGCGGCAGCTCGCGGGCCATCACGAGGCGGTGGTTCCGGTAGTCGACGACGGCCGACATGCCCAGGGCCAGCGGCGAGAAGCTGTTCTC
Organism: Vicinamibacterales bacterium; assembly: GCA_965203525.1. GTDB lineage: Bacteria > Acidobacteriota > Vicinamibacteria > Vicinamibacterales > UBA8438 > WTFV01. The sequence continues at coordinate 963,960 of OZ241898.1, read as the reverse complement.
GCTGCGGGTGGCGGGCAGGCCGGTCAGCGGCGGGTTCTTGATGAGGGCCGGGACGTTCTCCACGCGCAACGTGCCGATCTCCACGGTGTCGGCGCGGCCCAGCTCCAGCCCGCGCATGCCGACGCGGCCGACGCCGGCGCTCAGCGTGTTGGTGATCGGCCGGACGCCGACGCGTTGCGCCGTCGCCTGCGACAGCACCATCTGCTCGGCGCCGGTGTCCACGACGAGGTCGATCTCGTCACCGTTCACGCGCCCGCGGACGATCACCTTGTCGCGCTCGAGCCGGAACGGGACGGCGTGCGCCTCGTCGAGCTGCTCCGGCGCGACGCGGACCGGCACGCGCTCGCCGAACGACCGCAGGAAGCGGATCTCGGACCGGGCCCATTCGATCTTCTGGTCCATGCGGGTGCCGGCGAGATCTTCGACGTACGACTCGAACGCGTCCGCCGCCAGGTCGTACCGCTGCATGCGGCGGTGGACCGACCCCAGGGTGTGGTGGAACTCGCCGCGCGGGTCGCCGGCGACGGCCGCCTGCAGCTCGACGAGCCCTTCTTCGAGCCGGCCGCGCGCCGCGAGGCCGCGGCCGAGTCCGTGGCGGGCCATGGCGTTGCCCGGGTGGGCGGCGAGAACGTCCCGGTACACCTGCTCGGCCTCCTCGAACAGGCCGAACGCCCACAACGCGTCGGCGTACAGCGCCCGGTACTCGGGATCGACCGGGTCGAGCCCGTGGAGGAATTCCGCCTCCTGCTGCGCGCGGGAGAACTCCGCGACGTGCAGCAGCGACTTGAGCAGGCCGCCCGATGCGCGCAGGAGCTGCCCGGGCCGCGCGCCCGCCTTCGCGTCCTCGTAGGCCGACAGCGCCTCCCAGTACCGCTGGTCGCCGTAGAGCAGGTCGGCGAGCTGCAGACGGACCTCGGCGCGCGCGGTGCCGCGCGTCGACTCGGCGCCGATGACGATGGGCGCGGCCGCGCAGAAGGCCAGGGCGACGAACGCTTTCTGGTAACCGATCCGCATGCTGACCTCCCCGCGCGAGACCGCCCGCGACGCGCCGGCCGCGGGGTCGCGGCCGCGGGCGACGCCTGCCGCTACCGGGTGTAGTGCTCGATGGGAACGCCGTCGTACATCTCGTCGACGCGCAGGATCTGGGCGTTCCGGCTGTAGGTGCCCAGCTCGTAGTCCTCGCTCATGATGAGCGCCTTCACCGGCTTGGTCGGACAGACCTCCGCGCAGAGACCGCAGAACGAGCAGCGCGACAGGTTGAAGTCGAAGAAGTCGAGCACCTTGATCTTGTGCCCCGGCTCGCGGTGCCCGCCGAGGTTGATCAGCTCGTCCGGACACGCCTTGGCGCACTGATCGCACACGATGCAGGTCTGCGCGCCGGTCTCCGGCTCGACCTGCAGCCGGAGCACGCCACGGAAACGGGGCGCCACCGGCCGCCGCTCCTCGGGGTACTGGAACGTGAACGCCGGCTGCGGGGTGTACTTGAGCGTGACCCAGAGCCCCTTGAGCAGGTCGACCAGGAACACGGTCCGCAGGAACTTGGCGAGGAACTGCACGTCGAGCTACCCCCGATCCCCGACGAGGACGGGTTCGGTCCGCCCCGCCATGATCACCCGCTCCTTGCGGAGGATCGTGTTCTCCTTGCGGATCTTGTCCTGCAGCCGCATCAGCCCGTAGAGCAGCGCCTCCGGACGGGGCGGACAGCCCGAGACGTACACGTCGACCGGCACGATCTTGTCGACGCCCTGCAGCACGCTGTACGTCGGGAACGGACCGCCCGCGTTCGAGCAGCTCCCCATCGAGATGACCCACTTCGGCTCCGGCATCTGGTCGTACAGCCGCCGCAGCACGGGCGCCATCTTCTTGGTGACGGTGCCCGCCACGATCATCAGATCCGACTGGCGCGGCGACGCGCGGAACACCTCGGCCCCGAACCGCGCGATGTCGTAACGCGACGTCGACGTGGCGATCATCTCGATCGCGCAGCACGCCAGACCGAACCCCATCGGCCAGAGCGAGGACTGCCGGGCCCAGTTGAGGACCCGGTCGAGGTTCGTCGTGATGAAGTTGTCTTCGAAGCGGTGATCGATGAGACCCATCTGGCCGCTACTTGCCCTCGTACCACTGGGCGTTGGTTTCGATGAAGCTCTCCCACTCGTCCGGCACCTCGTCGTTGGCGAAGATCGCCTCGACGGGGCACGCGGGCACGCAGGCGCCGCAGTCGATGCACTCGTCCGGGTGGATGTAGAGCATCGTCTCGGCCTCGAACTCTTCCTCGTCCTTGCGCGGGTGGATGCAATCGACCGGACACACGTCGACGCAGGCGGTGTCCTTGGTGCCGACACACGGCTCGCAAATCGAATAGGCCATTCCTCTCCTCCGAACTACGCCAACCGGGGTTGTTGCCGCCCACAGGATACAGGCTGGCGGGCCGGGGATCAAGGAGCAGCCGGATCCCCGGCGGCGGAGCGCCGCGCCCGACCCGCCGGCGGCGTCCTGACCGTTCCAGCCGCTCGTTTCACCGGCGGCCTGGCCGCCGCGGCCGTCCAGTGCCCGCAGATCGAGGCCGGGACCGGTGACCCGCGTGGCGCCTCCGGAGCCGCCGTCGCCGATCTTTCGGCCGCCGGCGTCGCCGCCGCCGCCCGCCCCCCACGCCATGACCAGCCAGGAACAGGCGCAGGACGGGCCGCTCACGGTCCCGCTGCCGGTCCAGGCGCGGAACCGCGGAGCGGCGGCCCCGCCGCCCACGTCCGCCAGCGCCGCGGCGGTGTGCTCGGTCGCCGGCTTGACGTTCAGCGGACTGCCGGCGCCGCTCGCCGACCGTGCGGCGGACGAAATATAGATAGCATGCCGCGGACCACCGGCCGGATCACCGACCGGCGCGGCGCCCCGGGCCGGCCGTTCGCCCGCCGCCGCCGTCCGCGCCCGCGGACGCGCGCGGGTTCCGCGGCCGCACCACCGTTCGGTTGTCGGTCATGGGGCAAGACTCTACTGTCCGGTTCCTTCCACGGCACGTCATGCGCCGGGCCCGCGCGGGGATCGCAGTTGCGACAGCATGTAGCGCGCCACGTACGCGCCCCGCTCCGCGGCGTCCGTCCACGTTCGCGTGGGGTTGATGAAATGAATCAGCCTCTTCCACGCGTAGTGGGGATTCCAGGGGAGCAGGGCTTCCAGGGACTGCTCGAGCAGCCACGCCCAGGCCTCGGCGTCCAGCGACGCCTTGTAGCGGAACATGGCGAGCGACGTGGTCGTCCGGGCCTCGATCGGTTCGAAGCAGTCGCCGGCGGCCTCGATGAAGCGCCGCTGGAATTCGGCTTCCCGGTCTTTCGTTTCCCGCCAGTGATGGAAGTCCATCAGAAAGATCGTCGTTTCGCCGGGGATCCACGACGGCGCAAAGGTGGCCAGCGCGTGACAGAAGCCGGGCAGCCACTTGCTGGCGTCATCGACGTAGACGGAGATGGGGCCCCCGTTCCAGCGTGCGTGTCGAAGCTCGCCCTGATGAAACCGGACGGGTACGCCGAAAGGCTCCAGCATCCGCCTGACGCGCGGGAGGGTGTCCTCGAACGGATCGAGGCGCAGCCCCCCGCGCGCGGCGGGCGCAATATCGACAGGATGCGCCCGCCACCGATCGAAGCTGTGCAGCGCGACGTCGGGGCGTTGCCGGCCGCGGATGCCCAGGGCGAGTTGCGCGGTCCCGGCGCCCAGCCAGGAACCCACCTCGACGATCGCCGTGCCGCCGGGCGCCCGGCGGGCGGCTTCCCGCAACAGCGGCCCCAGCTTTCTGCCGCCCATCGACGGGATACGGGCGACGGCGGCTTCAAGATCGGCCCGCATGTTTCTTCGTTGCGTGCGGCGGACGAAATATGGAATGCCGCGGACCACCGGCCGAATCACCGACCGGCGCGGCGCCCCGGGCGGCGCGAGGCGTGCGGCGCGCGGTTCGTGCGCTACGCGGGGCCGAATCACCGACCGGCGCGGCGCCCCGGGCGGCGGACGAAATATAGCATGCCGCGGACCACCGGCCGGGTCACCGACCGGGCGCGGCGCCCCGGGCCGGCCCCGGGGCAGCCGTTCGCCCGCCGCCGTCGGCCGCGCCCGGGGACGTGCGCGGGTTCCGCGGCCGCGGCCGGTGGACGCCGCCGCCGGACCCGCGGTACGATCCGCGGCGGTGTGACGGCCCCGGTCCCGGTTGCGCTCGTCCGCGGGAGGCCGGCGCGGTCCGAACCGTTGCCGCGCGGCGACAAGCCCCCCTGGCTGCGCGTCAGGGCGCCGGGCGGTCCGGGCTACCTGCGGATCGCCCGCCTGACGCGCGACCTCGCCCTGAACACGGTGTGCCGGGAGGCGAGCTGCCCGAACGTCGGCGAGTGCTGGCAGCACGGGACCGCCACCTTCCTGATCCTGGGCAGCGTCTGCACGCGGGCGTGCGGCTATTGCAACGTGGCCCACGGCGCGCCCGGCGCGGCGGACCCCGGCGAGCCGGCGCGCCTGGCGGAGGCGGTGGCGGCGCTCGGCCTGCGATACGTGGTCGTCACGTCGGTCGACCGCGACGACCTGCCGGACGGCGGCGCCGCGGCGTTCGCCGAGACGATCCAGGCGGTCCGGCGGCGGGTGGCGGCCTGCCGCGTCGAGGTGCTGATCCCCGACTTCTCGGGCCGGGACCGCGATCTGGAGCGCGTGCTCGACGCCGGCCCCGACGTCCTGAACCACAACCTGGAGACGGTCGAGCGCCTCTACCGCACCGCCCGGCCGGGCGGACGCTACCGCCGGGCCCTGCGCCTGCTCGACCACGCGCGGCGCCACCGCCCGTCGACGCCGACCAAGTCCGGCGTCATGGTGGGCCTCGGCGAGACGCGCGGCGAGCTGCTGGCGGCGCTGGCGGACCTGCGCGCCGCCGGCTGCGGCATCCTCACCATCGGCCAGTACCTGCGGCCGTCGGCCGCCCACCTGCCGGTGGCGCGGTACTACCACCCCGACGAGTTCGCCCGGCTGAAGGAGCATGCCCTGGGCCTGGGGTTCCGGCACGTGGAGTCCGGACCGCTCGTCCGCAGCTCCTACCACGCGCACGAGCAGGCCGAGGCGTTCGACCGCCGCGCCGCCGAACCCCGGCGCCCCCCGGCCTCGGCGTGAAGGCGGCCCCGGCCGGAAGTCAGCGCCGCCGCGGGCGGTGGACGTGCGTGGCGCGCCCGAGGAAGACCTCGGCGGCCTCCGCGAGCGTCTCGGAAAGGGTCGGGTGCGGGTGGATCGCGCCGGCGAGGCGGGCGGCGGTCAGGCCCTCCTCCACCGCGACGACCCCCTCGGCGATCAGCTCGCCGGCCCCGGCGCCGGCCAGCCCCACCCCGAGCACCCGGCCGGACCCCGGCTCCAGCACCAGCTTGGTCACGCCCTCGGGCCGGTCCAGGGTGAGCGCCCGGCCCGACGCGCCCCACGGGAACCGGGCGACGCGGACGGCGCGGCCGGACGCGGCGGCCTCCGCTTCGGTGAGGCCGCACCAGGCCACCTCCGGGTCGGTGAAGACGACCGCCGGCACCGCGCGGGGCGCGAACGAGGCGCGGTTCCCCGCGATCGCGTCGACCGCGACGCGGGCCTCGGCGAACGCCTTGTGCGCCAGCAGCGGCTCGCCGGCGACGTCGCCGACGGCGAAGATCGACGGCTCGGCGGTCCGCCGCTGCCCGTCGACCCGGACGAACCCGCGGCCGTCGCGCTCCACCCTCGTGCGCTCCAGGCCGGCCGCGTCCGAGTTCGGCACGCGCCCCACCGCCACCAGCACCTGGTCGAAGCGCTCGGTCCGCGCCTCCCCGCCGGCCGGCTCCAGGGTGGCGCGGATCCCGTCGGCGCCAGCCGCCAACCCGGTCACCGACGTGCGCAGATGCACCGCGCGCACGGTCTTCGCCAGCCGCCGCGCGAGAACCCGCACGAGGTCCGCGTCGGCGCCCGGCAGCAGGCCGCCGGCCATCTCGACGATGGTGACGGCGGAACCGAGGGCGGCGTAGACGGTGCCGAGCTCCAGCCCGATGTACCCGCCGCCGATCACGAGCAGCGACGCCGGGACCCGCTCGACGTCGAGCGCGCGCGTCGAGTCGAGCACCCGCGGGTCGGCGAGGGACAGCGCCGCGGGACGGGCCGGACGGGACCCGGTCGCGAGGAGGGCGTGCTCGAACGCGATCTTCCGCCCGGCGTTCCCGGCCCCGCCGCCGGCCGGGGTCACGCGCAGCGTGCGCGCGTCCTCGAACGCCGCCCGGCCCTGCACGTACGTGACCCCCCGCTGTTTCGACAGCAGGGCCAGCCCGCCGGTCAGCTTCGCGACCACCTCGTCCTTCCAGGCCCGCAGGCGGGCGGCGTCGACGGCCGGTTCGCCGAACGAGACGCCCCAGGCGGCCGCCGCGCGGGCGTCGGTCACCACCCGCGCGGCGTGCAGCAGCGCCTTCGACGGCATGCAGCCGCGGTGGAGGCAGACGCCGCCGGGCCGCGGCGCCTCGTCGATCAGCGTCACCGCCAGCCCGAGGTCGGCGGCCAGGAAGGCCGCCGCGTAGCCGCCCGGACCGGCGCCGACGACGGCAAGCTGCGCCGTCTCGGTCATCCCGCGGAACCTGTGCGCGACGGTTCGTGCGTTCTCGCCGGGACGATGGCAAGCCGCGCAGTCTCGGTCATCCCGTATGCCTCGACGGTCGGATCCGCCCGCCGCGAACCGCCGCTCGGGTTCTCCCGGTCATGGGGATCGTCTACACGTCCGCCGTCGCCGCGGCCGCGCCTGTGAAGCCGCTCGGGTTCTCCCGGTCATGAGGGTCGTCTACCCTACTACAGGAGTGCGGAGAGATGACCGGAGCCGCCCGCGCCGCGGCCGGACTCGCCGCGCCGGCCGCCGTCCCGGCCTCGGCTGGCCGCATGCAGTGCGACCGCCCCCATCGCCAGGTGGCCGGCCACGACGTGACGCGGGTAGTAACCGTCCTCGCCCTGGTAAAAGAAGTACGGCGCGAGGAACGCCGCGGGGATCAGCAGTACCAGAACGGAGTCCCATCGATCCCGCGCGCCGGATCCGGCCCTCGGGCTCGCGGCGCGGCCGGCTCTCCCGTCCGCGAGCGCGACGCACAGCGCCAGGACCCAGAGCGCCTGCAGACCCCGGTACACGAACCACGGGGCTCCCGACGACGTCCGGCTGCCGGTGTAGAAGACGCCTTCGAGGTGCTTCAGGGCCTCTTCGCCCGCCTCCTGGTCGCGCCCCACGTCCAGCCATCTTTCCGGGGTGAACTGCAGGTTGTCTTCTATGGCCGCGCTGGTGGTCGTCCACACGAGCCGGCCGCCGTAGACGTGGTTGTGGAGCGCCGGCAGGACGGCGAGGACCGCCAGCACGCCGGCCGCCGGCAGGAAGTCCCGCCGCCGGGCGCGAAGCGCCGTCCGGGCGCGGACGCCGAAGCTCCACAACAGGCCGGGCGCCTGATCGATCCGCGTGATGCCGGACAGCCCCAGCAGGAACGCGGCGAGCGTCGTCCGGCCGCCGGCGGCGCGGAAGAACAGCGCGAAGAACAGCGGAAACGCAATCCAGGTCGGGTACTCCGACACGCCCCGCCGCAGCAGCGACACGACTTCCACGGTGTTCACGAGCACCAGCAGCAGCATGCAGGCCGAGACGGACAACCCGGCGCGCAAACGGCCTTTCCCGGCGGGGAACGACCAGACCAGACCGAAGAGGGACGTCACGAGCGCGGTCCTGACGAAGGCGGGCAGCAGCACGTCGCCGCCGCCGAGGACGAGCCGCTCGGCGAACAGCACGTACCGGAAAAACGGCTGGTAGTGGAACACTGCCTCCCCGCCTTCGAGCGACCCCGTGTTCAACATCGACCGGGCAAAGGACTCGTAGGTGAGGAAGTCGCCGCCGCCGCGCCGGATCAGCACGGCGTCCAGGGAAGCGGCCACCCCCGCTTCGTGCGCCAGCATCAGGGCCGCGGCGCACCAGTACGCGGCGGCCAGCGCCGAGGGCCGGGAGCGCAGGAGAAGCACCAGGCCGCCCGGAATCAGCAGCGCCGCGGTCGTCAGGACGTCGACGCCGGCCACCGGCGCTCCGCCCGCCGAGGCGCGCACCGCCGCGGCGGCCGCCGCCGCGGCGAGCAGCGGCTTCCAATGGGCGCCGACGACGCCGATCCAGAACCCCGCGAGAAGCGCCGCCGAGGCGAGGGCCAGCGCGTCGGCCGCGCCGCCGGCCAGCCGGCGCACCGCCGCGGCGGACCGCGGCCGCAACGGCCCGGCGCCGCCGGCCGTCCGCTCCGTCAACCGCAACACCGGCCCCGAGGCGGGCGGGGAGCCGACCCGCGAACCGTCGTCGAACGTATATTCGACGACCATGCCGTGCTCCCCCGCCGGCAGCCGGAACCCGGCCGTGCGGGCCGCGCCGTGCGACGCCGGAAACGAGAGCGTCCGTCCCCCCAACCGGACCCGCACCCGGCCGACGTAGGTCAGGGCCACGTTCCGCGACTCGGGGCTCGAAACCACGCCGCGCCACCAGACGGAGAAGGGAAGCCGGTCCCGCGGCACCGATCCGTTGCGCCAGTTGTAGAAGTTGAACCGGTTGTCGTTCACGAACGAGAGGTTCCAGTCCTCGGGACCGAAGTCGAGAACCGGGTCGATCCGCGTCGCGTGGAACCGCCCCAGGGGGTTCGTCCAGGACTTTTCGCACGGCCCGGTCCTTCCGTCGTCGACCCGCGGCCAGTAGTTGCGGTGCTCTCTGTACAGCGCCTGATAACAGCCCGCGAACCCTTCGTAGCCGCCGTCGACGAACAGTACGCCCTTGACGAGCGTCCCTCCCGCCAGGGCGGCGATCGCCAGACCGACCCACGGCGCCCGCCAGCTCGCGACCGCCGCGCACCACCGGCGCCGGAGCCACGGCCAGACGGCGACCGGGGCCAGCGCCACCAGAACGAGGTATTGCGGCAACGAATCGAACGGAACGCCGGCGAACACGAGGTAGTTGGCGGACGGGAGCGCGACGAAGGCGGCCAGCGCCGCCAGCAGCGCCGCGGCCGCGCGGCGCGCGGCCGGCGGGGCGTCCGCCGGGGACGAAACCCGACTCGTCAGGCCCGCCACGTCACCCTGCTCGTCGTGGAGTAATTCCAGACGGTGCCGATCAGGACACCGGCGAGCGCGGAGAAGGTCCAGCCGTACTCCGCCTGCCGAAGCCAGTACGCGGTACCGACGTTGCCCGCCGTCACATCCCCCACACCTGGATCTCGACGCCGTCCGACGCCGTCCGGCGGTGGAAGATCCTGTCCGACCATGCGCCGGCGCCGCGGTCGAACACGACGAGGTGGCCCGCCTCCGCCCCGCAACGGTCCACGTAGTCGGCGGTCTGCGCCAGCCCCTCGCGAATCGTGCGTTCCCGCCCGTTGCGCACCACCTTGCACTCGACGACGAACTTCCGCGGCCGATCGCCCCGCGGCCAGAAGACGAGCAGATCCGTACGCCGCCGCCCCAGGCCGTACTCGCGCTCGATGCGGCCGCCGCCGTTGACGATCCGCTGCAGGAACGCCTGCAGCAGCAGTTGCGGACCCGCTTCCTTGTACGCGAACCGTTCCACCCAGTGCTCCGAATGCTCGCGGAAGAACGCCTGGAAGGCGGCGAGCAGCCGGGCCAGATCGAGGTCGCCGGCCGCGTCGACGTACCAGGCCGTCTCCTGCACCAACCCGGCCTCGGCGCCGCAAGTGAGCTCGCGCGGCACCACCTCGGCGTACACCGGATTGGCGATGCGCGGCGGATTGTCCTGCGCGATCAGGCCCAGATCGCGGGCGTATTCGAGGTCGCGCGCGGAAAACTCGCGGATGTCGCCGCTCAGCAGCGGTTCGACGACGCGCCGCACCCGGTCCTCCTGCAGCTTGTCCGCCAACTGGTCCAGGTGGGTCTCGCGGCGCAGGATGATCCGTTCCTCGGCCGCGGTCACGTCGTCTTCCGCGATCGGCCGGGCGCGGTCGCGCCCGCGCGCGTCCCGGAAGCAGACCTCGGCCGCGAGCGCGTTCACCAGCCACGGCTGGCCCGCCGACCGCGTCCAGATCCGGTCCGACGCCTCCCGGGTGAACGCCTGGCCGGTCTCGGCCGTGTGCTGACCCAGCAGCGCCGTCACCTCCGGCCGCGAGAAGTCGCCGAGACGCAACGACGCCGCCTTGACGTTGAACGCGCTGCCGCCCGCCACGACGTCTTGCTCGGAGCGCGCCCGGATGCGGTAGTCGCGCACGTCGCGCACGCCGCACAGGACGACGCTCTGCGGAAAGGCGTCCGGCCGCAGGTCGTAGCCGGACCGCAACTGGCGCAGCACCGACAGCAGCGTGTCCCCCACCAGCGCGTCGATCTCGTCGAGCAACAGCACCAGGGGTCGCGGATCCGCCTGCGCCCAGCGGATCAGGACCTGCCGCAGCGCGGCGTCGGGTCCGGAGCGCTCGAGGACGTCGAGCCAGATCGAGTCCACGAACCGGTCGTCGAGCGTCAGGCGGGCGCGCGTCGCCAGCTCGTCCAGAACGGCCCGCATCGACCGCCCCGTGTCTTCGCGCCCCGCCTGCCCCGCTTCGACGTTGGCGTACACGCACCGGTAGTCGCCCCCGGACCCGTGGTTGATCAGATCCCGCAACGCCAGCAGGACGGACGTCTTGCCGGTCTGCCGCGGCGCGTGCAGCACGAAGTAGCGCTTGCCCCGGATCAGCCCGCGAACCTCGTCGAGGTCCAGGCGCCCGAGGGGCGGAATCGAGTAGTGGTCCGGCGGAACGACGGGGCCGGTCGTGTTGAAGAAGCGCATCGGCGGCAGGGCGCCGGAGTACGGCGCGCGGGCGGGGCGTCGAACGGCCTGCCCGCTCCCGCGGCCCCGTCCCTACGCCGTCTTCGCCGCGGCCGGTCCCAGGATGCGCTGCTCCAGCAGTTCCTCGGCGCGGGCGAACAGTTCTTCCTTCGAGATGATCCCGGCGTCGACGTCGGCGAGGACGGCGCGCTGCGCGGCGTACTCGGCGTTCCGGATCCCCACCTTGCTCTGGAGCAGGCGCCACGCCTTGCGGCGCTCGACGCAGAAGAGGACGAGCTGGCGCGAGATCTTCATCAGCACCGGCTTGTCGCCCTTGGCCGGCAGCGTCTTGACGCAGACGCCGAAGTCCGGCACGTAGGCGCGGTGCTCCGGATCGAGGTGGCGCCGGTGCACGACGTCGTTCTGGGTCAGCCGCGCCAGCATGTTCTCGAGCGGGACGAGGCGGGCCGCCTCCTCTTCCCGGACCTTCTTCAGGTGGTTGCGGAAGCGCGCCTCGGTCGCGCACCAGTGGGCCACCGTGTAGCTGTACCGCTCGCCGGTCGCCTTGAACTTCGTCTTGTACCAGTCCCCCTGCAGGTTGGGGTTGCCCTTCAGGTCGAGCGCCTCCTCGTAGGTCTCGCCCAGCCGGGGATTGAAGACGAACTCCGGCGCCCCGCGCGAGTCGCGCACCCGTTGCGCCTGGTCGAGGGCCATGTCGTCGCCGACGCCGTGCTCCGGCTGGCAGGTGGTGAAGCACTGCAGGAACGCGGTGCCGCGGTAGTCGAGCGCGTCGAGGATGGCGCGGAACAGCTTGGGCGCGTTGGCGATGGAGACCTGCGCCACGAAGGGCGAGCCGTGGCCGGCGAGGAACGTCTCGGCGACCGTCTTCTTCTCGATGCACTTGCCCTGGCTGGCCGCGCCGAACGAGTTCATGTCGCCGCCGCCGAGCATCGGGGTGGAGTCGGAGTTCTGGCCGCCGGTGTTCGAGTAGACCTGCGTGTCGAGCATCAGCGCCTTCACGTTCGGCCGGTTCTGCAGAATCATCTTCGAGACGTTCTGGTAGCCGATGTCCCCCATCCCGCCGTCGCCGCCGACGATCCAGACCCGCGGCATCTCGTCGATCTCCGCGTCGGTCATCAGGTTGTCGGAAAAGTGGGTGAACTCGTAGTAGCGCTGCTGGTCGATGACGCCGTCCTCGCGCTCGAGGAGCCACGTGGCGAGCCGCTCCGGAATGACCGACCGGCGGCCGTGGTCCATGATGAAGCTCTCGCCGATCAGCCAGCCGATGGTCGAGCCGTCCTGGAACAGCGAGTTCATCCAGGGATACGGATGCGGGTTGTTGGGCGGCGTCGAGCCGTAGACCGTGTTGCAGCCGGTGTGCGCGGCCATCGCCATGACCGACTGGCCGTTCGGCAGCCGGCCGTCGAGCGCCTGCAGATCCTGGTGGTTGAACGCCTCCTGGCGCATGACGGCGGTCATGGCGCCGACCACCTCGGCGCTCGAAACGGGACCGTGCGCCTCGATCCGGGCCGTGGTGTCGGCGTCGGTGTCGCCGCCGAGCCCCATCAGGACGTGGGCCACGGTGCGCACGAACAGCGCGTGCTGCTCGGGATCGCGCGCCGCCAGCGCCTCGAGACGCGCGGCGCCGCCGGCTTCGAGCGCCGCCGCCGTCCGGCGCAGCCGCTCCGCCTTGGCGTGGAAGATCGGACGCAGGTACGCCTCGGTGACCCCGGCGATGGCGCGCAGGACGCTCTTCTCGCCGCAGCCGGCGCAGGCGCCGTCGCCCGACACGAGCGCGTCGTAGTTGCGGCGCACCATCATCAGGTTGCGCAGCGTGGCGGTCTTCGAATCGGCCGGATTCTCGTTGTTGTAGAGGCCGAGGAACTTCTGCGACGTGTCGGGCAGCAGGTCGAGGAACGCGGTGCCGGTCTCGTGGTCGGCGTTGACCTGCTCGGTCTCCTGGACCATCTTCAGCGCCTCGTGGTCGCCGCAGGCGGTCACGCAGGCGGCGCAGCCCTTGCAGAGGTCCGAGACGAAGATCGAGAAGACGCCGCCGCTGCCCGGGTTCTTGCGCTCGGCCGACTTGAAGATGGCGTTCACCTTCGAGTAGGCGAGCGGCTGCTTGTCGATGACGTCGAAGAACTCCCTCTTCGCGGTCTCCGAAAAGCCGTTCAGGCCGTTCGTCACGTCGCGGATGATCTCCGGCAGCGGGGTCAGGGCCTTCGCCCGCACCGCGGCGTTCATCGCCGCCCGGGTCCGCTCCTCCATCTCCGGCACCGCCGCGAGCATCCTGCCGCGCTCGCCTTCGTCGGTGACGTAGTTGGCGATCGCGGTCCGCAGGAGCGTGTCGACGTCCTGCGAGCAGTTCGGGAGCGCGGTGTCCGGGCAGACCGAGATGCACTCCATGCACTGCGTGCAGTTCTCGGCGATGAAGAGCGGGGTCTCGCGGCGGGCGACGTACTTGGACGCGGTGTCGCCGCTGCCGGCCGCCATCACCCCCATCGCCGCGAGCGGCGAGGCGGGCTGGTCGTAGCCGTAGTCGGAGCGGAACTCGTCGTCGAAGCTCGCGACCCGCGTGACCGGCGTCCGCTCCTCCTGCTCGTCCGGCCGCTCGTGCGAACGGCAGGTCGCGCAGCCGGCGCCGCCGGCGCCGGCGGGCGCCGCGGCCAGCGGCAGGATCGGCAGGCCGCGCAGCGTCGACCGGTCGGCCGCCTCGATCTCGCCGATCGGGATCTCGCGCACCCGGCTGAAGCCCTGCGTCATGACCTCCATGTTCGACTGCACGACGGCGTCGCCGAGCCGGCCGAACTTCTTCTTGTACTGCTTGTGGACGACCTCCTCGAACTGCTCGCGGCTGATGTCGAACTCCTGCAGCAGGGGCGAGACGGCGAAGAAGGCGCCGAGGAAGGCGTTGCCCTGCATGCGCAACTGCAGGTCCGGCCGGTTGGTCGCCTTGCGGGCGACGTCGAAGCCGGGCAGCGTGTAGACGCGGATCTTCCGCTCGACGATCTGCGAGCGCGCCCAGAGCGGCAGCCGCTCCCAGGCGTCCTTCGGCTCCTCGTCGGACTCCCAGATCAGCGCGCCCCCCTCGGAGATGCCTTCGAGGGGGTTCGTGTGGGTGAACGCCTTCGGGTCGCAGCAGAGGACCACGCCCACGTGGCGCAGGTCGCAGTTGACGCGGATGCGCTCCGGCGCCACGACCAGGAAGTAGGAGGTCGGCGCCCCCTTCTTCTCGGAGCCGTACTTCGGGTTGGCGCTGACGTGGATGACCTCCTTCGGCCGGCCGAACTCGTCGACGTCGGTGCTGCGCGCCGACAGGAAGTCGTTGAAGTCGCCGATGATGGCGCCGAGGTTCTTGCCGGTGGTGATGGCGCCCCAGCCGCCGATGGAGTGGAAGCGGACCGCGATGGCCCCCTCCGGCAGCAGCGACGGCGTTTCGTCGGACCGCACCTCGTAGGGATGCGGGACGCCGAGCACCATGAACGACTCGCCGTCCGCCGCCGTCCTGCCGTCGGTCCGCGCCCGTCCGCTCGTGACGTACTCGTAGGCCCCGATGACCTGCTCGGGCCGGAAGTCGCGCGAGCCGAGGCCGTAGATGCCGTTGAACAGCCGCGGCATCCGGTCGGGGGGCACTTCCGGGAAACCGGCCGCGACCGGGTGCCCGTTCAGCTTGAGCGCCTTGTTCAGCGCGGTGCGGGTGTCGCGCCCCATCGGGTTGTCGCCGGCCAGCGGCTCGTCGGTCCGCTCGAGGATGATCACGTTCTTCTTGCCGGCCAGCGCCTCGACCACCGCCCGCTCCGGGAAGGGCCGGAAGACGTTCAGGTGGATCGATCCGACCCGGGCGCCGCGGGTCTTGCGCAGGTGGTCGACCGCCGCCTCGCAGTTCTCGGCGGCCGAGCCGAGGGAGACGAACACCGTGTCGGCGTCGTCCGCCTTGTACTGCGTCACCAGCCCGTGGTAGCGGCCGGTCAGCCGGCCGAACTCGGCATGGGCCTCTTCGAGGAACCGCAGGATCGGCTCGACGAAGTTGTTGCGCCGGGCCACGACGCCCTGCATGTAGTGCTCCTGGTTCTGCACCGGACCGAGGAGCACCGGGTTGGTCAGGTCGATCATCCGCGGCACGCGGCGGCGGGTCGGACCGAAGAGCTTGCGCTGCGCCTCGGTCGGACACTCGATGACGTCCTCCGGCGCGCCGAGGAACTCGCGGATGAGCTCCGACTCGTGGCGGTAGAACGTCCGCTCAAGGTGCGACGTGAGGAAACCGTCCTGCACGTTCATGCCCGGGGTCAGGCTGAGCTCGGTGACCCGGCGCAGGATCAGCGCCTGGTCGGCCGCCTGCTGCGCGTCCTTGCCGAACAGGATGATCCAGCCGACGTCGAGCGCCCCGTAGACGTCGTCGTGGCCGCAGTGCACGTTCAGGGCGTGCTTGGTCAGCGCCCGCGCCACCACCTCGACCACCATGGTCGAGGCCTTGCCCGGCGCGTGGTAGTACTGCTCGATGCCGTAGACGATGCCCTGCCCGGACGTGAAGTTGACCACGCGGCGCCCGCACACCGAGTAGGCGATGGCCCCGCCCTGCGCCGCGTGCTCGCCCTCGGCCTCCACCGCCAGGGTGTTGCGCCCGAAGACGTTCAGGCGCCCCTCCGCGAAGGACTGCTGGTACAGCTCGCCCCCCTCGGTCGACGGCGTGATCGGATAGAAGATCCCCGCATCCGCGATGCGCGCCTCGGTGTGGTACGACACGAGCTGGTTGCCGTTGGCGGTGATCCGCTCGCCGGGATACTTGGGAAGAGTGCTCATGCGACGTTCTCCAGGGATGTCGGAACGTTCGGGCCGCGCCGGACGGCCGCGCGCCCGGCAAACGGACCGGCGCGCCGCTCCACGGTCACCCGCATTGTAGCGACGGCCGGGCCGCGCGGCAATGGCCGGCCTCCCGCCGGGCGGCCCGCAACACCTCGAAGCAGCCCGGGGCGCGCCACGTCCGGTTGCGGCAACGGCCGGCCTCCCGCCGGGCGGCCCGCGACGGTCCCGGCCGGGAGTCCCCGCCCCGGCGGGCCGGGCCGCGGCGCGCCGCCGGGCGGCCGGAACGATTCCGGTATGATCGGCCGATGCCGCCCGCCTCGCGGGGAAGCCTGCGCCGCGCCGTCGACAAGGGCGAGATTCCCCGCCGCAGCGTCAAGCGCGAGCTGCGCGACAACCTGATGCGCCGGCTGCGGAACGGCGAGCCGCTGTTCCCCGGCCTCGTCGGCTACGACGACTCGGTCGTCCCGCAGGTGGCCAACGCCATCCTCTCGCAGCACGACTTCGTCCTGCTCGGCCTGCGCGGGCAGGCGAAGACGCGGCTGGTCCGGGGGCTCGCGGATCTGCTCGACGAGGCGCTCCCGGTGGTTCCCGGGTGCGACGTCAACGACGATCCGCTCGCCCCGATCTGCGCCGCCTGCCGCGCGCGCGTGCGGGAGGAGGGAGACGACCTGCCGGTCGCCTGGCTCGACCGCTCGATGCGCTACGTGGAGAAGCTCGCGACGCCGGACGTCACGATCGCCGACGTGATCGGCGACATCGACCCGATCCGGGCGGCCGCCGCGGGACGCCGGCTCGCGGACGAGCTGACCATCCACTACGGGCTCGTGCCGCGCGCCAACCGCTGCATCTTCGCGATCAACGAGCTGCCCGACCTCGCCGGCAAGATCCAGGTCGGCCTGTTCAACGTCCTGCAGGAGGGCGACGTCCAGATCCGCGGCTACCCCGTGCGCCTGCGGCTCGACGTCGCGATGGCGTTCACCGCGAACCCCGAGGACTACACGGCGCGGGGCAAGATCGTGACCCCGCTCAAGGACCGCATCGGCTCCGAGATCCGGACCCACTATCCGCGCACCCGCCACGAGGCGATCGCCATCACCGAGCAGGAAGCGTGGGTCGCGCGCGGCGCCGGGGCCGACGTCGAGGTGCCGCTCTACGTGCGCGAGGTGGTCGAGGAAATCGCCTTCCAGGCGCGGGCGAACAAGAAGATCGACGGCCGCTCCGGAGTCAGCCAGCGGATGCCGATCACCTGCCTCGAGAACGTGGTGTCGAACGCGGAGCGCCGCGCGCTGGCGGCCGGCGAAGCGCCGACGGCCCGCGTCACCGACGTCTACGCGGCGCTGCCGGCGCTGACCGGCAAGTTCGAGCTGGAGTACGAGGGGGAGCTGCGCGGCGCCGACGCCGTCGGACGCGAGCTGATCCGCGCCGCCGTCGGGGCCGTCTTCCGCGGCTGGTTCGACGGCGTCGACACCGGCCGGGTCGTCGAGTGGTTCGAGTTGGGCGGCACGCTGCAGGAGAGCGACACGACGTCGTCCGCGGCGCTTCTCGCCGACGTCGCCGGGATCCACGGACTGGCGGAGCTGGCCGCGCACGCCGGCGCGGCGGCCGTCGACCCGCCGCCGCGGATCGCCGCGGCCGTCGACTTCGTGCTCGAAGGGCTCTGCGCCCACCGCAGGATCAGCCGCAGCGACGGCGGCGGCTACGAGGCGGTCGAGAAACCGCGGCCCCGCCGGCAGCCGTCCGAGCCGGTCTTCGACCCCCGGCAGCCGCAGCCGCGCGGCGACGGCAAGAAGAAGTACTACAACTGACGCGGGCGGAGGTCGGGAACCCCGGCTTCCGGCTTCGACGGCCGCCACATGCGCTACCGCTACACGCGTTACACGGGCGACGACCTCGAGGGCATCGACCTCGACGAGCTGGTCTCGAAGCTCTCGCGGCTGCTTCTGTCCAGCGGTTTCGGCGATCCCCGCGGTCCATACGGCGGCCCGCCGGATCCGGACGAGGACGACCGGAGCCTGCAGGCGCTGCACGACGCGATCCTCGACGCGCTGCTCGACGGCGGCCTGCTCCCGGACGACGCCGTCCAGCGCCTGCTGGGGGATCCGGCCGACGCCGATCAGGCCGGCGGGCAGTCCCGCCTGGAGGAGCTGATCCAGGAGCTGATCCGGCAGATGGCCGGCCAGGGGTACATCTCGCTCGACGCCGGCGAGACGCCGCCGCCGGGCGCCGGCGACGGCCGCGGCCGGGACACCGCGCCGGCGCGCTTCCGGGTCACCGACAAGAGCCTGGATTTTCTCGGCTACCGGGCGCTGCGCGACCTGCTCGGATCCAGCGGGCGGAGCAGCGTCGGCCGGCACGACACGCGCGAGCTCGCCACCGGCGTGGAGGCGGGCGGCGCCTCGAAGCCGTACGAGTTCGGCGACACGCTGAACATCGACGCCAGCGGCACCATCCTCAACGCGGTACGGCGCGCCCGCGCCGGTGGCGGCGGCGCCATCGACGTGCGGCACCAGGACCTGATGGTGGCCCAGGGCGAGTACCAGAGCTCGTGCGCGACGGTGCTCATGCTCGACTGCAGCCACAGCATGATCCTCTACGGCGAAGACCGCTTCACGCCGGCCAAGCAGGTGGCGCTGGCGCTCTCCCACCTGATCCGCGGCCAGTACCCGGGCGACGCGCTCAACGCGGTGCTCTTCCACGATTCGGCCGAGGAAGTCCCGATTGGGCAGCTCGCCCGCGTGCGCGTCGGCCCCTGGTACACCAACACGCGCGAGGGGCTGCGCCTGGCGCGCCGCCTCCTGGCGCGGCAGCGCAAGGACATGCGCCAGATCGTGATGATCACCGACGGCAAACCCTCCGCCCTCACGCAACCCGACGGGCGGATCTACCGCAACGCGTTCGGACTCGACCCGCGGATCATCCGGGAGACGTTCGCCGAGGTGGCCGCCTGCCGGCGCGCCGGCATCATGATCAACACGTTCATGCTGGCCCGGGACCACGAGCTGGTGAGCTTCGTGCGGCGCGTGGCGGCCATCTGCCGGGGCAAGGCGTACTTCACGACGCCCCGCACCCTGGGCCGTTACGTCCTGCAGGACTACATGGACCGGAAGACGACGACGGTGCACTGAGTGGCGCGCGCGACCCTGCCCGGTCGGATCCCGATCTTCCCGCTGCCCAACGTCGTGCTCTTCCCGCACGTCTTCCTGCCCCTGCACGTCTTCGAGCCGCGCTACCGGGAAATGGTGGCCGACGCCGTCGACGGCGACCGGCTGATCGGGATGGTGCTGCTCCGCGACGGCTGGCAACGGCACGCCGGCCCGAATCCCCCGATCTACCCGCTCGGCTGCGCGGGCCGGATCACCCGCGTGGCGCCGCTTCCCGACGGGCGCTACAACGTCGTCCTGCAGGGGCTCCAGCGCTTTCGCGTCCGGGACGAAGACCACTCGCGGGCCTACCGGATCGCGGCGATCGACGCCGTGCCCGACGGCGCCGCCGCCGGACGGCGGGACCGTCTGCGGGCGGGCCGGAGACGACTGGAAGACCTGCTCGACCGGCAGGGGGCGGCCGGCCCGGCGCCCCGGATCCCGCCGGGCATGGCCGACGCCGAGGTGGTCAACGTACTCTCCCAGTACCTGGCGCTCGAGCCGCTCGAACGGCAGGCGCTCCTGGAGAAGGACGACTCCTGCGCACGGTGCGCGGCGCTGATCGACCTGCTCGAGATGCGGCTGCTGGCCAACGGCAGGCCGTTCTCCGGCGCTGGCGTGCAGTAGGCCCGAGCCGCCTGCCTGTCCATCCCCACAACGCCGCAACGCGCGGTTCGTACCCGCCCGGGGGGCGCGCCGGATTGCAGTTTCCGCCACCGCCCGCATCGGCCGCCGCGTTCTTTCGGGCCGGCCGCCCGGCACGACCTTCGCATCGGGGGGGTGCTACGATGGCGCCCATGCCGGACGCGCAGCCGCGGGTCGGGTACGATCACCTGCTGTCCATGCCGGACGACGGGCGCCGCTACGAGATTCACGGAGGGGAGCTCGTCGTGGTCCCGGCGCCGCGGTTGCGTCACCAGGTCGTCGTTCTGGAGATCTTCAAGTGTCTGGACGCCTACGCGGCGGCGCGGGGCGGTCGGGCGGTGGCCGCGCCCTTCGACATCGTGTTCGACGAGTACGACGTCGTGCAGCCGGACGTGGTCTTCTTCCGCGCCGAACGGGTCCGCCTGCTCGATCTGGACGCCGTCACCCGCGCCGCGCCGGACATCGCCGTCGAAGTGCTGTCGCCCTCCACCGCGGCGATCGACCGCGGTCGAAAGATGCGCATGTTCGCGCGATACGGCGTACCGGAGTACTGGATCGTGGACCCGCTCCGCCGGCGGATCGAAATTCACGTCCTCGACCCCGAAACGCGCGCCTGGCACGCGGCGCAGACCACCGGGAACGAGGACACCGTGCGATCCGTGCTGCTTCCCGGCCTGGCGGTCGACGCCGCCCGTATCTTCCCGCCTCCATAGCGGGAACGGCCTGTTCGCCCGCCGGCGACGGGTCGATCCGTGGCCGGCGCAGGTCGGGCAGCAACGATTCGTGGCAGTCAGTCGAAACGAGCGGGATCGTAATACGCTTGCCGGCGACCGGGTACTCGTGTTCCGCCGCGTCGACTCGTCGCTTCGCCAACGCGATCAGCGCGTCGGCTTCCGTCCGGGTGAGGTTCGACGTCGACGTTCCGCCCGTTTCGGTTCATGCACCGGTGGGGCCATCCGACCGACACGCAACGTACCGGAAACGAGTTCGGGCAGCAGCGCATCGCGCAGACGTGCGAGATTTTCGGACTCGTCGTGGATGGTTTCCGCCTTGCCGCGAACAGTCGCCGCGAAGGTTCCGAACACCGCCACGATCCGTGGCGCTGGAAGGAGGATCCTGGGGATCCTCAACGCATCCATCGGCAGCATGTTGACCGTCGTGCCCGTCGCGTAGCCACTCACGGCGTCATGCATGGCGACGGTGTTGAGCATGTGGCACACGTACTCGGCATCGAGCGGATCCTTCACTCGAACTCGATATAAATGATGCGTGAACAGGCCGCTGCGATAACGCCTGGGGACAATCGCTGCGTGCCCAACAAGCAGCCTGTCGTGTCCCTGTTCGGTGTTGGCCACGATGACCTCTCCCGGATGCACGATGTGGCGATCTTTATAGGGACCGTCGTAGTGCTTGAGGCCGTCGTACTTGTAACCGCCGCCTTCGTAAACTGAATTCAGATTGTGCATCGCCAAACCCGTTTCGGAAAGCCCGGAACCCTTGTAAGACAACCCACGTGTGGCGTCGAGATGGTCTTCGAGCGCCGACGTCGTCCATCCGTCCGGAATTGGACCCAACTCGGAATCGACCATTCGATCGGGGAACAGGTCGGCGATCTCCTTCGGCAGACCGGTATCCCGCCCTTCCATCCTGGCGCGGACGGGATCGAAATCGACGAACCAGGACCGGAACAGTACCCGCGCCATCGCCTCCAGGGTCTCGTTCATGCGCCGGTTCAGTTCGATCTTGTCGTCCAGCGCGCCGAGGACGCGGGCGATGGCGCGTTGTTCGCTGACGCTGGTCGGGATGTGAACAGACTCTTGGTGCAAATGGTTCCGATTCAACCCCGGAACGGCCGCCTTGTCCGAATAGGCGGAGAAATCGAGAGTTCGGAGGAAATAAGCAATGAAACGAGGATCGTTTCCCTTGAAATCCTGGACGTACAATGCTGTATTGAGTGGCCAAAAATCATTCGGGATGAAGAACACCTGCCCCAGCGTACCGTACCGCCCGGTCACGACACCCGGGCCGGACACCTTGCTGTCGGAGTGGTAGTCGATGATTCCCGATGACGACACGACGGGCACGGGACCGTCTACGCGCTCGTGTCGAGACAAGTCGTAACCTCGTTTGAGGGTTATCACGTCGCCCAGTGTAGTCGTGAGCCATCCGTTGTCATCATGTTGCTTTGTTTCTTTCACCAGTACCACGTAATCCCGCTCGATCTCCCCGTGAAAACCCTCCGGCAGCCGCGCCCAATCGCGGGCCTCCACGAGGAACGGGATGGTGGACTCCCGCAACACCTCCCGCAGATCGCTCAGGCGGCCGATCGGGATCTTCTGCAAGCCCGGCGCCCGCAGCACCAGATCCAGGTCGCTGCCGTCGTGGCTCTCGCCGGTGATGCGGCTGCCGCAGGCCCAGACCTCGACCCCCGGCAGGTGCTCACGCAGCAGCGCCTCGAGTTGCGCCCGGTGCCGGGGCGACAGGTGCAACCGGTCGGCGGGGCGGCGGCCGGTCGGCGGCGTCGCGCCCCCGGGGCGGTCAGTCATCGGTCCCGCCCCCCGGGCCCGCGGAGTGGCGTCCGGCAACGGCCTCGGCCGATGCGGCGTTTACGGAAAGAACCTGTAGACGTCACGTCTGTGCAGAACCCGCACGAATTCGACAGCAGAAGCGTATGCTTCCAGGCCGATCCTGTAGTCGCCGACTCGAATACGATAGCAGTTTGCGGCACCCTTCATCTTGCGGCACGAACTTGCTTCCGAAAGACTGTCGGCTGACTCCACGCTCTCGATCGATTGCTTGATCTTTTCCAGCAAGTCACGATCCTTGATCTTCTTCAAATCACGCTCGAAGCTTCGCCGAAAAAGTGTCTTCACGATCGTTCTCCAGGATATTCATGATTTTTTCCCTGGCGGTGAATTCCCGTTCGCTTTCCCGCATGGCGGCCGACAACGCCGCGTCGTCAATTTCTTCGACGGCATCCCTCATGAAGTCGGCCGGAACGTCGATGGCGGAATAGAGCAGCGCCGCAAGATTTCTGTTGCCGCCCCGATGGGCAAGCCAATGAGTACGCACACCTGAACCCGTGCGTTGGGCAAGTTCCTCCGTGAACCGCCGGAACGCACACCGGCGCTCCGGTCTCGCGTTGTATGCGAACAGCAGAGCGATGCCCGGCTGCCCGCTGCCGACAAAGGGCGCAAGACCCTCGGACAGGCGTTCCATGTCCGAGGCGTACAGGTTGTCGTCGTCGCAACCGCCATGATCGTGATAGGTCATCGGGTCCATCGAGAACAGCCAGGGCGCTTGCAGGCTTGCCGGACAAGCCAACGCGCCTCCCCGGCGCATCTGGGAACGCCACGACCCGCATGCCACCCTCACCCGCGAGTCCCGCCAGACCCTGGCGAGTGCTTCACACTTGACCGGACAGGTTTCCGTCATTCCGCCGGACAGGTTCCCGCCGCGGCGTTCCCGCAGGAGCTCCGCGGAGTTCGGGTAGTGCGCATCCGATGCGCCGGTGTTCCGATAGGCCGTCACGATCGAGGGTTCGCCCCGGCGCGGGGGGCGACCGGCCTGTCGAAGGGCGGCTTTCAGGTGCCGTCGAGCCAGACCGGGCGCCTTTTCATCCAGCCTGTGCTCGAAACACTCGAACGGAGCCATGCCGTGGGCAAGCGCGACGTGCAGGGCGTCGGGATTCCTGGCCGCAAGACGCTCCGCGGCGGCGATCTCGACGCTGTGCTGCAGGTAGTTGCCGTCGTTCCCCTTGGCCATGGCCTGGACCCGAGCGCGGCCGGGGCCGGCACGTCACCGCGCCCCGCGCGCGCCTTCCCGCCGTCAGCGCCTCATCTCACCCTCGGCGCCCCAGGCGCCGCGCGGCGTGCTCGACGACGACGCGGCCGTGGAACCGGCCGTTCTCGATGAACACCTCGCCCCGGTTGGCGCCGGCGACGACCGCGCCGGCCAGATAGAGGCCGGGCACGTTGGTCTCGAACGTCTCCGGGTCGTGCCGCGGCACGTTGTTCGCGGCGACCTCGACGCCCGCCCCGCGCAGGAAGTCGAGGTCGGCGAGGTAGCCGGTCAGCAGAAAGACGCCTTCCGCGGCAAGGGTCTCCTGCGCGCCGCCGCGTTCGACCACCACTTCCCGCGGCCGGATCTCGACGAGCCGGGTCTCGAAGCGGGCCGCGATGGAGCCTTCCCGGATGCGGTTCTCGATGTCCGGCTTCACCCAGTACTTGATGGACGCGCCGAGCTCCGCCCGCCGGTGCACCAGGGTGACGTGCGCTCCGCTGCGGTAGAGGTCGAGGGCCGCCTCGGCCGCGGAGTTCTTGCCGCCGACGACGACCACCGGCTTCCGGTAGAACTCGTGCGGCTCCGTGTAGTAGTGCGAGACGTGCGGCAGATCCTCGCCGGGGACGCCGAGCTGGTTGGGGTGGTCGTAGCAGCCGCAGGCGATCACCACGGTCCGGGCGCGCCACGACTCCGCGCCGTGCGCCTCGTGCGCCGTCCGCACCGTGAAGAGGCCGTCGCCGCCGCGGCGGACGGCGGTCACCGAATAGCCGAAGTCGATCGCCAGCTCGTACGTGTCGACGACGCGGCGGTAGTACCGTAGCGTCTCGTCGCGCGTCGGCTTCCCGTGCGGCGTCACGAACGGCAGGCCGCCGATCTCCAGCAGATCCGGCGTGGTGAAGAAGACCATCTGGGGAGGAAAATGGAACAGCGAGTTGACCAGCACGCCCTTCTCGAACGTGCGGAAGTCGAGGCCCGCCTCCTTGGCCGCGATCGCGGCGGCCAGACCGGCCGGCCCGGCGCCGACGATGACGAGATCGTGGATTGACGTCATGCTTGCGTGATGCCCTATCGGGACGTGTACTCGAGTTGCACTTCGCTGATGACCGCGACCGGCCTGCCCGGAGACCAGATGCGCTCCACGCCGCCGTCGGCGCCGGTCAGCTCCAGGGTTTGCCCGACGATGACCACCTGCTCCAGCTCCGCCGGAACGGTCACCGACACCCGCTCCACGCCGGTCGGCGCGATCGCCTTGATCCCTTCCGGGCCGGCGCCTCCGGCGACGCGGTCGAACAGGTCGTCCGCGGTCCGGAACTCGTTCAGCACGTAGCGGCGGGCCAGCACGTCGCCGGCCGGCGACGCGACGGCCACCTCGGCCAGGTAGCGGGCGTAGGCCCGGCCGCGCCGGACGGCGTCCGCGGAGTAGATTTGCCGGTTGTGCAGGTTGAACGAAAGCGTCGCCTCGCCGCGGCGCGGCGGGAGGACGACGAGCACGCCCAGGGCCGGATCCTGCTGCGCGAGGACGTCGCAGAAGACGAGGTCGGTTTCCACGCCGATGCCGAGCACCTCCGGACAGCGCACATCCACCGCTTCGACGAGGCGCCCCTGACCGCCTTCGGCCGGCGGCGCGGCGCCGGCCGCGAAGCCCGCGAGCACCGCCCACGTCCACCGCCGGACGGGCGACTGTCTCATGTCCGCGCCACCTCCCCGGCGCCGGCCGCGATCCGGGCCGGATCGAGCGCGGCGCGCATGTCGCCGCGCAGCTTCAGCAGCTCGAGGAACTCCATCCGCGTCCGGGCGTCCGAGCGGAACGCGCCCCGCATGGCGCTCGTCAGCGCGAACGTGTTCTGCTTCTCGACGCCCCGCATCAGCATGCACAGGTGCGTCGCCTCGACGACGACGCCCACGCCCAGCGGGTCGAGCGCCTCGGTGAGGGCCTCCGCGATCTGGTTGGTCAGCCGCTCCTGGATCTGCAGCCGCCGGCTGAACACGTCCAGAAGACGAGGGATCTTGCTCAGCCCCACGACCCGATCGCGCGGCAGGTAGGCGATGTGGCACTTGCCGAAGAACGGCAGCAGGTGATGCTCGCACAGACTGTAGAAGTCGATGTCCCTGACGATCACCATCTCGCTGCAATCGACCGTGAAGAGCGCGTTGTTCAACACGGCGTCGACGTCCTGCCGGTAGCCGCCGGTCAGGAACCCGAGTGCCTCGGCCACGCGCGCCGGGGTGCGGGCCAGACCTTCGCGGGTCGGATCCTCCCCGACCTCGGCCAGCAGCGTCTCGACCGCCGCCCGCACGCGTTCCTCGTTCATCGGCGGCGGCATCAGTACGCGTAGAACCCGCGCCCCGTCTTGCGGCCGTGCCGGCCCGCCAGCACCATCCGCTTCAGCAGCGGCGGCGGCGCGTACCTGGGATCCTTGAACTCGTCGTACATGATGCCGGCGATGTGGCAGGCCGTGTCGAGCCCCACGAAGTCGAGCAGCGTGAACGGGCCCATCGGATGGCCGCACCCGAGCGACATGGTCTTGTCGATGTCCTCGACGGACCCGACCCCCTCCTCGTACGCGCGGACGGCGTCGAGCAGGTACGGGATGAGAAGCCGGTTCGCGATGAACCCGGGCCGGTCCGGGGCGGTCACCGGGTCCTTGCCGACGCGGCGGCCGAACGCGAACACGCCCTCGTACGTTTCGTTGCTGGTCGCGAGGCCCCGAATGACCTCGACGAGCTTCATGATCGGCACCGGGCTGAAGAAGTGCAGCCCGATGAACCGATCCGGCCGCCGGGTCGCCGCCGCCAGCTCCGTGATGCAGAGTGACGACGTGTTGCTCGCGAAGACCGTGTCCGGCCCGACCACCCCCTCCAGCGCCGCGAACACCTCGCGCTTCGCGGCGGCGTTCTCGACGATCGCCTCGATGATCAGATCGCAGTCCGCCAGATCCTCGAGCCGGCTGGTGCCGGCGAGGTTCGCCAGGGTCCGGTCCCGGTCCGCCGCCGACAACTTGCCCCGCTCGACGCCGGCCGCCAGGAACGACTCGATACGCCCGATTCCCGCCGCGGCGGCGGAGTCGTCGACCTCGCGCACGATGGTGCGGCAGCCAGCCTGCGCCGCCACCTGCGCGATTCCGGACCCCATGAGGCCGCACCCGACGACGCCGACGGTCTCGTAACCCATGCGCTGACTGCGAACGGCCTTCCGGCGCGCGCAAACCGGGATCATAGCAAAGACCCTGCCGCCGCCGGCACGCGGCGCGCCCGCGGCGGCAGCGGCGGATCGGCGACAGACAGGGACGCGGCGCGGAGCCGGCCGCCGGCGGCTACGGGGCGGCGGAGGCCTCCGCGTCGGAGCGGTCGGGCAACAGTTCCAGCAGCGCGTCGGAAGGCAGCTCGAACGCCAGCGTCACGTTCGCGCCGGCGGCGGTCAGGCGAATCGAATCGAGCAGGCCGCCCAGCCCGGGGCGCGAACCGACCTGCAGACGCGCGAGAGCCAGGAAGCCCTGCAACAGATCCCGCAGGTTGCGCCCGGTCTCCTCGTCGCGCGCTTCCGCCGTCAACGTCCCGCTCACCCCGCCGTTGACGCGCGCTCCGACCGCGAACGCCGTGAGTTGCGAGACCTGCGACTCGACCTGCTCGGGCAGCCACCCGCCGCCGGCCGTATCGTCGAGCAGGCCGACGGTCCACGCCGTGCTCCTGCTGTCGACGTGGCGGAGCAGCCCCGTCAACGCATCGTTCAGGGCGGCGCCGCCGGTCACGGACCGGTCGATGGTCCGCCGGACGAGCGACTCCGAACCGAACGCGACCACCCCCGGCGCGAGGAACGCCATCGCCACCGGCCCGTCGCTGACGGCGATCAGCCGGCGCCCCCGGTGGTCGGACGCGGCGCCGCCGTGCGCCAGCGCCAGCGCTTCGAGCCGCTCCGCGTCGAAGCGTCCCGCGAGGATCGCGATGCCCCTCGTGCCGTTCGCGCCGTCCGGCACGAGTCCGCCGACCACGTACTCGATGTCGCGCTCGATGTCGATGCCGGTACGCTCCCGGAACTCGCGCTGCCCGTCCAGCTCGGGCCGGATCTCGCGCAGACGCCGCCGGAGGTCCGAATCCATCACCGCCCGCACGTCGGCGAACGAGAGGATCGTCGCCTCCGGGGGAACGTACCGCAGCTCGTCGGGCCGCTCCTGGGCCAGGACGAGCGACGGCAGGCTGCTGCCCACCCAGGCCGCCAACCCCCCGGCGAGCCCGACCGCCATCACGCCGGCGCCGCCGAGCAGGACGTACCGCGTGCTTGTCGTCATGGCCATGTCTTCGTAACCAGTATACCGGC
The DNA here is from genome assembly GCA_965203525.1 of Vicinamibacterales bacterium. Taxonomy (GTDB): domain Bacteria; phylum Acidobacteriota; class Vicinamibacteria; order Vicinamibacterales; family UBA8438; genus WTFV01. The sequence goes on along the minus strand of OZ241898.1, from coordinate 936,524 downwards.
CGGCCCGGCCGGAGGTTCCCCCGGACGCGGCCGGCCCCCGCCGAAACCGCCGGCGCACCTCGCGGGCGCCGACGGTCCCCCCGGGCGCTGCCGGTCTCCCTCGGTCCGCCCGCCGGGTCCCGGACGCCTGCGTCCGACGCCTACTGCCCGATCACGTACTCGCGCCGTTCGACGACGCGCAACGCCGCCGCCGCCGCCACCACCCAGATGCAGGCGAGCGCCGCCAGGTTCGCCCAGGCGCCCAGCGGCGTCTGCACCGAGGTGAGCAGCGCCTGGATCACGCTGAGGGCGTCGCCCCGCGGCATGGCGTGCGGCGCCAGACCCTGGAGATAGTACGCCACGCTCAGGTACTTCAGGTAGCCGGGCAGCACGACGACCACCGGCTCCCATCCGAAGACGAACACCAGCCCGGTCAGGAGGGGGCGCCGGAACCAGACGCCGACGAGGGCGAAGACCGCGCCGTAGACGGCGAGCCCCGCGCCGATCAGGCCGAGATCGAGCAGCAGGATCGGAAAGTTGCGGCCGATGCTCCCCCCCAGCAGCGGTACGACCAGGAAGTAGACCAGCATCACGGAGGGCAGGACCACCACCGCCGTGCAGACCAGATAGGCCAGGTACTTCCCGGCCAGCACCCCGCCGCGCGCCACCGGCCGGGTGAACAGCCAGGTGATGGTCCGCTCCTCGACCTCGTCCCCGATCAGGGCGATGCCGTAGAACACGCCGAGCACCGGCACCGTGAAGCGCAGGTAGAACGTCCAGATCATGAGGCCGAAGACGTCCGGCCCGTCCAGGCTCACCGGCCGGCCGCCGATCCGGCCCGTCCCGTCTTCGAAGATCGGCAGTGACGCGAGCGGCGGCGCACCCCACGCCGAGATCAGCATCCGCAGCAGCGCCGCGATCAGCACCGGCCCGCCCGCGACCAGGGCCATGAAGACGGTCCGCCGCGACCACAGCATCTGGCCGAGGCCGAGATCGAAGACCCGCAGCGCGGCGGTCCCGAAAGCGGGCGCGGCGCTCGCGGCGGCGGTCTCCGGCGGGGTGTTCGACGCGGGCATCAGTGCTTGACCAGATAGGAGAAGACCGCCTGCAGATTGTCGTCCGGGGAAGTCACCTCCCGCACCGCGCCGGCCTCGTCGCCGGCCGCCAGCGCCGTCAGCTCGGCATAGAAGGCGTCCGGCCGGCTGGTCTGGGCGATCACCGCGCCGTCCTGCAACTGCATGGCGATGACGTGCGGGTAGCCCAGCAGATGGCGCGCGAGCCGGCGGGGATCGTCCGCCGTGATGCGCACGGTGTGCGGATGCTCGTCGATCAGGCCGCGAATCTGGTGCACGTCGCCCTCGGCCAGGATCCGCCCGGCGTGCAGCAGCAGGATGTTCGACGTCAGCAGCTCGATCTCGTGCAGGACGTGGCTCGAGACGACGACGCTGCGGCCGGCGCGGCCCCACTCCCGGATCGCGCCGATCACGCGGCGGCGGCCCAGCGGGTCGAGCCCGGCGAGCGGCTCGTCGAGCACCAGCAGCTCCGGCTCGTGCGCGATCGCCTGGGCCAGCTTGATCCGCTGCCGCATGCCCTTGCTGTACCCGCCGATCTTCCGGTCGGCGGCGTCCGCGAGACCGACCGTGTCGAGCGCGCGTTCCGCGGCGCGGGCCGCCCGGTCGCCCTCGAACCCGCTCAGGCCGAGCAGCGCCGCCAGCCAGTCCCGCCCGGTCATCCGCTCGTAGAACGCGTCCTGATCGGGGCAGTAGCCGATGCGCCGGTACGCCCCCGGATTGCCCCAGATCGGCTCTCCGAGCACCTGCACGCGCCCCTGGCTCGGCTTGAGCTGGCCGGTGACGAGCTTCAGCAACGTCGACTTGCCGGCGCCGTTGGGGCCGAGCAGCCCGCTGATTCCCGGCGGAATGGAGACGGTGACTTCGTTCAGGCCGATGACCTGTCCGTACCACTTCGACACCCGCTCGGCGACGATCACCGGCCGGCTCACGTCACGATCTCCACGCCCCGCACCCGGCGGGCGAGCACCCAGGCCGACGACGCGATCACCGCCGCGACGGCCAGCAGCGAGACGCCCCACGGCGTGTCGTAGCGCGGCTCGACCCGGAAGACGACGTCGCCCACCTGCGCCAGGCTGGCGCTGAACGACACCCACGACGACCCGCTGCCCCCCGTCACGCCGCGCAACGTCTGGAACACCGCCTCGCTGAAGATCACGGCGCCGGCATAGAGCATCCCGACGTAGCGCGCGCTGGTCGAGAGCGAAGACAGGGCCAGGATGGTGATCGACGCCAGCAGCACGTACAGGAATCCGAACAGCGTGATGGCGGGGATCAGGAACGCGTGCTCCCGGACGAACGCCGGACTGCCGGAGATCACCGTCTGCGCCACGAGCAGCAGGAGCGCCGGCGCCCAGGTCACGAAGGAGACGAACGCCATCACCACGGCCAGCTTCCCCACGACGTATTCGACCCGCGTCAGCGGCTTCGACAGGTAGATCTGCAGCGCGTTCGCCCGCCGGTCGTTGGCGACGAGCCCGGCGCCGGCGTACACCGCCACCACGAAGACGAAGAATCCCTGCTGGTCGAAGAAACGGCGGAAGGTCGCCGGCGACGGGGCGAGGACGTCCGCCTGCGGCACGTGGGCGGCCAGGTAGAACAGCACCGTGTCGACGAAGAACTGCAGCCACCCGAACAGCAGGACGAGCAGGAAGAGGCGGGCGGAGAGCAGGCCGCGGATGCCCGTCCACGCAATGACGGCCCAGGCCCGCCCGGGCGGCGTCCGGGGGCCGTCGTAGCGCGCGTAGCCGTGATCGTGGATGGGCATCAGGACTCGCCGACCGCCCTGGCGAAGACGTCCGCCAGGGTCGGCACGCTCGGGCGCAGATGGCGCACCTGCACGCCGTGCCGCACCGCCAGCGCGAACAGGTCCCGCGCCCCGCGGTCTTCGCCGATCAGCACGCGCATGACGTCCGCGTCCGTCTCCTGGCACTCGACGCCCGCCTCCCGGAGGCCGGCGACGAACCGCGCCACGTCGCCCTTGACGCGGATCTCGAAGGCGCGGCGGCTCTTCCCCTTCAGCTCGGCGATCGGTCCCCGGGCTACGACCCGCCCCTCGTGCAGGACGACCACCCGGTCGCACGTCGCCTCGACGTCCGGCAGCACGTGCGACGACAGGATCACGTTGACCCCCTTGCGCCCGGCGAGGTCGCGGACGAGGGCCAGCATCTCCTCGCGGCCCCGCGGATCCATGCCGTTGGTCGGCTCGTCGAGGAACAGCAGGTCGGGATCGTGCACGAGCGCCTGGGCCAGCTTGATGCGCTGCTTCATGCCGGCCGAATAGGTGTCGACCGCGCGATAGCGCGCCTCGCCGAGCCCGACGTACTGCAGCACCGCGTGGGCGCGCTGCATCGCGGCCGGGGCCGGCAGGCCGGCGAGGCGGCCGCAATAGGCGGCGCAGGTGACCGCGTTGACCCCGGGGACGTGCGCGTCGGACTCCGGCATGTAGCCGAGCCGGGCCCGGATCTGCAGCGGCCGCTCGACCACGTCCATGCCGAGCACCTGCATCCGGCCGCCGTCCGGCCGCACGAACCCGAGCAGCGCCTTGAGCAGCGTGCTCTTGCCGGCCCCGTTCGGGCCGAGCAACCCGACCGCGCCCGGCAGGAAGTCGGCGTCGACCGCCTGCAGGGCCGCCCGGCGGCCGTAGTTGACGGTGACCGCCTCCAGCCGCGCCACCGGCGGGATGCCTCCTCCCGGATCCGGCGCGGCGGTTTCCGTCACGGCGCCCCCGCCATCCGCACGGTCGGCGATCCGGCCGCCTTCTCCCGGATCCGGTGCGGCGGTTTCCGTCACGGCGCCCCGTGTCGTCGCGGCCATGTCGAACGACCATACGGAACAGGGCGCGCGCAGGTTCTGCGGGCCGGGCCGGCGGGCGTCACAGCGCCCCCCGGAGCCCCAGCGCGTCCGCCTCCGACCGCAGGAAGCCGATGACGTTGGCGACGTGCTCGTCGAGCGGCAGGCCGAGCTCTTCGGCTCCCCGGCGCAGATCGTCGCGGCTCACCGCGCGGGCGAACGCCTTGTCCTTCATCCGCTTCTTCACCGACCGGACCTCGAGGTCGAGGACGCTCTTCGTCGGGCGGACGAGCGCCGCCGCGGTGACGAAGCCGGCCAGCTCGTCGCAGGCGAACAGGGTGTGCTCCAGACGCGACTCGCGCGGGACGCCGCTGTAGTCGGCGTGCGAAAGGACGGCGCGGATCACGTACTCCGGCCAGCCGCGCCCGCGCAGGATCTCGGCGCCCCGGAACGGGTGGTCCGCCGCGTCGGGCCAGCGCTCGTAGTCGAAGTCGTGGATCAGGCCGACGACGCCCCATGCCTCCTCGTCCTCGCCGCCCAGGCGCGCGTACCCCCGGACGGCGGCCTCGACGGCGAGGGCGTGCTTCCGCAGGCTCTCGCCGGCGGTGAACTCGGTGAGCAGCGCCCAGGCGTCGGCGCGCGTCGGCGTCATGATCCCGCCGCCGCCGCGCCGCCGCCGGCCGGCCCGCCCCCGGCCGGCGCCAGCCCGTTCACCGCGGTCGGGCGCAACTGCCCCTCGCTCGCCGCCACCACCGCCGCCACCGCCGCGTCGCCGGTCACGTTGGTCGCCGTGCGGCACATGTCGAGAATCCGGTCCACGCCGAAGATCAGGGCGATGCCGGCGCTCGGCACCCCGATCGCCTCGAGCACGATGACCAGCATCACGATGCCGGCGCTCGGCACCGCGGCGGTCCCGATCGACGCCAGCAGCGCGGTGAAGACGATGGTCGCCTGCCCGCCCAGGTCGACCGGGATCCCCAGCGTCTGCGCGATGAACACCGCCGCCACCGACATGTAGACCGCGGTGCCGTCCATGTTGATGGTGGCCCCCAGCGGCAGCGCGAACGAGGCGACCTCCTCCGAAACGCCCAGGTCGCGCTCCGCGGTCTCCATCGTGACCGGCAGGGTCGCCGCGCTCGACGAGGTCGAGAACGCCACGAGCTGCGCCGGCGCGACGCCGCGGAGAAAGCGCACCGGCGTCAGCGGCGTGAGGAAGCGCAGCAGCAGCGGATAGGTCAGGAACGCGTGCAGCGCCAGACCTGCCAGGACGGTGACGCAGTACAGGCCGAGTGCGCCGAGGAGCTGCGCGACGTCGGCCGGATCGTCGCCGGCGACCGTCGTGATGGTGCCGGCGATCAGCGCGAAGACGCCGATCGGCGCGACCCTGAGGATCAGCTCGACGATCGCGATGATGGCCGCGTTGAGGCTCTCGAACAGGTCCAGGAGCGGCTGCGCCCGCGGGCGGGGTAACTGCATCAGCGCCACGCCGAGGAGAAACGCCGCGAAGACGACGCTGAGCATGGCCCGGTTGTTCGTCGCCGCGCCCAGGACGTTCTCGGGCACCACGTCGACGAGCGGCTGCAGCGGCCCGGCCTCCCGCGCCCGGTCGATCGTCTCCTGCCGCGCGGCCAGATCCCCCTGGTAGGTCTCCTGCAGGCTCGCGCGCAGGCTCTCCGGAATCGACGCGCCCGGCCGGACCGCGTTGACCAGGACGAGGCCGATGACGAGGGCCACGAGCGTCGTGCCCAGGTAGATGGCGATGGTCTTGCCGCCGATGCGGGACAGTTTCTGCAGGTCGGCGAGCGAGGCCACCCCGGTGACGAGCGACGCCAGCACCAGGGGCACCGCGATCAGGAGCAGCAGGCGCAGGAAGATCGTGCCGAACGGCGCGATCCAGTCGCCGGTGAACCCGCCCCAGCCGGCGAGCGCCGCGATCACGCCGTAGGCGAGCCCGGCGCCGAGCGCGATCAGAATCCGCCAGTGCGTCTGCCGATGCCAAGTCATGGCGCCTACTTTAACCGCTTCAACCGCTTCGCCGCGCCCGGTGCGCGGCGCGCCGGGGTTCCCGTCGTTCGCGTCCGTCCGCTCCGGCTACCCGCCCGGCGCTTCGTCGAGCGGCAGCGACGCCCGCGCGTCGAGGTCCGGCGGCGCCGTGACCCCGGCGTGCAGCCGCCGCAGCCCGGCCGCGCCGATCATCGCCGCGTTGTCGGTCGCCAGCGCGAGCGACGGCAGGAACAGCGGCAGCCCGGCCCGCGCGGCCTGCGCCGCCGCGTCGGCCCGCAGCCGGCGGTTGGCCGACACCCCGCCGGAGATGCCGATGCTGCGCGCCCCGAACCGGCGGGCGGCCAGGAAGGCGCGGTCGAGCAGCGTCCGCACGACCACCCGCTGGAAGCTGGCGCAGATGCCCGCGATCTCCGCGTCCGGAAGCCTTCCGTCGCCGCCGAGGGCGGTGCGCCGCCGCTGTACGTGCCGCTTCACCGCCGTCTTCAGGCCGCTGAAGCTGAATTCGAGCTGCCGGCCGCCGCGGACCGCGGCCAGCCCCGCCGGACGGGTCGCCGCCGGACCGGCGTTGCGGTCGTCGTGGGTCATGCGGGCGAAGGGGAACTCGACCGCCCGGTCGTCGCCGTCGCGCGCGATGCGGTCGATCACCGGCCCCCCCGGATAGCCGAGACCGAGCAGCGAAGCGACCTTGTCGTAGGCCTCGCCGGCGGCGTCGTCGCGCGTGCGGCCGAGCAGCCGGTGCGACAGGCCCTCGGCGCCCCCCGCGGTCGTCAGATAGAGGTTGGTGTGCCCGCCGGAGACCACCAGCACCACCGCCGGCAGCGGCATCCGGCCGCCCTCGACCACCAGCGATTCGATGTGCCCGGCAAGATGCTGCACCGGGACCAGCGGCACGTCCAGCGCGGCGGCGAGCGCCTTGGCGAAGGCGACGCCGACCAGCAGCGAGCCGACCAGCCCCGGCCCCCGGGTGACGGCGACCGCGTCCAGGTCGGACCAGCCCGCGCCGGCGTCCTCGAGCGCGCGCTCCACCACGCCGCAGAGGTCCCGCACGTGCTGCCGCGACGCCAGCTCGGGAACCACGCCTCCCCACTCCCGGTGGATTTCCGCCTGCGAGGCGACCACGTTGGACCGCACCGTCCAGGGCCGCGCCGGATCGCCGGAATCGGCCACGACCGCGGCGGCCGTCTCGTCACAGGAGGTCTCGATGGCGAGGAGGTCCATCGGTTGCGCCGGATTCAGCCCTGCCCGCGGACCGCGGCCAAGCTCTCGCCGTACGGCGGCCGGCAGATCCCCCGCTCGGTGACGACGCCGGCGACGAAGCGGTGTGGGGTCACGTCGAAGGCCGGGTTCCAGACGCCGGCGCCTTCCGCCGCCACCCGCGAGGAACCGACGTGCGTGACCTCGCGCGCGCTCCGTTCCTCGATCGGGATGCCGTCCCCGTCGGCGGTCGCCAGGTCGATCGTCGAGGTGGGCGCCGCCACGTAGAACGGCACGCGGTGCTCGCGCGCGAGCACCGCCACCGTGTAGGTGCCGATCTTGTTGGCCACGTCCCCGTTCGCGGCGATGCGGTCGGCGCCGACCACCACCGCGTCGATCCTGCCGCCCCGGAAGAGGGAACCGGCCGTCCCGTCGGTCACGATCGTCGTGTCGATGCCGTCCCGCAGCAGCTCCCAGGCGGTCAGCCGGCTGCCCTGCAGGAACGGCCGGGTCTCGTCGGCGTAGACCGCGATCCGCTTGCCCCCCTCCACCGCCGCCCGGATCACCCCCAGCGCGGTCCCGTAGCCGCCCGTCGCCAGCGCGCCCGCGTTGCAGTGGGTGAGCACGCGGCCCTCGTCCGGCAGCAGCTCCGCGCCGTGCGCCCCCAGCGCCTTGCAGCAGGCGACGTCCTCGTCGTGGACGCGCCCCGCCTCGGCCACCAGGATCCCGCCGATCTCCGCGGGCGACCGCCCCGCCCGCACCGCGTCCGAGAACACGCCCTTCATGCGGTCGATGGCCCAGAAGAGGTTGACCGCGGTCGGGCGCGTGGCGGCCAGCACGTCGCACAGCCGGTAGAACTCGGCGGCCAGCGCCGCGCTCCCCTGCGCCCGGCTCTTCGTGACGCCGAGGGCCAGCCCCATCGCCGCCGCCACCCCGATCGCCGGCGCGCCGCGGATCACCATCTTCTCGATGGCGCGGGCCACCTCGCGCGCGGTCCGCGCCGAGACGTAGACCTCCCGGCCGGGCAGCTTGCGCTGATCGACCATGACGACGCGGTCGCCCCGCCAGGCGACGGTGGGCAGCATGGAGACAAGGATCATACAGCCCGGCTAGGCGAGCACCGCCGCGACCGACGCGTTGATCATCGTCGCCATGAAGCCGGCGAGCAGGGCGCGGGCGCTGAGGCGGGCCAGATCCGCGCGGCGCTCGGGGGCCATGCTGCCGATGCCGCCGAGGACGATGCCGATCGATCCGAAGTTGGCGAAGCCGGTCAGCGCGTAGGTCGCCAGCGTCTGCCCGCGGTCGCTGATGACGCCGGCGTAGTCGCCGCTCAGCTTGATGAAGGCGACGAACTCGTTGGTCACCAGCTTGGTGCCGAGCAGATCGGCGACGATCGGGACGTCGCCGGCGGGCACGCCGAGCAGGGCGGCGACCGGCGCGAAGGCGACGGCGAAGAGGCCGGCCATCGAGAGGCCGGGCCGGAGCGCGCCGAGCAGGGCGTCGAACATGGCGATGAACGCGAGGAACGCGATCAGCATCGCGGTGATGTTGAACGCCAGGTGCATCCCGCTCGACGCGCCGCCCGCCGCCGCGTCGACGACGTTGACGTGCTCCCGCGCGGCGTCGGCCGTCATGCGCCCCGCGGTCACCGGCGTCTCCGTCTCCGGCAGCAGGATCTTGGCGAGGTAGAGGCCGCACGGCGCCGCCATGACGCTGGTCGTCAGCATCGCCACCGGATCCGCGCCGAGGCCGACGTAGATGGCGAACATGGAGCCGGCGATGGTGGCCAGCCCCCCGGTCATGAGCGCGAGCAGCTCCGACCGCGTCATCCGCGAGACGTAGGGGCGCACGATGATCGGCGCCTCGGTCTGCCCCATGAAGACGTTGGCCGCGGCCGAGAGGGTTTCCGCCCCGCTCGTCCCCATCAGCGGCATCATGGCGCGCGCCATCAGCCGCACCGCCGCCTGCAGCACGCCCAGGTGGTAGAGGACGGTGAACACCGACGAGGCGAAGACGACGATCGGGAACGCGGCGAAGACGAGGACGAGGCCGTTCGGGAACACCGCCCCCATCGCCTCCGGATCGGCGAGCACGCCGAAGACGAACTGCGACCCGACGCTCGTGAACTCCAGGAAGCGCGTGACGACCGCCGCGAGCGCGGAGAACGCCGCGTGGCCGGGCCGGACGCCGCCGACGGCCAGCTTCAGGATCAGGACCGCCAGCAGCACCTGCAGGGCCATGCCCCAGGCGACGGTGCGCCAGCGGATGGCGGTCACGTCGGCCGAGCAGGCCACCGCCGTCAGGACGAACGCCGCGATGCCCATGAGGGCGCGCAGGCGCCCGGGCAGCCATTCCTGGAACGCGAACGCCGCCAGCGCGAGCAGGACCGCGATCAGGGCCGCGCCGAGGCGGATCCGCCGGGGCTCGGGCATCATCTCCGCACGCCTCCTTCCGGCACGCGCACAAGCGTACCCCGTCGCGGGGATCCGCGCCGACCCCGGGAGACCGGCTGCTATACTGGCGGTCCCTCCGCGGCACGCCGCCGCGACGGAACTCCCGTGACCGACGCCGTGCTTTCGTCCGCCGTCGTCTTCCTCGCCTTCGGGGGGACCGTCGCCTGGCTCGCGCTCGGCGCCCGGCGGGCGGAGCCGGCCAGCGGCGCGCGGCTCGTCGCCGAGTTGCGGCTCGCCCAGTTCGCGGCACTGCTGCTGGCGCTGGCCGCGGCGGTCCCGGTCGGTTTCGCCCTCGGGCACGACGACGTGCCCGGGACCGGCCTCGTCGTGGCGATCGCCGCCGGCTGCTTCATGGTCGCCGCCCTCGTCACCACCTGGGAGCCGGCCCGCGCGCTGACCGCGCTGGCCGCGGCATGGACCGCCCATGCGGCGGCCGGCCTCGCGCACGCCGCCGGCCTGCTCCCGCCGGAGATCGTCCCCGGCTGGTATCCGCCCGCCGGCGCGACGTACGACGTGCTGGTGGCGGCGCTCTGCTACCTGCCGGTCCTGCGGCGCTGAGGCGCCGCGCCGCGGCGGCGCCGAACCGCCTGCGGGGTCGCCGACGTCGCTGATACGCCGGAAACGCATCGACGAGTTGCGTTCGCTCCTCGGCTCGGCACCCTCGATGTCGACGTCGCGCAGCCCCGCCGACGTCCGCGTCGATGGTTTGCGTCGACACGTCCGTCCGGATCGCGGCGCCGCGTGACCGCGGGTCCGCGGCGGGCCGCCACCCGCGGTCACGTCAGCGGGTCGACCACTTTCAGGAACGGAAACTTCAGGAAGTCCCGATCGTGCGTGTAGACGGTGCGGACGCCGTGCGAACGCAACAGCGCCGCCAGATGCGCGTCCGGCACGAGGTTGCCGCGCGCGGTCACGTCGATGGCGACGCCGCGGCAGACGTCGAGAAACCCCTCCGGCTCGGTCACCACGCGGCACCGGGGCAGGCGCATCAACTCGGCGACGTTGTCGAAGGCGGCGCGCGGGGTCATCGGCGCATCGAAGACCCGCGGATGCGTCGCCAAGCGGACGTACGCCATGACGACCGGCCACGTCAGACACAGCACGTCGGGATCCCGGGAGCGGGCCTCCAGGAAGGCGCTTGCCGCCTCGTGAAACGGGGACGCCCGATCCGACGCATACAACAGCACGTTGGCGTCGATCGTGTAACTCATGCGCGATCGTCTTCAAGAACAGCCGCCAGGGCGTCCTTGTCGGTCAGGTCGACGCGAGCGCGCATCGGCTGGCTGATCCAGGTGAACGCCGGATCGGAACGGCCGCGGCGACGGCTCTCGATCCCCTCGGCGAGCAGGCCGGTCACCAGCTCGCCGAGCGTGCCGCCGTCCCGCTGCTGCATGCGCTTGAGCTCGTCGAAGATCGGCGTGGCGATGTTGATGGTGGTTCTCATGATGCGTCATGCTATTCGATGCCGCATCTGATGTCGATCCGAGTCACTCGAGCCAGCCACGGAAGCGGAGGGGACAGCGTCTATCCGGAAAGAGGGCACAAAAAAGACCCCGGACGGCGTGATCGAAGACGACCAGCGCCCGGGGACTTTGACGTCGGCCCGCGAATGCGCGCCTAGCGCACCCGCGGCTGCGCCTTGGCGCCCTGCTCGGGCTTCTCCGGTTTCTCGGGCTGCTGCGCGGGCGGCGTCGGAGCAGGCTGCGAGTACATGTCCACGAGCTCGGGTCGCGGCCCGTCCGTGGGAACGCCCGCGCCGTCCATGAGGAACGTGAGCGCCTCGATGGTGGGACGGGACGGCCGCGGCAGTCCGCCGCGGTAGCCCTCGGCGATGAACAGCGGCGTCCGGCCCTGCTCGTTCGGCTGCGTCCAGACGCGGACGTCGGCCCCGTTGTCGGCGAGCTGCTGCACCACCGTCGGGAAGCTGGCGAACGCGGCGCCGTGCATCGCGGTGTCACCGTTGTCGTCGACGGCGTCGATGTCCGCGCCGAGATCGAGGAGCAACCGGACCGCGTCACGCGCCTCGGCCTCCGAGCCGGCCTCCTCCTCCGGGGCGGTGGTGCCGAGCCCGGCCGCCGCCATCAGCGGCGTGGAGCCCTCGACGTTCGGAACGAACGGATCCGCGCCCAGCTCCAGCAGCAACCGCATGAACGGGACGTCGGCCCGGTCGGCGGCCATCAGGAACGCCGTCGCTCCCTCCATCCCGAGCCGGGACGCGGTGTGCGGCGGCCGGACGCCGGCGGTGTTCAGGCGCAGGTTCACGTCCGCGCCGAGCGCCACGAGCTTCCGCACGAACTGCAGCCCGGTCAGGTTGCCCGAACCGATCGGCGGCGGGTCGCCGCGATCGCTCGCATCCGGCTTCCGCACCCACGACATCGTGTGCAGCGGCGCGAATCCGGTGCGCTGATCGTTCGGATCGGCCCCGGCTTCGATCAACTCGGCCGCGAGCTCGAAGTGGCCGTTCCGGACCGCCAGCAACAGGGGACTCATGCCGTCGTCCACCGGCCGGTAGCTGGCGTTGTTGACCGCGGCGTCCGGCCCGTCCTTCACCCGTTCGAGAACCGCGTTCACGTCCTCGCCGGCCCGCAGCAGCCGCCGCACGACGTCGATGCGGCCTTCGCGCACGGCGAAGAACAGCGGGTTGAACCCGGATTCGAGGGCAGCGCGGACGTCGGCTCCGGCCTCGAGGAGGGCGTTGACGATACCCAGGTGCCCCTCGGCCGCCGCCCACATCAACGCGGTCTGCCCGCGCCGCTCCCGCGCGGCCGGGTCGGCGCCGGCGGCCAGCAGCGCCTCCACCGCCGCGAGACTCCCCGTGCGCGCCGCGGTCATCAGGACGGTCTCTCCGCCCAGCAGCGCCGCGTTCGGGTCGGCGCCCGCGTCGAGCAGAAGCCGCACGAAGGCCGCGCTGCCGTTGGTGGCGGCCAGCGACAGCGCCGGCACGCCGTAGCGGTTCACCGCGCCGACGTCGGCGTCCGCCGCGAGCAGAAGCCGCGCCGTCTCCAGGTCGTCGCGGTACGCCGCCCAGTGCAGGGCGGTCGTGCCGTCGACCTGCGGCGCGTTCACGTCGGCACCGCGCACCAGCAGGCCGCGGACGAGACCGGCCCGCCCCTGCTCGACCGCATCGGCCAGCGGGGTCTCCTCGGCCGCCGCGGCCGCGCCGGCCGCGGCGAGCGCCACGACCGGGACTCCAGCGATCAATCGTCGCCAATCCATTTGTCGTCTCCCGTCTTTCCTTCCAGCGGGCCTCCGGCGACCGGCGGACGGAAGCAGCCGACCGCCACTTCCTGGTCGGCGTCTCCCGTCTTTACTTCCAGCGGCCCCGGCGGCTGGCGGACGGAAGCAGCCGGCCGCCACTTCCTGGCCGGCGCCTCCCGTCATTATCTTCCGGCGGCCCCGGGCCGGGCCCTCCCGCCGGGGCCTGCCGGGCCGCTACACCGGAACGGCGCTCACCAGCTTCTCGACCCGGCCGTCGCTGTCGCCGAACGAATCCAGGCGCACGCCCACCCGGTCGAGCAGCGTGAGGTGCAGGTTGGCGAGCGGCGTGCCCTCGCCGTACCGGATGTGCCGCCCGCCGTTCATGCCGCACGCGGCGCCGCCGGCCACCAGGATCGGCAGGTTCTCGTGGTCGTGCAGGCTGGAGTTGCCCATCCCGCTGCCGTACAGGTAGACGGTGTTGTCCAGCAGCGACCCGTCGCCGTCCGGCGTGTTCTTCAGCTTCTCGAGGAACTCGGCGAACAGCGACACGTGGAACGTGTTGATCATGGAGATCTTCAGCAGCTTCTCTGGATCGTTCCCGTGGTGGCTGGTGGGGTGGTGCGGGTCCGGCACCCCGATCTCCGGATACGTGCGGTTGCTCAGCTCGCGGGTGAGCTGGAAGCTGACCACGCGCGTGATGTCGGCCTGGAACGCCAGCGCCTGCAGGTCGAACATGAGCCTGGCGTGGTCGGCGAACGCGGCCGGAACTCCGACCGGGCGGTCCACGTCGGGCATCGGATTGTCGAGCGCGCCGGCCTCCGCCCGCTGGATCTGCCGTTCGACCTCGCGGACGCTGTCGAGGTACTGGTCCACCCGCTTGCGGTCGGCCGGCCCCACCGCGCGCTTCAGGCGCGCGACGTCGGCGCTGAACGAATCGAGCAGGCTGCCCCGGCCGCGGAGCGCCGCCTGCCGCTCGGCGGCGGTGCCCCCCTCGCCGAACAGGCGCTCGAACACGATGCGCGGATGCGCCTCGGACGGCAGCGGCGTGGTCGGCGACGACCACGACAGGCAGTTCTGGTAGACGCAGGCGTAGCCGTTGTTGCACACCCCGGCGAGCGGGTTCAGGTCCATCGACAGCTCGAGCGACGGAAGCTGCGTGTCCCGCCCGATCTTCCGCGCCGCGATCTGGTCGACCGTCGTCCCCAGGTGGTAGTCGGAACTCTCGGTGTGCTTGGCGTAGGCGGCGCTCAGGAACCCGGAGTTCGACGTGTCGTGGGTCCCGGGATACGAGAGCTGCAGCTCCAGGTTCGTGATGACCGTCAACTGCTCCTTGACCGGCTCGAGGGGGCTGAGAATCGGGGTCAACTGCCCCAGCCGCCCGCCGTCGGCCGGCGTCCAGCGGCCGTGGTCGCAGCCCATCGGGATGAACACGAAGCCGAGCCTGGAGACCGGCCGGGCCGGCGTCCGGGCCAGCGCGGTCGCCGCGGGAACCATCGCGTCGAGCAGCGGCAGCGCCAGGGTGGCCTGCAGCCCCCGCAGGAAAGTACGCCGGGGGAGGGCCTTCTTCGTGATGATCATGACGATCTCCTCATCTGAAACGGAACACTCTTGACGATTTCCACGACGAGCGACGACAGGCGGTAACCGTCCGGCTCGGTGGCGCGCAGAATCCGGCGGACGGCCGGCGCGTCGTAGTACTCGACGCCCCGTCCGAGCGCGAACGTCAGCAGCTTCTCGGTGATGGTGCCGGCGAACAGGTCCGGGCGGGTCAGCAGGCCCGCTTCCAGACCGTCCACCCCGTCGAACCCGCCGACCAGGGGCAGCGCCCCGGAGACGTCGATGGACGCGGCGTCCCCTTCGTGGTCCCGCCAGCGGCCCACCGCGTCGAAGTTCTCCAGCGCGAAGCCGACCGGATCGATCGTCCGGTGGCAGTTCGCGCAGACCGGGTTGCCGCGGTGGGCGGCCAGCCGTTCCCGCATCGGCAGGTTGGCGGCCACCTCGTTCTCCTCGAGCGCCGGCACGTTGGGCAGCGGCGGCGGCGGCGGTGCGCCGAAGACGTTGGACAGCACCCAGACGCCACGGATCACCGGGGACGTGCGCGTCGCGTAGGAGGTCACCGACAGGATGCTCCCGTGCCGCAGCAGCCCGCCGCGCCGGCTGTCGGGAGCGAGCCGCACGCGCCGGAAGCGGGTCCCGTAGACGTTGGGGATCCCGTAGTGTTTGGCCAGCCGCTCGTTCAGGAAGGTGTAGTCGGCGTCGAGCAGGTCCGCCACGCCGCGGTCCTCGCGCAGCACGCTGTCGAAGAAGCGCTCCGTTTCCTCCCGCAACGCCTGGCGCAGGTTGTCGTCGAAGTCCGTGAACAGGCGCGGGTTCGGGCTGACGGACGCCAGGTTGCGGAGTTGCAGCCACTGCCCCGCGAAGTTGCTCGCGAGGTTGTAGGAACGCGGGTCGGCGAGCATCCGGCGGGTCTGCCGCTCCAGTTCCCCGGGCCGGCTCAGCGCGCCGCGCACCGCGGCGTCGAGCAGTTCGTCGTCCGGAATGCTGCTCCAGAGGAAGAACGACAGGCGCGACGCCAGCTCCAGGTCGCTGATCCGGTACGCGCCGCCGGCGACGTCCCGCGGATCCAGCTCGACCCGGAACAGGAACTCGGGGTTGATGAGCACCGCGGCCAGGGCCTTCTCGACGCCGTCGTCGAAGTCGCCCGCCGCACGCCCTTCGCGGTAGAAGGCCAGCGGCCCGGCGACGTCCTCGTCGGAGACCGGGCGGCGGTAGGCGCGGCGCATGAGGTTCGACAGGATCCGGCGGGCGCACGGTTCTTCGTCGCTCGCCCCGGCCGGCCGGCAGACGAAGAGGCGGCGGCGGCTCGGCGTGTCGCCGGCGCCCCGCGGCGCATACGGACCGGTGACCGTCACCTGGTAGACGGCGGGCGTCTGGCGCGGATGCCGGGTCTCGTTGAAGTGCGACTGCAACGGCTGGCGCTCGGTCTCCAGCAGCGATGCGCCGTCCCTGGAAAACGTGACGCCGAGCTGGTGCGGTCCGGCGGTGACCGCGGTGCGCACCTTCAGGTTGCGATCCAGGAGCGTGTCGTCGCGATCCTCCGGACGCGCCACGGTGAAGCGCGCGATCGGCGTCCGGTCGATCAGCAGCTCCAGCTCGTGCGGGCGCGGGTCGCGCAGGCCGCCGACGTTGCCGCTGCGGTTGCGCGCCAGCAGCACCTGGACGTCGTACTCGCCGTCCTGCGGGAAGGTATGCGTCACCAGCACGCCGCCGCGGGTGCCGATCGGCAGTCCCGGCACGTGCTCTTCCTGCGTGGTGTCGGGCGGCACCCGGATCACGGCGCTTTCGACCGACTCCCGCCGCGCCCCGACCGCCAGCCGGCTGATCCTGCGCGCGGCCGAGATGTAGCGGTCGAGCAGCGCCGGCGAGAGGTTGCCCACCGTGACGTTGTCGAAGCCGTGGCCGCTCTCGTCCGGCGGCAGCAGCGCCGCGGCGTCGACGTCGAGAGCCAGCAGGTCCCGGATCGCATTCTGGTACTCGGTGCGGTTGAGACGCCGGAGGGTCTCCGTGCGGCCCGGGTTCGGATTCGCCTCCGACGCGGCGTCGAGCGACGTCTCCAGCCACGCCAGCAGGTCCCGGCGGGCCGCGGCGGGCGGCTGCGGCCGGTTGGACGGCGGCATGGTGCCGGTGCGCAGCTTCCGCACCACCTTTTCCCACGTCTCGGCGCCTTCGGCGACGTGCAGAACGTCGATTTCCTGCAGGCTGAGGCCCGCGGTCTCCAGGCGGTCGTTGTGGCAGGCCACGCAGTAGCGGTCCAGCAGCCGCCGGCTGCTCTCCGCGGCCGGCGCCGATCCGGTGGCCGCCTCCGCCGCGGCCGGCGCGGCGGCGATCGCCGCGGCCGCCGCCGGCTCCTGCGCGGCCAGGCCGGCGGGGAGGCCTGCAAATGCCGTCAAGGCCAACCCCGCGCACGCGAACCCGATCCCGGGGATGGACTTCAGCATCTTCTGGTTCATCCGGGCATTGTAGGTTTCGATCCGGTGAATTTCAAGAAAAATGAAGTGCGCGCGGGGGGAACGGCAGACCGGCGGCGAACCGAAAGTGCCTCCGCGCCGAAAACGACCCGGGGCGCCCGGGTCGGCAGGGCGTCCGTGGCGCCGGGACAGAAACCCGGCGCCGCGGTTCACTCGGGGACGGTGAAGTCGGCCGCCCAGTCGTGGGGGCCCCAGTGGATGACGAGCCGCCCGGAGCGCGCCGTGGCCGGCAGGAGCGCCGCGCCGAGCGGCCGGGTCGCAAGGCCGTCCTCGGAGTGCGCCACGTCGATCTCCGCGGCGTCGAACGCCGGATCGTGCTGCGTCCCCCACGAGTCCGCCTCGTGGTTGAACACCAGGCGCCAGCCGCCGGCGCCGCGCTTCAGCCAGAGACCGTAGGAGCCGGGAAAGCCCGGACTTAGATTGCCGGTCGGCACCGTCACGTCTCCGAACTGCAGCGCGGCCTCGCTCCGGAGGCGCAGGACCGCCGCCTCGGTCAGACGCACCACCTCGCCCTCGGCCAGCGCCGCCAGCGCGGCGAAGTCCGCGTGCTCGACGCTCTGCTCCTGCCAGACGAGCACGGAAACGCGCGCGCCCGGCGGCAGCTCGACCGCCGTCTCGTGCCGCTCGCTGAGCCGCAGGAGGCGGGAGCCGGCGCTCGTGTCGGAGTCGAACTCCAGGGATTCCCTGTCGTTGGCCACGCGCGGCCCGTCGTCCTCGTCCGGCCCGGCGTCTTCCTCAGGTTCGTCCCGCTCCGACTCGGCGCCGCGCCCGGGTTCGTCCCGCTCCGACCCTGCGCCGCGCCCGGGTTCGTTCGCCGCCGACTCGGCACCGCCCTCGTCCGGACGCCCGCCGCCCTCCTCCGGTTCGAGCGCCTCCGTTTCTTCTCCGTCCGCTTCCGAATCGCCGGCATCCTCCTCGTCCGGCGCGGGAGGATCCGCGAAGTGGAAGTCGGCCGCCCAGCGATGGTCGTGCCAGCGCAGCAGCAGGCGCCCCGCATCGTCCGCGGTCGGGACCAGCGCGGCGGAGAAGGTCTCTCTCGTCCCGGCCGCCTCGCGGGTCAGCGGGATGCTGCCGATCACGGCATCGCCCTCCGCATCGGCTTCGCCGGTTTCGTCGCCGTCCGCGGGGGGCCGCAGCTCGAGCGACCAGTCCGCGCCGCTGCGCGCCAGCCAGAGCGCGTAGGTGGCCGTCGCGGGATTCGGCGATTCGCTGCCGCCCGGCGCCGTGCCGTCGAGCGTGCCGATGCGCAGCCGCGGCATGACCTCGATCTCGCCAACGCGGACCGGCGCGCCGGACGCGGACCCGCTGCCCGCGAGCAGCTCCCGGTGGGCCGGATCTCCGGCGCCGAGCCCCGGCTCGAAGGAGACCGCGACCGGGCGCAGGTTCAGGGTGAGTTCGGTGCGGATGACATCCGCCGGCGCGGAATCCGCGCCGTCCTGACCGGCCCCGGCAGGCGCCGGAACCAGCAGGCATGCGCCGAGTCCGCACGCCGGCAGAACGGTTCTCAACGGGCGCATCGGTCCTCCGCCAGCCTCCGCCGCCCGCCGGGCGGCGGATGGAACGAATCGCAAGAGCGATCGGTCATCGTTTCATCGTGAACACGCCGGCAAGCGCGCCCACGGCAGCCGACCCGACAGCCACCAGCACTTCGGGAACCTGTTTCCCCATGACTGCGATGAGGACCGCGCCCCCCACTGACAGCAACACGGCCCCGCCGAGCGCGATGACCAGGATCCGATAGAACCAGACGTCGTTCTCGTACGCCGGCCGAAGCGTTACCCTGCCTACAGGGCTGGCTTTGCTGGCTTTGCTGGTGTCACCCCAGTCGTCACTGGGCTTCGAAACGGGAACAGACACGGCATCACAGACCGTTGATCACGACCTGCTCCACGCGTCCGTCGCGGTTGCGGATCAGCAACGTCCCGCCCTCCTTGACTTTCTGCGCCAAGGTATGGCTGATGTCGACCGCGGCCAGTACGGCGAACGCCTTGTTCTGCGCATGCAGCATGTCCCGCAGGCTCTCCACGCGCTCCACGTCGCGTTCGGACAACGTCATCTTCACTTCGACTGCCATGATCGGTACTCCCGGGGCGGGCCCCCGGTCGGGCCCGCCCCGGCAAGTCTGGTCGGCTTCGCGGACGAAGCCGCGCCGGCCGGCTAGTTCTCGTTCGTCGTCGAGTCGCCGCCGAGCTCGGCGTAGCTGATGAACCCGAGCGCCATCTCGTCGTTGGTCCGCTGGCCGAACCCGACGCTGAGGTCGGCGTTGAAGCCGCGGCGCACCCCGCGGTTCTCGGTGTTGTCGTACCAGAAGCTCGCCTCGATGCGGGTGCCCTTCGGCAGCAGCTTCGGCTCCCGGTACTTGTAGGTCACCTGCCAGCTCTGGTCGTACCGCGGCACGTCGAGCAGCAGCTCCTCGGTGCCGTCGGGATAGAAGGCGGTGTAGCGCGCCGCCTTCGCACGCAGGTGCGCGTGCGGCCAGTAGTTGAGGACCAGGATGTCCTTCTCGAGCGTGCGGGCCATGCCGATCCGGTAGTTCGCGTGGTTCGGCGGGATCTCGAACCCGTTGTTGCCCAGGGTGTCGGTGATGACCTGATGGGCCACCGGCCGCTCCTCGACGAAGAACCCGACCTCCGCCTGGCTCGTGAACGCCGTCCCGGGGCCCGGCTCCTTGTTGAAGTGCATGTTGAAGTTGACGACCGAGCCCTTCTTCACGAGCAGGCCGTAGCCGTCGGGCAGCATCCCCGACTCGGCGCCTTCGGCGACGCAGCTCAGCAGTCCGCCCAGCGCGACGGCCGACTTGTTCGCGCCGGTGAGGACCTTGCCGTCCTCCGGCCGCACGAACGCGCACATGTGGTGCACGCCCGAACCCTCGGCGCCGGTGCGCAGCTCCCAACCCCGCACCCAGACGTCCTCCGCCAGCACGTCCTCCGGGATCCGGGCGTCGAACGAGATGTTGATGTCGTAGGCGTCGTCCGGCACCACGAACGGCTCTTCCATGCGCACGACGAAGTCCGGCGTGCCGTGCGACCACCCGTCATGCAGATCCTCCGCCCAGGCCGGCGGCGCCGGCGCATCGGCCCGGTCGCCGGCGGGCGCGCCCGCGTCGGCCCAGCGCAGGATCGTGTCGATCTCGGCGTCGGTCAGGCTGCGCTCGTTCTCGAAGACCCCCTCGGGCGCGGACGCGAACCAGGGCGGCATCTCGCGCGACTCCACCTTGCGGGCGATCGCGCGGGCCCACGGGCGCGTCTCGTCGTAGGTCATGAACGCCATCGGCGCCACCAGGCCGCTGATGTTGTAGCCCGACGGCCGGTGACAGGCCTGGCAGTTCTCCTGGACGATCGGCAGCACGTCCTTGTAGTACGTCACCGCGGCTTCGTTGGCCGCCGCCGCCGGACCCGCCGCTCCGATCACGACGCCGATCACCGCCGCCGCCGACACGATGCGTGCAAACGTGGTCATTCCTCGTCTCCTCGCCGGCCGCGCCGGCAGATGCGTCCCGCCCGCGAGTTTACACCATCGGCCGCGCCGCCGCAGCATCCCGCTGGACCCGGCGCCGGCCGGGCGGTAGGATGGTGCCGCCGTGCAGCCGCTCGACCCGGTCCACACCCGCGCCCCGGTGTTCTCCCCGCGCAGCGGCGCGCCCGGCGCCGCGGTGACCGTGGAGAGCCGGGATCTCCCGGCCCTCACGCCGGTCTATCTGGGCATGGGGGCGACCCGCTCCAGCTTCGAGGTGCTCAGCCGGCTCGTCACCAGCGAGCGCGGCGAGATGTCGGCCGTCGTCGAGGTGCCGGACTGGGCGACGGCGGACCGTACCCACTACTTCGTGCTCGTCGACGTCTACTTCCGGCCGCTGGCGGTCTCCGCCGCCTTCCACGTCACGGACCCGGACGGGACGTTGCGGCGCCGGGGGCGGATCGCCGGCGAGGCGGGCGGCTGTCCGACCCTGCGCGAAGCGGGCGAGGACCGGGAGCTTTACGCGCTGACCGGCGCCGTGCGGGGGCTTGCGGCGGGAGACGAGGTTCTGGTCGAGGCGACCCTGAGCGAGTCGTCCGGTTGCGCGCAGGCGACGGTCCTGCAGGTGACCCGCGCCGAACGGCTGGACTGAAGGGCTTGCACCATCAGCCGCGCCGCCGCATCTGCCGGCGCGGCTCGGGTCCCGACGCGCGCAAGCAGCCCGTGGCGAATCCCCGCTGCATTCGACGGGCGGCTGCATCCCGGCTGAACTGCGTTGTTCGTCGGTCGCATATGGCCAATTATGCTCCCTCCTCACGCCTTGTCAGCCGGGCGCCCCGCCCGTCTCGGTGCGACGCGGGGTTTCACCACGGGCTGCAGGGCGTCGGGAACGCTCATGGCTCCAGGTGCTCCGCGTCGAAGAACGCGGCAGCCGACGCGCCGACCGTGGGCACGACGAGCGCCCGGTCGAGGAAGTCGTTGCGCTGCTCGCAGCTCGTCTCGGCGATCAGCAGGCATCCATGACAGGCGGCGCCGTGCAGCGGCCGGCCTGCGTATGGCGTGCCCGGATCGTGCTCGGCGCAGACCGGGTCGTTGGAACACAGCAGATTGTCCCGCAGGGCGCGGCGCAGATGGCCGGCGAAGCGCCGGCCGGTCTCGATCAGCCCGCCCAGCGTGCCCTCCGAGTCCGACGACCCCGTGTAGATCAGGATGCCGTAGCGGCCGTCGCCGGCGTACACCCGTTCGCGCAGAGAGCTGGCGGGATAGCCGCAGTCCAGGGCGATTGAAGTCATCAGCATGTGCGCCAGCGAGTGCAGCATCACGTACGGCAGGCCGGGAAATCCATCCCGCGGGCGGCCCCGTTCCACGGCCCAGGCTTGCCACGCGTTCTCCAACCGGCGCCCGCGCTCCCGGACGGCGGGCCGCTCGAGCCATCCGGTCACGCTGCGCGCGCCGAAGGAAACGAACATGCCCTCGCCGCGGTTCTCGACGGCCGGCAGCCAGGTGATCGCCTCGGCGAGCGCCGCCCTCTCCACGTCCAGGTCGACCTCGCCGTCCTTGTCCGGACCGATCGCCTCGAAGCGCGTGAACCCCAGCAAGGCCACCACCTCGCGCAGTCGATGCGCCAGCACCAGCTTGTCGGCGGCTTCGAGCAACGGGTCGCCATCCCCGTCCCACGCGGCGCGGTCCAGCGTCTCCGCGAAGAACTCCGAACGTGGATCGTCATCGCCGATGCGGGCGTCGCCCTTGTCGAGAATCTCGAACTCGGCGTCCTTGACCGGCACGTCCTCGGCTCCGCCCTGTTGCCGGCGGTACTCGGCGATGACGGCAGCATCGTCGACGCCGGCGAACGCCGCGGCCAGCTCGGGAAGCCTGCGGAAAATCTCCAGGGCGCCCAGATCGTCCGCGGCTTTCAGGCGATCCCGGTGCTGCGATACCCTGGCCGCCAGCCCCGCGTCGCACTCCGGCAGCGAGATGACGCTCATCGTCTGCGGAAAGTAGGCGTTGCTGGCCGTCCGCACCAGCAGGCGGTACGGCTCCCCGCACGTCTCCCGCGCGAACTGTCCGATCCAGGGCCGCTTGCCGGCGCACCGCCCCAGCGCGCCGGTTCCGCCCCCCGCCGCTTCGTAGAGCGAGCGTTCCGAGCCGCACTCGCACACGGCCCAGGTGTCGACGATGTCGCCGCTCGTGCCCCGCTCCTCGATCCACAGCGGACGCTCGCACGGCCTGCCCCCCGGGTGCACGAACGCCCGCCAGTTCAGATCGTCGATGTGCCCCTTCCTGCACGCCGCCACGAAACGCACCGGCACCACCGCCTTGCGATCGCCGTCTTCGACGAATCTGCGCCTGTGCAACTGATCCCAGCGCACCAGCCGGCGCCGGCGCCACCGCGGGTTCCCCGGCGCGGGCCGGGCGTCCTTGACGATGAACCAGGTGGGAAAGATCCGCGCGCCCACCGGCGCCGTACGCTGCGCGTTCTCTTCGTGGCGCGGCGGCGTGAACAGATCGAGCACCGGCGTTTCCAGAATCCGCCGGAGCTTCGCGGCCAGCCGGGGTTCGTTCACCTTCTCGCGCCGCAAAGCGGCCCAGTCCTGCAGACCCGACACGATGACCGAGTACTCGGGCAGGTCGATCATCGCTCCCGGTCCCCAGATGGTGATCAACTGGCTCTGACGAACGACGTTGTCGGGCATCGAAACCGCCTACGTGCCGACGTCCTTCCCCTCCGGCGTCTTGATGCCGAGCAGCACGCCCGGCTCGACGTCCCGCAAGGATCGCGGCGCGCGGAAGCGAAGCTGTCGCTCGCTGAGCGTCTCCCGGTCGGGGTCGATCATCTCGCGCAGGAGCGGCGTGGACACCTGTTCGCCAAGCCCGCGGGCGTATCCGAACGTCACGCCCACCTGTCCGGCTTCCCGGGCGAGCCCCGCCCAGTCGTCGACGAGACTCCGCACGCGGTCTTGCACCGTCTGCTCCACCCCGGCCGGCAGCCCGTCCGCGTGCCGTTGCGCCCGTTCGCCCACCGCCCCGGCGATGGCGTCCGTCTCCGCGTGATGGGCCTCGACGTTCCGGGCCGCCGGGTTCGGCGTCAGGCCGGGGATCCCGAGCCGCGCGAGGGCGACGGAGACCGCGGGCAGTCCGCGGTCCAGCGCCCGGGACGAGAACGGGGTGACGCTCGTCGCCTCGACGTTCCGGTAGAACGACTCGTGAAAGGCCGGGAACCGTTCGTAGTGCGAGCGGTCCCGCGGCTTGTGGACGTTCAGCAGCGTCACCACGAGGCCGGGCCGTGCCGGGTCGCGCCCGACGCGGCTCGTGGCCTGGATGTACTCGGAGGCGGTCTTCGGCTGGCCGGCGACGAGCATCAGCCCGAGACGCGTGACGTCGAGACCGACCGAGATCATGTTCGTCGCCAGCGCCACGTCGACCCGCTGTTTCTGGTGGAAGTCGAGGGCGAGCCTGCGCTTCGCGTCCGCGACTTCGGAAGTTCCCAC
Organism: Vicinamibacterales bacterium; assembly: GCA_965203525.1. GTDB lineage: Bacteria > Acidobacteriota > Vicinamibacteria > Vicinamibacterales > UBA8438 > WTFV01. The sequence goes on along the minus strand of OZ241898.1, from coordinate 912,864 downwards.
GCGCGAGGTCAGCTCGACCGGCTCGAATGCGATCCGCCGGTCGGCGAACAGGCCCGCGGTCTCGCCCGGGCGCTTGCGCTCGGCGTAGGACGACAGCCGCGCTCCGATCTCGTCCTCCACGATCCGCCGCGCGCTGCCCAGCTCCCGCAGCGCGTTGAAGTAGGCGACGGCCGTCATGTACGGATCGGCGGGGTTGGAGCCGCCGCCGGGTCCGGTCGCGTCCCAGCCCGCCTGCGCCGCCGCCATCAACGTGATCATGCTGCGCAGGAAGACGACCCGCGGCCCCCGGCCCTGCGCGGCGACGCCGACATACAAGCGCACGTCGGCGGGACTTTCCGACGCCTCCCGGGCGAAGAACGAGTCGCGCCGGTCGAGTCCCGGGGCCGGGAACACCGCGACCTGCCGCCGGTCGAACAGCGCCCGGATCTGCTTTTGCGCCAGGCGCACCGTGGCGGTCGAGGCGATCACCTTGGGGCGGACGGTCTCGCCGCCGACCCGCCGCGCGCACAGGCGGTCGATCGCGGTCTCGTAGAGGCCGGCCATCGTGCCGAGCGGCCCGGAGATGAGGTGCAGCTCGTCCTGGACGATCAGGTCGGGCGGCTTCGGGTCGCGCGGGTCGCCGCCGTGGAAGAAGCGTGCGGTCTCGCCGGTCCACGGCAACGCCGCGAACTTGTCCGCGGTCGCGATCATGAACGCGGGCAGGCGGCGGTAGATCGGCTCGTCCACCGCCACGATCGGCAGGCGCTTCCGGGAGAATTCGCAACGCCGACTGGCGCAGTGGACGAACAGATCGGTCGGCGCGCTGGTGTCGGGATGCAGCCGGAACGACCGCTTCCCGAACCGCGTGCCGCACCACGGGCATTGCTCCAGGGGCAGCGGCGGTTCCCGCGACGAGTCGCGCGCGTAGCGCAGGGTCTTCACGCGGGCCGACCTGTCGCTCCTGTCGCCCTTGCGGCCCATGCGGTTCGGCGTCGCCGCGCGCCCGACCCACAGGGCGATCTCGAACGGCCACTCGCCCAGACGTTCCGGGGCGCGCCCGCGTTCGAGCTCCAGGGCGCAGATCAGCGCCGCGGCCCGGCCGAGCTGGTCGAGCGTCAGCAGACGCAGCGTGTAGCGCATCAGCACCGACAGTCCCCGGCTGGCGGGACCCGGATGGCGCAAGCGGCGGAGTACCAAGGTAAAGGCGGACAGTCCCAGATAGGCTTCGGTCTTGCCGCCGCCGGTCGGAAAGAACAGCAGGTCGACGACGTCGCGCTCGGGATGCGTGGGCGCGGCGATGCCGCGCAGGTTCATCAGGACGTAGGCAAGCTGGAACGGACGCCACGCCGGGGCCGCCACGTCCCCGGGCCGCTTCCTTTCCTCCAGCGCGCGCCGCCGGCGCGCGGCGGCGGCCAGCGCCCGGTTGGCGACGCGGAACGCGTCGAGCACGTCCGGTTCGGCCAGCAGCTCGATGCCGGCCCGGATGCGGTCCGCGGCGGCGTCCGCCCTTCGCACCAGCTCGTCGGCGACCTCCCGGCGGCGGCCGGCGAACGCCGCCGCGTCCCGTCGTTGCCCGGCGACCCAGCCGCGGTACTGCTCCACCAGCGGTTCGAGACACGCCTTCGCGGCCGGCGCGCCGTCGAGGCCGCCAAGAGTCTCCATGCCGAACTCGACGGCATCTATCGGCGCCGGTTCGACCCGCGGCACGCCCGCGTGCGGCATCCATTCGGTCCGCACCCGGCGGCATGCGCCGCCGGCGACGTCGGCGCGGGTGGAAACGTTGTGGCCGACCGCGTACTCGGCGACGTCGCGGTAATGCAGATCGGCGAGGCGTTCGTCCCAATCCGGACTGTCCAGACCGTTCAGGTTCCCGCGCGGGATCAACGGCCGATCCGCCTCGACGCGCATCTCGACCTGAAACGCGAACGCGACGTCCTGCTCGTCGTCGTCCGGCGCCGGCGGCCGGCGGTTCACCGTGAACAGCGAAATCGCCCGGGCGTCCCGGAATCCTTCGAGGGTCCGCACCCGGGTCGGCCGAACGAGGCAGACCACGGCAAGCCCACCGCCGCCCGGCAGCCTGAACGGGGTCGGCCGGCCGGAGGGGACGGCATCCAGATCGACGGCCACCGCGCCGGCACCCGGCCGGCGCACCCACGGAGCGAGACGACGGGTCCGCCGGCCGCTGCCCGGTCCTTCGTCTGCGCGGACGGCATCCGGCGCGGCGCGCTCGTCCGGCGGCGTGTCCCGCGCACCGGCGTCCGGTGCGTAGTCGCCCCACGACACGGCCACCTCGAGGCGCCTGGTCTCCGCATCCGCCAGGATGCTGAACCCCATCGACGAAGGCAGGAAGCGGCGCTTGTGGCCGCCCCGGTCCGGCGTGCCCGAATCGTCGCCGCCATGGACCGGCTCGGCCGGCTCGTCGAGCTCCTCCTCGCTGTCCTGCGCCCGTTGCTCTTCCGGAGCGTCGCTGGGAACCAGAAAACCCGTCAGATACCATCGCGACGGCGCCTGCGGCAGGCGCTCGCGCTGCAACGCCGCATCCTCGGGCCGCGGGCCGACGAGATCGATCCGCAGGGCGTCGCACAGACCGCGCCGCACGGAGACACTGTCGGCCGGCGGGTCCGCGGCGAGATGGGTCATGGTGGACTCCGGTTCCCGGTGTGCGGCGGGATCGGAACCGATCCGGGCCGCAACGCGGCACAGGATAAACCATGCCGCAAGCGGCGCGCCGCCATGCCGGCATGCAGTTTGCTTATCTTCCGGCTGTCAGGCTGCCCGCCGGTGGTCCGACCGGGTTCGACGCGCGTCCGGACGGCCCGCGACAAGCGCCGCCGGCGGCATCCGGGCGCGCCGAGATCGCGGGCGCGAAGAACCGGAACCGGGCTTGACGTTGGTGCCTGCGTCGTGCTGGGACGGCTAGAATGGGGGCGTCATGCCGAGTCAGGAAACGGAAATCGTGACGGCTGTAACGAGCAGAGAGCCGCGAGAGCCGCGGGGGGTCGCCGAGCAGATTCTCTGGCTCCGGCGCGACACGGAAACGACGCCGATGCACGTTCTGAAGCTCGTGTACATCAGCCACGGATGGATGCTCGGGCTGTACGGGCGATCGCTCATCAACGAGCCGGCCGAAGCGTGGCGGTACGGTCCGGTGGTGCCCAGCATCTACTACCGCTACAAGTCGTTCCGTGGCGACTCGATCACCACGGAGCCGGTGGACCGATCCGACGCGTTCGACGACGAGCAGCGCGACGTCATCGAGCAGGTTCGCGAGGTCTACGGCGACTTCACGGCTCTGCAGCTATCCGCGCTCACGCACAAGCCGGACACCCCTTGGGACGTCACCTACCGGGAGTTCGGCGTCGGCGCGATCATCCGGAACGAGCTGCTCCGGGACTACTACAAGCGTCTCGCGGAGCAGGCATGACTCCCCGGAAGCGCACGGTGACCGGGGAATCGGAGCCGCAGGCCGCGTGGGCGGCTATCACCGAGTTGAAGACGTCGGTCGACGGCCAACTGGAGACCACCGGTGACCTCCGCGAGCGCGTGAAGGCGCTGGAGACCATCGGCGACCTTCGCGAGCGCGTGAAGGCACTGGAGACCACCGGCGACCTTCGCGAGCGCATGAAGGCGCTGGAGACCGCATTGGATCACTACGCGACCAAGGACAACCTGGCCAACGTGAAGGTCTGGACGGTGACCGGCGTCGCCGGAGCGCTCCTGTCGATCGTCATCGCATTGGTCGTCGCGCTCGTCCGTTCGTCCATCGGCAACTGATTTCGCCTTCCTGCACATCTCTACGTCGCGACGCCGGGTCCACGCGGGCGGCTGTCCGGTGATGCGCCGCCGTCCAGGATGATCCGCTCGACCTGTCGCGGGTCGGCTTCGTCCACGTCGAAGCCGAGGAACGCTTCGATCTTCCGGTACGCCGCGCATTCCGGGTCGGCGCGCTCCGCCGACAGCTCCCGCCATGCGGTGGACAGCTCCGTGTCGGCGAGCGACCACTCGCCGAGCCGCGCCAGTACGCGGTTCACGAAGTCGTCCACGCCCGCCTCGAACTCCTCCGCCGAGACCACGGCGCTCTCGTTCGCGACGTACCGCACCGGCTCGGCGACCACGTCGGCCGAAGGCACGGCGTCCAGGACGACCCGCAATCCGTCGGATCGAATCGTGACGTTCGGCCAGAGCCAGCCGCCGCCGATGCTCGCCATCTCGTGAGCCTGCCGCCAGCCGAGACCGCGGTCGCGCCGGACGTCCTGATGCGTCGGTTCCCAGCGCAGGCGCCACCAGTTCCAGGTCAGCCACTCGGCCAGCCGGCAGGCCGAAAGATTCGCGCCGTCGTGCGCGCGCATGGTCCGGGCGTCGAGCGCCCGCGTCAGCCGGATCCGATCGACGTTGACGGCGATCCGGCCCAGGGTCGCCTCGTCTTCGGTCTCCATCGGTCCCGATGATGCGGCGGCTTCGTCGCCGGGACTCCGACACCACGCTACGTCGATGCTGAGCTTCATGCCTCTCGCCTCTCCCATTCGGCAGCGATGAAAGTCGCAGATGATCTCTTTGATCAACCAATGGCCATCGTCAGACAGACGGCGGCGGCCAATGCGGCGTAGAAGGAAAGCAGGGTTCGGGAGAAGGTTGCCCCCAACCAAGTTGGTGCGCGGCTAGTCCCGACGGCGCGGACGTCCATCGAGAAGTCGACTCTGTCTTCCGCCAGAACCCGCACGTGATCGTACAGCGCGCGGAACAGGCGCTCCTGCCACAGGAAGTAGCCGTCGAGACCCCAGAAGACGAACACCGGAACGAACGCCGTCGAGACGAGCTCCAACTGGCCCTCGCGCGCGGACAGGACGAACAACGCGGAGACGAGGATCACGGACCAGCCCTTCAACCGGAACGAATCGGACGCGAGGCGGTTGATCACGCCCTGGATGAACTCCAGGTGCTTGATCTTCCTGTCCACCGGCACCGGCTCCCGGGTCGGGTTCATGCGGCGTATTATCCTCCCAAAGGCTACGCGGTGCAACCACCCGTCGGGAGTGGCTTCGGAGGGTGCGCGGTCGCGGCCGTTTGCCTGAAATTGCCGGGCGGCTTGGCGCGGTTCACGCGGCCCGCTCGGCGTTGAGTTCCAGCAGCCGCGCGAGCACCTCGTCGCGGACGGCGTCCGGCCAGCGGTGCGGTACGGCTTCTTGTTGCCCCTCGTCTCCTTGTCGATCGCGTAGTCAAGCACGAAGGCACAGTCGGTCGGGACGTCGCGCCAGCGCTCGGCGTCGAGGACGGTGGACGCAATCCCGTCGTCCGAGTCCACAGGCAACCGCCGGTGCGATTACTTGGCCAGTCCGCTCAGGATGCCGAGCAGTCCGCTTTCCGCCGCTAGGCGCGCATAGAACTGGGGCGGGTGAAAAGTACCGACCACCTTCCGGATTCCGTCCAGGGTCGGTGCTTCCTGCAGCTCCCGCACCGCCGTCAACTTCACTGCCGACACGCGTTCCCTGTCTTTCGTATAGGAGTCGAAGTGGGTCTTCTCGATACATATGTCCCCCTTGAATTGTTCCCATATCAGCGTCGGCTCGTCATGAACGATTGACTCCACTTCCGCAAACGCAACGATGCGGCCCACGGGCAGTGTCGCGTATATCCAAACCGTCGTCCCAGGGTTTAATCTGACGATCCTGTTGCGAAGTTCGACGGATTTCTCTCCAGACACCACCAACTCCGCGTATCGGGGCTTGAGGGAAATTATCGCGTTGTTCATCAGAACTGCACTCCGAAAGCTCGATTCGCAATTCGGATCAGCGCTTGATGAGTCAATGGCTGTGCCGTGACAAAATTGGCTCCGCCGACGCAACCGTTCCGCTTGAGGTCTTGATAAGAAACGTTCGTCTGGAACTTGAGAAGATTGTCGAACGTAAACGCGGCAATCTTTCCGTGCCGGTCGGCTTTTCGATCTATATCCTTCTCTGAAAGCACTCCCTGTCGGCGCAATTTGGTGACGGCTTGAGTCTTGGTCAGCGTGTCGGAAAACGTCACTCTCGCCAGCGCCACCGCTTCACTTCGCGGACGGCTGACGTAAAACACCACGATCGTTCCCTTTGGCAGCAATCTGTGCCTTCCGGCTGCAAGAAAGTAGGCGCGTTCCAGCCGAAAAGCCGCTTCTTTGTCAGGCAGCAACGATCGCTGCCGGCCGGGCGAAGATATCAATTCGGTATACTTGTCCTGTATGGGAATCGCCACCGCGGCTCGACCAGGAAGAATCAGAGCGCATGGCGACACCAGAGTTTCAAAATCGAACGGTGAGATCATCACGGGGCCGACTCGTTGGCCGGTGTTCATGGCGATGCCGGTATCGGAAATAGCGCTCCACGAAGGCGCGCCTTCTTGCAGTTCGCAATCCGTCATCGCCTTGAGATCTCGCCTGAACGATGTCCAGTTGCCCGCGCCGACCACGCCCCGGAACGACACCTTGGCCAGCGCGCCGGACGAATCGCCTTCGTGCTTCGGGAACCGAAAGCCGATATTGACCGCCACTCCACGGGTCTTCTCCTGCCGCCGGGGGGCGTGCAGATCGAGTCGGAGCAAGCGTCCATCGACGCCACCGTGCATCGACGACTCCAGGAAGAGGCGGTCTATCGCTCTCTCGGAGTTCGATTGTCTTTCGTCAACATACAGGTACAAGTCGGTCACACGACCCGGTCCCGGGTGTTTCCAGGAACCCACGCCGACAAGCCGCGAGCCGACGCGCACGATTCTCCGCAGCCTGGGATGCTGCGTGGGTCCCGGTTCAAGGCAGGAACGTATTTGGTCCGGATCGACGCCGAGGCCATGAAGAAATTCTTCGGCCTCCCTGCGATTCCGTTCATCGAGATCGGCAATCTCGATGTCCTGTCGATCTATACTCGCCAGCGTCGGTTCGCGCCGCGCGGCGTCGTCATCGAACAAGTCAATGAAATAGGCCGGTGAGGCGATGTTGATATCATGCATGCGACGCAGGTCCGCCGCATGTTGAAGGATTGCTTCATCGCGCGTGATAAATCCGTACACCTTGTGATGGATGCAAGACGCCAGATGACTCAGATCGGAGGCGTCGTTTATTGCCCGTCGTCCGGTTTTCGGGACGCCTGTCCAGAGCAGAGTTCGCAGACCTTCTATAAGCGGATTCGCCGTCTCGGGATCCAAATCGGGAAGCGTCGGCAGGCGTCGGGCGAATTCCAGAACAGGATCCCGCTGGTGGTCAGCGGTATGGCGTTCCAGCTCCTTGACGAACTCGGAAGTAACGAAGAGATTAACATCGTTGGTCAGGCCCAGCGACAACACGAGGGAAGATTCTTCTTTGCCGCGGTTTCGCAATACGTCGAAGAACACGTTCAGGTCAATGACATATGACGGTGTGAACAGGATCGGCCCGGGGAAGCGTATCTGCGTAGAATCGATAGTGCGGAGGGTTTCGCCACGAAACAGAGAGGGCACGTCGAGTTCGAGCGTGTACTTGTTGAGCGGCCTCCTTGTCGCATCACCGGAAATTTGGTCGGTGACGAAGAACCCGCATGCTTTCCAGAACCTGTTCGCTTCCAATTCACGTGCGACTCTGGCGGTGATGGTCAGGTAGTTGAGTCTTTCGCCGTAGTCCCGCAGCTTTTTCAGCAAGATCCGCGCTATGCCCGAACCGCGAAACTCGGGGCGCACGAAGATCTGAAACACGCGCAGGCGCGGGTATCGGCCGCCGAACAGCAGATAACCGCGTAGTACCTTTCGAGTACGGTCAACGGCGACCCACAGGCCACCCTTCATTGCTGTCTCGTGGTAGACACCCGCGGGCAGGAATCCAAGCTCAGTCTTGTTGTCGTCCGCCAATTGGCGGATCTGATCGACGTAGTTCGTGACCTCTTTGGGATCGGTGATGATGGACTCACTCATCGGTGCCTCCAAGGTGAAGCATATCGGATGCCAACGGTGCGTCGCGACGCGTGGGGAATTTTCGCATGCGATGACCCGCCACGTTTCCCGCCTGCTCCCGCAACGGCGCCGGAACGCACTTCGTCAGCGACCTGCTCGGCGTTCAGCTCCAGCAGCCGCGCGAGGACCTCGTCGCGGACGGCGTCGGGCCAGCGGTAGCGGTACGGCTTCTTCTTGCCGCCCCACGTCTCCTCGTCGATCTCGTAGTCGAGCAGGAAGTCGCAGTCGGTCGGGACGTCGCGCCAGCCGCAGGCGTCGAGGACAGCGCGGTCCATGTCGGCGTGCAGATCGCGGAGTCGGGCGATGTCGGGATCGTTCTCGTCGGGATCGTGGAAGCGGTTGTACGTCCGGGTCAGCCCTTCGCCGTTGCGGACCAAGAGGGCGGCGCGGAAGTCATGGTACTCCCTGCCGGCGGCTTCGAGGGCGGGGTGGGTCTCCCAGTCTTCGGGGAAGGGGAAGGTCTCGAAGCAGTCGGACGGAGTGTAGCGGAGGTCGTCCTTCATGGACGAGCCGAAGAAGCGCGCCCAGATTTCGTGGACGCGGGACTGGAGCGCGCAGAAGGCGGCGTGGGTTTCGAATGGAAATACGATGACGGAGTCGCTGTACACCGCACCAGCCGGTACAAATGTGAAGGCAACGTTTTGACCGTATCGAGAAATTACCAAGACTTGATTCAGACCGGCCGTTGCGACCTGTAGTCCCTGCCTGTAAGCCAGGAATTGCCACCATCGCTTGGCCGCGTCGCGGTTGATGCTGTTCTTGGGGGGGAGGGTGAGGCGTTGAGGCTTCACCCGCTCTTCCACGATCGCCAGCAACTCCGGCCAGTCCGCCGCCACCGGCTCCGGGTAGTCGAGCGGCACGACCACCTGCCGCCGCAGCTCCCGCCTCCGCTTCTCGTCCGCCTCCGCCCACGATTCCCCGATGTCCTCCCGGCGCAACGGCCAGTCGCGGAAGTTGATGACGTAGCGGTGATGCGCGTGGGTCGGGCTGGTGTTCACTTCCTCGCCGCCGACGTAGGGGAAGATCGCCTCCAGATTGCGCGGGTTCTCTTCGATCAGCCCTGCCAGATCGGCGAGGGGCGAAGCGACGTCCTTCGTGTCGGTGTCGTCGAACGTGAAGCCCATGCCGAGGACGATGCTCCCCTGGAAGCTCTTGCCGGCGTTCGCAGCCAGCCGCGCGGGGTCGCCGTGGCCGCCGCGGTGGAAGAGGAACGCGGTGATCCGCTCCACCGGCGCGCCGTCGAGCAGGGGCGCGGCGGGCGGAGCGCCCTTGCGGACGTGCAGCACGCTCACCACCACGGCGGCGAGGCCGGGCCACTTGACCCTCCGGCGCGCGTGGTAGATGGCGCCACCGTGCTCGCAGATCCAGCGCAGGCCGGTCGAACGGGTGTCGCCCTGGGCGATGGTGTTGGTGGCGATCAGACCGAACGTGCCGCCGTCGCGCAGCAGGGTGGACGCGCGGCGGAAGAAGTGGGCCACGAGATCGGCGTTGCCGTGACTTTCCTCGTGCATCGTCTTCAGCCAGTGCGGGTAGCCGGCGACGTGTGCGGCGGTGACGGTGTTCTTGCCCGCGAACGGCGGATTCCCCACGATCGCGTCGAACCCCGGGTTCTCCCGCTCGAACACCTCCGGGAACTCGATCTCCCAGTAGAAGGGCGTGAGCGGCGGCTCGGCGGCGCGCCACGCTTCGATCTCGCCCCGGTAGCGGTCCGCCTGATCGGTCGTGACGTACGCGGCGTGTTCGCGGCGCATCCGCTCCCGCTCGGCCGGCTTCGTCCCCTTGAAGAACGCCAGCAGCACGAGGTCGCCGCAGATCGCCACGCGCCGCCTCTCCGAGTCGGCGCGGCGCAGAAGATCGTTCAGTTCGTCCGCCGGCGCGCTTTCCTTCGCGGCGTGGATGCGGGCGCGCAGGTCTCGGGCCGCGGCCACGTGGCGGCGCACGCGGTCTTCGGCCAGCAACCTGTCGGCGGGCGCGTCCCGCCGCCAGTGCAGCGCCTCGATCTGTTGCAGCGACAGTCCGACCAGCGAGTCGCCGTGCCGCAGCGCGTGGTCGACGAAGGTGAACTCGTCGTCCTTCGCGAACGTGACCAGCCACAGGGACAGGCGGGCCAGCTCCACCGCCATCGGGTTCTTGTCCACTCCGTGGAGGCAGCGCCGGGCGACGGCGCGCCGGGCGTGCAGCAGCTCGTCCTCGTCGCGGGCGGAACGGCCGGGCGGTCCGCCGTGCGCGTGCCAGGCGTCGACTAGCTTCCGGGCGAGCTGGCGGCAGGCTTCGACGAGGAAGGCGCCCGATCCCATCGCCGGATCGAGGACCTTGAGGTCGAGGATCCGATCCGGCGTCGGCGCGGGACCCAGGCGGTCGAAGATCGGCCGGAGCGTCTCTGCGACGATCGGGCCGGTCAGCGTGCTCGGCGTGTAGTGGCTGCCGGACCGGCGGCGCTCGTCGGTCGGCTGCAGGACCGGCGTTTGCGCCGGCACGACGTCGGGGGTCGCGTCCCGGTCGATCCGGCCTTCCAGCGCCGCGACGACGTCCTCGACCGTCTCCGCCCGCCGCAACGCGGCGTCCGCGGCGCCCGCCACCTTGTGGCCGGTCCGCTCCGCGACCGCCCTGGCGCGCTTGCCGCCGGCCGCCGACAGCAACTCGTCGACGTCCACGACCACCGCGGCGCCGGTCCGTTTCGGGGAGCGCACCGCGATGGAACGCCCCGCCGTCAGTTCGATCCGGAACCCCATGATCGCTTCGTAGACCGAGCCGATCTGCTCGACGTCCAGCGTCCGGTAGGAGAGCCGCTCCCCGTCGAGCACCATCAGGTTTTCCAGCACCCGCCAGACGGTTCCGTCGGGCGCCAGCGGCAGGTCCGCACCGCCCGCCGCCCCGTCTTCCGTGGCTCCCGGGCCGTTTGCGAGACGTTCGAGGAACGGAAAGCGCGCCGGGTCGAACAGGCGTCCCTTGCGGGCGGCGAACGACAGGCCGCCGTGCCGCCCGCCGCCGTAGACGAGCCGGAACAGCGCCAGCAGTTGCGCCCAGGCCCCGTAGCGCTGGTCCATGGTGTCCGGGTACGCGGCCGCGTCGGCGCGCAGCCGGGCGAACAGGCCGCCGAGGGAATAGTGCTGCTGGTACACCGGATGGTCCGGCATCATGCCCCGATCCTCGGTGTACAGGAGGAACACCAGCCGCATCAGCACGACGACCAGCCCGTTGTAGAGGCGCTTCGGCGACTCGCGCGCCAGCGTCTCCAGGCCGCCGCGGTGCGCGTCGGCCGCGACGAAGCCGCGCAGCAGCTCGTACAGCGCGGCCAGCACCTGACGCGCCAGCCGGGTCGAGACCTCGGCCTGCGCCTCCCGGCTCCGGCGCAGCAGCGCCGGCAGACTCGCCTCGCCGGTTCCGAACAGCGCCTCCGCCGACAGCAGCATGTCGAACGCGGCGAGGATGGGGCGGCCCGCGGGCATCGCCATCTGCGAGAAGTCGAAGGTCAGCCAGCCGGGCGTCTCGCCGCCGGGGGCGTGGATCAGCCGGATGCGGTCGTCGGCGCAGAGCAGGCCGGCGGGAACGCCGGTCTCCGCCAGCAGGCGCACGAAACGCTCGTGCCGGCTCGCGTTCCACGCCGCGTCCTCGGGCGGGGTATCGAGATCGACGCCCGGGTCCTCCACGCGAACGAGCATCCGCCAGCCGGCGGCCTCGCCGTCGTCATCGCCGCCGTCGCCGCCGTCGCCGTCGGCCGGCACCGCCCAGGTCGGGGCCAGCACCGCCTGCAGTTCCGGCAGCGCGATTTCGAGCAGCTCCCGGTGCGCGCCGGCGTCTACGAGGTCGTCCTCCTCCCATCCGAGCCAGTCCAGGAACAGGCGGCGGAGGTCGGGGGCGCGCCAGCGGCTCGTCGCGCCCCGGTCGTCGGGGTCGAGCAGCGCCGTGAATTCGCGCTGGCGTCCGGAGACGTTGCGGTCGGGCACCACCTGCGCATCCACCATGACCGCCGGCGAGACCACGAGTCCGACCGGCTGCACGAAGCCGAGCCACTCCTGGTGGGCGAAGATCAGGCGCTCGCGTTCGCGGTCGGGCATCGCTCAGACCGTGGCCGGCCACAGGTAGACGATGCCGACCGGGTCGACGCGCACGGCGCGGACGGCGTAGGTCTCGGCGATGCGGCGCGGCTCGCTCTCCAGTTCGTCCTCGATCTGCCGCAGGCGCCGGTCCCAGGCGCGGCGGTCGGCTTCGTGCTGGCGGCGCTCCGCGGCGTCGAAGTCCAACGCCGGCTGCGCGCTGTCCCGGACCGCCGCCGCGATGCGCATCCGCTGGCGGTCGAGCAGATCGCGCATGTTGCGGCTCTCCGCGCCGGCGCGGTCGGCGAGCTGGCGCCTGGCCTCGGCGACCAGCTCCTGCGCCCGACGCTCCAGATGCGGTTTCAGGTCGCGGACGTCGGCCGCGGCGGAAGCCGCGAAACGCGCCCGCACCGGTCCGGGGATGCGCCGGTCGTCCGCGTCGTCGAGCGCCGCCTGCAACGCGGCCAGCGTCGTCTGCTCGCCGGCGCGGCCGTAGGGCACGAGGCCGCCCGGCCGGCGCGCCGCGTCGATCCAGCGGGCGGTGACCGGCACCACTTCCTCGTGCAGGCGCGCGGCATGCCGCCCGTAGACCGCGAGCCGGCCCAGCAGCACCACCCGCGTGTCGCGTCCCGGCGCCGCGGTCAGGCACGCCTTGGACAGATCGTGGTGGATCAGGCCCTGCGCCGTGAAGCGGTTGAGCAGGCGCCGGGCGACGCGATGCTCCAGATGCAGGTGCACCGCCTTGTCGCCGAGCCGGCCGGTGTCCTCGAACGTGACCGGCTTCACGCTCGCCCGCCGGCGCCACCGGCCGACGCTCTCGCCGGGGCGCCGGCGCTCGCGCAAGGTATCGAGCGCCGCGGTCCAGCCGGGGTCGCGGACCAGCTTCCGGTGGACCGGGAACTCGAAGACGCGGGCGGCGGGCGGAGCGCCCCATCCGGGCGCCGCGTCGCGGTCCACGGTGGTGAAGGCGCCGCGGCGCCTGCCCTCGTACCGCACGGGCGGCGGCGACCCGCCGTCCCCCGGCTCGTCGTCGGGGCGGAATCCGTGCGCCCCGGCGGCCGGCGCGCCGCGGGCGAACGCCTCCACCGCGTCCCCGGGCTCGTCGTCGGGGCGGAATCCGTGCGCTCCGGCGTACGGCGGCGGCGGCGGCGACTCGCCGCGTAGCGTGCCGTCGCCCCAAGCCTCGCCGGCGATCGGTCTGTCGTGCGCCGCCGGCGCGCCGCGGGCCGTGCCGCCCAGGGCGTCGCCGGCGATCGGTCTGTCGTGTACCGCCGGCGCGCCGCGGGCCGTGCGTCCGGCGACTTCCTGAATGCCCTCCGGGACGCCGGCCAGCCGGAGGCTCACCGAGAGCGTCCGCCGGAACTGCGCCGGCGTGACCCCGATGCGCCGCCGGGAACGGTCCAGGCGGCCTTGCAGCACCTCGACGGACCGCCGCAGACGGTCCTCCCGGGTGCGCGCCTCCTCCAGCTCTTCTTCGACGGTCTTCCGCTCGTCGTGCGCGGACATCCGTTCGATGCCGTCCGCGAGCTCGGCCAGCCGGTCGCGCCGCAGGCCCTCCCGCTCCAGGGTGTCGGCCACCCGGCGTTCGAGCACGGCGGCCACGCTGCCGAGCTCCTCGCGAATGCGGTCCGCCTTGCTCACCAGCACCCGCAGCACGTCGTCTTCGCGACGCTGCCGGTAGTAGAAGTACCGGCAGAACACCTCGGCGGCGGGCTGCAGCTTCCGGTCGATGCGGCCGTTGCGCTGGTCGAGGCGGCTCGGGTTCCAGGGCAGGTCGAAGTGGAACAGATCGGCGCAGTGGCGTTGCAGGTTCAATCCCTCGCGCGCCGCGTCGGTGGCGATCAGGATCCGGAGCGGATGATCGTTCGGCTCGGTGTTGAAGGCGTGCTTGATCTCCTCGCGCGCCGGCCGCGGGGTCACGCCGGAGAAGACGGCGATACGCTCTTGCGGCCGGTCGGTGCGGGCGATCGCTTCGCGCAGGCAGCGCTCGAGGTAGCGGCGCGTGTCCTCGTACTCGGTGAAGACGATGACGCGCCGGTCGTTCCAGCGCGGGGATGCGGCCCCGGACGTCAACCCCGGGCACATGTGCTCGCCGATCCAGTCGACGATGCTGCCGACGCGCGGGTCCGGGGCGTGGCGGTTCGCGTCCGCGACGTCGAGCATTTCGTCGACCAGCCGCAGCTCGCGCCGCAGGGCGGCGCGCTCCCCGGAACTTGCCGCGCCGCTCGACACGAGGGTCGCCGTCTCCATGCGCTCCGCCAGCTCGCGTTCCGGATCCGGGCCGTCCCGACCCTCCTCCTGTTCGTCGCGTCGCGGATCGCCGTCGAGGCCGGCGGCGTCGTCGGCCTCGGAGGCCGTTGCGTCGCGGTCCGTTCCGGCGGTGATTGCTTCCAGATCGGCCAGCGTCGCGCGGGGAACGTCCCTCGCCGGCGGCGGCTTCTCCAGCGCCCGCAGGATGCCCCTTCGATGCACCGCGAGCGTCCTGGCGAACGCCTCGATGGACGACAGCAGCCGCTTCTGCAGGCCCGCGACGGCCAGGGCCCCGGCCGCCTGCCGCGACCGGACCGCGTGCGCCAGGCGCTTCTCGCGCTCGTCGCGGTACGCGCTCAGCTTCTCGGCGAGCACGAGTTCGGGCGCGTCCGGCGGCAGTCCCTCGACGTCGATCTGCTCGACCGTGCGCCTGGGGAAACCGCCTTCGATCTCCCGAACGTCGGACTTCAGGCGGCGGACCATCACGTCGTCGAGCTGCCCCTTGAGCACCTTCACACCGCGGCAGAAACGCTGCGGATCCAGGATTTCGAGCAGCGCGGAGAAGCTGTTGGAGTGGCCGTTGTGGGGCGTGGCGGACAGGAACAGCCGGTGCTCGAAACGCGGCGCAACGTCCCGGACGGCCCGCGTGGTCTGCGAGTCGACGGCGTAGCGGGCGCCGCTCGACGGCGCCGCGTGGTGCGCTTCGTCCAGGATCAGCAACGTGCGCGGGGCGAACCCTCCCAGCCAGTCCCGCAGCCCGGCGGCGTAGGTCTCGTCGATCAGCAGGCGATGCGAGACCAGGAACCGCGAATGCGTCGTCCAGGGGTTCACGGCGAAGCCCCGCTCGCGCCGCATGCGGGTCACGTGCGCGCGGTCGAGGATGGTGAACGCGAGGCCGAAGCGCGCTTCCATCTCGTCGCGCCACTGCTCCAGCATCGACGGCGGGCACGCCACGACGATCCGGTCCACGCGCCGGCGGAGCAGCAGTTCCCGGGCGATCAGCCCGGCCTCGATCGTCTTGCCGAGGCCGACGTCGTCGGCGATGAACAGGTTGACCCGCGGCAGGCGCAACGCCTTCCACAGCGGTTCGAGCTGGTAGGCGTCGAGGCGGATTCCGGCGCGGAACGGCGCCTGGAACAGGTTCGGATCGGTCGCGGTGACGCAGTTCCACGACAGCGTGCGCAGATAGGCCGCGAACAGCGCCGGCTCGTCGAAGTCCTTCCTGGCGACGGCCTGCCAGCCGTCGTCCTCCAGGATCCGGGCGTCCAGCTCGTGCTCCCAGAGCACGGCCAGCGGCCGGCCCTGCGCGTCGTCGTCGAGACAGGACAGGCGGACGAGGGTCGCCTCGCCCTCCCCGCCCGGCTCGGCGACGTCCTCGACGAGGTAGCGGCGCTGGCGGACGAAGGCGATCCGGCCCGGTTCGGGAGCAGGCCGGCCGGCGCCTCCGCCGCGCACCGTACGCCGCTCGTCAGCGGATTCCGCCATGTGCCGAGTCACCCGGCAGCGCGTGACCCGCGCCGAGCGGCCGCGGCCGTCACGCGGCGTCCGGCGCCGCCGGCATGACGAACGAGCCCACCGTCACCCACGAGATCCCGGCAGGCGGCCGTCACGCAACGTCCGGCGCCGCCGGCATGACGAACGAGCCCACCGTCGCCCACGAGATCCCGGCAGGCGGCCGTCACGCGGCGTCCGGCGCCGCCGGCATGACGAACGAGCCCACCGTCGCCCACGAGATCCCGGCAGGCGGCCGTCACGCGGCGTCCGGCGCCGCCGGCATGACGAACGAGTGTCCCGGCTGTCTCACCGTCAGCACCGGACAGGGGGCCTTCCGCACCACCTTCTCCGCCACGCTGCCGAGCAGCAGGTGCTTGACCGGACCGCGGCCATGCGTCCCCATCACGATCAGGTCGATCGCGTTGTCGGCGGCATACCGCAGGATCTCGACGAACGCGTGGCCGACGCGGGTCGCCCGCACGGTCTCGACGCCGTCCAGCGAGATCCGCGCCAGGCGCTGCTCGGCGTCGGCCTTCCACGTCTCGAGCAGCTCGGAGACGACGAGCCCCGCCGCCCCCACCGCCCAGTCCTGCGGCGTCGGGTCGGGCACGACGTACAGCAGGTGCGTCTCGGCGCCGAAGCGCCCGGCCAGCTCGCGGGCGTAGTCGAGCGCGTGCCGGGCGGTGTCGCTGAAATCGGTCGGCAGCAGGATCCGCTTCAGTTCCATGTCGGGTCTCCATCCTTCGGCCGGCCACCGGACGAAGCCGGCCCGCCGGCGGCCGGCCCGGGGGCAAATCCCGGGCAGCTCCCCCGGCCGGGTCGGCCAGAGCGCCCGGCGCGCCCGGCAGTCTCCCGGCCGCGGCGTCGCGCCTATCGTACCCGACCCGCCCCGCCGGCGGCCGACCGCGGCGCGCCTCAGTGCCCGATCGCGCACGCCCGCATCGACCCGCCCCGCCGGCGGCCGACCGCGGCGCGCCTCGGTGCCCGATCGCGCACACCCCCCCGTCCGCCCGCGTCGGCCCGCCCCGCCGGCGGCCGGCCGCGGCGCGCCTCAGTGCCCGAGGCCCGCGACGCTCGTCATCGCCAGCGTCACGACCGGCACCAGCGCGAGGGCGAGGACCGCCATCAGGAGGCCGTAGCGCGCCATCCGCGTGATCGGAATGCGGCCGGTCGCGTAGACGAGGGCGTTCGGCGGCGTCGAAACCGGCAGCACCACCGAGATCGACGCGCCGAGGGCGGCGGCGAAGGCGGGGGTCACCGGATTCACGCCGGCCGCCGACGCGATGGAGATGACGATCGGCAGCGCGATGTTGGCGGCGGCGGTGTTCGACATGGCGTTGGAGAGCACCACGGTGAAGAGCGTGGCGGCGAAGGTGATCGGCACCACGCCGTCGGACGGCACGAGGCCGGTGATCCCCTCGCCGACCACCCGCGCCAGCCCGGTGGCGCCCGACAGCGCCCCGAGCGAGAGCCCCCCGCCGAACAGCAGGATGGTGCCCCAGTCGATCTGCGCCGCCTGCTTCCAGGTGATGGTCGAGCGCTTGGTGCGGCTGATCGGCAGCAGGAAGAGCAGGATCGCCCCGGTCATGGCGGCCACCGCCTCCGGCACGCTCGCCAGAACCGCGAGCGCGAACGGGTGGTCGCGGCCGAGGAAGAGCGGCAGCAGGCCGGGGCCGATCCAGAGCGACACGGTGACCCCGAACGCGAGGACCGCATTCCGTTCGCCCGGCCTCCAGGGGCCGAGCGCGCGCCGCCGCGCGGCGATGATCCGGTCCGCCCCGGGGATCTCCGCGACGCCGGTCCGCCCCACCCGGTTCAGGAAGAGGAAGGCGATGACCAGGAAGACGGCCGTGGCCGGCGCCCCGACCAGCATCCACTCGACGAACGAGATGCGGACGCCGAGCTGCTCGCCGAGCATGCCCATCGCGATGACGTTCGGGGGCGTGCCGACCGGCGTGGCCATCCCGCCGATCACCGAACCGTAGGCGGTCATCAGCATGAGCGCGGTCCCGTAGCGCTTCGGAAGCCCGCCCTCGGACTCCATGAAGACGACCAGCGACACGCCGATCGGCACCAGCATCGCGGTCGTCGCGGTGTCGCTCATCCAGGCCGACAGGAAGGCCGCGAGCGCGCCGTAGGCGAGCAGGATGCGGGTCGGACGGGCGCCGACCATGCGCAGCGACAGGACGCCGTAGGCGATGCGCTCGTTGACCCGGTGCACGAAGAGCGCCCGCGCCAGGATGAAGCTGCCGAGGAAGAGGAAGATCAGCGGATTCGCGAACGGCGCCAGCACCTCGCGGGCCGGCCCGACGCGGAGCATGATGGCGAGCACCGGGCCGAGCAGCGCGGTCACCTCCAGCGGCAGGGCCTCGGTGACCCAGAACACGATGACCAAGGCCATGACCGCGGCCAGCCGCCGGCCCTCGGGGGTCAGGCCTTCGAGCGGCAGCAGCAGCAGGAGCAGAAACAGGCCGGGGCCGAGCAGCAGCCCGACCCGGCGCCGCAACGCGTCGAACCGCGCCCGGCCGTTCTCGTCCGCCTCGGGCCCGGCTCCGGGGGTGTCGATCATCGACGGAACGCCGCGCGCCTCAGAAGTGGTACTTCAGGCCGACGGTCACGCCCCAGTACCCCATCCCTTCCAGCTTGACGTTGACTTCGTACGGCGTCACGCCGTCGGCGAGGACCGGCGCGTGGCTCCGGATGCGCTCCCACACGGCGTCGTGGTCGAGCTCCGCGAACCGGGCCCAGCGCGCCTTCACGCCCAGGGACACCTGATCCGCGAGCGCGTAGTCGACGCCTCCCAGAACCTGGAAGCCGAAGACGGTCTGGCCGACGGCGGTGTTGGTGAAGCTGGCGGTGCCGGCGGCCGCCTCGGCGATCCGCCGCGGGTCGAGACCGACGTTGGTGAAGTGCGCGCGCGCGTCGGCGTCGAGCGTGTCGAGGAAGATGTCGACGTACCCGTCGTCGACCGTCCTGCGCACGTAGAGGTTCCGGTACCGCAGGTTCGTCCGCGCCCAGCCGACGCCGGCGCCGGCGTAGGGCGTCCAGGACGAACGGCTCACGAAGTCGTAGTACCCGTTCACCAGGACCTGGCGGGCCCGGAAGTCGGAGATGCCCGCGGTGGGCGGCTGGCTCCACTCCCGCGCCTTGACCTGCGTGACGTCGGTGGTGCCGGGCAGGGGCGATTCGTCGTCCCCCTGCGTGCGGTTCAGGTACTCCACCTCGATGCGCAGCCCCCCGTCGAGGGCGTAGCCGGCGCTGACGGCGCCCGCGAAGTCGGCGCCGGGACGGAACTCGGCGGTGTAGATGGTCCGGGGCGGCACGTCGGTGCACCCGGCGTCGGCCGGCGCCTGCGCCCGGTTCTCGTACAGCAGCCGATCGCACCGCGTCGGCTGGCTGATGCCCGACAGCGGCGACGAGATGCCGGCGGGGACGGCCAGACCGAGCTCGATCCCGAAATAGGCGCCGCGCCGGCCCTGGGCGCCGGCGGTCGCCGCCGCGCCCGCGACGCAGACGCCGAGCGCGGCGGCGACGAAGGCGCGCAGGAGAACGCCGCGCCGCCGCCCGCGCGCCGCCGCCCGCGCGCCGCGTACTCTTCGTTGAATCCGATTCATCCTTCTCTCCCGTCCGCTCCGTTCGTCCGAAGCGCGCGCTCATTCGCTGACGCGTTCGGCCTGCCGGTCGCGTTCGGCCTGCCGGCCGGCCAGGAACGACACGTCGCGCGCGATCGCTTCCAGCGCAATCCGATGCGCCTCGGCGCGCCGCTCGGCGCGGTCATCGACGGCCTTGATGTTCTCGGTGATGGCCGCGTGCGCCCGCTCGTTCTTCGCGTCGAGCCGGTCGACGCGGCTTTCGTTCTTCGCGTCGAGCCGGTCGACGCGGGACAGCATGATCTTGACCGCGGTCAGCGCCAAGCCAAGCGCCGTCAGGAACAGCACCAGAATCCCGATCACTTCCGGGATCGTCAGGGTCATGCGACGATCATATCATTCGCGGATTCCCGGACGGGCCTCGCACGACGCGCAGACTGCAATTCGCCGAGTTTCGCATCGACGGTTCGACAGGAAGTCATGCGGCTTCGCCGCTCATACAACGACCGCTGGTCCGCAACGCCGGGAGACACTTGCGGAGCGCACACGTATGCCACTTTGTTTCCGGTGCCCTTCGCTCTGTCGCCCGGCGCCGGGTCGACGAGCGACACTTGCGGGCGCACCTGTGCCACTTTTGTTTCCGGGCGCGCGGACCCTCAGTCGCCGGCGGGCCGCAACGTCAGCCGGTGCGCCGCCCGCTCCTCCACCGCGGCGCGCGTATAAAGCAGCGGAAAGTACTCGCCGTTGCCCAGGTTCTCCGCCAGGTTGCCGTAGTACGGGCTGCCGGGCTGGGCCGACTGTCCCGGCGCGTTGCTGGCGACGGAGCGGTCCGGGTCCGCGAGGTCGATGATGCGCCGGAAGTTGGCGCCGGTGGCGTTGACCGCGCCGAAGCCGCCCGGACGCTCCACCGGCGGCAGGTCGAACGCCGGGACCAGCATGTGCGGCAGCTCGCTGGCATGCACCCGGCCGTGCCGCCACCCGGCCCGGTCGGGGCCGAGTTCCGCCGTCAGCCGTTCGATCGCCGCCGCCAGCCCCTCCTCGATCAGCGTCCGGCGCTCCGCCTCCGGGATCCCCGGATCCCGGACGGCGTCGTCGACCGCGGCGGTCCAGCGCACGTACAGCGCGCCGGCGGCGCTGCCGCGCGACAGCGTGGCGTCCCACCCGGCAATCAACCCCCGCGCCCATTCCACGTCGGGGTCGTCCGCCGTCCAGCCCCGGAACGCCGGGACGTCCCGTTCGGCCGCGAGCAGGCGGGCGTCGTGCTGGATCCGCTTGTGGTCGTCCACCGAGAGCACCGCGCCGGCGTCGAAGATCTGGCGCAGACGGGCGATGCGGGACGTTTCGACGCCGCGCGACGAGTGGTAGAAGACCGGCCGCCCCTCGTAGCCGGGGGGATGGACGTTGTCGTTGGCGGTCGCAACGTAGCCCCGCTCGGGATTGAACTCCCGCGGCAGGTCGGTCCGGAACCCGCGCCACTCGTAGTCGCCGTTGCCCGGGACCGGCAGCCGCCCGTTCCAGCCGTCGCGGTCCGGGGTCAGCCCGGTCACCTGCAGGGCGACGTTGCCGTCGGCGTCTCCGCAGACGAGGCTGTGGGTCGGCACCAGCCAGTGCATCGCGCGCTCGAAGAAGTCGGCGCAGCCCTCCGCCTGGGCGAGCCGGAAGCTGCCCTTGTAGGCGGCCGTGCCCGGCTCCTGCACGACGGAACGCACCGCGTAGGCGACGCGGTTCTCGAGGTCCTCGTAGAAGACGGGACCGTGCCGGCTGAACTTCAGCACCACCGGCTCCGGCTCCCGGCCCTTGACCGGGATCCGCTCCTCGATGATCCGCAACGGCTCCCAGCCGTCCCGCCAGCGGACGAGGTCCGGCTCGACGGGGTGCAGCTCTTCGACGTAGACGTCGACCATGTCGGTGCCGGCGAAGGTGAAGCCCCACGCCATGCGCTCGTTGCTGCCGGCGTCGACGCCGAGGAAGGGCGGCTCGCCGCCCCCGATCACGTTCCAGCCGGGCGCCACCAGGTGCACGAAGTAGCGCAGCGCCGGCATCTCGATGCGCCGGTGCGGGTCGTTGGCGAGAATCGGCGCGCCGTTCGGCGAGCGGGCGCCGCTCAGCACCCAGTTGTTGCTTCCCTCGATGGCGAGCGGCCCCGGCGAGACCTGCCGCGCCCGCTGCCGCGGCGCCGCGATCAGCGCGCGGTACGGCTCGACGATCTCCAGCGGCGGCAGGCGTCCGGCCACGAACGGGTCGCCGTCCCCGGCGCGCATCGCGTCGAGGATCTCCTCGGTGACGAGGCCCACGTCGAGCCCGTCCGGCACCACCAGGTCGTCCCACGGGTCCGGGGCGAAGCGCCGGTTCGCCTCCTCCACCCCGTAGCGGGCGACGTCGAGCGCGAGCTGCATCTCGTGGATGGCGTGCCCCCGCACGCTCGGCACGCCGAGGGACGCCCAGCGCAGCACCGCCGTCTCCGCCGTCCACGGCAACGGCTCGACGCCGGTGAGCTGGAACTCCACCGGCAGGTTGCCGCGGTTCTGCCCGACCCAGGCGTTCACGCCGGCGGCGTGCGCGCCGAAGAGCCGCTGCGCGTCGGGGTGGTAGCTCGTCCACTCCGTCTCGTCCCACGGCCCGCGGAACTTCATCAGGCGGGTGCGGCGGTCGTAGTCGAGCGCCTCCGGCCCGAAGATCTCGGCCAGCCGGCCCTCCCGCCAGCGGCGCCACATCTCCATCTGCCACAGCCGGTCCTGCGCCATGACGTAGCCCTGCGCGAAGAACAGGTCGTCGTCGTTCCGCGCGTAGACGTGCGGCACGCCCCACTCGTCGCGGATCACCTCCACCGGCTCCCGCAGGCCGGGAACCGTCAGCTCGCCGTCGATGACGGCCAGCGCGCCGCGCGCGAGCCGGTCGAGCGACGCGGACCCCTCCGGTTCGCCGGCGGCGCAACCGGCCGCGACCGCCGCCAGCGCGGCCAGCGCCAGGCGGGCGGCGTTTCCGAACCGCGAACCGAAACCTCCGGGCATCCGGGCGGCAAGTGGTCGCATCGTCTGTTCCTCGACGTTCCAGGGTGTTTCCGGCAGCCGGGCGGAGCGCAACCGTGACCGCCGGCAACCGTGCGCCCGGCCGCGGCGACGCGCCGGAACGCACTCGTTCACGAGTCTCCTCCGCGCCGCCGATCATCCCCTTTCCGCGGCGCAAGCGCAACGCCGGCCGCGCACGGGGACGGGGCCGGAGCCATCGGCGGCACCTGTGGCGGCTGGCGCAACGCCGGCCGCGCGCGGGGACGGGGGGCGCCCGAACGCGCGCGGCGGACGGTCCGGGGGCTGGCGCCGCCGCGGCCGCGTGACATAATCGCGCGGGGTTCGGCCGGGCAATCCGCGAGAGCCGGGCGACCCGCGAGAGGAGGAAACCATGAGGGCGCGCATGCTGCTGATGTCGCCGGCGGCCGTCTGCCTGCTGGCGCTGCCCGTCCCCGGCGCGGCGCAGTGCGATCCGGACGGCGGCGTGGAGTTCGTCTGCGGGCCGGTGAACCCGGAAGACCTGGCCGCGGTGCCGGAGTCGCCCTGGGTCGTCGTGTCGAGCATGGCGGACGAAGGACGCCTGTACGCCACCGACGCGCGCGACGGCACGTCGCGGCCGATCTACCCCGCCGCGACGTCGGCGCCGCGGCACGACACGGCGGCCTACGGCGCCTGCCCCGGCCCCGACACGAGCGGCTTCCG
This sequence comes from Vicinamibacterales bacterium, assembly GCA_965203525.1. Classification (GTDB taxonomy): domain Bacteria; phylum Acidobacteriota; class Vicinamibacteria; order Vicinamibacterales; family UBA8438; genus WTFV01. Next base: position 889,857 of record OZ241898.1, on the reverse strand, counting down.
GCCGCACGGCCTCGGCCTGCGGCCGGCGGCGACGGGTTGCACACCCTGTACGTCGTCCGCCACGGCGCCCGCGAGGCGGTCGAGGTGTTCGAGCTCGACGCGCGCGGCGCGGAGCCGGCCGTCACCTGGGTCGGATGCGCGGTGGCGCCGGACGGCGTCGGCCTGAATTCGGTCTCGGCGCTGCCGGACGGCGGCTTCGTCGCGACCAACTTCCAGCGTTCGGCCGGCGAGCTGTGGGAGTGGCGGCCGGGCGCCGGCTGGACGGAGGTGCCGGGCAGCGCGACGGCGGGCCCGAACGGCGTCGAGGCGTCGCCCGACGGACGCTGGCTGTACGTCGGCGGCTGGGGCACGCGGTCGCTGATCCGCCTGTCGCGGGGACGGACGCCGCCGGTGGTCGATGCGGTCGAGGTCGGTTTCCACGTCGACAACGTCCACTGGGCCCCCGACGGCACGCTGCTGGCGGCCGGCCACGCGGGGAGCGGGCCGGACTCGATCTTCGCCTGTCTCGGCGAAGGCGCATGCGGCGGGGTCACGTCGCGGGTGGCGAAGATCCTGCCCGACAGCCTCGCCACCGAGGAGATCGTCCGCTACCCCTCGAACGAACACGTCGTCCTCGGCACGGCCGCCATCCAGGTCGGCGACGAGATCTGGGTCGGCGGAGTCGGCGGCGGCGAGCGCATCGGGCGCTTCCCGGCGCCGTAGCGCCACCGGAGCGGACGGATCATGACCACCGGCGTGCAAAAGGCCGTCGTCTTCGCCCTGGCGATCCTCGTCTCCTGGCTCGCCGGCGCCGGCGTCTCCCCGACGTGGACCGTCAACCGGGTCACGCTGGACGTCGCCACCGACGAGGACGGCCGGCTCTACTATCTGTCCGAGGGCCGCCGCGTCCGGTTCGAGGCGGTCCCCATCGAGCAGGCCCGGCTCGATCCGGCGGCGTTGCGCGCCTCCGGCGCGACCCCGCCGGTGACCGAGGAGTTCGTCTTCGCGGTCGAGACGCGCGACGGGCGGACCGAGACCGTCCACTACCGGCTCGCCGCCCGGTCCCACATGGGGTGGTGGTCGCTGCTGCCGGCCGCGGTGGCCGTGATCCTCTGCTGGCTCACGCGGGAGCCGGTCACCTCGCTGGCCGCCGGCATCGTCTCCGGGGCGCTGCTGCTGGGCAAGTACGACATCACCGGCGAGGTGATGATCCCGTCGCTGGCGAGCACGAACTCGGCCGGCGTGCTGCTGCTGTACCTCTGGCTGCTGGGCGGACTGATGGGCGTCTGGTCGCGCACCGGCGCCGCGCAGGCGTTCGCGGAGTTCATGACCGCGCGGTTCGTGCGCGGCCCGAAGACCGCCAAGCTGGTGGCCTGGGCGCTCGGCATCGTCTTCTTCCAGGGGGGCACGGTCAGCACCGTGGTGGTCGGCACCACCGTCAAGCCGATCGCCGACAAGGAGCGCGTCAGCCACGAGGAGCTGGCCTACATCGTCGATTCGACCGCCTCGCCCATCGCGTCGCAGCTCGCCTTCAACGCGTGGCCGGGCTACGTGCAGGCGTTCATCTTCGTTTCCGGGGTCGGCTTCCTCGCCACCGAGACGGACCGCATCGCGTTCTTCTTCCAGAGCGTGCCGTTCTGCTTCTACGCCATCTTCGCCGTGCTGGGCACCTTCCTGCTGAGCATCGAGAAGCCGGTCTTCCTGGGCCGGCGCCTCGCGGCGGCCATGCGGCGCGCCCGCGCCACCGGAAAGCTCGACGCGGACGGGGCGGATCCGCTGAGCGCCCGCGAGCTGCAGGCCAGCCGCGTGCCGGCGGGGTACGCGCCCCACGTCGTCGAGTTCTTCCTGCCCCTCGGCGCGCTCATCGCCATCGCCGTCGGCACCTTCGTCGCCTACGGCTCCCCGAACGTGCAGTGGGCGTTCGGGACCGCGCTGCTGCTGGCCGCCGGCATCGCGCTCGGCAAGGGCATGTCGCTCAAGGACCTCATCGCGGGGTTCCACGACGGCATCAAGGGGGTGGTGCTCGGCTCGGTCATCCTGCTGCTCGCCATCACCATCGGCAACGTCAGCACGGAGACCGGCGGCGGCGTCTTCCTGGTGGAGCAGCTCGGGGACGCGGTGCCGTACTTCCTGCTGCCGGTGCTGCTGCAGATCATGACGATGGTCATCGCCTTCTCCACCGGCACGAGCTGGGGCACCTACGCGGTCGCGTTCCCGCTGGCGATGCCGCTGGCCTGGGCGGTGGCCGGCGCGCAGGGGCTGGCGCACCCCGAGCTGTTCATGACCCTCTGCTTCGCCGCGGTCATGGACGGCAGCGTCTACGGCGACCAGTGCTCGCCCATCTCGGACACCACGGTGCTCAGCTCGGTGTGCACCGGCTGTGACCTGATGGACCACGTGAAGACGCAGATCCCGCAGGCGTCGATCGCGGCCGGCCTGGCCGCGGTCTGCTGGACGGCGATCGCGTTCTTCACGGCGTGAGCCGCCGGCTCGGCCAGCCCGGCCCCGCTCGGTCCGCCGGTCCCGCCGCGCGGCGTGCGGCGCCGTGCTATCGTGGACGAGTGGCGAAACAGGACGAACGCGCCGCGGGCGGCCGGGAACCCACGATGCGCACCGGGCCGCTCGGGTCCACCATCCACGTCCTGCGCGCCGATGCCGGAACGGTGGCCGAGCTCGCCGCCGTCGACTGGAACCGGTGGTTCCGCCGCGTCTGCCTCGATCCCGTGCGCGGGATCATCACCCTGACGACCCCCTCGCGCCTCCACGGCGATCTGGCCGCGATCCTCGACGACGTCGTCGATGCCGCGGGGAGCGCCGTCACCGGCGCTTCGAAGGGCCTCCGCGACACCCGGCTCCGCGGGCCGGGCGATCCCCCGGGCACGGGAATGGAGCCGGATTGCGCGTTCTACGTCGGCGAACGCGCCAGAGCCTATCGGGCCGCCCTCGTCGACGGAGAGGCGGCCGCCGACGCCTTCTTCGAACGCACGCCGCCCGATCTCGTGGTCGAGGTCGAAGTCACGTATGCGGACGAAGGCAAGGTCGAACGCTACGGCAACCTGGGCGTGCGCGAACTGTGGCGGGTGCGCGGACGCAAGGGGACCCGCGAACTGCGGGTGGAGTTCCTCGCCCTGCGCCCCGGAACGCCGCCGCGCGAGCTCGCCGCCTCGCACCTCCTCGGCGGCCTCACCGCGGGCGACGTCCGCGAGGCCGTGGACGGCGTGCGGTTCAGCCTGACGCCGGACGAACGCCGGGAGGCGGTCGCCCGCATCGTACGCCGCCGCCGGCGCGCCAGCATCCGCGTGCGCGAGCAGGGCGCCGCCGAAACCGCGACGGCGTAGCCGCCGCGCGCAGCGGCGTCCCGGCCGGAATCCAGGCGGGCGACGAAACCGCGACGGCGTAGCCGCACCGCACGTATCGGCGCCCCGGCCGGAATCCAGGCGGGCGACGAAACCGCGACGGCGTAGCCGCACCGCGTAGCGGCGTCCCGGCCGGAATCAGGCGGGCGGCGACCGCCGGAAAGCGTTGCTTCACGTCAGGACGACGTGGCGCACCGGCTCCCGCAGGCACGTGCCGACCGCCTCGGCGTCGGTCCCGCGCGCCCGCAGGGTGCGGCCAGCGAGCCCGGGCGGCAGGCACGCGGAGAACTTCAGCGACTCGACGGCCGCGTCCGTCACCGGGAAGACGCGCGCCGCCGCCGCGCCCTCGCCGTCGAGTCGTCTCCTGACGTCGTCGGCGCCGGCGCCGTCCCGCAGCCGGATCGACAGGTTCTCCTCGCGGGCGCCTTGCCGGCGCAGCGGACCGAGCGCCTCTCCCAGGGACGTATTGGCCCGCAGGCCGGCGAACGTCCACCAGCGGCTTGCGCCGGCGGCGTCCCGGACGACCGCGGTGCCGGCGGCGTCGACCCAGTCGAAGTCCCCGCGGATCTTCGCCAGCCTGCCGCGGGCGCGCCGGCTCAGCTCGACGTCCGGCGCGCCGTCGGCCAGAACCCGCCGGATGGCGCGGCAGAGCGCGAAGCCGAGGGGAACGCCCGTCCCGATCCAGCACGACCGCCCCCGCTCCCTCGTCGTGGCCCGCACGTACGCCACCCGCCGGGCCCGGTCGACGTGCGACACCTCCCAGCCGCGGCCCGCGAGCAGCAGGACCACCGGGCCGGCGCGCCGGACCTGGAACGACAGCGGATGAACGAGTCCCAGCTCCGTCCGCCCGTGGCGCACGGCGAACAGGGGTTCACCGGTAAAGACCGACAGGAGGTCCAGGAAGTGGCGCCGGCCGAAGACGCGCTCGCCTTCCGGACCCATCGCCAGCATCCCGGCCTCTTCGTGCAGGATGCCCCGCGCCAGCATGAATTCGAGGACGTCGTCGAGGCGCGCGCCCTCCATCGCACGGAAGGCGGGCATCGCGCCCAGCCACTCGCGCCACGTGGAGCGGCCGATGCGCCCTTCCTGGAGGACGAGCGCCAGGATCTGCTGCGCGAAGACGTGAAACGGCTCCGGCGGCGGGACGACCGGCTCGACGTAGCCGGCGCGCCAGAGCCGCAGCAGGCCCGCCGCGCGCAGGAAGCCGTCGTCGGCGGTCGCCAGGAACAGGCAGTTCCGCGCCGTGCCGGCGCGGCGGCCGGTGCGGCCCAGCCGCTGCAGGAACGCGGCGACGGTCGGCGGGGCGTCGATCTGGATCACGCGGTCGAGGTCGCCGACGTCGAGGCCGAGTTCCAGCGTGCTGGTGGCGACGATGACGCAGTCGCGCCCCTGGGCGAACGCCTCCTCGGAGCGCCGGCGTTCGTCCAGGCCGAGCGAACCGTGGGAAACGAAGGTCTCCGTCCCGGCTTCCCGGAGCGCCGCCGCGAGCGCCTCGACCCGGCCGCGGCTGTCGCAGAACACCAGGCGTTTCTCGCCCCGGTGGAGCGCCGCCACCACCCGCGCCGCGTTCCGCAGACTGCCGACGTAGTCCAGGTGGACCGACGGCTCCGGCGGCGATCGCGAGCTCCCCCCCACCGGCAAGGCTGCCGGCGCCGACGTCCCGCCCTCCGGCGCGACGACCCGCCGCGGCCGGGACGACGCGGGAGCGAGCCAGTCGAGCAGCGCCTCGGGGTTGCCGATCGTCGCCGAGAGCCCCAGTCGCTGGACCTCGCGGCCCGCCAGCCGGCCCACCCGCTCCAGCACCGCGAGCAGATGCCAGCCCCGGTCGTCGCCGGCGAAGGCGTGCAGCTCGTCGACCACCACCGCCTGCAGATCCCGGAACAGCACGCGCGGCTCCGCCCGGTTCGAGACGAGCAGCACCTCGATCGACTCGGGCGTGGTCAGCAGCAGATCGGGCGGCTCCCGCACGATCCGCCGCCGGCGGGCGGCGCCGACGTCGCCGTGCCAGCGGTCGACCCGCCGCCCGAGCGGATCGGCGCAGGCGCGCAGCCGCGGCTCCAGGTCGTTCAGCAGCGCCTTGATCGGGCAGACGTAGAGCACGCTCAGCCCGCGCCATCCGCCGCCGAGCATCCGCGACAGCAGCGGGAACACCGCCGCCTCCGTCTTGCCGCCAGCGGTCGGCGCCAGCAGCAGGACGTGGTCGCCGTCGAGCACCGGGCCGACGGCCGCTTCCTGCAGCGGGCGGAGCGAGGTCCACCCGAGCGAGTTGACGACGTGGTGCCGCAGGGCCGGGTGCAGGCGGTCGAACGCGGACGGACGGCTCACGGGTCGAGTTCGACGTCGTCCGGCGTGCGCGCGGCGGCGCGCGGCGAGGACGGCGGTTCCGATGCGGCGCGGGCGTTGCGCTCGACGTCGGTCAGCTCGCCGTCGGCCAGGGTGAGGGCGTAGTCGCGGCGCGGATCGAACGCCGGGTGCAGGTCGATGCGGTCCAGCACGTCCTGGACCAGCTTCTTGAGGAAGACGCGCGGGGCGACGCCGACCCGGCCGCCGAGGCCCCCGGTGACGGCCCGCGCGAGATCGTCCAGGTACGGGTCGCCGGCGCGCTCCCGGACGCGCGCCGGCGCGGCCGCCCCCGCGGCGTACAGATCGCGGATCCGCCGGCCGACCTCCCGCAGCCGGTCCAGGTCGAAGGTCCGCAGCCGCACCTGCGGCGCGCGCGGATTGTCGAAGCGCGGGTCCCCGGAGAAGTCCGCGTCGAGCCGTTGCGCGAGAGGCGGCAGCCGCCGCACGCCCTGCGGTCCGTCGAAGAACGCGGGCGTGCCGGTGACGACGAGGTAGAGGCCGGGGAACCGTCCGGCGTCGATCTCGTCGATCAACTGCCGCAGGGCGTTCAGGCTCTTCTCGCGCACGTCGCCCCGGACGCGCTGCAGCGTCTCCACCTCGTCGAGGACCACCACGAGACCGGCGAAGCCGGAGTCGCGCAGGATGACCAGCAACCCCTGCAGGAAGCCGAGCGCGCCGAAGTGGTCCAGGTCGCCCTTGACCCCCGCGTACCGCTTGGCCGCCGCGCCGACGTTCGGCTGCCCGCCGACCCAGGCCAGCAGCGCCTCGGCGGTGGCGCGCTCGCCCGCGGCCGCGGCCTGCCGGTACGCCCGCAACGCGGTCGCGAAGGCGGGCGCGCGGCGGGCGACCGCCGCGAGGCGCCGCTCCAGCAGATCGGCGGTCCGCGCCAGCAGCGCGTCGGTCTCCCCCTCGCCGACGCCCCCCTCGGCCAGGACGTCTTCCTCCAGCGCGTAGAACCAGTTGTCGAGGATCGAACGGAGCGCGCCCTCGTGGGTGTCCGCGGTCGAAAGGCGCTCGACGAGCCGCCGGTACACCGTCTCCAGCCGGTGCAGCGGGGTCTCGGTCTCCGAGATCTGCACCTCGGCCGCCGCGAATCCCTGCCGCTTCGCCCGCTCCTGCAGCCAGCGCACGAAGAACGTCTTGCCGCTGCCGTACTCGCCGCGGACCGCCTTGCACTGCGCGCCGCCGGCCGCCACCGCCGCCAGCTCGTCCGCCAGCGCGGACGCGAACGGATCGAGGCCGACCGCGAAGGCCTCCAGGCCGCGCCGCGGCACGGTGCCGCGGCGGAGCGCGTCGACGATCTCGCGGCGGCGCCGGGGACTCGTCGCGGTCCCGGCGTCCGCATCGCGGCCGGCCGTCGACGCAGCGGGCATCCGGCGATCATAGCGCCCGCCGTTCCGGGCCGCGCGGAGACACCGGGGACGGTCTCCACACCTGGAATCCCGGGGATTCGATTCCGACGGCTCTCGCCGTCGCGGGCTACGTCCGGTTCCTGTCGACGTCGAACTGGACGAGGAGCAGGCCGCGGTTCAGGGTGACGCTCTCGGACGCGTCGTCGACGGCGAGCACGTCGTAGCCGTCGACGTTCAGGATCCGCCGCAGGGCGGAGAGGATGCCGTCGAGCCGGAAGGCGGGCACGCCGAGGATCGTGCCCAGCGCGGCCCGGGTCAGCGTGCCGCCCCGTGCGTCGAGCGCGGTCAGGATGATTCGGATTCGCTCGTCGGACAACGCGGCGCGGGCCGCCCGCCGGCGTTGCGCCGCGAACTGCTCGGTGGCGAAGAGCCGATCGATCCAGGTTCCTCGACTCGGCGCCGACGGGGATGGCGCCGACGGGGACAGCGGAGGCTCCGGCTCCGGCAGGGCGAACAGGTCGCCGGTCTCGCCCGGGCGGGCCGCGCGGCGCGCCGGCCCGGGCCCCGGGTGGAGCGCCGGCGCCGGATCCGGCGCAACGGCGGCATGAACGCGGTGGGGCGGTCGGCCAACGACGTGATCGTGGAGCGCCGGCGCCGGATCCGGCACAGCGGCGGCGGACGCCGGAAGCGGTTCCCCCTCCGCCACCGACCTCCGGGGCGGCGACACGGACGCGGGCGCAGCGGCGGCGGACGCCGGAAGCGGTTCGCTCCGCCAGTCCCACCAGCCGGGGGCCTCGGGGCGGACCTCGCGCCAGCCGGCGACGCGCGCCACGGCGTCCGGGGGCGCGAAGACGCCGAGCGGCAGCACCACCTCCTGCAGCGCCGCGCCGCCGTGGTAGCCGTTCTTCTTCATGCCGAAGCGGACGCGCTCGCTCCACGGCGCCAGCAGACGCCGGCCGGGGGCGACGACGCGCGGCCCCGAGATCAGCACCTCGTCGGCGGCGGGCGGGCCGGCCGCCTCCCGCCAGCGTTCCGGGCCGTCCCCGGCGCGCATTTCCGTCTCCCGCTCGATCACGTGCCCGTGGTCGCTCACCAGCACGACGGCGCGCCCGCCGGCGCGGCAGCGCTCCAGCAGTTCCTCGACCGGGCGGACGTGGCCGGCGGTCCAGGGGACGCGCACCTGATCGCCCTTGGCCAGGTGGTCGTCGACGGCGTTGATCACCACGCCGACGACCCGCTGGCCGGGGTCCGCGAGCGCCGCGCCCACGCCCGTCGCGAGGCCCGCGGCGCCCGCTTCCCGCAGGTCGCCCTTGTGGAACAGCACCGGCGGCGCCTGCGCTCCGCCCGCCGCGCGGAGGCCCGCGTGCCCGGCGAAGCCCGCCTTCTCGGTCGCCGCGTTCCCGGACGTGATCCGGCCGCACAGCAGGCTGGTGCGGGAGACCTCGGTCACCGTGGGCAGGGCGGCGATCACCGTCGGCCGCGCCGGCGCCGCGTCGCCGGCCGGCGCGTCGTCCGCCAGGAGCTCGACCCAGCCGCGCCGCGCCAGATCGTGCTCCAGCTCCCGGAAGACCGGCAGGCTCATCGCGTCGACGACCAGCACCAGCACCGGATGGACTTTCGCGAGCGGCGCGACCCGGCGCGCCAGGACTTCTTCCACCCCGAGCAGATCGCGGTCGTGCGCGCCGGTCCCCGGCCAGGACGCCAGCAGCGCGCCGAACGCGCGGTTCTCTTCCTGCCGGGCCTCGTCCGCGCGCCGCGCCAGCCGGGCGCAGGCGTCCGCGAGCGGCGGCGAAGCGTCGCCGTCCCAGAGGCGCGCGCGCGCCTGGTCGACGAAGCTCCCCTCGGCGCGGTACGCGCGGGCGGCCGCGCCGAACCCGCGCGGCGGGCCCGCCCCGGCGCGGCGGCGCCGCGCCAGCCAGCCCGCCAGCCGCAGGGCCATCTCGACGCCCGCGGTGCGCCGCGCGTCGTCCGCGGCGAGCCGGTGCTCCAGCACCTCGAGGCCCGCGGCGCGCAACGAGTCCGGAACCCCGGCCGCGCCGCCGTCGACGAACCCGGCCAGCTCCCGCGCGAACCGGGCCAGACGCTGATCGAGGGACGCCGGCAGCATCGCGCTGCGCCACGCCAGTTCCCCGGCGCCCAGCTCCCGCAGCAGCGCATCGGCGCCGGCGAGCACCGCCGGGACGGCGGCCGGCGCCGCGGGCGGATCCCCGGTGCGCGCCCGGCAGCGCCGCAGCACCCGCGCGGCGGCGGCGGTCCACCGGCCCGCGAGCGCCGCGTCCAGCTCCTCGAGTCCGAGCCGCGCTTCGAGCTTGCCGCGCGCCTTCGCGGCCCGTTCGTCGCCCCCGGCCTCGAACAGAACGCCCGCCACGAGTCCGACGGAGACCGCTTCGCGGCCGATCCGGCCCGCCGTCTCGAACAGCACGCGGGCCGTCCGGCCGGCGCCGGCCTCGACGGCGGCGGCCAGTCCCGCCCGCGTCTCCTCCGGCAGCGCCGCCAGGGTCTCCCGCGGCGTCCCCGCCAGCGCCCACGCGAGCAACGCGTCCGGGTCCCGCTCGCCCCGCGGGATGCCGGCGAGCGTCTCGAACAGATGGCGCCAGACGGTCTCCGCCGCCAGGAACCCGCTCGGCGCGCGGGGGTAGCCCGCCTCCGGCTCCGTGTCGAGGAGCGCCCGCGCGATCCAGGACTGCTCTTCCCCGCGCTCGACCAGACGCGGGTCGACGGCGCGCGCTCCGCAGCGCGCCTTCACCAGTTGCCAGGGATCGATCCGGAACAGCTTCCCGCCGGCGAGCCGCGCCAGCAGGTCGGCGCCCAGCTCGTCCCGCGGCAGGCCGGTGAGCACGACCAGCGGGGGACCGCCGGCCGGCAGGTCCACGAGCCGTTCGCGCAGGGCGAGGACCGAGTCGCAACGGACGAGCGGCGCGCGGTCCGCGCCGAGGCGGACCGCCGGCAACGGACCGCCGCACGCCGGCGCCTGGATCCCGATGACGCGCGCCTCCGGGTAGCGGTCGCGGACCGCCTGCGCCTGCGCGCGCACCTGCGCCGCGGACGGCGCCGGGGTCACGGATTCTCCCCGCCCCGGACCTTCCAGCTGATCCGGATCCGCGCGGCGGGGTCGCGGGCGAGCAGCGCCTCCAGACCCGCCGTCACGGTCCGCAGCCGATCGAGATCCAGCTCCTCGCGGGCGCCTTCCGGCGCGACCGCCACGCTTCCGTCCGGCGGGCGATCGGGCACGCCGCCTGCAACGGGGTGCGGGGGGTACTCCCGTGCGGACGGCGCGTTCCTGTCCGACGTGCGCCGCGGCGGCGCGACGCCGGGATCCGGCGCCGGCGTCACCGGCGGCGGACCGCCCGGCGGCGCGGGCGGCGGGGGTGTCCGCGGTTCCGGCGGAGGAACCGGCGCCGGCGGAGCGGACAGCAGGGCGATCGCCCGGTCTTCGAGCGCCGGGAGCCGCTGAGCGAGCGGCGCCACGTATTCGTCCGCGGCCACCGCCTCGGCCAGCTCCCGCCGGAGACGTTGCGCGGCGTCCGCGCGGGCGTCCGTCAGCCGCGCGATCGATGCGAAGAGCGCCCACTTGGTCCGGTCGAGCGCCTCCCGCATCTGCTGCGCCCCGCGGAAGCTCCTGGCCATCGCCTCGCAGGACGTCTCCGCCTCGACCTCCGCCAGCGCGGCGACCCGCGCCGCCCCGCGCCGGGCGCCCAGCGAGCGGACGAGGGCGGCGGTCGCGCGCGCCGTGCGGAGGCGGCGGGCGTCGGTCCCGGCGACGGCGAGTTCCGCGGTCACGTCCGCCAGCCGCGCGGCCAGCGCGTCGCAGTCGCCGGCGCGCGCCGCGACTTCGTCGAGCGCGTCGGCGAGCGCGCCCGCGTTGCGCGCGTTGCGGAGCGGCGACGCCGCCACCCCGAACACGCGCCCGGCGCAGTCCACGGCCCGTTCCCAGACGTCGGGCGCCGGCAGCTCCTCCGCGCGCAGCTCCAGGTCGTCCGGCAGGTCGTCGAGCGACGCCCGCCACGGCCCCCCGTGCCGCCGGAACGCGAGGTTCGCCTGATCCGCGTACACCAGCAGGACGAGGTTGCGCGCCGCGTCCGGCAGCCCCGTCCGCCGCGGTTCGTCGATCGCCGCGCGCAGCTTCGCCACCGTCAGCGGCTCGTCCAGACGGTCGAAGCAGGCGAACCAGTGGCGGCCGATGACGAAGTGGGTCTCCCCCATCTCGCCGAGCCGCAAGGGGACGGCGATCTGCGTCATCAGGGGGCGGAGCGGCTTGTCGACGGCGACCCGCCCTTCGGGCGCCTGCACCGCCCGCGACACCTGCTCGTGCACCCGTCGCAGGGCGGCGGGCCGGAGCGGAGCGCCGAACTCCGGACACCCCGGGTACTGGCTGGCGCACATCTGGCCGAGCAGGTCCGCGAACGCCTCGCGCAGGTTCGCCCGCGCCGGCGGCCGGGGATCGAACGCCGGATCGAGCGACCGGAAACGCGCCGCCGGGGCGTGGCCCGGCTCGACCGATCCGGACGCGGGCGTCTCCACGCCGTAGGCCTCCTCCAGATGGCGCGCCAGACGCTGCCGGAGCTGGTTCTGCCGGCTCCGCAGGATCTCGCGCGCCGACGCCCGGTCCACCGGCGACAGGTGCGCCGCGTGGTCGCGCAGCCGCTCACCCGCCAGCAGGTGGTCGATCTTCACCAGCGTGCCGAGATCGCGCTGGGCCGCCGCGCTCAGGAAGGACGGCAGCCAGACCAGCGTCCGCGCCCGGTCCCCGCGTTCGCGCCAGGCGTCCAGGCGGGCGGCGTCGTCGGCCGGGGTGCGGCCCGGCTCGTCGAAGGGGAAGTCGACGATCACCTTCCGGCCGTCGCCCCGCGTCGCCAGCGACTCGTCCGGCAGTTCCCGCACGTTGGCGACGATCAGCTCGAAGCCGCGCTCGACGCCGCGCCACTCGATCGCGTGGCGCAGCAGCAGCTCGTTGCGGTCTTCGACGCCCAGCTCGGCGAACAGGACCTCGCGGACCTTGCGCCGGCGGTTCCCGGAGTTGTCGTGGCGGTCCGCGTTGGCGAGGATCCCCTCGGTGTCGACGGCCGAAAGCTGCAGCGCGATGGTCGGATCGGCCGGATCGTCGCCGATCCGGACCTCGCCGGCCTCGGCCGCCCACGCGCGGCAGCGGCGTAGCGCCTCCTGCCCTTCCCGCCCCTCGATCGGCGTCCGGATCGACCCGTGGTTGAGCGCCGCCAGCCGGGTCGCGGTCAGGTGCTTCAGCACCTCCACCTCCGGCGTCAGCGCCGCGAGCAGCAGCGTCTTGACGAGGCGGTCGTCGGCGCGGAAGGCGCGCGCCGCGCCGTCGTCCGGGGGCCGCTCCGCCGCCTCCGCCTTCGTGACGCCGCGCTGGCGCTCGATCAGCGGCAGCAGCTTCCGCCGGTAGAGGCCGCGGGCGTGCTCGAAGTGGTGCCGCATCCCCTCGGTGAACGGCTCGTCCCCCTCGGCGATCGCGTCGAACAGATCGCCCACCGGGACGATCTCCCCCAGGGCGAGCGTCTCCCGCCGCTCCACCAGCAGTTGCAGCATCACCTTCAGGGCGGTCCGCTCCCGCTGCAGGAGCCCGGAAACAGCGATCAGGGTCTCCACCAGCGCCGGGCTGAAGGGATACACCCGCCGGAACGTGGCGCGGTCGGCGCGCGGCGTCAGCAGCGTCTCGAACACCTCCCGCCGGACCCGCTCCGTGTCGGCCCAGGCGCGGTCGACGGCCTCGCGCGCCGCGTCGCTGCGCGGGCGGAGCAGCCGCCGGGCGGCGATCTCCGGCAGGTTGCGGTCCTCCAGCACGATCCGCTCGAAGCGCGCCTCCCACCACTGCAGGACGTCGGCGAAGCCGAGCTGCTCGGCCCCCGTCACCTGCTCCCCCACCAGCTCCCGCAGGTCGCGCTGCCGCGCCACGAAGCTGACGATCGGGATCGGCCGGCCGGCCGCCTCCGCCTCCACCAGCTTCGACACCTTCGGACCCTCGGCGTTCAGGAACGCCAGGTCGGCGGCGTGGGTGGCGAGCCACAGGATCAGCTCGTCCAGAAAGAGCACCAGCCCGTCGTAGCCGAGATCGCGCGCGTGCCGGGCCATGACCGCCAGCCCGTCGTCGAGCGGCACGAACGCCGCCCCGCTCCCCCGCACCACGTCGCGGTAGCTCCGGAAGAAGGCGTCGACCAGCGCCCCGACCAGCCGGCCGCGCGCCTCGGCGTCCCCCGGCGCCGCGAGCGCCGCCTCGAAGCCCGCCGCGTCCCACCGCCCGGCCAGATCGCCCCAGCCGCCGCCGGCGCCGGCGGGCCGCCCGGCGCCGTCGAGCTGCGCGAAGAAGGCCTCGTCGCCGAGCTGCGCGCGCAGGCGGCGGGCGTCCGCGAACAGCCCTTCCGCCCGGTAGACGCCCGGCGCCGGCGCGTCCGGATGGAGCGCGGCGACCCGGGCGGCGTAGCCCCCCAGCACCGCCGCCTCGAAGCTCGGCTGGCCGATCAGGTGGTACGGCACCAGAAGGAACCGGCGGCCCGCGAGCCAGTCGTCGTGGCGGGTGACGACCGCTTCGAGCCCCTCGGCGGCGCGGGCCGCCGGGTGCTGCTGGAGCAGCAGGTGCAGCACCGCCATGAAGTGGCTCTTGCCGCTGCCGAAGCTCCCGTGCAGGTACGCCGCCTTGCTCGATCCGGAGTCGAGCGCGGCCCGGATCAGGTGGAGCGCCCGGTCGAAGGCGCCGGCGAGCTGCGGCGTCACCACGTAGTCGCGAAGCGTCTCCTCCGGCCGGTCCACCCCCTCCGACAGGCGCAGGACGAAGTCGTCGCGGTGGACCCGCTCGGGGACGTCGATCAGGTCGCGCAGCAGCGTCATGCCGGCGTCTCTCCGCGGCCTTCGGCGGTCGAGACGATGCTCTTGCAGTTGCGCAGCACGACGCGGGTCGGCAGCCGCCGGTCGGTCCTGGTCACGGGTTCCTGATGCCGGCGCCATTCTACCCGTCCGGCCCGGGAGCGGCATCGACGCCCGACCGGACGTCGAGCCGGTCCGCATCACCGGGCTGGACCGCATCCCGGGGAACGGACCGGCGCGGTCCCGAGGAGGGACGCGCCGCGCGGCTTGACTTCCTCATTCGTTTGCCATCAAAATCGATGGCAACGGAATCGATGGCAACGGAATCGATAGCAACGGAATCGATAGCAACGGAATCGATGGCAACGGAATCGATGGCAACGGAATCGATGGCAACGGAATCGATAGCAACGGAATCGATAGCAACGGAATCGATGGCAACGGAATCGATGGCAACGGAATCGATGGCAGCAGTGTTGTTGGGAGGCCAGCCATGGCGGGGTTGAAAAAGGCAGGGTCGAACTGGGTCGAGGGAGAGCGCTTCTTCGACCGGCAGGCCGAGCTCGACCTGCTCGCGGACCGGGTGCGCAACGGGACCCACACGCTGCTGACCGCGCAACGGCGGATGGGCAAGACGAGTCTGGTGCGGGAGTTGCTGCGCCGCCTGTCGGCCGACGGCGACTTCCAGACGGTGTTCGTCGATCTGGAAGACGCCGGCTCCGCGGCGGACGCCGTTGCGGAGATCGCGTTTCAGTCGCAGCCTGCGCAGCGCGCGTGGTCCCGAATCAAGTCCCTGTTCGCCAACGTCGGCGAGCGGATCGAGACGGTGTCCGTCGCCGAGGTGCGCGTGAAGCTGCGGGCGGGAATCGACGCCGGAAGCTGGCGGCAGAAAGGCGACGAGGTCTTCGCCGCTCTGGCCGAGAGCGATCGGCCGGTCGTGCTGGCGATCGACGAGTTGCCGATCCTCGTCAACCGGATGCTGAAGGACGACGACTACCGCATCACACCGGAGGGGAAGCGGGCCGTCGACGAGTTCCTGAGCTGGTTGCGCCGGAACGGCCAGGAACACCGGGGCAGAATATGCCTGATCGCCTCCGGCAGCGTGGGCCTGGAACCGATCCTGCGGCAGGCGAATCTCAGCGCCCACGCGAACATCTTCTCGCCCTTCGATCTGAAGCCCTGGAACGAGCAGACCGCCCTGGACTGTCTCGCCGCGCTCGCCGAAGGCCGCGGCCTCGACCTGCCCCTCGCCGCGCGCCAGGAAATGTGCCGCCGGCTGCGGTGCCTGGTGCCGCACCACGTGCAGCGCTTCTTCGACAGCCTGGACGAAGACCTGCGCCTGGCCGGCACGCGGAGCGCAACGCCCGCCGACGTCGCGCGCGTCTACACGGCCGAAATGCTCGGCGTGCGCGGACAGGCGGACATGGACCACTACGAGAGCCGGCTGAAGCTGGTCCTCGGACCGGAGGGCTGTCGCGACGCGCTCGACCTGCTGACCGAAGCGGCGGCGAACCGCGGCGTACTGAAGCACGGCGCCATCGATCGGTACCGCGACTACTTCCGGAACCGGGCGGCCGGCACGGTCCCGATCGAAGACGTGCTCCGCGTGCTCGAGCACGACGGGTATCTGGAAGCGCAGCAGGACGGCTACCGCTTCGTGTCGGGGCTGCTGGAAGACTGGTGGCGCGCCCGCCACGGACGGCACTTCGTTTCCGTCGAGAAGCGCGTGCCGCGGTCCGGAGCGTGACGCGATGGCCGTTTCCATTCGCAAGTACAACCCCGGTTTCCTCACCGACGACGAGCTGGTGGCGTCGTTCTGCGTACGAACGACGGAGTTCGAAATGCTCGTCGAGAACCTGCGCGAGTGCACCGGAGCTTCGAATCCGCACCAGATCGTGATCGGTCCGCGCGGCAGCGGGAAGACGAGCCTGCTGCTGCGCGTCGCGGCCGAGGCGCGCCGGGACGCCGCGCTGGCCGCGCACTGCTTCCCGGTCGTCTTCCCGGAAGAGAGCTACGAGGTCTCCTCCGCGGGAGAGTTCTGGCTGGAGTGCCTGACGCACCTGGCCGCCCAGGCGGCGCCGTATCGGGAAGACGAGGCCGACCTCGACCGCACCGTCGGCGAGCTGCGCGCCATCCGCGACGACCGGGATCTGGGCGAACGCTGTCTCGGCGCGCTGCTGGATTTCGCGGACCGGCGCGGCCAGCGGCTCCTGCTGCTGGTCGAGAACCTGAACATGCTGTTCAGGGACATGGCGGACCGGGACGCGGGCTGGCGGCTGCGGAAGGTCCTGCAGACCGAACCGCGAATCATCCTGTTCGCGAGCGCGACCAGCCGCTTCGACGAGATCGACAGCCCGGACCGCGCCCTGTACGACCTTTTCGTAGTCCGCACGCTGCGCCCGCTCGACACGGACCAGTGCGCCGTGCTCTGGGAAGCGGCGGCCGACCGCCCCGTCGCGCGCGAAACGGTGCGTTCGCTGGAAATCCTCACCGGCGGCAGTCCGCGGTTGATCGCGATCGTCGCCCGCTTCGGCGCCGGGCGGTCGTTCCGGGAGCTGATGGCCGATCTGCTCGATCTGGTCGACGATCACACGGAATACTTCAAGAACCATCTCGAATCGCTCCCCGCGCAGGAACGCCGCGTCTATCTCGCGCTCGCCGCGCTGTGGAAGCCGGCCGCCGCGCGGGAAGTCGCGGAGCACGCCCGGCTCGACCCCAGCCAGTGCAGCGCCCAGCTCGCACGTCTCGGCGAGCGCGGCGTGGTCCAGGTAGCGGGCGGCAGCGCCAGACGCAAGCGGTACTACCTGACCGAGCGCTTGTACAACATCTACTACCTGCTGCGCCGCCGGCGTGGACCGGACCATCTCGTCGAAGCCCTTGTCCGTTTCATGGAGTCGTACTATTCGCCGCGTGAATTGATGGACATCGGCGCGCGCATGGTCAGCGATATCGTTCGCCCGGACCCGGAGACGCAGGCGCTCCACCAAACCGCATTTGCACGGTTGATGGAGTCGATGAAGAAGAAGATGCCCGCGGAATTTCGGCGGGCGGCCGAGAAGCTCTGCAAGACGAGGATCATACTGTCCGAATCGGAAACGCCTGACGAGAAGACCCTGGCCGCGTGTGAGGAAATGGTGCTTTTGTTCGGAGAGAGCGAGGATCCCGCTATTCAGGAGTGGGTCGCAAAGGCACTCGTCAACAAGGGGGCCATACTGCACAATCTGCAGCGGCCGGACGACGCGATAGCCGCCTGCGACGATGTGGTGCGTCGCTTCGGAACGAGCGAAACGCCGGTTCTTCAGGAAAATGTCTCGATGGCGCTCTTCAACAAAGGGGTTATCTCCTTTGCCTTGCAGCGGCCGGATGATACGGTGGCAGCGTGCGACGAAATGGTGTGCCGGTTCGGAAAAAGCGAAACGCCGGTTCTTCAGGAAGCAGTCGCGAAGGCACTCGTAAACAAAATGAGTGCCTTGCGTGCCTTGCAACGACCGGATGATGCGGTGGCAGTGTGCGACGAGGTGCTCCGCCTTGAGATGAGCGAAACGCCTGCTCTTCAGGATATGGTCGCGAACGCACTCATCAACAAGGGACTCGCCCTCGACACCTTGCAACGACCGGATGATGCGCTGGCGGCGTATAACGAGGTGGTGCGCCGCTTCGGGACGAGTCGGGCGCCGGGCCTAGTCGAGATTGTTGCAGATGCTCGCCTCTTCAAGGGACATCTGGAGGTCGCAGGCCAGCAGTTCAAGGCAGCCATCCAGACCGTTGACCAGTTGCTCGATCGGTGCGGCGCCAAGTGGCGGCACCGCTGGCTCGGCCATCTGATTCGGGCGGCAGCGGCTCTTGCGGAAGGGGACCGATCGGCGGGCGAGCAGGACGTCGGGGCGAGTCTCGCGATCCTCCCGGAACTCGACACGCTGCCCGGGGGGGCTATCGAAGCCCTCGTGAACCTCAGCGTCAAGCTCGGGCCGGAGCGCATGCACGATCTGATCGCGGGGTCGCGTTCCGCAACGCTGCTGCAGCCTCTCCTGGTAGCGTTGGAACGGGAGCTCGGAATCGAGTCGCGGGTGGCGCGGGAGGTCGAGGAGGTTGCCCGCGACATTCGAAAGGCTATGGCACGACGCCGACGCCGCGGCTAGTCGGCCTGTGCGCGGCGCGCTTCGAGCGCTTCAAGGATCAGGGCCTGCAGCGCGTCGAACCGCTCGTCGATGCGCCGCCCGTTGGCTTCGATGGCTTCCCGGTTGGCCTCGATGGCCCGCCGGTTCGCTTCGATGGCCTCCCGGCTCGCCTCGAACTGCCGGTTCGCATCGTCGATGCGCCGGTTGGTGTCGTCGATGCGCTGCCCGATCAGCGTCACGATCAACGTGACCACCACCGCCGCCACCACCACCACCACCGCGCTCCAGCGGCTTGCCGCCCGGCGCCCCCGGAACATACGATTTCGTCACCATACGCCGACGTCACATGCCATGCGGACGGTCATAGAACTTCCCGAGGAGCAGTTGCGGCAACTGGCCGACGTCTGCCGGCGCGAGGGTGTGTCCCGCGCCGAGGTCATCCGCCGCGCCGTCGCCGACTACCTGGATGCGCGGCACGTGCGCGACGGCGACGACGTTTTCGGCCTCTGGCGAGACCGCAACCTCGATGGCCTGCAGTACGAGCGCCACCGCCGGCGCGAATGGCCGTGACGTGCGCGCGCTCATCGCCAAGTGCCGCCGGTGACGCACGGCAGACCGCCGTCCCCGCCAGCCGGCAGCATGTCGAACCGCGCCGGAGTCGAGCGTCGGGTGGACAGGCCGGGCGCCCGTGTTTCGTCGTCGGCAGATGATTTACCAATTCCAAAAGTTGTAGAAATGATGCTATCGTGGCGGCGCCGTCAACGAGGGAGGCACCGATGGCCGACGCCGCCCGCATCGCCGCCAACATCGCCCGGCTGCGTCTGGAGCGGCGACTGACGCAGGATCAGCTTGCCGCCAGGGCCGGCATCTCGCGGATGGCGCTCGGAAAGATCGAGCGCGGGACGGTCGTGCCGCGGGCGCGGACCCTCTCCGATCTGGCGGCGGCCCTCGCCGCGCCGGTCGGCGAGCTGGTCACCCCGGGAGAACCCGCGGGGCTTTCCCGGCACGATTTCCCGGAGGACCGCCTGCCGCGGCTCGTGCGGCGGGCGGTCGAAGAACAGCGCATCTCGCTCGGGCGCGCCGCGGAGATCCTGGGACTGACCCGCGAGGAGATGAGAAAGCAGGCGCGTGAGTGGGCGAGGTAGAGCCGCCACGCCCCGGCGGGCGAAAGCAAAACCCCGGGCGCATACCCGAAGGCAGAGGCGGACCCGGGGTGTACGAAACGAGTGTGACGCGACCGGGGGAAGAGATCAAGTCCTTCCCCATCCCAGAAGGCCATCGATTGACCTGTTGACGGAAACCGGGGGGTCCCTTTTCACGTGGCCGCAGGGTCCCTTTTTCAGTTGCCATTCCATCCCGCCGAACCCCGAGCGGTTACCGCGCCGCCTTCCGCCGGCCCCCGCGCCGCCGGGTATCGGCCGGCGCCCACCCGCGGATGGCGTCGTCCGAGAGGCCGAGCGCCCGCGCCTCCTCGTCGAGGAACCCCGCGAAGTAGTCGCCCATGCCGACGCCGTAGTCCGGGTCGGGCGCGTTGTGGCGCTGCCGCACCCACGGCAGCAGCTCGCGGAGGGCGGCGAGCAGCGGCAGCAGGCGCGCCGCCGGCCAGCCGTCCTGCTCCTTGCGTGCGATGAGCCACGCCGCCACCGCGCGGCTCCGCGCCAGCGCGTTCCAGCCGGCCCAGCCGACGAGCAGCGACGGGTCGGCGTCGCGCGCGCAGCCGGGCAGGCTGAAGAAGCGCTCCTTCGGCACGTCGAGCTTGCCGCGCAGCCGCCACCACGCGGCCCGGCGGAAGTCGGCCGCGGCGTAGCGGGGCGGGACCGGTATCGCGCCCACGTCGCGCGCCTTCGCCGCCGCGGCCCGCTCCGGCGTCAGGCGCGCCGGGTCGGCGGGCGGGAGGGCCGTCCGCGCGTCGAGGGCGTCCTCCCGCCGCTGGAGGTCCCACGTCCGCTCCCACGCCGCCCGCTTGCGCAACCCGGACGGCGTGCAGCGCACCGCGGGCAGCAGCGGGACGCTCGCGCCCTCCACCAGGTCGGCGACGAGCCGGGTCACGTCGAAGTCGATCCGCTCGGCGTGCAGCGCCGCGACCGCCAGGAACGCGTCGTCCTCGCGCATCCGGTCGGCGAGCGCGGCGGCGGTCGTCAGGCGCGGCTCCGCCCAATGCGCGGGCGCCTCCAGCCGGTCGAGCAGCCAGCCGCGCAGCGCCCGCTCCTGCTGCGCTTCCCACGGCTCGTCGCTCCAGCGGCGCTTGTGGGCCGGCTGCTCGATCAGGGCGAGGGCGGGCTGCGCTTCGATGGCCGCGATGCGCCGCTCGACCAGGGCGCGGTACGCCGCCGGCCAGCGGTCCGGGACGGCGGGGACCGGCGCCGCGCCGTGCCGCTCGAACCACTTCGTCTCCACTTCCCCCGCCGCGCACTTGCGGGCGAGGACGATCTCGAAGGCGCGCTCGCCGAGGCGGACGGCGGGGACGTCCGGAACCTCCCGGCCGGCGGCCGCGGGCAGGTACGGGTCGTCGCCGCCGCCCGCGGACGGTCCGTCTGCCCGGGTAGCGGCCGCGGGACGCTCTTCGCGGCGCCGCGTCTCGCTCCAGTCCGGATCCCCGAATGGTCCGGCCGCGCGGGCGGCGGCGGAACCTTCATCTGCCTGCTGCGCACGGCGCCGAGGGTCCGCCTGCGCGGGCGGCAGCGGGACCGGTTCGGTCGGCGGGGCGGTCCAGGCGCCGGGAGATCCGCCCGCATCCGCTGGCGGGCCGGCCGTCGACAGGATGCCGTCGGCCGGGTCGGCGCCGGCGCGGGCGCCCGCCGGCAGGCAGAGGTCGTCGCCGGTGACGCCGTAGAGGTGGTAACAGCGCCAGTCGAGCTCCTCCTGCAGCGCGATCATCCGCTCGCGGATCGCGCTGGCGCGGGCGCGGGCGTCGCGCAGGGCGTCGGCCGTCGGCGCGCCGCGGGCGGCGATCGCGGCGGGGAGGAGGTCGGCGCGCTCCCGGGCCAGGTCGTCGAGGGCGCGGGCGAGGGCGAGCGGGCGTTCGGCGGGGACCGGAAATTGTTTCAGCTTCGTGCCGTCGTGCGCGTATCGCGGCTCCCAATTCTCGCCCAATCCCTTCTTGTGAAACACCTGTTTCATCCAGAAGCACGCGGTCGAGCTGTTCAGCAGGCCGACGAGTCCGAGGTGGTCGTCCTCGGTGGCCTCCGCCGGCAAATTGATCACCGGCGCAGTGCGGTTGAAGACTTTGCCGCCGCGGTCCAGCACGAAGTGGTTGTGCGTGCTGATGTCCGCGAAGGCGATGGAGAGCGGCGTCCGGAGTTTCTTCTTGTACAGCTCTTGCCATTCGTACCAGGCAAGACCGCGTTCGATGATCGGTATACCGAACGGGCGTCGCCTTGACAGCATCGTCTTGAACCGCCAGAGGAGACTACCGGTTTCAGGGAGAACATCGAGGGGTTGGACCTTGAAATTTTCGTCATATACGAAGATCGAGAGGTTCGATCTTTCCTGACACCAATCACGAATCCTGTCGCCCGTCAAGAGCGGCATGGCCGATTCGATTCGCAGCCTGTCCATGGACGCGCGATCGGGAAACACGAACAGATCATCCTCTCCGGTAGCCACGGCTATTCCGATACTCTCCGCCAACGTCCCGAGCACCATCCTGTCCGCCTGAATACCTTCCTTACCCGCGGCGACCGCAACGCCCGTGCCGCCGGGTGCCGCGCCAGCACTGCCCGCCGCCGGGAGCGTCGTCCCGCCAGCCGCGACCGCGGTGCCGGCGCCGCCGAGTTCCGCGCCGTCGCTGCCCGCCGCCAGGAGTGCCGTTCCATCCGCGGCGCCCGCAGCGCCCGCGCCGTCGGCAGCGGACGGTCCTCGCCGCCTTCCGCCGAGCGTGGTTCCACCCGACGCGCCCGTAGCGCCCGCGCCGCCGAGTACCGCGCTGTCGCTGCCCGCCGCCGGAAGCGTCGCTCCACCAGCGACGACCGCATCGCCCGCGCCGTCGGCAGCGGGCGATCCTCGCCGTCTTCCGCTTGGCGCCGTTCTGCCCGCAGCGCCCGCAACGCCGAGTTTCGCGCCATCGCTGCCCGCCGCGGCGAGCGTCGTTCCGCCCGCCACGCCCGCCACGCCTGCAACGCCGGCGCCGCCGGGTGCCGCGCTGCCGCTGCCCGCCACCGGGAGCATCGTTCCGCCCGCGCCGCCCGCCGCGCCGGCGCCCGCCTTGTCGATCAGTTCCTTCAACTCCGCCGCCCCGCCCCCGCCGAGGCTCCACGGGTGCCGCGCGAACCGCGCCCGCGGCACGTCGGCGACGCTCACGAACGCGCTCTCCGACCCCGGCCGGTCGATCTGCGCGACGATCGCCGACCAGACGAGGCCCGCGGCCGGGTCCTCCGGCGTGGACGGCTCGCCGCGGACGCCCATCACCGTGCGCACGGTCCCGGCGACCGGCGGGCGCGGGCGCCCGAACAGGATCACCGTCGGCGTCCCGTGGCCGGGGACGTAGGCGCCGGACGTGTCCACGACGTGGGTCAGGTCCCGGCGCGGCAGGACGCGCCCGATCAGCTTGCGGCCGAACTCCCGCTTCATGAACGAGTTGGCGGTGATCATGCCGACGAAGCCGGCCGGTTCCGCCGCGCCCGCCGGCGGCGCGAAGGCGAGGTCGAAGAAGCGCTCGGTGAACGGCGCGGCCAGCGAATACTTGCCGTGGCACGAGTCGAAGCGCTCGCGGTACGCCCGGTTGATGGCCGGGTCCTTCGGCGTGACGTAGGGCGGGTTGCCGACCACCGCGTGGTAGCGCCCGCCGAGGATGGCGCGCAGCGCCCCGGCGTCCTCCGTGCGGTAGACGTGTGCCAGCGGATCGTCGAAGACGGCGTCCGGCGCACCGGCCGCGGCGGCCCCGTCCGCGCCCGGCGCGACGGTCATCCGCGCGTTGGCGTCGCCGGCGGCGGCGGCGGGTCCGGCCGCGGCGGTCCCGTCCGCACCCGGCGCGGGCGGCCCCGGCGCCGCTTCGAGGTAGCGCTTCCGCGCGCCCTCCAGGCCGGGGCGCGGGCCGTGCAGCAGGGCGTCGCCGGCGGCCACCCGGACGTCGAAGGCGGGCGCGTCGGCGAGCCGCTCCACCCCCGACGCCCCCAGCGCGGCGACCAGCAGCCGGAAGCGGGCGACGGCAACGGCGAACGGGTTCAGGTCGACGCCCGCGATCTGCGCCAGCACCCGGCGCGCCCGCTCGCGCGGATTCGTCCCCGGCTCGTCCCGCGCCCACCGCGCGTCCAGCCGCCGGAAGGCGCCGAGCAGGAAGTGCCCCGACCCGCAGGCGGGATCGATCAGGCACACGTCGCGGAAGCCGAACTCCTCGACGGCCGGCGTCAGCGTGCGGTCGAGTATGAACTCTTCGACGAACGCGGGCGTCTGGAGCAGCGCGAACCGCTTGCGGGCCTCGTCGGAGAGGTCCTGGTAGAGGTCGCCGAGGAAGCGCGTGTCCCGCTCCGGGTCGGTGAAGTCGTGCGCGAGGCCGCCCGCGTCCGGGTCGATCCGCTGCCACAGCCCGAGCAGGCGCGCCGCCGCGTCGCCCGACGGACGCAGCGTCCGGCGCGCCGCGTCCGCGGACGGGTCGAGCGTCCCGATCGGGTTGTGGCCGGGGTCGAACAGCGGCGCGGCGGCCGGGACCGCGGCGACCTCCCGGAAGACGTGCAGCAGGTATTCGCGGTCGGTGTCGGTCGGATGGGCGCGGAAGTAGAGGGTGTGCTCGTCGAGCGCCCGCCGGCGGCGGTCGCCGGGGCCGGAGAGGCGCGGCGGGTCGACGAGGCGGTTGTCTTCGAGGAAGCGGACGAAGACGCAGCCGAGCAGCCACGCGGCGGCGATCTGCGTCAGGCGCGCGTCGCGCCAGACCGCGTACGGCTGCGCGGTCCGCCCGGCCGCGTGCGCCGCGTCGTACTCGTCGCGCAGCGGGCGGTCGAGGTCCGGGTGCTCCTCGCACCGGACGCGCAGGTCGTCTTCGAGGTCCGCCCGCAGGCGCTTCAGGTCGGCGAGCAGGCGGCCGGCGTCGATCATGCGGCGGCGGGCAGGGACCCACGCGGGCAAGCCCGGTCCTTCTCCAACGACATGGCGGCGGCGGGCGCGGGAGGGGCGAACGCCGCGGCCCTGCGCAGGCAAGCCCGATCCTTCTCGAACGACATGGCGGGTGCGGACGGGGCGAACGCCGTGGGCAGGGACTCCGCCGCGGCGGGGCGGAGCGGATCGGTGCCGGCGACGGGGGCGGGCATGGCGATCAACGTAGCCGCGGACTCCGCCGTGGCGGGATGGAGCGGAGCGGTGCCGGCGGGGGCGGCCATGGCACGGCTGAACGGATGGGGTGAAATGGTGCGGGGCGGCGCTTCGGAGTACCAGGACCTCACCACCCACGGCAGCGGCCGGGCGCAGCGGTCTGAATCATCGGTGCGGTGCATTGAAGAACGAGGCCATTCCGATCTCGAACTTTGCCGAGAGCCGCCCGATCATATGCCTGCTGATGCGCTTTGGAAAGGGTTGAACCTCAACAACGTCACCCTTCGTGAGCGTATGGACCAGGAACGACCCGTCCTGGCTGTCTTCGGAAACGCGCACGCCGTGAAAACGCAGGTTGTTCAAGACCCGTTCGCGATCGACGTCCCCCGGGTGGTTGTCGCTTCGCGAGTCAATGGGCAACGTGGTCAGTCTCCGCCTGCTGCGCGATTGCGTACTTTATCCTCGCGAAGGGAATGTCGCTCACCCTCTGCGAGTCGACGAACTCGTGCACGGATACGGACGTGTAGAGCCATTCCTGCGCCTGGGGCTGAGACCGCACCAGGTTCGTCCAGTCGTCCATCGGTGCGGGTTTCAGCAATTTGCCCAAGTTGCCGAAGTGGTCGAAGTGAGCCTGAATCATCTTGCCCAGGCCCAGTTGGAACCGCTTGCGAACGTCGTCGGAGGACGTGCCACAGACAGCGTAGTCGATCTCGACTCCCTGAGCGACCCAACTCTCGTCACCATCCCGCGCGATCAGGACTTGAAGATCGATGATCCCAACCACCGCCAGTTCAGCCACACAGACCTCCCCCCACAAAAATCCTTGACAGCACGCCTCCCAGCGTACAGTCGGCCAGATCGTCTTGTCAACCACCCGGATGCGCTGCTCGCTGGCGCGGATCGCCCGCGCCGCCAGCGGACCGCCGGGCGGCCAGCCACTCCCGCGGAACGCGCGCCCACTGCGCGGCGGGGAAGACCGGCACGGGCCGGCCGTCAATCACCGGCCGCGCCTCCTGTTCGTCGTTCGGGGCCAGCAACCAGACGCCGGGCGGGCCGCCCGCGCGGCCGGCGGCGTCGCGCAGGGCGACCGGCGCGACCGCGGACTCCGCCGCGTCGGGGCGGCCCGGATCGATGCCGGCGATGAGGGCGGGCATGGCGATCACCGTAGCCGCCGCGGGGTCGCGTTCGCGAATGCGGCGGGGACACTGGCCCACGGGCTGCCCTGGGAAACTGCGTCGAAGCGTCGCCCCGCCATCAGGAATCGAAGCGGGCGACGCGGGCCAGCAGCTCGGCCTCCGTCCCGCACTCGATGATCCAGTCGCCGACTTCCGCCAGCCGCTCCGGGTCCGCGACCTCCGCCAGCGCCGCGGCCAGCCGTTGCGCGGTGCCGGCGTCGAACTTCCGCGCCGCCTGTCGGCACAGCAGCGCGCGTTCCTCCGAGCGGCCCTGCTCCAAGCCCTGCTCCAGGCCCTGCTCCAGGCCCTGTTCCAGGCCCTGCTCGCGGCCTTCCGCCACCCACTCCGCCGTCCACTCCCGAACCGTTTCTTCCAGCATCGTTCGCATCTCCTCCAGACGCGGCAGCGACTCCGGATCCATCCCGAGGAAACGCCGCGACCGCAGCACCTGCCCCATCCACGCCAGGAACGCACGCACCAACTCCGCGTCACCCTGCTCCCGCAGCAGACCGAACAGCGTCTCCAGCAGCGCCGGCAGCCGCGCCCCGTCCCGGTTCGTCTCCAGCGCGATCAGCGCCGACACCAGATTGCCGCGCGGCAGATCCGCGCTCCCCAAGCGCCCCTCGTCCAGCAGGAAGCGGGGTCAGCGAGGCGAAGTCGAGCGCGCCGTTCCAGCCGCGGGCGGCGAAGCCGCGCAGCAGGTCGCGGACCATGCGCGGCCGGGAGAACAGCCACTTGTAGGCGGGATCGTTCATGGTCCTGAACCGCCATCATACCCGCCACGCACGCGGCACGGGCCGCGGCCGCGGACTCCGCCGCGGCGGGACGGAGCGGATCGATGCCGGCGACGGGCGCGGGCAGGACGATCACCGCGGCCGCGGACTCCACCGCGGCGAGGTGGATCGGATCGACGCCGGCGACGGGGGGCGGGCAGGGGCGATCACCGTTCGACGATCGGATTCGCGGCAACGCGGCCGCCCTCGGGTTCGCCGTGGCGCCCGCGGCCGGCGGCCGACCGTGAAGCCCCCGGTGCTTCCCGTCGGGGACCGCCGGGTCTCCCGCTCGTTCGGCTGCGTACCGCACCGACATACGGGCGCACCGTTATACGATCGAACGACCGGGGCGGCCTTTCCTCCCGGCGCCGAACGGGAGTGCACCCATGAGTGAAGAAACCGCGGAACAGGTACGCGGCAAGCGGCAGTCCGTGTCGCTGAAGCGCCTGTACCTCGACCCGAACAACTTCCGGTTCGTCGACCATCCGGACTACCGCCCCGTCCCGCCGGAGCACGTCTTCGACGCCGACGTGCAGCGCCGCACGACCGGTTTCGTGCTCGGACGCGGCCAGGATCACGTTCGAGACCTCGTCGCCAGCATCAAGGCGAACGGCTGGCTCGACATCGACCCCGTTCTGGTCCAGCGCATGGAAGCGGGACGGTTCCTCGTGGTCGAAGGGAACCGGCGGGTCGCGACGCTCAAGCACCTGCAGCGCCGGCACGAAGAGGACGCCATCGATCTCGGCAAGCTGGACAGTGCGCTGTTTTCCGCGTTGCCGGTCGTGCTCCACCAGGACGCGGGCGAGCGCGATCACTTGGTGATGATGGGGCTGCACCACATCTCCGGCAAGCAGCGCTGGCCCGCCGTCAACCGCGCGCTGGCGATGGAGCGGCTGCTTCCGCACTTCGGCGGCGACGCGGACGCGGTCTGCCGGGCCCTCGGCGTGAGCAAGCGCGAGTTCAACCTGTCGGTGCGGACGCTGGCGCTGGTGGACGCCTACCGCACGAGCGACTACGGCGACCAGTTCCAGTCCGAGAAATACAACCTGTTCCGCGAGGTCCTCAAGAGCGAGGCGATGCGCGACTGGCTCGGCTGGGATCACGAGACGCGCGCCGCTTCCTACCGCTCGAACCTCGATCGACTGTTCTCGTGGATGTCGCGCGAAGCGGAACCGGACGAAGGAGAAGAAGACGGCCAGGACGTCGACGTCCGCGCAACGTCCGATCCCGTGATCACCACCGGCGGCCACGTGCGCGAGCTCGCGAAGGTCATCGCGGATCCCCAAGCCGTCAAGAGTCTTGACGAAACCCGCAGTCTCCAGGCGGCGACGCTCTCCAGCGATCTCCTGGTCAAGAGTGAAATAGACGGCGCATTCAAGTCCTGCGACAGAGGTATCCAAAAGCTCGACGGGAAGGTCGGGGAACTGGACTCCGGCCAACTCGACCGGGTGGAGCAGCTCGTCGGCCGGCTCCAAGGCATCGCGCTGGCCCGCAAGCGGCGCCCGCCGGCCGCCGGACCGCGGCTGCCGTGGCAACCGTTCAACGAGATCACGCGGTCGCGGTTTTCCGCCATCCACGTCGAGCGCTACCGCGGCGTCGACGGCCTCGTCCTCGAAGCTCCGGGCCGCGTCAATCTGATCGTCGGCGTCAACAACGCGGGGAAGACGTCGCTGCTCGAAGCGATCTACCTGCTGGCGCACCAGAACGACGAGCGGGCGCTGCTGGACGCCATCCGCTGGCGCGGCCGGGTGGAGGGCGAGCCGGACCCGCAGTGGCTCGTCGAACAGCTTCCGCGGGCGGCCCGCATCAAGGGACGTTTCGATCAGGTCCCGGACGCCGTGGCGAGCGTGGAGTTCGACGTCGCCGACGAACCAGGACCGGACGTGGAAGACCAGACTTCCTTTTTTGCGAAGCTCGCCATCGAAGCCAGTTACGGGGAGCATGCGCAGAGCACGGACGTCGTCTTCTTCGGCGACCGTCCCCGGCGCACCAGTTTCCAAGGGCAGCACTGGCTGTGCCGTTCGGCGTTCACGAGCCCGTTCTCGGCCAACCGCCCCGATATGCTCGCGCGCTGCAACAAGGAGAGCCTCGAGGCGGGGACGAAGCAGCGGATCATCGACTTCATCCGCGAGCACGTCGATCCCGGAGTCCGCAACATCGAGCTGGGCGATCGGTTCAACCGGTTCCTGGTCCCTCACGATGATTTCGACAAGGCACCTGACCTCGCCGTGTCCGGCGAAGGCCTGCGGCGCGTGAAAGCACCTGACCTCGCCACCTTCGGCGACGGCCTGCGGCGCGTGTTCGAGATCGGGCTGCTGTTCGCCGGCGTCCGCGGCGGCGTGCTGCTCATCGACGAGTTCGAGAACGCGGTCCACGCCGAGCTCCTCGTGGAGTTCACGCGCCTCGTGCAGGACCTCGCCGCCGAGAACGACGTGCAGGTCTTCCTGTCGACCCACAGCAAGGAGGCGATCGACGCCTTCGTGCTGAACGAATGCCGAACCGAGGACGTCATCGGCTACGCGATCAACCGCACCGACGAGACCGCCCAGGTCCGGCGCTACGACGGCCGGAAATTGCGCAGGCTGCACGAGGCGGTCGACTTCGACCTGCGGAGCGTGCGATGAAGGCGGTGCTCGTGTTCTGCGAAGGCCACCACGACGTCGCGTTCGCGCGACGGAGCCTGGGCGCTCACGCCGGCTGCGAGTGGGTCGGCAAGCCCGTCCGCGAGTTGCCCTCGCCGTTCGGCCGCGGCAGGGCGGCCAGGAAGGGCCTGATCGCCACGCGATACGAGCGGCACGCTCTCGAAGAACTCACGGTGCAGGCCGCGGCGCACCCGCCGCTGCCCTGCTTCGGAATCCGTCGTCGAGAACACCGCCACCAATACCCTGTTCGTCCTGGTTCGCACCCACGGGCAGGATCGGACGACCGAGGTCCTGGATCTGCTCCAGGCCTTGAACGACACGATCACCGAGGAGCACGCCGGCACGTTCGACGTTTCCCAATACGCGGCGGCCTTCCTGTTCGACGCGAACAGGAAAGGCGTAGTGTCGACGGTGGCGGCGTTTCGCGACCGCTACGGCGCGCACTTCGGCGATCTCTCGAACCTCGAACACGGCAAGTGGGTGGCGACGAACACCGTTCCCGTCGGCTGCTTCGTGTTCCACAGGAGCGCGCAGGACCAGACCGGGACGCTCGAGGACCATCTGGCACCGATGGCCGAATCCGCGTGGCCCGAACGGTACGCCGCGGCTCGGCGTTTCATCGAAGACAACCGCGAAGACGCAGACAAAGTGTCCAGCAGCGATGCGGCGCGGCTGAAGGCGATCGTCACGGCCGCGGGGCAGTTCGACCTCCCGAGCGCCCCCATGACGGTCATCGTAGGCAATCAGAAAAAAGGTCTGCCGCGGGCGCAGTTCGACGAGTCTCGGCTCAGCGCCGAGCTCGCCAGCTTCCTGGCAGGAGCTCCGTGGAACGACGCGCGTGAGCAACGCCGTCAGGGCGCGCGCGGCGGTCAGGCCCCAGTGCGTCGGCGGCCGCCGTGGAACGACGCGTGAGCAACGCCGTCAGGGCGCGCTCGACCCGCGGCTGCTAGGGGTCCGCGCAAAAATAAATCCATAGAATTGGCTGCAATGTCGCAGTAGAGCACGGGGCGGCCGCGCACGCTCCTGCCCCGGAGAAATCTCCCAAGCAGAAGCAGAATTTTCGGATTCTGGAGTGCAATCTGCCCGGAATTATGGCACTATTGCGGAATCCTGATTCCGTAATAGTGCCATAATGAGACCAACCCGATTTTCCCCAGACGCCGTCGCCGACCTGCTCCGAGAGCAGACCGTCGCCAACCTGCCCGACGTGATGGCCGCCCTCGGCCCCGGCGTCAGCAGGCGCACCGCGTTCCGCAAGCTCAAGGACCTCGACGCCCGAACCAGCTACTCGCATCGCGGCGGCTATTACACCCTCGACGAACTCGCCGACTTCGACCAACGCGGCCTGTGGTCGTTCGCCGGCATTCGCTTCTCCCGCGCCGGCACCCTGGTCGAAGCCGCCGAGGCGGTCGTCAACCACGCCGAGGCCGGACACTTCGCCGACGAGTTGGACAACCTGCTCCACGTCGGCACCCAGGACGCCCTGCGCAAGCTCGTCGGCGACGGGCGGCTGACGCGGCACAAGTTCGCCAGCCAGTTCCTTTACTGCGCGGCCGACCCCGCGCACCAGACGCGCCAACTCCGCGCCCGACGGCTGTTGACGGCCACACCCGGACTCGTGCGGCCCCTGCCCGACGCCGACCTGATGCCGGAAGAGTTGCGCGCCGCCATCGTGCTGTTCGCCAGCCTGCTCGACGAACGCCAGCGGCGGCTGTTCGCCGGACTCGAATCGATCAAGTGCGGGTGGGGCGGCGACCGGCGCATCGCCGCCCTGCTCGGCATCGACCCGTCGACGGTTGCCGCCGGCCGCCGGCAGCTCGTCGAGCGCGACGTCGAGGTCGACAGGGTGCGCCGCGCCGGCGGCGGTCGGAAGCGGCTGGAAAAAAAACGCCCGAAGTCATTGCCTGCATCGAAGCCTTGATGGCCCGCGAGACGGCCGGCGACCCCGTCAGCGGCCTGAAGTGGACACATCGCACGACCGCCAGACTCGCCGACGCACTCCGCGAACTCGGCATCCACGTCTGCCCGCGAACCGTCGCGCGGCTCCTCAAGACGATGGGCTATTCGCTGCGCGTCAACCACAAGAAACGCGCCGGCGCCACACATCCGGATCGAGACCAGCAGTTCCAGCACATCTCCGACCTGCGTGAACGCTGCGACGCCGACAACATCCCCGTCATCTGCGTCGATACGAAGAAAAAGGAGCTCGTCGGCGCGTTCCGCAATTCCGGCGCGAAGTGGGACCGCAGCCCGGAACTCGTCAACGACCACGATTTTCGCTCCGATGCCGAGGGCCTCGCCATCCCCTACGGCATCTACGATCTCCGCGCCAACGCCGGCACCGTCTTCGTCGGCAGCACCGCCGACACCCCGGCATTCGCCGTCGACTGCATCGAGAAGTGGTGGCGCACCGAGGGCCGCCGGCGTTACCCCGAAGCCAAAACCCTCCAGATCCTCGCCGACGGCGGCGGCAGCAACAGTTGCACGGCGCGCGCCTGGAAGTTCAACCTGCAACATCGTCTCTGCAACCGACACGGCCTGCGGGTGACGGTGGCCCACTACCCGCCGGCCACGTCGAAATGGAACCCCATCGAGCACCGCCTGTTCTCCGAGATCAGCAAGAACTGGGCGGGCCGACCTCTCGATAGCTACGAGACCATCCTGAAATACCTGCGCACCACCCACACTTCCACCGGATTGCGTGTGCGCGCACACCTTGTGCGGAAAATCTACAAAACCGGCGTCAAGATCACCGACGTCCAAATGCGAGAACTGCGCATCACACCGGACAGCATCATGCCCAAGTGGAACTACACCATCGCACCCATGTAGCAAAAACGGAATCTATTTTTGCGCGGACCCTAGAATGGCACCTGACCGTCGCGCCAGCGTCCGCCGTTCGGCACGACCGACGATGCCCACTCCAGAGCGACTTAAACCGTCCTTCTACTTCACGAATCTGTCGATCGAGAACGTCCGGGCCTTCGGCGAGAAGCAGGAGTTGCAGCTCGCCGACGAGGAAGGGCGTCCCGCCCGGTGGACGCTCATCGTGGGCGACAACGGCGTGGGCAAGACTACGCTGCTCCAGTGCCTCGCGTGGATGCGTCCGAAGTTCAACCCGCCGCCGGACGACTCCGGCGGGTCGCCAGGGAACCGAGGCGAACCGGGTCCCCGCCCGATCGAGCCCGAGTTGGCAGCCGAGGAGGACAACGAAGTGCTGGCGGCGCTCGTCCGATCCGGCAACGAGACGACGGCGCGGCTGGAGGCCCGCCTGTCCGACGGGATAGCGCTGGGAGCGCAAAACGACGGCCGACCGATTCGGCTGTCGACGTCGTTCTCCCTCAAACGGGCCGACGGCCGCATCACCAACGTCAAGGCCGGCGGTCGCATCACCAACGTCAAGGCCGGCGGAGCATCGGCGGATGCGGAGGCCGCGAACGATGTCGACGTGAACGACGTCGAAGAGCCGCTCGTTCTCGGCTACGGCGCCGGCCGGCATCCGACGGTCGGCGCCGGAATGAACGCCGTGGCGACCGGTCCGGTCGAATCGCTGTTCGCGGTCGCAGCCCGGTTGCGCGACGCGGAGGAACTACTTCATCGACTCCGCTATTGGAAGTTAACGAACGTCCCCGGTGCAGCGGCGCAGCTCGACAGCATGAAGAAGGCGATCGCCGCAATGCTACCGGACGTCGGGAGTGCTCAAGACATCGAGATCGATCCGTCGCGGGCGCAAAGCGACCCGTCCCGTCGCAGGGTTCACATCAGA
Source organism: Vicinamibacterales bacterium (assembly GCA_965203525.1). Taxonomy (GTDB): domain Bacteria; phylum Acidobacteriota; class Vicinamibacteria; order Vicinamibacterales; family UBA8438; genus WTFV01. The sequence continues at coordinate 857,291 of OZ241898.1, read as the reverse complement.
ACGCCGTACGGAAGTGTCCCCCTCGACCAGGTGAGTCTCGGCTACCGGACCGTGTTCGCCTGGACGGTGGACGTCGCGTGGAGGTTGATTGAGCACTATCCGGACAGTCCGAATCCTCTCCGCGAGCCGGCGATCGTGCTCGTCGACGAAATCGACCTGCACCTGCACCCCCGCTGGCAGCGCGAGATCCGCGAGACCCTTGCCGAACATTTCCCGCGGGTGCAGTTCATCGCCACCGCGCACGGCCCGCTGATGGCCCAGAGCTCGCTGGACGCCAACGTGGCCGTCGTCCGGCGGTCGGGCGGTCACGCCGAGATCGTCAACGATCCAGTGCTGATCAGCGCGTGGCGCCTCGACCAGTTGGTCACGAGCGATCTGTTCGGACTCGATTCGGCGCGTTCCCCGGCCGTGGAGCGGCAGCAACGGCGCCGGGCCGAGCTGCTCGAAAAACCGGAACTGTCGTCCGCCGAACGCGCCGAACTCGACGCGTTGGACCAGCAGGCTATGGGGATGCCGACCGCGGAACTGCACGCGGACAATGAAGCCATGGCGATCATCCGCCAAGCGGCCGACCGACTGCGGTCACGCGGGGAAACGTCGTGATCCGGGTGACCAAGCCTCCCTGCCCGGATGCGCTCCGCGCCGGCGCGGAGCGCACCAGGGCGGATTGCGTCAAGTACGACGAGAACGCCGCCGCGTACTCGAGCGGCGAGAGGCGATTCGAGTTCGACCGGGCCATCTACGGGAACGAGACGGTCAAGAAGACGCTGCAGGAGGCCCAGCATCGCAAGTGCTGCTACTGCGAAAGCCAGGCGAACGCGGCGGCTGACGTGAAGCCCGCGAGCCCCTCCGCCCGCGGGGGCACGGGCAGCGTCGAGCACTATCGGCCCAAGGGAGCCGTGCGCCAGGATCGGAAGTCCCGGAGTATGTTCCCCGGCTACTATTGGCTGGCTTATTCGTGGGAGAACCTGTACTGGTGCTGTCAAGTGTGCAACGGAAAGAAGGGCGACTTGTTCCCGCTGGAGGATCGCACCGCGCGCGCTCGTTCTCACCGGGACGACGTCGCCCACGAGGATCCACTCGTTCTCGATCCGGGTGGTCAGGACGACCCTCGCACACACATCCAATTTCGACGGGAGCGCGCCTTCAGCGCGACCACGGCCGGGAAAAAGACGATAGCAGTTCTCGGTCTCAACCGACCGGAGTTGATTGAAGCACGGTTTTGAGCATCGGCAGTCGCTTCTTCTCTTGCGGGATGTGGCCCGAGGGTTCGCCGGCGGGACGGAACCGGCTGACCTTGATCTGCGACAACGCGCCCGCGACGAGCTCGCCCGCGCCAATCTACCCGATGCAATCTTCAGCGCCATGGCCGCCGACCTTCTGAAGCGTGCCGGCGCCTACGCGCCGTAGCAGCCTCCCGGCCAGCACCTTCCCGTCCCCGGTCAGGCCCGCGGCGAGAGCGGCCTGGTCGACCTGCGCGATCTCCCCGGCGAGCTGCCGGCGGCGTCCGGCGGCGAACCGCGCCTCGTCCGGTGCGAGCGAACCGCCGCGTTCCAGAACCTCCAGGAACGCGTCGATCACCGAGAACACGTACAGGCCGTGCAGCACGCCTCGAAGCGGCCGCGGGCGGCGCTGCCAGGGCGAGAAGGTCGACGCGTGTTCGTCTTCGACCAGCGGCAGGACCGCTTCGATCAGGGTCAGTTGCAGGTGCATGCATTCGTGCGCCAGCGACTCGGCGAGCCGCAACGCGGCGTGCCGCCCGGGGCGCGGTATCGACACGAAGACCGAGAACGGCACGTCGGGATCGCTGTAGCTGACGTCGATTTCCGTTGCGGGCGGCTGCAGAACGTGCGCGGACCGCGGATACGCGGCGACGGTGGCCCGCAGACCGGGCGCCGCGCCGACGACCGCCAGCGCCGCGCGGACGGCGGCGACGGCGGCGGCGACGGGGACGGACCGCGGAAAGGCCAGACCCGCACTTTCGTAGCGAATCCGGCTCGACGCCGGCAGCGTTTCGATCCGGCATGTCCGGCGCTCGCCGAGATCGAGCGCGGCCAGAACCGGCCTCTCCGCCGCGGGGTCACCTTCCAGCCATCGATGGGTCCCGTAGTTTCCGGGAAAGAACCCCCGCGGCGCCAGGCGCCGCCATGCTCTCGCGATCAACGCCGGAGCGACGTCCGGCAACCACGGATCGGCCGACCGGGCCAGCGCCGCCCTAATCGTGCGACGCAGACCGGCCGGCGCCGAGCCGGGCGTAGAAGGAATAGACAAGCGTGTAGCGTTCTCCGCCGTACACCCGGGAAACCGCGTGGTTGGAATGCTCGCCGATCTCGAACCCGATGCCCGTGCCGCCGACCGGACGGACGATCCGATGAACGTCACGTGGGTCGCCGCTGTCGAACAGCATGAACAACCCGCCGTCCTCGTCCCGCAGGCCGCGGTTGATCTGCACGATCAGACGGTGGGTCTCCTCACCGGCGCGGTAGTCGTTGTGGATGGCGATCCGCTGGCCGCGGGTCAGCTTGTGCGCCGCCAGTCTGGCGCGGTCGTCGAACGCCACGCCGAAAACCGCCGCGACCGTGCGGCGGACCGCCGCGACGTGGTCGGGATCGGCCAACGAAGACACGTGCGCCGGAAGCACCGCGGCGAGCAGGTCGAACTCGTACTGCTGGTAGAAATCGGTCTCCACGAGCCGCCAGGGCGCGTCGGTCTCGAACCATTCGAGGAGCCCCTGCTCGACGTCACGCGCGAGGCAACGCCGCGCCAGAAAGTAGCGAAAGGGCGTCCGGCGCGACTCGAGCACCTCGATCGCGCCCGCCGGCGGCTCTTCCCGGGGCCCGTATCTTCGTCCGGCTCGCATCTGGCCGCGCCGCACCTCGATCGCGCCCGCCGGCGGCTCTTCCCGGGAGGGAGGCATGGGGCGAGAGGCGCCGCTCAACGGTTGTGGCGGTGGTACATCCGGTTGTACGCGGTCGGCGAGAACGGCTCGCCGGGGCCGTCGTTTCGGACTTCCTCGATCAGACGAGCCAACGCGACGCTGTCGAGGCTCCGCACGTGCAGATCCAGGTTCTCTGCGGCCCGCACCGCCTTGGGATCGGTCGAATCGTTCGGGTCAGCCATCGCAAGCTCCTGTCGTCGGCCGCGCCGCGCCGCGCGCCGCGATCCATTCTCGCATGCGCCCGATCAGAAGCAACTGATCGGCGCAGAAGACGGACGGGTTGTCGAAGCCGCGTTCGTCGCTCCACCGGTGGGCCACCATTCCACCGCCGCAGACGCCGCGTTCCGGGCAGGCGCGGCAGGCGGAGGCCGTCGGCCGTTGCCGGCGGTGGTAGGCCGCGTACTCCGGGCTCCGGACGACGTCCAGCAGACTGTCCGACAGAATGGACCACGAGCTCCGCTCGAAGCGATCGGCGCCCGGGTGAACCGCCTTCAGCGTGTCGTTCTTGTTGATGCGCCCGTCCGTGTCGATCACGAGTATGCCGTAGTCGGTGGCGCCGACGCCCTCCTTCTGCGCCGCGCCGCCGAGCAGGACTCTGAGCATGTCGTCGAAGACGCGGACCCGGGGAGGATCGGGATCGCCGAGGTACACGTCGAGCAGCCGGACCAGCCATCGTCCGTACTCCGTCGATTCCGCGCGCGCCTTGCCGAACGGCAGGCGCGCATGGTTGCCGTCGCGCACCAGAAAATCGAGGGACGGAGCGCCGGTCGCCTTGAGGTGATCATATACGGCGTCGGGGCTCGATTCCGGGTCGATCACCGCCAGCACGCCGGCGAACAGCGGCCGGGCGTCGTCCCGCGCGGTCATGCGGTCGATCCCGCGGCGCACGCGGTCGAACGATCCGCGCCCCTCGTGGTCGACGCGAAAACGATCGTGCGCGCGCCGGAGCCCGTCGATGCTGATCGACACCCCGACGTCGAACCGGACGCAGACGTCGACGACCTCGTCGGTCAGCAACACGCCGTTCGTCTGCACGTGGATGCCGCAGGGCGGCGGCAACGCCGACCGCAGCCGGCCGCACAGGTCGCGCAGGCGGCCGGCGCCCAGCAGCAGCGGTTCGCCGCCGTGCAGGACGACGCTGAGCGGCCGCCCCTGACGGGCGTGGACGTTCGCCAACTGCCGGACGGCCGCCCGCTGCACGGCGTCCGGCATCCGCGCCGGCTGGGTGCGCCAGCCGTCGTCGCCCATGTGGTAGACGTAGCAGTAGGCGCAGTCGAGGTTGCAGCGACTCGCAACCTTCAGCAGCACCGTGTCGATCACGGTCGACGGCGCGTACCGCGTCACGGCGCCGCCTCGCCCGCGCCGGCGGCGGACCGCCGGGCGGCCAGCCACTCCCGCGGAACGCGCGCCCACTGCGCGGCGGTGAAGACCGGCACGGGCCGGCCGTCGATCATCGGCCGCGCCTCCTGTTCGTCGTTCGGCGCCAGCAGCCAGACGCCGGGCGGGCCGTCCGCGCGGCCGGCGGCGTCGCGCAGGGCGTCGAGGAACGTCATCCGGCCGTAGCGAGCCAGCAGGCCGAGGTTGGTCAGCAGCACCGTCCGCGGCGCCGCCGCCAGTTCCGCCCGCACCCGCGGCAGCGCCCGGTGCTCGACCAGCCGCAGCAGCGTCGCCCAGTCCGCGCCGTCGCGGGGCTGCCGGTCGGCGCGCAGCACGACGTCCCAGTCCGCGCCCGCGTCGCGCGCCGCCTCCCGCATGTGGCGGATCAGCAGGGCGTCGAAGCCGCGGACGTCGACCGCGAACGCCTCCGCGAGGGCGCGCTCCGCCTCGGCCAGCCGGCGCGGCGCCACCGTGAGCGCCAGGAACGCCTGCTGCTCGAGGGCGCGCCGCAGCCGCTGCTCGAAGTCGTCGCCGGCGCCCCAGGGCGCGGCGGGCGCATCGGCGGCCCGCCGCGCGCCGCTGGTGCGGGTGCGGCCGGTTCCGGCGCTGACCGTGACGAAGGTGCGCAGCGGCGGCGCCTCGTAGGCGCCCCGGCCGCCGGCGGCGGCCGCGTTCCAGCGCAACCCGCTGCCCGCCTCGATCAGCAGCGCATCGAGCGCGGGCCGGTCCGGCAGGGGCGCCGCGTCCGCGAAGCGCCCCGCGACGCGCTTCCGGATCGCCTCCGGGTCGAGCGTGGGCGCGCCCGCGAGCGCGCCGAGCGCGAGCTTCAGGGTCCGCGCCGGCGCCATCCCGCGCGGATAGAGCTCCGACCGGCGCGAGAGCGCGGCGCCGTCCGACGCGGCCGCGGCCAGCGCCGGCAGGCGGTTCGGCGGCGGCGGTTCGACGCCGGCCGGCGCCGGGACCGCCAGCAGCGCCTCGAGCGCGCGCGCCGGCGACGGCAGCGGGTCCCGCCGCGCCAGCTCGTCGGCGGTGCGGCCGAGGCGCTCGGCGAAGTCGGCCAGCTTCGCGCCGTCGATGCGCGGCGCGCCCGGCTCGTCGAGCGCGTCGCGGGCGATCAGCGCGCCGCCCGGACCGCCGATGCGGCGCACGATCCAGCGCGGCCCGGCCAGATGCCCTTCGACCTCGGCCGCCGCGCGCACGCAGGCGGCGGCGTGGCGCGAACGGACCGGCTCGGCCTGCACCGAGCCGCGCTGCGCGAGGAGGGCGTCGGCCAGCTCCCGCACCGTCATGACGCCGCCGTGCGCCTCCAGCAGTTCGACGACGTCGTGCCGCAGCCGGGTGAACGCGGCCTCCCGGCTCCAGCGCCGCCGGGCGTGCGCCAGGGCGTGGCTGATCCCCGCCGGGGCGATGCCGAGCACCCGCGCCGCGTCGCTCTGGCTCGGCCACGGCGCCGCCGCCGCGCTCCCGCCGGCGCCGCCGTCCCCGGGCGAAGCGAGGCGAAGAAAGCCTAGCGCAACTGCGCTCCCGTCGCCGCCGCCGCTGCCGTCCGGACCGCGGCCTGACGGCGCACGCGGCCCGCGGGCTGCCCCCCCGCCGTCGCCGCCGGCGCCGCCGTCCAGACCGAGCAGCACCGCCAAGCGCCCGGCGTCGCGCTGCGTCCGCCCCGTGCGGCCGGCGGGCAGCAGCAGGCGCTGCAGCGCGTCCACGCTCGCGCGCGCCGCCGCCGCGGGCGCCGCGCCGGACTCTCCGGCGGGCGCCGTCTTCGGCGCCGCCGCGGCGTCCGGGAACCGCGCGGCGAGCCGGCGGGCCAGGGTGGTCAGCTCCCGCCGCGTGCGGCTGCCGACGCCCCGCATCCGGTTCACCTGGATCAACGGGAACCGCAGCAGTTCGCGCACCGTGCGCACGTTCATCCGCTCGGCGGCGTGCAGCCCCCGCGCGCTGAGCCCGAGCGGACCGAGCAGCGTGTCGAGGGTCGCCTCGCCGACGGCGACCGCCGGCGCGGGCGCCGGTTGCGCCGGGTCCGGATCGGTCTCCGGCCGGGCGGCGGCCAGGAAGACCTGCCGCCACGCCCGCAGCATCTCCTGCGCGTTGTCGAACCGGGCGCGGAAGTCCCGGCGCAGCGCCCGCCCGAAGAACGCCGTCAGCCCCTCCCGCACCGCGGGCTCGAAGGCGTCGGCGTCGACGGCCGCCTCGCAGTCGAGCACCGCCGGCTCGCTCTGTCCGTCCCCCCAGCGCGGGAGCGCCCCTGACGCCATCTCGCACAGCGTCACCGCCGCCGCGAACCGCTCGGCGTGCGTGTCCCAGCGCGGCGGCCGGCGTAGCGCCAGGAACGGATCGAGGTAGGGACGGGTGCCGGCCCGGACGTTGGCGGCCGGGGTGCGCGCCAGCGAGAAGTCGAACAGCACCAGATGCATCTGGCTGCCGACCATCGCGACGCCCAGGTTCTCCGGCTTGACGTCCCGGTGCGGAATCCCCTGCTGCTCCAGCCAGTCGACCGCCGCCAGCAGGTCCTCGCCGAACCGCTCCAGCAGCTCCAGGTGCAGGCGCCCCTCGGCGCGCAGCCGGTCCGCCAGCGTCTCGCGGCCCGCCCGCGCCAGCAGCAGGCCCACGCGGTCGCCGAACCCGAGCACGTCGTGCAGCTCGACGATCGACTGGTGGCGCAGGCGCCGCAGCACGTCCGCTTCCGCCTCCAGCCGGTCGTTTTCCGCGGGCGACAGCGCCACCTTCAGCACCTGCTCGCGGCCGCCGCGCTCGACCAGCAGCGCCAGCGCCGTCGATCCCTTGCCCAGCCGCCGCCGCACGACGAACCCGTGCTCCAGCTCGTCGCCCTGACGCGCCTCGACCGGATCGGGCCGGGCGCGGACCTCCGGCGCGGTCAGCTCGTCCTCCACCTCGTCGAGCCTCTGCAGGAACCCGGCCACCGATTCGAGGCGCATCGTCACCTCGGGGTGGGTGGCGTCCTGCACGAGGCGCTGCAGCCGCTCCCCCGCGCCGTCGAGCACCGACGAGATCCGCAGGCCCTGCTCTTCCCGCAGCCGCTCGGTCATCTCCAGCAGGCTCGACGCCGGCGGGCGACCCGAAAAGAGGTGGTACGCCAGGGCGCCGAGCGAGAAGACGTCGCTCTGCTCGGCCGGCGCCCCGTGATCGGTCACCGCCTCCGGCGCGAGGTAGATCCACGCCGCGTCTTCGATCAGGTCGCCGAGGCGGCTCGCCCCCGACGTGGCCGGACCGCCGGCCGGACCGGTGTCGGCGGACCGCCGCGCCCCGGTCTGCCAGTTGCAGATCCGGACCCGCGGCAGCGCCGCGGCCGGATCGAGGACCAGCAGGCTCTGCGGCGACAGCGCCCGGTGCACCAGCCGCTTCGCGTGCGCATGGCGGACCGCCTCGGCGACCTGCCGCAGCAGGTGGAGGCGGACGTCGACGTCGAGGCGCTCGGCCCGTTCCGCCAGCCAGTGGTCGAAGCGCTGCGCGCCGTCGCGGTGCGCGAAGACGAGCGCCGGGCCGAGCGCGTGGTCGGTGTACGCCTTCGCCGCGAGGATCCCGTCGTGCCGCACGTCCTGCAGGATCCGGTACTCGCGCTGCGCCGCCCGCCGCAACGCCGCGCGCGCTTCCTCCGAAATGCCGCGGGGCGCGCCGTAGATCCGGACCCGCGCCCGCTCCGATTCGATCGCCACGTGGCGGGCCGTCCAGTCCTGATAGCCCGGCCCCTCCAGCAGCAGCTCGCCGAGCCGGTAGTCGCCCACCCGCCGCGCGGCCTGCGACGGGCGGATGCCCGCCTCCTCCAGCGCCCGGTCCAGCGCCCGCGCCAGCGGCCGGTCCAGCCGCCGGCGCGGCGGCGTTCCCGCGCCGAAGCGCATGAGCGCGGCGGCGATCCCCGGCCGCTCGCCGCGCCCCGCCCCCGCGTCGCGCAGGTGCACCCGGTCGCGCAACGGCTCCGGGAGCCGGCACTCCACCGCTTCGTGCGACAGAAAGACGTGCGCCTCCAGAAACGGACTCCGCACCGGCTGCAGGGCCGGCTGCCGCCGCAGCAGCGCGGCCAGCTTCTTCGCCTTCCGGTTCGCCAGCAGCAGCGGGTTGTCGAGCGTGCGCGTCCGCCCTTCGCTCCGCCACGTCCAGGTCCCCTGATCGCCGGTCACCACGCCGGGCGCGCTCTTGATCTCGACCAGGAAGAACCCCTTCGGCGTCAGCGCCAGCAGGTCGACCTCGTTGATCGACCCGTCGGCGGCGAGGAACTCGAAGTTCGACCAGACCCGGTAGGGCTCGACGTCGGGCAGGCGGCCGCGCACGAAGGCCAGCGCGTCCCGCTCCCACGGGTACTCCGAGACGGTCATCTCGCGCCAGCGGGGGGAGGTGGCATCCATCGGGAGCGCGCGGCGTGACGCTCGGCCCGGCCGCCGGGAGGATCATAGGTCAACCGCGGCGGCCCGCCATGACTTCACGATTCGCCGTCCGGCGGGTCTTCGTACGCTTCGGTCCGCCGATTCCACGTCGCGTAGTTCCATTCCTCTCCGGACGGCTCCAGATCGGAAGCGCTAATCCAGCGACGGACCGGTGGCCTTCCCGGCCGTGGAGACGCCTCGACCTGGTACATGAGCTGCCCGTTCATCAAGGTCGGCTGAATAATCACCACGTCCTCGGCGATCTGCCCTTTCTGGCGCGCGCAAACTCTGGATCCTTTCGTGAACACCTCTTCGTAACCCTCCGGCACAGGCTCCGGTTCTACAACGGAAACACCGCCGGTGAACGTCGAAAATGCCTTGCGCACGCCAGACAGGACAGCCGCGAGTTCGGTGGAATCACTCGAGTCGCACGTCGCTTCGACAGCAGCATCGAGGCGGTCGAGGATGTGCGCGAATTCGACGTACAATCTCTCCGTAAGCCGCAGACTGCCGTAGACCTCGTCGAAGACGGCAACACAACGACCTCTCGTTTCGATGTTTTCGACGCCACGAAGTGAGACTCTGGTCGCAGCCGACCCGATGTCCTGAGGCAGTACGCTGTACTCGTGCGCGAACACTTCTCGCATCGAATCGGAAATCCGACGCCTGCTCGTTTCCCGACCGAACCACGGCTCGTCGATGCAAAGAACGACTCCGCTGGTTCGAAAATTCCTCGTGCGGGAACGCAGGTTGGGATTCCGTTGTCGAAGCTCCTGGTACTTGTGTTCCCTGTCGTTGCCATCCACGAATCCGTCCACGCGCTCGGTGATCTGCATCTGGCACTCCGCCAGAAGCCCGTTCTCGCCCTTCAGCAGGTGACCGTCAATCAGGTCCGCACGCGTGACCGATGCATTTATCCAGGTCGTGATGCGGGGGCGTGTCGAACGGTTCGGAGCGGTCGGCTTGACCCGGATGAACGGAGCAAAGGCGCTGGTGTGCCATGCCCTGACCTCATACTTCCTCGCCATGTGGAGATAAACGGCGCCCGGGTACGCTTCCCGAAGCGCCTGCGCCTGCGTCATCTCGCCCAGACTTTCCGTGTTCTCGTTCAGTTTGATTTGAAAACTGAACTCGCCTACGCTACGAAGCGGATAGCTGCGTTGCGGCGTGTCTCCGCCCAACTCCGCGACCGCATCGAACTCGGTTGGCCGATCGGCGCCGGGCCGCGCCGCCGCATGAACGTCCCGGAATCCGGGAGGCCATTTCACCCCGGCAGGCAGACTCGGGGGCGCTCCCAACGCTTCGAGCTCATCGGCAAGGCACCGTCCATGGGCGAATTGCATGAAGCGGTTGTCGAGATACAGATGGGATGGCTCCACTGACATCTCATGGTATTCCTGAAAGGACGTGCCATATCGTCGAAACACGTCTGGCGCGGCGACCACGACGAATGCTCCCGGCGCCCGCCGCCCGATTCTACCCAATCTCTGCCGGTACGCCTTGCGGGTCGCCGGCACTCCAACGTTGAGACCGACCCGCAGATGGGGAAGGTCGATCCCCAGTTCGAGCGCCGACGTCGACACGACGCCTCGGAGCCGTCCGGATTTGAGTAGAGCCTCGATCTGTTGCCGATCCTCGGCGGCATAGCCTGCGCGGTAAGGCAGGACCGCCGGATCATCATCCGCGTTGCCTTCGTCCATGGCGCTGCGAATGGCAAGCTGTTCCACGCCTTTCCGGGAATCACAAAATGTGATGAACCCGCCTTCGCGACTGGCGGTCAGCACGCGACGCTGAATTTCCTCCGCGACCTGGAGTTCTTCTCCCTCCGCACTTGCGACGTGCGCCACGAATCGCTCGTGGCGCTGCGCGCCGTCGGCGTGTTCGTCGATTACCGAAAACACTCGGCCGGTGAGTCGCTTCAGATGCTCGCCCGGCTTCGAGATCGTGGCGGTGGCCGCGACGATCTGGAGCGGCGGCGCCTGATCATCGCCACGGAGCAAGTGATTGCGCGCGGCGACCAGCCGGCGCGCAAGAAAAGCGAAGTTGCTTCCGAACACGCCGTCGAGCGTATGCGCCTCGTCCAGCACGAGAACGGAAAGCGCATGAACGAACGTCTTGACGATTGGCATCGAAAGGCGTGACATCAGCCAGGCGTGACAAACATCGGGCGTCATGACAATGATGCGCGCCCGCCGCAGAATGCCGTCGCGCTCCACCGACGGTACCGATCCGTCGATGCGTCCGATGGCATCGGCCGACAGACCGACCGATTCTCCGATTTCCCGCCATCCCTGAAGCTGGTCCGCGGCGAGCGCCTTGAGCGGATAGAACACGATGACCCGACTCGACGGCCTCAAGACTTGATGCAGGGCGAACGCCTGAAACACCAAACTCTTGCCGGATGCAGTACCGGTAGACAGCACGACGTTCTCGCCGCGACCGAGCGCGGCAAGCGCTTCCGCCTGATGAAACCAGAGTCGGGAATGTCGCCGCGCGATTTGAGCGCCAACCCTCGATTCGTTCAGGAACGGAGGTATCGTCGAGTACCGCGCCGACTGCGGCGGCAGATCGAACGACTCGACGACCGGGAAGTCGTCGCTGCCAAGGGCGTCTCGCAGAGCGTCATACATGTCAAGTCCACCTCATGCTGCTCGTGTGCTCCAGGAGCATGTCCCGCGGTCCCTGCCGGAACATTCTACCTCCGACGAGCGGGTGCAGTCATGATCAGGTCGCGCAGCAGCGTCAGGGCGGCGTCTCCGGCGCCGCGGCGGGTTTCAGCAGCGCCGTCACGTCGCGCCACAGCTTGTCGAACGACGGCGCCGACCGCCGCGCGGCGTCGAGGTCGAACATCTTCGTCAACGCGGCCTGATGGCGGGTCGGACGATACGATCGGCCGGCCGGCATGCATCTGGTCAGCCATTCCTTGGCGCCCGTGACCGCTTCCGGGTCGGCCGGCGGCGTGGCGGCTTCGTCGATGCCGTGCTGTCCGGCAATCGAGTCCGCGGCGGCCAGGAACCACGCTTCGTACTCGGTCTTCGCCAGAACGACGCGGATGGCGCGGTCCCCGCGCGCGGCGCGGGCGCGCCGCAGCAGATCGGGAGCAAGCTCGGCCGGACAGTCGTCCTCCGCGTCCAGCAGGATCAGGATGCGACCGCCCGCACCCGCCTTCCGGGCCGCCAGTTCGACGGCGCGCTCCAGTTCCGCCGCCTTCACGATCTTCCGCCGGTCCACCCGAATCGGGGAACGTACGTCGACCGCGCCTGCCGGCAGCGCCGCCGCGGCGATCCGCCGCAACAGAATCGGGACCGCGTCCAGCTCTCCGTGGCCTTCGACGATCGAGACGATTCTCGTCACCTTCACAGCTTGCTGACGAACAGATCGAGTTGCTCCGGCTTCAGATCGAAGATGCCCGGGTCGGGTTCGAGCTGGTTCATCCGCAGCAGTTCGCCCGCGGTGTAGAGCTGATCCCGGAGGGTCGACCGGGCCGCCTCGTCGACGGGACCGATGCGGGTCTCGCCGCGCTTGGCGACGACGGCGAAGATCGAGTCGTCCGAGATCTCCTTGTCGTCCAGCAGATCGGGGCTGTGGCTCGTCACGAGCACCTGCGCGCGATCGGCGCCGTCGCGCAGGCTGTCGATCAGCGCGCCGAACGCGGCCGGATGCAGGGCGACCTCCGGTTCCTCGATGCCGATCAGGCGCGGAACCGCCCCGGCGCCGCCGGCATCCTGAAACAGCGCGACGAGCACGCCGAACGCGCGCAACGTGCCGTCCGACATGTTGCTCGCGAAGAACCGCCGGGGATCCCTTGCCCCGCTGACTTCCTGACGGAATTCAATCGTCTCCCGGGGGCCGACGGAACGCTTGTCGACGCCGACGACCCCCGTGACGATCTGACCGAGGTACTGCTCGACCGTCTTCTTGATCCGGGAACGCGCGCCGAGACGGGCCAGGACGCTCGCGGCGTTGCCGCCGTCCCGCTTCAGCAGATCCCCCGGATCGGGCGCCTGAAGGTCCCGGATCGCATCCGGGTTCAGGTTGTAGAAGCCCATGCCGACGAGCGCGTCGTAGACCGGCCGGAACACGTCGACGCCGGAGACGTTCACCAGATACAGGCGATCCGCCGCGGCCGGCGGCGGCGGGCCCAAGGTGCTCCGGACAACGTCCCCGCTTTCCACCTCGTAATAGCCACTCCGGAAGTCACGCCTGCCGCGGACGACGCACTGCTCCCGCTTGACTTCGTACCCGCCGCGCGGGCGGGCGCCGACGGTGAACGCGTAGCGGACCGCCGACTCCGCCAGATCGAGGTCCAGGCGAATCCCGAAGTGGTTGGGGTGGCCGCCGGACCGCCGGCGCACCTCGTTGATCCCGCCCCGGTCGCGCAGGGCGTGATCGAGGGAGAACCGGACCGCGTCGGCGACGAAGCGCAGGGCGTCGAGGAAGTTGCTCTTGCCGGCGCCGTTCGGACCGACGAGGAACGAGAGCTGCGCCGGCGAGACGTCGCAGGCGGCGATGCTCTTGTAGTTGCGCAGCACGACGCGGGTCAGCAGCCGCCGGCCGGTCTCGGTCACGGGTTCCTGACGCCTTCGACGCCGGCTTCGGGGTCGCGGGCGATCCGCGGCCGCCGGTCGTCTCGGTCACGGGTTTCCTGGCGCCGGCACCATTCTACCCGTCCGTCACCGCCGGCCGGCGCGTCACCAGCCGTACCGGCCCCGCGATGCCGACCTTCCGGACGGTCTCCGCACGGAGCCCGGCGCGGGCCGGCGTCACCCTGGCACTGTCGGGGACCGAGCTCGTGATGGCGCCGTCTCTGCACGGAGCCCGGCGCGGCCCGGCGTCACCAGCCGTACCGGCCCTGCGACACGAGCGCGAACGACTCCCGGACCAGCTCCCGCAGGACGTTCAGATCGACGTCTTCGAGCTTCCTGATGTGGAGGCACGACTTCCCGGTCGTGTAGCGGCCGAGCTTCTTCATCAGCGCTTCGTGCCGCTCGAAGCCGGTCATGACGTACACGGTCAGGTTCCGCTTGCGCGGCGACACCCCGGCCGCCATCCAGTCGCCCTCGCGGCCGGTGGGGTACCGGTAGTGGTAGCTGCCGAAGCCGATGATGCTGTCGCCCCACATGGCCGGCGGCTCGCCGGTGGCCTCGGCCAGCAGCTCGACGACGGCGCGGCAGTCCGCGCGCCGCTTCTCGTCCTCGATGCCGTCCAGAAAGGCCCCCACGTCGGCGTCGTTCTTCTTCGTCTTGAGCTCGGCCATGCCTTCCGTCTCTTCGCGCGCGAAGGGCCGCGGCCCGCGCCGGCGGGCGGCGGCCGCGGCCCCGGAGACTACCAGCTCAACTGCGTCGACAGCCGCAGCATGCGCCCGAGCACGTAGCGGCTCGGCTGCGCCCAGACGGCCGCGGTGTAGTTGGTCGACGCCTCGGCGTACCAGACGTCGGTGTTCGTCACGTTGTAGATCTCGAGCTGCGGCCGGAACTCCACGCCGCCGGTGGCGAAGATGTACTGGAAGCTGAAGTTCAGCATGTTCGTCCGCGGCAGCGTGTGGATGGTGCCGGCCGGGGCGACGGGCACCTGGATGGACGACTGCACCATGTCCGGCACGACCGGCATCCCCGGCACGCAGGGCGCGCCGTTGATGGTGGCCCCGTGGCAGCGCGGGGAGCGGCCGGTGGCGCCGCCGTCCGCCGTGTAGACCGTGTTGCGGGTGATGACCCAGTTGACCGGCAGCAGCTCGTCCACCCGCTGGATGTCGCCCGTCAGTCGGCCGGTCACGCTGTTGAGCACCAGGCTGAACTGCGCCCCGCCGGGCAGCGGGAAATAGCCGCCGAGCTTGAAGTCGTTCTTGAAGTCGACGCCGTCGTAGGCGACCGCCGCCCCGCCCGGCAGGCTCACGTTGTAGCGGTTCATGTCGTTGCGGTCGCAGAAGCGGTCGCCGTTCGGGTCGCCCCGGTTGTCGCACTCGCCGGTGATCTTGCGCTGCGTGGTCAGGCTGGAGATGAGCTGTCCCCCGCCCGGCAGCCGCGCGTTGAGGGCGAACTCGAACCCGTTGTAGACGCCGGTGTGGCCGATCGGGTTGGTGACCAGGTTGTCCACCTGCCCCACCAGGTCCTCGCTCGCGAGGTCGTAGACGTTGAAGACCTCGCCGTTGAGCGGGTTGACCACCTCGACGGCCCGGAACGAGGACGGATCCGCCCAGTTCCGGTTGTAGATGAACATCCCCTCGTAGCCGCGGTCGGTGAAGAGGACGTCGTGGAACGAACGGCGGTACCAGCCGGCGCTGAGCGAGACGTTGCGCGTCAGCTCCCGTTCCACGCTGAGCGAGGTCTCGACGTTCCACTCCCGCACCAGGTCCGGATCGACGTCGTCGAGGCGCCGCGTGCCGAAGTCCGGCGGCAGGCGGTTGAAGTCCAGCTCGTGGTCCTGCACGATGCTGTCGCCGTTCGGGTCGCTCCAGGGCAGGTTGAACGTGGTCAGCGCCATCGGGTTGACCCGGTTCGGCAGCGCCGTGGTGGTCGGCGTCAGGTACTTGCCGGTGCTGAACTTCAGCGCGGTGCGCGCGTCGCCGAAGACGTCCCAGGCGACGCCGACGCGCGGCGACCACTCCGGCCCCCAGCACGGCACGCAGGCCACCTCGGCGAAGTCGCGCCCCCGGGCGAAGCGGCCGTCCGGAACGCGCTGCGGGGGCACCGAGCCGTTGAGCCAGTCGGCGCGCAGGCCGCCGGTGATCGTCACCCGGTCGACGGTCCAGGCGTCCTGGACGAACCAGCCGGTCTCGTTGACCGAGTTCAGGCGGATGAACGGGTAGTTGCCCACCTGCACCTCGTAGGCGCGCCCGTCGCGGACCCGGATGCGGCTGATGTCCCCGTTGTTGAACCGGTGCTGCTCGGCCGTGCCCCAGGCGTAGGAGACGCCGGTCTTGAAGTTGTGCGACCCGGTCACGTAGGACACCGACGCCATCACCCGCTCGCCCGGCAGGTTCCAGGTGAAGTCCTCCACCGCGTCGAACTGGAGGTTGCGGTCGAGGTCGTCCTTGCGGATGAACTGCAGCCAGTTCTGCGACCAGCGCGGGAAGACCGTGTTCGGCTGCGGGTCGCTGCAGCAGTCGGCGACGCCGGAGCTGCCGTAGCCCGCCTCGAGCAGCAGCCGGCTGCTGACCGTCGAGGTCCACTTGGCCTGCCCCTGCCAGTACGGGGCGTGGTGCCAGCCCTGCCCCTTGTTCTGGTAGTTGCGGGCGGTCTCCGGGTCGGGGCCGCGCTGGTCGTCGAGCAGGAACGCGGACTGGACCCACGCCGACTCCGGCGCGGCGCGCCACAGGCCGCGGTAGCGCTCCTCGTGCGGCAGGTCGATGTACGGCCCGCGGCGCTTGTTCAGCCGGTCGAGGGTGGCGCTGAACTTGTTGGCCGGGTTGGCCTGGAAGGTGAAGCGGGTGACGGTGGAGATGATGTCCTCTTCGTTGAAGAACTGGCTGCGGTCGTCGAACAGCCAGCCCGGCTCCGGCGTCCACGCGCCCCAGTAGCGCAGCGACTCGTGGAACCAGAGCCGGTCCGTGACGATCGGCCCGCCGATCGAGCCGGAGTAGTCGAACAGCTTGTTGAAGTCGGCCGCCTCGGTCGTGCCCGCCTGCCGCAGCCGGTCGGAGTAGTTGTTGGCGATCCAGCCGCCGGCGGTGTGGCCGACGTAGCCCTGGCCGCTGAACGTGTTCCCCCCCTCCTTCGGGATGATGTTCATCACGACGCCGCCGGCCTGCATCTCGGCGTTGCCGCCGCCGCCGCCCGCCTGCACCGCCATCTCCTGCGTCGCCAGGTCCTGGTTGTACATGACCGGGACCCCTTCGAGCGCCAGCAGGTCCAGCGCCATCCCCTCCTGCATGACCGTGGTGTGCTTGGCGTTGGCGCCCCGCGCCTCGAGCTGCAGGTCGTTGACGTAGCGCGAGCCGCCGACGTCGACCCCCGCCATCGACACGCCCGGCACCATCATCGCCTGGGTCCAGGGGCTGCCGGTGTTGATGACGTTGTCGAGCACCTCGCGCGACAGCACCTGCACGCGCGCCGCCTGCTGCACGTCGACCACCGGCGCCGCCCCGGAGACGGTCACCGTCTCCTCGAGGGCGCCGACCGACAACTGCACGTCGAGCTCGGCCGTGAACTCGGACGGCAGGTCGAAGTCCTCCTGCACCACGGTGCCGAAGCCGGTCAGCGAGAAGGTCAGGCTGTAGACGCCGGGCCGCAGGTTGACGATGCTGTACCGCCCCTGCCCGTCGGTGACGGCGAGGCGGCTCCCCTCGATGAGCGCCGGACTCGAGGCTTCCACCGTGACCCCCGGCAGGATGCCGCCGGTGTCGTCGGTGACCTGGCCGCCGATCGCGCTCTGGGCCGCGGCCGACGCCGGCCACAGCGCCAGCCCCGCGACGAGGATCCGGACATAACGGGTCCCGCGGACGTGCTGCACGATCCACCTCCGTTTCCGAGGGTTGCCGACGACGCGAGCTCGACGACGAACGCACCGCGGCCGCCGGGGCCACGGCCTACTCCCCGTTCGCCGATCCGGAGACCCCGCTGCCGCGGAAGAGCGCCAGCAGAGCCGGCAGGATCCCCAGCAACGCCAGCAGGGTTGACTGCATTTCCGGATTGGCCAAGAACAGGAACGCCAGCACGAGCGCGGCGCCGATCAGCACCGGCGGCCAGATGAACCGCCAGAGTCCGCCACGTCCTTCTTTCTGCCACGTGGCAAGCTCCTGGCGGTCCGCGTCGCGCAGGATGAACTCACTGAATTCCTTGCCGAACTTCTCGCAGGGCCACTTCACCACGCCCATCCCGTCCACCTCCACGATGCCCCGGCTCTTCAGACTGGAGAGCGTCGCGCGCGCCGTCGGCCGCCTTGAACCGGCCACGCCGCCCCGGGCCAGAGCATGCAGTTCCAGGCGCTCGTCGAACGTCGACTGCTCCCACAACCTCTCGAAGTCGTCGAATCCGGAGCACGGAGGATTCGATCTGCGAAGCACATAGGAATCAAGCCGGCCGGCGAGTCTTTCCCATCGCCGCCGCCGATCCGCATCATCGGGCGAGCCCTTTCTGAACCATGCGTCGACAGGCCCGAAGCGTTCCGAATATCTGTAGCCGTGCACGACGTCGGACCACACCAGTACCGAACTTTTCCCATCCACCTTGCGTTCCAGCTCGGCGAACAGCGCGCGGCCCTCGGCGCTGCGTTCCAGTACCTTCTCCAGGTCGTCGAACACGTACAGATCCTTGCTCGCATCCGAACACTGACCGTGCGTCGTTATCCACTCAATTTGTTTTTCGGTCTGCTTGCCGGTCCATTCGTGCTTGCGTAAACACTTGCAGTCAACCCCATCGATGAGCTTGCTCTCGAAGTCAGACTTCTCGATGAAGCCGCCCCGATTCTCCGGGTTCCGCGACAGCACGACGGCCCGCAACGGCCGGCCGGACTTGGAAGCAAGACGTTCTTCCGCATCATGCATCGGTTCCCCGTGCCGCCGCGTGACGATCGTGCGGATCGAATACGCAATGAACCCGATCAACGCCGCCGCCAGGAGCAGCCAGACCAACGACTCCAGAAGTACATGGCCGAAATGCAGTGGAACCCACGGACGAACGTCGTAACCGAACGTCCCGGCGAACACGTCGTGGAGCGAAGCGATGCCGACAGCCGGAGCGGGCGGCAGGGTGCGATAGACCATCAAATCGTTGGACAGTCTCGACAATCCCACCACCGGACGCAGAATATCGAGTAGCCGCGCATATATCCAGTTCGTACCGGGTCTTCCCTCCGCGTACTTCACGTGCGCCGCGTGCTCCACGTATGGCTGCCGCGCGGTTCGCTCACCCCGGAGAGCGACTCCACCTCCGTACTGTCGAAGCTTCCAGAGGCGGTACTCTTCGTGTGCTCGGTCGATTGATTCCAGGGTTCGGTCCACCAGGTAATGGTTCAATCCGGCCCCCAGCGCCGCCCGGTGATGACTGAACCACAGGCTGGCGGGCGCGGCCCCGAGAAAGACGATGACCAGCGACACGACCAACATTTGCCGAACCGCGCAGGCGTCGTATCCGCTGCTCTCCGTCGTCTGGCGAACACGCCACGCGAGAAACAAGAAGACCGCGAGTACGGAACCGACGGCGAGAGATGGGAAAAACCACCGCGCGAGAAGCGAGACGGCCACTGCAATGACGGAATCCGTGGGAAAAAATGAAAAAAGGCGCCATGGGTTCCACGAGATCCACACAAGGAACGCCAGCGTCAATACCGTCACTGCGCCCAACGTCGCCCATGGAAAGCCGGACCCGACCGATCGGAGGTCGGATCCCGTCGCCATCACGCGGCCCAGACAGATCGGAAAGCTCGCGATCCATGCGCATGGGCGCAAGTACGCCACGAACAGCACGACACCGGCCAGAATCGTGAAGACGAACAACGGCAGAAACGTGAAGAAAGCGGCAAGCGCGGTGGTCACGCTGGTCAATCGATCTTCGATTTCGCGACCGCGGTATACGATCAGCGCCCACGGTATTCCCTCTCGGAGAAGCCGGACGTGGGCGCGGATGGGAATGCCGGCGTACACGAGATCGATGGTGTCTGACCCACCGGCGCGCAGCAGCGTCCACAGCTCTGGATCGCCGCCGACGTCTTCGGCAAAGTTCGTCGCCATGGCGAGTTCGTCGTCCGAATGAAACAAGGTCGTGCCGGTTCGTCGATCGACGACCGCAACGTCGACGTGCGGTGGCGGAACCGCCCGGTCGAGCGAATTCAAACGAGCCGCGGCGGCGGCCACCAGCCCCCGGGGGCAGCCGGTCGCCGTGAGCGGGTCGTCACACTCGGTGCTGATTGCCAGGATGGTTTGGACGTCGCCCCGAACCACGGAATCTATACGGTCCAGAAAATATGGGACCTTCGGATTACTGCTCAGAAAACTCGACGTATCCGCAAGCTGCCCGGAGACGGGCTGCACGAAGTCCACCAAGTGCGAGACAAGGGTGCGGAGCGTGACCAGGATGAACCCGGGCCACGGATCGCGCTCATGCTGGTGGCGCCATGACTTGATAGTGCCCGGTATCAGGCATGGAATCAAGGATTCTCTGTCCGTCGTCATGCGCGGCGAGCATGGCGCTTCCCGAGATGGAGCGGCACGTTTCGGACGCCACAAGGCCCCCTCTTTTGGTTCCTTGAAGTACTCGCGAAATGCCAGAGCGATCCTGGGCGTCCTGGTCAGGCCTCCGTCGCTCAGGCATACAGCTTGTCGTCCATTCTCGTAAATGAATTCTCCCGATATTTTCTTCCCGGTTTGTAGTCCAAGTCGCGGTCCGACTCGTCACAATAGAACTTCTTCTCCAACTCGTTCAATTTACCCGGGCCGTTACTGTTCATGCCGCCATGATTCCGGCCCTTTCGGAGATCGGGAACCGCGCTGTGAAGATCGATAATTTTCTTGTGCAATTCCCAGTCGAACAATTTCACGACGCGGTCGGCCACCTCCTCCATCGTGTCGTCGAGGACGCGTTCGTCGATGCGGTTCGTCACCACGCCGCAGGCAAGCACGACGAACAGGACGACGCCGGCGACGGGGGTCGCGCAGACGCCGGCCAGCGTCCAAGGCCCGAGCGTCAAACGGTCGCCGGCCGTCCAGAACCAGAACAACGGACACAGGGTCAGGATCACGAGGACGATCAGCGTGGCGTTGATGACCAGCGACAGGCGCAGCCTGATGGCGTCGCTACTGAACTCCTCGCTGTCGACGATGCCGATGAGGTAGAACGTCTGCCACGCACGGCTTTCCGGGGAGGTCCGTTCGGAATCACTGGAGAGGTCGACGTTGTGCAAGATGAACGGGTGTACGAACACGCGCAGCTCGACGTTTTCGATGCGTATCCTTTCCACGAAGGACTCGCTACGGCGAAGCTCCGGGGAAGGACGCGCCGCTTCGTCATCGTCCGTTGATCGACGAAATCGAAGCGGCGTTCCGTTGCCGCCGTCCGCGCCGCGGGCGGGAGGAACGCGCAGGAGCGCGGAAATGTCGACGTGGCTGGAAAAGGCGGGCGTCTCGACGTGACTTTCGTCGGCTTCCGTCGCGAGGGAGAGCGAGGCATCCGGTTCGAACAGGATCCGGCCCTCGCCGTCGGCGATCAGGTGGTTGTCGAAGAACGTGGACAAATGCCCGGTGGCGTTGGTCAGCAAGTCGTCGAGTCCGACGGTGCTCCGGACACCGAACAAATCGAGGACTTCAATCAGGCATTCGGCGGCCTGGGTCCCACACGCCTCTTGGGGGTCACCCTCGTCTTGGGGGTCAACCGCGCCTTGGGGGTCAACCGCGCCTTGGGGGTCAACCTCACCTTGGGGATCAACCCTCTCTTGGGGATCAACCCTCTCTTGGAGGTTACCCACCCACGCAAGCAGGGCGTCATGGAGATCGCGATTCCGTTCACGGAGGGGACGACAGTCGGTCACAATCATTCTGTCGCCGCTGAGACTACTGGTCTGCGTCGAGTTCGGACATTCTTCTGATCCAAGCCATTTCCGAACGCGCCGATCACATTCGTCGTGGTCGGACTTCCCATCACAGAGTCCGCGGGACGGCGGCGAATGGAGCGGGACACGGGGTATCGGATTGACGTCGACATTTATGGTCTCCACCGGCGAAGAATACCTGCGGTGTTTTTTCAGCAAGCAATACAACTGTTTCCAGAGTTTCTTGGTTTCTTCGTTGTCTTTTGACAGAAGGTGGACGGCGAGCCGGTACCGGAATTCCAGCGAAAATTGCTCGGCCGGCTCACGCAAGCGCAGCAGATCGTGCAAGTCGGTCAGCCCGGAATCGTTCCACCATTTTGCTGAGAAGATCCCTTTTTTGCGGTCGATGCATCCCGTCTCGGGGAGGGTCCAGTGTCTCGCCGCCTTGCCGGTGAGGCGTTCCGTCAGTTCGTCCAGCATGGTGACGGACACCCCGAACGAAGTACCGCTGACCATCGAGGACAGGTGCGTCGTGACCGCGTCGACGCGGTCGGCGGCGGCGTCAAGGGCGCGGAGATTGCGGATGGTGGCGTCCTCGATCCGCGACTCGCGGTAGAGGAACAGGTAAACGGCGGTCGGAACGACGATCAGCAGGACGGAGACGGCGGCGAGCGGAAGCCACGCAGGCACCCGGTGAGGCGCGGTCGATGACTTCGCCGACGGCGACTGCCCGGCCATGGGGCACCCCCGTTCGCGCCCCGCGGCGCGATCCCGCGAAGAAACGAGGCCACGGACCGGGACAGCGGGGTCCCGGTCTGCGCGACACACCCGCCGAAGGCGGGCAGTGTATCACAGATTTCCGCCAGCACCCGACATTTCGGCAGATCTCCGCCAGCGCCCGACATCGGCGCCCCGTCAGAGCATCAGACCTTCGACCCAGGGTGTCGACCCGGCAGAGGCCGGTTCGCGCGCGGGGCGGAGCGCTCAGCGCGGCGGCCAAGCCCGCGATGGCGGGGGCGACGATCAGCCGGCCGAACCGGGCCTCAAGCCGACCGCAGGCCGACGCCGTGCGCGCCCGATCCCGCCGGCGTTGCAGCGCGTCCTCAGGGCGAGGGCGTCCTGCAGGACCGTCTGCACGGCGGCGGTCCAGGGGGCTGTACTCCAGCGGCAGCCCAACTCGGGTGTGCAACCCGGCGGTCAGTGCGACGGCGTTCGACCGCCGCCCGGGGCGGCTCGCCGGTGCGCAGTACGGGAAGCAGGGATGCCGTCGGCCGCCGACCGGGTGGACGAGACGCTCGGCGCGCCGGGCAAGCGGCGCCGTTTGCGAAACCGCTCACCCGAACTCAGGGAAGGGACCCCGACCGCCGGGGCCGGGGCCCGGTCGGTGCCCTGTACGGTGGGCGACGGCTTCGGATGGCAGTCGGGCAGGACGTTCCACTGAACTGTTCGACGCCGGCGTCGTTGCATCCGTTCCGCCGTCCGTCCGCTGAAGACAGCGGGACGTTCCGCTGGCAACTGTTCGACGCCGGCGGGCGCCCGCTGGGGACGAACGGGGGAACCGCACTCGTCGGCCAGCGGCTCCCCGCTGGACAAACGGGAGAACCGCGCTCGTCGGCTCGTACGAGAACTTGGCCGGGACGCGTCGCCGGCGGCTCCCGCTGGACGAAACGGGGAAAACCCGCGCTCGACTTGGCCAAGGGCCGGGACGCCGGGGGGCTCCCCGCTGGACGAAACGGGGAACCGGGCCGGGAGTCCCGGGGGTGGCAGTCTGGCGGCCATCGCCTGCCGAGCCGGACGGGGGGCCTTTCTGGTGACGTTCTACCGGGAGCCCCGGGGAACAACGGGCGAGAAAGTCCGGATCTCAGGCACCTCCTCGGCGAGGCACGACGTGGCGTTCGGACAGCTCCCCACGTCTCCCTGGAAGCCCTGGCCGAGGCAGATGGCCGTGGTCACATACTCGCTTCCGCCGTTTCTCGGGCTGCACTGGACCCTGCCGATGCAGACGGTTGTGCTGTAACCGTCGGAACCGATGTCGGCCGCGAACGGATCCTTCGTGTAGAAGCAGCGATCCGGGGGCTCCATCCTCCTGTCGACCTCGGCGATGGTGCCTTTTTCGTCTTCCATGTCGGTGTCGTTGAACATGGGCAGCCTGGCGCTTAGCCAAACGTTGTCGATTTCATAGCTGTGTCCCCGGGGCAGTTTCCCCATGCTTTCGAGCTTTTCCCTGAAGGCGTCACCCTCGTGGATGGTGTGGAGATTGAAATCTCGTGTGTTGGATGTGCCGAGCGTGAACGATTCCTTGACCCTGCCTCGATCGTCTTTAATGGTGACGCTGACCCCACTCACAGGGGCGTTCCATTGAACGTGCCCCTCGGCGTGGGAGCAGCGTATCGTGTAGGGGCTCCTGCAATCGCATCGTGTGAATCCCGTCTTGACGCACTTGATGACCTGGGCTTCCACGGACGCGGGCAGGAGCCCCGCGAGAAGGATCAGGGACAGGAACACGGGAACCGTCGGGCGCATGCGCGGAACCTCCTCACGGATGACGACCGTCGCAGGGCGCGGCGTCCAGAGACGGAGCGGCGCGGGCGACCCCTGCTTCCCCGCCGGCGCCGGGAGCAAGTGTGCCACGCGGGTTCCCGTCGGTCAAGGGAGAGGCGGAGGCGGGGAAGCGTCCCGCGGCGCCGTGGCCGGTTGCGCCGGGCGGCGGACGTGGTAACGGCAACATGAAAAGGGACCCCCGTGGCCACGTGAAAAGGGACCCCCTGAGCACTTGGGAGACAGCGATCGCCCGGCGAAGATCGAGGGGGCGAGACACGATCGTCTCGTCGGCTGAGCCGGGAGGACGCAGAGGTGATCAGGATGTCCCAGTGGGCCGAGGTCCGCCACCTGCATCTGGTGGAGGGCGTGCCGAAGAAGGAGATTGCGCGGCGGTTGCAGTTGGACGTCAAGACGGTGCGACGGGCCGTCGGCCGACCGAAGCCGCCGGCGCGGGTGTCGCCGTCGCGGTCCAGCCGTCCGGACCCGTGGCGGGAGCAGATCAAGCGGTGGCTGCGCGCGGAGCCGCGGTTGACCGCCAAACGGATTCGCCGGCTGCTGTTGCCGATGACGGGGCCGGTGCCGGCACGGACGGTGCGGCGCTGCGTGGCGGCGCTGCGGGCGGCCGGTGCGCCGAAGGAGGCGTTCGTGCACCGGAGCGTGCAGCCGGGCACGACGATGGAGGTGGACTTCGGCGAGTCGTGGGTCGACGTCGCCGGCGCTCCGTGCCGGGTCAAGTACCTGGTGGCGGCGTTGCCGTTCTCCAACGCGTATTTCGCGAAGGCGTATCCGGTCGAGCGGGTCGAGTCGCTGCTCGACGGCATCGAGTCGGCGTTCCGGTATTTCGGGGGCGTGGTGAACCGCGTCGTGCTGGACAACACGTCTCTGGCCGTCAAGCAGGTTCTGGCGGGCCGGGAGCGGGTGCGGACCGAGGCGTTCGAGGCGTTCCGGGGCGGGTATCCGTTCCGGGCGGAGTTCTGCGCGCCGGGCAAGGGCTGGGAGAAGGGTTCGGTGGAGGGGGGTGTGAAGTACGTCCGCAACCTGGTGTTCCGTCCGCGGCTGGCGGTCGCGAGCTGGTCGGCGCTCAACGCGGCGATCGTCACGGAGCTGGAGGCGGACCTGCCGCTGCGCCATCTCGACGACGGGCGCCCGGTCGCGGAAGCGCTGGCGGAGGAGCGGCGACGCCTGCGGGCGCTGCCCGTTCACCCGCCGGCCACGTGCCGCGTCGTCGCGCGGGTGGCCGACAAGTTCGGGCACGTCCGTGTGGACCACGTGACGTATTCGGTGCCGATCCGCCACGCATACCGGCCGGTGTGGGTGAAGCTGTTCCACGACCGGGTGGTGATCGCGGCCGGCGCGGAAGAGATCGCGCGGCATCGCCGCGTGTTCGTCCGGGGCGCGAAGGTCCTCGATGCGTTGCACGTGCTGCCGCTGCTGGAGCGCAAGCACCGGGCCGCGGCCGAGGCGACGGCGCTTCAGAGCTGGCGGCTGGCCCCGGTGTGGGGGCGCGTGCGGGCCGAACTGGCCCGGCACACGCGCAAGCCCGACCAGGAGTGGGTGCGGATGCTGCGGCTGCTGGAGACGCACCCGGCGGCGGCGGTCGAGCGTGCGGTGACGGCTGCCCTCGAGCGCAATTCGCCGCGGCTGGAAACGGTGCGGCTCATCCTGCGGCAGCAGCAGGCCGGTCCGCCGCCGGTGTGCCCGCCGGCCGCCGCCGTGCGTCCGGAGCTGGCGCGGGTTGCCGTGCCCGCTCCGACGCTGTCGTCGTATGACGCGCTGGTGGAGGGTTCCTGCTGATGGCTGCTGCAATCCCCGAACCCCCGCATCTGGCCGCGGACCTGAAGACGCTGTGTCTGTCGACGATCACGGCCCAATGGCGGCCGCTCGCCGAGCAGGCCGCCCGCCAGCGTCAGGCGCCCGCCGACTATCTGGCGCAACTGGCGCACCTGGAGGTGACCGGACGCCGGGAGCGTCGTATCCAGCGCCGCGTCCAGGAGGCCCGCTTCCCGATGCTGAAGACGCTGGACGCCTTCTCGTTCGAGGCGCAGCCCGACCTCGACCGCGGCGCGGTCCTGCGGGCCTTCGACTGCCGCTTCGTCGCCGACGCGGCCAACGTCGTGTTGGTCGGCGGCGTCGGCACCGGGAAGACGCACCTGTCCATCGCCCTGGGGATGGCCTGCTGCCAGCACGACTACCGGGTGCGGTTCGCGACCGCCGCCGAACTGGTCACGCTGCTCGTCGAAGCGCAGCAGCAGGGCCGTCTCGCCCGCAAGCTCGCCTGGCTCGCCCGCTTCGACGTCGTCATCCTGGACGAACTGGGCTACGTGCCCTTCGACAAGGCCGGCGCCGACCTGCTGTTCGGCTTCATCAGCCAGCGTTACGAGCGCCGGAGCCTCGTGGTGACGACGAATCTGCCGTTCGCGCGCTGGTCCGAGGTCTTCCTCGACCCGACCGCGGCCGCCGCGGTCATCGACCGCATCGTGCACCACGCGGCGGTACTGCAGACCACCGACGACAGCTACCGGCTGGCCGCCGCGAAGCGGAACCGGGCGCCGGCATCCGGCAGGAAGGGAGCGCGCTGATGGCCGCGGGCCATGCTCCGCGAATGCCCGGCGCCGTCGATCCGCGGGCGCCGGCGACCCGCGCCGTCGGCCCCGGCAGCATGACCTGTGCTCGCCGGCGTCAAGGTGCGTCGCTGCCCTCCGCCCCCGCGTGCACGCGGGGGCGGAGGGCAGCGACACCGGCTGCGTGCACGGTCACCAGCGAATCCTGCCCGACAGCCCGGGAACACTCTTCAGCCCAGGGAGAGGCCATGGATTGATCTGTTGACGAACCTGGGGGTCCCTTTTCACGTGGCCACGGGGGTCCCTTTTTCAGTTGCCATTTCCAGACGGGTTATGGGCACCCGACCGGAGGCCCGACCCGGTGTGCAACCCGGCGGTCAGCGCGGCGACGTTCGGCCGCCGCCCGGGGCGGTGCGCCGGCGCGCAGTACGGAAGCGGGATGCCGCCGACCGCCGACCCGGGTGGGACGAGACGCTCGGCGCACCGGGCAAGCGGCGCCGTTTGCGAAACCGCTCACCCGAACTCAGGGAAGGGACCCCGACCGCCGGGGCCGGGTGCCCGGCGGTGCCCCCGTATGGTGGGCGACGGCTTCGGCTGGCAGTCGGGCGGGACGTTCTACTGGAACTGTTCAATGCCGGCGTCCTTGCATCCGTTCCGCCGTCCGTCCGCTGAAGACGGCGGGACGTTCCGCTGGCAACTGTTCGACGCTAGCGGCTCCCGCTGGGACGAACCGGGGAACCGCGCTCGTCGGCTCGTACGGGAACTTGGCCGGGACGAGACACCGGCGGCCCTCCCCACTGGACGAACGAACGGGGAAAACCCGCGCTCGTCGGTCGGTGACTCCCCGCTGGACGAACGGGGAACCCGCGCTCGGTCGGGTCGGATGAGAACTTTGGCCGGGACTCCCCGCTGGACGAACGGGGGAACCGGGCTCGTCGGCTCGTACGAGGAACTGGGCCGGGACGGGACGCCAGCGGCTCCCCGCGGGACGAACGGGGAACCGGGCCGGAGGTTCCGGGCGGCAGCTTGGCAAGGTTCCGGGGACGGCAGCCTGGCGGCCATCGCCTGCCGAGCCGGACGGGGCCTCCTGGTGACGTTCTACCGGGAGCTCCGGGGAACGGGCGTGAAGGGGTGAATCAAAGGCGTGTCATCGGCGACGCATGACGAGGCGTCCGGACAGCTCCTGTCCAGGGCGAGACAGATAGCCGTGTTCAAATAGTCGTTTCCACCGTTCCTCGGGCGGCACTGGACCTCGCCAATGCAGACGGTTGTGCTGTAACCGTCGGGACCGATGTCGACCGCGAACGGATCCTTCGTGTAGAAGCAGCGATCCGGGGGCTCCATCCTCCTGTTGACCTCGGCGATGGTGCCCTTTGGGTCCTCCATCATGGTGTCGTTGAACATGGGCAAGCGGTCGCTCAGCCAGAAGTCCCTGATCTCGTAGCTGTGTCCCCGGGGCAGCTTCCCCATGCTCTCGAGCTTCTCCCTGAAGGCGTCGCCGCCCTCGTGGATGGTGTCGAGATTGAAATCCTCCAACTGGGATATGCTGAGCGAGAACTC
The DNA here is from genome assembly GCA_965203525.1 of Vicinamibacterales bacterium. Taxonomy (GTDB): domain Bacteria; phylum Acidobacteriota; class Vicinamibacteria; order Vicinamibacterales; family UBA8438; genus WTFV01. The sequence goes on along the minus strand of OZ241898.1, from coordinate 829,476 downwards.
ATCCTGGACCCTGCCCCGATCGTCCTTGACGACGACGCCGGCCCTTACCAGACGGGCGTTCCATTGGACTTGACCCTCGGCGTTGCCGCAACGGATCCTGTATGGGCTCTTGCAATTGCACCGCGTGAGCCCCGTCTTGACGCACTTGATGAAGTCGGCTTCCGCGGGCACGGGCAGGAGCCCCGCGAGAAGGATCAGGGACAGGAACACGGGAACCGTCGGGCGCATGCGCGGAACCTCCTCACGGATGACGACCGTCGCAGGGCGCGGCGTCCAAGGACGGGGCGGCGCGGGCGACCCCTGCTTCCCCGCCGGCGCCGGGAGCAAGTGTGCCACGCGGGTTCCCGTCGGTCAAGGGAGAGGCGGAGGCGGGGAAGCGTCCCGCGGCGCCGTGGCCGGTTGCGCCGGCGGCGGACGGGCGTTCCGCGACGGGTGGCGGCCGGCACCCGCCGCGGACGACCCCCCGCGGCGCCGCGCCGGCGGGCCGGCCCGGTGCGCCGGGAGCGCGCGGGCCGGCCCGTTCCCCCACCGGGTTCCCCGGCCCGCGCCTTGCCTCAGCCGTTCGCCAGTTGCAGCCCCAGGTCGGTGAAGGCGCGGGCGTAGCGGGCGATGCGGTCGACGTCGACCGCGTCGGGCCAGCGGTCCCGCGGGTGGTGGAACAGCCGGTCGGCGCCGACGATCGAGAGGTACGTGCCGCCCCCCGGCGCGCACGCGGCGCGCCTCGCCGGCCGGCGGTTCCCCGGCGCTCGGCGCCGACCTCCTCGCCCGCCTGCTGCGGATCTCCCCGGTGAGCCTGCGCCGCTACCGGTCCGGCGCCCGGACGACTCCGGCCCCCGTCGCCGTCCGCCTGCACGCGCTGGCGTTGATGGTGGGAGACTTGGCGGGCGCCTGCAACGACGCCGGTGTCCGGCGCTGGTTCGTCCGTCCCCGCACGGTGCTCGACAATCGTGCTCCCGTGGACGTCCTGGTTCCCGGGTGGGGGCCGGACGATACCGGACCGCGACAGGTGCGTAGCCTGGCGAGCGCCCTCGCCGCGTCACCGGCGACGTGAAGGTCATCGGCTTCCGCCACGCCGGGTGACGATTGCCGGGCGGCCGGGTGACGGCCTGCTGAACGCCGGTCCGTCGTCTGGAATGACTCGACCGCTACCCCCGGCCGCGGACGGCGTGCGCGCACGTGCGCCGGGTGCGCGTCAGATTTGCGAGGACCGTGGCTGAAAGGGTTGCCGAGCATGCCGGAACCGGACGGATGCGATCCCGGGCTGTCTCGGCTCGGCATCCGGACGGTTCCGGCAGCCGGACGGAACCGATCACGGTTCCGCGTCCGTTCTGTTCCGTGGCGGTCCTTCCAGTCTGCCGATGGATCGGTTGAGTTCTTTGAGGTCGTTGTTGATGACGTCAACCTTGCCGTCGACCCTGCGGGGGCGGCGCGCGGTCGGCGCGCGCCCCGTATGGTGGGGACGGTGGCTTCGGCTGGCAGTCGGGCGGGACGATCCACTAGAACGCTCGTCGGCTCGTACGAGAAGCCGGCGGCCCGCTGGACGAACGGGGAACCCGCGCTCGACTTGGCCAAGGCCGGGACGCCGGCGGCTCCCCGCGGGACGAACGGGAAACCGGGCCGGAGGTTCCGGGCGGCAGCTTGGTGAAGGTTCCGGGGACGGCAGCCTGGCGGCCATCGCCTGCCGAGCCGGACGGGGGCCTTTCTGGTGACGTTCTACCGGGAGCTCCGGGGAATGGGCTTGAAAATACGGTAGATCTCAGGCACCTCCTCGGCGAGGCATGACGAGGCGTCCGGACAGCTCCCCACGTCTCCCTGGAAGCCCGGGCCGAGGCAGAGGGCTGTGTTCGTATAGTCGCCTCCGCCGTTTCTCGGACGGCACTGGACATCACCTATGCACATGACCGTTTTGTGACCGTCGGGACTTCGGACTTCAAGCACGAACGGATCCTCCGTATAGAAGCAGCGATCCGGGGGCTCCATCCTCCTGTTGACCTCGGCGATGGTGCCCTTTGGGTCCTGCCTGTTGAGGTCGTTGTACATGGTCAGCTAGTCGCTTAGCCAGAAGTCCTTGATCTCGTAGCTGTGTCCCCGGGGCAGCTTCCCCATGCTCGCGAGACGTTCCCTGAAGGCGTCGCCCACGTGGATGGAATGGAGAGTGAAACCCCGCACGTCGGATGAGGTGAGTATTAACTTGTCCTGGACCCTGCCCCGATCGTCCTTGACGACGACATCGGCCCCACGCACAGGGGCGTTCCATGGGACGTACCCCTCGGCGTCGATGCAACGGACCTTGTAGGGGCTACTGTACCTGCCATCCACAAATCCCGTCTTGACACACTTGATGCCATCTGCTTCCGCGGACGCGGGCAGGAGCCCCGCGAGCAGGATCAGGGACAGGAACACGGGAACCGTCGGGCGCATGCGCGGAACCTCCTCCGGATGACGACCGTCGCAGGGCGCGGCGTCCAGGGACGGGCGGCGCGGGCGACCCCTGCTTCCCCGCCGGCGCCGGGAGCGAGTGTGCCACGCGGGTTCCTGCCTGTCAAGGGGAAGGCGGGGCCGGGGTGCACGTCAGATTTGTGAGGGGACCGCCATCGGGGTGCAGGGCAGGACGAGATCGGCCGACAACTTCAGTAGACCGGGGGAGGGGGAGGGCTGTCATCGGATCTCCTTCGCTTGTGCTTCGCCTACCGCCGACCGTCCAGGGTTGGTGCTGGGCGTCGTCCGCGTCCGTTCGCAACCGAGCATGCCGGAACCGGACGGATGCACCCAGGGATCAATCCTGGGCATGCTGTCAGTCTTTTTTTCCGACCATGCCGATCAGAGTATTGATCTGATCATAGATCCTGTTCACGTCGGTTTGGACACTGGCGGTGATTCTGTTTTCAGACTCGTTGAGGTGCTTATAGATTCTGTCCACGTCAGTTTTTACACTGGCAGTAACTCTATCTTCAGAGGCTTTAATGTTCCCTTCAATCCTGCCGTGTGCGTCCTTGCTGTCTTGCTTGAGGTTACGTTCAATGAGATACAGTTTCCAGAAAAGAACAGCACCAACTCCGATAATAGTAAGGACAGCTTTCCAATCCTCCAGTGTTTCGATCCCCGACTGTGCCGAGACAGGAACCGAACCGAACAGCACCAGCGCCAGCACGACGTTGATCAGAGTCCTCATCATCCGCTCCCTTCCTGCTCTGTATTTACCAGATCCGAATCCGAATCAGTGAGGCGCGGCCGATGACTTCGCCGACAGCGACTGCCCGGCCATGGGCCACCCCCGTTCGCGCCCCGCGGCGCGATCCCGCGAAGAAAACGAGGTCACGGACCGGGACAGCGGGTCCCGGTCTGCGCGATGCACCCGCCGAAGGTGGCAGTGTATCACAGATCTCCGCCAGCGCCCGACATCGGCGCCCCGCCAAGGCATCAGACCTTCGACCAGGGTGTCGATCCGGCAGAGGCCGGTTCGCGCGGGGCGAAGCGCTCGGCGGCGTCAGCGGCGGCGGGACGTCGATCAGCCAGCCAATCCGGGGCCTCAAGCCGGTCGCGGGCCGACGCGAGACCGTGCAGTGCCGCCGGCGTTGCAGCGCGTCCGCTCGTGCTCCCGGGCGCGACCGTGCTCGGGATCCCCTGTGCTCGCCGATGCCGCCGGCGTTGCAGCGCGTCCGCAGGGCGGGGCGTCCTGCAGGACCGTCTGCACGGCGGCGGCCCGGAGCTGTCTCCAGCGGCAGGCCCGACTCGGTGTGCAACCCGGTGGTCAGCGCGGCGGCGTTCGGTCGCCGCCCGGGGCGGTCGCCGGCGCGCAGCACGGGAAGCAGGAATGCCGCCGACCGCCGCCCCGGGTGGACGAGACGCTCGGCGCGCCGGGCAAGCGGCGCCGTTTGCGCAGCTCGTCGGTCGGTGACTCCCCGCCTGGACGAACGGGAAACCCGCGCTCGGTCGGGTCGGATGAGAACTTTGGCCGGGACGAGATGCCGGCGACTCCCCGCTGGACGAACGGGGGAACCGGGCTCGTCGGCTCGTACGAGGAACTTGGCCGGGACGGGACGCCAGCGGCTCCCCGTTGGACGAACGGGGAGCCGGGCCGGAGGTTCCGGGCGGCAGCTTGGCGAAGGTTCCGGGGACGGCAGCCTGGCGGCCATCGCCTGCCGAGCCGGACAGGACCTTCCTGGTGACGTTCTACCGGGAGCTCCGGGGAACAACGGGCGAGAAAGTCCGGATCTCAGGCACCTCCTCGGCGAGGCACGACGTGGCGTTCGGACAGCTCCCCACGTCTCCCTGGAAGCCCTGGCCGAGGCAGATGGCTGTGGTCACATACTCGCTTCCGCCGCCTCTCGGGCTGCATTGGACCCTGCCGATGCAGACGGTTGTGCTGGAACCGTCGGAACCGATGTCGGCCGCGAACGGTTCCTTCGTGTAGAAGCAGCGATCCGGGGGCTCCATCCTCCTGTTGACCTCGGCGATGGTGCCCTTTGGGTCCTGCCTGTTGGGGTCGGTGAACATGGGCAACTTGTCATTCAGCCAGAAGTAGTTGATTTCATAGCTGTGTCCACGGGGCAGCTTTCCCATGTTTTCAAGTTTTTCCCTTAACAGTCCGAGGTAAAAGTCCTCGGTGTTCAGATGGCCGGTTGAAGGGGTCGGCGGCGCGACAGCGCGGTGATCCGCGCCAAATCGGGCCGGAATCGTGTCAGGAGCCGTTCCAGACCGTTCCAGAGGCCTACAAACGGCCCGATCAGCGCCCAAACGCCGGCTGCGGCCCGGCCCTGCAGGCCCCGGGGCGTGCCGACGCCGATCACCTGGCGCAGGAGCAGCCCGAGGTTGAGACCCGCGACGTGCACCAGCAGGCGCTTCAGGATGTTCGGGTGACCCCGCAAGTACACCTCCCGCATCCCGCCCGTCTCATACAGATGCGCAAACGGCCGCTCCACCAGCTCGCCGCGGCGCCGCTGCAAACGCCGGCCCCGCTCGCTGCGTATCCGGCGCCGGTTCCCATACACCGCGTCCCGAGCCTCTTCCCGGCCCTTCCAGTTCCGACGGCCCCGATCCGGCTCCGCAATGTGACTCCGCACGCCCACCGCCGCCAGATCCACCAGCGTCTCGTTGCTGTGGTAGCCCTTGTCCGCCACCACTTCCTCGACCCCCGACCCCTCCGGCAGCACCGCCTCGACCTGCTCCGCCGCCGTGACCAGGGTCTCGACCAGCGTCGCCGTATCCCCCTGGTCCGCGCCCTGAACCGTCACGCCCACCACCGCACCCGTCTCCATGTCCACCGCATGCTCCACCTTGTGGGCCATGTGGGTGCTGCCGTCCTTCATCTTCGCGACCTTCGCGTCCGGGTCGTGCGGGTGGGTCCAGTCCTTGTTCGATGTCTTCTTCTTCCGTTTCCGGTCGAACCGCGCCAGATCCGCCGCCGTCGGGGTCTCGATGCCCGATGCCTGCGCCAGACGGGTCAGGAACGCCGTGTAGTCCTCGCCCGTGTCCCGCCGCACGATGCTCCGCATCGCCGCGTTCGCCTCCAGCGTCGTCGCGTCGATGCCCAACGTCTTCCCCGAAACCAGCCCCGACTCCGCCAATTGCTCCAGCACCCACCCGAAAACCGCCTGATGCGCCTCGACCGAAAACAGACGCCGCGTACGCGAGATCGTCGAATGGTCCGGCGGGGACGCCGGCAGCGCCAGGCGCAGAAACGCCCGCAAGCCCAGCGAATCGGCCGCGCGCCACGCAATCTCCCGCTCCGAGTCCAGCCCCTCGAAATACCCGATCAGCAGCAGGCGGAAGTAGCGCCCCGGAGCAAGGCCCGGCCGGCCCATCTTCGCCGCGTAGAACTGTGCACACAGTCCCTCGACGAACGCGTCGAAGCCGGCCGCCTCGAGAATCCGGTTCAGCCGCTCGTAGAACGGATGACCCCCGCCTCACGGCAAGTCGGCCGCCGACACCCACATCGACTGCTGCGACCCGTCGTCACGTGTCGTGCCCATCGCCATGCCCGCCAGTGTAGAACAGCAGAGCCGTCGTGTCGATCCCGGAATGCCCGACTTTCACCACGGGCTGTTAAGGCAGTGCCAGCATGGAATGTGTGGAGATTGAGATCTTGCAATTGAGACATGTTGAGTGTGAATTCGTCCCTGACCCTACCCCGATCATCCTTGATGAGTACACCAGCCCCATCCACAGAGGCGTTCCATTGGACGTGACCCTCGGCGTTGCCGCAACGGACCCTGTAGGGGGTGGCGTTACGGCCCTCCACGAATCCCGTCTTGACGCACTTGATGTAGCCGGCTTCCGCGGACGCGGGCAGGAGCCCCGCGAGAAGGATCAGGGACAGGAACACGGGAACCGTCGGGCGCATGCGCGGAACCTCCTCCGGATGACGACCGTCGCAGGGCGCGGCGTCCAGGGACGGGGCGGCGCGGCATAGGCGCTAACTTGTTTTCGCCCTCATCCGAAGTAGTCAGGGAGTTGCGCGCACCGGCGGCGCGGCGGCTCCGCGAGCGCATCGGAGATCGCCTGCCATTGGCCAATCATGTGCGCCAATGGAAGCGCCGGCTCGATGCTCCGCCTGACCTGGTTGAGCACGAACTTGAAGTCACGTCACGCGCTGGGAGGACGCCGGCGCCGGCAGAGCGTAGCCCCAGGGGGAAATTGCGCGGGCGTGATCGAGCAGCTTTTCCACCAGCAGCGCCACGAACAGCTTCCCGTACAGCCACGCCCTGGCGCTGTCGTCGTCGTACTTCGGCACGTGGCCCAACTGCGCCAGCGACTTGAAGCGCTTGAACACCAGTTCGACCTGCCACCGCAGACGATACCACTCCAGTACGGCCGCCGCCGAAAACGGCGGCTCCGGAAAGGTCGTGAAGACGATCACGTACTCGGCAAAACGCAGCGTGGCCGGTTGCACCCGGTTGCCCTTGCGCGAGGCGTCCCGGCGGATTCTCCGGTGCGCCTCGCGGATGGCTGCCGCCGACTTGCGGATCGCGCACACCCGGCCCGGAATCTCGCGGGCCGGGCCGTCCGTATCCTCCCCGGCCACGACCGTCGTCGCCCAGGACCGCGCGTCGCCCGAGCGCGTCACCGACTCCACCGCGGCCAGCAGGTCGAACTGCTTCCCAGTGGCCGTGCGCAACGGCAGCGACCCCGTATTCACACGCACAATCAGCTTCCCGCCCGCCTCCGCCACGTGGCGGAGGCCGCGAGCGGTCGAATACCCGCGATCCGCCAGAACATGATCGCCGGCGCGGATCGGAAACTGCGCCAGCGATTCTCCCGTGCCGGACCCCTCGGTTTCCGTCAGCTTGAAGAAATCGCACGCCAGCGACGGCAGACAGACGCTGTAGTGCAGGCGCCACAGCGACCCGCTCGGGCCCGGTTCCTTCACCGTCGTCGCATCCACCGCACGGACCCGGAACGCACCCTCGGGGACGACCGCCAGGTCGCGCTCCCGGAACAGCCGGACACACAGCGCGCGCAGCCACTCGCTGGATTTCTTCAGGCGCTTCAACAGCGCCACGTCGGACAGATCCGCCAGTTGCGCCTGTCGGGCGCGCACCGCCGTCTCCCGCAACGAGTGCCCGCAGCCGAGGTGCAGCAGCAGGGTCCGCAGCAGGTTGTCCACCGCCTTGTCCTTGCGCAGCCCCTTCAGCGCCCCGGTGTCCCGTGCCAACTCCTGCCAGTCAGGGGGCAGGAACGACAGCAGCACGTCCCAATCCTCGCCGGCCGCGCCGATCTCCGTGTCGTGCATCCCGCACGCCAGGGTATGCCAAACAGGTCCCAAAAAACAAGTTAGCGCCTATGGGGCCGCGTCCCGCGGCGCCGTGGCCGGTTGCGTCGGCGGCGGACGGGCGTCCCGCGGCGGGTGGCGGCCGGAACGCGGCGCGGACGACCCCGCGGCGCCGCGCCGGCGGGCCGGCCCGGTGCGCCGGGAGCGCGCGGGCCGGCCGGTTCCCCTCAGCCGTTCGCCAGTTGCAGCCCGAGGTGGGTGAAGGCGCGGACGCAGCGGGCGATGCGGTCGACGTCGACCGCGTCGGGCCAGCGGTCCCGCGGGTGGTGGAACAGCCGGTTGGCGCCGACGATCGAGAGGTACGTGCCGCCCCCGGCGCGCACGCGGCCCGCTGCGCCGACCGGCGGCTCCCCGGCGCTCGGCGGCGGCGGTCCCTTCGGAATCAGGAAGACGCGGCCGGCGGCAGCCCGGCGGGCAGGACCGACCGCACGACGCGCACCCCGACCGCCACGGTCGATTGACACGGTACAGATCTGTACGTACAATAGCTCCATGTCGTCTCTGTACGTGACACGCGCCCCGCGGACATCGTAATCAATATGGAGATGATCAATGGACTTCGCATACCCGGCGAACCTGAAGAGCGATCCCGACGGCGGCTACGTCGTGACGTTTCCGGATCTGCCGGATGCGATCACGCAGGGTGAAGATCGGGAGGACGCCGTCACCATGGCTGCCGACTGCCTTGCCGAAACCATCGGGGCCCGCATCGCCGAGCGAGCCGACGTTCCGGCGCCGAGCCCCGCGAAACGCGGGCAGGTGCGTGTCGCCGTTCCCGTCCACGTCGCGGTGAAGGCGGCGCTCTACGTCGCCATGCGGCAGGAGGGCGTCGGCATGAGCGAGTTGGCCCGGGCGCTGGACGGACAGCCCGTCCAGGTGCGCCGGCTGCTCGACCCCGGCCGGGCCTCGAGCATGAAGCGTATCGATCAGGCGCTCGCGGCCCTGGGACGAAGCGTGCGCGTGTCGCTGGAAACGTAGCGCAACCGCCGTCGCGAGCTGGCCGCCCGTGAGGGCCAGGAACCCGATCAGGATCGTGATGGTTTCGGTGTTCATGGGCATCCTGCGCCCGACGCCCGGGGGCGTCGCGACCGTCACGGCAAGTGCTACCGAATCACCCCCTCGCTGTCAACCCTCACGGACCGGAGGACCGGAGCGCCCCGTCAGGGCATCAGACCTTCGACCAGGGTGTCGATCCGGTAGAGGCCGGTGCGCGCGGTGGCGTAGAGCGTCCGGCCGTCGTTGCCGAACGCCGCGTTGGCCGGTTGCTCCGGAAATCGAACCGTGCCCAGATGATCCCCTTCCGGACTGATGACGACGATCCCCCCGGGGCCGCTCGCCCACAGGTTGCCCGCCGAATCGACCGCGAAGCCGTCCGGCACGCCGGCGTCCTCGCTGCCGGTCAGGTCGAGCAGCACGGCGCCCGCGCCGAGGCTGAGATCGTCGTTGACCGGATAGGCCGTCCAGTGCCGCGCCGCGCCGTCCGAGTTGGCGACGTAGAGCGTCCGCTCGTCCGGCGAAAGCCCGATGCCGTTGGGGCGGGTCTGCCCGTCCGCCAGCAGGTGCACGGAGCCGTCTGGATCGAGGCGGTACACGCCGTTCCAGTCGAGCTCCGCCGCGTCGGGGCCGGCGAGGCCGTAGGGCGGATCGGTGAAGAACGCGGCGCCGCCGGAGTGGAAGACGATATCGTTCGGACTGTTGAGGCGGCGGCCCTCGTAGCGGTCGGCGAGCGTGACCCGCGAGCCGTCCTCCTCCATCCGCGCGAGGCGGCGGTTGCCGTGCTCGCACAGCACGACGCGGCCTTCGCGGTCGAGCGTCAGCCCGTTCGACCCGCCCTGTCCGTTGGTTTCGAGTTCCGGAAGGAACACCGGATTCAGGAACACGCTGGTCCCGTCCGCCTCGGACCAGCGGTAGACGGTGTCGCCGGGAATGTCGCTGAAGAGCAGGTGGCCGTCGTCCGCGCCGCCGACCCAGACCGGCCCCTCGATGAACTGGAAGCCGTCGGCGACCTGCTCGACCTCCGCGTCGGCGGCCAGGAGCTGGTCCAGACGGGGATCGAGACGCTCGACCGCGCCCGCGGGCGCCGCCGGCTCGGAAGCGGGAGGCTGCCCGGCCGCCCCGTGGGCAAGGGCGGCGGTGAGAATCGCGGCGGCGCCGATCGCTGTTCTTCCATGCATGGTTCGAGTCCTCGTCCTTTCGCTCGCCGGGCCGGGTTCCGCCGGGGCCCGCGCCGCCGCTGCCGGCCGTTCGACTCGCGCCGCCCGGTGATCCGCGAGAACGACGTCCTGGGCCGGCATGTGTTCAATCCGCGCGCGAACCGGTTGGCAATGTATGCCAACGCACTCGACGAAGCAAGACGTCTCGAAATCCGGCCCGCCCCGTTCCCCGCTTCCCCGCCGCCGCCTTGACGTCCGTTCCCCGCGGATGCATGCTGGGCCGGTCGCGCGCGCGGGCCGCATCGACGCGGGGACACTTGGCCGACATACTCCCTCCGCACCCCGTTGTCGCCCCCGGGCGCACGGGTCGCGGGCCGACCGAGTGCGCCGTGTCCGCCAGTCTTGACGAACGTAACGGGACACGTTACGCTGGATCGTGATCAGGAGCTTCGCCGACAAGCGGACCGCGGCCGTCTTCACTGGTCACGCCGTTCGCGGTCTGCCGGCGCAGATTCAACCGCGCGCGAGATCGAAGCTCCTGGCCATCGATGCGGCCATCCTGCTCGATGATCTGCGCGCGCCGCCCGGCAACCGCCTGGAGGCCCTGCGCGGCGACCGCCACGGCCAGCACGCGGTTCGCATCAACGATCAGTGGCGTGTCTGCTTCGTGTGGCGCGACGGTGACGCATGGCGCGTCGAGATAGTCGATTACCACTGAGGAACGCACGATGACCATCAGCCGTGAGAACCTGGACCGACGCGGCGTGGACCTTTCGGACGTCGTGTCGGGCCGCCGGCTGCCGCCGGCGCATCCCGGCCGGTTCCTGCGCGACGAGTTTCTGAAGCCGCTCGACCTGAGCGTATACGCGCTTGCCAGGGCGCTCCACGTCCCGCGGCCGCGTCTGAACGACGTCGTGCTCGGCAGGCGCTCCGTGAGCACCGACACGGCGTTGCGGCTTGCGCGCTACTTCGGGACCTCCCCGGAGTTCTGGGTGAACCTTCAGGCCCGCTACGACCTCGACGTGGCCGAGCGCAAGCTGCGTCGCACGATCGACCGGGAAGTCAAGCCCCGCGCCGCCTGACGGTCAATTTCGTCTTGCGTTACCGGGTGTTCGGGACCGATCCGGCAGAGGCCGGTTCGCGCGGTGACACAGAGCCGCCTTGACGTCCGTTCCCCGCGGATGCATGCTGGGCCGGCCGCGCGCGCGGGCGGCTATCGACGCGGGGACACTTGGCCCAGTACGACGCCATCGCCGAGGCGTACCGGGACTCGAAGCAGCTTCCGTTCCGGAAGGCCATCGAGCGCTACACGCTGTTCGAGGCGCTGGGGGACGTCCGGGGCGCCACGGTGCTCGACCTCGCCTGCGGCGGCGGCTTCTACACCCGCCTGCTCCGGCGGGCTGGCGCCGCCCGCGTCACCGGGGTCGACGTTTCGGCGGAGATGGTCCGCCTGGCCGAGCGCGAGGAGGCGCGGGACCCGCTCGGCTGCGCGTATCTCCACCGGGACGTCGCCGACCTCGAGCCGGAACCCGGGGCGGCGGACCTGGTGGTGGCCATGTACCTGCTGCACTACGCCGGAACCCCGGCCAAGCTGCTGCGCTTCCTGCGGGTCTGCCACGACGCGCTGCGGCCCGGCGGACGGATCGTCGGGTTCAACGACAACGTCATGCATCCCCCCCGGGGCACGGTGTCGTGGCGCAAGTACGGCATCGAAAAGACCGGCCCCGCCGAGCCGCGCGAAGGCGACCCGATCCGCTACCGGTTCACCAACCCCGACGGCCGGCAGTTCGAGTTCCACAACTTCTTCCTGAAGCCGGAGACCTACCGCGACGCCTTCCGGGAGGCCGGGTTCCGCGACTTCCGCTGGCTCGGCGTCGCCCTGGACCCCGGCGAGCGGCGCAACCCCTTCTGGGACGACTTCCTCGACGACCCGCCGGTGGTCGCCTACGCGGCGACGAAGCAGCCGGACGCAGGGGTCGCGGCCGGGCGCGCGAGCCTGTCATAGACTTGACGGGCGTCGGCCCGCCCCGCCGGAGCGCGTTCGCGGGGGAAGCCGTCGTCGGCCCGGCGCACGTGTGGTCGCCCCGCCCCGCCGGGGCGCGTTCGCCGAGGCTCCGCAACCGTCGGAGGATCGAGACCATGCGCCGTTTTCGAGTCGGGCCGGGTTTCCTGGTCGCCGCCGCCTTCATCGGACCGGGAACCCTGGTCACCGCCAGCCGGGCCGGCGCGGGGTACGGCGCCACCCTGCTCTGGACCGTGCTGTTCTCGGTGGTCACCACCGTCATCCTGCAGGACATGGCGGCGCGGGTCGGCCTCGCCGGACGGCGCGGCCTCGCCGAGGCGATACGCGACAGCCTGGCGAACCCGCGGGTCCGGGCGGCCGCGCTCGGCCTCATCGCGACGACCATCCTGGCCGGCAACGCGGCGTTCCAGACCGGCAACCTGCTCGGAGCGTCCCTCGGCGTCAGCCTGCTCACCGGGCTTCCGCAGGGGCTCCTGGTGGCGATCGTCGGCGCGCTGGCCGGCGCCCTGCTGATGACCGGCACCTACCGGACGATCCAGAACGCGCTGGTCGCCCTGGTGGGTCTGATGAGCGTGGTGTTCTGCCTGACCGCGATCCTCACCGCGCCCGACCCGCGCGAGCTGCTTTCCGGGCTGCTGATCCCGCGGGTGCCTCCGGGCGCGCTGCTCACCGTGCTGGCGCTGATCGGCACCACGGTGATTCCCTACAACCTGTTCCTCCACGCCAGCGCCGTGCTCGAACGGTGGCCGGACGCGGGCCGCAACGAAGAGAACGTCCGCGAGAGCCGGCAGGACACCCTCTGCTCGGTGGCGCTGGGGGGCCTGATCACGGCGGCGGTGGTGGTCGCCGCTTCGCCGCTGCTCGGACAGGGCGCCGACGCCGCCGACGCGGCGACGGTCGCGGCGCGCCTCGAACCGCTGCTCGGCAGCGCGGCGCCGCTGTTCTTCGGGATCGGACTCTTCTCCGCCGGCCTGACCTCGGCGATCACCGCGCCGCTCGCCGCCGCCTACGCGGCGGGGGGCGCGCTGGGCTGGAAGGCCGACCTGCGGAGCGGCCGCTTCCGTCTGCTCTGGGGTTTCGTGCTGCTGACCGGCATGTTCTGCGGGATCTTCCTGGGCGCGTCGCCGTACCGGATCATCCTGCTCGCCCAGGCCGGAAACGCCGTCGTGCTGCCCCTGACCCTGGTCCTGCTGCTGATCGTCGCGAACCGCGCCGCCGTCATGGGCAGGCACCGCAACTCGCGGCTGGCCAACGTGCTCGGCGGACTGGTGGTGCTGGTGATCTTCGGACTCTCGATGGTCCAGTTGGCCCGGGTCTTCGGTCTGGCGGGGTAGCAGCCCGGTAGCAGCCCGCACCCGCTGCTATGATTCGCGGGCGATGAAGACCGTCGGTTTCGTCGGCTGGCGCGGCATGGTCGGCTCGGTCCTGCTCGACCGCATGACGTCGCAAGGCGACTTCGACGGCTGCGACCCGGTGTTCTTCTCGACTTCGCAGGCGGGCCGGCCGGGTCCCGCGGCCGGGGGCGGCGAGCCGTTGCGGGACGCCACCGACGTGCGGGCCCTCGCGGAGACCGACGTCGTGGTGACGTGCCAGGGCGGCGGCTACACGAAGTCGGTCCACGGCGCACTGCGCGCGGCCGGCTGGAACGGCTGCTGGATCGACGCGGCCTCGGCCCTGCGCATGCGCGGCGACGCCGTCGTCGTCCTCGACCCGGTGAACCGCCGCGTCATCGACGAGGCGCTCGACGCCGGCGTACGGGACTTCATCGGGGGCAACTGCACCGTCAGCCTCATGCTGCTGGGCCTGCAGGGGCTCTTCGACCGGGGGTGGGTCGAGTGGATGACCTGCATGACCTACCAGTCCGCGTCCGGCGCCGGCGCCCGGCACGTGATCGAGCTGGTCCGCCAGATGGGCCACCTCGCGGACTGCCAGTCGCCCGGCCAGACGGCGCTGGAGCTCGACCGCCTCGTCACCGGGCGCATGACCGGCGGCGGCCTGCCCGCCGACCACTTCGGCGTGCCGCTCGCCGGCAGCCTGATCCCCTGGATCGGCGGCCCCATGGACAACGGCCAGACGCGCGAGGAGTGGAAGGCCGCGCACGAGGCCAACAAGATCCTGGGCACGCGCCGGTTCATCCCCATCGACGGGCAGTGCGTCCGGGTCGGCGCCATGCGATGCCACAGCCAGGCGCTGACCGTCAAGCTGACCGCCGACGTCCCCCTCGCCGACGTCGAGGCCGCCGTCGCCGGCGCCAACGACTGGGTCGAAGTGGTGCCGAACGAGCCGGAGGCGACCTGCGAACGGCTGACCCCGGCCGCCGTCTCCGGCCGCCTGCGCGTCCCGGTGGGCCGCCTCCGCAAGACCACGTTCGGGCCGGAGTACCTGACCTGCTTCACCGTCGGCGATCAGCTCCTGTGGGGCGCGGCGGAACCGCTCCGGCGCATGCTGCTGATCCTGCTGGGCAGACTCTGAAGGGGCGCCCGCCGGCGGCTTGCCGGACCGTTCCCCGCCGCCTGTCGGACGGCGCCCGCCGCTGTGAAGGGCTCGGACTGCGACGGTGTCAGCGCGCTCCGGCTTGCCCGTCGCCGCCGCCTGTCGGACGGCGCCCCGCCGCCGGAAGGGATCGGATCGCGGCCCTTCGCCGCCGCCGGACGCGCGTCGACGTCTCCGGTCAGCGCGCCACGAACGGCGGTTCGACCAGCAGCGCGGGGTCCGCGTCCGTCTTCGGCACCAGCTTCTGCGTGCGCCCGTGCTGGTTGTCGCCGCCGTACAGGTTCCCCTCTGTGTCGACCGAGAACGCGTGCACCTCGAGGAACCCGGTCGGCCCGTTGTTCGGGACGTTCCACGTGTAGAGCCGGTTGCCGTCGAAGTCCAGCTTCACCATCTTGAGGGGCCGCAGGTCGGAGACCCACAGGTGGTCCTCGGCGACGATGAGGTCGAGCGGCAGGCCGAAGCCGGACCACGTGGCGAGGTGGTCCACCTCGGGGTGGTACTCGCCGGACGCCGCGTCGGAGATGCGGAACTTCTGGACGCGGCCGTTGGCCCGGTCGAGGGCGAAGATCAGGCCGCCGGGCCCCACGCCCAGCGCGTGGATGCCGTTGAACCGGCCCGGTTCGGTGCCGAACCCGCCGAACTCCGACTGGTAGCGGCCCGCCGCGTCCAGGATGACGATGCGGTGGTTGTCCAGCCCGTCGGCCACCAGCACCCGCCCGTCCGGCAGGAACGCCACGTCCTGCGGCCGGCCGAAGTGGGTCTCGTCGTCGCCGCCCACGTTCTTCTCGCCCAGCGTCAGCAGCAGCTCGCGGCCGTCGTTGGAGAAGACGAAAATCTGGTGGCGGGTCTCGTTGATCACCCACACGCGCCGTTCCGGGTCGTAGGGGCTGATGCGGATGCGGTGCGGCCCCGGTCCGTCGGAATCGGCGCACAGGTGGTCCCACTGGTCCCAGACCTCGATCAGGTTGCCGTCGCCGTCGACCACCAGCAGGCAGTTCTGCCACACGCGCAGCCCGGTGTCGCGGAGCGCGTTGATGCCGATGGAGCCGACGTAGCCGGCGAACTCCGGGGGCACCGGATCCGGCAGGCGCGTCTCCCCCCGCTGCGAGATGAAGATGCGGTCGGGCGACTCGGCGAACACGCCCGAGTTGCCGCCGAAGGCGAAGCCGGCCGCGGCGAACGGCTTGTGCCAGCCTGCGACCACCTCGTACGGACTGGGGCCGACCGGACCGGTCTCCTGTGCCGTGGCCGACCCGGCGAACGAACCCGCCAGCAGCAACGCGACCGCCGCAGTGCAGTGCCGCATGATCTCGAACCTCCCGCGGCCCGGCCGATCCGGCCCGCCGCTCGTTTCCCGGAAGTCGGTGTCCCCGCCGCGCGCCCGCGACGCCGCCGAGTATACACAGGCCGTTCCGCCGGCCCGCCGTCGCGTGATGCCGGGCGCCGCCGCCCTGACCGCCGTCTCCGGTACGCGCAGGCCGCTCCGCCGGCCCGCCGCGTCGTGGTAGGGTTTCCGCGCCGTGAAGGAGACCCGCGCCGTGATGGAGACCGGGGCCGTGATGGAGACCGGGGCCGTGATGGAGACCCGCGCCGCGGTGGCCGACCTCGCCGCGCGCATCGCAGCGACGGACCGCGTCGGCGTCGACACCGAGGCCGACAGCCTGCACTGCTACCACGAGAAGGTCTGCCTGGTGCAGGTGGGACTGCCCGGCGCGGACGAGCTGGTCGACCCGCTCGCCGGCGTCGACCTGGCGCCGCTGCTGGAGGCGCTGGTGGGAACCGAGATGGTGATGCACGGCGCCGACTTCGACCTGCGGATGCTGTACCGCCTCGGTCTCGGGACGCCGGCGAAGGTCTTCGACACCATGATCGCCGCGCGGCTGGCCGGCGCCGCCCGCTACGGCTACGCCGCGCTGGTCGCCGAGCACTTCGACGTCGTCCTGCCCAAGGGCCAGCAGAAGGCGAACTGGGCGCGGCGGCCGCTGGGACCCGCCCTGACCCGGTACGCCCGCAACGACACGCGCTATCTCCTGCCGCTCTCCGAGCGGCTCGAACGCCGGCTGGCGGAGCTCGGCCGCCTGCCCTGGCTCGAGCAGGCGTGCCGGCGCGCGGCGGACGCGGCGCGGGTCGTCCGCCGGCGCGACCCCGACACCGAATGGCGCGTGCGCGGCAGCCACGCGCTCGGGCCCCGGGCGAGCGCGGTCCTGCGCGCGCTGTGGCGCTGGCGCGAGGACGAGGCGCGCGGCATCGACCGCCCGCCGTTCCACGTCCTGTCAAACGCCGATCTCGTCGACGCCGCGCTGCGCCTCGAACGCGGAGAGAAGACGCCGCCCCGCGGACTGCGCGGAGACCGGCGGGCGCGGTTCTCGGAGGCGGCGGACGGCGCCCTGGCCCTCGAGCCGCGCGAGTGGCCGGAGCGCCCCGCGGCCAGGGCGCGGCCGCGGCTCACGAAGACGCAGGAGAAGCAGGTCGCCGCGCTCCGGGAGCGGCGCAACCGGGCCGCGCGGGAGCTGGCCATCGACGCGGAGCTGATCGCCCCGCGGGCGGCGCTGGAACGCATCGCCGTTGACGGCGGCGACGGACTCGAAGCCCTGCTTCCGTGGCAGCGGTCGCTGCTCGGGCTCCCCGCTTGATCCCGCGCCGCGTCGAGATGCCGTCCGCGGATCCCGGTGTCCTGGTATGCCGGGATTGCCAGCGCGCCGAGCAACGGCGCTGAAGTGGTGGGGCACGCACTATCCGCCGAACGGGTGGGGGGCCGGGATTGCCAGCGCGCCGAGCGACGGCGCTGAACGTTCCCGGCCGCCAGCGGCGCCGGGCACGCGACCCCGCGCGATACAATCGTGCCGGAAGGCGCCGCACGGAAACTCCCGATTCCGCGGAGAACGTCCATGACCTTGCAGAACCTCCGACATCCACTCTCCGCCGCGATCGGCGGGGTCGGTCTGGCGCTCCTGTCGCTCGGCGCGCTCGAAAGTCGAGCGCAACCTCCGATCGTCCAGCCGGGCGCGCCCGGCCAGCCGAGCCGGGTGGTCTCGGCCGCCGAGGCTTCCAACCTCGCCGGCATCCGGTTCACCGACGCGGACGTGAAGTTCATGCAGGGCATGATCTCCCACCACGCCCAGGCGCTCGAGATGACCGCGCTCCTCGACACCCGGACCGGCGGCGGCGCGATGCGGCGGCTGGCGCAGCGCATCGCGCTCTCCCAGGAAGACGAGATCGCGATGATGCGGGAGTGGCTGCGGGCGCGCGGGCAGGCGGTCCCGGCGGACGACGCGCACCATGCGCCGGACTGGCAGCCGATGCCGGGCATGCTGACCGGCGAGGAGATGGAGCGGCTCGCCGCGGCGCGGGGGGGCGCGTTCGACCGGCTGTTTCTCGAACTGATGATCAAGCACCACCGCGGCGCCCTGACCATGGTGGAGAACCTTCTCGAGCAGCGCGGCGCGGCGCAGGATTCGCAGCTCTTCGCATTCACCTCCGACGTCACGTCCGACCAGACGGCGGAGATCGACCGCATGGACGCGATGCTCGCGGAGCTGTCCCCCGACCCGCGGGTGCGGCTTGCGGCCGGCTTCGAGGACGCCGGCCAGGCGCTGTGGAACATGGCGCTGGTCGCGACGAGGCCGAAGCCCGAGGGCTTCTACGACCCCCGCAATCCGGCGGGGCGGCCCGTGCCGGTCGAGTCGGAGGCCGAGCCGGCCGAGCCGGCGCCGGCCGCGGCGGAAGAGCCCGACGAGGACGCCGAGCGGAACGAGGACGCGGGGCGCGAGGAGGGCGAGCCCGAAGAGAGCGCCGGGCATGACGGCGACGCCGAGCATGGCGGCGCCGGGCAGGGCGACGCCGAGCATGGTGGCGCCGGACATGACGACGCCGAGCGGAGCGAGGACGCGGGGCGCGAGGAAGGCGAGCCCGAAGAGAGCGCCGGGCATGACGGCGACGCCGAGCATGGCGGCGCCGGGCACGATGCCGGGAACCGGCAGGACGCCGGCGGCGGGGAGCCGCGGGAAGCGGCGGCGGGCGACGACGGGGACGACCCGCAACGGCGCGGCCTGCTCAACTTCGGAAACACCGACCTCGCCTTCGCCGGCGACCGGCTGTTCCTCGGCAGCCACCACGGCTTCAACACGTACCGCGTCGAGGTTCCGGCCGCGCCGCAACTGGTCGGCTCGGTGGTCTGCCCCGGCGGTCAGGGGGACGTGTCGGTGGTCGGCAACCTGCTGATCATGTCGGTCGAGCAGACCCGCGGACGGCTCGACTGCGGGCTGCAGGGGGTCGCCGAGCCGGTGAGCGAGGCGCGCTTCCGCGGGATCCGGATCTTCGACGTCGGCGACGCGCGGATGCCGCGCCAGGTCGCGGCGGTGCAGACCTGCCGGGGCTCGCACACCCACACCGTGGTCACCGATCCGGACGACGAGGGCAACGTCTACGTCTACGGGTCGGGCACCGCCCCGGTCCGCCCCGGGGAGGAGCTCGCAGGCTGCTCGGACGAGTCGCCGGCCGAGAACCCGGACACCGCGCTGTTCCGCATCGACGTCATCCGGATCCCGCTGGCCAGCCCCGGGGACGCGGCGATCGTCAGCCGCCCCTTCGTGTTCCGCGACCCCGAGACCGGCGCCGCCGCGGGCCTGTGGCCCGGCGGAGACCACGGACCGGGCACGCAGCGCACCGCCGAGAGCAACCGGTGCCACGACATCACCGTCTTTCCGGAAATCGGTCTGGCCGCCGGGGCGTGCTCCGGCAACGGCATCCTGCTGGACATCTCCGACCCGGTCAATCCGGTCCGGCTCGACGACGTGATCGACCCGGCCTTCGCCTACTGGCACTCGGCGACGTTCAACAACGACGGCACCAAGGTGATCTTCACGGACGAATGGGGCGGGGGCGGGCGCCCGCGGTGCCGCGCGTCCGATCCCCGCGAGTGGGGCGCGAACGCGATCTACGACGTCGTCGACGGCCGGATGGAGTTCCGCGGCCACTACAAGCTGCCCGCCCCGCAGACCGAGCGGGAGAACTGCGTGGCGCACAACGGCTCGCTCGTGCCGGTGCCGGGCCGCGACGTCATGGTGCAGGCGTGGTACCAGGGCGGCATCTCGGTCTTCGACTTCACCGATTCGTCGAACCCGGTCGAGATCGCGTTCTTCGACCGCGGCCCCATCCACCCGGAGCGCTTCGTCATGGGCGGCTTCTGGTCGGCGTACTGGTACCGCGGCTACGTCTACGGCTCCGAGATAGCCCGCGGCCTCGACGTGCTGGAGCTGCTGCCGAGCGAGCACCTGACGGAGAACGAGATCGCCGCCGCCGCGTCGGTGGCCCCCGCCGCGTTCAACGCGCAGCAGCAGCGGCGCGTCGAGTGGCCCGCGCGGCCGGTGGTGGCCCGCGCCTATCTGGACCAGCTCGAACGCGCCGACGCGCTCCCCGCGGAGCGCCGGACGGCGTTGTCGGACCTGCTGGACCGCGTCGATCGGCGCGGGACGGGAACCGGCCCGGGAGTCGCCGCCGAGTTGCGTTCCGCGGCAGCGGCGCTCGAGGACGACCTGGCGAACGCCGGCGGACGCACCGCGCAACGGCTCCGCGCGCTGGCGGAGATTCTGGCGAGCCTCGCCGACCGGCCGCGGTGAACGGCGCCGGCGGGCCGCGTCCAGTCCGCCGCGCCACGTTCGCGGGACCGACGGCACGGCACATTGCACGCGGGGACGCCGGGGCGGGGTGAACGGCGCCGGCGGGCCGCGTCCAGTCCGCCGCGCCACGTTCACGGGACCGACGGCGTAGCGCATTGCACGCGGGAGCGCCGGGGCGGGCGGCGTCCAGTCTGCCGCGTCACGTCGGACGGCGTGGCGAGCGGAATGCGACCCGGCGCAAACTCGACTTCAGCGCTGGCGGTGGCCGGCCGGGAGGTCCCGACCGGCTGGCTCACGCGGCTGTGGGGCGCAAACTCGGCTTCAGCGCCGGCGGCGGCCGGCCTGCATGGCGGCGACGACGCCGGCCCCGGCCACGACGCCGGCGGACAGCGCCCCGACCCAGGCCGGGAACTGCAACCAGACGGCCGCCCCGGCCACCGCGGCCGCGGCGGCCAGGGCCAGCAGCACGGTGATCAGGTATTTCGGGATCCGGATGGTCGCGCGCGCCTCCCACACGTCCGCTGTGCCGTCCGGCGGTGCCGCGGGCGGCCGGTCGAGACGCGCCCGGCCGGCCAGCAGCAGGACCAGCACGATCACCCCGATGACGACGATTTCGGACAGTCCCAGCATGGACCTGCTCGCCCGGTCAATCCCTCCCCCAAGGCCGCATCGCGCGGATGCCCGGCAGGGTCAGTCCCAGCACGGACCTGCTTGCCCGGCAACCAAATCGCGCACTCGATCGCAATGATATTCGACTCGCCACGCCGGTTTGACAATGCGGAAGCCGGACGCCCGTCCCGGGGGGACCCGGTTTCGGGTCACGGGTGAGGGAGGCAGGATGCGCTTCGGCGTAGCGGGCCGGAAACGAATCCGGCGGGCGGGCAAACCGCATCGAGCCGCGCGACGGGCGCGGGACGGGCGCCGGCAGGACCCGACGGCGCCACGCCCCGACACACCGCGACCCGCCGCGGCGTCCTTGCTGCGCCGCTCGCCAGCGGGATCCCGCCCCGGCGCCGCGCCGACACCGCAACCCGCCGCGGCGTCCTTGCTGCGGCGTCGGGCGGGCCGCCGTCGTCCGCGGCGGTCTCGACGCGCGACCCGCCGCGGCGCGTCCCTGCTACTGCGACGCGGTCTCGTCGATCCAGATGCGGATCTGCCGCTCGTCCTCGCTGATCCGCACGATGTCGCCGCGCAGATCGCCCAGCCGCTCGACCGCGGCGCGGACGTTCAGCGTCTCGCCGTCCCCCGCCAGAAGCGCGTCCACGACCACGATCGGAAGCTGGACGGCGACGGTTTCGTTTCCGTCTTCGTCGCGCTCCTCCACGCGCACGGTGATCCAATCGCCCGCGCGTGCGATGCGCACCGTTTCGTCCTCGCCGTCGACGGCCACGAACTGCGTGTCACCGACCTGCACGATCGCCTGCCAGAGGTCCCGCACGGCAGCCACGTTGATCGGCATCTTCCGGCCGGCCAGACGGAGTCGACCGTCCGACGAAACGCGGTGCGGCACCAGACCGAGCAGCGGCTCGGCCGCCGACAGCGGCACGTTGACGCGCACGTTCTCGGAACCGTCGCCGTCGCCGGTGATCCGCACGTGGAGCCACGGCTGGGGGCCGGCATCCTGCGCGGCGGCGGCGCCGGCGAACAACGGACCGGCGACGGCGAGTACGGACCACACTGCGAGCACGGACCACGATGCGCGAATCGACATGGGCTTCCTCCCGGCCGCACGGCCGACGACGCGCGGAAGTGCGCGTCTTCGTGCGGCCCACGTCACGGTAGACGGATGAACCGCGGTCGAAGTTCAGGACGTCCGGGCGCCCGCATCGATGCGGCAGTCATATCGCTCCCCCATTCCGGATGAACCGCGGTCGAAGTTCAGGACGTCCGGGCGCCGGGGAGCGCCGGGATCACGCGAGGCGGACGTGGTGTTCGTCGCTGACGCCGGCGGTGCGGCTGATGACGAGGTACCGGTGTGACGCGGCCGCGAACCGCCCGACCGCGCGGGCCTTCTCCCGCAGCCGGCGGACGACCCGCCGCACGTCGACGTTGCGCCCCCACTTGCACTCGACGAAGGCCGCGCGTTCCCCGGCGGCATCGACGGCGATCAGATCGATCTCGGTTCCCGCATCCCAGTAGCGGCCGATCCGCAACGGCTGCCAGCCGAGCAGGCGCGCGCCGTCGGCGATCAGATGCTGGCGGCAGATCTCCTCGTACGGCGCTCCCATGAAGGTGTCGAGGTCGCCGAGCACGACCCCGTCGAGCACCTGCCGGCTGCCGCCCGCTTCGAGCGCCGAGCGGTTCGGGTACACGTACCGGAACCAGAAACGCAGGAAGGAATCGGCCAGCCGGTAGATGCTCCTGCGCGACCGTTCGGGTCTCGTCTCGGTCACGGGCACTTCCCGGCCGACGATGCGCATCCGGCGCAGCACGTCGAGGTACTTGCCGACGCTCGGACCCGCGACTCCGGCGTCCCGGGCGATCTCGTTCGGCCGCGTGACGCCGGACGCCAGGCTGTGCAGAATCGAAAAGTAGGCGCCGGGGTCCCGCAACTCTTCCCGGACCAGGAACTCGGGCTCCGTGTACAGCGCTCCCGCGGGCGACAGGGCGAGGGCGTGGATCGCGTCGGCCGGCGATGCGTGCCGCGCGACCTGCTCCGCGTAGGCGGGAACGCCGCCGAAGACGCCGTAGGCGACGGCCCGCTGCGCGAACGACCAGCCCGGATGGAACTCCGACGTCTCGGCGAACGACATCGGCCGCACCTCCAGTTGCGCCGTTCGACGCCCGTAGAGCGGCGCCCGCGGATCCGCCACCGCGGCGTCCATCACGGAAAAGGACGATCCGGTGAGGAGCAGCTTGACCGCGCCGTCGTGCGCGTCCCAGGCATGCTGCAGCAGCGAGTCGACGCCCGGCACGCTCCGCTGCAGGTAGGGCAGCTCGTCCAGCACCAGGGGCATCCGCTCCCGGTCGCACTTGTCGAGCGCGTACTCGACGGCTTCGCGCCAGCCGGAGAAACGGGCGCGGGCCAGCAGCGGATCGTCGAACGTCCGCGCCAGCTCGCGCGTGAAGAGGCGTAGCGCCTCCTGCTCCGAGCTCAGCGGGCACGAAAAGAACGCCAGCCGCCGCCCGGCGGCGAATCGGCGGAGCAGGGCCGTTTTTCCGAGCCGCCGCCGTCCGTAGACGACGAGCAGCTCCCGGCGGTCGGACGCGGCGATCCGCTCGAGGAGGGCGAGCTCGCTCGAACGGTTGACGAAGCGGGCCATCGCGCCCCCACGATAGCATGAAACATTCTCACGAGTAACATGCTCATGAGCATCATGGTCATGGCGCACATGCTGGCGCGGAACCAAGGAGCGGGGATCTTCAGGACTCCCGATTCGATGCGAAGTGAAGGCAGTTCCCGCGGCGGGCTACGGTCGCCCCGTGGAGCGCGGCCGGCGGCCCGACGGCTGGACGGCGTGGCCGGGCCGCGACGGGCTACGGCCGCCCGTGGAGCGCGGCCAGACGCGCGCGCTCGGCGCGGGTCAGCGGGAGAAAGCCGGTCTCGTCCGGCTCGGACGCGAGCGGCTGGCACGGTCCGCACATGAGCGTGTGCGGCGAATCGTTGTGCAACAGCCCAAGCGCATGGCCCAGCTCGTGGGCGACGACGTGGCGGCTCACCATCGGGTCGCCGCGGTCGGGACCCCGCACCCGGCGTATCACCACGAGGTAGCGCGGCGGATCGACGCGCGGCAGCGGCCACGCGTACGACAGGACGTCCTGGCGCGACAGCAGCACGACGACGTCGGCGTCGAGAGCCGTCAGCTCTTCCGGCGCGTCCGGCTCCGCCTCCCCGCCCGGCAGCCGGACGCCGCGTTGCGCGACGTCGCGCGCGTAGTTCTCCAGCGTGCGCGTGACGGGCGACGCCACGACCACCCGCGGCCCGGCCAGACGGGTTTCGACCCCGACCTCCTTCAGCCGGTCGTTCCAGAACGCGATCGCCTCGCGCGCCGGTTCGAGGCGGCCGTCGTCAGCCGACGGGGTCAGCACGAGCACGGACCGGTCCGCCGCCGCGGCCGGCGTCCCGAGCAACGCCGACGCCAAGGCGACGGCGGCAACCCCCGCCGGCAGGAATGTTCGCATGGGATCACGCCCGCACCGGGATTCGCGGAGGCGACGCCCCCGCGCTCCCAAACTATAATGCGCGAAGCGTCGTGAAGCGACCGGCATTCCAGCGCGACAACCCGAAGGCGCGCAAGGTTCAGGCGCCGCCCGACGGTGTCGACTTGCGGCAAGCATGAGCGTTCGCTTTCGATTCGACCGCGGGGACCGGCGGGCACGCGGTTCCTGATGGCGCGCGCCCTGGGCGACTATCTGGCCCGCGCCTCGCCCGGTCCGGGTCTGCTCAGTTCCCTGTCCACCGACCGGCAGGCGCAGTCCCGCGCGTTCGCCGCCGAGTTCCTCGCTCCCGCCGACGCCCTGCGCGCGCGGCTGGCCGGCGATTCACCAGTGGAGCCGAAACGAACCGACGACCTGGCCCGCGAGTTCGACGTCTCCAGCGAGGTGATCCGCCGTCAGATCGAGAACCACGATCTGGGCGCCATCGTCGAGTACTGACGGGCGCGGCCAAACCACCGACCGCCGGGCGCGGCGTCGGCGCCGGCAGCGCTGCTTCAGGTACGACGCAGGCGCCCGCCCTCGGGGCCGGCGGGGTTCGGTGAGCGCCGAAACTGCTTACTGAGCGCCAGTTCCTGGCGCTGGTAGGACGAGCCGATCGAGGCGCCGTAGATCTTCTCCGGCAGGTCGAGCACGCGGCTGTACTCGAGGCGGCCGACGACCTGGCCGTGCTCGATCACGAACGGCGTCTCGTGCGCCCGGACCTCCAGGACGGCGCGCGTGCCGGTGATGTTGCTGTCGCCGTATCCGAACCCCGGATCGAAGAAACCGGCGTAGTGGATCCGGAATTCGCCGACGGCCGGATCGAACGGCACCATCTCGGCGGCGCATTGCGGCGGGACGCGCACCCGCTCGCGAGAGGCGAGTATGTAGAAGTCGCCCGGATCGAGTATCAGCCGGCCGTCCGGACGACTCGGAATCGCATCCCAGAACTGGTCGATCTCGTAGAAGTCGACCTTCTTCAGATCGACCAGCGGCGTGTTCTTCTTGCCCCTGTAGGCGACGACCTCCGCGTCCCGGTCGCCCCGCAGTCTGACCGAGACGTTGAGACCGTCCCGAATCAGCGCCGTGCCGGGGTTCGTCTCGTCGAGAAAGACGAGCCCCTCTTCCTTGTCCAGATCCCGCAGGTGCGAGTCGGACGACGGCGCACGTTTCCGGATGAAGCGAAGCTGCGACAGGCTCAGGCCCGGATGGACGATCACGGAAAAGGTCCGGGGCACGATCTCCACGTAGAGCGGACCCGAATAGCCCTTCGGCACGCGCTCGAACTCCGCGCCGTAGTCGGTGATCAGGCGCGTGAACAGGTCCAGCCGCCCGGTGGTGCTCTTGGGGTTCGCTTTCGCTTCCAGCTCGCCGGGAAGCCGCAACTCCTCCATCAGCGGCGCGAGGTACACGCAGCCTTTCTCCAGCAGGGTCGGATGCGACAAGTCCAGTTCGGCCATCGACAGGCCGGCGAGCTTGCGCCGAACCGTCGATTCCCGCCCGGGCAGGAAGCTCGCCTGCAGCCGGTAGGCGACGGGCCCGAGCCGCAGGTCGAGGCTGGCAGGCTGAATCTGCCGCTTTCCGACCGGCTCGCTCGCGTGTATCCGTCCCGCCCGGATGAGCTTCTCTATGTCCTGCGAAGGCAATACGCCTTCCTGGACGGACGGAACGCTGCCGGCGAATTCCGGAAAGAGCTCGAATGCGTAATCGCCCGCCACGTTCAAACGCCCGACTCGGTGTCCGGCTCAGCGCGGCGGCGCGGCAACGGGAGGCGGCGGGGGCGCCGGGGCCGGCGGCGGCGTCCGCGGCGCGTAGATGTCGACGCCCTGCGCGTCGTCCTCGGGCGCCGGCGTGACGCCGGCGTCGCGCAACACCCGCTCGAGTGCGGCGACGGTCGGCGGCGACGGCTTGAAGTTGCCGAACCGGTAGCCGCGGGCGATGGTCAGAGGCGTCCAGCCGTAGCGGTTCTCCTCGTTCCAGACGTCGATCCGGGCGCCGGCGGCGGCCAGGAACTCGACCACCCGCGGGAGGTTCTTGTACGCGGCACCGTGCATCGCCGTCTCGCCGTTGTCGTCGACGGCGTTGACGTCGGCTCCCAGCTCGAGGGCCAGCCGCACCGCCTCGAGCACTTCTTCCTCGGTGCCGGCGTCCTCGCCCGGCGAGCGGGTGCCGAGCCCGGCCGCGGCCATCAGCGGCGTGCTGAACTCGTCGTTCTGCGCCAGCGGGTCGGCGCCGAGATCGGCCAGCGTCCGCATCAGCTCGGCGTCGGCGACCAGCGCCGCCAGCATGAACGGCGTCGAACCGGCCTCGTGGTGCCGGGTGTTGTTCAGGTTGCGCCGCGCCGTCATCCGGGCGTCCAGATCGGCCCCGTGCCCGGCGAGCCGGCGGACGAGATCGAGACTCGACGCGCGGCCGGAGCCGTACGGCGCCGGATCGTTGTCCCCGCCCCCCGGCTTGCGGACCCGCGGAACGAGGTGCAGCGCGGTATGCCCGGGACCGGCGGCGTCGGGATCGGCGCCCGCGTCGAGCAGCGCCGCGGCGACGTCCCAGTGCGCGTTGGTGACCGCCACCATCAGCGGCGTCGTGCCGGCGCGCAACGGCCGGCCGGTGCGGTACTGCCGCTCGCGGCGGACCACCTCGCCGACGGCGCGGTTGACGTCGACGCCGGCGCGCAGCAGCGTCCGCACGACGCCCAGGCGTCCCTCGCGGACGGCGAACAGGAACGGGGTGAACCCGGAGTCGAGCGGCGCGCGGAAGTCCGCCCCGACCTCGACGAGCATCTCCACCACGTCGACGTGGCCCTCGGCCGCCGCCCACATCAGGGCGGTCTGTCCGCGCGCCGGCTCCCGCGCCTCGACGTCGGCGCCGGCCGCGACGAGAGCGCGGACCGCGCCGACCCGGCCGCTCCGCGCCGCCGTCATCAGCACCGTCTCGCCGCCCGGCAGCGTCGTGTTCGGGTCCGCGCCGGCCTCCAGGAGGCGCTCGACCAGCGCGATGTTGGCGTTCTCGGCCGCCAGCGACAGCGGCGTCACGCCGTACCGGTTCGCCGCGCGGACGTCGGCGCCCGCCCCCACGAGCCGTCCGGCGAGCGCCGCGTCGTCGTGGTACGCGGCCCAGTGCAGCGCCGTCATGCCGTCCACCTGCCGCGCATTGACGTCGATCGACGCCCGCAGCAGGTGGCCGACGGCGACGCGGTCCCGCCGCTCCACCGCGTCGGCCAACGGCGCGTCGGCGCCGGCGGCCGACGACGGCACGACGCCGCACAGCACGACCGCGAACCATGCTCCCAGGCAGCGTGTACGGCCCATTCCTGTCCCTCCCTCGACTCTCCGCGCCTCGGCCCCCCGCGCGCGCCGGCAGCCGGCCCGCACCCGGCGGGACCGCGATCGGCCGGCCATCCCTCGCGGCTCCACCCTGCGCCGGCCGGCGGCGTCGGACCCGCGCGCCGGCTCAGCCGGCCAGCGACACCGGCTCGAGCAGCGACTCGATCCGCCGCGTGCTGTCCGCGAACCGGTCGAGACGCACCCCCACCGCGTCGAGCAGCGCGAGATGCAGGTTCGCCATCGGCTCCGGCTCCGCGTACTGCAGGTGGCGTCCGCCCCGCGACCGGCCGGCGCCTCCGCCGGCGACCACGATCGGCAGGTTCGTGTGGTCGTGCACGTTCGGGTTGCCCATGCCGCTGCCGTACAGGTAGAGCGAATGGTCCAGCAGCGAGCCGTCGCCGTCCGGCGCCGCGGCCAGCTTCTCCAGGAAGTAGCCGAACAGCGAGACGTGGTACTGGTTGATCTTGGCGATCATGGCGAGCTTCGCCGGATCGTTCCCGTGGTGCGAAGTCGGGTGGTGCGGATCCGGCACGCCGATCTCGGTGTACGTCCGGTTGCTCGACTCGCGGGCGAGCTGGAACGTGACGACGCGGGTCACGTCGCCCTGCAGCGCCAGGAACTGCAGGTCGAACATCAGCTTCGCGTGGTCGGCGTAGGCGGCCGGCACGCCGACCGGGCGGTCGAGATCCGGCAGCGGGTTGTCCAGCGTCTCCGACTCGGCCCGCTGGATGCGGCGCTCCACCTCGCGCACGGTGTCGAGATACTCGCTGACCCGGGTGCGGTCGGCGGGGCCGAGCTGCCCCTGCAGGCGGGCGATGTCCTCGCGCACCCAGTCGAGCAGGCTCGCCCGGCGCCCCAGGGCGGCGCGCCGGTCCGCGGCGCTGCCCCCTTCGCCGAACAGGCGCTCGAAGACGACGCGCGGGTGCGCCTCGGCCGGCAGCGGGGTCGTGGGCGACGACCACGACAGGTTGTTCTGGTAGACGCAGGCGTAGCCGTTGTCGCACTGCCCCACCATGTCCATCAGGTCCATCGCCAGTTCCAGCGACGGAAGGCGCGTCTCCTGCCCGATCTGCCGCGCCGCGATCTGATCGACCGTCGTCCCCAGGTAGTAGTCGCTGCTCTCGGTCCACTTCGCGGTGGCCGCGCTCAGGAACGCGGCGCTCGAGGTGGCGTGCGTGCCCGGATAGGCGTTCCGCAGCTCCAGGTTGGTCAGGACGGTGAGCTGGTCCCGCACCGGGGCCAGCGGGCTGAGGCTCGGCGACAGCTTCGTCAGCGCGCCGCCCCCGCCCGGCGGGGTCCAGCTCGCGACGTGCGAGCCCATCGGGACGTAGACGAAGCCGAGCCGCCGCACCGGGCCGGCCGCGGTCTTCGCCAGGGCCGTCATCGCCGGCGCCATCGCATCGAGCAGGGGCAGCGCGACGGTGGCGCCCATGCCCCGCAGGAACGTCCGCCGCGGCAAGGCCTTCTTCGAGATGATCATGATGCTTTCCTCATCCGGAACGGCATGCTGTTGACGACTTCCGTCACGAGCGACGAGAACCGGTAGCCGTCCGCCTGCGCCGCGCGCACGATGCGGCGGACGGCGGGGGCGTCGTAGTGCTCCACGCCCCGCCCGACGGCGAACGTGAGCAGCTTTTCGGCAAGGGTGGTGACGAACAGCTCCGGCCGGGCCAGCAGCGCGTCCTGCAGCCCGCCCACGCCGTCGAAGGCGGAGCCGTCGAACAGCGTCCCGGAAGCGTCGATCGGCGCGCCGCCGTCGGTGGCCCGCCAGCGCCCCACCGCGTCGTAGTTCTCGAACGCGAACCCGACCGGGTCCATCAGCCGGTGGCAGCTCGCGCAGGCGGGATTGGCGCGGTGTCCGGCGAGCCGCTCGCGCATCGACGGCGCCCGCGCGCCGGCGCCGGTCTCTTCGAGCTCCGGCACGTCGGGGGGCGGCGGGGGCGGCGGCACGCCGAGCACGTTGTCGAGGATCCACTTGCCGCGGATCACCGGCGACGTGCGCGTGGCGTACGAGGTGACCAGCAGGATGCTGCCGTGGCGCAGCAGCCCGCCCCGCGGCGCGTGGTCCTCGCCGCCGTCGAAGTCGACGCGGCGGAACCGGCTGCCGTAGACGTGCGGAATGCCGTAGTGCTTCGCCAGGCGCTCGTTCACGAACGTGTAGTCCGCGCGCAGCAGGTCGAGCACGCTGCGGTCCTCCCGCATGACGCTGTCGACGAGCATCTCCGTCTCCTGCCGGAACGCCTGCCGCAGGTTGTCGTCGAAGTCCGGGAAGATCCGCATGTCCGGCGCGATCGCGTCGAGGTTGCGCAGGTGCAGCCACTGCGCGGCGAAGTTGGTCACCAGGTTGCGCGAGCGGGGATCGGCCAGCATCCGCCGCACCTGCCGCTCCAGCACCCGCGGGTCGCCGAGCTCTCCCCGCTCGGCCGCGGCGAGCAGCTCGTCGTCCGGGATGCTGCTCCAGAGGAAGAACGACAGCCGCGACGCGAGCGCCAGATCGTCGAGCCGGTAGGCCGCGCCCGCCGCGGCGCCCGGCGGATCCTGCTCGATGCGGAACAGGAACTCGGGGCTGACGAGCACCGCGGCCAGGGCCATCTCCACCCCCGCCTCGAAGCCGCCGGCCGCGCGCGCCGCGCGGTAGAGCTCGAACGGGCCGCGCAGATCCGCCTCGGTCACCGGCCGGCGGTACGCCCGCCGCAGCAGCTTGCGGAGGATGCGCCGGGCGCAGGCGTCGTCCTCGTCCGGGCTGGCCGGCCGGCAGACGAACAGGCGTTCCCGGCTGGGGGTGTCGCCCGGACCGGCCGCGTCGTACGGGCCGGTGATCGACACCTCGTAGACGGCCGGCTGGATGCGGGGGTGCCGGTAGTAGTTGAAGTGGGCCTCGTAGGGCTGGCGCGCCGTCTCGACGAGCAGCGACGGCCGCTTCGGAAACGTGACGCCGAGCGTGTGCGGACCGGCGGTCACCGGCATGCGCGCCTTCAGATGCGCGTCCACGTCGTCGTGGGACGGCTGGTAGTTCAGCGCATGCTCCGCGCGGTAGGCCGGCGGCTCCACCGTGAAGAGCCGCACGCGCTCGCCGTCGAGGAGCAACTCGACGCCGTGCGGACCGCTCAGGCCTTCGACGTGCTCGTTGCGGTCGCGCGCCAGGCGCATCGACACCTCGTAGTGGCCGTCGACGGGGAACGTGTGCTCGACGACGGCGCCGCCGCGCGTGCCCACCGGCAGCCCCGCGACGTGCTTCTCCTGGGTCAGGTCCGGCCGGACCCGCACCGTGGTCCCGCCCGGCGCCCGGCCGGCCCGGCCGACCGCGAGCCGGCTGATCTTCTCGGCCGCGGAGACGTAGCGTTCGAGCAGCGTCGGCGAGAGATCGCCGACCGTGACGTTGTCGAAGCCGTGGCTCGACGAATCGCCCGGCAGCAGGTCCGTGACGTCGACCTGCAGCGCCAGCAGGTCGCGAACGGCGTTGTGGTACTCGGTGCGGTTGAGGCGCCGGAACGTGTCCGTGCGCCCCGGATCGGGATGCGCGGCCGCCAGGCGGTCGAGAGCGGTCTCCAGCGACGCGAGCGCGGCGACGTAGGCGGCCTCGCCGGGCCGCCGGCCGCCCGCCGGCGGCATCTGGCGCGCGCGCAGCTTGCGGGCTACCTTCTCCCAGACTTCCCGGTTGCCGTCGAGCGCCTGCGTGTTGACCGCGTCGAGCTCGAGCCCGGCCGTCTTCGTCCGGCCGTTGTGGCACGACAGGCAGTAGCGGCCGATCAGCGCGTGATGCGGGGCGTCGGCCGACGCCCCGCCGGCAGCCGGCTGCGCCCGGACGGGAGCGGCGAGGCTCCCGGCGCCCAGCACGCCGGCCGTGACGATCCCGACGACGCCGACTCGCGATGGCCTCGGCATGCGATCTTCTCCTGCGCCGGGGATTCCGCCGGCGGTCGTCCCGGCTCGGCACATTCTACGTGACGACGGGGCCGCGGCCAAGCCGGGGACGACACCCGCCCGGCGGCCGATGCGTCAGGGACGAAGCGGAACGATCGGCCAGCCGTCACCCTCCGTGAACTCGCGCGCGGCGAAGCACCAGATCACGAGGCGCTTGTCCCTCCAGTAGGAGGGATCCCGCTGCGCCCGACGCAACAGGCTGACGCGCGCCGAGGTCGAGGCGGCGCCCCGAACCGCGACGAGATCCACCGGCACGCCCAGCTCGAAGGCTAGCTGATCGGGCAACCCGGCTCCCTCCGCGTGCATGTCTCCGCCGGAGTGGAACACGAGGTTGTGGCTGTCGCCGAGCAGAACGATCGGACTGTCCGGATCCGCCCCCGGCGTTTCCCGGGACGTGTCCGCGCGCCGAACCTCTCTCAGGCGCAATCGTTCGTCCCGCGGTTCCTCGTCCCGATCGCGCGCCAGATCGCCGACGATCGCGGCGTCGCGCCAGCGGGTCTCGTACCGCTCCCGGACCAGATCCGGATACCAGGAGCGCACCCGTGCCGCGGCGGCGATCTCCCGGCCGGCCAGCACGCACCCGACGCCCGACCAGTGGGTGTCGCGCCGGCAGTAAACCTGCCCTTCCGGATGATCCCGGTTCGCGAGGAAGCGCTCGGTCAGGTCGAGCACGTCCACGCCCGCGTCGCGCAACAGTCCGTAGAACGCCCGGTGATCCGGATCGAACCGCCGCGCCGGCGGGGAGTTCGCGACCCCCGGTGCGATCAGGTCCGCGTAGACGACGCTCTTCGGCGGTACGGGCACGACGAGCAACTCGACGCCGAGCGCCTCGAGGCGCCGGTTGAAATCGACGATCGCCGGGAAGGGATCCGTCGCGTCCGGCCGCCGCGCGCGGCTGACCTGCGCCGCGCGCGGGCCCCAGAAAGCGCCGAGCGACGCGTGGCGCAGCTCCGGCGCGAAGAAGAGCCAGCCGTCGCGGCCGGCGACGGCGGCCGAGCCGGCGGCTTCCGCCTCCGCCGCCAGTGCCCGGGCCGTGTCGCGAAAGCGGGCGGCCGCGTCTTCCCGATTCGCCGGCCCGCAGGCCGCGGCCCCGGCCAGACCGGCCAGACCGATCCCGAGCGCCAGGCGAACGAGCGGCCCGCTCCCGGTCACGGCAAGACGTCGGCCGACGCGACGTCGTAGAACAGGGGCAGCGTCAGATCCGCGGTTTCCATGACCAGACGCTTGCCTTCGAGCTCGGGACGCTCGTCGTAGGCAGCGAGCGTCAGGCGGTACGTCCGCCCGGCCGGACGCTCCGCGCCGGCGACGGGACGCGCGTCGCGGATGATCCAGTGCGCGACAGCGACGACCGGCGCGTCCAGCCGGCCGTCCACGACCCGCACGACGTCGTACTCCAGCGCCAGCAGACCCTCGCGATACGGCGCGATGGACGCCGGGGTCGGCGGCGCGACGTCGCGTCTCGCGCGAACTTCCGCGACGACGAGGCCGGAGTCGTCCGGGTCGGACGCCGCGGCCGACGCCGGGCCGGCGCGCCGCACGCGACGCTCCGGAAGGGCGCCCGGCTCGATCCACGCGTCCGGATAGAAGTCGGGTTGGTCGTTGTGCGTCACGCGGCGCCACGACGATATCGCGGTGAAGGTCTCGTCGAAGAACCCGACGTGGACCTCCACCTGATTCCCGCCGCCCCGGATCCTGTTGGCCCGCTCCCCCACGGTGTACGGACCGGTCACGACGAGCGCGCGGGGATGGTTCGTCCACCGCGGGTGGTACACCTCGAAGCCGCCGAAGACCGGGGCGTCGTTGATCGGCACCTGCCAGCGCTCTTCCGTGTCGAGGTCGACGATCGTCACGTTGCGATGCGCCCCGTCGAAGTACCAGAACAGCGGTTCCTCACCCGGCGAGAAAGCGGTCCAGCAGCCCTCGCCGAGCTTCCGCCACGTCCCGGCGGCCAGGTCGGCGACGCCGGCGGTCGGCCAGGGCAGCAGCGCGGCGGCGGTCCGTCCGTCGGCGGACAGTTGAAAGCTGTCGGCGGTCACCGGCCGGGCGTCCCAGACGACTTCGGAGACCGCCGGATCGTCCAGGCGGTGGCGGCGGACCGTCGGGTACGACGGCGGGTCGGTGGACGCCTCGTCGGCGCCGACGTAGACCCACTGCGCGCCGTCCGCCGGATCGGCCCAGACCTCGAGACCGAACCCGTCGGCAAGCCGCCGGAGCCCGGTTCCGTCCCAGTCGATCGCGTAGACGGCGTTCTGGCGGCGAATGGAGAAGACGATCGACGCCCCGTCCGGCGTGATCAACGGCTTCGCATAGCTTGCGGTCTCGCCCAGGACCACGCGCTCGCCCCGGCCGTCCCGCGAGTCGTACGCCATGAGCACGAGCTGGTCCCCCAGGCTGACGAAATCGGTGCCGTCTCCCAGATCGCGGGTCCAGGCGACGCGCAGACGAGGCAGGGCGGGCTCGGCCGGTCGGCCGCGGGCCGCCGCCGCGGACGGCTCCCCCTCGACGGCAGGACGTGCCGCCCGCGCAGGGCCCGGCCCGGCCGCCGGAGCCCCCGCCCCGGGAACGCCGCCAGCGGAAGCGGGATCCCCGCCGCCACGCGGGCCCGGCCCGGCCGCCGGAGCCCCCGCCCCGGGCGCTCCCCCCTGACCCGCGCAGGAGCTCAGCGCGAGGATCAGGCATCCGCAAGCGGTCAACCGGAGCCGTCGCATCCCTCCATGCTACCGCAGCGAGCGGCCCGACCGTTTCGACGAACGGCTCCGCAACGTCGAGATCGAGTTCGGGAAGGTCGATCAGCGGCTGGCGACGATCGAGCGAATCCTCCTGCCGGGCAGCGCGCAGCCGGCCGAGCAGGCCGGCGCGGCACCTTGACTCGAACGGCCGGCGGCGGGCCGCCCGGGACTTGACTTGGCCTGCCGCGGGGCGCATTCTCGTCACGACACGTCCCGTCGATCATCCAAAGGAGCAGGCGATGGCGCTTTCGACAATGCGCGGCGCGAACCGACGCCGCGCCCGGCTGTGCGCCGCGGCGGTGTGCGCGGCGGTCCTGACCGGGATCGGTCTGCAGGCGGCCGTGCCGGGCACGGCGACGCTGTCGGGGACGGTGACCGCCTCCGAGCCGTTCACGGCGGCGCAGGTCTACCTTCGCAACGTCGACAAGGACGTCGTGTACATGGTGTACACGAACCGGGGACGCTACCGGGCCGTCGCCCTGTTTCCCGGCACCTACGAGGTGAGCGCCAGCACGAAGCACCTCGAGTCGGACGCGCGGACGGTGACGGTGGCCGCGGGCGACGCGGCGGAGATCGATCTCGCGCTCGGCCCGCTCGCGGGCGACGCGCCCCCGCTCGTCATCCCGGCCGGCCGGACGGCCATGGAGCGCGGCGCGGCCGGGCCGTTCGAGTACGCGGGCTACGACGAGATCTACCCGCCGGGACCCGGCAAGGAGGTCGCCGAGCAGGTCTGCATGGCCTGCCACGGAGAGAACTTCTTCCCCACGCGCCCGGGCACCGAGCGGCAGTGGAGGTCCTGGATCGATCACATGGTCGGCAGCACGCTCGGGGAACAGGATCCCACCCGCTACGCGCAGGGGCTGCTTTCGTTCCGGGCGTCGACGTTCCGCTTCGGGCGGCAGGACCGGGACGACCTGCTGGCGTACGTCGTCAAGCACTTCGGGCCCGACAGCAAACCGCGGCGCGTGCGCATCGAGCAGCAGACGCCGATCGACGAAGAGGCCCTCGGCAAGGCGATGTACATCGAGTACTACCTGCCGGCGGACGGTCCCGGGGAAGGGACCAACGACCCGCGCTGGGCCCGGGATCGGGTCCGCCGCTACGGGCAGGATCCCCGTTTCGACGCCGACGGCAACGTCTGGCTGGTGGACCGCGGGGTCCCGCACCGGCTGGTCAGGCTGGATCCCCGCACGGGCGCGCAACGGGAGTGGCTCTATCCCGATCCCCGGAACGGGAACCACGAGATCCTGATCGATCGGACGGGGTTGATCTGGCTGCCGGAGCACCGGGGCCGGACCGGGGACAAGGAAAAGCGGCTCCTGGGGTTCAACCCCGAGACGGAGGAGTTCGAGTACCGGATCCCGATGGATCCGGACGACGTGGTGCGCAACCCGACGAAGTTCATGCAGTCGCTGGCCGTCGACTCGCGGGGCAACGTCTACGTGGGCTGGATCATGGGGGGCGCCCTCAGCAAGTGGGACCGCGCCACCGGCGAGGTGTCGGTGTTCCGGATCCCGACGCCGCATGCGATCCCCTACGGCGTGGTCGCCGACCGCGACGACAACGTCTGGATCGCGCTCTGGAGCGGGGGCAAGATCGTCAAGTTCGACACGTCCGACAATTCGTGGACCGAGTTCACGCCCCCCACCTACCCGGCGCACACGCGGCGGCTGAACGTGGACCGGGACAACAACGTCTGGTGGGGCATCTACTCCGCCGGCAAACGGCCCGGAAAGCTCGTCAAGCTGGATCAGGCCACCGGGAAGATGACCGAATGGTCGATCCCGCAGCAGAACGCGGAGCCCTACGACGTCGCCGCCGATCCGGAAGGCAACATCTGGGCCGCCGACGTGGGACAGCGCACCGACGGCGAATCCGGCGCCGCGCTGTGGCGGTTCGATCCGCGCACCGAGGAGTTCACGTTCTATCCGAAGCCACAGCGGCACGCCGACTCGCCGAAGATCCAGATCACCCGGGAAGGAGCCGTCTGGTACTCGCCGCGCGGCAGCCGCGAGGCGCCCGCCTTCGGGGTGCTCTATCCGGACATGGACCGGATCGACTCGCTGGCGGCGTACTACGAGTACGGGCCGCCCGGGTATCCGTTCGAGGCGCCGTCCCCCGCGGCAACGTCGGGAGGGCACTGACCGGAGACGGGCGGGACGGGCGGCCACGCGTTGCGCAGGCGCCGCCGGACGGCGCCGGGGAGTTGCGAAACATGCCGAAGGGGACTCGCGGCGGAGCGGCGGCGGCGGGGCGGGTGGCGGCGGCCGGACTGCTCGCGGTCTGGACCGGCGGGGCAGGTCTCGCCGCGGCGGCGCAGGCCCCGGCGGCCGACGGGGCCTTCACCACGGACCAGGCGGCCGGCGGCTGGTCGGTCTACGGCGTGCAGTGCGGCCAGTGCCACGGACCGGGCCTGGAGGGCATGGCGCACGCGCCGCCGCTGTCGGGCGTGGAGTTCCTGAACGGCTGGGCGGGGCAGACGACCGACGAGCTGTTCGCCTACCTGCGCGACGAGATGCCCCCGGGGCAGGCCGGCGCGCTCAGCGACCGGTCCTACGTGGAGCTGGTGGCGTACCTGCTGGAGGCGAACGGCGCCGTGCCGGGCGAGCGCACCCTGACGGCGGACGCGGGGGTGACGATCGGCGACGCGGCGGACGTCGCGGAGGCGCGGCGCGCGGCAGGGGCGGGCGAGCGGCCGCGCCGGCGCCCGTCGCGGTTCGTCAACCGGGAGGCGCCGCACGACCTGACCCCGGTGACCGACGCGCTGCTGCAGGACCCGCCGCCGGGCGACTGGCCGAGCTGGCGGCGGACGCGCGACGGCCACGGCTACAGTCCGCTCGATCAGGTGACGCGCGGCAACGTCGCCGATCTGAAGCTCGCGTGGTCGCTCGCGGTCCGGCCGGGCAACCACCAGACGACGCCGCTGGTGCACGACGGCGTGATGTTCCTC
This sequence comes from Vicinamibacterales bacterium, assembly GCA_965203525.1. Classification (GTDB taxonomy): domain Bacteria; phylum Acidobacteriota; class Vicinamibacteria; order Vicinamibacterales; family UBA8438; genus WTFV01. The sequence goes on along the minus strand of OZ241898.1, from coordinate 792,355 downwards.
GCCAATCCGGGGAACGTCGTGCAGGCGATCGACGCGGCGACCGGCGACGTGATCTGGGTGTACCGCGCGCGGCTGCCGGAGGACGTGCGCGCCGGCGCCACCCGCACGCTGGCGCTGTACGGCGACAAGCTGTTCCTCGCCACGGCCGACGCGGCGCTCGTCGCGCTCGACGCCCGGACCGGCGCGGAAGCGTGGCGGACGGTCAAGACCGACTACACGCAGGGCTTCCGCCAGAACGCCGGCCCGGTCGTCGCCGACGGCGTCGTGGTCACCGGCACCAACGGCTGCGAACGCTACACCGAGCAGGCCTGCTTCATCACCGGCCACGACCCCGACACCGGCGCGGAGCTCTGGCGCACCTCCACCATCGCGCTGCCGGGCGATCCGAACGACGCGTCGTGGGGCGACACGCCGCCTTATCTGCGGGCGGGCGGCGACGCCTGGATCCCGGGCAGCTACGACCCCGGGCTCGGTCTGTTCTACATCGGCACGGCGCAGGCGAAGCCGTGGGTGGCGGCCAGCCGCGGCATGACGACGCGGCAGGACGCGCTCTACACGAACTCGACCCTCGCACTGGACCCGCGCACCGGACGGGTGCGCTGGTATTTCCAGCACGCGCCGGGCGAGACGCTCGACCTCGACATCGTCTACGAGCGGGTGCTGGTGGACGCCGACGGCGAGCAGTGGCTGTTCACCATCGGCAAGGACGGCATCCTCTGGAAGCTCGACCGCCGCACCGGGGCGTTCGTCGACCTGCGCGAGACGGTCCACCAGGACGTCTTCGAGTCGATCGACCGCACCACCGGCGAACTGACCTACCGGCGGGACCTGCGGGACATCGCGATCGGCGAGCGGGTGTTCGCCTGTCCCAGCCTGCTCGGCGGCCACAACTGGCAGGCGTCGGCGTATCACCCCGGCGCCGGCGCCCTGGTGATTCCGCTCCACCAGGCGTGCATGCACCTGACCGGGCGCGAGGTGGAGTTCGTCGAGGGGGGCGGCGGAACGGCAGGCCGCTACGAGCTGCTCGAGATGCCGGGCAGCCGCGGCAACGTCGGGAAGCTGGCCGCCTACGACGTCCGGACGATGGAGGAGCTCTGGAGTCACGAGCAGCGGGCAGCCTTCCTGACGTCGACGCTCACGACGGCCGGCGGCCTCGTCTTCGCGGGCGACGCCGACCGCTACTACCGGGCGTTCGACGTCCGGACCGGGGAAGTCCTCTGGGAGACCCGCCTCGGCGCCGCCGCGCACGGCTATCCCGTCACCTACGAGGCGGACGGCCGGCAGTTCATCGCCGTCCCGGCTTCGCTGGGGGGCGCCTTCCGGAGCCTCACCGCGCAGCTCGGCCCGGAGATCTACCAGCCCGAGGGAGGGAACGCGCTCTACGTCTTCGCGCTGCCGGAGTGATGCCGGCGCAGCGTTTCCGTCCCACGAAAGACTCGACCGGCGCCGGCTGGCCGGGTCTGAAGGGACTCGATTCGGGCGTCATGCGTTCGCTCCGCTACTTCACTTCCCCGCCGCCCGCCGCGTGAAGTGCGCGATGACCGCGTCGGCGAGCTTCGCGCCGATCACCGGCAGCAGCTCCTCGCGCGAGGCGCGCCGCACGTTGGCGAGGCTCCCGAACCGTTCGAGCAGCGCGCGGCGGCGGCGCGGGCCGATGCCCGGGATCAGGTCCAGCTCCGACTCGAAGTCGCGCATCCGGCGCGCCCGCCGGTGGTAGGTGACCGCGAACCGGTGCGCCTCGTCGCGGGCGCGCTGGACGAGGTGCAGCGCCGGGCTCGTCTTCGGCAGGCGAATCGGATCCGGCGCGCCGCGGGTGAACAGCTCCTCGTCGCGCTTGGCGATGCCGACGGCGATCAGGTTGCCCAGGCCGAGCGTCTCGAAGGCGCGGTACGCCGACGTCAACTGCCCCTTGCCGCCGTCGACCACGACCAGGTCCGGGAACGGCCCGCCCTCTTCCAGCAACCGGCGGTAGCGGCGCAGCACGATCTCCTCCATCGCCGCGAAGTCGTCCGGCCGGGCGCGCGCCGCCCGCGCCCGGGCCGGCGCCTCCCGGCTCCCGTCCGCGGGCGGGGATCCGCCGCGGGCCTCCCGCGCGCGGGCCGGCGCGTCCGCCCGCCGGGCTCCGGCCCCGGCCCTCCGCCGCGCCCGGTCGCCGGCCGTCCCGAGTCCCTGGATCCGGAACTTGCGGTACTCGCTGCGCTGCATCCGCCCGTCCTCGCAGACGACCAGCGAACCGACCGTCTCGCGGCCCTGCACCGTCGAGACGTCGAAGCACTCGACCCGCCGCGGCGCCGCCGGCAGGTCGAGCACCCGCCGCAGCTCTTCCAGTGCCCCGGCGTGGACCCGGGCGTCCTCGCTGTAGCGCGAGTCGTAGGCCAGGCCGGCGTTGCGCGACGCCAGCTCCAGCAGGCCGCGGGGGTCGCCGCGCCGCGGCACGCGCAGCCGCACGCGGCGCCCCGCGCGCTCGGAGAGCCAGCGCTCCACCTCGTCGCGCTCCTCGATCTCGACCGGCACGTGCACCTCCGGCGGGGCGTCGTGGGCCGCGTAGAACTGCTGCACCGCCGCCTGCACCAGGTCGCGTTCGCTCTCGGTCGCGGCCCGCGCGTCGTCCGCCACCAGCTCGACCCGCTCCACGACCCGTCCGCGGCGCATCTGGAAGACCTGGATCACCCCGCCTTCGGACCCCAGCCTGACGCCGAACGCGTCCCGGTCGCCGAGGCGGTTGGTGGCCATCTTCTGCTGGCGGTCGCGCAGGGTCTCGACGGTGCGCACCGCGTCGCGGCACTGCGCGGCGCGCTCGTAGCGCTCGTCGTCCGACGCCTCCCGCATCTGCCGCCGCAGGCCGGCGATCACCTCGTCGGTGCGCCCCTCCAGGAAGAGCCGGGTCTGCGCAACGGACTCGGCGTACTGCGCCGGGCTGCAGATTTCCGAGACGCAGGGGGCGGCGCAGCGCTGGATGTCGTACTCCAGGCAGGGGCGGTCCCGCCGGCCGGTGATCACCTCGTTGCACGAGCGGATCCCGAACAGCCGGTGCGTCAGCGACATCGTCCTGCGGGCGAACGTGGCGGGCAGGAAGGGACCGGCGTAGACGTTGCCGTCGCGGGCCACCTGCCGCGCCACGAGCACGCGCGGGAACGCCTCGGCGGTCGTGAGCTGGAGGTAGGGGTAGTTCTTGTCGTCCCGCAGCAGGATGTTGTAGCGCGGCGACCGCTGCTTGATGAGGTTGTTCTCGAGGGCCAGCGCCTCGACGACCGAGTCGGTCACGATCACTTCCAGGCGCGCCGCCTCGTCGAGCAGCGCGTCGGTCTTCGGGCTGGCGCCGTACGCGCCGAGGTAGCTGCGGACCCGGTCGCGCAGCGCCCGCGCCCGGCCCACGTAGATCGTCTCGCCGCGGCTGTTGAAGTACAGGTAGACTCCGGGCTGCTCCGGCAGCCGCGCGATCGCCTCCCGCAGATCCCGAATCGCCATCCGACCTAGAATAATAGGGTTGCGCGGATCACCTGACGAGCCTCGATGACCTTCACCGGCGCCATCGGTCGCGCCTGCCTGTTCCCGTTGCGCGCGATCATCGCGGTCTGCGTCGCGCTCCGGATCCACCCGAACGTGCTGACGCTGACCGGGGTCGTCATCAACGGGGCGGCCGGCTGGGCGCTGGCCGCCGGGCGCTTCGGCCTGGCCGGCTGGGTCATGCTGGTGGCGAACGTCTTCGACTTCATCGACGGCAAGGTGGCCGACGAGCTCGGGCTGCGCTCCCGCTTCGGCGGCTTCTGGGACTCGGTGATGGACCGCTTCTCGGACCTGTTCATCCTGACCGGCCTCATCTACCTCTACGCCACCCTCGGCCGGCCCGACTACGTGCTGATCGCGGCCCTGACGCTCACCTTCTCGGTGATGACCAGCTACGCGCGGGCGCGCGCCGAGTCGATCATCCCCCTCTGCAAGGTCGGCTTCATGGAGCGGCCGGAGCGGATCGTGCTCTTCATGATCGGCGCGTTCACCAACCGGATGGCCGCGGTCCTGTGGGTCATCCTGGTGCTGTCGGTGCTGACGGTGCTCGACCGGATCTGGTTCACCTGGCGCGAGCTCCGCTCGGAGCGGCGGGAGTCGCCGGCATGAAGCTGTCGCGCGCGATGACCCTGCCGCTGCGCATGATCCGGCACGCGCTCTTCTGGACCTTCGAGCGCGCGACGTGGCAGTACGACCTGATGGTGATCGCCATCCTGGCGTTCATCTGGCTGACGCCGCCGGGGTGGCTCGGCGACCCGGTGGCGAGCGGGCCGGGCCTCGTCGGCATCGTCGCCGGTCTGTTCCGGTAGCGGCCCGGGGCCCCGCAGGTCCGGCGGCGCGGGCGCCCGCGGCCCTTCGCGGCCGTTGGCATCCACTACGCCAGCAGGTGAGAGCATCACCCCCCTGCCCGCCGTTTCCCGCCGGTCATCCCCCCGCGGTCCGCGCCCGGCCGGCCCCTCCCGCGCGCCCGACCGAACGACACAGGGGAGGTTGTCCCGCCGCCTCGTAATCGGCCCGGTCGTACAGGAACATCAGCCGATTTTCCGGCGTGAGCAGGGTCGCCTTCTCCACCCGCTCGCGGGTGATGACGAACCCGGGATAGCACGGCAACCTCCGCGTCCCGGCGTTGTTGTAGCGGATCATGCTCCCGGCGAGATAGAAATGCAAGGCGTGCCGCGCCCCGGCGAACCGAATGACCCCTCCCGCGCCATACCGCACCGGAACGTAAACCCTCGCACCTTCCGTCATCCGGCGGATGACTTCGAAATCGGCCATCAACGCTTCCTGGACGCCGGCCGCTTCGGCGTCGTACCCCGCCCGACTCATCCCGGCGGCGGAAAGGACGAAGACGAGCAGCGCGGCGCCGGCCAGACAGGCAGGAGCGTGGCGGGACAACCGGGACGCGAGCGACGTTCCCGCCGCGAACACGACCAGTGGAACACCCAGGTAGAACAGGCATTCGTAGTCATGCATTTGGGTATTGTGGCGCATCGGCAGCGACCAGCAGAAACCGGACGCCACCAGGGCCGCCGACGGGAGCCCCGGGCGGAAGAACGTCAGGCAGACGAGACACGCGACCGTGACGGCGATCCCGAAGCGGAGCAACGACGACCCGGCCGGATCCGCGCCGGCGAACCAGACAAGGGGCCTGGACAATCCGCCCCGCCACCGATCCGTGCCGGGCACGTACGGATCCGCGCTGGCGAACAAGGCGAAGGGCATGGACAATCTGCCGATCCGGCGGAACTGCTGTTGCAGGAAGGGGCTCCAGGCCAACGCATCGGCCCGGGCTTCGTTGAACCTCTCGTTCCAGCCCGTCCGCGTCAGCATCGATCGGACGGACGGCAGGTCCGTCCATGCCCTCCCGCCGTCGTAGGAGGCGTATTCGTTGACGAAATTGAACGTCAGGAGCGTTGCGGCAAGCAGCAGCGGCACGACGCCGAACGTCAGGTACCGGCGGCTTCTTTCTCCCCGCGGCAGCAGGGCGGCCGGTGATTCGACCGGCGGTTCGGTCGCTCCTTGCCCGCGAACGGTCGAACGGTTCCGGACGATCTCGCTCGCCATCCCCAGCACCACGAAAGCCAGGATCAGCGCGAGGACGTGCCAGCCCAGCAGCAACGCCGCGCACGCCTTGACGAGCAGTTGCCGGAAGCGATTCTCCTCGAGGAAGACGACGATCCCATGGAAGGTCAGCAGCACCCCGAAGAGATCCATCATCGTCTTGGGATGCACCATGTCGTTGTAATACAGGCAGTAGAATGAAGAGAAGGACAACAGGACGGTCGTCAGGGCGATCCACCGGCTGGACCAGAGTCGGGACATCGCGAAGTACGCCGCGGCCGCGGCGCCGGCGAAGAACGCCAGCATCAGCATCCGGGCGGCGTGGAGTTGCGCCGACAGGTCGTCGCGGAAGGGAAGGGTGGCAAGCGAGATCAGCGCATAGCCGCCCACGGGAAAGCGGTTGTATGGCGCATATCCATAGCCCTCCCCTCCCCGGCCGGTCAGACGATGAAACATCAGGAAGTTGTGCGCGGGCGAGAGGTTCACGGCCACGGCCAGATGTTCCGACGACACCCAGTCGTGGGCCACCGGACGATAGAACCGGTGCCGATCGTTGCCGAACAGAAATACCGTCGAGAGCGCCAGGAGCAGCAGAACCAGCGGGAACGACGGTATGCGCGCCCGCGGCCGGAGCGCCGGGATTCCGGGGAGCATCCCCCGGAGCATCCCCGCGGCGCTCGCGCGGTGCGGGAACCAGGTCGACGGTCTCGAACGCCGTCCGGACTCGATCTGCTTCATGCGCGGCCTGCCTTTCTTCAGGCCCGACCGGATTTGCCGGCCACGATACCACGGCCGGCAGGCGCAGCCCGGCCCAGGCGGCCGGGTGACACCGGGGTCCCAGGCGTTTCCGCGCGCGCTCGGACAGCAACAGGGCGCAGCCCGGCCCAGGACGGCCGGGCGACATCGGGCGGCGTCTCCGCGGCGGGGTCAGACCAGATCGCGCTGATCCGTCCCGAGGTCGAGCGTCTTGCCGGTGAAGTGGATGTCGCGGGCAGCGATCCGGTCGCGCAGCAGCCGCCGCACCTCGCCGTAGTGGGCCCGCGGCACGGTGAGCCGCCGGGCGAGGCTCCGCAGCCGGTAGATGATCACCAGCGTGACGGCGGTCCCCTCGCGCCAGCTCAGGCCCCCGATCTTCGAGTACGGCACGTACCCGCCGTCCGACCAGATCCCACCGGCGTACAGCCCGCGGCCTATGCGTATCCGCAACGGCACCGCGCAGGCGTAGTAGACGAGCATCATCCCCTCGCCGAACGCACGCTGCAACGGCTGTTGCTGCACGACCAGCTTGACGAAGACGAGCACGCCGGCGGCCACGCCGAGGGCGAGCAGCCAGCCGTACAGCGGCGGCTTCTCTGCCGGCCAGGTCAACAGGGCCGACGCGCGCAGGCGGCGGTAGCGGACGAACTGCCCGAGGATGCGCAGGTTGGCGGCGAGGAACCCGACGCCGAGCGCGAACAGCGCGACGCCGACGGCGCGGGAAACTTCGATGTCCGCCCCCCGTCAGGCGCGCGAGAGATACTCGCCCGTGTCCGTGTTCACGCGGACCTTGTCCCCGTTGCTGACGAACGGCGGCACCTGCACGACGAGTCCGGTCTCGAGGCGGGCCGGCTTGAGCTGCGCGCTCGCGGTGGCCCCCTTGATCGCGGGCGCCGTCTCCTCGACCGCCAGGTCGACGGTGAGGGGCAGCTCGATGCCGACCGGCGCGCCCTCGAAGAACTGCACCGTGATCGTGGCGTCCGGCAGCAGGTAGGCGACCGCGTCGCCCAGCGTCTCCGCGGCCAGGCGCACCTGCTCGTAGGTCTCGGTGTCCATGAAGTGACGCCCGTCCCCGTCGGCGTACAGGTACTGCATCCTGCGCGTATCGAGCAGCGCGCGCTCGACGAAGTCGCCGGAGGCGAACCGGTGGTCGGTCTGCGTGCCGGCGACGACGTTGCGCAGCCGCGTCTGCACGAACGCGCGGCCCTTGCCGGGCGTGACGTGGTTGAACTCGAGGACGCGGTACAGCGTCGCGTTCATCTTGATCAACATGCCCTTGCGGATGCGGGTGGCCTGGATGGACTCCATGAGCGGCCGGGGATCGTACTACAGCGGACCGGCGCGTTCCAGCGCGCCTCGCGGCGCCGGGGGAGGGGGGGCCGGCGTGGGTCCGACGCGCCCCGCGCCGCCGGCGGTCAGCGCGCGCCGGGGCCGGCGTGGGTCCGATGCGCCCCGCGTCGCCGGCGGTCAGCGCGCGCCGGGGTCGGCGTGGTCCGACGCGCCCCGCGCCGCCGGCGGTCAGCGCGGTCCGCCGCGCGAGACCGCGGGACAGCCGGCGACGTACCCGCGCCACGGCCTGCCCGTGCCGGCCGTGATGCCGATGCGCGGCCCCCAGCGGACCGGCCCGACCGGCAGGCCGCGGTCCTCGATGCGCAGACGCTCTCCGCACAGGTCGAGCCCGTTCTGCCGCAGCGTGACGCCCAGCGCCCGCGTCAGATTGCCCGGCCCGCGGCACAGCGCCGCGTCGGCCGGCGGTTCCGCGGCCCGCCGGCGGGGCCGCCGGCGCCGGCGCATCGCGTCGAGTCCCTCCAGGGGCGCGAGCGCGCGCAGGAGCACCGCCGCCGGAAAGCCGAGCGGTCCGGTCACCGCGTTCAGCAGGTGGTGCATCCCGTAGTTGAAGTAGACGTAGGAGTACCCGGCCGGCCCGTAGAGCGGCGCGTTGCGCGCCGTCAGGCCGCACGCCGCGTGGCACGCCGGATCGTCCTCGCCGCCGTACGCCTCGACCTCGACGATCATCCCGGCCGCCGGACTCCCGCGGCCACGGTGCACGACCACCTTGCCGAGCAGCGCCCGCGCCACCTCGAGCGGCGCGCCCCGATAGAACGACCGCGGCAGGCGGTCCGCGTCGGCCACGGCGCGTTCCGTCAGGCAGAGGCGCGCACGCCCGCCAGCGCCTCGCGCAGGTAGCGCCCGGTGTGCGAGCCGGGGTGCCCGGCCACCTGCTCCGGCGGCCCGGCCGCGACCACCTCGCCGCCGGCCGCCCCGCCGTCGGGCCCCAGGTCGATGATCCAGTCCGCCGTCTTGATGACGTCGAGGTTGTGCTCGATGACCAGCAGCGTGTGTCCCGCCTCGACCAGCCGGGTGAACGCGGCCAGCAGCTTGGCGACGTCGTCGAAATGCAGGCCGGTGGTCGGTTCGTCGAAGACGTAGAGCGACCGCTCGCCGCGCCGCATGGCGAGCCGGGCGGCGATCTTGATGCGTTGCGCCTCCCCCCCGGACAGGGTCGTGGCGGGCTGGCCGAGGCGGAGGTAGCCGAGTCCGATCTCGTCCAGCACCTTCAGCTTCCGGACCACCTTCGGCGCGGAGCCGAAGAACTGCAGCGCCTCGCGCGCCGTCAGGTCCAGCACCTCGTCCACCCGCAGCCCGCGCCAGGCGACCTCCAGCACCCGCGGCTTGAACCGCTTGCCGTCGCACTGCTCGCAGGGCACGAACACGTCCGCCAGGAACTGCATCTCCACGCGGACCTCGCCCTCGCCCTCGCAGGCGTCGCAGCGCCCCCCCGGCACGTTGAACGAGAAGTGGCTCGCGGAGAACCCGCGCGCCCGGGCGTCCCGGGTCGCCGCGAACAGCTCCCGGATCGGATCGAACGCCTTGAGGTAGGTGACCGGATTCGAGCGCGGGGTGCGGCCGATGGGGGTCTGGTCCACGAGGACGACGTCGTTCAGCAGCTCGACGCCGGCGATGCCGGCGTGCGTGCCGACGCGCTGGTCCCAGGCCCCCTTGGCGCGCTTGACCGCGGCGTAGAGCACGTCGTGCACCAGCGTGGACTTGCCCGACCCGCTCACGCCGGTCACGCAGGTCAGCATGTTCAGCGGCACGTCGACGTCGATCCCCTTCAGGTTGTGCTCGGCCGCGCCGCGCACCCGCAGCGCCTGGCTGCCCGGCAGGCGCCGGCGGCGGGCCGCCGGCACCGGGATCGCCAGCTCGCCGCGCAGGTACTTCGCCGTCAGCGACGTCGTCTCGCGCGCCAGGCCGTCGAGTTCGCCGGCGTAGACCACGCGCCCGCCGCGCGTGCCGGCGCCCAGGCCGAGATCGACCACGTAGTCGCCGGCGCGGATCATGTCGGCGTCGTGCTCCACCACGAGCACCGTGTTCCCCTGGTCGCGGAGCTGCCCCAGGATGCGGATGAGGCGTTCGTTGTCGCGGGGATGCAGCCCGATGGACGGCTCGTCGAGGACGTACAGCGTGCCGACGAGCGACGATCCGAGCGACGTGGCCAGATTGATCCGCTGCGCCTCGCCGCCGGACAGGGTCGACGACAGGCGGTCCAGGGTCAGGTAGTCGAGGCCGACCCCGCCGAGGAACCCGACCCGCCGCCGGATCTCCCGGACCACCCGCTCCGCGATGGCGGTCTCCTTCCCGGACAGCGTCAGGCCGTCGAAGAACCGGCGCGCCTCCTCCACCGTGAACGCCGAGACCTCGTCGATCGTCCGGCCGCGGACCTGCACGCCTCGCGCCTCGCGCCGCAGCCGCGTCCCGCCGCAGTCGGCGCAGGTCCGGTAGCCGCGGTAGCGGCTCAGGAACACCCGCACGTGCACCTTGTACTTCTTCTGCTCCAGCGCGGCGAAGAACCCCCGGACGCCGGCGTAGCCCGCCCCGTCCCCTTCGACCACGAAGCGCCGTTCGTCGCCGGAGAGCTCCGACCACGGCACGGTCGTGCGGACGTCGCGGCGGCGGGCGGCGCGCTTCAGGTCGGCCAGGCAGGAGCGGTAGTGCGGCTTGCTCCACGGCTCGATGGCGCCCTGCGCGATCGACTTCGTCTCGTCCGGCACGACGAGGCGCATGTCGAGCTCGATGACGTTGCCGAAGCCGTGGCACGTGGGACAGGCTCCGAACGGGCTGTTGAAGGAGAACAGCGTCGGCCGCGGGACCTCGCAGGCGATCCCGCACGGACGGCACTCGAAGCGCTCGCTGAACTCGCGGCGCACCGGGTCGGCGCCGCCCGCCTCGACCGCGAACGCATCGCCGGCGCCCTCCCGATAGGCGGTTTCGACCGCCTCGGTCAACCGGGGCAGCGCCTCCGGGGCGGTTCGGATCCGGTCGACCACCACCTCCAGCGACTCCCGGCCGGCCAGCGCCGGCAGGTCGAGGTCGTCGAACGACACGGCGCGGCCGTCCACGCAGAGCCGCCCGAACCCCTTGCGCCGGAGGCCGTCCACCGCGGCCGCGACCGGGTCCGCGCCGGCGGCGTCCGCCGCCGCGCCGCCCTCCTGGCCCGCCGCCGCCGGGGCCACCGGCGCGGCGAACCCGACCAGCAGCCGCGTCCCCGCCGGCAGGCCGGCCAGGCTGCCGGCCACCGCCTCCGGCGTCTCGCGCGTCACCTCCGCGCCGCAGCCGCGGCAGATCGTGCGGCCGACCCGGGCGAAGAGCAGCCGCAGGTAATCGTGGATCTCCGTCGTGGTGCCGACCGTCGAGCGCGGGTTCCGCACGCTGTTCTTCTGGCGGATCGCGATGGCGGGACAGATGCCGTCGACGCGGTCGACGTCCGGCTTCTCCATCCGTTCGAGGAACTGCCGGGCGTAGGCCGAGAGCGACTCCACGTAGCGCCGCTGCCCCTCGGCGTAAATCGTGTCGAAGGCGAGCGACGACTTCCCCGAGCCGCTGACGCCGGTGACGACGATCAGCCGCTCCTGCGGGAGCGTCAGGTCGATGTTCTTCAGGTTGTGGGTCCGGGCGCCCCGGATGACGATCCGGCCGTCGGGCGGCTGGCGGGGCGGCGGCTCCGGCATGCGAGTCGTGGCGGCGCCCGCGCGGGTGGCGCCCACGAGAGCAGCCGCGGCGAGGTCGTGGCGGCGCCCGCGCGGGTGGCGCGCCGCGGGCTGAACGGGAGTCCGACCGCCACGGCGACGCCTCGCGCCACGACGGCAACAGGCTATTCTAGCAGCCCGTGGCGAAACCCCGCGCCGCACCGGGACGGGCGGGGCGCCCGGCTGACAAGGCGTGAGGAGGGAGCATATCGGCCCTGTGCGACCGACGAACGACGCAGTGCAGCCGGGATGCGGCGCCCGTCGAATGCAGCGGGGATTTCGCCACGGGCTGTCAAGGGCCGGTCCGCGGATCTGGCAAAGGCCACGCCGGCGCCACGCCCTGTGCTAACATGCCTGCTTGCGCGCAACTTGGACGTTGCGCCCCGATCGACCGTCCTTTCGCGCGGAGGAAGCCGGCGTAGCTCAGTTGGTAGAGCAGCTGATTCGTAATCAGCAGGTCAGCGGTTCGAGTCCGCTCGCCGGCTCCAGCGTTCGCAGCCCGGCGTCGTCCGCTACTCACCCGGCCAGATAGGGAATCGTCTGCGGCCCCTCGGGCAGGACGCACACGCGCGCGTCAGGACCGGCCCGGTCGAGCTGCTCGCGCGTCGTCCCGGCGACGTCGTCGATCGGGGTCAGGTGCGCCGCGCGCACCTCGTCGGGCGTGAGGCCGTCCGTCTTCAGGAACACGGTGGCGCGCTGCTGGATCTGCGCCTGGATCTGCACTTCCCACTGGTCGTGCCGGTTGTGGCCCGGCGCGCAGATCATCCGGAGCAGCGCCTCCGGCGTCTCGCGGGCGCGGAGGATGTCCCCGTACTCGCCGTGCGACGGCAGGCCGTCGGCGCATTCCGCCGCGCAGACGACGGCCCCGCCCGGCTTGACCACCTGCGCCGCCGCCGACATGCCCTTCACGCTCTGGTACAGGTTCTGGTCGAGCGGGTAGCCGCTGTTGGTCGTCACCACCACGTCGAACGGCGCGTCGAACGCCTGCATGGCGCTCCGCCTGACGCGGTCCGCCATCGTCCTGTGCGCGGCGAAGATCTCCCCCGCCGCGACGCTCGTGATCCGCCGGTCGCGGTTGATCGCGACGTCGACGCTGAAGTGCACGCCGACGCGCGCCGCGATGCGGCGGACGGCGTCGTGTATGGGATTGCCCTCGGTGACGCCCCACCGCGCGCGCGGGCTGCCGATCATCTCCGCGTCGTGCAGCCGCATGGTCGTCCGGAACCCGGCCAGCCCGGGCGCCACCAGCTTCGGGCCGCCGCTGAACCCGGCGAAGAAGTGCGGCTCGACGAAGCCGGTCGTGATGCGGACGTCGGCATCGACCCAGTGCCGGTTCAACCAGACCGGCACGCCCGGCTCCACCTCCCCCAGGTGCGCCAGTCCGGCGTCGTCGAACGCGTCGTGGTTGACGATGCGGTAGCGGTCGACGATCGGCGCGCCGAGCATCTCGACCAGTTCGCCGCGGTCGTTGGGGCGGTGCGTCCCGGTCGCGATCAGGATGACGATCCGCTCGTCCCGCACGTGCGCCAGCTCGCCCAGCAGCACCGGCAGCAGCGTGTGGCTCGGCATCGGCCGCGTGACGTCGCAGACCGAGATCGCAACGGTCCGGCCGGCGCCGACGAGGGACGCGAGCGGCGGGGTCCCCAGCGGCATCCGGAGCGCGTGGCGGATCGCCGCCTCCTCGTCCGGCAGGCCTTCGACGTACGACGGCTCCAGCACCGTGGTGCGGCCGGCCGGGAACTCCACCGGCAGGCGTCCGCGGCCGTATGCGAGCTCGACGCGCATGCGCGCATCATACCGCGCCGCCGCGAGCTGCCGGACGGCGGGACCGGGCACAGCAGCCCGTGGTGATCCCCGCTGCATTCGACGGGCGCCGCATCCCGGCTGCACTGCGTCGTTCGTCGGTCGCACAGGGCCGATATGCTCCCTCCTCACGCCTTGCCAGCCGGGCGCCCCGCCCGTCTCGGTGCGACGCGGGGTTTTCACCACGGGCTGATAGGACCGACATGCTCCCTCCTCACGCCTTGTCAGCCGGGCGCCCCGCCCGTCTCGGTGCGACGCGGGGTTTACCATGGGCTGCTAGACTGGAGATCGGCCCGCTCGACTCCGGGAAACTCCGCCTCCGACGACCCGCCGGGCCGGCCGCGGCGTTGCGCCGGCCCGGCCGGCGGATGCGGCGCAGGTCGCCGCGCGGGTCCGGTGCGCCGATGGGGACGCGAAGCCGGCAGGGACCGTTTCGACCCGGTGCGGGAGGACTGCCGCCGTATCTGGCGGGCCGCGCGTCCGAGCAGGCGCTTTGCCGGGATCTTCTCGGCGATCTGCGGGACGGCCTCGCGCCGCCGCGCGATCTGGTGCTGCACGGGCCGCGCGGCAACGGCAAGACCGCCCTGCTCGTCTGGCTGCGGCAGGAAGCAGCCGCCTCGTACGCCGGCGTCGAGGTCCTTTCGCTCACGCCGGCCGGCATTCCCACCGAGGCCCGACTGGTCGAACGCCTCGCGCCCGCCTCCTGGTGGCGGCGTCTCGCGCCGGGACAGGTCTCCGTGCGCGGGATCACGTGGCGGACGGGACGGGACGGCCTCCCGCCGCTGGACGAGGCGCTCCGTGCGCGCGCGCGAAAGGGGCCGCTGCTCCTGCTGATCGACGAGGCGCACACGCTCGACGTCCATGTCGGCCGCGCGCTGCTGAACGCCGGTCAGCAGATCGGCAGGACGCTCCCCTTCCTGCTGGTGCTGGCGGGCACCCCGAGCCTGCGCGCCCACCTGAACGCGATGTGGAGTTGCCCCGGTTTCGTGGACACCTATCCTGTTGGGAGGAGGAGGTATTCGCGATGCCGAAATCGAGACCGCCGTATGCGGCGGAGTTCCGCCGGCAGATGGTCGAGCTGGTCCGGTCGGGGCGCACGCCGGAGGCCCTGGCGCGGGAGTTCGAGCCGTCGGCCCAGGCCATCCGGAACTGGGTCGCGCAGGCCGGCCGGGACGCAGGCGAGCGCACCGACGGCCTGCGCACCGGGGAGCGTGAGGAGATGCGCCGGCTGCGCCGGGAGAACCGGCGGCTGCGGGAAGAGCGAGAGATCCTGGCAAAAGCCACGGCCTGGTTCGCGCGGGAGACCGGATCCGGGGGATCTACCGGTTTCATGAGCGCGAATCAGGCCCGCTTCCGGATCGCCACCATGGCCCGGGTGCTCGGTGTCTCCCCGAGCGGGTACCATGCGTGGCGTCGGCGGGGTGCGTCCGTCCGGGCGCAGGCTGACGCGGACCTGACGGTCCGCGTCAGCGCGATCCACGCCCGCAGCCGCGGGACGTATGGCGCGCCCCGGATTCAGGCGGAACTGTCGGCAGGCGGGGCCGCGGCGAGCCGCAAGCGGGTGGCGCGGGTGATGCGCTCGGCGGGCATTGCGACGCGCAAACGGCCAGGGGGCGCGTTCGTGACGTCCAAGGTCGTTCGCACGGGCATGCGCCATATGACAGCAGTCTCCCTGCCGGCCCGGTGACTCCGCGTCAACGCCGGGGTCGCGGGCCGGCGGCGGCGCGGCCCGCGAGCGCCCGCGCGCGTTCCGACGCCGTCCGCAGCGACCGCGCCAGCTCCAGCCGCTTGCCTTCGATCAGCTCGGGACCGGCCGCCCGCGGCACCTCGATCGGCGCCCCGACCACCATCGCGGCGCGGGCGAACGGCTTCGGCACCTGCGTCCCGTCCCAGCTCCGCGCCGTCCAGAAGCGGTCGGCCTCGGCGTGGAACGGCAGCACCGGGTTGCCGGTGAGGCTCGCCAGCCAGACCGCGCCGGGCTGCACCGAGCGGGCCGGACCGCGCGGGCCGTCCACCGCGAACCCGGTCGGCGCGCCGTCCGCCGCCAGGCGCCGCATCCGGACCAGGGCGCGGGCCCCGCCGCGCGACGTCGAGCCGCGCGCCGTGCGGTAGCCGAACTTCTCGATGAGCCGCCCGATCCACTCGCCGTCGAAGTTCTCGCTGATCATGACGACGATGCCGCGGCGGCGGAAGAACCAGGTGGCGTGCACGATGCGGCCGTGCCAGAAGGCCAGGACCGGCTGCCGGCCCGACGCCCGAACCGCGTCGTAGTGCCGCAACCCCTCGACCGTCCAGCGGAGCGTCCGGCAGAGGGCGGCGAGCACCGGCTGTCCCGCCGCCGCGATCGCCGCGGCCGCGGCCACCTGGCGGGAGGACAGACGCCGGCGCGTAGCGGCGCGGCTCACATGCCTTCGTAGGACGGACCGCCGCCGCCTTCCGGCGGCACCCAGTCGATGATCTGGTAGGGATCCATGATGTCGCACGTCTTGCAGTGGACGCAGTTCGAGGCGTTGACCTGCAGCCGCTTGCCCGCCCCCGCCTCGGCGTCGACCATCTCGTACACGTTGGCCGGACAGAAGCGGGTGCAGGGGTTGCGGTACTCCTCGAGGCAGCGCGTGCGGCAGACGTCGGTGTCGGCGACGAGCAGGTGCGACGGCTGGTCCTCGTCGTGGCGCGTGCCCGAATAGTGCACGTTGGTCAGCCGGTCGAACGTCAGCGCGCGGTCGATCGGCGCGGCCGGCGGCTCGGGCGGCGTGCGACCGCCGAAGTATCGCGCCACGGTCCGGATCCGCTCGTGGCCCGGATGGGACGGCAGCGGATCGCGGATCCACCAGCCGCCGGCCAGCAGCGACAGGCCGGAATAGAGCAGGCCGGCCAGCAGCCCCCCGGCGAAACTCTGGTGCACGTTGCGCACCGGGTACAGCTCGCGCCGGATCGGACCCTCCTCCACGAGGCGGGCGTACTCGGACAGCCGCCGGCCGGAGAGGTCGTTCTCGCGCACCGCGCGGAACGCCACCTCCGCCGCGCACGCTCCGCTGCGCATCGCGAGGTGGATGCCCTTCAGCCGCAACGAGTTGAGGAAGCCGGCTGCGTCGCCCACGATCAGGGCGCCGTCGACGTGGCAGCGCGGCAGCGCGTGCCAGCCCCCTTCCGGGAGCGCCTTGGCCCCGTAGCGCACCATCTGGCCGCCGGCGAGCAGGTTCGAGACGAGCGGGTGGCGCTTGAAGCGCTGGAACGCCACGTGCGGATCGAACAGCGGGTCGCGGTAGTCGAGCCCGGCGACGAACCCGACCGACAGGCGGCCGTCCGGCAGCGCGTAGACGAACCCGCCCCCGAACTCCTCGTGGCGGAGGGGGTGGCCCAGCGTGTGGATCACGGACCCGGCGGCCAGGCGGTCCCGGTCGACGTCCCACAGCTCCTTGATGCCGATGGCGTAGCTCTGCGGCGCACGTCCCGCGTCGAGACCGAACCGGCGGATCAGCGTCTTGGTGAGGTTGCCGCGCACGCCGTCGGCCAGCACCGTCACCTTGGCGCGGACGTCGACCCCCGGCTCGAAGGCCGCCTTGCGCTCGCCGCGCCGGTCGCGGCCGCGGTCGCCGGTGCGCACCCCGACGACCCGCTCCCCTTCGTAGAGCAGCTCCGTTCCGGCGAATCCGGTGAAGACGTCGACGCCGGCCGCCTCGACCTGCCCGGCAAGCCACCTCACGAGCCGGTTGAGCGAGACCACGTAGTGGCCGTGGTTGCGCAGGGGCGGCGGCGTGACCGGAAACGGCAGCGCGCGGCGCGCGGTCAGAAAGTAGACGCGGTCGCCGCGGACGGGGACGTCGAGCGGCGCGCCGCGGCTCTTCCAGTCCGGCATCAGGTCGAAGAGCGCCGACGGGTCGAACACCGCCCCCGAGAGCGCGTGGGCGCCGGCCGTGCGCGCCTTCTCCAGGACCGCCACCGTCAGCGGCTCCCCGCCCTGCTCGGCGTTCAGCCGCGCCAGACGCCAAGCGGCGGCCAGGCCGGCCGGACCGCCGCCGACGACGAGCACGTCGACGTCGAGCGTCTCGCGCTCCACGTCAGCCTCCCCCGGGCGCGCCGAGGAACATCGCTACGCCTCGGCGTCGAGCGCCGCCCGGATCGCGGGCACGACCTCGAACAGGTCGCCGACGATGCCGTAGTCGGCCACCTCGAAGATGGGGGCGTCGGCGTCCTTGTTGACGGCGACGATGGTGCGGGCGCCCTTCATCCCGACCAGATGCTGGATCGCCCCGGAGATGCCGACCGCGAGATACAGCTTCGGCGCCACGGTCTGGCCCGAGCTGCCGATCTGCCGGTCCATCGGCAGCCAGCCGGAGTCGCAGATCGGCCGGGACGCGGCCAGCTCGGCGTCGAGCGCCCGCGCCAGATCCTGCGCCAGCGGCAGATGCTCCTGGCCCTTGATGCCGCGGCCGACGGCGACGATCCGCTCGGCCTGGGTCAGGTCGACGGCCTGCTTCGCCTCCCGGAACGGGGCCTCCGGCCGCTGGCGGATCGCCGCCGCGGAGACCTCCGCGGCGAACGGCCGGACCGCCGCCGGCACCGCGCCGCGCACGCAGGCGTCGGCGCGGTACGCGCCGAGCTGGAAGCTGGCGAAGTGCGGCGCCGGGCCCTCCGGCAGCACGTCGGCCACGAACTTGCCCTGGAACATCGGCCGCACGAACACCCGCCGCCCGTCCCGCGCCTTCGAGCCGATGCAGTCGGGGATCAGCACGCGGCCGAGGCGCGCCGCGAGAGCCGGCGCGTAGTCGCGGGTCTGATAGGTGTGCGGGAACAGCACGAGGCCGGGACCGGTCCCCCGCACCACCTGCGCCAGCGCGGCGACGAAGCCGTCCGGCGTGTACGGCTCAAGCGCGTCGTCCTCGACGGCGAGCACCTCGGCCACGTCCGCCGCCGCCAGTTCCACGGCCGCCTTCCGCGCGCCGCCCCCGGCCACCGCCACGGTCACCGGCCCGTCCATCTGCTGCGCCGCCGCCACCGTCTCCCAGGTGGCGGGGTTCGGCGCCCCGCCGCGCTGCTCCGCGATGACCAGAATCACAACACCCTCGCTTCTTCCCGCAGCAGCCGCACGAGCTCGCGCGCCGCCTCCGGCGCCGGACCGTCGAGGAACCGGGTGGCGCTCGTCTTTTCGGGAACGTACAGCTCGACGATCCGCGGCCCCTGCGCCTCGATGCCGGCGGGAGGCACGGTGCGGACCTCCTTCCGCTTGGCCGCCATGATGCCGCGCAGCGTGGCGTAGCGGAGCTGGTTGATGCCGCTCTGAATGGTGAGCAGGGCCGGCAGCGGCATCGACACCCACTGGAACCAGCCGCTCTCGAGCTCCCGCTTCACCCGCAGGGAGCCGCCGCCGGCCGCGACGTCGACCTCCATGATGATCGTGGCGTGCGGCAGCCCGAGGCGCTCCGCCAGGACGACGCCGGTCTGCCCGAACCCCTGGTCGTCGGACTGCAGCCCGGTCAGCACCAGATCGAACGACTCGTCCGCCATCGCGCCGGCCAGCGCCGCCGCCACCGCGTCCGCCCCGGCCGTGGCGAGCGCGTCGCTCTCGACGTGGACGGCGCGGTCGGCGCCGCGGGCGAGCGCCTCGCGGATGACCTGGCTGACCCGCGCCGGACCGGCCGAGCAGACGACCACCTCGCCGCCGTGGCGCTCCTTCAGCCGCAACGCCTCCTCGAGCGCGTAGGCGTCCGGCTCGTTCATCTCGAAGGCGGCGTCGTCGTCGCGCACCCACGCCGCGGACTCGGCCGCGCGCAACGGCCAGTCGCGGGTCACGACCTGCTTGATGCAAACGGCGATCTTCATCGTGCGTTCCTGGTTTCTCCCCGCGGCCCCCGGCGGCGCGGCCGGGGCCGATCAGCCGTCGTAGCGCCTGAACAGGAGGCTGGCGTTGGTGCCGCCGAATCCGAACGAGTTCGACAGCGCATGGTCGATGGGCAGCGCGCGGTGCGCGTTCGGCACGTAGTCGAGGTCGCAGTCGGGATCGGGGTGCTCCAGATTGATCGTCGGCGGCGCGATCTGGTGGCGGACGGCGAGCGCGGTGATGCCCGCCTCGAGGCCGCCGGCCGCGCCGAGCAGGTGTCCGGTCATCGACTTGGTCGAGGAGATCGCCAGGGAGGACGCGTGGCCGCCGAAGCAGGTCTTGATGGCGAGGGTCTCGATGCGGTCGTTGTGCGGCGTCGACGTGCCGTGGGCGTTGACGTAGTGCACGGCGGACGGCTCGATCCCCGCCGAGCGGATCGCGTTGCGCATCACCCGCACGGCGCCCGCGCCGTCCTCGCACGGCGCCGTCATGTGATGGGCGTCGGCCGACATCCCGTAGCCGACCAGCTCGCAGTAGATTCGGGCGCCGCGCGCGCGGGCGCGGTCGAGCTCCTCGAGGATCAGGACGCCGGCGCCTTCCCCATGATGAAGCCGTCGCGGTCCCGGTCGAACGGCCGGCAGGCGCGCCGCGGATCGTCGTTGCGCGTCGACAGCGCGCGCATCGCCGCGAATCCGCCGACCCCCATGGGGGTGATGGCCGCCTCCGAGCCCCCCGCCACCATCACCTCGGCGTCGCCGCGCCGGATGATCTCGAAGGCGTCGCCGATGGCGTGCGCCGACGCGGAGCAGGCCGTGCAGGTCGCCGAGTTGGGACCCTTCGCCCCGAAGCGGATG
The DNA here is from genome assembly GCA_965203525.1 of Vicinamibacterales bacterium. Classification (GTDB taxonomy): domain Bacteria; phylum Acidobacteriota; class Vicinamibacteria; order Vicinamibacterales; family UBA8438; genus WTFV01. The sequence goes on along the minus strand of OZ241898.1, from coordinate 772,526 downwards.
GAGACCTGTCCGGCCGCGAGGTTGATGATCGCCGAGGGGATGAAGAACGGCGAGATCTTGCGCGGACCGCCGTTGAGCAGCGCCTTGTGCTCCCGCTCGATGGTGCTGAACCCCCCGATCCCGGAGGCGATGAAGACGCCGGTCTCGACGCCCAGTCCCCCGTTCGTCGGCAGCCCGGCGTCCTGTAGCGCGAACTCCGATGCGGCCATCGCGTACTGGATGAAGACGTCCATCTTCCGGACGTCCTTCTTCGTGAGAAACTGCAGCGGGTCGAAGCCGGGCACCTCGCCGGCGATCCGCGAGGCGTAGGCCGACGCGTCGAAGCGGGTGATGGTCCGGATGCCGCTGCGGCCGGCCAGCAGCGCCTCCCAGTTGGCGTCGGTCCCGATCCCGAGCGAGGAAACCAGGCCGACCCCGGTGACTGCAACGCGCCTTGGCAACGAATGCTCCTGGTGGGATCGCGCACGGGCGGACGCCGGCTAGCTCGCGTCCCCGGCGTGGGACTCGATGTAGTCGACGGCTTCCTTCACGCGCGTGATCTTCTCGGCGTCCCCGTCGGGGATCTCGAGGCCGAACTCCTCTTCGAACGCCATGACCAGCTCGACCGTGTCGAGCGAATCGGCGCCGAGGTCGTCCACGAACGACGCGTCCGACGTGACCTCTTCCTCGTCGACGCCCAACTGCTCGACGATGATGCTCTTCACCTTGTCAACGACCGCCATTCGCCAGCCTCCCTACAGGTACATCCCGCCATTGACGCTCACGACCTGCCCTGTAATATACGATGCTTCGTCCGACGCGAGAAAGCACACCGCCCCCGCGACGTCGCCGGGCGTCCCGAGCCGGCCCGCCGGGATCCGCCCGCGCAGCGCCTGCCGGGCGCGCTCGTCGAGCGCCGCCGTCATGTCCGTTTCGATCATCCCCGGCGCGACGACGTTGGCCGTGATCCCCCGCGCGGCCACCTCCAGCGCCAGCGACCGGGTGAACCCTTCCAGACCGGCCTTCGACGCGGCGTAGTTGGCCTGCCCCGGGTTGCCCGTCCTGCCGACGACGGAGCCGACGTTGACGATCCGCCCCGACCGCTGCTTCACCATCGGACGCAGCACCGCCCGGCAGCAGGCGAACGCCGCCGTGAGGTTCGTCGCGATCACCGCGTCCCACTCCTCCGGCTTCATCCGCAGCAGCAACTTGTCGCGCACGATCCCGGCGTTGTTGACCAGCACGTCGATGCGCTCGAAACGGTCGAGCGCGGTCCGCGTCATGGCGGCTATCGACTCCGCCTCGGTCACGTCCAGCGCCACCGCGACCGCGGCGCCCCCCGCGGCCTCTATCTCGCGCGCGACCGGCTGCGCGTGATCCGCGCGCGCGCCCGCCACCACCCGGGCGCCGGCCGCCGCCAGGCGCAACGCGATCGCCCGGCCGATGCCGCGCGACGCGCCGGTCACGATCGCCACCCGGCCGGTCAGCTCACCCATCGTCCCGCCCCGCGGCGCGCAGCATCGCCTCGGCCGTCTCCAGGCTCGCCGGATCGTGGACGCACACGGCGCGGACCGACCGGTCGATCTTGCGGATCAGACCGCTCAGGACGCCGCCCGGCCCCGCTTCGACGAACGTGGTCACGCCGTCGGCCGCCAGCCGGCGGACCACCGCCTCCCAGCGCACGGGGGCGCTCACCTGCCGGACGAGCGCCTCGATCGCGTCGGGGCCCGTCCGCTTCGGTTCCGCGTCGACGTTGGCCACGACCGGCACGGCGGGATCGGCGGCCACCAGGGCGCGCAACTCGGGCGCCAGGCGCTCCCGGGCCGGCCGCATCAACGCGCAGTGGAACGGGGCGCTCACCGGCAGCGGCAGGACGCGCCGGGCTCCGAGCGCCTTCGCGCGCGCGCCGGCCCGCTCGACCGCCGCCGCGTGGCCGGCTATCGCCACCTGCCCGGGCGCGTTCAGATTCGCGGCGCTGACGACCTGCCCGCCGGCCACCTCCGCGCACGCCTGCGCCACCCGCTCGGCCGGCAGGCCCAGAACGGCGGCCATGGCGCCTTCTCCGACCGGCACCGCCTCCTGCATGTACACGCCGCGCCGGCGCACGGTGCGCAACGCATCGGCCAGCCCGAACGTGCCGGCCGCCACGTGGGCGGAGTACTCCCCGAGGCTGTGCCCGGCCAGGAAGACCGGCGCATGACCGCGCGAGCGGAGCAGCCGGTCCACGGCCACGCCGGCGGCCAGCACGGCGGGCTGCGTGTTGCGCGTCAGCGCGAGCCGGTCATCGGGGCCGTCGAAGCAGAGCCGGCTGATCGGTTCCCCGAGCGCCTCGTCCGCTTCCTCGAAGGTCCGCCGGCAGACGGGAAACGCCGCGGACAGCGCCTTCCCCATGCCGACCCGCTGCGACCCCTGGCCCGGGAACACGAACGCGATCATTGCGCCCGCTCCAGCACCGGCGCGGCCGGCGCCAGACGCGCGGCGACGGTGTTCACGAACTCCGCGCGCACGAGGCGGCAGGTCAGCGCGAGCGCGTTGCGGACCGCCTTGACCGACGACCACCCGTGGCCGACCAGCGCGAGCCCGCCCACGCCCAGCAGCGGCGCGCCGCCGTACTCCGAGTAGTCGACGCGCCGGCGGAACCTGCGAAACGCGCGCTGCGACAGCAGGTACCCCAACTGGGTGGTGAACGTCCGGCCCAGCTCGTCCCGCAGCAGCTCCTCGAACATCTCGACCAGTCCTTCGCTCACCTTCAGCGCCACGTTGCCGGTGAAGCCGTCGCACACGATGACGTCGGCGGCCCCGGAGTACACGTCGCGCGCCTCGACGTTCCCGATGAAACGGAGCGGGCCGCGACCGAGCAGCCGGTGCGCGTCCCGCGTCAGGTCGTTGCCCTTCGTCGACTCTTCTCCGATGGAAAGCAATCCCACCCGCGGCGTCCCGATCGCCAGCATCGTCCTGGCGTACTCCGCGCCCATCGCCGCGAACTGCGCGAGATGGCGCGGCCGGCAGTCCACCGTCGCCCCGACGTCGAGCAGCACCGCGTCCCGCCGCAACGTCGGGATCCGGGTCGCCAGCGCGGGCCGATCCACGCCCGGCAGCATGCCGAACGCGCCGTGCGCCGCCACCAGCGTGGCGCCCGTGTTGCCGGCGCTGAAGAACGCCGCCGCGTCGCCCCGGGCCACCGTCTCCGCCGCGACCCGCACCGACGCCCGGGGCTTGCGCCGCAACGCCGCCGGGCCCTCGTCCATCCCAACGACGTCCGGCGCCGGGACGACGCGCAGATCCACCTTCCCGGCCTCGGGATGCCGCGACAGCTCCTCGTCGATCGACCGCCGCGGCCCGACCAGCGTCAATCCGAATTCAAGGTGCCGCGCGGCCACGAGCGCGCCGGCGACCACGTTGCGCGGCGCGTGGTCGCCGCCGGCCGCGTCAACGGCGATGCGCATGCTGCCGCTCACCGGCGACTCCCGGCCAGGCCGCGCGGACGACGGGGCGGGCGGAACGCCGGCGCGGCCTACGCCTCCTTGACCGCCTTGACCTGGCGTCCCTTGTAATGGCCACAGTGCGGACAGACGCGATGCGGAATCCGCAGCTCGTGACACTGCGGGCACGCGCTCAGGACGATGGGCTCGAGCGCGTCGTGCGCCCGGCGCTTGGCCGTGCGGGCCTTGGAATGCCGCCGCTTCGGATTCGCCATTTCGTTTCAAACCTTTCGCGCCGGCCCGGCGCCGGCCGCCGGGCGCGCGAGCGGCCGCAGGGCGTCGAAGCGCGGGTCGCGCCACGCGGTGTCGCACCCGCACGTCTCGCGGTTCCGGTCGGCCCCGCACGCCGGACACAGGCCGCGGCAGCCGTCGTCACACAGCGGCTTCATGGGAGCGGCCAGATGCAACTGCTCGCGCACGAGACCCCCGAGGTCGATCTCGTCGTCGCGGTAGAATGCGATCGACAGATCCTCGTCCGAGATCTCGTGTTCCCCCTCGCCGGCGTTGACCCGGTGCGGCAGGTAGCGCACGTCGACGTCCACCGCCACCGGCGCGTCGAACGTCTCCAGGCACCGGCAGCATTCGCGCCGCGCCGTCGTGACGAGCCGTCCCAGCAGATGGTACTTGTCGCCGTCCTTCCGGACCCGGAGCGCCAACTCGACCGGGGCCGCGACCGTGAACGCCTCTTCCGCACCGAACGCCGACGCGGGAAACAGCCGCTCGACGAGGTGCGCCGGCCCGCGCACGTCGCGCAGATCCAGGCGCTTCGACACCCCCCCGGCCGCGCCTCCCGTCATGTGACCGAACCCCGCACTATATCACGTCCGCCCTTGCCGCCCGGGGCGCCCGGCCGCCCCGGCTCCACGGCCGCGGGACGAAGATCTCCTCGAACAGCCCGATCGCGAAGCGATCCGTCATCCCCGCCAGGAAGTCCTTCGCCGCGACGTCGAGCCCGTCACGCTCGACGGTGCGCGGATCGAGAAAGCGCGCCGGCGTCTCCCGCACCTTTTCCCAGAGTCCCTCCAGAATGCCGCACGCCTTGCCGAGCTCCGCGACGGCGGCGCCGTTCTCGTACACCTCGGCGTGCAGGAACGCCCGCAGATCGAGCGTCGCCCGCAGGACGCGCGGACTCATCGCTATCTCCGGATCCGCCTCCTGCGCGAGCGTTTCCCGCACCACGTCGGCGACCATGCGGCCGATCCGTCCGGACGAGGTCGCGCCGAGAACGGCGATCGGTTCGTCCGGCAACGCCTCGACCCGCAGGATGCCGGCCCGCACCGCGTCGTCGATGTCGTGGTTGACGTAGGCGATCAGGTCCGCGACGCGCGCCACCTGGCCCTCCAGCGTCGCGGCGCGGCGGGCGGGCTCCACGCCGACCGGGGCCCCGTGGCGGCCCTTGGAATGCTTGCCGATCCCGTCGCGAACCTCCCAGGTGAGGTTGAGCCCGGCCCCGTCCCGCTCCAGGACGTCGACCACCCGCAGGCTCTGCTCGTAGTGATTGAAGCCGCCGGGGAACAGGCGGGTCAGCACGCGCTCCCCGGCGTGGCCGAACGGCGCGTGCCCGAGGTCGTGGCCGAGCGCGATCGCCTCGGTCAGCTCCTCGTTGAGCCGCAGCACCTTGGCGATGGTGCGGGCGATCTGGGACACCTCGAGGGTGTGCGTCAGCCGGGTCCGGTAGTGATCGCCGGTGGGCGCCAGGAACACCTGGGTCTTGTGCTTGAGACGGCGGAACGCCTTGGAGTGCACGATGCGGTCGCGGTCGCGCTGGAACGCCGGACGGATCGGGTCCTCCGGCTCGGGGCGCAACCGCCCCCGGCTGCCGCTGCTGAACGCGGCGGACGGACCGAGCGTGGCGCGCTCCCGCGCCTCGAGCCGCGCGCGCAGGGAATCGCCGGGAGCGGACCGCGCCATCACTCCCCGGCGCTGCCGGCGGGCCGGATGGTGGCCACGGCGTGCTTGAAGAGCAGCACGTCCGATTCGTCGTGCTCCACGAGCAGGGCGTAGCGATCGAAGTTCTTGATCCGTCCGCGGAGCTCGGCGCCGTCGAGCAGGCGCACCGTGACGCGCAGCCGCTCCCGCCGCGCGCCGTTCAGAAAGACGTCCTGCAGGTTCGATGCGGACTGACGATCACCCGGTGTCGACATGCCGTGGACTGGAAGGCGCCGGCCGCGCGGGAAGGGCGACGAGCGCCGCCAGAATCCCGGCCAGCGCGTCGGGATGCTCACCCGGCCGCGGAATCCACCGTAGGTTAGGTTCTTTTCGGAACCAGATCAACTGGCGCCGCGCGTAGCGGCGGTTCTCCTGCGCGATGAGCGCGCGCGTGGCCGACTCGCCGCGCACGCCCTGCAGATGCTCCAGCGCCTGCCGGTACACCAGGCCGCGGAACGGCTGCGCGTCCTCGGGCACCCCGGCCGCGAGCGCCCGGCGGACCTCGTCGAGAACGCCGCGCTCGAACTGCCGGTCGACGCGGCGGGCGACCCGCCGGGCGGTCTCCTCGGCCGGCAGCCGGAGGGCGAACGGCAGCACGTCGTAGTCCGCCAGCGGCGGCCGGGTGTCCGCGAAATGAGCGGTCAGCGTGCGTCCCGTGAGCAGGTGGACCTCCAGGGCCCGCACGAGCCGCTTCTCGTCGCGCGGTCCAATCCGGACCGCCGACTCCGGATCGACGCGCGCCACCCAGGCGTGCAGCCGTTCGACGCCCCGCCGCGCCGCGACGCGGCGCAGCCGCGCGCGCAGCCGGTCGTCACGCGCCGGCGCCGGACACAGCCCGCGGGTCAGGGCGCGGTAGTACAGGCCGGTTCCCCCGGCGAGCACCGGGACGCGGCCCGCGGCGGTCACCTGCCGGACGGCGGCGGCCGCTTCCCGCGCGTAGCGCGCCGCGTCGTACCGTTCCGTCGGCGCGGCGACGTCGATCAGGTGATGCGGCACGCCGCGGCGCTCGGCCGGCGACGGCTTGTCGGTGCCGACGTCGAAGCCGCGGTACACCGCCGTGGAGTCGCAACTGACCACCTCGCCGCCGAGCCGCAGGGCCAGCTCGACGGCGAGGACGCTCTTGCCGGCGGCCGTCGGTCCGACGACGGCCAGCAGGCGGGGCCGCCGGGGCGGGCTCACGACCACCGCAGCAGGATCCAGACGATCAACCCGGCCAGGAACAGGACCCAGCCGAGCTGCTGCAGGCGCGAGGGCATGCGCGTGCGCTCCGGACGCGGCCGCTCAGGCCGGCGGAGTCTCGTTGAAGTAGAAGGTCACGGTGAAGAAGCAGGTGTCGTCCGGGTAGTCGTCCGGCAGCGGGTAGGTCGGATTCGACGTGGATATCGCGTTGAACGCGGAATTGGTGAAGGCTCGGACCCGGGACGGCTTCATGACGTCCAGGTCGGTGATCGACCCGTCGCGGTGCACGTTGAACGTCAGCACGACGTTGCCGTGCATCGACATGATGGCGTACGGCATGAACCAGTTCCGGTACACCTGCGCGACGAACCGGCGCAGCCACGGACCGAAGTCGGCCCCCTTGGAGTCGAACTGGATGTGCGGCGCTTGGCGGTCCACCCGGCCCCGCTGGTTGTTGAAGGTCTGGCGCCGGGCATAGCGCGGGACGTTGCGCAAGGCGCGTCCGAGCAGGCCGTCGGCCGGCCGGTCCGCGAGCGGATCGAAAGCGTCCGGATCCGGCTCGCCGCCGCCGGGCAGCCTCAACGCTCCGTCGGCGAGCAGTTGCTCGACGAGCTCCTCCGGCAACCGGCCGTCCTCCTCCCCCGGCGCCTCCGCGCTCCGCGATGCGTCCGCCGTCTCGGCGTCGCGCACGTCGCCGGCCGCGTCCTCGAATCGCGATTCGGACGTGGCCGCCTCCTCGCGCCGGTTCTCGCCGGCATCCGCCGCCAGATCCGGATCCTGCGCCTCGGCGGGCTCCGCGCTCTCCACGAAACGCATCGAGTTGCCGTCGGCGTTCGGCAGCTCGTTGAGCGGATCGTCGGAAACGGCCGGCGACTGCGCGATGCGGTCGCGGTCGGACAGGGGCGCGTCGGGGTTCGGGGCCTCGTCCGCCTCGACGTCCGCCAGCGGCTCGATGTAGACGAACGTGCGGTTCCGGTCCGCGGCCAGCGCGAGCTGCGCCTGCTGCTCCTGCAGCTCCGCGAGCTCGGCAAGCCGCGCCAGCCGGCGCGCCTCGGCGGCCTGCACGAAGGCGAGCCGCGGCAGGAACAGCACGATCAGCACCACCGCCACGTGGGCGAGGACCGACAGCAGGACCTGCTCGCGCCACGACATCGCCGCTTCGACGGTCGGCGTGCCGAAGTAGCGATCCTCGAAATCGAAGATCATGAAGCGCCCGGTCGATTATAGCCCGTGCACGTCGCCACGGATCGGCGGCCCCGCGGCGGGTCGTGCGCGCGTCTTCCCTTGTGCCCGGCGCCCGGCGTTCATGCGCCGCTACGTCCCGCCGCGGCGGGTCCTGCGCGCGTCGCCGCGTACAGCCAGACCACGCCCAGCAGCATCGGGACCGCCTCGGTGTCCACGAAACCGGCGTCGTCGAGCAGCCGGCGGAAGCCGGCGCCGCTCGGGAACGCGCCGACCGAAGCCGGCAGGTACGCGTAGGCGCTGTCGTGCCGCGAGATCAGGCGCCCGACCCGCGGCAGCACGCGGCGGAAATACCAGCGGTAGAGCGGGCCGAGTCCGGGCACGGTGGGCATGCCGAATTCCAGGATGGCGATGCGCCCGCCGGGCCGGACGACGCGATGCAGCTCGGCCAGCGCGCGGGGCGGGTCCTCCACGTTGCGGATGCCGAAGGCGATCGTGGCCGCATCGACCGCCGCGGCCGGCACCGGCGTCCGCAGGGCGTCGCCGCGGACCAGACCGATCCGGCCGTCCAGCCCCCGCGCGTCGAGCTTGCGGGCGGCGCGGGACAGCATGCGGGCGGCGAAGTCGATCCCGACGACGCGCGCCGCGCCGCGCCGCCGCTGGCACAGCGCGATGGCGAGGTCCCCGGTTCCCGTGCACAGGTCCAGGACCGTCTCCCTGCCGGTCAGGCCCAGGGCGCGCACCGCCCGCGCCCGCCACCGCCGGTCCAGGCCGCCGCTCAGCAGGTGGTTGAGCAGGTCGTAGCGCCCCGCGATGGCGTCGAACATCGCGGCGATGCGATCCGGCGTCTTGTCGATCACCCGGTCCACGCGGGAAAGAGGTCGTGCTCGAGGCCCAGGCACGAAAAGATCCTGCCCGCCATGAAGTCGGCCAGGTCGTCGAGCGTGGCCGGCCGCTGGTAGAAGGCGGGCATGGCCGGCAGCAGGTGGGCGCCCGCCTCGGCGCAGAGCACCATGTTGCGCAACTGCGGCAGGCTCAGCGGGGTCTCGCGCGGCACGATGACGAGGGGGCGGCGCTCCTTCAGCGCCACGTCCGCCGCCCGCTCGATCAGGTTGCGGGAGAGACCGTGCGCCACGCCCGCCAGCGTCTTCATCGAGCAGGGCACGATGACCATCGCGTCGCACGGCGAGGTGCCGCTGGCGATCGCCGCGCCGGCGTCCCGGTTGCGGTGGACGACCAGCGCGCCGGGCGCGATCGCCACGCCGTAGCGCGCCGTCAGGTACGGACCCAGGCGGTCGGCCGCCGCGTCCGGCCCCAGCTCGTCGGCCAGCAGGCGCCGCCCGAAGTCCGACACCACCAGATCCACCCGCACGTCCGCGGCCAGCAGCGCCGCCAGGGTGCGCGCCGCGTAGAGGGCGCCGCTGGCGCCGGTGATGCCGACCGCGACGCGCGACGGCTTATCCGGCATGAATCGCGGCCGCCGTCGCGGCCAGGTACAGGACGCCGACGTACCCGTTGAGGTCGAACGCCTGCTTCACGCGCGACAGGTCGGCGGCGCTGACGAGCGACTGCTCGTACGCCAGCAGGAGCGCCACCCCGCCGACCCCGGCCAGGTAGACCGGACCCAGCGGCGCCAGCCAGGCCAGCCCCGCCAATCCGGCGACGGTCACGGCGTGCAGCAGGCGCGACAGGCCCAGCGCCCGCGCGATCCCGAACCGGGCCGGCATCGACCGCAGGCCGTGGCGGCGGTCGAAGTCGACGTCCTCGCAGGCGTAGATCACGTCGAAGCCCGCGACCCAGGCGCCGGTGGCCAGCGCGAGCAGCCAGGGCGTCCAGCCCCAGCCGCCGCCCGCCGCCAGCCACCCGCCCACCGGCGCGACGGCGAGCGCCAGTCCGAGGAAGAGCTGCGCGCAGGCCGTGTGCCGCTTCGCCAGCGAGTACCAGAACACGATGGCCAGCGCCACCGGCGACAGCGCGAAGCAGACCGGACCCAGCGCGTGCGTGACGGCCACGAACGCCGCCGCGGCCAGGACCACGATGGCCCCGGCCTCGCGGCGGGAGACCCGTCCGCGCGGAATCTCGCGTCCCCGCGTGCGCGGGTTCAGCGCGTCGTAGCGCGCGTCGACGAGTCGGTTGAAGGCCATCGCGGCCGTCCGCGCGGTGAACATCGCCGCCACGATCCATCCGGCCCTGGCCCAGGTGAGGTCGGCCTCCAGGCCGGCGAGCAGGGCGCCGCACAACGCGAACGGCAGGGCGAAGACGGTGTGGCCGAAGCGGATGAACGACGCGTACGTGCGAATTCGGGAGAACATGCGTATCCTGCGCACCCCGCGCTACGGCGTTCGCTCCCGGCACCGCGCCGCTCCCGGCGCAACGCGTCGTTCCGCCGCGGAGCGCCGGCGCGGACCGGAACCCTCCGCCGCGCCGCCGCCACCGGCCACCCGGTCGAGCCAGACGATCTGTTCCGGTGCGATCCCGGTCAGCAGGTATTCTTCCACATCCCGTACCGCCGCCGGCGTCCGGACGGCTATCAGCGCGGCGCGGCGCGCGGGCTCGACGGCGCCGTGCGTCCGGCCCCGGCCCAGGGCGGCGGCGCCGTCGAGCGTGGCGCTACGCAGAATGCGGCGGGCGGGGACCTCCGGCGCGAGACGGCGAAGCTGGGCCAGTTCCGCGAAGAGGTTCAGATCCGGGACGCTGGCGAGACTGTCGGTGCCGACCGCCACCGCGGCCCCCGCCGCATGGAACGCGGCCACGGGCGGAACGCCGGCGCCGGTCCAGGCGTTGCTCCGCGGACAGGTCACGATGGTGGCGCCGGATGCGGCCACCCGGCGGATCTCGGCCGGCGTGAGCTGCACGCCGTGCACGAGCAGCGAGTCGCTCCGGAGCCAGCCCAGCCGTTCCAGGTAGTCCACCGGTCCGGACCCCGGCGGCCGCCACGCCGGATTCCAGCGTCCGCGCGCCTCGAGGATCTCCCGCCAGGCCCCCCGTCCCGACCGGAGGAACTCGCACTCCTCCCGCGATTCGGCCAGGTGCGCCGACCGCGGCCCGGGCACGCGGGCCGCCAGCGCCCGGAACAACGCCGGCGAGACCGAGTAGGGCGCATGGGCGGCGGCGCGCAGGCGCACCCGCGCGTCCGGCCGTTCGGACGCGAGCCCGGCGATCCGCTCCGCCACCTCGGCCGCCCGCTCCGCCGCCACGTCGAAACCGAGCGCCTCGCGAAAGACCACCCCCTCGACCGGGCCCGCCTCCAGCGCCGCCACCGAATCCGGGGTGTTCGCGACGTCGCCGACCAGCGCGGTCCCGGCGCGGCGCAGCTCGTCGATCGCCGCGGCGATCGCCCCGCTGCGCGCGCCCGGCGCCTCGGACTCCAGGCTGCGCATCAGCGCCGCCGCCCAGGCCGGCATCGAGCGCGCCGGGGCGACCGCGCCGCGCTGCGCGGACAGCTCCAGGTGGGTATGGGCGTTGACCAGACCGGGCAGGATGCAGGCGCGCCCGACGTCGATTTCGCGGGCGGCGGGGTCCCGGTCGGCGGCCGCGCCGGCGCCGACGGCACGAATCACGCCGTCCTCCACCTCCACCCACCCGTGCTCCAGCGGCGGGGAGGTGATCGGCGCCACCCAGCGGGCGTGGTACCGGATGCGCTCCGCCCGACTCATGCGCGGGCGGCGCGGCGCCGCCTGCCGGCCGGACTCCGCGCCGGATAGCGCTCGAGTTCGGCCGGCACGGACGCGTCCCCCGCCTCGCGCGCGGTGGCCAGCTCGGTCATGCGCGGCACCTGCCGCTGGCGGAAGACCGGATCGCCGAGCACCCGGTACTGCATGTCGCGGCGCTTCGGCACGAACCCGGCGTCCTCGATGTTGCGCACGATCTCCACCTCGTCCATGCACCAGGCGGCGCCGGCCGCGCGCACGACGTTCTCCTCGATCATCACGCTGCCCATGTCGTTGGCGCCGCAGGCGAGGCTCAACTGGCCGACCTTGCCGCCCTGCGTGACCCAGGAAGCCTGCAGGTTGTCGAAGTTGTCGAGGACGAGGCGGGCGAGCGCGAGGGTTCTCAGGTACTCGACGCCGGTGGCGCCGGCGCCGCCCAGCTCGGTGTTCGACGGCTGGAAGCTCCAGGTGATGAACGCGGTGAAGCCGCCGGTCTCGTCCTGCAGTTCCCGCAGCCGCAGCAGGTGCTCGATCCGTTCGTCGAGCCGCTCCACCGTGCCGTACATCATCGTCGCGGTGGTCCGCAGACCGGCTTCGTGCGCGTGCCGCATCACGTCGATCCACTCGGCGGCGGTCGCCTTGCCGTAACAGCGCAACCGCTTCCGGACGCGATCGACCAGGATCTCGGCCCCGCCGCCGGGCATGCTGTCGAGCCCGGCCGCGGCCAGGCGCTCGATGACGGCGCGGGGCGGAAGCTGCGACAGGCGCGACAGGTGGATCACCTCCGGCGGCGACAGGGCGTGCAGCTTGAAATCCGGGTAGCGCGCCTTGACGGCCCGGAACAGGTCCTCGTACCACGCCAGCGGAAGGTCCGGATTGTGACCGCCCTGCAGCAGGAGCTGCACGCCGCCGACCGCGATCGTCTCGTCGATCTTGGCGAAGATCTCGTCGAAGCCGAGCACGTAGCCGTCTCCCGCGCCCACCTCCCGGTAGAACGCGCAGAAGTTGCACCGCGCCACGCATACGTTCGTGTAGTTGACGTTGCGGTCGATGATGTAGGTGACGACGCCGTCCGGGTGCCGCGCGGCACGCGCCGCGTCGGCCAACTGCCCGAGCCGGTGCGTCGGCAGGCCGTCGTACAGGGCCAGCGCCTCGGCGGCGGCGAGACGTCCGCCGTCGAGCACGCGCCGCACGGCGTCGTCGATCGCGCGTCCGGTCATGCGTCGAAGAACCGCAACGCGCCGGTCCGCGGCACGACGCCGACGTCGGCGGCGGCGGCGAAGAACCGCTTCACCCCGGCGCGGCCCTCCTCGTTCAAGGCGAACCGCACGTTGTCCCGCAGGTACTCCCGCGCGACTTCGGCCTGCTCCGGATCCGAGGACCGGTGCGCCGCCGCCACTTCGTCGAGCGCGGCCGCGCCGGCGTCGCGCGCGGCCTGCAACGCGGCGACGTGCTCCGGCCCGACCCGCTCGGCGCGTCCCGCCCAGAAGGCCCAGACGAACGGCAGGCCGGTCATGGCGGTCCATTCCTCGCCCAGGTCGATCTTGTCGAGGTCGACCACCGTCTCGTGCTCGGTGAACAGCGCGACGTCGCCGATCAGCAGCGCGGCGTCGCACCGCTTGAGCATCGCCTGCAGGTCGGGGTGCATGGTGACGAACTTCGGCTCGATGTCGAACCACTGCGCGCAGAGGACCCGCAGCAGCGCCACCGCGGTCCGCGAGCTCGAATCGATGGCGATGGAGCGGATGGCCGTCGTCGGCCGCGTCGTGAAGAGCGCCACCGACGCCACCGGCCCGCTCGACGCCACCGCCACGTCCGGCACCACCCGGTAGTCCGGCCGCCGCAGGTACTCGATGGCCGGCAGCAGGGCGAGATCGACCGACCGGTCGTGGAGCGCCGCGGCGCAACGGGCCGGCACGTCGAACTGCAGCGCGAAGAGGTCCGGGCGCGCGTCCAGCCCGTACACGAGCGGCCTCGCGTTCAGATACTCGACGACTCCGACACGGATCGCACTCATGCGTGATGCGTGCGCAGCGTCCGGAAACGGCCGTCCCTCTCGACCGGCGCCAGTCCCGCCGCACGGATGTTCCGCGTGATTTCCGCGAGCGGCGCGCGCCGGCGCCCGTGCTCCGACGCGTCGCTCGCGGAGACGCCGTCGACGTCGTCCGCCCCGCACGTCAGCGCCACCTGCGCCAACTGCGGCCCGTAGAGCCGCCAGTCCACCTGGATCGACTCGATATTGTCGACCAGCAGCCGCGCCAGCGCAACCTGCCGCACGTCTTCGTACCCCGTCGAAGGCGGGTCGGACACGATTCGGGACAGGGGTGCGAAGGCCGGTACGCCCGCGCCGCTCCCCCACCCCGCGACCCGGCGCAACGCCGCCAGGCCGCCGGCCGCCCGCGGGCCCACCGTGCAGCGGGCCACCGGCACGCCCGCCTCCGCCGCCCGGGCGATCCAGGCCGGATCCGCCGTGCGCTCGACACGCGCCTCGGCGATGCGCGCCAGGCCCTCGGCCCGCAACGCGCCGAGCAGGCCGTCGAAGCGCGCCGCGTCCCCGCCGCACAGGTCCACCAGCTCGTCGAGCGCGAAGCCGGTCACCGGAACACCGCCCGCCGCGCGCGCCGCCGCGCGCACCGCGTCCACGACGCGGTCCGGCGTGTCGGGACACTCCGCGAGACGCAGCTCGCCCGCCTGATCGGGAACGATCGCTTCGTCCGCGGCGGCGGCCGGAACCTCCAGCACGCGCACGAACGTGGCCCGGCCGCCGCGCCGCGCGCGGCGCCGTTCGTCCGCCAGCGCTCCGAGACGCACGACGTCGCTCGTTCGGGCCAGCGCCGCGACGTCGGACTCGGACAGGGGCGCGCCGGCCCGCAGCCGGTCGCCGATCGCCTCCCACGCGGGTGCGGCGGTCATGCGGCTCCCCGCGGGGACGCCGGCTCTCCGCCGCCGGTCATGGCGCCCGCGATCCGCTGGGCGACGGCCAGCGCGCGCCGGCCGTCCGCACCGGTCACGCGCGGGACCGCCCGCCGCCGCGCGGCGCGGACGAAGTCGTCCAGCTCGCGCTCGAGCGGCTCGGCGCCGGCGACGTCCACCCGGCCGCCGTCGATGCCGGCCTGCTCGCCCGCGCCCTTCCTGACCTTCCAGATCTCGACCTGCTGCTCGGCATAGTCTACCGAGACGAGCGCATGCGGCTGAAACACCCGCAGCTTGCGCACGCGCTCCCGGCTGATGCGGCTGGCCGTCAGGTTCGCGATGCAGCCGTCCGCGAAGCGCAGGCGGGCGTTCGCGATGTCGATCCGGGAGCTGAGCACCGGCACGCCGACCGCCTCGATCGAGACCGGCTCCGAGCCGACGCAGGAGAGCACGACGTCGAGATCGTGAATCATGACGTCGAACACGACGTCGACGTCGAGACTGCGCGGCTGAAAGCTCGCCAGGCGGTGCACCTCGATGAAGCGCGGGGCGGAAATCAGCGGCAGCGCCGCGGTGACGGCCGGATTGTGCCGCTCGGTGTGTCCCACCGCCAGCGTCGCGCCGGAGGCCGCGGCGGCCGCCATCAGGCGGTCGGCCCCGGCGATCGACGCGGCGATCGGCTTTTCGACCAGCACCGCCACGCCGGCCTCGAGCAGCGGCAGGCCGACGCGCACGTGATCCCGCGTCGGCACCGCCACCACCACCCCGTCGACGGGCGGATCGATCTCCCGTACGTCCGGCACCGCGACCGTGCCTGCTTCGGCCGCGACCGCGCGCGCCCGGTCCGGGTCGCGATCGACGACGGCGACGAGATCGACGTCCGGGGCGGCGCCGAGAATGCGGGCGTGGTGCCGCCCGAGATGGCCGACGCCGACCACCGCCGCGCGGAACGCCGGCGGCGTCACGGCGGCGGCGCCCCCCGCGTCGCGACCGCCCGGCCGACGACGGCCATGCCGGCCGCGTTCGCCGCTTCGAACACGCGGTCGCCGTCCAGCACCACCGTCCGCCCGGCGTCGACCGACAGCACCGCGGCGCCCGCCGCGTCGAGGGCGCGGATCGTGGGAACGCCGATCACCGGCACGTCGAAACGCATGTCCTGATTCGGCTTGGCGACCTTGATGACGCAGAAGCCCGGGCCGGCCAGACGGCCGGCCCTGGCGATCACCTCGTCGGTGCCCTCCATCGCCTCGACGGCCACGACGGCGCGTTGCCGCACCGCGATCGTCTGGCCGACGTCGAGCCCGGCGATCGCATCCGCCATGCCGTATCCGAAGTCGAGGTCGCCGCGCTCCTCGCCGTTCGGGGCCCGCTCGGTGAGCGTGCCGGGCCGCGCGAGGAGCGGCTCGAGGAACGCGGTCGAGTCGACGAGCCGGATCCCGTGCGATCCGAGCACGTCCGCCACCGCCGAGATCAGGGCGTCGGTGTTGCGGGTGGCCAGCCGGCGGAGCACCGAGAACAGGGTGCGGTCCGGCACGACGCCCGAGAAGATGCGCGTGTGCCTGACCTGGCCCGCCATCAGGGCGCGGGTGACGCCGGCGCGCTCGAGGACGTCGATGCAGCGGCCGAGCTGGCCCAGCGAAACCCAGTGGAACCCGGCCGGACGACCGGCGGCGGCCGCCGCTTCGAGCGCCGGGTCCGCCTCCTCCCGGATCGCGACCACGGTGACTTCGTGCCCCAGGCTGCGGGCCGCGTCGAGAGCCAGGAAGGGGAAACGGCCGTTGCCCGCGATCAGGCCGATGCGCATGGACGACTCGGATGTCCGGGGACTACTCCTCGACCACGACCGGCTCCACCCGGCGGGCCGGCCGGCGCAGGTTGACGCCGCGCCGCGAGGTCCGGATGAATTCGACGAGGTAGCGCACCTCGTGGCCGTCCAGCCGCGGGTCGGTGTCGATGCGCGCCAGCGCCCGCGTCGTGTTGAGCTTGGACTGCAGCAGGTAGCGATAGGCCCGCTTCAACTGCGCGATGGCCCGCGACGAGGCGCCGCGGCGCTGGAGTCCGATCGTGTTGACGCCGTACAGCCGGGCCCGGTTGCCGACGGTCTTGCCGTACGGCAGCGCATCCATGGTGACCACGCTGTAGCCGCCGATGAACGCCTGCCGGCCGACGCGGCAGAACTGGTGGACGCCGGAGAACGCGCTGATCGTCGCCTCGTCCTCCACCACGACGTGCCCGCCCAGGGTGGCGCCGTTGCCGAAGATCGTCTTGTTGCCGACCATGCAGTCGTGCGCCACGTGCGCGTAGGCCATGAACACGTTGTCGTTGCCGACCCGGGTCAGCCCGCCCCCGCCGCGCGTCCCGCGGTGAATGGTGACGAACTCCCGAATCACGTTCCGGTCGCCGATGATCAGGCCCGTCTCCTCGCCCTGGTACTTGAGGTCCTGCGGAATCAGCCCGACGGAAGCGAACGGAAAGATCCGGCACTCGTCGCCGATCCTGGTGTGGCCGTCCACGACCGCCGACGCGCCGACCCGGCAGCCGCGGCCCATCCTGACGCCGGCTCCGACGATGGCGTGCGGACCGATCACCGCGCCGGGACCGAGCACCGCGTCCGGGTGGACCCGGGCGGTCTCGTCGACGTAGGCGGAGGACTCGAGGCCGACCAGCAGCTCCGCCTCCGCCACGGTCTGGCCGGCAACCGTCGCGACGCCCCGGACGACGGCCACTTCTTCGTCGCGGCGGCGGAGGGTCACGTCCAGGTACAGGCGGTCTCCGGGAAACACCTGCTTGCGGAACTTGGCGTTGTTCACGCCGCGCAGGACCGCCCACCCGGTCGGGAAGTCGTTCGCCGGGGCGAGCAGGAGCAGCGTGGCCACCTGCGTCAGCGTCTCGATCATCATGACGCCGGGCATCAACGGGTTTCCGGGAAAATGCCCCTGGAAGTACTCCTCGTTGACGGTGACGTTCTTCACCGCGCGCACGCGGCGGCCCGGCTCGTGCTCGACGACGCCGTCGACGAGCAGGGACGGATAGCGGTGCCGGAGGCGGTCGAGGACGACGGGTATGTCGAGAGGCACTGTGTGCGGGTCAGGTGGGCGCGGGTTCGCGGGACCCCGCCGCGCGGTCCGCCGGCTGTCGATCTCCGCGCGCCGGGCCGGCCGGGCCGGCGGCCGGCGGCGCGTCGTCAACGGCGGTTCACGGCGTCGATGACCGTCTGCGTCAGGTCGAGCGAGCGGTTCGCCCAGACGAGGCCTCCCTGGCCGACGTTGAAGATGAGATCGACCCCCCGCTCGATCGCCACCGCCTCGAGGGCGGGCGACAGCCTGGCGTCGAACTCCACCTGGAGCTTCTGGGTCAACTCGGTCAACTCGGCGTCGGCGTCCTGCGTGACGCGCTGCATCTCGGCCTGCGCGTCCTCCGTGTCACGCTGAATCTCGCGCTGCAGCCGGCCGATCTCGCGGGACAGGCTGAGCCGCGCCTCGGTGCTCATCACGGTCTCGCCCTGCGCCAGACGCTGCTGCAACTGCAACAGGTTCTGGTTCTTGGCGTCGATCTGGGTCTGCAGGGTGGCCTGCCGCGCCTCGATCTCGGCGCGCTTCTGCTCGGTCAACTCCTGCACCTGCGCGTTCGCGCTCCGGCCGTGGACCGATTCGGCGAGAATGCGCGCAAGGTCCACGTAGGCGTACTTCGTGCCGGCCGGAAACGGCAGGGACGCCTGCTGCGCCGCGGCGGGCGCCGCGGCGGCCCCGAACAGCGCGCCGGCAATCAACGTCGTCAAGACAGCGAATCTCATCGGCAATCCTCGTGGGGCGCGCGGTCCTGCCCGCGCGCGACCGGAAACGGTTGACAACCAGGCGCGGACCCTGTCGCCGCGGTCAGAACGTCGTGCCCATCGCGAACCGGAATCCGTGGCGTTCCTGCGGCTGATAGCGATCGTTGAAGATGCCTTCCACCTGCGGGTTCCAGTAGTAGATCAACCGGAACGGCACGTTCAGCATCGGCATGAAGAAGCGCAGCTCGACGCCGGTGGACGTCCGGAAGTCGTCCATCCTGAACTCGCGGCCGAAGTCCTGCACCTGACCCGCGTCGTAGAACGTCACGAGCCGCACCGGGCCGCCGAGCACGAACTGGTACTCGAGGTTGAGCAGCAGGCTCTTGTTGCCGCCCATGATGATCAGACCCTGGTACGAGTTGTCCGGAACCTCGGGGTTGACGTCGGACAGCGTCGGGCCGATGCGGCGGATGTCGAACCCGCGAATCGAGTACTCGCCGCCGAGCCACAGCCGCTCGAAGACCGGGATCCTGTCGGGGTTGCCCGCCTGCAGGTGGCGGTACTGCACGCGCGCGCCGACGATCGTCCGGCTCGTATGCGGCTGGTAGAAGGTCGCCTCCAGGATCGGCTTGACGAACTTCGTGTTGCCGCCGGCGCCGGCAAGCTCGACCGCCAGCGACAGGCTCTTGCCCTGACTGGGAAAGATCGGGTGATCGACCGTGTTGTGGCGGAGCTGCGGCGTCACCTTGCTGACCGTGCGCTGGCCGTCGCTCCCGAGCAGCAGGGCGTCGGCGAAGAACGGATTGTACTGGGCGAGATAGGACTGGTCGACGTTCCGCCCGAAGTACTCGCTGACGCTCGCCTGGGAGTTCTCGAGGCTGTAGGTCAGGAACAGGCGCGTGAAGAGGGCCAGCGGCACGCCGAAGGTGGCCGATCCGCCGACCGTCTGCTCCTGGAAGCTGAACCAGTCGATGTCGCGCGAGAAGATCTGGGTGCCGAGAGAGATCGGACGTCCGAAGTTGTAGGGCCGGGTGAACGACACCTGCGAGTTGTTCGCCCACTGCCCGCGCTGCACCGAGACGCCGAACGTCTCGCCGCGCCCCATGAAGTTGGTCGTCTGGAACGAGACCTGCCCGAACACGCCGTCGAACTGCGAGTAGCCGGCCCCGAAGGTCAACTGGTTGAGGTTGGTCTCGGTCAGATCGAACGTCAGGTCCACCTCGTTCCCGGCCGACTCCACCTTCTCGATGCTCACCCCCTCCTCTTCGAGCGGTTCGAAGAAGCCGAGCTGGTTGAGCCGCCGCACGCTGTGCTTGAGCGCCTCGGTGTTGAGCACCGCGTTCTCGGCGACCTGCAGCTCGCGGCGGATCACCTCGTCGTGGGTGGTCTGGTTGCCGGCGAACTCGATCCGGTTGATGAAGTACTGCTCGCCTTCCTGCACGCGGATCGTCACGTCGACGACCGGATCGCCGTCGATGCGGGTCGGACGCGGCGCCACGTCGGGCGCGGGCGCGTCTTCGCCGTTCCCGCCGCCGTTCGCCTCCCCGTTCCCGTTCCCGTTTCCGTCACCGTTCCCGTAGCGGCTCCCGTTCCCGCCGGCCTCGGCCGCGGCCTCCGCGGTCCGCGCCGCTTCCTGCTCCTCGGTGCGCGGGCTCAGCTCGGGCGCGAGGGTCATCTCGTAGTAGCCGAGCGAGCCGTACAGCTCGCGGGCGTCGTCGAACCCCTTGCGCACGTCGCCTTCGCTGTAGTGCTCCCCCGGCTCGATGTCGTCGAAGATCCTGCGCAGACCGGCCTCGAGCAGGATCTCGTTGCCGGCGAAGTCGACCTCGCCGATGCGGTACCGCTCCCCCTCGTCGACCGGTATCCGGAGGCGCAGTCCGCGGGTCTCGCCGTCCTCGGACAGCTCCAGGTAGTCCAGCTCCGGCTGGCCGACCTGCGCGGTGATGTAGCCCTGGTCGCGGTAGAACGCCTCGATGGCCACCGCGTCCTCTTCGTACTCCTCCGGCTTGTAGGTGCCCCGGCCGGTCATCCACGAGAGCCACCAGCGCTGCTTGATCTTCTTCATCCTGCCGCGCAGCCGGCGGTCGCTCATCGCCTCGTTGCCGATGAAGTCGATCTCGTGCACCTGGACCTTCGGCCCCTCGGTCATGTGGAACGTCAGGCGCACCAGCTTCGGCCCGCCCGGCAGCGCCTCGATGGTGTGCTCGACCTCCGCGAACATGTACCCCTGCGCCTGGAAGCCCTGGCGGATGATCGCCTTGACGCGCCGGATCGTCTCCGGGTCGATGAACGAGTCCATCCGCAACGTGACGCCCTGCTGCTCCAGGTTCTCCAGGATGTCCTCGGTCTTCAGCACGTCGGAGCCCTCGTAGGTGACGATCTTCACCCGCTCGCGCTCCTCGAGGTTGAAGACGACCGTCTTGGCCGGCACCCCGTTGCCGTAGGGGGTGTCGAGGACCTGGACCCAGAGATCGTTGAGGAACCCGGTGTCCCAGAGACGCTGGTAGTCGTCCAGGACGATCTGTGCCGTCTCGTCGTCGTAGGGCGCCCACTTCTGCTGCGACGGCAGACTGACGTGGTCCTTGATCCGGATGTAGTACAGGTACGTGTTGTAATCGACGCTCGCCACGTTGCCCTGCATCGGAAACTGCAGCGCGATGCTCCGGAGGAGCGTGGGCGAATCGGCGGGCGGCAACGCGGGCCGCGGCGGCTCCGGAGCGCCGAAGATGGAGGGCGCCTGCTGCTGCGTCCCGAAGATGGACGGCTGTCCCGCCGCCGGCGCGGCGCCCGCCAGCGCCGCCGCGAACGCCAGCGCCGCCGCCGTGGCGCCGCGCGCCCGGAATGGATCCCGACGTCCCGTTGGCTGATTCACCTGCATCGAAGTTCACCCATGGGGCATCGCCCGTCCCGGCCGGCCGTTCCCCGCCGGCCGGTCGCCGGCATGCGCCGCGTGACGGACGACCCCTCCTTCGATTCTACGGGATCCCGGACGTTCCGAACCACCGCCGCGGCCGGCGCCGGAACCGGTCAGACGAGGCACCGCCCCTCCACCTCCCGGCCGGCGGCGCGGTAGGCGAGCACTCCCGCGTCGAGGTACACCTCGACCTCGCCGGAGGCGAGGCGCCCGCTGATCAGCTCCTCGGACAGCGGGTCTTCGACGTGCCGCTGAAGCGCCCGCCGCAACGGGCGCGCGCCGTAGGAGCGATCCTTGCACGTCAGGTCGATGACCCAGTCGATGACGTCCGGGGTCAGGGTGATGCGCAGGTCGCGGCCGGCCAGGTTCTCGTTGAGCTGCCGGACCAGCATCCGCAGGATCTCGCGCAGGTCGTCGTCGGTCAGCGCCTCGAACACGATGATCTCGTCGACGCGGTTGACGAACTCGGGGTTGAAGGTGCGCTTGACCTCGCCCAGCACCAGGTCCGTCACGCTGCGCCGGACCTCGTGCGCGCTCGACGACTGGAATCCCACCGCCGCCTTCTTCTGAATGTGGCGGGCACCGATGTTCGACGTCATGATGACGATCGTGTTCTTGAAGTCGACGCGGTTGCCCAGCCCGTCGGTCAGATGGCCGTCCTCGAAGACCTGCAGCAGGATGTTGAACAGGTCCGGGTGCGCCTTCTCGATCTCGTCGAGCAGGACGACCGAGTAGGGGTGGCGCTTGACCTTCTCGGTGAGCTGCCCTCCCTCGTCGTGGCCGACGTAGCCGGGCGGCGACCCGATCAGCTTCGAGACGGAGTGCTTCTCCATGTACTCCGACATGTCGAAACGCACCAGCGCGGTGTCGCTCCCGAACAGGAAGCCCGCCAGCGCCCGCGCCAGCTCCGTCTTGCCGACGCCGGTCGGCCCCAGGAACACGAAGCTGCCGACCGGCCGCTGCGGAGACTTGAGCCCGGCGCGCGAGCGCCGGATGGCGCGCGCCAGCGCCGAGATCGCCCGCTCCTGGCTGATCACCCTGCGGTGCAGCTCGTCCTCCATCCGGAGCAGCTTCGCGCTCTCGTCCTGGTTGATCGTGGTCAGCGGCACGCCGGTCCACTTCGACACCACCTCATCGACGTCCTGCCGGTCCACCCGCACCGGCTGGCCGCCCGCCTCGACCTCGAACTTGTCGCGCACCACCTGCAGGTTCTCC
Source organism: Vicinamibacterales bacterium (assembly GCA_965203525.1). GTDB lineage: Bacteria > Acidobacteriota > Vicinamibacteria > Vicinamibacterales > UBA8438 > WTFV01. The sequence goes on along the minus strand of OZ241898.1, from coordinate 750,311 downwards.
CGCGCAAGCACCTCCTGCTCGCGGAAGAACTGCGCCCGCTCGTAGTCCTTCTGCGCCGTCGCGCTCTCCATCTGCTCGACCGCGACGCGGATGTTCCGGTTGATCTCGCTGAATTCCTCGCTGTACCCGGCGGCGCGCAGCTTGGCGCGCGCCCCCGCCTCGTCGATCAGGTCGATCGCCTTGTCCGGCAGGAAGCGGTCGGTGATGTAGCGGCTCGACTGGAACACCGCCGCCTCCACGGCCTCCCGCGAGTACGCGACGCGGTGGTAGCCCTCGTAGCGGTCCTTGATCCGGTTCAGGATCTCGAGCGCCTCGGCCTCGTCCGGCGGCTCGACCTTGACGGCCTGGAAACGCCGCTCCAGCGAGCGGTCCTTCTCGATGTACTTGCGGTACTCGGCCGGCGTCGTCGCGCCGATGCAGCGGATCTCGCCCCGCGACAGCGCCGGCTTGAGGATGTTGGCCGCGTCGAGCGAACCCTCGGCCGAGCCGGCGCCCACCAGCGTGTGCAGCTCGTCGATGAACACGATGACGTTCGGGTTCTCGGTCAGCTCCTTCATGATCGCCTTGAGGCGCTCCTCGAACTGCCCGCGGTACTTCGTGCCGGCCACGATCAGCGGGATGTCCAGCGCGAGCAGCCGCTTGTCGGCCAGGAAGTGCGGCGCGTCGCCGAACGCGATGCGCTGGGCCAGTCCCTCGACGATGGCCGTCTTGCCGACCCCGGGCTCGCCGATGAGCACGGCGTTGTTCTTGGTGCGGCGGCACAGCACCTGCTGCACCCGCTCCAGCTCCACGGTGCGGCCCACGAGCGGGTCGAGCCGGTTCTTCATCGCGCCGTCCGACAGGTCGCGGCTGAACTCGGCCAGCAGCGGCGTCTCCTTGACGCGGGTGACGGTGGTCTTCTCGTTCAGGAGCTGCACGATGTCCTCGCGGACCGCGTTGAGCCGCATCCCCTTCTCGGACAGGATGGCCGACGCCACGGACCGCTCCTCGCGCAGGATGCCGAGCAGCAGGTGTTCCGTTCCGATGTAGTTGTGCAGCAGCCGGTCCGCCTCCTCGGCGGCGAACTGCAGCACCCGCTTGGTCTCGGCGCTGAAGGGAATCTCGACCGACGTGGACACCTTCTCGCGGAAGACGGTGCGGCCCTCGATCTCCTTCCGGATGTTTTCCAGGGACAGGCGCGAGCGGGCGAAGATACGGCTGGTCAGCCCCTTGCCTTCGCGGATCAGCCCGAGCAGCAGATGCTCGGTCTCGATGGAGATGCTGCCGAGCTGGCTCGCCTCGTAGCGCGCGAAGAACAAGACACGCCGTGCCCGTTCCGTATATCGCTCGAACATGTCGACTGCTCCGACGCCTGGCGGCCGGCCCGCGGACGCGCACCGATTATAAGGTACCGGCCGCGGGCCGCCGCGTCACGGCGCAGCCAGCCGCCCCCCGGCCAGACGCAGCACCCGGTCGCAGGCGGCCGCCAGCCGTTCGTTGTGGGTCGCCACCAGCGAGGTCAGTCCGTAGGCCCGGTGCATGTCGCGCAGCAGGTCGTGGATCGCCGCGCCGGTGCTTTCGTCGAGGTCGCCGGTCGGCTCGTCGGCCAGCAGCAGCGCGGGGCGCATCACCAGGGCGCGCGCCACCGCGACCCGCTGCTGCTCCCCGCCCGACAGCATGCCGGGCCGGTGATCGAGCCGGTCGCCGAGGCCGACCTCCCGCAGCAGCGCCTCCGCTCCGGCGCGGGCTTCCCCGGCCGGCCGCCGGGCGATGCGCAACGGCATCTCGACGTTTTCGAGCGCCGAGAACTCCGGCAGCAGGTGGTGGAGCTGGAAGACGAACCCGACGCTCCGGTTCCGGAACGCGACGAGGGCGTCGTCGTCGAGCGCCGTCAGCTCCACTCCGCCGGCCTGAATCCGCCCCGCCCCGGCGCGGTCGAGGCCGCCGACCAGCTGCAGCAGGGTGGTCTTCCCGACCCCCGACGCCCCGGTGACCGCGACCATCTCCCCGCGCTCCACCGCCAGGTCGAGACCGCGCAGCACCGGCAGCGCGCGGCCGCCCACGCGATACGACTTCGACAGCCCGCGCACCTCGAGAAACGGCATGCCCGGGCCCCGGGACGCAGTCGTCACTGGTACCGCAACGCCTCGGCGGGATCGATGCCGGCCGCGTGGCGGGACGGGTGCAGGGTCACGAGCAGGCAGACGACGTTCGCCGCCAGGAGCACGAGCCAGAAGTCGAGCGGCTCGATGACGAACGGCACGTGGGTCACCTGGTACACGTCCAGCGGGAGACGCAGGAGCCGGTAGCGATCCATGACCGTGCAGATGACGTAGCCCGCCGCGGCGCCGGCCGCGGTCCCGGCGAGACCGATGATCGCGCCCTGCAGCACGAAGATGCGGCGCACCACGCGGGCGCCGGCGCCCAGGGTCTTCAGAATCGCGATGTCCCGGCTCTTCTCCATGACGAGCATGATGAGCGACGAGACGATGTTCAGCGTCGCCACCAGCACGATCAGGCCGATGGCGAGCGAGATGGCCATCTTTTCCAGAAAGAGCGCCTCGAAGAGGGTCGCATTGAGGCGCGACCAGTCCTCCGTCACGTAGGCGCCGCCGAGCTGCCGCGGGATCGCGTCGGCCACGGCGCGCGACGCGTAGGGATCGTCCACGCGAAGCTGCATCATCTCGACCCGGTCCACGCCGAACAGCCGTCTGGCCGTGGCCAGGGTCACGAAGCCGTAGCCGGTGTCGTACTCGAACAGCCCGAGACGGAAGATCCCCACCACCGCGAGGCGGCGGGGACGCGGGAGCACGCCCATCGGCGACAGGGTGCCGCTCGGGGTGATCAGGGTGATCTCGTCGCCCACGAACGCGCCGAGCTCGCGGGCGAGCCCCTCCCCGATCACCACACCCCCCAGGGCCGAACCGTCGTAGGCGGCCAGATCCGGCAGGCTCCCGCGCTCGACCGCCGCCGCCAGCCCGGTGACCGCCGCCTCGAGAGCCGGGTCGATGCCCTTGACGTTGATGAAGACGTCGCCGGCGCGCGTGCGGGCCAGCGCCTTGCCCGGAATCGCGGGCGCGGCGGCTTCGACCCCCGGCAGCGCGGCCAGCGCGCGCGCCTCCTCCCGGTGGTCCTCGAAGCCGCCGTCCGCGACGTTCCAGACGTAGACGTGGGCCTGCGCGCCTGCGATCCGGTCCCGCAGCTCCTGCTGCAGCCCGGTCATCAGGGCGAGGGCCACGATCAACGCGGTGACCCCCACCGTCACCCCCAGCACCGAGATGAGCGAGGTGCTGGCCATGGACGCCTGCTTGCGGCGCGCCACCAGATACCGGAGCGAGACGTACAGCTCGAAGGGCAGGTTCATGAGCCCGGCTGCCTGGCTACGGCCCGGACGCCGGCCGCAGCAGGGGGAACAGAATCACGTCGCGGATGGACCGGCTGTCGGTCAGCAGCATGACCAGCCGGTCGATCCCGACGCCCTCGCCGCCGGTGGGCGGCAGCCCGTGCTCCAGGGCCCGGAGGTAGTCTTCGTCCACCGCGTGCGCCTCCTCGTCGCCGGCGCGCCGCGCCCGCCCCTGGGCTTCGAAGCGGCGCCGCTGCTCCACCGGGTCGTTCAGTTCGCTGAAGGCGTTGGCGATCTCCATCCCGCCGGCGTACAGCTCGAAACGCTCGACGGTGTCCGGATCGTCGGGCCGCTGCTTCGACAGCGGCGAGACCTCCGTCGGCAGATCGTGGACGAAGGTCGGCTGCACCAGCGCCGCTTCGCAAAACGTCTCGAACAGCGTGAACGCGATGCGCCCCGCGCCCGCTTCCGCGCCCACGTCGACACCGAGCTCGGCGGCCAGCGCGGCCGCCGCCGGCCGTTCGCGCAACGCCCGCTCCGGCACGTCGCGGCCCAGCCGTCCGGAAACGGCTTCGCGCACCGCGTCCCGCAGGGCCAGCCGCCTGAACGGCGCGCGCCACGCAATCGTCGCGCCGCCGTACCGGCACTCGTCCCCCGCGAGCACCTCGCCGGCCACCGCCGCGAGCAGTTCCTCGGTCAGCGTCATCAGCTTCCGGTAGTCGCTGTAGGCCTCGTAGAATTCGAGCATCGTGAACTCGGGGTTGTGCCGCGTCGAGAGCCCCTCGTTGCGGAAGTTGCGGTTGATCTCGTAGACCCGCTCCATCCCGCCGACGACGAGCCGCTTCAGGTAGAGCTCCGGCGCGACCCGCAGGTACAGCGGCAGGTCGAGCGCGTTGTGGTGCGTCACGAACGGCCGGGCGAGGGCGCCGCCGGCCACCGGCTGCATCATCGGCGTCTCCACCTCCAGGTAGCCGCGCCCGTCGAGGAAGCGTCGGACGGCCCGGACGACGCGGCCGCGGGTCTCGAAGACCTGCCGCGACGCGCGGTTCACGATCAGGTCGAGGTAGCGCTGCCGGTAGCGGATCTCGACGTCGGCGAGGCCGTGCCACTTCTCCGGCAGCGGCTCGAAGCACTTGGCGAGGAACTCCAGCCGCCCGGCCCACACGGTCAGCTCGTTCGTCCGGGTGCGGAAGACGCGGCCGGCGACCCCGACGAGGTCGCCGGCGTCCAGCAGCCTGAACACGCTGAAGTCGCGGGCGCTGACCGAGTCCTTCCGGACGTAGGCCTGCAGCCGGGCGCGGCCGTCCGACAGCACCAGGAAGTTCGCCTTCCCGAAGCTCCGAATCGCGACGATGCGGCCGGCCGTGACCGTTTCCGGACGCTCGTCCTCCAGCTCCTCCGCCGAGCGCCCCCCGTGCGCGTCGACGACGGCCGACACGCTGTCGGACCGCTCGCAGCGGGCGGGGTACGGATCGACGCCCAGCGCCGCCAGCGCTTCGTGGTTGGCGCGCCGTTGCCGCCGCTGCTCGGATTCGGGCCGGGCGGTCAAGCGCCCTCCGCCCGGACGGTCCGGCGCCCGCCCGCGCCCGCCGGTTCCGGGTCCGTGCCGCGGACCGCGCGCCGCACCGCGTCGAGGACGCCGTTGACGAAGGCGACCGACCGTTCGCCGCCGAACGTCCTGGCCAGTTCGAGCGCTTCGTTGATCACCACCGCCGACGGGGTCCTCTCGAACAGCAACTCGTACACGGCCAGACGCATGATGAGGCGGTCGACCACGGCCAGGCGCTCCGACCGCCAGTTGTCGGTGTGCCGCGCGATCAGCAGATCGATCTCCGACAACGCGCCCACGGCCCCGCGCGCGAGGCCGAGCGCCAGTTCCCGGCGGGAAGCCGGAGCCGGATGCGCCGTCCAGAACAGATCGAGCGCGTCGTCGAGCTCGCCCGCCCCGATGCCGCCGACCTCCCACTGGTACAGCAACTGGAGCGCGGTCGCGCGCGCGCGATGGCGCTCGCGCGAGTTGTCCGTTCCGGACTCCCTCGCGGCGAACACTCCGGCCGGCGCGTCGAGAGCCCGCTGCAACGACTCGAGTGCGCTCGCGCGGACCGGACCGCCCTCCCGCGCCCCGCCGGCCCGCGACTCCCCGCGTCCGCCAGCCGCACGCGCCGGCGTTTCGCGCACCCCGCGGCCGTCCCGCCGGCTGTCGGGACGGGTTCCGGGCGGACGGGAGGCGGGAGACGACTCGGTGCCTGCCGGCCGCGGCGGAACGTTGCGCGGCCCGCGTCCATCGACCCGCTCCGAAGAGCAGGGCCGCTCCCCGGACCGCGGCGGGGAGGGAACGAGGCGCGGCCGCCGGTCGGCCGCGGGGACGTCGCAACGGCCGGCGTCCTCCAGCCAGACGCCCCCCTCCTCGTCCTCGACCAGTGCGCCGCCGACCAGCAGGCTGGTTTCCAGGAAGGACGCCATCCGCCGCGGACCGGCGGGCCGATCGACGGCGGTCAGAATCACGCAGAAGGCTCTGGCGCCTTTCCGGCGGATCGCCTGCACGTGCGCCTCGCGCTCGCGGGCGCCGGGATGCGCACGGCCGGCGCCGGTCCGTTGCGCCGGATCGTGCGGGTCCACGAGGCGGACGCAACGCCGTCCGGCGACCATCCGGAACTCGTCGTCCCATACGCGCAGGTAGACGTCGCCGGTCGACGGCGAGACCGCGCCCCATGACCAGCGGGAGTTGCGCAGGGGCGCACCGAGGCGCTGCTCGAAGAAACGGGCGAGCGTCATCGCGGAGGCGCCCCCGGCAGCGAGCCCATGACGTTGGCCAACTGCACCGCGGCCAGCGCGGCTTCGCGCCCCTTGTTCGACGGTCCGTCGCCGGCGCGGGCGGCCGCCTCGTCCAGCGAGTTCGTGGTCAGGACGCCGAACGTCATCGGCACGCCGGTAGCCTGCGAAGCCGCCGCGATCGCGTGCGCGACGGCCGACGCCAGGTAGTCGAAGTGCGGCGTCTCGCCGCGCACGATGCACCCGAGGCAGGCGATCGCGTCGAAGCGCCCCGATTCCGCGGCGCGGCGCGCGGCGAGCGGAATCTCGAAGGCGCCCGGAACCTCGATGATCGTCACCGAGCCGGCGCCGTCCGTCCCGGTGCCGCGCGCGCCCGCGGCGCGGAGCGCTTCGACGGCGCCGTCGCGCAACCCGCCGGTGACGGCCCGGTGGTACGCCGACACGACGAGGCCGACCCGCAGGCCCGACGCGTCGGCCGCCCCCTCGATGACCGGGGTGTCCCTCATGAACCGGTGAAGCGGAGCCGGCGCTTCTCGAGAAACGCGCCCGTCCCTTCGACGATGAACGCCTTGTCGCCGGCGCCGGCCAGAATCACCGCGCGCACTGCGCCGTCCGCCGCCAGCCGGCGCACCGCGCCCTCCAGCCCGGTGACGGCCGCTTCGTTCGGCGCGTTCCGCACCGCCGGCCGCGTGACGGCCGGCACGGCGACCGCTTCCCGGCGCTCGACGGTCGGATTCTCAGCCGGCATGGCGTCCGGCTCGAACGGCAAGAACTATACTCCACGCCCATCCCAGCCCGGCGCCCGCCGCCGAGCCCAGGGCGTCGGCGGTCACGTCCCGCAGCTCGGCGGTCCGGCCCTGCACGAACGACTGGTGGAACTCGTCCGTCAATCCGTAGGCCGCCCCCAGCAACGCCGCCAGCACCGCGCCGCGGGCGGTCACCCGGGCCCATTCGGCGCCCGACACGCCCCGCAGCAGCGCCCCTCCGAGGGCGGCGTACACCAGGAAGTGGGCGGTGACGTCGGACGTCGAGTCGGGCAACGGGGGCGGCGAGGACATGCCGGAGACAAAGAAGATCGCCGCCATCAGACCGGCGGCCGGCCCCCAGACCCGGAGCAGCCGCGGCAATCGCAGCGGACGGCGGCGGGCGGTCATGGCGGGAACGGGTACATCAGCCAGGCGAGCACCGTGGCCGCAAGGACGAAGCCGGCGAACAGCGCGCCGCCGAAGCGCGCCTGCTCGGCCGGCTCGTCGCGCATCAGCACCGCGAAGACGAGCGACACGAAGCCGGCGAACAGCACCAGCAGGAGGAAATGGCTGGCCATCGCGCCGCCGCCCTACTTCCGTCCCTGCGCGACGTCGAATGCGTCCAGCACGACCAGAGTGTTCAGCAGGCCCGAGACGACGAGAAACGTGTTGCCGTACTCGTAGGTGCCCGCCGCCGCGTCGCCGCCTCCCGCCCCCACCGCGAGCGCCAGCAGATAGGGGACGCCGATGCCGAGGTCGGCGAGCCCCTGCAGCGCGACCAGGGGCTGCGACGGATCGACGGCGAACAGCTCGCCGTCGAGGCCGAGGCCGATCGCGAACATCAGCGGGAGCGCCACGAGGAACACCAGCCCCTTGGACCGGCGCCCCAGCCAGAGATGGCCGGCGCCGGGCAGGGCCCAGGCGACGGCGCAGACGGCCGCGACCCGGCCCGGATCGGCCGCCGGCGGACGGTTGGCCATGCGCCCCTAGTGTACCTTCCCGCGGACGGCGGCGGCGGCGAATCCGCAGACCGCCGCGCCGAGCGGAACCGCGGCCGCCGCGCGCCCGAGGTTGCCCGGCTCCGCCACGCCGCCCGCCTCGAGCAGGAAGGCGGCGGCGGTCGGGACCGCGGCCGCCGCGATCAGGGCGCGCGCCGTCCGCGCGCGGAGGGAGACGAACGCGCCAAGAAGGCCGATCAGGGCGCCGGCGTAGAGTCCCGCGCACCGCCCGCAGACCGGGAACTGCGCGCCCCACGGGTGGAAGGACCGCTCCGGGCGCTGGTGGCAGACGACGCTCCCGGCGGCGTAGACCGCCGTGGCCGCGATCAGCGCGCCGCCGGTTGCGTGGCGGCTCGCCGCGTACGGGGCCGCGGCCAGCGCGGCGCTCCAGAACAGGACGCCGGCGGCCAGCAGCAGCGGCAGGAACCTGCTAGTAGTCGAGCGCATCGAAGTGGGTCAGGCGCCGGAAGGCGTCGAACCGGGCGCGGATGTCTGCGCCGGTCAGGCCGAGCAGCCGGCCGAGGCCGAAGTCCTCGACGGAGAGCGACGCCATCGCGCTCCCGCAGACGGCGGCGCGGGTGACCGCCTCGTCCGACAGGTCGCCGGCCGCGGCCAGGTGGCCGATGAACCCGCCGGCGAACGTGTCGCCGGCCCCGGTCGGATCGCGCACGTCCTCGAGCGGCAGCCCCGGCGCGGCGAAGAAGCCGTCGCCGCGCGTCATCAGGACGCCGTGCTCGCCGCGCTTGACGATCACCCGTTCCGGCCCCATGCCGCGGATCTCGCGCGCCGCCCGCACCAGGTTCGCCCTGCCGCTCAACTGCCGCGCCTCCTCGTCGTTGATCACCACGGCGTCCACGCGCCGCAGCACCTGCCGGAGCTCGGCCGGCGCGCCTTCGATCCAGTAGTTCATCGTGTCGAGGGCTACGAACCGCGGCGCCTCGATCTGGTCGAGGACCTCCATCTGCAGGGCCGGGTGGATGTTGGCGAGAAACACGATCGGGGTGGACCGGAAGCGCTGCGGCACCCGCGGCGAGAAGTCCCGGAAGACGTTCAGGTGCGTGTAGATCGTCTCGCGCGCGTTCAGGTCGCGCCCGTACTCCCCCTTCCAGCGGAACGTCTCGCCCGGCGCCCGCTGCAGTCCTTCGAGGTCGATCCGCCGGCCGCCGAAGACCTGCGCGTGGCGTTCGCCGAAGTCCTCCCCGACCACCGCCACCAGCCGCACGTCGCTGAAGAACGACGCGGCGATGCTGAAGAACGTCGCGGCGCCGCCGACCACGCGGGACACTTCCCCGCACGGCGTCCGGATCGAGTCGAAGGCGACCGAGCCGACCGTCAGCACCGGCCAGGTCATGACACGTAGCGGCCGATGATCGGCGCCAGCTCGGCCCGGGTCTCCGGGGGAATCGCCTCGGGCCGCGTGATGATCGCCGCGGCGAGCGCGTCGGCGCATTCGCACCCCCGCTCGACCGGCAGGCGCGACACCAGGTCGGCGATCGTCTTCCGCGCCGTGACGGCGTTCGCCTGCAGCGTCTCGACCACCATCTCGACGGTGACCCGATCGTGCTCGGGATGCCAGCAGTCGTAGTCGGTGACCAGGGCCAGGGTCGCGAAGCAGATCTCCGCCTCCCGCGCCAGCCTGGCCTCCTGCAGGTTGGTCATGCCGATCACGTCCATGTTCCACGAGCGGTAGAGGCGCGACTCGGCCAGCGTGGAGAACTGCGGCCCCTCCATGCAGAGGTAGGCGCCGCCGCGGTGCGCCGTCACGCCGACGCGGCGCGCCGCCTCGGCCGCGAGCCGGCCGAGGACCGGACAGACCGGGTGCGCGAGCGAGACGTGGGCCGCCATGCCGCGCCCGAAGAACGTGCCGACGCGCCCCTGCGTGCGGTCGACGAACTGGTCGGGGACGACGACGTCCCGCGGCCGGTAGCGCTCCTGCAGGCTCCCGACCGCGCTCGCGGAGACGAGCCACTCGACGCCGAGCTTCTTCATGCCGAAGACGTTGGCCCGGAAGTTGAGCTCCGACGGCAGGATGCGGTGCCCGGCACCGTGGCGCGCCAGGAACGCGACGCGCCGCCCCGCGAGGGCGCCGATCACGTAGGGGGCGGACGGCGCGCCGAAGGGCGTCGCGATCGCGCGTTCCTCGCGATCCGCGAGCTCGGCCACGTCGTACAGGCCGCTCCCGCCGATGATGCCGATGCGTATCCGTTCGTCAGCGTGCATGATGCGCGGAACGCGCGCTCCTCTCCTGCTTGAGCTCGACGAGGACGCCGTGCGCGGCGGCGGGGTGCACGAACGCCACCAGCGCCCCCTCCGCCCCTTCGCGCGGCGTCTCGTCGACCAGCCTGACCCCGCGCGCCTTCAGGCGCGCCAGAGCCGCCGGGAGGTCGTCGACCCGCAACGTGAGGTGGTGTATTCCGGCCCCCCGGCGGGACACGAAGCGCCGGACGGGCGATTCTTCCGTGGTCGCTTCGAGCAGCTCCAGCGCCGCGGATCCGACGCGCACGAAGTGCGCCCGCACCCCCTGCGACGGCACGTCCTCGGTCGCCTCGACCTCGAGGCCGAGCGCGTCGGTGTAGAACGCGAGCGCCGCGTCGAGGTCGTCCACCGCGATTCCGACGTGATCGAGCACCGCCTTCATGCGTCCGGCGCCTCCTGCGCGAACCGCCGCACGAGTTCGCCGGCCGCCGCGTACGGATCGACCTCGCGGGCGGCGACGGCGTCGACCGCGGCGTCGAGGGCGCGGTTCGCCGCGATGCGATCGACGATGCGGCCGACGAGGATCGACTCCAGCCGGGCGCGCGCCCGGCGCCGCGCGCGATCCTCCGCGGCGCGCCCGCACGCGGCGAACCGCCGCACCGCGGCCACGACGTCGTCGATCCCGTCCCCGGCCGCCGCGCACGTCTTCACCACCGGCGGGCGCCACTCGTCCGGCTGCCGGTCACGCAGCGACAGCATCCCCTCGATCTCCGCCACCGCGCGGTCGGCGCCGTCGCGATCCGCCTTGTTGACCACGAACACGTCCGCGATCTCCATGATGCCCGCCTTGAGCGCCTGCACGTCGTCGCCGCTGCCGGGAGCCAGGACCACCACCGACACGCCGGCGGTCCGGCTGACGTCGATCTCCCCCTGGCCGACGCCGACCGTCTCGATCAGCACGACGTCGGTCCCTGCCGCGTCGAGGACGATCCGCGCGTCGTCGGTCGCCCGCGCCAAGCCGCCGAGCTGCCCGCGGGTCGCCATGCTGCGCACGAAGACGCCGCCGTCCCCCGCGTGGCGCTGCATCCGGATGCGGTCGCCGAGAATGGCGCCGCCGCTGAACGGGCTGGTCGGATCGACGGCCAGCACCCCGACCCGCAGCCGCTCCCGGCGGAACGCCGCCGTCATCCGGTCGACCAGCGTGCTCTTGCCGACCCCGGGCGCCCCGGTCAGGCCGATGACGTGCGCCCGGCCGGTCCGGGCGAAGAGGCGGCCGATCAGCGCAGCCGACGCGGCGTCCTCCCGCTCCACCACGGAGATCGCCCGCGCGACGGCGCGCGCGTCGCCGGCCAGCACGCGTTCGGCGAGATCCATCGGGTCGAGGCCCTGCGGCCGGCGTCAGCCCAGGTACTGCCGCGCGATCACCAGCCGCTGGATCTCGCTCGTCCACCGTCCCGAAGGTCCCGGACGCCCCTGCCCCATCACAGGTACTGCCGCGCGATCACCAGCCGCTGGATCTCGCTCGTCCCCTCGCCGATGGTCAGCAGCTTGACGTCGCGGTAGAGCTTCTCCGCCGGATAATCCTTGACGAAGCCGTACCCCCCGTGAATCTGCACGCATTCGCCCGCGGCCCGGACCGCCACCTCGCTGGCGTAGAGCTTGGCCATCGACGACTCGCGCGTCGTCGGCCGTCCCTGGTCCTTCAGGTACGCCGCGCGGTACGTCAGGAGCCGGGCCGCGTCGATGCCGGTGGCCATGTCGGCCAGCTTCCACTGCGTCGCCTGGAAGCCGGCGAGCGGCCGGCCGAACTGCGTCCGCTCGGCGGCGTGCCGGCGGGCCGCGTCGAAGGCTCCCTGCGCCAGCCCGACGGCGAGCGCGGCGATGCCGATGCGGCCCGCGTCGAGCACCGCCATGGCGTCGACGAACCCGCGCCCCGCGCGGCCCAGCAGGTGGTCGCGCGGCACCCGGCAACCGTCCAGGCGCGTATCCGCGGTCGCGCTCGCGCGCATGCCGAGCTTGTTCTCCTTGCGGCCGGCCGACAGCCCCGGCGCGCCGCGCTCGACGACGAAGGCGGAGATCCCGTGCCGGCGCGCGGCCGGATCCGTGACCGCCATCACGACGGTCAGGCCGGCGAGGCCCGCGTGGGTCGTGAACGTCTTCGCGCCGTCCAGGATCCAGCCGTCGCCGTCCGGCCGGGCACGCGTCCGCAGGCTGCCGGCGTCACTCCCCGCCCCCGCCTCGGTGAGCGCCCAGGCCCCCAGGAACTCCCCCCGCGCCAGCGGCGTCAGCCAGCGCTCCTTCTGCGCCTCGGATCCGAACGCCGCGACGTGCGCGGCGGCCAGTCCGTTGTGGGCGGCGACCGTCAGGGCGATCGCCGGATCGACGCGCGCGAGCTCCTCGATGCAGATGCAGTACTCGACCGCGGAAAGTCCGGCGCCGCCGTAGCGGGCCGGAAACTGGATGCCGAGCAAGCCCAGCTCCGCGAGCCTGGCGAGCAGCCCCGGCGGAAAGGCCTGCGCCTCGTCCCACTCCCTGACGTGCGGCGCGATCTCGCGCGCGGCGAACTCGCGCACCGCCCGGCGCGTCACCTCCTCCGCCTCGGTGGGACGGAAGTCCATGGCGTCGAGACTCTATCACGCGCCGCCACGCGCGGGCGGCGGGAACCACGATGGCGCGTCGCAGGCCCTTCACCGTCACCGCGCCGCCGCGCGGGCGGCGGGAACGCCCGGGAACCGAACTCCGCCGTTGCTCCCCGGCGGCCTGTAAGGTAGGGACGTGCGCGAACGTCCCCGCGCCTGCCGCCGGCTGCCGGCCGCACTGTTCGCGCCCCCTGCGCGCACGGGCTCGGCCCGGCAGCACGGCCCCCGCGCCTGCCGCCGGCTGCCGGCCGCACTGTTCGCGCTGCTGTTTCTCGGCGCCGGCGCCGGCCGCGCCTCCGCCGACCTCACCGTGTTCGCCGGGCGCACCTCGACGCCGGCGGCCCCCGCGACCCGCGGCGCGGCCCTCGGCATCTCCCTGCAGCCGGCCGGCGTCGAGTTCGAGTACGCCGGTACGCCCGCGGACCGGGCCGCCGGGAGCCCGGCGCTTCGGACCGGCCTCTTCAACCTGATCCTCGCCGCGCCACGGCGCGGCGGCGGCAGATTCCGGATCTACGGATCGGTCGGCGGCGGGCTGTATCGCCAGCGGCTCGACACCCACGCGCGGATCGGCCTGGCCGCCGGCGCCGGCGGCGGCGTCAACGTGTCCCTGGCGGAACCGCTTCGCGTCCGTCTGGACTATCGCGTGCTCGCGTTGCGGGGCGCGGCGCGCCACCGCCGCCCGCGGCGGGTATACGTCGGACTCAACGTCGCATTCTGAGCGCGCCGCGGCGGGGTGAGACTGCGCCGACCGCCGAACCGCCGGCCGTGCCCCGGACCCGCGACGAGCTCGACCGGCTCCCAGGTCCCAAAGGGGGACTGCGCCGGCCACCGAACCGCCGGCCGTGCCCCGACCGGCTCCAGGTCCAATAAAGGGGGGACTGCGCCGGTCTCCGAACCACCGGCCGTGCGTCAGTCCGGATCCGCGACGAGCTCGACCGGCTCCAGGTTCAGCGGCGTCTGTCCGATCCCGAACGACTGCATGTACGTCTCGTAGAGCTGCTGCACCTCGGCCGGGTACACCTCGTTGAGGAGCTGCGGCACGGCGTAGTTGGCGTCTTCCACGACCGGGTCGAGGAACCAGACGTAGACCGTGTTGTTGTTGGGACCCGGCTCGGTCACGCGATACATCGTCCAGCCGGCCGCCTGCGCCTGGTGTTCGCCGTCCTCGCTGGCGGCCAGCCCTTCGACGAGGCGTCTCGTCGACGACTCGAAATCGTCGGCGCTGTCGGCCTGGACGAAGTTCAAGACCATGGCCGCCGCCCCTTCGAACGTCCGGACGGCGACCGGGGGGGACGGCTCCTCCGTCGATTCCGCATCCTCCTCCGGCGCGGCGGCCGGCAGCGGCGCGCCGGGGAACGCCGGCTGCGCCGGCTGTCCCGCCGGCGCCGGCTGCTCCTGCGCCGGCTGTCCCGGCAGCGCAGGTTGCCCCTGCGCCGGTCCCTGGGACGCCGGATCCTGCGCCGCGCGAGCGGACTGGAAGGGACGCGGCAACGCCATGCCGGCCGCAACGCCGACGAGCAGCGCGGCAGTCACCGGCCATGCCATCGGGAAACCGCGAGAATTGCCCGCATTCGAGCGGGGATGCGCCCCGGCCTGACTACGCTGCCCCCGGTCGAACGTGCCCGCCATGACTCCTCGCCGCGCCTTGCCGGCCGGGCGCCCCGCCGCCCTCGGCGGTACGCCGGGTTCCGCCACGAACTGCTAGAAGTCCTGAACCAACGTGAGGTTGATCGGCAACTGCTTGAGCGCGGCGTCCGTGAAGGAGCCGTTGTAGGCCTCGTAGAGTTGCTGAATCTCGCCCGGGAACACCTCGTTCATGATCGTCGACGCCGCGTAGTTGGCGCCGCCCACCACCGGGTCGATGATCCAGGCGTACATCACGTTCCCCTGGCCGGAGATGTCGAGGCCGGCCCGATAGACCTTCCAGCCCCGCGCCTGCGCCTGCCGGTCGGTCTCCGTGTTCTCGCTCTTCCGCAGAGCCTCGCCGAGTCTGGCCATCACGCCTTCGTAGGCCCCCGTGGACCCCGGCTTGACGAAGTGCAGCATGACCGCGGCGTTGCCGCTGAACGTGGTCGCCGGTTGCGCCTCCACCTGCTGCGAGGGGATCAACGTTCCCAGCATCACGCCGGCGGCCAGCGTCGCCGCGAACGCGCCCCCGAGAAAGATCCGCCGCATCGACTGCTCCTTGCGAAACCAACGCATGTTCCTGTCCTCCTTGGATCCCCGGTGCCCGGAAAAGAGCGGCTACTTTAGCGTACCGCGCGCGTCAGACGAAAGTGCCCAGAACCTCGTTCGAAACCAGCATGCCGGCGCGGGTCAGGCGCCAGCGCCCGCCCGCGTCGACCATCCAGCCGGCGGCGGCGAAGCGGTCCACGTCCGCCCCGTACCGCGCCCGGAGGTCGACGCCGTGGCGCCGCTCGAGGGCGGCGAGGCGAACGCCCTCGACGAGCCGCAGCCCGGTGATCAGCGCATCCCCGAGCCGCTCCTCCGCGGACAGGCGGCGGCGCGGCTCCGCGGCCGGCGCCCCCCGCTCGACCGCATCCACGTAGCGCGCCGTCTCCGAGACGTTCTTCCAGCGGCTCCCGCGCCGGGTGGAGTGCGCGCCGCATCCGAACCCGAGCCACTCGCCGTCCCGCCAGTACTTGAGGTTGTGGCGCGACCGCCGGCCGGGCCGCGCGACGTTGGAAATCTCGTACTGCTCATAGCCGGCCGCGTCGGTCCTCGCGAGCGCGTCGAGGTACATCGCGGCGGCGTCCTCGTCGGGCGCCTGCGACCAGCCGCGCCGCGCCGCCTCGTCCCGCAACGGCGCGTTCGGATACAGCTCCAGCAGGTACAGCGAAGCATGGTCGGGCGCGAGCGCCAGCAGGGCGTCGACCGACGCCGCGCACGCGGCGCGGCTCTGCCCCGGCAGCCACAGCATGAGGTCGAGGCTCACGTTCCCGCAGCCGGCCGCGCGGAGCGCGTCGAACGCCGCGCGGGCCCGGGCCGCCGTATGCGTCCGGCCCAGGCGGGCCAGTTCGCCGTCGTCGAACGACTGCACCCCGAGGCTGACACGGTCGATCCCTGCCTCGATCAGCGCCGACGCGTAGTCCGCGCGGCACGATTCCGGGTTCATCTCGAGCGTCGTCTCCGCGTCCGGGGCGACGTCGAAGGCCCCGCGGCAGGCGGCGAGCACGCGCGCCACTTCCCTGGCCGCGAGCAGCGACGGCGTCCCGCCGCCGAAGAAGATCGAATCGACGCGGCTCCCGTCGCCGCTCCGTTCGATCTCCTCCGTCAACGCGGCGACGTAGCGCCGCTTGAGATCCTCGTCGAGCAGCCCGCGGTTGAAGTTGCAGTAGCTGCAGATCGCGGCGCAGAACGGCACGTGGACGTACAGGCCGAGAGCGCCGGCGTCCGGCTCTTCCATACTTGCGCCTGGCCGCGGCGCCGCAGGGCGCGCCGGCCACCCTCCGGGACGCCGCCGGGGCGCGTCCGCGCGCCGGCGGATTCAGGTTCCGGCCTTGCCTCCCGCCCAGCCGAGGTCGAGCTGCTCTTCCTTCAGGCGCGCCCGCGCCCGCACCGACGCGCGTTTCGGCAGCCCCCGGCGTGCCCCCATCTTCCACTTCTGGTACAGGAACTCCGCCGTCGGCGGATGCTCGAACTCGCGGTAGTCGGGTCCTTCGTATTCGAGGAACTCGCACATCTCGCGCAGACGCGAGTGGAGGCGGCGTCCCACGCGGACGAGCAGCGAGTCGAGATTCTCGACGTCGGCGATGTCCTCGTAGTTCGTGGTGAAGACCGTCGGGCGCTTCTCGTTGTAGCGGGTGTTGACGACGAGGTGCATCGTCTCCTCGACCCAGTCGGTCAGCCGCTCGGCTCCCAGATCGTCGAGCACGAGCAGCTCGGCGCGCATGACCTCCTCGAGGACGTCGGCCTCGGAGGCGCGGGTGACCGGGTTGTAGGTGCTGCGGATGGTGCTCAGCAGCGAGCGGGTGTCGTAGTAGACCCCGCGCATCCCTTTCCGCACGACCTCGCGCAGCACCGCCACCGCGACGTGCGTCTTGCCGATGCCGGGCGGCCCGATGAACAGGAGCCCCTTGTCGACGACCGGAAACGCGGCGGCGAACTCGCGCGCCTTCCGGAGCGCGCGCTGCAGTTTTTCGTTGTCGTAGGTGATGAACGTCGAGAAGCCGCATTGCGCGTACCGGGCGGGAATGCGCGCCCGCGCCAGCATCTGCCGGGCGACGCCGGCGCGCCAGCAGTCGCACCGCTCGGCGCGCCGCGCGCCGTCGCAGGTGCGCACGCGCCAGCCCGTGTCCCCGCATTCCGGACAATCGGCCTGCGCCCGCGTCCCGCTCCCCGCCGCCACGGGACAAGCTTAGCAGCCCGTGGCGAAGGTCGGCGTTCGGGGCATTTTCGGGATCGACATGACGGATCTCGCGTTCTACACTGGCGGGCATGGCGGCGCCCTTCTCACGCCTTGTCGGGCGGGCGTCCCCGCCCTCGGCGTTCGCCGGCGCTCTTCGGGCACGGTGCGGCGCGGGGTTGCCCCACGGGTCGCGGGGCGCGCATCCGGAAAGGGAGGAGGCGGCAATGAGGCTCCGCGGCGCATGTCTTTCGACCCTTCTGCTGCTCGCGGCGGCGCCGGCCGCCGCCCAGGACAGCGGCATCGCGGGAGCGGTGACCGACGACACCGGCGGCGTCCTGCCGGGCGTCGCCGTCGAGGCGGCGAGCCCGGTCCTCATCGAGGGGGCGCGCCTCGCGCTCACCGACGCCCGGGGGCGCTACGCGTTCACGGCGCTGCGGCCCGGCGTCTACACCGTCACGTTCACCCTGACCGGCTTCACCACCGTGGTGCGCGAGGGCGTCGAGCTCACGGCCGGGTTCACCGCCCCGCTCAACGCGGCCCTGGCCGTCGGCGCCCTCGAAGAGACGGTCACCGTCTCGGGCCGGTCGCCGGTCATCGACGTCCAGCGGGTGCAGGAGCGGCAGGTCGTCACCCGCGACGTGCTCGACTCCCTGCCGATGAACAAGGACTGGGGCGCGATCGGGGCGCTGACAGTCGGCGTCGCGCCCGAGTCGCAGGACGTCGGCGGCGTCCGCGACTCGTACATGCCCTACCTCGCCGCGCACGGCGGCGACACCCGCGACGGCATGCGCCAGATGGACGGGCTGACGATGGGGAACCTGTCGTGCGGCTACTCCTGCACGACCCTGAACGCCAACGACGCCCAGACCGAGGAGCTGTCGTACGAGATCGGGGCGATCTCGGCCGACGTGGCGATCGGCGGGGTCCGCGTGAACATCATCCCGAAGGAGGGCGGGAACACGTTCAGCGGATCGGCGTTCGGCAACTTCTCCGACCGCCGGTTCCAGGGCGACAACCTCGGCCAGGACCTGATCGACGCCGGCCTGCGCTCGCCCGACGTGGTCAGCAGCATCTGGGACACCAGCTTCGACCTCGGGGGTCCGGTGGTGCGCGACCGGCTGTGGTTCCACGGCGCGTACCGCAACCAGGGCCTCAAGAAGCTGCCCGCCAACACGTTCTACGACACCGACCCGAACGACTTCGTCTTCGAGCCCGACCTGACGCGGCCCGGCGTCGACGAGCAGTACGACCAGAGCGCCAGCCTCCGGTTCACGTGGCAGGCCACGCGCGCCAACAAGTTCGCCGTCTACTACAACGGGGCGCCGCGCCACCAGCCGTACCAGGGCGTCTCGAACCGCCGCACGCCGGAGGCGGCGCGCGACCAGCGGAACCCCCTGAACTGGCACGGCACGACGACCTGGACCGGCGCCGTCGGCAACCGCATCCTGCTCGAGGCGGGAATGGGCATGCAGGTGCAGGACGCCACCATCGACCCGCAGCCCGACGCGCCCCGGCTCCACGCCGTGCGCGAGCTCACCACCGGCATCGACTTCCGCGGCGTCGGCTTCAGCCGGCGGTGGAACGAGGTGCACCGGGCCTACAAGGCGTCCATGTCCTACGTCACGGGGTCCCACAACCTGAAGTTCGGCATGACCCTCGACGAGGGCACGTGGCGGCAGGGCACCGACATCATCGGACCCACCGACAGCCTGCTGTTCACCCTCGGCGGCGCGCCCATCCTGATCGCGGCGTTCGCCACGCCCTACAACGTGGAGGTCGACCTGGCCGCCGACCTCGGCCTCTACGCGCAGGACGCCTGGACCATCGACCGCACCACCTTCAACCTCGGCCTGCGGTGGGACTACGTGCGGCAGGACATCCCCGCGCAGGACACGTCGCGCTTCGTCGACTCCCCCACCGGCTCGGTGGGGCCGGGCACGTGGGCGCCGACGCGCCGGTGGGACGCGATTCCGAACGCCGCGAACTGGACCGACCTGTCGCCCCGCATCGGCGTCGCGCACGACCTGTTCGGCGACGGCCGGACCGCGCTGAAGGGCTCGGTCAGCCGCTACCTGCGCGTCGACACCATCGGGATGTCGGCCTCGCGGAACCCCGTCAACGCGTCGGTCACCAGCGCCACGCGGAGCTGGCGCGACCTGAACGGAGACTTCTTCCCCGACGAGGACGAGCTGGGGCCGTACTCGAACGCCAACTTCGGCCGCAGCGTCCTCACCAACGTCTTCGCCGAGGACGTCTACTCGGGCTTCGGCACCCGACGGCACAACTGGGAGTACTCGGTGGGCGTCGAGCAGGAGATTCTGCCCCGCACGTCGATCGACGTGGCGTACTGGCGCCGCGCGCAGGGCAACTTCTCGGTGACCGACAACGTGCTGGTCGAACCGGGCGACTTCGACCCCTACTGCGTGACCGCGCCCGACGACCCGCGGCTGCCCGGCAGGGGCGGGTACGAAGTCTGCGGCCTCCACGACGTCAACCCCGCCAGTTTCGGCCAGGTGCGGAACGAGATCATCCGGGCCGACACGAACGGCTACGCCATGAGCCAGGTGTTCGACGGACTCGACGTCACCGTCAACTCGCGGGTCAGCGGCGACCTCTTCTTCTACGGCGGGGTCAACTTCGGCCGCACCCGCTTCGACGACTGCGGCGCGCGCCCCGACGACCCCGCCGCACCGCCGACGCTGGCCCTGACCGCGGGCGGGGCGGGCACCGGCGGCGGCTGGGACGTCCAGGAGGCGGCCGGCATCATCCTGCCGCGCGGACACCACTGCCGCGTCGACCCGCCGTTCTTCCGGCCCGGCTGGAAGCTCAGCGGCGCCTACACGCTGCCGTACGACGTGCAGCTATCGGGCTTCTGGCAGAACCTGCCGGGGGTGCCGATTTTCGCCACCTGGAACGCGCCGGTCAGCGCCATCGAGCCGTCGCTCGGCCGGCCCCTGGCCGGCGGGGCGGGAACCGCCGAGGTCCACCTGATCGCGCCGGGGACGCTGTTCGCCGACCGCCTCAACCAGCTCGACGTCCGGGTCTCGAAGATCTTCCGCCTCGCCGCCGGCCGCGAGGTCCGGCTGATGCTCGACGCCTACAACCTGCTCAACGACGACGCGCCGCTGGCCGTCAACGACACCTACGGCTCGCAGTGGCAGGTGCCCGAGAGCATCCTGCTCGCACGCTTCGTCAAGTTCGGCGCCCAGTTCACCTGGTAACGGCCCTCCGGCCACGGGCTGGCACCACGAAGGCCATGAATGGCTCGCAGCCTGCCGGACGGAGCCTCTACGGCCGGCGCGTGGAGACGACGCATCATTCGGTCGGTGTCGAGAGCCTGGCGTGCGTTCGACGGTTGCCTGCGGCCCGACCCGATACCTTCCCCTGCGCCCGGCCGGCCCCGCCGTGCGCCGGGCGCGGCGCGGCGTTCACGGCCGGGCTGTCAGTAGCTGGCGGCGGTCAGTCGTCCGGTCGGCGGCGGGAGCGGACCCCGTGGCCCTCGCGGCCCGGCTCCTGCGCCGGCCCGGCGGCGGCTTCGCGGCGTTCCCCGGCCGTTGCGCCCGGGTCGGCCTCGCGGCCCGGCTCCCTCGCCGGCCCGGCCGGCGCGGGCCGTACGAGGTCGGTGGGACCGGACTTGACGAGCGCGGTTCCGAGGCGCTGCTCCCAGTCCCCCACGCCGCGGCTGAGCTCCTGCTTGACGTAGTGCACGAACTCGTTGACCTCGTGCTGCATCCGGGCCATCTTCTCGCGCATGTTGAGGATGATCTCGACGCCGGCGAGGTTCACGCCGAGGTCGCGGGTCAGCGAAAGGATGGTCTCGAGCCGCTCGACGTCCTCCTCGCCGTAGAGGCGCGTGTTGCCGTCCGTGCGCGACGGCTTCAGCAGTCCCTCGCGTTCGTACAGGCGTAGCGTCTGCGGGTGGATCTTGTAGCGTTGCGCGACGACGCTGATCATCCAGGGGCCCGTGCCCGTCAGCTTGGCCATGCGCGTCAGTCTTCCCAGAGGCCCTTGCGGACGTCGGCCGCGTTGATCCGGCCGAACTCCCGCAACAGCGCCTTCGACCGCTCGTCGGCGACCGGGGGCAGAACGACGCGCACCGCCACGACGAGATCGCCGCGTCCGCCGCCGCGGCGGGGCGACGGGACCCCGTGCTCGCGCAACCGAAACCGCTGGCCGGACTGCGCTCCCGGCGGCACGCGCAGGCGGGCCGTCCCGTCGAGGGTCGGCACGTCCACCGTCGCTCCGAGCGCCGCCTCGTGGATGGCGATCGGCAGCTCGAGATGCAGGTCCTGCCCCTCGCGCCGCAGGACCCGATGCCGGCCGACCTTCGCCACGACGTAGAGATCGCCCGGCGCTCCGCCCCGCGGCCCGGCGTTCCCCTTGGCCTCGATCCGCAGCCGCGACCCGTCGTCCACGCCGGCCGGCACGTGAATGGCGATCTCCTCGTCGCGGGCCACGACGCCCCGTTCGCGGCAGGCCGCGCAGGGGCGAAAGCGGAGACTCCCCTTCCCTTCGCAATCGGGGCAGGGCGTCGCGAAGACCATGTGTCCGCGCCGGCGGCGCGTGGCCCCGGAACCCTGGCAACCGGCGCAAAGCCTCTCGACGGCGCGGCGCCGGCCGGTTCCGCCGCATTCGCGGCAGGCGTCGAGCCGCCTGACGGTCAGTCTCCGCTCGGCGCCACGCACCGCCTCCTCGAACGAGAGCACGAGCTCCCCGAACAGGTCGCCCCCGCGCTCCGGCCGGCCGGCCGCCTCCCCCCCGCGCGCGCCGGGCGCGGCGAACACGTCCGAGAACAGCTCCTCGAACGTCGCCGAGGTTCCGGCGCCGCCGCCGGCCGGCGAGAAGTCGAATCCCTGGAATTCGATCGACGCCGGCCGGGAACCGCGCGCGCGGGCGCCGTGCGCGTCGTACTCCTGGCGCCGGACCGGATCCCGTAGCGTCTCGTAGGCCTCCGTCAAGGTCATGAAGAACGCCTCGGCCTCCGCGTCGCCCGGGTTGATGCGCGGGTGATAGCGCCGCGCAAGGCGCCGGTACGCCCGGCCGACCTCGTCCCGGGTCGCCGATCGTTCAACGCCGAGTACGACGTAGAAGTCCACCTGCGCCACGGGGCGCCACCTCCATCGCCACGCGCAGGGCTACCAGCCCGTGGCGAAGTCCCCGCTGCATTCGACGGGCGCCGCATCCCGGCTGCACTGCGTCGTTCGTCGGTCGCACAGGGCCGATATGCTCCCTTCTCACGCCTTTGTCAGCCGGGCGCCCCCGCCCGTCTCGGTGCGACGCGGGGTTTCACCACGGGCTGTTACGACTTCCCGTCCTCCACGACCTCCGCGTCGATGACGTCCCCGGCATTGCCCGCGCCCGGTCCGCCGGGGCCGGGAGCAGGGCCCGCGCCGGCGCCCGGTCCGCCCGCCGCGCCCGGCTCCGCCTGCGCGGTCTTCGCGTACAACTTCTGCGCCGCCGTCTGCTGGACCGCGTTCAGCTTTTCCAGCGCCTGGTCGACGGCGCCGACGTCCCCCCCCTCGCCGGCCTTCTTCAGCGCGGCGATCGCCTCCTCCACCGGCTGCCGATCCTCCGCCGACAGCTTGTCGCCGGCGTCCTTCAGCATCCGCTCGGCCGCGTAGGCGGCCTGGTCGGCGCGGTTCCGCGTCTCCACCTCTTCCCGGCGGGCCTTGTCGTCGGCGGCGTGCGTCTCGGCTTCCCGCATCATCTTGTCGACCTCGTCCTTGGCCAGGCCGCTGGAGGCGGTGATGGTGATCTGCTGCTGCTTGCCGGTGCCCAGATCCTTGGCCGACACGTTGACGATGCCGTTCGCGTCGATGTCGAAGGTCACCTCGATCTGCGGCACGCCGCGCGGGGCGGGCGGAATGCCGTCCAGGTGGAACCTGCCGAGCGTGCGGTTGTCCTTCGCCATCGACCGCTCGCCCTGCAGCACGTGCACCTCGACGCTGGGCTGGCTGTCGGCGGCGGTCGAAAAGGTCTCGCTCTTCTTGGTCGGAATGGTCGTGTTGCGCTGAATCAGCGACGTCATGACCCCGCCGAGGGTCTCGATGCCGAGCGACAGCGGCGTCACGTCGAGCAGCAGCAGGTCCTTGACCTCGCCGGCCAGCACGCCCGCCTGCACGGACGCGCCGACGGCCACCACCTCGTCCGGATTCACTCCGCGGTGCGGCTCCTTGCCGAACAGCTCCTTGACGATCGCCTGCACGCGCGGCACCCGCGTCGACCCGCCGACCAGCACCACCTCGTCGATCTGCGACGGATCGAGGCCGGCGTCGCGCAAGGCCTGCCGGACCGGTTCGACCGTCCGCTGCAGGAGCCCTTCGACGAGCTGCTCGAACCGCGCCCGCGTCAGCTTCTTCTGCAGGTGCTTCGGACCGGACGCGCCGGCGGTGATGAACGGCAGGTTGATCTCGGTCTCCACCACCGTCGACAGCTCCATCTTGGCCTTTTCGGCCGCCTCCTTGAGGCGCTGGAGCGCCATCGGGTCGCGGCCGAGGTCGATGCCCTCCTCGCGCCGGAACTCCCCGACGATCCAGTCGATGACCTCCTGATCCAGGTTGTCGCCGCCGAGGTGGGTGTCGCCGTGGGTCGCCTTCACCTCGACCACGCCCTCGCCCACTTCCAGGATCGAGATGTCGAAGGTGCCGCCGCCGAAGTCGTACACCGCGATGGTCTCGTCGGTCTTCTTGTCGAGTCCGTAGGCGAGCGCGGCCGCGGTCGGCTCGTTGACGATCCGCAGCACTTCGAGGCCGGCGATCTGCCCCGCGTCCTTGGTGGCCTGCCGCTGCGCGTCGTTGAAGTAGGCGGGGACGGTGATGACCGCCCTGGTGACGGACTGCCCCACGTACTCCTCGGCCGCCTGCTTCAGCTTCTGCAGGACCATGGCCGACAGCTCCGGCGGCGACAGCTCCTTCCCGCCCGCCTTGACGCGCGCGTCGCCGTTCTTCGCGCGCACCACCTCGTAGGGCACCATCGCCATCTCTTCGTTCACTTCGTCGAAACGGCGCCCCATGAACCGCTTGATCGAGAAGACCGTGTTCTCGGGGTTGGTGACCGCCTGCCGCTTGGCGACCTGCCCCACGAGCCGTTCGTCGGACTTCGCGAAAGCGACGACCGACGGCGTCAGCCGGCTTCCCTCCGGATTGGCGATGACCGTCGGCTCGCCGCCCTCGATGACGGCCACCACCGAGTTCGTCGTGCCCAGATCGATTCCGATGATCTTGCTCATCTTCTGCTGTTCCTTCGTGTCCGGCGGGGTCCCCGCCGCGCGAAATCACCGCCCGCCACGGTGCCCGGCCATGCCCTCTGCAAACATTGTCAACATATTATCTTAGCAATTGCTTGTCAAGTCATCGCAATCCCGGGCGCCGGGACGCGGGGCGGCCGGCGCGCGTGCTATATTGCAATTCGCTTTCCGGCAACCTCAACGAGGAGATCCGCGTGGCTCCCGCATCGAACCGCTACGTGCGTCAGGCCGTCGTCCTCAGCCTCTTCGCCGCCGCCGCGCTGTTCGGCATCGTGACCGGCGTGCTGTTCGCCTACTCGCCGGATCTGCCGGAAATCGAGGCGCTCGACGACTACGCGCCCGACACCATCACCCGCGTGCACGCCCGCGGCGGCGAGCTGATCGGGGAGTTCGCCACCGAGCGGCGGGACGTCATCGGCTACGACGACATCCCCGAGGTGCTGCGCAACGCGATCATCGCGGCCGAGGACGCCTCGTTCTTCGAGCACAACGGCTTCGACATCCCGGCCATCATCCGCACCGCCGTACAGGACGTCCTGCGGCAGCGGCTCTACGGCGCCAGCACGCTGACGATGCAGCTCGCCCGCAACATCACCGTCGGCGGCGAGCGTCTCGGGCAGGAAAAGACGCTGCAGCGCAAACTCCGCGAGGCGTACTACACGCTGCTGATCGAAAAGCGGTACACCAAGCGGGAGATCCTGGCCCTCTACGCCAACCAGACGTGGCTCGGCACCGCGCGGCACGCGGCCCACGGGGTGGAGGCGGCGGCGCAGCTCTACTTCGGCAAGTCCGCGCGGGACCTGCAGCTCGGCGAGGCGGCTGTCATCGCCGGCATCATCCAGTTGCCGTCCCGCCAGAGCCCCCTGGTGAACATGGAGTTCGCGACGAGCCGCCGCAACTACGCCCTCAACCGGATGGTCGCAGAGGGATTCATCACCGAGGCCACCGCGGCGGCGGAGCGGGCCAAACCGATCGTGCTCGCCCCGCGCCGGCAGCGGGCCAACACCATCGCCCCGTACTACCTGGAAGAGATCCGCCAGCACCTCGAGGCCGGCTACGGCGCGAAGGGGCTGTACCAGGACGGCCTCGTCGTCCACTCGACGCTCGATCTCGACCTGCAGCGCGCCGCGAACCGGGCGGTCTCCGAAGGTCTGCGCGCCGTCGACAAGCGCCACGGCTTCCGCGGCGCCCGGCGCAACGTCCTGGAGGACGGCGACGCGGTCGAATCGATCGCGGCGTTCGAGCATCCGCGGTGGCGGTTCCCCGTCACCGAAGGCGACTTGGTGCCGGCGGTGGTGACGGGCACGACCGCCGACGCGATTCAGGTGCGGGTCGGCCCGCACGCGGCGGACGTCGACGCCGACGGCTTCGCCTGGACGCGCGCATCCTCGCCGGACGCGCTCGTGAAGGCGGGCGACCTGATCGACGTGACGCTGACGGCCCTGCCGGACGGGCCGGGCGGCCGCGGAACCGCCGTGCTCGACCAGGAGCCCGAGGTCGAAGGGGCCCTGGTTGCGATCGAGAACCGGACCGGGCACGTGCTCGCCATGGTAGGCGGCTACGACTTCGACCGCAGCCGCTTCAACCGCGCCACGCAGGCGTTCCGGCAGCTCGGCTCGCTGTTCAAGGGCGTCCTGTACGCCGCCGCCGTCGACCAGGGATTCACGGCGGCCACCATCCTGCAGGACGAGCCGGTCAGCTTCGAGGCGGGTCCGGGCCAGCCCCGGTACCGGCCCCGCAACTACGACGCCGAGTACGAGGGCCCCGTCACCCTGCGCCACGCGCTCGAGGATTCGCGGAACGTGCCGGCCGTGCGGCTGATGAACGAAGTGGGGCCCGAGGTGGTCATCGACTTCGCGCGGCGCGTCGGTTTCAGCTCCCCGATCCCGCCGTATCTGTCCGTCGCCCTGGGCTCGGCCGAGGCGACGCTGATGGAGGTGACCAGCGCCTACTCGGTGTTCCCCGCCCAGGGCCGGCGGATGCTGCCGTTCCTGATCGAGCGGGTGATCGACCGCAACGGGCGCCTGCTGGAGGAGCACCGCCCGCAGTCTCGCGACGCGCTCCGCCCGGACACCGCCTACGTCATGGTGAGCCTCATGCGCGGAGTCGTGCAGCGGGGCACGGCGCAACGGGCGCGGCGCACGCTCGACTGGCCCATCGGCGGCAAGACCGGCACGATGGACGACTACACCGACGCCTGGTTCGTCGGGTTCGATCCGGACGTCACGGTCGGGGTCTGGGTCGGCCACGACGAGAAGAAGACGATGGGCTACAACGAGCAGGGCGCACGGGTGGCGCTGCCCATCTGGATCGACTTCATGGAAGCCTACGTGGCCGGCCGCGGGACGAAGCCCGAGTTCGATCCGCCGACGAACATCGTCTTCGTGTCCGTCGATCCGGAAACGGGCGAGCCGGCCGGCCCCGGGACGTTGCGCCCAATCCAGGAGGCGTTCATCGCCGGCACCGAGCCGGGGACGTTTCTGCGCTAGTTCTCCCCGGCGCGGCCGGACGCCTTCCGCATCAGGTACGCCTTGATGAAGGCGTCGAGGTCGCCGTCGAGGACGCGGTCGACGTTGCCTTCCTCGACCCGGGTGCGGTGATCCTTGACCATGCGGTACGGATGGAGGACGTAGCTGCGGATCTGGCTGCCGAAGGCGATGTCCTTCTTCTCGCCCCCGATCTCCTCCAGCCGGTCCTGTTGCTCCTTGATCCGGCGGTCGTAGAGCCGCGCCCGGAGCACCGCCATCGCGGCGTCGCGGTTGCGGTGCTGCGAACGCTCGTTCTGGCACGAGACGACGATGCCGGTCGGCAGGTGCGTGATCCGCACGGCGGAATCGGTCACGTTGACGTGCTGGCCCCCGGCCCCGCTCGACCGGTAGGTGTCTATCCGCAGGTCCTTCTCCTCGATCTCGACCTCGACGTCGTCCGGCAGCTCCGGCCAGACGAACACCGACGCGAAGGAAGTATGCCGCCGCGCCGCCTGGTCGAACGGCGAGATGCGGACCAGCCGGTGGATGCCCGCCTCGGCCAGGAGCAGGCCGTAGGCGTAGTCGCCGTCGACGGTGACCGTCGCGCTCTTGACGCCGGCTTCGTCGCCGGGCTGCGCGTCGATCACCTCGCGGGAGAAGCCGCGGCGCTCGGCCCAGCGGAGATACATGCGCAGCAGCATCTCCGCCCAGTCCTGCGACTCGGTCCCGCCGGCGCCGGGATGAATGGAGACGATGGCGTTGCGCTGGTCGTGCTCGCCGCCGAGCATCTTGCGGACCTCGGCCCCTTCGACCTCTGCGCGCAGGCCGGCCAGCCCCGCCGCCACGTCGCCGGCCACGTCCTCGCCCTGGTCGGCCCACTCGAACAGCACCGCCAGATCGTCGGTCTTCCGGCGCAACGACTCCGCGAGGTCGAAGTCCTCCTGCAGCCGGCGCCGCCGCTGGAGCATGCGCTGCGCCGCGGCCTGGTCGTTCCAGAAGTCGGGCGCCGCGGCCCGCCGCTCCAGCTCCGCCATCTCCGCTTCGACGGCGGCGGGGTCAAAGATAGCTCCGCAGATCGGCCGCGCGCTTTACCAGATCCTGATACCGGCGAACGTCGTCGTCCAGGGCTGTCGCCACGAATCTTCCTCCCGTCCCGTCAAACCGGAATCCGGCGCCGCCGCCCGCGGGCGAGCGCGGCGACGGCGACGGCGGCGACGGCGTACGCCGGCGCGTCGCCGAACCGCGCGTAGATCGTGAGCTCGTCCAGGAGCCGCACGTCCTCCACCAGGACCGCCGGTTCGAACAGTCCCGAACGCGCCAGCACCCGTCCGTACGGATCGATCACGCCGCTGATGCCGGTGTTGGCGGCGCGGACGAGAAAGCGTCCCTGCTCGATCGCCCGCATCGTCGCCTGCTGAAAATGCTGATGCGGCGCGGCCGAGCGGCCGTACCACGCGTCGTTGGTGACCGTCACGAGCAACCGGCTGCCGCGGAGCACGAGCTCCCGCACCAGGCCAGGATAGATGATCTCGTAGCAGATGGTCGCGCCCACCGGGTCGCGGCCGACCGGCAGCGTCCGCGCCTCGGTGCCCGCGGAGAAGTCCGCCACCGTCTCCACCAGCGGCGACACGAAGAAGAGCGCCCGCCGCAACGGCACGTACTCCCCGAACGGCACGAGGCGCCGCTTGCGGTACACGCCGGACGTCGAGCCCTGCCGGGGTTCGATCAGGTACGCCGCGTTGTAGTACCGCGTACCGCCGTCCCGCGCCACTTCCGTCGTCCCGACCAGAAGATGCGCGCCGGTCTCCCGCGCGGCGGCGCGCACCGCGGCGCCGCGCGGGTCCCGGTCGAGGGGGAACGGCGTCGCGGACTCGGGCCAGACGACCAGCCGGGCGCCGGCGGCGGCCGCGCGCCGCGTCTGCCCGAGGTAGGTCTCCAGGATGTCGTCGCCGCGCAACGGATTCCACTTCTCGTCCTGCCGCACGTCGCCCTGCAGCGCCGCCACCCGCATGGACGTCCCCGCCCGCGGCAGCGACCCGTCCTGCAGGCGCCAGACCCCGAACCCCACGGCGGCGGCGACCACCGCGGCGGTCACGAGGAGCGGCGTGCGCCGGGCTCCGGGCGCGGCCACCGCCGCGCAGGCGCCGGCGGCGTTGACGAGGACCACCAGTCCCGACACGCCGAGCACCCCGACGACGCTCGCGGCCTGGGCGACGGCAGGGAACGGCACCTGGCTGTAGCCGATCAGCGCCCAGGGGAATCCGGTGAACAGATGCATCCGCGCCAGCTCGGTCGCGACCCACAGCGCCGGCGCGAACAGCAGCCCCCGGGCCCCGAAGCGGGCCGCCAGGTCCGCCGCGCCGGCCGCGAAGACGGCGGGGAAGAGCGCCAGGAACGCGACGAACAGCGCGTGCACGAACCACGCGGCGACCGGGGACAGCCCGCCGTAGTCGACCATCACGGCCGGGATCCAGTAGAGCGTGCCGGCGAAGTGGACCAGCCCGGTGACCAGGCCGAGGCGCAGCCCCTGCCACGGCGTGGAGCGCGCCACGGCGACCAGCAACGGCGTCAGGGCCAGCCACGCGAAGGCCGGATGGCCCAGGCTCGGAAAGCTGAAGAACAGCAGCACGCCGGAAAGGACGGCGAGCGGCAGGGACGGCACGGCCGGGGCTCCGGGCGGACGCACGTCAGCGCGCTAGCGCGTGATCCAGGGCCTGAACGACTCTTCGTCTTCGAGCCGCCGGAGGACCGCCTCGGCCTCCTCGCGGTCCGCATAGGTCCCGACCCGAACCCGGAACACCGGAACCGGCGCGTCGGGCGCGGGCGCGACGACGAACGCCGGATAGCCCTTCTCGACCAGCCCCAGCGCCATGCGCTCGGCGGCGGCGCCCTCGCGGAGCGTCATGACGTGGACCGAGTACGCGCCGGACCGGACCGCGTACCCGCCGCCGGGCCCGGCCGGGACGTCCCCCGCCGCCGGGCCGGGCGCGGCCTCGGCGGCCGGGGCGGCGGCGGGCGCAGGCGGCGCCAGCCGGGTGTCGAGGTCCGGCCCGAGGCCGCCTTCGAGCCGCTCGTAGTAGGACAGCCCCGCGCCCTCGGTGGCCGCCATCGAAGGCTCGCGCCGCGGCGCGGCGCTGGTGACCAACGGCTGCTCGCCGGGCACGAACGAACCCTCCGCGCTCGCGCGGGCGGCTTCCTGGCCGGTGATCACGTCGACGATGGACACCCCGCGGCCCACCAGCACGCCGATCAGGAAGACCACGACGGACAGCCCGGCGCCCACCATGGCCAGAAAGACCACCTGCTTGGCGCCGACGCCGGCGGGGGATCTTGACGCCACGGTCAGTCGCCGCGCTTGCCGGTCAGCGTGTTCATGAGGTCGATGGGCAACGGAAAGACGATGGTCGAATTCTTCTCGCCGGCGATCTCCGTCAAGGTCTGCAGGTAGCGCAGAACCGGGGCCAGCGGCGCCCGGCCGATGACCTCGGCGGCCTGCGAGAGCTTCTCGGAAGCGATGAACTCGCCCTCGGCGTGGATGATCTTAGCACGCTTCTCGCGCTCGGCCTCCGCCTGCGCCGCCATCGCGCGCTGCATGTCGACCGGCAGGTCGACGTGCTTGACCTCGACCGACGACACCTTCACGCCCCACGGGTCGGTGTGCAGGTCCAGTATCTGCTGCAACTGCTGGTTGAGCTGCTCGCGCTCCGACAGCAGACCGTCCAGCTCCACCTGCCCGAGCACGCTGCGCAGCGTGGTCTGCGCGAGCTGCGACGTCGCGTAGTGGAAGTTCTCGACCTCGACCACCGACCGTTGCGGGTCCATGACGCGGAAGTAGACGACCGCGTTCACCTTGACCGAGACGTTGTCCTTCGTGATGACGTCCTGCGGGGGCACGTCCATCACGATGGTGCGCAGGCTGACCCGGACCATGCGGTCGATCGGCGCGAACACCAGGATGACGCCGGGCCCCTTCGACCGCGGATAGAGCTTGCCGAGCCGGAAGATGACCGCCCGCTCGTACTCGTTGAGGATCTTGACGGAGTTCGCCAGGTACAGCAGGACGATGATCAGGACGACGAGCTCCGGGCCGATGTTCATGACTCCGATCCTTCCTCCGACGGCGGCGGCGCGCGCCGCACGGTGAGCACCATGCCGCTGACGGCCACCACCCGCACGGGGTCGCCGCCGGCGATGTCCGTCCCCGGCGCGGCGGCGGCCGTCCAGATTTCCCCCCGCGTCGAGATCCGGCCCCGTCCGCCGGCGGGGATCGGGTCGATCGCCAGCCCCTCCCGCTCGAGCATGCCGTCCGCCCCGGTGACCGCGGGCACCCGGTGCGCCCGGACCCCCAGCCGCGTCAGGGCGCCGACGCCGAGCCCGAGCACCAGCACCGTGAAGACGATGAACGGCCCGCCGAGCCGCAGCTCGGGCGCCGGGGAATCGAACAGCATCAGCGCGCCGAACACCATGCTCGCAAGGCCGCTGACGGCCAGCAGGCCGTAGGTCGGCGTGAACATCTCGATGACGAGCAGGACCATCCCGAACAGGATCAGCAGCAGGCCGACGTAGTTGATCGGCAGGATCTGGAACGCGAAGAACGCCAGCAACAGGCAGACCGCGCCGACGATGCCGGGCACCGCCGCGCCGGGGTTCCAGAGCTC
Organism: Vicinamibacterales bacterium; assembly: GCA_965203525.1. Taxonomy (GTDB): domain Bacteria; phylum Acidobacteriota; class Vicinamibacteria; order Vicinamibacterales; family UBA8438; genus WTFV01. The sequence continues at coordinate 718,918 of OZ241898.1, read as the reverse complement.
GATGGTGAGCCCCAGGCTCCCGAGGCTGAACAGCAGCACGGCGATCTGCGGGTGCGCAATCGCGCTCAGCAGCCGCTGGCGCCACGTCATCTCGACCGTCCGGATTTCGGCGTCCGCCGTCCGCAGCACCTCGACGACGCCGTCCCAGCGGCGCACCTCGCGGCCGTCGAGCTGCTCGAGCAGGTCGTCGAGGTCGGTTGCGATCAGGTCGATCAGCGGCGGGTCGGCCTCGAGCGCCTCGCGTTCGGTGAACGACAGGCTCTCGGTGACCGCCTTCTCCGCCAGCTCCACGTTGCGCCGCCGCTGGCTCGCGAGCGACCGCGCGTAGGCCGCCACGTCGGAGGCCGCCTTCTGCGCGGCGGTCTCGTCCATCTCGGAACCGGCGCCGGAAACCGGATGCGCGGCGCCGATGTGGGTGCCCGGCGCCATCACCGCCACGTCCGCCGCGATGGTGATCAGGAAGCCGGCCGAGGCGGCGCGCGTGCCGCTGGGACCGACGTAGACCACGACCGGCGTCTCCGCCTCGATGATGCGGGTGTTGATCTCGCGCGTGGAGTCGACCAGACCGCCGGGCGTCCGCAACACCACGACGACCGCGTCGGCGCCCGCGCGATCCGCCTCGTCCAGGGCCTGCTCGACGTACTCGGCGGAGACCGGGTGGATGAGCGCCTCGACCTCGGTCGCGTAGACGACGGGCCGCCCGCGCGGCTCGTCCTGCGCGGCCGGCCAGGCCGCGGCCAGGAGCATCAGCGCCCAGGCGGCGGCGCTCCACCGGAGCACGCGCCGCATCCGACGACGGGCCTGCCTGATCGACATGACGAATCCCCTGCGCGACCTGCACCCCACGGTAGCCGAGCGCCCGTGCAGTGTCAACGCATGCCGCCTCGCCGGGTGCACGTCAGATTTGTGAGGGACCGCCATCGGGGGTGCAGGGCAGGGCGAGATCGGCCGACAACTTCAGTAGACCGGCTGTTCACTGGAGGAGTCCGACCATGCCCGAGGAATCGATCGCCGCGCTCGAACAGCGCCGCGCCCACCTGTGCCGGCAGTTGGCCTCGATCGGCGAGATGCGTTCGGGGTCGCTGATGGCGCGTTGCCGGCGCTGCGGCAAGACCGGCTGCGGCTGCGCCCCGCCGGGGAAGGCACAGCGGGGTCCGGTGCTGTCGCTGACGCGCAAGGAGTCGGGGAAGACGGTGACCCGGATCATTCCGGCGCGGGCGGCGGAGCAAGCCTGGGCCGAGGCGGCCGAGTATCGGCGGTTCCGGCGCCTGCTGTCGCAGGAGTTGATCGAAGCCAGCGACGCGCTGAGCGAGGCCCGGCTGCGGGCCGGGAGCGGGAGCGGGCGGGACCCCGCGGCGGCGGCAGCCGGCGCGGGAAAAAAGGGGGCTGCGAGAAGACGCTCGCGGGCGAAATCGACGCCGAAATCGATGCCCTGGTAAGGTCGAAGACGGCCGGCGGCCCGGATTTCGAGGCCTTCGAGCAAGCCGTCCGCCGCCGGGCGCTCGACACGGCCGCGCGGTCGGTCGAGCGCCGGCTGAACGCGGACTGCGCCGACCACCAGGATTCGACCGTGCGGTGCGCCTGCGGACGAAAGGCGCGCTACGCCGGCCGCCGTCCGAAGACGTTTCTGAGCGTGTTGGGGCCGTTGCGGCTGGAACGCGCCTGCTACCACTGCGACGCCTGCCGCACGGGCATCTGTCCGCGCGACCGGGCGTTGGGTCTGGAAGGCACTTCGTTGTCGCCCGCCACCACGCGGATGGTGGGGGCGGCGGCGGCCGAGGTCAGCTTCGACAAGGCGGGCGAACTGGTGGGGGCGTGCGCCGGGGTGCGGGTCGAGACCAAACAGGTCGAGCGCACGGCCGAGGCCCTGGGACGCCAGGTCGCCGCCGACGAACGCACCGTGACCGAGCCGGCGCCCGCCCCCGCGCCGACGATGTACCTGGGGCTGGACGGCACCGGCGTGCCGGTGCGCCCCTCCGAGGTCGAGGGCCGCCCCGGAAAGCAGCCGGACGGCTCGGCCAGGACCCGCGAGGTCAAGCTGGTCACCGTCTGGACGGCCGAATCGCGGGACAAACGGGGCCGGCCCGTGCGCGACCCCGGATCGGTCAGCTACAACGCCGCCGTCGAGAGCGCGGCCGGCCGCGACACCGACCCGCGGCCGGCCCCGTTCGCGCAACGGGTGTATCGCGAGGCGCAACGGCGCGGCTTCGACGCCGCCGAACGCCGCGTCGTCCTCGGCGACGGCGCCCCCTGGATCTGGAATCTGGCCGGCGAGCAGTTTCCAGGCGCCACCGAAATCGTCGACGTCTACCATGCCAGGCAGCATCTGTCCGACGTGGCCAAGACCCTCTACGGCCCCGGCACCGACCGCGCCGACGCCTGGGCCAGGCAGCGGAAGGACGAGTTGGACGCCGGACGGCTGCGCGCGATCGTGGCCGAACTGCGGTCCCACACCGAGACCACCGACGCCGCGCGCCGGTGCCTCGACTACGTGGTGCGCAACCGCCGCCGGATGCGCTATCCGCGGTTCCGCGCCCAAGGCCTGTGCGTCTCTTCGGGCGTGGTCGAGGCCGGCTGCAAGCGGGTCGTCGGCGCACGGTTGAAGCGCGCCGGCATGCGCTGGACCGTCGCCGGCGCCAACGCCATCATCGCACTGCGCTGCTGCCAGCTCAGTGGCCGCTTCGAGGACTTCTGGGAGCGACGAGCCGCCAGAGCCGCCTGACGGTCCTCACAAATCTGACGTGCACCCCGCCTCGCCGCACCCCATGCGCCCTGCTGGCGAGGTGGTGCGCCGCGTGCGTGCGTGGGGTGTCTACGCATGCCGCCTCGCTGCACCCCATGCGCCGGGGCGGGCCGCGGAGTCCCGTGGAGCTGCCCGTCATCGAACCGGCGCCGCGGACCACGCGCCGGGCCGCCACGGCGTCCCGCGGATCCGGGCGGCGGCGTCCGGGACGGTCTCGACCGCGGCCCGCCGCGGAATCTGGTAAGGTTGCGGGTGGCGACGTCGACGGCGGCCATCCTCGCCGGCGGCCGGGCGCGCCGATTCGGCGGCCGGCCCAAGCTGCTGCTTCCCCTCGGCGACCGGCGCATCGTCGACCGCCTCCTGGCGGTGTTGCGGGCGGTGGCCGATCAGGTGTTCATCGTGGCGAACGACCGCGCAACGTACGCCGGACTGGGCGTACCCGTGCATCTGGACGTGCTGGCCGGCGCCGGTCCGCTCGGCGGCCTGCACGCCGCCCTGCGCGCCTCGCGCTCGTCCCGGACGCTGGTGGTGGCCGGCGACATGCCGTTCCTGCGCGCGGCGTTCCTCGACCACCTGCTGCGCGCGGGCGGCGCGGCGGACGTGGCCGTCCCGCGCACGAACGACGGGTACCAGCCGCTGTGCGCCTGCTACCGGACGTCGTGCGCCCCGCTCGTCGAGCGCCGCATCGCGGCGGGGACGCGGCGGTTGCGCGCGGCGGTGGAAGCGATGCGGCGGCACGAGATAGGCGCGGACGACCTGGCGCCGTTCGATCCCGACGGCACGCTCTTCTTCAACGTCAACACGCCGGCCGACCACGCGCGGGCGCTCGCCCTCGCCGCCTGCCATGACCGGTGACGGCCGGTCGCGCGCCGCCCGCGCGCGGCGGGCGCCCGGGCGCGGGCGGGAGCGCGCGCGATGATCCTGGGACTGCACGCGGCCGTGCGGTCGCGCATCCGCGACGTACTGGCCAATCTGTACGGCCTCGATGCGGACCGGCTGCCGGACGTGGCGCTGCAGTACCCGCCGGACCGCGCGCTGGGCGATCTCGGCGTCACCGTGGCGTTCGAGCTGGCCCGGGTGCTGCGCAAGGCGCCGCGCGCGATCGCGGCCGAGATCGCCGGCGCGCTCGGCCCCGTCGAAGGCGTCGAGCGGGTCGAGCCGGCGCCCAACGGCTACGTCAACCTCTTCCTCGATCGCGCCCGCTTCGCCCGCGCGGCGCTCGCGCCGCCGCCGGCGCCGCCGCGCGCCGGCCGGGGCGTCCGCAAGGCGATCGTCGAGCACACCGCGATCAACCCCAACAAGGCGGCGCACGTCGGGCACCTGCGCAACGCCGCCCTCGGCGACACCCTGGTGCGGCTGCTGCGGTTCCTCGGCGTCCCGGTGGAGGTGCAGAACTACATCGACGACACCGGGGTGCAGGTGGCCGACGTCGTGGTCGGCTTCCGGCACCTCGAGCAGTTGCCGCCGGAGGAGGTCGCCGCCCTCGCCGAGCGGCCCCGCTTCGACTACTACTGCTGGGATCTCTACGCGCGGGTGACCGCCTGGTACGAGGACGACCCGGAACGGATCGCACTCCGGGCCGGCGCCCTCCACGACCTCGAAACCGGCGCCGATCCGGCAGCCCGGCTGGGACGGCTCGTGGCCGACCGCATCGTCCGCCGCCATCTGGCCACGATGGACCGGATGAACGTCGAGTACGACCTGCTGGCCTGGGAAGGCGACGTCCTGCGCCTGCGCTTCTGGTCGCACGCGTTCGAGGTGCTCAAACAGGCGGGCGCGGTACATCTCGAGACGAGCGGTCCGCAGGCCGGCTGCTGGGTGATGCCGCTCGACGGCGGCGTTCCGGCGGACGGGGGCGCGGCCCCCGGCGCGGGCGGGCCGAAGTCGAAGTCGAAGGTGATCGTGCGTTCGAACGGAACCGTCACCTACGTCGGAAAGGACATCGCCTACCAGTTCTGGAAGCTCGGAGTGCTCGAGCACGACTTCCGGTACCGGCTGCACGGCGCCCAGCGTTCCGGCCGCCGGCTCTGGTCGACCACCTCCGCCGCCGGCGAGGCCGCGCAGGACGACGTCGCCTTCGGGCGGGCCGACACCGTCTACAACGTGATCGACACGCGGCAGGCATACCTGCAGCAACTGTTGCAGCAGGCGCTCGCCGCCGTCGGCCGCGGCGCGGAGGCGGAGCGTTCCGTGCACGTCTCGTACGAGATGGTGGCGCTGTCGCCGGCGACCGCCCGCGCCCTGGGCCACGGCCTCGACCAGGAGGCGAAGCCCGCGTTCGTCGAGGTGTCCGGCCGCAAGGGACTCGGCGTGAAGGCGGACGACCTGCTCGACCGGCTGACCGAGGCCGCGCAACGGGAGGTGCTCGCCCGCCACGCCGACCTGTCGCCGGACGACGCCGAGGCCGGGGCCGTCGCCGCGGCCATCGCCACGGCCGCGGTCCGCTACTTCATGATCAAGTACTCGCGCGGGAAGCTCATCGCCTTCGACATCGACGAAGCGCTCAGCTTCGAGGGCGAGAGCGGACCCTACGTGCAGTACGCCGCGGTGCGGGCCGCGAACATCCTGCGGAAGCTCTACGACCGGGACGGCCTCGACGACGAGGCGCTGGCGGCGGCGCTCGCCGCGCTGCCGGCCGAACCGCTGGCGGACCCCGGCGACGGAACCGCCACCTGGGCCCTGCTGCTCGAAGCGGCCCGGCTGGACGAAGTCGCGGACCAGTCGATCCGCGCGCTGGAGCTCTCCGTGCTCGCCAAGTACGCCTTCGGCCTGGCGCAGGCGTTCAACACCTTCTACCACCGCTGTCCGGTCGTGGCCGAAGAGGACGAGGCGACCCGGCTGTGGCGCGCCGCGGCGGTCCTGCTCTGCCGCCTCCAGTTGACGCGGGCGCTCGCGCTGATGGGCTGCGACGTGCCGCCGCGGATGTAGAGACCCGCTCCGGGCGCCCGGCGGCGCCGGTCCGGACGCGAAAAAACCGCGCAAACCGGGCGCACACGTCCCGGTGATTGCGCCGCTTCGCCGTCAGTCGGCGCGGCGGTCGGGACTTCGCAGCGCGAGGATTTCGGGAATGCGTCTTTCCGCGTGCTCCACCAGCGCGGCCGCGATGTCCAGCGCGGCGTCGCAGTCCGCTCTGGTCGTCCTTCTCGCGGGACCCGGATAGCGCGCGTCTCCACCGTACTCGGAAAGCCTGTCCATCTTCTTTCTGTCGAGATCGCCCGGCAGCCGCTCGCCCTCGCGGCGCACCTGTTCCGCCAGGGCCGTTATCTCGTGCGTGTACTCGACGCGCGCCCCGCGGGCGACCACGATGCCTTTCAATGCCTTCTCCGCCGCCGCCTGCGCAAGGGAGCACAGGGTGTCCGGGTCCGCTTCGGGATCCGCGGTCCTGCCGACTCCGAGATCGCCTTTCGCTCTCCGCAACCAGTCGAGCGCTTCTTCGGGTTCGTAGCGCCGTGTTCTCACCATGACCCGGTTCGTTTCTTCCTTGCCGTTCCCGCGACTCCGACGCCCCCTCCCGTCCGTCGTTCCCACGCCGCTGCTTTTTTCGTAGATCGTCGTTCCTTCTTCGACCGCCGGCCGCAGTACCCAACCGAGGCTGTCCCCGTGCTTTGCGACCAGTTCCGGAGTGGCCGCCAGCACGTCGACCGGCGGCCGGTCGACGGGCAGGCTGTCACGCACCCGGAGCGAGAATTCCCGCAGGTTCGAGACGTTCTTGACGACCAGCAGGTCGAGATCGCTGCCGCTCTTCATGGCGCCCCGGGCCGCGGAGCCGAACAGGACGATCCGGTCGGGATGGACCGCGCTGACGATCCCCCGCACGATCTCGTCGAGCTTCGCGCCGTCCGGCGTGCCGTCGGGGTTGATCCACCGGGACCAGTAGCCGGCCGGGTCGCCCGCATCTTCCGGTTGACGGCGCGCCGCGGCGGTCGTGTCGTCGGACATGGTGTTTCGGCCGTGTCCCGCATTGTGATGCGGCCGATCGGATCGCGTCAACGCCGACGGGGGCCACGCTGGCGGCGGCCGGCGGCATGCCCGTTCCCGACCGCGGCTTCGCGTCGGTCACCTCGACAGATCGACGGCCGTCAAGTGGGCATTGCCGGCCAACTTCCTGGACCGGCGCGAGCAGGCCGCGGGCTTCGAACGCATGGCGGAGATCGAGCCGTTCTCGTTCGACTCCACCGGCGACGACGACCCCGAAGTGTTCTACACTTCGGCGAGGGGTACCAGTGTCGACAAAGAGACCGCAAGCAGGAACGGCTGTCTCGTTCGGGATCGCGGCGGCGATCCTGTCGAGCGCTTGCGCAGCCAGGTTCGCCTCGCCACGGACGGTCGACGGACGGTTCGAGCAGACGCTGTCGGTTGATGGCGACACCCTGGTGCTCTCCGTTCGTACCGGGAGCGGACGGATCCTTGTATCCGCCGGCAAGCCCGGCATCGTGCGGGTCATCGGGCGCGTTCAAGGTTACGCCGACCGGTGGACGCCGGATCCGCCCGGTGTCGTCGAGGATCGCGTACGGACCATTGAATCCGATCCGCCGATCGCGGTCCACGGCGACGTTCTGCGCGTCGGTCACCTCGACGAGTCGATGCGCCGCCAGGTGGGCATTGATTACGAACTGGTCGTCCCGGCGCGCAGCCGGGTTCGCGCACGGACCGGGTCGGGCAACCTGCGGGTCGAGGGGGTCGCCGGCCCGGTTGCGGCGTCGACCGGCTCGGGCCGCGCGCGCGTGGCGAACGTCTCGGGAGGCGTGACGGTCGAGGCCGGCTCGGGCGACGTCGAGCTGACCGCGGTCACCGGCACCGTCGACGTCCGGACCCGTTCCGGGTCCATCGACGTCACGGGGTACGACATGGCCTTGCGCGCCGAGACCGGGAGCGGCCGGATCCATGTCGAGGGCACGAGCGGCGGCGCGTGGGAGATCGGCGCCGGGTCGGGCGACGTCTCGATCGACCTGCCGGACGGCGCGGGGTTCGAGATCGACGCCCGTACCGACTCGGGTACGGTGCGCATCCACCGTCCGGTCACAGTTCCCGAGGAGATGCGGCGCGGGGAGCTCCGGGGCGTCGTCGGCGACGGCGGACCGCGGATGACCCTGCGCAGCGGATCCGGTGACGTCACGATTCACTGAAATCGCAGGCAGGGCGCCCGAGAAGAACTTTTCGATGACCAGACCGCCCGGGTCCGGGGCACGGCGCGCGGAGCCGGAACGGGGGTTCCGCCCCGGTGCGGTGCTGGAGCAGCTCCTCCAGGACGCCGGGTTCGGGGCGCGGCTGCTGCGCCGGGAGCCCGGCTTCGCGGCGACGACGGTCCTCACCCTCGCGCTCGCGATCGGCGCGGCCACGACCATCTTCTCGGTCGTCGACGCGGTGCTGCTCCAGCCGCCGCCGTTCCCGGATCCGGAGCGCCTCGTCACGCTGTGGCAGACCGATCCGGGCGACGGCAACCGGCCGGTGGAGCCGGCGCCGGCCAACTTCCTGGACTGGCGCGAGCAGGCCGCGGGCTTCGAACGCATGGCGGCGCTCGAGCCGTTCTCGTTCGACTTCACCGGCGACGGCGACCCCGAGGTGTTCTACGCGTGGCTGGTCACCGAAGGGTTCTTCGAGGCGCTCGGCGCCGGCGCGGCGCACGGCCGGACGTTCCTTCCGGAAGAGTTCCGGCCGGGCAGCGGCGTCGCGGTGCTGACGCACGGGTTCTGGCAGCGCCGCTTCGGCGGCGACGCCGGGATCCTCGGCCGCCCGCTCACCCTGGACGGGCAGCCGCACACGGTGGTCGGCGTGCTCCCGCCGGACTTCGGGATCGGTCTCGAACGCGGCCGCGGCGAGCGGGACCTCTACGTGCCGAAGGCGATCGCGGAGCACGAGACCTTCATCCGCGGCGACGGCTGGTGGCCCGTGCTCGCGCGGGTCCGGCCGGGGGTCACCCTCGCGGCGGCGCAGGCGGAGATGGACACGGTGGCGGCGCGCCTGGCCGCCGCCCATCCCCGCACCAACACCGGCGTCGGCGCGCGCGTGATCCCGCTCCACGCGCAACAGGTCGAAGCGGTGCGGCCGGCGCTGCTGCTGCTCCAGGGCGGCGTGGCCCTCGTGCTGCTCGTCGCCTGCGTCAACGTCGCGAACCTCATGCTGGCGCGTGGCGCGCGGCGGGCGCAGGAATTCACGATCCGCACGGCGGTGGGCGGGGGCCGCGGCCGCCTGCTGCGGCAACTGCTGACCGAGAGCCTGGTGCTCGCGGCGGCGGGGGGCGCCGGCGGCGTCGCCCTGACCGCGTACGCGCTGGACGCGATCGTGGCGCTGATGCCCGCCGACGTGCCGCGGCTGGCGGAGGTCGCGGTGAACGGACGGATCCTCGGCTTCGCGGCCGGCCTCGTCCTCGCGACCGCCGTCGCCTTCGGACTCGCTCCCGCGCGGCAGGCGTTCCGGCAGGACGTCGCCGGCCTGCTCCGCGCGCAACGCGCCGGCGCTTCCGCCGCGCAGCAGCGGCTGCGCCGCCTGCTGGTGGCGGCGGAGGTCGCCCTGGCGCTGGTGCTGCTGGTCGGCGCGGGTCTGCTCCTGCAGAGCTTCGCGCGGCTCGTGAGCGTGGATCTGGGCTTCGCGCCGGGGAACACGGCGGTGTTGCAGGTCTTCGCCTGGGACCGCCAGGCGGACGAGCAGGCGCGCGTGAACTTCTTCCGCGAGACCCTGCAAAACGTGCGCGCCCTGCCGGGGGTGACCGCGGCCGGGGCCGTCTCGTCGTTCCCGCTGGGACTGGCCGACGTCACCATCGAAACCCCGTTCGCGATCCGCGGCCGGCCGCCGCCGCCGCGCGGAGAAGAACCGTCGGCGGCCATTTCCCAGGTGACGCCGGGGTATTTCGAGGCGCTGGGGATTCCGTTGCGCGCCGGCCGGCGGTTCGAGCGGCGGGACGACGCGGAACGGCCGCGGGTCGCCGTGATCAACGAGACGCTGGCGCGGCGGCACTGGCCGGAGCAGGATCCGCTCCGGCAACGGCTGACGGCGCAGGTGGCGGGGCAGGCGGTCGACGCGGAGATCGTCGGCGTCGTGGGCGCGACGCGGCCGGGGGGCTTCGACAGCGCCCGGCGTCCCGAGATCTTCGTGCCGCACGCGCAGGGCGGCGCGAGCGGATCGATGACCTACGTCGTGCGCACGGCCGGCGATCCGGCGGCCGGCCTCCCCGCGATGCAGGACGCCGTCCGGGCCGTCGACCCGCTCCAGAGCTTCTACAGCGTCGCCACCGTCGAGCAGCTTCTGTCGGACACGCTCGCCGCGCGGCGCTTCACGACCAGCCTCCTCGCGCTGTTCGCCCTGGCCGCCCTGACGCTGGCCGGTCTCGGCATCTACGGCGTGATCGCGGTCGCCACCGCCCAGCGCACGCACGAGTTCGGCCTGCGCCTCGCGCTGGGCGCCCGGCCCGGCGCCGTGGTGGGGATGGTGGTCCGCGGCGCGCTCGGCCTCGCCGCGGCGGGGGTCGCGCTCGGCGCGCTCGGCGCCCTCTGGGCCTCGCGGTTCCTCACGAGCCTGCTGTTCGGGATCGCGCCGACCGACGTCACGACGCTGGCCGCCGTCTCCCTGCTGCTCCTGCTCGTGGCCGCGTCCGCCGCCTGGATCCCCGCGCGCCGCGCCGCCCGGGTGGACCCGCTCGCCGCGCTCCGCGCGGAGTAGATGCGGCCTCTCGCGTCGACGAACCAACCGCGCTCAGTCGAACGCCAGCCGCGGCAGCCGCAGGCGCTCCGCGAGCAGCCGGTCGGTAGCCGCATCGACCGCCGCCGTAAACGCCGGAACCGGCATCCGGCCCCGGAACGGCTCCAGCGAACGCCGCGCCTCCGCCTCGACGTCGCGCAGCACGGCGTCTCCCGCGTCGGCGCGCGCCGCGGCCGGGAACTGCCGGTCCAGCGCCGCCAGCCGCTCGGTCACGCGCCGGCGCGCCGCGCCCCGCAACGTCCGGCCGCCGGCGCGGGCGTCGTCCACCGCGGCGCGCGCCTCGACGAGCAGGCTTTCGAGGGCCGCCGCCCCGGGAGGCGGCTCCCAGGCCGCCAGACGGGCGGCGAGATCGTCGAGATGGGCGGCGAGCGAGCGGCGGCCTCCCGGCGCGGCCCGGCGGCGCGCAGCCGCGCCGCGTTCCGCCCCGGACCCGTCCGCCTCCTCCGGATCGGACCGCGCGGCGGCGCCCACGCCCACCGCGCGCTTCCACTCGTCGAACGCGTCGAGCACGTCGGCCTCGCAGTATTCGACGCGCAGGGGGCGCCGCTGCGTCCCCCTGGCGTGGTAGCGCGCGTACCGCCGGTCGATCGCGCGCTCGACGACGCCGAGGGGAATGCCCGCCGCGGCCCACCCGCACACCATCTCGAACGCGGGACCGACGATGCGGATCAGATGTCCGTCGTTCTTCCGGCAGAGGTACGACTCGACCGCCCGGCACAACGCGCCTGGATCCATGGGGCCGCTCAGCCGCCGGCATCGCCCTTCCGGATGCGCTCCCAGACGATGCGCAGACCGGCCAGCGTCAGGTCCGGCCGCACGTCGTCGATCAGGGCGGTCTCCGCCGCGATGTCGGCGGCCAGTCCGCCGGTCCCGATGCACAGCAGCCGGGCGCCGTCCTCGATCTCGCCGCGGAGCCGGCGGACGATGCCTTCCACCATCGCCACGTAGCCGTAGAACAAGCCGGACTGCATCGACGCGACGGTGCTGCGGCCGATCACCGCGGCCGGCCGGCGGACCTCCACCCGCGGCAACTGCGCGGCGCGGCGGTAGAGGGCCTCGGCCGAGATTTCGACGCCGGGGCAGATGACGCCTCCCAGGTACTCGCCCGCGGCCGAGATCACGTCGAAGGTCGTCGCCGTCCCGAAGTCGACGACCACCAGCGGACGCGCCGAGCCGCCGTACGCCCGCACCGCCGCCACCCCGTTGACGAGGCGGTCCGCGCCCACCTCGGCCGGGTCGTCGTAGCCGACCGGCAGGCCGGCGTTGCCGGCGTCCACCCGCAGCACTTCCTGCCCGAGTCCGCGCCGGATCATGTCCGCGACCGCCCCGGTCAGGGCCGGCACCACCGACGACATCACGACGCCGTCGATCCGCGCCGGGTCGACCTCGTGCTCGGCGAACAGCCGGCTGACCAGCACCCACAGCTCGTCCGCGGTGCGGTCGGGCAGCGTGGCCAGCCGCCACCGGCGCTCGAGCGACGCCCCGGCGAAGAGCCCGAGGACGACGTTGGTGTTGCCGACGTCGATCGCGAGCAGCATCCGTCAGATCCCCACCGCCCGGCCCGTCACCCGGAGGGCGGACAGGCCACCTCGTGGCTCCGCAGGAAGCAGCATCCGTCAGCCCCCCGCCGCCCGGCCGGTCACTCCCACCGTACCTCTCCGCCGACGATCCGTTCGGTCCGCCCGCCGTCCGCCACGAGCAGGGCGCCGCCGTCGTCGACGCCGGCGGTCACTCCCCGGCGGCGGGTCCCGCCCGCGCACCACGAAACCGGCGCGCCCCGGCTGCTCGGCGCCAGCGCCCGCCAGCGCGCGACCACGAAGCGCTCCCCCTCGTCCGCCATGCGCCGCCGCCAGCGCCCCAGCCGCACGAGCAGCTCGGCGCAGAACGCCGCGCGGTCCACCCGCCGCCCCGCCACCGTTTCGATCGCCGCGGCGCGCCCGGCCAGCTCGGGCGGAAAGGCGCGGGTCCCGACGTTGACGCCGATCCCGACCACCGCCGCGTCGTCCCGCCCGCTCCCGGCGGGCAGCGCCTCGGTCAGGATCCCCGCGATCTTGCGCCGCGCGAACGCGGAGGCCCCGCCCGGCGCCGGCGCGGCGGCCCGCCCGCCGGCCGGCGTCACGACCACGTCGTTCGGCCACTTCAGCTCCGCCGCCACGCCGGCCGTCCCCCGCACCGCCTCGGCCACCGCCACCCCCGCGAGCAGGGTGACCACCGGCGGCTGGCGTCCCCGCAGGACGACCGACAGGTACAACCCCGCCCCCGGCGGAGAATCCCACGCCCGCCCGCGCCGGCCGCGGCCCGCGGTCTGGCGGCCGGCGACGACCGTCGTCCCGTCCGCCGCGCCGGACCCGGCCAGCGCCGCGGCGGTGTCGTTGGTCGACGCCAGTTCAGGGAAGTACCGCACCACGGCCCCGGCGAGCTCGGAACGGGCGGCCAGCGCCGACGCCAGGTCCGGCGGCAACGCGGCGTGCGTCGGAGTCATGCCGCCGGCGCCATTTCGAAGCTGACGTCGACGGCCGCGGCCGAATGCGTCAGCGCCCCGACCGACACGTACGTCGGGCCCAGCGCGGCCAGCGCCGGCAGCCGATCGAGCGTGACGCCGCCGGAGACCTCCGTGCGGGCGCGGCCCCGGCAGCGCGCGATCGCCGCGGCGGTCCGCTCGTCCGACAGGTTGTCGATGAGCACGACGTCGGCCCCGGCTTCGAGCGCCTCGTCCACCTCCGCCAGGCTCTGCGCCTCGACCTCCACCGGCAGTCCGCCGCCCGCCGCCCGCGCGCGGGCCACCGCCGCCGGGATCGAGCCGGCCAGCCGGACGTGGTTGTCCTTGATCAGCAGGCCGTCGCCGAGCCCGAACCGGTGGTTGGTCACGCCGCCGGCGCGGGCGGCGTACTTCTCCAGGGCGCGCAGCGTGGGGGTCGTCTTGCGGGTGTCGAGGATCGTGGTCCGGCCGGCCGCGGCGGCGACGTAGCGGCGCGCGCCGGTGGCGATCCCGGACAACCGCTGCAGGAAGTTCAACGCGGTCCGCTCCGCGCCCAGCAGCGCCGCGGCCGGTCCCTCCACGGTGGCGATCACGTCGCCGGGGGCGCACGACTCGCCGTCCCGCCGCCGGGGGCGCACGACCGCCCGCGGGTCGGACTGCCGGAACACCTCGGCGGCGACCTCGATCCCCGCCAGCACGCAGTCCTGCTTCGCGACGAGCTCGCCCCGGCCGCGCTGGCCGGCGGCCACCGTCGCGTCCGACGTGACGTCGCCGCCGGCCAGATCTTCGGCGAGGGCGCGGCGCACCACGTCGCGGTAGTCGGCCGGGTCGAGCGGCGCGCAGGCCGCGGCGGTCATGACGCGAGCTCCGCGAGGATCCGCTCCAGCTTCTCCTGCCGCCGGCCGGCCTCCGCCTCCTGGTCGCGCGTGTCGCGCACGACGCCCGGATCCGCGCGCTCCAGGAACGCCGGATTCGCCAGCCGCGCCTGCAAGCCGCCGCGCTGCTTCGCCAGCCTGGCCAACTCCCGCGCCACCCGGCCGGCCTCCTTCGTCCGGTCCACGATCCCGGCCAGCGGCACGTGCAGTTCGAAGTCGCGCACGACGCGGCGGACCGTGTCCGGGGCGGCCCGCGGCGCCTCGGCCGCGAGGTCGAACGCGGCCAGTCCGGCCAGCCGCCGCACGTGGCCCGCGTGGCGGCGGAGCGTCCCCGCCGCCGCCCCGTCCACCCCGTGGGCCAACACGGCGATCCGGCGCGCCGGCGGCACCCCCCACTCGGAACGCACGGTTCGCACCGCCGTGATCACCTCCTGCAGCAGCGCCATCGCCGCCGCCGCCTCGTCGTCCCGCCAGGCGTCCACCGGCGCCGGGAAGGTCGACAGCGTGATGGTCCGCCCGGTCCCGGCCGCGGCGGCGCCCTCCTCGCCGGCCCGCGGCGGCAGCGCCTGCCAGACCTCCTCGGTCACGAACGGGATGAACGGATGCAGCAGCCGCAGCAGCCGATCGTGCACCTCCAGCAGGACCGCCGCGGCGCGGTCGCGATCCGCCCCGCCCGCCTGCAGCTCCGGCTTGACCAGCTCGACGTACCAGTCGGCGTACTCGTGCCAGAAGACGTGGTACAGGCGGTCCGCGGCCACGTCGAACCGGTACCCGGACAGGGCGTCGTCGATCTCGGCGGCCAGCGCGCTCACGCGGTGCAGCATCCAGCGGTGGATCACGTCCAGCGTCTCCGGCGCGGGCGGCGCCGGGCGCTCCGCCAGCGTCTCCGGCACGTGCAGCAGCACGAAACGCGAGGCGTTCCAGATCTTGTTGATGAACTGCCGGCAGGCGCGCAGGCGCCCCTCGGAGAGGGAGATGTCCATGCCCGGCGAGGCGAGGGCGGCCAGCGTGAAGCGGAACGCGTCGGCTCCGATCTCCCCCATCACCTCGAGCGGATCGACGACGTTGCCCTTCGACTTGCTCATCTTCCGGCCGTGGGCGTCCCGCACCAGCGACGTGACGTAGACCGTGCGGAACGGCACGTCCTGCCGGAACCGGAGGCCGAGCATCATCATGCGCGCGACCCAGAAGAAGATGATGTCGTGGGCGGTGACGAGCAGGGTCGTCGGGTAGTAGCGCGCCAGGTCGGCGGTCTCGTCCGGCCAGCCCAGCGTGCTGAACGGCCAGAGGCCGGAACTGAACCAGGTGTCGAGGACGTCGGTCTCCTGGCGCAGCGGGCCGCCGCAGCCGCAGGCGTCCGGCGCCGTCTCGGCCACGCGCAACACGCCGCACGCGTCGCAGTGCCAAGCCGGAATGCGGTGTCCCCACCAGAGCTGGCGCGAGATGCACCAGTCGTGGATGTTCGTCATCCACTCCTCGTAGGTGCGGGTCCAGTTGTCCGGCACGAAGCGGGTGCCGCCCTCGGCCGCGGCCCGCAACGCCCGCTCCGCCAGCGGCGCGATGCGCACGAACCACTGCGTCGACAGCAGCGGCTCGATCACCGTCGAGCAGCGCTGGCACCGCCCGACCGCGTGCTCGTGATCCTCGACCCCGGCGAGCAGGCCCTCGGCCTCCAGCCGCGTGGCGAGCGCGGCGCGGGCCGCGAACCGATCCTGCCCGGCGTACGGCCCCGCCTCCCGCGTCATCCGCCCGTCCTCGTCGATGACGGACACCTGCTCGAGCCGGTGGCGCTCCCCCATTGCGAAGTCGTTCGGGTCGTGGGCCGGGGTGACCTTGACGGCGCCGGTGCCGAAGGCGGGATCCACGAAGTCGTCGGCGATCACCGGCAGGGCGCGGCCGATCACCGGCAGCGTCAGCGTGCGGCCGACGGCGGCCGCGTAGCGTTCGTCGCCCGGGTGCACCGCCACCGCGGTGTCGCCGAGCATCGTCTCCGGCCGCGTCGTCGCCACGGTGATCGCGCCGCCGCCGCCGGCGTAGGGATACCGGACGTGGTACAGCTTGCCGCGGGCCGGGGCGTGCGCCACCTCCAGGTCCGACAGGGCGGTCCGGCAGCGCGGACACCAGCTCACCAGGTACTTCGCCCGATAGACGAGATCGTCCTCGTACAGCGTCACGAAGACGCGCCGCACCGCGCGCGAGAGGTTCTCGTCGAGGGTGAACCGCTCGCGCGACCAGTCGACCGACGAGCCGAGTTTCCGCATCTGGCTCGTGATCGTTCCGCGGCTCTGCGCCACCCATTCCCACACCCGCGCCTCGAACGCCTCGCGGCCGAGGTCGTGGCGCGACTTCCCTTCCGCCGCCAACTGCTTCTCGACGACGTTCTGCGTCGCAATCCCCGCGTGGTCGGTGCCGGGCAGCCAGAGCACGTCGTACCCGCGCATCCGCTTCCAGCGGGCGACCACGTCGGGCAGCGTCTGGTTGAGGGCGTGGCCGACGTGCAGCCAGCCGGTCACGTTCGGGGGCGGGAGCACCATGCTGAACGGCGGCCGGCCCGAATCGGGATCGGCCCGGAACGCCCCGATCCGCTCCCAGTAGGCGTACCACCTGGGATCGACCGCGGCGTGCTCGAAGACCTTCGTCAACTCTCGCATCGGACCGGGATCGTATCAGCGGCGGCGGTTCCAGAGTGCGTGCGGAAGGTGCGGGACCGGACGGGGGAACGGAACCGCGTCACTCGCCGGCGGGCGGGACGGGCTCGCCTTCCTCGCGCACGAGGCGCCCCGCGATGCGCGAGACGACCTCGGCGACCGTGTCCCGCAGGACCGTATCGGTCAGCCGCGCGGCGACCCGCTCCGCCAGCTCGTCCAGCAGCGCGTCGGTGACCTCGAACCGCGGCCCGGCGCCGGAGTCCGCCGCGGGGGGCGCAGGCGGAGCGGCGCCCTGCTCGACGGCCAGAAACGTCGCGAAGGCCTGCGCCAGCACCGCTCCGCCGGGGTTCGCCGGCGGAGCGGGCGGAGGAGGGTCAGACGCCGACAGACCGGCACGACGCCCCGTGGCCCTTGCACGGTCGACACCTTGCCCGCCCGGAGGAGGGACAGGCGCCGACAGACCGGCGGGACGGGCCGGCGGCGGGTCGTCCGGCGGCGCATGCGCAGGCGCGCCGGGAACCGCCGGCCCGGCGGACGGGGCGACGCGCCCGGACGGGTCGGAAGCGGTCTCCGCGTCAGAGCCCGCGGCCACGTTGGTGTCCGACTCGGCGGACGACTTGGTGTCCGACTCGGCGGACGACGACCCGGTGTCCGACTCCGTGGACGACATCGGGTCCAACTCCGCGGACGACACCGAAGAGGCCGGAACGTCGGCCGGTGGTGCAACGTCGTCGTCGCAGGATGTGGGCGCATCCACCCCGGCTGCCGCGGGCGCATCCGAAACGACGGCGGCGTCCGCGCGGGATGCGGACGCTTCCACTGCGGTTGCCGCGGGCGCATCCGAAACGACAGCGGCGGCGGCGCGGGACGCGAACGCATCCGAAACGACGACCGCGGACCGACCCGAAACGACGGCCGGCGCACCGGTTTCGTCCGCCGGGGGCGGATCCGGGACGACGTTGGCAGCAACGGCGTCCGCGCGGGACGCGGACGCATCCGCCTCCCCCCCGGCTGCCGCGGGCGCATCCGAAACGGCGGCGGCGTCCGCGCGGGATGCGGACGCATCTACTGCGGCTGCCACGGGTGCATCCGAAACGACAGCGGCGGCGTCGCGGGACGCGGACGCATCCGAAACGACGACCGCGGACCGACCCGAAACGACGGCCGGCGCACCGGTTTCGTCCGCCGGGGGCGGATCCGGGACGATGTCGGCAGCAACGGCGTCCGCGCGGGACGCGGACGCATCCGCCTCCCCCCCGGCTGCCGCGGGCGCATCCGAAACGACGGCGGCGTCCGCGCGGGCCGCGGACGCGTCCGAAACGACGACCGGCGCCGGCGCACCGGTTTCGTCCGCCGGGGGCGGATCCGGGACGATGTCGGCAGGTGCATCGGCGCGATCCGCCACGAACGCCTCCGCCGCCGCGACGGCGTCCGGCACGCCTGCCGGCGGCAGATCCAGCAGCTCGCGCACCCTGCCGATCATCTGGCGCGGCTCGAACGGCTTGACGAGCACCTCGTGGCGGCCGATCGCGCCGCACCGCGCCTCGTCGAGCGGCTCGAATGCCCCGGTCAGCAGGACGACCGGGATCCGGGCGCGCGCCGGGTCGCTCCGCACGAACGAAGCGACCTCGTAGCCGTCCTTGCCCGGCATGCTGACGTCGGCCAGCACGATGTCGGGCTCGTCCCGCGCGATCGCTTCGATGGCGCGGGCGCCGTCGCCGACCGTCACGACGTCGATGTCCTCGTTCGCGAACGCCAGCTCGACCACGCGCTGGATCGTGGCGCTGTCGTCGGCCAGCAGCAGCGTATGGGACATGTCGGGGGCAGCCTACCGGCGGGACCGGCGACCGTCAAGAATCGTGCGCCGGCGGGCGCGCGCCGTCCCGCGCGTGCGTCGTGATGAAGTCGACGATGGCCTGCATCGGCGTCCCCGGCTGGAAGATCCCTTCGATCCCGATCGCGCGCAGCCGCGGGACGTCGGCGTCCGGAATGATGCCGCCGACGACCACCAGCACGTCTTCGGCGCCCTTCTCGGCCAGCAGCGCCATCAGGCGCGGGCAGACGTGGTTGTGGGCGCCGGAGAGGATCGACACCCCGACGACGTCGGCGTCCTCCTGCAGCGCGGCCTCCACGATCTGCTCCGGGGTCTGGCGCAGGCCGGTATAGACCACCTCCATCCCCGCGTCCCGCAGGGAGCGGGCGATCACCTTGGCGCCCCGGTCGTGGCCGTCGAGTCCCGGCTTGGCGATGACGACGCGGATCCTGCGCATCAGATCGCCGGCGCCTCCTCGTATTCGCCCCAGACGTCGCGCAACGCCGCGCACATCTCGCCCAGCGTCGCGTGCGCCCGCACCGCCTCGATCAGCGGCGGCATGAGGTTGCCGGCGCCCGCCGCGGTGCGCCGCAACGCATCCAGCGCCCGGTCGACCCGGCCCCGGTCGCGGGTCCGCCGGATCCGGGCGAGCCGCTCCGCCTGCCGCCGCGCGGCGCTCTCGTCGATGCGCAGGGTCTCGATCGCGGGCGGCGCGTCGTCGACGTAGCGGTTGACCCCGACGATCGTCTGCCCGCCGGTCTCGACGGCCCGTTGCGTCCGGTACGCGCTGTCGGCGATCTCCCGTTGCGGGTAGCCCGCCTCGATGGCCGGCACCATGCCGCCCAGCGCGTCGATCCGGTCGATCTGCTCGCGCGCGCCCGCCTCCAGTTCGCGGGTCAGCGACTCGACGAAGAAGGAGCCCCCGAACGGATCCGCCGCGGCCGGCGCCCCGCTTTCGTGCGCGATCACCTGCTGCGTGCGCAGCGCGAGCAGCGCCGCCTCGCGGGTGGGCAGCCCCAGCGCTTCGTCGAGCGCGTTGGTGTGCAGGGAGTTCGCCCCCCCGAGCACCGCGGCCAGCGCCTGCACGGCGACCCGCACGACGTTGTTGTGCGGCTGCTGCGCGGTCAGCGACACGCCGGCGGTCTGGGCGTGGAAGCGCAGCTTGCAGGAACGCTCGTCCGCGGCGCCGAAGCGCTCGCGCATGACGTGCGCCCACAGCTTCCGGGCGGCCCGGTACTTGGCGATCTCCTCGAAGAACCGGTTGTGGGCGTTGAAGAAGAACGAGATCCGCGGGACGAAGCGGTCGACGTCGAGACCGGCGTCGACGCCGTGCTGGACGTACTCGATGCCGTCGCGGAGGGTGAACGCCAGCTCCTGCAGCGCCGTCGCGCCCGCCTCCCGGATGTGGTAGCCGCTGACCGAGATGGTGTTCCAGCGCGGGACGCGATCGGCGCAGAACGCGAACACGTCGGTCACCAGCCGCATCGACGGCCGGGGCGGATAGATGTACTCCTTCTGGGCGATGTACTCCTTCAGGATGTCGTTCTGGAGGGTGCCCGAGAGCCGCGGCCAGCCGACGCCCTGCCGTTCCGCCACCACCAGGTACATGGCGAAGATCATCGCCGCCGGGGCGTTGATCGTCATGGAGGTCGTCACGCGGTCGAGCTCGATCCCGTCGAACAGCCGCTCCATGTCGGGCAGCGACGCCACGCTGACGCCGCACTTGCCCACCTCGCCCTGCGACAGCGGATCGTCCGGGTCGCGCCCCATGAGCGTCGGCAGATCGAAGGCGACGCTCAGTCCCGTGCCGCCGGCCGCCAGCAGTTCCCGGTACCGCCGGTTCGTTTCCTCCGGCGTGCCGAAGCCGGAGAACTGCCGCATCGTCCAGAGCTTGCCGCCGTAGCCGGACTCGTGGATGCCGCGCGTGTAGGGAAACCGCCCGGGGTCGTTCAGATCGCGGGCGTAGTCGAGGTCCGCGACGTCCGCCGCGCCGTACAGCGGGCGGGGCTGCTGCGACGCGCCGGCCGGCGCCGCGGACGGGCCGGCCGCGGCCGGCGTCGATTCGCTCGCCACGGCCATGTATACAGGCTCACGCGCCGAGGCGGAACGCGACCATCCCGCTCGCCTCGCCGTCCCCGAGCGTCGCCCGGATCTCGATGACGTACTCGCCGGGAGCCAGGAACGACGGGGCCAGTTCCACCTGCCGGAACGCGCCGCCGTCCTCGGCGGCCCGGACGTCGAGGGGGAACATCGCGTCGCCGCCGCGGTTCAGGAGGTTCGCCTCGACCTCCGGCGCCGCGTCGCCCGGCGCGTAGACGTCGAAACGCAGAAGCAACCGGTCGGTGCGGCGGAAGTCGCGCGACACGGTGGGCGGCGCGTCCCGGTCGGAAACGAGCGTGCGGAACTCCAGCGCGTTGCGGGCGCGCACGAAGTAGGGCGTGCTCAGGACGACGTCGGGACCGGTGAAGTCCGGAACGACGATCTCGTCGCGGTCGCGGTCGAGCACCTCGCCCGCCTCGCCCTCGATGGCCAGGTTCATCCGCATGCTGCCGGGGTCCGCCTCGAACTCCACGCGCGTGGCCGGGGGGGGTGCGGCGGCCGCGCGCCGGCCCCGGCGGCGGGTCGTGCCGCGCCCCGCCGAACGCACCTGCTCCGGCACGCGCCCCCGGAAGTAGGCCCGGCCGGTGTCGCCCATGGCGGTGACGAGGACGCGCGACGCGGTGTCGCGCCGCCCCCGCGCCTCGGCCGGCTCCCAGGCGAAGGTCACCCGGGTCCTGCCGTTCTCCGCGCGCGACGTGCCGACCCAGGTGCGGACGAGCCGGCCGCGGCGCGGCTCGGCCAGCGCGGCCAGCGCGGCGTCCACCGCCTTCGGCGGCTCGTGGGCGCGGGTCACGAGCGACCGCTCGACGTCCCGCACGGTGACCGCCCAGTACCCCTCGCGGGCGCGCACCCGCAGCCCTTCCCGTTTCACGCGCACCTCGATCGCGTGGAACTCCCCGTCGGTCGGCGCGGCGCTGGAGTTGTACCCGAGCAGGTAGTAGCCGCTCGCATCGTCCAGCATCTGCTGCAGGCCGGGGCGCAGATCGTTCTGGTTCACGATCGCCCGGCCGCCGGTCTCCTCGGCCAGGACACGCAGCGTGTCCTGGGTGAACCGCAACGCGCGCTGATCGGTGCGGTAACTGATCTGCGGCTGATCGAGATCGAACTCGAAGGCGGCCAGACCGCGCGGGTCGACGGCGTAGACCGAGGCGTTGAAGCGGCTGGCGGTCTCGATCACGCGCCGCAGTTCGGCCAGCATCGCGCTCCCGTCGAAGAACGACCTGGTCTCCTCGTAGGGGTTGTCGCCCGCGAACGGGTCCAGAACGGTCGGGTTGATGCGCGGGTCGGCCCGCAGGTCCGCGGTCTGGCTCCGCAACTGCGGCGGCACGTAGTTCGTGTAGCCTTCGCTCACCAGCAGCACCGACTTGCGCCCCTCGCGGAGCCCGCCCAGCATCGTCATCAGTCCGCGCAGGGCCGACAGCGACACCTCGTTCCGGATCCGCTCGACGATCTCGGTCGGATAGAAGTTGTAGCGGCCCTCGTAGAGGTTCCGCACCTCGTACTCGTACTTCACCCCATCGAACCGTCCGACGGCGTTGATCACCGCCTGGTGATCGCGGGTCAGGCGCACGTCCGACACTGGCATCAGGGGGTACATCACGCCGACCAGATCGGTCGGCAGCAGGTCGTTCTCCAGGAAGTCGACGAGCATGCGGCGGGCGCGGACGCTGTTGCCCTCCCGCACGTGGTAGTCGTCGAGAAAGATGACGAACACCCGGACGTCGGGCCGCGACGCGGCCAGCTCCTGGTCCGACCGCGTGACGCCGACGCCGGTCAGCGGCGCGCCGGAAAGCTCGGGCGTCCGGTCGACCCGGATCACCTGGAACGAATCCACCGTCTGCGGGACGCCGTCCTCGTAGACCTCGAAGTCGTCCTGCGTCAGGTCGAACACGGGATTGCCGTCCCCGTCGGTCACGAAGGCGTCGACGCGGACGTAGTTGATGCCGCTCCGGAAGACGGAGACCCCGCTCCGGGAGTCCGTGGCCTCTCCGGGGACGGCCGCGTCCGCCCCGCCCGGCGAGCCGGGCTCGGACCGCGGCGGCGGTTCGGCGGGGGGCTGGCGCTGCGCGGCGTACGCGGACACCATCAGCAGCAGCCCGACGCACAGGCAGGCGGCGACCCGGCGTGTCTTCATGGATATGGCCTCGCAGGCTGGCGCGTTTCTTCAATGATACCATCGCGCCGCATGCGCCCCGCCGCGACCCGCGCGCCCGCAACGGCCGCCGCCGCCGCGCCGCTCACCCGGCTCTCCGAGGACGAACGCCTGCTGCGGGCCGCCGTCCGCGCCTTCGCCGAGGCGGAGATCGCGCCGCTGGCGCGCCGCATGGACGCCGAGGCCCGCATGCCCCGCGCGCTCATCGACCAGCTCTTCGATCTCGGGGTCATGGGCATCGAGATCCCGGAACGCTGGGGCGGCGCCGGCGGACACTTCTTCCTGTCGATCCTCGCGGTGGAGGAGCTGGCACGGGTCGACCCGGCCGTCGCGGTGGTCTGCGACGTGCAGAACACGCTGGTCGTCAACGCGCTGCTGCGCTGGGGCTCGGAGGAACAGCAGGGCCGGGTGCTGCCCGCGCTGGCCGCCCGCGCGGTGGGCGCCTACGCGCTGTCGGAAGCGGCCGCCGGCAGCGACGCGTTCTCCCTGGCGACGCGCGCGGTCCGGGACGGGGACGACTGGGTGCTGACCGGCCGCAAGCTCTGGATCACGAACGCGGCCGAGGCCGACTTCTTCATCGTGTTCGCCACCGTCGATCCGGCGGCGGGGCACCGCGGCATCACGGCGTTCCTGGTCGAGCGCGCCAGCGAGGGGTTCGCCGTCGGCAGGAAGGAGGACAAGCTCGGCATCCGCGCCAGCAGCACCTGCGAGCTGCTGCTCGACGCGTGCCGCGTCCCCGCCGCCAACGTCCTCGGCGCGGTCGGCCGCGGCTACAAGGTGGCGATCGAGACGCTCAACGAAGGACGCATCGGCATCGCGGCGCAGATGGTCGGCCTCGCGCAGGGCGCGCTCGACCACGCCCTGGCCTACGTGCGGGAGCGGCGGCAGTTCGGCCGCCCGATCGCCGACTTCCAGGCGGTGCAGTTCCAGCTCGCGCAGGCCGCGACCGAACTCGAGGCGGCGCGCCTGCAAACGTACAACGCGGCCCGGCTGCGCGACGCCGGCGAGCCGTTCCTGACCGCGGGCGCCATGGCCAAGCTGTTCGGTTCGCAGGTGGCCGAGCGGGTCGCCTCCCTCGCCGTGCAGCTCTTCGGCGGCGTCGGCTACACGAAGGACTACCCCGTGGAAAAGCTGTACCGCGACGCGAAGATCGGGCAAATCTACGAAGGGACGTCGAACCTCCAGCTTCAGACGATCGCGAAGCGGCTGCTGCGGCGGTGAACGCTCGCCGGCGGGCAACGCCGCGAGTTCCGCCCCCTTGCGCCGCGCGCGACAGGATGGATGAGGAAGCCCGTCGCCTGGAAGGCGGGCCGCGCCGCGGGTTCCGCCCCCTTGCGCCGCGCGCGACAGGATGGGTGAGGAAGCCGTCGCCTGGAAGGCGGGCCGCGCCGCGGGTTCCGCCCCCTGCGCCGCCGCCCGCCGCCTCGTCAGCGGCCGCCGGCCGCCACCTGCGCGGCGATGATCATCCGCTGGGCCTCGGACGTGCCGGCCACGATCTCCAGCGCGCGCGCGTCGCGGACCAGCCGCTCGGCGGTCGTGCCGCGCCGGTAGCCGGCCGAGGCGAGGATCCGCAGCGCCCGATCCGCGGCGCGTTGCGCCGCCTCCGAAGCGGCGAGCTTGGCCATCGAAGCCTCCAGCGTGACCCGCTCGCGCACGTCCTTCGCCGCCGCCGCCCGCAGCACCAGCATGCGCGCCGCGTCCAGCTCGGTCGCGACGTCGGCGATCTGCCACTGGATCGCCTGGTACCGGCCGATGGGACGGCCGAAGGCCTCCCGGGTGCGGGCGTGGCGCAGCGCCTCGTCGAACGCCGCCTGCCCCACGCCGAGCGCCGCGGCGCCGATGGCGACGCGCGCCCCGTCCAGGGCCCACTTCGCGACGTCGAACCCCCGGCCGGCGCCGGCCAGCAGCGCGCTCTCCTCGACCTCGACGTCGTCGAGCCGCAGGTCGACGCACCCGAGGCCCCGCATGCCGAGCGGGTCGCGGGTCGCCGCGCGCGTGAGTCCCGGCCGGTCCAGCGGGACGAGGAACGCGCTCACCCCGCGCCCGCCGGCGCCCGGCCCGGTCGCCGCGAAGATCAGCGCGACCTCGGCCGCGGCGCCGTTGGCCACCCAGACCTTTTCGCCCCGCAGCACGTACCCGCCACCGGACGCGGTCGCGGTCGTCTCCTGCCGGGCCGCGTCGGTTCCCGCCTGCGCCTCCGACAGGGCGAACGCGCCGAGGGCCCGTCCCGACACCAGACGCGCGAGCCACGCGTCCTTCTGCGACGCCGTCCCGAAACGGCGTACCACCTCGACCACGAGGGAGTTGCTGACCACCAGGACGGCGCCCAGCGCGGCGCTGGCGGCGGCGACCGCCTCGACCGCCAGCGCGTAGCTGACGTGGTCGCGGCCGGCGCCGCCCCAATCTTCCGGCGCCGTCACCCCCAGCAGCCCCCGGGCCGCCGCCTGGGACACCAGGTCGGCCGGAAACCGGTCGGACGCGTCGATCGCCGCGGCGCGCGGCGCGACCGCGGCCGCGGCGAAGTCCCGGACCTCCTGACGAAACCGGATCTGCTCGGGCGTCAGCTCGATCCGCATGCGCTGCCGGCCTGCGACGCCGTCGCGAGCCGCTCGAAGACCGGTTTCAGGCGGGCCACGCTCGCGGCCGGCTCCTCGGGGACGACGCGCGTGTCGCCGACGACGGTCAGGAAGTTCGTGTCGCCGTCCCAGCGCGGGACGACGTGCACGTGCAGGTGACCGGCCACGCCGGCCCCCGCCGGCCGGCCGAGGTTCATGCCGACGTTGATGCCGTGGGCGCCGTAGGCCTCGGTCAACGTGGTCTCGGCGGCCTGCGTGAGGGTGATCAGCTCGGCCAGCTCCGCCGCCGTCGCCTCCCCCAGCCGCGCGACGTGCCGCACCGGAACGACCAGCAGATGGCCGTTGTTGTAGGGATACTTGTTGAGAACGACGAAGACCCGCTCGCCGCGGAAGACGAGCAGCGGCGACGGGCCCGCCGGGGCGAGCGCCGCGCAGAAGACGCAGGAGGCGGACTCACCACCCGCCGCGCCGGTCACGTACTCCAGTCTCCACGGGGCCCAAAGGCGTCGCACCGGGACGTATCCTCACGGCGGGCGGCGGATCAACGCGGCGAGACCTGCCGGCGGACCGGAAGTC
The DNA here is from genome assembly GCA_965203525.1 of Vicinamibacterales bacterium. GTDB lineage: Bacteria > Acidobacteriota > Vicinamibacteria > Vicinamibacterales > UBA8438 > WTFV01. The sequence goes on along the minus strand of OZ241898.1, from coordinate 693,261 downwards.
CTTCGACGACTCTGCGAGCGTATTCCCGCCCCTCGCCACCGGGCGGCTGCCGCACGCCGCGCAACGGGCGCGCGGACCCGGATTCGCGATCGACGCGCCCCGGGGCCGCCCGGGCGGCCCCGGGGCCGGCGGCCGGCGCCGACGGCGGCCGGCCGGCCGACGCCGCGCCCCGGCTCGCCCCCGCGGCGGCCGGCCGCCGCGAGGGGCTGCCCGGGGAGCGGTTGATCCGCTCCTTGAGCTCCTTGCCGGGCTTGAAGTAGGGCACCTGCTTGGGCGGCACGTCCACCCGGTCGCCGGTCTTCGGATTGCGTCCCTTGCGCGGCTCGCGCCGGCGCAGCCGGAAGCTGCCGAAGCCGCGCAACTCCACCTTCTCGCCGCGGCGCAGGGCGTCGGCGATGCAGCGGAACACCGTATCGACGATGACCTCGGCGTCCTTCTTGGTGAGGTCGGTGATCCGGGCCACCTCCTCGACCAGCACCGCCTTGGTCATGCTGTCCCGGTCCACGGCTTCCTCGATTCCGCGGCGCGCCGCCGCCGCGGAATCCCGGCGCGGCTAGTCCGACGACGTCTGCTGCTTGAAGTGGTCCCCGAGCGTCACCTCGGGCGATTCGCCGCTGGTGTAGCTGCGCCAGTCGACCTCGAAGTTCTCGCTGCTCAGCGCGCGCACGCTGAGCCCGATCTTCCGCTCGGCCGGGCTCAGCTTGATGACGCGCATCTGGATCGTTTCGTCGACCGTCAGCTCCGCCTTGTCGCCCCGCCCCTGATCCTCGAACTCGGAGACGTGGATCAACCCTTCGATCCCCTCGGCCAGCTCGACGAACGCACCGAAGCTGGTGATCCGCACCACCTTGCCCTCGACGACGTCGCCGACCTTGGTCGTGGCGAAGAAGTCGTCCCAGATGTCGGTCGCGAGCTGCTTCAGGCCGAGCGAGAGCCGCTGGTTCTCGGGGTCGATGTTGAGCACCATCGCCTCGACCTCTTCGCCCTTCCGGATGACGTCGGAGGGGTGCTTCAGCCGCTTGCTCCAGGACATGTCCGAGATGTGGATCAGGCCGTCGATGCCCTCCTCGACCTCGACGAACGCGCCGAACTCGGTCAGGTTGCGGACGGTGCCGGTGATCTTCGAACCGACCGGGTACTTCTCGCCGAGCCGCTGCCACGGGTTGCTTTCGATCTGCTTCAACCCGAGCGCGATGCGGCGCGCGTGCGGATCGACGCCGAGGATCATCGACTCCACCATGTCGCCCACGTTGAGCAGCTTCGACGGGTGCTTCACGCGCTTGCTCCACGACATCTCGGAGACGTGGATCAGCCCCTCGACGCCGGGCTCGAGCTCGACGAAGGCGCCGTAGTCGGTCAGGCTGACCACCTTGCCCGGCAGGCGCTGCCCGACCGGGTACCGTTCCGCCACCGAGGTCCACGGGTCGGCGTGGAGCTGCTTGTAGCCGAGCGAGACGCGCTCGGTCGCGGGGTCGAACTTCAGGACGATGACCTCCACCTCGTCGTTCACGCTGAAGATCTCGGAGGGGTGCTGCGCCCGGCCCCACGACATGTCGGTGACGTGCAGCAACCCGTCGATGCCGCCGAGGTCGATGAAGGCGCCGTAGTCGGTGATGTTCTTCACCACCCCCTGCATGACCTTGCCCTCGGCGAGGGTCGCGAGCGTCTCCTTCTTCTTTTCCGCGTTCTCCTCTTCGACGAGGACCTTGCGCGACAACACGATGTTGCCCCGCTTCTTGTTCACCTTGATGACGCGCATGCGCAGCTCCTGGCCGCGCAGCGAATCGAGGTTCCGCACGGGACGGACGTCGATCTGCGAGCCGGGCAGGAACGCGCGCACGCCGATGTCGACGGCGAGGCCGCCCTTGATGCGCTCGATCACCCGCCCGATGACGACCTTGCGATCCGCGTAGGCCTTCTCGACCTCGTCCCATATCTTCATCTTCTCGGCCTTCTCGCGCGAGAGCACGATGTGGCCGTCGCGGTCCTCGGTCCGCTCGAGCAGCACGTCGACCGTGTCGCCCGGCTGCACCATCGGCTCGCCGTTCTCGTCGTAGAACTCCGACAGCGAGATCAGGCCCTCCGACTTGTAGCCGACGTCGACGATCACCGCGGAATCGGACACCTTGAGCACGGTGCCCTTGATGACCTCCCCCTCGGCGATGTTCTTCAGGCTGCCCTCGTACAGGGCGACGAGGCGGGCGTGCTCCTCCGGATCGACCGTCTCCTCGTCCGGGTCCGCGAACCGCGCCGGCTCGGGAGGTTTCGGCGCCGCCGGGAGAGCCTCCGCGGCGCCGGCGGCCGCCAGCCGCGCCGCGTCGTCTGGTGCGTCTGTCATCCTGACCTTTCCTTCCTCCCGTCCGGCTCTGCGACTGGCGAAGCCGGGGGAGCGGCGGCCGGCCCACCGGCCCCGAAATCGTTCCCCTGATGCGCTGTAAACGCCGGACTGTACGACAGTTACCGAAACGCGTCAACTCCGGCGGGCGGGCGTCCGGCGGGCGCGTACGACCGCCATCACCTGCCGCACCACCCGCTCGATCGACAACCCCGTCGTGTCGATCCGCACGGCGTCCGGCGCCTGCTCGAGCGGCGAGGCGCGCCGGGTCCGGTCGAGCCGGTCGCGCGCGTGGAGCGCGCGGGCCACGTCGCCCGGCCCCGCTCCCCGCGGCAGCCGGTGCGCCGGGTCCCGCGCGCGGCGGGCCGCCCGCTCCTCCGGAGAAGCGTCGAGGTAGATCTTCACCGGCGCGTCCGGAAACACCGTGGTCCCGATGTCGCGCCCCTCCATCACGACGCCGCCGGCGCCGGCGAGGTCGCGCTGGCGGGCGACGAGCGCCGCCCGCACCCGCGGCAGCCGGGCCACGGCGGCCGCCGCGACGTCCATCTCGGGGGTCCGGATGGCCCGGCTGACGTCCTCCCCGTCTATCGCGATGCGCGCCCCGTCGAGCGTGAAGACCGCGCCGGCGGCGACCGCGGCCACCGCCGCCTCGTCGTCGAGCGCCCGGCCCTGCCGCAGGGCCCGCCAGGCGACGGCGCGGTACATCGCCCCGGTGTCGACGTGGCGGCAGTCGAGCGCCTGCGCCACGGCGCGCGCCACCGTGCCCTTGCCGGCCCCGGACGGTCCGTCGATGGCGATCACGTCCGCGACGCTCATCCGCGCCCCCGCGCCGGCGCAGACGGCGGCGAGACGTTCCGCGCCGCGCGCCGCAGCGCGCGCACCTCCGCCGGGGTCAGCTCGCGGGCGGCGCCCGGCCGCAGCCCGCGCAGGCTGACGGGACCGATCCGCGTCCGGCGCAGCCGCCGCACCGGATGGCCGATGGCGTCGAACATGCGCCGCACCTGCCGGTTGCGCCCCTCGCGGATCACGATGCGCACCCGCGCCTCGTCGGCCCGCCCCGGCCCGCCGCCGCGCAGCATCCGCACCTCGGCGGGCGCGGTCTCGCGGCCGTCGATCGCGACGCCGGCCGCGAGACGCCGCAGCCGCGCGGCGCTCGGCACCCCGCGCACCGTCGCCTCGTAGACGCGCGCCACGCCGTGGCGCGGGTGGGTCAGGACCGCGGCCAGCGCCCCGTCGTTGGTCAGCAACAGCAGCCCTTCGGAATCGTAGTCGAGCCGTCCCACCGGATAGACGTACTCCCGCACGTCCGGAATCAGGTCGAGGACCGTCCTCCGCCGGTGCGGGTCGCGGCGCGTGGTGACGCAGCCGCGCGGCTTGTGGAGCGCCACGTACCGGCGCCGCACCGCGCGCGCGATCCGGCGGCCGTCCACGCGGACGTCGTCGCGCGCCGGGTCCGCGCGCCCGCCGGGCTCCCGCACCGTCCGCCCGTTCACGGTCACGCGGCCGTCGGCGATGAGCCGTTCCGCCGCCCGGCGGGACGCCACGCCGGCCGCCGCAAGCACCTTCTGCAGCCGCGCCTGCTCCCGGAGCGGGACCGCCTCGTTCATCGCTTCGGCGCCGCGCATACGGAGGGCAGGATTCAGTGGACCTTCCCGGATCCGCCGGCCGGCGCGGGCGCGATCCCGGAGGGCGCCTCCAGGGGCAGCGCCGCGTCCCGCGGATCCCCGGCAGCGAGGGCCGGCGGCGCCTCCATCCCCAGCGCCTCGGCCATGTCCTCCACCTTCGGCAGGTCCGTCAGGTCCTTCAACCCGAACCGGTCGAGGAACTCGCGGGTGGTGGCGTACAGGAACGGCCGGCCGACCACCGCCTTCCGCCCGACGACCTTGACCAGACGCCGATCGACCAGCGTGCCGATCACCCCGGAGGTGTTCACGCCCCGGATCTCGGCGATCTCCGGACCGGTCACCGGCTGCCGGTAGGCGATGACGGCCAGCGTCTCGAGCGCCTGCGCGGAGAGCCGCTGGCTGGAGTGCTCGTGGAAGAGGCGCCGGACGCGGTCGTGCAGCTCCGGCCGGGTCACGATCTGGTACCCGCCCGCCACTTCGACCAGTTGCAGGCCGCCGGGCCGGGCGCTCCAGTCCCGGCGGAGCGCGGCGAGCGCCTCTTCGACGTGCTCGCGCGGCTCGTCGTCGAGCGTCTTCGCCAGACTCTTCAGCGTCAGCGGTTCCGGCGAGGCGAAGATCAACGCCTCGACGATCGCCTGCAGTTCGTCCGGCGCGTCGATCACCCCGGCTCCTCCCCGCCGTCACCGCCCGGGTTCGCTTCGCCGGCCGCCGCGGCGGCCGGCGCCGCCGCGGCGCGCTCGCTCAGATGGATCCGAATCGGCCCGCAGACGCGGGTCTGCAGCACGCGAATCAACTTCGTCCGGATCAACTCCAGCGTGGCGAGAAACGTCACGATGATCTCCTGGCGGGACGATACGCCGGCGAACAGCTCGTCGAACCCGCACGGCCCGCTTTCCGCCAGCCGCTCGAGCATCTCCCGCATGCGGGTCTCGATCGACACCACCTCCGCCGGCAGGCGGACGTCCGGCCGCCGGTCGCGGGCCCGGGCCAGGACCGCCTGGAACGCCTGGAGCAGGCTGAAGAGGTCCACCTCGAGTTCGCGCTCGAACGGGGCCCCGGCAATTTCCCGCACCCGCTCGTCGGGGCGGGTCCACTGCGCGCTCCGCACGGTCTCGCACTCGTGCAGCATCTCCGCCGCCGCCTTGAACCGCTGGTGCTCGAGCAGGCGCCGCACCAGCGTTGCGCGGGGATCCTCCTCCGGCTCGCCGGACTCGACGCCGGCCTCCACGCGCGGCACGAGCATCCGCGACTTGATGTGGATCAGCGTCGCCGCCATGACTAGGAACTCGCCGGCCACGTCGAGGTCGATCTCCCGCATCAGATCCAGGTACTCCAGGTACTGCTGCGAGATCAGCACGATCGGGATGTCGTAGACGTCGACCTCGTTCTTCTTGATGAGGTGGATCAGGAGGTCGAGCGGCCCCTCGAAGTTGGTGAGCCGGACCGGGTAGTCCGGCAGGATCGACTCGAAGCCGGGCGGAATCTCCGGCTCGGCGCCGGCGACCGCCGCGTCCGTCACGCCCGGGCCGCGTTCCGCCATGTCGGTGACCTCCGTCCCTCACGCGCGCGCCGCGCCGTACGTCAGGCCGACCGCCTCGCGCACGCGCTCCATCGTGGCCCGCGCCGTTTCGCGGGCGCGGGCCGAACCGTCGCGCAGGATCTCGCGAATCCGGCCGGGACGGGCCAGCACCTCGGCGCGCCGTTCCCGCAACGGGTCCAGACGCGCGTTGATCGCGTCGGCCAGCGCCGCCTTCACCTCGACGTCGCCGACCTTGCCCGCCCGGTAGCGCGCCTTGAAGTCGTCCACCTGCGCGGTGTCGGGATTGAAGGCGTCGTGGTAGGTGAACACCGGGTTCCCCTCCACCGTGCCGGGGACGTCGGCGCGGACGCGCTTCGGATCCGTAAACATCCGCATCACCTTCCTGCGCACGGTGCGCGCGTCGTCCGCCATGTCGATGGTGTTGGCGTAACTCTTCGACATCTTGCGGTTGTCGATACCCGGCAGGCGCGGGAAGTGCGTCAGCAGCGGCCGCGGCTCCACGAACACCGGGCCGAAGAACTGGTGGAACCGGCGCACCACCTCGCGCGCCAGCTCCAGGTGCGGGACCTGGTCGTCGCCCACCGGGACGTAGCGCGCGTCGTAGATGATGACGTCGGCGCCCTGCAGCAGCGGATAGCCGAGGAAGCCGATCGACGACAGGTCGCGCTCCGCCAACTGGTCGATCTGCTCCTTGTAGGTCGGCACCCGCTCCAGCCAGGGAATCGGCACCACCATCTGCAGCAGCAGGTACAGCTCCGCGTGCTCCGGCACGAGCGACTGCACGAACAACGTGCTGCGCTCCGGGTCCACGCCGGCCGCGATCCAGTCGGCGACGTTGTCGTACGCGTAACCGGTCAGCTCCGACGTGTCGGCGAACTCGCTCGTGAGCGCGTGCCAGTCGGCGACGAAGTACATGCAGTCGTAGTCGGCCTGCAGATCCGCCCACTTGCCGAGGGCGCCGGCCAGATGCCCCAGGTGCAACCGCCCGGTGGGACGCATCCCGGAGACGACGCGCGGCTTCACGTTGTCGGCGGCCATGCGCGGAACGGATCACGGAGCCCCGCCGCGGCGCAGGCAGGCGCCGGCGGAACGCCCGGGCGAATGACGGAGCAAGGACCGCGGTTTCGATGGACGGCGGGATCGACAGGCAACGGCTTTCAGGATACGGTACGCACCCCGAACCGGCAAGCGGCGCCGGCAGGCCGCCGAACGCCCGGCAACGGCACCGGCGCGCCGCATCCGCCGGAAATCCGCGGGCGGGGAACGCTACCGCCCGACCAGAGCGGCAAGAATCTGACCCTGCTTCGAGCGCCGCGTCGAGCCGGATCGTGACGTCGGTTTCCCGATCTACCGCGGCGCGGCCAGCAGCATGGCGTCGAGCAGGCGCTTCTCCTCGCTGCCGCGCGGGTAGAGCGCCGACAGCGCGTTCGACAGGCGCAGGAAGTCGGGGCCGCGCTCCCGCTCCGCCTTCAGCAGCGCGTGCAGCGCGTTCGTCTGCCCGCCGGCCTGGAACAGCATCCCCGTGTGGACCCGGTCCAGGGTCGTGGCGCCGGGCGCCGGGGAACGTTCGTCGGCCGGGTCGTCGCCGTCGCCGTACCGCGGCCGCCGCTCCCGGGCGGCGGCCGCCGCGGTTTCCTGCCGGTCCGGGAACAGCAACCCCTGCAGCGGATCCGTTCCGACCGCCGCTTCCCGTTCCAGCCGCGCCGCGACGGCCTGCGCCCCGCGCGCGCCGAAGAGATGCCGCGCCCGCTCGGCCACCGGCAGCAGACGGACCACCCCCTTCTTCGTCTCGATGGTGCGCTTCTTCTCCCACTTCGGCAGGTCGATGCCGAGCGGCTGCGCGAAGCGGCGCACCACGTCGAACACCAGCGCGAAGCCCTGCGCCTTGCCGCCGGCCGGACTCTCGTCGTCCCCGTCGTCGTCGCCGGGTGTCGAGCCGTCGCCGGCGTCTCCCGCGTCCGCGCCGGCGCCGGTCGCCTGGAGCGTCCAGAGGAAGAGCGCGGTCAGCCGCGCGTCCTCTTCGAGCGCCCCGGCGAGTCCGTTGCGGGCCTGCGCTTCCGCCGCGCCGAGGACGTTCTCCAGCGCGGTGCGGCCGACCACTTCCCAGACCCGCTCCAGGTATGCCGGCAGGCCGACCTCGCCCCCGTCGGCGGTCTCCACCTGCGCGTAGCGGCTGAAGATCTCCAGCGCCGGGCCGATGCAGGCGAAGACGAGGTCTGCGCCCCGGACGCCCTCATCTTGCAGGCGCTCCATCCATTCGCCGACGCGCTCGGGCAGCTCGCGCAGGACGACGGCCCAGTCGCCGACCGGGGCGTCGTCGGGGCGCGGGCGGCAGACGAGGTGGATGCTGGTGGCGAGGGCGGCGGAATCGCGGGCGCGCAGGCGCGTGCCCATCTCGGTGGCGATGGGCCACGAGCCGGTGATGGTCCAGCCGCCACGGATCATGCCGGCGAGCAGCGCTTCCCAGCCTTCGGTGGTCTTGTGCGCGAAGACGACCGAACCGACGCCGTCCTCGTGCAGGACGCGGCGGCCTTCGGTGAAGGCGCGGCCCATCGTGTCCTCGAAGAACGCGCGGTCCTTGACGCGCCCATTACAGGTCTTGGTCTCGTCCTGCACCGCCTCGCGGGTCTTGGGCGACAGCGGATTGGCCGGGTCGAAGGGATCGCGCAGCAGCGGGTGGCCGGGCAGGGCGCGCTTGAGCCAGACGAGGAAGAAGTCGGAGAGGTCCGAATAGGGAATCGCGTCGTAGTAGGGCGGGTCGGTGAACCAGACGCCGGCGGCCTGATCGGGAAGCGAATGTTCCGTCGCATCAGCCGGCTGAACTTGCCCGGTGTGCACGCTACGGGCTGCGTCAATGACCTCACTTACGATGGAATACCCACTCTTCCAGTTTCCAGGAGCTTCGGCTGTTGCCACGATTTCCGCGAAATCCCAAACAATCGGTAGTGCTTGCCGCCCGAAAGTGTGCTGCATCTTCTCCGCTGCCGCGTTCCATCGCGTGCAGGACATGTCACTCATGGCTACGCGATTGAATGCGCAGGCGAGGTTCAGATTGACGACGTCGCCTCCTGCCTCGCGGACGTTCCGCGGTAGATTCCGGCGAGCAGATCCACCAACGCCACCTTCTGCCGCGCCGTGAACAGATCGCCCCACCGGAACATGCCGTAGCGTTGCACGCGAAAGCCCAACCTGCCGATAGATTGACGACGTCGCCTCCTGTCTCGCGGACGTTCCGCGGTAGATTCCGGCGAGCAGATCCACCAACGCCACCTTCTGCCGCGCCGTGAACAGATCGCTCCACTGGAACATCCCGTAGCGCTGCACGCTGAACGCGCGACCGGCGCCCGACCCGCCGCCCGCGGGTGTCGGCTCGTCCGGCACCGGACACAGCCCCTGTTTCCCGCCCCGCTCCCACTCGTCGAGAATCCCCGCCAGCCGCGCCTGCGCCGCGCGCACCGCCGCGTAGTCCGCGTCGGTAGGCAGCCGGTAGTGCCGGCCCGTCTCCCCCGGCCGGAGCGTCACCACCGCCGTCAGCCGCGCGCCGCCGATGCGCCGGCCCGCCTCGTCGAACACCGCGTCCGCCCCGCCGCGCTGCGCGGCGAGCTGCGCCCGCACCCGCTCCGGAGGCAGCACCACGTGACAGCACGGGCACGCCGCCTTCGCCCGCGTCACCGTGCCCGCCCGTACGTCCCGCTCGGACGCCGGCTCGAACACTTCCAGCTCCACGCGCGGCGGCTCTCCCGCCGGCCGCGCCACCGCCGCCCGCAACGCCCGCCGGCGCTTCGGCTTCCGGCACAGCCAGAACGAACGCAGCAGCGGGATCTCCGCCCCGCAGTTCGGCGCCTCGCAGCGCACCGTCCGCGCCCACAGATACGCGATCGGCGTAGCCCCGTCCGGGTCCGGCGGATAGAGGTCGGCCAGCTCCTTCTCGGCCGCCGCCTTGACCTCGCCGCCGACCCGCCGCAACTCCTCCGCCAGCCCCGGCCCGTGGCGCGGGATCTCTTCCAGCATCACCTTCAGGATCAGGCACGCCACCGGGTTCAGATCGCTCGCGAACGCCTCGCAGCCCACCCGCAACGCCTCCAGCGGAATCGACCCGCCGCCGGCGAACGGATCGACCACCAGCGGCGCCTCCCCCGGGTGCGCGGCCCGCACCAGCTCGCGCGCCACCCGCAGATACGTCGGATCCGCCGCCAGGTTCCAGTCGGCGAACGTCCCGATGAACCAGATCAGCGCCTTCCGCAGCTCGGCGGCGTCCTTCGGCCGCTGCCGCACCGGCGTCAGGATCTCGCGCGCCCGCGCCGTGAACGCCGGCGGGCACGCCGGATCGCACGGGTCCGGCAGCAGCAGCGCCAGCAGCACCGCCCGGCTCGACGCCAGCGGCCGGCGCGCCCACCACAGGTGCAGCGTCGACGGATGCCCGTGGCGGATCGACTTCTCGCGCGCCGCGTGCTTCGACACGATCGCGATCGGGAAGTCCACCTCGGCGAGGCGCTTGCAGTGCCGGGGAATCACGGATGCCTCTCCGCCCGCTGAACGACCGCTTCCTCACGTTCGCGCACGGCAACGGGCCTGACGGTTCCAGGATAGCGGCATCGAACAAGGCGACCGACGGCGACCCCTCCGAGCCGCCGGCCGGCGGACTCGCCGACGATGGCGAGCCGCCGCATCGAACAGGCGGCCGACGGCAACCTTCCGAGCCGCCGCCCCGCGCGCGCCGACACGGGCGGGCGGCGCGGCGCCAAGACCCGCTTCGTCGTCATCGAGGTGATGGACGCGCAACGCGCGCCGACGCTCGCGGGGCGGCGCGGCGCCCCGGCGCCGAATGCGCTACGATACCGAAGGTGCCGGATCGAAACACGCAATGGCTGATCGGCGCGTTGCTCGCCCTCGCCGCGTTGCTCTGGACGCAGCACGGCGCAACCAACGCCAGACTGGACGAGCTCGGCGTTCGCATCGGGCGGCTGGAAGTCGCCGTGGACAACAACCGGATGGAGCTTAGGCGCGAGATGAGCGAGCTTAGGCGCGAGATGAGCGAGCTCCGAACCGAGCTCCGGGCCGAGATCCGCGAGCTTGACGCCCGCGTGCGCGCCGTCGAGATCGAGCTCGGAAAGGTCACGCAACGCTTGGCCACGCTCGAACGGGCCATCCTGCCCGCCGCGCCGCCGGCCGGCTGAGCGCCCCGCAACGCGCCGGCGTCGTCGCGCGCCGGTTGCGAAATTTTACGGTTCCACCGCGCAGCCGGGTGGCAGGCCGCCGCGAACCGGTGAGCCTCGTAGCGGGCGCACCGGACGAAGCGCACCGCCGGGCCTGGTCACCCCGGCGCTTCTTCCATTCATGTCTTCGAGCACGTTCTATAGGCGTCCACGAAACCGGGGCAACTCCACTCCCCCGATGCGCTCATCTCGATGCTGTTCCTGTGCCGCGGAGGCATCCAACTGGCGCCGCCCCTGCCCACACGCATTTGAGGAGATTCAAATTCATCACTTCATCACCCGGCCGCCGCCGACCGGCCGGCGGGCCGGCGCAAGCGACCGGTTCTCTCCGTGATCCGCGCTCGGTTCAGTTCCCGCCGCCGCGGCGGTTCGCCTCCAGCGCCTCCCACAGCGCCGCGCCCGCGGTGTCGACCGCCGTGCCGGGGGCGATCGCCGAGCGCAGCTCCAGGTGCCGGTCGGTCTCGGGATCGAACGCGGGCCACGCCGGCAGCCCCTCCCGGTTCGGGTCGCCGGTGGCGGCGAACTGCACCCAGTAGGCGCGCATCGTCGCGGAGAGCGCCGTGTCGGTGTCCGTGTAGTCGCCGACCGGGGTGAGACCGAGCGGGCGCTCGCCCCCCTCCTCGCGGCGCGTCAGGGTGCCGAAGACGTAGGCCAGCTCTGCCGCGTGGTGCGAGCCGAGCTCGGCGCCCCAGGGGGTCGGCGGCACGTGGGTGAAGTGGTACAGCCACGTCGGCGCGCCGGCCGCCGCCTGCGACTCGGCGTGCGCGCGCACCGGGCCGGCGAAGTACAGGTCGTGGATCACCTTGTCGATGGCGGCCTTTGCGGCGGCGGGCGACGACGCGTCGTAGTGCGCGAGCATCTCGCCGGCCAGCGCCGGGTAGACCGACCGGACGTGGTCCTCGAACGCCGCGGCGTCGGCGACGTCCATGCCGCGGGTCATCAGCGAGCCCTCGTTGCCGTTCAGCCCGGTGATGAGCGGCACGCGGTGCTGCCGGCCCGCGCGGTACATCGCCAGCGGGTCGTCCGGAACGACCCAACCGTCGACGTTGGGGGCCCAGACGTTCCCCGTCCGCAGGAACGGGCTGCCCGCGTCGGCGTTCGACGCCGCGAGCACGTCGGCGGCGCTCGCCGCGCGCATCGCGGCCAGCGGATCCCGGGCGTCGGCCGCGGTCCCGAGCGCCGCGGCCACCCGCAGGCCCTGCGCCTCGGCCGCCTCCCAGCCGCGCGCCGGCGCGGCCAGCGGCCGGTCCCAGCCGTTGATCCAGTTGCTCTGGGCGATGGCCCGGTGGAACAGCCCCTCGGCCGCCGGGATCAGCATGACCGACATGACCGCGCCGCCGCCGGCCGACTCGCCGAAGATCGTCACGCGATCCGGATCGCCGCCGAACCGGGCGACGTTGTCGCGGACCCATTCGAGCGCCGCCACCATGTCCAGCAGGCCGTAGTTCCCGGACGCGCCGTGCGGCGACTCGGCGGACAGCGCCGGGTGCGCCAGGAAGCCGAAGACGTTCAGGCGGTAGTTGATGGTGACCACCACCGCCCCGTCGGCGGCGAGCCGCGCGCCGTCGTAGAGGGCGGTCGAGCCGGAGCCGCCGGTATAGCCGCCGCCGTGAATCCAGAACAGGACGGGCCGCGGCGCGCTCGTCTCGCGCGGCGCCCAGACGTTCAGGAACAGGCAGTCTTCGTCCTGGGGAACGTCCCGCCCCCCGTTCTGGATGCAGATCGGGCCGCTCTCGGAGGCGTCGCGCACCCCTTCCCAGGCAACGACCGGTTGCGGCGGGCGCCAGCGCAGCTCGCCGGCCGGCGGCGCCGCGTACGGGATCCCCTTGAACGCGACGACGCCGGCGTCGAGCGCGGAGACGGCGCCCCGGATCGCCCCGCCGGTCACCCGGACCGGCGCATCGGGGTCGAGGACCGTCTGGCCGGCGGCCGAACCCGCCCCGCCCCCCGCGAGAACCAGCACGACGGCCGCGCACGCCGCGGCGCGAACGATGGAAATGCTCCGGATCCTGGTCATCTGTCTTCTCCGCTGAATTGCCACGGCCCGCCGCCGCGCGGCGCCGCACGCCGCGTCCCCGACGGGTTCGCTTTCCCGTATCCTATCGCACCGCTCCGCGCGGCGCCCCCGCGCATCTGCGCATCGCGGACGGCGGAGTGCGGTGCAGGCGATCGAGCAGGACGCGGTACCGCAAGTCACGTTGCGCATCTGCGCATCGCGGCCGGCGGCCGGCGGAGTGCGGCAGCGGCGGCGGCGGCGACCGGGAGAAACCGGAACAGGGGAGCACGACATGTTGCAGCAGGAACGGGCGCGCGAGCGCCTCTGGACGCTCGGCGCGCTGCTGGCCGCGTCGTTCGCGGGCGGCGCGGCGACGCACCTCTCGATGGCCGGCGCGGCGCAGGCGCAGGGGACGGCCGGCGTGGTCACGGCGACGCAGGTGAACCTGGTCGACGGCGCGGGGCGGCTGCGCGGCGTGCTCGCCGGGAGCGACCCGGGCGGACTCGCGTCGATCACGCTCCACGACCAGGCGGGCCGGGTGCGGAGCACGTTCGCGGTGGAACCGGACGGGACCCCGCTGCTCCAGCTCCACGGCCCCGGCGGCGAGACGCGGCTGCGCGCCACGGTCCGGGGCGACGACGCACTGATCGTCGTCGGGCCGGAAGCCGAGGGGCAGGGCCTGTTCGGCGCGGTCCAGGGACGGCCGATCCTCACCTTCGGCGACGGCGCGCGGGCGCGCCTGCAACTGCACCTGACCGGCGACGGACTGCCCCGGCTGGCCCTCGCCGACGGCGCGGGGCAGGAGGCCGCCGCGCTCGCCGTCGGCAGCGACGACATGCCGCAACTGGCGCTCTCGGCCGCCGGCCGCCGGCGGGCCGTGCTGACCGCGGTGGGCAACGCCACGGTGCTCAACCTGGGCGACGCGACCGCCACCCGCCTCGTCGCCGGGGTGGCGGAGGACGGCGCTCCGAGCATCATCTTCCTCGACGGCCGGGGGAGCTTCGTCGCTTCGCTCGGGGAGGTCGGCACCGGGCGCCTCGGTTTCGTCGACGCCGCCGGCGCGGTCACCGACGCCATGGCCCGCTGACGCGCATCCATCGCGACGCCCGGCAGGTCGGCGCCGGTTCGCCGATATCGGCAATGGCGGTCCCGCCCTGCCACGCGCATCCATCGCGCCGCCCGGCAGGTCGGCGCCGGGCGCCTCGGTTTCGTCGACGCCGCCGGCGTGGTCACCGACGCCATGGCCCGCTGACGCGCATTCATCGCGCCGCCCGGCAGTGCGCGGCGCGTCCCGGGCAGTCGGGGCCGTGCCGGGCTCGTCCGACGCGCATCCATCCGCGCCCGCCGCGCCGGACCGTTGCGCCCCGACGTGCTATTCTGCCCGGCGCCGGCCGGTGCCGGGTCCCGTCACGGACCCCGCCGGGACGGGATCATCGTCGATGAGAGGTCATGCCATGCGATTCACCGACCTTCGCCGCGCCCTGCCCCTGCTGATCGCCCTGTTCCTCGCGGCCGGCAGCGCGGCCGCGCAGTCCGCGGAAAACAACGGGCGCCCGCGCCGCATCGCGCTCTGGGGCTCGTCGGTCCCGAACGGCACCGGCGACGAACTGAACCGCGGCGGCTACACCGGCCGCCTGCGCGCGCTGCTCGAGCCGCGCGGGTGGGAGGTGCTGAACGTTTCGCGGGGCGGCGACAACACCGTCACCATCACCCCGCGCTTCGCGCCGGAGGGCGATCCGGATCCCGGCACGCGGTACCTGACGCCGGTCGATCCGGGCTACGTCGTCATCGCGCTGTCGCTCGGCAACGAGGGCATCATGCGCTGCCCGCCCGGGCAGCCGTCGCCCCGCTGCGCCGACTCGCGCGAGGCGGCCGACGCCGTCGCGCGGCAGTTCGCCGACGGCCTGCAGCGGCTGATCCGGCGGGCGCGCGCGCACGGCATCGTGCCGGTGGTCGGGCTCACCTACACGCGGGGAGACTTCACCGAGGCGGAGTACGCCCACACGCGGGCGACCAACCTCCTCGTCAACACCTGGGACGTGCCGAGCGTCAACCTGCTCGGCGCCGTCGACGACGGCTACGGCCGCTGGGCGCGCGGCTTCTTCCCGGAGCCGATCCATCCCAACGCGGCCGGCCACACCGAGATGTTCCACGCCTTCGTGCCGACCCTCTTCGACGCGCTGGAAGCCGGCAAGCCGATTCCGGAGCGGTCCGCCGCGCCCGGCTTCGCGCGGGTGCGCGGACGCGGGCGGGCGCCGCTGACGCTGCGCGTCGGCGACACGATGCGCTCGTTCGGACTGACGTTCCAGGTGCGGGCGGAGGGCGACGGCACCATAGCCGCCGTCGGCGGCCAGACCGTCGGGCACGAGGTGAGCCAGGTGACGGTCCCCTTCCGCCGCGCCGAGCTCGACTTCGAGACGCTGACGCTCACCCCCACCGGCCGCCGCTTCCAGGCCACCATCTCCATTCGGAACGGCCGCTGGGTCTACACCTCCGCGAACGGCAACGCCGTCACGTCGCCGCAGCCAAGCGCCGACGGCCGGTGGCATCACGTGACGCTGACCCACTACGTGGCGCGGGGACGGACGCACTTCCACGTCGACGGCCGTCTGGTGGGCGCCGTCGACGAGCGGCTGCAGCCCGACCGCTTCGTGCTCGGCGGCCCCGGCCCCGACTGGTCGACCGCGGTCCCCGCCCCCGCCGACTACCGGGACTGGATGGTGCACCGCGCCGGCCTGAACGCCGACGAAGTGGGCGCGCTGCACGGCGGGGCCCTGCTGCAGGCGAGCCTGGAGCTCTATGCGCCGCTCTCGGACGGCGGGTTCGAGAACCGCGCCCAGAGCCTGTCGACCGTCGAGGCGGACGCGCGCGCCGTGACGGCCGTCGCGGAGTGAGCCGGCGGCGCCGGCGACGCCGGACCCGCGCGGAACGGCGGCCCGCGCCGTTCTCGACGTTCGCATGAAACAGGCGGCGCCGGCTCCGCGAGAGGAGCCGCACCGTTTCACGACGTTTGCGTGAAGCAGCCGAGACGCGGGCGGCGCCGGACCCGCGAAAGGAACGGGAAACGATGGGCAGGATGGTCGAGTTCGCAACCAACGGCAGGAGCTCCCGCGGCTACCTGGCGACGCCGGCCTCCGGCAGGGGGCCGGGCGTGATCGTGATCCAGGAGTGGTGGGGGCTGGTCGATCACGTCAAGGACGTCGCCGACCGGTTCGCGGGCGAAGGCTTCGCCGCCCTCGCGCCCGACATGTACCACGGCGAGACCGCCGCGAGCCCCGACGATGCCGGCAAGCTGATGATGGCGCTCGACGTCGGGCGGACGGAACGGGACCTGCGGGGCGCCGTCGATTACTTGTTGGCCTGCGGCGAGGTCGCCGGCGACCGGGTCGGCGCCGTCGGGTTCTGCATGGGCGGCCAGCTTGCGCTCTTCGCCGCCTGCGCCAACCCGAAGGTCGGCGCGTGCGTCGACTTCTACGGCATCCACCCCGCCGTCACCCCCGATCTCGCGAACCTGCAGGCGCCGGTGCTCGGCTTCTTCGCCGAGAAGGACGCCTTCGTCACCCCGGACGCGGCGCGCCGGCTGGAGGCCGACCTGCAGGCCGCGGGCAAGGAGGTCGAGATCACCATCTTCGACGGCGCCGACCACGCCTTCTTCAACGACACCCGCGCGGAGACGTACCACGCGCGGTACGCCGCCGAGTGCTGGACGCGGATGCTCGCCTTCTACCGGCGGCATCTGGCGTGACGGCGGCGCGGGCCGGCGGTCCTTCATCCGGGGTCCGAACCTGCGGGAACCTCCACCCACCGGGACTTGTCCGCCAGTTCAGCGGCGTGATCCCTCTGCCGGCGCCTTCTCTCCTCCCCGGTGACGTTCAGAAAGATGTCCGCGTGACACCGGTTCTGCGGCGTCGGAGTCGCTCTGACGGCTCTCCCGTTCGCCGCGGCGTCCAGGACCTTCAGGACGGCCCACCCGTGGAATTGCCGGGGAGGCTCACGGCTGCGCCCCCGCTCGCGGGACCACTCGGCCAGTTCAGCAACTGTCGCATGGTCCATCCGGTCGACCGAGATCGACTCGGCCTGTTCGCGTTCCAGAAAAACGTCCAAGTCGACGTTGCCCTTGCGCGCACGGTCGCGCCTCCGTCGCGAGAATACGGATCGGCCCAGATCCTCGTTCTTATCCAGCTCCGCCGGTGGCGCCTGCACCGATCTCGACCTCGTGTTCACGACTTCAAGGGCAGATCGTCGGCAGGAACATCGTTCGGAACAGGGAGAAGCTCGCGTCCGGCATCGAAACGGCGGCCCGGCTCGGCGGCGTCAGGCGGCGCAGTTGATCCAGGACGAATGCATCAGGGAGGTCCGAGGAAGTGTCATAGTGGGCGCGCCGGCTCGTGCCACCGACGTACGCATGGCAGTCCGCCCGCACGCCGTCGCTCAACAGGATGACGACGGTGCCCGTCCGGCCGGGCGCCTTGAAATGCAGGGCGATTTCGGCGTCCTGCGTAGGGTAGACGGTCGGCGCCGGCGAGCGCCCCTCCAGAGCCCTGATGATTCTCTCCGCCTCCGCCTTCGTGGCGTCGCTGACTTGCGGAAGTTCTTCCTCCGCGATTTCGTCGTCGACCTCCGCCAGCGCCGCCAGGGCGTCCGCGAGCCAGCCTGGCTCCGGTACGTGGAACTGCCGGTACGCATCGTCCGTGCTCGGTCCACCCGAAGACGGCGCGTTCGTAGCCCTCCCGAATGCCCCCAAGAGTCTCCGCGCCGGTGTCTGGACGACGAGCGGATCCATTTCCGCATTCGGATCGCTCCAGGGCGCCCGGATACGTGGTTCGGCGCCCAGCGTTTTGTATGCGGCGCCACCCGCCAGAAACCGCGCAACGTCTTCCGACGAAATCCGCGGACGACTCTGGAAATCGCGTGCGGAGATGTTCCCGATTGACGTCATTTCACGCCTCCTCGCAATCGAGTCCGACCGCGCGATCCGCCAGCTTCTCGACGCGGTCAAGCAGCCGCATCTGATCGTCGAATCTCGCGGGATCTGGCGACTGCACGCGAACCCGCGTGTCCACGAACACGGCGTTGTCGATCGACAGCGATTTTTCGATCACCCGCTCCAACAACCACCCTTCCGCTTCTCTCGACAACAGGGTGCGGCTGGACGGCAGGTACTTCACGTCCGGTTCGGATCGCATCAAGTCATCGGCTTCCGCCGGCATGAACTGGCCGAGGTACGCATCCGCGGCGTCCGCTTCCAACGCCTCCAGGTGCGCAAACGTCCAGAACGACAACAGGTCCCGGCCGTGGTCTCCCAGAGCGCCGGCCAGCCATTCCGACGCTCTTCGAACCGTTTCCAGAACGACGGGCCGAGCTTCCCGTTTCACGTTCTCGAAATCGAGCTGCAGTACCTCGGGCGCCAGAACGATCTCGCACTGGCCGCCGAAGAGCCGGCACTTGCACCGCAGGTCTTCCAGTGCAAAGGCCGGAGTCACGCTGAAGTTCCGCGGGGCGATCGGGACCCATCCACGAAACCCGTCGGCGATGCCGCCGATGAACCTCGACTGCGCCGACGGCCAGTCGGTGATGAACCGGTTCAGCCTGAAGCTGACGTGGATCTCCGAGTCGTGATGACGAACCCGAAGGACCTTCATGCGTTCATGTCCTCATCGATGCCCCCGGGGCAACCCGCGACCGGCGGACGGCGCAACGGGTCGTAGCTCGCGGCGTGCGCTGGCGCGTCCGGTCGTCGGCGTGGGGCCATGCACAGCGGCTCGGAAGAGCGTCGAGCTTGGTGCTCCCAGCCCGTCCATGCTCTCCAGTATACGAGTATCGGCCGCTCGCCGGACGCCGCCGTCCCGACCCCTACGGCAGCGCGAAGGTCAGGATCGTGTCGGTCGCGATCACCGTGACGTACTGCCTGCCGTTCACCCGGTAGGTCATCGGGCTCGACCGGATGGGGCGCGGCGCCTGGTGGCGGAACAGCCGCTCGCCGGTCGCGGCGTGGAACGCGTAGAACGCGCCGTCGTCCGCGCCCTGGAACACGAGGTCGCCCGCCGTCGCCAGATTGCCGCTCGCGCCGATGGGACCGAGCGCGGGGAACACCTGCTGCCACGCCTCTTCCCCGCTGGCCGGCTCGTAGGCGGTCAGGGTGGTGGTCGGCGTGTAGGCGGGGATGCGGCTCAGCTCCTCGAAGTTGGCGCTGTGGCCGTCGCCGTGCGGCCCCGGCTCCAGGCTGTCGCCGAGCGGCCGGACGATCATCGAGACCGCGGCGTTCTTGCCGGTGACGTAGAGCAGCCCGGTGCGCGGGCTGAACGCGGGCGAGCCGAAGCTCGATCCGCCGTGGGCGACGATCAGGTGCTCCTCGACGGAGTACGGCGTGTACATCGGCCGGCTCCGCGCCTGCAGCTCCGGGTCGTCGAGGTGCACGTACGTCGCGCAGAACGGCGTCATCGGCACGCCGCGGGCGTTGTAGGGGATCGGCTGGGTCGGATAGACCACCTCGCCCGGCACGTTGGTCGCGGTCGGCACCGGCGTCTCCACCATCGGGTTGATCGGCTCGCCGGTCTCCCGGTTCCAGAGGTAGAGCAGGCAGTTCTTGCCGGCCGCGCCGACGCCCCGGATCGTTTCGCCGTCGGCGCCCGCGACGTCGAAGAGCACCGGGCCGGTGACGTGGTCCCAGTCCCACAGGTCGTGGTGGATCGCCTGGTAGTACCAGCGCAGCGCGCCGGTCTCCAGGTCGAGGGCGACGGTGGCGTTGGTGAACAGGTTGGCCCCCGGCCGCGCCGATCCGTCGTAGTCCGGCGACGGGTTGCCGGTGTTGAAGTAGATCAGGCCGAGGTCGAGGTCGATGGCCGGCTGCGTCCAGACGCCGCCGCCGGCGCGCTGGCCGTCGCCCCACGTGTCGCGCGCGATCTCCCAGCCGTCGTCCCGCGGGCGTTGCGGGATGGTGTTGAACACCCACTCGACGGCCCCGGTTTCGGCGTCGGTGGCGATCACCAGACCGCCCGGAATGTGCCCTTCGGAGAGCGCGGCGCCGACGTAGAGCGTGCCGTCGTGGTAGGCCGGCGCGGCGGTGATCCGGTAGCCGAGGGTGTGCGGGTCGAGGGTCGGCGGATAGGTGTCGGGATACTTGGCCTGCAGCGCCAGCCCGACCACCGGCAGGACGCCGCCGTCGCCGTACGACGCGACCAGCTCGCCGGTCTTCGCGTCGGCCGCGACCAGGTTCGGACCGTTGTAGGAGTAGATCTTCCCTTCCGCCCAGGTCGGCCCGCGGACGCGGTTGCGGCGCGCCTCGTCCAGCTCGAGGGTCCAGACCTCCTCGCCGGTGACCGCGTTGACGGCGACCACGGCGGCGCCGGCGTGGAAGTACATCACGCCGTCGACCACCAGCGGCGTCACCTGGCTGACGTCGATCCCCGCCGCCACCCGGTAGGACCACCGCTCGGCCAGTCGTCCGACCGTCTCGACGCGTATCTCGTCCAGCTCCGAGTAGCGGCTGTTGGCGAGGTCGAGGTTGTGGCTCGTCCAGTCGGTCCCGCCCGCCGTGACGTTCGGCGGCTCGCCCTGCCGGGTGGTCCGCCCCTGCGCGGCGGCCGTCGGGACCACGCCTGCCGCGACCGCCGCCAACGCCACGGCCGCCGCCGACAACCGCGCACGCACACCGTTGCATGAAGTCATCTTCGCTCCCTGGTTCCGACCTCCCCCGGTCCGGCTCACACGTCCGTCAGGTACCGCAGCGTCCCGGTGCTGTCGCCGAAGCGCTCCTCGGGTACGTCCACCATGCCGAGCAGCGTCAGGTACAGGTTGGTCAGCGGCGTACCGTCGGCGTACCGCAGGTGGCGGTTCCCCCGGAGCCGGCCCGCGGCGCCGCCGGCGACCAGGATCGGCAGCTTCTGGATGTTGTGCAGGTTGCTGTTGCTCATCCCGCTGCCGTACAGGATCGCCACCTGGTCCAGCAGGGTGCCGTCGCCATCGGGGGTCGCCCGCAGCCGGTCGAGGTACCCGGCGAAGAGCGACGCGTGGTAGGCGCCCACCTTGGTCAGCTTCTCCAGGCTCTCCGGCCGGTTCTCGTGGTGCGAGAGCGCGTGGTGCGGATCCGGCACGCCGATCTGCGGGTAGGTCTGCGCGGTCAGCTCCGGGGTCATCAGGAACGTGACGACGCGGGTCAGGTCGGCCTGGTAGGCGAGCACCTGCAGGTCGAACATCACCTTCACGTACTCGTCGAACGAAGCCGGGATGCTCGCCGACGGCCGTTCCACCACCGGCAGCTCGCGGTCCGCCTCCGCTTCCGCCCGCTGGATGCGGCGCTCGACGTCGCGCACCGCGGCCAGGTAGTCGGTCAGCTTGGCGCGGTCCGCCGCCCCCAGCCCCTCCTGCAGGCGCGCCACCTTGCGGGTCACCGCGTCGAGGATGCTGCGGTCCTTGCGCCGCCGCGCGCGCCGCGCCGCCGGGTCGGTGCTCGTCCCGTCGCCGAACAGCCGTTCGAAGAGCGCGCGCGGATTGCTCTCCATCGGCAGCGGGGTGGTCGGCGTGCTCCAGGAGAGGGTGCTGACGTAGGCGCAACTGAAGCCGGCGTCGCAGGCGCCGCCGAACTCCGGCAGGCCGATGCCCACCTCCAGCGAGGCGAGCTGCGTCCGCCGGCCGAGCTGCGCCGCCGCGATCTGGTCGACCGAACGGCCCGCCTCGAAGTCGGCGCCCTCGGTCGGCTTGGCGTGCACGCCGGTCAGGAACGCGCCGGTGATCCGCCCGTGGCCCCCCGCCGGATCCCCCGGCATCTGCGCCGCCGGGGCGTGATCGAGGCCGGACAGCACGACGAGGCGGTCGCGGAACGGCTCCAGCGGTTTCAGGATCGGCGTGAACTCGAAGCCGGCGCCGTCGGTGGGCGGGGTCCAGTTCCGCATCACGGCCCCGTGCGGCACGTAGACGAACCCGAGGCGCGGCTTCGGCCGGGCCGCCGTCCGGCCGAGCGCGGTGAGCGCCGGCACCATCCCGTCGAGCAGCGGCAGCGCCACCGCGGTCCCCAGTCCGCGCAGCACGGTGCGGCGGGGCAGCGTCTTCTTCGTGATGATCATGATTCCGCTCTCCTCATCTGAAACGGAAGGCTCCGGACGACGCCGAGGATCAGCGACGACCAGCGGTGGTCGTCCGCCGCCGCCCCGCGCACGACGGCGCGGACGACCGGCCGGTCGTAGTGCGCCAACCCGCGCCCGAGGGCGTAGGTCAGCAGCTTCTCCGTCACCGTGGCGACGAACTCCGCGCGCCGCTCCAGCAGGACGTTCCGCAGGCCGGGGAAGCCCGCGAACGCCGTCCCGTCGGGCAGCACGCCGGAGGGGTCGATCGGCGCGCCCGACGCGTCGGCGTCGCGCCACCTGCCGACCGCGTCGAAGTTCTCGAGGGCGAAGCCGAGCGGGTCCATGCGCGCGTGGCAGTTGGAGCAGACCGGGTTGGCGCGGTGCGCTTCGAGCCGCGCGCGCAACGACGCCGCCGGCCCGCCGCCGGCCCGCTCCGGCAGGTCCGGCACGTCGGGCGGCGGAGGCGGAGGCGGCGTGCCGAGGACGTTCTCGAGCACCCACTTGCCGCGGACCACCGGCGACGTCCGGGTAGCCAGCGACGTCACGGTCAGGATGCTGCCGTGGCCGAGCAGGCCGCGGCGCTCCGCGCCGGGCAGGGCCACGCGCCGGAAGCGGGAGCCGTAGACGTTCGGGATCCCGTAGTGCCGGGCGAGCCGCTCGTTGACGAACGTGTAGTCCGCGTCGAGCAGGCCGGCCACGCTCCGGTCCTCCCGGATCTGGCTTTCCAGGAACAGCTCCGTCTCGCGGACCAGGGCCGCGCGCAGGTTCTCGTCGAACCCGGGGAAGGCGTTGACGTCGGGGGTCACCGTGCGCATGCGGCGCAGGTGCAGCCACTGCGCGGCGAAGCTCGACACCAGCACGCCCGCCCGTTCGTCGGCGAGCATCCGCCGCACCTGCCGCTCCAGCGCCGCCGGGTCGCTCAGCCGGCCGGCCTCCGCCGCGGCGAGGAGCTCGTCGTCGGGGATGCTGCTCCAGAGGAAGAACGACAGGCGCGACGCCAGCTCGACGCCGCTGAGGCGGTAGGGGGCCGCCGGGGCGGCGCCGGGCGGATCGCGTTCGATGCGGAACAGGAACTCCGGGTCGACCAGGATGCTCTCCAGCGCCCGCTGGATGCCCGCCTCGAAGCCCCCTTCGCCGCGCCCCTCGGCGTAGAAGCCGCGCAGCACCTCCAGGTCGGGCGCCGTCACCGGCCGGCGGAACGCGCGCCGCGCCAGCGTCCCGAGGATCTCGTCGGCGCACGGCTCCTCGTCCGCCGGCAGCGCCGGACGGCAGACGAAGATGCGCCGCCGGCTGGCCGCCTCCCCTTCGCCATCGGGCCCGCGGCCGAGCGTGTCGGGACTGAAGGGGCCCTCGATCTCCACGCTTTCGAGCGCCATCCGCCGCACGAAGCCGCGCCCGGTGGAGAAGGTCCAGAGCGGCAGGCGGCGCGGGGCCAGCCCCTCGGTCACCGCCGTCCGCTTCGTGAACGACACGCTCACCACGCGGGTGCCGGCGCGGACCGGCAAGCGGACCCGCAACAACTCGCCGGGTTGCGGCGCTACGCCGGGGTCCGCGCCCTCCGGCCAGTGGCCGACCCGCAGCAGCGCGCGGCGCACCCCGTCGACGCGGACGTCGATCTCCTGCGGCTCCCGCCGGTTGCCCTGCAGCCCGATGCGGACGAGGTATTCGCCGTCGAGCGGGAAATGGTGCCGGACCGCGGCCCCGCCGCGCGAGCCGAACGGCAGGTCCTCGCTCATGCGGTCGTCCTGCGCCAGCAGCGAGGACAGCGGGTAGCGCACCGCGTCGGCCTCGATGGCCGGGTCGCCCACCGCCAGCCGGCTGATCCGGCGCGCCGCCGACATGTAGCGCTCCAGCAGCCCCGGCGCCACGGTCAGGACGTCGGCGTTGTTGTCGAAGCCGTAGGCCAGATCGTCGGCCGGCAGCAGCGCCCGGCCGTCGATCTCCAGGTGGAGCAGATCGCGGACGGCGTTGGCGTACTCCAGCCGGTTGAGACGGTGGATGGCCGGCCGCCCGGGATTCGGATCGTCCGCCGCGGCCCGGTCGAGGGCCGTCTCCAGCCACGCCGCGAACGCGCCGTAGGTCTCCGCGTCCGGCCGCGGCCGGCGCGGCGGCGGCATCGCCTGCGTGCGCAGCTTCCGGAGGACCTTCTCCCACACCTCCGCGTCCGCGCCGACGCGCTCGACGTCGACACCGTCGAGGGCGAGGTTCCCCGTCAGCAGACGCTCGTTGTGGCAGGTGACGCAGTAGCGGTCCAACACCGCCCGCCACGTCGAGACGCCGGGCGCCGCCGGCGGCGCACCGGACGCCTGCGCCGCCGTAGCGCACAAGGCAAACGCAAGCCCCGCCCCGAACACCGCCGCCGGCCCGGTCCGCCTCACACGGCTCGTCATCGTCGCCCCCCGGCGTGGTCGCGCCGTCCACCGGCGGCGCCCCGCAATCCCTGCCGCCGCCGGATCCGTGCGGATCGTCAGCGGATCGGCCCCTGGTTGAAAGCGTCGATGAAGCTCGACGGCGTCGTCTCGGCGGCGCCGAGCGCCCGCAGCAGTTCGGCGGTGCTCCCGCCCCCGAGCCCCGGCAGCAGGATGTGCCCGCCCCCTTCCGCGATCATCAACGGCGTGATGCCGCGCTGATCGGCGACGCGCACCGCCGCGCCGTGGTCGACGAGAAGCTGTACCGCCGCGTCCGAGCGGACGTGCGCCGCCCCGTGCAGCGCCGACCGGCCGGCGGCGTTGACGGCGTCGACCTCGGCGCCCAGATCCAGGATGAACCGCATCGCGTCGAGCGTCTCCGCCTCGGTCACCCGCGTCTCGGCCGGCACGCGCCCCAGGCCGGACGCCACCATCAGCGGCGTGGTGCCCTCGTCGGTCGCCAGCCGGGTGTCGGCGCCGGCCGCGGCGAGGGCTTCCAGCACCTCGACGTCGGCGTCCATGGCGGCCAGCAGGAACGGCGTCGCGCCGATCAGGCTCACCCGAAAACGAAGACTCGCGAAGCCGAACTGCGGCGGATTCTCGGCGAGCCGCGCGTCGGGGTCGGCGCCGTGCGCGAGCAGCGCCTCGACCAGCGCCAGCTTGCCGTCCGGCAGCCCGTTGAGCGCGCGCCATTCCTCGTCGCGCGTCGTTTCGATGCCCCGCAGGCTGCCGGTCAGCTCGGTATGCCACGAGCCGGCCGCCCAGTGCAGCGGCGTGTAGCCGGCCTCGCCGGCGTTCGGGTCGGCGCCCTGCGCCAGCAGGAACACCGCCAGCCGGGTGTGTCCGCGGACCGTGGCGACAAGCAGCGGGGTGGCGCCGTCCGGCGCCGCGGCGTTCACGTCGGCGCCCGCCTCGAGCAGCAGGCGGACCAGCTCCGGCTCGTCCTCGCGCGCCGCGATCAGCAGCGCCGTGAATCCGCCCGCGGTGCGGGCGCGGACGTCGGCGCCGCTCTCGACGAGCGCCCGCGCGATCGGCGCGTGCCCCTCGGCCGCCGCCCACATCAGCGCCGTCTGCCCCTGCCACGCCTCGGCGGCGGACGGGTTCGCGCCGGCGGCGAGCAGCGCGCGCACCGCCGCGACGCTGCCGGTCCGCGCGCACGTCATCAGCGGCGTCTCCCCCGTTGAGCGGGCGGCGTCCGGGTCGGCCCCGGCCTCCAGCAACCGCGCCACCAGCGCCGCGGACCCGTTGTCGCAGGCGAGCGACAGCGGCGTCACCCCGTAGTCGTTGGCGGCGTCGACGTCCGCCCCGGCGGCGAGCAGCCGCCCGGCCAGCGGCAGCGCATCGTGGTACGCCGCCCAGTGCAGCGCCGTCGCCCCGTCGGGGGCGGCCGCGTTCACGTCGGCGGACGCTTCCAGCAGCGCGTCGACCGCCTCGGCGTCGCGCACCCTGGCCGCCTCGACCAGGGAACCGTCGTTCGCGGCGGCCGGCGGGCTGCCGGCAGACAGCGCCAGGACCAGCCCGCACACGCATCCCGCGGATCGCATCGTCACCCCCCGGCGTCTTCGCTCCGTCATGCGCGTCGTCCTCCGTGCCGCCTCGTTCAGTTCGCCAGCGGATGCGGCCGCAACTGGAACCGGACGATCTCGCTCGTCGCCCCCTTGCCTCCTTCGAGGTGGAACGGCGACCCGGTGTTGAAGCTCGACCAGACGCCGCGCCCCTTCCACCCGGCGTCCGGATCGTCGATGCGGCCGTCGAGGCCCCGGCTGTAGAAGCCGAGCGGATACGGCACGCGCAGGACCACCCATTCGCCGCTCTCCGGATCGAGCGCGAGCAGCGCGTCCGACGTCGTGCCGGTGGCGATCGGCACGTTCGGGCCGAGGCCCAGCGTGTCGAACTGGTCGACCCAGTTGTAGTAGTGGTAGTCGGCGTTCGCCGAGCCCTCGACCCCCTTCAGCTTCGGGCCGGGGGTCGGATACAGCGTCCATCCCTCGCGGCAGTGCTGGCCGGTGGCGGCCGGCCCGTTCCGCACCGCGCACTTGCCGCGGTCGAAGCTGGCCAGGTGCCCGCTGCCCCCGAGCGCCGTCCAGATCAGCCCGTTGCGGTCGACGTCGATGCCCCGCGGACCGAAGCCCCACGCGTGCGGGTCGCCGTCCGGATCGTAGGGCGGCTCGTAGACCTCCGAGATGCAGGTCTCGGGCGGATTGTCGCCAGGGTCGAGCCGGATCAGCCGGCCCGGCACGTCGAAGCGCCGCGTGATCCAGACCGATCCGTCCGGGTGCGGAATCACGCCGTAGGCGCGCTTGAACTTGTCCAGGCTCCCGATCCGCGTGTCCCGCGCCGGGTCGATCTCGACCTCCCCGTTCCAGTCCGGCTCGTTCCACGGCTTCGTGATGCGCCCGTCGCCGTTGGTGTCGATGACGGTCGGGCACCAGCCCTGCGCCGCCCGCTCGTCGCCGGTCTCGTCGTACAGCCGGGTGTTCAGCCACCCGATCGCCTCGGTCGAACCGCTCAGCCAGAGCGTGTCGTCCTCGTCGTCGGCGAACTGCAGGTGGTGGGTGAAGTAGCAGGTGTCGATCAGCTCGAACCCGCCGGTTTCCGGGTCGTAGTACGACAACTGCCGCGACTCGGCGCGGTGCCGGATCGGGTAGTAGCGCGCGGACGGGTGATCCGACCCATCCAGACACCAGGCGGGCACGTCGTTCGGCCGGACCGCCTGCGTGATCCAGAGGCGGCCCTTCTCGTCCAGCATCGGGTTGTGGGCGCTCCGGCTCTGAATGCCGACCGGCTCGTCGCCCCAGTAGTAGGGACGGGATCGCCGTCGACGAGCCCTGGTAGGAGTCGCTGCGCCGCGGCCGCTCGACGCGGGTCGGCAGGTCCATGCGGACCGACCGGTGGGTGCGCGGATCGGTGATCACCAGCCCCGCGCCGCCGACGCCGTAGATCGGTCCGTTCGCGTTGCGCGTCGGGTTGCGCTTGTCGGTGGCGATCTCGTCGTGGACCATGCCGCGCGGATGACCCCACTTCCACATGCTGAGGACGAGGCCGCGCTCCCGCCCCCGCGGGCGCGGCGGAACCGGCGGCAGCTCGCCGGCGGCGATCCGGTCGCTCCAGTCCGCGTACAACCGGAGCGCCCGCGGCCGGCCCATCCGGTTGATCTCGGCCGCCATCGCCGGGCCCGCCCCGCCGGCCCGGATGCGGTACTCCCAGGCGTCGACGGACGAGTCGAAGTCGTCGAGGTCGAGCATCGGCATCTCGCGCGTCGCCTTGTTCCCGAGCTGGTGGCAGAGCTGGCAGCCGTCCTTCAGCCGGTCGACCCAGTCGGCCTGGGTCCGCATGGCGACGCCAATGCCGTTGCCGCGCGGCCCGGTGCCCGGAAAGTCGCCGGCCGGCGGCACCTCGAGCAGCGAGTACCAGTAGTTGGCCGGATAGATCTGCGCCGCCTCGTGCGGCGAAGCGGCCGCCGTGGCGGTCAGGGCGAGATCGTCGCCGGGCCGGGCGGGGGTCTTCTCCGAGTCGGCCAGGCCGTAGCCGCGCACCCACACCTCGTAGGACGCATCCGGAAGGTCCGGCACCAGGAACCGGCCGTCGCCGTCGGTCACGACGATCTTCCGGAAGCCGGTGTCGAAGTCCTGCGTCTCGGCGACGACCCAGACCCCGGCCTCGGGACCGGCCGCGCTGGTCACGACGCCGCTGAGGTCGTCGCCCCGAGCCGCCGCGGGCAGACCGGACGCCGCGAGACCCGCCGCCAGGAGCGCCGCCGCCGCGTACCCGCCGATCGTGCGCCGCGTCGTGGTCATGTCGCCCTCCCCCTGCGTCCGCCTGGACGGCGTCCGTTGCGTCCACGCTTCCGCAGCACGGACCCGCTGGCGCTATTGTGCCGCCTGACGGCGGGCCGGACAACCCCCGATCGGCCCGCGCAGGCGATCTCGACGTCTCTCGCCCGCATGATATGCTGCCGATCGTGCCGTTCGAAACCCACGCGGCGGCGAAGGCGTTGACGGCGGCCGGCGCCAGCGAGAAGATCGCGGTCGCGGTGGTCGAGGTCGCGCAGGAAGCCCGCATGGAAACCCGGCTCATCAAAATGGGTGGTCGGGACCGCGCTGGTCATCGGGGCGCTGGCCGTCGGGGGCCTGCGGCTGGCTGTCATGACGATGCGTCGTCACAGCACGCGGCCGCCGGTGCGGATCTGCCCGTCGGAGTCCTGCGGTTGCTGTCATGACGATGCGTCTGCGCAGAACTGGCTGCGCGCAGGACCGGCAGCCGGTATGACCATGCCGACCTCTGACTGCACCTCGGGCATGCCAAACTGATTCGGTCGTCCTGATCGAGTCATGGAAGCGCAGCGCAAGTACCTGGAATTCATCCAGGGCAATACGACGGCCGGCGCCGGAAGCACTCCGGAACGGAACCGGCTCAGGCCCGAAGATCGGGCCGTTCACGACTGGTACCGCTTCGTTCTGTCATTCCCGTCGCATCTGGTGCGCGACTACCTCGAAGAGTTCCGCGTCGATTCGACGCAGAGGGTGCTGGATCCGTTCTGCGGTACGGGAACGACGCTGGTCGAGTGCAAGAAGCTCGGCATTCCGAGCGTCGGAATCGAGCGCAATCCGGTGGCCGGCTTCGCGAGCCGCACCAAGCTGAACTGGAACGTCGATTCCGACGCGCTTGTTTCCCACGCCAGGCGGATCGCCGGCCTCGCGCTCGATCGGCTCCAGGATCAGGGACTCGGCGACCGCGGACCGGCGCCTCTGTTCCAGGCGGACGAGTCTCCAACCGCGGAGTTGCGGACGTTGCCACCCGACCGTTTGAGCCTTCTGCTGAAGAACTCGATCAGCCCGCTGCCGCTCCACAAGACGCTGCTCCTGCTCGACGCCCTGGAGCGGCACCGCGACGACACGGTGTACGCTCACGAGCGACTCGCGCTCGCCGCGGCGCTGGTTTCAGGAATCGGCAACCTGCATTTCGGCCCGGAGGTCGGTGTCGGGCGAATTCGGGAAGACGCGCCGGTCGTCGGCCCGTGGTTGAACCGCGTCAGAACGATGGGCAACGACCTCGCGAATCTGCGGAAACAGGCCGGGACCGAAGCCGCCGTCCACCTTGCCGACGCGCGCAGGTTGGAGGAGATCCTGGAGCCGTCGTCCATCGACGCGGTCATTACCTCCCCGCCGTATCCCAACGAAAAGGACTACACGCGGACGACGCGGCTCGAAAGCGTGCTGCTCGGCTTCGTCCGGGACAAGCGGGAGCTGCGAGGCCTGAAACAGGAACTCGTCCGATCCAATACGCGAGGCGTGTACAAGACGGACGCCGACGACGCCCTGGTCGCCGAACACGAGGGCATTCAGCGCATCGCGCGCCTCATCGAAAAGCGTCGGATCGAACAGGGCAGGACGTCGGGTTTCGAACGCCAGTACGCGCGAGTCACGAAACTGTACTTCGGCGGCATGGTGCGCCATCTGGCCGGCCTCCGGAGCAGACTGCGGCCCGGCGCGAGACTTGCGTACGTCGTCGGAGACCAGGCGTCGTACCTGCGGGTCATGATCCGGACCGGGCGGATCCTGGGCGATCTGGCCCGGTCCCTTGGCTACGAACTGACGGCCATCGACTTGTTCAGGACGCGGATCGCGACGGCCAGCCGACGGCACCTGCGCGAAGATGTGGTCCGGCTGCGCTGGACGGGCTGATCCGCGCACCCCGCGTGGGTTGAAGATCCCGCGGCCAGTTTCTTCCCGGCGCGACCTCGCCGCCAGCGCGCGCCGAAACGCCGTCAGCCGGTCAGCAGCGCGCGGAGGCCGGCCTCGTCGATCACCCGGACGCCGAGCTGCTCCGCCTTCCGCAGCTTGGAGCCGGGGTTTTCCCCGGCCACGACGTGGTGCGTGTTGCGGCTGACCGACCCGCTCACCTTGCCGCCGGCCTCCCGGATGCGCGCTTTCGCCTCGTCGCGGCTCATGCCGGCCAGCGTTCCGGTGAGGACGAACACCTTGCCGGCGAGCGGCCGGGGGCGTTCCGGATCCCCGGCTTCGGCGCCGAAACGCAGTCCGTGCGCGCGCAGCCGCTCGAGCAGCTCGCGGTTCCGGGCGGACGCGAAGAACGTCCGGATCGACTCCGCGATGCGGGGGCCGACCTCCTCCACCTGCTCCAGCTCGTCGGCCGACGCGGCCGCGATCCGGTCCAGGCTCCGGAAATGATCCGCCAGCAGCGCCGCCGTCCGCTCTCCGACGTGGCGAATTCCGAGCCCGAACACCAGACGGCCGAGCGGGACCTCCTTCGAGCGCTCCAGCCCCGCCAGGACCCTGGCCGCGGACTTCTCCCCGAGCCGCGCCGGGCTCACCTTCGTCTCCTTGGTGAGATCGGCCAGCCGCTCCACCCGCAGCTCGTACAGATCCGCCAGGTCCTTCACGAAGCCGCCGTCGACGAGCGCATCCACCAGCCACTCGCCCATCCCGTCGACGTCCATCGCGGTGCGGCGCGCGAAGTGCAGGATCGATTCCTTCAGCCGCGCGCTGCAACTGGCGTTGACGCAGCGCGCCACCGCCTCGCCCGCGGCGCGCACGACCGGGGACCCGCACGCCGGGCAGTGCGACGGCATCACGAAGGGCCGGCGTTCCGCCCCCTCGCGGACGACCCGCACGACCTTGGGAATCACGTCGCCGCTCCGCTCCACCAGCACCGTGTCGCCAATCCGCAGCCCGAGGCGCGCGATCTCGTCTTCGTTGTGCAGGGTCGCGCGCGACACCGTCACGCCGCCCACCTCGACCGGACGCAGCCGGGCGCGGGGGGTCACCGCCCCGGTGCGCCCCACCTGCACGTCGACGCCTTCGACCACCGTCTCCACCTGTTGCGCCGCCGGCTTGCAGGCGATCGCCCAGCGCGGCGACTTCGACGTCGCGCCGAGACGCCGCTGCAGGTCGACGGCGTCCACCTTGAACACCAGGCCGTCGATCTCGTACGGCAACTCCCCGCGCCGCGGCAACCAGGTGTCCCGGAACCGGCGCAGGCCGTCGACGCCGCGCAGACGTTCGCGGACCGGGTTCACCTTGAAGCCGAGCGCCGCGAGCGCCTCCAGCGACTCCCAGTGGGAGGGGAAGACCGGCTGCCCCGCCGCGACGAGCAGGTACGGATAGAAGTCGAGACGGCGGGAAGCGGTGACCGCCGCGTCCAGCATCCGCAGCGACCCGGCCGCGGCGTTGCGGGGATTCCTGAACAGGGGCTTCCCGTCCGCGCGCTGCCGGGCGTTGAGCGCCGCGAACGCCGCGGCCGGCATCACGACCTCGCCGCGCACTTCGAACCCGGCCGGGACGCCGTGCGCGTCGAGCTCGGAAGCCGGAATCGACAGCGGCAACGAGCGGAGGGTGCGGGCGTTCGGGGTGACGACCTCGCCATCCACCCCGTCGCCGCGGGTCAACGCCAGCTCCAGGCGGCTGCCCGCGTCCGCGGCGCCGAACCGCACGGCCAGGGAGAGACCGTCCAGCTTCAGCTCGCCGACGTAGTCCAGCACGTCGGCGCCGGCCAGCTCCCGCGCCCGCCGGTCGAAGTCCGCCAGTTCGCCGTCGTCGAACGCGTTGTCGAGACTGAGCATCGCGGACGAGTGGGCCGCTTTCTCCATCCCGTCCCGCGGCGCGCCCCCAACCCGCTGCGACGGGGAATCGGGCGTGATCAGGACCGGGTGCCGCGCTTCGAGCCGCTGCAGCTCCCGCAGCAGCGCGTCGAACTCGGCGTCGCTGATCCGCGGGTCGTCGAGGACGTAGTAGAGATGCTCGTGACGCCGCAATTCGACGCGCAGGCGGGCGACGCGGACCCGCGCCTCGTCGAGCGTCAGGTCGGGCCCCGGGTCGGCAGGCATCGCCGGCTACGCCCGGACCCTTCGATCGCCCGCGGTCACGGCGCGCGCCGGGCGAGCGCCCGGCGGCGGACATCGAAGGCTGCGCCCGAACCTTTCGATCCCGGACCGTCCGGCCGGCCGTGACCCGGGAGCGCGGGCCGGCACGCACTCCGGCGGCGCATCGCGCTCGTCAGCGATCGCGGGCCAGCACGTAATCCGGCAGGGCGAGCAGCGCATCGCGCTCGGCGGAAGGTGGAAACGCGGTGAGACGGCCGCGGGCCGCCGCCGCGTGCTCGACGGCCTTGTCATAGGCGTAGTCCGTCGCGCGATGCTCGCGCAACAGGATGCCCAGCTCGCGCCAGTCGCGCAGGCCGATGCCGCCGGACTCCACCGCGGCGCGGACGATCTCGCGCGCGCGACCGTCCGCGCCCTCCCGGTCGAGCAGGCGGATCGCGGCCAGCGTGACCTTTCCTTCGCGCAGATCCTGCCCCACCGGCTTGCCGAGCGCCTCCTGGTCGGCGGTGAAGTCGAGCAGGTCGTCGACGAGCTGGAACGCCATGCCGAGGTTGAACCCGTACTCGCGGAGCGCGGCGCGCCGCTCGCCGTCCAGCGCGCCGAGCATGGCGCCGATCTCGGCCGCGCCGCCGAACAGATACGCGGTCTTGCGCCGGATGATCTCGAAGTACTCGTCCTCCGCGACGTCGACGTCCCCCGCCTTCGTCAACTGGTACAGCTCCCCTTCGATCATCCGGCGGGTCACGTCGCACAGCAGCCGCACCACCGGGATCGCGTCGTCGAAGGTGAGCGCCATCTTCATCGAGCTGATGTAGAGGTAGTCGCCCAGCAGGACGGTCTTGTCGTTGCCCCACCGGGAGCGCGCGGCGAGCCGGCCGCGGCGGAGGTCGGATTCGTCGATGATGTCGTCGTGGACGAGCGTCGCGGTGTGGATGAACTCCACCGCCGCCGCGTAGAGGATGGCCCGCTCGCCGGTGTAGCCGGCGAGGCGCGCCGCCATCAGCAGCAGCGCCGGCCGGACCCGCTTGCCGCCGCTCGCCTGGATGTAGCGCGCCATCCGGGGGATCACCTTGTCGACGACGTGCTCGGCGCGGGGCGCCGTCCCCGGAACGTCGGCCGCCGCATGGGATCGAACGCAGGTGGCGCAGGCGTGCTCGACGGCGTCGAGATCGGCCCGGATCGGCTCGAAGATGCGGGCGAGATCCGGCGGCGCCGACGAATTGACAGCAGGACTCACGCGACGAGAATCAGACCACACCTGCGCGGCATGCGTCAACGCGGGCACGCACCGGTGGACACGGCCGGAACAGGGCCGGAGGCAACGACGGGGACGGCGCTCACCCGGTCGAGCGACCCGCGGAAACAGCCGGGGGCGGAGCGCCGGAGCGACTCGACGACGTCCGGCGCCGAACCGCGCTCACCCCGTCGAGCGACCCGCGAACAGCCGCCGGTACGAGCGCCGGGTCGTCTCGACGATCTCCTCGCGGCTCGCGCCGCGGACCTCGGCGAGGTGTCGATCACCTGCGCCACGCGGGCCGGCTCGTTGCGCCGGCCGCGGTACGGCACGGGCGACAGATACGGCGCGTCCGTCTCCGCGAGCAGCCGGTCCGCGGGGACGAGCGCGGCCGCCTCGCGCACCGCCGCCGCGTTGCGGAAGGTGACGATGCCGGAGAACGACACGTGGAAACCCAGATCCAGGGCGCGGCGGGCGAACGCGGCGTCGCCTGCGAAGCAGTGGAACACCCCGGCCGCGTCGCCGCCCCCCTCGGCGCGCAAGGCGTCGACGGTGTCGTCGTCCGCCTCGCGGGTGTGGATCACGACCGGCCGG
Organism: Vicinamibacterales bacterium; assembly: GCA_965203525.1. Taxonomy (GTDB): domain Bacteria; phylum Acidobacteriota; class Vicinamibacteria; order Vicinamibacterales; family UBA8438; genus WTFV01. The sequence continues at coordinate 659,414 of OZ241898.1, read as the reverse complement.
CCCAGCGCGCGGGCCAGGGCGATCTGGCGGCGGAAGACCTCGATCTGCGTGCCGCGCGGCGCGAAGTCGTAGTGGTAGTCGAGTCCGATCTCGCCGATCGCGCAGGCGCCGGCCCGCGCGGCGACCGCCCGGCGCACGAGCGGCGCGACGCCGTCGAGCCCGCCGGCCGCGTCACCGACGGCGCCGGCTTGGTGCGGATGGACGCCGACCGCGAAGGCAACGTCCGGCCACGCCTCGGCCACGCGATCGGCGCGGCCCGCCTCGCCGTCGTGCAACGCGTCGAGGATGCAGAGCGCGCCCTCGACCCCGGCCTCGCGGGCTCGCGCCACCACCGCGCCGAGATCGGCGGCGAACTGCTCGTCGGCCAGATGGCAGTGCGAATCGATCATCGGGACGGCCGCCCCCGCGGGCTACCGGACAGGCGCCCGGCGCGCGAACCGCTCATCGAACAGCCGATCCCGCCGGGGCCCGTTGCGGATCGTCCGGGGTCAGCAGCACCGGCTGGCCGTCCGCGGCGAGGGCCGCGAGGACCATGCCGTTCGACTCGATGCCCATCAGCTTCGCCGGCTGCAGGTTCGCCACGAAGACGACGTGCCGGCCCGCGAGCGTCTCCGGTTCGTAGGCCCTGGCGAGCCCGGCGACGACCTGCCGCACGCCGCCGCCGTCGTCGATCTCCAGGCGCACCAGCTTCTTCGACTTCCGCACCGCCTCGGCGGTCACGACGCGCCCGACCCGGAGCTCGACCTTCGCGAACTCCTCTATCGAAATCCGCGGCGTCCCGGGAGGCGCGGGGGCGGCCGTCTCCGCGCCCGCGCCGGTGGCGGCCGGAGCGGACCCGGCGGCCGCGGCGGAGCCGGAGGCGGCCGCCGGCGCCGTACCGGCCCCGTCCCGCTGTTCCCTGTCGTTCATCGTCCGCTGCTCCTTCCTTCGGGCGCCGCCGGTAGCGGCCCCGGCGCCGCCCCGTTCGGCGTCCAGGCGCGGCCAGAGCGGGCCGCCCCTGGCGATCCGCCGCTCGGCGCCCGGCGGCGTCGTCCAGACCGCGTCGCGGTCGAGGTTCGGATCCGGCGCCCCGCCCCCGACGCGCGCCAGCACCTCCCGGCACGAGCGCGGCATCACCGGCGTGAGCAGCAGCGCGGCCAGCCGCACCGCCTCGCTCACGTCGAAGAGCTGCCGGTCGAGCTCGGCCGCGCGCGCCGGATCCCGCGCCGTCGCCCACGGCTCGACGGCCGCGATGTACTCGTTGGCGGCGTCGACGAGTTGAAAGGCCGCCGCCACGCCGCCGTGGAGCGCCAGGGCGTCCATCGACTCGCGGTAGGCCGCCACCGCCCCGCTGGCCGCCGCGGCCAGCGGGCCGGGCGCGCTCGGCGGCGCCACCAGCCGGCCCCGGCGGTAGCGGTGGGCCATCGACGCGAGACGCGAGACGAGGTTGCCGAAGTTGTTCGCCAGATCGACGTTGTAGCGCTCCTCGAACCGGTCCCAGGTGAAGTCGCCGTCCTGTCCGAACGCGATCTCCTTGGCGAGGTACAGCCGCAACGGATCCGGTCCCAGGCGCTCCGCCGCCTCCAGCGGATCGACCACCGTCCCGAGCGACTTGCTCATCTTCCGGCCCTGCCAGTGCACCCAGCCGTGGCCGAAGACCTGGCGCGGCAGCGGCAAGCCGGCGCTCATCAGCATCGCGGGCCAGCAGACGCAGTGGAAGCGCGTGATGTCCTTCCCGACGACATGCAGGTCGGCCGGCCACCAGGTCTCGAACAGCGCCTCGTCGGCGCCGTACCCGACCCCCGAAACGTAGTTGATGAGCGCGTCGACCCAGACGTAGATCACGCTGTCGGGATCCCATGGAACCGGTATGCCCCACGCCTGGCCGGTCCGGCTCATCGAGATGTCTTCGAGCCCCGCTTCGAGCAGCCTGAGCATCTCGTTGCGGCGGATCTCCGGCTGCAGGAACTCGGGATGGGCCTCGTAGTGGTCGAGCAGCCGCCGCCGGTACTTCGACAACCGGAAGAAGTGGTTCTTCTCCTTGATCCACTGCGGCGGCCTGCCGTGCACCGGACAGTTGCCGCCGTCGAGGTCCTTCTCCGGCTTGAACGCCTCGCACGAAACGCAGTACCACCCCTCGTACCAGCCGTCGTAGACGTCGCCGGCGGCGGCCATGCGCTCAGCCAGGGCGGTCACGCCGGTCCGGTGGCGCGCTTCCGTCGTCCGGATGAAGTCGTCGAACGAGACGTCGAGCCGCGCCCACACGCCGCGGAACGCCTCCTCCATCTCGTCGCAGAAGGCGAGCGGCGGAACCCCGAGCTCGCGCGCCCGCTGGAAGACGTTCTGCGAGTGCTCGTCGTTGCCCATCAGGAAGCGGGTCTCGACGCCGCGCAGCCGCTTGTACCGCGCGATGACGTCGGCGGCGATCTTCTCGTAGGCGGTCCCCAGATGGGGCCGGCTGTTGACGTAGTCGATCGCCGTGGTGAGATAGAACCTGGACATCGGGTCAGGGGGCCGCGTTCCGGTCGAGCCACGCCTTGACGGCGATGGCCTGCACGTCCTTTATCGACAGCCTTCGTTCCGCCGCCAGCCGCGCGCAGTCCTCGAACTCGGGGGCCGCGTTGCGCAGCGCGCCGCCGCGGCGCGCCACCTTGAAGCGGACGGCGCCGAGCGGGGTCTCGACGGCGATCTCCTCCCGGTCGAGCCGCTCGCGCTCGGTCTCGGTGACCCGCAGGCCGATGGTGGTCGACTCGCGGAACAGGACGTCGGACAGCGCCTCGCGGCGTCCGGGCGGCGCAACCACCGTCACCAGCGTGCCGGGCCGGTTCTTCTTCATCTGGATCGGCGCGTAGAAGACGTCGAGCGCCCCGGCGGCGGCCAGCCGCTCCATCAGCGCTCCGTAGAGCTGCGGGTTCATGTCGTCGATCTGGCATTCGAGGACGACGACGCGCTCGAACGCGCCGGTCTCGAGGCTTTCTCCCAGCAGCGCGCGCAACACGTTGGGACGCCCCGCCGGATTCCGACCGCCGGCGCCGTAGCCGATGCGTTCGACCCGCATCGGCGGCGCCGGACCGTAGGCGCCGGCGTACTCCGTCACGAGGAGCGCGCCGGTGGGCGTGACCAGTTCCGCCGGCGGTCCCGCGGCGTACACCGGAACTCCCAGCAGCAGTTCGGCGGTCGCCGGCGCCGGCACCGGCAGCTCGCCGTGCTCGCACCGGACGGTTCCCGAACCGACGTTGAGGGGCGAGGCGACCACCCGGTCGGGCGCCAGCCATTCCAGGGCGCAGACCGCCGCCACCACGTCCACGATGGAGTCGACCGCGCCCACCTCGTGCAGGCGCACCGTCTCGACCGGCACCTGGTGGATGCCCGCCTCCACCTCGGCGAGACGGCGGAACAGCCGCGCCGCGCGCGCCCTGCCGGCCGGCGACAGCGACGACCGGCCGACGATCTCGTTGATCTCGGTCAGGCCGCGGTGATGGTGGCGGCTCCCGCCGTGGCGGTGCGAGTGGCCGTCGTCGTGGCCGTGTGAATGGCCGGGGCCGTGCGCGTGGTCGTGGCCGTCACCGTGGGCGTGGTCGGCGCCGTCGCCGTGCGGGTGGCCGGGGGGGCCGTCGCCGTGCGAGTGGTCGGGGCCGGGGCCGTGCGAGTGGTCGGGGCCGTGCGAGTGGTCGGGGCCGGGGCCGTCACCGTGCGAGTGGTCGTCGCCGTGCGCGTGGTGGTGGCCGTCGGCGCCGTGCGCGTGGTTGGCGCCGCCGCCGTGCGGGTGGCCGTGCTCCTGCGCATGGCGGCCGGACGCCGCCGGGGCGTCGGCCGCTTCCCCGTCGACCGTCACGCGGAACTTGACCGCCCCGAGACCGCTCCGGTCGACGCGTTCGCTGCCGACGGCGACGCCGTCGAGACCGAGCGAGTCCACGGCCCGCGCCAGCACGTCGAACGGCACGCCGGCGTCGAGCAGCGCGCCGGCGATCATGTCGCCGGACGCCCCCGAGAAGCAGTCGAAGTACAGGATTCGGGACATCGCGCCACGCGCCGCCGGTTTCTCTCCGCGATCACCGGCCGGCGCCGGCCGCCGCCGCCGGCCGGCTACAGGCGGCCGTGCTCCTTGAAACTGTAGTAGCAGGCATCCGCCAGCACCATGTGGTCCAGCACGTCGATGCCCATGATGGCCCCGGCCTCCACCAGGCGCGCCGTCAGGGCCACGTCGTCCTCGCTCGGCGTCGGATCTCCCGACGGATGGTTGTGGAACACGACGATCGCCGCCGCGCCGCCCGCCGGCGCCATCCGGAAGACCTCCCGCGGATGCGCCAGCGTCTCGTCCAGCGTGCCGACCGACAGCAGCGCCGTGAGCAGCACGCGGTGCCGCGCGTCGAGCTGCACCACCCCGAACTGCTCTACCGACCGCGCGCCGTACCGCGGCAGCAGGTAGCGCGCCATGTCGCGCGGCCCGCCCAGCCGGGTCCGCTCGTCGGGCAACGCGAGGGTGCGGCGCCCCAGCTCGATGGCCGCCATGATCCGCGCGGACATCGCGGGTCCGACGCCGGCGACCCCCTGCAACTGCCCTTCGAGGGCGCGCGTCAACCCGTGTACTCCCCCCGCGTGAAACAGCACCCGGTTCGCGATGTCGAGCGCGCTCTCGTTCTGCGACCCGTGACCGAGCACCGCCGCGAGCAACTCGTTGTCACCGAGCCCCGCGGGGCCCAGACGCCGCAGCTTCTCGCGCGGCCGATCGTGCAAGGCCAAGTGTCTTACGCTCACGCGGCAAGCACATACAATCCGCGTGCCGCATTCGCTTCATCGTACTACAGGCCGCCGCCGCCCCGGCCCGTCCGCCGCCCGGAGCGCCCCGACCTGCACGAAACGGGCATGGCGTTGCAGCGCCAGGCCGCCGCCGCCCCGGCGCGCCCGCCGCCCGGAGCGCCTCCCCGCCCCGCTTGAGACCTCCCCGGCCGGGACTACGGCGGCGGGACCCAGCGTCCCCGCGCGACGATCTCGGCCCAGCCGGTGAGCTGGATCTGATCGTCCGTCCAGTCGACGTGCTGCGCGCCGCCCGGCGACACCACCTCCGCGCTGCGCGCCGCCCCGCCGTAGCGGGCGGCCGCGACCGCGGCTGCGCACGCCCCCGTGCCCGAGGCGGGGGTCGGCCCGACGCCCCGCTCCCAGATCAGGATCCGAATCCGGTCCGGGCGCTCGACGGCCGCGAACTCCACGTTGGTCCCCTCCGGAAACCGCCGGTGCGTCGCCAGAAGCCGTCCGAAACGCCGGAACCGCCGCTCCGCTTCGTCCACGGACGGCGACAGGACGACGCACTGCGGGTTGCCGACGGACAGCACGACGATCCGCAGCCGCTCTCCGCCGGCGTCCAGCTCTTCCTCGCGCAACCCCAGTGGCCGCCCCATGCCGGCCCGGAAGGTGTAGCGCGGGGGCTCGGCGTCCCGCAGCGTCAGGGTCTTCAGGCCGCCCGCCGTCTCGATCTCGAGGGGGCGGACGGCGGCGCGCGGAGTTTGCCCGGAAGCGGTCTCGACCAGCAGCGCCCCCAGACAGCGCACTCCGTTGCCGGACACCTCGGCGGCGCTGCCGTCGGCGTTGAAGAGCCGCATCGCCGCGCCGGCCGGGGTGCGCCGGTAGACGATCAGGCCGTCCGCCCCGACCCCGTGCCGGCGCCGGCAGATGGCCCGCGCCAGGTCGGCGGGCGGCGCTCCGCCCACCTCTTCCTGCCCGGCGAACAGGAAGTCGTTGCCGTAGGCGTGCGCCTTGACGAATTCGACCGGCGCGCCGCGCGGCCGCCCGTTCACGGCAGATCCAGTGCGCGGAAGACCCAGGTCAGCCCGGTCGTCACGCCGAACCCGGCGTCGTGGGGGCCGAAGCCGGCCACGAGGGCGGCGTCCAGTCTGACCAGCCCCCGCGTGAAGCGGGCGCCGAAACGGGCGTAGGAGGAATCGTCGGTCCCCGGGGGAGCCGTCCCGCGCCGCGTGTTGGTGCGGCCGTTCACCTCGCCGACGATCTCCGCGCCTTCCGCGAACGCACGGGCGAACGAGAGCCCGTAGGTCAGCACGTCGTTCTGGCGGTCCCCGCGGGTGGGATCGCTCAGAATCCCGAATCCGACGTTCCCCACCACGCGCAGCGACCGGACCGTCTTGCCGATCAGCAGCGAGTTGTAGAAGTCCATCGTGTCGAGCCCGATGCCCTCCTCGTTGCCCGCGTTGGGCAGCTTGGTGGCGAACCGGAGCGCGACGCCGGGACGGACTCCGCCTTCGGACACCAGGCGCGTCTTGGCGCCGATCACCGTGTCGGACCAGCTCGACGTGTCGTCGCCGCTGACGCGCAGAAGCCCGGACAGCGGCGCGGTCCTTCTGCCCGTGATGCGCAGGGTGTCGTAGGACACGTTGTCGATCTGCACCTCGGCGATCGAGCTCACGCCGATGCTGACGCCGAACCGAGGCAGGCTGCGGAGGTGGCCGGTCAGGCCCGACACCGGAAAATGCTGATCGCGCTGGTAGTCGAACCCCGCTTCCAGCAGCACGAGGCCGCTGCCGACGGACTCCGGATCTTCGGTCACCAGCGGACGTTGCTGGGCGGCGAGGGAGGCCGGCCAGATGAGAAGGGCGAGCACCACGCCCGCCCGGGTCGTCGGTGTGAGACGCATCCGGTGATTCTAGCCTCCCGGCCCGCCGCCCCCGGGGGAACCCGGCGGCGAACACGTTCGCTCAGAAGGCGCGTCCGCTGTCGAGGAGCACGGTGACCGGACCGTCGTTGACCAGCTCGACGTCCATCATGGCCTGGAACTCGCCGGTCCGCACCGGCAGGCCGGCCGACCGCAGCCTCGCCACCAGCGCTTCGTACAGCGCCCGGGCGCGGTCGGGGGGCGCCGCCGCGCCGTAGGACGGCCGCCGGCCGCGCCGGCAGTCGCCGAACAGGGTGAACTGCGAGACCACGAGCACCGCGCCGCCCACCTCGGCCACCGAGCGGTTCATCCTGCCTTCCGCGTCCGCGAACAGGCGGAGACCGTGGATCTTGCCGGCGACGTACGCGGCGTCGCCCTCCGCGTCGTCGCGGCCGACGCCGAGCAGCACCAGCAGACCGGAACCGATGGCGCCGACGACCTGGTCGTCGACGGTCACCGAGGCGCGCCGGACCCGCTGCACGACCGCCCGCATCATCCCGGTCCGGCGCCGGACGGACGGCGATTGCGGGCGAGCCGGGGTCCGAGCGTGCTCTGGCAGACCATGGGGCGACCGGGGTCAGCGCACGTCTCTTCGCTCGGCCCTCCCTGCCGTGCTCAGAACCGGAAGCGCAACCCGGCGCCGGCTTGCAGGCCGCCGGCCTCGATGGTCTGATCGGGGTCGAACGCCGGTTCGGGCAGCGTCGCCGTTCCCGTGGTCCACCGCGCGAAGATCCCGATGCCGGCGGTCCAGAACACCGTTCCGGGATTCCGGCGGGCGATGAAGTGATACGTCAGATCGACTCCGACGTTGGCGCCGGGCACGCGCTCCCGCACGGCGGCGCGCGTGACCTCGGTCCGCGCCTGGTCGTAGGGGGCTCCGACTTCCCGTACGGCGATCGCGGACACGCTGTCGTGCTTCACGAGCAGGAGCGACGGCCCGGCCGACAACGCGAGGTCGAGACGACCGGCCAGGGGGATCGTCCAGCCGGCCTGCAGATGGGCGGCGATCTCGGTGCGCCGGAATCCGCTCGGTTGCTGCCGCACGTCCCGCGGGCGATCGTAGAAGAGCGGATGCGGAACGGTCCCCGTCACGTCGACGCCGTGCCTGGTGCGGAGGTACGTGGCGCCGACGCCGACGGACAGGTTGCTCCACACGCGGAACCCCACGGAGGCATCCAGCGGCACGCGGCGCGATACGGCGTGGCGGACGTCGAAGTCGGCCGTTTCGTCGTACAGCGCCATCGACCGGCTCTGGCTCACCGCATGCTCCCGGCTCGGATACATCGCGTTGAGGTTGAGGTACCCGATCCGCATCAGCCTCGATCCGGAACGCGCCGACGCCTGCCTCTCCCCGGCGGTCTGCGCTTCCGCGGGACCGCCGAGGAGCATCAGCGCGACGAGAATCGACGATGATCCCGCCACCGGCGGGAACCCGAATCCGGACTTCGTTCGCAAGGAGCCTCCAGTATCCGACACGGCGGCGGCGTGGAACGCCGCGGGGAACTCACCCGCAAGTGCGCGCGGCGGCCGGGACTCGGACGGAGCGTCCCGACGCCGCACGGAAGCGGCTACGTTTTGCCGCCGAATCATACCCCACGCCGGAACGAGCGCCCGGCGCATGTGCTACGGTTCAGCCGTCAGGTTCGGATTCCGCGCCCGCCCGGCGCCCGGATCGTCCCGCACTCGCGGCGGGAGGGGGCGCCGGGCACGAACCGACCCGGGCGGCGGTACGGGCGCGCCGCCGGGACGCAGGAGGAGCTCCTTGTCCGCTTCGACGCCGCCGCCGGACGCGCCCGGCGGCGCCTCGCACGATCGACGCAGGATCACGGTCATCCAGGAGGAGCTGTTCGCCCCCGGCCGGTCCAGGGCCGCGCGCTATGCGCAGCTCGTGGTCGGCCGGCCCGGGCTGCGGGCGCTGATCCGGTACGAGCTCGTCGTGACCCTGTGCAGCGCCCTGCCCGGCGCGCTCGGTTTCTGGCTGCGGTCGAAGCTCTATCCGCGGCTGCTCGGCCGCACCGGCCGCAACGTCACGTTCGGGGCCAACGTGGTGCTCCGGCATCCCCACAAGATCCGTATCGGCGACGACGTCGTGATCGACGACGCCTGCTGTCTCGACGCCAAGGGCGACGGGAACCGGGGCATCGACATCGGCAGCGGCGTCTTCATCGGCCGCGGTACGATCCTGAGCTGCAAGAACGGGGACATCGTGGTCGACGACCACGCCAACATCGGCTTCCACTGCGAGATCTTCTCCGGCAGCCGCGTCCGGCTCGGAAAGCACACGCTGGTGGCCGCGTACACCTATCTGGTCGGCGGAGATCATGCGTACGACCGGACCGACGCGCCGGTGCTCTACCAGGAGCGGATCGCCCGCGGGATCGAGGTCGACGACAACGTCTGGCTCGGCGCGCACGTGGTCGTCGCCGACGGGGTGACCGTCGGACGGGACGCGATCGTCGGGGCCGGCGCCGTCGTGCGCGACGAAATCCCGCCGTTCGCCGTCGCGGCCGGGGTTCCCGCGCGGGTCCTCCGCGACAGACGGGGCGAGCGCCCCGAATGACCGCCGGGGGGGACGCCGCCGGGTGCCTCCTGCGCCCGGTTCCCCGGCCGACTGCGCGGACGGCCCCGGCTGCAAGCCGCCGACGCCCCCCGCCACGGTCTCGTCCCGGCCCCGATTCCCCGGCCGGTCGCGCGACCGGCTGCTACGGCCGCGAACCGGCCGGAGTCGGCAACGTGCCGCCGTGGCCGTCGAGGCGATGGAGGGCGCGACCGGCTGCTACGGCTGCGAACCGGCCGGAGTCCCCCACCACGGCACGGCCCGCAGCAGACCCGGATCGTCCAGCTCGCCGCGGCTGATGCCGTCGAGTTCCCGCGCCACGCCGGCCCACGACTCCAGGGCGAGACGCACCCGGTCGCCTGCCCGGTAGCCGGCCGCCACGGTCAGCTCGTTGTCGATCATGCTGCGCACGTAGACGACCGCTCCCGGAACCGCGCCGGCGGCCGGTCCGGCCAGCACGTCGATTTCCGTGAGGTGGAGCGCGACGACGTGATCGCGATAGGGCACCGATCCCGGTCTGGGGATCGGGCCCGCCGCCGCCACCGTCGCTTCCACGACGGCGGTCGAATCGATGCCGGGCGCCCAGAACGCATCGCCGCCGGGCGTCGGCGCCGCGCGATCCGCGGAACCGTCCGCCGCATCGACGCCGGGCGCCCGGAACGCATCGCCGCCTGGTCGAACGCTGGGGCTGGCTGACCGACCGGCAGCCGCATCGATGCCGGGCGCCCGGAACGCGGCGCTGCCCTCCCGCGCCTCGGCTTCCATCCCCGGCGCGATCGGCCGCCAGTCGCCCTGGGAAAGCTCGCGCGCGGCGAACTGGTACGCCACCACGCGCGTGGCGGCCAGACGCCGGGCGTCGCGCGCAACCTCCAGCGCCAGAAGACGACGAGGGACGAAGGCGCCGCCGTCGTTCTGGCTGATGCGGTCCACCGGCCGGCCGAGCGCGAAGCCGAGCTGTTCCGCGAACCCCGCCGACGCCCCCCAGCCGAGCGACGCCAGGGAATAGACGTTGGTGAAGCTGTCGCCCAGAAGGAGGACCTCCGCGGAGCGCTCCGGGGCCCATGCCTCCCCCTCCGGCGTCTCGATGCGGGTGACGCTGACGGTCTCCGAACGATAGCGGGACCGCCGGGGGTCCAGCCCCAGCAGCCGCGCCGTATCGCCCCGGCCGGTCACCTCGACGCGGCGCGCGCGGTATCCGCCGGCGGGCGCGGAAAGCGCCGCCGCGCGCTCGATGAAGGCGGCCAGATCGGACGCCACCCGCCGCATGGTCTCGGGACGCCAGTGCGTGTCCGTCGCCAGGTAGAGCGGCCCGGCTCCTTCGCGGCGCAGCGCCGACAGCGTCCGGCTGACGTCGAACACCGTGACGCCGGCCCTCTCGATTTCCCGGACGTACCGGCGGTAGGAGCGGTTCATGACCGGCTCCGATTCGAAACCGGCGGCGCCGACCCGCCGCGGGTCCGCGGAGGGCTTGACCGGCGTCGGCACGACGATCAGGCGGATGCCGCGCCGCTCGAGTCGCTCGTGCAGCTCCACGAGGGCGGGCCGCGGATCCGGCTGCCGGGCCGCCGCGAGCGTGTCGCCCTCGGCCGCGCGGCGCGCAAGCGCACCCGCGGACAGGAAGCCCGGTCCGGTGACGTGATCGATGTCCGGACGGTAGAACAACCATCCGTCGACGCCCACCTCGACCTGCGCCGTGCCGGCCCCGAGCCAGCCGGTCAGCGCGCCCTGCACGACCGGGCGCACCCGGCGGCCGAGCACGGAGTCGTCGGCCAGTCGATCCTCGATGCCGCGGGCGCGGGCCGCCAGGCCGCGGTTGGCGGCCCGCACCCGGGCGACGAGGGAGTCGGGCGCCGGCGCCGTGCCCGCCGCGGCCGATCCCGTACCCACGTCGCGGAAGAAGCCCGGATTCAGGATCGACTGGGCGACCGGCGGCGCCGATATCACCAGCAGGAACACCGCGACGAGCAGGCGCGCCACCGGCGGCGCGACCGCGGTCTCGCCTGCCTCTTCCCTCGCCTGCGCGATCCGGACGCGCTCCGGGCGGGGCAGCCGGGGCGGGCCGGAACTGGACGGGATGGACATCGCCCGGATTCAGAAGATGAAGTAGATGAAGGGATTGTACGCCTGGGTGGAGAGGACGGCGCAGGCGACCACCAGCAGGATCGCGACGAGGACCGCCTTCGCCGCGGTGAGGCGGCGCGTCCAGTCCCAGGTCTGCGGCGCCGCCCAGGTGACGACGGCGGCGCAACCGAAGCTCGTCAGCGAGTACGGCTCGTACAGGACCTGTCCGAGCAGGCGCGCCGTGTCGGTGTGCGGCTCGAGGCCGAACATGCTCCGCAGGTACCCGGCCGCCGCCGCCAGGTCCGCGGCGCGGAAGAAGACCCAACTGACGAGCACCAAGCAGAAGGTGAGGGCCGTTCTGCACGGAGCAGGCAGCAAGCGGTACGGACCCGCTCCGCCGCAAGACCGTTCGACCGCCAGCAGGAGCCCGTGCAGGCCTCCCCAGACGACGAAGGTCCAGGAGCTTCCGTGCCACAGACCGCCCAGGAGCATCACCAGCGCCAGGTTCGCGTACGTCCGGGCGGTTCCCGCCCGGCTGCCCCCCAGCGGGACGTACAGGTAGTCCCGCAGCCACGACGACAGCGAGATGTGCCAGCGGCGCCAGAAGTCGGTGATCGACTGCGCCCGGTACGGCGAGTCGAAGTTCTTCGGGAACACGAAGCCGAGCATCAGTCCCAGCCCGATGGCCATGTCGGAGTACCCGCTGAAATCGAAGTAGATCTGGAACGCGTACGCCGCGGCGCCGAACCAGGCGTCGAAGGTTCCGATCGACCCGGCGTCGAACGCGAGGTCGGCGATCCTGCCGCAGGGGTTGGCGAGAAGCACCTTCTTGGCGAGGCCGAGGCTGACGAAGGCGACGCCCCGCGCGCACTTCGTGACGGTGTGGGTTCGGAACGCGAGCTGTTCGGCGACTTCGGCGAAACGGATGATCGGCCCGGCGACGAGCTGGGGGAACATCGACACGTAGCATGCGAAGTCGACGAAACCGCGCAACGCGGCCGCGTGGCCGCGCGAGACGTCGATCGTGTAGCTCATCGACTGGAAGGTGTAGAAGCTGATGCCGAGCGGCAGCGTCACCCGCAACGCCGCGTCGAGATGCAGCCACGGCACGCCGAGCCAGGCGGCGACGCCGTTGACCGTGTCGACGCCGAAGTTGAAGTACTTGAAGAATCCCAGCAGCGCCAGGTTGGTCGTCAGCGACAGGGCGACGGCGAAACGCCGCCGGCGCGCGCCGGCCGGGTTGCGCGGGTCCACCAAGCCGATCGGGCGCGCCCAGCGGGCCGCGGCCTTGCGCCGTCCGGTCGCCCGCGCGAGCCAGATCGGCCCGCTCCCGGCGAGAGCCAGACCGCAGAAGTAATCGACCGCGGTGGACGTGAAGAGCAGCACGACGAAGAGCGGATTCGCCCAGCCGTAGAACAGATAGCTGAACAGGGCGAGCGCCGCGTGCCGCGCGCGGCGCGGCAGCGCGTAATAGACGATCAGCGTGGCGGGCAGGAAGCAGAAGAGGAAGACGTGCGAGCTGAAGACCATCCGACGCGGCCGGCTCTGCCGCGCCGACACCCCCGGTCAGGCCGGGCTGCGCCGGACGCCGGCTCCGGGCGCCACCCGCGGGCGGCGCGACCGCTGCACTGTATCACGCCGTCACGAGCACGACCGCACCCCCTTGTGACGACGTCTGCGAGGCGGCTTGCGCGGCCGGCCGGCGGCCGGCGGCCGGCGACGTGGAGCCCCCTACCGGTGCGCCGGCCGCGCCGGGAGCCCGAGCCGCGCGACGATCTTCGCGAGCCCCTGGCGGGACAGGCCGAGTTCGCGCGCCGCCGGACTGCGCCGCCCCCCGGCGCGGGCCAGCGCATCCTGCACGAACGCCCGGTCGAAGGCGCGGCGGGCCTCGGCCAGCGTCGGACGCGGTTGCTCGGCGGCGCGGCGGATCGCGGCCGGCAGCAGGTGCGGTCCGACCTCGCCGTGCGGCGGCGCGGCGACGGTGAGGGCAGCCAGCACGTTCTGCAGCTCCCGGACGTTGCCGGGCCACGCGTGCGCGGCGAGCGCGGTCATCGTCTCCCGCGCGAGCCGCGCCCGGCCGCGCGTCTGCCGCAGGGTGCGGTCCCAGTAGTGGACGGCCAGCTTCGCGACGTCGCCGCCCCGGTCCCGCAGCGGCGGCACCTGGAGATGCACCACGTCGAGGCGGTACAGCAGGTCGCGCCGGAAACGGCCGTGGGCCGCTTCTCCCGCCAGCGTCCGGTTGGTGGCCGCCACCACCCGCAGGTCGAGGCGGCGGGTGACGTTCTCGCCGACCTTGCGGATCTCGCCGTCCTGGAGGGCGCGGAGCAGCTTGGCCTGCGCGCGCGGCGACAGCTCTCCGACCTCGTCCAGAAACACGGTGCCCCCGGAAGAGGCTTCCAGCAGCCCGCGGCGGGACTGCACGGCGCCGGTGAACGCGCCTCTCGCGTGGCCGAACAGCTCCGTCTCGATGAGGTCGTCGCTGAACGTCGCGCAGTTGACGGCGGAGAACGTCTCGTCGCGCCGCGGCCCCTCCTCGTGCAGCGCCCGGGCCACGAGCTCCTTGCCGGTGCCGCTCTCCCCCTCGATCAGCACCGGGAACGGCGCGGCGGCGGCCCGGGTGACCGCTTCCCGCAGCGCGGCCATCGCGTCGCTGTCGCCGATCAGCCGCGCGACCCCGGTGGGCGCCGGACCCGTCCGCCGCAAGTCTCCCCAGCCTCTGTCTGCCGCCATGCGGCCGGTCACAAGCAAACCGCGCGCCATCCTCGCGGACCCGGACGGATGCGGCCGGGCACCGCGGATCGGCGTCGGACGGGCGTCTCGGGATCGAAGTTTCCGCATTACAATCGCCCCGCGTGATTCGTCCGATCCTGCGCTACGGCGACGACGTGCTCCACCGGCCGGCGGCCGATGTGGAGGAGCTCACCCCGGAGATCGACAGCCTGATCGACGACCTGATCGACACGATGTACGCCGAGTCGGGGGTCGGCCTCGCGGCGCCGCAGGTCGGCGTGCCTCTGCGGATCTTCGTCGCCGATCCGTCGTCGGGACGCGAGACCGGCGCGCTCGTCGTCATGATCAACCCCGCGTTCGTCGAACGGGGCGGCGTGCAGCGGGAGGACGAAGGCTGCCTGAGCGTCCCCGGCTTCAACGCCGCCGTCCCGCGCCCGTCCCGCGCCGTCGTGCGCGGCCTCGGCCGGGACGGCGCGGAGCGCGACGTCGAGGCGGCGGGGATCCTCGCGCGGGCCTTCGAACACGAGATGGACCATCTGGACGGCTCGCTGTTCCTGGATCGGCTGCGCGGCGTGCGGCGCGAGATGATGCTCCGCAGGATCAACAAGCTGCGGCGCACCGGCAAGTGGTGAACGTCGTCTTCTACGGCACGCCGGACTTCGCCGTCCCGGCCCTGGCCCGTCTGCTGGATTCGCCGCACCGGGTGGCCGCCGTCGTCACGCGGCCGGACCGTCCGCGGGGGCGGGGGCGGCGCGTCGCCGAACCGCCCGTCAAGCGGATCGCGGCGGCCCGGGGCGTGCGGATCCTGCAGCCGGAGGATCCGCGGGACGACGCCTTCCTCGCGACGCTGTCCGCGCTCGAACCGGACCTGGCGATCGTCGCCGCGTACGGCAGCCTGCTGCCCGACGCGGTGCTCGGCGCCCCGCGCCTCGGCACCATCAACGTCCATCCGTCCCTGCTGCCGAAGTACCGCGGCGCCGCGCCGGTGCAGCGGGCCGTCGTCGCCGGCGAGCGCGAGACCGGGGTCACGATCATGCGCCTGGTGCGCGAGATGGACGCCGGCCCGACGTTCGCCCGGCGCAGGCGGCCCATCGCGCCCGACGAGACGAGCGACGTCGTCGAGGCGGACCTCGCGCGCCTGGGCGCGGACCTGCTGCCGGACGTCATCGACGCCCTCGCGGCCGGCACGGCGGCCGAGCGCGAGCAGGACCACGCGGCGGCCACGTTCGCGCCGCGGCTGTCGCGCGGGGACGGCGCGATCGACTGGCGGGCGCCGGCGCCGGCGATCCACGACCTGGTGCGCGGACTGCATCCGTGGCCGCGCGCCTCCGCCGTGTTCGGGGGCGTCCGGCACGTCATCCACCGCACCGCCGTCGCGGTCTCCAGCGGCCCGGACGGTCCCCCGCCGGGAACCATCCTCGAAGCGTCCGGGGACCGCCTGCTGGCCGCCGCCGGACACGGCGGGGTCGTCGCGATCCTGGAGCTCCAGCCCGCGGGCCGGCGCCGGGTCGCCGCGCGGGCCTTTCTCGCCGGCCACCGCTGGTCCCCGGGCGACCGGTTCGACACCGTTTCCGGGTGACCGCGCCGGCCCGCCGGGCAGCGCACCGCGTGCTCCGCGCCGTCCACACGGGGCGCAGCGATCTGGGGACTGCGCTCGAGCGCGCGCGCCGGCGGCTGCCCGATCCGCGCGATCGCGCACTCGCCGGCGAGATCGCCGTCGGCGTGCAGCGCCGGCGGGCCGCGCTCGACCATCTCCTCGCGCAGGCCGCGGCGCGCCCCCCGTCCGCCATCACGCCCGTCGCGCTCGACCTGTTGCGGGCCGCCGCCTACCAGGTGCTGCACCTGGACCGGGTCCCCGCCCACGCGGCGGTCGCCGACACCGTGGAGCTGGCGCGCGAAGCGGGCGCGGGGCGCGCGGCCGGCTTCGTGAACGCCGTGCTGCGCACCCTGGCGGATCGCCGGCGGCCGTTCACCCTGCCGGCGGCGCCGCCGGCAGCCGACGCCGCCGACGCGGGACGCGGCCGGAACCGCCGCGCCGCGCTCGACTACCTCGCCGTCACGTTGTCGCACCCCAGGTGGCTGGCCGGGCGCTGGCTCGACCGGCACGGCCTGCAAGCCGCCGCATCGTGGGCGCGGTTCGACAACCGCCCGGCGCCGGTCACGCTCCGCGCGAACACCGGCAGGAACAGCGTGGCGGAGCTGCAGGCCACGCTGGCGGAGCAGGGCGTGCGCACCACCCGCACCCGGTTCGCCCCGCACGGGCTGGTGGTGACGCGCGGCGACCCGCTGTCCGCGCCGGCCGCCGCCGAGGGACGCTTCCTGGTGCAGGAGGAGGCGTCGCAGCTCGTCGTCGAGCTCGCCCGCCCGGCGCCGGGCGCCCGGGTTCTCGACCTGTGCGCGGCGCCCGGCGGCAAGACGGTCGGTCTGGCGGGGCACGCCGGCCCCGGCGGTTTCGTGGTCGCTTCCGATCTGCGGCCCCGGCGGGTGGCGCTGCTGGCCGGCGTGCTGGCGCGCGCGCGGCCGGCACGCGCGGCGATCGTGCGGCTCGACGCCACGGCGCCGCTTCCGTTCGGCGCCGTCTTCGACCGCGTGCTCGTGGACGCCCCCTGCTCGGGCCTCGGCGCCCTGCGCCGCGACCCCGACGTGCGCTGGCGCCGTTCCCCGGCGGATCCGGCGGCGTTCGCGGCCACGCAGCTCCGGATGCTGCGGCGCGCCGCGCAGGCCGTGCGGCCGGGCGGCCGCCTCGTCTACGCCACCTGCTCGAGCGAGCCGGAAGAGAACGAGGAGGTCGTCGCGCGGTTCCGGGCCGGCGACCCCCGGTTCACGCCGGCCGTCCCGGACACCTTGCCGGCCGGCGCGCCGCCGCTCGACCGCGACGGCTGCCTCCGCACGCTGCCGTTTCGCGACGGCGTCGAGGCGTTCTTCGCCGCCGTGCTCGCGCGCCGGCGCGGCTGACCTTGTTCGGCCGCCCGCACCTCCTCTACACTGAAAGCCGGATGCGACTCCGTGCTCGACTGTCGGCGGCCATCAGGTCCGTCGTCGTCGCCGGCGCGCTCTGCGCAACGTTCGGGCTCTCCGCCTTCGCCGGCATGCAGCTCGCGTTGCGGGCGCGCGCGGTCCCGACGCCGGATCTGCGGGGCCTGCCGCCGCGGGAAGCCGGCCGCATGCTCGCCGCGGCGGGACTGCATACGCGCATCGAGCCGTTGCGCCGGATTCACCCGGCGATCGATGCGGGGCTGGTCGCCGAGCAGGACCCGCGGCCCGGCGTCACGACGCGGCGGCGGCGCAGCGTCAAGCTGTGGCTCAGCTCGGGCCCGAACCGGGGCGAGGTGCCGGCGCTCATCGGCGAATCGGAGGCGGGGGCGCGGCAGCGGCTGCGCGACAACGTCTTCCTCCTGGAAAGCGTCGCCGAGATCCGCTCCAACCGGTATCCGACCGACGCCGTCGTGGCGCAGGATCCTCCTCCCGCCGGCAACGGCGATGCGGTCTCGCTGCTGGTCAACCGGGGAGAGCGCGGCCGGACGTACGTGATGCCCAACCTCATCGGCGTCGCCGGCGACGGAGCCGCCGACGTGCTGCGCGCGCGAGGCTTCCGGGTGACGGTGGTCGGCGATCACCCGTATCCGGGAGTCGCGGCCGGCATCGTGCTCCGGCAGGCCCCGGAACCGGGCCTGCAGATTGCCCAGAGCGACACGATCTCGCTCGAGGTGAGCCGTTGACGGCCCGTGCGAACGTCCGTGTCGCACCCTCGATCCTCGCCGCCGACTTCGCTTCGCTCGGCGCCGCCGTGCGCGCCGTCGAGCGCGGCGGCGCCGACCTGCTGCACGTCGACGTCATGGACGGGCGGTTCGTCCCGCGCATCACGGTCGGCCTGCCGGTCGTCGAGGCGCTCGAGCGCACGGCGGCCGCGCCGCTCGACGTGCATCTGATGGTCGTCGAGCCGGAACGCCACGTGGAGGCGTTCATCGCGGCCGGGGCCGCGATGGTCTCCGTGCATCTGGAGGCCTCGCCGCACCTGCATCGCACGCTCTCGACCATCCGCGCGCTGGGGGCGGCGGCGGGCGTCGCCATCAATCCCGGCACCCCGGCCGGGGCCCTGGCGGCGGTGGCCGGGGCGGTCGACTACGTCGTCGTGATGTCCGTCGACCCCGGCGCCGCGGGCCAGCCGTTCATTCCCGGCAGCGTGTCGAAGGTCCGGGAGGTTCGCGGCCTGCTCGATCGGGCCGGGAACCGCGCGCCGGTCGAGATCGACGGCGGCGTCGGCCCGGCGAACGCCGCGCGGGTCGTCGACGCGGGCGCGGAGATCCTGGTCGCCGCGTCGGCCATCTTCGGGACGGCGGACCCGGCCGCGGCCACCCGGAACCTCCGCGACCGGGCCCTCGCGGGCCTGCCCGCGGGCGCGCCGGCGGCGCAGAACGCATAGCAGGCCGTGCCGACCAGCGCGTGTCAGATTCGTGTGCGCTACGCGGAAACCGACAGGATGGGAGTGGCCTACTACGCCAACTACTTCGTCTGGTTCGAGGTGGCGCGTTGCGAGTTGTTGCGGTCGCTCGGGGGCCGCTACCGGGATCTGGAGGCGAACGGCGTGCTGCTCCCCGTGGTGGAAGCGTCCTGCAACTACCGCGCCCCGGCCCGCTACGACGACGACCTCGACGTCGTCGCCAGCGGCTCGATGCGCTCCCGCGCGCGGGTGGCGTTCGAGTACGAGGTCCGACGGCGCGCCGACCGGATCCTGCTCGCGGTCGGACACACCGTCCATGCCGCCACGGATCCTTCCGGCAGGCTGCGCCGGGTTCCCCCCGACCTGCAGGCGATGCTGACGTGAGGGCCCTGGTCACCGGCGCCGCCGGCTTCGTCGGCTCGCATCTGTCCGACCGGCTGCTCGAGCAGGGCCACGAGGTGGTGGGCATCGACTGCTTCACCGACTACTACCCGCGCGCGGTGAAGGAGGCCAACCTGTCGTCGCCGCGCGCGCGGGCGCGCTTCCGGTTCGTCGAGTCCCGCATCCAGGACGCGCCGTGGCCCGCGCTGCTCGACGGCGTGACGCACGTGTTCCACCTCGCGGCGCAGGCCGGGGTGCGCAGCAGTTGGGGAACGGACTTCGCCCTGTACACCGCCTCCAACGTCGAGGCGACGCAGGTGCTGCTCGAGGCGTGCCTGGACCGTCCGCTCGAGCGGTTCGTCTATGCCTCGAGCTCCTCGGTGTACGGGGACGGCGTCGCCATCCCGATGCGGGAGGACGCGCGCCCGGCGCCGCTCTCGCCCTACGGCGTGACGAAGCTCGCGGCCGAGCATCTCTGCATGCTCTATCACGCGAATTGCGGGGTGCCGGCGGTCGCGTTACGCTACTTCACGGTGTACGGTCCCCGGCAGCGGCCGGACATGGCGTTCCACCGGTTTCTGAGCGCCCTGCTGACGGACCGGCCGTTGCGCCTCTACGGCGACGGCGAGCAGACGCGCGACTTCACGTTCGTCGAAGACGCCGTCGCCGCCACCGTCGCGGCGGGCGAGCGCGGCGCCGGCGGCGCCGTCTACAACGTCGGCGGCGGCTCGCGCGTCTCGATGAACCAGGTCGTCGACGTCATGGCGCGGCGCACCGGACGCGTTCCCGACGTGCGGCGCACGGCGCCGCGGAAGGGCGACGTGCGCGACACGTTCGCCGACACCGCGCGGGCGCGCGCCGAGCTCGGGTTCGCGCCCAGGGTGTCCCTCGACGAGGGCCTTCACGCGGAGTATCAATGGCTCGCCACGTCTCTTTCCGTCACCCCCTGAAAAGCCTCGTCCGCGGGGCCGGCCGGGGTCTGCCGGCCGCCGGTTTCGTCCTGCTCGGCGCCCTCGCGGCGAGCGGCTGCGGGGGCCGCGAGGCGGAGCTTCCCCCGCTGACCGAGGCCGACGCCGACGAAATCCTCTTCGAACGTGGAACCCTCGCGCTGGAGGAGGGTTCCTGGTCGACCGCCCGCGAGTACTTCGTGCAGATTCGGGACAACTACCCGCAGAGCGCGTTCCGCGCCCACGCCCGGCTCGGCATCGTCGAATCGTACGAGGGCGAAGGCACCGAGGTGGCCCATCTGTCGGCGTTGAACGAGCTGCGCGAGTTCCTCCGCCTGTACCCGCCGACGCACGAGCTGGCGCCGGAAGCCCAGCTCAAGGTGGGCATGGTCTACTTCAATCAGATGCGGCGGCCGGAACGGGACCAGTCCGAAACCCGTTCCGCCATCGCCGAGTTCGAGACGTTCATCGAGCTGTACGCCGAGTTCGCCGCCCCGGAGCTGCTCGCCGAAGCGCGGACGAGGCTGCGGGAGGCGCGCGACAGGCTCAGCGACTCGAACTACCTGGTGGGCCGCTTCTATTACCGCCTCGGCTACTACCCCGGCGCCATGGACCGCTTCCGCGAAATTCTCGACGCAGACCCCGGCTACACGCGCCGCGACGCCGTCTACTTCCACCTGGCCGACGCGCTGGCCACCACCGGCCGCGGGCCGGAAGCGCTGCCGCTGTTCGAACGCCTCGTCTCGGAGTTTCCGGCGACCGAGTACCTCGCGGACGCGAACCTGCGGATCGCGGAGCTGAAGGTCGCCATGGATCTGGACAGCCCGTAGCCGCCGATCCCCCTCCAGCGTCGCGAGCCCGCCGTCGAGCTGGCGCTCGTCGCCATGGATCCGGACAGCCCGTTGCCGCCGATCCCGGGCCCGGCCGGACCTCAGCCGACCCGGGCGCGTTTCTTTTCGACGCCGCCGGGTCGGCGGCTCGCCGGCTCGAACGGGGCGACCCTGGAATGCGCCGGCACCCCGCCGAACCGGCGGTAGTAGTCCAGCGCCGACCAGAGCGAGGCCACCAGCACGAACCAGAGGGCCACCCGGCCGGCCGCCGCGAACAACCAGGTCCGGTTGCCGAGAATCAGGAGCAGGATCGCCCCGACCTGCGTCACCATCTTGGCCTTGCCGAGAGGGGACGCGGGAATGGTGACGCCGCGCGCGTAGGTCACGCTGCGGAACACGGTGATGGCGAGCTCCCGCCCCAGGATGACGGCGACCATCCAGGCCGGCGCCATGCCCATCTGCACCAGGGACACGAGCGCGGCGGTGATCAGCAGCTTGTCCGCCAGCGGGTCCATGAGCTGGCCGAGCTGCGTCACCTGCCGGCGGCGCCGGGCCAGGTAGCCGTCCAGCCAGTCCGTGAACGCCGCGGTCCGAAGATGGCCGCGCCCAGGATCTCCTTGGGCACGCCGACGACGACCTCGGCCTCGCGCGTCAGCAGCACCACGACGAGCAGCGGAACGAGGAAGATGCGGGCCAACGTAAGCGTGTTCGGCAGGTTCATGGCGATGCTCTACCGCTTGACCCGGACCTCATTGTAACCCCGGCGGGCCGCGGGCCGGCATGCGCCGGCGGGCGGCCGGGCCGCGGCAGGCTATGATCGACGGCCATGAAGGCGCTCGTGCTCGCCGGGGGGTCCGGCACGCGGCTCCGGCCGTTGACGCTCAACACGCCGAAACCGATCGTCCCGATCTTCGATCGCCCGTTCCTCCACCACCAGATCGACCTGCTGACGCGGGCGCCGGAGGTAGACGAGGTCATCCTGAGCCTCAACTACCACCCGGAGCGGATAGAGGCGGTCGTGGGACGCGGCGGCGACGCCGGCCTGCCGGTTCGCTACGTGGTCGAACCGGAGCCGCTGGGAACCGGCGGCGCGGTCAAGTTCGCCGAGCGGCACCTCGACGGCACGACCATCGTCTTCAACGGCGACGTCCTGACCGACGTCGATCTGGCCGCGGTCGTCGAGCGCCACCGGACCCGCGGCGCCCGCGCGACGATCGTGCTCGCGCCGGTCGACGACCCGACGGCCTACGGCCTCGTCGAGACGGACGGCGCCGGCGACGTCACGCGGTTCCTGGAGAAGCCCGAGCCGGGACAGATCGCGTGCAACACGATCAACGCCGGCATCTACGTGCTCGAGCCCGATACGTTCGAGCGCATTCCCCCCGGCGTGAAATACTCGATCGAACGCGGGTACTTTCCTTCCCTGGTCGAGCGCGGGGACGCGTTCACCGCCTACGTCGACCGCGGCTACTGGCTGGACATCGGCACGCCGGCGGCCTACCGCCGGGCGCACCGCGATCTGCTCGACGGCCGTTGCCGATCCGGATGCGCGGCGCTGGCCCCGGCCGGCGCGCCGACGGTGGCCGGCGACGCCGCCGTCGCTCCCACCGCCCGGCTGCGGGGCCCCTGCTTCGTCGGCGCCGGCGCGACGGTGCATGCCGACGCCGAGATCGGCCCCCACGCCGTCCTCGGCCGCGGCAGCGTGGTGGGGGCCGCCGCCCGGGTGCGCGACACCGTCGTCTGGCCCGGATCGCGCATCGGCGCCGGGGCGACGCTCGACGGCGCGGTCGTCGGCCATCGCTGCCGCATAGGCGACCACGCCCGCCTGGGCCCGGGCCTGGTCCTCGGGGACGACTCGACGCTGAGCCCGCACACCCGTTTCGGAGAGAGCGTTCCGACGCCATGACCCACACGACCGATCCCGGCATCTTCAAGGCCTACGACGTGCGCGGCCTGTACGGCGCCCAGATCACCGCCGACGTGGCGCAACGGATCGGACGGGCCTTCGTCGCGTACCTCGGCGCCGGCCGCATCGCGGTCGGCCGCGACATGCGGACCAGCGCCCCGGAGATCGCCGGGGCGTTCATCGACGGCGCGCTGCGGCAGGGAGCCGACGTGGTCGACCACGGCCTCGTCGGCACCGACATGCTCTACTACGGCGTCGCGCGGGACGACCTGGACGGCGGCGCGATGATCACCGCATCGCACAATCCGAAGGAGTACATCGGCATGAAGCTGGTGCGGCGGCAGGCGCTGCCGCTCAGCGGCGACGCCGGCATCGGCGACATCCGGGACATGGTCCTCGCCGGCGGCATCCCGCCGGCGCCGCGCGCACCGGGCCGGCGCAGCGGCAGCGACCTCCTCGCCGGATACCTCGAGCACGTGTTCTCCTTCATCGACGTCGACGCGGTCCGGCCGTTCGAACTCGTGCTCGACGCCGGCAGCGGCATCGCCGGGCTGGTGGCGCCCCACCTGTTCGACCGCCTGCCCTGCCGCACGACGCGCCTCTGCTTCGACGTGGACGGCACGTTCCCGCACCACGAGGCCAATCCGCTGCTCGAGGAGAACCGGCGCGATCTGGTCGCGCGCGTCCGGTCCGACGGCGCCGACGCCGGCATCGCCTGGGACGGCGACGCGGACCGCTGCTTCTTCGTCGACGGCGACGGCGAGTTCGTGCCCGGCGACTTCATCACGGCACTGCTCGCCGAGGCGTTCCTCCGCAAGCAGCCGGGCGCGAAGATCATCTACGACGTGCGCGCCAGCCACGCGGTCCGGGACACGGTGGCGGCCTACGGGGGCACGGCGCTGATGAACCGCGTCGGCCATGCGTTCTTCAAGACGCGGATGCGCGAGGAAGACGCGCTGTTCGGCGGCGAGGTCACCGGCCACTACTACTTCCGCGACAATTTCTTCGCCGACAACGGCTTCATACCGGCGCTGCTCCTGCTGGAGCTGATGTCGGTTCACGGACGGACCCTCGGCGATCTGCTGGCGCCGCTACGCGAGACGTACTTCCTTTCGGGCGAGATCAACACGCGCATGCCGGACATGGACGCGGTGCGGGCGACGATCGACCTCCTCGCCGAGCGCTACCGCGACGGCCGCGCGCACCGGCTGGACGGCCTCTCGGTCGACTACGACTCCTGGCGCTTCAACGTCCGCCCCTCGAACACGGAGCCGCTCGTCCGCCTCAACCTGGAGGCGGCGAGCCGGGCCGAAATGGAGCGTCGGCGGGACGAGGTGCTCTCGATCGTCCGGCGGTAGCGCGGCGGCGCGCGGGCGGAGCTTTCCGCGAAACCATCCGCCGCGGCGGAGGCGCGAGTCGAGCACCGCGACGCCCGGCAGCCCGTTCATCCAGGACCTGTCGTGGCGTGAACCAGAAAAGCGTCAACCCGTCCGCGGAGTCGGGGCAACCTCGGCAGGTGCTAGAATGGACGGGCGCGGCACGCGGGCGGGAGTAACTCAGTGGTAGAGTGTCAGCTTCCCAAGCTGAAGGTCGCGGGTTCGACCCCCGTCTCCCGCTCCACCGTCCCGTGCGCGCACGGGGTCCGGTGAGCGGCCCCGGCGCCGGCCGCGACCCGGGTTCGCCGCCGGAGTTCGACCCGCCGGAGGGCGTGTCGTCGCTCGGGCAGGCATTCGCGGCGGCGGGCGAGCTCCGGGCGGCGGAGCACGTGATCATCGAAGGCTCCTTCGACGGGCGCGTCCTGCTTCCGGACCACGAGCTCGCGGTCGGCCGCCGGGGCAGACTGACCGGCGAGGTGCTCGCCCGGCGCATCACGGTGCTCGGCCGGGCGAGCGGACGGCTGGTCGCGGACCGCATCGAGATCGCGAGCGGCGCGGCGGTCGAGGCCGAGCTCGTCGCCGAGCGGCTGGTGATCGCGGACGGCGCGTTCTTCCGGGGCGCGGCCGATCCATCCCGGACCGACGCCGCGGCCGCGGTCTTGGAGCACGGGCGCGGCAAGCGGCCGCGGGAGCGGACGGAGCCGACGCGCGGCCGTTCGACGGCGGCCGGCTCATGACGGGGCGATCGGAGCGGACGGAGCCGACGCGCGGCCGTTCGACGCCGGCCGGCTCATGACGAGACGATCGCGGCCGACGGCCGCGGGAGCGGTACGGTACGACACGATGCACTTCGATTCGGGCGCGCCGGCCGCGCCGCACGCGGGGACCGGCGCCGAACGCATGCGGGAGCTGCGCCGGAACTTCCACCACCGGCCGGAGCTCGCCTACGAGGAGGTCGAGACGGCGCGGACCGTCATGGCCGAGCTCGAGCGGCTCGGCATCCCGTACGACTACGGCGGCAAGGGAGGCGGCGTGGTGGGGCGCCTGCCCGGCGCGGGGGCCGGCCCGCGGACGGCGCTGCGGGCGGAAATGGATGCGCTGCCCTGCACCGAGGAGACCGGCCTGCCGTTCGCCTCCGCGGTCCCCGGCCGCATGCACGCCTGCGGCCACGACGCGCACATGGCGATGGTCCTCGGCGCGGCGGCGCGGCTGGCCGCCGATCCGCCCGCCGGCGACGTCGTGTTCGTGTTCCAGCCGGCCGAGGAGCGCGGCAACGGCGCGCGGGTCATGGTGGAAGCGGGCGCGCTCGACGGGGTCGAAGCGATCTTCGCCGGGCACGTCACGACCCAGTACCGGGTCGGCGAGATCATGGTCGCCGACGGCCCCATCACCGCCCACTCGGACCGCTTCGGCATCGAAGTGCACGGTGAGAGCGGGCACGGCGCGCGGCCGCACGAGGCGATCGACGCGGTCGTCGTCACCGGCCTGCTCATCACCGCCATCCAGTCCCTCGTCTCGCGCCACGTGAACCCCGTCTCGCCGTCCGTGGTCACGATCGGCTCGGTGCGCGCGGGAACCGCCGCGAACATCATCGCGGGCCACGCCGCGCTGGAGGGAATCATCAGGACCACCCGGCCCGATACGCGCGACGAGATCATCGACGGCCTGCGCCGGGCGGCCCGGTCCCTCGGCGACCTCTACCGCGCGCGGATCGACGTCACGCTCGGAGAGAGCTGCCCCGCCGTCGTCAACGCGCAGCGCGAGACCGCCGTCGCCGACGCCGCCGCGCGCGACGTCGTCTCGGACCGCGGCATCGTGAGGCAGGAGCACCCGAGCATGGGCGCCGAGGACTTCTCCTGGTTCCTGCAGGAGACGCCGGGCTGCTACGTCCGCTTCGGCGCGAGCGCGGACGGCGCCTACGTTCCGCTGCACCACCCCCGCTTCGACGTGGACGAAGGGGTGCTGGAGGTCGGCGCCCGCTTCTTCGAGCGCGCGGTGCGGCGCGCCGGCGGGCGATGACCGGGGCCCGCCCCGCCGCGCCCGACGCGCGCGGCGCGGGCCGGCCGAGCCGCGGGTCACGCCCCTGCGCCGCGCCTGCCGCGGACGCGCCGGCCGTTTGACACCATGCGGTGGGCGGGGCATGCTTACCGCTCCAGGGAGGAACTCCGCGTGCCCGAAACCCCCACTCGTTTCACGCCGACGCAACGCGTCGTGCTGTGGATTCTGAACGCCTTGATGTTCTACGTCGTGGTGCTGTACCCGGTCTTCCTGATGGCCGCGTTCGAGCCCGACGACGTCGTGCACTACGGCTTCCTCCGCTGGATGGCCGTCGTGCTCGTGCTCTACTGGGGCGCCCTGCAGCTCTTCTTCACGGAGCGTCCCGCCGAACCCCGCGTGGGCCGCATGCTGCTGGCGATCTTCGCGGTGCTTCTCCTGCTCCTCGGCACGTTCACGCCGATCGTCTCCTTCCCCTTCGTCGGAGACGTCGACTTCTTCCGCGCAGGCTACGCCGACGGGTACGTCCTCCTCATCCTGACCGCCCTGTCACTGGCGCTGGCCGTCACCGGCCGCTGGAAGCAGGTGCTGGTACCCGCGCTCGGCAGCCTGGCGGTGGTCCTGTGGACGTTCCTGGGCGTCCAGGACACCGTCGCCGACGCCCGGTCCGGCTCCGCGGCGGCACTGGCCGGCAATCCCCACGAGGGTCTGGCGGCGTCGGTGATCCAGTCGATCCAGTGGGAATGGGGCTGGCTTCTTCTGTTCGCCGGCAGCGGCCTGCTCGTCTATTCGGCGGCCAGGAAGGACAGGCCGGAACCGGAGTATCCGCCGCTGGTGAGCGTAACGGCCGAGGACGAGTACGGGTCCGCCGGGGAAGCGCCTGCCGCCACGGACGCCGCGCAGGCATCCGCGCCCGCGGCCGGCGAATCGGCGCCGTCCGGGCAGGTGACCACCGAACAAGGGGCGGTGAGCGCAGAAGCGTCCGAAGCGGACTCCGCGCCCGTGGAACAGGCCGAAGCGCCGATGGAACGCCACTACCGGATAGGACGGCGGGTCGTAGTCCCGGACGCGCCCGCGGAACAGGCCGCCGCACCGGAACCAGCCGCCGCGTCGTCCGCGGAGGTCGAAGCCGGGTCCGCCGAGACGGCCGCCACCGCGAAACCCGAAACCGGCGCGACCGAACCCGCCGAAACGGCCGCCGGTGCGATCGGGGCCGCCGCGGAAACGTCCGCGCGAGCGTCCGGGGAGGCAGCACCGACGGCCGGCGTCGACGAGCCCGGGACAGGCACGGCAGAGCCGACCGACGAACCCGGGACCGCCACGGAGGCCGCTCCCGCCACGGAAGACGCTCCCGCCGCGGTTGCGGCCGGCGAGGCCGGGACCACCAAGCCGGAACCGGCAACGGAAGAATCCGCGGCCGGGGCGGACGAGACGGTCGCGGAAGCGCCCCGGTCCGCCACGGCCTCGGCCGGCGCGTCCGCACGGCAACCGGAGGCGGCAGCCGCCGAGCCCGCCGCGCAGGAAGTCGAATCCACCACGGCGGGCCCCGGCGCTCCGCCGAAGCCCGCCCCGGCGGACGCTGGTGCCACCGGGGAAGCCAGGACCGCCTCGACGCAGGCCGAAGCCACGGCGGAACCCGGGAACGCGACCGAAGGCGCCGTGACCGCGGCGCAACCCCCGCAGGCCGCCGCATCCGAGTCCGCGACCGACGGCGAGGAGCCGGCGAGCGGCGCGAAGAAGGAATGAACCGGTAACACCAGCCGTGCGAGGCCCCCGCGGGTAGCCGGGGGGCCATCCCTTCCCCCGGCTTAAGGAGCCCGCCGGAGCCGGGGCTCAGGCCAGGACGCCGTCGACGACCCGCCCGTGGACGTCGGTCAGGCGGAAGTCGCGTCCCTGGTACCGATACGTCAGCCTCGTGTGGTCGATGCCGAGCAGGTGCAGCATCGTCGCGTGCAGGTCGTGGACGTGCACCGGATCCCGGGCGACGTTGTAGGAGAAGTCGTCGCTCGCACCGTAGGTCGTGCCCGCCTTGACGCCGCCCCCCGCCATCCAGATGGTGAAGCAGCGCGGATGGTGGTCGCGGCCGTAGGTCTCCTCGGTGAACACGCCCTGGCAGTAGGCGCTGCGGCCGAACTCGCCGCCCCAGACCACCAGCGTCTCGTCCAGCAGACCGCGGTTCTTCAGATCCTGCACCAGGGCGGCCTGCGGCTGGTCGACGTCGCGGGCCTGCCGCTCGATGCCGCGCGGCAGCCGCGTGTGCTGGTCCCAGCCGCGGTGGAAGCACTGGATGAACCGCACGCCCCGCTCGGCGAGGCGGCGCGCCAGCAGGCAGTTGCGCGCGAAGGTGCCCGGCTGGCGGGCGTCGGGGCCGTACAGCTCGAAGACGCCGTCCGGCTCGTCGGACAGGTCGGTCAGCTCGGGCACCGAGCTCTGCATGCGGTACGCCATCTCGTACTGGGCGATCCGCGTGCTCGTCTCCGGGTCCCCGAACTCTTCCTCCTTCAACCGGTTCAGCGCGCCGAGGTCGTCGAGGAAACGGCGCCGCGTCCCCTGGTCGACCCCCGGCGGGTTCGACAGGTACAGGACCGGGTCGCCGGTCGACAGGAACTTCACGCCCTGGTAGCGGGTCGGCAGGAAGCCGCTGCCCCACAGCCGGTCGTAGAGCGGCTGTCCGGTCTGCGCCGACCCCTTCGAGACCATCGCCACGAACGTCGGCAGGTCCGCGTTCATCGTGCCGAGCCCGTAGGACAGCCAGGCGCCGATGCTCGGCCGGCCGGCGAGCTGCGCCCCGGTCTGGAAGAACGTGATGCCGGGATCGTGGTTGATCGCCTCGGTGTGCATCGACTTGACGAAGCACAGCTCGTCGACGATCCCGGCGGTGTGCGGCAGCAGGTCGCTGACCCAGGTGCGCGATTCGCCGTGCCGCCGGAACGGAAACTTCGACGGCACCAGCGGGAAGCGCTGCTGGGCGGCGGTCATCGTGGTGACGCGCTGGTCGCCCCGCACCGACGGCGGCAGATCCTCGCCCACCATCTCCTGCAGCTTCGGCTTGTAGTCCCACAGCTCGTGCTGCGAGGGCGCCCCCGACTGGAACAGGTAGATCACCCGCTTCGCGCGGGGCGCGAAGTGCGGCAGGCCGGGCAGCCCGCCGTCCGCCGCCGGCGCAGCCCCCCGCGCCCGGACGGCCGGGTCCTGCCCGAAGACGGCGGCCAGCGCGGCCGTGCCGATGCCGGTGCCGGCCAGTTCGAGAAAACGCCGCCGCGTCAACCACCGTTCGAGAGGCGTGTCCATCGTCATTCCTTCGTGATCGTCCCGTCGAAGTTCAGGATCAGGTTGGCCACCATCGTATAGGCGGCCAGCTCCGCCACGTCCAGGGTCTCGTCGCGCGGGGCCTCGCCCTGGCGGACCAGGTCCAGCGCCGCGCCGCGGTCGGCCCGGTACCGGTCCAAGTGCCGCCGGAAGCCGTCGACCAGGATCGCCTCGGCGGCCGGCGGCGGCCGGCGCGCGGTGGCGAGGCGGTAGGCGAAGCCGACGCGCTCGGCCGGGGTCTCGCCCCCCGCGGTCATCATCCGCTCCGCGAGCCGCCGCGCCGCCTCGACGTAGGTGACGTCGTTCATCAGGTTCAGGGCCTGCAGCGGCGTGTTGGTGCGGCCGGTGCGCACGATGCACGTCTCGCGGGTCGACGAGTCGAACGTGATCATCGTCGGCGGGCCGAGCGTCCGCTTCCAGAAGGTGTACAGGCTGCGGCGGTACAGGTCGTCGCCGGCGCTCCGGACGTAGTCGCCGTAGCCGCCCTCGACCATGTCCGCCCACAGACCCTCCGGCTGGTACGGCTTGACCGACGGGCCGCCGAGCTTCTCCACCAGCAGACCGGACACGGCCAGGGCCTGGTCGCGGATCATCTGGGCCGGCAGGCGCAGCCGCGGCCCGCGCGCGACGAGCCGGTTCTCCGGGTCCGCCTCGTACTCCTCGGCCGTCACCCGGGACGACTGCCGGTAGGCGGCGCTGGTGACGATCGCCTTCTGCAGCGCCTTCACGTCCCAGCCGGAGTCGACGAAGGTGGTGGCGAGCCAGTCGAGCAGTTCCGGATGGCTCGGATACTCGCCCTGCGTGCCGAAGTTCTCGGCCGTCTTGACCAGACCGGTTCCGAAGTACGTCTGCCAGAAGCGGTTGACGGTGACCCGCGCGGTGAGCGGATGGTCCGGATCGACCAGCCAGCGGGCGAACGACAGCCGGTCGGCCTCCACCCCCTCGGGCAGCGGCGGCAGCACCGCCGGGACGCCCGGCAGGACCTCCTCGGCCGGGCTGTCGTACGCCCCCCGCTCCAGCCGGAACGTCGGGCGGCGCTCGGCCAGCTCCTCCATCACCATGACGGTCGGGAAGCTCGCCCACAGTTCCTCGCGCTCCCGCTCCAGGGCCGCGGCCGCGCGCCACGCCTCCCCGATCTCCGGCGGCGCGTACTGGTCGAGGAAGGCCAGGCGCAGCTTCTCCGCCTGGGCCGGCGTCCGCCGCTCCGCCGGAATCGCGGCCAGGGCGGTGACCGGCTCGGCCGTCGCCACCACCGCGACCAGCTCCGGCGTCAGCGCCGCACCGTAGATCCGGACGTCGTCGACGAGCCCCTCGAAGCGCGGCTTCGTCGACCCGCTGGCGCCGATGCGCAACGGGTAGCGCTGCGGCATGCGGTTGCCGACCAGATCGAGCAGCGGCTTCAGTTCCCGCGGCTCGCCGTCGACGTGGATGCGGATGCCGCCGGGGGTCTTCGAGCCGTCGTAGGCCGCCAGCACGTGCTGCCATTCGCCGAGCCGTACGTCCTCCAGCGTCTCCGCGCTGACGCCGTCGTCGAGGATCCGGGTCGACATGTTGAACCGGAGCTTGCCCTCCTCCAGGTAGAGCCCCCAGCCGACCTCGCCCTGATCGCCGGCGCCGGCGCGCGAGACGATCACCCCGTTCGCCGCGGTCGGGTAGATCCAGGCGGCCAGCGTGAACGCGTCGTCGTAGCCGAGGTCCGGGCTGGGGCCGGCGTTGACGAAGCGCCGCCCGTCGAAGGCGGCGGCGTCCCCGATGCGCCCGGCGGCGAACCGCGGCCGGCCGTCCTCGAGCACGGCGGTGACGAACCTGCCGTCGTGGACCCCGGCGACGTCGCCGTCGAGGGCGTGATGCGCCAGCAGGCCGTCGCGCAGCGTCCAGTCGACGCGCCCGGCGCCGGCGAGCGAAGCCTCCCAGGCCGCCTGCGCCCGGGCCGCGTCCTGCTCCAGCGCGGCGAACGCCTCGCGGGCCGCGCGCAGCTTTTCGTCCAGCTCGGCCAGCTCCGCCTCCTGCTCGACCGTGGGGGCGGTGATCAGCGGCGGCGAGTTGACGTACTTGAACGCCTTGCCCCGCTCCGGAATGTTGTTGAAGTGGGCCAGGACCTCGTAGAACTCCTGCTGCGAGAGCGGATCGAACTTGTGGTCGTGGCAGCGGGCGCAGCCCAGCGTCAGGCCCAGCCAGACGGTCGACGTGGTCTCGACGCGATCGACCGCGTACTCGACCAGGAACTCGTCGACGACGATGCCCCCCTCCCCGTTCTGGCTGTGGTTGCGGTTGAAGGCGGTGGCGATGCGCTGGTCGCGGGTGGCGCCGGGCAGCATGTCGCCCGCGAGCTGCTCGATGGTGAACCGGTCGAACGGCATGTTGGCGTTGTAGGCGTCGATCACCCAGTCGCGCCAGCGCCACATCGACCGTTCGCCGTCGGTCTGGTAGCCGTTGGTGTCGGCGTAGCGGGCCGCGTCCAGCCACTCGGACGCCATCCGCTCGCCGTAGCGCGGCGAGCCCAGCAGCCGATCCACCGCCTTTTCGTAGGCGTCCGGGGAATCGTCGCCGAGGAACGCGGCCAGCTCGGCCGGCGTCGGCGGCACCCCGGTCAGGTCGAGCGTCACCCGCCGCAGCAGCGTCGCGCGGTCGGCTTCCGCCGACGGCCCCAGGCCCTCGGCGTCCAGCCGCGCGAGGACGAAGGCGTCGATCGGGTTGCGGACCCATTCCGGGTCCGAGACCGGCGGCAGCGCGGGCCGCTCGGGCGGGATGAACGCCCAGTGCGTCTCCCACTCCGCCCCCTGGTCGATCCAGAGGCGCAACGTCTCGATCTGCTCGCCGGTCAGCGGGTCGGCGCCGCGCGGCATCCGCAGCCGGTCGCTCCCGGTCACCAGCCGCTGGAACAAGCGGCTGTCGGCCGCGGCGCCGGCCACCACGACCGGCCCTCCCAGGCGGCCCCGGTCCTCGAACAGCCCCTCCCGGACGTCGAGACGCAGGCCGCGCTGGCGGGTCCCCTCGTCCGGCCCGTGGCACGAGAAGCAGTTGTCCGACAGGATCGGCCGCACCTCGCGCGCGAAGTCGACGACCCGCCCGGGAGCGGCCTCCGCCGCCTGCCCGCCGGCGGCGCGAGCCTCCGCGGACCACGAGCCGCCCACCGCCGCGGCCACCAGGAAAACCAGAAAACGCGCGCGCCCGGATGTGGTCATCGATCTGCTCCCAAGCTACCTGGAGATGCGGTTGGCGGAGCCGCCGAGGAACAGCCGCTCGCCGTTGGCGAGCACGAAGTTCCGGCCCACCGCCTTCTCGGTGCCGTCCTTGGCCCGGTAGCCTTCCACGACGAGGAACGTGCCGACCTGCACGGTGTTCCGGTTGACGCCCTGCCGGATCAGCTCGTTCGGACTCCCGCCCTCGACCAGCCAGGTGGAGACCGTCCCGTCCTCGGCTTCGACGTCGATGTGGAACCACGAGTGCGGGTTGATCATCTCCCACCTGACCAGTTCGCCCTCGATCGTGAGCGGCTGCTCGATGTCGAACTCGGCCGAAAAGGCATGGTGGCCGGACAGCGGCACGGCGGCCAGCAGCACGGCTGCGCCGAAGGCGGCGACGGCCCGGTTCGTTCGCATCGGATTCCTCCTTGTCGGCAACCGCTACGGCTCCACCTGCTTGCGGAGATGGCCGTAGATCAGATCCTCGACGAACTCCACGCAGCGGAACTCCATCAGCTCCGCGTTCGGCTCCACGCGCCGGTAGAGCGGCATGCGCATGACCCAGGGGCGGGTGAAGACGTCCGGGTCCTCGATCGTCACGTGGTAGTCCAGCGTCTCGGGGCTGCGCGCGGTGAACCGCTCGACGACGCGCAGCCCCGTGCCGTGATGATTCCCCGCCCGGTCGAACCAGGTCATCCCGTTGAAGCCGGTCGTCTCGACCACGAGGGTCTCGCCTTCCCAGTGCCCGTTCGACCACCCCATCCAGGTGTCGGCCGGCGACTCCACGTGGTCCTCCATGTAGATGGTGCGCACCGCGCCGGCGAACTCGTGGAGGATCATGACGTGCGAGCGGCTCTGGATGATCTGGAACGGATGCGGCATGTAGGTGGCGCGCGGCACGCCCGGCAGATAGCACTTGACGGCCGGGTCGCGCGTCAGGCGGTCGGCGAAGTTCTCGTCCCGTCGCGCGAGCGCCTCGGGCCGGTACGGAATGGCGTCGCCTTCGACCACGCCGAGCCCGCCGGGCGCCGCGCCCAGCGCGCCCAGCTCGCGGACCGGACCGGGGCGGGCCGCGTGCGGCTCGACGTCCCGGTGCGCGCTGTTGAGCGCCTGCCAGATCCCGTTCAGGTCGGGCCGGCCGTCCGCGGTGCGGGGCGCCGTGTAGCCGGTCTGCTGCGCGGCCGCCGCGGCCGGGCCGAATCCGGCGCCGGCCAGCGCGGCCGCGATCGTCCAGGCCGACAGCCGGCGTCTCATCGGACGCTCCCCGGCCGCTGCTCCGCCTCCTGCCGCTCCGCTTCCTGCTCCCGCCGCGCAGCCGCCTCGGCGGCCCGCCGCTCCTCGAGGCGCGCCCCGACCAGGGTGTTGTACAGACCGTAGTTGCCCTCGTGGCAGGCGTGCTCGAACAGCGGCCCGATGGTCCGCTTCATCGGCATCTCCGCCGTCCAGGGCCGGTCCCAGGTCGCCGGATCGTCGACGGTGAACCGGTACAGGATCGTGTCGTCGGCCACGCGGGTGAACCGTTCCGTCACCCGCATCCGGTCGCTGGAGCCGTTGAACGGGTTCTTGCCGTTGAGGTTGGCCGTCTCGACCACCAGGGTGTCCCCCTCCCAGCGGCCGCGGGACATCCCCATCCACTGCCGCGCCCGCTCCGGGGGCGCCGGCCGGCCGTCCAGCGGGATGATGCGCGCGTCGTGGATCATCTCCACCAGGATCATCACGTAGTCCCGGTTCTGCACGACGTGGTAGTTGGCGTTGTAGCCCGCGTTCATCATCGGCGGCCCGGCGCCCCGCATGATGATGCAACGGTCGTCGAGCTGGTTGTTCTCGGCCGCGTCCCAGCGCCCGCCCATCCGCTCGCGCTCGGCCGCCACCGCCGCCGCGCGCCGGCGCCCCTCGGCGTTGACCGGCGGCAGCCGGCCGTCCGGCGGATCGACGATCAGCGACGTGCGCAGGTTGCGGGCGAACGGCGACTGGCTGCGGTCGAGCCCGAACTGCGTGAAGTCGTAGTGCACGTCCGGGATGGTGCCGGGGACCGTCAGTTCCGCTTCGCGGGCGGCGCGGCCCTGCTCGATGGCGGCCACCTCCTCGACGGTGTAGAACGCCTTCTCGACCCCCTCGGGCCGCTGCAGCGGCGTGTACGTCTGGTTGGTCCAGAAACCCTGGAGGTCGGGGTGCCCGTCCGGCGTCCGGGGCACGGCGTAGGAGGACGATTCGGCCGGCGGGGAGGACGACCCGGCCTGCCCCGCGGCCGCCGCGCCCGGCGCCGTCTGCCCTTCTGCGCCGGCCGGTGCGAGCCACGCGAGGACCGCGACGACGCCCGCCGTGGGCGCCACCCGAAACGATGGAATCGGATGCTGCATCAGAAGTCTCCCGTCCGGTGATCCTTCCGCCGGTGTCTCCCCGGGCGCCGCCCGCCGCCGCATGCCGCGATCCGGCACGGACGCATTATCGAACACTCGCAGCCGCGACGCAACGCCGCCGGGCACGGAAGCCGGCGACACGGGCGCTTCTTCGATGCCGGCGCCCGCCGCCGTGTACGACTCGGGGGCGCCGTGGCGTACACTCCGGGAACCTGGGGAGGACCAATGGCGGAACACCGGATGCGCTTGAGCGAGTTCACGGCCATGATCCGGGACGGCTGGACGGACGACGAGATCTACCGGTTCATGACGCACGACCTGCCGCGGCGCCTGATGGGCATGGAGCCGGCGCGGCGGCCGGCCGTCCTGGGTGAACGGCCGCCGGTGACCGGCACCCGCTGGGACGGCCTGCTGGCCGCGATGGTCGAGCATCTGGCGGAGCTGCACGGAATCCCGCTGCCCGCCTGGGTCGACGAACCGGAACGGTTCGTGCAGCCGACGTGGATCCCGATCGTGGGCGAGTTCGCCCGGCTGCGCGATCTGGCCTGGGTCCCGGCGGCGTTCCTGCGGCACGGCGTCGTCATCGACCCGAGGAGCCTCGACGGACGGGGCGGAGAGCGGCATGCCTGGGCACCTGGACCGCACGCGAATCCGTGAGCTGGTGGTGACGGGAAGGCCTCGGCCGAACACCTGCTGGCCATGAAGCTGGAAGCCGGCCGCCCGGAAGACGCGGCGGACGTTCGGACGCTCGTCAGGGCGCTCCGGCTGAACGACGCGGACGAGGCGGTCCGGATCCACCGCACGACGTTTCCGGGACGAACCGTCGAAACGAAGATTCTGGCGCTGGTCCGGAAGATGATCCGGGAAGACGCACGGGGACGAAACTCGACCTGAATCCCGCCCTCCGATTCCGGGCAGGAAACGTTCATCGATTCACGTTGAATTGGTCGGGATGACTGGATTCGAACCAGCGACCCCCTGACCCCCAGTCAGGTGCGCTACCAGACTGCGCCACATCCCGACGCTCCAACCCCGCTCCGCCCGCGTTCCGCGCCGGCCGCGCACGACCCGCGGCCTCAGCCGCGCCGGCCGTTCGCCGACAACAGGTCCAGAATCGACCGCAGCCCCTGCCTGACCTCCAGAAGGCGCTCGCGGGCGTCCGGCCCGATCGACCCGCCGGCGGCCGGACCCGGCTCCGGCCGCTCCCCGCTGCTCGCCAGCTTCCGCCGCGCCGCGCCGAGCGTCAGCCCCTCGTCGAAGAGCAGCCGGCGTATCTCGAGGACCAGCGCGACGTCCGCTCGCCGATAGACGCGGGCGCCGCCGGTCGTCGAAGCGCCCAGCGCCGGGAACTCTCCCTCCCAGGACTTGAGCACGTACGGCTGCACCCGGGCGATCGAGCAGACCTCGGCGGCCTTGAACAGTGGCCGGTCGGGAATCTCGACTTCGACGGTCGGCACGCTGTCCATCGTCGGCCTTGAGCAGGCAGTATAGCGCAGTCTCCCGCCCGGCGAGTCATCCGCGGCGGCCCCGCCGCGGCGGCTCGCGCCGGGCCCGCGCCTTGATCCGGATCGGCGACCCCTCGAAGCCGAAGGCGTCGCGAAGCTGATTCCGCAGGTAGCGCTCGTACGAGAAGTGGAACCGCGTCGCGACGTTGGTGAAGAAGACGAACGCAGGCGGCCGGGCGCCGATCTGCGCGGCGTACAGGATCTTCACCGCGCGGCGCCCGGGACTGGCCGGACGGTGCCGCGCCGTGATCCGGGCCACCACGCGGTTGAGCTCCGCCGTCCCGACGTGCGCCGCCCGCGCCGCCGCGACGTCCACGGCCCGCTCGATCACCCGCGGCGCCCGCTGCCCGGTCCGCGCCGACACGTGCAGGATCGGGGCGAAGTCCGCGAACCGCAGGCTGCGCCGCAGCTCCGCGTCGAACGTCTTCGAGAACCCCGCCCCGCGGTCCCGCACCAGATCCCACTTGTTGGCCGCGATGACCACGCCGCAGCCGGCGCGTTCGGCCTCGCCGGCGATCACCGCGTCCTGCCGGGTCGCCGCGCCGGCCGCATCGATCAGCAGCACCGCCACGTCGGCCCGCGCCAGCGCGCGCCGGGCGAGGACGACGCTGACCGCCTCGACCGCTCCCCCCTGCGCCACGCGGCCGGGACGCCGGATGCCGGCCGTGTCCACCAGCCGGATCCGCCGGCCGTGCCAGCCGACCACGGTGTCGACCGCGTCCCGCGTCGTGCCCGCGCGCTCGCTCACGAGCACGCGGTCCTCGTGCGCGAGCTGGTTGACGAGCGACGACTTGCCGACGTTGGGACGCCCGACGATCGCGATGCGCACCTCGCCCTCGTCCTGCTCCGGACCGTCCTGCGAGGAATCCGGCGCGGCGGCCCGCCGGCGGCCCGGCAGGCGCCCGACCACCGCGTCGAGCAGGTCGCCCACCCCCAGGCCGTGCTCGGCCGCGATCGCCAGCGCCGGCGACACGGCCAGCCGCTCGAACTCCGCCGCCGCGGCCCCGGCGCGCGGATCGTCGACCTTGTTGATCGCCAGCACCAGCGGCGCGCCCGCCCTCCGCGCCCGGCGGACGACGTCCTCGTCGGCCGGAACCAGACCTTCCCGGGCGTCGACCAGGATCACGACGACCGCCGCGCTCTCCACCTCGCGCAGTCCGCGCTCGGCGACCGCTTCCTGCAGTGGATCCGTGCTGGCGCCGAACACGCCGCCGGTGTCCACCAGCTCGAACTCCGTCCCGGTCCACTCCACCCGCTGCCGCATCACGTCGCGGGTGGTCCCGGCCACCGGGGTCACGATCGCGCGCCGGCCGCCCGACACGCGGTTGAACAGCGTCGACTTGCCGACGTTGGGACGTCCCGCGAGCACCACGCGCGCGGCGCCGCCCGTCTTCTCCCGCATGCTCCGGCGGCAGCCTCCTTGACAGCCGTAAGTTACCGTATCTATGCTGGTTATACACTTTCCGGGCGTTGCCCGACATGATCAAGGCCGACATCGTCAACTTGGTGTCGAAGGCCGCCGACATCACCAAGGCGCGCTCCGAGCGGGCCGTCGACGCGGTCTTCGACGCCATGCGCACGTCGATGCAGCGCGGCGAGCGCATCGAGCTGCGGGGGTTCGGCGTCTTCCAGGTCAAGCCCCGCAAGCGCGGGATCGGCCGCAACCCGCGCACCGGCAAGGAAGTCCGCATCCCGCCGGGCCGCACCATCCGCTTCAAGCCGGGGAAGGACCTCCAGAACCTCCGTGCGTAGCGACCGGACGTGGCTGCCCCTGGCGCTGTTCCTCGCCACGTTCGGCAGCACCATGTACGTGGGCGCCCTGCATCACTCCGCCTTCCTGGCCGGCTTCGGGGACGAGAAGCCGCCCTTCGCCCTGCTGCCCGGGGCCTGGTACAGCTTCACGATCCTCGCCATCCTGGGCACGCACGAGCTGGGCCACTACTACGCCTGCCGCTACTACCGCATGGACGCCTCGCCGCCGTACTTCCTCCCCTTCCCCCTCGTGCTGACCGGCACGTTCGGCGCCTTCATCCGCATCCGGCAGCGGATCCCGACCAAGGCGATGCTCTTCGACGTCGGCGCGGCCGGGCCGATCGCGGGCTTCGCGGTCGCCGTGCCGGTGCTCTTCGCCGGCGTCGCCCTCTCGCGCGTGACGCCGCTACCGGCGGACACCGGGGGGCTGCTCACGCTCGGCGAGCCGCTGCTCTTCCGGGCGGCGGCGTGGCTGATCTGGGGACCGCTCCCCGAAGGCCACACGATCAACCTGCATCCGATGGGCTTCGCGGCCTGGTTCGGCCTGCTGATGACCGCGCTGAACCTGTTCCCGATCGGCCAGCTCGACGGCGGGCACATCTCGTACGCGGCGCTCGGCTCCCGCTCGACCGCCATCTCCGTGGGCGGGGCCGCCGTCGTGGTCGGCCTGCTCTTCTTCTCCCTGAGCTGGCTGCTCTGGGCCGTCCTGCTGGTGACCATGCTGGCCGTCTTCGGCCCCCGGCACCCGCGCACCCTGGACGACGACGTGCCGCTCGATGCGCGGCGCCGCTGGATCGCGCTCGGCACGGCGGCCATATTCGTCCTCTGCTTCACGCCGGCGCCCATCCAGCTCGACGGCTTCCTGACCGATCCGTGACGCCGGCCCGCCCGGCGTCCGCCCGGCAAGGCTAGTGTCCCGACCGTGCAGTTCGCGAAAGCCAGGGACAGCAGAAATACCCCGTGAACGTTGGGGAAACGCCCATCTCGAACATTCCGCGAATCCCGATTACGGGACACTAGAGCAGGCTGACCGGGTCCACGTCCACCGTCACGCGGCGGCCGAGGTCGGGACCGGCGGCGAGCGCCGCGCGCAGGGCGGCGCGCATCGCGGGGCGGTTCCTGCCCTTGAGGAAGATCTGCGCCCGATGCTGGCCGCGCAGCCGCGGGATCGGCGCCACCGCCGGGCCGAGCACCTGGAACGACGACGCGGCGGTCCGCAACGCGCCGGCCAGCCTGGCCGCGTCCCGCAGCGCCTGCTCCAGGGAGCGGCCGCGCACGACGGCGTTGACCATCGATAGCACCGGCGGGTACTGCAGCGCGGTCCGATACCGCATTTCCTCCTCGAAGAACGGTCCGTAGGCCTGCCGGCAGGCGTGCGCGATGCTGTAGTGCCCGGGGTGGAACGACTGCACGATGGCGGTCCCCGGCCGGTCGCCGCGCCCGGCCCGCCCCGCCACCTGGGTCAGGAGCTGGAACGTCCGCTCCGCCGCCCGGAAGTCCGCCACCCGCAGCCCGACGTCCGCCGAGACCACCCCCACCAGCGTGACGTTGGGAAAATCGTGCCCCTTGGCGATCATCTGGGTTCCGACCAGCACGTCGATCTCTCCCGCCCGGAAACGCGCCAGCAGCGACGCCCCCGCGCCCCGGCGCCGCGCCGCGTCGCGGTCGAGACGCGCGATCGCGGCGCCCGGCAGTCGTTCCGCCACGTCCGCCTCGATCCGCTCGGTGCCGAAGCCGAGCGTGTCGAGGTACGGCCCCGCGCACCAGGCGCAGGCGGAGGGCCGCCGTACCGAGAAGTTGCAGTAGTGGCAACGCATCCGGCCGGCGCCGCGGTGGAACGTGAGCGAGATGCTGCAGTTGGGGCATTCCAGCGTCCGCCCGCACTGGCGGCAGAGCACGGCGGGCGCGAACCCGCGCCGGTTCAGCAGGATCAGCGCCTGCTCGCCCCGCGCCAGGGTCGCCTCGAGCGCGGCGGCGAGCGGCCGGCTGAGGACCGCCTCCGGGCCGGCCTCGGCGGCCTCGGCGCGCATGTCGACGACCTGCACCTCCGGGAGGGGGCGCCGGAGCACCCGTTCGGTCATCGTCACGCGGCGGTAGCGGCCGTTGCGCGCGTGGTGGAACGTCTCCAGGGAGGGCGTGGCCGAGCCGAGGACGCACAGCGCGCCGGCGCGTTGCGCGCGCACGATCGCGACGCTCCGCGCGTGATAGCGGGGACTGTCCTCCTGCTTGTAGGAGGTGTCGTGCTCTTCGTCGACCACCACCAGCCCCAGCGCGGCCAGCGGCGCGAACACCGCCGAGCGCGTGCCGACCACCACCCCCACCTCGCCGCGGCGGATGCGGTGCCACTGGTCGTGGCGGGCGCCCGGGGACAGCGCGCTGTGCTGAATCGCCACCCGCTCGCCGAACGCCCGCCGGAAGGTCTCCACCACCGCCGGCGTCAGCGCGATCTCCGGCACCAGCACGAGCACCCGGCGCCCGGCCGCCAGCACCGCGCGGGCGAGGCGCAGGTACACCTCGGTCTTGCCGCTGCCGGTCACGCCGTGCAGCAGCGCCACGCGGAAGACCCGCTCCGCCGCCAGCGCCGACAGCGCCTGCAGCGCCGACCGCTGCTCCGGGGTCGGCTCGCGCGCGCCGCGGCTCTCCGCCGGCGCCGCCGTCTCCGGTCCGTCGGACGCGAAGGGATCGCGGTCGACGCGGCGAGCCTCGACCGCCGCCAGGCCCCGGCGCCGTAGGCGCGCCACCGTGCCCGCGGCGACGCCGTCCGCGCGCAGCCGCGCCGCCGGGAGGCCGCCGGGAGCGCCGGCGAGACGATGCAGCGCGGCGCGCTGTCGCGGCCCGATCCGACCCGCGGTCCCCGCCAGGAACGCGTCGCGCCCCGCGGGCGTGATCCGGACGACGCGCTCCGTCCGGAAACCGGCGCCGCCGCGCCGGGACACCGACAGCGCCGCCGGCGGCATCGCCGCGGCCAGCGCTTCACCCGGCCCGCAGGCGTAGTACTCCGCCACCCAGAGCGCCAGATCGACCACGTCCGGCGGCAGGCAGGGTTCCGGATCCAGACACTCCAGCAGATCCCGCAGCTTCCCGGGCGGGGCTTCCGCGGCGGATTCGCCCTCCGCACCGCCGCCGGAGCCGCCCCGGCCGGCCGGCGACGCGTCGGGACCCGACGCCGAGGCAGGCTCGTCCCCGGCGGCGGCGCCCACGACGCAGCCGGTCACCACGCGCCGGCCGAGCGGCACGCGCACGCGGCTCCCGGCCGGCGGAACCGGCATGCCGTCCGGCACCCGGTAGGTGAGCGCCGGGAGCGCCGGCACCGGCACCGCGACCGACACGCGCACCGGCATCAGCCGCCGCGCAGGATGGATCGGACCCGCTTCATGTCCTCCCAGACGTCGCGCTTGCGGTCGGGACTCCGCAGCAGGAAGGCCGGATGGAAGGTGGGCACGAGCCGCGCGCCGCGGCACTTGTAGACGCGGCCGCGGGCCCTGGAGATCGACAGCCGGTCGTCGTCGAGCAGCGTGCGGATCGCGAACGTTCCGAGGGCGACGACGACGCGCGGCCGGACGGCGTCGATCTGCGCCAGCAGGAAGGGGCGGCAGGTTTCCACCTCGTCCCGTTCCGGGTTGCGGTTCTGCGGCGGGCGGCACTTGACGACGTTGGCGATGTAGACGTCTTCGCGCCGCAGGTCGATCGCCTCGATGATCCGGGTCAGCAACTGCCCGGCCCGGCCCACG
The DNA here is from genome assembly GCA_965203525.1 of Vicinamibacterales bacterium. Lineage (GTDB taxonomy): Bacteria > Acidobacteriota > Vicinamibacteria > Vicinamibacterales > UBA8438 > WTFV01. The sequence goes on along the minus strand of OZ241898.1, from coordinate 617,705 downwards.
AACGGCTCGCCCTGCAGATCCTCGTCCCGCCCCGGCGCCTCGCCGACGAACATCAGGTCCGCGCCCGGATTGCCGACGCCGAAGACCAGGTTCGTGCGGCCGCCGTGCAGCTTGCAGCGCGTGCAGTCGCCCAGCTCGTCGCGGATCCCCTGCAGGCGCTCCGCCGGCGGGACGTTGGCCGGCCCGGCCGGCGGCGCCGGCGCATCCCACAGCGAATCGGTGGTCCAGGCCGGGATCGCCTCGGGAACGTCCCCGGCCACCGGCGGCGCCGGCTTCCCGGTGGCGGCTCCGGCCGGCGCCGTCTCCCCGGCGGCGGCTCCGGCCGCCGGCGAATCCCCGGCCGGACGCGACCTGCCGGTGACGGCCGGCTCCGCCGCGGTGGACTCCGCCTCCGTCTCCCCGGCGGCGGCCCCGGTTCGCGCCGCGGCGGGGCTGCACTCGGCCGGACGCGCGCGCCACGCCGGGTCCCGGCTGATCCCGTCGACGCCGAGCTCGGCGAAGAACTTCAGATGTTCGGCGAGCTGCTCGCGGTCGATCACCGGCGCTCCTCGCAGGTCGGCGAATCCGCCGCCTCGCGGTCCGCCCCGAGCCGCTCCGCGACGCGGTCGAGGATGACGCGGGCCAGATCCCGCTTCGACCGCCTGGAGACGCGCTCCACGCCCGCCTCGCTCACCAGGGCGGCCACGTTCGTATCCACCGCGAACCCGGCGCCCGGCTCGGTGACGTCGTTGGCGACGATCAGGTCGGCCCGCTTGCGGACGAGCTTCCCGCGCGCACTCTCGACCGCGTCGCCGGTCTCGGCCGCGAACCCCACCAGCACCGGCCGCGCCGCGCCGCCGCGCCGCGCGCCGAGCTCGGCCAGCACGTCGGGCGTGCGCCGCAACGCCAGCACCAGTTCGTCCTCCGTCTTCCGGATCTTGGCGGCCTGCGCCCCCGCGGCCGGGGTGTAGTCGGCCACCGCCGCCGCCATCACCACCGCGTCGACCTCGTCCGCGAACGCGAGGCGGAGGACCTCCGCATGCATCTGCCCGGCGCCCCGGACCGCGGTCACCTCCACGCCGGCGGGAGGCTCCAGGGCCGTCGGCCCGCTCACCAGCAGCACCCGCGCCCCGCGCGCCGCCGCCTCGGCCGCCACCGCGTAGCCCATGCGTCCGGTCGAGCGGTTGCCGAGATAGCGAACCGGATCGAGATCCTCGTACGTCGGGCCGGCGGTCACCAGGATCGACCGGCCCGCCCACGCGCCGCCGCCGCGCAGCAGATCGTCCGCCGCCGCCACGACGGTCTCCGGCTCGGCGAGCCGGCCGCGCCCCACCCAGCCGCAGGCGAGGTACCCGGCGCCCGGCTCGACGAACCGCACGCCGCGGGCGGCGAGCGTGTCGAGGTTCGCCCGCACCGCCGCGTGCGACAGCATGTTGGTGTTCATGGCGGGGGCCACGAGCACCGGCGCGGTGACGGCCAGATAGAGCGACGACAGGAAGTCGTCGGCAATCCCGTTCGCCAGCTTGCCGATGACGTCCGCCGTCGCCGGGGCGATCAGCAGCAGATCGAGGGACGAGGCGAGTGCGACGTGATCGACGTCGGCGTTGGTTCCCGGCGCGAACTGGTCGGCCGCGACCCGGCGCCTCGTGATCGCCTCGAACGTCAGCGGCCCGACGAACCGCTGCGCGTTGGCGGTCATCACCGCCGCCACGTCGTGCCCGCGCTGCTGGAGGCCGCGGGCGACCTCCACCGCCTTGTAGGCGCCGATACCGCCGCTGACGCCGAGCGCCACCAGCGCCATGGCCGTCAGTCCGCGCCGGCCCGCCGCGCCGGCGCCTCGGCGGCGGCCTTCTCGTCCGTCGGATTCCTCATGGCCGTCAGTCCGCGCCGGCCCGCCGCGCCGGCGCCTCGGCCGCGGGGAAGGTGCCGGCGATCGACCGGACAGCGCCGCGCATGGCGCCGGTCCGCGACCGTTCCGCCAGCACGACGTGGCGCAGGCGGTCCACGCACGCGTCCACCTCGTCGTTCACGACCACGTAGTCGTATTCGTCGATCGACTCGAGTTCCCGGCACGCGGTCCGGAGACGCCGCTCCAGAGCCGCCCCGCCGCCGGGCTCCCGGCCGCGGAGCCGCTCCTCCAGAACCCGAAACGACGGCGGCAGCACGAAGACGGACACCGCGTCGCGCGCCTGCCGCCGCACCTGCCGGGCCCCCTGCACGTCGATGACGAGGACGACGTCGCGCCCCGCCGCCCGGTGACGCTCCGCGTCGGCCGCGCTCGTCCCGTAGAGCCGGCCGAACACGTCGGCCCACTCCAGGAAGACGCCCGCCGCGATCATGTCACGGAAACGGGCCGGAGCGACGAAATGATAGTCGACGCCGTCCACCTCGCCCGGCCGCGCCGCGCGGGACGTGTAGGACCGCGACCGCACCAGATCCGGGACGCGCTCGGCGAGCCGGCCGACAAGCGTCGTCTTGCCGGTCCCCGATGGCGCCGACAGGATGATCAGGAGCCCGCGGCGGGTCATCCGCGCTCCGGCCGGGGCGGGCGCGGCGGCGCCGTTGGGGACCGCTCACTCCACGTTCTGCGCCTGCTCACGCAGCTTCTCCAGCTCCGCCTTGGCCGCCACCACGAGCGCGGGCGCCTCCGGCCCGTCCGCCTTGGACCCGATGGTGTTGACCTCGCGGTTCATCTCCTGCAGCAGGAAGTCGAGCTTGCGCCCGCACGGCTCGGGCCCGTCCGCCAGCGAGGTCCAGTGGGAGACGTGCGCCCGCAGCCGGGCGACCTCCTCGTGGACGTCGGAACGGGCCACGAAGCGCACGATCTCCTGCGCCAGCGCGTTGCGGTCGGCGCGCGTCTCCGGCCCGAGCTCGGCGAGCCTCGCGGCGAGCCGCTGCCCGAGCGTCTCCGCCCCCGCGGCGGCGCAGCGCTCGAGGCGCTCGACGAGCCGGCCGAACGCGGCCAGACGCCCCTCCAGATCGGCCCGCAGGTGGCCGCCCTCGCTCGCGCGCATGCGATCCAGCTCGCCCAGCGCCGCATCGACGGCATCCGCCACCGCCTGCTCGACGTCCGGGTCGGCCTCCGGCGCGGTCGTCCGCTCCGCCACCGTGACGACCTGCGGAAACCCCAGCAGCTCGCCGACCGTCCAGCGGCCGCCGGTGGCGCGCGCCACGTCGGGCCGCGCCGCGACCTCCACCAGGGCGGCGACGAGTTCCTCGTTCACCTCCACTTCGACCGGCGGGCGGGCGCGGCGCCGGGCGGCGACCCGGACCTCCACCCGGCCGCGGGCAAGACGCCGCTGCGCCTGCTCGCGCAGGCGGGGCTCGATCCGCAGCAGGCCCGGGGGCAGATGGACCTGCAGGTCGAGGTAGCGATGGTTCACGCTGCGCGCGGTGACGCTCACGGTCAGCGCCTCGTCCTCCCGCGTGAGGGACGCGAACCCGGTCATCGACTTGATCACGCGCCGCTCCCCGCCCCGTCCGAACGCTACCGCTCTCCGCCGGATGCGACCGCCACGCCGGCCGGCGCCGGCCACTCCCCGGCCGCGCCGGCCGGGGCCAGCGTCCGGTCGAAGAACTGCATCGCGTAGAGCCGCGCGTAGTGGCTGTCCGGGTCGGCCAGCAGTTCCTCGTGCCGGCCGATCTCGCGCACGCGCCCGTCTTCGAGCACGATGATCGCGTCGGCCCGCCGGACCGTCGACAGACGGTGCGCGATCACGAACGACGTGCGGTTCAGCATCAACCGGGACAGCGCGTCCTGCACCAGCAGCTCGGATTCGGCGTCGAGCGAGGAGGTCGCCTCGTCGAGGACGAGGATGGGCGAGTTCTTCAGCAGCGCGCGGGCGATCGCGATGCGCTGCCGCTGGCCGCCCGACAGCCGCTGGCCGCGTTCCCCGATCCGCGTGTCGTAGCCGGCCGGCAGCGCCGCGATGAATTCGTGGGCGTGCGCCGCCCGCGCCGCCGCTTCGACCATGGCGCGGTCCGCCCGGGGCGTCGCGTACGCGATGTTGTGCGCGACGGTGCCGTCGAAGAGGACCGTCTCCTGGGTGACGATGCCGATGCTCGCGCGCAGCGAGGCGAGGGTGACGTCGCGGACGTCCACGCCGTCGATCCGGATCGCCCCGGAGGTGACGTCGTAGAACCGGGGCAGAAGGTTCACGAGGGTCGACTTCCCCGCCCCGCTGAGGCCGACGATGGCGGCGATCTGGCCGGCCTCGACGTCGAACGACACGCCGCGCAGGACCGGACCGTCCGCGGCGTCGTAGGAAAAGCCGACGTCCCGGAAGCTGATCGTCGAGCGGAGCGGGGCCAGCGGGCGCGCGGCCGGACGTTCCGGCACCTCGCTGCGCGTGTCGAGCATCTCGAACACCCGCTCGGCGGCCGCGCCCGCCTGCTGGAGGTTGGCGTTGACGCGGCTCAGTTTCTTCACCGGTCCGTACATCACGAGCAGGGCGGCCACGAACGCGGTGAACTCGCCGGCGTTCATGTCGCCGCCGGCGATGCGGCGCGATCCGTACCACAGGACGCCGATGACGGCGAACGCGCCGAGCCATTCCATCAGCGGCGGCAGCACGGACAGGGTGCTGGTCACCTTGACCCCGATCCGGTAGACCCGCTCCGACGAGCCGGCGAACCGGTCCGCCTCGAACCCCTCGGCCCCGAAAGCCTTGACGATGCGGTGTCCGGTGAACGCCTCGACGGTGACGTGCGACAACCGGCCGAGCTCTTCCTGGACGCGGCGGGTGTTGCGCCGCACCCGCTGCCCCAGCCGCACCAGCGGATAGATCACCAGCGGCGCGCAGCAGAGGGCCACCACCGCCAGCCGCGCATCCAGGAAGAAGAGCCAGACGGCCAGGCCGGCGACGGTGATCGTCTCGCGCAGCAGGTCGCCGAGGGTCACCGCGACGACCTGCTGAATGCGCGAGATGTCGTGCATCATGCGCGCCGCCAGGCCGCCGGTCGTCTGCCGCGCGAAGAATCCGGCGGATTGTTCCAGGATGTGCCGGAACAGCGCGTTGCGCAGGTCGCGCACGAGCCGCTGTCCGACGTCCCCCATCAGGAAGACCGAGAAGTAGTTCCCGATTCCCTTCGCCAGGCCCAGGATCAGGATCATGCCGGCGATGACGCCGAAATCGGACGCCAGAGCCGCCCGCAGCTCCGCGACGGCGGCGTCCCCGAGGAGCGCCGAGGCGATGCCCCAGAACCGGGACGGGCCGCGCCGGGCGTCCTCCGGGCGCAGCACGTCGTTGAAGATCGGATCGATCAACGCGACCAGCGCCACCGAGGCCGCCGCGTAAAGTCCCATGGCCGCCACCGCCCAGCCGAACCGCCACCGGTGCGGGATCGCGTACCGGGCGAGGCGCACGACGGGATGCAATCGGTCACCTCCCGATCGAGTAGTAGGTGAAGCCTTCGGCGCGCATCTGCTCGACGTCGAACACGTTGCGGCCGTCGAAGATCACCGGCGTCCGCAGGAGCGACCGCATCCGCGCGAAGTCCGGCTCGCGGAACTCGCTCCACTCGGTCACGATCGCCAGCGCGTCTGCGCCTTCGAGCGCGTCGTAGCTGTGCTGCGCGTACGTGATCCGGTCGCCGAAGATGGCGCGGGCCGCCCGTTCCGCCTGCGGATCGTAGGCCTGCACGGCGGCGCCGGCGGCCAGCAGCGCCTCGATGGTCGGCACCGACGGCGCCTCGCGCATGTCGTCGGTCCGCGGCTTGAACGAGAGCCCCCACACCCCGATGATCCTGCCGTCCAGCGAGTCGAAGTGCGCGCGCATCTTCTCCACCAGGCGCGACTTCTGCGCGGCGTTGACCGCCTCGACCGCTTCCAGAATCCGGCAGCGGTGGCCCGCGGCCCGCGAGGAGTTGACCAGGGCCTTGACGTCCTTCGGAAAGCAGCTTCCGCCGTACCCGATGCCGGGGAACAGGAACGACGGCCCGATCCGCCGGTCGGCGGCCATCGCGCGTCGGACCTTGTCGACGTCGGCGCCGACCAGCTCGCAGACCGCGGCGATCTCGTTCATGAACGAGACGCGCGTCGCCAGCATGGCGTTCGAGGCGTACTTGCACAGCTCGGCGCTGGCGCAGTCCATGAGCTGAATCGGGGCGCCGGTGCGGGTGAACGGCGCGTACAGCGTCCGCATCAGCTCCGCCGCGCGCTGGTCCTCGGCGCCGATCACCACGCGGTCGGGGCGCATGAAGTCGTCGATCGCCGCCCCTTGCTTGAGGAACTCGGGATTGCTCACCACGCTGAACGGATGGCCGGTCCCGCGGCCGACCACCTCCCGCAGCCGCGCCGCGGTGCCGACCGGGACGGTGCTCTTGGTGACGACCACCGTGTACCCGGTCAGGGCTCGCGCGAGATCGCGGGCAACCGCCAGCACGTGCGTCAGGTCGGCCGAACCGTCCTCTCCGGGCGGCGTCCCGACCGCGATGAAGACGACCTGGGCGCGCCCGGCCGCCGGCGCCAGCTCCGTCGAGAACCGCAGCCGCTTCTCCGCCCCGTTGCGCGCGACCAGCTCGCCCAGGCCGGGCTCGTAGATCGGCAGCCGTCCCTGCTGCAAGGACTCGATCTTCGCGGCGTCGGTGTCGACGCAGACGACGTCGTTGCCGTTTTCGGCGAAACATGCGCCGACGACCAGTCCCACGTAGCCGGTGCCGACGACCGCCAGCTTCATCTGCAGGAACTCCGTGCGCGTCCGACCCGCGAACCCGTGACGCTAGCACGCCCCATGTGACGTGTCAAACCATTGATGGAAAAGGACTTGCCGGGTTTCGTCGGGCGCCCGCGGCAGCCCGCCGGTCCGTCCCCCGTATGGTACGATCGCCATGCGGAATGCGCGTCCTGATTGACTATCGGCCGGCGTTGCGCCGCCCGACAGGAGTCGGCGCCTTCGCGCACCACCTGGCCGCCGCGCTCGCCGAGCCGGAGGAGGAGGAGGGGCCGGCGCCGCACCGCGACGCCGTCGACGTCACGGTGTTCAGCGCCTCCTGGAAGGACCGCCTGCGGGACGCCGGCCGGCCGCTGCCCGCGGCCGTGCGCACGATCGATCGCCGCATACCGGTCCGGCTGCTCAACCTGGCCTGGCACCGGGCCGGGTGGCCGCCGGTCGAAGCGCTGACCGGCCGGCGCTTCGACGTGGTGCATTCGCCCCATCCCCTGCTGCTGCCGTCGCGCGCGGCGGCGCAGGTGGTCACCATTCACGATCTCGACTTCCTCGCCCACCCGGACCGCACGGCCGGCGAGGTCCGCCGCGACTACGCGGCGCTCGTCCGGCGCCACGCCGCGCGGGCGGCGCACGTCGTCGTCCCGTCACGGCACACCGCCGCCGAGGTCGAGCGCCGCCTGCAGGTCCCGCCGGAAGCGATCTCGGTCTGCCCGAACGGGGCGCCGGACTGGCCGGCGCGGGACGGACCGCCGGCTTCCGGCCACCTGCTCTTCGTCGGGAGCCTGGAGCCGCGCAAGAACGTCGCCGGTCTCCTCGACGCCTACGCGCGGCTGGTCGAGCGCCGCCCCGGCGCCCCGGACCTGATCCTGGCCGGGGCGGACGGGTCCGGGGCGCGGGGTTCGGAAAACTGGCGGCGGCGCCTCGCGTACCCGCCGTTCGCGGGCCGGGTGCGGCGCACCGGGTACCTCGATCGGCCGGCCCTGCACGCGCTGTACGCCGGCGCGCGGGCGCTCGTGCTGCCCTCGCTCGACGAAGGCTTCGGGCTCCCCGCTCTCGAAGCGATGACCGTCGGCGTGCCGGTCGTGGCGTCCAATCGGGGCGCGCTGCCGGAAGTGGTCGGCGATGCGGCGCTGCAGGTCGACCCCACCGACGCCGGCGCGCTCGCGGACGCCCTCGAACGGGTGCTCTCCGACGACGAGCTGGCCGGCCGGTGCGTCGCGCGCGGCCTCCGGCGGGCCCGGACGTTCACCTGGCGCGCCTCGGCCCGGACGTTGCGCGAGGCGTACCGCAAGGCGATCGCGGCCCGGGCGCGGCGGGCGGGAACCGCGGCATGAGAATCGGCATCGACGGCCGGGAGCTGCTCGGCCGGCGCACCGGCGTCGGCCGCTATCTCGCCAGCCTGTGCGCCGAGTGGACCGCGACGCCGGCCTGCGCCGGACACGAGCTGATCGTCTACGCCCCGCGTCCCGTTCCGTGCGAGCCGCGCTCCGACGCCCGGACGCGGGCCGGGGCGCGCCTGACCGCCGCCGTCCTGCCGGGCGGCGGCGGCTTCTGGTGGGAACAGAGGACGCTGGCGGAGCGGGCGGCGGGAGACCGGCTCGACGTCTTCTTCGGGCCCGGCTACTCCGTGCCGCTCGCCCTCGACGTGCCGTCGGTCGTCACCCTGCACGACGTCTCCTTCGCCGCGCACCCCGAATGGTTCGGATGGCGCGAAGGACCGCGCCGCCGCTGGCTGGCGGCCCGGGCGGCGGCGGCGGCCCGCGCCGTCGTCGCCGTGTCGGAGTTCTCGCGCCGGGAGATCCTCCGGCACCTGCACGCGCCGCCGGACCGCGTGCGCGTCGTCCGCAACGGCGTCGCGGCGCCCGCCGGCGCGGCCCCCGGCGGCGCGGAGCCGCGGCGGGAGACCGCCGTTGCGGCCCGCCCCGGCGCGCCGCTGATCCTGTACGCCGGCGCCCTGTTCGCGCGGCGGCGCCTCCCGCTGCTCGTCGCCGCGTTCGCGCGGGTGGCGCGGGCGGTGCCCGGGGCCGAGCTGGCCGTCGTGGGCCCCGACCGCACGCGGCCGCCCCAGGACCTGCGGGGCCTCGCCGAGGCGCTCGGCGTCGCCGCGCGCGTCACGTTCCTGCCGTACGTCGACGACGGCGCGCTCGCCGCGCTGTACCGCCGGGCGGCCGTCTTCGCCTGGCTCTCGGAGTACGAAGGGTTCGGCCTGCCGCCGCTCGAGGCGCTCGCGTCCGGCACGCCGGTCGTCGCCGGCGACATACCGGCCGCACGCGAGATCTACGGGCGGGCCGTTCGTCTCGTTCCGCTCGACGATCCCGCGGCGGTGGCGGCGGCGCTCGTGGAGGTGATCACGCGCCGCGACGCCCGCGAGGCGCTGCTCGCGCAGGCGGGCCCGCTGCTCGCCCGCTATACATGGACCCGCGCCGCGGCGGAGACCTTCGCCATCCTGCGGGACGCCGGCGCGGCGCGGCCATGACCCGCCTCGCCATCGTGATCGTCAGCTTCAACACGCGGCGGGACCTCGACGCCTGCCTGCGTTCCCTGCACGACGCGCCGCCCGGCCTGACGCACGCCGTCGTCGTCGTCGACAACGGCTCCTCGGACGGCAGCGTCGCGGCGGTCCGCGCCGCGTGGCCCGCGGTGCGCGTCGTCGAGATGGGGCGGAACGCGGGCTTCGCGGCGGCGACCAACGCCGGGATCCGGGCCTCCGAGAGCGATCTGGTCCTGCTGCTCAACAGCGACACCATCGTCCCGCCGGGGAGCATCGACCGCCTGGCCGAGGCGCTTGCCGGCGATCCGGCGGCGGCCGCGGCCGGCCCGCGCCTCGTCGGCCCCGACGGCCGGGCGGAGCTGTCGTTCGGCCGCATGGCGTCTCCGTGGAACGAGGCGCGCCAGAAGCTCGTCGCCCGCGGCATCGCCCGCGGCGGCGGTCCGATCGCCCGCTGGTTCGAGCGGCGCGTCACGACGCCGCACCATCCCGACTGGGTCAGCGGCGCGTGCCTGCTCGTGCGCCGCGACGCCGGCGCGGCGGCCGGTTGGCTGGACGAGCGGTACTTCCTGTACTACGAGGACGTGGACTTCTGCGCGGCGTTGCGCGCCGCCGGCCACCGCATCCTGTTCACGCCCGCCGCCGAGATCGTCCACGCGCGCGGCCGCTCCGGCGCGGCCGCTCCGGCCGCCGCCCGCGCCGCCTGCCGGCGCAGCCGGATCGCCTTCTACGTCAAGCACCACCCGCGGTGGGCCGGCGTCCTGCGCCTGTACCTGCGCGTGCGGGACCGCCGCCGCTCCTGCCCGCCGCCTTCGTTATAGTTGGCAACCGTGCGGGTGGCGATAGACGTACGCAAGCTGCACGACTTCGGCATCGGCACGTACGTCCGCAACCTCGTGCGCCAGCTCGCGCGGATCGACCGCGAGACCGACTACGTCCTGCTGTGCCGGCGCGGCGACGCGGGATTCGTAGCGGCGCTCGGCGAGAACTTCCGCGCCGTCACCCAGAACGCGCCGAACTACTCGCTCCGCGAACAGCTCCTGGTGCCTCTCAGCCTGGGCCGCAACGGGGCGACCCTGTTCCACGCCCCGCACTACGTGCTGCCCCCGCTGACCCCGTGCCGCGCCCTCGTCACCATCCACGACTGCATCCACCTGCGGTTCCCCCAGTACCTGCCGAACCGGCTGGCCTACGTCTACGCCCGCGCGCAGCTCTGGTCCGCCACCCGCCGCGCGCGCCGGGTGCTCACCGTGTCGCACGCTTCCAAGCAGGACATCGTCCGCTTCTTCGACGTCCCGGAGACGAAGATCACGGTGATCCCCAACGCCATCGACGAGCGCTTCCACCGGACGCCGGCGGACGCGGACCTGATCCGGGTCCGCGAACGCTACCAACTGCCCGCGCGGTTCATCATGTACGCCGGGAACGTGAAGCCGCACAAGAACCTCGAGCGCCTGATCGACGCCTTCGTGGCGGTTCGGCGGCGCGGGTTCGACGACCTCGGCCTGCTTCTGACCGGCAGCGAGGTCTCGCGCTACGCCATCCTGCGGCGCGCCGTGCATCGGCACAACCTGCGCAAGCACGTGCGCTTCCTCGGCTACCAGACCACCGAGACGCTCGCGGCGCTCTACCGGCTGGCGGACGTGTTCGTCTTTCCGTCGCTGTACGAAGGGTTCGGCCTGTCGCCGCTCGAGGCGCTCGCCAGCGGCACCCCCGTCGTCGCCTCCAACGTCTCGTCGCTGCCGGAGGTCCTCGGTGACGCCGCGGTGCTGATCGACCCGCGGGAAGCCGACTCGATAGCCGACGGCATCACGCGGGCGCTCGAGGACGACGCCCTCCGCGCGGATCTGCGCCGCAAGGGCCTGGCCAGGGCCGGCCGCTTCTCGTGGGACAAGTCCGTGCGGCAGGTCCGCCGCATCTACGAGGAAATCGGGGGCGAGCGCTGAACGACGGAACCCTCGCTCCACCGGCGGCCGCTCCGGCCGACGTCGGGGGCCGCCGCGTCGCCGTCGTGCACGACTGGCTGACCGGGATGCGCGGCGGCGAGATCGCCCTCGAAGCGATCCTCGAGCTCGTGCCGCGCGCCCGGCTGCTGGCCCTGCTGCACGTGCCCGGGAGCGTGTCGCCCCGCATCGAGTCGCACCGCCCGCGGCCGTCCTGCATCCAGCGCCTGCCGCTGGCCCGGACGCGCTACCGCCAGTACCTGCCGCTGTTCCCCGCCGCGGTCGAGCAGCTCGACCTCGACGACGCCGACCTCGTCATCAGCACCAGCCACTGCGCCGCCAAGGCGGTCGTGCCGACGGGCCGCGCGCGCCACCTCTGCTACTGCTTCACGCCGATGCGCTACGCGTGGGATCAGTTCGACGCCTACTTCGGCCCGGCGCGGGTCGGCGCGTTCCGGAGCCGGCTCTACCGGCTCGCGCTGCGGCGGCTCGCCCGCTGGGACGCGGCGACGGCGGACCGCGTCGACCGCTACGTGGCCATTTCGCGGTACGTCGCGGATCGCATCGGCCGATACTATAATCGGACTGCCGACGTGCTCGAACCGCCAGTCGACACGCACTTCTACCATCCGGACCGGTCGGCGCCCGGCGATTATCTCCTCGTCGTTTCGGCGCTGGTGCCCTACAAGCGGGTCGACCTCGCGCTCGAGGCGTGCCGTCTGGCGCGCGTGCCGTTGCGCGTCGTCGGTGCCGGGCCCGAGGCCGGCCGCCTGCGCCGCCTGGCCGGTCCGGCGGTGGAGTTCATCGAGCGCTGCCCGCAGACCCGGCTCCGCGAGCTGTACCGCGGCGCCCGGGCGTGCCTGCTCACCGGCGAGGAGGACTTCGGCATCGCGCCGGTCGAGGCGCAGGCCTGCGGGCGGCCCGTCGTGGCGCTCGCCCGCGGCGGCGCGTGCGAGACGGTGGAGCACGGCGTCACCGGCCTGCTCGTGCCGGAGGCGACGGCCGGCGCCTTCGCCGCGGCCATCCGGTCGCTCGACGATCGGGCGTTCGATCCGGCGCGGCTCCGGCGGTCGGCAGAGCGTTTCTCCCGGCCGACGTTCCAGGCGCGGATGCGCGCGGCCATCGAAGCCCTCGCGGCGGCCGACGCGAATCCCGGATCGCAGGACGAGACGAGACCGACGACATGACCCGCCAGACGAGAGTGCTCGTCGCGTGCCACGCGGCGCTCGATTTCGCCCTCGGCATGGCGGCGTTCGCGCTCGCCTACTTCGTGCGCTTCGAGCTCGGACTCTTCGCGACGCCGAAGGGCCGGCCGGACTTCGTGCCCCAGTACGTGGTCCTGATGCCGTTCATCGGCCTGCTCGTGCCCCTGGCGTTCCACCTCGCGGGCGCCTACCGCCTGCACCGCCACCGGACCGGCGTCGACGATTTCTTCAACGTGCTCGTCGGAACGCTGATCGCGGTGGTCGCCGGGCTGCTCGGCACGCTCTACGTGCAGGTCTACTCCGCCTCGCCGGCCGACCGGGAAGCCGGCACGTTCGAGGTCTCGCGCCTGGTGTGGGGCCTGTTCATCCTCCTGAACGTCAGCCTGGCGTACGGCTCGCGGGATCTGGCGCGGCGCTACATGCGCCGGCGGTTCGCGGCGGGCATCGGACTCCGGCGCGTGCTCATCGCCGGCACCGGCGATCTGGCGCGCCACGTCGCGGATCGATTCCTGCGGCATGCCGGGTTCGGGTACCACGTCGTCGGATTCCTCGACGACGAGGACGCCGGCGGCGACCGGGCGGGCTACCGCGGCCTGCCGCTGCTCGGGACGCTGGCCGACGCCGGGGACGTCGTCGCCCGCGAGCGGATCGACCAGTTGTACGCGGCGCTCCCGCTGGATCGGCACGTCAGTCTGCTCGGACTGATCGAAGTGGCCAACCGCGCGTGCATCGACGTCAAGGTGGTGCCCGACTTCCTGCAGTTCGTCACGTTGCGCGCCCGGCTGGAGGAACTCGACGGCATTCCACTGATAAACGTCAACGACGTCCCGCTGCGGGGCCTCAACGCCGTGGTCAAGCGGCTGATCGACGTCGGCTGCGCCTTGGCGGCCCTGGCGGTGCTGGCGCTGCCGATGGCGGTCATCGCCGCCGCCATCCGCATCACCTCGCCGGGACCCGCCATCTATCGGCAGGAGCGCATGGGACTGGACGGCCGGCCCTTCGTCACCCTGAAGTTCCGTTCCATGTTCGACGACGCGGAACGGGACACGGGACCGATCTGGACGCGCAGGGACGATCCGCGCTGCACGCCGATCGGGCGCGTGCTGCGCCGCTTCAGCCTCGACGAGCTGCCGCAGATCTGGAACGTGCTGCGCGGCGAGATGTCACTGGTCGGGCCGCGCCCCGAGCGGCCCTACTTCGTGGAGCGGTTCAAGGACCGTCTCCCGCAGTACATGCTCCGGCACAAGGTCAAGGCGGGCCTGACCGGCTGGGCGCAGGTGAACGACCTGCGCGGCAACACCTCGCTCGAGAAGCGCATCGAGTACGATCTCTACTACATCGAGAACTGGTCCGTCGCCCTCGACTTCAAGATCATGTGGCTCACGCTGCTCCGCCTCTCGTTCCACCGCCACGCGTACTGACCCGCGCCACCCTCGATGCCGCGCGCCGTGATCACCGGAGTCGCCGGCTTCATCGGCTCCCATCTCGCCGACAACCTGCTCGACCGCGGGTACTCGGTGGTCGGGATCGACAACCTGCTGACCGGCAGCCTCGACAACGTCCGGCATCTCGGCGGCCGGCGGTTCGAGTTCGTGCGGCACGACGTCACCCGGGAGATCGCCGTCGCGGGACCGGTGGACCTGGTTCTGCACTGGGCGAGCCCGGCCAGCCCGGTCGATTATCTGGAGCTGCCGATTCCCACCCTGAAGGTGGGCGCGCTCGGCACCCACAACGCGCTGGGACTGGCCAAGGCCAAGGGCGCGCGCTTCGTGCTGGCCTCGACGTCGGAGGTCTACGGCGACCCGCTGGAGCACCCGCAACGCGAGAGCTACTGGGGCAACGTCAACCCCGTCGGTCCGCGCGGCGTCTACGACGAAGCCAAGCGTTTCGCCGAGGCGCTCACCACCGCCTACCGCCGCTACCACCGGCTCGACGCCCGGATCGCCCGCATCTTCAACACGTACGGGCCGCGAATGCGGCTGCGCGACGGCCGCGCGATTCCGAACTTCATCACGCAGGCGCTGCGCGGCGAAGACGTCACCGTCTACGGCGCCGGCGACCAGACCCGCAGCTTCTGCTTCGTCAGCGACCTGGTGCGCGGCATCGCCGCGCTCGCCGACTCGGACGTCAGCGAGCCGGTCAACCTCGGCAATCCGGCCGAAATGACGATCCGCGGGATCGCCGACGCCATCATCGCCGCGACCGGGTCGCGATCGCGCGTCGTCCGGATGCCCCTTCCCACCGACGACCCGAAAGTGCGCCAACCGGACATCACCCGCGCGCGGACGGCCCTGGGCTGGGAACCGCGGGTGTCGCTGGCCGAGGGACTGCGGGCGACGATCGACTACTTCCGCTCCGCGCTGGCGACCGCCGGCGTGCGCTGACCGCCGGCGGGCCGCCGGGGACGGGGCCCCCGTGCGCCGCGCCCGGGCGCGCCTACGCCTCGTTGACCAGGCGCGCGACGTGCACGATGTAGTGCAGCCCGGAAACGACGGTCACGACGAGCGCCGCGTACACCAGGGTGTCGACGACCACGGAAGAACGCCCCAGATAGTTGAACAGAAGCGTGAAGGCGCAGGTCAGCACGTAGAGCAGCGTCGCGACCTTGCCCAGCGCGGACGGATGGAACTCGCGGCGGCCGATCGCCAGGTTCACGACCGCCACCGTCAGCACGATCACGACGTCGCGGCTGATGACCAGGACGGTGAGCCAGACGGGAAGCGCGTTCGGCATCGGCGGGTCGCGCTCCAGGGTCAGCACGACGAAGGTCGACACGAGCAGCAGCTTGTCGGCCATCGGGTCCAGGAACGCGCCGAGGCTCGTGGGCTGCCCGGAACGGCGGGCGATCACGCCGTCCAGCGCATCCGTGACGCCCGCGGTCACGAAGGTGAGGAGCGCCCAGCCGTTGAAGCCGTACAGCACCAGGATGACCACGCAGGGCACCGCGAGGAGCCGGAACAGCGTGAGCTGGTTGGCGGTGGTCAACGCCGTCATCGCGCTCACCCCGAACCGGCGGCCAGCCGCGCGAGCCGCTCGACGGCGTCGACGGCCTCCTCGCCGCCCACCGGCCGCGTCGGATCGAAACGCTGGCCGCCCAGGATCGGCAGCACCCCGGCGGCCACCGCCTGCGCCGCGCTCTCGTAGCGCAGGTGTTCGGGGCCCATGTCCGAGAACGTCACGCGCGCCGCCCGCCAGCGGCGCGCCGCCGGCGGGTCGAATTCGGCGATCAGGTCGAGCGCGCCGGCCACCACGGCGGCCAGATCGCCCCGGCGCACCGGCCGTTGCGGCTCGAACCGGTTGCCGGCGCCGGCGTGCATGACGCCGGCCCGCACCGCCTCCACGATCCAGCGGCTCGCCCAGTGGTCGCGCGTATCCGTCAGAATCGGCGTCCCGGCGCCGATCGCCGCGTCGCCGAGGAACTCCGCCAACCGCACGCCCAGCAGGGCGGCCAGGTCGCCGCGCGTCACCGAGTCGACGCCGGCGATGCCGCGGTACTCGGCCGGCAGCCGCGCCAGCGCCAGCTCGCGGCGGACGCGCGCCAGTCCCGCCGCCGACGCGCCGGCCGGGTCGAGCGCCTCCGCGAGCTCGTAGGCGTCCCGGGCCGCCGGCAGATCGCCGAGCGCCTCGAGCAGCGACGCTTCCAGCACCACCGTCCCCGCATCGTTCGGATCGAGCTGCCGGGCGCGGCGCGCGTGCGCCAGCGCCGCGGCCGTCTCGCCCTGCCGCTGCTCGAGCTCGGCGAGGCGCACGTACAGGAAGGCGCTGTCGGGCGACGCCGCGATCACGTCCTCGTAGGCGGCCTCGGCGTCGGCCAGCCGCCCCGCCGCGATGGCGGCGTCCGCGTCGGCCAGCCGCTCGGTCATCACCCGCAGCCGGAGCTCGCCGGCGAGCCGCGCGACGCGTTCCAGCGCCGGGTCCGCGGCAAGCGCGCCTTCGAAGCTCGCCAGCGCGCCGCCCGCGTCGCCGGCGGCCAGCAGCGCGTCGCCCCGCCCCACCAGGGCGGGCACGTAGTCCGCCGCCGCGGCGAGCACGTCGTCGAAATGCGCCACCGCGTCCCGGTAGCTCCCCCGCGCGACGCGCACCCATCCGAGCCCCGCGTGCGCCGGAAAGAAGGCGGCGTCCCGCGCAACGAGCGCGGCGAACCGCTGCTCGGCCTGCTCGAGATCGCGGGCCTGCAGGAACGCCCACGCGTCGCGGTGCTCGCCCGCCACCTCGGCGGCGGCCCAGGCGGCGGGAACCGCGGGAAAGACGAAATCCGGAAACGCGGGGGAGGTCACGACCGGCACCCGGGCGGCGCACCCGCCGGCGACCAGCGCGGCGGCGAGGAGGGCGCCGGACGCCGCGCGCAGGGTCACGACGGACGCTCCCGGTCCGGCCAGACGCCGCGCCGCCAGCGGTCGACCAGATGGGACGGCGCCTCCACGTCGATCACCGCGCGGCCGCCGTCGTTGACGTGACGGAGAACCCGGCCGTGCCGATAGACCGCCGACATCCCGCGGCGGTCCGCCGGCCGCCGGTCGTCGAACGACAGCCGGATGCGCCTCGTCTCGACCCGCAGCCGGCCCGTGACCGCGTCGATCAGTTCCCCCCGGCCGCTGCCGTCCGCCGCGGACGTGACGACCGCGCCCGGATGTTCCGCCCGGAGTCTCTCCAGCGCCGCGGCTTCGACGCGATCGCTCTTGTTGAGCACTAGCTGCGTCGGCCGCTCCGCGGCGCCGACCTCCTCGAGCACCCGCTCGACCGCCGCCCTGCGCGATGCGTGCTCGTCGTGGCTCGCGTCGACGACATGCAGCAGCAGGTCGGCCGACGTCACCTCCTCGAGGGTCGCCCGGAACGCCGCCACGAGCGTGTGCGGCAGCCGATCGACGAAGCCGACGGTGTCGGACACGAGCACCGTGCGGCGGTCCGGCAGCTTCAGTGAACGGACGAGCGGATCCAGGGTCACGAAGAGCGCGTCGGACGACTCGGCCGCACCCCCGGTCAGCAGATTGAACAGCGAGCTCTTGCCCGCGTTCGTATAGCCGACGAAGGCGACGGTCGGCGCCGCGCGCTGGCGGCGGCGGTCGCGCAACTGGCCGCGGCGGCGCCGGACGAGCTCCAGGTCGCGCGAAAGGCGGCCGATCCGCTGCCGTATGCGCCGCCGATCGGTCTCGAGCTTCATTTCGCCCGGCCCGCGGGTCCCGATCCCTCCGCCGAGGCGCGACAGCCTGCCGCCCTTGCCCGCCAGCCGCGGAAGGAGGTAGCGCAACTGCGCCAGCTCGACCTGCAGCTTGCCCTCCCGCGTCCGGGCACGCGCCGCGAAGATGTCGAGGATGAGCTGCGTGCGGTCGAGAACGCGGCAGTCGAAAACGCCTTCGAGGTTGCGAAGCTGGCCCGGCGTCAGCTCGTGATCGACGACGACCAGATCGACCTCCGCCTCGGCCGCCGCCCGCGCCAGGACCTCGGCCTTGCCGCGGCCGATGAAGAGCGCCGGATCCGGCTTCGGGCGCTCCTGGATCGCCCGGCAGGCGACCGTAGCGCCGGCGGCGCGAACCAGCCCGGCGAGCTCGTCGAGCGACGATTCGACGGCGCCGCGGCGGCTCGCCCCGAGCTGCAGACCGACGATCGCCGCCCGCTCGCGCGCGACGGCATCGCGCGCCGCCACCGCGGAGCCCGTCACGCGAGCGATTGTAGCACGCGGTCCCACGGGACCGCCCCTTCCCGTACGAGCCGCGGCGCGTCGCCGCGGACGTCCACGATCGTCGACGGCGGACCGCCCGCCGTCCGCCCGCCGTCGATCACGCAGGCCACTCCGCGGCCCAGCGCCGCCGCCGCGGACGCCGCGTCGGCGGCCGGCGGCTCGCCGCTGCGGTTGGCACTCGTCGCCGTGATAGGGTGGTCAAAGTCCCGCGCGAGCCGCCGCGCCAGCGGATGCGCCGGCACGCGGAGCGCAACGGTGCCGTCCGCGTGCAGAAGGCGCGGCTCCAGCGCCGGCGACGCATCCAGCACGAGGGAGACCGGACCGGGCCACCAGCGGCCGGCCAGCCGCCGGGCCAGCGGGGTGAGCCGCCGCGCCGCCCGCGCGACCTGCGCGGCGTCCGCGGCGATCAGCGGCACGGCCAGGCCAGCCGGGCGCCGCTTCAACGCGAACAGCCGCCGCGCCGCGTCGGATCGGCGGGGGTCGACGGCCAGACCGTAGAGCGTGTCGGTCGGGAAGGCGACCACCTCGCCGGCCGCGAGCGCAGCCACGGCGGTACGGAGCACGCCCGGATCCGGACGGTCCGGATCGCCGGACGACGTTTGCGGCCATGCGGAAAGTTCACGCCTCGACGTCACGTCAGTCGCCACGCACCCCCTCCCGGCGCCCGCGGCCGAGCGTCCGCGTTCCGCTGCCGCGGCAGAAGGGCGGCGTCCACGAGGACAAGAAGAGACGCCCGTTCCGGCGGCGGAAGCACCGCAAGACGGAGGACCCCGCGGACAAGGGCTGAAATCAGAAACGCAGTCCCCGCCGCCCGGCCTGCTCCTTGACGTGGATCGTGTCGATGAACCGGACCCGGTGCGGTCTGGTCTGCATGACGACCGAGCTCGTGCGGCAGCCTTCCCCGAAGAACCGCACGCCCTTCATCAGCGCCCCCTCGGTCACGCCGGTCGCCGCGAAGACGATCTGCTTCCCCGACGCGAGATCCGCCGCGGTGTAGACCCGGCGCGGGTTCTCGATGCCCATGGTCCTGGCGCGGGCTTCCTTTTCCGGCGTGTCGATGATCAGGCGGCCGAAGATCTCGCCGCCGAGGCAGCGCATGGCGGCCGCCGCGAGCACCCCCTCGGGAGCCCCGCCGCTGCCCATGACCGCGTGCACGCCGCTGCCGACCACCGCCGCGCCGACGGCCGCCGTCAGGTCGCCGTCGCCGATGAGGCGAATGCGCGCGCCGGCCGCCCGGATGTCCGCGATCAACGGTTCGTGCCGCTTGCGGTCGAGCACGACGACCACCAGATCCTCGACGTCCCGGTCGAGGCAGCGGGCGATCTGTTGCAGGTTGTGCGCCACCGGCGCATCGAGATCGACGGAGTTCTTCGACTGCGCGCCGACCACCAGCTTCTGCATGTAGATGTCCGGCGCATGCAGCAGCCCGCCCCGCTCGGACGCGGCGAGCACCGCGATGGCCCGCGGGGCGCCGGTGGCGCACAGGTTCGTCCCCTCGAGCGGATCGACGGCGATGTCGATCGGCGGCAGGCCCTCCTCGCCGTTCGCGCCGCGCCCGACGCGCTCGCCGATGTACAGCATCGGGGCCTTGTCGCGCTCCCCTTCGCCTATCACCACGCGGCCGTCGATCGGCACGTGATCGAGCCGGGCGCGCATCGCCTCCACCGCCACGCGGTCGGAACGGTGGCGGTCGCCCTGCCCCATCGTGTGCGCGCAGGCAATCGCGGCCTGCTCGACCACCTCCAGAAACCCGTACGCGAGATCGTCGCCGGCCTCCGTCACGCCCGCACCGCCTCCCGGTACGCCGGCAACCGGCAGCGCGTCGGCTTGTCCACCCGGTAGCCGAGCGCGTAGTCCGCCTGCATGATCTTGTGAATCTCGCGCGTGCCTTCGTAGATCACGGCGGCCTTGCAGTTGCGGTAGAAACGCCCGACCGGGTACTCGTCGGAGTAGCCGTTGGCGCCGTGAACCTGCACCGCGTCGCCCGCCGCCCGCTCGGACGCCACCGTCGCGAACCACTTGGCGAGGCCGGTCTCGCGCGTGCTGCGCCGCCCCTCGTTCTTCAGCCACGCCGAGCGCATCCAGAGCAGCCGCGACGCCTGGTAGTCGGACTCCATCTGCGCGATCATCTCCTTGACGAGCTGATGCTGGCCGATCGGCGCGCCGAACGTCCTGCGTTCCCTGGCGTACGCGACGCTGGCGTCCCGGCACGCGCGGATCAGCCCGGTCGCGCCCGCCGAGACGCTCAGCCGCCCCTGGTCGAGTGCGAACATGGCGATCTTGAAGCCCTCGCCCTCGCGGCCGAGCAGGTTCTCCTCGGGCACCTCGACCTCGTCCAGCTTGAAGAACCCGGTGTTCCCCGCGAGGATCCCCCACTTTTCGGTCAGGGTGCCGCTGGAGAAACCGGGAAAGCTCCGCTCCACCAGAAAGGCGCTGATGCCGGAGACGTCGCGCTTCTGCTTCTTGTCCGGGTCGCTGTAGGCGAACACCAGGAAGTGGTCCGCCACGTCGGCGAGCGATATCCACATCTTCTCGCCGGTGAGCACGTAGCGGTCTCCGCGCTTGACGGCCACCGTCCGGATGCCCCGGACGTCGCTGCCCGCGCCCGGTTCGGTGAGTCCGTAGCTCGCGATCTTCCGTCCCCGGGCCTGCGGCACGAGGTAGCGGCGCTTCTGATCTTCGGTGCCCCACGTCAGCACGGTCAGCGAGTTCAGCGCAAGGTGCACCGACAGGATCACGCGCAACGACGTGTCGACGTACTCGGTCTCCTCGCACGCCAGGCCGTAGCTCAGGTAATCCATGCCGGCGCCGCCGTACTCGCGCGGGACGCACATGCCCAGCAGTCCCAGGTCCGCCATCTGCGTGAGGATGGCGGGATCGAACCGGTGCTCGCGATCCAGCTCGCGAATCCGCGGCGCCACCTCGCGCCCGGCCCATTCGCGCACGGACTGCTCCAGCAGCCGTTGTTCCTCCGTCAATTCGAGATCGATCATGTGCGTCCCCGTCCTTCGTCGGTGCCTGCCGTACCGGGCGCCGCCGCCGTCACGGGCGGCTGACCGCGACCGGCGCCCCGCGCTCGACCGACAGGCGCGCCGCCGCGCTGGTGGAGTTCGCGGCGAATTCGAGATGATCCGTGCTGCCGAACAGCGCGCACACCTCGTCGGGGCCGATGTCGGCGTACGTCTCGACGAGACGGCCGATGCCCTCGCCGCCCACCTCGATCTGGATGGCTCCGCCGCGGCACAGGACGTCGAACGCCTTCCGGCCGATGTTGGTGACGAGGTTGCCGAACGTGTCTACGCGCAGCACCTCCCCGTCGATGCGGTCGTCCCCCGTCTTCGGGGCGGGGATCTCGATGCTGCGATAGTCGCCGAGGGGCCGGCCCAGCGCCGGCAACTGGACCCCCTTCGCGAGCCAGGCGGCGGCCGGGGCGAACCGGTCGCGCCCTTCGAACGTCCGGCTCACCGTCGGCCTCGCGTACCGGCGCTCGGTCAGCTCGACCACGCGCTTCGGCGGCTCCTCCTCGAACACCGCCGTCAGAACCCCGTTGTCGGGCGCCACGAAGCGGCGGCCCCCGGCCTCGGCGGCCAGCCCCCGGCGCGCCGAGCCGACCCCCGGATCGACCACGGTGAGGAACACCGTGCCGGCCGGAAAGTACGGACAGGCGGCGGCCAGCTCCAGGCCCGCGGTCAGGACGTCGTGCGCCGGCACGTCGTGCGAGATGTCGACGACCGCGGCGTCGGGACAGATCCCCAGCACGACCCCCTTCATCGCGCCGACGTAATGGTCACGGGTTCCGAAATCGGTCAGCAGGGCGACAATCGGTCGGGCCATCCTGTGGAAACTTGCACTCAGAGCCGTGTCCGCGCGGCGGCGCCCTTGCGGGTCACCGCCGGGTAGGACGGCTTGCGAAACACCATTTCGTGCGCCCGCGTCGCGAGCATGCACGCATCCACCACCACGAGATCGTGAAACGTCTCGGTCAGCTCGCGGCTCGTCAGGACGCGCATCTGCCGCGACGCGCCGGCGCAGAACTGCCGGCGCAGGGTCGCCCGGTCGACGATCTCGTAGGTGGCGTACCCCGGCGCCGGGCGCCACTCGCCGCTGAAGCTGGCGACCAGCACGCCGTGGGGCTTCAGCACGCGAGTCAGCCTGGCGGCCAGGATCCGGCCTTCGACCGGCGTCAGATGCTCGATCGCATCCCAGCAGAGAACCGCGTCCACGCTCTCGGGATCCTGCCGGATGCACTCCGGGATCCACGCTCCGGTCCGGTCCCCGGTCCGTTCGCCCGCGGACGACCGCTCGTCCAGCGCGGCGAACAGATCGGCGACGGCCAGCCGGCAGCCGAGCGCCGACGTCAGAAAGGCCACGTTGTCGACGACGACCCGGCCGAGATCGAGCAGCACCGGCGACTCCCGGCCCCGCAACGCGTCCAGGAGTATGCCGATCGCGCGGGTCGGCACGTTCCCGTCGGGAACCGGAAGCGCATCGACTTCCTCGCGCGCCCTCCCGCCGCGAACCAGCGCGCCCACGCCGAAACGAGCGGCCAGACCCGCCATCGAGCGCGGCCGCGCACTTCCCGCCACGGATATCCTCCTCGGCCTGCCCCGGCCGGCGGGGCCGGGCGCGGCCCGGGCCACGACGCCGGCGCGAGGAACCGGCCGGCGCTACCTGGCCTGTCGCCCGCCGGCCGCCCGGCCCATTCTCGGCGCCGGCGCGTGCCCCGGCGGCGCCGGCGGCTTGACCGGGACGACCGGCGGCGCCTTGGGGGCGGCGGACGCCTTGGCGCCGGCCGGCTCCCGGGACGGCGCGTCCACGGCGTCACGGCGCATGTCGACGTTGCCGCGGAAGTGCGCCCCGTCGGCGATGGCGATGCGCGGCGACGTGATGTCCCCGTCGACCGAACCGTTCTCGCGGATGCTCACCACGTCGATCGCCGTGATCTTCCCCGTGACCCGCCCCAGAACGTCGACCGACTTGGCGAGCAGCAGGTCCGCCTTGATCCGGCCGTTGGGGCCGACCGTCAGCACGTTCTCCCGCAACTCGATCTTGCCTTCGAACTGCCCCTCGATGGTCAGGTTCTCGCTGCCGCTCAACTCGCCCTTGATGATGACGGACTTGCCGATGTTGACCACGTCCCGCGACGCGGAACGCTCGGCGGCGGGCGAACGCCTCGGCTGGTCCCTGCCCGTGATGCCGGACAGGGCATGATGTTCCTCTACCTCGGTGCGGTCGTCAGGCGGCCGAACGACCTCGTCGCGTTTCCACATGAAGTTTCCCTCTGCTCCTTGGCCATGACCAAGCGGTGAACCGGAGCGCCCGCAGTGTCGCGGATCAGTATACCGAATGGCGTCCGAATCCTGCCCGGTCCCCCTGTTTGCCGGCCGCCGACCCCGGTGCTACGATCGCCGGCGGTGCGAATCTACCTGGATCATAACGCCACCACCCCGGTCGATCCGCGTGTCGCCGACGCCATGGACGAAGCGGTCCGCGGATGCTTCGGCAACGCGTCCAGCATCCACGCGTTCGGCCAGACGGCCAAGGCGGCGCTCGACGACGCGCGCTCGGCGGTGGCGGAGCTCCTCGGCGCCCGGCCCGGCGACGTCGTCTTCACGGGCGGCGGAACGGAAGCCGACAACCTGGCGATCCGCGGTGTCGCCGAGGCGGCGCCGCCGGCCGGACGCCGGCACCTCGTCGCCTCCGCGATCGAGCACGAAGCGGTTCTCAACACGCTGAAGGCGCTGTCCAGGCGGGGCTGGACGTCGACGCTGCTGCCGGCCGGGCCGGCCGGCGTCGTCGAGCCGGCGGCTCTGGAGGCGGCCGTCACCGGCGACACGGCGCTCGTCTCCGTGATGCACGCCAACAACGAGATCGGCACGGTGCAGCCGATCGCGAAGCTGGCCGACGTCGCGCACCGGCACGGCGCCCTGTTCCACACCGACGCAGTGCAGACGGCCGGCAAGCTGCCGATCGACGTGACCGCGCTCGGCGTCGATCTGCTCTCGATCTCGGCGCACAAGTTCAACGGCCCGAAGGGCGCCGGCGCACTCTGGATCCGGCGCGGGACGCGCCTCGCCGCCCCCACGGCCGGCGGGCGTCAGGAACGGAACCGGCGCGCCGGCACCGAGAACGTGCCGGCCATCGTCGGCCTCGGCGTGGCGGCGGCGCTGGCCGTCCGCAAGCTGGCCGGCGAGGCGGCCCGGCTGGGCGCGTTGCGCGACCGGCTGGAAACCGCGGTCATGGAATCGGTGCCCGACACGACGGTCAACGGCAGCGGCGAGCGCGTGCCGAACACCACCAACATCAGCTTTCACGGCGTCGAGGCCGAGGCGCTGCTGATCGCGCTCGACCTCCAGGGGATCGCCGTGTCGACCGGCTCGGCCTGCTCGTCGGGCACGCTCGAGCCGTCGCACGTGCTGCGGGCGATGGGGCTGACGCCGCGGCGCGCGCAAAGCTCCATCCGCTTCAGTCTCGGCCTCGGCAACACGGACGACGAGGTGCGGCGCGTCGTCGAGGCGCTGCCGCCGCTGGTCGCCAGGCTGCGGGCACTTTCGCGGCCCGGCGCGTCCCCCGCGCCTGCAAACCCGCGGGAGAGCGGCCGCCCGGCGCAACGGGCGGCTTTCCCGGAACCGCACGCCCCCACCGCCTGAACGTCTGCCGGCGAGGAGCCGTCCGACGCAACGGGCGACTTTCCCGGAACGGCCCGCCCGCGCCCGGCCGGGGCTGCGCGCCGCCCGCCGGCCGAATCTGTACACTGGGAGCGGATCGATGCGAATCGTCGTCGCGATGTCGGGGGGCGTCGACTCGTCCGTGGCGGCCGCGCTGCTCGCGGCCGACGGGCACGAGGTCGTGGGACTCTCGATGCAGCTCTACGACCAGCGCGAGGGGTCGCGGGCGTTCGGCTCCTGCTGCACCCTCGACGACCTGCACGACGCGCGGCGCGTCGCCCGCCGCCTCGGCATCCCGCACTACGTCGTCAACTTCGAGCGCCGGTTCGACGAGCGGGTGGTCGTCCCGTTCGTGCGGGAGTACGCCGCGGCGCGCACGCCCATCCCCTGCGTCCGCTGCAACAGCGACCTGAAGTTCGCGAGCCTGCTCGACCGCGCGCGCGGATTCGACGCCGAGCGGGTCGCGACCGGCCACTACGCACGGGTCGAAACCGGGCCGGGCGCCGACGGCGGCGCCGTCCGCCGGCTTCGCCGCCCGGTCGACCGCGACAAGGATCAGTGCTACTTCCTGTTCTCGCTGACGCAGGCCCAGCTCGCCCGCGCCAGTTTCCCGCTGGGAGACATGCGCAAGAGCGAGGTGCGGGACTACGCCCGCCGCCACGGCCTGCCGGTGGCCGACAAGCCGGACAGCCACGAGATCTGCTTCGTGCCGGACAGGGACTACGCGGGGTTCGTGGAGCGGCGCCTCCCGGACGGCGCGCGGGAAGGCCCGGTCGTGGACGCCGCGGGACGGGTCCTGGGCCGCCACGCGGGGGTGCACCGGTTCACCGTGGGGCAGCGCAAGGGACTCGGCGTGTCGAGTCCGGCGCCGCTGTACGTCACCGCCATCGACGCGGCGTCGGGCGCCGTCACCGTCGGCCCCCGCGCCGCCCTGGAACGAACCACCCTGACCGCGGGCGGCGTGAACTGGATCGCGGGCCCGCCGCGGCCGGGACACGCGGTCACCGCGCAGATCCGCCACCACCATCCGCCCGCGGCGGCCCGCGTCTGGCCCCTCGACGGCGCCGCCCTGCGCCTCGAGTTCGACGAGCCGCAGCCGGCCGTCGCACCCGGACAGGCGGTGGTGGCGTACGACGGCGACGTCGTGCTGGGCGGCGGCTGGATCGACTGATCGCGGAACCGCCCCGGCGGACGGACGCCGGCCGCGGGCGCGTCGCCACCCCTTCGCTGGTCTCCCGCCTGTCCGGGTCGCGGAACCGGCCCGGCGGACGCCGGCCGCGGGCGCCTGCCTGCCTTGCCTACCGCCCGGCGGAGGCGGTCTCGACGGCCCGCGGGCCCGCCGCCGGCAGGCTCTCCAGGTACCGCTCCGCGTCGATGGCCGCCATGCACCCCGAGCCGGCCGCGGTGATCGCCTGCCGGTAGACGTGGTCCTGCACGTCGCCGCAGGCGAACACGCCGGGCACGTTGGTGGCCGTGCCGCGCACCGGCACGACGTATCCGTTCGCGTCAAGGTCCACCCGTCCCGCGACCAGCTTCGTGTTGGGCGTATGGCCGATCGCGATGAAGACGCCGTCGACGGCGAGCTCCCGGACCGCGCCGGTCTTCACGTTGCGCAGGACGACCCCGGTGACGACGCCCTTCTCCACGTCCCGCACCTCGTCGACCACGGTGTCGAGCGAAAACGAAATCTTCGGGTTCGCCCGCGCCTTGTCCTCCATGATCTTCGACGCGCGGAAGGCGTCGCGGCGGTGGACGACGGTCACGTGGGACGCGAACTTCGTCAGGAAGGTCGCCTCTTCCATCGCCGAGTCGCCGCCGCCGACGACCGCAATCGGCTTGCCGCGGAAGAAGAAGCCGTCGCAGGTCGCGCAGGTCGACACGCCGTGCCCCATCAGCGCCCGCTCGGATTCGAGTCCCAGCAACCGCGCCGACGCGCCGGTGGCGAGAATCAACGCGCGCGTCTCGTGCGCGCCGCCGCTCGTGGCGACGCGGAAGGGCGGCCCCTGCAGGTCGAGCGCCGACACATCGCCCTGCACGATCTCGGCGCCGAACCTCTCCGCCTGCGCCCGCATCCCGGCGATCAGCTCCGGCCCCAGGATGCCGTCGCGAAACCCGGGGTAGTTCTCCACGTCGGTGGTCAGCATCAACTGCCCGCCCGACTCCAGCCCTTCGATGAGCAGCGGCTTCAGGTTGGCGCGCGCGGCGTACAGGGCGGCGGTCAGTCCCGCCGGCCCCGACCCGATGATGATCACCTCTCGCATGAGCGCCTTCTTCCTCCGTGACGTCGCGGAAATCGTCTAATGTCCCGTAATCGTGATTCGCGAAATGTTCGAGATGGGCGTTTCCCCAACGTTCATGGGGTATTTCTGCTGTCCCTGGCTTTCGCGAACCTCACGGCCGGGACACTAGCTAGCTAGTTCGCGCGCGACGCGGGCTCGAGCAGCGAGCGGCCCGTCGTCGACACCCAGTCGATCAGCCGGCGGGCCTCGGTGAAACGGCCGGCGTTCGAACCGGCCCCGAGCACCACCAGCGCGACCGGGCCGGCGTCGGGCAGCTCGACCAGGGCGGTGAGGCAGAAGCCGGCCTCGTTGATGTACCCGGTCTTGCCGCCCTGGATCACGTGCCGGGAACGGAGCAGCCGGTTCGTGTTGCGGATGTTCACGCCGCGCCGATCGGTGCGCACCCGATGCGTCCGCTTGCGCATGATCCGGGAGACCGCCGGCACCTCGCTCGCGGCCGCGATCAGGCGTGCGACGTCGTAGGGCGTCGACACGTTGCGCTCGTCGAGGCCGGACGGCTCGACGAAGCGCGTTCCTTCGAGACCCAGCGCCGCCGCCTTGCGGTTCATCTGCTCCACGAAGCGGCGCGTGCCCCAGCCCGACGCGCGGGCCAGAATCCGCGCCGCGACGTTGTCGGACGCAATCAGCGCCAGGTGCAGCAACGTTTCGAGCGTCACCCGTTCGCCGCGCCGCAGGTAGGTGGTCGAAGCCCGGCGCACGTCGCGCCGCGACACCACGACGTCACGACGCAGATCGGGTTCCTGGTCCAGCAGCACGAGCGCCGTCATCACCTTCGTGATGCTGGCGATCGGCCGCTGGTCGAGACCGCGCCGGTCCCACAGCACCTCGTCCGTGCGCGGGTTGTACAGGATGGCGGCCGCGGCGCGCACCCGGGGGCGCCGGACGTTCCCGATGTCCAGGAACCGCGGCGCGGCCGACGCCGGGGCGGGCTCCGGCTCGGGACCGCCTGCCGCCGCGGACGCCGGCTCCGGCGCGGCCGGCGCGCCGGCGGCCGATGCGACCGCCGTCCCGATGCTCGATGCGACCCGCGCCCCGGAAACCGACCCGACCGGCGCCCCGGAGAGCGACCCGGCCGCCGCTCCAGGCGCCGATTCGACCGCCGCTCCAGGCACCGATTCGACCGCCGCTCCGGGCGCCGATTCGACCGCCGCTCCGGACGCCGACACGACCGCCGCGACCCCGGCGGAACGCGGCGCGGCCGGCGTCGCGTCCGGGTCGGGCATCCGGCCGATCCCCAACAGGAACGCGCCGAGGGCGGCCAGCGTCAGGACGAGCCCGGACGGACGGGAGTCACGCCGCCGCATGGCCCCCCGTGTCCCGAAGAAGCCAGTGGACGAAGCAGGAGAGGGCCGACTTCCGCGGGTCACGCCGCCGCATGGCCCCCCGGATCCCGAAGAAGCGGCCGGCCGGTGGATCCATACCGTCAGGTCGTCGCATGTGCCCGGATGCCGTCACGTCGTCGCATGCGCCCGGATGCCGTCACGTCGTCGCATGCGCCCGGATGCCGCGTGTGCGGCAAAGGCCCACCCGCCGCGGGTGAGCCCCTGCGCTTTCTTTCCGTCGTCCTTCCGTCCCCGGGCGCCCTCACGGCGCGGGCGGAACCGCGTTCCCGCTGCCGCTGCGCGCGTAGGTGTAGTGCGTGCGATGCTGCACGTCGAGGTCGTCGCGGTTCACCTCGACCCGCAGCCGCCGCGTGCGGAAGGTCGGATCGGGATTGCCGGAGTAGAAGCCGACGACGTAGTAGTCGCTCGTCTCGGCGTCGATTTCCTTGAACGCGTCGTCGAAGTCGTTGCGGTTGACGATCGCGCGTCCGCCGGTCAGCTCGGCCAGCGACCGGAGGCTGTTCTGCGTCGTGAACAGGAAATCGTTGAACGCCTCCCGCGGCCCGTTGTAGTCGGGGTCCGGCCCGGCGACGAGCCCGCGCGGATCCACCGTGTAGAACGAAGCGTTGGCCCGGTTCGCCGCCTTGGTCAGCTCGGCGATCTCCATCGCCAGGTCGGCGTCGCTGAAGACCTCTCCCTGGCGCGAGATCCGCTCGAACGGATCCAGCATCGGATCCTCGATGCCCTCGTACAGGCCGGCGATCTGGTCGCGCCCGAACATCGATCCCCAGCGCCCCGAGTTGCGCATGTCCTCGTAGATCGGCGAACGCCCGAAGATGCGCTCGTGGGCGAAGGGATTGAAGTCGTAGCCGCTGCTGAAGTAGATGACCACCTTGCGCCGGTTCTGGACGCGCTCGAGGTTGCGGACGACATCGCGCATCGTCTTGAACGCCACGTGGGCGCGCCACGACAGCTCGCTCGGTCCGCGGGGCCCCGGGGCCAGGAAACGGATCATCTCGGTCGGATTGAACCCGTCGCCGGTCAGGCGGTCCGCCGACGACTTGATCAGGCTGCGGTCGTAGGTCATGTCGACCCGGATCGACGACGGCCCGGTCGAGACGATGCCGAACAGATCGCCCTCGTGGATCAGGTTGTCCAGCAACTGCTCGAAGATGGCGCGCGCGCGCGGCGTCTTGCTGGTCTCGATGTGCAGGTCGTCGACGAGAATGACGAAGATGCGGCCCGCCGTGTCGTTGACCGCGCGGGTCGGCGGCAGGATGATTCCTTCCTGCGCCACCGGCGGCGGAACGAGCTGGTTGAACACCCGCCCGCCGTGCACCAGGACGAGTGAGGCGACCTCCTGCGGCTGTTCGTCCTCGAAGACCCGGAAGTCGTTCTCGGTCAGGTCGGCCACGAAGACGCCGTTCCGGTCGCGCACGATGACGTCGGTCGTCACCAGCGTGACGCCGGACCGGAAGACGGTCGCCGGATCGCCCGCCGCCGGCCGGCGATCCGGCTCCGAGGATTCCTGGGACCGCACCGGAACGCCGGCCACGACGCCGAGCGCCGCGATCAGCCCGGCCGTGCGCGCCCAGCCACGCCGCCGCCGTCGGGGAATGCGCGTCATCATGCCCTGCATGATAGCAAAGCGCCCCCTTTCCATGCTACCCGGACGCGGTTGCGGTCTGCTTGCGGAAACCTTGCGGACCGGCCCGCGCCGGGCGCGGACGCCGCCGCGGCCGGGCCGCCGGCTCGTAGTACGATCCGCGTCGTGAACGACCGCTTTCTGCGCGCCTGCCGGCGCGAGCCCGTCGACCGCACGCCGGTCTGGTTCATGCGCCAGGCGGGCCGCTACATGCCGGAGTACCGCGCGATCCGCGAGCGGCACTCCCTGCTCGACATCTGCCGGCAACCGGAGCTGGCCGCCGAGGTGACGCTCCAGCCGGTCGACCGGCTCGACGTCGACGCCGCCATCCTGTTCTCGGACCTGCTGCTGCCCCTCGAGCCGCTCGGCGTTCCGTTCGACTTCGTCAAGGGCGAAGGACCGGTCATCCACGAGCCGGTCCGCACCGCCGGCGACGTCGCCCGGCTGCGGACGTTCGAGCCGCGCGAAGCGCTCGGCCACGTGCTGGCGACGATCCGCCTGCTGCGGGGCGAGCTGGCCGGCCGGGTGCCCCTGATCGGGTTCGGGGGCGCCCCGTTCACCCTGGCGTCCTATGCCGTCGAAGGCGGGCCGTCGAGCCACTACGCGAAGACCAAGGCGCTGATGTACGGCGAGCCGGCCGCCTGGCACCGCCTGTGCGAGGCGCTGTCCGCGGCCGTCGCCGACTACCTGGTGGCGCAGGTGGAGGCGGGCGCGCAGGCCATCCAGGTCTTCGACTCCTGGGTCGGGGCGCTCGGCCCGGACGACTACCGCGAGTTCGCCCTGCCCCACACGCGGCGCGTGCTGGCCGCGGTCGCCGCCACCGGCGCGCCGGTGCTGCACTTCGGAACCGGCACCGCCACCCTGCTGGAGGCGATGACCGAGGCGGGCGGCGACGTCATCGGCGTCGACTGGCGCGTCCCGCTCGACCAGGCGTGGGAACGCATCGGGTCCGGACGGGCGGTGCAGGGCAACCTGGATCCGACGCTGCTCCTCGGGCGGGTCGACCGCCTGCTCGCCGGCGCGCAGGACGTCCTGCGGCGGGCCGGCGGACGGCCCGGCCACATCTTCAACCTCGGCCACGGCATCCTTCCGGAAACCCCCGTCTCGCATGTCCGGACCCTGGCCCGCTTCGTCCACGAGTGCGGCTGACGCGGGCCGGGCGCAGCGGGAGGAGACGGCGGCGCCCGCGCCGCGGCCGGGCGGAAGCGGCGCATGAAGCCGACGCCGCACGACCCGGAGACGCCGCGGCCGTCGAGCGGAAGCTCCCGCCGCGCTGCCGTCGCCGTCGTCGGCGGGGGCATCAGCGGGCTCTCGGCTGCGTACGAGCTGCATCGAACGCGGACGCCCTTCGTCCTCTTCGAGAAGTCCGACCGGCTCGGCGGCGTGATCCGCACCGAACGGACCGGCGGCTTCACGATAGACGCCGGGCCCGATGCGCTGGTCGCGCAGAAGCCGGCGGCGCTGGCGCTCTGCGGCGAGCTCGGCCTTGCCGGCCGCCTCGTTCCGACGCGGACGCCGCGCACCGCGTACGTCGTGCGCGGCGGGAAGCTCCACCCCCTGCCCCCCGGGTCGGTCTTCGGCATCCCGACCGGGATCGGCGCGCTCGCCGCCCAGCGGCTCCTCTCGTGGCGCGGCCGGCTGCGGCTGGCCCTGGACCTGGTGGCGCCCCGGGACCGGACCCGCCGCGACGACACGATCGGCGCGTTCTTCCGGCGCCGCTTCGGGGCGGAAGCGGCCGACTACCTGGCGGAACCGCTGCTCGCCGGCATCCACGCGGGAGACGTCGAGCGGCTGTCGATGCGCGCGCTCTTCCCCCAGTTCGTCGAGGCCGAGCAGGCCCACGGCAGCGTCCTGCGGGGGTTCCGCCGGGCGGCGGCGGCCCGCGCCGGAACCGGCGCGCGGGACGGCCCGTTCCGCTCGTTCCCGGAGGGACTCGACACGCTGCCCCGCGCCCTCGCCGCGCGCCTGCCGGCCCACGCGCTCCGGCTCCGGACCGCGATCGCGGGGCTGACGGCCGGTCCGCCGTACGCGCTGCGGCCGGCGCACGGTCCCCGCGTCACCGCGGACCAGGTCATCTGCGCGCTGCCCGCCCACGCCGCGGCGCCGCTGGTGGCCGGCGTCGACGGCGCGCTCGGCCGCCTCTGCGAGGCGTTCACCGACACGTCCGTCGCCGTCGTGGTGCTGGCCTTCCCCCGGGCCGGGGTCGCGCACCCGCTGCGGGGCAGCGGCTTCGTCGTCCCCCGCGTCGAGCCGGGATTCGCGATCACCGCCGCCACCTGGATCTCGTCCAAGTGGCCCGGCCGCGCCCCGGACGACCACGTCCTGCTGCGCGGCTTCGTCGGCGGCGCGCGCCGGCCGGACGCGCTCGCGCAGACCGACGCGGCGCTCATCGACGCCGTGCGGGCCGATCTGGCCCGGCTGCTCGGCATCCGCGGCGAACCGGCGCTCGCCCGCGTCTACCGCTGGCCGCGGGCCAACCCGCAATTCGAGGTCGGCCACCCGGCGCGCGTCGCCGAAATCGACCGGCGCCTGGCGCGGACGCCGGGGCTGCAGATCATCGGCGCCGCCTTCCGCGGCGTCGGCATCGCCGACTGCGTGGCGGCCGGACGCGCCGCGGGGCGGAAGGCGGCGGACGCCGTCCGGAACGGAACATGAATCCGGTGCACGTCATCGGGGTGCCGCTCGATCTCGGGGCCGACCGGCGCGGGGTCGACATGGGACCCTCCGCCCTGCGCATCGCCGGCCGCGCGGCAGCGGGCCCTCGCCCCCCGACCTGCGGATTCTGTAGCCGCCACGTGCTATTCTTCGACGACTCACGGATGGAAGGAGACTCGATGAACGCTCGCAACCTGCTCGTCACGTCGTTCCTGGTGTTCCTCTCGATGGCTTTCGCGGCGGCCTGCGGAAGCGGCGGCGAAGCGCCGGCAGTCGAAGCGATGGCTGAAGAAGCGATGGCTGAAGAAGCCCCGGCCCAGGAGGCGTCCGCCGACCTGGGCATGCTCGGCGGCGGCGCCGCGACGCTGGTCCACGAGGGCGCCGGCGGCAGCCCGCACGTCAGCGTCAACTGGAGCATCGACGGCGGCAACCTCACCATCGCCTACGGACGGCCGTACCTGAAGGGGAGGGTCGTCGGCGAGAGCGTCGAGCCGATGGCCGACGCCGTCTGGCGCCTCGGCGCCGACGAGGCGACCACGCTGACCACCGACCGCGATCTGATGCTCGGCGAAACGCACGTCCCGGCCGGCGAATACACGCTGTGGATCATGCGGGCGAACGAAGAGGTCCACCTGATCGTCAACAGCGAGACCGGCCAGTGGGGTACCGCCTACAACGCCGAGCACGACCTCGCCCACGTCCCGATGGAGGTCGGCGCGCTCGACCCGCCGGCCGAGCAGCTCGTGATCTCGATCGCCGACGGCGCCCTCGGCTTCGAGTGGGGCGCGCTGACCGCCAGCGTCCCGCTGATGGTGCACTGATTCACCGCCGCCGGCAGCGCCCCGCCGCCGTCACGAGAGCCGCGGTCTCCCCGGCCGCGGCTCTCCCGTCGGACCGCCACGCGCGTCTGCGTGCGGGGGCACGGATACGCCGTGCCGCCAGCCCGGTGGCCGGCCCCTGACACGACGGATCAACTCCGGGCGCGGTTCGGACTCGAGCGCGCAGGGACGCCAAGCGCCGAGCATCAGTCCCTGTCCGCCGAGAGCCCCGGCAACCCCTGGACGATGCGGGCGCTTTCCACGCTGACGTACACGATCCTGCGGAACGCGGCGATCAGGTCGCGGGGGTCATCGAACCAGGCGTTGGGATCGTTGACGATGCCGCTTTGCTTGTCCCGCACGATCCGGTAGCGGTCGATGAACCATTCGAGCGGCGTCCTGCCGTTGACTTCGTACCGGTGGGCTGCGGGCGGAATGCCGGCCAACCGCATGTGGTCGTTGACGATCAGCACGGATCTTTCGTCATCGGCGAAGCGCATCGCCCGTCTGCCGATGCGGAAGTGCTCCGGTCGCGGTTCTCCCTCATCGCGCGAAATCAGTTCGAGCGGGTATTCCTCGCAATCTTCGTAGCCGATGTGCAGATCCATCAGTGCGTGGCCGGCCGCCGCGAAGGGATGGAAGTCGGGGGCGAAGGGAATGCGCGGCAGCGCCTTCGCCAAGTCGTTGGCGAAGCGTTCCCGGTAGGCCGGGGCATGGAGGACTCCGTAGACGTACTCGAAGATCGCATCCTTCGTGATCCCCTCGTCGCCGTAGTGCTTCCGAAAGGCGCTCAGCGCCGTGTCGGTAACGTTGTCCATGCGCCCCAGCTCGGTCGGGAACAGATCAGTCTCGTCAAAGATACCCCCGTGGGTGATAGATCCAACGGGGGAAGCACTGGCCGAATTCGAGGAAATGAAGGTCGGGCATGCGGTCGGCGACGAGGACCGAGAACCGCTTGGTGGAGCCGATCCCCGGTACACAGATGACGCGATTCTCCGCTCGTAGCGGTAGCGCGGGAAGCACTGCGTTTTCGATACGACTTCCAGATCGGGCATCGTATCGACCACGAGCGCCGAGAATGGCTTCCACCGTTGACGTGGGAAAATTTTGTCCATCTGGTACTTGTTGTTCACCAGTACGTATTCGACGTAGCAGTGTTGCTTGACGAACGGGCGGTATTGGGTCTTCTGCACGTTGCCTGCCGAGAACGTGACCCTCTTCCGTCTCCGCAGGTTGTTCTTCAATTCCCGGTCCCACCGGACGTTCGAGGAGTGGCGACGTGCAACCTCGTCTACGCCGTACTGCGGACGTTCTTCGGCGACGCGCATGGCGCCCAGGTAATCCTTCGTCACGAGCCGTGCGTTCTCCGCGCAGGCGTTGCGGGAGAAGTTGTAGAGGTACGCGTCTTTCCCAGTCTTGTATCCATTGCTGAACAGCTCGAATATCGCCTCGCCCTCCTGGCCGGCCTTCACCTCCTTCGAGCCCAGGGGATAGAGCCGCTGGAACTCCTCGCTGCGCTGGCCGATCCAGTCGTGTTGCCGGTTCGGCGTGATCTCGCGCCAGTCCTCGATGCCGGCGACGGATCCGGCTTCCCGCAGGATCGCTAGCTTCTCACCGCGCTTGAGGTAGTCGCCGACGTCGCGGTACCGGATGCGGCAGCCGTCGTGGGAAGCATCGGGGTTTCGGACCAGGATCGTGATCGCCACCGGTGCCCGCGAGCCTTGGCCGAACACCTTTCCGCCTTCGCGTCGGGAGCGTTCTCCCTGGGTGCGTTGGTTCCCCCGCAGGTTCAAGACCCAAATGGCGCTGAATTCCTCCACCAGACAGGCCCGGATGCCGGAATCCACGTTGCCGTCGATCCAGGAACCGTTGGTGACGAACGCGATCACGCCCTGTTCGCCGATGCGATCCGAGGCCCAGCGGATCGCCATCTTGTAGGTGTCGTACAGGCTGTTCTTCAGGGTCGCGGTCGAGCGGACGGCGTACGTCTCGCTGACCCGCTTCTCCAGCTCCGGATAATCGACGTTCGGGTTGTCGTCCGCCGAGCTCTTCTGCGCCGCCGACCACGGGGGATTGCCGACGACGACCTGGATCGGCAGGCGCTGCTGGCGTTCGGCGCGCTCGCTGTTGTCGGGTAGCCAATTCCTGGGAAAGCCGGTCCGGTCGGTGTGCAGGTTGAAGGTGTCGGTCAGGACGATCCCCTCGAAGGGCCGATAGGGGCCGTCCGCTCCCCGCCGGCCGTGGAACGCTTCCTCGACGTGGACGGCGGCGATGTAATAGGCCAACAGCACGATCTCGTTGGCGTGCAGCTCCCGGCGGTACTTCCTTTCGAGGTCCCGGTCGGCGATCAGGACCGACTGGAGCAGGCGGACGAGGAAGATACCGGTACCTGTGAAGGGATCGAGCACGTGAACGCCTTCGTCGCTCAGGCTGCGGCCGAACTCCTCGCGCAGCACGTGGTCGGCGCTGTTCAGGATGAAGTCCACGATCTCGACCGGGGTGTAGACGATGCCGAGGCGTTCGGTGTCCTTTTTGAGCGCGGTCGCGAAGAACTTCTCGTAGAGTTCCATCAGCACCCGCTGCCGCGCCGCGCTGTTGTCGAGGCCGCGGGCGCGCATCCGGACGCTTTCGTAGAAACGCTCCAGGTCCCGCACCTCGTTCTCGAGGCCGAATTCGCCGAAGTCCTGCCGCAGGGCGTCCAGGGCCCGGGCCACCGGGTTGGTGGCCGCGAAGTCGTAGTGCTCGAACAGCGCCTCGAAGACCGGGCGCGTCAGGATGTGTTGCGCCATGATCTCGATGGCGTTGCCGCGGCCGATCGACGCGTTGATCGAGACCTTCAGCTCCTCGTGGAACGCGCCGAACCACTCGCGCAACGCCTCGTTGCCGGGGGCGGCCAGCAGATGCTCGATCCGGTGAACCAGTCGCGTGAAGATGTCCGCGACGTCCCTGGCCCAGGTCTCCCAGTACTTCCGGTCTCCGCACTTGTCGACGATCCTGGCGAAGATGGCGCCGGGCGGCAGGTCGATCGGCGCGAACGGCAGCTCGGGGCCGGCTGGAAATCCGTCTCCGCCGCTGAAGATGATGCGGCCGGTGGGCGTGTCGTTGAGGTCGATCTTGTTGATCTCGGCGTCGAACCGGTCGTCATGCGAACGTAGCGCGCGCAGGACGTTCCAGACCACGCCGAAGCGCTCGTTGTCGTCCAGCGCCGCGGCGGGATTGACGCCCGCCGGCACCGCGATCGGCAGGATGATGTAGCCGTACTCCTTGCCGGGCGCCTTGCGCATGGCGCGGCCCACGGCCTGGACGATGTCCACCTGCGAGTTCCGGGGGCTCATGAACAGCACCGCGTCCAGCGCCGGCACGTCGATTCCCTCGGACAGGCAGCGCGCGTTCGAGAGGATGCGGCACGCGCCCTCGGCGTCGCCCCCGGCGCCACGCTCGCCCTTCAGCCACTCGATCCGGGCCTTGCGATCGAGCGCGTGATGCTGGCCGTCGACGTGCCGGGTGTCGCAACGGAGCGCGCTCCGGCGTTCGGCCTCCGGCAGCAGCTCGACGGCGTGGCCGACGATGTCGTCCCAGTGCGTTTCCAGACGCTTCGACGCGACGATGGTGTTGGTGAACGCGATGGCGCGGGACAGGCGGCGGACGGGCTCTTTGCCGGGGACCTTGTTCTCCGGATTCTGCAACGCCCGCCAGCAGCCGGTGATCTTCGCGGCGTCGGTCAGGTTGATCTCGCTCTCGCCCCCCGCCAGATGCGCCTGCAACGCGGCGTCGACGTGCTGCTCGGACATGGCGAGCACGACAACCTTGTAGTCCGACAGCAACCCCTGCTCGACCGCCCGGGAGAAGGGCAGGCGGTGGAACTCCGGCCCGTAGGTCTCCGGATCGTCCATCGAGAAGACGTCGACGTCGTGGCTCGCCGCCTTCGCCTTGGCGCTCTCCGTGTAGAGGCGCGGCGTCGCCGTCATGTAGAGGCGCCGAGCGGCCCGGATCCGCTCCCCATCGTGGACAAGCACGAATGGGGAGGTCTTGTCGCCGGGCCGCTCGACGCCGGTGGTCCGGTGCGCTTCGTCGCAGAGCACGAGGTCGAAGGGCGGCGCTCCCTCGTCCTGCGCCCGCTCCACGACGCCGAGCGAGTGGTAGGTGCAGAAGACCACGGTCATTGCGTCTTCGGCGGCCTCCCGGAGCGCCCGGGAGATCGACGGTGGGTCCGTGGTGACCGGGATCTCGAGCTCTTGAAGTGAAGCGTCCTCGTCGTTGCGGCCCGCCCGGGTGTCGGAGCAGACGCCGACGTAGCGGTGGGCGGTCGCGCGTTGCGTCGCCCACTCCCGCATCGACTGGGAGAACAGGGAAATCGACGGCACCAGGTACAGGACCCGGCCGGCGGCACCCGCCACGGCTTCCGCGATGCGCAGCGCGGTAAAGGTCTTGCCGGCGCCGCAGGCCATGACGAGCTTGCCGCGGTCGTGGTCCCGGAAGCCGGCGATCACGTCGTCGAACGCGGCCTGCTGGTGGCGCCGCAGACGGAAGGTTTCGCGGCGGAAGGCGAGATCTTCCGGCGCGCCACGCACGAGATCGGGCCAGTCGAAAGGCCGGCCGGCGAGGTCGCCGAAGCGGAGCACGGTGCAGGCGGGCTTCAGCCGCTCGATGGTCTTGCGGGCGTTCGGCCCCCAGCCGTCGCCTGTGTCCACGACGATGCGGGCGGTGAACGGGTCGCGGGCCGATGCGGCGATGAAGGAGTCGAGATGAGGCTTCGAGATCTGCGTGCCGGGCGCATGGCACTTGCACTGGACGGCGCAACAGCCGCCCCGGCGCTCCTCGGCCACGAGGTCGATGCCGGTGTCGGCGCCGTCGAAGTCCGGCCGCACGGCGGCCCACTCGGACCAGAGCCGGACGTTGGAGAAACGCTCCCGGTAGAGCGGGTCCTCGAGGAAGTACGTCTTCATCAGCCGCTCGAAGAGGCGCCCCTTGTGCGCCTCGGAGTCGGCGACGGACCGGATGTGGTCCAGCGTTCTCTGGAAGCTGCCGCTCAATGCGTTTTCCTTGCGTTACAGGACGGCGATCGTCGTGTGAAGCATCGGGGTTTCGGACCCGGATTGTAATGGTACGGGCGCCCGGAGTTCTCGTGGACTCTTCAAGCACCGCCGCCTGCTCGCCCGCGCCGTCACGTCCGCCGTCGCCCACGGTTCCGGCGTCAAGGGTTCCCGGAATCGCAGCCTGCGCGAGCTGCCGCGGCCGCGCGCCGCGCGCCGACGCGATCTATGATCGGTACCTCCATGGCATCCGCGCGGAACGGGAACGCGACGACAGCCGGTCCGGGCCGCTAGCTCAGTGGTAGAGCACCTGACTTTTAATCAGGGTGTCGCTGGTTCGATCCCAGCGCGGCCCACCACCGGAACGCCCTCTGCGGCCGGCGGTTCGCGCGCGTCAGGCTGGCCGTCTTCCTTTGGCGTGTATAGCACCACCGGAACGCCCTCTGCGGCCGGCGGTTCGCGCTCCGTTCCCGACGCCGCGGGTTGCGCGCGCAACGGTCGGGACCGCGGCGCGCCGATCCGGGCCGGCGCCCGGCGCCAGTGAGCCGGTGTCCGCGGAAGCGGCCCGTCTACGGTAGCAGCGCCGCCGCGAGCGCGGCGGCGGCCAGTTGCCACCAGAGCTGCGTCCGCTCCGTCAGCAGCAGCGTTCCCGCGCCCAGCACGGCCGCGGCGGCGAGCAGAAAGTACCAGTAGAGCTCGGTGAACGACTCCTGCCGCTGGACGACGCCGCGGGCCGACCGTTGCGCGTCGGACAGGATCCGCAACGCCACCACGTGGTCCGGTTCGGCCCCCAGCTCGAAGTACCGGCCGTCGCCGGCCTGCGCGATGGCCCGCAGCGAGCGCCGGTCGAGCACCGAGTGGATCGGCGGCTCCGGATCCTGGTAGCGCCGCGGCGGAAGCCGCGGAATGAAGCCGCCGCCGGCGGTGCCCACTCCGATCACGTAGACGCGGACATCGCGGGCCCGGGCCGTCCGCAGGGCGCGCGCGACCTCGCCGCTCCATGCCTGCCCGTCCGAGAGCACCACGAACGCCCGCGCCGCGAGCCGCGGGCCGTACAGCTCTTCGTCCTTGTCGATCATCCGGACCCCCCAGGCCAGGGCGTCCTCGATGTCGGTGTTCCAGCTCGTGTCGTCCCGCAGCCGGAACGGCGGCTCGTCGGCCAGGTGGTCGAGGAAGAAGAACAGCGCGTTGGGGTCGCTCGTCAGGCGGACCTGCGGCGCCGCGCGGTGCGCGAACAGGGCCAGCGCGACCCGTTCGCGGCGCCAGCCGAGCACCTCGGCGAACGTCCGGATCCACGCCACCGAACGCTGCCACCGGTCGGGCGCCACGTCGGTGACCCGCATCGACGCCGAGCCGTCCTGGAGGATCACGAAGTCGACGCCGGCCGTCTCGGTGACCGACACCAGCGCCCGCGGCCGCGCCAGGGCGACGATCACCAGCGCCGCGGCGACGGTGACCGCCAGCCAGAACGACAGCCCCCCGGCGAAACGGTGGCGCTCCCGGACCGGCGCCGTCCGCGACGCCCGCAGCCGGCGCACGTCGCGGCGCCGCCGGGCGAGCTGCCACAGCCAGACCGGCAGCAGCAGGGCCGGCCCCGCCAGCAGCCACAGCAGCAGCGGATCGGCGAAACGGACCGGCGGCGTCATCCCGTCTCCGCTGGCGCGATGGACTGGTACCGCGACCTGATGCGCGGCTCGGCGAAACGGACCGGCGGCGTCATCCCGTCTCCCGACGCCACGGCAACAGCGAATCGACGAAACGGACCGGTGGCTGTGGGGCCGGCCCCGCCAGCAGCCACGGCGGCAGCGGATCGACGAAACGGACCGGCGGCGTCATCCCCGCTTCCGGATGCGTTCCCCGGCGCCGAGGGTCGGCGATTCGTCCATCTCCGGGTCGACGTCACGCTGCACCGGGACGTAGATCTCGATCTCCTCCAGTCCGCCGTCCTCCGGCGTCTCCCCTTCGCGGCCGTGCCGGCTGCGCCGGGGCGCCGGCAGCTCCGCGCCGGACGCGAGGTCGGCGCGGAGCCGGAGGAGGTACTCGTAGTTGTAGGCGGCGTCGAGATGTCCCGGGCTCTGCTGCAGCACGCCCAGATAGACGTCGATCGCGCCGTCCAGCGCCTGCAGCACCCGCTCGCGGTCGGCCTCCGGATCGAGCGCGGCGCGGGCCGCCGCGTTGGCGAGGACGAACTGCAGCGGGAGGTTCCCGGCGGCGTCCGGCGGCGCGTCGGCGTAGTCGGCGAGCAGCCCGGCGTGGTCGCCCCGCCAGTAGCGCAGCGCCGCCCGCCGCGTCTCGACGTCGGCGCGCGGGCCGCCGAACAGCCAGGACGCGGCCCCGGCAAGGTTCAGGGAGCGCTCCAGCTCCGCGTAGGCCGCCTCCGCGTCGTCGAAGGCGAACGTTGCGATCTGCTGCTCGGCGCGCGCCACGCGGCGATCGAGGCGGCCGGCCGCCGCCACCGCCGCCGCGGCCGCGCCCAGGATCGCCGCCGCCGCCAGGTACCGGATCGCCGCCTTCATCAGGGGAACCTCCGGAAGCGCCGGACGCCCAGGGTCAGGGCGGCCGCGGTCAGCCACAGCAGAACCGCGGCCAGCGCGAACGGGGCGAAGCGCGGCTCGTGCGCCGTGTAGCGCCGGACGCGGATCAGCCCCTCGGCCAGCGCGTCGATCTCGTGGACGGCGGCCAGGATCGCGTCCTCGTTCTCCGCCGGAAAGAACCGCCCGCCGGTCCGCTCCACCGCCCGTTTCCACTGCTGGTCGGAGATGACCTCGCCGAGGGCCTGGTCGTAGGCGGTCCGGATGAAGTAGACCGGGATCCCGTTGTCGGCCGCCTCCTGCACGATCGCGTCCAGCGTCAGGTCCTCGAACCGGGCGTGGGTGTCCTGCCCGTCGCTGAAGATCACCATCAGGTTGCCGGCCGCGCCGAGAAAGTCGAACGTCCGGAAGAGCTGCACGCCGCGGCTGATGGCGTTCATGACGAGGGTGCCGTGGTCCGGGAAGCGGCGGTACTCCTCCGGGGTGCCGATCAGGCTGATGCTGAGCAGGACGTTCTCGTAGTCGTTGGTGAACGGGGTGACGATGTACGCCTCGTTGCCGAACTGCACCAGCGACACGAGGTCGTGATACGGCCCCTCCATGCGCCGCCGGACGAAGTACTCCGCCGCCGCGACGTTGGCGAGGAAGGTGTTGCCCGCCGCGAGCCGCTCGGTCGCGAACGCGGTGTTCATGCTGAGCGAGGCGTCGATCAGCACCGCGATGCGGTGGCCGGGGTACGACGCCTCCTCCCGCACGAGCGCGGTGTGCGGGTCGGCCAGGGCCACGGCGAACAGGCCGAAGCCGGCGAGGAAGATCGCGAAGGCGCCGTGCCGGACCGGCGCCAGATGCGCCCGGGGAGCGAAGCGGCGCGCCGGCAGCGCCGGCAGCACCACGGCGGCGGCGCCCGGCGTCCGCGGACGCGCAACCCGCCGGATCAACGTCGCGAGCGCGGCGACGGCCAGAACGGCGGCGGCCAGGACGGCGGCGTCGCGGCGCAGCAGGGACAGCGCGTCCCGGTCCGCGGACGACAGCCCGGCCAGGACCTCACCGATCCGCGCCAGGACCGCGTTCAGGGTCTCCATCGGTCCGCCGCCCACTCGCGGCAGTTTCGATACAGCCGGCTCGCGCGGCCGACCGGCTCGAACAGCTCGACCTGGAAGGACTGCAGCGCCCGCATGCCGGCCTCCAGCGCGGCCGTCAGGGTCTCCCCCGGCGCCTCGGCCGCCGCCCCGTAGCGCGCCGCGCCGAAACAGGCGAGTCCCGCGCGCAACGACTCCACCGCGACCGCCCGCGACGGCGCCGGCCCGACCGCGTCCGCCGGCGGTTCCGGCCCGACCCGCGGCGACGCGGCGTCCAGATCCCGCGCGGTGAGCGCCGACCAGACGGAGACGCGCTCCGCCCGCAACGGCCCCCGCCGGACCGTCAGCCGGCCCGCCGCATCGACCGCCGACCCCATGTCCGCCGCGGCGCCTCGCCGTGGAGGCGGGAACGCTGCCCGATCCGCCGCTCGCCCCGCATCGACCGCCGCCCCCGCCGCGGATTGCGCGCGCGTCGGCCCGACCGTCACGTCCATCCCGCGGCCCCCCGCATCGACCGCGGCGCCGGCCGCGGACTGCGCGACACCCTGTCGCCCGCGGACCGCGGACCGCTTCGACGCCGCGCCCGCCCCCGCGCCGGCCGCGGATTGCGCCACCGGCCGGCCGACGGCGAGCGCCGCGGCGATGCGCAGGGCGGCCAGCGCCCGCGCCACCAGGTCACCGGTCCAGCCTTCCGCCTCCGCCGCGGCCCGCACCGCCCGCAGCTCGCCGAGCGCCGCCCGGGCGATGCGCCAGGCGGGAACCCGGTCCGCGCGCGCCGCCGCCGCGCCGCGCCACTCGCGCCGCGCGCGGGCCGCTCCCAGCAGGAGCGCGCCGGCCGCCGCCACCCCGATCGCCGCCGCGGCGATCCCCGTCAGGTTCGCGCGGAACAGGCGCGCCTCGACGTCGCCGAAGGTCTCGCCCGGCAGCTCCCGGATGTCCGCCGCCGCGGCCGGCACGAGCGACAGCACCCGGATCGACTCGGGCGGCAGGACGTAGGCGAGCTCGCGGCCCTCGGCCGCGGCGCCTCCGTCGAGCGAGCGCTCGATGCGGTAGCGCAGCTCCAGCGGCGGAAGCTCCACGTCGAGGCCGAAGTAGTCCGCGCCGATGATCCGCAGCGCGTAGCGGTACTGGAAGAAACGGCGCGGGCCGCGCACCACGTCGTCGTAGCGTTCGCCGTCGAGCACCTCGAACGGCGACACGCCGAGCGTCGCCGGCTCGAGCCGCGCCAGGTCGGGCACCGCGCGGGCCGTCCCGGTCTCGACCACCGCGCACGTCAGCAGCATGTCGAAGCGCTCGCCCACATGGACCGCGTGCGCCGCCACCCGCCGCCAGCACCGCAGCGCCTCCAACGCCACCGTGTCCGTTCCCGGCGCCGGGTCCGCCGCCGGCTGGGCGGCCGCCGGAGCGGCCCACGCGGCGGCGGCCCACGCGATCAGGCATCCGGCGAGCATCCGGCGCATCCGCAACACGCTACCTCCCCTGCCGCAAGGCCGCATCCGCGGCGGGCTCCCCGCGCCCTATCGCTTCCGCAGCCGGCGGTCGGCGAGGAATTCGACCACCTGATGGTGAAACCGCTCGGCGTCGCCCCCCGGCCGCAGCACCTCGAGGCCGAGCCCCGTCGCGCGCGCCTCCACCTCGTCCTGCCACTCCGCGACCCGGTCCCCGAGCCGGCGCGCGTCGGCCGCCGACAGCAGCCGCGACTCGCCCGTCTCCACGTCGCAGCCCTCCACCCAACCGGCCGACAGCTCCGGGAGATCGAAGGCGCCGCGGCTGTCGATCAGCACCACGAACACGTCGTGCGTGGCGTTCAGCGCCAGCAGCTCGTCGAGCAGCGGCTCCGCGCCCTCGAAGAGGAAATCCGACACCACCGGGACCATCGACGGCTTGCGCAGCAGGCC
Source organism: Vicinamibacterales bacterium (assembly GCA_965203525.1). GTDB lineage: Bacteria > Acidobacteriota > Vicinamibacteria > Vicinamibacterales > UBA8438 > WTFV01. The sequence continues at coordinate 573,793 of OZ241898.1, read as the reverse complement.
GAGGAAGCTGTCGCCGGTCCGCCGCGCCTCGTGCGCCGAGCGCTCGAGAACCAGATCCTGGTACGCCTCCAGGCAGTGGATCGCGTGGCCGCGGCCGATCCGCGGCCGCACCAGCAGCCGCCGCGAACCCGAATCGAACGTGATCAGGCCGACCTGGTCCTGGAAGAACGCGCCGGCCAGGGCCAGGGTCGCGACCGTCCGGGCGATGGCGGCGGCGATCGGCGCCCCCGCCGCCCCGCAACGGGTCGAGAGCGACGTGTCGGCCACGACGACGAGGCGCGCCGTGCTCTGCTGCTCGAACTCCCGCGTCACCAGCGGACTGAAGTTGGTCAGCGTCGACTGCGGCCAGTCGACCGCCGCCGGCCGGTCGCCCGGCTGCCAGTCGCGCAGGCCCGCGAACTCGAACCCCGCGCCCTGGAAGACGCTCGGATGCGCCCCCGCCATGTGCTCGCGCATGCGCCGCACGACGACCAGCTCGACGTCCCGGACCTCGGCCCAGCTCACGAGCTCCCCGCCGGCGCGGGCGGTCACGGAATCGGCACCTGCTCGATGATCTCGCCGACGACCGCGTCGACCGAGACCCCCTGGCCGGCCGCGTGGGGCGCCAGCCAGATGCGGTGGCCCAGCACGTGGCCGGCCAGGTCCTGCACGTCCTCGGGGTAGACCTCCGCCCGCCGGCCGGCGAGCAGCGCCCACACCTTCACCAGCCGCCCCCAGCAGATCGTGGCGCGCGGCGAACCGCCCAGGTCGACGTAGCGCTCCACCAGCTCCGACGGCGACCGCAACGGCCAGTCGGTCTCCGCGTCGCAGGGCCGCGACGCCGCCACCAGCCGCTGGATGTACCGCGCGATGGCGTCGTGCAGGAAGACGTGCTCGGTGATGCTCGACCGCAGCTCGACCACCCGCTCCTTCGACATCAGGCCGTCGAGCGACACCTTCTTGAAGTCGAAGCCGACCAGCCGCTGCTCTTCTTCCGGCGGCAGGTAGCCGACGTTCACCATGATCGCGAACCGGTCCGTGGCCGCCTCCGACAGGGGGAACGTCCCCTGCCCCAGCTCGATCGGGTTCATCGTGGCGATGGCGAAGCTGAACGACGGCAGGCGGTACGTCTCCTTGCCGACGGTGACGGTCCGGTCCTGCAAGCCTTCGAGGAACGCGCTCTGCGACTTCAGCGGGATGCGGTTGATTTCGTCGAGCAGGATCACCTCGGCCGACGCCAGCGGACCGAACTCGGTGATGAACCGCCCGGTGGCCGGGTTGATCATCTGGAACCCGACCACCTCGGTCGGCTGCAGGTCCGCCCGGCCCTGCAGGCGCGCGAACTTCGCGCCGCTGATCGCCGCCAGAATCACGCCGAAGAACGTCTTGCCCACCCCCGGCACGCCCCGCAGCAGCAGGTTGCCGGCGTTGACCTGCCGGTTCTCCTCGGCGTCGTAGGTGGTCGGGATCTCCGACAGCAGGACGGTGTTGGCCAGCACCTTCTCCCGCTCGTAGCCGACCAGCGCCTTGGCGCCCTCGGCGACGATCGCCTCGTGGAAATCGATGGCCTCCCGCAGGTCGGCGTGCATGCCCGCGTCAGATCCTAGCAGTCATCGCGGCTTCGCCTGTTCGACGCTGCGACGGAACGCCAGCGGCGCCGGCAACAGCGCGTCGAGCCCGCACCGGCCCGACACGGCCGCGGGTGGTCGCGTGAGGAACTGCATGACCGGGGCCGCCCTGGTTGAACTGCTCGACTCCCGGTCGTGACGGAACGGCACGCGGGCAGGCGCGAGTACGGCCCGACCACCCGCCGCGCCTCAGCGGATCGGATTCAGGCGGGCGGCGATCGCCGTGATCACCCGGTCGCGCTCGCGCCAGTCCGGGGTGGACCAGAGCCGGTCGAGGTCCTGCCGGGTGAGCCCGGGGACGGCGGCCGAGTCCTCGGCGGCGACGGGCCGCCGGTCCGGTCCCGGCACGTGGATGGCGGCGCCGCGGCGCGGGGTCCAGGACCAGACTTCCGCCACGCCCAGCGCCAGGTAGTCGCGCCGCCGTTCGGCTGCGCGGCCGGGCGCGGTGGTGCGGTCGATCTCGACCACGATCTGCGGAGGCGGGTCGCCGTCTTCGGGGCGGCAGGGGGCGTCGCCGGCCGCGCAGGCCCGCCGGGCCGCGTCGTCGTCCAGATAGAAGCTCGCGTCCGCCTCGTAGCTCGACCCGCGCCAGTCGATGCGCATCGCTCCGCTCGGCATGCCGACGCGCCGGCCGCGGGAATCCCGAAGGGCCTGGATCAACGGCGTCACTTCGCAGGCGCGCCACTCGTGGGCCAGCCTCGGCTCGGCGACCACCTCGGCGCGTCCGCGCCGGCCATCGTAGTGTCCGCGCTTCCAGGCGCCTTCCTCGGACAGGCGTTCGTAGTCGCGCCGCGACAGGGGGCGCACTTCGACGCCGGACGGCCATCGTTCTGCGCGGTCCGTCGTCCGCGCGCCGCGGGCCGGAAACGCCATGCGATCCAGTATAGGGTGGGCGCTTCCCGGCCGAGCCGGCCGATCCGCCGCGGCAGGGCGGCCGGATGGGATAAGATGCGCCGCTTGTGCGCGTCGACCCAAGGCGCACGGAGGAGACCGCCCGCGGGGCGTCGAAGACGAGCGACAGCCAGGGCGTCGACCCAAGGCGCACGGAGGAGAGTGCCCGCGTGTCGGATACGAGCCTGACCGGGACCGCGGAAGCCGCCGGCGCGGCCGCGTCGATCGAGCAGGACAGGATCCAGTGGCTCAGGAACCTGCCGTTCCTGGCCATCCAGCTCGCCTGTCTGCTGGTGTTCTGGACCGGCGTCTCGAGCACGGCGGTCGTCGTCGGCCTGCTGACGCTGCTCGTCCGGATGTTCGGGCTGACCGCCGGGTACCACCGCTACTTCTGCCACCGCGCGTTCAGGACGAGCCGCGCGTTCCAGTTCGTCCTGGCGTGGCTCGGCGCCTCGGCCGCGCAGCGCGGGCCGCTCTGGTGGGGGGGACACCACCGCTGGCACCACCGGCACGCCGACACCGAGCAGGACGTCCATCCCCCCGGCGTAAAGGGCATGCTGTGGGCGCACGCCGGCTGGATCATGAGCGCCGGCAACGACCGGGCGCGGGTGGAGTGGATCCGCGATTTCGCCCGCTACCCGGAGCTGCGGTGGCTGGACGCCCACCACTACGTCGCCCCGGTGAGCCTCGGGGCGGCGCTGTTCGGCCTGGGCCACTGGCTGGGCGCCGCCTACCCGGGGCTGGAGACGAACGGCGCGCAGCTCGTGGTCGTCGCGCTCTTCTGCAGCACGACGCTCCTGTACCACGTCACCTTCGCCGTCAACTCGATCGGCCACCGCTTCGGGAGCCGCCGCTACGAGACACGCGACGCCAGCCGCAACAGCTTCTGGCTGGCGCTGGTCACCGCCGGCGAGGGCTGGCACAACAACCACCACCGCTATCCCGCCTCCGAGCGCCAGGGCTTCTACTGGTGGGAGGTGGACCTGACCCACTACGGCGTCGTGCTGCTGTCGTGGTTGGGGCTGGTCTGGGACGTCCGGGGGCCGTCGGCCGACGTGATCCGCGAGGGCGCGCGCTGACCCTCGCGGGCGGCGCAGCCCGCCTGGCGGCGTTCGTCGGCCGGCCGTCACCGCGGCCGGAGCGGGAATCGCGTGGCGCGTGTGTGGCGTCCCCAACGGGATTCGAACCCGTGTCTCAGCCTTGAAAGGGCTGGATCCTAGGCCTCTGGACGATGGGGACGTCCGGCGTCGCCAGCCGGACGTCAGTATACATGGCGCGGCCGCGATGGAGTTGCCCCGATTTCGTGGACACCTGATCCTGTTGGGAGGAGGAGGTATCCGCGATGCCAAAACGAGACCGCCGTATGCGGCGGAGTTCCGCCGGCAGATGGTCGAGCTGGTCCGGTCGGGGCGCACGCCGGAGGCTCTGGCGCGGGAGTTCGAGCCGTCGGCCCAGGCCATCCGGAACAGGGCACAGGCCGGCCGGGATGCCGGCGAGCGCACCGACGGCCTGCGCACCGAGGAGCGTGAGGAGATGCGCCGGCTTCGCGGGCGCAAGCGGCCGCTCTACGCCGCCGGGTTGTCCTCCAGCGATCTCAGGAATCGGCGCACGCCGTCGAACGCTTCGTGATCGAGATTCCAGCGGCTCCTCTTCGCCGCCACCCCGACGGACACGTGCGGATCGGGCGTCGTCGCCAGATACGCACGGGCGCGCGCCTTGTCGGGACGATGAATAGGGCTGCCGGATTCTTCCGCGCATCGGAAGAACCGATCGATGCAGCGATCCACTCCGGTGCCGGCGATTGTCCTGCACAACAACGTCTCGAGCATGCCGTCGCCTCCGTCCCCGGGCAGTATCAGGACGCTCACCGAAGGTCTGTCGCCGGCGCGTTCCTCCGGACGATCCGGCACTGGCAACTCCGCGCCCGACGGTGTTTGGCGGCTCCGGTTGGCATTGCGCAACGAAGTCCGGACGCTCTGGAACGCCCGCAATTCTTGCGTAGCCGGCTCTTCGACGGTCGAGCCGCCGTCAACCGGCCGCTCCGCGTCGCGGACGATGCCGATGCTTCTGACGCGCCCGAAACCGGGATCAAGCACGAACCCCAGGAGGAACCTGTTCAGTTCGTTCACCCCGCCGAAGTTCTGCACCTGAATACCGGCAAGCCCCAGATGCTCGATGAACGCCTCGAAAAAATTGCGCGGATCGTTGCCCTCGACGAGCAGTTGGACCGAATGCTCTATTGTCGCCGGCTTCATGGTCAGCGTACTTCCATGTTGTGCCGGATTGCCCCGTCAACGGCCTCGGCTCCGTAGGCCACGCAACGTCTCTTGCCGTCGACGACCTCCAGCCGGTACAGGCGAAAGCCCTCCGCTCCGAGCGCCTCGTGCGCCGCTTCGACGCATTCGAAGCTGTGGGTCGTCGCGAAGATCTGCACGTCGCACTGCTCCGCCACCGCCGCAACCACGCGCCAGACGTCCGGAACGACGGAGTGATGCAGTCCGTTCTCGATCTCGTCGATCAGCACCACGCCGCCCGGCGCCGCCGTCGCCCCCAGCACCATGCGGGCGACCTGCGTCATGCCGCTCCCCATGACGGGCAACGGCACCAGCTCGCGCAACCCGACGTCCACCCAGATCATCGGCGCGCCGCTCGAAGAATTGTCCTCGACGCCTTGCAGCCCGGGTTCGATTTCGTGAAGCGCTTGCAGAAGCAAGTCTCCACGTTTCTCCTTTCTCAGCCGTCCCAGGAGGATAGCGTCTTCGTGGATGTTCCCGCTTCCCGGCTGAATGATCGCTCCACTGAACGGGGTGTACAAATCCTCCCGCTTGAACGTGACGTTGTCCGCCGTCTCACGCGCTTCGCCCTCGATCTCCCTGGTCCGATCCTTGTACTTGAACTTGAGCGACCGCTCGCCGGCGAGCTCGTTCACCAACTTTTCGCCCTCTCTGACGCGAGAAACCTCCGTCGTGACCGGACGTTCCGGCATGATCTCCAAGGTCATCTCGCCGACCGCCGAATGACGGCCGGAAATCGTCATGGCGCCGTCCGTATCCAGATCGAAGAAAAGCGGCTTCCAGACGGTTTCCCATATCGACGTCGGCGGCGCGGCATTCGACTCCATCGCACGGACGAGGTGACGGTTCAGCGCCAGGCGGGGGTTTCCGCCTGCGCCGAGCAGGAAGACCGCCTCCAGCAACGTGGTCTTGCCGGCGTTGTTCGCGCCGGCCACCAGGTTGATCCGGCTCAGTCCGTCAATCCGCAGATCTTCGAAGCCGCGGAATCTGCGTATGCGCAACCGTTCCAACATCACCGTCTCCTCCGCGGATGCTATCCGATCCGGAGTCGCGAGCGCCGGCGTCCGACAGCCGGCAGGGAAGCCCCGCCGGTCCGCTCAGCTCAGCGCCGGCACCGACACCAGGCCGATCACGTAGAGGGCGTAGAGCATCAGCAGGCCGATGCCGGCCGCGCGGCGGACGACGCCGTGCTTCAGGACCACGCCGACGATGGTCAGGAAGAAGATGCCGAGCCACGGGAACCCGTACCACTGGCTGAAGGGATCGAGCACGAGCGGCTGGATCGTGCCGGAGAGGCCGACGATGAGCAGCAGGTTCAGGACGTTCGCGCCGACGATGTTCCCGAGCGACAGGTCCGGCACCCCCTTGCGCGCGGCGGTCACGCCGGTCACCAGCTCCGGCAGCGACGTCCCGACCGCGATGACCGAGAAGCCGATGATCGCCGACGGAACGCCGAGGGCCGCGGCCAGCCCCTGGCCGGACTCGACGAGCAGATAGCTGCCCGCCAGGACGCACGCGCCGCCGACGGCGAACCAGGCGACCGCTCCCGCCAGCCCGCTCGTGACGTCGTCCTGCTCCGCGCCGCCGGCCGATCCCTGCCGCGAGCGCAGAATGCCCAGCAGGTCCCACGCGAGGTAGGCGACCGCTCCCGCCAGCAGCACGGCGCCGTAGATCGGGTCCAGCGACCGGTCCCAGGAAAACCCGACGACGAGCAGACCGCCGCCGACCATCCACGCTCCGCGCCGGACGAAGTCCGGCCGGTCGACCTGCACCGGCATGATCAGCGCCACCGTGCCGACGATCAGGCCGATGTTGCAGATGCAGGATCCGACCGCGTTGCCCAGCGCGATCCCGGAGTCGCCCATCCAGGAGGCGGTGGCCGAAACGACCAGCTCCGGCCCGGTGGTCGCCAGACTCACCAGCGTCCCCCCGATGACGAAGCGCGGAATCCGGAGCGCCCGCCCGATGTGGATGCTGGAGTCGACGAACAGATCGCCCCCCTTGGCGACGAGGGCGAACCCGACGGCGATCAGCACGAGGTCGTAGAGCACGCTGGTTCCTCCGGGAACGACGACAACCTTCCGCCGGGCGCGGACTCCCGGCCCGCTTCTTCGTCACGCGCCGTCTTGCAGATCGCGGTCCACGCCCGTTCCGCGAACGCGTCCATCCGCACGGGACGGCTGGCCCTGCGAACGCAACATCGGTGACCCGCCGGAATCACGACGCGCACGTCAGAGCGCCTCGAAGAAGCTCTCGTCGACCGTGACCCGTTCGACGACGCCGAGTTTGTACTTCCGGATGAGGTCGCACAGATTTTCCCCATCGATCAGATCGATCGGCGGAGCGCCGTCTCTGGTCGCCTCCTTTCGCGCCGCCGAGGTGAACGTTCCCGTCGTGATGATCAGCCCCTTGTCGCCGCGGCCGGCCATCGCTCCCCGGAAATCACGCACTACGCCGGCGGGGACGCTGCCGGCGTACCGCTTGCACTGGAAGTAGATTGGGAAGCTGACCAGCGACATTCTGTACAGTCCCCTGCCGTCTATCCCGCCGTCCCCCGCTCGTCCGACGACGTCCACCTTCTGGAACCCGGCTTCTCTCAGAATGCGCTGGGCCAGACGCTCGAACCCCGCCGGGGACATCTTCTGCAGTATTTCGAGCAGCGTGGCTCTCCAGCCGTCCCCGGAAACCGGATCGGTCCCTGCCACCACTTCGGCCGACGCATCGCTGCCCGCGGCAGGCTCCGTGCCAACCGCGTCAACCGTGTCCCTCGGTTGCGCCGGCTTCGTGGTTTTCTCTTTTTTTGCGGCCGATTTCCGGGCCTCGCGGTAGGCCGTGCGGTAGACCGTCGTGAGCGTCGCGCCCGCCGCGGCGTCGTCCATCTCCAGATACCCGACGCCCTCCGGCGTCACGGTGTAGACGCCGCGCCCGCTGCTTTCGAGTGCGCCAATTTTTTTGAGCCAGTAGATCGCCCATTCCGCTCTGTTGCGGACCTGCTCGAGCTGCTTCTCGGTGAAATCCGCGACTTCGGGAACGTGCTCCAGCAGCTCGGCACGCGACGCCGAGTCACCGAGATCCCGTATCGCCTTCAGTACCGGCAACAACAACTCGATGCCGCCCGGTGGTCTCTTCCCGTCTTTCGTCATTTGCTCACCCCCCGTTTCCGGCGAAACCACCACGACAGCCTACAGCCCCAGGAAGAGTACGGCGGCACCGCTCGCCGCGACGACGAGGCCGGCCGCGGCGTCGGCGTGGCGGCCGATCCGGCCGGCGCCGAACAATGCGGCCCCCCGCCACGCGGCGGCCACCGCCAGCAGCATCGCCGCCACCGTCAGCAGCCCGAAGACGGCGACCACGGCCGCCACCGCGAGCCAGTCGCGCGCCATGCCGGGGACGACCATCAGCGGGATGAGCGGCTCGCACGGGCCGAGCACGAAGACGATGAAGAGCGCCCACGGCGTCATGCGGCCGGAGCCGGCCCGTTCTCCGCACGCTGCAACCCGGTGGGCACGTCGACCTGCGCGGCGACCGCCCGGGCGGTCGGAGCCGGCCCGTGCCCCGCCCGCTGCAACTGCCGGCACGGCCCCCGGAACCGGCGCGGGCGTCATGCGGCCGGCGCCGGTCGGCCCTTCGCGCAGCCGTGCGCCCTGCCGGCCGCGCAGGCTGCGCCAGACCGCCCGGGCGGCGTAGGCGAGACCGAAGCCGATCAGCAGCGCCGCCGCCAGCTCGCCGCGCGTCGACTCCAGCCACAGCAGCGCATCGGTCGCGACGCCGAATGCGACGCCGGCCGCGCCGATCAGCACGGAGGAGGCGACGTGGCCGGCCCCGCACGACGCGGTCACCAGCAGCGTGCGTCCGAGCGCCCAGCCCCGGGCGCGGCCGAGGGCGACGAACGGCAGCGAATGATCGATCCCGAGCAGGGTGTGGACGATCGCCAGCGAGGCGGCCGTGCCGAGCAGCAGCGCCGTGGTCTGGGGCGGATCGGGCATCGGGACGGGAACCGGCGCAACCGGCGCGACGGGCGGCGAGCGCGTACCGCAACTGCTCGGTGCGTGCCGGACCCGCCGCCGACGTCCGGGCGCGACGGGCGGCGACGGGCGGCGAGCGCGTAAACGCTACACTAGCTAGAGAGCAACGAGCCGAAGCGACCGCGCATTATGACGCCATGACGACCCTGGACGCCAGAAATCGCCCGCCGGCGCCCGGCAACGCGGCGCTGGAACGTCCGGAACGCGGACAGATGACGACCCTGGACGCCAGAATCGCCCGCCTGCGCAGCCTGCTGGCCGGCTTCGAGCGGGTGGTCGTCTGCTTCTCCGGCGGCGTCGACTCCGGCTACCTGCTGGCCGAGGCGGTCGGCGTCCTGGGCGGCCGGGCGGTGGCCCTGACCGCCGTCTCTCCGAGTCTTGCGCCCGAGGAGGGCGCCGCCGCGCGACGCCTCGCCGAGCGGATCGGCGCGCGGCATCTGCTGGTCGACACGGCCGAGGTCGACGACCCGCGCTACGCGGCCAATCCGGTGAACCGCTGCTATTTTTGCAAGGTGGAGGTCTACGGCCGCGCGGTGCGCGAGGCGGCGCGCCTCGGAGACCATCGGGTCGTCGACGGCTTCAACGCGGACGACCGCCGCGACCACCGGCCGGGACGGCAGGCGGCGAAGGAGCACGGCGTCCGCTCGCCTCTCGACGAGACCGGGTTCGCCAAGGCCGACGTCCGGGAGGCCGCGCGCCGGCTCGGCCTGCCGATCTGGAACAAGCCGGCGCTGGCCTGCCTGTCGAGCCGCTTCCCGTACGGCGCCGCCATCACGCCCGAACGGCTGGCGCAGGTGGCCGCGTGCGAGCAGGTGCTGCGCGGGCACGGCTTCGCCGTCTGCCGGGTCCGCCACTTCGGCGGGCGGGCGCGCATCGAGGTCGCTCCCGAAGAAGTGGCCCGCTTCCGGGACGCCGCGCTGCGGGCCGACGTGACCGCCCGCTTCCGGGCGGCCGGCTTTCAGGAAGTGGAGGTCGACCCGGCCGGGTACCGGCAGGGCGCGCTGAACGAGCCGATCCGGTCCGTGGCCGCGGCGGCCACCATACGAAATCCCTCGTAGCCGCAGGGCGCGTTGAACGAGCCGGTCCGCGGCCGTGGCCGCGGCGGCCACCATACGAAATCCCTCGCAGTGCGCCCCGGCAGTTCCCCCGGCGCCGGCGGACCGGGCGGCGTCTCTCCGCCGGAGAGGACTCGTGCGGAGAATTCGCGACATCGTTAGCCGGCGCCAGCGGACGGGCGGCGTCTTTCCGCCGGGGAGATTAGGAAGAATCAAGGGGAGATGCCGCAGCAGGTCCCGGCGCCAGCGGACGGGCGGTGTCTTCCGCCGGGGAGCCGGTCTGCGCGGCCGCGGCGCGCCGTCAATACCGGAGGGATCCGAAGACGCCGAGGCGGTACGCCGGCGGCAGGCCGGCGTCGGCGTACCGCTCGCCGCTCAACTCCACTTCGAACGCTTCGGCCGCTTCCCACACCCGGAGGCCGAACCGCAGCCGCCGCGACCGTTGCGCCGCCCAGCCGACTTCGGTGAACGGCGCCACCAGACCGAGGCCGTAGCCGGCCCGCGCGGTGAACGACCCGTCCGGGGCAGCGAGCCCCGGCAGCGGTCCGAAGCCGTGGTCGTTCCAGAGCGAGTCGGCGCCGCCGGCCGGCGCGCCCCACCCGGGCGTCAGATCCAGCGCCAGCCCCCGGCCGTCCCCCGCCGGCGTGACGCGCAGGGTCACGGCCAGGCCGGCCTCGCGGTACCCCGCCGCCGTGTGCAACGCCAGCAGACGGCCGCGCGCCTCCAGCCCCAACCGGCCGGCGCCGCTCGCCGCCCGCACGCCCCCCGCCACCTCCAGCCCGGCCCCGGTCGCCCCGTCGCCGCCGTCGTAGCGGCCGCCCACCTCGACGAACGGCTGCACCCGTCCGCTCTGGCGAACCACCTCCAGCCCCACCCGGGTCCGATGCCCCGTCGCCGCCTGCCCGCGGAGCACCGCGCCGCCGCCGGCGGTCGCCAGACGCACCCAGCCGGCGTCGCCCCGCAACGCCAGCCCGACCGCGCCGACCGGACGGAGCGTCCGCCGCAGGCCGGCCATCCCGAGCCGCAGCGACAGGTCCGACCGCTCGCCGACGTGGGTCACCGACCGCGCCAGCTCCGCCGCGCCCCAACCGGCGCCCGCGATCCCCCAGACGTCGGTCTGCCCGTCGAGCGCCCACCGGACGTACGGATGCACGTTCAGCAGACGGGTGGCGAGGCGGCCGCTGCCGCGCGCGTCGGCCGCGAGGTCGTGGAACTCGTAGTCGGCGTCGGCCCGGCTGCGCGCCAGGGCCAGCCCGGCCAGCAGCCGCCCCGCGGCGACGTCCGCGCCGACGTACGTGGTCAGCGGCCGGGCGTCGTACCGCGACCCCGGCCCGGTGGTCCCCTGCAGCGACTGCAGGTCGCCGGCGCCCCAGACCGTCAGGCGCGGCCCGGCCGCCGGCGCCGCGCCGTCGACGAACCCGGACGCGGCAGGCTGACCGAAGCCGGCCGGCGAACCGTCCAGGGTCAGTTCGAACGCGCTGCCGTACAGCAGCTCGTCGGCGGTCACCCGGCCGACCCGCGGCCCGCCCGCCCCCGGCGCGGCCCCCGCGGACCCGTACGCCCGCCGCGCCGCCGCCAGGGGCGCGTCCGCCTCGACGCCCGCCGGAGCCGGCAACGGCGACCCCGGTCCGAACCCGGCCGAACCGCCCCGCCACGGGCCGGCGCCCGGCTCTCCGAACGTCCGACCGCCGGCAGACGCCCGCCCGGCCGGCAACGGCAGGGTCCGCCCCGCCAGCATCAACGTCGAGCCGCCCCCGAACCGCTCCATGCGGCGGCCGACGACCGCCGACGTGCTCGACAACAGCGTCCGGCCCACGCCCGCCAGCGCCCCCGCCACGACGTCGATCTCCGCCTGCGCCGTCACCACCCGCACCGCGAACGGCTGCTCGGCCGCCCCGCCGGGGTTGCGCCCGACGACCGTCACCGTCGCAACGCCGTCCGAGCGCTGCGTGACCGTCACCACCGTCCCTGCCAGCGCGACCGACGCCACCTCCGGGTCCGACGAGACGACCTCGTAGGTCTCCGCCCCGTGGAACGCCTCCGCCACCTCGACCTCCGCCGGGGCCGCGCCCAGCGTCAGCGCCAGATCCGGCAGCGTGCCGACCGCCCGCGGCCGGCCGTCCACCCGGTGTCCGGGCTGGTCGGGCAACGGATCGTGCCCCAGCTCGGCGTCGGTGCCGACCGCGTCCACCAGCCGCCCGCCGGCGAGCGCCAGCGCATCCGCCGCCACGCTCACGCCGTCCCGATCGCGGTCGATGCCCGCGACCGTGTAGGCGAAGCGGACCGTCGCCCCGGAAGCCGGCGCCGACGGCAGCACGCGCACCGTCTCGCCGATCGTCAGACCGAGGGTCAGCGACCCGGTCAGCGTCACCGGCTCGCTGAAGACCGCCTCGGCCTCGATCCGCTCGCCGTAGCGGTAGGTGTCCCCGGCCAGCGGCTTCGACACGATCCGGATCCGGTTCACCACCGGCGGGTCGAGCACCGTGACGGAGAACCGCAACGCGGCCTCGTCCCCGTCGGCGTCGGCCGCCGTCAGCGTGTGCTCGCGCCGCGTCTGCTCCGCCTCCGGCGTGCCCGACACCGCCCGCGTGCGCGCGTCGAACCGCAGGCCGGCCGGCAGCTCCGGCGTGACCCGATATTCCAGCGGCTGGTCGTGGTCGAAGCCGGGGCCGCAGGCGCCGCCCCCGCCGGCCCCCGGCAGCGTCGCCGCCGGCAGGGTGACCGGCGCCATCCGCCGGCCCGCCCGCCCGCGCAGTGCCGGCCCCCGCACGCCGCCGAACGTCGGCCGGAGGTCCGGCAGCACCGTGAGGGCGAACGTCAGCGTCGCCTCGTCGCCGTCCTCGTCGCGCGCCGTCCACGTGTAGACCGTCTCCTCCTTCGCCGCCGCCGGCGTGCCGGCCAGGGTACGGGTCCCCGCGTCGAGCGCGAGGCCCGCCGGCGGGGCCGGCGCCAGGTGGTAGCGCAGGGCGCCGTCGCCGCCCGCCGCCGCCGGCAGAACCAGCGGGGCGATCGCCGTCCCGACCTGGAAGCACGGCGCGGAGACCGTTGTGCGGAAGATCGGCTTCAGGTCAGGGTTCTCGCGGCGGTTGTCGTCCTCGTCGTCGCCGTCGCCATCGCCGCCGTCGCCGCCGTCGCCGCCGTCGCCGCCGTCGTCGCTGTCACCGGCCTCACCGTCGCCGCCGGTCACCCTGACCCCCACGTCCGACGCGGGCACCCCGTCGTACCCGCCGCCGCGCAAGGCGTGACGCACGAGGAAGGTGCCGGGGTCGGCGCCGTATACGGTCACCGTCCGCGGCTCGTTCCAGGTCTCGGGCGAGACGGTGAACGCCCCCGGCGTCACCCGCACGGCAGACGATGCGCCGGCCGCCGCGGCGCGGCCCGCCGACCTGCGCGGCCCGGCGGGCGCGCGACGGGCGAACGCGGCCCTGAGCCCGTCGGCCTCGAGCGCGTCAGTGGCCAGGGAAACCGTCACCGGACCGGACGGCTGCTGGCGCAACCGGACCTGATAGGTCCGCGAGTCTCCGTCGGGCATCGCAAGCGACGTCGGACGCACGAGGACGCTGGGGGCGTCTTCGTCGAGAACGGTGATGGTGGTGGTGAAAACCGCCTCCACCTCGGGATTGACCATGTCCGAGGCGGTGATCGTCACCGCATGCTCACCGAGCGCCGCGCTGGAACTGACGGTGCCCGCCACCTCCCCCGCGGCGTCTTGGTAGTCGAGCCCGGACGGAAGCCCGGACACCCCCACCGCCACGTCGTGATCGTCGGGATCGGTGACCTCGATGGGAAACGGTTCGATGGTCTCCCCCTGTGCGTACACCTTGTCGCCCGGCGCAGTGATCACCGGCGGCCGGTTCTCCGAATCCGAATCGCCGTCCGAATCGTCGCCGTCCGAATCGTCGCCGTCCGAATCGTCGCCGTCCGAATCGTCGCCGTCCGAATCCGGATCCGGCGCCTGCGCTTCGGCCGCCGTGACCGTGATCGTGAAGTCCAGGGTCACGTCCTCGTTCACCCCGTCGTTCGCCGTAACCGTCGCCGTGTAGTCCTGCGCCGCCGCGTCGGACGCCACCGTCCCCGAAACCTGCCCCGTCGACGACGACCAGCCCAGACCCGACGGCAGGCCCGAAACTCCCACCGTCACCGTATCCTCCGCGTCGGCGTCGGTCACGGTAACGTCGAAAGCCTCGATCGTCTCCCCCTGCGCATACTCCTTGTTCCCCGGATCCGTGATCACCGGCGCACTGTTCGCAGGCTCCGGTTCCGAATCCCGCCCCAGCACCGCCGTCGCCGTGACCGTGATCGTGAAGTCCAGGGTCACGTCCTCGTTCACCCCGTCGTTCGCCGTAACCGTCGCCGTGTAGTCCTGCGCCACCGCGTCGGACGCCACCGTCCCCGAAACCTGCCCCGTCGACGACGACCAGCCCAGACCCGACGGCAGGCCCGAAACTCCCACCGTCACCGTGTCCTCCGCGTCGGCGTCGGTCACGGTAACGTCGAAAGCCTCGATCGTCTCCCCCTGCGCATACTCCTTGTTCCCCGGATCCGTGATCACCGGCGCACTGTTCGCAGGCTCCGGTTCCGAATCCCGCCCCAGCACCGCCGTCGCCGTGACCGTGATCGTGAAGTCCAGGGTCACGTCCTCGTTCATCCCGTCGTTCGCCGTCACCGTCGCCGTGTAGTCCCGCGCCGCCGCGTCCGACGACACCGTTCCCGAAACCTTCCCGGTCGACGACGACCAGCTCAGACCCGACGGCAGGCCCGAAACTCCCACCGTCACCGTGTCCTCCGCGTCGGCGTCGGTCACGGTAACGTCGAACGCCGTGATCGTCTCCCCCTGCGCATACTCCTTGTTCCCCGGATCCGTGATCACCGGCGGCCGGTTCTTCGACGCCGGTTCGGTATCCGAATCCTCGGTATCCGACTCCGGATCCGGAACCTGCTCCGCCGCCGTGACCGTGATCGTGAAGTCCAGGGTCACGTCCTCGTTCACCCCGTCGTTCGCCGTCACCGTCGCCGTGTAGTCCCGCGCCGCCGCGTCCGACGACACCGTTCCCGAAACCTTCCCGGTCGACGACGACCAGCTCAGCCCGGACGGCAGGCCGGACACCGAAACCGTCACCGTGTCCTCCGCGTCGGCGTCGGTCACGGTAACGTCGAACGCCGTGATCGTCTCCCCCTGCGCATACTCCTTGTTCCCCGGATCGGTGATCACCGGCGCCGCGTTCGTCGCCAGCGCACCCGGCGCACCCGGCGCACCCGCCGCCGCCGTCACCGTGATCGTGAACGTCGCCGTCGACTCGCGCGTCCCGTCGGACGCGGTGATCGTCACCGTGTACGCCTTGGCCAGCGCAGCCACGTTCACGGTCCCGGACACGATGCCGGAGTTCGAAACCAGACCCGTGGCGAAGCCCAGCCCCGACGGGAAACCGGTCGCCGTCAGGCTCGCGATGCCGTCCGGGTCGCTCGCCCGGATGACGAACGGCATGATCCGCTCTCCCTGCGCATAGCTCTTGTCGTCCGGAACCGTGATCTCGGGCGGCCCGTTCACGGCGGGCGGCTCCGGCCGCGTCACCGTGATCGTGAACGCCGCCTCCACCGGATCGTCGTGGTGGTCGTCGAGCGCCACGATCTTCACCGTGTAGTCCTTCGCCGCCGCGGTCGCGGCCACCGTGCCGCTGACGTTCACCGTCCGACTCGACTTGCTGCGGTTGCTGCTGGTGCGCAGCCCGGACGGCAGCCCCTCCAGCGCCACGCTGACCAGGTCGCCGTCCGCGTCGGTCACCGTGATGCCGAACTTCTCGATCGTCTCCCCCTGGGCGTACGTCTTGTTCCCGGGCGGCGTGATCACCGGGGGCGCCTGCGTCTTCGCCGTCACGGCGTATTCGGTCTTCGCGTTGGCGTTGCCGCCCGCGTCGCGGAACAGGCCGGCCGGCACGGTCAGCTTCATCCGGCCGTCGAGGACCGGCCGCAGCCCGAAGGTGTAGGTCGGCGGATTCGAGCTCGTGCCGCTGAACGACGTCATGAACGCGTTGGTCACCTGTACGCCCGTCTTGACGGTGTTGGCCAGGGGGACCGTGCCCAGACGCTCCGACAGCGAGACGGTGTACGACCCGGTCGGGAACGAATCCCCGGCGCCGTCCCTGGTGAGCGTCCGCGGGCCGGCGATCGTGACGACCGGCTTCTCCCGGTTCCAGACGAACCGCGCCGGACGGCTGTCGCGCGTGTTGAGCACGTTCCGGGCGGCCCCGCCGCGCAGGTCGATCGTCACCGTCCCGGAAGCGGCCGGCCGCACTTCGACCACCCAGGCCCGCAGATCGCCGGTCCAGTGTCCGGTGGCGCTGTTCAGGTTGATCAGGGTGGCGTTCGACGCCGAGAAGTCGTTGAGGGACAGACCGACGACTTCCGCGGAGAAGACCACCTTGAGGTTGAAGTAGCCGCTCCCCCGGCCTGACGGCTCCTTCGAGAGGGTGACGTCGATGTTCCGGGTCTGCGCCCGCGCCGGCGGCGCGAGGGACGCGAAGGTCGCCAGCGCGAGCGCGCCGGCGGCGAGTCTCGCGGCCCGTGGTGGAACCCAGCGCCGCGGTGGTGTTCTTTCGTCGCCACGCAACGCCGATGGTCGCGCGCGCGGGGAAGCGCCCCGCGGGGATGCTGGCCGTTCGGGAGCGGAACGCCGATCGTCGCGCGCGCGGGGGAGCGAGGGAGACGGCTCCGTTCCGGGCGCGACGTCTCGATGGGAGGCGGCTACCTGCGCCTGTCGCACGGGGAGCGGGGGAGACGGCTCCGTTCCGGGCGCGACGGCCTGCGAGACCATGCGCCGATGGTCGCGCGCGCGGGGACGGCCGCCAACGGTGGGCGACAGCCAAAATCGGGTAGCCGCCGCGGGCCGACAGGGGCCGGGATCGGCGCTACCGTCTTCGGTAGTGCGTGCGGGAACGGCCGGAAACCGCCTGATCTCCCAGGAAAACGGCCGTTCCGGCCGCGCCCCGCCGGCCGGGGCGCGGCCGGCGGGGCGGCCGGCGGACCGCACCGGTAGCGGGCCGGTAGCGGCCGCGCAGCGCCCCGCTACCGGTTCCGGTAGCGGGGCAGGGGGCAGGAAACGGGTAGCGGGCCGGTAGGCGGACCGGAAGCGCGCCCCTACCGGTTCCGGTAGCGGCCGGACGGTGGCGGGACCGCGGACGCCGCGGGCGGGAGGACGCCCAGGGCGCGGGCCCGCCGCACCGCGTCCACCCGGCCGGCGGCCCGCGTCTTCCGGTAGATGCGCCGGACGTGGTAGCGGAGACCGTCCCCGCTCAGGCCGAGGCGGGGGGCGATCTCCCGATCCTTCGCGCCCGTGGCCAGCTCCTGCAGCACGTCGATCTCCCGCGGGGTGAACGCCGCCGCGGGCGGCGGCCCGCCGAGGCGCCCGCGCAGCGCGTCGGCCGCCGCCCGCAGCGCCGGCTCGGCGGCGGTTTCGCGCAGATGCTCCAGGACCTCGCGGGCGACGGCGCGCTCCCGGACCAGCGGACGCGGATAGTCCGTCGTCCGGATCCGCGCGAGGAACTCGGCCAGGCGCGCCGCCGCGCGGGCCGCGTCGCCGGCCCGGTGCTCGACGACCATCGCCGCGGCGAGACCCCGCATCAGGGTCCGCACCAGGCCGCGGGCGCCGGCGACGGCGCACAGCCGGGCCGCGAGGCCGCGGGCGGCGTCCGGATCGCCGCGCGCGGCCAGCAGCCGGATGCGGGCTTCGGCGAGCGCCTCCATCTCCCGCCACGACTGGCCGTCCGGATCGACGATCGCCGGCTCGGCGTCCGGCAGCCGGTCGCAACGCCACGCTTCGCCGGCCTCGTCGAGACGCCCGCCGGCGACCAGGACGGAGACGCGCAGGGCCGATAGGTACCGCACGACCCCGGCCAGCCCCAGCGACCAGGCGTGCGCGCGCGCGTCGTCGAGAACCGCCAGCCCTGCCGCGGCGCCTCCGCGCTCGGACGCCGTCTCGGCGGCCACGCTCCACGCCGCCGCGTAGACGTCGAACCACGTCGCCGTGTCGCGCAGCTTCCCGGGCTCCGGCGCGCGCTGCGCCACCGCCTTCGGCCGGTCCCGTTCCAGGTCGAGCTCCGCCGTCAGGACGTCGGCGACCAGCGCCGACTCGCCGTCCTCGGGGAAGTACTGCTTCACCGTGCGCCGGGCGTGCGCGTAGTGGCCGGCGGCGGCCTGCGCCTCGCCCCGGGCCATGGCCGCGACGCCGGCGTGCAGGTCGTGGAACAGGCCGCCGTACCGCGATCCGCACCGCTCGAAGTGCGCCTTCGCCTGCAGTCCGCGCCGCCGGCTGACTTCGAACCGCGCCCGCCGGTGGGCGTTGGCGCAGAGCACCAGGGAACAGCCGCCGCGGATCGCCGGGTCGACGTCCGCGTCGTCGGCCACCGCGGCCGCCTCGGCCAGCAGCGCGCGAACCTCCGCGCCGCCGGCCGGCAGGCAGCCGTAACCGGCCAGCAGCGCGCGCACGAGGACGCTGTCGGCGCGCAGCTTGCGGTCGTCACCGCCCGCCCGGTCCCGCGTGAAGCCCCGGGTCCGCCGCCCGACCGCCGCGCACAGCGCGTGCGCCTCGCCCACCCGCCCGCTCTTGACGAGGACGATGCACCGCAGCAGATCCAGCCGCGGGTACCGCTCCACGACGGCGGGCGTCAGGAACCGGTCGATTCCGCGCAGCCGCGTCAGGCCCTCCAGAAACCACAGCGGCAGGCCCTGCGTCCGCTCCAGGACGTCGCCGGCGAGCCGTTCGTCGCCCGCGTCGCGGGCATGGCGCAACGCCGGCACCAGACGGTTCCGCCGCGCCAGCGCCCGCGCGATCGCGACCTGGATGCGCCGGAAGCGGTCCGGGGTGTCCCGCCGCCGCCGCGCCACGCACCAGTCCCGGACGAGCGGGTGGAGCCGCACGGCGTCCCCGCGGTCGTGCAGCAGCCCGTCCAGCTCGGCCAGCCCCGCGAGCCGCCGGGTTGCGCCCGCGCCCAGGACCTCGTCGGCCAGCGCCGGCTCGATCCAGTCGAAGAGCGCCACGTCGAGCAGGAACTCCCGGTCCGCGTGCGACAACGTGCCCAGCAGCCGTTCGCCGAGCGCGTCCGCGGTGACCCCCTCGTCCGCGCCGGGGCCGCGCGCGCCCCCCGGCGGCATGCGTTCGATGGCCTCGATCTGCGTCCCGGCCAGAGCGTCCGCGCCGGGACCGCGCGCGCCCCCCGGCGGCGGGCCGCCGGCCCGCAGGTTGCGGTGGATCCGGAGGGCGACCGGCCACCCTTCGGTGCGCGCGGCCAGCGCGCCGAGCTCGTCCGGCGACAGGCCGCCGCCGAAGAACCGGGCGATCTCCGGACGCGAGAACCGAAGCTGCTCGGCTCCCAGGCGGATCCCGCGGCCAGCCAGGACGGCGTCGTCCAGGTCCAGCCCCGGATTGCGCCGGTACGCGACGGCGACGTGCAGATTGCGGGGGCCGTGGCGCAGCAGCGTGTTGACCGCGTCGACGGTCTCCGGCACGGCCAGCCGGTCCGCGTCGTCGAGCACCAGCAGACACGGCGCCGCGTGGGTCTCGACGGCGCGCGTCAGCAGCGCCGTGTGGCGGGCCGCGTGGGGCAGGACGCGCCGGGCCGCCGCCCGGTCGTCGAGAACCGGCAGGTTCAGTCCCGCGCGCCCGAAGGCGCCGGCGAGATAGGCCCCGAGGATCGCCGGCGTATCGTCGCCGGTCAGCGTGACCCACGCGGCGACCCGGCCCCGCTCCCGCTCGCGGCGGGAGAGTTCCGCCAGCAGCGTGGTCTTGCCGAACCCGGCCGGCGCCGCCAGCACGGTGACCCGGCGCCGCTCGATCCGGCCGAGCCGCTCGATCAGCGCCGGCCGGTCGAAGTACCCGCTCGTCCGGGCCGGCGCGGTCACGCGGGGCGCCAGCAGCCAGGACGCCGGCGCGGCGGGACGGTCCGGGCCCGCCGCGGCGTCCGGCGGCGACCCTGTACGGGCCGGGCCGGCCGGCCGCTGCCTCGTTCCGCCCGGTGTCGGACCCGCTCGCATCACGCCACCCGCCGGCGAGCCCTCGGCGAGCCCCCCCCCCCCCCCCCCCCCCCGGTCGGAAGGGTCATGTCACGAAATGACGCCCAGGGCCCGGGCCCGCCGCACGGCGTCGACCCGGCCGGCGGCGGACATCTTCCGGTAGATGCGCTTCAGGTGGTACCGGACGCCGTTCCCGGTCAGTCCGAGGCGGGCGGCGATCTCCCGGTCGCGCACGCCGCCGGCCAGCACTTCCAGCACCTCGACTTCCCGCGGGGTGAGCGCCGGCGCCGCCGGGCCGGCGGGCGCCCGGACGTCCTCTCCCAGGAGCCGCAGCACCGCCTCGGCCGCGTCCCGGACGCCCGCGCCGCCCGTCGCCAGCAGCCGCCGCAGCACCGCGAGGCTGACGGCGCGGTCCCGGACCAGCGGGCGCAGGTAGTCCGTCGTGCGAAACCATCCCAGGAACTCGACCAGACGTTCCGCCGCACGGTCCGCGGCGCCGGCCCGGTGCTCGACGACCATCGCCGCGGCCAGCCCCCACATCAGCGTCCGCACCAGATCGCGGGCGGCGGCGGCCTCGCACGTCCCGGCGGCCAGGCCGCGGGCGGCGGCGACCTCGCCGCGCGCCGCCAGCAGCCGCACGCGGGCGCAGGCGACCGCCTCCATCTCCCGCCACGTCTGCCCGCGCAGGTCGAGCAGCGCGGGCGCGGCGGCCGGCAGCCCGGCGCTGCGCCACGCCTCTTCGGCCTGCTCGACGCGCCCGGCCGCGACCAGGAGCGACACCCGCAACGCCGACAGGTACCGCAAGAGGCCCGGCAACCGGACGTGCTCGTGCGTCTCGTCGAGGATCGCCAGCGCCGCCGCCGCGCCGCGCCGGTCGCACGCCGCCGCCACGGCCACGTCGAAGGCGGCCGCGTAGACGTCGAACCAGACCCCCATGTCACGGAGCCTCGCGGCGGCGGGCTCGGGTGACGCCTCCGCCGCCAGCCGGTTCCGCTCGAGGTCGAGCTCGGCCGTCAGCACGTCGAGGATCAACGTCGAGCCGCCGTCCTCCGGAAAGTGCCGGCGCACGATGCGGCGGCCGCTCGCGTAGTGCTCGGCGGCCGACCGGACGCGCCCCTGCGCCATGTCCGCGATGCCGGAGTGGAAATGGCAGCACAAGACGCCGTACCAGGATCCGCACCGCGCGAAGTGCGCCTGCGCCTGCGCGCTCCGCTGCCGGCCGGCCTCGAACCGCGCCCGCTGGTGGTTGCCGGCGCTCAGCACGACGTTGTACGCGCCGCGGATCGCCGGGTCGAGATCCTCGTCGTCCGCCAGCGCGGCCATCTCGGCTATCACCCCGAGGACCGCCTCGTCGCCGATCGGCCCGCAGCCGAAGCCGAACAGCATCGCCTGCACGAGGACGCGCTCGGCGCGCAACGCGCGGTCGTCCCCGCCCGCCCGGTCCCGCGTGAACCCCCGCGTCCGCCGGCCGACGTCGTCGCACAGCGCCCGCGCCGCGCCGAGCTTCCCCCGCATGGCCAGGACGATGCAATGCAGAAACGCCACCCGCGGATGCGTCTCGATCACGGCGGGGGTCAGCAGGCGGTCGATCGCCAGCAGCCGCGTCATGCCCTCCGTGCACCACAGCCGCAGCCCCCCGGCCTCTTCCACGACGTCGCCGACGAGCCGGTCGTCGCCGGCGTCGCGGGCGTGCCGCACCGCCGGCACCAGCCGGTTCCGCCGCGCCGACGCCCGCGCGATCGCGGCGTGGATCCGGCGGAAGCGGTCCGGGGCGTCGCGGAACCGCCGCGCCGCGCAGTAGTCGCGGATGAGCGGGTGCAGCCGCACGACGTCGTCCCCCCGGTCGTGCAGCAGCCCGTCCAGCTCGGCCAGCGCGGCGACCCGGCGCCGCGCATCGTGCGTCTCCAGCACCTCGTCCACCAGCGCCGGCTCGATCCACTCGAACAACGCCAGATCGAGGAGGAACTCGCGGTCCGCGTCCGACAGCGTCCGCAGCAGCCGTTCGCCGAGAAAGTTCGCGGCGACCCCCTTGTCCCCGCGAAAGTCCCGCACGCCCACCGGCTGCGTCCGGCCCGCCTGCAGGTTGCGGTAGAGCTGCAGGGCGACGGGCCACCCTTCCGTCCGCGCCGCCAGCGCCTGCAGATCGCTCCCCGACAAGGCGGGGCCGACGAAACCGGCGATCTCGGAAAGCGAGAACCGGAGCTGCTCGACCCCCACGCGCAGCCCGCGGCCGGCCAGGACCGCTTCGTCCACGTCCAGCCCCGGATTGCGGCGGCCCGCGACGGCGACGTGCAGGTTGCGGGGACCGTAGCGCAGCAGCGCGTCGAGCGCCTCGACCGTTTCGCGCACGACGAGGCGGCCCGCGTCGTCGAGGATCAGCAGGCACGGCGCCCCCCAGGCCTCGATCGCATGGGCCAGCAACGCCGTGTAGCCGGCGGGCGCTGCCCCGGGGCGTTCCCCGCCCGACAGCGGCAGGCCGGCGCGCTCGAAGGCGCAGGCGAGGTAGGCGCCGAGGACGGCCGGCGTGTCGTCCCCGGTCAGCGTGAGCCAAGCGGCGACGCGGCCCCGGTTCCGGGCGCGGCGGTGAAGGTCCGCCAGCAGCGTCGTCTTGCCGAAGCCGCCCGGCGCCGTCAGCACCGTGATCCGGCGGTCCTCGAGCGGGTCGATCCGGGCGAGCAGTTCCGGCCGGTCGTAGTAGCCGCGCACCAGATCGGGCGCCGTCACGCGCGCGGACAACACCCACGGGGGCGCCTGCACGGCAGGTTCCGTCAGCGGAACGGCCATCTCAGGTGTCGTCGCGCGGCCGAGCCGGGGGTGAACCAGCAGGTTCCCGGGCATTGTAACCCGTCGGTCGGCGTACCGGCCGTTCCGATCCGTTTCGTCCGCTGACGTGCGCGCGTCGGCCGGCGGACGCCGGGCGCGTGCCCGGGGGCGGCAATCGGGGTGGGCGGGCGAACCGGTCCGCCGGGCGCGTGCCCAGGGGCGGCCCGGTTCCGTGCGCCGGCGCTCACACGTCCTGCAGGATGCCGGCCTCCTGCGCCCGGCGGACGGCGTCGTGCCGGCCGGAGACGTCCAGCTTCCGGTAGATCTGCTTGAGGTGGTAGCGGACGCCGTCCTCGGTCAGGCCGATCCGGGCCGCGGTCTCCTTGGCCCGCTCGCCGCGGGCGGTGCCGGTGAGCACCTCCCGCTCCCGCGCGCTGAGGACCGGCGGCGCGGGCGCGGCGGACGGCTCCTCCACCTGCGCGCGCAGCGCCTCGGCGGCGGCCCGCGCCGCCGGATCGAGGTCCGTGCGGAGCAGGTCGCGCAGGACGGCCGCCGCGGCGGCGCCCTCGCGCACCAGCGGCCGCGGATAGTCGGTCCGCCGCGCCAGACGGACGAACTCGGCCGCCCGCGCCGCCGCGGCCGCCGTGTCGCCGGCGCGGTGCGCGGCGGCGGCCGCCGCCGCGAGCCCCCGCATCAGGGTGCGCGCCAGTCCGCGCTCCGCGGCCGCCGCGCACAGCCGGCCCGCCAGATCCCGCGCGGCGTCGAGGCCGCCCTGCGCCGCCAGCAGCCGGATGCGCGCCTCGGCCAGCGCTTCCATCTCCCGCCAGGACCGGACGTCGAGGTCGAGCAGATCGGCGCCGCCGCCCGGCAGCCCGCCGGCGCGCCAGGCTTCCCCGGCCCGCTCCGGACGTCCGGCGGCAACCAGGACCGACACCCGCAACGCGGCCAGGTACGTCGCCACGCTCGCGCGCCCCAGCGCCCGGGCCCGTTCCTGCGCTTCGTCCAGCAACGCCACCGCCGCGTCCGCGCCCCGGCGGACCGCGGTCAGCTCCGCGGCCACGCCCCAGGCGGCCGCGAAGACGTCGAACCACGCCCCCGTGTCGCGGAGCCGCAACGGGAACCGCAACACGCGATCGTCGAGCGCCGACGCGCCGTTCCGCTCCAGGGCGAGCTCGGCCGTCAGGACATCGCCGAACAGCGCCGGGCCGGCGTCACGGGTGAAGACCTGCGCCGCCGTCCGCCGGGCGCGCGCGTACCGCTCGGCCGCCTCCTCCGCGCGGCCCTGCGCCATCGCGACCGTGCCGAGGTGGAAGTCGACGAACATGGCGCCCTGGCGGGAGCCGCAACGGGCGAAATGCTCCGCCGACGCCGTCCCCAGCGCCCGGCTGGTTTCGAACTGCGCCATCTGGCCGCGGGCGGCGCACAGCAGCTCGCACACCACGCCGAGGATCTCCGGCGGCAGGTCGGGATCGTCCGCGAGCCGATGCCCTTCGGCGAGCAGCCGCTGCGCCTGCTCGCTGCGGATCGACACGCACCCGAAGCCGGCCAGCAGCGCCCGCGCGATGAACGCGTCGACGCGCAGCGCGCGATCGTCGCCGCCCGGCCGGTCGCGCGTGAAGTCGTCGGTGGCGCGCCGGACGTCGTCGAGCAGCGCGTGGGCGTCGTCGAGCCGCGCCGTTCGGACGTGGAGGACGCACCGCGCGAGGCCCAGCCGCGGGTACGTCGCCAAGGTCTCCGGCGGCAGCAGCCGATCCGCCGCGCGCAGGGCCGTCACCCCGTCCCGCAGCAGCACCCGCAGCCCGCCGGCGCGCTCGAGGATTTCGCCCGCCAGCCGGGCGTCGCCGGCGTCGCGCGCATGGCGCAACGCGTCGACGGTGCGCCCCCGCGCCGCCAGCGCGTGCGCGATCCGGCGGTGCAGGTCCCGGAACCCCTCCGGATCCTCTCGAAAGCGCCGCGCGGCGCAGTATTCGCGGACGAGCGGGTGCAGGCGGCGGACGCCGGTGTCGTCGGCCAGCGGCTGCAGGAACCCGGCCAGCGCCGACAGCCCGTCGATGCGCCGGCGCGCATCGCCGATCCGCAGCACCTCGTCCACCAGCGCCGGATCGATCCACTCGAAGAGCGCCAGATCGAACAGCAGGCCGCGGTCCTCGTCCGACAACCCGCGCAGCAGCCGCGCGTTGCAGTAATCGGCCACCACGCCCCGGTCCCCGGCGAGATCGGCCGCGGTCAGCTTCGACGCGTCGCCCGCCGCGGCGTTGCGATAGATCCGCAACGCGACCGGCCAGCCGGCGGTCCGGGTCGTCACCGCGTCGAGAGTCCGCCGCGGCAACGCGCCGTCGAAGAACCGCGCGACCTCCGCCGGCGAGAACCGGAGGTCCTTCGCGGTCACTTCGACGCCCCGGCCGGCGAGGATCGCCGTCGCCACTTCGAGGCCCGGGTTCTCCCGGAACGCGACCGCGATCCGCAGGTTGTCCGGCGCGTGCCGCAGCAGGAAGTCGACCGTCCCGACCGCGTCGCGGTCCCGGAGCCGCTCCACCTCGTCGAGCACCAGCAGCCACGGCGCGCCGGAACGCTCGATCGCCCGCATCAGCAGTTCCGTCCGCTGCTCGACCGGATGCGGGCGCGGCGCGGCGCCGCGCAGGGCGTGCAGCAGGGACCGGGCGAGGCCCGCCCGGACGAAGGCGTGCACGAGGTACGCGCGCAGGACGTCCGGCGTGTCGTCCCCGTCCAGCGTGATCCAGGCGGCCCGCACGCCCCGTTCCCGCTCGCGGCGGCAGAGGTCCGCCAGCAGGGTGGTCTTGCCGAAGCCGCCGGGAGCGCTCACCACGACGAGCCGGTGGCCGGCGGCCGGCCCGAGGCGCTCGAGCAGGGCCGGCCGCTGGAAGTACCCGTGCGCCGGATCGGGCGCCGTCGCCTTCGCCGCCAGCAGCCAGGACGGGGGTTCGGTCATGACATCGAAGATCCGGGACGCCGGAAAGCCCCCGGTCTTCCACCGGCCGACGACCAAGCGTCGATCATACCGAAACCCCGGCCTTTCCCGGCGTTGCGGCCGACGGCGACAGGACGCATCCGAGCGCGTGCGGAGGCGCGCCAGGCGTCCGGCAGCCGGACGTCGACGCGACCGACGCATCCGAGCGCGTGCGGAGGCGCGGCACCGGACCCGTCCGCGGCCGGCGGGATCACGAGAGAATGCTCAGGGCGCGGGCGCGCCGGACCGCGTCGTCCCGGCCGGCGGCGGACGTCTTGCGGTAGACGTTCCGCAGATGCCACCGGACGCCGTTCCCGGACAGGCCGAGGCGGGCCGCGATCTCCCGGTCGCGCGCGCCGCCGGCCAGCTCCTGCAACACTTCGATCTCCCGGGGCGTGAAGACCGGCGCGGCGACCGGCGGTCGGCCCGTAGACCGCCCACCGGTTCGGCGAGCGGCGGTCGCGGCGGACCGTGACGGCGATGCCGGCGGCGTCTCTCATCGCCACCTGAACGTGCGCGACAGCCGGACACCGCGCGGCCCCGCCTGCACGTCGACCTTCGACCACCAGACCGCGACCACCGCGCCGGCCGCGAGCAGCGAGGCGCCGGCGACGAGCTGGCGCCGGGAGCGGCAGGGCGCCGGGCGAGGATGTCGCGGTCGGGGAAGAACGGGTTGTACTGGGCGAGGTACGCCTTCGCGTCGGGCCATTCCCGGTCAGCCGGCTCCGACTGGAGCGGGCCGATCAGACTGACCGGCCGGACGTACGCGCGCTGCCACTGGGAAACACGCGCTCCGCACCCGGCGCACGGAATCTCCGGCGCACGTTCCGCGGGCGGGTAGACGCCGAAGACGGCTGGCTCGACGGCATATCCGGCCGCGGGGCCGCGGGCGGGGCCGGTTCCAGAGGCCGCGGCGCCCGGCCGGAACCGGCCCGCCCGCCATCATCGCCGGCCCGCCCCCGCCCCGTTGCGGATCTCCCCCTCCCAGAGGCGGTGGAAGCCGCCTTCCACTAACTGGCCGGTCCGGATCATCTCGATACCATATCCGGGGAGAGGAACTTCCACCGCGCAGACCCCGCCCTTCAGCAAGCCGCGATGATCGTCGAACCGGAAGTCAAGGTTGTCGAAACCGAACCGCCGCCGCGGGGCGGGAAGGTCGTACGGATCGATCGGGTCCACGTGCAGGAAGAACGTCGCGTCGACGTCTTCCGGTACGCACGGCGCCTTTACGTAGACCAGGGTGTCGTCGAGGAGGTACACGTCGAACAAAGCCGAAGCGGATCGCCGGATCGCCGGCCTGCGTCCTCCGACCCGATCCAGAAGATCCTCCAGAGCCCCGGACGCCGTCATCACCCGCACGAGAGGCAGGGAGTCGGGTGGCAGCACGGCGGCACTGGTGCAGATCCCCGATGTCACCTGCGTCCACGGGACGCGCTCCGCCCCTCCCCTCCCGTCCGCCCCCCAGTGCCATGCCGCGAGGTCGTACGGCTCGCAGTCCCGGACGAACGCCTGCGCCACCCGTCCGTCCACCAGGAGCCCGACGCCGTCCGCCTGGCGTTCGAGGTGCGGATCCATCCTTTCCCAGAACCACGCGGCAAGATCGCCCCTGTATCCGTGAAGCTCCCGCTGCAGGTTTTCGCCACGGCCGTCATGGTGCCAGAGCCTGAATTGACGGTCTCCTAATAATGGTCCTCTCAGAAGCATGTTGTCTTGTCGGTAATGGGGCGGCCGCATATTGGCCATGAGGGTAACCCCGTGGCGCTGACGAAACGCGGCTTCGGTCCCCGCCTGCTGTGCGCGCAGGTAGTCCCAGGAATTAATCAAGCCGTCCAGGTTCATCACCGGAAACTGTGAGAAGTATCCAACAATGCCGGCGTCGAAGGACCCGACCACGCTGCCCGCGGGCAACAGTCGATTCATGACCATCGTACCCATATAGGAATGAACAGGATAGTTCCGGCGGGTAGATGACGCTCTTGAATCGATGAACCGGAACGGCCCCGTGAAGTCCGCCGTTACGAACAGGTGGACCACTCCGATCAGGACGATTCCCATCCTGAATCCGCGCAGCGGGACCCACCCGACGAAACGACGTATGAACCAGATGGCGACGCAGCATCTTGCAGGAACGGCGACCGCCGCCAGTAGATACGCCAGAACATGATGCCATGCCCAAAATCCAGACAGGGGATGCACCGTGAGAACGCTATGTGCGAACTTCGCCAAATGCCCCGTCGCCAGGCCGCACACACCGGCCAGAAATGCCAGCAGCAACCAGTCGTCCAAGCCGCGGGAGCGGCGAGAAAAAAACCAGACCACCACCACGTAGACGCAGATTTCAAGAGCGATCAGCAATTCATCGCCAAAGAAAGGGGTTTGCAGGTGGGCATGGAAGTTCTCCGTCATGCTGTATCCGCCGTTTTGTTCCCAAAGTTCTTGTGACCACCATTGTTTGGTCGCTCCGCTTACAGGCACGGCCCCCCCGAACAAGACCGCGTTCCAGGTGAAATACACCAGGCCCCCGGCGACGGCGCCGAACAACGGCGTTGTCGCGTGCACGGATCGCCTTCCGTTCTTACCGCGTGACCACTCGAAGAACCACAGTATCGCCGTCGTCGCTACCGAAACGGCCACGTATTCCAGGCGCACCCAGGGCAGCGCGAACGCCACCGCCGCCAGCGGCCACCGCCACCCGGCCGGGTCCCGCGCAAAAAGACAGACGGCCAGCAGGAACAGCCCCAGAAAGAACAGCCCCGCGGCGGCCTCCAGCCCCCAAAGCATCCCTTCAGTCTGATAGATAGCCGGAAGCACGGCAAACAAGAGGACCCACGGCAACCGCGCCACCCGCGCCGCCGCTGCCGCCAGTGCCACGCCCCCGGCGACCAGCATGATCTCGAACGATTTGATCGCGAACAGCGCCTCCGTCTTGTCGAACACCCAGTAGAATGGCGTGATCAGGAACAGCCAAAGCGGATGGTAGCCGTTGGTTCGCGTGATGCCGTCGAAGGTCGAGAATTCGCCGGCGGCCATGCGTGAAGCGACTTGATAGTAGTAGAACGCATCGTCAAAGTTGAAGTCCCGGATCAGGTTGACAAGGTCGAAGCGGTTGAGCATGTGCCCGACAAAGGCCGCGCCGTAAGCCAGAATGCCGCCGACGAAAAGGACGAACGTTGTGCGACGCAAACGGGCCATCCTTGTTCCGTTACTTACGGATGACAGGCCATGCAACAGCACGACGTAGTCGATAGTCTTCATTGTTCTGTTCCCTTTCTGTTCCGTTCAATTTCCGACCAAATCAGAAGCCGCCCTTGTATTCCCCCAGCGCGCGCTGCCACTGGTCCGAGATCTCGTGCAGCCGCTTGAACCGTGCCGGTTCGGCGTGCACGCTTGCCAGCACCAGCTCGACCGTGAGCAGCATCCACCATGTTGCCCAGTCCAGCGCCTCGTTCCCGTATTCCTCCGGGACGTGTTCGCTGCCGAAGCCCTCCGCGTTCGCCAACTGTCGGGCCACGCATACGTTATTGGACGTACCAGCGCCATCGCGCTCAGTCGGACCGACAGGCCCGACTCGATCAGGATCAGTACCGCCCGCCCGTGTTCCATCGCGAGCATCGCGAATGTCAGGAAGGCGTTTGCCTGTCCTGTCCGGTCCCGCTCTTTCCATCGCCCCGCATCAGGGCTCCGGCAGCTTCCTGCACCCTTCCCGCGGCTTCCACGAGCTCTTCGTTCGTTCCGTCATGTGGCTTCCTTCCATCCTCTCCGGCCGTTTTGTGTTCCGGGGGCGGCCCGGCCTCGGCCGCCCGCCACGCGATCGCCCGCTCCGAGTCCAGCCCCTCGAAATACCCGATCAGCAGCAGGTGGAAGTAGCGCCCCGGGGCAAGGCCCGGCCGGCCCATCTTCGCCGCGTAGAACCGCGCACACAGTCCCTCGACGAACGCGTCGAAGCGGCCGCCTCGAGAATCCGGTTCAGCCGCTCGTAGAACGGATGCCCCCCGCCTCGCGGCAAGTCGGCCACCGACACCCACATCGACTGCTGCGACCCGTCGTCACGTGTCGTGCCCATCGCCATGCCGCCAGTGTAGAACAGCAGAGCCGTCGTGTCGATCCCCGGAATGCCCGACTTTCACCACGGGCTGTCGAGGCGTGATCGTCGGGTCGACGCGGGGTGCCGACAGCGCCAGCGACCTCGGAACTGACGGGTCGTGGCGCACCTGATTGGGGGCAGGTCCGGGTCGCACGGTGTCGGGGACAGGTCCGTCGGAGGTAGCGGAGGGCCGGCCGGCGTGTCAACGCGCTACGGCCCTTCGGGTGACACACCGTCCGTCCCTCCGCTCAGACAGCAGTCCTGGGCCTTGCGGCCCGGCCGTCCACGACGACGCGGTCGGCAGCCGACCCGGCCGCGCCCTCTTCCACCGGACGTTCCCTGCAATGATATCGAACGCAACGAACCGGTCGGCCAGCCGGACGTGCCGCGCCGGGCGCATTGCGCCCCGGCGAGGAAGTCCGGGAATCTGCCTCGGACCTGCGCTCCCTGGCCGTCGGGTCCGTTGACCGTCGTCCGGCCGCCGGCATAGACTTTTCCGCCACGGTTCGCCTCTGCCCCGTCGCCTCCGTCGACGTGGTTCAGGCCTCCCTGCCGACGCCGGTCACCGCGGACCGGCCGGCCGCATACGCTGACCGGAAGGATCTCCCCATGACCAGGCAGTCCCGCATACGGCCGTCGACGGCGCTCCGACTGGCCGTCGCGGCGGTCGCGCTGGCCACCGCCGCGCCCGCGTCCGCGCAGGCGCCGCCCGGAGAAGCCCGCGCCTTCGTCACGGTCAACGGCGGGCTGCAGGCCCTGACCCGCGGCTTTTCCGCGGACATCGTCTTTCCGGAGTCGGGCGGCGTGTACGGGGACCTTCTGTCCACCGCCGCGGCGCAGGAACAGGCGCGCTTCACGAGCGACTACCGCCCGCGGAACGCCGCGCTCGTCGACGCGAGCGGCGGCGTCCGCATCTCCTCGTACATCGGGATCGGGATCGGCGTGTCGCGCTTCCGCGTCGAGGACGCGGCCAGCGTCTCCGCACAGGCGCCGCACCCCTTCCTTTTCGACCGGGACCGCTCGATCTCCGGCGCCTCGCCGCCTCTCGCCCGCAGGGAGACCGCCGTGCACCTGCAGGTCCTGGCGCTGGTGCCGGCCGTCCCGTCGGTCACGGTGACGGTCTTCGGCGGGCCCACGTTCTTCGACGTGTCGCAGCAACTCGTCACCGACGTGCGGTTCACCCACGAATACCCGTACGACACGGCCGCGTTCGCGAGCGCGGTCGCCAGCCGGGAATCCGGTTCGCAGGTCGGGTTCAACGTCGGCGCCGACGTCGCCTGGTACTTCTCGACCCACGTCGGCGTCGGCTGGCTCACGCGGTACAGCCAGGCCATGGTGGAACTCCCGTCCGCCGGGGACGGCGCGCTCGAGGTCCGGGCCGGCGGGCTGCATGCGGCCGGGGGCCTGCGGCTGCGGTTCTGAACGCATCGCCGGCGCCCGCGCGGTCCGCCCGCGCGCCGCGCCCGACTCCAGGGAAGATCGGACACGCAATGCGCACCGCGCCACGACTCGTCACCACTTCGGCCCCGGCCGGGAACGCGCACGGGACGTTGCGGAAGCCGCCGGCGGCGACGGCCTCGCGAGTCCGTCTCGCGTCGGTCCTCGCCGCGGCGGCCGCGCTCGCGTCCACGAGCCAGGACGCCGCGTCCCGGCAGCCGCCCGGCGTCGTTTCCGTGTCGGCCGGATACGCCGCCGGCGTCGACGATCTGCGCCGGTGGGACGCGGCCGTCGACGGCAGGACGCGCACCGGCGAGTTCGTCGTGGTCTCCCGTCTGGACGACGAGCATCTGCCGGGACGGGAGCACGAGTACGCCGCGCAGTTCTTCCGCGGCGTCCCCGTCCACGGCGCCGGCGTCTCGCGGCAGCTCGACCGCGGGGTGACGATCTCCCTGTTCGGCACGCTGCACCAGGGGCTCGACGTCGAAACGGCGCCGGCGCTGTCGGCGGCCGAGGTGGCGGCGCGCCTCGCGGCGGCCACCGGCGCGGCCTTGCCCGCCCGCCGGCCGCCGCGGCTGGTCGTGCTGCCGCGGGCGGACGGCTCGTACGTCCTGGCGTACCGCGCGCTGCTGAGCGACGGGCGGATCTACTTCGCCAGCGCCGCCGACGGCCGGATCCTGCGCGCCGAGGACGCCTTCCGGTCCCAGACGGCGGTCGGCGGCGGCGTCGACATCCACACGGGCGGCCGGCGGAAGCTCGGCACGACGCGGTCGGACGGCCGCTTCGTGGCGCGCGACCGCCTGCGGCCGGCCGAGATCGTCACCCTCGACGCGCGGTTCAACTTGCTGCGGTTCGCCCGTCTGGTGGATTTCCACCTCATCGACGGGCTACCGCCCGGCGAGCCGCTCTGGACGGAAGACGACGTCGCCGCCGATTTCGACAACGACTGGGACGACCCGGCGGTGGTCGGCGTCCACGCCCACACCGGCTGGGCCTACGACTACTTCGCCGCGCGGCACGGCTGGGAGGGCGGCGACGGCGCGAACGGCCGCATCCTCAGCATCGTCAACGCCGGCTTCCAGAACGCGTTCGCCGCGCCGCCGCCGTTCGGCCCGGAGGGCACCGGCGTGCTCGCCTACGGCCGGATAGAACTGGAAACGGACGAGATCCCGATCTCGTCGCTCGACGTCGTCACCCACGAGCTGACGCACAACGTGACGTTCCATGCCGTCCGCCGGCGTACCGGCACGGGCTTCGACCTCGGCCGGACCGTCACCCTCGGGCCGCGGAGCTTCCACGACGGCCACCGGACCTGGACCTGCGACACCGCCCGGTTCCCCGTCTTCGACCTGGAGAGCGGGACGGTGGTTCCGCAACCGGCCCTGTGCCGGGACGGCCGGTTCGTGCTGGGCTCGAACCAGGGGGGCGCGGTCAACGAAGGCCTCTCCGACATCTTCGCGACCGGGGCCGGGTTCTTTCACGAAGAGGCGGGCGCGCCGGCCGACTACCGCATGGACCTGATCCGCTCGCTCGAGGACCCCGGGTCGCTTGACGGCAATCCGGACGCCTACGGCCGGCGCGTCGAGCTCGCCCTCGCCGGCGCCGGCGAGTTCTCGGGATTCACGTTCGTCGGCGGCCGGTTCGTCGGCGATTCCGACTCCTGCTGCTACGGCGCCGAGCACTGGAATTCGACGATCCTGAGCCACGCCTTCTACCTCGCCGTCGAGGGGGGCGCGAACCGGACCACCGGGCTCGCGGTCGCAGGGGCCGGGGACGCGGGACGCGCGCTGATCGAGCGGATCTTCTTCCGGGCGGTGCGGGACCTGCTGCCGCCGGTGGCGTCGCTCCCGCTGGCGGCGGACGCGATCCGCCAGGCCGCGGCCGATCTGGACGCCGGCGGCGCCGCGCAACGCGCCGTCGGGCAGGCGTTGCGCGCCGTCGGCCTGCCGCCCGGCACGACGGCGACGTTCTTCGCCGGGCCGTGACTTGCCCCGGAGCCCGATCCCGGCCCGCGGCCCCCGGATCGTCGAAAGGGGTGGCCGGCACGGGCCGGGCGGGCCGCGCGGCCTATCCGTGACAATATTGCGAGGAAGCGGGTGGCCGGCGCGGGCCGGGCGGGCCGCGCGGCCTATCCGTGACAATATTGCGAGGAAGCGGGTGGCCGGCGCGGGCCGGGCGGGGCGCGACCCGGATCGTCAAAAGGGGGGCCGGCGCGGGCCGGGCGTGCCGCCCCGGCCCTGCCGGCCGCGCCGGTCCGCCGCGATCACCGCGGCGTCGGCCGCCCCATGATCTTCGGCTTCTGGTCCGCCAAGGTGTCGGTCACCGCCTGCGTCACGACGTTCGAGAAGAGCGGGCGGATGCCGAGGTGGTTGTAGGGCCGGATCTGGATCATCAGGATGCCGATGAGATCCTCGACCGGGTCGGCCCAGTAGAGCGTCCCGTAGGCGCCGCCCCAGGTATAGCTGCCGATGGACAGCGCGTCGGGCGCCGCGGCGGAGTTGGTCAGCACGCCGAAGCCGAGCCCGAAGCCGTACCCGCCGCCGCGGATGTAGACCGGCCGGTCCCCTATGTGGTTGCTGATCATGTTGTCGACGGTCATCCGCCCGAGCAGCCGCGTACCGTCCAGCTCGCCGCCGTCGGCGATCATCCGGGCGAACCGGTAGTAGTCGGCGGCGGTCCCCGCCAGGCCGGCGACGCCCCGGAACATCCGGGTCGGCTCGCGCCAGGCCGGGGAGACCAGCAGTTCGATCTTTCCGTCCTCGTCCGGCCGGTAGACGGACGCCATCCGCTCCACCTTCTCGCGCGGCACGTAGTAGTGCGTGTCGGTCATCCCCAGGGGTTCGAAGATCCGCTCGCGCAGGAAGGCGTCGAGCGACTGGCCGGAGATCTTCTCCACGAGCACCGCGACGTAGTCGGTCGAATCGCCGTACTGCCACCGGTCGCCCGGGTGGAACGCACCCGGTACGACCGCGGCGTGCGCCACCCGCTCGGCCAGCGTCGGCCAGCCCTTGCCGCCGTTGGTGACCTTCGCGATCTGCTCCGCGGTCAGCCCCCTGCCCTCCGGATTCAGGGTCAGCCCGGACGTGTGGGTCAGCACGTGGCGCACCGTGACCGGGCGCGCCTCCGGCTCCACCACCGGCCGGACGCCGTCGCGGTTGATGCGCACCAGGTGGTTCTCGTACTCGGGAATCCACTTCGCGATCGGATCGTCGAGCAGGAACCGCCCCTCCTCGAACAGCATCATCAGCGCGGTCGAGACGATCGGCTTGGTCATCGACATCAGGACGAAGATGGTGTCCTTCGTCATCGGCACGCCGTTCTCCCGGTCGCGCCAGCCGTGCGCCTCGAAGTGGACCACCTTCCCCTTGCGGGCGACCAGGGTGACCGCGCCGGCGATCCGGCCGTCGTCGACGTACTCCTGGACGAAGCGGTCGATCCGCCGCAGGCGCTCCGACGACATGCCGACCGACTCCGGGCTGCCGACGACGACGTCCTCGGCCGCGCGCGGCGCCGGCGCCGCCAGCAGCACCGCGGCCAGCACCGCGCCGGCCGCCGCGGCGCCGCCCCACCGACCCGCCCGACGTTCTTTCCCTCGCTGCATGTTCCGTCCCCCTCTCCGTGAAAAAACGGCTCCCGCCGCCCGCGGCCGTCCCGCGCAAAGGCTCCGGCGAACCGTGCGATTCCCGACGGTCCGTTCAGTCTCGCCGGCCTACCGGTAGTCGGCGGCGGCCAGCGACACCCGGATGACCTCCTCGTCGTTGCGCGTCACGAGGTGCCGGTTGGCGTAGGCCGGCTGGGTCCAGTTGACGGCGCGGTCCTCGAAGCGGCGCGGGCCGTACCCGGCGCGCGAG
Source organism: Vicinamibacterales bacterium (assembly GCA_965203525.1). Taxonomy (GTDB): domain Bacteria; phylum Acidobacteriota; class Vicinamibacteria; order Vicinamibacterales; family UBA8438; genus WTFV01. Next base: position 538,813 of record OZ241898.1, on the reverse strand, counting down.
GTCGCCTCGATCAGCTTCGTGCGGTCGAGCTCCTCGTAGCCCTCCGGCGTGAACCGCGCGATGATCAGGAACCCGGCGTCGTTGTTGACGAAGTAGCGGTCGCCGTGGCGCACCATGAAGGCGGCGCCCCAGCGGCGCTGCACGGTCATCCGGTCGCTCATCCACAGGCGCTCGCCGGTCCTGGCGTCCAGGCCGCGCAGCTCGCCGTAGCTGCCGACGCCGTAGATGAAGTCGCCTTCGATGACCGGCGTCGTGATGAGCGCGTGCAGCCCCCGCGTCTGGTCGGGCATCTCCCCAGTCCCCGCGACCTTCCAGAGCACCGTGGCGCCCGGACGGTCCGTGTCCAGGCGGAGCATCAGCGAGCCGCCGTAGAACTGGCTGAAGAACAGGTAGTTGCCGCTACGGACGGGGGTCGCCACGGTGATCGCCGAGCGCGCCTCCCACGCCTCCTCCCACCAGATCCCGCCGGTGGCGGGATCCAGGGAGCTGACCCCGCTCGGGTGCCAGACGACGAGCTGCCGCACGCCGCCCGCCTCGTGGACGACCGGCTGCGCGTAGCCCATCTCGGTCACCACGTCGATCGCCCGCCAGACCTCCTCGCCCGTGCGCTTGTCGAAGGCGACGACCAGCGCGTCCGGTTCGCCGCCGACGACGGCGATCAGCAGATCGTCCTCGACCAGGGGGGAGCTCGACGTGCCCCAGACCGGCACCGTGGTGCCGTACTCGGCCACCGTGTCGTGCTGCCAGACGACTGCGCCGGTCTCCGCTTCGAGGCACAGGAGCATGCCGGCGCCGCCGGCGACGTAGACGCGGTCCCCGTCCACCGTCGGGGTGGCGCGCGGCCCGGTGGCGTAGGAGAACTGCAGGTTGCGGTAGGCGGCCGGCCACTCGTGCGTCCAGAGCACCTCGCCGGTCCGCTCGTCGAGCGCGAGGACGCGCTCGGTGCCGTCCATCACCCGCGTCTCCGGCAGGAACTCGAAATCGGTGACGAAGACCCGCCCGTCCGCGACCACCGGGCCGGCGAAGCCCCCCTTGACCGGCGTGCGCCAGACCACCCGCAGGCCGTCGGGCGGAAACCGCTCGAGGATGCCGTCCTCGGTCCACACCGCCACCCGTCCCGCGCCGCGCCACTCGGGCCAGTCCGCCGCGTGGAGCCAGGATCCCGCCAGCGCGGCGCACAGCGCCGCCGTCACCGATCGCCGCAACGTTCGCATCGTCGTCTTCCCCTTCCGTGCGTCTCCGGTTCCCGGCGCGCCCGCACGGCTCCGGCGCCCCGTTCCGCCTCTCCACGGCCTGCTTCACCGCGTCGTCCCACTGGACCCGGCGCGCCCGCACGACTCCGGCGCCCCGTTCCGCCCGCCTTCATTCGTAGTCGCTCGCGGCCAGCGAGGCGCGGAGGATCTCGCTGTCGTTCCGGTGCACGACGTGCCGGTTGGCGTAGGCGGGATGCGACCAGTTGACGGGCCGGTCCCAGCGCAGGCGCGGGCCGGAGCCGATGCCGGAGCTGCCGTCCGCCTCGATGAGCCGCGTGCGGTCGAGCTCCACGTAGCCCTCCGGCGTGAACCGCGCGATGATCAGGTCGCCGGCGTCGTTGTTGACGAAGTAGCGGTCGCCGTGCCGCACGAGGAACGCGGTGCCCCAGCGCGCCTGCGCGGTCATCTCGCCGCTCATCCAGAGCCGCCGTCCCGTCCGCGCGTCCAGGCCGCGCAGCTCGCCGTAGCTGCCCACGCCGTAGACGTAGTCGCCGATGATCAGCGGGGTCGTGATCAGGGCGTGCAGGCCGTCGGTCTGATCCGGCATCTCGCTGCGGCTGCCGCCCTGCCACAGCATCGACGCGGCCGGCCGATCCGGGTTGAGCCGCATCATCATCGAGCCGTTGTAGAACTGCGAAACCAGCAGGTAGCCGCCGCTCCGCACCGGGGTCGCGACCGACATGCCGGCGCCCACCTCCCATTCCTGCTCCCAGTAGACCGCGCCGGTCTCCGGATCGAGCGAGACGAGCGCCGCCGCGTGCCAGACGACGAGCTGCCGCGCGCCGCCCGCCTCGTAGATGACCGGCTGGCCGTAGCCCATCTCCCCGACCACGTCGACCGCGCGCCAGATCTCCTCGCCGGTCCGCTTGTCGAAGGCGACGACCAGCGCGTCCGGCTCGCCGCCGACGACGGCGATCAGCCTGTCGCCGTCGACCAGCGGCGCGCTCGCGGTGCCCCAGGTCGGGATGCTGGTGTCGTACTCGGCGACGTAGTCCTTGCTCCAGATCACCTCGCCGGTCTCGACGTCGAGACAGAACAGGCGGCCGGTGGCGCCGGAGACGTAGACCCGGTCACCGTCGACGGTCGGCGTGGCCCGCGGGCCGCGGGCGTACGAAACCATCAGCATGCGGTAGGTGGTCCGCCACTCGCGGGTCCAGAGAACCTCGCCGGTCTCCTCGTCGAGCGCCACGACGCGCTCGGTGCCGTCGAGCGTCCGCGACTCCGGATCCTCCAGCCAGTCGAGCACGAACACGCGGCCGTCGGCGACGGCCGGACCCGCGTAGCCGGAACGGATCGGCGTCCGCCACTTGACCTTCAGCCCCTCGTCCGGAAACGACTCGATGATGCCGTCCTCGTGCCAGACACCGAGCCGGTCCGCTCCGCGCCACTGCCGCCAGTCGTCCGCCGCCAGAGACACCGTGAGCAGGCCACACGCGACGAGCGCGAGCGCCAACTTCCGTACGACCCCCATGAGCCACCTCTTGCCTTTCCGTGCCGCTGCAAGTCCGCCGCCGCGGGCGTCCGGCCGCCGGCCGGCGACGGCCCCGCCGCGGGACGCCCTATTGTGGACCAAACCGCGTCCGGGACGAAACCGCCGGGAGGCGGCAGGCCGCCCGGCGGGCTGCCCGACGCCGATGACGTCCCCGTCGGGCGGGTGAAGCCGGAAGCGGACACCGGCCTGCCCGCTGCGGGGGACAGCGCCGCCCGCGATCATCCTCCGATGATCCGCGACCCGGCCCCGTCCAGGCTCGTCCGTCGTTGGAAACGCCCCCCGTTCAGGCTCACTTGTCGTTGGAAACGACCCTCGTCGGGCTCATCTGTCGTCGGAAGACTTCGGGCGTCGATTCCGGCACGGTCCCTGCTACACTGCGTACCGCCAGCCTGCCTGAGGAGAATCGTGATGCCGCGCACCGTTTCGTGTCTCCTGGCGGTCTCCTTCGTGCTGTCGCTCGTTGCGCCCGCGGTCGGGGCCGACGAGGGCCAGCGGGCCCGACGCCGCGACGGAGGCGGCGGACGGGCCACCGCGCCCCGCTCGGCCCCGGCGCCGCGCGCGCAACGTCCGCCGGCGCGGCGGGCGCCGGACGCACGCCCGCAACGCGCGCCCGCCTCGGCGCGCGCCCCGCGCCCGGCGGCGCGCCCCGCATCCGCGCCGCGAACCGCCGCACGCCCGGCAGACCGCCCGCGGACGCGGACCGGCAGCGCACGCGCAGTGCCGCGGCGATCTCCCGACGCCGCGCCAGCCCGGCCCGCGACGGGCACCGCCGCCCGTTCGGCGGACCGCCCGCGGACCGGCAACGCGCGCGCAGTGCCGCGGCGATCTCCTGACGCCACGCCCGCCCGGCCCGCGACGGGCACCGCCGCCCGTTCGGCGGACCGCCCGCGGACCGGCAGCGCGCGCGCAGTGCCGCGGCGATCTCCTGACGCCCCGCCCGCCCGGCCCGCGCCGCGAACCGCACCGGGCGCGGAACCGCCGCCGCGCGCCGACCGGCCGCGAGCCGTACCGCGGCGGGCGCCGGACGCCGCGGCCGCGGGCGGCGCTTCGACGCGCGGGCGCGCCGTACCACGGCGCCCGGACGCCGGACGCCCCGCAACGGCGGCCGGACCGGGCAGCGGCGGGAGGCGGACGGGCGACGCCGTCCGGGATCGGCCGTACGCCCGCGGCCGGCAACCGGCGCAGGTGCGCGGCGCCGGGCGCGGGAGACCGGCCGTCACCACCTCCCACGGACGCGCCGTGCCGCGCGCCCGCGGCGGCGGGCGTCCCGGCCCCGGCTACCGCGGCCGCCACGGTCCGCGCCCGCGGCCCGGCTACCGCTACGCGTACCACTATCGCGGCGGCTACGGGTACTACCGGCCGTGGCGTCTGCCCCGGTACCGCCACGTCCGGTTCGCGCGGTACCACTGGCCCCGCGCGTACGGCACCTACTTCTACTTTCCCGGCTTCTCGTTCGGCGCCGGGTTCGGCTACGGGCCGCACGCGCACGTCAGCGTCGGTTCCCCCTATTCCGTGTACGGCTACCCCTACGGCTGGTACGACCCGTACGTCAGATACGGCTACGCGCACGTCGCCGACGCCTACACCGGGTTCCTGCGCCTGAAGGTCCGGCCGCGCGCGGCGGAGGTCTACGTCGACGGGTACTTCGTCGGGATCGTGAACGAGTTCGACGGGCTCTTCCAGCGGCTGCGGATCGAGGAGGGGACGCACACCGTCGAGCTGCGGCATCCCGGTTACGAGCCGCTCACCCTCGACGTACTCATCGTGCCGGGCGAGAAGGTCACCTTCGAAGGAGACCTGATCCCGCTCCCGTAACGGCGGCATTCCCGGTGGGAGACCGGCCCGACCGGCAAGCCGGTCCCCGCGACCTGGTCCCGCTTCCGTAGCGGCCGTATTCTCGGGGGCCGCCGTGCCGGTCACGGCCGCCCCCGGGCAGGCCGCGGCGCGCGGTTCTTCATCGGCCGCTTCTCCAGCAGCCCGCGGCGAAACCCCGCGTCGCACCGAGACGGGCGGGGCGTCCGGCTGACAAGGCGTGAGGAGGGAGCATATCGGCTTTATGCGACCGACGAAACGACGCAGTGCAGCCGGGATGCGGCGCCCGTCGAATGCAGCGGGGATTTCGCCACGGGCTGCCATATCTGCCGCGAATCGCCGGGCGAACCCGTTGCGTATACTCCGTTGATGGCCTCCGACCGGCGCGGGAACGACTTCTGGGAGGTCTACACGAAGGACCTCACCGGCAAGGACGTCCAGCGCCTCTTCACGCGCGACGCCCGCGACGCGTACCGGTTCTTCACCCGCCACATCGACGAAGGGGCGTTCGCGGGACTGTCGCCGCTGCAGCGGTTCTCCCTCCGCGCGCGCCTCGTGTTCCTGGCCCTCACGCTGAAGCTGTCGCCGGCCCGCCGGGCGCTGTTCGGCGCGGCGCTGGTGGCCTTCGTCATCGGACTGCTCGAGCTGTTCGAAGGCATCGGCCTCGTGCGCGTGCCGCTGGTGCCGTTTCTGGTGGACGTTCCCCTGCCCTTCCTGGTCTGGTCGGACGGCGCCGGGTGGCTGGCGATCGGCTTCGCGCTGGTGAACCTCCTCGTGCTGCTGGAGGCGGCGGATCGGCTGAGCCTGAAGAACGACCTGGAGGTGGCCCGCGAGATCCAGCTCGCGATGCTGCCGCAGCGGACGCACGCCATCCGGGGCCTGGAAGCGGCCGGGCGCACACGGCCGGCGAACACGGTCGGCGGCGACTGCTACGACATCCTGCGGCTGCCGGACGGCCGGCTGCTGCTGATGCTCGGCGACGTGTCGGGCAAGGGCAGCCCCGCCGCGCTCCTGATGGCTCTCGCCATCGCGATGCTGCGGACGCTGGCGGCGGAGGGCCTGCCGCTGATCGGCCTGATGGAGCGGCTGAACCGCCTGGTCTACGAACAGACCCCCGGCTCGCGGTTCATCACGATGTTCGTCGCCGCCGTCGACCCGGTCACGTGGACCCTGACCTGCATCAACGCCGGACAGACGCCCCCGCTGCTGCGGCGGCGGACCGGGGAAGTCAGGGCGCTCACGACGGGCGGCATCGCCCTCGGCATGTTCGACCGCGCCACCTACGAGACGGACGAACTGACCCTCGCGCCCGGCGATCTCCTCGTGGCCTACAGCGACGGCGTGACGGAAGCGGAGAGCCCCGCCGGCGTGCCCTTCGACGAAGCCGGCCTCCGGCATCTGATCGAGTCGCATCACGACGACGGACTCGACGACCTCGGCGCGGCAATCGTCGCGGGGGTGGTGGCGCACGCCGGCAGCGTCCGGCTGGCCGACGACCTGACAGTGCTCGCGGCCCGCCGGCTGCCCCCGGCGGACGCCTGACGCCGTGACGAGCTCCGGCGCGATACCCGCCCGCGGGCGCCGACGCCTGCCCCCCGCGTCAGTGCGAGGTCGGTCGCGTCGGGCGGCGGCGTGCGGGTCGACGTCGCGGGCGCCGACGTCTGCCCCTGGCGTCAGTGCGAGTGCAGCGACGGCGCGTTCACGTGCGCGTTGACCTGCGCCGTGCGCGTGTCGAGACGCCCGGAAAGCCGGCCGATCCGGACGGTGTTCCAGAGCCCCGTGACCGCGGCGATCACCGCCGCCGACGCCGTGAGGACTTCAAGCATCTCCCCCCATCATATCCTTTGTCCCGTCCGTCTGGCCTCGCTTGCGCCCGCCCGCCTCCCGGCGACGACGGCGCCCCGACGCCGTGAAGACGATTACAATGGTCTCCGGCAACGGCCGCGCGCAGCCGGTTGCGGCGGCGTCCCGATCCCGGGAGCTGGAACTCGAGCCCGGCCGCCCGGTCCATCATCACAACCACCAACGGAGGATCCCATGCGCACTCGCACCCTGTCCGCCCTTCTGCTCGCCGCCGCCCTCGCCGCCGGCGCACCGCCCGCGGCCGAGGCGGCCGAAGAACGTCCCATCCTGACCACCGCGGCGGCGATCGCGATGGCCGGAGCCTGCCTCGAACGGGCGGAGGCCGAGGGCTGGCTGATGCACGTCGCCATCATGGACAACCACGGCAACCTGAAGGCGTACGTCCGGATGGACGACGCCCAGCTCCTGTCGCAGGACGTCGCGCTGGCCAAGGCGCGCAGCTCCGCCCTCAGTCCGCGGTCGACGAAGCAGTGGGGCGAGAGCGCGTTCCCGAACGGCGGCGGACCGACGGCCGCGGCCTTCGTGCCGGGCATCATCTACTTCGAGGGTGGCCTGCCGATCATGACCGCCGGCGGCCACCACGTCGGCGGCATCGGCGTGAGCGGCGACACCGGCGCCAACGACGCGATCTGCGCGCAGGCGGGGATCGACGCGGCGGCGGAACACCTGCAGTAACTCGGCCGGCGGCCGCCGCGCGTGCGTTTTCGCACGGCGGCCGCAACCGCGGGCCGGCGCCGGGCCGGTGGGCGGCGCTACCGGACCGCCGGCACCGTGACGTCGAGCTCGGCGCCGTAGAGGGCGGTGCGGTCCCGATCGACGGCCGCCCAGCGCAGCAGCGCCTCGACGTCGGGCTCGACTAGGCCGTCGAACGCCGTGACGCCGTTGACGGTCACCGTGATCGGCTGCGTGAAGTCGAACTGCTCCGGCGAGATCAGAAGCTTGAACCGCCGGACCCCGCGCGTCTGCGCGGTGACGGTGTTGCGCCGCTGATCCAGCTCCACCCGGCCCGGCGCGGCCGTGCGCGGGAACGCCTGCCGGCCGCGCGGCGCGGCCTGCGCCGGGTATTCGAGGATCAGGTCGATCCGTTCCGCGCCGCGCCGGACCACCATTGGAATCCGCTGCCCCGGCGCGAACCCGATCAACGCCTGCTTGAGGTCCTCGACGGAGGGGCCCGGCCGCCCGGCCACCTCGACGATCGTGTCGTCGTTCACCATCCCGGCCGCCGCCGCGATCGAGTCCGGTCCGACCCGCAGCACGCGCAGGCCCGAGCCGTCGGACATCTGGCCGATCATGTCGATGCCGAGCGCCACCCCCGGCGCCTGCTCCAGGACGGTGTCGTGCGCCTCCAGGTCCGGCTCGCCCGCGACTGCGCCGAGCTCCGTGACGACGAGCCAGTGGGCGCGGTTGTAGCGGTCGGTCCGCTCGGTCTCCCACGACAGACGGGCGGGAAGCGGCCGGCGCGCCTGCCCGGTCATGAACGCGTCCATGGCCGGCTTCTCGTCGTCCCACCAGCTCACGTCGTGTCCGGCCTCCGGCTGCGGGCGGAAGTCGAGGAACACGCCGGCCTGCCGGAACAGCCGCAGGAAGGGAACCACCGACGCGGCCGGATACAGCGGGTCGCGGCCGCCGTTGACCACGAAGAGCGGCTTGTTGCGCAGGTTGGTCACGTGCATCTCGCCGTCGACGTCCGAGGCCGGGTTGGCGAGCACCACCGGGTGGCCGTTCAGCGGCAGGAACGCCGCCCAGGGGGTCGTCGCCTTCATCGCGTGGTAGAACGCGCCGGTCGCCCCGTCGGAGATCCCGAGCAGGTAGACGCGGTTCTCGTCGACGTTCCAGGTCCGCTTCAGGTCGTCGAGGACGCCGGCCAAGTTCTCGATCTGGCTGTCCTGCCACCACAGCGACTCGTTCCAGGAGGCGGGCGCCGCCACGATGGCGTCGCCGCGGGCGAGCCGCTCCTCCCGGCGCCACCAAGTCCCGTCCTCGCGTTTCGGCCGCGAGACGCCGCCGTGCAGGTAGACGATCACCGGCCAGCGCGTCGCCGGGTCGTAGCTCTCCGGCACGCGCACCACGTAGGCGTGCTCCACGCCGTCGCGGTTCTCGCGGGTCCGCAGCAGCCGCCCGGTCGGGACGCCGCGCGCGTAGGCGCGGCCGGCGCGCAGCCGGCCCCAGAGCGCCTCCACGTCCGGATCGATGGCCAGGACGGCCGCGGTGGCCGCCGCGACCTCGTCGTCGGAAGCGGAGGCCCAGAAGGCGGCGACCGCTTCGTCGAGCGCGCGGCCGTCGGGCTGGCCGGCGCGCGCCGGCCCGGCGCCGGAAAACGCAAGCGCCGCCGCCAGGCCGAGGACGGCGGCGCCGGAGCGAACGGTGATCGTCGCACCGCGGCCGAAGCCGCCGTGGCCGCCGCCCGGCGCCGCGGGCGCCTCGCCGCCGGCCCTGTCCGCGAGCCGGCCGCCCCGCGGACAGGCGCGGCCCGGCCGCGGGCGGGAAGCGCGGGTCACTGCTGACCCTGGGTCGGCGCGGGCGCGTCTCCGAGCCCGTGCTTGCCGAGGAAGGCCTGGATGGTCTCGAAGATGGCGATCGTCTCGCCGCGGCTGAAGCGGCCGTGGCCGCCGCCGGGCACCGTGTGCAGCTCGTTGTCGACGCCGGCGGCCGACAGCTCCTCGTGCAGCCGGACCGCGTGCCGATGCGGCACGATGGTGTCGGCGTCCCCGTGAATGGTGAGCACCGGCGGCAGGCCGGAGCGGACGTAACTCAGCGGCGACACCCGCCGCGCGACGTCGAGCCGGTTCGGCAGGCTCCCCAGCCAGCGGACCGCGTACGACTTCTCGTTCTCGCCCTGCAGCAGATCGCCGACATCGGTGATGCCGTACCAGTTGATGACGGCGGCCACGCCCGGCTCGCCCCGCGGCTGGCACTCCAGGTCGAGCCCCGCCGAGGACGGCGCCATGCCGGTGGTCAGGGCCAGATGCCCGCCCGCCGAGTTGCCGGTGACGACGATGCGCGACGCGTCGAAGCCGTACTCCTCGGCGTTGCTCTTCACCCAGTGCAGCGCGCAGAGGCAGTCCTCGACGGCGGCCGGCGCCCGCGACACGCGGCCCAGCCGGTACTGCACGTTGACCACCGCCCAGCCCTTCTCCAGCCAGGGCAGCAGCCGCAGGACGTTGCCCTCCTTGCTCCCGCCGACCCAGCCGCCGCCGTGGATGTACATCAGCACCGGCGCGGGGCCGGACGCGTTCTGCGGCAGATAGAGATCGACGCGGTTCTCGAAGCCGTTCGCGACGTGATAGGTGACGTTGGGCACGACGCGGTATTCGTTGGAGAGGTGCGAGGCCCACGCCGCCGTCGGGTCGAGCTGGGCGACCGACGCGGACGGCGCGAGCAGGAGGACGCCGAGCGCCACCAGAGCGGTGAGGCCGAAGAATCGAGTGGACATGCGGCTTGCCTTTCCCTTTGCGCGAGGTTTCCACGATCCGATCCGCGGGCGGCCCGCCGGCCCCGGCGCCTGGATCTGAAGATGCCGGCAACGCGGCGAATCCGCCGCCGAGCGGCCAGTATATCGCCATCGCTCCTGCCGGACACGCGTTCCGAAAGGGCGGGTACTCGGCCGGACCTCGAGAAGGCCCGTCCGCGCTCGCAAGCTGTCCGACGGAGGAATCGCGGATCCCCCGCCAGCAGCGCCAGGCGGTCGTCTGGCGGCGTCTGGCGTCCGGGTTCCAGGTCGCCCCGTTCCGCCGCTCAACGCCGCCGTGCGGTCCCTCCAGCCCGCTCCGGCCCCGCCTCGCAGGCATCGAGCCCGCCGCCGTGCGGTCCCTCCAGCCCGCTCCGGCCCGCCTCGCAGGCGTCGAGCCCCTTCCTCCTCTCCGTCCGGGTCGCCCGGGTATGTTTCCGTCTCACGGCGGGCCGGGCGGCAGGGACGAGCGATGAAGTCGCCTGCCGCCGCGGTCCCGCGTACCCTGATCAGGGCGGCGGCCTGCGCGGAACAGCCGGCCGCCGCGCGCCACGCGCATGACGAGGCTGTCCTGGAACGAGATTCGGTCGCGCGCCGCCGCGTTCGCCCGCGAGTGGGCCGACGCCGCCTACGAAAAGGGCGAGACCCACAGCTTCTACAACGAGTTCTTCGAGATCTTCGGCGTCCGGCGGCGCACCGTCGCGCGCTACGAGGAGCACGTCCGGCGGCTCGACGACACGCACGGTTTCATCGACCTGTTCTGGCCGGGCGTCCTGCTGGTCGAGCAGAAGAGCGCCGGGCGCGACCTGGCCGCCGCCCGCGGGCAGGCCGGCGCCTACTTCGACGCGCTGCCCGAGCGCGACCGGCCCCGCTACCAGTTGCTGTGCGATTTCCGGACCTTCGAGCTGCTCGACCGCGACGAGCGCGAGGAGACCCGCTTCGCCCTCGCCGACCTGCCCGCGCACGTCGAGAAGTTCGGCTTCGTCCTCGGCGTGCAGCGCCGGACGTTCCGCGACCAGGATCCGGTCAACGTCGAGGCGTCGGAGCTGGTCGCGCGGCTGCACGACGCGCTCGAGGCGTCCGGCTACGACGGCCGCGACCTGGAGCTGTTCCTGGTCCGCATCGTCTTCTGCCTCTTCGCCGACGACACCGGCATCTTCGAGCCGCGCGACGTCTTCCTGCAGTTCGTCGAGGAGCGCACGGCGTCCGACGGCAGCGACCTCGGCCCCTGGCTGGCGCGGCTGTTCCAGGTGCTCGACACGCCGGAAGACCGCCGGCAGGCGAAGCTGGACGAGGATCTGGCCCGCTTCCCCTACGTCGACGGCGACCTGTTCGCCGGGCCGATCCGGATACCCGACTTCGACGCGGCGATGCGCCGGGCGCTGCTCGACGCGGGCCGGTTCGACTGGACCGCCATCTCGCCGGCGATCTTCGGCGCGCTGTTCCAGTCGGTGATGGATCCGGCCGCCCGCCGCGCCGCCGGCGCGCACTACACCACCGAGCGGAACATCCTGAAGGTGATCGAACCGCTGTTCCTCGACGATCTGCGGGCGGAGTTCGCGCGGCTGCGGGTGCGCTCGGACAGCCGCGCGGTGCAGGATCTGCTCCGGTTCCAGGAGCGGCTCGGCGCCCTGCGGTTCTTCGATCCGGCGTGCGGCTGCGGCAACTTCCTCATCATCGCCTACCGCGAGCTGCGCGCCCTGGAGATGGAGGTGCTGCGGGAGCTGCGGCCGGGCGGCCAGTTCGACCTGATCGCCGACACGCTCTCGGTGGTCGACGTCGATCAGTTCCACGGGATCGAGATCGGCGAGTTCCCGGCCCGCATCGCGGCGACCGCGCTGTGGATGATGGACCACATCATGAACGCCCGCCTGAGCCTGGAGTTCGGCCTGACCTACGCGCGGATCCCGATCGAGAAGTCGCCGAACGTCCGCTGCGCCGACGCGCTGGAGATCGACTGGGCGGAGGTGCTGCCGCCGGGGGAATGCGACTACGTCTTCGGCAATCCGCCCTTCGGCGGGGCGAAGTACCAGTCGCCGGCGCAACGGGCGCAGGTGCGCCGCATCGCCGCCCTGGGCGGCGCCGGCGGGACGCTCGACTACGTGGCGGCGTGGTTCGTCCGCGCCGGGGAGTACGTCCGGCGCGCGCACCCGGAAGCCTCCCGCGCACGGCTCGCAGGACCTGCCGATCCTGCGCGTCCGGGGCGCGCACCCGGAAGCCTCCCGCCCCGCATCGGCTTCGTGGCCACCAACTCGATCACGCAGGGGGAGCAGGCGGCGCAACTCTGGCCGATCCTGTTCGACCGCCAGCGCCTGGAGATCGCCTTCGCCCACCGCACCTTCGCCTGGGGCTCGGACGCCCGCGGCGTGGCGCACGTCCACGTGACGATCATCGGCCTCGACGCCGCCGAACGCGGGTCGACCGGGTCGACCCGAAAGCGCCTCTTTTCCTACGAGGACGGGAAGGACGAGCCGCTCGAAAGCGCCCACGCCGCGATCACGCCGTACCTGTTCGACGGCGGCGGACTGGCCGACCCGCACCTGGTCGTGCGGGAGGAGGGGCGGCCGATCAACGGACTGCGCCAACTGCTCACCGGCTCCCAGCCCATCGACGGCGGGCTTACCATCTTCGATGCCGAGGAACGACTCGCGTTGCTGGACGCCGAGCCGGACGCCGAACCGCTGCTGCGCCCCTTCGTCGGCGCCCGCGAGTACCTGCAGGGCGGCGAGCGCTGGATCCTCGCCCTGCACGACGCCTCCCCCGGCGCGCTGGCCCGGCTGCCGCGCGTCCGGGAACGCATCGCCGCGGTCCGCGCCTGGCGGCGGACCAGCAAGCGCAAGTCCACGTTGAAACTGGCCGACACGCCCACGCTGTGGCAAGTGAACGTGCTGCCGACCGCCCCGTTTCTCGTCCTTCCGGAGGTCAGTTCCGAACGCCGCGAGTACGTCCCCATCGGCTGGCTCGAACCGCCGGTCGTCCCGAGCAACCTCGTTCGTGTCCTCGAAGGCGCGACGAAGCCGACGTTCGCCCTGCTGACCTCCGCCATGCACATGGCGTGGCTGCGGCACGTCGGCGGACGGCTGGAGAGCCGCTACCGCTACTCCGTCGGTCTCGTCTACAACACGTTCCCGACGCCGCCCGGCTGGACCGAACGGCAACGCGGCCCGCTCGGCGCTGGCGCCGCGTCGGGCGACGCCGCCACGACGGCGCCGGCCGGACCGGACGGCAACGCGGCCCGCCCGGCGCTGGAGCCGCTGGCGCAGGCGGTGCTCGACGCCCGCGCCGCGCACCCGGACTCCACGCTGGCCGAGCTGTACGACCCCGACCTGATGCCGCCGAACCTCCGCCGGGCGCATCGCGCGCTGGACCGCGCCGTCGACCGCCTCTATCGCCGGACGCGCTTCGCGTCCGAGCGCGAGCGCCTCTTCGCGCTCTACGAGCGCCTGCGGGCGCCGCTGGCCGCCGCGGCCGCGGGGCCGAAGCGCCGGTCGCGGCGCCGGGCGCTCCGTTCGCGCTGACGCCGCTGCGTCCCGATGCCTGCGCCTGGTTCAGTCCTCTTTCCAGCAGCTCGGCCCGCTCCGCGGCGGTCAGCGTCCGCACCTCCCAAGCGCCGCACGTGCACCCCTCGTCGTGCTGCGCCCCCGGTCGTCTCGTCAGGTTCGGTCATCGCTGCCTGCCCCTCGCCAACTGCGCCCGGTGATTGTCCACTGCCTGCGATCCCCACGGCCGTGCCGCTTCGGTTGCCGATCCGCGAGATCCGGACGTCGGTCCGCGGGTGCGGAAACGGCATTGAAATCCGGGGGGTTGGGGGCGCCCCGGTTCGACCTGGTTGCGCATCGAGCGGCGGCGCGGCGGCGAGCGGACCGGCGCCGCTGGCGGAAGACGACGCCGTCGACGTGCGGCCGATGAAGGCGCGGCGCCCGGGCTCGGCGGCCGACGTCGGCGTTGACGACCCTAGCCATCCTCATCCTCCTGCGTTCGCGACGGCGCGGCCGGCGAAGGCCGGCCGCTCGGTCCATGGGCGCGCCGTCATGACCTGCGCGTCTTGCGGCGCGAGCGACGGTCTGGTCCTGGACGCCCGAGGCTGGCGGGGCGGCCTGTGCTGGCGTGTCTCCCGCGGCGCAGACGCTATCTGCTGTCTCGGCCCGGACGACCCGTGGCTGCCGGCGTTGCGCCGGAGGGAGCCCGGCAGTCTTCGTCTCCGGAAGGTGGACGCCAGTTGAAGACCCTGCTCGACTCCGTTGAAGAGGCGCGGGCGCGCCGGCGGGAAGCCGAGCGCCGGACGGCGGACGTGCTGCGCGCCCTCCCCGACAGCGTCCGGATCGCACACGCGGGCGGCAACCGCTGCCGCGGCAACTTCGTTTCCCGCGACAACGAAGTCAGGCTCGGTCGCGTGATCAAGGGGCTCCGCACCGGCCGCGGCCAGTGATGGGGAGGGCGAAGCCGATGCGCGACGACGTCGGCGCCGTGCTGTGGATGGCGGCCGTGGTGGCGTGGTGCGTCGCCGTGGGAGCCGTGCTGCTGGCGGCCTGCTGACGGCCGCGGCGCTCAGTCCTTGTCGGCCGTCTTCAACGCGAGCTTGATGTAGTCCCGGAGGTCGTCGAACCGCGCATTGAAGGTCTCTTCCACACGGCGGATGTTCGAGCCGATCTCAGCGTGCGCCACCCGCGCGTCTTCCTTCAGGTCCTTCGCGGCGTCGTCGATCCTGTCGTTCGCACGGTCGATCTTCGCGTCCAGTCTCAGGCCGAACGCCACACCCGCGGTCAGGATCGCGCCGAGCAAGCCAACGATCAGGTGTTCAACGGTCATCAATCGCCCTCTTCCGGGCGCGGCTCGGCCGCGCCCCCGTAGAACCTGTTCACCGTGGACAGGTCGTCCACGTCGTAGAACTCCCGCGCAGCTTCCGGCGCCCGGGTCCACGACGGCCGGTAGCTCCGTTCGCCAATCCGTTGCGCCCGCTTCCGCACCGCCTCGAGCGTGCGGCCGAACCTGTCGGCGACCGCCTGCAGGCGCCGCGCACGACCCTTCGGATGCTCGCTGGCGCCGTTCTCGTCGGTGATCCCCACCGAGCGATTCTCAGCGCACGCCGCGCGGATCGCGTCGTCCTCTTCGAGCGTCCAGGGGCGGCCGGGCTGTCTGCCCATGCTATCCAGTGTCCCGGATCCCGGCGCACCTGTCCAGTGTTGCGCGGCAGGCGAGGCGGATAGCGCCGGGGAAGGGCGGGCGAAAAACGGCCCGCAACCCGTCCGGGCGGCAACGCCGGGCGCGCCGGACGAGGAGCCATGCGTCCGGAGGGGCGGGTGCTCGGCCGGACTTCAAGAAGGCCCGCCCGTTCCGGAGGGCGGGTTCGCGGCCGGACGGCTGATTCCCGGCCGACATGGCGCCGGCGTCAGGATCTCGACGCGGTGAAGCCGGTGAGCGGCGCGAGCGCCATGAAGTCGTCCCACCAGGGGTCGTCGCGCTCGGTCGGCTCCAGCATGGCGTCGACCCAGCGGAAGTCGTCGAATCCGGCTTCGCGCGCCGCCGCTTCGTAGGTGGCCGGCTCCAGGTAGTAGTTCTCGAATTCGAACGACTGGTCGTCGTAGTTGGTCATGCGGTAGCGGATGACGTCCCCCTCGCGCGGCGGATGGCGGCAGGTTCGTTCGAGCCCGTACTTCGCCAGCGAGACGACGCCCGGCCGGGGCGGGTTGCGGACGTTGTCGTTGAACCCGACGAGACGTCCGCCCGGCCGCAGCGCGCGGTGGCAGGCGCGGCAGAAACGGTCCAGCTCGGCCCGGGTCCGGGCGTAGTTCAGCAGGTAGATCGCGGTGACGACGTCGGCCGGTTCGTCCGGCGTGAACGCCGCCGCGTCCGCGCAGACGTACCGGCAGCCGATCGGGTCCGCCCGCTCCTGGGCCTCGGCCAGCCGGACCATCTCGATCGAGACGTCGACGCCGGTCACCCCGGCCGCGCCCATCCGCTTGAACTGGCGGGCGTAGACCCCTTCGCCGCACGCGAAGTCCAGCAACGTGCGTCCCCGCAGGTCGCCGAGCATCTCGGTCAGGGTGTAGCGCTCGACGTAGTGCCGGAACAGAAGCCACTTGGACGCCTGGTACTGCTCCGCGATGGCGTCGTACATCTCCGGCTTCTCGGCCATGATTCCCTCCATGGGCGCCGCCGGCCGCCGGCGGCCCACCTTGTTGCGCGACCTGCGCGTGACGCCTTCGCGTCACCGGCGCCCGGCCCCCCCGCCCGCCCCGCGACCGACCGGGACGAACCCGCGCTACACCAACGCACGGCCGGCGCGGCGCCCGGCCGCCCGCTCCTCCCCGCGGCACGGGGACGGGCGCTGCCGTGATCTCCCTCCTCTACGGGTGGACGCCCGCCGGGGCGCTCCCCGCCGGCCGCAGCAGCGTGACCGACTCGGTGACCGAGTCGATCTTCGCGCGCGAGAAGAAGATCGGAAAGTAGCGGTCGCGCGCCCAGACCTCGAACAGGTCGCGGTAGTGCGGACTGTCGGGGTCGCCGGCCTGCCCCGGCGTGTTCAGCCCCACCGAGTTGTCCCAGTCCGCGGTGTCGGCGACGATCATGAACGATGCGCCGGAGGTCTGGTTGTCGCCGTTGCCGGTGTTGTGGACGGTGCCGCCGTAGCCGCCGCGCGGAAACGGGCCGACGTCGAGCCGGCGCCGCAGGCCGGCGTCGACCGCGGCGCTCAGCGGATGGCGGATGAGGACGTGCTTGAAGCGCTCGCCGCCGTACTGCCAGGCCGTCGCGTCGGCCGTGCCGAAGCGGTCCCGCAGGCCGTCGAGCGCGGCGGTCAGCGTCTCGCGCAGGACGGCGTCGCGGCCCGCGAGCGGGTCGTCGCCGAAACGGCCGTCGGGGGCGGTCAGCCAGTCGATCAGCCGCTTGGTGTTGACGCTTCGGACGTAGTCGCGGGCGGCGGCGGGAACCACCGTGCGGCGCACCGCGGCGCGCAGCTCGCGCTCCCAGCTCACGTAGACCGCCGCCGCCGCCGACTCCCTGTCGAGCACCGCGTCCCAGTCGAGCAGCATGCGGCGCGCCCGGTCGGCGCGGCCGTCCAGCCCCGG
This sequence comes from Vicinamibacterales bacterium, assembly GCA_965203525.1. Taxonomy (GTDB): domain Bacteria; phylum Acidobacteriota; class Vicinamibacteria; order Vicinamibacterales; family UBA8438; genus WTFV01. The sequence continues at coordinate 521,878 of OZ241898.1, read as the reverse complement.
CAGGTCGCGCAGCAGCTCCACCAGGTTGCGGGCGGCGACGGACAGCTCGTCCATCATGAGCCGCATGTTGTCGACCACCGTCATGTGCCGGGCGGCGGCCAGCACCTCCTCGACCCGCGCCGCGCGCATCTGGTCGCCCCAGGTGTAGTGCAGCGCCTCCCAGTGGGGATAGCGCGCCGGCACGTCCAGCAGGGTGTAGTTGTTCGCGGTTCCGAAGTACCCCTTCGGCGGATTGACGACGCTCGGCAGCGCCTTGATCGGCAGGAACCCGTCCCATTCGTAGCGCCCGTCGCCGGGCACCGGCACCAGCCCGCTGTGGTTCGGCCGGATCGGCGACACCCCCACCGCCTGGTAGCCGATGTTCCCGGCGCGGTCGGCCCAGACCATGTTCTCCGACGGGATGCGGCTGTAGCTGCACGCCTCGACGAACTCCTCCCAGGTCGTCGCCTGGTCCATGCGCAGGCTCGCCAGGTACGGCGCCGAACCGTAGTCCAGCCAGGCCGCCGCCACCGCGTAGGCCGCGTGGTTGTCCGGATCCTCGAAGACGACCGGCCCGTGGCGCGTGTACTTCAGCTCGACCTCCACGCCGCCCCGCCCCCGCACCGGGATCGTCTCCCGGATCACGGTCATCTCCTCCCAGCGGCCGAGATGGCGGTACTGGCCGGGGTCGTCCGGGTTGGTCTCGTAGACGTAGAGGTCCTCGTTGTCCTGGCCGAAGACGGTCAGGCCCCACGCGCCGTGCTCGTTGTGGCCGATGGAGACGCCGGGCAGGACCGGCTCGCCGCCGCCGATGACGTTCCAGCCGGGCGCCACCAGGTGCACCCAGTAGCGGAGCGACGGGGCCGACTGCGCGCGGTGCGGGTCGTTGGCCATGATCGGGTAGCCGCTCAGCGTCCGGGTCCCGTGCACCACCCAGTTGTTGCTGCCGATCGCGTCGTGGCCGTTCCGCTCCAGGTCGATCTCCGCCGGCTGCGCCGCCGCGAGCCGCTCGAACGTGGCGCGGTCGCCGCGGTGCGCGGCGGCGACGTCCTCCGGCTCGAAGACGATCGGCCGGCGGTGCGCGCGGTAGAGGTCGAGGATGCGGTCGTCGAGCAGCGCGACGTCGACGGCCGGGTCGATCGTCAGGTCCGGGTCGCCGATGTAGTACTCGAGCTCCTTGACGGCTTCCGCGCCGAGCGCCGCCACCGCCCGCGCGTTGTCGAGCTCCCGCGTCACGTTGGACACCAGCCCCTGGTGGCGCGAGACGACCACCTCGGGCGTCCAGCGGCCCGGCTCGATGCCGAGCAGCCCGAATTCGAGCGGCAGCAGGTCCGGCTCCCGCTCGGTGCGCTCGATCCAGGCGTTGACGCCGTCGACGAACGCCGGAATGATCGTGTCGCCCCGCTCGTGGTAGTGGCGCATCTCGGTCGTCATGTCGCCCCGGAAGCGGAACAGGCGGGCGCCGACGTCCCGCTCCAGCTCGCGCGGGCCGAGGATCTCGGCGACTGTGCCGGTCGCGCGGCGGCGCCACAGCTCGAACTGGAACAGGCGGTCGCGGGCCGCCGCCCAGCCCTGCGCGAAGAACAGGTCGTGCTCGTTCTCCGCGTAGACGTGGGAGATCCCCCAGCGGTCGGTCACGATCTCGACCGGCGCGATCAGGCCGGGCGCAGCGATCGTCTCCCGCCGCGCCTCCTGGGCGCCGGCTTCCCACCCGGCGGCCGGCAGGACCGCCGCGAGCGCCGCCGCGAACCGCACGAACCTGGAAAGAACGCGCCTGGATGTCTTCATCGGCCCCTCCGTCGGCAAGCATCGCATTATAAACACGGAAGCCCGCCCGCTCCCGCGCTCGCGCGGCGCGTGACGAAGGCGTACTGGAGTTGCCCCGGTTTCGTGGACACCTATCCTGTTGGGAGGATGAGGTATCTGCGATGCCGAAATCGAGACCGCCGTATGCGGCGGAGTTCCGCCGGCAGATGGTCGAGCTGGTCCGGTCGGGGCGCACGCCGGAGGCCTTGGCGCGGGAGTTCGAGCCGTCGGCCCAGGCCATCCGGAATTGGGTGGCGCAGGCCGGCCGGGACGCCGGCGAGCGCACCGACGGCCTGCGCACCGGGGAGCGTGAGGAGATGCGCCGGCTGCGTCGGGAGAACCGTCGGCTGCGGGAAGAGCGGGAGATCCTGGCAAAAGCCACGGCCTGGTTCGCGCGGGAGACCGGATCCGGGGGATCTACCGGTTCATGAGCGCGAATCAGGCCCGCTTCCGGATCGCCACCATGGCCCGGGTGCTCGGTGTCTCCCCGAGCGGGTACTATGCGTGGCGTCGGCGGGGTGCGTCCGCTCGGGCGCAGGCTGACGCGGACCTGACGGTCCGCGTCAGCGCGATCCACGCCCGCGGCCGCGGGACGTATGGCGCGCCCCGGATTCAGGCGGAACTGTCGGCAGGCGGGGCCGCGGTGAGCCGCAAGCGGGTGGCGCGGGTGATGCGTGCGGCGGGCATTGCAGGGGTGAGCCGGCGCCGCGGGCCGCGCACGACGCGGCGGGCGGTCCGGGTCCGGCCGGCCCCGGATCGGGTCGAGCGCCGCTTCGAGGCGGCGGGACCGAACCGGCTGTGGGTCGCCGACATCACGTACGTCCCGACGCTGGCCGGCTTCCTCTACTTGGCCGTCGTCCTCGACGTGTTCAGCCGGCGGGTCACAGGTTGGGCGATGGCGGCGCACCTGCGCACGGCGCTGGTGACCGAGGCGCTGGAGATGGCCGTGAAGCAGCGCCGGCCGGCGGCGGTGATCCATCACTCCGACCAGGGCTGCCAGTACACGTCGTTGGCCTTCGGCGCCCGCTGTCAGGAATGGGGCGTGACGCCGTCGATGGGTTCGGTCGGCGACTGCTTCGACAACGCGATGGCCGAGAGCTTCTTCGCGACGCTGGAGTGCGAATTGCTCGACCGCGCGAAGTGGGCGACGCACGCCGAGGCGCGGTCGGCGGTGTTCGCGTTCATCGAAGGGTGGTACAACACGCGGCGGCGTCATTCCGCGTTGGGCTACCTGTCGCCGCTGGATTTCGAACGTCTCCGGGAGACGGTGCCCGCGGACGGGGGCCGGTCCGACGAGGCGCTCGCACCCGCGGGCCGGTTCGCGTCCGGCGCGCCGGCGCCGGCTGGCGTCGTCACCGGCGTTGCTGCCGGAAACACGGGGAGGGCATGATGGCGCACGGGCGCACGGCTCGCCTTCGCCTTCGCGAGGCGGACAACCGCCGTGAAGCGGCGTCGGCGGACCGACCGGACGCCGGGGGCGCTGTGGACCTGCCCGGCCTGTGGACGCCCGCGGGGCGTCGCGCTGCATCGCAGATCGGCGCGGCGGGCGCCCACAGGCCGTTGGAAATCTCGCGGGCGATCGCTGCCGCCGGCGCCTGCACCGAGGCCGCGAGATTCCCACAGGTCCACAGCGCTTTCCTCGTTGATGACTCACACGCAAACCCGTCCATCCGGGGACCTGTCATGATGGGAGAACCCAAGCGTTAACCTGTCCACGGAATCGGGGCAACCTCAGGCCCCGGCACCGACCGCGCCGACGCCTGGGCCAGGCAGCGGAAGGACGAGTTGGACGCCGGACGGCTGCGCGCGATCGTGGCCGAACTGCGGACCCATTCCAAGACCACCGACGCCGCGCGCCGGTGCCTCGACTACGTGGTGCGCAACCGCCGCCGGATGCGCTGTCCGCGGTTCCGCGCCCGGGGCCTGTGCGTCTCTTCGGGCGTGGTCGAGGCCGGCTGCAAGCGGGTCGTCGGCGCACGGTTGAAGCGCGCCGGCATGCGCTGGACCGTCGCCGGCGCCAACGCCATCATCGCCCGGCGCTGCTGCCGGCTCAGTGGCCGCTTCGAGGACTTCTGGGAGCGACGAGCCGCCAGAGCCGCCTGACGGTCCTCACAAATCTGACGTGCACCCGATGTCCGCCGTCACAGGACATCCTCGACAGGCAGCCGGTCATCCATCGCACGTGGCGATCGTCAAGGCCGGCGACGTCCGCCGTCACGGCCGCAAAGACCATCGGGCGTGCTCCAGATGAGGGCTGGTGCGCTGGCTGCGCCGGACCGCCCGGCGCGCGACGATTGGTCGCCGCATCCCGTTCGTTGTAGCCTCTCCCCCGACGTTCCCCGAGCGCGCTCCGCCCCCGCCGTCGCCAACCCCATGTGCGGAATCGCTGCCATCGCCGAACGGGATTCCGACCGGCCCGTTCCGCCGGAGCGGCTGGCGGCCATGGTCGACACCCTCCGGCATCGCGGGCCGGACGACGCCGGTCAGGTCGCGCTGCCCGGCGCCGGAATCGGCATGCGGCGGCTCTCGATCATCGACGTGCGGGGCGGGCGGCAGCCCTTCGCGAGCGAAGACGGCGCGGTGCGCCTCGTCGGCAACGGGGAGATCTACAACCACGACGTGCTGCGCGCGCAACTGGAAGCACGCGGCCACGCGTTCGCCAGCGGCAGCGACGTCGAGGCCGCGCTGCACGCGTACGAGGAATGGGGCGAGTCGTTCGTGGAACGGCTGCACGGCATGTTCGCCCTCGCCCTGTGGGACGCCCGCTCGCGCACGCTGGTGGCGGCGCGCGACCGGGCGGGAGAGAAGCCGCTCTACTACGCCCTGACCCCCGGCCGCCTGCTGCTGGCGTCGGAGATCAAGGCGCTGCTCGTCTGTCCGGACGTGTCGCGCGAGGTGGATCTCGAAGCCCTCGATCAATTCCTGACCTACGAGTACGTCGTCACGCCGCGCACCATCTTCTCGGCCGTCCGGCGGCTCCCCCCGGCGCACCGTCTGGTGTACCGCGACGGCGCGCTCACCCTCACCCGGTACTGGAGCGCCGCGGACGTGGCGCCGGCGGCGTGGACCGACGAAGAAGCCGCGTCGGCGCTGCGCCGGACGTTGCGGCGCGCGGTCTCGCGCCAGACGATGTCGGACGTGCCGCTGGGCGCCTTCCTGTCGGGCGGCATCGACTCCAGCGCGATCGTGGCGATGATGGCCGAAGCGGGCGGCCGGAACCGGGCGGCGGTCAACACGTTCAGCATGGGCTTCGCGGACGGGAGCTACGACGAGCTCCCGCACGCCCGGCGCGTGGCGGCGCGCTTCGGCACCCGGCACCGCGAAGGAACGGTCGAACCGGACGTCGCCGGGCTGTTCCACCGGCTGATCCCCCATCTCGACGAGCCGTTCGCCGACGTCTCGCTGTTTCCGACGTTCCTGGTCTCGGAAATTGCCCGGGCGCACGTCACGGTGGCCCTTTCCGGCGACGGCGGGGACGAGTTGTTCGGGGGCTACGACACGTACCAGGCGGACCGGCTCGCCCGCCGCATCGCCGCCGTCGTCCCCCGTCCGGCGGCGGCGGCGCTCGCCGGCCTGGCGTCGCTCTTTCCGCCGAGCGAGAAGAAGAAGGGGCTCGTCAACAAGGTCAGGAGGTTCACGGCCGGCCTGGCCGCGGCGCCGCCCGGGATCGAACACTACCGCTGGATGACGTACCTGAGTCCGGCCGCCAAGCGGCGCCTTTATACTCCCGCGCTGCGCGCGGCGCTGGCCGGCGCCGACGCGTACCGTCCGGTACGCGACGCGCTCCGCGCGGCCGGCACGGACGATCTGCTGAACCGGCAACTTCACGCGGATCTGAGCATCTACCTCGCCGACGACATCCTCGTGAAGGTGGATCGGATGAGCATGGCCGCGTCCCTCGAGACCCGGGCGCCGTTCCTCGACGTCGAGGTCCTGCAGCTCGCCCTGTCCATGCCGGGACACCTCAAGATCCGCGGCGGCGAGCGGAAGTACGTCCTGAAGCGCGCCATGGCCGGCGTGCTGCCGCCGTCGATCCTGCGCCGGTCGAAGGAAGGTTTCAGCATCCCGATGAAGAACTGGCTCAAGCGGGACCTGGAGCCGTTGCTGCGCGATCTCCTGTCGCCGGCGCGGATCGGGCGGCGGGGCTGGTTCGAGCCCGGCGCGGTGGCGGTACTGATCGACCGGCACGCCGCCGGCCGCGAGAACCACGCCCACGCGCTGTTCAGCCTCATGGCGCTGGAACGGTGGGCGCAGGCGCACGTCGACGCCCGTCCGGGAAGCTGATACGCGCACGCGCCGCGACCGGCCGGGATGCGCGGCCTTGACCGGGGTCAACGCCGCGCGTCGGCATCGAAAGTACTCTGGCGCGGTTCCATTCTCATGGCCGACCCTGCCGGCAGACGGTCGTTTCCGCCACTGCGCGGAGCTCCGCACGCGGCGCCGCTCGCTGCCACCGGAAACGACGAAGGTGGTTGTTTCGCGAAGAGGTGGCGGTCGTCCTCGGCGGTCACGGTCTCGCTGCCACCGGGAACGACGACGAAGGTGGTTGTTTCCGCCGTTGCGCGGGGCTCCGCACGGCAGCCGAAACACGTTACCCGATCGGTCCGGCCTGACAGGCCGGAATCCGTGCTACAGTGAGGATGCTCCGATGGAATCCGCCACCGAACCCACCACCCCGGAGCCGAAGAAGACAGCCGGTGCGGGAGCCGCCGCCTGGCTGCGCGACAACGCGGCCGTCCTGCTGCTGACCGGACTGTTCGGCTACGCCCTGTGGACCGTGCAGGACGCAACGGCCAACATCCGCACGGACGTGCGGCGGATGGAAGACCGCATCGAAAGACGGTTCGATCAGGTCCTGTCCGAGCTGCACGGCATCAATGGACGCCTCCGCGCCGTCGAGACGCACGCAGCCGTCGCCAACCAGCGCTTCGACAACATCGACCAGCGACTCGACGGCATCGACCGGCGCCTTGACAACGTCGACGAGCGATTCGACGGCATCGACGAAAGACTCGACGGCATCGACGAAAGACTCGACGACATCGACCGGCGCCTTGACAACGTCGACGAGCGATTCGACGGCATCGACCAGCGGCTCGACGGCATCGACCAGCGGCTCGACGGCATCGACCAGCGGCTCGACGGCATCGACCAGCGACTCGACAACATCGCGGACGGCGTCGCCGCCCGGCGCCCCGAAGCGCCCGAACCGGCCGGCGGCCGGACACACGCCTTGCTCCAGCCGACCGTCCAACCGGCGTCTCGAACCGGATCGGACGGGGCAACCACGCCCGCGTGCCGTTCCGCCTCGTGGCGCGGGAACGGTGGGCGCAAGGCGTGCGTCGACGCCTATTCGGGAAGCCGATACGTCCGGCGCAACCCGGCGACTTCCGTTGCGGTCCGTTGCGGAGACCACCCGAGCTCCGCCGCCAGGATGCGGGCGGCGGCAGCCACCGCATCGTCCCCGGGGTAGCCTGCCGAGCCGGCTTCCGTGCGTCGAAGCAGAACGTCCGAGAGCCTGACCGCCATCTCCTCCCGCACCGCATGCCGCACTTCTCCGACGGTGACGGCGCACGCCGAGCCGAGCGGGGCGCGGTCTTCCGCCGCAGCGCGGAGCCGGTCCAGCACGACCCGGTGTCGCGTGCCGTAGGTACGCGCCAGTCGTTCGCGGGTCCGGGCCGGAACCGCATCGTTCCGCGACGCTTTCGCGTCGCGCAGGAAGGCGTCGAAGTCGGCGACGTCGCCGCCGACGAGCGGCGCCACGGCGGTCCGGCACGGGTTCGCGGCGCGGGCAAGTTGCTCGACAGCGAGATCGACGGCGCGTTGCGCGGTTTCGCGGGCCGTCGTGTAGCGCACGCCGAGCACGCTGATCAGCCCGTGGATGCCGTCGCACCGATGGTCCACCACCACGCTCCGGGTCTCGAGCCGCGCGCCGTCACCGCGCGGCGACGCCGGCAGCAGCCCGCGATGCACCAGCCTGACGTCCCCCGCGGCAAGCGACAGAGCCGGGAAAGCGACGTTCACGGCCGCGAGGAACGCATCGATCTCCCGCCGTTCGAGTTCCAGCCGGTCGGCGCCGCCCGCGTGCCGATCATGACTGGTCCCGACGATCGCGTACCCGCGCCAGGGAGCCACGAACAGCAACCGGCCGCCGGCCGGGCCGGCCACCGCGTGCGCGCCGGGCAACGGCGACGCGATCACGAAGTTCATCGCCTTGGACAGGAGTCCGCACAGGCGTCCGCCGGCGCGGGGCGCCAGCCGGGCGTCGAGTTCCGGCGCCCACGGCCCCGCGGCGTTCAGAACGACGCGCGCCCGGACCTCCAGCGCTTCGCCGGTCAGCCGATCGGTTGCCCGCACGCCTTCCACGACGGACCCGCGCCGGAGCGCAGCCCCGGCCTCGACGTAGTTGACCGCGACGGCCCCGGCCTCCCGGGCCGACGCGACGAAGGCGAAGAGCACGCGGTCGCTGTTGTGCATCTGGCAGTCGAACCACTCGACGCCGCCGGTGACGCCGTTCGGGTCGATGAGCGGATTGCGCGCGAGACACTCGCCGCGCGAAAGCAGGCGGCTGGACGGCAGGGATCCGGCGGCGCCGGCCGCTTCCGCGTCTTCTCGAACCAGCCGCTCGGCAAGCGCGAAGTAGAGACGCAGAAGGACGCGGTTGCGGGAGACCCCCCGGTAGGCGGGAAGCACGAAAGGCATCGGCCGCACGAGGTGCGGCGCAATGCGCGCAAGGGCCCGGCGCTCTCTCGCAAACCGGCGCAACGCGGCCACGTTGCCGGATTGCAGCGCCCGTATGCCGCCGTGTATCGTCTTGGCGCTGTTGAACGAAGTGCCGCTACCGAAGTCCCCGCGGTCGATGACGGCGACCGACAGGCCGCGCAACGTCGCGTCCCACGCCGCGACGGCGCCGTAGATGCCGCCGCCGATCACCAGCAGATCGAACGGGCGGGCCGCCAGCGCCCGCGGGTCGCGCCGCACCGGCTCCATGATACAGCAGCGTGTCTCGACACCGCGGGAACAGCCCATGACGCCGACGGCGCGGATTCGCGAATACTGGAACCGGCGGATCCACGACCTCGAGATGACCGACGAGCCGGTCGGTTCCCTTGCGTTCTTCGACGCCCTCGACGAATACCGGTTCGACAAGCTCCGGTACCTGCCGAACGTCGTCGACTTCCAGGGCTACCGCCGCCGGAGAATCCTCGAAGTCGGCTGCGGGATCGGCACCGACCTCGTACGCTTCGCCCGCGGCGGGGCCTGCGTGACCGGGATCGATCTCGCGGCGCGCTCGATCGAACTGGCGCGCCGCAACGTCGCGCTGCACGGGCTGCGCGCCAGAGGCCTGTGCGTGGCCGACGGCGAGGCATTGCCGTTCGAGGACGGACACTTCGACGTCGTGTACGCGCACGGCGTCCTCCAGTACGCGGCGAACCCGGCGCGACTCGTCGCCGAGGCCCACCGCGTGCTCGAACCCGGCGGCGAAGCCGTCTTCATGGTCTACAACCGGTATTCCTGGCTCAAGGCGCTGTCGATGCTCATGCGCGTCGACCTCGAGCACGCGGACGCGCCCTTCCTGCGCACTTCGTCCCTGCGCGAATACCGCCGTCTGCTCGGCGCATTCGAATCGGTACGAATCGTCCCCGAGCGCTTTCCGGTGCCGTCCCGCCTCCACGGCGGCTGGAGGGGAACGCTCTACAACCGCGTCTTCGTCGGCCTGTTCAATGCGCTCCCGCGGATCGTCGTCAGACCCCTGGGATGGCATCTGATGGCTTTCTGCCGGAAGTGAGGCCCGGAGACCCCGGTTCGGCGAGGGTCCGCGTGCCGGCAGGTTGCCGCACACTCAGCCACCGGCGCGTTCGGCCTGCCGACCGCGTTCGGCCAAGTCAGTCAGACACTACGATCTTCCGACCGATCTTTGCCGCCGGCGCGTTCGGCCTGCCGGTCGCGTTCGGCCTGCCGGTCGCGTTCGGCCTGCCGGCCGGCCAGGAACGACACGTCGCGCGCGATGGATTCCAGCGTGGCCCGTTGCGCTTCGGATCGCTGCTCGGCGCGGTCGTCGACGGCCTTGATGTTTTCCGTGATGGCCGCGTGCGCCTGCTCGTTCTTCGCGTCAAGCCGGTCGATCCGGCTTTCGTTCTTCGCGTCGAGCCGGTCGCTCTTCGCATCGAGCCGATCGAACCGGCTTTCGTTCTTCGCGTCGAGCCGATCGAACCGGCTTTCGTTCTTCGCGTCGAGCTGCTCGAACCGGCTTTCGTTCTTCGCGTCGAGCCGGTCGCTCTTCGCATCGAGCTGCTCGAACCGGCTTTCGTTCTTCGCGTCGAAGTGCACGAACATCCGCCAGATCAGCCCCATGAGGACGGCCACCAGCCCCGCGCCGGCCAGTACGCCTTGCAGCACCGTCATGTTGGCATCCTACCACACGACGTGAGCCGCATCCGCACGCTCGGCCGCCGGCATGTTCGCGACGGCCGAACCTCCCGCCGTCGGCGGAACGCCGGCTCCTGCGAGGGGATCGCGCGGGCGCCGGCATGTTCGTGGCGGCCGAATCTCCCGCCATCGGCTATGGCGGGGACGCGCTGGCGTCGCCGGCCGACGCCGGCTTGCGCGCGACGAAGGCCAGCGTCTCGAACAGGTTCTTTCGCATGCGGAACACGAGATCTTCCGTATGCGTGTACCGGGACACGGCATCGACCCCCGGAAGATTCACGAGCAGGGCGCCGGCGGCAAGGCCGTCACGCGCCAGTCCGGTCGCCGCGCCGATGCTCCTTGTCGTCGTCTCGACGTGAAACCCGCCGTCGTCGAGCAACTGACGCACCCGCCGCTCCGTGGTGACGAAATTGTGCGTGTAGTCGACGTCCCAGAAGAACGCGCGCTCCTTCAGATAATCGGGAACCACGAGGAAGGCGACGCCGCCGGGACGCAACGCACGCAACGCCTCGGCGACGAACTCCCGGGCCGCGTCGATGCCGGACATGTGCTCCAGCACCTGATCCGCATACACGACGTCGCAACTGCGGTCGTCGGCGGGGATGGGCGGCGCCCATGCTTCCGTCACCGGAAACCGGCGCGAGCGCAGGTCGGCGGCCAGCACCGGACTGGCTTCGACGCCCCGGTAGCGCCAACCGGCGGCAACGGCCGCCGCGGCAAGCGACCCGGCGCCGGGCCCGATCTCGAGCAGGTCGCCGGGCGGGGCGGCGTGTCGATGAAGCAGCGCCAGACGGGATTGCTCGATCCGACGCCTTCTGGCGACTCCGAACGCCGTCAGGCGGCGATGCGAGAACCAGCGGTAGAAACTACCGGCCATCGGTCGGAAGCGGAAGGGTCACACGGACACCGGGCAGCACGTCAGAGAGTATCATGCTCTCTTCCGCGGTTTCAGATTGGAAATGTCGACCCGCTTGAACGAGGGGTCACACGGACGTAAGCCGCACCTCGGCACGCTCAGCCGCTGGCGTGTTCGGCCTGCCGGTCGCGTTCGGCCTGCCGGCCGGCCAGGAACGACACGTCGCGCGCGATGGATTCCAGCGTGGCCCGTTGCGCTTCCAGCGTGGCCCCGTGCGCTTCGGATCGCCGCTCGGCGCGGTCGTCGACGGCCTGGACGTTCGCGGTGATCGCGTGCATCCGCTCGTTCATGGCTTCCAGCGCGGCCTGGTGCGCTTCGGACCGCCGCTCGGCGCGGTCGTCGACGGCCTGGACGTTCGCGGTGATCGCGTGCATCCGCTCGTTCATGGCTTCCAGCGTGGCCCGTTGCGCTTCCAGCGCGGCCTGGTGCGCTTCGGATCGTCGCTCGGCGCGGTCGTCGACGGCCTGGACGTTCGCGGTGATCGCGTGCATCCGCTCGTTCATGGCTTCCAGCGCGGTCCGTTGCGCTTCCAGCGCGGCCTGGTGCGCTTCGGATCGTCGCTCGGCGCGGTCGTCGACGGCCTGGACGTTCGCGGTGATCGCGTGCATCCGCTCGTTCATGGCTTCCAGCGCGGTCCGTTGCGCTTCCAGCGCGGTCCGTTGCGCTTCCAGCGCGGCCTGGTGCGCTTCGGATCGCCGCTCGGCGCGGTCGTCGACGGCCTGGATGTTCTCCGTGATGGCAGCGTGCGCCCGCTCGTTCTTCGCGTCGAGCCGCTCGCTCTTCGCGTCGAGCCGCTCGAACCGGCTCTCGTTCTTCGCGTCGAAATGCACGAACATCCGCCACATCAGCCCCATGAGCACGGCCACCAGCCCCGCGCCGGCCAGCACGCCTTGCAGCACCGTCATATGGGCATCCTATCATCCTCTCTTCCGCGGTTTCAGATTGGAGATGTCGACCCGCCTGAACGAACGCCGGTCGAACGGCAGTACGGTGGCCTGCGCCAGGTGGGACAGGCTCTTGAGCGCCCTCGCCACCGCGTCGGGCACGCAGCGCTCGACGGGATGCAGGCCGCTCCGGGCCGCGCGACCCGCCCCGGTCCCGCCGTTCCACGCCGAGACGTAGTCGCTCTGCCGGGGCGCCGTGGCGAAGACGGGTCCGGTGGCGACGCGGCAGGCGACGATGCACAGATAGACCGGACGGAACGTGCGAAACTGCACGCGACCTCCGACCTCGGCCGGGTCACGGACCTCGTACCAGCGCACCGACGACCTCTCGGTGAGGAGCATGCGCTCGACCCGAAAGCCGTTCTGCCGCGCAAGGATCCGAAAGAAGAGTTCGGGACTGAACTGATAGAAGCCGTGGCCGGCCATGTTGTTGGCCACCGTGACGGAGAGGAAATGCCCGTCGGCGGCCACCATGCGCATGCAGTTCCGCACGGCCGTCGGAAAATCGAACACGTGCTCCAGGGAGCCGGCGTCGACCACGGCCGTGAAGGCGCCCTCCGCGTCCGCCGGAATCGGTTCGTTCAAATCCAGTATCCGCGAGGCGCCTTCGTAGTCCGACGCGTCCACGGACACCACGTCTTCGGCTCCCAGCAGCCGCAGGAACGGCTCGGCGAATCCATCGGATTCCGACAGCAGCCGCGCCGTGTCCCGGCGGTCCACGTCGAAACCGGACCGGCGCAGGCGGCGGCGGAGCCACGACGGCGGGACGAAGAGACGCTGCCGGCCGATCGTCGCGGTACGGTCGAACGACACGCCGAGGGCATGCGCCGCCAGCAGGAACTGCGTTGCCTTGGTGTCGAATCCCATGCATTCGACCGCGAGTCACCCGCCGACCCGATCGGCCTCCATCAACGGCGGCGACAGCCCCCGCGCGCCCGCTCGACGAAAACCGGCGCGTTCCCACCCGCCGAGCCGTCAATCGTAACCGTCTGATTGGAACTCACGCCGGAGAGGACGCGCGTGGCGCCGTCAAGGAACGTCACCATGACGTCGACGCACGTCCGGGCGCCGAGTCCGACGTGCAGCACCGGATCGTCCTGACCGAGGTAGCCGTTGGCGCTACGGCTCTCCCGCGTGGCGATTGGCGACCGTCCGGCGACGGCGGAATCATAAACCGCGACCTTGGCTCCGAACGCCCCGACCGCACCCTGCCGGGAGCGCAGTTGGATCTTCAGCCAGTTCCCACGGTTGAAATCGTTTCGGATCAGCCAATTGCGACTCCGCTTGGCGCCGACGGCGAAGTCGACGTCTCCGTCGGCGTCCATGTCCGCAAACGAAATCGCGCGCGGATCGGAAATGCCCTCGACCGGCACCAGCGGCCCCGGGGAAAACCTGCCGCCCCCGTCGTTGAGATAGACGCGGTCGTCACCGGCAAAAACCAGATCGAGATCGCTGTCGTTGTCCAGGTCCGCGAACCCGCCCATGTATCCGTCGATGTCCGAGAAGTCGGACACGTGGCCGAACGTGCCGGCCCCGAAGTTCCGATACAGGTGACCAACCGTTTCGCCGGACCGGTCCAGGCCCACCAGCAGCATGTCCAGGTCCCCGTCGCTGTCGACATCGGCCATGGTGACGCCGCTGTAGGCGCGGTGCATGATGCCGATCGCATCCGGATCGACCAGCGTGAAGTTGCCGCGACCGCCGTTGCGGAGAACGACGAGATCGCCGTCGCGATTGCCCGCTATGAGATCGACGTCCCCATCCCCATCGAAGTCGGCATCCGTAACTCCCTGACCGGCCGGAGCGGTGTAGGCTGCCCCGCTCGTGATCGGCGAAAAGCGCAGGCGGCCGTCGTTGCGGTACAGTTCGTTTCGTTCCCGCGCCGGGTCCCCTGATCCGAGCCAGCCGGCGACGGCAAAGATATCGAGATCGCCGTCGCGATCCATGTCGAAGAGCGCCACGCCGCGCGTCGCCTCGCGCCGGCTGCGAATCGACAGCGGCGTCACGTCTCTGAAGACCCCGCGCCCATCGTTCCGAAACACGTCATTGGAAGCTCCTCCGCCAGTCGTCCCGTTGAACAGATCGAAGTCACCGTCGTTGTCGAGATCGCCCCAAGCCGCACCATGAGAGCCCGCATCGAAGTCCGCGATGCCACGCGCTGCGCCCGCTTCCATGAACCTGCCGCCGCCGTGGTTGACGAAGAACAGATCCGCGACGGGCTCGGCGAAGTTCATGGTGATATAGAGGTCCGGCCTGCCATCGCCCGTCGCGTCGGCGAAAGCCGTTCCGTGTCCACCCAGTGGAAACGCAGGCGGGCCGGTGAAGCCCGCCGCGGCGGTGACGTCCGTGAAACCGAGCGTCCCGCCGCGCGGCAGGGAACCCGTCACGAACGTCCACGACTCGGACCACGGACCAGCGACGCCGTCGATCTCCGCCCGGACACGCCACCGATAAGTCGTGTTTTCGACTAGTGTCCCGTAACGATGGTTCGTGAAACATTTATCCATCGTGCGCCGCGAGCGTCCGTTGCGCGAAGCGGCCGATGCGCGCCAGGATTTCGTCGGCCGTCTTCGTCCACACGAACGGCCGGGCGCCGGCGTTGTGCGCTTCGAGAAACTCCCGAATCGCTCGTTCGAGGGCGGCGATGCTGCGGTACACGCCACGACGCAGTTGCCGGGTCGTCAGCTCCGCGAACCAGCGCTCCACCAGGTTCAGCCAGGAACTGTAGGTCGGCGTGAAATGCAGATGAAAGCGCGGGTGTCGGGCCAGCCAGCGCCGAATCCGGGGAGCCTTGTGGGTGCTGTAGTTGTCCAGGATCAGATGGACGTCCTGGTCTTCGGGCACCTCGGCGTCGATGCGCCGGAGGAACTGCAGGAACTCGGCCGACCGATGGCGGCGATGCAGTTGGCCGAGGACCTTGCCGGTCTTGACGTCGAGCGCCGCGAACAACGAGGTCGTACCGTGGCGGCGGTAGTCGAAGCTGCGCCGCTCGGCCTGGCCCGGCTGCATCGGCAGCAGCGGCGCCGTGCGCTCGAGGGCCTGAATCTGCGGCTTTTCGTCGACACAAAACACGACCGCGTGCTCCGGCGGATCGACGTACAGCCCGACGATGTCGCGCACCTTGTCGATCAGGAACGGGTCCGGCGACAGCTTGAACGTTTCGGTCCGGTGCGGCTGCAGTCCGAAAGTGCGCCAGATCCGGCTGATGGTGGTGTGGCTCAGACCGGTGGCCTTCGCCATGCCGCGCGTACTCCAGTGGGTGGCGCCGGGCGGAGTCGATTCCAGGGTCCGCACCACCACGTCTTCGACCTGCGTGTCGGTGATGCGGCGCGGGGCGCCCGGTCTCGGTTCGTCGGTCAGGCCGTCGATTCGGTCTGCGAGAAAGCGGGTGCGCCACTTGCAGACCGTGGTCGGGGACAGGTGCAGGCGCCTGGCGATGCCGGTGGTCGGCTGGCCGTCGGCACAGGCCAGGATGACGCGGGCGCGTCGCGCGCGCTGCGGGGCGGTGCGCGACCGATGGGCCAGCGAGGTCAGGGCTTGCCGTTCGTCGTCCGTCAGGACGACCGGTGTCGGGGTGCGTCCTCTGCGCATGGGTGCCTCCTGGGGAGGACAGACGACACCGCCCTTGATGATGTTTCACTTTTTTCTCTGACGGGACACTAGCTGTCCAGCGAACAGACAGGTCGCGCCGGCCGCTTCCGACGGCGTCAGGAACGAATCCAGGAGCCTCGCGCGGTCGTAGACCTCGAAACGGTAGTCGAAGATCGCGGAAACGAAAGTCCCGGTCGCGTGCTCCACGACAAGCCTCACGACATCCGGCACGCCATCGAACCGCGTACCGTCGCGGGGCGAGATCGGCACCGGGGCGGTCGCCTTCAACGCGACGTCCTGCGCGTTCGCACCGGCGCCGCCGAACAGCACGATGACGAACAGGAGCGGCAACGGCGACCCGGACGTCACGGACACGTCACGACGGCGGCCGTCCCTTCCGGCTGCGCCCCGGAACGCCGGTCGGCGAGGACGGCAACTTGCACTCATGCCCGGCCACCGCGCGTGCGAACGTAGAGAAAGAACCCCGGCAGCGTGCCCAGCACGCCGAGAATCACCACCAACGTCGACAGCGCGAACGACTGCGGGTCGGAGACGCCGGCCGGCCGCAGCAACCAGATGATGACGCCCTGCGGCAATCCCAGGCCCGCGATCGAGACCGGAAGCATCAACACGATCAAGCCAATCGGCATGAAGACGAGATAGTATCCGAAGCCGGCGTCGATACCGAGACCGGCGCCCAGCAGAAACACTTCGGTGACGCGCAGCCATTGGACGACGACAGAGAGTCCGAAGACCCCGACCAGCGCACGGGGCCGCGACCGATAGCCGGCGACCTCGCCCGCGGCCGCCAGCAGCCAGCGGCCGACCGCCGCCTGCTGCAGCAGCCGGGGCAGGACGAATCGTGCGATGCGGTCGGCCCGGATCATGCCGACCAGCACGGCGGCGGCCACGGTCAGGCAGAGACCCGCGACAAGACGCGCGAACGGAAGATTCGCCTCCAACGCCCCCAGCGCAAGGCTCGTGACGCCGAGCGTCAGGAGGGCAACGACGCCGAGCATCCTGTCGATGACGACCGAGGCGGTCGCCGCGCGCCCGCCGACGCCGGACCGGGACAGTGCGCAGGCGCGGGTGACGTCCGCGCCCCCGGCCGGCAACGCGGCGCCCACGAAAGACGAGACGAGGAAGATCCGCGCGGTCGCCCGGTTCGGCACGGACTGTCCGCCCGCGCGCAGCAGCACCGCCCACCGGACGACCATGACCGCGCGGGCCGCAACATCGACAGCCACGGCGGCCAGAAAATACCGAAAATCGACCGCCGCCAGCGAACGAGCCGCTTCGCGGGTGTCGATGCGGGTAAGCAGCACGGCAAGGACGGCGAGGCTGAGCCCCACCCGAAACCAGAACGACGCGGCCACGCTCCCGACGGCGGACCAGAACCCGCGGTGCGCCGTCACGTCCGGATCACCCGGGCGCCGCGGGCGGAGGCCCTGAAGATGGAAGCGCACGTCTGCCCGTTGCGCGATCCCGGGTCCCCCGCCATTGCAAACGCCGCCGCCGGGGGCCCGGGTGTGACGACTCATTGCAACGCCACGGGCCCCAGAATGCAGTTTCGTCCATTCACGGCGATCCAACTCCCTCCGACCCTGCCGTCGATTCCACCGTGTCGCTGGATGTTCCAATGCGGTCGTGGATCGTTGCTTTCCGCGCCTCGCATGATGTCGATGCTGAACGGCCCGCGACCGCGACCGCGTGACGTGCGGTAGGCCACGGTGTCCTTGCCGATGGCGCCGGAGTCGTTGCGGCGCCGGCCCCAGTCCCCGTCGGTGACCGCCAGACACTCCGCGACCCGTTGCGTGAACTGCTGAATTTCCTCCCGGTAAAGATTCCCCGTCCTCCGCAGCACGGCCTGCACGATGTCGAACCGATTCGGCGGCGGGCAGCAATTGCCTCTTCTAGGCGCCGTGGTTGCGGTGTCCGGCGTGCGGAAACGTTGGGTCGCGCTCCAGCCGCTCACGACCTCCGGACTGGCGAGCAGGGCGCGCACCCTCCAGTAGTACCGTGTCGCCCGCGTCAACTCGTTCGACAACCGCAGGTCGGTCTCGCCGCGTGCCCGCGCAGCCGTCTGCGTCTTCCGGCCGACGACCTTCATAAAGCCGGCGTCGGACGCCACCTCGAGCCGAATGTCGGCGACACCCGAGTGCCCCTCCACCGTACCGTTGCGAACCCTGAACACCGGACGGAGCGTGGTGGTGGTCGCGTCGTTGATCGGCGAGAGCGGCCGTGGCGTGCCAAGCCGGATCGCCACCGTTTTGAACGTCGCGGCAGCGGACCACGAACCGGGGCGCCGGCCGGCCGACGACACCGCGCGAGCCCGCCAGAAATACGTCTTCGCCGGCATCAGGTCGTCGTCCAGCCGAATCTCCGTGTTCTCGCCCGAGGACGCCCGTGCCGCCTGCCGCGCGACGATGCCGGCAAAGTCGCCGTCCGTGGCCACCTGGACATGAATTGACACGGTACCTGCATTGCCCTCGACTGTACCGTTCCGCACCCGGAAGACGGGACGTATGCCGACCGCTTCGCCGTTGCCGGGCGAAAGAGGACGCGGCGTACCGAGTATGACGGCGGTGGTTCTGAATCCGGCATCTGCCGACCAAGGGCCGTGCTCGTCATCGAACACCGCCCGCACTCGCCACGAGTAGCTCGACGCCAGATCGAGCTTCTTCCGAACCTGATACGACGTCATGCTGGCGCCTTGCGAGGTTCCACGGCCACGTTCGATCTCCGCCCGGTTCCCGCCGGTGATCTTGAAAAGCGTGAACTCGTGCTCGAAGTCGGCGGCGGCGTGGACGCCCGTCGCCTTCGACGCAGTGAGAACCGGCGTCTGGTCGTCGATCTCGGCACCATCGGTCGGCGACACCGGCGCCGGCGCCGTCGATTTCAGACCGGTCATGTCCCCGTCGACGGATGACGCCGAAGCGGGAACGCCCACGCCGTCGTTCCACGCCGCCGGACCGTGGTTCCCGGCCGCCCGCTGGCCGCGGTCCGCCACCGCCGCCGACGGACTCGGCTTCCCGGCCGCCCGCTGGCTGCCGTCCGCCACCGCCGACGGACTCGGCGCAAGTGGCGGCGACGTGTCGCCACCGCATCCGAACGCAAGCACGATCCCGCTGATCCACGTGCCGAGAAGAACCGTTCGACCGATGTCTTTCATGGTGCTCATTTCTATTGACGCCTGCATCTTGTGGCCACGTGGTATACCGCGCGCATGAACGCCCCCCGTCACTCCGATGCTTTGAGCGAGCAGGATCGGACGCCTTGACGAAGTGGGCACACAGTGCGGATGCCATCCTCAAGGCAGGAAGCACAAGACAAGACGTGAGCCGCATCCGCACGCTCAGCCGCTGGCGTGTTCGGCCTGCCGGTCGCGTTCGGCCTGCCGGCCGGCCAGGAACGACACGTCGCGCGCGATGGATTCCAGCGCGGCCTGGTGCGCTTCGGATCGCCGCTCGGCGCGGTCGTCGACGGCCTGGACGTTCGCGGTGATCGCGCGCACCCGCTCGTTCATGGCTTCCAGCGCGGCCTGATGCGCTTCGGCTCGCCGCTCGGCGCGGTCGTCGATGGCCTGGACGTTCGCGGTGATCGCGTGCATCCGCTCGTTCATGGCTTCCAGCGCGGTCCGTTGCGCTTCCAGCGCGGCCTGGTGCGCTTCGGCTCGCCGCTCGGCGCGAGCATCAACGGCCTTGATGTGCTCCGTGATCGCCGCGTGCGCCCGCTCGTTCTTGTCGTCGAAGTGCACGAACATCCGCCAGATCAGCCCCATGAGCACGGCCACCAGCCCCGCGCTGGCCAACACGCCTTGCAGCACCGTCACGCAGGCATCGTATCACACTCGCGGCTGATGCTTCGCTCAAGGACAAGCCGCCGGCCTGCCAGGCGATCACCGCCCGCGGCGGCCAACCGGCAGCATTCAAGGCCCGCGAGCGCCACCCGCACGCTCAGCCGCTGGCGTGTTCGGCCTGCCGGTCGCGTTCGGCCTGCCGGCCGGCCAGGAACGACACGTCGCGCGCGATGGATTCCAGCGTGGCCCGTTGCGCTTCCAGCGTGGCTCCGTGCGCTTCCAGCGTGGCCCGTTGCGCTTCCAGTGTAGCCCGTTGCGCTTCCAGCGCGGTCCGTTGCGCTTCCAGCGCGACCCGGTGCGCTTCGGCTCGCCGCTCGGCGCGGTCGTCGACGGCCTTGATGTGCTCCGTGATCGCCGCGTGCGCCCGCTCGTTCTTGTCGTCGAAGTGCACGAACATCCGCCAGATCAGCCCCATGAGCACGGCCACCAGCCCTGCGCTGGTCAGCACGCCTTGCAGCACCGTCACGCAGGCATCGTACCACATCTCGCGGCTGATGCTTCGCTCAAGATAAGCCGCCGGCCTGCCAGGCATCACCGCCCGCGGCCAACCGGCAGGGATTCAAGGCCCGCGAGCGCCGGGCGGAGGGGCTTCTCCGACGCCACGCTCAGCCGCTGGCGTGTTCGGCCTGCCGGTCGCGTTCGGCCTGCCGGCCGGCCAGGAACGACACGTCGCGCGCGATGGATTCCAGCGTGGCCCGGTGCGCTTCCAGCGCGGCCTGGTGCGCTTCGGACCGCCGCTCGGCGCGGTCGTCGACGGCCTGGACGTTCGCGGTGATCGCGCGCATCCGCTCGTTCATGGCTTCCAGCGCGGTCCGTTGCGCTTCCAGCGCGGCCTGGTGCGCTTCGGACCGCCGCTCGGCGCGGTCGTCGACGGCCTGGACGTTCGCGGTGATCGCGTGCATCCGCTCGTTCATGGCTTCCAACGCGGTCCGTTGCGCTTCCAGCGCGGCCTGGTGCGCTTCGGATCGCCGCTCGGCACGGTCGTCGACGGCCTGGACGTTCGCGGTGATCGCGTGCATCCGCTCGTTCATGGCTTCCAACGCGGTCCGTTGCGCTTCCAGCGTGGCCCGTTGCGCTTCCAGCGTGGCCCGTTGCGCTTCCAGCGCGGCCCGGTGCGCTTCGGACCGCCGCTCGGCACGGTCGTCGACGGCCTTGATGTTCTCGGTGATGGCCGCGTGCGCCTGCCCGTTCTTCGCGTCGAAGTGCACGAACATCCGCCAGATCAGCCCCATGAGGACGGCCACCAGCCCCGCGCTGGTCAGCACGCCTTGCAGCACCGTCACGCAGGCATCGTACCACGCGGGGCTACACGACACGAGATGGCCAACCGGGGAAGGATTCGAGGCCCTCGAGCGCCGGCAGGCGCCCGGACGCCCCGTGATACACTCGTGCCAACGTCGCTCGACACGCATTGATGCGGGCGGGCTTGGTGGATACCCGCGCCGGACCGAAAGTCATCCCTGCCCCCACCGTGGCCGCCGAAAGTAATACCACCCCCCCGGCGCGGATCCTGATGCTCGCCCCGGAGCCGTTCTTCGAGCCGCGCGGAACCCCGTTCAGCGAGTACCACCGCATCCGGGCGCTCTGCGATCTCGGCTACCGGGTGGATCTGGTGACCTACCCGTTCGGCCGGGACGTGCGGATCCCGGGGCTCGAGATCTTCCGCTGCCCCAGGCCGCCGTTCGTGCGCGGCGTCCGCATCGGCCCCTCGGCGGTCAAGATCCTGCTCGACCTGCTGCTGGCCGTCACCGCGGCGCGGCTGGCGCGCACCCGCCGGTACGACGCGATCCACTCCCACGAGGAAGCCGGAGTCCTCGGCCTGTGGCTGGCGAAGCGGTTGCGCGTGCCCCACCTGTACGACATGCACTCCAGCCTGCCCCAGCAGCTCGGCAACTCGTGGCGACCGACCTGCGAACGCACACCCAGGTGCTCGATGCCGGCACCGCCCTGCTCGTGCCGCCGGTCATCCGGCCGGGCGCAAAGGGGTTGGCGACAATCTGAACCGAACCGAAACGCCCCGACTTGACAGTGTGCTACGATGGCCACTGGACGTCGAGTCTGGAAGCCCCACTGGGGCAGACGGACGAGACCATGGGCGCGTGACGGGGCCACCCGTAGCGGGCTCGGAGATCAGGAGTGAAGAAGACGATGGCCGCGGACAAGGATGGGGACGAGATCGCGGCATGGATGCGAAATCTTTGAGAGGAAGGTTCGCGAAGCTGAAGTGTCCGCAGGTTCCGTTGAACGGTGCGGACCAGATTCGGGAGCAGAGGCAAATGAGAGCGGAAGAACGACGCAAGGCCAGTCGGACCTCATCGGTGGCGCGCGGGCTCGCGTTCGCTCTAACGTGCGGGCTGTTCGCGCCGGGGGGCGCGACGGCCCAGGGGCCGGGCACCGAAGACGGGCAGTGGGCCTATCTCGGCGGCGACGCTTGGCACACGCGGTACACGACCGCCGACCAGCTCGACCCCTCGAACTTCGAGCAGCTCGAAGTCGTCTGGCAGTGGAACGCGACCAGCTTCGGCCCCGCCACCGCGCGGGCCACGCCCTCCCTGGTCGGCGGCAAACTCATCACCGTGGCCGGCAACCGGCGCCACGTCGTCGCCCTCGACCCCGCCACCGGCGAGCTGCTCTGGAGCTTCCGCGAGCCGAACACCTACCGCTACGAGTACTCGATGCGCAAGGGCTACGGCAAGGGCGTCGCGTACGCCGAGATCGACGGCCGCGGGGTCGTGTTCATCACCTCGCCGGGCTTCTTCCTGCACGCCCTTGACGCCGACACCGGGCAGCCGCTTGAGGGCTGGGGGCGTCCCGTGCCCCTCGACGGCTTCGGCCCCACCGGCACGGTCGACCTGGTGGAGGACCTGATTGCCGACTGGGGCCCGTGGACGAGCACGGACCGGCCCTACGATCCCTTCATCGGCATCCCCCGGGAGATCGGCTACATTACCGCGTCGTCGCCACCCATCGTGGTAAACGACACGGTGGTGGTCGGCAACTCGGCCGAGCAGGGCTACCTGCAGACCCGGGTGGAGAACGTGCCCGGCGACATCCTCGCCTACGACACGCGGACCGGCGACTTCAAGTGGAAGTTCCACGTGATTCCGCGGCCCGGCGAGTTCGGGCACGAGACCTGGGAGAACGACGCTTGGCAGTGGATCGGCGATGTGTCGTCGTGGGCCCCGATGTCCGCGGACCCCGAGCTGGGGCTGGTCTACGTCGTGACCAACGGCCCCACCATCGACTACTACGGGGGGCACCACCCCGGCGACAACCTGTTCAGCACGAGCATCATCGCCCTCGACGCCGACACCGGGGAGCGGCGCTGGCACTACCAGATGGTCCACCACGACATCTGGAACTACGACACGCCGACAGCGCCGGTGCTGATGGACGTGACCGTCGACGGGCGCGAGGTCAAGGGGCTCTTCCAGGCGACGAAGCAGGCGTTCCTGTATGCGCTCGACCGCGAGACCGGCGAGCCCCTCTGGCCCATCGAGGAGCAGCCGGTCCCGGCGTCCCGGATCCCCGGCGAGAAGCTCTCCGCGACCCAGCCGTTCCCCACTCGGCCCGCGCCCTACGACCTGCAGGGGCGGACCGAGGACCACCTGATCGACTACACGCCCGAGATCAAGCAGATGGCGCGGCAGGTGGCGCTGGACAACGACCTCTTCAACGGGCTGTTCGACCCGCCGACGCACACCGGCGACCCGGCCGGGCCGGCGTGGAACTGTCCGGGCGGCGGGGGCGGCACCAACATCACGGGGCCGGCGGTCGGGGACCCGACGACCGGCGTCCTGTTCGTCAGCTCGCAGAGCGGCTGCTTCCGCCTGCAGGTGATGCCGGGGGTGGACTCGCCCCTCGATGAGCTCCCGCAGTCGGGCACGACGCACACCGACTGGGCCGCGGTCGCGACCACCGTACGCGGCAGCATCGAGGCGTTCACCCTCGACGGACTGCCGATCTGGAAAGGGCCGATCGGGCGCATCACCGCCATCGACATGAACACCGGCGAGCACCTGTGGGTGACCCCGAACGGGGACGCCCCGCGGGCGGCGCAGGACCGCATCCGCAACCATCCCCTCGTGCAGGGGCTCGACGGCGTCGAGATCAACCGCGGTCGCGGCGGGAACAGCGCTATGGTCGTCACGCCGACGATGCTCCTCGCCGGCGGCCAGACGGCCGACGACACGCCGCACCTCTTCGCCATCGACAAGCGGACCGGCGAACGGCTCGGGGCGGTCGAGATTCCCGGCCTGACGCGCTACGGCATGTCGAGCTGGATGCACAAGGGCCGGCAGTTCGTCATCGTGCAGTTGCGGGACGGCTTGGCCGCGATGGCCCTGCCCGTCGAGGACGCGGCGAAGCGCAATGCATATCACGCGGATTCCGCCCGGCGGCGCCCGCGACTGCCCGGCGAGGGCGACGACGCGGCGAAGCACAACGTGCAGAAAGTGAGCGGGACCGTGGTGGCGGCGGCGACCCAGCAGCCCGTGGCGAACGCCCGCGTGCAGTACGTCGAGAGCGGGCAGGTGCCGCAGACGAAGGAGACCGATGCGAACGGCAACTTCGAGTTTCTGGCCGGCCGCCTGGGCGTGGTGACCGTCACCGCGGGAGATGATTTCGGCGTCGCCCGCCGGAAGTGGTCGCCCAGCGTAACTTCATTGCGGGTGGAGCTCGTGCCGCCGGCGATCGTCCGAGGCACCGTGAGCGCCCGAGTGAACAACCAGCCCCTGACGGCCATCGTCACCGTGATGGTCCAGCACCCCGGGAACTTCGTGTCGCACACGGTGAACGCCGAGGACGGCGCGTTCACGGTCGACGACCTGCCGCCGGGGCCGGCGCTGGTGACGGCGCGTTCGGCGGGCTTCGCACCGTATATCGGCAGCATCACCGTCGAAAGCGGCAAGGATCACGTCGCCCCGATCAGCCTGCTACGGGAAGCTCGGGCGACGGGCCACGTCCAAGACGCGGCGGGAGCCGCGGTGACCGGGGCGCTCGTGAGCGCGACGTACCCCGACTTGGTGGAGTCGGGCATCCTTGAAGGGTTCGTCGGCGGCCGGCTGCTGACCGCCGCCGGCGGCGAGTTTGCACTTCATGGTTTGGTGCCCAACATCCCGATATATCTTCAGGCGGAACTCGACGGTCGGCGTTCGGCTCCGACGACCATCACGATCGCCCCGGGGGAGCAGGAGGATGTCGTCCTCACGCTGCCGTGAGTGGGGGGCACGAGCGGCGGGAACCATCGGATGCGTGGATCGTGAATGATGAAACGGTCCGCGGTCGAATTCAAACAGTCCATGAGAAAGGAGGAGGAAATGCGCACGCAATTCCGCTCGGTGTCGCGCCTGGTCGTTGGTCTCGTCGTGGCCGCCGTCGTGTTGTTGTCCATCCCGGCAGATGCCATCGCCGAGTGCCGGGTGGTCGTCGACTTCTACAACGACCAACGCCGAGTGCCGGGAGACGTCAACGTGGAGTGCTCCGGGGCTCACTGGCCGGATGACTACGGCAACGGCTGGGGAAACTGGGGGGTCGTCTCGAACGCCGGAGGCGTTCGAGACGCCGACCAGTTCGCCGGCCACAAACTCATAGACAACAAGAAGCAATGGCAGTCGTGCACAAGGAGGAACCCGAAACCGAACTGCTGGTACTATAACGACGAGCGTTGCACGGCACAGAGGGCCATTCCGGACAACGCGAGGAAGTACGCTTCCTATACCTATTCTACCAGCGTGATCTGCGAGGCCATCGGTGTCGAAACCATCAACGGTGTCTCCATGCACGTCTATGAACTAGACTGGCCGGACCCCGACGATCTGGTCGCCTCGCTTCTGTACGGCGACGTCGACATTCCACTCACGTGCAAAAACGCGTCGAGCTGTCAAGGAGAATCACCGTGGATTGCAGCAACCAGCGACGGCGGCACAGTGGCGGCAAGGGTTCGGATAAAGGTGAGGGCAGAAGAGCCGTAACAGCCCGTGGTGAAAGTCGGGCATTCCGGGATCGACACGACGGCTCTGCTATTCTACACTGACGGCATGGCGATGGGCACGACACGTGACGACGGGTCGCAGCAGTCGATGTGAGTGTATCACATCTCGTGGCTGATGCTTCGCTCAAGAAGTAAGCCGCCGGCCTGCCAGGCGAGCACCGCCCGCGGCGGCCAACCGGCAGGATTTCGAGGCCCTCGAGCGCCGGCAGGCGCCCGGACGCCCCGTGATACACTCGTGCCAATGTCGCTCGACACGCATTGATGCGGGCGGGCTTGGTGGATACACCCGCGCCGGACCGAAGTCATCCCTGCCCCCCGCCGTGGCCGCCGAAAGAAATGCGAAGCCCCCGGCGCGGATCCTGATGCTCGCCCCGGAGCCGTTCTTCGAGCCGCGCGGAACCCCGTTCAGCGAGTACCACCGCATCCGGGCGCTCTGCGAGCTCGGCTACCGGGTGGATCTGGTGACCTACCCGTTCGGCCGGGACGTGCGGATCCCGGGGCTCGAGATCTTCCGCTGCCCCAGGCCGCCGTTCGTGCGCGGCGTCCGCATCGGCCCCTCGGCGGTCAAGATCCTGCTCGACCTGCTGCTGGCCGTCACCGCGGCGCGGCTGGCGCGCACCCGCCGGTACGACGCGATCCACTCCCACGAGGAAGCCGGAGTCCTCGGCCTGTGGCTGGCGAAGCGGTTGCGCGTGCCCCACCTGTACGACATGCACTCCAGCCTGCCCCAGCAGCTCGGCAACTCGTGGCGACCGACCTGCGAACGCACACCCAGGTGCTCGATGCCGGCACCGCCCTGCTCGTGCCGCCGGTCATCCGGCCGGGCGCAAAGGGGTTGGCGACAATCTGAACCGAACCGAAACGCCCCGACTTGACACGGCAATTTGGGTTGTTTACGGTAGTGTTGTCGCGGGTGGCGGGGTTGCTCGGACAAACTGGAACGACGAGAAACGAACATGACTCTGTCCACCCTCGGCGTAGCGTTCCTTTTCGTTGCCGGCGCCCAAGCAGCCCGTGGCGAAATCCCCGCTGCATTCGACGGGCGCTGCATCCCGGCTGAACTGCGCGCGTCCCTGATCGAGAACGTGATGGGCGGCGACGTCGAAGGCGGCGGTTCGTTCCCGCCGGCCGAATTGCGGGCGCGCTACGGCCTGCGCCCCGGCCAGCCGGTGGTGCTGTACACCGGCACCTTCGAGCCCTGCCAGGGGCTCGATCTGCTGTTCGACACGGCGGCCGTGCTCGGCGGGCACGCATCCCCGCGCACGCGTCCTCGTCGTCGGCGGCACGCGGGATCAGGTCGAGGACGCGCGGCGGCGGGCGGTGACGACCGGCAGCCCGCTGATCTTCGCCGGACAGCGTCCGGCGCACGGTCATCCGGCCGGGCGCAGTGACAACCGGCCGTGCCGTAGCGGGGCGGAACCCATCAGCCGGCATCTTCTTGTGGTGGCTGCTCCACTTGACAGCGCCCCGACGAGCGAGTACGCTCGGCGAGATGATGAAGCGATACGGTCGCTGGTCTCTGGGCGCGGCGGCGCCAGTTAAACCATCCAAGCGAGAAGGCCCAGTCTCCGATCTTGTACCGGAGTGCGATTGTTTTCTACGAAAGAAGCATCACCGTAGCCAGATGATCGTCTTCACTGTTCCGAGTGCGTCCGTTCGATGGCTGTGTGCATTGGTTGGATCAACGCCGTATCTCTTCGTAGCCCTTCTTGCGACTTGGCCAACGGCAGTGTTAGACGGATCAGTGAGCTCGTTTAGGTACTATCTCACCCTATTTACAATCTTCAGTGCGTACATAGTTATGATTTGCTATGTCGCGGTTGCGCGGATGCATACGGAGCAAGACTATTTGTTCGGTGGGTTCAAGGTGCCGTCGATCCTGTTGGGAGTGGTGAGTTTGCTTCGTACGTTGAACAGGTTGTCCCCAGAGTTGTTCCCATGAATTCGACGCGAGCGTCATCTCTAGTTCCGTTGCTGGTGGCATGGTTCACCGTTGTCTTGCCGCCCGTCGCCGGTGGCCAAGAGTTCGAGACGCATGCACTGAATGTCGGCAAATACCACCGCTTCGGCTTCTTCTCTTGGATCCGACTCTCGACTGACGCCTTCCTCGATCCAACGGAGGCTCGAACAGCCGATGTCCGCTGTTTCCACGAGTTAAATCATCTGAACGAGAGCCAGCAAGATGATGTTTTTCAGGATGTTTTTGAAGAAGATGGGAACGTGAGTATAGGTTCAAATCTCGATGGAGAGTACTACGTGATCGAGCCAGCCAGGGTAGCCACTGGCGACCGGGGTGGCGAACCAGTACCTGACATCCACTCGTTGCCAGAAAGTTTGGAAATTCTCGCTGAAGCTGATGTAATCGATGAGCTTATCGATGAGCTTAAGGGCCACCTGCTCAAAAGAGCAGACAGTCTGCCCACACCACGGCAGGGCACAATTTCTGCCCCTCTGGACTCTCAGGTATTCGGCGTCGTCACAAGCGATCCTGATGCGTTTCCCGAGATCCCCTGTGAACGAATCGTAAACTGGACCGGCGAGACTGAGACTGTTGGTCATATAGGGTGGTCGCCCTGAACAGCGACGAATGGAACCGTTAGCCCCAATACTGTTGCTTTAAGGATCGCACCCCTGTTATGCTGTCCCGGAAGAGCGGGAACGCGGAGGGGTGGATGTCCCGAACACAAAATGCGAAGCCCCCGGCGCGGATCCTGATGCTCGCCCCGGAGCCGTTCTTCAAGCCGCGCGGAACCCCGTTCAGCGAGTACCACCGCATCCGGGCGCTCTGCGAGCTCGGCTACCGGGTGGATCTGGTAACCTACCCGTTCGGCCGGGACGTGCGGATCCCGCGGCTCGAAATCTTCCGCTGCCCCAGGCCGCCGTTCGTGCGCGGCGTCCGCATCGGCCCTTCGGGGGGTCAAGATCCTGCTCGACCTGCTGCTGGCCGTCACCGCGGCGCGGCTGGCGCGCACCCGCCGGTACGACGCGATCCACTCCCACGAAGAAGCCGGAGTGCTCGGCCTGTGGCTGGCGAAACGGTTGCGCGTGCCCCACCTGTACGACATGCACTCCAGCCTGCCCCAGCAGCTCGGCAACTTCGGCTACACCCGGTCCGGCTTGGTCCGGCGGCTGTTCGAGCGCATCGAGACGGCGATGATCACCCGCTCGCGGGTCGTCATCACCATCTGCCGGGAACTGCAGGACACCGCCGTCGCCCTCGGGGCGGGGGACCGCGCGTTCCTGATCAAGAACGTGATGGGCGGCGAGCGGTGACCGTCAGCAGCTCGCTGATCTTCGCCGGGCAGCGTCCGGCGCACGAGATTCCCGCCTTCCTGGCCGCCTGCCCCCGCCCGTCACTCGTTGGAGCTCCGCCCGGACATCCCTTCGCCGGGCGTCCCGTACGTCAGTTGATGGCTATTCCGGCCAAAGTGATCGTGCTAAACCAGAGGAACAAGGTCATCCAAGACGCCGAGCCGATGGGCAAGTTACGAAACATGTGCACGGGAACCAGGACCAGGAGCACGACCGACACGCTCTGGAAGCGGATTCCCTGATTGAAAGGACCAGGAAAGAAAAACTCCACAGCGAAGATGAACACCAGCGTGGCCGCGATCCAGAAGGACACGACACCGAGATTGCGCGCGATCGCCAGCACCCGACGCTCGGCTTTCGTGACGACAGCGGTCACGGCCATCCAGACGAGGACGAGCACCAAACTGGAGCCGCCGATCTCCAACGCCGTACGGCTTCCGCCGCTGACCAGCAGCGCCAAACCTTCTAGTCCGGCCAGTGAAATCGCAGTGGCGGCGGCCTGCACCGAGGCTCTCAGGTCCTGTTCGAACGGTTGAGTGAACAGGCCGAGAAAGGCGTTCAGTATTGTCCGGACAGTCTCGATCCTGGTGCCAGGCATGGTCAGCTACCGAACTTCGAACACGTACTGGTCGACACGCGGCCCGAGGCCTTCGAGATCACCACTGTAGGAAACCGCGACACGGAGCTTGTCCTGTTTGGACGGGGCATAGGTCATGAACGGTATCCACGACGTGAACGACCGCCTTCCCCGAAGCGTCAGCAGCCGCTCCGTACCGTAGGGAAGGTCGGCCAAGTCGATTGCGACACGCACCAACTCATAGCTGGCCTGATTAGGCAGCCAACCCGATGTGTTGTGCCAGTCGATAAGGTTCTGCCACCGGGCGGCGTCGGGATCGCCGGAGAGATGGTGAAACTCCCTGAAGGCTTGGTCAGGGTCGGTGCCCGAAGCGTCCGCTACGCGACTCCAGTCGCCAAGCAGCCTCCCGATGAACGGAATACCGGCAACCTGATTGCGACGGATCAGCCAAATCGGCTGGTCGTCGCGGTATTGGGTGCTGATGTAGACGACCTGGCGCCTTCTTCCATCGTACGGTGGCGCCTCCCAGGCCATGCACAGCTCCTGGAGTCCACCCACTTCGATGGCATGCGTGAGGGCGTCGTCGCTTGGCCTGAAGAACTGCCAGCCTGTGTCGATCCTGACTGCAAGCCGGCGCTGTCCGCCGTCGTCGTCCCGGGATAGCTCGTCGACATGACAGTCGGACTGAGCCAGGAGCGGCATCGGGATAGCGACCGCGGTGAGAAACGCCAGCGCGAATCGAAGCGGATGGGCGCAGCGTTTGACCTTGGTCATCGTGGATCCTCCCTTCGCGTGGGCCAGCGTCATCAGCTCATGTAGGCAAGGACTTCGCGTCGAAATGCACGAAACACCCGCCAGCTCAGCTCCATGAGCACGGCACCAGTCCCCGCCCGGCGCACGAGATTCCTGCCTTCCTGGCCGCCTGCGACATCCTGGTGTCCCCGCGGGACGAGCGGAACGAACACGTTCAGTATTGTCCAGACGGTCTCGATCCTGGCGCCAGGCATGGTCATCTACCGAGCTTCGAACACGTACTGGTAGACACGTGGCCCGGATCCTTCGAGATCGCCGCTGTAGGAAACCGCGACACGGAGCTCGTCCTGTTTGGACGGGACATGGGTCGTGAACGGTATCCACGACGTGAGCGGCCGATTTCCCTGAAGCATTAGCAGCCGCTCCGTACCGTAGGGAAGGCCGGCCAAGTCGATTGCGACACGCACCAACTCATAGCTCGCCTGATTGGGCAGCCAAGCCGATGTGTTGTGCCAGTCGATAAGGTTCTTCCACCGGGCGGCGTCGGGATCGCCGGAGAGATGGTGAAACTCCTTGAAGGCTTGGTCAGGGTCGGTGCCCGAAGCGTCCGCTTCGCGACTCCAGTCGCCAAGCAGCCTCCCGAGGAACGGAATACCGACAGCCTGATTGTTGCGGACCAGCCAAATCGGCTGGTTGTCGTCGAGGTATTGGGTGCTGACGTAAACGATCTGGCGACTTCTTCTCTGGTACGGTGGCGCCTCCCAGGCCACGCACAGCTCCTGGAGTCCGCCCACTTCGATGGCATGCGTGAGGGCGTCGGCGCTTGGCCTGAAGAACTGCCAGCCTGTGTCGCCCCTGACTGCAAGCCGGCGCTGTCCGCCGTCGTCGTCCCGGGATAGCTCGTCGACATGACAGTCGGACTGAGCCAGGAGCGGCATCGGGATAGCGACCGCGGTGAGAAGTGCCAACGCGAATCGAAGCGGATGGGCGACCTTGGTCATCGTGGATCCTCCCTTCGCGTGGGGCCAGTGTCATCAGCTCGTGTAACAAGACTTCGCGTCGAAATGCACGAAACACCCGCCAGTGGCGCGTTCGGCCTGCCGGTCGCTTTCGGCCGGCCGGCCGGCCAGGAACGACACGTCGCGCGCGATGGATTCCAGCGCGGCCCGTTGCGCTTCGGCTCGCCGCTCGGCGCGGTCGTCGATGGCCGCGTGCGCCTGCTCGTTCTTCGCGTCAAAGTGCACGAACATCCGCCAGATCAGCCCCATGAGCACGGCCACCAGCCCCGCGCTGGTCAGCACGCCCTGCAGCTCCGTCATGCAGGCATCGTATCACATCTCGCGGCTGATGCATCGCTCAAAATTAAGCCGCCGGCCTGCCAGGCGATCACCGCCCGCGGTGGCCAACGGGCAGGACGCGAAGGCCCGCGAGCGCCGGCAGGCGCCCGGACGCCCCGTGATACACTCGCTCCAACGTCGCTCGACACGCCCTGACGCGGGCGATCTTCGGTGGAATACACCCGCGCCGGACCGAAAGTCATCCCTGCCCCACCGTGGCCGCCGAAAGAAATACGAAACCCCCGGCGCGGATCCTGATGCTCGCCCCGGAGCCGTTCTTCGAGCCGCGCGGAACCCCGTTCAGCGAGTACCACCGCATCCGGGCACTCTGCGAGCTCGGCTACCGGGTGGATCTGGTGACCTACCCGTTCGGCCGGGACGTGCGGATCCCGCGGCTCGAGATCTTCCGCTGCCCCAGGCCGCCGTTCGTGCGCGGCGTCCGCATCGGCCCCTCGGCGGTCAAGATCCTGCTCGACCTGCTGCTGGCCGTCACCGCGGCGCGGCTGGCGCGCACCCGCCGGTACGATGCGATCCACTCCCACGAAGAAGCCGGAGTGCTCGGCCTGTGGCTGGCGAAGCGGTTGCGCGTGCCCCACCTGTACGACATGCACTCCAGCCTGCCCCAGCAGCTCGGGAACTTCGGCTACACCCGGTCCGGCCTGGTCCGGCGGCTGTTCGAGCGCATCGAGACGACGATGATCGCCCGCTCGCGGGTCGTCATCACCATCTGCCGGGAACTGCAGGACACCGCCGTCGCCCTCGGGGCAGGGGACCGCGCGTCCCTGATCGAGAACGTGATGGGCGGCGACGTCGAAGGCGGCGGTTCGTTCCCGCCGGCCGATCTGCGGATGCGCTACGGCCTGCGCCCCGGCCAGCCGGTGGTGCTCTACACCGGCACCTTCGAGCCCTGCCAAGGGCTCGATCTGCTGTTCGACGCGGCGACCGTGCTCGGCGGCACGCATCCGCGCGCCCGCGTCCTCGTCGTCGGCGGCACGCAGGATCAGGTCGAGGACGCGCGGCGGCGGGCGGTGACGGCCGGCAGCCCGCTGATCTTCGCCGGGCAGCGTCCGGCGCACGAGATTCCCGCCTTCCTGGCCGCCTGCGACGTTCTGGTGTCCCCGCGGACGAGCGGCTGACGTGCGCCCTGGTCGAAAAGTATTGCGGGCGTCGTGGCCGTGTGGTACGTTGCGCTGGAGTTCGGCATGGCTCGTGACGTCACGATGGCCAATGTCACAGGAAACCGTGACGCCAACGTCATGGTGCGGTAGCGGATCGCGCGGGATGAAGAGCGATGATCACCGAAACCGAGAACGCGCCGTCCTGGGCTCCGTTCGCAGTGGTAGTGGCCCTAGCCTGGATTATTCACCGGGGGTGCCGATCCGGGAGAGACACAAGGGCCTCCGCGCGGTAAAATCGCAGTGGCAACAGGCATTTTCACCACCACGGAGGCCCCTGCGTGACGACCGACACGATACCACAGACTGTCCTGTTCCCGGAACTGTTCGACAAGCCCCTCGTCGCCACCTTCGACCGCGAGCACGCCAGCTCCGACGGCGGAGCCGTTCTCCTCAAGGCGGCCGAGCGCGTGTACGGCCTCGTCAAGACGTTTGCCCGCTGTCTCGCCGACCGGCGCGACCCGGAGAAGATTCGGCACACGCTCGCGGAACTGGTCGGGCAGCGGATCTTCGGCATCGCGTGCGGCCACCCCGACGGCAACGATGCCGACGATCTGGCCGACGACCCCGTTCACAAGCTGCTGCTCGGACGGGACCCGGTGGCCGGCGCGCCGCTGGCGTCGCAACCGACGATCTCGCGGTTCGAGAACAGCCCGGGCCGCGGCGCGCTCTATCGCATGGCGCGGGAGTTGGCGGCGAGCGTCATCGAGCGGCACCGGCGCCGGCTGGGGCGGCGGGTGCGGCGCATCACCATCGATCTGGACCCGACCGACGACCTGACGCATGGCGCACAACAGCTTTCGTTCTTCAACGGACACTACGGCGGCTGGTGTTATCTGCCGCTGCTCGCGTTCCTGACCTTCAACGACGAGACGGAGCAGTATCTGTGCGCGGCGGTGCTGCGGCCGGGCAATGCGGTGGCGGCCGACGGGAGCCTGGGCCTGCTGAGACGGCTGCTGCCGATGCTGCGGGCGGCGTTTCCGCGGACGTCGTTTCTCGTCCGGCTCGACGGGGGCTTTGCGACCCCGGAGGTCTTCGATTTCCTGGAGGCGGAACCGGGACTCGACTACGTGGTGGCGATGGGCAGGAACGCGGTGTTGGTGCGGCAGGCCGAATCCGCCATGGCGGCGGCCCGCGCGCAGAGCGGGGCCAGCGGCCGGACCGAGCACGTCTATACCGACACCCGCTACGCGGCCCGCACGTGGAAGCGCGAACGCCGGGTCGTGATCAAGGCCGAAGTGGTCCGGCATCCGGGCCGCGAGCCGCGGGACAATCCGCGCTTCGTCGTGACGAATCTCCCGCAGAATCCGCGCTTCGTCTACGAGAAGGTCTACTGCGCCCGCGGCGACGTCGAGAACCGGATCAAGGAGTTGCTGGACGGTCTGCAGATCGACCGCACGAGCTGCTGCCGGTTCCTGGCGAACCAGTTGCGCGTGTTGCTGACGGCTGCCGCCTACGTGCTCATGCAGGAACTGCGGCTGCGGGCGGCGCGAACCGGCTGTGCCCGCACCCAGGTGACGTGGCTGCGCAACCGGCTGCTGAAGCTCGGCGTGCACGTCGTCGGCTCCGTGCGCCGCATCGTCCTGCATCTGCCCCGGGGGACGCCGCATCTGAACGCATGGCGGCGCATCGCGCTGGCCCTCGGCGCCCGCGCCGGGTAGTCCGAAACCCGCGCAGCCCGTAGCCCGAACCGCACCGCCCGCGACGGCGGAGCCTTGCCTGAACCCGCCTGTCCGCAACCGCCGGGCCCGCGAACGACGCCTTCGATGACGGTTGCTCGCCCTCGGCGGTCCTGAATCCGTCTGTCCGCAACCGCCAGACCCGTGAAGGCTGTTCCACGCGTCGCGGCCCGCGCACCGACGCGTGTCCGAGACCCCGTTTCGTGGCCGAGCATGGCCCGTCGGGGCCTCATGCCCGACCTTCATGAATAATCCAGGCTAGTAGCGGGTGCGTGGGGCAGCGCCCTGTACTTCGATGTGCCCTTGGAATCGCAACGACCGTCGAACTCGTCGACCGTCCTGGAGGTGCCACAACACCGGCAGTTCCCGTTCGCGCAGTTGTGGCAGGACCCGTTGCATGCCGTCTACGTGCACTGGAACGCCGCCGACCGGACGCGGGAATCCATTCCCTTCATTACCAATGCGGTGGTCTGCGACCGGGATGTCCTCCGCCTGCTTGTCATGATGCCCGGCACACCGTATTCCAACGACCGCGAGACGCGCCGCCGCCAGCGGCACGCCATGGTGACCGCCCTCACGCACAAGAATTTCGTGCCGAGCGACGAGACGCGCCTGCGCTATTTTCGCGCCCCTCCGTTCCAGGATTTTTCCGCCACCACGGCGACCGGCCTGCCCAATGATCCGACGCTCGTGGCGTACGAGACATACGAGCCGGCGGTGGGAACCGAACAGAACCGTTGGGCATCGGTCGCGGTGTTCTGGCTGAATGCGGAGGATTTCATCCTGTATCCCCTGCACAAGGTGTCCGCGCTCGTCGCGGCACTCAACCGGCGGTGTCTGGATTCCGGAAACCCGACCACTGTTCTGCTGGGGCCGCCGAGTTCGGGCGTTCTCAAGGAGATGTTCGAAGAGCCCGCGGAAACGCCACCGGTAGTCAAGGGTTTTCTCCAGAAGATCGCGCAGAAGGAGGAACAGGACTTCGGTTCCCTCAAGTCCAAGGCCCAGAACGCGCGAGCCGTACTCCGAGTTTTCTCGTCCCGGGCCACGATACCGGTCGAGCGGCTCTGCCCGCCCGCCGACGCCGAGTGCAGCGCCGCCGGGAGCGAAAGTGCGGCCTACGTCACCAGCAAACTGGGCGTGACGTCGTTCCATTCGACCATCGCGGACGATGGCCGCGTCCTGAAGGCCATCTTGCGGGAACTGGTGAACCGCGGCGCTTGCAAAGTGAAAGGAAACAGCCCGCAGGTGGCGATCGTGTCCGAGCAGGACACCCTGTATGGGCGCCTGCTCGGCGGAGTAGCCAAGCACGCCGCCGAGCGGGTCCTTAAGCCGGAAGGGTGCAAGATCCAAATCACCAAATACGGATACCTCAAGGGCGTCGACGGTGAATCGCTTAGTGTCGAGGGCCCGGCCCGCCAGGAAGAAACGGCATCGGGGGATACGGCCGCCGCGGATCGCGCGCGCGCCATTCCGTTCTCGTCGG
The DNA here is from genome assembly GCA_965203525.1 of Vicinamibacterales bacterium. GTDB lineage: Bacteria > Acidobacteriota > Vicinamibacteria > Vicinamibacterales > UBA8438 > WTFV01. Next base: position 486,045 of record OZ241898.1, on the reverse strand, counting down.
GCGGCGGCTTCGAGCAGCCCTTCGGTGCGGCGCAGCTCGATTACGTTCGGCGCCTGTCAGACCGTTTGCCGAGAGACGGATCCAATGCGTCGCTGGTAGCGATCGGGGTGCTCGGCAACGACCCCTACGACAAGCTGCTGATCTTGCAGGCATTGCGTGAACGCCACCCCGGTGTCGTGTTCTTCACTACCGACATGGATGCGCGGCTGCTCACGTCCGCCGTCCGTCGGCGGACATGGAACCTGATCGTCGGATCCGCTTACGGGCTGTGGCGGCGTTCGGAACCGACGGTCACCTTTCGGGATTCGTACCAGGCGGCCTTGTTCGCCGCGGTTCAGCAGGCACTCAACTTGGAGGTTCAAAATGCGCCCGAGCCGCGGTTGTTCGAGATATCACGGACTGGCGTCGTCCCGCTCAATTCGCCTAACCCGGAGGAGGGCGACTGGTAGGGAGCGCGACTGGAGGGAGACGGCCTCTCTGCTGACGCCGTTGGCGGTGCTGGCGGTCTTCGCGCTAGACATGCTCATGCGTCAGTGGGAGGAGACGGCGCACGCCCGCAGTTGGGTGTACGGGTTTGTCGCGATTTCCGCGGTGGTGGTGGCGGTGGCCCTGTTCGTGGTCGTTCAGTCCTGGCTTCCGCACCAGGAACCCGGACCGTTGTTCGACGGCGTCAGTGCCGTGCCGATGGTCACGTTGCAAATCACCACGATCTACTTCGCCGTAGCCGTCGTCTTGTTCGCCGGTGGACGGATGCGGCATGCCCTGTTTCACGTCGCCGACCGTCTGCAAAAAGAGGAACCGGATTGCGGGCGAAAGGCGATACCTGCCGCTGGCCAGGAATTTTGTACAAGGGTAAAGAACGCCGTCCTGTCGCGGTGGGGGGACAAGAGGACCGTCGTCCGGGCCGTCCGGCCGTGGCGGTGGGACAGGGAGACTGTCGTCCGGGCCATCTTGTCGTGGCGGTGCCCAGGGCTCGTTTCGACGTGGAAGTACGAGATCGCACGTTTCGACGACAAGCGATTCAAGGAGGCGGCGGACCTGTGGTCGGAATTGTGGCGCTACAGCCGATGGTGGTGGCGTTCCATGAGGATCGCCGCCGTCTTCTGCGTGGGATGGTTGCTCAGAGAGACGTATTTCGCGAACGTGCGGCTTGAGCAACCGTTGCTCGGACAGGCGGTGACAGCTCCCGGATGCGTCGAGTGGATACTGCCGATCATGGTCTTCTGGGCCATTTCCTACTGTCGCGACACGCTCAGCATGTGGCTGGCGTTCATCCGCGCGGTCGGCCGCTTCGACGTCACCGGCGGCAAGATAGAGCGGGACAGCATGCAGAGCGAGGCGGCGATCTGCGGGCGTTGGAGCATGGACCTGCTGGTCCGTTGCACGGATCTGATTGGCCCGGTCGTCGTGCTGCCGCTGATACTGATGGTGCTGTTGCTGCTCTCGCGCAGCACGATTTTCGAGGGATGGAACTGGACGGCGCCGCTCATCGTGTTCCACGTCGGACTCGCCGTCTACATCCTGTTCATAGCGGTAGAGTTCCAGCGGGAGGCGTCGCACGCGCGAGAGGCGGTTCTCGACCGGCTGCGGGAGGCGCGGCTCGGCGCGGAAGTCGGCGAGGCGACCGAGATCGAGAACGTCATGGAGTACATCCGGTCGCGCCGGGACGGCGCCTTCGTGTCCTGGACGCAGCAACCGATACTGAAGGCCTTGGTGCTGCCGCTCGGTGCCTGGGCGTTGATCGAACTTCTGGAAGCGTTGCTCGGCGGCCGCTAGCTAGTGTCAGCCAGAAAACCCGTAACTGATTGATTTACAAGACTTTATCGCGGATTCAGGTGACGAAGCTCGCTTGAATGTGGTATTCTTGCAGGCGCAACACACGATTTCCGACCCGTTCGGGCGATTCTTCGCGGTATTGACCCCATGAGAGAAATCCAGAAGCGGCAGTTCCAGATCGGTCAGGTGCCGATCGACAAGATTCAAATCGACCCGAAGTCGCGGGACGACATCCCGGCAGTGCTGAAAGGGCTTCAGCACATCTGGTCGGACGAGGCATTGCGCGAGCGATTGTTTGCGCTGCTGGACGAACACGTTCTTCCCGATACCGACCGCACGGTCGGGCGTCCCGGAATGGACCTGTGGCAGATCCTGGTGCTGGCCGTCCTGAAACAGGGGCTGGGCTGCGACTTCGACCGCCTCCACGACCTGGCGAACCACCACGGGAAGATCCGCGAGTTCCTGGGGCACAGCGACTTCGCCGACAGGACACGGTACGAGTACCAGACCGTGGCCGACAACGTGTCTCTGTTGACGCCGGAGTTGTTGTCGGCGGTCGGGCAACTGGTGGTGGAGAGCGGGCACAAGGTCGCGAAAAAAAGCCTGGCGAGCCGTTGCGCGGGCGGTGTGACTCGTTCGTGGTCGAAACCGACGTGCATTACCCGACCGACGTCAGCCTGTTGTGGGACGCGATGCGGTGTCTGCTGCGGGAGACGGGGCGGGCGGGCGAGCAATACGCGGTGGGGAGTTGGCGTCAGTGGCGGCACCTGACCCGAGAGGTCGGAAAGCTGTTCCACCGGGTGCGTGCGACGCGTCGGGCGAAACAGCACCCGGAACGGGTCGCGGCGTATCTGGACCGTTGCCGGGTGCTGGTCGGGCGGGCGGTGGAAACGGTCGACGCGTTGCGGAGCCGGGGCGCCTCGGAATGCGCCTGCCGCTGCATCGAAGGCTTTGTCGTTCACGCCCGGCGCCAGATTGATCATGTGGAGCGGCGGCTTGTGCGTGGCGAGACGATTCCTCACGCGGAGAAGGTCTTTTCCATTTTCGAGGAGCACACGCGCTGGGTCTCCAAAGGCAAGGCGGGCACGCCGGTGGAACTCGGGGTTCCTGTCGCTCTCATCGAGGATCAGTATCAATTCATCCTTCACCACCGGATCCTGTGGGAGGGGGAGGACGTCGACGTTGCGGTGCCGATGGTGCAGGAAGCGCAGGCACGGTATCCGAAGTTGCGGGCCTGCAGCTTCGACCGGGGCTTCTACAATCCCGACAACCGGGTGCAACTCGATGCGCTGCTCGACGTCAACGCGCTGCCGGGACGCGGGTATCGTTCGCAGGCCAACCGGGAACGGGAAGCGGAGGAGTCCTTCGTGGCGGCGCGTCGTGCGCATCCGGCGATCGAGTCAGCCATCAACGGGTTGGAGCATCGGGGCCTCGACCGGGTGCGCAGTCATGGCGCCGACGGCTTTGCGCGAACGGTTGCGCTGTCGGTGCTGGCCGCCAACCTGCATCGCATCGGGTCGATTCTGCAGAAGCGGGAACGCAAACGACGACGCGCCGCCGCTTGAGCGGCCGGTTCCCCTGAAAATCAGGCTGGCGCTGAACCCGTCGCAAGACGGCAACGCTCCCCCATGCCTGCGCACCGGGTATGCGGGTTGATTTCCTTGCCGATCGTCGCCCGCACGTCGCCGGATGCGGTCGGCACGACCGATTCGTGATGGAAATCGCCTGAAAATTGTGCAAGTCTGCCCCAGATCTCCCGCCTGCACGGGGGGTTTTCTGGCTGACACAAGTTACCGCTCGCGACGCGGGGTGCTGATCCCCCCGGACGCCCCGTGATACACTCGCTCCAACGTCGCTCGACACGCCCTGACGCGGGCGATCTTTGGTGGAATACACCCGCGCGGACCGAAAGTCATCCCTGCCCCACCGTGCCCGCCGAAAGAAATGCGAAACCCCCGGCGCGGATCCTGATGCTCGCCCCGGAGCCGTTCTTCGAGCCGCGCGGAACCCCGTTCAGCGAGTACCATCGCATCCGGGCGCTCTGCGAGCTTGGCTACCGGGTGGATCTGGTGACCTACCCGTTCGGCCGGGACGTGCGGATCCCGCGTCTCGAGATCTTCCGCTGCCCCAGGCCGCCGTTCGTGCGCGGCGTCCGCATCGGCCCTTCGGCGGTCAAGATCCTGCTCGACCTGCTGCTGGCCGTCACCGCGGCGCGGCTGGCGCGCACCCGCCGGTACGATGCGATCCACTCCCACGAAGAAGCCGGAGTGCTCGGCCTGTGGCTGGCAAAGCGGCTGCGCGTGCCTCACCTGTACGACATGCACTCCAGCCTGCCCCAGCAGCTCGGCAACTTCGGCTACACCCGGTCCGGCCTGGTCCGGCGGCTGTTCGAGCGCATCGAGACGGCGATGATCACCCGCTCGCGGGTCGTCATCACCATCTGCCAGGAACTGCAGGACACCGCCGTCGCCCTCGGGGCAGGGGACCGCGCGTCCCTGATCGAGAACGTGATGGGCGGCGACGTCGATGCGGCGGTTCGTTCCCGCCAGCCGAGTTGCGGGCGCGCTACGGCCTGCGCCCCGGCCAGCCGGTGGTGCTGTACACCGGCACCTTCGAGGCTTACCAAGGGCTCGATCTGCTGTTCGACGCGGCGGCCGTGCTCGGCGGCACGCATCCCCGCGCCCGCGTCCTCGTCGTCGGCGGCACGCGGGATCAGGTCGAGGACGCGCGGCGGCGGGCCGGGACGGCCGGCAGCCCGCTGATCTTTGCCGGGCAGCGTCCGGCGCACGAGATTCCCGCCTTCCTGGCCGCCTGCGACGTTCTGGTGTCCCCGCGGACGAGCGGCACGAACACGCCCCTGAAGATCTACTCCTATCTGCGGTCGGGACGGCCGATCGTGGCGACCGACCTGCGAACGCACACCCAGGTGCTCGATGCCGGCACCGCCCTGCTCGTGCCGCCGGAAGCGGGAGCGCTCGCCGCCGGACTGGCCCGGCTCATCGACCATCCGGCCGAACGGGAGAGACTGGCGGCGGCGGCGCAGGCGCTCGCCGCCGCGCGATACAATCGCGAGTCGTATCTCGCACGGACGGCCGCGGCCTACGAGCGATTGCTCACGCGGCCGTCCTCCGGCGGCGGCGCGGGCGCTCCCGAGACCGACGCGGCGTGAGAATCCTGGCCACGGGCATCCTTGGCGGAACCGTCCGACTTCTCACGGAGGGCATGATCCAGCAAAAGTCGAACGTCGCCATGAACCTTGTTGATGTTGTCGTTGAGCCTTTTTTCCGACTCGCGGGCATTCGCTCGGAGGTTCTCTTCGACCCTGTCGATGTTCTCGCCGATCTTCGTATGTGCCCCGCGGTTGACGCTGTTGAAGTGAACCAACAACGGGATCACCACCGCGAGAATGGGGACAATGAGTGCAAACACGATCTGCCAGTCTTCCATCATGTTCCTCCCTTTCCTCAGTCTACCAGAACCGGAACCGGGGGTTGACGATCCTGTTCCGGTTCCGGTAGGCTTCGGATCAAGGGAGGAAAAAATGATGGCTCTGTTCAACGTCGTTCTGTTCGTGCTGTTCGGTTCGGTCGTTCCTGCTTCGGCGCAGTCGGAAGGTGGCGGAATGACTGCGGACGTCTGGGCTATCATAGGTGTAGGTGTTGTCCTTCTCGGCGTGATCCTTGCGACGTGGCATGCGTCCAGGACCGACAACCGCGAAGCGCACACGAAGATCGGCAAGAACATCGACAGGGTCGAAAGGAACCTCAAGGCGGACATCAACAGGGTCGAAGGGAACGTCAACAAGGTTGAAGGGAAACTCAAGGCGGACATCGACAAGGTCGAAGAGAACCTCCGAGCGGATGCCCGCGAGTCGGAAAAAAGGCTCAACGACAACATCAACAAGGTTCATGGCGACGTTCGACTTTTGCTGGATCATGCCCTCCGTGAGAAGTCGGACGGTTCCGCCCAGGATCGCCCCTGATCGCGTCCGTCCGGTTCCGGCATGCTCGGCAACCGGACGGACGCGGATGCCGTCTGGCGCCGCCGGGCGCTTCCTGGTGCAGGCGAAGCGCAGGCGGGTGCACGTCAGATTTGTGAGGACCGTCAGGCGGCTCTGGCGGCTCGTCGCTCCCAGAAGTCCTCGAAGCGGCCACTGAGCCGGCAGCAGCGCAGGGCGATGATGGCGTTGGCGCCGGCGACGGTCCAGCGCATGCCGGCGCGCTTCAACCGTGCGCCGACGACCCGCTTGCAGCCGGCCTCGACCACGCCCGAAGAGACGCACAGGCCTTGGGCGCGGAACCGCGGATAGCGCATCCGGCGGCGGTTGCGCACCACGTAGTCGAGGCACCGGCGCGCGGCGTCGGTGGTCTCGGTGTGGGACCGCAGTTCGGCCACGATCGCGCGCAGCCGTCCGGCGTCCAACTCGTCCTGCCGCTGCCTGGCCCAGGCGTCGGCGCGGTCGGTGCCGGGGCCGTAGAGGGCCTTGGCCACGTCGGACAGATGCTGCCTGGCATGGTAGACGTCGACGATTTCGGTGGCGCATGGAAACTGCTCGCCGGCCAGATTCCAGATCCAGGGGGCGCCGTCGCCGAGGACGACGCGGCGTTCGGCGGCGTCGAAGCCGCGGCGTTGCGCCTCGCGATACACCCGTTGCGCGAACGGGGACGGCTGCGGGTCGGTGTCGCGGCTGGCCACGCTCTCGACGGCGGCGTTGTAGCTGACCGATCCGGGGTCGCGCACGGGCCGGCCCCGTTTGTCGCGCGATTCGGCCGTCCGGACGGTGACCAGCTTGACCTCGCGGGTCCTGGCCGAGCCGTCCGGCTGCTTTCCGGGGCGGCCCTCGACCTCGGAGGGGCGCACCGGCACGCCGGTGCCGTCCAGCCCCAGGTACATCGTCGGCGCGGGGGCGGGCGCCGGCTCGGTCACGGTGCGTTCGTCGGCGGCGACCCGGCGTCCCAGGGCCTCGGCCGTGCGCTCGACCTGTTTGGTCTCGACCCGCACCCCGGCGCATGCCCCCACCAGTTCGCCCGCCTTGTCGAAGCTGACCTCGGCCGCCGCCGCCCCCACCATCCGCGTGGTGGCGGGCGACAGCGAAGTGTCTTCCAGACCCAACGCCCGGTCGCGCGGACAGATGCCCGTGCGGCAGGCGTCGCAGTGGTAGCAGGCGCGTTCCAGCCGCAGAGGCCCCAGCACGCTCAGAAACGTCTTCGGACGGCGGCCGGCGTAGCGCGCCTTCCGTCCGCAGGCGCACCGCACGATCGCATCCTGGTGGTCGGCGCGGTCCGCGTTCAGCCGGCGCTCGACCGACCGCGCGGCCGTGTCGAGCGCCCGCCGGTGGACGGCTTGCTCGAAGGCCTCGAAATCCGGGCCGCCGGCCGTCTTCGACCTTACCAGGGCATCGATTTCGGCGTCGATTTCGCCCGTGAGCGTCTTCTCGCAGCCCCCTTTTTTCCCGCGCCGGCTGCCGCCGCCGCGGGGTCCCGCCCGCTCCCGCTCCCGGCCCGCAGCCGGGCCTCGCTCAGCGCGTCGCTGGCTTCGATCAACTCCTGCGACAGGCGCCGGAACCGCCGATACTCGGCCGCCTCGGCCCAGGCTTGCTCCGCCGCCTGCGCCGGAATGATCCGGGTCACCGTCTTCCCCGACTCCTTGCGCGTCAGCGACAGCACCGGACCCCGCTGTGCCTCCCCCGGCGGGGCGCAGCCGCAGCCGGTCTTGCCGCAGCGCCGGCAACGCGCCATCAGCGACCCCGAACGCATCTCGCCGATCGAGGCCAACTGCCGGCACAGGTGGGCGCGGCGCTGTTCGAGCGCGGCGATCGATTCCTCGGGCATGGTCGGACTCCTCCAGTGAACAGTCGGTCTACTGAAGTTGTCGGCCGATCTCGCCCTGCCCTGCACCCCCGATGGCGGTCCCCTCACAAATCTGACGTGCACCCACCGAAACGCCCCGACTTGACACGACAATTTAGGGTTGTCTACGATGGGGTTGTCGAATGGTCGAGCTGGTGCAGGAGATCAACGGTCGCGAGGTCGCCACCGGCCGGCAGCTCTCGTCGTTCGGCGAGCTGCGGGACGACGGGACGACGGCGGCCGGCAACTGGATCTACACCGGCAGCTTCACCGAGGCGGGCAACCGGATGCGGCGGCGCGGCACCGCCGACCCCACCGGCTTCGGCATGCACCACGACTGGGCGTTCAGTTGGCCGGCCAACCGCCGCGTGCTCTACAACCGCGCGTCGGCCGACGCCGCCGGAAGGCCGTGGGACCAGAGCCGCGCCGGCATCGCCTGGAACGGGCGCGAATGGATCGGCGACGTGCCCGACTACGGGCGGACGACTCCGCCCGACGCGGCCGGGGCGTTCATCATGACCGAGGAAGGGGTGGCGCGCCTCTTCAGCAACCACCTCGCCGACGGCCCGTTCTCGGAGCACTACGAGCCGGTGGAGAGTCCGACTTCCAACCCGCTCCACGACGACGTGCCGATCAACCCGGTCATCCGCTGGTACGACGGCGTGCGCGAGACGCTGGCGTCCGGGGACGACGAGTTCCCCTACGCCTGCACCATCTACCGCGTCGTCGAGCGCGAGCACTTCGTGACGAGCAACGTGCCGTACCTGGTCGAGGCGATGCCCGACTTCTTCGTCGAGCTGCCCGAGGGCCTCGCGGAAGAGAAGGGCATTCCGAACGGCGGCCAGGTGCGCGTGTGGTCGAAGCGGGGCGCGGTGCAGGGGACGGCCATCGTCACCAAGCGCATCAAGCCGCTGCGCGTCAACGGCAAGATCGTCTGGACCGTCGGCATCCCCGTCCACTGGGGTTTCGTGGGCCTGACCCAGGGCTCGATGGCCAACCTGCTCACTCCGTTCATCGGCGACGCCAACACGCGGTGCCCGGAGTTCAAGTCGTTCCTGGTCAACGTGGAGAGGGCGTAGTGGCTTGGAAATCAATGCGCGACGTTCGGGATCTTGTCCGTAAGACTCATAGGAAATTAACGCGCGACGCTTGGGATCTCGTCCGTAAGACTCACCGTGCGGTCACTTTAGTCGCGCCATGGAGTTTCTTGGTCGCTGTTCTTGCATTAGCTGTTGCTGTTTATGAACTTAGAACCAACCGAACCCTCCGCGAAACGACACTGTTCATAATGGCAGTGGAAAGCTTAGAAAGAGCGCGCACTCTGGACGAAAGAGTAATAGAGGAACGCTCGCGAGTATGGCGCACTAACGAAGCCCTGGCCAGTCTTCCTGTTATTATGCTTCCTATGGCCAGAGCAGGCCAGCTCCGTGTTCTGGAAGAGATGGTTAAAGCTAAAGTTAGCCTAACCTGGATTATTCATGAAGGTCGGGCATGAGGCCCCGACGGGCCATGCTCGGCCACGAAACGGGGTCTCGGACACGCGTCGGTGCGCGGGCCGCGACGCGTGGAACAGCCTTCACGGGTCTGGCGGTTGCGGACAGACGGATTCAGGACCGCCGAGGGCGAGCAACCGTCATCGAAGGCGTCGTTCGCGGGCCCGGCGGTTGCGGACAGGCGGGTTCAGGCAAGGCTCCGCCGTCGCGGGCGGTGCGGTTCGGGCTACGGGCTGCGCGGGTTTCGGACTACCCGGCGCGGGCGCCGAGGGCCAGCGCGATGCGCCGCCATGCGTTCAGATGCGGCGTCCCCCGGGGCAGATGCAGGACGATGCGGCGCACGGAGCCGACGACGTGCACGCCGAGCTTCAGCAGCCGGTTGCGCAGCCACGTCACCTGGGTGCGGGCACAGCCGGTTCGCGCCGCCCGCAGCCGCAGTTCCTGCATGAGCACGTAGGCGGCAGCCGTCAGCAACACGCGCAACTGGTTCGCCAGGAACCGGCAGCAGCTCGTGCGGTCGATCTGCAGACCGTCCAGCAACTCCTTGATCCGGTTCTCGACGTCGCCGCGGGCGCAGTAGACCTTTTCGTAGACGAAGCGCGGATTCTGCGGGAGATTCGTCACGACGAAGCGCGGATTGTCCCGCGGCTCGCGGCCCGGATGCCGGACCACTTCGGCCTTGATCACGACCCGGCGTTGGCGGTTCCACGTGCGGGCCGCGTAGCGGGTGTCGGTATAGACGTGCTCGGTTCGGCCGCTGGCCCCGCTCTGCGCGCGGGCCGCCGCCAGGGCGGATTCGGCCTGCCGCACCAACACCGCGTTCCTGCCCATCGCCACCACGTAGTCGAGTCCCGGTTCCGCCTCCAGGAAATCGAAGACCTCCGGGGTCGCAAAGCCCCCGTCGAGCCGGACGAGAAACGACGTCCGCGGAAACGCCGCCCGCAGCATCGGCAGCAGCCGTCTCAGCAGGCCCAGGCTCCCGTCGGCCGCCACCGCATTGCCCGGCCGCAGCACCGCCGCGCACAGATACTGCTCCGTCTCGTCGTTGAAGGTCAGGAACGCGAGCAGCGGCAGATAACACCAGCCGCCGTAGTGTCCGTTGAAGAACGAAAGCTGTTGTGCGCCATGCGTCAGGTCGTCGGTCGGGTCCAGATCGATGGTGATGCGCCGCACCCGCCGCCCCAGCCGGCGCCGGTGCCGCTCGATGACGCTCGCCGCCAACTCCCGCGCCATGCGATAGAGCGCGCCGCGGCCCGGGCTGTTCTCGAACCGCGAGATCGTCGGTTGCGACGCCAGCGGCGCGCCGGCCACCGGGTCCCGTCCGAGCAGCAGCTTGTGAACGGGGTCGTCGGCCAGATCGTCGGCATCGTTGCCGTCGGGGTGGCCGCACGCGATGCCGAAGATCCGCTGCCCGACCAGTTCCGCGAGCGTGTGCCGAATCTTCTCCGGGTCGCGCCGGTCGGCGAGACAGCGGGCAAACGTCTTGACGAGGCCGTACACGCGCTCGGCCGCCTTGAGGAGAACGGCGCCGCCGTCGGAGCTGGCGTGCTCGCGGTCGAAGGTGGCGACGAGGGGCTTGTCGAACAGTTCCGGGAACAGGACAGTCTGTGGTATCGTGTCGGTCGTCACGCAGGGGCCTCCGTGGTGGTGAAAATGCCTGTTGCCACTGCGATTTTACCGCGCGGAGGCCCTTGTGTCTCTCCCGGATCGGCACCCCCGGTGAATAATCCAGGCTAAGAGGAATGGATTTGCGTTGGGTTAATCTCAACGACGCTGAGTTGCCGAGCGCCGATCTTCGAAACGCAGACTTGTTGTGTACACTTTTAGTGGGTGCGGATCTTGCTGGTTCCAATTTTGAAAGTGCGAATTCACGACGAGTAAATTTCACTAATGCTAATCTTGACCGTGCGAATTTTACCAGTGCCACTCTCGATGATTCGATCTTCTCAAGCGGCTCGCTCGCGAGAGCGGACTTCTCAAATGCTGGGCTGTCGGCCACGCAGTTCTCAAGAGTCCTGCTCGCTGGAACGGACTTTACAGATGCAAGGTTTCGAAATACTCGTTTCAGAGATGTAAATTTGCGCGAAGCAAGAGGGCTTAGCCAAGATCAGCTAAACAACGCATGCAAAGAAGGAGAGGACGTGCAATTGCCGGACGATTATTTTATCGAGCCGTGCGACAGAAGAGCGCCGCAGCACTATGTAAGATTGTGCCAACGATGAAAAGTGTAGAGATCGCTGAGGTAACCGATGGCCGACTCACTCACTATCCGCCGCGTCTCCGCCAGTCCGGACTCCTACATCCCGATCAGCGCGTTGCGGGCGGGCCGACCTACGCCAAGCTGGTCGACATCTCCAAGTGCATCGGCTGCAAGGGGTGCGAGGTCGCCTGCAAGGAGTGGGAAGCTACCGGAGCCACCGAGACCTGAGGGTCGGTGCAAGAATAGATTCCGTTTGCTACATGGGTGCGTGCGATGGGGTAGTTCCACTTGGGCATGACGTTGTTCGGTGTGATGCACAGTTCCCGCATTTGGGCTGCAACATCGCCTCTGCAACCGGCACGGCCTGCGGGTGTCGGTCGCCCACTACCCGCCGGCCACGTCGAAGTGGAACCCCATCGAGCACCGCCTGTTCTCCGAGATCAGCAAGAACTGGGCGGGCCACCCCCACGACAGCTACGAGACCATTGTGTGTGCGCACACACCGTGCGGAAAGCTTACAGAACCGGCGTCAAGGTCACCGACGCTACCACACGACGTGAGCCGCGTACCCACACGCTCGACCGCTGGCGTTCGGCCTGCCGACCGGCCAGGAACGACATGTCGCACGCGATGGCTTCTCCAGCACGGTTCCATGCGCTTCCAGCGCGGCCCGGTGCGCTTCGGCTCGTCGCTCGGCTCCAACCCACGCGCCGTCCGCTCACGGGTCTCGAAACGCGGTCTCGCCGCGACGTCGCAGGTCGCTCGACATCGAGATAATGGCGAAGGAAAGGGCGGTCTGCGGAGGAAATGGAAGCATCCAGCAACACGATGGAATCGAGGGTCGAGCCCGCCCCGCTTGTCCTGGTCCGGCATCGGGAAGGTGGTCACGTCCTTCTGGTGCCGGGTGGGGTTGAGCCTTTCCGTCCTTGCCCTGCTGCTGACACGCATCGACGTCCACGAAGCGGCTCGATCGCTGGCGGCGGTCGATCTTCTGTATTTCCTGGCCGCCATGGTAGCCGACGTTGCGGCTCGCACCGTCATGATTGGTCGGTGGGTGGTACTGCTGCGCGCCGGCGGGCAGTCTGTCTCGACCTGGTCCATGGCACGGATTTTCTTCATTTCGTCCTTCGTGAGTACCGCATTGCCGACGGGAAGCGCGGACGTCATTCGCGCCTGTGCCTTGTCGCAATCCGGCGTCGGCGGGCAGGCGGCGACGGCCTCGGTCGTCGTCGACAGGATACTCGGCGTCGTTTCCCTTCTGTTGCTCGGCCTCGTGAGTCTTGCGTCAGGGATACCGGAAGCGAACCTGCCGCCGCTCGCCCGTCTCGTGGCGGGCCTCTGCCTGGTTGCGTCTGCCGCCGTGCTGTTCGGTGCGTTGTGGACCGACCGTCTCGCAGGCTTCATCTTGCCCCGACTGCTGCAGCGGTCGGCGGTTGGCCAATGGCTGCTGCTGACAGCGGGCGAGATTGCAGGTTACCGCTCGCGACGCGGGGTGCTGATCGGGGTCCTTGGACTCTGTCTGGCCGTCCAGTGGTTGCGGATCACCGAAGTGTTTCTGTTGGGCCTCGGTTTGGGCATCGACGTCGGCCTCGGCTACTATTTCATCTCCATGCCGATTGCATTGATCATATTGATGCTTCCGGTTTCGATCGCGGGCCTGGGAGTGCAGCAGGGGGTCATCATCTGGCTGTTGCAGCCGACCGGCGTGCCGGCCCCGGATTCTTTTGCGCTTTCGACGTTGGTGGTGGTTCTCGGCGTACTGGGCACGCTGCCGGGATTCTATCTCTATCTTCGCACGCGCGGAAGCCTGGCCTGACAGCCCGTGGTGAACCCCGCGTCGCACCGGGGCGCCCGGCTGAGAAGGCGCGAGGATGGAGCATATCGGCCTTGTGCGACCGACGAACGACGCAGTTCAGCTAGGATGCAGCGCCCTCGAATGCAGCGGGGATTTCGCCACGGGCTGTTAACGATGCGGCCTGTCAGGGCCGTCTCCAGCATGGCGTCCCTGCACTCCGGCGGGCGTTCATCGCCGTGGAACCGGCATTCGCTTTCGGGATCGGTGCTCACGCGCGTTCGGCGACATGCGCGATTTTGCGTCTTTGCGCCGCCCTGGCTGTTCCAGAACGGAAAGATACAACGCTTCCAGACGCTCGATGAGTACCGGCCAAGCGAATTCTTCTTCCGCCCGTACCCGGAGCGCGGCGCCGCGCGCACGCGCTTCGCCGGGGTCCACGAGCATTTCGACCAGACGTGCAGCCAGGGCGGCGGCGTCGCCGACGGCGACGTAGACGCCGGCCTCTCCCAGCATCTCGCGATTGACGGGCGTGTCGCTCGCCACGACGGGGCGGCCGCACGCCATGTAGTTGAGCAGCTTACCGTTCGCTTCGGTCAACGAGCGCTTCGGAGAAACCGCTATTTCTCCGAGGTTGATCCAGCGCGGGGCTTGTTCGTACGGCACACGCCCGGTGAAGGTCACCGCCTGCCCGATTCCCCGCGCGGCCGCGAGGCTCCGATAATGCGCTTCGTTGGGAAAGCCCATTACGAGAAAGTGGGCATCCGGCCGCTGACGGATTACCGCCGGCACGGCATCGAGCAGCAGGTCGACGCCCTGATACTCGGTAAGCACTCCCAGGAATACGATGATTCGCTTGCGGCCGAGCCCCAGCCGGTGAGCTAGTTCCACGTCCGGTCGGCCGGGTCGGAAGATACCGACGTCGACGCCGTCGGGCAGCGGCACGATTCTGTCCTCGCTGCCCCCTTGCCGCGCCAGCAGGGCGGCGCCGTGCGCAGAGCTGGTCACCAGCCGATCAGGACGACGAACCAGCCAGCGCTCACCGCATGACGTCAATCTGCGCAGCATCCCGCGCCCGGCGATGAACCCGTGGTCTGTCAGCTCTTCCGTCAGGCTGCCCTGGAGATCGGCGATCAGGGGCATTCCGTACCAGGCGCGCAACGCCGCGCCGATCGCGATCCCCTCGTGCAGGTGCCCGTGGATGAGATGTGGTCTGAAATCCCGCATTACCCGTCGGCAGGCGTCCAGTACGGCCAGGTCCAGCAGGGGCCGTCCCCGCGTCGGGCCGAGTGCCGCCGCCTTGACGCCGAACCAGTCGCGCGCGCGCACTGTCTCGATACCGTCGAGATCGCGGCCCGTCGGATAGGTCACCACGCGCACCTCGATCCCGCGCGCCATCAGGCCGCGCACTTCTTCGTAGATCCGGACGTGGCAGCCCCGGTCACCGAAGAACGGCGTCGGCGCGATGACGAGGACGCGCAGTGGATCGCGGACCATCGGCTCACGCCGGCGGGAACGGAAAGCAGGCTCGTGTCGACCGAAGCTGTCCGGCGCGTTGCGCCTCCGACCAACCGAGCCGGGCGGCCATGATGGCCGCGCACCGTTCGAGAGCAGCCTCGCCCGGATGTCCCAGCGTGCCCAAACCGGTGCGGCGGAAAACGACGTCGCCGAGTTGTTGCGCCATCTCGTGCTCGACAGCGTAGACGACCTCTGCGCCTGTCGTCTCCCCGCGCGCCACCGGACGCAGCAACGACGAGTCGCCGGCGGCGGCGCGCAGCACGTCATCCGCCTCGGCGCCGTAGTGCCTCACCAACGACTCCGTGGTCGTCTCGTTCAGGCTGCCGCACCGTTCGCTGATCTGCCGCTGCAACGCCGATGCGCTCGACACGCTGCCGATGAGCGGTGTCTCGTGCGTCCGGCACTCGGCGTCGGGCCGGCCCAGCTTGCGGCAGACGAGCGTTATCGCCAGTTCGGCTACCCGCCGGGCCGTCGTGAACTTCGCGCCCAGCACCGACACGAAACCGTCCGCCATGCCATGACGCCCATGATCGACGATCTGGTAGTCGCCCGTGCCCTGGTAGACGCCGGCGTCGATGCGCCGGGCGGTGAGGGGATACAGCCCGGCGAAGGCATGAAGCACGTCCTCGTAATCGAGAGCCGCCGACGGCAGGGCGCGGTTCACGTCGTCGACGAGATCGGCCACCTCCTGCGTTCTCGGCCGCATGTCCGCCGGCTCCCCGCGATGCGGACGGTTGGAAGTGCCGATCAGTGAATGACCGCGCCACGGAATGACGAAGACGTGCCGGCCGCCCCGATCGAGAAACGCCCCCGAGGCCCGTTCCGTCGGAAGCGCGGCTGCATAGTGCGGCAACACCTGCCGGGTGATGACGTGCGCCCCTTGCGCAAAACCGGTCACCCGGCGTCGTAGCGGCCCGACGGCAAAACGGTCGTTCAGACCGGGCAACCAGGGACCGGCCGCGTTGATCGTGATTCTGGCCCGAATGCGAATTTCGTCCCCGCTCCCGGCGTCGCGCGCGCGGAGGCCGGCGACACGAGTCCCTTCCCGCAAGAGCCCGTCCGACGCCACGTAGTTGGCGACGACGGCGCCGTGCCGGACGGCCGTTTTCAGAAAGGCCAGCGTCATCCGCTCGGAGCTGTGGAGATGGCATTCGTTCAGCACGAAAGCGCCGGTGAAACGGCCCGCGGCAGCCAGGGCCGGCGCCTCCCGAGCGAGAGCCGCCCGATCCAGAAAAGTGCCGGACGGCACCCGCGGGTCGTCGCCCGACTCGTCGGCGCCGCCCAGCAGGGCGTAGAGGGCCATTCCGCCCGACAGCAGCCGGCGTCCTTTCGCCAGCGTCCGTTCCGTCGGCACCAGGAACGGCACCCACCGTACGAGATGCGGCGCGATACGGCGCAGACGACTCCGTTCGCGCGCCGACTCGCGGACCTTGTCGAACCTGAGCTGCTGCAGGTAACGGATGCCGCCGTGCAGGATCTTCGACGAGGCGGCCGAGGTCGCGCCGCCGAAGTCACCGCGCTCGACGAGCGCCACCGCCAGCCCGCGCAACGCCGCATCGTGTGCGAGGCAGGCGCCGGTGATGCCGCCGCCGATGATGACGACGTCGAACGTGGTTCCCTCCAGGGCAGGGAGTGATCTGCGCACGGTGCGATGCTCTCGGGTGAGGTTGCCCCGATTCCGCGGACAGGTTAACACTTTCGGGTTCCCATCATGACAGGGTCCCGGATAGGCGGCCCCGGCTGCCGACAGTTCAGCGTGAATCCGGGGTGCGCCACACGTCCCGCGGCTGTGGGCGTGGACCGCGCTGACGCGGACCGTCAGGTCCGCGTCAGCCTGCGCCCGGGCGGACGGACCCCGCCGACGCCACGCATGGTACCCGCTCGGGGAGACACCGGGCACCCGGGCCATGGTGGCGCCTGATTCGCGCTCAGGAACCGGTAGCCCCCCGGGGCCGGTCTCCCGCGCGAGCCAAGCCGTGGCTTTTGCCAGGATCCCCCCGTTCTTCCCGCAGCCGACGGTTCTCCCGACGCAGCCGGCGCATCTCCTCACGCTCCCCGGTGCGCAGGCCGTCGGTGCGCTCGCCGGCGTCCCGGCCGGCCTGCGCCACCCAATTCCGGATGGCCTGGGCCGACGGCTCGAACTCCCGCGCCAGAGCCTCCGGCGTGCGCCCCGACCGGACCAACTCGACCATCATGCTGGCGGAACTCCGCCGCATACGGCGGTCTCGTTTTCGGCATCGCGGATACCTCCTCCTCCCACCAGGATCAGGTGTCCACGAACCGGGGCAACTCCAAATCCGCCACCGCGGGCGGCCGACGGGTGAGCTCTGGAGGTCCGCGAGCAGGCGGAGCGCCAGCAGGCGCACGCCCCCTCGTGATACACTGGCTCCAGCTAATGTCGCTCGACACGCACGTAGCCGTGAAGACGTTGACGGTCGCCGGCGCCGGCGAGGATCTCGCGGTTGCTGTCGTTTCCGTTGCACAAGACGCCGCTGCCGAACACGTAACGTGTTTGAGGAGATTCTCTCATGCGCACCCTTCAGAGCATCATGCGTGCTGACCATTTGGAGAAAATGCTCGTCGCGAAGATCGTGGCGCGCTCGGTTGGAGAGGTCGGTCTGGTCGCACTCGTTGCCGCGGGCGTCGGGTGCGGCGATCCCAACCCGCAGGGGCCAAGCCCGGTTGCGGCAGGACGAACGGCTGTTGGTGCCACAACGCCGGTCGCCCCCCGCTCCGCGAGCGTGGACGCGCCAGCGGAGCCGAGCCGCGCGAACAGAACCAGCGCGGTCGTCCCCCGCTCCGCGAGCGTGGACGCGCCAGCGGAGCCGAGCCGCGCGAATCGGGCCAGCGCGGTCGACGCCACGACGTTGAAAGCAGATCCGCTGGTCGTGCAATCACCGAAGGACGGCTCCGAGACTGAAAGTGTCCATGTGACGCTGATCATCAAGAACGCACGACCAAAATACTTGCCTGCCGCACCGTTTCGGTATCGTTTCGCGCTCCACGAGGGCGACGCCGGAGCGGGGGCTTCGATCGAGGAGACGCTCGTCGATCAGGGCACCGGCGATACGACGCGGCACGCTGTCGGTCGTGCGCTACGCCAAGGCCGGCGTCATAGCTGGCGGGTGCGGGCGGAGATCGACGCCCGGTCCGGCCCCTGGTCGGAGTGGGAGGTCTTCCGCACGCCGATTTTGCCGCCGATCGTCGGGTCGCCGAAGGATCGCGTCGAGATCTCCGGCTCGGCAGTGACATTGATCATCACACACGCCCCCGGCTCCGCCCGCGACGCAGCGCTCCGGTATCGCTTCGTGCTGCATGAGGGCAATGCCGGGGCGGGGGCTTCGATCGCGACGGCGCTCGTCAAGCAGGGCACCGGCGATGCGACGCGGCATACCGTCGGCCGCACGTTGCGTCCGGGCCGGATTCATAGCTGGCGGGCACGGGCGGTGGTTGACGGCCGCGAAGGCCCGTGGTCGGCGTGGGCGTCCTTCCGCACATCTTCGAAGCGGCTCGATCCGCCTACACTGGAATCGCCGATCAACGGCGCAACGATAACGAACCCGCGAGGGCCGCTCTCCGTCTCCAACGGCGCCGTCCTGCGACCGGACGGCCGGGTGATCTACGAATTCGAGGTCGATGACAATTCGGCGTTTTCGAGTCCGCTCAGGACCAGGGCCGCCCGCACCGGCGGACCAGGGGCAGGTGGCCGTACAATCAGGCGTCTCCCACAGGACCTTGCCCCGGGGAAGACGTACCACTGGCGTGTGCGCGCGCGCGATGACGCCGACATCGGGCGCTGGTCGGACGTGCAGACGTTCAAAGTAGCCGAGCGGCCTCGCGGCGGGCGGGCGGACGAAATCGACGCATCATCAGTCAGATACCTGCATCGGAACATCGCCGATTGGCAGATCACGTCGACGGTGACCAACATCACGATCAGCGGCAGTCGGATCTGCGTCTATCACACTGGCGCAGGCCGGTTCCCGCAGTCGCGGCTCGGTACGCCGCCGGACGACATCGCAATCGAAGGGAACGTTTGGGTGTTCGGACGGTTCGGTAACCGGTGGCACGGTGCGACCTGGGACTGGTTGCGACCCGGCCAGGAGTGCAAGGCCGAGAGCACGGGTGCCTTGGGTCCGGAGCAGATCCGGATTCCGCCGATGGATCATACGTGGCGACCGAGATCCGGGGAGACTCTGTGCTTCGCCATGAGCGCGCGCGCCCGGGACAACGTGCAGGCCGGGCGGGTTCGTTCCAACATCGCGTGCAAGGTCGTACCATGACCTGCCGGTCCGCGCGCGTCGGGCCAGCTTGAGCATGGCGCAATCTTGGTCATCGTGAGAAAGTCACTTTGCGCCGGAATCTTTCCCGACCCGAGAGCGACGTTTCGGGAACACTGGCGGCATGATGGCCGCCAGCTTCGTCAGAGTCGAACACCGTCGATCCGGCCCGTCCGCGAACGAACACTGGTGCAAACGCCTATTTCCTCGCAGACAACCATCCGTGATCGACGTACCAGCGCGTGGTGTCGATCAGGCCGTCGTCGGTACTGCGCTCCGGCGTAAACCCGAGTACTCGCTGCAGTTTCGACGTGTCGAACGCACGGTCCTTGGTATAGAACGCTACGCGGCGGCGGTGAATCGGCGGTTCGAGGTCGAACGGCCGACAGGCAGCCTCACACGCGGCGGCGGCGGCCTGGAACGGAAGCACCGGCAACCGGAACACCCGAACCCGCCGGCCGAGCGCCCCGGCGATGACCCGCGCCATCCGCTCCAGGGTCGTCCACTCGGAATGACCCGCGATGAACGCCTCGCCGGCGGCAGCCGGATGGACCGCGGCGAGCATCAGCACCGCAACCAGATCCTCGACGTGGATCAGGTGATACAGTCCCCTGCTCCAGCCGAGTAGCGGGAAGACGCCCCACTGCGCCATACGGAACACCTTCCCGAGCCGCCGATCACCCGGCCCGTAGATTGCGCACGGTCGGATCACCGTGTACGGCAACCCCTCGGCGCGCGCGAACCGGTGCAGCCACTGCTCCGCCGCCGCCTTCGTACGCTGGTAGTCGTCGTCGGGCCGGAACGGTGCGCGCTCGTCGGCGGGCGGATCCTCGACGTGTCCGTGGACCCCGACGGTCGAAACGTGGACGAACCGCTTGAAGCCGGGACGCCGTGCAACGCGCGCGGCGAGCCGCTCGGTGCTCGTGACGTGCACCCTCCGATAGTCGTCCGTGGTTCTCCGCGCCTCCCGGTATGCCGCCGCGAGATGGAAGACGTAATCGACTCTGGCAGTCGCCGCGTCGATCACCGTCGGGTCGTCGATCTCCCCGCGCACCCACGCGACGTCGAGATCGGCCAGGTCATCCAGGTGCGATTCGGCGCGGGCGATCGCGGTCACCTGCACTCCCCGTTCGACGAGACGCCGGACGAGGACCGACCCGGTGAATCCGGTGGCGCCTGTGATCAGTGCCGAGGATCCGGGCGGCGGACCGGGATTCATCCAGGGTCTCCTCCCGCGGGAGGCCGGTGCGGGCGGCGGAGCCCCCACGCGAGCACCGTCAAACTCAGCGCCTCGCCGGCCACCGTGGCCGCCGCTGCGCCGGACGGGCCATAGCGAGGAATCAGCACGAGGTTCATCCCGACGTTCACCAGACACCCAAGGACGGCGGTCCGGAACAGCCAACGGCCAGCGTCGGCCGACAGCGCCACGGCATGCAGGACGAAGATCGGAAAGACGAAGATGAACCCGATGGCGAGAAGCTGCAACGTCGGGACTGCGCCGGTGTAACCGGTGCCGTGACCGTAGATCGCCGCCACGATCCGCTCGGCGAACACCACCGTGCAGGTGCCCGCGGCAACCGCCAGACCGACGCCGATCGCCAGGCCGGCCCGTGACAGCCGCCGGTGCGCGTCCCGATCCGTCACGTAATGGCTGGCGAGGCGGGGAATGAGCACCGTCTGCAGCACTTGCGGGATGTTGCCGATCCCCTCGTAGATGCGGTACGCGGCGTTGTAAAGTCCGGTCTCGGCATCACACCGGAGCACCCCCAGCATAACTTGATCGACGTAGCTGTACAGGGAGACGACGACCGCAAACGCGCCGAACGGCAGCGCCTGAACCTGAAGGCGCCGCCACACGGCGACATTGAACATGGGACGGATTCGCCCAATCTGCTCGACCACGAGCGCACAGGCGAGCGCGAGCGACGCCACGCGCGCAGCGACAAAGCTCACCGCCAGCCCGATCAGTCCGTATCCGCCGTACAGGGCGCCGGCCCCGAGCAGGAGAATCAGCAGGCGATCGATCACTACGGTGGCGCTATCGCGGCCAAACCGCTCGAGCCCCTGGAACGTATGCCGGATGGTCAGGAGGTACGATCTGAGGATGGACGCCGCCCCGAACAGCCAGCACACGAGCCACACGTCCGGCTCTTCGCGCAACAAGGGCACGACCAGCAGCAGCACGATCGCCGCCGCGCCGGCCAGCGCCAGCTTCAGGCCGAACGCATTCGCAACCAGGGCGGGCGCCGCCCGCCGGTCACGCGCCACGTCGCGCGTCGTGATTTCCTTCAACCCGAAGTCAACCGCCGCTTCGAGGATCATTGCCAGCGCCAGCGCATAGGAAAACTTGCCGAACTCCGCCGGGCCCAGGACACGTGCGGCGACGATCAGCAGGATCAACAGCAGCAACGTGCTCGCGGCCGCCACGCTGGCGCGGGCTGCGTTGCCCGCGAGTCCGGGCGCTTGGCTGGTCACGCCGCTCCATCCCCCCGGGATTCCGGCACGCCGGCCAGAAGCCCCCCGATTCGCGCCGCCATGCGGTCGCGATCGAAGTGTCTCGCGGCGGTCGCCCGCGCCGCCTGCCCCAGCGCGCGCCGTAGCGACGAGTCGCGAACCAGCCGCTGCAGCGCGGCGGCGAGAAGATCCGCCCGCCCCGGCGCGCAGATCAGCGCGTTCTCCCCCGCGACGAGGTATTCGGCGACGCCGCCGACCCCCGACGCGACCGGCGCAAGACCGCAGGCCATCGCCTCCGCCAGCGTAATGCTGAATCCTTCGTAGTAGGACGGACTGACGAAGACATCGGCCGCCTGCATCACCCTTGCCGGAATGCCGGTGCCGCCGAGCAGCCGAACCCGATCCGCCAGATGGTGGCGGGCGATCCGGGCGCGGACCTCGGATCCGACGTCGAGATGATGTCCCGGCATGTCGGGACCGGCCAGCGCCAGCAACGCCGCTCCATCGTCATCGACATGCCGCCACGCATCGACCAGGTCGAGAACCCCCTTCTCACGGCTCAATCGGCCGAGGAACAAACAGATGACCCGGTCGTGCGGCAATCCGAGCACGTCCCGGATCCGCCGGACCCGGTCTGGATCGGCCGGCCGGAACTCGTCGAGGTCGACGCCGTGCGGCTGGTGGAGACTCTGCAGGTCGGAAACGCCTGCGGCGCGCGCCTCGTCTTCGATCTCCCGCGAGATGCAGACGTACGCGTCGGCCCCGTTGTAAAGTTGCCGCCCCAGCCTCTTGATGCCGCGGCCGACGCGGCCAGCCGGATCGATGCCGAAACGAACCAGTGCGCCGTCCCAGCTCGAGCAGGAAAGGGTACCCGGCGTTGCGGCCTGGAAGACCACACGCTTACCGAGAAGACGGCGCGCCGCCACCGCCGCGATGCCGACACCCCGTGGGTCCGGGCAATAGACGGCGTCGTAGCGCCGGCGCAACCGGACGAGCGCCGAAAACACGAAGGGAACGGCCAGCCACTTTGCCGCCTGCCGGCGGGCGCCGCCCGGCGGGACCCGGTGCACGCGCACGCCGTCTGCGGTGGAAATTCGCACCGCCGGCGCGCCGACGCGCGTCGTCAGGACCAGCGGGTCGTGCCCCCGCGCGTGCAGCCAACGGACCATGACACGGGCATGGGTCTCGACGCCTCCGAGCACCGGAGCGTAGTAGGTCGTCAACACGAGCACCCGGGGTCTCGGCATGTCACGAGGCCCGGCGGGCACCGCTGCCGAGTGACAGTACCGGACCGACGATGCGCCAGTAGGCACGCAGAATCCATTCGTATCCGCGCCTTGCCCATCGGGCGCCCATCCCGCCGGCCAGATCGGCCCGCACAATCAACGCGCCGTCCTGCAAAAGCTCGCGGTCGGAGCGAACCCGGATTCGCTTGACTTGCGCCCGGTCGGCAGCCAGCGCGGGAAGCAGCCGGCACAGGCCAGCCCATGCTCTGAGATACGTGAAGCCGTGCCCCTTCGCGATCAACACGATCGCCTGCAGCGCTTCGTGCAACACAAGAGCCGGCAGCAGAACAAGAATGGTACGGATTTCGTAGTTCTTGAGGACTATATGCCAGCGATTGCGGATCTGGTAGTAGAAGAGCCATGGTCCGCGCTGCCGGCTCAGATGACGAACCCGCGCGCACGGCGGCTCGACGATTCGGTAGCCGGCCATTCTGACCCGATGCGTGAAGTCCCCATCCTCCTTGCCGATGAAGTAACGCTCGTCAAACATCCCGACTTCGGTGGCGACCGCGCAGTCGATGAGCAGGGCGCAACCGGAGGCTGCTCCGATGTCGCGCGTATCGGTGCCGCGTGTCTCGACCGGTCGGTCCAGGTACGGATTGATTGCTTCGCAGATGAAGTGGAATCCCGTGTCCGCGTACTGAATCATGTCGGGTCGATCGGCGTGAAGCACAACGGGGCTGGCGATCGCCGCCCCCGGCGTCTCCGCGGCCTGCCGCAACAGGTGAATCGCGTCGTGCTCGACCATCACGTCGGCGTCCATCAGGAGCAACCAACGGGTCGGACACTCCCGAATGCCCAGATTCCGTCCCGGACTCGGCCCCAGGTTGAGATCGAGCCGGCGGTGATGGATTCCGGGCGACAGCCGCGCGAGATACGCAACGGTCTGGTCCGTGCTCGCGACGTCGACGACATTGATGCGCTCCTCGGGGCATCCTGCATCCCGAAGCGACCGCAAAGTGTCCGGAAGCGTCGCGACGGCGTTATGAGCGACGACCGCAACCGACACGTCAGCCGGAAATTCAGACGCCATGCCGCTCGCCGGTGGGTGTCATGCTGCGCCCCCGGTGCATGAACAACAGCCGGCGCCGCTGCCGAGGCAAGTGTGTGATGAACTTGGCGTTGAGCCGCATCAACCGCCACGGATCGTCACCCGCCTTGACTGCGCGCAGACCAAACAAGCGTTCGGAAAAGGCCGTCCGGAACCCGATCGCCCTTGCCGCCTCAAGTGCCGTGGCACCCGCGACGCCCCACGGAAAACACAGGTGCCGAACGGAGCGCGTCCGCAATCGATCGCCCAGGACGGACCGCCCTGCCTCCAGATCCTCATAGATCGCGCGACGACGGTCATTCTCTGTCTCGCGGGCGCCCGGCGCGCTCGCCAAGGCCCGCAGATCGGCCTTCCAGCCCGCTCGATCGAAGGCCGCCGCGCCACCGTGCGCGCGAATGTGCGCCATGCACCGCTCCCGCGCATCGGCATCGTCGAAATACCGCACCGCGTCGCTCATGCGCGATCGCTGCGGGTACAACGGCGCGCCGAGCGCCTCGGGGCCGAGATACGCGCCTCCGCATTCCCTGGAGAGCAGCGGCCGTGACAGCGGGTGCCGGACACCATAGGCAGGCGTTACGAAACCGATCAGGGAGTCATGGCAGAACATGCTGGAATGCGAGTAGGTATGGCACTGCACGTCAATCACGCCGCCGGCATGCATCGCCCTCAACTCCGGCCACGTCACGAATTCGTCGAGTCCGTGCGGCCGCGAAAATCCCACTTCGTCGACCGTGGGGCGTGTGGCGGCCGCGTCCTCGATTCGTGCCGGGATGGCAAACGTCAACGCCCGGAAGTCGTAGCGGCGCAGAAGCGGCACGGCTACGCTCCAGAGGCTCGCGTGGGCGTCATCGAAACAGAGCGCCACGCTGCGCGGACCAGGGTGCACTCCGTCATGCACGAGCCGCTCGATTGCATCTGACGCAACCGCGCGATAGCCATGTTCGGCAAGATACCGCAGCTTCGGTTCCAGGGTCGCCGGTGTGACGTCGTGAAAATGGAAAACCGGCAGCAGGCGTCCAACGGATACGCCAAAGAGAAAGGCGGGGTACCGTCCGGTCGCGAGGTCCAACACGCCGCGCAACTTCCCCCCCCGCTCGGCAAACGGCACGCGAAACATCTCGACCATGTTCACTCGGAACCGCCAGGCGTTCGCTCGCCGGCCGCTGGGGGAACGGGACCCGCGCGCAGTCCGCTTTGGCGGCAGATCTTCGCAGATCGCCGCACCGCGACCAATACTGGCATCGACACTGGAACGGCTTGGATCATCTGAAAATCGGCCATTCTTCGCTCTCCAGAGACCTGACCCGGTACGATCGCATCAGGCCCGGGCGCCATAATACACCCTTCGGCCAGACAAGGCGTGACTACCGCGACTGACCTGGCGGGTCCGCCGGAGGCTGGCCTTCTCCACGGATGGCAAGTACGACGTCGGCACGCAGCTCCGTTGTCGCGGACAACCCGCGGACGCTTCCTCGCATGTGGGCACGGTCGCGGACGGAGCAGGCGGTGCGGGGCCGTGCGATTCCGCAGCCGGTGGAGCAGGTTCGCAGCATGCCGGCCAGCGAGCCGGCGTACGGTTCGTCGATGGCCTGCCGCCGGCGCGCGGTGACCGGGAGATGGAAGTTCGGAAGAGGCTATGATCGCAAGATGGCTCACAACCACTGCACGTCTTCCGCGGCTCGACAACGGGCTTCAACCGAAGTGGAGCTGTTGGCCACGTCTCCGATCTCCGCGGCCAGCGACGTCACGGAGGTGAACCTGAGTTTCCCGGCAGCGCCAAGCCGTTTGCGCCGGCGGATCCCGTGACCATGCCCACAGCGAGCGACGGCGGCCCGGCCATGGGGCGCGCGGACTCAAGGATGCGCTGGAATCCCGGGTACGTCGCGGCGGCGCTGCTGCTGATCTTCGGATCCTGCGCGGCGCTGTCCCTCGACGTGGTCCGGGCCGGGTTCGGCCTGAAGGGGGACGAGGCCACCTACGTCGCGATGGCCCTGAGCGCGGCCCACGACGGGGATCTCGTGTACGAAGCCCGCGACGTCCGGCGGTTCTTCCGGATCTACCAGAGCGGTCCCGAGGGCATCTTCCTCAAGCGCGGCGCGGGGGAACGCGACCGGCGCGGCCGGCTCTACTTCGGCAAGGCGTTCGTCTATTCGCTCTTCGCCGCCCCGTTCGTCCGCGTCGCCGGGCTCAACGGGATGCTGCTGTTCCACGTCGTGCTGCTCGCCGGCATGCTGCTGGCGGCCTGCGTCTTCCTGGCCGCCCGCTCCCCGGACGGGACCGCCCTCGTCTGGTCGGCGGCCTTCTTCGGCGTCTCGATCGTGCCGCTCCACGCGCTGTTCCTGTCCTCGGACTTCTTCCACGTCGCGTGCGTGTCGTTCGCCTTCTTCCTCTGGTTCTACAAGGACGTCGCCCCGCCGCCGGGACGCGGCCGGTGGGCGGCGTGGCTGCGCGGGCCGGGCGCCGACGTCGCCGCGGCGGTGGTGCTGGGACTGGCGACGTTTTCGAAGCCGACCCACGTCTTCCTGATCCTGCCCCCTCTCGTGCTCGCCTTCAGCCGGCGGCGGACGCGCCTCGCGGTCACCGTCGCGGCGGTGTTCGCGGTCACCGTCGCGGCAGGATTCGCGATGAACGCGGCCGTCACCGGCGACTGGAACTACCAGGGAGGCGATCGGCGGACCTTCTACGGCCGGTTTCCCTTCGAGAGCCCGGACGCCGCCTTCGACGACCTCGGAATCTCGATGACCACCAACGAGATCGTGGTCGAGGCGGCGTCGGCCCGCGAGTTGCTGTCGACGTTCGCGGCGAACCTCGGGTACTTCCTGGCCGGCCGCCACTTCGGCTTCCTGCCGTTCTTCTTCCCCGGTCTGGTGGCGGCGGCGCTGTTCCTGGCGGCCGGCGGCGAACGCCGCCCGTGGCAGTGGGCAACGCTGGGCGTCGTCGCGCTCACCGCGGTCGGCCTGTGCCTGTACATGCCGTACTCCTGGTCCGGAGGCGGCGGGCCGCCGGGGAACCGGTATTTCCTGAGCGTCTACCCGGTGCTGCTGTTCCTGACCCCGCCGCTGGGCTCGTTCGCGCCGGCGATCGTCGCCTGGGCCGGCGGCGCGCTCTTCACCGCGCACGTGCTGGTCAATCCGTTCGTCGCGGCGAAGCAGCCGTACCGGATCGCCGAACGGGGCCTCCTGCGCGCCCTGCCGGTCGAACTGACGATGGTCGACGATCTGCCCGTCGCCCTCGACCCGCGACGCCACCGCATCCCGTACGACACCGACCCGGCGCTGATGCTGTCCCTGCTCGACCAGAACGCCTACCGGCCGAACGCGCTCGAATTCTGGGTTGCCGGGCGGCGCCGCGCCGACATCGTCGTCAGAAGCCCGACCCGCCTCGCGGCCGTATCCGCCACGCTTCGATCACCGGTCCCGAACCGGGTGACCATCCGTCTCGGCGGGGACGAAGCGACGGTCGACCTGCGGCCCGGCGTCTCGGCGGAGGTATCGCTGACGCCGGACGGCGTCTATTCGCGGCGGCGTTGGGGCTACGTCCTGTCGGTCCATCCCCGCGCGGGGTTCACGCCCCGACTCGCGGGCCGGGGAGCGCCGGACAATCGATTTCTCGGCGTGCTGGTGAAGCTGACGCCCCGCGCGGCCGCGCACGACTGAGCGGTCAGAAACGCAGGCGCAGTCCGGCCCCGGTCTGGAAGCCGCCGACCGGGACCGTACGCTCCGACCCGGCGGCGATCGGCAACGCGGCCCCGGTCTGGAAACCGCCGACCGGGACCGTGCGCTCCGACCCGGCGTCGCTCGGCCACGCGACGGACCCGCCGCTCACGCGGACGAACCAGCCGACACCGACGTGCAGCACCTGCCTCACCGGGGTGACCAGGAACGTGACGTCGACGCCCGCGTTGTACCCGAAGCCGTTCCTGGTGTGCTCGCCGGTCTCGACCCGCAGTTCCACGTCCGGGAACGGCGGTCCGGACGCTTCGGCCGGGATCAGGTTGGCGACGACTCCCCGGCGCAGGTTGAAGTACGTCGGCCCGGCCGAGAAATCGACTTCCAGGGTGTCGCGCAGGGGCACGCGCCATGCGGCGTACACGTGCATCGCCCGTTGCCGCTGAGCCAGCGCAAGCGTCTGCCGCGGCGCTCTCCGATCGTTCCTCGTCTCCAGGGGATGGGGAACCGTTCCCGTCACGGCGGCGGCGCCGGCGTTCGTCACCTGCGAGTAACTGGCCCCCAACGCCAGTTCGCGCCAGACGCGCACCGTGCCGCCGGCGTCGACGTGCGCGCCGCCCCGGAACTCCTGCCTCGTCAGAAAACGCGCCTCCTCGCCGTACGCCCGAAACGTGGTGAGGATTTCGGATCGCCTCGAAAAGTACTGGTACGCCCCGTTCACGTGCATCTGGAGACGCCCCCCGGTGAAGTCCGCGAGACGCTCCAGAATCCCGGGTCGCTCATCGGACGCCGGATCCGGTTGCGCCTGCCGGCGCGACGTCCGCTGCCGCACGTCCTCCTCCCGCGGATCCTGCCCCTGCGCCGGGGCCGCGGCCGCCAGCGCCACGACGAAGACCGGCAGGACACACGCCGCGAGACGCCGCATGTCGGGCGCCCTCACCGGCCGCGCCCGGCGGGCGCCGCCTGCGCCCCGGCGCCGGCGAGTGCGACGGCCTGGACGGTGCTTTCGCCCGGCCCGCCCCCGCCCGGCAGAATCTCGACGTCGTACCGCTCCACGATCATCCTCGCGAGTTCCTCCGCAATCAACCGGTTGCCGTCCGGGGTCGGATGCAGGCCATCGGCGCCGATGCACCGCGGCGGCCGGTCACCCGGACACGCTCCGCGCAGAAGCAGTTCGTGGACGTCGAAGAGCACCGCGCCCCGCCGCGCCGCAATCGATCGCAGCGCGTCGTTGTAGGGCTCGACGAGCGGGGCGGCGCCGCGGCCCACCTGCGGCGGAATGGTGAGCAGAAAGACGTCCGCGCCGGCGTCCCGCGCGTGCCGGACCATGACGTCCATCGCCTGCGCCGCGAGTTCGGGCCCGCCGCCGCCGACGACGTCCAGATCGTTCGTCCCTTCCATCAGCAGCACGACCTCCGGCCGGTGCGCCGCGACCTCGCGTCGAAAACGGGGTACGGCCTCTTGCGCCTCTTCGCCGCTCAACGCCGAGTTGACGATCTCGATTTCCTGCGTGAGGTAGCGCGATTGCAGGTCACGCCGCAACAGAACAGGATACGCGCTGCCCGGTTCGTGCATCGCCTTCCCGTCCGGTTCCGCGACCCACCCGTCCGTGATGCTGTCCCCGAACGCCAGGAAGCGTGTCACCGCCAGCTTCGGCGGCCCGAGGACGGTCACCCGGAAGATGCAACTGTCGGTCTGCCGCAGAACGTCCGACGCGCTGCACGTCACCTCCGTCGAGCCGATACCAAAGGCGTGATCCGGTTCGGGCGCGCAGCCGACCTCGACCGGCGTCTGGCCGCCGGTCGCCGGCGGCAATTCGAAGCCGACGGCCACCGGTTGCCCGTCGAACGACTGCGTCCGCACGTCGGCGGGACAGGCCAACCCCAGGCGTTCGATCTTTTCTTCCGGCAACGCCGACGGCGCGACGGGGGGAAGCACCGACGACTCCGAGCAGGCGGACAGCCACACGGCGGCAAGAACGATGCGCGCGAAGACGGAGCGGAGGCCCATGAAGGTCGAGGTGGCGCCGGACGACGCGAACGTGCGATGGCCTGATGCTGCGCACCATTCCTCTGGTCGATTCGCGGTCGAGGTGGTGCCGGACGACGGGAACGTGCGATGCTAGCGTCAATCATCGTGCCGATCAACCTGGCGCCCGCCGCCGCGAACCGCGGCCGGCAGGCTCCGCGGCGGGGCCGCGCTTCCGTCGTCGCGCGCCGGATAGCCACCGACGTCCTGACCGGCGTCGCCAGGGCTCCGCGGCGGGGCCGCGCTTCCGTCGTCGCGCGCCGGATAGCCACCGACGTCCTGACCGGCGTCGCCAGGGCTCCGCGGCGGGGCCGCGCTTCCGTCGTCGCGCGCCGGATAGCCACCGACGTCCTGACCGGCGTCGCCAGGGCTCCGCGGCGGGGCCGCGCTTCCGTCGTCGCGCGGATCGCCCGGGCGCTCGTCGCAGCTCTGCTTTCCGCCGCCTGCGGCGGCCCGGCGGAGCCCGAACTGGCCGAGCGGTTCCGGCTCGCCTGCGCGCGGCTGGCGGCCGGGGCGGCGGAAGCCGGCACACCGATCGTCACCGGCAGCGACGGCTGGTACTTCGCCGCCGGAGAAGTCGCGGCGCTGGGGTCGGAAGCGCCCGGCTCGGACCGCGCCGTCGCCGCGATCGCGGCGGAAGCGGAACGTCTCGGACGCGACGGCATCGAGCTCGTCGTCGCCCCCGTGCCGCCGAAGGGCGTCGTCTATCCCGACCG
Source organism: Vicinamibacterales bacterium (assembly GCA_965203525.1). Lineage (GTDB taxonomy): Bacteria > Acidobacteriota > Vicinamibacteria > Vicinamibacterales > UBA8438 > WTFV01. The sequence continues at coordinate 455,934 of OZ241898.1, read as the reverse complement.
GCTCGCGCCGGCGCTCGACGTGCCGATCCCGGTGCGGCGGCTCGACGCGACGCTGCAGGACGTCTACCGGGACCTGCGGGCGCGCGGCGTCCGGGTCGTCGATCTGACCGAGGCGTTCCTCCGCGACCGTTTCCACCACGAAGGACCGCTCTACTGCCGGCAGGACTCGCACTGGTCGGGAGTCGGCTGCGTGGCGGCGGCGGAGATCATCGGTGCGGCGGTCCGTGATCCGGCCCTGCTCGAAGAAGCGCCGGCGCAGCCGTACGGGCTCGCCTGGTTCACGACCCCGATCCGCGGCGATCTGTGGCGGCACCTGCCGCAACCGCCGCCGCGCGAGGAAATCCGGGCGCGCGGCGTCGTCGCGCCCGAGGATCCGCTGCTTGCGCCGGTGGCGCGCAACGGCGACGCCCCGGTCGCGGTCGTCGGCGACAGCCACGCCCTGGTGTTCCACGGCGGCGAGCCCCACCATGCGCGCGGGGCCGGCGTCGCCGATCAGCTCGCCTTCGAGCTCCGGCAGCCGGTGGCCCTGCACGCGGACGACGGAAGCGACCCCTCCGGCGACCCCTGGCGTCTCCCCCCGACGGGGAAACGAACGCGGGTCGTGATCTGGATCTTCGCAGCGTCGCGGCTGCTCGGCGGCGCATGAGACGCGCGCCGGGGGAACGAACGCGGGGTCGTGATCCGGCTCATGGCCGGTCCGCGCCGGCAGATCCGCGGGCAGACCCGGCGTCAGGAACCGCGGGCCGGCGAGGATCGGCAGAGTCCCCGGCAGCGGCGGACCCGTCGAGGATCTCGCGCACCGCGTAGATCGGCTTGCCCTGCGACTCGTGGTAGGTCCGCGCCTGCAGCTCTGCGAGCAGACCCAGCGTCAGGAACTGCATGCCGGCGAAGATCAGCAGAATCCCCAGCAGCAGCAGCGGCCGGTCGCCGATCCCATGGCCCCCGAAGAGCCGCACGTACCCGAGGTAGCCGGTGATCGCGGCCCCGGCCGCCCCCATCAGCAGGCCCGGCGGACCGAAGATCTGGATCGGCTGCGTCGCATAGCTCAGGAGGAACTTCACCGTGAACAGGTCGAGGACGACCCGCATCGTGCGCGACAGGCCGTACTTCGACGCGCCGAAGCGCCGCGGCCGGTGACGGACTTCGACCTCCGCGATCCGCACCCCCTGCTCGCTGGCGATGGCGGGAATGAACCGGTGCATCTCGCCGTAGAGCCGGAGCGACCGGACGACCTCGCAGCGGAACACCTTGAGGGAACAGCCGTAGTCGTGGAGCCGCACGCCGGTGGTGCGGGAGATCAGCCAGTTCGCGAGGTTCGAAGGCACGCGCCGGGTGAGCCAGGGGTCGCGGCGCTCCCGCCGCCAGCCGCAGACGATGTCGTACCCGTCGTCGAGCCGCTCGACCATCATCGGCAGATCGCGCGGATCGTTCTGCAGATCGCCGTCCGAGGTCGCAATCACCCGCCCCCGGGCGTGCGCGAAGCCGGCCGCGAACGCGGCGGTCTGTCCGAAGTTGCGGCGGAACGCGATCACCCGCACGCGCGGGTCGCCGGCCTGGAGCGCCTGCAACGCCGGGAAGGTGCCGTCGGTGCTGCCGTCGTCGATGAACAGCAGCTCGTAGGACCGGCCCCAGGCGCCGAGCGCCGCGGTCAGCTCGTGGTGCAGTCGGGCGACGTTGGGCTCTTCGTCGCACAGGGGGATCACGACCGACAGGTCGGGCGCCATGCTGCACTACCTCGAAAACGGGGGGACGGCGCGCCTGCGCGCGCGCGGATCACGACCGACGGGCCGGGCGCCATGCCGCAGTACGGCCGCGGCGGACGATCCCCGCGGAAAGGGTCGCTGGAGGCCGCGGGCGGCCGGCCCGCGGAGCGGTCGATCATGGATCGCCGATCCGCGGCTCCCGGCGCCGGGTGGATGGGGCAGGCGGCGCCGATCCGCTTCTCGGTCGATCATGGATCGCCGACCCGCGGCTCCCGGCGCCACCGCCGGAGGATCCAGACCAGCACCCCGGCCGCGAGCACCCCCACCAGCACGAGCGCCACCGCGCGGCCGTTGGCCTCGACGAACGCGATGGCGTCTTCCCCATAGCGCACCGACAGGGCGCCGACCGCGAAGTACCGGAATCCCCGCGCCACCGCGATCGTCACCGCGAAGCGCCATACGGGCACGGCGGCCACCCCCGCCAGAAGCACGAAGATCTTGAACGGCGCCGGCGGCGGCAGGATGGCCGGCACGGCGACCGCGAAGACGCCGTAGCGCTTCGACAGCGCCAGCGCCCGCGTCATGCGGGGACCGCCGAACCGCCGCCGGACCAGCGCCTCCCCGCCGCGCCGGCCGAGGCCGTACAGCACCAGGCACCCGGCCACCGAGCCGAGCGTCGCCATCAGCGCGTAGTACGGCATCCGGGCCTTGTGCTCGACCACCAGCATCACGACGAGCAGGTCGTTGATCTCCGGCAGGGACAGGAAGGACGAGTCGAGGAAGGCGACCAGAAACAGTCCCGGCCCGCCGATGCCGAGCGCGAAGGCCTGAACCCAGGCGACGATGCGGGCCACGGACGCGGCATTATATCAACCGTCGGCCGCCGGCGCGTCCGTGGCTCCCGCCCGCTCTCGTCGGATCCGACCCGGAACGTCACCCGGCGGTCGCCGGCATCCGTGGATGCCGCCCGCTCTCGTCGGAATCCGGACTGCCGGATCCGGACGTGACCGGGACGGCGCCCGGACCACGCGGGATCCGGCCCACTCTCGTCAGAATCCGACCCGGAACGTCACCTGCGTGGTCAGGCCGCCGAGATCGATCTCGTCCTCCAGGAACCCGTTGTCCACGTCCACCACCCCCCGCGCCTCGTGGTACTGGACCTCCAGCCCGAAGGCGTACCGATCTCCGAAGGGGAACCGCACCCCGCCGAGGACGATGCCGCCGGCGTCGACACCCCGCGCCACGAAGCGATCGTCGAACGTGCGGTACGTTCCGAAGCGGTCGAGGTCGCCGAAGTCGATGAACTCCCCGAACTCGGCGTAGCGCCAGGCGTAGACGCCGACGCCGCCCCCGAAATAGGGCCGCACCGGCGCGTCTCCGAACGGCAGGAAGCGGATCGTCGCCGTGCCCGGGACGATGCGCAGGCGGAAGTCCTGGACGATCTCGCTGCCGTCGAAGTCCACGTAGTCGGCATAGACGCTGGGCACCGTCCGCTGGTAGTACCCGAGGCCCAGGCTCACCTCGAAGTGGTCCCCGAGCGCGAGGTCCCACGAGCCCCCGACCGACCCGCCGCGGAAGTCGTCGAGCCGGAAGTCGAAGATGCTCCGGTTCTCGAGCAGCACGTCGCGGTCGATCCGGCTGTCGAGTCCCTTGACCGCGAACTGCCCCGCGGCGAGCGTGACGGACTGCTGCGCCTGCGCCGGCCCGGCGCCGAGCACGCACGCCGCGGCGATCGCGGCGGCGGCTCCCCGCGCACTGCGCCATGCCGCGGGGCCATGGCCTCGTCGACGACGCCCCGCCGCGACGATCGCGCCGCCGGCTTCCTCTGCTCCCCCTGCCCGGGTCTTGCGTGACATGCTGACCTCCCGTGTGTGTCGCAGACAGGCGACGAACCTCCCGGACAGGGACGTAGCACGATCGATGCCAGGCAGGCGGCGCGCGGTACGCGCAGGGGACCACGTCCGTTCGCGTTTCCGAAACCGCGTTTCGGCGCCGGAAACCGGCCGTTTCCGAAGTGGACGAAGCGGCGTCCGGCCGGCGTGTCGGCCGCCGGGCGCCGGCGGACCCGCCGGATCCCCGGGCGCGTCGGCCGGACGGTGTCACGGATCGGGGGCAGACCGTCCGCCACGGGGTACGGCCCGGAATCTCACCGACCGTGGAGCGGATCGGGGGCAGACCGTCCGCCGCGGAGTACGGCAGGCGTCGGCGACCCCGCCGGTCCCGCGCGTGTCGGCCCGCGTAGCGCCGTGGATTGGGTGGGCGGTCAGCCGGTTCCCTGCCGGGAACGGCCGCGAATGGTGGCCAGCATGGCGTCGTGCAGCAGGCCGTTGGTGGCGACGATCGAGCCTTCGCGGGAATCGAAGGGCGCGCCGGCCATGGTGGAGACCCTGCCGCCGGCCTCCGTCACCAGCAGCGCGCCGGCCGCCATGTCCCACGGATGCAGGCGCTGCTCCCAGAAGCCGTCGAACCGGCCCGCCGCCAGGTAGCAGAGGTCGAGCGCCGCGGAGCCGAGCCGCCGCACCGCCCGCGCCTCGGCCACGAAGGCGCCGAACAGCCCGATCACCTCGTCGACCGTCTCGTGCACGTCGTAGGGAAACCCGGTGCAGAGCATCGCGTCGACCAGCGCCGGGGTCGTGGAGACGCGCAACGGGGCGCCGTTGAGCCGGGCCCCGGCGCCCCGCTCGGCCGTGAAGAGCTCTTCGCGCAACGGGTCGTAGACCGCCGCCACGACCGGCGCGCCGTCGACCTCGAGGGCCAGCGACGCGCAGAAGATCGGCAGGCCGTGCGCGTAGTTGACCGTGCCGTCGAGCGGGTCGAACACCCAGCAGTGCCGCGGACGCGCCGGCGCGCCGGCCCGATCGGCCAGCTCTTCCGCAAGGACCGCGTGGGACGGAAACCGCTCTTCGATCATGCCCCGGAACCAGCGCTCGACTTCGAGGTCGACCTGCGTCACCAGATCGATGACGCCCTTCTTGCCGACCCGCACGTCGGTCCCGAAGTGCGCGCGTTGCATCGCCCCGGCGTGCAGGACGGCCTCGGCGGCGGTGGCCACGAGCAGCGGATCGACCGCCGCGGCGCCGCCCGGTTCCGACCCGCCGGGGGTCATTCGGGGGCGCCCAGTTTCTTGGTCATCCGCACCTCCATCCCGCCCCCCGGCAGCCGCTGCAGGGTGATGTCGTCCATGAAGCTGCGCATGAAGAAGATGCCGCGGCCGCTCGACCGGAGGAGGTTCTCCGGGGCCAGCGGATCGGCCACCGCGGCCGGGTCGAACCCCGGCCCCTGATCGAGCACGCGCACCACGAGGCGCGCCGGCTCCGCCGACGGTTCCAGCCGCATCTCCACGGTGACGCGCTTGGTGCGATCCTCGCCGTTGCCGTGCCGGATCGCGTTGATGACCGACTCGCGCACCGCCACGCCCACCCAGTGGGTCGCCTCCTCGTCGAGGCCGCCGATCCGGCCCACGTTGTCCGTCAACACCTGCACGACGTCCAGCATGTCGAGGTGGCTTGGGAAGTCGAGGCGGATGAGATTCCCGGCGGGTCGCATGCGCTGGGGCTACCGCGTGTAACGATAATCGGCGCGGTTCGGCCGGGCAAGCAGTTATAGTAGGCGCGCATGGGCGCCCCGCCGGCGAACTCCGTCGCCGTGCAGCCGGCGCGGAGTCTGCGCGGGCGGATTCGGGTGCCGGGCGACAAGTCCATTTCCCACCGCTACGCGCTGCTCGCCGCCCTGGCCGGCGGCAGGTCGACGATCGCCGGCTACTCGACCGGCGCCGACTGCCGCTCGACGCTCCGCTGCCTGCGCGCGCTCGGGGTGCCGGTCGACGAAACCGCGGAAACGGGCGGGACGTCCAGGGTGACCGTCGCGGGCCGCGGACTCGGCGCGCTCGCCCCGCCGGCCGGCGTGCTCGACGCCGGCAACTCCGGCACCACCATGCGCCTGCTCGCCGGCATCCTCGCCGGCCATCCGTTCGCCGCCGTGCTGACGGGCGACTCGTCGTTGCGGCGGCGACCGATGCGGCGCGTCATCGAGCCGCTGGAACGGATGGGCGGACGGGTCGACGCGGACGACGGGCGCCCTCCCCTGCGCATCCGGGGCGGCGCCCTGGAAGGCATCACCTGGGCGCCGCCGATCGCCAGCGCCCAGGTCAAGAGCGCCGTGCTGCTGGCCGGCCTGCACGCCGCGGGCGTCACGCGCGTTCGCGAGGCGGCGCCGACGCGGGATCACACCGAGCGGGCGCTCGAGGCGTTCGGGGCGCCGGTCGCCCGCGCCGGCGGCGCGGTCGCGGTCGCCGGCGGCTCGCGGCTCCGCCCGCTGGACCTGTCCGTGCCGGGAGACCCCTCCGCGGCCGCCTTCTGGGCCGTCGCCGCGGCCGTCCTTCCCGCGTCCGACGTGACCATCGAAGCGGTCGGCCTGAACCCGACGCGGACCGCGTTCCTGGACGTCCTGCGGCGGGCCGGGGCCGATGTCGAGACGCGCGTCACGGACACGGCCGGGAACGAACCCGCCGGCGACGTCCGGATCCGGCCGGGACCTCTCCGGGACGTCACGATCACGGCGCCGGAGGTGCCCGCCCTCATCGACGAGCTCCCGGCCCTGGCCGCCCTCGCCGCGCACGGGCCGTGCGTGGACGTCAGCGGCGCCGCCGAGCTGCGCCACAAGGAGAGCGACCGCATCACCGCGCTCGCGGCCGGCCTGCGGGCCCTCGGCGTGCGCGTCGCGGAGCGCCCGGACGGGTTCCGCGCCGAGCGGGACGGAACGCCGCCGGGAGGCGCGGCCGATGCGGCCGGCGACCACCGGCTGGCGATGGCGTTCGCGGTGGCGGCCCTGGCCGGCGCCGGGCCGAGCGCGATCACCGGCGCCGGCGTGGTGGACGTGTCGTACCCCGGGTTCTTCACCGCCCTCGACACGTTGCGCGCCTGAACGCGCCGCGTCCCCGCGGGCTTGCTGCACTGCGCCACGTGCGATCCGACGACACGTTGCGCGCCTGAACGCGCCCGTGCCCCCGCGCAAGGCAGCGTCACCCCGGGTGCGGCGGTGGTGTTCGCGTCAGGCCGCGTCGCGGTCGCGCCGCCCCGCAAGGAAGCCTTCCAGCGACGTTCGCATCCAGCGGCTCCACGACGAACACGGAAATCCCGCGGGCTTGCTACACTCCGCCGCGTGCGAGCCGACAAGGTGTTCCTGGTGGGATTCATGGCCGCGGGCAAGTCCACGGTCGCCAGAACGCTCGGCGCGCGGATCGACTGGCGGGTGGAAGACGTCGACGCGCGGATCGAGGAGCGGGAACGCAGCACCGTCGCCGACGTCTTCGCGATGCGGGGCGAGGCCTACTTCCGCACGGCGGAGCAGGCGGTGCTCCGCGACCTGCTGCGGCCGCGTCACACCGTCGTCGCCACCGGCGGCGGCACGTTCGCCGACGCGGCCAATCGGCGGCTCATCAACGCCGACGGCGCCTCCGTCTGGCTGGACGTGTCGTTCGAGACGGTCGTCGACCGCATCCCGCCGGACGGCCGCCGGCCCCTTGCGGCCGACCGGACGTCCATGGAGGCGCTGTACCGCGCCCGGCGGTCAGCCTACCGGCACGCCCACCTGCGGCTCGACGCCGACCGCGCGCCGGTGGGCGAACTGGTCGAGCGGATTCTGGAATGGCTCGGGGAGTGAGCCGCGAGAGGCGTCACCGAAGTCCGCGGCCGGGCGCATCACCCGACCGTCGGGCGGCGGACGGTCACGCCATGTCGGCCGACGACGACGCGGTCCGCGGCCCGGCGCCCGCGCTCCGCGCCGCGCGTTCCCCGCGGCCGCCGGAACGGCCGGACCCGCCGCCCCCCGGGCCCGGGTCGCGGCGCGCGCCCGCGCGCCGCGCCGCGCGTTCCTCGCGGCGGCGCAGTTCCGCCGCGTAGGCGTCCGCGGCGGCGCGCGATCCGAGGATCCAGCCGAGCACCATCCCGAACAGCAGCACCGCCGGGATGAACACGAAGTGGCCGGCGGTCATGTCGAACATCAGGCCGCCTCCAGCGGATCGTCGTCGTCCGGAACCGGACGGCGGCGGGCGAGATCGGCCAGATCGCGCTCGACCTCGGCCTGCCGCCGCGACAGCAGCCAGAAGTAGCCGAACGCGAGAAGCCAGACGATCGAGTAGGCGGCGATGAGGAACGGCGCCGCGGGGAGGCGATCCTCGTCCGGCAGCTCGTCGATCGGCACGAACTCGTCCACCGGCTCCGGCTGCGCCCCGGCCGGCGGCGGCGCGGCGCACAGGACCACCAGAACCGCCGCGAGCGCCAGCAGCACCGCGCGCCTCATCGCGGGCGGCGCGAGCGGACCGGGGCGCCGGCCCGGAACCGCCGCGAGCGCCAGCAGCACCGCGCGCCCCCGGCGGCCCGCTCCGCCCGCGCCGGCCGCGGAGAGCATGGCGGACAAGCGCCGCACCGGCGCGAGGACGCCCGTCCGGCGGCCGCTTCCGCCGCCGCCGATTCCGGCCGCCGCCACGACTCGGCGCAGCACGTCAGGACCAGTCGTCTTCGTCATACGCCAGCCGCAGGCGATCGACCGCGGCGCGCTGCTCCTCCAGCCGGCGGCGGCCGTCGAGCATGAGCAGGAACAGCGCGAGCCAGGCCGCCACGCACCACAGGAACGGAATCCCCATCGACACCGGCAACTGCGGAACGACCGTGGTCTGCGGATGCAGCGTCCGCCAGACGTTCACCGACACGTAGACGAACGGCACGTTGAACGTCCCGAACAGCGCGAGGCCGGCCGCGAGCTTGTCGGAGCCCGGCCCGCCGTACTTCCGCAGCAACAGGTAGGCGACGAAGATCATCTCCAGGATCAGCGCCAGCGTCGTGCGGACGTCCCACGGCCACCACGTGCCCCACGACACGCGGCCCCAGAGCGGTCCGGTGATCAGCCCCATCAGGCCGAACAGGACCGCCACCTCCGCCGCGGCGACCGCGAGCCGGTCCGCCGCCGGCCGGCCCTTGAACAGGTGGACGCCGCTCGCCGCCCCGCAGACGAAGATGGCGAGGAACATCATGAACCACGCCGGCACGTGGAAGTAGAAGATCTTGGCCACCAGTCCCATGGTCGCCTCGTACGGCGCCCTGGCGATCACCACCGGCGCGATCGCGAACAGGACCGCCGCGGCGACCAGCAACGCGGCCCGCCAGCGTCGGGTCATGCCGCTCATTCTGTCATGAGCGGTTCGAATGTCCAAAACGCCAGCGTCAGGAAGACCACGTCGAAGAAGACGATCAGCGCCAGCCAGAACCGCGCCAGGTCGAGGTTCGGATCCGCCTGGATCAGCGCCAGCGTGCCGTTGACGCCGGCGATCAGCACCGGGACCGTGATCGGGTAGAGCAGCACCGGCAGGAGCACGGCGCGGCTCTGCGCGCGCGCCAGCATCGCCGCGAAGAGCGCGCCGACCCCCGCGAAGCCGACCGTGCCGGCCGCGAGCAGCCCGGCGAACAGCAGGGCGTGGTCGAAGAACGGCGTCGAGAAGAACAGCGCCACGAAGAAGACGACCACCACCTCGACCAGCGCCATCAGCAGCACGATGCCGAGCAGCTTGCCGGCGAAGACGGCGCCCCGCTCGACCGGGGCGAGCAGCAGTCCGCGCAGCGCGTCGTGGTGCAGCTCCCGTTCGAACGCGCGCCCCAGGGCGAGCTGCCCCGCGTAGGCGAGGGCGACCCAGACGATGCCCGACTCGACCCCCTCCACCGGCCGTCCGGAGCGCACGAACGCGAACGAAAAGACGAGCACGCACGACGCGGCGAAGAACGTGGTGGTGTAGAGCACCTCGCGGCTGCGGGATTCGACGCGAACGTCCTTGCGCAGGACGAGCCAGGCGATCCGGAGCGCCTCGGGCATCAGGCGCCACCCTTGCGGCGCGCGGCGCCGGAGACGGCCGCGCGGTAGCGCTGGCGCAGGGCGCCGCCCTCCGCGGCCACCGGAACCATGCGGCCGGCGCGGAGCACCACGGCGCGGTCGAGCAGTCCGTCGACGACGTCGAGATCGTGCGTCGCCAGCAGCACGATGCGGCCGGCGGCGCGCAGCCCGCGCAGGCGCGCGACGAAGTCGCCGACCGACCGTTCGTCGAGGCCGGTGAACGGCTCGTCCAGCAGAATCAGCCGCGGCTCGTGCAGCAGCGCCCGCTCCAGCGCCAGCCGCTGCCGCATCCCGCGGGAGAACCCGCCGGTCCGGTCGCCGGCGCGATCCGCGAGACGCGCCTGCGCGAGCGCGGCGGCCACGCGCTCCGCCGGCCGCGCAGCGCCGTACAGCCGGGCGAAGAACTCCAGGTTCTCGGCGGCGGTCAGCTCCGGATAGAGCTGCAGGTCGTGAGAGAGATAGCCGAGACGGCGCCGCAGGGCCGCGCCCAGCTCGCGCGCCGGCCGCCCGCCGTAGAGGACCTTCCCCCGGGACGGGGCGATCAGCGTGGAGAGCACGCCGAGCAGCGTCGACTTGCCGGCGCCGTTCGGGCCGAGCAACCCGATGATCTCGCCCGCCCCGGCCGCGAAGGAGACGCGGGAGAGCGCCCGTTGCCGGCCGTAGTGGCGCGAGACGCCCGCCACGGTGAGCCGCTCGAAGTCGAAGGCGCCCGCGGGACTGGTGGATGACATGGCGTGGCGCGGCCGCGGGAGCGCCGATCGGGGGCGCCGATCACGCCGCCGGCGTCGTCCGGGTGGACGGCATGGCGCGGCGGGTTCGGGGCGCCCGGGACGCGGCGGGCTATCCGGCGCCGGAGCGGCGCGCGACCGGCGGCCTTCCCGCCGCGGCGGCCGGGCCGGGCAGCACCGGCGCCGCCTCGTCGTCGAGGGCGGCGCAGATCCGCTCGAGATCGGCCAGCAGTTCGCTCCGCCGGTTCGCGTACCTCGTGGCTCCGATGCGCCCCGCGCGATGCTGCTGCTCGTTCTTCACCAGGTCGCGGAAACGCTTCTCGCGGCGCGACTCGAGCCGCCGGCGCCGTTCCGTGCCCGCCGCCGACCGATCCGGGGTGGCTGCGCCCCAGGCGCCGGCGGCCAGGAACACGAACGCCACGCCCAGCGCCAGCATCGCCGGCAGCCGGCTGTGATGCGGAAGGCCGGACAGCTCGAACGCCACGGCCGCGCCCGCCGCCACGAGCGGGCCGGCCGCGAAGATGAACGTCCGGTCGCCGGTCTGGTCCGGGTTCGCATCCATGCGCCGCGCGATCTGCTCGGACGCGACGTCCATGTCCCCCCATTTCTCCACCACGAGCAGCAGCGATTCGAGCGCGACCGGCAGCGGCTGCTCGAACGCCAGGCTGCCGCCCGAGTACGGCAGTACGAATCCGACGCGGAGCGGCGTCATGCCGGGCGGGAAGGGGCCGGGGACCGACACCTGGGACCCGGCGACCACCGCGCGCGGACTCGAACCTCCCATCAGCGTCGTCCCCGCCGCGCCGGCCGGCAGCGACAGCATGACCGGCGTGTCCGGATCGACCGGCACGTCGCGCCAGTTCATCACGTCCAGCAAGTAGTAGACGTTCAGCGCTTCCTCGCCCAGCTCGACCACGATCCGCGAGTCGGGACCGAAGTTCACCGTGCCGGATTCGGCGGGCGCATCCGCCGGCGCCGGGTCGGGGGCGCCGACCAGCATCAGGCGGACGCCGCCCCGGCCCGGGACCGCGAACGGTTGCGACTCCAGACGCACGCCGTCGAGCTCGGTGGCCGCCGTGACCGTCGCCCCGGGATTCAGCGTCAGGAACTCGGCCCGCCCCTCGCCGTCGGTGACCGCGGTGACGACGTTGTCTCCCTCGCGCAGCTCCACCGGGTGCTCCGCCACGTTGTCGGACAGCGCGCCGCGCACGACCCGCACGGTGATCGTGCCGGCCGGCAACCGCGGATCCGGCAGGGGTATGCCCGACATCCGGCGCGGGTCGGGCTGCGCCGCCGCCGGCGCCGGCGGCGCGCACACCGCGGCCGACAGGACCGCCAGGAAGATCCAGATCCCCGGCCCGGTGCGGGGCGGCGTCCTCCCGCTCGCTCTCATTCGCCCCGCCCGGACCCCGGCTCCCGCGTTTCGCGCAGCGCCGTCCCGCAGTGCTTGCAGAACTTCGCGTCGCGCTCGTTGCTCTCCCCGCAGCCGCCGCACGGCAGGCGCCCGCCGGCCGATTCCGGTCCGGCGTCACCGGCCTCCGCCAACCGCTCGGCCAGCTCGCGCTCGATCAGCTCGCGCCAGGCCGTGCCGTCCACGTCGAGCTGCTTCAGAAGGGAGCGGGCGCGGAAACGGAGCCGGCCGCCCATCTCGTGGAAGTCCGCGTCGGACACCTTCCCCATCGCCCGGTCGAACTCCAGCTCCTTGAGGGAGCGCAGCACGAGGGTCTTCTCCCGCTCGAGGGCCGCCCGCGTCCTGCCGCCGACCATCTCGACGCGTTCCGCGAAGTGGCGCGCGAACAGCGGAACGATCGTGCGATAGACGGCGTAGCCGACGTACGCGCCGGCCCAGGCGGCCAGCACCACCAGCACCAGATGCGCGAGTCCGCCCGGGCGCACCAGGACCACGGCGGCGGTCGCGCCGGCCAGACCGGCGAGAACGAAGAAGTGCCAGGGGCGGAAGGTCGCCGGCGCGGCGTCAGTCGAGGTTCCGGAGCTCATCATCCAGACGGGCGTCGAGCTCGGGGTCGATCGGCTCGGGCGCGGACTCCGGCTTGCCGGCGGCCGGGTTGCCGCGCCGCGACCAGCGGACCGCGACGCCGCCGACCGCCACGAGACAGCCGAAACCGACGAGATAGGGGAAGAGCCACGCCAGCCGGTTGAAGCCCTCGTCGAGCGGCGCGCCGAGCGGCTTCTGGCTGCCGTACGCGGCGATGAAGTAGTCGAGGATCTCGCGCTCGCCGCGCCCGGCCTCGATCTGCTCGCGCAGTTGCCCGCGCATGAACTCCGCGCCCGCGGAAACGATCTGCTGCGATCCGTCCGCCGCGGTGGCGTAGCGGGGCGGCTCGGAGCAGCGGCAGTCGGCCAGCGTGTACGGCGGACAGGAGCCGCACATGCAGACGAGCCGGCGCTGCAGGTCCGCCTCGAGCGGGGTGGTCGCGGCGTACGACTCCGGCGGCGCCCCGACCTGCGCCCGCGCCGGCGGCGCCAGGGCCAGCACCAGCAGGACCAGGGCCAGCAGGGTCAGGACCAGGGCCAGCAGCGTGGCCGTCGCACCGGACCGCGCACCGACGGCCGGGCCCGGCGCCCGGTCGGCGAGGAACGCGAAGCGGCTCTCCGGCAGCAGCGCGATGCCGGTGCCGAGCGCCAGCAGCGCGAACCCGAACCAGATCCAGTTCACCAGCGGGTTGACCGTCACCTGGAACGTCGCCGACTGATCGCTCATGTCGTACGCCGCCAGCACCACGTACACGTCCTCGCCGAGCCGCCGCCGCATCGCCACCTCGGTCGTCGGCTCGGTCTCGTGCTTGCGGTAGTACCAGCGGCCGGGATAGAGGCGGCCCACCTCGCGGCCGTCCTCGAAGACCGTCACGTGCGCGGTGTGCATCTCCTTCGCGCCGTCGTCGGTCACGCTCAGCCGATCGTGACGCACGGCGAAGCGGCCCACCTCGACCTGCTCGCCCGGCGTCAGCAGCACCTGTTCCGTCTGCCGGTAGCCCGCCCCGGCGAAACCGAGCATCATCAGCACGATGCCCAGGTGCACCACGTAGCCGCCGTAGCGCCGGCGCGACCGCATCACCAGACCGATCATCGCCGTCACCAGGTCCGTCCCCGTCACCCCGCGCCGGACCACCGCCCCGCGCACGAATTCCTGGCTCACCGTGCCGACGACGAAGCCGCAGAGCGCGAAGCAGAGCCCCGAGACCCAGACGCGGAAGCCGAGGGCGTACAGCACCGCCGCCGTCGTCGCCGCCGTCGCCGCCGGCCACAGGAACTGGTGGCGCAGGTTGGCCAGCGTCGACTTGCGCCACGCCAGCAGCGGGCCGATGCCGGTCAGCAGCAGCAGGGTCAGCCCGATCGGGATCATCCACTTGTTGAAGAACGGCGGGCCGACCGTGATCCGCTGGCCCGTCACCGCCTCGCTCAGCGTCGGGAACATCGTCGCGAAGAGGATGAAGAACGCCGAGAAGAGCAGGATCCAGTTGTTCGCCAGGAACGCCCCCTCCCGCGACAACCAGGATTCCAGCTCGTTGCGCGCCCGCAGCAGCGGCAGCCGGTAGACGACCAGCCCGAAGGCGACCAGCATCACCACCCCGATGAAGATGCCGAACATCAGCGCGAGCTGCGGGTCCTCGCCGAACGAGTGCACCGACTGCACGATGCCGGTGCGCGTCATGGCGGTCGCGAACAGCGTCAGCACGAAGGCGATGATCACCAGCGAGACGTTCCACACCCGCAGCATGCTGCGCCGCTCCTGCACCATCACCGAGTGCAGGAACGCGGTGGCCGGGAACCACGGCAGCGCGCCGGCGTTCTCCACCGGGTCCCAGCCCCACCAGCCGCCCCAGCCCAGCTCCTCGTAGGCCCAGATCATCCCCAGCGTCAGGCCCAGCGACAGGAAGAACCACGAGAACATCGTCCAGCGCCGGACCGCCCGCAGCCACGCGTCGTCCAGGTGGCCGGTGATCAGCGCCGCCATCCCGAAGGCGAACGGGATCGTCATGGCGACCAGCCCCGTGTAGAGCGACGGCGGGTGGATCACCATGTAGGGGTTCTGCAGCAGCGGGTTGAGCCCGCGCCCGTCGGCCGGGATCTGGGTCAGGTAGGTCGCGAACGGGTCCTTGTTCACGATCATGATGCTCAGGAAGAACATCTGCACCACGGCGATCGTCGCGATGACGTACGGAATCAGCTCGCGGTGCCGCTCCCGGTTCGTCTTCACCGCGAGCGCGCCGAAGACCGAGAGCAGGAAGACCCAGAACATGATCGAGCCGTCGAGACCGCCCCAGTACGACGTCAGCCGGTAGAAGAGCGGCTGGATCGAGTCGGAGTAGCGGTCGACGTAGCGGATGGAGTAGTCGCCGATGACGAAGGCGCGCACGATGATCGCCGACGCCAGCGTCATCAGCGCGGTCACCAGGTAGAAGGCGCCGACGCCGCTCTCGACCAGCCGCGCGGAGCGGCGGCGGTGGCCGGCCACCACCGCGGCGGCCGCGTAGGCGCAGGCGACGAACGCCGCGAGGAGCGTGTAGCTTCCGAGTGTCGCCATCGGAGTACGACCTCGATCTCAGGATGCCGGAGCGCGGGACGCGGAACCCGTTCGCCGGCGGGAATCGCCGGGCCGCTTCCGGCAGGAATCCGCGATCAGTTGCCGGCCCTGCCGGGCGCGGAGACGTACTCCCCCGCCACCGCCGGCTTCTCCTCGTACTTCGACGGGCACTTGGCCATGATGCCGTTCGCGTCGACGTGCAGCGTGTCGCCGTCGAGCCGCCCGGTGGCGACCACCTCCGCGTGGTTGTCGAACGTGTCGGGCACGATCCCGTTGTAGACCGCGTGCAGCACGTGCGTGCGGCCCTCCACCGCGTCGGCGATCTCGAAGCGGTAGTCCAGGCTCTTCGGGCGGCGCATCACGTTGGCGGCGTACCCGTGCACCTGCAGCGGCTTGCCGTCCCACGCCGCGGGGTCGGCCAGCACCTCTTCGACCTCCAGGTAGTACTGCGTGCCCTCCTGCATCGTCGTCCACAGCAGGCCGGCGAAGGCGGCGCACAGGACGCCGGTGGTCAACAGAATCTTGACGGCTTTGTCAGGCATGGCTGAAATCCTCTGCGCGCAACGTCCTGTACAGGATATCGCCGCGCCCGCGGCCCGTCAACGCGCGGCGGGCCGCGGCCCGGGCCGCGCCCGCGGCCGCCGTGCCCCCTCGGAGTCCGCTTCCAGTTCCCGCACGAACCGGTCGACCAGCGCCACCGGCAGTCCGACGACGTTCGCGTACGAGCCCTCGATCCGCTCGACGAAGCGCGAACCGATGCCCTGCGCGGCGTAGGCCCCCGCCTTGTCGTCCGGCTCGCCGGTCGCTACGTACCAGGCGATGCGGGCCGGATCCAGCGCGGCGAAGGTCACGCGCGTCACCTCGACGGCGTCCAGGAACCGCCCGCCGCGCGTGACCGCCACGCCGGTCAGCACTTCGTGCGTCCGCCCCGACAGGCGGCCCAGCATCGACGCCGCGTCCCGCCGGCCGGCCGGCTTGCCGAGCACGAGGCCGTCGACGAGCACGACCGTGTCGGCCGCCACGACGATGCGGCCGCCGTCCCCCGGCGCGGCCGCGGCGGCCTTGGCCGCCGCCAGCCGCGAGACGTACCGCGCCGGCGTCTCGCCGTCGAGCCGGCTCTCGTCGACGTCCGGCGGAACGACGTCGAACTCGTAGCCCGCCTCGCGCAGCAGCCGCGCGCGCCTCGGCGACCGGGAGGCCAGGATGAGGCGCACGGCGCGAATGATACACTCGGCGCCGGATCCTGCAGCGCGCTTCGCGGCCTGTCGGGCGTCGCAACGCCGCGTGTCCACGGCGTCGCGCGTTCCTCGATGCATCAGAGCACGCCCATTTCGCCCGGGCCGCCTGCCATTCGGCGGCTGGTGCTGGAACGGTTCCGCAGCATCCCGTCGACCTGCGTCACTTTCGACAACCCGACGATCTTCGTGGGCCGCAACGGTTCCGGGAAGAGCAACCTGATCAGCGCGTTCTCGTTCCTGGCAGGCGCGATGAAGGCGCCGTTGCGGACCGTCTTCGACCAGGCGGGCGGCCTCTCGACCATCAGGAACCGCTCGTCGGGCGGCGCCCCTCCCCCCAGGCTCGGAATGCGCGTCGACTTCGCCGAGCGGCACGACGGCGCGGAGCGCACGTTCTATGCATTCGAAATCAGACCGCGGCCCAATCACGGCTTCGCGGTCTCCCGCGAGCAGTGCGTGGTCCCGCACGACAAGTCACGTTCCTGGTTCGATCGGCGCGGAACGCGCTTTCGCACGAACGTCGAGGGTCTGGCGGCCCCCCCGATCGACGAAGCCTCGCTGATTCTGCCGGTAATCGGCGGCATCAAGGCTTTCCGGCCGGTCTGGCGTGTGTTGTCCGGCCTGCGTGCGTACGCCATCGATCCGGGAGCACTGCGGAAGATGCAGGAACCCGATCCCGGCTTCGTGCTGCAGCGGGAGGGAGGCAACACGACGAGCGTGCTCAGGGCGATCGAGAAGCGATCGCCGGAAACCTTCGCTCTGATTGCCCGCGTGCTGGCGACGATCGTCCCGAACCTGGACGGCGTGGCGGTGAAGACGCAGGGGAAGAACCTGGCGCTGCAATTCAGACAGCGATGGGGCGCGGACAAGCCGAAACGGCTCGCCTTCGAAGCGTTCGACGCGTCCGACGGCACGTTGCGCGCGCTCGGCATCCTGGCCGCCCTGTTCCAGCACGCCGCTCCGGCGCTGATCGCGGTCGAAGAACCGGAGGCGACGATCCACCCCGGCGCGCTGGAATCCATCCTCGACGTGCTGCTCGCCGCCAGTGCGCGCATTCAGATCGTCATGACGACCCACAGCCCGGAACTGCTGGACGCGAAATGGATCGCCGATCGTCACCTGCGAATGGTCGACTGGCGCGAGGGCGCGACACACGTCACCCCGGTGTCGGACGCCAACCGCGCCGCCCTGCGGCGCCATCTGGCGGGCGCCGGCGAACTGCTGCGCGCGAACGCCCTCGAATCCGCACCGCACGTCGGCGAGCATCCGCGGCCCCGGTTGTTCGAGAGGGTCTGATGGTCGTCCAGCCGATCGTCGAAGGACGGGGCGACGAAGCCGCCGCGCCGATCCTCCTCCGCCGCCTGGCGGAAGAGGCCGAGGCGTGGAACGTCCGGATTGCGCGGCCGCACCGGCGACGACGCCACCAGCTCGCGAGGAAGGCCGACCTGCAGATTGCCGTTCGGATCGCCCTGCTTACGGCCGACTGCGCGGGTGTCCTCGTTCTCTTCGACGCGGACGACGACTGTCCCCGGGAACGCGCCCCGGAATTCGATGCCTGGGCGCGCGCGGCGGCCGGCCACGTGCCGTGCGCCGTCGTGATGGCCAATCGCGAGTACGAAGCGTGGTTGCTGGCAGGCATCGAATCGCTCCGCGGCACCGCCGGCGTCCGCGCGGACGCGGCCGTCCACCCGGAACCCGAGAAGCCGCGAAACGCCAAGGGAGAGATGAAGCAGCGGATGTCCGGCGGACGCTACCTGGAGACGGTGGATCAGGAACGGCTGACGGCGACCTTCGACCTCGCCGCGGCCTATCGTCGCTGCCGCAGCTTCCGCAAGCTCGTCACGGCCTTCGGCCTGTTGCTCGAAGGGTCGGACGTTCGACCGGACACGTGGCCGCCGGCTGCGTGGCAGGCAAGCTGAACCCCGCGACGGACACTGCGCGGCAACGGCCGTCACCGGGCGGCCGGGAGGCCAGGACGAGGCGCACGGCGCGAATGATACACTCGGCGCCGTGACTCCGGCCCGGCATTGCGCCACGCGCGCGCTCGGCGCCGTGCTGCGCCGGCAACCCCTGTCGGACGCCAAGGTCCGCTTCGCGTGGACGGCGGTGGTGGGCGCGGCGCTCGCCCGCGTGACGACGGTGCGGTTGCGTTCCGACGGCGCCCTGCTCGTGCGCGCCGCGAGCGATCCGTGGCGCCGCGAGACGTACCGCTCGCGCCGCGTGATCCGCGAACGGCTGGCGGCGCTGCTGGGCCCGGGGGTGGTCGGAAGGATCGAGGTGACGAGCGAAGGAGCGGAGGATCATGCGAGCAGCGGTCATCGCCAGCGCCGTCCGGTTGCCGACCGGCAAGTTTCTCGGCGCGCTCAAGGACCTGCCGGCGACGGATCTCGGGGCGCGCGTCGTCCGTGAGGCGGTCGCGCGAGCCGGCATCGAGCCGGACGCGGTCGACGAATGCATCATGGGCAACGTCGTCTCCGCCGGCCTGGGCCAGGCTCCGGCCCGGCAGGCGGCGCTCGGCGCCGGACTGCCCGACCACGTCGGCGCCCTGACCATCAACAAGGTCTGCGGCTCGGGGCTGAAGGCGGTCATGCTGGCCGCGCAGGGAATCGCCGCCGGCGACGTCGACGTCGTGGTCGCCGGCGGCATGGAATCGATGAGCAACTGCCCGTACCTGCTGCCGAAGGCGCGGGGCGGCATGCGCATGGGCAACGGCGAGGTGCTCGACGCGATGATGCGCGACGGGCTCTGGTGCGCGGTCGAGAACTGGTCGATGGGCGAAGCGGCCGAGGCGGTGGTCGAGCGCTACGGGGTCACGCGGGAGGAGCAGGACGCCTTCGCGGCGGGCAGCCACCGGAAGGCCGCGGCCGCGATCCGGGAGTGCTTCTTCAAGGACGAGATCCTGCCGGTCGAGGTCCCGCAACGCCGGGGCGACCCGCTCCGGCTGGAGTACGACGAAGCGGTGCGCCCCGACACGACCACCGAGTCGCTCGCCCGGCTGCGGCCCGCCTTCCGCAAGGAGGGCGGCACGGTGACCGCCGGCAACGCGCCGGGCGTCAACGACGGCGCGGCGGCGACCGTGGTGCTGGCCGAGGAGCGCGCGGCCCGGCTCGGCGTCGCGCCGCTGGCCCGCATCGTCGGGCAGGCGTTCAGCGGGCGCCCGGCGAAGTGGCTCCTGATGACCCCGGTCGAGGCGGTGCGGAAGCTGCTGGCCAAGGTGGACTGGACGCTGGACGACGTCGATCTGATCGAGCTCAACGAGGCGTTCTCCGCGCAGGCGGTGGCGGTCATCCGCGAGCTGGGGGCCGACCCGGCGAAGGTGAACGTCAACGGCGGCGCGGTCGCGCTGGGCCATCCGATCGGGGCCAGCGGCGCGCGCATCCTGACCACGCTGCTCTACGCGCTGAAGAAGCGCAACCTGCGGCGGGGCGTCGCCACGCTGTGTCTCGGCGGCGGCAACGGCGTCGCCCTGGCGGTCGAACGCGCGTAGCGTCCGGCGCGCGGCGGCGGCGGCCGGTGGACGCTTCGTCTCGCCGGAGCGGACCGCGGCCGCGCCGCACAACCCCCGGCGCGCCGTCGCCGGGAACCGCCGGCGCGGCTGCTGCGTCCACCGCTCAGAGACGAACATGTGGAGCAGGTGGTCCCGGATCGCTCTCGCGCTGGCCGCGCTGGGGACGGTCGTCCTTCTCGGCCTGGTGGTGAACCAGACCGCGCAGCTCGTCGCGCTGGCCACGGCCCTCCATCCGACCCTCGGTTCGGCCGTGCTGGGGGTTCTGCTCGTCGTCTACGGCATCTGTTTCCTGGTGCCGATCGTGCTGTTCTTCCGGCTTCCGAAGCCGCTGCAGCCGCCGTCCGCCGACGAGGGACGGGCGTTCGAACGGCACCTGCGGGCGGTCGGGCGGCGGCTGGCGCGCAACGAACGGGCCGGCCCCGGCCCGTTCCGGACCCGCGAGGAGGTCGAAGCCGGGCTGCGGCGGATCGGCGCGCGGGCGGACGACGTCGCCCGGCGCGCGGCGTCCGAGGTCTTCGTCGCCACCGCCGTCTCGCAGCACGGCAGCCTGGATGCGCTGGTCATGCTCGGAATCCAGGCGAAGATGATCTGGCGCATCGCCCACGTCTACCACCAGCGGCCCGGCGCCCGCGAGCTGGCGCACCTGTACGCCAACGTCGGCGCGACCACCTTCATCGCCGGCGAACTCGACGACGTCGACATCGGCGACCACATCCAGCCGGTCGTCTCGGGCGTGTTCGGATCGGTGGCGGGCACCGTCCCGGGACTCCAGACCGCCAGCACCGTCTTCGTCACCTCCGTGCTCGGCGGCGCCACGAACGCGTTCCTGACCCTGCGGGTGGCGATGATCGCCAAGCAGTACTGCGCCGCGCTGACGTCCGAGCCGCGCCGGAACCTTCGCCGCGCGGCCGTCGTGCAGGCCGGCGCGATGCTCGGCGGCATCGTGCGCACCGGGGCCCGCCGCGTTTCGCAGGCGCTGCTGACCGCCTCGGGACGCACGGTGAGCGGCACGGCAAGACACCTTGGCCGGCGCGTGCGCGCCGCGGGTCAGGCGCTGGCGGATCGGATCGGCCCGTCGCGGACCGACAGATCCGGCAAGGCTGACGCCGGCGCCGCCCCGGGGGCGTGCGGATTGGGGGAATCCTGAGCCACGCCGCCTGAGTAGTCGGCGCCGCCCCGGGGGGCCGTGCGGATTGGGGACCGGACCCGTCAGCGGACGCCCGCGCCCGGCCCGTCCATCTTCCAGAACGCGATGCCGCCCGCCTGCTTGCCGACGTCCACCGTGGCGACCCGCTCGGCCGTCGGCACGTGGTAGACCTCGACCGTGCCGGGATCGGCGCCGCGGCCTTCCAGGGTGACGAAGGCGTACCGGCCGTCCGGGGTGACGGCCACCCCGTGCGGGAGCGTGCGCGTGGTGGACACCCGGGCCCGCTCGACGCCGCTCGGCAGGTCCCGGAAACCGACCGCGTCGCCGCCCTTGTAGGTCGCGACGAGCGTGGCGCCGTCGGGCGTCACGGCGAGGTTGTAGGGGCCGGCCCCCGTCTCGAAGGTCCGCAGGATGCGCCAGGCCCGGAGATCGACCTCGAACACCCTGGCGACGTTGTTGCCGGTGACGTACGCGATCCCGTCCGCGGTCGGGGTCGTCACCCAGGTCGGCTGCACTCCCGCCCCGAGCGGCAGGCGGCGCGCGATCTCGAACCCGAGCGCGTCGAGCTCGACCAGCTCGCCGTCCATCATGCTCACCGAGTAGTGCCGCGTGCCGCCGCGGCCGAGGCGCGAACCGTGCGGCATCACCCCGGTGTCGATGCGCGCCACCTCGGTCATCGTCTCCACCTCGACGGCCGAGATGCTGCCCGGCTCCATGCCGCCGTGCAGATTGAAGTTGACGGCGAACAGCAGTCCGGTGGCCGGCGAGACGTCGAGCGTCGCCGGAAACAGCCCCAGCGTCACGTCCCCGACCCATGCGTCGGTGCCCGTCTCGTACTTGTGGACGCTGCCGAACGGGAGTCCGTGCGCGAGGGACACGTACCAGTGGCGTCCGTCCGGACCGACGGTGATGCCGTGCGGCCCTTCGATCTCGTTGGGGAAACTGCCGACCGGGATCGTCCTGACGACCTCCGCGCCGCCGGGGCCGTAGCGCACGAGGGCCACCTGATCGTCCGATTCGGCGCAGACGTAGACGTAGTAGTTCCGCGCCGGCGGATCCGGCGCCGCGGCCGCCGCCGCCCCCCGCAACGCCGGGACGCCGAGCGCCGCCGCAAGGACTAGCGGAACCGCCGCCGCGCCGATCGTGCGCATGGTCACTGCGTGCTCCCCGCTGCCGGGTCCGGCCGGCGCCGCGCCCGGCCGCCCGCATGGTCGATTCCCCGGACCGGTTACCGCGGCTCGCCGATGACCCGGCCCGGCCCGGTCTTCTCCTTGAGCCGCACCGCCCACAGCCCGCTGTTGTAGTCGGTGAAGAAGACGTGCCCCTTGTAGGGCTGCGGCCCCCAGACGAACGGTGCGTTCGGGGCGAAGCCCTCGGGATCGAAAGGCACGAAGCGGGCGATCTCCCGGCCCTGCCGGTAGAGGTCGCCCATCAGCTCCCCGGACACGTCGACGACGCGCAGGCCGCCCGGGTAGTAGTACCCGACGTACAGGACGTCGTCCTCCACCCAGATGTTGTGCGACCCCGCCTCGGGCACCTGATAGCGCGCCACCTCCCGGGGCTCGTCCCAGTCGGTCCAGTCGATGACGTGGATCCAGCCGGCGGTCCGGAACGGCAACTGCGCGTCGTCGGCGTCGTTCGCCAGCCCGCCGTAGGGATACGCCTCGTCGCCGGCGAACAGGTAGAACCTGCCGGTCGACCGGCTGCGGTAGGGGAAGGCGGCGTGGTTCCAGCCGTTCGGATACGCGTAGCGCCCGATCTCGACCGGCCGTTCCGGGGTGCCGCCCCGGCCGCCCCCGCCCACGTCGACGGCCACCACCCCGTCGGTCCAGTTCGACGAGAACGCGATGCCGTCGGCGACCCAGACGTCGTGCACGCTGTGCCCCTGCGTCTCCAGCTCGAAGCGTCCGACCCGTACGGGATTGCGCGGGTCCGCGATGCTGACGACATCGTACCGGCGGCCGGCGCCGAGGGCGTAGACGTGCTGCCCGTCCACGAAGACGTTGTGCACCCCGCCGGTCAGTTGGTCGGTGAACTCCGACAGCACGGGCACGCCTTCGCGGGGATTCGCGGCCCCGAGCACGACGAAGCCGTTGCGGCGGTTCGAGGCCCCCTCGCGGCTGATGACGGCCAGCTCGCCGTCGGCGGACACCTTCACGTCGTTCACGGTCCGGGCGTCGACCCGCACCTCGTTGACCTTCTCGATGGCGGCCGGATCGGTCACGTCCCAGAAATAGGCGTGGCCGTCGGCGCCCCAGGTCCCGGTTATGGCGTAGTCCCGGCCGTCGGCGCCCTCCCAGACCCACAGATCCGACGAACGGCGGTCGAGGACCCGGCCCCGGCCGACGACCTCCACCTCGCGCGCCACGTCGCGCGGCTCGATCGAGACCGTCCGGGCGGCGGTATGGGTCCCCGCCGCCGCGATCACCGTGTAGGTGCCGGAACGTTCCGCCACGAAGCGGCCGTCCGCGGCGACTTGCGCCGGCGCGCCGGCGGCGACGATGGCCGGCGCCGTCTCCCCGCCGACCGCGAACTGCACCGGCACCCCGGGCACCGGCGCCCCGCGCGCGTCCGTGGCGACGGCCGTGAAGCGCAGCACGTCGCCGGTGCGGGCGGTGTCGGCGCCCACCTCCAGCGCCAGCGCGGCGACCGGGTTCTCGACGACCTCGATCGACAGGGCGTCGCTCTCCGCGGCGACCGACGCGGTCACGGTGACCCTGCCGGGCGCGCCCAGGGTCAGGAAACCGAACCGATCGACGGCCGCGACGGCCGCGTCGCTGGTGGCGAACGCCACCGGCACGTCGTCCCGGCGGGCGCCGGCGGTGTCCTTCACCAGCACGCCGAGGCGCGGCCGGGTGCCCGCGTAGAACGTATCGGGCGCGTCAACGAAGGAGACCTCCGCGATCGGCGGCAACGGCACCGTCACCGGGATCTCCACCCGCACGCGGGCATCGGGGCGCCGGCGCCCGTCGTCGGGGTCGGACGGCACGAGGGCGACCAGCGTGAACTCGCCGGGCCGGTACGCCTCGACGCGGCCGGTACGGGTCACGCCGACGCTGCGCCGCGCGCGCGAGTAGTAGACGACGGCCGCGTCGTCCACGACGGCGCCGCCGGCCTCCCGCACCGTGGCGGACAACTGCGCCGTCTCTCCGATCGCCAGCCTCAGGGCGCCGGGCTCCACCTCGAGGCGCAACCCGCCCGCCTCGCCGCCCTGTCCCGGCGCCGCGCCCTGACCGCCGGTCCCGAAGCCCTGCCGCAATCCGGCCGGCGTCTCGCCGCCCCGCCCGACGGCCAGCGCCCCGACGCACGCCAGCAGGAGGACCAGACAGGCCGCGGTACGCGCCACCCGTCCGCCCCTGCGCCGGATACGGCCGGGAGCCGGTTCCGCCGGGACGTTCCCGTCCGGCGCCCGCGCCGCGAGTCCCTTCTCACTGCTCACCTGCCACCCCTTCCTGGCGTCCGGCGCGCCCCGGCGAACACGTTCGGAAGTGGCGCCTCTCACCCCGCACCTGCCACCCCTTCCCTGACGCCGTCCGTGCCGGCAGGGTGCATTGTATCGCCGGCGCCCGCCCGCGGGGAGGCGGAATCCGCGGACGGAGCGGACGGAGCGGTTCGCGGAAACTGCCCGCCGCGCGATTCGCGGGCGAAAGTCAGGAAACCTGCAAACAGTTGTGAATCATGCACTTGACCACGTTTTCCACATGACTTTCGCTTGACAGGCGTCTGGCACGATCCTAGAATACGTCCTGTCGCACGCAAGCTGTCGCACGCAAACCCCATCCTCGTCGAGCAGAATTGGAGAGTCCATGTCGAACCCCGAGCGGATAGCCCGCGAGCGCTCCAAGGCCATCGAGGTCGCGGTCGGCCAGATCGAGAAACAGTTCGGCAAGGGATCGATCATGCGCCTGGGCGCACGGGCGGCATCCGCCGTGCCCTGCATCTCCACCGGTTCCATCAGCATCGACTACGCGCTCGGCATCGGCGGCGTGCCGCGCGGGCGCGTCGTCGAGGTCTACGGCCCCGAGTCCTCCGGAAAGACCACCCTGGCGCTGCAGGTCATCGCGCAGTCCCAGCGCACCGGGGGCAACGCGGCGTTCGTCGACGCCGAACACGCGCTCGATCCGATCTACGCGCGGAAGCTCGGCGTCGAGCTCGACAACCTGCTCGTGTCGCAGCCGGACCACGGGGAACAGGCGCTGGAGATCGTCGAGACGCTGGTCCGCTCCGGCGCCATCGACGTCGTCGTCGTCGACTCGGTCGCCGCCCTCGTGCCCCGCGCGGAAATCGAAGGCGAGATGGGCGAGTCGCAGGTCGGACTGCAGGCCCGCCTGATGTCGCAGGCGCTGCGCAAGCTGACCGGCGTGGTGGCGAAGTCGCGCACCTGTCTCCTGTTCATCAACCAGCTCCGCGAGAAGATCGGCGTGATGTTCGGCAACCCGGAGACGACCACCGGCGGCCGGGCCCTGAAGTTCTACTCGTCCGTGCGTGTCGACATCCGGCGCATCGGAGCCATCAAGGACGCCGACCGCGTGATCGGGGGGCGGACGCGCGTGAAGGTGGTCAAGAACAAGCTGGCGCCGCCGTTCCGCGTGGCGGAGTTCGACATCATGTACGGCGAGGGGATCTCCCGCGAAGGCGACCTGCTCGATCTGGCGGTGGAGCGCCGCATCGTCGAAAAGAGCGGCGCCTGGTTCTCCTATGCCGGCGAGCGCCTCGGGCAGGGCCGCGAGAACGTCAAGACGCTCCTGCGCGAGAAGACGGAACTGTTCGGCGGCATCGAGGCCGAGGTGCGCAAGGCGCTCGGCCTCGAGTCGAACGCCAGCCTCCGGCCCGCGCGCGCCGCGGAAAGCGCCACGGCGTAACCCCGTGGCGGACCCGGCCGGCCCGCTGCCGGACGGATGGACACACCGGGCGCAGCCTCGCGCGTCGCGCGGACGGACCGCGGGTCGAGAGGTTCGCGGAGCCGCATACGCTACGGCGTGCAGCCCTTGGCAACGCCCCGCGAGGCGTCTCCTGTCGCGCAGACGAACCGCGGGTCGAGAGGTTCGCGGAGCCGCATGCGGCGCAGCCCCGCGCGTCGCGGCGTGCAGCCCCCGGCAGGCTCCGCGGGTGTCCGGGTTCTCTATCGCTCGGTTTCGGGCGGAATCTCGCCGGACGCCGCGGGAACCGAACGGAGGATGAAGACGCGTTCACCGGGACGGATCAACCCGAGGTCGCGGCGGGCGATCTCCTCGATGAAGGCGGGGTCTTCCCGAAGCCGCCGCGCCCGCTCGCGAAGCGCGTCGTTCTCCGCCTTCAGGGCTTCGATTCGTTCGGCGAGGCGCGCCTGCTCGCGGTTCGCCATCCGCGTGGCCAGCAGACCGCTCTCGCCGACGAGGGCGTTGGCGACCAGCGCGCAGGTGGCGAACAGCAGCAGGTAGCGAACCATGCGCCGGGCTGCCGAACGCCGTCGAGCCGGCCGCGAAGGCGCGAACAGATCAGAAGCCACGATCCACGGCCACCATACACGAACGGACGTTCCGCACAGGGACCACGCCGGAACCGCCCGGCTCGCCGAGCGCGCTCAGGGCGACGAAGGGTACTCCATCGTGAACGGGTCCGGCAACGGGATCGCCGCGATCCCGCCGCCGGCCAGTCCTGCCAGCGTGACGTCCGGATTGTCCGGGTCGCCCGCCTCGATCGTCGTCCGGTCACCGACGACCAGCACGACGAGCTGCTCCGGATCGAGGTACTCGCGGGCCACGCGCAGCACGTCGTCGGCGCTGACGCTCCGGATCCGGTCCCGGTAGGCGAACAGATACGACGGGTCGCGTCCGGTGTGCTCGTCGTTCGCGAACAGGTTCGCCGTCGCCGCGGCGCTGGAGAAATTGCGGCTGAACGTCTCGACGAACGACGCCTTCGACGTACGGAGTTCGGCGTCCGTCACCGGCTCGGACCGTATGCGCTCGATCTCCTCCAGCACGATCGCGGCCGCGCGCGCCACGGTTTCGCTGCGCGACTGGAAGCTGACCCGGAACGCGCCCGGAAAGTACGTGCCGAAGCCGAACGACGAGTAGGCGCTGTAGGCCAGCCCTTCGTCCGACCGGATGCGGGTCAGCAGGCGGGCCGTGAAGCCGCCGCCGCCGAGCACGTCGTTCATCACCATCAGCGCGTAGCGGTCCGGGTTGTCGCGCAGCGCGCCGAGATGCCCGATGACCACGCGCCCCTGGTTGACGTCGTCCTTGTCGACGACGTACACGCCGGGACGAAGTGCATGGTCCGGAGCGGGCACCGGCGCGGAGACCGGCTCGCGCGCCGGCCAGTCGGCCATCCGGACCTCGAGCCGGGCCAGGACGTCCGCCGGCTCCACGTCGCCCGCCACCGCGAAGATGAAGTTCCCGGGGTGGTAGTACTCGCGGTGGAAGGCGATCAGGTCGTCACGCGTGACGGCGTCGATGCTGGCCCGCGTCGACGGGACCGTGGTGAAGTGGTCTTCCCCGCGCAACAGCCGCCGCCACTCGCGGACCTCGATGCTCTGCGTGCTGTCGTTGCGCCGCTCCATCTGCTGCAGAGTCCGGCTCCTGGCGAGATCCAGCCGGTCCTGCTCGAAGCGCGGGCTCCGCAGCATGTCGAAGAGCAGGTCGAGCGCGGCGTCGAGATCCTTCGTCAGGCAGTTGACGCCGGCCCGGCCGGAGGTCTCCCCGATGCTGCTGGACAGCTCCGCGGCCAGGAACGCCGCTTCTTCGTCGAACGCGGCGGCGTCCCGGCGGCCCGCCCCGCCGGCGCGCATCTGGCTGCCGGTCAGCGCTGCCAGGCCGGCCTTCCCCGCCGGCTCGAGATACGCGCCGGTCCGCACGATCACGGAGACCGTGACCAGCGGCAGCGCGCGGTCGGGCACGACGTAGACGACCACCCCGTTGGACAGTTCGTGCCGATGGGCGGCCGGGTCCGGCGGTTCGAACGACAGGTCCTCGAACACCAGGTCGCGCGGATGCGCCGGGACCGGCTGGGCCTCGGCCGCCGGTACGGCGAGGACGGCGCACAGCACCGCCGTCCAGCACGCCGCCGCCGACCGCGCCTTCCCGCGCCCGAACGCCGAAAGGACGCCGGCGGCCGCCGTCCGGCACGACGCCGCCAACCGTTGCGCCCGCGTCACCGTCCACCTCCGATCTGCTCGATGCGCCGGCGAACCAGGACGACCAGGGCCTCGGCCAGATCGCGGCTCTCCGGCGGCGCCTGTTCGACCATCCGTTCCGCCTGCGCCAGGAACCGGTCGAGCTGCTCCGCCTGCATCTGCCCGATCGTCGCGCGCATCCGGCGAAGCTGCTGCCGCTCGTCGTCGCTCAGGCCGGCCACGAGCGGATCGTCCCCGGCCTCGGTCTCCTCCTCGTCGCGGTGGTAGATGGCGACGGCGCGCGTCTCCGGCTGGAAGTACGTATCGGCCACGCGCATGACGTCGGCCGCGGTGACCGCCTCGTAGAGCGCCGGATCGGAGTTGATGTGCTCCCAGCCGCGGTTCCCCTCGCGGATGAGGAGCTGCATCATCAGCCCGAAGTTGCTGCGCAGGCCGCGGAACGTGTCGGCGGCGTTCTGGTTCTTCACCTTCTGCAGCTCGCGCCGGCCGACCGGCTCGGTCTTCAACTTCTCGAGCTCGGCGTAGATCGCCTGCTCGACCTCCTCCGGCGTGCGTCCCTGCCGGGCCGTCCCCCGCAGCTCGAACATCCCTTCGAACTGGAATCCCGCCTGCCCCCCGGAGGCGCGGGTGGCGACCTCCTGCTCCTCGACCAGGGATCGATAGAGCCGTCCCGTGCGTCCGCTCAGCAACTGGCCCAGCACGACCAGCGCCGGTTCGTCGACGTGCCCGTCCGGTACGGAGTGGTACCGGATCACCACCTGCGGGTTCGTGTCGGCGTAGGCGATCATCCGTTTCTCGGCGAGCTGCGGCATCTCGCGGGTGCGCGGCCGGAGCGGCGGTCGGGCGCCGCGCTCCAGCCGGCCGAAGTACCGCTCCGCCAGCGCGATCGCCGCGTCCGGATCGAAGTCGCCGACGAGGGCCGCGGCCAGGTTGTTCGGCGCGTAGTAGGTGTCGAAGAACGCCAGCGCCTCGCCGCGCGTGATCCCTTCGATGTCGCTCGGCCAGCCGACCACCGGCCAGCCGTACGGCGACGACTGCCAGAACAGCGCCTCGAACTGCTCCCGGAACTTGCCGATCGGCGTGCTTTCGGTCCGCAGCCGCCGTTCCTCGCGCACGACGCTCCGCTCGGCGTAGAACTCCCGGAACACCGGATTCGCGAGCCGGTCGCTCTCCATCCAGAACCACAGCTCCAGCTTGTTGGCGGGGACGTTGATGAAGTAGATGGTGAAGTCGTAGCTGGTGCCGGCGTTCATGCCGGACGCGCCCGCGCTCGTGTAGACGCGGCTGAACTCTTCCTGCACCAGCAGCTCGCGCTGCCGGGCGAGCAGGGCCTCGAACTCGTCGAGCAGTTCCTGGTGGCGCGGGCTGCGCACGGCGGGATCGTCCGGATCGTCGACTTCGCCGAGCCGGTGCCGGCGGTCGAGCTCGCCTTCCGCGGCCTGGATCCCGGCGCGCAAGGCGTCGAGCCGTGCGATGATCTGCAAATCCTGCTCGATGTCCCGGGTCCCGATCGTCCGCGTGCCCTTGAACATCATGTGCTCGAACAGATGCGCCACCCCGGTGATGCCGGGCCGTTCGTACACCGACCCGACCTTGGCCACCCAGCCGGCCGCCACGTTCGGATCGCCCGGCCGGGGCACCAGCAGCAGGGTCAGGCCGTTGTCGAGCCGGTGCTCGATCACGTCCACCTGCTGGGCGCCGGCGGAACCGGCCAGCGCCAGAACGACGGCAAGAACGCGCCACGCAAGCTGTCTCATCGCATTCCTCTCCACGCGGCCGATCCGGGGCCGCCCTCGCCCGCCCCGCGGGGGACGGTACACCAGTCGTCGCGGGACGCCAAGCGGCGGTTCGTTTGCCCGCGGGGAGCGCGTTGCGTTATCTTGATGGTGCGCCACGTCTTGAAGGCGCGCCGCGCCCGACGCCCGCCGAAAGAGTGCCGAGGTAGCTCAGTCGGTAGAGCACATGACTGAAAATCATGGTGTCGCCAGTTCGATTCTGGCCCTCGGCACCACTTGCCGCCTTGCAGGCGCAACGTCGCCCTGCCCCGCAAGGTGAAACGACTCGACGACCAGGGTGTTGCCCTCCCAGCGCCCGCGGAGGCGCAACGTCGCCCCACCCCGCAAGGTGAAAACGACCGCGGCGCCTACCGCGGCATGCGGCGGTCCAGGTACAGGCTGAACGCGAGGTCGCTGCCCGCCACGCTGACCGAGAGCCGCATTCCCGGCGGGTCCGGGCGCTCGAAGACCAGCCGATAGCGCTTCGACACGACGTCGTAGTGGTCGTTCATCCGCGCCGCGAGCCGCGGCAGCACGCTCTCGTATCCGGTCGGGGCCACGAAGTTCTCGATGACGCCGCCGGTGTTCTCCACGATGCTGAGGGCGTACTGCGGCAGCCGCTGCTGGGCCCGCACGCCTCCGCGCGTCGACAGCATGACCGCGTGCGCCGTGACCCCGTTGGCGACCAGCGGACGGAGCAGATCGGCGTACTGGTTCTCGTTGTAGTTGCCGCTCGTTTCCGTGCCGTCGGTCAGCACCAGCACCAGGACCGGAAACGCATCGCCCTCGTCGAAGCGGCGGCTCCACGTCTCCCGCACGCCGTCGAGCAGCCGCGCGCCCGCGCCGCGGTCCGGAAAGAGGAGGCCGACGCCCTCCTTCAGCTTCACGCGGTCGGTGGTGAAATCCACGCGCTGCCGGACGCTGCGGCCGATCGTCACCAGCGAGACTTCGTGCCGCGACGCCAGCGTGTCGAGAAACCGGTTGAGCCCGGCGCGCAACGGGTTGAGCGCGTTGGTCTCCAGGAGGCGGTCGCCGTTGTCGATCAGCACCGCGATCTTCATAGGAGCCGCATCGATCCGGGCCGACACGATCCCGCCCGAACGCCCGTTCTCGGAGACTTCGAAGTCGTTGGGCGACAGGTCGAGCACCGGCTCCCCCGTCGATCGCCGGGTCACCTCGACGAACACCTGCCCCAGCAACTGGGCCGCCGCGGCCGCCGGCAGGAGACAGACGGCCAGGACCGCCGCCGCGAGCACCGCGGGACGCATGACGGCGGCCTGCCTACTGCTCCATGCGGAGGCCGGCGAACAGCCCGGTGATGCGGGCGCCGGGCCGCGCGATGGAAGCCGAGATCCGGGCCCCCGGCGGATTCGGACGCTCGTAGACCACGCGGTAGCGCTTCGACACGTTCTCGTAGTGCGCGTTCATGCGCTCGGCGACGTCCACGAGCGTCTGCCCGAGTCCGGTCGCCGCCGCGATGTTCTCGTAGATGCCGCCGGTGTTCTCGGTCAGGTTGAGCGCGTACTGGTTCACCGCGCTGCCGCCGCGCGACGACAGCAGCACCACGTGCACCGTGATCGACTTCGTGATCAGCTCGTTCACCAGGTCGACGTACTCGTTCTCGTTGTAGTGGCCGCTCGACTCGGTGCCGTCGGTCAGCACCATCACGAACACGGGGAACGGCTCGTCGTCCTCGAAGCGGCGCTCCCAGGTCTCGCGGATGCCGTCCAGCACCACGGCGCCGGCGCCCCGATCGAGAAAGATCGAGCCGGCCGATTCCTTCAGCCGCGCGCGATCGGTGGTGAAGTCGACCCGCCGCTGGATGTTCCTGCCGATCGTGAACAGCGAGATCTCGTGGAGCGGCGACACCGTGTCGAAGAATCCGTTCATCGCGTCGCGCAGCGGATTGAGCGCGTTCGCCTCGACCATCCGATCGCCGTTGTCGATCATGAACGCGATCTTCATCGGCCCCACCGGCTCGACCGACACGATGCCGGCCTCCGTCTCGTCCTCCCGCACCACGAAGTCGGACGCCGCAAGGCCCGGCACGAACTGCCCGGAGCCGTCGAGCACCTCGACGAACAGTTGCCCGAGCGCTTGGGCCGCGGCCGCGGACGGCGCGGACAGCAGGGCCGACAGGGTGACGACGATGGCAAGACGCGGCATGCGAGACCTCCCGTTTCCGGCGGATGTTCCCGGCGCTGTTCCGATCGGCGCAGCAAGGGCAGTATACTGCGCGCCGCCCGCGGCCGCGCCCGCCGCCCGCCCCGCCGTCCCGACACGGAACCATGTCGCGCTTCCGTCCCGCCCTCGACGCCCTCGACGCCTACGTGCCGGGCGAGCAGCCGCCCGCCGGCGAACGGTTCGTCAAGCTGAACACGAACGAGAACCCGTATCCGCCGAGCCCGCGCGCGCTCGCCGCGCTCGCCGCCGTCGGCGGGGAGACCCTGCGCCGCTACCCGCGGCCGTTCGCCGACACGTTCCGCCGCGCCGCCGCCGAGGTGCTCGGGGTCGATCCGGAGTGGATTCTCGTGGGCAACGGCAGCGACGATCTGCTGACGATGCTCTTCCGGGCGGTCACCGGCGCCGGCCGGGCGGCCGCCTGGCCGGCGCCGACGTACGTCCTCTACCGCACCTTGGCGGCCATTCAGGGCGCCCCGGCGCTCGAAGTCCCGTTCGACGAGGAGTACCGGCTGCCGGTGGATGCGCTGGCGGACGCCGCCGCGGCGCTGATCGTCGTCGCCAACCCCAACAGCCCGTCCGGAACCGCGGCCCCGGTCGAGCAGCTCGCCGAGCTGGCCGGACGGACGGCGGGCGTGCTCGCCGTCGACGAGGCGTACGTCGCCTTCGCCGAGGCGTCCGCCCTCGATCTGGTGCGGCGCAGCGATCGCGTCATCGTTCTGCGCACGCTGTCCAAGAGCCACGGCCTCGCCGGACTGCGGCTCGGGTTCGGCGTCGCCCATCCGGACCTGCTGGCCGGGCTGGCCAAGGTCAAGGACAGCTACAACGTCGACGCCGTCGCCGCCGCGGTGGGCGCCGCCGCCATCCGGGACGTGCGATACACCCGCGAGACGGTGGCGCGCATCCGGGGGACCCGCGCCCGGCTCGGCTCGGCGCTCGCCGCGCGCGGATTCCGCGTCTGGCCGAGCCAGGCCAACTTCGTGCTGGCGCGCCCCGCCGACGGCGACGCCTGCCGCCTGCACGAGGGGTTGCGGAAGCGCGGCGTCCTGGTGCGGTACTTCGCCGAGCCGGGCCTGGCGGACACGCTGCGCATCACCGTCGGGACCGACGAGCAGACCGCGCGGCTGCTGTCCGCGCTCGCGGACCTGACGCCCTGATCGCAGGTCGCGCCGCGACGCGGCGACCGGTTATGATGGCGCCGTGACCAGCCTTGCCCCCCCGCCGCGGACGGCCGTGCCGTTCGTGCTGGCGGCGTGCCTGCTGCTCGCCACGGGCGCGGACACGCCCGTGGCGGCCCAGTCCGCGGTGGACCGTTACGAACTCGACGGCAACCGCAAGCGCGAGCGCGACCGGACGTTCCGCCGGCTCAGCGACGGCGTGCTGCGCATGAAGAAGCTCTCCTACGAGAGCCGGGCCGACGGCCTCGACATCCCGTTCTACGTCTTCGAACCGTTGCGGCCGCGGGGACCGCGGGCGCACGCCGCGCTGGTCTGGATCCACGGCGGCGTGCACGGCGACCTCGATCCGACCTACTTCCCGTTCATCCGGGAGGCGGTGGCGCGCGGCTACGTCGTCCTGGCCCCCGAGTACCGCGGCAGCACCGGCTACGGCCGCGCGCACCACCACGCCATCGACTACGGCGGATACGAAGTGGACGACTGCCTGACCGCGGTCGACTACATGCGCCGCCACATGCCGCACGTCGACCCGCAACGGATCGGCGTCATCGGCTGGAGCCACGGCGGATTCATCGCGCTGCACTCGGTGTTCCGCGACCGGACCTCCTTCCAGGCGGCGGCGGCGCTGGTGCCGGTGACGAACCTCGTGTTCCGGCTGTCGTACAAGGGCCCGCGCTACGCGCGGCACTTCGTGACGCAGAAGCGCATCGGAGGCCCGGTGCACGAGCGGCGCGACGTCTACGTGGACCGCTCCCCGCTCTACCACGTCGACAAGCTGCAGACGCCCCTGCTGGTCCACGTCGCGGACAACGACCGCGACGTCAATTTCGAAGAGGCGCAGCAGCTCGTCCACGCGCTCGAATACCTGAAGCCGGATCTGGCCGAGACACGCATCTACCGCGATCCGCCGGTCGATCGGTTCGGCGGCGGCCACCGGTTCAACCGGCGCGTCGATCGGGACCGCGGCTACCGGCGGGTCGACAGCCCCGAACAGCGCGATTCGTGGAACCGGATCTGGACCTTCTTCGACTGGCATCTCCGGCCGTACCTGACCCGCGGCCGGTAGCAGCCCGTGGCGAAGTCCCCGCTGCATTCGACGGGCGCCGCATCCCGGCTGAACTGCGTTGTTCGTCGGTCGCACAGGGCCGATATGCTCCCTCCTCACGCCTTGTCAGCCGGGCGCCCCGCTTGTCTCGGTGCGACGCGGGGTTTCGCCACGGGCTGATAGGCGGAACCCTCCGGACCCGCGCCCTCGCGCGCCGGGGAGCCGGCCGCACGCCGAAATGACCGGGACGCCCCCGCGCCCGCGCCCTCACGCGCCGGGAGCCAGCCGCCGGAGCCGCCGCGCGGCGTCTTCCAGGGTTTCCCGGCCGCGGCAGAAGGCGAACCGCAGGTACCGCGCCCCGTCGGCGCTTTGCCCGTAGAAGTTGTCGCCCGGCACCGCCGCCACTCCGACCTGCTCGATCAGATGCATGGCCGCGGCCAGCGGATCGAGGTGCGCCACGCCGCGGACGCCGCGGTAGTCCGCCAGGAAGTAGTAGGCGCCGCGCGGCTCGATCATCCGGAACCCGGCCTCCCGCAACGCGCCGCCGAGCAGCGCGCGCTTGTCCGCGTAGCCCCGCGCCAGGGCGCGGAAGAACGCCGGCGGCATGCCGAGCAGCGCGACGGCGGCCTTCTGCAGCGGCGTCGGCGCCTGCACCACCAGCGTGTCGTGCACGGCCCGAACGGCCGGTGTCAGGCGCGGCGGCGCGAGCACCCAGCCGATCCGCCAGCCGGTGGCGTTGGCGGTCTTGGAGATCGAGTTGACGACGACGGTCCGCTCGCGCATGCCGGGCCACGCGGCGATCGACCGGTGGCGCGCGCCGTCGAAGACGACGTGCTCGTAGATCTCGTCCGCGACCACGACGAGGTCCTCCGCGCGCGCCACCTCGGCGATCGCCTCCAGATCGTCGGATGCGAACACCTTCCCGGTGGGGTTGTGCGGGGTGTTGAGCACGAGCAGACCGGCTCCGGACGCGGCGCGCCGCAGCTCGTCCGGATCGAGCCGCCACGCCGCGCCGGCCGCCTCCTCCCGCAGGGTGACGAAGCGGGGCTCGAGCCCGAAGATCTCCGCCTGCGCCGGGTACATCTCGTGGAACGGCTCCAGCAGGACGACGACGCCGCCGCGGCGGCCGGCCGCGGCGAGCACAGCGGCCAGTCCCTCGGTGGCGCCGAGCACCACCGTCGTCTCGGTCTCCGGGTCGGGCTCGAACCCGCTCCAGCGCGCCGTATAGGCGGCGACGGCCTGCCGCAGCTCGGGCAGGCCGAACGGATAGGAGTACTGGTTCAGCTCGTCGCGCCGCCCTTGCAGCGGCTCCAGCGCGTCCCGCAACGACATCGGCGACCCGCCGGCGCCGGCGGCGGAAAAACCGGCCGCCGTGACCTGCTCGAGTCGCCGAATGCCCGCGTCGCTGCCCCCCAGCAGCGCCGTGATCGCGCCCCAGACGAGGGGGAACGGCGGCGGCTCGTCGGTGAACCCCTGCGCCAGGTTGATCGCCCCGTGCCGCTGCGCCAGGCGCGTCATGCGCCGGATGACCGATTCGCTGGCCGGCATCGAGGGTCATTCTACGCCGGGCCCCGTCTCCCCGGGCTTTGAGCGCGGCGAAAAGCTGCGCTCGCAGCTGGTCCGCGCAGCGAAGAAGCGCCCGGGCCGGCGGCCCGATCTGATCCGGGAGTTCGTCTGCAAGGGCCCGCCCGCCTTTCACGAAGACGACCGCTGGGACTATGACCAGCTCTGCGACTGGGCGTACAACGTCTACGACTACTTCCACGCGCGGGCCGAGGGCGCGGACGGAAAGCGGATACCTCCTCCTCCCAACAGGATAGGTGTCCACGAAACCGGGGCAACTCCACTCTTCGACCTTGGCCGGGTCCGCGCCGGCGTTGATGAGGTGGCAGGCGTGGCCGTCGTAGGCGGCGTCCCGGTCCGGGTGCTCCCAGTGCGGGTGCATCGCTTCAGGATGGCCCATTCGCCCTGTTGACGAGGAGGTGGTCCATGATCCGTCCGACGTCCGCCTTGAGCCCTTCGTCCCGTGCTTCGGACCGGCGCTCGGCGTCCCGGATCGAGTTGTCGAGCCGCTCGATGTTCTTCCCGATGGTTGCGTGCGCATCCCGGCTGTCCGCCTTCAGATCACGGGCAACGGCATCGATGCGGTTGATCAGGTTCGACCACATCCAGAGCAGCATGCTCAGCACCGGCACGACGATGCCTGCTACCTGTCCGACTGCGATCCACACCATCATCGGATCTCGTCCACCTGCCGTCTGCTCGGCCTCTTGGACGGCGCCCATCGCGTGCGCGGACCATCCCGCGCCCGCCGAGAGTACCCCGAGGACGATCCAGAGGCCGAGCGTCCGTGTCCTGACCTTCACGCGATTCTCGCGGCGCCTCGGCATCTCCATGCCGGGGTGCATCCCACCATCTCCGCCAGCCTGTTGACTTCGCCCCCGCCGCGCACGGCGGCGGCGGACTCTCCCACGGTCCCAGCCGGGCTGCTGGCTTCCCTGCTGCCGTGTTGCACCTGCGCGGCGCGCCCGGCGTTGCATCCCCCATCCTATCCCACCGTCCTCGCGGGCCCGTTGCTCCCCGAGCGGCGACCGCCTCGCCGCACGCCGCCGCAGCCGCCGGCGGCGCCGGTCGTCGTCGCGGGCGTGCGGCATCTCGCTCTTCTCGCCAGTCGAGAGCGTCAGCGCCGTTGAAACTCCGGGATCCGCGCCTATCAGCCCGTGGTGAAATCCCCGCTGCATTCGACGGGCGCCGCATCCCGGCTGCACTGCGTCGTTCGTCGGTCGCACAGGGCCGATATGCTCCCTCCTCACGCCTTGTCAGCCGGGCGCCCCGCCCGTCTCGGTGCGACGCGGGGTTTCGCCACGGGCTGCTGTCGCCCACCGGACCGCGGCCGATACGACCCGGCCAGGGCGAGCGCTGGTTGCGGTTGTCGCCCCCGGGCCTCATCGCCCGCCGGCCCGTGGCCGATACGACGGGCGAGATGGTGCGTTTCGTCAACCGTCGCACGCGGGAGCCCCGCCGGCTCACGGTCCGCCGCATCCGCTCCCGCGACGGCTACCGCCTGGTGGTGGCGTATCCGGACGGTCCGCGGCGCCTGCACACGTTCCCGGACGAGGCGGCCCTCGCCGCCGGGGCCGCCGCGTTGCAGGCGGAGCTGGCCGGGGAAGGCTGGGAGCCGCTACGCCGGCCGGCGCCCCGCTGGCGGCCCGCCGTTCGAGCGCAGGCGTCGTACCGCGCTTGAGGCTTCCTCGACGTCGTCCAGGTTGGTGCTGGCGGCCCGCCGTTCGAGCGCAGGCGTCGTACCGCGCCGGCGGCAGCGGCAGTTGAAGCAGCGCGCGAACTGCCAGCGAACATGCTCGACGCGCCCGTGTCGTACCGCGCCGGCGGCAGCGGCAGTTGAAGCAGCTCGCGCGGCTGGCGGCCCGCCGTTCGTCCTCGAGGCCGCAGGCCCGGACGAGGGACGCCGCGAGTTGAGCAGCGCGCGGCTGGCGGTCCGCCGTTCGAGCGCAGGCGTTGTACCCTTTCCCCGATGCCCGGCCCGCTGCTCGCCGTCGACGTCGCCCTGCTGCTGCCGCCGGCCGCGCGGGAAGTGGCCGCGCGGCTCAATGCGCGGCTGGCCGGCCCGCCGGACGGCTTCCGCTTCGACGCCGGCCATCTGCCCCACGTGACGCTGGCGCAGCAGTTCGTCCCCGCGGCCGACCTGCCGCTGGTGGCGGCGGAGGCGGGCGACGTCCTCGCTTCGTTCGCGCCACTGAAGCTGACCGCCGGGCGTTTCGCGTCGAGCGGGCCGACCACGTCGCTCGCGCTCGCCGCGACGCGGCCGCTCGCCACCCTGCACGCGCGCCTCATGGACCGCCTCGCCCCCTTCGACGTGACCGCCGGCGGCGCGGACGCGTTCCTCGCGGACGGCGAGCCGCCCCGCGCACGCGACGTCGAGTGGGTGACCCGGTTCCGGACCGCGGCGGCGTACGGTTCGTTCGAACCGCACGTCACGCTGGGCGTCGGCGTGCTCGACGCCCCGGCGCCGGCGCTCGAGTTCGAAGCGGCGCAGGCAGCGCTCTGCCACCTCGGACGCTTCTGCACCTGCCGGCGGGTGCTGGCCTCGTGGACCCTCGCGGAACGGGCCGGGACGTGACGCTCGCCATCGGCCTGCTCGCCGCCGCCGGCCTGGCGATCGCCAGCTACTTCACCGCCGTCGCTTGGCGCTGGACGACACCGGACGCGCGCTGGATGCCCTCGTTCTGCCGGCTGGAGGAACGGACGTGCGCCGCGGTCGTCTTCACGCCGAGCGCGCGCGTGTTCGGCCCGCCCAACTCGCTGCTCGGCCAGGTGTTCTACGCGGCGCTGCTGGCGGGAGCCGCCTGCGGCCGGCTCGCCGCCCCGGGACTCTGGCCGCTCTACGTCGGCGCCAGCCTCGTGACGGTCGGCCTCGGCGTCCATCTGAGCTACGTCCTGCTGTTCGTTCTCCGCGCGCCCTGCCCGCTCTGCTTCGCCTCGCACGGCATCAACGCCGTCATCTGCGGACTCCTGCTGCTGCTCCGGAGCGCGGAGTGAGCACGATGGCCACCGGTAGCGGAGCGGCCGCCGCGGCCGGCGCGAGACTCGCGGCGGCGGAGAAACTGGTATAGTGGCACGCCGTACGGAGCACGCTTTCACGAAGGATCACGAAGGACGAGGAATGCAATGATCGCACGACGCAACGGCATGATCGGGACAGCGGCCGCGGCGCTGCTGGCGGCGGCCGGCTTCTTTTCCGCCGACGCGGCGGCGCAGGACACGCAGTCGACGTGGGACGGCGTCTTCACCGCGGAGCAGGCGCAGCGCGGCGCGGAAGCGTACCAGCAGGAATGCGCCGCATGCCATCTCGAGGACCTGCTGGGCGACGGCATCGCGCCCTCGCTCATCGGCGCCCCGTTCCACTTCCGCTGGAGCGAGCTGTCGGTCGGCGACATGCTGGTCGCCATCCGGACCACGATGCCGCAGGGCGCTCCGGCCAGCCTGAGCCCGCGGGCCTACGTCGACATCGTCGCGTTCATGCTCGAGGCGAACGACTTTCCCGCCGGGGACGTGGAACTGCCGACCGACCAGGACGTCCTCGAATCGATCATCATTCAGGAAGAGGCGCAGTAGCCGCCCGGTCGGCGGCACCGCACGCCGCCCCGCGCCCGCGGCGCCGGGCGGCGTGCGGTGCCGCCGGTTTCGCGGCCGGCCGCTCGCTGTCGTTCAGCGGCCAATCCAGGGCGATTCTCCCCCGCGTCGTCCTCCGTTGCGCGCGGTCAGCGGGCGCGCCGGCGCAGCTCGGCCACGACCGCCGGCGGATCGCGCAGACCGGTCTCGACCATCGCCCGCGCCGCGATCCCGGTGACGTTGGCCACGGCGAAGCTGAGCCCCTTGAGGTTGCGCTCCGGGTCGACGCCGGGAATCGGGCGGGGCCAGCCGCAGGCGCGGAACACCGGCGCAGCGGGCGCGCCCGTCACCGCGTGCGAGCCGCGGGGGCGCGACCAGTCGGTCTCGACGCGGAGCACGCCGTCGAGACCGAGCGTGCCGGGCAGCCAGTCGACGCCGCGGTCCGAACCGGCCGCGACCACCAGGGTCCCGGCCCGGCAGGCCCTCCCCACCGCGTCCGCCAGCGCCTCGGCGTGGCGGCGGTCGCTCGTGCCGAGGCTGAGGTTCACGAGCGGCAGGGCGTGCGCCGCCGCCCAGTCGATGGCCGCGACGAGCGCCGCGACCGACGTGTCGAGCGCGCCGGCGAAGACCTTGAGCGGACAGACGGGAACGCCGGGCGCGAGGTCCTGTATCGCCGCGGCGACCGCGGTGCCGTGGCCGAGCCGATCGACGACGTCGTCATGCGCGGTCCCGTCGCGGTCGAAGCCCGCCCCGGCGGCCACCGCGCCGACGTGCGGGTGGCCGGTGTGGATGCCGCTGTCGATGACCCCGACCACGCATCTCCCCGCCGTACCCCGCCTTTTCACGGCGCGGACGCGGCCTCCGCCGCGCGCGGCGGCTCCGCCTCGGCTTGCGCGTGCTCGTTCCCCGCCGGACTGCGCGCGGACGCAACCTCCGCCGCGCGCGGCGTCTCCGCGGGCTTCCCGGCGGGTCCGCTCCGCTGCTCCGGCGCGGCCTGCGATGCGAACAGCCGCGCGAAAACCCCGCCCCGCGCCAGCAACTCGTCCGGCGGCCCGCTCTCCGCGACGCGCGCCCCGTCGAGCGCCACCACGCGGTCCGCCCGCCGCGCGAGCCCGAGGCGGTGCGTGATGAGCACCGTCGTCCGCTCCCGCATCAGCGTCTCGTAGGCGTCGATCACCCGCCGCTCGGCGACCGGGTCGAGCGCCGCGGTCGCCTCGTCGAGCACCAGCACGCGCGGGTCGGCAAGCAGCGCGCGGGCGATGGCGACCCGCTGCCGCTCGCCCGCCGACAGCGCCGCGCCGCGCTCGCCGACGACGGTGCCGTAGCCCTCCGGAAGCCCGGCGATGAAGTCGTGGATGCCCGCCTCCCGCGCCGCCGCCTCCACCGCGGCGTCCGTGGCGTCCGGGCGCGCGTAGCGCAGGTTCTCGGCCAGCGAGGCATGGAAGACGAACGGCGCGTGCTCCACCAGGGCGACGTGCCGGCGCAGGAACGCCAGCGGCAGCGTCCGCAGGTCGCGGCCGTCCAGACGGACCGCGCCCCGGTCCGGATCGAAGAGCCGCAGCAGCAGGTCGGCCACGGTCGACTTCCCCACCCCGCTGCGGCCGACGATGGCCACCGTCTCCCCCGGCGCGGCGGCGAACGACACCTCCTCCAGCGTCGGCGCGCCGCGGTCGAACGAAAAGCTCACCCGGTCGAACTCCACCACGCCGTGAACGTTCGCGGGCGCCGCCGCGCCCGGCCGTTCCTCCACCTCGACCGGCGCATCCGCGATCTCGTGCACGCGCGCCAGCGAGACCC
The DNA here is from genome assembly GCA_965203525.1 of Vicinamibacterales bacterium. Lineage (GTDB taxonomy): Bacteria > Acidobacteriota > Vicinamibacteria > Vicinamibacterales > UBA8438 > WTFV01. The sequence goes on along the minus strand of OZ241898.1, from coordinate 414,966 downwards.
TGGCCGCGGCGAGGCTCGCGTAGAGCCCCATCAGCGCCTGCACCGGCGCCAGAAGCCGGGTCTGGTAGGCCATGAACGCGACCAGCGTGCCCATGCTGAGGGTGCCGTCGAGATAGCGGAACCCGCCGTAGAGGAACGCCGCGCCCATGCCGCCGGACAGCAGCACGCCGGGCAGGCCGCCGGCCAGGTAGGTCACCCGCTGCATCGCCATCAGCGCGCCGATGAACGCCCGGTTCCGGTCGCGGAACCGGGTCATCTCGCGCCCCTGCGCGTTGGCGGCGACCACCAGCTTCATGGCCGAGAGCGTCTCGATGAGAAAGCTCCCGACGTCGGCGCTCCGCTCGCGGAACGTGGCGACGCGGCCCTCGAGCCGGCGGCGGTAGACCACCAGCGCCCGGACGCTCAGCGGCAGCACGGCCACGCCGGCCAGGAACAGCCGCGGGTCGAGCCAGAGCATCATGGCGGCCGACCCGGCCAGGAACAGCAGGTTGCCGATCCACGAGAGCGCGGCCTCGGCCGCCACGCGCTGGATCTCGCCGATGTCGTTGTTGAGGCGCGACACGACGTCGCCCAGTCTGGTGCGGGCGTAGAAGCGGGGCGAAAGCTGCTGCAGGCGGCGGTACAGGTCCAGCCGCATGTCGAACAGAATCTCCGCCGACACGCGGGTGTAGCGCAGGCCGCTGGCGACGTTCAGCAGGAAACCGAGGACGGTCAGGCCGACGAAGGCCGCGACGACGCGCACGAGCACCGCCCGGTCGCCGGCGAGCAGCGCGTCGTCGATCAGGTCGCGGGACAGCAGCGGCACGATCAGCGACGCCGCCGTGCTGGCGAGACTGAGCGCCACCACCAGGGCGAGGCGCCGCCAGTACGGCGCGACGTAGGCCAGCGCGCGCCGGAACCGCGGATCGAGCATGCCGGCCCGTCCCTGGAGGAGCTTCCGGGGCCGGGCGGGGTCAGGGCGCCGGCGGCGGCACCACGACGAGCCCCGACGTCATGTCGCCGTCGAGCGCCAGCGTGCTCAGGTAGTCGAACGACGCGGCGTCGTAGAAGTCGATGGTGTTGCCCGCCGACGAGATGTAAAGCACCCGCCCGCTGGTGCTGACGTCGAGCGCCATGCGCGGCCGGCCCGCGACCTGCCGGCGCAGGCCGACGCGCCGGCGCTCCAGATCGAACGTCCAGAACTCGTAGCCCTCGATGCTGCTCTGCAGCCCGTAGGCGGTCCGCCGCCCCGGCGCCAGCGCGAACTGGATGTTCCGCGCCGGCCCCAGCGTGTGGAAGTCGACCTGGCGGTTCGGCAGATCGATGCGGGCGACGCCCAGCAGGTCGCGATCCTGCGCCTCGTCATGCAGCGTGAACAGGTTGGTGAAGAAGCCGGGCTCCTCGTAGAGCAGGTCGGTGGAGAACCCGAACCGGATCGGCCCGACGCCGGGTTCGACCGGCTCGCGCAAGGACCAGCGGTCGACCTCGGTGAACCCGTCGGTCTCCAGGACGATCACGTCGCGTCCGAAGTGGTACACGTACTCGCCGTCGGGCGAGTACAGGAAACGCGAGCGGGGCGTCGGCTCCCCCGCCGGCCACGGCAGCTCCTGCAGGATCTCGCGGGTCCGCAGGTCGACCTCCACCAGCCGGTACGGCTCGATCTCGAAGCGGTCGATCCGCTTCACGGCGGTGTCGAGGTTCAGGATCGCGGTCCGCCCGTCCGGCGCCGCCCGGAACCCCCGGATGCGCACGGTGCGGTTGCCCGCGCCGAGCCGGAACGAGTCGGTGACCTCCCGCGAGGCGACGTCGACCGTCGTCAGGTGCTCCATGGTCGGGTCGAGGAAGTAGAAGCGCTCTCGATCCTCGGAAACGACCATCGCGCGCGGAGAGCCGTGCGGCACCGCGATCTCGTCGACGACGCGGGTGGTCGCCTCGTCGATGACGAAGATGCGGCCGGGGAATCCGCCGAGGTAGAGCGTGCCGTCGCCGGCCGACACCCCCGGCGGCAACGACGCCTCCTGCGCCGGGGCCGGCCGGGCCGCCAGAACCGCCACTGAACAGAAGGCGACCGCCAGACCCGCGATCCGGCGGCTGCGGGCCCGGCTGCGCATCTCGTGCGCGTACCGCCGCACGGACCGCTGGCGGGCCGGGTCACGACCCCGTTCGCAACGGCTACGGGAATATGAGGTCAATCTTCCGCCAGTCCTTCTGCGCCGCGGCGCATTTGCCCGTCCAGTCGGGCGCGTGATTCAACTGGTCCGGCACCTGCGCGGGCCAGAAGCAGCCGAGGTGGCAGTCGAACAGGTCGCGCTCGACCGGCTGGCACAGTCCGGCCGCGCCGCCGTTGCTGTCCGCCTCCCAGCCGGGCAGGAAGATGAAGCTGCATCCGAGCGGGATGTGCGGACCCTCCTGCGGCGGCGGTTTCGCGGGACCGTCCTGCAGCGCCACCACGCGCCCGTCTTCGCCGCCGGCGGGCCGGCCGTTCCCGGCCGCGGCCTGGCGCCGGGCCTCGGCAATCCCCCGGGCGATCCGGGCCGCCTTCTGGTTAACGGGCCTGAGATGCGTCATCGTTCCCCTCTTCCGGCGCGCCCCTGTTTTCGAACCGCCGCAGAAACGCGGGATTCCGCTCGGCGATCTCGCCGTAGATCTCCAGGCAGGTCTCGGTCCAGCCGCGAATCCACTCGCAGTAGTGCAGGTTGGGCGCCTGCGTCGTCCCGTAGCGCGTGTACGCCTCGTGGTAGCAGCCGCCGGCGCAGAGCGGACGGGCCCAGCAGGTCCGGCAGTCGGTCTTGCGGTCGATGTGATGCGCGTCGAGGAACGCCTCCTGCGCCGTCTCGTCCACGCCGTTCCGCACGGTGCCGAGCTTGTGGGCGTCGGAGCCGGCGAAGCGGTGGCAAAGCGCCACGTCGCCGTTGGTCGCCACCCCCAGCAGTCCGAGCCCGGCCCCGCACGGCAGCGCCTTGCTCGCCCCCTTGTGCAGCTCCTCGACCGTGTCGCGGACGTTGCTGAAGCCGTGGTGACGGCCGGCGAGCGCGGCCTCCAGGAACTCGCGGGCCAGCTCGCGGAACTGCGCGAGCATCGAATCGAAGCCGGTCTCCCCGATGGCGTGGGCGCGGCCCGGCGCGGTCGTGACCGGCGCGAAGCCGACCTCCCAGAAGCCGACCTCCTCCCGGAGATGCCGATAGATGCGGGTGACGTCGAGCACGCCGGAGGTCAGCGTCACCCGTGCGCCGATCGGCCGCGACCGGTGCCGCCCGAGCAGCTCGCGCACCTTCGGCGCCACCACGTCGTAGCTGCCCCGCCCGTCGTGGAACACGCGGAACCGGTCCTGCATCTCCTTCGGGCCGTCGATGGAGATGGTGACCCCCACGTCGTTGTCGGCCAGGAACTCGATGACCTCCGGACGCAGCAGCGTGCCGTTGGTCGTCAGGCTGAACTCCACCCGCTTGCCCGCCTCGGCGGCGCGGCGGCGCGCGTACGGGATCGTCTTCTCCAGCACCGCGAAGTTCAGCAGCGTCTCGCCGCCGAAGAAGGTCAGCCGCACCACCGGGCTGTTGCCCGAGCGCTCGATCATGAAGTCGACGCTCGCCCGCGCCGTCTCCTCGCTCATCAGCTTCGGCATCCCGCCCGCGGCCGGCTCGGCGATCCGGTCCTCGCCGTACTCGTAGCAGTACGCGCAGCTCAGGTTGCAGCGGTTGGTGACGTTGACCACCAGGGTCGAAAGCGGGATCGGCTTCAGCGGGATGACGTTCGGGGCCGGCTCGGGCGGCGGCACGGCGGGCGGCACCGGATCGGCCGGCTGAATGACGCGGGCCCCGGCCAGCTCCGAAAGACTCGCCTCGACCGTTCGCGGATCGAAGCGGGGCGCTAGCTGGGAGTACAGGTCGGGCGCGGCCAGATGCCCGCCGCGCAGCGTCTCGACGACGGCGGCCGACGTCTCGTCGAGCGCGAACACCGCGGCGCTCGGCACCAGGTACAGGAACTGCCGGCCCGCCGCCTCGAACGGATGGCATTCGCCGAGCGCGATCCGGGTCACGGCCCCGACTCCCCTCTGCGCAGATAGATCGGCACCGTCACCAGCAGGTGCGCGCGCGCCCGGAGCGGCCGGTCCAGCACGGCGCCGTCCGGGGCCCGGGTGAGCGTCGCCACCACCCAGACGTCGCCGACGTTGTTGCGGTTCCCGCTCCGCTCCGGATTCGGCCCGTCGACGGCCGGCTCGAACACCCCGTGCCGGCCGAGCGTGCCGACGAACTCGGCGTCGTCGTCGTCGAAGGTCACCGCGTACTCCTCGACGCTCCAGTCGACGTCGACCAGCATTCCGAGGTCGAGGTCGTCGTCCGTACCCGACTCGCCGTCGGGACCGTCGTGCCAGGCGCGCGCCTCGAAGCGCTCGTACTGCCTGGGGAACGCCACGCCGCCCACGCGGGCAAGCCCGGTGGCCGGGGTCACCTCCAGGCGGTGGACCTCGTCGTACACGGTGACCGCCCCGGTCAACGCCGCGCGGCCGACGAAGAGGTCGCGGCTGCCGACCCGCGCGTCGGGCGCCACCGTCACCTGCAGCGTCGCCGCCGTCGGCGACCGATCGCGGACGCCGGTCACGGTCAGGCCCGCGCCGAGGTCGATCGACGCCGCGTCGAGCCGGTCCGGCAGGTTGGCGCCGAACAACCGCAAGGCCGTCTCCCCAGCCGTGACCGGCACCGCGGGCGGGTAGACCCCGGTGATCATCGGCTCGGGCCCCACCCGGCGCAACGTCACGTCGATGCCCCGCTCGTCGTAGGCGCCGGTGAACCAGCGGCCTGCGATCTCGTCGCGGCCGCGGGAGACGAACATCACCTCCCGCGCGCTGAAGTGCTCCGGGCTGGTGCTCCGCCCGCGCCACTGGTAGCCGGTGTAGACCAGCGCCTGCCCGGTCCGGGTGACGTCCACGCCGCGGGCCGGATACGTGTAGCGCGCCCGCGTCTCGAACTCGTCCGGCGCGGAAGGGTTCGCCTCGACGACGACCTCGCCGTACACCGGCCCCTGCCCCCGTTCGCGGCCGACCAGCGCCCAGGCGCCCGCGAGCCGCGGCGTCCGCATGTTCGCGGACCAGCTCGCCCACTCCGGCGCGTCGAGCGGGAACGCCTCGGCCAGGTGGGCCACCGCCCGTTCGACCGCCGTCCGGCCGTCGTCCCCGTCGCCGGCCTCCGGCCCCGGCCCGCCGAGCCAGTCGCCCTGGATGAACGACTGGATGTCCGCGAGCGGGTAGTAGCCGCGGTGCATCGCGGTCAGCAGCTCCCACTCTTCGAGCGTCCGGCGCTGGTTGAGCACCCGCCCCATCGAATGGCAGCGGTTGCAGGTCTGCTGCGTCTGCGGATCGGCCTCGTAACGGAAGTCGACGTTGCGGCGCTCCACCTCGAAGGCCCCGAGCCGGGCCTCCTCCGGGGCCAGACCGTGGTGCGTCGCGAGATAGCGCACCGCTTCGCGCGCGTCGGCGGGCTCGATCCGCAGATCGTTGAGCAGCACCATCCGGCGGATGGTCTGTTGCCAGCCTTCCGGCGTCGTCCGCTGGTAGGAGATGCGGCTCATGCGGCGCTGCTCGTCCGCGCGGTGGCACCCTCCGCAGACCCGGCGCACGAGATCGCTGGTGACGGGGATGCCGCCGGCCGGCAGGACGACGCCGGGGGACGCGTCCTGGGCCGCGGCCGGCGCACCGCCGCCGGCCAACCCCGCCGACACCGCCAGCGCCGCCGCCAGTCGTCCGCCGGCCGTCGTGGCACGCGGCGCACGACGCGGAGAAAGCGAAGATGGGAAGGACATGACTGCCGCCTGTTGTAGCACACATTCGCAGCGCGGTCGAACCGCGGCCGCCGGGAATCCCGCTCAGCCCTCGTTTCGCAGCAGCCCTCGTCGGGGCCGCCGCCCACGGCGCCGCCGGCCTGGAGCCGGGAATCCCGCTCAGCCCTCGTTTCGCAGCGTCCAAAGCGGGGGAGGGAAACGCGCTGTCCCGGCGGGAGCCGGGAATCCCGCTCAGCCCTCGTTTCGCAGCAGCCCCTTGCCGAGCAGGACCGACAGCGCGCCGAGGAAGTCCGCCAGCTCCACCGGCGGATGCGACCGCCCGTAGACCTCGTAGAGGTCCGGCACCTGCGTCCGCCGGCCGGCCATGGCGACGAGCGCCGGCAGATCGACGCCGCGCAGGTAGCGGATGGTGACGGTTCCGGCCTCGCCGGCCGCGATCGAGAGGCTGGCGTCGGGCACCACCTCGCGGCCCACCACCGCCGGAGCCGTCGTGGCGCGGGCGGCCCGGGTCGGCCGCAGGCGGATCGACGGTGCGCGGCGCAGCGCCTCGAACGCGTCCCGGACCGCCGGGTCGCGGCGGAACGCCTCGACCGCATCGGCCCCGCCCGCCCGGTCCGCCGCGGCGGCGACCCCGACCGGGTCCGCGCGGTCGCTCCAGAACGGATGCAGCTCGCTCCGCGACACCTGCGCGAAGAACGCCGCGGACTGCCGCCGGTAGCTCGTCCACACCTCCCGCTCCCGCTCGGCGTGGAAGCGCCGGGCCAGTTCCGCCCGGGCCGGATGCCGCAGGCAGGTGTTCGCCACGACCGCGGCGAGCCAGCCCGACGCCATCGCCTTCTTGACCCCGAACGACGACAGCGGATCGATGAAGGTCGCCGCGTCGCCGACGAGCAGAAAGCCGGGCCCTCCGAACCGGCGGGCGCCGTACTGCGAGGCGTCGCGGGCCCAGGGCGGGCCGTCGGGCGCCGCGCCGGCGACGAGTCGGGCCAGGTGGGTCGTCTTCGCGAGCTCCGCGCGATACCGCGCGGCGAGCGATCCCGGATGATCGGTCCGCGTCGTGCGCGGATCCACCATCACCGTCACGTAGCGGCGGCGACTCGAGACCGGCACCGACCATGCCCAACCGTCGCGGTAGGCCTCGACGACGGTGTTCGCGTCGCCGTCCGTCTCCGATTCGGCGCCGCTACGAACCACTCCGCCGAGCGGCGGCCATCCGGCGCCGCGCCGCCAGACGCCGATCAGGGCGAGCGTGGTTTCGCCGGCCCGCACGCGCGTGCGGTGACGACGCGCGACGACCCCCGCGCGGCCGGAGCAGTCGAGGACCATTCGCGCCCCCGCCGCGACCGCGGCGCCGCGGTCGTCCCGGCCGGTGACTCTCGCGATCGGCGAAACCTCCGCCGCTTCCTCACCGCCCGTCGAGTCGCCTGCCGCGCCCTCTTCGCCCGCGCCCGCCGGCCGCGCGCCTTGCTCCGTCAATACCTGCAACGTCGAGTCGCCTGCCGCGCCCTCTTCGCCCGCGCCCGCCGCCGGTCCGTCCGGCAGCGCGACCCCGCGCACGGTCACGTCGGCGCGCACGACCGCGCCGGCGCGCCGCGCCTCGGACAGCAGCAGCCGATCGAAGTCCCGCCGCGGGACCTGGTGGCCGACCCGGCCCCCGCCGAACGCGGCGACCCGCGGCGCACCGGCGCCCCAGCAGACGGTGTTCCCGCTCGCCGTGAGGAACCCCGCCGCTTCGATCGCCCGGCGCACCCCGACCGCGTCGAAGATCTTCCGGCAGCTCGGCGGCAGCGACTCGGCCAGTGCCGGCGTCCCGGCGCCGGACCGGGTCAGGAGAAGGACCGAATGCCCCCACGAGGCCAGCAGGCGGGCCGCCGACGCGCCCGCCGGACCGCCGCCGACGACCACGACGTCGAAGGGTCCGTCCCGCCCCGGACCCGCTTCTTCCTTCATTTCGTCGACGACTCCATTTCGACGCCTCGAACGTGCCCAGACCGGCGCCGTCGACCGCGTCCCGTTCCGGACCCGCTTCTTCACTTCATTCCGATCTTCACTCCGGCTCCGGCAGGCGCGCCCTCCAATCGTATTCTCGATCCTGCACGGCCGGACCGCCGCGGTTCCGCCGGTTGGTGGTGCGGCACCCCGGCCCGCGAGACGGGTTGCCCCCGGCCGGCCGGTGGGATATCGTGAGCCTGTTCCAGAGGCCGCGTGGCCCGGAGGTAATCCCATGCCCGTTTCGCGACCGATACGCCTGCTCCTGCTTGCCGCCGCCGTCGCCGTGGCCCTCGTCCAGCCGGCGCGCGCCCAGAACAGCGCCCGCATCTTCGGCGTGGTGACCGACCACGAGGGAAACCCCGTCGAGGGCGCCAGCATCCTCATGGAGTTCCAGGGCGGCATCACGCGCAGCTTCGAGACCTCGTCGAACGCCGAGGGCGAATACATTCAGGTGGGCCTCGCGAGCGGTCCCTACGTCGTCACGATCACGGCGGAGGAGATCGGCGTCCTGCGGTATGAACTCCGGGTGTCCGCCGGCCAGGAGTTCGAGCTGGACGCGCAGGTTCTCGGCCGGGGGCAGGTCGACCGCACGGGACTCTCGGCAGAGGAGATCGCCGAGCTGGAAGCGCGCGAAGCGACGGCCGACGCATTCGCGGGCGGCCTGGAAGCGGCGCGCGGAGGCGACTACGACGAGGCGGCGCAGCTCCTGACCGCAGCCATCGAGTCGACGCCGGATTGCGGCGAATGCCTCCGCAACCTGGGCATCGTCGAGTTCCAGCGCGGGAACCACGGCGAAGCGGAGCAGGCCTTGCTGCGGGCGACCGAGATCGCCCCGGACGACGCGGCCGCGTTCGACGCGCTGGCCGACGTCTACAACGCGCAGCGCCGCTTCGATGAAGCGGGCCGGGCGAGCGCCGAGGCGACCCGGCTGTCGGGCGGCGCCGCGGGCGGGGGCGGCGACGCCGGCGCGGTGTTCGATCAGGGCCTCATCGCCTGGAACGCCGGCCGCCTCGACGAAGCGCGCGGCCTCTTCGAGCAGACCCTGACGCTGGACCCCGGCCACGGCGAGGCGAACTACTGGATCGGGATGGCGAACCTCAACGCGGGACGGATCGCCGAGGCCGTCGCCTCGTGGCGGACCTACGTGGAACGCGAGCCCGACGGCCGCTTCGCGGCCCAGGCGAACGGGCTGATCGCCCAGCTTGCGCCGTAGACGGCAGAGCCGGAAACGGGGCCCGGAGCAAAGACGCGGCCGGTTCTCGGCGCGACCGGTCTCGAAGGTCGCCACGTTGCGCGCCGGCGCCCGCGCTCCCGGCAAGGCGCGCCGTCGCGGCTACCGGCGGACCCGCGCCGGCGCGACCCCGCCGCGGCTACCGGGGGAATTGCAGAAGGTTCACGACCTCCTGCGTTTCGAACGCCTGCCTGGCGATCGTCTCCAGGACCCGGCTCTCGGCTCCGCTCCGGACCGACCCGGCCAGCGTCACCACCGCCTGGTCCACGATGATGCGGAACGGCGGAATGATGTCGCCCGTCAGCGTGTAGTGCGACAGCGTCGGGTGCCGCAACGCGCGGGCGGCGATTGCCGTGCGCAGTCTGTCGTCGCGGCTCGACGCCGACTGCTGCGCGATCCGCATCCGGACGTCCTGCACCCCGCGGATCCTCGCCACCCGCTCGAACAGCTCCGCCGGCTTGTCGCGATCCGGCGTCACGGCCCCGTTCAGGGTCACGACGCCGTTCTCCACGCCGCCGCCGACGTAGTCCCAGATGGTGATGTAGCGGTAGTTCCGGATCGCCCGGCCCACTTCGCGGGCGATCTCGTCGTCGTCCTCGACCTCCGGGATGGTCAGCTCGCTCGCGACGGTCTCCACCAGGGGCAACGCCAGGGTCCGCTCGATCGCCTCGGTCTTGTCCCACAGCGTCGGGACGCTGCCGGCGAGCGTCGCCTCGGTTCCGGCGACGGTCACCGTGACGTCCTCGAGGTCGAGGCCGTCGCGAAGCATCTCCGCCACGGCGTCCGCGACCGGCGCCCGTGCCTGCGCGGCGCCGCCGGCCGCCGGCAACTCGCGCGGGGCCAGGGTCAACAGGCCGGCCACGGCGAGGCCGGCCGCCAGCGATCCGACGTTTCGTGCATGCATCGGTCCCCAACCAATCTGCCGGCGTCCGCGGCGCCGCCCGGCCGCCACCGGCCCGGATCCATCCCTCTCCGACGGCTTCCTCCATCCTACCCCCGGGGCGCGTCCGCGTGAACCCCCGGCGGGCAACGGGCGCACAGGAGGCGCGGACCGCGCGCGTCATCAACACGTGGCGCCGGTTGGCGGCGGCGTGCTCCGGGTCCAGGGCGCACAGGAGGCGCGGACCGCGCGCGTCATCAACACGCCGGACGGGCGCGAGTGCCCCCGGCGGGCAACGGGCCGCACGAGAGGCCCCCGCCGTTTCCGGGCCGCCCGGCTTCCGGCGCCGGGCGCAGACGGGGTAGCATGGTCGGCGACTCGACAAGGAGGTTGGATATCCCATGCGCCATCTTCCAGCGGTTTCGTCGACGTGCCTCCGTGTCGCCGCGGGAATCTGCGGCTGCGTTCTGGCGGCGGGAGTCCCGTCCGCGGCGCCGGCCCAGACCGCGGCAGCGGCGCCCCAGCAGCCCGGCACCTTCCGAGCCGGCGTGACGCTGATCCGCACCGACGTCATCGTCCGCGACGCCGGCGGCGCCTTCGTCCCCGATCTGACGCCGGCCGACTTCCGGATCGAGGAGGACGGCGTGCCCCAGGAAGTCACGTCGCTCGTGCTGGTGCACGGCGGCCGGGTCTTCAACCAGCTCGTGCCGCCGCCGCCGGCGCACGAGGGCATCATCCTGCCGAGCCGCCGCGTCCAGAGCCGGATCCCGGGGCGGATCATCGTCTTCTTCGTGGACGCGATGCACCTGGAGCCGGAGGTCACCCCCCGGGTCCGCCACTTCGTCAAGGAGGTGGCCGACACCCTGGTGCACGACGGCGACCTGGTGGGACTGATTTCCAACGGCCCGGCCGGGAAGGCGGTCGACCTCACCTACGACCTGGGCCACGTGAAGTCGGCGGTGGACGGGATCGTCGGAAGCGGCATGACGCCGCGCGACCTCATCGAGAACACGCAGGAGGGACCGGACGGCCCCGGCGAGCTGCGCTGGCGCGCGCACCGCGCGTTCATGGCCGTGAACGGCGTCCTGGAGGGATTGTCGGGAATCCAGGATCGGCGCAAGGTCATCATCTACGTCAGCACCGGATACGACCTGAACCCGTTCGCCCTGCAGCGGCTGCACGGCATCTCCATGCGCGACGAGCTCCTGCGCGAGAGACCGATCGACCTCGCCGGCGGCGGCAGCGGCGCCTCCGAGCGTGCGATCACGAGCCCGTTCAACCGCGTCGAGCGCCAGGGAGCCGTGTTCGCCGACGGAGAGCTCGTCAGCGAGCTGGCCGAGCTGAGCGAGACGGCCACCCGCGCCAACACGACGCTGTACACCATGGACCCGCGGGGACTCGTCTCCAGCCCCGACATCGACTACGACGTGCCGATCGAGGCCTGGCGCGAGTACATGATGGCGGCCCGCTCGAGCCTGCGCACGCTGGCGGAGCTGACCGGCGGCATCTCCATCGTCAACACGAACAACTTCTCCGAGCTGCTGCGGCAGATCGACGCGGAAACGAGCGACTACTACGTCGTCGGCTACTACACCAGCAACCCGGACCCGACCCACCGGCGCCGCGCGCTGCGCGTGACGGTGAACCGTGACGGCCTGGAGGTGCAGGCTCGCGATTCGTATACGCTCGCCCGCACGGGCGAGCCGACCGTCGTGCCGGGGCCGGGAGGCCCCTGATGGCCGCCGTTCACGGCGCGCCGGCGAAGTGCTCGAATCCGCGGGGCAGCGGTTCGTCCCTGCCGCCGCGGCGCAGGCGCACGGTGCGTTCCTTCGTCACGACCCCGATCGGCGTGATCGGCAGGCCCCCGATCTGCCGCCGCACGTTCCGCAGCCGGCCGCGGAACGCCGGCGGGCTCGTGAAGGCGAGCTCGTAGTCCTCGCCGCCGGCCAGCGCGGCGGTCACCGGGTCGAGATCGGCGCCCTCGAACCAGGCGCGCGCTTCCGGGTGAATCGGCAGCGCCTCGGCGTCGAGCCGCACGCCGACGCCGCTCGCGGCCGCGATGCGCCGGACGGCGTCGGCGAGGCCGTCGCTCAGATCGATGCAGGCGCGGGCGGCCCGGTTGCGGCCGAGCGCGACACCGAGGGCGACGCGGGCCGCGGGGCGGCGGAGGCGCCGGCGGCATTCGTCGGGGGGCGGGCCGCCGGCGGGACCGGCCTGCTGCAGCGAGGCCAGGCCGGCCGCCGCCGCGCCGATGGCGCCGCTGACGTAGACGACGTCGTTCGGCCGGGCGCCGTCCCGGCCGAGCACGCGCCGCCGCTTCGCGCTGCCGAAGGCGGTCACGCCGACGACGAGCGGTCCGGGCGAGGCGGTGACGTCGCCGCCGACGAGCGTCGTGCGGTGGCGTGCGGCCAGATCCAGCAGGGCGTCGAGCAGCTCGTCGACCTCGGCGACGAGCCACCGGGCGGGAAGCGACAGGGCGAGCAGGGCGTACCGGGGCGCGGCGCCCATCGCCGCCAAGTCGCTCAGGTTGACCGCGAGCGCCTTGTCGCCGACGTCGGCCGGCGTGCCGTGGGACCGGTCGAAGTGCACGCCTTCGACCAGCGTGTCGGTGGTCACGACGAGCAGCGCGCCGCGGTCCGGCTCGACGACGGCGGCGTCGTCGCCGATGCCGGTCACGACGCCCGCCGGCGCCGGCGGCACCCGTTCCCGGACGTGGTCGATGACGGCCTGCTCGCCCGCGTCGGCGATGGTGGCGGTGCTGCGCACGTCGGGACGGTTACCGCGCGTACTCCACCGAGCGGGTCTCGCGGATCACGGTGACCTTGATCTGGCCGGGGTACTGCAACTCGTTCTCGATCCGCTTGGCGATGTCCTTCGAGAGCCAGATCGCCTCTTCGTCGGAGATCCGCTCGCTCTCGACCATCACCCGGATCTCGCGGCCCGCCTGCAGCGCGAACGACTTCGAGACCCCCTGGAACGAGTCCGCGATCCCTTCCAGGTTCTCCAGGCGCTTGACGTACGACTCCAGGATGTCGCGGCGGGCGCCCGGCCGGGCGGCGGAGATCGCGTCGGCGGCCTGCACGAGCATCGATTCGAGCGAGGGCCAGTCGATGTCCATGTGGTGCGCGGCCATCGCGTCGACGACGGCGTCGGACTCGCCGTGCTTGCGCAGGAAGTCGATGCCGATCTGCAGGTGCGTGCCTTCGAGCTCGCGGTCCATCGCCTTGCCGACGTCGTGCACGAAGGCGGCGCGGATGGTGGTGTGCGCGTCGAGGCCGAGCTCGCGCGCCATCACGCCGGCGACGTAGGCGACCTCCTTCGAGTGCGCGAGGACGTTCTGGCCGTAGCTGGTGCGGAACTTCAGCCGGCCCATCATGCGGCTGATCTCGGGGTGCAGGTCGTGGATCCCGAGTTCGAACGCCGCGGTTTCGCCCTCCTTCAGCGTCGCCTCGTCGACCTCGGCGCGGACCTTCTCGACGACTTCTTCGATGCGGGCGGGGTGGATGCGGCCGTCGGCGACGAGCTGCTCGATGGCGCGTCCGGCGATCGCGCGGCGGTAGGGGTCGAAGCTGGAGAGGATGATGGCGCCGGGCGTGTCGTCGACGATCAGCTCGACCCCGGTCGCGGTCTCCAGGGCGCGGATGTTGCGGCCCTCGCGGCCGATGATGCGTCCCTTCAGATCGTCGCTCGGCAGGTCGACCACCGACACCGTGGTCTCGATGGCGTGGTCGGCGGCGCTGCGCTGGATCGCCTGGGTGATGACCTGCTTCGCCTTCTCGGCGGCGGTTTCGCGCGCCTCGTGCTCCAGCCGCTTGACGAGGTTGGCGGCGTCGCGCCGGGCGTCCGATTCGAGTTGCCGGCAGAGCGATTCCTTCGCTTCGTCGGCGGTCATGCCGGAGACGCGCTGCAACTCGGCCTGCGTCCGCTCGGCGAGCTCCCGGCAGCGCGCCTCCTCGGCGTCGACCGCCTGTTCCCGCCCGATGACCGCGTCTTCGCGGGCCCGCAGCTCGCGCGCCGCCCGGTCGACGCTCACGGAGCGTTCCGCGAGCGCCCGCTTGCGATCGTTCAGATCGCGTTCGAGCGAAGCCAGCTTCTCGCGGCGCCGGCGCGCATCGTTCTCCGCCTCGTGCCGCAGAGTCTGGGCCTGTTCCCGGGCGGCGAGATCCTCTTCCTTGCGGCGGGCGCCGATCTCGCGCTCGGCGTCCCGCCGCAGGCGTTGCGCTTCGTCGCGCGCGCGGCCCACCGTCAGGGCGGCGATCCTGCGGCGTGTGGCGAGCCACGCGCCGAAGACGATCGACCCGACGACGGCGGCCGCCAGCCCGGCGGCGACGACGCTCGGAAGGAGCTCCATGCGCCACTCGCACGGAGCCGGCGCGGCATGCCCGGGTCGCGGGACGCAACCCGAAAAACCCCCGCGATTACCGTGTGGGGAGGTCGTATGAACCTGCGCGTGCAGGTGGAACCGCTATGTCAAACCCCGCTTCCAGGCTTCCTCGGGCCGAGGCGTGCACACGGCGAAGCGTCGCGGTTCACTTCGATACAACAATGGCTCAAACGAGCCTCCAGGCCATCACGCGTACTGCAGGGAATCTCGGGAATCCAACACACGTGCCGTGCTCCGTTTCTCCGCGGATCTTAGAACGAAGCGCCGGCCGGGGCAAGGCGCCCCGGCGCGCGGGCGCAGCTCGCGCCCGGCGGCGGCGGGCCGGCCGTACGGCGGCGCGGTCAGGCCGTGCCCGCCGTCTCCGGATTCGGCGGCGAAGCGGAACGTTCCGGCTGATCGTCCGGGGGGGAACCGCCGTCGACGGCCTGATCGACCAGCGCCTCGATGGCCAGCATGCCGTCGCGGACGTGGCGTTCGTCGTCCGCGCGGCCGTCCAGGCTCCGAAAGTAGTCGTCGGCGATGTTCAGGGCGGCCAGAACCGCCACGTGCACGAGGTCGCGGCGCGGCGCGCGGCTCGCCACCGCTTCCATCTTCTCGCGGACGTACACGCCGAGGCGCGCCACGGCCTCGGCATCCAGCCGGCTGCGGACGGGGTACTGCCGGCCCAGGATCTCGACGTGGGTGACGCTGGCGTCGATCGGCTTGTCCATCGCGCGGTGAACGGCGGGCCGCCCGGGATCCGCCGCCTGGCGGCCCGGCCGCCGCGATTACAGGTCGAGCGTATCGAGCCGCTCGAGCATCTCGCTGACCCGTTGCCGCACCTGATCGCGCTCCTCGCGGAGCGTCTCGGCCTCCGCCAGGCTCTCGCGGAGCTCGCCGAGCTCGGTGTTCAACCGTTCGTTGTCCGCCTGCGTCTCGGCCAGCTCCTGCCGCGTGCGCTCCAGCATCTGCACCAGCGCCGTCACCTTCTGGGCGAGGCGGTCCACCGTGGCCAGATCGACGAATTGAGCCGTGTCCGTGTCCGTATCCGACATCAAAGAACCCACTCCTTCACAAGGCTGCGTCCGCTTCGGCGCCCGCTACCGCAGCGTCGCTCCGTGCCCGGTCTCCAGCGCGGCGACGATCGCGTCCATGGCGTGCTGCACCTCGGCGTCCGTCAACGTGCGGTCCGCGGCGCGGAACGTCAGACGGAACGCCAGACTCGCTCGATCCTCCGGAATGCCCTTCCCGGCGTAGCGATCGAACTCGCGCACCTGCAGCAGCGTCTCCGGGGCGACGGAACGAATCGTGTCACGAACCGCGGCGGCGGGCAAGACCGCGTCGACGACCACCGCCAGATCGCGGACGATCGAGGGATGCCGCGGCAGCGGCGCCGCCACCATCCGCCGGCGGTCCGCGCCGACCCGCCCGAGCGCCGCAAGGTCGAGCTCGGCCACGTAGACCGCCTCGTCGGCGGGCAGCCCGCGCGCCTCGGCGACCGCCGCGACGAGCTGGCCGACGTAGCCGAGGGCAACCGGCTGCGCGGCGTCCGGAACCGTCGCCCGCACCGTGGCGGCGCGGCCGGCGACGAGCGGGTCCCGCGCCGTCGGCTCGTACGCCGGCGCCACCCCGCACGCTTCGCACACCCGGTCGACGAGGCCGATCGCGTCGAACAGGTCGATCCGCCGCTCCCCGCCGCTCCAGTGGGGGGGCGCCGCGGCGCCGGTGAGCGCGATCGCGAAGCCGGGCGTCTCGCCGCCGCCGGCGGTGAACCGGCGGCCGATTTCGAAGAGCCGGACGTCGCGGCGTTCGCGCCGGCGGTTGTGGACGAGGGCGTCGAGCAGGCCGGGCGCCAGCGCCGGCCGCAGCACCGCGAACTTCTCCGACAGCGGGTTGGCGATGCGGACCAGGTCGTCGGGCCGCTCGACGAACGGGCGCGCGGCGGCTTCTTCGATGAAGCCGTAGGTGACGGCCTCCGAGCAGCCGCCGGCGGTCAGCACGCGGCGGAGGAGCCGCTGGCGCGCCAGCGCGTCGCGCGCCGGCGCCGGTGCGCGGACCAGGGCGGGGAAGGTCGACGGCAGACGCTCGTAGCCGTGGTGGCGGGCGACTTCCTCGATGAGGTCGATCTCCCGGCCGACGTCGACGCGGTGCGGCGGAACGGTGACCCGCCACCGCGCGCCGCCGCCGTCCGCCGCTTCCGGGGCGACGTCGAATCCGAGCCGCCCGAGCGTGGCCGGCACGAAGGCGGGCTCCACGTCGACGCCGAGCACCTGGCCGATCCGGGCGTGGCGCAGCGTGACGGAGGCCCGCTCCCGGGGCGCGGGGTAGCGGTCGACGATGCGGCCGCGCGGCGCGCCGCCGCCGATCTCGCCCAGCAGCCGATGCGCGCGCCGCATGGCCCGCACCGGGGCCTCGACGTCGGCGCCCCGTTCGAAGCGGAACGAAGCGTCGGTCGACAGCGCCAGCCGCTTGCTCGTGCGGCGGACCGAGACCGGATCGAACCACGCGCTCTCGAACGCGACGCGCACCGTCCGGTCCGTCACCTCCGAATCGGCCCCGCCCATCACGCCGGCCACCGCCTGCGGGCGCGCGCCGTCGGCGATGACGAGCACGTCGTCTTCGAGCCTGCGCTCCACGCCGTCCAGGGTGCGGACGCGCTCCCCCTGCCGCGCGCGGCGGATCCGCAGCTCGCCCCCGGCGAGCCGGTCGAGGTCGAACGCATGCATCGGATGGCCGAGCTCGAGCAGCACGTAGTTCGTGACGTCGACGACGTTGTTGATCGGCCGGACGCCGGACGCCTCGAGCCGCGCCGCCATCCAGGCCGGCGACGGGCCGACGGCCACCTCCGCCACCGACGCGGCGTAGCGCGGGCAGAGCGCCAGCGCGTCGTCCGCGATCGTCACCGGCAGCGCATCGTCGCCGGTGGGCGTCGCGGCCAGCGCCGGCCAGGTGATCGCGCTCCCGCAGATCGTCGCCACCTCGCGCGCGACGCCGGCCACGCTCAGGCAGTCGGGCCGGTTGGTCGTGATCTCCAGATCGAGGACGGCGTCCTCGCCCCCGGCCGGCCGGCCCGGAACCGGCGGCGCCGGATCGACCGCCGACACCTCGAAACCGTGCGCGGTGAGCGCATCGGCCAGCTCGGCGACGGGCACCGTGACCGGCACGAGCTCCCGCAGCCACGAAACCAGGATCCTCAATGGGGAAACTGCTCCAGGAGCCGCAGATCGTTGTCGTAGAACGCGCGGATGTCCTCGACGCGGTACTTCAGGATGGCGATGCGGTCGATCCCGACGCCGAACGCCCAGCCGGTGAGCCGCTCGGAGTCGTAGCCGACCGCTTCGAGCACGGCCGGATGCACCATGCCGCTGCCGAGGATCTCCAGCCACCCGGTCCGCTTGCAGATCGCGCAGCCCTTCCCGCTGCAGAAGACGCAGCTTATGAACACCTCGGCGCTCGGCTCGGTGTACGGGAAGAAGCTCGGGCGGAACATGACCCGCGTGTCCGGCTCGAAGAGCTGCCGGAGAAAGCACTCCAGCGTGCCCTTCAGATCGGCCATCGTCACGCCCTCGCCGACCAGCAGCCCCTCGACCTGCTGGAACATCGGCGAGTGGGTCGGATCGGGCGTGTCCCGCCGGTAGACGAGCCCCGGCGCGATGATCCGGACCGGCGGCGCGTGCGTCTCCATGTAGCGGATCTGCATGCCGGAGGTGTGCGTCCGCAGCAGGGTGCCGGGCGGACCGCTCCGCGTCCGTAGCGGCGCGTCCAGGTACAGCGTGTCCTGCATGTCGCGGGCCGGATGCTCCGGCGGCATGTTGAGCGCCTCGAAGTTGTGGTAGTCGTCCTCGACCTCGGGCCCCTCGAGGATTTCGAAGCCGAGGCTGGTGAAGATCTGCTCGATCTCCTCGCGGACGACGGTCAGCGGATGGCGGTGCCCGAGCGGAATCTCCCGGCCGGGCAGCGTGACGTCGACGCCGCCGGCCGAAGCGGCGGGGGAACCGCCGCCCGGGATCCGGCGCCGGTCGGCCGCGGCCGCCGGGTCCGGGCCGCGGACCTCGGCCGTCGTCGCCTGCCCCGGGGACGCGGTCACGGCCTGCGCGGCGGATTTCGCCGCGGACCCGCGGCGCGCCGCGAGCGCCTGCTCGATTTCCTGCTTCAGCGCGTTGGCCCGCCGGCCGAGGTCGCGGCGCGCCTCGGGCGGGGCCGCGGCGACGGACTTGAGCAGTGCGGTGACCGCGCCCCGCTTGCGGCCGAGATACCGGTGCCGCAGCTCCTGGAGGCGATCCGGCGCGGCCGCCTGATCCAGTTCGGCCAGGAATGCGGCCCGTACGGCATCGACGGTGGGAGGAGGGGACATCGGTGAGGCCCGGCCCGCGGTCCGTGACGAAAACCCGCGCCGCATCGGGCCCGACCGCCGCGCCCGGACGGCAGGGCGCGGCGCCGGAGCCCGAGCGGGTCCTACGGCGCCGCGGCGCGCGCCTCCCTGGCCCGCTCGGCGAGATGCGCGAAGGCCTCCGGCTCGCGGACGGCCAGATCGGCCAGCGCCTTGCGGTCGAGGCCGACGCCGGCCAGCTTGAGGCCGTTGATCAGGTGGCTGTAGCTCAGGCCGTGCTGGCGCGCCGCCGCGCCGATGCGCGTGATCCACAGGCGCCGGAAATCGCGCTTCTTGCGCCGCCGTCCGATGAACGCGTAGTTCAGGGAGGTGTCGACCGCTTCCTTGGCGGCGCGGTACAGCTTGCTCTTGGTCTGGTAGAACCCCTTGGCGCGGGCCAGCAGCTTCCGCCGCTTCGCCCGCCGGACGGTGCCGCGCTTCACTCGAGGCATCTTCTCGACTGCTCCCTACTTGTACGGAATCATGCGCCGGACCCGCGGCGCGTCGGCCGCGTCCATCGTGGTCGTGCCGCGCAGCCCGCGCTTCTGCTTCGTGGTCTTGCTGGTCAGGATGTGGCGCGCGAAGGCCTTCTTGCGGGTCACCTTGCCGGCGCCCGTCGTGTTGAACCGCTTGGCCGCGCCGCGGTGCGTCTTCAGCTTGGGCATGCGTGCCTCTTCTCCTACCGTCCCTTCTTCGACACGGTCCGGCTCGAGAGGATCGTGTGCATCTGGTTGCCTTCCATGCGGGGCAGCGTCTCCTGCGTGGCGACCTCCTGCAGCTCGTCGACGAGCCGCTCCAGGATGTGCCGCCCGAACTCCGGATGCGCCATCTCGCGACCGCGGAAGAAGATGGTCGCCTTGACCTTGTCGCCGTGCGCCAGGAAGCGTTCGACGTGCTTCTTCTTGAACTGGTAGTCGTGTTCGTCGACCTTCGGCCGGAACTTGATCTCCTTGACCTCGATCGTCTTCTGGTGCTTCTTGGCCTGCCGCGTCCGCTTCTGCTCTTCGTACTGGTACCGCCCGTAGTCCATGATCCGGCAGACGGGCGGCTGCGCGGTCGGCGAGATCTCGACCAGGTCGAGCCCCTTCTCCCGCGCTATCGCGAGCGCCTGCGGCGGCGCCATCACGCCGAGCTGCGCCCCGCCGTCGTCGATGACCCGGATCTCGCGGACCCGGATCCGTTCGTTGACTCGCGTGCGGGGCTGGCGGAAATCGCGGCGTGGCCCGCGCGGGCCGCGTCCTGGAGGAATACCGTGCTCCCTTCGTGACGGCGTTCGCCGCTGGCGAACGCCAGTTTACTCCGTTGCGGGGGTCCGCTTCAGCCGGACCTCCTCCGCGAGCGACCGCAACGCCTCGTCGAAGGGACGGGCGCCCAGGTCCCCCTGCGTGCGGCTGCGCACCGCCACCGTGCCGTTCTCGACTTCCCGGTCGCCGATCACGAGCATCCGGGGAATCTTCTGGAGCTGCGCCTCGCGGATCTTCAGCCCGATCTTCTCGCGCCGATCGTCGAGCTCCACGCGAAGACCGGCCGCGGACAGCCGCTCCCGCACCGTCCGGCCGTACTCGGCGTGCCGGTCCGCGATGTTCAGGACGCGCACCTGCACCGGCGCCAGCCACAGCGGGAACGCGCCGGCGTACTGCTCGATCAGCAACGCGATGAACCGCTCGAAGCTGCCGAAGACGGCCCGGTGGATCAGCACCGGCGTGTGCTCGGCGTTGTCGGCGCCGACGTACTTGAGGCCGAAGCGCCGCGGCATCTGGTAGTCGAGTTGAATCGTCGCGCACTGCCACCGGCGGCCGATCGCGTCGGTGACGTGCGCGTCGATCTTCGGCCCGTAGAAGCTGCCGTCCCCCTCGGAAACGGTGAACGGCGTGCCCGCCGCTTCGATGGCGCCGCGCAGTTGCGACTCCGCGTGGTCCCAGGTCTCCGGCGCGCCCAGGAACTTGTCCGGGCGGGTGGAGAGCTCGACCGCGTAGTCCAGCCCGAAGTCCCGGTAGATGCGGTCGACGAGCCGCAGCAGGCGCTCGACCTCCTCGCCGATCTGGTCCTCGGTGAGGAAGCAGTGCGCGTCGTCCTGCGAGAACTGGCGGACGCGGGTCAGGCCGCTGAGCACGCCCGAGGCCTCCTGCCGGTGCAGCACGCCCTGGTCGTGGAAGCGCAGCGGAAGGTCGCGGTAGCTGCGTCCCTCGCTGGCGAACAGCAGCATGTGCCCGGGGCAGTTCATCGCCTTGAGCGCGAACCGGGCCCCGCCGCCGCCGTTGGCCGCGGCCGGCGGTTCGCCGTCCGCGCCGTCCGCGGGTTCGCCGCCGGTGCCGGCGGGCGGTTCGCCGTCGGACTGCAGCAGGAACATGTTCTCCCGGTAGTGGTCCCAGTGTCCCGACGTCTCCCACAGCGCCTTGTTGAAGACGAGCGGGGTGCGGACCTCCTGGTAGCCCTCGCCGGCGAGCGCGCCGCGCATGTAGTCGGAGAGGAGCCGGTAGAGCGTCGCCCCCCTGGCCTGCCAGAACGGCGCGCCGGGCGCCCAGGGGTGGAACGTGAAGAGGCCGAGCTCCTTGCCGAGCCTGCGGTGGTCGCGCTTCTTCGCCTCCGCGATCCGCGTCAGGTGCGCCGTCAGCTCGGACGCCTTGAAGAACGCGGTCCCGTAGATGCGCTGCATCGGCTGGTTCCGCGCGTCGCCCTTCCAGTAGGCGTTGGAGCTGTGGAGCACCTTGAACGCCTTCAGCCGCCCCGTCGAGGGGACGTGCGGTCCGGTGCAGAAGTCGATGAAGGCGTCCTCGATCGTGTAGCACGAGACGACCGGGCCGCCTTTCTCCTCGATCAACTGCACCTTGAGCGGCTCGCCGCGGCCGTCGAAGAAGGCCTTGGCCTCGGCCTTCGGCATCATCTTCCGCTCGTAGCGCAGATCCTGCTTCGCCAGCTCGCCCATCTTGCGCTCGACGGCCTCGAGGTCCTCCGGGACGAACGGGCGGTCGACGACGAAGTCGTAGAAGAACCCGTCGTCTATCGCCGGCCCGATGCCGCACTGCGCCTCCGGGAACAGCGCGGTCACCGCGGCGGCCAGCAGGTGCGCGGTGCTGTGGCGGTAGAGCGCGAGCGCCTCGGGGGCGTCCGGGGTGACGAACCGCACCGCGGCGTCGCCGTCGAGGGGGTACGACAGATCGACCATCCGCCCGTCGACGACGGCGGCCAAGGCCTGTCGGGCCAGGCGCGGCGAGACGCCGGCGGCCACCTCGGACACCGCCGCGCCCGCGGGCGCGGAGCGGGTCGAGCCGTCCGGCAGGGTGACGGTGATCTGACTCATGCTGCGTCGGCCGATCGGCCGGCCGCCCTGGAGAATCTGGTAGGCACGGGCGGACTTGAACCGCCGACCTCCTGCATGTCAAGCAGGCGCTCTGACCAACTGAGCTACGCGCCTATCTCGCGCGGAGAGTGGACGTTGCAGGCCATGGGACGGACGGGCAGTATAGCAACCGGGAGAAAGCCGCGTCAAAGGGCGGCCCGCGGCTACGCGGCCTCGGCGGCGGCCTGCTCCGCCAGCTCCTCGACGGCGCGTTCGAGTACCGCGTCCTCGGCGGGCAGCGGCTCGCCGAGTTCCGGCAGGCGGACCGCCACCGGGACGTGCGGCTCGATGCCGAACGGATGGATCGACTCCCCGGAGCCGGTCAGGTAGCGCGCCCACGACAGCCACAGCCCGGAGCCGTCCGGAAGCGGGACGAGGCGTTGCAGGCCGGTGCGCCCGGCCGTCCGCTGGCCGACGGTGGTCGCCCGTTCGTGCTCGACCAGCGCCGCCGCGAAGACCTCCGCCGGGCCGGACGATCCGAAGTTGATCAGCACCGTGGCCGGCAGGGCGACGACTTCCGCGCCCCGCGTCGCCTCCAGCGGTGTGCGCGTGTCGCCGTGCTCTTCGCGGACGGCGAGCGTCCCCTCCGCCACGAACAGGCTCGCCGCCTCGATCGCCGCCTCGTAGGTGCCTTCCGCGGCGTTGCGCACGTCGATGATCAGGTGCGACGCCCCGTCCGCTTCGAGCGTGGCGGCGGTGTCCGCGACGGAGGCGGCGACGCCCTCCCCGAAGGCCGGGATCCGCAGGTACCCGACGCCGCCGGCCGCGGCCAGCCGCCGCCCGCTGACCGCCGCGGGCGCGAGCCGCTCGCGGACGAGGGCGATGTCGTACGGCTCCTGGGTGCTGCCGCGGATCAGCGACAGCGTGACCGTGGTCCCCGGCTCGCCGAGCAGCCGCCGCTCGCCCTCGACGACCGACAGCAGGCGGGTGGGCTCGCCGTCGATGGCGCGCACGTAGTCGCCCGGTGCGATGCCGGCCTCCGCCGCCGGCGATCCGTCGCGCGCGGCTATCACCTGCAGGTAGTACCGCCGGGTGACGTCGAGGCCGACGCGTCCGTCCGGCCGCGGCCGGACGCTCTCGAGCCCGCGCACGTCGGAAGGCGACAGCCAGGCGCTGTCCGAGTCGAGGCCCTCGGTCAGACCCCGCAACGCGCCCTGCAGCACGTCGTCGAGATCGACCAGCTCGACGTAGTTGTTCGAGATCAGCGAGACCACGTCCTCGAAGACGCGCAGGTGCCGGTAGGCCTCCTGTTCCGCGCCAGCCGCCGCGCGGCCGTAGTACCCGCCGACGAGCGCGAAGGCGATGATCGGGATCGACGCGAAGAAGACGATGATCCGAATCCTCAAGGCATGACCTCGCTGCGCAGGGAGCCACGGACGCCGCGGCCCGCGCCGGGCTCGGCGGGGAACGTCCGAACCCCGTGCGGAACACGCATCGACAAGGGGCCGCATTCTACCGCATCGGCGGCGGGCCGTCGACGGGGAAATCGATGCCGCCGGCCGCCCTCGATGGACACGGCAGCGAGTCGGGGCGTAGGCTGGAGGAGTCGGGGCGCAGGCTGGAGGGAGCGGGCGTACGGCCGGGGGAACGGCGGCGCGCCGGGGCGCAGGCCATGGGGAGCGGGCGCGTACGCCGGGGGGAAAGCGGACGCTGGCGGCCGGAGCATGCGGGCACTCGGAATCGACTACGGCGACCGCCGCATCGGGCTCGCGCTGAGTGACGCCTCCGGGACGCTCGCCAGCCCGTTGCGCGTGGTGGCGCCGCGGGGTTCCCTGGCGGCCCGCGCCGCCGCCGTGGCCGCCGAGGTGACGGCGGCGGCCGCCGAGCCCGACGGGCTGGCGGTGGTTGTCGTCGGCGTGCCGCGGGCGCTGGACGGGACGGCGCGCCGGCAGACCGGGCGCGCGGCCGCCTTCGCCGAGGTCCTCCGCGCGGCCACCCGCGTACCGGTGGTGCTGCAGGACGAGCGGCTGACCAGCGTGGAGGCGGAAGCGCGGCTCGCGGTGCGGGAGCGCGACTGGCGGAAGCGGAAGGCGCGGCTCGACGCGGCGGCCGCCGCGGTGATCCTGCAGGACTATCTGGACCACGCGGCGGAGCGCGGACGAGGACCGGCGGCCGGCGCGCGGGCCGCCGTGGATCCATGCTGAAGAAGCGGCTGCTGCTCGTGCCGGCCGGCCTGCTGCTGCTCGGCGCCGGAGCCGCGGCGTTCGCCTGGCAGGAGGCGCTGGCCCGGATCGAGGCGCCGCACGCGGGCGTCGCGGCGCCGGGCGTGTTCGTCGACGTCGAGCCGGGCGATTCGATCGCGGTGATCGCGAACCGGCTGGCGGCGGCCGGCGTGGTGGCCGAGGAGTGGCTCTTCCGCTTCGCGGTCCGGCGCAGCGGCCGGGATCGCGAACTGCAGGCGGGCGAGTATTTCTTCGACGCCCCGGTGTCGCCCCTCGACGCGGTGGCGAAGCTCGCGGACGGCCGGGTGCACCTGCGCCCGGTCACCTTCCCCGAAGGGCTGACGTTGCCGGAGATGGCGGCCGTCGTGGAAGAGGCGGGTCTCGGGTCCGCGGCGGCGTTCGCCGCGGCGGCGTCCCGGACGGCGCTGATCGCCGACCTGGATCCCGACGCGACGGACCTGGAAGGATACCTGTTCCCCGAGACCTACTCCCTGCCGCGCTACGCGACCGTCGATGATCTGGCCGCCGCGATGGTAGCGCAGTTCCGGGCGGTCTTCGACGACGAGCTCCGCGCGCGCGCCGCCGGGCGCGGCCTGAGCGTGCGGGAAGCGGTGACGCTGGCCTCGGTCATCCAGAAGGAGACCGGCCGCGGCGCCGAGCACGCGCTCGTGTCGGCGGTCTTCAACAACCGCCTGCGGATCGGCATGCCGCTGCAGAGCGACCCCACGGTCATCTACGCGCTGCAGCAGGCCGGCCGGTACGACGGCAACCTGACCCGCGCCAACATGCAGGTCGACTCGCCCTACAACACCTACCGCTACCGCGGGCTGCCGCCCGGCCCGATCGCGGCGCCCGGGCGCGACGTGCTGCACGCGGCGCTGAATCCGGCCGACGCCACCTACCTCTACTTCGTCAGCCGCAACGACGGCACCCACGCCTTCGCCGACACGCTGCGCGAGCACAACCGCAACGTGCGCGAGTTCCAGGTGGAGTACTTCCGCCGCCGCCGGGCGGCGCGGTAGCGCGGCTGCGCCCGGCTGTCCGGGGCGGCCCGTCACGGGAGTCGCAGCCGCACGGCGGGCGTCCGATCCGTCTTGCCCAACAGGGTCCTGTTCAGGTAACGCGGGTTCCGGAAGTCACAGCCGCACGACGGGCGTCCAATCCGTCTTGCCGGGAATTCGTCGCCGGCCGTTCCCGCCGGCGTCAGCGCGCCGCGGGGCGGCCCGCGGCCGGATGGCCGCGCCAGCCCTCGACTTCCGTGTGGAAGAGCGGCGTCGCGTCCCGCCCCGTCGCGAGGTTGTGCTCGATCACGGTGGCGGGCCGCGCGCCGGCGTGCGCGCGCGACGGTTCGGCCTCCACCCGCTCGAACAGGACGCCGCCGAAGGCCAGCCAGGCGGCGGCCAGGGTCAGAACCAGATTGAACGTCTGGCCCGTGAGGTAGAGCTGGACCGGACGCCCGCCCGCGGCGTGCCGGGCGAGGTCGCGCAGCCGCGATTCGAGGCCGATGCTGACGAACGCCAAGCAGAACAGCCAGCCCCGGACGTCGGAGGTCAGGTCCAGCGCCTCCGCCACGCGCGTTGCGCCGAGCGACGGAGTCAGGACGAACGAGAAGAGGAGCGAGGCGGCGACGAAGCCGATGACGAACTTCGGCAGGCGGCGCCAGATCTCCAGCGCGTCCGGCTTCCGTTCGCCCGTCGCCTCGACCCGCGTCACCCAGAAGACGGCGACGAGGAACGCGACGACGCCGATCAGCGTGTTCTGGATCATCTTCACGACCGCGGCGATCTGCTCCGCCTGCTCGCCGAGCAGGGCCCCGGCCGCCACCACCGCCCCGGTGGCGTCCACCGTGCCCCCGATCCAGGCGGCGCCGACCACCGGGTCCAGGCCGGCCCAGCGGATGCCGAGCGGCATCACGATCATCATCGCCACGGTGAAGATCAGCGACATGCCGACGGCCAGCGTCAGCTCCTGCCGGCGGGCGCGCGCCGCGGCCGCGACGGCGATGGCCGCCGACACGCCGCAGACCGAGGTGGCGGCGGCGATGACCATCACCAGCGACCGGCTGCCGATCCGCAGGACGCGCACCCCGAACTGGTACATGAAGACGAGGACGACCGGCGTCACCAGCCAGGCGACGAACAGTCCCGGCGCGCCGAGGCGCAGGACGTTGCCGAACAGGACCTCCGCGCCCAGCAGCACGAGGCCGGTCTTGATGTAGAGCTCGCTGCGCAGCGCCGGCCGGAGCCACGCCGGCGTCCCGCCGGTGTTCGCGATGATCAGACCGATCAGCAGCGCCCAGAAGGCGTAGCCGAAGCCGGCGGCGCGGACCCCGGCCTGGTTGGCGAGGGTGTAGGCGGCGACGGCCAGCACGAACAGGGGAACGAAGGCGGCGGCGTGGCGGCGGGCGGAGTGGCCCATCACCCGCACGGCGAGCGCGGAGACCGCCGCCAGGACCGCTCCGAGCACGGCGAGCCCCGCTGCGCGGCCCGCGAACGCCTCGGCCGGCGCCGCCGTCCAGCGCCCCACGCCCGGCACGACGCCGACGGCGCCGGCGACCACGCCGGCCATGACGAGTCCGGCGAGCCAGACCGCCCACCAGTCCTCGGAGGCGATCAGCGGATTCCTGTCGTGCGCGGGGTGCGGCATGGCGCGCCTATGATGACCGAACTTTTCGGCGCGGGAAAGCGCCAACCGGCGGCGGAACCGGCGCGGGGTCCGGCGGGCGGGGATCGAAGCCTGCTTCGCGTTTGGCAGCACGCCGGCCTTCGGGTCCGATCCGGCGGGCGGGGATCGAAGCCTTCGCACGGCGAGCGCGGCTATGACCACTGCAAGCGGCGATTTCGATCTGTACCTGAGCGTTGCGGGAGAGCGAACCAAACGACTCGGTCTCGGGACGTACGGCGACGGCGCGAATCGAAACCGGCCGATGCTGATCTTCGCGAATCCTCTCGGCGCGCCAGAATTCGATCGAACGCCGGTGTTGATTCATCCGGATGGCGGCTTGGCCCGAACGGAACCGACGATGCAACTCATTCACCGACTCCGCCGTTCGGTTTCCGGAGGCCGTACTCGCGACTTCTTCTGTTACAGTTTGCGTTCGGACGTTTCGGCCTCTTGGAAAGTGACGGATCTCGTGGATCCATTTCCGACCCCGTCACGAGAGGAGCGCACGAGCCCGCGCGGGAGATTCAAGCTTCCCTTCCGTGTGTAGCCGAGTCGCTTCATCAAAACGGAAGCGCCGTTTGCGCCGTCGGGATGTCATCGCAGGCCGGCGTCCGGCGAATGCGCGGCGGCAGAGGTCGCACAGGTCGAGTCCCGCCTGTCCCGGCCGGTCGCGGCGCGTGCGCGTATCAGCTTCCCGGACGGGCGTCGACGTGCGCCTGCGCCCACCGTTCCAGCGCCATGAGGCTGAACAGCGCGTGGGCGTGGTTCTCGCGGCCGGCGGCGTGCCGGTCGATCAGTACCGCCACCGCGCCGGGCTCGAACCAGCCCCGCCGCCCGATCCGCGCCGGCGACAGGAGATCGCGCAGCAACGGCTCCAGGTCCCGCTTGAGCCAGTTCTTCATCGGGATGCTGAAACCCTCCTTCGACCGGCGCAGGATCGACGGCGGCAGCACGCCGGCCATGGCGCGCTTCAGGACGTACTTCCGCTCGCCGCCGCGGATCTTGAGGTGTCCCGGCATGGACAGGGCGAGCTGCAGGACCTCGACGTCGAGGAACGGCGCCCGGGTCTCGAGGGACGCGGCCATGCTCATCCGATCCACCTTCACGAGGATGTCGTCGGCGAGGTAGATGCTCAGATCCGCGTGAAGCTGCCGGTTCAGCAGATCGTCCGTGCCGGCCGCGCGGAGCGCGTCGCGTACCGGGCGGTACGCATCGGCGCCGGCCAGCGCCGCGCGCAGCGCGGGAGTATAAAGGCGCCGCTTGGCGGCCGGGCTCAGGTACGTCATCCAGCGGTAGTGTTCGATCCCGGGCGGCGCCGCGGCCAGGCCGGCCGTGAACCTCCTGACCTTGTTGACGAGTCCCTTCTTCTTTTCGCTCGGCGGAAAGAGCGACGCCAGGCCGGCGAGCGCCGCCGCCGCCGGCCGGGGGACGACGGCGGCGATGCGGCGGGCGAGCCGGTCCGCCTGGTACGTGTCGTAGCCCCCGAACAACTCGTCTCCGCCGTCGCCGGAAAGGGCCACCGTGACGTGCGCCCGGGCAATTTCCGAGACCAGGAACGTCGGAAACAGCGAGACGTCGGCGAACGGCTCGTCGAGATGGGGGATCAGCCGGTGGAACAGCCCGGCGACGTCCGGTTCGACCGTTCCTTCGCGGTGCCGGGTGCCGAAGCGCGCCGCCACGCGCCGGGCGTGCGGGAGCTCGTCGTAGCTCCCGTCCGCGAAGCCCATGCTGAACGTGTTGACCGCCGACCGGTTCCGGCCGTCCGTCCCGGCCATCATCGCCACGATCGCGCTGGAGTCGATGCCGCCCGACAGGAAGGCGCCCAGCGGCACGTCCGACATCGTCTGGCGCGAGACCGCGCGCCGCAACGTCCGGCGCAGCACCGACGCGGCCTCTTCGTCGGTCCACGCCGCCGGCGCCACGTCCGCGGCGCTCCAGTACCGGGTGAGGGTGAGCGCGCCGTCGCGGTACACCAGACGGTGCGCCGGGGGGAGCCGCCGGACGGCCGAGAAGATGGTGCGCGGCGTGATGACGTACTCGTAGGTCAGGAACTGGTCGAGAGCCTCGAGATCCACCTCGCGCGACACGTCCGGACAGACGAGCAGCGCCTTGATCTCCGACGCCAGCAGCAGGCGGCCGGGGGTCAGGGCGTAGTAGAGCGGCTTCTCTCCCGCCCGGTCGCGCGCCGCCACCAGCGTGCGCGAGCGGGCGTCCCACAGGGCGAGGGCGAACATGCCGTGCAGCCGTTCCACGAACGACTCGCCCCATTCCTCGTACGCGTGCAGCGCGGCCTCGACGTCGCTGCCGCTGGCGAACGCGTGGCCGCGTGCTTCCAGTTGCGCGCGCAGCACGTCGTGGTTGTAGATCTCCCCGTTGCCGACGAGGCGCACCGCGCCGTCTTCGCTCGCGAAGGGCTGCCGCCCGCCCCGCACGTCGATGATCGAGAGCCGCCGCATGCCGATTCCGGCGCCGGGCAGCGCAACCTGACCGGCGTCGTCCGGCCCGCGATGCCGGAGGGTGTCGACCATGGCCGCCAGCCGCTCCGGCGGAACGGGCCGGTCGGAATCCCGTTCGGCGATGGCGGCGATACCGCACATGGGGTTGGCGACGGCGGAGGCGGAGCGCGCCCGGGGAACGTCGGGGGAGAGGCTACAACGAACGGGATGCGGCGACCAATCGGCGCGTCGAGACACCGCGGCGTCAAGTGGTCCCTGCAACGGCTACAACGAACGAACGGGATACGGCGACCAATCGTCGCGCCGGGCGGTCCGGCGCGCGGCCGGCGCACCGGACCTGTAGACTGGAGCGCGCCCGATGGTCTTCAGGATGCGGACGTCGAGCGTGCGGTCCGCCTCGGCTCCGGTGCGTCGAGCGTTGGGAAACCGGCGCTGGCATGCGCCGGTCGTCTTCCTGCTGCTCGCGGTTCTCCATACGTGGCCGATGGCGACGGGGCCGAGTTCCCGGTCGCGGATCCACGACGACGCGTGGCTCAACGCGTGGGCCGTGTCGTGGGTCGCCCGGCAGGTCTTCCACGATCCGCGGCGCCTGTTCGACGCGAACGCGTTCCATCCGCACCGCGGCGCCCTGGCCTACACGGAACCGCTCATCGTGCCCGGGCTGCTCGCGGCGCCGATTCGCTGGTTCGGCGGTTCGGCGCTTCTCGCCCACAACGTGCTCGTGCTGCTCGGGTTCACGCTCACGGCGCTCGCGGTGTGCGCGCTCGTCGGAACCTGGACCGGCGACCGGCGCGCCGGCCTGCTGGCGGGCGCGCTGTTCGCGTTCAGCACCGTGTTCCTGACGCGCGTGGCGCACTTGCAGGCGCTGCACGCGTACTGGTTGCCGCTCGCGTTCCTCGCGTTCCACCGGTTGCTGACGCAGCGGCGCGCGCGCGACGCGGCGTGGCTCGGGTCGTGCGTGCTCGGCGCGGCCCTGACGTCGGGGTACCTCGTGGTCTTCGTGTGCTTCGCGCTCGGCGCCGCCGCGCTGGCGCGCGCACGGGAGTTCCGCGGCCGTGACGGCGTCCGGCTCCTGTTGCGGCTTGCGGCAGCGGCGGCGGTCACCCTCGCGGTGCTCTTCGTCGTGTTGCGGCCCTACGTGCGGGCCGGCCACCAGAGGCCGCCCGTCGTGGAAGCCGCCGAGCTGGCGACGGCGTTGAGCAGCTACCTGGCGTCCTCCGCGAAGCTGCATTACGAAAGCTGGAGCGGGAGCTATTACCACTCCGCGCCGGGCACGCTGTTTCCGGGCGTCGTCACGCTCGCGCTGGCCGGGGTGGCGGTTCTGCGCCGGCGGTCCGCCGCGCCGCGCGGGACGCGCCGGATGCTCGTTGCGGTCGCCGGCGCCGGTTGCCTGATGTCCCTCGGTTCCCTCACGCCGGTGTACGCCTGGGCGTACGACCTGGTACCGCCGCTGCAGGGCCTGCGTGCGATTCACCGTTTCGGGGTCCTCGTGGTCTTCGCCCTCGCGATGCTGGCGGGCATCGGCTTCAGCGGCTTGGCGAAGCCGGCCGCGGCCCGCCGGCGAACCCTCGCCACGGTCGTCCTGCTGGCGCTGGCGACCGGGGAGAGCTTCCACGGGGTGGGGTCCTGGCCGCGGTTCGACTACGCCGGGCGCGTCCACCGCTACCTGGCCGCGTCCTCGTGGCCGGGCGCCGTCGTCGAGTTGCCCATCTACCGGCGCCACGAGTTCCACCGGAACGCGCGGTACCTCCTGGCGTCGACCGCGCACTGGCGCCCTCTGGTGAACGGCTTCGGTGGATTCTCGCCTCCCGACTTCGACGAGACGGCGCGTCTGGCCGGGATGTTTCCTTCGGTTCTGGCGGTGGCGTGGCTCCAGGAGCTCGGTGTCGGGTACGTCGTCGTGCACACCGGCCGGTATCCCGGCGCGGACCGTTTTCGGCAGGAGCTGGACCGGCTCGATCGGCGGCGGGACCTCGTGCTGGAGATCACCGACGGAGCCACCCGGCTGTACCGGGTTCGCGGCGAGAAGTCGCGGGGCGTCGCGGCGCTGAACCCCGCGCCGGCCCTGGCACGGCTGCGTTTCGTGGACGGTCCCGCCGGCGGCAGCGTGCTGCGGGCCGCCGGCGGCCTGCGCCGGGCGTTCGGTTTTCAGTCGCCGGAGCGTTTCATCGCGTACATGGAGGCGACGACGTCCGAGTCGCATCTGATGCTCCGGCTTCCCGTGCCGATGTCCGGCCGGTTCCTTGACGCGGCAACCGGGGCCGGGTTGCAGGAAGTCACGGTGCCGGTGGATACGGGGCCGCCGGTGCGCGTGCCCGTGCCGCCCGGTCGTGCGGGAGTGATCCTGGACCTGCACGCACGGTGAGGACTGCCGGCCGGTGCGAGCGACGGCGCGTGCGGTTTGCCCGGCCGCTGCCGTAGCTCCGCGGCCCGGTCGATCCGGGCGACGTCCTCGACGGGCGGCGCCGGACGTCGCCGGCCTTGACGATCGCCACCCCGTGTGGGATAAACCGCCGGGTCCGGCATCCGGGCGCCGGCCCGTTCTCCCGGATCGGCGCGGGGACGTGGCGCCGGGCGAGGCTTGGGGGAAGGGACGAGGTGACCAGCGGGCGGATCGTTCGGGATCGCATCGCGCGCGCCGACGTGGCGCGCATGGCCGGAGAGCAGTTCGGAGACTGGATCAAGGCGGTGGTCGACGTGTCGCGGGGAGTCCTGGCGATCGGCGGGGAGCTGCACGCGGACGACGAGGCGGCGCTCCTCGCCGATGGATCGCGCCAGCGGGATCTCTGGGGAGTCAACCTGTATCCCGGAGAGAGCGGAAGCGCCTGGATCGAGTTCGATTCGCTGATCAACCTGCGGCCGGGTCAGGGCAACCGTTCGCGCGGCGTCGATGACGAAGGGACCCGGGCCCGCATCCGCGCGGTGGTCGGAGCCCTGGTTGTACCGAAATGAAGGGGAACCCCGCGGTGCCCAGGGTGCTGCACAGGCGCGCCGCCGCCGGGGGCTGGGCGCGGCTGGAGCTGGTCGAGCAGCTCGGGAACGTGGGAAGCGAGGTGGAGCGCGCGATTCGGGCGCACGAGACAGGCCGGGCGGACCGCTTCGAAACCGCTTTCGAGAGGGCCCTGGAGCTGTTCGACCTGACCGCCGCCGACCCCCGCTGGCGGGGGCGTCGCTGCCAGGAAATCCTGCGCGCGCGCGAAGAGTTCTGCCGCCTCTTCTTCGATCCGGACGTGCCGCCGGACTCGGCCCGCGGCCTCCGCCGGTACTTCTTCGGGTTCGCGTGGGCCGCACGCATGCTGCACCAGCGCCGGCAGTCCGCGGACTAGCAGCACCCGCGGCCCGCCGGCCGCTCATTCGTTCGACGATCGGTCCGTGCGGTCCTGCGCCATGCGCATCCGGAACGGGATGCTCGCGACCAGGCCCGGACGAGGGCCGCGAAGCGGGAATGTGATTGAATGGAACGCACCATGCCTGGATTCACGCGATCGCAGATGCTCGTCCTCGCCGCCGGTTTCGCCGCCGTGGCGCTGGCCGCCGCCGGCGCGCGCGCCCAGCGCCTGACCGGCACGGAAGACGGCCAGTGGCGCTACCTCGGCGGCGACGCCGGGCACACCCGCTCGTCGCCGCTGGACCAGATCGACGGCGGCAACTTCTCCGACCTGGAGGTCGCCTGGATCTGGCGGGGCGACAACTTCGGGCCCAACGTCGACTACTTCAACCGGGCCACCCCGATCTACGTCGACGGCGTCCTGTACACCGTGGCCTCGCCGCGGCGGCAGGTGGTGGCCATCGATCCGGGCACGGGCGAGACGCTCTGGACCTTCCGCGAGCCCGAGACCGTCCGGCACCTGCGCTCCCCTCGGCAGGCCTACGGCAAGGGGGTCGCCTGGGCGGAGGTGGACGGCCGCGGCGTGATCTTCGTCACGAGTCCCGCCTTCTTCCTGTGGGCGCTCGACGCGCGGACCGGCCGCCCCCTCGAGAACTGGGGCCGCCCGATCCCGCTCGACGGCTTTCCGCGTTCCGGCGGCCTGGACCTGATCCCGCCGCTGGTCGAGGACTGGGGCCGCTGGCTGGACCGCGCGGCCAGCTACGACCCGGGCTACGGCATCCCGCGCGAGCTGGGGATGGTCACCGCCTCGGCGCCGCCCATCGTGGTCAACGGGGTGGTCGTGGTGCTCGTCGGGCACCAGCCCAGCTACGGGCAGACCCGCATCGAGAACGTCCCCGGCGACGTCATGGGCTTCGACGCGGCCACCGGCGCGTTCCTCTGGAAGTTCCACATGATCCCGCGTCCCGGCGAATTCGGGCACGAGACGTGGCACGACGACGCCTGGCAGTGGTCGGGCGACATGTCGACCTGGGCGCCCGCCTCCGCCGATCCGGAGCTGGGGCTGGTGTATCTGGTGACGAACGCCTCGACCGTCCAGAGCTACACGGGCCACCGGCCGGGCGACAACCTGTTCGGCGGCTGCGTCCTCGCGCTCGACGCGCGGACCGGGGAGCGGCGCTGGCACTTCCAGATCCACCGCAGCGACCAGTGGAACTACGACCTGCCGACCGCGCCCATCCTGATGGACCTGACGGTGGACGGGGAGCGCGTCCCGGCGCTGATCCAGAACACCAAGCAGGGGCTCGTCTTCGCCTTCGACCGCGAGACCGGCGAGCCGATCTGGCCGCTCGAGGATCGCGAGGTCATCCAGACGGAGGTGCCCGGCAACTACACGTCGCCCCGGCAGCCGTACCCGACCAGGCCCGAGCCGGTCGATCCGATCGTGCTGAGCGGGCTGACCGAGGAGTTCGTCATCGACTACACGCCGGAGCTGAAGCAGGAGGCGCTGGCGATCCTGGAGCATTACCGGGTCGGGGGGCTCTACGTGCCGGCCCTGCCGGAGAACCACGGCAACCCCTTCTACAACAACGTGGGCTGCCGCGGCGGCGGCAACGTCATTCCGCATCCGCCGGTGGCGGACCCGGACACCGGCCTGATGTTCAACTCGCACCGGCGGACGTGCAGCGCCCCGTCGTTCATGCGGCCCACCGGCGGCGTGGACCGCGACGATCCGGACTACGCGCGGCCCGGCGCAGGCGGCGCCACGCCCAATTCCACCCCCACCACCGGCACGACCGTCGCCGCGTGGCTGCCGGGCGGCTTCCGCCGGCCCACGCCCGAGCAGGAGCCGTTCGTCTCGGTGACGGGCCTGCCGACCCTCGACGGCCTGCGGCTCTACAAGCCGCTGGACAACCAGCTCACCGCGTACCGGATGCACACCGGCGAGAAGGTCTGGTCGCTGCCGGTCGGCGAGACGGCGCGGGTGATCCGCGAGCATCCGCGGCTGGCCGGCGTCGACGTCCCGAACGCGGGGGGCGCCGGCTTCTCCATCCAGATGGTGTCCGGCGACCTGCTGGTGCAGACCCGCGCCCTCAGCGAGGGGACGCGGCAGATCGTGCCGGACGCGCCGCTGCTGCTGCACGGCCGCGACAAGCGCACCGGGGAGATCCTCGGCAGCGTCGAGCTCCCCGCGCCCGGGCAGTACGGCATGATGACCTACCTGCACGAGGGGAAGCAGCACATCGTCGTGCAGATCGGGAGCGTGCAGACCGGGTTCCCCGGCTCGCTCGTGGCCTACGCGCTGCCGTGAACGACGGCCGCGCCGCCGACCGGAAGCAGGAGCGTGCAGACCGGGTTCCCCGGCTCGCTCGTGGCCTATGCGCTGCCGTGAACGGCGGCCGCGCCGCCGTGCCGGCAGTCGGAGAGAGGAGGGCGCAATGCCTCGCCGTCATCGTTCGCTCGTCGTCACGATCGCGTCGGCAATCACGCTCGCGGCGCTCGCGGGCGGCCTCGCCGCGCAGGCGCCCGAGCCCGGCCGCGGCTATCCCGCGGGCGACTGGCCCTTCACCGGCGGGAACTGGTCCGGCTCGCGCTACTCCACGCTGGACGACGTCGCGACCGACACGGTGGACCGCCTCGGCGCGGAGTGGGTGACGCCGCTCCCCGGCGGGGCGGCCTCGCGCGCGACCCCGGTGGTCGCCGACGGCGTGATCTACCTGACGGGCGGCGCGAACGTCTTCGCCTTCGACGCGCGGACCGGCGATCCGCTCTGGCGCTGGGAGCCGGACCCCGAGACGGGGCGGGTGCCGTCGTGGCAGGGCGTGGCGCTGGGCGGCGGCCTGGTCTTCTTCGGGACGCGCAGCGGCGAAGTGATCGCGCTCGACCGGGACAGCGGCGAGCTGGCGTGGGCGACGCGGGTCGGGAGCGAGGTGCGGACGCGCGGCGAATCGGTGACGTCGGCGCCGATGCACGCGCGCGGCAAGGTGTTCGTCGGCCTCGCGAACGGGGACGTCGGCGGACAGGGGCGCGTGCTGGCGCTGGACGCGGCCACCGGCGCGGTGGAGTGGACCTTCTTCGTGGTGCCGCGGCCCGGCGAGTTCGGCCACGAAACCTGGCCGCAGGACAACGACTCGTGGACGTTCGGCGGCGGCGGCGTCTGGCTGGTCGGCACCGTCGACCCCGACCTGGGGATGGTCTACTTCTCGACCGGCAACCCGGTGCCGATGTTCGGCGGCGAGCTCCGCGCGGGAGACAACCTGTTCACCGCCTCGGTGCTCGCGCTCGACGTGGAGACGGGCGCGCGGCGGTGGCACTACCAGGTGGTGCGCCACGACGTCTGGGACGCCGACATCGCCACGCCGCTGCTGCTCTACGACACGACGGTCGACGGCGCGCCGGTGCGGGGGCTCGCGGCGATGCGCACCGACGGCTACCTCTTCCTGCTCGACCGCGAGACCGGCGAACCGCTGCTGCCGATCGAGGAACGCCCGGTGCCGCAGGACGCGCACCAGCGCACCGCGCCGACCCAGCCGTTCCCGGTGCGGACCGAGAGCATCCTGCCGGAGTGCTCGTACTGGCGCGACCGGGTGCCGCCGCCGTTCCGGCTCAACTGCAGCAGCTACACGCCGCCGTCGGTCGACGAGCAGACGGTGGTGGCGCCGGGCGTGCCGATTCCGCTGGTGCGGGTCACGCCGATGGCGTACTCGCCGACGACCGGCTACGTCTACGCGCAGGGGCGGGCGCACGTCGGCCGCGCGCGCCGCTTCCGCGACCCGTTCGTCTGGAACACCGCCCGGTTCCACCTGACGCTGCCCGACCCGGTCGGGATCCTCGCCGCGGTCGACACCCGCACCGGCCGCGTGGCCTGGAAGAAGGAGATGCCGACCGCGTTCCTCGGCACGAGCGGTCCGCTCGTCACCGCCGGCGGCCTGCTGTTCCGCGGCTCGCCCGGCGGACAGGTGGAGGCCTACGACGTCCGGACCGGCGTCCGCCGCTGGGCCTTCCGGACGAGCCCCGAGGGGGCGCGGCTGCGTCCGGGTCCGGCCGCGGCCTACGCGCTCGACGGCCGGCAGTACGTCGTCGTCCCCATGGGCCCGGCGCTCTGGGCGTTCACGCTGGACGGCGCGGTGCCGGCGCGCGGGGAGCCGTCACCCGACCCGCCGGTGGACGATCAGCCGCGCGGCCCCGCTCCCCGCGAGACCGACGAGATCGACACCGCCACGCTGCTCGAGAACCCGCGCGGGTCGGTCGGCGGGCGGCGCTACGCGTTCGACGAGCACAACTTCAACCCGGTCCGCGCCCGCGTCGCCGCCGGCACGCGCGTCCGGTTCACCAACAACGGCGAGCTGTCGCACACCGTGGCGGCCCGCGACGGAAGCTGGAGCACCGGCCCGCTCGCGCCGGGCACGTGGGGCTTCGTCACGTTCGACACGCCGGGGACGTTCCTCTACCACTGCGAGGAGCACCCCTGGGCGGTAGGGGAGATCACGGTCGATCCGTAGCGGACGCGCCGCGATCGGCCGGGGGCGTCGGTGGTGTCGGCGCGCCGCGATCGGCCGGGCTACTGCGCCGCCGGCAATCCCGAACGGTCCACCCACTCGCCGAGCCGCATGACCCGGTCGATCGCCAGCGTGTTGCGGATGTCGGCCAGCGGGTCGGCGTTCAGCACGATCAGGTCGGCGGCCTTGCCCGCCTCGATGGTGCCGAAGCCGGCCTCGCCTTCCGGGGGCATCCGGGCGGCGCCGGTGGCGGTCGCCGCGACGATGGCGTCCAGCGGGGTCAGGCCGGCCTCGACGTACAGCGCCATCTCGTGGTGCATGCCCCAGCCGAACGGCACGTTCGCGGTTCCGGCGTCGTTCCCGAGCGCGACCTCGACCCCGGCGTCGTGCATCGTCTTCACGAAGCCCTGCAACTGCCGGAACGCCGCCTTGCGGTCTTCGAATCCCGGGGCGTCGACGACTTCCGCCCTGCTCGCCGGGTCGTCCCAGCGGGCCAGCGCATCGGGGTTGAACACCGCGCGCAACGCCGGGTCTTCCAGCAGCTCGGGATGCTCGGCGAAGTGCCAGTTGTTCTGGACGATGGACAAGGTGGGCGTGAAGTAGACCCCGGCGTCGAGACACATCCGGATGAATTCCGCCGAGGGGTCGGGGTCGTCCATCGGAACGCCGGCGCCGGGGCCGAAGGTCCGCACGGTGCTGTGCAGGAAGTCCCGCAGACCCGCCTCGATCAGTTGGCGGCCGTCGGCCTCGTCGTCGATGTGGGCGACGGGGACGGCGCCGTTCCGCACCGCCTCGTCGATGATGGCGGCCCGTATCTCCGGCGGAATCTTCAGGCCCGGCTCGGCGACCTCGTTGACCCACATCTTGATGAAGTGCGCGCCGAGCGCAATCTGTTCCCGCACCAGCTCCCGCGCTTCTTCTTCGGTGGTGGGGGCGTTCCGGCCGGCGGCGTTGAATCCGCCGGGGTACGAGAAGCCCAGCCCCGCCGTATAGGTCCGGGGGGCGTCGGGACGGCCGGCGGACGCGAGCAGGTGGGCGACGCGCTCGGGCGAATCGCTGCCGATGCTGCGCGCGGTGGTCACGCCGTAGTGGAGCTGCGACCGGAACTGCTGCTCGATCTCTTCCGGTCCTTCCCGGTAGTGCACGTGCAGGTTCACCAGACCGGGCATGATCGTCCTGCCGGTCAGGTCGAGCGTCTCCGCACCGTCGGGGACCGGCGTCGCGTCCCGGGGGCCGGCGCTCGCGATCCGGCCGTCGCGGACGACGACCACCGAGTCGGCCACCGGGGGCGCGCCGGTGGCGTCGATCAACTGCGCCCCGACGAGCGCGAGACCGCCGGACGCGCCGTCGGAATCCGGTCGTTCCCCGGGCGCCGCGCCTCCGCAACCCGTGAGAATCAGGGCGAGTCCTGCCGCCGGTAGCTGAAGTCGTCGCATGAGGAACCTCTCGTCGCGCCGGCCGGACGGGGCGCCGGCGCGATTCTAGCCCACTTGCCGTTCCCTTACATGTAGCCGAACAGCGGCGGAAACGCGACGACGACGAATCCGGCCCAGACCGCGTAGACCGGCAGGTAGTCGGTCTGCCAGCGCTCCAGGGCCGAGAAGGATCCGCGGCCGGCCAGGAAGCGCGCGTACAACCAGGCGGACCACGCCAGGTTGACGAGCAGAATCAGGTTCTCGCCCAGCGCCGCCACCCGGTTCGGACTGAAGCCGAACTCGGAGATCCGCCCGGCGATGGCGGCCAGCGCCACGACGTCGGCGACGAGCGCGCAGAGCACGAGCAGCAACTGCAGCGCGTCGAAGGCGCCCGGCGGGGCCTGCGCGTCCCGCGCGGAGACGGCGTAGAGCAGCAGGCCGAGGACGACGGCCAGGAGCAGGTCGAAGCGGATGAGCACCTCCCGCTCCACGCCGATGCCGGCTCCGGTCCACGCCATGGTGGCCAGGAAGGCGAGCAGCATCGCGGCGAACAACGGCGTGAACAGGCGCGTCAGCACCGGCGCCAGGTTCTCGACGACGCTCTGCTTGGCCTCCACGAGCCGCGCGGCGACGATGACCGCCCCCATGCCCCCGCACGGGAGCAGCCATTGCTGCGCGAACCACTCGACGTCGACGCCGATGGCCGCGAAGGTGATGAAGGTGAAACCGGTGAGCACGCCGCCGCCCAGGGCCATCAGAACGCAGTAGATGAACAGCTCGCCCGAGAAGCGCACGAAGTCCATGCGTCCGCCCCCGTCGCGCCAGCGCTCGCCGGCGTAGGCGACGCCCACCGCCAGCCACAGGGCGCTCGGCAGGTGCAGCGCCGCCAGCACCTGCGTGTGGCCGTCGGGCGTGAACGGAAAGGCGTTGACGACGAGGAGGGCGGCGGCGAACGCCAGCGCCAGCCACAGGCAGCCGGCCCGGCGCAGCCGGCGCTTCCAGGCGAAGTAGCAGGCCAGGAACGGCAGCACGAAGAGGCTGAGGTTGGAGTAGTAGAATGGCTGGAACTCCTCGTCGGGGTTGACCAGGGGTGGCTGGCCGAACAGCTCGGGCAGCTTGTGCGCGAGCGCCGCGGCGGCGGCCAGGCCCGCGACCACCAGGGTCTCGCGGGAGGCCCGCCGCGCGGTCTCGCCGACGCCGCCGGGCGCGACCACGAGCTGCTTCCACAGCCGCTCGGAATGCTCGCGGGCGAACTCGCGCGACACCGCGTCGAGGTTCCCCATGCGCTTGACGGCCACCAGGAACGCCTCGTCGGCGGCCAGACCGGCGTCGGCGAGCGCCGCCACCTGGTCCCGGAGGTGGGCTTCCAGCTCCTCCACGTCGGACCCGCGGATCGCCGGCCGCCGGCGCAGCCAGGCCCGCCACTGCGTGATCTGTTCCTCGAGCGTGTCGCTGCGCATCGCCATGATCGTTCCGTCCTGACGTCGTGTCCTGTCACCGTCCGAGAGCGGGCGCGGGAGTGCGCTCCGGGATGAGCTCCCGCCAGATCCCGCGCAGTGTCGCGTCCACCACCTGCCAGTGCTGCCGCTGCGTCGCCAGGTGCGCCCGCCCCGCCTTCGTGATGCGGTAGTACCGGCGCCGCCGGCCGCTCGACGCGGTGGCCCAGCGCGCCTCGACGCAGCCGAGCCGCTCCAGGCGGTGCAGCACCGGGTAGAGCATCCCGTCCGTCCACCGGAGCTGCCCGCCGGACAGCTCGGCCACGCGCTTGATGATGGCGTAGCCGTAGCTGTCGCCCTCGGCCAGGATGGCGAGGACGAGCGGCGCGGCCGAGGCGGCGACCAGGTCCTTGCTGATGCTCATCACGGGGCGCGCCCCGCGGATCGTTCCGGGGGGCGCGGCTCTCGACGTATACATACCACATCAATGCATTAGTGATCAACGTAATCGAAAAACGCTTTCTCGCGCGACGGCGGGCGGACGTGAGGCCTCCCGCGACCGGGGTCGGTCCGGCGAGGCGCTCGCACCCGCGGGTCGGTTCGCGTCCGGCGCGCCGGTGCCGGCCGGCGTCGTCACCGGCGTTGCTGCCGGAACACAGGGAGGGCATGATGGCTCACGGGCGCACGGCTCGCCTTCGCGAGGCGGACAACCGCCGTGAAGGGGCGTCGGCAGACCGACCGGGCGGCCGGGGGCGCTGTGGACCTGCCCGGCCTGTGGACGCCCGGCCGGCGTCGCGCCGCATCCGCGGATCGGCGCGGCGGGCGCCCACAGGCCGTTGGAAATCTCGCGGGCGATCGCTGCCGCCGGTGCCTGCGCCGAGGCCGCGAGATTCCCACAGGTCCACAGCGCTTTTTTCTCGTTGATGACTCACACGCAAACCCGTCAATCCGGGGACCTGTCATGATGGGAACCCAAGCGTTAACCTGTCCACGGAATCGGGGCAACCTCAGTGGCGCGTGCGTCACCGCGACGCATGGCTGCACGTGCTGGTGCTGCTGGAGTTCCAGTCCACCAGCGACCCGGACATGGCGTTGCGCATACTCGCGTACACGACCCTGCTGTACCAGGAGTTGGCGCGCACGAAGGCGTTGGCCCCGGACGGACGCCGCGCGCCGGTCCTCCCGGTGGTGCTGTACAACGGCGCGCGACCGTGGACCGCGGCGCGCGAGGTGCGAGAGTTGATCGCGCCGGTAGGACCGGACTTGGCACCTTATCAGCCGTCGCAGCGGTACGTGGTGCTTGACGAGCGGCGGATGGCGGTCGACGATGTCCCGCAGGACAACCTGATGGCGGCCGTGATCGGGTTGGAGCAGAGTCGCGAGCCGGCGGACCTGGTGCGGGTGGTAGATGCGTTGCGGGCGCGGCTGCGGGGGCCGGACGACGCCGGCCTGCGGCGAGCGTTCACGGACTGGATCGGCCGTCTGGCGGCGCGGTTGGCGCCGGCGGACGCGGCGTTGCCGCCGATGCGAACCTTGGAGGACGTAAGGATGACACTGGTCGAACGGGTGAGTGAGTGGCCCGCCGAGTGGCAGCGGAAAGGGCGCGCGCAGGGCCTCGAGCAGGGCCTCGAGCAGGGGCGCGAGCAGGGGCGCGAGCAGGGCCTCGAGCACGAACGAGCGCTGTTGCAGCGCATGGCGGCGTCGCGGTTCGGAGCGGGCGTTGCCGAACGCCTGGCGGAAGTGTTGGCGCGTATCGCGGATCCGGACCGGCTGGTCGAGGTGGGCGACTGGCTGGTGCGTTGCGAGACGGGCGACGATTTTCTCGCCCGCGTGGCCGAACCCGGGACCGGCGCAAGGTGATCGTCCTGCGTCGGCGGCGACGCCATCGAGCGCATGAACGGTGTCCCCCAGCGGGTTTCGACCTGACAAATGCACGACGAGACCTACAAGACCCTCTTCGCGTTCCCCCGCATGGTCGAGGACCTGCTGCGCGGCTTCGTCGGCGGAGCCTGGATCGACCAGATCGACTTCGCGACGCTGGAGAAGCTGTCGGCCGATTACGTCAGCGACGAGCTGCGCACGCGCCACGGCGACACGGTGTGGCGCGTGCGTCACCGCGACGCATGGCTGCACGTGCTGGTGCTGCTGGAGTTCCAGTCCACCAGCGACCCGGACATGGCGTTGCGCATACTCGCGTACACGACCCTGCTGTACCAGGAGTTGGCGCGCACGAAGGCGTTGGCCCCGGACGGACGACGCGCGCCGGTCCTCCCGGTGGTGCTGTACAACGGCGCGCGACCGTGGACCGCGGCGCGCGAGGTGCGAGAGTTGATCGCGCCGGTAGGACCGGACTTGGCACCTTATCAGCCGTCGCAGCGGTACGTGGTGCTTGACGAGCGGCGGATGGCGGTCGACGATGTCCCGCAGGACAATCTGATGGCGGCGGTGATCGGGTTGGAGCAGAGTCGCGAGCCGGCGGACCTGGTGCGGGTGGTGGATGCGTTGCGGGCGCGGCTGCGGGGGCCGGGCGACGCCGGCCTGCGGCGGGCGTTCACGGACTGGATCGGCCGTCTGGCGGCGCGGTTGGCGCCGGCGGACGCGGCGTTGCCGCCGATGCGAACCTTGGAGGACGTAAGGATGACACTGGTCGAACGGGTGAGTGAGTGGCCCGCCGAATGGCAGCGGAAAGGGCGCGAGCAGGGCCTCGAGCAGGGCCTCGAGCAGGGCCTCGAGCACGAACGAGCGCTGTTGCAGCGCATGGCGGCGTCGCGGTTCGGAGCGGGCGTTGCCGAACGCCTGGCGGAAGTGTTGGCGCGCATCGCGGATCCGGACCGGCTGGTCGAGGTGGGCGACTGGCTGGTGCGTTGCGAGACGGGCGACGATTTTCTCGCCCGCGTGGCCGAACCCGGGACCGGCGCAAGGTGATCGTCCTGCGTCGGCGGCGACGCCATCGAGCGCATGAACGGTGTCCCCCAGCGGGTTTCGACCTGACGAATGCACGACGAAACCTACAAGACCCTCTTCGCGTTCCCCCGCATGGTCGAGGACCTGCTGCGCGGCTTCGTCGGCGGAGCCTGGATCGACCAGATCGACTTCGCGACGCTGGAGAAGCTGTCGGCCGATTACGTCAGCGACGAGCTGCGCACGCGCCACGGCGACACGGTGTGGCGCGTGCGTCACCGCGACGCATGGCTGCACGTGCTGGTGCTGCTGGAGTTCCAGTCCACCAGCGACCCGGACATGGCGTTGCGCATACTCGCGTACACGACCCTGCTGTACCAGGAGTTGGCGCGCACGAAGGCGTTGGCCCCGGACGGACGACGCGCGCCAGTTCTCCCGGTGGTGCTGTACAACGGCGCGCGACCGTGGACCGCGGCGCGCGAGGTGCGAGAGTTGATCGCGCCGGTGGGACCGGATCTGGCGCCGTATCAGCCGTCGCAGCGGTACGTGGTGCTTGACGAGCGGCGGATGGCGGTCGACGATGTCCCGCAGGACAATCTGATGGCGGCCGTGATCGGGTTGGAGCAGAGCCGCGAGCCGGCGGACCTGGTGCGGGTGGTGGATGCGTTGCGGGCGCGGCTGCGGGGACCGGGCGACGCCGGCCTGCGGCGGGCGTTCACGGACTGGATCGGCCGTCTGGCGGCGCGGTTGGCGCCGGCGGGCGCGGCGTTGCCACCGATGCGCACCTTGGAGGACGTAAGGATGACACTGGTCGAACGGGTGAGTGAGTGGCCCGCCGAATGGCAGCGGAAAGGGCGCGCGCAGGGCCTCGAGCAGGGCCTCGAGCACGAACGAGCGCTGTTGCAGCGCATGGCGGCGTCGCGGTTCGGAGCGGGCGTTGCCGAACGCCTGGCGGAAGTGTTGGCGCGCATCGCGGACCCGGACCGGCTGGTCGAGGTGGGCGACTGGCTGGTGCGTTGCGAGACGGGCGACGATTTTCTCGCCCGCGTGGCCGAACCCGGGACCGGCGCAAGGTGATCGTCCTGCGTCGGCGCCGATACGAACTGAACAAAAAAAGAGCCGGACGCCCGCTCGGGCGCCCGGCTCCCCGGAATGGTCAGCCCGTGGCCGATCAGAAGCCGTACCGCACGCCGAAGTTCGCCTGCCGCGGGATGCCCCCGGAGCGCAGCGCCGTGTAGCGCGCGAAGTTGCCGCTGTTCTGGTCCCCGTTCTCCCACGACGCGACGAAGAAGTTCGGGCGATCGAACACGTTGATGAGGTCGAAGTAGATGTCGAGCGTGTCCCCCTCCGCGGGCCGGGCACGCCATCCGAACCGCAGGTCCAGGTTGACGTAGTCGCCCGCGCGCGCGCCGCCCTGCCGGCCGTTGTGGTCCACCGTGAACGCGTTGGCGCCCTCGCCGGTGTAGGTCCCCTGGGGGATCGGGTCCCAGTTGGTGCCGTTCCGGTCCAGGTCGAGCTGGCTGTTGTACATGGTGAACGGGTTCGCGCTCATGTAGCGGAAGATGGGGCTCAGGGTGATCCCGCCCGGCAGCTCCGTGCGCCCGCTCAGAGTCAGGACGTGCTTGCGGTCGTGCTCCGCCGGCTGCCAGTTCAGGTCCATGTTGAGGTCGCCGAGGACCTGGGTCTGGACGCCGTTGAGGCTGACGCCGTTGGTGCCGTACTGC
Organism: Vicinamibacterales bacterium; assembly: GCA_965203525.1. Lineage (GTDB taxonomy): Bacteria > Acidobacteriota > Vicinamibacteria > Vicinamibacterales > UBA8438 > WTFV01. Next base: position 370,452 of record OZ241898.1, on the reverse strand, counting down.
TCGAAGGTGTCGCCGCGCGAGTAGCCGAGCGCGTACGACAGCCGCATGCCCCAGCGGTCCGAGTAGCGCTTCTCCATCGAGACGTTCAGGCCGTCGTAGGACGACAGCCCGGTGCTCTCGATCGACAGCAGCCGGCCCTGCCAGAGGCCGACCAGCAGGCCGGTCCGCGGATCGATGCCGTCCGGACCCGTCTTCGCACACTCGGACGCAAGCCGCGCGGGATTGCTGTAAATGTTGGCGGCCACCGCGGCCGGGACGCCGTCCGCATTCAGCGCACAACTCGGGTAGTAGACGGTGTCCGTCCGGTCGTAGACCCCGCCCCGGTTCGGAAACACGTCGTACCACGTGAGCTCGGCGGTGCTGTCGACGCCGTCGCGGTACGGCGCCACGTAGTTGATGCGGTTGAGCAGTTGGCTGCCCCGGATGTTGACGTAGTCGACCCCGACCGACAGCGTCGGCATCAGCTCGCGCTCGAACCCCACCGTGAACTGCTTGAACAACGGCTGCTGCCGGCGGTAGTTGTCGACGTAGACGTTGGACTCGTTGAAGCGGCTCGTGTTGCCGGTGGGGTAGATCGACTCGACGAAGTCGCGGTCCAGCAGCACGCAGTTCGGCACGCCGTCGCGCGCGGTCGACGGCCCGCACTCCCCGGCCGCCGCCGAGCCGATGCGGATGGCTCCCGCCAGCTCCGGGTCCTGGATCGGCATGCCGTTGCGCGGCCCGGGATCTTCCTGCCCGCCCTGGCCTCCCCCGCCGCGGGGGAAGGAAGCGATGAACGAATCGTTGTAGATCGGATCCTGCAGGACGTTGTCGAGTCCGCTGAAGAGCGTGCGGTCGTAGAAGAACCCGTAGCCCGCCCGGATGACGGACCGGCCGTCGCCCGTCACGTCGTAGGCGAGCGACAACCGCGGCGAGATGTTGTTCCAGTCGCGCGGGTCGGTACCCGGCGTCATCAGCGGATTGTCCGTCAGCTTCGCGTTCAGCAGCTCGGCGTCCCACCGGACGCCGAGCCCCACCGTCCAGCGTTCGTTCAGCGTCCACTTGTCCTGGAGGAACGTCTCGAACGTGTTGATGGGGTAGGCGAACTGCCGGCCGTCCTGCTTGCCGACGCGAACCCGGAGCCGTTCGGGGTAGGTCGAGTAGTCGTCGACGTCGAACGGCCGGTCGGTGTCGAAATAAAACCCGCCGCCCAGGAAGCTCTCGCTGAAGTCGTCGATGAACGACCGGTGGAAGGTGCCGCCGAACTTGATGTCGTGATCGCCCATCTTGTCGGGGATGAACCACGAAGTGGTGTTGTTGTACTGCCACTGCGAGTCCTCGCGACCCCAGGCCCACGGCGCGACGCCGTCCTGGAAGCTGTCCATGTGGTACGAGGGCGTGACGTTCCGCATCGCGCCGTCGAGACTGATGTGCCCGTCAATCTCGTACCAGAGGGGAGGGCCGCCGCTGTAGAACTCGTGGGTGCGGGTGACCCGCACGGTGTTGACGACGTTGTTGCCGATGACGCTGGTGTAGCTCCCGACGAACATGTACTCGTCGTCCGTGCTGTCCACCGACGACAATTCGGTCCGGTTGCCGATCCGGTTGTCCTCCGGGCTCGTCTCGCGCATGTACCGCAGGGCCCAGGAGTTGTTGCCGTTGACCTGGTGGTCTACCCGGTACATGGTGTTCAACGCACGCCATCTCTCCGGTGACGACCAGCTCAGCTCGGGACGGGTGCTGAAGATCCGCGCCCGGGCCGGGTTGTTGAGCCGGCGCTCGAGGCTGACGAAGAAATGCATCTTGTCCTGCACGATCGGCCCGCCGAACACCCCGCCGAACTCGTACTTGTTGTTCGACGGCTTCTCGACGCTCGGGTCCTCGGCGAACTGCTGCGCGTTGAAGAAGTTCCGCGCCGTCATGCCGGTGCTGGTGCTGTAGCTGAAGCCGGCGCCGGACCACTGGTTCGTGCCCCGCTTGGTCACCGCGTTGATGACCGCGCCGCTGGAGCGGCCGAACTCGGCGTCGAACTGCCCGCTGACCACCTGGAACTCCTGCACCGACTCGATCGCCACCTTGACCTGGCTGCCGCCGGCGCCGCCGCTGGTGGAGTCGCCGTTGTAGCCCCCGTCGACGTTCAGGTTGCTGGACGCGGCGGTCTGCCCGTTGGCGATGATCGTGTCGTTGCCCGACGATTCCGACGGCAGGAACTGGATGCCCGGCAGCAGCGAGATCGCGGCGAACGCGCTGCGGTTCTGCAGCGGCATGTCCACCAGCTCCTGGCTGTCGAGGGTGCCGCCCACCTCGGCCGAGGTGAGGTCGACCAGCGGCGCCTGCCCGGAGACGGTCACCGTCTCCTCGAGGGCGCCGACGCCGAGGACGATGTCGAGGGGCAGCGTCTGCCCCACCCGCAGCTCGTAGCCGGTCGTCTGGAACGTGGTGAAGCCGGGCAGCGCCACCGTCACCGTGAAGACCCCCGGCAGCAACTGCGCCGCGAAGTAGCTCCCGTCGGCGCCGGTGATGACTTCGCGGAAGGTCCCGTCGGCCTCGTTCTGGATGAAGACGGTGACTCCCGGCAAGGCGCCTCCCGTCTCGTCTGTGACCCTGCCCCGCAGCTCCGTGCGGCCCTGCTGCGCCAGGGCCGGCATCGCTGCCGCGCCGACGAGCGCCGCGACGGTCAAGAACGTCGTAAGCCTTCGCACTGTTCCACCCTCCTTCCACGACCGAAAAAGATCGATCGAACGGTTCGTCGGATCGATGCGGACGCCGGCAACGGCGTCCGCCCGTGCCTGCCCGGTTCCTGACCTCGGTTCCCCCTCCTCCTTGCTGATCGTCAACGCCACGAAAGCGCAACGAAGTCCCCGCGGTTTGCAAGACCGATTTCGGCCGTTCGGCCGCCGGATCCTGCCGTGCTCGTCAACCCGCCGGGGCCGCGGCGGCCGGTCGGCCCGACGTCGAACACGAAAAAAGAGCCGGACGCCGCTCGGGCGCCCGGCTCCGGAGTGATCAGAAGCCGTACCGCACGCCGAAGTTCGCCTGCCGCGGGATGCCCCCGGAGCGCAGCCCCGTGTAGTTCAGGAAGTCGCCGCTGTTCTGGTTCCCGACCGGCGAATTGAAGTTGGGGCGGTTGAAGAGGTTGATGACGTCCAGGTAGATGTCGAGCGTGTCCCCCTCCGCCGGACGCGCCCGCCAGCCGAACCGCAGGTCCAGGTTGATGAAGTCGGCCGCGCGCGCGCCGCCCTGGCGGCCGTTGTGCTCCGCCGTGACCGGGTTCTTGCCCGAACCGCTGTAGGAACCCACGGGAAGCGGATCCCAGGGGGTGCCGTTCCGGTCCAGGTCGATCTTGCTGTTGTAGATGGTGAACGGATTCGCGCTCATGTAGCGGAAGATGGGGCTGAGGGTGATCCCGCCCGGCAGCTCGGTGCGCCCGCTCAGCGTCAGGATGTGCAGGCGGTCCTGCTCCGCCGGCTGCCAGTTCTTGTCCATGTTGAGGTTGCCGAGGACCTGCGTCTGGACGCCGTTGAGGCTGATGCCGTTGGTGCCGTACTGCTCGAAGGTGTCGCCGCGCGAGTGGCCGAGCGCGTACGATATCCGCATGCCCCAGCGGTCCGCGTAGCGCTTCTCCATCGAGACGTTCAGGCCGTCGTAGGCCGACTTCCCGACGCTCTCGATCGACAGCAGCCGGCCCTGCCAGACGCCGATCGGCAGGCCGGCCGGACCGAGGCCGTCCGGACCCACCTTCGCGCACTCCGCGGCCAGCACGGCGGGATTGCTGTAGAGGCCGGCGGTCGCCGCCCCTTGCGCGCAGCTCGGGTACGTCTGCAGCCCCCCGATGCCCGGGCCGCCGTTGCCGACCCGGTCGTAGACCCCGCCCCGGTCCGTCCCGTACCACGCATCGTACCAGGTGAGCGGGTCGCTGCTGTCGGTTCCGTCACGGAGCGGCGCCACGTAGTTGATGCGGTTGAGCAGTCCGGTGCCCCGGATGTTGACGTAGTCGACCCCGAGCGACAGCGTCGGCATCAGCTCGCGCTCGAACCCCACCGTGAACTGCTTGAACAACGGCTGCTGCCGGCGGTAGTTGTCGATGTAGACGTTCGACTCGTTGAAGCGGTCCGTGGTGCCGGGGGGGTAGACCGACTCCACGAAGTCGTGGTCCACCAGCGGGCAGTGCGTCGCGCCGTCACGCAGGGTCGCCGGCCCGCACTCCCCGTTCGCCGCCACGCCGATGCGGAGGGCCTGCGCCAGCTCCGGGTCCTGGATCGGCATGCCGTTCCGCGGCCCGGGATCCTCCTGTCCGCCCTGCTCCCCCCCCCCGCGGGGGAAGGAGGCGACGAAGGAGCTGTTGATGACCGGGTCCTGCAGGACGTTGTCGAGCCCGCTGAAGAGCGTCCGATCGTAGAAGTAACCGTAGCCCGCCCGCATGACGGACCGGCCGTCGCCCGTCACGTCGTAGGCGATCGAGAGCCGGGGCGAGATGTTGTTCCAGTCCCGCGGATCGGTCCGCGGCACCATCAGCGGGTTGTCGGTCCGCTCCGCGCTCAGCATCTCGGCGTCCCACCGGGCGCCGAGTCCCAGCGTCCAGCGCTCGTTCAGCGTCCACTTGTCCTGGAAGAACGCCTCCCACGTGTTGATGGGGTAGGCGAACTGGTTGCCGGTGGGCGCGCCGACGCGAATCTGGAGCCGTTCGGGGTAGGTCGAGTAGTCGTCGACGTCGAACGGCATGTCGGTGTTGAAATGGAAGGCGCCGCCCAGGAAGTTCTCCCGGAAGTCGTCGATGAACGAACGGTGGAACGTGCCGCCGAACTTGAAGTCGTGGTCGCCCATCATGTCCGGGACGAACCACGACGTGGTGTTGTTGTACTGCCACTGCGAGTCGATGCGGCCGCCGGCCCACGGCGCGATCCCGTCCCAGAAACTGTCGAATCTGTAACCGGGCGACAGGTTCCGCATCTGCCCGTCGCGGCTCTCGTGCCCTCCCAGCGCGTACCAGGCGGGAGAGGCCCCGGCGGCGTTCTCGTAGCTGCGGGTGATCCGCACCGTGTTGACGACGTTGTTGCCGATGACGCTGGTGTAGCTGCCGACCCAGATCTGCTCGTCGTCCTCCTGGTCGTGCGCCGAGATCAGTGTCCGGTTGCCGTACCTGTCGGTCTCCGGGCTGAGCTCGCGCATGAACCGCAGGGCCCAGGAGTTGTTCCCGTTGATCTGGTGGTCCACCCGGTACATGGTGTTCCACGCGCGCCATATCTCCGGCCGGGACCAGTTCAGATCCGGACGGCTGTTGAAGGTGCGCGCCCGGGCCGGGTCGGTGAGCCGCCGCTCGAGACTCACGAAGAAGTGCGCCTTGTCCTGCACGATCGGCCCGCCGACCACGCCGCCGAACTCGTGCTTGCTGTTCCGCGGCTTCTCCACGCTCGGGTCGTCCGCGAACTGCTGGGCGTTGAAGTAGTTGCGCGCCGTCATCGCAGTGCCGGTGCTGTAGAGGAAGCCGGCGCCCGAGATCTGGTTCGTCCCCCGCTTGGTCACCGCGTTGATGACCGCGCCGCTGGAGCGGCCGAACTCTGCGTCGAACTGGCCGCTGACCACCTGGAACTCCTGCACCGACTCGATCGCCACCTTGACCTGGCTGCCGCCTGCGCCGCCCCCGGTGGAGTCGTTGTTGTACCCCCCGTCGACGTTCAGCGAGCTGGCCGCGGCGGTCTGCCCGTTGGCGATGATCCCGTCGTTGCCCTGCGAGCTCGACGGCAGGAACTGGATGCCCGGCAGCAGCGAGATCGCGGCGAACGCGCTGCGGTTGACCAGCGGCATGTCCACCAGTTCCGCGTCGTCGAGGGTGCCGCCCACCTCGGCCGAGGTGAGGTCGACCAGCGGCGCCTGCCCGGAGACGGTCACCGTCTCCTCGAGGGCGCCGACGCCGAGGACGATGTCGAGGGGCAGCGTCTGCCCCACCCGCAGCTCGTAGCCGGTGGTCTGGAACGTGGTGAAGCCGGGCAACGCCACCGTCACCGAGAAGACCCCCGGCAGCAACTGCGCCGCGAAGTAGCTCCCGTCAGCGCCGGTGATGACTTCGCGGAAGGTCCCGTCCGCCTCGTTCTGGATGAAGACGGTCACCCCCGGCAGGGCGCCTCCCGTCTCGTCGGTGACCCTGCCCCGCAGCTCCGTGCGGCCCTGTTGCGCCAGGGCCGGCATCGCCGCCGCGCCTGCGAGCGCCGCGACGGTCAAGAACGTCGTAAGCCTTCGCACTGTTCCATCCTCCTTCCGCGACCGAAACGATCGATACGCCAAGAAAGCGCAACGTAGCGCAAACGCCCGCGGTTTGCAAGACCGATTTCGGCGCGCTCGTCAACCCGCTGGGGGCCGCGGCGGCCGTCGAGGTCGTCCAGGCCTACCGCCGCCACCCGCGGTGGATGCTGCTCGGCTTCGACCCGGACAGCATGGCGCTGCACGACGAGCTCTGGCCCCGGATGGCCGATCCGGCCTTCGGGCGGCGGCGGATCTGCGACGCCCGCCTGGCGCTCTCGCTGCGCCGGCAGGGCGTCACCGATTTCGCCACGGCCAACGTGAAGGACTTCAGCGGCTTCGGATTCGGCCGGGTCTGGAATCCGGTGGATTGAGTCCGTCGGAGGAACCCGGCAGCAGCACCGCCACCGAGGCGTGGTCGTCGTCCAGGCAGTCCGCCGCGCCGGCCGCGGCGCCGGCCGTCATCGAGCTTCCCGCACGTCGTCGGACTCATGGAACGCCGCGATTTCCTCGATCACGCGATCCTGCATCGCCGGCGTCAGCTCGGGGTAGATCGGCAGCGCCAGCGAACGGGCGGCGGCGTCCTCGCCGTGGGGAAACGCCCCCTCGGCATGGCCGAGGCGGTGGAAACAGGGCTGCCGGTGGAGCGGGACCGGATAGTGGACCCTCGTGTCGATCCTCTGCGCCGCAAGGTGGGCGCGCAGCGCGTCCCGGCGGGCCGGCACGCGGATCACGTACTGGTGGTAGGTGTGGCGCCCGCGGCCCCAGACGGCCGCGGGCCGCTCCACGCCCGGAACCGTCAGGCGCTCGTCGTAGTACGCGGCGCGCTCGCGGCGCCGGGCGTGCCAACCGTCGAGATGCGGCAGCTTGGCGTGGAGGATCGCCGCCTGCAGCGTGTCGAGACGGAAATTGCCTCCCACCTCCGAATGCCGGTACGCGGCCTGCGCGCCGTGGTTGCGCAGCCGGCGCACCCGCTCCGCCAGCGCGGCGTCCGCCGTGACCACCAGGCCGGCGTCCCCCATGGCCCCCAGGTTCTTGGCGGGATAGAAAGAGAAGCAGCCGAGCGTCCCCATGCTGCCGGCCGGCCGCTCGCCGCCCGTACCGCCGGGATACCGCGCGCCGAGCGCCTGCGCCGCGTCCTCGACGACGGGAATCCCGTGCGCCGCGGCCAGCTCCAGGATGGGCGCCATGTCGGCGCATTGCCCGAACAGGTGCGCCGGCACGATCGCCTTGACGCGTGACCGGCGCTCCGCCTCGCGCTCGAACCAGTCGGCCAGACGCGCGGGGTCGATGCCGAACGTCCGCGGGTCGACGTCGACGAAAACCGGATCCGCGCCGAGCCGGGCGACCGTCCCGGCGGTGGCGAAGAACGAGTAGGGGGTCGTGACGACCAGGTCGCCGGGGCCGACATCGAGAGCCATCAGCGAGACGAGCAGCGCGTCGGTGCCCGACGAGACCCCGACCGCGTGCCCGACGCCGACGTAGTCCGCCATCGCCCGCTCGAACGCCTCGAGCACCGGGCCGCCGACGTAGCGGCCGGAGGCGACGACGTCGAGCAGCGCCCGCTCGACCTCCGGCCGCGTGGTCTCCAACTGGGCGGCCAGGTCGAGAAACGGGACCCGCACGCTCAGAGATCCGCGTCGAGCTGCATCGCCATCGGGATGAAGACGATGCCGTTGACCGCCCGCTCCGGGCCGGTCTGCCGGAAACCGAGCTTCTCGTAGGCCGGCACGCCGTAGCGCGACGAGTTGACGGTCACCCGTTCGAGGTCCGGGGCGGCGGCGCGGGCGTCGGCGAGCGCCGCGCGCAGCAGCCCCTTCGCGATGCCGCGACGCTGGTGCGCCTTGTCGACGAAGAGGAGCGCCACGTGGTTGTTCTGGCGCATCTCGATCATGCCGGCCAGGGCGCCGTCGACCGTCGCCACGCGGATGAAATGGTCCTCGCCGGTGCGCGCCTCCAGGGCCCCGGGGGCGACGAACCCGCGGAACTCGGCGATCCCCTCGTCGGTGTAGTCCGGGCCGATGAACTCGTCGAACGACGCGCGGATCAGCGCCGAGACGGCGGCCGCCTCGCCCGGCCGCAACGGGCGATAGCGGACGGCGCGGCTCACGTCCGACCTCGCGGCGGCGGCGCGGCGCCCCGCGGCGCAGAAGCGGCGCGCGGCGGGAGAGCATGCGGCGGGACGGCCGGGGCGGCCGCCGGGGGAACGCGCATCCGGCTCATCGGGACGTACCAGCGCGCCGTCCGGCCCGACGTCGAGCATCCGGCCGCCGGGGGAACGCGCATCCGGCTCATCGGGACAGGCTCTTGACGTAGTTGACGAGGTGCCAGATGTCCTCGTCACGCAACTGATTCCCGTACCCCTGCATGTCGGCGGACACGCCATCCCGGATCACCGTGAAGATCTCGCCGTCGCTCGCGCCGTGCTGCCAGACGTCGTCGGTGAAGTCGGACGGGGTGCCTCCCGCGTGCGACATGTCGCCGTCGCCCCTGCCCCGGTTGCCGTGACACTGCCGGCACAGGAAGACGTAGCGCTGCCGTCCGGTCGCCAGCGACGCCCGCGTCGCCTCGACGGGGTTCTCGAGCGCCTGCGCGTCCGCATGCTCTTGCGGGGCCACGGGATGCTCCTGCGCGCCGGCGCCGGCGGCGGTCGCCAGCAGCGCGCCGGCCAGCGCGAAGCGGGTGGCGGCCGGCCCGGTCACGAAGCGCCCCCGGCGGCGGACCGGATGCGACACCGCCGGCGGTGTCGGGGCCGGCGGAGTCGGGGTCGTGAAGCGCCCCGGCCGGCGGCGGGCCGGGCGCAACGGGTTGGCGTGCTCATTCCTGCGGCGCATCGAAGTTCTCCCACATGTACTCGGGAAAGTAGACGTGCAGATGCATGAAGATCTCGTGGACCAGGTTCACCGCCCGGTTCACGCCGTAGCCGTGCTGGTCCTCGCGGGCCACCACCTCGAGCGACAGGGCGGCCCGCCGGACGAAGCAGCGGACGCCGGCGCGCTCCGGATCGACCCGGCGGTGGGCCGGCAGACCGGCCGCGGCGCGGCCCCGGACGAACCGGCGCAACGCGGCCGCGAGGGAAGACCGCGCAGGCACGTTCGGAAGCAGGTCCGGGAACGCGAGCGTGCCGGACGCGGGGTCGTAGCGCAACGTGAACGGCGACGGCGCCAGCCAGCGGAACGTGAACTCGTACCGCCCGCGGCGGGCCGGCCGTTCGGCCAGACCGCGGAAGACGCCCCGCGCGGCGTACTCCTGCAGTCGGGCCCGCACCTCGGAGACGCCGGCGCGCGCCGAGCCGCGCCGGGCCGCCGCCCCCGCCGGCGCGCGCCCCCCGCCGCGCACGCCGGACGCGCGGTCCTGCGCCGGCCCGCGCCCCGCCGTTCGAACGCCCTGCCGTCGCTCCACCAACTAATGGTAGTAGGACATCACGCCCGGCTCGATCTTGCCGAGGAACCCGGGCGGGTACCGATCGCGCAGCCAGAATTCCTTCTTGGCCTGCACGTTGACGACGCTCGGCCGGCTCTCGTCGAGCGCCACCTGGTACGCGCGTTCGAGCGCCGGCCGCATCTCGTCCGGCCGCGTGACGTACTCGCCGTGCGCCCCGAGCGCCTCGCCGAGCCTGTCGTAGCGCAGGTTCTCCTGGAACAGGTGCACCGGCAGTCCGATGGCGTTGTTGCGCTGGCCGGTCCACGTCCCCCACGCGTTGTTGTTGTAGACGACGATCACGGCCGGGAAGCGGTACTTGGACAGCGTTTCGACCTCCATCGCGGTGTAGCCGAAGCCGCCGTCGCCGGTGATGCCGATCACCGGATGGCCCCCGAAGCCCGCCTGCGCGCCGGCGCCGTGGCGGACCGCCGCCGCGACGCCGAGGGTGTAGCCGACGTCCGGCCCGATCGCCCCGTACTGATAGGCGCCGTTGACGATCTGCGCCGGGCGGAACGCCCGCAGGTAGCGCCGCGTGTAGCGGGCGATGCCGTAGCCGCCCTGCAGGATCGTGGTGCGGTCCGGCGGCAGGTCGCCGTGGTGCAGGAAGTCGGCCAGCTCCTTCGCGATGACCGCGGGGTGCACCGCGTCGGCGTACCCCAGTCCGGTCCGGTAGTACTCCTCGTTCTCCGCCTCGAACGCCGCGCGGGCGGCGGCCACCTCGGCCACCCACGCGTCGCGCCGCTGGCGCGGCATCGCGCCGGCCAGCGCCTCCAGCGCGGCCCGCTCGTCGCTGACGATGCCGACGTCGATCGGCAGGTTGCGCCCGACGTCCTCGGCCCCCGGGTCGATCCGGACGTAGCGCGCGTCGGGACCGAAGGCGAACTCGCCCAGCGTCGGCATGCAGTACTGGCCCACGAGCAGGACGACGTCCGCGCTCATCAGCGCCGTCGGCGCCGCGTCGGCGGACAGCTCGTGGTCGGCCGGGAACTGCCCCTTCATCGCCCCCGACTCGACGACCGGGACGTGCGCGCGCTCGGCCAGCTCCCGCAACGCGTCCCAGGCCCTGCCGTAGAGGACGCCGTTGCTCGACACGATGACCGGCCGCTCGGCGCTCCGCAACAGCCGGACCGCCCGGTCTATCGCGCGCGGGTCGGGATGGGGCCGCGTGTCGGTGCGGTACCGGGTCTTGTCGTAGAAGTACTCGACGTCGGTCGGGTCGGTGAACCGGGCGCGGGCGATCTCGGCCGGGAAGTCCAGGTGCACCGGCTTCGGGACGCCGCTCTTGAGCTGCCGGAACGCGTAGCCGGCGTACTCCCAGGTCCGCGCCGGATTGATGAGCCGCTTGCCGTACTTCCTGATGCCCTCGGTCAGCGGCTGCTGCTGCTGATCCTGGATGCCCTGCTCGGTGTCCTCGGCGAAGATCGTCTTGTTGCTGGCGAGAACGAGAACCGGCGAGCGGGCCGCGCTGGCGGCCGAGACGGCGCAGATCATGTCGGTGAAGCCGGGCCCCTCGGTGCCGGACGCCGCGGCCACCTCGCCGGTCGCGCGGCAGAAGGCGTCGGCCGCGTGACACAGCGACCCTTCGTGGCGCCCCGAATAGGTCGGGATGCCGGTGTCGCCCATCGCATGCACCACGTCGTAGTTGCCGGGGCAGCAGAACAGCGCCTTGACGCCTTCTTCCTTGCAGGCGCGCGCGAACACCTGCGCGCCGGACATCGGGAAGTCGACCTCCGGCAGCGGGGCCTCCCGGGCCTTCTCGAACTCGCTCGGAATGGCGATCGGCCTGACGTCTTCCTCGGCCGCTCCGGCGGCGCGGCCCGCGCCGAGCGCGGCCGCCGTGGCGCCCGCCCCGCCCAGGACCGCCTGGCGCATGAACGCGCGCCGTGACCCCGCCGCCGTGCCGCCGGACCGTTGCGCGTTGCGCGTCTTCGTCTTCATCGGATCCTCCGCACGCTGATTCCGCCGCCGGGTTCGCGCCGCCGGTCGCGGGGGCCGCGCGCCGCCCGCCACGGACGGACGGCATGCTAACCGTGCGTCCGCAAGGTGTCAACGCGCCGAGCGCGCCGCCGCGATCGCCGCCGCCGATCCGCTCCCCCGAACGCAGCGCCGGCTCCCGGCCTCTCGCCCCGTCATGCGGCGGAGACGACGAGGCCGCGGGGCTCCCGCGCGCACCGCGCGCCGACGTTGCTCGTGTGCCCGTCGGCCGCGAAGGGAAGGCGCACCGAGAGCCGCAGCACGGCCGGGAAGTTGAGCCAGGACGCGCCGCGCAGGACGCGCAGGTAGCCCGTTTCGGCCGGCCGCGGGTCGGTGCGCGGCCCGTCCGGGTAGGCGCCGGTGATCCAGCCGTCCACCCACTCCCAGACGTTGCCGGTCATGTCGTGGAGCCCGAATTCGTTGGGCGGGAAGGAACCCACCGGAGCCGTGTTCAGCCACGCGTCGGCGCCGCCGGTGGCACCGCCGCAGCACTGCCGGGCGCCGAAGTTGGCGTAGTCGCGCGTCAACTCGTCACCCCACCAGTAGAGGCGCCCGTCGTGCCCGGCCCGCGCCGCGTACTCCCACTCCGCCTCGGTCGGCAGGCGGCCGCCGACCCAGTCGCAGAAGGCCGCGGCGGCATGCCACGTCAGGTGCACGACGGGATGATCGGACGTCTGCGCGAACCCGGGCGGCGCCGGCCGGCCGGCGCCGGTCGCCGCGACGAACCGGGCATACTGGCCGACGGTCACCTCCGTCGCCAGCAGCTCGAACGTCGAGAGGGTCACCTCGTGACGCGGCCGTTCGCTGTCGAGGCACGCGGCGTCGTTCGGCACGCACCCCATCCGGAAGGTCCCGGCCGGGATCGTCACCCACGGCAGCTCGATCTGCCCCGCGGCGCCCCGGACGGCGGCCAGACCGAGCACGACCGCCGCCCCCGCGCACGCGCACCGCAACGAGGCGGGGAGCCGCATCCCGGCGCTCATCCCCTGACCGCGATCCCCGTCACCTCGAAGCGCGCCCCGAACAGCAGCGGGCCGGAGCCGAGGAACGCGCGGGCCGGCGGATCGTCGTCGAAGTACTCGCGGTACACGCCGTTGAAGGCGCCGTAGAGCGAAACGTCCGAGCAGAAGACCTGCACGTTGACCAGGTCGTCCATCGTCATGCCGGCCTCGGCCAGCACTGCCCGGATGCCGTCGAGGACGTTGCGCGCCTCCTGCTCGGCGGTCGCCGGCGGCCGGCCGGTCCGCGGGTCCATTCCGAGGCGGCCGGCGACGTACAGCGTGTCGCCGGCCAGCACCGCGTCGCTGAACGGCGCGGTCGTGGTGCGGCCGGGCAGGTTGATGGCGCGGGGCGAGGAATCCTGCGTGGCGTTCACCGCGGCCGCCACGCCGGAGACGAGCACGCCGACGACGATGCCGGCGACGAAGACGAATCCGTTTCCGCGAGTCCGCATGTTCTCCTCCTGATGGTCGAAACGTCCAACACCACTCCGCATCGGCCGGCGCCGCGCCCGCATCGCGCGGGACAGGCCGCCGGCGGGCCGGCGAACCTCGAAGAAAACTCCGGGTCCGCCAGGGTCGAACGGCCGCGCGCAAGGTGCGTGCCGGCGGCTACGCGCCGGTCAGCAGCACCGTCGATCCGGTGGTCTTCCGCGCCTCCAGATCGCGATGCGCCTGCGCGGCGTCCCGGAGCGCGTACGTCTGGTTGACCTCGATCCGCACCGCGCCGCGGCCGACGACGTCGAACAGCTCCGCCGTCGTCGCCTCGAGTTCCTTGCGCGTCGCCGTGTAGGTGGCCAGGGTCGGACGGGTCAGAAACAGGGAGCCCCGCGCGGCGAGGATCGCCGGCGCGAACGGCTCGACGGCGCCCGACGCGTTGCCGAAGCTTACCATCAGCCCGCGCGGCCGCAGGCAGCGGAGCGAATCGTCGAACGTGTCCTTGCCCACCGAGTCGTAGACCACCGGAACGCCCTCGCCGCCGGTCAGTTCCCGCACGCGGTCGACGAAGCACTCCTCCGTGTAGACGATCGGATGATCGCAGCCGTGCGCCTTCGCCAGCTCCGCCTTCTCGCGGGTGCCGACGGTGCCGATGACGGTGGCGCCGAGATGCTTCAGCCACTGGCAGGCGATCAGGCCGCACCCGCCCGCCGCCGCGTGGAAGAGGACCGTCTCGCCCGGCCGCACCGCGTGCGTGCGCCGGATCAGGTACTGCACCGTGCAGCCCTTGAGCATGACCGCCGCCGCCTGCTCGTCGCTGATTCCGTCCGGGAGCTTCACCAGTTGCTTCGACGCGACGATCCGCCGCTGGGCGTAGCTGCCCAGACTCATGCAGTAGGCGACCCGGTCGCCGGCCGCCACCTCGGTCACCCCGGCGCCGACCGCCTCGACCACGCCCGCGCCTTCGTTGCCGATCGTCGCCGGAAACGCAGGCGCCGGATAGAGGCCGGTCCGAAAATAGACGTCGATGAAGTTGAGGCCGGCCGCGGTCTGGCGGACCACCGCCTCGCCCGGTCCGGGATCGGGAACGTCGACCGCCTCCCAGCGCAGGACCTCCGGGCCGCCGGTTTCGTGAATGCGCACCGCGTACGTCATCGATGATCGCTCCGGGCTGGACGAGCGTGCCTCCGATTCGGATTGCCGCCCCGATCTTAGCAGCCCGCGGCGAGCTCCCCCGCATTCGACGGGCCCAACCGTGACGATTCCCGGCACGCCGTCGACAACGTTGACGTCACGGCCGTTCAAAACAGCCCGGCGCCTGCCACCGGCTACTGCGCGACCCCGGTCCCAGCCTGCATCGGGGGACGCAGGCCGGCGGGCTTGCGACCGATACAACCGGCATGGACACGGCAACGCACGGCACAGATGGCCGGCAGTCTGCGGGACCGCTCGCCGGCGCCGACGATACAACCGGCATGGACACGGCAACGCACGGCACAGGCAGGCAGGATCGTACCGACCGGCAGGAACGCGGCAGACCCGCGGCGCGCCCGCGCCGCGCGGGAGGCTCGCGTGACGGCGCCGCGCCGCCGACCGTAGCGCGCCCCGCGGGGCTCGGGGCTCGCCAGCGCCGGGGCCACCATCGTGCCGGTGCCGCGCCGCCGGCCGCCGCGCGCCCCGCTGGCCGCCGCTGGAGGTCACGGTGGCCTGTCGATCGTGCCGGCGCCGCGCCGCCGGCCACCGCGCGCCCCCTGCTCGCCGCCGGCCTGCTCGCGGCGTCGACGCTGCTCGCGGCCCCGGCGGCGAACGCGCAGCCGGGCGGCTCGATCGCCGGTTCGGTCGCCGACGCCGGGGGCGGCGCCCTGCCCGGGGTCACTGTCGCCGTCACCGGAGACCTGCTGCCGGCCGGCCGGCTGGCGGTCACCGGCCTCGACGGCGGTTTCGTCTTCGACGCGCTTCCGGCGGCGGAGTACGTGGTGCGGTTCACCCTCCCCGGCTTCGAGACGCGGGAAGTCCCGGCGGCGGTCGGCGACGACGCCACGGTGTCGCTCGACGTCGTGCTCGAGCTCGAGCGGCTGCTCGAGTCGGTGTCGGTGATCGCCGACGAGCCGACGGTCTTCGCGACCAACGTGGTCGCCGAGCCGATGCTGGAGCAGCAGGCAGCGATCACCAGCGTGGTCGCGGTGGTCGACAACCTGCCGGGGGTGTCGGTGCAGGAGGGCGACACCTACGGGTTCGACGACTGGTCGAGCTCGGTCGCGGTGCGCGGCTTCCAGACCAACATCAACGAGGCGCAGATCGGCACGACCATCGACGGGTTCCCGAACGGCACCTCCGACTACTGGAGCGGGGCCAAGGCGAACCGCTTCGTCGACCCCGCGAACCTGGGCGGGGTCGAGGTGTCGCAGGGGACCGCGGACGTCGCCTCGCGGTCGGTCGAAGCGCTGGGCGGCACCTTCAACTTCCTCACCGACGCGCCGGAGACCGAGCGCACCTACAACGCGTCGGTCACCCTGGGCGAGAACGCCGGCGAGCGCTACCACATGCGGGTGGACACCGGCGCGCTGTTCGACCGCGAGACGTACGCGTGGCTGTCGGCGGGTCGGCAGACCGCGACCGACTGGGTGCAGGGCGCGGCGCAGAACGAGCGCGAGCACCTCGCGGCCAAGGTCGCGTCGTCGCACGGGCGCCTCGAACTGACGTCGTACTTCTCCTACGACCAGATCAACGAGGACGTCTACCAGCGGATCTACTCGGCCGCCGACTTCGCGGCCGCCCCCCGCTGGGACCGCCTCCTCGGCGACTGGCCCGGCGTGCCGTACCTGAGCCAGTTCTACCGGCGCGGCTGGACGACCCACCGCAAGAACGCGTTCGCCTATCTGAAGGCCGACTGGGCGTTCCACGACGCCGCCACCCTGAGCGCCGGCGCCTACTACCACCGGAACCGGGGCCACGGCGAATGGCTGCCGCCGTACGTCGTCGACGTGACCGACGACGGCGGCGGCCCCGAGTCGGAACTCAAGGGGGAGCCGCCGGTGCGGGGCGGGGCCATCCTCGGGCAGATCCACTTCGTGGACCACGACCTCCAGGCGGTGGCGCCGCGGCCCGGCTGCCGGTCGTCCTACATCTTCCACTACTACGGCGCGGGGGGGCCGGAGGTCGACCCCGCGTGCCATCCGGGGGCCACCGCGGTGCAGTCGCTCCGCCACAGCCACTACGGCAAGGACCGGTTCGGCTTCACCCTCGACGAGGAATGGACCACCGCCGTCGGGGCCGCCGGCAACACCCTGCGGGCCGGCCTCTGGTTCGAGGACACGACCAGGATTCTGGCCCGGGACTGGCACCGCGTCCTCGACCCGAGCGTCGACGTCGCCTTCGACGAGACGCCGTACTGGCAGCAGTACGACTGGGACTTCCCCCAGCAGATCTTCAAGTGGTACGTCGAGGACACCGTGTACGCCGGCCCCCTCTCCATCTCCGGCGGCGTCAAGCAGTTCCTGGTCGGCGTCTCGCGCCGCGACCTGTTCGGCGTCGAACCCGGCCTCGCCGTCGACTCCGACTCGGACCTGCTCCTGTCGGGCGGCGTGACCCTGGAGACCCCGGTCGACGGCTTCGAGCTGTTCGCGGGCTACGCCGAGAACTTCAAGTCGCTGGCCGACCGGCTGCTCGAGGTGCCGGGCCGGAGCCTCGCGGCCCTCGAACCCGAGACCGCCGCGAACGTCGACGTCGGGATGCGGTACTCGGGCGACCGCGTCGCCCTCGGCGCGGCCTGGTACGACATCGACTTCGACAACCGGATCTTCTTCCTCGGACCGACGACGACGGCCGGCCCCGACTACCTGCTTCCCGGCGGCGGCGCCTACTTCAACGCGGGCGGCATCGACACCAGCGGCGTCGAGCTGTCCGCCACCGTGCAGTTGCCCGGCCGCACGTCGTTCTACACCGCCTGGACCCTCAACGACTCGGAGTACGTCGGCACCGGCGACGCGCAGGTGGACGCCGCGCAGAACATCCGGCCCGGCAGTGCGGTCACGGGGGTGCCCGACCGGCTGTGGGTCCTGTCGCTCGATCGGACGGGGCCGCTCGGGATGGGGATCTCCGCCAAGTACACGTCGGCCCGGCGGATCAGCCTGGTCACCGACTGGCACGCGGACGCCTACTGGCTGACCGACGCCTACCTCACCTTCTCCGTCGAATCGCTGACCGACCGCTTCGGGTCGGCGGAAGTGTCACTGGTGGCGAACAACCTCTTCGATACCTCGTATCTGGCGGCGATCGTCGAGAACGCGGCCTGGCTCGGGGCGCCGCGCACGATCTCGATGAACATGTCCGTGTCGTTCTGACCGCTTGCGGGTTGCCGTATGGTGAACGAGCGAGAATTGCTCGTGCGGGTGGTAGTCGAAGCGGACAAAGACACCGGCTACGCGGTGGTCGTTTCCGGGCACTACACGACAAAAAAGAAGCGGCCGGCGGGCTGAAGGCGCCCGCGGGCCGCCACGTTCCGCCACGGGCGCACCCAACTCCCGTTACACGCTGCAGCCCAGGCCCGTGGAGGCATGTTACCTGGGGTCGAGCGGAACGGAACCAGTTTAACCGAGATCGGCCGGCGCGGTGTCAACCGCGATCCAGGATCTGAACACGAGCCGGCGGGCGTCCATCCTGATCCGGTGCGGCGAACCGGGCGCGTGTCGTTCTGACCGCTTGCGGGTTGCCGTATCCGGTGCGGCGGGCCCGGGCTTCGGCCGCGGCGCGGCGGTGACCCGCACGCGCCCTGGTCGACGACGTCCGTTCGCGTCGTCCGACGTTCGCAGAGCGCGGCCGCCTTGCGTCAACCCGGGTGCCGGACGTCCACGCCGCCGCGGCCGGCGAGGTTAGAGAGAGTAAAGGGGGAACATGATTCGCATCAGCCGAGGTGCCGGACGTCCACGCCGCCCCAGTGGCGATCGAGGTATTCCGCCACCAGACGCCGGTGGCAATGATGCGGCTTGTCCTCGCTGCAAAGGAGGCAGGCGTCTGCGAGCAGTTCCGGCGAGATGGTCTTCTCGATGCGGCGGCTTGCCAGCAGGTCGAGAAACCGGCGCTCGTACGTCCGCCAGTCGCCGCCGTGCTTCTTGTAGGCGTCCAGCATCTCGCGCGTCGGCGCGAGCTCCGGCAGATGCACGTAGCCGATCCCGCAGATCGCGTCGAGGAAGTACTCCAGGTCCTTCCGCTTCGCGAACCCGGCGAGCTGGGAGACGTTGTTGAGCCGCACGTCGGCGACGCGCCGGACGCCCGCGGCGCGCAACGCTTCGAAGAACTGTCTCGCGCTCTTCTTCGTGAAGCCGATGGTCGTCAGTCGCATGGCCGCGGCTCCCGAGGCTCCCGCGCTCGGCCGTGGGCGTGACCGACGTCGGGCGTCACCACGTCCGGGTCCGCCGGATCAGGCGCCGAACCGGCGGCGTCTTCGTCCACCCGCTGGATCGGATCGCGGCGCGCAGAATGCCGCCCGCGCGCGTGCGTTCGGCCGCCGGCGTCCTCGCCCGTGTAGGAAAGCGCCGCGGCCTGCGCGTTGAACGCCTGCTCGATCCGATCCTCCGGCGGGGCGAACAAATGCGGCTGGTCCAGACCGTGGCGGGCCAGCAGGCGTTCGACGGTGTCGTCGTGCGGCTCGGTCCGGCCGTCGGCCAGGATGTGCGCGACGTCGATGCCGCGCCGCACCAGCTCGCGCGCGACGAGAATCGTCCGGTGGCAGTCGAGCGGCTCCTTCTCGGCGCACATCAGCGCCAGCCGGTGGCGGCGCGCGCCGTCCGCCACGCGGTCCAGGCCGCGGCGGAACAGGGCCGTGCGGGCCAGGCGCGCGTACCGCACGCGCCCCTCCTCGTAACACCTCGGATCGTCCGGCCGTGCGCCCAGCTCGCGGCCGAGGAACACGTACCGGATCCCCTGCGCTTCGAGTGCGCGCGCCAGCGTCTCGCGGTTGAACTGCGGGTTGAAGCGGCTGTAGGGCGCGGAGCGGACGTCGGCGACGGCGGTGACGCCGCGGGTCCGCAGCAGGGTCACGAATGCCTCCGACGTGTGGTTGGAGTGGCCGACCGTGTAGATGCGCATCTTTGAATGCAGGGTCCCGTCCGCGCACCGGCGCCGGCGAGGTCTCCAGTGGCCGACCGTGCAGATGGGCATCTTTGAATGAAAGTGTCCCGCGGTCAGCCGGCGCGCGGGTCGTCGGCGACGACCGCGGCGATCAGCTTGTAGCAGGCGCCGCCGAACGGCTCCCCGAGGCTGATGGTGAGATGGCACCCGCCGAGCGCATAGGCCCCGTCGAGCTTCGCCAGATAGCGCCGCTCGAACCCGGGGTCGGTCACCCACAGCCGGTAGTCGCGGCCGGCGTGGGTGAACCGGCCCTGCACGCGCCGCTTGTCGTTGCCGAACGCCTCGCCCGGCCGGCCGACGACGAGCTGCAGGACGTCGACGTGCAGCAGCCGCAACGAACCGGTCACCGAACCGGCGACGTCGAGCGGGATCTTGTCGTTCCGGCCGTTCCAGGTGTGGTGTCCGTCGACCCAAAGCGGACCGTCGGGGTCTCGGAGCGCCGCCAGATCGAGAGACGACAGGCGGCCCGCCTTTTCCCAGTAGCGCCTGGGGTCGAGCAGCCAGTTCTCGGTCTGCCAGCCGGCCGGCCGCGGCTCCAGCAGCGGAACGTCCACCACGTCGAGCACCCGCGGGTCGCTGCCGTCTTCGTACTGGCGCTCGTATTCCGAAACCTCCTGGCCGTCGCGGGCGCTGACGGGACGGATCCAGGGACCGGCGCCCTCGCCGCGCCATTCCCGGCCCGCGATGCACCGTCCGTGCAGCTTCCGGAAGTTCGCGAGACAGACGATACGCTTCACGGTCCGCACCGGCGACGCCCCTCCGCGATCACGGGTCCCCGCCGGCGGCCGGCATCACGAGGCGGAGCTCGCTTTCGTCGATCAGCGCGTACTCCACGCGAACGACGGGCACGGGCCGGCCGGCCCGGTCGTTCAATTCCCGCCGGTAGATGTCGGCGTCGAGCGGGGGCGCCACCGAGTCGTTGCAGATCTCGCGGACCCAGCCTTCAACGGTATCGAGGCCGTCGAGCGGAATGCCCACGACGTTCCGGGTCCGGTCGTCGACGCCGAGAACCGCCACGCCGCCCTTCGCGTTGGCGAACGCGGCCAGCTCGTCCGCGAACCGGTCCCGGCCGGGCGCCTTGACGCGGTCTCCGGCGAGCTCGACCTGCTTGAGCTCCAGGGCCGAGTCCTCGCCCAGCCGGATGCGCCGGATCAGTTCGGCATCGGTCATCTGCACCGTCGCGCCGTCAGGCGCCACGTCCGCCTCGGGGGCCGCCAGCATGATACCGCCCGCCGAAGCCCGCCGGATCGTTGCGGTACCATAGCCGCTTATGCTCACGAACACCGGCGCTTTCGACGCGCACCGCCCGCCGTCGTCCGATCTGCTCGCCGACTGCGTGCACTGCGGGTTCTGCCTTCCGCCGTGCCCGACCTACGCCCTGTGGAGCCGCGAGACCGACTCGCCGCGGGGACGGATTCACCTGCTGAAGGTGGCCCGGGAAGGCAAGGCGGAGATCACCGCGGAGTTCGCGCGGCACTTCGACACCTGCCTCGGCTGCATGGCGTGCGTGACGGCGTGCCCGTCGGGCGTGCAGTACGACAAGCTGGTGGAGGCGGCCCGGCCGCAGATCGAACGGCACGTGGCGCGCCCGCCGGGCGACCGGCTGTTCCGGCGGCTGATCTTCGCGCTGTTCCCCTATCCCGGCCGGCTGCGCTGGGTGGCGCTGAAGCTGTGGGCCTATCAGCGGCTGGGGCTCCAGCGGCTCGTGCGCGGGACCGGACTGCTGAACCTGCTTCCGGCGCGCCTGCGCGCCATGGAGGCGGTGGCGCCGCGCATCGCGCTCGGCGGCGTCTGGTCTTCGCTGCCGAAGGTGATCCCGGCGCAGGGCCCGCGGCGGCGCAGGGTGGCCCTGCTGCTCGGCTGCGTGCAGCGGGTCTTCTTCGCCGGCGTCAATGCCGCCACGGCGCGCGTGCTCGCGGCCGAGGGCTGCGACGTGGTGGTCCCGCGGGCGCAGGGCTGCTGCGGCGCGCTGATGATGCACTCGGGCCTGGAGAAGGACGCCGAGGCGATGGCCCGGCGCTTCATCGACGCCTTCGAGCCGACGTTGGCCGACGTGGACGCGATCGCCGTCAACGCGGCCGGCTGCGGGTCGACGCTCAAGGAGTACGGACGCCTGCTGCGGGAC
Organism: Vicinamibacterales bacterium; assembly: GCA_965203525.1. GTDB lineage: Bacteria > Acidobacteriota > Vicinamibacteria > Vicinamibacterales > UBA8438 > WTFV01. The sequence goes on along the minus strand of OZ241898.1, from coordinate 349,149 downwards.
GACCCGACGTACGCGGCGCGCGCGAGGACGCTGGCCGGCAAGTGCCGCGACGTCTCGGAGGTGCTGGCCGAACTCGAACCGCGCGCCCCGCGGCACCCGGTCCCGCTACGCGTCGCCTGCCACGACGCCTGTCACCTGCAGCATGCGCAGGGCGTGAGCGCCGAGCCGCGCCAGGTGCTGGCCGCGATTCCGGAACTCCAGGTATGCGACGTGCCGGAAGGCGGGCTCTGCTGCGGATCGGCAGGGATCTACAACCTGGTCGAGCCGGAGGCGGCGGATGCGCTGGGGCGGCGGAAGGCGCAGAACGTCCTGGCGACCGGGGCGGACGCCGTCGTATCGTCGAATCCGGGCTGTCTGCTGCAGATCGGCAGCGCGCTGGGACGCGAGGGTCGTCCGCTGCCGACGATGCACCTGATGGAGCTGGTCGACGCTTCCATCCAGGGCCGCCGGCCGTAGTGGTATCGGGGCCGGGTCGATCGGGACCACCCGTCCGGACCGCCGGCAGGCCGACCGCTTCGCCGCTGGTCACGAATATCCGGGCCGGGTCGGCCGGGTACCGCCCGGTCGGCCGACCGCTTCGCCGCTGGTCACGAGTATCCGGGCCGGGTCGGCCGGGGGCTGCCCGTCCGAGTCGCCGGGCCGGGTCATATCGGGACCGGGTCGGCCGGGAACCGCCCGTAGCGGCTACAGCCCGCCGGGGCCCCGGCCCGCGTTCAGCAGACCGTCCGGATCGAACTGCCGCTTGATCGCGGTCATCACCCGCATGCCGTCGCCGATCGGTCCCCAGGGATCGACGCGCCGGCGCAGCGCCGGGGCACCGCGGCGGATCACCGCGGAGCCGCGGCCGGCCGGCAGCCGTTCGCGGAGCTCGCCGACGAGGCGCGCCTGCTCGTCGAGCGGCCCGTCGAGCCGCACGTCGACCACCCCGAGTCCGGCGCGCCCGGCCGCCGCCAGCTCGATTCCGTCCGCCGCGGCCCGGTCGCGCAGCCAGGCGAGGGTCGGGAACAGCTCGGCGGGCAGGGCGCTCAGCTTGACGAGGGTCCCGCCCTGCGACCAGTGCGCCGCGTGCCGGCTCCAGGCCGCCCGCTCGTCCTCCCCGCCGAGCACGACGGCGGCGCCGCGCGCGCCCACGAGGGCGCGGGCTTCCTCCGCCTGCTGCGCCACCGAGGCTGCGACCGACTCGAAACGCGCCAGCAGGCGCGCCGGCGCCCAGGCGACCTCGACGGCGGTCGGTCGACCGGGCGGCGTGAGCGCTCGTCCAGGACCTGAAGGGCGCACCGGCGCCCAGGCGACCTCGACGGCGGTCGGGGTCAGCGTCGATCCGGCGAGGTCGGCGGCGATCGGCGCCGCGTCCTCCAGGGTGTCCACCGCCACCTCCACCGTCCGCGAGGCCGGCGGCGCGGGGGCCAGCTTGAACGTCGCGGTGAGGATGACGCCGAGGCAGCCGAAGGACCCGGTCAGCAGGCGGGACAGATCGTAGCCGGCGACGTTCTTCACGACGATGCCGCCGGCCTTCGCCACGCGGCCGTCCACGCGCGCCAGCGTCACGCCGATGATGGAATCGCGCGGGGCGCCGTGGCCGTGACGCCGCGGGCCGCTGTCGTTGGTGGCCACGATGCCGCCGATGGTCGCCTGTCGCGGCCACGGCGGATCCCACGGCAGCCGCTGCCCGTGCGCCGCCAGCGTGGCGTTCGCCGTCGCCAGCGTCGCCCCGGCCTCCACCGTCGCGGTCAGGTCGCCGTGCCGATGCTCGACCACGCCGGAGAGCGCCGCGGTGGAGAGCAGCAGGTCGACCGTCCCCCCGGACGCCCCCCAGTCCTGCTTGGTGCCGCCCCCGGAGACCCGCACCGAGAGGCGCTCGGACGACGCCCAGCCAAGCGTCGCGGCCAGCGCCTCGCCGCTCGCCGGCACGGCCACCAGGCGCGGCCGGACGCCGTCGACCGCGTCGGCGGCGACGCCCGCGTGCACCGCGGCGCGGGAGCCCGCCCGGGCGACGAGTTGCTCCAGCAGCGTGCCCGTCGAGGCGTCCGCCATTCAGACGCGCTCCGCCACGCCGGCCGCCTCGGCCGGATGCCTGCGGTACGGCCCCGGCACCTCGCCGCAAAGGCGCGGCGTCGGAAAGACCTTGCCCGGATTGCAGACGTGGCCGGGATCGAAGGCGCATCGCACGAGCTGCATCGTATCGAGATCGTCCTCGCTGAACATCTTGGGCAGGTGCTCGGCCTTGTCGGCGCCGACGCCGTGCTCGCCGGTGATGGAACCGCCGGCGTCGAGGCAGTAGGTCAGGATCTCGGACGCCACCTCCTGGGCGAGGTCGGCCTGCCCCGGGACCCGCTCGTCGTAGCAGACCAGGGGATGCAGGTTGCCGTCGCCGGCGTGGAACACGTTGCCGATCTTCAGGCCGGAGCGCTCGGACAGGTCGCGGATGCGGTTGAGCACCTCCGGCAGCCGGGTGCGCGGGATCACGCCGTCCTGCACGTAGTAGCTTGGCGAGACGCGTCCCATCGCGGCGAACGCCGCCTTGCGGCCCTGCCAGAAACGCGCCCGCTGCCCGGGAGTGCGTGCGATCCGGATCTCGCCCGCCCCGGCTTCGCGGCAGACGTCCTCGACCCGTTTGAACAGCGCCGCCACGTCCGCCTCGGCGCCGTCGAGCTCGACGATCAGAATCGCCTCGGTCCGCGGGAAGTCCGGCTGCACCGCCGCCTCGGCCGCCTCGATCGTCACCCGGTCCATCATCTCCACCGCCGCGGGAATGATGCCGGCGCCGATGATGCCCGACACCGCGTTGCCGGCCGCCCGGGTCGAGTCGAACGCGGCCAGCAGCGTCTCGACCGCGGCCGGCTTGCGCAGCAGGTTGAGGACGACCTTGGTGACGACGGCCAGCGTGCCCTCCGAACCGACCAGCACTCCGAGCAGGTCGAGGCCGGGCGCATCGAGGGCGGGCCCGCCCAGCCGGACGAGCTCGCCGTCGGGCAGCACCGCCTCCACCCCCAGGACGTGGTGCACCGTGAAGCCGTACTTCAGGCAATGTGCGCCGCCGGAGTTCTCGGCGAGGTTGCCGCCGATGGAGCAGATCACCTGGCTCGACGGGTCCGGCGCGTAGTAGTAGCCGGCCGCCGCCACCGCCTTGCTGACGTCGAGGTTCATCACCCCCGGCTCGACCGTGATGCGGCGGTTGGGAACGTCGACGTCCAGGATGCGGTTCATCCGCGTCATCACGATCAGCACGCCGTCGGGGTGCGGCATCGCCCCCCCGGAAAGCCCCGTCCCCTGGCCGCGCGCCACGAACGGGACGCGGTTTTCGTGGCAGAGCCGGACGATGCGCCGCACCTGATCGTCCGTGGTGGGCAGCACGGCGACGCCCGGCTTGGAGCGCAGCTTCACGAGCCCGTCGGTCTCGTAGGTCAGCAGTTCGCCGTCGTCGCGCACGATGCCGTCCGGCCCGACGATGCGCTCGAGCCCGGCGATGACGTGCCTCTCCACCATGTCGTTCGATCCCCTTCCGCGCGAGGTTCCATGCCCGGGCGCGCGGGCGCGGATTTCCCCGCCGCCGGCGCGTGCGCGCGACCCTCCCGAAGGTTGCCCGCCTACGGCCGCGAGTACTGGTCGATCACGCGCGAGATCGCCCGCCGGCAGACCCGGCAGAAGCCGACCGGGTTGCGCGTGAACATGATGCAGTCGATCTCCGGGCGGTAGAGGCCGACCGGCTCGTACGAAGCGCCCTCGAACGCGCCGACCTTGCCGGCGTGCGGCATCGAAGCCAGCAGGGCCGTCTCGCGCTCCATCTGCGCGGTGAAGAGCCGGTCCATCTCGGTTTCGGGCGCGCCGGCCGCCCGCAGGTCCCGGCGCTCGCGCTGCGCCGCGGTGCTGGCCGCCTCGAAGACCTCCTTGTCCCACGGCGTCGGCAGCGGCGTGTCCGGGGCGACGAGGTCGCCCCACTTGAGGTCGCCGGGGTCGTGCAGCGCGGTCACGTTCGGCTCCCACGGTTCCGGGTGATACGAGGCGCCGGTTTCGTAGGCCACGTCCGACGTGTAGTACTCGTCGGCCAGTCCCGCGAAGTGGTGGCCGAACTCGTGGATGAAGACGTACTCCGCGAAGCCGGTGCCGGCCGCCGCCGTGGCCTGGAAGTTGAAGATCCCGCCTCCCCCGTACTGCTCTTCGTTGACCAGGATCTCGATGAACTCGTACGGCGCGGCGGACGCGGCGTCGCGAAGCGCACGGTTGTCGTACGTCAGCAGGTAGCGTTCCGAATCGAAGACGTTGTACTCCGCGGACAGCGGCGTGCGCCGGAACTGGCCGGCGCGCGGGCGACTGACCCCCGAAGCGGCGGACGGGAGATCGATGCCCCACACGTTGAAGTCGTCCCGCCGGCTGCGGAACGGCTCCTCCTCGAAGAGCGCCTCGGTCAGCCGGGTCGCGTCTGCGCGGAACTTGTCCCGCTCGTCTTCCGTGTACCCCTCGCCGAGGATCAGCAGGTCGACCTTCTCCGACGGCGGTCCGCTCGTGAACAGCGACCAGACCTCGCCGGCCGGGGGACGGTCGGCCGGATTGACGAAGCGGGAGTCCGGATCGACGACCGTCGACCAGATCTCGTGAAAACTGTTCTCCGCGTCGCGCACCTTCAGCACGACCTGCACCGGCCGCCGCGGCCACGGAAAGCGCAACGACTCGTGGAACGTGCGATGGACCTCGCGCGACTCCGGCGTCGTCTCCCACTCGCCGTAGATCGACGCGAAGCCGCGCGAGTAGATCACGCGGTTCGTCCGCCGGTCGAGCACCTCGAAGAGATATTTCCCGAGGTTGAGGTCGTCGACGAGACGGGTGCGGCTGCCCGCCCACGGCCCGTCGGACACCACCCGATCGAGCGCGACGATCTCCGTACCGCGCCCGCCCGAGTGGAAATAGTCGACGCGCATCGTCTTGTCGATGAAGTGCTCGTCGAAGCTCGCGGCGGCCTCCGCGGACCGCCCTTCCGCTTCGCCGGCCCCGTGCGCGCCACGTCCGGACACCACCGTGGCGACGATGCACGCGGCCAGCGTGACCGCAGCCGCCGTGACACGCCGCAGCCGCCGTTGGTTGTCTTGCATACCGACATTCTACCGCCGCCGGCCAGGCGTTCCGCTCACTGCCTGTCTCGAACGGTTCCTCGGCGCCTGACGGGTTCGTTCCCTGGCGACGGATTGGGCGTTCCGCTCCGACCGGACTCGAACGGTTTCCTCCTGCCCCGTAGCGGGGCCCGATCCCGATCCCGTCCCGCCGCCCCCGTATCCGGTGTCCTGCCACGGAAGAACCTGGAAACGTTGTTTCGAGACAGGTTTAGTCGCTGACCGCGAGCTCCCCCGGCACGATCGGCCGCGTTCGCGGCAGCTTGCCGCGGTACGCAAGGTACCCGACGAACCCGAGCAGGGCCACGAACACGACCAGCTTCAGGACGTTGCCCGGCCACGTCAGCGGCGCGATCCCCCACAGCAGCCACAACACTGGCTGGGCCACGCACACCGCCCACAGCGATCCGTAGAAGAATCGCCGCTCGTGTCCCTCGCCCCGGGTCGACGCTTTCACCCGCGGCAGGCGGCCCGCCGCTCCCAGGATCCACACGGCCCCGGCAAGCGGAAAGTAGCCGGCGTCGTAGATCACCTGCATGCGCCACTCTCCCGTCGCCGCCGCCCAGACCAGCCCCGCCAAGTTGAGCAGTGCGAAGGAAAGCACCGCGCTCCACGCGAACGTATAGCAGACCCGCCGATACGCCGGGTTCGGCCGATCCTCCGTGAACCGAATGATGTAGGGGCGCGGCTCCACGCCCGGCAGCCTCCCCCGCAGCCCGGCGGCGCCGGTGCCGATCAGCACCGCGCCCAGCCACGCCCCCATCCGGGCGTCGACGCCGCTCGCGAACAGATCGAACGTCAGCGGCCCCGGCGCCAGAAAGAAAACCCAGATCCATATCGGCCAGTGCGCCACGCGGTACAGCACCGTGTTCCGGGCGCGAATCTTGCGCTCGCTCGCCAGCTCCACCCGGATCCCGCGCCGGTCGGCCCGCGCCGTTTCCGTGTCACGCCCGCTTCGCATCCGCAACCGCCGGACCGGCAAAAGAAAAACGCCCGAACTCGACCATCGAGTCCGGGCGTCGGGAAACTCCCGGCAGCGACCTGCTCTCCCACGGAGCTACCCCCGCAGTACCATCGGCGGAAGAGGGCTTAACTGCCGTGTTCGGCATGGGAACGGGTGTTTCCCCTCTCCTGTGACCACCGGAAAATCCGTGCGGCACAAGGCCCCGGTCGCCTGTTCCCGGCTCCCGCGGCCACCTGCCGCAACCATGTCAAAGAGCGACGTTCGCCCCCGCCGCCCGCAACTGAACACTCTGCAAACGGCAGCTTCCCGACGTGACGAGCAGGAATATGGTCAAGCCTCACGGCTGATTAGTACCAGTAAGCTCAAGCTCTCGCAAGCCTTACACAACTGGCCTATTACCTGGTGGTCTTCCAGGTGCCTTCAGGGACCCGAAGGTCCAGGGAGATCTCATCTTGGGGAGGGTTTCACGCTTAGATGCTTTCAGCGTTTCTCCCTTCCGAACGTAGCTACCCAGCGCTGCCGCTGGCGCGACAACTGGTACACCAGAGGTTCGTCCATCCCGGTCCTCTCGTACTAAGGACAGCCCCCCTCAAATCTCCTGCGCCCATGGTAGATAGGGACCGAACTGTCTCGCGACGTTCTAAACCCAGCTCACGTACCGCTTTAATCGGCGAACAGCCGAACCCTTGGAACCTGCTACAGCTCCAGGATGCGATGAGCCGACATCGAGGTGCCAAACCTTGGCGTCGATATGAACTCTTGGCCAAGATAAGCCTGTTATCCCCGGCGTACCTTTTATCCGTTGAGCGATGGCCCTTCCATGCGGAACCACCGGATCACTAAGGCCTGGTTTCCCATCTGCTCGACGTGTATGTCTCGCAGTCAAGCTCGCTTCTGCCTTTGCACTCTCCGGCTGATTTCCAAACAGCCTGAGCGAACCTTCGCGCGCCTCCGTTACAATTTGGGAGGCGACCGCCCCAGTCAAACTACCCGCCAAGCAGTGTCCCTGACCTGGATGACAGGTCGAGGTTAGAACACCGAAATGCCAAGGGTGGTATCTCACCGACGACTCCTCCGACCCCAAGAGGCCGGGCTCAAAGTCTCCCACCTATCCTGCGCATCACACACCAGCACTCACTACTAAGCTGTAGTAAAGGTGCACGGGGTCTTTCCGTCTTACCACGGGCAACCGGCGTCTTCACCGGTACCACAAATTCGCAGTGCCCCTCGTCGAGACAGCGCCCAGATCGTTGCGCCATTCGTGCAGGTCGGAACTTACCCGACAAGGAATTTCGCTACCTTAGGACCGTTATAGTTACGGCCGCCGTTTACCGGGGCTTCAGTTCAGAGCTTCGCCTTGCGGCTGACTCCTCCCTTTAACCTTCCGGCACCGGGCAGGCGTCAGACCCTATACGTCGTTTTCGACTTGGCAGAGTCCTGTGTTTTTAGTAAACAGTCGCCTGGGCCTCTTTATTGCAACTCCTTCCCGCTCACCGGGCAAGCCGGATCACGAGCTGGAGCACCCCTTCTTCCGAAGTTACGGGGCGAGTTTGCCGAGTTCCTGGACGAGGGTTCTCACTCGCGCCTTGGGATTTTCTCCCTGCCTACCTGTGTCGGTTTACGGTACGGGTACCCGAACGGCTCCTTAGAGGATTTTCTTGGCAGCATGGCATCACCCACTTTGCGGCCTTTCGGCCTCGCCATGGCACCTCGGGGAATGCGAACCGCCGGATTTGCCTGGCGATTCCCCCTACATGCCTGGACCTGCACGTCCAATCGCAGGCCGGGCTGGCCTCCTGCGTCCCCCCGTCGTACAAACGCCGTCCAGGTAGTTCCGGAATGTTGACCGGATATCCATCCGCTACGCCTTTCGGCCTCGCGTTAGGACCCGACTGACCCTGAGTGGACGAACCTTCCTCAGGAAACCTTAGGCTTTCGGCGGAGTGGATTCTCACCACTCTTGTCGCTACTTATGCCGGCAGGGTCACTTCTCTGCGCTCCAGCGGTTCTCACGATCCGCCTTCTCTGCCCAGAGAACGCTCCTCTACCACTCGCGGAATCCCGAAGGATTCCCTGAATCTACGGCTTCGGTACTGTGCTTGAGCCCCGTTGAATTGTCGGTCCGGAGCCGCTTGACCAGTGAGCTGTTACGCTTTCTTTAAAGGATGGCTGCTTCTAAGCCAACCTCCTGGTTGTCTCGGCGTCCCCAGTTCCTTTCCCACTTAGCACAGATTTCGGGACCTTAGCCGGTAGGCTGGGCTGTTTCCCTTTCGACCCTGAAGCTTAGCCCCCAGAGTCTCACTCCCGGGATGCGTGTCGTCGGCATTCGAAGTTTGGTTGGATTCAGTAAGCTTGTAGGCCCCCTAGTCCATCCAGTGCCCTACCGCCGACGCCGACCTCCCGAGGCTGCTCCTAAAAGCATTTCGAGGAGAACGGGCCATCACGAGGTTTGATTAGCCTTTCACCCCTACCCTCAGCTCATCCAAGCCGTTTTCAACCGACACTGGTTCGGGCCTCCACGTGGTGTTACCCACGCTTCACCCTGGCCAAGGGTAGATCACCTCGTTTCGCGTCTACTCCCTGCGACTAAAACACGCCCATTTCGGACTCGCTTTCGCTACGGCTCGCATTCGCTTAACCTCGCCACAGAGAGTAACTAGCCGGCTCATTATGCAAAAGGCACGCGGTCAGGCGTTGCCGGAGACATGAATGCCTCCGGCCATAGCCCTCCCACTGCTTGTAGGCATACGGTTTCAGGTACTATTTCACTCCCCTAACAGGGGTTCTTTTCACCTTTCCCTCACGGTACTGGTTCACTATCGGTCGCCAGGGAGTATTTAGCCTTGGGAGATGGGCCTCCCGGGTTCACGCGGGATTTCCCGTGTCCCGCGCTACTCAGGAACCTGTCCAGCGAGCCAACCTCCTTTCGCCTACCGGGCTGTCACCGTCTCTGGCCGATCGTTCCAGATCGTTCGGCTAGAAGGCTGGTTTCTGACTCGCCGGCCTCGCGGCCGGACAGGCCCTGCAACCCCGTCGTGCAAGCACGCCGGTTTGGGCTGTTCCGCGTTCGCTCGCCGCTA